>NZ_FOFV01000008.1 GCF_900111005.1 Lentzea albida
CCTCGGCGCCGTTGTACCCCAGCTGCACGATGCGCGTGCCGGCCTCCACCAGGCGGCGCAGCACCGCCTTCTCGGCAACGATCTCGGCGTAGTAACCGGCGTTCGCGGCCGTGGGGACCGTCGCGATCAACGTGTGCAGGTACGGCGCACCGCCCACGCGCATCAGCTCGCCGCGGCGTTCGAGCTCCGCGGAGATGGTGATCGGGTCGGCGGGCTCACCCCGGCCGTACAGGTCGAGGATGCAGTCGTAGATCGCCTGGTGCGCCGGGCGGTAGAAGTCGTTGGGCGCGAGGGCCTCGATGACGTCGGCGACCGCGTCCTTGGACAGCAGCATGCCGCCGAGAACGGACTGCTCCGCAGCCAGGTCCTGGGGCGGCTGACGCTCGAATGCGGGTTCTGCCATGCCCCGGTCGTCCACGAGCGCCACTGCCGAATCACCCCTGCGAAGAAGTCGAGAGCCGGTGCCTGAGTCCCCTAGTTGTACCGCGCGGCACCGACAATTCCGGGCGGCCACGCTGTGCGATGGCGTCGCCCTGGCCGCGACGCTAGAGGGACCCGTCCGGAGCAAGCAAACCAGCGTGTGGATCGACCTGTGGACAACTGGGGGACAACCTGTGGATGGTTGCTCACAGGGATCGCGACGCTGGGGACAACCTGTTGACAACCGGTGGAGTGACGGAAGTAACCCCAGATCAGAGGCTGTGCACAAGTTGTGGAAGAAGTTGTGCGCCACACCCTCGGCGTGTCGCGGAAAACACCCTCTTCGGCGTGTCGCGCATGCGCCGAGCGTTGGATTTATCCACAGGACGTGGACAGCGCGGCACTAGTCCGAACGAGCGAAAGCGCCACCCGCCCGGAGCATTCCGGACGGGCAGCGCTTCAGCGAACCGAACCGTGGGAGAACCCCACCAACGAGTGGTGCGGCAGGCCCCACAAGATCGAAGGACTTACTCGCCCGCCGTCACGACGAGCGGCAGGGCGACGGTGACCTCCGGGTGGAGGCGAACCGTCACCGAGTGCTTGCCGGTGGTCTTGATGTGACCCGGCAGCTCGATGGCGCGCTTGTCCAGGACCGGACCACCGGCGGACTTGACGGCAGCCGCCACGTCCGACGCGGTGACCGAGCCGAACAGCTTGGTGCTGCCGGCGGCGGCCTTGGCCTTGAGCTCCACGGAGAGGCCCTCGAGCGCGGCCTTGATCTCCTTGGCGTGGTCCAGGTCGCGCACGCGGCGGGTGTCCTGCGCGCGGGTGATGACCTGGATCTGCTTCTGCGCGCCGCGGGTCGCGACGATGGCGAAGCCGCGCGGGAGCAGGTAGTTGCGGCCGTAGCCGTCCTTGACCTCGACGATGTCGCCGGGCGCGCCAAGGCCGGAAACGTCAGCGGTGAGGATGAGCTTCATCGCAGGAGTTCCCTTCTCTTAGCGAGCGGTCGAGGTGTAGGGCAGCAGGGCCATCTCACGGGCGTTCTTCACGGCAACAGCGACGTCGCGCTGGTGCTGCGAGCAGTTGCCCGTGACGCGGCGGGCACGGATCTTGCCCCGGTCCGAGATGAACTTGCGGAGCAGCGTCGTGTCCTTGTAGTCGATCAGCGACGCGCTCTTGTCCTTGCAGAAGGCGCAGACCTTCTTCTTGGGCTTGCGCACAGGCGGCTTGGCCATGTGTCTCTAACTCCTGGTTACGCGGTGAATGAAGTACTGGGTGACCGGTGCACTCGGTCTAGAAGGGGGGCTCGTCGGCAAAGCCACCGGAGCCGGCCGGCGGGGCGGAACCCCACGGGTCGTCTGCCGGCGCGCCGCCGCCACCGCCACGAGACTGCTGACCGCCGCCGCCGCCGAAGCCGCCGCCACCGCCGCCGTCTCCACGGCTGACCTTGTTGACCTTCGCGGTCGCGTAGCGCAGCGAGGGGCCGATCTCGTCGACCTCCAGCTCCACGACAGTGCGCTTCTCGCCTTCCTTCGTCTCGAAGGAACGCTGGCGCAACCGTCCGGAGACGAGCACTCGCGAACCGCGGGTGAGCGACTCGGCCACGTTCTCGGCGACCTGCCGCCACACGTTGCACCGCAGGAACAGCGCTTCACCGTCCTTCCACTCGCCGGACTGGCGGTCGAAGGTGCGGGGCGTGGAGGCGACCGTGAAGGACGCCACCGCGGCACCGCTCTGGGTGAAGCGGAGTTCGGGGTCGGCAGTCAGGTTCCCGACCACCGTGATCGTCGTCTCACCAGCCATGTCTTGGGAGCTCCCCTAATCGAGGTTCGTCAGGCCTTGGCGGCCGACTTGGCGGGCTCGCGGCGCAGGACCTTCGTCCGGAGCACCGTCTCCTGCAGACCGAGCTGGCGGTCCAGTTCCTTCACCGCGTCCGGCGTCGAGGTCAGGTCGAGCACGGCGTAGATGCCTTCGCTGCTCTTGTTGATCTCGAAGCTCAACCGGCGCTTGCCCCACACCTCGACCTTCTCAACGTTTCCGCCCGTGGTGCGGATGACGTTGAGGAACGTGTCGAGAGACGGCGCGATCGTGCGCTCGTCGAGACTGGGGTCGAGGATGACCATCACTTCGTAATGACGCATGAGGACCACTCACCTCCTGTGGACTCGCGGCCACGGGCTCTCCGTGGCAGGAGGGTCGTCGCGTCAGCAACTGACAAAGGTTAACAGAGCGCGTCCGGTGACTACGCAGGGGTGCGGCGGAGCACCCAGGTCCGGACCAGCGCGCCCGTGACCAGCGCCAGCATCAGCACCGCGACCAGCACCGGAGCGCCGACGCCGCCGGGTCCGGAGAGCCTGGGCAGCGCCGTCGCGCGACCGGCGGCCTGCACCGAGTCGCCCTCGACGCCGGTGCCGCTGGACGCGCGGGGCACCTGCGAGCCGTACCGCACGCCGGGCGACGGCGAGTACAGGCCGGGCATCGCGAACGGCAGCGAGCCGTAGCTGAACAGCGGCACGCGGCCGAAGTTCGCGCCGATCGGGTAGAGCGAGAAGTCGCGGTTGCTCGGCGCGCCCGCGCCGACACCGGGAACGCCGGGCTGGGTACCGGGCTGCTGCGTGCCGGGGTTGGTGCCGGGCTGCGGCTGGGGCTGCTGGGCGGGGGGCTTCGGCGCGCCCGGGACCGCTCCGACCGCCTGCTGGGAGGCGTCGGCGAGTCCCCTGGACGTGTCCTGGACCGGGGCCGCGACCTGGTTGACGGCGACGACGGTCACGGAGCACCCGCCCGTCAGCGTCGCGCGGACGGTCTTGTCGAGCGTGCCGAGGATCGGCCCGAGCAGCGGGATCTTGTTGACCTCGACCATGACGGCGTTCGCGATCGTGCCACCGCTGATGGTCGTGGTGCCGACCTGCACCGCACCGATCGGAATGGGCTTGACCTGCGAGAACGCCTGCTTGAACGGCTCGGCGAGCGGTGGTCCCAGCACGGGGACGGCGCGCACGAGGTCCGTGATCGGCTGCGTCACGGCGGCGGGACTGAGGGAGACAGGAGTGCCGGGCGCGCCCTGCACGGTGGTGGCACAGCTGCCGACCACGATGGGATCAGCCGCGTGCGCGACCCCGCCCACCGAAGCGGACGCCAGGGCCAGCAGCGCCGTGGCGGCGACGCTCATCAGCCTCATGCGAACCCCTTTCCTACTCTCAAGTAACGACCGTAGGTCCTGGTGGTGACGCGAACCAGTCCCAGTTTTCGCAATTACTCCTATCGGCGGCGGCTGCGATCGCGTTGCGGACGCCGACTACCCTCCTGCGTATGCGCATCGGGGCCCATGTACGCGACGACGACCCGGTCGGCGCCGCGGCCGAACGCGGGGCCGAGGTCGTCCAGTTCTTCCTGTCGGATCCCCAGGGCTGGAAGAAGCCGAAACCTCATCCGCAGACGGAGGCCCTGCTCGCTTCCGATCTCGAGGTGTTCGTCCACGCCCCGTACATGATCAACATCGCGTCGCTGAACAACAAGATCCGGATCCCGTCCCGCAAGAACGTGGTCCAGCACGCGGAGGCCGCCGCGACCGTCGGCGCCAAGGGCCTGATCGTGCACGGCGGCCACGTCACCAAGGGCGAGGACCCGGCGGAGGGCTTCGCGAACTGGCGCAAGTTCTTCGAGCGCCAGGTCGCCGAGGGCGGCTTCGCGGTCCCGGTCCTGATCGAGAACACCGCGGGCGGCGACGGCGCCATGGCCCGCACCTTCGACTCCCTGAAGCTGCTCTGGGACGCGGTCGGCGAGTTCGGCGCGGGCTTCTGCCTCGACACCTGCCACGCGTTCGCCGCCGGCGAGGACCTGGTCGGCATCGTCGATCGGGTGAAAGCGATCACCGGGCGGATCGACCTCGTGCACCTCAACAGCTCGCGCGACGAGTTCGGTTCCTCGCGCGACCGGCACGACAACATCAGGACTGGCACGATCGACGCGGACCAGCTGGCGGCCGTGGTCGCCACCGCCGGATGCCCGGTCGTGGTGGAGACACCGGACGAGGGCCAGGCGGACGACATCGCCTTCCTGCGCGACCACGCCGGCCGGTGAACACCGTGCACGAGGTGGTGAGCGTGACGCCCGAGCGAGGCGACGGCGGGCGTTCCACGAACCGCTTCGGCAGCGCCGCTCTCGTCGTGCTCGTGCTCCTGTGCGGGCTCACCCTGCTGCTCGGCTTCATCAACAAGGACCGCTGCACCGGTCCCGCTTTCGACCAGTGGGGCCGCACGCAGCCCGACTACGACGAGCGCAACAAGCAGGACGTCTGCTACTCCGACATCCAGCACCTCTGGATCGGGCGCGACATCGACCGCCACGTCTTCCCGTACGTGGACGGCAACATCAACGAGCAGGGCATCCTGATCGGGGGCTCGGTCGAGTACCCGGTGCTCTCCGGCCTGCTCATCTGGGCGGGCGCGATCTTCGCGCACAACGACGCGGAGTACCTGCTCTACTCGTCGCTGCTGATGGCGCCGTTCGGCCTGCTCACGGGCTGGATGCTGGGCAAGCTCGCCCGCTGGCGCGCCCTGCTGTGGGCGATCGGGCCACCGCTGGTCCTGTACGCGTTCCACAACTGGGACCTGCCCGTGGTCCTCTGCTCGGTCGCCGCGGTCTTCGTCGTCCACCGGTGGAACAGACCGCTGGTCGAACGGGCCACGGTGGCGTCCGTGCTGCTCGGTCTCGGGTTCGCGTTCAAGGTCTACCCGGCGGCTTTCGTGCTGCCGCTGATGCTCTTCGTCGCCACCGGCGGCTGGCGCGGCCAGGAGATGCCGGACGGCAAGAAGGTCGACGTCGCCGGCGCGGTGAAGGTCGGGCTCGCCTCGATCATCACGGTCGTGCTGGTGAACGTGCCGTTCGCGATCGCGGGGTACGACGGCTGGGCGGCGTCGTTCGAGTTCCAGGGGCTGCGCCGGGTCGACATCACCACGAACTCGATCTGGTACTGGGGCCTGCGGCCGTTCATCGGCGACGACGCGATGCAGTCGCTGGTCGGCGTGATCTCGCCGATCACGATCCTCATCTCGTTCGCGATCGCCGCCGGTTACGGCTGGATGCGGTTCCGGCGCGAGGGCAGCTACCCGTGGATCGCGGTGTCCGGCGCGATGCTGTGCGGGTTCATGCTGCTGCACAAGGTCCACTCGCCGCAGTACACGCTGTGGCTGGTGCCGTTTCTCGTGCTGCTGCGCGTGCGGCTGATGTGGGCGTTCGCCTACTTCGTGGTCGACCTGGCCATGGGCATCGGCATCTTCCGGTGGTTCTGGGCGATCGAGTTCGGCCAGCCGGCGGGGATCTACGACAGCTTCTCCGCGCAGGCCGTGATGATCGGCGTGTGGGGCCGTGCCGCGTTGCTCGTGGCGCTGTTCGTCGTGTTCCTGAAGTCGGCGGACGTCACCGAGGACGACCGCGAAGACCTGAAATTCCTCCGCGGAGACGTAGCAGCGCGGCGCTGATCGGCAGCACACTCCACCCGTGAGGGTGATCATCGTGCTGGCGTTGCTGCTGGCCTGCGGTGCCTCCGGCGTGCCCGTGCGATCGGAGGTGGTCCGCTGGCTGCCCGTGTGGCAGGCCGTGCCGACCCTCTCGGCCTCCGTGCCCGACCAGAGCGTGCGCACGACGGTCGACCTCGCGGCGGGCGGCACCTCGGTCCGGGTGCGCCTGTCGAACCTGATGGGCACCAGGCCCGTCCGCGTCGAGCAGGTCACCGTCACGGCCGGCGGCCAGACGCGGCAGCTCACGTTCGGCCGGTCCCGCGCCGTCACGATCAGGGCCCGCGCCGAGGTCTACAGCGACGCCGTGTTGCTCGCGGTCACCAAGACGCTCGAGATCAGCACGTACACCCCGGCGGGCACGCCGTGCCAGGCCCGTGCGCATCGCACGATCACCTCGACGCGTGAGCAGATCTGCCTCGTCTCGGCGGTCGAGGTCGCGGGCTTCACCGCGCCGGGGGCCGTGGTGATGTTCGGCGACTCGATCACCGAGGGCTGGTACGAGAACACCTGGCCGTCGTTGGTCCAGAGCGACTACGCGGTCCTGAACGCCGGCATCAACGGCAACGGCGTGGTGCTGGGCAACGCGCCGATGGTCCTCCGTGTGGGCCGTGACGTCCTCTTCAGCAAAGAAGTGCGCAAGGTCGTGCTGCTCGGCGGCATCAACGACATCCAGAACGGCGTCAACGCCGCGAACGTCATCGCCGGCATCCGCACGGTCCAGCTGCGGTGCCGCCAGGAGGGTGTGGAGTTCCACGTCGGCACCATCACGCCGTGGCGCGGCTGGTCGGCCTGGACCGAGGAACGGGAACGGCAGCGGCAGGAGGTGAACGCGTGGATCCGCGCCACCTTCCCCGGCGCCATCGACTTCGACAGGGCCGTGCGCGACCCCGCCGACCCGCTCAGACTGCGTCCGGAGTTCGACTCCGGTGATCACCTGCACCCGAACGGGACCGCATTCGGTGCGATGGCTCGCCTCGTGAGGGTGTGACGAGCGGACGGTCCGGCGCGCCGGCCAGCACGCCCTCCAACGGGTCGTCGCCCGCCAGCCGCACCTTGTCGCGCTCCGGGTGGTAGATCTCCTTCAGGATGATCACGCACAACGTGATGACGGCCGCGTCCCGCAGCAGGACGGCGCCGAGGAACCAGTCGATCGGCAGGCCCTTGTTGTCCGTGCCGAGGTAGAAGTACATGCGCGGCACCCACACCAGCGCGTCGACCGTCATCCACGCCAGCAGCAGCTTCCAGCGCGGCAGCGCGAGCACGGCCAGCGGCACCAGCCACAGCGAGTACTGCGGGCTCCACACCTTGTTCGTCAGCAGGAACGCCGCCACGACCAGGAACGCGAGCTGAGCGAGCCGCGGCCTGGTGGGAGCGCTCAGGGCCACGTACGCGATGCCGGCGCAGCAGACCAGGAACAGCACCATGCTCACCGTGTTGAGGACCGTCGGCGGCTGTCCCTGCGTGAGCCCGGGGTCGAAGCCCTGCCACCCCGTCCACTGCACCAGCACGTTGTAGAGCGTGTCGGGGTCCGCGTTGCGCTCGGTGTTGAGGCGGAAGAACTCCCGCCACCCCGTGTGCGAGGCCGGGTTCAAGGCGATCGGGGCGTTGACGAGCGCCCACGCGCCGATGGCCGCGGCGGTGGTGGTGAGGCCCACCTTGATCCTGTTCGACCGCCAGCACAACAACAGCAACGGCCCCAGCAGGAACAACGGGTACAGCTTCGCCGCGCCACCGAGCCCCAGCAGCACGCCGGCGAGCACGGGCTTCTTCCGCGCCCACGCCAGCAGACCGGCCGTCGCGAACGCCGTCGCGATCGTGTCGAAGTTCGTGAACGCGTGCACGACGACCAGCGGCGACACGGCGACGATGGCCGCGTCCCACGTCCTGCGCCGCGCGATGCGCGCGACCGAGAACACCGTCACCAGCCACGCCACGGCCAGCCAGAACGCGGTGACGTTGAAGAACACGATCACCGTCATCGGCAGCCCCGGCACGAGCGCCACGAGCCCCTGCGCCACCCGCGCGTTGAGCCACATGAACAGGCCGGTGACCACGGGGTACTCCATGTACCGGACGTGCTCGGTCGGCTTGCCCTCGTCGTCCTTCCAGGACGTGATGTACGGGAAGGACCCGCGCTGGTCGAGCCGTTCCGCGGTGTAGAGCGGCACGGTGTCGGAGTAGCAGAGCGCGGTGAACTGCTTGCTCCCCCGCCAGTCGAGCTGCACGACGCCCTTGTCGTCCACGTACTGCTGGATGCACGGCGACTTCTGCACCCACCCCAGCAGCAACGTGACGATGGCGAGCATCAGGATCACCCGCACGGCCGTCCAGAAGTAGTTCCGGCCGACCAGCGCGTGCTCGCCGAGCGGACCGCCGAACGGTCTGCTCAGACCACGGGCGAGCGACTCGGTCCACGTGGGCGCGACGCGCTCTTCGCGGGTGAGCGAAGCGGTGTCCTCGGCGAGGTCGGGCTCCGGGGCCTCGGCGGGACGCTCGGCAGGGCTGCTGGGCACGTCGCGGATGTTACGGCCAAGACCGTTTCGCCGTGGTCAACATCCTGGGCAACCGCACAAAGGGAAGGGGCCCGGTGCGTGTGCACCGGGCCCCTTCCCCCTGTCAGCCGTCTCCTGGACTCGCCCCGCCCCTGGGGCGGCCGCTGGTCGACGGATCGGGATCGTCGGACGGGTCCGGGCAGTTGATGCCCGGGATGCAGCCGGGGTTCGGCTTCGTCTGCGACGGCTTGCCGGGCTCCGAGGTCTGCGACGGGGGCTGGTTGCTCGGCTGGTTGCTCGGCTGCTGCTGGCTCGACGGCGCCACCGGCGGCTCGGACGGCTTCGGCGGGTTGAAGTTGCCGATCGGGTTCGGCTTCGGGAACGCCTCCTTCGGCGCGCCCGCGAGTGCCGCGTCCATGAACTTCTTCCACATCAGGCCGGGCAGACCGGAGCCGAAGACGGCCTTGCCGGACTTGTCCCTGATGGCCAGGTTGCCCTGGTCCTTGCCGACCCACACGGAAGCGGACAGCTGCGGCGTGTAGCCGACCATCCAGGCCTTCGAGTTCTGGTCGAGGCTGCCGGGGAGCTCGTGCGTACCGGTCTTGCCGGCGCACGGGCGGCCACCGGCACACGCGATGGGCCCGGACGGGATCGGCTTCAACGTCTCGGTGACGTTGTCGGCGATGTCGCGGCTCTTCGTCTCCACCGGGTCGAACGCCGGCACCGGCTGGTCGACGTGCTGGTAGAGGACGTCACCCGTCGGTCCCACGATCTTCGTGACGAAGAACGGCTGGCGGTAGATGCCGCGGGCGGCGAAGGTGGCGTACGCGGAGGCCATGTCGAACGGCCGCACCTGGGCGCTGTCGGCACCGATGGCGATACCGGCGGTGGGGGCGTTGCCGCCCTCGCCCACCAGCGTCTGCTTCTCCTGGCCGCCGACCCGCACGGTCTTCGGGATGCCCGCCGCGTGCGCCGCGTCGGCCACGGCCTTGGTGCCCGTGCCCTCGGGACCCGCCACCATGTCGTAGAAGACGGTGTTGAGGGACTCCTTCATCGCCTGGCGGATGGTGCACTGCTTGCCGCACGTGGTGGTGCCCGCGTTGCGGACCTCGACACCGGCGATCTTGCGCGGGGTGGCGTCGTAGGTGTCGCCGATGCCCTTGCCCGCCTTGAGTGCGGCCACCAGGTCGAACGGCTTGAACGACGAGCCGGCCTCCTGGATCGTGCCCTTGGCGTAGTCGATGCCCTTCAGGCCGTCCTTGCCCGGGTAGTAGGCCTTGACCGCGCCGGACTGCGGTTCGATCGCGCTGAGCGACGTCCGCAGTTCGGGATCCTGGCCCTCCATGACCGAGTTCACGGCGTCGACCGCTGCCTGCTGCATCTTCGGGTCGATCGTCGTGGTGACGGTGACGCCTTCCTTCTGCGCCCTCTCCATGGTCAGACCGATGAGCTCGCTGTCGATCTCGTTCTGGACCTGCTGGCTCACGCGGGCGAGCGGGCCGTCGAGGCTCGCGGGCTGCGTCTGCTCGAACGGCAGCGGCGTCGGGTACTTGCGGGCGTCGTAGTCGGCCTGGCTGATCCAGCCCTTCTGGAGCATCTGCCCCATGACGAATTCCCAGCGCTTCTTCGCGTGCTCCTCGTCCTCGGACCAGGAGGGGATCTGGATCATGCCGGCGATGAAGGCGGCCTCGGAGGGGGTGAGGTCCTTCATCTCCTTGTCGTAGTAGACCTGCGCCGCGGCCTTCATGCCGTTCGCGCCCCGGCCGAAGTACACCGTGTTCATGTACGCGGTGAGGATCGTCGGGTGGTCCGACTCGTTGCTCATCTTGTAGGCCTTGACGAGCTCCGTGAACTTCCGCGTCAGCGTCGGGGCCTCGTTGTTGGTGGCCTTCTTGATGTACTGCTGCGTCAGACCGGAACCACCGGAGCTGCCGCCGGTCGCCTGGATCCAGACGGCGCGGACGATGGCCTTCGCGTCGAAGCCGGGGTTCTCGAAGAAGTTCGCGTCCTCCGCGGCCATGACCGCGTTCTTGACGGTGTCCGGGAGCTCCTCGTAGGTGAGCATCGTGCGGTTCTCACCGGGCGAGGTGATCTTGCCCATCTCGGAGCCGTCCGAGTAGAGCAGCGTGATCGTCTTGTCCTGCTTGGCCGCGATCTCGTCCGGCCGGGGCCAGTCGACGAGCGGGTAGGCGACCGCGACGGCGATCACCGGACCCAGGATCATCAGGCCGATCGCGACGAACGCGCCGATCCGGACGCGCTTCCAGATCTTCTTCTTGCGCAGACGACGCTCCTCGTCCTCGGTGAGCTCCGGCTCGTCGTCGTACTCGTAGTCGTCGTCATCGTCGCCGGCACCGGCCATGAGGAACTCGTCCTCGGGCTCGCGGTGGGTGATGAGCTCGGGCTCGCGCTGCGTCGGCCGGTTGACCGGCGGCATCTGCGTGGTGCGTTCCTCGCCGGGGTTGCGCGGGGGAACGGGACGGCCCGGACCACCGGGACCGCCCTGGGGGCCGCCGGGCCCACCGGGGCGACGGGCACCGGGGGGCGGGGCGATCGGCATGCCGCCGGGAGGCGTCGGAGGACGGCCGGGGCCACCCTGCGGGCCGCCGGGGCCGCCCTGGGGACCACCCGGTGCGCCCTGGGGGCCGCCGGGACCGTTCACGGGCCCCTGCGGACGGCCTGGACCGCCCTGCGGCCCACCGGGGCCACCCTGCGGACCGCCTGGTCCGTTCGGGCGGCGCGGGGGCTGCTGCTGTGGGAAACCACCGGGCGGCGTGCCACCCTGGGGAGGGCGCGCGAAACCGCCGGGCGGGGTGCCCGGTCGCGGCTGATTCGGGACATCGCGCCTCGTACCGCCGCCGTCCGGGTCGTCCCCGGTCGGCCACTGCGGTTCGCCTCCGCGCTGCCGGTCATCATGCTGGTCGTTCACGTGAAAAGGCCTCCCAGACCGGCGTGCATCAGCACACGGTTCGGTGGTCGTACTTCATTCGGAGCAGTGTCACCTGTGGGTCATTCCGCCGCAGTCCTCCTGCGTGGCTTTTCCAGCCCACGCTTCCCCAGGACGTATGACTGCACCAGGTGGTTCCAACTGCACGTGCGGCAAACCTCGACCACGTACACGGAGAACTCGTCGAAGAGGTTCGCCATCTTCACCAGTTCTTCAGGTGCGCGCGCCGAACCGGCCGCGTGCTTGAGCTCGTCACCGTAGACCCACGAGACGTGGGTCAGGGGTTCCTTCCGGCACACGGGGCAGGGCACTTCCGTCGCCGTTCCGTGGAACTTCGCAGCTCGCAGCAGGTACGGGGACGCGTCGCAGACCTCCATGGTGCCCGTGCGACCGGCATGGACCTCCGCCAGCAGCGCCCTGCGCTGCAGCGAGTAGTCCACCACCTGTCGTTGGGTCAACACGTGACAAGAGTACGTGCCGGGCGCTTTTCGATGATGGGCCGTTCAGGGCAGCAGTCCTGGACGCGGTATCACGGTGTGCCACATCCCACAGTTCTGAGGAGCACACGATGTATCGCGCCGATATAATCACCTCACCTATCGGTGCAGGTGCGAGGAGGTGACTCGTGTTCGAGTTCGCGCTGCTCGGCCTGCTGCACGAGGCGCCCATGCACGGCTACGAGCTGCGCAAGCGCTTGCATGACCTGCTCGGAGCGTTTCGCGCGTTCTCCTACGGATCGCTGTACCCAACACTGCGGCGACTCCAACGGGCGGGCCTGATCGTGGAGGAGGGGCCGGAGGAGTCGGCTCTTTCTTGGGGACGTCGGGCTCGCAAGGTCTACAAGCTCACACCCGAGGGCAAGGAGCGGTTCGCCGACCTCCTGTCCGAGGCGGGGCCGCAGACCTGGGACGACGACTCGTTCGGAGTCCACCTGGCGTTCTTCTCGCGCACGCCGGCCGACGTCAGGATGCGCATCCTGGAGGGCCGCCGGCGGTGGGTCGAGGAACGCAGGGAGGGGCTCCGCGAGCGGCTCGCCCGCACGGGCGAGCAGATCGACCGCTACACCCGTGAGCTGCACAGCCAAGGCCTGGAAAGCACGGAGCGCGAGGTGCGGTGGCTCAACGAGCTCATCGCGCACGAACAGTCCGAGCAGGACGAGCAGTAACTTCACATGTTGATCAAGGAGGACTCGGCAATGGGCGAAAACCGCCGCACCGTTCGAGTGGCCATCGTCGGGGTTGGCAACTGCGCGGCGTCGCTGGTGCAGGGCGTCCACTACTACCGGGACGCCGACCCGAGCACCCGCGTGCCCGGTCTGATGCACGTGCAGTTCGGCGACTACCACGTGCGCGATGTCGAGTTCGTCGCAGCGTTCGACGTGGACGCGAAGAAGGTCGGTGTCGACCTCTCGGAGGCCATCGGGGCCAGCGAGAACAACACGATCAAGATCGCGGACGTGCCGCCGCTCGGCGTCGTCGTGCAGCGCGGTCACACCCTCGACGGCCTCGGGAAGTTCTACCGGGAGACGATCGAGGAGTCGGACGCGGCGCCGGTCGACGTGGTCCAGGCACTGCGCGACGCCGAGGTCGACGTGCTGGTCTCGTACCTGCCCGTGGGTTCCGAGGACGCGGACCGCTTCTACGCCCAGGCCGCGATCGACGCCGGTGTGGCGTTCGTCAACGCCCTGCCCGTCTTCATCGCGTCGGACCCGGAGTGGGCGGAGAAGTTCCGCGCGGCCGGTGTCCCGATCGTCGGTGACGACATCAAGTCCCAGGTCGGCGCCACCATCACGCACCGCGTGCTGGCGAAGCTGTTCGAGGACCGGGGCGTCCAGCTCGACCGCACCATGCAGCTCAACGTGGGCGGCAACATGGACTTCCTGAACATGAAGGAACTGGAGCGACTGGAGTCCAAGAAGGTCTCCAAGACCCAGGCCGTCACGTCCCAGGTGGACCGCGAGATGGGCAAGCGCAACGTCCACATCGGCCCGTCGGACTACGTGGCGTGGCTCGACGACCGCAAGTGGGCCTACGTCCGCCTCGAGGGTCGCGCGTTCGGCGACGTGCCGCTGAACCTCGAGTACAAGCTGGAGGTCTGGGACTCCCCGAACTCCGCGGGCATCATCATCGACGCGGTCCGCGCGGCGAAGATCGCCCTCGACCGGGGCATCGGCGGCCCGATCCTCTCGGCGTCGTCGTACTTCATGAAGTCCCCGCCCGTGCAGTACTCGGACTCCGAGGCGCACGAGGCCGTCGAGAAGTTCATCCGCGGCGAAGCCTGATCCGCTGAGTGGGGCCGCCCTCGTCAGGGCGGCCCTTCTCTCACCGCTTCGACAGCCGCAGCTTCTGCCAGCTGCCGTCCGCGGTCCACCCGCCGTCGACGGGCAGCGCGACACCGTTGACGTACTTGGAGTTGTCGCTCGCCAGGAACCGCACGGCCTGCGCGATGTCGTCCGGCGCCGCGAACCGCCCGGCCGGCACGTGGTCGGTGATGTCGTCGTCCACGTAGTACCCGCCGGCCTGCGACTCGACGTCCATCTCGGTCTTGACCCAGCCGGGGCACACGGCGTTGACCCGGATCCCCCGCCCGCCCCACTCGACGGCGAGCGTGCGCGTCAACCCGATCAGCCCGTGCTTGGTCGTGTTGTAGGCGGCCCGGTCCGCCACGCCCTGCAGCCCGGCGACGGACGCGATGTTGACGACGCTGCCGGACCCCTGCTCGAGCATCAGCCTGCCCAGCGCCTGCGTGAGCAGGAACGGCCCGGTCAGGTTGACCGCCATGATCCGTTCCCACTGCTCGAGCGTGGTGTCCTCGAACGGCACGATGCCGGCGATCCCCGCGTTGTTGACCAGCACGTCGACCCTCTGGTGGGTGGTCCGGACGTGGTCGGTCAGGCGCTGGACGTCCGCGGCGCTGGCCACGTTGCCGACGATCCCGCCCTCGCTCTCCTGCAGGTCGAAGCCGACGACGGTGTAGCCGTCCTCGCGCAGCACCTCGGCGATGCGCCGCCCCATGCCCTGCGCCGTGCCGGTGACCACGGCAACTCGTTGCGTCATACCGGCCACGCTAGTGGCGTGGCACAGAACGTTGGCGGCGTATCCGCGCTCAGCAGGATCCGTCGCGGCACCGCCCCCACGCCCCCGTACAACCAGTACGAGGACGTGGGGGCGGCACCCCGACACACCCGTCTGGGCACGACTACACCGGCAACGTTCTGAGCCACACCACTCGTCAGCGCTGACGGCAGACAACGCACTCGTCCCAGTCGAACGTGCCGGTCGGTCGGCCGTCGAGTCGCCGTCCGATGACCAGGCCTGTGACCCGCGCCGCGCCGGCCCGCTTGAGGGCGATGGCCGACGACTGCAGGCTCGCGCCCGACGTCCACTGGTCATCGATGAGCAGCACGCGCTTGCCGCTGACGTCGGCCTGGACGGTGTACTCGTCCGGTCGAGGCAGCCTGGTGTTGCCGCTCGACGTGCTCAGCGCCTCGACGAACCGGTACCTGGTGATGTTGAGGCGGCGGGCGAGGATGTCGATCAACGGGTGGGTGGTCCTGCGCTGCCGCGTGCTGGGCACGACCGTGACGACGTCGAACTCACCGAGGCAGCCCCGGTGTCTCGCCAGGAACGTCGCGAGCACGTACGCCAGCTCGTCGGTGAACTGCCTGCGCATCTCCTGGCGTTCGCCGTTCTTGTACTTCGCCAGGACGTGGGCCAGCTGGCCACCCCTGCCGGCCATCGAGATGACCACGACGACGTCGGCCAGCTCCGTGCCGAACTCGCGGAAGTGGTTGTTGCACTGCGAACAGCGCAGATACCCGTCGGTCGGACGGAAGCACGTGGTGCACGTGTCCGGTCCGCGGTCCGGTGCGACCAGGATGTTCAGGTACCGCTCGAGAACGCGGCTGAGCGGGCTCACGTCAGAGGTCGATCAGGTCCGGGACTCCGGCGCGCAACTCGTCCAGCACGCGCAGCAGGTGGTCGGGACCTTCCAGGACGGTCGTGTTCGGCCGGTCCGCCATGTCCCGGCCCCACGACGTGCCGGACACGACCTCGGGCAGCAGGAAGACGTGCCGCCCGTGTTCCAACGCGACCCGCGCCTGGATCCGGGTGCCGCTGTGCTCCCCTGCCTCCACGACGACGGTCGCGACACTGCACCCGCTCATGACGGCGTTGCGCATCGGGAAGTGGTGTTTCGCAGGACCGGTGTCCGGCCAGAACTGGGACAGCACCGCACCCGTCCTGGCGATCTCCCGCTGGAGGTCCGCGTTCTCCGCCGGGTAGCAGCGACGCAAACCCGTTCCCACCACGGAGACCGTCCGGCCTCCGGCATCCACAACAGCTCGATGCGCTGCCGTGTCGATGCCGGTGGCCAGCCCGCTGAAGACGGTGATGTCGTGCTTGGCCAGCGTCGTCGCGATCTCACGCGTGATGTGGAGTCCGCGTGCGCTCGCGTTCCTGCTGCCGACGACGGCGATGCCGAACTGGTCGGCAGGGTCGAGAAAACCCCTGCAGGTCAGGAAAGGCGGCCGCTGGTGCACCATCAGCAGCTGGACCGGGTACTGCTCGTCGAGCACCGTGACGAGGTGGATTCCCTCGGTCTCCCAGGACTCGATCTCCTTCTCGGCGAGGTCCAGCTGACCCGACACTTCGGGAACGACGTGGTCCAGCGTCGGCTGGTCGGGGGTGAGCAGGGACTCCAGCACCGACAGGGCGGATCCGGCTTCTTCGACGGCGCTCGTGACGTCGCCCCAGCCGCGCTCGCTGTCGCGGAGTGCGAGCAGGAGCGCCGCCTGTTCACGCCGGTTCGCCACCGCCACATCCTATCGAACACAGGTTCGACGCGCTGGGTCGAATCGCCTGGAAGTGGGCGAGTCTAGCTGGCATTCGGCTACGCCAGCGCGTCCGGCAACTCCGACACCGAACCCAGCACCCGCACCTGAGCCAGCACCTCCGCGGCAGGCGGGAAGTGCGGGTTCGGCACCGCCAGCACGGTCATCCCCGCGGCCAGCGCCGCCTTCAACCCGTTCGTCGAGTCCTCGACGGCGTAACAGGACGCCGGGGAGACCCCGAGCCGAGAAGCCGCCAGCAGATAAACGTCAGGCGAAGGCTTCCCGGCGGCACACTCCTCCGAGGACACCGCCACGGGCACCGGTAGCCCGGTCACGTCGAGGAACACCCGGATCAGCACAGCCGGCGCGGAAGAGGCGATCGCCACCGGAAACCGCGATGCCACGGCACGAACCGCGTCCACGGCGCCGGGGATCACCGGCAGGTGCGCCGCGTAGGCCTTCTCCATCGCGGCGATCACCCCGGCGGAGACCTCGGCGGCAGGCAGTCGCACCCCCACGGCCGACACCAGGTACTCCGCCCACTCGGGCGTCGACATCCCCTGCATGTCGCGGGTGGCGGTCGGGGTCCACGTCCCTCCGTGCGCGGCCGCGAACGACTGGCGCACCTCGTCCCACACCTGCTCGGAGTCGATCAGCACGCCGTCGAGGTCGAAGATCACCGCATCCACCGGAGAACCGTACCCTGTGGCCCACGATACTTCGCTATGCTAAGCAAAATCGGTTAGGATGGCGAAGTGAATTTCAAAGCTCAGCCCAAGCAGGTGTGGATCACGGCCTTCGCCGCGGTCATCGCCTTCATGGGGATCGGGCTCGTGGACCCGATCCTGTTGTCCATCGCGGAGGGTCTGCACGCAACACCGTCGCAGGTCACCCTCCTCTTCTCCTCCTACCTCGGCGTCCAGGTCGTGGCGATGCTCTTCACGGGTGCCGCGACGGCCCGGTTCGGCGCCAAGCGCACGCTCGTCGGCGGGCTCGCGCTGATCGTCGTCGCGACGCTGCTGTGCTCGGCGGCAGGGAGCATCGGGCAGCTCGTCGGACTTCGGGCCGTGTGGGGGCTCGGCAACGCGTTCTTCATCGCCACGGCGCTCAGCGTCATCGTCGGTGCGGCCAGTGGCGGGCAGAAGGCCGCGATCCTGCTCTACGAGGCCGCTCTCGGTCTCGGTCTGAGCGTCGGGCCGCTGCTCGGTGCGCTGCTCGGCAGCATCTCGTGGCGCGGGCCGTTCCTCGGCACCGCGATCCTCATGGCGGCCGCGCTGATCCTTTGTGCAACGTTCCTGGCCAAGGACTCGCACCACGAACGTCCGAAGATCGGTCTGCTCGACCCGCTCAAGGCGCTGAAGAACCCCGTGCTGCTCAGGACCTCCATCGGAGCGGCGCTCTACACGGCCGCGTTCTTCACCGTGCTGGCCTGGTCGCCGTTCGTGCTGCGGTGGGGTGCCGTCGAGATCGGACTGATCTTCTTCGGCTGGGGCGTGTGCGTCGCCGTCTCCAGCGTCTTCCTGGCGCCGCGGCTCGCGGACCGGATCGGCGAGAAGCGCGCGATCATCGGGTCGGTGCTCGCGTTCGCCGTGCTGATGCTGCTGATGGCGGTGCCCAGCAAGCCGTTGCTGGTGGTCGCCGTGATCGTGAGTGGACTGGTCAGCGGTCTGCTGAACACGCTGTTCACCGGTACCGCGATGAGCGTCAGCGACGCGCCGCGGCCCGTGGCGAGCGCCGGCTACAACTTCCTGCGCTGGCTCGGCGGTGCGCTGGCGGCGACGTTCGTGAGCCACCTCGCCCAGCCGTTCGTCGTGGCGGCCGTCCTCTGCGCGGTCGCGGCCGTGCTGCTGGCGTTCAACAAGACGGACACGCGCGAAGTACCTACGGAAGTCGTGATCGCGAGCGAGCAGCTAGTCGGTTAACAAAGGGTGAACTACGGTCGGTGCGTGTTCCCGCACCGATCGTAGGAGGCCACCACCATGATCCCCCTGCCGCTCGTCAACCACCGCGTAGGCAGAGCTGCGGTGACCTGCGAATACCGTTGTGGCGACGCCTGCTTCCACGACGTCCCGAACACCTCGGACAACCCGTACTTCGGTGATCTGGTCAGCCGCCGCACCGCGCTCAAGGCCGGTGCGGTCGTCGCGGCCGCGGCCACCATCGCCACCCCCGCGACGGCCGCCGCCGCGGCACCCGAGCAGTCCCAGGGCCGCCCACCCCGGGGACTCGACTTCACGCCCGTCGAGGTCAACACCAAGGACGAGGTCGTCGTCCCCGAGGGGTACGAGCAGGGGATCGTGATCCGCTGGGGCGACCCGCTCTTCCCCGGTGTCCCCGAGTTCGACTTCGACGACCAGACGGCCGCGAAGCAGGAGAAGCAGTTCGGCTTCAACTGCGACTTCGCCGCCATCCTGCCGCTGGACCCGTTGGAACTGACCGGGATCATGGTCACGAACCACGAGTACACCAGCGAGCCGTTCATGTTCCGCGGCTACGACGCGAACAACCCCACCGAGGAACAGGTGAAGATCGCCTGGGCCGCGCACGGGCTCTCGGTGTTCATGATCAAGCGCTCGCTGTTCTCCGGCCACTACAAGCCGCGCTTCAGCAAGTACAACCGCCGCATCACGCTCAACACGGCGTTCGAGGTGCGCGGTCCGGCCGCGGGCAGCGACCTGCTCAAGACCGCCGCCGACCCGACGGGCAAGAAGGTCTTCGGCACGATCAACAACTGCTCCGGTGGCGTCACGCCGTGGGGCACGATCCTGTCCGGCGAGGAGAACTTCAACCAATACTTCGCCAACGCCGCCGGCCGCAACGACCCGAGGCTCACCCGCTACGGCGTCACGGGCACGGCGACCACGCGCAAGTGGGAGCGCTTCGACAAGCGCTGGGACCTCGCGCAGGAACCCAACGAGGTCAACAGGTTCGGCTGGGTCATCGAGCTCGACCCGCACGACCCGGACTCCACGCCGGTCAAGCACACGCACCTCGGCCGCTTCAAGCACGAGACCGCGAACATCCGCGTCGCCGAGGACGGCCGGATCGTCGCGTACTCCGGTGACGACGAGCGGTTCGAGTACATCTACAAGTTCATCTCCAACGGGAAGATGAAGCGCGGCAACAGCAAGGCCGCGCGCCGCCACAACATGACGCTGCTCGACGACGGCACGCTCTACGTCGGCCGGTTCACCGGCGACAGCCCGCCGGCCGAGATCGACGGCACCGGGAAGCTGCCGAGCGACGGCAAGTTCGACGGAAGCGGCGAGTGGATCCCGCTGGCGTCGGGCAGCAGGTCGTTCGTGCCGGGCATGACCGCGGAGGAGGTCTACGTCTTCACGCGCATCGCGGCCGACAAGGTCGGCGCGACGAAGATGGACCGCCCCGAGGACATCGAGTGCCACCCGCGCACCGGCACGGTCTACTGCGCGCTCAGCAACAACGTCGAACGCGGTGTCACGGCGGGCAAGGAGGGCCCGACCGAGCCCAACCCGCGGATCAACAACCGGCACGGACAGGTCCTGGAGATCGTCGAACGTCGTGGTGACGCGCTCGCGCTCACGTTCAACTGGGGCCTGTTCCTCGTCTGCGGCTTCCCCGACGACCCGAACACGTACTTCGGCGGCTACGACAAGTCGCAGGTCAGCCCTATCTCCAGTCCGGACAACGTCGCGTTCGACCGGCACGGCAACCTGTGGATCTCCACGGACGCCGACGGCAAGCTCGACGGGCTCAACGACGGCCTCTACGGAGTTCCCCTGGAGGGCCCGGAACGCGGCCACCTCAAGCTGTTCCTCACGGTGCCGCGCGGCGGTGAGACGTGCGGCCCGGTGATCGGCGAACGGGTCATCACGGTCTGCGTCCAGCACCCCGGCGAGGTGGACGGCGCGAACGCCGACAAGCCCGTCTCGAACTGGCCGGACCGCGGCACGAGCAGGCCGCGTCCGTCGGTCGTGGCCGTGTGGCGCACGGGCCGTCGTCAACTGGGTGAGATCGGCTGATCACGGCGCGTGCTGTGATCGTTCGGGAGTAGTACGAGTTCGCCTGCCGTTCACCTCTTGGACGGCAGGTGATCTCGTTGGGCTCTTAGGTTCGGCCAGTTCCCACACTGACCGATCTCGGAGGCCTGCGTGTCCTCATCCACCGATCGGGGCCGCCGCCTGCTGCCCCTGCTCCCGACGAACCACCCGCTCGGGCGTCAGGCCGTGACCTGTGAGTTCCGCTGCGGCAACGCGTGCTCGCACGAGGCGCCCAACTCGTCGGCCAACGCGTACTTCGGCGACGTCGTCAAGGAGGTCGTGAGCCGCCGCGGCATGCTCAAGGCCGGTGCGGTCGTCGCGGCCGCCGGTGCCGGTGCGCTCGCGTTCTCCGGTTCGGCCGCCGCCGCTCCTCCCGTGAGCGTCGACCTCGACCTGCGCGGTCGCGGCAACGACGGCCTGAACTTCGAGCCGGTGGCGCCCAACACCCTCGACCAGGTCAGCGTGCCGAAGGGGTTCGAGCAGGACGTCGTCATCCGCTGGGGTGACGCGGTGCTGCCGGACGCGCCGAAGTTCGACTTCGACAACCAGACGCCCGAGGCGCAGGCCAAGCAGTTCGGCTTCAACAACGACTTCTGCGGCCTCGTCCCGCTGCCCGGCTCCTGGGACAGCTGGCTCATGGTGAGCAACCACGAGTACACGTCGGAAACGTTCATGTTCAAGGACTGGGCGGCGGACAAGGTCACCGAGAAGCACGCGAAGATCGCGTGGGCCGCACACGGCCTGTCGGTCGTCAAGGTCGAGCGCGAGCGCCGCTCCGGCAAGCTCGTCGTCTCCAAGAACGACATGAAGAAGTACAACCGCCGGATCACGCTCACCACGCCGTTCGAGGTCAAGGGCCCGGCCGCCGGGTCGAAGTTCCTCAGGACCTCCGCCGACCCGACGGGCCGCAAGGTCCTGGGCACGCAGAACAACTGCGCCGGTGGCGTCACGCCGTGGGGCACGATCCTGTCCGGCGAGGAGAACTTCAACCAGTACTTCGCCAACGGCGGCAACGTCGCCGACCCGGACACCAAGGCGAAGCTCGCCCGCTACGGCATCAGCGGCGGCGCGACGACGCGCCAGTGGGAGCGCTTCGACAAGCGCTTCGACCTGGCCCAGGAGCCCAACGAGGCCAACAGGTTCGGCTGGATCGTCGAGATCGACCCGCTCGACCCCAAGTCGACGCCGGTCAAGCACACCGCGCTCGGCCGCTTCAAGCACGAGGGCGCGAACGTCATCGTCGCCAAGGACGGCCGCGTGGTCGCGTACATGGGCGACGACGAGCGCTTCGACTACATGTACAAGTTCGTCTCCGACGAGCGCATGCAGAAGGGCGACTCCAAGCGCGCCCGCGAGCACAACAAGCAGTTGCTGGACAAGGGAACGCTGTACGTCGCCAAGTTCACCGGTGACAGCCCGGCCGCCGAGATCGACGGCACCGGCACACTCCCGACCGACGGCGAGTTCGACGGCTCCGGCGAGTGGATCGCGCTGGCGCACAACGACAAGTCGTTCGTGCCCGGCTTCACCGCCGAGGAGGTCTACGTCTTCACGCGTCTGGCCGCCGACAAGGTGGGCGCCACGAAGATGGACCGCCCCGAGGACGTCGAGCCCTCGCTGCACAACCGCCGGATCTACGCCGCGCTGACCAACAACACCGACCGCGGCAAGGCGGGCAAGGAAGGCCCGACCGAGATCAACCCGCGCAACGGCAACAAGCACGGCCACGTCCTGGAGATCGAGGAGCGCCGTAGCGACAACACGGCGTTGACGTTCTCGTGGAAGCTGCTGCTGGTCTGCGGTGACCCGAAGGACCCCGGCACGTACTTCGGCGGCTTCGACAAGTCGCAGGTCAGCGCGATCTCGTGCCCGGACAACGTCGCGTTCGACTCGCGCGGCAACCTGTGGATCTCCACGGACGGCAACGCGCTGGGCTCCAACGACGGCCTGTTCGCGGTGCCGGTCTCCGGCAGGCGCCGCGGCCAGGTGAAGCAGTTCCTCACCGTGCCCAAGGGCGCGGAGACCTGCGGTCCCGTCATCACCGACGACTTCGTCCTGGTGTCCGTGCAGCACCCCGGCGAGATCGACGGCGCGTCGGCGAACAACCCGCTGTCGCACTGGCCGGACGGCGGCACCTCGCAGCCGCGTCCGTCCGTCGCGGTGGTGTGGCGCAAGGACCGCCGCAGGATCTGCGACTGATCCTGTGGTCCGGCTCACTCCGACGCCGTGAACCGGTGCAGCCACCCGTCCGTGTGATGGGTGGCTGCACCGCGGACAGCCAAAAGTCCACTTTGGTCGTCCACTTTGGAGTGAGTCGTGAACGTTCGTCTTCTCGTTGGTGCTGCTGCTCTTCTGGGTCTTGCCGCGTGCGGCACCCCCACCACCGGTACCGCCACCCCCACGCCCGTCGCCCGGGCCGCGGACACGCCCGTCGCGGCGGCCGTCCAGGTCCCGGCGGGCCAGGAGCTGGTCGGGAAGTACCAGGCCGAGGGCGTCCAGACCTACTCCTGCCAGGGCAACGCGTGGAAGGGCCTGGAGCCCACCGCGACGCTCGTGGACGAGGACGACAAGCCGATCATCATCCACTCCCGCGGTCCCGTCTGGATCTCCGCGGTCGACGGCAGCGCGGTCGAGGCGACGCCGGTCGACGGCGCCAAGAACGACGTCAAGGGCGCCGTTCCCGAACTCCTGCTGAAGGCCAAGACCGTGCGCGGCGACGGCCTGTTCGGCAAGGTCACCTTCGTCCAGCGCCTCGCGACCGAGGGCGGCGTCGCCCCGGCGGGCGGGTGCAAGGCCGGCGCGCAGACGTCCGTCCCGTACAAGGCGCTCTACACCTTCTACGCCGCCAAGTGAGACGAGACTGAACCGGTCCGTTGACCGGGCCGTACGACCGGGGGTGATGAAACGAACTGGCATCGTCCTGGTCGCATCAACTCTCCTGGGCATCGCGTTGGGAGGCGCGGGTTCCACCGCCGCGCCGACGACGGGTGCCATGAGCGAGGCCTCCGCGAGGGTCGCACCCGCGGTCCAGGTCCCGCCCGGCAACAAGGTCGTCGAAAGGCTCCAGGCCAAGGGCGTGCAGACCTACACCTGCACGGCCGGGGCGTGGAAGGGCCTCGAACCCGCCGCCACCCTGGCGGACCGGCTCGGCAGGGCCGTCGGACTGCACTCCCGCGGCCCGATCTGGGTGTCCACCGTCGACGGCAGCGCGGTCGAGGCCGCCCCGGTCGACGGCGCCCGCAACGAGGTGCCCGGCGCCGTTCCGGAACTCCTGCTGAAGGCCAAGTCCACCAGGGGCGACGGCGTGTTCGCGGGCGTCAGCTACGTGCAGCGCCTCAACACCAAGGGCGGTCTCGCCCCGACCGGCGCGTGCACCGAAGGCGCGCAGACCTCCGTCCGCTACGAGGCGCTCTACACCTTCTCCGTGCCCGCCCTCTGAACGAGCGCGACGACCGCCGCCGCGACCATCGTGATGCCGACGACCCAGAGACCGGTCTTCTGGGTCCCGGTGAGGTCGCGCAGCCACCCGGTGACGTACGGCGCCGCGAAGCCGCTCACGTTGCCGAGCGAATTGATCAACGCGATCCCGCCCGCCGCGGCCGTGCCGCCGAGAAAACTCGTGGGAAGCGCCCAGAACGTCGGCAGGGCAGCGCAGACGCCGATGGCGCAGACGGAGACCGCGACCATCGCGGCGACGGGGTTGTCGAGGTGCAGCGCGAACGGGATCGCGGCTCCACCGAGCAGCATGGGCGCGGCGACGTGCCACTTCCGTTCTCCGGTGCGGTCACCGTGCCTGGCCCACAGGACCATGGCGACCGCACCGAGGACGTACGGGATCGCGTTGACCAGCCCGCGCTCGACGACGCCCGCGTCCGGCGCGAGCCCCTTGATGATCGTCGGCAGGAAGAACCCGAGCGTGTACAGCCCGTACACGATCCCGAAGTACACGAAGCTCAACGCCAGGACCCGCGGGTGCGTGAGGGCCTTCTTCAACGGCCAGTGCTCTTCCGCGGGCTGTTCCACCGCGTCCGCTGGCTTGTCCGGCAACCAGAACCACACCACGAAGGCCAGCGCGATCGCCGGCAACCCCTCGACGAGGAACATCGTGCGCCAGTCGGTCCACTGGATCAGCAGCCCGCTGAACGTGGCCCCGAGTGCCGTCGAGATCGGCACCGCCACCATGAACAACGCGACGATCCGCGCCCGGTCCTCCTGCGGGTACCAGTAGGTCAGGTAGAGGATGATCCCCGGGAAGAAGCCGGCCTCCGCCACCCCGAGCAGGAACCGCAGCACGATCAGCACGGTCCCGTTGGGCACGAACGCCATGGCCGTGGCGAGGATCCCCCAACTGATCATGATCCGCGCGATCCACCGCCGCGCCCCGAACCGGTGCAGCGCCAGGTTGCTCGGCACCTCGAGCAGCAGGTACCCGATGAAGAACACCCCGGACGCGAACCCGAACACGGTCGAGGTGAGCCCGAGCTCGTCCGACATCCCGTTGGGCCCGGCGAACCCGATGTTGACGCGGTCCAGGTAGTTGACGAAGTAGAGCAGGCACAGGAACGGCAGGATCAACTTCCTGGGCATTAAGGTTCCCCCATGAGTGATCGTCCGGTCGCCCTCGTCACCGGGGCATCCAGCGGAATCGGCTCGGCCATCGCCCGCAGTCTGGCCCCCACGCACGACCTCCTGCTGGGCGGCCGCGACGAGGACTCCCTGTCCGTGCTGGCAGCGGAACTCCCGGGAGCCCGGGCGTGGCCGTTCGACCTGACGAACGCCGCCTCAGCCGACCTCAGCGCTCTCTCCCGCCTCGACGTGGTCGTCCACAGCGCGGGCATCGCCCTGCTCGGCCCGCTGGGCGAGGCCACCCAGGACGACTGGCGGAAGACCTTCGACGTGAACGTCTTCGCGGTGGCCGAACTGACCAACCTGGTCCTCCCGCAGCTCCGCGCCGCCGGCGGTCACGTGGTGCTGATCAACTCGGGCGCCGGCCTCAACGCCAACCCGGGCTGGGGCGTGTACGCGGCCTCGAAGTTCGCCCTGCGCGCCTACGCCGACGCCCTGCGCGGCGACGAGCCGTCGATCCGCGTGACCACCGTGTACCCCGGCCGGACCGCCACGCCCATGCAGGAGGACGTGCGGCGGCAGGAGGGCGGCGAGTACGACCCGTCGAAGTACCTGGACCCGGCCTCGGTGGGGCGGGCGGTGGCGGCGGCCGTGCTGGCGACGCCCGACGCCCACATCACCGAGATCAACGTGCGGTCGCGCCCGCACTGAGCGGTCAGCTCGCCCGCAGCCGCCGCGCCACCGCGGCGACCCCGGCCTGGGCCTCGGCCCGGTCCACCCGAGTCGACTCCCCACCGGCCACGACCTGCTCCCCGGCCACCCACACGTCGGTGACCCGCCGGGACCCCGACCCCCACACCAGGTTCGCCAGCAGCTGCTCGTCGGGCGAGTCCAGCCCGGTCGCGAAGGCGGGGTCATCGGCGGCGATGTGCACGACATCGCCCCACCGACCGGCCTCCAGCGCCCCGATGTCGTCACGCCCGAGCGCGGCAGCCCCACCCCGGGTCGCCATCAACAACGCCTGCGCCGCACCGAGCACGGTCGCGTCCATCTTCGACACCCGAGCCAGCAACCCGGCCAGCCGAGCTTCCTCGAACAGGTCCAGGTCGTCGTTGGACGCGGGCCCGTCCGTCCCGAGTCCGACGGACACGCCGGCGGCCAGCATCTCGGGAACCCGGGCGATCCCGGACGCGAGCTTCGTGTTCGAGCCGGGACAGTGCGCCACGCCGACGCCGAAAGACGCGTACAGGGCGATGTCGTCATCGGACAGGTGCACGGAGTGCGCGGACAGCACCCGGCCACCGAAGACGTCCGACGCCTTCATGAGCGCCGGCACCGACCCGAACTCGGCGCGAGCGGCCTCGTCCTCGAACGGCGACTCGGCGACGTGCACCATGAACAGCGCACCGCGCGCACGGGCCTCCACGGCGATGGAGGACAGCTGCGGAGCGGACAGCGTGTAGGCGGAGTGCGGCCCGTAGGCCAGCTCGACGCGCTCGCCGGGTCCGAACCGCAGGCCGTCGGCGTCGATCCACGACGAGATCTCGTCGGTCTGCGCCCTCCAGTCCATGCCCGGCACGTCGAGGATCGCCCCGCCGAACACGACCCGCGAGCCGGCGGCCAGCACGGAGGACACCAGCTCAGGGCCGTGGAAGTACATCTCGGCGGAGGTGGTGACGCCGTGCCGCAGCATCTCGACGGCACCGAGCAGCATGCCCGTGCCCACGTCGGCGGCGGTCATCTGCGCCTCGTTCGGCCACATCTGCTCCTGCAGCCACCGCAGCAGCGGCAGGTCGGAGCCCAGGCCTCGCAGCACCGTCATCGGGCTGTGGGCGTGCGTGTTGACCAGGCCGGGGAGCAGGATGCCCGAGAGCGAACGGGCCTCGCCGTCGAAAGCAGGCGCGGACGAGAGCTCACCCACGTAGGTGATCCGGCCGTCGACGACGTCCACGACCGCGTCGCGCAACACGGCGCAGGACGGGTCGCAGGGCAGGACCACCGGGGCGTGCAGACGCAGTGACATGCGGAGAATCCTGCCATTGTGATGCCGGTCACATGCACGCATACTTCCGGACGGCCTGGGCATCCTCGCTGTGTCGGGCGCGGGCCGACCCCCAGGGTCCGCCCCGGCCTAAAACTTCTCCCCATCCAAGGGGCCCGTCAGAGCATGAGCCGACGGGCCCTTTGTGCATTCACGAGCAACCACGGGCAGGACAGGGGCGTCTCAAGATCATGTCGAAGAAGTCGTGCACGTCTGCCGGTCAGTTCCGCCGCGCGCAGAAGCCCGCCACCCCCAAGCCGCCGACCCGGCGCTGAGTTGGCATGATCACGGTCCACGGTACGGGCGTGATCATGCGGAGGCATCAGTGGCCGACATCGACCCTCAGAACGACGACCAGCAGAGCGACCTCGAGATGACCCAGGAGTTCGAAGTCATCCGCGACCTCGACTGAGCTAGCTGATCGGCAGATCGGCGCGGACCGTCCACCCGGTCGGTTCGCGTCGGCCCGCGGAGAACGTCCCACCCAGCAGTTCCACGCGCTCGCGCATGCCGACGAGCCCGTACCCTCCCGAGCCGCCGACGGGAACGCCCGAGGCGACACCGTCGTCCAGCACGGCCAGGTGCAGCACACCGTCGCTCGAGGACAGTGAAACGTCCACTGAGGACACCGAGAACGCGTGTTTCTGGGTGTTCGTCAGCGATTCCTGCACCAGCCGCAACACCGAGCGGGCCAGTTCCTGCGGCACCGCGTCCCGCAGGTCGAACGAGAGCCGCACCGGCAGCTCGGATTCCGCCGCCAGCGCACGCACGTCGTCGACGAGCGACGAAGACGCGGCCGGACCGGTGGACTCACCGTCCCGCAACGTTCCCACCAGCCGGCGCATCGCGGTGAGCGCCTCGTTCCCGGACGCCTCGATGCCCGGCAGCACGTCGAACTCGCGGTTGAGCTGACCCGCTCGCGCGTGCACGACGATCGCCGTCACGTAGTGCGCCACGACGTCGTGGAGCTCCCGCGCCAACGCCATCCGCTCGGAGTTCTGAGCCGCCGCAACGGAAGCGGCGAGCTGGGACGCGCGTTCGTTGTCACGGGCGCGGAAGTACAGACCGGTGCCTATGGCGAGCACGAGCATGATGCACGCGCCGAACAGGTACGACGACGGATCCGGCTCCCACCTGCGGTACTCGAGCTCCGACACGATCGGCCACCCGATGACCTCCATCGCGATCATCGCCGCGATCACGAGCAGGGTTCCGGCCACCGCGCGCCAGTGCGACGACTCGCGCACCAGGATCGCCACGGTCGCCATGGCGGCGCCGGTGATCGAGATGCTGGCACCGCTCAGGAAGAAGTGCGGCTCGATCGGAACTCCGAGCAGCCGCATGTAGATCGCCACGCAGACGATCGCGAACGCCGCCGCCAGTGCCGCGTCGAACGGTCTGCGCGGTGCGAGCACCGAGATGGCGCAGACGACCAGCACACCGGGGACCTGCCACCAGCCGGACGGGGTGTCGATCGAACCGGTCTCGGCGATGACGATCCCGGCCAGCGAGAGCGCCAGCGGCCACTGACGCTTGGCGAGCAGCCGCCAGTTCAAGTCCGTGCTCTCCACCCGAGCAACCCTAGGGCCGCAAGTGCGACCCCGCGTCCGACCAGGGGCTACCCGGGCATCAGCCAGAAGGCTGATGAGGCGACCTGCGGAAACACCCTCACGGCGGATGCCGGATTACGCGACGGTCACGGACTCTGGAGGAGCAGGAAGTCGGGGAAGACGGAGGACGCCATGTTGTCAGTTGTGTTCACTTGGGCCGCCGCTGTGGTCGGCCTGCTGGTCCTTGCGCTGATGGCCCTCTCGGGCGTGATGATCGACTCGAAGCACTAGGGAAGACCGCACACCAGCGTGTGATGGGGAAGTCAGGCGCTGGTCAGGGAGTGTTGCTGGCGGAGCAGTTCCGCCAGCCTGCTCGTCGGTTGGGGACGCGTCTCGTCCAACGCGGCCGTGAAGCGCGCCGGAAAACCGGTCCGTGCGCGCGCCGCGGCTGCGGTGTCCAACCGGAACGCGGGACGTGCGGCGGACGGCCGCTGGCGCGAACGCAGCCAGGCGAGGCGGTGCAACGCCTCCGCGTGGTGGTCCGTGATGGTGACGGCCGCCTTGTCGAACGAGTGCAGCACTGCAGCGTTCAGGTGAACGGTCGCGAAGTCCCGCCACAGCGTGCGTTCGGACGAGGTGTCCAGACCCAACGCCTCGGCGACCTCGCGCGCCACACCGTAAGCGCCCTCCTCGGCCAGTGAGCGCGTGCCGATCTCGGCGCCGACGAACCACGAGTTGAACGGCGCGGCGGGGTAGTGCACACCCCCGATCGACAGCCGCATGTTCGAGATGACCGGAACCGCGTGCCAGCGCAGGCCCATCTCGCCGAACCACGGCAGGGTCGGGTGCTCCAACGGCACCTCGTGCACGATCTCGGACGGCAGCGTGAACAGCCGCGGGCCCTCGTGCTGCGTCTCCACCACCAACGGCAGCAGGTCGAAGCGCGACCGCCGCGCGGGCGGACGCCACCCCATGCCCTGCATGGACTCGGTGAACCCGGTGTACCGCCGGTCCCCCATCCCGTCGGCGTACCCGGCGTACCGGATCAGCTGCTCGTTCCAGATCACCGGTCCCGGCGAGCCGGGGGCGTCCGGCGCGAAGACCGTGACCAGCGGCCGGATCTCACCGCCGTTGGTCGCGAGGCGCAGGTGCTCGACGCACTCGCCGGCGACGGCGGCGGCGTTGCGGTAGCCGCGCAGATCGCGGACCTTGAGCCGGCGCCACGGCACACCCGAGGTGCACCACCCGGAATCGCGCAACGCGATCCGCGCGCCGTACGCGAGTTCGTTGGTGGTGTGGCGGTAGGTTCCGGTCTCGGCGATCTCGGCGCGCACCTGGGCGATGCGGGCGGACAGCGAGCCTGCGTCGGAGTGCGCCGCGTGGAACATGCGGACGAACTCCTCCGCGACGGGGAGGACGTCGGGGGTCACGGAGCGGAACGCTAAGCCCGGAACAGCCTCACGCGTCACTGCCACTCGGGGCATTTCGGGTGATCAACACCGGCCACTCCAACGAGTGAACGGTAGACCCGGGGTGTTCACTCGTTCGGCTTGAGACCTCGATCAGGTGAGGTCGTTCCGGCGGAACATCAGGTCGTGCGAGATCCGGCCCTCGTTCACCGCGCGCTGCTCGAACTTGGTGACGGGCCGCCAGTCCGGCCGCGGTGCCCAGCCGTCGTACACGTTGGTCAGCAGCCGCTCGCCCGAGCACACCTCGAGCATCTGCTCGGCGTAGTTCTCCCAGTCCGTCGCGAGGTGCAGCACGCCACCGGGCTCCAGCCGCGACGCGATCAGCGACACGAACTCCGGTTGCACGAGCCGGCGCTTGTGGTGCTTCTTCTTCGGCCACGGGTCCGGGAAGAAGATCCGCACGCCGTGCAACGACGCGGGAGCGATGTGGTCGGTCAGCAGGACCACGGCGTCACCGCGCAGCACGCGCAGGTTGTCGAGACCGCCGAGGTGTTCGGCGCGCAGCAGCAGCTGGGCGAGGCCGGGCTTGTAGACCTCGGCGGCGACGTAGTTGAGCTCGGGCGCGGCGGCGACCAGCTGCGAGGTGGTCTCCCCCATGCCGGACCCGATCTCCAGCAGCACGGGCGCGGAGCGGCCGAACCACGAGTCGAAGTCCAGGGGCCCGTCGGGCAACGACTTCACGTCGTTGCCCATCTTCTCCCAGTACGTGTCCCAGGCGCGTTCCTGTCCCACGGTCATGCGCTCGCCGCGCTGGACGAAGCTGACGATGGAACGGGGGAACTCAGGGCTGGTCACGACCGGTCATTCTAATGACCGGGAACTAGGCGATCAGTTCGATGTCCTCGATCTGGGCGCGCAGGTCGTCGACCGTGAAGTCGATGGCCTCCGGGCGACCGGCGCCGCGGTGCGCCGGCACGAGGTGCACGAAACCGCGGTGCGAGTCCGTGAACTGCACCGTCGTGGGGGTGGCGGGCCCGTAGACACCGCTCTCGGACGGCACGTACTCCCAGTACCCGACCTCGCCGAGGTCGACCCAGGGCACGAACACCCAGCCGGGACGGGAGGAGAGCAGCTCGCTCACCGCGTCCTCGACGGCGTGACCTTCGGCGCGGGAGCGCAGGCGACCCCGGTCCAGCGCGCGCAGCCACCACGGCGCGGGCGCGTCCTCGGCGTCGCGCACCGAGCGGTACATCGTGAGCACCTCGTGCTCGGGGGCGCGGTTCACCCACGAGCGGCGCGCGTCAGCTGGGGTGAGGGCGATTTCGGCAGGGTTGGGAGCTTCGAGAGCACTGGACCACTCGAGACCGAGCATTGCTTCCACACGGACCACTGGCCACCTCCGCAGCGGGGATAACCCCATTGAACGGGAAACCAAACGTCGATGATGTCCAAAATGCCGGTTTTTATCGGTTGTTAACAGCCCTCTTACGCAATTCGCTGCACAACCTGTGACCGCAGGCACGTTGCGTTGTGAGGTGGAAACACGATGTAGCTGTCGTGCCCCTGCTCCCCGCGCTCGCCGCCGCGCTGCCGTTGCTGCTCGCCGCGCAGACGATCGAGGAGCAGGAGTGGCACCTCGACGCGCTCGACGTGTACTCGGCGCAGGCCAGGGCGCGCGGGGACGGCGTGGTCGTCGCGGTGATCGACTCCGGCGTCGACGCGAAGCACCCCGACCTCGCCGGACGGGTCCTGCCCGGAACGGGCTTCGGCCGCTCGAAGGGCACGGACGGCACCACCGACGTCGACGGCCACGGCACCGGGATGGCCGGCATCATCGCCGCGACCGGCAAGGGCGGCGGCGCGCTCGGCATCGCGCCCGGCGCCAAGATCCTGCCGATCGCGAGCGCCGACGAGAAGGAGCAGTTCGGCCTCGACGTCGTCGCCGACAGCATCCGGTGGGCGGCCGACCACGGCGCCAAGGTCGTCAACATGTCGCTGGGCTTCTCCAGTTCGATGACGCCGTCGCTGGTCAAGGCCGTGAACTACGCGATCGAGAGGGACGTCGTCCTCGTGGCCGCCACCGGCAACGAGGGCAAGGAGGTCTCCGCGCCCGCCAACATCAACGGCGTGATCGCGGTCGCGGGCACGAACAGGGCGGGCAAGCCGTGGGCGTCGTCCAACGTGGGCGCGGACACGGTGCTCGCGGCTCCGGCGGAAGGCATCGTGACGACCGCGCCGGAAGGTGTCTACGCCAGCGGGTACGCCGAGATGGACGGCACGAGCGCGGCGTCGGCGATCGTGTCCGGCGTGGCGGCGCTCGTGCGCGCCGAGCACCCCGAGATGCCCGCGAAGGACGTCGTCAACGCGTTGATCAGCACGGCGACGGACCTGGCGGAACCCGGCCGCGACGCGACGACCGGGTTCGGGATGGTCAACCCGATGGGCGCGCTCACCGCGAAACTCCCGCCGGTGGAACGGAACCCGTTGCTGCCCGCGCCGGCACCGCCGCCGGCACAACCGACTCCGACCCTCGCCGCGCAACGCCCCCAGCGGCAACCGGCCGACCTGAGCGACCGGCTGCCGTTCGTCGCCGCGGTGGCGGGCGGCACCGCCGTGATGACGGCACTGCTGATCGCGTTGCCCGCCATCAGGTCGCGGCGCCCCAAGCCCGTCAGTGGGCCTGGTACTCCACCGACTCCTTGGTGAGCTGCATGAAGGCCTCCTCCAGCGACCCGCGCTGAGGGCTGAGCTCGTGCAGCACGATCTGGTTCTCCGCCGCGAGCTCACCGATCTGCTGCGCCGGGATCCCGTGCACCACCAGGCTTCCGCTCACCGAGTCGTCCGTCACCGTCGCGTGCGCGGCGAGGATCTCGCGCAGCTTCGCGGCGTGCGGCGACCGCACCCTCACGGTGTCCTGGGTGGCGTCGGCGATGAACTGCTCGGTGGAGGTCTGCGCGATCAGCTGCCCCTTGCCGATCACGATCAGGTCCTGCGCGGTCTGCGCCATCTCCGAGAGCAGGTGGCTCGACACGAACACCGTGCGGCCCTCGTTCGCGAGGCGGTGCATGAACTGCCGGATCCACAGGATGCCCTCGGGGTCGAGGCCGTTCACCGGCTCGTCGAACAGCAGCACCTCGGGGTCCCCGAGCAACGCGCCCGCGATGCCGAGCCGCTGCGACATGCCGAGCGAGAACCCGCCGGCGTTCTTGTGCGCGACCTCGGTGAGGCCGACGACCTCCAGCACCTCCTTGACCCGGCTGACCGGGATCTTGTTGGAGACGGCGAGCCACTTGAGGTGCGAGCGCGCGGAACGGTTGGGGTGCACCCACTTCGCGTCGAGCAGTGCGCCGACCTTGGTCAACGGCTGCTTGAGCTCGGCGTAGTGCTTGCCGTCGATCCTGACGTCACCACCGGTGGGGGTGTCGAGGCCGAGGATCATCCGCATCGTCGTGGACTTGCCGGCGCCGTTCGGTCCGAGGAACCCGGTCACGCGGCCCGGCCGGACGCTGAACGACAGGTCGTCGACGGCCTTGGTCTTGCCGTAGTGCTTCTGCAGGCGGACTGCTTCGATCATGACCTCTCCCGGTGCGCTCGAAGAAACCGACAGGGACCTGGGTCACCCCCCGACGGATGACCCAGGTCCCTCTCCCCCTTACCTGGAACAGGTCACGCGTCCCGCCGCTTCGCGACGATCAGTGCGACCACCAGCAGCGCCACCGCGATGGCGGCGAAGTAGCCGAGCGAGCCCCACTGGCTCAGCTTGAAGTCGACGCCCGCCCCCGCCTGTTCGGCCGGGTTGTCCCCGCCGAGCTGCAGGAAGTGGTTGGCGTTCATGAAGGGCAGCCACGCCTGGATCTTCACGCCGACCTTCGGGATGATCCCGATCAGGCCTTCGAGCAGCATGTTCCAGACGAGCAGGATGGCGACGGCGCCGGCGGTCTGGCGGACCAGGATGCCGACCGCGATCGCGATGACCGCGCCGATGCCGTAGAGCAGGCCGACGCCCGCCACGTGCCGCCACTCGTCGCCCGTGGTGATCGCGAGGTCGGAGGCGGGCGAGAGCACCTTGGCGATGCCCACCGAGCCGAATGCGATGATCTCGCCGAGGACCGCGGCGATGAACGCCACCACGACGGTCTTGGCGACCAGCGCGGACGTGCGGTTCGGCACCGCGAGGAACGTGGCGCGGATCGTGCTGAAGCGGTACTCGGTCGTGACCGCGAGGGCCGCCATCACCAGCACGACGGACAGCGCGAGCTGGCTGCTGCCGAACTGCGTGGCACCGAGGGACAGCTGGCCGTTGTCGGTCGAGGCCGCGATGATCGCGGTGAGCCCGACGCCGAGGACCAGGGCGAGCGCGCTGCACCAGTACGGCGAGCGGGTCGAGAAGAGCTTGATTCTCTCAACTGCCAACAGGGTCATCAGACTCACTTCCCGATCTCTGCGTGGTACTCGACAGCATCGCCGGTCAGCTGCATGAACGCCTCTTCGAGCGAACCGCGCTGGGGGCTCAGCTCGTGCAGGACGACACCGTTCGCAGCGGCGATGTCCCCGATCTGGTCACTGGTGGCACCCGATACGGACAACGCGCCGTCCGCGCCGTCACGAACCGTGAAGCCCTTGTCGACGAGCAGCGGGCCGAGCTTGAAGAGCTGAGGGCTGCGCACGAGCACGGTGTTACCCGTCGAGCGGTCGATGAACTCCTGCGTGCTGCTCTGCGTGATCAGCTTCCCCCTGCCGATCACCACGAGCTCGCTGGCCGTGAGCGCCATCTCCGACAGCAGGTGGCTCGACACCAGGACCGTGCGGCCCTCGGCGGCGAGGTTCTGCATGAACGTGCGGATCCAGAGGATGCCCTCCGGGTCGAGACCGTTGACCGGCTCGTCGAACAGCAGCACCTTCGGGTCGCCGAGCAGTGCCGCGGCGATCCCCAGCCGCTGCGACATGCCGAGCGAGAACCCGCCGGCGTTCTTGCTCGCGACCTGCGTGAGGCCGACGGCCTCCAGCACCGCGTCGACGCGGCTCTTCGGCAGGCCGTTGGACACGGCGAGCCACTTGAGGTGGGCGCGGGCCGAGCGGTTCGGGTGCACCCACTTGGCGTCGAGCAGCGCGCCGACCGTCTGAAGTGGACGGTTGAGCTCGGTGTAGGGCTTGCCGTCGATCAGCACGCGGCCTGCCGTCGGACGGTCGAGCCCCAGGATCATGCGCATCGTGGTGGACTTGCCGGCGCCGTTCGGACCGAGGAATCCGGTCACCCGTCCAGGTTGGACGGTGAACGACAGGTCGTCGACCGCGACCGTCCTGCCGTATCTCTTGGTGAGGCCGATTGCCTCGATCATTGGCTTTCCCCTCTCGGTGATGGGAACACCTTCCCGCTCCGAGGGGTGCCGCCACATCGGCCTGCGGTCTGCGCGTGCGTCAACTTCCGTCGTCGTGTGGCGCTACCTCGGTCGTAGTTGAATGAGCCACATGGGATACACGGAAGCTCCCGAAGGCTGGTGGCGTGAGTTCGTGCTGGCCAAGCCCGCGCGCACGGCGAAGCTCGCGGTCACCCGCAAGGACGGGTCGCCGCACGTCGCACCGGTCTGGGTGGACCTCGACGGCCCCGACGTGGTCTTCCTGACCGCGCGCGACACGGTCAAGGGCAAGTCGATCCTGCGCGACGGCCGCGTGGCCCTGTGCTTCGACAACGAGCTGCCGCCGTTCGACTTCGTGACGATCACCGGCCAGGCCGTGGTCGACGAGGACCCCGAGCAGCTCAAGTACTGGGCGGGCCGCACGGCCGCGCGCTACATGGGCGACGACCGCGCCGACGAGTACGCCGAGCGCAACGGCGTGCCCGGCGAGATGGTCGTGCGGGTCAAGGTCGGCAAGGTCGTCGCCGTGCAGAACGTCTCCGACTAGCCCGGGAAGTACCGGTTCAGCACCAGGGCGGCGCCGTCCTCCAGCACGGTCGGCGCCACCTCGTCCGCGACCGCCTGGACGTGGGCCGGCGCCTGCCCCATGGCCACGCCGAGCCCCGCCCACCTCAGCATCTCGACGTCGTTGGACCCGTCGCCGATCGCGAGCGCGTCCGCCGGGGTCACCCCGAGCTGCGTGCTGAGCTCGTCCAGCGCCGAGCCCTTGCTGACGTCGAGCGGCACGGCGGTGAGCCAGGCTTCGGTGTGGTCGACGGACCACTCGACTCCCGGGAGTTCCAGCTCCCGCAGGGCGAACGACAGCTCGGCCGGCGTGTGGTCGAGCCAGCGCATGACCAGCCGTGAGGTTGGCACGGCGATCTCCTCGAACGTCACCTGTGTCGTCGTGCCCCACAGGTCACCCGGCAGGAACTCGCCCAGCGACAGGTTGCCGACGCCGGTCTGCTCCACCGCGAACACCGCGTTCGGCAGCAACGCCTGCAACGTCTTGATGGTCGGGCCGGGGTCGAACGTGACGCGCTTGGTGACCTCGCGCAGGGCGGGGTCCCACCACACCGCGCCGTTCGAGCACACGGCGTACGAGACGGGCAGCTTCGCGGCGACCTCGCTGATGCCGATGAGGCTGCGACCGGTGCAGAGCACGACGTGGGCGCCGTGGTCGGTGGCGCGGGTGATGGCCGCCTCCACGGCGGGCGAGATGTCGTTCGAGCCGACCGGGGTCAGGGTTCCGTCGATGTCCAGCGCTACCAGGCGCGGTCTCCAGCTCACGTGTCACGACCCTATGCCAAGGTTAGTGAATTGTGGTTCACTAACTGCGTGGCACGACCTCGCACGATCACCGACGAACGGATCCTGAACGCCGTGGCGGCCGTCATCGACCGGCGCGGACCGGAGTTCACCGTCGCGGACGTGGCGGCGGAGGCGGGGGTGTCGGTCGGCGCGGTGGCGAAGCGGTTCGGGTCGAAGAGCGGCCTGCTGCAGGCGCTCACGAAGGCGGGCACCGAGGAGGTCAGGCGTCGCATGCGCGAGGCGGGCACCGTCCGCGAGGCGCTGCTGACGTGGTTCGACCGGCTGGCCGACCCGGTGGTCGCGACGAACAACCTGGCGCAGCTCGGCGTCGACCTGATCGACCCGGAGCTGCGCGCGTTGCTGGCGCGGCACTACGCGGTGCTGGAGGAGGAACTCGAGGTCCTGTGCGCGGCCGAGGAGCTGCCACCGACCGCGGCCCGCGTCCTCGCGGCGCTGGTGTACGGGATCTCGATGGACTGGTCGGTGCGTCCGCGCGGTGACCTGCTGCAACGCACGGCCGAGGACGTCGATCTGGTGTTGGAGGGGATGCGCTGATGGCCACCTGGGCGGAGTTCACGGCGGAACAACCGGAGATGGCCGCGTTCGTGGAGGGCAGGTTCGCGGCGGACCGGCACGCGCTGGTCGCGACCCTGCGCAAGGACGGCTCGCCGCGGATCAGCGGCGTGGAACCGGACTTCGCGCACGGCGAGCTGTGGGCGGGCATGATGCCCGGCTCGCTGAAGTCGAAGGACCTGCAGCGCGACCCGAGGTTCGCGCTGCACTGCACGACCACGACCGCGTCGATGACGGAGGCGGGTGACGCGAAGGTCAGCGGCACCGCGGAACTCCACGCCGACAAGGAGATCTACCTGAAGGACCTGTTCGACCGCACGGGCTGGCAGCCGGCGCCGGAGGAGATCGACCTGTTCCGGTTCGACGTCACCGAGGTCGTGCAGATGACCGTCGAAGGCGACGGGATGATCATTCTGGCGTGGCACGAGGGAAGGGGAACTCACCGTGTCGTCAAGAAGTGAGCCCGATCTGAGGGGGAAGGTCGCGGTCGTCACCGGCGCCACGCGCGGTGCGGGGCGGGCGATCGCGATCGAGCTGGGGGCTGCGGGCGCGACGGTGTTCGTCGCCGGCCGGACCACGCGGGAGCAGCAGTCCGAGATCGGGCGGTCGGAGACGATCGAGGACACCGCCGACCTGGTGGACGCCGCCGGGGGCAAGGGGATCGCGGTCCGCTGCGACCTCACCGATCCGTCCGATGTGGACGCTCTCGCCGCGCGCATCGGCAAGCTCGACATCTTCGTCGACAACGCCTGGGGTGGCGAGAACCTCGTCGAGTGGGGCAAGTTCTGGGAGCACGACCTCGACCGGCAGTTGCGCATGTGGCGCAACGGCGTCGAGACGCACCTCGTCGCCATCCACAAGCTGGTGCCGCTGGTCCTGCAGTCCGACGCCGGGCTGGTGGTCGAGGTGACCGACGGCGAGGACGGCGAGGCGTACTTCGTGAACCTCCCGTACGACGCCGTGAAGAACACCGTGCGCCGCTTCGGTGAGGTGCTGGCCAAGGACCTGAAGGACCACCCGAACGTGACGGCTCTCGCTGTCACGCCGGGGTTCCTGCGTTCCGAGCAGATGCTCGAGGGCTTCGGCGTCACCGAGGCGAACTGGCGCGACGCGATCAAGGACGTGCCGGACTACGCGTTGTCCGAGACGCCGCACTACCTCGGCCGCGGCATCGCGCACCTGGCGGCGGACGAGAACCGCGCACGGTTCTCCGGCCAGTGCCTGTCGTCGTGGAAGCTCAAGCGCGAGTACGGGTTCACCGACCTCGACGGCTCGCAGCCCGACTGGGGCCACTGGTGGGACGACGTGGTGAAGCCGCGGATGGCCGGGCAGGCGGTGGACGCCGACCCGGAGAAGTACCGCTAGGCGTCGCCGGGGCGGACGAGACCGGTCTCGTAGGCCAGCACCACGGCCTGCACCCGGTCTCGCAGCTCCAGCTTCGCGAGGATCCTGCCGACGTGCGTCTTCACCGTCGCCTCGGACAGGAAGAGCTTGCGGGCGATCTCGGTGTTCGACAGGCCCTTCGCGATCAGCACGAGCACCTCGCGCTCGCGTTCGGTCAGCACGTCGAGCATCGAGGCGTCCCGCAGCTCACCGCCGCCGTCGCCGAGGAACCGGCCGAGCAGCCGCTTCGTCACCGACGGCGAGACCACGGCGTCGCCCGAGGCCACCGCGCGCAGGGCCGACACGAGGTCGGACGGCGGGGTGTCCTTCAGCAGGAAGCCGCTGGCACCGTTGCGCAACGCCGACAGCGCGTACTCGTCCATGTCGAACGTCGTCATGACCAGCACCTTCGCGGTGTCGGCCTCGGCGATGCGCTTGGTGGCCTCCACGCCGTCCATGACGGGCATGCGGACGTCCATCAACACCACGTCAGGGCGCAGCTTGTCGGCCATCTGCACGGCGTCGAGGCCGTCGGCGGCCTCGCCGATCACGTCGATGTCCTCCTGCGCACCCAGCACCATGCGGAAGCCCATGCGCATGAGTTCCTGGTCGTCGACCAGCAGCACCCGAATCACTCGATCACCCTATGCGGCCAGCGGGAAGATCGCGCGGACGCGCCAGCCCCCACCGGGGTTGGGACCCGCCTCGAACTCGCCGCCCAGCACCGCAGCCCTTTCCCTCATGCCGATCAGTCCGTTGCCGCCGGAGACCTTGACGACGTCGTGCGGTGTGCCGAAACCGTCGTCGGTCACCTCCAGGCGCAGTTCCTCCGGCGTGCGGGCCAGCCGCACCATGGCGGTCGTGTCCGCGCCGGCGTGCTTGATGACGTTGGTGAGCGCTTCCTGCACGATCCGGTAGACGCTCAACCCGACGCCCACGGGCAGGTCGTCCACGTCACCGGTGATCTCGAGGCGCACCGGCACCCCGGCCGTGCGGGCGTTCTCGGCCAGCTCGACCACACCCCGTGCGTCCGGCTGGGGAGCCCACTGCGTCTCGGCGTCCTCGCTGCGCAGCACGCCGAGCAACCGGCGCATCTCGGTCAGGGCCAGCCGGCCGGTGTCGGCGATCGTGCGGACCGCGTTCTCGGCCACCTCCGGCTGAGTTCTAATCGTGTACGCGGCACCGTCGGCGTGGACGATCATCACGCTCACCGCGTGGGCGACGACGTCGTGCAGTTCGCGGGCGATGCGCGACCGCTCCTCGCCCACCGCGATCCTCGCCTGCTGGTCGCGCTCGGTCTCCAGCAGCAGCAGGCGTTGTTCCAACTCGCCCTGGTACGCGCGGCGGGCGCCGACGAACTCCCCCATGGCCCAGCTGAAGCCGAAGATCACGAGGATCAGGAACACCAGGAACACTGCCTCGACGTCGCCGACCTGGAAGACCGCCCACAGGAACGTGCCCGCGAGCAGCCAGCCCGTGTAGATCAACGCCGTCTTGCGGTTCGTGTAGGCGACGAGCGTGTACAGCGCCACGGCCAGCGCGAAGTCGGACATCCGCACCGGTATGCCGCCGTCGGTGCCGCCGTGCGTGAACAGCTGGAGGAACGCGCCCCCGAGGATCAGGTAGCTCGCGCCCAGCGGGTGGTGGCGGCGGAACGGCAGCGGGCCGAGCATCAGCAGCGTCACGGCGAGGAAGGCCGAGAAGGACACGCCCCTGTCGATCCCGGTGACCGCGAAGCCCAGGTCGAAGATCAGCAGAAATCCGGCGATCAGGGAGTCCCCGAACGCCGGATGAGACTTCATCCACAGGCTGAACCGCCGCACCGGACAAGATTAGGTTCGGATCGAACTTCCGCGCGTCGCGCCACGGGTTGACGCTCCGTACGACTTCAGTGTGAGTTATTGTGTCGAGGGGTTGATACAAAGTTCGGGGGTTCGCCATGTACGACGTCCTGGTGTCGGCCGGCATCGGCCTGGTCCTGCTGGTCGTCCTGTGGCCGACGCAGTCCACCGGCAGGCGCCTGCTCAAGAGCTGGAAGGTGTCCGACCCGACGCCCGCGCAGGTCGACGACGCGATCCGGTACCTGAAGCGGCGGCGGTTGCTCTACCCGCTGCTGTTCGTGGGCCTGTCGTTCGTGCCGTTCGCCAGCGGTCGCGGTCTGGGGTCGCTCGCGGCGATCGTGCTCGGGGGCACGTTGCTCGCCGAGCTCATCGCGCTGGCGTTGCCGCGCGAAGGCCGTCAGCGGTCGGCCTCGCTCGCCCCGCGCGGCCTGTTCGACATCGCCTCGCAGTACGTGCTGGGCGCCTACGCGGTGGTCGTGCTGTTCGGGCTGGTGTGGTTCGTCGTGAACCTGCAGATCACCCAGCTGCCCGTCTTCGTGGTGTCCGTGGCCGCCGTCGCGACGGTCATCTGGGCGGCCGTCGCCCGTCCGGTGGACGGCGACGAGGAGGTGGACCGGGTGCTCCGCACCCGCAGCGTGCACGTGTCCGCGTGCATCGGCGCGGCCATGATCTGCGCGCTGATCGGCGGTGGCTACCTGTTCCTGGGCGTCTTCGCGTGGGTCATGATGGCCAACACGAACGTCGTGTCCAAGAAGATCGCCTGGTGACGGCTCCCCGCATCGTCGTCGACGTCGAGAACGGTGTCGCGCCCTGGCGCCAGGTCCGCGACCAGCTCGTCCGGTTGATCAGTGCGGGGGTGCTGCCGGTCGGGTCGCGGTTGCCGACCATCCGGCAGCTCGCCGCCGACCTCGGGCTCGCCGCCGGCACGGTCGCGCGGGCGTACCGGGAGCTGGAGGTGGCGGGCGTGATCACGACAGGGCGAAGGCAGGGCACCGTGGTGGCCGCCCTGCCTTCACATGCACCGGACCCGCTCTCCGCCGCCGCGGCGGAGTTCGTCGCCATCGCTCGGTCACTCGGCGCCAGTGAGGGGGAGGCACTGAACGCCGTGCGAGCCCGTTACTTGGGTGAGTAAGGCGACTCGATCTTGGGTGCGGGTCGCGGTTCGCCGATGTGCGCCTGACGTTCTTCCTGGCGCTCCTCGTAGATCCGGTGCTCCTCGGCCATCTGGTCCGCGAGCTGCTGCTGCATCTGGCGATCCCTGATCCTGGCCAGGATCGCCATGGTTGCGCCGTGAGCCAGTGCCAGCAGCAAGAGCACGATGCCCAGCTTCACGACCACGTTCTTCGCCGGGTCACCGGTGTCGACGTTCACGATCGACACCAGTGCCAACAGGCCGAGCACGACGAGGTGGAACAGCACGGCCGTCAGCTTCATCATGCCGCCGACCTGCTCTTCGTCGTACGCAGCGCGCTTCAGATATCCCTTGCCGCTGTGGTAGATCAGCTGGCCGTCGATCGCGACCAGGACGATCCCCAGCACTAGGAACGTCACGTAGCTGTCACCCATGCGCTGTGGCTACCCGCGCACGCACGCCTACAAACCGTGGCACGATCAGTGCTCGTGACGGCGTTGCAGGGACAACAACTGGCCGGTCCGCTGTGCGCGGCGGTGGCCAACCTCTGCGGTGCCCTGCAACCACAGGTCTCCCTCCGGACGGCCGCCGGGTTCCAGGAAGTGCTGCGCCGTCTGCACGCGCCGTTGCAGGTCGCCGTCGCCGGCCGGATCAAGTCCGGCAAGTCGACTCTCGTGAACGCGTTGATCGGCCGCCGGGTCGCGCCGACCGACGTCGGTGAGTGCACACGGCTCGTCACGCGCTACCAGTACGGCACGGTCGATCGCATCGAAGTCGTGCTGCGGGACGGCAGGCGCCAGGTGCTGCCGTTCGACGCGAACGGCATGATCCCCGCTTCTCTCGGCTTGGACGGCGTCTCGCACATCGAGGCGTACCTGACGAACGCGGTGCTGCGCGACTTCACCGTCATCGACACGCCGGGGCTCGGTTCGCTGGACGCGACGTCGGTCGCCCGCACCGAGGAACTGCTGGACCCGGTGTCGAGCAACGCCGTCGCAGGCGCCGAGGCCGTCCTCTACGTCGTGACGCAGGGCGTGCGCGCGGACGACCAGTCGACGCTGGCCGCCTTCACCGCCGCGACCGCGTCCCGCGAGGCGGGCCCGGTCAACGCCATCGCCGCGTTGAACAAGGTCGACGCCGTGGCGCCGGAGACCGTCGAGGGCGCGGACGGGGACGTCTGGAGGGCCGCGCAGATCCTCGCGGCGAAGCAGGCCGACCTGCTCAAGCCGCGGGTCGCGGACGTCCTGCCGGTGATCAGCCTGCTCGCCGAGTCCGCGGAGACCGGCGAGTTCACCTCGGCCGACGCGGAGGCGCTGCGGGCGCTGGCCGCCCTGGACCCCGACACCCGCACGATGATGCTGATGTCCGGTGACCTCTTCACGTCGTGGGAGTGCGACGTCGCGGCAGGGGTGCGGTCCCGGTTGCTGGAGAAGCTCGACCTGTACGGCATCGGCCGTGCGCTCCTCGCGCTGGACGCCGAACCCGCGTTGCCCGCCGGGGCGTTGCGGCGGGTGCTGTTCGACGCGTCCGGGTTCGCCGCCGTCCGAGGTCGTCTGGACGCGGTCTTCCGCGCCCGCGCCGACGGCATCAAGGCGGCCGCCGCGCTGGCCTCGATCACGTCGCTGGCGGCGGGCGACCCCGGTGAACGGCAGCGCGTGCACGACGCGATCGAGGTGCTGCTGGCCCGTCCCGAGGCGCACCAGCTGCGGCTGCTGGAGGCGTTGACGCTCGTCTCGTCCGGCGCCGTCGCGTTCGCGCCCGACCTGACCGACGAGGTGCTGCGCGTCGGCAGCACCCCCGACGTCGCCGCCCGGCTCGGCCTGGCCGGCAGACCGGTCGCGGAGCTGACGGCGTTCGCGCTGGAGAGAGCCGGGTGGTGGCGTTCGTTCGCCTCCTTCGGCGCGACTCCGGCGCAGGCTCGGGTGGCGCACGTCGTCCACCGGGCGTATTTCCTCATCTGGCAGCAACTACGTGCTGGGGGGCACCGATGAGCGTGAACGGAACCGAACACCCCGATCTGACGTCGGACGACGGTGTGGAGACCATTGCCGACGAGCTGCTGGACCAGGCGCTGGCCGAACGCCGCGCCCTGGTCCAGCTGTGCCTGTACGCGCTGGACCGCGCCAGTGCGGGCGTGGTCGAACGCATCGAGGAAGGCCTGTCGTCCATAGGCGTCGTGGCGATGCGGGCCGACGGTGAGCGCTTCGACCCGTCGCGGCACGAGGCCGGCGGCGCCGTCCCGACGGACGACCTGTCGTTGCAGGGCCTGGTCGCCGAGACCGAGGTCCCAGGCTTCTGCGACCGCGGCCGCGTTCTGCGCGCTCCGATCGTGACGGTCTACACGGCCCGATGAGCAACCTCTCGCAGACAGTCCGGCAGACGCGCGAGCGCCTCACCTCTCTCGTGCGCGAGCTGGACCCGTCGATGGCCGACTGGGTGACGAGGAGCGCGACGCCCGAGGTGTCGTCGGTCGTGATCGTCGGCGAGACGAACCGCGGCAAGTCGTCGCTGGTCAACGCCCTGCTGGCCACCCCGGGCCTGTCCCCGGTGGACGCGGACGTCGCCACCTCGACGTACCTCGTCTTCCAGCACGGCCCGTCGTGGGCGGCGCGCGCCTGCTACCCCGGCCTCCTGGCACCCGTCTCGTTCCCGCTGCCCGCGTTGATCAACTGGGTCTCCGCCGCCCACGACCTGCCCGAGGGCGAACTCCCCCCGCGCTACGTCGAGGTCGACGCCCCGATCCCGTTGCTGGAACGGATGTCCGTCGTGGACACCCCCGGCGTGGGCGGCCTGGAGTCGGTGCACGGCGAACTGGCCCTGGAGGCCGTCACCTCGGCGACCGCCCTGGTCTTCGTGGTCGACGCCTCGTCCCCCTTCACCCGCGGCGAGCTGGACTTCCTGAAGCGCGTCGGCGACCGCGTCGAAACCGTCGCCTTCGCCCTCACCAAGACCGACCAGTACCGCGGCTGGCGCCAGGTCCTCGACGCGAACCGGGCCCTGCTCGCCGAGCACGCCCCCCGCTTCGCCGACGCCACCTGGTACCCGGTCTCCTCGCGCATGTTCGGCATGGCCGCCCAGGCCCCGAACCCGGACGCCGCCTCGATGCTGCGCGAACGCTCCGGCATCTCCGCGCTGCAGACCTCGTTGCAGGAACTGGTCACCGGCCGGGCCGGCATGCTCGCCGAGGCCAACGCCCTCCGCGCACTCACCACAGTCCTGGCAGAACTCGTAGTACGCCTGGAGCACGAGAAGCGCGCTCTCTCCGTGGGCGAAGACGAAGCCGCAGTGCTCCGCGCCCGCCGCGAAGAACTCCAGACCGAACGCCGTTCCTCGACCCGGGGCTGGCAGGTCCGCCTGCGCGGCGAGGTCCAACGCGCCCGCATCGAGAACTCGCACGAGATCTCCCGCCAGATGCGCGACCTGCAGACCTGGTACCGCCAGGCCATCGACGCGGCCGACCGCACGGCCCTGGCGGCGCTACCGGGCCAGGTCGACACGGCCCTGCAGGTCGTCTCCAGCCGGATCTCCACAGCCCTGTCCGTCCGCCTGTCCCAGGTGACCGACGCCGTGCTGGCCACGTTGTTCTCGCCCGAGGAACTCACCCTGATCCGCGGCCAGTTCGCCCGAGGCAAGCACCCGCCGGTCGTGTTGCGCCCCAAGGAGAAGCGCCCGCCGACGGCCGAGGACAAGCTGCTGGTGTTCATGGGCGTCTCGGGCGGCCTGGGCGCGGGCAAGCTCGCCGTCATGCCACTCGCCGGCCTCGGCATAGCGGTCCTGAACCCGATCGTCCTGCCCGTCACGATCGCCCTGGGCCTGGGCGCCGGCTGGTGGATGGCCCGCACCCGCACCCACACCGCGGAGAAGCAGCACGTCAAGCAGTGGCTCTCCGACGCCATCGCCGACGCCCGCTCCACTGTGGACCAACTGGCCGCCGAGCAGCTGATCGAGGCGGAGCAGGCCCTGTCGCTGGCGTTGGACGAGGCCCTGGCCAAGCGCATCGAGGCCATCGAGGCGGAGCTGCGGGAGGTCGACCGGGCGTTGCGGATGGAGGCCGGGGAGCGGGGGCGCGAGCTGCAGGCCGCCACCCGTCAGCTGGCCGAGGTGGAGTCGGGGCTGTCGAAGGCCGAGGAGCTGCTGGGCCGGATCAGGTCCGTGCGCGACCGGGCTTAGGCGCAGTAGGCGGGATCCAGCGGCTTCAGTCTGATCTGCTGCCGGTCGTCGAACCAGACGACCTCGAACGTGGTGACCGTGCCGACCTGCGGCCACCGCTCCACCTCGCGCGGGAGGCGGAGCACGTCGACGAAACCCCCGAAGGGGAGCCCGAGGTCGACGAACACACCGATCGCACCTGGCCGGGGCACGAGCACCACGGTGCCGGTGAACCGCTGCCCGAGCTCCAGATGCGCGCTGAACCGCTCCCACCTCTGCTGGTCCTCGTCCACCCCGGGACCGTAGCGAGGTTGGCGGCGGAACCAAACCGGCATAACGTGGGTCATACCGGTACATGAGCAGGTATGGAGGTGTGTCCCGGTGTACATCGACGAGAACGGTGCGGCCGACGCCGAGCTGAAGGTGACCGTCGAGGACGAGGAGTACACCGCCGACGTCACCTTCGACCTCGACCAGGACGGCGTGAACGACTCCGCCGTCGTCGAGACCGATGACGGCGGTCATCTCGCGTTCACCGACACGAACGGCGACGGCGACGCCGATCTGATGAGCACGTTCGACAAGGACGGCAATCTCCTGAGCCAGGCGCGGTTCGAGGAGAATTCCGGTGAGTGGGTGGCCGTCGACCCGAACGACTCGCAGCACGAAAAGACGAATTCGACTTCCAAACAGGCGATTGTCGTGGAGACCGACGACGGGGAGCGAAACGTCGGCCCGGCCACCGAGGACACCGACGGGGACGGCAAGGCCGACACCGTTGTCGTCCGCGACGACGACGGCGACACGTGGTTGTTCACCGACAAGAACGGCGACGGCAAGGCCGACGTGGCGACCGAGATCACGCGGTCCGGCGAGGTCACGATGTCGGAACACCGAGGTGACGACTGGGTGGAGGTCGAGCACGGCCACATCGAGTCCGACGGCCGGTACGTGACCGACTCGAAGAGCGGCATTCTGGACGACTCGGACGAGTGGCTCGAGGAAGAACGCTTCGACGGCGTCGTCCGAATCGATTCCACAACGGGGCAGTGGATCAGCCCGAACTGAACCGTTAACTGAAGCGCAGGTCACAGGCCTCGGTGTGGTGAGAACCGCACCGGGGCCTCTTGTGTTTTTCCCACCGCCACGGGGGCTTAACGCCGTCCGAGTGCTGAATCGATTCCAGAATCGGTTTTGTGAGGGAAGCGACAGGCTGGGGGTGCTTTACCTGCCATTCACCGGGCTAACCTCGGTCCATCCCCTTCCACGCACGCCCGGCCCCACCGGGCGTCTGGAGCTATTCCCGAGGACGACGAAGTCCTGCACCGGACCACCACGTGCTCGGGTTGCCGAGGCGTTCAGTCAGGAGACGAGACGAGATGACGGCAGTGACCATTCCCGGTCTCGAACAGGCACCTACCAACCACGCGCGCTTGCTCGCATGGGTTCAGGAAGTCGCTGAGCTGACCTGCCCCGACGAGGTTGTTTGGGCCGACGGGTCCCAGGGCGAATGGGACCGCCTCACCAAGAAGCTCGTGGACGCCGGCACGTTCGTGCCGCTCAAGAAGAAGCAGAACTCGTTCTGGGCCGCCTCGGACCCCAGCGACGTGGCCAGGGTCGAGGAGCGCACGTACATCTGTTCGGTGCGCGAGGAGGACTCGGGCGCGACGAACAACTGGATGGACCCTTCCGAGATGAAGGCCATCATGACCGAGCTCTACCGGGGCTGCATGCGTGGCCGCACGATGTACGTCATCCCGTTCTGCATGGGCCCGCTCGACGCGGAGAAGCCCATGCTCGGTGTGGAGATCACCGACTCGGAGTACGTCGTCGTCTCCATGCACATCATGACCCGCATGGGCACCAAGGCCCTCGCGGTCTTCGGTGACGACGCGGACTTCGTGCCCGCCCTGCACTCCCTCGGCGCCCCGCTCGAGCCCGGCCAGGAGGACGTGCAGTGGCCGTGCAACGAGACCAAGTACATCTCGCACTTCCCGGAGACCCGCGAGATCTGGAGCTTCGGCTCCGGCTACGGCGGCAACGCCCTGCTCGGCAAGAAGTGCTACTCGCTGCGCATCGCGTCCGTGATGGCGCGCGACGAGGGCTGGCTCGCCGAGCACATGCTGATCCTCAAGCTCACCTCGCCGGAGAACAAGGCGTACTACATCGCCGCCGCGTTCCCGTCGGCCTGCGGCAAGACCAACCTGGCCATGCTGGAGCCGACGATCCCCGGCTGGAAGGTCGAGACGCTCGGCGACGACATCGCCTGGATGCGCTTCGGTGAGGACGGCCGCCTCTACGCGGTGAACCCGGAGAACGGCTTCTTCGGCGTCGCGCCCGGCACCGACTACCACACCAACCCGAACGCGATGCGCACCATCGCCAAGGGCAACTCGCTGTTCACGAACGTCGCGCTGACCGACGACGGCGACATCTGGTGGGAGGGCATGGGCGAGCCCCCGGCCCACCTCACCTCGTGGAAGCACCAGGACTGGACGCCGGACAGCGAGGAGCTCTCCTCGCACCCGAACTCCCGTTACTGCACGCCGATCGAGCAGTGCGACATCAAGGCGCCGGAGTGGGACGACCCGAAGGGCGTGCCGATCAGCGCGATCTTCTTCGGTGGCCGCCGCGCCACGACGATCCCGCTGGTCACCGAGTCGCGCGACTGGCAGCACGGCACCTACATGGGCGCCACGCTGTCGTCGGAGACCACGGCCGCCGCGGTCGGCAAGACCGGTGTCGTGCGCCGCGACCCGATGGCGATGCTGCCGTTCATCGGCTACAACGCCGGCGACTACTTCCAGCACTGGGTCGACCTCGGCAAGCGCGCCGACGCCGACAAGCTGCCGAAGATCTTCTACGTCAACTGGTTCCGCCGCGGCGAGGACAAGCGCTTCCTGTGGCCCGGGTTCGGCGAGAACTCGCGCGTGCTGAAGTGGGCCATCGAGCGCCTCGAGGGCAAGGCCGCCGCGCAGGAGACGCCGATCGGGTACGTGCCGACCGCCGACGACCTGGACCTCGAGGGCCTGGACGCGTCGCGTGAGGACATCGAGGCATCGCTGGCGTTCGACGCCGACGAGTGGCGTGCCGAGATCCCGCTGGTCGAGGAGTGGTTCGCCAAGATCGGCGAGAAGGTCCCCACCACGCTCCGCGACGAGCTGGCCGCCCTGAAGCAGCGCCTGGGCTAGTTCCCGGGTGTTCGCAGGAGCCCCATCGGTCAACGGCGACCGGTGGGGCTTCTTCTTGGGGTACTACTAGTCGTGTGAAGCAGGACGACTTTCTCGGCGGGCTGAACTACGACGGTTCGACGCGCGATGTGGAGGTCGGCCCGACGACGGGCATCGTGCGCTACTACCCGGTGCCGCCACCCGCCGAGCCGCCCCGCACGCCGTGGTGGCGCTACATGCTCGTGTTCGTCGTCGGTTGGGCGATCGGCGTGGTGGCCGGTGTGGTCCTGTGCAGCAATTTTCTCTGAATCAGCGCAGCTCATCGTCCACTTGGGACGAAGTTGTCCACACCTGTGGACGGGGTTGTGCACATGTTGTGGATAGCTGTGGACAAGCCTGGGGACTTCTCCATAGGTCGTGAAAACGGTCTTGCACCAGGAATGAACCTGGCCCCTTCCGGGAACGTCTTAGGTATGTGATGGCGGTCACAAAGATCGTCAACCGAGACGGAAAGGGAGGTGTGCCGTGGGTGTCGCGGGAATTGCGATGTTGGTGCTGTCCCTGGCCGCCGTGCTGATGGTCGTGATCGCCGGGTCAGTTCGGGAGCGGGTTGTCCCGGATGCCGAGGAGGGTCCCGTTGAAGGCCTTGGTGGCCTCCGCGTAGCAGACGGCGTTGGTCCAACCCTCTGACCAGGCCTGCGAGCCGGGGTTGCGCCACGCGGGGAACACGTCCGTGCGCTTGCTCGACCCCAGGTAGTCGTGCACGGCCTTGGTGCACTTCTCGTTCGCGATGGAGTTCATCTGCTCCTTGGACGGAGCGGGGTCGGACGACTTGCCGAGCGACACGACACCGGCGGGCACGGCCTCGGCCAGGTGCGCGGTGTTGCACGCGACGACCTTGACCTCCTGGTCCTTCGACGGCGAGCCCTGGGTGCAGGTCTGGAACGTGCTGAAGCCGTTGCCCTTCAGGATCTCCTTGACGGAACCCTTGCGCGCCAGCGGCTTCTCGTCCGGGCTGATCTCCACGACGGTGCACAGGCGCCAGCGCTGGCCGTCCTTCCAGCCCTGCTCGTTCGGCCAGAACGCCCAGACCCGCAGGCGCGTCGAGTCCGCGTCGCCGCTGCCCAGGTACTCGCTGAGCGTCTGGCGGCACGGCGGCAGCGCGGCCTTGCGGAGCACCTGCGTGTCCGGGTAGGCCGACGGCAGGCCGGTCATCTCACCGACGCTCATGACCTCGGCCTCGTGCGAGTCGGTGCACTGCAGCACCTTCAGCTCGTAGGCGTTCATGCACTGCCCCGCTTTCGGCAGCGTGGGCGCGGAGGCGGAGGCCGTGGACGGCATCGGTCCGGGGACCGCCTGCCCTCCCACCTGGATCGCGCACGCGGACAGCGTCACCGCGCTCAGGACAATTGCCACCGCCAGCCGCACACGAGTCACACCACAGAGACTAGGGCCTTCACTTGATCGGCGATGTCCCGACGCTGCTTTTCGAACGCGGCGTCGGTCAGCGCGGCCGGGTCGGCGGGCTGCCCGAGCACCGGCGTGTGGAGGTGTCCGCCGAGGACGTTCGTTGCGCCGTAACCGATCCGCAGCCTGTTGGCCCGGTACATGCTCTCGTTGGAGAGGTAGTCACCGCCGCCGCCGGACGCCGCGACCCTGCCCGGAGTCGGCTGGTCCGTGCGGCACGACTGCTGCGAGCCGACGACGACCCACTCGCAGAAGGCCAGGTTGTGGTTCACGGCGAACGGGCCCGTGCCGGCGTCGATCATCTTCTGGAACGGCAGCGAGGTCTCGATGAACTCGTCCGTCGGCTGCGGCCAGCCCGGAGCGTTCGGGACGCTACCGTAGGAGCCGACGTTGTTGTTGTCCGCGAAGCCACCGCGCCAGCGCGCCGCCCACCGCTCGACGTCGAAGCGGCCGGGCCTGCCCTGGCTGATCGTCACGAACGCGTCGGGCTTCTGCTGCAGCGCCGTTCCGTAGAACTGCTCGACGACACCCTCGTCGAACGCGCCCCACAGCACCGGGAGCACCGCGGCCTGCAGCACGACCTTGCCGGTGGGCGTGTCGATCTCACGACCGTCGAGCTGCAACGCCGCCGCACCGGCCGGGTTCGCGCGCCGCACGTTCACGCCGGTCAGCTGGAACGGGTCGAAGCCGGTGACCGCGATCTTGCGCACGCCGGGCTTCGCGGGGAACTTGGTGTCGCTCAGACCGCGGGACGCCCAGTCGAACTTCTGGATGAGCGTCGCGCGGTCGTGGGGTGACAGGGTGAAGCGCGGCTTCCACTGGCGCAGCGCGGAACTGAGCTGCAGCCGTGCCCAGTAGAGCGGGCGGTCGTCATAGGTGTCGTGCGCCTGAGGTGTTGTGCTCTGCGCACGGGCGACGGCCGCCTTCCACAGCGCGTTGCCCTCTCGTTCGACGAACTGCTGCGCCTGCCTCGGCAGGACCTGGCGGCAGAGTTTCGCGGTGAAGTCCGCGACGCGGCCGTCGAACCCGGCCAGCTTCACGAGCGACGGGCCGACGGCGGGACCGCCGACGACGAGCACGTCGTCGAGCCGCTGCTCCTCGACGGTCAGTGCGGCGGTGGTGTCGTAGCAGTCGGCGTCCTGCGCGTGCGCGACGGCAGGGCTCAGGGTGACGGCGAGAGCGGTCAGTCCGACCAGTCCGGCGATGGTTTTCACGTAGACGATCCTCGACGCAAAGGGCCACCCGCCGTAACCGACGGGTGGCCCATAGTGTTGCCGACTGCGTCTCAGTGCGCTGCCACGGGCTTGACCCGCGGGTTGTCCTCGTCGACGTGGTAGTCCGACGGGTCGGTGTGGTCGACACCGTTGGGGGACTTGGCCTTCTTCGCGATCAGCGTGACGATCACCGCGACGACCAGGTTGACCAGCAACGCGACGATGCCGACGTAGATCTGCGTCGTCGAGGCGCCGAACGGGTGCCATCCGAAGATCGAGATGTTGCCGAGCGGCAGCGCGGAACCGGCGAAGTGCGCCTTGCCCACGGCCGGGTTGCCGATGTTGTAGAGCAGCCACATGCCGTAGCCCATGCCCGCGACCCAACCGGCGATCAGGCCGTACACGTGGAACCAGCGCGTGTAGAGCGCGATCGCGACCGCCGGGAGCGTCTGCAGGATCATGACGCCACCGATGAGCTGCAGGTCGATGGAGAACTGCGGGTCGACGAACACGATGAACGCGACGGCGCCGAACTTCACCACCAGGGAGGCGAGCTTGGCCTGCTTGGCCTCCTCCGCCGGGGTGGCGTCCTTCTTCACGTACTCCTTGTAGACGTTGCGCGTCCACAGGTTCGCCGCCGCGATGGACATGATCGCCGCCGGCACCAGCGCGCCGATGCCGATGGCCGCGAACGCGATGCCCGCGAACCACGACGGGAAGTTCGCGCCGAAGAGCTCCGGGACGATCGTGTTGGTGTCGGGACGGCCGGTCGCCTGGTTGACGATCGGCTTGGTGCCCGCGCTGATCGCCACGAAACCGAGCAGCGCCAGCAGACCCAGCAGCAGCGAGTACGCCGGGAGCGCGACCATGTTGCGCTTGATGACGTTGCGGCCGCGGCTCGCGAGGATGCCGGTCAGCGAGTGCGGGTAGAGGAACAGCGCCAGGGCGGACCCGAGGGCCAGCGTCGCGTACTGCAGCTGGTTCGTGCCGGTCAGCAGGATGCCGTCGGCCTTGCTCGGCGTCGCGTCGAACTTGGCCTGCGCGTCGTTGAAGATCTCGCCCCAGCCGCCGAACTTCGAGGGCAGGTAGATGATCGCGACCAGGATCACCAGGTAGATCAGGATGTCCTTGACGAACGCGATCAGCGCAGGCGCCCGCAGGCCCGACTGGTAGGTGTAGAGCGCGAGGATCAGGAAGGCGATGAACAGCGGCAGGTGGCCGAGGATGCCGGAACCGTTGAGGCCCATGGACCGCAGCACCGCTTCGAGGCCGACGAGCTGCAGCGCGATGTACGGCATGGTCGCGACGATTCCGGTGACCGCGATGATCAGCGCCAGCCAGTGCGAGCCGTAGCGGCCCTTCACGAAGTCGGCGGGCGTGACGTAGCCGTGCACGCGGCTGACCGACCACATGCGCACCAGCGGCAGGAACACCAGCGGGTATAGGATGATCGTGTACGGCAGGGCGTAGAAGCCGAGCGCGCCCGCGCCGAACATCAGCGCCGGCACCGCGACGAAGGTGTAGGCGGTGTAGAGGTCACCGCCGACCAGGAACCACGTGATCCAACTGCCGAACTTGCGGCCGCCCAGACCCCACTCGTCGAGGTGGTCGAGCGTTTCGCCCTTCTGCCACCGCGCGGCCACGAAGCCCATGACCGTGACGAGCAGGAAGAGGGCGCTGAAAACGATCAGCTCGGTCCACTGCATCAGTTCGCTCCCTCGTCCAGGTCGTCAACGCCGAGCTTGTCTGGCTTGCCGGTGACCACGGGCTCGTCCTTGGTCTTGACGTAGACGATCCCGACGCACGCGACGCCGAGCGGGACGAACAGGAACTGGTACCAGTAGAAGAACGGCAGCCCGAAGATCCGGGGCTCGTCGAAGTTGAACCACGGCGTGATGAGCATGAACAACGGGAGTATCAGCAGCAGGTTCCAGTTGCTCCAGCGCAAGCCGGTCTTGTGGTCCGACGGCATGGTGGCCCTCCGTGTACGCGATGTTGCGCGGATGTTAGGCCTGATGAAGTGTGGCGTCAGCCTAGAGATTGCAATCGTTGTCTTCGGCTTAACGTTCTCTTTGGACTAATCCGCCGACAGACGGCTGGCGAGGTCTCGTTCGGCGGCGTCGAAGTACTCGTCGAGCTGCAGAACCGCCTGTTCCACTGTCCCGTTGTTCAACAATTCCACAATCCTGCGATTCCACGGCAGGTACGTCTGGTGGAAGGCGTCCATCTCGCGGGCGACGCGGAACGCGAGCATGAGCTCGGCGAAGAGCCGGTCGGACTCGTCGCTGAGCCGCGCGCTGCCCGCGAGGCCGACGATGCCGCGGTGGAACTGGATGTTGGCGGTGCCGGTCTTGCTGAAGTCGTTCTTCTCGGCCCTGGCCACGGCCTGGCGGACCGGTGCCCGCACGGCCTCCCGCCGGGCCTCGGTGACGTCGTTCCACAGGCGGAGGGCACCGCACTCGATCGCGCGGCGGGCGGCGTAGAGGTCCCGGACGTCGTCGCTGGTCGGGCGGCGGACGAAGACGCCGCGGCTGTGCTCGTGCACCAGGATCCGGTCGCGGGTGAGCAGCCGGAACGCCTCGCGCAGCGTGTTGCGGCTGACGCCGAGCGCGCCGCCGATCGCTTCCTCGCTCAGCCGCAGGCCCGGTTCCAGCTCACCGTCGAGCACCCGCTCCCGCAGCATGTCGGCGACCTTCTGCGCGGTGCTGGCGCGCTCCAGGTCGGCCTTGCCCTGAGCCAGCGTCGACACCCACGTCTCGGTCACCTGAGAAGTCTATTTGCAGGATCGTTCGATTGCACTATCGTAGAATCGTTCAACAATCCTACAAGTCAACACACGCACAGCTCGGGGGAGGACGGCCATGGACCTGAACGCGGACCTGGGCGAGGGCTTCGGCCACTGGACCCTGGGCGACGACAAGGCGCTGCTGGCGGTCGTCACCAGCGCGAACATCGCCTGCGGCCATCACGCGGGCGACCCGGACACGATGCGCGAGACCTGCGCCTCCGCAGCGTCGGCAGGAGTGGCCATAGGCGCCCACGTCGGCTACCGGGACCTACCGGGCTTCGGCCGCCGCTTCATCGACGTGGCTCCGGACACCCTGACCAACGAGGTCCTCGCCCAACTGGGCGCCCTGTCGACCTTCGCCCGCGCCGCAGGCACCCGCGTCTCGTACGTCAAGCCACACGGCGCCCTCTACAACGCCCTGTTCCGCCACGAGGCCCAGGCAGACGCCGTGGTGGACGCGGTCCGCCTCTTCGACCCGACACTCGCGGTGCTGGGAGCACCAGGCGCGGTGTGGCTGAAGCGAGCCGCGGTAGCGGGCCTGCGCGTGTGGCACGAGGCGTTCGCAGACCGCGCCTACACACCCTCGGGCGCCCTGGTACCGCGAGGCGAACCAGGCGCGGTGCTGCGCGACCCGGCCGAGATCGCGGCCCGCTGCGTGCAGCTGGCAACGGAGGGCTGGGTCCGCAGCGTCTCCGGCCGCCCGGTCCGCATCCAGGCGGACTCGATCTGCGTGCACGGCGACACCCCGGGCGCCGTGGAGATCGCCCGCGCGGTCCGCGGGGCACTGGAGTCGGCGGGCGTGGCGGTGGCCCGTGTGGAGTCGCCGCTCCGCCACACACGCCAGCCGGCCTGACAGCGCCACAACCGGCACCCGCGCACCTGAAGCCGCACGCCTCGCCACCCAGCTGCGCCGCGCACGTCGCCCAACCGCGCCCCGCAGCAGATCGGCCCCTGCCGCCGACTCTTGTGGCAGCTTGGCGCACCTGCCGGCGTCAGCCTGCCTGCGTGCCTGCGTCAGCCCGCCCTGCTGGCGTCAGCCCGCCTGCGGCTTGGCCCACCTGCCCCGCGTCAGCCCGCCTGACGCACCAGCGCCGCAGCCCCCACCAGCCCCGCCTCGCCACCCAACTCGGCGGCCCGAACCTCGAACCCGTCCAAGAACGACAACCCCGCATGAGCCTTCAAGGTCCGCCGAACCGGTTCGAACAACAACTCCCCGGCCTGCGCCACCCCACCCCCGACCACGGCCAACTCCAGGTCGCACACCGCAGCCGCCCCGGCGATCGCCATCCCGACGGCCCGCCCGGCCCGTTCGAACGCGACCTGCGGGATCTCCTCACCGGCCAGAGCGGCAGCGGCCAGCAATGCCGCATCGGCGTGCTCCGGCGCCTGCCACCCGGCCCGGCGGGCCCACGCCACCATGCGCGGACCGCCCGCCACGGTCTCCGCGCACCCGCGGCCGCCGCACGTGCAGGGTTCGCCGTCGGGCTCCACCACGACGTGGCCGATGTGGCCCGCGTTGCCGGTGCGGCCGCCGAACGGGCGTCCGTCCAGCACGAGGCCGCCGCCGACGCCGGTCGACACGACCAGGCCGACCATGAAGCCGCTGCCCTGGCCTGCGCCGCGCCAGTGTTCGCCCAGCGCCATGCACACGCCGTCGCCCGCCAGTTCCACCGGGACGCCGGGGAACAGCGAGGCGATCGAGGCGCGCAGCGGGAAGTTCTGCCACGTCGGCACGTTGATCGGGGAGACGGTGCCGGTCGTGGTGTCGACGGGACCCGCGGAGGCGATGCCCACGCCCGCCACGGCGGTGTCCTCGACCACGGACGCGATCACCGACACGACGGCGTCCCACGTGTCGGTGGGTGGCGTCGGCACGCGGGAGGACCGCACCACGACACCGGACGGGTCCACCAGGGCGGCGGCGATCTTGGTGCCGCCGAAGTCCAGTGCCAGCACCAGATCAGTCACGATGAACCAGCTTAATCAGCCACTTCGAGGGTGATGGGCGCAGTGGTCCTGACGAGCGGGCCCGCCGTGACGCGGACCACGGCCGACCAACGGCCCGGCGTGGCCCACGGTGGTGCCTCGAAGGTGAAGTCCAGGGGCAGCCGGCCCTGCGCCGGGAGCAGGCCGCCCACGCAGAACGGGCCGACGAGTTCCCAAGTCGGGCGCGGCGACAGCAGACGTGCCTGCACGGGCAGGTCGCCGTGTGCGCCGGACGCCACGACGATGCGCACCAACGCCGACGAGCCCGGCCGCACCGAGACAGAAGAAGGCGTCGACGCCACCCACAGCACCTCGACGGGATCGTCGCCGTCCCACTCGGGCACCCCCAGCAACGCCACGTCGTACACCTCGAACGGCAGGCCCTCCAGCACCGCGCGCACCGGGTGGCAGCCGGGCGTGCGCGGAGCCACCAGCCGCACCTCCGCGGACACGTGGCCGCCCGCCGGCACCGACACCGGCATCGAGTCCCACGACGCCGACCACCCCGGCGGCAACGAGAGCCGGACGACGCCCGAGAACGCCTCGCCGTCCGACACGACCACCACCCGCAGCAGCGCGGGACCGAGCACCTCGAGGCGGACGTTCGCGGGCAGCCCGCCCAACGGTGCCGGCTCGTGCAGCCAGTAGCGCGCGAACACCGGTGTCACCTCGGGCGACGCGGGTCCCAGGGCGGGGCCGGCCAACGTCAGCCGGGACGCGACGGACGGCAGCGTGCCGCACGAAGGCGACCGCGAGCCGAGCACGCCCACCAACGCGGACGGACCCAGGTGCCCGACCCCGTTCCACAGCACGACGGTCGTGGAGCCGACCATCTTCTCGCCGACCTCGCTGTGCCACACGCTGATCGGGCCGACGAGACGAGGCGCCTCCAGCATAGGACCGTCCACGGCGACGAGGGAAGCGATCGGGTCGTACGACAGCACGTAGTGAGTGGACGCGATCTCGGTGCCGTAGCCGCGCTTCCAGCCGTGGTCGACGTCGTCCTCGACCAACGAGTAGGTGCGCCATCCGCGCGCTGGCACGTCACGCGCCAAGAACGTCACGGTGACACCGTCGACCAACGTGGGCAGCACGACCCCGTCGGACTCGACGTGCACGTTGCGCGCGTACGGCAGGTGCACGGACACGATGTCGGTGCAAGCAGAAGCTGCCGGGTTCCACACGACCACCGAAGACTCCACAGTGGACGTCAGCGCCCGCAAAGACCGCGACACCACCTCGGACTGCAGGTCGAAGGCCTCCCGAGGGTGCGCGACGGCAGCGCGGGAGAGGGCGGCGACGGGAAACGCGGCTCCGGTCAGCCGAGACGCGTGCGAAGCGAACACAGCAGCAGGCGAGTCGTCCGCCGCCGCACGAGGCACGGGCACAGAGCCGCGCACGTAGTAGTCACGCGGCAACGAACAGACGACCCGAGGCCACGTGTAGCGCGCGCTCCAGTCGTGATGGATCGCCATCACCAACGGGTCAGGAGCCTCCCGGGCGTCCCCGACCGGCAACATCACGTGCGGCGCGGCGGCCCCGGCCCGCAGCCGCAGGAACGACGAGTAGACCGCCCGCGAGGCCTCGGCCAGCGAACCCCGCAACGGCAACCCCGCCGGCAACGAGGACAGCACCGGCTGCACACCGACCACAGTGGACTCGGCCCCGACGACCTCGACCCGCCCTTCGGCGACCAGCCGCAACAGCAGTGAGCGGTGCTCCGGGAACGTGTCCCAGTAGGGCTGCAACAACTCCACCGACGTCACGGCGAACCGGTACGCGCGATCCGTCAGCGCCAAGTCCAGGTGGGCCCGCAGAGCGGCGAACGGCGCATCGGCCGCAACGTGCCCGACGAGGTGCACGGTCCACCCCGGCGAGCCCACGACCAGCGAGAACGCGCAGGTCTCCTCACCGGCCGAAGATCGCACCACAACCTGGGCGGGCACCACGGCGCCAGGAGGGTGCTCGGAGACGTCAACGCCGAGCTCGTAGCCGAACGGCCCGTGCGCCAGCGAACCGCCGTGCCGCGGCGAACGCAGCCCAGGCCCGGACACGTGGGCGTGCACCGGACCCGTAAGAAGGGGCGAACTCAGCCGCACCACCTGCAGCAGCGCGGTCCGAGGCCCGACGAACAGCTCGGTCGACTCGGCGGCGATCACCACACGATCGCACCACTGTTCCCCGCCCGGAGGAATTCCCCGATGGGGGCGAAAAGCTAGCGCTTGAGCATGCGGGTGAGACCGGCGGCGACCGTCGTGGCGAGGATCCAGCCCGTCACGATCAGCCCCGACGCGATCCACTGCGACGCGCCGGGCGTCTGCCAGCGGTTCTTGTTGCCGAAGTCGACGATCGGCACCACCAGGTCGATCGTGTAGAGCCACGCGTTCCACGGCAGGTGGTCGTCGTCGTTGATCTCGACCAGCGGGCCCTTGAACTGGAACCACAGGCTGCCCACCACCCACGCCGCGATCAGCCACCCCAGCGCACGCGCCGGGCGGTAGCCGTAGCCGACCATCGACCGTTGCAGGAAGCTCCACAGCAGCACCAACGGGCCGAAGAACCGCATGCCCTCGGCGACCGCCTTGTACCGCAGGCGCTGCTTCTCGATCAGCACGGTCGAGGCGTGCTCCTCGTTGCCGGCCGCGGTCAGCATCTCGGCGAACTGGTCGTACGGGCGCGGGTGGTAGCTGCGCCGCATGGCCTGCCGCAACCAGCGCAGCCGTTGCTGCACCTGATCGTCGTCGCGCAGGTCGATGGGGTACGCGAGGGAGTCGTAGCGGAAGTCGTCGAGGTCGATGTACCCCGTGGCGCTCCAGAAGTTCTCGTTGTCGTCCAACGACGTGCACCGCGCCTGCCGCAACGTCACCAGGCCCTTGGGCGGCGACACGACGTTGAGCATCAGCTCCTGCACCTGCATGCCCATCGCGTTCAACGCGTGGCTGTCGAGCTTGTACCCGAGCACCGCGCCGTTGAAGTTCGCCATACGACCGATGACGGCCCGACGGCACCGCACGCCGCCATGCGCGACGAACTCCTTCTCGCCGCGCGCGCAGATCAGGTCGCGGCCGATCGTGGCACCACCGATGTCGAGCGACGGCTTCTCGCGCGGCTGGTGCCGGTACGTGCCCGGCCTGGTCAGCCGGCTGCCGCGCAGGTCGAGGTTCGCGCCGACGGTGATGCCCCGCAGTTCCAGGCCGCCGGAGACGTCCGACTCGCGCACCACGAAGTTGCTGCCGATCTGGGACCGGTTGGCCAGCACGGCGTCGGCGGCCGGGTTGTCCACGGTGGCCCGTTCGAGCGTGATGCTGCCGCGCACGTGCGTGTCGACCATCCGCAGCTGGCCCTTGACCTTCACCCCGCGCCCGACGACGTCCCCGCCGATCTCCGCGCCGTCGACGTGCAACGCGCGTCCGGAGCCGGTCGGGTCGGTGCCGACGGCGGGAGGCGACACGGCATCTAAAACGGCCCCGGCCAGCGAGAACGTTCCACCGATCTTGGCGCTCACCGCGCGCACGGTGCCCTTGCTCGTGAAGCCGCGGTCCAGTTCGAGGTCGCCGGACACGTGCACGCGGTCCAGGAACAGCGTCGCGGAGGGGTCGGCGTGCGGGTCGTCGGTGTCCTTGAAGTCCGAGCCGCGGGAAAGCGCGGCGCCGCTCAGCGACAGCGTCGACTCGATCCGCGCGTTGGCCAGGAACACCACGCCGTGTGACGTGAACGCGCCGAGCAGGTTGCCGCCGACCTGCATGCCGTTGCCGTTCAACGTGAACCCGTCGGCGTTCTCCAGCACCGCGCTGCCGAGGTTGACGTTGCCGCCGATGCGCGCGCCCGCGAACCGCACCTCGCCCTCGGTGATGATCCCGAACCCGAGCAGCGCGCCCGCGACGGTCAGCCGGTCACCGTGCAGGCACAGCCCGCCCGGCACGCTGAACCTGGTGTCCCGCAACAGGACCGAGCCCGCGATCTCGGCGTCGGTGAGGTCGGTCAGCCCGGAGACCCGGCAGTCGAGCAACGAGACGTCGTTGCTGCTGCTCAGGTTCCGCGCTTCCAGGCCGGGCAGGTCGCAGTCGCTGAACGAGATGCCCGCCAGGTTGGCCTGCCGCAGGTCCGGGGCCGCCTCGAACTGGCAGCGCTCGAACTCCAGCACGTACGGCACCTCGACCGCGCGCAGGTCGAGCACGTCGGTGACCACCCGGTCCACCACGCGGATGACGGGCGGGGTGCTCGGCTTGCGCCGAGGCAACCTCCACCCGCCACCACCAGCGTTCTCGTTCTCCCCCAACAGCCCCCGCAGCACGTCCGCCGCGGCGACCTTCCCCCTCGCCACGAGGTTCGAGCCTAGTCCTTCGGACCTTGGTGCGTCGGGTCCAGAACGCGCGCCAGGAACTCCTGCGTGCGCGGCTCCTGCGGGTTGCCGATCACCTCGGCCGCCGGGCCCTCCTCGACGATGTAGCCGCCGTCCATGAAGATCACCTTGTCGGCGACCTCGCGGGCGAACTGCATCTCGTGCGTCACGACCAGCATCGTCATGCCCTCGTCGGCGAGCTGGCGCATGACGCCCAGGACGTCACCGACGAGCTCGGGGTCGAGCGCCGAGGTGGGCTCGTCGAACAGCATCACGTCCGGGTCCATCGACAGCGCGCGGGCGATCGCCACGCGCTGCTGCTGGCCGCCGGAGAGCTGCGCGGGCATCGAGTTGGCCTTCTCCTTCAGGCCGACCCGGTCGAGGTTGCGCAGGGCGATCTCCTGCGCCTCCTTCTCGCCGCGCTTGAGCACCTTGCGCTGCGCGACGGTGAGGTTCGCGAGGACGTTGAGGTGCGCGAACAGGTTGAACGACTGGAAGACCATGCCGATCTTCGTGCGCGCCTTGTCGATGTCGACGTCCGGGTCGGTGAGCTCGACGCCGTTGACGACGATCTTGCCGTCGTTCGGCTCCTCGAGCAGGTTCACGCAGCGCAGCAACGTCGACTTGCCCGAACCCGACGGTCCGATGATGCAGACCACGTCGCCGCGGTTGACCGTGACGTCGATGCCCTTGAGCACGTCCAGCGAACCGAACGACTTCTTGAGCCCGGTGATCTCGACACTGATCTCGCTCACAGGACGGACACCTTCTTCCCGCCGGAGCGGCGCTCCAGGTACCGGGAAAGGTACCCGAGGGGCAACGTGATGATCAGGTAGCAGAGGCCGACCACGAGGATCGGGGTGAGGGACGGGCTGCGGCTCAGCGTCTCCCGCCCGAACTTCGTCAGCTCGTACTGGTCGCGGGCCAGTCCGATGATGTAGATCAGCGAGGAGTCCTTGGTCAGCAGGATCAGCTCGTTGGTGAGCGGCGGCAGGATGATCCGGAACGCCTGCGGGATCACGATGGTGATCATGGCGCGGCCCTGCGACATGCCGAGCGAGCGCGCGGCCTCGACCTGGCCCTTCGGCACGGCCTGGATGCCGGCGCGGATGGTCTCGGCCATGTAGGCGGCACCGACGATGCCGAGCGCCAGCATGACCGTGGAGTAGATGTCGAACTGGATCTGGAACGCGAGCGGCACGCCGAACGCCAGGCCGATGAACACCAGCAGAGCCGGGATGCCGCGGAAGAACTCGATGTAGACGGTCGCGATCCACCGGTACGGCGCGATCGACGACAGCTTCATCAGCGCGAGGACGAGGCCCAGCCCGAGGCCGAACGCGAAGCCGAGCGCGGTGTAGATGAGCGTGTTCTTCAACGCGATGGTGATGACGTTGGGGAACATCTCCCCCATCGTCTTGAAGTTGAAGAACGCCGTGCGGATCTGCTCCCAGTCGGCGAGGAACGCGATCACGACGGCGATGACGGCGAGCAGCGTGTACTGCGAGTACCGGAAGTACTCAGCCCGCTTGCGCTTCGACAGCGCCATTCTGACTCCTAGCGGATGTGGTTCGGAACGCGAACGGGGCGGCGTCGTCCGCCGCCCCGTCAGCTCGAGATCGCTACTTCTTCTCCGGCTTCTTGCCGAACCACTTCTCGTAGATCGTGTCGTACGTGCCGTCTTCCTTGGCCTTCTTCAGAACGGCGTTGACCTTCTCCGCCAGGGCGGTGTTGCCCTTCTTGATGCCGATGCCGTACTGCTCGTTCGTGTTGAACTCGGCCGACACGACGGTGTCCGGGAACTCCTTGGCGTAGTCCAGGAGCACACCGTTGTCGTTGATCGCGGCGTCGACGGCGCCGGTGCGCACGGCGGTCTCCATCAGCGGGAGGTCCTCGAACTGGATGACCTCGTAGCCGTTGGCGGCCTTGTTGTCGTTGGCGTAGATCTCACCGGTGGTGTCCTGCTGGACGCCGATCTTCTTGCCCTTGAGGTCCGCCAGCGCCTTGATCGGCGAGTCCTTCTTGACCAGCAGCGCCTGCGTGGCCTCGAAGTACGGGTCGGAGAAGTCGATCGCCTGCTTGCGCTCTTCCTTGATCGTCATACCGGCGGCCGCGAGGTCGCACTGGTTGGCGTTGAAGCTCGCACCGGAGGTGATCGTCTCGAACTGGGTGTCGAAGATCTCCTGCGTGACACCGAGGTCCTTGGCGATCAGGTCCACCAGGTCGACGTCGAAGCCGACGGTCTTGTCGCCTTCGGTGAACTGGAACGGCTTGTAGGAAAGGTGCGTGCAGGTGACGAGCTTGCCTTCCTTGACAAGCTTGATGCCACCGTCGGTGGTGCCTCCACCGCTGTTGGTGCTCGTCGCGCAACCGGCGAGCGCGGTCAGCGCTAGGGCCGCTGCGGGCAGCAGGGCGAGCACGTGCCTGGGTCGACGAGCCACTGCGTCACTCCTCGTAACTGTCGCGGACGAGTGAACGGGATCCTGCCACTCGGGTGACGTGGTGGACAGCACGTGCGTGTTACAGGCCACTCCCTTGCAATGATTTTGCGTCAAATCAGCTTTTCGATCACAAGATCTTGCGCCAGTTGGCTCAGATCACACAACTTCTTCACGTATTGCACACGAATGATTACGATACGCGAGTGTCTCCTTGATCAGGATTTGATCACGACAGTGCTGGTCAGCGTGTTCTTTCGGTCAACAGACCCGCCACCAGAGCCGTCCACCCGGTCTGGTGAGTGGCTCCGAGACCCTCACCGGTGTCGCCGTCGAAGTACTCGCTGAAGGTGACATGACTGCGCCAAAGAGGTGATTCGGAGGCTTCGACGCGTTTGCCGTCCGACGGCCTGCGCCCGTCCTGGTCGGGGAGGAACAGCCCGACGAGGCGGTCCGAGAGCTCGTCCGCGACGGCGCCCGCGGTGACCCAGCGCCCGGAGTGCGTCGGCATCTCGACCTGGAACGTGCCGTCGTGGAACGCGCAGACCGTCCGCAACGCCTCGACCAGCAGCGCGTTGGTCGGCAGCCAGATCGGGCCGCGCCAGTTGGAGTTGCCGCCGAACATCGGCGTGTGCGACTCGCCCGGCTCGTAGCCCATGCGGTGGTCCTGGCCCGCGACCTTGACCTCCAGGCCCTCGCGGTGGGCGGCGCTGAGCGAGCGGATCCCGTGCGGCGACAGGAACTCCTGCTCGTCGAGCATCCGGTGCAGCACGCGCTTGAGCTTGCCCTCGTCGAGCAACGACACGAACGCGCCGCGCTCGTAGTGGAAGGTGATGAACTGCCGCAGTTTGGGCCGGCGCTTGAGCAGGTGGTCCAACCGGCTCGTGAACCCGTGCAGGTCGCTGAGCACCCACGGCTCCAAGACCGCCGACGCGAGCAACGGGATGAGGCCCACCATCGACCGCACGCGCACCGGTTCGGACTCGATCTCGCCATCGGGACGCCGTCGCGAGACCCGGTCGTAGCAGAAGCCGTCCTCGTCGTGCCAGATCCCGCCGCCGTGCGACCCGAAGTGCGTGAACGCCTCCGCGATCGACAGGAAGTGCTCGACGAACTTCGTGGCGACGTCCTCGTAGGACTCGTCGTGGCGCGCCAGCTCCAGCGCGATCTGCATGAGGTGCAGGCTGTACGCGGCCATCCACGAGGTGGCGTCGGACTGCTCCAGCCGCCACTCGCCGAGCATCGGCTCCGACCTGTTGACCGGCCCGATGTTGTCCATGCCGAGGAACCCGCCCTCGAACAGGTAGCTGCCGTCGGCGTCCTTGCGGTTGACCCACCAGGAGAAGTTCAGCAGCAGCTTGTGGAAGACCTTGGCGAGGAACCCGCGGTCCCTGCTGCCGTCCGCGCGGTAGACCTGCAGCGCCGCCCACGCGTGCACCGGCGGGTTCACGTCGCCGAACTCCCACTCGTACGCGGGGATCTGGCCGTTGGGGTGCATCATCCACTCGCGGCAGAACAGCAGCAGCTGCTCCTTCGCGAACGCCGGGTCGACCAGCGTGAACGGGATGGTGTGGAACGCCAGGTCCCACGCCGCGAACCAGGGGTACTCCCACTCGTCCGGCATCGAGATGACGTCGGCGACGTCGAGGTGGCGCCAGTGCACGTTGCGCGCCCTGGCCGTTCTCCTGCTGGACGGCGCCTCGGGCTTCGTCGGGTCGCCGTCGAGCCAGTCGCGCGTGCGGAACCGGTAGTGCTGCTTGGTCCACATGAGACCCGCGAGCGCGCGCCGCAGCACGTGCCTCTCCTCGGGACCGGCCTGCGGCGCGATGGTGTCGTGGAACTCGTCGGCCTCGGCCTTCCTGCTGCTCATGACCTCGTCGAAGCCCGGCCCGAACGGGTCGAGGTGCCCGTCACCGCCGACGAGCCGCAGCCTGACCGTCACCGTCTCGCCCGGCTCGACGGGGTCGAACGAGTACCAGGCCGCGAACTTCGTGCCGGCGGTCCCGGCGTCGTCCGGTCCGGCCACCTGGCAGGAGCTGGTGCTGCCGCGCACCACGTAGTCGCAGATGCCGTCCTTGACCCACGGCGAGGGGTTGCGCGCGGCCCCGAAGAGCGCGACCTCGTTGCTCTCGTTGTCCGTCATGAGCATCGACGGCGAGTCGTCCAGGTGCAGCGTGTACCGGCCCAGGTTGCCGTGGTCGGCCGTGACCTTGCGTCCGGCCGTGGTGCTCGCGACGAGCTGACACGGCCGTTGGTCTCGCCCCCACGCCCACGTGTTGCGGAACCACAGCTGGGGCAGGAGGTGCAGCGGCGCGTCCTCGGGCCCGTGGTTGGTGGCGCTGATCTCGACGCAGATGTCGTCCGTGTCGGCCTTCGCGTAGGTGACCTGGACGTCGAAGAACCGGTTCCCGTCGAGCACCCCGGTGTCGCTCAGCTCGGGCTCGCGGTTCTCCCGCCCCGCGTTGCGCGCCATCTCCCGGAGTTGCTCGTACGGGAACTCGCGCTGCGGGTACCGGTAGAGCACCTGCATCCAGGAGTGGGTGGGCGTCCCGTCGGTCACCCACCAGTGCTCCTTGACGTCCTCACCGTGGTTGCCCTCTTCGTTGGTGAGGCCGAAGTACCGCTCCTTGAGGAACGGGTCCTTGCCGTTCCACAGGGCCACGGAGAAGTTCAGGAACCCGTGCACGTCGCAGATGCCGGCGATGCCGTCCTCGCCCCACCGGTACGCGCGCGACCGGGCGTGGTCGAACGGGAACGAGGCCCACGCGTCGCCCTCGGGTGAGTAGTCCTCGCGGACCGTGCCCCACTGGCGGCCCGACAGGTACGGCCCCCACAGCCGCCACGGCGACGTCGGGGTGTCCGACTCCGCGAGGCGCGCCCGTTCCGCATGTTCGACCATCCGCCCAGTGTGGGACACCAGGTAGGACGGTCGGTCGGGCCCACGTCTCGGCTGAGTCCTAGCTCACTCGAAGCCGGGTGGAGCGTGACCTGTTCGGCGCATTTCGGACGTTCCCGAACGAGCGCACCATGCACGGGTGACCGAGGACGAGGTCTTCGAGGAGGCCGTCGAGGTGGCGCTCGAAGCACCACCCGGTGGTTCCGAGGCGATGCGGGCCGTGCTGCGCGACGCCAAACCGTGGATCGTCGCTGCGGCGCGTGCCCAGCAAGACCGCTACGTGAAGCTCGCGGTCGTGAGTTCGGGTTTCGTGACGAGGCACCCGTTCCTGTGGCGCTGCCTGTTGCTCTTCGTCATTCCGGTGACGGAGTGGGTGCTCGCGGTGCTGTTGTTCAAGTACGGGGTCAACGGCAACCCCGCCATACCCGTCGTCCGCCACACCGCACCCGCCGTCGCGGTCGCCGCGGTGGCGTTGGGGATCTCGTACACGAACGCGCTCGGGAGGACGGCCGCGTGGTTCTGGGGAGTGCTCGGGCTGGGCTTCCTCACCCTCGCCGTGGTCAGCGCGATCTTCGGCGCGCTGATCACCGTCTCCTGGCTCACGTTGTTCGCCACCGTGCCACTCGGGATCGGCATCGTCTGGGGTGTGTCCCGCCTGACCACGGCTCTCACCGCGCTGCTGTCACCGCCGATGGTCAGCGCCCGGTTCGCTGCGGCACGCCAGGCGCTCGAGGAGTGGAGGTCGGCGATGCTGCACGAGGGTGTGCTGCCCGCGCTGCGCGCCGCGTCCGGCGGCGACCGGATCGTCCCCGGCACCGCGCTGGTGTTCGGTGATGCGAAGAGCCTGCACCGGGGCGGGTCGCTGATCAGCCACCAGCCGGTGCCGGCCGGCAGGGAGCTGGCCGAGCTGGTCGACACGCTCGACGGCGGCAGTTTCGCGCTCGCCGGACCGCGGGGTTCCGGCAAGACCAACCTGCTGAGGGCCTTCTGCCGGGGTGCCTACCGGGGGCAGGACCAGGTCGCCGACCTGAGCGTGCTGGTCGCGGCGCCGGTCGACTACGTCCCGCGTGAGTTCGTCCTGCACCTCTACGCGCAGGCCTGCCACGCGGTGCTCGCCCACCTGCGCGAGAACGGTGACAAGGGCGTCTGGCGCCGCTGGCGGGTTCGACGCGGTGAACGGGATCGGCTGGCCAGGTCGGCGCAGCGCGGACTCCGGGACATCGCCTACGTCCAGACGCTCACCGGGGAGACGAGCGGGAAGTTCGGGTTCCGGGGAGCCGAGCTGGCCCACAAGCGCGCGACCAGCCTGACCGGCCGCCCGCGGACGTATCCCGAGGTGGTCGACGACTTCCGCGGGTTCGTCGGCGCCGTCGCCCGCGCGCTGGACCCGGTGCGCGTGGTGATCGCCATCGACGAGATCGACCGCATCGGCGCGGGCGAGCCCGCCCGCAGGTTCCTCAACGAGATCAAGGCCGTGTTCGACGTGCCCGGCTGCTACTACCTGATGTCGGTGTCCACCGAGGCGCAGCACGACTTCGAACTGACGGGCATGGGCCTGCGCAGCGTCTTCGACAGCTCGTTCGACGAGGTCGTCCGGGTCGACTACCTGGACTTCCAGCTGGCCCGCGGCCTCATCAGCAGGTCGGTGGACGGCCTGCCGGAGGTGTTCGTGGCGCTCGCCTACGCGTTCTCCGGGGGACTCGCGCGGCAGCTCACCCGCTCGGCCCGCGCGATCGTCCGGCAGCCGCGTGGCACGTCGCTCGGGGCGGTGACCGCGAGGCTGGTCGCCGACGAGCTGGACAGGGTGTGCAAGACGACGAGCGACGCGCTGACGGCGTTGGACGACCGCGACGGCGTGACGAAACTGCTGCGCGTGCTCGTCGATCCCGATCCTGACCTGCACACCCTGCGTGACCGCGTGCAGGCCTCCTACGCGAAGGAGCACTCCGCGATCGGGGACCTCGCGGACAGGGCGGCGGCGCGGATCGCGTTCCTCGCCGTCGTCCGCGACCACTTCACCGACGACCTGGCCGAGGTGGTCCCCGCGCAGGTCGACGCACTCGCGAGAGCGCGCCGCTACGCGGGGAGCAACCCGGCCACCGGCCTGGCCCTGCTGGAGGAGTTCAGCTCTGCTTCGCGTGCGAGTCCAGCACCAGCGCGATCGCCTCGGTGACGCGGGCCGCGTGCGCGAGGTGCAGCCACTCGTCCGGCACGTGGCAGTTCGAGTCCGGCCCGATCACGCCCGTGACCACGAACTGCGCCTCCGGGTACGCCTCGTGCAGCAGCCCCATGAACGGGATCGAGCCGCCCAGCGACACGGTCCGCCACGGCGCGCCGAAGATCTCCTTGCCCGCCTCGTCCAGCACGGCGGACAGCCACGGTGCCAGCTCGGGCGCGTTCCAGCCGTCGGCCGACTCGACGCGGGAGAGCTCCACCGTCGCGTTGTAGGGAACGTCGGTGGTCAGCTTCTGACGCACCGCCTCCAGGGCGGCCGAGGCGGAAGCCGTCGGCGGCAGGCGGAACGAGAGCACGAGGGAGGTGTACGGCCGCAGCACGTTGCCCGCGTCGTCCGGCAGGGGCAGGCCCTCGGCGCCGGTGACGGACAGGGTCGGCCGCCAGCCGGAGTTCAGCGCGAGCTCGACCTCGTCGTCGGACATCGGCCTGAGGTCGCCGACCCGCGGCACCGGGTCCCACAGCGCGCCGGGCGCGGCCTCGACGGCCTCGCGCACCTCGGCCAGGCGACCCGCCGGGATCTCCACGTGCATCTCCGGCACGAGGATCTCGCCGGTCTCCGAATCCTCGATCCGGTCGAGCAGGATCCGCGCGATCCGGAACGACGACGGCACGATGCCCGACGCCATGCCCGAGTGCAGGCCGCCGTCGAGCACCCGCACGGTGGCCGTGACCTGCACGAGGCCGCGCAGCGACGTCGTCAGCCACATGCGGTCGTAGTCGGAGCCGCCCGAGTCCAGGCAGACGACGAGCGAGACGCGACCCAGCCGGTCCGAGAGGTGTTCCAAGTACGCGGGCAGGTCGGGCGAACCCGACTCCTCGCCGGTCTCCAGCAGCACGACGCACCGGGCGTGCGAGCCACCGGCCGCGCGCACGGCCTCGATCGCGGCGATTGCGGCATATCCGGAGTAACCGTCGTCGGCCGCGCCGCGGCCGTAGAGACGTCCGTCACGCAGCACCGGGGTCCACGGGCCCAAACCCTCGCCCCAGCCACCGACCGGCGGCTGCTTGTCGAGGTGTCCGTAGAGCAACACCGTGTCGTCGCCCGAGTTACCGGACGCGGGCACGTCCACCACGAGGAGCGGCGTGCGTCCCGCCAGTTGGACGACGTCGAGCGACGCGCCTGGCAGGTTCCGCGAGGCGATCCACGCCTTCACGTGGTCGATCGCGGCCGCCAACTCTCCGTGTTCCTCCCAGGCGGGATCGAACGCGGGCGAGATCGCCGGCACGGCGACGAGCTGAGACAGGCTCGGGACGATGTCGTCGTCCCAGAGCGTCCTGACGGTGCTGGTCACAACTGAGCGGTCCACCTCTCGATCCTGTCACGACTCCGGCTCCGCTCGCGTCCGTAGCCTCTTGGGAAAGGCCTCGCACGAAGTTAACGATCGGTAACCGGGACAACGTTGTCCGTTCTCCGGACAACAACTGTCGGAGGACAAAAGGTCGAACTTCCGACAGTTGTCGCTGATCAGAACGTTGACTCGTGTGTTACGAAGTGGGACGGGTCTCACCAACTCGCGTGAGGCCGTGTCAGGATGTGGTCGTAAGCCACCGTCACCGTCGACGGCTGCCTCCGGCCCCACAGGGCTGGCGGTGACCGCCGACGTCGCCGCACGAGGTCGTCACGAGCGATCGGGCGGTCGGAGTAGACAGAGGAGAAGGCGCATGTCGTCCCCTGAGCAATGGACGCACCCTGAGCCGGACGCAGCGCCGGCCGCCACTGCCGCGAAACCGACGGCGGAGCAGGTGATCGCGGGCTTGCGAGCGACCGACGAGGGCGGCGCCGACCTGGTGCAGCTCCTCACGCCCGAGGGCGAGCGGGTCAGCCACCCCGACTTCGACATCGACATCACGGCGGAGGAACTGCGCGGCCTGTACCGCGACATGGTCCTGATCCGCCGCGTCGACCGCGAGGCGAACGCGTTGCAGCGCAAGGGCCAGCTCGGCATCTGGGTGCCGCTGCTCGGTCAGGAGGCCGCGCAGATCGGCGCCGGCCGTGCGATGCGCGAGACCGACATGGCCTTCCCCAGCTACCGCGAGCACGGCATCGCGTGGACGCGCGGGATCAAGCCGACCGACCTGCTCGGCATCTTCCGGGGCACCGACATGGGCAGCTGGGACCCGGTCGAGAAGCGCTTCCACCCCTACACGATCGTCATCGGCAACCAGGTCCTGAACGCGGCCGGGTACGCGATGGGCCAGAAGTTCGACGGCAAGGTCGGCGACGACGAGGGAGAAGCCACCATGTGCTTCTTCGGCGACGGCGCGACCAGCCAGGGTGACGTGCACGAGGGCTTCGTGTGGGCCGCGGTCTACGACGCGCCGCTCGTCTTCTTCTGCCAGAACAACCAGTGGGCCATCTCCGAGCCCACCGAACGCCAGTCGCGCCTGCCGCTCTACCAGCGCGCCCGCGGCTACGGCTTCCCCGGCATCCGGGTGGACGGCAACGACGTCCTCGCGACGCTCGCCGTCACTAAGTGGGCGCTCGACGAGTGCCGCCACGGCAACGGTCCCATCCTGATCGAGGCGTTCACCTACCGGATGGACGCGCACACCACCTCCGACGACCCGAGCCGCTACCGGCTGTCCGACGAGCTCGAGATGTGGAAGCTCAAGGACCCGATCGAGCGCGTGAAGGTCTACCTCGTGCGCCAGCAGTGGGCCGACAGCGAGTTCTTCGAGGGCGTCGAGGCCGAGGCCGACGCGCTGGGCGAGGAGCTGCGGGAGTTCTGCACGAACATGCCCGACCCGCCCGCTGAACGGATCTTCAGCAACGTCTACGCCGAGGGGAACCCCAACCTCGAGGCGCAGCGCGACGAATTCCTCGACTACGTCTCGGGTTTTGCTGGAGGTGAGCACTGATGGCTGCTCCGACGATGGACCGTTCCGCTGCTGCTGCCCCGGCCTCCCCGGTGCAGACGCTCACGATCTCGAAGGCGCTCAACCTGGGCCTGCGGGCGGCCATGGAGGCCAACCCCAAGGTCATCATGATGGGCGAGGACATCGGCAAGCTCGGTGGCGTCTTCCGCATCACCGACGGCCTGCAGAAGGACTTCGGTGAGCAGCGCGTGCTCGACACGCCGCTCGCGGAGTCCGGCATCATCGGCACCGCCGTCGGCCTCGCGATCCGCGGCTACCGCCCGGTGTGCGAGATCCAGTTCGACGGCTTCATCTTCCCGGGCTTCGACCAGATCGTGTCGCAGGTCGCGAAGCTGCACTACCGCACGCAGGGCAAGATCAAGATGCCCATCGTGATCCGCGTGCCGTTCGGTGGCGGCATCGGTGCCGTCGAGCACCACTCGGAGTCGCCCGAGTCGTACTTCGCGCACACCGCCGGCCTCAAGGTCGTCTCGTGCTCGAACCCGTCCGACGCGTACTGGATGATCCAGCAGGCGATCGACTGCGACGACCCGGTGCTGTTCTTCGAGCCGAAGCGCCGCTACTACGAGAAGGGCGAGGTCGACACCACGGCCCAGCCCGGCAAGCTCTTCGAGTCGCGCGTGCTGCGTCCCGGCACGGACGCGACGCTGGTGGCGTACGGCCCGATGGTCAGGACGTCGTTGGACGCCGCGAACGCGGCCGCAGAGGACGGCACGTCGCTCGAGGTCATCGACCTGCGCACGCTGTCGCCGCTCGACCTCGCGCCCGTGTTCGAGTCGGTGCGCCGCACCGGCCGGCTGGTCGTGGTGTCCGAGGCGCCGTCCGAGTCCTCGATCGCCAGCGAGATTGCAGCCAAGGTCCAGCAGGAGTGCTTCTACTCCCTGCAGGCACCGGTGCTGCGGGTGACCGGTTTCGACACCCCGTACCCGCCGTCGAAGCTCGAGGAGGAGTTCCTCCCCGACCTCGACCGGGTGCTGCACGCCGTCGACCGCTCTCTCGCCTGGTAAGGGGACAACCGGAAATGCCGCAGTACAAGCAATTCCCCCTGCCCGACACGGCAGAGGGGCTGACCGAGGCCGAGATCCTCACCTGGCACGTGAAGCCGGGTGACACCGTCGCGGTCAACCAGATCATCGTCGAGATCGAGACGGCCAAGGCCGCCGTCGAGCTGCCGTGCCCGTGGGCCGGCGTCGTGACGGAGCTGCTGGCCGAGCCCGGCCAGACCGTCGAGGTCGGCGTCCCGATCATCACGATCGACACCGACCCCGGTGGCGCGGCCGCCCCCGCGGCCCCCGCTCCCGTCGCGGCTTCGGCGGAGGCGAACGGCACCTCGTCCGGCAAGATCGGCGAGGAGATGCCGGGCGGTCGCATCGCGACGCTCGTCGGTTACGGCCCGAAGTCCGGCACCGCGAAGCGCCGCGCCCGCAAGGACGCCGCGCCCGCCGCCGCCGTCGCGGCCCCGCCGGCTCCCGCTCCGGCTCCGGTTCCCGTTGCGGCGCCGGTGGTCCAGGCTCCCGCTCCGGTGGCGCCCGGCGGTTACGTGCCGCTGGCCAAGCCGCCGGTGCGCAAGCTGGCCAAGGACCTGGGCGTCGACCTGCACGTCCTGACGGGCTCCGGCCCCGGCGGCGTCATCACCCGCGAGGACGTCGAAACCGCCGTCTCCGCCCCCGCCGCCCCGGCGGCAGCTGCCGCGTCCTCTGTGGACAACAGCACGCGTGAACGCAGGGTGCCCATCAAGGGCGTCCGCAAGGCCACCGCCCAGGCGATGGTCGACAGCGCGTTCACCGCACCGCACGTCACCGAGTTCCTGACGGTCGACGTGACCCCGATGATGGAACTGCGCGCGAAGCTCAAGAACGCGCCGGAGTTCCGCGGCGTGAAGCTGACCCCGCTGGCGTTCTGCGCCAAGGCGGTCATCCTCGCGGCCCGCCGCACGCCGGACGTCAACGCCACCTGGGACGCCGCGGCGAACGAGATCGTCTACAAGGACTACGTCCACCTCGGCATCGCGGCGGCGACGCCGCGCGGCCTGGTGGTGCCGAAGGTCCGCGACGCCGACCGCATGTCGTTGAAGGAACTCGCGGTCGCGCTGGACGAGCTCGCCACGGTCGCCCGCGACGGCAAGACGTCGCCGGCCGACATGATGAACGGCACCATCACGATCACCAACGTCGGCGTCTTCGGCGTCGACACCGGCACGCCGATCCTCAACCCCGGCGAGTCCGCGATCCTCGCCCTGGGCGCGATCCGCGACATGCCGTGGGTGGTCGACGGCGAGATCAAGGTCCGCAAGATCTGCCAGCTCGCGCTCTCCTTCGACCACCGCGTGGTCGACGGGCAGCAGGGCTCGCAGTTCCTGGCCGACGTCGGCGCGCTGCTGGCCGAGCCGGGCATCGCGATGACCTACTGAGGCAGTTCGCTCGACGCGGTGGGGAGTCCTTCGGGCTCCCCACCGACGAACCGCACCGCCTGGAAGCCGGCCTCGAACGTGCGCAGGTCGATGGTGCTGTCGAGGAACGTGCACAGCTCCACCCGCACCGGCAGTGACAGGGTCAGGTCGTGCCCGACGACGCCGCTGCCGGTGAAGGTGCTGCGGTAGAAGTCGATCCTGCTGTAGAGCGCGTCCAGGCGGTGCAGGTTCAAGGTCGTCCGGTCGAACGCGCAGCCGACGAACTCGATGGCCCCGAAGTCGAAGTACGCGTCCTGGAAGTTCACCTCGGTGTTGGTGAACGTCGTGCCGTGGCAGCTCAACGTGGTGTGCCTGAACGCGGTGCGCTCGAACGACGTGTGGTCACCGGTGAACTCGGCACCGTCGAGGACGACCGCACCGGTGAACGTGCGCTCGCTGAAGTCGGCGTCGACGAAGCGGACTCCGGTGAAGTCGAAGTTCAGCTCCGACCACGGTCCCGCCTCGCGATGCGTGCCGAGCCGGTCGCGCAGGGCGCGGAAGATCTTGTTCGCCGTCTGGGCGTCGTCCTCGTGCAGCCGCAGCTGGTCGATCAACGCGTCGACGCACGTCTGCCGCTGGGCTTCCCAGTCGTCCGCGAGACCGGCCATGGCGGACACGCCCGCGATGCGCAGGCCGGGCTGCTCACCGCTCAGCAACTCGGCGGCGACCTTGAAGCGTTCGTTGAACAGCTTGGTGCGCTCGCGTTCCTCCTGGTTGAGCGCGTGCGTGTGGGCTGCCTCCGTGACGCGCTGCTTGCGGTAGTTCACCGCCAGCGCGACCACACCGCCGAACCCGGCGACCACCGCGAGCCCGATCTTCAACAGGTCCAGCATCTCGGTCGTGGAGAACGCGGCCTGCTTCGGCATCGTCGGCCAGCCGAGGATCCACAGCAGCCCACCACCCGCCGCCGCGGCCACGAGCAGCGCGATCACCAGCCACCCGACGATCGACACCCAGACCGGCGACTGGCTCTCCCGCTTCCGGCGGCGGAGCGGCAGCTTCAGGCGCCGGGCGAGCAACAGCAGCCACACCACGGCCAGTGCCCCCACAGCCGCGTATTGCCAGGTGTTCGACCCCACACAGGTGATCGTGCCGTATTCAGGTTGACCCTCCAGCAACTGGAGGGTTCACAGTAGGTCCCGTGACGCGCTACCAGATCGGCGAGCTCGCCAGGATGACCGGACTCACCGTCCGCACCATCAGGTTCTACTCCGACTCGGGCCTCATCCCGCCCGCGGACAGGACCACCGGCGGCTACCGCACCTACGACGCCGACGCGGTCGCGAGGCTCAAGCTGGTCCGCACGCTCAGAGACCTGGGCGTGGACCTGCCCACGGCCGGCAAGGTGCTGGCCCGCGAGGTGTCGGTGACCGACGTGGCGCGTGCACACGCGGATGCGATCGACGCGCAGATGAAGACGTTGCGGCTCAGGCGGGCCGTGCTGCGCGCCGTCGCCAAAGGAGGGGAGATGGAACTGATGAACGAGTTGGCACGCATGTCGGACGAGGAGCGCCAGCGGATCCTCGACGACTTCTTCGAGGAGGTGTTCGGCCCCTACGAGATGGATCCGCAGTTCGAGCAGCACATGCGGTCCGTGCGCATCGAGCTGCCGGACGACCCGTCGACCGAGCAGTTGGAGGCGTGGGTCGAACTCGCGAAGCTCGTGCAGGACCCGGACTTCCGCGCTGTCGTGAAGCGGATGTCCCAGCAGCACGAGGAGTACCGCCGCAACGGTGAGGACATGGGTCCGCGTTCGGAGAACCAGATGGAGGCGTTCAACTTCGCGATCGCCCAGGCGAAAGAAGCCGTCGACGCCGGCATCGCACCTGAGTCCGCACAGGCCCGCGAGGTCGTGGACCGCGTGAACGCCAACTGGGCGGAGGCCCTGGGCCTGCCGAACGACGAGAGCCTCGTGGCGAAGCTGCGCGAACTCTCCGACTTCGCCGACCCCCGCGCCGAGCGGTACTGGGTGCTGATCGCGAAGGTCAACGGCTGGCCCGCGATGCCGGACCACTCGCGTGAGCGCGCCTGGCTGCGCGAAGCCGGCCAGCCATTCGGCTGAACCCTGCCTGCAACGGGAACCAGCTGGGCGCCCAGCTCGTTCTCGTGGCAACGAAGGGGGTTCGTTATGTCAGTGCTTTTCGAGATTCTCGGGGGAGTTCTCGCAGAGGCCTTCGGGCCGTCGGGCGACGACCACACGCGCGGGGACGGCGACGTCTTCCTGGACGGCGAGTGGCACGAGGGCGAGCTGTTCTTCGGCCCGACCAAGATCATCTGGGACGAGCGCATCGTCTTCAGCAACGACGAGGGCCGCGTCGAGCAGATCATCGACCACGACCCGCCGCACCCGAACTTCGTGGTGCTGCACTTCCGCCGCCCTCACGACACGGTCCTGCTGGCCGTGCACCGCCGCGAACTCAAGCGCGTCGGCGCAGTCCTGACCCTGCCGCTCTAGCGGTCACATGTCGTTGCGGCGGAGACCGGCGTACAGGAGACAGCCTCCCGCGAACGAGAGGGCGAGCCCCACCCACCCGCGCTGGTTCGCGACCGGGTCGTTCTGCTGCTGCTCGTTCAACAGCGGGATCACGAAGAGGATCGCGCCGCCGAAGAACGCGACCACTCCCACCGAGAACGCCCACACCGGGCGGGTCATCGTCTTGACGTCGTAGTCGTTGCCGACCTTCAGACGTGTGACCAGCATGAGCGCTATGGAGATCACCACCAGCACGACGTTCGCCGCCCTCGGCAGCAACGGGCTGCCGGTCAGGAACCCGGACACGATGACGACGGCGTCAACGAAGATCACCAGGATCGAGGCCCGCTGGAGTTGAGAAGGTCTCATGTCTTGCGACCCTAGGGCCACCAGGTCGTTTACCGGGTCATAACCGCTGAGGTTGATCCTTGTGCGAGTGGCCCGCCGGCGCAGGGGAACGGCGGGCCATCACCTCAATCCTGTGACTACGATCCGCCACTTGCCCCTCCCAGTGGGGCGGTTCCCGCCACTACCGCCAACTCGGCTTCGTCGGACTGAAGCAGCCGCACCTCGACCACAGATGAGATCTTTGATTCCTGTGCACGAGCCGTAACACGCTCATCAGTGTTCGCGACTATCTCGTCAAAACTCGGCAAGACGACGGGTAGTCCATCTCGATGCGAAACTATTGGCTCCGTGTGCTGGCTTCTCTCCGCGCAAGCAAGATCAGGCGCAATCGCGGCCCTTGGGGTGTGCTGGAGAACTATGGTGTTGATCGGCAAACGCGTAAGCGGCTATCGAATATCGAGACGTATTGGCTAGTTCGCGTACTTGCTTTGTCGATGATGTCAATGTTTGTAATCGGATACCTTGTTGGCAAGGTGTCAGAAATTGTAATCTCAAGGCTAGGTCTGCAAGGCGCGCCACAGCTTGCGGTGTTGCTCGGGGCGGCCGCTTTGATCTTCGTGGGGTACCTTCTTGCGGCGCGGTACTTCATAGTCTCGCGTAGGTTCACCGGTGCTGGATCCATTGTCTTGGAGCTCGGACGGGTGATCCATGCTCTAGACAGACTGCAGAGGCTGCAAGCGTGGGTTGAGCGCGATCCGCTCTACATCGATTCGCGAAACACCAGCCTTCGCTCGATCCGATCGAGATTGCGAACGAGCGCTTGGATCATCTCTCGAAAAATCGCGATGTTGAGCGGGCTTGATTCCAATGAAAGAAATAACCGCAGAGTGGCGACACTCGGTTGCTGGATTTGCTGGGCGAGTGAAGACCTGCTCGATCGTCGTCGAACACATGATGTGCTGCAAGTGTGCGCCTAAGCAGCGGTTCACTTTCAGGGGCCGCGAAGGTTTGTTCCGCCAGACCTCAGTCGGCCGCCTAGCGGTGCCACGCTGCTCAGGCCTCGGCGGCATCAGAGGGTTGAGGCGCTGACGAGCGTTGTGTGGACACGGCTGGTCGTGCTGATTCCAGCGATCGGGGCGGTTCTGAGTGCTCTCATAACACTCGCCAAGAAGTAGAAGCGGGCGGTACCGAAGACCGCCCGCTTCGCGCTCTACTTGATCTGCATCCCGGAGATCATGCGCGACACCACGAGCCGCTGGATCTCGCTCGTGCCTTCAAAAATGGTGAAGATCTTGGCGTCCCGGTGCATCCGCTCCACCGGGTGCTCGCGGGTGTACCCGGCCCCACCCAGGATGTGGATCGCCCGCTCCGTGGCCCACACCGACACCTCGGACGCCTTGAGCTTCGACATCGAGCCCTCACCAGCGGTGAACGGCACGTTGTTGCGCCCCATCCACGCCGCCCGCCACACCAGCAGCCGCGACGCGTCGATCTCCATCCGCATGTTGGCGAGGTCGAACGCGATCGACTGGTTCTCGATGATCTTGCGGCCGAACGCCTCGCGGTCCTTCGCGTACTCCAGCGCGTAGTCGTAGGCGGCCCGTGCGACACCCACGGCCATGGCGCCCACCGTCGGGCGCGTGGTCTCGAACGTCGCCATCGCGGCCTGGCCACCTGCGCGCAGACCCTCGCGGGCACGAGCCAGCCGTGCCTCCAACCGCTCCCGGCCACCCAGAACACAGCGTCCGGGCACCCGCACGTCGTCCAGGAACACGTCTGCCGTGTGCGAGGCGCGCATGCCGTGCTTCTTGATCTTGCCCGGCGACGACAACCCCGGCGTGCCGGGCGGGACGATGAACCCGGCCTGGCCGCGTGAGCCCAGAGCGGGGTCCACGACGGCGGTGACGACGTGCACGTTCGCGATGCCGCCGTTGGTGGCCCAGGCCTTCTGGCCGTTCAGCACCCACTCGTCGGTGGCCTCGTCGTAACGGGCGCGCGTGCGGTAGCCGGCCACGTCCGAGCCCGCCTGGGGTTCGGAGGCGCAGAAGGCGGCCAGCTTCGGGTCCGACTCGTCGCCGAAGCACTCCGGCACCCACTCGGCGAGCTGTTCGGGCTCGCCGCCCGCGAAGATGCCGGCTACGGCCAGACCGGTGCCCATCAGGGACAACGCGATGCCGGCGTCACCCCAGAAGAGCTCCTCGGTGGCGATGGGCAACGACAACCCGATGGGGTCGGCGAACCAGGTCGCGAGGGCCTCGAAGCCGTAGAGGCCGATCTTCGCCGCCTCCTGGATCACCGGCCACGGCGTTTCCTCGCGCTCGTCCCACTCCGAGGCCGCCGGCCTGATCACGTCGCGAGCGAAACCGTGCACCCAGTCGCGCAGGTCGGTCTGGTCTTCGTTCAGCTCGAGCGAGAAGCCACCCACTGCAAAACCTCTCCGTCAGGCCTTCGGGATGTTGAACAGGCTCATGAACCCGGCCGCGAACCCCAGGTCGCCCTTCACCTTCAGCTTGCCCGTCATGAACAGCACGGGGGCGGAGGCGTTGCCGGTCGCGAGCTTCAGGAAGTCGGCGGGCGTCAGCGTCACGATGGCGCGGGCCTCGCGCGTCACGCCCTTGTTGATGGTGCACTCGGCGTTCTCGATGATGGCCTCGTACACGTCTTCGAGCACGTGGAAGTGCACGACCGCCTTGGTGGCGCCGGCGCGGTCCGCCCGGAAGTGGACCTCCATGCGCCGGAACACCTCGTCCAGCACGCGCACGCGCAGGGCCTCGTCGGCGACCACGGCCTCGATCTGGTCCTTCGAGGCGCGCGAGATGATGCGGGCGAAGTTCGACGGGTCCATCTTCGACAGGTCGAGGTCGGCGCCGCCGTCCGCCAGCCTGCCCAACGCCCGCAGCAGCGCCGCGAAGTCGTCCTTGCCCAGCTTCTTCGGGTCGATCCCGCGGGCGATGACGTCGATGTCGACGTCCTTCAGGGCGGGGTCGTCCGGCGAGGTCTTCTCCAGCGTGCTGATGAGCTCGGCCGGGCTGAGCTTCGCGATCGCCTCGGTGCTGAGGTCGAGCGTCATGGTGGGACACCTCCTGGTACCTACTCGCGAGTAAGACTACTGATGAGTAGATAGGGCGGCAAGCCGATCGGATAATCTTGCGGCTTCGAACCGAGGGGTAGTGATGCGCACAGAAGGTCGAGCCAAGCGCTTGCCACGCGCCGTGCGTGAGCGGCAGATCATGGACGCCGCCGTCGACGTGTTCTCGCGGCTCGGCTTCCACTCGGCCTCCATGGACGAGATCTCCGAGGTCGCGGGCATCTCGAAACCGATGCTGTACGCCTACCTGGGCTCCAAGGAGGAGTTGTTCGCGACGTGCATCCGGCGTGAGGCCACCCGCATGATGGAGGCCATCGCGACGGGCGTCGAGCCCGACCAGGAACCCGACGTGCAGCTGTGGAGCGGCCTGCGGGCGTTCTTCGGGTTCGTCGGGGAGAACCGGGCGAGCTGGCAGGTGCTGCACCGGCAGGCGTCCAACCAGGGCGGTCCGTTCGCGGTGGAGCTCATGGACATGCGCGCTCGCGCGGTGTCGCTGGTCGCGGCGCTGCTGACCCAGTCGACGAAGGCTCCGGCGACCAAACTCGAGGCCGAGTCGCTGGCCGCCGCGCTGGTCGGGGCCGGCGAGTCGCTCGCGGACTGGTGGCTCGACCACCCCGAGGAACCCGCCGGCGTCGTCGCGGCCCGCCTCATGAACCTCGTCTGGATGGGGTTCGGCGACCTGGTCGACGGCAACGTCTGGCATCCACCGTCACGACGTTGAGCCGAGCACGTGGGGTCCCTTGCCCCACACGGCGAACTCCCAGCCGCCGCCGTTCTCGCTCGCCGAGAACTCGACGCGACCGGGGACGAGCAGCGGCTTCTTGAACCGGACGTCGACCGTCACGGCCTCGGGCAGCCGTCCTTCCAGCGCGGCCAGGCACCGGGCCTTCGTCCACATGCCGTGCGCGATCGCCCGCTTGAAGCCGAACACCTTGGCGCTCAACGGGTGCAGGTGGATCGGGTTGCGGTCGCCGGACGCCGCGCCGTAGCGCCGCCCGATGTCCGCCGGCACCCGCCACACCGCCGAGGCGACCGGCCGTTCCAGCTGCTCGCCGGTGCTGGACGCACCGCCACCGCGTCGCAGGTAGGTCGAAACCCCTTCCCAGACACCGGAAATCGACGTCACCACGTCCACCTGCGTGCCCTGGGGGTGTGGTCGCAGATCGCGCGCGGACACCGTGATCTCCAGCGGCTCGTCCGCGGTCAGCGGCCGCGCCTGCGTGATCCGGTTCGCCACGTGCACGAGGCCGGGCAGCGGGAACGGGAACCCGGGCCCGGACATCAGCTTCATCTGCAGCGGAAACCCGAGCACGTGCGGGTAGGTCAACGGCAACGCGTCGCGCAAACCGAAGCCGCACACCGAGTTGTAGGCCGCGAGGTGCTTCAGCGAGACGTCGACGGAGGCCGACACCGGTTGCGCGGCAAGCGTTTCGCCGCGCCGGAACGACGTGAGGGCGGCGCGCAGCAGCATCAGGCCCCCAGCAGCATCTGGCCGCACACCCGCACGACGTTGCCGTTCACGCCACCGGATCCCGGCGACGCGAACCACGCCACGGTCTCCGCGACGTCGACCGGCAACCCGCCCTGCGACAGGCTGTTCATCCGCCGCCCGGCCTCGCGGGTCGCGAACGGCACCGCGGCCGTCATCTTCGTCTCGATGAAACCGGGTGCCACGGCGTTGATCGTGGCGCCCCGAGCCGCGAGGACGGGCGCGAGCGTCTGCACCATGCCGATCACGCCCGCCTTCGACGTGGCGTAGTTGGTCTGGCCGCGGTTGCCCGCGATCCCGGCGATCGACGACACCCCGATGATCCGCCCACCGCCGCGCAGCACGCCGTCGTGCAGCAACGCGTCGTTGACCCGTTCCTGGCAGGCGAGGTTGACCTCCAGCACCGAGTCCCACTGCGAGGAGTCCATGCGCGCCAGCGTCTTGTCGCGCGTGATGCCGGCGTTGTGCACGACGATGTCGACACCGCTGTGCCGTTCCAGCAGGTACGAGGTCAGCCGGGCGGGGTCGCCGGTGATGTCGAGCTGCAACGCGGACCCGCCGATGGAGTTCGCGACCTTCGACAGCTCGTCACCCGCCGCGGGCACGTCGAGGCAGACCACGTGCGCGCCGTCGCGGGCCAACGTGGCCGCGATCGCCTCGCCGATGCCCCGCGAGGCGCCCGTGACCAGCGCGACCTTGCCCTTCAGCGTGGCCGGAGCGGCGTTCCCGGAGACGTGCACGACCTGCCCGGACACGTACGCGGACCGCCCGGAGAGGAAGAACCGCAACGTCGACTCGACCCCGTCCTCGGCTCCGTCCGCCACGTACACGAGGTTCGCCGTGCCACCGCGGCGCAGCTCCTTGCCGACCGATCGCACGAAGCCTTCCAACGCCCGTTGCGCCACGGAGTCCGGCGACCGCCCGATCACCACCACGCGTCCGCACGGCCCCAGCTGCGTGATCGCCGGGTGGAAGAACTCGTGCAGTTGCCGCAGGTCGGAGACGGACGAGAGCTCCGACGCGTCGAACACCAGCGCGCCGTACGGGGCAGGCCCAGTTTCCAGCTGCTTCAGAAAGGGCAGCCGGGTGGCGCCACCGACGAGCACCGGTGTGGCCAGTGCGGCGTCGCGGCGCAGCGGATACGGGTCCGGCAGGCCAAGCCTGCGCACGAGCTGACGGCCGAGCCCCGACGTTGCGAACTTCTGGTACCTGTCCACGAACCACAACCTACTCGCTAGTAAGTCTACCCGCTAGTAGGTAGTATGACGGCATGCGAGTAGCGATCATCGGCGGCAACCGCATCCCGTTCGCCCGCTCGAACGGCCCGTACGCCACCGCGTCGAACCAGGACATGTTCACGGCGGTGCTGGACGGCCTGGTGAGCCGCTTCGGCCTGAAGGGCGAACGCCTCGGCGAGGTGGTCGGGGGCGCCGTGCTCAAGCACTCGCGCGACTTCAACCTCGTCCGCGAGTCCGTCCTCGGCAGCAGGCTCAGCCCGGAAACGCCCGCGTACGACCTCCAGCAGGCGTGCGGCACCGGCCTGCAGGCGATCGTCGCCGTGGCCAACAAGATCGCGCTCGGCCAGATCGAGGCGGGCATCGCGGGCGGCGTCGACACCACCAGCGACGCGCCGATCGGCGTGAACGAGAACTTCCGCAAGCTCCTGCTGGAGTTCAACCGCACCCGCAAGATCAGCCTCCTGACGAAGCTGCGGCCGAGCCACGTCGTCCCGCACCTGCCGCGCAACGGCGAACCGCGCACCGGCATGTCGATGGGCGAGCACGCGGCCGTCACCGCCGCCGAGTACGGCATCACGCGCGAGGACCAGGACGAACTCACCGCGCGCAGCCACCAGAACCTCGCGCGCGCCTACGACGAGGGCTTCTTCGACGACCTCGTCACCCCGTACCTCGGCCTGACCCGCGACCAGAACCTCCGCCCGGACAGCAGCGTGGAGAAGCTCGCGAAGCTCAAGCCCGTCTTCGGCGACACGATGACCGCCGGCAACTCGACCCCGCTGTCCGACGGCGCCTCCGCGGTCCTGCTCGCGACCGAGGAGTGGGCGGCCGCGCGCAACCTGCCCGTGCTCGCGTACCTGACGTTCGCCGAGACCGCCGCCGTCGACTACGTGCACGGCGGCGAGGGCCTGCTCATGGCACCCGTGCACGCTGCACCGCGCATGCTCGACAAGGCGGGCCTCACACTCCAGGACTTCGACTTCTACGAGGTGCACGAGGCGTTCGCGTCCCAGGTGCTGGCGACGTTGAAGGCCTGGGAGAAGGAGCTCGGCGAGATCGACAGGGCGAAGCTGAACGTCAACGGCTCGTCACTCGCGGCAGGCCACCCGTTCGCCGCCACCGGCGCCCGCATCGTCGCGACCCTCGCCAAGTTGCTGCACCAGAAGGGAAGTGGACGCGGTTTCGTGTCCATTTGCGCGGCCGGCGGCCAGGGGATCACTGCGATTCTGGAACGGTGACGCACCAAGGCTTGCCGAAGCCGAGGGTCCCTCATGCACACTCACTGGACCGCAGCGTGGCGGTACTGGGGGGTGGGGGGCGCATGCACGACCTGCAAGTCGATCCCGAGAGAGATCCGGTGCTGGCACGCGCCCTCACCGGCACGATGCGCGACGAGTGGCGGCCGGCCGCCGACGCCATGAGGTCGGCCCGCGAGTGGGAACGCCGCGCCTACATCACGCTGACGCTGGCCGCGGCGGCCCGGCGGCGCGTCGAGTGGCTCAGGCGGTGGCTCAAGGCCCGTCCGGACGACCAGGACGCCGCCGCGGTCCAACACGCACTGGCGTCGCTCAACGAGAGCTAGCGATCGTGCTGTCGATCCAGGCCTGATGCGGCGCCACGGCCGTGTAGACGGTCCAGCCTTCGGCGCCACACGGCCCTATCGGCCCGCGACTCGTCACCGCGACCACCCTGCCGTCGACGATCGCGGGCGTCCCCGAGTCACCGTGGCACACGGCGGCCTCGGCGGACTGCTTCACGCAGATCTCGTCGTTCCCGCCGCACTGCCCGAGCACCTCGGTGTCGAGCTGCTTGAGGTGCCGCGGAGAGGTGGGGTTCTCCTGCGCGTCCATGCCCCAGCCGAGCAACCGGATCGGCCCGGACACCGGCATCGGACCGACCAGTGCGGGCGTCTCGGCGACGGGCTTCTCCAACTCGACCAGCCCGATGTCGCCGTGGTCGCCCTTGTGCACGCTCGCGACCGCGACGACGCTGCCGCCTTCGAGCCGGTCGTTCGACCCGACCCGGACCGACGTGCCGACCGCGGCCCGCCCCAGGCAGTGTCCCGCCGTCACGATCCACCGCGGCGCGACCAGCCCGCCACCGCACCCGTGCCCGTTGTCGTCGTGCCCCAGGTCGGCGATCCAGGTGTGCTCCCCGGTCGCCGTCTCCCCGCCGATGATCGCGTGCGCGGGCGCGATGGACGCCATCACCGCCGCCCCGACGACCATGCCGATCAACAAGTTCCGCATGGATCGGCACGGTATGGATCGACGCCGTCACCGCGGATCGCACCGCGGCATGATCCGCGGGTCAGACCTCAGGACTACGGCCGTCAGTCGAGCAACGACCACGCGGCCGTGCACGACGCGGACACGGTGATCTGCTGCGCCTTCAGGTTCAGCTGGTCCACCATCCCGGCGGGCCCGGCCATCTCGAACGACGCCGCACCGCTCATCATCCGCGGCTGGTAGTGCGCGCCGCCCTCCGTGTCACCGATCCGCAGCAACGGCCCGAGCCGCCGCCCCAACGCAGACGCGTACCCCTCGGCGCGACGCAGCGCATCCGCGACGGCCTCCCGCTGCGCCTCACGGATGGCCTCGCCGTCGTCGACCAACGCCCACGACGGACCGTTGATCCAGGACGGCTCGGCCTGGACGAGTTCGCCGAGCAGCGCGTCGAGGCGGTCGAGGTCCTTCACCCAGATCACGTACTGCTGCGACGCGCGGCTGCCGACGCGCTGGTTGTTGTCCCAGTTGTCGTGCGCGGACAGCTGCCGCGACCGCACCTCGAACTCCTCGAGCAGCGGCTCGATCGTGGAAATGCGCTGGTTGAGGGTGCTCACCGCCTCGGAGCGTTCGGCGCCGAGCGCCTCGAACGTCACGTCGACCTGTGCGCGGTCGGCGGTGCGCTCGACCTCGCCTGTCCCCTTCGTCACGACTTCAGCCACGTGGGCCAGCCAACCGGCACGGCACAGCATCCGCAACTATTCGACTCTATTGCTCCATCACTAGATAAACTTAGAGAGCGGCATCCGGCCGCATTTCGACGCGAGTCTGCGCGTCTCTAAGGCGGGTCCTAGAAACGCGGATACGGTGCGAGCCATGGACCCGGTGCGCAACCCGTTCGCTCCCGGTGCAGGCCAGCGGCCTCCTGAGCTCGCCGGCCGGGACAAAGAGGTCGGTGCGTTCGAGGTGGTGCTCGAACGCGTGGCCCGCGGCCGTCCCGAGCGCAGCCTCGTGCTGACGGGACTGCGCGGGGTCGGCAAGACGGTGCTGCTCGGCGAGCTGCGGTCGATGGCCGTGAAACGCGGCTGGGGCGCCGGCAAGGTCGAAGCCAGGCCCGACGCCGACCTCAGAAGGCCGTTGAGCGCCGCACTGCACCGGGCGATCCGCGACCTCGCGGTCCGCCACCGCGCGCCGGACCGGGTCGAGGCGATCCTCGGGATCCTCAAGGCGTTCGCGCTGAGGGCCGCTCCGGACGGCGCCAAGCTGCGCGACCGCTGGCAGCCGGGCATCGACGTGCCCGCCGCGTCCGGCCGCGCGGACTCGGGTGACATCGAGATCGACCTGGTCGAGCTCTTCACCGACGTCGCCGAGCTGGCGCAGGACGTCGGCACGGGTGTGGCGCTGCTGATCGACGAGATGCAGGACCTCAAGCCGGACGACATCAGCGCGTTGTGCGCGGCGTGCCACGAGCTCTCGCAGATCGGCGCGCCGCTCGTGGTCGTCGGTGCCGGCCTGCCCCACCTGCCCGCGGTCCTGTCCGCGAGCAAGTCGTACTCGGAACGCCTCTTCCGCTACGTCCGCATCGACCGGCTCAGCCGCGAGGACGCCGACCGCGCCGTGCTGGCCCCGGTCGAACGGGAGGACGCGGGCATCACCGACGAGGCGCTCGACGCCCTCTTCGACGCGAGCGGGGGCTACCCGTACTTCATCCAGGCCTACGGCAAGGCCGCCTGGGACGCCGCTCCGGCCGACCCGATCACCGCGCTGGACGTCTCGGTGGCGGCTCCGGAGGCCGACGCGGAGCTGGCCGTGGGCTTCTTCGGCTCCCGATACGAGCGTGCAACGCCCGCTGAACGCGAGTATCTCCGGTCGATGGCCGAGTTGACCGACGGAAAGGATGCGGGCGTCAACACCGCCCAGGTGGCCGAGCACCTCGGCCGCAAGCCCTCGTCGCTGTCGCCCGCGCGGGACTCGCTCATCAAGAAAGGCCTGGTCTACAGCGCGGAGCGGGGTCAGATCGCCTTCACGGTGCCCCACTTCGGGCGCTTCCTGCTCGGCCGGGAGGAGTGACGGCGGTTACCCGTCGTTGTCCGGCCGTCCACGTTATCGGCCGATGATTCATCGGCATGTGCGCCACCTCACCGGACAATCGCGTGCGTTTACGCCCACGAAGGTGCATACTTGAGTCACCAGCCAACAAGACCTCGAAGAGGGAAGTGCAGACCGAGATGAACTTCGCAGCGAAGCTCCGCGCCCGTCGTGCCGAGGCGCGCAACCGGAAGGCCGTGGCTCGCGCGATCGACATGGCGACCACCCCGTCCATGCGTCACGAGCTGATGGCCATCGCCCAGGCTCAGGTCACCACCCTGCGCTGACTTTCGAAGACCCGGCACTCGCGCGGCGCCCCGTCGCGAGTGCCTCCCCAACGGGAACCCCTGGAGCACCTCCCGCGCTCCAGGGGTTTCATTCTGTTAAACGTGATCCACGCCACAGTATGATGGTGTTGTAACAGCGCACGTCGGTCCGCCGATGTCACTGTTGACCTCGCGGTGCTGTCGGACCCCCGACCTGGCAGCACCGCGAGGTTTCTTGTTTGCTGGGGGACATGAAGATCGCCGTGCTCGGCACCGGCCTCATGGGTGCCCCCATCGCAGCCAACCTCGCCGCGGCCGGACACGACGTCCGGGTCTGGAACCGCACGCGCGCCAAGGCCGAACCGCTCGCCTCGAAGGGCGCCACCGTCACCGGCAGCCCCGCGGAGGCCGTCGAGGGCGTCGAGGTCGTGCTGACCGTGCTCAACGACGGCCCCGCGGTCACCTCCGCTATCCAGGCCGCCGCGCCGTCACTGCCGCACGACGCCGTGTGGATCCAGGCGTCCACGGTCGGCATCGAGGCGACCGAGGACCACATCGCGCTCGCCCGCTCGCTCGGGCTGGAGTTCGTGGACGCCCCCGTGCTCGGCAGCACGAAGCCGGCGGCCGAGGGCAAGCTCGTCGTGCTCGCGTCCGGTGCCGAGGAACTGCGTCCGCGGGTGCAGCCCGTGTTCGACGTGATCGGCGCGCGCACGATGTGGATCGGCGAGGCCGGGGCGTCGTCGAAGCTGAAGCTGGTCGCGAACAGCTGGGTGCTCGCCCTGACCGCCGCGGTGGGCGAGGCCGTGTCGCTGGCCGAGGCGTCCGGACTCGACCCGAAGCTGCTTCTCGAGGCCATCTCGGGCGGCGCCATCGACACCCCGTACCTGCAGATGAAGGGCGGCGCGATCATCGCCCGCTCGTTCGAGCCCGCCTTCACCGTCGAGAACGCGCTGAAGGACGCCCGGCTCGTCGCCGAGGCCGCGGACCGGGCGAAGGTGCGGCTGGACGTCGCCCAGGCCTCCGCCGAACGCCTGAAGCGCGCGGTCGACGGCGGGCACGGCGACAAGGACATGGCGGCGTCCTACTTCGCGAGCTTCGAATAAGCCCGACGATCGGCCGGTCCGGCGGGGCGTGCGGGCTCAATAGCTTGGTGCGGTGAACAGACTCGTACGCTCCCTGCTGGCGTTCGGCCTGGCATCGGCGCAGGTCGCCGCCACCGCCGCCGTGGCGTCCGCCGCCCCCGACATCAAGGACCGCGTCGCCGCCGTCCCCGGCGTGCGGATCATCAGCGAGGGGACGTCCGGCACCGCGCGGACGTTCGTCCTCGGCATCCAGCAGCCCGCCGACCACCGCAAGCCGCGCGGGCCGAAGTTCGAGCAGCGCTTCTCGTTGCTGCACAAGGCCGAGTCGAAGCCGATGGTGCTGCACACCACCGGCTACAACCTGCCCGGCTCGGTCAGCGCGTCCGAGCCCGCCCGGCTCGTCGACGGCAACCAGATCAGCGTCGAGCAGCGGTTCTTCCCGCCGTCGCGCCCCGCCCCGGCCGACTGGGACGACCTGAACATCTGGCAGGCCGCGAACGACCACCACCGGATCGTCAGCGCGTTCAAGAAGATCTACGGTGCGAAGTGGCTCTCGACGGGTGCCAGCAAGGGCGGCATGACGTCGATCTACCACCGCCGCTTCTTCCCGCGCGACGTCGACGCGACCATCGCGTACGTGGCACCGAACGACGTGGTGAACGACCGCGACGTCTACGGCGAGTTCATCCGCGAGGTCGGCAACGACCCGACGTGCAACCGACGGCTCGAAGGCGTCCAACGGCAGATCCTGCAGCAGCGCGACGAGTTCGTGGCGAGGCTGGAGGCGAAGGGCTACACGTACGAGCAGTTCGGCAACGCCCACAAGGCGCTGGAGATCCTGGTCTTGGACACGCCGTTCACGTTCTGGCAGTACGGCACGCAGGAGCAGTGCGCGCTGGTGCCCGGTGACGGCGCCTCGGTGGACGACCTGTGGAAGTTCATCGACCAGACCGTGGGCTGGGACTTCTACACCGACGCGGGCGTCGCGCCCTACACGGCGTACTACTACCAGGCGGGCACGCAGCTCGGCTGGCCCGAAGCGGACGAGTCGGCGGTGCGCGACCTGCTGCGCTACCCCGGTTCCTCGGTGCCGCGCTCGATGGTGTCGCCGGACATCAGGTTCTCGCGCTTCGACCGTTCCGCGATGCGCGACATCGACACGTGGGTCCGCCACCAGGGTTCGCGGCTGCTGTTCGTGAACGGCCAGAACGACCCGTGGAGCGCGGAACCGTTCCGCCTCGGACGGGGCACGCGCGACTCGTTGTCGTACACGGTTCCCGGCGGCAACCACGGCGCGAACATCGCCAAGCTGCCCGAGGAGGAACGGGCCGCCGCCACCGCCGCCGTGCTGCGCTGGGCCGGCGTGTCCGCTGCCCCCGTTGCGGCACTTGCCGTGGACGAGGGGCCGGACTCGCTGGACGAACTGCGCGCCCGCCGGGGCTGAGGCACGCTGGAGGCGTGAAGCCGTTGCTCGTGGTCGACGCAGCCAACGTCGTGGGGTCGGTCCCCGACGGGTGGTGGCGGGACAGGGCGGCCGCGGCCGAACGCCTCCGCGACGCGCTGCGCGGCCGTGACGAGGAGGTCGTTCTCGTCGTGGAAGGCAAGGCGCGCAACGTTTCCTCGATCGACGACGTCCGTGTCGTCGCCGCTCCCGGCGAGGGCGACGACACGATCGTCGAGGTGGTGCGAGCCGAAGGCGCCGGACGTCAGGTGACGGTGGTGACCGCCGACCGCGAGCTGCGGCGGCGGGTGGTCGCCCTGGGAGCCGAGGTGGCCGGACCCACCTCGGTGCCTAGATCCTGAAGAGGCTTTCGAGGACCTGAGCCACGCCGTCCTCGGTGTTCGGCGGCGCGTGGTTCGTGCAGGCCTGCTTCACGAGCGGGTGCGCGTTGCCCATCGCGTACGCCGTGCCGACCCACCCGAGCACCGACAGGTCGTTCGGCATGTCCCCGAACGCGACGACCTCGTGCTTGCCGATTCCCCTTGTGTTGCAGAGGGATTCGAGCGTGGCGGCCTTCGAGACGCCCGGTGGGCTGATCTCCAGCAGCCCGAGGCCGCCCGAGTGCGTGACGGAGACGTGCTGCCCGACGGCCTCCCGCGCGATCTCCATCATGTGGTCGACCTCGGCGTCCGGCGCCCACGCGAGCATCTGCACGACCTGGTGCGCCTCCTCGAGGACGTGGTCGAGCAGCTCCAGCGTCCTGTGTGGATTCTTCGGTCCGAAACCCTGGAAACCCGGCTCCGACAACACTTCCAGCCCGGTCTCGACCGCGATGCCGACGTTCGGGATGACCTCGGCCAACGCCTCCGACACCTTGCGCACGACGTCGAGCGGCACCGTCTGCGCGTGCGTCACCTCGCGGTTCGTGAGGTCGTAGATCATCGCGCCGTTGGAGCAGATCGCCGTGCCGGTGAGCTCCAGGTCCTGCACGAACCGCGGCGGTCGCGCCGTGACGACCACGACGTCCGCGTCGACGGCGTGGAGCGTGGCACGGGTGCGGTCGCTCAACACCCCGCCGGGCTGGAGCAGCGTGCCGTCGAGGTCGGTCGCGATCAACCTGATCATCGGGCGATTATCGGGGCTGGCGCTCGCGGGCGAGAAGACCCGAAACGGTCACCGCGGCGGTGCGGCGCACGACGTCCGCGAAGTCGACGCACATCACGGCCAGGGCCGGGTCGGTGGCGTAGGCGTCGAGCACCGCCCGCGGGGGACGGCTGGCCGGCCAGGCGGCGACCGCGACGAGCATGACGGACTGCATCAGGGCGGCCGCGTCCTCGTCGCCCAGCTCGGGGAGGTGCCCCGCGGTGAACCGGACGAGTACCTCCAGGTACCCGTGGACAGCGCGCTTGTGTCGCAGCGCGGTCTCGGCGGAGATGTTGTGCTCCAGCACCGTGGACTGCGCGCTCATCAGGTCGCAGAGCACCGGGCGACGTGCCAGCGAGGTCGCCAGGAGCTCGGCGAACCGGTCTCCGCGTTCCCCGGCCGCGCTGCCGTCCGCGGCCGGCGCGGCCTCCAGTTCCGTGATCCAGTCCGCGACCTCCGCCTCCAGCAACGCCAGCAGCACGGCCTCGCGCGACTCGAAGTAGCGCAGGACGTTGGCCTTGGCCAGGCAGACCCGGCGGCTGAGTGCGGTGAGGGTCAGTTCGGCGACCGGCATCTCGGTGAGCATGGCGGCCGCGGTGGCGAGGATCTGCCGCCGCCGCTCGCCGCGCTGCTCGTCGGTGCGCGCCCGCTGGAAGCTCATGCACCGCATGTTACAGACCAGCGGTACTTTACTAAGAGACCGTCGGTCCGTTATGTTGAGGACATAAGAGACCGGCAGTACTTAACGAGGGGTCGCGATGTACGAGGTTCCTGACCAGCACGGCAAGCGGATCGTCGTCACCGGCGCGAACAGCGGCACGGGCAAGGAGGCGGCCAAGCGCCTGGCGGGAGCCGGGGCGGACGTGGTCCTCGCGGTGCGCACCGCGGCCAAGGGCGAGCAGGCGAAGGCGGAGATCCTGGCCGCGCACCCCGGTGCGTCGCTCGAGGTCCGGCAGCTCGACCTGGCCGACCAGGCGTCGGTGCGCGCGTTCGCCGAGGGCCTGCTCGCCGACGGCAGGCCGCTGGACGTGCTGGTCAACAACGCGGGCGTGATGAACGTGCCCGCGCGGACCGAGACCGCCGACGGCTTCGAACTCCAGCTGGCCAGCAACTTCCTCGGCCCGTTCGCCCTCACCGTGCGACTGCTGCCGTTGCTGCTGGCCGCACCCGCGCCGCGGGTCGTGACCATGAGCAGCGGTGCCGCCTACCGCGGTCGCATCGACTTCGACGACCTGCAGGGACGCCGCCGGTACAGCCCGACGCTGACCTACTCCCGCACGAAGCTCGCCAACCTGCTGATGACGCTGCACCTCGCTGACCTGGCGGCCGAACGGGACTGGCCGTTGCTGTCGGTCGCCGCGCACCCCGGCTACACCCGCACCAACCTGATGACCTCGGGCCCGCACCTGAACGGCGGCAAGCCCGGTCTCGTCGAGTCCATCGGCTACAAGGTCGTTCCCTCGCAAGGGGTCGAGCAGGGCACCGAACCGCTCCTGTACGCGACGGCCGACCCCGGCGCGGTCGCCGGCGGCTACTACGGGCCGCGCTGGGCGGTCGTGGGTCCGACCAGGCCCGTCTCGACGCCCCGGACCGCGCGGGACAAGGCCGTGGCCGCGCGCCTGTGGGCCGAGGCCGAGCGCCTCACCGGGACGTCGGTGGCCGTCGGCGGCTGACCCCGGTGCTCGGGCAAGATCGGGACATGACCCATCGAGTTGACGAGATGCCGTTGCCGCTCTGGCTGCCGGAGTCCGGGACCGGGCCCGGCATCGTGCTGGTCCAGGAGATCTTCGGCCTGGACGGGTACCTGCGGGGTGTGGCGGAGAAGCTGGCCGCGCTCGGGTACGTCGTGGCCGTGCCCGAGCTGTTCCACCGCTTCCAGCCGAGCTGGGTGGGCGAGCACGACGAGGCGGGCATCGCGAAGTCGATGGAGGTCACCGGCAACCTCGACTTCCCGCTCGCCGTGCAGGACGTCGTCGCGTCCGTCCAGTACCTGCGCGGTCTGCCCGAGGTCACCGGTGGCGTCGGCGTGCTCGGCTTCTGCCTCGGCGGCACGCTCGCCTACGCGGCCGCCGTCGCCTCCGACCCCGACACCGCCGTGTCGTTCTACGGCTCGGGCGTGCCGGACCAGATCGGCACGCTCGGCCAGGTGACGTGCCCGATCCTGTTCCACTTCGGCACCGAGGACTCGTTCATCACCGGCTACCAGGCCGTCGTGGACGCCGTCGAGGAGCACGAGAACGCCGAGGTCCACCTGGAGCCCGCCGGCCACGCGTTCCTCAACCACCTCGGGCCCTGGTACGACCAGGCCGCCGCCGACCGCGCGTGGGACATCACCGGGCAGTTCCTCAAGCGCACGCTGCCGGCCTGAGGTTCAGGCGATGCACGGCACCGCGAGCTGCTGCGAGAAGAACTTCTCCAGCGGCTTGCGGTGCAACCGGCGTTCGACGGCGATCAGCTCGTTGCGCCGGTAGTGCCTCACCTGCGTGCTCGTGACGACGAACCCGTTGCGTTCGGTCGTGGGCATCTCGTCGTAGAGCAGCGCGTGTTGTCCTTGTGGCACAACGACGTCCGCCAGTCCGTCCGGGATCTTGCCGGCCCGCGTCGCGATCGTCGCCGCCAGCGAGTCGGGACGGTTGCGCAGCTTGCGGTGCGGCCACGGCACGCCGTGGTGCTCGGCCTCGAGCGACCGGTGCAACGCCCTGGCGGCGTGCCGGATGGCCTTGATCGAGTCGCCGGTCAGCACGTGCACGCCCGGCGCGTCGAGCGCGGTGTCCCGGCGGAAACCGGTGCACGCGATGACGTCGTCGTACCGCAGCTCACCGGTCCCGTCGATGGTCGCGACGAACTCGTCGCCCTCCTTGACGATCCGCTGCACCGACCGTCCCACGGTGTGCGTGAGCCGGGTCGTGGCGGACAGGTTGTCCGCCGTCTCGAACGCGCTGTGCCCGCGTCCGATGATCAGCACGCGCCTCCCGGCGTACGCGGTCGGATCGGTGCTGGCGGTCGCGTACGTCTCGGCGTGCTCGATGCCGGGGATCGCGGGCAGGTGCGGCTTCTTGCCCGTGGCGACGACGACGTGCCGCGCCCGGTACCGGCCCAGGTCGTCGACCGGCGTGCCGTAGCGGATGTTCAACGGCCGAGCGAAGTCCTCGAGGTAGCGCACCAGGTCGTCCGCGTCGGGGAAGGACCGCTTGCTGTAGCGCGTGAACGGCGCGCCGTCGAACAGCCAGTTGTCGTCCGTCGACAGGACGCGGTGCCGGGGGAACCTCCGGAAGAACCCCGCCGGCTCCGGTCCCGCCTCGACGATCAGGTAGTCGCGGCCCGCACCGTGCAGGAAGCGCCCCATCTGCAGGCCGGCCGGACCCGCACCGACGACCAGGTACTCCACCATCACGCACCTCCCGGCGTCCTCTACGCCGATCACGGCGAAAAGGTTCAGACGGGCGGTCTGCCTCCATCATGAACGCTGACGGCGGGGTGCGGGCGACCGTCCCGCTCTGCGGACGCGCCGGACGAGCACGACGCCGTTACGCTGGGTCCATGAGGCTCATCGCGGTGACGGCGCTGACGTTGCTGCTGGGCGCCTGCACCTCCCAGGCCGCACCCGCGCCCCCCACGTCCCCCGACCCGACGGGCGAGACCACCACCATGCCGCCGACTCCGCCGCTGCAGGAGCCGTTCGAGATCAAGACGGACGCCCAGGGCGTCCGCGAGTGGCGGAACTCCCCGGAGGAGATGGGGTTCGCCTACCGCCGCCAGCCCGTCGACTTCACGCTGACACCCCGCAACACCGGCAGCACACCGCAGTCGGACGCGCGGCTGCGGTTCGTCGTCGAGGACATGGACGGCGAGGGCGACCTGACCGTCGGCGGCGAGGGCTGGGAGTGCGAGGGCGACCGCGACATCGCGTGCACGTCGACCGGCGTCACCGAGCCGGGCGGCACGTGGTCCCCGCTCACGCTGACCATGCGGCACACCAAGGGCGGGCAGACCCGCGTGGTCGTGCACTGGGCGGACGTCACGCCCAGCGTGATCTTCCGTTACGACACCAGCACCTGACGTTCGCCACTACGCTCGCGCCGTGGCTGATCGCGAGCTCTGGTCGATCCGGACGCACATCAGCGCGGTGGTGCTGATCGGCCTGGCGGTCTTCGCCGCGGCGGCAGGACTGCTGTGGCTCGCGCTGGGCCTGCCGACCGCGCTGAACACCCGAGTCGACATCATCAAGATCGCACTGTCGGTCGTCGCCGGCGTAGGCGGCGTGGTCGCCCTCGTCGTGGCCTACCGCAAGCAACGCATCAGCGAGTCCGCCGAGAAGCGCGAGCACGCGAAGGTGCTCAACGAGCGCTTCGCCACCGCCTGCACCCAGATCGGCCACGACAAGCCCACCGTCCGCCTGGCGGGCCTCTACGCGATGGCGTCGCTCGCCGACGAGTGGACCGAGCAGCGCCAGACGTGCATCGACGTGCTGTGCGCGTACCTCCGCATCCCGTACGAGCCGTCCCTCGACTCGGAGTGGGACCACGACGAGGAGACCGAGGTCCGCCTGTCGGTCACCAGCCTCATCACCGCACACCTGCGCGACGGCGCCCCGGTGAGCTGGCAGGGCCACGACTTCCACCTGACCAGGGCGGTGCTGCGCGCCGCGGACTTCGCCGGCGTCCACGTCACCGGCGGCAACCTGGTGCTCAGCCTGGCGCGCTTCCCCGGCGGCTGGGTGTCGTTCGACGGCATGCGCGTGAGCGGCGGCGAGGTGTGGTTCGGCGGCGCGACCTTCGGCGGCGCGCGGGTCACGTTCCACGGCGCGCGGTTCACCGGCGGCCGCGTGAAGTTCGAGGGCGCGGAGCTCAACGCGGGCGAGGTGTCGTTCCGGGGCGCGCGGTTCGCGGGCGGTGAGGTGGACCTCTCGGAGGCGGTCATCAGGGTGGCGCCGGTGTTCGACGAGGGCGACAAGCCGGGCTTGAAGCTGCCCTGACCCACCCGGATTTGTCGGTGCCGGGTGTCATGATCACCGCCATGGGCACCTGGGACGTCGGACACTTCGACAACGACACCGCCGCGGACTTCTCCGGCAAGCTGGACGACGCGGCGGAAGCGGAGCGCGAGGCCATCATCCGCACCGCGCTGACCAGCACGATTGAGTCCGACGAGTTCCTCGACAGCTACGAGGCGTGCCAGGCCGTCGCCTCGGCGGCGCTGATCGCCGCGCAGCTGCCGGGCGGCACGCCGATCACCACCGCGTACGGCCCCGACGAGCTGCTGCCGCCTCTGCCGGAAGACCTGCGGGCGCTTGCGGCTCAGGCGCTGGACCGGGTGCTGGGGAAGGGGTCGGAGCTCGCCGAGCTGTGGGACGAGAGCGAGTCCGGTCCGCAGTGGCGGCAGAGCATCGCCGACCTGAAGGCCGTTCTTCTCGCCTGACGTTCCGCTGCCAGCAGGTCAACTTCTCCAAGTGCCGAACGCTCCGGTGTTGCGGAGCGCTTCGGCGAACCCGCTGCAGCGGTGACCCTCGTTGGCCAGGATGTCGAGCAGGTCATCGACAGTGCGCGGCGTTCGTCTGTAGCGGGACACCTGTCGCCGGAGGGCTGCGATCACCAGTTCCGGGGCGAGATCGAGTTGATCGAGCAGGAACTCGTCCTGGTGCAGCACCTCGATGTCGAAACTGCTGACGGCGGCAGCAGGAAAGTCCTTCAGGTTCTCGGTGATCAGCAATTCGGCCCCGCCGCACACGGCTGCCGCGAGGACGTGCCGATCCTTGGGATCGTTCTCCATCGCCTCGACGAGGTGCTGGTACCCGGTCACCTCGGCGTCGGGAAAGTGTCGTCGCATCTGTCCGAGCCGGTGGGCCACCTGGTGCTCGGAGGCGCCTCGTTTGCGCAAGTTTCGATCAAGTTCGGCCAGCACATCGGTAGACCAGAGCGGACGGTAGACGCCGCACTCGCTGATCGTCAGCAGCGTGTCGCAGAGGTAGGGCTTGAGAAGGACGCACGTGTCGATGAAGACGGGAAGCACTGATCACCTGAAGTCGTCGTTCGTCGGCAACCGCTCGAACGGCGTCTCCAACGGAAGGTCGTAAAGGCCGCCGTCCTCACCGTCGCGGACCATCTCGTCCAGTCCGGCGGCGCGTGCCCTGCGGGAACGGTCCTGGTAGGCGAGGAGGTCCGCCAGACGGACTCGCCGATGCCTGTTGGGCTGCTCGTACGGGATCTCGCCCGCTTCCAGCAGTCGCACCAAGGTCGGCCGGGAAACGCCCAGCAGATGTGCGGCTTCGCTGGTGGTGAGAATGGTGTGCTGAGGGGCGACCGTGATCGCCAGACCACGCGACATCGCGAACACGACGTCCCGCAGCACGTCGAAGATCTCCTGCGGCAGCGGGAGATGCGTGCCGTCGGGTGCGACGAGTGCGGCGGTCTCGTTTCCTGAGCGAGTCAACGCGGCGACCCACGCGGACAAGCTCTCCGGCTGGGCCGGAGGCAGCACCGTTCGCTCACTCGCGCCTGCCGTCATGTGTTCATGCTAGCCCAAAACGAACAAAACGAAAGAAGTCCACCTGATGGACGCCGGAACAGTCCGACCGTCCACAGTGTTGGATACGGCCGTGAGCACCCCCAAGCGCCGTGCCCGCGTCCGCGCCCCCGAACTGGTGGGACGCGGCTGGCTGAACACAGGCGGCGAGCAGATCAAACTCACCGACCTGCGCGGCAAGATCGTGCTGCTCGACTTCTGGACGTTCTGCTGCATCAACTGCCTGCACGTCCTCGACGAGCTGCGTCCCCTCGAGGAGGAGTTCGAGGACGTCCTGGTGACGATCGGCGTGCACTCGCCGAAGTTCGTCCACGAGGCCGACCCGGACGCTCTCAAGGCCGCCGTCGAACGCTACGGGGTGCACCACCCGGTGCTGGACGACCCTGAGCTCACCACGTGGCAGAACTACGCCGTCAAGGCGTGGCCGACGCTGAACCTGATCGACCCCGAGGGTTACGTCGTGCACGTCGCCGCCGGTGAGGGCCACGTCGAGGCCCTCCGGACGATCATCAAGGAGCTCGTCGAGGAGCACGACGAGAAAGGCACGCTGCACCGCGGCACCGGGCCGTACCAGGCGCCGGAGCCCGAGAACACCACGCTCCGCTTCCCCGCCAAGGCGATCGTCACGCCGCGCAACACGATCCTCGTCAGCGACTCGGCGCACCACAGCATCGTGGAGCTGGAGGCGGACGGCGAGACCGTGATCCGCCGATTCGGCACCGGTGAGCGTGGAAGAACCGACGGCCTCAACCCCACCTTCTCCGAGCCCGCGGGCCTCGCGCTCGTCCCCGGCACCCACCAGGTCGTCGTCGCGGACACGGTCAACCACCTGCTGCGCGGCCTCGACCTCGACACCGGCGAGGTCACGACCCTCGCGGGCACCGGGGAGCAGTGGCGCGACGGCGAGACCGACGGGCCCGCCGACAAGATCGAGCTGACGAGCCCGTGGGACGTGGCCTGGTGGAACGGCGGCATCGCCATCGCCATGGCCGGCAACCACACGCTGGGCTTCTTCGACCCCGCGTCCGGCACCGTCCGCAGGCTCGCCGGCACCACCGTCGAGGGCATCAACGACGGGCCCGCGGAAGGCGCTTTCTTCGCGCAGACGTCCGGGCTCGCGGCGGACGGCGACCGGCTGTGGATGGTCGACTCCGAGACGAGCGCGCTGCGGTACCTGGAGCACGGCGAGGTCACCACGGTCGTCGGCAAGGGGCTGTTCGCGTTCGGCCACAAGGACGGCGACGCGGACGAGGCCCTGTTGCAGCACCCGCTGGGCGTCACGGTCCTGGACGACCACTCGGTCGTCATCAGCGACACCTACAACAACGCGATCCGCCGCTTCGATCCCGAGACCAAGACGCTGACCACGATCGCAACGGACGTCGCGGAGCCGTCCGACGCGCTCGTCGTCGACGGCGAGCTCGTCGTGGTCGCATCCGCGGCGCACCGGCTCGAACGGTTCGCGGCCTCCGCCACCAAGATCGACGGCGCGGCCCACGAGGTGAAGCGGCCGTTCACCGACATCGCGGCGGGGGCGTTCGAACTCGCCGTCGTCTTCACCCCGCCGAAAGGCACCAAACTGGACGAAAGGTATGGCCCCTCAACGCGTCTGGAGATCACCAGCTCACCCCCGGAGCTGATCCTCGAGGGCGCGGGGGTCACCACCGAACTGGTACGGGCGTTGCGGATCAACGATCAGGTCACGAACGGCGTGCTGCACGTCGTCGCGCAGGCCGCGAGTTGTAGTGACGACCCGGCCGAGGAACACCCCGTCTGCCGTCTGACCAGGCAGGACTGGGGAGTGCCCGTTCGAGTGGTTGCGGATGCACCCACCAGGCTCCCGCTGCTGATGGGCGGCATGGACGAGGAGGGTCCACAAGGCACGTAGACTCTGCTGGTGCCTGATGTCAAGCTCGAGATCCAGATGCTGTACGACCGCGTGATGGTCCGCATCTCGCCCGAGGACGGCGAGCGGCGTTCCAGCGGAGGCATCGTGATCCCCGCTACGGCCCAGATGGCGAAGCGGTTGGCGTGGGGTGATGTGTTCGGAGTCGGTACCAGCGTGCGCCACGTGAAGGTCGGCGACCGGGTGATGTTCAACCCGGAGGACCAGCTCGAGGTCGAGGTGCAGGGCACCACGTACCTCGTGATGAGGGAACGCGATCTGCACGCGGTTGCGACTGAGCTCACCGAGCACGGTACTGGTCTGTACCTATGAGCCGCCGGTTCGTGATCTGCGCCTGATAGCTACACACATATGCCACCTCAGGAGAGACAGGGCAACGGGGAGAGCTGTGCCGTACGACGCTGACAAGACGAGAGCGATGCCTCCGGTGGGTCCCGGCGGCACGTCCTCGGAGCAGACGACCAAGATCACTCCGGTCCAGGTGGACGCCTCGACCGAGGCGTGGCCGTCTGAGGAGCCGGACTCGAACGAGCCCACGATCGCCGCGGCCTTGCCCGGGGTCGGCTTCCCGGCGGGCGACGCCGCCACCGAGTACATGAAGCCGGTGGCGCCGCCCGAACCGCAGCCACAGCCTCAGCCACAGCCGCAGAACGACACCGGCGTCTACGGGCCCGTGATGATCGAGCCGGGCGAGGACGAGGCGCGGCCGAAGTTCAACCGGCGCAAGGCGCTCATCGTGGCCGCCGCCGTGGTCGGCGCGTTCGGTCTGCTCTACGGCCTCGACATCCTCGTCTCGAGCGGCAACGTGCCGCGCGGCGTGACGGTGGCGGGCGTCGACGTCGGCGGCATGAGCCACGGCGACGCCGAGAAGAAGCTGCGCGACGAGATCGGCCCGCGCCTGAGCAAGCCCGTCGCGCTCAAGGCCGGTGACGTCACCGCCGAGCTCGACCCGAAGGCCGCTGGTCTGGAGCTCGACTGGAACGCCACGATCGACCGCGCCGGCAGCCAGCCGCTCAGCCCGTTCACGCGCGTGACCTCGTTCTTCACCAGCCGCGAGGTCGGTGTCGCGACGAAGGCCGACGACACGAAGGTCTCCGGGGCCCTCGAGGCCCTGCGGCCCAAGCTCGACCACGACCCGATCGAGGGCACGATCAAGTTCGAGGGCGCCAACCCCGTCGCCGTCGAACCGCACGACGGCCAGAAGCTCAAGACCGAGGACGCCGTCGGCGCCGTGGTCGCGAACTGGGCGTCCGGCAGCCCGGTCGACGTCCCGATGGACTTCACCCCGGTCAAGACGACCAAGGAGGGCGTCGAGAAGGCGCTCAACGAGGTCGTGAAGACCGCGGTGTCCGGCCCCGTCGTCATCAAGGGCGAGGGCAAGGACGCGACGCTCACGCCCGAGCAGATCGGCACCACGCTGGCGTTCGCCCCCGGTGAGGGTGGCGCGTTGAACGTCACGCCGAACAAGGACAAGCTCGCCGAGGTCACCACGCCGCAGCTCAAGGACACGATCAAGGAGGGCAAGGACGCCGAGATCGTCTTCGAGGGCGGCAAGCCCACGGTCAAGCCCTCGGTGGACGGCCTGGACCTCGACTGGGACAAGAACCTCCAGCCCTACTTCGACACGCTGAAGAAGAAGGACGCGCGCGAGGTCAAGTTCGAGTACAAGCACACGCCCGCGAAGGTCACGACCGAGCAGGCGAACAAGATGGGGATCAAGGAGGTCATCGGCGAGTTCTCGACCGGTGGCTTCGCCCCCGCCTCGGGCGTCAACATCCGGGTCGTGGCCGAGAAGGTCAACGGCGCGATCGTGAAGCCCAAGGAGACGTTCAGCCTCAACAAGTACACCGGCCCCCGCGGCACCGCGCAGGGCTACGTCGAGGCCGGCATCATCGAGAACGGCATCCCCGGCATGGCGGTCGGCGGTGGCATCTCGCAGTTCGCGACCACGCTCTACAACGCGTACTACTACGCGGGCATGAAGGACGCGGGCCACCGGGAGCACAGCTACTGGATCACGCGGTACCCGAAGGGCCGCGAGGCCACCGTGTTCATGGACAACGCGGGCAACAGCCTGATCGACATCGCGTTCACGAACCCGGACGACACGGGTGTCGCCATCCAGACGATCTGGACCGGCTCGTCGATCACGATCAAGCTCTGGGGCACCAAGAACTACGACGTCACCGGCTCCACCAGCGGTGAGTTCAACCCGACCCAGCCGCAGGAGAAGAAGGTCAACAAGGCCGGCTGCACGCCGAGCAACGGCGCACCCGGCTTCTCGGTGACCGACACCCGCACGATCACGGACCGCCGCAGCGGCCAGTCGCGCTCCGAGTCGCGCACGGTCAAGTACGACCCGCAGTTCAAGATCATCTGCGAGCCGCCGCCCGGCGGCTGACACAAAAGCTGGTTCAACAGTGGCCACGCGCGGGTATTCACCCGTTCGTGGCCACTGTTGCGCAAGAGGCGCGAAGACACCCCGTCGTCCAGACGCTGGGGCGCGCGGGAATGGTGTTGTACGGGGTCGTACACGTCCTGGTGGCGTGGCTTGCGATCCAGGTCGCGTTCGGCGACTCCGAACAGGCCGACTCGAAGGGCGCGGTGAGCGACATCGCTCAGGGCGGCCCGTGGTTGCTCTGGCTGCTCGGCATCGGGCTCGTGTTCTTCGCCCTGTGGCAGCTGCTGCTCGCCTTCGTCGGGTACACCTACATCGGCAAGAAGCGGAAGCGGATCTCCAAGCGGATCGGTTCCGCGGCCCGTGCCGTCACGGCGACCGGTATCGCGCTGGGTGCCTTCAAGTACGCGACGGGCTCCGGCAGCGGCGGCGACCAGAACCAGCAGCAGCAGGAACTCACCGCGCAGGTGCTCTCCTGGCCCGGCGGTCAGTTCATCGTCGGCGCCATCGCGATCGGCATCCTCGTCATCGCCGGCGTGATCATCTACAAGGGCGTCAAGAAGTCCTTCGAGAAGGACCTCGACATGGGCAAGGCCCCGAAGTGGATCGAGCCCGTCGGCAGGATCGGCTGGATCGGCAAGGGCAGCGCGTACGGCGTGATCGGCGTTCTCGTCGGGCTCGCCGCGATCAACGCCGACCCCGGGCAGTCCGGCGGCATGGACAAAGCCCTGAAGACGTTGGCAGCACAGCCTTACGGCATGTTCCTGCTGTCCGCCGTGGCGATCGGCATCGCCGCGTTCGGCGTCTACTGCTTCGCGGCGGCGCGCGCACTCAAGGAGTGATGGCGGTCCGCGGCCTCCTGGGCCTCGAGCGTCATCGACGACAGGACCTGCCCCGGCGCGATGTAGAAGACGTTGGGGCTGCTGACGTCCGGTCCCCAGCCGGGGCCGCCGCGCAGCAGCAGGAGGTCGCCGGGACTCGGGTTCATCCCCTCGAACCACGAGTCCTGGGCGACCCCGGTCCGCTGCCACACGATCGCGGCCTTGGCACCGCTGCCCGCCCGTTGGTACACCTGCGCGACGTTCGCGAGCTCGGCTTCCGGCGACGCCGCGCGCAGCTCGTCCATGTGCTGCCGGTACGCGGACCACAGCGCGTCCTGGCGCACCCGCCGGTTCTTCAGGCGTCGTAGAACGATCGTCGCGAGCGCCACGACGCCCACGACCGCGCACAGAATCAGCAGGTACAGGAACACCCGGCAATCTTTGATTCCGAACGAGGGCCTGTCAACCGACAACGAAATCCGGCTGCGTCGTGGGACTCGGTCACGCTACCGTGCGGGGCATGTCGAGTCCTGAGGCATCCAGGGTCGGGTCTGCGGTCTAGCCGTCAGCCCCGAAAACCCCTGAAGCCTCCGGAGTTCCTCCGTGCCCTTTTCGCTGTACCTGCTCGCCCTGGCCGTGTTCGCCATGGGCACCTCCGAGTTCATGCTCGCCGGACTGCTGCCGTCCATCGCGGCCGCGTTCGGCGTCCCGGTGGCCACCGCCGGTCTGCTCACCTCTGCGTTCGCGGCCGGCATGGCCGTCGGCGCACCGCTGATGGCGGTGCTCGCCCGCCGGTGGCCGCCCCGCCGCAGTCTGTTCGGGTTCGTCCTCGTCTTCCTGGTGGCTCACGTCGTCGGCGCTCTCACGACGAGCTTCGCCGTGCTGCTCGCGTCCCGTGTGGTCGCCGCACTCGCCAACGCCGGATTCCTCGCAGTGGCACTGACGACGGCCGCCGCGCTCGTTCCGCCGGGACGACGTGGTCGGGCGCTCGCCGTGTTGTTGTCCGGCACGACGGTCGCCACCATCGCCGGTGTGCCGGGCGGGTCGTTGCTCGGCACCGCTTTCGGGTGGCGTGCGACGTTCCTCGCGGTCGCCGTGCTCTGCGTGCCAGCGGCAATCGGTGTCCTGCAGGGGATTCCGGCTCGGCGGGAGCACCTCGTGATGTCCGCGTTGCGCCCGGAGTTCGCCGAGCTCCTCAAGCCGCGGCTGGTGCTGGTCGTCGTGCTCGCCGTGGTCGTGAACGCGGTGACGTTCGGCCGCTTCACGTTCCTCGCCCCGGTGGTGACGAACACGGGACTGAGCGAGTGGTGGGTACCGGTCGCGCTCGTGCTGTTCGGCATCGGCTCGTTCGCCGGTGTCACCGCCGGAGGCAGGCTGGCCGACTCGTCACCGCTGCCGGTCGTCGCGTTCGGCGGACCGCCGGCCGTGGTCGGCTGGCTGTGCCTCGACGTGCTGGGCCGGGAGCCGATCACGTTGCTGGCACTGGTGTTCGTGCTCGGCGCGGCGTCGTTCGCGGTCGGCAGCACCTTGATCGCGCGCGTGCTGCACCATGCGGCGGGTGCGCCCACGATGGCGGGCTCCTACGCGACGGCGGCGTTCAACGTCGGTGCCGCGATCGGTCCGCTGTTGTTCTGACGCAACGAAAAACGGGCCCGTGCACCTCGGGCAGGAGGTGCACGGACCCGTCGTCCTGAGGCGTTCTAGAAAACGCTCTCGTCGATGTCCATGAGCGCGTTGTCCGTGGACTCCGCGATCTTGCGGCGCGAGGTGAGCTCCGGCAGCACGTTCTTCGCGAAGAACGACGCCACCGCGATCTTGCCCTCGTAGAACGCCTTGTCCTTGGCGGACGGGGTGCCGTCGAGCTTCTGCAGCGCGACCTCGGCCTGGCGCAGCAGCAGCCAGCCGACCAGGACGTCACCCGCGGTCATCAGCAGGCGGACCGAGTTCTGGCCGATCTTGTACATGTTCCTGACGTCCTCCTGCGAGCTCGTCAGGAAGCCGACCAGCGCGCCGAGCATGCCCTGCAGGTCCTCGAGACCCTGCTTGAGCAGCGCCCGCTCCTCCTTCAGGCGGCCGTTGCCACCCTCGTTGTCGAGGAACGACTGGATCTCGCCGTTGATGAACGCGAGCGCCTGGCCCTTGTCGCGGATGATCTTCCGGAAGAAGAAGTCCAGCGACTGGATGGCCGTGGTGCCCTCGTACAGCGAGTCGATCTTCGCGTCGCGGATGTACTGCTCGATCGGGTACTCCTGCAGGAAGCCCGAGCCGCCCAGCGTCTGCAGCGACTGCGCCAGCTGCTCGTACGCGCGCTCCGAGCCGACGCCCTTGACGATCGGCAGCAGCAGGTCGTTGACCTGGGCCGCGAGCTTGGCGTCGTCGCCGCCGAGCAGCACCTTGTCCTGGAACGTCGCGGTGTACAGGTACACGGCGCGCAGGCCCTCGGCGTACGCCTTCTGCAGCATCAGGCTGCGGCGGACGTCCGGGTGGTTGGTGATGGTGACGCGCGGGGCGGTCTTGTCCGTCATGCGCGTCAGGTCGGCGCTCTGCACGCGCTCCTTGGCGTAGGACAGCGCGTTCAGGTAGCCGGTCGACAGCGTCGCGATGGCCTTGGTGCCGACCATCATGCGGGCGTACTCGATGACGTCGAACATCTGCGCGATGCCGTCGTGCACCTCGCCCAGCAGCCAGCCCTTGGCGGGCACGCCGTGCTGGCCGAAGGTCAGCTCGCACGTGGTGGACGCCTTGAGGCCCATCTTGTGCTCGACGTTGGTCACGAAGGCGCCGTTGCGCTCGCCCAGGTCACCGGACTCCGGGTCGAAGTGGAACTTCGGCACCAGGAAGAGCGACAGACCCTTGGTGCCGGGCTTCGCCTCGATGCCTTCGCCCTCGGGACGCGCGAGCACCATGTGCATGATGTTCTCGGTCAGGTCCTGGTCGGCGGACGTGATGAAGCGCTTCACGCCCTCGATGTGCCAGGAGCCGTCGTCCTGCTTGATCGCCTTGGTGCGACCGGCGCCGACGTCCGAACCGGCGTCCGGCTCGGTCAGCACCATCGTGGCGCCCCAGCCGCGGTCGATCATCAGCTGCGCCCAGTGCTTGTCGCGCTCGGTGCCGTTGTTGTGCACGACCGTCGCGAAGCTCGGGCCCGCGAGGTACATGTAGACGGCGGGGTTCGCGCCGAGCAGCAGCTCGGACGCGGCCCACATGACGGACCGGGGGGTGCCGAAGCCGCCCAGCTCCTCCGGCAGGAACAGGCGGTACCACTCGCCGTTCCACACCGCCTGGTACGACTTCTTCAGCGACTCCGGCAGGGTCGCCGTGTGCGTCGCCGGGTCGAACACCGGCGGGTTGCGGTCGGCGTCGGCGAAGGAGTCGCCCAGAACGCCCTCCGCGAGGTTCTTGATCTCGGCCAGCACGCTGCGCGCGGTGTCCTCGTCGGACTGCTCGAACGGCCCCGTGCCGAGGTGGTCCTGCACGTTGAAAACCTCGAACAGGTTGAACTCGAGGTCCCGGACGTTGCTCTTGTAGTGGCCCATCTCGTCAGCTCACTCCTCAGGGTCGCGGCGGGGTCGCCTACTGACCGGTAACAACAGAGTATTACTCGACAGTAACCCCGGCAAGGCCGACCACCCACTGGTGGCGAATCAGACAGTCCTCCGAGTGACCTGAATCGGGCATGAGAGCCGGTCAGACGCGTATGGGACGCTCGCCGACCATCTCGAGCAGCGCCGGGTTCGTGCGCTCGGCGAAGCTGACGCCCCGCGGCAGCATGACCGATTCGTAGGCCGGCACCCCGTCTCGGACACCGTGCTCCGCGATCGCGAGGGCGAGCTCGGCTGCGTCCTGCATGGCGAGGTTCGCGCCGACGCCCAGCGGGGGCTGCAGGTGCGCGGCGTCGCCGAGCAGCGTGAGACCGGGTGTGTGCTCCCACGTGTGGGGCACCGGCAGCGAGTACAGGGGCCGGTGGATCAGCTCGCCCTCGAGGAACGCCCGCAGCGAGGGGTGCCAGCCGGCGAACAGGTCCATCAGTTCGGCGTTGGAGGGCTTCCAATCCTCATCCGCGCGCAGGCAGGCGTAAGCGCGGACGTGGTCCCCGCTGTTGCGCTGCGCCCACAGCATCAGGCCCTCATCGGCGGCGACCATCGTGCCCTGGCCGGTGAGGGTAAGCAGTGCCTCGTCGCCGTCGTGCCTGGTCTCGACGAACAGCACGCCGGTGTACCGCGGCACCGCGGGCGACAGCGCGGGGCGCACCCGGGACCAGGCCCCATCCGCACCGATGACCAGGTCGAACGCGGCCGTGGAGCCGTCGAGGAACGTGACCTCGCCCGGCCGCGCAGACCCGACGCCCCGCCCCCACTGCACGGTGCCCGGCGCGAGCGAGCCGAGGAGGAGGTCGCGGAGCTGGCCGCGGTCGATCTCGGGCCGGAAGTCGCCCTCCGGCGGCTGGTGCTCGACCAACTCGGCGGTGGCGTGGTCGACCTCGCGCTGCTCCTGCCCCTCGAACCGGGCGAGCGCGCGCCACTCGTCGAAGAGCCCGGCGGCGCGGACGGCCTCCTGGCCGCTGTCGGCGTGCAGGTCGATGGTGCCGCCCTGCTGGCGGGCGTCCGGCGAGCTCTCGCGCTCGAAGACGGCAACGTGCTCGAAGCCGTGCAACTGGAGGACGCGGGCACAGGTGAGGCCGCCGATGCCGGCTCCGGCGATGGCGATGCGTGGCGAAGTCATGCCCCCAGCAAAGCGCATCGACTCAAAAAGTGCAACCACTACACTTTTGAACCGGCTCAACCTTGGTGGTACAGTCACCTGGTGACCGAGCTCGGCCGCCGCGAGCGGAAGAAGCTGCAGACCCGCCAGTCGATCGCCGAGGCGGCGCTGCGCCTGTTCCTCGACCGCGGCTTCGACGACGTGGGCGTGAAGGAGATCGCCGACACGGCGGACGTGTCCGTCACGACGCTGTTCAAGCACTTCCCGAGCAAGGAGGCGCTGCTCTTCGACGAGGACGAGGAGCAGGAGTCGGCGCTGGTGGAGGTAGTGCGCAACCGCGAGGGCAGGTCGATCCCGATGGCGCTGCGCGACCACTTCGTCCAGGCGGCGGAAGGCCATGCCGATCACCCGCAGTTCGAGGTCTTCCAGCGCCTCGTGCTGGAGACCCCGGCCCTGCGCGAGTACGGCCACCGCATGTGGACGCGCCACCAGGACGCGCTGGCCAGAGCGATCGCGGAGGAGACGGGCGCGCCGCCAGACGACGTCAGGTGCGCCGCGCTGGCCCGATTCGCGTTGGACGCGAGGGACGTGATCTTCGACCGCCCGGACCGCGCACGGGCGGCCGACGAGGTGTTCGGCCTGCTCGAGCACGGCTGGGCGGGTGATCGGCAGCGCTGACCGGGCGGTCCGGACCTGGTCAGGCGAGTGCGGGCGCTTGCCTGAGCACGAGGGCCGACTTCGTCGCGTTCAGACGGCGAGCGCCGTGGCCACGACATCGAGGCCGACGGGCGCATCAGCCCCTCGTCGCGATCGTCCGCGCGCCCTGACCTGTTAGGTCTCGACTGCCTGCTCAGGCGCCGTTGGCCAGCTCTTCAGCGCCTCACCCGTCTGCCGGGACCTCACCCCTCTACTCCGGCATCGCCGCCCGCCCGATCAACAGCCCCGACCGGTAGGCGAGTGAGACCGCATGCGTCCGGTCGCGAGCACTGAGCTTGCGCAAGATCCCCTTCACATGGGTGCGCACGGTCTCGACGGACAACACCAACTCGTCGGCGACCTGCTGGTTCTCCAAGCCGTCCGCGATGAGCGTCAGCACCTCGTGCTCGCGCTTGGTCAACGTCGGCCGTTCACCCGCCCTCAGGTCGGGGTGCACATACGCACGTGAACGGCAGGTTTCAGCTATCACCCGCACGATCTGCTCCGGCTGGGCGCTGCGCGGCACGACGCCGCGGACCCCCGCCTCCAGTGCGGTCGTGACGTGGTTCACGTGCGAGTGCGCGTCGCGGACCAGTCCGATGACGAGCAGGGCTGGGTCGCGCTCGACCAGCAGGCGGCTCAGGTGGCCGACCGGGTCGAGCAGGGAGTCGATGAGCAGCACGTCGGGGCGCAGTCGTTCGTGCAGGCGAACGGCGGCGCCCACGTCGCCGGTCGACCCCAGCCAGCGCAGGCCGGGAGTCCTCCTGACCAGGGCGGACAGGCCTTCGCGGTAGAGCGGCACAGGATCGATCAGCGCGACGCCGGGAGCAGGCCGGCTTGGCGGGAGCATCAGCACCTCCTTCGTGCATCCGGAGGGGTGACGCCGTTACCCCGATCGCGTGACGCGAAAAAGGCCGGGAACAGGACCGGAAATGTTGGGGCGCCAACGAAGTTCGCATGTATGAACAAGGGTCACGAATGTGATTCAAGACCGGCGAAACCCTTCCGCCGCGGGGCAACAGTCTCGTAAGACCTACGTCACATATCCCGTGCGGATGTGCCAGGTTCCGCCGCCATGAGGCCTGGTGCTCTCGCGGGCACACGTGTGTGCACGCAAGGAGGTCACATGGGCACCCTCGATTGGATCGTGGTTGTCGGCTATTTCTTCGTGATGGTCGCGATCGGGCTCTGGTCGCGTGGGCGGGTCCAGAACATCGCCGACTTCTTCACGGCCGGCGGCAAGATGCCGTGGTGGTTGTCCGGCATCTCGCACCACATGTCGGGCTACAGCGCGGTCATGTTCGTGGCGTTCGCCTCCGAGGCGTACCGGCTCGGGCTCACCGTCTACGTGTGGTGGTCGCTGACGATCGGTGTCGGCGTCGGCATCGGTGCGTTCCTGTTCGCGCCGCGGTGGAACCGGTTGCGCTCGAAGCACGACGTCAAGTCGCCGCTCGAGTACCTGGCCAAGCGCTACAACCTGCCCACCCAGCAGGTCATGGCCTACGCGGGCGCACTGCTCAAGGTCGTCGACATCGCCGCGAAGTGGGCGGCCGTCGCGATCCTGCTCCGCGGCTTCGCGGGTGTCCCGATCACGTGGGGCATCGTCATCATCGGCCTGGTCACGATGGTCTACTCCGTGCTCGGCGGCCTGTGGGCCGACGCGCTCACCGACTTCGGCCAGTTCATCATCCAGGCGGCCGCGGGCTTCGCGATGTTCTTCGCCGTCGCCGGCACCCTCGGCTGGAGCTTCCCCGTGACGATCTGGGACAAGCTCCCGGAGAGCCACAGCGACCCGCTGGCGGGCCCGTACACGTCGACGTTCCTCATGGCGCTCTTCCTGATCAAGACGCTCGAGTACAACGGCGGCATGTGGAACCTGGCGCAGCGCTACATGGCCGCGCCGTCCGGCTTCGCGGCCAAGCGGTCCGCGCTCCTCTCGTCGGCGTTGTGGCTGGTGTGGCCGCTCGTGCTGTTCTTCCCGATGTGGGCGGCGCCGCTGATCGTGCCGGGCCTCGAAGGCGCGCAGGCGGAGAACGCCTACATCGAGATGGGCAAGCAGATGCTGCCCGCGGGCATGATCGGCCTGGTCCTGGCCGGCTTCTTCTCGCACACCATGGCCATGGTGTCGTCGGATGCGAACGTCATCGCCGCCGTGATCAACCGCGACATGCTGCCCCACCTGTGGAAGAAGGTGAAGACGTTCTCCGCGGACAACCAGCTGAAGCTGGCCCGGATCACGACGTTCACCTTCATCGGCGTCAGCATGATCATCGCCATCGCCTCGGGAGGCCAGGGCTTCGTGCTCAAGGTGGTGGTCGACCTGGTCGCCGCCACGATGGGCCCGATCGCGATCCCGCTGATGCTCGGCCTGCTCCCGTGGTTCCGCAGGATCGGCTCCACAGCGGCCATCGCGTCGGTCGTCGGCGGCCTCGGCATGTGGGCGTTCCTCTACATCGAGCAGATGAACAAGGCCGCGTGGGTCACCAAGGGCGTGCTCGTCTCGTGGCCGCTGCTGCTCTCGTTGGTGCTCTACCTGGCGATCGGCTTCCTCAAGAAGGAGCCGTCCACCGAGCGCGACGCACTGCTCGACTCGCTCAGCTCCGACGAGCCGGAACCGGAGAAGGTGAAGGCGTAAGCCTTTCGTTCCGCATGATCCTCGCGGCGGCGCACCCGAACAGGGTCGCCGCCGCGAGCCACACGTAGGGCATCGGCGTGCCGGTGTAGGTGGTGGCCGTGCCCGCCAGCACCACCGTCGCCCCCAGGACCAGTCCGGTCGTGTGCGTCACCGGGAACTTGCTCTTCAACACGGTGACGACCGCGACCGGCACCAACAGGAACCCGTAGGCGAGCACGCGCGTCAGCAGGTTGGCGTGATCGGTGACCTCGTACTTCAGCGCGGGCATCGCGAGCACCGCCAGCACCACGCCCACGGCGAGCCCGACCACAAGACTCTTCACGCTCTGTCCTTGCCAGGAACGCGTCATGCGCTACAGGACGCACATGTGGCGCATCGGTTGTCGTGGCGTGCGTCATCGTCACGAGACACTTGTAGCTTGCCCATGCACAGTGAATGCATGGGCAAGTGGTCTCCCTCAGACGACGCGGAACTCGCTACCGGCTGGCGACTCTGGCTGGAGCTCAGCGACCGCGTGTGGCCGGACCCCTCCTGGGACGGCACACCGGCCGACGCCATCCGCCAGGTGCGCGCGCTCCTCGCCGTGTGCGAGGAAATCCGCCTCTCCTACCTCGCCGAGACCTCACGTCCGTCCGTCGCCCTGCTGCAACTGCTGCAGTCCATGTCCTTCGTGGCCTCGTTCGCCGTCGACCTGTGGCACGACGACACACACCCCCTGGACGTTGAACGCGCCGAACTCCTGCACGGCGACCTCGCGTCGTTCGCGGACCACGTGGCCGGTGTGCGCGCTGCACTCGCTCAAGGCGGCGGCTGGGTGGAGTTGGACCGCCGCCCGTGGGGCCTGCCGGTCGACTAGTCAGCCCGCCGTCCCCGGTCCGCCTCGCTGCTGGAAACGACGAAGGCCCTCCGCGAGGAGGGCCTTCGAGTGGAGCGGGTGACGGGAATCGAACCCGCCTCTACAGCTTGGGAAGCTGTCGTTCTACCAATGAACTACACCCGCATGAGCAAGCTCGTCGTCGATCATACACAGGCGTGCAACGTGACCCGCGCGCATCTTCGGTTAGCCTGTCCGGGTGCTGCTGAGTGACCAGGATCTGCGCAAAGAGGTCGAGTCCGGCCGTCTCGTCCTCGACCCCTTCGACGTCGAGATGCTCCAGCCGTCGAGCATCGACGTGCGGCTCGACCGGTTCTTCCGGGTCTTCAACAACACGAAGTACACGCACATCGACCCCGCGCAGCAGCAGGACGACCTGACGAGCCTGATCGAGACGCCGGCGGACGAGCAGTTCGTGCTGCACCCCGGCGAGTTCGTGCTCGGGTCCACCTACGAGATGGTGACGCTGCCGGACGACCTGGCGGGGCGGCTCGAGGGCAAGTCCAGTCTCGGGCGGCTCGGGTTGCTGACGCACTCCACGGCTGGCTTCATCGACCCCGGCTTCTCCGGCCACATCACGCTGGAGCTGTCGAACGTCGCGAACCTGCCCATCACGCTGCACCCCGGCATGAAGATCGGGCAGCTCTGCCTGTTCAAGCTGTCGAGCCCGGCGGAGCACCCCTACGGTTCGTCGCAGGCCGGCAGCCGGTACCAGGGGCAGCGCGGGCCCACGCCCAGCCGCGCGTACCTCAACTTCCACCGCACGGACACGCGCCGCTAGCCCAGGTCGCCGTAGCGCTCCAGCACGCGGCGGCGCAGTTCCGGGTCGGTGCGCGGGACCGGTTCGAGGAAGATCTCGTCGAGGTCGGGGAACTCCGCGCGCAGCTCCGCGGAAATGCGCACGCAGGCGTCCTCCAGTTGATGTGCGGTGAGGGCGTCGTCGAAGTCGAGGCGGGCGCACAGCAGCACGCGGTCGGTGCCGATGAGCATCGTCAGGACGTCCACGACGGCGTCCACCTCGCGCACCTCGCCGAGCCTGCGCCAGATCGCCTTCACCACCACCGGGTCCGCCTGCCGTCCGATCAGCAGGCCGCGGTTGGTGCGCGCCAGCACGTAGGCGACCACCGCCAGCAGCAGGCCGATCGCGAGTGACGCGAGGCCGTCCCACACCGACGAGCCGGTCAGCTGGTGCAGGCCGAGGCCCGCGAACGCCAGCAGCAGGCCGATCAGGGCGGCGGAGTCCTCCAGGAAGACCGTCTTCACGGTCGGGTCGTCGGAGACCCGCAGGAAGTCCCAGAACCCGCGGCCGTGCGCCTTGGACTCGGAGCGGACCTGCCGGAACGCCTGCGTCCACGAGACGGATTCCAGCGCGAACGCGAGGCCCAGCACGATGTAGCCGACGAGCGGGCGGGTCTGCTCCTCCGGGTGGCCGAAGACCGTGCGGAAGCCTTCGTAGAACGCGAACACCGCGCCCGAGGCGAAGATCGAGACCGCGGCCAGCAGCGACCAGAAGTAGCGCTCCTTGCCGTAGCCGAACGGGTGGCGGCGGTCGGCGGGGCGGTCCGAGCGGCGCAGGGCGGTCAGCAGCAACGCCTCGGTGAACGTGTCGGCGACCGAGTGCGCGGCTTCGGAGAGGATCGCGGCCGAACCGGTCAAAACGCCCGCAATGGCCTTCATGACCGCAATCGCCAGATTCACCAGCAGGGCCAGGACGACGGTGAGGTTGCTTTCGCCTGAGCCCTGCGGTTTCTCGCTCATGACGATCAGCCTAGGACGCAGGACGTGCGTGCACCTGTTGCGGCGATCGGAAGAGGAAAGGTGGCCGGACTCGTGTTGCGTTTGCGCGGCCGTTACTGCATTCGAGTGACATTCGGCGGCCGGAGCAACATCCGGCGGGCCTGGGGTGTCTTAAGGCTGGGATCCGCACCGGGGGGACGCTGATCACCAGGGGGTAAGACGGAACGGCCCGCGTCCGGGAGAGACGCGGGCCGTTCCGCATGTGGGGCGCAACTACCATCGTGAGATGGGCGAACGGGGTGCGGACGACACCGATGCCGAGGTCGAGTCGTGGCGGGCCGCGGTGCCGGAGATCGATCCGGTGGTCGAGGGCGTGGTCGACCGGGTGCACCAGATCAGCAAGTACCTCGACTTCCTGGCGACGGAGATCGCCGCGCCGCACGGGCTCAACCGCGCCGACTACGAGATCCTCGCCCGCCTCTTCTGGATCGGGCCGCCGCACCGGCTCACGCCCAAGCAGCTCGCGAACGGCACGCTGAGCCCGGCCACCACGATCACGAGCCGACTCGACCGGCTGGAGAAGGCGGGGCTCGTGGTCCGCGAGCTCGACCCGAGCGACCGCCGGTCGCTGCCCGCCACATTGACCGGCGCCGGCCGCGAGATCTTCCTGCGGATCGTCGCGGGCCAGGCGGAACGGGAGCGCGACCTCTTCACCGCGCTGCCCGGCGCAGACCTCGAGAACCTCCGCGACCTGCTGCGCCAGGTGATGGAGGTGCTGTCCGGAGAACTGGGGCCCGCGCATCGCCGCACGCGGCTCGCACTCGACGCCGAGGAATGATTGCTACGATCTCGTACTATCCGATATCGTGCTAAATGGCGCGAGAGGGAGGGGTGCGAGATGGGTGGCTACCCGCTGTCGGAGTGAGTGACCTGGATCACGCAACATCGGCCCCCGGTGCTCCGATGTCCTAACTGGAGCAATCGAACACTGGGGGATCAGTGAAGAAGTTCTTCGCCGTCGCGATGACGGCTGCCTTCGTCCTGCCTTCGGCGGCCGTGTCCGCCGCCGCGCAGGGCGAGACGATCACCGTCGAGGGTCTGTTCTACATCGACCGGAACGGCGACAACGCCTTCACCGCCGGGGAGAACGTCCGGGCCGGCGGGCCGGGGGTCCAGATCCGGGTCCAGGGCACCAACGAGCTGGTCGGCACCTTCCCGACCGGTCCGGACGGCCGCTACCGCGCCGTGCTGCCCAAGGGCCCGAAGTACGTCACCAGCAGCCTGGAGAAGGACTACTCCAGCACCAGGCTCGGACACGACGCGTCCGAGTCCAGGACCGACGCCGACTACCCGCTGCGCGGCTACTTCCTCAACGGCGTGACCTTCGTCGACACCAACGGCGACGGTGTGAAGCAGGCCGAGGAGAAGACCCACGGCGGCAAGGTGAAGGTGACCGGTCAGGTCCACTCCGGCGCGCAGTTCAGCGGCGAGGCCCAGGCCGGCCCGGACGGCGCCTACCAGCTCGACCTCCCGTTCGGTGCCCTCACGCTGACCGCGCCGGACCTCACGAAGGACGGCCTGGCGCTCGCGAAGCCGAGGACGGCCTCGGACGTCGACTGGGTCTCCGGCACGACCGCCCTCGTCGGCGCCGACAACCGCGAGGTCCGGGCCGACGTGCGGTACGTCGAGGCCAGGGCCGACATCGCGCTGTCCGCGTCCGTCGTGCCCGCCAAGGACTCCTACGTCCTCGGCGAGCAGGTCGACGTCAAGCTGACGCTCGCGAACAAGGGCAACGTGCCGGTCGTCCCGTCCGTCGTCATGGCGGAGTTCGTCGCGAAACTGGTGTCGCACAGCGACAACATCAAGCTCATCAACGGTCGCGACGACGAGTTCGAGACCGTCGCGAAGATCCTGCCGGGCGAGCAGGCGGACGTCGTGCTCAAGGTCGAGCTGAACGACCTCACGTTCGACAAGGTGCAGCCGATCGTGCGCTTCAACTTCGGCAACCTGCAGGACGTCGACCGCAAGAACAACGTCCTGCTGCCGCCGATCGCCGTCAAGGTCGTCGAGAAGGGCACCACCGCTCCGACGACGTCGACCTCGCCGTCGCAGAGCGCCGTGCCGACCACGACCGCTCCGGCCGTCGCCAAGGCGGGCAACGGGTCCGGCCTCGCGTCCACGGGCGCGTCGGTGTTCGGTCCCCTGGCACTGGGCGCGGTGCTGCTGGCGGTCGGTGCCTCGGCGTTCTTCGTGGCACGCCGCCGCCGGTCCTGACCACTTAGGACCCGCCACGGCTAGGCTGCGGCATGGGCATCTTGGTGCATGTGCTGCTGACCGCCGTGGCGGTCTGGGTGTCGACCGCCCTCCCCGGCATCGACCTGGGCGAGGGCTCCACCGGCTCGAGAATCCTCACGCTGATCGGCGTCGCCGTGATCTTCGGCCTGGTCAACGCGATCGTGAAGCCGCTGGTGAAGTTCTTCGGCTGCCTGTTCTACCTGCTCACGCTCGGCCTGATCGGGCTCGTCGTGAACGCGCTGCTGTTCATGCTCACCGGGTGGCTGGCCGAGCAGCTCGACCTGCCGTTCCGCGTCGACGGCTTCTGGCCCGCGTTCTGGGGCGCGATCATCGTCGCCCTGACCGGCTGGGTGCTGAACGTGGTCTACGACAAGATCACCGACAACGACTAGTCGCACCAACGGGAAGGCCCTCGGTCCACAACGGACCGAGGGCCTTTTCGCTTGCCGCGGCTACGCCTTCGCCTTGTCCTCGTCCGGCAGCGGCGTGCCGGTCGGGACCTCGTCGGTCGGCGTGTCCTTCTTCTCCGTGCCGCGGCGGACGGACTCCAGCAGCATCTGCGCCACGTCCACCACCTCGACGTGCGCACCGGCCTGGCCGTCGGACTGCCGCGCGGTCACGCCGTCCGTCAGCATCACGCGGCAGAACGGGCAGCCGGTCGCGATCTTCGACGGCGCGGTGCCCAGCGCCTCGTCCACGCGGTCGAGGTTGATGCGCTTGCCGATCCGCTCCTCCATCCACATGCGGGCGCCACCGGCACCACAGCACATGGAGCGCTCTTCGTGCCGCGGCATCTCGCGCAGCTTCGCGCCCGACGCCCCGATCAGCTCACGTGGTGCCTCGTAGACCTTGTTGTGGCGGCCCAGGTAGCACGGGTCGTGGTACGTGACGTCCTCGGTGACCGGCGCGACCGGCACCAGGCGGCGTTCGCGCACCAGCTTGTTGAGCAGCTGCGTGTGGTGCACGACCTCGTACGTGCCGCCGACCGACGGGTACTCGTTGGCCAGCGTGTTGAAGCAGTGCGCGCACGTGACGACGATCTTGCGCTGACCGGCGGGCCGGTCCTCGAACACCGAGTTGAGCACCTCGACGTTCTGCTGTGCGAGCATCTGGAACAGGAACTCGTTGCCGGCGCGGCGGGCCGGGTCACCGGTGCAGGTCTCCTCCGGGCCGAGCACGGTGTACTTGACGTCCGCGGTGTGCAGCAGCTCGGCGACGGCGCGCGTGGTCTTCTTCGCGCGGTCCTCGAACGCACCGGCGCAGCCGACCCAGAACAGGTACTCCGCGTCGCCCAGCTCGCCGTCGAACACCGGCACCTCGAAGTCGAGGCCCTCGGTCCACGCCAGGCGGTCCTTGGCGTTCTGGCCCCACGGGTTGCCCTTGTTCTCCAGGTTCTTGAACATCCCGCCGAGCTCGGTCGGGAAGTTCGACTCGATCAGCACCTGGTAGCGGCGCATGTCGACGATGTGGTCGACGTGCTCGATGTCGACCGGGCACTGCTCGACGCACGCGCCGCAGGTCGTGCAGGACCACAGCACCTCGGGGTCGATGACGCCCAGCTCGTCCGGGCCGCCGACCAGCGGGCGCTCGGACTCGGCCATCGCCAGCACGTCGATCGACTCGAGGCGCTTCTTGTAGTCCTCGTACTTGTCCTCGGTCAGGCCGACCTCGTCACCGGCCATGTCGCGCGAGCCGCCGGCCAGCAGGTACGGCGCCTTGGCGTAGGCGTGGTCGCGCAGCTGCGTGATGACCAGCTTGGGCGACAGCGGCTTGCCGGTGTTCCAGGCGGGGCACTGCGACTGGCAGCGGCCGCACTCGGTGCAGGTGGAGAAGTCGAGCCAGCCCTTCCAGCTGAAGTCCTCGACCTTGCCGACGCCGAACACGTCCTTGTCCGGGTCGGCCTCTTCCAGGTCGAGGACCTTGCCGCCGGACATCATCGGCTTCAGCGCGCCGAGGGCGACGCCACCGTCGTCCTCGCGCTTGAAGTAGATGTTGAAGAACGCCGAGAAGCGGTGCCAGGCGACACCCATCGTGAGGTTCCGGCCGACGACGACCAGCCAGATCATGCCGCTCAGCAGCTTGACCAGCGCCATCACCGACACCCAGATGGGCGCGGCGGGCAGGATCTGCGCGAGCGGCTGCGTCACGAACGACGTCCACAGCGGCGCGGACTCGAGGCCGCTCGACTGCTTGAACGCCTTCACCATGAGGATGCCGATGCCCTCGATGATGACGACGGCCTCGACGAAGTAGGCGGACTTGAAGTCCGAGCCCTGGAAGCGGGAGACCCGGTCGGCGCGGCGCGGGTGGTTGCGCTGGCGGATGACCGCGAGGGCCACACCACCGACGACGGTGCCGAGACCCAGCAGCTCGATCAGCAGCAGCCAGACCGACCACGTGCCGATGACCGGCCAGTGGAAGTGCGGGTCGAACACCTCGCCGTACGCCTCGAACAGCACCGCGGAGCCGATGAGGAAGCCCCACATCACCATCCAGTGCCAGGGGGCGACCGAGCGGAACTTCGCCATTCTGGTGTGCGCGACGAACTCGACGATCATCGTCTTCATGCGCGGCACGAACGGCCCGAAGCGGGTGCCGTCCGGCTGGCCGAGCCGGATGATCTTGATCTGCTTCAGCACCCCGGCGACGAACACGCCCCAGGCGACGACGCTCACCGCCACGGCGACGAGTCCGAGAACCAGCTGGAGGGTCATGGCGGGAGTCTAGGCCACGTTACTGATCAGTAACCACTTGGACGTGGCCGGTGTCTCGTCACGTACCGGTCAAGTAGCCAGAAGTTGATCAAAAACTTATGGAACACTTGTTCAGGTAGTTGGTCTGAGACCCCGGAGGTCGCCGTGCTGTACCTGTACCTCGCCGCGGCGATCGTGGGCGAGATCGCCGCCACCGTGTCGTTGAAACTGTCCGAGGGCTTCAGCAGACTCTGGCCGTCCGTGGTGGTCGTCGTCGGCTACGCCATCGCCTTCACCGCACTTTCGCGCGCGTTGAAGTTGGGTATGCCCGTGGGCGTCGCGTACGCCGTATGGTCTGCCATCGGTGTCGCTGCCGTCGCCGTCATCGGCTGGAAGTTCCTCGGCGAAACGCTCAACCCCACGATGGTCGTCGGGCTGGCCCTGATCATCGGAGGCGTGGTGACGCTCGAACTCGGGAGGACGCACTGACCGCGGTAGTGGAGTTCCAGAAGGTCGACGGCCGCAAGGCGCGCGGCGAGAAGAAGCGGCGCGCCATCGTCGAGGCCACCCTGCGCGTGATCGAACGCGACGGCGTCACCGGCGTGACCCACCGCAGCGTCGCCCGTGAGGCCGGCGTGCCGACGACGGCGCCCACCTACTACTACGCGACGCTCGACGACCTGCTGATCGCCACGCTGCTGTGGTCCGCCGAGGAACTGTGCGACGAGATGCTGCACGTCGTCGCGACCGGCAGCGCGCGGGAGATCGCCCAGTGCCTGGCACAGGCCGTCGACGAGCACCGCGGCCGCACGCTCGCCGAGTACGAGCTGTACCTGCTGGCGGGCCGCCGTCCCGAGCTCAAGCCCGCCGCGCGCCGGTGGCTCGACCTGGCCGTGGAGCTCGCGAGGCCCGCGGACCCCACCGGGTTCCGGGCGTTCCTCGCGGCGATCGACGGACTGCTCATCCAGGGGCTGATCGCCGACGTCGCCCCGAACGAGGCCGAGCTGGAGCCAATCGTGTCCTTCTTGATCCGCGGTCGCGACGAACTCACGGCCGCCCCGCGGGAAGAATGAGGCCATGAGGTTCGCGCGAGAGGTGTCCGGCATCAGCCACGGGGTGAGCCTGGGGCTGCTCGCCGCGCTGTACGTGCGCGACTCGCTGGCGTTGTCGGTCGACGTCGAACCGCACGTGCCGGGCCTGGAGCCGTCGCTGCCGGTGCAGGTGCCGCTCGGCACCGACCGCGCCGCCGTGACCGCCGAGTGGCCGGGCTGGTGGGCGGACGCGCTGGACGCGTGCACGCACGGCGTCGAACCCCCGGCCCCCGAGGACGCCGCGGCGTTGCTGACCAGGCCCGCCAGCCGTGCCGCCGTGCTCGCGCTGAAGCCCGGCATCGAGCAGTTGCACCGCGTGCAGAGCCCCGCCGCGCTGCCGATCGGCGACGTGCTGCGCGGCATCGAGTCGCGCATCGGCCGGTGGGCGCAGAGCGTGGAGCTGCACATCGCCGAGGTGCCGGTCGACGGCCTGCTGTGGGAACGCATCGCGCCCGCGCACGTGCTGGCGTCGACCCGCTTCCTGAACGACCCGGCCCGCACGGCTCCCGCGTTGCGCGCGGTGCTGGAGGAGCTGGCCTGAGGGGGTAGGGAGAACCCCACCCCTGCTCCGGGGGCTTGCAGCCGTGTCGCCGAGCCCCGCCGCCTCTACTTTTGAGGTCATGATGAGGACGGCGCTGGCGGCGTTGGTGGTGGGGGCGGTGCTCACGGTGTCGGCCTGTGGCATCCGCATCGTGAAGTACGAGTTCTCCGACGACCACGTGGTCGCGGAGAAGTTCAGCTCGGTCAAGGTCCGCAGTGACGACGACGCCGGGGACGTGACGATCCGGTACCAGCAGGGGCTGACCGAGACGAAGATCCACCGCCGGGTCGAGCACACGAAGAACACCAAGCCGTCGGGCGTCGCGCACCGCGTCGAGGGCGACACGCTGGTGCTCGACGGGTGCGGCCGGGACTGCGAGATCAACTACGAGGTCCTGGTCCCGGACGAGAAGATCACCGTGCAGGGCTCGACGGGGTCCGGCGACGGCATCTTCGACGGCGTGGCCGGGGTCGACTACCGGACGGGGTCCGGCAACCTCAAGATCCAGGACGTCCGGGGGGACGTCCGGGTCAGCTCGGGATCGGGCGACGTCGACGCCGCCGGGGTCGGCGGAAGCCTGATCGTGGAGGTCTCCTCGGGCAACATCACGCTCGACGCGATCAAGGGCAAGGCGACGCTCCTCACCCACTCCGGTGACATCAACGGCACCGCGATGGAGAACGACATCACGGCCGACGCCTCCTCGGGCAACATCGCCCTGACGCTGCTCTCGGAGCGACCGGTGCGGGCGAACTCCGGATCCGGCGACATCCTCCTGCGGGTGCCGGGCGGTCCGTTCAAGATCCTCGGGCAGTCGGGCAGCGGTGACCGGCGGATCAACGTGCCGACCGATCCGTCGGGGAAGACCGAGCTGCTGCTCGACACCGGGTCGGGGGACGTCCGCGTCGTGGGCATCTAGACCAGGGACTGTGTCGAGGGCCACTCCACAAGGGGTGGCCCTCGGTGCGTTCTGAGGGAACAACGGGACCTTCCCGGCCGTTGAGCCAGTCAGAAAGCTTGAGTCGGGTAGGCTCAAGGTTGGGTGAGATGGCAAACTTGAGCCAGCAACGCTCAACAAGTACTAGCGGAAGGAACTCCAATGGCGCGTGCAGTCGGCATCGACTTGGGGACGACCAACTCCGTCGTCGCCGTTCTCGAGGGCGGTGAGCCGACGGTCATCGCCAACTCGGAGGGCTCGAGGACGACCCCGTCCATCGTCGCGTTCGCCAAGAACGGCGAGGTCCTCGTGGGTCAGCCCGCGAAGAACCAGGCCGTCACCAACGTCGACCGCACGATCCGCTCGGTCAAGCGCCACGTCGGCACGACCTGGCAGACCGACGAGATCGACGGCAAGAAGTACACCTCGCAGGAGATCAGCGCGCGTGTGCTGATGAAGCTCAAGCGCGACGCCGAGGCGTACCTGGGCGAAGAGATCACCGACGCGGTCATCACCGTCCCCGCCTACTTCGAGGACGCGCAGCGCCAGGCCACCAAGGAGGCCGGCCAGATCGCGGGTCTCAACGTGCTCCGCATCGTCAACGAGCCGACCTCCGCCGCTCTGGCGTACGGCCTCGACAAGGGCGAGAAGGAGCAGACCATCCTGGTCTTCGACCTCGGTGGCGGCACGTTCGACGTCTCGCTGCTCGAGCTCGGCGACGGCGTGGTCGAGGTCCGCGCGACCTCCGGTGACAACCACCTCGGTGGCGACGACTGGGACCAGCGCGTCGTCGACTGGCTGGTCGAGCGCTTCAAGCAGGCCAACGGCATCGACCTGACCAAGGACAAGATGGCCCTGCAGCGGATCCGCGAGGCCGCTGAGAAGGCCAAGATCGAGCTGTCCAGCTCGTCGCAGGCGTCGATCAACCTGCCGTACATCACGGTCGACGCGGACAAGAACCCGCTGTTCCTCGACGAGACGCTGTCGCGCGCCGAGTTCCAGCGCATCACGTCCGACCTGCTCGAGCGCACCCGCGCGCCGTTCAACAACGTGATCAAGGACGCCGGCGTCTCCGTCGGCGACATCGACCACGTCGTGCTCGTCGGTGGCTCGACCCGCATGCCCGCCGTCGCGGAGCTCGTCAAGGAGCTGACCGGCGGCCGCGAGCCCAACAAGGGCGTGAACCCGGACGAGGTCGTCGCCGTCGGCGCCGCCCTGCAGGCCGGTGTCCTCAAGGGTGAGGTCAAGGACGTCCTGCTGCTCGACGTCACCCCGCTGTCCCTCGGCATCGAGACCAAGGGCGGCATCATGACCAAGCTGATCGAGCGCAACACCACGATCCCGACGAAGCGCTCCGAGACCTTCACGACGGCGGACGACAACCAGCCGTCCGTGCAGATCCAGGTCTTCCAGGGCGAGCGCGAGATCGCGGCCCACAACAAGAAGCTCGGCATGTTCGAGCTGACCGGCCTGCCGCCCGCCCCGCGTGGCGTGCCTCAGATCGAGGTCACCTTCGACATCGACGCGAACGGCATCGTCCACGTGTCTGCGAAGGACCTGGGCACCGGCAAGGAGCAGTCGATGACGATCACCGGTGGCTCCGCGCTGCCGAAGGACGACATCGACCGCATGGTGAAGGACGCCGAGGCCCACGCGGAGGAGGACAAGCGCCGCCGCGAGGAGGCCGAGGTCCGCAACCAGGCCGAGACCCTGGTCTACCAGACGGAGAAGGTCGTCAAGGAGAACGACGACAAGCTCCCGGCCGAGATCAAGGACAAGGTCAACGCCGCGATCACCGAGGCGAACGAGGCGCTCAAGGGCACCGACATCGCCGCCATCAAGGCCGCGGTGGAGAAGCTCGCGACCGAGTCGCAGGCCATCGGCCAGGCGATCTACGCCAACGCCCCCGGTGCCCCCGGCGCCGAGGCCCCTGGTGCTGACGCGCCGGGTGCCGCGGGTGCGGGCGCCAAGAAGGACGACGACGTCGTCGACGCCGAGATCGTGGACGAGGACGAGAAGAAGTGACCGAACCGAGGCATGCCGCCCCTGACGAGGAGCAGCCTCAGGTCGTCGTGAACGACCGGCGCCGGATCGACCCCGAAACGGGCGAGGTCCGGCCGCCGGCCCACGCGGCACCCGAGGAAGGCGCTGCTCCGGTTTCCGAAGAGCCCCTGGTCGCCGAGGTCGTGGACGAGGTGGCCGCCGAGCTGAAGACCCAGCTCGACGAGCGCACCGCCGACCTGCAGCGGCTCACCGCCGAGTACGCGAACTACCGCAAGCGGGTGGAACGCGACCGCGAAGCGGTGATCACCAACGCGAAGGCGTCCGTCGCCTCCGAGCTCCTCTCGGTGCTGGACGACATCGAGCGGGCCGCCGCCCACGGCGACCTCACCGGTGCGTTCAAGGCGGTCGCGGACAAGCTCGTCTCCACCTTGCAGAAGTCGGGCCTGGAGCCGTTCGCGCACGAGGGCGAGGCGTTCGACCCGTCGGTGCACGAGGCCGTGCAGCACAGCACGTCCCCGGACGTCGACGGACCGACCGTGACCGCCGTCCTGCGCCGCGGCTACACGTTCGGCGAGAAGCTCGTCCGGCCCGCGCTCGTCGCGGTGACCGACCACGAGCCCGCCGCCGCGGCCCCGGCCGAAGACGCCTAGTACCGCGACCGGCAACCGCCGCCGCGTCTTCCGGCGCCCAGCAGGGCGCCTCGCGGCCCCGGCCCCACGTCCACGGCCGAACCAGGCCGAGGACGGGGGCCGGCACCGCGACGCACCCGTCTGAACACCGAAACACGAGGCAAGGCTGCCGGTCACGGCACAGGGAAAGGAGGAGACGTCCGGTGAGTCAGAGGGACTGGATCGAAAAGGACTTCTACCGCGAGCTGGGCGTCTCCTCAGAGGCGACCGCGGACGAGATCAAGAAGTCGTACCGCAAGCTCGCCCGCGAGCTGCACCCCGACGCGAACCCCGGTGACGCCAAGGCCGAGGCCCGCTTCAAGGCGGTCTCCGAGGCCTACGGCGTCCTGTCGGACCCGGCCAAGCGCAAGCAGTACGACGAGGCCCGCCGCCTGTTCGCGGGTGGTGGCGGTTTCCCGGGCTCCGGTGGCTTCGGCTCCGGTGGCTTCGACGTCAACGACCTGTTCGGCCGTGCCGCGCAGGGCACCGGTGGCGGCGGCCTGGGCGACCTGCTCGGCGGCCTGTTCAACCGGCGCGGTGGCGCGTCGCCCGGCTCGGCCACGAGGCCGCGTCGTGGTGAGGACGTCGAGACCGACGTCCGCATCGACTTCACCGAGGCGGTGCAGGGGGCGACGGTGCCGTTGCGCCTGTCGTCGCCCGCCGCCTGCACCACCTGCAACGGCTCCGGCGCCAAGCCCGGCACCACGCCGCACACCTGCGCGACGTGTTCGGGCTCCGGCCTGGTCACGCGCTCGCAGGGCGCGTTCGCGTTCAGCGAGCCGTGCCGCGACTGCCGCGGCACCGGCAAGATCATCGACGACCCGTGCCCCGAGTGCGGTGGCGACGGCGTCAGCACCCGCACCCGCACGCTGACCGTGCGGATCCCGTCGGGCGTCGACGACGGCCAGCGGATCCGCCTTGCGGGACAAGGCGAACCGGGGCGCAACGGTGGTCCGAACGGTGATCTGTTCGTGCGCGTGCACGTCAACCCGCACAGCGTGTTCGGCCGTCAGGGCAACGACCTGACGCTGACCGCGCCGATGACCTTCCCCGAGCTCGCGCTCGGAACGACGTTGACCGTGCCGACGCTCGACGGCAAGGTGACCTTGAAGGTGCCCGCGGGCACGTCCTCCGGGCGGGTGCTGCGGGCGCGGGGCAAGGGGATCACGAAGCGGGACGGGACCGCGGGCGATCTCCTGATCACCCTGGAGGTCGCCGTGCCGAACAACCTGTCGTCGGAGGCCCGCAAGGCCCTCCAGGCGTACGCCGACGTGACGACCGACCACGACCCGCGCGGTGACCTGAACGCACTCCTTGAAGGGCGGTGAGTTCGGTGGGTTTTCCGTTCCCTCCCGGGACTGATGAAGACACGCCGTTCTTCGTGATCTCGGTGGCGGCCCAGCTGTCGGGCCTGCACGCCCAGACCCTGCGGTCCTACGACCGGATGGGCCTGGTGTCGCCGGGCCGCACGTCCGGTGGCGGCCGCCGCTACTCGATGCGCGACATCGTGCTGCTGCGCGAGGTCCAGCGCCTCTCGCAGGACGAGGGCGTCAACCTCGCCGGCATCAAGCGGATCATCGACCTGGAGAACCAGGTCGACGCCCTGCGCTCCCGCGTGGCCGAGCTCCAGCAGGAACTCGCGCAGGCGTTGGCGGCAGCCGACTCCACGGCCGCCGCCGTGCACGCCTCCTACCGGCGCGACCTCGTGCCGATCCGGCAGGAGACCGCGCTCGTCGTGTGGAAGCCGAAGCCGCGCAAGTGATCGAGCGGCTGTACGAGGTCTTCGCGACGCCGCGTCCGGGCGTGGTCGACTTCTGCGACCACTGCGTGGACGCGGCGAACGTCACGCCGTTCACCACGGTTCCGTTGCGCCACTTGACTTCCGACCAGGTCGGGAAGTTCTGGCTGAAGTCCGGGACGATCGGCGACGAGATGTTCGTGCGCTACCTGCTCCCGCGCGTGATGGAGCTGATCGCACTCGGTGAGCTGGAGGCGGACTTCTTCTGGCTCCGGCTCGTCGCCGAGGCGTACGAGCAGGGCGACCCGCGCGAACAGGCGGCCGTGCGCGAGTACTTCCTCGCCACGCCGGTCGCGTTGGCCGGGCTGGTGCGCGAGGGCCCGAAGGCCGGACCGCTCACCGAGTGGTGCCGCACGCCGGAAACGCTGGCCGTGCTGGAACGAGCGGCACTGAACCAGCCCGATCCCAGCGGTGCGCTCTCCGACGCGCACGCCGAGCTCGAAGCTCACCTCTCGTCGAAGTAGAACCCGGACTCCAGGTCTTCCAGGAGGCCGGGTTCCTCCGGTTCCCAGCCCAGCAACGACTTCGTGCGCTCGGCCGAGGTCGGCGCGTCCCGCGAGACCATGAACGCGAGCGGGCCGAAGTGCTCCTGCGCCCGTTCCTCCGGGATGCCCTCGACCGGCACGCCCAGCTTCCGGCCGATGACCTCGGCGATCTCCTTCATGGTGATGGCCTCCTCGCCCACCGCGTGCAGCACCGAGCCCGCCGGCGCCTTCTCGGCCGCGAGCCGGTAGAGCCGTGCCGCGTCCCGCGTGTGCCCGGCGGACCAGCGGTTCGAGCCGTCCCTGGGGTAGCCGGACACGCCGGTGGCGCGGGCGGTCCTGATCAGGATCGGGATGAAGCCGGCCGTGTCCAGTTCACTGTGGACGGTCGGCGGCAGCACGACGACCGAGCCGCGGACGCCCTGCGCGTCGATGATCGCGTTGCGCGCGGCGCCGCGCGGGCCCTCGCTGGGGATCCGCTCCTCCTCGGTGGCCGTGCGGCCGAGGCCGGAGTAGGACAGCGTGCCCGCGGTGCCGACCAGCGCCTTGCCGGTGCCCGCCAGCTCGTCGAGGAACGCGCGGACCACGGCGAGGTCGGCGTCCGAGGCGCCCTGGTAGTCGCCCGCGTACATCTCCTCGTGCTTGAACGCCAGGTGGATCACGGCGTCCGCCTCGGCGGCGCCCTTGCGCAGCCCGTCGAGGTCGTCGAGGTCACCGCGCTGAACGGTGACGCCCTGGGCCTCGAGCTTGGCGGCGGACGCGTCGGAGCGGGCCAGCCCGACGACCTCGTGCCCTGCCCCGAGCAGTTCCGGCACCAGCGCTGAACCGACGTGGCCGCTGGCACCCGTGACGAAGACCTTCATGTGCTTGTCCTTCGAAGTGATGGGACTTGGTCTCATCAACCGTAGCAGAGTGATGGGACTTAGTCTCGTCACTTATGATGGGCGCATGGCTCGATGGGAACCGGACGCGCGGGAGCGGTTGGTGCGCGCCGCGCTCGACCTGTTCAGCGAGCAGGGGTACGAGAACACGGCGGTCGCGCAGATCGCCGAGCGCGCGGGGCTCACGAAGAGCACGTTCTTCCGGCACTTCCGCGACAAGCGGGAGGTGCTGTTCGGCGGTCAGGAGGTGCTGGCCGAGCTGATGGTCGGCGCGATCGCGGACACCCCTGCCGGGGCGGGGCCGCTGGTGGCGGTCGAGGCGGCCCTGGTGGCGACGGCGAAGACGTTCACGGACGAGCGCCGTGCGCACGGGCCGCAGCGGCTCGCGGTGATCGAGGGCAACGACGAGCTGCGCGAACGGGCCGCGTTGAAGATGGTCGGGTTCGCCATCGCGATGACGGACGCGCTGAAGCGGCGCGGGGTGCCGGAACTGGAGGCGGCCGTGGCCGCCGAGCTGGGCGTGCTGGCGTTCGACCGCGGGTACGGGCACTGGCTGGAGGCCGGCGGGGACTTCGGCGAGATCGCCCGCCGGACGCTCCGTGACGTGCGGGAGGCCGTGGCCTCCCTACAGCGAGCCGAGTAGCTCCTCGACCTCGGCGGCGATGCGGTCCAGCGCCTGCTCGTCGTCGTGCGCGGTGATCGCGCGGTCCATCCAGTCCGCGATCAACGGCATCTGCGCGGGCTTGAGGCCGCGGGTGGTGACGCCGGGCGTGCCGAGCCGGATGCCGGACGGGTCGAACGGCTTGCGCGTGTCGAACGGGACGGCGTTGTAGTTCAGCTCGATGCCCGCCCGGTCGAGCGCCTGCGCGGCCGGCTTGCCGCCGATCAGCTTCGACGTCAGGTCGATCAGCACCAGGTGGTTGTCCGTGCCGCCGGAGACCAGGTCGAAACCGCGCTCCAGCAACGCCTCCGCGAGCGCCTGCGCGTTCGCGACGATCGTGTGCGCGTACTCGCGGAACTCCGGCGTGGCCGCTTCCTTGAGCGCGACCGCGATCGCGGCGGTCGTGTGGTTGTGCGGACCGCCCTGCAGACCGGGGAAGACGGCGCGGTCGATCGCCTTCGCGTGGGCGGCGTCGGTGAGGATCATGGCGCCGCGCGGACCGCGGAGCGTCTTGTGCGTGGTCGTGGTGATCACCGGCGCGTGCCCGACCGGCGACGGGTGCGCACCGCCCGCGACCAGGCCCGCGATGTGCGCGATGTCGGCGACCAGGAGCGCGCCGACCTCGTTCGCGATGTCGGCGAACGCGGGGAAGTCGATGGTGCGCGGGATCGCCGTGCCCCCGCAGAAGATCACCTTCGGGCGCTCGACCTGGGCGAGCGTGCGGACCTCGTCCATGTCGACGCGTCCGGTCTCCTTGCGGACCTCGTACTGGACGCTGCGGAACCACTTGCCGGTGGCGGAGACGCTCCAGCCGTGCGTGAGGTGGCCGCCCATCGGCAGCGACATGCCCATCACGGTGTCGCCCGGCTGCAGGAACGCCAGGTAGACGGCGAGGTTCGCCGGGGAGCCCGAGTACGGCTGGACGTTCGCGTGGTCGACGCCGAAGAGCGCCTTCGCGCGGTCCTGCGCCAGCAGCTCGACCTGGTCGATGACCTGCTGGCCCTCGTAGTAGCGCTTTCCGGGGTAGCCCTCGGAGTACTTGTTCGTCAGCACCGAGCCTGTTGCCTCGAGCACGGCGGGCGAGACGTCGTTCTCGGACGCGATCATGCGCAGCTTGCTGGCCTGACGGCGTTCCTCGGCCTGGATGAGGGTGGCGATCTCGGGATCGACTTCGCGCAGCACGGCATCACTCCGTGCCGGGCACCCAGGCGTTCGGTGCGCTCGGCCGTCGCTTCCCGGTGGTCAGTTCCACCCTCGGCACGCCAGTCGCTTTCGACGTGCCGAGTTTAGTCCAGGGTGAACGGGTCGTACTTGATCCGGTCGAGCGGCGTTCCGGCGACCAGCATGCGGGACACCGTGGACCTGATCATGGCCGGGCTGCCGCAGACCAGGACGTCGCGGTCCTCCCACGCGCCGTAGCGGGTGACCACGTCGGCGAGGCTGCCCTGCTCGACACCCCGGACGCCGGGGTCCGACTCCAGCACCGGCACGACCGTGAGCCACGGGTTCGTGGTCGCGATGCGCTGCAGGTTGTCGAGGTCGTAGAGGTCCTCGCGGGTGCGGCCGCCGTAGAACAGGTGCACGCGCGGGTTCTCGCCGTACTGCGCCATCTCGTCGATGATCGCGTGCATCGGCGCGACACCCGTGCCACCGGCCACCATCAGGATGTCGGTCCCGGCCGTGCGGTCGACCGAGAGACGTCCCATGGGCGGTCCGATGCGCCACGTGTCACCGGCCTGCGTGTGGCCGACCACCGAGCGCGACACCCATCCGCCGTCCACGGACCGGATGTGGAACTCGATGACGCCGTCCTCGCGCGGTGCGTTCGCCGGCGAGAAGTACCGCCACAGGCGCTTGCGCTGCGGGGTCTCCACGCTGACGTACTGGCCGGCCTTGTAGTTGACCGGGTGGTCCGGCTGCAGGCGCACGACGGCGAGGTCCCACGAGACGCGCTGGTGGTCGAGCACCGTCGCGTGCCAGTACGCGGGCCCGTTGTCGGCGTCGGCCGCCTCCTGCATCGCCCTGGCCATGAGGGTGTAGGCCTCGGCCCACGCCATCTCGACCTTGGGCGTCCAGGCGGCGCCGGAGAACTTCTTCACCGCGGACAGCAGTGCCGTCCCCACCGCCTCGTAGTGGACGTTGATGACACCGAACTTGCGGTGGTCACGACCCAGCTGACGCAGGAAGGGGATGAGGTCGTCCGGGCGGTCGACCATCTGCACCACGTGCACGAGGGCGCGCAGCAGGCGGCTGCGTTGCACCTCCATGTTCGCGGGGAACATCTCGCGTGTGGCGGGCGAGAGCGAGAAGAGCATGCCGTAGAAGAACTTCGCCACTTCTTCGGCGTGCGGTTCCACCACCGCGAAGCTCTCCCGGATCATGCGCACCATCGCGGTGACGCCGGGCGGGGGCTCTCGGTGTGGCGGGGTTGGGATGGGGCTCAGCACAGCGTTCGCAGTCATGGTCCGCGCGCAGTCTCCACGTTCTCATTAGGGCGTTCTGGTGCGCCGGGTAGGGCGCGGTAGTTCCTCGTCAAGCATCCGTCCCCCGACAGGGTGGACAGTAACCCCTGTTCGAGCTGTTTGACTCCTTGATGCCACCTTCGAGCGAAGCATGGTCACTCTAGGTGAGTAGTTGTTACCGCAACAGTGTGAATGTGAGGGTCCGTCTGTACCGGGTTGCGTGCTTGCGTGCTTGGGTTGGCCGCGTGTCCCTGCCTGACTTGACTGAAACCACCTCACCCGACCGTGTCGAACTGCCTGGCTCACGGGGTGAGCACTACCTCCAATGTGCCCTGGAGACGTCCGATCGCGCCAGGCGCTTCTACTCGGATCAGGTCCTCGACCACCTCAACCCCGCGATGGCCGAGTTCGTCGGCCGGATGGAGATGGCGTTCATCTCGACCGCGGACGCGGACGGGGAGTGCGACTCCTCGCTGCGTGCGGGGCCTGCCGGGTTCCTCCGGGTGGTCGACTCGCGGACCGTCGTCTACCCCGAGTACCGGGGGAACGGGGTGATGGCGTCTCTCGGCAACATCATGGAAAACCCGCACATCGGGATGCTGATGCTGGACTTCACCGAGGACCTGATCGGGCTGCACGTGAACGGTCGTGCCCGGATCGCCCCTCGGGAGGAGTTCGAGGAGTTCGCCGGGGAGGACCGGCGGATCGAGCGGTGGGTCGTGGTGTCCGTGGAGGAGGCCTACATCCACTGCCGCAAGCACATCCCCCGGATGATCCCCGTGGACCGGATCCGGGACTGGGGGACGGATGACGTGAAGCGCAAGGGCGGCGACTTCTTCGAGGTGAAGGCCGGGAAGAAGGTCGCCGCGGAGGGGTGACCCGCCGCTCGTGGGAGCGGGCATCCTCCGGCCCGGCCACCGCTCCTGCCGTCCTGTCGAGCCCCGCTTCCGGCCTCGCCCGGACTCCGGCTCCGGTTCCGGCCCGCCTCCAGCGCCCTGCCCCACCCTGGGTGTGACCCATCAGCCACCGATTTAGTTGGCGTAGCTAACTATCTCCAGATATAGTTGTATGACATCAACTAATTACTGGAGGTGTGCCGGTTTTGAGTCGGCCCTCGTCGCATCGGGAGATCCTCGAAGCGCTTTCTGGCATCTGGGTGGCGCTGCTGGTCGCCATTCTCAGTTCCACCATCGTCTCGAACGCTCTCCCGACGATCCTCGCCGAGCTCAAGGGCACGCAGACCCAGTACACGTGGGTCATCACGTCGATGTTGCTCGCGTCCACGGCCAGCACGCCGCTGTGGGGAAAGCTCGCGGACCTGTTCGACAAGAAGAAGCTGCTCGAGACGGCGATCGTGCTGTTCGTCGTCGGTTCCGTGCTGTCGGGCTTCAGCCAGAACATGGAGCAGCTCATCGGGTTCCGGGTCGTCCAGGGGCTGGGGCTGGGCGGAGTGCAGGCGCTGGGGCAGGTCGTCGTCGGCGCGCTGCTGAGCCCGCGTGAACGCGGCAGGTACAGCGGCTACACCGGCATGGTGATCTCCGCCGGGACCGTGGGCGGGCCGCTGGTCGGCGGGTTCCTCGTCGACTGGCCCGGGTGGCGGTGGTGCTTCTTCGTCTGCGTGCCGCTGGCGCTGGTGGCGCTGGCCGTGCTGCACAAGACGCTGCACCTGCCGGTCAAGAAGCAGCACGTGAAGATCGACTACCTCGGTGCCACGCTGATCACCGGCGGGGTGAGCCTGGTGCTGATGTGGGTCTCGTTCGCCGGCAAGGACTTCGCGTGGATCAGCGCGGAGAGCGCGCTGTTCGTCGGTGGTGCGCTGCTGGCGCTGGTGGGGGCCTACTTCGTGGAGCGGCGGGCGTCCGCGCCGGTCATCCCGCTGCGCCTGTTCAAGAACCGGACCGTGGTGCTCGCGATGCTCGGTGGTGTGGCGGTCGGCACGGCCATGTTCGGGGCCTCGGTGTTCATGGGGCAGTACTTCCAGATCGCCCGCGGGTTCTCGCCGACCAAGGCCGGGTTGCTGACCGTGCCGCTCGTCCTGGGGCTGAGCGTCTCGTCGACGGTGAGCGGGCAGCTCATCGCGAAGAGCGGCCGGTGGAAGAGCTACCTGGTCTGGGGCTCGTTCTCGCTGGTCGCCGGCCTGGCGTTGCTCGGGACGATCGACCACACGACGAACCTCGTGCTGATGGGCGCCTACCTGGCGCTGGTCGGTGTCGGGGTGGGGCTCACCATGCAGAACCTGGTGCTGGCCGTGCAGAACGGCGTCGGGATGGCCGATCTCGGGGCGGCCAGCTCCACGGCCACGTTCCTGCGGTCGCTGGGCGGGACGGCGGGCGTCTCGGTGCTCGGGGCCGTGCTCGCGGCCCAGGTGAGCACGACGACGCTCGACGCCGGCTCCCTCTCCCCGGCGGTGCGTGCCTCCTACGGTGACGCGATGGGCGAGCTGTTCCTCATCGCCGCCGGGCTCGCCGTGTTCACGGTCGTCGCGGTGCTGCTGATCAAGGAACAGCCGCTGCGGGACTCCGTGGACGACGACGAAGTTGTCACTCCAACGGGTTCTGGTGCACAGACGGTCGCGACTGAGCTCGACTCACCTGTGGATACTGACCAGCGGATTGTGGACAACTCCGCACCTGCTGTGGACAAGCTGTTGGTGCTTTCGAGTGATGCTGGTCAGGACGTCGCGGCTCGTTCGGCTGCGCTGCGTTCCACGCAGAACTCGTTGCCCTCCGGGTCGCGCAGGGTGACCCAGCCGGTGCCGTCCGGCCTGCGCTGATCGTCGAAGACCGTCGCGCCGATGCCCACCAGGCGTTCCACCTCCTCGTCGCGGGTGGCGTCGGTGGGCTGCAGGTCGAGGTGCAGCCGGTTCTTGAGTTCCTTGCCCTCGGGCACGTTGATGAACAGGTAGCGGATGCCGTTCGGCATCTCGATCAGCGACTCCGGGTCGCCGGGGTTGTCGTCGGGGTGCAGCGGCAGGCCCAGGACCTGGCTCCACCACGAGGCGAGCGCGTACGAGTCGCGCGTGTCGATCGTGATGCTGTGGATGATGGACGTCATGAGCCGATCTTCGCCTAGTCGGGCGTGTGATCTGAGCCGTTTTCAGGGTTGAGCGGAACAGACTCAACTTTTCTGACGTTGTGCGGGATGATGGTCCATGCTGGAGGCTGACCACGAGGTGGAGGAATGGACGCTTTCAACCCGACGACCAAGACGCAGCAGGCCGTTTCCGCGGCGGTGCAGGCCGCCACGCTGAACGGGAACCCCGACGTGGGCTCCGTGCACCTGCTCAGTGCACTGCTGGCGCAGACGGACGGGTTGACCGCGCCGTTGCTCGAGGCGGTGGGCGCCGACCCGGCGCAGGTGCGCAAGGAACTGGAGCAGCTCTCGCGCTCGTTGCCGAGCGCCTCCGGTTCGACCGTGTCCGCCCCGCAGCTCTCGCGCGACGCCGTGCGGGTGATCGGCAAGGCGCAGGAGCTCGCGACCGAGATGGGCGACGAGTACGTGTCGACCGAGCACCTGCTGGTGGGGCTCGCGCAGCACGGTGGCCAGGTGGCCGACCTGCTGCGGCGGCACGGCGCGACCCCGGACGCGCTGACCGAGGCCTTCGCGAAGGTGCGCGGGTCGGCGCGGGTGACGTCGGCCGACCCCGAGGGCACCTACAAGGCGCTGGAGAAGTACGGCGTCGACCTGACCGAACGTGCGCGCAAGGGCGAGCTCGACCCCGTGATCGGCCGTGACGCCGAGATTCGCCGGGTCGTGCAGGTGCTGTCGCGGCGCACCAAGAACAACCCCGTGCTGATCGGCGAGCCCGGCGTCGGCAAGACGGCGATCGTCGAGGGCCTGGCGCAGCGCGTCGTGGCCGGTGACGTGCCGGAGTCGTTGCGCGGCAAGAAGGTCGTGTCGCTCGACCTCGGCTCGATGGTCGCGGGCGCCAAGTACCGCGGTGAGTTCGAGGAGCGGCTCAAGGCCGTGCTGAAGGAGATCACCGACTCGGCCGGACAGGTCATCACGTTCATCGACGAGCTGCACACGATCGTCGGTGCGGGCGCGACCGGTGAGTCGGCGATGGACGCCGGCAACATGATCAAGCCGATGCTCGCCCGCGGTGAGCTGCGCATGGTCGGTGCCACGACCCTGGACGAGTACCGCGAGCACATCGAGAAGGACGCCGCCCTGGAGCGCCGCTTCCAGCAGGTGCTGGTCGGCGAACCGTCGGTGGAGGACACGGTCGGCATCCTGCGCGGCCTCAAGGAGCGCTACGAGGTGCACCACGGCGTGCGCATCACCGACGCCGCTCTCGTCGCCGCCTCGACGCTGTCCGACCGCTACATCACCGCGCGCTTCCTGCCGGACAAGGCCATCGACCTGGTCGACGAGGCCGCGTCCCGGCTGCGCATGGAGATCGACTCACGGCCCGTCGAGATCGACACCGTCGAACGCGCCGTGCGCCGCCTCGAGATCGAGGAGATGGCGCTCGCCAAGGAGTCCGACGCGGCGTCGGTCGAACGGCTGCACGCCCTGCGCGCCGAGCTCGCGGAGAAGCGCGAGGAGCTCTCCGCGCTGACGGCCCGCTGGCAGAACGAGAAGGGCTCCATCGACCGCGTGCGCGGCCTGAAGGAGCAGCTGGAGTCGTTGCGCGGTGAGTCCGAACGGGCCGAGCGCGACGGCGACCTAGGTCGTGCGGCCGAGCTGAGGTACGGCCGGATCCCCGAGCTGGAGAAGGAACTCGCTGTCGCCGCGGAGTCCACACAGGACGCCGCGATGCTCAAGGAGGAGGTCGGCCCGGACGACGTCGCGGACGTGGTGTCGGCGTGGACCGGCATCCCCGCGGGCAGGCTGCTGGAGGGCGAGACCGCCAAGCTGCTGCGCATGGAGGAGGAACTGGGCCGCCGCGTCGTGGGCCAGGCCGAGGCCGTGCGCGTCGTGTCGGACGCGGTGCGCAGGACGCGCGCTGGAGTCGCCGACCCGGACCGCCCCACGGGGTCGTTCCTGTTCCTCGGCCCCACCGGCGTCGGCAAGACGGAGCTCGCGAAGGCGCTGGCCTCGTTCCTGTTCGACGACGAGCGGGCGATGATCCGCATCGACATGAGCGAGTACTCCGAGAAGCACTCGGTGGCCCGCCTGGTCGGCGCGCCTCCCGGCTACGTCGGCTACGACCAGGGCGGCCAGCTCACCGAGTCGGTCCGCCGCCGCCCGTACTCGGTCGTGCTGCTGGACGAGGTCGAGAAGGCGCACCCGGACGTGTTCGACGTGCTGCTGCAGGTCCTCGACGACGGCCGCCTGACCGACGGCCAGGGCCGCACGGTCGACTTCCGCAACACGATCCTGGTGCTCACGTCCAACCTGGGTTCGCAGAACATCGTGAACCCGACGCTGACCGACGCCGAGCGCAAGGACGCCGTGCTCGCGGTGGTGCAGAGGCACTTCAAGCCGGAGTTCCTGAACCGGCTGGACGACGTCGTGGTCTTCCACGCGCTCGCCACCGAGGAGCTGACGTCCATCGTGGACATCCAGATCGCCCGGCTGGCGAGCCGCCTGGCGGCCCGTCGCCTGACGCTGGACGTCACGGCCGCGGCGCGCGACTGGCTGGCTCTGAACGGCTTCGACCCGATCTACGGGGCCCGGCCGCTGCGGCGGCTGGTGCAGTCGGCGATCGGCGACCAGCTCGCGAAGGAGCTGCTGGCCGGCGAGGTGCGGGACGGCGACACGGTGCGGGTCGACGTGCTGGACGACAACAGCGGTCTGATCGTGGGCCGCGCGGCGTGACGTTCGTGAGGTTCCAGGCGGCCCTGCCGGATCGGCAGGGCCGCTTCCTCGGCGTCTTCTCCCTGGTGAACGGCCTGGCGCGGCGTGAACGGCTGACGCCGGAACAGCACCTGTTCCGGCGTCTGAACAACGACTGGTACGACGCCAACTACACCGACCCGTCCACAGTGGATCCGTCCGTCTACCGGCGGCCGGACGCGGTGGCGTGGTTCCGGCCCACCTCGACGCACCTGCTCTCGCGGGTCACCGGCTACCTGGACCTGCTGGACGCGCACGGCGTCCCGTGGGTGCGGCTGGAGAGCGACGACCCCGGCCGGGTCGTCTACGAGGACGCCGACCAGGTCGTCGTGGTGCCGCACCCGTAGTCGGCGGATCCCGAGCAGCTGGTCGGGCGTGCGAGCGACGGCCTGCAGCGGCGAGATCCGCCGCGCGGCGTCGGCCCTCTTGACCTGAGGAAAGGCACGTCCCGGTCACGACGCGCGGAAGTGATCTTCGTTCCACGCCTCCGACCCACTAGGCTTCCCCTGTGGGCATACCGGCGTGGGTCTGGTTCACCGTCGCCGCGGTGGCGGGCGTGGCGGGGTTCGCCCTGCTCGCGACCGACCGGGCGCAACGAACCGCGCGTAATCGTGAACGGCGCCGTTGGGCTGCCCTGCGCGGCTGGCAGTTCGAGGAGACAGACCACGTGCTGCCGACCCGGTGGGAAGCCGGGGCCATCGCGTACTACGGCACGGGGCTCGCCCGTGACGTCGTCGCGGGCTCCACCTTCACCGCGGACGGCCGCAGGCAGGTCTACGTCCTCGACCACGAGACCGGCGGCAAGGTGAACTCCGTGCTCGTCGGCGTGCGCTGCCGCCGGGCGTTGTCGGTGGTGATCGAGCTGTGGCTGTCGACCGTGCCGTTCCAGCGCGACAACGACAAGATGCCGATGCCCGACCTGCTCGGGCCGGTCGGGTCGCGGTACGCGTTCGTCACGGACGTGCCGGCCGCTCGCAAGGTCATCACGCCGGACCTGATCGACGCCGCCGAGGAGATCGGTGGCGACGTCACGGTCGTCTGGATGGAGAACGACTGGGTGCTGGCCGCCGCGCCGCCCAACTCGTCGCCCGCGCGCCTCGAACGGCTGCTGCGCGACGTCGGTGAGCTCGCGGACGTCATCGACCCGTTCGACCCGGACCCCTCCGAGCGCGAGGACGAGCCGGTGGCCGAGGAGGACGAGGGCGGCGAGGTCTACCGCCCGTCGTTCGGCCGCAAGCAGCCCTGACCGACCCCTAACGGCCGCAGTCGCTTTCCGGTTACCGTGCGGTATGCCAACCGCACTGGTGACCGGATCGACCGTCGGGATCGGGGCCGCCTTCGCCCGCAGGCTCGCGGCGGAGGGGTATGACCTCGTGCTGGTCGCGCGCAACGCGCCCGCACTCGAGGAACTCGCGAAGAAGCTGCACGACCGCCACGGCGTAAACGTGGACGTCCTGCCCGCCGACCTGAGCGTCCACGAGGAGCGCCTCAAGGTCGAGGAGCGGCTGGCCGGCCAGGCCGTCGACCTGCTGGTCAACAACGCGGGCTTCGCGAACACCGGTGAGTTCTTCGACGCGGACGTCGAGAAGCTGCAGGCCCAGCTCGACGTCAACGTCGCCACGGTGCTGCGCCTGACCAGGGCCGCGCTGCCGGCGATGATCGCGCGCGGCAAGGGTGACGTGGTCAACGTGTCCAGCGTCGCGAGCTTCCTGCCCGGCCGCGGCACCAGCTACAGCGCCGACAAGGCGTGGGTGACGGCGTTCTCCGAGGGCATGGCCCTGGCGACCCAGGGCACCGGCGTGCGGGTCATGGCGCTGGCCCCCGGTTTCGTGCGGACCGAGTTCCACAAGCGCGCGCAGATCGACATGTCGAAGACGCCGAACTGGCTCTACGTCGACGCGGACAGGCTGGTCCACGACGGCCTGCGCGACCTGCGCCGCGGCAAGCCGCTGTCGATCCCGGGCGCGCAGTACAAGGCGATCGTGACGATCGCGGGGCTGCTGCCGAGGTCGCTCGTGCGCAGGATGGCGTCGCGGTTCGCGGGTGGCCGTGGGCGCACCTGACCGGGGTGTGCGAGGCTAGCGACCCGTGCGAACTGAAGTGGTCTTGGACGCGAACGCGAAGTCGGAACTCGCCCGTCTGGTGAGCGAATTGGCCGTGGTGCACGGCAAGGTGACCCTGTCGAGCGGCAAGGAAGCCGACTACTACGTCGACCTGCGGCGGGCGACGCTGCACCACGCGGCGGCCCCGTTGATCGGCAAGCTGCTGCGGCAGCTCACGTCCGACTGGGACTTCGTCGCGGTCGGCGGTCTCACGCTCGGCGCGGACCCCGTGGCCTACGCGATGATGCACTCCGCCGCGGCCGACGGTGACGTGCTCGACGCGTTCGTCGTGCGCAAGGCGAACAAGGCCCACGGCATGCAGCGGCAGATCGAGGGCATCGACGTGCGCGGTCAGCGCGTGCTCGCGGTCGAGGACACCTCCACCACGGGCGGTTCGGTGCTCACGGCCGTCACGGCGCTGCGCGAGCACGGGGCCGACGTGATCGGCGTGGCCACGGTCGTCGACCGGGGCACGGGCGCCAAGGAGGCCATCGAGGCCGAGGGCCTGCAGTACCGCTACCTGCTCGACCTGGACGACCTCGGGCTCGCCTGAGGTTTTGTCGAGAGCGCTTCGAGCCACCCCGTCCTAGTCTGGAGGACGGGGTGGTGCGAATGGCTGGAGTGCTCGCCGAAGCGGTCATGCTGCTGCACTTCGCGGTGCTGGCGTTCCTGCTCGTGGGTGGGTTCCTCGCCTGGCGGTGGCGCTGGGTGATCTACCCGCACCTCGCGCTGGGCGCCTGGGCCGTGCTGAGCGTCGTCACACCGACTGTGTGCCCGATCACGGTGTGGGAGAACGACTTCCGCGCCATGGCCGGCATGCCGGTGCTCGAGACCGGGTTCATCGACCACTACATCGACGGCGTCTGGTACCCGGAGAGCGCGTCGATGCTGGTCCAGCTGGTGCTGGGGACGATCGTGATCGTCTCGTGGATCGGCTTCTATGCTGGCCACCGTGCTGCTCGAAGGCTTTCACGCTGTTAAGCACGCGCTGCGCTTCGGCGCCGACGTGCACCCGTTGATCACCACGGATCTCGCCGCCGCGGTCAGCCTCGCCGAGACGCACGCGCCCGACCTGGTCGAGCGGTTCGGAACCGCCACCGAGGTCGACCAGAACCACTTCAAGCTGCGGGTGGGTCGCACGCACCCGACGGGCGTGGCCGGGTTCGCGGAGCAGCCCGACCTGCCGTTCGACCGGAACGCGCCGGTCGTCCTGCTCGACAACCCCCGCAACCTCGGCAACTTCGGTGCCGCCATCCGGGTGGCCGCCGGCCTCGACGCGGGGGGCGTGATCTCCACCGGTGACGTGGACCCGTGGCACCCGAACGTGCTGCGCGGATCCGCCGGACTGCACTTCGCGTTGCCCGTCGCGAGGGTCACGAACCTCGACTTCGCGGGTGAGCTCATCGCGTTCGACGCGGACGGTGACCTGCTGAAAGGCCCGATCCCGGACGACGCCGTGCTCGCGTTCGGCTCGGAACGCCACGGCATCTCCGACGAGGTGCGCGCGAAGGCGTCCCGGATCGTCCGGTTGCCCATGCGGGAGAGGGTCAGCAGTTACAACCTGACAACTTCTGTCGCCATGGGCCTGTACCACTGGGCGATTCACCGAGCTTCTTGACCGGTCAAGCACGCACCATGATCTGGTGGCGATCGCGAAACTGCTGGCGGCGCGCGCGGGCGTCGCCGAGCGCGCGGTGTACTCGAGGCACCTGCGGCGGGTCTGGGGTGTGCCGGGCACGTTGCTCGGGGCGAGGGCGTGGCCCCCGCTCTTCAAGGACAAGATCCACACGAGCTTCAACTACTGGTGGCAGGCGCACCTGCTGGACTGCCTGGTCGACGGCTACCTGCGCTCGCCCAACGAGCTGCGCAAGGCCGCGATCACCAAGGTCGTGCGCGGCATCCGGGTCCGCAACGTCCTGGGCTGGACCAACGACTTCTACGACGACGTCGCCTGGCTCGGCCTCGCCCTGCAACGCGCCCAGAACGACGTCGGCATCGCGAAGCCCAAGGCGCTGAACGCGATCGCGGAACGGTTGCGCGACGGCTGGACCGACCACGCCGGCGGCGGCATCTGGTGGAAGCGGGGCGACGACTTCAAGAACGTCCCCGCGAACGGCCCGGCCGCGATCTTCCTGGCCCGCCAGAACGAACGGACCGACCTCGCGCGCGCACGGTCCATCGTGGACTGGGTCGAGGAGCACCTCATCGACCCCGGCAGCGGTCTCGCGTGGGACGGCCTGCACGTCCACCCCAACGGTGAGATCCGCGAGTACGAGAAGAACATCTACACGTACTGCCAAGGGGTTCTCATCGGCGCGTGCGTCGAGCTCGCGAAGCACGGCCAGCAGGACAAGTGGCTCGACAAGGCCGCGCGCACGATCACGGCCGTGCACGACGACCTCGCCACCAACGGCGTGATCAAGGGCCAGGGCGGCGGCGACGGAGGCCTGTTCGCCGGGATCCTGACCCGCTACCTCGCCCAGGCCGCGCTGGTCATCCCGGACCTCGACCCCACCAGGGCCGTGACGGCGGACCTCGCCAGAGAACTCGTGGTGCAGTCGGCGGAGGCCGCGTGGACGAACCGGGTGATGGCCGTCAGCGGACCGCTCTTCGGTCCGGAGTGGACGGTTCCGGCCGACGAGGGCGAGGGCCGCGACCTGTCCGTCCAGCTCGGTGGCTGGATGTGCCTGGAGGCGGCCGCCCTGCTCGAACGGAACGGGCTCGACGTCTCTACTGCCTGAGCCAGCCCAGCAGCGTCTTCGCGTCCTCGCGGAACCGCTCCGGCGAGTCGTCGAGGACGAACTCCAGCAGCACGTTGCGGTCGATGCCGTCGCGCCCCAGCTCCGTCAGCACCGGCTTCCACAGGTCGCGGCGCCCGGCGAGCGGGAGACGGTCCTGGAAGCCACCGGGACCCCACGAGAAGACGTGGGCCGTCACCGGTTCCACCGTGCGCACCTCGTGCACGGCGGAGAACACGTCCTGACCGCCGACGGGCTGCCAGTACGACACCACGCCGTCGACCTCGTCGAGCAGTTGCACCGTCGAGTCGAGCGTGTCCGTCAGCGTGTTCTGGTGGTACTCCAGGGCGATCTTCGTGCCCATCGCCTCGGCGTGTTCGACGGCGTGCTGCAACGCCTCGACGACCGGCGCGCGGTCGGGGCACTCCTCCGAGCCGGTCCTGCCCGCCCAGACCCGCACGTACGGCGCGTCCAGTTCGGCCGCCGTCTCCAGGACCGGTGCCAGCTCCGCCCGGTCGGACACGCCCGCGCGGTAGTACGACCCGTACGCGGCCACCTTCAGCCCCGTGTCCAGCGCCTTGCGCGCCGCGGCGAAGTCGCCGGGCGGCACGTGCACGTCGCCGCCCCACTCGACGGCCTGCAGCCCGCACTCCGTCGCGAGCTCACCGATCTCGGAGACCGTGAGCTGCCGGAACGTCACCGAGACGAGCCCGGGGATCAGCATCCGCAGGACTGCCGGTGCATCAGGGAGGGCGCGAGCCGGATCGTCTCCGGGGGCCTCTCCGGGTCGGCGATGCGGGAGAGCAGCAGTTTCACCGCGGTCCGTCCGATCTCCTCGACGGGCTGGGCCAGGGTCGTGAGCGGCGGTTCGATCAACGTCGCCCACTCGACCTCGTCGTAGGCGACGACCGCGAGGTCCGTGCCGAGCTTGAGGCCGCGGGCGCGCATCTCGTGCAGCATGCCGACGGTGACGAGATGGTCCGCGGCGACGACGGCCGTGGCCGGGTCCTCCTGGTCGAGCAGCGGCGCGAGCCAGCCGCTCTGCGAGACCAGCGCCTCGTCCCACTTCAGGCCCGCGCGGCCGAGACCGAGGCGGTAGCCGAGGATCCGCTCCTCGGTCGTCGCCACGCCCGCCTTGCCGCAGACGATGCCGATCCGCCGGTGACCCAGTTCCGCGAGGTGCCTGACCAGCCCGGACGTGGCCTGGACGTTCTCCGGCCCGACCTGGTCGATGTCCTTCGCGACGGTCAGCCGGTCGACCAGCACCGTCGGGATGTTGAGCCTCTTGAGCTCCGGCAGCACGAGGCTCCCGCCGCCGGCCGAGGGTGTGAGCAGCAACCCGTCGACTCTTCGCGACCGCAGCATTCGAACGGCGGCCTGCTCGGACTCGGGGGTGTCCCTCGTGTCGATCAGCACGAGCGAGTAGCCGCTTCGGGTCGCTTCCGACTCGATGGCGGCGATCAGCTCGGCGAAATACGGGTGCGAGACCAGTGACACGGCCAGGCCCAGCGACTTCGTGCCGCCCATGACCAGCGAACGCGCGATGGCGTCCCCCGTGTACCCGGTCTCGTCGATCGCCTTCTGGACGCGCTCGCGCGTGTCCCCTGCGACCGGCCTCGTCTCGTTGATCACGTGTGACACCGTGGTGATGGAGACCCCCGCGAGAGCCGCGACATCCCGCATGGTGACCATGACCAGGGACCATACCCGTTTGGAGGAAGCCCAGATGGCAGCCGTGCTGTGTGTCGGGCTCACAACTCTCGACGTGACCCAACGGGTGAGCGACTTCCCGGAGCCCGGCCAGAAGGTCCGTTCGCTGGGCGCGGCCCTGTCGCCCGGTGGTCCCGCCGCCAACGCGGCCCGCGCCGTCGCCGCATTGGGTGGAAAGGCTGCGTTGCTCACCGCCCTGGGCGCCGACGCACTGGGTGATTTCGTGCGTGATTCCTTGGACCCGGTCCAAGTGACCGCCGTTGCGGGGACGACGCCCGTGAGCATGGTCGTCGTCAGAGACGCTGATGGGGAGCGCACGGTCGTGTCCCGCAACGCTTCGGTCCCGGTGATCGCGCCCGATTTGACCGGACTTCTCGCCGCCGCGGACGTCGTGCTCTTGGACGGACACCACGAAGGCCTGGCCTTGCCCGTGGCCCAACGCGCAAAAGCTCTGGGATTGCCTGTGGTGCTCGACGCCGGGAGCTGGAAACCTGTCCTCGATCACCTGTTGCCGCTGGTGGACGTGGCCGCCTGCTCTTCCGGGTTCGAGCGGTCCGAGGCCGAGGTGCACTCCTACGGGGTGCCGCTGGTCATTCGCACGCACGGTGCGAAGCCGGTCACCTGGTCGCGGAACGGCTCGACCGGCGAGTTGCCCGTGCCCGCGGCGGAGGTGGTGGACACGAACGGTGCCGGTGACGTCTGGCACGGCGCGTACGCCTACGCGCTGGCGTCAGGGGCGGACCCGGTGCGATCCATCGGCTTCGCGACGGAGGCGGCCGCCGTTCGCGTCGGTGCGGTCGGGGACTGGGTTGAGGAGCTGGCGCGGTGGCAGGACAGCAGGTCAGGTTCGACGAGCTGCTAGAGCGGGCTCGGGTGCTCACCGATCAGGGTGAGCGCAAGATTCTCGGCATCGGCGGCGCGCCCGGTTCCGGCAAGTCGACACTCGCGCGGCGGCTCGTCGAGGCGCTCGACGGCCAGGCCGTGCTCGTCGAGATGGACGGGTTCCACCTCGCGCAGAGCGAGCTCGAACGGCTGCGGCTGGTCGAACGCAAGGGCGCGCCCGACACGTTCGACATCCCCGGCTACGTCGACCTGCTCGGCCGCATCAAGGCGTGCGGGCCGGACATGATCTACGCGCCGCAGTTCCGCCGCGAGATCGAGGAACCGATCGCGTGCGCCGTGCCGGTGCACCCGGACGTCCCGCTCGTCATCACCGAGGGCAACTACCTGCTGCTCAACTACGACAAGTGGAAGCGCGTCCGGATCATCCTCGACGAGGCGTGGTTCCTGTTCATCGACGAGGACGTGCGCGTGCAACGCCTGATCGACCGCCATCTGCGGTACGGGCGCACGTTGTCCGAGGCGGAGGAGCGGGTGCTGCACGGCACCGACCACGTCAACGCGTTGATGGTGAACTCGTCGAAGGGCGCCGCCGACCTGCTGATCACCGAGGTCCTCTAGGCGTGCTGGGCGACCTGCTGCGGCGCCACCGGCTCGCCGCCGGGCTCACCCAGGAGGCGCTGGCCGAGAAGGCCGGGCTGAGCGGTCAGGCCGTCGGTGCCCTCGAACGGGGCGACCGCCGCCATCCCCACCGCGAGACGGTGCTCAGGCTCGCCGACGCCCTCGGGCTGGACGCGGACGACCGCGCGGAGTTCGCCGCGGCCGCCGCCCGCACGCCCCGGCCCCGCTGCGAGGCGTCCGCCCCGGTCCGGCAGCTCCCCGCCGCGCCCGTGCGGTTCGCCGGGCGGGAGGCCGAGGTCGCCGAGCTGGCGGACCTGCTCGCACGGTCCGGCACGGTGGTCGTCGCGGGCATGGCCGGCGTCGGCAAGACCTCGCTCGCGTTGCACGTCGCCCATCTGGTGGCGGAGCACTTCCCCGACGGGCAGCTGTACCTGGACCTGCGTGGGAGCCTGCCGCCGGAGGACGCGCTGGGGCAGTTGTTGCGCGCGTTGGACCGGCCCGACCACGGCGGCACGCTCGCCGAGACCTCCGCGCGGCTGCGGTCGGCGCTCGCCGGGCGGCGGGTGCTGCTCGTGCTCGACGACGCGGCGACGGCCGCCCAGGTCCAGCCGTTGCTGCCCGGCACCGTCGGCTGCGCGGCGGTCGTGACGAGCCGCCGGGCCATGGACACCCTGCCGCAGGCCCACCACCTGCGGCTCGACGTGCTGCCCGAACGCGAGGCGCTCGACCTGCTCGCGGCCTACGCGGGACCGGAACGGACCGCCGACGCCTCGGCCGCCGAGCAGGTCGTGGAGCTGTGCGGCCGGCTGCCGCTCGCCGTCCACCTCGCCGGCGCCCGGCTCGCGTCCCGGCCCGCCTGGCCGATCGCCCACCTCGCGCGGCGCCTGGCCGTGCGCAGGCTCGACGAGCTGGACCGCGACGACGCGGGCGTCCGGGCGAGCTTCGCCGTGTCCGTCGACCAGCTCGACCCGGACGACCGGACGGCGTTCGCGCTGTTCGGCGTCTTCGAGGACGTCTCGCTGCCAGTCGCCGCCCGCCTGCTCGACGCGGACTCCCTCTCCGCCGAACTGGTCCTCGAACGGCTGGCCGACCTGCACCTGCTGCAGGCCACGACTCCCGGCCGCTACCGCATGCACGACCTCGTCCGCACCTACGCGCGCGAGCAGCCGGCGGATTCCGAAGCCCTGGGCAGGGTCGCCGACCTGTTCGTCGCGGTGGCCTGGCGGTCGGTGGCGCTGGCCGTGCCGCACAGCCTGCGCGGGCTCTGGGCCGACCCGGCGTGGGCCGCGGGCGCGCCGGAGTTCACCACGGCCGCGGCGGCGTTCGCGTGGCTCGACGAGCACCGCCCGCACCTCGCCGACCTCTGCCGGACGCCGGGTGTGCCGGCCGAAGCGCTGGTCAGGCTCGCGATCGGGCTGTTCCCGTACTACCTGAGCCGCGACCACCGCGCGGACTGGGCCGAGGTGTGCGGGCTGGCGCTGCCCGCGGCGAGCGACCCGGCGGCGCGGGCGATCGTCGAGATGGACCTCGGCGTGGCGCTGCGCGACGCGGGCCACCTGCGCCGCGCGCTCGACGCGTTCCGGGAGCTGGGCGACACCAACGGCGTGGCGGTCTGCCTCACGAACCTCAGCGAGGTGCTGGAGGCGGTCGAGATCGGCGAGGAGAGCCTCGTCCTGGCCCGCGAGCTGGAGCTGAGGTGCGTCGAGGCAGCGGTCCTGGAACAGCTCGGCAGCGCCTACGGCAAGACGGGCGACCACGCGCGTGAGCTGCGCTGTTACCTCGACAGCCTGCGGCTGAGCACTCTCGAAGGCGACGACCGGGCGTGCGCGGGCGTGCTGCACCGGATCGGCGCGCTGCACCGGCGGTCCGGCCGGACCGAGGACGCCGAGACGGCGCTGGCGCGGAGCCTCGACCTGTTCCGCGAGGGCGGCGACCCGGTGGGTGAGGTGGCGTGCCTGGAGGAACTGGGGCTCGTGCACCTGCTGCGCCGCGACCGCGCGGCGGCGGCCGAGACGTTGCGGCGCGGGCTCCACATCGCCGAACGCCACGGCGACCTCCGGCGGCAGGCGAGCCTGCGGCAGCACCTCGCGAAATGTGGAGGTGCTTCGTAGAGGTTGTCGCTGTTGGGGCCCGTACGTTCTCGCCACGATCGACGACATGAACAACTTCTCGAAGAAACTCCTGGCGGGTGCGATCGCCGCCGTGTCCGTCCTGGTCGCCACGCCCGCCGCCTCGGCCGCAGCCCGTGACGGCAGGTGTGACTCCGGCGAGTTCTGCCTGTACTGGGGGCCCGACAGTTTCGGATCGCTGTCCGACTTCACGACCTCGATCGACACGTACGGCACCTCGCAGCCGACGTGCTACGAGTACAGGACCGCAGGTCAGCCCGGTTTCCAGGACTGCGTCAAGAACAACGCGATGTCAGCGTGCAACAAGCGGTCCAGGGCCGTGCGCGTGTACTTCAACAGCTACCACGAGGGCGCGTACGACACGATCCCCGCCGGTCGCTGCCAGAACCTCGTCAACACCGAGAACGAGAACGCGTCGCACCTGTTCCTGTGAGGGCCCGTCAGCCGGCCTGGGGGTGGCTGACGTGCTCCAGGTCCTCGCTGGTCTCGTCGATCGGCTTCGCCATCTCCTGGCGGTAGCGCCAGATGCCCCAGCCGGTGCCGCCCAGGAAGAAGGCGATGCTGACGACGATCGCGGCGGTCTCGAGCCAGGGGAGCTGTTGCAGGATGCCGGCGCCGTAGTAACCGGCCAGCACCAGCGTCGGGACCCACGCGATGGCGCCGATGGTCGTGGCGAGCGTGAACTTCCGGAGGTCCATCCGGGCCGCGCCCGCGATCATCGGTGCCAGCGTGCGGATCCACGGGATCCAGCGCGCGAGCACCACGGCCCAGAACCCGCGGCGGTCGAGGAACTCGCCCGCGCGTTGCAGGTTCTGCTTGTTCAGCACCTTGCCGCCCTTGCGGGCGAGCACGCGCGTGCCGGTGCCGCGGCCGATGAAGTACCCGACCTGGTTGCCGACGACGGCGACGACCAGGGCCGCGAGCGACAGCAGCCACGCCGACAGCTCGCTGTTGTGCGTCGCGAGAACCACTCCGGCCGCGAACAGCAGCGAGTCGCCGGGCAGGAACAGCCCGAAGATGAAAGCGCACTCGACGAAGATGAAGCTCAGCACGATGACCCAGACGGCCACCGGACCCGCGGTCTCCAGCGAGGCGAATGCGTGCGCCACGGTGAACCAGCCTACGTCGTGATGTGCCGGCGGCACGGCGACATCGGGTTGACGGGCGGGCGAAATCTGCGTTGAGCACGCTGAGTCACCTCGTGACCACCTCTCCGCTCGGATTGACCATCGAGTCAACCAGGCGTTTCCGGCTAGCGTGGCGGGTATGGAGACCTTGCTCGCCGAACTCCGCGCCGCACTGGGTGACTCGGGCGTCCTGACCGACACGGACGTCACCGCGAGCTACCAACGCGACATGATGCCGTTGGCGCCGCACGGCAGTCCGTTGGCGGTGGTGTTCCCCCTGAACACCGAGCAGGTCCAGGCGGTGGTGCGGGCTTGCGCGAGTCACCGCGTCCCGATCGTCCCGCGGGGAGCGGGCAGCGGCCTGTCCGGCGCCGCGAACGCGATCGAGGGCTGCGTCGTCCTCGTCACGACCAAGATGAACGCGATCGTCGAGATCGACGCGGACAACCGCCTCGCCGTCGTCGAGCCCGGTGTGGTCAACCTCGACCTGCGCGGTGCCGTCGAGAAGGACGGCCTCTTCTACCCGCCGGATCCGAGCAGCTACGACTGGTGCACGATCGGCGGCAACCTCTCCACCAACGCGGGCGGCCTGTGCTGCGTGAAGTACGGCGTGACCACCGACTCGGTGCTCGGGCTGGAGGTCGTGCTGGCCGACGGCGAGGTGCTGCGGACGGGTCGCCGCACCGTCAAGGGCGTCGCGGGCTACGACCTCACGAAGCTCTTCATCGGCTCCGAGGGCACCCTCGGCGTGATCACCAAGGCGACGCTGGCGTTGCGTCCGCTGCCGCAGGCCCCGGCCACGCTGGTCGCCGCCTTCAGCACCACGGCGCTGGCGGGTGCCGCGGTCAGCCGGATCGTCCGCGAGGGCCTGGTGCCTTCGTTGATGGAGATCATGGACCGGGTCTCCATCGAGGCCGCGGAGACGTACCTGAAGACCGAGCTCGGCGCCGGGCCCGGCTGCGCGGCGCTGCTGATCTGCCAGTCCGATGCCGGTGGCGAGCAGGCGCGCGCCGAACTGGCCAAGATCGAGGAGATCTGCCTGGAGGCGGACCTCGTCTACTCGACGACCGACGTCAACGAGGGCCGTGACCTGCTGACGGCGCGCAGGGCCGTGCTCACCGCGTTGGAGATCTACGGCTCGTGGCTGACCGACGACGTGTGCGTGCCCCGCACCCGCATCGCCGAGCTCATCCAGGGCTGCGAGGACATCTCCAAGGAGGTCGGCCTCAAGATCGCCGTCGTAGGCCACGCGGGCGACGGCAACATGCACCCGACGATCGTCTACGACCCCGCCGACGCCGACCAGTTCGCGCGCGCCCAGAAGGCGTTCGACGACATCCTCGCGGTGGGCCTCGCGCTGGGCGGCACGGTGACCGGCGAGCACGGCATCGGCAAGATCAAGCGGGAGTGGCTGGAGAAGGAGATCGGGCCGGTCGGTCTCCGGGTGCACCGCGACATCAAGCGCGCGCTGGACCCGGAGAACCTGTTCAACCCCGGTTCGATGTTCAGCCTCTAGTGGCGTGGCACAGAACGTTGGCGGCGCATCCGCGCTCAGCAGGATCCGTCGCGGCACCGCCCCCACGCCCCCGTACAACCAGTACGAGGACGTGGGGGCGGCACCCCGACACACCCGTCTGAACACGAATACACCGGCAACGTTCTGAGCCACACCACTAGCAACAGGTCCGCTGGACGGTGGGGAACGGCTCCTGTGCGGCCTTCTCCACGTCCGCCAGCATCGTCCGCCGTTCCGCCGGCCCGAGGACCTTCCCCCTGGCCAGCACGGTGTGGACGTGTCGCGTGTTGCGGATGTCGTCGAGCGGGTCGCCGTCGAGCACGACGAGGTTCGCGGCGTCCCCCGGCCGCACGGTGGCGTCGCGGGTGGCGGCCTTCAGCACCGCCTTCGGGGACAGGCCTGCCTCGACCAGCAGCTCCAGCTCGTCGTGCACGGAGAAACCGGAGAACGAGTACGGGTTGCCCGCGTCCGTGCCGGCGAGGACCTCGACGCCGTGCTCGTGCATCTCCGCGACCTGGTCCTGGCGGCGGCGGAAGAACTCGGCCTGCTGCCGGATCTCCTGCTGCGTCACCGGAGCCCAGTTCTTCAGCTGGTCGCGCCACAGGTCGCGGTAGAAGGACGGCATGTACTTCATCCGCGGGTCGTTCGCGAACCGGTCCGCGGGGCTGGAGTAGACCCGCATCGCGACCATCGTCGGGCACAGCGCGGAGTTGTTGCGCCGCAGCCGGTTCGCGAGTCTGACGGCCTTGGACCGGCTGTGCGTGAGGGCGGCCTGCCGTTCGAACTCCAGCACCTGCTGGAACCACGCGAACGAGTTCGCCGGGTCGAGCGGAAGGTCCGCGATCGCTTGGCGCAGTTGGGTTTCCCGCGTGCTGGTGGCGAGCGACAGGCCGTACATGTGCTCGAAGGTCTTCTGCCCCAGGTCACTCGCGTCGCCCAGCGGCACGTGGTTCGAGCAGTGCCCGGCGAACGTGATGGCCTGCCTCGTGCACTCGTCCGCGATGGCCGTGAGCGTGGGGAGGTCGAGGTACGAGTAGACCTTCACGAAGTCCGCGCCCTGCGCCTTCGCGTCCCGCACGGCCTGCCTGCCCTCGTCGGGCGTGCTGACGACCAACGCGCCGGGCAACGTCGAGTGCGGGCCGTCGATGATCGCGCTGCCGACGACCAGCTCCGGTCCGAGCACCTCGCCGCGCGCAATCCGCCCGCGCAGCTCGTAGATCGGCGGGAAGCCCCACATCTCGCGGATGCCCGTGACGCCGTTGACCAGGCACAGCGGCAACGTGATCCGGTCGAGGAACGCGCCGTGCACGTGCATGTCCCACAGGCCCGGGATGACGAACCTGCCTTCCAGCACCGTGGAGCCGCGCGGCAGCGGCAGGTCGCGCCCGATCGCCAGGATCCGGTTGTCCGCCAGCACGATGGTCGTGTTCAGCCGGACACCGGACGAGTCGATGAGAGTCGCGCCGCGCAACGCCGTGACGCGCGGGGAGGCGCCGGCTTCACGTGGGAGCAGGCCGGCCGCCGCACCGAGTCCTGCCAGCCATCCCAGTACTTCACGTCGAGTGGTGGTCATGCCGATCAACCAACACCTTGACGTTGCTGGAGACTCAAATCCTTTCGAGCACCTCGCGCGCGTCCGACGCCCACAGCGGGCTGGCGCACAACTCGACGAGGTCCGGCACCAGCGCCGCGCGGTGTTCGGGTTCCAGCTTCTCGGCCACGTACGCGAGCGCGGCCGAGACCTGCCACACGTCAGGGCTCCTCAGGGCCTGGCGCAGCAGGGCGATGCGGTCCTCGGTCCTGTGCATCGTCAGCGGGACATGGCCTTCAGCAGCGAGTGCCGCGCGTCGTCGTGCCCGAGTTCCCACATGAACGTGCCGAGCAGGCCGCGTGCCCTGGCGAAGTCCGCGCGGATGCCGATCGACCGCGGGTTCTCGTACGACACGAACTTCTTCTCGGCCGCGTTGTAGAGCCACGGCGACTGCGCGACCGGGTGCCAGTACTCCTTCCAGCCGGGAGAAGCCTTGAGCTTCATCGCCTCCTCGTACCCGTCGACCCAGAACGTGCTGTCGTAGGGCTGGTAGAGCCCGTGCTGAGGCCCTTCGCTCTGCACGGTGAAGCCACGCCCGTAGAACGGCGTGCCGAGCACCATCTTCCGCGGCGGGACCCCGTGCCGCTGGTAGTAGTCGATGGCGCCGACGACGTTGTTCCACCTGCGGTCGGCGGCCGGCATCGGGTCGTTCGCGACCTCGCGGAACCCGGCGTTGAAGGTGGCCACGGGCGAGAACCCGGTGCCCAGGTCGTAGGTCATGACGTTGATGAAGTCCATGATCCGCGACAGCTCGCGCAACTCGAACGACTTCGCCGGGTCGTACGGGCCGTCGGTCTGCAACCGGCCGGCCGGCAGCGCGGCGGTGACGAGCTTCTTCGCGCCCAGCGCCCTGCGGAAGTCCTTGGTCAGCAACGTCATGTTGCGCCGGTCCTCTGGCCGGTCCGTGATCTCGGTGGGACCGCCGTAGACCGGGAACTCCCAGTCGATGTCGATGCCGTCGAACGTGCCGTCGCGGAAGAAGAGGTCCTGGCAGGACTGGACGAGCGTGGCGCGGGAGGCCGGGGTCAGCGCGGCGTCGGAGAACCCGCCCGCGCCCCAGCCGCCCAGCGAGATCAGCGCTTTGAGTTGTGGCTTGCGCTTCTTGAGGCCGCGGATGTCCTGGAAGTCCTTGGCCGCGGTGGGGGCCGTCATCGTGCACTTGCCGTTCTCGATGGTGGAGAAGGCGTAGAACAGGTGGGTGATCGGCGTGTCCGACGGGATGGCCGAGATGGGCTTCGAGGCGCTGTACCAGTTGCCGTAGTACGCGCCGACGATCCTCTTGGGCGAGGCGTCGGCCGTGCTGATGCCAACCGAGGCGGAAAGCGCGGCCAGGACGACCGCCAATCCCTTGCGGAGCAACGACATCACGGACCTCCAGTGGTCTGGACCACTAGCAAACCTAGGGGCGGTCGGAGGTCTGCCGCAAGGCCGTCGGCGAACACGCGTCCAAGGATGCGCGAAGGCCCGCCCGCTGGAGCGGACGGGCCTTCGGAGTTCGTGCGGTGTCAGCGCTCGACGCGCGGGATGATCTGCGTCGAGTCGTCCTGGAGCTGCGCGTCCATGACCTGGGTGATGTCGTCCGCCTCTTCCTGCAGGAGCGACTTCTTCTCCTTGCGCGCCTTGATCACCTCGATGATGATCGGCACGATCGACAGGAAGACGATGGCGAGCAGCGTGATCTCGAGGTTGTCCTTGATGAAGGACACCTGGCCGAGGAAGTAGCCGAGGATCGTCAGGCCCGCCGCCCACGCGACGCCGCCGATCGCGGAGTACGTGAAGTACTTCTTCGGGTCCATCCGGCCCACGCCGGCCATCGCCGTGATGAACGTGCGGACGATCGGCACGAACCGGGCGAGCACGATGGCGCGGGCGCCGTACTTGTCGAAGAACTCCTGCGTCTTGTCGACGTACTCCTTCTTGAAGATCTTCGACTCCGGCTTGCTGAACAGCGCCGGGCCGGCCTTCTTGCCGATGTAGTAGCCGACGACGTTGCCGACGAAGGCGCAGATCGTCAGGAGCACGCAGACGAGCCAGAGCGGGGTGTCGATGGTGCCCGCGGCGACGAAGAGACCCGCTGTGAACAGCAGGGAGTCGCCCGGCAGGAAGAAACCGACGAGGAGCCCGCACTCCGCGAAGATGATGAGGCACAACCCGATGAGCATGTACGGGCCGAGCCCGTTCAGCAGAACGGTGGGGTCCAGCCAGTCAGGGCCCAATGCAATCGTCACGGCGACAACGGTACAGGTCAGCTCAGGGTGATCACTGCGGCCACCGTGCCCGCTGCCAGGCCCAACAGCAGGGCGAGGCCCAGCACCCACCACGCGGACATGGGTGCGGGGGCCTCGTCAGCGATTGGGACAGGTGCGACAAATCCGGCATTCGTGCTGGTCGCCTGCGCGCGCAGGGCGTCGGTCACCAGTCGCTCCGGATCGTCCGCCATCCACCTAGTCCTTGACCCACTCGCCCCTGACCATCACGTCCCTCGGCTTCAATTCTGCATCGAGGACGACGAGGTCCGCAGCGAGCCCGGCCTCCAGCTTGCCCGTGTCGAGGCCGAGGAGCTCGGCGCCGCGGGTCGAGGCGGCGTGCGCGGCCTCCACGAGGGTCAGGCCGCACGAGTTCACGGCGTTGCGGAACGCCATGTCCATCGTGAGCGTGCTGCCGGCGAGGGAGGCGCCGCCGGCCAACGTCGGCACCCCGTCGACGACGCGCACCTCGAGGCCGCCGATGTCGTAGACGCCGTCGCCGACGCTCGCCGCCGCGATGGCGTCGGTGATGAGGACCGTGCGCTTCAGGCCCGCGTGACGGGCCGCGAGGCGGACGGCGGTCGGGTGCAGGTGGACCAGGTCGCAGATCAGTTCGACGGTGACGCGTTCGTCGTCCAGCAGCGCGCCGATCGGACCCGGCTCGCGGTGGTGCAGCGGGCGCATGCCGTTGAACAGGTGCGTCGCCACCGACGCGCCCGCGTCGACGGCGGGGCGGACCTGGGCCTCGGTGGCGTCGGTGTGGCCGATGGCGGCGATGACGTTGTTGTCCACGAGCTGGCGCACGGCGTGCACGGCGCCTTCGAGCTCGGGCGCGAGGGTGATCATGCGGACGGTGCCCTTGCCCGCGTCGAGCAGCTTCGTCACCGAGGTCTGCTCCGGCGGGCACAGGATCGCCGGGTCGTGCGCGCCGCAGCGGGCGGCCGACAGGAACGGGCCCTCCAGGTGGATGCCCGCGACGACGCCCTCCTGGACCAGCTCGGCCAGCGCGGAGACCTGGTCGGCCAGTTCCGGCACGGGACGCGTGACCAGCGACGCCAGCACCGTCGTGGTGCCGTGCCTGCGGTGCGCGGCCGCCGCCTTGCGGACCTTCTCGGGGTCGGGACTGGTGAACGCGGCACCGCCACCGCCGTGGCAGTGGATGTCGACGAACCCCGGCACGATCGTGCCGCCGGCGACGTCGGTCGTCGGGCCGTCGGGCGCGGCGCCCTCACCGACCGCGGCGATCCGCCCGTCCCGGACGCTCACCCACCCGTTCTCGAGCACCCCTCCCGGCGTGACGACCCGACCACCGGTCAGGGTCACGTCGACTGGTCCACCCCACGTGCTCATCACGCCTCCAGCGTGTCGATGGCCAGCAGCGCCGCGCCGAGGAAGCCCGCCTCGTCGCCGAGCGCCGCGAGCCGAAGCTCCGGTCGGCGCTGGAAGGCGATCAGGCCGTCCAGCCTTTCCCTCAGGGGCTCCACCAGCAGATCTCCTGCGAGTGCGAGCCCACCGCCGAGGACGACGGCCTCCGGACCGAGCAGCGTCGCCAGCACCAGGATCCCCCTGGCGAGCGCGTCCACGGCCTCGTGCCACACGGCGACTGCGTCCTGCTCCCCGTCGGCGACCCTGCGTGCGACCTCGGCGGCGCCGTTGACGGGGGTGCCGGTACGTGCGGTGTAACGGCGGGCGATCGCCGCGGAGGACGCCACCGTCTCCACGCAGCCGATCTGGCCACAGGCGCAGGGCACGCCGTGGCCGACGTCCACGTGGCCGATCTCGCCCGCGTAGCCCCCGCCGCCGTAGATCTTCCCGTCCAGCAGCAGCGCGCCGGCGATCCCGGTGCCGATGGGCATGATCACCGCGTTGCGCAGGTCCCTGGCGGCACCCATGCGGCATTCGGCCAGGCCCGCGGCGCGCACGTCGTGCCCGAACGCGACCGGGAGCCCCAGGCGTTCGGTCATGACCTCGCTGAACGGGAACCGGTTCCACGGCAGGTTGGTCGTGTACACGCCGACGCCGTTGGTCTCGTCCACGATGCCCGGCGCCACGATCCCCACGGCGTCGATCTCGTGCTCGGAGGCGTTGGCGAGCTCCTCGACGAGCTCGCCGATGACGGCGAGGAGGGGTTCCAGCTCGCCGGGCGTCGCCCTGCGCGCGTGCTTCTCCGCCGCGACGGACTCCCGCGTTCCGGAGACCAGCGCCGCCTTGGTTTCGGTGCCACCGATGTCAACGGCGACCACGTGTCTGCGTGCCACGGGATCTGATCCTGCGGCATGGGGGCCCTATTGGTCTATACCAAGTACCGATTTGGGCGGGTGGTCTTACGAGCTGAAACCGCACGGAACGGTCAAAACGGCGCCGACAGGGGAAATGGGAAAGTTGCCTCACTACTCGGACGGCCGGTCCGGTGGCCTCACGAGGACGTGCTCGACCACCACCCGGCACGTCGGGTGGTGGTCTCCGCTGGGTGCGGCAGGGCCCGTTCAGCCCGCCATGATCTTCTGCAACGCGTCGAGCGCACGGGACGCCGTCGACTTCACGGTGCCCTTCGAGATACCGGTGGCCTCGGCGATCTCGGCCTCCGACAGGTCGCCGTAGTAGCGCAGCACGAGCACCTCGCGCTGGCGCGGCGGCAGCTGCTGCAACGCCTTCACGACGGCCTGGTGCTCCGCCGTCAGCATGGCGAGCGACTCGGCCGAGCGCGCGTTCGCGACGTGCGGGGGCGTGTAGTCGCGGGCCGTCTTGCGCCGGCGCAGCACGCTGCGGGAACCGTTGACCACGGCCGTGCGGAGGTACCCGACGGCCGCCTGGGCGTCGCGGAGGCCCTTCCAGTTGCGGTGCAGGCCGGTGAACGCCTCCTGGACCACGTCCTCGGCGGTCGCGGGCTCGTCCACGAGCAGCAGCGCGAGCCTGATGAGGCGCATGCGGTGCTGCTTGTACAGGTCTTCGAGCGTGAGCGGCCCTGTGGGAGGTCCTGCGACGCCGTCCTTGATTCGCAGGTTGGTCAGGGTGTCCTGCACGGTGCGCGGGGTTTCTTCGCCAACCACGATGTAGGACGGTACCGGTCAGCTTCACTACGGTGGAGGCATGGCCCGTTTTGCAGTCGAATTGGTGTTCGGTCCGGACCGTGAGAAGCGTCTCGCAGTACGCCCCGAGCACCGCGAGTACATCGCGTCCCTCGTCGAGAAGGGCGTGATCCTGGCCTCGGGACCGTACGCCGACGACGCCGGCGCGTTGATCATCTACGAGGCGGCGGACGAGGCGGCGGTGAAGGAGATCATCGCCGCCGACCCGTACACGCCCGCCGGCGTGGCCGAGTGGACCATCCGCGAGTGGAATGCGCTGATGGGCCCCTGGGTCACCGGCTAGCGGCCTGTCCGCCCGGCCCGACCAGGCCCGACGTGTCGCTCGCGGCCATCTGCCTGTCGGCGTCGGCCACCTCCTCGACCGACTGGCGGTCCACGACGAACGGCGTGAACGCGCGGAAGTACTTCAGAGCGCCGACCCAGCCGGGGACGTGGACCGCCCTCGCCCGCTTCTCGATGCCCTTCACCACGGCCCTGCCGACGTCGCGGACCGGGTACTTCTTGCCGGCGAGGCCCGGCATGCCCTTGCGCAGCTTGCCGAAGACCGGGTGCTCGTCGGCGCTGTTGACCATGTCCGTGGAGATCCACGAGAAGTACGCCGTGCCGACGTCCACGCCCAGGTGCCTGACCTCGGCCCGCAGGCTGTCAGCAAACGCTTCGCAGCCCGCCTTGGCCGCCGAGTAGGCCGCGTTGCCGGGGATGTGCACGATCGCGGCCAGCGACGACACGACCAGGCAGTAGCCGCGGGTCTTGATCAGGTGCGGCAGCGCCGTGCGGACCGTGCGCCACACACCGAGCAGATTCACCTCGATGACCCGTTCGAACGCCTTGGGGTCCATCGAGCGCACGAACCCGGTGGCCGCGATGCCCGCGTTCGCCACCACCACGTCGATGCCGCCGAAGTGCTCGGCGACCTCGGTCATGACCCGGTCGAGCACGTCCCAGTCGGTGACGTCGGCTTCCCACGCCTTGCCGCCGGTCTCCCGCGCGACCTCTTCGAGCTGGGCTTTCTCGAGCCCGACGAGTGCGAGACGAGCCCCGCGCCCGGCCAGTTGCCTCGCCACCTCGGCGCCGATGCCCCTGGCCGCGCCGGTGATCAGTACCACCTTGCCCGTGACGTCCATGCCCGTCACGGTAACGCAACCTACTCCCGGTAAGCTACTGGCAAGTTAAATTGCACTAAGGCGATCCACCTCGGCCTGGGTCAGTTCGAGGGTCAGCAGTGGCGTCAGGTCGCTGAGCTGCTCCAACGTGCGCGCGGACGCGATCGGCGCGGCCACCGTGGGTTGCTGGGCGAGCCACGCCAGGGCGACCGCCGCGACCGTGGTCTCGTGCGTCTCGGCCAGTTCGTCGAGCACCTCCAGCACCTGCAGGCCGTGCTCGTCGAGGTACTGCGAGGCCGCTCCCGCCCGCACGCTCTCGACCGCGACGCCCGGCCGGTACTTGCCGGTCAGGAAGCCCCTCGCGAGGCCCCAGTACGGCACGGTGGCGAGGCCGTGCCCGGCCACGACCTGCTGCAGGTCGCCCTCGAACTCGTCGCGGCTGACCAGGTTGTACTCGGGCTGCAGCGCCACGAACTTCGCGAAGCCCTCGCGCTCCTGGACCTCGAGCGCCTTCGCGAGCCGTTCGGCGGAGAAGTTGGAGGCGGCGACGTAGCGGACCTTGCCGTCGCGGACCAGCTGGTCGTAGGCCGCGAGCGTCTCCTCGAGCGGCGTGGCCGGGTCGTCCAGGTGGTTGTAGTAGAGGTCGATGTGGTCGACACCGAGCCGCTTGAGCGAACGCTCGGCGCTGGTCAGGATCGTGTCGCGCTTCTGGTTCTTGAACCCGGCGAGCATGCCGACCTTCGTCGCCACCACGACGTCGTCGCGGCGGCCGCGCCCGGCCAGCCACCTGCCGATGATCGTCTCCGACTCGCCGCCGGAGTTGCCCTCCGCCCACGCCGAGTACGCGTCGGCGGTGTCGACGAAGTTCCCGCCCGCCTCCACGTACGCGTCGAGCACGGCGAACGACTGCTCCTCGTCGGCGGTCCAGCCGAAGACGTTGCCACCCAAACAGAGGCGTGAGATTTCGAGGTCCGTGGTGCTCAAGATCGGCATACTGCGAAGGTAGTCCGCCGCGACGATTGGGGTTCGCATGCTGGGAACGTTCGGAGTCTGGGGCTCGCACTACGAGTGGGCGCCGAAGCTCGGTGAGATCGCGGAGCTCGAAGCCCTCGGCTACAGCGCCTTCTGGATCGGCGCCTCGCCGGACATCGCCCTGGTCGAGCAGGCGTTGAACGCCACCGAGTCGATCACCATCGCCACCGGCATCACCAACGTCTGGCAGACCGAGCCCGAGGCCGTCTCCGCCGAGTTCCACCGGTTGGCGAGCGACAGGTTCCTGCTCGGCGTCGGCATCGGCCACCGGCAGCTCGACCAGGCCTACGAGAAGCCGTACGCCAAGCTCGTGGGCTACCTCGACCGCCTCGACGTGCCGACCGACCGGCTCGTGCTGGCCGCGCTCGGCCCGAAGGTGCTGCAGCTCTCCGCGGACCGGACCGCCGGCGCCCACCCGTACCTCGTGCCGGTCGAGCACACCGCCGAAGCGCGCAAGGTGCTCGGGGACAAGCTCCTGGCGCCCGAGGTCACGGTGGTCGTCGAGGAGGACCCGGACGCTGCGCGGGCCATCGCCCGTGAGCAGCTGGCGCTCTACTTCACGCTCACGAACTACGTGAACAACTGGCGCCGGTACGGGTTCTCCGAGGAGGACGTGAAGGGTTCGGACCGGCTCATCGACGCGCTGGTCGCGCACGGCAGCCCGGACCAGGTGGCCGCGAAGCTGCAGGCGCACGTCGACGCGGGTGCCGACCACGTGGCCGTCCAGTCTCTGAACGGCCACTACGCGGAACTGGCCGGAGCCCTGGGGCTCAGGCGCTGATCTCGACGCCCTTCCAGAACGCCACGCGGCCCTTGATCTCCGCCGCCGCTTCCTTCGGCTCGGCGTAGTACCAGGCCGCGTTGGTGTTCTCGGACCCGTCGACCTGCAACGAGAAGTAGTTCGCGTCGCCCTTCCACGGGCAGTGGGAGGTGTGGTCGGTGGGCTTGAGGACATCCGGGTCGACGGACTCCAGGGGGAAGTAGTGGTTGCCCTCGACGACGACCGTGTCGTCGCTCGAGGCGATGATCTTGCCGTTCCACTTCGCGGTTGCCATGTCTTCCAGTGTGCCCTTACCGGCGAGTAGTGCAGATCGGCTGGTCAGCTCGTACTTGATCGATCCTCCTGTGAGGGCGGCCACTGTTACGGCCCCGTGACACCGGCTCGTAGGATGCGGGGCGACACCCGTTCAGGGCGCCTGAGGAGGACCACCGATGCCCATCGCAACTCCCGAGGTCTACGCGGAGATGCTGGACCGGGCCAAGGCGAACGAGTTCGCCTACCCCGCCATCAACGTCACGTCGTCGGAGACGCTCAACGCGGCTCTGCGCGGCTTCGCCGAGGCTGAGAGCGACGGCATCATCCAGGTCTCGACCGGCGGTGCCGAGTTCGCCTCGGGCACCAAGGTCAAGGACATGGTGACCGGTGCCGTGGCGCTCGCGGAGTACGCGCACGTCGTCGCCGCGAAGTACCCGGTGAACATCGCGCTGCACACCGACCACTGCCCGAAGGACAAGCTCGAGGGCTACGTGCGTCCGCTGATCGCGATCAGCCAGGAGCGCGTCGACAAGGGCGGCAACCCGCTCTTCCAGTCGCACATGTGGGACGGCTCCGCCGTGCCGCTGGAGGAGAACCTCCAGATCGCGTCCGAGCTGCTCGACCTCTCGGCCAAGGCGAAGCTCGTCCTCGAGATCGAGGTCGGCGTCGTCGGCGGCGAGGAGGACGGCGTCGACAACGAGATCAACGACAAGCTCTACACGACGCCCGAGGACTACCTGAAGACCGTCGAGGCCCTCGGTGCCGGCGAGAAGGGCCGTTACCTGCTCGCCGCGACCTTCGGCAACGTGCACGGCGTCTACAAGCCGGGCAACGTCAAGCTGCGCCCGGAGATCCTCAAGCAGGGCCAGGACGTCGTGGCGGAGAAGCTCGGCCTCCCGGCCGGCTCGAAGCCGTTCGACCTGGTCTTCCACGGCGGCTCCGGCTCGCTGCTCGAGGAGATCCACGAGGCCGTGTCGTACGGCGTCATCAAGATGAACATCGACACGGACACGCAGTACGCGTTCACCCGTCCGATCGCCGCGCACATGTTCGCGAACTACGACGGTGTGCTGAAGATCGACGGCGAGGTCGGCAACAAGAAGGCCTACGACCCGCGCAGCTACCTCAAGGCCGCGGAGCAGGCCATGGCCGCCCGCATCGCCTCGGCGTGCGAGCACCTCAAGTCGTCGGGCCGCATGATCGCGGGCTGACACGTTTCGCGAGGAAGGCCCCCGGTCTCGCGCCGGGGGCCTTTCGCTTTGTCAGCGGAACGCCTCGACGTGGCGGGCGACCCAGTCGGCGAACGTGCGCGGGGCGCGGCCGAGGACCTTCTCGACGTCCGGGCTCACCACCACCTCGTCGGGCGTGGGCGCCCCCAGGATGTCCAGGGTGTCGTCGGCGAGCTCGCCCGGCATGAGCTGCTCCAGGCCCGCCTTCGCCTCGGCGCGGGTGAGCTCGTGGAACCGCACGGGTTCGCCGAGCGCGTCCGCGATCGCCTCCGCCTGCTGCCGTGGCGTGATCACCTCCGGCCCGGTGAGCTCCAGGACGCCGTTCCTGTCGCTGAGCAGGGCGGTGGCCGCGACCTCGGCGATATCCGCCGGGTCGATGACCGGCACCCCGGTGTCGCCGAACGGTGCGGCGACGGTCCGCTGGGCGCGGACCGACTCGGCCCACCACAGCGCGTTGGACGCGAACCCGCCGGGCCGCAGGACGGCCCAGTCGAGGCCGGACTCGCGCAGCACGTCCTCCAGTGCGCGCAGCTCGACCCGCGTCGTGCCGAACGGCCTGGTCCGCACACCCAGCGACGACAGCAGCACCACCCGGCCCACCCCGTGCGCGACGGCCCGTTCGACCAGCTGGACGGGACTGGCCCCGACGGCGTGCAGGTCTCCGGACAGCAGCAGGAACAACGCCTTCGCGCCCTTCAGGTCCAGGCTGTGCGGATCGGAGAGGTCCGCCACCTGGTGCCGCACGCCGTCCGGCACCTCCGCCGCGTGCCGGGACACGGCCACCACCTGCTCGCCGGCCTCCGCCAACGCCCTGGTCAGCGGCCTGCCGACGTTCCCGGTCGCACCGGTTACCACGATCATGTCCAGCTCCTTCGTCGATGTGGGCACGACGCTAGGAACCGGGCTTACATTTCGTAAGGACGTACCTCTGGGTAAGCTCCGGACATGGCGGTCGGAGCTCAGTTCACGCGCCCCGAGAACAACGGGCGCTATGACGTGTTTCACACCAACTGCCCCGCGCGCGAGATGGTCGACCACGTCACCAGCCGCTGGGGCATCTGGGTGCTGATCTCGTTGCAGACCAACGACCTGAGGTTCTTCGAGCTGCGCGACGGCATCCAGGGCATCAGCGAGAAGATGCTGTCCCAGACGTTGCGCGGCCTCGTCGACGACGGCCTGATCTGGCGCAGGGTGGAGCCGACGACCCCGCCCCAGGTCACCTACGGGTTGACCGAGTTCGGGCGGGACGTCGGCGAGCCGCTGGCCGACCTGTTCGGCCGGATCACGACGCGGCTGGCAGCCCGGCTCGAGGCGTGACGCCGGCGAGGCGGCGGTGGACCAGCAGGTCCCCGGCCGTCCACAGCACCGCCAGCAGCACGGCCGTGACCGCCGCCGACGAGAACGAGATCGGCGGCCCCCACAGGTACTCCTGCTGGAACCAGATCCCGACGTACCCGACCGTCGTGACGGCCGCCGACCCCAGCACCGCCTTGGCGGGCGTCGGCATGTCGACGGCGTGCGCCGCGTCGATCGCGAGCCCGACCAGCACCAGGAACAGCGGCACCGCGGACTTCGGGAAGTCGATCCCGGCCAGCAAGGGCCAGATCAGGCAGCGGTAGGCGACATATCCGCCGACGACCGCCGTGGCCGCCCACTTCTTGTCGATCGTCCTGCGCGCGATGACGAGCACGATCGCCGCTGCGACCAGTCCCCACACGGGGTAGACCCAGTCCGCGATGGGCAGGGCGAAGTTCACGACCGCCTCCCGCCCGACCGGGACGCCGAGCTGGTCGGCCGCGAACTGCAACAGGATCGGCTCGGCCTCGGGCCGTCCGCTGTCGTACGCCTGCAACGCGCGCACGCCGTACTCCTGGTGCTGGTTGGGGAACCAGACGTTCTCCAGGAAGAAGAACCACAGCGCCGCAAGCCCCAGCGTCCTGCCCCTGCCTTCGGGGTAGTTCTTCATCCACCCGCGGATCGCGCCGGCCAGCATCACGGCCGTACCGAGGTACAGCAGCGCGTGCGACCCGCTCCAACTGGTGATGTCGAGTCCGTTGACCCGGTGGTTGATGACGTCGATCGGCAGCGCGATCAGAAAGATCCCCGACCCGACCTGCATCAACCGGATCGTCGGCTTGTCGCCGCCGTACCCGGTGAACGTGTGGAACAACGTCAGCCCGACCACGATCACCGTGCCGACCGTGTTGATCAGATGCGGCGGCGCGAGGTCGTCGCGCAACCACTTGAAGTGCCACGAGACGTCCCACGACGACCCGATCAGTTTCAGCAGCAGACCGACGAGCCACCACTGGTAGAGCCGCTTCGTGAGCGCCGCCGGTGTCTCCCTGCCCGGCGCGCCCCGCTCCCAGTAGAGGTCCCGGAACTGCCTTGCCCCCTGAATCATCCGAACATCATGAGCGCGCCTCGGGTGTCCAGGTAGGGAGAACGTCCCTGGTTTTACCCTGATGTTTCCAATTCGTGCGCACGATGGAGTGAACGACGTTGAAGTTGTCGTGCCGCTCACGGCAAGGTGCACGGCCATGAGCTCCGACGCGAACGACGGCTACAAGGCGACCACGAAGCAGCGCATCATCGCCGGCGTGCTCGTCACCGTGCTGATGCTGGCCGTTGTGGTCTCCGTCATGAGGATGTTCGTCTAGCTCGGTTCGTCACATGCGGCACGATGGGTCGCATGGTTGAGAACCTCCTCGGGCCCGAGCCGACCCGTCTTCCCGAACGCCCTGAGGCGCAGGCCGCCGCTGACGGCGGGACCGACCCCGCCAAGATCGTGCGCGCCTACCCGGACTTCTCCGAGGCCTGGGCCCTGCTCGCCGAGCGCGCGCTGCACGCCGGGGACCCTGTCGCTGCCTATGCGTATGCGCGCACCGGGTACCACCGGGGGTTGGACCAGTTGCGGCGGGCCGGGTGGAAGGGGTTCGGGCCCGTTCCCTGGGATCACCGGCCGAATCAGGGGTTTTTGAGGGCTCTTGGGGCGTTGGCTCGGGCTGCTCGGGAGATCGGGGAGGACGAGGAGTGGTCGCGGTGTTCTACGTTCCTCGCTGACTCGGACCCGAAGGCGCCTGCTGCGCTTGGGCTGGTCTGATCGCCCTTTTTTCGGGTGGTTGTTCTGCGTGCGGCCTGTTTCTGTTGCGTGCTTCCCCTGGGGCTCTGCCCCAGACCCCGGCAATCTGATCAGGGGGTAGCGCCGCGGGCAGGTAGATGGCACGCCTGCTGCTTAGAGCGGCTGCCTGTTGCGTTGAGGGTTGCGGTGGCGGTGGGGTCCCATCACAAGCCGCACCAAGAGCGGGCCACAGTCAGGCAGGGGTGTCAACTCGGCGAAGAGCGTGCCGAGTTGACACCCCTGCCTGACTGCAGCAAGAGCTGTGGCGCGACTCGTGATGGGACCCCACCGCCGGTACCTCTTTGCTGAAGACGGCTCGCCTGCGGCATCGCGGGCGGTCTCGCGCTTCGCGCTGATCTCGCCACTGCGCTGACCTCGCCCCGTTTGCCCAGCCCCTGCCGCCGGTCACCGCCGACCCCACCGGCCCTCACCCGGCTGCCGCCGCAGCGCCTGCGGCCGCACCACCTGCCGCCGCACCTGGCAGCCCGTCCGCCCCTCCCTCCCCTCCCCACCGCGTGTGAGGTTGCTTGCCCCTGGGCAAGGAAAGGCTGGTGGCAGGTTGTGACCGGTGTCCGTTGGTTCGAGACTGGCGGCGGGCATCGGCGTACTAGCGGGTCGGGGTGAGTGGTGGGCGCGGTCAGGGATGCGGTCGGGCGTGGGCTCGCGCGGTGGCGCGGGGCCGCGTTGCCGATCGTCCAATGTGCCCTGTCCGCTGGGCTGGCGTGGGTGGTGGCGACGGTGCTCATCGGGCACGCGCACCCGTTCTTCGCTCCCATTGCGGCTGTCGTGTGCCTTGGGGTTTCGCTCGGGCAGCGGCTGCGGCGCGTGGGTGAGCTGGTCGTCGGCGTGTCGGTCGGGGTGGGGGTCGGGGACGCGCTCATCGGCTGGATCGGGAGCGGGCCCTGGCAGATCGCGCTCGTCGTGGCGTTGGCGATGTCGACGGCCGTGTTGTTGGACGGGGGGACGGTCATCGCGTTGCAGGCGGGCTCTTCCGCCGTGCTGGTGGCCACGTTGTTGCCGCCCAGTGCTGGTGGTGGGTTCGACCGGATGATCGACGCGTTGACCGGTGGGCTCGTCGGGCTCGCTGTGGCGGCGCTCATTCCCGCGAATCCCGTCACGGTGGCGCAGCGGCAGCTCAAGGTGCTGACGAACACGCTGAGTGGCGCGCTGCGGAACATCGCCCTGGCGCTCGAGGAGAAGGACGCGGTCAAGGCCGCCGGGGTGCTGGCCGAGTTGCGGACCAGTCAGACGACCATCGACGACTACAAGTCCGCGCTGCAGACCGGTAGTGAGATCGCGAAGATCGCGCCCATCCGGTGGCGGTCGAAGGACGAGCTGAGCCGGTACCAGACGGCGGCCGGGCCGGTGGACTACGCGATTCGGAACACTCGCGTGCTCGCTCGCAGGACCATGGCGGCGCTGAAGGCCGACGAGCGGATTCCGGACGGGGTGCCGGACGTGCTCAAGGAATACGCGGACGCCGTGGACTGCCTGCGGGGCGAGCTGGAGAAGGGCAACGAGCCGAAGGCGACCAGGGAGGCCGTGCGGGACGCCGCGCGGAGTCTCACCGCGCGGCGTCTCGGTGGGGACGGGTTCTCGTCCAAGGTCGTGCTGGCGCAGATCCGCAGTGTCGCGGTGGACCTGCTGCAGGCGACCGGGGTGAGCCGGAGCGAGGCGATGGAGGCGTTGCCGCCTCTCAGCCCTCCGGCCGGTTCAGAAGGCCCACGAGCAGGGAATGCACCTGCTCGTGATCACGAGGATCGAGAAGGGCGCACGACGCGCCCGTGATCGCGTACCACTCCTCCGCGCCCTCGTAGCGGACCAGTGCGCGCAGATTTCCGTCTTCGGAAAGGTCCGTGCACAGTTCGAGGTCTCCGGTGACGACGCCGACCTCGTCGGTCATCACGCCACCGGGGCCTGCCACGAAAAGCGTGGAGAGGGACGCCATCAGCACCTTCCGAGCATGCCCGTCAGTTCGGTCTTCTCCGCCGAGTTCACGCTGAGGTTCCAGCGGTACTTGGTGTGTACCCACATCTTGGCGTAGGTGCACCAGTAGGACGTCAGCGGCGGCTTCCAGGTGGCAGGGGTCTGGTCGCCCTTCGCCTGGTTCACGTTGTCCGTGACGGCGATCAGCTGCGGGCCGGACATGTCGTTGGCGAACGACTGGCGCTGGGCGGTGGTCCAGGACGCCGCTCCGGACCTCCAGGCGGCCGCCAGGGGCACGATGTGGTCGATGTCCACGTCGGAGGCCGCGGACCAGGTCGCGCCGTCGTAGGGCGAGAACCAGCGGCCCGAGGTGGCGGCGCAGGCGGAGTCCGTCACGACGTTGGTGCCGTCGCGCTTCAGCACGGCCTCGCGGGTGTTGCAGGTACCCGACTGGGTGATCCAGTGCGGGAACTTGTCGCGCGAATAGCCCGTCATCGAGCCATCCGCGCGGACGGTGAGGCCCGCCAGTTCCGACTTGGCGGTGGCGGCGGTGGGGATGTTCGGCGGTGTCGCGAGTGCAGGGGAAACAAAACCGAAGGTGATGGCTGCGGTGGCAACCAGAACACCAATGGTTCGGTTAACTTTTGACATCGGCCCGACCTTCCTCGTTGGAAAGTGATCGGGCCTACCCTCAGTCACGCTGTGAAATTAAGCAATGCCTTCGAGTGACACTCAAGTGAATGACAAGCAGATGCCTAGAGGCCTCGGACGAGCCTCAAGTCCTCGGTGTGGCGGTACCAGGTCCACTTGTCCACCGGGCGCGGGTGCTTGTGGCCGTCCTGCACGGCGGTCGTCGGCAGGCAGCCGAGCTGGAACGCCCGCGGGCGGCTCTCCCGGACCTTCGACCCGAACAGGCGCTTGTTGACGATCCGGATCCGCAGCCCCAGGCCGCCGTCCGGGTCGGGCGTGCACTCGATCCGCGACGCCTGCCCGCGCAGCACGTTGTCCGCGTCGCTGTAACCGACGCCACGAACCGGTGACAACACGCCGAGGCCCACCAGCACTCCGCCGACGTCGTCGCGGACGAGCGGGACGGGATCCACATCACCGTTCAGGGCGACGTCCAGGGCGCGGCCGGGATCGGTCGAAAGCCCCCAGAGGGCGGCGACGGACGAATCGGCCACGGGCACGTAACCCAGTGCCACCGAGCCGAGCTTCTCCTTGCGCAGCAACCTCAACGCCACCGCGGCGAGGTCGGCGTCGGTGCCCACCACGACGAGCCGGTCGGCGTCCAGGTGGTGGTCGACGTGGTCCTTGCCGGGACGGGCCGGGACGGCCACCACGTCGTCACGTTGAGCGATCAATGGCGACTGCGCGTTTCCGCAGGCCAACACGATTCCGCGCACGGTCATCTCCTGGTCTACCCTCACTTACCGGCATTCGCTCGAACCAGTCCAAGTGCTTGGAGTTTCACATGCCGGCCGTCGTGCTGATCGGTGCCCAGTGGGGCGATGAGGGCAAGGGCAAGGCCACCGACATCCTCGGTGAGCGTGTCCAGTGGATCGTTCGCTACCAGGGCGGCAACAACGCGGGTCACACCGTCGTCCTCCCGGACGGTCAGAAGTTCGCCCTCCACCTCATCCCCTCCGGCATCCTCACGCCCGGCGTGAAGAACGTGATCGGCAACGGTGTCGTGGTCGACCCCGGCGTGCTGCTCACGGAGCTCGCGGGCCTGGAGGAGAAGGGCGTCGACACCAGCGGGCTGCTGATCTCGTCGGACGCGCACTTGATCATGCCGTACCACGTGGCCATCGACAAGGTGACCGAGCGCTACCTGGGCAAGGCGAAGATCGGCACGACCGGTCGCGGCATCGGCCCCGCCTACCAGGACAAGCTCGCCCGCGTCGGCGTCCGCGTGCAGGACCTGCTGGACGAGAAGATCCTGCGGCAGAAGGTCGAGGCCGCCCTGGACTTCAAGAACCAGGTGCTGGTCAAGGTCTACAACCGCAAGGCGCTCGACGCCGACCAGGTCGTCGACCAGGTCCTCGAGCACGGCCAGCACTTCGTGCACCGCATCGCCGACACCCGCCTGCTGCTCAACCAGGCGCTCGACCGCGACGAGATCGTCGTGCTGGAGGGCTCGCAGGGCACGCTGCTCGACGTCGACCACGGCACCTACCCGTTCGTCACGTCGTCGAACCCGACCTCGGGCGGCGCGACCGTCGGCTCCGGTGTCGGCCCGACGCGCATCAGCACCGTGATCGGCATCCTGAAGGCCTACACGACCCGCGTCGGCTCCGGTCCGTTCCCGACGGAGCTCAACGACGACCAGGGCGAGTACCTGCGCAAGCAGGGCGGCGAGTTCGGTGTCACGACCGGGCGTTCGCGCCGCACCGGCTGGTTCGACGCCGTGATCGCCCGCTACGCGAGCCGCGTCAACGGCATCACCGACTACTTCCTCACCAAGCTGGACGTGCTGTCGGGCCTGGAGAAGGTGCCGGTCTGCGTCGCGTACGAAGTGGACGGTCGCCGCGTCGACGAGATGCCGATGACGCAGACCGACGTGCACCACGCCGTCCCGGTCTACGAGGAGCTGCCGGGCTGGTTCGAGGACATCTCGCACTGCCGCTCGTTCGACGAGCTGCCGGCGAACGCGAAGGCGTACGTCGAGTACCTGGAGAGCATCATCGGCGCCCGCGTCTCCGCGATCGGCGTCGGCCCGGGCCGCGACCAGACGATCGTCCGGCACGACGTGCTCGGCTGATAGCACAGGGCGTGGGTGGTTTCCGAATTCTGGGAAACCACCCACGTCCGATCATCTCGACGTCCGACGCATTATCAGGATTTGGGCGTCGTTGACTCACTTGTTCCACTCGCCTGTACTTCCTGCCTATGACCTTGTCCATAGCAGGCGTAGTCGCGCGGCCCAAATCCGCGCCGCCTCAACAGGCGCGAAAACTGAAGCTGCCACTGCGCTGGATCAGCCCAATAGCGCTGGTCCTGCTGTGGCAACTGGCCAGCTCAACGGGTGTGCTGTCCCCCGACAAACTCGCTTCTCCTGTCACGATCGCCGAATCCGCCGGTGAGCTCATCGCGGACGGCCAATTGGGCGAAGCGTTCGCCGTGTCGATCACGCGCGTTTTCTTCGGATTTCTCATCGGCGGTCTGGCCGGTGTTGTTCTGGGACTCGCCTCCGGCCTTTCCCGCTGGGGTGAGACGCTGCTGGACCCACCTGTCCAGATGTTGCGCACGCTGCCGCACCTCGGCCTGATCCCGCTGTTCATCCTGTGGTTCGGGATCGGCGAGGAACCCAAGCTCGCGCTGGTCGCGGCCGGCGTCGCGTTCCCGCTCTACCTCAACCTGCACGCGGGCATCCGCCAGACCGATCCCGGCCTGGTCGAGGCCGCGAAGGTGCTGGGCTACAGCCGGTTCGAACGGATCGTGCACGTCGTGCTGCCGTCCGCCGTGCCGCAAACGCTCGTGGGACTGCGGATCGCGTTCGGCACCGCCTGGCTGTCGCTGATCGTCGCCGAGCAGGTCAACGCCGACGCGGGCCTCGGCTTCCTGATCAACAACGCCCGCGAGTTCCTCCGCACCGACGTCGTGGTCGTCGGCCTCGTGGTCTACGCGCTGCTCGGTCTCACGACCGACGCCCTGGTGCGGCTGATGGAGAGGAGGGTCCTGCGGTGGCAAAAGCGGTGAGCGTGCGCGGCCTGACCAAGGCGTTCGGCGCACGGACGGTGCTGGACGGCATCGACCTCGAAGTCCAGCCGGGCGAGTTCGTGGCGCTGCTCGGGCGCAGCGGCTGCGGCAAGTCGACGTTGCTGCGGATCCTCGCGGGCCTCGACCGCGACGTCGAGGGGACCGCGGAGGTCCCCGGCACGGTGTCGATCGCGTTCCAGCAGCCGCGTCTGCTGCCGTGGCGCAAGGTATGGAAGAACATCTCGCTGGGCCTGCACAAACCTGACGGACGCGAGGTCGCCCTCAAGGCGCTGGAGGAGGTGCGGCTGACCGGCCACGCCGACGCGTGGCCGCTCACGCTGTCCGGCGGTGAGGCGCAACGGGTCTCGCTCGCGCGGGCTCTGGTGCGCGAGCCGGACGTGCTGCTGCTGGACGAACCGTTCGGCGCGCTCGACGCGTTGACCAGGCTCGCCATGCACCACCTGGTGGAAGACCTGTGGGCCAGGCACAAGCCCGCCGTGCTGCTCGTGACGCACGACGTCGACGAGGCGTTGCTGCTGGCCGACCGGATCCTCGTGCTCGACGAGGGCCGGATCGTCGCCACGCACCACGTCGACCTGCCCCGCCCGCGCCGCCGGGCATCCGTTGTGGAGCAACGCACCCGCGTGCTCGCCGACCTGGGAGTGGACGTTGAAGAAGCTGCCTGACCGCAAGCTCCTGGCCCTGCTGGCCGCGATCATCCTCACCACCGGCTGCTCGACGTCCGCGCAGCCGCAGGACACGCCGCCCGGTGAGGTCGTGCTGAAGGTCGGTGACCAGAAGGGCGGCGCGAAGTCGCTGCTGACCGCCGCCGGGCTGCTGAACGACTTCCCCCACAAGATCGAGTGGTCCACCTTCACCTCCGGCCCGCCGCTGCTCGAAGCCGCGTCCGCCGGAGCCATCGACATCGGGGGTGTGGGCAACACACCCCCGATCTTCGCCGCCGCGGCGAACGCGAAGATCGCCGTGGTCGGCTCGTCCCGGGGCAACGTGGAGAGCGACGCGATCCTGGTGCCCGCGAACTCGTCGCTGAGGACCGTGGCGGACCTCAAGGGCAAGAACATCGCCGTGGCGAAGGGGAGTTCGGCGCACGGGCAGATCCTCACGACCCTGCGCGCGGCCGGCCTCACGACCAAGGACGTGACGCTGAACTTCCTGCAGCCCGCCGACGCCTACGGCGCCTTCACCCAGGGCAAGGTCGACGCGTGGGCGACCTGGGACCCCTACACCGCGCAGGCCGAGAAGGAGGCCGGTGCACGGGTCCTCGCCGACGGCAAAGGCACCGCTAACGGCTACGGCTTCCAGGTCGCCGGCAAGAAGGCGTTGGAGGACAAGGGGAAGGTCGCCGCGATCAAGGAGTACCTGATCCGGTACTACAAGGCGCAGAAGTGGGCCGACGAGCACCGCGACGAGTGGGCCAAGGCGTGGTCCGCGGAGACCGGCCTGAAGTACGAGGTCGCGCGTGCCGCCGTGGAACGCGGTGGTGACCTGCCGGTGAAGCTGGACGACGCGGTGATCAGGTCGGAGCAGGAGCTCGCGGACGCGTTCACCGAGGACAAGACGCTGCCGGGCAAGGTCGACTTCGGGAAGTTCGTGGACACGCGGTTCCAGGGAGATCTCACATGAGCATCACGCTGCACTGGTTCCTGCCGACCTCCGGTGACGGACGCACGGTCGTGGAGCACTTCCACGCCAACCGCGCACCCGCCGCCGGAGCCCGTCGCGACCCGGACATCGACTACCTGGCGCAGATCGCGCGCACGGCGGAGCAGGTCGGGTTCACCGGCGTGCTCACGCCGACCGGCACGTGGTGCGAGGACGCGTGGCTGACCACGGCCGCGTTGATCGCGCAGACGAAGACGCTGAAGTTCCTCGTGGCGTTCCGGCCGGGCGTGCTCTCGCCGACGCTCGCCGCGCAGATGGCCTCGACGTACCAGCGGATCTCCCGCGGGCGGCTGCTGCTCAACGTGGTGACCGGCGGCGATTCCGTTGAGCAGCAACGGTTCGGCGACTGGCTCGACCACGACCAGCGCTACGCGCGCACCGACGAGTTCCTCCAGGTCGTGCGCGGGATCTGGACCGGCAAGCCGTTCACCTTCCACGGCGCCCACTACCAGGTGCAGGACGCGACGGTCCTGGCCGCGCCGGACCCGGTGCCGCCCATCTACTTCGGGGGATCCTCCGACGCCGCGTTGCCGGTGGCCGCTGCCCGCGCCGACGTCTACCTGACCTGGGGCGAACCACCCGCCGACGTGGCCGCGAAGATCGCGCGGGTGCGGGCGCTGACGGACCGGCCGATCCGGTTCGGCATCCGGCTGCACACGATCAGCCGGGACACCTCGGCGGAGGCGTGGGAGGCGGCCGCGAAGCTGCTCGACGCGCTCGACCCGGAGCAGGTGGCGAAGGCGCAGGCCCAGCTCGGCGCGTCGGAGTCCGTTGGCCAGCAACGGATGGTGGCGTTGCACGGCGGCGACCTGAGCCGGGGCGTGCGGGGCCTGGAGATCTACCCGGGCCTGTGGGCGGGCGTCGGGCTCGTGCGCGGTGGTGCGGGAACGGCGTTGGTCGGGTCCCACGAGGAGGTCGCGGACCTGATCGAGGAGTACCACTCCATCGGCATCGAGGAGTTCGTGCTCTCCGGCTACCCGCACCTCGAAGAGGCCTACTGGTTCGGCGAGGGCGTGCGGCCCCTGCTGAAGCAACGCGGGTTGCTCGACGGGGACCGCACGCTCGCGCTGACTAACGCTTGACCTTGGCCTCCACGGCCGTGTCGGGGTTGTCCGCGAACACGCCGTCGATGCCCTGCTTGAAGAACAGGTCGTACTCCTCGAAGGCCCGGCCGTACGCGGCCGGGTCGGTCGAGGACCGGAAGTCCGCGGGCAGGAACGAGTTCTCGTTGCGGAACGTCCACGAGTGCACGACCAGGCCGACCCGGTGGGCGTCCTTCACGACGGTGGTCGGCGCCTTGAGGAACCCGTTGGCGTCACGAGGGATGATGACGTCCTTGGTGAGGCCGACGCCGTCCGCGTAGGAACGCACCTCGCGCAGACCGGCCGGGGTGACGAGGTCGGCGTAGGTGCGCTTGTCACCGGCGGCGATGAAGTCGTACGGCGCACCCGCGGCGTTGATCAGCTGCACGATCGGCACGCGCAGCGACCGGTTGAGCTCCTTGAGGTTCGCGACCTCGAACGACTGCACGTACACCTTGGCGCTGCTGCGGTTCAGGCCGTTGCGGTTGAGCACGTCGACGAGCTTCGGCTCCAGCGCGAGACCGATCGACTGGAAGTACGTCGGGTGCTTGGTCTCGGGGTAGATGCCGATCTCGCGGTGTAGCTCGCGGGACAGGCGCTTCGAGAGGTCGATGACCTCCTGCAGCGTCGGGATCTCGAAACGGCCGTCGTAGAGCGTGTTGCGCGGGCGGATCGCGGGGATGCGCTCCTTCGCGCGCAACGTCTTCAGCTCGGCGAGCGTGAAGTCCTCGGTGAACCAGCCGGTGACAGCGACGCCGTCGATGGTCTTGGTCTTCCTGCGGTCGGCGAACTGCGTCTTCTCGGCGACGTTCGTCGTGCCGCCGATCTCGTTCTCGTGCCGGGCGACCAGCTTGCCGTCCTTGGTCGGCACCAGGTCGGGCTCGATGAAGTCCGCACCCATCCGCGCCGCGAGCTCGTACGCCGCCAGCGTGTGCTCCGGCCGGTACGCCGACGCGCCGCGGTGCCCGATGACGATCGGGCCCTTGTCGTCGTGTGCGGAGGCGGAGGGCAGGGACGCCACCACCGCACCCGCGAACACGAGAACTACGGCGGCAAGACCTCTCCGATACATCGTTCGACCTCCCAGTTCGTGTTGAGAGCGCACCCAAGCATCGCAACACGAAATGCAGGTGAACGGTTACTCACGGGACAGTGCGGCTTCCTCCAGGTCGAGTTCGCGCAGCACCCGGAACAGCACTTCGTCGTCGATCTCGCCCTTGTCCCTGGCCCTGACGAACTCGTCACGTTCGGCGCTCAGCATCACCCGGCGCAGCCTGCGGTAGGCGGCCGCCGGGCTCTCCTCGTCCTGGCGCCCGAGCCGTTCCCACGCGGCGTTGCCCCGGTGCTCGGCGAGCGACCGCAGCTGGTCGCGCACGTGGTCGGGGACGTCGGCGATCTCCTCGTCGAGCCTCGTCACCGCCGCCTGCGCCGCCCGGTGCTGCACCTGCGCCTCGGCCAGCGCGTCCTGGCGAGCGTCGTCGCCCTCGAAACCGATCTTGTTGATGACCCACGGCAACGTCAGGCCCTGCAGCAGCAAGGTCGCGACCGTCACCACGAAGGCGCAGAACAGGATGATGTCGCGTCCCGGGACGTTCTCCGGGACCGCGGCCGCCGCGGCGAGCGTCACCACGCCGCGCATGCCGGCCCACGCGATCACCGTCACCTGGCCGAGGTGCGGCGGTCGTTCCCGCTCGCGCACGCGCTTGGACAGGTAGCGCGGGATGTACGTGGCCGGGTACATCCAGACGAACCTCGCGAGGATCGCGGCGAGCAGCACGGCACCGGCGCCGAGCAGCAGGGCGGCGTCCAGCTCGACGTCCCGGATGATCGCCGACACCTGCAGCCCGATGAGCGCGAAGACGAACGCCTCCAGCAGTGCGTCCAGCGCGCGCCACACCGCCGCGTCCTGCAGCCGCGTCGTGTACGTGCCGCGCGGCGAGTGGTGGCCGATGTAGAGGCCCGCGACGACGACCGCGAGCACACCGGACACGTGCGCGACCTCTTCGGCGAGCAGGTAGGCGCCGAACGGCACGAGCATCCCGAGCGCGCTCTCCAGCACGCCCTCGCAGAGCCGCCTGCGCAGGAACCGGACGACCACGCCGACGACCAGTCCGACCGCGATGCCGCCGGCCGTGACCAGCAGGAACAACCCGACTCCCTCGACGGGGTGCATGGCCGCGCCCGCCGCGGCCGCCACCGCGACCTTGAACGCGGTCAGCGCCGTGGCGTCGTTGATCAGGCTCTCCCCGACCAGCAACGTCATAGCCCGCCGTTGCAGACCGAGCTTGCGCCCGATCGCCACGGCGGCGACGGCGTCCGGCGGTGCCACGACGGCGCCGAGCACCAGTGCCGCCGCGAACGGCAGGTCGGGGAAGACCATCTTCGCCACGACCCCGACCACCAGCGTCGTGAACAGCACCAGCCCGACCGCGAGCAGGCCGATCGGCCGCAGGTTCGCGCGGATGTTGAGGTACGAGCTGTCCAGCGCCGCGCTGTAGAGCAGCGGCGGCAGCACGACCAGCAGGATCAGGTGCGGGTCGAGCTCGAACTCCGGCACACCCGGTATGAACGACACCACCAGACCGACGGCGACCAGCACCAGCGGCGCCGACCAGTTCAACCGGCGCGCGACCGCCGTGACGACCAACGCTCCGAGGAGCAGCAGCAGGATCTCAGGCCCGACCATGACGCTTATTTTGCGTAATGATGGAAGCCATGACCTGTTCGCACGTGCGCGCGCTGCCCGCGTCGGTCGTGCCGGAGTCCACCGAGGGCTGCGTCGACTGCCTCGCCCTGGGCGAACGCAACTGGGCCCACCTGCGGATGTGCCTGTCCTGCGGGCACGTGGCGTGCTGCGACTCGAGCCCTCACCGGCACGCGACCGCGCACTTCCGCTCGTCCCAGCATCCGGTCATGCGCTCGGTCGAGCCGGGCGAGAACTGGCGCTGGTGCTATGTGGACGGTGCCATCGTCTGAGCACGCGGTCCGAGTCTTTGCAGTTCCTTTGGATTGATCCCCTGGGGCTGTGATCGGCCCCACAGTACGGTCGGTCCGTGGCCAACCCGGACCTCGCCCGCATCGTCGCGGAGCACGACGAGGAGATGCCGTCGCGTTCGCTCTCACCCCGGTGGGAGCGGGCGCTGTGGATCGCCGGCCTGCTGATCGCCCTCCTGGTGCTCAAGCAGGTGTTCTTCCCGTTCTCCAAGGGAAGCCAGTACTACCTGATCATCTTCCTGGCGGTGACGCTGCCGCTGGTGTTCCTCGCCTACGGCCGCGGGCACACACCGCCGTGGTGGGACTGGGTGCTCGCCGCGCTGGCGTTCGTGGTCGGCGCGTACCCGCTGTTCGGCGGTTACGACGAGTTCCTGAACCGCCAGGGCCAGCTCACGACGCTCGACGTGATCGCGGGATCGGTGCTGCTGGTGCTGATCCTGGAGGCCTGCCGGCGCACGACCGGCTGGGTGCTCCCGGTGGTGTGCGTCGCGTTCGTCCTCTACGCCTACTACGGCGGGTTCCTGCCGCCGTCGTGGTCGATCTCGCACTCCGGTGTCGACTTCCCGCAGATCATCAACGGGTTCTTCAACGACGGCAGTGGGTTCTACGGCACGCCGCTCGACGTGGCGGCGACCTACATCGTGCTGTTCACGATCTACGGCGCCGTGCTGAACGCGTCCGGCGCGGGCAAGTTCTTCGTGGACATCAGCTTCGCCGCGTTCCGCAAGTCGCGGACCGCTCCCGGTCGCACGGCCGCGACGGCGGGCTTCCTGCTGGGCACGGTGTCGGGGTCCGGCACGGCGACGACGGTCTCGTTGGGCGCCGTGACCTGGCCGATGCTGCAGAAGGCCGGGTACCCCAAGGAGAACGCGGGCGGGCTGCTCGCGGCGTCCGGCATCGGCGCGATCCTGTCGCCGCCCACGCTGGGCGCGGCGGCGTTCATCATCGCCGAGTACCTGAAGGTCTCGTACCTCGACGTGCTGATCTGGGCGATCGTCCCGACGCTGCTCTACTACCTGGGCATCGCGCTGGCGGTCGAGGCCGACGCGCGGCGGTTCGGGGCCAAGCCGGTCGACGTGGACGCGCCCCGGTTTCTCGACGTGCTGAAGCTCGGCTGGTACCACTTCCTGTCGCTCGGGATCATCATCGTGTTCCTGGCGCTGGGCATCCCGGTCTACAAGGCCGTCGTGTACGCGACGGGCGTGGCCGCGCTGTTCGCGTTGATCAACCACCGGCGGGAGTGGCCGCGGCTGATCGCGGACGCGCTGTCGGTCGGCGTGCGGTCGGCGTTCCCGGTGATCGCGGTGTGCGCGGCGGCCGGCGTGGTGACCTCGACGATCACCAAGACCGGGCTGGGGCAAGCGCTTGCGAGCTCGTTGGTGGACCTGGCCTCGGCGATGGCGTCCTCGGAGACGGTCGTGCTGATGCTGACGGCCGTGTTCGCGGCCGTCGCGGTGTCCGTGCTCGGGCTCGCGGTGCCGGTCACGGCGTCGTTCATCATCTCGTGGGTCGTGATCGGGCCGGCGTTGATCACGCTGGGCGTCGAGCCCGCCGAGACCGCGATGTTCATCTTCTACTACGCGGTGCTGTCCGAGGTGACCCCGCCGACCGCGCTCGCCGCCGTCGCCGCGGCGGCGCTGACCGGCGGCGACGTGATGAAGACCATGTGGCAGACGTGGAAGTACACGCTGCCCGCGTTCCTCGTGCCGCTGGCGTTCGTGCTGACCGACGCCGGCTCCTCGCTGCTGCTGCGCGGGCCGTTGCTCGACTCGGTGTGGGCGTTCGGGGCGTCCGCGCTGGGGGTGGCCGCCCTGGCCGTGCTGACGGGCGGCTGGTTGTTCGGTCCCGCGCGCTGGCCGGAACGCCTGCTGTGCGTGCCGGCCGCGTTGTTCCTGCTCTACCTGCAGCCGTTGACGATCGCCATCGGGGCCGGGTTCCTCGTGGTGGCCGTAGCGGTACACCTGGTGACCCGTGGGAGGGTTCGTGAAGCTGCATAAGTACGCGATCGGCGCTATCGCATTGGCGCTCGCCGTCTCCGGGTGTGGCGGCAAGCGCACACCCACCACCCCGGACGCGTCGGGCGGCGGTGCGTCCTGCGAGGCGTCCGACGGCCGGATCACGATCGCGACCGGCAACTCCGGTGGCGTGTACTTCGTGGTCGGCGGCGGTCTGGCCAAGCTGATCTCCGACAACTCGAAGCTCAAGGCGTCGTCCGCCGAGACTGGCGCGTCGGTGCAGAACATCCAGCAGCTCGTCGCGGGCACGTACGACATCGCGTTCTCGCTGGCCGACACGGCCGCGGACGCCGTCAACGGCACGGGCGCGTTCCAGGGCAAGAAGGAGAAGGTCGCGGCACTGTCGCGGATCTACCCGAACTACACCCAGGTGCTCGTGCGCACGGACTCCGGCATCAACTCCGTGGCCGACATGAAGGGCAAGCGGATCTCGACCGGTTCGCCCAAGTCGGGCACCGAGGTCATCGCCGGGCGCCTGCTCAAGTCGGCCGGGCTGAACATCGACTCGGACGTGCAGGCCCAGCGCCTCGACCTCACCAAGACCGCGGACGGCATGAAGGACGGCAGCATCGACGGCCTGATCTGGTCGGGCGGCCTGCCGACGCCGCAGATCACGGACATCACCACGTCGATGAAGGGCGGGGTGAAGCTCATCGACATCACCCCGCTGCTGCCGGAGATGAAGAAGATCAGCCCGGTGTACGACACGGCGCCGATCCCGGCGGCGACCTACGGGGTGGCCGAGGTTCCCACGATCGTGGTGCCGAACCTGCTCCTCGTGCGCGAGGACTTCGCGGCCAACAACGCCTGCGCGGTCACCAAGTTGATCTTCGACAAGAAGGCTGACCTGGAGAAGGTCCACCCGGCCGTGAAGGACATCTCGAAGGACAAGGCGTCGGCCTCCGACCCCGTCCCGCTGCACCCTGGGGCGAAGCAGGCGCTGGGCTGAACTACTCTGGGGCCTCGTGCGCGTCCTGGTCATCGGGTCTGGAGCCCGTGAGCATGCCCTTGTCCTCGCGTTGTCGCGCGACCCGCAACTGACTGCTTTGGCGTGCGCGCCAGGCAACGCAGGCATTGCCGGGCACGCCGAGATCTACGGCGTGGACGTGTCCGACGCCGAGGCCGTCGCCGGCCTCGCGAAGGAGTGGAAGGCCGACCTCGTCGTCATCGGCCCCGAACAACCGCTGGTGGTCGGGGCCGCGGACGCGGTCCGCGCCCTCGGCATCCCGTGCTTCGGCCCCTCGAAGGCCGCGGCCTGCATCGAGGGGTCCAAGGCGTTCGCCAAGGACGTCATGAACGCAGCGGGGGTGCCGACGGCGCACAGCGAGGTCGTGGACAACCCGGCCCGCCTGGACGCCGCTCTGGGCCGCTTCGGCCCGACGTGGGTCGTGAAGGACGACGGCCTCGCCGCCGGCAAGGGCGTGGTCGTCACGTCCGACCTGGCCGCGGCCCGCGCGCACGCCATGACGTTGCTCGACGGCGGCCACCCGGTGCTGCTGGAGTCGTTCCTGGACGGTCCGGAGGTGTCGCTGTTCTGCGTCACCGACGGTGAGACCGTCGTGCCGCTGATCCCGGCGCAGGACTTCAAGCGCGTGGGCGACGGCGACGCCGGCCCGAACACCGGCGGCATGGGTGCGTACGCGCCGCTGCCGTGGGCGCCGGAGGGCCTGGTGTCGGAGATCGTGACGCGGTGCGTGCAGCCGGTCGTCGACGAGCTGCGCGCCCGCGAGACGCCGTTCGTAGGCCTGCTCTACGCAGGCCTCGCCCTGACGTCGAACGGCGTGCAGGTGATCGAGTTCAACTGCCGCTTCGGCGACCCGGAGACGCAGTCGGTGCTCGCCCTGCTGAAGTCGCCGATCTCCGCGCTGTTCCTCGCGGCGTCGACCGGCAAGCTCTCCTCGCTGCCCGCCCTGGAGTGGGAGAACGGCTACGCGGTGACCATCGTGGTCGCGGCCGAGGGCTACCCGAACCGCCCGCGCACCGGTGACGTGATCACCGGCTCCGAGGTCGAGGGCGTCCTGCACGCCGGCACGCGCCGCCGCGAGGACGGCGCCGTGGTCTCGGCGGGCGGCCGCGTGCTGTCGGTCGTGGGCACCGGCAAGTCGCTGGCGAAGGCCCGCGAGCGCGCCTACAAGCGCGTCGCGGACATCCACCTCACCGGCTCGCACCACCGCACGGACATCGCCTCGAAGGCGGTCGACGGCAAGATCGTCCTGCCGTGAGCCTCCTCGGGTGCGTGCTCGGCGGGGCCGTGGGTGACGGCCTGGGAGCGCCGATCGAGTTCTCCTCGATCGACACGATCCGCCACCAGCACGGCCCGGCCGGCCTCGTCGACCTCCCCTCGCTGGAGATCACCGACGACACCCAGATGGTGCTGTTCACCCTCGAAGGCCTCGTGCTGGCGAGGAACTTCGGGGTGGACCCGCTGCTGACCGTGCGGGCCGCCTACGGGCGCTGGCTGCACACGCAGGGCGGCCCTCTGGTCGCCGACGACGGCTGGCTGATGGCGGACCAGCGCCTGCACTCGCGGCGGGCGCCGGGCCACACGTGCATCACCGCGCTGAAGCACAACGAGAAGAACGACTCGAAGGGCTGCGGCGGCGTGATGCGCGCGGCCCCGGTCGCCGTCTGGTCGTCAGACGTGCGCGAGGTGTTCTCGTTGGCCGTGGGCACGGCCCAGATGACGCACCACCACCCCAGCGGCTACCTGTCGGCAGGCGCGCTGGCCGTGATCGTCCAGCAACTGCTGGCAGGCGAGGACCTGGTCTCCGCCGTGGGCACAGCCCGCGCCGAGCTGGTCCGCTGGGACGGCCACGAGGAGCAGACCTCGTTGCTGGACAAGGTGATGGGCCTCGGCCCGCTGACCCCGGAGGAGATCGCCTCCGAACTGGGCGGCGGCTGGGTGGGCGAGGAGGCCCTCGCCATCGGCCTGCACGCCGCACTGGTGGCGCCGGACTTCCCGTCCGCACTGCGCCTGTCCGTGAACCACTCGGGCGACAGCGACTCGACGGGGTCGATCTGCGGCAACATCCTGGGCGCCCGGGATGGTGTCGACGTGATTCCCTCGGAGTGGCTCTCCGTGCTGGAACTGCGAGACGTGATGGAACGCCTCGTCCTCAGCTGGTGACGGGAATCCACAACTCCGCGCGTGCGTTGTCGCCGTCGATCTCCGTCTTGAGGATCGACGGCCCCTCCGCACTCTCGTAGCTGTTGGACGGGAACCACTGCGTGTACACGTCACGCCACATGTACTGAATGGTCTCGGGATACGGCCCCTCAGCCGTGAACACGGCCCACGTGCCCTTGGGGATGGTGAGCGTCTCCATGTCCTCCGGCGCCTCCTTCGACGTGACCACGCCCTGGAAGTAGTCGAGCATGTCGCCCTCCTGGTTCCCTTCCTGGTTGGACGTGAGCGCCAGCATCCCGCCCGGCTCCCCGTCGCTCAGAGCCTTCATCCTGTCGAGCGTAGGCATCCCGATGCCCTTGACGAACTCGACGATCGCGGGGTTCATCCCCAGGTGCACCAACGGCACCCGCGTCCCCCGACCGACGACCTGGAACGCGTCCTTCTCGACGACCCGGTACTCCATGCTCGTACTCCCCTCCACAACCAGTCTGAACGTGAGAATCTGCTGTGACTGCAACGCCTTCTTGGAAGCCCTGGCCTCCTGAGGCCCGACGCCGTGCATGGCCTTGAAGGCACGCGCGAAGGCCTCGTTGGACCCGTAGCCCCACTTGACGGCGATGTCGAGCAACGAACTCTGTCCACTGAGGACCTCGTTCGCCGCCTTCGTGAGCCTGCGCCGCCGGATGTACTCGCTCAGCGGGATCCCCGCCAGCGCGCTGAACATCCTTCTGAGGTGGTACTCGCCGGTGCCCGCGATGCGTGCGAGCAGCTTGACGTCCACCTCGCCTTCGAGGTCGTCCTCGATGCGGGCCATGGCCTCGTTGAGTCGTTCCAGCACGTGTTCAACGTTAGGAGGGTGGTCGCTTTCGCACCCGACTTGCTGTGCCCTATCCGATCGCCTTGCGCACCTCGTCCGCCAGCTTCTGCGCGATGGGCGTGAAGGCCTGGACGTAGGCCTTGGGATCGTCGGGCGCCCAATCGCCGTAGCCCGTGAGCCGCACCTGCGTGCGTCCGGCCAGGAAGGAGATGGTCGGTGAGTCACCCTGCAGATAACTGCAGGCCGCTCCGTCACCGATCTTCTCCGCACTCATCGCGGCCTCACCGGTGACCTTGCGCGACGGGGAGTCGGGGTTGCAGTCCTGCGCGTCCTTGATCGCCATCCCAGCGTCCCGGTAGGTGCGGAGGCTGATCTTCAAGGCCTTGCGCTGACCGCGGTTCCCCGCGTCCCACCACTCCGGTGACAGCCGCCTGCACTCCTGCAGGTTCGAGTAGAGGCTGGTGTCCTCGAACCTGTCCGCGGTTTCCTGTTCGTAGTAGTCGGCCTCGACCACCCCGGAGTCCTTGCTGCTCGTGATCTCCTGGAAGCGCTCACTGCTCAAGATCTCGCAGGCGTTCGGCACACTCGCGTACCGCCCCGTGTGCACGTGCGTCGTACGACCCTGCGGCCCCTTCGCGAAGTTCGCCGCCACCCGTTCCAAGAGCACCATGAACGTCGCCTTGGGATCGGTGATCTCCTTGACGTTGCCCATGCGCGACGCACCGAGGTTCACCTGTGCCTTGCCGTCGGCACTGACGAGGCTGGCGTCGAAGCTGTCCGGTGAGAGACCAGGGCTCACGGACCCCTTGAGCCCGGCAACGGTCACCGGAGTGTCGTCCTTGCCGACATAACCTGCCGTTCCCATGTGGTTGAACGGCGGCTGGCGAACGGAGAGCGTGAACCGCTCGATCCCGCCCTCCGCCGTCGACTCGTACAGGCACATGGAGATCGCGTCGCTCTGGGGCTTGACGGTCGCGTCGGCCACCGGCACCGACCGCGGCAGGTAAACCTGGCTGTGCCAGCCGTGAGCAGCGTCCCGGAAACCGACCTCCTCGAGCAGCGAGGCGGGCATGACCGTGCAGGCGTCGATCACCACGACATCGCCGTACTCGACCGGCTCGGCGTCGACCTCCTGCGCGATCACCCCGCTGTCAGCTGCCTCAGGCTCCGGCACGGCCTGCTCGCCGCCGCCCTTGACCAAGATCGCCGCCGTGATCCCGCCACCCACGAGCACCACCGCCGCGAGAACCGCGACAACGATCAATCCGGTGCGCTTCTTCTTCGGCGGCGGGTACTGCTGAAACGGATAAGGCTGCGGATACCCGTGCGTCGGGTATGGCTGTTGTGGGCCGTGCACTCATTCCCCCAGGTGGTCGCGTGCGTTCCTCCCCCAACTCGCGGAAGCTACCGGAATCGCGGCACGCCGCCAGTGGAAACGGGACGCAGAGTGACGTGGAACCAACGAGGGGTGGTCTTCGTCCAACTACAGGTACGTCTTACGTGGGCGTTGGTAGCCTGCGAAGCGGGACCGAACCGTTACCAACCGTACGGGGGTAGGACGTGACACAGGAGAGCGCGGGGGCGGATGCCGCTCTCAGTGCCGTCGGTGCAGCGGCCGGGGGCGCGGTCGGAGCCGCGGTCAGCATGTTCCGGGCGGCGTCGGGCGCGCTCGACGGGATCATGGCCGGTGCGTCGAGCCAGAAGTTCCACGTCAACAAGGACAACGTGCTGAAAGCGGGCCTGATCATCCAAGACCAGGCCGAGGTGTTGAACAGGGCGCTGCGTTCGGCCAAACGCGACCTCCAGGTGCACGTCGGCGAATCCTCAGGAATCGTCAGTGCGGATATCTCAGGTCTGTGGAACCGCCGCTTGATGACCGATGAAGATTCCTACGTCGGCCGAATCGAGCAGTACGTCGAAACCCTGGACAAGCTGTCGGCGCAGCTGCAGCAATCGGCAAAGCAATACGGTTTCACCGAGGAAGAGATCACTACTGTGTTCGGAAAGACGACGTGAGCAAGTCCTTCCTCAAAGTCATCGCCGCGGCGTCCGTCCTGATGGCGGCCACCGCGTGCACGGGCAGCGGTGAGCAAGGCAAGCCGAGTCCCACGTCGGGAGGCAGTAGTTCTACCTCGGGTACGTCGGGCTCCGCCAAGGAACTGCCGAAGCGCCCGGCTGAGCTGACCCTCAACGGCGTCGATGCCTGCAAGCTGCTCACCGCGGCTCAGATGGCTTCCGTCAAGGTCACTGAAGCGGTGCCGGAGCAGATCGAGGTCAACGACTTCGGAAAAGCGCCTGGCTGCTTCTACGAAAACGGCCTCAAATATGCCTACACCGTTGTCCTGGTGACGACCAAGGGCGTGCCGTTCTGGCTCAGCGGTTCTGGGAACGTGGACGCGAAGGTCGTCACCGTGGCCGGGTACGGCGCCGCCCAACTCAACTTCACGGGCACGAACAGTGTCGATTGCAGTGTCACGGTCGACGTTGCCGAAGGTCAGCAGCTCCACATGAGCTACGACCCGGGGACGGAGAAGGGTGACTCGCAGGACCAGATGTGCGACAAGGCCGGCAAGGCTGCCGAGCTCGCGGTCGAGACTCTCAAGACATTGAAGTGAGGGGGAAACATGTCGGGTGGACGGCTCACTGACTGGAACTTCGACGGCTGGAGCAACCAGCAGCTCGCAATGGAAGTCCAGAAACTGGCTTCCGGCAGCGGTGAACTGTCCAGGCAGTTCGCTGCTGCGTCGGACGTTCTCCGCAACCTGGCGGGCAGCCTGGAGGACGTGGACAAGGAGCTGCGCAATCAGCTGAAGGTTCTGGGCATCGACTGGGGTGGCGCGGCCGGAGAGGCGGGCCAGCAGAAGACCAAGGTCACCTCGGAGGGCTTCAACGACGCCGGTGAAGCGACCACCGTCAACTCGGACGCCATGTCCCGGCAGGGCGAGAGCACCAGCACCGCGCGCAACAGTTCGCCTTCGGCTCAGACGTTGCGTGGCGACACCGAGCAGAACTTCGGGGACAAGGTCGGCGGTTTCTTCGGCATCGAGACCGACCACGCCCAAGAGGTCGCGGCCACCAACGCCGCCCGTCAGCAGGCCATTGACAGCCTCAACGGCTACCAGTCCAACAGCCAGAGCGCGATCGACTCCTTCCGCACGCCCAACCCGCCGCCGGACATCGTGGTCGCCAGCGCGGCCGCTCCCACGGCCGTGGGTCCCACCGTCAACCCCGGCACAGGAGCCACGCCCGGCATCCCGGGCGGCCCCGGCTTCCCCGGCTCGCCGGGTTCCCCAGGAACCCCGGGTTTCACGGGCACCCCAGGCGCCCCCACCCCGAGCATCCCCGGCAACTCCACCGGCGTGATCCCCGGCACGGGCACCGGAACCCCGATCGCCACCGGCCCAGGCCTCCCCAAGCCCTTCGGCGCCCCGCCCATCGGCGTGGCCGCCGCAGCGGCAGCGGCCGCGGGTCTGGCCGGCGGAACGGCCGGTGCACGCGGTGCCCAGGTCGTCGGCGGCGGACGCGGGCCCAGCCAGGCCCCGAAGACCGCCATCGCGCCGTCGGGACCGAAGGGCGCACCGAGCACGATCGGCGCAGGCAAAGCAGGCGGCGGTGCTGGCGCGGGTGGCGCCGGAGCGGGCGGTACCGGGGCCGCCGGCAAGGGACCCGGTGCGATGACGCCCGGTGGTGCCAGCGGTGTCGGGCCCGAAGGCAGCCGCACCGCGGCCGCGGCCGGCAAGGGTGGGGTGGCCGGCAAGGGTGCCGGGTCGCTCATGTCGCCCGCTGCCAGCGCTGCCAGGGGCGAGGGCGAGGAGGACGGCGAGCACGTGCGCAAGTACGGCGTCGACTCCGACGAGATGTTCGGTGACGACCGCATGGTGGTGCAGTCCGTCATCGGCGAAGACCCGAAGGACAAGTAGATCCGTTGAGCGCGCCTGGTTCTGTGGTTCTGTCCACAGTGGAGTTCGCCGTGGTCTGGGAGGCTCAGCGCCTCCCGGCCGCGCACGTTGCGCTCGACACGCGCATCCCGTCCGTCACGCACACCGAGAAGGCCGAGGTGGTGAAGCGGGCCTGGGAGTCGCTGGAGGCTCGTGGGCTCGCCCGCAACGGGCGGGTCGTGCCCGAGTTGGCCGACGGGTTCGCGTTGCTGGCGAACCACCAGGTGGCGATCGACCTGTGGATCTGGGCCGACCGGCAGATCAGCGGGCTGGCGGCGGCGATCGGGGACGAGGCGATCCTCGCCGTGCAGGACCGCGACGAGATGTGGTTGATCGAGGCTCGTGGCACGGCGCTGGCCGAGGCCGCCGTGTCGGTCGCCGGGGAGATGCCGGCCGGGTTCGGGCGGTCGATCAGCGCGCCTTACGACGAGTTGGTGGCTGCTGCCAAGGACGTCGGGCTCGACGCCCAGCGGATGATCACCACGCTGGAGCGGCGGGGCATGCGGCTCGGTGACGCGCAGGAGCTCGCCGGGATGCTCGACGGCATGTCCACGCGCGGGCAGTTCGGGGTGCAGCGGGGCGGGCGGCGGGCGAACCGCGTCGTCTCCTTCCACGACACGCACAACGGGCGGTACCTGCGTCAGCTCAAGCCGAGCAGTGACGGGCGCAACTGGTGCACGATCACGCCCGTCGACAACCACCGGCTCGCCGGCTCGATCTGGGAGCTGCTCCAGGAAGTCTGATCACGGAACCTCCGCGCGTGCCCGTCCGTCGAACATTCGACGGGCGGGCATCGTCGTTCGAACGAGCGAATTCGCGCACCAGTCGGCGCAATTCGTTCTAGGGTCGGCGAGTAGACGTTGAGGGGGTAAGGCGCGTGGCTCCTACGAGGTTCAACGCCGAAGCCATTGAACAGTGCCGAACTACCGTGAGCAGTCAGGCCGGGCAATTCGGGGCTGTCGGCGACGGCTTTTCCGGCCAGTACGGCAATTCGGACATCTTCGGAAAACTCGGGTCTTCGGGTGCGATCTCCGGTGCCGTGTCCGGAATGGACGAGGCCGGTGCGCGGGAGTTCGACGCGGCCGAGAAGGTGCTGCGCAAGGTCGAAGGCGCGCTCGACGCGATCCAGACCAACGTCGTGGACGTCGAAGAGGTCAACAAGAACTCCATGAGGGCGGTCTGACGTGAGCGCGATGGACGAGGTCGCGGCGTTGCCCGGCGGCGGTGAACTGGCCGCGCTCGCGGACAAGGTGGAGACCGCGCAACCGCAGGCCGTGCGCGACATCGCGAACCGCTGGAAGCAGGCGGCCGGCAAGTGCGGCGACCAGACGAACGTCCTGCAGCGCTCGGTCGCGCAGCTCGACGGTGCCTGGGAGGGTGCGTCCGCCGACGGGTTCGTCGCCTACATGGCGAACGTGGCGAAGTGCGGCACCTCGATGGCGGAAGCGCTCAACGGTGCCGCGGCCGACCTGGAGGCGGCCGCGACCGCGTTGGAGACCGCGAAGTCCTCGATGAGCCGCATCTGCGAGACCGTGCTGAGCCGCGCCCGGCAGGCCCGTCAGCAGCTGCACGGCCAGCCCCAGGAGGACGTCGACAGCGTCATCCGCGGCTACTGCGCCGAGGGGGTCGGCGACGCGCAACCCGTTGTCGCGCAAGCGGAAAGCGCCGTAAACGCCGCCGCCGGCACGCTGAAGGGCCGCCCCGGCGCGCTGTCCCCGAAGTTCTCGTCGCTCGAGGACCCGAACAGCCAGTCGTTCACGCCCGCGCCCGGCAAGCCCGTCGAGTGGGCACCGGCCGCACCACCCGACGAGTCCACCAAGGCTTCGTCCACAACGGACTCGCAGCCCGCACCCGCTCCCGCACCGGCGACCGCCAACCACGGCGGCGGTGGCGGTGGCGGCGCATCCGGAGGCGGTGGCGGAGGCGGCGGTGAGGGCGGTGGCATGGGCGGCCTCGGCTCCAGCGGCGGCCCGCCCTCGGGCAGCCCGCCTCCCGGCAACGTGCAGGAGTGGATCCGCGAGGCCATCAAGATCCTGCAGGCCAACGGGATCCCCGTCACGGAAGAGAACATCGACGAGATCTGGAAGATCATCGAGAAGGAGTCGAGCGGCAACCCGCACGCCATCAACCTCTGGGACTCCAACGCCCAGGCCGGCACGCCCTCCAAGGGCCTGATGCAGTGCATCGACTCGACGTTCAACGCCCACAAGCTGCCCGGCCACGACGACATCTGGAACCCGGTCGACAACATCATCGCCGGCGTGCGGTACACGTTCTCGCGCTACGGCGGTTTCGAGGGCCACCCAGGCCTGAAGGCGATGGCGCAGGGCGGCGGTTACCAGGGCTACTAGGGGTGTGATGGAAACCCGCCGGGCACACCGCCGCGGGCGAGTTAGCCTGGCGGCATGCTGACCGTGGCCGCCCGCGCAGACGTCCCGCCCTTCCACGTCATGGACGTGCTGTCCGCCGCCGCGAAGAGGCAGCGGACGCACGGCGACGTGATCTCCCTGGCCGCCGGGCAGCCGTCGAGCCCCGCGCCCCGCCCGGTGCGCGAGGCCGCGGCGAAGGCCCTCGACGCGCACTCCCTGGGCTACACCGAGCAGCTCGGCATCCCCGAGTTGCGCAGCGCCATCGCGGGCCACTACCGGCGCCAGTACGACCTCGACGTGTCGGCGGACGACGTGGTGGTGACGACGGGGTCGTCCGGCGCGTTCACGCTGGCGTTCCTGGCGGCGTTCGACGCGGGCGACAGGGTCGCGCTGGCCCGGCCCGGGTATCCGGCCTACCGCAACATCCTCAAGGCGCTGGGGTGCGAGGTCGTCGAACTGCCGTGCGGGCCGGAGACGCGCTTCCAGCCCACCGTGGAGATGCTCGACCCGGGCCTCAAGGGCGTGATCGTGGCCAGCCCCGCCAACCCGACGGGCACGACGGCCGACGTCGAGCCGATCGCGCTGTGGTGCGAGCGCAACGGCGTCCAGCTGGTCAGCGACGAGATCTACCACGGCATCAGCTACGGCGAACCGCTCCACTGCGCCTGGGAGACCAGCCGGGACGCGATCGTCGTGAACTCCTTCTCCAAGGCGTTCGCGATGACCGGGTGGCGGCTCGGCTGGATGCTGCTGCCGGAACGGCTGCGCAGGGCCGTGGACTGCCTGACGGGCAACTTCACGCTGTGCCCGCCGGCGCTCGCGCAGTACGCGGCGGTCGAGGCGTTCAACGAGGACTCCTACGCCGAGACGGCCGGGCACCTCGAGCGCTACCGGACCAACCGCGACCTGCTGCTCGAAGGCCTCACGGACCTCGGCATCGACAAGCTCGCGCCCGCGGACGGGGCGTTCTACGTCTACGCGGACGTCCGGCACCTCACGGACGACTCGATGGCGTTCTGCCAGAAGCTCCTGGACGACACCGGTGTCGCGATCGTGCCGGGCATCGACTTCGACCCCGTCGACGGCCACCACTTCGTGCGCATGTCGTTCGCGGGCTCCACCCAGGACGTCGAGGAGGCCCTGCGCCGTCTCAAGGCCTGGCTCTGAGACGAGCAACAAAACAGGGCACCGGGACGTTCACAGAGCGGAGGAAGGGGGATCCCATGTGGGCGATCATCGGGTGGCTGGTGGCGATCTGGATCGTGCTGACCGTCGTCGGAGCCGTTGTGAAAGGCCTTTTCTGGCTCGCTGTGATTGGAGGACTACTCCTCGCAGGCACCGCGGCTTACGGTGCGATCAAATCCAAGCGCTGACCCCTGGATAAATGAGATCGCACCGCTCACCATGAGGCGGTGTTGCTAGCCAACGAGGCCCGCCTCGAGCGGTGGGAACGAAAGGTCGAGTGGCCGTTGACGGCACTCGCCGTGGTGTTCCTCGCCGCCTACGCGTGGCAGGTCTTCGACGACCACGGGCCGATGCACGTGCCGTTGGAGATCGCGTTGTGGCTGGTCTGGGCGTTGTTCGCGGCCGAGTTCGCCACGAGGCTGACGCTCGCGCAGGACAAGCTGAAATTCCTCAGAACGCATCTGTTCGATCTTGCCGCGGTCGTTCTGCCGATGGTGCGCCAGCTCAGGGTGCTCCGGTTGATCACGGTCATGACGTTGCTGAACAAGAAGTTCCAGCACAAGATCAGGCAACGGGTCAGCATTTACGTCGCGGGCGTAACGGCCATCGTCGCGTTTTGTGCGAGCCTCGCCGTGCTGGACGCGGAAAGGCACGCGGAGAACGCCAGCATCACCACGTTCGGCGACGCGCTGTGGTGGACGCTGACCACCATGTCGACCGTCGGCTACGGCGACCGCTACCCCGTCACGGGCGAGGGCAGGCTGGTCGCCGGGTTGCTGATGGTCGGCGGCATCGCGCTGCTCGGTGTCATCACCGGCACGATCGCCAGCTGGCTCCTGGAGAAGCTGCGCGGCGTCGAGAACGCCGAGCTCGAGGCCGCGCAGGAGCTCCGGAACCTACGCGCGGAGATCGCCGAACTCCGCGCGGAGCTCGGCACGCGCAGCCAGGGCTGACGTCCACAGCCGCGCGTCCCAGCCTGCGGCCAGTGCGCCGTCCACGTTGGACTGCCGGTCGTCGAAGAAGAGCACGTCCGACGAGCCGATCACGGACTCCACGTGCCGCCAGATCGCCGCGTCGGGCTTCGCCGAGCCCAGGTCGCCGGAGAACACCAGGTGCTGGAAGTGCTCGGCCCACGGCATCTTCTCCGCGAGCCGCGCGAACGTCGCGGGCGCGTTCGACAGCAGCGCGAGCGGCACGCCGAGCGCGGCCAGGTCCTCGATCAGCGCCACCGTCTCCACCACCGGGTCGTCGAGCCACCCGGCGTTGTCGAGAGCGGTCAGCTCCCGCACCTCGTCGTCGTCGAACGTCCGCCCCAGCGACGACCCGATCAACGCCCAGTACGCGGCGTCCGACCCGCCCCGGTCGTAGGCGTCACGGTCCCAGTAGGCGGCCTCGAAGGCCTCCAGCGAGACGCCGAGCCGCGTGGCGATCGCGGGTAGCGCGGGGTTGCGGGGGCTGATGACCTCGCCGAAGTCGAACACGATCCAGCGCACCTCAGACACCCTCCCGCACGCGGCGCAGCACCTCGGCGACGTCGGACGAGCCGACGTCGCCGTGCGTCACGAACCGGACCTTGCCCGCCATCGGGCTCGCGAGCACCCCGGCCTCGCCCAGCGCGAGCAGCGTCTTGTCGAGGTCCGGCACCGACGCCAGCACGATGTTCGTCGCCGGCTCGGCCACGTCCCACCCGAGCTCGCGCAACCCGGCGGCCAGCGAGGACGCGTGGGCGTGGTCGTCGGCCAGCCGCGGGATCCGGTCCAGCGCGACCAGACCGGCGGCCGCCAGCACCCCGCCCTGGCGCACCCCGCCGCCCAGCATCTTGCGCACCCGCCGCGCCTCGGCGACGAACGACGCGGACCCGGCCACCACCGACCCGACCGGCGCCCCGAGCGCCTTCGACAGGCACACCTGCACGGTGTCGACGCCGGCGGTCAGCGACGTCAGCGGCACCCCGAGCGCGACGGACGCGTTCCACAGCCGTGCCCCGTCGAGGTGCACCACCAGCCCGATCGACCGGGCCGCCGCCACCAGTGCCGCGTGGTCGGCCGCGGACGTCACCGTGCCGCCGGACGCGTTGTGCGTGTTCTCCAGGCTCAGCAACGTGGTCTTCAGCCCGTAGTAGGGCGACTCGCCGCCGCCGGCCGCGACCACGGCCTCGGGCGTCAGCGAGTGCAGCGCGTGCGGCATGCCGCCGGCCAGCCACGCGGCGGTCCCGAGCTCCGCGTCGAGCACGTGCGCGCCGAGCGGAGCCAGGAACCGGTCACCGCGGGCCAGGTGCAGGAAGAGCGCGATGAGGTTGCCCATGGAGCCCGAGGGGACCCACAGGGCGGCCTCGACGCCGAGCAACGCGGCGACGCGCTCCTCCAGGGCGGCCATGGTCGGGTCGTGGTCGAGGACGTCGTCGCCGACCTCGGCCGCCGCCATCGCGCGGCGCATCTCCTCGTCCGGCTTGGTGACGGTGTCCGAGCGCAGGTCAATGGGGGTCACGAGCTCGATCACATCACATCGGGCGAACGACCGAGGGGGTGATGTAGCTCTCCCCGCGGGTTCGTGCAACCGTTGGTGCCGCAGTTTCCGTCCTGTCAGTGCAACTCGAGGAACGAGCGGAGAGCAGTCCGCGTGGATCAGCGCGACGAGCAGGAGTTCGCGGAGTACTTCGTGGCTCGCCGTGAGGCCGTGCGCCGAACGGCATACCTGCTGTGCGGCGACTGGCACCGCGCTGACGACTTCGCGCAGACCGCGTTCGTGGCACTGCACAGGAGGTGGCGCAAGATCCGGGACAAGCAGGCTCTGGACGCCTACGTCCGGCGCAGCGTCGTGCGCGCGGTGATCGACGAGTCGCGCCGTCCGTGGCGTCGCGAGAAGTTCACCGACGAGATGCCCGAGGCCCCGGTCGCGGACACCGAGATCGGGGAGACCGTCGCGACCCGCGAGGCGTTGCTGAAGGGCCTGCGCAGAGTCCCGCCGAGGCAACGGGCCGTGCTCGTGCTCAGGTTCCTCGAGGGCCTGGACGTCACGGCGACGGCCGAGACGCTGAAGTGCTCGGAAGGAACTGTGAAGAGTCAGACCGCCCGCGGGCTGGCGGCGCTCAGGGAAGCCCTGGGTGACGCCATCGACGACCTGCGACCGGCGTCGTGACCGGCGAGAGGAGGACGTAGATGGACGAGCAGAAGCTCGCGGGCCTGTTCCGCGACGCGGCGCAGGACGCGCCACCGGCGTCCTTCGACGCGGGCGACGTGCGGACGGCCTCGCGCAAGGCCACGCTGCGCAGGCGCAACTCGATCGCGGCCGGCACCACCCTGGTCGTCGTGCTCGGCTTCGGCGGGATCTTCGCCGCCAACGGCTGGACGGGCGGGGGCGAGAGCACCTCGACCAGCGCCGAGGGTGGGCAGCAGAACGACAACGGTGCACAATCGCCGATGACCGCGCTTCAAGCGCCACCCACGAACTTCACCGGCAAGGACGACTCCACGCAGGGGGAGAAGTCGGCGCCGGGGAGCACCGGCCCTTCGGCCGGTGAAAGCGCAGTGCAGGGCTGCGCAGGTGTGGACCGAGAGCTCGCCGACGCCCTCGCCGCCGAGCTTTCGGTCTCACCGGGTCCCGCCGTCTCGTCGAACGACGCCGTCGCGCCGGCGGTGACCTGCCCGCCCGACGCCCGTGCGGCCGCGTTCACGATCGACGGGCTGACGATCACCGCGATCGTGTCGCCGCAGCCGTTCGAGGCGCCCGCCGCAGCGGCGAGGGTCAGGACCACCGGTGGGCAGGAGCTCTACGTCTTCACGCAGGGCGACGGTGAGCTGAAGGGCCAGGCCCAGCGGTTCGCCGACGCACTGGCGCCGAGGTTCTGATCGTCCGCCGAGTACCCTGGCGCGACTATGACGGCAGCAACTCCCAAGGGTGAGCGCAGGCGGCAGGCGCTCGTGGAGGCCGCGTCCGGCCTGTTCGCCGAGGGCGGCTTCGACGCGGTCAGGCACCGCGCCGTCGCCGAACGCGCCGGTCTGCCGCTCGCGTCGACCACGTACTACTTCGACTCGCTGGACGAGCTGATCACCGCCGCGGTCGAGTTCCACGGCCGCAGCGAGCTCGCGAGCTTCCGGCGGCGGCTCTCGTCGATCCAGGAGCGGATGACCGACGACGCGCTGGTCGAGTTCGTCCTCGACCTGCTCGTCGGGGAGGACGCGACCGACGTCGAGGCCGTGCTGCTGCGCTACGAACGCCTCGTCGCGACCGGCCGCCGCCCGTACCTGCGGCCGTTGATGCGCGAGCTGTCGACCGAGCTGCGCGTGCTGGTGACCGACGTCTTCGCGCGCGCCGGCCGTGAGGTCGGCAGCGAGCGGGTCGAGGAGTTGATCGCGCTGGTGGACGGCTCGGTGGTCAACTCGTTCATCGAGCTGAAGTCCGATCCGCGGGGCGTGGCGGGCAGGATGCTCCGTTCGGCCCTTTCGCGTCACGAGTGATGCAACCTCGCGTTCCTCCGACGCGTGTCCCTGGGTGAGGACGCGAGAGGGGATCGCATGCGCAAGGCCGATGAACAGGGCTTTCGTGAATTCGCGGCAGCCAATGCCGCGTCTTTGCGTCGTACTGCGTACCTCTTTTGTGGCGACTGGCACACAGCCGAAGACCTGATGCAGTCGAGCCTCATGAAGATGTACCTGGCGTGGAAGCGCATCAAGGACCTGGACAACCTGATCGCGTACGCCCGCAAGGTGCTGCTGCGCACGTGGCTCGACGAGAAGCGCAGGCCGTGGCGCAGAGCCGAGCAGCGGGACGGGGAACTGCCCGACGCGGCCGACGCCACCGTGGACCCCGACACGACCAGCGCGAAGCTGTGGGCCCGCGAACTGGTCCACACCGCGTTGTTGCAGGTGCCCCCGAGGCAACGGGCGGTGCTCGTGCTGCGTTATTTCGAGGACCTGTCGGTCGCCGAGGTGGCGGTGGCGATGGGATGCACCGAGGGAACGGTCAAAAGCCAGACGGCGCGCGGTCTCGCGACACTGCGCACCATCGTGGAGAAGCTCGACAACAGTTCGGGGAGGGTCGCGTCGTGAGTGAGCAGGAGATCCGCGAGGGAATGCTGCTGGCCGTCTGGGACGAGCCGCCGCTCGACTTCGACCCCGACACCCTGATCAGGCGGGTCGAGCAGAAAAAAAGTCGTCGCCGAGCGCTGGTCGCTGTGGGAGTGGCTACGGCGGTGATCGCCGTGGCGTCGTTCGCGCTGCCCGGCCTGCTGCCGCGCGACCGGGACAGCCAGCTCGGCGCGGAGACCCAGACGAGCGCCGCACCGTCGGCCACGCCGTCGACGCCGGACAGGAGGCGCCACCAGAAGATCGGTGACGCGCTGGCGGACCGGCTGCAGCGGCAGCGGCCGGAGTTCAAGGAGGTCTACGGGAGCTTCAACTGGAGCGGGCCGGGGTTGAAGCCCGAGATGCCGCTGCAGCCCGTCAGCACGTCCCAGGATTCGGACGACCTCTACGGCTTCGTCTACTTCACCGACGCGATCGGGCCGACCGCACTGCTGGTCACCACGGGCTCGGCGATCTCGCCCGGCCAGCTGTGCAACTCCGGCACGGCGCTCTTCTGCCGGGACGTGCGGCAGAACGACGGCTCGGTCGTCACCGAGGCCGAGTTCCGGGACGGTTCGGAGGTGGTGAAGGCGGTGTCGATGCGCACGTTCGTGGACGGCAGGAGGTCGGTCATCATCTCCAGCTACTCGCGCAACCCGTCGACCGGCAACGGCATCCGCCAGAACATCCCGGTGGGTGTGGACGTGCTCACAGCGCTCACCACGGACTCGGTCATCGCCTGGGAGTGACGGCCGGGTGCACTAACCTGAGGGCGTGACGAAGCCCCGCATCGCCAACGTCCTCGCAGGTCGGTACGCCTCCACGTCGCTCGCGACGCTCTGGTCGGCCGAGCACAAGATCGTGCTGGAGCGCCAGCTGTGGCTCGCCGTGCTCAAGGCCCAGGCGGCCGCGGGCATCGAGGTGCCGGCGACGGCGGTCGCGGACTACGAGCGCGTGCTGGAGCAGGTCGACCTGGAGTCGATCGCCGCGCGCGAGCGGGTCACCCGGCACGACGTGAAGGCGCGCATCGAGGAGTTCAACGCGCTCGCGGGCCACGAGCAGGTCCACAAGGGCATGACCTCGCGCGACCTGACCGAGAACGTCGAGCAGCTGCAGGTGCTGCGCTCGCTCGAGCTGATCCGCTCCAAGGTCGCCGCCGTCCTCGGCCGCCTCGCGCGCCTCGCCGCCGAGCACTCCGACCTGGTGATGGCCGGCCGTTCGCACAACGTGGCCGCGCAGGCCACGACACTGGGCAAGCGCTTCGCGACGGGCGCCGACGAGCTGCTGGTCGCGTTCTCCCGCCTCGACGAGCTGATCTCGCGCTACCCGTTGCGCGGCATCAAGGGCCCGGTCGGCACCGCCCAGGACATGCTCGACCTGCTCGGCACGCCCGAGAAGCTGCAGGAGCTGGAGCAGACGGTCGCGGGCCACCTCGGCTTCGAGCGCGTGCTCACGTCGGTCGGCCAGGTCTACCCCCGCTCGCTCGACTTCGACGTCGTCTCGACGCTCGTGCAGCTCGCCGCCGCGCCGTCGTCGGTCGCGAAGACCATCCGGCTGATGGCGGGCCACGAGCTCGTCACCGAGGGCTTCAAGCCCGGCCAGGTCGGCTCCAGCGCGATGCCGCACAAGATGAACACCCGCTCGTGCGAGCGAGTGAACGGCTTCGCGGTGATCCTGCGCGGCTACCTGTCGATGGTCGGCGAGCTCGCGGGCGACCAGTGGAACGAGGGCGACGTGTCGTGCTCGGTGGTCCGCCGGGTCGCGCTGCCCGACGCGTTCTTCGCGTTCGACGGCCTGCTGGAGACGTTCCTGACGGTGCTGGACGAGTTCGGCGCCTACCCGGCCGTCGTCGCCCGCGAACTGGACCGCTACCTGCCGTTCCTCGGCACGACGAAGGTGCTGATGGCGGCCGTGCGCGCGGGTGTCGGCCGCGAGACCGCGCACGAGGCCATCAAGGAGAACGCGGTGGCCGTCGCGCTGGCGATGCGCGAGCAGGGTCTCGCGCAGAACGACCTGCTGGACCGCCTCGGCGCCGACGAGCGCCTGCCGCTCGACAAGGCCGCCCTGGAGGCGCTGCTGGCCGACCGCCTGTCGTTCACCGGCGTGGCGTCGGCGCAGGTCGCGTCGGTCGTGGAGCAGGTCGCCGCGGTCGTCGACAAGTACCCGGCCTACGAGCCGGAGCCGATCCTGTGATCGTGTCCGACCTGGTCGTGTACCCGGTGAAGGGGTGCGGCGGGTACTCCGTCGCCTCCTCCGCCGTGGACGCGACCGGCCTGCGCGACGACCGGATGATGATGCTGGTCGACGACGAGGGCGTGTTCCTGTCGCAGCGCAAGGTCCCGGCGATGGCCGCGCTGCGGCCGTCCCTCGCGGACTCGGCGCTGTCGATCGGCGGAGAGTCCTTCCCGGTCCTGCCGGACGGGCCGCGGGTGCCGGTCGCCGTGCACATCTGGCACGGGTCCGGAGTGGACCAGGGCGACGCCCCGGCGGCGTACTTCTCCGACGTGCTGGGCAAGTCCGTGCGGCTCGTGCGCACACCACCGGACCTGCGTCGCGAGACGACGGGCGAGACCACCGGGCTCGTCGGGTACGCGGACGGCAACGCGTTGCTAATGCTCTCGCTGTCCTCGTTGGACGGTGTGAACGAACGCATCCTGGAGCGCGGCGGCGAACCGGTGCCGATGAACCGGTTCCGCCCCAACGTGGTCGTGTCCGGCTGGCCCGAACCGCACACGGAGGACCGGGTGCGGCGAGCGGTGATCGGTGACGTGGAACTGGCTTACGCCAAGGACTGCGTGCGGTGTGCCGTGCCGATGGTCGACCAGGAGACCGGCGTGAAGTCCGGACCCGAGCCGATCCGGTCGCTCGCGACCTACCGCCGTGATCCCGACGGCGGTGTGACGTTCGGGATGAAGGCCCAGGTCACGCGCACCGGAACGATGTCGGTCGGGGACAAGGTCGACGTGCTGGAGTGGCGTTCCTAAGCCTTCTGCCAGCGCAGCCGGTCGCCGCGCTGGGGGTCCTTGCGGCACACCAGCTTCTCGCCGAGCAGGCCGATGCCGTTGGCGCCCTCCGGATCGCACCGGGCGCCCTCGTTGACCAGTAGCCCCTGCTGCGGCGGCGGTTCGCTGGTGGTCGCGGGTGGCTGTTGCGTGGCCGCCGGCGGCTGGGCGGGCGGCGGTTTCGGCTGCGTGGTCTTCGGGGTGGTCGTCGTCGAGGTCGATGACGACGATGTCTTCACCGAGATGTCGGCGACGTCCGGAGTCGGCACGATGCTGACCGACTGGTTCCCGCTCGTGTTCTGCGAGCCTCCCGACGTGGGAGACGAGATGGGGCTGGAGTCGAAGCTCCACCCTGCGACGCCCAGGACGATCAGCAAGGCCGCACTGGCCAACGCCGGGATCCACAGGGCCTTTCTGGTGAGCACGGGTGCACCTTAAGCTTCTTCGCCCTTGATCTGTAGAGGTGCGGGGTGTACATCGGTCGCCGAAACAGGGGCACGTAGGCTGACCAGCGTGCCTACGCTCGCTGACTACCAGCACGTCGCCCGCGGCAAGGTTCGCGATCTGTACGACGTCGACGACGAGCTGCTGCTCTTCGTCGCGTCCGACCGCATCTCGGCGTACGACCACATCCTGAGCTCGGAGATCCCCGACAAGGGGCGCGTGCTCACCGCGATGAGCGTGTTCTGGTTCGAGCGGCTCTCCCCGAACCACCTGGTGGCGTTCGACGACCCGCGCATCCCCGCCGAGGTCCGCGGCCGCGCGTTGCTGGTGCGCAAGCTGCAGATGGTCGACGTGGAGTGCGTGGCGCGCGGGTACCTGACGGGCTCGGGCATGGCCGACTACACGGCGACCGGCGCGGTCTGCGGGATCGAGCTGCCGGCCGGGCTGGTCGAGGCGTCCGAGCTGGACCCGCCGATCTTCACGCCCGCGTCGAAGGCCGAGATCGGCGCGCACGACGAGAACGTGTCGTTCGAGGTCATCGCCGAGAAGCACGGCGTCGAGCTGGCGTCGAAGCTGCGCGACCGCACGATCGAGCTGTACAGCGAGGCGCGCGCGTACGCGTTGACGCGCGGCCTGATCCTCGCGGACACGAAGTTCGAGTTCGGCCTGGACGCGTCCGGTGAGCTGATCCTCGCGGACGAGGTGTTCACGCCGGACTCGTCGCGCTACTGGCCGGCCGAGGGCTACGAGCCCGGCCGCGTGCAGCCGTCGTTCGACAAGCAGTTCGTGCGCGACTGGCTGACGTCCGACGCCTCGGGCTGGGACCGGAAGTCGGACGTGCCGCCGCCCCCGCTGCCCGCGGACGTCATCGAGGCCACCCGTGCGCGGTACGTCGAGGCGTACGAGCGGCTCACGGGCCGGTCTTTCGCTGACTGGCTCGCCTGAGTTAGCTCTGCTTTCACGCGGACGTCACCACGGCGTGGCGCACTCGTACGGTGCACTCACAGCTCGTGGTCTCCCTGTCCGGCATCGGTCCGCAGACACTCGACCGATGCGCTGAGCTCGCCGCGGCCCTCGACCCGCGGCAGGTGCCGTTGTCGCTGCTCGTAGTACCTCGCGAGCTCGGCACGGCGCAGGAATGGGTGCGGCAGCGCGCCTCCCTCGGTGACGCCGTCGTGCTGCACGGCCTCAGTCAACGGCGGCTGCCGGCCTATGAAGCCGGGTTGTTGTTGATGGGCGCTCGTCTGCAGATGGACGCCATCGGCCTCAACGCCGACACGTTCGCCCCACGGCGGTGCGTGGCGTCACCCGGCACGTTGCTCGCGCTGGCCAAGCACAGGTTCAAGCTCTGCGCCGACGCACACGCCGTCCGCGAGGTCGGCAGCGGGCTCGCGACGCTGGGCCGCCTGCACGCGCTGACCGAACGCAGCAGCTTCGGTGAGCTGCGGTCGTTGGCGCTGGTCTACGCGACGGCCAGGTCCGCGCGCCGCGGCGGGCTGACCCGGATCACCGTCGACGCCCGCGACCTGCACCGGCCCGGTGCGCGGCAGGCCGTGCTCGACGCCGTGGACATCGCCCTCGCCCACGACGCCGCGCCGACCACCTACGTCAGACTGCCGTCTCCTCGCCAGGCGTCAGCAGCCTGACGTCCGTGCCGTCCGGCTTCAGCATGTCGAAGAACCGGACGGCCATCTGCGGGCTGGCCAGCGTCTTCTCGTGGATCGGCACGGCCACGCGGGGCTTCACGGCGCGCAGGAAGTCGACGGCCTCGCCGGTCTTCAGCCACGGCGCGCCCGCGGGCAGCCCGAGCACGTCGACGTCCTCGTCGGGCACGACCAGCGAGTCGCCGGGGTGGTAGAAGGCGCCGTCGCCGATCACGTAGGCGGCGTTCGGGATGGTCGGGATGTCCGCGTGGATCACCGCGTGCTGCCCGCCGGCGACCCGGACGGACTGGTCGCCGATCTTGAACGTGTCGCCCGGCCGGGCGACGGTCGCGTTCTCGACGGTGGGCGCCGTGCCCTCGTCGACGATGAACTGCGCCTGCGGGTTCGCCGCGAGCAGCGCCGGCAGCCGCTCGGCGTCGATGTGGTCGAAGTGCTGGTGCGTGATCAGCACCGCGTCCAGGTCGGTGAGGTCCTCGAACCCCGCGGAGAACGTGCCGGGGTCGATCAGGATGCGGGTCGTCCCCGTGTCGAGCAGCACGCAGGCATGACCGAAATGGACAACTTTCACGGAAACCTCCATTACCGACGTTTGGCGGGCTGACACGATGAGGTGACGTCGGAAGTATCAAAAGGCATGAGGAAAACCCTGCATCTCCTCACGGCACTGGCGCTCGCCCTGCCGATGACGTCCATCATCCCTGCTACCACCACCTCTACACCTGCGCAGGCCTCGTCGCCGCAGTCGCAGGAAATCGGAACTGAGGAAAAGGTCTCAGTACGCGTGGGTGGCGCGAATCGTTCGACGGTGGTCGAACGACCGGGATCCGGTTACGTGAAGCTGCATTTCACGGACCTGCGGATCCAGTCCGGTGACGTGCTCACGGTGTCGAACCCCGACGGCACCGAGAAGTACACGTACACGAGCGATCTGAAGGCCTCCCTGACGGCCACGCCCGACGCCACCGGCTTCTGGGCCATGTCGATCACGGGTGACCGAGCCGTGGTCTCCGTGACGAACCCGGCGTCGCGCGTCCGGGTCGACAAGCTGACGCGGGGCTACACCGAGGCCGAGATGTCCTCGCAGCCGTCCGTGCAGAGCATCTGCGGCACGAACGACTACAAGGACGCGGTCTGCTACCAGTCGAGCAACCCCACCGAGTGGGGCAAGACGCCGGCCGTGGCGAAGCTGCTGCGCAACGGCAGCTCGCTGTGCACGGCGTGGCGCGTCGGCCCGAACAACCGCATGCTGACCAACGAGCACTGCTTCACCAGCACCACCGGCATCGAGGTGTGGTTCAACTACCAGTGCCCGACCTGCGGCGGCACGGCCACGGCCACCGTCACGAAGGTGCTGGCGGCGTCGGTGCTGAAGTACAGCGCGGCCCTCGACTACACCCTCTTCACCGTGAACAACTTCGCGGCCATCAGCTCGTTCGGCTACCTCGAGCTGGACGCGCGCGTTCCGGCCGTGGGTGAGGAGATGTACATCGTCGGCCACCCGGCCGGGAAGTTGAAGAAGCTGTCGTTGCGCGACAACAACAACGGCGGTGGCTACTGCGTCGTGCGTGCCGTACGCGTGAACGGCAGCTCGTCGCAGTCCGACATCAGCTACATGTGCGACACCGAGGGCGGCTCGTCCGGCTCACCCGTGCTGTCGAGGCGCACGCACAAGGTGATCGGACTCCACCACTTCGGCGGCTGCCCGAACCAGGGCGTGCGCATCGACCTCGTCGCCGCGCAGGTCAACTCACTGCTGTAAGGATCTCCTGCTCTTCCTCCGCCGTGAGCCCGGCCTTGCGGAGCCGGTCCAGCCCGAGGCCGCGCTCGTACTCCAGCGAGTCGAGCGCGGTCTCGGCCAGCGGCCGGACCCGCAACCCGTTCGCCAGCGCGTTGCTCACGTCGCGGCCGACCATCTTGGCCCACTCCTGCGGCAGCCACAGGGGCAACGACCGGGGCCCGGACCACGGGTTGATCTGCAGCTCCTTCAGCACGCTCTCCTTGACGGGAACGAGCTGGGTCCCGGGCGGAGCCGTCGCGCCGGCGATCTCCCCGATGGCCATCTGGAACGGCATGACGGGCCCGGTCGAGTCGTACGTGCCGGTGACCCGCTCCTCGGCCGCGAACACGATCCACTGCGCCAGATCCCGCGCGTCGATGTGCTGAAAACCCAGGTCAGGGCTGTCCGGCACGACCACGCGCCCACCCCGCGCCAGCCGCGACGGCCAGTACCCGAACCGGTCACTGGGGTCGCCGGGCCCGGTGATCAGCCCGGCCCTGACGATGAACTCGCGGCTCGCCACCGCCTCCCGGACCGCGATCTCGCTGGCCACCTTGACGCTGCCGTACCGCTCGGCCGTGAACTCCTGCGAAGGGTCGTCGTCCAGCGGCGGGAGCAGCTCGTCACTGCCGGTCGAGTGGTCGGCGTAGACCGAGATGCTCGACACGAACGTCCAGTGCGGCGTCGTCGCCCCGAACGCCTCCAGCGCGTCCCGCACCCAGTTCACCGAGTACTTCGACACGTCGACCACCGCGTCGAACCGCTCCCCGGCCAGCGCGTCGAACGCACCGGGCCGGTCCCGGTCCACCTGGACCAGCGTGGCGCCCTCCGGCACCCCGCCCGAGGCGCCCCGAGCAGCGCAGACCACCTCGTGGCCCCGGCGGACCGCCTCCGCCGTGATCGCCTTGCTGAGGAAAACGGTCCCGCCGAGCACGAGGATCTTCATGTCCCCCAGCATCCGTCCGATCGGGCCTGGCTGCCAGTGGTCTCGCTTTCGGCGAAACAGCCTGTTGGAACGAGTCCAAGGCGGAGTCGTTCGGTCCCGATCGGTTGGACTTGCTGAACTGGTGATCGGAACCGGCCGATGGACGTTCCGTGAGTCTGCACGCCTTCGTCGACGAGTCGCGGCGAAACAACACCTACCTGCTGGCGGTGGCCCTCGTGCCGCCCGGCCGGCTGCACAAGTTCCGCAAAGCTCTGCGCTGCCTGCTGATGCCGGGACAGCGGGAGCTGCATTGCAAGAAGGAGACTCCCAGTCGCCGCAAAGCGATCACTTCACGGTTGGTGGACGCGCAGGTGTCCGTGCGCTTGTACAAGCGCAGCTGTGACCAGGGCGACGAGCAGGCGCGTCAGGCGTGCCTGCGGCAGCTCGTCTTGGACCTGCTGGGTGCCGGTGCTCATCGGCTCGTCCTCGATTCCCGGGCTCAACGGGATCAGCACGACCTCTTGACGATCCGCACGTCGCTCGGCCACGCCGCGTTGTCCACGAACCTCGTCTACGAGCACTGCCGCAGCAACAGCGAGGAGTTGCTGTGGATCGCGGACTTCGTCGCCTGGTGCTACGGCTCCGGCGGCGAATGGCGGGAGCGGGTGATGCCGGTCGTCGAGTCGATCGTCGACCTGGACTGCCCCTAGAAAGCGCGATACCCAGCCGTCGACCGTCCGGACGTGGGCTGGGTACACTTCCTCGGCTTACGGGCCTCGGCGAGGTCAACTCTACCAAACCGCCAGAGCGAGGCAAGCTCGTTCACCCGATGGTGGACCGCCGCCCGATGTGCCCCCGAACACGTGTCGCGGGGATGAACGCCCAGCTCAGGTAGGGTCACGAGGTACCGCCAGCCCTCCCCATTCCCAGGAGCAGTCTGTCGTGGCCCGAGTCGTCGTCGACGTCATGCCGAAGCCCGAAATCCTCGACCCCCAAGGCCAGGCGGTGGCGAACGCGCTGCCCCGTCTCGGCTTCGACGGCGTCACCGCCGTCCGCCAGGGCAAGCACTTCGAGCTGGAGGTCGCCGACGACGTCGACGACGCCACGCTCGCCAAGATCGCCGAGACCTTCCTCGCCAACCCCGTGATCGAGGACTGGACCGTGCGCAGGGTCGAGGCATGAGGGTCGGTGTCATCACCTTCCCCGGCACCCTCGACGACGTCGACGCCCAGCGTGCCGTCCGCCACGCCGACGGCGAGGCCGTGCCGTTGTGGCACGGCGACCACGACCTCAAGGGTGTCGACGCGGTCATCGTGCCCGGTGGGTTCAGCTACGGGGATTACCTGCGGTGCGGTGCCATCGCGCGGTTCGCGCCCGTCATGCAGGAAGTGGTCGAGGCCGCGAACAAGGGGATGCCCGTTCTCGGCATCTGCAACGGCTTCCAGATCCTCGCCGAGGCGCATCTGCTGCCGGGTGCGTTGACCCGCAACGAGAAGCTGCACTTCGTGTGCCGCGACCAGTGGCTCAGGGTCGAGAACAACACCACGGCGTGGACCACGCGGTACGACCGGAACGCCGAGATCCTCATCCCGCTGAAGTCCGGCGAGGGCAGCTACCAGGCCGACGAGGACACCCTCAAGGAGTTGGAGGACGAACACCGCATCGTCTTCCGGTACGTCGGGGACAACCCCAACGGCAGCCGCAACGACATCGCCGGCATCACCAACGCCAGGGGCAACGTCGTCGGGCTGATGCCGCACCCCGAGCACGCCATCGACGCGCTCACCGGCCCCACGGACGACGGACTGGGCATGTTCCTGTCCCTGCTCGACACGGTGGTGAAGGCATGATCGACACCGTCAAGAACGCGGAAAGCACTCCCGACCAGGAGCAGCCCTACCAGGAGCTGGGCCTGAAGGACGACGAGTACGCGCGCATCAAGGAGATCCTCGGCCGCAGGCCGACCGACGCCGAACTGGCGATGTACTCGGTCATGTGGAGCGAGCACTGCTCCTACAAGTCGTCGAAGGTGCACCTCAAGTACTTCGGTGAGACCACGACCGACGAGATGCGCAGCAAGATGCTCGCGGGCATCGGCGAGAACGCCGGCGTCGTCGACATCGGGGACGGGTGGGCCGTCACGTTCAAGGTCGAGAGCCACAACCACCCGTCGTACGTCGAGCCCTACCAGGGCGCCGCGACGGGCGTGGGCGGCATCGTGCGGGACATCCTCGCGATGGGTGCGCGGCCGCTCGCGGTCATGGACCCGCTGCGGTTCGGCAAGCCCGACGCCGAGGACACCAAGCGGGTGCTGCCCGGCATCGTGGCCGGTGTCGGCGGCTACGGGAACTGCCTCGGCCTGCCCAACATCGGCGGCGAGGTCGTGTTCGACGAGTCCTACCAGGGCAACCCGCTGGTCAACGCGCTGTGCGTCGGCGCGATGCGGGTGGAGGACCTCCACCTCGCGCACGCGAGCGGCACCGGCAACAAGGTCATCCTCTACGGCGCGCGCACGGGTCTCGACGGCATCGGCGGCGTCAGCGTGCTCGCCAGCGAGACGTTCGACGACACGGCGGGCAAGCGCAAGAAGCTGCCGAGCGTGCAGGTCGGCGATCCGTTCACCGAGAAGGTGCTGATCGAGTGCTCCCTGGAGCTCTTCGAGAAGGGCCTCGTCGCGGGCATCCAGGACCTCGGGGGTGCGGGCCTGTCCTGCGCGACGTCCGAGCTGGCGTCCGCGGGGGACGGCGGCATGCACGTCTACCTCGACCGGGTGCCGCTGCGGGCGGCGAACATGACCCCGGCTGAGATCCTGTCCAGCGAGTCCCAGGAACGCATGTGCGCCGTCGTGGAGCCGCACAACGTCGACGCGTTCATGGCGGTCTGCGCGAAGTGGGACGTCATCGCCACCGAGATCGGTGAGGTGGTGGAAGGCGACCGCCTGGTCATCACCTACCACGACGAGGTCGTCGTCGACGTGCCCCCGCGCACGGTCGCGCACGAGGGCCCGGTCTACGACAGGCCGATCCAGCGCCCCGCCGACCAGGACGAGCTGCGGGCGAACACCCCCGACGGCCTGCCGCGGCCGGCGAAGGACGAGCTGCTCGCCCTGGTCAAGACCATGGCGGCCAGTCCCAACCTCGCCTCGAAGAAGTGGGTCACGCAGCAGTACGACCGCTACGTCCGCGGCGGCACCGTCCTCGCGCAGCCGAGCGACGGCGGCATGATCCGCATCGACGAGGAGACGGGCCGCGGCGTCGCGCTCTCCACGGACTGCAACGGCCGCTACACCAAGCTCGACCCGTACGAGGGCGCGAAGCTGGCGCTGGCCGAGGCCTACCGCAACGTCGCCGCCACCGGCGCCACCCCGGTCGCCGTCACGAACTGCCTCAACTTCGGCTCGCCGGAGGACCCGGCGGTCATGTGGCAGTTCGAGCAGGCCGTGAAGGGCCTGGCGGACGGCTGCGCGGAGCTCGGCATCCCGGTGACCGGCGGCAACGTCAGCTTCTACAACCAGACCGGCTCCACCCCGATCCTGCCCACGCCGGTCGTCGGCGTGCTGGGCGTGATCGACGACGTGCGCCGCCGCATCCCCACCGGGATCGGGGCCGAGGCGGGCGAGACGCTGCTGCTGCTCGGGGAGACGCGCGACGAGTTCGGCGGGTCGGAGTGGGCGCACCACGTCCACGGCCACCTGGGCGGGCTGCCGCCGAAGGTCGACCTGAAGCGGGAGAAGCTGCTCGGCGAGGTCCTCGTCGCGGGCTCCCGCGACGGCATGATCTCCGCCGCGCACGACCTCTCCGAGGGCGGTCTGGCCCAGGCGCTGGTCGAGACGTGCCTGATCGGCGAGGTGGGCGCGCGGGTCTTCCCCGAGGGCGACCTGTTCACCGCGCTGTTCAGCGAGTCGGCCGGACGGGTCCTGGTCGCCGTCCCGCGCACCGAGGAGCAGCGGTTCGTCGACATGTGCACGGCGCGCAGGCTGCCGTGGCGCAAGGTCGGCGTGGTCGACCCGGAGTCGAAGGCCCTGGAGGTCCAGGGCCTGGGCGAGATCCCGCTGGACGAGCTCCGCGAGGCCTGGGAGGGCACCCTCCCGGCGCTGTTCGACTAGAGCGTGGAGGAGGCCCCGTCACCGCGACGGGGCCTCCGTCAGCTCGCGGCGATGCGTTGGAGCTGTTCCATCCTGCCGTTGAACAGGTTCTGGTCACCGGGGAACAGCCCGGCCGCCTGCCACTGCCAGATCGTGTGGAAGTCGAACCCGACCGGCAACGCCCCCAGCTTCGCGCTGTAGTGCGCGATCCACAAAGGATTGTTGTCGCCGAACTTGATCGACCCGCCGACGCACTTGTTCCACCAGCTCGTGGACGTGTAGATCATCGGGTGGCGCTTCGTGCGCGCGTAGACGGTGTCGCTGAACTCCTTGACCCACGCGGTCATGGCCGTCTGGTTCATGTTGTAGCAGGTGTCGCCGTACGGGTTGTACTCCATGTCGAGCGCGGGCGGCAGGGTCCTGCCGTCGGCCGACCAGCCGCCGCCGTTGTCCACGAAGAAGTTCGCCTGCGCCACGCCGTTCGCGCGGTCGGGCAGCGCGAAGTGGTAGGCGCCGCGGATCATGCCGATGTTGTACGAGCCGTTGTACTGCTGCGTGAACTTCGGGTTCTTGTAGTGGGTGCCCTCGGTCGCCTTCACGTAGGAGAACCGGGCTCCCTTGTCCCACGAGGACTTCCAGTCGACGTCGCCCTGGTGGCTGCTGACGTCCATGCCGGGCACCTTGCCCTCGGTGGGCGGTGACTCCGCGCGGAGGTCGCCCGAGCCCTCGTGTTTGAGGATCTGGGAACCCGCCGTGTGGTCCGCGGAGCCCTCGGGCAAGGGCGCCGCGGACGCGGGTGCCGGCGACATGCCGGCGACGATCGCCACGATGCTGATCAAGGTCCGCATGGAGTAGATCGTGCGACCATTTGTCGCAATTTTCTACCGGCGTCACCCGTCCAGGCGGGCGAGCTCCTCGGCGGTCAACTCCAGGTGGGTGGCCGAGGCCGAATCCTGGATGCTCGCCGGTCGGGAAGCACCCGGAATGGGGACTACCACTTCCGACTTCGCCAGCATCCACGCCAGGCAGACCTGGTGGGCGCTCACCCCGTGGGCGTCGCCGACCTCCTTGAACGGACCGCTCAGCGCGCCCGCCTTGCCGATGCCGCCGAACGGGCTCCACGGCAGGAACGCGATGCCGAGCTTCGCGCACAGCTCCAGCTCGGGTTCGCTCGACCGGAACAGCGGCGAGAACTGGTTCTGCACCGCCGCGAGCCGCCCGCCGAGGATGTCGTTGGCCTGCACGATCTCGTCCGGGTTGAAGTTCGAGACGCCGGCGTAGCGGATCTTGCCGTTGTCCAGCAGCTCCTTGAGGGCGCCCACGGACTCCGCGATCGGCGTCTTCGGGTCCGGCCGGTGGAACTGGTAGAGGAAGATCTGGTCCACGCCGAGCCGCCGCAGCGACCCGTCGACGGCCTTGCGCAGGTACTCGGGCCGTCCGTCGAGCTCCCAGCCGCCGCCCGCGACGCGCGTGTGGCCGCCCTTGGTCGCCACGAACACCTCTTCGGAACGGCCGCGCAGCCCCTCCGCGATCAGCTCCTCGTTGTGGCCGAAGTCGCTGTCGTCGAGCGAGTAGGCGTCGGCGGTGTCGATGAACGTCACGCCCGCGTCCAGGGCGGCGTGGATGGTCTCGATCGCCTGCGCGCGGTCCGGCCTCCCCTGCACGGAGATGGGCATGCCGCCCAGGCCGATGGCGCTGACTTCCGTGTCTCCGATACGACGCTTCTGCATGTGTTCCACCTTGGACCCTTCCGATTAAGCTGTCCAACGCAAGGATGTGATCTCATTCAGCAGCTTGGGTGATGAATGGTGGAACTCAGACAGCTCGAGTACTTCGTGGCCGCGGCCGAGGAGTGCCACTTCACCAGGGCCGCCAAACGCCTGCACGTCGCCCAGTCGGGTCTGTCCGCGTCGATCAGGGCGCTGGAGGCCGAGCTCGGCGCGCCGCTCTTCCTGCGGACCACCCGCCAGGTCGAGCTGACCCAGGCCGGACGGGCGCTGCTGCCCGAGGCGCGCCGGGCGTTGAACAGCGTCGCCTCGGCCAAGGACGCCGTCGCCGCCGTGCAGGGGCTGGTGCGCGGCACGTTGTCCGTCGGCAGCCTGCAGTGCCTGCACGTGGTCCACCTGCCCGCCGTGCTGGCGCGGTTCCACGAGCTGCACCCCGGCGTGGAGATCCGGATGCGCCAGGCGGGCAACGCCGAACTGGTCGAGGACGTGCGCGCGGGCCGGCTCGACCTCGCGTTCGTCACGCGGCAGCACCGGATCGCCGACGACCTGCGGGTGTCCACTTTGGCCAGTGAACCGCTGGTGCTCGCGTGCGCGCCGGGCAGCCCCTTCGCGGCAAGGGAGTCGGTCGCGCTGCAGGAGCTGGCCGGTCAGCCGTTCGTCGACTTCAACGCCGACTGGGGCACGCGCGACGAGGTCGACCGCACGCTGGCGGCCGCCGGGGTCGAGCGGCACGTCGCCGTCGAGGTCAACGACGTGCACTCACTTCTCGACTTCGTCGGGTTCGGGCTCGGGGTCGCGTTAGTCCCGCAGTCCTTCACCCTGAAGACCGACCGCGCGCACTTCGTCGGCCTTCGCGGGGAGGTGCCGGTCGCCGAGACCGCCGTGGTCACCGGGAACACCGTCAGCGCCACCGCGGGCGTTCTGCTCGACCTGGTCCTGGCGGCCAAGTCCGGCCGCCTCGGTGCTGCCGGTTAGCCGCCACCCGGTCGCGGGCGCGCGGAACTCCGTCTTCTCCAGCACCTCCATCTCGCCGTCCTGCTCGGCGGGCGGCTGCGGGGACGGGTGGAAGAACCTGCCCACCCTGGCGAACCCCATCTTCGGGTTGCCCAGGTTGACCACTCGGGCGAACGTCGTCTCCTGGAACGAGATCCCGCCTTCGAAGTTGCCGTTCTCGAGCTGCAGCCTGCCGTGGAACGCACCGCCGGAGAAGAGCGTGACGCTCTGCACGTGGACGTTGCGCAGGTTCGTGATGCCGTAGAACTGCGCGCGCCGGGCGACGAACCGGTTGACGTGCCTGCCGTCCAGCGAGAAGTACTCCAGGACCGCCCCGGTCAGGTCGAGGTCGAGGTGGTCGTGCTCCTTGTCGCCCCACGACAGCGTGTCCTTGATCAGCCGCTGCGCGGTCAGCCGGACCTGGTGCTCCAGCCTGATCTCCTGGTCGACCTCCAGGAAGACCTGGTCGGGGTCCTCCGGCTTGACCTCGTGCGCGGGGTGGCTGAACGGACGGCGCAGGTACGCGCACAGCACGTCGATCACCGTCTGCCGGTAGCGCGGGGTGGACTTGGCGAGCCACGCCAACGCGTGCATCGCGCCCACCCGCACCTGGTCGGCCTCGTTGCCCAGCAGCTCGACGGAGCGGGCGAACCGCTCGTCGGCGACCTTCTCGCTCTCCAGGCTGTGCCGGGCCTCCTCGACGCGACGCCGCTTGTCGTTGAGCCACAACGCGTACAGCGCGATCACCGCACCGCCCGCGACCCCCGCCGTCTTGACGATCTCGACCGGCGGCGCCTTCACCAGGTACAGCGCCACGCCGGTGACCACCGTCGTCAGGACGGCGGCGAGCACCGCGACCAGCCAGGGTGCCTTCACGTCAGTTCCTCCACGCTTCGGGAAGATCGGCTTCCACGGCGAACGTACAGCCGTCCGCCTTCACGTCGGCCCACTCGGAGTTCGCGAACTTGGTCTCGCCGCCGAACTTCGTCTCCGTGAACACGGCGAGACCGCTCGCCTTGACCCTGCTGAACCACGCCTTGCGGCGGAAGTCGTTGTGGTGCATGTACAACCGGCCGGTCACCTCGGCGTCGGTGAGGTAGACGTCGCCGTGGACCACCATGTGGTGGAACGCGTTGGACTCGTTCAGGTGCGCGACCCGCATGATCAGGTCGCCGACCTGCCGGTACGACAGGTCCATGTACTCGAGGTGGGCCTTGGTGAGGTTGAGGTCGTAGCGGACCGGGTCCTTCTCCTCCAGGCGCGGCAGCAGGTCCTCGATCAGCCGCTGCGAGGTGAGGCGGACCTCCAGCTCGATCTCGCCGGCGTCCTCGTCGTCCGGCTTGCGCTTGAACGGCCGCCGCAGGTAGGCGCAGAGGATGTCGAGCACGGTCTGGGTGTACTCGACCCTGGACTTGGCGAGGCCGGCCAGCGCGTGCATCGCGCCCACCCGCACCTGGGCGGTCTCGTGGCCCAGCAGTTCCACGGCGCGCGCGAACCGTTCGTCGGCCACCCTGGAGCGGTCGTGGTCGATGCGCTGGCTCTCGAGCTCCTGGCGGGCCTCCTCGACCTTGCGGCGCCGGTCGTTCAGCCACAACGCGTACAGCGCGACGATCGCGCCGCCCGCGAGACCGCCCGTCTTGATCGCCTCGTGCTTCGGCGCGCCGGGGTCGACGAGCAGCAGCGCGCCGCCGACCAGCAGAAACGCGCCGATCGACGCGAGAATGGTCGACAGCAGCAAACTTTTCCTCACGAGGTCGGCATTCTGCCAACCACCGGGTGCATGATGGGGTGGAACGGGTCCGAACGCGGTGGGGAGAGCGAGTGGAGCGGCCGAACTGGGCGCCGGGGGACATTGACCTGGAACGGCCGAGCGTCGCGCGCGTGTACGACTACTGGCTCGGCGGTGCCCACAACTTCGCCGCGGACAGGGCGGCGGCGGAGAAGACGCTCGAGGCGATGCCGGAGATCCGCACCGTGGTCCTCAACCACCGCGCCTTCCTGCGCCGCGCCGTCCGCTACCTGCTCGACCAGGGCGTCCGGCAGTTCCTCGACCTCGGCTCCGGCATCCCTACCGTGGGCAACGTGCACGAGATCGCGCAGGCCGCGGACCCCGGGGCGCGGGTCGTCTACGTGGACCTCGACCCGGTCGCCGTCGCGCACAGCCGTTCGCTTCTGGACACCAACACGCAGGTCAGCGTGCTGCAGGCGGACGTCCGCGACGCGCTGGGCGTGCTGTCGTCCCCCGAGGTGACCAAGCAGCTCGACTTCGACGAGCCCGTCGGCGTGCTGATGATCGCGCTGCTGCACTTCGTCTCGGACGAGGAGGACCCGTGGGGCATCATCGGCCGCTACCGCGACCGCCTCGCGCCCGGCAGCTACCTCGCGATCTCCCAGGCGGGCTACGACGAGGACGACGTGGAGTCGTCCGCCTCGGTGCAGGCGCGCCGGATCTACGACCGGCAGGTCACGCGGTCGACGTTTCGCAACAGGACCGAGATCGGCCGCCTGTTCGACGGCTTCACGCTGGTCGAGCCGGGTGTCGTCCGGCTGCCGGCCTGGCACCCGGAGTCACCGGCCGACGTCGAGGAGGCGGGGAAGCGCTTCCCGGGCTTCGCCGCGGTAGGCCGGAAGGAGTAGAGGTGACTCCGGACCGCTACCGGCCGTATGCTGCGCGTTCGTGGGCTTAAGGCCGAGCAGATGACCGAACGGGTTGACCAGCGAGTGCGTGAGGACCGCTCTCCTTTGGACCCGGCCGTTTTGGCCGGTGCCGAGGTGTTCGCGCGCAGCTGGGCCACTGCCGTCATCGGGTCGAGCTACGTGCCGATGACCAGGGCCGAGGTCGCGCAGCACCTGCAGGACCTCACCGAGCTGCTGGTCGCCGCGCTGTTCGCGAAACCGTTCCGCACCGCGCCCGGCCACGAGATCGGCTCGAGGCTGGTCGACGCGCACTTCACCGGCACCGACACGCTGGGCCGCACCGTCCAGCTGCTCGGCGACGACCTGCTGGCCGACCTGGGCTTCCCGGGCGACGAACGGCTGACCTCCCGCCTCGCGGCCCTGCAGGGCGCGCTGGCCGCCGGGTACGCCCGTGCGCTGCGCGAACGCACGCTGGCCGAGCAGGAGGCGATCAGGGCGGCCGTGCTGGACGCCCGCGACCAGGCCGAGTCGATGCTGCGTGCGTCCGAAGCCCGGTTCCGCGCCATGTTCACCGAGGCCGCGATCGGCATCGGCATCGCCGACATCGACGGCCGGATCCTCGACGTCAACCAGGCGTTGCAGGACATGCTCGGGTTCAGCGTCGACGAGATGCGCCAGTACAACGTCCGCGACCTCATGCACCCCGAGGACGCGGGCAGCGTCTGGCGGCTCTACGACCAGCTCATCGCGGGCGAGTGCGACCACTACCGCGCCGAGAAGCGCTTCCACCGGGCCGACGGCGAGCAGGTGTGGACGCACCTGACGTTGTCGCTGGTCCGCGACGACCACGGCGAGCCGCAGTACCAGGTCGCGATGATCGAGGACGTCACCGACCGGCACCTGCTGCAGAACCGCCTGCGCTACCAGGCGCTGCACGACCCGCTGACCGGGCTGCCGAACCGGGCGCTGTTCCTCGAACGCCTCGGCCGCGTCTTCAACAACCGCGCCAAGCACGTTCGGGCCGGCCTCTGCTACCTCGACCTGGACGGCTTCAAGGTCATCAACGACTCGCTCGGCCACGACACGGGCGACCAGCTGCTGGTCGAGGTCGGTCGCCGGCTCGACCAGTCGGTGTCCGGCGAGGGCAAGCTCGTCGCGCGCATGGGCGGCGACGAGTTCGTGATCCTCGTCGAGGGCTCGTCCGGCGAGCAGGACATCGTCGAGGTCGCCGACCGGGTGCTGACCGCGCTGGAGGCGCCGATCCGGATAGCGGGCCACGAGCTGTCCGTGTCGGCGTCGATCGGCATCGTCGAACGGCAGCTGTCCGGCACGACGTCCGCCGACCTGATGCGCGACGCGGACATCACGCTGTACTGGGCGAAGGCGGACGGCAAGGCGCGCTGGGCGTTGTACGACCCGGAGCGCAACGCCCGCGAGGTCGCCCGGTTCACGCTCTCCGCGACGATGCCGCGCGCGTTGGAACGCGGCGAGTTCTACGTCGAGTACCAGCCGCTGGTGCGCCTGGAGGACTCCACCGTCACGGGTGTCGAGGCCTTGGTCCGCTGGCAGCACCCGGAGTTCGGGCGGCTCGCGCCGGACAGGTTCATCGAACTGGCCGAGGAGACCGGCCTGATCGTCCCCTTGGGACGGTGGGTGCTGCGCAAGGCCTGCGAGGAGGCCCGGCGCTGGCTCGAGGAGTTCGGCGACTCGGCGCCGTTCGTGTCGGTGAACCTCGCCGTGCGGCAGTCCCGCGACCCCGAGCTGGTCCGCGACGTCAAGCAGATCCTCGACGAGTGCTCGCTGCCGCCGCACCACCTGCAGCTGGAGCTCACCGAGTCGGCGATCATGGGCACCGCCGACGAGCCGCTGGAGGCGCTGCGGGCGTTGTGCGACATGGGTGTCCGCATCGCGATCGACGACTTCGGCACGGGTTACTCGAACCTCGCGTACCTCAAGCACCTGCCCGTGCACGAGCTGAAGATCGCCGGCTCGTTCATGGAGGGGCTGCGCGCCGAGAACGAGGAAGACCCGGTCGACTCGCAGATCGTCGCGACGCTGGTGCAGCTCGCGCACGCCCTGTCGTTGGGCGTCACGGCCGAGGGCGTGGAGACCCCCGCGCAGGCCGCGCGGCTGCTGCGCCTCGGGTGTGACACGGGCCAGGGCTGGTTCTTCGCGCGGCCGGGACCGCCGGAGAACATCGACAGCCTGTTGCGTGGTGATCTCTAGACCGGGGCACCCCGGTGGGCATGAAGCCACTGGCGCTCGTCGTGCTCCTGCTGGTCATGTCGGCCCCCATCGCCCGCGCTGATGCTCCGGACGTCGTGCCCCTCCCCGCCGACAAGCAGGCGTTCGGCACGGCCAGGTCCGCCGCCAGCCCGGTGTGGTTCACCCTCGGCCACCAGGGGCTTTCCGGGATCTTCCACCCCGACCTCAGCACTCCCGCGACCCGCGAGACCCGGTTGCTCGTCGACGGCGAGCCCGGCGAGGCCCGCACCGAACCCGCCGACGACCGATCGCTGACGTTCCGGCAGCACGTGCGCGGTGACGGCTGGCAGGCCGAGATCACCTACGTCACCGATCCGCAGCGCGCGGCCGTGCTCGCCGAGGTGGACTTCAAGGCGCAGCGGCCCGTGCGGTTGTCGATCGAGCACGTGCCGATGAAGGGCTCGAGCGAGCTCGTCAGCTCGTTGCCCACGGAACCGGTGCGCCGCGCGCACGGCACGTTCGCGGTCGGCTTCGGCGACGGCGTCGCCCAGGCGGCGCTGAACCGCGGCTTTCCTGCTGTGGCCAGGGAGTACGCGCAGGGCTGGCACACGTACCTGGACGGGCTGCGTCGGCCGAAGTCCGCGGACCGGCGCCTCTACGACATGTCCGTCATGGTGCTGGCCGCGACGGAGGACAAGACCCATCCCGGTGCGTCGATCGCTTCGCCGAGCTTCCCGTGGGCGTTCGGTTTCGACCGCGAACTGGCGCCGGAGCTCGGCCCGTACGCGCTGGTGTGGCCGCGCGACCTGTACCACGTCTCCACGGCCATGATCGCCGCCGGAGACGTCGGTTTCGCCCAGCGGGCGCTGGACTTCATGCTGACCGAACAACAACAGCCCGACGGTCACCTGCCGCAGAACACGCGGGTCGACGGCACGCCGGTGTGGCTCAAGGTCCAGCTCGACCAGGTCGCGGCGCCGTTGCTGCTCGCCTGGCACCTGGGCCGCCAGGACAAGTCCACTGTGGACTCACTCCGCCGCTCCGCCGACTACCTGCTGGCGTACCCGAACGCACCGTTCAGCGAGCAGGAGCGCTGGGAGAACCAGGACGGCTACTCGCCCGCCACGATCGCCTCGGCCGTCGCCGGGCTCGTGTGCTTCGCGGACCTGTTGCAGCGCAACGGGCAGAACGCCGACAGGTACCTCGCGGCCGCCGACTCGTGGCAGCGGCAGGTGGAGGGCTGGACCGCGACGAGGACCGGCCCGTACGAACCCAAGCCGTACTACCTGCGCCTCACCAAGGACGGACAGCCCGACGCCGCCACCAAGTACAACCTGGGCGACAACAACCCGACCGACATCGACCAGCGCGCGGTGGTGGACCCGAGCTTCCTCGAACTGGTCAGGCTCGGCGTGAAGCGCGCCGACGACCCGGTCGTCCGCAACACCGTGCGGGTCGTGGACCAGCAGCTGAAGGAGCAGGGCTACTGGCACCGGTTCACGCAGGACGGCTACGGCGAGACCGCCGACGGCAGGCCGTGGGGCATCAACTGGCCGACGCCGACTCGCACGTACGGCAGGCTCTGGCCGTTGCTGACCGGCGAACGCGGTGAGTACGAGCTGCTGGCGGGTGACAGGGCGAGCGCTGCCAAGCGGCTCAGGGAGATCGCCGCGACCGCGAACAGCGGGCTCATGCTGCCCGAGCAGGTGTGGAACGGCCGCGGCACCGGCGCGGCCACGCCGCTCGCCTGGACGCACGCGCAGTACGTGCGGCTGGCGTGGTCGCTCGACGCGGGCCGTCCCGTGGAACGACCCGACGTCGTCGCGAACCGTTACGGCTCCTAGCGCTTGCTCACGTTGTGCCCGGAGAGTTGCACGACCGGAGCCGCCCCGCCCAGGTCGGACGTGCGGTACTCGGCCCTGATCGTCTGCGACTCACCGGGGAACAGCGTGATGTAGTTGTCGCTCCAGTCGACGGGCAGCACCTCGGCGCCGCCCTGGCCCTTGCGCAGCGACGCCCGCAGGAAGAACGCCACGGACGTGCCGGTGTTCTTCACCGTCACGCTCGTGGACTGCCGACCGTCCGCACCCGGCGTCGTCGTGGAGGTCACCGACACCTGGCCGGCCTTCAGCGAGCTCAACGACTTCAGGTCCGTGTACTGGGCCTGCGGCGTGTACCACCAGTCGCCGGCGTTGTAGTTCAGCGTGTCCGCCTTGGTGGACAGCCAGTAGACGTTGCGGTCGACCTCCTTGCCGCTCGCGTCCTTCAGCAGCAGCCGCACGAAGTACGCCGTCGACAGCCCGGACGGTTGCGGCAGGTTCCCGACCCGCACGGACCCGTTGGCCTTGGCCGGAACGGAACGCGTCTCATTCGCCTTCTGCGTGCCGTCGGAGTTGAAGACCGTGACCTGCAGCTGGAGGCCTTGTCGCGCTTCCAGGCCCATGTTCACGACGGCGAGCGACTTGTCGTCGTAGGAGTACTGCGCGTGCAACGCCTTGTTCGCCGTCTTGGCGCCGAAGTACGACCCCGCCGTGGCGAGGTTGTAGTTGTAGAGGTGCCAGAAGAGCTTGGGCCACGGGTCGTTCTGCATCCAGTAGATGACGCCCTGCGCCTGGTTCGCGCCGGTGTCGGAGAAGTCGCGGCCGAACGCCTCGAACTGCGCGCGGTTCGTCTCGTACTGCTGAAGCTGCGCCTTCTTCACGAAGTCCTCGACGTTCGACGGCTTGCCGTAGCGGTTGTCGAGCGCCGTGCCCCAGAAGCCGATCTTGCTGAAGTTCCCCGACGGCGACAGGTGGTACTGCTGCGCGTTGTAGTCCGTGAGCTTGTTGATCTCGGTCTGGCCGAGGAACTTCTTCAGCTCGTCCATCTCCGGGATGGCGAGGCCGGGGCCGATCTCCGACGCGAAGCCCGCCGACCCGCCCTTCTGGTTGTTGTACCAATAGACCGGCGGCTCCCACCAGTACGGGCCGTCCATCTTCATGCCGGAGTCACCGAGCTGCGGGGAGCTGCGGCGGGCGGCCGCGGTGATGATCGGCGTCTGCCAGTCGGCGCGCTTCAGGGCGTCCAGGTAGATCTTCTCGACGTCCGCCACCGGCGCCTCGTCCGAGCCGATCAGGAACGTGAACACGCTGGGGTGGTTGCGGATCCGCTTGGCCTCGCCCTCGGCGGACGCGCCCGCGACGCGCTTGTCCTCCTCGGTGAACCCGCCGGTGTTCTGCCACTTCGAGCAACACTCCCAGCCGGTCATGAGCAGGACGCCCGCGCGGTCGGCGAGGTCGTAGATCTCGTCGTTCTCCGGCTTGCCCTCCAACCGGATCGTGTTGAGCCCCATGGACTTCGTCAACCGGATCTCGTCGGCGATCTTCCGCGCGTCCGTGCGCAGGAACAGGTCCGACGCCCAGCCGCCGCCGCGGATCAGAATCGGCTTGCCGTTGACCTGGTACTGGACGTTGCCGCTGATCATCTTCGAGGTGACCTCGCGGATGCCGAACGTCGTCTTCTGCTCGTCCGACTTCACACCGCTCACGGTCGCGGCCGCCGTCGCGTCGTACAGCGGCTGCGCGCCCATCTGGAAAGGCCACCAGATCTGCGGGTTGGTGACGTCGAGCGCGAACGTGATGGTCCTGGTCTCGTTCGCCGCGAGGTTCACGACCTGGCTGTAGTTCTGGCCCGCGGCGCTGCCGGCGACGGTGGTGGTGACCGGGCTGCCGGTGTTGTTGCGCGCGTCGACCTTCACGGTCACCTTGGCGCTGCTCAGGTCCGGCAGCGGCAGGTCGCTCAGCACGTGCAGGTCGCGCACCGACACGGGCCCGCTCGCCGTCAGGTCGACGTCGCGGAACAGGCCCTGGTTGCGGTCGGGCGGTAGCTGGGCCCAGTCGATGAAGTGGATCACCAGGTCCTTGGCGGGGTCGGACGGCGACGCCTTGATCGCGAGCGCGTTGTCCCCCTTGCGCAGCAGGCCGGTGACGTTGAACTCGAACGTCGGGTAGGCGCCGATCACGGTGTCCGTGCCGGCGACCTTGGTGCCGTTCAGCCACACCTCACCGCGTGCGATCACGCCGCCGTTGAGCTTGAGGAACGTGTTCACGCCCGGCTGCGGGTCGGCCTGGAAGACCTTGCGGTACCACCACGGCACCTTGAAGTCGTTCGCGTTGGCGCGCTTCAGGTTCTCCGAGTAGTTGACGTCGCCGTACTTGCCGTTGGCGATCAACCCGGCCATCACGGTGGACCGGGCGGGGACCGTCAGCCAGCCCACGTCCGAGTAGGCGGGCCCGGAGATCACGTTGCCGGCCTGCGTGGCCGAGGCGCTGCTCTGCATGCGCCAGTCGGGAACGGTGGAGGTCTGTCCCGGGACGGCGGCCGCCTCCAGCGCCGCTCCCGTGCCGGGCACGGGGCCCGCGTTGGCGGAGGCGCCTGGCACCAGCAGGGCCAGACCCACCGCCGCCACGACCAGTGTCGGCAGTGGTCGGTTGCGCAGCATGTCGCTCCTCGACGCATCGGGGCGGCGGCGCTTCGGGGTATCGTAAAGAAGGTTTCCTTTATATTCCGCCAGCGGCAATGGGCTTTACGGGTGATGCGGGACACGCCATTGGCCACACCCCGTGCTCGGTGATCCGATAACTTGGCCGTCATGCGTCGACTTGCCGTCCCGTTCCTGCTGGCAGCGGTCCTGACCGGGTGTTCTTCGACAGAGCCCGGCAAGCCCTCCGCGGGGGACCAGACGGGCTCCGCGCCCACGACCGGTTCTTCGGCCGGGAACGCCCCGGTGAACAGGCCGAAGGCCGTCGACATGAAGTCCGTGGACGTGTGCGGGCTGATCACGGCGGACGCGAAGACGACGCTCAAGATCCAGTCGGCGACCGAGCGGGAGTCCCCCGCGGACTACGGCGAGGGCACCAAGTCGTGCGGCCTGCTGTTCCAGCAGCCCCGCACCTACGGCGGCAGCCTCTACACGCTCACCAACGGTGGTGTGGATCGCCTCAAGAGGACGGTGGGCAAGACCACCGAACTCACCGAGACCACCGCTTCGGGTTATCCCGCCTACCTGGCCAAGAACATCACCGAGGGGTCGCAGCCGGACTCCTGCGACCTCTACATCGACGCCAACGACGGGCAGTTGTTGCTGGTCAAGATGGGCCCGCTCATCGGGGTGGAGGCTCCGCTCGACGGTGCCTGCGAGCTCAGCAAGAGCATCGGTGCCGCCGTCGGCACCGCTCTCGCGACCGCCTGACGGTTGAGTAGAACTACTCCGCTTTTACCGGGAACCACCCGCCGCCGTCATGCATCAGAGCTAAAGTCGTCCCAAATGCACACACGGTCCATTCCTGAGGGGCCGTACTGAGGAGGGTGTGCCGTGTTTCTCGCGGATGGTGGAGGTGGCGCGTCGTCGCCGCCCCAGTTCGGTCAGCGCAAGCTGAAGGTGGACCCGTCAGCGATTCCACAGGCAAGAGCCGCCTTCGAGAAGGCGCTGGACGAGTTCGACGGCAAGCTGGCCGACGCCGTGGCCGACCTCCCCACGAGGCCGTGGGCGGAAGACCCGATCAGCGACGAGACGTCCAAGAAGTTCAACCAGCAGACGAGCGACAAGGCGCTGGAGGCGCTGACCGCCTACCGCAAGCAGCTCGTCGGCGTGATCGACCAGCTCAAGGCGATCGAGCAGCAGTACATCCTCACCGAGGGCGACAACGCCGCGATGTGGGGCAAGCACCTGCGTGACCAGGCCTGAGAGGGGGACTGACCGATGACTGACCACCGCTTCCAGGGGTACGGGCACCCCGAGCTGTACAAGATGATCAACTCCGGTCCCGGCGTCGCCGCCTCCATCCCGGTCGAGCAGGGCTGGAAGAGGGTCGCCGCGACCCTCAAGCAGATCGACGACGACCTGCACGCCGGTCTGGCGAAGATGGGCGCGGACTGGGAGTCCGACGCCTCCGACGCCGCCCAGGGCGCGCTGTCGCCGCTGGCCGAGTGGGCCGGTTTCGCCGAGACCGGCGCGACGACCATGGAGAGCTCCGCGCGCCTGCAGGGCGAGTACATCGCCGACGCGCGCAAGAAGATGCCCGAGGTCGTCCCCGTCACGACCGAGAAGCCCGGCTTCCTCGACATCGCCGCGGGCGCGCTGACCGGTCCGGTCGGCATGGCGCACGTCGTGAGCCAGCAGCTCGACCACGAGCGCCAGGAAGCCGCCGCGGACAACGCCGCCGCCCAGGCCGTCAAGGTCATGGAGGACTACCAGTCGGACAGCCGCTGGAACTCCTCGACGCTCGGCGAGTTCCCGACGCCGCCGCAGGTCGTGATCGACACGCCGCCTCCCGCCGACACCGGCACGGGCAGCACGCGAGTCGGCTACGGCCCGACCGGTTCGGCCGGTCCCTCCGGCACCGGCACGACCACCCCGTCGTGGGCCACGCCGGTGTCGACGACCCCGCAGCAGCAGGTCTCGACCGGCTGGACCCCTCCGCCGACCGACACCACGCACACCTCGTGGACGCAGCCTCCGACGACGACGCCGCCTCCCACGCACACCCCGCCTCCCACGACGCTGCCCAACCCGGGACAGACCCACAACCCGACGACGACGCCTCCCGGCGGTCCGGTGTTCACCCGGCCCGGTCTGACCGGTCCCGGTGGCCCCGGCGGCTCGAGCAGTGGTGTTCGCGCCGGTGGCGCAGGTGGTGCTGGTGGCGGCAAGGCGTTCGGGCCGATGTCCGGCTCGCTCGGCTCCGCCGGCCAGCAGGGCGCCATGAAGCCCGGTGGCATGCCCGGCGGCCTCTCCGGCGCCATGGGCTCCGGTCCTGACGCGATGCGCGGCGGTGCCGCGGGCGTCGGTGCGGGCGCGGGCAAGGGTGGTGCGGCCGGCGCCGGCATGGGCGGCGCGGGTGCGCACGGCCAGAAGGGCGAGGGCGAGGACGACATCGAGCACAAGGCGGCCGACTACCTGGTCGAGACCGACGACGTGTTCGGCGACGAGCGCATGGTCGCGCCGCCGGTCATCGGCGGCCTGTCGGAGTGAGCCTGTTCGGCGCAGCAGCGGAGAGGGAGCCGATCACCCTCTCCGCCGAGGAGTTCGACGTCGTGTGGGAACGGTTGGACGTCGGCCCCATGCCGCTCGTGCTGAAGGTTCCCACCCCGGGCAAGACGCGCGACGAGCGCATCCAGCTCGAGAACCGCGTCTACCAGCAGTTGGACCACCGGCGCCTGGGCAACTCGCGCGGCCTGTCGTCCCAGCTGGAGGGGCTCCTGCGCATGTTCGTCAAGCCCGAGCGGGAGGCGGACGGCCGCCTCTGGCTCGGCCACAGCCTGCGCGTCCTCGCCGTGGCGAACGGTGACTGGGGCGCGCTCGCGACGTTGCGGGACGACCAGCTGACGTTCCAGCCGTGGGCGGGCTCCGGGCTCGCCTCGGCGGTGCTGTCCGTCCTCCCCGCGCACCCCGCCGGCACGGGCATGTCCGTGACGCTGCCGAGCGAGGACATCGAGAAGGCGATCGCGAAGACCGACGGCTCGCCGAAGTCGATGGAGGCCGCGTTCCGCGGCATCGGGCTGCGCGAGGACGACGCGAAGGCGCTCGTGAAGATGTTCACCGGCCTCGTGCACACCGGGAACTTCGGCGCGGCCGCCCGCGACAAGTACGGCAAGCGCTGGCGCCCCGAGCGCGTGGTCGCGTTCTTCGACACCGAAGAGGGCCGCTACCTGCAACAACGGCGTGCCTCGAACGGTCAGCCGCCGTGGAGCACGTTCACGCCGACCGACGCGCGCCGGATGATGCACCAGGTCGACGAGCTGATCGCCGAAGCGAGCCGTTCCGCGGGCGTCTGACGTCTGGTTTGATCTGATCACCGCCGCCGTGGCCAAGACCCCTTGGAGACGGCGAAATGAGCATCGACAGAAGGTCGTTCCTGCTGGCTACGGGAGCGGCACTGGTCGGGACGTCGACGATGACGGGGACTGCCTCCGCGCAGTCCTCAGCTTCGCTGTGGCAAGAGTTCGTTGCCGACCCGTACGACCACCCGCAGATCCCGAACGTCGCCTACGCCGGCTACCGCACCGGTGAGAAGCCCGCCCGCCGGCCGGTCCTCGCGAACGTGCTGTTCTTCGGCGCCCGGCCCGACGGGTCGGCGGACGCCTCCGCCGCGATCAACAAGGCGATCGAGTTCGTCGGCAGGCTCGGTGGCGGCACCGTCCACGTGCCACCGGGCCGCTACCGCATCGACGACGTCGTCCGCATCGGCTACGACAACGTCGTGCTGCGCGGTGCGGGCAGCGGCCGGACGACGTTCTACGCGACCAGGTCGCTCGAGGAGATCGTCGGCATCAACCGCAGCCGGTACGGCTCGGAGAACTCGGCCTGGAGCTGGTCGGGCGGCCTCGTGTGGGTCTGCCACCGCGACCGCTACCAGCCGCTGGTCGACGCGATCAAGGCGCGCAGGTGGCCGTTCGAGGGCTGGACGGGCAACGAGCTGGAGCAGGGCTCGACGCTGACGGCCGTGACCGGTTCCGCCGCAAGGGGGTCGTTCGTCGTGACCGTCGAGAACGGACGGTCGCTGCGGGCGGGTCAGCGCGTGCTGCTGCGGCTGGACGACTCGGAGTACTCGCTGCCCAAGCACATGTGCGGCGACGTCCCCGGCACTGCGAGCTACCGCTGGGACGACAAGGACAAGCTCCTGTCGTACTTCCCGTTCCTGTGGCCGGTGCGCGTGGAGTGGGTGCGCGGCAACAGGGTCAAGCTCGCGCAGCCGTTGCCGCTGGAGATCCGCCCGGAGTGGAAGGCGCGCCTCACCACGATGGCGCCCGTGATCACCGGTGCCGGCGTCGAGGGCATCAAGATCGAGATGTTCAAGGTGCCGACCCCGAAGCACCTGCAGGACAAGGGGTACAACGGCCTCGCGTTCCAGTGCGCGTGGGACTGCTGGGCCGACGACGTGCACGTGCAGGACGTCGACAACGGGTTCCTCCTGGTGTCCTCCAAGGGGATCTCGCTGCTGAACACCCGCGTCTCCGGCCGAGGTCACCACCACGCGTACGCCGTGCGCGAGCAGTCCCACGACAACCTGACCGACGGCTTCGTGATCGAGGCCCCGTCCGAACCCTCGCAGGCGGGCGCCGGCAACCACGGCCTGAACGTGGAAGGCCTGTCCTGCGGCAACGTCTGGACGCGCGGCCGGATGGACCACGACGTCTTCGACACCCACCGCGGCCTGCCGTTCGCCAACGTCCGCACCGAGATCACCATCAACAACGTGGGAGCCCACGGCGGCAGCGCCAACGCGGGCCCGCTCTACGGCGCCCGCTTCACGCACTGGAACGTCACCGTCACCAACCAGCGGGCCGGCAACGTCCGCATCGACCAAGTCGCGCCGTGCAGCGCCACCGTGGCGATCTCCGAGGTCCGCGACTTCGGTCAGGTCGACAAGCCGGACTTCACCGGCGACCTGAACTCCCGGCTGGAGCTCTACGGCACGACGTCCGTGGTTCCGCGCAACCTCTACGACGCACAGCGGAAGCTGCGCCGCTCATGACTCGGTCATCCTGATCGGCAACGACCACACGACGTCGTTCAGGTCGGTGGGGAGCACGACCCTCTCCACCGACCTGCCGATCCGCCGCACCCAGCCCTGCTCGGTGAACTCCAGCCGGTACGAGCCGTGCTCGCCCGGAGCCGTGTCGCACAACAGCAGGTGCTGGCCGTAGGTGCGCCCCGCCGTGGCCAGCGTCCGCAGGACCTCGGCGAACTCCGGGCGCTCCTCGAGCAACGCCTGCACGCCGTCGACGCAGACCAGCAGCTCGGGCAGGACGAGCCCGGCGGCCCGGTAGTCCCAGATGTTGCGGAAGTTGTTGTGCGCCAACGTTCTGGTGCGTTGCTCGTGGTCCTCCAGCAGGTCCACGATGCCGTGCCGGATGTGCGGTGCGCCGTCGATCCCCGCGAACACACCGCTGCCGTGAAAGTCGACGAGGACGACCTGGAGTTCGTCCGGTGAATGCCGTGCCATCAGCCCGAGCGTCAGCGCCCGAACAGCTTCCGCCCGTTTGTCAGCGGGCGCGATCACCTCGCCGTGCGGCCCCATGCCGTCCTGCAGGTGCTTCGACTTGAGGTCGATCTCCACCGGCTGCCCGTGCTCGTCCACGCCGACCGGCACCCGGTACTGCAGCTTGACCGGTCGCGACCGCCACGCGTGCCGGTTCGGCATCTCGTGCAGCGCGAAGAAGCCGGGCGCGCGTTCGTCCTGGTGCATCAACGCCGGCAGGTCCCGTGCGGCCTCGTCGAGGTTCGCGGGCACCAGGCAGTCGCCGACCACCACGTCGGCCAGTCCGCCCGGCCCGTCGAGCAGGAGCTGCACACCGGACTTGCCGACGTCCTGCGCGACGGCCTCGAACACCTCCGCGCCGATGTCCCCGAACCCGCTCACGCACACCAGGAGCTGCGGCATCACCTGGTCGAAACCCCGGTGGTCGAAGACGGTCCACGTGTTGCCCACGACCTCGAGCCGGCGCTCGGACTCCTCGACGAGCAGGTCGGCGATCTTCTGCGGATCCCGCGCCGCGTGCCGATGACGTGCCACGACGTGCGGAGCCTGGTCGAGCCCGTCGAACACGTCGGAGTCGTGCGCATCGATGAACCACGCCTGGAACAACTTGGGCGAGTGCGTCGTCATCAGCCCGAGCACCAGACTCCGGAAGGCCTCCCGCGACGGGACGGCCAGGTGCGACCCGGTGCGCCACTTGCCGTCAGCGAAGTGCGTCAACTCCACGACGACCGGCGCACCGCTCTCATCGACACCGACCGGAACCTTCCACCACCGCCCCTTCCACGCGAGCGCCTTGGTGAACCGCGCCATCCCGTGCAACGACAGGAAGTCCAGCACCTCGACCCGCAACGGCAACCGCTCCGGCAGCTCGTCGAGCGCCCGAGCCGTGACGATCACCCGCACGTTCCACGAGGCCGCCGCGATCCACCGCACGGTGTCGGCGAGCCCGGGATCGTGGTCACAGCAGTACTTCCAGTCGTCGACCAGCAGCGTCGCGCCGGGTTCCGCACCCCGTTCGAACCAGGCCAGCAGGTTCTGCCGCCGCCGCTCGTCACCGGGCTCGAAGCTCACCGCGACCCCCGGCACCTCACCCCGGCCGATGCGGTAGAGCCCTGGCACCACGGCGATCCGGCGTGCGACGAGGTCCGGCGGCCCCACCAGACCGAGGTGGTTCACGGGAGCGCGATCTGGGCGTGGAGACGGCCGGGCAGGGAGAGGCCGAACCCCGGCCGGTCCGGCACGCGGGCGGCCTGCCGGGCGTCGACCAGTGACGTGGCCGGGTCGTCGAGGCGGAACTCGACGGCGAACGCCAGGCTATTCCTGATGAACGGCGGCACCTGGTCCCAGGAGCGGGCGGTGACGACGATGTGGCGTCGCGGGTCGAGGGGTTCGCCGGGGCCGTCGAGGAGCTGGTAGCGCTCGGGGTCGCCGAGGACGGCGCCGAGCGTGCGCAGGGTCGTGCTCTTGCCGGTGCCCGGCTTGCCGACGATGGCGCCGTGGCGTCGTTCCCGGGTGAAGGTGGGGACCAGGACGTCGCGGCGCTGTTCGGAAGGCAGGTCGACCAGGCCGATGGCTCCCGGCGGGAGCATGGCGAGCGACAGGCCCGCAGGGGACGGAGGTGGCGGTACGTCCATCGGCCGCACCGCGTCCACCGGCCGCATCGCTTCTGCTGGCCGCATCGCGTCCAACGGCCGTACCGCGTCCCCTGGCCGTACCGCGTCCACCGGCGGCACCAACTCCACTGGCTGCACCACCTCCCCCACCCCGTCCGAAGTGGACGGACGCGGCGGCAGCGTGAGCTTCTGCGTGGCCTGGAACGCCCCGGCCGGCGGCTGGGCCAGCACGTGCGCGGGCGGGCAGGTACCGGCGAGCGCCGGCGGCAGGACCTCCGCCCACTCCTCCAGGTCGTACGGCGGCACCGCGGCGGGCCAGGCGGGAATCTGCGCCGGCAGCGGAGCCGCGAGCCCGTCGCCGGAGTAGAGCAGGTGGACGCCGAGCTCGTGGCCCGCCCCGCTGAGCGACTGCAGCAGGCCGCGGTAGGCGGGGCACCGTTCCACCAGCGTCTCGGGGCTGTCCACGCAGACCATGAGGGCGGGGAAGGGCTCGCCCGCCTGCCTGAGCCGGCGCCGGCGGTCGAGCTCGGCGGCCAGACCGTCGTGGAACTGCTGGAGCACTTCGTCGTCGTCCTCGCCCGACAGCGCGCACGCCACGTGCGGCGCCGTCTCCAGGCCGTCGAACAACCCGACGTTCTTCATGTCGAAGAGGGCGAAGTTCAGGTCGGCCGACGAGTGCGTGACCATGAGGCCCAGCAACGCGCTCAGCAGCTTCTGCTCGCGGTCCGCCGGCCTGCCCAGGCAGGCGGCGAGGGTGCTGTTGACGTCGATGTAGACGGGCCAGCCGCGGGCGTCGGCGCCGATGGCCGCACGGAGGTCGTGGCGCTGGTACCTGTTGCCCAGGTCGGGCTCGATCTCGTGCAGCGCCAGGAAGTCCGTGGCCTCGCCGTGCAGGTGCCGCCGCAGCCGGTCCGGCACGTCCGACCACTTCCGCGCCGTGACGACGACCTGCACGCCCCGCGCCGGCCCGAACGCCGCGATCCACTCGACGGTCCTGTCCAGCTCCCCGTCGAGACCGGAGCACAGGGCCCAGTCGTCCATCAGCAGCACGGCACCCGACGGCGCGCCGCGCTCGAACCAGTCCAGCAGGCTGCGGCAGCCCGGTGCGTCGGCCGGGTCGAAGGTGGCCGAGACGGGCAACGGGTCCGCTCCCCTCCCGATCCGGTACACCGAGATGTTCGGTGCCGCCGCCAGCGCCGTCGTGAGCCGCTCCCTGGTCGCCTGCCCGGGACCGACGACGGCGAAGTTCCTGATCACGGCCCCAGGTATACCAACAGCCCCCGGAGCGCCGCCGCCCCTTCGCTAATGTGGGCGGCGTGCCAGCCAAAGCCGTCGACCCCGCCGAGATGCGCGCCGCCGTGCAGGCCGTGCTCCCCTGGTTGCGCGGTGAGGCTGACCAGCCAGAACGTCCCGTGCTCGCCGCGGCGGTCCGGCTGAGCCTGCGCACCCTCGAGCAGATCGCGCCCGGCCGCAGCGTCGAGGTGCGCGTGCCGCCGTTCGCCGCCGTGCAGTGCGTCGAGGGCCCGCGCCACACCCGCGGCACGCCCCCGAACGTCGTCGAGACCGACGCCCGCACGTGGCTGGAGCTGGCCACGGGCGCCCTCGGGTGGGACGCCGCCCTGGACGGAGCCCGGGTCACCGCGTCGGGGACCCGGGCCGACCTGTCACCGCTGCTGCCGGTCGTGAAGTTCTAGAGAAGTTCTAGAACCAGGACCCGATCGTCTTCGCCACGCCACCGACGCCCTCGACGACGTCCCGGCCCAGCTCGACCGCGTTGCCGACGGTGTCGACCACCACGTCACCGACGTCGCTCGCCACCTCGCCGACGGTGTCCACCGCGTGCCCGGCCGCGTCACCCCAGCGGCCGTTCGAGATGTCGTCCACGACCTGACCGCCACCGCGCCAGAGGTCCTCGCCCATGTCGACGACCTCCTTGCCGGTGTTGACGCCCCAGTCGATGACCGGGCCCGCCACCGGCAGGTCCGAACCGGGCACCTCGACGGGCTGCGGCGAGTCCTGCCAGCGCTGCTCGGTGACGCTGCCGCCCTCGCCGTTCGCGATCTTGGCGATGTTGTCGAGGGACTCGGTGCCCTGGTCGTAGTAGGACGAGTGGGCGTGCCCGATCCACGACTCGCCGGACGTGCCGAAGGTCTTGGCGCCGAACGAGGAGTCGTACGGACCGGTCGACGACCCGTCCTTGGTGAACCAGTCGCCGCTCGTGGCCTGGATGACCGGGTCGTGCTCGGTGCCACCGACGTAGACGTGCCCGGCACCGGCGGAGAGCTGGTCGACGTGGGACGCGCCGACGCCCGGCGAACCCACGAAGACGATGTCGTCCGCCTTCAGGCCGTTGTCCATCGCGGAGTAGCCGACGACCGTGCTGCCGTAGCTGTGGCCGACCACCGTGACGTGGGCACCGGGGTTGGTGACGCGGTAGCCCTCGACGTCCTTCGCGAGGATCGCGCCTCCCTCGCGGGCCTGCGCGGGGTCGTTCACCTGGCCGGGGAGGAACTCCGGGGCGTCGTAGCCGAGCCACTGGATCGCGGCGCCGTCCTGACCCATCTTCGCGCTGAGGTTGGAGGCCTGGTCGAGGCCGAAGCTGCTGAGCGTCGACGTGGTGCCGGGCACGCACACCGCGAGGTTCTTCGCCGTGTCCGGGTTGCCGAACGCGACGGCGATCGCGCCTTCCTTGGCACCGGCACCGTCCGGGCTCCAGGCGAGCACGTAGGCCCGCTTGCCGGTCTCCTCGCTGAGCTGCCCGGCCTTGTCCAACGCGCCGACCGCGTCGTCCGCGTTCTTCGCCCGGCGAGCCGCTTCGTCGTACTGCGCCATCAGCTGCGAGCCCTGGGCGTCGTTGCGCAGAGCGCGCTGGCCCTCGGACGAGTTCGGGTCGACGCCGAGCTCGCGGGCGCGGTCGGCGAGCTGCTGCTGGAGCCGGTCCTTCTCCGCGTTGAACCGCGCCGCGTCCTCGGGGATCCGCCTGCGGTTCGCGTAGTCGAGCACTTCGGCCGGAAGCCCGCGGAGCTGGCCGAGCTCCTGGTACCTGGTGTTCTTGAGCGCTTCCTGCTGGTCCTTGCTGAGCGACTTCCACCAGTCGGCGACGGCCTTGGGGTCGGATCCCGGCGGCGGCACCGGCGGCAGCGCACCACCAGGAGCGCCGGCCTGGGCGGCGCGGCTCCAGCCGCTGTCCGACCGCGCGGCCTCCTCGAAGCCCGGCGGGATCTTCGTCAACGCACTCGCGTAGGAGCGCAGAACGTTGTCGTAACCCGACTTCACGTTGTTCAGCGCGTTGTTGACCTGGTTCGCGAGCTGACGGGTCTGCTCGGCGTCCAGGCCCGGCGGACGGCCGCGCCACACGCTGATCGCCTGGTCCGCCGCGCCCCTCATCTGGCCGTAGGCGCGCGAGGCGGCCTGGACGATGTCGACGCCCGCGCCGAGTCGTTCGGCGGCGGCCTTGGCGGCGTTCGCGGACAGCTGGGCCCTGGCGGTGAACTTCGTGGCGGCGTCACCGGTCCAGCTGCTGACGGCGGTCTTCCCGCCGTTGGCGACGGACTCGCCCGCGCGGCCGACCGCGCTGATCGCACCGGTGATCGGGTCGGCGGCGGCAGCGATGCGGCCGACGTCACCGGACGCGAGCCTGCCGTACAGGCTCTCGGGATCCGTGAAGCTCACTTGCCGCCCCCAAAACCGCTCAGAAGCTTCTTCAACGCGGACGCGTGCTCGTCGTCGGTGCGCTGGTAGGCCTCGGCGTTCGACACGAGACCCTCCGCGGCATCGGTCATCCACGCGGAGCCGCGCTGCAGGTCCTGGGAGTGCGTGCCGACGAACCTCGCCAGCGCGTCCGCGAACTCCGCGGCGGCGTCGACCTCGCCGAGCGCGCCCGCGTCGAGCCGGAGCATCGAGATCATCTCGGCCGCCTCGCGCACCGCGTCGGAGCCGTTGCCGAACTCCTTGGACGCGGTGCGCAGCAGGTCTGGCTCAACGCCGAACATCGCCACCCCCGTGTTGGTCCTCGATCACTGCGACGCAGCTACATCATCACCGGTTCCCCACTCGCGCGATGAACGTTTCGGGCACGATGTGGTTCATGGTGCAGACAGGGTGGACGGCTCAGCGGTGGACCGCTGTGTTCATCGAACAGGCGGAGATGTTCCGCAAGGCCGTCGTGGAGGCCGATCCCGCGGCGCAGGTGCCGACGCGTCCCGGCTGGACCGTCCAGGACCTGGTCATCCACCTGGGGCGCTTCCTGGAGACCTCCACCCCGTACCTGCGCACCGGCAGCCGCACGGCGCTGCGGCCGCCGCCTCCCCAGGCCGGCCTGTCGCCGCTCGAGTACCTCGACCTGCAGATCACCGCCGCCGCGGAGATCCTCACCGCCGTGCCGGGGAACAGGCCCGTCTGGACGTTCTCGCCCGCGGCGCCCGACCTCGCGTGGGTGTGGCACCGCCGGATCGCCCACGAGACCGTGCTGCGCCGGTTCGACGCGCAGACGGTCGTCCGCGGGGTCGTCGCCACCGACGCCGACCTGTGCGCCGACGGCATCGACGAGGTGCTGACGACGATCGTCGCGGCCCAACTCGACGGCGACGTGCCGAACCCGGTGTCCGGCACCGCGACGGTGCGGCCGACGGACGTGCCGGAGTCGTGGCTGATCTCCCTGACGGAGGGCGAGGCGCCGGAGGTCCGTGCCGCCGCCCCCGGTGAGGAGGGTGACGCGCAGGTGACCGGTGAGGCCGAACTCGTCTACTTCTGGCTCTGGAACCGCATGAACCTCAAGGAGATGAGCGGCGACCGGCGCGTGCTGGACGTCCTCCAGGTCGGACGGGGGCACTGATGCGCGCACTCGCGATCGTCTTGCTGGGCTGCCTCGCGCTGACCGCCTGCGGTGACCAGAGGTTCGAGGGCGACGTCAGGTTCAAGGTCACCAAGGCGGACTCCGAGGGGTACGACCTCGTGCTGGCCGGGAAGCAGCCCGCCGACATGATCAGCGACTGGTACTCGGGCCGTGTCGCCGCCAAGGACTTCGTGGAGCCTGTCGCCGTCGGTGACGAGGTGGTCTGCCACGTCGTCCAGGAACGCGTCAACGAGAAGCACATCTCCACCCGCACCCAGACCACGGACTGCAAAAAGGCGTGACGTGGACGCTCAGCGGGTGCGGGAGGCCCTGAAGTGGGCCGAAGGCATGAGTTTCATCACCTCACCAGGGGTCTGAGGGGGGTCTACCACGTGCTGCGCCACTTACACTCGGGTTGCAGCCAGCCCCATGCCTGAGGGAGCCAATTCGGTGGTCGACGACCATTCCCAGTCCGAACAGGAACCCCGTGAGGAGTGCGGCGTCTTCGGCGTCTGGGCTCCCGGTGAAGACGTCTCGAAGATGACCTACTACGGCCTCTACGCCCTGCAGCACCGCGGGCAGGAGGCGGCCGGCATCTCGGTCGGAGACGGGACGCAGGTCGTCGTCTTCAAGGACCTCGGTCTCGTGAGCCAGGTGTTCGACGAGCAGGTCCTGCAGTCGCTCAAGGGCTACGTGGCCGTCGGTCACTGCCGCTACTCCACCACCGGGTCCACGACCTGGGAGAACGCGCAACCCACGTTCCGCACGACGGCCACCGGAAGTGCGCTGAGCCTCGGCCACAACGGCAACCTGGTGAACACCGCCGAACTGCTGGAGAAGGCCGAGGGCCTCGGCATCAGCAGCCGCAACGGCGCGACGACCGACTCCGACATCCTCACCGCGCTGCTCGCCCACGCGGCGGCGGACAAGGGCATCGAGCAGGCCGCGCTGGAGCTCCTGCCCACGGTCAAGGGCGCGTACTGCCTGACGTTCTCCGACGAGTCGACGCTGTACGCGGCGCGCGACCCGCACGGCGTCCGCCCGCTGGTGCTCGGCCGGTTGGAACGCGGCTGGGTCGTCGCGAGCGAGACGGCGGCGCTGGACATCGTCGGCGCGAGCTTCGTGCGCGAGGTCGAGCCCGGTGAGCTCATCGCGATCGACGAGGACGGCCTGCGGTCCACCCGGTTCGCCACCCCCGAGCCCAAGGGCTGCATCTTCGAGTACGTCTACCTGGCGCGTCCCGACACGACGATCGCCGGCCGCGGCGTGCACGCCACCCGCGTCGAGATCGGCCGCAGGCTCGCCAAGGAGCACCCGGTCGAGGCCGACCTGGTGATCCCGGTGCCGGAGTCCGGCACGCCCGCCGCCATCGGGTACGCCCAGGCCAGCGGCATCCCGTACGGGTCGGGCCTGGTCAAGAACGCCTACGTCGGCCGGACGTTCATCCAGCCGTCGCAGACCATCCGCCAGCTCGGCATCCGGCTGAAGCTGAACCCCCTGCGCGACGTCATCCGCGGCAAGCGCCTGGTCGTCGTGGACGACTCGATCGTGCGCGGCAACACCCAGCGCGCGCTCGTGCGCATGCTGCGCGAGGCCGGTGCGCTCGAGGTGCACGTGCGGATCGCGTCGCCGCCCGTGAAGTGGCCGTGCTTCTACGGCATCGACTTCGCCTCGCGGGCCGAGCTCATCGCGAACGGCCTGGACGACGACGGCATCCGCCGCTCGGTCGGCGCCGACTCGCTGGGGTACGTGTCGCTGGAGCAGCTCGTCGCGGCCACCGAACAGCCCAAGTCGCGGCTGTGCTCGGCGTGCTTCGACGGCGACTACCCGATCGAACTGCCGCAGGACGCGCTCATCGGCAAGCACCTGCTCGAGGGCCTCAAGGGCGTGTCGGGCTCGGCCGCTCCGGTCCTGCCCAACGGCTATGGTGCCGAAGACGCTTTGCGTCGCCCCTGAGCACCCGATATCCAAGTGGAAGAAGTTGACGTGACCGACAGCGCCAAGGCCACCTACGCCGCCGCCGGAGTCAGTATCGCCGCAGGTGACGAGGCGGTGGAGAAGCTCAAGCCGTGGGCGGCCAAGGCGCACCGGCCCGAGGTGCTGGGCGGCATCGGTGGCTTCGCGGGCCTGTTCCAGCTCAAGCTCGACCGCTGGAAGGAGCCGGTCCTCGCCTCGTCCACGGACGGCGTCGGCACCAAGATCGCCATCGCGCAGGCGCTCGACAAGCACGACACCGTCGGCATCGACCTGGTCGCCATGATCGTGGACGACCTGGTCGTGTGCGGCGCCGAGCCGTTGTTCGTGCAGGACTACATCGCGGTCGGCAAGGTCGTGCCGGACCGGATCGCGTCGCTGGTCAAGGGCATCGCCGAGGGCTGCGTCCAGGCCGGTTGCGCGCTGCTCGGCGGCGAGACCGCGGAGCACCCCGGCCTGATGGGCGACGACGACTACGACATCTCCGGCACCGGCGTCGGCGTGGTCGAGCAGTCGAAGCTGCTTGGCCCGGACCGCGTCCGCGACGGCGACGTCGTGATCGCGATGGGCTCGTCCGGCCTGCACTCCAACGGCTACTCGCTCGCCAGGCACGTGCTGCTGGAGATCGCGCGCATGCCGCTGGAGGGCCACGTCGAGGAGTTCGGCCGCACCCTCGGCGAGGAGATGCTGGAGCCGACCAAGATCTACGCCAAGGACTGCCTGGCGCTGATCGCCGAGACCGAGGTCCGCGGGTTCTCCCACGTCACCGGTGGTGGCCTGGCCGCGAACCTGGCCCGCGTGCTGCCCGAGGGCCTGCACGCGAAGCTCGACCGCGGCACCTGGACGCCCGCGCCGGTGTTCCAGCTCATCGCCCAGCGCGGCCGCGTGGAGCGCGAGGAGATGGAGAAGGCGTTCAACATGGGCGTCGGCATGGTCGCCGTCGTCGCGCCGGAGGACGTCGACCGCGCGCTGGCCGTGCTCACCGCCCGCCACGTGCCGGCGTGGGTGCTCGGCGAGATCACCAAGTCCGACGAGGGCGGCGCCGCACTCGTTGGCGATCACCCGCGTTTCTGAGGCAACCTCCTGACCCGGTCGCCGCGTACTAAGCGGCGACCGAGGAGGGGGCACTTGGACAGGGACCGCGAGTTCGGGGAGTTCGTCGACGCACGTGCGCTGGTCATGCGTCGCACGGCCTATCTGCTGTGCGGCGACTGGCACCGCGCGGAGGACATAGTCCAGACCGCGTTGATCAAGATGTACGTGGCCTGGTCGCGCGTGCGCAAGGAGAGCGCCGACGCCTACGCCCGCAAGGTGCTCGTGCGGACCGCGATCGACGAGACGCGGCGCGGCTTCTTCCAGCGCGAACGGACCGTCGACGCCGTGCCCGAGTCCGCCGTCACGGACTCCGCCTCCGACCTCGACCTGCGCGAGGCCCTCGACGCCCTGCCTCCGGGGCAACGCGCCGTCGTCGTGCTGCGCTACTGGGAGGACCTGAGCATCACCGAGACCGCCCGCATCCTCGGCAGGACGGAGGGCACGGTGAAGAGCCAGGCCGCCAAGGGACTCGCCGCGTTGCGCGACCTGCTGGAGGACGAGCCGGTGTCGCGGATCTACACCTCCGAGGTGATCCGCAAGGGCAGGACCAAGCTCGTCCGGCGCCGCACCGCCATCGCGGGCTCCCTGGCCTTCGTCCTGCTGGTGGGTGCCGGCGTGAGCGGCTACCTGGCGACGCCGCACAAGGCGGCGGCTCCCTCGATGTCGCAGGACTCCGCCGGCGTGGTCGACCGCAACGACGCGGCGACCCGCGCCCTGCGCGACGGGAACGTCCTCCCGGCGGGCGTGACGGCCGAGGACGTCGGCGAGGTCAAGGCGCTGACCTTCTACGAGAAGGACCAGACGCGGTACGCGGTGGCGCGGCTGACGGACGCAGCGGGCGCGAGCGGACTCACGATCGTCCTCACGCGTGCGAGCGGTTCCAGGCAGACCTGCGAGCAGATCCAGGCCACCGACTGCCGGCTCGAGCAGATCAACGGCGTCACGGTCCTGAGCTACTCGGACCGCGGCATGAGCGACGGCGCCGCCATGTGGGTGGTGTCGGCGACCAGGCCGGACAACACGGACGTGCTCGTCCAGAGCGACCCGTTCGGCGTCTTCCGCGGCGACCCCTACCGGCCCGACACCTCGGCGCCGCTCGCTCGGCCGACACCGGTCCTCGACCGGGACGCCCTCATAAAGATCGCGACACTTCCGGGTCTGACCTTCTAACCTGGAGGCATGGACGACGTGACCGTGACGAGGACGCTGGTGCTGCCGGCGTCCGAGTTGCGCGAACGCTTCTCCAGGTCAGGTGGGCCGGGCGGGCAGGGGGTGAACACGGCGGACAGCCGTGTGGAGCTCTCGTTCGACCTGGCTGCCTCGCCGTCGGTCCCCGAGCACCTGAAGAGCCGCATGCTCGAACGGCTGGCAGGCCGGCTGGTCGACGGCGTGCTCACGATCGCCGCGTCCGAGCACCGCGCGCAGCTGCAGAACCGCTCGGCCGCCCGCGAACGCCTCGCCGCGGTCCTGCGGGCAGCGGCCGCGCCGCCGCCTCCGGTGCGCAGGGCGACGAAGCCCACGAAGGGGTCGAAGGAGCGGCGCATCGCCGGCAAGAAGCGCCGCGCCGAGACGAAGCGCGGCCGTTCGGGCTCCTGGGACTGAGTCACACCAACGCGTAGATCCGTTCGGGCCGCCCGGTCCCGCCGTACCGCAACCGCACCTCGGCCCGTCCCATCGTCACGAAGTGCTCCAGGTACCGGCGCGCGCTCACCCGCGCCACACCGGTCGACGACGCGCACTCCGACGCCGACAACCCCTCGGGGTGCGACCGCAGCGCGTTCTCCACGAGCCGCGCGGTCTCCGGCGTCAACCCCTTGGGCAGCAACGGCTTCGAGGTCGGCCGCGCACCGAAGACCTGGTCCACGTCCGCCTGCCCGGCCGAGTCGAGCCCGTGGAACCTCTCCCGCAGCGACGCGAAGTGCGCGAGCTGGTCGCGCAGGGCCGAGTAGTCGAACGGCTTGATCAGGTAGTGCAGCACCCCGCCGCGCATCGCGCTGCGCACGGTGTCGACGTCGGTCGCCGCCGTGATCACGATGACGTCCACGTCCTCATTGGCGCGCAACGACTTCAGCACGTCGAGTCCGTTGACGTCCGGCAGGTAGACGTCGAGCAGCACGAGGTCGGGCTTCAGCGCCGAGACCGCCTTCAGCGCGTCCGCGCCGTTGTGGGCGACGCCGACCACCTCGAAGCCCTCGGTGCGCGTCACGTATCCACTGTGGACCTTCGCCACCATGAAGTCGTCGTCGACGACCAGCACCCGGATCACCAGGGCAGCCTTGCCGTGAAGACCGACCCGGACACGCTCACCGAACCGCCGCGGCGCAGGCACGCCCGCCTGATCAACGCGAGGCCGATGCCGCGTTCGCCGTGCGAGGCCGCCTTGGTCGTGAACCCGTGCCGGAACACCTCTTCCGCGAGCTCCGGCGCCACGCCCGGCCCCGAGTCCCGCACCACGACCTGGACCTCGTCGTCCAGCTGCACCACACCCACCTCGATCCACTTCCCCGCGCCGTTCGCGTTCAACGAACCCAGCGCGTCCAACGCGTTGTCGACGAGGTTCCCCAGCACCATCACCAGGTCCGCCGACAACGCCTCGTCGACCCTGCCCAGCACGCTGTCCGGGCCCAGCCGCAGCGCCGTCCCGCGTTCGGCCGCGAGCGACGCCTTGGCGATCAGCAGCGCGGCCACGGCGGGGTCGCCGATGGACTCGCCGACCTCGGTCCGCCACTGGTCCTGCGCCGAGCTGATCTGGTGAATGTAGTTGGTGACCTCGTCGTACTCCTTCAACGAGATCAGCCCGGCGATGGTGTGCAGCCGGTTCGCGAACTCGTGCGCCTGCGCCCGCAGCGTGTCCGTCGCGTGCTGCGAGGCGTCGAGCTCGTGTTGCAGCGCAAGGAGTTCCGTGCGGTCCCGCATCGTCACGACCGCGCCCTCACCGCCGTCGATCGGCATGCGGTTCAGCGTCAGCACGACGCCCTGGCGCAGCACCAGCTGGTCGACGCCGGTCGCGCGGCCGGTCAGCACGTCGCGCAGCCGGTCGTTGAGCTCGAGCTCCTCGACCGAGCGGCCGACCGCGTCCTCCGGCAACGCCAGCAGGTCGCTCGCGTGGTCGTTGACCAGCGTGATCCGGTTGTGCCCGTCGAGACCGACGACGCCCTCGCGGATGCCGTGCAGCAACGCCTCGCGGTTCTCGACCAGCGCGGTGATCTCGTGCGGTTCCAGCCCGAGCGTCTGGTTCTTCACCCGGCGCGCCAGGAGCAACGACCCGGTGACGCCGATGACCAGCGCGATCGCCAGGTAGCGCAGCACGTCGACGGGCTGTTCCAGCGCACCCGCGAAGATGCCGGGGTCCTCCGCGCCCGCAATCACCATGCCGTTGACGCGGCGGCTCACCGGGTCGAACACCGGCACGTGCGCCTCGATGGAGTCGCCGATGGTGCCCGTCCACGACCGGCCCTCGAGCGCGGTGTCCCTGGTGTCCAGAGTGGACCCGATCTGCGCGGGGTCCGGCGAGGCGATCACGAGCTGCTTGTCGTTCAGGATCAGCACGTAGGAGGCACCGGACAGGCTGCGGGCCGTCTCGGCGGGCGCGGACAGCTCGCGCCAGTTGCCCATCCGCTCCTGGACCAGCGAGTTCGCGGCCACCGTCTCGGCGACCGCCAGCATCCGCCGTTCCTCGTTGGAGCGAAAGTTGCTGCCCGTCTGGACGACTGTCAGCGCGCCGACCGCGCCGAGCAGCAGCGTGACGACTACGAGTTGCCATGCGAGGAGTTGGCTGGCCAGGGATCGGCGACGACGCATGTGACCTCCCGTGACCAGAAAGACCGAAAGAAACCTTGAGAGCGCAAGAGCGACATCAAGGTTTACACGAGAGCAACATGTCCAACCACGCGGACGAGAGGCGGGGATCACAGTGTCGGTGAAGGTGTGGGTGGCGGTGGCGACGGCGTTGCTCGCCGTCCTGCTCGTCCCACCGCTGCTGACGCCCGGTGCGGACAGCGGTGAGACGAACCAGGTCAGGGCGTTGCGGGTGCTCGTGCCGAACGCGCCCGGCGGCGGTTACGACATCACCGCGCGCACGGCGGCGAAGGCCATGGAGGACGCTGACCTGCTGCGCAACGCCGAGGTGTTCAACCTCCCCGGCGCCGGCGGCACGGTCGGGCTCGGCCGCACGGTCGGTGAGCGCGGCAACGGCAAGCTGATCATGTCGATGGGCCTGGGCGTCGTCGGCGCGGTGTACACGAACAAGTCGCCGAACTCGCTGCTCGACACCACCCCGATCGCGAAGCTGATCGAGGAGCCGGACATCGTCGTGGTCGCGAAGGACTCGCCGTACACGTCGATGCAACAACTGGTCGACGCGTGGAAGGCGAACCCCGGCACCGTGACGGTCGGCGGGGGTTCGGCGCCCGGCGGCCCCGACCACCTCGCGCCGATGCTGATCGCGAAGGCCGTGGGCTTGGAGCCGAAGACGGTCAACTACATCCCGTTCGACGGCGGTGGTGAGCTGCTGGCCAGCGTTCTGGGCGGCAAGGTCGCGTTCGGCGTCTCCGGCGTCGGCGAGTACCGCGACCAGATCCAGGCCGGCACGTTGCGGGTGCTCGCGGTGACGAGCAAGGACCGCATCGAGGGCGTCGACGCGCCGACGCTGCAGCAGTCCGGTGTGGACGTCGAGTTCACCAACTGGCGCGGCATCGTCGCGCCGCCGGGGATCTCGCCGACCGACAGGGCGAAGCTGGTCGAGGTGTTCCAGAACCTGCAGAAGACGCCGCAGTGGGAAGAGGCCCTGCAGCGCAACGGGTGGACGGACGCCTTCGCGCCGGGAGACGAGTTCGGGACCTTCCTGGAGAACGAGAACAAGCGGGTGGCAACGGTGCTGAAGGACTTGGGGCTGGCATGACGACCGTGACCGAGCCGGACCAGCGCAGGAGCTGGTTCCGCGAACACTCCGAGCTGGGCATCTGCGTCCTGCTGGTCGTGCTCGGCGTGCTGGTGCTGACCGACGCGCTGAGCATCCCGACGGACTTCGCCCAGCGCGGCCCCGTCGGCCCGAAGGCGGTGCCGATCCTCGTCGGCTCGCTGCTGCTGGTCGTCGCCGCCCTGCTGGCCCGCGACGTGCTGCGCGGCGGCAAGGGCGAGGCGGAGGCCGGCGAGGACGTCGACCTGTCCGCGCCCGCCGACTGGCGCACGGTCCTGCTGCTGTGCGGTGCCTTCCTCGCGAACGCCGCGCTGATCGGCGTGGTCGGCTTCCCGATCTCCGGCGCGATCCTCTTCTGGGGCTCCGCCTACGCCCTCGGGAGCCGCAACCTGGTGCGCGACCCGTTGATCGCGGCCGGACTGTCGATCTTCACGTTCGTCATGTTCAACAACCTGCTCGGCGTCCCGCTCCCCGGTGGCCCGTTGATGGAGGTGTTCTAGGTGGAACAACTGCTCGACGGCTTCGCCACGGCGCTGACGCCGACACACCTGCTGCTCGCCGCCGTCGGCGTGCTGCTGGGCACCGCGATCGGTGTCCTGCCGGGCATCGGCCCGGCCATGGCGGTCGCCCTCCTGCTGCCCGTCACCTACGGCATGGAGCCGACCGGCGCGTTCATCATGTTCGCGGGCATCTACTACGGCGGCATGTTCGGCGGCTCGACCACGTCGATCCTGCTGAACACACCGGGCGAGAGCGCTGCGGTCGTGGCGGCGTTCGAGGGCAATCCCATGGCCCGCAAGGGCCGAGGCGCGCAAGCGCTTGCCGCCGCCGCCATCGGCCACTTCACCGGCGGCATCATCGGCACGATCCTGATCGTCCTGCTGGCCCCGTTCGTAGCGAAGCACGCCGTCGACATCGGTGCCCCGGACCTGTTCGCCGTCATGGTGCTGGCGTTCATCGCCGTCACGTCCGTCCTGGGCGCCTCCCGGATCCGCGGCTTCGCATCGTTGCTCATCGGCCTCACCCTGGGCCTCGTCGGCCTGGACGAGATGACCGGCCAGCAGCGCCTCACGTTCGGTTCGCTGCACCTGGCCGACGGCATCGACATCGTCGTGGTCGCCGTCGCCCTGTTCGCGGTCGGCGAGGCCCTGTGGGTGGCGGCCCACCTGCGCCGCAAGCCGTTCGAGCCGATCCCGGTGGGCCGCCCGTGGCTCTCGAAGGCGGACCTGAAGCGCACCTGGAAGCCGTGGCTGCGCGGCCCGGTGATCGGCTTCCCGTTCGGCGCGATCCCGGCCGGCGGCGCGGAGATCCCGACCTTCCTGTCGTACGTGACGGAGAAGCGGCTCTCCAAGCACAAGGACGAGTTCGGCAAGGGCGCCATCGAGGGCGTCGCGGGCCCGGAGTCGACCGCCTCCGCTTCCGCCGCGGGCACCCTGGTCACGATGCTGACCCTCGGCCTGCCGACCACGGCGGTCGCGGCCGTCATGCTCGCGGCGTTCCAGCAGTACGGCATCCAGCCCGGCCCGTTGCTGTTCCAGCGCGAGTCCGGCCTGGTCTGGGCGCTGATCGCGTCGCTGTTCATCGGCCTGACCCTGCTGCTGGTGCTGAACCTCCCGCTGGCCCCGCTGTGGGCGAAGCTGCTGCGGATCCCGAGGCCGTACCTGTACGCGGGCATCCTGTTCTTCGCGTCGGTCGGTGCCTACGCGGTCAACGCGGACATCTTCGACCTGCTGCTGATGTTCGTGATCGGCCTGCTGGGCTTCGGCATGCGCCGCTACGGCCTGCCGGTGCTGCCCGCGATCATCGGCGTGATCCTCGGCCCGGCAGCGGAACAGCAGATGCGCCGGTCACTCCAGCTGTCGGACGGCTCGTTGACGGGGCTGGTCAACAGCCCGATGGCGGTCATCATCTACGTGGTCATCCTGGTGATCCTGTTCTTCCCGCTCATCAAGAGGTTCCTGCCCAAGCCGCCCGCGGCCGCGGAGCCGGAACGCGAGAAGGTCGACGCCTGATCGCGTTGTGGAGAAAGCCCCCGCTCTCCCGGCGGGGGCTTTCTCATGCGCTGCGCACGATCAGGATCGCGAACGGTTTGTCGTCCTCCGGCCCGCGCACGGCGAGTTCGGTCTGCTCGCGCAACGTCGCCCACAGCTCCATCACGCGCGCCACCTGCGGTTCGGACAGGCCGCACGTGCTCACGAACGCCCGCACCTGCTCGGGCTTCGTCGGCAGCTTGCCGCGCTTGAGCAACGAGTAGACCTGGCTGCGCGGCAACACCCTGCCCGCGCGGCGGTGGATCTCCGGCAGGCTCAGGCCCGACCGGGTCCGGATCGTCCGCAACAGCTCGACGAACTCGGTCTCGGTCGCCGCCCGCAGTTCGGCGGTCGACGTCGCGAGCAACGGGCGCGCCGGTCGCGGTTCGATGCCGAGCTCGCTCTCGAGAACCGCGCTGACCTCGTGGTAGGCCGCGATCGCGTCCGAACGCCTGCCCTGTCTCGACATGCCGTGCAGCAGCTGTGCCCAGAGCCGGTTCAGGCGCTCGATCGACTCGCCCTCCGGACACGTCATCGCTGGTCGTCCTCCCAGACCACCACCGGGCCCGCCGGTGGGAGCGGCCCGAATCTCGCGGTGAACGGCCGGCTGCGGCTCAGCGTGGTCGTCACCGCGAGCACGGCGGCCGTCGTCGACACGGACACGACCGGCGAGTGGTCGTGCGCGAGCATCCACGCGGTGAAGACGAAGGCGGCCGCGGCCAGCAGGACCGTGCTGGTGCCGGAGGTGGCACAGCGCCGGCGCGGGTGCAGCGCCCCGTTGTAGGGCGAAGTGGTCATCGAAACTCCTGGAAAGGGCTCGGCGCGTCACCGTGCGCCGAAGGGGACCAGCTGGTGTGGGAACAGCTCCGAGCCGAATGCGCGGAATGCGTCCAAGCGGGCAATTGGCGTTGCCGCGGAACTCGGCGACATAACGGCTCGACTACGAGGATGTCACTCACACGGGTGATTGCCAACCGAATCGGCGTCCAGGTTTTTCGCGGCTAGTGCAACGGCGTCCGAACTCGTCCAACGGAGTCCAAATGACCAGTTTCTGTCATCTTCCGCGGCGCCGCTGACCACGTCGTCGGCAATTGTTCGTATTGACGACGTCCAATGCCGTCCAACCGTCTGGTCGGTGTGGTGGTGGGCAGCTAGGCTCGCGCACGCGCCGGAGCGTCATTCCGGTGGTGAGAAACCCCTGGCCGAGCTTGGGACCAGCTGAGCAGCGGGGTGCGGCCTCCTGTTGGCGCGGGAGGCCGTCACGCGCCGCCACTGCTCCACCCAGCCGTCGAGCGCCCCGGCAGGCTCTCCGCAGCCGGTGAGGAAGGCTCTGAGCTTGTCCTCCTGCTTGGGCGGCCTGTCGGTGCACATGGCGTGCGCGCTGCTTTTGGCCAGCGCGAACTGTCCCGCGTTGATCGAGACCTCCCGGAACGAAAGCCCTCTCGACAGGCGCAGCTGGTTCAGTGCGCAGATGAACTCGGCGTGGTTGCGGGCGCGGCATGCCGTCGCGAAAGGACTGTCGTCCTCACTGGGCGACATCGTGTTCGGTCCTCCTGCTGAGGGCTCTTCCTTTCTCCGGTGTAACGAACGGTGCGGCGTTCGCGAGAAAGGAAGCGATGTTCGGCTGTGTGAACGCGGATCCTACCTCCGCGTCCAGCACCTTTGTCGAATCGATCCACCGCGTCCGGATATTCCAAGATCAGCGAAACTGAAGTCGAATTCAGCAGGACAATCGTTCGCTTAGTTCATCTGACCAGATCAGCGAGTCGTCCGCGTTCGAATTGGTTCGTACCAGATGAAAACGGCCGCTCTGTTCGCCTGAGGCGGACAGAGCGGCCGTTGCTCCGAACGGATCAGCCGTGCGTCGGGAATCCCAGGTTCACCCCGTGCTGCTGCGGCCACCGAGCCGTCACGGCCTTCGCCCGCGTGTAGAACTTCACGCCCTCAGCCCCGTGCACGTGCGTGTCCCCGAACAACGAGTCCTTCCACCCGCCGAACGAGTAGTAGGCCATCGGCACGGGGATCGGAACGTTGATCCCGACCATCCCGACCTGAACCCGCCGTTGGAACTCCCGCGCGGCCAGCCCGTCACCGGTGTAGATGGCGGTCCCGTTCCCGTACGGGTTGGCGTTGACCAACTTGAGCGCGTCCTCGAACGTCTCCGCGCGCACGACCGCCAGCACCGGCCCGAAGATCTCGTCGGTGTAGATCGTCATGTCCGGCGTCACGTGGTCGAACAACGTGGGGGCCAGCCAGAAACCGCCCTCGGCACCCGCGGGCGCGTGCCCACGCCCGTCGACGACCAACGAGGCACCGGCCGCCTCACCCGCGTCCACATAGGACCGAACCCGATCCCGGTGCACCCCGGTGACCAACGGCCCCATCTGAGCAGAAGGATCGGTCCCTGGCAGCACGGACGGGTGCAGCTCACGAGTCCGCGACGCGATCTTCTCGACCAACGAGTCACCCGCCGAGCCCACGGCCACGACCACGGAGATGGCCATGCAGCGCTCACCTGCAGAGCCGTAACCAGCGGAAACGGCGGCGTCGGCGGCCACATCGAGATCGGCGTCGGGCAGCACGACCATGTGGTTCTTGGCGCCACCCAACGCCTGCACGCGCTTGCCGGCCGCCGTGCCCCGCGCGTAGACGTGCCGGGCGATCGGGGTGGAGCCGACGAACGACGCCGCGGCCACGTCCGGGTGGTCGAGCAGCGCGTTGACCGCGAAGGCGTCGCCTTGCAGGACGTTCAACACGCCGTCGGGCAGCCCGGCCTCCTGGAACAGCTCGGCCAGCCGCACCGAGGCAGAGGGATCGCGCTCGGAGGGCTTCAGGACGAAGGTGTTCCCGGTCGCGATGGCGATGGGGAACATCCACATCGGCACCATCACGGGGAAGTTGAACGGCGTGATGCCCGCGACCACACCCAGCGGCTGCCGCAACGAGTAGGCGTCGACCCCGCGCGAGACCTGCTCGGAGTGCTCGCCCTTCAGCAGCTGCGGGATGCCGCACGCGAACTCGACGACCTCCAGCCCGCGCTGCACCTCACCGGCCGCGTCCGACAGCACCTTGCCGTGCTCGGACGTGATGATCGCGGCGAGCTCGTCGCGGTGCGTGTGCAGCAGGTGGCGGTACTCGAAGAGGATGCGCGAGCGCGTCGCCAGCGACGACTCCGACCAGGACTGCGCCGCCTTCAGCGACGAGGAGACGGCGAGGTCGACGTCGGCCTGCTCGGCCAGCACGACCTGGGCGGCGACCTCGCCGGTGGCGGGGTTGAAGACGTCCGAGGTCCGGGACGACACGCCGCTGGTGCGGGCGCCGTCGATCCAGTGGGGGATGGTGCTCAACGCGGTCCTCCGTGTTCTTGGTCGCGGCTTCGCCGCTCCGGCGACTTCGCCTCGAAGTCGGCCGTCCGGCTCCCGCTTTCCGCCGAATCGCCTCCGGCGGTTGACAGAAAGGGGGAACCGGACGACCGACGCGAAGTCGCTGGCGGTGCGGTCGTGTTGCGAACAACGAGTGAGGGGGTGAGGAGATGGCGCACGGGCTCCGTGCGCTCTTCCCGGACGCGCTGCAGAAGCGCGCCGGCAGCCAACCGGCCGAACTCGGCACGGGGCTGGTCGATCGTGGTGAGAGAAACGTGCCGCAACGCGGCCAAAGAAGTGTTGTCATACCCCACAACGGAAACGTCGCCCGGCACGCGCAACCCGGCGTCCTCCAACGCAGAGATCGCCCCCACAGCGTTGAAGTCGTTGCAAGACAAGATCGCCGTGGGCAACACACGATCGGAAATCAACGACCGGATCGCCCGAGCCCCAGCAGCGTCGGTGTACTCGGACGACACGACCTGAGGCACGAGCCCATGCGACTCCATGGCGGCGACATACCCGCGCCGACGCGGTCCGGCCTGCGTGCCCTCACCGCCGTCCAGGTGGGCAATCCGCTGATGCCCCAACGAAACCAGGTGGTCCACAGCCAGCCGAGCCCCGACCTCGCCGTCGTCGTTGACGGTATCCACAGTGGACACCCGAGACGACCGGGCCACCAGCACGACGGGCAGTTGCTCCGCAGCCTTGGAAATGGCCGTCGCCGGCACGACGGGCGACAACAGGATCAGCCCGGCAGGCCGGAAGGACAGCAGCGACTCCAACGCACGGCGCTCGCGGGCGGGAGAGCGGCCGCCGGTGTTGATGATGACGTCGAACCCCTGGTCGCGCGCCACCTCGTCGATGCCGTCCACGACCTCCGCGAAGAACGCGTTGTGCAGGTCGGACACCATCACGCCGAGCACGGTGGACGTGCGCGAGGCCAGTGAACGCGCCATGGCGTGCGGCGAGTAGCCCAGTTCCTCCGCGGCCTTCAGGACAGCACTGCGTCGCAGCTCGCTCACCTTCGGTGAACCGCGCATCACCAGTGACACCAGGGCGCGCGACACGCCCGCGCGCAGAGCGACGTCTTCCATCGTCGGCCTGATCACCGGCAACACCTCCCCTCACGTCACGGGCAGGAAACGCACCCTTGACACCCGTGTGACGCAAGCTACAGCATTAGAGCGCTCCAACCAATAGAGCGCTCTAACGGATCAAACCGATGAACAGGGGAAACCTGCGATGCGGATCGGAGTAGCGGGTGTCGGCAGGATCGGCACCATGCACGCGACCAACCTCGCCGCACTGGACCGGGTCGACGAGGTGCTCCTCTTCGACCCGGTGCCCGGTCGCGCAGCGCAGGCGTCAGCGGACCTCGCCGGAACGAAGGCGGTCGACGACCTCGACACGTTGCTCGGCAACGTCGACGGCGTCCTGCTGGCCACCCCGACGAACACCCATCCCGAGATGCTGCGCGCGGCGATCGCCAAGGGCGTTCCGACGCTGTGCGAGAAGCCGATCGCGAGCGACGTCGCCGAGATGACCGCGCTGGTCGAGGACGTCGAGAAGTCCGGCGTCGAGGTGCTGGTGGGCTTCCAGCGCCGGTTCGACCCGGCGATCTACGAGCTGAACCGCCGCATCAGGGCGGGCGAGGTCGGGGACATCTACCTGGTCAGGGCCATCGGCAACGACGCCAACCCGCCGGACTTCTCCTACCTGCCGGCGTCCGGCGGCATCTTCCGCGACCTGCTGATCCACGACCTCGACTGCGTGCCGTGGCTGGTCGGCCAGCGGGTCGTCGAGGTCTACGCGAGCGGTTCCGTGCTGGTGCACCAGGCGTTCGCCGACGCGGACGACGTCGACAACGCCGTCGTGATGCTGAAGTTCGAGGGCGGCGCGCACGCCACGCTGGCCGGCGGACGGCACGACCCGGTCGGCTACGACCACCGCATCGAGGTCATGGGCAGCAAGGACTCGCTCGTCGCCGGCGTCGACCCGCGCACCCCGCTCAACTCGCTGGAGCCCGGCGGTCACGTGGCGGGAGACGACGCCTACCCCGGCTTCCCGGAGCGCTTCCACCGCGCGTACGTCAACGAGATGAACCTGTTCACGCAGGTCATCAAGGGCGAGGTCGCGAATCCGTCCCCGGCGCGGGAGAGTTTGATCAGCCTCCGCCTGGCAGAAGCTTGTGAGCAGTCGCGTCGCAGCGGCGCACCGGTGAGGATCGAGGGGAACTAGGCATGGCGAAGATCGCTGGAGCACCGATCTCCTGGGGTGTCTGCGAGGTGCCGGGCTGGGGTGACGTGCTCCCGTCCGAGACCGTCCTGAGCCAGATGCACTCACTCGGCCTCACCGCCACCGAACTCGGCCCGCCCGACTACCTCCCGGCCGACCCCGAGCAGCTCAAGACCCTCCTTCGAAGCCACGAACTCGGTCTCGTCGGCGGCTTCCTGGCGGTCACGCTGCACACCGACGTCCAGTCCACACTGGACGAAGCCGACCGCGTCGCCGCCATCCTCAAGTCTGGTGGCGCCGAGGTGCTGGTGCTGGCCGCGGCGACCGGCCTGGACGGCTACGACGAGACCCCGAAGCTCAGCGACGACGAGTGGAAGACGCTCGTCGACACCTGCGCGAAGATCCGCGAGATCGCCGCGAAGCACAGCCTCAAGACCGTGCTGCACCCGCACGTGGGCACCCACGTCGAGCGGGAGGCGGAGGTCGACCGGTTCCTCGCGGACTCCGATCTCCAGCTCTGCCTGGACACCGGCCACCTCCTAATCGGTGGCACGGACCCGGTCGAGCTGGCGCGCCGCTACCCCGACCGCATCGGTCACGTGCACCTCAAGGACGTGCGTGACGAGATCGCGGCGAAGGTGCGCAGCGGCGAGCTCAGTTACACCGATGCCGTGGAACAGGGCATCTACGTGCCGCTCGGGGACGGTGACGTGGACGTGGAAGCGCTGGTGCAGTCTGTTCAAGAGGCGGGCTACACCGGTTGGTTCGTGTTGGAGCAGGACACCCAGCTCAAGCACGGAAGTCCGGTGGACAAGCCACTTCAGGACACCGCGCGCAGCCTTGCGCACCTCAGCAAGATCCTCTGAAGGGACTGGAGACGATGAAGTCTCGGATGGTCATCCGCGCGGGCGTGGCGCTCGCGGGTGTTGCTCTACTCGCCGCCTGTAGCGGTCCCACTGGTACGAACACGCAGGACACCGGCAGCAACAACAGCTCGCAGGCCTCGGGTGACCTCAAGGTGTCCGTGATCACGCACGGCACCGCGGGCGACGCGTTCTGGAGCGTCGTGAAGGTCGGCGCCGAGGACGCGGGCAAGCAGCTCGGCGTCGGCGTCACCTACAACTCCGACGGCGACCCCGGCGCCCAGGCCAAGCTGATCGACAACGCCGTGTCGCAGAAGGTCGGCGGCATCGTGGTGTCGATGGCGAACCCGGACGCGCTCAAGACCTCGATCGAGAACGCGGTGAAGGCCGGCATCCCGGTCATCACGATCAACTCCGGCAGCGCGAAGAGCGCGGAGTTCGGTGCCATGGCGCACGTCGGCCAGGAGGAGACGATCGCCGGTGAGGAAGCCGGCAAGAAGCTCAAGGCCGCCGGCAAGACCAAGCTGCTCTGCGTGATCCACGAGGCCGGCAACTCGGGCCTCAACCAGCGCTGCGACGGTGCCCGCACCGGCTTCGGCGGCGCGGTGGAGAACCTGCAGGTCGACATCTCCAACCCGACCGACGTCGAGGCCCGCATCAAGGCCAAGCTGCAGTCCGACACCGCGGTCGACGGCGTGCTGGCCCTCAACCCGCAGGTCGCCGTGAACGCGGCGTCCGCCATCAAGGGCGCGAGCTCCAAGGCGCAGGTGGCGACGTTCGACCTCAACGCGGACGTGGTCAACTCGATCAAGGCCGGCGAGGTGCTCTTCGCCGTCGACCAGCAGCAGTACCAGCAGGGCTACCTGCCGGTCGTGATGCTGAAGCTCTTCAAGGACAACGCCAACACGCTCGGTGGTGGCAAGCCCGTCCTCACCGGTCCCGGCTTCGTCGACAAGTCCAACGTGGACAAGGTCGCGGAGTACGCCAAGAACGGCAAGAGGTAAGGAGGAGGCGGGGAGATGACCGTGACGGCCACAGCTCCACCGGCTGCCGACGAACGGCTGAGCAAGCCCAGGGTGATGGACCAGCTGGTCAAACGCCCTGAGATCGGCGCCATGCTCGGCGCACTGCTGGTGTTCCTGTTCTTCTCCGTGGTCACCGAGCAGTTCCTGAGCATGGGCGGGGCGGCCACCTGGCTGGACGACGCCTCCATGCTCGGGATCATGGCGGTCGCGGTGGCACTGCTGATGATCGGCGGCGAGTTCGACCTGTCCGCCGGCGTCATGACCGCGTCCACCGCGCTCGTCACGGCTCTCCTCGCCACCCAGCTCGGGCTGAACGTCTGGCTCGCGTTGCTGGTCTCGCTCGCCTTCGCGCTGGCGGTGGGCGCGCTGAACGGCTGGCTCGTGATGCGCACGGGCCTGCCGAGCTTCATCGTGACGCTGGGCAGCTTCCTCGCGTTGCAGGGCCTGAACCTCGGCGTCACGCGCCTGGTCACGGGCAGCGTGCAGGTGTCGGGCATGCGGGAGACGGCCGGGTACGAGTCGGCCGGGTTCCTGTTCGCCTCGACGTTCCAGATCGGCGGCACGAGCTTCTACGTGTCGATCATCTGGTGGGTCCTGTTCACGGTCGTCGCCTCGACCGTGTTGCTGCGCACCAGGTTCGGCAACTGGATCTTCGCGATCGGCGGCGCCACGCAGAGCTCGCGCGCGGTCGGTGTGCCGGTCGTGCGGTCGAAGATCCTGCTGTTCATGACGACGGCGTTCGCCGCGTGGCTCGTCGGCTCGATCAACATCCTGCGGTACGCGAGCGTGCAGGCGAACCAGGGCATCGGCCTCGAGTTCCAGTACATCATCGCGGCCGTCATCGGCGGATGCCTGCTGACCGGTGGCTTCGGCTCCGCGGTGGGCGCGGCGATCGGCGCGCTGATCTTCGGCATGGCCCGGCAGGGCATCGTGTACGCGGGCTGGAACAGCGACTGGTTCCAGCTGTTCCTCGGCGTGATGCTGCTGGCCGCCGTGCTGGTCAACAACATGCTGCGCCGCCGGGCGGAAAGGGTCAGGCGATGACATCACTGATCGAGACCGAGGACATCGGCAAGACCTACGGCAGCGTCATCGCGCTCAGCGAGGTCTCCACCGTGGTCAACGCCGGTGAGGTCACCTGCGTGCTGGGCGACAACGGCGCCGGCAAGTCGACCCTGATCAAGATCCTGGCCGGTGTGCACCAGCACGACCAGGGCACGTTCAAGGTCGAGGGCGAGGAGATCCGCTTCTCGTCGCCCCGCGAGGCGCTGGACCGCGGCATCGCGACCGTGTACCAGGACCTGGCGGTCGTGCCGCTGATGTCGGTGTGGCGCAACTTCTTCCTGGGCTCGGAGCCGACGACGAGGTTCGGCTTCCTGGACAGCAAGAAGGGCAAGGCGGTCACCAAGAAGGCGTTGTCCGACATGGGCATCGACCTCCGCGACGTCGAGCAGCCCGTCGGCACGCTGTCCGGTGGTGAACGGCAGTGCGTCGCCATCGCCCGCGCCGTGCACTTCGGTGCCAAGGTGCTGATCCTCGACGAACCGACCGCGGCGCTCGGCGTCAAGCAGGCCGGTGTGGTGCTGAAGTACGTGGCTCAGGCCCGTGATCGCGGCCTCGGCGTCGTGCTGATCACCCACAACCCGCACCACGCCTACCCGGTCGGCAACCGGTTCCTGCTGCTCAAGCGCGGACGGGCGCTGGGCAGCTACGAGAAGTCCGAGATCGACATCAACGAGCTCACCAAGCAGATGGCCGGTGGTGCCGAGCTCGAGGCGCTGGAGCACGAGCTGCGAGGTGTCGAGGCGTGAGTTCGCTGGAAGTGCTGACCGTCGGCCGGGTCGGCGTCGACCTGTACCCGGAGCAGTCCGGGGTGCCGCTGGCCCGGGTCAGCACCTTCGCCAAGTCGCTCGGCGGCACCGCGACCAACGTCGCGGTCGCCGCCGCCCGGCTGGGACGCAGGGCGGGTGTGCTCACGAAGGTCGGCCCGGACGGCTTCGGCACGTACGTCCGCGAGGCGCTGGAGGGCTTCGGCGTCTCGTCGGAGCACGTCGGCACCTCGCCGGACCTGCTGACCCCGGTGGTGTTCTGCGAGCTCAACCCGCCCGCGGACCCGCCGCTGCTGTTCTACCGCCAGCCGATCGCGCCGGACCTCACCATCGGCGAGGAGGACGTGCCGTGGGCGCTCACCCGCGAGGTCCCGCTGTTGTGGGTCACCGGCACGGGCGTCTCCGCGGAGCCCGCGAGAACGTCGCAACGGATGATGCTCGCGAACCGTGCGCGCAACGGGCACACCGTGCTGGACCTGGACTACCGGCCGATGTTCTGGCCGGACGTGAAGACCGCGCGGGCCGAGATCGGCTGGATGCTCGACCACGTGACGGTCGCCGTGGGCAACCGCACCGAGTGCGAGATCGCCGTCGGCACGGCCGATCCCGACGAGGCCGCCGACCGGCTGCTGGCGCACGGGATCTCGTTGGCCCTGGTCAAGAAGGGTGCCGAGGGCGTGCTCGTGGCCACCCCGGACGGCCGGTGGACCGTCGAGCCGAACCCCGTCGAGGTCGTGTGCGGGCTCGGCGCCGGGGACGCGTTCGGCGGCTCCCTGGTGCACGGCCTGCTGTCCGGCTGGGACCCGGTGAAGATCGCGCGGTACGCCAACGCGGCCGGCGCGATCGTCGCGTCCCGGCTGGCCTGCGCGGACGCGATGCCGGATCAGGAAGAGATCGAGGAACTGCTGTGATCACCGACGGCCAGTGGCGGGAACTGTTGTGGCGGCGGGCGGAGGACCCCGGTTCGATCAGACGGGCCTACCAGTCCCGCAAGCGGCGGAACTCGTTGCTGAACGGCAAGTCCACGCTGTTCCTGGTCGCGGCGGACCACCCGGCGCGCGGCGCGCTCGGCGTCGGCGGTGACCCGCTGGCGATGGCCGACCGCCGATCGTTGCTGGCCCGCCTGCTCACGGCGCTGGCGAACCCCGAGGTCGACGGCGTGCTCGGCACGCCGGACGTGATCGAGGACCTGCTGCTCCTCGACGGCCTGGACGAACGCGTGGTCATCGGCTCGATGAACCGCGGCGGCCTGGCCGGTGCGGACTGGGAGATCGACGACAGGTTCACCGCGTACGACGCGTCGTCCATCGCGACCTTCGGCCTGGACGGCGGCAAGATGCTGCTGCGCCTGGTCGACTCGGACCCCGGCACGATCCCGACGCTGGAAGGCTGCGCGCGGGCCGTCACCGAACTCGCCGAGCACGGCCTGATGGCGATGGTCGAACCGCTGCCGTACAAGCGCGACCACAACGACAAGCTGGTGCTGCAGAAGGACTCCGCGGCACTCTCCCGCGCGTCGGCCGTCGCCGCCGGTCTCGGCTCCACCTCGGCCTACACCTGGCTGAAGCTGCCCGCGCCGGAGGAGCCGGAGGTCGTGCTGGACACCACGGCGTTGCCCGCGCTGGTGCTCGGCGGTGTGCCCTCCGAACGGCCGGAGGACGACCTCAAGTCGTGGGGCCGCTCGCTGCAACATCCGACCGTGCGCGGACTCGTCGTCGGCCGGGCGCTGCTGTACCCGCCGGACGGTGACGTGGCGTCCGCCGTCGCCGCCGCTGCCGAGATCCTGCGCGCCGCGAAGGGAGTCACGGAATGAGCCTGCACCGTCCACACGGGACACTTTCGACCTCCGGCGACGTCATCGCGCTGACCCCGGAGGACGCGGGCTGGGCCTACACCGGCCTGCGCGTGCTGCGGATCGAGGCCGGCGGCACGCGCACGGTCGAGACAGGCGAGTTCGAGGCGTTCGTGCTGCCGCTGGCCGGATCGCTGGCGGTCGAGGCCGACGGCGAGCGCTTCGAACTGCAGGGCCGCGAGTCGGTCTTCACCCGCGTCACGGACTTCGCCTACGTCCCGCGCGACGCCTCGGTCCGCCTGTCCTCTGTGGACGGCTGTGAGATCGCGCTTCCCATGGCGCGCTGCGAGAACCGCCTCACGCCGAAGTACGGCCCGGCCGACGGCGTGCCCGTCGAGGTGCGCGGCTCCGGCAACGCGACCCGCCAGGTCACGAACTTCGGCGTGCCCGGCGTCTGGGACCACGCGGACAAGCTCAACGCGTGCGAGCTGATCACCCCGGACGGCAACTGGTCCTCGTACCCGCCGCACAAGCACGACGAGTCCGAGCCGTGCGAGGTGAACAACGAGGAGATCTACTACTTCCGCATCGCCGACCGCGACGGCGTCACCCCGTCCCGCACCGGCTTCGGCTTCCACCGCACGTACACCGACGACGGCACGATCGACGAGGACGTGACCGTGCGGGACGGCGACGTCTTCCTGATCCCGCGCGGCTACCACGGCCCGTGCGTCGCGGCGCCGGGATACCCCATGTACTACCTGAACGTTCTCGCTGGTCCGGGCCCCGAGCGCTCGATGGCGTTCTGCGACGACCCGGCCCACACCTGGGTCCGCGACAGCTGGGCGACGCAGGAACTGGACCCGCGTTGCCCGGTCACGACAGCAGAGGGGCGCGTCAAGTGAAGCTCACGACCGCGCAGGCGCTGGTCCGCTGGATGCTCGCCCAGCAGACCGAACTGCAGGACGGCACCACGGCACCGCTGTTCCCCGGCGTGTTCGCGATCTTCGGCCACGGCAACGTGCTCGGCCTCGGCAACGCGCTGGAGGAGGTCCGCGACCGCCTCCCGGTGTGGCGCGGCCACAACGAGCAGGGCATGGCGCTCGCGGCCGTCGGCATCGGCAAGGCCACCCACCGTCGCCAGGTCGGCGTCGCCACGTCGTCGATCGGTCCCGGCGCCCTGAACATGGTCACCGCGGCGGGCGTCGCCCACGCGAACCGCCTGCCCCTCCTGCTGCTGCCCGGCGACACCTTCACCGGCCGCGCCCCGGACCCGGTCCTGCAGCAGGTCGAGCACTTCCACGACCCGACCGCGACGGTCAACGACGCGTTCCGCGCGGTCAGCCGCTACTTCGACCGCATCACCAGGCCCGAGCAGCTGCTGTCGACGTTGCCGCAGGTCGCGCGCGTCCTCACCGACCCGGCCGACTGCGGCCCGGTGACACTCGCGCTGCCCCAGGACGTCCAGGCGGAGTCCTACGACTTCCCCGATGCCCTGTTCGCCCCGGTCCTGCACCGACCGCTGCGCCTGCGCCCCGACCTCAACGCGCTCTCCGCGGCCGCCGCCGCCATCCGGAGCGCCTCCCGGCCGTTGCTGGTGCTGGGCGGCGGTGTCCGCTACTCCGGCGCGGCCGGCCGCGCCCTGCGGTTCGCCGAGCAGCACGGCATCCCGGTCGTCGAGACCACGGCGGGCCGCACGCTGGTCCCGCACGAGCACCCGCTGCACGCCGGTCCGCTCGGCATCACCGGCTCGACCTCGGCCAACGTCCTCGCGGGCGAAGCCGACCTGGTCATCGCCGTCGGAACGCGCCTGCAGGACTTCACCACCGCGTCCTGGACCGTCTTCTCCCCGGACGCGCACCTGCTCTCCCTGAACGCGGCCCGCTTCGACGCCGTGAAGCACGGCTCGACCGCGTTGGTGGCCGACGCCGACGAGGGCCTGCGCGAGCTCACCGACCTGCTGGCGTCCTGGCAGGCACCCGCGGACTGGGCCGCGCGAGCCCGGACCGAGCGCGAGAAGTGGGACGCCCACATCACGAAGCTCCGCACCCCGGGCGAAGGCCTCCCGACCTACGCGCAGGTCGTCGGCGTCGTGAACGACGTCAGCGAGCCCACCGACTACGTCATGACGGCGTCCGGCGGCCTCCCCGGCGAACTGATCGGCGGCTGGCGCGCGACCGGCGAGTCCACGATGGACGTCGAGTACGGCTTCTCCTGCATGGGCTACGAACTGGCCGGCGCGTGGGGAGCCGCGATCGCCCACACGCAGGGCGTCGTCACCACGCTCCTCGGCGACGGCAGCTACCTGATGCTGAACTCCGAACTGTTCTCCGCGGCCTTCGCGGGCCACGGCTTCGTGGCGGTGGTCTGCGACAACGACGGCTACGCCGTGATCCACCGCCTCCAGACCGGCCAGGGCGGCGCGGGCTACAACAACCTCTACGCCGACTGCACCTCGGCGCACCCCGAACCCCCGCGCACCGACTTCGCGGGTCACGCCGCCGCCATGGGCTGCGCGGTGTTCACCGTCGACTCCCTCGGTGACCTGGAAGGCGCTTACCGCAAGGCGCGCGAAGTGACCCTCGCCGAGAAGCGCCCGGCCGTGGTCGTGATCCGCACGCACCCGTCGTCGTGGACCGAGGCCGGGGCGTGGTGGGAGGTCGGCGTGCCGGAGGTGGCGCACCGGCCGGAGATCACGTCGGCCCGCGAAGAGGTGCTGGAGGGCAAGGCGAAACAGGTCCGCTATCTAAGCTGAACCCCAACAGCGGCTGGCGCGCGACCAGTGGCTGTCGCGAGGATGACCCTCCGTGAGCAAGCGGATGTTCCGGCTCGGGGCGGTCGCCCTGGTCGTGCTCGGTGTCGCCCTGCTGGCTTCTCCGCGATCGATGGTCTTCGGAGGGCTGCTGGTCGTCGCCGGAGGCGCGCTGGCCTGGTTGCAGGTCAGGGACGGCCAGCTGGTCACCCGCTACCGCCAGGCCGTCGAGAACCTCGGCAGCGACCAGGCCGAGGTGCGGATCGACGGCCTGCACGCGCTGGAACAGATCGCGAAGGAGGCGGCCAGGAGCCGCGCGCTCGTCGACGACACCATCGGGGACTTCCTGCGCGAGCGGTCCCCGTGGCCGACCGAGCACCCGCCGGGGCAGGCCGGCGCGAGTCCGGACGTGGAGAAGGCCCTGGCGATCCTGCTCGGCAGGCCCGGCGCGGCGGTCGACCTGTCCCACGTCGACCTGCGGGGCGCCGACCTGGGCAAGCGGGAACTGGCCGGAGCGGTGGCCCGCCGGTCGAACCTCGCCGGGGCGCGGTTGTTCGGCACGTGCCTCGACCGGTGCGTCCTCGACGCCACCGACCTGACGCAGGCGGACCTGCGCGGGGCCTCCCTGCGCGAGGCCTCGCTGCGGGTCGCCCACCTCGAAGGCGCGGACCTGCGCGCCGCCGATCTCACGGACGCGGACCTGCGCGGCGCCGACATGCGCGCCGTCAACCTGGACAAGGCCGTCCTGACCGGGGCGCGCGTCAACCGCGGGACGCTCTGGCCGCCCGACTTCACGCCGGCCCGTGTCTCCGCGTCGTTGTTCAGTGACTGAGACGACCCGTCGGTGGGGAACAACCCGCCGAGCCGCTCCCTTGAACACTTAGTTAGGTCTACGAACGTTCGAGGGAGCTCTCGTGAGCCTGTTGTTCTCCCCGCTGACCCTGCGCTCGGTCACGCTGCCCAACCGCATCGCGGTCAGCCCCATGTGCCAGTACTCGGTCGAGAAGGAAGACGGCGTCCCCACCGACTGGCACCTCGTCCACCTGGGTTCCCGCGCTGTTGGCGGCGCCGGACTCGTCATGGCCGAGGCCACGGCCGTCGAGGCGCGCGGCCGCATCTCGCCGCAGGACGTCGGCATCTGGAACGACGAGCAGGTCGAGGCCTGGAAGCCGATCACGAAGTTCATCAAGGAGCACGGCTCGGTGCCCGCGATCCAGCTCGCGCACGCCGGCCGCAAGGCGATCGGCGACTGGGTGCCGGTGGCGCCCACGACGGAGCCGTTCCCCGGCGGTAACCAGCCGGAAAAGCTCACCCACCACACTGCGATCGTGAAGGCGTTCGTGGACGGTGCCCTGCGCGCGCTCGAAGCCGGCTTCGAGGTCCTCGAGATCCACGCCGCGCACGGTTACCTGCTGCACGAGTACTACTCGCCGCTGACGAACGAGGGCAGCACTGAGGAACGCATCGCCGTCCCCGTCGAGGTCACCGCGGCCGTGAGGGCAGCGGTCGGCCCGGACGTGCCCGTGATCGTGAGGATCAGCGGCACCGACTGGGTGGAGGGCGGCTGGACCGCCGACGACAGCGTCGTGCTGGCACAGGCGCTCAAGGCAGCGGGTGCTGACCTGATCGACGTGTCCAGCGGTGGCAACACCGCGCAGGCGGACATCCCGATCGGGCCCGGCTACCAGGTGCCGCTCGCCGAGGCGGTGCGACGCAAGGCAGACGTGCCCACGGGTGCGGTCGGCCTGATCACCGAGGCGAAGCAGGCCGAACAGATCTTGACGGACGGTTCCGCCGACCTGGTCCTGCTCGCGCGCGAACTGCTCCGCGACCCGTACTGGCCGCTGCACGCGGCACAGCAGTTGGGTGTGGAGGTCAGGGCGCCGAAGCAGTACGCCAGGGCGTTCTGAAAGAGCCCTCAGAGTTCAAGGGCTGGGCGCCGGGGTTACCGGTTGCCCAACCCTTGAACTCCGAAGGCTGAATTCAGCGACGGTAGTCGTCGTAGTCGTCGTACGGGTCGTCGTGTGGCTCGTCGCCACCACCACTCCCGTTCGTCGACCTTTCATCAGTCGACAGCTCGCGCTGCAACGCAGCGAAGTCGGTCTCATGAGAGCTGTATTTGAGCTCCCTGGCGACCTTCGTCTGCTTGGCCTTAGCTCGGCCGCGCCCCATGGCTCGACCCCCTCGCACAGGGACGGGGGCGGCCGGGGGAACGGCGGCCCCACTCGTCTCGACAACTGATTCCTGGTAACTACCGTACCGTGCCGATGGGGTTCCTCGCGACGCGGTAGGCGTGACACGTACCGCCAAATCTCGTTGCCGCCCCCGAGTGGAAGGATGCACAGGTGCCCAGACCGTTCGTCGCCTACCTACGGGTGTACGAACCGTTATCGGTCTTGGACGCAAAGCTAGCTTCCAAGGTGGAAAAAGCCCTGGAAGCGGGCCCGATCCCCCGGTCGGAGGCAGGCGACAGGGAACGGGAGCTGTGGTTGCGATCACAGTTGGGACAAAAGCTCCTCCCGGGCGAGTCCTTCGACGTCATGACGATCAGTCCGGCCGAGGTCCCGACCTCCGAGGCCGCGAAGGTCGGCCCCGCCCCGCTCGTCTGCCCGCTCGACATCAGGGCCCGCTCCGCCGCCGCCCTCGTGGGCTTCCTGGCGACCGCCCCGCCGATCCTGCAGGACGCGGCCCTGAACCTCTCCCCGGAGACGGTCCGGGCCCGCGCGTCCGCCGTGATGGCCGAACTCGCCGCGGGCGCCGTCCACGTCATCTCCACGACCTGGACGATCCCGCTCCCGTGGTTCGCCCTCGTGGACCCGGCCCAGCGCCGGGTGGTGCTCGCAGGCTCCCAGGACGACCCCGAACGGCAGGTGTCGTGGCGGGTCGCCATGGCCGACGCCCGGCGCCGCGTGGCACGGGCCCTTAAGGTCGTGAAGCGCTCGCTGGGCGACGAGGGCCCGGCCAAGGTCCTCGCCGACACGGGCCGCTGGCTCGAGCACTTCCACCCGCACGCGGCCGTGGAGCTCGACTACGGCGGCCTGGTGCAGCTGCTGGAGGACAAGGACCTGCTGGAGGACACCTCGGCGGCGGACGTGAACGCCATCGTCGACGCCCTCGAGGCGGACGACGCCGAGGAGGTCGCGCTGCGCTACGAGTCGCTGCGCGAGTTCTGGAGCGAACTGGCCCGCAGGGAACGCCACGGCTGAAGCAGCACCCGCGCGGCCAGCGCGCACACGGCCGCGAGCACCATCGCCGCCGGCCAGCCGACCGTCACGGCGACGAAGCTCGCGACGAACGGGGTCAGCGAGGCGCTGAGGTAGTTCGCCGAGTTCTGCATGGCGATCGCGGTGGCGCTGCGGCCGTCCGGCGCCAGCTCGCCCGCCTCGGTGACCGCGAGGCCGTTCCAGCACAGCGCGCACAGCGCCGTCGGCACCAGCACCGCGACCAGCAGCGGCAACGGTGCCTGGTCCAGCACCGCGACCAGCACGAACCCGCCCGCGGTGACCAGCGAGACGATCTTCAGCGGCCCGATCCGGCTGCGCGCCCTGTCCGACCACACGCCGGCGGCGAGCCGTCCGGCGCCGCCCAGCACCTGGGCGACGGCGAACACGGCCGCAGCGGCCGTGACGCTCATGCCGCGGTGCTCGTGCAGGAGAGGCACCGTCAGGGCCGTGGCGGTGAACTGGGGCACCACGAGCAGGCCGCTGGCGAGCGACAGCCTCAGCAGCCGCGGGTCCCGGAGCACCAGGCCGTGCTCGGAGCTCGCCCGGATCGCGCCAGGGGGCTCGCGGACCAGCAACGCCACGGCGAGCGCCACGAACGCCGTCACGCCCGCCAGCACGACGAACGCGGTGGGCACGCCGGCCGAGAGGGCGATCCCGGGCAGGACGGCCGCGGTGAACGCCGCGCCGAGCGGGGTCGCCGTCTGCCGGACGCCCATGGCGAGGCCGCGGGACTCCTTGCCGAACCACGACATGACCGCCCGGCCGCTGGCCGCGTTGACGCTCGCGCCGAACAGACCGGCACCGAGCAGCGCGAGACCGGCGAGCCAGGCGTTGCCGAGCGCCACCGCGAGAAGGCAGGCCGCGGCACCCACGCCGCCGATGGTCATCACGAGCCGTTCGCCGCGGCGGTCCGCGAGAACTCCCCACGGCACGAGAGCAATCATCGTGCCGAGGTTCACCGCGCCGAGGAGCAGCCCTACCTGCGGCAACGTCAGGGAGAAGTGCTGTTGGAGCTGCGGGCTGATCGCGGGCAGACCGAGGAAGACGGCCGCGTTCGTGCCCTGCGCCAACGCCCCGACAGACAGCACGACCCAGCGGTACCCCATGGGGGCACGCTAGGTCGGCTGCTCAGAAAGTGGAACGGTTGTCTTACTTCTTGGGACGGTGGTGACCGCGCTCGGCGGCCAGCAGCTCGTCCACCGACGCGCTCCCGCGCTGGTAGCGCGAGGCGATCTCGGAGTTGAGCCTGTCCACCACGACCTGCACCTCACGCCGCCGCACCGACACGGACGCCTCTTCCGAGATGAACGTCTCCAGCACCTCGCCGAGGCGTTCGTCCGTAAGCGAGCTCACGTCGGAGAGGTCCACGTCGGAGATGAGCGCCTCAACGTGCCGTTGATGCGCATCAGCACGTGACGGCTCATGGGTCTGGTACCGGCCGAGGCCGGTCGCGGGACCCACGGCGTTCGTGGACAGGATCGTGGCCAGTTGGTCGACCACCGCAGAGCCACCGGAGCTGCGGCGCTCTTGTTCGGCACGCACGATGTCGATGCGTGCGTGCAACAGCCGCCGCAGGTAGGACAGATCTGTCTCTTCCTGCGCGGCCTCGTCGCGGAGTTCGCGCACCTCGACGAGCGGGCGCTGCTCGACGCCCTCCGTGTAGTCGGGGGCGAGCACCCGGTCGATTCGGCGGCGCCCGCCAGGACGCACCTCGATCACGTGTCCATCCTGCGGTAGATCCTCCTCACCCGCCAACACATCCCATGCACCAAACTTGTCTCAAATGTGCACGCCCAGCAGCTTCCGCGCCTCATCAGGCGTCAGCGCGGGTCGCTGGGCGATCTTGGAAAGACCTGCGGCACGTGCCACGAGCTGTGCGTTGTCCCGCACCGGCACCCCCCGCGAGTAGCTGACGGTGTCTTCCATACCCACTCGGAGGTGGCCACCCGCACCCAAAGCGGTGAACATCACCGGCAGGGTGGTCCGGCCGATCCCGGTGGCGGAGAACGTGGCGCCGTCCGGCAGCGCGTTGACGGCCGCGACCAGCGTCGCCGCGTCACCCGGCATGCCGCCGGGCACCCCCATCACGAAGTCGACGTGCACGTGCCCGCCCGCGGGCAGGCCGTGCTGGTCGAGCAGGCGCTTCAACGAGGCGAGCTGCCCGATGTCGAAGATCTCGTACTCCGGGACGATCCCGCGCTCCTGCATGCCCTTGTGCAGGGAGACGATGAACTCCCAGCGGTTCAGGAACACGTCGTCGCCGAAGTTGACGGTGCCCATCGTGCAGGACGCCGAGTCCGGCATCGCCTCCAGCACGCGCAGCCGGTTCTCCTCGGGGTCGTGCACCGACCCGCCGGTCGACAGCTGCACGACGAGGTTCGTTTCGGAGCGCAACGCCTCGACGGTGGCCTTCAGCAGACCCAGGTCCAGCGACGGCTTGGTGTCCTCGCCGCGGATGTGGACGTGGATCATCGCCGCGCCGACCTGCTCGCAGCTCTGCGCCGTCTTGACCAGTTCTTCCAGGGTCACCGGAAGCTGCGGGACGTCGGCTTTCGCGTGCTCCGCTCCGGTGGGAGCGACAGTGATGAGCGTGCCCAGGGACATGCCCCGGACTTTAGGGCGTCAAGCCCTCAAGTTGCGAACAGCTTCCCGGCCCAATCCGGGCGTGTCCGCGGGCACCGAGTCGGGGTCGATCCGGGCCGCGACCTCACGTTCGGGGGCGCCCGCGGTCAGCTCCGCGTCGACCGGTACGGACCGCTTGACCAGCGCCAACGCGATCGCGCCGAGCTCGTGGTGCAGTGCCACACTGCCCACCCGGCCGACCGCGCGGCCGTCCAGCGCGACCGGATCACCGGGCTCGGGCTGGGCATCCGCAGAACCATCCAGGTGGAGTAGGAGCATCCGCCGGGGCGGGCGGCCCACGTTGTGGACCTTCGCGACCGTCTCCTGGCCGCGGTAGCAGCCCTTGTTCAGGTGCACCGCCGGGTCGATCAGGCCGACCTCGTGCGGGATCGTGCGCTCGTCGGTGTCGATGCCCTGGCGTGCGCGCAGCGACTCGACCCGCAGCGCCTCGAACGCGTAGCTGCCCGCGGGGCGCGCGCCGGCGTCCGTGATCTTCTGCCACCACGCTGCCTTGTCCTCACGCGGGACGAGCAGGTCGAACGAGTTCTGGCCGGGCCACGAGGCGCGCCGCACGAAGCCCTCGCCCAGTGCGTCGGCGCCCTTCGGGAGCGGGATGTCGAGCTTCTCCAGCAACGCCGGGGCGTCCGGGCCGGTGATCGTCAGCAGCGCGAACTCGGATGTGGCGTCGCGCGGCTCGACCTTCGACCAGAAGACCATCTTCTTCAGGTACGCCAGCAGGTCGTCGACCTTCTCCACGTCCAGGAACACGGTGCCGCCGACGTTCGCGACGACCATGTGGTGCTCCAGCCGGCCCTGGGCGTCGAGGATCAGCGCCTCGGTCGCCGCGCCCTCGCCGAGCTGCTCGAAGTGCTGGCTCGTGAGCTGGTGCAGCCACTTGAGCCTGTCCTCGCCGGGGATCGCGACGACACCGCGGTTCGAGCGGTCGACGACGACCACCGAACGCGCGGCGGACCGCTGTTCCGCGAACGGGTCCCCGTAATGCCAGGCCACGCCGGCATCGATGGACTCGTCGGGCGGCGGGACGGCTCCTGGGAGGGTCACTCGGTCTCCTGCTCCTGCTTCAAGCAGTCGCGGCACGTGCCGGACAGCGCGAGATGAGTTGCATCAAGTTCGAACCCGTCGCGTCTGCGCAATGTTCCGACCAACGGGTCGAGAAGCTCACACGGGATCTCCTGGACGGAGCCGCACACGTGGCACACGAGGTGCACGTGCTGGTGCTCGTCGACCGAGTAGCTCGGCGCGCCGTGGCCCAGGTGCGTGTGCCGCACCAGCCCGAGCCGGTCGAGGAGGTCGAGCGTGCGGTAGATCGTCGTGATGTTGACCGTCGGCGCCGTCTCCTGGACGCGCGCGCAGATCTGCTCCGGAGTGGCGTGCTCCAGCGCCCTGACCGCGTCCAGCACGAGCTGGCGCTGCGGCGTCATCCTCATGCCGCGGTCGTGCAGCGTTTTCCGCAGGCCTCTTGCGGTCTCCACGCACCCGATGTTAGTAGGCTCGCTCACATGCGCGTGCTGGCACTGCTCGACGGAACCCTCGCTGACCCCGACTCGCCGCTGATCCGCGTCGACGACCTCGGGCTGATGCGCGGTGACGGCGTCTTCGAAACGATCCTCGTGGTCGGCGGGAAGCCCCGCGAACTCACGCCCCACCTCGACCGGCTCGACCGGTCCGCGGCCATGCTCGACATGGCACCGCCGCCCCGCGCCGAGTTCGAGCGCGCGGTCGAGCTCGTCATCGGCAACTGGACGGGCGGTGAGGAGTTCGCCCTCAAGCTCGTCTACACCCGCGGCGTCGAGGGCGGCGACGGCACGCCCACCGGTTTCGCGCTCGGCATGGAGATCGGCGCGAAGGTGCTCAAGCAGCGCGCCGAGGGCCTGTCCGCCGTGACGCTCGACCGCGGCATCGACGCCGACCTGGCCGACCGCGCGCCGTGGCTGCTGCTGGGCGCGAAGTCGTTGTCATACGCGATCAACATGGCCGCGCTGCGCGAGGCCGAGCGCCGCGGTGCCGCCGAGGTCGTCTTCACGACGTCCGACGGCTCGGTGCTCGAGGGCCCGACCTCGACGCTCGTCCTGGTGCGCGGCAAGACGTTGGTCACGCCGCCGTCGAAGCTCGGCATCCTGCCCGGCACCACGCAGTACGCGCTGTTCCGCGCCGCCGAGCGCGCCGGCTGGACCGTGCTCGTGGAGCCGATCCAGACCGGCGAGCTCTACGACGCCGACGGCGTCTTCCTCGCGTCCAGCGTCCGCAAGATCACGCGGGTGAACGTGCTGGACGGCAAGCAGCTGCCCGACTCGTCGGCCCTGCTGACCGAGCTGCAGGGCCTGTACGAGTCCGAGTACTGATCTTTCCGGGAGCTACTTGAGTCCGGCGTCGACCGCGGCCATCAACGGGCCGCGGTCACCGGACATCTCCCAGAACATCGCGCCCAGCAGGTTCTTCGACTTCAGCCACGCGGTCTTCTTCTGGATCGACCACACGTCGTCGAAGGTCCACCACTGGTTGCCGGTGTAGCAGGACGTCGCCACGGCCACCTCGTCGTGGAAGACGGTGCAGTTCGGCACCGACGCCACGAGGTTGGCGTACCCGCGCGTGCCCGCCTCCTCCGGGAACTGGCCGGGAGCCGCGCCGCCCGCCTGCTGCCACTCGCCGTTCTTCCCGCCGTTGACCACGTTCTGCCAGCCGCGTCCGTAGAACGCGAGCCCGAGCGTGATCTTGCGGGACGGCACGCCCGCGTCGAGGTAGGCCTGCACGGTGCTCTCGACGCTGAACTTGGTCGTGTACGGGTCGTCCGGGTCGGTGTAGAGGTTGCCCTGGTGGCCGGTCCGGTTGGGCTCCCACGAGTTGTCGCTGCCGGAGCCGTGGAAGTCGTAGCCCTGGACGTTGAAGATGTCCATCGACTGCGCGGCCCGCCCGAGCTCCCAGCCCGCCTCGATCTTGCCGGGGTCGGCCGGGGTGAACGCGGTGAGCTGGTAGCGCTTGCCCGTGGTGGTGCTCAGCGCGTCGAACTGCCGGCGGAACTCCTCGATCAGCAGGGTGTTGTTGACCTTGTCCTGCGGCCCGAAGTGGTTGCCCGCGTGGCCTTCCGCACCCGGCCACTCCCAGTCGAGGTCGATGCCGTCGAAGATGCCCGCCGCACTGCCAGGGCCGCCGGCGCCGTTGTACACGGGCAGGTTGCCCTTGATGTAGATGTCGATGCACGACGAGACGAACTTCTTGCGCGCCGCGTCCGTCGCCGCCACGTCGCTGAAGTACTTGGAGTAGGTCCAACCGCCGAGCGAGATCAGCACCTTGAGGTGTGGGTGCTTCGCCTTGAGCTTCTTGAGCTGGTTGTAGTTGCCGCGCAACGGTTCCCAGCCGGTGTCCGCGACGCCGTCGACGGACTGGGCCGCTGAGAACGGCCTGCTGTAGTCGGCCTCCGCGTCTCCGGCGCCGTCACCCTGGTTCGGGTCCTGCGGGTTCGGGCTCGTGCCCTTCGTGACGCCCTGCAGGCACGTCAGGTTGACGGGGTCGATGTTGCCGAACGCGTAGTTGACGTGCGTCATCTTCGCGGCGTCCATGTCCTTCACGAAGTACTGGCGCCCGTAGATGCCCCACTGCACGAAGTACCCGACACGGGCGTATCCACCGACGATGTCACCAGTGCGCTCGTTCAGCGCGTTGCTCGGGGACGAGAGGTTGTCGTAGAGGTCGCGTGCCCTGACGGTGAACGTGTAGTTCGTCGACGGCGACAGGCCGCTGACGACGGCTGTGGTGGCCGCGACCGTGGTCTTGACCGTGCTGCCGACGTAGACGTCGTAGTTCGCGACGCCCTTGTTGTCCGTGGACGCGTTCCACGCCAACGTGATGCTGCCCGCGTCCTTCGCCGTGGCGCGCAGGTTGCCCGGCGCGGTCGGCGGGGTGGTGTCGTCGGCGGGGTTGTTGGTGGTGACGGGGAGGACTGTGCTCGCCGGGCTCAGCGTGCCCTTGGAGTCCTTGGCCCGCACCGTGAACGAGTACGCGGTGTTCGGGGTGAGGCCGGTGACGATCGTGGACGTGGTGGTGGACGTGCCGACGACGTTGGTGCCGTTGTAGACGTCGTAGCTCGCCACCGGCAACGAGCCCGGCCTGGAGGCGTTCCACTGCAGGCTGACCGTGCGCGTGGTCTTGGTCGGCGACGTCAGGTTCGTCGGCGCCGTCGGCGGGGTGTCGGCGCTGCCGTCGCAGTTGGCGTTGCTGATCCGGCACGTCACCGGGTCGACGTTCTGGCTGATGGAGAACGTCGGGCTGTACGGCTCGGTGCTCGCTCCCGCGTTGATGGTCTTGTTGTAGTGGGCGGGGGTGACGGTGACCTGGGTGCCGTTCTGGGCGACCGTGCCGTTCTGGCCGTTGCTCACCGTCACGCCGGCGGGCAGCGTGAAGGAGATCGACCAGTCGGTGACCGCTGCGGTGCCGTGGTTGCGGACGACGAACTTCGCCGTGCCGCTCGCGACCGAGTACTCGGCCGTGAGCCCGGTGGGTGCCGGTGGCGGGGTGCCGCTGCCGTCGCACGCCATGTTGTTGATCGTGCAGGTGGTCGGGTCGGCCGCGGCGCTCAACGTGAACGTCGGGCTGTACGGCTCGGTGTTGCGCCCGGCGGGGAGGTTGTTGATGTAGAAGGCAGGAGTGAGCGTCACTCTCGTGCCGTTCTGCGTGATCGTCGCGTTCTGGGGACTGGACGCGGTGACACCGGCCGGGAGGTCGAACTTGATCGACCACCCGTTGAGCGCGGCCGTGCTCGCGTTGGCGACCACGAACTTGCCACTCGTGCCGGTGCGGGAGAAGGTCGCGGTGATGCCGGTGGCGGCCTGTGCAGGGACCGCCAAGGCCAGCAGCGCGACCAGAACCGTTAACAGTGCAGGGATTCGGCGCATGCGGAACTCCAGTTTGGTAGAGATTCCGCGGCGGCCTGGTGGTTACGGTATTTGGTCTGGACCACTAACGTCAATGCTCCGGTGCTCAGTCGACCGGCCGGAAGGTGACGGTCGTCCCCGGCCGAGCCTGGCCGAGAAACCGCAGGTGGTCGCCGTCGACGACGCCGATGACGGGGTACCCGCCGGTCGTCGGGTGGTCGTTGAGGAACACCACGGGCTGCCCGTCCGGCGGCACCTGGACCGCGCCGGTGATCATCCCCTCGCTGGGAATCTCCCCGTCACGACGATTCAGCTTCGTCCCGTTGAGCCGCGCGCCGACCCGGTTGCTGCGGTCCGACACGGTCCACTGGCCTTGCCGCAGCTGGGTTTCCGCGTCCTCGAACCAGTCGTCGCGCGGCCCGAGTCGAATGGGGATGACCAACGTTTGCAGCGCCCGGTGGGGTGGCACGACATCAGCGCCTCGAGCCGGGTTCGGTGTGCCCAGCTTCAGGACGTCGTTGTCCCGCAACGGCTCTGGACCGATTCCGGACAGCAGGTCGGTGGACCGGCTGCCGAGCTCCTGCGGCACGTCGACGCCACCGGAGAGGGCGAGGTAGGTGCGCAGACCGGTCTGCGGGGTGCCGATCTCGAGCGTCTGCCGCGGCTTCAGGTGCACCGGCTGGTGGGAGTCGGCGAGCCTGCCGTCGACCCGGAGCTCGGTGGGCGGCCCGGTGACCGCGATGGTGCAACTGGCGTTCGCTTCGATCACGAGCCCGCCCAGCAGCAACTCCAGCCCGGCGGCGCTCTCGGCGTTGCCGACGAGCCGGTTGGCGAGCTTGAGCGACTCCTGGTCGAGCGCACCGGACGGCGGCACGCCCAGGTGCGCGTTGCCGGGCCGGCCGAGGTCCTGGACCAACGCCTGCGGTCCGGTCTTGATGATCGTGACCGTGCGCTTCATGCGACCACGAACCTGACCAGGTCGCCGGGCTGCAGCAGCGCGGGGGTCTCGGCCTTGGCGTCGAACAGCGTGATCTCGGTGCGCCCGATCAACCGCCAGCCGCCCGGTGTCGCCCGCGGGTAGGCGGCGGTGAACTCGCCCGCGATGCCGACCGAGCCCTGCGGCACCTTCGTGCGCGGGGAGTCGAGCCGGGGCTGCTGGAGCGGGTGCGGCAAGCCGGTGAGGTAGCCGAAGCCGGGGGCGAAGCCGCAGAACGCGACCTCGTAGGTGGCGTCGGTGTGGAGCTTCACGACCTCGTCCGGGGTGGTGCCCGCCGTTTCGGCGACGAGGTCGAGGTCCGGGCCGTCGTAGACGACCGGGATGGTGATCTCGCGTGGGTGCGTGGTGGGGGCCTTGGTCAGGTCCACGGCCTTGAGGGCCTCCCTGACTTGGGGCAGCGCGCCTTTGACCAGCACCGTTCTCGCGGCCGGGACCAGTTCCTCGATGCCGTCGAGTTTCTTGAGGGCGGCGCGGACGGCCGCGACCTCGGCCAGTGAGTCGACCTCGACCAGGAGCGCGTCGGTTCCGCAGCGCCGCAGAAGCATGCCCCCATGTTACGGGGAATCGTGGGATTGTTGAACAATCCGACACGCGAATCGTTGAACAATCCGCGGTGGCGGCTGGGTGATGGGTGGGTGGGCCGCCCAAAGGTCACGCCGACGCTCGTGGCTGGCCAGCCGCCGTGTCCGCCTGCGGCTGTTCTAGCCAGCCGCAGGGTCCAGCTAGCCGCAGGGTCCAGCTAGCCGCCGGGTCCAGCCAGCCGCCGGGTCCAGCCAGCCGACCGGTCCGCCGGCTGCTGGGTTCGCCAGTCTCTGGGTTCAGCCAGCTGTGGGGTCTGGCCAGCTGTGGATCTGGCCTGCCGCTGGGGCCAGCCAGTCGCTGGGACCGCCAGTCGCCGGGTTCAGCCTGCGGCCGTCCCAGGCTGCACCGTTCCGTCAGTCGTCGGCTCACCAGCCGCCACTTCAGCCCGCCGTCGCCCCAGTTGGCCGTCGTCCCTCGAGCGGCCAATCCAGCCGGGCGCCGTCCCAGCTCGCGTCTTCACCACCTGGCGGCCAGCCCAGCCGGCCGCCGTCACAACTACCCGACGATGCGCTTGAGGTGCGCCGACGCGTGCGGCTGCATGTCCTGGCCCATCATGGCGCGCTCCTCGACGTACGCGAGGTCGCCGTTCACGACGCCGTACAGGCGCTGCGCCGCCTTGACCTCCTTGGCCGAAGCGGAGCGGATGACCGCGTCCGTCTCGAACTCCCAGGAAGTCTGCGTGCGCACCTTGCCGTAGTACAGCTCGACGATGCCCGTGTTGTGGGTCAGCAGGAGCTCGATCGTGTCGTCCTCCTGCGGACGCCAGAACCCCTGCTCGCGCGCCGCGGGACGGATGACCTCGCCCGCCTCGTTGAGCAGCCACGACCGCGCCTCGTAGACGAGGAACGGCCGGCCGTCGTGGGCGAACGTGATCTGCTGGCCGAAGCGGAACGGGCCGTCGATCGTCGGGTAGACGATCTCGCCCTCGCCGCGCCAGACACCCACGAGCGGCAGCACGCCCAGCAGGGCGTCGTTCAGGTTCGCGCCTTCGCGCAGGTTCGCCGTGTCGCCGGGGATCGGCATGTCGGTGAACTGCGGGAGGTTGCGCTCCCTGGTGGCCGCCGCGCGTTCCTCCGCCAGGCGGATGGCCTCGTCGCCGCTGCTCATCGCTGGTCGGAGTAGAGGCGGTAGACGACGTAGCCGGCGAACCACATAACGGCGATCGTCACTAGCACCAGGAGTCCGGTGAAGATGTGTTCCACGGGGTAAGGATATCTCGACTGGTTTGACGTGCAGGGTTGTGGTGGTGGACGACACCGCTGCCGCTGCTTGCCGGCGTGTGGATTCGGGCGCCTGTCGCGGCCTGTCACGGCCTGTCACGGCTTCTGCGGGTGGCTGCTTTGTGCGGGTGGTTGTTTTGCGTGCGGCCTGGTCGCCTTGCGTGCTTCCCCTGGGGCTCTGCCCCAGACCCCGGCAATCTGAGATGGGGGCCAGCGCCGTGGGCAGGCTGATGGCACGCCTGTTGCGTAGAGCGGCTGCCTGTTGCGTTGAGGGTTGCGGTGGCGGTGGGGTCCCATCACAAGCCGCACCAAGAGCGGGCCACACCTGAGGGGTGGGGTCAAGTCGACGAAAAGCGTGTCGACTTGACCCCACCCCTCAGGTGCAGCAAGAGCTGTGGCGCGACTCGTGATGGGACCCCACCGCCGGTACCTCTTTGCTAAGGACGGCTCGCCTTCGGCATCGCACCGAGTACGGCTCGCCTTCGGCATCGTGGCCATCAGGTGCCCCAGACGCCGAAGGCCCCGGCGGTGACACACCGCCGGGGCCTCCCACGTACCGATCAGGTCAGGCGACCGCGATCTCCACCGCGTGCACGCCGGGACCGAAGGCCGACACGTCGGCCTGCCCGTTGCCGGAGCGGTGCAGCGCGCGGACGGTCCAGCTGCCCGGCGCGGCGAAGAAGCGGAAGTCGCCCTCGGGCGAGGTGACCACCTCCGCGGTGAACTCGCCGGTCGAGTCCAGGAGGCGGACGAACGCGCCGCCTACCGGGGTGCCCTCGGAGAGGACCTTGCCCTCGAGGACCGTTTCCGTGGTCGAGACGTCGATCGAGCCGCCCTGGGCGGGGGCTCCGCAGCCGTTGGTCATCAGGACTCCTTGCCGGAACCGAGCTCGATCGGCACGCCGATGAGCGAGCCGTATTCCGTCCACGAACCGTCGTAGTTCTTGACGTCCTCGTGGCCCAGCAGCTCGCGCAGGGCGAACCAGGTGTGCGACGAGCGCTCGCCGATGCGGCAGTACGCGATGGTCTTGCGGCTGCCGTCGAAGCCCGCCTCGGCGTAGAGCTCGCGGAGCTCCTCGTCGGACTTGAAGGTGCCGTCCTCGTTGGCCGCCTTGGACCACGGGACGTTCACGGCCGACGGGATGTGGCCGCCGCGCTGCGCCTGCTCCTGCGGGAGGTGGGCCGGGGCGAGCAACTTGCCGGAGAACTCGTCGGGGGAACGGACGTCGACGAGGTTCTTGTTGCCGATGGCGTCGACGACCTCGTCGCGGAACGCGCGGATCGAGAGGTCCTGCTCCTGCGCGGTGTAGGAGGTGGCGTCACGAACCACCTCTTCCTTGTCCAGCGGACGGCCGTCGAGCTCCCACTTCTTGCGGCCGCCGTCGAGGAGCTTGACGTTCTGGTGGCCGTAGAGCTTGAAGTACCAGTACGCGTAGGCCGCGAACCAGTTGTTGTTGCCGCCGTAGAGGATGACGGTGTCGTCGTTCGAGATCCCCTTGGCGGACAGGAGCTTCTCGAAGCCCTCGCGGTCGACGAAGTCGCGGCGGACCGGGTCCTGGAGGTCGTTCTTCCAGTCGATCTTGACGGCGCCGGGGATGTGCCCGCCGTCGTACGCGGTGGTGTCCTCGTCGACCTCCGCGAACACGACGCCCGGCGTCTGGAGGTTCTCCTCGGACCAGGCGGCCGAGACCAGCACGTTCTCACGGCTCATGGGAAGTTGCTCCTGTAGTAGTGCGGTGTCGTTATTGCGGTCGAGCGAGTGCAGGCACGTACCTGCGCAGCACGAGGTACATCTCGCACCCGAGGCACAGGCCCAGCGCCGCGTTCAGCAGGGCCGCCACCAGTGCGAAACCGGTGGCCACCATGCCGAGCGTGGTGAGGCCGGTGGCGTAACCGAGGGTGCCGATCAGTGCGAAGACGAAGCCGACGCCCTGCGCGAACCGCAGCGGGGCCGCCTCTTCGCGCTCGGTGGTCGGGGTCAGGCGGGGCTGGATCGCGTAGCGGTAGACGTGACCCCACGGGTTCAGCTTCAGCGAGATGAACGCGCACATCGCGAAGAGCACCGTCTGCGCGGCGAGGAGACGCCACCAGCCGGTGAGCAACACGATCGCGAGGATGACGGTCGTCATCCAGGCGGAGAAGCGCGGTCCGCGCGGGTCTACAGGGGAGTCTTTGAGCACGACGACCTCCGGGCAAACGGACGAGGGCATTCAGTCCGGCAGAGGTAGCTGATGGGCGTCAAGCAGCCCAGTTCAGCCCGTCGTGCGACACAGGCTGCTGCGCACGCGGCACAGGTCAACCGCGCGTCGCTTCGTGAGCAGCAAGGTCATGGCAGCGAGGGTAGTCCTCAATCCCTCGGTGCGGGAGGTATGTCCACTTGATGGAACAGCGCAGGTTCACCCGACCGGATTAGGGCAAATGCGGGCGCAGCGCCTCGAGCAAAGAGTCGCGTTTCGGCACGCCGCCGACTCGCAACACCTCGGTGCCGTCGGCCGTCAGGGCGAGCGTCGTGGGGGTGCGCATGACGCCCAGCGAGGCGGCGACGTCGGGGAGGTTCGTGATGTCCAGTTCGGCGTGCGTCAGACCGTCCGTGCGGTCGGCGAGGTCGCGCAGGATCACCTTCGCGTGCCGGCACGGCGCGCAGAACGTGGTGGAGAGCTGCACCAGCGTCACCCCCGGCGCGAGCAGGTCGCGCACGGGAGCGGGCAGGTCGACGGCCGCAGGACGACGGGAGATGCGGCCCTCGCGGACCTTGAGCAGCACGGCGAGCGCGCCGGCCACGGCCAGCGCGCCCACGAGCGCCCACACACCTGTCATCGCTGGCTCAAGGGTACGTTCGCGATCTCGCCGGACAGCTTGAACGAGCCGCTTTCCACCTCGACGGCCGTGGGCGTCGCCCCGAACGGCAGCGTGCCGGGGTCGATCTTGATCGCCAGCGCCTGACGCAGCTGCGGGATGATCTGCTTCAGCGACGCGTCGTTGAGCTCGATGTCGTCGATGTTGATCTGGATGGCACCGCTGACCAGCGCGATCTGCCCGTACGCGGTGAGCGTGACGACCTTGCCGGCGACGTTGGTCTCGCCGGAGAGCTTGATCGCGGCGGTCGTCTTCGGGGCCGCCGGGTCGGCCGGGGCCTGCGTGGCGGCGGCGCGGTTGTCCGGCTCGATCGAGAGCTTGTCGAACGGCGTGACCTGGTTCGCGAGCCGGTTCAGGTCCATCGCCTTGATCCGGACGCTGCCCTTGACCGTGTCGATGGTCGCCTTCGAGACGTTGCCCGCGAGCAGGTCCGAGAGCTCGACGCGGGTGTGCAGCAGGTCCGCCTCCACGTCGAGGTCGCGCAGGTCGACGCCCTGCTGCTCGTTGCGGATCGGCACGCCGTACGCGCGGATCTCCACGTGCTTGTAGTCGCCGCGCAACGCCTGCAACGTGAACGGGAACCCGTTGATGCGCACCGACGGGTCCTCGTTGAGCTGCAGCTTCTCCCGCATCCGCTGAGCGATCTGGTACTCGCCCGCGGCCGCCAGCGCGAAGTCGGCCGCCACCAGCAGCACACCCAGCACGATCACTGTGATGATGAGGAACTTGCCACGGCGTGACTTCTTCTTCCGCGGCCGTGCGGGCGTCTGCGCAGTCATCCCTCGTCCTCGACGTTAACGGCGATCCATGCCGCCATCCGGTCTACCAGGTCTGGAGTCGCGGCCGATTCGGCGTGCCGCATGCCGGGTTCGATCCACAACTCGGCATGTCCGGAGGACGCGCGGTGCAGCGACCTGGCGTGCTCCACCGAGAAATAGTGGTCCAGGTCACCGTGCACGATCAGCAGTGGGGTCGGCGTGATGCGGCCGACCACCTCCAGCGGACTCTCCGGCGCTTGTACCCAGCTGCCGCCCAGCCGAACCCCGAGCGCCCGCGCCGCGAGCTTGCCGTGCGGCTGCTCCAGCAACCAGTGCACCCGGCGCATGGGAGCGGTCTCGCGCGACCACCACCGGGCGGGCCCGCTCACGGAGACGACGGCGTCCGGCCTGGTCTCGCCCAGCGCCGCGTGCCGGAGCACGATCGACGCGCCCATCGAGAACCCGATCGTGGCGACCTTCGAGTAGCCCAGCGAACGAGCCGTCCGCACGGCCGCCTCGATGTCGTGGACCTCGTCCGCGCCGACCGTGGAGCGCCCCTCGGAGCGTCCGTGCCCGCGGAAGTCGAACGCGACGACACCGGCCCTGCGGGCCAGGCGGGCGAGCACGCGGGCGACGTACGGCCGCCTCACGTTGTTCGTGAACCCGTGTCCCACAACGAAAGCGACATCGCTTTCACACTTGTGGTGGACGCCGTGCAGGCGCACTCCGTCATGTGACATGGATGTAACAGGCATGACGTCTGTGGAAACAAGTGTGAGCACGGCTTCTTGACCTGGGACTTTCTCGGGGTGCACCGGTATTGTCTCCGTCATCCGCAGGCAACGGGGCCCGGTCACCGTACGCCGCTGGTCTGGTCGAGGTGACCGACCACGGCCGATTTGGAGGGCGCCGCGATGAGCATCGACGTGCTTCTGCTGACGACAGACCCGGACCCGGAGGCTGTGCTCCCCGCGCTGGCTCTGCTGCCTCACGCCGTGCGCCCCTTGCGCCCGGAGGTCTCCGCGCTCCTCGAGGCGGGTCCCCACGACATCGTGCTGGTGGACGCGCGCACCGACCTGGTCGGCGCCCGCTCGCTGTGCCGCCTGCTCGACTCGTCCGGTGTGGACGTGCCCGTGGTGGCGGTCGTCACCGAGGGCGGTCTGGTCGCGGTCAACTCCGACTGGTCCGTCGACGAGATCCTGCTGCCGAACTCCGGCCCGGCCGAGGTCGACGCCCGCCTGCGCCTCGTGCGCTCGCGCCGCGGCACGACCCAGCCCGGTGGCGACGGCGCGCTGCAGCTCGGCGACCTCGTGATCGACGAGGCCACCTACACCGCGCGCCTCAAGGGCCGCCCGCTCGACCTCACCTACAAGGAGTTCGAGCTGCTCAAGTACCTCGCGCAGCACGCGGGCAGGGTCTTCACCCGCGCTCAGCTGCTGCAGGAGGTCTGGGGCTACGACTTCTTCGGCGGCACCCGGACGGTCGACGTCCACGTGCGACGGCTGCGCGCGAAGCTCGGCCCCGAGCACGAGGCGCTCATCGGCACGGTCCGCAACGTGGGCTACAAGTTCGTCCGCCCGCCGCGTCCCGGCTCGACCCGCCGGCCCGACGTGGCCGAGGTGGAGATGGACGACTCCGCCCGTGTCCTGGATGAGCGTTTGATCGCGCGGTAGGTTCGCCTGTGTGGCGCAACTGAGCTGGTTCGAGGAGCTGACGGCCGACCAGGCCGCCGAGGTGACGCGGCTTTTGCAGGCCGCCGAGAGCACTGACGGCGTGGCCCCGGTCGGCGAGGCCGTCCGGCTGCGCATGCGGCCGGGCGCGACGGGCAGCAGGCACCTCCTCGCGCACCTGGACGGGCAACTCGCCGGGTACGCGCACGTCGACCTGATCGGTGACTCCGGCGGCAACAAGGTCGCCGAACTCGCCGTGCACCCGCAGCACCGCCATCAGGGCGTGGGCGAGGCACTGGTGCAAGCGCTGCCCCAGGACTCGCTGCGCATCTGGGCACACGGCGGCCACCCGGACGCCGAGCGGCTCGCCGAGAAGCTCGGCTTCCGCAAGGTGCGCGAGCTGCTGCGGATGAGGCTGCGCGTCGAGAACGACCTCCCCGAGCCGAAGCTGCCCGAGGGCCTCACGATCCGGGCGTTCGTGCCCGGCAAGGACGAGGCCGCGGTCGTCTACGTGAACCACCGCGCGTTCGACTGGCACCCCGAGCAGGGCGCGATGTCCATCGAGGACGTCCGTGCCAAAGAAGAAGAGGAGTGGTTCGACCCGGAGGGGTTCCTCCTAGCGTTCGACGCCGACGACAGGCTCGCGGGCTTCCACTGGACGAAGGTCCACACGCCCGAACTGGGCGAGGTCTACGTCGTGGGCGTCGACCCGGACCGCCAGGGCGGTGGCCTGGGCAGGGCGCTCACCCTCGCCGGCCTGCGCCACCTGCGCGAACAGGGCGTCAAGGAAGTGATGCTCTACGTCGAGTCCGACAACTCGGCGGCGGTGCGCGTCTACACGAAGCTCGGCTTCACCCTTTGGGACGCCGACGTCCAGTACGCGCGGTAGTCAACGGACCGTCACAAAACGCATACGCGCTGGTCACGCAATCACTCGTTCGGCCGTGTGACCCGTCACTTCCCGTCCTGTGTTCACCTCCCGTTCACCTTGTCTAGGTGGGTTGTCCACCCTGGCTACCTACCTTCCACAACGAGCGGCGGCGTCCGTCGCGAAACCGCTACTGCTTTCCGCAAGGTGGAGGACCAAGGTGAAGATCCAGCGGCACGGTGCCGTGCTCGGCCTCGTCGCGGCCAGCGCGCTGCTGCTCAGTGCATGTGGCAGCGACAACAACGCGCCGGCGGGTGGCACGAACAGCACCTCGTCGAACGCTGCCTCTGTGCCTGTCGAGTGCGGTGGCAAGACCAAGCTCAACGCTGAGGGCTCCTCCGCGCAGAAGAACGCGGTCGACGCGTTCGTGCAGGCCTACCAGGCCGCCTGCCCCGGTGTGGACCTCGCCTACAACCCCTCCGGCTCCGGCGCGGGCGTGAAGAACTTCAACGCCGGCCAGGTCGACTTCGGTGGTTCGGACTCCGCCCTCAAGGAAGGCGCCGAGACCGAGGCCGCCGCCAAGCGCTGCCAGACCAACCCGGCGTGGAACCTCCCGCTGGTCTTCGGCCCCGTCGCCATCGGCTACAAGGTCTCCGGCGTGGACAGCCTCGTGCTCGACGCCAAGACCACCGCCGCGATCTTCTCCGGCGCGGTCAAGAAGTGGAACGACCCGGCCATCAAGGCGCTGAACGGCTCCGCGACCCTGCCGGACAAGGACATCGCGGTCATCTACCGCTCGGACGAGTCGGGCACCACCGACAACTTCCAGAAGTACCTGAAGGTCGCCGGCGGCTGGACCAAGGGTGACGGCAAGCAGTTCAAGGGCGGTGTCGGCGAGGGCAAGGAGAAGTCCGCCGGTGTCGCGCAGGCCGTCGGCTCCATCGACGGTGCGATCACCTACGTCGAGTGGTCCTTCGCGCAGGACAACAAGCTCTCGATCGCCAAGATCGACTCCGGCGCCGGTGCCGTCGAGCTGAACGCCGAGTCGGCCGGCAAGGCCATCGACGAGGCCAAGATCAAGGGCCAGGGCAACGACCTGGTCCTCGACCTCGACTCCATCTACGGCTCCAAGGCCGCCGGTGCGTACCCGCTGCTGCTCGCGACCTACGAGATCGTGTGCTCGAAGGGCTACGACGCCGACACCGCGAAGGCCGTCAAGGCGTTCCTCACGGTGGCCGCCACCACCGGTCAGCAGCAGCTCGCCGACGCGGGTTACGTGCCGCTGCCCAAGGCGTTCCAGGACAAGATCCTGACCGCTGTGAAGGCGATCGCCTGAGGTTGATGCGAAACTTCGGCTGACGCAGACGCGATGAAAGATCCCGTCGTGGCCAAGCGCCCCGCCCGCCCCGGTGACACCGGTGCGGAGCGGGGCGTCGCGGCTGCTCCCCACGCCTCGGAGGCTCCGATTCCCCCGACACCGGAAGCTCCAGAAACGACCAAGGCACCTCACGTCCGGCCTGGTGACCGCATCTTCCGCGGCCTGGCGACGGGGTCCGGTGTCTTCATCGTCGTCCTCATCGGCGCGATCGGCCTGTTCCTGATCCTGCAGGCGATCCCGTCGCTCGGGCTGGACAACGTCAACTTCCTGACCAGCCGCGAGTGGAACACCACGGACCCGTCCAACCTGCGGTTCGGCATCCTCGACCTGACGCTCGTCACGGTCGTCGTCGCACTGCTCGCCCTGCTGATCGCCATGCCGATCGCACTGGGCATCGCGCTGTTCCTCACGCAGTACGCGCCGCGCAACCTCGCCCGGCCGTTCGCGTACGTGGTGGACCTGCTGGCCGCGGTCCCCTCGATCGTCTTCGGCCTGTGGGGCCTGTTCGTGCTCGGCCCCGTGCTCTTCCCGTTCTCGGAGTGGCTGATCGAGAACCTCGGCTGGATCCCGCTGTTCGCCAAGGGCAACGTGAACGTGCAGCTCGGCGGCACCATCTTCACCGCGGGCATCGTGGTCGCGGTGATGATCCTGCCGATCATCACGGCCGTCAGCCGCGAGGTCTTCGAGCGCACGCCCACGATGCACGTCGAGGGCGCCATCGCGCTCGGCGCGACCAAGTGGGAGGTCGTCCGCACGACCGTCCTGCCGTTCGGCAAGGCGGGTTACGTCTCCGCCTCGATGCTCGGCCTCGGCCGCGCACTCGGTGAGACCATCGCCGTCGCGATCATCCTGAGCACCGCCACCAGCTCGTTCGGCTGGTCGCTGTTCGACGGTGGTTCGACGTTCGCCTCGAAGATCGCGCTGGCCGCGCCCGAGTTCAACGACCCGCGTTCCGCCGGCGCCTACATCGCCGCCGGTCTGGTGCTGTTCGTGCTGACCTTCGTCGTGAACGCCATCGCGCGCTCGATCGTCGCCGGCCACAAGGAGTACGAGTGAGCACGAACCTCGCCGACCCCACGCGCCTCGCGACGCCGCCGACGTTCCAGTCGGTCAGCGTCTCGCGCCGGATCAAGAACGGCATCGCCACCGGACTCGTCTGGGGCGCGTTCCTGATCGCGATCATCCCGCTGGTGTGGGTGCTCTACACCGTCATCCAGCGCGGCTTCCCGGTCATCCTCGACGGTGACTGGTGGCAGAAGTCGATGTCCGGTCTGCTGGCCCGCCAGCAGGGCGGCGGCGCGTACCACGCGATCTACGGCACCCTGGTCCAGGGCCTGGTCTGCGCCGTGATCTCGGTGCCGATCGGCATCATGGTCGCCATCTACCTCGTCGAGTACGGCGGCCGCTCGCGCCTGGCGAAGTCCACGACGTTCATGGTCGACATCCTCACCGGTGTCCCGTCGATCGTCGCCGCGCTGTTCGTCTACACGGTCTGGATCACGACGTTCGGCCTCGGCCGCAGCGCCCTCGCCGTGTCGATCGCGCTGGTGCTGCTGATGGTCCCGGTCATCGTGCGCACGACCGAGGAAATGCTCAAGATCGTCCCGGACGAGCTGCGCGAGGCCTCCTACGCGCTCGGCATCCCGAAGTGGAAGACGATCGTCAAGATCGTCATCCCGACGGCGCTCTCCGGCATCCTGACCGGCATCATGCTCGCCCTCGCCCGCGTCATGGGCGAGACCGCGCCGGTGCTGGTGCTCGCGGCGTACGCGCCGTTCATCAACTACAACCTGTTCGACGGCCCGATGGCCTCGCTGCCGTTGATGATGGTGAACGAGCGCAACAACCCGACGCAGGCCGGTTTTGAGCGCATCTGGGGCGCGGCGATCACCCTCGTCGTCCTCATCACCCTGTTCAACCTCCTGGCGACCGTGATCTCGCGGGCGCTGGCGCCGAAGACGAAGTGAGCGGGCGGACATGGCCAAGCGACTCGACATCAAGGACCTGAACCTCTTCTACGGCAAGTTCCACGCCGTGGAGAACGTCTCGCTCGCGGTGCCGCCGAAGAACGTCACGGCGTTCATCGGCCCCTCGGGTTGCGGCAAGTCGACCGTGCTGCGTTCGCTGAACCGCATGCACGAGGTCGCGCCGGGCGCCCGCGTCGAGGGCAAGGTGCTGCTCGACGGCGAGGACATCTACGCGTCCACTGTGGACCCGGTCGAGGTGCGCCGCACCATCGGCATGGTGTTCCAGCGCCCCAACCCGTTCCCCACGATGTCCATCCGCGACAACGTGGTGGCGGGCCTGCGCCTCTCGGGCGTGAAGGACAAGAAGAAGCTCGACGAGGTGGCGGAGCGCTCGCTGCGCGGCGCCAACCTCTGGAACGAGGTCAAGGACCGGCTCGACAAGCCGGGCGGCGGCCTCTCCGGTGGTCAGCAGCAGCGTCTGTGCATCGCGCGTGCCATCGCGGTGCAGCCCGACGTGCTGCTCATGGACGAGCCCTGCTCGGCCCTGGACCCGATCTCCACGCTGGCGATCGAGGACCTGATCACCGAGCTGAAGAAGGAGTACACGATCGTCATCGTGACCCACAACATGCAGCAGGCGGCGCGCGTGTCCGACCAGACCGCGTTCTTCAACCTGCTGGGCGTCGGTCAGCCCGGACAGCTGATCGAGGTGGACGACACGGAGAAGATCTTCTCCAACCCCGGCCAGAAGGCGACCGAGGACTACATCTCCGGCCGGTTCGGCTAAAGACCCGGCTTGCACTAAGTTGCTGCGGGTGAGCCCGCAGAGCAAGAGCCGCAAGAAGAAGCAAGGCAAGGCACCCGGCCGCAGGCCCGAGAACAACTCCCCGTACGGGGCGTTGCTCGAGTCGGCGGCCGCGGTGCGTTCCGAGTCCTGGTTGCTCGCGGACGCCTGGGCGAGCGAGCTCTACGCCACCCTCTGGCTGGCCGGATCCGGCACCGCGCCGTTGATCGAGGCGCTGGAGGCGATGGACGACCCCGCGGCGCTCACCGCGTTGCGCGCGCTGTCCGGTGTGGGTTCCGAGGAGAGCCGGGCCGCCGCCTTCGCGGCCGCCGAAGTCGTTGCGGCACGCGGCGTCGCCGAACCGCCGTGGTACGTCGCCGGCACCGTCGCGGACTTCCGTGACGCCTTCCTCGTCACGAACCTGCTGGGCGACGTCGAGGTCATCGCGATCACGCAGGAGCGCGCGGGCGTCGGCGAGACCGTGCTGTTCATGCGCCAGCCGGTGCTCGGCGCCACCGCGATCGAGCTGTTCTCCACGCCGGACGAGGGCACGGTCGCGTTGCTGGAGGACATGATCGCCTCCACGCCCGAGGCGTTCCGCGACGAGATCACCGCCCTGAGCGCGAGCGACGTCTACGACCGCGTGTGGCCGGACGTCGAGCAGTTCTGGGCGGACGGGCCGGACGAGGAGGCCGAGGAGGGCCTCATGGGCGAGGAGGACGTGCGGCACCCAGTGCAGCTGATCGCACTCGCCGACGCCCGCGTGAGCGCGTTGGTGCCCAGCGAGTACGAGATCCCCTCCGTCCGTCCGGAGAGGACGGACGAGGTCGTCGACGCGTTCCTGGCTTCGGAGCACGGGATCGCGGACGTCGAGGCCGCGCGGGCGTTCGCGCGGATCGTCGCTTCCGCCGCGGTGGAACAGAACCGCGACCCCGTCGTCTACGGACCGGCGTCGCTGACCGCCGTGCTGATCCTCGACGTGGCCGCGAAGCTGCACGTGTCCGACGCGGATCTGGCGCTGCTGCCCGACATCGTGCGCGCGTGGGCGTACTTCACCGTCGACGCGCGGGACCTGCCGCGGGACGAGGCGCGCGCGGTGTGGGACGAAGAACTGCCCACCGTGCTCGCCGAGTTCTCGGAGGCCTACGCCGATCCGGAGCTGGTGGCAGAGCGCGATGGGCAGTTCCGCTGAACGAAATCGGCCCCGCGTCCTGAGCAGGACGCGGGGCCGGGTGCAGTGAGACCTGGAAAGCCTTGAGGATCAGAGGTTGTCGTCGCCACCGTAGCCGGGCATCCGGCCGGTGACGACGAAGACCGTGCGCTTGGCGACCGACACGGCGTGGTCGCCGTAGCGCTCGTAGAAGCGGCCCAGCAGCGTCACGTCCACCGCGGCGGGAACGCCGTGCTGCCACTCCTTGTCCATGATCACGGAGAACAGGTGGCGGTGGATGTCGTCCATCGCGTCGTCCTCCTCTTCGAGGTTGCGCGCGCGGTCGACGTCCTTCGCGCGGATGATCTCCGCGGCCTCGTTCGCGAGCTTGACCGCGATGCGGCCCATCTCCTCGAAGTACGGCTTGACGTCGTCCGGCAGCGCCGACGCCGGGTGCCGGCGGCGTGCGGCCTTCGCGACGTGCAGGGCGAGGTCGCCCATCCGCTCGACGCTCTCGGCGGCGTGGATCACCGCGAGCACCGTGCGCAGGTCGGTCGCGACCGGTGCCTGCAGGGCGAGCAGTGCGTACGACTGCTCCTCGATGCTGGAGCGGACGTCGTCGACCTTCTGGTCACCGCTGATGACCTGCTCGGCCAGACCGAGGTCGGCACCCAGCAGGGCCGCGGTCGCGTTCTGCATCGCCTCGGCGACCATGCCGGTCATGTCGGCCAGTCGTTCGGCGAGCTCTTCTAGAGAGTCGTGGTAGGCCTCGCGCATGCGCTCAGCCTACGTCCCGACCATCGCGGCAGCGACATGCCAGGATGAACCGGAGGTGAACCCCAGGCGAATCACTTCGCCGCGCAGGGGTCCTGTGCCGCGTTCACAATGGACAGATCGTTGCCCGGCTGACCTTGGGGTTGTCCCTGCGGGGTGCCCTGCTGGTCGCCGCCCTGAGGCGCCTGCACCTTGTCGTCGAAGTTCTTGCCGATCACCAACTCGATGGCGCCGCCCATCTCGGGCGACTCGACGAGCTCCGCGCTGGGCACCGCGGCCTTGAGCGTGGCCGCCTTGTTCTCGTTGCCCTTCGCGAACTTGATGATCGTCTTCTCGGCACTGGGCGCGTTGCCGCGGGTGGCGATCTGGAAGCCCTTCTGCGCCAACGCGTTCGCCGTCCGGTCGGCCGCGCCGCCGTTCGACGCGTCCCCGTTCAGCACCTGGATGCTGACCTGCTTGGGGTCGATCACGGTGCCGGGCTGCTGGGCGGGAGGGTTGGCGTCGCCGGGCTTCGGCTCGGCCGCCTTCTCCTGCGGCAGCGGGGTTCCGTCGATGATCGTCTGGAACAACGCCTTGATGTCGTCGTTCTTGAGGCGCTCGATGTTGTCGTTGTTCGACAACGTCGGGCCCTCGTCGGTCCAGTGCGGCATCGTCACGAACGAGACGCGGCCTGCCTCGAGGCTCTGCAACGAGTTCGCGAGCTCCAGCAGCGAGGCGACGTCGATGTTGTCACCTGCCGTGGACTTCGTGAGCGCGTTGATGAAGTTGTTGAGCTTGGTCGGGCTCAGCAGCACCTCGTTCGACAGCGCCTGGCGCAGCATCGCCGACAGGAAACCCTGCTGCCGCTTGATGCGGTCGAAGTCCGTGCCGCTGTCACCCTGCGCCTGCACCTTGCGGGCGCGCACGTACGACAGCGCCTGGTCGCCCTTGAGGACGTGCTTGCCCGGCTTGTCGATCACGACGCCGAGCTCGTCGTCCACGATCTTCGTGGGCGTGCAGATCTCCACGCCGCCGATCGCCGTCGACATCTCGCGGAAGCCGACGAAGTCGATGCTGACGAAGTGGTTGATCTTGAGACCGGTCAGCTGGGTCATCATGTTGGCCACGCACTCGGGCCCCCCGTCGTTGTAGACGGAGTTCGCCATGACCTCTTTCTCCGGCGCCAGCGGACCCGCGTACTGCCCGTTGTCCGGGTTCCACGTCCGGCAGTCCGGGCGGTCCACGCGCACGTCACGCGGCAGCGACACGATGACCATGCGCTTCCGGTCCTTCGGGATGTGCGCGAGCATGATCACGTCCGACCGCGCGCCACCCTCCTGCTCCTGGGTGCCGACGTTGTCACCCGCCTTCGCGCCTGCCCTGGTGTCCGAGCCGACCAGCAGGAAGTTCTCGTCACCGAGCTGCTTGTCCGCCTGCAGCACGGCCTGCGAGTTGCCGCCGAGCGCGTCGATCTTCTGGAACTTGGAGTCGGCCCACTTCGTAGCGGTCCAGCCGATGCCCGTCGACGCGAACACGACGGCCGCGGCGGCGATCGCGCCGATCCGCGCGGTGCGCATCAGCTTGCGCTGCTGGGGCGTGCGGCCGGTGACCCGCGGCTCGCCGTCCTCCTCGTCCAGGGCAACGGGTTCGGCGTACTCGGTCGCTTCGTCGACCAGGTCGCCGTCGTCGCCCTCCTTGACCCACGGCATGAGCTTGGCGCGCCGCTCCTTGCGCTGGCGCTCCTGCTCGAGCAGTTCGTCGTGCACCGCGGAGAACCGCGCGAGCGTGTGGTCTACCTCGCGGCGCTTCTTCACGTCGTCGCCGATGGCCTCCATCTCGGTGGTGAGGCTCAACGGGTCCATGTCCTCGCGCTTCTCGACCTTGGCCACACCCGCCGCCGGAGCGATCTGGGTGGCCTCGGGGCCGGGCGCGTCGGCCTTCGGCTCGTCCGCCGGCTCGGATCCGAGCCGGTTCGCGATGCCGCCGGGGACCGGACGGGGACCGCTCGACTCCGCCCTCGGGGGCATCGGCCGGGGGCCGCTCGACTCGGCGCGCGACGGCATCGGCTGCCTGCCCGTCACGTCCCCGTTCGGGGGCATGGGGCGGCGTCCGGCGGGATCAGGACCCTCGCCGGGGGCCGGAGGACGGGGAATGCTGTTCGAGGACGGTGCCTCGCCCGGCAGGAGGCGACGGGGCGCGGGGCCCTCCGGCGCTGCTCCCGGGGCGGGCGGACGCTGGAGGCCGTTCGGCTCACCGGGGCGCTTCGGGCCACCGGGCTGCGCGGCCTCGCCGGGCACCGGCGGGCGCGGGATGCCGTTGGACGACGGCGCGTCGCCCGGCAGGAGCCTGCGCGGCGGTGCCCCACCGGCGTCGGGCCTGCGGACCGTGCCGTTCGGCAGACCTGCCTCAGGCGCGACACCGGGGACGGGACGCCGGATGCCGTTCGCGGAGGGCACGTCACCGGGAGGCATCCGCCGCGGGTCGCCGGGAGCCGGCGGCCTGGGCATGCCGTTCGCGGTGCCGTCGGGTGCGGGCGGCCGCGGGATGCCGTTGGACGACGGGACGTCGCCCGGAACAGGCCTGCGCGGCGGTGGCCCCGCCTGCGGGGCGCCGTTCGGAGCCGGCCGCCGGACCGTGCCGGTCGGCTGGCCCGGCTCGCCGGGTGCCGGGCGGCGAGGCGCGTCGGGCCTCGGCCGCTGGCCGGTCTGCTCACCGGGAACGCGGTAGGAGCCGCTCTGCTCCGGGTTCTGGACAGGCCTCGGCCGGGGACCGGTCTGCGGCGGGCCGGCCGGTTCAGGACTCTCGGCCCTGCGCCGCCTGCCGGTCTGCTCGCCGGTGAAGTTCTGCGGTGCCTGCTCTGGCCGCGGGCGCGCACCCGTCTGCTCACCTGGCCGGTGAGCCGCGGGCGGCTGCTGCCGCGGTGCCTGCGGAGGCTGCTGCTGGTGGCGGACCGGCGGGTCGGGCAGAGCGCGCCTGCCGCTGGTCGCGGGGGGATCGGGCAGGGCACGCCTGCCTGTCGTGGATGCGTCGGGCGAGCCAGGCGGAACGGGCCGGGGGATGTCCGTCCTGCTGTGCTGCTCGATGAGGTCCGAGACGCTCAGGCCCCCAGAGCCTTCCATCGAGCGACGTCTACGGCCGGTCGGCTGGTCGTGCTGGGGATCCTGATCACCACGGGAAGAGGGGCCGCCACGTCGGGGGTCGTCGGGCACCCAATCTCCCTTCTGGGTCAGAAGCAAAAGCGGTTCGTCATTACGAAGTGACGACGACCGGGACACAAGGGTTGCATCACCGGCGTGTCAGTTGCGCCCGCGATACTACGGATGTAGCCGAGTTCTGACGACCACTCCGGGTGATACGGCTGCGATCTGTACGCGATTACGCGCAGTCCGCTTGCCCTGAACGGGTGAGCCAGGTCACTCAGTAGTAACCGAGAACACGTGTTTCGGCGATCGCACGCCTGCCCGAGGCAGCACCTGCGAGGCGAACCCGTCCGTCGGCACGGTACGCCACGGCGTTGCGTCCCGACTGCTTGGCCGTGTAGAGGAGGCTGTCGGCGCGCAGCAGCTGCTGCTCGGCCCCGACCGCCGGACGCTCCGGCGCCTCGTCCGCGGGCGGCTCGTACGCGAGGCCCGCGCTGACCGTGACGCGCAACCCCGGCGCGATCTCCTGCCAGGGGTGACGCTCGACACGTTCGCGGGCCGCCTCGGCGATCTCCACCGCGCTCGCGGCGTCCACGCGGGGCAGCACGAGCACGAACTCCTCGCCGCCGTAGCGGGCGCAGAAGGCGCCCTCCGGCAGGCCCTGCTGCAGCAACTCGACCACGCGCTGCAGCACCCGGTCGCCCAGGAGGTGGCCGAAGGTGTCGTTGACCTGCTTGAACCAGTCGAGGTCGATCAGTGCGATGGCGAGCCCGTGCCGGCACGCTCCGTGCTCGGTCAGCAGGTCCATCAGCCGTTGGTCGAGGTAACGGCGGTTGTAGGAGTCGGTGAGGCTGTCGCGCAGGCTCTGCTCGCGTGCCTCGGCGTGCTCCCGGCGCAGCCTGTCGACCTCGCGGCGCAGCTGCTCCGGGACGTGCGGCTCCTCGACCTGGTCCGCGTGGACGAGGTCGAGCGCGGAACGCAGGTGCTGGTACGCCTGGCGCCACTGGCCGCGGGAGGCGAGCAACGTCGCGATGGACTCGTGCAGCCCCACCAGGCCGGGACCCTGCTTGTCGACGCTGGCGTCGGCCTGCTGGATCTCTGCGGTCTCGGGTCGCAGTGCGGTCATCGCGGTCACCTCCTTACCTGCCAGGTGTCGTCCCCGGAGAGGCGGCGCTTGAGCTACGAGGACACCTGTGGACGGGATTTCCCCCGTCCGGTTGACCGTCAACTGCTCCGATCCAGTGAGCTTGGAAGATCAACAACTCGCTCAGCCACCGAGGCAGGGCGCGAACCCGTACACCTCGTCGTCCAGGAGCACGACGTGCATCGATCCGATCTGGCTGCCGATGACCTGGTCCTTCTGGCGGATCGTGATCGTGACGGCCACGACGTAGACGTCACCGCGCGGGTGGGCCTTCTCGCCGGCGGGCGCCCAGTCGGCGTCCGCGCGCAGCGTCGCCCAGGTCGGCTCGACCTTGATGGTGGCGCCGCGCAGGTCGCAGGTCTTCTGCCGGAAGTCGGGGTGCTGCGTGTCCTTCAGCAGCTCGGCCTGCTGGGCCGCGCCCTCGTCACCTGCGGAGTTGACCCGCGCGTAGTAGTCCTTGAACTTCGTCCGCTCGTCGTCACCCAGCTGGGCCGGGCGCGCCTTGCCCGCGATCGGTCCGCCGCAGCCCGCGAGCAGTGCGAGCGCGGCCATGAGCACCACGAGTCGCTTAGCCACCGGAGTGCATCACGTCCGCGCCGGACGGCACCGTGGCGTCCTCGGGGTCGTCCAGCCAGCCCTCGGGTAGCACCACCTTCGCCGACGAGCCCTGCCGGCCGCGCGGCCCCTCGGCGTTCGCGGGGAACGGCACGGACTTGTCGAGCGTGCCGATCAGGTCGTCCAGCTCCTGCAGGCTCGAGACCATCGCGAACGCCCGCCGCGTGTCCCCGCCGACCGGGAAGCCGTGCCAGTACCAGGCCATGTGCTTGCGCAGGTCGCGCAGACCCTTGTTCTCGCCGTCGTGGGCCGCGAGCAGCCGCGCGTGCGTCCTGAGCACCTCGGCGACCTCACCGAGGGTCGGCCCCTCGGGGACGGGCTCGCCGCGGAACGCCGCCTGCAGGTCCCGGAAGAGCCACGGCCTGCCGAGGCAGCCGCGCCCGACGACCACGCCGTCGCACCCGGTCTCGGCGACCATGTCGAGCGCGTCCTGGGCGCTGAAGATGTCGCCGTTGCCGAGCACGGGAATGCTCGTCACGGCCTCCTTGAGCCGCGCGATGGCCGACCAGTCCGCCTTGCCGGAGTACCGCTGCGACGCCGTGCGCGCGTGCAGTGCCACGGCCTGTGCGCCCTCGTCGGCCGCGATGCGCCCGGCGTCGAGGTACGTCAGGTGGTCGTCGTCGATGCCGATGCGGAACTTGACGGTGACCGGCATGTCCCCGGCGTTGCGGACCGCGGCCCGCACGATCTGCCGGAACAGCTCCCGCTTGTACGGCAGCGCGGCGCCACCGCCCTTGCGCGTCACCTTGGGCACGGGACAGCCGAAGTTCATGTCCATGTGGTCGGCGAGGTCCTCGTCCACGATCATCTTCGTGGCCTCGCCGACGTTCTTCGGGTCCACGCCGTAGAGCTGCATGGACCGCGGGCTCTCGCCCTCGTCGAACGTGATCATGTGCATGGTCATCGGGTCGCGCTCGACCAGGGCGCGCGCGGTGATCATCTCGCAGACGTAGAGCCCGGCCCCGTACTGACGGCACAGCTGCCGGAACGCCACGTTGGTGATGCCGGCCATGGGGGCCAGCACGACGGGCGGGTCGACGGCGAACGGGCCGATCTTCAGCGTGGAGGGAACGGACACGGTGACCAGGTTACGGCACTGACCTGCCGTGATCTTCACCGTGAGTGACCAGCGGGGCGTCCGCGCCGCGATCTCGGTCACAGGCTCCGGGTCAGGGCGTCGAAGGTCTCCTGGTCGAAGGCGACGAGCCGGATCTGCTCGATCACCGGCTGCGAGCGGACCGCAGCGACCGCGATGCGCGCGGCCCGGTCCGCCGGGAACCCGTAGATCCCCGTCGAGATCGCCGGGAACGCGATGCTCCGCGCCCCGAGCTCCCGCGCCAGCCGCAACGACCGGACGTAGCAGCTCGTCAGCACCTCGTCCTCGCCCTGCCCGCCGCCCTCCCACACGGGCCCGACGGTGTGGATCACGTGCTTCACCGGCGCGAGGTCGAACGCGGGAGTGGCGACGGCCTGCCCCGGGAGGCAGGGCGCGAGCTCCGCGCCGGCCTCCGCGAGCCTCGGCCCGGCCGCGCGGTGGATCGCCCCGTCGACACCCCCGCCGCCGAGCAACGACTCGTTCGCCGCCGTGACGATGATGTCGACTTCCTGTCGAGTGATGTCGCCGCGCACCACGTCGATCGTTCCCATGCTGACCAGCGTGGCAGCGGATTCGTTGCGCCACCTGGGGTCTTCACTCACGGCGAACACCCAAGGTGCCCCGATCGGGTGTCGGACCCTTCTGCCAACATGCCCTTGGAGGTGGCCTAGCTCATGGGGGCGGTTGCACTGATCAGGTCCGGGTTCGAGCGGTTCTTCGTCGACGGACCCGTCGGCAGGTCGACCGGCGGTGGCGAACAGCAGGTCATCACCGTCGAACAGGTGGGTGAGCTGGCCCTGCCGACGGGCAGGCTCGTGGCGGCGGACCCGTTCGTCGTCTGGCCGGAGGACGCGGAGGCGTTCACCGACGAGGTCGAGCCGGGCAGCTACCCGGTGTCGGTCTCGCTGGTGTCGTACATCGACGGCGACGGCGTTCCCGACGAGCGGCAGGGGTATCGCGTCGCGGCCGCGAAGGTGACGATCAAGGACGAGCCCGCGTACTCGTGGCGTCCGGCGGTCGTGCCGGGTGAGCACGTGCCGATGCTGCCGGTGATGCCGGAGTTCGGGTACGAGGTGAAGTCGAGCACCGGCGCGTTCTTCGACCTCGCCGCGGCCACGGCGGTCGACCGCCTCGTCAGCGACGACGAGCTGGGCAACTGCGACCTGATCGACGCGCTGGGCGCGGTGGGCGGCGGGCGTGGTCCCACCAACGTGACCGACGCCCGCTCCGGCCTGAACGTCGTGGCGTTCTCGACCGGGTGGGGCGACGGCGTCTACCCGACGTGGGTCGGCCGCAACACCGCGGGCGACCCGGTCGCGTTCGTGACGGACTTCTTCGTGATCAACAAGGTCTAGAAGGCGACGTTCACGCACGCCAGTCGTGGCCCGGCGGTGCCCGCCTCGCCGGGTCCGGTGTGCGTGTGTTCGTTGTGCAGCACCACGGACTGCGCGTGCCGTTCGGTGAACTGCCAGTCCACAGTGGAGTCCGAGTAGGCGAACCCGTTGGCATCCGTGTGCACGTCGAGCCAGATCTCGTTGCGGGAGTTGGCGTATGCCGGGTCGACGGACGGCTGCACGGGGTCGTTGACGTTCTGGAAGTGCGGGCCCGAGTCGGCGGGAGCCGCGCCGCACTTCTTCACGTGGACGTGCGCGCCGTAGGCCCGGTTCGGCAGCAATCCCTTGAGTACCAACAGGACCGTCGTCCGTCCGCCGACCGACGGCACCCCGACGACGGTGACCTTCGCACCGGCCGGGACCTTCGCGTCGTAGGTGACGGCCTTCGCCTTGTCGCGGTAACTCTCGAACGTCGCGGACGTGTGGGCCACGGTCGCGGGGTCGGCGTGCGCGGTTCCGGTGAACAGGAGCGCGGCGGAGACCGCGACTGCAAGCGTCTTCATGGACCCCTTGCTTAGCGCCAACGGTCCAGCTCTGCATCTTGGGGTTTCAACCGCCTCGAGGTGGGTACGCGGGATTCGTGAGTGAAGCGGAGGAGTCCGACCAGCGCAGGCTCGCGCGCAACGTCAACGAGTTGATGCAGGAACTGCGCGTGGCCCAGGCCGGCGTGCAGATCCTGTTCGGCTTCCTGCTCTCCATCGCGTTCACCGACAAGTACGCCTCCGTCAGCGACTACATCCGGGTGACCCACCTGGTCACGGTGCTCTGCGCCGCTGTCGCCGTCGCCTTCCTCACCGCGCCCGCCGCGTGGCACCGCGTCCTGTTCCGCCAGGGCCGCCGCGAGGACGTGGTCGACCACGGCAACACGTTCGCCGTGGTCGGACTGGCCTTCCTGGCTCTGGCGATGACCGGCACCGTCCTGCTGCTCGCCGAGGTGGTCCTGGGCGGCTGGCCCGCGATCGTGGTCGGCGCGTTCGCGTTCGTCGTCTTCTCGGGCCTCTGGTTCGCGCTGCCGTTCGCGTCATCCGAGCGTGCTCAGGACGGCGAGAGCCCCTAACCCGAGCGCGACGGGCACGGCCGTCAGCACGTTCTTCCTCGTCGGCCGCGGCAGCTCCCGCAACACCCGAACGCCCAAAGGCACCAGCGCGACGCACAACCCGGCCGTGCCGACGACCGACAGCGGTTCGGTGCCCTTCAACACCCCGAGCGGCAACAACCCCGCGGTCGCCAGCGCCACCGACCTGACCAGCCCGAACGCCTTCGCGCGGTACGCCGCGAACGCCAGCACGAACCAGCCGAGAACGATCGTGAACGACAGGGCGCTGAACAGGTGCAGCTCGCCGTACCCGCCGGCGACCAGTGCCGTGGCGCGCTCGACGCCCAGTTGCCCGGTGGCGTTGAAGGCGGCCTGGTCGACGCCGGCGTGGAAGGTCCGCGCGAACAACCCGACCGTCACCAGGACCCCGCCCCAGGCAGCCCACCGGGTGCCGATCCGCTGCACCAGGTGCGCGACCGCCGCCCACAGCACGACGTTGCCCGCCAGGAAAGCGGTGTAGGCCGCCCGCACCAGTTCCGGGTGCTCGTGCAGAGCCTTGAGCTGGTCAGGGAAGAAGAAGTGGAACGGCGACCGCAACAGCGTTCCCGCCAACAACACAGGCCCGGCGATCAGCGCCGCGCCACCGACCCATCCGTTCGGAAACCTCATGACCGTGGACGCTGTCAGTGTTCAAGGGGCTTGTGATCGGCCCGTGGTCCTAGACGCCGACCGGTTCTCCGAAAACTCTCGAACGTCCGTGTCGATTCGCGGCTCGTCGGTTCGACGAACAGGTGTAGGGCGAAAACCCGGATGAGACCGGAGCCGCGATGAGGAAGACTCGGACGCACCGATGAGTTCCTTCAGCGCTGCGGGTCTTCTCGGGTGTCGCGAAGAACCTGATGCCAGCAACCGAGTGAGGGCCTGACATGCCTGCTGCAGTGAAAGACCGCCCGACAACAGGGGCGGGCAAGACACCGCTGGTGGTGCGCCTCCTGGTGCTGGCCACGTTCGTCGTGATCCTCAACGAGACGCTGATGATCAACGCGATCCCGCGCCTCATGGAGTCGATGCACGTCACCGAACAGGCCGCCCAATGGGTGTCCACCGCGTTCATGCTCACCATGGCCGCCGTGATCCCGGTCACCGGCTGGTTCCTGCAGCGCGTCACCACCCGCCAGGGCTACGCGATGGCGATGGGCGTCTTCCTGGCCGGCACCGCCCTCTCCGCGGCCGCGCCGACGTTCACCGTCCTGCTCCTGGGCCGCATCGTGCAGGCAGCAGGCACGGCCGTGATGATGCCGCTGCTCATGACCACGTTGATGACCGTCGTCCCCGAACAGGACCGCGGCCGCGTGATGGGCAACGTGACCCTCGCGATCTCGGTGGCCCCGGCCCTCGGCCCGGCCATCTCGGGCCTGATCCTGCAACTCGGCTCGTGGCGCCTCCTGTTCATCGCCGTCCTCCCGGTGGCCGGCGCCGTGACGTACTTCGGCCTCCGCCAGCTCGACAACATCGGCGAGCCCCAGGTCAGCACCCTGGACTGGGCCTCGGCGGCCATGGCCACCCTCGGCTTCGGCGGCCTGGTCTACGGCCTGAGCCTCTTCGGCGAGGGCGCGGAACACCTCGGCCCGAGCATCGGCATCGTCGTGGCGGGCGCCGCCACCATCGCGTTCTTCGTGCTCCGCCAGCTCAAGCTGCAGCGAACAGGCGCCCCGCTCATGGACCTGCGCACCCTGACCCACCGCACCTTCGCCCTGTCGCTGACCCTCATGTGCGTCGCGTTCCTGGCGATGATGGGCTCGATGATCCTGCTGCCCCTCTACCTGCAGAACCTCCGAGGCCTCACCCCGCTCCAGACGGGCCTGCTCCTGATGCCGGGCGGCCTCGCGATGGGACTCCTCGGCCCCACGGTCGGCAGGATCTACGACCGCCTCGGCAGCCGCCCGCTGGTCATCCCGGGCTCCATCGGCATCGTGCTGTCCCTGGCGGGCTTCACCCAGATCTCGACGACCATGCCGTACTGGCAGATCCTCGCCCTCCACGCACTCCTCATGGTCGGCCTGGCAGCGACCTTCACCCCGATCTTCACCCTCGGCATGGGCGCCCTCCCGCCGAACATGTACCCGCACGGCAGCTCGATCCTCGGCACCCTCCAGCAGGTGGCGGCAGCCCTGGGCACCGCCCTCGTCGTCACCGTGATGTCGGCCCGCACCACCTCCCTCGTGGGTGAGGGGGTCGCGGAGGCGGCGGCGCAGCTGAGCGGCATGAAGCTGGCGTTCGTGATCGCCACGGTGCTGGCCGCGGTCACGATCGTGGTGGCGGCCCTCCTGCCGAACCGCACCACCACGTCCGGCGACGTGATGGCGCACTGAGAATCGCGCCTGCCAGCGTTATAGGACCACCACATTGCCAGTCATGGAACACCGGCAGCGCAGCGCTGGCCATTGGCGAACGCTGCGCTCCTGTGCGACCAAAATGCGGCATGGGCGGGCACGTTTCCCTTCACGAAAAAGAATGGTGACCGACTTGCTCCGCTGATGTACTGATGGCCACCGTGTGTCTCCCGCGTAACGGAGGTAGCAGTCGTGAGTGGCTATAACGCGCTTGCCGAGGTGTACGAGTGGCTGATCTCCGATGTGAAGATGGCTCCGGCCGAGTTCGCCGCGTCGTTCGATGACGTCCTCAATCTCCTGCCGCCGAACGCTCACGTCCTCGATTGTTCGTGCGGAACCGGACAACTGGCGGTTGGCCTAGCCGGTCGCGGCATGCACGTCGTCGCAACTGACGCCAGCGAAGCGATGGTTCGTCGGACCGCGGAGCTGTCTGAGCAGTTCAGGGCCCCGGTCCGGACGGCGCGGGCGGACTGGCAAGAGTTGCCCGAGCACTTCGATGATGACACCTTCGACATGGTGTTCTGCGTAGGCAACTCGCTGCACCATGCCGAGGGCGCGCGAGGCAGAGTCGCTGCTCTGGAGTCGATGTCACGACTTCTGCACCGCGGCGGGCGATTGGTCCTCACCTCCCGCACTTGGGAACTCGTCAGGGCCAGAGGTTCCCGGCTGGAAATCAGCGACCGACTCGTCCGCCGGAACGGTCGCGATGCCGTCGTGGTCTACCGCTGGGACATTGCGCCGAACTGGGAGGACGAACACCACATCGAGATTGCGATTGCGCAACTGGATGCGGCTGGGTCGGTTCTTGCCCGCTCGGAATTGCTGTCGAGCTGGCCCTACCGACACGAAGAACTCGAAGCCGAGTTGCGCCGGGTCGGACTCCAGACAGAACTGAGCACGTTCAACCTCGAGGCCGAGAACTACATGGTGGTGGCGAGCAAGGCGTAGACAACGGGCTCTCAGCCCGCGGCCGGCCCTGATGCGTGGCAAGGCGGCGCAACCGTCGAGCGCCGTGCCCCATGCTGGACGGCTCAGCCTTGAGCAAGCTGTGTCGACGCCCTTGAGGGCGCGCGCTCGACAAGCCGAACCAAGACCCTGACAGGACGAAGAAGACCAGTTCGAGAACGGTCCGCCTCATGCCGCAGCTTGGGACTCAGCGGGGTAAAGCGCATCAAAGGTGTGCCAGCGCTCCGGGCATGAGAAACGCCCAGGCCGTCGACCTGGGCGTTCAGTGGGCCGCCAGGGACTCGAACCCTGAACCCGAAGAGTAAGAGCCTTCGCTTGGCGTTGTTCGTCGATCTTCCCCCACAGTGCTCGCTACCTGCGCGGATGCGGTCTTGATCTGAGCACTGTGGACAGTCGCTTCTCGACGTTTATCGACGTTTTACGAGACTAAAGCGCATCATGATCTTGATCCTTCGGGTCTGCTCCAGTCCTCTCCGGAATCCCGGCCCGACCGGCTGTTTCAGCCTGCTCGCTGGCGTGAGCATCCGCTCGGTACTTGTTCACAAGGCGGAAGAACAGGACGAGTGGGTCTTCCGTGCCGGCGTTCTCGTGATGGCCTGAGCCCACCCGCATGACGTCCCCCAGGCGAAACGAGCATGGAGCCACTCGCTGAACGGACCGCCGGGGTTCAGGTGGAACGACTCGTTGATGCCATGAACTTCGAGCGCGACGCCGTAGCCCAGGAGGATGGTTTCCAGTTCGCGGAGCTGGCGTCCACGGATCCACATGCTCGGCCGCAGTTGAACCTGGTTGAGGATGCTCCAGACGTCCGCGCACTCGGCTAGCGACACGAGCCCAGAGCGGTCGCTTGCGGTCATGGATCGGATTCTACGGAGCGCTGGCATCGTTGAACGGTGGCAAGGCGGCGCAGCCGTCGCGGCAGTCGAGCGCCAGGGCCGGCAGTCCGCGGTGACCCTGACGGCGCTCGTAGGGAGCTGCTGGCCGGCGTGGCTCTGCGGGTGAACTCGTCGGTTGGGGCAAGGCCGGAGGACGGCGCGCAGCGTCGCCCGGCCGACCGGCGCAGCGAAGCGGATGCCGGGAGTGCCGGGATGGAAGGTGTTCGCCGTACGCGCGGAGCGTGCCGCCAGCGGCGGCCTTGATCCTGTAGAGGAGAATTCGGCAAACTAGCTCATACTGAGTTGACCTAGTCTAGCTATCGGTGTCTATTCGGCGCTCAATCCGCCTTGGCGCAGGACGCTTCTCAGGGAACGCTGCAGGTCACCGATTAGGTCCCGCAAGATTTTATCTATCAGAAGTTCGATTCGATCAATCGCGCTAGTTGCTAGCTGAGGGAAGGCGTCCTCATAAGTCATGCGCATATCGGATACTGTTGAGAACATAGATGCTGCGGCCGGTGTTCTGCGTCGGGCGTGGATATTGAATAGGTACATCGAAGTCAGGTCGCCGGAAGTGTGAAGCGCGAGCTCAATCCTGGACGTCACAGACGCAGGTGTTTTAAGAGATCCGGTTACTGCTACAACCAGAGTGTCAATCTGGTATTCAGGTTTATCAATCTTTAGGGAGAAGCTACCCTCGCCCGCTGAGTTTAGTCTGACGGCCATTGCATGTAGCTCACTGCTGATGTGGTTGGCGATCTTGTAGGCAACTTCTTGGGCGCTTGCAAGGGTGATCCGCGCATCCGTTGGCTTGATTTCCAGTAGGGATGCCAAGTGGTCTTCGATTGAGCTATTTGATGCGCTATCGAGTTCTTGCTGCGCACGGGAAAGCGTGTCGATCGTGCGGTACTGAAAGTGACGGATTAGATCCCCGTAGCCTCCCTCGTTTGCGGCTTCTAGTGATTGAAGATAAGTTCCCCTGCGATCAGAGTACACAATGAGCGGGATTCCGTAGGCTTTATAAGTGTATAGGGAAGCCCAGGCGCGGGCGGTTCTCCCATTCCCATCGGAGAAGGGGTGGATATGTGTCAGGCAGTAATGTACGTAAGCCGCTTGCGTGACGGGATGGGCATTCTGAAAATCCGGTGATTCAACCTGTTCGGCGAGCCTGTGCATTTCTGGCAGAAGGTCGGTGATTGGGCAGAAGGGAATCTTTTCGCCATCTCGTCTGATCGTGTGACTTGCGTCCTCGCGGTATCTACCGGGCACTAGTGGGCGATCGACCAGGCCTATGCTGCCATCGCCAAGCAGTATCGCCGCTTTGTACGTTTTTTGGTTTCGACAGACATGCGCGTGCAGTTGCTTGATCCAGTACTCTCCTGACTCGACTTGCCCTTGCGCTTCCTGGCGAACAAAATCGTATGCATCTACCTGCGAGTCAAAGATGCTTAGCGCCTCCGCGCTTTGTCTGGTAAGGACGTCTTCCCATCCTGGTTCTTCGGATGCGATCGTCCTGGTGTGACCAGGCCCTAGTTTATAAAGGTCTTCAATTGCCCCGGATTCTGCGGCTGCCTCTCGGCCAAGCTTTCGCGTCACGGCCGCGATTGCTTCAGGAGCGGCTGTGGAAAGTGAGTTCGAAAGCTCGTAGGAAACTCTCTCGATTTGTATTGTGTCGTCCGGTTCGTTCCACTCGGTAAAGTTTGGAATCGGCCTGTATAGGCGCTGTGTCATGAGTGCTCCGATTGCCGCTGCTTTGAAAGGGATTCTGTTGGCTCTACGTGTAGTACACTTTGCCTTTTCTGTCGATCCCATGGCTAAGTCGAAGGCGAATGGATGGGTGTATGTTCAGGTTCTCAATTTGGTTCTCGGGAACCCATACGACCTCTTTTGACTCGCTGCTTGTTTTCGCTGAACCGCCGATTAGGTGTGCGCGGAAGCAAATAGAAAACTCCTGTCGCACCTCACCGTCGTCATAGGCGATTACGTGGTTGGGATTTGAGTAGAGACCGATCAGGTCGATCACACTAACATCAAACCCTGTTTCCTCTTTTGTTTCCCTTATTGCAGTCTGGGTAAGTGTTTCCCCTGCCTCTTGCTGGCCGCCGGGTATGGCGTACTTGTCGTTGTCGGCGCGGCGGATCATTAGGATTTGTCCGGTATCGTCTTGAATGAAGGCGCTAACAGCCGGACGGAGACTGTTCGCCTTGGGGGCGTCGGGATCATGGAAGTAGTCCACGCGGGCCATATAGATTCCCCTAGAACATTGCTGGCTTGGACAGGTTCCAGACGTGCTCGAAGCTCTCAGAGTAGGTCTCGAAGAGATCGCCCGCAGCGAGTCGCCGCAGGTGCAGCGCCGGAGCGTGTGCGGCCTGAAAGCCATAGACGTGCGTGTTGACGACCATCTCGTCATCGAAGCGGAAGATCGAGTTGTAGAGCGTCGTCTTGTGGAAGCGCATCTCCACGCCGTCCACGCCCACCAGCGGCCGGTAGAACGCGAGCGCGTTGCGGATGCGGGAGCCGAGCGTGCCCTTGCCGAGCTGCTCCTCATCGCTGCGCTTGGCGACCTCGCGGCTGGCCGGATCGCCGAAGATCAGCCGGATACGCGCGCCGTTCGCAGCCTTGTTGGCCAGGTCGCGCATGAAGGTCGGACGCTCCACGAGGAAGATGCCGGCGTGGACAAGCACCTCGACGTGCCGGGTGGCGTTGGTAATGAGGTGGTCCCACAGGTCCGGTGGGATTGAGTTCCGGTGTGGGTAGAGCTTGACCACCTCGGACTCGGTGATCTCTGCCTTCCGCTCCGGCGCGACTGCGTCCGGCCAGAGGTAAGTCTCGGTCTCCTTGACCATCGAAGCGATGGTGTTGCGGTGGCGCGGGTACGGCGTACGGCCCTTCGTGATCCAGCGTTCGACGGTCTTCTGGTCGACGCCCGTGGCCTTGGCTACCTGCTCGTATGTGAGTCCGTTGCGCAGCAACGCATCTCGTAGTCGCTCGTTCGCCATGATCGCTCCTCTTGGACGTCCTCGGGGACGTTAGGGACGTCTTACGTTAGTAGGGACGTCTCTAGAAGTCCCGCCATGCGGTGCTCACGTCCCGGTTTTCAGCCGAAAGTCGTAGGTGTCGAGAACTCCAGACAACCGGTCTGGACGACACCTACGACAGGAGAGCCACGATGGCGATCACAGGTGGGAGCAGGCTCCCTGCGGGTCACGACTTCGTGTTTCCCAGGGGCGCGCTCGTGATGGGCGTTGAGCCCGTGCTCAAGTTCCAGTCCGCCGAAGAGCGGGCGAAAGGGCTGCCGCCCGAGCAGGAGAAGGACAAGGAGACCGGTCTCCTCGTGTGGTCTGTGCTGGTCATCGACCAGGCCGCGGAGCGCAAGACGGACGCGGTGGTCACGGTCAAGATCTCCGCGCCTCACCAGCCGGTGCCGCCGGAGGCCATCCCCGGCACGGACGTCCGGCCGGTGGTGTTCGAGGGGCTGACGGTCACGCCGTGGATCGATGACAAGGGCTGCCGTGGGGTCCACGCGGGTGAGCGTCACCGCTGCCGCGCGAAGCTCGGCTACAGCCTGCGGGCCTCCGGCATGAAGCCGGTCGTCGGCAAGCCAGCCGCTAAGGCGGCGTGATGCCTGACCTGGTGCGCGTTCACCTGACCGACGGCGTGCCGATGCGGCCACTCGCGATGCCGTTCGCCGACCGGATCGAGATCCGCTTCGGCAACGCCTTCCCCGCCGTGCTCGTCGTTGATCGGGATGTGGTGCCGCAGCTGCGGGACGTGCTCGACCAGGGGTGGCGCGCTCTCCAGGCCTCGGCCGCTCGACAGGAGGGGCGTCACGCCCTCGCGGAGGAGGCTTCCGATGCCCGCGACTGAGGCCATGCACTGGGGCCTTGCTGAGCAGGCCCGGACGCTGAGCGAAGCACACGACGTGCTGAGCAAGCTTCTGCCCAACCCCAAGGCCGCTCCCGCTGTTCTGCGGGACTACTACCTCCGCTCCGCCGCGATCTACGCGCGCGTTGCTGAGAGCGACCGCAGCCACCACCACGAGGCCATGTACTGGGCGAACCGTGAGCGCGAGAAGGGAGAGGCGATCAAGGTTACGAAGACCGCGAAGAGCTAGCAAAGTCCTCATTGGACATAGCGCGTGACTCTGCTGGGTCACGTGGCGATGCCGCACGTCTTGTTGCGGTGCAAAGAGAACGTGAGACGCAGGAGCGGAACCCGGCTACCAACCTCGCCGCTCCTGCGTTGTCCACCCAACTCGGGAGTGAACAAGATGAGCGTAGAGCCTGGGCGCATTCCTGCGCCATACAGGGCTACAAAGCAACTGCTGTGGGATCGGATGATCTCCAACAAGCAGACAGTCTCCAGCTACGTCGTGATGCTCGACGGCGGCAGCCTGGAGACGTTGGAACTCACGGCCGCGCAGGCTGAGGGCTTCGAGTGCCTGACCTGCAAGACGCAGCACACCACAGAATCGGGAGCGTTCCAGCCCGTCGGACGCATCCCGAGCATTGGCACTGTTTTCCAGTGCCTCAAGTGCGCTGGCGGTGCGCGATGAAGAGCAACCGTTGGGTCGATCCCGCGCCGTTCGAGGGCGCACGACCGCAGGTCCCGTGGTGGGTATGGCTGCCCGGCTGGATCAAGGTCGTGCTCGCGCCGTTCGCGTTGATCTGGCTTGCCGGCCGACTGGCCGTGAAGCTCGTCGTGGTGGCGGTGCGGTACCCGGTTGCTGTCACGGTCTGCCTCGGCGGCTACATCGGCTATCGCGAGTTCGGGCTGTCGCCGCTGGTCCTGGCCCTGCTGTCGCTCGTGTGCGCTCTGACGGTCTGGTATGGCCTCGATCGTGGCTCGTTCCTGCGGTACGGCTGGTACCGCGTCTTGACCGAGTGGCGGCGGCTCACGGTGTACGTGCCGCACTGGCGCACAGTGATGCGGCTGGCAGAGTTGGCCAAGGACAACCGAGGCAAGGAGTATCGCCCGAAGCTGCGGCGCGTCCGGTCGGAGGGCTGGCGGGACAAGGTCCGGGTTCGCATGATCCCGGCGCAGTCTCCGGAGCAGTGGGAAGCGCGGCGGGACAACCTGGCGCACTCGTTCAACGCGCGGTCCTGTCGGGTGCGGGTGCTGCGTCCGAGCGTGCTTGAGCTCGACTTCATCCACTCCGATCCGCTGTCGCGTCCGGTCGTGGTGCCGCCGCTCGCCGCTGTTGGGGACGTTGACCTCAAGCGCGTTGTCGTCGGCCGCACGGAGACCGGCAAGCCCTGGCGGCTGAAGCTGCTCGGGTCTCAGGTGCTCGTGGTCGGTGTGCCTGGCGCTGGCAAGGGTTCGGTGCTCTGGTCGATCGTCTGGCAGCTCGCCCCGGCCATCAAGGCTGGCACGGTCCGCCTCGTCGGGATCGACCCCAAAGGCGGGATGGAGCTGGGGCAGTGTCCGGACGCATTCGAGAAGGTCGTCTACGACAACGGGCCGGAAGCTGTTGCGCTGCTTGAAGAAATCGCGGCAGAGGTCAAGGAACGCGCGGCGCGGTACCGGGGCATCCGGCGTCTGTGGGCACGCGGTACGGGTGAGCCGTTCACGGTCCTGATCGTGGATGAGTTGGCGGACCTGATCGCGTACCAGCCGGACCGGAATCTCCGCGAGCGTGCGACACGTGCGGTTCAGACGATCACCTCGCAGGGACGCGCTCCCGGCTACGCCGTGGTCGGCCTGGTCCAGGACCCGCGCAAGGAGGTCGTCTCCTTCCGGCACCTGTTCACCACCCGCGTTGCGCTGCGGCTCGATGAGCCGGTCCAGGTCGACATGGTGCTGGGGGATGGTGTTCGGCAACGCGGCGCGGCTGCTCACGAGATCAGCGAGAACACGCCTGGTGTCGCCTGGCTCAAGGAGGACGGGCAGCGCGAACCGGAACGCGCGAGGGCCTTCCACGTCACCGACGCGGACCTCGTTGAGCTGGGCGTCTATCTCGCCCCGGCCACCGTGCACGAGTTCCCGACCAGCGGTGATGGGAGGGCGGCGGCGTGACCGAGTACCTGACTCGCTCGGAGCGGATGAAGCAGCCGGCCGCGCTCGACATCGCTCGTGCCGTTGCTGAGGAGCACGGCGTCTGCGTCCGGCCGTTGGCCAAGGAGCGGATCGACCTCGACACCGGACGCGTGGACATCGTCCCGGTGCCGTGCGGCTCGACCGTCGCGAGTGTCTGCCCCACCTGCGCTGAGAAGAACCGGCGTCTGCGGATGGCGCAGTGTCGCGAGGGATGGCACCTGACGGAGGAGCCCGACTTCACGCCGGACGCTCCGAACGACGATCAGCGGGAGCTGACCGCCTATCGGGCTGATCTCGTGAAGGCCTTCCGCTTGGCCCTCGATGAGGGTGACGAGGTCGGAGCCGAAGAGGTCCGGGAGGAGGTCGCGGAGGTCGACGCCGAACTTCGGCAACTCGGAGTCCGCGGTTCGCTCCCCTCTCTGGAAGTGCCGCTCAAGGCAGCTCGGAAGCGGTCGACCAGGCGGCGGCAGGACGCGCCCAACCTGCCTCGGCGGCCGGTCAGCAAGCGCACGGTCGGGAAGGTCTTCGGGGGCAAGTACCAGCCCTCGACGTTCCTCACGCTGACGCTCGATACCTACGGCAAGGTGCGCAGCGACGGCACGCCCGTTGATCCGGGGACCTACAACTACCGGCGTGCGGCTCGGGACGCGGTGCACTTCGCGGCCCTGCTCGATCGGTTCGTCCAGAACCTTCGGCGCTGTGTCGGCTGGGAGGTCCAGTACTTCTCGACGGTCGAGCCGCAGAGGCGGTTGGCTCCGCACTGGCACGCGGCGGTTCGGGGCTCGATCTCGCGGGCGGAGCTGCGGGCGGTCGCTGAAGCTACGTACCACCAGGTCTGGTGGCCTGAGCATGACGAGATCAAGTACGGCGGTGACAACCTGCCGGTGTGGGACGTCCGGGCCAAGGGCTTCGTTGATCCGCAGACGCGGAAGGCCCTGCCTAACTGGGAAGACGCGCTCGACCAGGTGGAGCGGCCCGCACACGTCGCGCGGTTCGGGGCGCAGGTGCACTCCAAGGGCATCCTCGGCGGGACCGAAGAGGCCGGCCGTCACATCGGATACCTGACGAAGTACCTCACGAAGAGCATCAACGAGTGCTTTGAGGCGCAGACGGCCCGCCAGGAGGACCACGCCGAACGCCTGTGCGCTGAGCTCGCGGTCACGCCCTGCTCGCCGAACTGCCCGATCTGGCTGCTCTACGGCGTCCAGCCTCGGGGAGCGCGGCTGTCCACGGTGCCTGGCAAGTGCAAGGGGAAGGCGCACAAGCGGACCACGCTCGGGGTGGCTGGGCGACGGGTGCTCGTGTCGCGGAAGTGGTCGGGGAAGTCGCTCGCCGACCACAAGCACGACCGGAAGACGTTCGTTCGGCAACTGCTTGCGGAAGTCGGGATCAAGCCCGAGGACCAGCCTCAACGGGTCGTCTGGAACAACGTCGAGCCCGGCGATCCGAACGTGCCGCCTCGAGCACATCTGCTCTTGAGTGCTGTCGCTGAGCGGCGGAGGTGGAAGGCCGAATACACGGCCGCGTTGCTCGCATCTGCCGGACCTCCGGGAAGTTCGGCAACTTCGCAGGCTGCTTGATCAAAGGGGGAACATCATGGAGACACACCAGTTCGAGCCACTGTGGACAGTCAGCGACGTTGCGGCCTACCTGAACGTCCCGGTCCACACGCTCTACGGCTGGAGGACCAAGAACTACGGCCCGCCCGCACGGCGCTTGGGGAAGCACCTGCGGTACCTGCCGTCCGAGGTGCGGAGCTGGTTCGAGCACCTGCTTGAGGGGGCGGCCTGATGGCTCGTCCGCCGCTCGACATCGGCACGTACGGCAAGATTCGTTGCAGTCAAACGGAGTCCGGCTGGGTAGCCGTCGCGAACTACCGCGATTTCGACGGTAAGACGCGGCCGGTGCTTCGGAGGGGGAAGACCAAGCCTGAGGCTGAGCGGAGGCTCAAGAAGGCGCTCGCTGAGCGCAAAGGCCCGTCGGGAGACTCGTTGACGCCGGACAGTCGGTTCAAGGACGCGCTCGAAGCGTGGCAGGTGAAGTTTCAGAAGCTCGTGGACATGGGCAAGCGGTCGCCTAGCAGCCTCGATACCTACCGGAGCATCCTCGGCCGGCATGTCCTTCCGGGTCTCGGTGAGCTGCGGATTCGTGAGATGACGGTCGCCCGGATCGATGCGTTCCTGGGCGCGCTGTGGAGGTCGGTCGGCGTCGACAGCGCCAAGACGGCGCGCTCGGTGATCTCGGGTGCTCTGCGGATCGCTGTGCGGGATCGGGCGCTCGACACGAACCCTGTCCGGGACACGGACCCGCTGGAGAGCGGTCGGAAGAAGAGCCCGAGGGCGCTCACGCGGGAGGAGCGCCTGTTGTGGCTGGAGATGCTGGAGTCCGACCCGGCGGCGGTTCGGAAGGACCTGCCTGACCTGTCGCGATTCATGATGGCCACGGGCGTGCGGATCGGTGAGGCGCTGGCCGTCTACTGGGACGACGTCGACTTCGAGGCTGGAACGGTCGACGTGAACTACACGGTCATCCGGGCGGCTGGGCTCGGGCTGATCAGGAAGTCGACCAAGACGGAGGCGGGCGAGCGGACCCTCCCGCTGCCCAGGTGGGCGCTCGACATGTTGTGGCGGCGTCGTGCGGCCACGCTGTTCCCGAACGGGCCGGTCTTCCCGAACAGCCTGGGTGGCCTGCGGGACCCGTCCAACACCCGCAGGGACATCCGGAAGGCTCGCGGAGGGGAAGAGTTCGCCTGGGTGACCTCGCACGTGTTCCGCAAGACGGCGGCCACCATCCTCGATGAGGCGGGGCTCTCCGCGAGGGTCGTCGCGGACCAGCTCGGACACGCTCGGCCGTCCATGACCCAGGACACCTACCTCGCCCGGAAGGCGGTCGATCGGAAGGCGGCTGACGCACTGGAAGGGGCACTCGACCGGCCTGAGCAGGGCGAACCCAAGAAGCGCGCAGATTGAGAGTCAGGGAGTAAAGCGCATCAAAGGCGTATCAGTGATCTTCCAAAGCGAAACCCCCAGGCCTGTGACCTGGGGGTTTGGTGGGCCGCCAGGGACTCGAACCCTGAACCCGAAGATTAAAAGTCTCCTGCTCTGCCAATTGAGCTAGCAGCCCTCGCCGGGACAGCCTACCGATCTCCACCCCCGCATGTCCTCCGGGTTGCCAACCTCACGGTCACGGCCCCCAATCCACCCACCCAGAGAGGATCAGGCAAGAACCCAGCTGGATCGTCGTACCGCCCCGACCCCCAGAACGCTGGAATTGGAGGCACAACAAGACGACCAGAAGGAGCCAAGACGATGCCGCTCGACCACTACGTCACCCTGGGCCGCTCCGGCCTCCGCGTCAGCCCGTTCGCCCTCGGCGCGATGACCTTCGGTGAGGACCCCGGGGCCGCCGGCGCGAGTGTCGAGGAGTCCGAGAAGATCCTGCGCACCTACCTCGACCGCGGCGGGAACTTCGTCGACACGGCCAACTTCTACACCAACGGGCACTCGGAGAAGATCCTCGGCGACTTCTTCAGGAGCAACGGTGGCCGGGATCGGGTGGTGCTGGCCTCCAAGTTCTTCTTCAACATGCACCCCGGTGACCCGAACGGTGGTGGGGCCGGGCGGCGCTCCATTCGCAGGCAGCTCGAGCAGACGCTCCGGCGTTTGCAGACCGACCACCTCGACCTCTACTGGATGCACAACTGGGATCGGAACACCCCCGTCGAGGAGACGATGCGGGTCCTCGACGACCTGGTGGGATCGGGCAAGGTGGGGTACATCGGGTTCTCGAACGTGCCCGCTTGGGTGACTGCGCAGGCCCAGACGATGGCCGTCCTCAACGGCTGGACGCCGCTGATCGCGCTGCAGGTCGAGTACTCGTTGCTGGCGCGGACGGTGGAGGGGGAGGTCGCGCCGCTGGCCAGGGACGCGGGCATGGCGCTGGTGCCTTGGAGTCCGCTCAAGAACGGGTTCCTGAGCGGCAAGTACCGGCGGGACGTGCAGGTCGCGGACTCGGAGCGGGCGAAGTTCGTCGACCCGCCGACGGAGGACGAGTTCAAGGTCATCGACGTCGTTACGGCCATCGCGGACGAGACCGGAACGACTGCTGCCGCGGTGTCGCTGGCCTGGTTGCGGCAGCGTGAGGGGACCGTGGTGCCGATCATCGGGGCGCGGAAGCTGGAGCACCTCGAGAGCAACCTCGAGGAGGTGACGCTCACCGCAGAACAGCTCGCGACCCTCGACGCCGTGTCGCGGCCTGACCTCAACTACCCCGCGAACCTCCACGGCGAGTTGCGGGCCATGTTGCAGTTCGCCGGCACGACGGTGGACGGCGAACACTCCGCGATCTACCCGCCGCTGCTGCAGAGCAGCGTCCGGTACTGAGGTAGAGCCTGCTCCACCTCGAGAACGGAAGTGTGCGCGACTGCGCAGAGGCCCCCGGAAGCGGAAATCTGTCCTCACCACGGCAAGGGGAGGCACAGGATGAAGAAGACGCTGGTAGGCGTGCTGGCGGCGGCCATGCTGTTCACCGGAGCGGGAACGGTCATGGCCGCGCCGGCGGGCAACGTGCAGAAGCAGCTCGACGGGCTCACGAAGGAGCACGGGTTCCCGGCGGCGCTCGGCACGACGACCGAGACCAACGGCAGGGCCACGGCCTACACGTCGGGCACGGCCGAGCTCGGGAAGCGGACGCCGGTGCCGAAGAACGGGCAGGTGCGTGCCGGCTCCAACACCAAGGCGTTCGTCGCGGTGGCGGTCATGCAGCTGGTGGCGGAGAAGAAGGTCGAGCTCGACAAGCCGATCAACCACTACCTGCCCGGCGCGGTGAAGGACGACCGGATCACGGTCCGCCAGCTGCTGAACCACACCAGCGGCCTCGCCAACTACACGGGCTACCTGGGGCTCGAGAAGTTCGAGGAGGTGCGGCACCGCTACTTCGAGCCGCGCGAGCTGCTCGACGTCGGCAACGCGAACCCCGTCACGAACGAGCCGGGTGAGAAGTTCAAGTACAGCAACACGAACTACGTGCTGCTCGGTCTGCTGGTCCAGAAGGTCACCGGACGGCCGGTCGCGGAGGTGGTCGAGAACCGGGTGATCAAGAAGGCCGGGCTCAAGGACACCTACTGGCCCGGTGTCGGTGACGAGACGATCCGCGGCAAGCACCCGAAGGGGTACTCGAAGACCGGCAACGGGATCGAGGACGTCACCGAGATGGACCCGAGCTGGGGCTGGGCCGCCGGCCAGATCATCTCGACGACCAAGGACCTCAACTCCTTCTACCGCGCGCTGCTGAAGGGCGAGCTGGTGCCGCAGGCGCAGGTCCAGGAGATGCAGAAGACCGTCGACACCGCCGGTGAGATGTGGCCGGGTGCTCGGTACGGGCTCGGGATCGCCAGCTCGCCGCTGTCCTGCGGTGGGGTCTCCTGGGGCCACGGCGGGGACATCCACGGCTTCGAGACGCGGGGTGGCGTCACGGAATCCGGCAGGGCCTTCACGATCGCCGTCACGGCGCTGCCCGGTACTTTCCAGGACACGCCTGAGGAAGCCGGCAAGGCGCACGACGCTGTTCTGGCCACTGTGGACGCTGCCCTGTGCGGTGCCAAGTGATCGCCGTGGCGGCGCTGACCGCGCTCACCCTGCTCGTGCCCCAGCAACTCGACCAGATCGTCCAGGAGAAGTCGCCCGGGGTCGAGGCCCACGTCAACGGCCAGAACCTCGCGCGGGGCAACGCACCGGTCAACGGGCAGGTGCGGATCGGCAGCATCACCAAGTCGTTCGTGGCCGTCGCGACGCTGAAGCTGGTGGCGGAGAACAAGGTCGAGCTGGACGGGCCCGCGAACAGGTACGTGCCGCACATCAAGGACGGCCGCATCACCGTGCGCCAGGTCCTGCAGCACACCAGCGGCCTGCCGGACTACGTGGTCGACGTCGGGGTGCCGAAGATCGCGGACATCCGGAACAGGTACTTCGCGCCGCACGACCTGCTGGACGTCGCGCTGGCCAAGGCGCCGAGCTTCCAGCCGGGCGAGAAGTACGAGTACAGCAACACGAACTACGTCGTCGCCGGCCTGCTGATCCAGAAGGTGACGGGACGCCCGGTCGGCGAGGCGATCGACGAGGTCGTCAAGCAGGCCGGTCTGAAGGACACCTACTGGCCGAACCAGGGCGAGCAGCGCATCCGCGGCCGCCACGCGCAGGCCTTCGCGCTGAGCGACCTGCTCGACCCGAAGTCGCAGGTCGTCGACGCGACCGACATCGAGACGTCGGCGGCGTGGGCGTCCGGCGCGATGGTGTCCACGCCCAGCGACGTGGCCAAGTTCTTCAGGACGCTCCTCAACGGCGGCCTGCTCGCGAAGCCGCAGCTCGACGAGATGCGCAGGACCGTCGCGATCGACGAGAAGAGCGCCTACGGGCTCGGCCTGGAGAGCACCAAGCTGAGCTGCGGCGGGGTCTGGTGGGGGCACGGCGGGTCGATCCACGGCTGGGCGTCGTTCGGCGGTGCGACCGACGGCGGCAGGTACGCGGCGATGACGATCACCGCGCTGCCGGGGACGTTCGGTGACGACCCGATGCGGAAGTTCCAGCGGATGTACGACGTGATGGACACCGCGCTCTGCAAGAGGTAGCGAAGATCAGCGGGCGTACCGGAGCACCCAGAGCATGTCCTGCTCGGTGACCGGTCCGTCCGCTTCGCACGCCATCAGCCAGTCCGTCAGCGCCTCCGGATCGATGCCCGCCCCGATCAGCACCAGCTGCGTCGGGGCGTCGTCGACGGGTTCGAAGGACACGTAGGCGCCGACGGTGTGCAGCATGAACGTGCCGAGCGGGAACCGCACGAAACCCTTGGCGCGGAACAACCCCTCGGGCCGCGCCGCGAGGAAGTCCATGAACAGCTTGGGGTGCAACGGCTCCGCGGACTCGAACGACACGCTGTCGTACGAGGCGTGCGCGTGCGTCGAGTGGTCGTCCAGGTCGTCGAACGACAGCTGCCGCGGCCCCAGGTCCGGCGGGCGCACCTCGAACAGCAACGCCGGGTCGATCTGCCCGTACGTCACCGGCACGACCGGCGCGGAGCAGGGCAACGACGGCGGCGACGGAACGCGGTCGACCTTGTTCAGCACCACCAGGTCGGCCAGCGCGAGATCGCGTTCCAGGTGCGGCACGGCGTCGAGCTCCACCGCGTCGACCACGTAGATCAGCCCGCCGTACGAGACCCCGGGCGCCTGCAGCACCATCCGCACCATCGCCGCAGGCTCGGCCAGACCGGACGCCTCGATCACGATGACGTCCAGGTCGGCCGAGGCCAGCTTCGAGAGCATCCCGTCCAGTTCGGTGCCGTCGACCGCGCAGCACAGGCAGCCGTTCGACAGCGACACCATCGAATCGACCTGGGCGGACACGGCGAACGCGTCGATGTTGATCCGCCCGAAGTCGTTCACCACGACGCCGATCCGCGTGCCGCCGGACGTGCGCAGCAGGTGGTTGAGCAGGGTGGTCTTGCCGGAACCGAGGAAGCCGGCGAGCACGACTACGGGGATCACGACGTCCGAGGCTAGCCGGTGAACTCGGCGTACCTCTCCAGCACCTCGTCCACCGTGCCGTCGAACAGCGGCGGGTAGATCACCAGCTCGTCGACGCCGAGGTCCTCGTACTCCCGCACGACCGGCGCCGTCAGCGGGACCTGCGCGGACACGCTGATCCGGAACCCGTCGGGGCGGGAGGGGAAACGCGCGAGGTGGCCGCGGATCTCGTCGGGGGTGCCGATGCCGAACCACCCCTGCGCACGCGTCACGGCCCGACGGAACGCCGCGGGGCTGTGCCCGCCGACGACCACCCGCACGTTCGACGGCCGGGGATGGGCGTCGACCCCGGAGAACGACACGAACCTGCCCGCGAACGACGGCGCGTCCGCGTGCCAGAGCTGGTCCATCGCGTCCAGGTACTCGTCGGTGCGGGCGCCCCGGTCGGCGAACGACGCCCCGACCGCGGTCATCTCCGGTTCGAGGTAGCCCGCGCCGACGCCGAGCGTGAACCGTCCGCCGCTGAGCAGGTCGAGCGACGCGACCTGCTTCGCGAGCACCACCGGGTTGCGCTGCGGCAGGACCACGATCCCGGTCGCCAGCTCGAGGGTGGACGTGACCGCCGCCACGAAACCCAGGTGGGTCAGCGGATCGAGGAACACCGTGTCCGGTTCGGACGGTGACGGGTCCACGCGCGGCGACGGCAGCACCACGTGATCGGACGCCCACCACGAGCTGTAGCCGAGCGATTCGGCCAGTCGGGCGAGCCGTCGCGTCTCGTCCGGCCTCGCCGCGTCACCGACGTTGAGTCCCTGCACCCCGATGTCCATGACCGCGCCAACCATCGATTTCCATCGATCATTCCCGAAAGTGCAACGAAACGGCCGGTCGGCGCATCAGAATGACGAGAAGGGGGGCGATGATGACCGAGTTCCTGGCTGCCGCGCTGGCGTTTCCGACAGTGGTGTTCAGCTTCCTGTTGCTCTTGGTGCTGGCGTACTGGCTGACCGTGGCGCTGGTGGGCCTGGACTTCGACGCCCCGGTGATGCCGGTCTCGATCTCGATCTTCGTCGTGATCACGTGGTTCGCGGCACTGGTCGGCACGGTGCTCACTCCCGAGGGCAAGCTCCGGTACGCGATCCTCGCCGGGGCCCTGCTCGTGGGCGCGCTCGTCACCAGGATCCTTCTCATCCCGGTCAAGAGGTGGACGAAACCGGAGAAACCGGCGTCCCGCAACGACTTCGTGGGCCGCACCGCGATCGTGCGGACGGCCAGGGTCACCGAGCAGTACGGGCAGGCCGAGGTGACCGCCGACGACGGCGGTACGGCGGTCGTTCAGGTGCGAGCGGCGCAGAGCACCGAACTCAGAGCGGGACAGACCGCGTTGATCTTCGACTACGACGCAGACGGCGAGTTCTTCTGGGTCGTGGACATCACCACAGGGGGCTGAACATGGGTGCGATCTCCACAGGGTTGATCGTGCTGATCGCCGTGATCGCGGTAGTGCTGATCCTGGCACTGATCACGCTGAGCAGACTTTTCAAGAAGTGCGAGCAGGGCAAGGCGCTCATCGTCTCGAAGATGCGCAAGGTCGACGTGACCTTCACTGGCACCGTCGTGCTCCCGGTGCTACACCGCTGCGAGACGATGGACATCTCGGTGAAGACCATCGAGATCCGCAGGGCCGGCAACGAGGGCCTGATCTGCAAGGACAACATCCGCGCCGACATCCGCATCACGTTCTTCGTGCGGGTCAACAAGACCGTCGAGGACGTCATCAAGGTCGCGCAGGCGATCGGCACCGAGCGCGCGAGCCACGAGCAGACGCTGCAGGAGCTGTTCAACGCCAAGTTCTCCGAGGCGCTCAAGACCGTCGGCAAGCAGCTCGACTTCGTGGACCTCTACACCCACCGCGACGAGTTCCGCGACCGGATCGTGCAGGTCATCGGCACCGACCTCAACGGCTACAGCCTCGAGGACGCGGCCATCGACTACCTGGAGCAGACGCCGCTCAAGCAGCTCGACCCCGCGAACATCCTGGACGCGCAGGGCATCCGCAAGATCACCGAGCTGACCGCGATCGAGCACGTCAAAACCAACGAGTTCACCCGCAACGAGGAGAAGGAGATCACGCGCCAGAACGTCAGCGCGCGTGAGGCGATCCTCGAGCTCGAACGCCGCCAGGCCGACGCGGAGATCAAGCAGAAGCGCGAGATCGAGACCGCCCGCGCGCAGCAGGAGGCGGAGACGCAGAAGGTGCAGGCCGAGGAACGCCTCAAGGCCAACACCGCGTTCATCCGCACCGAGGAGCAGCTCGGCATCCAGACCGAGAACAAGGCCCGCGAGATCGCCGTCGCCGAGAAGAACCGCGAGCGCGTGATCGCCGTCGAGACCGAGCGCATCGAGAAGGACCGCCTGCTGGAGGTCATCGCCCGCGAGCGCGAGACCTCGCTCCGCATGATCGAGAAGGACAAGGAGCTCGAGCACGAGCGCCGCGCGATCGCCGACCTGGTGCGCGAGCGCGTCGCCGTCGAGAAGACGGTGGCCGAGCAGGAGGAGAACATCAAGCGCCTGCGCGCGGTCGAGGAGGCCGAGCGCGAGCGCCAGCAGATCGTGATCATGGCCGAGGCCGAGGCGCAGCAGTCGCTCGTCAAGGACATCAAGGCCGCCGAGGCCGCGGAACAGGCCGCGCAGCACAAGGCCCGCGAGGCCGTCGTGCTCGCCGAGTCGCGCCAGCAGGCCGCCGACCTCGACGCGCGCGCCAAGATCCGCCTCGCCGAGGGCACGCAGGCCGAGGCCGCGGCGAAGGGCCTGGCCGAGGCGCTCGTCAAGGAACGGGACGCCGTCGCGTCCGAGGCGCTGGGCCGCGCCGAGGCCGTCGTGGACCGCGAGAAGGCGCTCGCCGACGCCGAGGGCATCAAGGAACGCCTCAAGGGCGAGGCGGAAGGCCTGTCGCACAAGGCCGAGGCCATGGCCGCGCTCGACACCGCGACCCGCGAGCACGAGGAGTACCGCCTGCGGCTCGAAGCCGAGAAGGAGATCCGCCTCAAGGGCATCGACGTGCAGCGCCAGGTCGCCGAGGCCCAGGCCATGGTCCTCGCGGCCGGCCTGGAGAAGGCCGACATCGACATCGTCGGCGGCGACACGATGTTCTTCGACAAGATCGCCGCGTCCATCACGGCGGGCAAGCAGGTCGACAGCTTCGTCGGCAACTCCGACGTCGTGCAGGCGCTGGGCAGCAGGTGGATGGACGGCACGAACAACTTCCCGGAGGACCTGACCAAGATCCTCAGCTCGTTCACGACCGGTGACGCGCAGAACATCGCCGCGGCGATCGCGCTGACCCAGATGGCCAAGAACAACGGCCAGAACGCATGACGGCTCTCGACGCCGGCACTTACGAGGTGCTGCGGGCGAGGCTGGCCGAGCAGGCCGCCGAGCTCGCCCGCAGCACCGAGGCGCTGAACGACCAGCGCGTCGAGACCTTCGGCAGCACGGCCCTCGAACTCGTCGCCACCGAACGCATCCGCACCGAGAACAACTGCGTGCCCCGCGACATCGTCGCGCTCGGCGACGTGATGCTGTTCGGCTACAACGTCTTCATGGGCCTCAAGCCCGAGACCAAGGTCGGCGACGTCTTCGCGGCGCACGGCAGGGACTTCGCCGCGGTCGAGGCGGAGTTCCTGCGGGACCACAGGTTCCTCAACGACTTCGCCGAGCTGTACCGCTACTACCGCGAGACGCGGCTGCTCCAGCTGCGCATCGTCGAGCAGCGGCTGCTCGCGGTGTTCCAGACCGGCGTGCGGATCGAGGACATCCACGTCCTGCGCTGGGACGTGAAGGTCGACGGCACCGTCACCTACGTCGACAACCGGGGCGACCGCGACCACGTCTTCCCGCCCTCGCACGACTTCAGGTGGGTCGAGACGACCCGCGAGCAGCACGTGCTCGGCCGGCACCCGCACATCGCGATCGACGGCGAGGTCTTCGTCGAGACGGTCGGCGGCACGCTGACCGTCAAGGTCGAGAACAACACCGAGTCCGGCGAGGGCGTCTACGAAGAGCCCGTCGACGAGCCGTTGCAGAGCCTCGCGGACGCCGAGATCCACTACGCCCGCGTCGGCCCGCTGATCCTGCTCAAGATCCTGCCGTACAAGGAGACGGTCTGGCGGCACCTGGTCTTCAACACCCGCACCAAGGTCGTCACCAGGCTCGACGGCATCGGCCAGGCGTGTCAGCGGCTGCCGGAGGACCAGGGGATCATCTTCCCCGGCGGCTACTACCTCGTCACGGGCGCGGACAAGACGTTCGACGTCGACACCGACGAGCTGGAGTTCGAACGGGTCGTCAAGTCCGCGAACGGCGAGGACGTGCTGTTCGTCTACCACGCCCGCCGCGAGGGTCGCAGCCTCCTGCTGCCCTACAACGTGATCCGCAAGGAGGTCGCCACCCCGATCACGTGCCACGGCTACTCGCTCTTCGCCGACGGCACGCTGGTGGTCTTCCGCGCGACCGGCTCCGACCCGGTGCGCGTGCACCCGATGCAGGTCTGGCGCACGCCGTTCATGGCCGACGAGACCCTGCCGGACCAGGCGGGCCCGCTCGCCCGCATCGGCAACGCCGAGCTCGTCCGCGGCATCTCGGACTGCCTGTCCATCACCAGGATGAGCGCCGAGACGACCCCGAGCGCGCCGGTGTTCGAGGGCTTGATCGCCCTGTGCACCAGGGTGGTCGACAGCGTCTTCTGGCTCGACGAGCTGGGGCTCAAGCAGGACGTCCTCGCCGTCCGGGCCACCGCCGAGCAGGTGCTGGACGAGTTCGAGGCCGTCCGCACGCTCACCGAGCACGCCGCGCAGCAACTGCACGAGGCCGCGGAGAAGCTGGCCAGCCTCATCCGACTGGCCAGGTCGGCGGCTCCCCGAAGCGCAGACGAGTGGGTCCGCCTGCTCGCCGACCTCAGGTCCGCCCAGGGCCGCCTGATCACCCTCAAAGACCTCAAGTACGTCGATCTGGAGGAGATCGACCGGCGAGAGGCCGAACTGGTCGAGGAGCTCGGCGCGTCCGCACGCCGGGCCGTCGCGTTCCTCAGCGGTGAGAACGCGTTCGCCCGGTACCACGAGGAGATCGAGCAGATCGCGGCCGCGGAGCTGAAGACCGCGGCCGAGGCCGGGCCGTTGCGCGAACGGCTGGCGCAGCAGCAGACCGGCCTGGAGGTGCTGACCGAGGTAGTCAGCACGCTCGACGCCGCCGACACCACGACCCGCACGCAGATCCTCGCGAGCATCGGCGAGGTGCTGGCCGCGGTCAACCGCGCGCGGGCCACTGTGGACGGTCGCAGGGCGCAGCTCGCGAACGCCGAGGGCCGCGCCGAGTTCGCCGCGGAGTTCGCGTTGCTCGGCCAGGCCATCACGGGAGCGCTCTCGGTCGCCGACACCCCGCAGCGCTGCGACGACCAGCTCGGACGACTCCTGCTGCAGCTGGAGAACCTGGAGTCGCGCTTCGGCGAGTTCGACGACTTCCTGGCCCAGGTCGGTGCCAAGCGCACGGACGTCTACGAGGCGTTCTCCGCCCGCAAGCAGACCCTGCTCGACGAACGGGCGCGCAAGTCCGACCGGCTCGTGCAGTCGGCGGAACGGGTGCTCGGCACGATCCGCCGCCGCCTCGCCAAGCTGACCTCGACCGACGAGATCAACACCTACTTCGCCGGCGACCCGATGGTCGCGAAGGTCCGCGCGGTCGCCGAGCAGCTCAGGGAGCTCGGCGACGTCAGGGCCGACGAGCTCGACGCGAGTCTGCGCGACGCCAGGCAAGAGGGAGGCCGGGCGCTGCGCGACCGGGCCGATCTGTACGACGGCGCGTCGATCGTGCTCGGTCGCCACCGCTTCCCGGTGACGACCGAGCCGATGAACCTCACGCTGGTTCCACGCGACGGCAGGCTGTTCTACGCGGTCACCGGCACCGACTACCGCAGTGAGGTCACCGATCCCGGGTTCGCCGACACCAGGGGTTTCTGGGACCAGCTGCTCGTCTCGGAGACGCAGGACGTCTACCGGTCCGAGCACCTTGCCGGGTGCCTGCTGGCGGAGGGCCGCACGGACGTCGTGAACGCCGCCGCGGAACGCTACGACGAAGGCTACGAGAAGGGCGTCCACGACCACGACGCCGAGAAGATCCTCGCTGTCCTGCAACGACTCCACGCCGGCGCCGGACTGCTCCGGTACCTGCCCGCGGCGAGGGCGGAGGCCCAGCTCTTCTGGGCAGGGCAAGGAGAAGACCAACGCGCGGTGTGGGCGCGCAAGGCCGAGTCGCTGGCCCGTGCCCGCACGATCTTCGGTGGCACGCACGGGATCCCGGAACTGACGAGCCAGTTCGGCATCGGCGACCTGGCCGCCGAGTACCTGTTCGAGGAACTGGCCTGCGAGCCCCGGGGGTTCGTCACGAGCAAGGCCGCCCGCGCGGTGATCGACAGGTTCCGCGCGGTCGTCAGCGAGGAGCTCTACGACCGCGACCGCGACCTGATCGAGGCGTGGCTGAAGGCGTTCTTGAAGGACGAGGACTGCCCGGAGTTCCCCGAGGTCGTCGCGGTCCTGGTCACCGACCTGCCGCGCTACGACTCCAGCGCGTCGCTGACCGAGACCGTCACCGGCCTGCTCGGCGTGCACCCGCGCGTGCACAACCAGTCGATGGACCTGCGCCTGGACGAGACCCTCACCAGGTTGCGCAGGTTCAACACCGACCAGGTGCCCGCTTTCCGCGCCTACCAACGCCGTCGCGACGAGCTGCTGGCGGAGGAACGGCGCAGGCTCCGGCTCGACGAGTACCAGCCCGCGGTGCTGAACACCTTCGTGCGCAACAGGTTGCTGAACGAGGTCTACCTGCCGTTGATCGGCGACAACCTCAGCAAGCAGCTGAACGACGGCACCGGCCTGCTGATGCTGATCTCCCCGCCCGGCTACGGCAAGACGACGCTGATCGAGTACGTCGCGAACCGACTGGGCATGGTGTTCGTCAAGGTCAACGGCCCTGCGCTGGGTACGGGCGTCACCTCGCTCGACCCGGAGGAGGCGCCGAACGCCACCGCGCGCCAGGAGGTCGAGCGCATCAACTTCGCGTTCGCCCTGGGCAGCAACGTCCTGCTGCACCTCGACGACATCCAGCACACCTCACCGGAGCTGCTGCAGAAGTTCATCTCGCTGTGCGACGCCCAACGCCGGATCGACGGCGTCTGGGACGGTGAGCCGCGCACGTTCGACCTGCGCGGCAAGCGCTTCGCGGTGTCGATGGCCGGAAACCCGTACACCGAGACCGGTCGTGCGTTCCGCGTGCCGGACATGCTCGCGAACCGCGCGGACGTGTGGAACCTCGGTGACGTGCTGTCCGGTCGCGACGCGCTGTTCGCGTTGAGCTACCTGGAGAACGCGTCCGGCTCGAACCCGACGCTGGGCGGTGTCGACGTGGAACCGTTGGTGCGCCTGGCGAACGGCGAGAGCGTCCGGCACGAGTACGAGACCGTCGAGCTGGAGAGGATGCTGTCGGTGGTCCGCAAGCTGCAACGGGTCCAGGAGGTCGTGCTGAAGGTCAACCAGGCCTACATCGCGTCCGCGGCGGATCCGTCCGGGCAGCCGTTCCTGTTGCAGGGCAGCTACCGCAACATGAACAGGATGGCGGCGCGGATCGTGCCGGCGATGAACGACGCCGAGGTCGAGGCGTTGATCGACGACCACTACCTCGGTGAGGCGCAGCTGCTCGGCTCGCTGGCGGAGACGAACCTGGCGAGGTTGCGCGAGCTCAAGGCCTGATCCCCTTGTCGCACTTCAGCTGAAGAGGCCTGCCGTCCGGCCCGCGCAGGTCGGCGGGCTTCAGGTCGTACTCCTTTAGGAGGTCGCACAACGCCTCGTCGAGCGGCAACCGCAGGCAGCGCTCGAGCTCCTCGCCGAGGAGGCTCGAGTCACAGCGCAACATGTCCAGCAGATCGGGCTTGGACTGCCCGGGAGGTAAGTGTCCCGGTGGCGGCGGCCGGTGGTCGGGCCGGTGCCGGGGCGGCGGGTCCTGCCCCGGCGGCGGGGGCGGAGGAGGCGGTGGCGGCCGGTGGGCGCCGATCGCGGAGACCGTGGTCGTGGCCGTCGCGGTGATGACCTCGGGTGACGGGGGCGGCGGTGCCACCAGGCGGATGTCGACCGGCTTGTCCGGGGGTGCCGCCAGCAACGCCGCGATGAGGGCAGCGCCCATCACCGCGGCCGCGGCTGAGAAGTAGCCGCGGCGTCTGACACCAGTCATCGCTTCCGCTCCCCAGGTTCCGCCTGCCCGGTAGCCGCCGTCCCCGTGGAATCGTCCTGCCCGGTAACCGTGTTACCGAATGCTCATCAGCCGGTCTTATCGGGTCCCGCGCCGGTCAGGGCGATGCGCAGGACCACGCGCTGCTCGCGTTGCATCGCGGCCCGGTAGTCGTTCCAGTCCGAGTGCTCGCCGGAGATCGTCCGGTAGTACTTCACCAGCAGGTCCATCGCGTCGGGCAGCGGCACGACCGTCGCCGTTCCGTTGATCTGGATCCAGCGCCCGAAGAAGCTGTCCGGCAGCACGCACAGCGACACGTTCGGATCGCGCTGCACCTGCTTCGTCTTGTACGCCGTCGCCCGTGTGGAGACGAGCACGTCCCCGTTGTCGTCCAACGCGACGAGCACCGGCGACATGGCCGGCGTGCCGTCCGACTTGAGCGCGCAGAACACCGCGCGGTGCTGGCTGCGGAGCACTTCCCGTGCCTGGTCCAGTTCCATGGTCTTCATCCTGGTGACGCGGGACGATGTCCGCATGCCGGATCCGAACTCCGTCAGCTGGCAGATGCACGCGGACCCGACGATGTGGATCGCCGGGATCGCGAGCCTCTACCTGCAGGCGTTGCACCCCCAGGCCGTCGCGGGGGTCGTGCAGAACTCCAACTTCCAGGCCGACCCGCTCGGCAGGCTCAAGCGCACGGCCGATTTCGTCGGTCTGGGCGTCTACGGCACCGACGAGGAGATCGCCACCGCCTCGGCACGCGTGCGCGCCACCCACCGCAGCCTGCGGGGCGTCGTGGACGGGCGGTCGTTCCGCGTCGACGAACCCGAACTGTTGTTGTGGGTGCATTGCTCGGAGGTTTACTGCTTCGAAACAGTTCTCGACCGGGCGGGGTACGGCCTGTCCGACCGCCAGAAGGACCGTTACTACGAAGAGCAGCGCTTCGCGGCGAGTTTGGTCGGATTGCACCCGGATGAAGTACCGGGATCACGGCGCGAGATCCTCGGTTACTTCGAGCGGATGCGTCCTGTTTTGCGTCGAACACACGATTCAGATGTGATCTACACCTTCTTGCACGGACCACCCGTGCAAGGTTTCGTCCGCCACGGGCTCCCGGTCTACCGCGTGCTGGTGGGCCACCTGGCGTACTCCGTGCTGCCCGATTGGGCCCTGGAGCTGCACGGCCGCCCGCCTTACGCGCACGCGGACCTCTGGTTGCGAATGATGCGCCGAGCTGCGCTTTTGGTGCCGGGCAAGATCAGGAGACTGGCTCCTCCCGGCCACCTGAAGCGCGCGATCGAACGGCACGGAAAGCATGTGACGCCCAGTCGAGCGCGGCTGCCGTAGTTGTCATACGTCACAGTTGATCATCGCCGCAGGTCCGTAGCATGGCGCACGACTCCACAACACCCTTGGAAGGCCTGTCGTGATCCGTCGTGCCGCGCTCCTGACTGCCGTTGCGGTGTTGGCCACCGCCTGTGGGAGCGGTGACACCACCACAGTCATCGGACGTGCTGACTCCGGGAAGCTGACCATCGGCATCCGCTACGACCAGCCGGGCCTGAGCGAGCGCCGCCTCGACGGCCGGTACGTCGGCTTCGACGTGGACGTCGCCAGGTACGTGGCGAACGAGCTCGGTGTGAAGGAAAGCGGCATCACCTTCAAGGAGGCGCGCGGCGCCGCCCGCGAGTCGATGCTGGAGAACGGCGAGGCGGACCTGATCATCGCCTCGTACTCGATCACCGACGCCCGCAAGGAGAAGGTGGCCTTCGCCGGCCCGTACTTCGAGACGGGCCAGGGCATCCTGGTGCGCTTCACCGAGAACGCCATCCAGGGACCGGAGTCGCTGAACGGCCGCACGCTGTGCTCGGTCAAGGGCTCCACCTCCGCGCAGAAGGTGAAGGCGGACTACTCGAAGGGCGTGACGCTCGAGGAGTACGGCCAGTACTCCGACTGCGTGATCGCTCTCATGGCGGGCAACGTCGACGCCGTCACGACCGACGAGGTCATCCTCGCCGGGTTCGCCGCGGAGAACCCCGAGCTGCTCAAGCTCGTCGGCAAGACGTTCTCCAAGGAGCGCTACGGCATCGGAGTGCCGAAGGGCGACGCCGAGTCGCGTGACGCCGTCAACGAGGCCATCGAGAAGATGATTTCGAGCGGTGAGTGGAAGCGGGCCCTCGAACGCAACGTCGGTCCGTCGGGTTACGAGATCCCGCAGCCACCCCAGATCACCGAGAAGAGCTAGCGGCGCGTCGCAGAACGTTGGCGAGGTGATCCACGCTCAGCAGGGTGCCTCGCGGCACCGCCCCCACGCCCCCGTACCACCAGTACGAGGACGTGGGGGCGGCACCACGATGCATCCGTCTGACCGCGAATTCCCCCGGCAACGTTCTGCGCCACACCGCTAGTTCGTGGCGGCGGACTTGGCGGTCCAGTCCGCCCAGTCCACGGTCCACTGCCAGTAGTCGCCGGGAGCCGGCCCGTTCGGGTCGGCCTGGCCGAGCTGCACCGAGGAACCCACGACCTCGACCGGGTCACCGACCATCGTCAGGTCGAAGAAGATCCTGGCGTTGGGGCCGGACAGGTTCGCGCACCCGTGCGACACGTTCTCCTTGCCCTGCTGGGGGATCGTGCCGTTGTTCTCGTGCACGAACTCGCCGTTCTGCGAGATCAGCACCGCCCAGGTGACCGGCACGTCGTAGTTGTACGTGGTGCTCTTCATCCTCCGTGAGGCTTCCTTCTGCTGCACCACGTGGATGCCGGACCGGGTGACGCGGCCGGGGTCGCTCTCCAGGCCGTACGACGCAGGCAGGTCGTGCAGCAGCACGCCGTCGCGGTAGATCTCGAACCGCTTGGTCTGCGTGTTCGCCTTGGCCACCAACGCCCTGTCGGCGATCTTGAACTGCACGTGCACGTCGTCCGCGCCGAACGCGCCGCCCCCCAGCGGCACGCCGTAGACGCCCGCGTCGACCGTGACCTCGGTACCGGGCTTCCAGTACTCACGCGGCCGCCAGTGCGCCTCGGTGTCGGACAGCCACGCCCACGAGCCCTCGGTCGGCACGGAGGTCGTGACGGTCATGGCTTTCTGCGCCGATGCCTTGTCCTGCACGGGTGCGGAGAACTTGACCCGGATCGGCATCGCGATGCCGTAGGTCTGGTGGTCGCCGACGTTGAGGGAGGCGTTCACGAGCCGCTGCGGCTTGACCGTGCGGAACGAACCGGTGACCGGCACCTCGGCGCCGTCCTCGCCCTTGGCCGTGCCCGACCACGTGTAGGCCTTGTTGTAACCCAGGTTCTCGGTGGCGATCCACCGGCCGGCGGTGAGCTCCCCCTTCACCACCCGACCGTCGGCACCCGTCAGGGCGACGGCCATCAGAGATCCGCCGGTCACGCCGACCTCGAACGGACCCGCCGGGCTGATCTCCTCACCCGATGCGGGCGTCACCGTCAGTGCGGCCTTCGCCTTCTGCTCCACGACCGGAGCAGAGGACGACGGCGGTGCGTCGGGTGCGGCGCTGCAGGCGGTCAAACCCAGCAGCAGAGCCAAAACCAGTGGCCTGAACACGTGCTCCCCCATGATCCCCTCGTCTGTTGCTCATGAAGACGCGTGGGGCGTGAGCACGTTGCTCGGCACTTTGCGATCACCCACCCGGACCAGCGGGTTTCCCCCTATTGAGGCACCCAACTGGCCGGTGATGACCTGTAGTGCTATGACCAATCACACGTTAGGCTGACCCGCGCAGGCCGTGGTTTCTGTGTTCGTGCTTCACACGCTCGCGGAACGACACGCGGGCGTGCGGTGCGCTCTAAGCGAGTTTGCCGAACGCCCCCGGGACGGCCGGGGTTGCACGGTGCAGCCCCAAGCTTTCCTGCGATGGAGGCAGGTTCATGGCACAGGGCACTGTCAAGTGGTTCAACTCCGAAAAGGGCTTCGGCTTCATCGCCCAGGACAACGGCGGCGCTGACGTCTTCGTCCACTACTCGGAGATCCAGGGTCAGGGCTTCCGCACCCTGGAGGAGAACCAGCGCGTGGAGTTCGAGGTCGGCCAGGGCACCAAGGGTCCGCAGGCCCAGAACGTCCGCGCGGTCTGAAAGTCTGTTGCAAAGCCGCAATTGAGCCGTACGTGAGAAGGACCCTCGACCGGGCTCGGTCGAGGGTCCTTCTTCGTTCGCTGGATCTAGTGGCCGCGCTGCCGCGCTTCCCACTCCAGGCGCTGCATGACCCACTCCGTGGCGAGAGCCTGCGGCGAGGTCTGGCGCTCGGCGGCGAGCTCCTTGAGCTGCTCGTTGGCCATGAGCTGCAGCCTCAGCTGGTACACCTGCGAGCTGCCGAAACCCGACGCGGTGGTCTCGTTGTCCGAGTCCGGGGCCAGGGCAGCCAGGTACGAGGTCAGCTCCTCGTCGGGCGACGTCGCTTCGACCTGCGGTTCGTCCGCGGGACGATGACGGCCGGACTTGGAGCGTCCGAGGGATCCGATAGGCACCGGAACACGATAACGGCTAGGTCACAGAACCCAAACCCCTGTGACCCGGGTCACCCCAAGGTGTAAATGCCTGCTACTCACAGTGGATCTCGGGCGCCGCGGGGAACACACCGCACACGGCAGGGGCGCGTGGGTGGGACGTCGGGGTGTCGCATGAGTGGGTAAGGCGAGGTGACGGCGCGATGGCAAGGGTGGAGGCGGCGAGAGTGGGGGACGGGGTCGGGGCGCGCCAGTGGGAACGGCGTGGGTGAGCGCGGCGAGAGCGGAGACGCCAACAGCGGCGAGGCGTCGTGAGAGCGGCGTGATGGTGGCGACGTGAGCCTGTTGAGGCCGGCCAACGCCAACGCCGAAGGCGAGGCAACACCGAAGGCGAGCCGGGACACCCGCGCAGACCGCAGAACCGATGGGGGTCCGGGGGCGTGCCCCCGGCTGGGGGTCTGGGGGGCTCGGCCCCCCAGAAGACGCTCCGAACTCCCGACGACGGCGAAGGGCGAAGCCCGAGCAGGCGTCGGGAGAGCGGAGGAGGCCCCCGCGCCAGGGGGAGGAACGCGGGGGCCGGAGGGGATCTCCACAGGCGCTGACCGGGGGTGTGTCAGCTTTTGGATTGTTGCACGCGCACGCGCTCGTTGGGGAGTGTTCGCCACGAGATTCTTATGCTGCCGATGGACGGAAACCCCGTAGTCGCAAGCTGTTGGTAACAACGAACACGCTGCTGAAGGCCATCGCGGCCCCCGCGATCATGGGGTTGAGCAACCCGAGCGCCGCGAGCGGGAGTCCAGCGACGTTGTAGGCGAACGCCCAGAAGAGGTTCCCCTTGATCGTGCCCAACGTCTTGCGGGACAACCGAATGGCGTCCGCCGCGACGCGCAGGTCGCCGCGGACGAGGGTGAGGTCGCTCGCCTCGATGGCCACGTCGGTGCCGGTTCCCATGGCCAGCCCCAGATCTGCGGTGGCGAGGGCCGGCGCGTCGTTCACGCCGTCGCCGACCATGGCGACAACTCGGCCCTGTGCCTGGAGATTCCGGATCGCGGCGACTTTCCCGGCGGGCATGACGTCGGCGATGACCTCGGAGATGCCGACCTCGTCCGCCACGGCGGCGGCCACCGCGGCGTTGTCGCCGGTCAGCAGGACCGGGCGGAGGCCGAGTTCCTTGAGTTCTCGGATCGCTTGTGCGGACGTGGGTTTGACGACGTCCGACACGGCAACGATTCCGACAACCTTGTCATCAAAGGAAACCGCGACAACAGTCCGAGTTGTGTGGGCGGCCGTACCCGCACGAAGTTCCTCGGGAAGCTCTGCGTTGCGCACGCGGCCGACCGCGACGCGCCGGTCTTCGACCAGGCCGCTGACGCCCACGCCGTCGGTGGAGGCGAAGTCCGCGACAGGCGGCACGTCGTCCGCGGCGCGCACGATGGCCGCGCCGATGGGATGTTCGGACGCGTTCTCCACGGCCGCCGCGAACCGCAGCACCTCGTCGCGGGACACGCCGGCGACGGGCACGACGTCGACCACGGTCAGCCGTCCTGAAGTGACGGTGCCGGTCTTGTCCAGCACGACGGTGTCGACCCGCCGCGTCGACTCGAGCACCTCGGGGCCCTTCACCAGGATGCCGAGCTGCGCGCCGCGGCCGGTGCCCACGAGCAACGCCGTGGGGGTGGCGAGTCCCAGGGCACACGGGCAGGCGATCACGAGCACGGCCACGGCCGTCGTCACCGCGAACTCCAGCGGGCGTCCGGCGAGCAGCCAGGCGCCGAACGACGCCAGCGCGATCAGCACGACGACCGGGACGAAGACGGACGACACCCGATCCGCGAGGCGCTGCACCTCCGCCTTGCCCGCCTGGGCCTGCTCGACGAGCCGGGCCATCCGCGCGAGTTGCGTGTCCGCGCCGACCGACGACGCCTCGACGACGAGCCTCCCGCCCGCGTTGACCGTGCCGCCGACGACCGGATCGCCCTCGCCGACCTCGACCGGCACCGATTCTCCGGTGACCATCGAGCGGTCCACGGCCGAACTGCCCTCGACCACTAGGCCGTCCGTGGCGATGCGCTCACCCGGACGGACCACGAACCGCGAACCGACCCTCAGCTGGCCGACGGGCACGCGGGTCTCGACGCCGTCGCGCAGCACCGCCACGTCCTTGGCGCCGAGCGCGAGCAACGCCCGCAGGGCCACGCCCGCACTGCGCTTCGACCGGGCCTCCAGCCAGCGGCCGAGCAGCACGAACACGGTCACGCCGACCGCGACCTCGAGGTAGATTTCGCCGGAGGTGGTGGGACGCGGCATCAGGCTGAACTCGTGGCGCATGCCGATGACGCCGGCCTCGCCGAAGAACAACGCGTAAAGCGACCACACGTACGAGACCAAGACGCCCATCGACACGAGGGTGTCCATGGTGGTGGTGCCGTGCCGTGCGTTCACGAACGCGGCGCGGTGGAACGGCCATCCGCACACCAGCACGACCATGCTCGCCAGCACCATGGACACCCACTGCCACGTGGGGAACTGCCAGGCCGGGACCATCGAGAATACGATCACCGGCACGCCGAGCGCGGCGGCCAGCACCACCCTCAGGCCCAGCTCGTCGGCCTCGTCGTCCTCGGGAGCCTCCGGCCGGGGCTCCTCCGCGTCGTAGCCCGCCGCCCGCACGGTCGACACGAGGTCGCCCACCTGCAGGTTGTCCGGGAACTGAACGCTGGCCCTCTCGGTCGCGTAGTTCACGGTGGCGGAGACGCCGTCGAGCTTGTTCAGCTTGCGTTCGACGCGGTTCGCACACGAAGCGCACGTCATGCCGCTGATGCTGAGCTCGACGTGACGAGGCTCGGTCGTGGTCATCAGGCGACCTTGTACCCCGCCTCGGTCACGGCGGCGACGACCTCGTCGCGACCGAGCTCGCGGTCGCTGGTGACGGTCACCGCGCCGGTCTCCAGGACGACGTCGACGGCGGTGACGCCGGCGACCTCGGTCAGCTCCTCGGTGACGGAGCTGACGCAGTGGCCGCAGGTCATGCCGGTGACGGTGTAGGTGGCAGTGACGGACATGAGAGCCCTTTCTCTGTACGGGGCTCCGAGTCTATACCCCCCTGGGGTACGCGATCTACTCAGGACTCTCGGGTTTGGGCTGGTCCAGGTTCTGGAGGTCGCCCTCGATCTTGTTGACCAGGTCGTCGAGGCCTTCGAGCATCTTGTCGAGCTCGGCCAGCCTGGCGCCGAACGAGGACTCGATGTCGGCCTCGATGGTGTTCAGGTCGATGCCGCTGATCGCCCTGAAGATCGCCTCCTGGTCGACGGCGGGAGGTGTCTGGGAGGCGTTTTGGCCCTCTGCTTCGGGGGAAGGCTCCGGCGTGGGGTCGGTCATGGATCCATCATCCCCGGTCGGTTTCCCACGAGGCACGCGCCGCACCTGTACGGAAAGTAACGCTGGGTGGCGGTGGAATCACTCTGCGGGGGGCTGCGGCCGTTGTCCCAGGTCGCTTAGCCTCGCCACACCTCAAGTCGGGGAGGGTGCTATGAGCGGGTCACTGGAAGTGCGGAAGTTCCTGTTCACACAGGACGACGGCATGTCACGTCAGGGCGGGCCCACCGTGCCGGCCCAACGCAACGGAGAGCCCTCGCGGATCTCCGACGACCAGGTCCACCGGGCGAGGCTCGCGGTCGCGCGCAGTGCCCTGGGAACCGAGGACTGCCGGATGCTGCTGGACATGCTCGGTCTGTCACCGGGCGAGGACGGCGGCACTCCTCCGGTCCAGCGGTGAAGCGGAAGCGGCCCTGACTCCAGACGCGCACCCCCCGGAGCGCGTCCGCAGAACAGGGCCGCAGGCCGAAACATACCCACGGGTCTCTTTCGCGGCAACGGCTAACCTTGGTCCATGCCCCAGCAGGACCGGGCGTACGCGACACGCGAGGCGATCCTCCACGCCGCGGCGGAGAAGTTCGACCGGCTCGGCTACGAGCGCACGTCGCTGACCGCCGTGCTCGCGCGCGCCGGACTCACCAAGGGCGCCTTTTACTTCCACTTCCCCTCCAAGGAAGCGGTGGCGGACGCACTGGTCGAGCGGCAGAGCGAGCTGTGGACCCGGCTCAGGGAGTCGTGGCGGCTGCGCGGGCTCGACCCGTTGAGCACCCTGCACGGCATGTTCACCGAGTCGGCCGACCGGATCGCCGCCGACGTCGTGCTGCGCGCGGGCGTGCGGCTCAACGCCGACCGCGAGGTCGGGTATCCGGGAGTGCCGAGTTCGCACGTCCTGTGGGAGAAGCTCGTCGCCACCTACGTGGCCGAGGCGGGCGAGCGCGGCCACCTGCGCGCCGGCGCCGATCCCGAAGCCGTCGCGCGGACGTTGTGCAGTGCCGCCCTCGGTTCCCGGTTGATCTCCTCGGCGACGACGGCGTGCACCGACTTCCCGGCACGGATCCGCGAGGTTCTGGCGCACGTGCTGCCCTGCGTCGCGGCTCCGGAGTGGAAGTTGTCTGGATCACAAACCGGGTCTGAAGGCCCGTGAACGGCCCGAAGTGCCCTGAACAGGCATTTGTTGATCTGGCCGATCCGGCCCTGAAGCGGGTTTGAGCAGGTCAGCGCATAAGTAGGACCCCCGTTTTGGAGGTGCGCGGACCTATGGCATATGCTTACGATGCTTCCAGAGACCAGCTAGTCCCCATCATCTAGCGGCCTAGGATCCCGCCCTTTCAAGGCGGTCGCGCGGGTTCGAATCCCGTTGGGGGCACGCAGTAACATGCAGTACAGTTCGTGCAGTACGGTAAGACCAGCAACAAGCAAGGCCCAGTGGCGCAGTTGGTTAGCGCGTCGCCCTGTCACGGCGAAGGTCGCGGGTTCGAGTCCCGTCTGGGTCGCTTTTCTCTCTCATGGCCAGGTAGCTCAGTTGGTACGAGCGACCGCCTGAAAAGCGGTAGGTCGGCGGTTCGACCCCGCCCCTGGCCATCCTTCTTGGAAAGAAGCCCCGCAGCACTCGCTGCGGGGCTTCTTTCGTTATGCGGTGAAGCTGATTCGCGCGATCGCCTGGTCGTCGTGCGTTTTGTAGCGCGGCCAGCGCTCGTGTTCCGAATCACCGCGCTCCGCTTCCCGGATTCGGTCGAGGACTTCACCCAGCGGCATTCGGAACAGGTCTTCCCACGCGAAGAGCCCGTACTCGGAGACCCCGCACGAGACACCGTCCGTGAGAGCGATCACATTCGTGACCTCGTCGCGCCGCCAGGACGCGGTCAGGGCCTGCTGTCCCGCCGCGGGATCGGCCTCCGCGACCCAGTAGCCGCCGGGCTTGTTCTTCCACCGGAGGATGTCCGGGTCCGGCCGCAGGTCCTCGAGCCTCGTGTCCTCGAGCACCCGAGTGGACTGTCCGAACGCGACGACCGGGGTGTCGCACAGGACGAGGGCGTCGATCGTTTCGTCGTTCCAGCGCACGATCGCCGCGGTGGACGAGGGGGAGTCGCCGGGGACCAGGCCGTGCGCCTCGGTGAGGGTGGTGATGGCCTGGGACAGCAGGTCGGTCAGCGGGTCGGTGGCGTTGATCGACCGAGCCAGTTCGTCGGCCAGTTCCGTTGCGTACCAACCGCCGTTGCGGTTCGGAGGTCTGGTTCGCGAGGTCACGCCGTCCAGCACGACGACGGCGTTCGGCAGCACCCTGATCCGGTCCTCGGTGACTCGGCCCGGAGCCCCCTGCTCAGCGGTCTCGATCTTCACGGACCCACCGTACGTGTCAACCTCGGTTGACGAATCCCGATTGTCAACGTAAGTTGACAGCATGACGGAAGCAACGGATCTCGCCACAGCGGCCGGGGACCACGACCCGAAGGTGGGGTTGCGGGCCGTCGGGGCGTTGCGGCGACTGCTGGAACACCTGGAGGCCGCCCAGGTCCGCAGTGCGCGGGCCAAGGGCTGGTCGTGGCAGGACATCGCGGCGGAACTAGGGGTGTCCCGTCAAGCGGTGCACAAGAAGCACGGGGGGCGATGATGATCGCGGAGCGGTTCACCAGGGAGGCCCGCGAGGCGGTCAAGGCCGCCGTGCGGGAGGCGGAGAAGGTCCACGCGGCCGAGGTCGGCGTGGAACACCTGATGCTGGCGTTGCTCGACGCGCCCGTGCTGGCCGGGTTCGACCTGCCGCGCGACGAGCTGGAGACGGCGTTCCGGGACTACCGGCGCAAGGGCGGGCTGACCAAGGCCGACGCGGATGCGTTGCGCGGCTTGGGAATCGACGTCGACGCGGTGATCGAGTCGGCCGAGCAGTCGCTCGGCAAGGGCGTGCTGCGGCCAGGCCCGCGCCGGCGGTGGTTCGGCATGCCGCTGGAGGCGGACTTCAAGAAGGCACTGGAGAACTCGTTGCGCGAGGCGCGCGACCTCGGCCACAACTACCTCGGTGCGGAGCACATCCTGCTGGCGTTGTTGCAGGGCAGGGGAATCGTGGCCGAGGTGCTGAACGAGCGGGACGTCACGTACGGGGAGATCCGCAAGCGGGCCGCGAGCGCTCGCGCCACGTGAGCGCGGGCAGGAACAGCTGCGCGAGCGGACCGATCCCGAGCGCGTAGAGGACCGTGCCGATGCCGACCGTGCCACCGAGCAGCCAGCCGGTGCCGAGCACGATCAGCTCGAGCACGGTCCTCGTCACGCGCAGCGAGACGCCCGTGCGGCGGCAGAACCCGGTCACCAGGCCGTCGCGCGGGCCCGGTCCGAGCCGCGAGCCGACGTACGCGGCGAACGCGACGGCGTTGAGCACGATGCCGAGGGCCAGGAACACGATCCTGGGCACGAGTCCCTGCGGCGCGGGCAGGATCGCGAGCGTCACGTCGACGGCGACGGCGATGACCACGACGTTCGCGATCGTGCCGATCCCCGGCTTCTGCCTCAGCGGGATCCAGGCCAGCAGCACCAGGACGCCGGCGATCGCGGTGATCAGGCCGAAGCTCAGGCCGGTGAGCTTCGTGAGGCCCTCGTGCAGCACGTCCCACGGGTTCAGGCCGAGCGTCGCGCGGATCTGCAACGCCATGCTCGCGCCGTAGAGCCACAGGCCTGCGGCGAGCTGCGGGAGGCGGCGGGCGGGTGCGATCCGGACGGAGACCTGGTGGAGTGCGGTCATGGAGGCCATGTGGCCATGTTGCGCTCCGATTGGCCTGGTAATCCATAGCCAATTCGTCATAATTGGCCTCATGCTCCCACCAGGTGGACGTATATCTGGCCCCAGGCTCGCGCGGTTGCTCGGCGAGTGGCGTCGTGGCGGGCCCCGGCAGTGCGTCGTTGATCTCGTCGCGGCGCTGAAACTGCTGGTCGCGGACGGACGACTGCCCGTCGGGACGCGGTTGCCGTCCGAGCGCGAGCTCACGGACGCGCTGCCCGTGAGCCGCACCACCATCACCGCGGCACTGGACCTGCTGCGCGCCGAGGGCGTGGTGGAGTCGCGGCGCGGCGCCGGGTCGTGGATCAACGGACCGGTGGGCTCCGGCGGTGGCATCACCGGAGTGGACGACACGCTGATCGACCTGTCCCGGGCCGCGCCGCCCGCGTTGCCGTCCGTGCGGCTGGCCATGGACGTCGCGATGGGCCAGATGCCGGAGCACCTCGCGTCGCATGGGTACGACGAACGGGGTCTTCCGGTGCTGCGGCAGCGGATCGCGGACCGCTACACGGCGCGCGGCCTGCCGACGTCACCCGACCAGATCGTGGTGACCTCCGGTGCGCAGCACGCGTGGGCGCTGGTGCTGAGGCTCTTCGTCGGGCCTGGTGACCGGGTGCTGGTGGAGCAGCCGAGCTACCCCAACGCGCTGGAGGCGGTGCGGGCGTCGTTCGGCATCCCGGTGCCCGTACCGATGCTCGCCGGCGGCTGGGACCTCGACGGCTTCGAGGCCGCGTTGCGCCAGGCGGGGCCCCGGTTGGCCTACCTGATCCCGGACTTCCAGAACCCGACCGGACTGCGGATGTCGTCCGAGGCGCGGGAGTCGCTCGCCGCCGTGCTCCGCAGGGCGCGTACGCCGCTGGTCGTCGACGAGACCTTGGTGGAGCTCGCGCTGGACGACTCACCTGCGCCTTTGCCGATGGCCGCGTTCGGCGGGGATTCGGTGGTGACGCTCGGATCCGCGAGCAAGTCGCACTGGGGCGGCCTGCGGATCGGGTGGATCAGGGCGTCCGCGGAGGTGGTGCACCGGCTGCTGTCGACGCGGGCGGCGATCGACCTCGGTACGCCGGTGTTCGAGCAGCTCGTGCTCGCCGCGTTGCTGGAGTCGCCGGAGAACGTGCTGCGGCAGCGGCGGGCGGAGGCCCTCGAACAGCGGGACGTGGCGGTGGCGGCGCTGCGCGAGCACTGTCCACAGTGGAGCTTCTCGGTGCCGGCCGGAGGGCTCGGGGTGTGGTGCGCCCTCGACGGCCCGGTGAGCACGCGCATCGCGGTGGTGGCGCAGAACCACGGCCTGCGGCTCGTCCCCGGTCCTCGCTTCGCGGTCCACGGGGGCTGTGAGCAGATGCTCCGAGTGCCGTACACGCAGTCGCCCGATGTGCTGCGCGAAGCGATCGGCCGTTTGGGTGTGGTGGCTGCATCCGTTGCAGGAACGGGATTTCCGGCGGACGCCGACCTGTCGCTGCCGGTCGCGTGAGACACGTCGGCCCGGTCTCCCGCAGCGGTGGAGACCGGGCCGACGAACCAACAAACCGGGTGGCCTGCGGCCGGGGAACGTCCCAGGGATTGACGTCCCCCGTCCGCAGGTTTCCCGTGCGGTCCGAGGCTGCGGGGGCAGCGCGGCTCTCGGACCAGACCCGACCTGCCAGGGCGCGGTTGGCAGGTCAGGAAGACTGGGTTCCTTGCGTACAACGGGAAATGTCTTGCGGAGTTACTGGCGCGACGCCACGAGAGGGTCACAAATCGCGCAGAGGGCAGACTTGTCCTGTCGGACTCAGTCGGGTGACGTTGCGGGAAGGCCCGGAATGCTGCCGGGCGCAGTGCCGTCGCGACGCTCCTCGACCGACCACGTGGTGGGCGGGAAGAGCGAGTTGTGCGACGTCAGGACGGCGAGCACGCCGCGCGTGCCGCCGGAGTTGTCGGTGTGGCCGGACGACACGGAGGCCGTCGCGACCGCGGGTGCGGGCTGCGGGGTGGGCAGCGGCGCGTCCGGGCCGGGAGCCGACCAGTTGTAGTCGTTCGCCGGCGCGGGTTCGGTCTTCACGGGAGTGGGCACCGGAAGATCGGGCAAAAGGGGCACGGCCTGCTTGGGCACCACGACGGGCGGTGCGGGCGGCGGCGGAGGGGGCGGGGGTGCCTCGGCCGCGAGCTTCGCGGCGACCTTGGCGGCGCGGACCTGGGCCTTGGCAGCGACGACCTCGGGAGGCGCCTCGTTCGTGACGGAGCCCGAGCGGCTGTTGCCCTGCGAGCCACCGGTGAAGTCGAGGACCGGGCCCTCGTCCGCGGGCTCCTCGTGCGCGGGCTCCTCGGCGGGCCGCGTCACGGCGGGCGGCGGCACGAGCCTGGCCGGCTGGTGCTTCTCGAGGACGGACGCGGTGAACGCCTCCGCCCACCTGGCCGGGTCCTCCCGCAGCTGCGGGGCCTCGGAGGCGGTGGTCTCGGCGGTGATCTCGACGGCAGGGGGCTCTTCCGGGCTGGCGGCCGCGGACGTCCCGCTCAGCAGCCAGGCGGCGGCGGTGAAGCCGCCGAGGGCAGCGGTCCGCAGCAGCAGTGCACGAACTCCACCACTCGCCACAGGATCACCACCCGTCCACCGTTTCAGGCTCACCCTCAACGCACAGCGCCGTCGGAGGTCGACGTAGGGCTATGTCTAGCACCGGAGAGTGACTTCGTGAACCAACTCGGCGTTAAACACCCGGAAGGGCGGTCTTGTGCGGCTGTCCGTGTCCGCCTGATCAGGCACGAACACCCTCAGTGTCGTCATCGGATCGAGTGACATTGCGCTTCGGTCCCGTGTGGACCGTGTCGCCGCGCGGGATGGTGTCCGATGTGGACGCGCCCAAACAGGTCAACAGCCTCTCTGAGCTGGCCGATCACGCCTCCGCGGCGCTCGGCCCGATCGTGGTGCACGATCGAGCGGGACCAAACGAGTCCTTGCTCCGTTCGGGGGAACTGATCGTGCTGCCACCGGACGCACCCACTGTGCGCAAGCGCTTGCGAAGCGTCTACTCGCACGAGGAGATCGCTTCCGGCGCCATTCGCATGCACCTGAAATCGTCCGAACGTGAACGGGTCGCCGAGATCGCGGCGGACGTCGGGGCCACCCCGAACCACGTCCACTTCGCCTGTCCGATCATGATCGGCACCTCCCGCCCGGTCGTCGGCGAGCGCCTGCCGGAGCTGTTGGGCGAGGGCACGGTCGCGTTGCTCGACACCGCTCTCGACGCTCCGCACGGCGAATTGGTCGCGGGCGTGCTCCGCCACCACGGCGCCTCGGTCCGCCCGTTCCCCGTGCTGTGCGCCGCCGGCTTCGGCGACGACCTGACGCTCGCCGCCGCCCTGCGCGCGACCCGCGACCTGCCGGTGGTGCTGGTGGCCTCGGGCACCTACTCGTTCGACGACCTCTGCCCGCCGGTGCTGGCCTCGTGCGGCGGCAACGTCGTGGCCGCGGCGGGCAACGGCGGTTCCGACCGCCCCTGGTGGCCCGCGGCCCTGCCCGCGGTGACGGCGGTGGGTGCTCCGGCCGGCTTCTCGGGACGTGGCCCGTGGGTGGACGTGGTCGCGTCCGGCGTCGACGTGCCGGCCACCGTCGGCTCCTCGCAGCTCCTCTGCACGGGCACCTCCTTCGCCGCCGCGCTGCACGCCGCCACCCTGGTGCCGGTGCCGTAACAGCTGAACCCGAGGTGGGCGACGGCCCTCGCCGCCTCCGCGGGGTGGTCGATCCGGCGGTGCACCTCGGCCATGGCCTCGCCGACCCGCGCGTCGGGTACCGGCAGGACGCTGGCGATCACGGTCCTGGTGCCGGCGTCGAGGAAGGCGCGGGCGAGCCCGGACTCGCAGGCGGACAGCACGACGACCTCCGGTGGGTTCCCGAGCCTCGCGACGTCGTAGCCGTAGAGCGGGCCGTCGCCGAGGTCGAGGTGCGAGAAGAGCGGGTTGCCGGGGTGGACGTGCCCGTGCGCCGCGATGTGCGCGATCTTCGCGCCTTCCATGCCCGCGAGCGTTGCCTCCACAGTGGACTTGACGATCGTGCCGCCGTGTTCTCGTTGGAGCGCGGGGACTTCACTGCGGACTCCCGGTCCGGTCACCCACATCCGGTAACCCCCTCTGGTTGCCGGTCGCCAGTGCCGCAGCGACGGGAGGACGTGCACCCGCTGACCCAGTGCCGCCCACGGCATCTCGTGGAGCACGCCGTCCGGGATCACGACCACCTCTTCGGCGTCGGGGAGGAGACCGGGGACTGGTCGTCCGGCGGCGACCGCCAGTCTCGCCTCCCGCACCAGCCGTGCCGGGTCCTCCACCTCGCGGAGGCTCGCGCGGCCGTTCTCGACCGTCACGGCCCGCATCCGTCCTTTGTGGAGGATGAAGCTGACCAGCGGCAGATCGGGGGTCGCGGGCGCATCGCCGGAGCGCGGCGCGGAGGCGAGGGTGAGCCGGCGGACGTCCCGTTCCAGCGCTTCGACCGGCAGCCCGTGCGCGCGTGCCCGGCGCAGGCGTGCGAGTGCTCGTGCGAGTTCAGGATCGTTGGGAGGCAACGACATCCTGCGGCGGTGCTGCTCCGACCAGTGCAGGACTTCGCGCGCGGTTCGGGCGAGTTCGAGCGCGTGTCCGGTCAGCTCGCGGCGCGGCCAGTCGCCGTGGTGCTCGTCGAGCACCTTGAGCCCGGCCCGGCAGGCCGCCAGCGCACCGCGGCGATCCGACCGGCGGGCCTGCGCGAGCCACCCGAGCGCCCGCGTCTGCGCCGGCCCGCGGAACCGGTGCGCCGCAACGGCGTCGAGCTCCCCGGCGGCGAGCATGAACTCGACGTCGGTGCCGCCCAGCTTCCGCGCGGGCTCGGGATCCCCGTCGCGCAACGCACACCGCGCGCTCAGCACGGCCAGCTCGGGCACGTGCCGGTTGCACCGGCGCAGCAACTCCATCGCGGGAGCGAGCACCCGTCGCGCCTCGGTGGTGAGTCCGGCCGCGAGCAGCGCCTCGGCGCGGTCCACGAGCGCCTCGGGCCGGCTCGTGGAGTCGAGACCGGCCTTCGCCGCCTCCTCGTACCGGCGGAGTGCGAGCGGCAGGTCGCCGGCGAGCATCGCGACGAACCCCCTGTTGTGCAACGCCATCGCCGCGCGCCCCGGCTCCCCGATCGCCTGCAGCAGCGTCTGCGCCGAGGCGAAGTCGGCCTCGGCCGCACCCAGCCTGATGGCGCCGCACCGCGCGATCCCGCGCCCGATCAACGCGTTCGCCAGCCACCGGTCGTCGCCGTACCGGCGCAGTTCCCTGATGACCGCGGTGAGCTCGGCGACGGCCAGCCTTGGCTCGGCCGTCTGGCAGAGGTGCAGCCCGCGCAGGCACCTCGCCCTGGCCAGCTCGCGCCCCCGCAGGTGCGGCGTGGCCGCGTCGAGGTGCCGGAGGCTCTGCTTCCGCCGCCCCCGGTCGAGGTCGATCCACGCGAGCGTGAGGTGGAACCGCGCCTCGCCGGTGAGCCGCAACCCGCGCCGCGCGACCTGTGCGGCGGCATCGAGGTGGCCGAGCTCGACGTGGGCGACGCTCAGGTCGTGCAACGCGTCAGCGCGTTGGGTTCTGGTGCCGCGGACCACGGTCGTCGCGATGGTGGCGCGGGGATCGGCGCTGGCGCTCATGCGACGAACCAGCCCGTCGTGAGGCCCAGGCCGGGCACGGTGACGCACACCGGTCCGGGCTTGACCGCCGCGCGGAACCAGCCTTCGGGGTCCGGGTGGAGGGTGGTCTTCGACGTCGGCGAGTGGACCTCAACGGCGGTGGTGAGGCCGTCCAGCACGCCGGTGAGGTGGCCGGGGTCGACCTGCAGGTGCAGGCGGCCGGTGCCGACGTGGAACGCGAGCTGCCGGGACGGGCCGCGAACCGGTTCGTCCACAGCCTCCATCGTGGCCAGGCCGGTCGGGCGCGGGCTGGGGACGGGCGGCGGGGTGTCCGAGCCGAACAGGTCGGCGATCTCGTCGAGCAGCGCGTCCCTCATCGCAGGCCCTCCAGCTTCCGTCGCAGGTCAGCGAGGCAACGGGTGCGCGTGGAGCCAACGCTCCCCACCTTCATCCCCAGGGCGTCGGCAACCTGTGCATAACTCAGTTCGGGGCTGTGGGCGGCGATCCGCAGGAGGCGCTGGCACCGCTCGTTCAAGGTCATGAGCGCGGACCACAGCCGGCGCTGCCGGTCGTTGGTGATCGCGACCTCGTCGGGGGCCGGCAGGACGGAGGCGGGCTCCCACAGGTCGTACGAGACCTCGCGGCCGCGCACCCGCAGCACGGTGATCGACTGCCGTGTGGCGGTACGGACCAGCCACGCTCCGAGGTGTTCGGGCTCTCGGAGGCGGGTGAGCTGTTCGGCCAGGCAGAGCCACGTGCACTGGTAGACGTCGGCGGCGTCGGCCTGGCTCAGCCGGAACGATCTGGGCACCGACCAGACGAGGCGGGAGTAGCGTTCGACGAGGGCGTCCCAGCCGTGCAGGCCGGAACGCCACCCCACGAGAACCTCAGTGTTCGAGTCCATGCCATTTGGAGTCGAACCCCGGGCCGGAGGCTCCACACCTCACCCGAAAGTGGGTTGTCCACAGCTGTGGAGAAACTCATCCACACCTGTGGACAACTACAGTTTATGGAGGCGCTCCACGGCCTCGTCGATCACCGCGTCCTGCTTGCAGAACGCGAAGCGGATCAGGTGCTTCCACTGCTCGGGCGTGTCCGTGAACACCTGGACCGGCACGGCCGCGACGCCGATCTTGGCGGGCAGGTCGCGGCACAACGCCAGGCCGTCCGTGTAGCCGAGCGGGCGGACGTCGGCGCAGATGAAGTACGTGCCCTCCGACGAACGCACCTCGAACCCGGCCGCACGCAGGCCCTCGGCCAGACGCGCGCGCTTCGAGGCGAGGGAGCCGCGCAGGGACGTGACCCAGTCCAGTTCGGCGGTCAGGGCGTGGGCCACGGCGGGCTGGAACGGCGCGCCGCCCACGAAGGTCATGAACTGCTTGGCCGCACGAACGGCTCCGACGAGCTCGGCGGGCCCGCACACCCAGCCGATCTTCCAGCCGGTGCAGTTGAACGTCTTGCCGGCGCCCGAGATCGACAACGTCCGCGACGCCATCCCCGGCAGCGAGGCCAGCGGGATGTGGACGAGCCCGTCGAACACCAGGTGCTCGTACACCTCGTCGGTGATCGCGAGCAGGTCGTGCTCGACGCACAGGGCCGCGATCGCTTGGAGCTCCTCCAAGCGGAACACCGTGCCGGTCGGGTTGTGCGGCGAGTTGACGAGGATGGCCCGCGTCCGCGGCGTGACGGCCGCGCGCAGGGCGTCCACGTCCAGCGCGAGCCGCCCGGAGGCGTCCTCGCGCAGGCCGACGGTCACGCGCGTCGCCCCGGCCATGGCCACGGAGGCGGCGTACGAGTCGTAGTACGGCTCGATCAGGATGACCTCGTCACCGGCCTCGACCAGCGCCAGCAGCGACGCCGCGATCGCCTCGGTGGCGCCGACCGTCACCAGCACCTCGGTGTCCGGGTCGTACGACAGCCCGTACCGCGAGCGGTGGGCGGCGACGGCGCGGCGCAGCACCGGCATGCCCGGGCCGGGCGGGTACTGGTTCACGCCCGACGCGATGGCCGACTGGGCCGCCGCGAGCATCGACCCCGGCCCGTCGGTGTCGGGGAAGCCCTGACCGAGGTTGACGGCGTCGTGCTGCACGGCCAGCGCCGTCATCTCCGCGAAGATGGTCGACGTGAACGGCTGCAAACGAGGAACTAGCGCTGGTACCCGCACAACGCAGGATCTTCACCTGGATCGGGTGCCGAGGGAAGTCCGCCTCACGGGGATGTGAGAAATCGCTGTTGTCAGGGGGCTCTCCCCCCTGTCGGATCGAACGTGCCCTTGATGCGGCCCGGCAGCCGGCGGCGGGCGGAAACGCGATTGGCCGAGGAGCCGGGCCTGCAAGATCGGCCCTCAAGCCGGAAGTTGACGGACAATGGACGTGTGGAGCAACTGACCGCCGCTGACCAGCAGAAGCGCACCGACCTGCGCAAGATGAAGCTCGTCGCGACGAGCTTCCTGATAGGCGCGACGGTCATCTTCTTCGGCACCCACCTCTTCGAGGGCGCCTGGGTGGGCTACGTCCGGGCCGCCGCGGAGGCCGGCATGGTCGGCGCGCTCGCCGACTGGTTCGCCGTCACGGCGCTGTTCCGGCGTCCCCTCGGCCTGCCGATCCCGCACACCGCGATCATCCCCGAGCGCAAGAACATGTTCGGGCAGACGCTCGGCGACTTCGTGGGCGTCAACTTCCTCAGCCCCGAGGTGGTGCAGGACAAGCTCCGCCGGGCGGGCATCGCGGAGCGCGCCGGGGCGTGGATCAAGCAGCCGGAGAACGCGGAACGGATCACCACCGAGCTCGCGAACGTCCTCAAGGGCGCGATCACGGTCCTCAAGGACGAGGAGGTCCAGGCCGTCGTCGAGCAGGCGATCGTCAAGCGCGTCACGGAGAAGCCGTGGGGGCCGCCGCTCGGCAAGCTGCTCGAGCAGGTCCTCACGGACGGGGCGCACCACAAGCTCGTCGACCTCATGTGCGACCGCGCCTACGAGTGGGTGCGCGACAACTACGACAAGGTCAGCCTCATCGTCACGGACCGGGCGCCCACGTGGTCGCCCAAGTTCGTCGACGCGATGCTCGGCGACAAGGTCTACACCGAGCTGGTCAACTTCGCGTGGGCGGTCAAGACCGACGTCAACCACCCGATGCGGCTCGCGGTCGACCAGTTCATGATCGAGTTCTCGAGCGACATGCAGACCGACCCGACGACCATGCAGAAGGCCGAGCAGGTCAAGCAGCAGGTCATCAACCACCCCGACGTGCAGAAGGTGATCAGCAGCGCCTGGGGCACGGCCAAGAAGATGCTCATCGACGCCGCCGAGGACCCGTCGAGCGAGCTGCGCAAGCGCGTCACGCAGGGGCTGATCACGCTCGGCACGAACCTGACGACCGACGACGAGTTGCGCGCCAAGGTCGACGGCTGGCTGGAGCAGGCCGCCGGGTACGTCGTGAGCAACTACCGCGCGGAGATCACCACGCTGATCACGGACACGGTCGAGCGCTGGGACGCGGAGGAGACCTCGCGCAAGATCGAACTGCAGGTCGGCAGGGACCTGCAGTTCATCCGGATCAACGGGACGGTGGTCGGCGCGCTCGCCGGCCTGGTGATCTACACCGTGGCCAACGTGCTGTTCTGAGCTCTCGTTCTCTTGCGGAACGTGCGCGCCTTCTCGCGGTTGCCGCACACCTGCATCGAGCACCAGGTGCGTGAGCGGTTGCGGGAACGGTCGAAGAACGCGCGTTGGCAATCGTCGGCCGGACAGATCTTGAAGCGTTCCCACGAGCCCAGCACCGCGAGGCGGGCCGACGCGGCGAGCACCGCGCCGAGCGCGTCCGAGCTCGACAGCACCGGGACGCCGTCGGTCAGCTCGATGTGCACGACACCCGCTGCCGTCTGAGGTCCCGAGGACCCCTCGATGGACGACCGCAGTGCCGCACGAGCGGCGCGCGCCTGCGCGATTTCGCTGCTCCGCCCGAGGCCGCGCTCGGCTACCCACGCGCGCCAGGAGGCTTCACTGTCCAGTACGTGTCGAGTGTTCAGGAAGTCGAGCAGCAGCTCGACGTCGTGATCCCAGCCGACAGTCAGACCAGTCACCCCACCACTGTAGGCGCCACGGCGGTCGCCGTCAGGCCGTCCGAGGAATGCACTCGGTGTATACATGGTGTGTATAGTGCTCCTCATGTCGATCGGACACGCACTGTTGGGGCTGCTAGAAGGCGGTCCAAGGCACGGGTACGACCTGAAGCGCGCCTATGACGAGCGTTTCGGGCAGGACCGGCCGTTGCACTACGGACAGGTGTATTCGACCCTGTCGAGGTTGCTGAAGAACGGCCTCGTGAGCGAGGCCGGCGTCGAGGCGGGGGACGGTCCGGAGCGCAAGCGGTACGCGATCACGGACGCCGGGGTCACCGACGTGGAGCGCTGGCTCGGCACGCCGGAGAAGCCCGAGCCGTACCTGCAGAACACGCTCTACGCGAAGGTCGTGCTGGCCCTGCTGTCCGGCCGCAGCGCGACCGAGGTGCTCGACACCCAGCGCGCGGCGCACCTGCGGGCCATGCGCGACCTCACCAGGCGCAAGGTGGACGGCGACCTCGCCGACCAGCTGATCTGCGACTTCGCCCTGTTCCACCTCGAAGCCGACCTGCGGTGGCTCGAGCTGACCGCGGCACGCCTGGACGCACTCGCCGAGGAGGTGGCCCGATGACGACGCTGCTGTCCGCCGAGGGCCTGCACAAGTCGTTCGGGAAGACGAGCGCGCTGGACGGCGCCGGCATCGCGATCCGCGAGGGCGAGGTCGTCGCGATCATGGGCCCGTCCGGGTCCGGCAAGTCGACCCTGCTGCACTGCCTCGCGGGCATCCTCCCGCCGGACTCGGGCACGGTCACTTATCGCGGCCAGGACCTGACCGCGATGACGGACAACGCCCGCAGCGAGCTGCGCAGGACCGAGTTCGGGTTCGTCTTCCAGTTCGGCCAGCTCGTGCCGGAACTGACGTGCCTGGAGAACGTGGCTCTCCCGCTGCGGCTCAGCGGCATGAAGCGCAAGGACGCCGAACGCGCCTCCCGCGACTGGATGGAGAGGCTCGAGGTCGACACCGTCGCGGACCAGCGTCCCGGCGAGACCTCCGGTGGTCAGGGCCAACGCGTCGCGGTCGCCCGTGCGCTGGTCACGGCGCCGAAGGTGGTCTTCGCCGACGAACCCACGGGTGCGCTCGACTCGCTGAACGGCGAACGGGTCATGCACCTGCTCACGACCGCGGCCAGGGAGACCGGCGCGGCCGTCGTCCTCGTGACGCACGAGGCGCGGGTCGCCGCCTACTCCGACCGCGAGGTCGTGGTGCGCGACGGCCGTTCGCGGGACGTGGAGTTCGTCAGGTGAGGCGCGTGCTGAGCGATCTCGCCCTGGGGGTCCGGCTGGCTGTCGGGGGCAGCCGGAAGTCCTGGGTGAGGCTCGCGCTCCAAGGGGCCGGCATCGGCATGTGCGTGGCGGTGCTGCTCCTCGCGGCGTCGATCCCGACCGCCTTCGGCAACCGCGACCTGCGCGACGACGCCCGCGAGGTCGTGGAGGAGGGCACAGGGCCCGCACCGCTGCTGGTGGAGAACGGATCGGTCGCGTTCCGGTCCGACTACGTCAGGGGCGAGTACGTGCGGGCGCTCGTGTCGGACGCGCCCAAGCCACCCGGCGTCGACCGCCTGCCGGGCGACGGCGAGATCATCGTGTCGCCGCACCTCGCGGACCTGCTGGCGAGCCCCGAGGGCGTACTGCTGCGGCCGAGGTTCCCCCAGAAGGTGATCGGCACGTTCGCCCCGGAGGGCATGGACGGGCCGCTCGACCTGCGGTTCCTCGCGGGGGACGCGACGATCCAGCCGAACGACGGCAACCAGGCCCACGGGTTCGGCAAGGAGGGCAGCGGCGGCGGGCTGCCGACGGTCCTGCTGATGCTGAGCATCGTCGGCGCGGTCGTGCTGCTGTTCCCCGTGCTGGTGTTCGTGAGCGTCGCGACCAGGCTGGCGGCGGCTCAGCGCGACCGCCGCCTGGCCGCCCTGCGGCTGGTCGGAGCGGGTGCGTCCCGGGTCAGGCTGATCGCCTCCGGGGAGGCGCTGGCCGGCGCGGTGGTGGGACTCCTCATCGGGTTCGGGCTGATGTTCGCCATCAGGCCGCTCGCCGACGACATCCCGCTGCCCGAGGTCGCGACGTTCCCGAGCGACCTCACCCCGACTCTGCCGCTGACGCTCGTCGTGATCGTCTCCGTGCCGGTCCTGGCGGTGCTGACCTCGGTGTTCGCCATGCGGCGGACGATCGTCGAACCGCTCGGCGTCGTGCGCGAGCAGAAGCCGGTCCGGCGCAGGCTGTGGTGGCGGGTCATCCCCGCGCTGGGCGGCGTGGCGCTGCTGGGGAGCCAGGCCGGCAAGTTCGCGAACGGGAGCAAGGCCGAGTCGTGGCCGGTCATCGGCGGTGTCGTCCTGCTCATGTTCGCGGTGCCCGCGTTGCTGCCGTGGCTCGTCGAACGGGTCGTCCACCAGGTGCGCGGCGCCACGCCCGCGTTGCAACTGGCCGTGCGCCGGTTGCAGCTCGACGCGGGCACGGCGGCCAGGGTCGTCGGCGGGGTGGCGGTGGTGCTCGCGGGCACCGTGACGCTGCAGATGACCCTGGCGAGCGTCGAGAACGAGGTGAGGGCCGAGGACCAGCGGGAGCGGGACAACCCCTCCCTCTCCGTCACGGTGAACGAGACCACCCCTCTGCCGGAACTGCCGGGCGTGCTGGCCGGGACGCAGGGTGTCCGCCGGGTGGAGACCTTGCGGAGCACGTACGCGACGACGCAGGACAACGACCACACCTCCGTCTCGGTGGGGACGTGCGCCGCGCTGGAACTGGTGGTGCGCATCGCGGACTGCGCGGACGGCAGGACCTACCTGGTGCCGTCCGGCAACGGCGTCGGCGACCCGAAGGCCGGTGACACCCTCACCTTCGCGAAGACCGGTGGGACGTGGACGGTGCCCGCGGTGGAGCGCGCGAACGGCAACGTCTTCGGCCTCTACGCCACTCCGGCCGCCGCCGCGGGCCTCGACCTGACCGGCTCGCACACCGAGCTCCAGGCGGAGGTGGACACCTCGCGGCCGGACGTCGTGGAGCACGTGCGCAACGCCCTCGCGCCCTACTCGTGGCGGGTGCACACGATCTTCTACGGCGAGGACAGCACCTCCGAGATCGAGCAGGTGTTCCTCGCGGTGCGCAGGGCGCTCTACGCGGCCGCGCTGCTCACGTTGCTGCTCGCGGGCGCGTCACTGCTGGTCGTGGGCATGGAGCAGGTGCGGGAACGACGGCGCCCGCTCGCCGCGATGGCGGCCAGTGGCGTGCCGCGCCGCACGCTCGCGTTGTCGCTGGTGTGGCAGAACGGGATCCCGCTGGTGATCTCGACGGTCGTGTCGGTCGGCACCGGGATCCTGCTCGGCGTGCTCGTGACGAAGGCGTTCGACGCCGAGGTCCACTACGACTGGACAGGCATCGGCGTCGTCACCGGCATCTCGGTGGGTCTGGTCCTGCTGGTCACTGCTCTGACGTTGCCCTCGCTGAGAAGGGCGACCGGAGCACTTGGCCTGCGGACCGAGTAGTGACCTCGTGCTCTGCCAGGCGGTCCTGCACCAGCCCGTGCCGGAACTGGTAGCAGGCCCCCGCCCGGCAGAGCACGCCGAGCTTGCGCGCGTCTTCCAAGAACACCATCAGCTCCCACGGCAGCTTCCCGCGCAGCGCCAGCCAGATCCGCGCGACGGTGAACCACCACCAGCGCAGGTGCAGCACCGCGAGCGCGAAGCCGAGCATCAGGCCGGACGCGAGTCCCAACCCGACCATCCCGGTCTGGGCCGGGCCGAACACGAGCGCGGCCGCCGAGCCGAACACCACGGCCAGCACGAGAGAACCCGTCCACACCGCGATCCGGTCGCGCGCCATCGTCCATTGAGGACTGGAGGCCTGGGACAGCTCGGCGGCGCTCGACAACGCGAACCGCAGCGCGATCGCCACGGCGAGCCCGAGGCCGACCACGAGGCCGGCGGAAAGTCCGTACAGGGCACCGAAGACGAGCCCGGCGGCGAGGCCGAGCACACCGGGCACCAGCAGCAGGCTGCGCCAGATCCCCAGCCGTGGCTTGGTCTTGCGCTCCTGCGACGCGGTGAGCGCGGCCGCTCCGACGCCGATGCCTGCGACCAGTCCGGTGATCGGCGCCAGCTTCGGCGTGATCGAGTACGCCATCAGCCAGCCGACGCCGAAGCCGCCGATGGCGCCCAGCACCAGTGCCCCGAGCACCGCGAGCCACGTGCTGCCGACCGACCGGCGCAGCTCCCACCAGGCCAGTTCGCGGATGCCCCGGTCGCGCATCTCGTGGGCCAGGAACTCGAGCCACTTGCGCGCCCTGTCCCGCGGCCAGACCTGCGAGGCCTTGGCGTGGTGCGCGAACGCCCTGTTGCCGAACGCCCGCGACACCAGTTCGTCGCAGAGGTGGTCGGAGATCGCCCGCGCGTCCGGGAAGCGGCCCCGGTCGAGCAGTTCGGTCGGTTCGGCCTCGCTGTCCGCGTAGACCATGCTGGCCAGCCACATCGTGAGCGGCGTGGAGAGCGCGTCCGCGAGCCTGCCGTCCGGTTCCTCGCGCAGCTGGATGAACACCGGCTCCCAGCGGGCCGCGCCCCAGCTGTCGGCGCTCGCCCGCAGGTAGGCGGCGACCTCGTCCAGGTCGAGCGGGGTCAGTTCGACGACGTCCGCGCCCGGCAGCGGCCCGGCGAGGTGGACGGCCTGCGCGAACTCGTCGGTGCGGCAGGTCAGCACCAGTGGCCGGTTCCCGAACGCCTTCGCGATCCGGGTGAGGGCGTCCGCGCGCTGGTGCGCGGGGATGTCGTCGAGGCCGTCGAGGATCGGCAGGACCAGGTGCTGCTCGACCAGCAGATCACCGGCGTAGCTGCCGTACAGCTCGGTGTTGCGCAACGCCGGGTGGTCCTCGTACAGCCTGCGCGTGAGCCACGTGCGGACGTCCTCGACCGCCGGGTTCCACGTCGACAGCGGCAGCAGCACCGGGACCATGCCGCCGTCGTAGCGGTCCAGCAAGCCGCACGTCAGCAGCATCGCGACCGTCGACTTGCCGCTGCCGGCCTCGCCGATGACCACCATGCGGTGGTTGAGCTGCCGTTCGAACGCGCCCACCACGGCGTCGCTGCGTCCGGGCGGCGCGTCCGGCTCGTCGCTCACGTCCAGCTCGGGCGCGACCCAGTGCAGGTCGAGCACGTCCGGGTCGGTGAGGCCGCGGGAGCGGACCTCCTCGTTCCACTGCGCCTGCAGGCCGACGGCGAGCGCGCGGCACGCCGCGTCGAGGTGCTCGTCGCTGCTCAGTTCGGCGTTGTGCCTGCGGCGGACCCACGGGTCGAGCAGAGCCAGCAAGCCCAGGAACGCCAGCGCGAGCACGACCAGCCACAGGTGCGGGTTGATGCCGTGGTCGGTGACGAACAGCCCGGCCGCGGTGAGCAGCGCGGTCAGCACGCAGCCGGTCAGCAACGCCTGCTGACGGAATCTGGACATGCGACGAATCATGACGCACCGCATCCGCCCGGGGTCGATTCAGTGACCCGTGTCGTGACGTTCAGTTGTTGATCACAGGTGCCAGCTCCGGCCGCCGAGGGTCAGGTGCTGACCGTCGGTCCCGATGCTGACGCCGAACTGGCCTCGGCGGGGTTCGCCCAGGTCACGCCATTCGTCGAAGGCGGCTTCCACGAGGTCCCACAGCCGGCGGGGGCCGCCCTGGTCGACGTGCGAGCCGCGGTGGTGCACCCACGATCCGTCCGAATGGGCCAACCGGTCCGGCCCCGGGACGACGTCCGGCAGGGCGGTGCCCGCGAAGAACTCGAACGGGTTCGCCGGGGTGAGCACCGTGAACGGCAGAGTGGTGGTGCGGCGGTCGGACCCGCCCGCCTCGGCGAGCGCCGGCGTCAGGGCGTGCGCGCGCAACGGCATGAAGCGCCCGTCCTCGGGGAGCACGCGGCCTTCGCCGGTCCCGTCGCCGTTGGACGTGATCAGCACCAGCCCCGCGCCGAGCGGCCGGTGCAACGTCGTCACGACCAGACCGCCCGGCCGCGTCTGCTCCAGCCAGGCGGGCGGGACGGTCGAGACGGAGCAGGTGGCGAGCACTCGGTCGTACGGAGCGCGCTCCGGGTGGCCGAGCGCGCCGTCACCCGTCACGCAGGCGGGGAAGAAACCGTTGTCGTGCAGTCGTTCCTGCGCGCGCCGGGAGACGAACGGGTCGACGTCGATCGTGGTGACCCGGTCCGACCCCAGTGCGTGGCACAGGAGCGCGGCGTTGTAGCCCGTTCCGGTGCCGACCTCGAGGACCGTCTGTCCGGTGTGGACGTCCAGTGCCTCCAGCATGATCGCCATGATCGTGGGCATGCTCGACGAGGAGGTCGGTGTGCCACCGGTCACCGCGTCGTCGCCGTCGAACTGGGTGACCCAGGCGTCGTCGGCGTAGACGAGTTCGAGCCACCCGGGATCGCCCGAGGCGACGCGCTCCCAGTCTCCGCTCGGCAGCAGGCGGTAGAAGTGCGGCAGGAACCCGTGCCGGGGAACGGCGCGAAAAGCCTTGTGCCACCGGGGATCGCGCAGCACTCCAGTGCCGAGCAGGTGGTCCGCCAACTCGGCGCGCAGGGCTCCGGCGTCGTCCATGTCACCCCCACGGTATCGCTGTGGCGGAGCCCACGCAGCGATTGCTAGCAGCGTGCTTGCAACTGCTAGCACTCGTCGCTAACGTGGTTGTTGGCACGAGGAACGGGAGCGGGAACAGTGGACAAGTCCATCGACAAAGCAGTCGCGGACCTCGGCCGCAACATCGGTGAGTACATCCGCGAGCAGCGCAACTCCGCCAAGATCTCCTTGCGGGAGTTGGCGAAGCAGGCGGGTGTGTCGAACCCCTACCTCAGCCAGATCGAGCGGGGACTGCGCAAGCCCAGTGCGGAGATCCTGCAGCAGATCGCCAAGGGGCTGCGCATCTCGGCCGAAGTGCTCTACGTCGAGGCCGGGATCCTCCAGCAGCGCGAAGGCGGTGCGTTGGCGGACGCCATCGTCGCCGCGACCGATCTGACCGAGCGGCAGAAGCAGGTGCTGCTCGACGTCTACGAATCTTTCAGGCGGGAGAACGCCGCCAAACAACAGGAGGACTGATCTCCATGCCGAAGCTGACCCAGGACGACGTTCGCAAGGGTGCCGAGCAGGCCGCCCACGCCGCCCGCCAGGCGCTGCTCGCCGCGCTCGGTGCCGGTGACCTCGCCGCCAAGGCCGTGGTCGAGGCGCTGGGCAAGGCCAAGGAGCGCGCCGACGAGGCCCGCAGCCAGGCCGTCGACATCCCGAACGAGCTCAAGGACCTGCGCGAGAAGCTGCAGCCGGCCGAGCTGAAGAAGCTCGTCGACGCCTACACCGCCTCCGCGGTGAACCTGTACACCTACCTCGCCGACCAGGGCGAGCAGACGCTGGAGCAGATCAAGGCCCAGCCGCAGGTCAAGCAGGCCGTGGAGCAGGTCGAGCAGGCCGTCGAGGCCGCGCAGAAGCGCGCCGAGTCCGCCGCCGCCGACGCCAAGGTCCTCGCGGACGACGTGCTCGGCAAGGTGACCCGCCGCACCCGTTCGGTCGGCGAGAAGGTCGCCAACGAGGTCGAGGACGCGGCCGAGAAGCTGGCCGAGGAGATCGTCGAGGTCGGTGGCGAGGCCGCGCACGAGGTGCGCAGCACCGCCCGCAAGACCGCGAACCGCACCGCGCCGCGCAAGCCGGCGACCACGACCCGCAGCACCACCACCGCTGCGAAGAAGACCACGCCGAACACCACCAAGTGAGTCGCTGAGGTCTGAGGAGGGGAGCGGCCTGACCGGGCCGCTCCCCTCTTCGCGTACCGGCACGTAGGCTGGCCCTGTGTTCTACCTGCCGGTCATCAGCATCTGGAACCTCGACGGCATCGTCTACTTCCTTGCCGACGTGGGGTTCAGCATCTTCGGCCTGTTCGCGTTCTTCCACGTCCTGAGCCAGCGGGTCGACGCGTTCACCGCGATCGAGCGCATGACCAAGCCCGCCTGGCTGGGGATCACCGGCGGTGGCGCCGCGGCCCTGCTGCTGTTCAGGCCCGGCGACGTCGGCGCGATCTTCTGGTTGGCCGGCCTCGTCGCGGTGCTCGTCTACATGGTGGACGTGCGCCCGAAGCTGATCGAGGTCCAGCGCGGCCCGCGTTGGTGATCACGCACTCGTACGGCTCGGGCTCACCGGTCACGCTCGTCGCCCACGGCCTCGGCGCCACGCCCGGCGAGGCGCGCATCCCCGCCTCCGGGCTGCCCGGCACCCGTGTGGTGGTGACGCTGCCGTCCCATGGTGACGCCCCGGACGCGCCGACCGGCTACTGGGACTACGGGCGGATCGCGGCCGACCTGGGCACCGTCGAGGCCGATCACGCCGTCGGCGTGTCGCTGGGCGCGGGCGCGCTGGTCCGGCTGCTGTCGCAGGAGCCCGGCCGCTTCCGGCGCGTCGCCCTGCTGCTGCCCGCGGTGCTGGACCGGCCCCGGCAGCCGTTCACGCTCCAGATGCTCTCCGACCTGACCACCGGGCCGCCGATCTACGTGGCCGAACGGCGGGCCGCGCTGAAGCGCCTGGAGGCCGCCGCCGAGCAGTTGCCGGGTCAGGTGGCCGTTGCCGACGCGTCGTCGTTGGCAGCCGTGTCGGCTCCGGTGCTGGTCATCGCGGCCACCGGCGACCCGCTGCACCCCGAGGACGTGGCGAAGGAGACGGCCGCTGCGTTCCCGAACGGCGAGCTGTGGCTGATCGACTCGCCGTCACCGATGATCACCCATCGGAGCGAGATCAGGCACAGGTTGGTCTCCTTCTTCGCCGGGTAGCCGAAGTGCATGGCTGAACAGAAGAAGATCGCGTTCCTGGTGGCGGAAGAGGGCATCGAGCAGGTCGAGCTGACGGACCCGTGGGCCCACGTCGAGAAGGCCGGCGGTGTGCCGCGCCTGCTCGCGCCGAAGCTCGGTGAGGTCCGCGGCTTCCACCACCTCACGCCCGCCGACGCGTTCCCCGTCGACACGACCTTCGCCGACGCCAGCGCGGACGACTACGACGGTGCGGTGATCCCCGGTGGCGTCGCCAACAGCGACTTCCTGCGCATGGACAAGGACGCCGTGGAGCTGGTCAAGGCCCTCGTCGCCGCCGGCAAGCCGATCGCGGCCATCTGCCACGGACCGTGGCTGCTCGTCGAGTCCGACGTCGTGCGCGGCAAGATGGTCACCTCGTTCCCGAGCCTGCAGACCGACCTGCGCAACGCGGGCGCCGACTGGGCGGACCAGGAGGTCAGGGTCTGCGACATGAACGGGTGGACGCTCGTGACTTCCCGCAACCCCGACGACCTGCCGGCGTTCAACCGGGAGGCGTTGAAGGTGTTCGGGCTGTCCGAGTAGCCGGGATCTGCAGCTCCCGGCACTCACCTACAGGCGCGTCACGGCGTAGTGCGCCATGGCGTCACGCAACCACTCGGCCATGTTGCCGCCGCCCTCGACCTCGAAGTTGCCCCGGAACTCGTCCGAGTCGACGTAGAGGTCGCCGAGGCCCTGGTAGGCCTCCCGGTTGGGCGTCCAGCTCAGGCAGATCCAGCGGTAGTGGCGGTCGATGAGCTCCTGCGTCTCAGGAGCGTCGATCGCCGTGCCCGCTGTGTAGAGCTCGCCGAGCGCCGCGGCGATGTCGCGCCACTCGGCCATGAACCGGTCCGCGTCGGCACGCGTCCAGCCCTTCATCTTCTCCTTGCTCTGGGCGATGTGCTCGCGCGCACCGTCGCCGTAGCGTTCGACGAGCTCGGCCTCGTGGCGCTCCTGCTTCTTCGCGTCGAAGCCGTCGAACAGCTCTTCCATCTTCATCTCGTCCCCTCCTTCCAGTTCCGCGATCGTCCGCGCGACGGTGTTGGCGAGCCGGTCCAGCCGTTGCCGTTCCGATTGCAGCCACCGGTGGTGGTCGCGCAGGACGGTCAGCTGGTCCGTGCCGTTCAACATCTGCGCCACCACGTCGAGGCCCAGGCCGAGGTCGCGCAGCAGCAGGATCTGCTGCAGGCGGTGGACCTGCTCCTTCTCGTAGTAGCGGTAACCGTTGTCGCCGATCCAGGCCGGCGGCAGCAGCCCGATCGAGTCGTAGTGCCGCAGCGTCCTGGACGTCACCTTCGACATCCGGGCCACCTGGGCGATCGACCAGGCCATTCCGGTTCCCCCTTCGCGCTCTGGAACTGAAGGTAGGGGTTGACGTTGCGTCAAGGTCAAACCGAGTTTGGCAGGATGGTGCGAACTCGCGCTGGTCGTCCGGTTGCCCCTTCGCCTCGATTCGGCGCAGCCCAATCGAGGCGAAGGGGCAACCGGACGACCAGCTACCAGGCGAGTTCGCCGGAGTCTGCGAAGCAGCGACAATAGATACCGTGTGGACCATCGCCGGGTCTCTCGAACCCGTACCTGTGCTTTCCCGCCTCGACCTCGTGCCCGAGCCGGTCGCGGCCGCCCTGAAAACGCTCGACGGCGCCGACCGCGTCGCGGTGGCGGAGATCGACCCGACCCTCGCCGACACCGCCGAGTTCTGCGCGCACTACGGCTCGCCGCTCGAAGCGTCGGCCAACTGCGTGGTCGTCGCCGGCAAGCGCGGCGACGTCGTGCGTTATGCAGCGTGCATGGTGCTCGCGACCATGCGTGCGGACGTGAACGGCGTCATCCGCAAGCGGCTCGACGCGCGCAAGGCGTCGTTCGCGCCGATGGACGAGGCCGTGGCGTTGACCGGCATGGAGTACGGCGGCATCACGCCCATCGGTGCGCCCGCGGACTGGCCGATCCTCGTCTCGCCCGAGGTGGCCGCCGCCCCGGAGCTGATCGTGGGCAGCGGCATCCGCGGCAGCAAGATCCTCATCCCCGGTGACGTGCTGATGAAGCTCACCGGGGCCGAGGTCCTACCGGACCTGGCGCGCTGACAGCCGGCCGATCACCTGGTCGGGGTCCAGGTCCCACCTGATCACCCGCGGGTCCGGCCCCGACGACGTGAGGTCGTCGTCCGCGTCGAACAGCACGGCGTTGACCGGGCCGGTGTGCCCGGTCAGCGTCGCGACCTGGGCGCCGTCGGTGACCTGCCACAACGTGATCAGGCTGTCGTTCGCGGCGGCCGCCACGGTCTTGCCGTCGCGGCTGGCGGCGACCGCCCCGACCGCGCCCCGGCCGGTGACGAGTGTGCGCGCCGAGCCGTCGAGGCCCCACAGGGCGACCTCGCCGCCCGCGTCGCCCACCACCAGCAGGTCCGAGCCCGGTACGGCGGCGATCGACTTCACCGCCGGTCCGGACTCCCTGATCACCGTCGCCTGGTCGCCCGTCCACCGCAGCACGCGCCCGTCGGCGCCGCCGGAGACGACCAGGTCGCCGAGCAGCGCCACGGTGTTCACCGGGCCCGCGTGACCCGTTGGCAGCGAGCGGCCCGGTTCGGCCGAGTTCAGGTCCTGCACCACGACCGCCGCGTCCGCCCCGCCGGTCACCGCGCGGTCACCGGAGACGACCAGGCCCTTGATCGCGCCTCGGTGCTCCTGCCACGTGTGCAGGAGCTGGCCGTCGGTCCGCCACGACGACAGCACGCCGCGCACGTCGGCGACCACGAGCTCGTCGGCGGTCCGGAACGCCAGCGCCGTCACGTGCGCCGGGACGTCGATGCGTCCGACCTGCCTGCCCTCGCGGTTCCACAGCAGGACCATCCGGTCGCGCCCGCCGGTGGCGAGCGTCGCGCCGTCCGGGGAGAGCGCGATGCCGTCCGGCGGGCTGGTGTGGCCGGTCAGGGGCGGCAGGGGCAGGTTCCAGAGGCTCACGCTCTCGTCGCCGCCCGCCGCGAACCAGGTGCCGTCCGGGCTGAGCGCCGCCACGTAGAACGGGTGCGTGCGGGTGATCAGACCGGTCAGCCAGCCGCCGTCGGGGACGGTCCACCAGCGGATGCTGCCGTCGTCGCTGGTCGACACGAGCTTGGTGCCGCTCGCGTCGAACTGCACCGAGTGCACGGCGCCGACGTGCCTGCGCAGCCCCGACGTCTTGCCGGTGGCCAGGACTCGCAACACCACCTGGTAGTCGTCTCCGCCCGATGCGAGCACACGGCCGTCGGGACTCAACGCGACCGTGCGAACGGCAGCGACGTGATCGGTGAACGTGCGCGCTACGCCGTTCTCCACCACCAACGTGCCCTTCTGTCCGCCCGCGGCGAGCACGGAGCCGTTCAACGACAACGAGTGGACCTCGCCCAGTTCGTGCAGAACGGTGTTCGTGCGCGTCCAGTCGTCCGTGCGCCACAACGAGATCAGCCCGTCGGCCGTCGCCACCGCGGCGGTCGACCCGTCCGCCGAGAGCACCAGCACCCGTATCCCGGCGTCTAGGGAGATGGTCCGCAACGGCAGGTGCGTTCCGGTGTCCCACAAGATGATCCGCCGGTCGTCGCCTGCCGACACCAGCACCGAGCCGCCGGGCATGAACGCGAGCGCGCGCACAGTTCCGTTGTGCTGCGACAAAGTCACGGGCGACGCCGCGGAAGAGGGCGAGCGGAGCAGCACCGAGTGGTCCTCGCCCGCAGTCGCGAACAGCGAGCTGTCGGCGCTGAACGCGACCGCGCGAACCGGTCCGCGGTGGTCCTTGAGCACCGTGCGCGCCGGCTTGTAGGCCGCGGTGCTGAGCAACGCCCCGCGCGCCTCGGCGGTCGCGGAGGTGCGGTAGGCGTCCACGGCCAGTTGGGCGGCGGCGTCCGGCCAGGACGCGCTGAGCTCCTGCGCCTGCACGGCCAGCTGACGCGACTCGGCGACCCGCTGCTCCCTGCGCGCGGCGTTGCCCTGCACGACCGCGACCGACATCACCACCAGGCACGCCACCGTCAGCACGGCCAGCGACTTCACCAGCGTCCGCAGCCGGCGCGACTGCCGGTCGGCCGCCTCCCGGGACGCGTACTCCTCGTCCACCGCCGCCTGCAGGAACTCGCGTTCCAGCTCGTTGGACGAGACGGTCCACTCGAACCGGCCCGCCAGCTCGCGCATCGCCGCGAGCCGGGCACCCCGGTAGAGCTCACCGGGATCGCGGCCGGCCGAGTGCCACGCGGCCGCGGCGGTGGTGAAGTCGCGGTGCAGCCGCAACGACACCCGGTCGTCGTCGATCCACTGGCGCAATCGTGGCCACGCGCGCACGAGAGCTTCATGCGCGAGCTCGACCACGCCGTCCGCGACCACGATCAGCCGTGCGTTCGCGAGGACGTTCACGACGTGTGCCGTGTCGGACGGTCTGCCCGCGGCCATCACCTCGTCGAGCGGGGCACGGCGGCGCAGGTCGTTCACGTCGTCGTGGGTCTGCACGAGCCTGAGCAGCACCGCACGCGCGACGGCCCGTCCACGGGAGGACAGCTCGGCGTAGGTGCTCTCGGCCGTGGCGGCGACGGCACCGGTGACCCCGCCGCTCGCCCGGTAGCCGTCGAGCGTCAGCCTGCCGCGCTCGCGCCTTCGCCACGTCTCCAGCAGCGCGTGCGACAGCAACGGCAGCGCGCCCGACTGCCCGCGCACGTCGGCCAGCACGGCCGCGAGCACGTCCGGTTGCACCTTCAGCCCGGCCCGCGCGGCCGGCATCTCGACGGCGGCGCGCAGCTCGTCGTCGGTCATCGGCCCGACCAGCACCTGGGCGTCGCGCAACGCCTCCACCAGCGCGGGCAGCGCGGCGCAGTGCCCGAGGAAGTCCGCCCGCACCGCCAGCAGCACCCGCTGGTCGCCCTCGAGCAGCGACGCGACGAACGCCTCCCGGTCGACCGTGCTGTCGAAGTGCGTGAACAGCTCCTCGAACTGGTCGACGACCACGAGGTCGGCCCGGTCGCCCCGCCAGGTCGTGGGCGTCGCGGTGACGACCGTCCAGTCCGTCAGTGCGGGCAGCACCCCGGCGTGGACCAACGAGGACTTGCCGGACCCGGACGGTCCGAACACCCCGACCACGCGCTGCCGCCGGACGCGGTCCGTGAGGTCGGCGGCGAGCTCGTCCCGTCCGAAGAACCGGTCGGCGTCCCCGATCCCGAACGCCGTCAGCCCGAGGTACGGGGTCGGGTCGGCCTCGCCCTTCGCGGCCTGGCGCCAGCGCTGCTCCCATTGGGCCACATCGCCTTCGCACGCCTGGACGTACGCGAGAGCCACCGGGAGCGAGGGGAGTTGCTCTCCCGCGGCCGCCTGGGACAGCGCCGTGGCGGAGTAGTGCGCGCGCTGCGCGAGCGTCCGGTAGTTCGGCGAGCCCGCCTTCTCCCGCAGTTGCCGCAGCTCCCACGCGAACCGCTGGACCGGCCCCTCCTCGGGATCGATCGGCCGCTCTCGTCTGCCCACCCGCACTCCAGTTGATCCGAGTTGATTGATCAGCGCCCGCGCCACTGCCTGATCAACCCGAGCGCCCCGAACCTGGTGCCGCAACGACTTCGGGCTGAGCAGGAGCGATGATGACCAGACGCTGGCGCACAGCACTTCTAGTGGCGTTGACGGGTGTGGTGAGTGCGGCGTTGCCCGTGCAGGCACAAGAGGCGGCGGACGACCTAATCCACAGTCGTCCAACCGGTGCCTTCGGGTTGACGCCCGACTGGAGTCTGGAGGCCTCCGCCGCACAGCTGCAGACCGCGGTCGGCACCACGACGTCGGTCGCCGCGCTGCTGCGTGACGCGAACAGGGACATCGCGTCGTGCAACAGCGCGCAGCAACAGGCACTTCCGGAGAACTACGACCGAACGGACTACCCGCTGACGTCCGGGCAGATCCTGCACAGCAGCGAGAAGTTCTGCTGGGACCCCGGCGACAGCAAGGTCGACTACTGGATCCCGCAGGGCGTCACCGGTTCCTCCGACGCCGACGACGACGGTCTGTGGGGCGAGAACCGGATCCTGCTCGTCAGCTGGCACTACGACGACACCTCGCCGGACAAGGGCGTGCGCATCTCGTTCGTCGACATGAAGAACCGCAAGTACCGGCACGTGCTGCTGGTCGAGCCGACCGCGAACGCGAACTACAAGGCCGTGCCGATCCACGCGGGCGGCCTGGCCTGGCTCGGCCGCTACCTCTACGTCGCCGACACCAACGACGGCCTGCGCGTGTTCGACGTCGAACGCCTCCTCGAGGTCTCCGACGCCCAGGACAGCATCGGCAAGAGCGGCAGCGACTACTACGCCTACAACTACAAGTACGTGCTGCCGCAGGTCGGCTGGTACCGGCAGTCCGACCGGACGTCGCCCTGCGAGCCGAGCGCCTCACAGCTGTGCTTCTCGTCGTTGTCGCTGGACCGCAGCACCACTCCGGACACGCTGGTCGTCGGCGAGTACCGCGACGGCCGCAGCACCGACACCGCCGTCGACGGCGGCCGGGTGGCCCGCTACCGCGTCGACGCCTCGTCCCGGCAACTGACGCTGACCAGCGGCAAAGCCGTGCCGCAGGACGTCGTGACCGTGCCGCGCAGCAACGTCCAGGGCGTCCAGACCTGGGAGGGCCGCTACTACCTCGGCCGCAGCTCGAACCGCAACCACAGCTGGATGCACTCCGGTGTCCTGAACGGCACCACGGCGACCAACAGCTGGGCGATCGGCGGCGAGGACCTCTACCACGAGCACGGCACGGGGATCACCGCCGGGAAGCTCTGGACCGTCGCGGAACACGCCTGGTCCGAGAACGGCAGCACGTTCATCGACCGGCGGGCGATCTTCGCCGTGCCGCTCAGCGAGATCGGCTGAGCCCACTCGACTTCCGCCCTTGTTCGAGGCGGAAACCCTTACAAACTGGAGGAAATCCTTATGCGCAAGCTCGTGCTTGCTCTCTCCATGGCCTTCCTGGCCGTGATGGGATCCCTGGCGCCCGCATCGGCGGAGGTCACGTCGATGCAGGCGGTGTCCGAGATCGGTGCGGCGGCCGACGGGATCGAGTTCGCCGTCGCCGGCACGTTGCCGCCCCGTTCCCAGCTGACGTGCCACTCCTACACGGCCGTCGAGATCTGTTACGAGAAGGGCGGTGACCACTGGTGGGTGCAGGACCAGAACAGCGATGACAAGTCGTCGGCCGGTGTCTACTGGGAGAACTACCGCAACGGTTCGCTGTACCGCAACGGAACCTGCATCACCAGCCTCGGGAGCGGCAACTGGGGCCAATGCAACAAGAACTACTACGAGGATAGCGAGCTGTACGGCATCCCCTGCACCTGGAACCGCAGCGCCGGTGGCGACATCGTGTGCAATGGCACGGTCTACCGCTACCAGTAGGAGCTGACCGCCTCGCGCCCTGCTGGGGGCGCGAGGCCGTTCACACCGCTACGACTGGTACTTCGACAGGAGTGCGACCGCCTCGTCGATGTCGTCCGTGACGAGGATCCACTGCTCCGCCTCCCGGCCCGCCGCGAGCTTCTGCACCAGCGGCGCGGCCGGGACCTCGTCGGTCCAGAAGGCCGTGCCCAGGAAGATCATGGGCGCGGCCGGGCCGACGCTGCCGTAGTAGTTCTGCGTGAAGTCCTGGAAGACCTCCTGGACCGTGCCCGCCTTGCCCGGCGTGTAGACGATGCCGCCGGTCGCGACCGTGAGCAGGCCCTCCTCGCGCACCGAGTTCGCGAAGTACTTCGCGTGCAGCTCGCAGGCCGGGTTGGGCGGCTCGTGGCCGTAGAACCAGGTCGGGATGCCGATCGTGCGGGGCGTGTCGAAACGGCGGATCTCCGGGAACGCCGCGAGCCACCGGCCGATCGACTCGTCGTCGTGGCCGAAGCCCGGCGCCTGCGCGAGGGTGTCGAGGACGGCGTCGTCGACCTCGCCGAGCCGCACGCCCAGCGGCACGGCCTCCATCGCGCCGGGACCGCCGCCGGTCAGCACCGTGAAGCCCGCGCCGCCCAGCGCGGCGCCGAGTGCGACGGCGTTGCGGTAGCCGTCGGATCCGCGGGCCAGTGCGTGGCCGCCCATGACCGCGACCGGTGAGCCCGTCAGCGTGTCGTCGAGGGCCTCGGTGATCGAGTGGTCGTGCAGGCGTTCGGCCAGCGCGTGCAGCGGGTCGGGGTGGTGGCCCTGCTGCCTGCTGTGCCGGTAGATCTCCGCGTCCGGGGTGTCGGCGTAGGACTTCGGGTTCGCCGGGTCGAAGCCCGCGAACAGCTCCTCCGGCGTGTACAGCCTCGACCGGTAGACGTCGTACGGCAGGTCCGGGATGACCGGGAAGACCAGCGCTCCGGCGGCCTCCGCCCGGCGCTGCATGGTCTCGCTCAGGGTGCAGCCGAGCAGCAGCGCCCCGTCGAACGGCACCCGCACGTCCTCGCGCGTGAGGTCCAGCCCGATGATGACGGCTTTGCGCAGGTCAGGGGCTGCCCGCAACTGGTCGAGGTCGGTGATTTCGATCCGCACGGGAAAAAGCCTATGCCCCGGGCGAACCAACGGGTCGCGGAATCCGAATGACTTGGTGGGAACTGAGGTCCGCTCGCCGTCCCCGACGAGCGGCCGCGGGCCGCGCTGCCCAGGAAAGGTTCCCCGCCATGGCCACCGAACTGCTGACAGGATGCGCCGCCCGCGGCGCCCGAGTGGTAGACCCCCACCGCGTCGAGTACCTCGACTGCGGCGGGTACGGAGTCCCTCTTCTCGGCCACGCCCACCCGGCCGTCGTGCAGGCCGTTGTCGGCCAGGTGCGCCGGCCGTCCCTGCTCGACCGTCTGATGCTCGACCTGGTCACGCCCCACGGCCTCGACCACGTCCACACCTTCCCGTCGGCCTCCGAGGCCGCCCAGTTCGCCGTGGCCCTCGCACAGGCGAACGGCCGCCCACGTGTGTTGACGACCGGCGACGTCCGGTACGGCGGCATCGACTCGTTGCGCGCGACCTTGGCCTCCGGCCCACCGGCCTGCGTGCTCGTGGAACCCGTCCGCGGCGGCACACCCCCGCCCACCGGCTACCTGAGCGGCGTCGCCGAGGCGTGCCGCGAGGCCGGCGCCCTGCTGGTCGTCGACGAGACGCGCTCCGGCCTCGGGCGCCTGGGCGTGTGGTGGGGCTGCGACCTGGACGACGTGACGCCGGACATCATGCTGGTCGGCGAGGGCCTGTCCGGCGGCGTGCTCCCGATCGCCGCCGTGGTCGCCTCGGCCGCCGTGCACGTCCCGTTGTGGCGCGGCCCCGACGCCGTCTCGCCGCTGGCATCGGCCGCCGTCAACGCCTGCCTGCGCGTCACTGCCTCCGAGGGGCTCGTGGAACGGGCCAAGCTGCTGGGCGACGAGCTGCTCTTCGGGCTGCGAGCCGTCGTGGCGGGCAAGGCCCACGCGACCGGTCGCGGGCTGATGCTCGGCGTGGAACTGCCCGATCAGCGCGCCGCGGACGTGTTCACCGGGGAGCTGCTGCGGCGGCGGGTGCTCGCCGACTTCCGGGGGAGGACGGTCGGCTTCACCCCGCCCGCCGTGCTGTCGGCGGCGGACGCGGGGTGGCTGGTGGAGGCGGTGGGGATGGCCGCCAACAAGATCTGACGTGCGGCGCGCGGGCTAGAAGATCACCGTCTGGTTGCCGTGCACCAGCACGCGATCCTCCAGGTGCCACCGCAACCCGCGCGCCAGCACCACCTTCTCGATGTCCCGCCCCTTGCGCACCATGTCCGCCACCGAGTCGCCGTGGTGCACGCGCATCACGTCCTGCTCGATGATCGGCCCGGCGTCCAGGTCGGCCGTCACGTAGTGGCACGTGGCGCCCACGAGCTTCACGCCCCGGCGGTGCGCCTGGTGGTACGGGCGCGCGCCGATGAACGACGGCAGGAAGCTGTGGTGGATGTTGATCGTGCGGCCGGACCAGGCAGCGCACAGCTCCGGCGGCAGGATCTGCATGAAGCGGGCCAGGACGACGGCGTGCGGGTCGTGCTTCTCGACCAGCTGCCGCAGCTGGGCGAACGCCGCCTGCTTGCCCTCGGGGTCGTTGACCGGGAACGGCACGTGGTGGAACGGGATGCCGTGCGCGCGCGTGATGTCGCCGAGCTCCGGGTGGTTGCCGATGACGGCCGACACCTCGACGTCCAGCTCGCCGGTCGCGACGCGCGCCAGCAGGTCGTAGAGGCAGTGGCCTTCCTTCGACACCAGGATGACCACGCGCTTGCGCGAACCCGTGTCGGTCACCGTCCACGTCGACTGCGCGCCGAGACCCGCGGCCACGTCGGCGAAGCGGGCCCGCAGCTCGTCCACGCCGAACGGCAGGGAGTCCGCGCGGACCTCCTGGCGCGTGAAGAACCAGCCCGTCTCGGGGTCGGTGTGGTACGCGGCCTCGACGATCCAGCCACCGTTCTCCGCGAGGAACGACGAGATCCTCGCGATGATGCCGGTGCGGTCCGGGCAGCCGAAGGTGATCACATAGCGGCGTTCAGGCGATGACACGACGCACGAGTATTCACGGCCTGGGCAGCGCCGCCAACAGCGACTCGTCGCCGGACACGATCGCGTGGTGCGGACGGCCCCACAGCGCGCGGTAGACCGCGTCGGCGGTGCCCGCGAGGCTCGCGTCGGTGTCGACGGCCGAGTCGAGCACGTCCGTCACGACCGGCTGCTCGCCCGGCGCGAGCCAGATCTCCCACGTGCGGCCCGCGTCGGCGGCGTGCACGAGGATCCTGCCGGTCGCCTCGACCGTGCGGCCGAGCACCAGCTGGCGGGGCAGCATGATCGTGAGCATCTCGTCGACGCCGTCCGCGGCGAACTCGGGGTCGAAGACCAGCGACGGCAGCTCGTGACCGGTCGCGAGCTCCGCGTCCAGGCGGTGGATCGACGTCTCGTGCGCCTGCCTGCGCGCCCAGAAGCCGGCGACCTTCGGGCCCTGGAACGTCCACGCCGGACGGTCGGCGGGAACTTCGCGCAGCCGCTGCAGCAGCGTCGAGAGCCCGGTGTCCCACCAGGCGAGCGCCTCGTCCCAGTCGCGCGGGGCCTTCGGCCACTCCGGCCGGCCCGACGAGGGTTCGGTGACGACGCACTGCGCCGCCCACGTGTGCACCTCGGCGATGTGCCGCACGAGCTTCGACACCGTCCAATCAGGACAGGTGTGCACCTCGGCGTCCGGACCGGCCTTCAGCGCGGCCGAACGCAACAACGACGCCTGCTTCTCGATCTCCCCGACGAAGTCCACCCGATCACCCTAGGGCCTGTGTCGAGGTCCGATCCGCGACAGCCGGGCCCGAAGCGGTCCCTGGCGGCACGGCCGAACCGCCCACGTACAACACCGGTACGCGGCCGTTCCGGCCGCACCGCCAGGAACCACTTCAAGCGCGCCTCTCATCGAACCGGACCTCGACACAGGCCCTAAGGCGCGACGGCGGCCCATTCGAGCGTGATTTCGCCGAGCCGCCACCGCCGCCGGTCGTCCAGCACGGGCCAGCCGCGCTCGGCCAGCAGCCGCGCCGACTCCACCCACCGCGCCCGCGGCCCGAAGGGGGCGAACGGCGCCGCGGTGGCCCAGCAGGCGTCCATCTCGGCCAGCAGGGCGTGCACGCGCTCGCCCGGCACGTTCTTGTGGATCAACGCCTTGGGCAGCCGCTCGGCGACGTCGGAGGGCACCTCGATCGCGGACGGCTTCACGGCCAGCGTGAACGTCCGAGGCCCCTCGGCCGACAGCGTCACCCACGTGCACCGGCGGCCGATCTCGTCGCACGTGCCCTCGACGACCAGCCCGCCGGGAGCCATGCGCGACAGCATGGTGTCCCACGCCTCGAACGCCTGCTCCTCGGTGTACTGGCGCAGCACGTTGAAGGCGCGCAACAACACCGGGCGCGCGCCGGCCAGTTCGAAGCCGCCGCGCCGGAAGTCGAGCCACGGCGGGTCGGCCACGGCCTTGCCCGCCTCGACCCGGTCGGCGTCGATCTCCAGCCCGAGCACGCGCACGTCGGGACGCACCGTCCGCAGCCTGGAGGCCATCTCGACGGTGGTGATCGGCGTGGCCCCGTACCCGAGGTCGACCACGAGCGGATCGGCGGCTTCCACCAGGAACGACGACAGCGTGCCGGTCGTCCACCGGTCGACCCGGCGCAGGCGGTTCGGGTTGGTCGTGCCGCGCGTCGGCAGGCCGAGCGCGCGGGCCCGGCCTGCGGCTAGCCGCGGTTTGCGAGCCATTCGGACGTGAACTCGCTCTCCTTGTCGAGCAGCACGGCGACCTGCTCGGCGATCAGCTTCTCGAGCTTGCCGCCCAGCAGCGGGATGCTCACCTTGACCTCCCCCGTGAGGGTGGTCTTGCTGCCTGAGCCGTTGTCCAGGACGGTGAAGGACCCTTCGAGACGGCCGGGAACGCCGTTGACGGCCACCTCCACCGTGCCGGCGCCCGCCGCCCAGGTCTCGGTGCGCTGGATCACCAGGTCGCCGCCGAGGGCCGCCTTGACCGCCGACGGCAGGTGCTCGGCGGGCACACCCTGCTTGAGCTGGTACGACGTCCGCTCGTCGGTCTTGTCGAACGAGATGAGCGCCGAGTTCGTGCCGCCGATCGCGGCCAGCCTGTCCCGCAGGTAGGTCTCGTCGGTCATCGCGCCGAAGACCTTCTCCGCCGAATGGGGTGACGTGGTGTGGTGCTCGATGCGGCGTGCCATGTCGCGGAGGCTACCGTTGACGTCTGTGACCACCACGCAGTCCGTACCTCTGGCCGAGCGCACCACGCTCCGACTCGGTGGCCCGGCCGCGCGGTTCGTCCACGCCACGACCGCCGCTGAGCTGGTCGAAGCCGTGCGAACAGCCGACGCCACCGCCGACGAGAAGGTCCTCGTGCTGGGCGGCGGGTCCAACCTCGTGATCTCCGACGGCGGCTTCGACGGCACCGTCGTGCACGTCGCCACCAAGGGCTTCCGCCTCGACCCGCTGGGCGGCGGCATCGTCCAGTTCACCGTCGAGGCGGGCGAGGAGTGGGACGCGGTCGTCGCCGAGGCGGTCGCGCAGGGCCTCGGCGGCCTCGAGTGCCTCTCGGGCATCCCCGGCCTCAACGGCGCCACGCCCGTGCAGAACGTCGGCGCGTACGGCGTCGAGATCTCCCAGGTGCTGCAGTCGGTCGACCTGCTGGACCGCCGCAGCGGCAAGGTGCACCAGGTGCCCGCCGCGAAGCTGGGCCTCGCGTACCGCACCAGCGTGCTCAAGGGCACGGACAACGCGGTCGTGCTGCGCACCCGGTTCTCCCTCACCGCCGGGGGCATGTCCGCGCCGATCCGCTACAGCGAGCTGGCGCGCGTCCTCGGTGTGGCGCAAGGTGATCGCGTTCCGGCCGACGAGGCCCGCAAGGCCGTGCTGGAGCTGCGCCGCGGCAAGGGCATGGTGCTCGACGCCACCGACCACGACACGTGGAGCGCGGGCTCGTTCTTCACCAACCCGATCATCGACGACTCGACGTTCTCGGGCGTGCTGATCCGCATCGCCGAACGCCTCGGTGCCGACGTGGACGTGCCGAGCTACCCGGCGGGCCACGGCCAGAAGAAGCTCTCGGCCGCGTGGCTGATCGAACGCGCGGGCTTCCGCAAGGGCCACCAGGGTCCCGGCGGCCGCGTGTCGTTGTCCGGCAAGCACACGCTGGCCCTGACCAACCGCGGCGGCGCGTCGACGGAGGACCTGCTGGACCTCGCGCGCGAGGTGCGCGACGGCGTGCGGGCCGCGTTCGGCGTGGAGCTGCACCCGGAACCGGTCTTCGTGGGAGTCGAGCTCTAGTGGTGTGACACAGAACGTTGGCGGCGTATCCGCGCTCAGCAGGATCCGTCGCGGCACCGCCCCCACGCCCCCGTACAACCAGTACGAGGCCGTGGGGGCGGCACCCCGACACACCCGTCTGACCACGAATACACCGGCAACGTCCTGAGCCACACCACTAGGTTCTGCTCGAAGATCGTAGGTCTGTTCGAGTGACTCTATGTGACCAGCCGCTACCAGGAGTGTTTCATTGAGGTAGAGGCATCGGAGGTCGCTATGAGCTACCTCGACGAAAACGCGCGAGCGGCCATCAGGCCGATCAAGCGCATGGTCGAAGACGAGTTCCTCGCCCGGCCCGGCGTCATCGGCGTCGACATCGGCGAGAAGGTCACCGGCGGACGCCCGACCGGCAGGGCCGCGATCGTGGTCTACGTGTGCGCCAAGGGACCTGAGCACCCGCGGCAGATCCCGGTGGAGGTCGGCGGCGTGCCGACCGACGTGGTGGCCGAGTCGATCGTGCTGCACCGGGCGAGGATCACCCACGCGTCCGGCGAGAACCCCGTTGCGGCGGAACGCCATCCGGTGCTGCGCGGAGGCATCGGCATCGGCCCGGCGAGGTCGTTCCGGGTCGTGCCGCCCGAGGTCGAGCGGGCCGGTGAGTACGTGATCGCCGGCACGCTCGGCGCGTTCGCGGTGACGCTGGACGAACCGGGAAAGGTGCTGGGGCTCACCACTTTCCACGTCGGCTGTGTCGACGACTCGTGGTCGGTCGGCGACGAGTTCGTGCACCCGTCCAGAGTGGACGGTGGGGTGCCCGGCGCCGACGAGGTCGCCGTGCTGGACCGGGCCGCGCTCGCGGGCGCCGTGTCGGCGGCGGGGCTGCGGATGGGCGACAGGCCGTTGCGCGCGGAGGTGCTCGACATCGGCGCGATCACCGGCAGCGCCCCGGCCGTGATCGGCTCGTCCGTGCGCAAACGCGGCCGCACCACGCAGCTCACGTACGGCGTGGTCGAGTCGACCGACGCGACGGTCCGGCTCGACTTCGGCGACGGGATCGGCCCGCGGACGTTGCGGGACCAGATCCGCGTGCACTCGTCCGAGCGCTTCGGCGACCACGGCGACAGCGGTGCCGTGCTGGTCGACGCCGACAACCGCGTCGTCGGCCTGTACGTGGCCGGAAGCGGCCCGACCGGGTTCGCGAACCCCGTCGGGCCGGTCCTGCGTCAGCTCGACGTGGAGTTGCTCACTCCCGGTGTACCCGAGTCGCGGAGGCCTGGGCGCGGGGCTTGAGCACGATCTCGTCCAGGTTCACGTGCGGGGGCCGGGTCACCGCGAACGCGATGACGTCCGCCACGTCGTCGGCCGTCAGCGGCGTGAGGCCCTGGTAGACCTTGGCCGCGCGCTCGGTGTCGCCGTCGAACCTGTTGGTGGAGAAGTCGGTCTCGACCATGCCCGGCAGGACCTCGGTGATCCGCACCGGCTGGCCCAGCAGCTCGCCGCGCAACGTCCGGTGCAGCGCCGACTGCGCGTGCTTCGCGCTCGTGTAGCCGGAACCGTTGTCGTACGCGTCACGTGCTGCGACGGACGTCACGGACACGATGTGCCCGTCCCCGGACGCGATCAGCTTCGGCACGAACGCCTTCGTGACCAGCAGCGTTCCGAGGACGTTCGCCTCCCACATCCAGCGCCACTCCGCCGGATCGCCCTCGGCGACGGTCGAGAGCCCGCGAGCGCCGCCCGCGTTGTTCACGAGCACGTTCGCGTTGGGTACCCGGTCCGCGAAGGCGGCGACGGAGGCCTCGTCCGTGACGTCCAGCTCGATGGCCGTCCCGTCGATCTCCTTCGCGATAACGTGGAGGAGGTCCAGACGACGTGCTCCGAGCACGACGTGGAAGCCCTCGGCGGCCAGCCGCCGCGCGGTGGCTTCGCCGATGCCCGCGCTAGCTCCGGTCACAACTGCGACAGGTCGATTCACGACTCCGATCGTAGGCCGCCGGATCGTCTGTGACCGACGTCACTCGCACCACCCGGTCGGGTTGGACGTCCACCATGGTGGGAGGTCGAAACCGTGAAGAGAACACTTGTCGCGCTGGTCGCCGGACTGACGCTGCTGACCGGCTGCTCGAGTGTCGAGGCGGGCTCACCCAAGGCGGACAGCTCGCTGCCGTCCGCGAAGGTGACCCTGTCCCCGGTCGACGGAACCAAGGACGTGCAGGTCACGACCCCGGTCCAGGTCACCGTGGTCGATGGCAAGATCGAGTCCGTCGCCGTGAAGTCGCCGGAGGGCAAGGACGTCAAGGGCACCTTGACGGAGGACAGGTCGGGCTGGACGGCCGCCGAGCCGCTCGGCTACGGCAAGACGTACAGCTACTCGGGCAAGGTCGTCGGCTCCGACGGCAAGCCGGTCGAGCTCAAGGGCTCGTTCACCACCGTCGCGCCCGGCTCGCAGACCCGCGCGACCCTGTGGCCCGGTGACAACCAGACCGTCGGCGTCGCGGCGCCGATCATGGTCAAGTTCGAGGCGCCGGTCGAGGACAAGGCGACCGTCGAGAAGGCGCTGAAGGTCACCAACTCGGCGAACGTGCAGGGCTCGTGGGCGTGGCTCAACGCCCAGGAGGTGCACTACCGGCCGGAGAAGTACTGGCCCGCCAACACCACCGTGAAGGTCGAGGCCAAGCTCTACGGCGTCAACTACGGCGGCGGCGCGTTCGGCAAGGCCGACGTGACCAGCGACTTCACCATCGGCCGCAACCAGGTCGTGAAGATCGACAACCCGACCCACCGGCTCAAGGTGTTCCGCGACGGCCAGCAGACCGCCGACTACCCGGCGTCGTTCGGCAAGGACGCCGACCCGGAGCTCACCACGCCGAACGGCACGTTCGTGGTCATGTCGAAGCACGACACGTTCTCGTTCGACAACCCGCGCTACGGCTACACCAACGTCGTGAAGAAGTGGGCCGTGCGGTTCTCGAACCACGGCGAGTTCATCCACGAGAACAACGACAACGCGGGCAACATCGGCACGAACAACACCTCGCACGGCTGCGCGAACCTGCTCGAAGCCGACGCGAAGGCGTACTTCGACTCCGCGCTGGTCGGCGACCCGGTCGAGGTGACCGGCTCGATCACCACGCTGCCCGCCCAGTTCGACTGGTACGACTGGCAGCTGTCGTGGGACCAGTGGAAGGGCAAGTCGGCCATCAAGTAGGGCCGGCGGGAATGCGTCCCCCGGCCAGGTCGTTTGCGCAGGTGTGCATCTGACACGCGTGACGGCGGCCGGCGGGGGACGACTGGCCGTTCGCGAGTCGGGTCCGGCCGGCGCCCCGGCGGTGGTCCTGCTGCACGGCTGGGCGCAGACAGGTGCCGTCTGGGACCTGCCCGGCTTCCGCACCTACGCCGTCGACCTGCGCGGACACGGCGAATCGGACGACTTCGGCGACTACCGCGATTCAGCCCACTGGGCCGCCGACATCGAGGCCGTGCTCGGCCACACGGGCCCCGCGACCGTCGTCGGGTGGTCCTACGGCGGGCTCGTCGTCACCGACTACCTGCGCTTCCACGGCACGGCGGGCATCAACGCCCTGGTGTTCGTGAGCGCCATCACCGAGATCGGCCGCGGTCGCCCCGGAGGCGAGACCGGGCCGGTCATGCGGGCCGCGCTGCCCGGCGCGATCACCGACGACGCCGTGCTGGCGGCGTTCTGCCGGGCCATGGCCCCCGGCCTGCCCGCTTCGACCGTCGGCGAACTCACAGCCGCCGCCACCTCGGTCAGCCATAAAGTGCGAGGTGAGCTGTTCCGCAGGGACGTGGGCAGCGCCGACGTGTTGAAGGCCGTAGACGTGCCGACCCTGGTCGTGCACGGAACTCAAGACGAGGTGGTCGCGCCCGCCGCCGCCGAGTACTCCGCCGCCCTGATCCCCGGAGCCGAGTTGAGCCTGTACCCCGACACCGCGCACGCGCCGTTCCTCGAACGGCCGGAGCGGTTCGCCGCCGAACTCCTGCGAGTCGCCCGATGAAGCGCGTGGCGGTGCTCTCAGTCCACACCTCGCCGCTCGAACAGCCGGGGACGGGTGATGCGGGCGGGATGAACGTCTACATCGTGCAGACGGCCACACGGATGGCCCAGCGCGGGGTCGAGGTGGAGATCTTCACGCGGGCCACGTCGTCGGAGCTGCCGCCGGTCGTCGAGCTGGCGCCGGGCGTGCGCGTCCGCAACGTCGCCGCCGGTCCGTTCGAGGGCCTGGGCAAGGAGGAGCTGCCCGGCCAGCTCTGCGCGTTCTCCGCGGGCGTCCTGCGCGCCGAGGCACGCCACGAGCCCGGCTACTACGACGCGATCCACTCGCACTACTGGCTGTCCGGGCAGGTCGGCTGGATCGCGCGCGAACGGTGGGGCGTGCCGTTGGTGCACACCGCGCACACGCTCGCCAAGGTCAAGAACCTGGCGCTGGCCGAGGGCGACACCCCGGAGCCGAGGATGCGCGTGATCGGCGAGGACCAGGTCGTGAGCGAGTCCGACCGGCTCGTCGCGAACACCGACATCGAGGCCGGCGAGCTGATCAAGCTCTACGACGCGGAGCCGTCCAAGGTCGCCGTCGTGCCACCCGGGGTGGACCTCGACCGCTTCACGCCCGGTGACCAGGGCGCCGCCCGGCGGTCGATCGGCGTGCCGCAGGACGCGGTCGTGCTGGCGTTCGTCGGCCGGATCCAGCCGTTGAAGGCCCCTGACGTGCTGCTGCGTGCCGCCGCGGAGATGCTCGTGCGCGATCCGGGGTTGCGGTCGAGGCTGGTCGTGCTGATCGTCGGCGGGCCCTCGGGTTCGGGCACGGAACGGCCGAAGGCGCTGGAGGAACTGGCCGCGCAACTGCAGATCACCGACGTCGTGCGGTTCCTGCCGCCGCAGCCGGGACCGGCGCTGGCGCAGGTCTACCGGGCCGCCGACCTGGTCGCGGTGCCGAGCCACAACGAGTCGTTCGGGCTGGTGGCGCTGGAGGCCCAGGCCTGCGGGACGCCCGTGGTCGCGGCGGCCGTCGGCGGGTTGCCCGTGGCGGTCAACGACGGCGTGTCCGGGGTGCTCGTGCAGGGGCACGAACCAGGCGAGTGGGCCGCGGCGATCAGCGGGGTGGCTTTGCCGCAGCGGGAGCACTTGGCGAGCAATGCCGTGGGACATGCACGACGCTTCTCGTGGGACCGCACGACTGATGCCCTGCTGGCGGGGTATCAAGAGGCGGCAGAGGTGTTCCGCCGGGAGGTTTTCGCTTGAGCGTCGACGCTGTGATCAAGGAGTTCCTGGACGAACGGGAGCTCGAGTACGACCGGCGCGAGCCGGGCAAGTTCTTCGTGACGCTGCCGGGCACCAAGAAGCTCCAGACCAACGTGTGGCTGGTCGAGACCTCGCACGCCCTGGTCGTCGAGGCCTTCGTGTGCCGGCGGCCGGACCAGTCGTTCGAGGACGTGTACCGGTTCCTGCTGCGGCGCAACGCACGGTTGTACGGCGTGCACTACACGATCGACGCCGAGGGCGACATCTACCTGGTCGGACGGGTCGGCAAGCACGCCGTGACCGCCGACGAGCTGGACCGCGTGCTCGGGCAGGTGCTGGAGGCGGCGGACGGCGACTTCAACCCGTTGCTCGAGATCGGGTTCGCCGACGCGATCCGGCGCGAGTGGGCCTGGCGGGTGTCGCGCGGCGAGTCGCTCGCGAACCTGGCCGCGTTCCAACATCTCGTTTCGGAGTAGCCGCCGACTCGTTTCGGCTTCCCCGGCAACCCCTCCTCCGCTCTCGCCCGTCCGACAGGCATGCGTAGACCAGAGCTGTGGGTGGGAGTCGCGTTGCTGGCCCTGGTTTCAACGGGGTGTGGCAGCAGTTCGAACAGTGCGGGTACGTCGGCGAAGGATGCCGCCGCACCGCCTCAGGCGGCGCAGAACGTGGCGCCTCAGCAGGAGAACGCACCGGCCGTGCAGCCGGTGCAGCAGCAGGAACGTCAGTTGGTGCGCACGGCCGACGTCGACCTGCGGGCTGACGACGTGCTGAAGGCGATCGGTCAGGTCAAGGACCGCGCACGGGCCGTGGGCGGGTTCGCGGGACAGGAGAACTCGACCAAGAAGTCCGGGTCCGTGACCGTGCGCGTGCCGTCGACGGAGCTGGACAAGCTCGTGCAGGACCTGGCGAACGTGGGCGAGGTCACCCGCAGCGAGGTGAAGAGCCAGGACGTCACCGACCAGCTGGTGGACGTCGAGTCGCGCATCGCCACGCAGCGGGCCAGCGTGGAGCGGCTGCGGGCGTTGTTCGAGCGGGCCGGGTCGACGTCGGAGGTCGCGCAGGTCGAGAGCGAGCTGACCAAGCGGCAGGCCGAGCTGGAGTCGATGCAGCGGCGCAGCGAGTCGTTGAAGGGCCAGGTCGCGATGGCGACGCTGACCGTGGACGTCGCGACGACGCCGATCGCCCCGCCGGAGGAGGAGAAGGTCGGCTTCCTCGGCGCCCTGGCCGGCGGCTGGAACGCGCTGGTCGCGGTCACCGGGGTGGTCCTGATCGGGCTGGGCGCGATGCTGCCGTTCGCGGTGGCGCTCGGGATGCCCGCCTTCGCGGTGGTCTACCTGCTGCGCCGACGGCGTCGGATCACCCAGACGAACGAAGCAGGGTGATCAAGTTCTACTGAGAGTGTGCCTTTGGTGATGCGCGGAACGGCTCGGGAGAGAGGGGGAGTCGCATCGAGCCGTTCCGCGTCAAAGGTCCCCGCTGCATGGATCCGTGGACGGGGGGAGTTCCCGGATCCCAAGCGGGCCACACGATTCGACGGGGGATGACGAACCGCGCATGTGCCTCGCGCTCGTCGAGTAAGCGTGGGAGCCGACTCGCGGAGGCGGTATCAACTTCTCAGATACGTCCTTGCGATCACAAGTGCTTGTATTGCTCCATTCGAGTGTATTTAGCCGCGCAAAGTAACGGCCCTGTAGCGATCGAGTTGTCCTTGACCAGCCCAGTGGGCTGGATCACGATGTGCCCACAGGCTGGGTGTACAGCGATGTACAGCGATGTGAATGAGGTCGCCGCATGGTCTTTCGCAGTCCGTTCCCCGACGTCGAGATCCCCGACGTGTCGCTGCACCAGCTGCTGTTCGGCGACATCGCCGACCGCGCGGACCGGGTTGCGCTGATCGACGGCATGTCCGGCGCGGAGATGACCTACGGCCAGTTGGCCGGCGCCATCGACCGGATGGCCGCCGCGCTCGCAGCACGAGGTATTGGCAAAGGTGATGTCGTAGGCATCCTGAGCCCGAACACGCCGTACTACGCCGTGGTGTTCCACGGCATCCTTCGCGCGGGCGCCACGGCCACCACGATCAACGCGCTCTACACGCCCGACGAGGTGGCCCACCAGCTGCACGACGCGGGCGCGAAGATGCTGTTCACGGTGTCCGTGCTGCTCCCGAACGCCGCTCCGGGCGCCGCCAAGGCGGGCGTGACCGACGTGGTCGTCCTGGACGGCGCCGAGGGCTACCCGTCGCTGCCGGAACTGCTCGCGAACTCGCACCCGGTGCCCGAGGTGTCCATCGATCCCGCGAATGACGTCGCGGTGCTGCCGTACTCGTCCGGCACGACCGCGCTGCCCAAGGGCGTGATGCTGACGCACCGCAACCTCGTGGCGAACCTGGAGCAGTGCCAGCCGTTGCTGGAGCTGAACGAGGAGACCCGCATCCTCGCGGTGCTGCCGTTCTTCCACATCTACGGCATGCAGGTGCTGATGAACGGCGGCCTGCGCGTGGGCGCCACCGTCGTGACGCTGCCGAGGTTCGACCTGCCCGAGTTCCTGCGGGTGATCGCCGAGCACAGGACCGACCGCGTCTACATCGCCCCGCCGGTCGCCGTGGCCCTCGCCAAGCACCCGATCGTCGACAACTACGACCTGTCCCCGCTCAAGGCGATCTTCTCCGGCGCCGCGCCCCTGGACGTGGACCTCGCCGCCGCCGTGAGCAAGCGCCTGGGCTGCCGCGTCTCGCAGGGCTACGGCATGACCGAGATGTCCCCGGTCAGCCACGCCATCCCGGACAGCCGCGACGACATCTCCGTCGGCACCGTCGGCGTGATCATCCCGAACCTCGAGTGCCGCCTGGTCGACCCGGCCACCGGCGAGGACGTGGGCGTCGGCGACCGCGGCGAACTGTGGTGCCGCGGCCCGAACGTCATGAAGGGCTACCTGAACAACCCGGAGGCCACCGCCGCCACCCTCGACGACGAGGGCTGGCTGCACACCGGCGACGTGGCCGTGATCGACGCCGACGGCATCGTCTCGATCGTCGACCGCGTCAAGGAGCTCATCAAGTACAAGGGCTACCAGGTCCCGCCGGCCGAGCTCGAGGCCGTGCTGCTGACCCACGAGGAGATCGCCGATGCCGCCGTCATCGGCGTGAAGGACGAGGACGGCGAGGAGATCCCGAAGGCGTTCGTCGTGCGGCAGGCGGGGTCGGAGATCGACGGGGACGCCGTGATCGCGTTCGTGGCCTCGCACGTGGCGCCGCACAAGAAGGTGCGCGTGGTGGAGTTCATCGAGGCGATCCCGAAGTCGGCGGCGGGCAAGATCCTGCGCAAGGACCTCAGGGCTCGCGAACAGGCCTGAGCAGGGAGCTAAAGGAGGCCTCCAGCGGCATGCCGCTGGAGGCCTTGTGCTTGAGACGACAGTCGCAGCTATCTGCGATGACCTGGGGACATGCGAGTGCTATCCGCCAAGTGGAGGTATTCGTTGTCAGATCTGTAACGAGGGCTCTTCACTCATTTGGACGCATCGCGGCGTTTTTTTGACCTGAAAGGTCGTTGAGCATGTCGATGAAAGAGGAGTTGGCCGCTGTCGCGACGATGAGGATCCGCGCGTTCGACTCGCCCACGACGTGGTCCTCCCCTCAACTCTTCTGACGGCTGGAGGAATCTAGGGCTGCCCTGCAAGCAGCGAGGCGGTGAGGGTGCTGGCCAGCCAGTCGCGGTAGCGATCGGCCGGCCAGCCCAGCACCTGGTGCACGTGCGGCGACAACATCGTCGTCAGCACGTCCGCCACCGCGTCCGCGTCGAACTCCTCCCGCACCTCCCCGGTCCCCACCAACGCCTCCGCCAACGCGAGGCAGTTGGCCCGCATCGCCCGCTCGCCCTCGTCCGAGATCCGCCGCATGTCCGGATCGGCCCCCGACGACTCGATGCCGGCCATGATCAGCGCACCGGCCCGCTCCAGCACGATCGCGTTGCGCCCCACCAGTTCCGCGATCAGGTCCCGGGCCGACGGCGTCGCCAGCACCTCCGCGAACGACGGCCTGTCCCGCATCGCCACGGGCTCCTCGTCGCCAGCGATCGCCACGTTCAGCGCGTCCTGGAACAGCTCGACCTTGTTGCGGTAGTGCGTGTACACGGTCCGCTCGGACACGCCCGCCTCGGACGCGATCCGCCGAATCGACGTCGCCGCGAACCCGTCCCGCGCGAACAGCCGGTGGCCCGCCTCCCGCACCTGCGCGCGCGTGCGCAGAGCCGCCTGCTCCCGCAGCGGTGAGCTGTACGAACGCTTGACTTCGTCCTTCATCGAGCGCAGTCCAACCACATTGGTTGCAGTCGCAGTGCACTCGAAAAGGAGTGACCGAGATGGCGCAGCTCAGAGGCATCAGAGGCGTGAAGATCCCGGTGACCGACCTCGCGAAGAGCACCGAGTGGTACCGCCAGGTCTTCGGGTTCGAGTCCGAGTGGGAGTTCGCCGACGCCGATGGCGTGGTCCGAGGCGTCTCAGGCCACGTGAGCGGCGGCGCCGCGGGCCTCAGCCTGCGCGAGAACCCCGAGAAGGCGAGGGCGATCGCCGGCTTCGACCCGGTCAACTGGGCCGTGGAGACCAGGAAGGACCTCGAAGACTGGATCGCCCACCTCGACGGCTTGGGCGTCCCGCACTCGCCGGAGATCGAGGCGAGCATCGGCTGGTTGCTGGTCTTCGACGACCCCGACGGGCTGGAGATCCACATGTACACCGACGAGTCCCATGGTGTGGATCACGGTGCCCGGCCGGGGTACGGCAGGCGGGTCGGCATGGCAGGCTAGCCGGCATGTCTGTCGGAACCTTGGTCCTGCTCCGCCACGGCGAGAGCACGTGGAACGCGGAGAACCTCTTCACCGGCTGGGTGGACGTTCCCCTGTCGGAGAAGGGCGAGAAGGAGGCCCGCCGCGGCGGTGTGCTGCTGAAGGAGGCCGGCGTCCTGCCGGAGGTCCTGCACACGAGCCTGTTGCGCCGGGCGATCATGACCGCCAACCTCGCCCTCGATGCCGCCGACCGGCACTGGATCCCGGTCAAGCGCGACTGGCGCCTCAACGAGCGCCACTACGGCGCCCTGCAGGGCAAGAACAAGAAGCAGACGCTCGAGGAGTTCGGCGAGGAGCAGTTCATGCTCTGGCGCCGCTCCTACGACACCCCGCCGCCGCCCATCGAGCCCGGCAGCGAGTTCAGCCAGGACACCGACCCGCGCTACGCGGACCTCGGCCCCGACCTGCCGCTGACCGAGTGCCTGCTCGACGTCGTCAAGCGGATGATCCCGTACTGGGAGTCGTCGATCGTCCCGGACCTGCGCACCGGCAAGACGGTCCTGGTGGCCGCGCACGGCAACTCGCTGCGCGCGCTCGTGAAGCACCTCGACGGCATCTCGGACGAGGCCATCGCGGGGCTCAACATCCCGACCGGCATCCCGCTGCGCTACGACCTCGACGAGGAGCTGAAGCCGCTCAAGCCGGGCGGCGAGTACCTCGACCCGGACGCCGCGAAGGACGCCATCGCGGCGGTCGCCAACCAGGGTCGCTGAGAGCATTCCAAGAAAGGCGCACCCGCGCGTCGGGTGCGCCTTTCGGCGTCTTAGGACACGGTTGGGTGAACACGGGCTGACCAGGTGCGGAACAACCGTCCACTGAGGTGTCGCGGGTATCACGGTTCACGCTTCCGCACTAGGCCAGGACACCTCTGAGCTGCTTACCATTCGCCTCGTGACCACAACGGGTTACCTCGCTGTGTCGATCGGCCTCGCGCTCATCGGCGTGATAGCCGCTTTCTTCATCGGCCGGTTCACCGCTCCCAGACACCCCAGGAAGCCGGAAGGCCTCACCGTCGGTGACTTGATCCAGCAGATCGTGCACGACTCGCACGACGGCATCGTGGTGCTGAACCACTTCGGTGACGTCGTGATCCACAACCCTCGCGCCGAAGAGCTCGGGATCGTCCGCAACAACCGCGTCGACGACCGCGCCCGCAAGGCCGCCGAGGGTGTCCGCAGCAGCAATGAGGTCGTCTACGTCGACCTCTCGCCGCTGGATGGGCAGCGCGGTGGCCGCCAGCCGGAGGCCGTGCACGCCGAGGTCCGGCAGCTGGTCGAGGACTTCATCGTGGTCGACGCCACGGACGAGTCCGAGTCGGTGCGGCTGGAGAAGACCCGGCGCGACTTCGTGGCGAACGTCAGCCACGAGCTGAAGACCCCCGTCGGCGCGTTGGCGCTGCTCGCGGAGGCCGTGCTGGACGCGAGCGACGACCAGGAGGAGGTCCGCCGGTTCAGCGCGAAGATCATGCAGGAGGCGACGCGCCTCGGCACGCTCGTCACCGAGCTGATCGCGCTGTCGCGGCTGCAGGGCGCCGAGAAGCTGCCGGAGCTGTCCGACACCGAGATCGACGTCGTGATCAACGAGGCGCTGTCGCGGTCCAAGCTCGCCGCCGAGTCCGTCAACATCGCGATCACCACCGACGAGCCGAGCGGGTTCGTCGTGCCGGGTGACCGGTCGTTGCTGGTCACGGCGCTGACGAACCTGCTGGACAACGCCGTCGCGTACTCGCCGCCCGGCAGTCCGGTGAGCGTGAGCCGCCGGTTGGTGGACGGGCACGTCGAGATCGCCGTGACCGACCGCGGCATCGGCATCGCCGAGGACCAGCAGATCAGGGTCTTCGAACGCTTTTACCGCGTCGACAAGGCGCGGTCGCGGGCCACCGGGGGCACCGGTCTCGGGCTCGCGATCGTCAAGCACGTCGCCGCCAACCACGGCGGTGAGGTGAAGCTGTGGAGCCTGCCAGGAACGGGTTCCACCTTCACGCTGCGGCTCCCCGCCGCGGCGACCGAACCGAATCCGACTCTCGTGCCGGCTGGCACGGGTGACCCAGGAGGAGAGCAGTGACCAGGGTGCTCATCGTGGAGGACGAGGAGTCCTTCGCCGATCCGCTCGCCTTCCTGCTGCGCAAGGAGGGGTTCACCGCGGCCCTCGCGGCCACCGGCCAGGAGGCGCTCGAGGAGTTCGACCGCAACGGCGCCGACATCGTGCTGCTGGACCTGATGCTGCCCGGCATGAGCGGCACGGACGTCTGCAAGCAGCTGCGCGCGCGGTCCGCCGTCCCCGTGATCATGGTGACGGCCCGCGACAGCGAGATCGACAAGGTCGTGGGCCTGGAACTGGGCGCCGACGACTACGTCACCAAGCCGTACTCGGCCCGCGAGCTCATCGCCCGCATCCGCGCGGTGCTGCGCCGCGGCGGCGAGTCCGAGGACCTGCTCCCGCAGATCCTCGAGGCCGGCCCGGTGCGGATGGACGTGGAACGCCACGTCGTCACCGTCGGCGGCCAGGACATCAGCCTGCCGCTCAAGGAGTTCGACCTCCTCGAGTACCTGCTCCGCAACGTCGGTCGCGTCCTGACCCGTGGACAGCTGATCGACCGGGTCTGGGGAGCGGACTACGTGGGCGACACGAAAACGCTGGACGTGCACGTCAAGCGGCTGCGGTCCAAGATCGAACCCGACCCGTCGGCTCCCCGGCACCTCGTCACGGTCAGGGGTCTGGGTTACAAGTTCGAGTCCTGACGGACACGACCAGGTACCGTTTCCGGCGTGCGCCTGGGCGTTCTCGACGTGGGTTCCAACACCGTCCACCTTCTAGTGGTGGACGCGCATCGTGGTGCCCACCCCATCCCGATGACGTCCGAGAAGACGATCCTTCGTCTCGCCGAACAGCTCGACGACAAGGGGCAGCTCCGCAAAGCGGGCGCTGACCAGCTCGTTCGGGCCGTCGCCGCCGCCAAGGCGTCGGCGAAGAAGTCCGGCTGCGAGGACCTGATGGCGTTCGCGACCTCGGCGGTGCGCGAGGCGGGCAACTCGAGCGAGGTGCTCGACCGCGTGCGCACCGAGACCGGGGTCGAGCTGAAGGTCCTGTCCGGTGAGGACGAGGCGAAGTTCACCTTCCTCGCGGTCCGCCGCTGGTACGGCTGGTCCGCGGGCAAGCTGCTCAGCCTCGACATCGGCGGCGGCTCGCTGGAGCTCGCCATCGGCCGGGACGAGAACCCGGACCTGGCCTTCTCCGTGCCGCTCGGTGCGGGAAGGCTCACCAGGACCCGGTTCCACAAGGACCCGCCCCGGCGCTCGGAGGTCCGCGAGACCACCGACTGGCTCGCCGAACAGCTCGCGCCCGTGGCGCGGAAGCTGAAACGCGCGGGGGAACCCGATCGGGTGGTTGCAACCTCAAAAACTTTCCGAACGCTGGCGCGGCTCACCGGGGCCGCGCCATCGTCTGCCGGGCCCAGGGCGCGTCGGGTGCTCACCGACGCCGGGCTGCGGCAGCTGATCGCGTTCATCTCCCGGATGTCGGCCGGCGACCTCGCGGAACTGGAGGGCGTGAGCACCTCGCGCGCCCACCAGCTCGTCGCGGGCGCGCTGGTCGCGGAGGCCACAATGCGAGCCCTGTCACTCACCCAGCTGGAGATTTGCCCCTGGGCACTCCGGGAGGGTGTCATCCTCCGACGGCTGGACCACACTGACGGCACGGACCAGAGCGATACTGGACGGACTGGCCAGACCGGGGCACGGTGGAGTTGATGAGTCGAGAGAGCGGATCGGACCAGACGCAGCGCACAGTCGCTGAGCTGCTCGCCCAGTACGGGGGCAGCGCAGAGAGTGCGCCACGTCGGCGACGCCGCCGGGCGGCTGACGAGGAAGACGACGTCCAGCAGCCGGAGACCGCGCCCCAGACGATCATCGAGCGGGTGCTGTCCGACAGCGGCCGCCTGATGGCCATCCGCGACGACGACGCACCGCAGCCCGGTCGTCGCGCCGCACCGGAACCGCCGCCCGCCGCCGAGCGCACCGCGTACCAGCCGAAACCGCCGGTCGCCCCGCCCGTCGCGCCGCCGAAGCCGCAGCCGTCGCAGCAGATGCCGCTGCCGTCGGCCCAGCCGCCGCAGGTCCGCAGACCGGCCCCGGCCGCTCCCAAACCGGCGCCCCCGAAGCCCGCCGCGCCCGTGCCGCCGCCTCCCGCGGCCGCCGAGCAGACCCGGCAGGTGCCGCAGGTCCGCGACCAGCCGTCGCGCTCGGACATGCCGCGCCCGGACGTGCCCGGCCGCCTGGAGGCCCGTCTCGACCAGGCGACCACGGCCGCGCCGAACCCGTCGCGCCCGAACATCGCCCGGCCGAAGCCCGTGCCGCCGTCGGTGCCGATGCCGGTCGCCGCGCCCCCGCGCGAGGCGATGACCGAGCAGCTCCCGCGCATCCCGGCGAAGGCACCGGTCGACCAGATCGCCGCGCTCGAGACCGAGTCCGTGCTGATCGTGCCGCCCGCCCCGCCGAAGCTGCCGGAGCCGCTGCCGGGCAACCAGCCCGACGCCTGGTTCGGCGACGACGACCCGAACGCCCACACCGACCTGTCGATGCCGCCGATGGAGTCGACCGCGGCGCACCCCGGCCCGTACGTGGACGACGACGACTCGCAGGAGTACGCCGCCTACCGCGCCGAGGACGACTACCTCGCGGACGACTCCGACGACGAGGACGACGACGACGGCCCCGCGGGCCTCGACGACGCCGCCGAGATCGACGAGGAAGCCGAACCGGAACCGCGCTCGGCCGGCAAGGAGTGGCTGGTCATGATCGGCCAGCTCGCCGTCGGCGTGCTCGGCGGCGCGGGTCTGTGGCTCGCCTTCAACTACCTGTGGCGCGCGATCCCCGCCGCCGCACTCGTGGTCGCCCTGGCGGTTACCGTGGGTCTGGTGTTGCTGGTGCGAAAGATCCGCCGAGCGGATGATCTGCAGACCACCGTCCTGGCCGTGCTCGTGGGCCTCATCGTGACAGTCTCACCAGCGGCGATGCTGCTGGTGAAGAGTTGACCGCCCGCATCCCGGTCGGGCTCTCCACGGCGTCGGTCTACCCGCAGCCCGCCGGAGCGGCGTTCGACATGGCCGCCGACCTGGGCTACGACGGCGTCGAGCTGATGGTGTGGGCCGACCCGGTGTCGCAGGACATCCGCGCGGTAGACCGCCTGTCGACCCGAACGGGCATGCCGGTGCTCGCCGTGCACGCGCCCTGCCTGCTGATCTCGCAGCGCGTGTGGTCGCCGGACCCGTCCGAACGGCTCAGGCGTGCGGTTGAGGCGGCCGGTGACCTGGGCGCCCCGACCGTGGTGCTGCACCCGCCGTTCCGGTGGCAGCGGAAGTACGCGGACGGGTTCGCCGAGCTGGTCGCGTCCCTGGAGTCCGAGAGCGGGATCGCCATCGCCGTGGAGAACATGTTCCCGGTGAAGCGCCCGCTCGGGCGGGGGCGTTCGGTCGAGATGAACGCGTTCAAGCCTTCTGTGGACCCCACGGACGTGGGGCACGCGAACTACACGCTGGACCTGTCGCACTCGGCTGCCGCGCACATGGACGCGTTGGAATTGGCCAAGCGGATGGGGGACGGGTTGCGGCACGTCCACCTGGCGGACGGGTCCGGGGCGCCCAAGGACGAGCACATGGTGCCTGGGCGTGGGTCTCAGCCCTGTGCCGAGTTGTGCGAGATGCTGGCCCGGGGTGGGTTCGACGGGCAGGTCGTGCTGGAGGTCAACACCCGGCGTGCTGGGAGCGTGGAGGCTCGGCGGGAGATGTTGGCCGAGTCGCTGTTGTTCGCGCGGTTGCACCTGGATTGGGCTGCTGAGGGTGGGGCCGGGAAGGCCCGGCCCGGACTGGGTCGCTGATCCCGGGGCCGGTCGCTGATCCCGGGGCTGGTCGCTGTGTCCGGGGCCGGCTCGCGAACGCGAGCTCTGGTGGCCACACGCCGCTGCCTTGTGCGTCGCACCTGACGGCTCACGCCCCACGCCTGCCTCTCACCCATGCCGTCTCACGCCCCACGCCCCGCCCGCGAGTCCTCGCCGCCCCTGAGTTGAGCGGCGAGTTAGGGTTCCGGTGTGAACCCGCTGCGAGCGTTGATCATGGCCGCGTCTCGCAACGAGACGGTCCGCCACCTCGTCGCCAACGCGCCCATCAGCCGTGACGTCGTGAAGCGCTTCGTCGCGGGCGAGACCACCGCCGACGCGGTCGAGGTGGTGCGTGGGCTCGGGTTGCCGGTGACGCTGGACTACCTGGGCGAGGACACCACCGACAAGGCCCAGGCCGAGAAGACCGTGCAGGCGTACCTCGAGTTGCTCGACGCGTTGCACGCCGCGGGGCTCGCGAAGGACGCCGAGGTCAGCGTGAAGTTGAGCGCGGTCGGGCAGACGCTCGACGAGTCGCTCGCCCTGACGAATGCCTCGCGCATCTGTGCCGCCGCCGAGCAGTGCGGGACGACGGTCACGCTCGACATGGAGGACCACACCACCACCGACTCGACGTTGCGCGTGCTCGAGGAACTGCGGCGCACCTGGCCGTGGGTGGGGGCGGTGTTGCAGTCGTACCTGCACCGGACGCTGGAGGACTGCGAGCGGCTCGCGGGGGCCGGGAGCAGGGTTCGGCTGGTCAAGGGGGCCTACGCGGAGCCTCCCGAGGTTGCGATTCAGGATCCATCAGAGGTTGATCTGAACTACGTGCGGTGTGTGAACGTTCTCCTCGCTGGAGAGGGTTACCCGATGTTCGCCACGCACGACCCGCGGCTGATCGAGATCATCGGCGAGCGGGCGCGCTGGTATGACAAAACCGACTTCGAGTACCAGATGCTCTACGGCATCCGGACCGAGGAGCAGAGGCGTCTCGGGACTCGCGTTTATGTTCCCTACGGTGAGCAGTGGTACGGATATCTCATGCGGCGACTAGCTGAACGGCCTGCCAACGTAACCTTTTTCCTGCGGTCGCTGGCCAGCCGCTCATGACCTTCTCGAAGTCCAGTGCGGTGCGGTCGCTCGGTGACGGAACCTTCACCGCGTCCCTGCCCGCCGAGTGGACCGTCGGGCCCAAGCCCCACGGTGGTTTCCTCCTCGCGGTGATGACCCGCGCGGCGGCTCAGGTCGCCGACGCGGACCCGTTGGTCGTGTCCGCGCAGTTCCTGCGGGCGCCGGAGGTCGGGCCCGTGCTGGTGCGGACCGACGTGCGCAAGGCCGGGCGGACGGCCACGGTCATCGCCGTGTCGCTGGAGCAGCGCGGTCAGGTGTGCGTCGAGGCGTCGGTGACGACCGGGCGGATACCGGAGAACCGGGCCGACTACGTGAACCTGCCGGCCATGCCCGCCGCGCCGCCGCCCGGTGCGGTGGAGCTCGCGAACTTCCCGACCGGCGGCAGCTACAAGGTCGGGGCGTTGTGCGACCTGCGGGTGGACCGCGAGTCGGCGACGTTCCTCGACCGGCGCACGGACGGGCCGTTGACGCTCAAGCTGTGGGCTCGGCCCACGGACGAGCAGCCCGATCCGTACTTCGCGTTGCTCGCCGGGGACCTGTCGATGCCCGTGACGTTCAACCTCGGGCGTTTCGGCTGGTCGCCGACGGTGCAGCTGACGGCGTTGCTGCGCGCGCGGCCTGCTCCCGGCTGGTTGCGCATCCACGTGACGTGCCAGGCGGTGCACGGGCAGTGGTTCGACGAGGACGCCACGGTGATCGACTCGGCCGGGCGGCTGGTGTGCCAGGCACGGCAGCTGGCGTTGACGCCTGCTGTGTGAGACTTGACCGATGACGAAGATCGCGGTGCTCGGCGCGGGCAAGATCGGTGAGGCGCTGCTGTCCGGGCTCTTGCAGGGTGGTCGCGCGGCCTCGGATCTGCTCTTCACCGAGAAGCACGAGTCGCGGGCGAAGGCCCTGACCGAGCAGTACGGGTTCGAGGCCGTCACGGTCGCGGGCGCGGCGGCGCAGGCCGACGTGCTCGTCGTGGCGGTCAAGCCGCAGGACATCGAGCCGTTGCTCACCGAACTCGCGCCGGTGCTGCGTCCCGGCACGTTGATCGTCTCGCTGTGCGCGGGCCTGCCGACGGCCCTGTACGAGCGCAGGCTGCCCGCGGGCACCCCGGTGGTGCGGGTCATGCCGAACACGCCCATGGTCGTCGGTGAGGCCATGAGCGCCGTTTCCGGTGGGTCCAACGCCACGCCCGAGCACCTCAAGGTCGTCGAGGAGCTGCTGTCGACCGTCGGCAAGGTCGCGGTGGTGCCGGAGTCGCAGCAGGACGCAGTGACGGCGCTGTCGGGGTCCGGTCCCGCGTACTTCTTCTTCCTGGTCGAGGCGATGATCGACGCGGGCATCCTGCTCGGCATCCCGCGCGACCTGGCCTCGCAGCTCATCATCCAGTCGGCGGTGGGCGCCGCGACGATGCTGAACGAGGGCTCGAACCACCCGGTGATCCTGCGCGAGGCGGTCACGTCGCCCGCCGGCACGACCATCATGGCCATCCGCGAGCTGGAGAAGCACGGCGTGCGCGCCGCCCTTCTCGCGGCCATCGAGAGCGCCCGTGACCGGTCCGTGGAGCTGGGCAAACAGCACGAGGACTAGGTCGAAGTGAGGGACCGGCCCCACTTGGACGTCGCAGGAGTCACATCAGTCCCGCTACTCTCAGGGCAGCACGTGCGTGTCGAACCGTCGGTGGGGAAGACCGACGGCACGACACGTGTCTAAGGATGCGGTGATTTCATGCCTGCGAAGGAGAACGAACGAACAGGCCTCGCTCAGGTGCAGTTCCTGACCGTGGCCGAGGTGGCCTCGATGATGCGGGTCTCCAAGATGACGGTGTACCGCCTGGTGCACTCGGGCGAGCTACCCGCGGTGCGGGTCGGCAAGTCGTTCCGGGTGCCGGAAAAAGCGGTGCACGCCTACCTGGAGAACGCGTACTTCGACGCTGGCTGAAGGCTGGCGAACCCCGCCGGGTAGACTGGTAGGCCGATCGTGCTTACCGGCGCGCCGTGCTTGACACGGCCAAGGCTGGGGCGCGCCAGTCAAAGCAACGTCTAGAGCTAAGGAACCCGCATGGGCTCGGTCATCAAGAAGCGCCGCAAGCGCATGTCGAAGAAGAAGCACCGCAAGCTGCTGCGCAAGACCAGGGTCCAGCGCAGGAAGCGCGGCAAGTAAGCCCGCATGCGCTCTGCCGCCGCCGGTCTCCGCGAGGAGACCGGCGGCGGTTGCGTTTTTCCGGGCCCGCACAGGTCCTTGCGGCGGCACGGATATCACCCAGTGAGACGAACGGCGAGAAACGCGGGATCAGTCGCCGCCGTTCGGGTGATTGGGCGGTAAAGCCCGCGTGACCTGCGTCAAGACGGCGTTCCGGCCCCGTGCGGTTCTCAATCCGGTCTGTAGCATCGACCAATCGCCACGCCCTTCGTGCTTGGAGTCGCATGACGCCCAAGGTCGTCCTCGTCACCGGAGTGAGCCGCTTCCTCGGCGGCCACCTCGCCGCGCGCTTCGCCGCGAACCCGGACATCGAGCGCGTGCTCGGGGTGGACACCGAGCCGCCGCCACGCGACCTGCTGCGCCGCATGGGCCGGGCGGAGTTCGTGCGGGCCGACATCCGCAACCCGCTGATCGCCAAGGTCATCTCCACCGCGAACGTCGACACGGTCGTCCACGCCTCCGTCACCGCGAGCCCGGCCGGGCCCACCGGCCGCACGGTGATGAAGGAGATGAACGTCATCGGCACCATGCAGCTGCTGGCCGCGTGCCAGAAGTCGCCCAAGGTGCAGAAGCTCGTGGTGAAGTCCACCAGCGCCGTCTACGGGTCCAGCAGCCGCGACCCGGCGGTGTTCACCGAGGACATGGGCCCGAAGGACCTGCCGTCGTCCGGCTACGCCAAGGACGCGGTCGAGGTCGAGGGCTACGTGCGCGGGTTCGGCCGCCGCAGGCCGGACGTCAACGTCACGACGCTGCGCTTCACGAACTTCATCGGCCCGCGCATCGACACGGTGCTGACGCGCTACTTCGCCCTACCGGTCGTGCCCACCGTCCTGGGGTACGACGCTCGTGTGCAGCTGCTGCACTCCGAGGACGCGCTGGCGGTCCTCGAACGCGCGACGCTGCACGACCTGCCAGGCGTGTACAACGTGGGCGGCGACGGCGTGCTGCTGCTGTCGCAGGCCATCCGGCGGGCGGGCAGGCTGAACCTGCCGGTGCCCAGCATGGCCGTGCCCACGGTCGGAGGCTTCTTCCGGAGCGCCCGGCTCGTCGACTTCTCGCCCGACCAGATGAGGTTCCTCAACTGGGGGCGTGTGGTCGACACCACCCTGCTGCGCAAGGAGTTCGGGTTCACGCCGCGGTGGACCACCCAGCAGGCGTTCGACGACTACGTGAACGGCCGAGGCCTGAAGCCGCTCATCGACCCGGAGACGATCGAAGCCGCGGAACGGGGAATCCTCGACGCGGCCGCCCGTTTCCGCTGATCTTTGCTTGAGGAGATGAACGCAGTGGCAGGAGCACGCGTTATCCCGCTGCACGACCCGGAACGCGACGCCGCGCGCAGATCGCGCCACGTCGAGGTGGTTCCCGAACCCGAGCAGCAGCAGTCCGCGACACCGGACTGGGAACGCAGGCTGACCGACCTGCTGTCGTTCGCGCGCAGGCGGATCGCGGGCGACTACCAGATCGACGAGTTCGGCTTCGACCGCGACCTCACCGAGAACGTGCTGATGCCGCCGCTGAAGCCGTTGTACGAGAAGTGGTTCCGCGTCGAGACGATCGGCCTGAACAACATCCCGATGGCGGGCGGCGCGCTGATCGTGGCGAACCACTCCGGCACCGTGCCGCTCGACGCCCTGATGACGGCGTACGGCATCGCGTCCGAGCACCCCGCGCACCGGCCGTTGCGCGGCCTGGGGGCGGACCTGGTGTTCCGCACGCCGGTGCTGGGCGCGTTGGCGCGCAAGGGCGGCCAGACGCTCGCCTGCAACGCCGACGCCGAGAGGCTGCTGTCGTCCGGTGAGCTCGTCGGCGTGTGGCCGGAGGGCTTCAAGGGCATCGGCAAGCCGTACAAGGACCGCTACAAGCTGCAGCGCTTCGGCCGCGGCGGGTTCGTGTCGGCGGCGCTGAAGACCGGCGTGCCGATCATCCCGGTGTCGATCGTCGGCGCCGAGGAGATCTACCCGATGATCGGCGACATCAAGACGCTCGCCCGGTTGCTGGGTTTCCCGTACTTCCCGGTGACGCCGTTCTTCCCGCTGTTCGGGCCGCTGGGCGCCATCCCGCTGCCGTCGAAGTGGTACATCGAGTTCGGCGAGCCGATCCGCACGGACGTGTTCGGCGAGAACGCGGCCGACGACCCGATGCTCGTCTTCAACCTCACCGACCAGGTGCGCGAGACGATCCAGCAGACCCTGTACCGGCTGCTCACCCAGCGGCGGAACGTGTTCCTCGGCTGACGAGCCCCTGCACGTCCTCGTAGCTGAACGCCGGTGCCGTTCCACCGTCGCGCACGGCCTCCGCGGTCGCGACGGTGTGGTGCAGTGCCGCCCTGAACAGCAGTGATCCGGTGCTGACGCGCTTGACGCCCAGCTCGCCGAGCTCCTTCGGCGTGCGCTGCTGGGCCAGCACGTTCAGCGGCGCGAGGGCGGCCAGCTGCTCGATCTCGCGGGGATCGGTGAGACCCGCGACGAAGATCCCGTCCGCGCCGGCGTCGACGTACCGGCGGGCGCGGTCAGCGGTCTCCTCGGGTGCCAGGCCCAGCCAGTGGGTGTCGATGCGGGCGTTGAGGAACACGCCGGGCGCGCGGGTCTTGACGGCGGTGATCAGCTCGGCCTGTTCGGCGGGGGTGGCGAGGCCGTGCGGGCGGCCGTCCTCCAGGTTGACGCCCGCGACCCCGAGTCCGGCCACCAGGTCCGCGACCTCCCGCGGCGGCGCCCCGAACCCGGACTCCAGGTCGGCCGTGACGGGGAACGGCAGGTCCGCGAGCAGCCGGGCCAGCGCGACGGCCTGGTCGCCTGCCAGGCCCGTGCCGTCCGGGATGCCGTGCGCGGCGGCCACCCCGAGGCTCGTCGTGCCGACCGCCGGAAAGCCCGCCGCGTGCAGGGCGACGGCGGAGGCGTGGTCCCAGGCGTTGGGGAGGACCAGCGGTTCCGCCTGGTGGTGCAGGGCCCGGAACGCCATGTTCTTGGCGATTCGAGTCGCCAGGTGCCGTCCGGGACAGGCGTGCGGACCGCGGCCGAACGGGTGGTCCGCCAGGCCGACCTCGATCACGCCGTCGGCGCCGGCCCTGCGGGTGATCGGGACCGGCGGCGCGGTGTCGCCCGTGCGGAGGTGGTCGGCGAGGGCGTGCGTGGCGGCCCAGGCCTGCACGAGCAGGCCGATCCGGGCGGCCGTCTCCTCGTCGTGGGTGGTGGCCAGGCGTTCGACGGCGGCGTCGGCTGCCGTGGTGATCGGCTCGTGGGGCTGGTAGCTCGGGGCGATGCGGGCGATGTCGTCCAACGAGCCCGGCAGGCCGAGCGCGGTGGCCAGCTCGTCGAGGGTGGTGGCCTGCAGGCCGTCCAGCAGCCGCTCGGTCAGGGCGCGTCGGCGGGTGTGGTCGGGGCCGTTGCTGAACCTCACCACGGACGACCTGAGCCAGGCCACGCCCGCGTCTCCTGGCGAGACCGACGGGACCGGCAGCAGCAGCTCTTCGCTCATGCCCGACGACGGTAGGGGCTGGACGCTTCGGTGCCGGCCGAAGTGTCCTGGCCGCAGAATGGCGGGGTGGAAGCACTCGCCCAGGTCGCCGGACTGCTCGCGGACTCCACGCGTGCCGCGATCTGCGGCGCCCTGCTCGACGGACGGGCCTGGACCGCGAGGGAACTCGCCGCGCACGCCGGAGTCGCCGCCTCCACCGCCAGCGAGCACCTGACGAAGCTGGTCGAGGGCGGCGTGCTGGTCGAGCACCGGCAGGGACGGCACCGGTACGTCGCGCTGGCCGGACCGCACGTCGCGGAGCTGCTGGAGGCGATGGTCGCGTTCGCCGGGCCGCAGGTGGCGCCGCGCGGCTTGCGGGCGGCCGCGGTGTCGGAGGCGATGGCTCGGGGGCGGACCTGCTACGACCACCTCGCGGGGAAGCTCGGCATCGCGCTGAAGCGCGGGCTTCTCGAACTCGGAGTCGTCAGCGCCGAACTGACGATCACCGAGCCGGGCATGATCTGGCTGAAGGAGCTCGGCTTCGAGCCCGGGAAGCGCCAGCTCAGCCGGGCCTGCCTCGACTGGACCGAACGCGTCCCCCATCTCGCCGGAGCCGCCGGAGCGTTCCTGTGCGAGGCGTTCCTCGAACGGGAGTGGGTGCGCAGGATCGGCACGGGTCGCGCGGTGGTGCTCACGCCTGTGGGCGAGCAGGCCTGGAAGGCCCTCGGGCTTACTTGACCCGGCGCCGGTAGGCCATGGTGGCCGCCACCGCCCCGGCCAGCGCGCCGGCGCCCAGCACCGACGGCACGCCGATCTTGGCCGCCTTGCGGCCGGTGCGGAAGTCGCGGATCTCCCAGCCCTTGCGCCGCGACACCTCGCGCAGCTGCGAGTCCGGGTTCACGGCCACCGCGGTGCCCACCACGGACAGCATCGGCACGTCGTTCGACGAGTCCGAGTACGCGGTGCAGCGACGCAGGTCGAGGCCCTCCTTGGCGGCCAGCGACCGCACGGCCTGCGCCTTGGCCTTGCCGTGCAGGAGGTCGCCGACCAGGCGGCCCGTGTAGATGCCGTTCTCCGACTCGGAGACGGTGCCCAGGGCACCCGTCAGGCCGAGACGGCGGGCGATGATCTGCGCGAGCTCGACGGGCGTGGCGGTGACGAGCCAGACCCGCTGGCCCGCGTCGAGGTGCATCTGGGCGAGGGCCTGGGTGCCCTTCCAGATGCGGTCGGCCATCAGCTCGTCGTAGATCTCCTCGCCCAGCGAGACGAGTTCGGCGACGCTGCGGCCCGAGACGAACGACAGCGCCTGCTCGCGGGAGGCCTTGACGGACTCCGGGTCCTCGCGGCCGCCGACGCGGAACTTCAGCTGCTGCCAGACGAAGCCCGCGAGGTCGGAGGAGGAGAAGTACTTGCGCGCGGCGAGGCCGCGGGCGAAGTGGAAGATCGACGCGCCCATCATCATCGTGTTGTCCACGTCGAAGAAGGCGGCCGCCGTCAGGTCGGGCGGGACGGTCAGCGCGGTCTCGAGCTCCGGCGCCATCGCGGCGGCCTGGATCGCCGCCTCTGCCGATGCCTCGCCGGCCAGCTCGGCCAGCCGGTCGCTCTCCACGTCACGCTTGCCTGCCATGTCACAAGCCTAGCGATCCGGTTCGCCGGAAACCGCCCGACTCAGCCGAAGCTGATGCCGGGCAGCAGCGGGAGCGAGATGCTCGGCAGCGGGAGGGGCAGCGGGATCGTGATCCCCGGCCTGCTCGTCGAGGGCTGGGGGGAGGTGCCCGGCTTCGACGTCGGCGCGGCCGAGGAGCCCGGTGCGACCGACTGGGTGGGCTGCACCGGCGGGTCCGCCGAACCGGACGGGACCGGCACGCCCGACCGGGTGGGCGCCACCGAGGACGGCCTGCTGCCCGGTGAGGTGCTCGGGTCCGGGACGACCGGGACGCAGTCGTCCTTGGCCGGCAGCGGGCCGAGCGTGTCCGAGGAACCGCTGGTCACGACGTCGCAGCCGGCGCGGGCGGCCAGGTCGTGGGCGCGCTGGGCGATGCTCGCGAGCAGCCACATCGTGGTCTCGGCGTGGGCGCGCGCGTCGTCGGGCAGGCGGGGTCGCAGGGTGCCGAGCTTCTCGTACTGCCCGAGCGCCCAGTCGCGGAGGTCCGGCAGCGCCGCCTTGTCGGAGGTCGTCGCGTACGCGGTGAGCTGGCGGGAGCCCTCCACCGCGTCGGCGTCGAGGTCGGTGAGGGCCGTGAGCTGCGCGGACGAGGCGGAGGACCGGTCGGCCAGCGTCTCCATCTCGGTGACGCGGGAGGCGGCGAACTCGAGGTGCTTGAGGGCGCGGTCCTGGTCGTCGAACGTCAGGCCGAGCGAGGCGCTTTCGGTGGTGCGCTTGACGCCGTAGAGCGGGTCTCCCGGGAGCGCGTCACGGCTGAGCAGCACGCTCATACCGGTGAGGGACAACAGCAAGCAGAGGACCGCGGCTGCCGCGACCGCCACCCGCCCGCGCGCTCCCACGCGTCTTACCGACGGGAGCACCAGGGGCTTCTCCGGTGGCGGCGCGGTGAGGATGCGCTGTTTCATCCGTTCGCGTGTATCGGCGTCCGGGCCGACGTCCATCTTCCGGAGGAGTTCGACGATCGCGAGGTCCTCAGCGAGGTCGTCGTTCCCCACCGGCTGTGGGCCGCCTTCAACGGCACGGGCGAATCGCTCGTGCTCCGTCTGCCGCCACCGCGGTGTTCTTCCCTTGCCGTCCATCTCAGCCCGAGTAACGAAGTTGATCTGCTTTGGGTTACGCCCCTGCGATCGCGATCACCGCAACCAGGACGGGAGGATCTGTGCGAGCCGTCGCACGGCCCGGTGTTGCAACGCCTTCACGGCGCCCTCGTTGCGGTCCATGAGCTGCGCGACCTCGGACACCGACTTGCCCTCGATGAACCTCAGCACGATGCACTCGCGCTGGTCGTCACCCAACTGGGAAACGCACCGGAGCAGCTCCGCGTTGGTCGCCTCGGTCATAACCTCCTGCTCGGGACCGCTCGTCTCCTCGCGGTTGTCCTGCAGCTCGGCGGTCGTGACCTCGAGCCGGTAGCGGCTCGACTTCACGTGGTCGAACACGATGTTGCGGGCGATCGTGACGAACCACGCGCCCACGTCGCGGCCCTGGTAGCTGACCGATCCGATGCTCCGCAGCGCGCGCAGGAACGTCTCGCTGGTGACGTCCTCGGCGAACGCGCGATCGCCGCCCACCCGGAAGAGGACGTAGCGGAACACCATGTCGACGTACTTGTCGTACAGCACTCCGAACGCCCCGGTGTCACCCTGCTGGGCGGCCTTGACGAGCTGCCACGGCTCGTCGGCGTCGTCGTGCTGACCCCCCGTCATGGTCCGGGTGGTCCTGATCGTGTTCGGTCGTGCCCGCGCGGTCATCGGCTCGCGGCACCTCCACAGAGTCGCCGTGGCGGCAGCATACGTGTTGTTACTCCGTAGTAGGTAGCGGACGGGCTTGCTGTGTGGAGACGTGCGAACCGCGGCTTCATGACGCTCGTCACGCGTGGAAGACTGCTCGAAGCGTCCAGTTGTTCATGAGGAGGCCATGTTGACTTCCGCTCGCAATGTCTCAGATCTGGTCCGCGCCTCGGCACAGCGGGGACCGGGCCACGCCGCCTTGGTCGACGTGGCGAGCGGAAAGAGCCTCACGTGGGAGACCATCGACGGCGCGGTCGATGCTTTCGCCCGCCATTTGGCTGATTCAGGACTCGAATCGGGCGACCGGGTGGCGGTACGGCTGCCCACGAGCCCCGAGTTCGTGGTCGCCGTGTTCGGGATTCTCCGTGCGGGCGGCGTCGTGGTCCCCACCGGCCCCGGCATCCCGCCGCGTGAGCTCCAGCGCATCCTCGCCGACTCCGGCGCCGCGCTGCTCGTGGGCGACGGCGAGGGGTCCGACGCCGCGGTCCTCGACGCCCCGAACGTCGAGGCCACCGCTGAGCCGTTCGAGGCCGTCCGCGGCGGCGAGGACCTGGCCGTCCTCGGCTACACCTCGGGCACGTCCGGCGTGCCGCGCGGCGCGATGCTGTCCCACCGCGCGCTGATCGCGAACGTCACCCAGTGCGCCTCCCTGCGCCCCGCCCCCGTGACGGCGGGCGACAGGGTGCTGCTCGCACTGCCGTTGTTCCACGTCTACGGCCTCGGCCCCGGCCTGCTGCAGGTCGCGGGCGCGGGCGCCACGGCGGTCCTGCTGGAGCGCTTCGACCCGTCGCACGCCCTGGACGTCATCGAGCAGCACCGCGTCACCACGATGGTCGGCGTGCCGCCCATGTACCGGGCGCTGCTCGCCCACCCCGTCGAGGTGCTGCGCGAGAAGCTCGCCACGGTCCGCCTGTTCACCTCGGGCGCGGCGCCGTTGCCCGCGGGCGTCATCGCGGAGATGAAGGGCGCGATCGGCATCCCGGTCTACGAGGGCTACGGCCTCACCGAGACGGGCCCCGTGCTGACGTCCACGCTGGTCGGCGGCACCCCGAAGCCCGGCTCGGTCGGCCAGGCGCTGCCGGGCGTCGAGATCCGCCTGGTCGACACCGACGGCTCGGTGCTCGACATCGACGAGGACGAGCCCGGCACCGGCCTGGTGTCCGCGCGCGGCGCGAACCTGTTCAGCGGCTACTGGCCCGACGGCGCCCACGGCCCGGACGCCTCCGGCTGGTTCCGCACGGGTGACGTCGGCTTCATCGACGCCGACGGCGACCTGCACCTGGTCGACCGCGCGGGCGACCTGATCATCGTCAACGGCTTCAACGTCTACCCGCACGAGGTCGAGCAGGTCGTCGGCGAACTGGACGGGGTGCTGGAGGCCGCGGCCGTCGGCGTGCCCGACGAGAGGACCGGCGAGTCGGTGAAGGTCGTGATCGTCCTGCGCGACGGCCAGGAGCTGACCGGCGACGAGGTCGTCGCCCACTGCACCGCCCGCCTGGCCAAGTTCAAGGTGCCGACCTCGGTGGAGTTCGCCCCGGCCCTGCCGCACTCGCCGACCGGCAAGCTGGCCCGTGCGGTGCTGCGCAAGCCCCTGGGAGCATGAGGGCATGTCCCACCACGTGACGTTGATGAGCCGGGTGTCGTGCCACGCCTGCGAGGAAGCCGCCGTCGAGATCGAGCGGATCTGCGCGGAGGTGGGTGCCACCTGGTCCGTCGAGGACGTCGACAGCGACCCGGAGCTGCGGGCCGAGTACGGCGACCGGGTGCCGGTGTTCCTGGTGGACGGGGCCGAGCACGGGTACTGGAAGGTGGAGGAGGACCGCCTGCGGGCGGCCCTCGCCGGCTAGGGCGCTCGCGGGTCGGGGTGGTGTGACCGCGCCACCTGCACCCCCACCCGTCGGTGGCCGTCGTCCCGAAGTTGATTACCGGCCCCTTACGACTTCGGCGAACCACCACCTCACTGGTGTCGAATTAGAACCATGAAGCCCGCCAAGGCCGCCCTCACCGGACTGCTCGCGCTCGTCGCCGCCCTCGCGGCCGGGCACCTGGTGGCGGCCTTCGTCGGCCTGAGCGCCTCCCCGTACCTGGCCGTGGGCAACGCGTTCATCGACATCACCCCGTCCTGGCTGAAGGACTTCGCCGTCGAGACGTTCGGCACCGCCGACAAGCTCGTGCTGCTCCTCGGCATGGCGGTCGTCCTCGCGGGCATCGCCGTGGGCGCGGGCCTCGCCAGCCGGAACAACCCGGGGCCGGGCACGCTGGTCGTCGTGCTGCTCGGGTTCGTGGGCGTCATCGCCGTCGTGACCAGGCCCGACGTCGGCCAGCTCGCCCTGCTCGCGCCCGTGGCCAGCACCGCCGCGGGCGCCTACGTGTTCCGCTACCTGCACAAAGAGGCCCAGGACAGCGAGAGCAGGCGCGGGTTTCTGATCACCGCGGGCCTGGCCGTCACGGCGGGTGTCGTGGGGCAGGTCTTCGGCGCGCGGACGGACGTCGAGGGCAGCAGGCAGGCCGTCGGCGACCTCACGCCCAAGACCAAGGCACCGGAGATCCCGCTCGGCGCCGACTTCGTGCAGGACGGCACCCCGAGCTTCATCACCAGCGGCAAGGACTTCTACCGGATCGACACGGCGCTGAGCGTGCCGCGCATCCGGGCCGAGGAGTGGGCGCTGCGCGTGCACGGCATGGTCGAGCGGCCGATGGTGCTCACCTTCGACGAGATCCGGCAGCGGGACCTGGTCGAGGAGACCGTCACGCTGACGTGCGTCTCCAACGAGGTCGGCGGGCCGTACATCTCCACCGGCAACTTCGTCGGCATCCGGATCGGCGACGTGCTGCGGGAGGCCGGCGTCAAGCAGGGCGCCGACCAGCTGTTCAGCACCAGCGACGACGGGTTCACGGCCGGCAGCCCGCTCGACTACGTCCTCGAGAACGGCCTGATCGCCATCGGCATGAACGGCGAGCCGCTGCCCGCCGAGCACGGGTTCCCGGCGCGGCTCGTCGTGCCCGGCCTCTACGGCTACGTCTCCGCGACCAAGTGGGTCACCGACCTCAACGTCACCACGTTCGCGAAGGACCAGGGCTACTGGATCCCGCGCGGCTGGGCGACGCGGGCGCCGATCAAGGCGTCCTCGCGCATCGACCGCCCGAAGCGGATGCAGAAGGTGCCGGGGAAGTCGGTCATCGCCGGAACGGCGTGGGCGCAGCCCAAGGGCGTGGCCAAGGTCGAGGTCCGCGTCGACGGCGGCCCGTGGCAGGAGGCCCAGCTCGGGGCCGACGTCAGCGACACCACCTGGCGCATGTGGCGGCTGGAGCTGGAGCTGTCCCGGGGCAGTCACACGGTCGAGTGCAGGGCCACCGACAAGTCCGGCCAGACGCAGGACCAGGCACGCCTGGACCCGGTTCCCGACGGTGCGACGGGATGGCATTCGGTCACCTTCACCGTCGAGTAGGCGCTCACCCCGTAGTGATCATGAACCGAGGAAGCGCTGGTCACGCCCTGTCACCGGGGCTGTGACACCCGATCACCGACTTTGTGCATGCGTTCACAAGCGGTACGGTGTGGGTATCACCAGCGCCGCGGACTCCCTGCGGTGAAGCACACCCGGAGGTCGGAGAGCGTGGCAGCACAGCGGGGCGAAGGTGAGACGACCACCACCCCTGCGGAGCCCGCCGACAGGGAGCGCGCCCGTGCGATCCCCGAGGCGGCCGTGGCCCGGCTCGCCGTCTACCTCCGCGTCCTTTCCGGCATGGCCGACCAGGGCGTCACGGCGGTCTCCAGCGAGGAACTGAGCCAGGCGGCCGGCGTCAACGCGGCGAAGCTCCGCAAGGACCTGAGCTACATCGGCAGCTACGGCACGAGGGGCGTCGGGTACGACGTCGAGGTCCTCGTGAGCCACATAGAGCGCATCCTGGGCCTCACGCGCAACCACTCGGTGGCCGTCGTCGGCATCGGTAACCTTGGTCACGCTCTCGCGAACTACGGCGGCTTCCCCGGCCGCGGTTTCCCGGTCACCGCCCTCTTCGACGTGGACGCCGATCTCATCGGAATCCCTGTTGGGGGCATTCCCGTCAACCACATCGACGAGATCACCGCGATCTGCCTCGAGCGCGAGGTGTCGATCGGCGTCATCGCGACGCCGCCACCGGCCGCTCAGTCGGTTTGCGACCGTTTGGTATCTGCGGGCGTCCAGTGCATTCTTAATTTCGCACCGGTTGTCCTTCAGGTTCCAGACAACGTCGAGGTGCGCAAGGTTGACTTGGCGGTCGAGATGCAGATCCTGTCGTTCCACGTCGCTCGACGTGCGGACGAGGCTGCCAGCGTCTCGGTCGGCAACAACGGACTCGGTGTGGACGGGATGGTGATTCGCCCGTGAGCGTGAGCCAGGCGGCTCCGGCAGACGTGGTGAGTGCATGAGCGTGCTCGTAGTCGGTCTTTCGCACCGCACCGCCCCGGTCCCGGTCCTCGAACGCGTCACGGTGGCCGAGCCGGACCTCCCGAAGGTCCTCGGTCAGCTGCTCGCCGCGCCCAGCGTCTCCGAAGCGATGGTCCTGTCGACCTGCAACAGGGTCGAGGTCTACGCCGTCGTCGAGTCGTTCCACGGCGGCATGTCCGAGGTCGTCGAGGTTCTCGCGCAGCACGCGCAGATCGAGCCCCAGGCCCTCTACGAGCACTTTTACGTGCACTACGCCGCCGCCGCCGTCGAGCACCTGTTCTCCGTCGCGGCCGGCCTCGACTCGATGGTCGTCGGCGAGTCCCAGATCCTCGGCCAGCTGCGCGGCGCGTACGCGGCGGCGGACGAGGCGGGCACCGTCGGCAAGACCGTCCACGAGCTCACCCAGAACGCGCTGCGCGTCGGCAAGCGCGTGCACGCCGAGACGGGCATCGACCACGCGGGCGCGTCGGTCGTGTCCGAGGCCCTCGGTGACGCGGAGGCCGAGCTGGGCACCCTCGTCGGCAAGCGCGCGCTGCTCGTCGGCGCCGGCGCCATGGGCGGCCTGGCCGCCGCCCACCTGCGCCGCGCGGGCATCGGCGAGGTCGTCATCGCGAACAGGACGCAGGCCAACGGTGTGCGTCTCGCCACGTCGCTGAAGGCCGAGGGCGTCCCCGCGACGGCCGTCGACCTGGGCGCGCTGGCCGTCGAGATCGACCTCGCGGACATCGTCTTCGCCTGCACCGGGTCGATCGGCCTGACCGTGCGCGCGGACATGATCGGCAAGCGCTCGCGGCCGCTGGTGATGTGCGACCTCGGCCTGCCCAAGGACGTCGACCCGGCGGCGGCCGAACTGCCGAACGTTCGTGTGGTGGACCTGGAAACGCTGCAGCGCCGTCTCTCCGACGCGCCCGCCGGCCAGGACGCCCGCCTCGCGGCCACGCTGGTGGCCGACGAGGTGAAGGCCTACCTCGCGGGCCAGCGGTCCGCCGAGGTCACGCCGACCGTCACGGCCCTGCGCAAGCGCGCGGCCGAGGTGGTCGACGCCGAACTGCTCCGTCTTGATTCGCGACTTCCCGAACTGGACGCCGCGACACGCGGTGAATTGGCCAAGACGGTGCGCCGCGTTGTAGACAAGCTCCTGCACACGCCGACCGTCAGGGTGAAGGAGCTCGCCTCCGCCCCTGGTGGTACCGGCTACGCGGAGGCTCTCCGCGAGCTGTTCGGGCTCGACCCCCAGACGCCTGGGGCAGTCAGTCAGACCAAGTCTTCAGTGGATGGTGAAACGCGGTGACCCGCACCCTACGGATGGGTACCCGAGGCAGCGCACTGGCGCTCGCGCAGACGGGGACCGTCGCCGAGGCGCTCAGGGCTGCCGGAGCCCAGGTCGAGATCGTCGTCGTCAAGACGCCGGGCGACCTCTCCGACGCGCCGATCGCGCAGATCGGCATCGGTGTCTTCACGTCGGCCCTGCGCGACGCGCTGGCGGCCGGCGAGATCGACATCGCCGTCCACTCCTACAAGGACCTCCCGACCGCGCCGGACCCCCGTCTGGTGCTCGCGGCGGTGCCCCAGCGCGAGGACCCGCGCGACGCCCTCGTGGCGCGCGACGGCCTCACGCTCGGCGAGCTGCTGCCGGGGTCCACCGTGGGCACCGGGTCCCCGCGCCGCGCCGCCCAGCTGGAGGCCCTGGGCCTCGGGCTGAACATCGTTCCGTTGCGCGGCAACGTGGACACGCGGATCGGCAAGGTCCGCAGCGGTGAGCTGGACGCCGTGGTGCTGGCCCGTGCCGGCATCGCGCGCCTGGGTCGCGTCGCGGAGATCACCGAGACGCTGGAGCCCATCCAGATGCTTCCCGCACCCGCGCAGGGTGCGTTGGCAGTCGAGTGCCGGATCGACGACGTCGATGCCGAGCACCTGATCCAGTCCACTCTGGACGATTCGGCCAGCCGGGCCGCTGTGACCGCCGAGCGCGCCATGCTGGCCGCGCTCGAGGCGGGCTGCAGCGCGCCGGTCGGCGCGCTGGCCGATGTGGTGGAAGACCTCGACGACGAGGGCAAGGTCGTGTACCGACTTTCCCTGCGCGGGGTCGCAGCGACGCCGGAGAACGATCTCCTCCGCGCGTCCGCCACCGGTGACTTGACCGAAGCTGAGGAGCTTGGCCGGGCGCTGGCCGCCGAGTTGCTCGACCTCGGGGCCGCGGTTCTCAGCGGTCCAGAGGCGTAATCGATGGGGAGTGCCCTGATGACCCGCGCACGCAAGACCCCCGGACGCATCGCCTTCGTGGGCTCCGGCCCAGGCGACACCGGGCTGCTCACGGTCCGGGCCCACGACTTGCTCACCAGGGCTGAACTCGTGGTCACCGACCCGGACGTCCCCGCGGACGTCCTCGCGACCGTGGCCGAGGGAGTCGAGGTCCGCCCCGCTGTCGGCGAGGCCGCCGACGTGGCCAAGGACCTGGTGAACGAGGCGAAGAACGGTTCGACCGTCGTCCGCCTCGTCGCGGGTGACCCGCTGACGCTCGACGCGGTCGTGAAGGAGGCGCAGGCCGTCGCGAAGTCGACGATCCCGTTCGACGTCGTCCCCGGCGTGCCGTCCGGCACCGCGGTCCCCGCCTACGCGGGTGTCGCGCTCGGCGGTGTGCACACCGAGGTCGACGTCCGCGCGGTGACGGACTGGGCGGGCCTCGCGGCCTCGCCCGGCACGCTCGTGCTGCACGCGACGGGATCGCACCTGGCCGAGGCCGCGTCGAACCTGGTCGAGAACGGCCTCGCGCCGCAGACCCCGGTCGCCGTGACCGCCGAGGGCACGGGCTTCCAGCAGCGCACCGTCGACACCACGCTGGCCGCCGTCGCGGCCGACGCCGGTGAGATGGGCGGCCCGCTGGTCGTCACGGTCGGTGCCGCCGCTGCCGCGCGTTCGAAGCTCTCCTGGTGGGAGTCGCGGGCGCTGTACGGCTGGCGCGTGCTGGTCCCGCGGACCAAGGAGCAGGCCGGTGCGATGTCCGAGCGCCTGCACTCGCACGGCGCGATCGCCGTCGAGGTGCCGACGATCTCGGTCGAGCCGCCCCGCAGCCCCGCGCAGATGGAGCGCTCGGTCAAGGGTCTCGTCGACGGCCGCTACCAGTGGGTCGTCTTCACCTCGACCAACGCGGTCCGCGCGGTGTGGGAGAAGTTCCGCGAGTTCGGCCTGGACGCCCGCGCTTTCTCCGGCGTGAAGATCGCCTGCGTCGGCGAGGCCACGGCCGCGAAGGTGCGCTCGTTCGGCATCATCCCCGAGCTCGTGCCGTCCGGTGAGCAGTCGTCCGAAGGCTTGTTGAACGACTTCCCGCCGTACGACGACATCCTGGACCCGGTCGACCGCGTGCTGCTGCCGCGGGCCGACATCGCCACCGAGACGCTGGCCGCGGGCCTGCGCGAGCGTGGCTGGGAGATCGACGACGTGACGGCGTACCGCACCGTGCGTGCGGCCCCGCCGCCCGCCGACACCCGCGAGATGATCAAGTCCGGTGGCTTCGACGCGGTGTGCTTCACCTCGTCGTCCACGGTCCGGAACCTGGTCGGCATCGCGGGCAAGCCGCACGCCCGCACGCTCGTCGCGTGCATCGGCCCGCAGACCGCCGAGACGGCGCGGGAGTTCGGCCTCCGGGTCGACGTGCAGCCCGAGGAGGCGAACGTGCCCGCGCTGGTCGACGCGCTGGCCGCGCACGCCGCCCGGTTGCGCGCCGAAGGAGCGCTGCCTCCTCCGCGCAAGACCAAGCGTCTGCGCCGTTCGTAGACAACTGAAGCCGTCGGGGCCGCTCAAGATCCTTTGAGCGGCCCCTTCGACTCTCTCCGTCAGGGAGTCAGAGAGATGTACCCACTGCACCGGCCGCGGCGTCTGCGCACGACGCCCGCCATGCGCCGCCTGGTCTCCGAGACCGAGGTGCGCCCCCGCCAGCTCGTGCTGCCGATGTTCGTCAAGGAAGGCCTCACCGAGCCGACCGAGATCAGCAGCATGCCCGGTGTCCTCCAGCACACGCGTGACTCGTTGCGCAAGGCCGCGGTCGAGGCCGTGCAGGCAGGGGTCGGCGGCATCATGCTGTTCGGCGTCCCGGCCGAGCGCGACGCCGTCGGGTCCGCGGGCACCGACCCGGACGGCGTGCTCAACGTCGCGCTGAACGACCTGCGCGCGGAGCTGGGCGACAGCACCGTGCTCATGTCGGACTGCTGCCTCGACGAGTTCACCGACCACGGCCACTGCGGCGTGCTCGCCGCCGACGGCACCGTCGACAACGACGCGACCCTGCAGGCCTACGGCGAACTGGCCGTGGCGCAGGCGCGCGCCGGTGCCCAGGTCGTCGGACCCAGCGGCATGATGGACGGCCAGGTCGCGTTCATCCGCAACGCCCTGGACGCCGCCGGCTTCACCGACACCGGCATCCTCGCGTACGCCGTGAAGTACGCCTCGGCGTTCTACGGCCCGTTCCGCGACGCGGTCGAGTCGCAGCTCGCGGGTGACCGCAAGACCTACCAGCAGGACCCGGCCAACGCCCGCGAGGCGATGCGCGAGGTGCAACTCGACCTCGCCGAGGGCGCGGACATGGTCATGGTCAAGCCCGCCCTGCTGTACCTGGACGTGCTGCGCGCGGTCGCCGAGGTCTCGGACGTTCCCGTTGCGGCGTACCAGATCTCGGGTGAGTACGCGATGATCGAGGCCGCCGCGCGCAACGGCTGGATCGACCGCGAGCGCTCGATCCTCGAGTCGCTCACGTCCATCCGCCGGGCCGGCGCGGACATCGTGCTCACCTACTGGGCAGTGGAAGCCGCCCGGTGGCTGGACAGGTAGAGCGTCCACCGAAGCCGGTCGACGTCGCGCGCTGGTTGTGGATCGCCAGCGCGTGCGTCGGCATGCTGCGGTTCGTCGCGGAGCTCTTCGACCGCGAGATGCTGGTGGCCGCGGCCCGGAGGCAGAACCCCGGGCTGAGCCAGGACCAGATCGACGCGGGCGTGAACGGCGGTGTCCTCTTCGGACTCGTGATCGCCCTCGCCGTGCTCGTCGCGTACACGCGGCTGGCGAACGCGATGGCGCGCGGCCGCAACTGGGCGCGCATCGTGCTGACGGTGCTGGGTGGTGCGTCCGTCGCGTTCGGACTGTTCCGGCTCACCGCCTGGGCCGGTGGCGTGGCGGCGTCGCTCGGTGTGGAGATGCGGCCGGTCGACCTGGGCGTCACGTTCGTCACCACGGTGCTGGACGCGTCCGCGATCGTGCTGATGTACCGGGCGTCCGGGCACTTCGCGAAGAAGCGGGTCGCGGTGGACACCGACTTCCTGCGCACATAGGTTCGCGAGCGTGACGTCTCCGAAGGAATCGGGCATCCCGCGCACGATCGTCGCGGGCTACTGGCTGGTCGTGGCGGGTGCCGCCCTCTGGGTGCTCGCCGCGGTGTACCAGTTCTCCCTCAGGCAGGACCTGATCGCCGCCGTGCGGAGCAGCACCAACGATCCGGCACTGACCCAGGAGATGATCGAGTCGTCGGTGACCGTGACGCTGGTCGTCGTGCTGGCGATCTCGGTCCTGCTCGCCGGCCTCGCCGTGTGGTTCGCCGGCAAGGTGAAGGCGGGCCTGAAGAAGAGCCGCACCGGGCTCATGATCACGGTGCTGCTCAACCTCTTCTTCCAGATGCTCGGCAACGGCTGGGCGCTCACCCCGGCGTTGATCGCCATGTCAGGCCTGGTGCTGTTCTACTTCCGGCAGTCGACCGACTACCTGACCGAGCGCGAGCAGCTGGCGTGAAGGAGCAGGACAGGCCCCGGGCCGTGCGCATCGCGGTCGGGTTGTGGCTCGCGACCGCCGTGTTCGTGCTGTTCACCACGGTCGGGCTCTGGTTCCAGCGCGGTGAGGTGCAGCGGCTGACGGACTGGACGTCCGGGCAGGTCACGAGCTTCCTCGCGACGCTGACCGGGGTCGCGCTGGTGTTCGTGGTGGCCTACGCGGTGCTGACGCGGCTGTTCCTGAAGCGGAAGAACTGGGCGCGGATCACGCTGTCGTTCGTCGCGATCGCGCACATGGTCTGGATCCTGTTCGTCGGCATCAGCGCGTCGAACTTGGTCACGTTGCTGCTCATCTGCGCCGCAATCGTCTTCACGTGGCAGGCGAGTACGGCACAGTGGCTCGCGGAGGTGCGTGAGCCGTGACCCATCCGCAGGACCCGTGGCAGAACCCCGCCGGCGACGTGCAGTGGCAGAACCCCGCCGACGGCTACCCCGGCGGCCAGTACCAGGTGAACCACGTCGGCCAGGGCGGCTTCGGGATGACGCCGCTCGCGCCCGTGCTGCCGCAGGAGATGGCGCCGCCGCGACCGCCGACGATCACGGCCGCGCTGTGGATCTGGATCGCGGGAGCGGTGCTGTCCGTCGCCGTGCTCCCCGTGCTGTTGCTGGTCAACGCCGACTACCTGATCGCGGGGGACCGCACCATCACGGAGGAGAGCAGGCGGGCCGGTGAGCTCGGGCTGCGGACCATCGCGGTGTTCGCGGGCTTCGGCATGCTCGTGGCGGCCGCGCCGTACATCGCGTTCGCGGTCGTGCTGCGCAACGGCCACAACTGGGCGCGCATCCTGCTGACCATCCTCGGGGCGCTCGGGGTCCTGGCGATGATCGTCACGCTGACGCTCGAGCTGGGACTGCCCGTGTGGCAGCCGGGGGCGGCGATCTGCGTCGTCGTGATCGGGCTGACGGTCGCGGCCGTGGTGCTGCAGTTCCTGCCCGCCTCGAACAGGTACGTCCGCTAGTGCTCTACCGGGAGTCCGGCAGCAGCTGGTGGCCGTTGCTGTGGGGGCCCGCGTTCGCCGTCTTCGGGTACCTCGTCGAGCTCGTCACCGGGCCCGCGTCCGCGGCGCTGTGGACGATCGTGGGCCTCGCGCTGACGCTCTGCGCGGTGGTGTGGGTGAACCTGCGGGTGAAGACCGGCAGCGTCGAACTGACGGCCGAGGACGCCCGGTTCGGGCGGGAGAAGCTGCCCGTCACGATGATCGAGGCGTTCACCGACGTCGGCGCGCCCACCGGGGCCAAGGTGCTCGGCGGCGGCTGGTCGGTGCCCAAGGGGACGACCGCGGTGCCGCTGCGACTGGTCGACGGCACGGTGGTGCTCGGCTGGGCGCGTGATCCGGAAGCCTTGCTCGCGGCACTGCGGCGGGTCGTGAGAAGGTGAGCGGCGTGACAGAGGCCGTGACCGAGCCGGAGACCGTGGTGGACGAGCCCGAAGAGGTCCCCCCGGCCGCCCCCGGCCTGCACCAGCCCAAGCGGTGGCTCGTCGCCGCGGCCGAGGTCGTCGCGATCGTCCTGCTGGTGGTCGCCGCCGTGTGGTGCTGGAACCGCGGCGTCGTGCGGCTCGAGTACCCGTTCGAGGGCCGTGAGCCGTTGATCTCCACGCGCTACCACGGCAACTGGCTGGGCAGCGCGGTCGGCGCCGCCACGCTCGCCGTGGTGCTCGCCCTGGACGCTGTGCGGCAGATCATGCTGGCCGTGCGCACCCGGCCGCAGAAAGCCGCCGACTCCGACATGTGAGACTGGGGTACGTGACTGCGAGTCGATCCCAGGCCCTGTTCGAGCGCGCGTCGACGCTGACCCCCGGCGGGGTCAACTCTCCGGTGCGGGCGTTCCACTCCGTCGGCGGCACCCCGCGCTTCATGGTGCGGGGCGAGGGCCCGCACCTGTGGGACGCGGACGGCAACCGGTACGTCGACCTGGTGGCCTCGTGGGGTCCGATGATCCTCGGGCACGCCCACCCGTCCGTCGTCGAGGCCGTGCAGAAGGCGGCCGCGTCCGGTCTGTCGTTCGGCACCCCGACCGAGGGTGAGATCGAGCTCGCGGCCGAGATCATCGACCGCGTCGAGCCGGTCCGCCAGGTCCGCCTGGTCAACTCGGGCACCGAGGCCACGATGAGCGCGATCCGCCTCGCGCGCGGCTTCACCGAGCGCCGCAAGGTCATCAAGTTCGCCGGCTGCTACCACGGCCACGTCGACGCGCTGCTCGCCCAGGCGGGCTCCGGCGTCGCGACCCTGGGCCTGCCGTCGTCGCCCGGCGTCACGGGCGCGCAGGCCGAGGACACGATCGTCCTGCCGTACAACGACGTCGAGGCCGTGCGCGCGGCGTTCGCCGAGAACCCAGGTGAGATCGCCTGCATCATCACCGAGGCCGCGGCGGGCAACATGGGCGCGGTTTCGCCCACTGCTGATTTCAACGAGTCGCTTCGCTCGCTGTGCGACGCCGACGGCGCGTTGCTCATCATGGACGAGGTCATGACCGGCTTCCGCGTCTCGCGCGCCGGCTGGTACGGCCTGGAGCGCGTGCGCGGCGACCTCTACACGTTCGGCAAGGTCATGTCGGGTGGTCTGCCCGCGGCTGCTTTCGGTGGCCGTGCGGACGTGATGGCCCGTCTCGCGCCCTCCGGCCCGGTCTACCAGGCCGGCACGCTGTCGGGTAACCCGGTGGCCGTTGCCGCAGGTCTCGCCACGTTGCGCGCTGCGGACGACGAGGTCTACGCGGCCCTGAACCGCAACGCGACCCGGTTGGGTGCGCTCTTCACCTCTGCTCTGACCGACGCCGGCGTCGAGCACCGCGTCCAGTTCGCCGGGAACATGGTGAGCGTGTTCTTCGGTTCCACCGAGGTGAAGGACTACGCGGGCGCCCAGGCGTGCGAGACGTGGCGCTTCCCGCCGTTCTTCCACGCACTGCTGGAACGAGGCGTCTACGCCCCGCCGTCGGCGTTCGAAGCGTGGTTCGTGAACGCCGCCATGGGTGAAGAGGAGTTCGCCGTGATCGCCGACGCACTGCCGCACGCGGCCCGTGCCGCCAAGGAGGCCCGCAAGTGACCCGCACCGTCGTCCACCTGCTCCGCCACGGCGAGGTGCACAACCCGACCGGCATCCTCTACGGCCGCCTGCCCGGCTTCAAGCTCTCCGAGCGCGGCCAGAAGCAGGCCCTGACCGTCGCCGAACACCTGGCAGACCACGACATCGTGCACGTCGTGGCGTCCCCTTTGGACCGTGCACAGCAGACTGCCGCGCCCATTGCCGACTCGCATCGGCTCGAGCTGGCGACCGATGAGCGGCTGATCGAGGCCGACAACCAGTTCCAGGGGTTGAAGGTCGCCGTGGGGGACGGTGCTCTCCGGTCCCCTCAGCACTGGCCGAAGCTGGTCAACCCGTTCCGGCCCTCCTGGGGTGAGCCGTACATCGAGATCGCGCACCGGATGCTCGGGGCCGTGCAGAAGGCTCGGTCCGAGGCTGAGGGGCACGAGGCGGTTTGCGTGTCGCACCAGCTGCCCATTTGGACCGTGCGGCGGTTCCTGGAGGGGAAGCGGATGTGGCACGACCCGCGTCGGCGGGAGTGCTCGCTCGCTTCTTTGACCTCGTTGATTTTTGAGGGCGAGCAGTTGGTTCGGATTTCTTATTCCGAGCCTGTCGGGGCCACCAATCCTCGGGTGACCGGGGCATGAAGCGGTTGCTGGTTTTGCTGTTGTTGGTCGCCGGGTGTTCCACCGGGAAGGACGCTGCCCAGATCGGGGGCGGGGACTTTTACCTCGTTGCTCCTGGTGGGAAGGTCGAGATCCGGTATGCGCCTGGGGAGCGGAAGGCGTTGAAGGGGCTTGAGGGGGAGTCCCTCCTTGAGGAGGGTGCCACCGTTCGGCTGTCTGATTACGCGGGGAAGCCCGTTGTGATCAACATTTGGGGTGCGTGGTGCGGGCCCTGCCGGACTGAGGCGCCTGAGATGCAGAAGATCTTCGATGCGGGGACCCAGGTGATCGGAGTCGACGTCAAGGAGACTTCGAAGGATCATCCTCGTGACTTCATGAAGGATCGGTCTTTGACCTATCCGTCCATTTATGATGCTTCTGCTCGTAGTTTTGTCAATGTTTTCAGGGGTGTTCCGGCTAATGCTGTGCCGTCCACTTTTGTTGTGGACAAGGAGCATCGGGTTGCTGCTGCGTTTTTGGTGCCTGTGTTGGCTTCGGATTTGCAGCCTGTTTTGGATGAGTTGGCGAAGGAGTAGTTCGCGGCTTGTGCGGGTGGCTGCTTTTGCGTGCGGCCTGGTCGCCTTGCGTGCTTCCCCTGGGGCTCTGCCCCAGACCCCGGCAATCTGAGATGGGGGCCAGCGCTGGGGGC
>NZ_FOFV01000006.1 GCF_900111005.1 Lentzea albida
GGCGGCGGTCTGGCGGGTGACAGGCGGCGGTCTGGCGGGTGACCGGCGGCGGTCTGGCGGCTGACAGCGGCGGGTGAGCTGGCAGCGGTGGCGAGCGACAGGCGGTCTGGCGGTGCGGGCGGGCACCTGATGGCCAGCGCGGTTGCGCGGCGGGGCCGACCGGCCAAGCGCTGCTCGCCGGCGAGCGTCAACGCGCCTCGAACGCCAGCTTCAGCCCCAGCGCGACGAACACCGACGCCGTCACGCGGTCGAGCAAAGCCCGCTGGCGCAACAGGAACGCGCGGGCACGTCCGGCCACCGCGATCAGGACCGGCATCCACACCAGGCCGAGGCCGAGGTGGACGGCGACGAGCACGGCACCCCAGCCCGTCTGGCCGGCGGGCATGAACTGCGGCAGCAGCGACAGGTAGAAGACGCCGACCTTCGGGTTCAGCAGGTTCGTCAGCAGTCCCACGCGCAACGAGGCTCCGGCGCCGGGAACCGGGCGCGAGTCGTCCAGCGAGGCGGCCGCGCGGGCCGAGAACGACAGCCACAACGCCTTGGCGCCCAGGTAGATCAGGTAACCGGCACCTAGCCAACGCACGACGTCGTAGGCCAGTTCGGACGCCCTCAGCAACGCCGTGAGGCCCGCCAGGCTCGCCGCGCCCCACACGAGGCACCCGAGCGTGATGCCGAGCACCACGCCCATCGCCGCGCGCCTGCCGCTCAGCAACGCCGTGCGCACCACCATCACCGTGTCCAGACCCGGTGTGAGGACGGTGAGCAACGCGACGAGCGAGAAGCTCAGGAGTGCGGCGGTCGACATGAGGCCATCAGACCACACGTCACCGCGCGTCCGCCGCCGTCTTCAAGCCGAACGCGATCAGCGCGGAAGCGGACAACCGGTCGAGCAGGAGTCGTTGCCGCAGCAGGAAAGCACGCGCCCGCCCGGCCGCCGTGATCAGGATCGGGAACCACACCAGCCCGATGCCGAGGTGGATCGTCACGAGCACGGCGCCCCACGCGGGCTCGCCCACGGGCAGGAACTGCGGCAGCAGCGAGACGTAGAAGACGCCCGGCTTGGGGTTGAGCAGGTTCGTCAGCAGCCCGACCCGGACGGCCGCGCGCGCCGACGGCACCGGCGCCGGTTCGTCGACCTCCGCCGGGCGCCGGGACTGCCACAACGCCTTGACGCCGAGGTAGACCAGGTAACCCGCGCCGAGCCAGCGCACGACGTCGTAGGCGAGTTCGGACGCCTGCAACAACGCCGTCAGCCCGACGAGACCCGCCGCCGCCCACACCAGGCATCCGAGCGTGCTGCCCACCACGACGCCCAAGGCGGCACGGCGGCCGACCAGCAACGCGGTGCGCAGCACCAGCAGCGTCTCCAGGCCGGGCGTGATCACGGTCAGCAGGGCGACGAGCGTGAAGCTCAGGAGCGCGGCAGTCGACATGACGTCATCAGAGCACGGGAACGCGGCGCCACCAGAAGATTTAACGCTCCCGACACGGGTGTCAGCGGTACCAGGCCCTGACGCCCATCCTCCCGGTGCTGCCCAGATCGATCAGCACGGAACTCTGCGGCGACGTGGCGACCAGCGGCTGCCGGACGCCGCCGGGCGCCGCCGCGATGTCGACGTGCTTGCCGACCAGCGGCGGCTCCACCGACGTGTGCGTGTTCCGCCACACGAACGCGCTCTTGGCGCTCTCGCCCGGTTGCACGGTGATCGGTTGCGGCGCGTCGTCGAAGCCGTCGAGGTAGGCGATGCCGCCCGAGCCTTCGAGAACCGCGACGTCCAACGGCACCCGCCCGGCGTCCAGCACCTCCACCTGCGGATATCCGTTGAGCTGCAACGGTTCGCTGCCGCAGTTGGTCACCTCGACCGACATCACGCGCAGGCCCATGGCCGCGCTGGTGCCGTTGGTGGTGAACCGCGCACCGGTGTCGCACGGTTCTTCTGACGCTTGTGCCCCTGTCGCGCCGGCCAGTGCTGCGAGCACGGCGACCACGACGAGAATTCTGCCCCCAGATCTCATGTGGCCGATCGTGCCACAGATCGTGGGTGCTCCACCGAAACCTTCACAAGCGGAGCGAGATCCGTCAGGTCAGCCGGTACCCGTGCGCGGGCCGGTTCGCCATGCCGTAGCGCGGCTGCACCTCCGCCTTGCCGATGGTCACCAGGTGCTCCAGGTAGCGGCGGGCGCTCACGCGCGACAGCCCGGCGCGGTCGCCGACCTCCTGCGCCGACAGGTCGTTCTCGCTGTCCCGCAACGCGTCCGTCACCAGCCGCAGCGTCACGGCGGACAGCCCCTTGGGCATGATCGGGCTGCGCGGGCGGTGGTGCATCAGCGAGTCGACCTCGTCCTGGTCGAGCACCTGGCCGAGCCGCTGCACCTCGATCCGTTGCGCGAGGTACTCCCGCATCCGGTCGAGGAACGCCGTGCGCGTGAAGGGTTTCACCAGGTAGTTGTCGACGCCGCGGGACATTGCCTGCCGCACGGTCTCGCGTTCGCGGGCGGCTGTCACGGCTATGACGTCGACCGGCGGTCCGCCGCGGGCGCGCAGCCGCGACAGCACGTCCAGCCCGGACATGTCGGGCAGGTGGATGTCGAGCAGCACGAGGTCCGGCCGCAACGCCTCCACTGCGCGCAACGCCTCGCCGCCCCGGTGCGCCTCACCGACCACCTCGAACTCCGGCATCGCCTCCAGGAACCCGCGGTGGATCGCCGCGACGGCGAAGTCGTCATCGACCACGAGCGTTCGCACGCTCATCGGTTCCCCGTTTCCGGCAGCCACACGTCGAACGACGCGCCGCCGAGCTCCGAGTCGGTGATCGCCACCCGGCCGCTGCGCCGGGTCACCACCCTCGACACCAATGCAAGACCTATTCCCCTGCCGTGCGCGCCCTGGACGTCCTTGGAGCTCACGCCCAGGTCGAAGATCCGGCCGCGTTGCGACTCCGCCACCCCCGGCCCGTCGTCGTCCACGACCACCCTCACTCCGGTGACCGACGAGCGCACCAGCACCCGCACGGTTCCCCCCGTCTCCACGGCGTCGACCGCGTTGTCGACCAGGTTTCCCAGCACTGTCAACGCGTCGTCGCCCGCACGGATGTCGACGGAGCTGCCGGGATCCAGCCGGAGCTCCACCCCTCGTTCGTGCGCGGTGGAGGATTTCGCCAGCAGCAACGCCGCCAGCGCGGGGTCGGCGTTCGCCCCGTCGATGATGTCAGCCGTGAGCGATCCGGCTCCGCCGACCCGTTCGATGTAGGCGACGGCGTCGGAACCGCGGTCCAGCTCCAGGAGTCCGCCGATCACGTGCAGGTGGTTCGAGAACTCGTGGGCCTGCGCACGCAGCACCTCCGTGACGGTGCGTTGGCCGTCGAGCTCCCGCAACGCGTCGTGCAGCTCCGTCCGGTCGCGCAACGTCAGCACGACGCCGACGGCGCGTTCGTTCGTCTTCGCCGTCATCCGGTTCGCGACCAGGACCCGTTCTCCCGCGAGGACGAGGCGGTCCGCGACGTCGTCCTCACCCCGCGCCAGGGCGAGCAGCCCGTCGTCGAGCACCTCCGCCGCCGGGCGTCCGCTCGGGTTCTCGTCGAGCCCCAGCAGCCGCATCGCCTCGTCGTTGACCAGAGCGAGCTTCTCCTGGTCGTCCACGGCGACAACGCCTTCGCGGATGCCGTGCAGCATCGCGTCCCTGGTCTCCAGCAGCTGCGCGATCTCGGCCGGTTCGAGCCGGAACGTCCGCCGGCGCACGTGCTGCGTGACCAGCGCGGCGCCGAGCACGCCTATCAGCGCGGCCGCCGCGAGCCAGCCGATCAGCTCCGGCAGGTCCTCGGCGAGGTCGGCGGACAGCTGGCTCTCCAGGATGCCGACCGAGGCCATGCCGATGATCTTCCCGTCGGCGGCCCGGATCGGCACCTTCGCGCGGAGCGACGTGCCGAGCGTGCCGGTCTCCGTGCCGACGAAGACCTCACCGGACAGGGCCGTGGACGGGTCGGTCGACACGCGCTCGCCGATGCGCTTCGGGTCGGGGTGGGCGTAGCGGACGCCGTTGTGGTCGGTGACGACCACGTACGTCACGTTCGACGCCTTCCGGATCACCTCAGCCAACGGCTGGATGGTCTCGACCGGGTCAACGGAGTTGAACGCGTCGATCACGGTAGGTAGCCGCGCCACACTCTCCGCGACGGACAGCATCCGGTCCTTGTACGAGTCGCGGATCCGGTCGCTCTGCAGTTTGGCCGCGAGCAGACCGGCGGCACAGGTCGTCACCAGCACGATGACCACCTGCAACGCCAGAAGCAAGGCTCCAAACGACACAGATCGACGGAACATGGAAGAGATTCTGACGTATCGGCTGTGAAACAGGTCACGAACTAAACGACCAATACGGAACTTACGACCTAACACTTACGTGTGTACACAGCCGTTACCTAGCGTCCCCGCCCAACGTTCGCGACGAAGCGAGGAGTGTTCGATGGGTACGGCATGGAGACGAGCGGTGGCGGTCGCTGCCGCCGGACTGGTGCTCGCGGGCTGCGGTCAGGGGGCCAAGAGCGCGAGCGGCGGTGACTCCATCGCGAAGCTGGAGATCATGGCGCCCGCCGACCCCGGTGGCGGCTGGGACCAGACCGCGAGGGCGATGCAGTCGGCGGTGCAGGGCGCCAAGCTCGCCAACTCCGTGCAGGTCACCAACGTCGGTGGCGCCGGCGGCACGGTCGGTCTGCAGAAGCTCCTCAACGAACGCTCCGAGTCGTACCTGATGATCACCGGCCTGGTCATGGTCGGCGCGGTGGAGACCAACGCGTCGCAGGCCCGGCTGGAGGAGACCACGCCGATCGCTCGGCTGACCGCGGAGGACGAGGTCGTCGTCGTGCCGGCCGACTCGCCGCACAAGACCATCGACGACCTGCTCAACGCCGTCAACGAGAAGGGCAAGGGCGTCTCGATCACCGGCGGCTCGGCCGGCGGCACCGACCACATCCTCGCCGGCATGCTGCTCAAGGCGAAGAACATCGCCCCCGACAAGCTCAACTACGTGCCGTACTCCGGCGGTGGTGAGTCGCTGGCGGCACTGCTGGGCAAGAAGGTCGACGCGGGCATCTCCGGCATCGGCGAGTACAAGGAGCAGATCAAGGCGGGCAAGCTGCGCGCGCTGGGCACGTCGGGCCCGAACCCCGTTCCCGAGCTGAACGTGCCGACCTTCGGCGAGCTGGGCGTCGAGCTCATCAACTGGCGCGGTGTCGTGGCGCCTGCGTCGATCAGCGCCGAGGCGAAGCAGCGGCTGACCAAGCTGGTCACCGACATGCACGCGAGCGAGGAGTGGAAGGCCGAGCTGTCCAAGAAGGGCTGGACGGACACGTTCCTGACCGGCAGCGAGTTCTCCACGTTCATGGCCAAGGAGATCGGGCGGGTGAAGCCCGCACTGCAGGACATCGGGCTCGTGAAGTGATCGCTGCCAAAGTCGAGGAGTACGCGTTCGGCGGTCTGGTCGCGGCGATCGGGGTCTTCACCCTGGTCGACGCGACCACGATCGCCGCGCGCGACGACAACGCCGTAGGACCACGTGCGTTCCCGTACGCCGTGGGCATTCTTCTTGTCGTAACGGGAATCGCCGCGATCATCGCGACCGCCCGCGGGAAACTCGGCCAGGCCGAGGAAGCCGAGGACGTCGACGAGAACGTCCGCACCGACTGGGTCACCGTGGCCAAGCTCGTGGCCGTGCTGGTCGCGCACCTGGTGCTGATCGACCTCGTCGGCTGGCCGGTCGCGGCGGCGCTGCTGTTCTTCGGCGCCGCCTGGACGCTCGGCGCGACCTGGTGGCGCGCGCTGCCGATCGCGGTGGTGCTGGCGCTCGTCGTGCAGGTGGTGTTCGCGTCGGGTCTGGGCCTGTCGCTGCCCGCCGGGATCTTCGAAGGGGTGCCGTTCCTCGATGGATAGCATCACCGCCCTGCTGGAGGGGTTCGCGACCGCCGCGCAGCCCGAGTTCCTGCTGTACGCGTTGCTGGGCGTCACGCTCGGCACGGCCGTCGGCGTGCTGCCGGGCATCGGACCGGCGATGACGGTGGCGTTGCTGCTGCCGTTGACGTACACGCTGGAGCCGACCGCGGCACTGATCATCTTCGCGGGCATCTACTACGGCGGCATGTACGGCGGTTCGACGACGTCGATCCTGCTCAACACCCCGGGCGAGTCGGCGTCCATCGTGACTGCTCTAGAGGGCAACAAGATGGCCAAGGCCGGACGCGGTGCTGCCGCGCTCGCGACCGCCGCCATCGGCTCGTTCGTGGCGGGCACGATCGCCACGGTGCTGCTCACGTTGCTCGCGCCGACCATCGCGGACGTCGCCGTGCAGCTCGGCCCGGCCGACTACGTGGCACTGATGGTGGTGGCGTTCACGACCGTGGCGGCGTTGCTCGGGTCCTCCCCCGTGCGTGGCCTCGCGTCGTTGGGACTCGGTCTGTTCATCGGGCTCATCGGCACCGACATGCTCAGCGGTCAGCAGCGCTACACCCTCGGGGTGGCGACGCTGGCCGACGGCATCGACGTGGTCGTGGTCGCCGTCGGCGTGTTCGCGGTCGGCGAGGCGCTGTACGTGGCGTCGCGGCTGCGGCACGGACCGATCGAGGTCATCCCCGTGGGCGGCAAGTGGATGACGCGCGAGTTCTGGGCGCGGTCGTGGAAGCCGTGGCTGCGCGGCACGTTCATCGGCTTCCCGATCGGCACCGTGCCGGCCGGTGGCGCGGACGTGTCGACGTTCCTGTCGTACGGCGCGGAGAAGAAGCTCTCGAAGCGGCCGGAGGAGTTCGGCAAGGGCGCGATCGAGGGCGTCGCGGGTCCGGAGGCGGCCAACAACGCCGCCGCGGCAGGCGTTCTCGTGCCGTTGCTGACCCTCGGCCTTCCCACCACCGCCACGGCGGCGGTGATCGTGGCGGCGTTCCAGAGCTACGGCATCCAGCCGGGACCGTTGCTGTTCACCAACAACTCCGCGATGGTGTGGGCGCTGATCGCGTCGCTGTACATCGGCAACGTGATGCTGCTCGTGCTGAACCTGCCGCTGGTGAAGATCTGGGTGAAGGTGCTGCAGATCCCGCGGCCGTACCTGTACGCGGGCATCCTGCTGTTCGCGGCGCTGGGCACCTACGCGGTGAACTTCGTCGTGGACGACCTGATCGTGCTGCTGGTCATCGGCGTGATCGGGTTCTTCATGCGGCGCCACGGTTATCCGGTCGCACCGCTCGTCGTCGGACTGATCCTCGGGCCGATGGCGGAGGAGCAGGTCCGGCGCACGCTGCAGATCAGCGAGGGCGACCTGACCGCGCTCGTCGCCAGCCCGTTCGCGGCGACCGCCTACGGCGTGCTCGTCGTGCTGCTGGCGGTGGCCGTGGTGCTTCGGTTGCGCCGCAAGAAGAACACCGAGGTGACGGTCTAGTTCCGCACGGCGGCGAGTGCTTGTTCGTACAGTTCGAACACGTCAGCCTTGCCGCCGTGCAGGACCCACAGCTCCGACGCGGCGTCGACGCACGCGAACACCGTGGCGATGACGCCCACCGCGCGGGCGTCCGGGACCTCTCCCGACTCGATGCCCATCCGTTCCTCGACCACGGGGACGAGCGCCCGTTGCCACTTCAACCGCTTCTCGAAGTACCTCGAGCGCAGCGACGGGTTCGTGAAGATCAGCGTGGAGATCTCCAGCACCCGTTGCTCGGTGTGGTCCGACGCGGTGAGGATCGTGGTGAACCCGGCCGCCAGGGCGTCCCAGGTGGACATCTCCGGGGGCTGCGCGGCCACGGTGGACACCAGCAGGTCGCCCAGCTGCTCCTGCTCGCCGCAGACCAGGTCCTCCTTGGTGCCGAAGTACCGGAAGAGCGACCGCTGCGACACGCCTGCACGTGACGCGACCTGGGCCATCGTGGTCGCCTCGTAGCCCTGCTCCGCGAACAACGTCAGCGCGGTCTCGACAATCTCGGCGACCACGGCCTGACGCGACCGGTCCCACAGCGTCGCCTTGCCCATGACCTCACTCTAGCTCTGCCGCACCATTCGCCCGACGACCCGCGCGCCCATGGCGCGCGAGGAGAAGTGGCGTCCGGCGAACGCCATCACGCGGTTCATCCGGCCCGAGATGACACCCACCGGCGTGACCTTGCGGTCCAGCGCGCGCATCGCCGTCGCGACCACCTCGCCGGCGGTCTGCATCCGGCTCCCGCCCGCCATCTCGTCGGTGCCGACGACCTCGAAGAACTCGGTGCGCGTGGCACCGGGCGACAGCGCCATGACGCGCAGGCCCGTGCCACGCGACTCCACCCACAGCCCCTCGGTGAAGCTCACCACGAACGCCTTCGTCGCGCCGTAGACCGACGACCACGGCGTCGCCTGGTACGCGGCCATGCTCGCCACGTTGATCAGGAAGCCGTGACCGTTGGCGCGCAAAGGTTCGATGAACGCCCTGCTGATCTCGACGACGGCGTTGACGTCGACCGCGACCTCCTGCCGCAGCCGTTCGGGGTCCTCCTCGTGGAACGGCCCGAAGGTCGCGAACCCGGCGTTGTTGACGAGGCTCGTGACGCCCAAGCCGGCGACCTCCTCCGCCAGCCGCTGCCCGATGCCGGGCTGGGCGAGGTCCGCGGCCACGACGTGCACGGTCACGCCGTGCGGCCGCAGCTCCGCGGCCAGCTCCTCCAGCCTGTCCTCGCGGCGCGCGACCAGCACCAGATCCGATCCGCGCGCCGCCAGCCGCCGCGCGAACTCCGCGCCGATGCCCGAACTCGCCCCGGTGACCAGCACCGTCTGCTTCGTGAAGTCGACTCCCATGCCGACACCGTACGCCAGCCTGTCAGTGACTGCCAACCTGTCTTTGTCTGTCATCTCTGCGTTCTGCTGGTAGCAGAACGCCCCTTTGCGGTGGTCGCGGTGCTGTCACCATGACCACATGGCGGAGATCCTGGACTTCACACGCGAACCGGAGCCCCTCTGGAGAGAAGCCCTGGGCCGCAAACTGCGCGAGACCCGGGAGGAGCGCGGCGACCGGCTGGTCGACGTGGCCGAGCGGGCGGGCATCTCGGTGCAGTACCTGTCGGAGATCGAACGCGGGCGCAAGGAGCCGTCGAGCGAGATGATCGCGGCGGTGGCCGGCGCGCTCGGCGTCGAGCTGGCCGACCTGCTGATCGGGATCGCGGGCCAGGTGCGGAACCTCCGCGTGCAGCAGTCCCGCCACTTCCACACGTCACGGCCGATGGGCAGGCCGTCCGGTCCGGTGGCGATGGCTCTGGCCGCCTGAGGCTGAAGCGGTCCGGTCGTGACCGGACCGTTCACCACCCACTCACGCCCGCTGGTCCAGCACCCGGTCCACCAGCCCGTACTCCACCGCACCCGCCGCATCGAACACGCGGTCCCGGTCCGTGTCGTGGCGCAGTTCGGCCACGGTCCGGCCGGTGTGCCGCGCCAGGATCGCCTCCAACTGCGTGCGCACCCGCACCACCTCGTCCGCCGCGAGGATGAGGTCCGGGATCGTGCCCCGCCCCTGCGCCGCCGGCTGGTGCAGCACGACCCTGGAGTGCGGCAGCACGGACCGCCGTCCCTCCGCGCCCGCGGCCAGCAGCACCGCACCGGCCGCAACCGCTTGCCCCACGCAGGTCGTGGCGACCGGCGCCTTGATGTAGCGCATGGTGTCGTAGAGCGCGAGCATCGCCGAGGGATCGCCGCCCTCGCAGTTGATGTAGAGGTTGATTTCGAGATCCGGGTTGTCGGCCTCGAGGTGGAACAGCTGCGCGATCAGCGCGTTGGCGACGCCCGAGTCGATTCCGGTGCCGAGGTAGACGATCCGCTCGGACAGCAGGTGCGAGTAGACGTCCATGACCCGCTCGCCGCGTGCGTCCCGCGTGATGACGTTGGGGATGGTGTAGGTGCTCATGCGACGGCTCCCGAGTGCAGTCCCAGCTTGTGCATGCGGACGGGGACGACCTGGCCCAGGTCGCTGACGACGTGGTCGATGAACCCGTACTCGCGTGCCTGCTCGGTGGTGAACCACCTGTCGTGCAGCGAGTCGGTGAAGATCCGGTCGAACGGCTGCCCGGTGTCGGCCGCGATCAGTCCGAGCACGGTGTCCCTCGTGTAGCGCAGGTCGTCGGCCTGCACCTCCACCTCGACGGCCGAGCCGCCGATGCCCGCACTCCCCTGGTGCATCAGGATCCGCGCGTGCGGCAACGCGAAGCGCTTGCCCGGCGTCCCCGCCGACAGCAGGAACTGCCCGGCACTGCAGGCGAGTCCGAGCGCCAGCGTCGCCACGTCGCACGGCACCAGCCGCATCACGTCGCGGATCGCCAGCATCGACGGCACCGACCCGCCCGGCGAGTTGATCCACAACGCGATGTCCTGCCGCGGGTCCTCGCTCGCCAGCGACAACATCTGCGTCGCCAGCACCGTGCCGTTGTCGTCGTCGAGGGCGCCGTCGAGGATCAGCACCCGCTGACCGAAGAACCGTTCTCGCAGCCCTGGGCTGAAGAGCTTCTCGCTGTTCGTCATGGCACCGACGATGCCGGTCGGCGCAGGGGGTGCGCCGCCTTCTCTGCTGTGGGCAGATCAGCTCACAGCAGCCCTCACACGGCCAGCACCCGTTGGTAGGTGGGCGGAACCGGGTCGTCGAACGGGTCGGTGACCGGCTCGCCGTCCGCCTCGATCCACGCGTGGAACGCCTGCGGATCGCTCGCGACCCCCAGGCACCACTGCACCTCCCGGCCGCGCAGAGCCGCGGTCAGCGCGGCGGTCAGCGAAAGCTCGAGGCACGCCACCCGGCCCGGGTGGAACCTGCTCACGCGCTTGGCGGCCGCAAGCGCTTGCAGCGCTTCGGGTTTCGTCGCCGGACGCCTGGCCAGCCCCCGCTTCACGAACTTGAAGGCTCCCACCGTCCTGCGGAACGGCAACCTCAGCAGCAGGAGCGCCACCGGCAACGCCACCGTCGCCACCAGCTGCGGCCTCCAGCCGGCGGAACCACGGGGAGCCAGTGCGATCGGCACCCCGCCACTGCCGCGCACCGGGCTCTCGGGCTCGAGCAGGCCTCGTTCCACCAGGGCCGACACGCACCTCTCCGCGTGCAGTCGGACCTGCTCCCGCGGCTCCCCCGGATAGCGGCCGACGAACGTCTCGACCGCTGCCTCCACACCGTCGGCGCAGATCGCCGCGAAGAGCTCGTTCCCGCTGCGGTTCAGCTTGTGCCACTGGCCGGTGGTCACGTTGAGCAGGACGAGACTCCCGTCGTCGTCAGCCTTCACGTGCACCGAATCGGGAACCACGAAGCGGGTCATGCCGAAGCCACCTCTCTCGCGTTCGCCCGGAGCCACACTTCTACGGCGAGCACCTGGTTGAGCGCACCCCACGGCACCCGCAACCCGTTCACCGCGTCCTCGAGCGCCTGGCGAACAGGTGCCGGTTCGATGAGGCCGAAGTCGGCTGCCGCCGAGTCGGCCAGCAGCCTCCTGAGCCGGGGCGCCGCCCGCCGGAGACCCCGGTAGGCGTCGGAGCTGTAGTCGCCCTTGGTCTCCCTGGACAGGACCGCTTCGGGCACGAGGCCCGTCAGCGCCTTCTTCAGCAGAGGCTTCGCCACGGCCGGGTCGGCACGCCGGTGCGCCGGGACCGCCATGGCCGCCCGGACGACGGCCGTGTCGAGGAACGGTGCGTGAACGGCGACTCCGGCCTGTTCGCCCACTTCCCGGTGAACCTGTTGCGTGAGACCGTGCAGACGCAGCTGACTGAGCACAACGGACTCACCGGCGTCCACATCGGACTCCCGTTCCGCCACCTCGCGGGCCTGGGCGGCCAGCAGGGACCGGGTGTCCGCGGTCAGCCAGTCCACCCGCGGCACGTCCCAGCGAGCGACCACCGAGACTTCCCAGGGCGGGTCACCGACGGGCCCGCCCCGGTCCAGGGTGCCGGCGAGCCGGAGCAACGCGCGCCGGCGACCGAGTGCCGCCATGACCACGGACTGCCGGAACACGCTCAGCGGCGACCGGTTGCGCATCCGCGCCCACGCGAAGCAGTGCCGCCACAACGTCACGAGCTCACCTCGCCGGGCGAGGTCGATGAAGTAGGCGCCGGGCGCCCACAGCACTGCGTCGCCACCTTCACCCATCAGGTGGAGGTCGGCACCGAGCGCGGCCGCGGCGGAGAACCGGAGGCTTGCGGGACCGCAGGAGATCGAAGCCGCGTGCGGTTCGTCCCCCCACGACGCCAGGTCCTGGTAGGGAAGGTGTTCCGGCGACACCTTCACCAGTTGGTGGTCGAACCGCCGTTCGGACCTGACGTACCACTCCGCGCGGTCCAGGTCGTCGAGGACCGGGGAGTCCGGGTTGTGGTGCGTCAGCACGGGAAGCGTCGTCACGTCGTCTAGCGCGAGGTGGGCGAGCGTCGTCGAGTCGAGGCCACCGCTGAAGTCGGAGACCAGCTTCCGCGCGGACCGCGCGCGTGCCCGGACAGCGGTCACGAGCGCGTCGCGGAGCATGTCCGCGGCGTCCACAGTGGTCACATCGGGATCGGCGCTCAGCGGAGCACAGGACTCCTCGCCGAGGACGCCGTCGCCGAGGCGGACGGCGTGACCCTCGCGCACCCGCCGGACGCCCGCGCGCAGGCTGCGGTTCCCGAGGAGACCGGCTCCGTCGAGGCAGGCCAGCCGAGTGGCGAGGTAGACCCTGTCGAGGGCCGTGCCGAGCTCGACCGCCTTCGTGCCATGTCGCCCGGAATCGTCGTAGTAGAGCGGGAACTGGCCCACCGGGTCGGCGAACAGCGTCGTCACGCCGGGCTGCCGCACGACCGCCGAGTAGCACCCGACGTGGCCGGTCACCGGGCGGTGGTCACCGGTCTCGGTGAACTCGGCGAGCGACCGCGCGAGGACGCCCTCCTCGGCGAAGCACTGGCCGAAGACCTCGAGGGAACCGGTGGAGTCCGGTGGCCTAGTTGAAACTCTGGCCGGAGGCATCGCTCGAACCGCTGGCGCTTCCGAAGGTGATGTCGTACACGGACCCCAGGTCGAACAGGACAGGCGGCTCGTACCCCTGGTCAGCCGCAACTCCGACGACGTCGTCCTCGATCACGAAAGTGCCTCTCACAGGTGGGCCCCAGCCAGCGGAAGGCGTAAGGGTAGCTCCCACTGTTGATCACCACGAGTCGGGCCTGAGGATACGAATCGCACGCTTGGCGGCTTCCAAATGATGCCTCGCACGCCGCTACCATGATTCGGCGCTTCGATTCGAAGCTGAGGGCAGGAGGCACCGGGTGCCCACTGGCGGCGACAGGCACGCGCGAGAACTGATCTGGGGCCGGACACCGGACACCCTGCGCGCCCTCAACCGCAGACGCGTGCTCCGCGCGATCATGGTCGCCCCCGCCACCCAGGTGCACCTCGCCGACTTCACCCGCCTCTCCCAGGCGACCGTCTCCGGGATCGTGCAGGAGCTGCAGCGGGACAACGTGGTCGCCGTCGACGGCACCGACAACGAACGAGGCAAGAAGATCGGCCTCACCAACGTCCGGGGCGTGGCCATCGGCGTCGAGGTCAGCTACGACACGGTCACCGTCGCCGCACGCCGGGTGGACGGCCCCCGCGTCGAGGTCGACAGGTCCGGGCGCGGCGCCGAACACGGCAGCCAGGCCTGGATGCGCGAGTGCGTGCAGCTGATCAGGGACGTCGTCCGGCGGACAGGCCTCGACGAGACCGACATCGTCGCGATCGGACTCGGCATCCCCGCCGCGGTGGACCCGCGCACGAGCACGATCTCCCAGGTCGCGTGGGCTCTCGACTGGGAACGCGGCGCGGATCCCGGCGCACGTCTGCAGGAGCACTTCCCCGGTGTGCCGGTGATCATGGACAACGAGGCGAACTACGCGGCGTACGGCGAACACCTCTACGGCGGCGGGCGCGGCACCGAGACCATGCTGTTCGTCAAGTCGTCGACCAGTGTGAGCGCGGGACTGGTCATCGGCGGCCTGATCTACCGGGGGAGGCACGGCCTCGCGAGTGAGATCGGGCATCTCGTGATGGACCCGAACGGCGTCGTCTGCCAGTGCGGCAACAGGGGCTGCCTCGAGACCGCGGTCGGCGGCGCACGCCTGGTCGAACAGGTCCGCCGGGCCTACGTCGGCTACCGCGTCGACCTGCCCACGAGCCTCGCGAACATAGTCGAGCGGGCGAAGACCGGGGACCTGTTGTGCCGCAGGGTCCTGCAGGACGCGGGCCGCGGCATCGGGATCGCGCTGGCCAGGACCTGCAACCTGCTCAACCCGGAGAAGGTGTTCATCGGCGGGGAGCTCGGCAGGGCCGCCGACCTCGTGATCGAGCCGGCAGTGCAGTCGATGCGCCTGCACTCGCTCGGCGGGATGTTCAACTACGTGGCCCCGATGACCGTGGAGACCTCCGAACTGGGCCTGCAGGCGGGAGCGCTGGGCGCGCTCGCGTACGCGCTGACCGTGGACCACGTCCGGCAGAATTGAAGCACCCGAGTCTTTGATTTCGGCGTGATCAACGATCACCTCAAACGACGAGGCCTTTCCCAAAGAATTCGTTGTTGCTTCTCCCACACGAATTTAACCTGGTCGTGGCGCCACACTCCACCCCGGCAAGCCGATTCGCAAGGGGGCCCACCATGACCGCCTCGCCCGACAGGTCCGGTCGATCCACCGGTCGATGGGACCACGTCAACCACTCCCTCCTGTTCCTCGAAATCGCTTCCCTGCACGGACCCGGCGGCACCGAGAGCGACCGCGAGGTCGCTCGGGCACCGCTGCACCGGGTGGTGCGCAACGCTTTCGCGGACTCGGACATCCCCTGGAGCAACTGCCGCCACGTCGAACGACACGACGGCGTGCTGGTCGTCATCCCTCCCAGCGTCACCACGTCGGTGATCGTCGACCGGCTGATCCCCCACATCCAGAACGGTGTGCGGCGCTACAACCGCGAAGCCGCGCCCGTCCGGATGCAGCTCCGGGCTTCGCTGCACGTCGGTCCCGTCACCGTGAGCCCGGACGGCTTGTCGGGGCAGGCGATCGCCGCGGCCGCCCGTCTCCTGAACACGCCGGAACTGGCCGGCAGCGACGCCGACCTCGCGGTGATGGTGTCCTCGCAGGTCTACGAGACCGTGATCCGGCACGCTTCCGGATTCGCCGATCCCACGCGATATCTGGAGATCAGCTCGGGAGCGTGGTTGTTCGCGCCGGAACCCGGTGTGTACCCGCGGCACTGGGCGGGCTGAGCCGGGACGAACCCGTCCGCCGGGCGGCCCGGTACGTCGACGTCCACGGCGAACAGCGCGCGGTCCAGCCGTCCGTCCGGGCGGTAGCGGCGGGCGCCCAGGTCGCGGTCAGAAGGAGAACGCAGGGCCGTCCGGGATCGTCAGTCCTTTGAGGACTGGACATGACGATCCCCGGCGGCGCAGGGACCTCCCCCTGCTCGCCGAGCGCGAGCACGTCGGTCATGCCGTTCCTCCCGCGAGGGCGGTGATCGTCAGGCGCCAGCGCACCGAACCCGAGGCGGGCACGACCGCCACCGGACGGGTGGTGTCGGCGCGGTCGAAGGTGCGGCCGAGCATGGGTTCCACGCCGACGCTGCGGTACGGGGCGTCTTCCGGCCAGCCGCGCAGGTTGCGCCACAACGCGATCGACACGGGCTGGTCATCGCACTCGACGCGCAGGTCCAGCTGCTGGTCTCCGTCGACCACGCGGATCTGGTCGCGTTCCAGCACCGCGCCTACCGCCGTGCCGTCATCGGGGCCGAGCGCGTCGAGGCCCGCCGGCCACTCGCGCAGCAGCGGTTGTGGGTCCGTGATCAGCACCGGGGTGCCGGGAGGGGCGTCCAGGCGGGCGGACGCGCTGACGTCGAGCAGGGCGTGCGCCGCCCAGACGAAGCGGTAGCCGGGCTCGGCGGTCAACTCGTAGTCGGCGACGACCGCGCCGCCGTCGGAGGCGAGCACGCGGGTGAGCGCGAAGTCGGGGCAGTCCACGCCGGTCCGGTGCCACGGCCTGCTCCAGGCGTCGCCGTGGTCGGGTACGCCGCGCACCGTCGGGACGCACTCCTCCAAGCCGCCCGCGTCGACGAACGCGGACCCCGGCACCACCTCGGCGCGCGCGGGATCGGCCCTGTGCCACAGCCATTCGCGGTCTGCCGCGCGCAGCGAGGTCCAGCGGCCGCCCAGGGCGTGGTCGACCTCGACGTGCAGCGGCACGACCCGCACGGCTCACCTCCGGGCAAGAGCAAACCAGTTAATTACTAATTTATCTTGCCACGGTGGCCGCCGGACCCACAGTCAGCCCGTCGTGCAGGCGGCCTCGTTGAGTGTGAACGAGGACGGCGCGGTGTTCCTGCCGCCGGAGGCCCCGATGAACCCGATGGTCACCTCGCCGCGGGACGGGATGGTCCTCGCCTGGTCGACGCCGGTCACGCTCACGGAGCCGTTGCGCTGGGACACCGTCGCGTTCCACACCTCGCGCACCGTCTGACCGTCCGCGAACGACCACCGCAGCGTCCAGCCGTTGATCGAGGAACCGCCGTTGTTCCTGATGGTGACCCGGCCCTGGAAGCCGCCCTGCCACTGGTTGTCGACCCGGTAGGCGACCGTGCACGTGGCCGCCGCCGCGGTGGGCGTGACGACGGGAGGCGCGGTCGTGGTCGTGGCCGCGGCCTTCGACGACTCGGCGGGTTGTGAGGAGGACGGAGCCGTCGTGGTCGTCGGTGCCGCCGATGACGACGACGTGTCCTTGCCGTTGCAGGGCGCACCCCACAGACCGCGGTCCTCGCGCTCGGCGCCCTTCTCGGCGTCGGCGAGCGCACCGGCCCCGGACTGGGCCCGCAACGCGCCCTCCCGCACGGCGAGCGACGCGTAGTCGGTGTCGTCCTCCAGCCGGAGGTGCACCTCCCCCGGGGTCACCGTGGTGACGCGGACCGTCTTGGCCAGCAACCGCTTCTCGGCGAACGTGCGCGCGGAGGCCGCCCAGCAGGTCGCGGGCGGCGCCAGCGACGACACCTGGACGCGCTCACCGGTGTCGAGCTCGATCGTCCGGCCGTCGATCACCTTGCGCACCACGGCCGACAGCTCGCCCTGGACGTCCTTGACCAACGTCGGCTGACGCACCTGCACAGGAGGCGTCGCGGGAAGAGGCGGACTTTCCGCCCCGCACGCACACGCGAAAAGAACCAGCAGAAAAGCCAAGGACTTCCGTAACACGAGGGACTCCCCCACACGTTCATCCAACCGCCATGATCGTAGCGCCCTGCGCGCACGGCCGACACCGATCGTTCGGTATCGACCGGTCGGCGCGGAGTCGCCGGCCCGGAACCATTTACCTGATCACTCGGGCATAATGGCGCTGTGCCCCGCTCCAAGCATGTTCCCGCGGACGATCTGGAATTCCCGGACGCGTTGGCTCCCGACCGGCCGAAGGGCGACCAGCTCAGGGAGATCCTGGAGAACGTCGCGGTCGAGGCGGGGCCGGGCAGGCTGATTCCGTCGGAACGTTTTCTGGCCGAGCACTACCAGATCTCCAGGAGCACGGTTCGATTGGTGGTCAATCGGCTCGTCGCCGACGGGCTGCTGTACCGCCAGCACGGCAACGCCACCTTCACGGCGGAGCGTCCGCCCACGCAGATCGACATGCTCACGTCGTTCACCGAGGACATCAGGGCACGCGGCTCCGCGCCGGGAACGAAGGTACTGCTCGCCCTCGTGGAATCCGCGGGTGCCGAGATCGCCGGGCGCCTGAACATTCCTCCGGGTGCGCCGGTTTTTCGCCTGGAAAGACTCCGTCTGGTCGATGACGAGCCATTCGCGTTGGAGCGCACAAACCTCTCGCTCGATCTTTTTCCCGGCATCGACGCATTCGACTGGGCCGCGAACTCGTTGCACAAGACGCTCGAAGAACGGTTCGGCGTGGTGCCGGATTGGAATGACACGGCCATCAGTGCCGTGCTGCCCCCACCGCAGGACGCCGCGTTGCTGGAGATCGAGCCGACCCAGCCGTGCCTCGTCCTCAAGGGCACGCTGCACGCCGCGGACGGCCGGGTGATCGAGGCGGGACGGTCGCTCTACCGGGCCGACCGCTACACCGTGTTCACCACCGCGCGCCGTTCGCGGTGAGCGCGTAACAGCTCGGTGCAGCGCTCCACGAGCACTTCCGCCGCACCCTGTTCCACCAGCGCGATGTAGGACTCGTAGAGCCCCTCGCGGTAGGCGTCCTGGTCGGGCAGGTAACCCGCGTAGCCGTCGGTGTAGCCGATCACCCTCGTGTGCGCGAACGGGCTGGCGGCCTTGATGCGCAGGCCGATCGACGAGAACAGCTCGAACGGCGTGTGCAGCCACGCGACCTCGCCGAGCGACACGACGGTGACGGGCACCTCCGCGTCCCCGTCCAGGCCGACGGCGGCCAGGGTGCTGAGCATCAGCGTCCCCTCGTACCGGGTGCGCGCGACGCGGACGGCCGGGTCGCTCTCGTCGCAGGGCAACAACTTCCGCCACCCGCGTTCGGCGCCCTCGCGCAACCGCCTGCACTCGGCCTGCGACGGCAGCGCGCGGTGGGGCATCCGCAGGACCGTGCGCGTCAGCCGGAGCGGTTCCCCGACCGGTTGACCGGACGGCAGCAGGCGTGTGATCGACTCGGCGAGCCTGCCGCCGAGCGCGGAAACCTCGGCGTGCCCCTGGGCGCGCCGGACGAACCGCGAACTGGCGTCGCCCGCCGCGCCCTGCAGGAACGCGACCACCGGGGCGAGCCCGGCCAGCTCCCTTCGAGTGGCGCCCGGCCAGTCCGCCGACCAGGCGAGGTTGTCAGCGCCCAGCACGGTCGGGTGGCTGGCGTAGTCGAAGAGCAGCGCCGCCGGGGTGCCGTCGGGGTGGTGCAGCGTCAGAACGCCCACCGAGTCGTCGTGCGGGCCGTCCTGCCGGTGGCGGTTGGCGCCGACGCGGGCCGCCGCGCCCTCGTGCCAGCGAGCGAGCACCGGAGTCCTCTGTGGACATATTTGGCGCGCCACCGCCCCGACCCGCTCTATCAGTCCGCGCACGAGCTCGGGCTCCCGCTGCGCGGGCATGCCGGGGTGGATCGACCCGGTCCACCCGTCCGGCGCGGAGTGGGTGTGCGACGCGCACACCAGCACGCGGCCGGCGGGGACCCCCGTCTCCTGCGCGACCACGGCGGCCAGCGCGCGGGTCAGCGAGACGTCCGTGGCGAGCGCGTCGAGCGTCACCCACACCACGCCCGGATCGTCCTCTGTGGACAACCAGACCAGGGTGGCCTCCAGGTCGTCGTGCACGCCGCAGGCGACGCCCTCCCTGGCGAGGTAGCCGCCCATCGGGTGGCCGGATCCCGGGGTGATCACCGTGCGACCGGCCGCGAGCAGGAGGGTCATCGGCTCAGCACCGGTTCGGTCAGAACCCCGCCCTTCCCCGCTGCCTGGGCGATCGCCGCCAGCTCGTCCACGTCCCCGTCGCGCACCAGCACCTCCAGCAGCATCGGCAGGTTGAGACCGGTCACGATCCGCACGCCCGTCCGGCGCGCCGCGAAGAGCTTCGCGGCGTTGGCGGGGGTGCCTCCGGGGAGGTCGGCCAGCACGAGCACCTCCGGGGCGTCACCGACGAGGTCCGCGAGCCGTTCCCCGTACGTGTCAGGACTTTCCGCCGGACCGAGCTCACAAACCAGGAGCCGGGACTGCGGTCCGACGACGAACTCGGCGGCGTCGGCGGCACCGGACGGCAGCGCGCCGTGCCCGGCCAGCAGGACGGGGATGGTCATCGCTCGTTCCTAACTCTTGGGGGCGGCGGGCGCGAACCAGCCGAACCAGCCCAGCGCGACGCCCACCACGACGACGACGCCGATCACCACCGCGGGCTTCAACCTGGCCTTGACCAGCAGCAGGTACGCGGCGGCGGTGACGAGCACGGGAAGCAGGTGGGGCAGCAGGTCGTCGAGGCGGTCCTGGATCGGCACGGTCTGCGTGACCGGTTCGCCGTTGACCGTCGTGGTCTGCCGGTACGTGAGCGTCGTGACGACCTTGACGCTCAACGGGATGAACCCGCCGAGCACGACGAACCCGAGCACGGTCGCACCGCGGGACAGCCGGTCGAGCGTGCCGACGGCGAAACGGGCGATGAGCCTCTTGCCCTCGCGGTAGGCGAGGCGGAACTGCCAGCGGCGCACCAGCGCGTACGGGACCAGCACCATGACCATCGCGAACACGGGGCCGAGCCAGTTGCCCTGCAGCGCGAGCGAGGCGCCGATGGTGAAGATGATGCTGTTGTACAGCGCGAAGACGAGGGTGTCGCCGATGCCGGCCAGCGGCCCCATCAAAGCGACCTTGGTGCTTTCGGCGGACTGCGGCGACCGCGCCTCCTCCATCGCGATCGCCGACCCGAGGATCAACGGCCCGCCGACCAGCACCGAGGTGTTGAAGAACTGCATGTGCCGCTGGAGGCCCTGCGCGTACTCGTGCGCGTCCGGGTAGAGCCGGCGCAGCACGGGTTCCATGGCGTACGCGAACCCGAGTCCCTGCATCCGCTCGTAGTTCCACGACACCTGGCTGGACCAGAAGTACCTGCGGTAGGCCCTCTTCAGGTCCTGCTCGGCCAGCACGCGGTCCACTTCGGACGTTTCTTCCTCCGCGACCACCGGCGCCGGCTCGCTCCTGCCGACGACCAGGAACGCGATCGCGACGCCCAGCAACGCGATGCCGAGCACGGGGACGTCCATGTAGGCGAACGCGACGAACCCGATGAGCAACAGGTACCAGTACTTCGACAGCTGCATCATCGACAGCAGCAACGCGAACCCGACCGCGGGCAGCAACGACCCGGCGAGCGTCATCCCGTTCACGAACCCGGCGGGAATCCCCCGCGTCAGGTCCTCGACCACACCGCTCGAGGCGGTCAGCGCGGCCAGGAACGTCGGCACCGCCCGGACCCCGCACCACGGCACGAGCCCGAGCCAGTGGATCCGGGCCAGTCCCCGCGCGTCCCCCGACGCCGCGTAGTGGTCGGCCCGGTGCACCAGCCCCGTCGTGATCATCTTGCCGACCGGGTCCAGCGCGGCCAGCAACACGGCGGCGGGCAGCGCCACCGCGATACCGACCGCGACCTGAGCGCTGAGCGGCCCCGCCGCACTGCCGGCGAGCGCGGTGCCGACGATGGCCCCGGTCTGGTAGTCCGGGATCGTCGCGCCGCCGTACTGGTACACCCCCAGTGCCACCAGTTCCAGCGTCGCGCCGATCGCCATGCCCAGCAACGGGTCACCCGTGATGAGCCCCGCCACCGACCCGGCGACGAGCGGACGGCCCGCGAAGATCAGAAAAGGCCCCAGCACGTCGTAGGTGCAGATGACGGCCCACAGCGTCAAAGCCAGTGCCACGAGCATCTGCGCCTACAGCCCCTTCTTGTCGAGCAGCGCGGTGAAGTCGGCGGCCTTGTCCCGCGGCATCATCTGCGCGACAACCGGAATCCCCTCGGCGGCGAGCCGGCGGTACCCCTGCGCGTCCTCGGCGGTCACGGCGATCGACCTCGTCACCATCGTGTACCGCTCACCGGGGCGGGGTGCGACGTTCCCGACGTTCACCACCTCTGGCCGCACCCCGCCCTCGACGAGGCGGAACGCGTCGGCCGGATGCTTGGCTATCAGCATCACGTCCTCTCCCCAGACGCGTTCCACCACCTCGGCGACGGTGAGCACCTCGGTCGGCAGCCCCCTCGCCGCCTGCGGGAGCAACATCCGCTGCAGTTCGTCACCGGCGACCTCGTCGTTGCACACGACCAGCTTCCGCACGCGCAACCCCCCGGTCCACGCGACGGTCACCTGGCCGTGGATCAACCGGTTGTCGACCCGCAGATGCACTCCCGCCATGCCCACTCCCCCTGGTCAGCCGAAGTAGGGCCAATACTGGTGCAAACCAGTATTGGCTGTCAACGGGCGTCACGGGACGCGCCCGGAACGGGCAAAAGGCTCCACTGTGGATGCGGCCGGCAGCGGCGACGGGGGCCGGACGACGCGGCCCCCGGGACAAACCTGTTGGGGTGATCCGCTAGAGTTCACCCTGCTACGCCCCCGTAGCCCAATCGGCAGAGGCAGCGGACTCAAAATCCGTCCAGTGTGCGTTCGAGTCGCACCGGGGGCACGATCTTCGGGCGAGGTCCAGTTCGCGGAATGCGCGAACCCGGCCTCGCCCGTGGCGTTTTCAGGACCTCTTACGACTTAACGAGTCGCCCGATCGCGGCGGAGGCCTCCGCGAGCTTCTCCTCGGCCACCGGGCCGCCTTCCGCCGCGGCCTGCGCCACACAATGCTTCAGGTGCTCGTCGAGCAAGCCCAGCGAGACCGCCTGCAGCGCCTTCGTGGCCGCGGAGATCTGGGTGAGGACGTCGATGCAGTATTCGTCGTTCTCGACCATGCGCTGGAGGCCGCGGATCTGTCCCTCGATGCGGCGCAGTCGCTTGAGGTATGCGTCCTTGTCCGCGGTGTACCCGTGCATCGGCCCCTGACCTTCCCTACCCCTGGCGGGTATGTCGAGGATACCCGCACCGGATGGGGGTGCGTTATGTGCAACGACTGCTCCGTCGGCGGGAATGGGGAAGCGTCCGGCAAGCCCAGCAACGGGTCGGAGTACGACGACTAGCAGCACATTTTGGACCCATAACACCCGTGCGGTTTACCGGGTAAATGCCCCGACCGGGCGGTTGGGGTCACATTTTAGCTGCGAAAGGTTCGCCGTTTTTCGTCATGTGGACTATGGTGTTGTCGAAGCACGTGGTTACGTCGAGGATCCGCGTGCTATGTGAGTACCCAACGGAGGAACAGTGGCACAGCAGACCGTCGTCCAACTCATCGACGACCTCGACGGCGGAGAAGCCGACGAGACCGTGACCTTCGCACTTGACGGTGTCGAGTACGCCATCGACCTGTCGAAGGGAAATGCGGAGCGGCTTCGCGAGTCGCTGGCGGACTTCGTCGGCAAGGCCCGTCGTGCGGGTGGCCGCAAGCAGCGCAAGGGCACCGGCAAGTCCACGGTCAAGGCCACCGACAAGGCTGAGGCGCAGCGCATTCGCGACTGGGCCCGCGCGCAGGGGCACCAGATCTCGGACCGCGGCCGCATTCCGCAGAACCTGGTCGTGCAGTTCCAGGAAGCGCACGCCTCCTGACCTGGGCGAACGCTCGAGGTTTCCACACGTCGGCCGGGATGCCGGCCGACGTGTTAAACCCCAAAGACCTAACACGTCCCGGTTCGTTCACACTATCCCCGGAACGCGGGATCAACGACCGGGAAAGTGCGCTCCGAACAGGCGCGACACCGCGGCGGCCTTGACCGCTGTCTCCTCGAATTCCTCGTCAGGGTCGGACAGCGAGATGACCGCTCCGCCCACACCGAAACTCACCCGTTCGCCGTTGCGGACCAGCGTTCGGATGACGATGCTGAAGTCGGCGGCTCCGTTGAGCGAGAAGTAACCCAGCGCTCCCGAGTACACCCCGCGTGGACCGGCTTCCAACCCATCAAGGATCTGCATGGTGCGGATCTTCGGCGCACCGGTCATGGAACCACCGGGAAACGCGGCCCGAACACAACGGACGGCAGAACTGCCCGGCCGAAGTCGGGCGCGCACGGTGCTCACCAATTGGTGCACGGTCGCGTAGGTCTCGACGTCGAACAACCGCGTCACCTCGACCGAACCCACTTCCGCGCAGGTGCCGAGATCGTTGCGGACGAGGTCCACGATCATCAGGTTCTCGGCGCGGTCCTTGACAGAACGCGCCAACGTTGTGCGCAACATCTCGTCGTCCGCCGCATCAACACCGCGCGGACGCGTCCCCTTGATCGGCGACGACTCCACGACGCCATCTCGGTCCACCCTCATAAATCGTTCGGGTGACGTGCTGAGCACGGACAGGTCACCGAAACGCAGCAACGCCCCGAACGGAACGGGATTTGCGGCGCGAAGCAGCCGATAAGTGTCCCACGGGTCGATCGAGGCACGCCACGACATCATGTTCGTCAGACATGCCTCGTACGTCTCCCCCGCCGTGATCGCTTCCTGGCAGGCGCCGATCAGCTTCAGGTAGTGCGCGCGGGGATGTCTCAACGTCACGTCCGACACGACCGGCCGGGAAGGTTCGGCCAAAGGCGTCAGCGCGGCCAGAACGACCGAAACCTCGTCGAACCAGTTGTCGTCGGACAGCGAGAGCAAATAGACGCAATCCTCCGCGTGGTCGACGACCACGGCGCGGTCGGCGAAGACGAACGACGCGTCGGGCTGTTCGGCGCGGTGGGCGAAGTCGCCGCCGCACTCCGCCTTGAGCTCGTAGCCGAGGTAGCCCACCCATCCCAGGGCGAAGTCGAACGGCACGTCGGGCTGCTTGACGGCCCACTCCGCGAGGTCGTCGTCCAGCCAGCTGAAGAAGGACGGGCAGTGCCTCGGTGCGCCGTCGAGCGTGAGCACCTGGTCCTGCACGCAGTACTGCGCGAAGCGCGCGAGGGGCCCCGAGGAATCCCCCATGAAGGAGAACCGCCCGCCGGAGCCGCTGTCCAGCCAGAACGCCGTCTCAGACGCCCCGTGGAGTGCCGCGAACGCCTGCTCCGCGTCGACGGCCACGGCGAGCTTCCGCACGTGCACAGGGCGCTTCTGAGGCGTTGGGCGAACCAGCACCGGTTCCGGCACGGCGGCCGTGCGCGTCGGGGTCAGCGCGGCGAAGTTCGCGAGCATCTCGCGGCCGGACTCCGTGCAGATCGACTCGGGGTGGAACTGCACACCCCACGCGGGCCGGTCGAGAGCGCGCACGCCCATGAGAACGGAATCGTCGCTCCACGCGATCGCTTCCAACGAAGGAGGCAGATCCGTGACGGCGAGCGAGTGATACCGAACGACTTCCATCGGCGATGGCAATCCAGCGAAAAGATCAATGCCTTTGTGCGTGATCGGCGAAATAATTCCATGTCGCGGCACGGGCGCGGGTCCCACCACAGCGCCGTAGGACAGGCACAGGCCCTGATGCCCGAGGCACACGCCGAGCAACGGGATCTCGGCGTGGTCGATCACCGCGCGGCAGAGGCCGAAGTCGGCGGGGTTGCCGGGCCGGCCGGGGCCGGGGGAGATCACCACGTGGTCGAACGACCGCAGCGTGGACAGCCGGAACCGCGGGTCGTCGTTGTGGACGACCACGGGCTCGGCGCCGTTCACCTCCGCCAGGTGCTGGAAGAGGTTGAACGTGAACGAGTCGTAGTTGTCGATGAGCAGAGTCCGCATTGCGGACGGCACTCTACCTGGCAAAACACCCGATGGGAGCAACGAGAGAGGGCGGCCACAGATCGTGACCGCCCTCCGGGTGGAACGAGAACTCAGCTGCCGAGCAGGAACTTCGGATCAGCCGCCAGCTCCGCTAGCTGCGGGGTGAAGAACGGTTGCGCGTCCAGCTTCGGATAGTCGCTGTGGGCGTACTCCTCTTCCTGCCCGACCGTCACCGTCCAGCCGTTGGCCGCCCGGTAGGACGCCCAGGTGGAGGCGGGCTGGCCGGGGCCGCTCATCGAGGCCAGGGTCGCGACCTGCTTCCCGGCGACCTCGTAGGTCTTGCAGCTGCCGGAACCGCCCGCGGGCCGCTTGAGGATCGCGCACGGATCGGCCGGGTCCTCCGGGTTCGGCGTGGACACGCGCACCGTGAGCCTGCCGACCTTGTCCCCCTTCCGCACCGGCACGTACGCCGTGTACTCCCAGACCTCCGGCGTCTCGCCCTTGTCCGACGAGACCTGCGCCTGGCCGCGGAGCATCCCGCCGCGGAAACCCGGGTCCTTGTACTGCAGGTCGGGGGTGTCGTACCCGGCCGGCACGGACGCCTTCGCCAGCTCCAGCAGCTGCGTGCCGCGGTCGGCCTGCGGGCCGCTGGTGGCCGTCCGGTCGGTCTGCCCGACCGGCCACGTCTCGCCCCACTGCGTCTCGGGCACACCCGAACTGGAGCTGCTCGGACCCGCTCCCGTCATGTACTCCTTCGCGCCCTGCGGGTTCAGCGCGAACGCCGACCCGAGGCCGACGCCGACCACCAGCACGGCGACCACGGCCCCCGTGACCGACGCGCGCCGCTTGGACCTGGCCTTGTGCGCCCTGGCGAGCGCGTTGCCCGGATCCATCGACGGCGGCGGGCTGCTCGCCACCACCACGTCCTGGAAAGCTCGCTTGAGGTCCTCTTCGTTCATCGAACCCTCTCCTGCTCCGAGAGCAGGCCGCGCAGCGTCTGCAGCCCCCGCGCGGCCTGGCTCTTCACGGTTCCTTCCGAACACTTGAGGACGATGGCCGTCTGCTCGACGGACATGTCCTCCCAGTACCGCAGGACGAGGCACGCACGTTGCTTCGGAGGCACCTTCGCCAGCGCCTCCAGCAACACCATGCGTTCCTCGGGGTAGGAGCCCGGTGGAGCGGCCGAGTCGGTCAGGTCGTCACTCGCCGACTCGAACCGGAACCACCCGCGCCGTCGCTCGGACAGGAACGTCCGCACCACGATCTGCCTGGTGTAGGCGTCCAGCGCCTCGTGCCGCTCGATCCTGCGCCAGGCCAGGTACAGCTTGGTGAAGGCCTGCTGCACGAGGTCTTCCGCGCGATGCCAGTCGCCGCACAGCAGGTATGCCGTGCCGCGCATGGCGTCGGAACGGGCCGCGAAGTACTCCTGGAACGCGGCGTCCCGATCACTCATCAGGTTTCCCCCTATCTGCGGTGCCGGGTTACTCACGCCACCTGGGGCCTGGCGGGTTGCACGGAGTTCTCGAAACGCATACTGATGTCGTGATTTTCCTTTTGCTCCTCGGCGTACCCGTCGCGCTGGGCCATTTGTACCTGTGGCGGCGGCTGGTCGTGGACACCACGCTCCCGCGCACCGCCGGACGCCGGATCGGCACCGTGGCGATCGTCGCCGCGTTCCTCGTGCTGATGAGCGCTCTGGTCGTCACGCGCAGGGTGCCGCCGGAGTACGGGAAGTTCTTCGCCTGGCCGGGGTTCGTCTGGCTCGCCGTGCTCTTCTACCTGGCGATCGCGCTCGGGATCGCCGAGATCCCGCGCCGGATCCTGCTCAGGCGCGTCGCGGCCGCGCCGGTGGCCGTGGGCGCCGGTCCCGAGCCCGTCGAACCGGTCGAGGTCGTGCCGGACCCGTCGCGGCGGCTGTTCATCGCGCGCTCGGTGGCGATCGGGTCGGGCATCGCGGCGGGTGGCGTCGTCGGGTACGGCATGACGCAGGCGCTGGGCGCCCCGCAGCTGCTGAACGTGCCGGTGACGCTCGACAAGCTGAGGTCGTCGCTGTCGGGTTTCCGGATCGCGGTCGTGAGCGACATCCACCTCGGGCCGCTGCTCGGGCGTTCGCACACCGAGCGGATCGTGCGGATGATCAACGAACAGGAGGCCGACCTCGTCGCGATCGTCGGCGACCTGGTCGACGGCACCGTCGCGGAGCTGGGCGAGGCCGCCGCGCCGCTGCGGGACCTGGTGTCCAAGCACGGCAGCTTCTTCGTGACGGGCAACCACGAGTACTTCTCCGGTCACGAGCAGTGGATCGCGGAGCTCGACAGGCTCGGCGTGAACCCGTTGCGCAACGAGGGTTTGACCGTCGCCGGCGGCATCGACGTCGTGGGCGTGAACGACGTCACCGGCAAGTCCTACGACGACGGGCCGGACTTCGGCCGCGCGCTGTCGAAACGCGATCCGAACAACCCCGTCGTCCTGTTGTCACACCAGCCGGTGCAGGTCACCGACGCGTCTTCACACGGCGTCGACCTCCAGTTGTCCGGTCATACACACGGCGGACAGATGGTGCCGTTCAACTTGTTCGTGCCGCTGCAGCAGCCCAGCACCGCGGGGTTGTCGAAGGTGGACGACACGTGGCTCTACACCAGTCGTGGCGCGGGTTTCTGGGGTCCGCCGGTGCGCGTGGGCGCCCCGCCGGACATCACGATGATCGAGCTGCGTTCTGCTGGCTAAATCACACTCGCCTGGACTGGCTTGCGCACTTCGGGTGTTCAGGCCGTAGAGTGGACGGCCGTGCCCGCGTGCGGAACGCGAGGCGGATGAAGGGGGACCCCTGGGGAAATGACCGAGAGCTTCGCCGTTGATCGGCGCAACGAGGCAGAGGCTCGTATTCGGCGTTTCCTGGACCAGGAGAACCCGTCGACACCGTGTCTGGTGATCGACCTCGAGACGATTCGCGCGCGCTACCAGGCAATCCACGCGGCCATGCCGGCCGTCGACATCTTCTACGCGGTCAAGTCGAACCCGGAGTCCGACGTGGTCGGCACGCTGGTCGCGGAGGGTGCGCGGTTCGACGTGGCGTCGCCCGCGGAGATCGACCTGTGCCTGGCGCGCGGCGCCGCGCCGTCGTCGATCTCCTACAGCAACCCCATCAAGAAGGCCGCCGACATCGCGTACGCGTACTCGCGCGGCGTGCGGATGTTCGTGTCGGACAGCGAGCAGGACGTCCGGTTCGTCGCCGAGCACGCGCCCGGTTCGTCCGTGCTGGTGCGGATCCTCGTCCACAGCAAGGGTTCCACGTACCCGTTCGGCAACAAGTTCGGTTGCGATCCCGAGATGGCGACGGACCTCTTGCGGCTCGCGCACGAATTGGGACTCGTTCCTCTCGGAGTCGCGTTCCACGCGGGCTCGCAACAACTCTCCGTCGAGGGCTGGGACACCGGCATCGCCGACGCCGCCCTGATCGCCGCCAAGCTGCGCGCGGAGGGCATCGAGACCACGACGGTGAACCTGGGCGGCGGGCTTCCCGCCGTGTACCAGGAGTCCACGCCGTCACTGGAGTCCTTCGCCTCTGCCATCGAGGCTTCGCTCGCGCGACACTTCGGTGCGGTGCGTCCCAGGGTGATGATCGAGCCGGGCCGGGCGATCTCCGCCGAGGCCGGGATGATCCGTTCGTCGGTCGTGCTGGTGTCGCGGAAGTCCTATTCGGACGAACGCCGGTGGGTCTACGTCGACATCGGCCGCTACCAGGGTCTCGCCGAGACCGAGGGCGAGGCGATCGCGTACCGGTTGCGGACCTCGCGCGACGGCGGTCCCGCCGGACCGGTGGTGCTGGCCGGTCCCACGTGCGACGCGGACGACGTGATCTACCAGCACACCCGCTACGACCTGCCGCTCGACCTGCAGGCGGGCGACCACGTGGACATCCTCCACGCCGGCGCCTACACCTCCTCCTATTCGTCCGTGTGCTTCAACGGCTTCCCGCCGTTGGCCACGTACTGCATCTAAGACCGTTTGCACATCACATAGTTTGGAGTGATTGATGTCCGAAGCGCCCTGTCAGACCGAGGAGACCGTCGGTTTGTTCGCGGGACAGCACGTACTTGCAGAGCTTTCGGGTGTGAGTGCCGATCTGCTCGATGACGAGCAGTTCCTCAAGCACGCCCTCGGTGAGGTTCTCACGCAGGCCGACGCAACCGTGCTGGAGGTGATCTCCAAGAAGTTCGATCCCCAAGGAGTCACCGTGCTGGCCCTGCTGTCGGAATCCCATGCCTCGATCCACACGTACCCCGAAGTGGGTTCGGTGTTCGTCGACGTGTTCACCTGCGGTACTCGTGCGAAACCCGCGCTGGCCGTCCAGCTACTCGCTGACGCCCTGGGCGCTGCTCATGTGAGCACGGATCTCGTCACTCGTGGCGTCAAGGAGCATGTCGCGTGAACACCATCAACGAGCCTCTTGCCGAGGGCATGACCCGCCACTGGCAGGTGGACGAGGTGCTGGTCGACACCAAGACCGACTTCCAGCACCTGGTGATCGCCCGCACGGCCCAGGGGTTGTCGCTCTTCTGCGACAACGACCGCCAGTCGACGGAGTTCAGCCAGCTGACCTACCACGAGGCCCTGATGGTGCCGGCGCTGCTGCTGGCCGAGACCGTCGAGCGCGTGCTGGTCATCGGCTCCTCCGAGGGCGTCGTGTGCCAGATGGCCGTTCAGCACGGTGCGACCGTCGTCGACCACATCGACATCGACGAGCAGGCCGTGAAGCTGTGCGCGGAGCACCTCCCGTACGGCTACACGACCGAGGAGCTGGCCGCCGCGGAGAAGGGTGACGGCCCGATCCGCGTGCAGTACATCGACGGGTTCGAGTACATCCGCACGACGTCGGAGAAGTACGACATCGTGCTGGTGGACCTGCCCGACGAGCGCGAGGAGGAGGCGCAGCACAACCGCCTGTACGGCGCGGACTTCCTGCGCATGTGCAAGGCGCTGCTGCGTCCCGGCGGCGTCGTCGTCAACCAGTCCGGGTGCCAGACGATGTGGCGCAACACCACGCTGATCCGCTCCTGGCAGCGGTTCAACGAGGTGTTCGAGACGGTCGCGTACTACGGCTCGGACGAGCACGAGTGGGCGTACCTGTTCGGCCGCGCGGACGTCGTCGAGGACCCGACCGCGCTGATGGTCGAGCGGTTGAAGACGGCCGGCTACCAGCCGGAGTCGATCGACGACCTGGCGTTGCTGGGCAACAGCATCCCGCCGTACCGGGTGCGGCAGTCGCTGGCCTGATCGAGGCACGAGAAAGGGGCGCTTCCCGTTCGCGGGAAGCGCCCCTTTTCGCCGTCTCGGGGGCGTCTCCCGTCGCGGAGACGCCCCCTTTGCCGTCCCTATGCCAGTGACTGCTTCAGGAAGTCGACCTGCAGCAGCAGGAGGTTCTCCGCCACCTGCTCCTGCGGCGTCATGTGCGTGACGCCCGAGAGCGGCAGCACGGTGTGCGGGCGGCCCGCGGCGAGCAGCGCGCTGGACAGGCGCAGCGTGTGCGCGGCCACCACGTTGTCGTCGGCCAGGCCGTGGACGATCATCAGCGGGCGGGACAGCTTGTCCGCGTCGTCGATGAGCGAGTTGCGGTCGTAGACCTCGGGCTCGGCGTCCGGGTGGCCGAGGTAGCGCTCGGTGTAGTGGGTGTCGTAGAGGCGCCAGTCGGTGACCGGGGCGCCGGCGATGCCCGCGTGGAAGACGTCCGGGCGGCGCAGCACGGCCAATGCGCTCAGGTAGCCGCCGTAGGACCAGCCCCGGATCGCCACGCGCGTCAGGTCGAGGTCGGGCTCGACCGCGGCGGCCGCTTCGAGTGCGTCCACCTGGTCCTCGAGGGTGGCGCCGGCGAAGTCGAACGCGATCGCGCGCTCCCACGCGAGGCCACGGCCGGGGGTGCCGCGGCCGTCGGCGACCAGCACCGCGAAACCCTGGTCCGCGAGCCACTGCGAGGCCAGGAAGGCGTTCTGTGCCGACACGACGCGCTGGGCGTGCGGGCCGCCGTACGGGTCCAGCAGCACCGGGAGCTTGGTGCCGGGAACGTGGCCGGTGGGCAGCAGGAGCGCGGCGCGGAGACCTCGTTCGCCGAGGGTCAGCATGCGCGGGGACGCCGTGATGACCGGCGTGTCCGCCCACGACTCGATCACGTGGTCGCCCACGCGCACCTTCGCTCCGAACCAGTCCAAAGTGGCTGACACGAGCACAACCGTGTCACCGCCTCGAACCGCGGCGTGCACACCGTCCTCGGAGGACAGCCGGGTGGTCTCGGCGCCGACCGAGTAGACGTGCGTCTGCGTCGGGTCGTCGGCGGAGGCGGCGACTAGGATGGAGTCGTCGCCGATGTCGAGGACCCGGCGCACCTGCAGACCGGACGTCAGGACGTCGTCGCCGACCTGCAACGCGTACTCGTCGCCGGAGCCGACGATCCGCACGAGGCGCCCGTCGGGGGTCCAGGCCGGAGCTCCGTCGCTGACCTCGAGCCACACCGGGTCGGTCTCGGTCGCGAGCTCGGTGACCGCGCCGGTGTCGGGGGCCAGGGCGTAGATCGTGCGGGTGCGCTGGTCGCGGGTCTGCGTGGTGATCAGCGGGACGCCGCCGGACGACCAGTGCACGTCGTTGAGGTAGTCGAACTCGAGCAGCACCGGGACGGAGGTGCCGTCGAGCGACACGACGTGCAGCGACACCGCGGCGTTCTCCGTGCCCGCCGCGGGGTAGGCGATCTCGGTCGCGGCGGTGGCGGGGTTCGCCGGGTCCGCGATGTACCAGCGCTGCACCGGGGAGTTGTCCACGCGCGCGGCGATGAGCCGCTTGCCGCCCGGCTCCCACCAGTAGCCGCGGTAGCGCGACATCTCCTCGGCCGCGATGAACTCCGCGAGGCCGAACGTCACGTCGTCGCCGTCCGGCTCGGCGACGGCGTGGTCGTCGCCCGACTCCAGCTCGACCACCCGCAACGTGCCACGCGTGACGTAGGCGACGCGCTCCCCCGTCGGATCGACGCGCGGGTCGATGACCCCGCCCCCGGTCGGCAGCTCGCGGACGTCACCGCTGGTCAGATCGGCCACGAACAGGCGGCCGGACAGCGCGAACGCGGCCACCGAGGCGTCCCGCGAGAGCGAGTAGCCGACGAGGCCCGCTCCCGACTCGCGCGTGCGCTCCCGGCGCGCCCTCTCCTCCGCGGGCAGGTCCTCCGGGTCCGACAGCAGCGTCGCCGGGTCGGCGAGCAGACGTTCGGTTCCGGTGGAGGTGTTCAACTCCCAGAGGCCGTTGGCCCGACCTGCGGCCGTGGCAGGGCGGAGGAAGAAGACACGTGCGCCGTCAGCCGACACCGCGAACGTCCTCGGTGCGCCGACGGTGAACCGCTGGGTGCGCGCCTGCTGGCGCGGAAAGGAGATGTCGTTGCCCACGGGCCCCACACTAACCCGCGCTCCGGCCACGACGGCACCGCGCGAGGACGGGCCGCTCACCCGCCTGCCGACCGCGCGGTGCGCGTGCCGCACCGGACGGCCACGACCGAGCAGATGACGTGCGCCAGTGAGGCGACGAGCATCCGGCCGCAGCTCACCGACGTCGCGGCGCGAGCGGGCAGGCTCCAGGCGACGGTCGTCCGGACGGTCGCGCTGATCCTCGCCGCGTCGAAAGTCCGGGAAAGCGCTTACCGCTACCTGTGCTCGGCGAAACTCGCCGCAGCGGTCTGGCACCTGCCCGGTCCTGCTCGCGCTCGCACGAAGAGCGCGAGCAGGACCGTTCTCAGGCCTTGACTCGACTCTTCGGAGGCAGCGGGAAGAAGCCGCTGGTGCGCCGGACGTACTCGGCGTACCCAGGACGGCGCGACACGATGTCCTTCTCCAGCAACGGCTTGCCGCTGCCCTTCGCGAGCAGCCACGTCATGACAACCGGGCCGATGATCGTGAGCGCGGCGACCCACGAGTGCAACGCGAACAGGTACAGGCCCCACCAGACGACCGAATCACCGAAGTAGTTCGGATGCCTCGTGTAGCGCCACAACCCTCTGTCCATCACGGCGCCCTTGTTCGCCGGATCCGCACGGAACCGGGAGAGCTGCCAGTCACCCACGGCCTCGAAGACGAAGCCGACCAACCACACGCCAGTGCCCACCCAATCCAGCACTCCGAAAGGGGCCGAAAGGTGCTGCGCGGCCTGCACCGGCAGCGACACGATCCACATCAGCACGGCCTGCAACAGGTAGACCCGGTACATCTTCAGGCGGGGATTTCCCTTGGCACGCCTCAGGATGTCCTGATACCGCGGATCTTCGTCCTTGCCCTTGTTGCGCGAGTGGATGTGCACGCCCAGGCGTACGCCCCACACCGCGGTGAGCGCGGTGATGATCCACTGCCGAGTCGGTTCGCCCTCCGCGAACACCAACGTGAGCACCGCGATCACGGCGAAGCCGGGGCCCCACACGGAGTCGATCAGGTCGTACCGCTTGCGGGAGTCCGCGTACAGGAACAGCCCGCTCAGCAGTGCGAGGACCGCGACGAGGGTGATCAGGAAGCTCATCGGGCGACCAGCTCACGCCGCACGCGCGGCATGCCGCTGCGCCCGTTCTCGCTCCTGCGCACCGCGAGGACCTGGTCGACCCCCATCCGCCCCTCCTCGAACGTCAGCGCGCCACCCGCCAGGTACAGCCGCCAGACCCGCGCCTGCCCCTCACCGACCAGCGCGACGACCTCGTCCCACCGCTCCTCGAGAGTGTCCGCCCACGCGCGCACGGTCCACACGTAGTGCTCGCGCAACGCGTGCACGTCACGGATCTCGAGGCCGGCACTTTCGAGGAAGCCCGTCGTCTGGCTGATCGGCCGCATGTGCATGTCCGGTGCGACGTACGACTCGATGAACGCGCCACCGCCGGGCGCGTTGCGTCCGCGCGACATCTGCTGGAGCAGCAGGCGCCCCTCGGGCTTGAGCAGCCGGTACAGCGTCGAGGCGTACTCGGGGTAGTTGCTCTCGCCGACGTGCTCGCCCATCTCGATCGTGGAGATCGCGTCGAACGGCTCGTCACGCACCTCGCGGTAGTCCTGCAGCCGCACCTCGACGCGCCCGGTCAGCCCTTCGGCCTCGATCCGCTTGAGGATGTGCTCGCGCTGCTGCGCGGAGATCGTCACACCCGTCGCGTGCACGCCGTAGTGCTTCGCCGCGTGGATGATCATCGAACCCCACCCGCACCCGACGTCGAGCAGCCGCATGCCCGGCTCGAGGCCGAGCTTGCGGCACACGAGGTCGAGCTTGTTGTGCTGCGCCTGCGCGAGCGGCTCGTCCTCGGACGTGAAGTACGCGCACGAGTACGCCATGCTCGGGTCGAGCACGAGCTGGTAGAACGCGTTGCTCAGGTCGTAGTGGTGCGAAATGGCGTCCCGGTCGCGGCTCTTGGTGTGCAGCGCGCCCTTGAGCCGCGCCTCCTCCTTCGGCGCGTCCGGGTTCGGCCCCAGCACCTTGAGCTTCACCGCGAGCTTCGCGACCTCCGAGATCTTCGGCCGCCGGGTGACACCCCGCCGCACGAGCCCCCAGATCTGCGAGAGACCGCTCGCGAGGTCTCCCTCCACGTCGAGCTCCCCGCTCACGTACGCGCGCGCGAGCCCCAACTCGTTCGGACTCCACACGAGCCGGCGCAACGCGTCCCGCGACCGGATCACGAGCACCGTGCCGTCCTGCGGCCCGGCGACGCTCCCGTCCCACGCCCGAATTCCGATCGGCAACGGCGCACCCAGCACCCGTTCGGCCATTCCCGCCAGCTGACCAGCGACGACCACCCTGCACCTCCTGCGTGACCTGGCTCCGCCAGACGTTCGAGCGGCGAGGAGGTTCGGTTCGTTTCTGAACCGAGACGCAACCCCGCCCGTATGGCCTCGATAGAGCGAACGGATGGACAAGGAGGACATGAGTGTGATCCGACGTAACCGCATTGCCATCGGGCTCGCCGCGGGACTGGCAGTTGTGCTGGGTCTGGGTGTCTGGAGCGCCACGGGAAGTGGCTCGAACAACTCCAAGCCGGTGGCACAGACCGAAACCGACCTGGGCGTCCTCGGTGACTACGGCGACGTGGGTCAGCCCCCGGTACTCCAGGAACCCGCTGCGGCACCCGAGACCCCCGTCCAGCAGCAGGCCCCCGAGACCCCGGCCGCACAGCCCGCGGCGCAGCCTCCGGCAGCAGCCCCGGTCAGCACGTTGAGGCTGGTCGGCAAGAGCGTCGACAAGATGGGCCAGGTCGTCCAGGACGGCGACGGCCGCACCCTCTACCGCTTCGACAAGGACGTCCCGAAGCCGGAGGGCAAGTCCAACTGCAACGACCAGTGCGCCGTGACGTGGCCGCCGCTGCTGTCGGACACGATCCCGCAGCTGGAGGGCGTCGACCAGAAGCTGGTCTCCCTGATCACCCGCGCCGACGGCAAGAAGCAGGTCGCCATCGACGGCTGGGCCCTCTACACCTATTCGAAGGACCCGGCGCCGGGCAAGTGGGCGGGCCAGGGCATCGGCAACACCTGGTTCGTGATCCAGCCCAACGGCAAGCGCAACGTCGAGTGCCTCCCGCCCGGTGTGACGGCCCCCGCGGCGTAACCCACACAGCATCCCGTTAGGACGGTCCATCTGAGACACACATCACCCTGACACGGTGAAACCCCGGCCCTGGGGAAGGGGCCGGGGTTCCCGTCGTTTCGCTCTCGGGTCACGGAAGGGCGCCACCGGTTCGCGGTGGCGCCCTTCCCTGTTCACCGGTGCTCGTTCACACCAACCCGGCCTCGTGCAGCCTCACCAGTACGGCGAACACACCGCCAGCTCCCGTCACCGACATCAGAACGAGCTTGAGCACCTTGTACGCGTCGGCGCGCTTCTTCGAGCAATCGACCCCCGACGCGACGAATCCGGCGAAACCGGTGAGCGCCACGAGCACTCCGGTGTAGCCGCCGACCAACCAGCCCCACATGGACGAGATCCCTTCGCCTGCCTTCCTCGCCAGTGTGTTGCCGGGCAGCCGACAGGTGGCCTGATCCCGGCCAAGCTGTGGACAACTCGCAAAATGTGGACAAGTCATGATCAAGAACCGCGCGAACGGACCAGTTCCGAGATTTCTGCGGTAGTGGAGTCCACCCCGGAACAGCGAAGAGGGGACCTCACCGAGGCCCCCTCTTCGTCCAAGCAACGATCAGAGCGTCGAGTACAGCGGGTGCTTCGCCGCCAGCACCTCGACCCGGGCCCGCAGCTCCTCAACAGCCGCACCGGGCTTCAAGGCCTCCGCGATCACATCGGCGACCTCGGCGAAGTCGACCTCACCGAACCCGCGCGTGGCCAACGCCGGCGTGCCGATCCGCAGCCCCGACGTGACCATCGGCGGACGCGGGTCGTTCGGCACGGCGTTGCGGTTGACCGTGATGCCGATCTGGTGCAGCACGTCCTCGGCCTGCTTGCCGTCCAGCTCGGACGACACCAGGTCGACCAGGACCAGGTGCACGTCGGTGCCCCCGGTCAGCACCTTCACGCCGGCCGCGGCGACGTCGGCCTGCGACAGGCGGTCGGCCAGGATGCGGGCGCCCTCCAGCGTGCGGCGCTGGCGGTCCGCGAACTCCGGCGAGGCCGCGTGCTTGAACGCCACGGCCTTGGCCGCGATCACGTGCTCCAGCGGGCCGCCCTGCTGGCCGGGGAACACCGCGGAGTTGATCTTCTTGGCGATGTCCGCCTCGTTGGAGAGGATCACGCCGCCACGCGGGCCGCCGAGGGTCTTGTGGGTCGTGGTCGTCGTGACGTGCGCGTGCGGCACGGGCGACGGGTGCAGGCCCGCGGCGACGAGGCCCGCGAAGTGCGCCATGTCGACCATCAGGTAGGCCTCGACCGAGTCCGCGATGCGGCGGAACTCGGCGAAGTCCAGCTGACGCGGGTAGGCGGACCAGCCAGCGACGATCAGCTTGGGCCTGTGCTCCTGGGCCAGGCGCTCGACCTCGGCCATGTCGACGCGGCCGTCGCCGTCGGAGACGTGGTACGGCACGACGTTGTAGAGCTTGCCGGAGAAGTTGATGCGCATGCCGTGCGTCAGGTGGCCGCCGTGCGCCAGGTCCAGGCCCAGGATCGTGTCGCCGGGCTGCAACAGGGCGAACATGGCGGCCGCGTTGGCCTGCGCGCCGGAGTGCGGCTGGACGTTCGCGAAGCCGGCGCCGAAGAGCGACTTGATGCGCTCGATGGCGAGGCGTTCGACGACGTCCACGTGCTCGCAGCCGCCGTAGTAGCGGCGGCCGGGGTAGCCCTCGGCGTACTTGTTGGTCAGCACCGAGCCCTGGGCCTGCAGGACCGAGACGGGCGTGAAGTTCTCCGAGGCGATCATCTCGAGAGTGCCCTGCTGGCGTGCCAGCTCGGCCGCAACGGCCTCGGCCACCTCGGGGTCGTACTCCGCGAGGGAAGCGTTGAACTGGTCGGACATCTGGAAGATCTCCCTTACTTGGCGCGCTTGTAGAACGGAAGTGCGACGACCTCGACCGGCTGCTTCTTGCCGCGGACGTCCACCAGCAGTTGGGTGCCCGGCTCGGCACTGGCCTTGGTCACGTAGGCCATCGCGACGGAGTAGCCGAGGGTCGGGGACAGCGCGCCCGACGTCACCTCGCCCACGACCTCGTCGCCGTTCAGCACCGCGTAGCCGTGGCGCGGGGCGCGGCGCTCGGGGGTCTTCAGTCCGACCAGGACCGAGTCCACACCGGACTCCGCGACCTTGGTCAGGGCGTCGCGGCCCACGAAGTCGCCGGGCTTGTCGAGCTTCACGACGCGGCCCAGGTTCGCGTTGTACGGCGTGAGCGACGTCGTCAGCTCGTTGCCGTACAACGGCATCCCGGCTTCGAGGCGCAGCGTGTCGCGGCAGCCGAGACCGCACGGCTTGAGCTCGTGCGCCTCACCCGCGGCGAGCAGCGCCGCCCACACGGCGGACGCGTCAGCGGGCGCGACGAACAGCTCGAAGCCCTCCTCACCGGTGTAGCCGGTGCGGGCGAGCAGCGCGTCGACGCCGGCCACGGTGGACGGGTACGAGGCGTAGTACTTGACCGTCGACAGGTCCGTTTCGGTGAGACCCGAAAGGATCTCGACCGACTTCGGGCCCTGGATGGCGATGAGCGCGTAATCGGTCGACTTGTCCGTGACCACGGTGTCGAACCCGGCGGCGCGCTCGACCAGAGCTTCAGCCACCACTGAAGCGTTGGAGGCGTTCGCGACGACCATGAACTCCTCGTCGCCGAGGCGGTACACGATCAGGTCGTCGATCACGCCGCCGTCGGCCTGGGTGATCATCGTGTAGCGCGCCTTGCCGACGGCCAGCGCGGAGATGTGGCCGACCAGCGCGTGGTCGAGGGCCTCCCCCGCGGCCGGGCCGGTCAGCACGATCTCACCCATGTGCGTGAGGTCGAACAGGCCCGCGGTCGTGCGCACCGCGTGGTGCTCCGCGAGTTCGGACGAGTAGCGCAGCGGCATCCGCCAGCCCGCGAAGTCGGTGAACATCGCGCCGAGCTGCTCGTGCTCGGCGTTCAGAGGCGTGAGGCGGGACATCAGAACGCTCCTCCAGGGTGCGCCGAAGAGCCGGACGCGGCCGGCTGAGGCATCAGAAGAATGACACGGTCCATCGGAGACTCCTCACTAGAGCGAGCCTCCCCCTCTGTCATGAGCCTGAGAGCTTCACCACCGGAGTGGCTTGCACCGTGGGCGAGGCCGCCGAGCGGCCTGCTTTCCAGAGTTGCCTTCGTCGCGCGGTACTTGTACCTGAGAGATTCCGGGGAGGAGTTGCTCCTTCGGCGCTCCCACCGAAGGGAGCTCTCCCGCGCGACGTCAACGGCCGTGTTCAGTTGGTAGCCCCAGACGCTAGCAGGCCAAACGTCACAGCGGGACGCCCTGCGCCGTCTTCTCGACCACCTTGCGCTCCGCCCAGAACGACAGGAACGGCACGGTGCCGGCGAGCAGCACCAGCAGGGTGCCCTTGATCGACCAGCGCAGCTTGAGCGCCAGGTCGACGGAAATCACCAGGTAGATGGCGTAGAGGAAGCCGTGGACCGGGCCGACGACCTTCATCGCGCCACCCATGTCCGCGGCGTACTTGAGCACCATGGCCACGACCAGGAGCAGCAGGAAGACTCCGACCACGTAAGCCATGACCCTGAACCGGGTCAACGCACCCTTCATCTGCCCGCCTTCGCTCAACGACCGTCCCGCGCGTTGAGGTCCGCGAGCATGCGGTTGTAGGCCGCGAGCTCCGCGTCTTCTTCGTCGTCGAACTGCTCGACAGGCGCGGGTTTGACGGCGACAACCGTACTTACCGGCGCAGGGGCTGCTGCAACCGGCTCGGGTGAGAGAGCCTCGTCACGGCGTTCGCGCGCGAGCCTGCGGAAGCGCCACACCATGAAGAGCGGGAAGAGGCCGAAGAGCGGCCACTGGAGCACGTAGCCGAGGTTCTGGAACGTGCCGCTGGCGGACTCGAAGCGCTGCCACTGCCAGTACGCGAGCCCGCAACAGACGACCAGCGCCGCCAGACAGGCGAACGCGATCAGCACACGTTGGGGAGTAAGGAGGCCGCGCACGACCTCCACACTACTTGGGTGAGGCCTCCGCGAAGAGGAGGCCACCCGTGAAGGGAACTGCAGGGCTCCCGCCTCCGAGAGCCCGTTGCCGAACTACGCGACGCCGTCCCGGCGCTGCCTCTGCAGACGTGCGACGCACCAGGCCGCGGCCGAGCCACGGCGGAGGTGCTGGAGAACCGTCATCGGTCCCAGGCGCCGCCCGAGGTCGGCAGGCGTGAGGCCGGCCGCGCGGTAGTCGAGCGCGCGCTGGTCCAGCGGGCTGATGCCCGCGTCCCACCACTGCTCGGCCTCGGCGACGTCGCCCACCAGCTGCCAGTAGCTCGCCGCGGCGGCGAGCAGTGCCTCGGGTGCCTCCGGCGCCCGCTTGCGCATCGCGGCCACGTAGGCCGGATCCGCCGAGTCGACCTTGACCAAGCCACGCGACCCGCTCCTGCCTCCCCGCTGCACGGGGATGCCTGGCGCCGAGGGGGGAGCCTCCGCGAGCCACGCGTTCTTGATCCGGTTCACCTCCTGCATCTCTGCGTCATCAGACCGTTCAGCCGCCCACTGCTGCAACAGCTCGTGGACCCCGGAGTCCTCGACCATCAATGCCTCCTCGTCGGTCGGGGATCGGCCATTGCAGCGGAAGGTATTCGGTAGGTCTGACAATCGCCAGACCCTGAATCACCAGAACACCCGTTACCAGTGCGTGATTGGCCGCATTCCACCCGTCCGGCTCAACGCGGACGGCCGAAGATCACCGTCCGTCACTAGGCGAGAGGGGTGGCCGTCCCGAAGAGGCTCCTGACGAAGGTGATGATCGACTCCGCGCCCTGACGCAGCCAGCCGAGGACCTGCTGCACCGCCGAAGCGGACTGCTCGGGCTGGGTGATCAGGAGGAACAGCACCAGCGCGACGCCCGCCAGCACTAGCACCTTCTTGAGGTTCACAGGTACCTCTCCGTCCGTGTCGTCCACAGGTCGGGCGGCACGCCGCCCGTGTCACCCGTCATGGTCCCTCATTCACCCTTGCGATGAACAACGACCACGCCCAAGTCGTCCCAGGATCCACCAGCGACGCACGCCTGCACGGCGGCCAATGTCACCCGAATGGCGGCTAAAGAGGGGCGTCAGCAGCGCCGATGTCCTGGGCACGAGGTGAACACGGAGACCCTCGCATCCCACAGCTTGGAAGAGAGACTGTTGCACCGGGCCTCACCCGGATGCCGAACGCGCCCCATCACGCACCGTCACGCCCTCGTGGCGCAATAAAAGCGCGCCCAGGCATTATCCAATTACTCCAGACCGCCGCAGTTCCATAATTCGGTCTTCCGACACACCCATGTCGGCAAGCACTTCCCCGGTGTTCGCCCCGGCCGGGACCGGAGGCGTCGGAACGGCCGCCGGAGTGCGGTCGAACCGGGGCGCCGGAGCCGGGTGCAGAGCACCGCCCACGTCCACGAAAGTGTGGCGAGCCGCGTTGTACGGGTGATTCGCCGCCTCCGCGGGGGTCAGCACCGGCGCCAGGCACGCGTCCGTGCCCTCCGCGAGCTCGGCCCACTCGTCCCGCGACCGGGTCTTCACCGCCGCCGCGATGCGTTCCCGCAGCTCGGGCCAGTTCGCCGGGTCGTTGCGCGAGGGAGCGTCCTGCAGGCCCAGCACCCGCACCAGGTCCGCGTAGAACTTCTCCTCCAGCGCGCCCACCGCCACGTACCGCCCGTCCGCGGCCTCGTAGACGTCGTAGAACGGCACTCCACCGTCGAGCATGTTCTCGCCGCGGCCGCCGGACCACATGCCCGCGGAGCGCATCCCGTGCAGGAACGTCGTCAGCAACGCCGCCCCGTCGACCATCGCCGCGTCCACGACCTGGCCCCGCCCGGAACGTTCCCTTTCATACAGCGCGGCCAGGACGCCGAGGGCCAGCAGCAGCCCTCCCCCGCCGAAGTCGCCCAGCAGGTTGATGGGGAACGACGGCGGCCCGCCGGCCCGTCCCAGGGGCTCCAGCGCCCCGGCGACGGCGATGTAGTTGATGTCGTGCCCGGCGCGGTCGGCCAGGGGCCCGTCCTGGCCCCACCCGGTCATGCGCCCGTAGATGAGGCGCGGGTTGCGGGCGAGGCACTGCGCGGGGCCGATGCCCAGCCGTTCGGTGACGCCCGGCCGGAAACCCTCGATCAGCACGTCCGAGCGCTCGACCAGGCCCAGCACCAGCTCGGCGCCCTCGGGTTCGCGGGTGTCGATCGCGATCGAGCGCCGGCCGCGGGTGAGGAAGTCGCCGGGGACGGTCGAGCGGCTCCCCGGCTTGTGCACCTGGACCACGTCCGCGCCCAGGTCGGCCAGCACCATGGCGCCGAACGGCGCGGGCGCGAGCCCGGCCAGTTCGACGACCCGGAGTCCCGCCAGAGGGCCGCTCACAGGGACCTCGCGATGATTTCCTTCATGATCTCGTTCGTGCCGCCGTAGATCCGCTGGACGCGGGCGTCGGACCAGGCACGTGCGATCGGGTACTCGTTCATGTAGCCGTAGCCGCCGAAGAGCTGCACGCACTCGTCGACGACCCTGCTCAGCCGGTCGCTGGCCCACCACTTCGCCATCGCCGCGGTCGGCACGTCCAGTTCGCCGCGCAGGTGCTTCTCGACGCACTCGTCGATGAACGCCCTCGTCACGGACGCCTCGGTGGCGCACTCGGCGAGCTTGAAACGGGTGTTCTGGAACTTGATCAGCTCCTTGCCGAACGCCTTGCGCTCCCTCACGTACTTCAGCGTGAGGTCGACGGCGGCCTCGATGCCCGCGATGCAGCAGACCCCGATGATCAGACGCTCCTGCGGCAGCTGCTGCATGAGCTGGACGAACCCCTGGCCCTCCTGCCCGCCGAGGAGGTTCGCGGCGGGCACGCGGACGTCGTCGAAGAACAGCTCGGCGGTGTCCTGGCCCTTCATGCCGACCTTGTCGAGCACGCGGCCGCGCCGGATGTCGTTCTCGACGACGAGCAGCGAGATGCCGGTGGCGCCCTGCGACGGGTCGGTCTTGGCGACGACGATGACGAGGTCCGCGAGCGCGCCGTTGGTGATGAAGGTCTTCGAACCGTTGATGACGTACTCGTCGCCCTCGCGGATCGCCTTCGTGCGGATGCCCTGGAGGTCGGAGCCCGCGCCGGGTTCGGTCATCGCGATCGCGCCGACGTACTCGCCGGACGCGAGCTTGGGCAGCCAGCGCCGCTTCTGCTCCTCCGTGCCGTAGGAGTTGAGGTAGTGGGCGACGATGCCGCTGTGGACGCTGTTGCCCCACGAGCTGTCGCCGGCGCGCGCCTGCTCCTCCAGGAGCACGGCCTCGTGCGCGAACGTGCCGCCACCGCCGCCGTACTCCTCGGGGATGCTCAGGCACAGCAGCCCGAGCTCGCCCGCCTTCGTCCAGAGGTCGCGGTCGACCTGCTTCTGCTCGGCGAAGCGTTCGGCGTTCGGCGTGACCTCCTTCTCGAAGAACGTGCGCGCGAGCTGGCGCAACTGGTCCAGGTCGCTGTCCATCCACCGCGATCGACGCTCTGCCATGCGGTCCACGAAACCACCGCGCGATGATCCACACCATGACCGCCGCGCCAGGGCGTCACCCGAAAATCTGAGCGAAATTCCCACCCCGTCGTCCAGACTGGTCGGTATGCAGATCCATCAGGTCGCGCCGGACGAGTGGCGGCTGTGGCGGGACATCCGCCTGGAGGCGCTGTCCAGCGACCCCGAGGAGTTCGGGTCGACGCTGGCGGTCGAGCAGGGGTTCGACGACGCCGAGTGGCGGGAACGCGCGGCCGAGGGCCTCAAGGTCGTCGCGCTCGACGACGAACCCGTCGCCCTGGTCGCGGCCACCGCGAAGCCGGAGGGGCTCTACCTCTACTCGATGTGGGTGCGGCCGTCGCACCGCGGGCGCGGACTCGGGGAAGGCCTGCTCAAGGCCGTTCTCGAGTGGGCGGTGGAGGAGGGCTGGAAGGTCGTGCGACTGCGCGTGTGGGTCGACAACCTGCCCGCGCGCAGGCTCTACGAGCGGCTCGGGTTCGTCGAGACGGAGGATCCCGAGTACCTGCAGCTCGCGGTGAGCTAATCGGTCACCCTTCACGGTCATGGCCAGGTCCGGGGAGCGGGCCTAGCGTGGTGTCATGAGCGAAGCCTTGATCTTCGACGCGGTGCGCACGCCGCGCGGCAAGGGCAAGCGCGGGGCGCTGCACAGCGTCAAGCCCGTCGAGCTGGCCGCCGGTGTGCTGCGCGCCCTGTCCGAACGCAACTCCCTCGACACCTCCGCGGTGGACGACGTCGTGTTCGGCGTCGTGTCCCCGCTCGGCGAGCAGGGCGGCGACATCGCCCGCACGGCGCTGCTGGCCGCCGGGTGGGACCAGCGTCCCGCCGGTGTGCAGCTCAACCGGTTCTGCGCCTCGGGCCTCGAGTCCGTGAACCTCGCCGCGGCCAAGGTCGCGTCCGGGTTCGAGGACCTCGTGGTGGCCGGTGGCGTCGAGTCGATGTCGCGCGTGCCCATGGGCTCCGACGGCGGCGCGTGGGCGATCGACCCGCAGACGAACTTCGACCTCTCGTTCGTGCCGCAGGGCGTCTCGGCCGACCTGATCGCGACGCTCGAGGGCTTCTCCCGCACGGACGTCGACTCCTGGGCCGCCCGATCGCACGCCCGCGCGTTCGAGGCGCAGAAGAACGGCTGGTTCGAGCGGTCCGTCGTGCCGGTCGTCGACCAGAACGGCACGGTGGTGCTCAAGGAGGACGAGACGATCCGTCCCGAGTCCACCGTGGAGTCCCTCGGCAGGCTCAAGCCGAGCTTCCAGTTCCACGGCGACCTCGGCTACGACACCGTCGCGATCGACCGCTACCCCACCGTCGAACGCATCAGCCACGTGCACACGCCGGGCAACTCGTCGCAGATCGTCGACGGCTCCGCCGCGATGCTGATCGGCTCCGCGGCGGCGGGCAAGGCGCTCGGCCTGACCCCGCGCGCCCGGATCGTCTCCGTGGCCGTCGTGGGCACCGAGCCGACGATCATGCTCACCGGGCCGGCGCCGTCCGCGCGCAAGGCGCTCGACAAGGCGGGCCTCTCGGTCGAGGACATCGACCTGTTCGAGGTCAACGAGGCGTTCTCGTCGGTCGTGCTGAAGTTCCTGCGGGACATGAACATCCCCGAGGACAAGGTCAACGTCAACGGCGGCGCGATCGCGCTCGGCCACCCGCTCGGCGCCACCGGCTGCATGATCCTCGGCACGCTGCTCGACGAGCTGGAGCGCCGGGACCTGCGCCGGGGCCTCGCCACGCTGTGCGTGGGCGGCGGCATGGGTATCGCGACGATCATCGAGAGGGTCTGAGGCATGCCGTTCCACTACGACAAGGACGCGGACGGCATCGTCACCCTGACGATGGACATGTCCGGCTCCGCCAACGTCATGAACGACGAGTACCGCGACCTGATGGGCGACGCGGTCTCGAAGCTCGAGGGCGACGACATCACCGGCGTGGTCATCACGTCCGCCAAGAAGACGTTCTTCGCCGGTGGCGACCTGAACGTGCTGATCTCGATCACCCCGGAGAACGCCTCACAGGCGCTCGACGGCGTCGAGGAGCTCAAGTCGCAGCTGCGGCGACTGGAGAAGCTCGGCAAGCCGGTCGTGGCCGCCATCAACGGCACCGCGCTCGGCGGCGGGTTCGAGATCGCGCTCGCCTCGCACCACCGGATCCTGTTGAACGACAACGGCATCCGCGTCGGCCTGCCCGAGGCGACGCTCGGCCTGCTGCCCGGCGGCGGTGGCGTCACGCGCATGGTGCGGCTGCTCGGCGTGCAGAAGGCGTTGCCATTGCTCATGGAGGGCAAGCAGCTGCGTCCGGAACGCGCGCTGCAGGCCGGCATCGTGCACCGGCTCGTGGACACGCGCGAGGAGCTGATCTCCGAGGCGATCGCGTGGATCAAGGCGAACCCGGCGCCGACGCAGCCGTGGGACGTGCAGGGCGCGGGCGTGCCGGACCTGAAGTTCGGCGACCCCAACAGTTACGGGCTCTTGGCCGCCGCTCCCGCCGTGCTGAGCAAGAAGACGCACGGCGTGTACCCGGCGCAGGAGAAGATCATGGCGACGGCCGTCGAAGGCGCCTTCGTCGACTTCGACACGGCGCTGAAGATCGAGGGCCGCTACTTCCTGGAACTGGCCTCCGGTCAGGTCTCCAAGAACATGATCACGGCGTTCTGGTTCAACCTCAACGAGGTCAACGGCCGCGCCTCCGCCACCGGCAAGCGCGTCTCGAAGCTCGGTGTGCTGGGCGCGGGCATGATGGGCGCCGGAATCGCCGAGGTGTCCGCGAAGGCCGGCATCGAGGTGGTCCTGAAGGACGTCAGCCTCGAAGGCGCCCAGAAGGGCGCTCAGGGCCTGGAAGGCATCACGCCGACCGACTCCGACGACGACCTCGCGGGCTGCGACCTGATCATCGAGGCCGTCTTCGAGAACCGCGAGCTGAAGAACAAGGTCCTGCCCGCGGCCGAGGAGAAGGCGCTGCCGGACGCGGTGATCGCGTCCAACACCTCCACGCTGCCGATCACCGGCCTCGCGTCGGCCGTGGCCGCGCCGGAGCGGTTCATCGGCCTGCACTTCTTCTCCCCCGTGCCGAAGATGCGGCTCGTGGAGATCATCCGCGGCGAGAAGACGTCCGAGGAGACGCTCCAGCGCGCGCTGGACTACGTGCGGCAGATCGGGAAGACGCCGATCGTGGTCAACGACTCGCGCGGTTTCTACACCTCGCGGACGTTCGGCACGTACGTGATCGAGGCGATCACGATGCTGGCCGAGGGCGTGGCGCCGGCGTTGATCGAGAACGTCGCGAAGAAGTCCGGCATGGCCGTGGGCCCGCTGGCGGTGTCGGACGAGGTGACGCTGTCGCTGCAGCTCAAGATCCACGACCAGACGCTCGCCGACGACCCGACGCTCGTGTCGGACAGCCCGGCCTACGACCTGATCCGCGAGCTGGTGTCGTTGGGACGCAGCGGCAAGTCGACCGGCGCGGGCTTCTACGAGTACCCCTCGGACGGGTCGAAGAAGTTCCTGTGGCCCGAGCTCACCACCCGGTACGCGAAGGCCGACGCGGGTGTGTCCGAACAGGACGTGCGCGACCGGCTGCTGTTCGTGCAGTCGCTGGAGACCGTGCGGTGCCTGGACGAGGGCGTGCTGACGTCCGTGGCGGACGCGAACATCGGCTCGATCTTCGGGTTCGGGTTCGCGCCGTGGAGCGGTGGCACGCTGCAGTTCATCAACTCCTACGGCGTGCAGGCGTTCGTGGAGCGCGCGGACTACCTCGCGGACACGTACGGGGAGCGGTTCCGTCCCCCGGCCTCGCTGCGGGAGCGCGACAAGTTTTAGGCACGGTAGGAGCCGGGTGACGACCCGGTCCAGCGTTTGAAAGCACGGTGGAAGGCGCTCGCCTCGGAGAACCCGAGGCGCAGCGCCAACTCCTCCACCGACTCCCCGCCCCGCACGAGCGAGGCCACCGCCTGGTCGCGCAGCAGCTGCTCGCGCACCTCGCGGAACGACGTCCCCTCGGCGGCGAGCCTGCGCCGCAACGTCGGCGCCGACACCCCCAGCTGGGCCGCCACGGCCTCCAGTCCCGTCACGCCGCGCCCGAGCAACCGCCGCACGTGACCCGCCGTGTCCGCGCCGTGGTCCCTGCGCGACAACAGCTCCGCCGGCGAGTGCCGCAGGAACCGCCGCAGCGCCGCCTCGTCCTGCACGACCGGCATGCGCAGGAACTTCGGGTCGAACGCGATCGTGGTGGCCGGCGCGTCGAAGCGCAGCGGGCAGCCGAAGATCAGGTGGTACTCGGCGGCGTGCGACGGCTCCGGGTAGGCGAACTCGGCGCTCTGCAACGGGATGCGGCGGCCGATGAGCCACGACGAGAAGCGGTGCCACAACACGAGAAGCGACTCGGTCAGGAAGTGGTCCGGGTCGCCGGGGATGTGCAGCGTGAAGCGGCCGCCGTCGAGCGACAGCTCCAGCGGCTCGTCGAAGAGCGCGTAGAACGCGAGACCCCTCTTGAGCGCTGCTTCGAGGTCCGGGCAGTGCACGGAGAGCAGGCACATCATGGCGAACGTGCCGCGCTTGGACGGCCGCGGCCCGAAGCCCATGAACTCGTCGTCGAGGACTTCCCACAGCGTCTGGATGAACTTCGTGTACTGGGCGGGCGTGACGCGCGCCCGGTCGTCCGCGAGGAGGCTGGGCGGGATGCCAGCACCGTGCAGGACGGCGGACGGCTCCGGGCACGCGCGGAGCGCCGCGCGCACGTAGTGGATCGCCACCGTCCTGGAGTGCACGAACCACAGTAAACGCCACCGGCGGTGACGCGGCTCCGGGGAGAGCAGGAGTCGCGTCACCGCCGCAGTGGGCCCATCCAGTGAGCCGTGCTCCTTGTCGACGGGGCTTCCGCACGCCCATCGACAAGGGACGATGTGGTGTTGTTGACGTTAACGCTATGTGGTCTAGACCAGGAAAGTCAATACTGCGAAGAGCCCAGTCCGAAGTGGATGTTTCAGGCTTGTTCCAGTGGCGCTACGGCGAAGCCGGCACTGAACCGCTGGCACCAGATCACCACGCTCCGAATGGTGGACACGTCCACGCCCGCGGGAATTTCGTACACCTGGTCGCCACGGTTCCCCTTCAACTTGCCGAGGCTGGTGAATCCCTCACCGAACTTCTTCTCCGGCGAGCTCGACGGGTGCGGCGAGAGGTAAACGTACAGGTCAGGGCCGTCGCTGGTGTCCAGAGAAGCGAACTGGACCGAATGCGCGCCACCCGGCAGCGAGATCAGGCTCGCCTTACCGGTGGTCGCGTGCTCGAGCGAGCGCCACTGCCCCATCGCCACCTCCTTCGCCGTTTCGACAGGCGACTCGGCGGACGTCTCGGCGACCGCGGAGGTACTCGTCGACACGGGCGCGGGAGGCACGAGCAAGGCGTCGTGCGTTTCGCGAACCGTGAGCAGCCGCCACGGCTGGAACAGGTACAGCCCCACCCCGAGCGCGACGACCAGGAAAACTGAGACGGGGATCAGAAATCGACGACTGCGCATACGGAAAATAGTGGCGCAAACCGGACCGAAAAGAGCTTACGGAGTTGTTAGGGTGCCGCCGTGGCGACACAGGCGAGGATCGGCCAGGCCGTGCTCGGCGTCCTGATGGTCGGCTGCGCGCTGACGGGCCTCTTCCCCAGACCGGTCCCGCTCCTCTTCGCCATCGCCGCGGTGGGCACGGCCAACGCCGCGTTCCCGGCCATGCGCACGTTCGGCTCCGCTCTGCTCGGCGGCGTGGCGGCCGCCTCCATCGCCCTCTCCTCGGTTCCGTTCGTCACCTGCTCGTCGGAACGCTTCACCGAGGTGTTCACCTGCTCGGGTGACGCTCCGACGTGGCACCTGACCGGAACCGTGCTGGTGGCAGGCCTTTCCGGGGCCAGTTTGGTACTCGCCCGGATCACAGTTCAGTGACGGTGATCACTCAACCGGGGCCATCAGGGAGCCGATAAGGCATTCAGTCGAGCGTTCTCCCGCAACCGGTCCACCCGGTACTGTGCCGAGAGCGTGATCGATCGACTTCACACCGTGAGCATCTAGAGGAGGACCGCTGTGCGCGCACTGTGGGCCGCAGGTGGTTCCGCTGTGCTCGGGTCAGCGTTGCTCGGCGTGCTGGTGGGCATGGCGTTCCACGGAGCGGCAGGTGAGGACCCGCTGAGCAGAACACCCGCTTCCAGCTGGATCACGTCGACTTCCAGCACCGCACCGAGCACGACGGAGAGCTCGACCCCGACCAGCAGCGAATCGCCGAGCTCGAGCCCGACCCCGAGCACGCAGCAGAGCCCGAAGAAGACCACCCCGCCCCCGGCGGCGACGAACCCCGACCAGCAGCCGACGACGACGCCGGCACCCACGACCACGGCAGCGCCGTCCTCGTCGGGGTGGCCGTGCAGTCCCCTGAACCCGTTGCCACCGCCCACCTGCAAGAACATGGGCGGCTGACACGTCTCGGCCCCCGCCGGGCTGTGCCGGGCGGGGGCCGAGACGCAGCTCAGGCGGACTCGCGCCGCACCAGCACCGTGGGCAGCATCTGCTGCTTGCGCTTCACGGTCTCATCCCGCAGCAGCTTCATCAGGTGCTCGACCATGTGGGCGACCTGCTCGTCGGAGTCCTGCCGAACGGAGGTCAACGGCGGTGAGGTGTGCTCCGCTATCGCCACGTGGTCGTCGAACCCGACCACGGCGACGTCCTGCGGCACGCGCTTCCCGGCCTCCTGCAAGGTCTCCAGCGCCCCCGCGGCCATCAGGTCGGAGGCCACGAACACGGCGTCGAGGTTCGGGATCTTGTTCAGCAGGACGGACATGGCCTTGCGCCCGCCCTCGCGCGTGAAGCCGCCGTCCTCGACGAACCGCGCGACTCCCTTGTCGTCCAACGACAGGGCGGACTTGAAGCCGTTCAGGCGGTCTATGGCCGACAGCTCGTCCAGCGGGCCGGAAACGTGAACGATCTTCTTGCGGCCGAGCGACTTCAGGTGCTCGGTGGCGAGGACCGCGCCACCCTCGTTGTCGTTGTCCACGAGGTGCATGCCGCGCAACGAACCCCACGGCTTGCCGGCGTACACGACCGGGAGCGGCAGCTTCTTCACGATCGAGACCAGCTCGTCGTTGCGGTGCGGCGCGAAGACCAGGGCGCCGTCGACGTGGCCGCCTGCGAGGAAGCGGTGTGCGCGCGCCTGGTCGTCCGGCGAGTGCACGAGCATGAGCACCATCTGCACGTCGACGTCCGCGAGAGCGCGCGCTCCCGCACGGATCAGGCGGGCGAAGTGCGGGTCATCGAAGATCTTGGGTTCCGGTTCGGAGAAGAGCACGGCGACGGCGCCGGTGCGGCGGGTGACCAACGCCCGCGCGGCGCGGTTCGGCTGGTAGCCCAGCGCCGACACGGCCGCGTTGACCGCCTCCAGCGCTTCCGGGCTCACGCGCGGTGACGCGTTCAGCACTCGTGACGCCGTGGCGCGGGAAACCCCTGCCCTCGCGGCAACGTCTTCCAACGTCGGACGCGCGTGGTTGGACACGAGCACCACCACTCCTCGATGAAAACCTTTGAGTCGCTAAGCAGCTTAGCCCCAAGCGATCTCCGAGGAGGGTTTCCGCGCTGTTCATCGTGTTTTTTCGGCTATGACCCCAGCACCCCGCGCCCTCACACCGGTCGCACCAGGCGTGATCGAAACGCGGAGAAGACCGTCCTCCCGGCGTGTCGTGGCGGGGAGACCGGCGCGGCCGGCGGTCCGGACGAGCGCCGACTCCGAGGGCAGGCACCACGCGACGAGCTCGGAGAAACCGGCGGCGCGGGCGTCCGCGGCCAGCGCGCTCAGCAGTGCCGTTCCGACGCCACGGCGTTGCCAGGCGTCCTCGACCAGCAGCGAGATCTCGGCGCACTCCGGTGTTCCGGTGTGGATGAGTTGCCCGAGGGCCACGACCTGGTCCCCGCCCTGCGCGAGGACCGTGGTGCCGCGCGGTGGGTTGAGCAGGCGGTGCACCCAGCGGCGGGGCAGCGCGCGCATGCCGGAGTGGTAGCGGTTGAACAGGGTCTTCATCGAACAGCGGGAGTGCAGGCCCGACACGAGGTCCTCGTCGGAGGCGGAACCGGGGCGCAGGACGAGAGCCGCGCCGTCGTCGAGGACGGTCGCCCGCATCGTGGGCGCGGGGACGTCGACGAGGTCGAGCAACGCCTGCGCGCGCGTGAGTTCCACCTCCGTGAACCGGGCCCAGCCGCGCCGGGCGGCCCACTCTCCCAACTGGACCTGGCCGTCCGCGGCCTCCCCCGCGGTCACCGAGTCCGCGGCCAGCACCTGGCGGAGCGCCTCCCCCGTCCGCGACGGGTCGGCCAGCGCGATCCGGGCCGCCCGCAGCGCCGCCGTCGGTTCGTCCACCAGTTCCTTCAGGTCCGCGGTGGTGATCCCGACGCGTTTGCCGCCCTCGGACCGCACGGCGTCGACGAGGTCCGCGGGCAGCACGCCCTCACCGGCCCGCACCACGATCTCGTCCAGCACACCGCCGGGCACGGGGATCACGTGCAACGCGAGGACGTTGCAGTCTGCTGCGGCCAGCCGGACGGTGACGCGGGCGAGCGCGCCGGGGCTGTCGCTGAGTTCGAAGCGCAAGCGCCAGGTCGTCGTCATGACGTCAAGAGTTCATGGAACTTGTTGCCGCGAGACGAACCACGGGTAAAACGATCCTCATAGGGTCGCGGGATGAGGAGAACACTGGCCGTAGGCCTCACCCTGCTCACCGTCACGGCACTGGCCACGCCCACCACCGCGGCACCTCAGGCGGCCGGCGAGAAGGGCCCGAAGCGGGCCGCGCTGACGAACTTCGCCTTCCTCCCGGCGGAGACGTACCTGCCCGGCAGCGAACCGAGCGGCGCGGCACTGGGGACCGCCCCGATCAACGGTGTCACGCCGCCGTTCGCGGACCAGCCGATCCAGGGCTTCAGCGGTCTCGTCCGCAACGGCGACGGCACGTTCGACGCGATCTCCGACAACGGGTACGGCGCGAAGGCCAACAGCGCGGACTTCCTGCTGCGCATCCACCGCATCGCGCCCGACTTCGCGAAGGGCACCGTCGACGTGCTCGGCGGCGTCACGCTGACCGACCCGCACGGCCACATCCCGTTCCCGCTCACCCGGCAGGACCGGGTGATCACCGGCGCGGACCTCGACGTCGAGTCCGTCACGCGCGGCGCCGACGGCACCTACTGGATGGGCGACGAGTTCGGCCCGTACCTGCTGCACTTCGACCGCGCGGGCCGGCTGCTCGCCCCGCCCGTGCCGCTGCCGGGCGTGCGCGCCCCCGAGAACCCCGCCGGCAACCCGAACCTCGGCGGCAGCAAGGGTTTCGAGGGCATCACGCTCTCGCCGGACGGCAAGAGGATCAACGCGCTGCTGGAGGGCACCGTCGCCGGTGACGCCCCGGGCACCCTGCGCCTCAACGAGTTCGACGTCGCCTCCAACTCGTTCACCGGCAAGACCTGGCGCTACCGGCTGGAGGACCCGTCCTTCGCGATCGGTGACGCCATCGCGGTCGACGCCAACCGCCTGCTGATCATCGAGCGGGACAACGGCCAGGGCGCCGCCGCGCTGGTCAAGCGCGTGTACCTGGCGGACAAGCGGGACCGCGACCGCGACGGCGAGCTCGACAAGACCCTCGTCGCCGACCTGCTGGACCTCGCCAACCCGAAGCACGTCGGCGGCCAGGCGGACCCGTTCCGCTTCCCGTTCGTCACGATCGAGGACGTCACCATCCTCGACGACCGCACGATCGCGGTGCTCAACGACAACAACTTCCCGTCGTCGTCGGGCCGCACCCCGGGCAAGCCGGACAACAACGAGTTCATCACCATCAGGCTGGGCGAGAGCCTGCACGCCGACCCGCGGGTGCTGCGCAGGCGTTAGACGAGAGAGCGCTCCCACCTGCGGCACGGAGGTGTCCGCAGGTGGGAGCGCTGAGGCCCCCTCGGCCCGACTGCTGGGCTAAACGGTGTAACCGTGGGCCGGAAGCCCGTTCTGCCCGATGATCCGCGACAGCGTGACGGCGCTTTCCTTGACGGTCCGCTGCTGCGTCTCGAAGTCCACGTGCACGATCCCGAACCGCTGCGAGTACCCCGCCGCCCACTCGTAGTTGTCGAGCAGCGACCACGCCAGGTACCCGCGGACGTCGGCGCCTTCGGAGATCGCCCTGTGCACCGCGCGGACGTGGTCCACCAGGTACTTCGTCCGCTGGACGTCGTGCACGCGCCCCGCGGGGTCGACGACGTCCGGGAACGCCGAGCCGTTCTCCGTGACCACCAGCGGCACGCCGCCGGCGTCGCGCGACAGGCGGACGAGCAGTTCCGTGAACGCGTCGGCGTTCTGCTCCCACCCGAACCCCGTGAGCTCGCCCTGCGGCGGCTCGATCGTCACACCGCGCAGCCCCGCGTGCGGCCCGAGCGGCACGAAGCCGGGATCGGCCGGCGCGACCCTGGTCGGGTTGTAGTAGTTGACGCCGATCCAGTCGATCGGGGTCGCGATGGTCTCCATGTCCCCGTCGCGGACCACGTTCGTCCAGTCGCCCAGCCACGTCGTGTCCTGCAGGACGTCGAGCGGGTAGCCCTTGCCGAGGACCGGGTCGAGCAGGATGCGGTTCTGCAGGCCGTCGACCTTGCGCACCGCCTCCGCGTCGTCGCCGTAGATCGTGCTGAAGTTGAGCACGATCGACAGCCGGTGCGACTCGGGTGCCTGCGCGCGCAACGCCTGCGTCGCGAGCCCGTGGGCCAGCAGCAGGTGGTGCGCGGCCTCCAGCGACGCCACCGCGTCGGTGATGCCCGGCGCGTGGATCCCGTTGCCGTAGCCCAGGAACGCCGACACCCACGGCTCGTTCAGCGTGGTCCAGGCCTGCACCCGGTCGCCGAGGCGTTCGTGCACGATCGCGGCGTACTCGGCGAAGCGGTACGCGGTGTCGCGGTTGCGCCAGCCGCCGAAGTCCTCCAGGACCTGCGGCAGGTCCCAGTGGTACAGCGTGACGAGCGGCTGGATGTCCTTCTCCAGCAACGAGTCGACGAGCCGGTCGTAGAACGCGAGCCCGCGCTCGTTGACCTGGCCGCTGCCGCTCGGCTGGATCCGGGGCCACGCGACCGAGAACCGGTACGAGGCCAGCCCGAGGGACTTCATCAGGTCCACATCGGACTGGTAGCGGTTGTAGTGGTCGCAGGCGGGATCACCCGTGTCCCCCGCCAGCACCTTGCCGGGCGTCGCGGCGAACGTGTCCCAGATCGAGGCGCCGCGACCGTCCGCGGTGGTCGAACCCTCGATCTGGAACGCCGCTGTGGCCGCCCCCCAGAGGAAGTCCGGCGGGAAGGTCAGCACCTCTCGCCCGACCTCGACGTCCGAGTCGGTCGTCATTCACTCATCCCTTCACCGCGCCCTGCATGATGCCGCCGACGATCTGGCGCGACAGCAGGACGAAGATCGCGATCACCGGCAGCACCGCGATGGAGGCGCCGGCGAGCATCAACGAGTAGTCGGTGTAGTAGCCGCTGGCCAGCGTCGACAGCGCGACCTGCACCGTCGGGCTGTCGTTGGGGTCCAGCACGATCAACGGCCAGAAGAAGTCGTTCCACGCGGTCATGAACGTGAACATGCCGAGCACGGCCGCCTGGGGCCGCACCGCCGGGAACCCGACGTGCCAGAACGTCCGCAGCACCGAGCAGCCGTCGACGCGCGCGGCCTCGATCAGCTCGTACGGCACGGTCTCCTCGCACGCCTGGCGCATCCAGAACACCGCGAACGACCCGATCAGCACCGGCACGATGACGGCTTGCAGCGTGCCGTACCAGTCGAGGTCGGACATCAGCATGTACAGCGGGATCACGCCGAGCTGCGTCGGCACCATCGCCGTGCCGAGCACCACGAGGAACAGCGAGTCGCGGCCCTTGAACCGCAGCCGCGCGAACGCGAACCCGGCCAGCGTGCCCAGCACGACGTTCGAGATCGCCACGGTCGAGGCCACGATGAACGAGTTCTGCATGGCGAGCCAGAAGTCGACCGTGTCGAAGACGCGGGTGATGTTCTCGACCAGGTTGCCGCCGGGGACCAGCGGCGGGACCTTCTCGCCGAGGACCGAGTTGTCCTTCGACGCCACGATGAACGAGTAGTACAGCGGGAAGATCGACGCGGCGAGCACGGCGACCAGGAACCCGTAGAGCAGAGGGCCTGCCTTGGCGTTCTTCATGTCCTCACCCCTTGCCCGCGATGCGCCGGGTCAGCGTGAAGTTGACGATCGCGACCAGCAGGACGACCACGAACAGCATCCACGCGACGGTGGCCGCGTAGCCGGCGTCGAACAACCGGAAGCCCTTCTCGTACATGTAGAGCACCAGCGTCTGGAACTGCCGGTCGGAGCCGCCGGTCGAGTTGTTGGCGGCGAAACCGGGGTCGAACAGCGCGGGTTCGGCGAACAGCTGCAGGCCACCGATCGTCGAGGTGACGACGGTGAACAGGATGGTCGGCCGGATCGACGGCACGGTAATCGACCAGAACATCCGCCAGCGACCGGCACCGTCCAAAGTGGCCGACTCGTACATGTCCTTGGGCACCGACTGCATGGCCGCCAGGTACAGCAGCGCGTTGTAGCCGGTCCAGCGCCACATGACCATGGTGGACACCGCGAGGTGCGAGGCCCACGTCTCGGCGCGCCAGTCGATCGGGTCGATGCCGACGAAGCCGAGCAGGAAGTTCACGATGCCGAAGTCGCGGCCGAAGAACTGCGCGAACACCAGCGCCACCGCGGCGACCGAGATGACGTTGGGCAGCAGCACACCGGCGCGCCAGAACGCGCTGCCGCGCAGACCGCGGTCGAGCAGCGCGGCGAGACCGAGCGCCGCGAGCAGCTGCGGCACGGTCGAGAGCACGAACAGGCTGAGCGTGTTGAACAGCGCGTTCCAGAACTTGGCGTCGCCGAACAGCTCGACGTAGTTGGCGAGACCGACGAACCCCTGGTTGCCGTCGATCAGCTGCCAGTCGTGCAGCGACACCCACGCCGTGTAGATCAGCGGGTAGAGACCGAAGATCCCGAACACCAGGAAGAACGGCGCGATGATCAGGTACGGCGTGTACCTGGCGTCCCAGTTGCTCAGCCTGAAGCGCTTCGGCGGTTGGTTGGAAGGCGAAACCGAGGCGGCCGGGGCCACCTCGGTCTCTGGACGCGTCACCGTCACTTGGCGGCGTCCGTCGCTTCCTTCAGGGCCTGCGTCCACGCCTCAGCCGCGGACTGCTTGCCCTGCTCCACGCGGGTCAGCGCGGTGGCGAACACCGGTCCGACCTTCGAGTCCTTCGTGCCGCGGTAGGTCGGCTTCAGCGACTCCGCCGAGGTCGCGAAGATCTGGCCCACCGGAGCCTTGTTGAAGTACTCGTTGACGGTCGCCTGCACCTCGGCGTCCTGGTAGACCTTCGGCTGCGACGGCAGGTTGCCCGTCTCCTTGAAGATCCGCTTCTGCTGCTCGGGGGCCGTGAGCCACTTGGCGAGCTCGTAGGCCTCCTTCGGGTGCTTGCCCTGCTTCGGGATGGCGAGGAACGAGCCACCCCAGTTGCCGCCACCGCCGGGCGCCGTCGTCACGTCCCACTTCCCGGCCGCCGCGTCGCCGGCACCCGCCTTGATCAGCGCGAGCGCCCAGGCCGGGCACGTGGTGGTGGCGAACGAACCCTGCTTCAGCGCGACGTTCCAGTCCTGGCTGAACGGCTCGAGAGCACCGGTCTGCCCCTTGGTGCCGAGCGCCGCGGCCGTGTCGAACGCCGTCTTGACCTTGTCGTTCTTCTCCGCGATGTAGGAGTCGTCCTTCGCGAAGTAGCCCTCCTCGGTCTGGTCGAGGATCGCCTTGTAGACGTTGCGGCCGGTGTCGACGAACTTCACGTTCGGCGTCTTCGCGGCGAACTGGTCGGCGACCTTCGAGTAGTCGGCCCACGTCGGCCACAGCTTCGCGACCTCGGCGCGGTCGGTGGGCAGGCCCGCCGCCGCGAACAGGTCGGCGCGGTAGCAGAGACCGAGGCTGCCCATGTCCGTGCCCAGCCCCAGCACGAACTCGCCGTTGTCAGCGGTGCCCTGGTTCCACTTCCACCCGGCCCACTGGTCCTTGAGGTCCTTGGCGCCGTACTCCGCCAGGTTCACGAACTTGTCCTTGGAGGCGCGGAACTGGCTGACCACGCCCTCCTCGAGGGCCACGATGTCCGCGGCACCACGACCACCCGCGAGCTGCGTCGCGAGCTGCGTGTTGTGCTGCTCCATCTTGACCTTGCGCTGCTCGATCTTGATGTTCGAGTGCGAGGCCTGGTACTCCTCGATGAGCTTGTCGTACCCGAAGTCCGAGAAGAGGCCCAGCGACAGCTCGATCTTGCCGTCGGCCTGTGAACCCCCGCCGCAACCGGCGACCATGACCATCACCATGGCCGCAGCAGCGCTGCCGACCAGCCTCTTGCTCATCCGTCCTCCTCGACGACGCCGTGAGCGGCGCTTAACTGTGATGAGAGCGCTCTCACACTCAACCGGAGACGCGCGGGTGTCAAGCGGTCGACATCGTTCCGTAACTTTGTGGAGGCGGGCAACAAAAACGTTTGCCGGAACGGTGACCGGGCCGTGATGGGCGGTGACCGGTGCTGCTGAGAAGGCGAAGAGGGACGACCGGGCCCTCGCTCCGGTCGTCCCTCACCCCAGGTAGAGGGGGTTGCGGGCCTTTCGTGACGCGTGGGGTCGAAGATTTTCTCGGGAGTTCTGGTCGGGGGCGTCCGGAGGCGGGTAAGGGCCTGGGGTTATCGGACGGTGTTCATGCCGGTGGACATGGACCGGGTGGTCTTGCCGCGTTCGGCCGAGGTCGGCGCCAGCGAGGCCGGCCCCGCGTCGTCAGGCTCTCCGCCCCCTGCGGACACAGCGGAGGCCCGGTGCCCCGACAGCACCGGACCTCCACCGATCCCCCGGTCGTGCGGGCCCCTGTTCCCGCACTCCCGCACCCGCCCGGCCGTGGCCCCCGACAGCGAGGCCGGGCGGGGTGTCCTGCTAGGCCTCCGCCATGCCCGCGACCACCGAGTTCCGAGCCGCACGGCGGGCCGGGAGGGCGGCGGCGAGGACGGCCGCCACCACGGCCAGGCCGAGCATCACGCCGATCTGTCCGAACGGGATCGAGAAGCTGATCTGGAACTCCGAGTTCGAGATCGACTGGACCAGCAGCCAGCCGAAGCCCGCGCCGAGCAGGACGCCCACGACGGCTCCGATCAGGGCCATCAGGATCGACTCGACGACCAGCATCTGCCGCAGCTGGCCCCTGGTCAGGCCCAGTGCGCGGAGCAGGGCGGACTCGCGGGTGCGTTCCAGGACGGACAGGGTCAGGGTGTTCGCGATGCCGAACAGGGCGATGATCAGGGCCAGGCCGACCAGGGCCCAGATGAAGAGCAGGATCTGGTCGATCTGCGCGTTCAGTTCGGCCTTGGTCTCGGCCGCCGAGTTCAGGACGGCGACCGGGGAGGTCGCGATGACGCGTTCCAGGTCGGCTCGGGCCACCGTGATGTCGGTGCCGGGCGCCAGCTTGACCAGCATCTTCTGGTAGCCCTTCGAGGGCTCCTTCAGCAGGGAGTCGGCGGTGGCGAGGGTGACGATGCCGGTGCCGTAGCTGTTGTCCTTGATCAGGGCGACGACCTTGATGTCCTTGCCGCTGATCGGGACGGTGGAGCCGACGGTGAGGCCCGCTTCCTTGGCCTCCTTCTCGCGCATCGCGAGCTCGTTGTCCTTGAGGCCGGTGAGGGTGCCCGCGGCGACCTCGGGGCGGACGAGGGTGCCGATCGCGTCGGACGGGTAGCCGACGACGTCGGCGTACTGGAGCTTCGGCGACTCGCCGTACGCGGTGAGTTCGGGGGCGACCTTCTCGACGTTGTTCACCTTGGACAGTTCGTCGACGAACTTCTTCTGCAGCGGCTGGCTGTAGACGTTCGAGGTGACCTCGTAGTCGGCCGGGAAGCGGGCGTCGACCTTCTCGTTCATGGTCGCCCGACCACTGCCCGCCACGACGGTCACCATCGCGACGATGGTCACGCCGATCATCAGCGCCGCCGTGGTCGCGGCGGTCCGCTTGGGGTTGCGGCCCGCGTTGGCCGAGGCCAGCTTGGCCGGGACGCCGCGCAGGGCCTTGCCGAACAGGCGGTTCACCAGCGGCACGTACAGCGGGCCGAGGAGCAGCACGGCGAACAGCAGGACCATGGTGGCGCCGCCGGTGATGAACAGCGCCGGCTCCTCCTTCTCCTGCTGCAGGCCGAAGTAGACGCCCGCGGCACCGAGGAGGGCGATGAGGGTCGCGACGACGATCCGGACCTTGCCGGTGCGGGCCACGTCGTCGGAGCTGTCGGGCTGCGAGCGCAGGGCCGCCACGGGGGCGACCCGGGTGGCGCGGCGGGCCGGGAGCACGGCGGACAGGACGGTCACGACCACGCCGACGCCGAAGGCCGCGACGATCGTCACCCACGAGATCGGCAGGCGGATCGGGGCGTCCTCGCCGCCGGGGCCGCCGACGGTGCTGATGAACGTCTGCAGCAACGCCGAGACGCCGATTCCGCCGAGGAGGCCGAGCACCGACGCCGCGAGGCCCATGAAGACCGCTTCGGCGAGCACGGACCGGAACACCTGCCCGCGTTCCGCTCCGACGCAGCGCAGCAGCGCCAGTTCCTTCGTGCGCTGGGCGACGAGGATCGTGAAGGTGTTGTAGATGACCATGCCCGCGACGACGAGCGAGATGGCGGCGAACGCCAGCAGGAACGTCTTGATCTCGGTGGCCGCGTCGCCGACCTGGGCGAGCGTGGCCTCGGTCAGCTGCTCACCGGTCTGCACCTGGTAACCGGCGCCGATGGCCTTGGTGATGTTGTCGACGAGCTGCTGCTGCGTCACGCCGGACTTGGCGACCGCGACGATCTCGTAGATCTTCTGGTCCGGGATCAACGCGCGCAGGCCGTCCGGCGACAGCACCACGTGGTCGCTGCCGGACATCGAGATGCTGCTCGCGCCCTGCTGGTAGGTGCCGACGATGGTGTAGGCGTGCTCGGTGTTGTCCTGGTCGAGCAGCTTGAGCTTGTCGCCGACCTTGAGCTTCGCGACCTGGGCGGTCTTGGTGTCGACCGCGGCCTCGTCGGCCTTGGCCGGGTACCGGCCGTCCTTGAGGTTGAAGTCGCGCAGCTTCTCCGTGGTCGGCAGCGGCTGCACCAGCGCGTTGCGCGCCTTGCCCTCGCCGCCGAGCAACGCGGCGCTGCCGAACTCGCGCGAGTCGGCGCCCTCGACTCCCGGCGTGCTGCGGATCTTCTGCAGGAAGCCGGCGGGGATGCCGTCCTCCCGGTTGGGGCTGTTCTCCGTCGTGTGCACGGCCGCGTCGACGTTGCGGGCGCTGCGGGCGAAGTTGTCCCTGGTCTGCTCCCCGACGGCGTCGCCGAGCACGAGCGTGCCCGTCACGAACGCGACGCCGAGCGCGATGGCGATGCTGGACAGCACCAGCCTCGCCGTGCGGGCGCGCAGGCCCGCGAGGATCGTCTTCAGCATCGGTAGCTCACGCCCCCAGGTGCGTGAGGGCGTTCACGACGGACTCGGTGGTGGGCTGGTGGATCTCGCCCGCGAGCCGGCCGTCGGCGAGCAGCACCACGCGGTCCGCGTAGCTCGCGGCCACCGGGTCGTGCGTCACCATGATCACGGTCTGGCCCAGCTTGCGGACCGACATGCGCAGGAAGTCGAGGACCTCGGCGCCGCTGCGGGAGTCCAGGTTGCCGGTCGGCTCGTCGGCGAAGATGACCTCGGGACGGGCGACGAGCGCGCGGGCGCAGGCCACGCGCTGCTGCTGGCCACCGGACAGCTCGGTCGGGCGGTGCGTCAGGCGGTCGCGCAGTCCGAGCACGTTGACGATGGTGTCGAACCACTCCTTGTCGGGCTTGCGGCCCGCGAGTTCGAGGCCCAGCAGGATGTTCTGCTCGGCGGTCAGCGTCGGCAGCAGGTTGAACGCCTGGAACACGAAGCCGACGCGGTCGCGGCGCAGCTTGGTGAGGTCCTTGTCGTTCAGCTTGGTGATCTCGGTCTGTCCGATGTGGATCGCGCCGCCGTCCACCGTGTCCAGTCCCGCGAGGCAGTGCATCAGCGTGGACTTGCCGGAGCCGGACGGGCCCATGATCGCGGTGAAGCGGCCGGCCTGGAAGGCGACGTCGATGCCGTCGAGCGCCCGCACCGCGGTGTCACCCTTGCCGTAGACCTTCACCAGGTTGTGGGCCGCCGCGGCGGTCCGGGTGCCGACCTCGGACACCAGTGCAGACATGTCGATCGCCTTCCTCAGGGGGTGTTCCTTGCTGAGGAGAAAGCTAGGAGCAGGCCGAGTACGCGGACATCAACTCGGCGACGCGATGCGCATCAGCCTGAGGTATGACAACCGGGGCTATTCGAGCAGACCCCGGTCGTACGCGATCGCGACGGCCTCGGCGCGCCGTGACGCCCCGAGCTTGGCCATGATCCGGGAAAGGTGCACGGAAACGGTCTTCTCGCTGATGTACAGCTCCTCGCCGACCTCGCGGTTCGTCCGTCCCGCGGCCACCAGGCCGAGCACGTCGCGTTCGCGAGGGGTGAAGAGGTCGACGTGCTCGCGCACCGGTTCGTCAGCCCTGAGGGTGATGCGGGCCCGCTTGGCGCACGACGCGACGGCCTCGGCGAGCGGCACGGCCTTGAGCTTCGTGGCCACCTCGTCGGCCTGGCGGAGCTGGTCGGCGGCCTCGTCCCGCCGGTTCTCGCCGAGCAACGCCTCCGCGAGCCGCCACCGGCACAGCGCCTGCTCGAACAGCACCCCGTAGGCGAACTCGTCGACGGCCGCCTGCCACAGCTCCGGGTCACCGGCCCCGGTCAGCCTGGACTCCTCGGCGAGCGCGCGGGCCAGCCACGCGCGGCCTTCCGGTCCGAGCACGCCGGCGCGCGGCTTGCCGTTCTGCGCGGTGAGCCGCACGTGCTCGGCGAGCTCGTGTCCTGCGGTGACGGCGTTCTTCTCGGCCTCGGCGTCCCGCTTGCGGCGTGCCTTGGCGGCGATCTCCGCGTGCGCCGCGATGCCGATCGCGCCGATCCGGATGCCCGCCAGCATCCACGGACTGCCGAGCTTGCGCGCCCACGCCAGCGCGTCCGTGACGCGTTCGACCGCCAGTTCCGGACGGCCGCGCCACAACGCGAGCTCCGCGCCCGTACCACCGGTGATCAGCGCGATCTGGATGTCGCGGTGCCAGTCGCTGCGCAGCTTCGTGATCATCCGCTCGGACTCGGCCAGGTCGCCGCGCGAGACGGTGAGGTGCGTGCTCGCCGCCGCCAGCCTGGCCAGCACGGTCGAGGACACGGACATGCCGGGCGGTTCGCTGGCCCACGCCGCGTAGTCCCAGTCGCCGAGGTAGTAGTGCACCAGCACCTGCAGGATGCGGATCTCCAGCCCGAACATGCTCCAGGTCAGGCCGGTCTCCTTGGCCCTGTCCCCCGCCAGGTTGAACACGCGCGCGGCCTCGGCCAGCTCGCCGCGGTCGTAGTGCATCAGGCCGTAGTAGTACCAAGCCCTCAGCTCGTTGTTGAACGCTCCGACCTCACGCGCGCACTCGATCGCGCGCTCGAAGCTGGCCTTCGCCACCTCGGGCTCGTCCGCGTGGTCGTCCAGGATCGCCAGGGTGCCCAGACCGTCCGCGACCGCTCCCGGCGCGTTCGCCGTCCGGCCGTTCTCGATCGCGAGCTCGGCGGCTTCGCGCGCGGCCGCGTCCTCGCGTTGCTGGCGCAGGGAAGAGGCCTTGCCCGCGAACACGCGGGCGCGGGTGGGGCTGGGCTCGCGGTCCTGCACGAGGGCGAGCGCCTTGCCGATGACCAGGAAGCCCTCTTCCTCGTTGCCGTCGAGGATCGAGAGGGCCTGCGAGAGCCGCAGCCAGATCTCGGCGGCCTCCTCCGGCGTCTGCGCGGAGCTGATGGCCTTGGTGGCGCTGCGGGCGAACGCGACGGCCCGTTCCGGCTGCCCCGCCGTGCCCGCGACCCACGACGCGCGCCGCAGCAGCACCGACTCGTCCACATCGGACGGACGGTCGGCTTCGGGAACCGCGTTCCAGAGGTTGAGCGCCTTTTCCAGGTACCGCAACGACTCCGCGGGAGCACCGGCGCGTTCGGCCTCCTTGGCCGCCTGGATGGACGCGGTGAGCGCCTGCGGCAGGTCGTGGCTCTCGAACGCGTGGTGGGCGAGCGCCGCCGCGGTACCGCGTTCGTCCAGCCGCTTCGCCAGGTGTCGCGCGTAGGCGGCGTGCAGCCGGACCCGTTCACCGGGCAGCAGATCACCGTAGACGGCCTCGCGGACGAGGGCGTGGCGGAACGTGTAGACCTCGTCGTCGCTCACGACGAGCAAGTGGTGCTGGACGAGCTCGCGCAAGGCCGTGTCGAACGCGAGGTCGTCCATGCCCGAGACCTCGTGCAGCCGGTAGTGCCGAACCCGGCGCCCCCACGCCGACGCGACGCGGACGGCGTGCTGCGCCTCGGAACTGAGGCTTTCGACGCGGCTGAGCAGCACGTCGGCGAGCGCGGACGGCAACGACCTCGCGTCGTCGCACGTGGCCACCGCGATGAGCTCCTCGGCGAAGAAGGCGTTGCCCTCGGAGCGTTCCGCGACCTGGCGCACGACGTCGGCGGGCAGGTCGTCGGACAGCGCCTCGACGAACCGGCGGGCGTCCGCCGCGTTGAACGGCGTGAGGTCCAGGCGGTCGACGGCGGGCAGCCGGACCAGCTCGGACAGCAAGGGGCGCAACGGGTGGCTGCGGTGCAGGTCGTCCGCGCGGTAGGTGCCGACGACCAGCAGGCGCTGGGAACGCAGGCGGGACAACAGGAACGACAGCAGGTACCGGGTGGACGCGTCGGCCCAGTGCAGGTCCTCGACGACGAGCAGCACGCGCTGCCGTTCGGACAGATCACCCAGCAGCCCGAGCACCGCGTCGAACAGCTGGAGCTGGCCGACGTCCTGCTCGGGCCTGCGGCCGGGGATCAGGCTCGGCGCGATCATGCCCTCGGTGCCCGGCTCGCGTTCGGCGGGCAACGCCAGCTGCGGCAGCAACATCGCGAGCGCGGGCCGGTTCAGCACGTCGGGTTTGAGCTTGCCCAGCGCCTCGGCGAACGGCAGGTACGGCAGACCGGTCTCGCCCGCGTCGAGGCACCGTCCCGTGAGGACGAGGGTGTCGTCGGCGCTGGCGGCCAACTCGTCGATCAGCCGGGTCTTGCCGACACCGGCGTCACCCGCGAGCAGCACCGCGCCCGCCGTGCCCTCACCTGCCTGCGCCAGTGCGGCACGCAACCGGTCCAGCTCGCGGTCGCGTGCGACCAACGGGATTCCGGAACCGAGGCGCGCCACAAGGGGCATGCTGTCACACGTCATGAGCCGGTGCCGCGGTGTTTTCCCGAGGTGCGGTGCGTCACCCGGCTGATCCACGACGGCTCGCCGCGGTTCGCCCGGCGCCAGCTGCGCACCACGGTGCTGCGCCGGTAGTCGATCTCCGCCTTGATCGCCTCAGGGGTCCATTCGTTCATGGGGAGGAGAGTGCCGCTGAGGGACCGGGCAGGGCATCGGGCGATCACGCAGTCCCGCGCCGCGAAGCCCTTACCCAGGGGGAGGGAACCGAGAACCCTCACCCCCACCGCACGTGTCCGCGCCAGCGAGGCCTCGGGCGGCTCAGCCCACCGTCACCGCGCGCGTCCGCGCCAGCCGAGCCCGCACCCCGTCGGCCTCCGGCGCCCCCAGCTCCGTGAACAGCGCCAGAGCCCGCTGCCAGTGCGCCGCCGCCCCCGCCGCCCCGAGCCGCTCGAACACCGCCGCGAGCCGGTCGTGCGCCAACGCCTGGTGGTACGGCGAGACGGCGTCGCACGCGACGGCCAGCGCCGTGCGGGCCGAGGAGAGCGCACCGTCCGTGTCGCCGGTCTCGAGCAGGGCCGTGGAGATGTCGGTGTGGCAGGCCGCTTCCCCGCACTGCTCGCCGACCTCGTGGTACATCCGCAGCGCCACCCGCAGCCACGGCATCGCGTCGCCGAACCGTTGCGTGCTCAGGTACAGCAGCCCGAGGTGGTGGTGGGCGTTGGCCTCGGCCCACTTCGAGCCCGCGATCCGCGAGATCTCCATGGCCTCGCGGTAGTGCTCCTCGGCCTCCTCGGCGCGGCCCAGGTCGAGCAACGTGCCCGCGACCGTCGTCAGCGCACGCGCCTGCTGGTGCACGTCCTCCTTGCGGCGGGCCACTTCCAGCGCGCCCTGCTGTGCCTGCAGGGCCTCCTCGAAGCGTTCGAACTGGAGCAACGCGACGCCCAGGTTGAACTGCATGACGAACCGCGCGTCGTCGTCGTTCAGCGCGATGGCGGCCTGCAGTGCGGCTTCGGTGAGGCGCAACGACGTCTCACGCTCGGTGCGCAGCCACAGGTACCGGGACAACGTGTACGGCAGCTGCCAGGCGTGGACGTGCCAGCCCGAACCGGACGCGAGCTCGGCGGCGGCGATGAGGTTCGCGCGTTCGGCGTCGAACCAGGCCGTCGCGTCCGCCGGACCGGAGATCGCGGGCACGTGGACCGGCCGGTGCTCCGGCGCGACCAGGACGCTGCCGCGGTTGATCGGGAGCAGGCCGTCGGCGAGGTCCGCGCAGTGCAGGTAGTAGTCGAGCATCCGGCCGGTGGCGGCACGGCGTTCCGGCTCGGACAGCTCCCCGGCCAGGGTCTTGGTGTAGACGCGGACGATGTCGTGCGCGACGTGGCGGCCGGGTTCGCTGACGGACAGCAGGTTCGCGGCCGTCAACGCGTCCAGCGCGCGTTGGGCCTCCAGCAGTGACACCTCGCCCAGCGCGGCGACCACGTGCGGGGTCAGGTCGGCTCCGGGGTGCAGGCCGATGATGGCCAACAGCCGTGACGGCTCCTCGGGCAACGCACGGCGGGAAGCGTCCAGTGCGGCGCGCACGGTGCCCTCGCCGTCCTCCAGCCCCAAAGCCGCGAGACGCCCCTGCTCGTCCTGCAGTTCCTCGACCAGCTCGGCTACGCGCAGACGCGGTGACACGGCGAGACGGGCCGCCGCGATGCGCAACGCCAGGGGTAAGCCGTCGCAGAGTTCGGCCAGCTCGTGCAGGGCGTGCGCCTCGATGTCGGACCGGCCGGCGATGCGGTCCAGCACGGCGACGGCGGCGTCCGGGTCGAGCATGTCCAGCTCGACCAGCTTCGCCTCGACCTGCGCGACGAGCCCGACCAGCCGTCGCCGGGACGTCACGACGACGCACGAGGGCGCGCCCGGCAGCAACGGCACCAGGTCCGCCGAGCTGCGGACGTTGTCGAGCATCACCAGCATCTTGCGGTCCGCCAGCAACGTGCGCAGCAACGCCGAGCGCTCGTCGACCGAGACCGGCGTGTCCCCGGCCGGGACGCCCAGCGCCCGCAGGAACCGGTTGAGCACCTCGCCGATCTCCAGCGGCTCCCGGTTCGGGTCGTAGCCGTGCACGTCGACGTAGAGCTGGCCGTCCGGGAACTCGTCGCGCACCCGGTGCGCCCAGTGCAGGGCCAGCGCCGTCTTGCCCACGCCCGCCGGACCGGTCACCAGCGCCACCGGACCGCCGGGGCCGCGCAGCAACGCGTCCAGGCACGCCACCTCCGCGTCCCGGCCGACGAGCGACACGGGAGCGCGCGGCAGCTGCGCGGGCACCGTCACGGGTGCGGGTTCGGGTGCGGAGGGCTGCACCGGCACGCGGACCGGCGCGCGTTCCGGTTCGGGGCTGTCCCCCGCCAGCACGGCCTGGTGCACGCGGCGCAGTTCGAAACCCGGCTCGACGCCGAGCTCCTCGATCAGCACGGCGCGGGCCTCGCGGTACGCGGCCAGCGCCTCGGCCTGCCTGCCCGCCTGGACCAGCGCGCGCATCAGCAGCCCGTGGCCGCGTTCGCGCAACGGGTGCTCGGCGACCATCGACGCGAGCCGCGACACCAGTTCCGGGCCCTGCCCGATCGCGAGGCCGAGCTCGGCGCGTTCCTCCAGCACCGCGAGCCGCCGTTCGACGAGACGGCCGCGCTCGGCGTCGGCGAAGAGACCGGAGACACCGCCCAGCGGTTCCGCGCGGAACAAGGCGAGCGCGTCGTCCAGCTCCACCGCGGCTCCGGCGAGGTCCCCGGCGGCGCGCAGGCGGTTCGCGAGCAGGACTTGACGTTCGACGACGTCGAGGTCGAGCGCGCCGGGCTCGACCCGCATCAGGTACCCGTCGCCGACCGACGTGAGCAGCTCGGCCGGAGCCCTGCGCGCGCGGGTCGGTTCGAGCGCCCTGCGCAGTCCGGCGACATAGGTCTGGACCAAGTTCACGGCACTGGAGGGCACGTTGTCGCCCCAGACGGCCTCGATGATCTGGCCGCGGCTGACCGGCGTACCGCGCGCCAGCAGCAGGACGGCGAGGACGGCACGTTGCTTCGCCGCACCGAGATCAACCTCTTGACCTGCGCGAACGACTCGGAGAAGGCCGAGAACCTCGAACCGGAGGGGTTCCTCGCCAGCCGTCACCGATCTGTCCTTCGCCTGTGGGCCACCAGGAGCTCGAAGATCACTTCAGTCGGGCTCCAGTCGTGCTGTAGAAGGCATTCTTACGCTTAGCGTGTCCAACCAACCACAGACCGCGAGATCAACGGAAACCGGAGATCGCGGAGTCGGAACAGGTTGGACCGGACAGCGGAACACCCGCTGCTCCCCATGATCGACGTGGGTCGGCCGGCGTGCAAGGGGCATCCAGCCCGCGGCGGCGGAACGCCGGCCGGCCCACGTCCCCCTTTTCCCACAGCAGAGGGCCCCGGCTGGATCATCCAGCCGGGGCCCTCTGCTGCACCTTCCGATCAGCTGACGAAAGAGCCGGTCTTCGCGGCGGCGAGGAACGTGTCCCATCCCGCGTCACCGAACCTCAGCCGAGCCCCGTCCGCGTTCTTGCTGTCGCGAACGGCCGCGCCGCGGGCGTCGAGGGCGATCTCGACGCACTCCGGTCCACCGGCCGACGACCTGCTGCTCTTGCGCCAACGCAAGCTTTCCACTGTGTGTTCACTCCCGGTCGCTGTCACGCGAGAGTGCGAGCGATCCCGGTGATCAGGGTTTCCGATTCCCGCTGACTCATCGCGGACTTCACGAGACGCTCGAACATCTCGGCGTAGGAATTCACGTCTGACTGTTGTTCCAGGTAGACGCCGCTTCTGGTGCTCTCGATGTAGACCACGTCGGGGTCGAGCCGCTCGGGAAAGCTCAGGATGACGAACGGGCCGTCCATCGCGGCATGACCACCGGCGCTGAACGGCACGACCTGCATCGTGACGTTCGGCAACGCACCGACCTCGAGGAGACGCGCCATCTGCACGCGCATCACCCCGGCGCCGCCGACGAGCCGGCGCAGGGCGGCCTCGTCGATCACGACGTGCAGGCGCAACGGGTCGTCCTCACTCAGCAAGGCCTGCCGGGCCTTGCGCAACCGGACGCGCCGGTCGATCTCGGCGGTGCTCGCGTCCGGCAGCACCTGGGAGATCAACGCCCTCGTGTACGCCTCGCACTGCAGCAGGCCCGGGATCATCAGCCCCTGGTAGGTCCTGATCGAGTCCGCGTCGGCCTCGTACCCCACGTAACGACCGGGCACGATGTCGCCGAACTCGTCCCACCACGCCTTGCGACGGGCTTCCCTGGCCAGCTGGACCAGTTCCTCGAGGGTGGTGGTGTCCGCACCGTAGGCGGCGAGCATGTCCCGCACGTCGCGCGGGCTCACGCCCACACGGCCCGTCTCGATGCGGCTGATCTTGGAGGCCGAGCACTCCAGGCGCTCGCCCACCTCCTCGATCGTCAGACCAGCCACTTCACGCAGCCTGCGGAGCTCGCTCACGAGCCGTCGCTTGCGCAGGGTCGGACTGCTACCCCGTGGCATCCACACCTCCTGGTCGTTCCCAGTTTGAGAGCAAAGGAGCTCGCCGCAAAGAGACGTCATCCATTCGTGTACTGCAACTTGCAGATCGCAGGTTCGGCGCGACAGTCTGCATGGGTTGCTCACGCAAGGACTGGAGCTCTGAGCCTGATGGCCGTCACGGTGTTCAGCCAACTGGACAAGTCGCTGCACTCCCACCTGGCCACGCTCACCGACCTCGCCGAGCGCGGCGACGACCAGACCGCCCTCGTACTCGCCAGGGTCGAGTTGCCGAGGGTGGTCGCCGTGGTGAAGGCGCTGCTCGACGAGCACCAGCCCGACGAGCACGGCCGGTGCGCCACCTGCAAGCGCGGCTGGTTCTCCAGGCGGATGCCCGCACCGTGCCGTGCTTATCTCTCGGCGCAGCTGATCCTGACCGTGGTGGGCCAGGAGACTTCGCACGGCAAGCACCTGCGCTCGGTAGGCTGAATTTCGGAACTCGATAGTTCTTCAGTTCCGTCCCGACTTGGGCCGGCTCCGCACCCCCCGACCGGAGCCGGCCCTTCTGGTGGTGTGGCCCAGAAGGTCGCCGGGGAATTCGCGGTCAGACGGGTGCATCGTGGTGCCGCCGCGAGGCGCCCTGCTGAGCGTGAATCACCTCGCCGACCTTCTGGGGGCCGCACCACCAGGTCATCACCTCGCGTGACGATCGCCGCCAAGATCAACACGGTTGGCTGAAAGATCTGCCACAGCACCGTTTCCGGCCTCATCATTGAAGGCGACGCGGCCTGATCCCGCCCCACGATGCCTGTGCCGACACGGAGGTGTTCCCGTGCCGACCCCGCATGACCGCGCCGACGAGCTCGATGCCGTCCGGCCGCGCCGACTGCTGCCCTTAGAGCGCCTGATGGCCCGCGACGCCGCCGGACGGCGTCGCGGAGCTCGACGCCGGAGCGCCCACTAGCTCACTCCCCTTCCCCCGCCCTGTGCATCCGTGGCACAGGGCCATGCCGCCATTCCACAAAAGGAAAAACCGTGAGCCATCACCCCAGGTCCAACGCCGGCGAGCACACCCCGCACGGCCCTCCGCTGGTCCTGAAGCACGACCTGCCCGCGAGCTTCGTGCTGTTCCTCATCTCGATCCCGTTGTCGCTCGGCATCGCGCACGCCACGGGCGCGCCGCTGATGGCCGGGATCATCTCCGCGGTCATCGGCGGTGTGGTCGTCGGCGCGCTCAGCGGGGCGCCGTTGCAGATCAGCGGGCCCGGCACCGGTCTCGTGGTGATCGTGGCCGGGCTGGTCGCGCAGTTCGGGTGGGCGGCCACGGCAGCGATCACGCTGGCCGCGGGCGTGCTGCAGATCGCGTTGGGGCTCACCGGGATCAGCCGCCTGGTGATGTCGCTGTCCCCCGCGATCGTGCACGGCATGCTCGCGGGCATCGGCATCTCGATCGCCGTCGGTCAGCTCGTGGTGGTGCTGGGCGGCACGGCGGGATCGACCGTGCCCGCGAACCTCGCGCTGCTGCCCGGAGAACTGGCGAGGGGAGCCTGGGGCTCGGTGGCCGCCGGCGCGGCGGCGATCGCGGTCCTGCTGCTGTGGCCGCGGGTGCCGCGGCTCTCGGTGATCCCCGCGCCGCTGGTCGCCGTCGCCTTCGCGACCGCGCTGGCGTTCGCGCTGCGCCTCCCCGTCGCGAGGGTCGACCTGCCGGACAGCCACGCGCTGGTGCTCCCGCAGGTGCCGCAGGGCGGTGCCGGCACGATCATCGCCGCGGTCGTCACGGTCGCGCTGGTGGCGAGCATGGAGTCGTTGCTGTCGGCCGTCGCCACGGACCGGCTGCACGACGGGCCGCGTGCCCGGCTCGACAAGGAGCTCGTCGCCCAGGGCACCGGCAACGTGCTGGCGGGCGCGCTCGGCGGGTTCCCGATCAGCGGTGGCCTGGCGCGCAGCTCCGCGAACGTCGCGGCGGGCGCGAAGACCCGGTACGCGGCGATCCTGCAGGGCGTGTGGATCGCGGTGGCGGTGCTCGCGTTCTCGCCCGCCCTGGAGCTGATCCCGCTGGCCGCGCTGGCGGGGGTGCTGTTCGTCGTCGGGCTCAGGCTCGTCTCGGTCCAGCGCATGCGGACCCTGTGGCAGCACGGGGAGTTCGTGGTCTACGCGGCGACCGCGCTCGGTGTCGTCCTCTTCGGACTGCTGGAGGGCGTGGTCGTCGGGCTCGCGATCGCGTTGCTGCGCGCGTTGTACCGGTTGACGCACTGCTCGGTGCGCGTCGAGGGCAACCGGGTGTGCGTGCGGGGATCACTGGTGTTCCTGGGGGTCGGACGGCTCGTGCGGGAGCTGCGCAGGCTGCCGCTCGGCCGGACCGTGGTGCTGGAGCTGCACGTCGACTACCTGGACCACGCGTCGTACGAGGCGATCAACGACTGGCGCGAGGGCTACGAACGGCTCGGCGGCCGGGTGCGGGTCGACGAGGTGCACGACACCTGGTACGACCGGGCGAACCAGGGCAAACCGGGGCGGCGCAAGACGTTGCCCGGCCCGCTGCCCCGCTGGTTCGCGCCGTGGTCGCACTGGCAGAGCACTCCCGGTGCGGTCACGCTGCCGGCCCAGCGGTCGTCCGCCGAACAGCTGCTCGCCGAGGGCGATCCGATGCTGCGCGGCATGCACGAGTTCGAGCAGCGCTCCGCGCCGCTGGTGCGGCCGTTCCTGCACGAGCTCGCGCTGCGCGGGCAACGGCCGCAGCAGCTGTTCATCACGTGCGCGGACTCCCGGGTGGTGCCGAACCTGATCACCACGTCCGGACCGGGTGACCTGTTCTGCGTGCGCAACATCGGCAACCTGGTGCCGACGCCGTCGGCGGAGGACAGCTCGGTCGGCGCGGCCATCGAGTACGCGGTCGAGATCCTCAACGTCAACACGATCGTCGTGTGTGGACACTCCGACTGCGGCGCGATGAAGGCGCTGGTGAAGGGGTCCGCGGCGCGCGGCTCGCACCTGCACTCGTGGCTGCGCAACGCCGAGCCGTCGCTGATCCGGTTCCACGCGCCGACCGCGCCCGGCTGCGCGGACCTGCCGGTGGCCGACCGGCTCGCCGTCGCGAACGTCGCGCAGCAACTCGACAACCTGCTCGCGCACCCGAGTGTGCGGGAGGCGATCGCGGCGGGCACGCTCACGTTGAAGGGCATGTACTTCGACATCTCGAACGCCCGCGTGTACCTGGTCGACCCGGACCGCAACGGGCTCGAGCCCGTGCCGTCACCGGCGTAGGAAAGCGAGGAGCCGCCCCGAAAGCGCTCGGGGCGGCTCCACTTCGGACTTCTCCTAGCAGGTACCGATCCAGGAGCACTCCACGTCGACGCGCTCCTTCGCGGGAACCGGCGTGCGTTCCTGCGCCGGAGCCTTGCGCTGCTGCGGCACGGACTGCACCTGCGGCGCCACCGCCCCGCCCTCCGAGGCCAGGCGCACGGCGATCCTGTCCTCGATGGCGCGCGGGCTGTTGAACAGCAGGACGTTGTTCTGCACCACCGAGAACACCAGCTCGCGGCCCGCCTGCGTGGTCACGTAGCCGGACAGGCCGGAGACGCCCGAGAGCGACCCCGTCTTGGCCTTCACGTTACCCGCCGCCGGGGTGTTCTTCATGCGGTTGACCAGGGTGCCGTCGACACCGGCGACGGGCAGCGAGGCCTGCCACGCGGCGAACCACGGCTTGGTCTTCGCCTTGACCAGCACCGACGTGAGGTCGTCGGGCGAGAACTGGTCGAGCCGCGACATGCCGGAGCCGTCGAAGACCTCGACCGCGTTCGGGTCGACGCCGAGACCGGCCCACTTCGTGCTGAGCTGGTTGACGCCGTTGGTGAACGAGCCACCCGCGGTCTTGACCAGCACCTCTGCCAGCATGTTGTTGCTGTCCTTGAGCAACGGCTTGACGAGCTCGCCGAGCGTCATCGACGTGTCGGTCGCGAGGACCGCGGCACCCGCGGGCGCCTTCTGCCTCTTGACCCCGCCGGTGACGGTGATCCCGCTGGCCTGCAACGCCTTCTGGAACACCGACGTGACGAGTCCCGTCGGGTCCTTGACCGTCGACAGCGCCGTCGTCTCCACCGAGGTCGACCCGCTGACGAAGATCCGGTTCGTGCCGTGCTCGCGCTGCACGGAGATGCCGGCGTTGCCGGTCGTCGCCGTGGACACGACCTGCACGTGGTCGTTCGCCGGTTCGGTCGTCACGACGGCCGGTGCGCCCGCCGCGGCGCCCGGCTTGACGCGCACGACGACCGTGCCCGCGCTGAACTTCGCGTCCGGCGAGAGGGTGAGGGCCGATGTCTCCGCGCTGTAGGAGTACGGCTCGTCGTCCCACGCCCAGCCGGTGCCGTACGGCGTCGCGTCGAACTTGGTGTCGTCGACGACCAACGCACCGTTCACGGTCGTGACACCGCTGGCCTTCAACGTGTCCGCGAGCTGCTGGTAGCGCAGCCGGGACATCGTCGGGTCGCCACCGCCGCGCAGCACCAGGTCGCCGTTGAGCGCCGCCCCGGACCTCGTGCCACTGGAGACCAGTTCGGTCTTCCAGCGGTGGTCGGGGCCCAGCAGGTCCAGCGCCGTCGTCGTGGTGAGCAGCTTCAGGTTCGACGCGACCTGCGACCGCCTGCCGCTCTGCCTGGTGTAGATCACTTCTCCGGAGTTGGCGTCCCGCACGACCAGGCCGACGTCCGCGCCCTTGAGCGCGTTGTCGGCCAGGATCGCGTCGAGATCAGCCGTGAGGGCCTCGTTCCCGACCGCCACGGCGCCGCCGCTGGACGTCAGGGAGAACCCTGCCGCCACAGCGACGACCGCCCCCAGAACACGAAATTTCACGCTTCCACCTCTGATCGATCACCCGACCACAACGTGTGGAAGCTACCGGGCTTGTCGATCCGCCTGTACGTGTGCGCACCGAAGAAGTCGCGCTGTCCCTGGACGAGCGCGGCGGGCAGGCGCTCGGAGCGAAGTCCGTCGTAGTAGGCCAAAGCGGACACGAAGCCAGGAGTCGGCACGCCGGCTTCCACCGCACGGACCACGACCCTGCGCCAAGCGGCCTCCGCGTTCTGCACCGCGTCGCGGAAGTAGTTGTCCACCAACAAGGACTCGATGTCCGCGTTGGCGTCGTAGGCCTCGCGGATGCGGTTGAGGAACTGCGCGCGGATGATGCAGCCGCCACGCCAGATCGTCGCCATCGCACCGAGGTCGATGTTCCAGTCGAAGTTCTTCGACGCCTCGCGGATCATGTCGAAGCCCTGCGCGTACGCGACGACCTTGGACGCGTAGAGCGCCTGGCGCACGTCGTCCACCAGGTCGGCGTCCGGCTTCGCGACGACCTCGCTGGCGCCGAACGCCTCGCGCACGGCCTTGCGCTGGTCGGTGTGGCCGGACAGCGAGCGCGCGAACACGGCCTCGGCGATGCCGGTGACCGGCACGCCCAGCTCCAGCGCCTCCTGCACGGTCCAGCGGCCGGTGCCCTTCTGCTCCGCCGCGTCCTCGATGACCTGCACGAGCGGCGTGCCGTTCGCGTCGACGTGCTTGAGGACCTCGGCGGTGATCTCGACCAGGTACGACTCCAGGTCGCCCGAGTTCCACTGCGTGAAGACCTCGGAGATCTCCGCCGGCGTCTGCCCGCCGATGCGGGAGAGCAGGTCGTAGGCCTCGGCGATCAGCTGCATGTCGGCGTACTCGATGCCGTTGTGCACCATCTTCACGAAGTGCCCGGCGCCGTCCGGCCCGACGTGCACGCAGCACGGCTGACCGTCCACCTTGGCCGCGATCTCCTCGAAGACCGGCCCGACGTGCTTGTAGGACTCGGCCGGGCCGCCCGGCATGATGCTGGGGCCGTTGAGCGCGCCCTCCTCGCCACCGGAGATGCCGGCGCCGACGAACAGCAGCCCCTTCTCCTTCAGCGCGGCCTCACGGCGACGCGTGTCGGCGTAGTGGGCGTTGCCGCCGTCGATGACCATGTCACCGGGCTCGAGGATCTCACTCAGCTCGTCGATGACGGCGTCGGTGGGGCCACCGGCCTTGACCATGATGATGATCTGGCGCGGCGTCTGCAGGCTGTCGACCAGGTCCTGCAACGTCTCGGCGCCGACGAAGTCGCCCTCGTGGCCGTGCTCTTCCAGCAGGGCCTTCATCTTCGCGGGGGTCCGGTTGTGCACGGCGGTTTTGAAGCCGTGGCGCGCGAGGTTGCGCGCGAGGTTGCTGCCCATGGTGGCCAGACCGGTGACCGCGATACGTGCTTTGCCTTCCGTCATGCGCAACAGCCTGCCGTGTTCTTCAGGTTTACGCGAGATGTCACAGGGTGTTCTCAGACTCCGTTTTGGCAGGTGAACCGCGTCACGTGCCGGTACGTACCTCTAGTGGTGTGGCTCAGGACGTTGCCGGTGCATTCGTGTTCAGACGGGTGCGTCGTGGTGCCGCCCCCACGTCCTCGTACTGGTTGTACGGGGGCGTGGGGGCGGTGCCGCGACGGATCCTGCTGAGCGCGGATGCGCCGCCAACGTTCTGTGTCACGCCACGAGGCGTAAGTTGGCTTCATGACGGAATTCACGAGCGTGGGACGCTCGGCGACCGACCGCGCCTCGAGGTACGGCTCGCAGCTGGTGAAGCACTTCACGCACAAGGACCTCGAAGGGTCCTGGGAGGACAGCCGCGGCTTCGTGCGCTTCTCGGCGGGCCTGGCCGAGTTCGAGGCCCTCGAGGACGTTCTGGTGATGCGCGTGGTGGCGTCCTCCGAGGAGGACACGGCCCGCCTGCGCGACGTCGTGGAGCGCCACCTCGTCCGCTTCGGCACCCGCGACGAGCTGACCGTCACGTGGGACTCAGGTAGCGAGAACTGACGCCGCCAGCCCGATGAGAGCGGTTCCACAGACCCGCTCGAAGTGCGCGCGGGTCCTCGGCCTGCTGAGCAGCCTGCCGAGCTGACGCGCGCTCGGCACCACGATCACCCAGAACACCGCGAACACCCCGACCGTGACCGCGCTGAGCAGCGCCGCCTGCGGCAGCGGCGCGGCGTTCGGGTCCATCGCCTGCGGGATGAGGCTCAGGAACGTGAGCATCACCTTGGGGTTCAACAGGTCGCACAACATGCCACGCAGGAACACGTTCTTCTGCTGCGGCTGCTCGGCGAGGGGCTTGTTCGCCGTCCGGAGCGTCATGAACCCGATGTAGGCGAGGTAGGCGGCGCCGATCGCCTTGACCACGAACAACGCCGTGGGCGCCGCCGCCACGAGCGCGGACAACCCGACCGTCGCGAGCGTCCCGTGGACCAGGAGCCCGGTCAGCACGCCGAGCGCCGCCTCGACGCCCTTGCGGAAGCTCCTGACCGCGTTCCCCATGACCAGTACGAAGTCGGGTCCGGGCACGACCGTGATGACCACGAGTGCCAGCAGGAACGACGTCCACGCGATGTGCATGACGCAGATCGTCTGCGCTTTGTTCGTGTGCGTTCCAGCAGGTCAGTACGATGTTCGGTTATGCGCGAACAAGCCGAACTGGATTCGGTCGACTGGCACATCCTGGAGGAGTTGCAGAACGACGCCACCCTCCCGAACCGGACCCTGGCGGAGATCGTCGGGCTCGCGCCGTCGTCCTGCCTGCAGCGCGTGCGCCGGCTGCGCGACCTCGGGGTGATCACGGGGTCGCACGCCGTGGTGGACCCCGCGACCACCGGGCTGCCTCTGGAGGCCGTGATCTCGGTGAACGTGCGGCCGCACACCCGTGTGGTGGTGGCCGGGTTCCGGGCGTTCGTGATGGCGCAGCCGGAGACGCGGTCGATCTTCCACGTGTCCGGGCAGGCCGACTTCCTGATCCACATCGCCGTGGCCGGTTCCACGCACCTGCAGGCGTTCCTGATGGACAAGATCGCATCGCGGACGGAGGTGCGGAACCTGACGTCGTCGGTGGTGCTGGAGCGGGTGGAGACCCGCGCTTTGACGCCGCCCGCGAACCTGCGGCCGACCCATCGGCGGCGTCGCGTGGACTAACGGCGGCGGGTCAGCGCGTCGAGGTCGAAGGACAGCGGAGCGGGCCGGGTCAGCTCCACCTCGCCCACACCGTCTTCCACGAGTTTGTAGATGCCGTCGACGAGTTCGAAGGCCGTCAGGCTGATCGGGTCGGCCAGTTCGACCAACCAGTAGTGCGCGATTCCGGCTTTGGCGTACTGCGTGGGCTTGGTGACGCGATCGACCCGCTCGGAGCCGGGTGACACGATCTCCACCGCGAGGACCACGTCCTTCGCGTCGAAGCGCTTGGGGTTGCGATCGGCCGCCTCCGCCGTCACCACGACGATGTCGGGCTTGCGCACGGTGGGCCGGTCCGAGTTGTCGATCACCACGTCGACGTCCTGGTAGGAGACCAAGCTCTGTGGCAGTTGCTCGTCGAGCCAGTTGTCCAGCCTGCTCTGAGCCTTCTGATGTGCAGGTACGGCCGCGGCCACCACGTGCAGGACTCCATCCACGAGCTCGAGGTTCTTGTCCTCTGGCATCGCGTCCCACTCGTCCAAAGTCACCGTTGCCAGGTGATCCGGCCACGCTTCAGCGGTCATGTGATCACCCTTCTCCGGCCTCGATGGAGTGCCTTCCGCCACCAGCTCTCACCAGCTTCCTGCTTGGAGATCCTCCATGCCATCACTCGGACGGCTTGATCACCCGGATCAATCCCTCCTGCACGACGGTCGCCACCAACTGCCCGTCCTGCGTGAAGAACCGCCCGGTCGCCAGCCCCCGGTTCCCGGAGGCGGAAGGCGAAGAGGTGTCGTACAACAACCACTCGTCGGCCCGGAACGGACGGTGGAACCACATGGCGTGGTCCAGTGACGCCCCGAGGACCTTGTCCAGCCCCCAGTACACGCCGTGCCGCGCCAGAACCCCGTCCAGCAACGTCATGTCCGACGCGTACGTCATGACGCAGAGCTGCAACATGGGGTCGTCCGGCAGCTTGCCGTCCGCCTTCATCCACACCTGGGACGCGGCCGCGCCCGGACCGTCCTCACGCGACTCCCACGGCGGCTCCGTCACGTAGCGGACGTCGATGGGGCGCGGGAACTTCAGGTTCACCAGCGAGTAGCCGGCCACGGACTCGCTCCACGTCGGCAGCGACTCGGGGTCCGGCACGTCCGGCATCTCCGAGGTGTGCTCGACGCCCTGTTCCTCCACCTGGAACGACGCGGAGAGCGAGAAGATCGCCTTGCCGTGCTGCACGGCCACGACGCGGCGGGTGGTGAACGAGCGGCCGTCGCGGATGCGGTCCACCTCGTACACGATCGGCACGCGCGGGTCGCCGGGGCGGATGAAGTACGAGTGCAGCGAGTGCACGCGGCGTTCGACCGGGACGGTGCGGCCGGCGGCCACCAGGGCCTGGCCCGCCACCTGGCCGCCGAAGACGCGCACCGGCGACTCCGCCGGGGACACACCGCGGTAAATGTTCTCCTCGATGCGTTCCAGGTCGAGCAACGCGACCAGGTCGTCCACTGCGGATTGTCCGCTCACCCCGGACGGGTGCGAAGCGGCGGCACGGGCGGCCTCAGTCACGGCAGAACTCTCCCTCAACCATCAGGCGCGAAACGGCCCCGCACCCTCACACGACCAGTATGAGGGGGCGGGGCCGCCGTCGTGACTGAGAGGCCGACCACTTACGCGTGGTCGTCCTCGCCCAGCCGGTGCACGCGGATGAGGTTCGTCGAGCCGATGGTGCCGGGAGGCGAGCCGGCGACGACGACCATGAGGTCGCCGGCCTGGTAGCGGCCGATCTCGATCATGGCCACGTCGACCTGGCGGACCATCTCGTCGGTGGACTCCACGCGCGGCACCAGGAACGTCTCGGTGCCCCACGTCAGCGCGAGCTGCGAGCGCACCGCGGGCTCCGGCGTGAACGCCAGCAGCGGCAGGTGCGTGTGCAGGCGCGCGAGACGGCGGACCGTGTCACCGGACTGCGTGAACGCGACCAGGGCCTTGGCGTTGAGGCGCTCGCCGATGTCGCGGGCCGCGTACGAGATCACGCCGCGCTTGGTGCGCGGGACGTGCGTCAGCGGCGGCACGACGACCGACTCGGTCTCGACGGCCTCGATGATGCGGCCCATGGTCTGCACGGACTCGATGGCGTAGCGGCCGACCGAGGTCTCGCCGGACAGCATCAGGGCGTCCGCGCCGTCGAGCACCGCGTTCGCGACGTCGGACGTCTCGGCGCGGGTCGGGCGGGAGTTGGTGATCATCGAGTCGAGCATCTGGGTCGCGACGATGACCGGCTTCGCGTTCTCGCGGGCGATCTGGATCGCGCGCTTCTGCACGAGCGGCACGTGCTCCAGCGGGAGCTCGACGCCCAGGTCACCGCGGGCGACCATGACGCCGTCGAACGCGAGGACGATGGCCTCGAGGTTGTCCACGGCCTCCGGCTTCTCGATCTTCGCGATCACCGGGAGGCGCTTGCTGCCCGAGCGGTCCATGACCTGGTGGACCAGGTCGATGTCCGCCGGCGAGCGCACGAACGACAGGGCGATGAAGTCCACGCCCAGCGAGAGCGCGAACTCGAGGTCCTCGATGTCCTTCTCGGACAGCGCGGGCACGGACACGTCCATGCCGGGCAGCGAAAGGCCCTTGTTGTTGCTGACGGGTCCGCCTTCGGTGACCTCGCACACGACGTCGGAACCTTCGACGTCGACGACCACGAGGCCGACCTTGCCGTCGTCCACGAGCAGGCGGTCGCCGACCTTGGCGTCCTTCGCGAGCTCCTTGTACGTCGTCGACACGCGGTCGTGCGTGCCCTCGACGTCTTCGACGGTGACGCGGACGACGTCGCCGGTGTTCCAGTCGACCGGACCCGCGGCGAAACGGCCGAGGCGGATCTTGGGGCCCTGGAGGTCGGCGAGGATGCCCACGGCGCGGCCCGACTCGTCGGCTGCCGCGCGGACCATGTCGTAAACCTGCTTGTGGTCGGCATGGCTGCCGTGGCTGAAGTTCATCCTGGCCACGTCCATACCGGCCGCTACCAGGTCGCGGACCTTGTCCGGCGTGCCAGTGGCGGGACCGAGGGTACAGACGATCTTTGCGCGTCGACTCACGTCTAGAGAGAGTAGACCCCGTTCCTGGACCGATCCCGAACTACTCCTGGGTAATGTTTCCGCAATGGGTCGAGTACTGCCTTTCGTGACCGCGGCGTTGCTCAGCGTCATCGTCCTGTTCACCCCCGAGTCAGGTGTGCCGAGTTCCCCGCCGGGCACGGACAAGGTCGTCCACACCCTGCTGTTCGCCCTTCTGGCGTTCACCGGCCTGTACGCGAGGATTCGTCACATCCTGCTCGCGCTCGTCGTTTACGCAGGGGTTTCGGAGGTGTTGCAGCAGTTGATCACGCCGCTGCACCGCAGCGGGGACGTGCTCGACGCCCTGGTGGACGTGCTCGGGATCGGCCTCGGCTGGGCTATCGCCGCGGCTGTTCGCTCACGCCGACGTGGTCCTCGCACCACGCGTTGAAGTCCTTGAGCTGCCTCCACGACTTGCGCACCCTGTCGAGACAGCCCGGCTCGTGCAGCACGTCGTCCGGCTCCCACACCTTGCGCACGTAGATCGACCGGTGCTTGAGCAGGTCGAGGTGCGGGTGGTCGTCGTCGAACCCGCGCGGCTTGGACTTCATCACGTCGCCCGCCACCGTCCAGCCCTGCTTGACGAGCTTGTCCACGATCCCGCGCAGCAGGACGCCGTGGGCGTCGACCGAGGCGCGGTAGCGGGCCAGCTGGTCCGACTGCATGTGGAACGAGCCGCCGCCGACCATCAGGCCCTCGGGGCTGAGCTGCACGTAGTACGCGCCGCCGCCGCGGCCCTTCTCGATCACGCCGCCGCAGTGGTCCTTGTACGGCGTCTTGTCCTTGGCGAACCGCACGTCGCGGTACGGCCGGAACACCTTGCCCTCGCCGAACTCCTTCTCCAGCGCGAGCAGCAGCGCCTCCATCGGCGCCCGCACGTCGCGCAGGTAGGTCTCCTTGTTGTCGTCCCAGTACGCCTTCGAGTTGTCCAGGACCAGACCGTCGAAGAAGTCGATGGCGTACTCGCCGAAACCGCTGAACCCGGCGTGCTTCCCCGACCGACCGCTGGGGTTTCCGGCGCGACTGGACCGCACCCGCGAAACTTCCTGCCTCATCGCCCTGCATCTCCTCCGCAGAAGGACCCACCCGGCGCCACACCGCGGACGACGCCAGGTTCTGATCCTGCTGGACGGCGGCCGGCGAAGGCGCCTCGGGTGCGGACCAGCTTATCGAACACGCATTCGACTGGATGTCCAGGGGGAGCAATCCGCAGGCCGCACGGACGCGTCAATAGGCCGAAGTCGTGAACGCCCGATCGCCCATGTGCGTGAAAATTCGTTTGAGGACACACAACCGGGCCATAATCCGACGAATGCCACGCCGCATCAACGCGCTCGCTTCCTGGCTCCTCCAACTGGGACCGGACGAGGTGGCCGCGGTACTCGTGCACCGCCGCGACGTCGCGGACCGCTACCTCCGCACGCTGAAGGACCTGGCGACCCAGCTCACCGACTCCGACTCGGTGCACGCCGCCGAGGCCACGCTGGACCAGGGCGCGCTCGACGTGCTCGGCGCGATCGTCGCGCAGGGCAACAACGGGACGATCGACACGGTGTGCGCCGAACTGCGGTGCTCGGTGGGCGACTTCGAACGGGCGCTCGGCGAGCTCAAGCGGCGGGCGCTGGCCTGGCCGGAGGGGCCGAGGCTCGCCGCGGTGAACTCCGTGCGGGCGACCGGCGCCGTGCAGGGTCAGCTGACGTTGCGACCGCGGACGCCGAGGAAGCGCAGGGCTTCCGAGATCTCGCCGATCGTGCCCGCCATGTCCACTGTGGACGGAGTGGCGCGGTTGCTGGCGCACTGCGAGCAGGACACGTTCGACGCGCGGTACACCGGTGGCGTGGCGACGGTGGAGATCCGGCGGGTCGCGCGGGCGCTGCGGGTCTCGGACGGCGTGCTGCGACTCTGGCTGGAGCTCGCCGCCGAGGCCCAGCTCGTCGGGGTCGAACGCTCGCGGCTGCTGCCGACGAGGCACGGTGACGCGTGGCTCGACTCGCAACCGGGGCCGCGGCTCGCGGCGCTGGTCGCGGCGTGGCGGCGGATGGACTGGCGGCCGGAGCCGGACCAGGCGCGGGCGGCGTTGCGCGACTACACCGGTGCCGCCGGCCTCGCGCTGCGGCGCGGTGCGCTGGAGCGGTTCTCGGCCCAGGAGGCCTTCACCGACATCAGCGAACTGGTCGAGGACCTGTCCTGGGAACGTCCCGCGGTGCACGACCTGCGCGCGACGGCGGCGGTGGTGGCCGAGATGGAATCGCTCGGCCTGGTCGCCGGTGGCGCGCTGACGCAGTTGGGCGTGGCGGTGCTGGAGGACGGTGACGTCGAAGCCGCGGCGTGCGCGTTGATGCCCCCGGCGACGCAGAAGGCCGCGTTCCAGACGGACATGACGGCGGTGGTGAACGGGTTGCCGTCGCCGGAGCTGAGCGCGACGCTGAACCTCGTGGCGGACCTGGAGGACAACGACGCGGCACGGGTGTGGCGGCTGTCCGCCGGATCGGTGCGGCGCGCGCTCGACTCGGGGCTGTCCGCCGACGACGTGCTCGCGAAGCTCGCTTCGGTGTCGGAGACCGCCCTGCCGCAGGTCGTCGAGTACCAGGTGCGGGACGTGGCGCGCCGGCACGGCCAGCTGACGGTGACGGACGTGGCGAGCTGCGTGCGGGCCTCGGATCCCGCGTTGCTGCAGGAGATCGTGAGGTCGAAGCGGCTGGGGCCGCTGAAGCTGCGGTTCCTCGCGCCGACCGTGCTGGCCTCGGACCGGCCGATGGCCGAGACCCTCGTGGCGCTGCGCCGGTGCGGGTACGCGCCGACCGGGCTCGACGCCGGCGAGAAGTCCATCGTGGAGAGTGTCGAACGGCGTCGTGCGCCCGCCCGCGGCGAGCGCCGCCCGGAGCGCTGGTGGCGCACGGAGATGGACGACCTGGAGCTGACCCAGCTCGCGGTCCGGCTGGTGGAGCAGGAGAAACCGGGCGTCGGGCGCGGCACACCGCGGGCCAACGCGGCGCGGATGCTGCGCGACCAGAACGTCTTCCTGCGCGACGAGGAGGTCGTGCTGCTGTCGTCGGCGCTGGTCGACGGGAGCCGCGTCGAGATCAAGTACGCGACCGGGCCGCGCAGGACGGAGACGCACGTGATCGTGCCGACCAAGCACCTCGACGGCGTGGTGAGCGCGGACTGCGGGGACGGCACGAGCAGGGAGTTCGACATCGGCCACGTCCGCAAGGTCGCCCTGCCCGAGGTGGACCTGCCCAGGTGAACCGGAGCGGCTGAGCCTGGGCGGATGAACAGCTGGTGAAGTCCGCCGCCGCCAGGTGATCACGTGCTGATACTGGAGGTGTGGCCGACCCGTTTTCCGCCGGACTGCTGATGGTGCTGGAGACCGTGCTGGAGCGCGTGCTGCTCGGTCTGTTCGAGGTCGTACACAAGGGCGCCAAGGACAAGAAGCGGCAACGAGAGCTGACCCGGCCGGGGCCCCTGGTGGAACGGGTCAGCGCGGAGCTCGCCCGCGGTGAGCTGAGCACCGTCGAGGAACACGAGTGGCAGGCCGCCGTGGACGCGGTGCGCGAGTCGATCGAGGCCTCGCTGCCGTTGCGCCCGGACGAGGCGCTCAAGGTCATGCTGACGCCCGAGTCGTTGCGGGCCCACGTGATGGCGAGGTCGGAGCGGATCCGGCGGGCGGCGGGCCTGTCCGAGCAGGCGACGGCGGTCTACGACGCGTTGCTGCTGCGGGTGTGCGTGGCGGTCGTCGAACTGGTGTGGTCGCAACCGGAGTACGCGCGCCGGCTCGCGGTGGAGGTGTTCCGGATGGGCCGCGCGACCGCCGACGCCGTGGCGCGACTCGCGGACCAGCAGCAACTCGCTCGGACTGCGGCCCACCGGGACTTCGAGGACCGCTACGCCGACCAGGTCGCGCACGCGCTGGGCGGTTTGGAGCTGTTCGGCGTGACGCGCGGGCGGGCGCCGCGCAGGCACTCGTTCGACTCGTCGTACGTGTCGCTGGCGGTGGCCCGGGTCGGGGACACCGACGAGCTGACGGGGGCCGGACTGCCGGTCGCGGCGGCACTGGCGGACGCGCACCGGGTGCTCATCCGGGGCGGCGCGGGCGCGGGCAAGACGACGTTCCTGCGCTGGCTCGCGATGAACGCGCTGGGCCAGACGCGGGCCTCGGGCGACGAGTGGCTCGGGCTGGTGCCGTTCTTCGTGCCGTTGCGGCAGTACACGACGCTGCCGAAGCCGGAGGAGTTCATCTCGGCGACCGCCTCGATGATCGAGGAGGAGAAACCGCCCGGCTGGGTCACCGCACGCCTGAAGGAGGGCCGCGCGCTCGTCCTGGTCGACGGTGTGGACGAGCTCGTCTGGGAGCGCAGGGCCGAGGCGCGGCGGTGGCTCGAGGAGCTCGTCACCGCCTACCCCGGCGCCCGGTACGCGATCACGACGCGTCCGGCGGCGGTGCCGGAGGACTGGCTGGAGGACCTGGACTTCGCCGCGTTCGACCTGCTGCCGTTGAGCGACAAGGGTGTCCGCGACTTCGTGGAGGCCTGGCACACCGCCGCCCGCGACGAGCCGGGCCTGTCGCGGGACGCGCGGGTGTGGCTGACCGACTGCGAGGCACGGCTGGTGGCGACGCTCGCGAAGCGGCCGGACCTGCGGCGGCTGGCGTCGAGCCCGTTGCTCGCCGGGCTGTTGTGCGCGTTGCACCAGGACCGGAACATGCACCTGCCGCGCGACCGCCGCTCGTTGTACGAGGCCGCGCTGGACCTGCTGCTGGTGCGGTGGGACGAGGACCGGGGGCTCGCGCTGCCGTCGTTCTCCAAGGAGGAGCAGCTCGTCCTGCTGCAACGGTTCGCGTACTCGCTGGTGCGCAACCGCGAGCTGACGGTGCCGCGCGAGGAGGCCGTGCACCGGCTCGGCAACGCGATGCGCGGGCTGCGCTCGCACGACATCGACCCGGACGACGCGATGCAGCGTCTGCTGGAACGGGCCGGGTTGCTGCGGGAGGTGCCGTCGGAACGCGTGCAGTTCGTGCACCGGACGTTCCGCGACTACCTGGCGGCCAAGGAGGTCGTGGACGCGGGCGACCTGAACCTGCTGGTGGACAGGGCACATCTCGACGAGTGGCACGACGTCGTGGTCATGGCGGTCGCGCACGCCCGCCCGCGCGAACGGGCCCGCGTGCTGATGGAGCTGCTGGCGGGCAACGACGACACGCGCAAGGACGAGCGCGGCCGGGACAAGCTGCGGCTGCTCGCGCTGGCGTGCCTCGACCAGGCCGACGTGATCGAACCGGAGACCGCTCGGGCCCAGGTGACGGCCGCGGCCGCCTCGCTGATCCCGCCGACGAGCTTCGCGCACGCCGACGCCCTGGCCGAGGCCGGGTCGTTCGTGGTGGACCTGCTGCCGGGCCCGGAGGCCTCCGGGGAAGCCGCGTACGTCGTGCGGACCCTCGCCAACATCGGCGGCGAGGGCGCGTGGGAGCGGATCGCGGAGTTCGTGGCCGTGGACCACGTGATGGTCATCGACGAGCTGCTGCGGGCGTGGCGGAACACGCCGGACGCGGAGAAGTACGCCAGGTCCGTGCTGTCCAAAGTGGACTTCGGTGACCGGCGGGTGGACGTCCGCGGCTGGCACCGGATCCAGTTCATCATGCACCTGGAGAAGCTGCGGTACGTGCGGTGCATCGGCAACATCAACCCGCTGGACCCGCTGGGCGCCATGCCGTCGCTGCACCGGCTGGAGCTGTGGCAGAACGAGGTCATGCGCGACCTCTCGCCGTTGGGGATCTCGCGCTCGTTGAAGGAGCTGCACCTGAGCCGCTGCCGTCCGCTGGGGCGGATCGACCTGGCGCCGGTGAAGGACCTCGACGAGCTGCACCTGCACTTCAGCCGCGTCGACCTGGAGTCGCTCGACGGCGGTGCGCTGCGGAGGTTGCAGATCCGCGACTCGGGCACCGACGAGGGGCTGGCCGCGTTGCCCGACCTGCCCGCGTTGCGCGAGCTGGCGATCGACCACCGGCCGCCGTACCCGCTCGCGGGGCTGGAGCGGTGGCCGACCGTCACGGCGCTGGAGGTGTTCGGGGTGCCGGCGGTGGGCGACCTGCGCGCGCTGCCCGCGTTGGACCGGCTCGTGGTGCACCAGCCGGAGTCCTTGGCGCGGCTGGAGGAGCTGCGGGAGCGGCTGCCCGGGGTGACCGTCACGACGTGACGCCGGGCGGGCCGCCCACGCGCCTACGTCACCACCGGATGTCCGCCAGGCTGTCCAGCGGCTTGCGCTCCCCCTCCTCCAGCAGCTGCACCGACGCCGTGTCGGCTCCGTGCAGCTCGGCCGGGAACGTCAGGCTCAGCCGCTTCTCGAGCTCCGCCAGCGACACCTGGAACACCCGGAACTCGTCCAGGTCCAGCGCCTCGGCCAGGACGATGTTCTGCGTCAGCAGGAACGCGCTGCACCTCAGCTCGCCGTCCACCACGAACGCGATCGCCTTGTAGAACTCGCGCGGGATCGCGACACCGCGGAACACACGGTCGTCGGCGTTGAAGACCGGCCCGCCGTAGACGCTGACCTTGAGGTTGTCGACGTCGACGTCCGCGAGCACCGCGTCCTCGAGCCTGCCCCAGAGCCCTTCCTTCGTGCTCTGGTTGAAGTCGTCCATCTGCGGCGTGATGTTCGTGAAGAAGAACGAGTCCTTGTTCGCCTTCTGCGCCTCGGCCTTCGGGCCCCAGCACAGGTCGGCGCGCCGGGCGAGGTGGCCGCGGTCGAGCCGGTTGTCGCGGTAGAGCTCGTCGCCGGTCTGGAACTGCGCCGGGACGCGCGGGTCCTTGACGAACGGGATGTTGCTGCGGCTCAACGCCTTCAGCTCGCCGCCGTCGACGTTCCAGGCGACCCAGCTCGCGAACCTGCGCGACTTGCTCATCGCGAGGGAGAAGTGCGTGTAGTCGATCGTGGTCTCGCCGTCGAGCTCCACCGCGTCGGCCGCGCCCGACTCGGTCAGGACCGGGATGCCGGCGGTGGTGCCGAGGAACTTCGGGTCAAACCCTGCGCTGGTCATGTGTCGCCCCCTACTGGTTCACCTTCAGGGTCGACATCTCCCACACGGGCGTTAGCCCCGTGCACCCGAACGGCCCAATGTTCACCGGCTCTTCCCCACCGGTTCGGCGGGAAGGCGCCGCGACCCGGCGGCCGCGGCGCCCGCACCGCTACCGTCCGACGAGCTCGACGGTCCTGCCGGCCTTGCGCGACTGGTCGACCCACTGGTCGATCGCCTGCCCGCAGGCCTGGTCGAGGTGCCGGACCCCGCTCAGGTCCATCCGGACGTGCTCGCGGTCGACCCGCTCCAGTTCGTCCAGCAGAACGGGCAGCCGCAGGAAGGTCGCGTTGCCGCGCAACGCCACCCCCTCCGGTGTCACGGTCACCTGCAGCCTCGACACGTCCCAGGCCGTCTTGACCACCGCGGCGAGCAGGCCCACCACCGTGCCGGTCAGCAGGTCGGTGCCCACGATGAGCCCGGCCGTCAGCACGAAGATGCCCATCTCGGCCTTGTCCGTGCGCCACAACGCGACGACCTCGCGCAGGCCGAGCAGCTTCCACCCGGCGTGCACCAGCACCGCCGCCAGCACGGCGATCGGGATCAGCGTCAGCAGCCCCGGCAGCAGTACAACGAACAGCAGCAGCCACACGCCGTGCAGCACCCGGGACGCCTTCGTCCTGGCCCCCGCCGCCACGTTGGCCGAGCTGCGCACGATCACCGCCGTCATCGGCAGCGCGCCGAGCAGGCCGCAGATCGAGTTGCCGACGCCCTGCGCCACCAGCTCCTTGTTGTACTGCGTGCGCGGGCCGCTGTGCATGCGGTCGACCGCGGCGGCGCTGAACATGCTCTCGGCAGAGGCGACGAGGGCGAACACCACTGCCGTGCCGATGACCCCGGTGTCGAGCAACGAGAAGTTCGGCAGGTGCACGTCCGTCGACAGGGTGCCGACCGTGATCTTCTCGACCGACGACGCGAACACCGTCGCGATCGCGGTGCAGACGACCACGCCGACGAGCATGCCGGGCACCACGCGCATCGGCGTGCGCTGCCACAGCAGCATGATCAGCACGGTGAGCAGGCCGAGCGCGGCCGCCACGGGCGAGACGACCAGGTGCTTGAGCTGGCCGAAGATCAGCACCAGCCCGATGCCGGCGAGCATGCCCTGCACCACCGACGGGGAGATCGCGCGGAACCAGCGCCCGCACCGGGCTAAGCCCAGCGCGACCTGCAGCAGTCCGGCGCCGAGGACGATGACGCCCAGCGCTTCCAGTCCGTGCCGGGACACGGCGTCCGCCACCAGCACCGTCAGCCCGGCGGCCGGTCCGCTCACCTGCATCGTGCTGCCCGGCAGCAGGCCGACGACGATGCCGCCGACCACTCCCGTCACGATGCCGAGTTCGGCCGGCACCCCGGACGCCACCGCCACGCCCACGCACAGCGGCAGCGCCACGAGGAACACGACGACCGATGCGCCGAGATCGGTCCAATGCTTCTTCATCACGTCGAGACCCCTACAGCGGAAGGAAGGCGTGCTCGGCGCACGCGGAGACCTCGCCGGTCTCGATGTCGTAGAACCAGCCGTGGACGCGCAGCGACCCCTCGGCGACCTTCTCGGCCACGAACGGGTACGCGAGCAGGACCTCCAGCTGGGCGCGGACGTGTTCCTGCCCCTCCGGGCGCATCGCCGGGCCGGACGCCTGGCGCGGCTGCCCGGGACGCAGCCACCCGCGCATCGCGGGCAGGTGGTCGATGCCACCGGCGTTCAACGCGCCGACCGCGCCGCAGTGCGAATGGCCGCAGACGACGATCTCGCTGACGCCGAGTTGCAGCACGGCGAACTCGATCGTCGCCATCTCACTGCTCGGCGCGGTCAGCGAGTAGGGAGGGATGACGTTGCCCGCGGTGCGCAGTTCGAACAACGCGCCGGGTTCGGCACCGGTGATGGCGGCGGTCACGATGCGCGAATCCGCGCACGTGATGAACATCGTGCTGGGTTGCTGACCCGCGGCGAGCTGACGGCCGAGTGCACTGGAACGCGAAGCGGCGTGTGCGCGGGCATGCTGAACAAAGCGATGGAAGTCCATGGGAATCCCTCACTGCGTAGGAACGAGGTGTTCGGTTTCGATCCGGGGAGAGAGGACCGATCAGTTGCGGAACACCTGCAACGCGGGAGGTGTGCGCCAAACGACTATCGGTTCGGCGTTGTGCACGAGAACGAGGACACCGGGAAGGGCGCGCGGCAGGAACACCGTGACGAACGACGGCCCGGCCATCTTCGCCGTGCGGTCCACGGAGGTGACCAGCAGGCGCAGACGGGTCGTCTCGCGCTCCTCGCGAGGCGCTTCCTCCTTGGGAGCGGAGGTCTTCGACTTCGGCGGCGGCGCGCCGATCGCCACGGTGGAGACGGCCGGGGTGAGCACGGCGCAGAGGGCGACGACGACAGCGAGAAGAACACTGCGCATGATCACACCCCCAACCGAGTCTCTCTACAGCTATCAGTTTCGCCCGAAATGGACAACTTTCGCGATATTCGAACTCAGGTTTGCCCTGATGAAGAGCGAACTTCACCCGAAAGGTCTTCCGGTCTCACGGAAACATGCTTATGCGGAGAGTGAGCGTCCGAGGGGTGCCGTTGCACCGAAAGCGTTAATCAGGTCGGCGATCCATTGGTCACCAATACGATCGGTGATCATGCACCAATCAAGACGACCGCAGAGAGCGGCCGCGCAGCTCGGAATGTGGCGATCGTGACACAGAGCCGCACCGGCGCGTTACCGCATGCGAGCTTTACCGGAAATTCACTCCGGCGACAGGATTGAAAGCGGTAAACCCTGTAAAGGCGAACGCCCCGCGCGACGTCGTTGTCGCGCGGGGCGTCATGCTGCTCTCCGCTGTCGGACGCCGTTGTCAGACCACAGCGAGCGGAAGCTGGTTCGGGATGACCGGCGAAGGCAGGTTCGAGGAACCCGTGAGGAACCTGTCCACGGCGTTCGCCACGGACCGCCCCTCGGCGATCGCCCACACCACCAGGGACGCGCCGCGGTGGGCGTCCCCGCAGACGAACACGCCGGGCGCGGTCGTCTGCCAGTCGGAGCCGCACGAGATCGTGCCGCGCGTCGTCAGCGAGATCCCGAGGTCGTCCAGGAGCCGCATGTGCTCGACGCCCTCGAAGCCGATCGCCAGCAGGACCATGTCCGCGGGCAGGACCTCGATCTCGTCGGACAGCGGCACCACGGAACGGCGGCCGGACGAGTCCTTCTCGACGCGCACCTGCTGCAGCTCGATGAACCGCACGTGGCCGTCCTCGTCGCCCACGAAGCGCTTGACCGCCACGGTGAAGCGGCGCTCGCCGGCCTCCTCGTGCGCGGGGTACGTGCGCAGGATGTGCGGCCACACGGGCCACGGCGAGCGGTCGTCGTCGCGGACCGTCGGCGGCATCGGGTACTGGTCGAGCTGCGTCACGGACAGCGCGCCCTCGCGGGTCGCGGTGCCGTAGCAGTCGGCGCCCGTGTCGCCACCGCCGATGACGATGACGTGCTTGCCCTCGGCCGAGAGCGCGGACGGGCCGTCGCCCTCGACGGCGCGGTTCGCGGGGACCAGGTGGTCCATCGCGAGGTGCACGCCCTTGAGCTCACGTCCCGGCGTCGTCTTGTCGTCACGGCCGCGCAGGGCGCCCACGGCGAGCACGACCGAGTCGAACTCCGCGCGCAGCTGCTCGACGGTGATGTCGACGCCGACCTCGCAGCCGGTGACGAACTTCGTGCCCTCCTTGCGCAGCTGCGCCAGCCTGCGGTCGAGGACCTTCTTCTCCATCTTGAACTCGGGGATGCCGTAGCGCAGCAGTCCGCCGAGGCGGTCGTCGCGTTCGTACACCACGACCTCGTGGCCCGCGCGGGTCAGCTGCTGCGCGGCGGCGAGCCCGGCGGGACCGGAGCCGACGATGGCCACGCGCTTGCCGGAGGACACCGCGGCCTGGGACGGCTGCACGTAGCCGTTCTCCCACGACACGTCCGCGATGGTCTCCTCGACCCGCTTGATCGCGACGGCACCACCGGCGTCGTGCGAGATCGACAGCACGCAGGCGGCCTCGCACGGCGCCGGGCACAGCCGGCCCGTGAACTCCGGGAAGTTGTTGGTGGCGTGCAGGCGGTCCGAGGCGAGCTCCCAGTCGCCGCGGCGCACCAGGTCGTTCCACTCGGGGATGAGGTTCCCGAGCGGGCAGCCCGCCGTTCCGCTGTGGCAGAAGGGGATGCCGCAGTCCATGCACCGCGTCGCCTGCGTGCGCACGGCGGCGTTGCGCTCCTCCGGTGCCTCGTGGAGGTAGACCTCGTTCCAGTCCTGCAACCTCTCCGGCTTCGGACGCTTCGGCGCGTCGGAGCGGGAGTACTTCATGAATCCCTGTGGATCAGCCACGAGACGCCTCCATGACAGCCGCGTCAACGTCCCGGCCCTCGGCGCGGGCGAGGCGCATGGCCTCGAGAACGCGCTGGTAGTCACCGGGCATGACCTTCGTGAACGCACCGGCCCGCCGGGTCCAGTCACCGAGCAGCGACGCGGCGACGGCGGAACCCGTGGCCTCGTGGTGCTTGGTGACGGCGTCCTTGAGCCAACGCAGGTCCTCGGCGCTGAGGCGCTGCAGTTGCACCATCTCCTGGTTCACCGACAACGGGTCCAGGTCGAGCACGTACGCGATGCCGCCGGACATGCCGGCCGCGACGTTGCGCCCGGTCGGCCCGAGCACCACGGCCCGGCCACCGGTCATGTATTCGAACGCGTGGTCGCCCACGCCCTCGGCCACCAGCAGCGCGCCGGAGTTGCGGACGCAGAAGCGCTCGCCGACCCGGCCGCGCAGGAACACCTCACCGGAGGTGGCGCCGTAGCCGATCACGTTGCCCGCGATCACCTGCTGCTCGGCGGCGAACGGCGCGTCGTCGTGCGGCCGGACGATGATCCGCCCGCCGGACAGGCCCTTGCCGACGTAGTCGTTCGCGTCGCCGACCATCTCGAGCGTGATGCCGCGCGGCAGGAACGCGCCGAGCGACTGGCCGGCCGACCCGGTCAGCTTGACCCGGATCGTGTCGTCCTCGAGGCCCTCGCCGCCGTAGCGGCGCGTGACCTCGGCGCCGAGCAGCGTGCCGACGGTGCGGTTGACGTTGCGGACGGGCAGCTCCAGCGTGACCTGGTGCGCGTCCTCCAGCGCCGCCTCGGCGAGCTGGATCAGCGTGCGGTCCAGGGCCTTGTCGAGACCGTGGTCCTGCTCGCGGACCCGGCGCTTCGCCGTCGGGTACGGGGTCTCGGGCACCTCGAAGACGGGAGCCAGGTTCAGGCCCTCGGTCTTCCAGTGCTCGATCGCCTCGTCCTTGTCGAGCAGCTCCGCGTGACCGACGGCCTCGTCGATCGTGCGGAAGCCGAGCTCGGCCAGGATCTCGCGGGCCTCCTGCGCGATGAACTCGAAGAAGTTCACGACGTGGTCGGCCTGGCCGGTGTAGCGGGCGCGCAGGTCGGGGTTCTGCGTGGCGACGCCGACCGGGCACGTGTCCAGGTGGCAGACGCGCATCATCACGCAGCCCGCGACGATCAGCGGTGCCGTGGCGAAGCCGAACTCCTCGGCGCCGAGCAGCGCGGCGACCACGACGTCGCGGCCGGTGCGCATCGCGCCGTCGACCTGGACGGTGATGCGGTCGCGCAACCCGTTGAGCAGCAACGTCTGCTGGGTCTCGGCAAGGCCGATCTCCCACGGCGTTCCCGCGTGCTTCAACGAGTTCATCGGCGAGGCGCCGGTGCCGCCGTCGTAGCCCGAGATCAGCACGACGTCCGCGTGCGCCTTCGCCACACCGGCGGCGACGGTGCCGACGCCGATGGACGAGACGAGCTTCACGTGAACCCGCGCCTGCTCGTTCGCGTTCTTCAGGTCGTGGATGAGTTGCGCCAGGTCCTCGATCGAGTAGATGTCGTGGTGCGGCGGCGGCGAGATGAGACCGACGCCCGGCGTGGAGTGCCGGGTGCGCGCGACCCACGGGTAGACCTTGAAACCGGGCAGCTGGCCGCCCTCGCCGGGCTTCGCGCCCTGCGCCATCTTGATCTGGATGTCCGTGGAGTTCACGAGGTACTCGCTCGTGACGCCGAACCGTCCACTCGCGACCTGCTTGACCGCCGAACGCCGTTCCGGGTCGTACAGGCGCTCGCGGTCCTCGCCGCCCTCACCGGAGTTCGAGCGGCCGCCGAGGCGGTTCATCGCGATGGCGAGCGTCTCGTGCGCCTCGGCCGAGATCGAGCCGTAGGACATGGCGCCGGTGTTGAAGCGCTTGACGATCGAGCTGACGGGCTCGACCTCGTCGATCGGGATGGGCGTGCGGCCCTCGTTGCGGAACTTGAACAACCCGCGCAGCGTGCCGCCCTGCCGGGAGATGCGCTCGACCTCCGCCGTGTACTGGCGGAAGACCTCCTCCTTGCGCGTCTTCGTGGCGTGCTGCAGCAGGAACACCGTCTCCGGCGTGAACAGGTGCAGCTCGCCCTCGCGGCGGTAGGAGTACTCGCCACCGACCTCGAGCTTGCGGTGCGCGCGCTCGGTCGGGTTGTCCGGGAACGCGCGGCGGTGGCGCAGCGCCACCTCCTCGGCGAGCACGTCGAGGCCGGCGCCGCCGAGCTTCGACTGCGTGCCGGTGAAGTACTCGTCGAGCAGGTCGTTCGACAGGCCGACGGCCTCGAAGATCTGCGCCGCGGTGTAGGCGCCGACCGTCGAGATGCCCATCTTCGACATGATCTTCAGGACGCCCTTGACGAGCGCCTTGACGTAGTTGCGGATCGCCTTGTGCGCCGGGACGCCGGTGATGGCGCCCTGGCTGATCAGGTCCTCGATCGTCTCGAACGCGAGGTACGGGTTCACCGCGGCGGCGCCGTAGCTCAGCAGGGCGGCGACGTGGTGGACCTCGCGGCAGTCACCGGACTCGACGACGAGCGCGACGCGCAGGCGTTCCTTGGTGCGCACCAGGTGGTGGTGCACCGCGGACACGAGCAGCAGCGACGGGATCGGCGCCATGCGGTGGTCCGAGTCGCGGTCGCTGAGCACCAGCGTCCGAGCGCCGTTCGCGATGGCCTCCGACGCCTCACGACGCACGCGCTCGATCGCGGCGGTCAGCGCCTCGCCGCCACCGTCCACTTCGTACAGTCCGGACAGGACGGTGCAGGCGAAGCCCGGCAGGTCGCCGTCGTCGTTGATGTGGATGAGCTTCGCGAGCTCGTCGTTGTCGATGACCGGGTAGTCGAGCGTGACGTGGCGGCACGACACCGGGCCGGGGTCGAGCAGGTTCTGCTCGGGTCCCATCACGCGCTTGACGGACGTGACGATCTCTTCGCGGATCGCGTCCAGCGGCGGGTTCGTGACCTGCGCGAAGTTCTGCACGAAGTAGTCGTAGAGCAACCGCGAGCGCTGGCTGAGCGCCGCGACCGGGGTGTCCGTGCCCATCGACGCCAGCGGCTCCATGCCCATGATCGACATGGGCGTGAGCAGGATCCGCAGCTCCTCCTCGGTGTAGCCGAAGGTGAGCTGGCGGCGCACGACGGACTCGTGGCTCTGCACGACGTGCTCGCGGTCGGACAGGTCGGCGAGGTCGAGCAGGCCGGCGTGCAGCCACTCGTCGTAGGGCTGCTCCGACGCGAGGTTCGACTTGAACTCCTCGTCGTCGATGATGCGGCCCTGGGCGGTGTCCACGAGGAACATGCGGCCGGGCTGCAGGCGGCCCTTCGCGACGACCTGGTCGGACGGCACGTCGAGCACACCGGTCTCGGACGCCAGGACGACGCGGCCGTCGGCGGTCTGCCACCAGCGGGCGGGACGCAGGCCGTTGCGGTCGAGGACCGCGCCGACGAGCTCGCCGTCGGTGAACGTGACGCAGGCAGGGCCGTCCCACGGCTCCATCAGCGACGCGTGGAACTGGTAGAACGCGCGGCGCTTCGGGTCCATCGTGGCGTGGTTCTCCCACGCCTCCGGGATCATCATCAGCACGGCGTGCGGCAGGCTGCGGCCGCCGAGGTGCAGCAGTTCCAGCACCTCGTCGAACGACGCGGAGTCCGAGCCGTCCGGGTTGCAGATCGGGAACAGCCGGGCGAGATCGCCCGGGATCAGTTCGCTGTCCAGCAACGCCTCGCGGGCGCGCATGCGGTTGCGGTTGCCGCGGACGGTGTTGATCTCACCGTTGTGGGCGACGAACCGGAACGGGTGCGCGAGCGGCCACGACGGGAAGGTGTTCGTGGAGAAACGGCTGTGCACCAACGCGATCGCCGTGTAGAGGCGCTCGTCGCGCAGGTCGGGGAAGAACGCCGGCAGCTGCTCGGTCGTCAGCATTCCCTTGTAGACGATCGTGCGCGCCGACAGCGACGGGAAGTAGACGCTGCCCTCGTGCTCGACCCGCTTGCGCAGGCAGAACGCCAGGCGGTCCAGGGCGATGCCGGACTCGTCGCGCGTGCCCTTCACGAACAGCTGCGCGAAGTGCGGCGCGACCGACATGGCCGTGGGGCCGACGTCGGCGTGCTCCGGGTCGACCGGGACGTCGCGCCAGCCGAGGACGACGAGGCTCTCCTGCTCGGCGATGCGCTCGATCTCCTGCATCGCGGCGACGCGTTCTTCGGCCTCGAACGGCAGGAAGGCGATCCCGGCCGCGTACTGCCCGCGCTCGGGCAGGTCGAACTCGACGACAGCCCGCAGGAACTCGTCCGGGAGCTGCAGAAGGATGCCAGCACCGTCACCCGACGTGGGTTCGGCGCCCGCGGCGCCCCGGTGCTCCAGGTTCGCCAGCGCCGTCAGGGCATCGACGACGATGCCGTGGGAACGCCTGCCCTGGATGTCGGCCACCATGGCGACACCACAGGCGTCGCGCTCATCAGCCGGGTCGTAGAGACCCTGGGGGCCGGGGATGGCGGAGAAGATCACTGCGCAGACCTCCTTCGTCGTCCTCGCGAAAGAACAAAGTCCTCGTGCTCAGACCTCGAACCAACAGGTGGGAGCACGGGACGACGATGGCCCGCGTGTTGACGCGACTTTAACAGCCGCGAAACCCAGGGACACCCGCCAATGGGTGATCTAGGTCATGGATGTGTAACGATTCCCCGCTGCGGAGCGACATTGCGGCCAACGTCGGCGTTCGTTACGTCCGGGTTAGCGTAACCGAACGTTCAACTACGGCCAGTCGGATGAGAGCTGCGCTACATTCGCGGTTTGCCACTGGATGAGCCGGGTACCCGATCGTTTTGGCTGATCAGCCGCTTGCCGTCCCAGTTAGCGGACGCTCACCCCACGATAACCCGGTCACCCGGCACCGTCCATTCGAACAGATCGCGCCTCGGTGGCCCCAAACGAAACCGAGGCCCCGTTCACCCCGCGCCGCATGCGGGGAGAGCGGGACCTCGGCATTCATGGAGGTCGTGAGGTCGCGTGGCCGGAGCCGGGAAGAGTCGCCTCCGGCCACGGACGCCTCAGTGAGCCGCGACCGGCTCCTTCCTGTCGTCGTCCGCGCCGGTCTGCTTCGAGAGCAGGTCGTCGACGTCGACGCTGTCCGGGTCGTTCAGCACGCGGGTCAGCTGGTCCTTGTCGAGCGCCTTCTGCCAGGCGGCGACCACGAGCGACCCGACACCGTTGCCGATCACGTTGGTGATGGCGCGGGCCTCGGACATGAAGCGGTCGATGCCGACGATGAGCGCGATGCCGACCGCGGGGATGGCCGAGTGGGCCTCGAAGGCCTGCAGCGAGGCGGCCAGGGTGACGAGGCCGGCACCGGTGACGCCCGCCGCGCCCTTCGACGCGATCAGCATGAACAGCAGCAGGCCGATCTGGACGCCGATCGACACGTCGTGACCCGTGGCCTGGGCGATGAAGATCGCGCCCATGGTCAGGTAGATGCAGGTGCCGTCGAGGTTGAACGAGTAGCCGGTCGGGATGGTGAGGCCGACGACCGACTTCTGCGCGCCCGCCGCCTCCAGCTTGACCATCATGCGCGGCAGCACCGACTCGGACGACGAGGTGCCGAGCACGATCAGGATCTCGTCCTTGATGTAGCGCAGGAACTTGAAGAGGCTGAAGCCCGCGAACTTCGCCACCAGGCCGAGCACCACGATGACGAACAGGATGCAGGTGGCGTAGAAGGAGCCCATCAGCCACAGCAGCTTGCCGAGGACGCTGCCGCCGAACTTGCCGACCGTGTAGGCGATGCCGCCGAAGGCACCGATCGGGGCGACGTACATGACGATCTTGATGATGCCGAACATGACCTTGGAGAGCGTCTCCATCGCGGAGACGACCTTGGCGCCGCGCTCCCCCATGCCCGCCACCGCGACGGCGACGAGGATGGCGACCACGAGCACCTGGATCAGCTGGCCGTCGGTGAACGCGCTGACGAACGACTTCGGCACCAGGCTCAGGATGAAGCCGGTGACACCGGTCTCCGCGGTCGAGGCGGACTTCAGCGTCGCGTCGGCCTGGCTGGCGTTCAGCGTGATGTCGCCGCCGTGGTGACCAGGCTGCACGATGTTAACGACGATGAGGCCGATGGCGAGCGCCACCGTGGTCATCGCGGTGAAGTAGAGGATCGTCTTGAGCGCGAGCCCGCCCGCCTTGGCGAGGTTCCCGAGCCCCGCGATGCCGACGATGATCGTCGCGAAGATGGTCGGCGCGATGACGACCTTCACGAGGTTCACGAACAGGTCCGCGAGCCACTTCATCTCGGACGCCTGTTTGGGGAACAGGAACCCGACGGCAGCGCCCAGAACGATGGAGACGAGCACCCAGAAGTAGAGGTGCTTGTAGATCGGTTTGCGCCCTGTGGTCGTGGTGGCCACTGTTCCTCCTTGAACTACGTGTTGGACAGAGAGTGAGCCGCGCCACCAGGCCCGACAAGCGGGCGTCGGGAAACTTCAGACAGCCCTGACGTAACAGCTAGGCTTCATCGGTGTCGCTCAGCCGTCGCACGCTTCTGCTAGGGGCCGGTCTGGCTCTTGCCGGGTGCACCCCGCGCAAGGTCGAGGCCCCCGCCGAGCTGGTGCTCGCGACCGGGCCGGAGGGCGCCGTGTTCCGCGAGGTCGGAGGGGCCCTGGCGGCCGCGCTGGCCGAGCAGCTGCCCGGTACGAAGGTCACCGCGATCCCGACGGCCGCGTCGGTCGAGAACCTGCAGTTGTTGCGATCAGGTGGAGCCCAGCTCGCGCTGTCCTCTTTGGACCCGATCGACGACCCGCAGAGCGTTCGCGCGGTCGGCAGGCTCTACGACAGCTTCATGCAGATCGCGGTGCCGGTGGCGTCCCCGATCACGACGTTCGGCGACCTCGCGGGCAAGCGGATCTCGTTGGGCCCCTTCGGATCCGGCACGGAGTTCACCGCCAAGCGGATGCTCGAGTTCTTCGGCCTGTCCGCAATGGACGAACGCATGGCGCACTCCGAGGCCTCCCGCCGGGTCGCGAACGGGTCGCTCGACGCGTTGCTCGCGCTGACCGGCATCCCGACGCCCGCGATCACCGACCTGCAGGGCGACGTCCGGCTCGTCGACATCCCGCAGGAGGCGATCAAGCTCGCCGACGCGTTCAAGGGCCCGTACATCCCCGCGACCATCCCGAGCACGATCTACGAGGACGTGGCGGCGAACCAGACGTTCGCGGTGCCGAACCTGCTGCTCGCGCGCGAGTCGCTGAGCGCGGACGTCGTGGAGGTCGTGGCGCGCACGGTGTTCACCGAGACCGCGCGGATCGTGGAGGGGCACCCGGAGGCGTCGCGCATCAACGTCCGCACCGGCATCGCGACCGGTCTCGTGCCGCTGCACGACGGCGCTAAGCGCTGGTTCCGTTCCGTGAAGCGCTGAGGGCGACCTTCACGTCCAGGCCGGGACCGGCGTCGTGCAGGGTGAGCGTGCCGCCGGCCGACTCGATCAGCTCGGCGCAGATCGCGAGCCCCATGCCGGTGCCCGCGACGTTCTGGTGCTTGGTCGCGCGCCAGAACCGTTGCAGCGCGAGCTCCCGCTCCTCGGCGCTCAGGCCGTCGCCGTTGTCGACGACGTGCAGCTCACCGTGCCTGCCGGTGATCACGACCTCGGAGGCGTTGGAGAGCCGGATGGCGTTGCTGACGAGCTCGTCGAGCACGCTGCCGAGGCCGCCGGGCGGTTCCTGCATGGTCAGCCCGGCCGGGATGTCGATCTTCAAGTCGACGCCGGACTTGCTCGCGAGCGCCTGCCAGGCCGGGCGGTGCGTCGTGAGCAGCTGGTCGATCTCGACGGGTTCGGTCTGCCGCGCGCTGTCGAGCCGGGTCGCGGCGAGCAGCGTGTCGAGCACGCGTCCCATCTCCTCGGCCTCCTCGACCGCGATCTGGTGCGCCTCCCGCGCGTGCTCCCCCTCGACGTGCGGTTCGAGGTTGTCCACGGCGAGCCGCAGACTCGCCAGCGGGTTCCTCAGCTGGTGCGACGCGTCGGCCACGAACGCCTTCTGCCTGTTCAGGGCCTTGCCGACGACGTCGACCATGGTGTTGAAGCTGCGGGCGAGCCGCCTGAGCTCCTGCGGCCCGCCGACCTCGTCCGCGCGCACCTCGAGGTTGCCCTGGGCGACGGCCGCGGTGGCCTCGTCGAGCCTGCCGATCGGCCGGAGCACCCACCGCGACATGGGCCAGGCGGCGGCGACCACGGCGAACATGGGCGCGAGACCGGCCAGCGCCAGCAGCCCCCACTGCCGCAGCACCTCGGACCGCAGGCCGCTCGTCTGCGAGATCGTGATGACGGCGGCCACCACCTCGCTGTCGCGTCCGACCGGTTCCACGACGACCATGGGCCCGGTGCGCCAAGGCCAGCCCGAGTACCCCGGCTCCGGCCGCACGCCGCCGTTCAGCGCCGTGTCGAGGGCCGTCGTGACCTCGGGGTCCTTCGTGGGGTCGAACTCGAGCCGGGAGGCCAGCAGGATCCGCCGGTCCGCGCTGACGAGGGCCACCGGGATGTCGTAGAGGTGGTCGTAGCCCTGGATCTCCTGGCTCAGCGCCTCCAACCGGCCCGACTGCAACGCGCTCTCGCCGAGCGAGGCGAACCTGCTGGCGTCACCGAGCCGGTCGAGGTACGTGGTCTGGGTCTCGCGCTGCACGACCGCGGACGCCAAAGGGATGCCGAGCGCCGCGACCAGGGCGACGAGCAGCGGAACGGTGATGACGAGCAGTCGGCGGAGCATCGGCTCAGATTGTTCCGCACACCGGCCGCGGATGTCTTTCGGAGCCTCGTCACGTGGCGAGGCGGTACCCGACCCCGCGGACGGTCTCGATCTTGACCCGGTCGCCGAGCTTGCCCCGCAGCGCCGCGATGTGGGTGTCGAGCGTGCGCGACGGCGCCTCCCAGTGCGCCTGCCACACCTGGTCGACGATGAAGTCGCGGCTCACCACCTCGCCCCTGCGGGTCGCGAGGAGGGCGAGCAGGTCGAACTCCTTGCGGGTCAGCGACAGCGGCTCGCCCGCGAGCGTGACCACGCGGGTCGACGTGAGGATGTGCAGCGGCCCGACCTCGACCGGCGCCTCGCTCTCCGGCTCGGCCCGGTGGGCGCGGGTGCGGCGCAGCACGGCCTCGATCCGGGCGAGCAGCTCGGACGTGCCGAACGGCTTCACGACGTAGTCGTCGGCACCCGCGCGCAGGCCCAGCACGCGTTCGCGTTCCTCGCCGCGGGCCGTCACCGTGATGACGGCGGTGCCCGGACGGTGCCGCAGTTCGCGCAGCACGTCCAGGCCGTCACCGTCGGGCAGGCCGAGGTCCAGCAACACCACGTCGGCGGGCGCGGCACGCAGCGCGTCGGCGGCCGTGGCCACCCGATGCACCTCGTACCCCGCGTGCCGCAGCGCGGTCAGCAGGCCTCTGGCCACCCGGTCGTCATCCTCGACGACGAGCACGCGCACAGGTTCACTCCGGTTTGACGGACTCCGGGGAGTCCTTCTTGTCCTTCTCGGTGGCGTCGGTGCCGTCCTCGGCGACGCTCTCGTCGTCGGTTCCGGCGGCCTCGGCCGGCTCAGCGGGCTCGGTGGTCTCCCCGGTGCCCCGCAGCGCGGCGACGTCCTCCCGCTCACCGCGCGACTTGGCGATGATGAAGTACGCGACCGCCCCGAAGAACACGATGGCCGACACGAACACGTTCACGCGCGTGCCGAAGATCAGCGTGGCCTCGTCGGTCCGCATCAGCTCGATCCAGAACCGGCCGGCCGTGTAACCCGCGACGTACAGCGCGAAGACCCGGCCGTGGCCCAGGCGGAACTTCCGGTCGGCCCACACGATCAGGAACGCGACGCCGAGGTTCCACAGCAGCTCGTAGAGGAACGTCGGGTGGACGACCTGGATCGGCGTGTGGTCGATGGCGACACCGGCCAGCGCGTCCTCGCGGCCCTCCTGCGTCACGCGGCGGTAGATCTCGAGGCCCCACGGCAACGTCGTGTCGCCGCCGTAGAGCTCCTGGTTGAAGTAGTTGCCGAGCCGGCCGATGGCCTGCGCCGCCACGATGCCGGGCGCCAGCGCGTCCGCCATGGCGGGCAGCGGGATGCCCTTGCGCCGGCAGCCGATCCACGCGCCGACGGCACCGAGCGCGATCGCGCCCCAGATGCCGAGGCCGCCGTTCCAGATCTCGAGCGCCGCGAGCGGGTCCTTGCCCGGCCCGAAGTACTTCTGGTTGTCGGTGATGACGTGGTACAGCCGCCCACCGACGAGACCGAACGGCACGGCCCACACGGCGATGTCGGTGACCTCGCCCTTGATGCCGCCGCGTTCGACCCAGCGGCGCTCACCCCACCAGATCGCGACGATGATGCCGGCGATGATGCACAGCGCGTAGGCCCTGATGGGGAGCGGACCGAGGTACCAAACACCGCGGTCGGGACTCGGGATCGTGGCCAGAAGGGCGTCCAACACGGCGCCCACCGTACCGGTCGCCCTGTGAGCGTCTCGTGGGGACGCGCGATCGTTATCCGATCCTGGGCTCGGCGGCCCCCGGCCGAGATACTCGGACGCGGTCTCGGCGGACTCGCGAAAGGGCGGACATGACGGTCCTGGTGGCTGGCGGCGGCATCGGCGGACTGGCGGCGGCGGTCGGGCTCGCCCGAGCCGGGCAGCACGTCACGGTGCTCGAGGCGGCGGCGGCGTTCGAGGAGATCGGCGCCGGCATCCAGGTCGGGCCCAACGGGTTCCGCATGCTCGACTCCCTCGGTGTCGGGCCCGCCGTGCGGGCTCGCGCCGTGCACGTGGACGAGGGGCGCCTGCGGTGCGGGGTCTCCGGGCGGCTGGTCGCCGCGCTGCCGTTCGACTCGGACTTCCAGGCGCGGTTCGGCACCTACGCGGTGGTGCACCGCAACGACGTGCTCGCGCCGTTGCTCGCCGCCTGCCTCGCCGACGAGCGCGTCGACCTCCGGGTGGACAGCGCCGTGGCGGCCTACGAGCAGGACGGCTCCGGGGTCACGGCGGTGCTGCGGTCGGGCGACGTCGTGCGCGGCGCGGCCCTGGTGGGCGCGGACGGGTTGCGCTCGGCGGTGCGGCGGCAGCTCGTCGGCGACGGGGAGCCACCCGTCTCCGGGCACACGACGTTCCGCGCGGTCATCCCGGCCGAGAACGTGCCGCAGTCGTTGAAGGAGAACGTGGTCACGCTCTGGGCAGGGCCGCGCTACCACGTCGTCTGGTACGTGATCGCGGGCGGGCGGTACGTGAACCTCGTGGCCACGGTGGACAACGGCGCCACGGAACCCATGACCGGCAAGCCCGTCGAGCACGCCGAGGTGCTGCGGCACTTCAGCCCGCTCTGCGACGACGCGACGCAGGTCATGGCGCTCGCCGCCGAGTGGCGCGCATGGGTGCTGTGCGACCGCCCGCCGATCACGACCTGGCAGGACTCCCGCGTCGTGCTGCTCGGCGACGCCGCCCACCCCGTCCTGCAGTACGCCGCGCAGGGCGCCTGCCAGGCGTTGGAGGACGCCGTGTGCCTCTCCTCCGCCTACGACTCCCGTGACGTGGCCGGCTCTCTTGCGCGGTACGTGGCGCTCCGCTCGGAGCGGACCGCGCGCGTCCACCACGTCTCACGGCTGATGGGCAGGGAGGTCTACCACCCCGCCGGGGAGGCGGCTGCGGCCCGTGACGCGATGTTCGCCTCGTGGACCGTCGCCGACCTGCACGAACGCCTGGAGTGGCTCTACGGCTAGAACGTGATGGTCACCGGGAACGGCTGCTCGGTCTCCAGCACGCCGCCCTTGCTGACGGCGATCTCGACGTACTCGCCGTCCTGGAGTTCCAGCAGGGTCGCCTCGACGACACGCGGTTCCGGGTCGACCATCAGGTAGTACTCGATGCCGGCCTGGGCGTAGAGGTCACGCTTCAGCCCCTGGTCGTTCAGCCGGGTGCTGGGCGAGAAGACCTCACCGACCAGCACCACGTCCGAGACCGGGAACAGGATTCCCGCCTCTCTCGGCCTCACGATGGTGAAATCCGGGATCACCAGACGCCCGCTGGACAGCAGGACGTTGAGCTCGATCGTCGCTTCGAAGGCGACCGGGCAGGCACCCACCAGACACCTGAACGCACGCGCCACCAGCTGCTGGTGCCGGTACGACCCCAGCGGGCTCACGAGGAGCATCCCGTCGACGAGTTCGATGCGCTGGCTGTTGTCCTCGGGGAGCGACAGGACGTCGTCGAGCGACCACGGACCCGCGTGCCTCGGCAGCAGGTACTGGGCTGGTGCCGTCTCTGCTGGAGCTGCCACTGGGCCTCACCTCCGAAAACCGCCCGGCGAGTACCAGTGTGGCACGCCGGGCGGATGGCTGGCTTGTGCATGACGCCACGATCGCAGGTCACAGCAGCGCCGAAGTGGGGTTTCGGGTCCCACCAGCACCAGATTCACTCGATCAGGTGTTCGAGTTCATGTCATTCTCTTGGAGGAACGTCAAGGCCTTGCCGGCACAACGCGAGACCGCCCGGCCAAGACGCCGAGCGGCTTCACGACGAGCGGGAGGAGGTTCAGACGGTCGCGGCCACGCCCGACCGCACGCCCTGGGCGAGGTCCGCGGCCAGCGCGCGCACCGCCGCATCCCCCTCGGCCACGGCCGACACGAACGCGGAACCCACGATCACACCGTCCGCGAACCCGGCGATCTCGGCGGCCTGAGCACCCGAGCGCACGCCCAGCCCGACGCCGACGGGCAGCGCGGTGTGCTCGCGGACCCGTGCGACGAGCTCGGGAGCGGCGGACGACACGACGTCACGGGCGCCTGTGACGCCCATGACCGCGGTGGCGTAGAGGAAGCCGGAGGAGGCGCGCGCGGTCATCGCGATGCGCTCCTCGGTCGACGACGGCGCCACCAGGAACGTGCGGTCGAGCCCGTACGCGGCGGACGCGGCCATCCAGTCCCCGGCCTCGTCCGGGACGAGGTCGGGCGTGATGATGCCGAGCCCACCGGCGGCGGCGAGGTCGCGCGCGAACGCGTCGACGCCGTAGCGCAGCACCGGGTTCCAGTACGTCATGACGACCGCACGCCCACCGGCGTCGGCCACGGACGCCACCACGTCGAACAGGTCGCGCACGCGGAAGCCCGCGGACCGCGCCTGCTCGGCGGCGGCCTGGATCGTCGGGCCGTCCATCACCGGGTCGGAGAACGGCAGGCCGACCTCGACCAGGTCGCACCCGGCCTCCACCATCGAGCGGAGGTACTCCTTGGACCCGTCCACCGTCGGGAAACCCGCGGGCAGGTAGCCGATCAGCGCGGCGCGCGACTCCGCCTTCGCGGCGGCGAACACGTCGGACAACGTCGACATCAGGCCTGTCCCCCGTCAGCGAGGCCGAAGTACTTCACGGCCGTGTCCATGTCCTTGTCACCGCGGCCGGAGAGGTTCACGACCAGCAGGCCGTCCGGGCCGAGCGACGGGCCGAGCTTCAGCGCGCCCGCGAGCGCGTGCGAGGACTCGATCGCCGGGATGATGCCCTCGGTGCGCGAGAGCAGGGCGAACGCCTCCATGGCCTCCGCGTCGGTGACCGGGAAGTACTCGGCGCGGCCGATGTCCTTGAGGTGCGAGTGCTCGGGGCCCACGCCGGGGTAGTCGAGACCGGCGGAGATCGAGTGCGCCTCGGTGATCTGGCCGTCCTCGTCCTGCATGACGTACGACATCGCGCCGTGCAGCGAGCCGGGCGTGCCGGCCGTCAGCGTCGCGCCGTGGCTGCCGCTGTCGAGGCCGGAACCGCCGGGCTCGACGCCGACCAGGCGGACGTCGGCGTCGTCGATGAAGCCGTGGAAGATGCCGATCGCGTTCGAGCCGCCGCCCACGCAGGCGACGACGGCGTCGGGCAGCCGGCCGGCCTTCTCGAGGATCTGCTCGCGCGCCTCGATGCCGATCACTCGGTGGAAGTCGCGGACGAGCAGCGGGAACGGGTGCGGGCCCGCGGCGGTGCCGAGCAGGTAGTGCGTCTCGTCGACGTTGGTGACCCAGTCGCGCAGCGCCTCGTTGATCGCGTCCTTCAGGGTGCGCGACCCGGACTTCACCGGGATGACCTCGGCGCCCAGCAGGCGCATGCGGGCGACGTTGAGCGCCTGGCGCTCGGTGTCGACCTCGCCCATGTAGACGACGCAGTCGAGGCCGAGCAGCGCGCACGCCGTCGCCGTCGCCACGCCGTGCTGGCCCGCGCCGGTCTCCGCGATCACGCGCTTCTTGCCCATGCGCTTGGTCAGCAGCGCCTGGCCCAGCACGTTGTTGATCTTGTGCGAGCCCGTGTGGTTGAGGTCCTCGCGCTTGAGCCACACGCGGGTGCCGGCGTGCTCGGCGAACTTCGGCGCCTCGGTCAGCAGCGACGGGCGGCCCGCGAAGTCGCGGAGCAGGCGCTTGAACTCGTTCACGAACTCAGGGTCGAGCCGCGCCTTGTCGTACTCGGCGGCCAGCTCGTCCACCGCGGCGATCAGGGCCTCCGGGACGAACCGGCCGCCCCACGGGCCGAAGTGGCCGCGTGCGTCGGGATCATGCGGTGTGGGCGTGAACTGGCCCATCGGGTGGCTCCTCTAGCGCTTGGATCAACCGTGCCCTACCGGCTGGGCCGGGGGCACGCGGGGTGTGAGCCCGCGGTCACGAGCTTGTTCACGGCGGCCTTGGGGTCTCCGCTGGTCACCAGGCTTTCGCCGACGAGCACCGCGTCGGCACCCGCACCGGCGTACGACATCAGGTCGCCGGGCCCGGTCACACCCGACTCGGCGATCTTGATCGTCTCGAAGGGTAGCCCCGGCGCGATCCGGCCGAACACGTCCTTGTCGACCTCCAGCGTGTGGAGGTTGCGCGCGTTCACCCCGATGACCGACGAGCCCGCCTCCAGGGCGCGGTCCGCCTCCTCGGCGGTGTGCACCTCGACGAGCGCCGTCATGCCGAGCGACTCGACCCGGTCGAGCAGCGACACGAGCGCGTTCTGCTCCAGCGCGGCCACGATCAGCAGCACCAGGTCGGCGCCGTGCATGCGCGCCTCGTGCACCTGGTAGGGCGACACGATGAAGTCCTTGCGCAGCAGCGGGATCTTCACCGCCCGGCGCACCGCGTCGAAGTCGGCGAGCGACCCGCCGAAGCGGCGCTGCTCGGTCAGCACGCTGATCACCGACGCGCCACCGGCCTCGTACGAGGCCGCGAGCTCGGCCGGTTCCGGGATCTCCGCCAGCGCGCCCTTGGAGGGGCTGCGGCGCTTGACCTCGGCGATCACACCCACGTTCGGCCCGCGCAACACCGACAGCGCGTCGAGCGGCGGGGCGCTCCTGGCCGCGCGCTCCTTGACGACGTCGAAGGACAACTGAGCCTCACGAGCGGCGAGATCCTCACGCACACCTTCGAGGATCGACTCGAGAACCGTCACAGTCTTGAACCCCTTCCCGCTACAGGGATGCTAACCCCGGCGGAGTAACGCACCGGCCACCGGGGTTCACCTGTCCACGCAGCTAACCGAGGCCGTGCACGTGCCACATGCGCGAATGCGGATGATTGATCTTCACTCGTTCGAGGAACGTCCGGGCCCGTTCCTGTCGTCAGTCGGATCGTCCCCGCGCTCGAGTGCGCGCCACATGTCCGCCTCGGGGTCCTGCGCGTGGGCCTTCTGCCCGCCCATCCCGATCTTGGGCATGCGCGCTCCCAGCACCACCTGGAGCGCGCCGGAGGCCACCACGAGCACGCCTCCGGCGATCGCGAGCCAGTGGCCGGAGAACGCCGCCACGACGCCGACGACGACCAGCAGCACGCCGAGGACCCGGCGCGCCACGCCGCTCAGCGCGACGACCGCCGCGACGGCCGCGAGGCACAGCAGCGCGACCGGCACCGACCCCGCGCCCCAGAAGGCACCCGCCGCGCCCACGAGCAGGAGCGCGGCGATCCACAGTGGACGGCTAGCTTTCAACAGCCGGCGCCATCGTCTGGGCGGTGGCGATCGCGGCCAGCACCGCGCCCGCCTTGTTCAGGCACTCGTTGTCCTCGGCCAAGGGGTCCGAGTCCGCCACGATGCCGCCACCGGCCTGCACGTACGCCACCCCGTCGCGCACGAGGGCCGTGCGGATGGCGATGGCGGTGTCCGCGTCCCCGGCGAAGTCGAAGTACCCGACGACACCGCCGTAGAGGCCGCGGCGCGTGGGCTCCAACTCCTCGATGAGCTCCATCGCGCGCGGCTTCGGCGCGCCGGACAGCGTGCCCGCCGGGAAGCAGGCCGCGACCGCGTCGTAGGCCGTCTTGCCCTCGGCCAGCTCACCGGTCACGGTCGACACGATGTGCATGACGTGGCTGTACCGCTCGACCTTGAAGAAGTCGACGACGTGCACCGACCCCGGCTTGCAGACGCGGCCCAGGTCGTTGCGGCCGAGGTCGACGAGCATCAGGTGCTCGGCGCGTTCCTTGTGGTCCGCGAGGAGGTCCTTCTCGAGCAGCGCGTCCTCTTCGGGGTCCTCGCTGCGCCAGCGGGTGCCCGCGATCGGGTGAGTGGTCGCCTTGCCGTCGCGCACGGTGACCAGCGACTCGGGGCTGGACCCGACGATGTCGAACCCGTCGAGGCGCAGCAGGTACATGTACGGGCTGGGGTTCGTCGCCCGCAGCACGCGGTAGACGTCGAGCGCGTCGGCGTCCGTGTCGATCTCGAACCGCTGCGACACCACGACCTGGAACGCCTCGCCCGCCCGGATGGCCTCCTTGGCCTTCTCCACTGCCGCGAAGTGCTCGGCCTGCGAGCGCTTGCGCCGGAAGTCCGGCTTGGGCCGCGAGAACACCGCGGCGGTCGGCGGCGCGGGGGTGTGCAGCGCCGTCGTCATCTCGTCGAGGCGGCGCACCGCGTCGTCGTACGCGGCGTCGACCCGCTCGGCCGAGTCGTCCCAGTTGATGGCGTTCGCGATGAGCGTGACGGTGCCCTCGTGGTGGTCGAGCGCGGCGAGGTCGGTCGCCAGCAGCATGACCATCTCGGGCAGCTTCAGGTCGTCCTCGGCGATGACGGGCAGCCGCTCCAGCCGCCGCACCGCGTCGTAGCCGATGTAGCCGACCATGCCGCCGGTCAGCGGGGGCATGCCGGGCAACGGGTCCGTGCGCAGCACCTCGATGGTCTCGCGCAGCGCCTTCATCGGGTCGCCGCCGTCGGGCAGCCCGACGGGCCGCGTGCCCGTCCAGAACGCCTCACCACCGGTCGCCGTGAGCGCCGCCGACGACCGCACGCCGATGAACGACCACCGCGACCACGAGCGCCCGTTCTCGGCCGACTCGAACAGGAACGTGCCGGGCTGGTCGGCCCCGAGCTTGCGGTACAGACCGACCGGGGTCTCCGCGTCCGCGAGCAGCTTGCGGACGACCGGGATGACCCGGCGGTTGACCGCGAGTTCGCGGAACTCCTCACGCGTGGGGCTCACGGCCCCCAGACCAGCGGCGGCCACAGCCCCGATGACGCTCACCATGCCGTTGATTGTTGCATAAATTCAACATCTGTTGAACTATGACCCACGTGGAGCAAGTCAACCAGAAACGTCGAGGCCGCCGCGCCGCGGGCGAGGACACCAAGGCCGCGCTCGTCGCAGCGGCCCGCGAGGTGTTCGTCGAAAAGGGCTACGACGGTGCCACGGTACGCGCGATCGCCGCCAAGGCGGGCGTCGACGCCGCCATGGTCAACCACTGGTTCGGCGGCAAGGAGGGCCTGTTCGCCCAGTCCGTGCTGCAGCTCCCGTTCGACCCGGCCGAGATCCTCAAGCGCCTGCTCGACGGCCCCGTCGAGCAGGCGGGCGAGCGCATCATCCGCACCTTCGTGGCGGTGTGGGACGCGACGGGCGGCGGCACGTTCGCCGCCCTGATCCGCAGCGTCACCAGTCAGCCCGAGGTGGCGGGCGCGCTGAAGTCGTTCCTCATCAACGCGATCTTCAAGAACGTGCTCGCGGAGATCGGCGCCGAGCAACGCGAACTGCGCGCCACGCTGTGCGCGACGCAGATGGTCGGGCTCGGCATCGTCCGGTACGTCGTCGGGTTCGAGCCGCTGGCGTCGACCGACGTGGAGACCCTGGTCAGGACCATCGCGCCGAACATGCAGCGCTACCTCACCGGCGACCTGGACTGAGTCTCAGGCCTCCGCGAGCAGCACCGTGGCGTCGAAGCACGTGCGGTCGCCCGTGTGGCAGGCAGCGCCGACCTGGTCGACGGTGAGCAGGATCGTGTCGCCGTCGCAGTCGAGCCGCACCTCGTGCACGTGCTGGGTGTGACCGGAGGTCTCCCCCTTCACCCACAGCTGCTGGCGGCTGCGCGAGTAGTACGTCGCACGACGCGTGGTGAGGGTGCGGTGCAGCGCCTCGTCGTCCATCCACGCCACCATGAGCACCTCGCCGGTGCCGCGCTGCTGCGCGACCGCGCACACGAGACCGTCCGGGGTGCGCTTGAGGCGCTGGGCGACGGCGGGATCGAGCGGGCTGCTCATCGGGGACCTCCCAGGTGTTCACGAGCCGGTCCGGTGTTGAGCAGGACCACTCCGTAGATGTGCACGGCGGACAGCACTCCGGACGCGACGCGCGCCCACGCGGGGCCGTCGGCCAGCACGATGACGAGGTGCAGCAGCCCGACGAGGATGAACACGATCATCGCCGGGTAGTGCACGAAGCGAAGCCTGAGCAGCAGCGCGGCCGCGATCGGCAGCTCGACGGCCGCGAGGAACGACGGCAGCTTCAACACGTCCGCGTCCCCGGTCGAGCGCCACAGGACCAGGCCCACGACGAAGAACGCCAGGGCGCCGCCGAACGCGACCGCCGAGGCGACGCGCACCTCGACGGGCTTCACCGCACCACGACGCCCGCCTGGCGCAGGCCGTCCTTGACCTCGCCGATGCGGAGCTGGCCGAAGTGGAAGACGCTCGCGGCGAGCACGGCGTCGGCACCCGCGGCGACAGCCGGCGGGAAGTGGTCGACCGCGCCCGCACCACCGCTCGCGATCAGCGGGACGTCGACCTCGCGCCGCACCAGTTCGAGGAGCTCGAGGTCGAACCCGGCCTTGGTGCCGTCGGCGTCCATGGAGTTCAGCAGGATCTCGCCGACGCCCAGCTCCTGGCCCTTCGCGGCCCAGGCGATCGCGTCGATGCCGGTGCCGTTGCGACCGCCGTGCGTCGTGACCTCGAAGCCGGTGCCACCGGGCACGCGCCGCGCGTCGACCGACAGCACGATGCACTGCGCGCCGTACCGCTCCGAGCACTCCTTGAGCAGCTCCGGGCGCGCGATGGCGGCGGTGTTGAGGCTGACCTTGTCCGCGCCGGCGCGCAGCAGCTTGTTCACGTCCTCGGGGCTGCGCACGCCGCCGCCGACAGTGAGGGGGATGAACACCTGCTCGGCGGTGCGGCGGACCACGTCGAACGTCGTCTCGCGGTCACCGCTGCTGGCCGTCACGTCGAGGAACGTCAGCTCGTCCGCGCCCTCGGCGTCGTAGGCCCTGGCGAGCTCGACCGGATCGCCCGCGTCGACGAGGTTGGTGAAGTTGACGCCCTTCACCACCCGGCCCCGGTCGACGTCGAGACAGGGGATGACACGGACCGCGACTGACATGCGGGAAAGCCTACAAGGCACGCCCGAGGACTACGCTGCGCGGCCATGATCGCCGAACTGGGCAAGGGCAAGTACCTGCTGCTGACGACGTTCCGCAAGGACGGCACCCCGGTACCCACGCCGGTCTGGGTCACGCCGGGCGAGAACGACGACGTGATCTACGCGTGGAGCGGCCGCGACACCGGCAAGGTCAAGCGGATCCGCCGCAGCGGCGAGGTCGAGGTCGGGCCGTGCGACGTGCGCGGCAACCCGAAGGGCCCGTCGGTCAAGGCGCACGCCCGGCTGCTGGACGACGACGCGAGCGACGCCGTCCGTGCGCGCATCACGAAGAAGTACGGCGTGATGGGGTGGATGACCGTCTTCGGCAGCAAGCTCCGCCGGGGGCGGACCGGGTCGGTCGGCATCGCGATCACGTCGGCGCCCTGAACATCCACGTTGACCACGCGAATCAATGTTGAGTCCATGTTGATTCGCGCGATCAACATGGATGTGTGCCGTCAACATGCACTTGACGGGACTCGTCCAGCAGATGACAACGTTGTCTTTCGTCCACGTTGACTTGACTCGTCCACCTCGTCGGACGTCGTCAATGTGGACTCAACGTCGACGCAGGTAATCAACGTTGACCGCGGGTTGAGCGTCAACTCAAGGTTGACCGTGCCGATGTCGTCAACCTAGAGTTGACGCGTGATCCAGTTGACCGACCTCATCGTCACGGTCGCTCAAGAAGCAGACGACGCCCTGGTGCGACTGGCGAAGGCCGTCGAGATGAGCGGTCAGCTCAACGAGCTCGGCGACCACCTGATCGGCCACTTCGTGGACGAGGCGCGGCGCGGTGGCGCGAGCTGGGCCGAGATCGGCGAGAGCCTCGGTGTCACGAAGCAGGCCGCGCAGAAGAGGTTCGTGCCGAGGGAGTCACCGGAGCTCGGCAAACCGAGCACCGAGCGCTACACCCAGCGCTCCCGGCGGGTCATCGCGCTGGCGAGGCACCACGCGCGGTTCAGCGAGCGGATCGGCACCGAACACCTGCTGCTCGGGCTGCTCGACGAGTCGGCGGGGCTCGCCGCCAAGACCATCGCGAAGCTGGAGTCCGGCGACGGCAGCACGCGCATCGCGACCCTCAACCGGCTCGACTCCGAGGCCAGGCAACGGCCGGAGAAGCAGCCCTACACGGCCCAGTGCAAGAAGGCCCTGGAGCTGGCCGTGCGCGAGGCGCTGAGGATGGGCCACATGTTCATCGGCACCGAGCACATCCTGCTCGGCGTGCTGGCCGAGGGCGAGGGGACCGCGGCCGACGTGCTCCACAACACGGGTGTGACGCACGCGGCCGCGGCCGCTCACATCGAGAGCGTGGTCAACGGACCGCAGCGAGTGCTTCCGGGAGCGTGAACGCGCCGGCGTACAGGGCCTTGCCCACGATGGAGCCCTCCACGCCGTCGCGCGACAGCTTCGAGAGCGCGACCAGGTCGTCCACAGTGGACACGCCACCGGACGCGATCACGGGGGCGTCGGTGCGCGCGCAGACCTCGCGCAGCAGCTCCAGGTTCGGGCCCGTCAGCGTGCCGTCCTTCGACACGTCGGTGACGACGTAACGGGTGCAGCCGTCGCGGTCGAGCCGGTCGAGGACCTCCCAGAGGTCGCCGCCGTCCGACGTCCAGCCGCGGCCCTTGACCCGGTGGCCCTCCTCGGTGATGCGGACGTCGAGGCCCACCGCGATCTTCTCGCCGTGCGCCGCCAGCGCCTTCGCGCACCACTCCGGGTCTTCCAGCGCGGCCGTGCCGAGGTTCACCCGCGCGCAGCCGGTGGCCAGGGCGGCCTCCAGCGACGCATCGTCGCGGATGCCGCCGGACAGCTCGACCTTGACGTCCAGCTCACCGACGACACGCGCGATCAGCTCGCGGTTGGAGCCGCGGCCGAACGCCGCGTCGAGGTCGACGAGATGGATCCACTCCGCACCGTCGCGCTGCCACTGCAGGGCGGCGTCGAGCGGCTCGCCGTAGTTCGTCTCGGTACCGGCTTCGCCCTGCACGAGCCGGACGGCACGACCGTCGGCAACGTCAACAGCGGGGAGGAGTGTGAACGTCACCCGGGCAGCCTAGCGTCCCGCTGATCGGAGACCGTCGTCAGCGGTCCCGCGCTCATGACAGGGTGTCGAGCCAGTTCTTCAGCAGGTGCGCCCCGGCGTCGCCGGACTTCTCCGGGTGGAACTGGGTCGCCCACAGCGGGCCGTTCTCGACCGCCGCGACGAACTCGTCGCCCGCGTGGTCGGCCCACGTCACGAGCGGCGCCCTGATGTGGTCGGCCGCCTCCAGCTCCCAGCGGCGCACGCCGTAGGAGTGCACGAAGTAGAACCTCGTGTCCTTGTCGAGGCCCGCGAACAGCCGCGAGTCCTCCGGCGCGCGGACCGTGTTCCAGCCCATGTGCGGCACGACCGGGGCCTCGAGCCGCTCGACGGTGCCGGGCCACTCGCCGCAGCCCTCGGTGAGCACGCCGTGCTCGATGCCGCGCTCGAACAGGATCTGCATGCCCACGCAGATGCCGAGCACCGGACGGCCGCCGGCGAGGCGCTCGCCGATGATCCGGCCGCCGCGCACCGAGTTGAGGCCCTCCATGCACGCCGCGTACGCGCCGACGCCGGGTACGACCAGGCCGTCCGCCTCGCGTGCGGCTTTCGGGTCCGCCGTCACCTCGACATGGGCGCCGACACGCTGAAGCGCGCGCTCGGCCGAGCGCAGGTTGCCGGAGCCATAGTCAAGTACGACGACACGTGCCACGCCCACCAGGTTAGTCGGTCAGGACCGCACCCTGCGTGACCGGGATGACCGGCAGCACCGTGTTGATCGGCTTCCGGCTCACCAGGCGGCGCCGGAGCACGACCAGCAACGTGGTCATCGTCACGAGGAGCAGCCCGCAGACGAGGTAGTAGACCACTGCCGGGATGTGGAGCAGCACGGAGAGCAACGCCACCAGCACGATCAGCGGGAAGATCACCAACAGGGGCCACGCCTGCGCGCGGGGCGGTTCGAGCGTCCGCAGCACGAAGTCCGCGCGGCCCTGCTCCGCGAGCTCGGCGACCCGTGCGACCTCCTGCAGCCCGGCGGCGCGGAAGAAGTCGGGGATGGCGGCGCGACCGTTCTCGAAGTCGCGGAGGCGTTCCAGCGGGCCCTTGCGGCTCGCCGCCGGGTGCAGCGCGGTCAGCTTGTCGATCGCGTCGAGCTGCCACTTCTCCTTCTCGCGCAGGTCGACCACGCCCGCGGTCACGCGGTCGAAGGACCGTCCGACCGGTCCCGACTGCTTCGCCTCCTCCGACAGCCGCAGCACCGCCTCGCGCGATCCCCACGTCGAGGCCCGGCCGAGCGTCGTGGTGAACAGGTAGAGCAGCGCGGCGTCGTCGTCCCAGACGGCCAGCGCGGCGCCGTTCCCGATCTTGCGCACCCTGTTCGTCATGTACGCGGCCTCGTTGAGCTTCGTGGCCGGAGGAGGCAGCAGCACCGTGCCGGACTGCAGCGGGACGAGCGCCGCGGGGCCCACGTTGCCGCTGTGCATGGCCTTCTGCAGCTCGGCGGCGTTCAACGGGGTCCAGATCAGCATTCTCACGCACAACATCATTCCTGGTGCGTCTCGCGCGTCCGTGCAGACATGCCAAGGACCTCGCGGACCGGGAACGGACGGCCGCGCCGCGGGCTGTGCCGCACCGCGAACGAGCGACGCGGTCCACACCAGACCGCTTCACCAGTCCTCACGACGCGTGGGATGTGCACGACCGGGGACTCGGCCCCGGCCGTGCACACCACCTCATCTCTGGACGCCGCGCGAAGGCGCGCCGGTCCAGTCATCCCCCCTGACTGCGAACATGTTCCTTCACCCCCTGAAGAAACTCCGCACAGCGCTCCCCAGCCCGACCACGTCGAGATCATGCGCGGCGTCATGGTCCTCGGCCGTGCCGTAGTTGCGGAGCTCTGCGTGTCGTTTTACGCCTATAGAACGCAGGCGGTGCGGAATATGTTGCAGCGTCTCGGAAACAAGATGGGAAGACGTTCCCTCGAGGTACGGCTCGACCACCATCACGTCCACGTGGTCGGTGTCCCGCACCGCCTTGCGCAGTCCGTCCGAGTCGAACGGCCGGACCGTCGCCGCGTAGAGCACGGTGACGTCGGCGTTCTCGGACTCGACGGCTTTGAGCACGCGGTCGAGCATCGGCCCGACGGCGAGCACGACGCCGCGCTTGCCGTGGCGGAGCGTCGTGAACCCCCGGCCGACCGGGTGCGCCTGCGTGTTCTCGTGCAGTGAAAGCCTCATGTAGACGCGGTCGTCGTCCTTCAGCGCCTGTTCGAGCAGCGGCGTGACCTCGTCCGGGTGTCCGGGTACGTGCACGGTCCAGCCGGGCAGCGTGTCGAACAGCGCGACGTCACCGGGCGACTGGTGCGTGCGGCCCCAGACCGGGTCGTCGTAGGACGCTCCGATGCTCACGAACACCGCGCCCACGTCCTGGTGCCCGATGTCGAGCTTGATCTGCTCGTACGGCCGCTCGACCAGGAACGGCGCGTAGCTGTGCACGACCGGCCGCAGCCCCGCGAGCGCCAGTCCGCTCGCCACCCCGACCATGGTCTGCTCGCGGATGCCGACGTCCACGACGCGTTCGTTCTCCTGCGGGAACTCGTTGCTGGAGATCACCGCGGTCACCACGGCGATCCGCTGGTCGGTGGCGATGCCGTCGTTGACCGTTCTGACAAAGGCCTGGCGCATGGTGGTCATCAGCAGCTCTTCTCGACTTCGGCGACCACCGCGTACGGGCGGTCGTGCGGAGCGGTGAGTGCGGCGAGGAGGGCCTCGTGGTCGCGGCCGTCGACCTCGGCGGTCTGCCAGCCCTCGACGGCGAAGCGCCGGGCGATGCCGCCGGGCCAGCCGTACATCGCGGACCTGTTGTCGACCACGACCGCGGTCAGGTTCGCGACCCCGAGCCGGGACGCCACCGCGATCGCCTCGTGGTTGCTGCCCTCGTCCAGCTCACCGTCTCCGACCAGCACGAACGTCCGCCCGCGGCTGCCGGAGATCCGCTGCCCGATGGCCGTGCCCACCGCGATCGGCAGGCCGTGGCCGAGCGATCCGCTGCTGATCTCCACACCGTTCACCAGCACGCGGTCGGGGTGCTGGCCGAGCGGGCTGTCCCAGGACGTCCAGTTGTCCAAAGTGGACTCTTCGATGAACCCCTTCTCCGCCAGCACGGCGTAGTAGGCCATCGGGCCGTGCCCCTTGGACAGCAGGAACCTGTCCCGGTCGGGGTCGTCGGCGGTGTCCGGCGTGACGTTGAGGACCTTGTCGTAGAGGACCCAGAGCACGTCGATCGTGGAAGCCGCCGCCCACTCGTGCTTCTCGTCCCCGGTCATCCTCGCGAAGAGCTCCGGTATCCGTTGCATGCCACCAACTGTTCAACCTCGACCATGCTGGAGGTCAAGCGGTTACCATGATCCGGTGAGCAAGTTGCCGGAAATGCTGACCATCGGCCAGGTCGCCGAACGCAGCGGCGTCCCCCACACCGCGCTGCGCTTCTACGAGGACAGGGGCCTCATCAGCTCGGTCCGCACCGCGGGCAACCAGCGGCGCTACCTGCGCTCGGTGCTGCGCCGGCTGGCGTTCATCCGCACCGCCCAGCGCGTCGGACTCACCCTGGAGGACGTTCGCGACGCCCTCGCGCAGCTCCCCGACAACCGCACCCCGACGAAGTCGGACTGGGAACGCCTCTCCCGCTCGTGGAAGACGGAGCTCGACGCCCGCATCGACGCCCTCTACCGGCTGCGCGACCGCCTCACGGGCTGCATCGGGTGCGGATGCCTCTCGTTGCGCAGCTGCGCCCTGCAGAACATCGACGACGAGCAGGCCACGCACGGCCCGGGCGCCCCCAAGCTCAAGCCCGCCCTCGAGGGCGGCACCGCCTAGGAAAACCGGTGGACGCGCTGTGGTTTCCTGAGGGGCAAATGGAAGACGAAAGAATGATCCACCTCTCGAAGCGGATGTCCAAGGCGCTCCGGCACCAGCCCGAGCGCGTCGGCCTCACCCTCGACGCCGCCGGCTGGGTGCCCGTGGCCGACCTGCTGAGCGCCCTCGGCGTCTCCGAGGCCGATCTGCGCGAGGTAGTCGAACGCAACGACAAGAAGCGCTTCACGATCGATGGCGACCGCATCCGCGCGAACCAGGGCCACAGCGTCGAGGTCGAGCTCGGCCTGCCCGTGGCGACGCCACCGGACCAGCTGTTCCACGGCACGGTCGCGCAGTACCTCGACGACATCATGCGCGACGGCCTGCGGCCGATGTCGCGCCACGACGTGCACCTGTCCCCCGACCGCGAGACCGCGCGCAGGGTCGGTTCCAGGCGAGGCCGGCCGGTGATCCTGACCGTCGACGCCGGGAAGATGCACGCGGACGGGCACGAGTTCCGCCTCAGTGCCAACGGGGTGTGGCTCACCCAGCACGTGCCGGCGCGCTACCTGGAGACGGCGTGAAGCACGTCGTCGAGTCCGGGTACGACGCCATCGCGCAGCGGTACCTCGACTGGAGCGCGAAGATCACCGACGACCCGCGGCTGCGCTACCTCGCGGAGTTCGACCGCAGGCTGCCCGACGGGGCGAAGGTGCTCGAACTGGGCTGCGGCGCGGGTGTCCCGTGCAGCCGCGTGCTCGCCGAACGGCACGACGTCCTGGGCGTCGACCTGTCCCGGCGGCAGGTCGAGCTGGCCAGGGAGAACGTGCCCCGGGCACGGTTCGAGAAGGCCGACATGACCGCGCTCGACCTCCCGGACGGCTCGTTCGACGGCATCGCCGCGTTCTACTCGATCCTGCACGTGCCGCGCGCCGACCAGCCCGCGCTCCTCGCGAGCATCGCGCGCTGGCTCAGGCCCGGCGGCCTGTTCCTCGCGTCACTGGGAACAGGCACACCGGACGTCACCGAGACCTGGCTCGGTGTGGAGATGTTCTTCGGCAGCAACACCCCCGAGCAGAACCGGGAGCTGCTCGCCGGGCACCTGGAGATCGTCGTCGACGACCTGGTGACCATGCACGAGCCGGACCCGGCGACGTTCCACTGGGTCCTGGCCCGCAAGCGTTAGAGCAGCCACAGAACGGCGCCGCCGACCGCCACCAGGAGCAGCACCAGCAGGATGACCGCCAGGACCCTGGCGGTCTTCCACGTCGTGTAGACGCCACCGGCCAGGAACCCCGCGAGGGCCAGCAGGCCGATGACGACGACTTCCTTCGGCATCAGAGAACGCCCTTGGTCGACGGGATGCCGCCGACGCGGGGGTCGGGCTCGGTGGCCACGCGCAGGGCCCGCGCGATGGCCTTGTACTCGGCCTCGGCGATGTGGTGCGGGTCGCGGCCGTACTCGACGCGCACGTGCAGTGCGATCTGCGCGTGGAAGGCGAGCGACTCGAACACGTGCCTGTTCAGCACGAACGGGTAGTTGCCGCCGATCACGAAGCTGTTGAACTGCTCCGGCTCGCCCTTGTGCACCGTGTACGGACGGCCCGAGACGTCGACCGCGGCGTGCGCGAGCGTCTCGTCCATGGGGATCCAGCAGTCGCCGAAGCGGCGGATGCCCTTCTTGTCCCCCAGCGCTTCCCGCAACGCCTGGCCCAGCACGATCGCGATGTCCTCGACCGAGTGGTGGGCGTCGATGTGGGTGTCGCCGGTCGCGCGCACGATCAGGTCGAAGCTGCCGTGCACGCCGAACGCGGTGAGCATGTGGTCGTAGAACGGCACACCCGTGTTGATGTCGACCTGGCCGGTGCCGTCCAGGTCGATCTCCACGTAGACCGACGACTCCCTGGTGGTGCGCTCCACCTTGCCGACCCGACTCACCGGCTGACCTCCTTGCTGGCCGCGAGGAAAGCGTCGTTCTCCTCGGGCGTTCCGATGGTCACCCGCAGGTGACCCGCGATACCGACGTCCCTGATGAGCACGCCGTGCTCCAAGTAGGACTTCCACGTTTCCCGTGCGTCCTCGAACCAGCCGAACAGCACGAAGTTCGCGTCCGACGGCACGACCTGGAAACCCATCTCCGCCAGCGCCGCGGACACCCGGTCGCGTTCGGCGGCGAGCTTCGCCACCGAGCCCAGGGTCTCCGAGGCGTGCCTCAGCGACGCCCGTGCCGCCGCCTGCGTCAACGCCGACAGGTGGTACGGCAGGCGCACCAACTGCAGCGCGTCGACCACGGCCGGAGCTGCCGCCAGGTAACCGAGGCGGCCGCCGGCGAACGCGAAGGCCTTCGACATCGTGCGCGAGACGATCAGGCGCGAGCCGAACTCGTCCAGCAGCTTGATCGCGCTCTCCTGCGGGGAGAACTCCGCGTACGCCTCGTCCACCACGATCACGCCCGTGCAGGCGGAGATCAGCAGGCGCAGGTCCTCCAGCGGGATCGACTGGCCCGTCGGGTTGTTCGGCGACGTCACGAAGACGACGTCCGGTCGCGTCTCGGCGATGATCGCGGCGGCCTTCTCCACGTCCAGCGAGAAGTCCTGGCGGCGCGGCGTCGGCGACCACTCCGTGCGGGTGCCCGCCGCGATGATCGGGTGCATCGAGTACGACGGCTCGAAGCCCAGGGCAACGCGGCCGGGACCGCCGAACGCCTGAAGGATCTGCTGGAGGATCTCGTTCGAGCCGTTGGCGGCCCAGACGTTCTCCGACGTCAGCGTCACCGAGGTGGCCTCGGTGAGGTACGCCGCCAGGTCGTCGCGCAACGCCACCGCGTCGCGGTCCGGGTAGCGGTGCAGGTCACCGGCGATCTCGGCGACCGCCGCGACCACGTCCGCCGCCAGCGCGTCCGTCGGCTCGTACGGGTTCTCGTTGGTGTTCAGGCGATACGGGACGTCGAGCTGCGGCGCGCCGTAGGGCGTGCGGCCGCGCAGGTCCTCGCGCAGGGGGAGGTCGGACAGCTCCACCCTCGCGCCGACGACGGGCTTCATCGGGCGAACCTCGCTGTGACGGCCTGCCCGTGCGCGGGCAGGTCCTCCGCGTTGGCGAGCGCGACGACCTTGTCGGCGACCTCGCGCAGGGCTTCCTCGGAGTAGTCGATCAGGTGGATGCCGCGCAGGAACGTCTGCACGGACAGCCCGGACGAGTGCCGTGCGCAGCCACCGGTCGGCAGCACGTGGTTCGAGCCGGCGCAGTAGTCGCCGAGCGACACCGGCGCGTAGGCACCGACGAAGATCGCGCCGGCGGAGCGGATCCGCGCCGCCACCTCGCGCGCGTCGCGCGTCTGGATCTCCAGGTGCTCGGCCGCGTACGCGTCGACCACCCGGACGCCTTCGTCCACATCGGACACGAGCACGACGCCGGACTGCTTGCCGGACAACGCGGTGCGCACGCGCTCGATGTGCTTGGTCGCGGAGACCTGGCGCTCCAGCTCGGTGTCCACCGCGTCCGCCAGTTCGACCGAATCCGTCACCAGCACCGAGGCGGCGAGCGGGTCGTGCTCGGCCTGGGAGATCAGGTCGGCGGCCACGTGCACCGCGTCGGCCGACGAGTCGGCGAGGATCGCGATCTCGGTCGGACCGGCCTCGGAGTCGATGCCGATCAGGCCGCGCAGCAACCGCTTCGCCGCCGTCACGTAGATGTTGCCGGGGCCGGTGACGATGTCGACCGGGGCCAGCTCCGCGCCGTCGGTGTCCACACCGCCGTGCGCCAGCAGCGCCACGGCCTGCGCGCCGCCCACGGCCCACACCTCGTCGACGCCGAGCAACGCGGCGGCGGCCAGGATCGTCGGGTGCGGCAGGCCACCGAACTCGGCCTGCGGCGGCGAGCACACCACCAGCGACTCGACGCCCGCGATCTGGGCGGGCACGACGTTCATGACCACCGTCGACGGGTACACGGCGAGACCGCCGGGCGCGTAGAGGCCCACGCGCGCGACCGGCACCCACTTCTCGGTGACGGTGCCGCCGGGCACCACCTGGGTCGTCGTGTCGACGCGCTTCTGGTCGGCGTGCACGCGCCGGGTGCGCGTGATGACCTCTTCCAACGCCTCGCGGACGGCCGGGTCCAGCGAGGACAAAGCGGACGAGATCTCCGAAGCGGGCACACGCACAGAAGCCGGACGAACCTGGTCGAACTTCTCCGTGTACTCCAGAGCGGCCTCGACACCGCGCTCCGCGATCGCGTCCACCACGGGACGCACGTGATGCAGAACCGCGTCCACGTCCACCTCTGCGCGCGGGACGACGGCGCGCAACTGAGCGGGAGTCGTGGTACGACCTCGCAGGTCGATGCGGTTCAGCATGCCCCCAGCCTAGTTCCTGCGGAAATCTGTCAACGGTCAGCCCGCTATCGGCGCTACTCAGCCTGTGACACCCCGGCCACGCTCGGTCGAGCACCACTCCGTCGCAAACCCCTGCTGATGATGGAGGACCCATGTTCACCAAGCGCCGCGGCAAGATCGCCGCAGTGCTCGCGATATGCCTGCCCGTGCTGGTCGCGGGCATGGCGACGCCCAGCACGGCCGACTCCGGCCGCTACCTGCTGGAGATCACCGCGAACACGTCCGCCGAACGCACCCAGATCGCCCAGAGCGGTGTGGACGTGCTCGGAGCGACGAAGCTCACCACCGTCTCGGTCGTCGCGGACAAGTCGCAGTACCGGGCCCTGCAGGCCACCGGACTGCCGATCAAGTACGTCGGCGACTTCGAGCAGGAGCTGAAGAAGCTCGGCAAGGTCCAGTTCGCCGACCCGCAGCCGGGCCAGATCGGCACGCAGGACTTCCCGTCCGGCTACACCGGCTACCACAACTTCGCGGAGACGGTCGCGGAGCTGCAGCAGACGGTGCGCGACCACCCGACCCTGGCGAGCCTGCGCAGCATCGGCAAGAGCTACCAGAACCGGGACATCTGGGCCCTCAAGGTCAGCGACAACGTCGCGACCGACGAGAGCGAGCCGGAGGTGCTGCTCGTCTGCGGCCAGCACGCCCGCGAGCACCTGACCGTCGAGCAGTGCCTGCAGATCATCAAGCGCTACACCGACAACTACGCCAACTCGGCGATCAAGAACCTGGTGGACAGCCGCGAGGTCTGGATCGTCCCGATGATGAACCCGGACGGCGCCGAGTACGACATCGAGACGGGTTCGTTCCGCGGCTGGCGCAAGAACCGCCAGGGCAACGGCACCGACCTCAACCGCAACTGGGGCTACAAGTGGGGCTGCTGCGGCGGGTCCAGCGGCAGCTCGACGTCGGACACCTACCGCGGCCCGTCGGCGTTCTCCGCGCCGGAGACGACCCGCATCCGCGACTTCGTGAACTCGCGCGTGGTCGGTGGCACCCAGCAGATCAAGACGTTCATCGACTTCCACTCGTTCTCGGAGCTCGTGCTGTGGCCGTACGGCTACACCCGCAACGACACCGACACCGGTCTCAACGCGGACGAGGCGCGCGCGTTCCAGACGCTCGGCCGGCAGATGGCCGCCACGAACGGCTACACGCCGGAACAGGCGAGCGACCTGTACATCACCGACGGCAGCAGCGACGACTGGATGTGGGGCCAGCACAAGATCTGGGCCTACACCTTCGAGATGTACCCGAGCAGCGGCGGCCTCAACGGCTTCTACCCGCGTGACACGGTCATCGCGGCGCAGACGTCGCGCAACGACCGCGCCGTCGACCTGTTCATGAGCTACTCCGACTGCGTGAAGAGGGTCATCGGGCAGAGCTGCTGATGCGTTGCAGCGCCTGATCGATCTCCTCGTGGGTGACGAAGTAGTGCGGAGACGCCCGCACTACTTCGTCCAGGCCCCGCTTGGACATGTCGATCAGGGTCGACCCGCGTTGTGACACCGTGACAGCGACGTCCTGCTGCCACAGCCGGTCCTTCAGCTCCATCGCCGGCACACGCTCCGACGTGAAGGTGACGATGCCGGACTGGCGTTCGCCCAGGTCCCGCACGGTGATGCCGGGAACGGACCGCAGCCCCTCGCGCAAGCGCTTGGCACGGTCCGCGACCTCGGCCTCGATCACGTCGAGGCCCTTGTCCAGGGCGTACCGCGCGGCCGCGATCATGCCGAGCCGGTCGGCGATGCTGCACTCCCACAGCTCGAACACGCGGGCGTCGGAGCGCAACCGGAACTCCTGCGGGCCGGTCCACTCGCCGCTGTGCAGGTCGACCAGGCGCGGGGTGAGCCTCTCCCGCACCTCGTCGCGCACGACCAGGGCTCCGGTGCCGCGCGGGCCTCGCAGCCACTTGCGGCCGGTGCAGGCGAGCATGTCGTAGTCGAGCCCGCGCAGGTCGAGCTGGCCGGTCGACTGGCAGGCGTCGAGCAACACCAGCGCGCCGACCTCACGAGCCGCCGCTGTGATGTCGTTCACCGGGTTGATCAGGCCGCCGTTGGTCGGCACGTGCACGAGCGAGATCAGCTTGACTCGGTTGTCAAGGTCCAGGGCGCCCAGGTCGACCTGTCCGTGGATGTCGGACGGCATGACCTCGACGACCGCCCCGGCCTCCGCCGCACGGCGCAGTACCGGGATCGCGTTGCCAGCGTATTCGACCTCGGTGACGAGAATTCGGTCTCCGGCTTCGAGGGGCACCGCGTCGAACGCCGCCAGCCAAGATCGAGTGGCACTGTCCGTGAAGGCGACCTCGGACGGCTGACACCCGAAGAGGTCGGCGAGGACGCCGTAACCCGCCTCCAGGTCGTCCCGGCGTTCCGCTGCCGCGCGGTAGCCGCCGATCTCGGTCTCCCGCCGCAGATGGCCGATGACCTCGTCCACGACCGGCGCGGGAGGGATCGAGGAACCTGCGCTGTCCAAGAAGATCAGATCGCTCACCCGCCCCACTGTGCCACCATCGGGTTCATGGGGGATCGCTCGTTCGGGTACAGCGCTCAGGTGCGGCCTTTCCTGTGGGTCTTCCTGGTGGTGACGCCGCTGGAAGTCCTGCTCGTGGAACTGCTCGTGCCGTGGTTCTGGCTTCGCGCTGTGCTGCTCGCGTTCGGTGTGCTGAGCGCGTTGTTGCTGGGGTGGCAGCTCTGGATGCTGCACAAGTTCAAGCACGAGGTCGACGACGAACACCTGTGGCTGCGTTACGCACGTGAGTTCGAGTACCGGATTCCGTTGAGCACCATCGGTTCCGTGACGCAGGGCATGACGAGCCGGACGCTGCACCGGACGCGGTCCGTTGTGGACGCCACGCTCGTGCTGGAGATCTCCGGCTCCACCAACGTCGCGCTGCGCCTGGACGCACCGCTTCAGGTCGACCTGGGCAGGCGTGGCGCGCACGAGGTGACGAAGGTCGAGTTCTGGACCGACGACCCCGACGGCATGGTTCGCGCGCTGCGAAAATAGGCTCACCGGCATGGTGGAGATCCCCTACGGCAAGCGCATGAAGCCGCGGTACGTGCGGTTCCTGATCATCACGGCGGTCGGGATCGCACTGGTCGCGTTCGGCCTGGACATCCCGTGGCTGCTCATCACGTTGATCGTGCTGGGTGTGCTGAACGCCGTCGTGTGTGTGGGCGCTCTCTACGTACTGACGAAGCAGCCGCACACCGTCTCCGACGACGAGCTGCGGCTGCGCCAGCTGGGGTTCTTCGACTGGCGCATCCCGACCGCGGACCTCGGCGCCGCCCAGGTCGCCGAGCGCAGCCACAAGGGCCAGCGCAGCGTCGAGGTGATCGGCGACGCGCTCGTCATCCAGTCCCTGACCAGGACGAACGTGACCGTGCCGTTCCACGAGCCGCAGCTCGTCGACCTCGGCAAGACGGGCGCGCGGCAGGTCGAGCGCGTCGAGTTCTGGGCGGACGACCCGGACCGCGCCGTGCGCGAGATCAACGCGCGGACCACGTGACGACCTACTTGGGCTCCCACTTCTCCAGGTTCCACCACGGGCCCCAGGCCAGCGCGCCGTAGGAGTTCGGGTCGACCACGGGCTGGTAGCCGTTCCACGAGTCGCGCACCACGTACGCGTGTTCGGGGAACACCAGCACCGCCATCGACGGCGCGGCGACGAACGCCTGCTGGAAGAGCTTGTACGCCACGGCCCGCTGCGCCGGGTCGATGAGCTTGCGGCCGTTCTCGAGCGCGGCGTCGGCGGCGGGACTGCCCTGGCCGCGCAGGTCGTAGAGCATCAGGTCCGGGTCGAACGGCGAACCCTCGCCGTAGAGCAGCGCGTCCTGGGCCATGCGCGGCCGGATCGCCTCCCACGACAGGCCTGCGAGCTGCACGTCCACGCCCACGGCCTTGGCGTCGGCCGCGAACGCCGTGGCGAGGTCGGCGCGCAGGTCGTCGCCCAGCGGGTACATCAGCGTGAAGCGGGCCGCGACGCCCTCGCGGACCCGGATGCCGTCCGCGCCGGGCACCCAGCCGCCCACGTCGAGCAGCCGCGCCGCCTCCGCTTTGTCGAAGCGGAACTTCGCGGTCGGGTCGAACTCCTCGGCCAGCGCGTCCGGCACCGGCGTGTAGGCGATCGTGCCCTTGCCGTCGAGCAGGCTGTCGATCATGCCCTGGCGGTTCGCGGCGAAGTTGAGCGCGAGGCGCACGGACGCGTTGCCGGTCACCGGGTTGGCCGCGGGCAGCCGCACGGCGCGGTAGTCGGCGCTGCGGTGGTACTGCACGGTCAGGCCGGACCTGCCGGCGAACGACGTGGCGATCTTGGGCGGCAGCACCGTGCCGTCGAACTCGCCGTCCTGCATGCGGCGGGCGCGCTGGTTGTCGTCGGTGACGAAGACGACGGTGACCTTCTTGACCTTGGGCGCGCCACCGAAGTAGCCCTCGTTGGCCTCCAGCAGCAGCCGGTCGCCCTTCTTCCACTCGCTGACCTTGTACGGGCCGGTGCCGACGGGCTGCCCGTCCGGGTTCGCCTGCTCGCTCGGCAGGACGCCGAGCACGAGCAGGTGCGGGAACGCGGCCTGCGTCTGCGTGAGCGTGAAGCGGACCGTCGACGGGTCGAGCTGCTCGACGCTCTTGAGCGTGCTGAAGCGCTCCTTGACCGACGTCTGCAGCGCGGCGGTGTAGGTGGCGACGACGTCCTCGGCCCCGAACGTGCTGCCGTCGGTGAACTTCACGTCACCGCGCAGCTTGACCGTCCAGCTCAGCCCGTCCGACGCGGGCTCCGGCAGGTCGGCCGCGAGCTGCGGGGTGAGCGACCCGTCCTGGCGGTGCTCGACGAGCCCGTCGTAGATCTTCGACACACCCTGCGCGCCGTAGCCGAGCAACGGGTTCAGCGTCGTGGGTTCGTCACGGTCCGCGAGCACGATCGACGTGCCGTTCGACCCACCGTCCGGGCGGGGTGCGGCGGTCTCGGTGCAGCCCGCGACGGCCAGCAGCACGACTAGGAGCAGTGGGGAACGCACGAGTCGGACCCTACAGTGAGGCCCATGCGCATCGCCGTGAGTCAGATCAGCTCGACCACCGATCCCCGTTCCAACCTGGAACTCGTGCGTGACGCGGTGCGCCGGGCCGAGGGTGCGCGGGTCGTGGTGCTGCCGGAGGCGACGATGTGCCGTTTCGGCGTGCCTCTCGGGCCCGTCGCGGAGCCGTTGGACGGTCCGTGGGCCTCAGCGGTGCACGAGATCGCGGTGCAGCACGACGTGGTGGTCGTGGCCGGGATGTTCACGCCTTCCGGTGACCGGGTGACGAACACGCTGCTGGTGACCGGGCCGGACCTGCACGTGGGCTACGACAAGATCCACCTGTTCGACGCGTTCGGGTTCCAGGAGTCGCGGACGGTCGCGCCGGGTTCGTCGCCGGTCGTGTTCGAGGTCGACGGTGTCACTTTGGGCGTGGCCACCTGCTACGACATCCGCTTCCCCGAGCTGTTCCGGGCGCTGGCGGACGAAGGGGCGTCCGCTGTGCTGGTCGGGGCGTCCTGGGGTGCGGGGCCCGGCAAGAAGGAGCAGTGGGAGCTGCTGGTGCGGGCGCGTGCGTTGGACTGCACGTCGTTCGTGGTGGCGTGCGGGCAGGCCTTCCCCGGTGATCTCGGGTCGTCGGCGCCCACCGGGATCGGGTGCTCGACGGTCGCGGACCCGTTCGGCAACGTCGTGGTGCAGCTGTCGGAGCAGGTGTCCGAGACGGTCGTCGACCTGGACTTCGACGTGGTGGCGAAGGCGCGCGAGGTGTTGCCGGTGCTCGCGAACCGGCGCTTGACCTCCAGTTAGGTCGAGCCCGCACGATCGGGGCATGACACTTCCCGAGTTGCCCGCCTTCGTCCACGGCCGCGAGGAGATCGACGGCTTCACCCTCTACCGCTCCGGCGGCCCGCGCGACCAGCGGGAGGTGGGCTGCGTCGTGCTCGTCACCGTCGACACCGACGACGAAACCGCCGCACGGGCGTGGGTCGACTCGGTGTTCGTCGCGCTGGCGAGTGAGCCGAACCCGCACCCCGGTGGGATCTCCGCGGCCTTCCACATCCGGGAGGACGGCAGGCAGGTCATCAACTACGCGGAGTGGGTCAGAGCGCAGGACCACGTCGACGCGCTGTCGGACGGCAACGGTGTCGGTTCGAAGACCGCTGACTGGCGCCGGGTGCAGAACTTCCCCGGCGCCCGTCCGGCCGGCGTGGAGCGGTACCGGCCGCCGGTGAGGGCCGCCGCCGAAGTGGAGTGACAGCGCCCAGGCGCTACTTCAGGTCCATGCCGAGGTCGAGTGACGGGCTCGAGTGCGTCAACCCGCCCACCGCGAGGTAGTCCACGCCGGTCTCGGCGTACGCGCGGGCCACGTCCAGCGTGAGCCCGCCGGACGCCTCCAGCTTCACGCCGTCCGGCCTGCGCTCGACGGCGCGCGCGCACTGCTCGGGCGTGAAGTTGTCCAGCAGCACCAGTTCCGCGCCTTCGGCCAACGCCTCGTCGAGCTGCTCGAGGCTGTCGACCTCGACCTCCATCAGCAACTCCGGCGCGTGGGCGCGGGCGGCGCGGATGGCGGCGCCGACCGAGCCGGCCGCGGCGACGTGGTTGTCCTTGATGAGGATCGCGTCGCCGAGGCCCATGCGGTGGTTCACGCCGCCGCCTGCGCGGACCGCGTACTTCTGCAGCATTCGCAGGCCCGGCAACGTCTTGCGGGAGTCGCGGACCGCGGCGCCGGTGCCCTCGATCGCCGTGACCCAGCGGGCGGTCTGCGTGGCGATGCCGGACAGGTGGCAGATCAGGTTCAGCGCCGTGCGTTCGACGGTGAGCAGGCCTCGGGTCGGGCCGGTCAGCACCAGCGCGGGCTCTCCGGGAACGGCCTTGGAGCCGTCCTCGGCCTCGGAGACCACCTCGACCTCCGGCAGGTAGCGCTGGAAGGCCGTTCGCGCCACGGAGACGCCGCAGAGCACGCCCGCTGCTCGCGGGGTGATCTCCGCGGTGGCGACGGCCTTCTCGGGCACGGTCGCCAGCGTCGTGGCGTCGAGGCCGTAGCGGAGGTCCTCCTCCAGCGCGAGCTGGATGACCCGGTTCGCGTCGTCCCAGTCGATGGTCATGCGACACCTTCTGCGAGAACGGGATCGGCCAGCACGGGCTGGCCGGTCGGGGTGAGCCGGACGAGCTGACTGCGCTGCCAGGCGTCGGAACGCCCGGTGAAGTCGGTGCGGACGTGGCAGCCGCGTGACTCGGTGCGCTGCTGCGCCGCGGCGATCAGGGCGCGGGCGGCCGTGGTCAGCGCCGCGTCCTCGACCAGTTCGCGCGACTCGAGCTGCTTGTCCACTGTGGACACGTCGAGCACCGAGCCGACGACGGCCAGGCCCTCGGCGTCGCGGCCGATGGCGGCGTAGCGGGACATCACGCGCTGCAGCAGGTCGCGGTCCGCGACCGGGGCGGTCGGGAGGACCGGGTCCGCGGTGCGGGCGGGCGCGATCAGGCCGATCGCGAGGTCGGCTGCCACCGTCTCGGCGGCACGGGTGCCGCAGACCAGGCCTTCGAGCAGGCTGTTGGACGCCAGGCGGTTCGCGCCGTGCAGGCCGGTGCGGGCGACCTCGCCGACCGCGTACAGGCCGGTGACCCCGGTGCGGCCGTCGACGGTGGACACCACGCCACCGCAGGCGAAGTGCGCCGCGGGGGCGACCGGGATCGGGTCCACGGCCGGGTCGACGCCGACCGAGACGCAGGCCGAGTAGACCGTCGGGAAGCGGGTCGCCATGTCGCGCAACGCCGTTGCGTCCAGGAACACGTGGTCGTCGACGCCACCGGGCTCGGTCGCCATGTGCCGGGTGATCGCGGCCGCCACGACGTCGCGCGGGGCCAGGTCCTCCAGCGGGTGCACGCCCTTCATGACGCGCGCGCCCGTCGCGTCGACCAGCACCGCGCCTTCGCCGCGCACGGCCTCCGTGACGAGCGGGCACCGGCCTCGCGCGCCGCGGCCCGTGTAGAGGACGGTCGGGTGGAACTGGATGAACTCGACGTCCGCGGCCAGCGCGCCCGCCCTGAGAGCGAGCGCGAGACCGTCTCCCGTTGCCACGGAAGGGTTCGAGGTCGCCTGGTACATCTGGCCGAGGCCACCGGTCGCGAGCAGCACGGCGGGCGCGGTCAGCACGCCGGGCACGCCGTTGCCGTCCAGCACCAGGAGTCCGGCCACCGCACCGAGCGGCGTCTTCACCGCGTCGACCGCGACGTGGTTCTCCAGCAGGGGAACCCGTCCGTCCACAGTGGCCTTCAGCAGCGCGCGCTCGACCTCGGCGCCCGTCGCGTCACCGCCGGCGTGCACGACGCGGAACGCGCTGTGGCCGCCCTCGCGGGTGCGTTCGAGCAGGCCGTCCGGCCTCGCGTCGAACACGGCACCGCGCTCGCGCAGCCGGGCGACGGCCGCGGGGCCGTCGGTGATGATCACCGCGACCGCCGCGTCGTCGCAGAGGCCCGCGCCCGCCGTCAGCGTGTCCCCGATGTGCTTCGCGACCGAGTCGCCGGGGTCGTGCTGGTCCTCCATGACGACGGCGACACCACCCTGCGCCCAGCGCGTGTTGCCGTCGTCGCCCGCGGCCTTCGTGACGACCAGGACCCGAAGGCCCAGCTCACGAGCCCGCAGCGCGGCGGTGAGACCCGCCACGCCGGTGCCGACCACGATCAGGTCGGCTCGCGCCTCCCAGCGCGCGGCCATCACTCACCGCCGCCGGGCTGGCCGATCTCGATCATGCGCTGCACGGCGCCCTGGGCGCGCTTGGCGGTCTCCAGGTCGACGTGCACCTCGTCCAGGCCCTCGCGCACGCACCGCAGCAGCGCGGCCGGCGTGATCATCTTCATGTAGGTGCACGACGCGCGGTCGTTGACGGCGCGGAAGTCGATCTCCGGGGCGGCCTTGCGCAGCTGGTGCAGCATGCCGACCTCGGTCGCGACGAGCACCTTCTTCGCGTTGGTGCTGCGGGCGGCGCTGATCATGTCGCCGGTCGAGAGGATCTTGACCTTCTCCGCCGGGACGATGCCCTCGCCGCTCAGGTAGAGCGCGCTCGTGGCGCACCCGCACTCGGGGTGGATGAACAGGTCCGCGTCCGGGTTCGCGGCGGCGCGCTCAGCGAGTTCGGGGCCGTTGATGCCGGCGTGGACGTGGCACTCGCCCGCCCAGATGTGCAGGTTGTCGCGGCCGGTCTCGCGCTTGACGTGCGCGCCCAGGAACTGGTCCGGGCAGAACAGCACCTCGCGGTCGGCGGGGATCGACGCGACGACGTCGACGGCGTTCGAGGACGTGCAGCAGATGTCCGTCTCGGCCTTCACCTCGGCCGTGGTGTTCACGTAGGACACGACGACCGCGCCGGGGTGCTGCGCCTTCCACTCGCGCAGCTGCGCGCCGGTGATCGAGTCGGCGAGCGAGCAGCCCGCGCGCTCGTCCGGGATGAGCACGGTCTTCTCGGGCGCGAGGATCTTCGCGGTCTCGGCCATGAAGTGCACGCCGCAGAAGATGATGGTCTGCGCGTCGGACTGCGCGGCGATCCGGCTGAGCGCCAGGGAGTCGCCGGTGTGGTGGGCGATGTCCTGGATCTCGGGCAGCTGGTAGTTGTGCGCCAGGATGACGGCGTCCCGCTCCTCGGCGAGGCGCAACACCTCGTCCCGCCACGCCGCGTTCGGCTCGACTCCGCCGTACACACCTGACGCGGTTCGCCCCACGGTTGCGGTAGCGACCATCACTGCCTCCTCGATCCGGGGTTTTCGCCTATTGGTCGAAAACGTGGCCGATAGTATCAGCCGGGTGGCAGGTGTGGGGCACGAAGTTCTGGCAGCCGTGCTGCGGGTGAGAGGTGCGTCACTCCAGGTCATGCTGTGGGAGCGCGCACGGGAGCCACACGCTCACCGCTGGTCGCTGCCCGGTGGCGAGCTGCGGGTGGACGAGGACGTCGAGTCCTCCATCCGCCGCCAGCTCGCAGAAAAAGTCGACGTGCGACAACTGTCACACGTGGAGCAGCTGGCCGTCTTCAGCGCCCCGGACCGCGTTCCCGGTCCCCGCGTCGTCGCGACGGCGTTCCTCGGACTGGTGCCGTCGGACGTCGACCCGGAGGTCCCGTCGGACACCGCCTGGCACTGCGTCGACGAGCTGCCCGCCATGGCGTTCGACCACGCCTCGATCGTCGCGCGAGCACGGCACCGGCTCGGCTCGAAGCTGTCGTACACCAACGTCGGGTTCGCCTTGGCGCCCCCGGAGTTCACGATCTCGCTGCTGCGCGACCACTACTCCGCGGCGCTGGGCTACCGGGTGTCCGCGACGAACCTGCAACGCGTGCTGTCCCGCCGCCTGCTGCTGGAACCCACAGGTGGCACCGCTCCCCCGGGCCCGTCCGGAGGCCGTCCCGCCGCACTGTTCCGGTTCAGCGCCAAGGGAATCAAGGTGACCGATCCGTTCGCCGTGCTGAGACCGCCGGGATCCGGCCGTCCAGCAGGCGGAGGTGGCACCACGTAACGTTGCACGCGTGGCAGAGACGCTTCCGTTGTTCCCCCTGGGCACCGTGCTGTTGCCGGGGGCGTCTTTGCCGTTGCACATCTTCGAACCGCGCTACCGCCAGCTCGTCGTCGACCTGATGACCGGCTCGCTGTTCGGCCGCACGTTCGGCGTCGTGTGCATCAAGGAGGGCTGGGAGGTGGGCGCCGACAACGTCCGCTCCCTGCAGGACATCGGCTGTTCGGCGGACCTGCTGGACGCCCGGCCCCTGCCCGAGGGCCGCTTCGACATCGTGACGCGCGGGGTGCGCCGGTTCCGGCTGCTGGACGTCGACACCACCACGGCGCCGTACCTGCTCGGGACCGTCGAGTACCTGGAGGACGCTCCGGTGCCCGAGGCCGCGCTGGAGGTGGTGCCGTTGCTGGAACGCGGGGCTCGTGCGGCGCATGAGCGGTACTGCGGGGCGGCCTGGCACCAGGAGGACTGGTCTTCGCCTGCCTCCGATGTGGAGTTGGGGGCGTTGTCGTACCTGCTGGCGGCTGACTGCCTGTTGCCCGTGGAGGATCGGCAGCGGTTGCTGGAGGAGCGGTCGCCGGCTCGGCGGTTGCGGTTGGTTCGGCGGATGTTGCACCGGGAGACCGGGATTTTGAGCGCTTTGAAGGCTGTGCCGGTGCCTTTGACGGAGTTCGGGCACGTGCCTAGCCCGAACTAGGGGGGCGGGCTGCGGCGTGGGGGCGTCGCTGGGGCTGGGGTTGGAGTGGCGGCGCGGCTGGGCAGGCTTCGGCTGGAGCCGCGATTGGGCGGGGCGCGATTGGGCGCAGCTCGGGTTGGGCGAGGCCCGCGATTGGACGAGGCCCGCGATTGGGCGGGCCGTGGTTGGGCGGGCCGTGGTTGGGCGGGCCGTGGTTGGGCGGGCCGTGGTTGGGCGGGCCGTGGTTGGGCGCGGCTCGTGTTGGTCGAGGCATCGCCGGGTGAGGACGCAGCCAGGCTAGGCGCGGCTGCGGAGGCGCAGCCGGAGCGGTTGTGGCGCGACGAGGTGAGCAGCGGCTGGGATGAGGCGCTGGCGGGACAGCCGAGCGACCGAGGGCCACCAGTCAGAGCGCGGCGGGCTGCCACGCCACGCAAGGACCACGGCAGCGACGGCGGCCAAGAACCGCGGGCGACGAGGGCGACAGCTACCGCGAGGCACGGACTGCTGCCGGCGACAGAGGTAGCCGCGGCAGCGGCGAGCAGCCATCAAGTCAGGGCGCGACAGGCAGCCCATTGCCGGTTGCAGAGCGCTGGCGCTGACGCGTCGAGCTGCGCCGAGACACCGAATCCCGGACCACCCGCACGCCGTTGAGCCGCACCCCAGGAGCCATCGAGCCCAGCCCCAGCACGCCGATCGTCGGATCGTTGAAATGTAGCCTTGTGGGATTGTTGAACAATCCTTACTCTGACGTGCACATCACACTCGACCACTCCTCCACCACGTTGCGAGGTGTCCCATGAGCACGTCCACGACCGAGGACACAGGCCGTTTCGCCTGGTTCCGCAGTCTCGGCCAGAAGGGCAGGCGCGCGTTCGTCGGCGCCTTCGGCGGCTACGGGCTGGACTCCTACGACTACTGGGTCCTGCCCCTGAGCCTGGTCGCGATCACCGGCTACTTCGGCCTCACCAAGGCGGAAGCCGGTCTGCTGGGCACGAGCACGCTGCTGATGAGCGCCATCGGCGGCGCGGTCGCGGGCATCATGGCCGACCGGTTCGGCCGGTCCAAGACGCTGATCATCACGGTGGCGGCGTACGCGTTCTTCACGGTGCTGTGCGGTTTCGCGACCAACTACGAGACGTTGCTGGTCTTCCGCGCGCTGCAGGGACTGGGCTTCGGCGGCGAGTGGGCGGCCGGCGCGATCCTCGTGGCCGAGTACTGCAAGCCGAAGTACCGCGGGCGCACGGTGGCGTTCATCCAGAGCGCGTGGGCCGTGGGCTGGGGGCTCGCGGTCGTCGTCAACACGCTCGTGGCGAGCCTGGCCGACCCCGCGATCAGCTGGCGGATCATGTTCTGGACGGGCGCGCTGCCCGCGATCCTCATCTTCTACGTGCGCCGCAACGTCGACGACGCCCCCGAGGTCAAGGCCCAGCCCAAACAACGCGGCACGTTCCCCAAGATCTTCCAGGGGCCGATCCTCAAGACCACGCTGTTCGCCGCGCTGCTCGCGACCGGTGTGCAGGGCGGGTACTACACGCTCGCGACGTGGCTGCCGGCGTTCCTGCAGACCGGGCGCGGCCTCACGATCATCGGCACGGGCGGGTACCTCGCGTTCCTCATCACGGGCGCGTGGATCGGGTACGTGTGCGGCGGCTATCTCACGGACTACCTGGGGCGCAAGAAGACCTTCACCGTGTTCGCCATCGCCAGCGCGTTGCTGATCGTGGCGTACACGCAGATCCCCAACGGTGCCAACACGTTGGTCATGTTCCTCGGCTTCCCGCTCGGGTTCTGCATGTCGGCCATCTTCAGCGGGTTCGGCAGCTACCTGTCCGAGCTCTACCCGACGCAGCTGCGGGGCACGGGTCAGGGTTTCACGTACAACTTCGGGCGCGCGTTCGGTGCGGTGTTCCCCGGGCTGGTCGGGTTCATGGCCGACCGGCTCGGCATCGGCGGTGCGATGCTGTTCGGGGCGGCCGCGTACGGGATCGCCGTCGTCGCCCTGATCTGGTTGCCGGAGACCGTCAACAAGGAGCTCGAATGACGACCGCGGGACAGGCGCCGGGCCAGGCGCAGGCCAACCTCATCGCCATCCCACGGGACTGGGCGTACGACTTCCTGCTCTTCACCCACCGCAACCCCAAGCCGTGCCCGGTGCTCGACGTGCTGGACGCCGGCGAGACGGTCAGCTCGCTCAAGCAGGACGCCGACGTGCGGACCCACGCGCCGCGCTACCGGATCTGGGAGCACGGCGAGCTCGTGGCGGAACCGGAGAACGCCACCGAGCACTGGCGCGACGACCTGGTGACGTTCCTGATCGGCTGCAGCTTCACGTTCGAGACCGCGCTCACCAACGCCGGTGTGCCGCTGCGGCACGTCGACCAGGGCAGGAACGTCTCCATGTTCGTCACGGACGTGCAGTGCAGGCCGGCCGGACGGCTGCACGGCCCGATGGTCGTGTCGATGCGCTGGATCCCGGAGTCCCTTGTGGACATCGCGCACAAGGTCACGTCGCTGATGCCGGCTGTGCACGGTGCACCGGTCGGGGCGGGAGATCCGCACCTGCTCGGGATCGACGACGTGCACAGCCCCGACTTCGGCGACGCGATCGAGCCGGAACCCGGTGACGTGCCGGTGTTCTGGGCGTGCGGGGTGACGCCGCAGGCGGTGCTGATGAAGTCCAAGCCGCCGTTCGCGATCACGCACGCGCCCGGTCAGATGTTCGTCACGGACATGCCCGACTTCGCCTACCGCGTCGGGTGACCGAAGAGGGCGGCGCCTCGGCTACCCGAGGCGCCGTCCCAGGTCGTCCAGGCCGTTCCACGCCGCGCAGCAGCCGTACGCCAGCGCGGCGCCGAGCGGCCACGCCAGGATTCCCCACCACGTCTCCAGAGCGGGCGCGACGAGCAACGTGTCGTTCGGCTTGATCGACGCCGGCATCGGGTAGGCGCCGGCGGCGAGCTTGCCGCCCATCCACTGCGCCATCCACCCCGCCGCGAACGAGCCCGCGGTCATGCCCAGCATCACGACCGGCCCGCGCCGCTGCCGCAGCAGCCACGTCGCGATCCCGGTGATCACACCCGCGCCGATGCCGATCAGCACGAACATCATCAGCGCGTCGAGCCGGTGGTAGCTCTCCACCCCGATCGGGTAGAACTTGCCGTCCTGCGGCGACACGATCTTGAGCTGCGCGGGCGCCAGCCACGACCAGAGGTACGCGGCGGGCAGCCCGAACGCGAACGTCGTCAGCGCCACCACGAGGCTCGGCAGCAGGTCCCGCTTCACCACCACCTTCGCCCGCGGCCGCAGGTAGTAGTGGTAGACGTACGGCGGCTCCGGCACGGGATCAATGCGCACCGGCGCTGCGTTCTCGTCCATTCGCGAGAGGTTACTACCGAGCCGAAGCCGTCTCTCCGTGGCGGCTGCAGCGCGCCGTCCAGCCGTCCGGGGTCACCTGGACGACCATGCGGCGCGCACACGCCGGGCAGTACCGCGGCGGGTCGATCACGGACAGCCGCTGACGGCAGACCGCGTGGTCGCCGTCAGCTTCCTCTTTGCCGCAGAAGGAGCAGTACACGAGAGCGATCATCACAGGGTCTGGCTCAGCGCCTTGATGGGCATCGACAGCTCTTCGAGCATGTCGAGGTCCTGCTGCGCGGGACGGCCGAGGTTCGTCAGGTAGTTGCCGACGATGATCGCGTTGATGCCGCCGAGCATGCCCTGCTTCGCGCCCAGGTCGCCGAACGTCAGCTCGCGGCCGCCCGCGAACCGCAGGATCGTGCGCGGCAGCGCGAGCCGGAACGCGCCGACCGTGCGCAACGCCTCCGCACCCTCCACGACCGGGTAGTTCTCGTACGGCGTGCCGGGGTTCGGGATGAGGAAGTTCAACGGCACCTCGTCGGGCTCGAGCTCCGCGAGCTGCACGGCGAACTCCGCGCGCTGCGCCAGCGTCTCCCCCATGCCGATGATGCCGCCGCAGCAGACCTCCATGCCGGCGTCGCGGATCATCCGCAGCGTGTCCCAGCGCTCCTCCCAGGAGTGCGTGGTGACGACGTTGGGGAAGTGCGAGCGGGCGGTCTCGAGGTTGTGGTTGTAGCGGTGCACGCCCATCGCCACGAGCTCGTCGACCTGCTCCTGCGTGAGCATGCCCAGCGAGCAGGCGATCTGGATGTCGTTGCCGTCCTCGCGGATGGCCTTGATGCCGTCGCGCACCTGCGAGAGCAAGCGCTTGTCCGGGCCGCGCACGGCCGCGACGATGCAGAACTCGGTCGCGCCGGTGTCGCGGGTCTGCCGCGCCGCGCGGACGAGACCCGGGATGTCCAGCCACGCCGAACGCACCGGTGAGGGGAACTGGCCCGACTGCGAGCAGAAGTGGCAGTCCTCGGGGCAGCCGCCGGTCTTGAGCGAGACGATGCCCTCGACCTCGACCTCCGGGCCGCACCAGCGCTCGCGGACCTCGTGCGCCAGGGCCAGCAGGTCCGGGATGCGCTCTTCGGGGAGCTCCAGCACCTTCAGCACCTGAGCCTCGGTGAGCCCGACGCCTCGTTCGAGCACCTGCTCACGAGCTTCGTCGAGCACGTCGATCTGTTCCGGCGCTGCGGTCACGGTCTCTCCTCCTCCTGTGGCCTGGCGTGCACTATGCCGCACTGAATCCTTCATCGTGGAGCGACGTAGGTCACTGGACCGCGAATTGAGCGGCGAACGTGTCCGGGTCGAACTCCCCGCCGAACCACGGTGAGAACGATCTCTTGGCGACGGCCAGGAAGTCCACCGGACCGAGCTTCGTCACACCTTGCGGCAACGCTCCGAGCAACGGGGCACCGGCCGCCTCGGGCAGGTCGGCGAGGTTCGTCAACGAGGCCAGGTCGGGGTGCGACGGCCAGCTGCCGACCACGACGCCGATGGACTCGAGCCCGCGCCGCTGCAGCGCCTCGGCGGTCAGCGCGGTCGTGTTCAGCGTGCCGAGCCCGGCCTGGGCGACGATCAGGACGGGGGCGTTCACCGCCCACGCGACGTCGGCCAGCGTCGAGCCGTCCTCGTCGAACCGCACCAGCAGCCCGCCCGCGCCCTCGACCAGCACTAGGTCGTGGGTCTCGTCGAGCGCGGTCACCTCGGCGGCGACGTCCTTGGGGTGCACGGTGGCCATGCCCGCGCGTCTGGCCGCGGTGGCGGGAGCCAGCGGGTCGGGGTATCTGGCCAGCTCACGCGTCGTCACGTCGCCCGCCAGCCGCGCCACCTCCGCGACGTCGCCCGGCTCGCCGGGCAGCAGGCCGGTCTGCGCGGGCTTGAGCACCGCGACCCGTCTGCCTTCTGCCCTGGCCAGCGCCGCGATGCCCGCGGTGACGGCGGTCTTGCCGACCTCTGTCCCGGTTCCGGTGATCACCAGCACGCTCACAGGCAATCACCCTAGGCCGTCACCTACCGTGAGGGCATGAGTGAGCAACCGATCGTGATGTACGGCGCCGAATGGTGTGGTGACTGCCGCCGGGCCAAGTCCTGGCTGACCCGCAACGACGTGCCGTTCACCTACGTCGACGTCGAGCACGACGACGAGGCGCGGGACCGGGCGATCGAGATCGCGGGCCGCAAGAACATCCCCGTCGTCGTGCTCCCGAACGGCGACTTCCTGGTCGAACCGACCGACACTCAGCTCGCGGCCGCGATCACGCCCTGACAGATCGCCGCGATGTCGTCGTCCGTGCTGATGAACGGCGGCATCGTGTAGATCAGGTCGCGGAACGGCCGCAGCCACACACCGGCGTCCACAGCGGCCTTCGTGGCTCGTGCCATGTCCACGGGCTCGTGCAGCTGCACGACGCCGATAGCTCCCAGCACGCGCACGTCCCGAACGCCGGGCAACGCGCGTGCGGGCGCGAGGCCCTCCTTCAGGCCCTGCTCGATGCGAGCAACCTCACGCTTCCAGTCCTGGGACAACAGTAGGTCGATCGACGCCAGCGACACCGCCGACGCCAGCGGGTTGCCCATGAACGTCGGTCCGTGCGCCAGCACCGGCACCTCGCCCTTGCTGATCCCGTCGGCCACCCGTGACGTGCAGAGCGTGGCGGCCATCGTCAGGTAACCGCCGGTCAGCGACTTGCCCAGGCACATGACGTCCGGGCTGACGTTGGCGTGGTCGGCGGCGAACAGCTCGCCGGTGCGCCCGAAGCCCGTGGCGATCTCGTCGAACACGAGAAGCACGTCGTGTGTGTACGCCAGCTCTCGCAGCACGTGCAGGTAGCGCGGGTCGTGGAACCTCATGCCGCCCGCGCCCTGCACGACCGGCTCGACGATGATCGCGGCCAGTTCGTCCGCGTGCTGCTCGACCAGGTCGGCGAGGTGCTGGACGTACGCGGTGTCCATCTCGGCCGGCGGTTCGTCCGCGAACACCTGCTGCGGCAGGATTCCGCGCCACAGGGAGTGCATCCCGCCCTCGGGGTCGCAGACGGACATCGGGTTGAACGTGTCCCCGTGGTAGCCGCCGCGCCACGTCAGCAGCCGGCTCTTCTCCGGCCGGTTGCGCGAGCGCCAGTACTGCAGGCACATCTTCACGGCGACCTCGACCGACACCGAGCCGGAGTCGCACAGGAACACGTGCTGCAGCTCGGCAGGCGTGATCTCGACGAGCTTCTCGCAGAGCCGGATGGCGGGCTCGTGCGTGAGCCCGCCGAACATCACGTGGCTCATCCGGCCGAGCTGCCCGGTGACGGCCGCGTCGAGCACCGGGTGGCGGTAGCCGTGGATCGCCGCCCACCACGACGACATGCCGTCGACGAGCTCGCGGCCGTCCGCGAGGGTGAGCCGGACACCCGAGGCCTCCGTGACGAGCAGCGGTTCCTGGGTGCCCGGCATCGGGCCGTACGGGTGCCAGACGTGCGCCTGGTCGAGCTTCAGCAGGTCGTCCACCCGCTGCACATTAGGCGAGGCGCACCGGGAGGGTGTGCAGGCCGCGGATCAGCGTGCTGTCCCGCCACACCAACGTCTCCGGCTCCGCGGCGAGCGTCAGGTTCGGGAACCGCGCCAGCAGCTGGGTCATCGCCACGTCGAACTCCAGGCGGGCCAGCGGCGCGCCGAGGCAGAAGTGGATGCCGTGGCCGAACGCCACGTGGCCCTGCGCGGACCGCGTCACGTCGAGCTGGTCGGGGTTCTCGTAGCGCTGCGGGTCGCGGTTGGCCGCGACCAGCGACACCATCAGGATCTCGCCGGCGGGCACCTTGACGCCGCCGAGGTCGAGGGGCTCCTTGGTGTAGCGGAAGGTCGCGATGTTGACCGGGCCCTCCAGCCGCAGGAACTCCTCCGTGCTCGCCGGGATGAGCTCCGGGCGGTCCTTGAGGATCTGCAGCTGGTCCGGGTTGCGCAGCAACGAGAGCACCGCGTTGCCGATGAGGTTCACCGTCGTCTCGTGGCCCGCCACGAGCAGCAGGAACGCCATGGAGACCAGTTCCTCGGTGGTCAGCCGGTCACCGGCGTCCTCGGTGTGCACGAGAGCGGAGAAGAACGTGTCGTTCGGCTCGGCCTCGGCGATGGCGGTGACGTGTTGCAGGAGGAACGCGGCCATCGCGCCGCCCGCGGCCTGCACCTGTTCCGGCGTTCCGAAGGACAGCAGCTGGTTGGACCACTCGCGGAAGTCGTCGCGGTTGTCGATCGGGATCCCGAGCAGCTCACAGATCACCGTGATGGGCAGCGGGAACGCGAAGACGTCCAGCAGGTCGACCTCGTCGCCGTCGTTGAGCTGGGAGATCAGCTCGGCGGCGATCTCCTGCACCCGCGGGCGCAGCAACTCGACGCGGCGGGCGGTGAAAGCCTTGGTCACGAGCTTGCGCAGCCGGGTGTGGTCCGGCGGGTCCAGGTTGAGCATGTTCGCGGAGAAACTGGGTTCGAACCTGCGGACCTGCTCGGGGTCGGCGGAGTGCAGGACCATGAGGTGGCCGCCCTCCACGACGTTCTTGCTGACCTCCGGAGCGGTGAGGGCGGTCTTCGCCTCGTCGTGCCGGGTCACGAGCCAGACCTTGAGCCCACGCGGCATGCGGACTTCCTGCACCGGCCCCTCCGCACGCAGCATGTCGTGCACCGCGTGCGGGTTCTGGACGTAGTCGTCGGGCAACTGGGTGAGTGTCGTCACCTCACCCAGTTAACCCCGTTTACTCACCTCTCGCCACTATTTCTCGAGCGGTCCTCGTTCCTGCACCGTCCACGTGTTGCCGTCGAGGTCGGTGAAGTCGAAGAAGCTCGCGTAGTTGCGGTGCGCCGGGTCGCTGCCCGGCACGAAGTCCCCCTGCCAGTCGGGCATGCCCGCCTTGTGCCGCAACGGACCCACGTCCAGTCCTCGGCCTGCGAGGTCGCGGTGCGCGGCCTCGATGTCGCTCACGACGAGACATGCGCCGAAACCCGTGCCGAACTGGATCGAACAGCCGGATCCCGGAGGGGTGAGTTGCACGACCCGGAAGTGGTCATTGGGCCGATAGTCGACATCCAACTCGAATCCGGCCATTTTCGTGTAGAAGGCGATCGCCCTGTCGACGTCGCTGACGGGCAGCGTGAGCACCTCGATCCGGTAGTCCACCTCAGACCAGCACCTCGCCGCCGGCGACGCCCAGCGAGACGCCGGTGATGAACGGTGACGTGAGCACGAAGAGGACCGCCTCGGCGATCTCGCCGGCCCGTCCGACGCGTCCGGCGGGGCTCGTGGCTTCCCGGGACGCGAACAGCGCCGCCTTCTTCTCCTCGCCGAGCCCGTCGTAGGCGCCGGTGTCGATCGTGCCGGGCGAGATCGCGTTGACCCGGATCGGTGCGAGCTCCACGGCGAGACCTCTCGTCACCGCGTCGACGGCGGCATTGGTGGCGCCCACCGCGAGCATGCCCGGCATGACCTTCCGCGCGGAGGCACCGGAGAAGAAGACGAACGAGCCGGTGCGCGGCATGCGAGGAGCGAAGTACCTCGCCAGCAGGATCGGACCGATGACCTTGACGTCGAACGAGGCCCTGACGGCGTCGCGGTCGAGGTCCGCCGCGGTGCCACGCGCCCTGGCCGATGCCGTGGAGACGACGTGGTCGACGCTCCCGATCCGTTCGGCGAGCGAGGCGACGCTGCTCTCGTCGGTGAGGTCGACGTGCTCGTCCTGGTTGCGCCCGGCGAGGACGACGGTGCCGCCGGCGTCGCGCACCCCGGCCGCCACCGCCCCGGCGATCCCGCTGTCGCGTCCGATGACCAGTACCTTCACCGCTGCTGCCCCTTGATCTCTTCCGGCGTGAGGCCGCGGTCGACGCCGTGCGGCACCACGGTCTGCCCTGGTTCGAGGGCGAGCTTCCGGCCGTCGAGCCGGACTTCGACGACGTCGGGTTCGAACGAGACCCAGTCACTCACCCGGACCACCTCGGCCCACGCCTCCGGGTACGACCACGCGGCGCGCTTGTGGTCACCGATGTCGTAGTAGCTCGCCAAGCCCTTGTAGGGGCAGAAGGTCTCGCCCTCGACGTGCTTCAACGCCGAGGCATCGACATCCTCGCGCGGCACGTACCAGCGCGGCGCGAACCCGGACTCGTAGAGCGCCAGCGGCCGTGTCGTGTCCGCGACGACCCGGTCGCCGTCGCGCACCACGAGGTGGCGCGAGGTCTGCCGGATGTCGATGCGGTGGTACGGGTCGGCCGCGTGCCCGACGATCCGTTCGTCCTCCTCGTAGAACGCATCCATCGCACGCCAGGCGAAAGCGACCCGGTCCGCCAGGACCCGGGCGTGCGCCGGCAGGTCGACGTGTTGCCACGCCGCGTGTTTCGCGTCCTTCACAGCGAACCACGCCGTCGCGCCGAGGTCTCGGTGGTTCGTCGTGCGCGTCTCCTCTTCGAGACCCGTGACGTCGTCCCGCGGGAAGTACGCGACCGGGTAGCGGCCGGGCTCGTGCAGCAGCACCACGTCCTCGCTGTCCGCGACCCACTCCCCGCCGAGCTTCACGCGCATCCGGCGGCGCAGCGGCTCGGCGAACAACAGCCGCTCCGGCGGCGGTTCCGGCGTGAGGAACGTCCCCACGGCCTTGGCACCCAGCGGTCCCTGCTGCCACGACAGGCCCATGACCATCTCCTAACCTTTTAAGTGACGGTTGTCAGTTAGGCAGAATTTCCTATAACCTGTCAAGGGTTACTTTGGAGGTTAGTAATGCTGCTCGACCTGCTGAACACGACACCCGTGCTGGACGACGGGCAGCACGACGTGCTCGCGGAGGACGGTCCGCGTTGGCTGGCGGCGCACGACCAGCCCACCTCCGACGACGAGTTGCGCGCACTGGTCGCGGCGCGGGACGCGCTGCAGGCCGTGGTGCGCGGCCAGGAGGAACCGGCGGCGCTCGCCCCGTTCGTCGAGGGCGTCCGGCAACGGGCGCGCTTCGACTCGACCGGCGTGACGTGGGACCTCGACCTGCCCGAGGGACGCACCGCCGCCGCACGGGCCGTGCTCGCCTGGGACGCGCTGCGGCTGTCGAGCCCCGGCCGGCTGCGGCCGTGCGAGAACCCCGACTGCCGGCTCTTCCTGATCGACCACAGCAAGCCGAACAGCGCCCGCTGGTGCTCGATGGCGGTCTGCGGCAACAGGATGAAGGCCCGCCGCCACTACCAGCGCACCCGAGGAGACCGGTGATGGCGCGGTTGCTCTCGCTCAACGTCGGACTGCCGCAGGACGTCTCCTGGCACGGCCGAACCGTCCACACAGGAATCTTCAAGCAGCCCGCCGACGGACCGCTGATGGTCCGCAGGCTCAACGTCGACGGGGACGGCCAGGGCGACCTGGGCGGGCACGGCGGCGAGAACCGCGCGGTGCTGGTGTACCAGCGGGAGTCGTACGAGCACTGGCAGGCCGAGCTGGGCCGGACGTTCGAGTACGGCCAGTTCGGGGAGAACTTCACCGTCGAGGGCCTCGCCGACACCGAGGTGCACGTCGGTGACCGGTTCCGCATCGGCGCGGCCGAGTTCGAGGTCACCCAGCCGCGCGTCACCTGCTACCGCGTCGGCATGCGGCTGGACGAACCGCGCATGCCTTCGTTGATGGTCGCGCACGGCCGCCCCGGCTTCTACCTGCGCGTGCTCACCGAGGGTGAGGTGCGGGCGGGCGACGAGATCGTGCGCACCCGCGTCGGGCGGCACCGCATGAGCGTGGCCGCGATCGACGCGTTGCTGTACCTGCCGGACCGCGACCCCGAACAGCTCCGCAAGGCCGTCGACATCCCGGCGCTGAGCCCCGGCTGGCAGGGCTCGTTCCGCGACCTCCTCACTCCCCCGCAACCAGAAACCGCTGCCTGGGAGGGATTCCGGCCGTTGCGGGTCGAGGCGATCACGCGGGAGAGCGCGTCCATCAGGTCGTTCCTCCTGGGCGGTGACGGTCCCCGTGCCGAACCGGGCCAGTACCTGACCGTGCGCACGCCGGTGGGAGTGCGCAGCTACTCGATCTCGGCGGGCTCGTACCGGATCAGCGTCAAACGCGACGGCGTGGTCAGCACCTGGCTGCACGAACACGTGGAGGTCGGCGACACGCTCGACGTCGCCGCGCCGCGCGGGGAGTTCGTGCTGCACCCCGGCGACGAACCGGTGGTCCTGCTGTCGGCGGGCGTCGGTGTCACGCCGGTGCTCGCGATGCTGCACGCGCTCAAGGGGATGGGCCGCGAAGTCTGGTGGGTGCACACCACCCGTTCAGCCGACCACGCCTTCGCCGACGAGGTGCGGGGGCTCGCCCCCACTCACTCCCGGATCCACTTCTCCGACCGCGGCCGGCTGACCGCCGAGGCGCTGAAGGGCCTGCCCGCCAACGCAAGCGCGTACCTCTGCGGCCCCGACGCGTTCATGGACGACATGCGCACGGCCCTCGCCGGACTCGGCCTCGACCCCGCCCGCATCCACAGCGAACTCTTCGGCGCCCGCACCGCGATCAACCCCGGAGTGACCGGCGCCGCGGCGGTTCCACCGCACCAGCCGTCACCTCGGGGCACCGGCCCGCAGATCACGTTCGCCCGCAGCGGCCTCACCGCGGCCTGGCGCGGCGACGCGTCGATCCTGGACCTGGCCGAGGCGTGCGACATCCCCACCCGCTGGTCGTGCCGCACCGGCGTCTGCCACACGTGCGTGACGCCGGTGCTGTCCGGCGCGGTCCGCACCGAGCCGGACCCGCTGGAACCGCCGGCTCCCGGCAGCGCACTGATCTGCTGCGCGCAGCCGGAAACCGATCTGGTGCTGGACCTCTAACGCTGGATCGTCACGCCGCGGATCGTCTTGAGGTCACCGAAGAGCGACGGCGTCGGCTGGACGCGGAAGTTGTCCACCACCAGCATCTCCTTGGACTTGTCGCGCTTCTGCACCTCCAGGTGCACGGCGACCGAACCCTCGTGCGACTTGAAGACGATCTTCAGTTCCTCGATCAGCTCCGGCGTCAGCGTCTTGGTCTGCAAGCCGAGGACGAGCGGCGGTTCCGCTCCCGGGTTCGCCTCCGCGTCGCTGATGTCGAGCGGGACGACTCCGTCGCCGAAGATCGCCATCTTGTCCTCGCGCCAGTTCACGCGGCCCTTCACGCAGACCGCGGAGTCGAGCTCCAGGTCGTCGCGCAGGACCTCGTAGGACTTGGGGAAGAACAGGACCTCGATGGACGCGTCCAGGTCCTCGATCACCGTGATCGCCCACGGCAGGCCGTTCTTGTTCACCCGGCGCTCGATCGACGAGATCATGCCCGAGACGATCAGCTCGCCTTCCTTGGGCGGGTCGTCTAGCACGACGGCGATCGGCCGCGGCGCGAACTTGCGCAGGATCCGCTCGGCGCCGTCGAGGGGGTGCGACGAGACGTAGAGGCCCAGCATCTCCTTCTCGAGGCTGAGCATCTGCTTGCGCGGGTACTCGTCGGTGCCGAACTTGAGGTGCGCCAAGGGGGACGCGCTGTCGTCGGGCTCGTCGGAGCTGTCCGCGCCGAACAGGTCGAACTGGCCCTCCGCCTCCTTGCGCTTGATCGGGACGACGGCGTCGACCGCGTCCTCGTGCACCTGGATCAGCGAGAGGCGCGTGTTGCCGAACGAGTCGAACGCGCCCGCCTTGATCAGCGACTCGATCACGCGCTTGTTGCAGGCGACGAGCTCGGACTTGTCCATGAAGTCCGTGAAGGACGTGTAGGCGCCCTTCTCCTTGCGGGTCTTGATGATCGACTCGACGACGTTCGCGCCGACGTTGCGGATCGCGCCCAGGCCGAAGCGGATGTCCGTGCCGACCGCGGAGAACCGCAGCGCCGACTCGTTGACGTCCGGCGGGAGGACCTTGATGCCGAGGCGGCGGCACTCCGCGAGGTAGACCGCGGACTTGTCCTTGTTGTCACCGACCGACGTGAGCAGGGCGGCCATGTACTCGGCGCGGAAGTTCGCCTTGAGGTACGCGGTCCAGTACGAGATCAGGCCGTACGCGGCGGCGTGCGACTTGTTGAACGCGTAGCCGGCGAACGGGAGGATCGTGTCCCACAGCGCCTGGATCGCCTCGTCGGAGAACCCGCGCGGGTCGGCCCGCATACCCGCCTGGAAGCCCTCGAACTCCTTGGCCAGCACCTCGGCCTTCTTCTTGCCCATGGCCTTGCGGAGCACGTCCGCGCGGCCCATGGAGTATCCCGCGACCTCCTGGGCGATGAACATGATCTGCTCTTGGTAGACGATCAGACCGTGCGTCTCGCCGAGGATCTCCTTGAGCGGCTCGGCGAGCTGCGGGTGGATCGGCTTCACTTCCTGGCGGCCGTTCTTGCGATCCGCGTAGTCGTTGTGCGCGTTCACACCCATCGGGCCGGGGCGGTACAGCGCGCCGACGGCGACGATGTCCTCGAACGACGTCGGCTGCATGCGGCGCAGCAGGTCGCGCATCGGGCCACCGTCCAGCTGGAACACGCCGAGCGTGTCACCGCGGCCGAGCAGCGCGTACGTCTCCGGGTCGTCCATCGGGAGCGTGTCGAAGTCCGGGACGGCCTCCTTGCCCCGGTTCATCTCGATGTTCTCGATGGCGTCGCCCATGACCGTCAGGTTGCGCAGCCCGAGGAAGTCCATCTTCAGCAGGCCGATGTTCTCGCACGACGGGTAGTCCCAGCCGGTGATGAACGAGCCGTCGTCGCGGTACCAGAGCGGGATGGAGTCGGACAGCGGGTCCTTCGACATGATGACCGCGCACGCGTGCACACCGGCGTTGCGGATCAGGCCCTCGAGACCGAGCGCGGTGTCGAAGATCTCCTTCACCTGCACGTCGGTTTCCAGCAGCGACCGGACCTCGGCCGCCTCGCCGTAGCGCGGGTGGCTCTTGTTGATGATGCCGTTGAGCGGGATGTCCTTCGCCATGATCGGCGGCGGCAGCGCCTTGGAGATCTTGTCGGCGATCGCGAAGCCCGGCTGACCGTGGTGGACACGCGCCGAGTCCTTCAGCGCCGCCTTGGTCTTGATGGTGCCGAACGTGATCACCTGGGCGACCTTGTCGGCGCCGTACTTCTCGCTCGCGTACCGGATCATCTCGCCTCGACGGCGGTCGTCGAAGTCGATGTCGATGTCGGGCATGGCGGTGCGCTCGGGGTTCAGGAACCGCTCGAACAGCAGGCCGTGCGGGATCGGGTCGATGTTCGTGATGCCCATCGCCCACGACACGGCGGCGCCTGCCGCGGAGCCACGGCCGGGGCCGACGCGGATGCCGACGCTGCGGGCGTAGTTGATCAGGTCGGCGACGATGAGGAAGTACGCCGGGAAGCCCTTGTCGATGATGACCTGGGCCTCGTAGTCGCAGCGCTTGATGTACTCCTCGGGCACCTCGGACCCGCGGAAGCGCCACTCCAGACCGCGCTGGATCTCCTTGCGGAACCAGGACGCCTGGTCCTCGCCCTCGGGGACCTCGAAGTTCGGGATCCGGTCCTTGATGCTCCAGATGTCGTCGTAGGACTCGACCATCGACGCGACGAGCAGCGTGTTGTCGCAGGCCTCCGGCAGGTCCTTCCAGATCTGCCGCATCTCCTCGGACGACTTCAGGTAGTAACCGTCACCGTCGAACTTGAACCGGTTCGGGTCGGTCAGCATCTTGCCGGACTGCACGCAGAGCAACGCGGAGTGCGTGTCCGCCTGGTCCTTGGTGACGTAGTGGCTGTCGTTGGTCGCGAGCGGCGGGATGCCGAGCTTCTTGCTGATCTCCAGCAGGCCGTCGCGGACCCGGCGCTCGATGTCGAGGCCGTGGTCCATCAGCTCCAGGAAGAAGTTCTCCTTGCCGAAGATGTCCTGGTAGTCGGCCGCGGCCTGGAGCGCCTCGGCGGTGTGCCCGAGCCGCAGCCGGGTCTGCACCTCGCCGGACGGGCAGCCGGTCGTCGCGATGATGCCGTCGGCGTGCTGCGCGACGAGCTCGCGGTCCATGCGGGGCTTGTAGTAGTAGCCCGTCTTGCTCGCCTCGGTGTGCAGCCGGAACAGGTTCCGCAGGCCGTCGGCGTTGCGCGCCCACATCGTCATGTGGGTGTACGCGCCGGCACCGGAGATGTCGTCGCCGCGCTGGCCCGGGTCGCCCCAGAAGACCGGCTTCTTGTGCAGGCGGTTGTGCGGCGCGAGGTAGGCCTCGATGCCGATGATCGGCTTGATGCCCGTCTTCGTCGCCGTTTGGTAGAACTCGTCGGACCCGTACATGTTGCCGTGGTCGCTCATGCCGACCGCCGTCATGCCGAGGCGCCCGGCTTCCTCGAACAGCGGTGCCACCTTGGCCGCACCGTCGAGCATCGAGTACTCGGTGTGCACGTGCAGATGCACAAACGAGTCCGCCACCGGCAACCCCCTTGTATAGCAAGCGTTTTCGCGCGAATGAGGGGAACGGGAAGGCCCCTGGCGCTCGTCGAGACTAGCCGACCGGACCCGGTTGGAGCACGCCACCCCGCCGCCGGAATTCCAAGATCTTCCGCGGCTGCGGAGCGCGGCATTGTACGGCCTCGGCACCCCCGGCCACGCGCACGACGGCGCACGCCGCCTTGATCTCGATCGGGTACGCGGTGTCACGGTGCCCGGGAGCGGCGGGTAGCGTTCGTTTCGTGGTGGCCCCCGATCCCGTAGACGCACGCCTGCTCGCCGTTCTCGCCGAGTCAGGTCGCGCCGCCGTGCACGAGATCGCCCAGCGCCTGGGCATGGACCCGCGCGAGGCCGCCATGCGCCTGATCACGCTCTCGGGCAGCGGCCTGCCGTTGCTGGTGGGCGTGGAGTGCGACCCGAACGGCATCCGCAGGGCCCTCGCGAACGCCGCCGCCTACGGCAACTACCTGGGCGGTCCGCCGTCCGGGCCGTACGCCGTGCACCAGAGCGGCCCGCACCCGGTCCAGCAGCCCTACGGTCCGCAGGGCCCGATCAGCCAGCCGTTCCCCGCCCAGCAGCCGCCGCAGCAGACGTGGGGCCCGCCGCAGTCCGCGGGCTGGGTGCGCGCCGACCAGCCGCAGCCCAGGCCCGTCTCGCGGACCGGCAAGATCGGCTCGGCCCTCGACGCGGACAGCCTCGAGGGCGCGCGCCTGTCGATCCAGCTGGTCGAGGTCGTCGACCCGGCCGACTTCCTGTTCACCGCGGCCGGCTACAAGCTCGCCGAGGGCGAACGGGCCGTGGTCGTGCACACCGAGGTGACGAACACCTCGCAGGTGCCGTTCACCTCGCTGCCGGACATGTACCTGGTGCTGGTGACGAAGACCGGCGAGACCGTGACGAAGGCGCCCGTGTCGCTGTCCTCGCGGCCCGCCCACAAGCTCGGCGTGCAGCCGGGCGAGACGGCGGGCGGGCACAGCGTGTTCGTGCTGCCGGACGCGACCGAGATCATCCAGGTCCGCTGGAGCGTGCGTCCCGAGGTGGACCTGAACACGCTCGTGTGGACCGTCGAGGACTAGGACCTGCGTCGAAGTCCGCTTCGATGAGAGCTGCGCTTGAGGTGGTTCCTGGTGGTGCGGCCGGAGCGGCCGCGTACCGGTGTTGTACGTGGGCGTTCCGGCCGTGCCGCCAGGGGCCGCCTCGGGCCCGGCTGTCGCGGATCGGGCTTCGACGCAGGTCCTAGAGCAGTTCCAGCGCGGCGGCGTGCACGTCTGGCGCGGCCGCCAGGTACTCGCGGGTCGTCAGCTCCCACGGCTTGCCGTCGAGGTCCGTGACGATCCCGCCCGCCTCCAGCACGAGCAGCACACCTGAGGCGTGCGCGCGCACGTTGTCGTACTGCCAGTGCAGGTCCATCCGCCCGGCGGCGACCTGGGCGAGCTGGTGCGTGACCGGCACGGAGATCCGGACGTAGAGGGCGTGCTTGGCCATCGTGGCGTACGCGGCGCCGACCCGGTCCGCCATCTCCGGCCCCTGCCCGGGCTGGGCCTGCCCGGTGCCGGCGAGGGCACCGTCGAGCGAGGTCTTGTCCGAGACCTGGAGCCGCACGCCGTTGAGGAACGCGCCGCCGCCGTCGGTGGCCGTGAACATCTCGTCGAACAGCGGGAAGAACACGACGGCGAGCACCGGGCGGCCGTCGCGGACGAGGCTCACGCCGATGTTCCAGTCGGTCATGCCGTGGACGGCGTTCATGTTGCCGCCGACCGGGTCGATCAGCCACCACTCGCCCTCGGGGAGGGGGCCGTGGCCGTGTTCGTCGTCGAGCCAGCGGGCCTGCGGGCGGATCTCGTCCAGCTCGGGCTTCAGGAGGTCGACCACGGCGGCGTCGTTGGCGCGGACCGCCTCGACGATCTCGGTGAGGGACGAGGCGCGGGACTCCGGCGAGTAGCGCTTCAGCATGCGGGCACCGGCCCGGCGGACGGCGGCGGTGACGGCGGGAACGAGAGCGGTGGTGTCGGTGTTCACGGCTTCCTCCAAGATTGTCGGTCATGCAAGCGGATCTGAACCTGCTGGTCGTGCTGGACGCCCTCCTCGAGGAGGGCAGCGTGATGGGCGCGGCGCAGCGGCTGCACCTGTCGTCGCCCGCGGTGAGCCGCACGCTCGGGCGGATCAGGAAGGTCACCGGTGACGACATCCTGGTCAGGACGGGCCACACGATGACTCCCACGCCGTATGCGCTCGGCATCGCCGAGGAGGTGCAACGGCTCGTGCGGGAGGCGAACGCCGTGCTGGCGCCGAGCCGTGAGCTGGACCTCGCGGAGCTGGAGCGCACGTTCACGATCCAGTGCCACGACGCCCTCGCCTCGGCCGTGGTGCCGGCGTTGGTGGGACGGATCGCGGAGCAGGCGCCGGGGGTGCGGTTGCGGGTGCTGGCGGAGAACTCCGCCGACACCGACGACCTGCGGCACGGGCGGGTCGACCTGGAACTCGGTGGAGGTGGACCCGATCTCCCCGAGTTCCGCTCGGAGGTGCTCGGGACGGACCCGCTCGCCGTCATGATGCGGTCAGGCCACCCCTGCACCGAACTGGACCTGCACGCGTACGCGGCCTATCCGCACGTGGTGGTCTCACGGCGCGGCAGGTTCACCGCCCAGATCGACGACCTGCTGGCCGCGGAGGGCTTGCAGCGCCGGGTGATCGCGACCGTGGCGACGGTCCACTCGGCCCTGCAGATCGCGGCGGCGAGCGACGTCCTGGTCACCACCACCACGATCCTCTGCCGACCGCTGGTCGAGGCGTTCGGGCTGATCACGCGACCGCTGCCGGCCGAGTCGCCGGAGGCTCCGGTCCACTGCAACTGGCACCAGCGCTACGACTCCGACCTCGCCCACGCGTGGCTGCGGGAGCAGGTGCGGGCGACCGTCACCGAGGTGCTAGCCCGCTAGCGGCAACGCGACCCGCCCCGCGAACCGCGGGTTCTCGGCCTCGTCGAGCATCGCGGCGGCCACGGTCTCCCGGCTGACCTTCGCCCCCAGGTCGAACGCCGGCGCCTCGTCCAGGCCGACCGTGCGGCCAGGACCCGCGGGCTCGTCGGTGAGCACGCCGGCGTGGAAGACGGTGCCACCGGCCTCGAGGACGGCGGTGTCGGCCGCGACCTTGTCCGGGATCCGGTCGCCGAAGAACTTGGCCAGCACGGCCGCGCCCTCGCCCGCCGCCTCGGCCGACGGGCCCGTGCCGTACGCGCCGAGCCAGACGATCCGGCGCGGACCGGCGGCGATCACGGCCTTGGCGCCGTCGAACAGCACGCCCGGGGTGTCGGTGCCGAGACCGGACAGCACGACGGAGTCCGCGTCGATGCTCAGCGGACCGCCCACGTCACCGGCGACCTTGCGCAGGTTCGGGTGGTCGACGGTGACGCGGGACGGGTCGCGGGCGATCGCCGTGACGGTGTGGCCGCGCTCCAGCGCCTGGCGGGTGAGGGCGAGACCGGTGCGGCCCGAGGCCGCGAGAATGGTGAGCTCCATGCCTCAAACGCTATTGAGCACACCGATTAACATCAAGTGCAACCTAGCTAACCGGTGATTTACCCAGACGCAATCAGCCTTCGTCGCGCAGCTTCTCCAGCGCGGCGGCCAGGTCGGCCGGGTACTCGGACGTGAACGTGACCCACTGGCCGTCCGCCGGGTGGTGGAAGCCGAGCTGACGCGCGTGCAGCCACTGCCGCGAGACGCCGAGGCGCTTGGACAGCGTCGGGTCGGCGCCGTACGTCAGGTCGCCGACGCACGGGTGGTGCAGCGCCGAGAAGTGCACGCGGATCTGGTGCGTGCGGCCGGTTTCCAGGTGCACCTCGACGAGAGAGGCGGCACGGAACGCCTCCATCACCTCGTAGTGCGTGATGGACGGCTTGCCGGAGTTCATCACCGCGAACTTGTAGTCGTGCTTCGGGTGGCGGTCGATCGGGGCGTCGATGGTGCCCTTGATCGGGTCCGGGTGGCCCTGCACGATCGCGTGGTAGACCTTGTCGACGGTCCGCTCCTTGAAGGCGTGCTTCAGGGCGGAGTACGCGGACTCGGACTTCGCGACGACCATCACGCCGGTGGTGCCGACGTCGAGCCGGTGCACGACGCCCTGGCGCTCGGCGGCACCGGAGGTGGCGACGCGGTGGCCCGCGGCGGCGAGACCACCGACGACGGTCGGCCCGGTCCAGCCCGGTGACGGGTGCACGGCGACGCCGACGGGCTTGTCCACGACGATGATGTCGTCGTCCTCGTGGATGATCTCCAGGCCCTCGACGGGGATCGCCTGGACGGTGATCGGCTGCGGCGGCGCGGGCAGCGTGATCTCGAGCATCGACCCGGCGGTGAGCCGGTCGGACTTGCCCACGACCCGGCCGTCGACCAGCACGTCGTCGGCGTCGGCGATGGCCGCGACGGCGGTGCGGGACAAGCCGAGCAGCTTCGCGAGGCCGGCGTCGACGCGCATGCCGTCCAGACCGTCGGGAATCGGCAGCGTTCGGTAACCGCTCACGCGGGGGCCTCGACCTTCTTCTCCTTGCAGAACCCGCTGAAACTACCAGGAGCAGCTATTTCGGCTCCGGCTGACCGTCGGCCTCCACGAGCGCGGGCGCCTCGCGGTGCACCGTCCCGTCGTAGTCGTGCTGCAGCAGCGCCAGCACGATGATCGTCACGCCGCCGCCGATGATCGCCATGTCCGCGACGTTGAACACCGGCCACACCCGGCCGTAGGGGTCGAACAGCGACAGGAAGTCGACCACGTGGCCGCGCATCGGGCCGGGCTCGCGGAAGAGCCGGTCGACCAGGTTGCCGACGGCGCCGCCGAGCACCAGGCCGAGGCCGACGGCCCACTTCTCCGAGCGCAGGTTGCGCGAGATCCAGAAGATGAACCCGGCGACGCCCAGCGCGATCAGCGCCAGGACCCACGTCATGCCCTCGCCCAGGCCGAACGCGGCGCCGGGGTTGCGGACGAACGTCAGGTAGAGCACGCCGCCGAACAGCTTGATCGGGCCGGCGTTCTCGAGGAACGCCACCGACACGACCTTGGTGAGCACGTCCAGGGCCAGCACCCCGCCCGCCAGCACCGCGAGAGTCCTGATCCGCGGCTCCGGCAGCGAGCCGGTGATCGAGAACTCCTCGGCGTCGTCGTCGGCCTTCGCGCCGGACTCCGCGGGCTTCTCCGCGACGACGGGCTCCTCCCGCTCGCCGGCGTGCTCCTCCGCGGGCTCGTCGGCGACCTTCGGGGTCTCTTCCTCCGTGGCCTTGGGCTCGTCACTCACCAGGTCAGTGTCCACGAAAGGGACTACGCGAGGAACGGCGGCAGGGTTCGGTCGTCGTTCTCGGGGACCCAGCGGCCGTCCTGCCGCGTGTAGGTCCACTTCGGACCTTCGGTGACGAGGGTGCGCAACGCCGCCACCAAACGGTCGACGTGCTCGGCCGTCGTGCCGAGGCCGATCGACGCGCGCACGGCACGCTGCTCGTGCGATCCGACCTGCTTGACCAGGCGGCCCACGATCACGTGGGCGCAGAACGCCCCGTCACGCACGCCGATGCCGTACTCGGCGGACAGCGCCGCAGCGAGGAAGCCCGCGTCGAAACCGGAGACCGTGAAGCTCACGACCCCGACCTTGTCGGCGTCGCTCAGGATCTGCAGCTCGCGGAGGCCGGGGATCGCGTTCAGCCCGTTGCGCAGGCGCGTGAGCAGCTCCTGCTCGTGCGCGACCGTCTGTTCCCAGTGCCGCGACAGGATCTCGCACGCCGAGGCCAGCGCGTGCACGCCGACGACGTTCGGGCTGCCGGCCTCGTGCCGCTCGGGCACCGCGGACCAGGCCACGCCGAGGCGGTCGCCGTGGTCGGTCACCTTGGACGTGGCACCGCCGCCGACGAGGTACGGCTGGGCCTGCTGCAGCCAGTCCGCCCGGCCGACCAGGACGCCCGCGCCGAACGGCGCGTAGATCTTGTGGCCGGAGAACGCGATGTAGTCGACGCCCAGCTCACGGGCGTTGATCGGGCGGTGCGGGGCGAGCTGGGCCGCGTCGAGCGCGATGCGCGCGCCGTGGCGGCGGGCGACCTTCGCGAGCTCGGCGACCGGCCACAGCTCCCCCGTGACGTTGGACGCCCCGGTGACGATCACGAGCCGAGGGCCGACCGGGGCGGCGGCCAACGCCCGGTCCAGCGCGACAACTGCGGCGCCGGACGAAGACGGAGCGGGGATGCGCTGGACGTTGGGGCCCCTCCACGGCAGCAGCGCCGCGTGGTGCTCGCTGTCGAACAGCACGACGGCGGTGTTCTTGGGAACACTGCGCGCCAACAGGTTCAGCGAGTCCGTGGTGTTGCGGGTGAAGACGACGGTGTCGGAGGCGTGCGCGCCGACGAACTTGCGGATGCGGTCGCGGGCCTGCTCGTAGACGCGGGTCGAGACCTGCGAGGCGAAGCCGGCGCCGCGGTGCACGCTCGCGTACCAGGGCAGCAGCTCGTCGACGGCGTCGCGCACCTCCTGCAGACAGGGTGCAGACGCCGCGTGGTCGAGGTTGGCGTAGGTGACGCGCTCTCCGGTGACCAGCGGAACCCGCAGGTCGGCGCCGACGACAGCCGGAACGGCGGTGGTGGTGCTGCTGGGGGTGATCGCGAGCGTCATCGAGCTGCCTCCGAGGCCAGGGGCCTACCTGGAGGCCCGCGCTTGACCGGCGCCCCACGCGCCGGACCAGGTCCTCACCAAGGGCACCCCACCGCGGTTGGAGGGTTGCCGGCCAGCAAGCTTGGGCTTGACGCTGGCTCTCATGACCTGCCGACGACGTTAGCGGAGGGTGATCCTCCCGTCGACACCCGATTCACATGCTGAGAAGGGTCGGGAACCGATCAATCGCCGGTCTCGCCCTTCCACCGTGCGTAGCGACCGGCCCTGTCCACGGCACGAACGCGCCGCTCAGCGGCGTCGCGCACCTCTTCCGTGGTGACGATGAGCAACTGGTCGTCGGTCTGCAGCCGGGTCGTCGGTTGTGGCGTGAAACTCTTCCCGGACCGCACCACGAGGCTCACCGTGGCGCCGCTCGGCAGCCTCAGCTCGGACATGTAGACGCCGTGCAGCTTCGAGCCGCGCTGGATGTGCACCTGCAGCAGCTCGGCGCCGAGCTCGTCGAGCGGTGAGGCGTCGACCTGGACCTCCTGCACCTCACCCGCCTTCACCAGCCCGAGCCGCCGGGCGAGGAACGGCAGTGTCGTGCCCTGCACGATCGTCAGCACGATGACCAGCAGGAACACCACGTCGACCAGTTGCCGCGCGCCCTCGACGCCCTGGATCAGCGGGATCAGCGCGAACACGATCGGCACCGCTCCGCGCAGGCCCGACCAGGAGAGGAACGCCTGTTCGCGCCACGGCACCTTGAACGGCAACGAGGACAGCACCACCGACAGCGGCCGCGCGACGAACGTCAGCACGAGGCCCGCGACCAGCGCCGGGAACAGCACGTCGAGCAGCCGCGACGGCGAGGCGTAGAGGCCGAGGAGCACGAAGAGCCCGATCTGGGCGAGCCAGCCGAGACCTTCGGCGAACGAGAGGGTGTCGGCGCGGTGCGGCAGGCGGGCGTTGCCGAGGACCAGCGCGGCGACGTACGTGGCGAGGAAGCCGGACGCGTGCAGGAGGTCGCCTGCCGTGTAGGCGATCACGCACACCGCCACGGTGGCGAGCGGGTAGAGACCGGTGGAGGGCAACGCCGCGCGTCTCAGTCCTGCCCCGCCGAGGAAGCCGAGCAAGACGCCGATGAGCGCGCCCGCGCCGAGTTCGTAGACCACCAGCAGCGGCGCGGTCCACGAGATCCGGTCGGACGAGGCCAGCAGCACGACGGCGATGTAGACCGGCGCGTCGTTGAGACCGGACTCCAGTTCGAGCGCGCCCGTGAGCCGCGCCCCGACACCCAACGAGCGCAGGACGCTGAACACGGCGGCCGCGTCGGTGGACGACAGCACCGCGCCCCACAGCAACGCCATCCGCCAGTCGAGTCCGAGCAGGAAGTGCAACGCCGTTCCGGTCACCGCCACGCTGACCACAACGGCCACTGTGGACAGTGCGACGCCCAGCCACAGCGAGGGTTTCACCGCGTTCCAGCGCGTGGTGATGCCACCCTCGGTCAGGATCAGCACCAGGGCCGCGATGCCGAGCGACTGCGTCAGGTCGGCGTCGTCGAACTTGATGCCGAACACCGACTCACCGAGCAGCACGCCGATGCCGAGGTACAGCAGGAGCGAGGGCAGCCCGAGCCGGGTCGACACGCGCACCGCGATCACCGAGATCAGCAGCACGGCGGCGCCGATGCCCAGAACAACCGTGACGTCACCCACCTGGACCATTCTGGTTGATCACCATCGATTCCGACGAATCAGACGAGTTAACAACTCCCGCCGTTCGCCCCTAGCGGGCACATGCACGACGGAGCATGTTGATCAGTGGCTCAATCCCTCACCCTGCACGGAGTTGAACCATGAGGATCCTGATCGCGCTGGCGGCCGCCTTGATGGTGACCGGAAGCACAGCAGCACAAGCAGCGGCACCGGCCGCACTGGCGGCGCCCAACATCAACGTGGCGAACGTACAAGCCCACCTGAACCAGTTCCAGTCCATCGCGAACGCCAACAGCGGCAACCGCGCGCACGGACGACCGGGGTACCTGGCCTCGATCAACTGGGTCAAGAGCAAGCTCGACGCGGCCGGCTACACCACTCGCGTCCAGTCGTTCACCTCCAACGGCGCCACGGGGTACAACCTGATCGCGGACTACCCCGGAGGCGACGCGAACAACGTCGTGATGCTGGGCGGCCACCTCGACAGCGTCTCGGCGGGCCCCGGCATCAACGACAACGGCACCGGTTCGGCGTCGATCCTGGAGGTCGCCCTCCAGGTGAAGGCCACCGGTTTCCAGCCGACCAAGCACCTGCGGTTCGGCTGGTGGGGCGCGGAGGAGCTCGGCCTCGTCGGGTCGACCTACTACGTGAACTCCCTGTCGTCGACCGAGAAGTCGAAGATCAAGGCCTACCTGAACTTCGACATGACCGGCTCGCCGAACCCCGGCTACTTCGTCTACAGCTCGAGCGGCCAGCCCACCGGTTCGGCGGCGCTGACGCAGCGGCTGCAGGCGGGCTTCACCGCGCTGGGCGTGCAGACCGAGCTGACGAACGTCGGCGGCCGTTCCGACCACGCGGCGTTCGCCCGCGCGGGCATCCCGACCGGCGGCACGTTCACCGGCGCCGAGGGCATCAAGACCTCGGCCCAGGCGTCGAAGTGGGGCGGCACGGCCGGCCAGGCCTTCGACCGCTGCTACCACCGCTCGTGCGACACCACGGCGAACGTCAGCGCCACGGCGCTCGACCGCAACGCGGACGTGATCGCGTCGACGTTGTGGGCGACCGCGGCCTGACCGGTTCGCCGATCACTTCGCGGTGAGCACCCGCACGGCCTCGTCGAGCACCGGTTCGACGAGGCCGGGCAGGGTGACCCACATCTGCGCCTGGCCCAGGTAGAGGCTGAACGCGATCAACGCGCGCTGCCTCGCCTGGGCCTCGCCGAACCCGAGCTCGCCGAACAGCTCGGTCAGGTACGCCAGCCGCTTCTCGGTGACGCGCCGCAGAACCGGAGCGATCACCTCGTTGTCGGCTCCCGCCTGCAACGCCATCTCCACGGACCCCTTGCGCGTGCGGTCGAGCACCGTCGCGAAGAGCGTCCTGAGCTTGTCCTCCGGGGTCCGTTCGGACTCGACCAGCTCGATGACCTTCTCGGTGTGCTCCCGCTCCCACCGCTCGACCGTCGCCTCGAGCAACGCCTCGCGGTTGCGGAAGTGGTGGTAGACGCTGCCCTTCGTGGCACCGGCCGCGGCCGCCAGCGGCTCGACCGCCACCGCGTTCAGCCCGCCCTCGGCCAGCGCTCTCAGCGCCATCTCAGTCCAGTCGTCGCGATTCCGCCGCACCACGCTTCCATACGCTACCGTACGGTTCCAGGAACATACGGCAGCGTATGGAAGGGGATCCTCATGATCAAGAACGTCCACACCCGCGACCTCGGCGTGCCCGCGGGCCCGTTCGTCGAACGCATCCAGGAGCTGTGGCCGCCCGCCTGGGGCAGGCAGGAGTTCGACCGCCCGCTGGGGGTGGGCGCGGACGGCGGGCACGGCCCGATCCGGTACCGCTGCACGGAGTTCGTGCCCGGCGAGTCGATCACCTTCGAGTTCACGCGGCTGACCGGGTCGCACACGCTCTCGGCGTCGGGGAACGTGATCCGGCACGAGTTGATCGGCGACTTCGGCTTCGTGGACCGGATCCGGTGGGCGCTGGTGATCCGGTGGCTGCACGACGCGTGCCTGGAGGACCTGTTCGACGGCTTCGAGCGCGCGGCGGGCCGGGAACCGAAGTCCCCGGCCCGCTGGTCGTGGTACGTGCGCCAGGTGCGGCGCCTGTTCACGCCGAGGCGTCAGCCACAGCGCGCGTGACGCGGCTTGCCGTAGAAGCTCCCGTCTTGCTCCACGCCGTACACGTCACCGTTGTCCGCCAGGTCGGACGCCCACAGGCCGGGCGGGGTGTCGAGCTCGCCCGGCGCGCGCCACACCGCGTTGCGCGCGCCCTCTCCCTCGACCTGACCGAGGACGTGACCGGCGGCGTTCACGTCCAGCGGGTTGTGAAACTCCGGGAACGTGCGCACGATCTTCCCGTCCAGTCCCCACTCGACGACCGTCTTGGGCTGGTTCCAGTCCTGGTGCTCCGACTTGCCGAAGATCCGGCCGTCGCGGATGACCTCCACTTCTGCCGAGTAGTCCCCCGGCAGCGTCTCCAGCCGCGTCTGGTTCCCGTCGCGGTCCCAGACGTGGCTGAACCGCTGGTTGAGAGGCCCGTACTCCACGGCGACCACGTTGCCGGCGTCGTCGATGCCCTTGACGAAGCGGACGAGCCCGTTGCGGGTGTTCGGCAACTCCCTCGGCGTGGTCGATCCCGCCGGCCACACCAGCAGCGGGCCGTACATGCTCATGCGCCCGGAAAGACCGACGACATCACCCGCGTTGTTGATGTCCTGCGCCCACGGTTCCGACGTACCGGACGCCGGTTGCAGGGTCTCCCGGACACCGCCGCTGATCCGGTAGGCCCTGCCGAAGTCGTTGCTCATCAGGACACCGGAGTTGTTGACGTCCGCGTGCCCTGCCTCCTGCCGGACCAGACCGCCCACCGGCACCCCGTGGTGCCAGGCGAAGATCCCGTTCCGGAACTCGGAGTCGTCCCCCGCGCCGAGTACCCACTCACCGCTGTCGGACGCGGCGAGAACGTCCTTGACCGTGATCCCGGCCGGCACGGGCAGGTCCGTCGTGACCCACGAACACGCGGCGGCGGCGTGCGCGGCAGGCGAACCCACCACACACGCCGCCAGGAACGCCGTGCTCAACACCAGTCCTCTGACCTTCACCATTGCCCCCTCTCAGGCAACGGTGACGTTAGGGACGAGCGCTCACACATCGATCACGCCTTGCTGACGGTGACCTTCACCTTGGCGCCGTCGCCCACCGTGCCCTCGGACGTGCCCTCACCGAACACCACCGACGACGTCAGCGTCTCCGACTGCACGAACGGCAGGTGCGGCTCCACGGCGGCCTTCACCGCGTCCGGGAGCTCCAGCGTCAGCGTGATCCGGTCGGACACGTCGAGCTGGGCGTCCTTGCGGGCCTGCTGCACCACGCGCACCAGGTCGCGCGCGACGCCCTCGGCCTCGAGCTCCGGCGTCACCGCCGTGTCGACCACGACGACGCCGGCGCCACCGGGCAGCGCGGCCGTGGCGGCGGGATCCGTTGCCACCAGGCGCTGTTCGTACTCGCCCTCGAAGAGCTCGATGCCCGCGGCCACCACGCGACCGTCCACTTCGGACCAGTCGCCGGCCTTGACGGCCTTGATGACCTTCTGGACGTTCGGGCCGAGGCGCGGGCCGGCGGCGCGGGCGTTGACGACCAGCTGGAACTGCCCGTAGGCGTCGACGTCCGTGGACAGCGACACCTCCTTGACGTTGACCTCGTCGCGCACGATCTCGGCGAAGTCCTCCAGCGTCCCGGCCACCGGGGAGGCGACCGTCAGGCGCGCCAGCGGGAGTCGCACGCGCAGCTTGTTCGCCTTGCGCAGCGACAACGCCGTCGAGCAGACGTCGCGCACCTCGTCCATCGCCGCCACCAGCGCGTCGTCCGCCGGCACGTCCGCCACCGACGGGAAGTCCGTCAGGTGCACGGAACGGCCACCGGTCAGACCGCGCCACACGACCTCGGTCGTGTACGGCAGCAACGGCGCCGCTACGCGCGTCACGACCTCCAGCACGGTGTGCAGGGTGTCGATCGCGTCCTGGTCACCGTCCCAGAACCGCTGCCGCGACCGCCGCACGTACCAGTTCGTCAGCACCTCCAGGTACTCGCGCACCAGCTGGCACGCACCGGAGATGTCGTAGACGTCCATCGCCGCCTGGACGTCGCGGACCAGGTCGTGGGTCTTCGCCAGCGCGTACCGGTCGAGCACGTTCTTCGAGTCGACGCGCCACGTGCCCTCCTTGCCCGCGGCGTTGGAGTACAGCGCGAGGAAGTACCAGGAGTTCCACAGCGGCAGCACGGCCTGGCGCACCGCGTCGCGGATGCCCCGCTCGGTCACGACCAGGTCGCCGCCGCGCAGGATCGGCGACGCCATGAGGAACCAGCGCATGGCGTCGGAGCCGTCGCGGTCGAAGACCTCGTTGACGTCCGGGTAGTTCTTGAGCGACTTGGACATCTTCTGGCCGTCGTCACCGAGCACGATCCCGTGCGCCACGCAGTCGCGGAACGCGGGCCGGTCGAACAACGCCGTCGCGAGCACGTGCAGCGTGTAGAACCAGCCGCGCGTCTGCCCGTTGTACTCGACGATGAAGTTGCCCGGGTAGTGGTCCTCGAACCAGTCCGCGTTCTCGAACGGGTAGTGCACCTGCGCGAACGACATCGAGCCCGACTCGAACCAGCAGTCGAGCACGTCCGGGATCCGGCGCATGACCGACTTCCCGGACGGGTCGTCCGGGTTCGGCCGCGTGAGCTCGTCGATGAACGGCCGGTGCAGGTTGTCCGGGCGCACGCCGAAGTCGCGTTCCAGCTCGTCCAGCGACCCGTACACGTCCGTGCGCGGGAACTCGGGGTTGTCCGAGACCCACACGGGCAGCGGCGAGCCCCAGTACCGGTTGCGCGAGATGTTCCAGTCGCGCGCGTTCTCGAGCCACTTGCCGAACTGGCCGTCCTTGATGTGGCCGGGCACCCAGTTGATCTGCTGGTTGAGCTCGACCATCCGGTCCTTGAACTGCGTGACCGCGACGAACCACGCCGACAGCGCGCGCTGGATGAGCGGGTTCGCACACCGCCAGCAGTGCGGGTACGGGTGGTCGTAGGTCTCGTGGCGCAGCAGCAGGCCCGCTTCCTTGAGGTCGCGGATGATCAGCTTGTTCGCCTCGAAGACGTGCACGCCCTGGTACGGCGCCACTTCCGCGGTGAACTTGCCGTCCGGGCCGACCGGCACGACGACCTCGATGCCCGCCGCGTCCGTCACGACCTTGTCGTCCTCACCGAACGCCGGTGCGATGTGGACGATGCCCGTGCCGTCGTCGGTGGTCACGTAGTCGGCGGCCAGCACCTGGTGCGCGTTGGTGCGGCCCACGAAGAAGTCGAACGGCGGCAGGTACTTCTTGCCGACCAGGTCCGATCCCTTGTAGCGGGCGACGACCTCGGGCTCCTCGCCCAGCTCGCGCGCGTACGCCGCGACGCGGGCCTCGGCGAGCAGGTACCTGTCGCCGTCGGAGCCCACGACCGTCACGTAGTCGACGTCCGGGTGCACGGCGGCGGCCAGGTTGCTCGGCAGCGTCCACGGCGTGGTCGTCCAGACCAGGGCCTTCTCGCCGGACTCGAGACGCAGCGCCACCGTGACGGCCGGGTCCTGCCGGTCGCGGTAGGCGTCGTCCATCTTGGTCTCGGTGTTGGACAGCGGCGTCTGGCAACGCCAGCAGTACCAGAGCACCCGGAAGCCCTCGTAGATCAAGCCCTTGTCCCACAAGGCCTTGAACGCCCACATGACGCTTTCCATGTAGTCGAGGTCGAGCGTCTTGTAGTCGTTGTCGAAGTCGACCCAGCGCGCCTGGCGCGTCACGTAGTCGCGCCACTGGTCCGTGTACTGCAACACGGACGTGCGGCACGCCTCGTTGAACTTCTCGATGCCGAGCTCGTCGATCTCGTGCTTCTGCGTGATGCCGAGCTGCTTCTCCGCCTCGTACTCGGCGGGCATGCCGTGCGTGTCCCAGCCGAACCGGCGCTCGACGTGCTTGCCGCGCATCGTCTGGTAGCGCGGCACGACGTCCTTGACGTAGCCGGTCAGCAGGTGCCCGTAGTGCGGCAGGCCGTTGGCGAACGGGGGGCCGTCGTAGAAGACGAACTCGTTGTCACCGTTCTCGCCCGCCGGGTTGCGGTCGATGCTCGCCTGGAAGGTCTCGTCGTCCTTCCAGTACCCGAGCACGTCCTGCTCGAGGTTCGGAAAGGACGGCTGCGCCGGGACCTCGTTCGCTCCGGCCCTGGGGTAGGCCATCTCCACTGCTCCTCGCGGTCAGATGTGACACGCGAGGACGACACGCCGATGTGGCTCGGCGGGCCGCGGTACCACCCCGCTTGCTCACCTCGGGGGTGAGCCTCTCGTTCTTCGGCTGTGACGGGCCGGTCCCGTCCGGTTCTACTGAGGCGCTCGCGCCCGTTCTTCCGGAGGCTCCCCGGTGATGGCCGGATCGGTGCCTGTGGTTACAGGGTACGGGGGCGCGCAAACCGTATGCTCGCCGGATGACGTTGACCATCGCGTTGTCGATCGTGCTGGCCCTGCTCTTCGTCGCGACGGGCGCGGGCAAGCTGTTCGGGGCGAAGGCGTCACTGGAGGCCCGCGACCACTTCCGGATGAACCCGGCGCTGTGGCGCACCATCGGCGCGCTGGAGTGGGCGGGCGCGGCGGGCCTGGTGGTCGGTCTGGTCACGTGGGAGTGGGTGGCGCACGCCGCCACGGTCGGGCTCGGGCTGCTGATGGTCGGCGCCACGGTCACGCGGTTGCGCTACGACTCGAAGCCGACCGGCGTGGTCCTCGACCTCGTGCTGCTGGCGTTGCTGAGCACGCTGCTGTTCCTGGACCGCTGAGGCCCTGCGTAGATCTACTCATGGCGCGTGCGGCGTCACCTTCGCCAGACTCCTCGGCAGGGTGATCGGGGGATCACCCACTTCCTTGGGGGAAAGATGATCCGAGCTGTGCTGACCGCGTCCGCCTTGCTGCTCGCCACCGCCACACCGGCCTCGGCCGCCACCGGCTACCTCGTCTGGGACTCGGACCCGCAGGCGCATCCCACCCAGGGCCGCTCCGGCAACTGGACCCCACCGGAGCTGTTCTCCGTCCGCGAGGACCCGGAGGAGGGCAACCTGATCCGGATCAAGGGCGAGTCCGCCGACGGGTGGGAGTACCTCATGATCGAGCTCTCCCGTCACGACGGTCAGCGCATCACCGAGGGCGACTTCACCGACCAGCGGGTCCTGGTCGTCAACCACGGCCTGGGTTGGTACGACGACGGCGCCGAGTTCGCCGTCGAGCACATCGCCTACGACGACGAGGGCGTGATCTCGGAGTTCGACGGTTCCGTCGAGCACCACTACCGGGACGAACCCGACAGCACGTTCCGCGCGAAGATCAGTTACCGGCGCTGACCCCGGGAGGGGTCGTCGTGGTCCGCCTGCGGACCACGACCACGCCGGCCACCACCAGCACGAGCAGCACGACGCCGGTGATCGGCGCCTTCCAGCGCTCGACGAACGTCGGCGGGGGCGCGACCTCGCGGACGAAGGCCCGCACCTCGTCCCTCATGGCCGGGTCCTCGATCAGCTCGGTTCCCGCGGCCTCGCCCGGCACGATCCGCAGCCGGGCGTCCTGAACAGCACCGGCCACCTGACGTGCATCATCGGCCATCAGCGTTCTGCCCTCGCCGAACTCCTGGATGTCGATTACGTCGTCCTGTGCGGCAGCGACGAACGACGGTACGCGGGCGGCCCTGAGGCCCGCCGCCGCGTCGAGTTCGGTGCCGATGATCGCGCCCGCGTACGGGGAGAGCAGGACCACGCCCTTCAGACCCGCGATCTTCTCCGCCGTCGCCGCGACCGCGGTGGCGGAGGAACCGGCACCGCCGGCCACCACCGAGGTGACGCCGAGACGGCCGAGTTCGAGGGAAGCGGCTCTCAGGTCCAGGTCGTACCGGTACGTGCCGGTCGGGATCGGGCCGGAGCGCGACTGGTAGAGCAGCACCCGGTAGCCGTCGTCCACGAGCTCCCACGCCAGCGGGAACCACGCGCAGACGGACTCGACCGCGCCGGGGGCGAGCAGCACACCCCTCGTCCCGCTGCCCAGGACCAGACCGTGCAGCACGACGTGGTCCTCGGTCCGGAAGCTGATCGCGCCGTTGCGCATGTCAGCGGGAACACAGCTGTCGAGTCCTCTGTCCGGCTGGGCGGTCGCCGGGGCGGCGCCTGCCAGGACGAGAGCGGCGACGAGCACCACGCGCAGCAACGACCTCAGTGACATGAGTCGTTCTTAGCGCGTGATCGCTCCGCCGGTCCGCGAAATGCGGTAGTCCACGTCACGTGGCGCGACTCCTGCGCACGAGCACCGCATCGGGGGTGCACACAGCGCAGGGCGTGAACTGCAACTGCCGTGCCTCCTGCACCGGGAGACCCAGCGTGGGCCTCCCGGCGAGCCAGGAACACGAGCTCAGGTGGTAGCGGGGCCGTTCGTCCAGCACCCGCACCTCGTCCACCAGATCAGCCACGACGAGCAGGTCCGCCGCGTCGGTGTCCTCTTCCGGTGGTTCCTCGTCAGCGGGCGGCGTGTCGGCTGTCGCCGGCTCGTCCACCCGTTGATCATCATCTCGAGCTAGTTGATCTACACTCTGCGCGTCGGCTGCGGGGTCCCCCGGTCGCCTCCGCCACCAGTCCCATGTGAGGACCAGGGCGGCGAGCACACTCGCGCCCACGGACGACCACGCCCAGATCGTGTTGGACGTGGTCAGCGCAGGCACGAGCAGCCCGAGGGCAGCCAGCACCAGAAGTAGAACTACGAAGAGCACCTAGCGAACAGTAGTTCAGCCCGCTTCGGCGCGTGCGCCGAACGAGTAGCCCTGGGAACGGCCCTCGGACGGAGCGGCGGGGCCGCGGTCCTGGAGGTCGCGCAGGGACGACTCGAGCATGGTCTTCAGTCGCGTGCGGTACTCGCGCTCGAACGTCTGCAGCTTGTCGATCTGCTTCTCGAGCGTGTTCTTCTCCTGGGTGATGTTGCCCATCACCTCAGCGTGCTTGCGCTGCGCGTCACGGTCCAGCGCGGTGGCCTTCTCACGGGCCTGCCGCTCCAGCGTCTCGGAACGCGTCCGCGCGTCGTTGAGCATGGTCTCGGCACGCGTGCGCGCCTCGTTGACCATCGTGTCGGCCTTGGCGCGAGCCTCGGACAACAGCTGCTCGGACTTCGTGCGGGCCTCGGACAGCATGCCGTCCGCCTCGGCCTTGGCCTCGCCGGTCAGCCGGTCCGCCATCTCCTGGGCGAGACCCAGGACCTTCGCGGCCTGCACGTGGTGGTCTCCGCCACCACCGGGGGACGTCTGCTCCATCACCGTGGGCGGCGGGACCGGCGCCAGGCGGCGCGGCTCCTCCACCGGCATACGGCTCGTCATGGGGCCGGAAGAAGCCTTCGCACGCGCGTCGTCGAGGTCTGCACGCGCGGTCTCGAGCTGCTGGTCGAGCTGCTCGACCTGCTGACGGAGGTCGTTGTTCTCCTCGATCAAGCGGGCCAGTTCGCCCTCAACCAGGTCGAGGAACGCGTCCACCTCGTCCTCGTTGTAGCCCCGCTTGCCAATCGGCGGCTTGCTGAATGCAACATTGTGCACATCAGCGGGGGTCAACGGCATCGGATCACCTCTCGCACTCCTGGGCTGCGGTCATCCCACGGTTCCCCGTCACCTGGGATCTGCGAATCGCATCAGAATGATAACGACCAGCCACAGCACAATAATCGATAGGTCCAGCCCGACGCCTCCGATCCGCACGGTCGGGATCACCCGACGCAGTGCACGAACCGGTGGGTCGGTGACCGTGTAGACGGTCTCTAGCGTCACGGCTACGCCGCCCGCCGGGCGCCACTCCCTCGCGAACGTCCGCACCATCTCGACCACGACACGCGCGGTCAGGAACAGGGAGAACGCGAACAGGACGTAGAAGATGACGAGGAGGATGGGGTCCACGGGTCAACTCTAACCGTGGTTGGAGAACCCACCCTCCGCCAGCTTCCGCCGGTCCTCCGCCGTGACGTCAACGTTCGGCGGTGAGAGAAGGAACACCCTGCTGGTGATCTTGTCCATGGACCCGCGCAGAGCGAACGCGAGGCCGGCCGAGAAGTCGACGAGACGCTTCGCGTCCGCGTCGTCCATGTCGGTCAGGTTCAAGATCACCGGCGTGCCGTCCCGGTAGTGCTCCCCGATCGTGCGCGCCTCGCTGTAGTTACGGGGGTGAAGCGTGGTGATGCGCGCCAACGGGTTGCCTGCCGGCTCGGCGGCGACCGGACGCAGCCTGCTCACGGGCTCGCGCTGCGGCTCGACCGCGAGTGCGCCGTGCACGGGTGCATCGGCACTCCAGCGCCGCGTGCTCGAGGGGCTGCCCCCGCGCCGCGACTCCGGCTCGTAGTCGTCCGACTCGTCGATGTCGGGCCGGTACCCGGAGCCCTGGAGCTCCGACCGGCCCGGTGTGAACACGCGGCTGCGCCGCGGATACGGGTCGTAGTCGTCGGCCTCGGCCGCGTACTCGGACCGGTAGTCGCCGTAGCGACCTCGGTCGTCGTCGTAGCCGGGGTCGTCTGCGTACTCGGCGGGGACCATCCCGAAGTAGGCCTTCAGCTTGTGCAAAGCGCTCATTCCAGCCCCTCCTCGGCGGTTCCCCACTCTTAGGGACGGTGCGGACGGTCCCGAGGTTCCCGACAACCTATGGCGAGGTTAGTCGCCGGTTGCCGAGCAACGCCGTTCCGACACGCACACAGGTCGATCCGTGCGAGATGGCATCTTCCAGGTCACCACTCATTCCCGCTGACACTCCGATGGCAGTGGGATGATCATCACGTAGGCGAGATACCACCGAAACCAACGCCTGAAACGCCTGCGATGGCTTCATCGTCCGGGGCGCGACAGTCATCGCACCTCGCAGAATAAGATCACCCGAACGAGTGATCACGCCAGCCAGTTCCCCGACGTCCGGAATCGCGACCCCACCCCGCGACGTGTCCCCGTCGATGCTGACCTGCAGCAACACGTCGAGCTTCTTGCCCTGGGCGTGCGCCGCCTTCGCCAGCGCCTCGGCCAGCCGGACGCTGTCCACGGAGTCGACCTGATCGGCCCACCCGACGACGGATTTCGCTTTGTTGCGCTGCAACCGCCCGACCATGTGCCACCTCGCGTCCGCGAGATGTCTCAATTGGCCGACCTTCTCACTCGCCTCCTGATCGCGGTTCTCCGCGAAGTGGCGGAGACCGAGCTCATAAAGGATCTCCACATCGCTCGCGGGCCAGGTTTTCGTCACCGCGAGCAACATCACTTCATCCCGCGACCGCCCCGCCACCTCACACGCTTTGGCGATGCGCTCCTCGACCTCCGCGAGGTTCTCCCGCAACTCCTGCGCGCGGTTCACGGCTCAATCCAGACAACGGACGCAAGCCGCCCGGTAGGAGCCTGCCGCCGATGGCTGAACAGGTCCTTCTCCTCGAACGTGCACCGCGGGTCGACCCCGATCTTCCCGACCCCGGCACTGGCCAACTGGTTCCACAACCCGGCCCGAAGGTCCAGCGCAGGCGTCCCCTTCCGCGACTTGGACGCACTGCCAGGCAGGTGCTTCTCCACGTCTTTCTGCATGTCAGCGGGCACCTCGTAGCACTCACCACACACAGCGGGCCCCAACAGCACCTCGATGCGCTCGAGCTCGGCCCCCAACGCCATCATCGCCTTGAGCGCCTCGACCACCACTCCGACCCGAGCCCCGACACGCCCGGCGTGCACAGCCCCGACAACGCCAGCCTCTTCGTCACCGAGCAACACGGGCACGCAGTCGGCCGTCAACACGACAAGCCCGAGATTCTGCTGTTTCGTCACAACGGCATCAGTGGCCTCAAGCGCCTCGGCAACCGGCCCGTCCACCGTGGCGACGGTCCGCCCGTGCACCTGCTCCATCCAGACCAACCGGTCGGGCGCAAGCCCGATCCCCCGAGCGAGCCGAGCCCGGTTGGCCTCGACCGCCTCGAGGTCGTCCCCGACGTGGTCGCCGAGGTTGAACGACTCGTAGGGACCCTTGGACACGCCACCGGCGCGGGTGCTGACAACACGACGAATGCGCACGGCTACACCCTAGTTCGCACGCCTCCACGCGCCGCGCGCCCACCGGCGGGGCAGGAGGCAGGCGGGTCGAGGGGTGCGAGGGCCACGGCGGGCAAGTCGAGGGTGCGAGGCCGAAAGCGGGCGAGCCGCCGGGTGCGAGGCCGAAGACCGACGGCAAGGGCTGAGGGGGTGCGAGGGCCGAGGCAGGCGGGGTCGTCAGGGGTGAGGTCCAGGCCGGAGACGGGCTGGGGGTGCGACGCCAAAGGCGAGCCGCATGACCGGGTGCGAAGCCGCAGGCGAGACGTGCGATCGGTGCGACGCCGAAGGCGAGCCGTCCTGAGCAAAGAGGTACCGGCGGTGGGGTCCCATCACGAGTCGCGCCACAGCACTTGCTGCACCTGAGGGGTGGGGTCAAGTCGACACGCTTTTCGTCGACTTGACCCCACCCCTCAGGTGTGGCCCGCTCTTGGTGCGACTTGGGATGGGACCCCACCGCCACCGCAACTCACAACTCAACCGGCAGCCGCTCTGAGCAACAGGCGTGCCATCAGCCTGCTCCCAGCGCTGGCCCCCATCTCAGATTGCCGGGGTCTGGGGCAGAGCCCCAGGGGAAGCACGCAACAGCAACAGGCCGCACGCAACCCCAACCACCGAACAAATCAGGCACACAGAAAAGACCCCCTGAGCCAGCAGCCCAGGGGGTCCCTCAAAAGCTCACCGCCGCATGAACGGCGGAACATCCACCTCATCGTCAGGATCGTCCGTGACCGGCACAGGCCGGGAAGGCAAAGACCCGTTGGGCGACGACAACGACCGAGGTACAGAGGGCACGTACCCGTTCCCCTGAACCGGCGAAGGCTGAGGCGGCACGCTGGTAGGCGGCTGCACAGGCGGCGCCTGCCGAACCTCGGGCTGAACAGGCTGCTGAACCTGCTGAACGGGCTGCACAGGCTGAACCGGCTGCTGGACCGGCGCCTGCTGAACCGGCTGAGCCACCGGAGCATGCGTGGGCGCAGCCGAAGCTGAAGCGATCGGCCCGCTGGCCGTCCGGGGCGGCGACGACAACGCCGTCGGCTCCAGCTTCTTGTGCGTGGGTCCGCCTCCATCGAATCCGGCCGCGATCACCGTGACCCTGACCTCGTCACCGAGGGAGTCGTCGATGACCGTACCGAAGATGATGTTGGCGTCCGGGTGCGCCGCTTCCTGGACCAGCGAGGCGGACTCGTTGATCTCGAAGAGGCCCAGGTCGGAGCCGCCGGCGATCGACAGCAGCACGCCGTGCGCGCCCTCCATCGAGGCCTCGAGCAGGGGCGAGTTGATCGCCTTCTGCGCGGCCTGGACCGCTCTTCCCTCGCCTCGGGCCGAGCCGATGCCCATCAACGCGGAGCCCGCGCCGGACATGACCGACTTGACGTCGGCGAAGTCCAGGTTGATCAGACCGGGGGTCGTGATCAGGTCGGTGATGCCCTGGACACCGGAGAGGAGCACCTCGTCCGCGGACCGGAAGGCGTCCATCAGGCTCACGCCGATGTCGCCGAGCTGCAGCAGCCGGTCGTTGGGGATGACGATGAGCGTGTCGCACTCGTTGCGCAGGGCCTGGATGCCGTCCTCGGCCTGCTTGGCGCGGCGCTTGCCCTCGAACGAGAACGGGCGCGTCACCACACCGATGGTCAGTGCGCCGAGCTTGCGGGCGATCGAGGCCACGACCGGCGCGCCGCCGGTGCCCGTGCCGCCGCCTTCACCGGCGGTCACGAAGACCATGTCGGCCCCCTTGAGGACCTCCTCGATCTCCTCGCGGTGGTCTTCGGCGGCCTTGTGCCCGACCTCCGGGTTCGCGCCGGCGCCGAGGCCGCGCGTCAGCTCACGGCCGATGTCGAGCTTGACGTCGGCATCCGACATCAGCAAGGCCTGTGCGTCGGTGTTCACCGCGATGAACTCGACGCCCTTGAGCCCGACCTCGATCATGCGGTTGACGGCGTTGACACCGCCACCACCGATGCCGACGACCTTGATCACCGCGAGGTAGTTGTGCGGGGGCGTCATCGGATCCGCCTTCCTGATCGTGGTCCGTGCTGTGGTGGGTGTGATGCACCCGGATTGAAACTCTCAACCTCTCCTCGAGGCTCAGAGTTATGTCAACCCCATATGTTCCTGCTGGACGGTAAGCACCGGCGGCACGTCGGTCCAGCAGCCACGCCGTAGGGTCCCAACACTGTGCGCTACTACTCCCCGGTCGTGCCGTCAAGTAGTTGCGCACGGCCCTGAGGACGACGCACCACAAGCCTAGTCGGACGCCGAATCAGAGATCGTCTCGCCCATGCCTTCTTCAGTTGCACACCGTTTCGAGCGACCGGTGGCAAGGTCGGCGGATGGGGATGAGGATGCTGGGCGTCGCGCTGGCCGCGATCGCTCTGGGGGCAGCGGTGGTGGCGCCGGCGAGCGCCGCGGGCGGCAACGACGTGGTCGAGATCAGGAGCACGGCCCACGGGCAGTGCCTGCAGGCCGGGGAGGAGCTGCACGGCAGAGCGCTGATCGTCGCCTGCGACGGCGAAGCGGACCAGCGGTGGGAGGCCGTCCCGGTGGACGGGGGCACCCACCTGCTGCGCAACCTCGGCAACAGATCGTGCCTGAGCGCGGAGTTCACCACCTACTACTGCGACGCCCAGGCGGTCCACGAGTTCACCTCGTTCGTGCCGGACACGTCCGGGTCGGTGCGTGTGAAGCTCGGCGAAGGAGAGCAGTACCTCACGGTCTTCACCTGGCAGAGCGGTGAGCGCGAGGCGATGGTCCAAGGCCTGCGCGACAGCGACGAGCAGCGGTGGCAGGTGCGCACCGTCGGGACGGCGGCACCGCTACCGGACACCTCCGGCCAGGTCGTGCGACTCCGTGCGGTCGAGCACGACACCTACGGCTGCATCAGCCTGACGGGCGGAACCAAGGTCACGACGGCACCGTGCGCCGACACTCCGGAGCAGAGGTTCCAGCGGATCGAGCTCGCGGACGGCCGGACGGCGTTGCGCAGCGTCGTCACCGACAAGTGCGTCGCCCCGCGGCAGGACCAGTCGACGGGGCTCGCCGCCGTGCTGGACTGCGCAACTGACGACGTCCGCCAGCACTGGTCGTTCGAGCGGACCGGGACCGGTGCGGTGCTCATCAGGCAGTCCACCGGCGACAGGGTGATCACGCCCAGCGTCGGCTGGTTGCTGCTGCTCCCCCGGCAGTACGACCCCTGGCAGCACTGGGACCTCCTGCCTGCCTAGCCGACAACCGCACGAGCGCCTTGATACTTCCTTCGGGTGACAACGATCGATCCGGCTAATACCGCCGGTGGGCCTCCGATGAACACGGCAGTCGTTCATCAACTTGGAGGCACGTCTTGGCATCCGCACCCGCGTCCGTGCGTTCGCTCTTCGTCGAAGCGATCGTGTTGGAACTCGTCACGAGCAGGCTGGGCAGCCTGCTCGTGCGGGTCGCGTCGACGCGGCCACGCGGCACAGCCGGCGGCGGGCCCCAGGAGGTTCCCGTGTGCTCGCACCGGATTTCGAGGTCCTCGAACCGGCGCGTGCGCAGGTTCCCGGCGCCGTCCCGGCCGCGGTCACCGCGCCGCTAGCGGCCGCGCCGCCGAACTGGAGGACCACCGTGGAACCACTTCCACCAGTAGTGACCGTCGGGCCCGAGGTGCCGCCGAGACGCCGGCCGCCGTGGCTGGCGATCGGCTTCGCCCTCGTCGCGCTGACGGCCGGCGGGATCGGCTTCGGGCTCGGCAGGGCCACCGGCCCCGACCTGTTGCGCTCTGCCGGCACGACCTCGGCCGCGCCGTCCACGTCGTCGTCGCCCGACGTCTTCACGGTCGTCGGGTCCATGACCGTGAACGGCTCCTGCGGTTCAGGCGGCTACAGCGACGTCAGGCTCGGCGGCCAGGTCGAGATCGTCAACCAGGACAACGAGGTCCTCGCGGTCGGCACGCTGCTGGGCGGCGCGCAGTCGTGCACGTTCAACTTCGCCGTGAGCGGCGTTCCCAAGGGAGAGCGGCTCTACGGCGCGAAGATCGGCAACGCCAACCGCGGCGTCATCTGGAAGACCCAGCAGGCGGCCGAGGCCGAAGGCTTCCACCTGACCCTCGGCTAGGACACCGTGGCCAGGTCGGGCGACGACACGTCGTAGGTCTTGCCCTCCCGTGTGAGCAGCACGAGCAGCACGGCGCCCTTGCGCGGCGTGTCCTCGGAGCTGCCCCACTTCACCACGCGCTCACCGGTCAGGGTCAGCTTCACGTCGGCGCCGGTCGTCGCCGCCACCGACACGACCTCGGGCCGCAGCTTCTCGGGCAGCTCGTTCAGCACGCCGACCACGGCGCGGGTGGCCGGGTCCGAGGACGACGGCAGGGTGAGCACCAGTTCGGGCACGCCCTGCGCCGCCGCCGGCACCACCGCGTAGTCCTTGCCGGTGGAGTCGACGAGGTGGAAGCCGTCGGGCAGCTTCACGGAACCGACCGGACTGCGTTCGGTGAGCAGCAGGCGGACCGTGCCGGGGAGCTGGCGTTCGACCTCCACGGCGGCCACGCGCGGGATGCCCGCGACGCGGTCGTGGATCTCCTGGAGGTCCAGGCGCACCAACGGGGATCCCGCCTCGATCGCCGCCACGGCGCGGACCTCGTCCTCGGTCAGGGCCGTGTTGCCGCGGACGTCGACCTGGCGCACGCCGAGCAACGGCGTGAAGAAGATGCAGTAGACCAACGCCACCACGGACAGCACCGTCAGCAGCGCGACCAGGCGGCGGCGCAGGATGACCCTGCGCCGCGCCCGGTACTCGGCGCTCTTCGGTCTCCGGTTCGCGGGGCGAACTCGCGTGGACCTGCCGCGAACCGGGGCGCTCATGCCTGCTCTTCGGTCGCCAGCGCGCTGACGATCTCGGGGCCGAGCATCGTCACGTCGCCCGCGCCCATGGTCACGACCAGGTCGCCCTCGCGCACGAGCGACGCCACCAGCGACGGCACCCGGTCGAACGACGGCTCGTAGTGCACGGAGGCCGTGACCTGGCCGGCGATCAGCTCACCGGTCACGCCCGGCTCCGGCTCCTCGCGGGCGCCGTAGACGTCGAGCACGACGACCTCGTCCGCGAGGGACAGCGCCGCCGCGAACTCCACAGCGAACGTGCGGGTCCGCGAGTACAGGTGCGGCTGGAACACCACGACGAGACGGCCCGCGCCCGCGACCGGACGCGCGGCACGCAGCTGTGCGTCGACCTCGGTCGGGTGGTGGGCGTAGTCGTCGTACACCGACACGCCACCGCCGCGGCCCTTGAACTCGAACCGCCGCCGCACACCACCGAACGCGGCCAGGCCCTCCAGCAGACCGGTCTGGTCGGCGCCGAGCTCCAGGCCCGCCAGCAGAGCGGCGACGGCGTTCAACGCCATGTGCTCACCCGGCACCGCGACCCGGACCTCGACCGGCACGCCGTCGATCTCGACCGACGCCAGGCCGCCCGACTCGAACGGCTTGTAGTCGACCAGGCGCGCGTCGGCCCCCGAACGCCCGTACTCGCGCACGCGGATGCCGCGCGCACGGGCCTCGGCGATCAGCCGCGCCGCGCCGGGATCGTCCACACAGGACACCAGCACGCCGCCGGGCACGATCCGGTCGAGGAACGAGTCGAACACGGCCGTGTAGGCCTCGACGGTGCCGTGGTGGTCGAGGTGGTCCGCCTCGACGTTCGTCACGACGGCGACGGACGGCGAGAAGAACAGGAACGAGCCGTCGGACTCGTCCGCCTCGGCCACGAACACGCCGCCGGTGCCCTGGTGGGCGTTGGCCCCGGACTCGTTCAGGTCGCCGCCGATGGCGAACGACGGGTCGAGGCGGCAGTGCTGCAACGCGACGGTGAGCATCGACGTGGTCGACGTCTTGCCGTGCGTACCGGCGACGCACACGACGCGATGGTCTTCCATCAGCGCCGCGAGGGCCTCGGCGCGGCGCAGCACGGTGATGCCGCGCTCGAGGGCCGACGCGTACTCCGGGTTCGTGTCCTTGATCGCGGTCGACACCACGACCTCGGTCGGACCACCGGGGAGCTGGTCCAGGTTGGCGGCGTCGTGGCCGACGGCGATCCGCGCGCCCTGGGCGCGCAGGGCCAGCACGGTCCGCGAGTCCTTGGCGTCCGAACCGGACACCTGCACGCCGCGCGCCAGCAGGATGCGGGCGATGCCGCTCATGCCGGCACCACCGATGCCGACGAGGTGAACGCGTTCGAGGCTCACTTCTTGATCACATCCAGAACTGTGCGGGCCAGGACCTCGTCCGCCTCGCGACGGCCGGTGCCGAGCGTCGCCGCGGACATCTGCGCGAGCCGGTTGCGGTCCGCCATCAGCGGCACCACGAGCGACGCGACCTTCTGCGGCGTGAGCTCCTCATCGGGCACGAGGATGCCACCACCGGCGGAGACGACGGGGCCTGCGTTCAGCGCCTGCTCGCCGTTGCCGATGGGCAGCGGCACGAACACCGCGGGCAGGCCGACGGCCGACACCTCGGCGACGGTCATCGCGCCCGAACGGCACAGCACGGCGTCCGCGGCGGCGTACGCGAGGTCCATGCGCTCCAGGTACGGCACCGGCACGTACGGCGGGCGGCCAGGAACCTGTTGCACCGCAATGTTGTTCTTCGGGCCGTACGCGTGCAGCACGCCCACGCCCGCACGGGCGAACTCGGCGGCCACGGGCGCCACGGCCTCGTTGATCGACCGCGCGCCCTGCGAGCCGCCGAACACCAGCAGCACCGGCGCGTGCGGGTCGAGGCCGAAGAACCGGCGGGCCTCGTCGCGCAGCGCCGCGCGGTTCAGCGAGGTGATGGACTGGCGCAGCGGGATGCCGATGATCTGCGCGTCGGTGAGGCCGGAGTCCGGCACCGCCGCGGCGACGTGCTCGGCGAACTTCGCGCCGACCTTGTTCGCGAGACCGGCCTTGGCGTTCGCCTCGTGCACGACGATCGGCACGCGGCCCCGCGCGGCCAGGTACGCGGGCAGCGCCACATAGCCGCCGAAGCCAACGACGACGTCCGCGCCGACGCGGTCCAGCACCTCGCGGGTCTGCTTCACGGCGCCGCGCACGTTGAGCGGCAGCTTCAGCAGGTCGAGGGTCGGCTTGCGCGGCATCGGCACCGGCGGGATCAGCTCCAGCGGGTACCCGCGCGCCGGGACGATCTTGCTCTCGAGGCCGCGCTCGGTGCCGAGCGCGACGACGCGCGCGTCCGGCCGCAGCCGCATGACCGCGTCGGCCAGCGCCAGTGCCGGCTCGATGTGACCCGCGGTGCCACCACCTGCGACCACGACGCACGGACCACTGGGGGCAGGGTGCCCGGTCAAGACTTCTCCCGAAGGTAGGTGATCGAATTCAGTTCGGTCGCCCGCGACCGCGGGTCGACCGGCCTTGCTCAGAACGGCCCTGTGTGCGCCGCGAATCGCGGCGACGGTACTCCGAAGGCGGAGCGGAGCGTCCAGCCATACGACGTTCGTCCACCACCGGAAGTTGCTGCGTCCGTGAACGCCCTGGTGCGCGCGGCGGTGTGGAGGGGCGGACGGGCTTGCGCTTCGAAGGCACCCGGTACGCCTCGGGCGCGGGCAGCCGCAGCAGGCCGCCGACCCGGCCGGGACCGAGCGACCGCAGCGCCGACACGGCTTCCGGCTCGTGCCGCGCGCAGTTCGCGAGGATGCCGAACACCACCATGGTGATCACGACCGAGGTGCCGCCGGAGGAGATCAGGGGCAGCGTGAGACCCGTGACGGGCAGCAGCCGCACGACGTAGCCGATGTTGATCGCGGCCTGCGCGACCAGCCACACCGTCAGCGTCGCGGACACGATCCGGATCCACGGGTCGGTGTTGCGCGACGCGATCCGCAGGCCCACCCACGCGAGCCCGCCGAACAGCGCCAGCACCAGCGCGCACCCGACGAACCCGAGCTCCTCGCCGATGACGGCGAAGATGAAGTCCGACTCGACGTTGGGCAGGTACCGCCACTGCGAACTGCCCCGCGCGAGCCCCTTGCCGAACAGGCCGCCGTCGGCGAGCGCGTACATCGCCTGCCGCGCCTGGTGACCGGCGCCTTCCGGATCGGCGTCGGGGTTCAGGAACGTCGTCACGCGCTGCAGCCGGTACGCGGCGCCGATCGCGAGCACGACGGCGCCCGCCACCGCACCGGCGGCGATCACGCCGAACAACCGCATCGGCGCGCCCACGAACCACAGCAGGCTGATCAGCACGACGCCGAGCGTGATCGTGCCGCCGAGGTCGGGCTGCAGCATGACCAGCGCGAACACCAGCATCGCGACCGGCACGACGGGCACCAGCAGGTGCCGGTACTGCGACAGCAGCGCCCTCTTGGTCACCAGGACGTGCGCGCCCCACAGCGCCAGCGCGAGCTTCACGGCCTCGATCGGCTGGAACGACACCGGCCCGACCGTGAACCACGACCGCGCACCACCGCGGACGTCGCCGAGCGGTGTCAGCACCAGCGCCAGCAGCAGCACGCCTATGCCCATCGCGGCCGTCGAGAGGTGCCGGAGCCTGCGCAACGGGAACCGCAGCACCAGCCAGAACAGCACGGCACCGATGCAGACGTAGATCAGCTGCTTCTGGAACACGCTGTACGCGGACACGCCCGAGGCGACCTGGCCGGGCGCCGACGCCGACAGCACCATCACCAGGCCGAGCACGGTGAGCATGCCGAAGATCGCGAGCAGGAGGTGGAAGTCGGCGAGCGGGCGGCCCAGCCACGACGTCAGGCCGGTGCGCAACGAGGCGACGCGGCCCGCGGGACGGCCCTTCCGCTTGCTTCTCGGCTTGTCGGCGACGACGGTCACCAGATCATCGTCTCCTGTGTCAAGCGCTCGAACGGGGATTCCTGGGGCGTGTCGCCCCTTGGAGTCGTGACCGCTGGCCTTCGCCCCGTATTTCGACGGTCAGACGGGTGCATCGTGGTACCGGCCCCGCGCCTTCGTACCGGGTTGTACGGGGGCGCGGGGCCGGTACCACGAGGCGCCCTGCTGAGCGCCGGAAGACGCGGTGGAGGTCGGCGGTCACGACTCCACCACCCTACCGACCACCCGTGAGGTGCCTAACGGCGTCCGTGAACGCCTGCCCGCGGTGCGCGTAGTCGCTGAACATGTCCATCGACGCCGCCGCAGGGGCCAGCAGGACCGTGTCCCCGGACTGCGCGAGCTCCTGCGCCTCGCGCACGACCGCGAGCATCGGGTCCGCGTCACCGGCGAGGTCGAGCACCCGCACCGGCACGTCAGGCGCGTGCTTCGCCAACGCCTCCGCGATCACCGCACGATCCGCACCGATCAGCACGGCACCTCGCAGGCGATGAGCCTCCGTCCGGACCATCTCGTCCACCGAGGCGCCCTTCAAGAGCCCACCGGCGATCCAGACGACGCTGTCGAACGCCCGCAGCGACGCCACCGCCGCGTGCGGGTTCGTCGCCTTCGAGTCGTTGACGTACTTCACGTCGGCGGCGTCCACGGTGACCAGCACGGCGCGGTGCGCGGCCGGTTCGAACGCCTCCAGGCCCTCGCGCACGGCCTCCGACGGCACGCCGTACGCGCGCGCCAGCGCCGTGGCCGCCAGGGCGTCCGCGATGCCGGGAGGGCCTGCCGGGCGGATCTTCGCCACCTCGACCAGCGCCTCGTCGTCGGCGAACGCGCGGTCGACCAGCCAGCCGTCGCGCACGCCGAGCTGTCCGCGCTCCGGCTCGTCGAGGGTGAACCCGACCTTGTCCTTGGCGGGCGCGGCCTCCAGCAGGTCGACGACCCGGTCGTCCTCCAGCCAGCCGATCGCCACCTCACCGGTGAGGACCTGCGCCTTGGCCTGCGCGTAGGCGTCCATGCCGCCGTGCCAGTCGAGGTGGTCCTCGGCGAGGTTCAGCAGCACGCCCGCCTGCGGCCGCACCGACGGCGCCCAGTGCAGCTGGAAGCTCGACAGCTCCACCGCGAGCACCCGGCGACCGGCCAGCAGCGCGTCCACGACGGGCAGGCCGACGTTGCCGCAGGCCACGGCGTCCGCGCCGGCGGCGTGCAGGATCGACTCCAGCATGCCGACCGTCGTGGTCTTGCCGTTCGTACCCGTCACCGCGAGCCACACCGGCGGGTCGGCCAGCTCGGCCGCCATCCGCCAGGCCAGCTCGACCTCGCCGATCACCTCGATGCCCGCCGAGGTGGCGGCGGCGAGCAGTGGGCTCGACGGCTGCCAGCCGGGGCTCGTGACCACCAGCGAGGTGCCGGCCGGGGGTTCCGCCAGACCGGGCACCAGGTCCACGCCTTCGAGCAGGGTCTCGAGCGCCGCCAGTCGTTCCGGCGACGAGTCCGTCACCACGACCTCGGCGCCCGCCGCGAGCAACGCCTCCGCGGCGGACCGGCCGGTCACCCCAGCACCGGCGACGAGCACCTTGGTTCCGGCCAGCTTGGTCATAGCTCTAGAAACCGCCCGTCAGCCACTCGCTGTAGAAGACACCCAGACCGAACATGCAGCAGATGCCCGCCATCAACCAGAACCGGATGATGACCGTGGTCTCCGCCCACCCCGCGAGTTCGAAGTGGTGGTGGAACGGTGCCATGCGGAACAGGCGCCGTCGTGAGGTGCGGAAGACCGCGACCTGCAACGCCACCGACAGGGCCTCGACCACGAACAGACCACCGATGACGATCATCAGCAGCTCGGTGCGGGTCGCGATCGCGAGACCGGCGACGAGGCCGCCGAGCGCGAGCGAACCGGTGTCACCCATGAAGATCTTGGCCGGGGCCGCGTTCCACCAGAGGAAGCCGATGCAGCCCGCCATCGCGGCCGCGGCGATCACCGCGAGGTCCAGCGGGTCGCGCACGTCGTAGCAACCGGCCACGGCGTAGCTCGAGCAGTTGTAGCGGAACTGCCAGAACGAGATCACGACGTACGTGCCGAACACCATCGCCGACGAACCACCGGCGAGGCCGTCGAGGCCGTCGGTGAGGTTCACGGCGTTCGACCAGGCGGCCACCATGCCGTAGCAGAAGACGATGAACCCGATGGTGCCGAACGAGACCACGGTGATGTCGCGGACGAACGACAGGTTGACCGACGCGGGCGTCAGGCCGTCCTTGTTCGGGAACTGCAGCACGAGGATCGCGAACGTGATGGTCGCGATGAACTGGCCGACCAGCTTCGCCGTCTTGTTCAGGCCCAGGTTGCGGGCCTTGCGGATCTTGATGAAGTCGTCGAGGAAGCCGACGAGGCCGAGCGACGTCGTCAGCATGAGCACGAGCAGACCGGACGCGGTCGGGGTCTGCCCGGACGCCGAGGCCGACATCGAGTTCACGAGGTGCGTGCCGAGGTAGCCCGCCCACATCGCGACCAGGATGGCGAGACCGCCCATGGTCGGCGTGCCGCGCTTGGTCTTGTGGTGCTGCGGACCGTCCTCGCGGATCTCCTGGCCGAAACCCTGCCGGGAGAAGATCTTGATCAGGTACGGCGTCAGCAGGATCGACACCGCGAGTGCGATCGCAGCCGCGATCAGGATGCTCTTCACTTGGTTCCTGCCTCCAGCAGGGCCTCGGCAATGCGCCACAGGCGATAGGCGTTGGATGCCTTGACCAGCACTACGTCACCGGGCCGGACTTCCCCCTGGAGCAACGCGATGGCCGCGTCGGCGTCCGGCACCCTGACGGATTCGTCTCCCCAAGATCCTTCCAGGTGCGCGCCCTGGTGCATCGCGCGGGCCGCTTCACCGACGACGACCAGCTTGCTGATGTCGAGGCGCACCACCAGGCGGCCGATCTCGTCGTGCTCGCGCACCGCGTCGTCGCCCAGTTCCGCCATCGGGCCGAGGACGGCCCAGCTGCGGCGGGCGGGCGTGGTGGAGCGCGCGATCGACGCGAGCGCCTTGAGCGCCGCCCGCACCGAGTCGGGGTTCGCGTTGTAGGCGTCGTCGATGACCGTCACGCCGTCGGGACGGTCGGTGATGTCCATGCGGTGCGCGGAAACCCGTTCGGCGGCACCGAGTCGCTGCGCCACCTCTTCCGGCGTGGCACCGAGTTCGAGGGCGATGGCGGCGGCGACCAGGGCGTTGCCGACCTGGTGCGTGCCGTTGAGGCCGAGCTTGACCTGCGCGTCGCCCTTCGCCGTCTTCAGCGTGAAGCTCGCACGGGCCTGCTCGTCCAGCACGATGTTCTCGGCGCGGACGTCGGCGTTCGGGTTCTCGCCGACGAGCACGACCTTGGCCTTGGTGCGGCTCGCCATGCCGGCGACCAGCGGGTCGTCGGCGTTGAGGATCGCGACGCCGTCCTCCGGCAGTGCTTCGACGAGCTCGCCCTTGCCCTGCGCGATGCCCTCGCGCGAGCCGAACTCGCTGAGGTGCGCGGTGCCGACGTTGAGCACGGCGCCGAACTTCGGCGGGGCGATCTCGCACAGGTTCGCGATGTGGCCGATGCCGCGCGCGGACAGCTCCAGCACGAGGAACCTGGTGTCCTCGGTGGACCGCAGCGCGGTCCACGGGTGGCCCAGCTCGTTGTTGAACGACTCCGGCGGCGCGATGACGTCCCCGACCGGCCGCAGCACCTGCGCGATGAGGTCCTTCGTGGACGTCTTGCCCGCGGAGCCGGTGATGCCGACGATCGTCAAGTCCTCCAGCCGGTCCGTGACGTGGCGGGCGAGCTTGGCCAGGGCCTCCAGCACCGCGGCGCCCTCGCCGTTCGTGTCGCCGGCGAGCACGTAGGCGTTGGCGTGCCTGGTCTCCACCGGCGGCGCGATCACCGCGGGGGCGTCGACCTCGCGGCCCGCCAGCACCCCGGCCGCGCCCGCCGCCACGGCCTGCGCGGCGAAGTCGTGGCCGTCCACGCGTTCACCGGGTAGCGCCAGGAACAGGCCGCCCCCGGTGATCTTGCGGGTGTCGAACTCGATGGTGCCGGTGACGACCGGGCTCCCATCGGTGGCGTGCAGGCGTCCGCCGACGATCTCAGCGATCTCGGCGAGCGTGAGTGCGATCAACGGTGCGCCTCTCTGATCGCGGCGGTCAGCGTCTCGACGTCCGAGAACGGGTGGATCACGCCGGCGATCTCCTGTCCGGTCTCGTGCCCCTTGCCCGCCACGACGACGACGTCCCCCGGTTGTGCCAGCTCGACGGCCTTCTGGATCGCGAGCCTCCGGTCGCCGATCTCGAGCACCTCGCCCCGGTTCGCGGTGGCGAGGGCCCCTTCGAGCATGGCGGCCCGAATAGAAGACGCGTCTTCGCTCCTCGGGTTGTCATCGGTGATGATCAACACCTCGGCGCGTTCCGCGGCGGCCTCGCCCATCAGCGGCCGCTTCGCCCGGTCGCGGTCGCCACCGCAGCCGAGCACGATGATCACCCGGCCGTCGGTCTTGGCGCGCACGGCGTCCAGCGCGAGCGCGACGGCGGCGGGCTTGTGCGAGTAGTCGACGACGGCGGTGAAGTCCTGGCCCTCGTCGACGCGCTGCATGCGGCCGGGCACCTGGACGTTCTTCAGGCCCTCGGCGATCGCCTCGCCGCTGATGCCCTCGAGGTGCAGGCACGCGATGGCCAGCAGGGCGTTCGCGATGTTGAAGCTGCCGGCGAGCGGCAGGTGGATGCGGAGGTCGCCGTCGGGGCCGTGCGCGGTGAAGGTCTGCTCACCGGTCGCGCTCACCTCGACGTCGCTCGCGGTCCAGTCGGCGTCCTTGGTCGTCGCGACGGTGACGGTGCCGTCCTTGACCAGGCGGGGGCCCCAATCACCGTCGACGCAGACGACCTCCTTGCGCGCGCGGCCGTCGAACAGCTGCGCCTTGACCTGGAAGTACTCCTCCATGTCGGCGTGGAAGTCGAGGTGGTCCTGGCTGAGGTTCGTGAACGCGCCGATCTCGAACTCGGTGGCGGCGACGCGGCCCATGTGCAGCGCGTGGCTCGACACCTCCATCGCCACGTCGGTGACCCCGCGCTCGGCCATGACCGCGAACAGCGCCTGCAGGTCCGGCGCCTCGGGCGTGGTGTGGGAGCTGCCGAGCTGCTCGGTGCCGATGCGGGTGCCGACCGTGCCGATGAGGCCCGTGTGCTTCCCGGCGGCGCGCAGCACCGACTCGATCATGTACGTGGTGGTGGTCTTGCCGGACGTGCCGGTGACACCCCACAGCTTCACCTTCGTCGACGGCCGGCCGTAGACGTGCGCGGCGAGCAGGCCGACGACCTCGCGGGGCCGCGGGTGGATGAGCACGGGCACGTCTTTGAGGGAGTCGCGCGCGGCTCCGGCCTCGTCCGTGAGCACGGCGACGGCACCGTTCTCGATCGCCGTCGCGGCGAAGTCGGCACCGTGGACGTGCGCGCCCGGGAGCGCGGCGTAGAGGTCTCCGGCGACCACGTGCTGAGCACGCAGAGTCACCCCCGTCACCTGGACGTCGGCATGTGCTGGCCTGGTCAGGTGCACGTCGGCGACCGCGGCGAGAGCAGCCACGGAAGCAGGGCGGATGGCGGTGGGGCGGGGCGGGGCGGTCGCGACCTTGCCCTCGAGCTTGGCAGGCACGGGCGAGAGGCTACCGGCCTGCGCGGAGTGGCCGAGCGGCGCGTTGGCGTTCGGGTGATGATCCGCTGTTCTGGGCCGTTCGAGTGGCCTCCCGCGCTGGTGCTCGTGAGCGAGCCCGTCCGGCCGCACAAGTTCCTGCCCGCTTCGTGACTTAGTGCCCTGTGACCACTCGTGCGCGTGCGGTGAGGTGTGAAGCGGCAGGAGGCGGCGATGAGAACTAGCACGGCGGTGGAACCCAGGAGGTTCTCCTTCTGGGCACCGGACTTCAGTCGTTCCGTGACGGTCGGCGTGGACACGTCCGAATCCGCGTACCACGCGTTCGAGTGGGCGGCGCGCCACGCGTGGTCGCTCAGGACGGACCTCCAGGTGTTCCTCGCGGACCCCGGTGACACGACCGTCCAGCGCGTGCTGGAACGGCTTCCCATGCTCACCGCCCACTTCCGTCCGAGCGGGGACGACCCGGTGGCCGCACTGGTGGGGGCGTCGGACTCGAGCGCGACCTTGGTCTTGGGGTGCAAGGGAGAACAGCACCGCGGCCTGGGTCTGGGGTCCCTCGTCCTCCCGGTGTTGCGCCGCGCGCGGTGCGGCGTCGTGGTGGTGCGCGGACGTCCACAGGCGATCCGCGGCGAGCACGGCTGGATCACCGCTGCCGTCGGCGGGTGCGAGGACCCGGTCGTGCTGCGGCGCGCGGTCGAGTTCTGCCGCACCCGCCGAGCGCGGCTGAGGTTGCTGCACGTCCACCTCCCGGCGCAGCACGGCGACGCGGTGCCGCGCGACGAGGCGGCCGTCCGGCGGGCCGTGCTGTTCCTGCGCACCACCGCTCCCGAGCTGACGCCCGAGGTGCTGGTGGAGTCGCGGCACCCGCACGAGGCACTGGCCTCCCTGGACTCCGACCTCGTCGTGGTGGGGCGCGGCGGGCAGCACGACGGGGTCGGACTCGTCACCAGGGCGGCGCTCTACCACGCGTCGTGCCCGGTGCTGGTGGCCCGGCAGGAGCCGATGCAGGCCGACCGGGTGACGCTCTAGCAGGCCTTGCGCAGCACCGTTCCGGTCGTTCCCGGCAGCACCACGTAGGTGACCGGCGCGCCGTGCTCGTTGGTCTGCGTCTCGGCGAGGCGCACGGTCTGCGGTGCGCTTCCGGTCCTGTTGGCGTTCACGATCACCGTGCCGCACTCGAAGTCGCGCTGGTGCACGTTCTTCGCGATCTCGAAGTGCGCTCCGAGCGGTGCGCCGAGGTCCCAGTCGTACTCGGCGCGCCACCGCGACGGGCCGTCGTAGCCGTCGGTCTTCTCGATCTCGGAGATCGCCGCGTGCTCCCCCTTGGCCAGCAGGTACGAGGCGAAGGCGTAGCGGAACGGCTGCTCGGCACCGCTGTGGTGCGGCTGGACCCAGGTGATCTTGCCCTTGGCCTCGTTGGCGGTGATCTGTTCGAGCTGCCTGCTCCAGCCCTGCGGGTACTCGGAGAGCAGGTCGGAGTCCCCGAAGGTCAGCCACCACTCGTCGAAGCCGCCGTCGAGGTGTTCGACGTAGGAGTCCCAGGCGCCTTCGTACAGGCGGGCGTTGGACATGTTCGCGACCGTCTTGAGGCCCGCGTCCACGAACTTCTGCCTCGTGTTGGCGAGCATCGAGCGGTACGCCTCGCGCATCGCCGCGTCGGTCGGGTACGCGGCCGGGCAGACGCCCTCGTGGTAGGTGTCGCAGGCGAACAGGGCGTTGTCCATGAGGACGCCGTCGAAGACCTTCGCCGAGGACGCGACCACGTTGTCGGCCCAGGCGTTCTGGTACGCGGTGTTGCCGACGTCCATCTGCCAGTGGCCCGCGTAGCCGCCGTACTCGAGGCGCCTGCCGGCGGAGTCGGTGAGGAACCAGGACGGGTCGGCCGCGCAGTACCCGACGCCGGTGGGGAGGTCGGCGTCGTCGGTGCCGCCGGAGCAGGCGTAGCTGCGCGTCGAGGAGAGATCTTTGTAGACGAACGTCCGGATCTCCGGGTTCGCCTTTTTCAACTTCGCGGCAAGATCGGTTTCCCAGGCGTTCAGGACGACGTAAGAACGTCGCCGAGCCTCCGTTTCGATCATTACCTCAGAAACGGTCGTGCTGTTCATGTGCAGCCAGTACGACTTCACGTCAGGCCCGTCCTCGGGGAGCTGAGCTGCGGGAACGACGGGCACTCCCAGCAACAGAGCCAAGATCGAATATCCGATGGAACGCACGACGAACCTCACCTCGTTCAACTCTCCGGTTTCGAAGAATTAAACGTGATGAAATGCGTCTCAACACGAAGAAGTTTTCACAGTGAAAACATCGGAATCACGCCTGGGTGTGACGTGCGCCCTTGCGCTTGCGGGACGCGTCACCAAGAATGCGCGCCCCGCCTGCGACGACCTACAGCTGCAGCTGGACGTACGGCGTCTGCTCCGCCGACATCGGCACCTGGAACCGCTGCGTCAGGAAGGTCGCGATGTCGTGGAACACGGGCGCGGCCGACTGGGCGCCGGACGGCGCGTCGAGCATGATGCCGACGACGTAGCGCGGGTTGTCGGCCGGGAGGATGCCGGCGAACGTCGTCCAGTACTCGGACTGGGAGTAGCACTTGCAGTTCTGGTCGATCTGCTGCGCCGTGCCGGTCTTGCCCGCGATCTGGTAGCCGGGGACGGCGGCGGGCTTGCCGGTGCCGTTCTGGTTCGCGTCGCGCGGGTCGGACTGGGTGACCGAGCGGAACATCTCGCGCACGGTCTTGGCCGTCTCCTTGGACACCACCTGAACGCCCTCGGGCCGCTGCTTCTCCGAGCGCGCGCCCTCCTCGCCGATCTCGGCGCGGACCAGCCGCGGCGGGATGCGCAGGCCGTCGTTCGCGATGGCCTGGTACATGCCGGTCATCTGCAGCAACGTCATCGAGAGGCCCTGGCCGATCGGCAGGTTGCCGAACGTCGAGCCGGACCACTGGTTGAGCGGCGGCACCAGACCCGACTCCTCGGCGGGCACACCGGAGCCGGTGCGGCGGCCGAGGCCGAACTTCTGCAGCATCTCGGCGTAGCGCTCGGGACCGACCTGCTGGGCGGCCTCCAGCGTGCCGACGTTGGAGGACTTGGCGAACACGCCGGTGAACGACATCGGCACGGTGCCGTGGTTCCACGCGTCCTTGATGACCCGGTCCGCGACCTTGATCGACCCCGGCACCTGCAGCACGTCGTCCGGCTTGAACAGGCCGTACTCGACGGCGGCCGCGGCCGTGACGATCTTGTTCACGGAGCCGGGCTCGAAGCTGTACGCGACCGCGGTGTTGCGCTTCTGGTCCTCGGAGGCCTTGCCGAAGTCCGTCGGGTCGTACGTCTTGTCGTTGGCCATCGCGACGATCTCGCCGGTGCGGCTGTCCAGCACGACGGCGGAACCGTTCTTGGCGCCGGTCTTCTTCGTGTAGTCGCTGATGATCTTCTGGACCGCGTACTGCGTGTCGATGTCGATCGTCAGCTCGAGGCTCTTGCCCGGCTGCGGCTTCACGAGCTCGCGCTCGGTGTTCGGGATGACGAGGGTGTCGTCGCCCGACATCGTGTCGACCACCCGCCGGCCCGTGCGGCCCGCGAGCACGTTGTCCTGGGCGTTCTCCAGCCCGAGGATGCCCTGCACGGTCGGCGGCTTCTCGTCCTGGCGCCAGTTCGCCGCGCCGATGATGTTCGACGCCAGCTCGCCGTTGGGGTAGATGCGCTTGGAGCGGTACTCCGAGCCGATCTCCGTCGGGAACTTCTCGACGATCTTCGCGGCCTTGGCCGGCTCGGCCTCGTTCACGAGGACCTCGTACGAGATGTCCTTGACCAGCTGCTGGTAGATCGTCTCCTCGTCGGTCTTCTCCCCGTTGACCTCGGGGCCGAGCGTCGACGACATGAACTTGGCGATCTCGCGCGCGTGCTCGTCGTAGGTGCCCGGGTACTTCTTCGCGTCCTTCGCGTGGGCTTCGTCCCACGTCTTACGCGCGCGCTGCGGAAGGATGTAGAGCGCGCGCACCTCGATCGAGAACGCGAGCTGGTTGCCGTTGCGGTCGAGGATCGAGCCGCGCTCGGCGGGGATGTCGATGGGCGTCGTGCGCTGCTTCTGCGCCTGCTCCGACAGCTCCTGCGCCTGGATGCCCTGCACCTGCACGAGCTTGACGCCCGCGATCACGAGCGCGCCGATCAGCAGGACGCGGCCGACGCCGATGCGCAGCCTGCTGTTGCCTCCCAGACGCGCGGCCGGTGCGGGCCCGCGCACCGACAACGGGCGGCGCGGGCCCCTTCCCTGCGGACCCGGCATCAGCCACCCGCCGGAGGGGTCTGACCGGCCGGGGGCTGCTGACCGGCGGGCGGCTGCTGGCCGTCCGGCGGGGTCTGGCCCGCGGGCGGCGCGGGAGTCTCGGATGACGGAGGAGGCGGAGGCGTCGACTTGGTCGGCGCGCTCGGCTTGCCGAACTCCTCGATCGTGCCGTCCGGGTTCTGCCGCAGCCGTGCCGGGTTCGACGGCTGGACCAGGCCCATCTCCCCCGCGCGGCGCGCGAGGTCGGTCGGCGACTCGAGCAACGCCACCTCGCGGCGCAGTTGCTCCATCTGCAGCGTCAGCTTTTCGGCCTCGGCGCGCGCCTCCTGCAGCCGGTAGGTGTCGGCGGCGGCCTGGGTGGAGAAGTACATGATCCCGGCGACGCCCGCGCCCAGCACGAGCATCACGAGCACGACGAACGGGGCCTTGGAGACGACCTTCTGCTGCGGGCTCGCGGAGCCGCCGCGCAGGTTCGACGCGCGCTGGGCCCGCCGGGCGTAGGCGCGCTCGGCCCCGGCGGTCCGCCGCCGGGCCCTGTCCTTCTCCTCGGCCTTCTTCTTCGTGGAGCCGTCGCGGGGCGACGGCCCGCCGACCCGTGCGGGTGCCGTCATCTCGGGTCTCCGATCCGCTCCGCCGCCCGCAGGCGCACCGGCGCCGCACGCGGGTTGTCCTCGATCTCCTGCTCGTTCGCGAGTTCGGCGCCCTTGGTGAGCAGCTTGATCTCGGGCCCGTGGCCCGGCAGCTCGACCGGCAGGCCCGGCGGGGTCTTCGACTTCGCGAGCTCCGCGAACGCCTGCTTCACCATCCGGTCCTCGAGGGACTGGTAGGACTCCACGACGATCCGGCCGCCCACGCCCAGCACGCCGAGCGCCGCGGGCAGTGCGAGCCGCAACGACTCCAGCTCGCCGTTGACCTCGATCCGCAGCGCCTGGAACGTGCGCTTCGCCGGGTGCCCGCCGGTGCGCCGCGAAGCCGCGGGCACGACGGCGTAGAGCAGCTCGACGAGCCGGCCGGAGTTCGTGAACGGCTCCTTCTCGCGCTCCTTGAGCACCGCGGAGGCGATCTTGCCCGCGAACCGCTCCTCGCCGTAGGTCGAGAGGATCCGCGCGAGGTCGCCGTGCGAGTACGTGTTGAGCACGTCCGCCGCCGTCATGCCGCTGCCCTTGGACATCCGCATGTCGAGCGGGGCGTCCTTCGAGTACGCGAACCCGCGCTCCTCCTCGTCCAGCTGCAACGAGGACACGCCGAGGTCCATCAGCACACCGTCCACACGGGAGTACCCGAGGTCCTCCACGGCCTCGTCGATGTGGTCGTACGTGACGTTGACGAGGTGGACCCGGTCACCGTGGCGCGCCAGGCGCTCGCCGGCCATCTCGATGGCCTGCGGGTCGCGGTCGAGCCCGATGAGGGTGAGTTCGGGGTGCGCGCTCAGCAGCGCGTCGGAGTGGCCGCCCATGCCGAGGGTCGTGTCGACAACGATGGCAGGCTTGCCGTGCAGCGCCGGAGCGAAGAGTTCCAGGACGCGGTCCAGCAGCACCGGAACGTGCCGCGGCTGATCCATCGTCCCTCTACTCCCCTTAATGCGCGTTTCGGGTGACGTCAGGTCCCCGCCCGCCCGGCGGACCTGGCGCCGGGGAAGGTGCGCCAGGGCCGATAGTCGAGCGGACCGAGGCCTCACGGCACCCGAATCGCGTGTGGAACATCCGGCCTGTTGCTCGGCTGACCGCCATCAGAAGACGCCCGGTATGACCTCCTCGCGAGCCGTGGCGTAGCCGTCCTCGTGCTCTTCGAGATAGGTCTGCCAGGCCGCCGCGTCCCAGATCTCCATCCTGGTGAACGCGCCGACGACCACGCACTCCTTGGTCAGCCCGGCATACCGGCGCAGTTCCGGTGCGATCAGAACGCGGCCCTGACCGTCCGGACGCTGCTCGTCCGTACCTGCGAACAGATACCGCTGGTAGGCGCGTACGGCGTCGTTGGTGAACGGCGCCTCGGCGACCTTCCTCGCCATCTGCTCGAACTCGGCCCGGGGGAACACGTACAGGCAGTGGTCCTGGCCCTTGGTGACCATGAGACCTCCCGCCAGTTCGTCCCGGAACTTCGCAGGCAGTGTCAGCCGACCTTTGTCGTCCAGGCGCGGGTAGTGCGTGCCGAGGAACATTCGGCATACACCTCCCTTGCCGGGCGACGAGACCGGCAGTGGAGCCCCCGTCTGCCCCACCGGCCGCCACAGTACCCCACTTTTCACCACAGTCAACGTTGAAACGGTCTTTTGCACAGCATGTCGCAACCCATTTGTGCAGGTAGAAGGCGTGGGGCGCCGTGGGGGGACGGTGGGGGAACTCGTGCGGCACCACCTTCGCGGGTGAGGGTTCAGCCGCCGATTAGCACTCGAACGGCCTAGAAAATTCCGCGAAAACAGGGCGTGGCGGCGAGGTGGTGGGGGAAGGTGGAACTCCGTGGGGCGAACCCGGTTGGGGCCCGCGGGTGCAGGGCACTCACCAGGGGCAGGGCCGACGCGAGCGGAGGCGGATGGCATGGGTGTCCGCAGACCGCGGGCCGGGACCGTCGGTGCCGCCCGCTACCGTTATGACGAAATGGTCACGGTGGTCCATGCGCGCCTGCACGCGCCCGGCCCGGCCGCAGGACGCCACACGGTCCCGCGGTCCCGTCGCGGTGCGCGGCGTCGTGCGTCCGCCACGTCCGCGGAACTGGTTCACACTGCAGGTAACGGCACTTAGCCGTGGTTTGACACACTGCGTGAAACGCTCACACGTCCGTGTTCCGGACACGGCTGCTGGAGGTTTAGTGACGCCGGGAAGCCCAAGCGCGAACAGTCACGCGCCGGTCGATCAGGTTCTGGGTGAGTTGCACGGTGCCGTCCAGCGGATCGCCGCGAACGTCGAACGGGTGCTCGTCGGCAAACCCGACGTGGTCCGTCTGGCCCTCGTGACGCTGCTCGCCGAGGGGCACCTGCTGGTCGAGGACGTGCCGGGTGTCGGCAAGACCTCGCTGGCGAAAGCGCTTGCCCGCTCCATCGACTGCACCGTGAGCCGCGTGCAGTTCACGCCCGACCTGCTGCCGAGCGACATCACCGGCTCGTCGATCTACAACCGGCAGGAGAACGACTTCGAGTTCCGGCCGGGCCCGATCTTCGCGAACATCGTCGTCGGCGACGAGATCAACCGCGCCTCCCCCAAGACGCAGTCCGCGCTGCTGGAGTGCATGGAGGAGCACCAGGTCACGGTCGACGGCAACACGTACCCGCTGGGCTCGCCGTTCATGGTGATCGCGACGCAGAACCCGATCGAGATGGAGGGCACCTACGCCCTCCCCGAGGCGCAGCGCGACCGGTTCACCGCGCGCGTGTCCGTGGGCTACCCGGACCCGCAGGCCGAGCTCGCGATGGTCGACGAGCACGCGGGCCACAACCCGCTCGACGACCTGCGGCCCGTCTCGGACGCGAACCAGATCCTGCGGCTGATCGAGGCCGTGCGCCGGGTGCACCTCTCGCCCGAGGTCCGCCGGTACGCCGTCGAGCTGGTCTCCGCCACGCGCCGCCTGCCCGAGCTGCGGCTCGGCGCGTCGCCGCGGTCCACGCTGCACCTCGTCCGGGCCGCCCGCGCGCAGGCCGCGCTGGCCGGTCGTGACTTCGTGGTGCCGGACGACATCCACGCGGTGTCGATCCCGGTGCTGGCCCACCGGCTGGTGCTGACCGCCGAGGCGCAGGCCGCCCGCCGGTCGCCGGCCGACCTGATCAGGGCCCTGTTGCAGCGCGTGCCGGTGCCCACGGCGGCACTCGACCCGAGCGCGGCGTTCGTCCGCAGCATGAACAACAACAACGCAGGGACGCCACGCTGAGATGCGCACCGCACTCTCCGGTCTGACCACACGCGGAAGATGCTTGCTGGCCGCGGGGTTCGCCGCCGGAGTGTGCGCCGCCGTGCTGAACGAGCGCGACTTGCTGAGGGTCGCGGCCTTCGTGATCGCGCTCCCACTGCTGGCCGCGTGGCTCGCGACGCGGGCGCGGGTGGGTCTGCGCGCCTCCCGCTACCTCGCGCCGAGCCGGGTGCCGGTCGGTGCCGCGTCCGAGGTGAAGCTCGAGCTGCGCAGCACGGGCCGGCTGCCCACGGGCGGGCTCATGCTGGAGGACACGGTCCCGTACGCGCTGGGCGCGCGGCCGCGGTTCCTGGTGGAGCGGCTGCCCCGCAACACGCCGACGGCGCTGCGCTACCCGCTCAAGCCGGTGATGCGCGGTGTCCAGCAGGTCGGCCCGCTGATGGCGCGGATCACCGACCCGTTCGGGCTGGCCGAGTTCGACCGCGAGCTCGCGGGCCGGTCGCGTCTGGTCGTGGTGCCGCGGGTCGTGCGGCTGGGCGGTCTGCCCGGCGGGTCCGGCATGGGCGCGGGTGACGACGGCTCGGTGCGGCTGCGGGCGGGCCAGGGCGAGGACGACGCCGTGGTGCGGCCGTACCGCCAGGGCGACGACCTGCGGAAGGTCCACTGGCGGTCGACCGCCCGGCGCGACGAGCTGATGGTGCGCGTCGAGGAACGCCCGTGGCGCGGCGGCACGACGGTGCTGCTCGACCACCGGGTGCACGCGCACCGCGGCAGCGGGCCCACGGCGTCACTGGAGTGGGCCATCTCGTTCGCGGCGTCGATCTGCCTGCACCTGCACCACTTCGGCCACCAGGTCCGCCTGGTCGCCGAGGACGGGCGGGTGCTCGCCGGCGGGTCGTCCGACGGCGGGCACAGCGACCACGTGGTGCTGGACGCGCTCGCCGCGTTGCAGGGCTCGCACCGGCGTGAGCTGAGCGGCGGGACCGACCCCGGCGCGGGCCAGGAGGTCATCGCGGTGCTCGGCGGTCTCTCGCCGGCGTCGGCGGAGGAGCTCGTCCGGTACCGGCCGCGCGGAACGCGCAGCCTGGCCGTGTTGCTGGACGTGAACGCGTGGGCGGGCGGCACCGACTCCCCCGCGCCCGAGCCCGAGGACGCCCGGCGGCTGCTGACAGGCGCGGGCTGGGGCGTGGCGATCGCGAAGCCGGCGGCGTCGATGCAGCAGGTGTGGCAGGAGTTGTGCGCCTCGGCAGGGTCCCGGGGTCCGTCGTTCCGCTCGGAGGTGGGCTGACATGGGATCCCGTTCCGCTCCCGCGAAGGGCACCGAGCCCGAGTGGTTCACCTCGGCGACGCCGTGGATCGCCGCGCTGGCGGTGCTGTGCGCCTCCACCGCCCTGTCCGGCGTGATCGAGGGCGACCTGTGGCTGGTGCGGATCGGCGTGGTGATCGTCGCGATCACCGTGACCGGCGCGTTCCTGCGGGCGACCCGGCTGACCCCGCCGCTGGTCGCGATCGCGCAGGTGGCGGTGCTGTTGTGCCTGCTCACGGCGTTGCACACGCGGTCGGGCATCTTCCTGTTCATCCCCGGTCCCGAGGCGCTGGGCGAGCTCGGCGACGTGCTCGCGGAGTCCGTGGCGCAGGTGCAGACCGGGGTTCCGCCGGTGCACGCGTCCCCGGCGATCCAGGCGCTCGTCGTGCTGGCGATCGGCCTGGTCGCGGTGCTGGTCGACACGCTGGCGGTGGCCGCGGCGGCCCCGGCGGCGTCCGGGCTGGTGCTGCTGTGCGTCTTCGCGGTGCCCGCGTCGCTGGCCGACGAGATGCTGCCGTGGTGGACGTTCGTCCTGGGCGCGGCGGCGTTCGCGATGCTGCTCGCGGTCGACGGCCAGCACCGGCACGAGGCGTGGCGCGGCAGGCTCGGCACCGGGTCGGCGAGCGGGTCCGGCGGGTCCGCGAGCTCGGTGGCGGCGATCGCGATGGTGATCGCCCTGGTGGTCGGCGCGGGCTTCACGCTCGTCGGCACCGTCGGCAGGCTGCCCGGCAGCGGCGTCGGCGGAGGCGGCAAGGGCGGCATCGGCCTGTCCGAGATGACGTCGTTGCGCGGCATGCTGAACCGCGGCCGCACCGCCGAGGTGTTCTACGTGCGCGGCATGACGGAGCCGAGCTACATGCGGGCGTCGACGCTGGCGCAGTACGTGCCGAACAAGGGCTGGGAGCGCGGCAGCCCTCCCGGCGGCCAGCCCGCACGAGGTGAGCTCCCGCCCCAGGCGGGCGACCGCGGCGAGGGCAAGACCACCCGGATCAACATCGAGCCGCGCGACTGGCGGAGCTTCTGGCTGCCGACCTACGGCGCCGTCCGCCGCATCGACACCCCGGACGACGACTACCAGTTCGACCCGAAGAAGGGCGTGATCTACACCCAGCGGGAGCGCGAACCGGAGTCCTACGAGATCGACACGGTGCTGTCGACGCCGACGAAGCAGGCGTTGCGGCTGGCGCCGACCCAGGCCAACGCGGTCGACCGCGAGTACTACAAGTTCGACGGCGTCGAGCAGGAGGTCGTCGACCTCGCGAAGCAGATCGTCGAGGGCGCCACCAACGACTTCGACAAGGCGGCGAAGCTCTCCGAGTTCTTCAACAGCCCCACCAGCGACTTCAAGTACGAGCTCAAGACGCAGGGCGACGTCACCAGGGACGCGCTGACCGACTTCGTGCTCAGGAGCAAGGTCGGCTACTGCGAGCAGTTCGCCTCCGCGATGGCCGTGATGGCGCGCGTGGTGGGCCTGCCGTCGCGCGTGGCGATCGGCTTCACCGCGGGCGTCAACTCCGCGGACAACGACTACCGCGTGATCAGCACCGACGACGCCCACGCGTGGGTCGAGATCTTCTTCCCGAACTTCGGCTGGATGACCTTCGACCCGACCCCGATCTCCGACGGCCGCGGCATCCAGCCGCCGTACCTGCGCGAGACCGCGCCGGGCCAGGAGGAGGTGCCGACCGCCGAGACGACGACGGAGTCGGTGGCGCCCTCCGCGTCCGGTTCGGCCCAGGCGTCCGCCTCCCCCGACGGCGAGGACGGCGACCAGGGCCTGCCGCAGGCGAGTGCCGAGACCACGCCGTCGTGGCACCTCTGGGCGTTGGGCGTGGTGCTGCTGCTCGCGGCGCTGCTGTCGATCTTCCTGGTGCTGGCGCTGCTCGGCGTGGTCGGTGCCGGTCTGCTGGGCGTGTCGTGGGCGCGCAAGCTGCTGATACCGGCCGCGGCCGGGCTGTGGCTGATAGGCGTGGGCCTCGCCGCCGCGTTGCTCTCGTGGTGGATCGCGGTGCCGCTCGTGCTCGCCGGAGTGCTGTTCACGCCGATGCTCGTGAGGGCCGTGCGACGGCGCAACCACCTGCACGCGGTGACGGCGCTCGGTCCCGGCGCGGCCTCGGCCGCGTGGAGCGAGCTCATGGCGGAGTCGATCGACCGCGGCGCCCCGGTGCCGCCCGCCGAGACGATCCGGATCGCCGCCCGCCGCCTGGCCCGTGAGCACAACCTGGACGACGCGGGCAAGGCCGGCCTGCGGACGGTCATCGGGGCGATCGAGCGGTCCTGGTACAGCCCGAACCCGGCCGCCGACCCGGCGTTGCCCGGTGCGCTGGCGGCGGTGCGGCAGTCGTTGCGGCAGAACGCCCCGCTGTCGTTGCGGGCGAGGCTGTTGCCGAAGTCGGTGCTGAAGCCGGCCCCGGCGCCGGTGGCGGACGCGCCGGACCGGGAGCCGGTCGGGGTGTGAGAAGTGCTCGCCTCCGCCGGGAGGCGAGCCACCTGACACGGCGATGGGCCCGCTCCCCAACTGGGGGGCGGGCCCATCGCCGTGTCAGAGCTTCTTCGATCCGAGGGGCTTACTGCTCTTCGTCGAAGCGACGGCGGAAGCGCTCTTCCATCCGTTCGGAGAACGAGCTGCGGCTGCGCGCTGGCTTGCCGTCCTCCTGCGCCCCCTCGGCCACCTGGTCACCGCGACGCAACGTCGTCAGGGTGATGAGCGCACCGAAGAACATGAGCAGGAAGCCGAAGACGCTCACCACGGGGATGCTGGCGATCGAGAGCGCCGGCAGCATCACTCCGGTGATGAGCGCGGCCACGCCGACTACGAACAACACGATGCCTTGTACGCGGCGCCGCTTGGACGGCCGCCGCAACTTGGCGCCTCGTACGGTGGATGCGAACTTCGGGTCCTCGGCGTAGAGCGCGCGCTCGATCTGGTCGAGCAGTCGCTGCTCGTGCTCGGAGAGTGGCATCGTTCCTCCTCCGGCACAGCGGTCGCGGGCGCCGGGTGTATTCGGTTTCCGCCGAACCCGGCGGACGACCCACCCTGGGGACGTCACCTTCCAGGATACGATCCGCGCGCCCCGGCGACTACCCAGTCGGCGTTCTCATACGGTCTGTTCTGTCACCATCATCCTCCTGGGGCAGTGGTGAGGCCTTCGTGAGGCACCTCCGAGCCCCTTGTGGCCGTGCGTTCACATGCCGTTCGGCCGTGGTCCTCGCCCGGGAAATCCCGGCTTGCTCGGATCGGTCGCATGACCGAACTCATCGTGAACGGTGCCGCCGAGCAGGGCCTGACCGGCTGGCTCGTCGTCGCGGGCGCCCCCGTCGTGCTGCGGTACGACACCGGGCAGGGGTATCCGGGGCCCGGTGATCCCGGGCCGGCGCAGCGCGGTTCGTCGTTCTTCGGCGGCGGCGACACACCCCTGAGCACGTTGCGACAGAGCGTGACGTTGCCTCGGCGTTCGTCTCAGTTCGTGGTCACCGCCTGGCTCGGCGGCTACGCCTCGCAACAGGACGGCGCCCGGTTGTCGGTGGAGTTCCTCGACGGCGGCGGCACGCCCCGCGGACTCGTGGTGCTCGGACCGGTAACCGCGGAGGAGCGCTCCGGCCGCACCGGCCTGGTCGAGCGGTCCGCTCGCGGCACCGTGCCGCCGGGCAGCCGCACCGCCGTGGTGACGCTGCAGATGACCCGATCCGGTGGTGGCACGTCGAACGACGGCTACGCCGACAACATCTCGTTCACGGTCGGAGGCCGCTGATGCTGAACCGACGTGATCTCCTGCGCGCCGCGGCCGCCGCCGGCGCTCTCGGCTCCGTGTGGCCGCTGTCGGCGGGCCTGTCACCCGCCGAGGCCCACGCCGCCGCCCTGGACCTCGGCGCGTCGTGGGACGCGGCGCCGTTCTGCCTGGGCGTCGGCTCCGGGGACCCGTTGCCGGACAGCGTGGTCCTGTGGACCCGGCTCGCTCCGGAGCCGCTGGCGTTCGAGCAGCCGCTGCCCGAGGTCGTCGAGGTCGAGTGGTCCGTCGCGACGGACCGCACCATGCGTTCACGCGTGGCGCACGGAACCGTTGCGGCGTCTGTGTTGCTGGGCCACAGCGTGCACGTGCCCGTGCAGGGACTGCGCCCCGGCCGCACCTACTACTACCAGTTCTCGGCGCTGGGCAAGCGTTCTCGCATCGGACGCACGCGCACGGCCCCCGTCGGCCCGGTGTCGAAGGTGCGCTTCGCGACGGCGAACTGCCAGGCGTTCCACGACGGCTTCTACGCGGCCCACCGCGGGATCGCCGCCGAGGACCTGGACTTCGTGGTGCACCTCGGCGACTACATCTACGAGCACGGCCAGGTCGGCGGCGCCCACGTGCGCGACCACGAGGGCCCCGCCGTGCTGTCCCTTGCGGACTACCGGCGCCGCCACGCGCTGTACAAGGGCGACCCGTCCCTGCGCGACGCCCACGCGGCACACCCGTTCTACCTGACCTGGGACGACCACGAGGTCGTCAACGACTACAGCGGAACCGAGGGCGCCGCACCATTCGTGAAGCGCCGTGCCGCCGCCTACCAGGCCTGGTACGAGCACCTGCCCATCCGCAGTGGGAGCGCTCTCGAACCGCAGATCCACCGCCGCCGCCAGTGGGGTTCGCTGCTCGACCTGACCGTGCTCGACCTGCGCCAGTACCGCTCCGCGCAGAACCTGCCGGACGGCACGATCCTGGGCGCGACGCAGAAGCAGTGGCTGCTGGACGGCATCTCAGGCGCCCGCGAGGCCTGGCAGGTGTGGATCAACTCGATCATGCTCTCGCAACTCGCCCGCCAGGGCGGCGGCTACTACTTCACCGACCAGTGGGACGGCTTCCGCGCCGAACGCCGCGAGGTGCTCGGCCACGTGGCCTCCACCGGCCTCGAGGACCTGGTCGTGCTGACCGGCGACTGGCACTCGGCGTTCGTCGACGACATCCGCCCGGACTTCGACGACCTCTCGTCCCCGGTGATCGGCACGGAGTTCACCGCGCACTCGGTCACGTCCGGCGCCTACTCGCCGGAGTGGAACGCGACCAACGGGCCGGTGATGGGCGCGGCGAACCCGCACCTGAAGTACTTCGAGGGCAACAGGTACGGCTACGACGTGTACGAGGTGACGCCGGAGCGGTTCACCACGCACATGAAGGTGATCGGGGACCGGCGGGACGCGGCCTCGCCGGTGTCGACGCTGACCACGTTCCACGTCGACCGGGGGAAGGCCGGCAGCTACGAGGACCCGGCGACGGTGGGCTCGCCCGCGCAGTACCGCCGTCCGTGACGGGTGTGCGGGCGGGGTCGTGCCCTGCCCGCACAGCTCGTGGGCGTGGGTGGTGGGTGGTCGGGCTTCATCGGGGTGGGAGGCGCCTTTCGTGCGGTGGGGGTGCGCGAGGTGGTGAGGCGGCGGTCGAGGGCGGGAGGGCCGGGGCTGCGGTCTTGGTTGGGCTGCAACGGGTTGGGGCGAGTGACGGGATGAGGGACCGTGGGTTGAGGGTCGCGGACCGGGGGTCCGCAGGTCGGAAACCTCGGGTGGGGAGAGCGGTTTGAGGCCTGCGGGCCAAGCGTTTCGGGCCAAGGACTGTTGGCTGAGCGCTGCCGGTTCAGGCCTGCGGGCTGAGGGCTGCGGCTTGCGGGCTGTGGGTTGTGGGTAGTGGGTTCGGGCCTGCGGCCTGAGGCCGGCGGGGTGAGCGCTGCGGGCAAGGCCTGACCCCGCAGGCGTGCCGGTTCACGCCTGCGGGTTCGCGCCGGCGGGCCAGGCCCGCCGGTTCAGGAGCCCGCTGGCCCCAGAGCGGATCGCGGGGTGGTGGGCGGCGCCTGAGGCCCGCAGGCCGTAGGTCTCGCCGAGGCCCGCAGGTCTCGGCCTCGCTGCGGGCAAGGCCTGACCCCGCAGGCGTGCCGGTCCACGCCTGCCGGTTCACGCCGGCGCACCACGCCTGTGGCAGCAGGTGGGGCTAGCCGATGGGCAGCGGGGTTCGGGCCTGCGGGATGGGCGGGGTGCTGCGCTCCATCACCGCGAGTTCGAGTTGGCGGGCCGGGGAGTCGCCCAGGAGTTTGCGGGCCAGCGCCGTGCCCTTGCGCGGGGCCATCGCCAGTTCCGCGCGCAGGGCCTGGATGCCCACGTAGTGCGTCACCTCGTCGAGGATGGCCTTGGTGTCCGGGATCGAGTGGGTGCGGCGGACGGCGTCCACCGCCGCCCGTTCCAGGGGCGCCACGTGGAAGCCTCGACGCAGTGCCGGTTTGGGGAGGCGGTCTGTTCGTTCCAGGCGCAGGGTGGCGTGGCCCCAGGCTCTGGAGTGGCGCGGGGCGAGGACGTGGATCGCGTCGGCTGTGGGCAGGACGGATCTCATGCCGTGCAGGTACAGGGCGTCGAAGGCGGTGAGCATGGCGCCCTCTCCCGCGTAGAGGAGGGCGGCCTGCACCAGCTGTTCGCGGGAGGGGCCCGCCCTGGACAGCAGGAAGATGCTCGGGAACAGGCGTTGCCAGGGGCCGCCGGGGCGGGAGCGCTGGTCGATCAGGGACGACGACAGTCCTATGTGGAGCAGGGCTGCCACCGGGGCCACCCGGTGGAGGAACAGGGTGCCCAGTGCTTCGAGGTCGATGGGGTGGCGCATGGGTCAAGGGTGCGCTCGGTGCAGGGTGGGGAATCGGGGTGAGGACGAAGCTGTGGACAACTCGCGGGTTGTGGACAGGTCGCGATCACTCGGGCTTCGGTTCGAAGTCCGCTGTCCTTTCCGGACTGTCGCGCAGCAGGGAGGCTGGACGCACGGCCAGTGAGCCGAAGCGGGAACGGGCCTGGTCAGCGGCTTGTTCGGCTTCGCGCCAGCCGCGTTCCGGGGCGTCGAAGATCAGTTGCTGGGCGGAGTCGGCGTTGTCAAGGCCCTCTATCCGGACGCCGATCAGGCGGACCGCGCCGGGCGGTACCTGGGTGTCGAGCAGTTCGGTGGCGACCCGGTAGACCTCCTGGGTCACGTCGGTCGCGACCGGCAGGGTGCGGGAGCGGGTGATCGTGGTGAAGTCGCCGAAGCGGACCTTGATCGACACCGTCCGGCCGACCAAGCCCTTGGCGCGCAACGAGCCTGTGGAGCGTTCGGAGAGCCGGAGCAGTTCGCGGCGCAGCAGTGCGCGGTCGACGACGTCCACCTCGAAGGTCTCCTCGGCGCCCAGGGACTTCTCCCGCGACACCGGCACGACCGCGCGTTCGTCCACGCCGGCGGCCAGCGCGTGCAGGTGCTCCGCCAGTGCCACGCCGATCTTGCGGCGCAGCCGGGGCAGCGGCATCGCGGCGACGTCGGCGACCGTCTCCAGACCCAGCTCTTCCAGGCGTGCGGCGGTTTTCGCGCCCACGCCCCACAGGGCGGAGACCGGCAACGGGTGCAGGAATTCCAGCGACGAGGCAGCAGGCACGACCATCATGCCGTCGGGCTTGCACATGCCCGAGGCGAGCTTCGCGAGGAACTTCGTCGACGCCACCCCGACCGAGCACGAAACACCGTGGGCCTCGAACACCCGAGACCTGATCAACTCCCCCACGCCGCCCGGCGTCAGGCCGAGCCGGCGCAGCGCACCGCCGACGTCGAGGAAGGCCTCGTCCAACGAGAGAGGCTCCACCAACGGGGTGATGTCGCGGAAGATCGCCATGACCCCGCGCGAGACCTCTTGGTAGAGGTCGAACTGCGGCGGCAGGTACACAGCGTGAGGCGCCAACCGGCGTGCGTGCGCGGTGGGCATCGCCGAACGCACGCCGTACTCACGCGCGAGGTAGTTGGCAGAACACACGACGCCACGCCCGCCGATGCCGCCGACCACGACGGGAACGGACTCGAGCTCAGGACGTTCGCGGATCTCCACCGACGCGTAGAAGGCGTCCATGTCGACGTGCAGCATCCGGCAGCCCGTGTCGTCTGGCCACACACCGTCACGCGCACGGAACCGGTCGACCAGGCCGCGTGGCAGGTTCGCACTGCGACCCATGAACACCCCCTTCGAACGCCAGTGCGAATCCTACAGGCGGTACACCCGTGCGGCGTTCTCCGACGCGATGAGCCGTGCGATGCGATGCGCGTCCTCCTCCAGGAACGCGTCCTGGCGCAGCCCGTCGGCCAGGAAGTCCGACAACGCGCGCCGGAACAGCAACGCGCCGAGGTAGTACAACTCGGGCAGGGCGAACGCATCGGTGGAGAACAGGAACTTCCCGTACGGCACGATCTCCAGCGCTTCAGCGAACACGCGCGACGCCTGGTGCCCCAGCCCGTGCGTCGCCAGCCCGAGGTCGCAGAACACGTGCGGGAACACCTGCGCGAGGTACCCGGCCTGCCGGTGGAACGGGTAGTTGTGCAGCAGCAACACCGGCACACCGAGACCGGCTGTGGCGCGCAGGAACGGCGTCAGCAACGACGGGTCGCAGCGGTGCAGGTCGAGGTCCGAGTCGCCGTACCCGACGTGGAACTGCAACGGCAGCCCTGCGTCCAACGCCTCCCACGCCAGCCAGGCGATCACCACGGGATCCGCCAGCCGTCCGGAGGTCCACCCGCCGAGAGCGCGCTCCACGGAGACGTCGTCAGGCCGCGAACCGGGCAGATCGAGCCCGACCCGGTACGCCGCGACGGACTTCGCCCCGACAGCCGGGGAAGAGGCCAACGCCGACCGGACGGCTCCCGGGAACTCCGAGGGCGACACCGAAGGCCTCAGAGACTCCGCCAACACCTCCAGCCGCACGATCTCGTGCGCGACACCCCCGCCCAGCCCGGCCAGCTCCGGGGCGGTCAGCAGCCGATCCGGCAGGAACCCGCCGTCCACCAGGAACGTGTGGATCCCGGACGCCATCAGGAACGTCCGCGACACCTCGGCGATGTGCAGCGAGTTCCGCCGTTCGAGGTACTCCCCGGCGGACGCGTGCCGGGGCAGGTCGAGCAGCGGAGCGCACCACCGCCGCACCGCGAACCCCACCGCCGAGTCGAAGAACGACCCGCCCAGCGGGGAGACCGCGTCGGCCTCCAGCAACAGCGACTCGAACTCCGAACGGGTGCTGTCCTCCCGCAGGACCCCGTGGCAGTGGTGGTCCACCAGTCCGAGTTCGGCGACGAACGGCAAGATGCCCATAACCTTAGGATCGTGGACTCTGCGGAACGGGACCAGCGGTTCGAGCGGGCGGCGGAGCTCTTCGACGGGCTCAACGCGAGGGACGTGAGCGTCGTGGCGCTCACCTGGGTCGACAACAGCGGCATCACCCGCACCAAGTCCGTCCCCCTGCGCAGGCTCGCCCACGCGGCGGCGCACGGCGTGGGCTCGTCACCGGTGTTCGACGTGTTCCTGTTCGACGACTGGATCATCCAGGGCCGGTTCGCCGGCGGCCCGGTCGGCGACCTGCGCCTGCACCCCGACCTCGACCGCCTCACGGTGCTCGCGGGCCAGCCGGGCTGGGCCTGGGCGCCCGCGGACCGCCACTACCAGAGCGGCGTCCCCTACCCGATGGACCAGCGGCTGCAGGCGCGCAAGGCCGTCCGGAACCTCGCCTCCCACGGCCTCACCGCCCAGGCGGGTTTCGAGGTCGAGTGGTGCGTCGGCAGGACCGGCACCGACGACTGGGTGCCCGCGACCAGCGGGTCGGCGTACGGGCACGCCCGCCAGGTCGAGGTGTCCGACTACTGCGTCGACCTCCTCAACGCCCTCGACCGGCAGAACGTCGAGGTGCTCCAGTTCCACCCGGAGTACGCCGCCGGCCAGTTCGAGGTCTCCACGGCTCCGGAGGACCCGGTCGCGGCCGCCGACACCGCCGTGCTCGTCAAGGAGACGATCCGCGCCGTCACGGTCCGGCACGGCATGCGCCCGTCGTTCTCCCCCAAGGTGATCAACGGCGGCGTTGGCAACGGAGGCCACCTGCACCTCAGTCTCTGGCGCGACGGCACGAACCTCTTCGACGGCTTCCAGGAGGAAGCCAGGCACTTCAGTGCGGGCGTCCTCCACCACCTCCGCGCGTTGTGCGCGATCGGCGCGCCCTCTCTCGCGAGCTACCTCAGGCTCGTGCCGAACACGTGGGCGGCGCCGTTCGTGGCCTGGGGCGAGGAGAACCGCGAGACGGCGCTACGCCTGATCAAGGACAACCTCGAGATCAAGTGCTTCGACCTCACCGCGAACCCGTACCTCGTCGTCGCGGGCGTGATCGCGGCCGGCCTCGACGGCATCACCGCGCAGGCGGAACTCCCCGAAGGCCTGAACGTCGACCCGGCGCTCCTCGACGGCGTGCAGCGCCTGCCCACCTCCCTCGGGGAGGCCGTGGAGGAGTTCGAGAAGGACGCGGTGCTCACCGAGGCGTTCGGCCAGGAGCTGGCGGGCACCATCGCCGACGTGCGGCGCGGCGAGATGGAGCGGTACAAGGACGCGAGCCCGCAGGGGATCGCGAACGTCACTCGCTGGCGGCACTGAGCTCCTTGCGCAGCCGCGACAACGCCCGGTGCTGGGCCACCCGCACCGCACCGGGCGTGGAGCCGACCGCCTCGGCCGTCTCCTCCGCCGACAACCCCACCATCACACGCAGCACGACGATCTCGCGCTGCTTCTCCGGCAGCACCTTCAGCAGCGCGGCCATCTGCGCCGACAGTTCGCCCTGCATCGCCCGCTGCTCCGGCCCGGCCGCGGTGTCCATCGACTCCGGCAGCTCCGACACGGCCTCGGCGCGGTTGCGCGAGAAGCTGCGGAACGAGTCCGCCACCTTGTGCGCCGCGATCCCGTAGACGAACGCGAGGAACGGCCGCCCCTGGTCGCGGTACGACGGCAGCGAGGTCAGCACGGCCAGGCACACGTCCTGCGCCACGTCGTCCGCCGACGCGAACGACCCGACGCGCGCACGGCAGTACCGCACGATCAACGGCCGGATGGTGCCCAACAGCCGTTCGACGGCGGCACGGTCACCGGCGACAGCGCGCGCCACGTGCTCGTCCGCGGCCTGCGGGCGGCTCGAGTAGTAGGAGGGTGGGGGCGGCTCGACCGGAGCCTCAGGAGCAACGGTGGTCCGTTCGACCAACGCGTCGAGAGCGCCCCTCGATGCGGAGACCGGCCCACCGACGGAAGAGCCCTTGATGGCTTCCGCGGGCACCTTGCGGTGCAGGCCGGGTGAGAACTCCACGTGGATCACCGTTCCTCTTCTGGACGCCGGCGCACCGCGAGACGCGCCCGCCGGATCCGTCCTTCGACCGCGCGCGGGGTGAGTCGCATCAACTCGCCGATCTCCGCATGCGAATAGCCCTGGTCATGGAGGAAGAGCAACCGCCTGCTGTCCTCGCTCAGCGTCGCGAACGCGGCGTTCGCGACCTGCTGCTCGATGACGGCATCCTCAGGGGTCCCCTCGACCACAACGTGTTCGAGGGACGCGAGGGTGTCCACGAGCCGTACGTCCTGCCAGCCGTGAGCCCTCGTCTGCCAGCGCCGGTACACGTTGGGGAACGCGAGCACGCAGGCGTTGACGAAGTACTCCTCCAACGGCTGGCCGTGCTCGACCGACCACTCCCGGCCGAGCAGACCCCGGTCCCGGAAGTAGACGAACCCCTCGTACACCGCGTCGCTCGCCAGTTCCTCGGCCTCCTGCCGCGGGATCTCCTGCTGGTGCAGGTAGCGGCCGTTGCGCCCGGAGCGGGAGAACATGGCGCCGGACTTCACGAGCTTGGCGACGATCGTGAGCCCCCGCCCGAGGAGCTTGCGGTGGAACTGGTCCCAGACCGGCCCAGTCAGCCCCGACTCGCGGAAGTGCTGCACCAGCACCCCGTCGACGCGCAGCCGGTCGGCGGCAGACGCTGAGTCCGAACTGTCCATGCCCCCTGGTCCCTATGTCGGTGTCTTCCTGCCCTCTAGGTATGTCGTTTGGGTGCGTTCACCCCACGCATCCACTACGACTCGTAACAAATGCAAACGAATGTCACCCGATCGGGACAGCCAATGACGCGATTTCCTTGCGGAGGCGACCGAGCGCACGGTGCTGTGCCACCCGGACGGCACCCGGCGTCGACCCCACGGCGTCCGCGGTCTCCTCCGCGGACAGACCCACCACGACCCGCAGCACGAGGATCTCGCGCTGCTTGTCCGGCAGGAGGTGCAGCAGCTGACCGAGCGTGCCGTTCAGCTCGCCCTGGAGGACGAACTCCTCCGGACCGCCGGCCCTCACGGCTTGGTCGGGCACCTCTGCGACCGGCTCCGCACGGTTACGAGCCAGCGACCGGTGCGCGTCGGCGACCTTGTGCGCGGCGATGCCGTAGACGAACGCGAGGAACGGCCGGCCCTGCTCCCGGTAGTTCGGCAGGGCCGTCAGCACGGCCAGGCAGACCTCCTGCGCGACGTCGTCCGCGGTTGTCGCGGAACGCCCCACACGAGCGCGACAGTACTTCACCACCAGCGGGCGCAGGTGGCGAAGTAGCTGGTCAGTGGCCCTGCGCTCGCCCAGCACGGCCCGACTGACCAGTTCTGCGGATAACGCTGAACTCTCCATCCGAAGTGTCCCCTCGTCGACTTCCCGTGGAGGAGACGTGCGACGCGTCACTCCTTATGCGGAAAGTAGGGAGAAACTTCAAACGTCACCCGTTTGTTGCAATGAAGAGCGGTTGGTAATAGGCATCGAGCAACCACTCCCCGTAATCGAAACCCGCTCGTTCCGCCATTTCAGTGATTTCATGACGAGTAATCGCCCAATACCGTGCCTTGCTCACGTCCACCCGCCAGGACTCTGTTTCGTGCAGCCGGAACATCTCCAGTTCGTACCGGTCGCCGTCCCAATGCCACAGCTGGAACCACACGACCCGACCCGGTCCCACGGACGGAGGAGTCGACAACGGCCGTTCGTTCCGGATCGCGTCGTAGTCGCGCGTCGAGAGGATGAGCCGACCATCCGACCGCAGCACGCGACGCATTTCCCGCAACGCCGCCAGCACGTCCTCGGCCGTCAGCAGATGGGGCAACGCGTTGTCGGCCGCGAGCACCACGTCGAAGGAGCCGTCCGCGAACGGCAGAGAGCGCATGTCCGCGGCGAACGCGGGCAAGGTGACGCCACGCGCCGAGGCCTCCACAACGGCCCGAGAAGCCGCCTTGGGGCTCAAATCGGTGCCGATGACCTCATAGCCGCGGAGGGCGAGACCAATGGCCTGTGTACCGATGCCACACGCGCAGTCGAGAACGCGCGCGCCCCGCAGGACGAACTCCGCGAGCTGCGACGCCTGCCGGGCCATCGACGCGTCCCAGTCCGGGAACATCAGGTCGTACGTCCCGGCCAGCCCGTCGTAGAAGGCGCCGGTCAAATCAGCTCCTCGACCCCCACGGTCGTCCGCAGCTTGGCCAGTGCACGGTGCTGGGCCACCCGCACGGCGCCCGGCGTCGACCCGATCACCTCGGCCGTCTCCTCCGCCGACAGGCCGACGACGACGCGCAACAGGAGGATCTCGCGCTGCTTGTCCGGCAGCAGCCGCAGCATCTGCCCGAGGCGCGCCGAGAGCGAGCCCATCAGCGCGTTCTCCTCGGGGTCGACGGTCAGCGACGGACCGTCCGGTACCTCGGCGACGGGCTCGGAGCGGTTGCGCGCCGACACCCGGTGGGCGTCCGCGACCTTGTGCGCGGCGATGCCGTAGACGAACGCGAGGAACGGTCTTCCCTGCTCGCGGTAGGTCGGCAGAGCCGTCAGCACCGCCAGGCAGACCTCCTGCGCCACGTCGTCGGCCGACGCGTACGCCCTCTCGTTGCGACCGACGCGCGCACGGCAGTACCGCGCCACGAGCGGCCGCACGGAGGCCAGCAGTCGTTCGACGGCAGGCCGGTCACCTGCAACGGCCTCGTTGACCAGTGAGGCCAGCAGGTCGGAACTTTCCATCGCGTCGGATCCCTACGTCGGCAGCGAAGCCATTATCTTTCGCCCCGGCGTTGTTTGGGACCACTCATCAGGGTCATAAAAGTCCCGAATGCAAACGCTGTCAGGCGGTACGGCGGGCGAGCACGTGCAGCCGGGCGGCGACGTCCCGGAGCGGGGACCTGGTCGCGGCGGCCAGTTCCAGCTCGGCGAGCGCGTCGGCGGCACCCGGATTCGCGTCCAGCACCACACCGGGCACGAGATCCGAAACGATGCCATGACCTTGCAGCAGTTCGACGGAGAGTCCGGCCTCCAGGACGAGCTTCTCAAGACCTGGGACGTCGAACCGGCGCTGCAACGGGTCGCGCGTGCCCGCGAGCTGGCCCGCGTCGTCGTCCAGCAACCGCCGCGCGTCGACGATGCGGCCGGCGATCGCGCGGTGCAGGATCGCCGCGAACCGGTTCGCGACCACCACGGAGACCGCTCCGCCCGGCGCCACCGCGGCAGCCAGCGAGGCGAGCGCGGCCGGGGCGTCGTCGACGACCTCCAGCAGCCCGTGGGCGAGCACCAGATCGGCCTCACCGGCGGGAACGCCCAATGCGTCCGTGTCGCCCTGGACGGCGTTGATCGTCACCCCGGCCTCGCGCGCACGGGTGTTCAGCGTCGCCAACGCGTTCGGAGAAGGCTCCACGACCGTGACGACGCACCCCGCTGCGGCGAGGGGCACGGCCCACACGCCGCTGCCGCCTCCCACGTCGAGCACGCGGGGCTGTTGCCCACCCCTGCGCTCGCGTGCGGCGGCCAATTCGGCGTCGAGCACCCTGTGTACGGCGTCCGGTCGCATGGCCAACAGAGTAGGAGACCCTAGAGTAGGTCTGTGCATACGGTGTCCGTGCTCAGCCTCAAGGGAGGCGTCGGCAAGACGACGGTGGTGCTCGGCCTGGCCTCTGCCGCCCTCCGCCGTGGTGTCCGCACCCTGGTGATCGATCTCGATCCGCAGTGCAACGCCACGTCGACGCTGGAGCCAGAGGAGTCCAAGGCGAGCATCTACGACGTCCTGCAGGACCCGTCCGAGGAGAACCTGGAACAGGCGATCCGCCCCAGCCGCTGGGGTGACGGCATCGACGTGCTGTCCGGGTCCGAGGACGCCGAACTGCTCAACCACCCCGACCCGGGCGAGTCGCGGCTGCACCGGCTGAAAGACGCGTTGCGCACGTTGCGGGACATGTACGACGAGTTCCCGTACCACCTGGTGCTGCTCGACTGCCCGCCGTCGCTGGGCCAGCTGACCCGCTCGGCGCTGGTGGCGGCCGACCGCGCGCTGCTGGTCACCGAGCCGACGATGTTCGCCGTGGCGGGCGTGCAGCGGGCGTTCGAGGCGGTGCAGAACGAGCGCGAGAGCAACAACGCCGACCTGCAGCCGTTGGGTGTCGTGGTGAACCGCGTGCGTCCGCGCTCGCACGAGCACCAGTTCCGCATCGACGAACTGAGGGACATCTTCGGTCCGTTGGTGATGCCGGTGGCGTTGCCGGACCGTCTCGCCGTGCAGCAGGCACAAGGCGCGTGCATGCCGATCCACGAGTGGGGTACTCCGGGCGCACGAGAGGTCGCGCTGGCGTTCAACCTGCTGCTCGCCCGCATCCAGCGCATCTCGCGGAGCCGGCGCCGGGCCGTGCACCACGACTTCGACGACGACGAGATCCAGGAAGCGGTGGATGCCTGAAGGGGACACGGTCTTCCTGGCCGGTCATCGCATGAACGAGGCGCTGGCCGGGAAGACGCTGCGGCGCGGCGAACTGCGCCACCCCCGGCTGGCCGCGCTGGACCTGGCGGGCCTGGACGTGCTCGGCGTGCGCACGTACGGCAAGCACATGTTCACCCACTTCTCCGACGGCAACAGCCTGCGCAGCCACTTCCGCATGGACGGCTCGTGGCACCTCTACCGGCCCGGTGAGCGCTGGCGGCGTCCCGCGCACCAGGCCCGCGCCGTGTTCGAGGTGGACGACCGGCAGGCCATCGGTTTCGCGCTGCACGACATGGAGTTCGTGCCGACCGCCGAGGAAGATCGATTGATCGCCCACCTCGGACCTGATCTCCTGGCGCCCGACTTCGACACCGCTGAGGCCGTTCGGCGGTTGACCGCGGACCCTTCCCGGCCGATCGGTCTCGCATTGTTGGACCAGCGCGTGATGGCGGGCGTCGGCAATCTCTACCGCGCGGAAGTCTGTTTCCTGTTGCGCGTTCTGCCGACGGCCCCGGTGTCCGCGGTGGACCCCTCACGTGCGGTTGCGCTCTCGCGGAAGCTGTTGCAGGCCAACCAGTGGCGGCCCGAGCAGAGCACGACGGGCGACCTGCGCGTGCAGCACTACGTTTTCGAGCGGACCGGCAAACCCTGTTTGCGGTGTCGCACAAGGGTCCGATCGGACGAGATCGAGGGCAGATTCGTGTACTTCTGTCCAAAATGCCAATCCGGTTGAACCGAGACGCTCTCCCGGCCGTGTGCCCCAATATGGCGGTAAATCTGGATGCGTTGCGCCCCGGCTTCACCGACGACCCCTACGCGGTGCTCAAGAGCCTGCGCGACGCCGGTCCCGTGCACCGGGTGGAGACCCTCGGCGTGCCGATGTGGCTCGTGACCCGCTACCCCGACGTGCGCGCCGCGTTGGACAACCCGCTGCTGTCCTCGCACGGCTCCGCGCTCGCCGAACCCCTGCGCGGCCATCCGCACTTCGCGTCGTGGTGGTTCGGCGACCTGTCCGACCACATGATGAACAGCGACGAGCCGAACCACACGCGTCTGCGCCGTGCGGTGTCGAGCCAGCTCACGCCCCGCCGCATCGCCGCGCTGCGCCCCCGGATCGAGCAGGTGGCCGCGTCCCTGGCCGACGGCTTCGCCGACGCGGGGCGCTGCGACCTGATCGCGGACTTCGCGGCGCCGCTGCCGATCACCGTGATCATGGAACTGCTCGGCGTGCCCGCCGTCGACCAGGAGAACTTCCGCTACTGGGCGGACGTGGTCACGGGCCTCGCGGACGGCGACGCGGCCTCGGCCCGCGAGGAGACCTCGGGCTACCTGCGCGACCTGGTGACGCACAAGCGGACCTCCGGCGACGACGACCTGATCGGCGGCCTGGCCCGCGCGACCGGCGAGACCGCGCTGACCGACGACGAACTGGCGTCGCTCGCCTTCCTGCTGCTCGTGGCGGGTTACACGACCGCCGTCGACCTGGTGGGCAACGGCGCCCTGGCGTTGCTGCGCGACCCCGAGCAACTCGAACTGCTGCAGCGCTCGTCGTCACTGCTGCCCGGCGCCATCGAGGAGTTCCTGCGGTTCGACGGACCGACCTCGCACGTGGTGCGGTTCGCCACGAAACCGCTGACGATCGGCGGCGTGCAGATCCCGGCGGGCGACGTCGTGCTGCTGTCGCTGGCCTCGGCCGAGCACGACCCGAACCGCTACCCGCGGGCCGACCAGCTCAACATCGAGCGGGCGGACCGGCAGCACCTGGCGTTCGGCCACGGCATCCACTTCTGCCTGGGCGCGCCGCTGGCCCGGCTGGAGGGCGAGATCGCGTTCCGGACGTTGCTGGGCCGGTGCGCGGGCCTCGCCCTGGACACGTCGCAGCCGCTCGGCTGGAGGGTGTCGCTCGGCAGCCGGGGGTTGCGGGCGCTGCCGGTGACGTTCCTCGCGAAGCCCAAGATGCCGTTGGACGAGCAGGCGACGATCAAGGTGGCGAAGCCGACGATGTGACGGCGGCTACCCTGAGCTGGCGTTATAGGGTGGGCGCGTGGTGTACAAGCAGGTGGTGCGCAGAGCGTTGTTCGGAATGCACGGCGGCGACGCGGAGCGGGTCCACGAGACCACGCTCGACGTCATGGCCAGGCTGAGCCCGCTGGCGAGGTTCGCCCGCGGCCAGAACAACCCGCGCACCGTCTTCGGCGTCCGCTTCCCCAACCCGGTGGGCCTCGCCGCCGGTCTCGACAAGGACGGGCGCGCGCTGCCGGCGTGGGCCGCGCTCGGGTTCGGGTTCGTCGAGGTCGGCACCGTCACCTGGCACGCGCAGCCCGGCAACCCGAAGCCGCGCCTGTTCCGCCTGCGCGAGGACGAGGCGATCATCAACCGGATGGGCTTCAACAACGCGGGCGCGCAAGCGCTTGCCGCGAAGCTCGACCGCACGCCGCTCAAGGCCCCGCTGGGCATCAGCCTCGGCAAGTCCAAGGTCACGCCGGTCGAGGACGCCGTGCAGGACTACCTGAACTCGCTGAACGCGCTGAAGGACCACGGCGACTACTACGCGATCAACGTCAGCTCCCCGAACACGCCCGGCCTGCGCAGCCTGCAGGACAAGGGCGCGCTGACCGAGCTCGTCGCGGAGCTGACGAAGGCGACGACCAAGCCGATGCTGGTCAAGATCGCGCCGGACCTCACCGAGGACGCCATCGCCGAGGTCATCCAGGTGTGCGTCGACAACGGCATCAAGGGCCTCATCGCCACGAACACCACCCTCAGCCGTGAGGGCCTCACGAGCGCGCATCAGAACGAGACCGGCGGTCTCAGCGGCAGGCCGCTCACCCGGCGCGCGAACGACGTGGTCCGGTTCATCACGAAGAACAGCGACCTGCCGGTCATCGGCGTGGGCGGCATCGCGACCGCCGACGACGCCAAGCGCATGATCGACGCCGGCGCGAGCCTCGTGCAGATCTACACCGGGTTCATCTACGAGGGCCCCGGACTGGTGTCGCGGATCAATAAGGCGCTGCGGTAGCGCGCCGTCCACAACGGACAGCACCGCTCGCGCGGCGCGCGGCTCCTCTTCGCACGCCGGGATCACGACCCGCGTCGTTGGCGCCCAAGGACAACGACCGCGAGCGGTGCAAGATCAACTTGAGTATCGGTCCGAAGTGGAGGGAGCAAAACCACACGAAGGTGTGGACGCTTCAACTGCGCCGCGCGGCCCGGAGCCAGCGCATCACGGGGTGCAGGATCACGACGAGCAGCGAGCCCCAGACCATGCCGCCCATCTCGAGGTCGCCGATCTCGACGGTCAGGTCGCCGACACCGGCCACCAGGGCGGCACCGCCGACCATCGCGTTGACGGGGCTCGCCAGGTCGACGCCGCGGTCCATCCAGATCCGCACGCCGATCAGCACGATCAGGCCGTAGAGCACCAGCGTGCAGCCGCCGAGCACGCCCGGCGGGATGGTGCCGAACAGCGCGATGGCCTTCGGGGAGAACGCCAGCAGCGTGGCGAACACACCCGCGAACGCGAACGCCGCCGTCGTGTAGACGCGGGTCACCGCCATCACGCCGATGTTCTCGGAGTACGTCGTCGTGCCGGCGCCACCGCCCAGGCCCGACAGCGCCGTCGACAGGCCGTTCGCGATGATCGCGTCCCCCGCGCTGCCGTCCAGGTTGCGGCCGGTCAGCGCCGCCACGGCCTTCACGTGCCCGACGACCTCGGCGACCAGCACGATCACCACGGGCAGCATCAGCAGCACCACGGACGGCCGCAGCTCGGGCTGGTAGAGCTTCGGCAGGCCCACCCAGGCCGCGTCGCGCAGCGCGGCGATCCGCTCGGACGGCACGGCGCCGAACGCCAGACCGCCCATCCAGATCGCCACGAAGCCGATCAGGATCGAGAACCGGAACACCAGGCCCCTGCCCAGCACGCCGGCCAGCAGGATCACCACGGTCGTCAGGGCGGCCAGCAGCGGCTGCTCGCCGAAGTTCGCGGTGGCCTGGCGGGAGAGGTTGAGGCCGATGAGGATCACGACGGCGCCGGTGACGACCGGCGGCATGACCGACTCCAGCAGCCGCACGCCGAGCGCCTTGACCGCGATGCCGACGACGATCACCAGCAGGCCCGCGGCGACGACACCGCCGAGCTGCGCCGCGATGCCCTGCTCGCGCGCGGCCACCAGCGGCGCCACGAAGGCGAAGGACGAGCCCAGGTAGCTCGGGACCCGATTCTTGGTGATCACCAGGAACAGCAGCGTGCCCAGACCAGAGAACAGCAGCGTGGTGGCGACGGGGAGGCCGGTGGCGGTGGGGACGATCACCGTGGCGCCGAACATGGCGACGAGGTGCTGAACTCCGAACCCTATGGTGAGCGGCCAGCTCACCCGCTCCTGGGGTGCGACGGTTTCACTGTCGGTGATCCGACCGTCCCCGTGCACGGTCCACAACGCCAACGCACTGCCTCCCGGCAATTCAGCCGGACTTCCCGCAGACCGGCCCCGAGATCCTGCCACGCCATGTAGCGGCCACGGCTAGATAACAGTCCGATAATCACACGATTGCAGCAAAGATCTCCATAGAGACTCGCCGAATAGCGGCACGCGATTACCGAGCGTTACATTCAATGCGCTGAATAGCCTGAGACATCACGCATAGCGGACGCCAGGCCGGCCATGTGGTCCGTGGCGTCGTCCAGCACCTCACCGGGGTTCTGGAACTGCGTGCTCGCCGCGAGGGCCTTGCCCGCCTCGGCCACCAGCGCACAGTAGCGGTCCACGCCGTCCGCCAGTTGGATCCTGAGCACGCGAACACCCTCGACCAGGGGAGCGCGCTCCAGCGGCGGCGCGTTGTCGCGAGCGCGCTCGACGGCCTGGAGCTGCGCCGACACCGCGCGGATGGCCGTGGCGGCCTCCTGGGCGGTCTGCCGGGCGTGCTGGACGGACTCCGTCGGCATCGAGGTCAGCGCGGGCGAGTCGAGCTGCACGAGCAGCTGGGCCATCGCGTCCTCGGCGCTGTGGAGCTTCTCCATCGGAACGCGCGCGGACGAGATGTGCGCGGGCAGCGGCGGCCGAGGCCGAGGCGGCGGCGACAACGCGAGCCGCTGCCGGGCGGCGCCCAGTTCCTTCAGCTTGAACCCGCTGCGCACGGCCAGGACCGCGGGTACGGCCGCACCGATCGAGCCGGTGACGGCGGCCCAGGTGCCGAGCACACCGGTGAAGCCCAGCACGGCGAGCGTGCCGAGCATCGAGATCACGATCAGCCAGAACGTCAGCACGGCGTTGGTGCGCTTGCGCTTGCGTTCGAGCTTGGCGACCGGGTCGTTCCACTTCTGCAGGCGGTAGCGCGCCTGCTCGGCCAGCGGGTGGCCCTGGAGCGACGCACCCAACTCACCGACGACCTTGCGGACGATCTCGTTGTTGGGACGGTTTCTCCAGGGCTCCATGATCACCTGCTGACTCCTCCTGCTCCCCCGGCCTCAGAACCTCAGTTCTGGGCGGGAGGAACCTGCTGCTGCTGGGTCTTCTGCTCCGACTGGACGCGCTGCGCGATCTCGGCCTGGATCTGCGCGGCCGCGCTGTTGCCCGCCGTCACCTGCTGCGGGGTGCTCGACTGGCCCCCGTGCATGGACGCGCGGATCTGCTCGAGCCGCGACGAACCGGCGAGCTGGGTGGTCGAGGCCTGCACCTCGAGCATCCGGCCCTGCACCGAGTTCTGGGCCAGCTCGGCGGACCCGAGCGCGGTCGAGTAGCGCTTCTCGATCTTGTCGCGAACCTCTTCCAGCGACGGCACGTTGCCGGGCGCTGCGAGCTCGCTCATCTGGTTCAGCGACGCGGAGACCTGCTCCTGCATCTTGGCCTGCTCGAGCTGGCTCAGGAGCTTGGTGCGCTCGGCGAGCTTCTGCTGCAGCATCATCGAGTTGCGCTCGACCGCCTGCTTGGCCTGTGCGGCGGCCTGCAGCGACTGGTCGTGCAACGTCTTCAGGTCCTCGATGCCCTGCTCGGCGGTGACGAGCTGGGTGGCGAAGCCCTGCGCGGCGTTCTCGAACTGGGTGGCCTTCTGCTCGTCGCCCTTCGCGCGCGCCTCGTCGGCGAGCACCAGAGCCTGACGGGCGGAGGCCTGCAGCTTCTCGACGTCGCCGAGCTGGCGGTTGAGCTTCATCTCCAGCTGGCGCTGGTTGCCGATGACGGCCGCAGCCTGCTGGGAGAGCGCCTGGTGCTGCCGCTGCGCCTCCTCGATGGCCTGCTGGATCTGCACCTTGGGGTCGGCGTGCTCGTCGATCTTCGACGAGAACGACGCCATCAGGTACTTCCAGAACTTCACGAACGGACTGGCCATCTCCTACGCCTGCCTTCTCGGTGCCGGTGTTGGATCCATCGTCTCAATTGTGCGTCGGCGTATCCACCGACACGGGGAGATATCCGGGAACACCCTGACCCACCCCGGGACTTAGGAGAACACGTCTGACGACGTGCCAATCCTGCCCGCACCCGCGCCCTGGGACGCGGTGACCCAGCGTGCCGATGCCAAGCCGTTGCCTGTCGTTCGGCCTGCCGGGTCTGTTGTGTGTTGAACGTACGAACGGTCCGAGTTGTTGCAGAACGTCACGTGTCGGGGGCCACAGCGCGGTGACGTTCACCCGAATGCAGGCGACCCCGCTCGCCACGGGGCGAACGGGGTCGGTGGAGGACATGGGATCAGGCCGCGACGACTGCCTTGGGCGTCTCGCCGATCTTGCTCGTGAGCCGGTGCGTGAGCATGGGCTGCAGGCGCAGGTCGGACAGGTCGTCCGAGAGCGTGGACGGCAGCACGCGGCCACCCTCCAGCTTCCCGCGCTCCGAGCGACCGTCCGGGACGGTGTCGGGCACCGTGTCCGGCGTCTGCTGGACGGCGCCGATGTCGGAGGCGACGTGGTGCAGCAACTCGGACAAGGGCAGTTCCAGTGCTTCGCAGATGGCCGCGAGGAGTTCGCTGGACGCCTCTTTGCGGCCGCGCTCCACCTCGGACAGGTACCCCAGGCTCACGCGGGCGGTCCGAGAGACCTCGCGCAGCGTGCGGCGTTGGTTGGTGCGGGCATGGCGAAGCCGATCACCGATCGCCTCGCGCAGCAGCACGGTCATCGCGCGCCTCCTTCCGGCCGGCCGTGTCCCTACGTTACCGATCGACACCGACAACGGGCACTGACTTCCGAACACGTCCGCCAAGGGCGAACGAACGCGGAGTCATCATTTGTTCCCGGCGCCGACGGCCAGCAGCGTCTCCGACAGCAGGACCAGGGCTTTTTCCACGGCAGCCGAACGGACAGCTGCGCGGCCACCACTCAGCGTGATTGTCCGCACTGTGGACACTCCAGGCCCGCTCAAGCCGATGTGGACCGTCCCCGGAGCGACACCGTCCTGCGGATCCGGTCCGGCGACCCCGGTGAGCCCGATACCCCAGTCCGCTCCGCACCTCGTCCGGGCGCCTTCGGCCAGTTGGATCGCGACGTCGGGGTGCACGGCACCGTGCTCGTCGAGCAACTGCTGGTCCACGCCCGCGAGCTCGTGCTTGAGCTCGGTGGCGTAGACGATCAACCCACCGCGGACCACGGCACTCGCCCCCGGTGTGTCGACGATCGTCGCGCACAGCAGACCCGCGGTCAGCGACTCGGCCGTGGCGACGGTCTCGTTCCTGGCTTTGAGCAGCTCGACGACGCCTGTCACAGCACCGCCCTGCCTGCTCTCGCCTTCATCTTGAACGCCCGGATGACGTAATCGATTCCCGTGACGACGGTCAGCACGAGCGCGACGGCCATGATCACCCACGCGATGAGCTGCAGCACGTCGTTCTGCGGGAGCACGAACAGCCCGATCGCGATGACCTGGGCGAGCGTCTTGGCCTTGCCGCCGCGGCTGGCCGGGATGACGCCGTATCTGATCACCCAGAACCGCAGCAGCGTGATGCCGATCTCGCGCACCGCGATGGTGATCGTGATCCACCACGGCAGCACGTCGAGGATGCTGAGCCCCACCAGCGCGGACCCGGTGAGCGCCTTGTCCGCGATGGGGTCGGCGATCTTGCCGAAGTCGGTGATGAGCCCGTGCTTGCGCGCGAGCGTGCCGTCGATGTGGTCGGTGAAGCTCGCGATCGCGAAGATCGCGAACGCGATGAGGCGCCACGTGGTGTCGAAGCCACCCGCTTCGAACAGGGAGAACAGGAAGACCGGAACGAGCGCCAGCCGCGCCATCGTGAGGATGTTCGCGACGTTGAGCAGCGGGACCTTCCGGGCCTCGGTCATGTCGGGACTACCTCGACGATCAGGTCGACGCCCTCGGAGTCGACGACGCGGCAGCGCACGAAGTCACCGCGCTTGAGGCCCTCCGCCTCCAGCACGATGCACTCGCCGTCGACCTCGGGAGCCTGGTGCTCGGCGCGCCCGACGCAGTCGTTCTCGTCGTCCTCCTCGGTCTCGATCAGCACCGTGACCTCGGTGCCCACCCGGTCCTCCGCGCGCTGGCTGGTGAGCTCCTCGACGAGGTTGCCGATGCGCTGCACGCGCTCGGCGATGACGTCGGCGTCGAGCTTGCCGTCGAGCTCCTCGGCCTCGGTGCCGTCCTCGTCGGAGTACCCGAAGATGCCGACCGCGTCGAGCCGCGCCTCCGTGAGGAACCGCTCCAGCTCCCGCAGGTCCTCCTCGGTCTCACCGGGGAAGCCGACGATGAAGTTGCTGCGGATGCCGGCCTCGGGCGCGTGCTCGCGGATCTGCCACACGAGCTTGAGGAAGCTGTCCGTGTCGCCGAACCGGCGCATGCGGCGCAGCACGTTCTCGCTCGAGTGCTGGAACGACATGTCGAAGTAGTTCGCGACCTTGTCCGTCTTCGCGATGGCGGCGACCAGGCTCGGCTTGGTCTCGGCCGGCTGCAGGTAGCTCACCCGCACGCGCTCGACGCCGGGGATGGACGCCAGGCGCGGCAGCAGCTGCTCCAGCGCGCCCTGCTCACGCGGCAGGTCCTTGCCGTAGCTCGTGGAGTTCTCGCTGACGAGGAACAGCTCCTTGACGCCGTTCTCGGCGAGCCACATGGCCTCGGACACGATCTCGTCCGGGTGCCGCGACACGAACGCGCCGCGGAAGCTCGGAATCGCGCAGAAGCTGCACCGGCGGTCACAGCCGGACGCGATCTTCAGCGGCGCGACCGGTGCGTCGTCGAGGCGCTTGCGGGGCGTCTTGGTGGGACCCCAGCCGTGGCCGGGCACCTGGACCGCGTCCTTGGCCTCCTGGCGCTTGACCGGCGTGATCGGCAGCAGCGTGCGGCGGTCCACCGGCACGTGCGACTCGACCGGCTTGCCGTGCAGCACGTCCTGAAGCCGCTCGGCCAGGTCGTTGTACTGGTCGAAGCCCAGCACCGCGGCCGCCTCGGGCAGGCTGTCCGCGAGTTCCTTGCCGTAGCGCTCCGCCATGCACCCGACGGCGACGACCTTGGCGCCGGTGTCGGACGCGGCGAGCAGCGTGTCGACCGAGTCCTTCTTGGCCTGCTCGACGAAGCCGCACGTGTTGACGACGACGACGTCAGCGCCCTCGTCCACCAGCTCCCAGCCGCCCTCGCCGAGGCGTCCGGCGAGCTCTTCGGAGTCGACCTCGTTGCGGGCGCAGCCCAGGGTCAGCAGCGACACGCGTCGCGGAGTGGTGGGAGAAGACACGGCGCTCAGAGTAACCGCCCCAGGTACGAGCGCTTGAACTCAGTGCTTCCGAACGACCTCGACCAGCTTCCACATGTCGGTCGACGGGTTGCCCGGGCTCAACGCCTTGGCGCGCTCGACCGCCTTGTCGACCCGCTCTGCGAGCAACGCGAAGTCGAGCGTCCCCTTGGCATAGCCGGGTAGGTGCCTGCGCAGCTTCTCGGCAGCCGCTTTCGGGCTGGAGATGCCGGCGGCGCAGTCCGCGAAGTGGAGGATCAGCCACACTTCGAAGCACGGGTTCGACACGGCCAGGGAGATGCCCATCGCCTCGGCCTCGGCGATGGCCTCGTGGATGTCGAACTCGTCGACGTCGACGACGCACCAGTACTCGTCGAACCCGCCGCGATCGTTCTCGCGCACCCTCGCCGCGTACCTGACGAGTTGCGCCGGCGAACCGACCTTGACCACCGGCCTCACGGTCACCGGCCTGGACAGCCGCTTCAGCCCGTCCAGGTACGCCTGTTCCGTCTGCCCGCAGCACCACCACGAGCACTCGGCTGGCAGAGATCCTCGACGGCGTCCGGCCACGGCGTGGCGAGTTCTCACGCCTGGCCATCGACACCTCGCAGAACGGCCGACACGAGCGCCTCGGCCTGCACGTCGGGAACCGCGCCGTAGCTGCCCCCGAGGTAGCGGCGCTCCAGGTTCTCGCCCTCCCTGCGCGGCTTGAAGTCGGTCAACGCGTAGAGCTCCGAGGCGCCGTCGTCTCCCTTGTTCACGAACCACACGTCTTCACGGGTGAGCACCTCGTCGCCGAGCACGGGACTCAGCAAACTCGCGTCGTGCGTGGTGAAGAGCAACTGGGCTTCCCGTGAGTTGGCTTCGGGGTCGCGGAACAGACCCACGAGAGCCGCGGTCAGACGGGGATGGAGGCTGGCATCGATCTCGTCGATCACCAACGTGCCCCCGGTGCGCAGCACGGTCAGCGCTGTTGGCAGCAATTCGAGCCACGACCGGGTCCCAGCCGATTCGTCCGAGAACGGCAACACCACTTCCGCCGATCCGTGCGCGAGGAAGAGGTCATGCCGGATCGAACCGTCGTGGCGCGCGACCTCCAGCAGATGCAGGGACGAAATCCCCAGGTCGGCGACCCGGACGAGATCAACGATCCGACGGTGGTCCGCCCGGTTCGCGATGAGGAAGTCGGTGATGGCGTCCTCGTTGACCGGAGCGTTCACCTCCACGCGGAAGCGGAGGCCCTCGGTGAACCATCCCCACACCGGCTGGACGAGCGCCGAGGACGACTGCGCGGCCAAGCTGAGGAACAACGCGTTCGGTCGGAGCAGGCTGCCCAGCACCTCGAGCCGCGGCCGGTCTTCGACAGTGCTCCCGAATCGAAGCCCGTTCCCGTCACGCTCGAAGAGGACGCGCTTGCGCGACGCCGGGTACGAGTACAGCCACTCCTCGCGGACGTTCCGGTCGTCGACCTCGAAGCCATAGGTGTACCGAACGTCATCGAGCACGAGTTCGACGACGAAGACGGACGGCCTCTCCTCGTCGGCGAAAGCGAACGCCCTGCGTGGCACCCCCGCTTCGGGCCTCCACGCGGCGAAGGAGTCGCGGACGGCGCGGCGCATGAAGTCGAGCCCGTCCAGGAGGTTCGACTTGCCTGACGCGTTCGCTCCGTAGATGGCGGCAACAGGCAGGACTTCGCGGTCCTTCGAGTAGGCGGGCATGAGCAACAACTCCTGCTCGTCCCGGAACGAGCGGTGGTTGCCCAGACGGAAACTGCGCAACACCTCGCCCACCCCCTACAGGCCACTTCGTGCGAGAAAATCGCACAAATCAGCCTCTAGCTTCCCAGATGCACGTGCCGCGCGCCTACGACCACTCCCCGCAGCCGTCGTGCGGGCGCGGCCCATACTTGACGGTTGTGACCAGTGGGGTAGTCGTGCGGCGCGCCCGCACCAGCGACGTGCGCGCCATGAAGGCGCTGATCGACGGGTACGCGGGCAAGGTCCTGCTGGCCAAACCCCTGGTCACGCTGTACGAGGCGGTCCAGGAGTTCTGGGTCGCCGAGGAGGACGGCGAACTGCTCGGCTGCGGCGCCCTGCACGTGATGTGGGAGGACCTGGCCGAGATCCGCAGCGTGGCGGTCTCCCCCATGGCGCTGGGCAAGGGCGTGGGCCACCGGATCGTGGCGCAGCTCATCGCGACGGCCAAGGAGCTGCAGCTCGCGCGGATCTTCTGTCTCACGTTCGAGACCAAGTTCTTCAACAAGCACGGCTTCGTCGAGATCGAGGGCACGCCGGTGAGCCCCGAGGTCTACGAGGAGATCATGCGGTCGGTGGACGAGGGCGTGGCCGAGTTCCTCGACCTGAGCTACGTGAAGCCGAACACGCTCGGCAACAGCCGGATGCTCCTGGAGTTGTAACTCTTCGAGTAATTACTCGAAGAGTCTTGACTCGACGAACCCGTCGGCGCCAGGATCACTCCTGTGCCCGAATCGCTCACCGTCGACGAGCTCGCCGCCCGGATCGGCCTGCCCAGCAGCACCATTCGCATGTACCAGACGAAGGGTGTGCTGCACGCGCCGAGACGGCAGGGGCGCGTGGCGTACTACGACGCCTCGCACGTCGAGCGGTTGACGTTGGTGCAGCGGTTGCAGCAGCGGGGGTTCTCGCTGCCCGCGATCGCGGAACTGATCTCGGCGCGCGAAAAGGGCGAGTCGGTCGCCGCGGTGCTCGGCATGGGCGAGACCGAGGGGCCCGACGACTGGGTTCGGATCAAGGTGCGCGACATCCGGCACCTCGTTCCGATGGGTGAGGTCCAACCGCGACTCCTCCTCCGGGCCATGCGGTTGGGTTTGGTGCGGTGGAAGTACGGCTGGCCGCACGCGCGTCGCTGGGCACTCGAAGCGGGCGGCCGGTTGGCCGGCCTACGGGTGCCCAGCGATGACGTCATGGACAGCTTTACGCGCCTGCGCACGGCGACCGACGCGGTGGCGGCGGACTTCGTGCGGTTGTTCGAGCGGCAGTTCTGGCCCGAGCTCGCGCGCAAGGCGGGCGACGAGAACCAGCTGGAGAACGTGCGGGCGTTGCTGGTCGAGCTGACGTACACGGCGGAGACCGCGGTGGTGGGGACGCTGCGGGAGTCGATCCGGGACGCGGCCGAGGAGTTCGCGTCGCGGCACGGGTTGCTGCCGAGCGACGACTACCAGCCCGCGTGGGCCGAGCAGCCGTTGCCGCCGATCGCCGAGAACCTCATGGACCCGGCGGGGGACCTGCCGAGCGAGCAGGAGATCGAGAACTTCCTGAAACGGGGGGACGAGGATGAGCCTGGTCGCTGATCCCGCCTGGCACGCCCAGGTTCGAGACGAAGGCCTTGTCGTGTACGCGGGTGCGGATCTCGCGTACCTGATCCCGGACCTGCCCAGGGCGGTGGCCGTGGCGCTGGCGGGACTGTTCGAGCCGGTTTCGAGGGGAGCGGCTCGAACGGTCGACGAGAACCGGTTGGGGGAACCGGTTCGCCAGCACGTGGCCCAGCTGAGGACCCTGGGCGCTCTCCGCCCGGCCGGGTTGCCCGCCGACGACGCGCAGAAGCCGATGGGGGTCGGCACGCGCGTCGTCGGGGAGGCACCCGCCGGGCTGGTAGAGCGGTTGCCGCACGACGAGGACCCGGACCTCCTGCTCGTCGTGCGGACCACCGGCACGTTGGTCGACCTGGTCGAGGTGGCGCGCGAGACGGAGGTCCCGCACCTGTTGCTGGACCTCGCGTACCACCACACCGCCGCCGTCGGGCCCTTCGTGGTGCCCGGTGCCGGCGCGTGCCTGGCGTGCCTCGCGGTGCGGGCGGGGCGGCGGTGGGGGGATCCGCCGCCTCCGCCGCACCCGGCGGCGACGTCCTACGAGTTCCCGATCTCCCTTGCACTGCAAGCGGTTCAGAACATCCGCAACGGCTCGCTGGCGTTGCTCGACACGGTCGTCACCGTCCACCTGGACGAGTTCACGACGACGCGCGAGAGCGTGCTGCCCGCCGCCGGCTGCGAAGTCTGCCCGACGGTCGAGTTCGGGCGCGTGTCACTTCCTTGGGGGAACCATGAACGCGACGGCAGTGCGGTTACCTGACCAGTTCTCACCGGGTGCGGCCGCCGCCAACGCCGCGACGCCCACCTGTTGCTGTTGTTGTTGCTGCTGCGCGGTTTCCTCAGTCGGCGCGGCCGTGCACATCCCCGCGGCGCTGCACCGGGAGACGCAGGACCTCCCGCAGCCGCGCAGCCTGCTCGTCCTGCCCGCCGCGATCTTCCCGCTGCTGGTCGTCGTGCTGCCGTTCGCCACGATGGGCGCGGTCTTCGACCTGCACTGGGGCTGGTGGCTCGGCGGCTTCGCGGCGGCGCTCGCGTGGGCCACCGCCTCCGGTTTCCTCGCCAGGTCACCGAACCCGGTGGGCAGCGTGGTCCGGTTGCTCGGCTGGTCCGCCCTGTGGTTCCTGGAGCCGTTCGTCGTGCTGTTCACGCTGGGACCGATCGCCTCCGTGGACGAGGGTGTCGCGGCGGTGGTCGGTGTGCTCTACCTCGGCGGGGCCTTGGCGCTCGGGTACAGGATCTTCCGGCGGTACCGGGGGAAGCGATGAGGACCGTGGCGGAGGCGCTGGTCGAGCGCGCGGTCGGCTGGCGCCAGGGCGTGGTGTCGCAACTGCACCCCGTGCCGCACAGTCTGTCCGATGTGGACCTCCAAGGCTGGGCCGCGGTGCCCGAGCCGTTCGCGACGGGTGGCACGTCCGGTGGCACCACCAGGGTCGCCGCCATCGCCGAGGCCCTGGAACGCCACGCCGCCGCACGGGCACGGCTGGAGGTCGTCACCGAGGGCGAGTGCTGGCCGCTCGAACACTTCAGCCTCCACACCGTGGAGCAGCGGGTGGCCCCGAACTACCGCTACCGCAAGGGATACGTCAACACCCCGTACACGCGGGCGTGGACGCTCCCCGGCAACGACCCGATCCGCGTCCCCGCCGGCCTCGTGGCCCTGGACGCGTCCTACGGCCTGCCCGCGACCTCGTCCGGCCTGGCGGCGGGCCCGTCGACGACCAGCGCGCTGCTGCGCGCGGTCCAGGAACTGGTGGAGCGCGACGCGTTCACCACGACCTGGCTGCATTCCCTTGCACCGCAACGCTTCGACGCCGGCCTCCCGCACGGCGCCCAGGCGTTCGACCTCACCCCGGCCTACAGCCCGCACCCGGTGGTCGCCGTGGCGGGCTCGCTCCCGATCGCCGGCAGGCCCCGCCCGACGCTCGGACTGGCCTGCCGTGCGACCACCAAGGAGGCGGTCCGCAAGGCCTACGAGGAGTGGGTGCAGGGCACGGTCTTCGTCGAGGTGTGGCTGGCGCGCAACGGCGACGGTCCCGTCGAGGAAGCCACCGACTTCGACGAGCACGCCGCCTACTACGCCACGCACCCGGCGAAGTGGGACGACCTCCCGTGGTTCCAGGGCTTCGAGGCGGATCCGCCACCGGACGCCCAGACCCGGGGCACCACGGCTGAACTGACCGAACTGGTGCACGCCCTCGACCGCGCGGGCATCCGGCTCGCCTACCGCGAGCTCACCACACCGGAACTCTCCGCCGTGGGCCTGCACTGCGTCCGGGTCCTGTCCCCGGACCTGGCCCCGCTGCACTCGGACCACCGCTGGCCCCACCTGGGCGGCCGCGCCGCGGAGCTCGACTGGCGCTACCCGCACGCCTCACCGGGCGCGTTCCCCAATCCCGCACCGCATCCCCTGGGGTGAAGCCGATGTTCGACGACTTCTGGGCCGCGAGCCGCTTCTCACCGCTGCACCAGCGCAGGCTGGGCGACCGCCTGCGGGACTTCCGCCCGCCGCCACAGCTCGTCGACCCGCTGGAACCGCCCACGCCCCCGGTCCCGCTCCCCCGCCCGAACGACCGGCTGCAGAAGCTCTTCCGGGCACGCAGGAGCACCCGGGAGTTCACCGGCGAGCCGCTGAGCGACAAGCAGCTCGGCGCGGTCCTGGGCGCCCTGTCCGACGACAGCGTCCCCTCCGCGGGCGGGCTGAACCCGTTGCGCTGCTACGCCTTCGTCCACGGCCGCGCGGTCCGCTACGACATCCGGCGCCACGCGCTGCAGGACCTCGGCCCGGCACCGGACGACCTGGCCCAGATCCTCGGCACCCCGTCCACACCACCGCTGACGATCGTGCTGGTGCTCGCGGACAAGGACTCGTTCGAGAAGTACGGTGAACGCGCGGGCCGCTTCGGCCTGATCGAGGCAGGCGCCGCGGCGCAGACCATCTGCCTCCGCCTGGCGCAGGAGAAGCTCGGCGGCCACCTGCTGGGCGGAGTGGCCGACAACGAGATGCTCCACTCGCTGGGGCTGCCACGAGAACTTCGCGTGGCCACAGCAATCGCTTGCGGGCACATGATCACCTGACGTTCATCAGATCGTGTCTACCGAGGACAGTCGATCACCGGCTACAACTGGGCGAGACCCTGCTCACACCCAGAGGAGCTCGCCATGTCGAACACCCTGCGCTCGGCGTTCGTGGGAGCCACCGCCTCCCTCGCCCTCGTCCTCACCGGCACCCCGGCCCTCGCCGTGGACGTCGTCGCGGTCACCGACGACTACCTCTACTCGAAGTCCCTGAGCCAGTTCACAGCACTGCGCGCCCAGCAACCCAACGCGGACCAGCTCGACTGGTCGTCCGACGGCTGCTCGTACTCGCCGGACAACCCCTTCGGCTTCAAGTTCCTGCCGACGTGCCACCGCCACGACTTCGGCTACCGCAACTACAAGCGCCAGGCCCGCTGGAACGAGGCGAACAGGCTTCGCATCGACAACAACTTCAAGGCCGACATGTACAACCAGTGCGGCTCGAACTGGGCGTGCAAGCGCACGGCCGACCTGTACTACGCGGCGGTGCGCGAGTTCGGCGGCAGCGCGAGTTCGACGGCCACGAGCATCCAGCAGGCCGGCCTGAAGTAGGTCACTCGTCGTCGGCGGGGCCGCCTCCGCGCATCAGGTAGACCACGTTCTCGAGCTCGTCCGGCTTGATCAGCACCTCGCGTGCCTTCGAACCCTCGGACGGCCCGACGACGCCACGGGTCTCCAGCAGGTCCATGAGGCGCCCCGCCTTCGCGAACCCGACGCGCAGCTTGCGCTGCAGCATCGACGTCGAGCCGAACTGCGACGTCACGATCAGCTCGGTGGCCTGCACCAGCAACTCGAGGTCGTCGCCGATGTCGGCGTCGATCTCCTTCTTCTCGCCGGCCTTCTGCGCGGTGACCCCGTCGGTGTACTCGGGCTGGGCCTGGTTCTTGGTGAACTCGACGATCGAGGAGATCTCCTCGTCGCCCACGAACGCGCCCTGGATGCGCACCGGCTTGCCGGCCCCCATCGGCAGGTACAGCGCGTCACCCATGCCGATCAGCTTCTCGGCGCCGGGCTGGTCCAGGATGACCCGCGAGTCCGTCAGCGACGACGTGGCGAACGCGAGCCGGGAAGGCACGTTCGTCTTGATCAGACCGGTGACGACGTCGACGGACGGCCGCTGCGTGGCCAGCACCAGGTGGATGCCGGCGGCACGGGCCTTCTGCGTGATCCGCACGATGGCGTCCTCGACGTCACGCGGCGCGGTCATCATCAGGTCGGCCAGCTCGTCGACGATCGCCATGATGTACGGGTAGGGCCGGTAGACGCGCTCGGACCCCGGCGGCGCGGTGATCTCGCCGGACTTCACCTTGCGGTTGAAGTCGTCGACGTGCCGCACCCGGTTGACCTGCATGTCCTGGTAGCGCTGCTCCATCTCCTCGACGAGCCACGCGAGCGCCGCCGCGGCCTTCTTCGGCTGCGTGATGATCGGCGTGATCAGGTGCGGGATGCCCTCGTACGGCGTCAGTTCGACCATCTTCGGGTCGATGAGGATCATCCGGACCTCGTCCGGCGTCGCGCGGGCCAGCAGCGACACCAGCATCGAGTTCACGAACGACGACTTGCCGGAACCCGTGGAACCCGCGACCAGCAGGTGCGGCATCTTCGTCAGGTTCGCGGTGACCATGTGGCCCTCGATGTCCTTGCCGAGGCCGATCACCATCGGGTGCGTGTCCTTGACGGTGGACGGCGCGCGCAGCACGTCGCCCAGGCGCACCATCTCGCGGTCGCTGTTCGGGACCTCGATGCCCACCGCGGACTTGCCGGGGATCGGGGCCAGCAGGCGGACGTTGTCCGTCGCCACGGCGTACGCGATGTTCTTGGTCAGCGCGGTGATCTTCTCGACCTTCACGCCGGGGCCGAGCTCGACCTCGTAGCGGGTGACCGTCGGGCCGCGGGTGAAACCGGTGACCTGGGCGTCGATCGAGAACTGGTCGAGGACGCCGGTGATGGCCTCGATCATCTGGTCGTTGGCCCTGCTGCGGGTCTTCGGCGCGTCGCCGTCCTTGAGCACGTCCGGCGGCGGCAGCTGGTACTCGCCCTCGACCGCGCGCACGACCAGGGCGGGGGCGGCCGCGGCCTTCTTCGACGGCTTCGGGGACGGCGGCGGGGGCTCGACCGGCTCCTCCAGCGGGAGCTCCGCCTGCGGTTCGTCCTCGGCGACGGGCTCGACGGCCTGGCGGCGGCGCGACGGGCGGCGCAGCCGGACCGGCTTCGGCTCCTCGACGGGCTCTTCCTCGTCGAACGGGGACGGCTCGGCGGGCTTGCCGGGGTGCAGCAGCGAGCGGATCCGTTCGGGCGCCTGGCGGATCGGCGTGTGCGTCACGACCAGCAGGCCGTACGCGAAGATCAGGAACAGCAGCGGCCCGGCGACCCACGGCGTGAGGCCCTGCGCGAGGAACCCTCCCGCGAGGTAGCCCAGGGCGCCGCCGGCGTCACGGCGTTCGAGCGGGTCCATCGGCAGGCCGCCGATGAGGTGGAACATGCCGAGCACACCGATGATCATCAGGAACGACCCGATGATCAGCCGCGGCCGCGCGTCGGGCTTCGGGTCGGTGCGCATCAGCGTGACGCCGATGCCGAGCAGCACGACCGGCACGACCACCGCCGGGAACCCGACGGAGCTGCGCACGGCGACGTCCACCCACTGCCCGACCGGTCCCCCGGCCTGCCACCACACACCCGCGCCGGTGATGAACGCCAGCGCGATCAGCAGGAGGCCGAGGCCGTCACGGCGGTGTTCGGGATCCAGGTCCTTGGTGCGGCTGACGGTGCGCACGACGCTGCCGACGCCACGCCCCAAAGCACCCCACACGGCGCTGATGGCACCGCCGCTCTTGCGCGCGGCGGGCTTTCTGGACGCGGTGGAACGCGCCCGCGGCTTCGCTGGTGCTTTGCCGCGTGACGTGGTCTTTCTCGAAGTCCCTGTGCGCCCGGCCATGTCTACAAGGTAGTCCCTCGCGCCCCACCAGCCCCGTTTGCAACCGGGACGCGTGCGAAAGCTCATGGTTCACCGGATCGTGCACGGTGTCCTCACGACACGCCGTACGCTGCCCCGCGTGTCCACACCGCTCTTCTGGCGCGTGCTCATGGTGGTCGACCGGGGCCTGATCGCGCTGACCGGCAAGCTCGAGGTCTCGGGCGACATCCCGCCGGAACTGCTCGGCAAGCCGTTGCTGCTGGCCTCCAACCACATCGGCAACCTCGACCCGATGGTCCTCATCGCGGCGTGCCGCAAGATCGGCGTCAACCCCCGGTTCATGCTCGCGGGCGGCCTGCTCGACGCGCCGGTCATGGGACCGGCCCTCAAGGCGTGCGGCCACCTGCGCGTCGACCGCCGGTCGGCGAACGTGGGCGAGGCGATGCACCGGGCCGTCGAGGCGTTGAACAAGGGCGGCGACCCGATCGCCGTCTACCCCGAGGGCAGGATCAGCACGGACCCCGGCCTGTGGCCCGAGCGCGGCAAGACCGGCGTCGCCCGCATGGCGCTGGGCGGCGGCATCCCGGTCGTCCCGATCAGCCAGTGGGGCGCGCACGAGGCCGTCTACTGGGGCAACCTCAGCGTCACCGGCTGGAGGGACGTCCTGCCGTACCTGACGTCGTGGCTGCGCGCGGTGCGCAAGCGGCCGACGTTCAAGGTGCACTTCGGCAAGCCGGTGGAACTGTCGGACCTCAGGGCCGAGACCGCGGGGGACGCCCGGCGCGCCCACGAGCGGATCATGACCGCGATCACCGAGGGCTTGGTGCCGTTGCGCCTCGACGAGCCGGACGTGCCGAAGTTCCACGACCCGACGCGTCCGACGACCGGCGCCTCCCCCTGGCGGCCCGCCTGATCGAGTAGGCGACCACCGTCACGAGCATCGTCAGCGGCATCGGGTTGCCCATCCACAGCCCGAGACCGAGGTCGACCAACGGGATCGTCAGCGCCAGCACGAACGCCTTGGTGCTCGCCGTGGGCAGCTTGACCTTCGGGTCCGCCCACGGCGTGCGCCCCCACGGCTTCGCGACGCTGAGCCACGTCTGGAAGGCGAACCCGGCGACCATGAGTGCGGTCCCGACCGGTGTCCACGCGCTGACGTCACCGTTCGCCGCGGCTTCGAGCCTGCCGCTGAGCACGAAGATCCCGACGTGGAGCTGCACGACGGTGATCACGAACTTCCCCAGCACCCACCAGTGCTTGAAGTAACCCCACGGCGTCGTGGCGCTGAGCATCATGCCGCTGAACGCGCTGGTGGCGCCCATGAACGCGAGCACGTGGTGGTCCAGCACCCGCGCCATCCTGAAAGCGTTGACGTCACCCGTCTTCAGGCCGTAGAGCAGCAACGTGAACAGTGCGAGCGCCTGGCTCAGCCAGCCGACCGACGTCACGACGTGCAGCCACACCAACAGTGTTCGAGCGCGCTTCTGCATGATGAGTAGTGTGCCTACACATCAGCGCGAGCACATCCGGGATCACCCCTAGGAGAGCTCGTGCAGCCTCGCCCGCACCTCAGGTGTGAGCGGGTGGTCGTAGTCCTCGTAGATCGTCAGCGCTTCCAGCAGGTGCGTGCGCGCCACCTCGGGCTGGCCCGCGCTCGTCGCCCCCAGCCCGTGCAACGCCTCCGCGAGGCTCTTGCGGTCGCCGAGCACGCGCAGGAACTCGATCGCCTGCCGGAACGAGTCGCGCCCCTCGGCCTGCCGGCCCAGCTTCGACTGCGCCCAGCCGATGCTGACCAACGCCATCGCCTTGCCGTGCGGGGCGTCGTGCGAGTCCATCAGCTCGAACGCCCGCCGCGCCGACTCCAGCGACGCCTCGAACTGGCCCGCCGACCGCAGGATGTCGCTCAGGAACAACCGCGTGCCACCCTCGCCGAACCACGAGCCCACCTCGACGTGCCCGCGCAGGGCCTCCCCGAACCGGTCGACGGCGAGGTCGAACTGGCGCAGGCCTCCGTACGCCATGCCCAGGCCCGTGAGGCTCCACGCGGCACCGACCGGATCACCGATCTCGCGCCGGATCGCCAGTGCGCGGTCGAAGAGCTCCAACGCGTCCGCGAAGCGCTCGCCGCGGAACGCCGCCAGCCCCTGGCCGTGCACCGCCCACGAGCGGGCGGCCTGGTTGCCGTCCCGCGCCGCGGCCCGTTCGGCGACGCGGTATGTGCGGGTCCACTCGTCCAGCGCGTTCGACACGATGAAGTAGTTCCACAGCGCCACCGGGATCTGCCACGCCGTGGGCGAGTCGTGCTCCTCGGCGAGCCGTGCCACCGCCAGCAGGTTCGACGACTCCGTGCGGCACCAGGTGAACGCCTCGTCGTGCGAGGAGAAGTCCTGAGTAGACAGTGGCGGTAACAGGAACGCCGGGTGGTCCGGCGGCGCGATCACGGTGCCGGCGGCGTTCGCGGTGTCGAAGTACCAGCCCAGCAGGCGCTTCACGGCCTCGTCGCGGCCGCCCGACGACTCCTCGGTGGCGCTGAGCTCGGTGGCGTACAGGCGGAGCAGGTCGTGCAGCCGGAACCGGCCGCGCGCCACCTCCTCCAGCACGTGCCCGCCCGCCAGCACGTCGAGCAACGTCCGCGCCCGCGACACCGGCACGCCGGCGAGCGCCGCCACGGCGCCCAGGCTGATCTCGGCGCCGGGGTGCAGGCCGATCAACCGGAACACGCGCGCGGCGTCGGGCTTGAGCGCCAGGTACGACCACGAGAAGGCGGCACGCACGGCCGTGTCCTCGTCGTCGCCCGTGGCCAGCACGTTCAACCGGTCGCGTTCGTCCGCCAGGTCACCCGCGAGGTCGGCGAGGGTGAGGTGCGGCCGGGTGACGACCCGTTCGGCCGCGATCCGCACCGCCAGCGGCAGGTGCCCGCACAGCTCGACGAGCTTCGCGGCGGCAGCGGGTTCGGCGGCCACCCGGTCGGCCCCCACCGCGGACGTCAGCAGTGCCAGGCCCTCGTCACGCGTGAGGGTCGACAACGTGAGCGAATGCGCGCCGTCGCGGGCGACGAGACCACCGAGGTGGTTGCGGGACGTCACGAGGACCATCGACGTCGACCGGCCGGGCAGCAGCGGGCGGACCTGCTCGGCCAGCCGCGCGTTGTCCAGCAGCACCAGGACCCGTTTGCCCGCGAGAACGCTGCGGTACAGCGCGGACTTCGCCGACAGGTCCTCCGGGATGCGTTCGGACGGCACGCCGAGGCTCTGCAGCAGCTGGTGCAACGCGGTGCCGGGCTGCACGGGCGGGGCCGACGAGTCGAACCCGCGCAGGTCGACGTGCAGCTGACCGTCGGGGAAGCGAGATGCCACCTGGTGGGCGAAGCGGACGGCCAGCGCCGTCTTGCCGACGCCACCGGTGCCGGTGATCGCGACGAGCACCGGCGAGTGGTCCTGCGGCACGACCTCGGAGAGCTTCGCGAGCTCCTTCTCCCGGCCGGTGAAGTCGCGGATCTCGTGCGGCAGCTGGACGGGCACCAGCGCGGGCGCCACCGGTTCGGGCTGCGGGTCGTGCCGGCCGACGAGCACCTGCTCGTGCAACTGGCGCAGTTCCGGGCCGGGCTCGATGCCGAGCTCCTCGATGAGCAACCGGCGCAGGTCCGTGTAGACGGCGAGCGCCTCCGCCTGCCTGCCGCCGCGGTAGAGCGCGGACATGAGCAGTCCGTGCAGCCTCTCCCGCAACGGATGCGCGCTCACCAGCGTGGTGAGCTCCCCCGCCACCTCGGCCTCACGCCCGACCGTGAGCATCAACGCCGCACGCTGCTCCACGGCCGTGAGCCGCAACTCGGCCAGACGCGCGCGCTCCACCGCCGCGAACGGCCCCGGCACGCCGTCCAGCGCGATTCCCCGCCACAGCCCCAGGGCCGCGTCGAACGCCCTGATGGCTTCCAGCGGCTCGCTCCGCAGACGTCCGGCTTCGTCCAGATGTGCGCGGAACACGGCGGCGTCCGAACCGCGCGAACTGAGCCTCAGCAAGTATCCAGCGTCCGTGGAGAGCAACACGGAACTCGGCGCCCGCGACGCCCTCCCCGGCTCGAACAGCCTGCGCAGCCCGGCGACGTACGTGTGGATGCCGTTGTCGGCGCTGGCAGGGGGATCTTCACCCCACACGGCGTCGATCAGTTCACTGCGCGACACGACGTGATTGGCACGCAAGGCGAGCACGGCGAGCACAGCCCTCTGCCGCGGCGGACCGAGCGCGAGCTCCTCGCCGTCCACCGAGGCCGCGAGCGCGCCCAGCAAGCTGACGCGCAACTCGTTCTGCACCCTGGTTCTCACTTCGTCGCTGTCCGCAGTCACCTAGCAACCTACCGTCAGTTTTCGTCCAGAAGCCATCCAGAAGGCGTGCAGAGACGTACTCAACACTTCACTCAGGTGGATTGGGCCGAAATGAGGGGCGGCGGATGAACGCGGCGGAGGTCTTCGACACGCTCGGACTGGAATACCAGCGCGCCTGGTCGCACCAGCCCGCACTGCACGGCACCCTCGCCTGGTTCGCCGCGACCCAGCCGTCGGGCTCGCGCGTGCTCGACATCGGTTGCGGCACAGGCGTTCCCGTGGCCCGCAACCTCGCCAAGGCCGGCATGAAGGTCACCGGCCTCGACGTGTCCCCGGTGATGGTCGACATCGCGGCGGAGCAGGTCCCCGACGCGACGTTCCACAAGATCGACATCCGCGACTTCGAGTCACCTCCCGGTTCGTGGGACGTCATCTGCGCCGTCTTCTCGCTGCTGCAGATGACCCAGGCCGAGATCGTGCAGACCCTCGGCCGCATCTCGACGTGGCTGCGGCCCGGCGGCCACTTCTTCCTCGCCACCGTCGCCATCGACGTCGAACAGGTCACCCTGCCCTGGATGGGTCAGGAGATCGAGGTGTCGTCGTTCTCCGAGGAGAACTTCGAGGCGCACCTGAACGAGGCCGGGCTGCGGGTCGTGCGCCGGAGCCGGCCGGTGTTCACACCGTCGTACCCCGGCGCCACGCCCGAGGAGTCGCTGCACCTGGTGTGCCAGCGCCCCTGACACCTGCCGCCGTTCACTGATGCACGACGCTTCGCGCGTAAGCGCGCGCTGACCCAAACCGCGGACCGGCACCACGCCGGTCCGCCGACCGCGAGGCCGTCCGGCGGCCTTCGTGCGCCCTAGTGCTGCTCCGCCAGCGCGCGTCCGATGAAGTGCGCCGACAGCAACGCGAAGATGTACGCCTGCAACACCTGCACCAGCGCCTCCAGGAAGAACAGCGCGATCGCCAGCGCGAACCCGAGCACCGACACCGGCTTGAGGTAGATCGGCGCGTTGAACAGCAGGAACTCGGCGCCGAGCGTGAACACCAGGATCAGCAGGTGCCCCGCGAACATCGCCGCGAACACCCGGATCGCGAGGTTCACCGGGTCGAAGAAGAACTTGAGGATGACCTCGGTCGGGATGAGCAGCCCCCACAGCACGGGCTTCGGCACGTCCGGGATGACGAACTGGTTGCGCAGGTAGCCCTTCAGCCCGAACTTACGGATGCCCACGAAGTGGTAGAGCGGAAAGATGATCAGCAACGCGATCGCGAACGGGAACCCGCTGTGCGTGAACGTCGGGAACTGCACGAGCGGGATCAGCCCGTAGACGTTGTTGACGAGCACGAAGCAGAAGATGCTGACGATCAAAGGCACGTACGGCGCGAATTCCTTGGCGCCGATCTGCTCACGCGCGATGGTGTTGCGGCCGAAGTCGTAGACCGATTCGGCGGCGAACTGCCAGCGCGACGGGACCAGCCGGAGGTTCCTGGTGGTGACCAGGAAGAACGTCAGGATGATCACCACCGACAGCACCAGCAGGGCCTGCGGTTTGGTGACGGAGAAGTCGAACGGCAGGCCTAGCGGCTCGTGCCAGGTGAACATCGGCGGGAGAAGAATGTCGTCTTTACCCGGCGGTTGGAAAACATCGGCCATTGGGCGAACCCCCTCGTCCATGGTCTGGGATCAGACCTTATCGGACGAGGGGGACGCAGATCACAGCGGGGTCACGGAAACCCCCGAAAGGGTCAGACCGGAATCACCGTGGGAACGATCATCGGACGGCGCCGGTAGGTCTCCGCCACCCAGCGGCCCACGACGCGGCGCACGGCCTGCGCGACCCGGTGCGTGTCGGTGATGCCCTCGGCCTCGGTGCGCGCCAGCTCCATCTCCACGAGCGGCACGACGGCCTCCAGCGCCTTGGGGTCGTCGGAGAAGCCGCGGCCCGAGATCGTCGGGGCCGTCACCGCGCGCCCGGACGCCGTGTCGATGGCGACCGAGATCGAGATGAAGCCGCCCTCGCCGAGCACCAGGCGGTCGGACAGCGTCGACTCGCCGACGTCGCCCACGGACAGGCCGTCGACGTACACGTGGCCCACGACGACCCGGCCCGAGACCGCGGCCTTGCCGTCGATCAGGTCCACGACGACGCCGTCCTCGGCGATCACGACGTGGTCCTCGGCGACACCGGTGGCGACGGCGAGAGCAGCGTTCGCGCGCAGGTGCCTCCACTCGCCGTGCACGGGCATCACGTTCGACGGCCGCACGGCGTTGTAGAGGAACAGGAGTTCGCCTGCCGGCGAGTGGCCGGAGACGTGCACCTTGGCGTTGCCCTGGTGCACGACGGTCGCGCCGAGCTTGGCGAGGCCGTTGACGACGTTGAAGACCGCGTTCTCGTTGCCGGGGATCAGCGACGACGCGAGGATGACCGTGTCGCCCTCGCGGATCGAGATCTGGCGGTGCTCGCCGCGGGCCATGCGGGACAGCGCGGACAGCGGCTCGCCCTGCGACCCCGTGGAGACGAAGAGGACCTCGTTCTCGTCCATCTTCATCGCGACGTCGAGGTCGACGAAGAGGCCGTCCGGGACCTTGAGGAAGCCCAGCTCGGACGCGATGCCCATGTTGCGCACCATCGAGCGGCCCACGAACGCGACCTTGCGCTTGTACTGCACGGCCACGTCGAGGACCTGCTGGACGCGGTGCACGTGCGAGGCGAAGCACGCCACGATGACGCGCTGGTCGGCCTTGCGGATCACGTTCTCCAGCACGGGGCCGATCTCGCGCTCGGGCACCACGAAGCCGGGCACCTCGGCGTTGGTCGAGTCGACCAGGAACAGGTCCACGCCCTCGTCGCCGAGGCGCGAGAAGCCGGCCAGGTCCGTCAGGCGGCCGTCGAGCGGCAGCTGGTCCAGCTTGATGTCACCGGTGTGCAGCACCAGGCCCGCGGACGTGCGGATGGCGACCGCGAGCGCGTCCGGGATCGAGTGGTTCACGGCGAAGAACTCGAGCTCGAACGGCCCGAACGAGCGCCGCTCCCCCTCCTTCACCTCCACGAGCTGCGGGCTCTGGCGGTGCTCCCGGCACTTGGCGGCGAGCAGCGCCAGCGTGAAGCGGGAGCCCACGACCGGCACGTCGGGGCGCAGCTTCAGCAGGAACGGGACCGCGCCGATGTGGTCCTCGTGGCCGTGCGTCAGGACGATGGCGTCGATGTCGTCGAGCCTGTCCTCGATCGCGCGGAAGTCCGGCAGGATCAGGTCGACGCCCGGCTGGTCGTCCTCGGGGAACAGAACGCCGCAGTCGACCACGAGCAGCCTCCCGGCGTGCTCGAAGACGGTCATGTTGCGGCCGACCTCGCCGATTCCGCCGAGAGCGACGACGCGGAGGCCGCCTTCCGGCAGTGCGGGTGGCAGTTCGGTCGATTGGGTCACGCGTTGACTCCCAGTTCGGCCGCGATGGCCTCGATGTCCTCGGCTGCGGCGGGCACCAGCGGCAGACGGGGATCCCCCACGTCCAGTCCGCGCAGGCGCAGCGCAGCCTTCGTGTACGTCACGCCGGGAACCCGGCGGAAGGGTCGCAGCAACGACAGCAGCGACTCGTGGATTTCCTTTGCCCGGACCACGTCTCCGGATTCATACGCATCGGCGAGATCGCGCAGGCGATCTCCGGCGAGGTGACCGATGACGCTCACGAACCCGACGGCGCCCACGGACAGCCACGGCAGGTTCAGCGGGTCGTCGCCCGAGTAGTAGGCGAGATCGGTCGAGGCGATCACCCGGCTGCCCGCGTGCAGGTCGCCCTTGGCGTCCTTCACGGCGAGGATCCGCGGGTGCTCCGCCAGCCGCAGCAGCGTGTCGACCTCGATCGGCACGACGGCGCGCGGTGGGATGTCGTAGAGCATCACCGGCAGGTCGGAGGCGTCCGCGACGGCGGTGAAGTGCGCCAGCAGACCCTCCTGCGGCGGCCGCGAGTAGTACGGCGTCACGACCAGCACGCCGTGCGCGCCCGCCTTGGACGCCTGCTCCACCAGGTGGATGCTGTGCGCGGTGTCATAGGTGCCCGCACCGGCGACCACGGTCGCGCGGTCGCCCACGGCCTCGACGACGGCCGTGAGCAGCGCGGCCTTCTCCCGGTCGGTCGTGGTCGGGCTCTCGCCGGTCGTGCCGTTGACGACCAGGCCGTCGTTGCCCAGGTCCACCAGGTGTTTCGCCAGTTCCTGCGCCTTGGGGAGATCGACCTCGCCACGACGGTCGAACGGGGTGACCATGGCGGTGAGAACGCGGCCGAACGGGCGGTCCGGCCCTGCGTACGGGCTTCCTGGCATGCGCAGAAACTACCCGAGTTCAGACGCTTCGGTTCAACGACCGCACCCGTTGCACCGCGTCGGCGTCACCGCTGTATTCCACACGGGCCTCGTCGCGCCCGAAAGCCAGCATCACGAGCTCGGGCACCTCGCCGGTGATCACGACGCCGTTCGCGCCCTGCTTGGCGACGACGTGCTCGCCGTCGGGCCGCACCAGCGTCACACCGACGGGCGACGACTTGTACGTCATGCGCGCGGTGAACGGCAGCAGCTTCCACAGCGTCGCCTCGCGCCGGGCGTCGTACGGCCGTGGCTCCCAACCGGTCTGTGCGCGCCGCACGTCCTCGTGGTGCACGAAGTACTCGGCGGTGTTGATCACGTTGTCGAACGGCTGGATCCAGAACGGCGGCGTGCGGACCAGGTCCAGGAGCTCGCTCCACGCCTTGTGCGTGTAGTCCTCCTGGACCTTCTCCGTCCACTTCGCGAAGACGGGCAGCACGATGCCGGGCGCGGTGTCCGGGCGGCGCTCGCGGATCGCGAGGTGGGCGGCCAGGTCCCTGGCCGACCAGGTGCCGCACAGCGTGGGCGCGTCGGGGCCGAGCTCGGTCATCAGGTCGACGAGCGCCTTGCGCTCGTCACGGGCGAGACTCACCCGCCCATTGCACCACAGCCGGCTCAGGCCTCGTTCGGCTTGTAGCAGGCGGTGAACCCGGTCGGCTTGGACGAGTTGTCGGCCAGCAGCTTGACCACCTGGTCGCGCTTGAGGTTCTCCGGGTAGCCGGGCCAGTCCGGTTCCTGCCCGTTGACGTGCAGCTCGTCGAGCCAGTAGCCCGACTGGCCGGAGACCTTGGCCATCTCGAGGTCGCAGCCCTTGACCCGGACCACGACCTCGATGATCTTCTCCGAGGACTTGACCGTGCGCTTGCCGATCTTCTTGGACTTCTTCTCCTTCTCCGTGCTGGGCGCGCCGGGGTTGCTGAACCCGGCCGCCTTGAGCTCGGCGACGAACTTGTCCTCGTTGCCGGAGCAGGCCGTCAGAGCGGCCGCACAGGAGAGGGCGAGCAGGGCAGGAGCGATCTTCCGCTTCACCGTCAGTTGTCCTTCTTCGCGCTGATGCTGCCGTCGAGTTTGCTGCCGTCCTTGGCGCCCGCCAGGCACCAGATCTTGCGTTCCGCGTTGCCGCTCTTGTCCTTGGCCCACGCGCTCTCGCTCGGGACCAGGGTGGTGAGTTTGAGGTTCGACCCGTCCTTGATCCACGCCGAGTTCAGCGTCATCTCGCACCGGGCCACGCCGAGGCTCTTCAGCGCGTCGACCCCGGGATAGGCGGCGTCGGGGAAGTTCGACTGCACGGGCAGGCTGTCGATCACGTCGAACACCTCGAAGTCGTGCGGCTTGTCGCACTCCTCGCGGGTGTCCGAGTTGAGCAGCTTGGTCGGGGCGACCTCACCGATGCCGCACGTGTTCTCGTAGAGCTGGAACACCGGGACCTCGGCGCCCTCGCCGTAGGTGAGCGCCGCGCTGCCGCTGCTGCCGCCGGGCGCGGTGAGCGCGCGGTGCGTGAAGACGCCGCCGGTGAAGGCGGCCGCGGCGATGACCACGGCACCGACCAGCGCGATGACGCGGTTGCGCTTCTTCTTCGCCGGGTCGGCGGCCGCGGGCTGCTGGTACTGCTGGGTCTGCACCGGCGCGATGCCGGTCGGCGGCGTCGGCTGGTTGCCGATGCTGGAGAGCATCGCGCGCGCCTGCGGACCGGACAGCCGGGCGTTCGGGTCGGCGATCAGCAGACCGGTGATGACCGCGCCGAGCACGCCCGTCGCGCGGGTCAGCCGCGGCGTCTCGCTCATGATCGCGTGCAGCGTCGAGGCCGTGGAGGAGCGCTCGAACGGGCTCCAGCCCTCGACGGCGTAGCAGAGGGTCGCGCCCAGGGCCCACAGGTCGGACGCGGGGCCGGCCTCGTGGCCATGGATGCGCTCCGGCGCCATGTACGCGGGCGAGCCGATGAGGCTGCCGCTCGTGGTCAGGCGCGGGTCGTCGACGGCCTGGGCGATGCCGAAGTCGGTGAGCTTGAGCTTGCCGTCCGGGCGCACCATCAGGTTGCCGGGCTTCACGTCGCGGTGCACGATCCCGGCCTGGTGCGCGGTCTCCAGCGCGGACAACGCCTGCAGCGCCATCGAGACGACCTGGTTCTGCGGCATCGGGCCGTGCGTGCTGATCAACGTCGACAGCGTCGCCGCCTCGACCAGCTCCATGATGATGTACGTCGTGCCGTTCTCGTTGATGGCGTCGTACACCGTCACGACGGCGGGATCGTTGAGCTTGCCGGCCGTGCGCGCCTCACGCAGGGCGCGCTCTTCGAGCACACGGCGTTCCTCGTGCGCGATGCCGTCGGGCAGGTGCAGTTCCTTGACCGCGACGAAACGCCCGATGTGGCGGTCCTGGGCGCGCCACACGATGCCCATGCCACCGCGGCCGAGCTCGGCCACCAGGGCGTACCTGCCCGCGATGAGGCGCGGTTCGACTGCCTGTCCGTGCAACGTGCGCTCCTGAAGCCTGGGAACCGGGGGCGTTGACGGTACTTGAGACCCGCCAACCGGAGGATCGGTTCCTAGGCTTCCGGCGCTACAACCAGTTCGTGACCTGCGGCACGCAACGCCACCACGGCACGGCCCAGATCGGCGTGCTTCACGAGCAGGTGGTCCGTGTCGTATGTGGACAGCGCGAACAACGAGACGCCCGCCGCCGCCAGCTCGCCCGCGAGCGCGGCCATGATGCCGGTGAGCGTGAACTCCAGCGGCCCGCGCACGGTGAGCAGCCGCCAGCCCCTCTCGGCCGCGTCACCGTCCACCGCGAACGAGGCCGGGGCGATGATCGACAGCTCGGCCGGGGTCCTGGTGACGGACACCAGCACGCCGGTGAGGTCGAGCAGTCCGGCGGGGACAGGGGCGTCCGGTGCCAGGCGCGTGACCGCGTATTCGCCGGGCGGGACGTCCACGATGAGCCGCTTCATGGCGCTCAGCCTTCAACCACCAGCGGGCTGGAGGCAACTTCCGTGCCGTCCGGGAGTGTCGAGATGACGAAGTCCGCGAACGCGTTGGGCGCCGCCCTCGTCAGTTCGCGCAGGCAGGCCACGGCGAGCTCGCGCAGTTCGACGTTGATGTGCTCGGTGGCGCGCATCGCGATGAAGTGCCGCCACGAGCGGTAGTTGCCCGTCACGACGATTTCGGTGCCCGTGGCGTTGGGCAGCACGGACCGTGCGATCTGCCGCGCGCGCCGCCCGTTGACGGTCTTCTCCAGGCTCTGCACGAGGTCCTCGTACGCCTTCAGGCTCGCCTCGGTCGCGGCGACGAACCGCGCGTGCAGCTCCGGGTCCTCGGCGATCAGCGACGGCTCGACGACGTCGGTCGGATCGGTGCGCTGGGAGAGCTGCGAGTACGAGAAGTGCCGGTGCCGGATCAGCTCGTGGGTGAGCGAGCGCGGCAGTTCGGTCAGGTAGAGCGAGGCGCTGCCGTGCTCGAACGCGGCGAGGTGCCCGACGTCGAGCAGGTGGTGCAGGAACGTCGCGTTGGTGTTGGTCATGGGGTTCGAGCGGTCCCACGACTGGTAGCAGGCCCGGCCGGCGAACTCGACGAGCGCCGCGCCACCGTCCGCGTCGGTCGTCCACGGCACGTCGTCCGGCGGGATGAACTCGGTCTTGGCCACCAAACGCACTCTCGGCATGGCCTCGACATTAACCCTGACGCCAGGTGGTGGTTGCACGATGTCGGAAGTGACGTCATAGTGGTGTCATGGATCTGTCGCCGTACATCGCGTCACTGCGCGAGGACCTGGCGACGGCCGCGTCAGCGGGAGATGAGAACACCCGTCGAACGGCCGCCGCGTTGTCCGCAGCGCTCGAGCCAGCCGCGCGACTGGCGATCATGAACGCACTGTCCGACCTGGCCGCCGAGGTCACCGCCTCGCTGGACGGCCAGGTCGTGGACGTACGACTCGCCGGCCGTGACGTCCAGGTGGTCGTCACGGGCTCCGCCGAACCGGAACCGGAGCCCGCTCCGCGCCAGGAGGTGCCGAACTTCGGTGACGCCACGGGTGACATCAGCCGCGTCACGCTGCGTCTGATCAACGAGCTCAAGTCGAAGGCCGAGGCCGCCGCGGCGGCTCAGGGCGTGTCGCTGAACTCGTTCATCCAGCAGGCCGTCGGCGGCGCGGTGCACGGCAAGCACAAGCACCAGCACAAGGGGTGGAGCGGGAACACGGGCTCGGGCTCGCGGGTCCGCGGATGGGTGCAGGGGTGAGCGGGATGACCGAACCGACAGCGGAACCGACCGAGCCGTCCGGCGTCGTGCGCCAGCAGAGCTTCGAGTTCGCGGGCATCGCCGAGATCGACATCTCGCTGCTCAGCGGCCGGGTGCAGGTGCAGCTCGTCGACGCGCCGGGTGTGCACGTCGAGGTGCGGCACGACCCGAACGCGGGCAACTCGTGGACCGAGGGACTGACCAGCGTGCTGAGCTGGGTCAGCGGCCAGTTCGGCCCCGACAAGACGGCTCCCCCGACGGGTCCGGAGGAGGCCGTGCGCGACGCACGCGTCGAACTGCTGGGCAACCGCCTGCGCATCGAGTCGTCCAAGGCGCTGCCGTTGCGCGCCGTGCCGCTCTCGGTGGTGGTGACGGCACCCGTCGGGTCGCACGTCGCCTCACGGACCGGTGCGGCCGACGTCGTCGTGACGGGCGGCGCGGGTCGTCTCGACCTCAACACCGGCACGGGCAGCGTGTCCGCGGACCGAGCGACCGGCGAGGCCAAGGTGAACTCGGGCGCCGGCACCGTCCGCCTGGGCACGATGCTCTCGACGCTGAAGGCGAAGACGGGCAGCGGGGACGTCGAGGTGTCGTCGGTCGGCGGCGCCACCACGCTCGTCACCGGCACGGGTGACGTGTGGCTGGGCGCCGTGCAGGGCGACGTCCAGGTGCGCACCGGCAGCGGCGACCTGACGGTGGCCGACGCCGCGTCCGGCGAGATCCACCTGGGCACCGGCTCGGGCCACATCCGCGTCGGCGTCCGGCAGGGCACGCTCGCGCGCATCGACCTGGTGTCGACGTCCGGCACGGCCCGCAGCGACTTCGACGTCTCGTCCGAGCCGCTGGGTGACGCCACCCTGTCGGTCACGGGCCGCACGGGCAGCGGCAACGCGCTGGTGACCGCCGCAACGAGCTGACCGGGGGGTCGGAAAGGCCCGGACGGCGTCCTCACGGCTCCTGGAACGGTTTGGAGCCGCCGGGGACGTCGTCCGGGAAGATCGGGCAGCGCAGCTCCCCGGTCAGGAACTTCCTGATGAAGCTCGAGAAGCTGCCGTCGTAGGACCACTTCTGCCGCATGTCCGTGATCAGCACGGTCCACTCGTCCGGCTCACCCTTCGTGAACCACAGGCAGTGGTCGCCGTTCGCGGTCATGCCCCACGGCAGCAGCCCCGGCGACTCCGGGTGCGCACGCAGGCCGGGCTGGCGGCGCAGCGCCCGCAGCATCTTGGGCGCCGTCGACATCCAGTTCATGAAACCGGCACGTGCCGTCGGGTGCAGGATGCGGACGTAACCACCGACGATCAGCGGCGGATAGGCCTCGGCGAGGTGCACGTAGTCGCTGGGCAGGGCCGTGCCGGCACGCGCTTCGACCGCGTTCCAGTCGACCGGGTCCGGACGCCTCTCCGGCGCTCCCAGCAGATCGATCCACTCGTCAGGCGGCACCGTTCACCTCCGTGACCCTCAAGCATCGCCTGTGGCACTTGGGATTCGGTTGTACCGCAGTCCAGCGGCGACCAGTGAGACGACGGCGTCGAACGCGTCCTGAATGTGAGGATTCCCCCACTCCTGGGCGTGCGCCGGGTGGTGGAACGCCTGCGTCGCGTCCCACACCGCCTGTGCCGTCCTCGGCACGTCGTCCGTCACGAACTCGTGGGTATCCACTCCCGCCTGGATGATGCGCGCGATCAGGCCCACCAGGTGCTCGACGTGGTCCTCGACGACGCCGCTGCTCTCGCCGACCAGGGTCTTGTACGTCGTGAACAGCTCCAGGTCCTCGGTGTGCGAGCGCCGCTTCTTGTCGAAGAGCCTCTGCAGCCACTCCCGCAGCACCTCGGAGGCGGGCAGGCCCTGGCCGAACGCCGGTTCCATCTCCCGGTGGATCGCGTCGAGCCAGCGCCTGGTCACCGCCTCGCGCAGCGCGGCCTTGGTCGCGAAGTGGCGGTAGACGCTGCCGTGGCTGACCCCGAGCGCCTTGGCGACGTCGACCACCGTCGCCTTGGCAGGGCCGTACCTGCGCAGCACCTCTTCGGTCGCCACGAGGATCGCCTCCGCGGTCAGCGCCTCCGCCACTCCACTCACCTCTCGCTGTCCAGCATCGCCATCTGCTCGGCCGCGTAGCGCGTGCCCGCAGCGGCTCCGAGAGGAACAACGGCCTCGATCTCGGCCAGTTCCCGCTCGGTGAACGTCACGTCGGCGGAACCCACCGCCTCCTCAAGCCTCGCACGCTTCGTCGTGCCGACCAGAGGCACCACGTCCTCACCGCGCGACGCGACCCACGCGATCGCGAGCTGCGCGACCGTGACGCCCTTGGCCTCCGCGATCTCGTTGAGCTTGGTGACGAGGTCCTGGTTGCGGGTCAGGTTGTCGCCCTGGAACCGCGGCGCGTGGCCGCGCCAGTCGCTCGCGTCGAGGGTGAGCGGCTTCGAGGAGATCAGTCCGCGCGAGAGCACGCCGTACGCCGTGATGCTGATGCCCAGCTCACGGGTGGTCTGCAGGATCTCCCGCTCGACACCGCGTTCCAGCAGGCCGTACTCGATCTGCAGGTCCGCGATGGGGTGCACGGCGTGCGCCCGGCGGATGGTCTCGGCACCGACCTCGCTCAGGCCGATGTGCCGGACGCGGCCCTTGTCGACCTGCTCGGCGATGGCACCGATGGTGTCCTCGATCGGCACGCTCGGGTCGAGCCGGGCCGGCCGGTAGATGTCCACGTGGTCGGTGTCCAGGCGCTGCAACGAGTACGCGAGGAAGTTGGCCACCGCGACCGGTCGCGTGTCGAACCCGATGAACGCGCCGTCGGCGTCCCTCATGCCGCCGAACTTGACGCTGAGCTGCACCTCGTCTCGACGGCCCCTGATCGCCTCCGCGACCAGCAGCTCGTTGTGGCCCTGGCCGTAGAAGTCACCGGTGTCGAGCAGCGTGACCCCGGCGTCCAGTGCGGCCCGGACCGTCGCGATGCTCTCGTCCCGGTCGGCCGGGCCGTAGGCGTTGGACATGCCCATGCAGCCCAGGCCGAGGGCGGACACGACCGGACCGGTGGCTCCCAGCTGGCGCTTCTGCATTTCGAACCCCTTCGTCGTCTTCGGTGTCTCCACCATGCCCGATGGGCTGACAGATTTCAATATCTGTCAGCTCATAGTTGTCGGACCTATTGACAAAAGAGTTTTGAACGTTCAAAGTCTTTTTTGCGATGAGAGACGTCATCTACCTGGAACGGATGGAGCAGGCCGAGACCCTGCTCAAGCCGCAGCGCGTGGAGGTGCTGCGGCAGCTCGCCGCGCCGCGTTCGTGCACCGAGGTCGCCGAAGTGCTCGAACAGACGCCGCAACGCGTGCACTACCACGTGAAACAGCTGGTCAAGGCCGGTCTGGCCACCCAGGTCTCCGAGCGCAGGGTGCGCGGCGTCCAGGAGGGCCTCTACCAGGCGGTGGCGCGGTCGTACTGGCTGTCGCCGCGCCTGGTCGGCCGGATCGGGACGCGCGACGAACTGGCATTGGGGCACCTCGTGGACCTCGCCGAGCAGATCCAGGACGACGTGGCGGCGCTCGACAGGTCGAGCGAACTGCCGTCCGTGGGCGTGTCCGGCGAGATCCGGGTGCCACCCGAGGACCGCGCGCGCTTCCTGGCCGACCTGCAGACGACGTTGCAGGACCTCTTCACCCGATACGGCGGCGCGGAAGGGGATGCGTTCCGCATCGCGCTCGCCTGCTATCCCAAGGGAGACGATCGATGAGCACCGGAGTTGTCCGCGTCCGCACCACCGCTTCCCCCGCCAGGGCCTTCCAGGCGCTGACCGAGGCCGACGACCTGCGCGTCTGGCTCGCCGAGCACGCCGACGTGGACCTCGAGCACGGCGTGTACGAGTTCTGGGGGCGCTACACGCCCGAGGGCGAGCGCGGCCGGCAGAAGCTGCTGGAGACCACTTCTTCTTCGGTGCGCTTCTCGTGGTTGTTGCACGGCACCGACTACACGATCGAACTCGGCGTAGAGGAGCGCGATGGCCAGACGTTGATCGTGGCGTCGCAGTCGCCGTACCCGGACTGGGGCGCCGGCGTCGAGGACGAGGGCAAGGCGGGCGTCGTCCAGACGTTCTGGTCGCTGTCGCTCGCGAACCTCGTCGAGCACGTCGAAGGCCGTCCGGTCTTCGCGCTCTGCGACTTCTCGACGCCCGAGCAGCGGATCGAGGTCGACATCGCGGCACCGCCCGAGGCGATCATCCACGCACTGACCGACGAGGACGTGTTCGCGCGGTACTTCGGGGCCCGCTGCTCGATCGAACCGCGCGTCGGCGGCCGGTGGGCCATGGGCAGCAGCTTCGACGACGAGCCGAACCCGGCGAAGATCGTGGCGCTGGACTCCGAGCACTTCACGCTGGAGTTCCCCGACGGCATGGTCTCGGACTGGCAGCTCAAGGGGTCCGAGGGCAGGACGCGGCTGACGTTCGTGCAGAGCGGGTTCGACCCGGCCGACCCGCCGTACGGCTCGTGGATGGGCTGGTTGTCCGGGTTCGCGGACATGCGCCGCATGCTCGAACTGCCGGACTGGCGCCCGATGTGGCACTCCTACGAGGCCCCCGGACTGCCCGACGGCGTGCTCGTCTACGAATAAACGGGCGTGAAACGGGCGAGTGAGAGCCAGATCATTCGGCTCTCACTCGTTCGCGCCTGGCTTTCGTCGGCGACGGGCCGATATCTTCGGGGTCGTGCTCGAGTCAGCGCGAATCACCGTGGCCGCCGTGTTGATCGCTTTCTCCGTGACGGCGGCGGTCTTCTTCAACTACTAGAACCACGCCATGACCACGGCCGGGGACGCCGCGAGGACGCTGAACCTCGCGAAGCGGCCCACCATGCCGGTGGCCACGAACATCAGCGTGGACATGCCCGCGAGCCCGGCGAGCACGCTCGTCGCCATGAACGGCGGCACCCCGATCAGCGCGCTCACGCCGTGCGTGCCCGCCATCCAGTTCGGGTGCGCGCGGCACTTCACGTGGATCCAGTCGCCCCAGCGGTGCAACCGCGTGCCGGGGCCGAACCAGCGCTTCAGCCTCGACGGCTTGCCGCTCGGCTTGCGGTGCAGGAACTTCGGCAGGTGGATGTCGCCGCGCGCCGCGTAGAAGTACAGCAGCTTGCCCAGCACCTGGCCGACCGCCACCGACAGGCCGACGATCCAGAACGATGTGTCCGGCCAGCGCGCGCAGAGTCCCAGGACGAACATCTCGATGCTGATCAAGGGGACTAGCGCTGAGCCGAACGCGACCCCGAAGGTGAGGCCAACCAGGGCGAGCACCCGGCCGAGGTTACACAGATCTCAGTCGTCGAGTCGGACCGCGAGCTCACCGGACACCCGGACCTCGCGCAACGGACGCCCGCCTGCGTCCAACGTGCGTACGGTGCCGTCCCCCGTCCAGCCCAGTCGTTCGTAGAAGTTCTTGGACGCCTTGTCCGCCTCCGGCACCCACGCGATGCCGCGCGTGGCCCCGGACTCCCGCAGGCGTTGGGCGGCTTCCGCGACGAGCCGCGTGCCGTGCCCCCTGCGGCCCCAGCGCGGCTCCACGAGGACGCTGACGAGCGCCGTGGTCTCCGCGTCCGCGGGCAGGCTCCCGTCCGCCCTGGCCACTTCTTCCTCGGGCGCCTTGCTGGCGACGACGAACCCGACCGTCCACTCCCCCTCCGTCGCCTTGAGCACGGCGCCCTGCTGCACGGCGAGTGCCCACGCCTCGTCGGTGTCGAGCGTGTCGAGGACTTCGGGAGGGAGCAGCTCCGCATAAGCGAGCCGCCACGTCTCCCGGTGGATGCGGACGATCTCCTGGAGATCAGCAGCGGTGGCGATGTCCACGCCGGCGTCGGCCATGGACGCACCCTATCGACGTCGAATTGTCAGGGGTGCGTGGCACCATCGCCCCCGTGCAGAGCATTAGCGCCGACGTCGCCCGCCGAATCGCCCTGGCGGCCCAGGGCTTCACCGACCCGAGACCGTCCGCCGCCACCCGCAGGCACCTGCAGCGGGTCCTGTCCCGCGTGCAGCTGCTGCAGATCGACTCGGTGAACGTGGCCGTGCGAGCGCACTACATGCCGCTGTTCTCCCGCCTGGGCTCCTACGCGCCGTCCCTGCTGGACGAAGCCGCCTGGACCCACTCGGCGCGCAAGCCCCGCATGCTTGTCGAGACGTGGGCGCACGAGGCGTCCCTGGTGCCCGTGGCCGACTGGCCGCTGTTCCACTCGGGAGCGAAGAAGCGCGGCTGGTGGCAGAACTACCAGACGATCGTCGAACGCTCCCCGCAACTGGTCGACGCCGTCCTCGCCGCCGTGAAGGAACTGGGCCCGATAGGCGCCGGCGCCCTCGAGAAGGCCCTCATGGGCGACCGGGGCCGCGCGAAGGGCCCGTGGTGGGACTGGTCCGAGGTCAAGCGCATCTGCGAGGTCCTGTTCGGCGTGGGCGTCCTGACCACTGGCACCCGCCGCAGCTTCGAGCGCCTGTACGACCTGACCGAACGCGTCATCCCGCCCGACGTGCTGGCCCAGAAGTGGGACGCGGACTCCGGCGCCCGCGAACTCGTCCAGCGCTCCGCGGTCGCGCTGGGAGTGGCGACCGAACCGGACCTGCGCGACTACTACCGCCTGGACCCCCGCCGCTCCCAGGCCGCCGTGGCGGCGCTGGTGTCGGACGGCGTGCTGGAGCCGGTCGCGGTCGAGGGCTGGAAGGGCGTCGGCTACCGGCACGTCGACGCCCGCGCGCCACGTCGTGTCACGGGACGCGCGTTGCTGTGCCCGTTCGACCCGCTGATCTGGGAGCGCGCGCGGACCGAGCGGATCTTCGGGTTCCGGTACCGCATCGAGATTTACGTGCCGGAGCCCAAGCGGGTGCACGGGTACTACGTGTTCCCGTTCCTGCTGGACGGTGCGCTCGTGGGGCGGGTGGACATCAAGGCGGACCGGGCGGCCGGGGTGCTGCGGGTGCAGTCGGCGTGGGCGGAGCCCGGGGTGGACCGGGGGCGGGTCGCGGTGGAGCTCGCGGCGGAGTTGCGGCACATGGCCGACTGGCTGGGGCTGGAGGACGTCCTGGTGGTGCAGAAGGGGGATCTGGCTGCGGAGCTGATCGCGGCCGTGGTGAACGGCTGACGCCCGACCCCGACCACCGACGCAGAAGCCCCGGGCCGCAGGCCCGGGGCTTCGTCTCACGCGTGCAGTTCGATCGCCTTGCGCATCGTCTCCCGCGCCCGTCCGCGGTCCCCCGCGATGTCGTACGCGTAAGCCAGCCGGAACCAGGCCCGCCAGTCCTCCGGCGATGCCTCGACCTCGGCCCGCCGCTCCTCGAACCACGAGTCGGCGGCTTCCCGGTCCACCCGGCCGGACGGGCGGCGCGGCAGGTGCGACACGTCGGGCAGCAGCCCGTCCGCGTCCAGCTCGCGCGCCATCTTCTCGGTCTCCCAACCGAAACGCAGGTTGGAGTACACGAGCCAGACCCCGAGCAGCGGCAGGATCAGCACGCCGACGCCGAGCAGCACCCCGACCGGCGAACCGGTCTGCAGCAGGGCGATCGCACGGCCGGCGAGCAGGACGAAGTAGACCGCGAGAGCCGCGATCAGCACCGCGACGGTGACCCGGACCTTCACAGGTCGAGGTACTTGTCGAGACCGACCGCGAGGCCGGGACGGCCGGCGATCTCCCGCACGCCCAGCACCACGCCGGGCATGAAGGACGTGCGGTGAAACGAGTCCTGGCGGATCGTCAGGGTTTCGCTCTCGCCGCCGAACACGACCTCCTGGTGCGCGATCATGCCGGAGATCCGCAGCGAGTGGACGCGCACGCCGTCGACCTGAGCGCCGCGGGCACCCGGCTCCTCGACCGTGGTCGCGTCGGGCATCGGGTCCATGCCGGAACGCGCCGCCGCGATCAGGCGAGCGGTGTGCGCGGCCGTTCCCGAAGGCGCGTCGGCCTTGCGCGGGTGGTGCAGCTCGATGATCTCGGCCGACTCGTAGTAGCGGGCCGCGATCTCCGAGAAGCGCATCAGCAGGACGGCGCCGATGCCGAAGTTCGGCGCCACCAGCACACCGACGTCGGGACGCGACGCCAGCAGTGCCTCGACGGCGGCGAGCTTCTCGTTGTCGAAACCGGAAGTGCCGACGACGCAATGGATTCCGTTCTCGATGCAGAACGAGAGGTTGTCCATCACCACGTCGGGGTGCGTGAAGTCGACGACGACCTGCGCGCCCGCGTCCACCAGGGCGGACAACGGGTCGTCGGCGTCGATGGCCGCCACGACCTCCATGTCCTTCGCGGCCTCGACCGCGCGGACCACCTCGGAACCCATGCGGCCCCGCGCGCCGAGAACTCCGACGCGAATCATGCAATCACCTCGTGTACCTGGTCCGGCAGATCGTCGGCGTGATCGTAAGGGCCGACCACCGCCGCGGCGACGGGACGGCGCAGCAGATCACGTGCGAGCAGCGCCACTTCCTCGGCGGAGACGGCGTCGATCCGCGCCAAAGTCGCTTCCACGCTCAGGTGGTCGCCGTAGTTGAGCTCGGACTTGCCGATGCGCGACATCCGGGAACTGGTGTCCTCCAGGCCCAGCACCAACGCACCGCGCAGCTGGCCCTTGCCGCGCGCCACTTCGGCGTCGGAGAGCCCGCCTCGCGCGACGTCCACGAGCACCTCGCGGATCACGCCGGCGGTCTCGCCCAGGCGGTCCGGCTGGCAGCCCGCGTAGACGGCGAACGTGCCGGTGTCGGCGTAGAGCCCCACCGACGAGTACACCTGGTACGCCAGGCCGCGCCGTTCGCGCACTTCCTGGAACAGCCGCGAGCTCATTCCGCCGCCGATCGCCGCGTTCAGCACGTTCAGCGCGAACCGGCGCTCGTCGTGGCGGTCGAGGCCCTTCATGCCGAGCATCAGGTGCGCCTGCTCGGTGTCGTCGGTGTGCAGCACCAGCTTGCGGGCGTCCGCGATGCGCGCGCGACCCGCACGGGGCGTCACCGCGCTGCCCTCGCGCGACAGCCGGTCGCCGATCGCCTTGCGCACCAGGCGCATGACCTGCGTGTGCTCGATGTTGCCGGCGACGGCGAACACCATGCGCGGCAACGTGTAGCGCTTCTTGTAGAACGAGAACAGGTTGTCCCGCTGCATGTCCTGAATGGACTTCTCGGTGCCGAGAACGGGACGCCCCAGCGCGTGCCCGCCGAACAACGCCTCGATGAACGCGTCGTGCAGCAGGTCCTCGGGGTCGTCGTCGCGCATCGCGATCTCCTCGAGCACGACACCGCGTTCGGTCTCGAAGTCGCGTGGACCGCAGATCGCCTCGAACACCACGTCCGCGACCAGGTCGATCGCGAGCGGCAGGTCCTCGTCCAGGACGTGCGCGTAGTAGCAGGTGTGCTCCTTCGCGGTGAACGCGTTCAGCTCGCCGCCGACCGCGTCGATCTCCTCCGCGATGGCCGCGGCCGTGCGCCGCGCCGTTCCCTTGAACAGCAGGTGTTCGAGGTAGTGCGCCGCACCCGCGACCTCGGGCCGTTCGTCACGGGAACCGACCTGCACCCACAGCCCGACCGACGCGGACCGCACGCTCGGGATGCGCTCGGTGATGACCCGCAGGCCCGAGGGCAGCATGCTGCGCCGCACCTCGGACCCGGCGGACATCTCCAGCACCCGTGTGCTGCCGGGCTTCTGGAGGTGGCCCAGCACGGGAGTACGCGGACGGCCGCGGGTGGATGCACCCGCGGCCGTCACGTTGTTGTCAGTCGTGCTCACTGCGCGGGAGCCGCCTCGGCGGCAGCGTCCTCGGCAGCGGGGGCCTCGGCCGGCTTCGCGGCGTCCTCTTCGGACACCACGACGAGGCTGATCTTGCCGCGCTGGTCGATGTCGGCGATCTCGACGCGGAGCTTGTCGCCGACCTTGACGACGTCCTCCACCTTCGCGATGCGCTTGCCGTTGCCCAGCTTCGAGATGTGGACGAGGCCGTCCTTGCCGGGCAGCAGCGAGACGAACGCGCCGAACGCGGCCGTCTTCACCACGGTGCCCAGGAAGCGCTCGCCGACCTTCGGCAGCTGCGGGTTCGCGATCGCGTTGATCATGCCGATCGCGGCCTCGGCCGAAGGGCCGTCCGCCGCACCGACGTAGATCGTGCCGTCGTCTTCGATGGAGATGTCGGCACCGGTCTGCTCGGTGATCGAGTTGATCATCTTGCCCTTCGGGCCGATGACCTCGCCGATCTTGTCGGTCGGGATCTTGACCGACGTGACGCGCGGCGCGAAGGCGCTCATCTCGTCCGGCGTGGCGATGGCCTCGGCCATGACCTCGAGGATCGTGTAGCGCGCGTCGCGGGCCTGGCCCAGCGCCGCCGCCAGCACCTCGGACGGGATGCCGTCGAGCTTCGTGTCGAGCTGCAGCGCCGTCACGAACTCCTTGGTGCCCGCGACCTTGAAGTCCATGTCGCCGAACGCGTCCTCGGCACCGAGGATGTCGGTCAGCGCCACGTACTCGGTCTTGCCGTCGACCTCGTCGGAGACGAGACCCATCGCGATGCCGGAGACCGGCGCCTTCAGCGGGACACCCGCGTTGAGCAGCGACAGGGTCGAAGCGCAGACCGAACCCATGGACGTCGAGCCGTTGGAGCCGAGGGCCTCGGACACCTGGCGGATCGCGTACGGGAACTCGTCGCGCTTCGGGAGCACCGGCATGAGCGCGCGCTCGGCCAGTGCGCCGTGGCCGATCTCGCGGCGCTTCGGCGAGCCCACGCGGCCGGTCTCACCGGTCGAGTAGGGCGGGAAGTTGTAGTGGTGCAGGTAGCGCTTGTGCGTCTCGGGGGACAGCGAGTCGATCTGCTGCTCCATGCGCAGCATGTTCAGCGTGGTGACACCCAGGATCTGGGTCTCGCCGCGCTCGAACAGCGCCGAACCGTGCGTCCTCGGGATCACGGCCACCTCGGCACCCAGGTCGCGGATGTCGGTGAGGCCACGGCCGTCGATGCGGACCTTGTCGCGCAGGATCCGCTGGCGCACGAGCTTCTTGGTCAGCGAGCGGAACGCGGCGCCGACCTCCTTCTCGCGACCCTCGAACTGCTCGGCCAGCTTCTCGAGCGTGGCGGCCTTGATCTCGTCGAGCTTGCTCTCGCGCTCCTGCTTGCCCGCGATCGTCAGCGCCTGCGCCAGCTCGCCGGCGGCGGCGGACTCGACGGCCTCGAACGCGTCGGCCTGGTAGGCCGGGTACGTCGGGAAGTCACCGGTCTCCTTCGCGGCGACCTGGGCGAGCTGCGCCTGGGCCTCGCAGAGGACCTTGATGAACGGCTTGGCGGCCTCAAGACCCGCGGCCACGACCTCCTCGGTGGGGGCGACGGCGCCCTCGCCGATCAGGTCGATCACGTTCTCGGTGGCCTCGGCCTCGACCATCATGATCGCGACGTCGCCGGACTCGACCACGCGGCCCGCGACGACCATGTCGAACACGGCCTTCTCGAGCTGCTCGTGCGTCGGGAACGCGACCCACTGACCCTCGATCAGGGCGACGCGGACGCCGCCGATCGGGCCGGAGAACGGCAGACCCGCGAGCTGCGTCGACGCGGACGCGGCGTTGATCGCCACGACGTCGTACAGGTCCTTCGGGTTCAGGCTCATCACGGTGATGACGACCTGGATCTCGTTGCGCAGACCGTCCACGAAGGACGGGCGCAGCGGACGGTCGATCAGGCGGCAGGTGAGGATGGCGTCCGTGCTCGGACGGCCCTCACGCCGGAAGAAGGAGCCGGGGATGCGGCCCGCGGCGTACATGCGCTCCTCGACGTCCACCGTGAGGGGGAAGAAGTCGAAGTGCTCCTTGGGGTGCTTCGACGCCGTCGTGGCGCTCAGCAGCATCGTCTCGTCGTCCAGGTACGCCACCACGCTGCCGGCGGCCTGACGCGCGAGGCGCCCGGTCTCGAAGCGGATGGAGCGCGAGCCGAACTTGCCGTTGTCGATAACGGCAGTCGCCTCGTGGACCTCGATGTCCGTCATTTACTTGTTACTCCTCGTCTTTTGGACGCCGCTCACGCGATTTGACGAGGCCGGTCTTCGATCGAAGTCCCCTGGGGCGTTTCCACCAGGGGGCCACTACCGAGGACCGGCGAAAACTGCTTCGCGCGATGCGGGCCCTGTTCGTTCCTCTTTGCAACCAGGGATCTGTATACACCCGGTTGTGCACCGAGGGGGAGTGACCGGCCGGTCACTCCCCCTCGGTGTGAATCACCTGCGCAGACCGAGGCGCTGGATCAGCGCGCGGTAGCGGTTGATGTCCACCTTGGTCAGGTAGTTCAGCAGACGGCGGCGACGGCCGACCATCAGCAGGAGACCGCGGCGGGAGTGGTGGTCGTGCTTGTGCTGCTTCAGGTGCTCCGTGAGGTCCGCGATGCGCTTGCTCAGGAGGGCCACCTGGGCCTCGGTGGAACCGGTGTCCGAGTCGTGCAGACCGTACTCACCGAGGATGGACTTCTTCTGTTCCGTGGACAGTGCCACTAGGTACTTCTCCTACTTCGTTCAGGTCCGTGCGGCCCCTTGCCCGCCGAATTGCTGGCCGGGGTAGCCGGTACTGGCCGCCACGGACCGCAGCCAGACCCAACTGCGAAGGTTATCAGGCAGAGCGCTCAGCGGCGCGCTGACGTGCGCAACCCCACCCGGTCCACGGGTGTGTAGACGCCGTCCGCGCTGCTCACGAGCACCGCTTCCGCCGGCTGCCACGGGCTGCTCAGGAACTCCGGCATCGGTTGTCCCTTGTACCCGTAGGCCACCGTCAGGTGCGCGAACCAATTGTCGTCCGCACCCGCTGCTCGTGCCAACTCATTTAACCCGCCGTGAATTCCCGCCCACAGGACTTCGCCCCGGAAGTTTCCGAAGTCCTTGAGCCGCAGTTGCGGGACCTCCAGCCCTTCGAGGGCCTTGAAGCGTTCGTGATCTGCGGTTTCGCCGTGGAAGCACAACGTGATGTGCCACTTCTCCGGCTTCGTCCACTCCACGTCGAGGCGGCGGTCCAGCACGGCGTCGAGCTCACCGACGACGTGCGCGGGCGGGTACAGCGCGGTGAAGAACGTCACCGGGGCGGCGGCCCCGCGGCCCGGATGGCGCGGCGGAACAGGTCGGCGATGGCCGGGAAGTCCTCGTGCAGGAGGTCGGCCGCCTGCTGCAGCTCGATCCGGTCGGCTACGCGGCGCAGCACCGGGTACGCGACGCTCTCGTCGCCGTTGACCGGCAACGAGTCGCGCGACACCGTCGGCTTGGACTCGCGCACCTCGTCCAGCGCGCGCTGCAACGCCTCCGGCGCCCCGGTCGCCACGTCCGGCGTGAGGATCTTGCGCTCCAGCATGATCAGCCGGGCGAGCACGGCGGGGTTGCCGATCTTGGCGCGCCGGCCGCTCATCACCTGGCTGAGCATCGGCGCGCTGATCCCGAGCACGTCCGCGAGCTGCGCCTGCGACACGTTGAAGGCCACGACCAGCCTGCGCACGCGGTCGCCCAGAGGCTCCCCGTACCACTCCCGTTGCAGGGCGAGGTTGCGCTGAACGATCTTGTGGTCCTCCACCTTGGCCTCTCCAGTAGCCCGCGCTCCGACCCGCATCCTGCCAGCCGGGAAGCGTTCAGATGCCCACTTCGCCTGATCTGACGGTCACGACTCGGCCAGCAGTTCCCTCGTTCGGTCTACGTCCCGGTGCATTTGTTCGAGCAGGGCCTCGACGGAGTCGTACTTCTCCATCTCCCGCAGCCTGTCCACGAAGTCGATGGCGACGCGTTGGCCGTAATAGTCCTCGTCGACGTCCAGCACGAACGCCTCGACTCGCCGCTCACGGCCGGAGAACGTCGGATTCGTCCCTACTGAGACGGCGGCCTTCAGGGTCTTGCCCTTGGCGTCGGTGAACCAGCACGCGTAGATCCCGTCCGCCGGAACGGCCGCGAACTTCGGCGTCGACAGGTTGGCGGTCGGGAACCCCAGGTCCTTGCCCCGCCCGTCGCCCTTGACGACGATCCCCTCGAGCCGGTGCGGCCTGCCCAGCGCCTCGGCCGCCGCTTTCACGTCGCCGGCGTCGATGCACGCGCGGATGTAGGTCGACGAGTACGTCACGTCGTCTGCGGACACCAGATCAGCCCCCTCGGTCACGAATCCGAACCGCTGCCCCAGCTGACGCAGCAACGCGACGTTACCGGCCGCCTTGTGCCCGAACGTGAAGTTCTCCCCCACCACGACGGCGGCCGCGTGCAGCTTCTCGACGAGCACCTCGTGGACGAACTCGTCCGCGGGCATCCGGCTCGTCTCCAGGCTGAACGGCACCACCACGAAGTGGTCGATGCCGAGCTCCTCGACGAGCTCCGAACGCCGTCGCAGCGTCGTGAGCTGCGCGGGGTGGCTGCCGGGACGCACCACCTCGGACGGGTGCGGGTCGAAGGTCATCAGCACGCTCGGCAGGCCGCGCTGCTCCGCGAGGCCGACGGCACGTCCGATCAGCGCCTGGTGGCCTTTGTGGACACCGTCGAACACGCCGATGGTGACGACGCAGCGGCCCCAGCCGCCGGGGAGGTGATCTAGTCCGCGCCAGCGTTGCACGGCGATCAGCCTACGACCCCGGCCGGTGCGCACGCCTGCCCGCCTCGGGAGACGGGCGGCACTCGGGCATCAGGCCGGGCTCAGCACCACCACGGGCTTGCACGCGGTGCCCTCGTCCTTGGCGAGCGCGATGACGTGCCCGTCCGGTCCGAACACCCCGTACGTGCCGTCGATCCCGCCCGCCCGCAGCCGCTGCCCGTGCGACAACGCCGACGCCTCGTTCGGGTCGATCTCCCGGCGCGGGAACGCCGTCGCGACCGCGGCGTCGAGGTCGAGCGACAGCCCGGGCGTCTCCTCCAGCTGCTGCAACGTCTTCGCCACGCGCAGGTCGAACGGCCCGACCCTGGTGCGCCGCAACGCACCCAGGTGCCCGCCGACCCCCAGCGCGGCACCCAGGTCACGCGCCAACGCGCGCACGTACGTGCCGGACGAACACTCGACCATCACGTCCAGAAGCACCTGCTTGTCCTCACGGCGCGAGAACAACACGTCGAACCGGTGCACCGTCACGGGCCGTGCGGGGATCTCCACGTCCTCACCCGCACGCACACGGGCATAAGCGCGCTTGCCGTCGATCTTCACCGCGGACACGGACGACGGCACCTGCTGGATCGGGCCGGTCAGCTTCGCCACCTCGGCGGCGATCGCGTCGTCGGCCACCCCGGAAGCGTCCTCAGTGGACAGCACCTCGCCCTCGGCGTCGTCCGTGGTGGTGGATGCGCCGAGCACGATCGTCGCCAGGTAGGCCTTGCTGTCGAGCGCCAGGTGGCCGAGGAGCTTCGTCGCGCGCTCGATGCCGAGCACGAGCACACCGGTCGCCATCGGGTCGAGCGTGCCGGCGTGCCCGACCTTGCGGGTGCCGAGGATCCTGCGCACACGCGCCACCACGTCGTGCGAGGTCATGCCGTCCGGCTTGTCGACGACGACCAGGCCCGGTGCAACAGAGGGTTTCACGGCCCGAAATCTTAAGCGACGTTCAGAGCGTCCCAACGGCGACGCCGGATCTGCACCGGCACGGTCTCCCCGCGCTCCTCCGCCTCGAACACCGCGGCACGCGCGCGCCGCCACCACACGAGCATCCGCCAGCCCCCCAGCACCAGCAGCGCCACGCTGAAGCAGAACGCGACCCGGAACGCCGTCACGGGCGCCAGCACGCCCTCGACGAGGTCCAGCAGCACGCCGATGCCGAGCGCCGAGACCGTCACCGCGAGGAAGCCGCCGACGTTCACCAGACCGCTCGCCGTGGACTGGCGGTGCGCCGGGTTGTAGTCGCGGGCCAGCGCGAACGCCACGCCCGAGATCGGCCCGCCCACCGTCAGCACCAGGAACACGACGGCGATGACCGGGGCCGGCACCTTCCCGCCCGGCCACAGCAGCAGCACGGCCCAGCCGGCCAGGGCGAACCCGAGGAAGCCGACCGAGATCGGCATCCGCCACTCGGGGTTGCGCGAGAACAGCCCGCCGATGACCGGTCCCGTCACGATCGCGCCGATCACGAGCAGGCCCAGCGTCGACGACGCGGCGTTGGGCGACATGCCCTGCGCCTGCACGAGGTACGGGTAGCCCCACAGCAGGCCGATGACGGCGGGGGTCGACATGGTGCTGAAGTGCGCCCAGAACCCGAGCCGGGTGCCGGGCACGCTCCACGCCTGCCGCACCTTCGGCCAGATCTCGCGCACCGGCACGGGTTCCGGCTTCGGCGCGGTGAACCCGGCGGGCACGTCCCGCACCCGCAGGAACGCGACGACCGAGTACAGCGCGGTCAGGCCGCCCGCGACGAGGAACGCCCACGTCCACCCGATCGAGCCGAGCAGCAGCGTCAGCGGCACGGTGGCGACGAGGTTGCCGACACCGCCGATCGTGGCCGTGATCGCGACGACGAACGAGTACTGGCGCGGCGGGAAGTGCGACGCGACGAGGCGGATCACGCTGATGAACGTCATCGCGTCACCCATGCCCAGCACGGCCCGCGCGACGAGCCCGAGGGCGTACGAGTCGGCGATCGCGAAGAGCAGCTGGCCGGTGCCCATGAGCAGGGCGGCGGCGGTGAGCACCCGGCGCGGCCCGTAGCGGTCCACTAGCAGGCCGGTCGGGATCTGCATGAGGGCGTAGACACCGATCTGCAGCACGGTGAAGACACCGAGCTGGGCGGGTCCGAGCCCGAAGCGTTCGCTCGCCTCCAGTCCGGCCACGCCGAGCGTGGTCCGGTGGAACAGGGCGGCGAAGTAGACGAGTACGGCGGTGGTCCAGATCAGCCACGAGGTACGGGTGGCGCGATCGACCGGCGGCAAGGCGGCACTCTCCCAGTTCAGAGGCGGGGCGGACATTAGTTACATCGCATCAAGCAACCTTCTTGGTAACGGTTTCATGCCGTGAAGCCGGACACAGCACCCGTTCGGGGACCTCTGCCGTGGGCCTGGTCACTACCGGACCGCGCCCTCCACGGCCCACTCCCCCGAGCGCGTCCGCCACACCACGGCCACGAGTCGCAGCAGCATGAACAGCGACAGGCCCGTCCAGATGCCGGCCAGGCCCCACCCGAACGCGTACGAGGCCCACACCAGCGGCAGGAACCCGGCCACGGCCGACCCGAGCGTCGCGGTCCGCATGAACTTCACGTCGCCGGCGCCCAGCAGCACGCCGTCCAGCGCGAACACCACGCCCGCGATCGGTTGCAGCGCAACGAAGAACCACCACGCGTGCGGGATCTCGGCCAGCACGCCCAGGTCCGTCGTGAACGCCCGCGGCAGCACGGTGACCAGCGCCGCGAACACGACCCCGAGCCCGATGCCGAACACCAGCCCGTACCGCGTGACCTGCCAGGCGAGCTTCTCGGCCTGCCTGCGCTTCGACGCCCCCAGCGCCGCACCCACGAGCGACTGCGCCGCGATGGCCAGCGAGTCGAGCACAAGTGCGAGGAACGTCCACAGCTGCAACACGACCTGATGGGCACCCAAGGCGCCGACGGACGTGCGTGCCGCCACAGAGGCCGCGCTGATGAAACACGCCTGGAACGCGAGGCTCCGCAACACCAGATCGCGCCCCATGCCGAGCTGTGCGCGCATGGAAGCCCAATGCGGCTTCAACGACACGTGCTCCGCGAACAACGCCTTGATGAAGAGCCCGGCCGAGAGCAGCTGCGCGACAACGTTGGCAATGGCCGAGCCCTCGAGCCCCCAGTCCGCGCCGTAGACGAGCGCGGGACACAGCACCGCGCTGATGCCGTTGCCGATCAGGATGTACTTCAACGGCCGTCGTGTGTCCTGAACACCGCGCATCCAGCCGTTGCCGGCCATCGTGACGAGGATGAACGGCGCGCCGAACAACGCGATGCGCACCCACGCCACCGCCGCGTCCGCCACCGCACCCGGCCCGGCGAGCAGTTCCGCCAAAGGCCGCCCGAACAACTGCCCCAGCACCACCACGAGCAGTCCGGCGGCGAACGCCAGCCACGTCGCCTGAACGCCCTCCTCGACGGCCTCCTGACGCCGTCCGGCCCCGTGCAACCGGGCCGTGCGCGCCGTCGTGCCGTACGAGAGGAACGTCAGCTGAGTGGACACCTGCGTGAGCAGCACACCGCCGATGGCGAGCCCGGCCAGCGGCACCGCCCCCAGGTGGCCGACCACCGCCGTGTCCACGAGCACGTACAACGGCTCGGCCGCCAGCACCCCCAGTGCGGGCACCGCCAGCCCGATCACCCGCCGAGCGGGAACCCGATCCTCCACCAGACGAACCCTAGTGCCGCGACAGCCGACCTTCGCCGCGTCTTCGACGCTCAGCGGGCCACCTCACGGCAGTCTGACCACCGAACACGGGGCAAAGGCCGGCTGTCGCGGCACTGGGCGCTCACAGCCCCCGCCGTGCGGTGATGCCACTCACGACCGTTGCGGCAGCCCGAACACCTGCTCGCGCGCCACGGCCAGCGCCGAGTGCAGCGCCCCCGAACGCACCGGCTTCGCGGTGATCTGCGCGAGGTGCACCGGAGTGCGCGGCACGACGAGCTTCAGCAGTTCGACGGCCACGAGGTCGCACAACGTCTCGCCGCCCGCGTGCGCCACCGCGCCGGACAACAGCACGAGCTCCGGGTCGAGCACGCACACGACGTTCGCGAGCCCGAGCGCGATCCGGTGCGCGAGAGCCGTGAGGAACGCCTTGCCCTCGGTGCCGGCGTTCAGGGCGTGCGCCACGGCGTCCAGCCCGGTCGGCGCGGAGATCCCGTACTCGGCCGCCAGCGCGACGATCGCGTCGCTGTCGACCTGGTCGCCGTAGCGGCCGCCCGGGATCTGCATGGAGTCGATCTCGCCCGCGCCGCCCGTGACACCGCGCAGCAGCGTGCCGTTGACCACGACCGCCGACCCGATCTCGTCCGCGGGCCAGAACAGCACGAAGTTGCGCACCCCGCTGGCGCGGCCGGAGCTCATCTCCTCCAGCGCGGCGAGGTTGATGTCGTTCTCGATCGACACCGGCACGCCGAGCAGCTCGCGCAACGTCGACGGCAGGTCGACGGCCTCGAGGCCCGGCAGGTGCGGCGCGAACCCGAGGTGCCCGGTCGCCGGGTCCACCGCACCGGGCGTCCCGACCACGACGTGCGACAACGCGTCGAGCGACAGGCCCGCCAGGACCGCCGCCTTCTGCACGGTCTCGCGGAAGACCGGGAGGGTGTTCTCCTTGGGCATCGGCGCGCTGTGCTCGGCCAGCAACGACCCGGTGATGTCCGCGATGGCCACGTCGATCAGCTCGGCCGACAGCGCCACCGCCGCCACGTGTCCGACGCCGCCGTTGACGGCCCACATCTGCGCACGCGGGCCGCGCCCACCCCCGCGCAACCCCGTACGGACGACCATGCCGTCCTCCTCGAGCCGCGCCAGCAGCTGGGCGGTGGCGGGCTTGGACAGCCCGATCACCTCTTCCAGCTCGGCCCGCGTCATCGCCCCGCTGCGCAGCAACGTCTCGATCGCGGCCCGGTCGTTGATCTCCCGCAGCAGCCGCGGGCTCCCTGTCCGTGTCATGACTCCACCCGCTCCAACGCGCCCTTGAGCGCGGCGACGACCTGCTCCGCGGTCCCGTCGAAGGTGAACCCGGCCGCCAGCCGGTGCCCGCCACCTCCGAGGACCTGCGCCACCTCACGAACGTCCACCCGGCTCACGGCCCGCAGCGACACGGACCAGAACCCGGGCCTGAGCTCCTTCACCACGGCCGCGACCTCGGCCTCGGAGGCGGAACGGACCACGTCGATCACGCTCTCGACCTCCTCGCTGCGCACCTCACGCGCGTCGTCGAGGCTCACGACCGCATGCGCGAGCCCCAGGCCGTGCGCCGCCTTCTGGTCAAGCTCCGCCTTGGCCAGTACGCGCGACAACATGCCGAGGTAGGCGAACGGGTGCGAGTCCATCAACGGACGCGTGACGGCGTACGCGTCCACTCCGGTCTCCAGCAGCCGCGCGGCGATCTTGTGCGCCTCCGGCCCGGCCTTGCGGAAGCCGCCGGTGTCGGTCACCAGCCCGGCGTACAGGCACCGCGCGATGGGCTCGTCGATCTCGACGTCCATCTCGTCCAGCAACCTGAGCGCGATGAGCGCCGTGGCCTCCGCCTGCGAGTCGACGCAGTGCAACGTCCCGTACCGCGTGTTCGACACGTGGTGGTCCACGACGACGACGGGGCCCGTGCAGTTCGTGACGCGGTCACCGAGCGGCCCGAGCCGTTGCACGCTGCCGGTGTCCATGACGACCAGGAACTCGGGCGCCTGCGGCACCTCGTCGCGGTGGACGAGCAACCCCGCGGTGTCCAAGGCCTTCAGGCTCTCGGGCACGGTCTCCGGCTCGCCGAACGCGACTCGCACCGCGACCCCGCGCCGGTGCAGCGCGAGCCCCACCGCCAGGGCGCTCCCGAGCGTGTCGGCGTCGGGGTTGATGTGACTGAGGAGGGTCACGTCACGGGCACCGGCCAGCAGTCGCGCGGCCTCGGCGATGGTGGTGCTCAGGTCGTCTGCCACAGGGAGACGTTAGCCGTTGACCGTCTCGAAGTGCGGTAGGGCACCCTCGGACAAGACAGTTTCCATCCGATTACGGCGGTGGTGTGCCGAGTGGACGATCGGGCCGGAAACGCCAGGGCGGACACGTCGCAACGTGTCCGCCCTGGTGTGAAGCCGTCCATCGAGGACTCGACCGCAAGAGGCCCAGCCCTCGCCGAGGACTCAGTCCTCGTCCTCGTCGTCTTCCTTCGGCGCCTTGTACGGGTCCGCCTCGCCGGCCGGAGAGGCACCCACCGCACGCCGAGCCACCTCGGCGTCCGCGGCCTGGGCCTTCGCCAGCAGCTCGTCCATCTTCCGAGCCGCGTCCGGCACGGTGTCGGTCATGAACGTCAGCGTGGGCGTGAACCGCACCCCGGTCTGCGCTCCGACCAGCGACCGCAACACGCCCTTGGCCTTCTCGAGGGCCGCGGCGGCACCGGCGTAGTCGGGCTCGGTGTCCAGGCGCTCACCGAGAACGGTGTAGTACACCGTCGCGTCGTGCAGGTCGCCGGTCACCTTGGTGTCGGTGATCGTGACCCGCGCCAGACGCGGGTCCTTCACCTCGTGCTCCAGAGCCGAAGCGACGATCTGCGAGATCCGCTTGGCGAGCTTGCGGGCACGTGCCGTGTCGGCCACGAGCCTCCCCTTCCTAGTCGTCCTCCGGCCCGACGAGACGCGTCCGGGCGGAGAGCAGTTCCAGTTCGGGCCGTCCCGCGACCAGCCTTTCACAGCCGGCCAGGACGTCCCTGACATGCGCCGCGTCGGCCGCGACGGCGGCGACGCCGATCAACGCCCGCCGGTGCAGGTCCTGATGACCCGCCTCGGACGCGGCGACCTCGAAGCGCTTGCGCAGTTCGGCCACGACGGGCCGCACCACCGAACGCTTCTCCTTCAACGAATGGACGTCGCCGAGCAACACGTCCAGTTCCAGAGCACCCACGTACATGGGCAAGATCCTCCAGAAGAAAGGGGTGCGGAGCCACCGGTTAAAACGGCTCCGCACCCCTCACGTCAACCGACTAGGCGCGCGGCTTCTCGCGCATCTCGAAGGTCTCGATGATGTCTTCCAGCTTGAGGTCGCTGTAGTTGCCGAGCGTGAGACCACACTCGAAACCTTCGCGGACCTCGGTGGCGTCGTCCTTGAACCGCTTGAGCGAGCTGATCGGGAGGTTCTCCGCGATCACCTTGCCGTCACGGAGCAGGCGAGCACGCGCGTTGCGGCGGATCTCGCCCGACAGGACCATGCAACCCGCGATCGTGCCGACCTTGGAGGACTTGAAGACGTCGCGGACCTCGGCGCGGCCGAGCTGGACCTCTTCGAACTCCGGCTTGAGGAGACCCTTGAGGGCCGCCTCGATCTCGTCGATCGCCTGGTAGATGACCGTGTAGTACCGGACGTCCACGCCTTCGCGGTTCGCGAGCTCGGTCGCCTTGCCCTCGGCCCGGACGTTGAAGCCCAGGACGATGGCGGAACCGGCCACGGCGAGGTTGATGTCGCCTTCGGTGATGCCACCGACACCGCGGTGGATCACGCGCAGCTCGACGTCGTCGCCGACCTCGATCTTCATGAGCGCGTCCTCGAGGGCCTCGACGGTACCCGAGTTGTCACCCTTGATGATCAAGGTGAGTGCCGAGGTCTCCTTCAGCGCTGCGTCCAGGTCCTCCAGGCTGACGCGCTTGCGCTTCGCCGCGTTGGCGGCGTTGCGGGTGCGGGCCTGACGACGCTCGGCGATCTGGCGGGCGACGCGGTCCTCGTCGACGACGAGGAACGAGTCACCGGCGCGCGGCACCGAGGTCAGACCGATGACCTGCACCGGACGCGACGGGGTCGCGTCGTGCACGTCGTCGCCGTGCTCGTCGACCATGCGGCGGACGCGACCGTACGCGTCACCCGCGACGATCGAGTCACCCACGCGGAGCGTTCCGCGCTGGACCAGAACCGTGGCGACCGGACCGCGACCGCGGTCGAGGTGCGCCTCGATCGCGACACCCTGGGCCTCCATGGCCGGGTTGGCCCGGAGGTCCAGCGACGCGTCGGCCGTCAACAGGATGGCCTCGAGGAGACCGTCGATGTTGATGCCCTGCTTCGCCGAGATGTCGACGAACATGGTCTCGCCGCCGTACTCCTCGGCGACCAGGCCGTACTCGGTCAGCTGCTGGCGGATCTTGGAGGGGTTCGCACCCTCCTTGTCGATCTTGTTCACCGCGACCACGATCGGCGCCTGGGCGGCCTGCGCGTGGTTGATCGCCTCGACCGTCTGCGGCATCACGCCGTCGTCAGCGGCGACGACGATGACCGCGATGTCGGTCGAGTTCGCACCACGGGCGCGCATGGCGGTGAACGCCTCGTGACCCGGGGTGTCGATGAAGGTGATGAGTCGCTCGTTGCCCTCGAGCTCCGTCCGCACCTGGTACGCACCGATGTGCTGCGTGATGCCGCCGGCCTCGCCCTCGTGCACCTTCGCCTTGCGGATGGTGTCGAGGAGTCGGGTCTTGCCGTGGTCGACGTGACCCATGACGGTGACGACCGGCGGGCGGACCTGCAGGTCCTCCTCGTCGCCGGCGTCCTCGCCGTAGGTGATGTCGAACGTCTCGAGCAGCTCGCGGTCCTCCTCCTCGGGGGACACGACCTGCACGACGTAGTTCATCTCGGAGCCGAGCAGCTCCAGGATCTCGTCGGACACCGACTGGGTCGCCGTGACCATCTCGCCCAGGTGGAAGAGCACCTGCACGAGCGACGCCGGGTTGGCGTTGATCTTGTCGGCGAAGTCGGTCAGCGAGGCACCGCGCGGCAGGCGGATCGTCTCGCCACTGCCCTTGGGCAGGCGGACGCCACCGACCGAAGGCGCCTGCATGTTGTCCATGTACTCCTGGCGCTTCTGCCGCTTGGACTTGCGTCCACGGCGCGCCGGACCACCCGGACGACCGAAGGCACCAGCGGTACCGCCGCGACCAGCGCCGCCACCGCCACCGGGACGACCGCGGAAACCGCCGCCACCGGCGGGTGCGCCGCCGCCACCACCGGCACCACCGGGACGGAAGCCACCGCCACCGCCACCGCCGCCACCGGGACGGAAGCCACCGCCACCGCCACCGCCGCCACCGGGACGGAAGCCACCGCCACCGCCACCGCCACCGCCGCCGCGGAAGCCGCCACCGCCGCCGCCCCCACCGGGACGACCGCCGCCACCGCCACCGCCACCGGGACGGCCACCGCCGCCACCAGGGCCAGGACGGTTACCGGCCGGACGGCCGGGCATCATGCCGGGGTTCGGCCGCGGGGGCATGTTGCCGGGGTTCGGGCGAGGACCACCCTGGCCCGGAGCCGGACGAGGACCGCCCTGACCGGGGCCGGGACGGCCGCCACCCTGCGCGGCAGCCGGACGCGGACCACCCTGGCCGGGCGCGCCACCGGGACGGGGCGTGGCCGGACGCGGGTCGCCGGGCTTCGGGCCGCCCGCGGGGCGGTCGCCGCCCTGCTCGGGCCGCGGGCCGGGACGAGGTCCAGGACGAGGCGCGGGAGCGTTGCCGCCACCGACGCCGAAGGGGTTGTTGCCCGGACGCGGGGCACGCGGACCCGCAGGCTTGGGGGCCTGCGTGCGCGGCGGCACCACGGACTGGGACTGCCCGCCGGCGGACGCGGCCGGAGCCTGCGGCTGCTGCTGGGGCGCTGCGGGCTGCTGCGGAGCCGGGCGCGGGCCCGGACGGGGACCGCCACCGGGCTTGGCGCCAGGTGCCGGGGCAGCCTTCGGGGCGGCCGGAGCCGACGCGGCGGGTGCCGGTGCGGCGGCCGGGGCCTGGGACTGCACGGGTGCCGGTGCGGGCGCCGCGGGAGCCGGAGTCTGCGCGGCAGAAGCTGCCGGAGCGGGCTTCGGGGCCGGCGGGCGCGGGGCGGCCGGACGGGGTCCGGGCATGCCCTTGGGCGCAGCGGGCTTGTCGGCCGCAGGCTTCGACTCCGCCGGTGCGGCGGGCGCTGCTGCGGCAGCGGGTGCGGGTGCCTTGGGCTTCGGAGCGGACGGCTTGGGGGCCGGCTTCGAAGACTTGGCCTCGTACGCGTCACGGAGCCGGCGGGCCACGGGGGCCTCGACGGTCGACGACGCGGACTTCACGTACTCGCCCTGTTCGGCGAGCTTGTTGAGAACTTCCTTGCTCGTAACACCGAGCTCTTTCGCGAGCTCGTGCACGCGGGCCTTGCCTGCCACTGCTCTCCTAGGTCGTGAGGCCGGCGGGCAAGTTCCCATCGACCTCGTCTTAACGTCGCGCGTTCATGTCTTCAGCTTCACGGCTGACTCATGACGGGTCGACCTGCTTCCTTGTTGCTTGCTGGCCCCGGGGCTGTCCCGCGGCCAAGTTCCCGTGCTGCTCCACGTGCTCGCGCAACGAAGCGACGTCGAGTGCTCCCTGGACCCGGAGGGCCCGCGAGAACGCCCGTCGCCGCTCGGCGTTGCGGAGACATTCGAGATCGAAATGCAACCAAGCACCCCGACCAGGAAGCCGCCGATGGACGTCCGGAACCACCGAACCGCCCACCGCGACCACTCGCAGCAGCTCAGACGGCAACGTCCGGGTACGGCATCCGATGCACGTTCGAACAGGGCCGATGCGCTGGGAGACCGAACCTGACGTTGAACCGTTGATAATTCTATCCCCTGGAGCTCATTCAGCCGAACCGGATGTGACCGCACCGGCGGCCGGAGCCTCCGCGTCACTGCGGATGTCGATGCGCCAACCCGTCAGGCGGGCGGCCAGACGGGCGTTCTGCCCCTCCTTGCCGATCGCCAGCGAGAGCTGGAAGTCCGGCACCACGACCCTGGCCGTCTTGGCCCGCTCGTCGAGCACCGTCACCGATACAACCTTCGCAGGTGACAAGGCATTCCCGACGAACGTGGCCGCGTCGTCCGAGTGGTCGATGATGTCGATCTTCTCGCCGCCGAGCTCGTGCATGACGTTGCGCACACGGGCGCCCATGGGGCCGATGCAGGCACCCTTGGCGTTCACTCCGGCAACCGTTGATTTCACCGCGATCTTCGAACGGTGACCTGCCTCACGTGCCACCGCGGGGATCTCCACGGTGCCGTCCGCGATCTCCGGGACCTCGAGGGCGAACAGCCGCCGCACGAGGTTCGGGTGGGTGCGCGAGAGGGCGATCTGCGGCCCGCGGGCGCCGCGGGAGACGCTCACGACGTAGCACTTGATGCGCTCGCCGTGGTTGTACTGCTCGCCCGGAACCTGCTCGGCCGGCGGCAGCACGCCCTCGGTGTCGCCCACCTGGACGACGACCATGCCGCGGGCGTTCGCGCGGGCGTCGCGCTGCACGACACCGGCGATGATCTCGCCCTCCTTGGCGGCGAACTCGCCGAAGGTGCGCTCGTGCTCCGCGTCGCGCAGGCGCTGCAGGATGACCTGGCGCGCCGTCGTGGCGGCGATCCGGCCGAAGCCCTCCGGGGTGTCGTCCCACTCCTCCTGGACCGCGCCGTCCGGCCCCAGGTCCTGCGCGAGCACGCGCACGACGCCGGTCTTGCGGTCGATCTCCACGCGCGAGTGCGTCGCGTGCCCTTCGGTGTGCTTGTAGGCGGTCAGCAGCGCTGACTCGATCGCCTCCAGGACCGTCTCGAAGGGGATGTCCTTTTCACGTTCGATCGCCCTCAGGGCGGCGATGTCGACGTTCACCTCGGCTCCTCCTCCGGTGCTTTCCGAGTGAGCCGAGCCAGTTCCTCGACCGGCGGCTGCTTGAACTCGATCTCCATGACCGCGCGTTCGATGTGTCGGTACTCCACGCGCCGCAGCTCGCCCTGGTGCAGCAGCTCGACCCCGGTCTCGTCGCACTGGCCCACCCGGCCGAACCACTCGGCCTTCTCGGGCTGCTTGACCTTCACGAGACGCAGGTGCGCGCGCTTCCAGTGGCGGGGGCGGGTGAGCGGGCGGTCCACACCCGGCGAGGTGACCTCGAGGGTGTACGGCCCGTTGATGATGTGGTCGTGCTCGTCGAGTGCGGCGGAGACCACGCGGCTCGCCTCGGCGACCTCGTCGAGCCCGATGCCGTCCTCACCGTCCACGACGACCTTGACCAGACGGCGGCGCCCAGCCTGATTCACGTCGAGCGCGTCGAGGTCGAAGCCGACGGCTTCGAGAGCTTCCCGCACAACGGGTGCTAGCTGCGCGGAAAGCTCTCCGCGCGGCGGGCTGGACACGTGGTGTCTCCTTCAGTTCGAACGCATGAAAACCCCGGCCGACGCTGTTTCCGGCGGCCGTGGACGACCAGACTATCTCGTTCGCCCACCTCCCACCGACCCGCAGGGCTGCTGGCAACATGGGTCGCGTGATCTCCGAATCGGTCAGCCGCCGCCGTGTGCTGCTCGCGGTGGCCGCCGCACCGCTCGCCGTTGCGTGCACCACAGAACCGCCGCCGCCACCGCCTCCGGACCCGCTGGCGGCCCTGGCCGCGCAGGCCCGTGCGGACGCCAGGCTGGCCGAGGGGCTGACGGCGGTGCCCGCCGCCGCGGAGATCGCGAAGGCCCGCGGGACGCACGCCTCGTTGTTGCAGGCGGAGGTCGACCGGGAGCGCCCGCCGCTGTCGTCCACGGCACCGCCCGCGCCCACCGCGCCGCCCACACCGCCGGACCCGCTGGCGGCCCTGCGCACGTCGCTCGACGAGGCGGTCCGCGAGGCCTCGGCCCTCGTCGCCTCGCTGCCCTCCTATCGCGCGGGCCTCGTCGGCTCGGTGGCCGCCGGCTGCGCGTCGCTGCGGGAGGTGCTCGGATGAACGTGGACGCCGTCCAGACCGCGCTCGGCACCGAGCACGCGGCGTTGTGGACCTACGGGATGGTGTCGGCGTTCCTGGGCGACCAGACCGCGGCCGCCGTCGCGGAGGGCGCGAACCTGCACCGGGCCCGCCGGGACACGACCGAGCGGTGGCTGCGCGACCACAGCGCCACCCCGAACCCGCCCGCGGCCGCCTACCTGCCGCCGTCACCGGTGTCCGACGGTCCCTCGGCGCTCGCCGCGCTGGTGGCCGTCGAGCAGGACACGTGCGCCGCGTGGCGCGGGGTCCTCGAGCGGACCGACGACCAGGGGCTGCGCACGTCGGCGCTGGAGGCGTTGACGACCGCGGCCGTGCGGGCGACGCGCTGGCGGAAGGCGGCGGGCACGACCCCGGCGTCCATCACGATGCCGGGCGTCGCCTCCGGTTAGGCGTGCGGCCCGGTCGCGGGCCGCCTGCTCCCGGTCAGTTCCCGAACGAGGACGCGAGCCTGATCGCGTCCGCGGAGACCTTCTTCATCTCCTTGTTGTGCGTGAGCGCGTCCGCGCCCTTGCTCGGCGAGTCGGACTCGACGATCACGACCAGCTGGTCGCGCTGCTCGGAGGCGTAGCCGCCGTTGGCCAGCGTGGTCAGCGGCGGGACGCTGATGGCCTTGTCCAGCACCAGGTCCTTGACGTTCCCGGTGCCGTCCTTCTGGGTCAGCTCGCGCAGCTGGCGTGCCTCGTCGGCCGTCTTCATCTTCACCACGGACACCGACGAGTACACGGTGCGGCCGTCCGGCAGCGTGGCCGTGTAGAACGCCCTCGTGAGCTGCAGGCACGGCGTGGTCTTGAAGAACGCCTGCGTCTGGCTCGTCGCGTGGGCGGCGCAGTCGCTGTCCTTCACCGGCTCCGGGAGCTCGGGCACGGTGGTGAACTCGAACTCCCCCGCGGTCTTCTGCGGCTGGGCGACCTGCTTGTCCACCGGGTCCGACGGCTGCAGCACCCACCAGACGAGCCCCGACACCACCGCGACACCGACGAGTGCCAGCGCCCTGCCCACCCACGTGCTCTTGCGCACGGGCGGGGGTGGCGGAGCGGGCACGTGCCCCTGGCGGTTGTCCATGATCGACTGCAGCTTCATCAGCTCGTCGGCCGGGTACAACGGCGCGGTGTCGGTGGGCCTCGGTGGGAAGCGAGGCAGGTTCTGGGTCACCTCTTCAGGTGACTGGCGTGGTTCCGACACAAGGACCCACGGTAACGGACGGCAGTCAGCTGAGCGCTTCGAGCACCCGATCAACGTCCTCGATCGTGTTGTACATGTGACATGCGTACCGCGTGCGACCTGCGCGGACCGAGGCGACCACACCCTGGGCGGGCGGCGTGTCGACCGAGACGATCGCCGAGCCGTTGGGAGGCAGCCCCAGTCCGGTCAGGAGGCGATCCGTCAGGCCCACGCAGTGCGCGCGCACGGCTTCGAGGTCCACAGAGGCCAGCCACGGGAGCGCGACCGCCGCGCCGACGTGCGAGGACCACGTCGGTGAGAGGTCGAACCGCCGTGCGTCCGAACGGAGCACCAGTTCCGTGCCGTAGTTCTCGCCCGTGCTGTACCAGTTGGCCGCCAACGGCTTGAGGAACTCCATCCGGTCCGGACGCACCGCCATCCAGGCCGCGCCGCGCGGCGACATCAGCCACTTGTAGGCCACGCCGACGACGAAGTCGGCCCACGCCAGCGACAACGGCATCCACCCGGCGGCCTGCGACACGTCGAGCAGCACCGGTTTGCCGGACGCCTTCAGCGCGTCGAGGTCCGCGATCCTGCCGTCCGAGGACTGGACCAGGCTCAGCGCCACCAGATCCGCCTCGTCCACAGTGGACGCGATCCGGTGTCCGGCCGCGACGAACGGCAGCGTGACGCTGGTGAAGTCGCCGGGGTCGACGTACACCTTGGAGCCCGAGGGCAGCGACTGCGCGACCAGCGACACGAACTGCGACACCGTGGCTCCACAGGCGACCGAGGTCGCGGGCACCCCGACCAGCCGCCCGAAGCCCTCGCGGGAGGTCTCCACGGCGTCGTTGAACGTGGACGACGTGTCCTCGCCGCGCCGCCACCGTTCGTGCGAGGCCATCACCGCGTCGGCGACGTGCCGTGGAGGCACCCCGATGGACGCCGTGTTCAGGTAACCGGGCTGGACGTCGAAAACCGCTCCGAAGGCCTCACGCATGCGTGAGCTGCTTGTCGCGCTTGCGTCGCGCGTAGACCTGCTTCTTCACCCGTGCGATCACGGCCCCATCCTGCCCGACGACGTCCGTGTCGAACCAGATCAAGGCCTTCTCGGTGCCCCTGGTCCGCTCCAGCACCTGCTCTACGTGCTCGTCGGTCAGCCGGAACTCGGCGCGCACCGTGCCGCGGCCGGGGGCCACGAACTCGATCTCACCGGCCTGGTCCCACACCACGTGCTCGCCCTTGAGCTGGTTGAACAGCAGCAACACCCAGAACGGGTCGGTCATCGCGAACAGCGAGCCGCCGAAGTGGGTGCCGAAGAAGTTGCGGTTCCACGGGCGCAGACGCATCCGCACACGCGCGTACCGGTAGTCCGCGGAGATCTCCTCGACGCGGATGCCGGCGAACAGGAACGGCGGCCACAGGTTCATCCCGAAGCGCAGGCGGCTTGCCTTCATAAAAAACAGTGTTACACAACGCCCGTCAGACTGTCCGCAACTTCTTCCGGCGACGGCGTGTGACGTATCTCCCGAGCTATCTGACCAGCGGCTTCCCTGTAGGACGAGTCGGCGAACAGCCGCCGCACGCAGTCCACGATCGGCCCGGCGCTGAACGCACCCGGCCGCAACGCCGCGCCGGCGGCCACGAGCGCGTCGGCATTGCTGGACTGATCGGCCCCCTGCGGCAGCACGACCTGGGGCACGCCCGCGACGAGAGCGCCGAGCATCGTGCCGCTGCCGCCGTGGTGCACGGCGACGTCCGCGTACCGGAGCACCTCCGCCTGGGGCAGCCACGGGTGGACCGTCACGTTCGGCGGCAGGTTCCCGAGCTCGACGTGCGGCGCGGCCACGACCACCTGCGCCTCGGTGAGCCTGCCGAGCCCCACGACCGCCTCCGCGAGCAGCTCCCGCGTGCCGAACGCCGTGCCGAGCGTGAGGTAGACCAGTTTCCCGGCGGTGCGGTCCGGCACGTGACCGGGCGGCGAGAACGGCACGGCGCGCAACGGGATCCGGTCCTCCTTCAGGAAGCCGGGGTCCTGCAGCGAGGGCGGGCAGATGTCGAGGTGCCGTCCGCCGGTGGGCCGCACGAGCCCGATGCCGTCGGGGAACATCCGCCCGAACCCGTGCCACAGCGCGGGAAAGCCGCGGCGGCGGGCCTCGGAGACGACCTCGGGCACCGCCCACTCGCCGATCACGAGGTCGGGCAGCAACCGCTCCAGCTCCTGCGCGATGTCCTCGGCGTAGATCTCGCCGAACACGAGCCCCGGCCGGAACGGCCGCAGCCCGAGCTTCCCGAGCACCGGGTGCATGTCCTCGCCGACCGCGAAGTGCACCTCGTGCCCGGCTTTGCGCATCGCCTGCGCCAGCGGGATCAACGGGTACGTGTGGCCGGGGGTGGCCACGCTGGCGAAGAGCACGCGCATGTCCGTGACGATACTGAGTCCTCATGGGAACCCACCGCGACAAGATGATCAACGGCGAGCCCTACCTGCCGGCGGATCCCGAGCTCGACGCGATGCACGAGATCCTCAAGGGGTTCGTGGCGGAGATCGGCGAGAACACGACGTTCCTGCAGCGCCTGCAGATCGAGTACGGCTACAACACGCGCGTCGGCGCCGGTAGCGTCGTGACGCGCGATCTGCCTGCTCACGTGCTCGCAGTCGGCAATCCCGCACGGGTGGTTCGTAAGATCTGAGGTCATGCGCAGCGAGGAGATCCAGATCCGCACCGGCTCCGACGAAGTCGTGTACGACCTCACCCGGGACTGCCAGCGGTTCCTCGACAGCGAGGACGGCGACGGCCTGCTGCACGTGTGGGTGCCCCACGCGACGGCGGGCGTCGCCGTCATCGAGACCGGCGCGGGCAGCGACGACGACCTGCTGACCGCGTTGGAGCGCATCCTGCCCCGCGACGTGAAGTGGCGGCACCGGCACGGCACCCCCGGCCACGGCCGTGACCACGTGATGCCCGCGCTGGTGCCGCCTTACGCGACGATCCCGGTTCTAGGCGGTGTGCTGACGCTCGGCACGTGGCAGTCCATCTGCCTGGTCGACACCAACGTCGACAATCCCGTCCGCACGGTCCGTCTGAGCTTTCTTGCCGGCTAGCAGCAGCACGACGCCCAGGAGCGCGATCCCGCCGAACACCCACCACTCGGTGCTGACGGACCCGTCGTACAGGAGGCTGCGCAGGCCTTCCGCCGAGAACCGGAACGGCGTCCACGACCACAGGACCGCCCTGTAGACGGGGTTGAGCAGCTCCGGCACCTGGCCCGCGACGGCCGGCGCCATCAGGTAGAGCAGGCCGAGGACGCCCATCGCGCGGATGCCGAGGTGCTTGAACAGCCCGGCCTGCAGCAACGCGAACGCCGTGGCGACGGCGAGCAGGAACGCGAACGTCGGCACGTTCAGCGTGACGCCCCACCACGCCAGCAGTCCCGCGGTCGAGCCGGTGACGAGGACGGCGGCGGCCGTCGCCGAAAGCCACCTGAGGTCGCGGCCCTTCAGCACCACGAACAGCAGTCCGGCCACCATTCCCCCGACCCACAGCAGCGCACTCGCGGCGAGCGGCGCGGTGCGTTCGGCGGCGGACACGGCCTGGGTCTCGGTCCTGACCGGCAGCCCCGCGCCCTGCGCGACACCGGTCAGCACCTGTTGCGCGACCTGCGTGCCGGACGGGTTGACGGCGGGGTTCAGCCGGATCGTCGCCTGGCCGGGCGCGATCTCCAGCACCCCGTAGACCTCCTTGTCCCGCAGGAGGTTCCGGGCCTCGTCCGCGGACACGACCCTGATGTCGACCTCGGCCGAGTCGGCGGCCTGGACCCTGTCCGCGACCGGCGGAGGTGCGACGACGGCGAGCGGGACGTCGTGCGGGTGCACGGTCGCCTGCACGCCGAAGGTGAGCAGTCCCAGGAGAAAGGCCACCACCGCGCCTGCGACGGCGGTGACGAGGGCGGTGCGCATCATCTGCCTCCTTTGTTCATCACGCGTTGAATTTAACGCGCACAGTACGCCCGTCGCGTTCGCCAGGTCAACGCTTGATGAATTAAGCCGCTGTCAGACCCACCAGGTACCGTTTCGCCCGTGACGTACCCAGGTGGCGGCGGGCAGGGCGGCTGGAACGACCAGCAGGGCTGGGGCCAGCAACAACAGGGTGATTACCAGAGCGGCGGCTACCCCACGGGCGGCTACCAGACCGGGGGCTACCCGCAGACCGGTGGCTTCCCGCAGCAGGGCGGCTTCCCGGACCAGGGCCAGTTCCCGCAGCAGGGCTACGGCGGGTACGGCGGCCTCGGCGTGTACGGCGGCTTCGACAACGAGCCGCCGAAGAGGAACAAGACGCTGTGGCTGGTCATCGGCGCCGTGGTCCTGGTGCTGCTCGTGGGCGGCGGCCTCACGTGGCTGCTGCTCTCGAAGCAGAACTCGGGTGACAACACCGCCCAGCCGACCACGTCCACGACGTCCAGCACCACCGCGCAGCCGACCGACGGCCCGTGCCCGAAGAACGAGGGCACGCAGTGCGTCGAGACGGCGCTCGGCTACAACTACGTGGTCCCGAAGACCTGGGACATCATCGCCGACGCCAAGGTGCCGGTCGAGGCCATCCCGGGCATCTCGCTGTCCGGCATCGCCACCTACGGCGACTACACCTGCGAGGGCAAGCCGTTCACGAAGGGCACCAACGGCGGCACGCTGCTCCCGAAGAGCGACATCACCAAGGCGGCCACCGACTTCACCAAGGCCCTCGCCACGCAGTACTACTCGTCGGGCGGCGACCCCAAGGTCACCACGACCGAGCCCAAGCCGGTGAAGATCCAGCACACCCAGAAGGACGGCAAGAAGGTCACCATCGAGGGCGTGCAGATCGACGCCACCGTCACGCAGACCGGCAACAAGTGCCTGGCCAGCAAGGGCATGGTCAAGGTCGTGGTCCTCAACGGCAGCAGCAAGCTCCACGTGCTCGCCGTGAACGGCGACCTGGAGGGCGGCGGAGGCGGCGCCACCCCGCCCCTGCCGAAGGAGGCCGACCTCCAGAAGATGGTCGACTCCCTGATCCCGACCTCGTAACCCGGCACCCGCGCCGCCGCGTCTCCAGGCCGAACGCCACCACCCGGCCTGGAGCCGTTGCCCCACGCCGAGATGCCGCGGCGCCGGCTGCGCCGGTTCTTTCCCGCGGTGCGGCCGCTCGGCCTCCCGCAGTGCGGGAAAGAGCCGGCGCTCCAGCCCTCACAAGCGGTGCAACCCACCCCGAAGCAGTGTCCCGTGCCAACCACTCAGCCTGCACCAGCTCCTACACCCGGTCTCCCGCAGTCCGCCCCACAAGCCGCGCCGCCCCGCAGCACCGCCTCGCGCCAGCCCTCACAAGCCGCGCGAACCCCACCCCCGTCAGGCCCACCGCCGCGCGCCTTCACCGTGCCGCCCCACTCCCCCACAAACGCCGAACGCCGGGCCGCGCCCCAAGCGCAACCCGGCGTTCGCCACGAACCTCAGCCCTTGACGACCTGCACCAGGTGGTCAACGGCCTCCGCCACCGGAACCTCCACCCGCTCACCCGAGCGGCGGTCCTTGACCTCGACGTTGCCGTCCTTCAGCCCCCGCCCGACCACCAGGATCGTCGGGATGCCCACGAGCTCGGCGTCCGCGAACTTCACGCCGGGGCTCGCCTTGCGGTCGTCCAGCAGCACCTTGAGACCCTTGGCGCTGAGTTGCTTCGCGAAGTCCTCGCCCGCGGTCAGCAGCGTCTCGTCCTTGCCGGCCACCACGACGTGGACGTCGGCGGGCGCCACGTTGCGGGGCCAGATCAGGCCGCGCTCGTCGTGCGACTGCTCCGCGATGGCCGCGACGAGCCGCGAGACGCCGACGCCGTACGAGCCCATGGTGATGCGGACCGGCTTGGAGTCCGGGCCGAGCGCGTCGAGCGAGAACGCGTCCGCGTACTTGCGGCCCAGCTGGAAGATGTGGCCGATCTCGATGCCGCGCGCGGCGACCAGCACGCCCTTGCCGTCCGGCGACGCGTCGCCCTCGCGGACCTCGGCGACGTCGATGACGCCGTCGGGCGTGAAGTCGCGGCCCACCACCAGGTCGACGACGTGGTGGTCGGCCTTGTCGGCGCCGGTCACCCACGCGGTGCCCTTGACGACGCGGGGGTCGGCGAGGAAGCGGATGCCGTTGGCCTGGATCGCGCCCGGGCCGATGTACCCCTTGACCAGGAACGAGTTCTTGGCGAAGTCGGCCTCGTCGACCATCGCGACCTCGGCGGGCTCCAGTGCCGCCTCGAGGCGCTTGAAGTCGACCTCGCGGTCACCGGGGACGGCGACGGCGAGCAGCTCCCAGTCCTTCTGACCGGGCTGCTTGGTCTTGACCAGGACGTTCTTCAACGTGTCCGCCGCGGTGAACTTGCGGTCGGTGTTGGCGTTGAGGAAGTCCACCAGCGTCTCGATGGTGGGCGTGGCCGGCGTGTGGTGCACCTGCGCGGCGGGCTTGTCGTCGATCGACTGCTCGGCGGGCACGGGGGTCGCGACGGCCTCCACGTTCGCCGCGTAGCCCGACTCGGTGCTGCGCACGAACGTGTCCTCGCCCGTCTCGGCGACGGCGAGGAACTCCTCCGACGCCGAGCCGCCCATCGCGCCGGACGTGGCGGAGACGATCACGTACTCCAGGCCGAGCCGGTCGAAGATGCGGATGTAGGCGTCGCGGTGGTCCTTGTAGGACTGGCTCAGGCCCTCGTCGGTGAGGTCGAACGAGTACGAGTCCTTCATCAGGAACTCGCGGCCGCGCAGGATGCCCGCACGGGGACGCGCCTCGTCGCGGTACTTGGTCTGGATCTGGTACAGCGTGACGGGGTAGTCCTTGTACGAGCTGTACTCGCCCTTCACGGTGAGGGTGAACATCTCCTCGTGCGTGGGACCGAGGAGGTAGTCGGCGCCCTTGCGGTCCTTGAGGCGGAACAGGTTGGGGCCGTACTCCTCCCACCGGTTCGTCGCCTCGTAGGGCTCCTTGGGCAGCAGCGCGGGGAACTGGATCTCCTGCGCGCCGAAGGCGTCCATCTCCTCGCGGACGACGGCCTCGATGTTGCGCAGGACCTTGAGCCCCAGCGGCAGCCAGGTGTACCCGCCCGGCGCGACGCGGCGGACGTAGCCGGCGCGCACCAGCAGCTTGTGGCTGGGCACTTCGGCGTCCGCCGGATCCTCGCGAAGGGTGCGCAGGAACAGCGACGACATCCTGGTGATCACGGTGGGTACTCCTCGTTCACGGGCAGTTGAAACAGCGTACTGGTTGGGCGTTCCCCGAAATCGCGCGCGGTGCTCTGCGTGGGCTCTGACCTGCGGCGACAGAATTGTCAGACCCCCTGAGTAGCGTCCTTCCCATGCCGCTGACCATTGACATGATCACGATCGACACCGGTGACGCGCGCAAGCTCGCGGAGTTCTGGACGGCCGCTCTGGGCACCACGATCCAGAACGACTGGGGTGAGTTCATCGTGCTCGCGCCGAACACCGAGGCCGGGCCGGCGCTCGCCTTCCAGCAGGTGCCGGACGCCACGCCGGGCAAGAACAGGGTCCACTTCGACACGCACGTTCCCGACCGCCTGGCGGAGGTCGCCCGGTTACTGGCGCTCGGCGCCACGGAGGTCGCCGTGCACAGCGTTCCCGGCCTCGTGTGGTCCGTGCTCGCCGATCCGGACGGCAACCAGTTCTGCGTCGGCCAGCCCGGCGAAGAGCTTCAGAACGCGACCGGCAACCCGTAGTCGATCCACGTCCGCGCCACCCCGAACCCGGCGCGCTCGTAGAGGCCGAGCGCTCCGGTCGGGTTGGCCGTGTCCACGGAGAGCCCCGCGCGCTGGTACCCCTTCTCCCCTGCCCGAGCCAGGGTGCGGCTCAGCAGGGCCGAGGCCACGCCGCGCCCGCGGTGCTCGTCCAGGGTGCCGACGTCGCCGATCCACAGCTCGCGGACGCCGGTCATCTCTTCGACGACCGGGTAGTGCCGCGCGAGCACGAACCCCACGACGGCGCCCTGCGAGAGCGCCAGGAAGGAGGACTCGGGAACGAACCTCGGGCTGTCGGTGAACGACGCCGCCCATTCCTGGGGGCTGCGCTCGACCGAACCCCAGTGCCGCGCGAACGCCGCGTTGCAGACCAGCCGGACCTCTTCGCCACGAGCCGCGGAGAACGGCACGATCTCGTAGCCGGACGGGATCGGCGCCTGGGCGAGTGACTCGCCCAGTGCCACCTCCAGCTCGTAGAAGTGGCGGTCGGCCTGGAACCCGAGCTCCTCGACGAGCGCGACGTGCCCGGCGGAGCGGCTCTCGGCCATGGTGCACACGGTGAGCGGCATACCTGGATGCCGTGAGACGTGGAGCACCCGCGCGAGCTCCGCGAGACGCGGCAGGAGCCGCGTCCCGATGCCCCGGCGCCGGAACTCGGGGTGCACCAGCCCGTCGAGGCGGACGCGGTGCGTGCCCACGGGGTTGTCGCGCAACACGACAAGCCCGTACGCCGCAAGGCTTTCGCCCGCGAACACGGCCACCGACCCACCGGGCAGGTCGGCCTCGCGGAACGACTCGGCGAAGTCCTCTTCGGACAACAACTCACCGGTGTCGTCGACCGCCTCGGCCGCGTTGTAGAGCGCGGCCACCTCAGGGATGTCCGCTGTCGTGAGCGGGCGCCACACGAGTTCCACGCCGACTGAAGCTACGGGGAGGTGATGGACCCAACAACTGAATATCGCGTTGCCCGGACCGTGCCGCCGGGGCCATCCTGGGGGCGATGACGTCACCAGAGATAGCACCGCTGTACACCGACGTGACGTTCCACGGACCGCTGTCCGAGGAACGAGCAGCCCGCCTCATCCGCTCGCTCCTGCCGCTGGACGACGCCCACGTCGTGGACCTGGGCTGCGGCTGGGCGGAGTTCCTCCTGAGGACACTGGAGGCGGCGCCCACGGCCACCGGCACCGGCGTCGACCGCAACGCCGTCGACATCGCCCACGCCCAGTCCAACGCCGACGCCCGAGGCCTCACCGACCGCGTCAGCCTGGTGGTGACCGACGTGGCCGAGTGGCAGCCGGACAGGCCGGCCGACGCCGTGATCGTCAACGGCGCCTCCCAGGTGTGGGGCGGAGACCCGTTGCAGCACACGGTGAACGCGCTGACGGAGGCCAAGAAGCTCCTCAAGCCGGGCGGCCGCTTCCTGCTGGGCGAAGGCTTCTGGCAGCAGGAACCCACTGAGGCCCAGCTGGCGGCGATGCCGATTCCCCGCGACCAGTACGGCTCGCTGGCCGACCTCGTCGACCTGGCCCACGCGCACGGCTACCGCTTGCTGGCCGCCGAACAGGCGAGCCTCGACGAGTGGGACGTGTTCGAGAACGGCCACGGCCGCGCCTGGGAACACTGGCTGCGCGCCAACCCGGACTCCGAGCACGCGGCCGAGATCAGGGCGAAGGCCGACCGGCAACGCGGGTGGCGCCTGCGCGGGTGGCGCGAGACGATGGGCCTGGCGTACCTGACGCTGCAGGCACCCTGACGCCACTGGAACCCTGACGACGCCGGCCACGGCGATACGGCCGCGCGACCACGGCATTGCCTGGCTGTGGCGGGCTGTGGCGACTCACGCACCGTGGCCGCGATGCCACACGGCCAGACCGCACCGGCTGGTTGTGGCGCCTGGTCGTGGCGACCCGCGCCGCGTACTCACACATGCCAGGCCGCACTCAGCCGGTGCGCCGCTCACTCCGCGCCGCCACCGGTGCGGGTGTCGCAGCCAGCCCACCCCCGCGCGGCCGAAGCACCACGCTCCCGCCCACACGGCAATGCTGCGCACCCACCCGAGACGAGCGGGCGCCGCCCCTCCCCAAGACGACCCGTCCGGCGCCCACATCCACGACGGCACGTGCCTCACCCACCGCCTAAGGCGACCCGTCCGGCGCACCCACGACCAAGACGACGTGTGCCGCACCCACCGCCAAAGCAGCGGGTGCGGCACACGGACACCCGGACCACCTGCCCCCGCAGGCGTCCACCAGGGAACACGGCCGGGCTCGAACCGGCGTCCCTCCGGAGAAAGAGCCGGAGCTCTACCACTGAGCTACGCGTTCCAGGCGTCCGGCGGGCCGGGCTCGAACCGGCGTCCACCCGGTCCAGAGCCGGGCGCTCCACCACTGAGCTACCACCGAACGCCCCCAAGCCTCCTCAGCCCGGCGCGTCCTGTCCACCGAATACCGGTCCACCGAACACCTCGGCCCGCACCGGCTTTCCGCTGAACACCCCGGCACGCCGCAACGTCATGGCCCACAAGGGATCCGACACCGCCACGCCGTGCACGAGCTCCGGGGTCGGCCGGAAGCGCGCGACCGACGAGTGCTTCCGCGGCGCGGTCCAGGAGCGTGCCGGGTCCACGCCATGCGCACGGCAGGCCGCCTCGACGTCCGCGCGGGTGCACGTCGCGACCCCGTCGAGCACCTCCCACGGCAACGGCAGCGCGGCCCACACGGCGGTGTCCGGGTGCGGGCCGCCGCCCGTTTCCCGGTGCCACCACGCCAGGTCCGCCGCCATCACGCGCATCGCCTTGCCCGGCCAGGCCGGGTCGAGCAGTGACGTCAGGCCCGCCGCGTGCAGGCAGGTGATCCACGCGGTGCGGGCGGTGTTGTAGGCGCCGGCGTAGGCGTTCCACGTGGACGAGTCGACGCCGGAGCGCACGATCATGGTCGTGCGGTCCACATCGGATTCGCGCCACAGGCCGCCGAGCACGGAGGCGAGTGCCCGCACCGCCGCCGACCACCGGCCCAGCAACGAGCCCAACTCGTCGGCGGACAGGTGCCGCAGGACGTCCCAGGCGGGGTGCGCGAGCGCGATCATCGCCCAGTCCGTGCCGGAGGAGGCACGGCAGCGGGCGAAGAGCGCGTCGGCGACCTGGTCGAACGGGTTCTCGCGGCCCGCGAGGCCGAACTCGCGGCGCAGCTTGCGGCGGGCCGTGAAGTACGCGACGAAGCAGGCGGCGGCCGGATCGGCGCGGAAGCGGTCGCGGTCGATCACGTCCACGAACCCCGCGGACGCCAGCAGCGTCGCGCGGCGCAGTTCCTGGGCGCGGCCGAGGCGTCCCGCCTTCGCGGAGAGCCTGCGCAGCATGCGGAAGCGGCGGTTGTACTGCCTCTTCGACAGTTCGATGCCGGCCGACGCGCGGGCCTCGCGGTTCAACCGGTCCGCGAGGAAGTCCGTGCGCGAGGCGTCCCAGCCGATGCCGGCACCGGCCAGCGCCGCGAACTCCAGCACCGACAACGGGTCCTCGGCGTCCACGTCGCGGTGCAGGTCACCGTCCACGTCGAACAGGCGGCGGGTGGCGGCTACCTGGCGTGCGGCACCGACCGGGCGGGCGTAGTCGTCGCTCATCCCGGAGAAGCCGTGCCGGCGCGACGCGTGCGCCGCGACGCCGCCGATCACCGCGCGCTCCCGGCGCGTGGGGTTCGGCAGCGCCTCGAGCACGAGGACGGCCACCTCCTCGGGGCGCGGCCGGGCGTCGAGCGAGCGGTACAGGCGGTCGAGTGCGTCCACGCCTTCCAGGTGACCACGCCCTGTCCAGCTGTTTTCGTGCTTTGCCCTACGCTTTCGACCGTGCTGGTGCTGCTTCCCCCGTCGGAGACCAAGGCGATCGGCGGCGAGGGCGCGCCGCTCGACCTCGACGCGCTGTCGTTTCCCGAGCTCAACCCCGTGCGCGACAAGCTGGTCTCCGCGCTGGCCGATCTCGCGCAGGACGTCCCGGCGAGCCTCAAAGCGCTCGACATCTCCGAACGCCAGGTCGACGAGGTGCACCGCAACGCCCATCTGCGCACGTCGGAGACGACGCCCGCGCTCCTGCGCTACACCGGCGTGCTCTACGACAACCTCGACTTCCCGTCGCTGAAGAAGGCCGAGAAGGAACGTGCCTACCAGCGGCTCGCGGTCGCGTCGGCGCTGTTCGGAGCGGTTCGCGGCGGCGATCCGGTGCCCGCGTACCGGTTGTCCGGCGGCAGCGCGCTGCCCGGCCACGGCAGCCTGCGCACGCTGTGGAAGCCCTCGCTGGAGCCCGTGCTGAAGGAGTCCGACGAGTTCGTCGTGGACCTCCGGTCCGGCGCGTACTCGAGCCTCGCGAAGATCCCGCACGCCGTCGTGGTCCGGGTGGTCACGAGCGAGGGCAAGGTCGTCAGCCACTTCAACAAGGCGCACAAGGGGCTGCTCGCGCGTGCCATCGCGAGGTCCAGCGCGGAGCCCACCGACCTGAAAGGCCTGGTCAAGCTCGCGCAGAAGGCCGGTTTGACGATGGTCCCGACGGGCGCGCAGACGGCCGACCTGATCACCGGTTAATTCGGTTGCGGGCGTGAGAACCGCACGGCAAGCTCTCCCCCGAAGCGTGACAACGGAGCTGGATCGAGGAGGTGCGTGATGTCAGAGCCTGTCTTTGGACGTGGCACCGCACTCGCGACCCGTCCAGCCGCCCTTCGCGCCTGATCAGCACCGTTTGATCGCAGAGCGCCAGTGGGGCGGTCACCTTCATCACCTGGGAGACCCCACCGTGCGCGAGCACGATCTCTACGAACGTTACGAGTCTGCTTTCGAAGGCGCCGACGACACCATGCGGCGCAAGGGAAAGCGCACCACCAGGCGCGGCGACGACGCGGAACCCACGCGTCGCGGCCGCATGACCGAAGCCGAGAAGCTGCGCGTCGCGCGAGTGCGCGAGGACCAGCTCAGCTCGGCCGACACCCCCGAGGACGGCGACCGCTGGTCCACGTGGGGCGACGCGGAGCAGGGCCCGAAACCGCATCCGAACTGGCTCATCACGGAACTGGCCGCGGTGGACCGCGAGCTGGGCATCGTGAAGACCGGCAAGGAGGCGGACGTCTTCCTGCTCGAACGCGCCATCGGCGAGAGGACGAGCCTGCTCGCCGCGAAGCGCTACCGCAGCAACGACCACCGGATGTTCCACCGCGACGCGGGGTACCTCGAGGGTCGTCGCATGAAGAAGTCCCGTGAGACGCGGGCGATCGCGAACCGCACGGCGTTCGGGCGCAACCTGATCGCCGAGCAGTGGGCGGTCGCGGAGTTCGCCGCGCTCTCGAAGCTGTGGCAGGTCGGCGCGCCCGTGCCGTACCCGGTGCAGCGCAGCGGTACCGAGCTGCTGCTGGAGTTCATCGGGGACGCCGAGGGCAACGCGGCGCCGCGGCTCGCGCAGACCCGTCCCGGCGAGGACGAGCTGCTCGACCTGTGGCGCCAGCTGGTCGCGACGCTGTCGACGCTCGCGGAGGCGGGCATGACGCACGGTGACCTCTCGGCGTACAACCTGATGGTCCACGACGGCAGGCTGGTCGTGATCGACCTGCCGCAGGTGGTCGACCTCGTCGCGAACCCGCGCGGGGTGGAGTTCCTGGACCGCGACGTCCGCAACATCTGCGGCTGGTTCGCCGCGCGCGGCCTGCCGCCCGAGATCGGCGACCCGTCGTCGCTGGTGGCAACGCTGCTGGACGTGGCGGGTATGGCCTGACCCACGTTGCGCGTCCGGCCGTGTCCAACGACACTGCCGGGCGCGCGAGTGGTTGCCGTTGATCAGCTAGACTGTAAGAGCACCGATGAAGGCTTGACGGCCGTTGACCGGTGCGTCCACCCACTCATTCAGGCGTGACCACCACGCCGGGCTCGTCCTTGTGAACTGGCACCGCGGCAAGCGCGGGGCAGCCTTGAGACGTGCCATGTCTCGGAGGTTTGTTTTGCCATCAATGTCCGAAGGTCGTTCCGAGCGTGGACAGAGCCGCAGGTCACCGCGGCGCCGCTCGGGTCGCCAGGGCAATTCCTCGCGTCCGCAGTCGCGGGTCGAGGAACCGATCGTCGCCGAGCCGTTCGAGAGCACGCTGCCGGAAGGCCCGCTGCCCTCGTTCGCTGAACTCGGCCTTGCCGACGCGCTGATCCGCTCGCTCGTCGCCAACGAAATCACCGAGCCGTTCCCGATCCAGGCGGCCACCCTTCCCGACTCGCTGTCGGGCAAGGACATCCTCGGCCGCGGCCAGACCGGCTCCGGCAAGACGCTGGCGTTCGGCCTCGCGATGCTGACCCGCCTCGCGGGCGGCCGCTCGCTGCCGCACAAGCCGCGCGGCCTGATCCTCGTCCCGACCCGTGAGCTCGCGATGCAGGTGGAGACGGCTCTCATGCCGCACGCCCGCTCGCTGGGCCTGTGGTGCCGCGTGGTCGTGGGCGGCACGTCCTTCCCGCGTCAGATCGACCACCTGCGCCGCGGCGTCGACCTGCTGATCGCCACGCCGGGCCGGCTGTCCGACCACGTCCGCCAGGGCACGTGCGACCTGTCCGAGGTCGAGATCACCGCGCTGGACGAGGCCGACCAGATGGCGGACATGGGCTTCATGCCGCAGGTCCGCGCGATCCTCGACCTGACGCCGCAGGACGGGCAGCGCCTGCTGTTCTCCGCGACGCTCGACGGCGACGTGGACAAGCTGGTCCGCCAGTACCTGCACTCCCCGGTGACGCACTCGGTGGCCCCGGCCACCGCGAGCGTCACGACCATGGAGCACCACCTGCTGCTCGTGTCCGCCGAGGACAAGCAGAACGTGGTGACCGAGGTGGCCGCGCGCGAGGGCCGCACGATCATGTTCGTGCGCACCAAGCACCACGTCGACCGCCTGGCCAAGAAGCTCCGCTCGGTCGGCGTCCACGCGGGCGCCCTGCACGGCGGCAAGGCGCAGAGCGCGCGCACCCGCGTGCTCGGCGAGTTCCGCGAGGGCACCACTCCCGTCCTGATCGCGACGGACGTGGCGGCGCGCGGCATCCACGTCGACGACGTCTCGCTCGTCGTGCACGTCGACCCGCCGGCCGACCCGAAGGACTACCTGCACCGAGCGGGCCGCACGGCACGCGCAGGCCAGTCCGGCACGGTCGTCACCCTGGTGACGCACGACCAGCGCCGCGCCGTCCAGGGCATGGCCGCCCGCGCGGGCATCCGCCCGGAGAGCACGAAGGTGCGCCCCGGCGACGACGACCTGGTCCGCATCACCGGTGCCCGCATCCCGTCCGGCGAGCCGATCGTCGAGCGCGAGAAGCCGGCCCGCCGCAGCGGCGGCGGACGCCGGTTCGGCGCACCTGCCGCCGGTGGCGGCCGCGGTGAGTACCGCGGTGGTTCGGGTCGCCGCACCGAGGGCGGCGAGTTCCGCGGTGGGCCGCGCCGGGCGGAGCGGTCCGAGGGTGGCCGCACGTTCGGGCGGACCGAGCGCGGCAGCGCGGGTCGTCCGCGCCGGGCGCCGCAGCACTGAGGTTCGGATTCGGTCGAAGGCCGCTTCCCCGGTTCGGGGAGGCGGCCTTCGCCGTTTCGGGAGACGGCTCGAGCCCATTCCGGGGCCAGCTCGGCCGAGTTGTCCACAGATCGGCGAGCGGTGGCTTGACGCGCCCGCGTCGGCGTTAAGTTGGGTGGAGGCAGGTGGTCAGCCCCCTGGGTGGGCGGGCCCCCAGCCGGCGGCCTCATCGCCACGCATAAGGTGCCCCATGGGGCGGAACTGGTACCTGCTGTGGAGCGGTAGCGCCATCTCGGCGCTGGGGGACGGCATCTTCCTGGCGGCACTCCCCCTGCTCGCCACGACGCTCACCCAGGACCCGAGGCTCATCGCCGGCGTCAGCTTCTTCGGCACGCTCCCCTGGCTGCTGGCCGCCCTCCCCGCCGGCGCGGCGGCCGACCGGTACGACGGCCGACGCCTCCTCCTGGCCGCGCTGTGGGTCCAGTGCGGGCTCATGGTCGTGCTCGCGGCCTTCCACAGCACGCACATCGTGTTCCTGTACGCCATGGCGTTCCTGATCGGCACGGCCGAGAACTTCCCACGTGCCGTGGGTCAGCCGCTCATCAAAGCCACTGTGCACGACCATCTGCTGGAGCGCGCGAACGGCAGGTTGTTCGCCTCTCAGGCGGTGGCCCTGCAGTTCGTCGGACCGCCGTTGGGTGGGTTGTTGTTCGCTACGGCGGTGTCGGCGCCGTTCTGGGTCAACGCGTTGACGTTCGGTCTCGCGGCGTTGCTGGTCATCGGTATGCGCACCGAGCGCAGAGAGCCGACGTTGAAGCCGAAGGCACGCGAAGGCTTGCGGTGGTTGGTGCAACATAAGGTGTTGAGGACCGTCACGGTCGTAAGTGCGACTACGAACCTGTGCATCGCGATGACCATGGCGACGCTGGTGTTGTTCGCGGAGCGGCGGCTCGGGTTGGGCGGTGCGGGGTTCGGGGCGCTCCTGGCCACGCTCGCGTGTGGCGGTGTCGCGGGTGCGCTGCTCGCCGAACGGGTTCTGGCGCGGGTGAAGCACGCTGTGGAGATCACCGTCGTCCTGATTCCCCTGATGTGGCTGGGAATCGCGACGGTGGCGCGCGACCTGGCGACGGTCGCCGTGTTCGCCGTGGTGAGTTCGTTCTGCACGGCGGTGTGGGGTGTGGCCACCTCGTCGCTGCGGCAGCGGGCGGTGCCCGCGGAGTTGCTCGGGCGCGTCAGCAGCGCGCAGACGCTGATCACCTGGGGTGTTCAGCCTGTCGGCGCGCTGCTGGGCGGGCTGGTGGCGGACCGGTTCGGGCTGCTGGCGCCCTGGTACGTCGCGGTCGCGCTGCGCACCGCGGTCGGGCTCCTGGCCGTCAGACCGCTACGCGGTCACTTCGCGGCCGCCGCCTTGGACGTCCACTGCGCGGCCGAGCCCGAGCAGGACGCCGCCGTCACCTTCTCGAAGCGCCCCCTGCAGGCACTTGCCGGTCGAGGTGTTGAAGATCGGCGCACAAACCGGTGGACGCGGCGTCGTGAACGCAGAATCCACCGGTTGCGGCTCTTGCGAAAGCAACTCACCTAACCATTTGCTGGAGCGATGTCGGCCACCGGGCCCACCACGATGATCGCCGGCGGCCGGACCTCCCAGGCCTTCACGTCGGCGCCGAGCGAGTCCAAAGTAGACCGGTAGACGCGCTGCGAGGTCGTGCTGCCCTCCTGGATCACGGCAACGGGCGTGGAACCGGGACGGCCTTCCATCAGGGCCGTGGCGAACGCACCGGCACGTTCGACGGCCATCATCAGCACGACGGTGCCCTGCAGGCGTGCGATCGCCGGCCAGTCGACGAGCGAGCGCGGGTCGTCTGGCGCCACGTGGCCGGAGACGACGACCACCTCGTGTGCCACGCCTCGGTGTGTCACGGGCACACCGGCCAACGCGGGTACACCGAACGCTGACGTCACGCCGGGCACCACGGTCACGGGGATGCCGGCCTCGGCGCACGCGAGCAGCTCCTCGAAGCCGCGGCCGAAGACGTACGGGTCGCCGCCCTTGAGCCGGACGACGAACTTGCCCTCCTTGGCGCGGTCGACCAGCGTCTGGTTGATGAACTCCTGCGTCGCCGCGCGCCCGTAGGGGATCTTCGCCGCGTCCACGACCTCGACGTGCGCGGGCAGTTCCTCCAGCAGCTCGCGCGGGGCCAGGCGGTCCGCGACGACCACGTCCGCGTGCGCCAGCAAACGCTTGCCCTGCACGGTGATCAGCTCGGGGTCGCCGGGGCCGCCTCCGACCAGGGCGACGCCGACGGGGGGTGCGGCCTGGTCCGCGATGCGGCCGTCGCGCAACGCCGACACGAGCCCGTCGCGCACGGAGGCCGAACGGCGGTGCTCACCTCCCGCGAGCACACCGATCAGCATGCCGTCGTGCATGCCGGTCGCGGGCGTGACGGCCGTGCCCTCCACGGCGATGTCCGCGCGCACGCAGAACACACGCTGCGAGAGGGCCTCCTCGGAGATCTGTGCGTTCACCTCGATGTCGGACGTGCACGCCACCACGTACCAGGCGCCCTCGACGTCACCGGCCTCGAACAGCCTCTCGTGCCAGGTCAGCTCCCCCGCGTCGACCATGCCCTGCACGGCGGGGGTGACGGACGGCGACACGAGATCGACGACGGCGCCGGACGCGATCAGGCGGGGCAGGCGGCGCTGCGCGACCGTGCCTCCGCCGACCACGAGGACGCGCCGGCCACGGAGGTCGAGGCCGGCCAGGTAGTGCTGTTCAAAGGGCATGCGTAGAAGCATCCACACGGGACCCGCCGTGTCCAGCCGAAGGGAACATGGTCACAGCTCCAGCAGCTCGAAAGAGGTGGCGAGCACTCCTCCGAAGCGCTTTCCGACCGCCTCTGCCATCGAACGGAGGAACGGCTCCGGATCGGCCATGTCGCCGCTCAACGCCTCCAGATACGCCTTGTGCGCGCGTAGCGAGGCCACGGAGGCGTCAAACGAGTCGGTGATGTCCACGGCGTGCGTCGACAACGGCGAGGACGCCGCCGCCACGTACTTGACGCCTTCCCACTTCTCCAGCCCGAGCTCAGGGAAGATCCACCGGTTGCCCGCGTCGCGGACGGCGTCGACGGCCGCACGCCCGACGGCGATGTGGTCGGCCATGTTGAGCCCACCGCTGGGCCACGTCTCGCGGTAGTTGCCGGTGATCACGAACTCCGGCCGGTGCCGGCGGATGGCGGCCGCGATGTCGCGCCGCAGCGGCAGGCCGTACTCGATCGTGCCGTCCGGGTAGTCCAGGAACTCGACGACGGTCACGCCCACGGCCGCGCAGGACGCGATCTGCTCCTCGACCCGCACCGGCGCGCAGACAACCGGGTCCATCGAGTCGATGCCGTTCTCACCACGGCACGCGAGGAGGTATGTGATGTTCTTGCCCTGAGCGGTCCAACGCGCGATGGCGCCCGCACCGCCGTACTCCATGTCATCGGGATGAGCGACGACGACCAGCGCGCTCGACCAGTCCTCGGGCACAGGTTGCAGATCAGACATGCGTGCAGGGTGCGCGCCGGAGCACGCACCCCGCAACAGACGTGGTCAGAGCTGGGCGGTGATCACGTCGTAGTAGGTCGCGATGCGGCCGTACACGCCGGGGTAGCCGGCACCGGCGCAGCCGCGGCCCCACGAGGTGTCACCGATGAGCTTGCCGCCGTAGACCAGCGGGCCACCGGAGTCGCCCTGGCAGGTGTCGACGCCACCCTGCGGGAAGCCCGCGCACACCATCGAGGTGTTGCTGTACTGCGGGTACGCGGTGCGGCAGGTCGCGTCGGACGTCAGCGGCACGTTGGCCTTGAGCAGGTAGCGCGACGCGGAACCACCCGAGGAGGTGGTGCCCCAGCCGAGGATCAGGGCCGAGTTGCCCGCCGCGTACAGCGCGGTGTCGGACGGCGTCGCCAGCGGCAGGGTCGCCGAGCTGATGTTGCGGTCGAGCGTCAGCACGGCCACGTCGAAGCCGGAGGTCGCGCTGCGGTAGCTCGGGTGCACCCAGATCCGGGTGACGCTCGCGACCGTGCCCGCGGTGCTCTGCTTGTCGTCACGCCCGTGCACCACGCGGGTGCTGGACGCGGACCGGCCCGAGACGCAGTGCGCCGCGGTGACGACCTTGTTGGCCTTCACCAGCGTTCCACCGCAGAACTGGGAACCGGAGGTGGAGGCCAGGTAGACCACCCAGGGGTACGTCGAGGTGCTCGCCCGCGTACCGCCGACGATCATCGGCGAGACGTCGCCCGCGTTCGCGGCGGGGGCGACGAAGAAGATGCTCGCGAGAGCGGACACAACGACGGACACGATCAGGCGATGCAGGGTTTTCGCCATGTTGCCAGTCCTTCCCTATGACGCTGTGTGTGCAGGGTGTGAAGTAACGGCACACACAGCGTCATGGGCGGAGATTCGGCGGCGTAACCGCCATTAGTCGGACATGTCCGACTTCACAATTGACTACTTGAGAATTCCCCGCGCCTTGAAGGCGGCCGCGACGGTGGCGGCGTCCGCGTCACCGTAGAGCTTCTTCGCGGTGGCGACGGTCGCGTTCGCCGCCGCCTCGAAGGTGGTCGACGGCGAGTAGGAGAACTGCGACTCCAGCACGATCTTCGCCGACTTGTCCCGCCCGAACGCCTTGTAGACGTCGAAGAGGGCCCTCGACCAGATCTGGCCGTCGAAGTGCACCTCGTTCTGGCGCTGGCTCACCGTCAGGTTCGTGTCGGTGCGGCGCAGGCAGTGCGGCGTCTCGGTCGTGTACGCCGTCGCGTCCCAGTCCATGATGCACGCCAACGGGGTCGTGGCCGTGTCCTGGGCGTCGCGAGAGGACATGATCAACGCCCACCAGTCGCCGAAGCCCTCGCCGATCGAGCCGCCGTCGAGCGACGAGCCGAAGCCGGGCACCTGGGCGTCCTGGATCGCGTGGCCCAGTTCGTGCCACACCACCTCGACGTCCTCGGCGTCGTCCACGCCACCCGTGCCGAACGTGATCTGGTCCTTGCTCGGGTCGTAGAACGAGTTGTCCTCGGTCAGGCCGAGCGTGGTGATCTTCTGGGCCTCGTTGTTGATGTCGGTGAACCCGAGGCCCTGGATGTACTTCTGCGCCTCCGTCACGCCCCAGTAGGCGTTGACCTGCTCGAAGTAGTCGTTGGTGCGGGTGTAGTTGAACTGGTTGCTCTTGTTGTACGCGAGCTTGCCCTTGGCGCCGGTGATCGTCGCGTACTTGCCCTTGAGGTATCCGGAACCGTCCAGGTCGGACAGCGTGACCGCCTTGTAGGCGGCGGCGGGCACGGCCGAGTCGGCGTCGTTCGCGTCCTTGAGGTTCTGGTTCTGCTGCGACGCCACGGGGTTCGGGCTGAACACCTTGCCGGTGCCGTCCGCGTGCTTGACCAGGCTTTCCGTCTTCACGACGGCCCCGGACTCCGCGTGCACCAGCGTGCGCTCGGATCCCTTGCCGCTGTCGGAGATCACCTCGTAGACGAGACCGGTACCGGGCAGCACCTTGAGGTTCGCCCCCTCCGGCGCGGCGACCTTCGTCTTGGCGTCCTCGGCGGTGACGGCGGGCGTGACGTCGACCGATCCCACGGCGACACGGCCGTCGTCCACCGTCTTCGCGCCGGTCGCCTTGTCGACGTGCTCGGCGTAGTACGCGCCCAGCACGGGTTTGCCGTCGTAGGTCTGCTCGTACCAGGTGTGCGTGGCGGTCAGGGAGTCGCGAACGGCCAGCAGGCGCAGGCCTTCCCTGGGTGCGGCGGCCTGGGCGGTGATCGTCAGCAGGGACAGCGCGACGCCGGCGGTGCAGGCGACAGCGACGAGACGACGGGCTCTCATGCCGGTCTCCAGTGCTTTCGGGCCCGTGCAGGGATGGGCCGTGTGCATGGCGACGCTAATCGGGAGGACTTCGACAGAAACCCTACGAAAGAAGGAAAAACATCAGTGTTCCCAGACTCCGGGAACAACAATTACGTCGGCTTCGACCGGAATGTCCAGCGTTGGCCCGGTTCCCAAAGCGACGAACGCGACCGCGGCCCCACCGGAGGCCAATTCGCTCGCGCCCTCGTGGCGCACCTCGGTGCCCGCGCGCAGGAGCGGGCCGACCGCGTCGATCGCCTCGGGAGTCCCCACCACGAACGCGGCGCGCCGGATCTCCGACTCCGCACGAGGTGTGCGCTGTTCGGCCGTGCCGGGACCGAGCCCGACGAGCGCGAGCCGGCCGCGGGGCAGCACCCGTGCCGCGGCTACGGTCACGTTGTCCCGCTTGAACTTCTCGGCCGCCAGTTCGATCCGGCCGCCAAGGCCGAGGCTCTGCGCGCCGCGCAACGCGGCCGCCTCCGCGACGCTCGCTGTGCCCAGCGAGTTGCGCACCACCGAACTCGGGTTCGGCACGCCGATCTCGGCCAGCTCCTCCGTCGGGAACGTCAGCAGCTCCGCCGTGTCCCCGTGCCAGAAACCCCAGTCCTCCACGGCGTCCACGATGCCGGGCTCGTCCGCCTTGACGTCCGCCGTCGCGAAAGCCTTGATGGCACGCAGGTCCAGGCCACCCTGGGCGTCCAGTTCCGACAGTGCGGCACCAACGCTCGTGGCCGACGCACCGCGCGTGGAGCCCACACCGACGACGAGGGTGCGCGGCACGATCCGCAGCACGTTCTCCTTCGTCGCGGCGGCCCGGTCGTCAACGACGATCACCCACGTCGCGTCCTCACCGCCCGGCACGACGTTCGGCGGCAGCGCGGGCAGGGGGAAGTTCAACGGGTTGCGCAGGACGACCTTCTCGCCCGCCTCGATGGCGGCGGTGCAGGCCTCCACGTCGCCGTCCGCGGTGGCGTCCAGCTGCTCGACCAGCTCGTCGAGCATCGAGTCGATGGACGGGCCGCTGGTCACGACGGCCGTGCGGTTCAGCACGTCCGCGACGTGGCGGGCGAACACGTCCGCGTCCCCGGCCAGCGCCACCACGAAGTGCTGGTCCACGCAGACCACGGCGGGGTCGGATCGCCGATCCCCCAGCAGGGGCGCGATCAGGCGGACCGCCGAGGACGCGTCGAGGAACAGCACGACGGCGCCGAGGCGGGGCCAGAGGCTGCGGACGGCGGGCTTGACGGGACCGTCGGGGACGACGGCGTCGGAGCCGAGGAGGCCGGCCAGGTCCGCGGCGTCACCGCGCTGGGCGGGGCCGGCGAAGACTCCGATCACGCTGATGCTCCCCACGACGGGCCGCCACCAGCCCACTCACCGATCACTTCTTGGTTCCCCACAACAACGTCACCGGGACCGCCGGCGCGAAACCCGAGTCCAGCAGGCGCGAGGCCGTCCAGTGCACGCCCTCGACCTCGTACCCGGCGGCCTGCAACGCGTCCCGCGCGGGCACGATCTCGTCCACGCTCTCCGTCGAGACGACGACGCGCTTCGCCGACACCGCGGCGGAGGCCTTGACCGCGCTCAGGTTCCCGCGGCCGACGAAGACCGCGTCCGGACGCGGCAACGAGGGCGCGTCCAGTTCCGACTCCTCGACGCGGACGTCGACGCCGTGCGCGGACGCGTTCGCGATGATCCGCACGCACTGCACCGGATCCGGCTCGACCGCGATCACCGCGGCACCCAGCCGCGCGCACTCGACGGCGACCGCGCCGGACCCCGCCAGCACGTCCCACACCAGCACGCCGGGACGCGGGGCGAGCCGGGCCAGCACGAACGCGCGGACCTCGGCGCCGAGCACGTGCGTGCGGCTCGCGAACGCGTCGTCCGGCAGCGCCCAGCCGTCACTGGAGCGGAGGAACTCGTTGTCCGCCAGGCACAACACCGCGTCCGGTGCCGTCCAGCGGCGCGTCACCGCGTCACGCGGGTCCACTGTGGTCAGTTCGTCGCCGTCCTGCACGACCAGCGTGCGGCGCCAGCCCGCGAGGCCCGCGCCGATCTCGGCCGGGCCGATGCCCTCGGCCAGCCTGACGACGACGGCGGAACCGGCGCGGCACGCGTTCAGCGCGGGGCGCAGGCCGTCGGCGACGTCGACGACCTCGACGGGACGGCCCGCTGCCTCCCGCAGCCTCTCGAGCGACATCAGTTCGCGGACCGCTTGGGCTTGCGGACCGGCTTCTTGCGCGGCGCGGACGTCGAGGCGTTGACCGTCGGCGGCTTCGGCTTCTCAGCGGCGACCACCGTGAGCTTGGGCTTGGGGGCCTGCTCTTCGGCGGGCTTGCGCACCGACTGCTGTATTTCCTCGACCGCTGTCCACGCCGGGTTCGGCTCGGCCACGGGGGCGTCGGGGACCGGTGCGGCGGCGGGGATGGGCTCGTCCGGACGCGCCGGAACGGGCTCGTCCACGCGCGTCGCGATGCGGGAGGCGGCACGGCGTGACCAGCGCGAGGGACGGGCAGCGCGCAACGGCTCGTCGACCGACGTCGTCGCCGAAGCCGACACACGGCGCGTGGGCGCCTTCACCGCCGCACCGACGAGGAACAGCGTCGGGCGGTAGAGCTTGTGCTTCTTCACCACGGCTTCCAGCTCGCCGACGGTGGTGTGCACGAGCACCTCGTCGGCCTGGCTCACCTTGTACGCGACGACGACCGGTGTGGCTTCCGTGTATCCGCCCTGCAGCAGCTTCTCCACGAACTGGCCCGTGCGCGCACCCGAGACCGTGGCGGCCATCGTGGTCTGGAGCTGCGCGAACTCGCTGACGCGCTCGCTGCTCTCCGGCGAGAGCAGCACCGCGGACGACGCCTCGGTCTGCGTGAGCTCGCGGCCGATCCGCGCGGCCGCCGCGGCGACGACGGACACGCCCGGCACGACCTCGACCTCGAGACCGAGGCGCACGCACAGGTCGTGCTGCTCCTGCACCCCACCGCCGGTCGCGGCGTCGCCCGCGTGCAGGCGCACGACGACCTGGCGTGACGCGGCCGCCTTGCGGTAGAGGTCGGTGATCTCCTCGGGCGTGACGCGGGAGAAGTCGACCAGGTCGGCGTCGGCCCGGGCGTGCTCGCGGACGCACTCGGCGTCCACCGCGCTGGGAGCCCAGATGACGACGTCGGCTTCCGCGATGCGGCGTGCGCCTCGGACAGTGATGAGGTCGGCGGCACCGGGACCGGCGCCGACGAAGGTGACCCGACCGGTCGTCGTCACGACAGCTCCACAGGGGTTTGGGGGAGGGAGACTCAGGCGAAGACCGTACCGTCTGCCACTCCTGCCACGAACGGGTGGCAGGCCCGCACGAAACGGGCGACGGACTCCGGATCACCGGCCGGGTGCGTGTGGAGGTACGACGCGTGCACGCCACCCACCGCGAAGCCCTCGGCGACGGGTCGCGAGTCGACGCCCCGCCAGTGCCACGCGGGCGGGTTCGAGTGCGGTGTGGACAGCTGGGTCCGGTGGAACTCGTGGCCGGTCACGCGGCTGCCGGGCGCGTGCAGCGGTGAGCTCGCGGACGCCACCGCGTCCCGGTAGCCCAGGGTCAGCCTCGGGGTCATGAACCCCTCGGCGTCGAGCACGCCGCACATCGGGTGCCCGTCGATCGACTTCGCGAGGTACAGCAACCCTCCGCACTCGGCGTGCACGGGCGCGCCCGATCGAGCGAACCGGGCCACCGCCTCACGCAACCGCACGTTGCCCGACAGGGCTTCCGCGTGCTGCTCCGGGAACCCGCCCGGCAGGACCAGGCCCGCGGTGCCGTCGGGGAGGGCTTCGTCGTGCAACGGGTCCAGAACGGCCACGGCCGCACCCGCCGCCTTCAGCACCTCGACGTGCTCGGCGTAGCCGAACGTGAACGCCGCTCCCCCGGCAACAGCGATCACGGGCTCGTCGCGCACGGCCTCCACCTGCGGATCCCACGCGGCGACGGCCATGTCAGGCACCGACTTCGCGAGCCGGCGCACCGCGTCGAGGTCGACGTGCTCGGCCACCGCGGCGGCGATCGCGTCGACCGCAGCCACCGCCTCCGGCCCGTGCTCGGCCGCCGTGACGAGCCCCAGGTGCCGTGAGGGCAGGGAGAACTGCGGGTCGCGTGGCAACACGCCGAGCACGTCGAGCCCGACCTCGTCGCACGCCGACCGCAGCACCTGCTCGTGCCGTTGCGACCCGACCTGGTTGAGGATCACGCCGCCGAGCCGGACCGTGGGGTCGTAGCCGCGGAAGCCGTGCAGCAGCGCGGCGAGCGACCGGCTCTGCCCGCGTGCGTCCACGACGAACAGCACGGGTGCGTTGATCAGCTTGGCGACGTGCGCGGTGGACCCGATGCCCGCGGTGTCGACACGGCCGTCGAACAGGCCCATCACGCCCTCGACGACGGCGATGTCGCAGCCCTTGGAACCGTGCGCGAACAGCCCCGGGATCCGCTGCTCGCCGACCATGACCGGGTCGAGGTTGCGGCCGGGGCGGTCCGTGGCGAGCGAGTGGTAGCCGGGGTCGATGTAGTCGGGGCCGACCTTGAACGGCGCGACCCGCGAGCCAGCGCGGCGCAGCGCGGCCATGAGGCCGGTGGCGACGGTGGTCTTGCCGCTGCCCGAAGCGGGGGCGGCGACGACAACGCGGTTCACCACGCGGACCTCCGGTGGCGCTGGTGGACGCCGGTGGACAGCCGGCGTGCCCGCCGCCCGGCGGGCGTCAGCCTGCTCACCACTCGATCCCCCGCTGGCCCTTCTGCCCGGCGTCCATCGGGTGCTTGACCTTGGTCATCTCCACCACGAGGTCCGCCGCGTCGACCAACCTCTGCGGCGCGTACCGCCCGGTGATCACGACGTGCTGGTGGCCGGGCCGGTTCGCCAGCACGTCGACCACCTCGTCCACGTCGATCCAGCCCCAGTGCAGCGGGTACGTGAACTCGTCCAGCACGTAGAGGCCGTGGCGTTCGGAGCCGATGCGTCGGGCGATCTCCGCCCAGCCCTCGCGCGCGGCCGAGGCGTGGTCGTCCTCGGTGCCCTGCTTGCGGGTCCAGGACCAGCCCTCGCCCATCTTGTGCCACTCGACGGCGCCGCCCTCGCCGGTCTCGTCGTGCAGGCGGCCGAGCGCCTTGAACGCCGACTCCTCGCCGACCTTCCACTTGGCGGACTTCACGAACTGGAACACGCCGATGTCCCAGCCCTGGTTCCAGCCGCGCAGCGCCAGGCCGAACGCCGACGTCGACTTCCCCTTCATCTCGCCGGTGTGCAGCATCAGCAACGGCCGGTTGCGGCGCTGGCGGGTGGTCAGGCCGTCCTTCGGGACCTCGGTGGGTTGTCCTTGAGGCATCGCGGTCTCCTTGCTCGTTGGTCGCTGCTCCGCAGACTCCGGTGAGTTCGCCGGGGAGCTGGTCGTCCGGCCGCCGCTTCGCCGTGATCGGGCTTCGCCGAATCCCGACGAAGGGGCGACCGGACGACCAGCGCGAACTCACGCTGCCCGGACGACGCCGGCGAGGTGGTCGGCGGACAGCTGGTCGAGCCGGACGCAGGTGCCCTGCAACGCCTCGGCGACCTTCTGCGCGAGGCCGAGGCGGACGTGGCCCTGTTCGCAGTCGACGACCACGACGGCGGTCTGCTCCAGCAGACCCGCGGCCTTCAGCGCGTCCTTGGTCGGGTCGCCGCCCAGACCGGACGACGTGGCGCGCCCGTCGGTCAGCAGCACCACCAGAGGCCGCTTGCGCGGGTCGCGCAACCGCTCGATCTCCAGGACGCGGTGGGCCTTCAGCAGACCGTCCGCCAACGGCGTGCGTCCGCCGGTGCGCATCTTCTTCAGGCGCGTCGCCGCCGCGTCGACGGACGTGGTCGGGGGCAGGGCGACCTCGGCGGTCTGCCCGCGGAACGTCACCACACCGACCTTGTCCCGGCGCTGGTAGGCGTCGCGCAGCAACGAGATCACGGCGCCGCTGACGGCCGACATCCGCTTCTGCGCCGCCATCGAGCCGGAGGCGTCGACGACGAACAGGACGAGGTTCGACTCCTTGCCCTCCCGCACGGCCTTGCGCAGGTCGGCGGCGGTGAGCAGCAGACCGGGACCGCTGCGTCCGCGCGCGGCCTGGTGCGGTGCGGCGTTCGTGAGCGTGTCGACGAGGTGCAGTCCATTGCCGTCCACTGTGGACGAACGGACGACCCGGCCGGTGCGGGCACGGGCGCGGGAACGCTTGCCGGGCGCGCCTTCGCCGACTCCGGGCACCTCCAGCAGCCGCGCCTTGAACGCGGGTGCGGGTTCCGGCGCTGGACGGTCCTGAGGCGCGTTGCCGCCGCCCTTCGGGCCGTCCTGCGGTTCGGGCAGCTCGCCGCCACCGGGACCGTCGTCGTCGGGGCCCTCGTCGGGTTCGGAGGCGTGCTCGGCGGCCTGCTTCATCGCGTCCTCGAGCTGCTGCTCCTCGATGCCGGGCTCGTCGAACGGGTCGCGGCGGCGCCGGTGCGGCAGGGCGAGCCGGACGGCGGTCTCGACGTCGGTCTCCTCGACCTCGGTGGCTCCGCGCCACGCCGCGTGGGCCGTGGCGGCACGGGCGACGACCAGGTCCGCGCGCATGCCGTCGACCTCGAAAGCCGCGCAGACCGCGGCGATCCGGCGCAGCTCACCGTCCGGGAGGGACACTCCGGCCAGCCGGGCGCGCGCGTCGGTGATCTGCTGCTTGAGGTGCGCGTCCGCGTCGGCCCACCGGGCGGCGAACGCCACGGGGTCCGCCTCGTAGGCGAGCCGGCGGCGGATGACCTCGGTGCGCACGGCCACGTCCCGCGCCGCCTTCACCGTCACGGTCAGCCCGAACCGGTCGAGCAGCTGCGGCCGCAGCTCGCCCTCCTCCGGGTTCATGGTGCCGACCAGCAGGAACTGCGACGGGTGCGACACCGAGACGCCCTCGCGCTCGACGTGCGCGCGTCCCATCGCGGCGGCGTCGAGCAGCAGGTCGACCAGGTGGTCGTGCAGCAGGTTGACCTCGTCGACGTAGAGCACGCCCCGGTGCGCCGCGGCCAGCAGACCCGGCTGGAACGCCCGCCTGCCCTCGGTCAGCGCCTTCTCCAGGTCGAGCGACCCGACGAGCCGGTCCTCGGTGGCGCCGACGGGCAGCTCCACGAGCCGGGCGGGACGCCGTTCGACGCCCTCGTGGGGCGCGTCGGGGCAGTCGGTCGTGCCCGGCACGCAGCCGAAACGGCAGTGCTGGGAGACCTCGAGCTCGGGCAGCAGCGCGGCGAGGGCGCGCACGATGGTCGACTTCGCGGTCCCCTTCTCGCCGCGGACGAGCACACCGCCGATGCCGGGGTGCACCGCGTTCAACAGCAGGGCGAGCCGGAGGTCGTCGTGTCCGACGACAGCCGAAAAGGGGTACATGCAGCGAAGTCCTTCCTCGGGTGTCCACGCCCGCGGCCAGGTGGAAGAGGGGGACGAGTTCCTGACTCCCGGCACGGGCCGGTCACAGTCGCGGGACGGCGCCGGAGTCACACCGGCTTCCTCGCACTCCCCTCACAGCCCCGGCATCGTCGCATTTCCGACCACCGGGTCCAACAGCCAGGTGAGCGACGTCGCTAGATCAGCCCCCGGAACTCGGCCCACGCCTCGCGCACCTCGTCCGCCGTCCACTCCAGCGCGGGCCCGGCCACGGTCACCTCGGTCTTGGCGAGCGGCCCGTCCTGCCAGAACCCGCCGAGGAACTCCCCGCTCAGCTCCTTGAGCCGCGCCGGGTCGCCCGGCAGGTGCAGCGCGAACTGGTGGGTGTGCGGTTCCGGCAGGTCCATGGCGGCGGCCACGACCTTGGCGTGCTCGACGTACGTGCCGAGCCTGGGCAGCACCGTGTCCAGGCCGTGCAGCGCGGACAACGCCGCCGGCCACTGCTGGAACAGCATGCCGCCGTAGCGGTGCCGCCACACCCGTGCCTGGTCGACGAAGTCCTGGGTGCCGGCCAGGGCCGCGCCGGAGATGCCCTCAAGCGACTTGTAGAACGACACGTAGACCGAGTCGAACAGGCCCGCGATCTCGGGCAGCGGCTTGCCGAGGCCGTACGTGCTCTCCCACAGCCGCGCGCCGTCGAGGTGCACGACGGCGTCCCGTTCCCGCGCGAGGTCCACCCACGACACGAGCTGGTCCCAGGACGGCAGCACGAACCCGGCCTCGCGGTCGGGCACCTCCAGCAGCAGCGTCCCGTACGGCTCGGGGCACGACCCGATGTCCGAGGTGCGCAGCTTGATCGGGCGCAGGCCGGACAGCACGGTCAGCGCGTCGTCCTCGTGGTGCAGGGGGTGTGCCTGCGGGTGCATCGCGACGATCGGGTTGTGCGTGCGGTCGGCCCAGCACTTGAGGGCGATCTGCTGCGCCATGGTGCCGGTCGGCACGAACAACGCCGCCTCGGTGCCGAGCAGGTGTGCGACCCGCGTCTCCAGCGCGCCCACCGGGCCGCCTTCGCCGTAGCGGTCGGGGTCGACGTCCGGCACGGGGCCGAGCGCCTCCAGCAACGTCTTCTTGCGGACTCCGGACAGCTGACGGTTCAACACCCCCGCATCAAACCTCAGCGGCGAGCGTCTCCGCGAGCGAAATGACCCCCGCGCGGATCTCGTCCGCCGTCATGCCCTGGGCCAGCAGGAACTCGATGTGCTCGCCCCGGAGGACGGCGAGGACGGTGTGCGCCTTGAAGGTCGAGCCGACCAGCCTCGCCAGCCGCTCCACGGTGATCCGGAAGTTGCCCTCGCAGCTGCGGACCGTCGTCCGTTCCACAGCGATGACCAGCGGCAACGATGCCAGCACGTGGTCGAACAGCGTGCCCGCGAACTCGCCTGCGGTGCGGCACTCCAGCGACGCCGTCTGGATCCACGAGGCAGCGGTGGAGTCCACCACGGCCCTGACCAGACCGGCCTTGTCACCGAAGCGGCGGAACACCGTGCCCTTGCCCACACCGGCCTCCAGGGCCACGTCCTCCACGGACACGGCCTCGATGCCGCGGGAGCTGATCAACCGGGTGGCGGCGGCCAGGATCGCGGCCCGGTTGCGGGCGGCATCGGCGCGTTCCAACGAACTCTCCCTTGACACAAGCGGACCGTCGGTCCGTATATTACCAACCGGACCGACGGTCCGCTTGTCGAGGAGGCGCAGTGAAGGCAGTCCGGTTCCACGAGTTCGGCGGGCCCGAGGTGCTCACCGTCGAGGAGGTGCCCGATCCGGTCGGCGAGACGCTCGTCGACGTCACCGCGATCGGCCTCAACTACGGCGAGACGGTCATCCGACGCGGCAAGGGCAGGGAGCTCTTCCCGTGGTATCCGGGGCCGAGTCTTCCCGCCACGCTCGGCTCGGAAGTCGTGGGCATCACAGGTGATGGCCGCCGGGTCATGGGCGTACCGCGCGATGGCGCCTACGCCACGAAGGCCGTCGTCGAGAACCCGATCGACGTGTCTGACGGCGTGAGCGACCACCAGGCCCTCGCCCTGCTCCTGCAGGGCACCACGGCGGTCGCGGCGGCCGAGGCGGCGCGGATCCGGCCCGGTGACCGGGTGCTGGTCGAGGCGGCGAGCGGCGGTGTCGGCAGCCTCCTGGTCCAGCTCGCGGAACAGGCGGGCGCGACCGTGCTCGCGGCGTCCAGCAAGGGCGGGATCGGCTACGACTGGGACGGGCTCGACCCGGTCGACGTCGTCTTCGAGTCGATCGGCGGCGCGACCGGCAGGCGCGCGTTCGAGCTGCTCAGGGACGGTGTCGGCAGGATGGTCGTGTTCGGGTACGCGAGCGGCGAGCCGTTGGACGTCACGGCGAGCGACATCTTCCGCAAGGGCGTCGCGGTCATGGGCCTCCCCCGTGGAACGACCCCTCAGGAGGTGCTGGAGCTGGGCCTCGAACCCGTGCTGGGCGACGTCTACCGGTTCGACGAGATCGCCGAGGCGCACCGGGCGCTCGAAGCCCGCACCACGCGCGGCAAGCTCATCGCGCGACCGTGACGGACCGGGGCGCGCGGAACGACAGCAGCTGGAGCCATTCCGGATCAGGGCCCGTCAGGTGCAACGACGGCTCGTGCGTGGCCACGGTCCGCAACGTCACGGCGGCCTCCAGCCGCGCCAGACCGGCGCCGAGGCAGAAGTGCCGGCCGTACCCGAACGCCAGGTGACGCGGATCGGTTTCCTTGCCGCTCAACAACAACACGAGCTCCGCACCGGCCGGAACGCGCACACCGGACAGCACGACCTCACGCGCGGTGAGCCGCCGCCACGTCACCACGGGCGTCTCGGTCCGCAGCACGTCCTCGACGAACGACTCGGCCACGCCGGGCTCCGGCAGCCGGGCCCACAACGCGCGGTCCTGCAATGCACGCCGCAACGCCGTGGACAACAGCTGCGTCGTCGTCTCCTGGCCCGCGATCAGCAGGAAGTAGCAGAGACCGGCGGAGTCCTCGGCGGACACACCGGCGTCGGCCAGCGCGCAGAACAGCTCGCCGTCGCGTGCGTGGTAGCGCTTGACCAGCCACTGGTGGAAGTCGCCGACGTCGTCGACCAACTCCATCTGCCGTTCGCGGGTGACGTCGCCCCAGAAGAACTCGAGCGAGCCGGTGCTCCACCGCTTCAGCGTCGGGATGTCGACGTTCTCCAGCCCGAGGAGCTCCATCAGCACGATCGCCGGCAGGTCCCAGGCCAGGTCGCGCACGAGATCCGTGCCACCCAGGCGTTCCGCGACGAGCGCGCGGATGCGAGGCTCCGCAGCGGCGACTCGGGCCGGCGTGAAGAACGACGCGACCAGGCGCCGCAGGCCGGCGTGCGACGACGACCCGTTGTTCGCGAGCGTCGGCGGCAGTGAGAACCGGGCGCGGACCAGGGCACGCAACGCCGAGGGCGCGACGGGTGTGACGGCGGTCAGCGCGTTGTCGGGCAGGTAGGTGACCGGATCGGCCAGCACGGCGCGCACGTCGTCGTGGTCCGAGACCACCCACCGACCGCCGACGACCTGCACCGGCGAGGTGAGTTCGGCGCGCGTGAAGGTGAACAGGTCCACGAGCGGCACGCTAGCGGGCGGATGGGAGACTCGGTCGGTGACCGTGAGCACAACTGAGGCGAGTTCCAGCGGCGGTGAGTCGACGTTCGACTGGATCGACGTCCGTTCTGAAGCGCGGGCCAAGGCCGGTCTGACCAGGCGCGTGCGACCGCGCACGGCGGACTCGACGGACCTCGACCTCGCGAGCAACGACTACCTGGGCCTCGCCAAGGACAAGCGGGTCGCGGGCGCCGCGGCCGCCGCCACGCTGAAGTGGGGCGCGGGGTCCACGGGATCGCGCCTGGTCACGGGCTCGACGGAGCTGCACGCCGAGCTGGAGTTCGAGCTCGCGAACTTCTGCGGCTCGCAGTCGGCGCTGGTGTTCAGCAGCGGGTACATGGCGAACCTGGGCGCGGTCACGGCGCTGACGGGACCCGGCACGGCGATCGTCGCGGACCAGCACATCCACGCGTCGCTGATCGACGGCACGCGCCTGTCGAAGGCCGACGTCGTCGTCGCGGACCACTGCGACGTGAGCAAGGTGAAGCACGCGCTGGAGACGCGGGGCAAGCGGCGCGCGATCGTCGTCACGGACTCGGTGTTCAGCGTGGACGGTGACATCGCACCGCTCAACGAACTGCACGAGGTCTGCCGCGCCAACGGCTCCGCGCTGGTGGTCGACGACGCGCACGGACTCGGCGTCGTCGGGCCGGGCGGCCGCGGCGCGGTGGCCGAGGCCGGTCTCATCAAGCAGCCCGACGTGATCACCACGCTGACGCTGAGCAAGTCGCTGGGCGCCATGGGCGGTGCCGTCCTCGGCCCGAGCCGGGTGATCAAGCACTTGATCGACACCGCGCGGCCGTTCATCTTCGACACGGGCCTCGCGCCGAGCAGCGCGGCGGCGGCCCTCGCGGCCATCAGGATCCTGCGCGAGGAACCGGACCGCCCCGAGCGGGCGCTGACCGTGGCGCACGACCTGAGCAACCGCCTCAAGGAGGCCGGGTTCCAGGTCAGCACGCCGACCGCGGCCGTCGTGAGCGTGCGGGCACCGGGTCCCGAGGAGGCGTTCCGGTGGGCCGAGACCTGCCGCACGAGCGGGGTGGTCGTCGGCTGCTTCCGGCCGCCGTCGGTGCCGGACGGGATCAGCAGGCTGCGGCTCACCGCGCGCGCCGATCTGACCGAGGCCGACATCGAGCGCGCGGTGCGCGTGATCAGGGAGAGCGCCGCATCCGCAGGTGTGGGATCCCGTCCTCGATGAACTCGTCGCCCTCGGGCACGAACCCGAACGAGGCGTAGAAGTCGGCGACGTACGTCTGCGCGTCGAGCACGGACGGCGCGCTGCCGATGTCCACGAGCGCGGCCTGCACGAGCCGGCGGCTGTACCCGCGGCCGCGGGCCATGCGCGCGGTGACGACGCGGCCGATGCGGAACGTGCCGTCCGGGTCCTCGAGCAACCGCAGGTACGCGAGCGGATCGTGTGATCCCTCGGCCTCCAGCCAGAAGTGCCGGGTGCCCTGCTCCAGGTCGCGGCCGTCCACGTCGGCGTAGATGCAGTTCTGCTCGACGACGAAGACGTCCTGCCGCAGCCGCAGGATCGCGTAGAGCTGGGCGGGGCTCAGGTCGAGCCCCCACTGGCGGCGCAGGGTGGCGGGAAACTGTGTGGTTCGCACGTGACCGTGGATATCAGAAGCCCAGCGTCTGCCGGTAGTTCGCGAGTCGCGTGTACACACCGGGCTCGTCCGCGCGAGCGCAGCCGCGGCCGAACGACACCACGCCCGCGAGCCGTCCGCGGACCACGAGCGGCCCGCCCGAGTCGCCCGTGCAGGCGTCCCGGCCGCCCCGCCCGGCGCACAGCATCGCGCCCGGCCGGTAGTCCGGCTCCTTGAGCAGGCACTCCTGGTCGGACAGGATCGGCACCGTCACCTTGCGCAGCGTCATCGCCGGCGGGGCGTTCTCGGCGGTGCGGCCCCAGCCGAGCACCACGCCGTCGGCACCGGGCTCGCCGAGCCCGATCGTCCGGTACGGCACCGGGCGCGCGAGCGTGAGCACCGCCACGTCGTCGCCCTTGGTGACCTCGACGTACTCGGGGTGCCGCCACACGCCCGAGACAGCGGCCTCGACGCCCTCGGCCTTGTCGCGCAGGTCCGTGCGACCCGCGACCACGCGCAGTTGCTCGGCGGGGCGCTGGTTCTTGCCGAGCACGCCCTTCAGCGTCACGCAGTGCGCGGCCGTCATGACCTTGTCCGCCGCCACGAGCGCGCCACCGCAGACCAGCTGACCGTCCGTGGTGGTGATCGCCACAACCCACGGGGTGTCCGCCACCCGCGCGGGTGTCCCCCCGACGATCGCATCGGCGGTCGAAGTACCGCTGACCAGCGCGATCACCGCGATCAGCACGGCACACCGCTTACCCCTCACGGACCACTCCTCGTTGCGCCAGGTGGACGATCGGTCACCAACGGTAGCGATCGCGCTAGGACGACGTCAAAACCGGAGATTCTTGTGTTAACGTCCCATCAGGCCGAAGATTTTGCGGTCAGTGGTGTAGGTCACGGGGGTATGTACGGTGTTGTTCGACTTCGGCCAGGTTCCGGCCTTCCTCATCGCGTGCGCGGTCGTCATCGTGACCCCCGGCGTGGACGCGTTCCTGCTCCTGCGCACGTCACTGCGGTCGGGCACCCGCGCCGGACTGCTCGCGCTCGGGGGCATCCACTCGGCCGCGGCGCTCCAGGTCGCACTGGTGATCTCGGGCCTCGGAGTGGTGCTGGCGCGGTATCCGATGGTGCTCACGGCCCTGCGCTGGATCGGCGCCGCCTACCTGCTCTACCTGGCGGTTTCCATCACGCGAGGGCTGATCAGGCACTCCGGCGGCGAGCCGGAGGAGGTCATGAGCGCGCGCCCGTTCCGGCAGGGCTTCCTGACCAACATCACGAACCCGAAGATGATCCTGTTCTCGCTGGCGTTCCTGCCGCAGTTCATCGGATCGGGTGAACCGGCACCGCAGCTCGCGATGCTCGCCGTCGTGTTCCTCGGGCTGGCGGCGGTGTGGGAGCTGATGATCGTGCTGGCGGCGTCGCGGGTGGCCGGGAAGCTGAAGCGACCCGGTGTGACGACCGCGCTGGACGCGGTGTGCGCGGCCGTCTTCCTCACCATGTCGGTCGGGCTGGTCCTCTGATCACGCCCGGTGGAGGTACCACCTCTGCAACTGGGGGCCGCCGGAGAAGGCGCCCTTCTCGTACAGGCACAGGGAGGTGCCGGGCGTGAGGTACTTGCCCGTGGCCACGTTGCGGAGCAGGTGACCACCGAACACGTCGGGCCCCTCCACCTGCCACTGCTGTCCCGGGTCGGCTGCCGCGCAGTCCCCTGCCAGGTCGACGAACTCCACCGCCGTCGTCCCCGGCTTCGGACGCAGGCAGTGCTCGCCCACCTTGAGTTGGACGAGCCCACCGCCCAGTTCGATCCGCTGGAACGGCGATCCCGGGCACACACCCATCCCGGTGCCGACGGCGCAGTTGTCGGTCTTCTCGACCGCCCACCACCGGGAGTTCTCCAGAGTGATCGACGCCCCGGTGGTGTCCGGCAGCGGCGTGGTCCGGCCGACCTCGGTCACGACCCACCGCTGGTGGTCGCTGTCCTGCGGCTCCTGAGTGATGAGCTTGAAGAAGTACTCGCCGTACCAGGACGTGTCGACGTAGGTGTACCCCACCGTGTCCAGCTTCAGCTTCGTCGCACCTGATGCGTCGGTGACGAGCTCCCAGCGCTGCAGCCGGTCCGCCTCGTCGCAGACCTTGGTGACGAGCCACTCCCCGGTCGCACACCACCGGTCGGCGACGTTGCGCAGGAAGAACTGACCGTTCGGCAGACCGACCTTCTCCCAGCGCTGAGGCGCCGCGCCGGTGCAGTCGGCCAGTTCGATCTCGAACGGATCCACCGTGCCGCGCGTCATGCACTGGTCGCGGGCGACGCTCTTGAGCTCGACGATCGGGTTCCCGGCGGGCTCGGCGCTCGCGGGAACGGTGGTCATGGCCCCCAGGGTGAGCGCGGCCAGGACGGCGGCGACAACACCCGATGATCTTCCACTCATGCCCCTGCAGGCTACGGAACCACGGCTGATCCCATCTCAGGTTGCACACCGCTCAGATAGGTCGCCACGCGCGTGTAGACGCCGGGCGCGTTCGGACGTGCGCAGCCGACGCCCCACGACACGAGGCCGACCAACCGGCCGTCGACCACGAACGGTCCGCCTGAGTCGTCGACGCACGCGTCGATGCCGCCGTCGGGATATCCCGCGCAGAACATGGCCTCGGCGTCGTAGCGCGCGTAGGTCGCGGCGCACTGCCCGTCCGCCCAGATCGGGACCTGCGCCTTGTGCAACTGCGGACTCTTGTCCGCGTCGCCCTCCGCCTGACGTCCCCAGCCGTACACGACGCCCACGGTGCCGGACATGTACGCGTTCGGCCCGGCCACCGGCAACGACCGGTACGGCATCGGCTCGGCGAGCGCCAGCAGCGCGACGTCCTTGCCGCGCGAGGGGGTCGAGTAGCCGTCGACCAGCCGGTACGACGTGGCGACGGAGGTGGAGCCGTCGCCGGTGCGCAGGTCGAGCCGCCCACCGACGACGGTGATCGAGCCGGGCTCGCGGCCGTGGACGCAGTGCGCCGCCGTGACCACCTGCCCCGGGCCGAGGAGCGCGCCGCCGCAGAACTGGGCACCCGACGACGTCGTCAGCGCCACCACCCACGGCGCCTCCCCGGCGCTGTCCACCACGACGCCGCCGACGATCCTGGGCCCTGCGTGAGCCGGGGTCACCGTGATCACGAGGAGAGCCAGAACCGCCGTCAGCAGTCGCATGGGCTCACAGGTACGCGGGTGGCTACGGCTCGACAACCGCAGGCGGCGAAGCATCCACGACCGGGTGAAGGTCCTTGGCGTAGCGGGAGATCCGGACGTACACGCCGGGCTTGCCCCTGCGCGCGCACCCCTCGCCCCACGACGTGACGCCGACGAGCTTGCCGCCGGCCACGACCGGGCCGCCCGAGTCGCCCTGGCACGTGTCGACCTTGCCCGCGTCGTAGCCCGCGCAGAACATGTCCTCCTTCAGGAAGTGCGGGTAGGTGTCGAGGCAGTAGTCGTCGGGCAGCACGGGCACGGTGGCCTGCATGAGGTAGCGGGACGTCCTGCCGTTCTCGGAGGTCCGGCCCCAGCCGAGCGCGCGCAGTTCCGTGCCGGGCTCGTAGAGCGCCTGGTCGGTCGGCTCGGCGAACGGCAGCGGCGGGTACGACAGCGACTTGCGCAGCGTCAGCACCGCGACGTCCTCGCCCTGGTCCGCCGAGACGTACTGCCGGTGGATCCAGATGTCGGTGACCGCGGCCACCACCCCGGCCTGGCGGTCCTGCTTGTCCTCGCGACCGGCGACGACCTGCACGTCCCTGGCCGCGCGGCCGGTCGCGCAGTGGGCCGCGGTCAGCACCTTCTGGGGTGCGACGAGCGTGCCGCCGCAGAACTGGGTGCCGCGGTCGTCGAGGAGGTGGACGACCCACGGATTGGCTTCGATGGAGGCGCGCTCGCCGCCGACGACCTGCTCGTCGGCGGCGGCGACGCCCGTTGAGGACACCAGCAGAGCGGAGAGAACCAACACCAGGAGTCGTCTCATGACTCCAGATGGTAGCTACTCCGCTGGGCCGTTCGGAGCAACCTTGCTCCACAGCTTGCCCGCCGCGCCCATGACCGACTCGCCGATGTCGTTGATCGTCTTGATCAGCGGGTCGGCGGAGTTGTTCATGGTCTCCCGGTACGACCGGGCGGCGCCCTTGATGTCGTCGGTGAGGTTGCTCGTCGGCCGGTCGTCCTTGCGGCGCGCGTACGTGCCGGTCAGGATCTCGCGGTACTCCTCGCTCGCCGACCAGCGCTGCAGCTCGGCGGCCCGCACCACGACCAGCGGGTGCGTGCGGTGCTCGGTGTGCAGCAGCTTGAGGAGGCTGTCGCGGATGTCCTCGACCTCCTCGTACTCCTTCGCCTGGGCGAGGAACGACGCGATGTCGACGTTGCCGCCCAGGTCGCCCGCCAGCGCGAGGTGCGTGCGCAGCGCGGCCTGCGGGTCCTGGCAGGCCAGCAGGCCCGCTCGGTCGCAGGACAGCTCGGTCTTGCGCTGCCACTCGCGCAGCGCGGCGATGACCGCGCGCATCGCGATGGCACCGGCGGGCACCCACGCGAACGACGTCGTCAGGTCGACGAGCCGGCGCAGCAGCGTGTTGTAGAGCGCGTGGCCCGACATCGCGTGGCCCATCTCGTGACCGATCAGGAAGCGCAGCGACTCGTTGTCGAGCAGGTCGACCGCGCCGGTGCTGATCACGATGAACGGCTTGTCGATGCCGTAGGTGTAGCCGTACGCCTGCGCGTTGCGCTCGACGAAGAGCTCGGGCACCTCGGCGAGGTCGAACGTCGCCGCCACCTCGTTGCGGATGCGGTCGAGCTGCGGGTACTGCTTGGGACCGACCCGGACGGAGGACGCGACCTGAAGCAGGCGCTCCCCGCGTTCGGTGAAGGCTCCGGCGACCGCCTTGAGGATCGGTGCCACGGCGGGCACCGCCCTCAGCACCGCGAGGGCGCCTCGGTCGGCAGGGTGTTCATAGGCGCGCGGGCTGATGCCCGGGAACCGCACCCTCGATGACTGCTCAATATCCCCCGTCACACCATCCAGGTTAGACACGATCCGGACAAGGGTGCACGGAATCGGCTGCGGACCGTTGCAAACTTGCCCGGTGAGCAGCGACGAAGACACCACGGTTCTGCCCCTGCGCGGCGGCGCCTCAGCGACCCTGGTCCGCCGTCGGGCCGCGGCCAACGACCGCGGCGCGATCCTCTACGTGCACGGTTTCGCGGACTACTTCTTCCAGGAGCACGTGGCCGAGCACTACACCGCCCAGGGCTACGACTTCTACGCCGTAGACCTGCGCGGATACGGTCGCTCGCTGCGCGACGGCGAGGTGCCGAACTACACGGCGGACATGGCCGTGTACTTCGAGGAGATCGACGCGGCGATCGCCGTCATCCGCGAAGAGCACTCGCGCGTGGTGCTCATGGGGCACTCGACGGGCGGGCTCACGACGTCGTTGTGGGCGCACGAGCGCCGCTCCAGCGACTTGATCGATGCATTGGTGCTCAACAGCCCGTGGCTCGACGTCGTCGAACCGCCGGTCGTGCGTCAGATCGTGAAGGTGCTCGGCAGGCTGGTGCCGAACGTGAAGATCCGCGCGAACCTCGGTGACGCCTACGGGTCGGCGATCCACAACTCGCGCAACGGCGAGTGGGACTTCGACCTGAAGTGGAAGCCGCTGGCCGGTTTCCCGGTGCTGGCGGGCTGGATCCGGGCGGTGCTCATCGCCCAGGAGAAGGTCCACAAGGGACTCGACGTGCGGGTGCCGGTGCTCGTGCTGCACTCCGACAAGAGCATGTTGAACGCCAAGGAGTGGAGCGAGGACGTGTCCAAAGCGGACGCCGTGCTCGACGTCGAGGGCATGCGGAAGTGGGGTCCGAAGATCGGATCATCGGTCAAGGTCGTGGAGATCAAGGCCGGGATGCACGACCTGTTCCTGTCGCCTGAGCCGGTGCGTGCGGCGGCCCTCGCCGAGGTCGACGAGTTCCTGAAAACGGCTTGACCTCTCTGTAGGTCGAGGTTCGAGACTGGTCGTCATGAACATCGACTTCAACGCCTGGTACGCGCTCGAAAGCGCGATGCAGGACGAAAAGAGCCGTCGGGTGAGCCGGGCGACGTTGAAGCGTGTCGCCCGGTTCGCGCGCCCGCAGCGGCGTGCCGTGTACGGGCTGCTGGCCATCTCGTCGTTCGCCGCGGTGCTCGCGGTGGCGTCCCCGGTGCTGGCCGGGCGGGTCGTCGACACGATCATCGCCGGCCGCGACTTCGGGCTCGTGGTGTGGCTCGCGCTGGCGATCGCCGGCGTCGCGGTGCTGGAGGCCGGGTTCTCGCTGGCCGAGCGGTGGCAGTCGTCGAGGGTCGGCGAAGACCTCATCCTGCGGCTGCGCCAGGCCGTCTTCGACCACGTGCAGCGGATGCCGATCGCGTTCTTCACCCGCACGCGCACCGGAGCGCTGGTGTCGCGGCTGAACAACGACGTGATCGCGGCGCAGCGGGCGTTCTCCGAGACGATCTCCGGTGTCGTCACGAACGTGATCGCGCTGGTTCTGACGCTCGTCGTGATGCTGACGCTGTCGTGGCAGGTCACGGTGCTCGCCATGGTGCTGCTGCCGATCTTCCTGATCCCGGCGCGGAGGATGGGCAAGCGCCTGGCGTCGATGCACCGCGAGGCCGCCAACCTCGACTCGGCGATGACGACGCAGATGACCGAGCGGTTCTCCGCGCCCGGTGCGACGCTGATCAAGCTGTTCGGCCGTCCGGCTTTGGAGAGCGCGGAGTTCGGTGCGCGCGCTCGGCGCGTGCGTGACATCGGCGTGCGGACGGCTGTGGCGCAGTGGTTGTTCCTCGTGGCGTTGACGCTGGTGTCCTCGTTGGCGCTGGCTCTGGTCTACGGGCTGGGCGGGTACTTCGTGTTCGCCGGGGAGATGGCACCGGGCACGATCGTGACGCTGGCGCTGCTGCTGACGCGGCTTTACGCACCGTTGACGGCGTTGGCCGGCGCACGGGTGGACGTGATGACGGCGCTGGTGTCGTTCGAGCGGGTCTTCGAGGTGCTGGACCTGCCGCCGTTGATCAAGGAGAAGCCGGAGCCCGTCGCCGTTCCCGACGGACCGGTGTCGGTCGAGTTCTCGGACGTGAGGTTCGCCTACCCGTCCGCGGACAAGGTCTCGCTGGCGTCGCTGGAGGAGGTGGCGTCGCTCGACACGCGGGGCGGCGAGGAGATCCTGGGCGGGGTGTCGTTCACCGCCGAACCCGGTTCGCTGATCGCACTGGTGGGCGCGTCCGGTGCGGGCAAGTCGACCATCGCCTCGCTGGTGCCCCGCCTGTACGACGCGGACTCCGGGACGGTTCGACTGTCCGGTGTGGACGTTCGCGACCTGTCGTTCGACTCGATCCGCGAGACCGTCGGCATGGTGACGCAGGACGGCCACCTGTTCCACGAGTCGATCGGCGCGAACCTGCGCCTCGCCGCCCCCGCCGCGACCGACGAGGAGATCTGGGACGCGCTGACCCGCGCCAGGCTGGCGGACCTGGTGTCGTCGCTGCCCGACCAGCTCGACACCGTGGTGGGCGAGCGCGGCTACCGCCTTTCCGGCGGAGAACGGCAGCGGCTCACCATCGCCCGGCTGCTGCTGGCCAAGCCGCGCGTCGTGATCCTGGACGAGGCGACCGCGCACCTGGACTCGCGTTCGGAGGCCGCGGTGCAGGAGGCGCTGGTCGAGGCGCTGGCGGGCCGCACGTCGCTGGTGATCGCGCACCGGCTGTCGACCATCCGCGCCGCCGACCAGATCCTCGTCGTCGACCACGGGCAGGTCGTCGAACGTGGTACGCATGAAACTCTGCTGGCGAAGGAAGGCCACTACGCCAAGCTGTACCGCACTCAGTTCAGCGAAGAACCGATCGGAGCGCCGTGACCATCCCGTCTCCCGACAACCTCTACCCGTTGCCGGACTACGCGCGCACGGTGCTTTTGAGGCCGTTGGTGAAGAACCCCCAGATCGAGATCGGTGAGTACACCTACTACGACGACCCGCACCACGCCGAGGAGTTCGAACAGCGCAACGTCCTCTACAACTTCGGCAACGAGAAACTCATCATCGGCCGTTACTGCGCACTGGCGGAAGGCGTGCGGTTCATCATGTCCGGCGCCAACCACAGCATGGCGGGCGTGTCGACGTTCCCGTTCACGATCTTCGGCGGCGTCTGGGGCGAGAAGACGCTCGACATCGCGCTGGGAGCGCCTTCGCGGGGAGACACGGTGGTGGGCAACGACGTCTGGATCGGGTACCAGGCGTTGATCATGCCGGGCGTGCGGATCGGCAACGGCGCGATCATCGCCGCCGGGTCCGTGGTGGTGTCGGACGTGCCGGCGTACGGCATCGTCGGCGGCAATCCGGCTTCGTTGCTCAAGAAGCGCTACAGCGACGAGGACGTCGAGACGCTGGAACGCGTCGCGTGGTGGGACTGGCCGGTGGAGAAGGTGACCGAGCACGTGCGCGTGATCATGGCGGGCACGCCGGCGGAGCTCGCCGCGGTCGCCCCGTGAAGGCGCTGCTGATCACGGGTCCGGTCGGGGTGGGCAAGACGGCGGTGGCCGAAGCCGTCGGCGACCGCCTCGCCGGGGCCGGGGTGCCGCACGCGGTGATCGACCTCGACTGGCTGTCGGCGTGCTGGCCGCCGCCTGCCGACGACCCGTTCCACTTCGAACTGCAGCTGCGCAACCTGGAAGCCGTGGTGCGCAACTACGTCGAGGCGGGCGTGCAGCGGATCGTGCTGGCCGGCGTGGTGGAGAGCCGCGAGGACCGTGCGCGCTACGCGTCGGTGATCGGAGGCAGGCTCAACGTCTGCCGGCTGAAGGCCGACCTGCCGGTGATCCGCGAGCGGCTCGCGCGGCGGCACCACGGCGAGGCCGACCTGAGGTGGCACGTCGAGCGCGCCGAGGAGCTGGAGCAGCTGTACGCGTCCTCGTGGGTCGAGGACTACGTGGTGCCGGCCGAACAGCCGGTGACCGAGGTGGCCCAGGACGTGATCTCGTGGTGGCTGGTGGTGGAGCGGTCGCCGGTCACGTGACCGAGTGCTCGGCGAAGACGCGCCGCACGACGGCGAGGTCGACCGGCGTCTCGTAGTGGTCCTGGGCCCACTTCTGGTATGCCTCGGGCGTGCCGTCGGTCAGCAGGGCGAACATCCAGTCGGCCCCGTCGTCCCCCTCGGTGGGGAAGTCGATCTCACCGTGCCGCCACGCCGTGTCACCGTGCTCGCGCCACAGGCACACGGTCGAGACCGGCATGTCGAACTCGTCGGCGAAAGCCGGCTCGTCCACGAACGCCCGGAACGCCTCGGGCACGGAATCGAGCACGCCGGGCCACGGCTCGTCGTCGTCCGTGGCGTACGGGCTCATCGGCGACTCGTGGTCGAACCCGCGCACATACGCACCTGCGGCCGTGAACACGATGTCGTACTCGTTGCCAGAACCGTCTCGCATGGACGCCAGCTCCTCGCCGGGTGCCCAAGTGGTGCTGTAGGAGTGGTGCCGCTCCACGCCGTCGGGATCCAGCAGGACGTCCAGTGCGGCGAACGCACGGCACAGCGCGCGCAACTCCGGGATGCCGGGCAGGTTGCGGCGACGTCGTACGCGGTCATGCCTCCATCCGAGCAGGCACCTGATCTCCTGACCGGCGTCCGGGTGAACTTCACCGACGCTTGGCGCCGACCGCGCGATCATGAGCACATGGAGTACGACCGCTACTGCGACCTGACCATGCGCGGCGGCACCACCAGCGGGGTCGTGTACCCCCTAGCGGTCGCCTCGCTGGCCCGCCACTACGAGTTCCGGCAGATCGGCGGCGCGTCGGCGGGGGCCATCGCGGCGGGGTTCACCGCGGCGGCCGAGAGAGGGCGTGCGTCCGGTGGCTTCGAGAAGCTGGCCGGGCTGATCGACTGGTTCACCTCCGGGTCGGGCGCGGAGCGGTGGCGGATGGCGCAGCTGTTCCAGCCCGCCGAGAAGACGCGGGCGCTGTACCGCATCGTCATCGCCTCCATGCAGAAGCGGGAGACGACCGGGCGGAGCGCGATCACGTGCCTGTTCTTCGCGTTGCTGGGTGCGGTCGGGTGGCGGGCGAAGTCGGTGCTCGCGCTGATGGCGTTGCTGTGGCTGGGCGGGCCCGTGCTGTACTCGGCGTGGCTCGCGCCGTCGGCGTATCCGGGGTGGCTCGCGGTGGTGGTCACCGTGGTGGCGCTGGCGTGCGTGGTGATCGTGCTGTGGCCGTTGCGGTCAAGTCTGCCCTGGCCCGCCTGGGTCTTCGCGGTCGTGCCGCTCGTGCTCGGGCTGGCGTTCTCCCGCCACCACGCGACGGCGGCGGTCGTGCTGCTGGTGTGGCTGGTGCTGTCACTGGCGGCGGTCAGCGCGCTGTTCGTGACGTACGGGTACGCGATGCAGCGGTTCCTCAAGGACCACGCGCGGTCCATCCACTTCGGACTCGTGCCCGGCACCGGTGACTACCGGCCGTCGTGGCTCGACCGGCTCTCGGGCGTGCCGAAGTCGACGGGGGTGCCGCCGCTCGCCGACTGGATCGCCGACCAGCTCGACGACATCGCGGGCACCTCGGAGGCGTTGACGTTCGGCGACCTCGGTGACATCAACCTCGTGCTGATGACGACCGACCTGTCGGAGGGGCGGCCGTACCGGTTGCCGTTCAAGGAGGAGTGGCAGTACTGCGAGGAGTGCCTCGGGTACGTGCTGCCCCGCAGGGTCGTCGAGCAGATGAACGGCGCCAGGACCTCGGGCAAGTGCCCGCTGCACGAGCACATGCCGTTGCGCGCGCTGCCTCCCCGCGAACAGCTGCCCGTCGTCCTCGCCGTGCGGATGTCGCTGTCGTTCCCCGGCCTGTTCGCCGCCGTGCCGCTGTGCCGGGACGGGCGCGTGCACTGGTTCTCCGACGGGGGCATCACCAGCAACTTCCCGATCCACTTCTTCGACACGCTGCTGCCGCGCTGGCCCACGTTCGGCCTGAGCCTGCAGCCCTACCCGAACGGCGACACGGACGAGGTCTGGCTGCCGGAGCAGGACGCGTCCACGTCCGGCACGCCCTACGCGGCCCTGAACTCCGCGCCGGGCTTCGTGGTGTCCATCCTGAACACCTTCCTGGACTGGCGCGACACCATGCAGTCCGCGCTCCCCGGCTACCGCGGCCGCATCGCGCACGTGCGGCAGAGCGGCGACGAGGGCGGCTCGAACCTCTTCATGCCGCCGGAGACGATCAAGCGGCTGGCGCTGCGCGGGCAGAAGGCGGGCGACCTGTTGCGCGAGCGGTTCGTGCAGCAGCGCAACACCGACCGCTACCGCTGGATCCGCCTGCGCATGGCCCTGCGCGAGTACCAGGCGCTCGGTGTGCAGGCCGCCGACCGCGACGCGCTGTACGACGAGCTGCTCGCGCGGTTCGAGATCCCCGCCGAGCTGCACGAGTGGTTCCGCACTCCCCCTGCCGACGGCGACCCGTTCCGCGCGGAGATCGAGGTCGCGCTGGACCACGTCGGGCGGTTGAAGGACGACGGGCCGTTCGACGGGGTGCCGCCGGTCGACCCGGATTTGCGGCTGACGCCACCCGAGTAGGCGCGCTAACCTGGTGCCGTGACGCGATTTAGCCACCCCCGACCTGCGTGGGTGGCGCGCGCCTGAAACTTCCCGTTGGTCGGGGGACTCCGCACCCACCGGACCAAGCGAAACGGGAACCCCATGTACCGCACCGAAGAACTCGTGCACGCCCTGAACGTCCGCGACCTCACCGATCCCGCGCAGGGCCCGCACGCGCTGCAGCTGCTGATCGCCGACCTGACAGCGGTGCTCGACGCCCCGCTGGAAGTCCGCCACCACCCGCTCGTGCCGGTCGAGCACAACTACGAACACCTGGGCTACCCGCCGGACGCGATCACCCGGGACGCCCGCTACACCCGGTACGTCAGCGAGACCTGCATGCTGCGCAGCCACACCTCGGCGATGATCCCGCCCGCGCTGAAACACGCGAAGCCGGACGTCACGCTCGTCTGTCCCGGCCTGGTCTACCGCCGCGACGCGGTCGACCGCCTGCACACCGGCACGCCGCACCAGCTCGACGTCTGGCGCATCAGCGAGCACGAGGAACCGCTCGACGACCTCATCCACCGGGTCGTTACGACCCTTCTACCCGGGAAGCGTTACCGCACAACGGATGCCGACCACCCGTACACCACGCACGGCAGGCAGATCGACGTCGAGCACGACGGGCAGTGGGTCGAGGTCGGTGAGTGCGGACGGGCCGCGCGGCACGTGCTCAGGCACCACCCGCACGGCCTCGCGATGGGACTCGGGCTGGACCGGATCCTGATGCTGCGCAAGGGGATCCCGGACATCCGGCTGTTGCGCAACGAGGACCCGCGGATCGCCGCCCAGATGCTCGACCTCACGCCGTACCGGCCGATCTCGAGGCACCCGGCCGCGATCAGGGACATCTCGATCATGGCGGACGTCGGCGAGGACGCCGAGACGCTGGGCGACCGCATCCGCGAACTGGTGCCCGAGGACGTCGTCGAGGAGATCGAGATCCTCGGCGAGACGCACACCGAACAGTTGCCGGCACACGTCCGAGAACGGCTGAACGCGTTGCCCGGTCAGAAGAACGTGCTGATCCGCGTGACGATGAGGGCGCCGGAGCGCACCCTCACCGACCGCGAGACCAACGAGATCAGGGACAGGCTGCTTCAGGGCTTGCGGGCGACCGCGCCGTAGATGCCGACGTGGGCCTCGTCGAAGGAGTCCGGGCGCCAGTCGTTCACCGCGACCACGCCCGGCTCCAGCAGGTCCATGCCGTCGAAGAACTCGGTGACCTCGGCGTGCGTGCGCATCTTGAGCTTGTTGTCCGAGCTGCTGTAGATCTTCGCGATCTGCTCGGCCTCGGCGCGTTCCTCGTCGTTGAGGGTGTCCCAGGTGGCGTGCGTGATGGCCAGGTACGAGCCGGAGGGCAGCACCGACATGTACTCGGCGACGGCCTCGTACGGGCTGTCGGTGTCCTGGATGAAGTGCAGCGCGGCGATGATCAGGACGCCGACGGGGCGGGAGAAGTCGAGCGTCTCGCGGGCGCCGGCGAGGACCGCCGAGGTCGCGCGCAGGTCCGCGAGGATCGCGGTCGCGTTCGGGTTGTCGGCCAGCAGGGCGTTGCTGTGGGAGACGGCGACGGGCTCGAAGTCGACGTAGACGACGCGCGCGTCCGGGTTGTCGTGCTGGGCGATCTCGTGGACGTTGCCCACGGTCGGGATGCCGGAGCCCAGGTCCAGGAACTGGTCGACGCCCTGGTCCATCAGGTGGCGGACGGCCCTGCGCAGGAAGGAGCGGTTCGCCTGCGCGCTCTGGGCGACGCCGGGGAAGATCTGTTCCACCTGCTTGGCGGCGGCGCGGTCGGCCTCGAAGTTGTGCGAGCCGCCGAGGTAGTAGTCGTACATCCGCGCCACGCTCGGGCGCGTGACGTCGACGGTGGACGGGACCCACTTCAGCTCTTCCATCACGTGCGCATCCTCCGTCGTCGCCACACGGGTGTCCACCGCCACACAACCGAACCGGGACCGATTCGGACACGTGTGAGAGGACATGCATTCCAGCACCGCTGAACGCCACGCGCGATTCCGCCTCCTCAGGGAACGCTCGCCGGTGCACTTCGACGCCGATATCGGTGGCTGGTGCATCACCCGTTACGACGACGTACTGAGAGTGCTCGACCTCGATTCCGGTGCCCCGCAGCCATTACCCAAACGGGCTATCACGCACGCGCTCAAGCTCACCCGGCCGGTGATCACGCTCGCCACCCTCGAACTGCTCGACGCCGACGACGTCACGTTCGCGCACTCGCTCGCGGCCACGGCGGCCGAGGCGTTCACGCTCGCGCACGGCGTGGAGGCGTTCGCCGCGACGGCCTTGGAGACGACGCGGGCGTTCCTCACCAACGCCTTGGCCGCGCTCCAAGAACACCCCGATCAGGCGACGCTGCTCAGGACCGACCCGAGCACCACCAGGGACGCGGTCGAGGAGTTGCTGCGGTTCGACACCCCGATCCCCGTCGCTCCCGCCCGCCGGACGCCCGTCCCCGTCGTGCTGAGCGGGCGTACGGTCGAAGCGGGTGAGGTGCTCGTGCCGCTCGTCGCGGCCGCCAACCGGTGCTCGGTGAGATTTCCCGGCGGCGACCGCCTCGACCTGCGGCGCAAGCCCGTGGGCGTGCTGTCGGCGTGCCCCACGAGCACGGCGCTCGCCCGCGTGACCGGCGAGATCGCGCTGGTCAAACGCCTGAGGGCGGTTGCTCGCTGACAGCGAACACGCCAGGGGAACACCGGCAGACTCCAGTTGGTTGAGCGGTACAGACTCAACTTTGGAGGATGACGAGATGGGCGAAACCCTGGCCCTGCCGGTACTGCCGCTGGACGACGTCGTGGTGCTCCCCGGCATGGTGGTGCCGATCCGCATCTCCGGTGCGGACGCGAGCGCCGAGGCCCGTGCGGCCGTAGACGCCGCCACGACCGCAGCAAATCATCAAGTGCTGCTCGTCCCACGGCTGGACGGGAAGTACGCGGCCGTGGGCACGCTCGCCGAGATCGAGCAGGTGGGCCGGCTGCCCGGTGGCGAACGCGCTGCCGTCGTGCGCGGCACCAAGCGCGTGCGCATCGGCACGGGCACCACGGGGCCGGGCGCGGCGCTGTGGGTCGAGGCCACGATCGCGGACGACTCCCCGATCACCGACCGCACCCGTGAGCTCGCGAAGACCTACCGCGCGCTCGTGACGAACATCCTGCAGACGCGCGGCGCGTGGCAGATGGTCGACTCGGTGCAGCAGATCACCGACCCGTCGGCGCTCGCGGACCTCGCGGGCTACGCCTCGTACCTGTCCGACGAGCAGAAGATCTGGCTGCTGGAGACGAGCGACGTCACCGAGCGGCTCGAGAAGCTCGTCGAGTGGGGCCAGGCGCACCTGACCGAGCTCGACGTGAACGAGACGATCGCGAAGGACGTCAAGGAAGGCGTCGAGAAGCAGCAGCGGGAGTTCCTGCTGCGCCAGCAGATGGCCGCGATCCGCAAGGAACTGGCCGAGCTCGACGGCAAGCCCGCCACCGAGCAGGAGGACTACCGCGCCCGCGTCGAGGCGGCGGACCTGCCGGAGAAGGTGCTCAAGGCCGCGCTGACCGAGGTCGACAAGCTGGAGCGCACCTCCGAGCAGTCGCCCGAGGTGGGCTGGATCCGGACGTGGCTCGACACCGTTCTCGAGATGCCGTGGAACGAGCGGACCGAGGACTCCTACGACATCAAGGCGGCGCGCGAGATCCTCGACGCCGACCACGCGGGCCTCGACGACGTGAAGCAGCGCATCACGGAGTACCTGGCCGTGCGCAAGCGCCGTGCCGACCGCGGCCTGGGCGTGGTGGGCGGACGTCGTTCCGGCGCCGTGCTCGCGCTGACGGGCCCTCCCGGCGTCGGCAAGACGTCACTCGGTGAGTCCGTGGCACGGGCGATGGGCCGCAAGTTCGTGCGTGTCGCCCTGGGTGGCGTGCGCGACGAGGCCGAGATCCGCGGTCACCGCCGCACGTACGTCGGCGCGTTGCCGGGCCGGATCGTCCGCGCGATCAGCGAGGCCGGTTCGATGAACCCGGTCGTGCTGCTCGACGAGATCGACAAGGTCGGCTCGGACTACCGCGGCGACCCGACGGCGGCGTTGCTCGAGGTGCTGGACCCGGCGCAGAACCACACGTTCCGCGACCACTACCTGGAGGTCGAGCTCGACCTGTCGGACGTGGTGTTCCTCGCGACCGCGAACGTGCTGGAGTCGATCCCGGCGCCGTTGCTCGACCGCATGGAACTCGTGCAGCTCGACGGCTACACCGAGGACGAGAAGGTCACGATCGCGTCCGACCACCTGCTGCCGCGCCAGCTCGACCGCGCCGGCCTCACCTCCGAGGACGTCACGTTCTCCAAGCCCGCGCTGCACCAGCTCGCGAGCGAGTACACGCGGGAAGCCGGTGTGCGCCAACTGGAACGGGCACTCTCGCGCGTCCTGCGCAAGGTGACCGCGAAGGTCGCGCTGGGCGAGTCGGAACTGCCCGTCGTGGTCGACCAGCCCTCGCTGAAGGGCTACCTCGGCAGCCCGAAGAACACTCCGGAGTCGGCGGAACGCACGTCGGTCCCCGGTGTGGCAACGGGTCTGGCCGTCACGGGTGTCGGCGGCGACGTGCTGTTCATCGAGGCCTCGCTGGCCCCGAAGGACACCGGCTCGACCGGCGTCACGCTGACCGGACAGCTCGGTGACGTGATGAAGGAGTCCGCGCAGATCGCGTTGTCGTACCTGCGTTCGCACGACGAGAAGGCCGCGGCACTGGCCGACCGGGGAGTGCACATCCACGTCCCGGCGGGTGCGGTGCCGAAGGACGGACCGTCCGCGGGCGTCACGATGACGACGGCGCTGGCGTCGCTGCTCTCGGGCCGCCCGGTGCGTTCCGACGTGGCGATGACGGGCGAGATCTCGTTGACCGGCCGGGTGCTGCCGATCGGTGGTGTCAAGCAGAAGCTGCTGGCCGCCCACCGCGCGGGCATCACGACCGTGCTGCTGCCGCAGCGCAACGAGCCCGACCTGGACGACGTGCCCGAGTCGGTGCGCGAGCAGCTGACGGTGCACTTCGTCTCGGACGTGGCCCAGGTGCTGGAGCACGCGCTGTCGAAGGAGACCGTCGCCACCGTTGCGGCGTAACGGAATGAGACCCCTCGTGGGGGCAGTAGCGGCGACTGCTGCCCCCACGAGGCTTTTTCGCGTCTACAGGCCGACGTCGATGACGAGCCGGCTCGGGTTCGTCAGCGTGAAGACCCGATGCCACGACGAGGTGTTGCCGTACCCGACCGCGATCCCGAGCGTGGCCTCGAAGTCGCACGTGAGCGCGACCCCGCGGACGTGGCTCAGGCCGGGCGTCGCGAAGTTCCGCGACCCGGTGTACGTCAGGTTCCCGTTCTCGTCGTGCGCGGCCGCACCGATCAACGTGACCGACAGGATCTCGTCGACCTGACCGCCCGCGACGGTGATCGGCTCACCGGACGCGCAGTGCGCCACGCTCGTCACCTCGCTGACCCGGTGCTCGGACGGCGACCCGGACAGGTCCAGCACCACCCGGCTGAAGCCGTTGTGCTGCCCGGTCCTGATGTCCGACAGCGTGGCCGTGCTCTGCGCCGACGCCATCGGCACAGCCGTGAAGACCGCCAGCACCGCCACGAGCACCGCGACAAGACGTCTGTTCATCTCCGGCCCCCTCTCAGGGCTCTTCCGATGCCCTAGAGACGTATGACCCAAGCCACAGTTGCGTCGCTACGAGTAGATGTCGATGACCACGCGGTCGGGGTTGGTCAGCGTGAACACCTCGGCCCGCGAGTCCGGGTCGTCGTAACTGACGGCGATGCCGAGCGTCGACTCGAAGTCGCACGTGATGGCGATGCCCTTGATGTTGGCCAGCCCCTGCGGCACGAAGTTGCGCGGACCCGGGTAGGTGCGGTTGAAGTTCCCGTCGTACGTCGCCGCGCTGAAGAACGTCGTCTCGACGATCTCGTTGCCCGCCATCGGAACCGCCCTGCCCGACGCGCAGTTCGAGACCGCGTTCGCCTCCCTGGACACGGAACGGCTCGGCAGGCCGTTCATGTCGAGCACGACCCGCTCGAAGCCGTCGTGCCTGCCCGTCCGGATGTTCGTGAGCTCGGCATGCCCGCTCGCCGAAGCAGCCGGCACGACCGCGACCATCGCGGCAACGGAGAGCAGCGCAGCGGCAATGCGTTCCTTCATCGTCTCCCCAGTGGGTTGCTGTTGATGTCGTCCCCACTCAGGTTCACGCGCGCTCCGCCGACCAGGTTGCTCCGCTACCCCAGGAAGTCCTCCAGCGGCACCGGCGTCAGCCCGTCCTGCTTGGCCCGGTTCAGGAACGCCGTGAAGTCCTCGACGAACGTCGTCCGGAAGTGCATGAGCACGATGTCCCCGGCGTTGAGCCGATCCCCGTGCTGGAACTGCACCCGCCCGTCGTTGACGGCAGCCGTCCAGTTGACCAGCGCCTTGAACCCGCAACTGGCCGCGGCGTGCCGCGTCGTGGCGTCGTAGTTGCCGAACGGCGGCCGGAACAACGTGGGCCGCTTCCCGTAGTCGCCCGCCAGGAAGTCCGCGTTGCCGCACATCTCGTGCTTCTGGAACTCGAACCCCTTGCCGAGCAGGTTCGGATGGCTCGTCGTGTGGCTGTGGACCGTCACCGGCAACTGCTTGAAGTAGTCCTTGTGCCCCTCGGCGTACTTCGTGTTGAGGAACACCGACGGCCACACCCCGGCCTCGATCATCAGCTCGCGCGCCTTCGGGTGCTGCACAGCACCGTCGTCGATCGTGATGAACACGTACGGCTTGTCCGTTTGGATCTTCGTCACGACGGGCACCATCCCGTCCACGACCGCAGGCGCCTTGGCCTGCACGGTCCCGTACGGGTACGGCGGCTCGAACATCCGCTTGGGCCGCTCCCTCGTGGTGGTGGTCGCGGTCGGCGCGGCAGAAGTGGTGAGCACAGGCCCACCGGGCTGCGGCTCGGCCGTGTCCGCACACGACACCACACCCGCAACCAGCAAAAAGGCGGCAAACAGCCGCAACCTGGACATCAAACTCCCCCTCCACACCGATGACGTCGAGAGGCCCCCACCGGTTGCGCGGGGATAGGGTCGAACTGATCACAAAAGGAGGACTCCCATGAGCCTCGAGCGCCCAGTCGCTCCCGACCCCTACAAGCTGCTCCCGCAGGTCGGCACCTTCACCGTCACCTCGACGGACGTGCGCGACGGCGAACAGCTCGACGACGCCCAGGTCTTCGAAGGCGGCAACACCTCCCCCCACCTGGCCTGGTCGGGCTTCCCGGAGGAGACCCGCAGCTTCGTGGTCACCTGCTACGACCCGGACGCCCCCACCCCCTCGGGCTTCTGGCACTGGGTGGCGGTCAACCTCCCGGCGAGCACCACCGAACTCCCGACCGGCGCAGGCGCCTCGGACGACACGCTCCCCGGCGACGCCTTCCACGTCCGCTCGGACTACAGCACCCGAGCCTTCGGCGGCGCCGCCCCACCCAAGGGCGACCACCCGCACCGCTACTACTTCGTGGTGCACGCCGTGGACGTGGACAAGCTGGACGTGGACGGCGACGCGTCCCCGGCGGTGGTCAGCTTCAACCTCGCGTTCCACACGCTGGCGAGAGCGATCATCACGCCGACCTACCAGCACTGACGCTGGAGGAGGGCCAGGCGCGCCTGATGGCCGCGATGCCGAAGGCGAGCCGTCCTGAGCAAAGAGGTACCGGCGGTGGGGTCCCATCACGAGTCGCGCCACAGCTCTTGCTGCACCTGAGGAGGGGTGTCAAACCGCCACGCTTTTCGGCGGTTTGACACCCCTCCTCAGGTGTGGCCCGCTCCTGGTGCGGCTTGGGATGGGACCCCACCGCCAACGCAACCAAACAAAGCAACCGGCAGCCGCCCTACGCAACAGGCGTGCCATCAACCCGCTACCGGCGCTACCCCCTGATCAGATTGCCGGGGTCTGGGGCAGAGCCCCAGGGGAAGCACGCAAGGCGACCAGGCCGCCCGCAAAACAACCACCCGCACAAGCTGGCCACCCGCACAAGCCCCCACGTAAGCCCCACGTAACAACCACCGGGAACACCCCTCCCCAGAAAGTGGTTGGATCCACACGTGAGGCACTTCGACCTGGTCATCATCGGCACCGGCTCCGGCAACAGCATCCCGACGGAAGCCATGGCAGGCTGGCAGATCGCCATCCTGGAAAAGGGCACCTTCGGCGGCACCTGCCTGAACGTGGGCTGCATCCCGACAAAGATGTTCGTCCACACCGCCGACCAGGCGGCAGCCCCGGCCAACGCCAAGAAGCTGGGCGTGGACGCCACCCTCGACGCCGTCCACTGGCCCGAGATCCGCGACCGCATCTTCAACCGCATCGACCCGATCGCGGAGGGCGGCCGCAACTGGCGGGCGAACGAGAACGCGAACGTCACCGTCTACGAAGGCACGGCCCACTTCGTCGACGCCCACACGATCGACACCGGCACCGGCGAGACCATCACCGCCGACCGGGTCGTCATCGCCGCGGGCAGCCGGCCCAGCGTTCCCGACATCGCGGACCTCGACACGACCGGGTTCCACACCAGCGACACGATCATGCGGCTCGACGAGCTGCCCGAGAGCCTCATCATCGTCGGCAGCGGGTTCATCGCGTCGGAGTTCGCGCACGTCTTCAGCAGCTTCGGCGTCAAGGTCACCGTGATCGCGCGCTCGAACCAGCTGCTGCGCCACGAGGACGCGGAGATCTCCGAGCGCTTCACCGAGGTCGCGAAGCAGAAGTGGGACGTTCGGCTGCAGCGCAAGACGACGCGCGCCGAGAAGACGGCGACCGGGGTGAGGCTCCACCTCGAAGGCCCCAACGGCGAGGAAACCGTTGAGGCGCAACAGCTCCTCATCGCCACGGGCCGGCAGCCGAACAGCGACCTGCTCCAGGTGCAGAACGCGGGGCTCGAGCAGCACGCGGACGGGCGCGTGAAGGTGGACGCGACGCAGCGCACCAGCCAGCCGCACATCTACGCGCTCGGCGACATCAGCTCCGACTACCAGCTCAAGCACGTCGCGAACCACGAGGCGAAGGTGGTCCAGCACAACCTGCTGCACCCCGACGACCAGATCGAGAGCGACCACCGGTTCGTGCCGGCCGCCGTGTTCTCGAACCCGCAGATCGCGAGCGTCGGTCTCACCGAGGAGCAGGCGAAGGCCAAGGGCGTCCGGTACGTCACGGCGAGCCAGGCGTACGCGTCCATCGCCTACGGCTGGGCGATGGAGGACACGACCGGCTTCGCGAAGCTGATCGCGGACCCGGCCACCGGGCAGTTGCTCGGCGCGCACATCATCGGGCCGCAGGCGTCGACGGTGATCCAGCCGTTGATCCAGGCGATGAGCTTCGGCCTGGACGCGAAGTCCATGGCGCGTGGCCAGTACTGGATCCACCCGGCGATGCCGGAACTGGTCGAAAACGCCCTTCTCAACCTGCCGCTGGACTGAAGGCCTCACACCACAGGGACTTCCGCCGCTGCCGAAAACCCGCTGCGCCAACCACGATGCAGCGATGACTGACAGAGTCCTGGTCGCCTACACGTCCAGAATCGCCGCCACCGACGAGATCGCCGAGATCATCGGCACCGAACTCGCGGGCTGCGGGCTGAGAGTCACGGTGCTCTCGGTCGCCGCGGCCGAATCGCTGCACGGGTTCGGTGCCGTGATCATGGGCGATGCCGCCACGCGTGACGCGCATCGGTTCGTGCGGCGGCACAAGGTTTCCCTCAAGCACACGCCCATGTGGTTGTTCCACCGCGGCACGCCTCCGGTGCCCCACGACGTCACGCGCATGGTGCGCCGGCTCGGTGCCAGCGGGCCCGTGAGCTTCAGCGGCGCGGCACCGGACTGGGACCGCGCGAAGGCGTGGGCCCGCTACCTCGCCGACCAGCTCACGGTGCTGCACCGCGGTTTCGCGTCGAACTAGGGCGGACTAGCCCTGCTGGATCCGCACGGTGTTGCCCGCCGGGTCGCGGAACACGCAGTCCCGCACGCCCCAAGGCTGGTCGGCCGGCTCCTGCACGACGTCCGCGCCACCCGCCTGCAGCTCGTCGAACGCACCGTCGAGGTCCGGCGTGGCGAGGTTGATGAACGCGTACGAGCCGTTCTCGATCATCTCGGCGATGGCGGTGCGCTGCGAGTCGGTGAGCCCGTCCGCCATGGCGGGCGGCTCCAGCACCACGGCGGTGCGGGAACCGGCGGGTGCGACGGTGATCCAGCGCATCGAGCCCTGGCCGACGTCGGCGCGGACCTCCCAGCCGAGCAGGTCGCGGTAGAACGCCAGTGAGGCGTCGGGATCGGTGTGCGGCAGGAACGAGGCGTGAATGCTGATGTCCATGCTCACAACGCTAGGACCAGCAGGAACGCGCCCGCTTCTCGATTCCTGACTAAACGTACCGGGGGCGGCCCGCGATCATGCCGAGCACGGTCAACGCGGCCAGCAGCACGAGTTGCAGCACGAGCGACACGGACCACGTCCCCGTCACGTCGCGCAGCACGCCGAACGCGAACGGCCCGGACGCCGCGATCAGATAACCGAGGCTCTGCGCCATGGCCGACAGCCGCGCGGTGTCCGAAGTGGACTTGGTGCGCAGCGACATCATCAGCAGCGCCAGCGGGAACATGCCCATGCCGAACCCGATCAGCACCATCCAGAGCCCCGGTGCGGCGGCGGGCGCCACGAGCATTCCCAGGATCCCGGCGAACGACAGCACCCCGAGCACCAGCACCACCGGTCCCTGGCTCGAGAACCGCGCGGCGATCGGCGGCACCAGCAGGCTGACCGGGACGCTCAGCAGCATCGACACGGCGAGCAGCAGCCCGGCGGTGTTCCGGTCGACGCCGGCGTCGACGAGCATCGCGGGCAGCCAGCCCATGACGGTGTAGGCGAACAGCGACTGCAGGCCGAAGAACACCGTGATCACCCACGCCAGCGGGCTGCGCAGCAGCGAGCGCTTCTCGGCGGGTGCCGCCGAGCGCACCACGGAGGCCGCGGCCCCGTGCCGTGCCCCGGCGAACCAGACGACCAGGGCACCGGCCGACAGCAACGCCCACGCGCCGACGGCGAGGCGCCACGAGCCGAGGTAGTCCTCCAGCCGCGGCGTCAACGCGGCGGCGGCAGCGGCACCCGCGGCGAGCGCACCCGTGTAGACGCCGGTCAGCAGACCGACCTTGTCGGGGAACGAGGCCTTCACGACGACCGGGATCAGCACGTTCGACACCGCGATGCCCGCGCACGCGATGAAGGTGCCGCCCAGCACGACCCACGGACCGTCGACCACGCGCAGCACCAGGCCGAGCGTGAGCACCCCCAGGGAAAGTCCGATCGCGCGGGCCATGCCGAGACGGCGGCTCAACCACGGCGCCGCGAACGCCGCGAAGCCGAAGCACAGCGCCGGAACGGCCGTGAGCGCGCTGGTCCAAGCGGCCGAAACCCCCAGGGCGGCGCGGACGTCGACGAGCACCGAGGCCAGACTGGTCACCGCAGGGCGGAGATTCGCGGCAGCGAGGGCGACCCCGATCGCGAGCAACGCGGACCCGACCAGCGGAACGTGACAATTGTGGACAACCGTCACCCTGCGACCCCGATCGGTGGCAGGGTGGGCGGCAAGAGTCGTCTGCTTCATCGTCACGCGCTTCACTATCGCAGACGTAGGATGTTCGGATGAAAGGATGACGCTGTGCCGTTGGCCACTACCCGACGGGCGGGCCTCGTCGACCAGGTGATCGAGCAGATGCGCTCGGCGATCACGACTGGTGAATGGCCCGTCGGGCAGCGCATCCCGCCCGAGCCCGAGCTGGTCACCGCGCTCGGGGTGGGGCGGAACACGGTCAGGGAGGCCGTGCGGGCGCTGTCCCACGCCGGACTGCTGGAGGTGCGGCAGGGCGACGGGACGTTCGTCCGCGCGACCAGCGAGATCTCCGGCGCGGTCCGCCGCATGTGCGGGACCGAGCTCAAGGAGGTGCTCGAGGTCCGCCGCACCCTCGAGATGGAGGGCGCGCGCCTGGCCGCGAAGCACCGCACGGACGCCGAGTTGGCGCGCCTCACCGAGCTGCTGCGCAAGCGCGACGCGGCGATGGAGAACGACCAGTGGGCCGAGGTCGTCGAGCACGACACCGCGTTCCACGTGCTGCTCGTGCAGTGCTCCCACAACACCCTTCTGGCCGAGCTCTACCGGGGCTTGACCGAGGCGGTCAAGGCTTCGGTGGCGGCCTCTGTCGACACCAGCACGCCCGGCCGCGACCAGGTGTCGCACACCGGGCTGCTGCACGCGGTCAGGGACGGCGACCAGGAGAAGGCGGCGATCGAGGCGGGCGGGTTCTTCGAGGAGCTGATCGAGAAGTTCTGCTGACAACGCTGGAAAACCGCGGACGGCGCTGTCCGCACGAGCTCATTGCGTGGGGGCCATGGAGTTCACTCCGTTCCGCATCGACATCCCGCAGGCCGAGATCGACGACCTCCGCGCCCGCCTCGCGAACACGCGGTGGCCGGAGGACGACCTGCCGGGCGTCGGCTGGTCCTACGGCGTCCCGCTGAGCTACCTGCGGCCGCTGGCCGAGCACTGGCGCGACGGGTTCGACTGGCGCGCGCAGGAGGAGCGGCTCAACTCCCACCCCCAGTTCACGACGGAGATCAGCGGGCAGCGCTTCCACTTCCTGCACGTCCGGTCGAGGAAGCCGGACGCGACGCCGTTGCTGCTCGTGCACGGCTGGCCCGGCTCGATCGTCGAGTTCCTGGACGTGATCGAGCCGCTGTCGGAGGACTTCCACCTGGTCATCCCGTCGATCCCCGGCTTCGGCTTCTCGGGACCGGCGCGCAAGCCCGGCTGGAACGTGCTGCGGATCGCGTGGGCGTTCGCGAAGCTGATGGAGGGCCTCGGCTACGACCGCTACGGCGCGCAGGGCGGCGACTGGGGTTCGAGCATCGCGCAGGAGATCGGCAGGGTGTTCCCCGAGCACGTCGTCGGCGTGCACGTGAACATGCTGATGACCTTCCGCCCGTCCGGGGTCAACGACCTCTCCCCGGAGGAGCTGCGGTCGCTCGAGACGCTCGACCACTACCAGAAGGACCTCTCCGGCTACATGCACGTGCAGCGCACCCGGCCGCGCACCCTCGGCTACGGGCTGACGGACTCGCCGGTCGGCCAGCTGGCGTGGATCGCGGAGAAGTTCTACGACTGGACGGACAACGAGGGCGCGCCCGAGGACGCGGTGGACCGCGACCGGATGCTGGCCAACGTGTCGATCTACTGGTTCACCGGCACAGCGGGTTCGTCGGCGGCGCTGTACAAGGAGCAGGCGGCGTACTGGGGTCAGCAGAAGCCGACGACGGTGCCGACGGGCGTCGCGGTGTTCCCGCACGACGTGAGCCTGCCGGTGCGGTCGCTGGCGGAGAAGATGATCCCGACGATCGTGCACTGGACGGAGTTCGACCGCGGCGGGCACTTCGCCGCGATGGAGGAACCGGACCTGCTGGTCCAGGACATCAGGAAGTTCTTCGGATCGCTGTGAGCACAACACTCTCCACCCGCACGCTCAACAGGACGCTGCTCGCCCGGCAGATGTTGCTGGAGCGCACGGACATGCCGGTCGTCGCCGCCGTCGAGCACCTCGGCGGCCTCCAGGCCCAGGCACCCGTCCCGCCCTACCTCGCGCTGTGGGCACGGCTGGAGCCGTTCGACGTCGAGGCCCTGAGCAAGCTCATCCTGGACCGCTCCTTGGTGCGGATGACGTTGTGGCGCGGCACCCTGCACCTCATCTCGGCCGACGACGTGTTCCTCATGCGCACGGCGTTGCAGCCCGAGCTGAACAAGTGGGCGAAGACCGTGATGCCGCCGGCCACCCGCGTCGAGGTCGAGCTGGACGAGCTGGCGCGGATCGCCCGCGCGTTCGTCGACTCCGAGCCCCGGACGGTCGCGGAGATCGGCGCGCACCTGCAGCCGCACTTCCCCGGGATCAGGGCGCGCGAGCTGTCCACGCAGGCGCAGATGCTGGTGCCGATGGTCCAGGTGCCGCCACGCGGGATCTGGGGTGTGGGCGGGGTGCCGCAGAACCTCGCGATGGCCACGTGGCTCGGGCGCGAACTGCCCGCGCGGGCCGCCGTGCCCGAGCTGATCACGCGGTACCTGCGGGCGTTCGGCCCGGCGACCCTGGCCGACGTGCAGGCGTGGTCGAGGCTCACCGGCCTCAAGGCGCACGCGGCAGGCCTCGACCTGGTCGAGTACCGCAACTCCGACGGCAAGGTGCTGCTCGACGTGCCGGACGGGGTGATCGTGTCCGAGGACGTTCCCGCACCCGCACGACTGCTGCCCTCCTTCGACAACGTGCTGCTGGGGCACGCGGACCGGCGGCGGATCATGAGCGAGGACGCGCGGGCGCGGTGGGGCGCGGTCCGCAACGGCGTGTTCCCGCCGACGTTCCTGGTGGACGGTTTCGTGCACGGCACGTGGAACGTCGTGGAGACCAAGGACACCGCGACGCTGACGATCCAGCCGTACTTCCCGGCCTCGGAGGAGGACATGGCGGGCGTGGTCCGCGAGGCGGAGGCGGTGCTGGAGGTCATGGCTCCCGGGAAGGAGCACGTGGTCACCGCGCTATCTGCTTGATCACGTCGAGAGCCGCGGTGATGGCGGGCCGGCGCGAGGCCTGGGTCCGCCACACCGCGTACAGCCGCCGCGTCGGGGTGGGCCGCAGCGGCACCGTCTTGACGTTGCCCGGCACCTCGCCCCTGCCCAGCCTCGGGATCAGCGCGACGCCGATCCCCTTGGCCAGCAACGCGAACTGCGTCCGGTACTCGCTGATCCGGTAGGCCACCACCGGCTCGATGCCCGCGCCGTGGAAGGTCCGCTCGAGCCAGTCGAAGCAGATCGAGCCCTCGATCTGGCAGATCCAGCGTTCGCCCGCGAGGTCGACGGGTTCGAGGAACTCCCTGCGCGACAACGGGTTCGTGTCGGGGATGAGCACCTCGGCGACGTCCTCGACGAGGAACTCGCGGGAGAGCGACTCGGGGACCGGCAGCGGTGTGTTCGCCCAGTCGTGCACGATCGCCATGTCGAGCTCGCCGCGGGCGACGGCCTCCGTCGCGTAGGGCGGGTCGATCTCGGTGAGCCGCACGTCGAGGGCGGGGTGCTGCTCCGCCAGCCGCACGAGGACGTCGGGCAGCAGACCGCGGGAGGCCGTGGCGAACGCGCCGATGCACAGGCGGCCGATCGCGGCGCCGCGCTGTTCCTCCAGTGCGACCTCGGCCTCCTCGACCAGCTTCAGGACCTGGCCCGCGGTGTCGGCGAGCAGGCGGGCGGCGTCGGTGAGGCGGACGCCCCTGCCGTTGCGTTCGAGCAGCGTGGTGCGGGTCTCGCGTTCGAGCTTGGCGATCTGCTGCGAGACCGCGGAGGGCGTGTACCCGAGCACGTCCGCGGCGGCGCCGACCGTGCCGTGCACGGCGATCGCGTGCAGCGCCTTCAGCCTTCCGAGGTCAAGCATGTAGCGATGCTAAACCTTGCACCTTAGAAATCGGAACTGGTGCTAAATAGTTAGCACGCTCAAGCTTGAGCGCATGAGTCCCCGCCACGTCCTGCTCGCCGTCCTGGTCGCCGCCATCTGGGGCTTCAACTTCGTCGTGCTCAAGGTCGGTCTCGACGAGTTCCCGCCCATCCTGTTCTCCGCGCTGAGGTTCCTCGCGGCCGCGGTGCCCGCGATCTTCTTCGTCGGACGGCCGCGGGTCCCTTGGCGCTGGATCATCGCCGTCGGGCTGGTGCTCGGGGTCGCCAAGTTCAGCTTCCTGTTCATCGGCCTCAAGGCGGGCATGCCGGCGGGGCTGGGATCGCTGGTGCTGCAGAGCCAGGTGATCTTCACGACCCTGTTCGCGGCGGTCGTGCTGCGCGAACGGCCGAAGTCCGTGCAGATCACCGGGATCGCGCTGGCCGTCGCGGGCATCGGGGTGATCGCGTGGGACTACGGGCTCTCGTCGCCGCTGCTCGGGTTCGTGCTGCTGATCGCCGCGGCGGCCTGCTGGGGCGTGTCGAACGTGCTGATGCGGTACGCACGGCCGGCGGACACGCTGCGGTTCATGGTGTGGGTGAGCGCGGTCGCGGTGCTGCCGCTGTTCGCCCTGTCGGCGCTGACCGAGGACCTGAGCGCGCTCGGCCGCCTCGACTGGGCGGGCGTCGGCGCGGTCGGGTACGTCGCCTGGATCTCGACGCTGCTCGGGTTCGCCCTCTGGGGTTTCCTCCTGCGCCAGTACGAGTCGTCGGTCGTGGCGCCGTACTCGTTGCTGGTGCCCGTGTTCGGGATGCTCTCGGCGTGGGCGTTCCTCGGTGAGGACCTGACGCTGCTGCAGGGCCTGGCCGGCGGCCTGGTGCTCGCCGGGCTGGCTATTCCGCAGCTGCTGGGGCGCCGGGCGGCACGAACGGAAGTCCTGCCGGAGCCCCTCGTTCCAGCAGGTCGATGACGGCCTTGGTGTCGAGGTGGTCGGCGACCAGGTCGCCCAGCAGGTCCAGCTGGGCCTCGCGGAGGGCCTGGAAGCTCACCTCGCCGGGCTCGAAGTCCCGGCCCGCCCGTTCCGCTGCCCACAGCAGGAACCTCCGGCGGAACGCGTCGTTCTCCAGCAGGCCGTGCCAGTGCGTGCCGAGGACCCTCTCGGCCTGCGCGCCCTCGTCGCCGATCAGCGGCTGCTCGGCGTTGCGGACGACCTGGCCGTGGTGGATCTCGTAGCCGGTGACGGGTTCGTCCCACGCGGTACCCGACGGCGTCGCGAGGGTTTTGCGCGGCTGGAAGCGGATGTCGACGTCGAGCAGGCCGAGGCCGTCGACCGCGCCCTGCCCCGACTCCACCTCGTCCTCGATGCGCTTCGACAGCATCTGGAAGCCGCCGCAGATGCCGAGAACAGGACCGTCGAAGCGCTGGATCGCTTGCGCCAGGCCGGTGTCGCGCAGCCAGGCGAGGTCGGAGACGGTGGCTTTGGAGCCGGGCAGCACGACCAGGTCCGCGTCGGCGAGGCGGGACGGCTCCGTCACGAACCGCACGGAGACACCGGGTTCACAGGCCAGCGCCTCGACGTCCGTGGCGTTCGAGATGCGCGGCAGGCGGATGACGGCGACCCGCAGCCAGTCCCTGACGGGCGGCTGCGGCCTGCCGATGACGCCGTCCGCGTTGTAGGACAGGGAATCCTCGGCGTCGAGCCACAGTTCCTCGCGCCACGGCAGCACGCCGAGCACCGGCCGTCCGGTGAGGGCCTTCAGCTGGTGCAGGCCCGGTTCGAGCAGCCGCGCGTCACCGCGGAACTTGTTGACCACGAAGCCGGAGACCAACGCCTGGTCGGCCGCGTCGAGCACTGCGACCGTGCCGAAGAGGTGCGCGAACACGCCGCCGCGGTCGATGTCGCCGACGACCAGCACCGGCAGGCCCGCCTTCGTCGCGAGGCCCATGTTCGCGATGTCGTTGGCGCGCAGGTTGATCTCGGCGGGTGAGCCCGCGCCCTCGCAGATCACGACCTCGTGGTCGCTCCTGAGTTCCTCCAAAGTGGACAGAACGGTCCCGAGCAGCTGGTGCTTGCGTTCGCGGTAGCTCAGCGCGGAGACCTCACCGACCGCCTGGCCGAGCACGACGACCTGGGACGTGCGGTCGCTGCCGGGCTTGAGCAGCACGGGGTTGAACCGGACGCTGGGCTCCTTGAACGAGGCCCGCGCCTGCACCGCCTGGGCGCGCCCGATCTCGCCGCCGTCGAGTGTGACGAACGAGTTGTTCGACATGTTCTGCGCCTTGAACGGCACGACGTCGACGCCCTGGCGTGCCAGGAACCGGCACAGACCGGCCACCAGGACGCTCTTGCCCGCGTCCGAGGTCGTCCCACAGATCAACATCGCGCCCCGCATGGACGCCAATGCTGCCATCATCACCCCCATGGTCACCGTCGTGCTCATGCACAGCCCGTTCCTCGGCCCGTCGAGCATGCGCCCGCTCGCCGACGAACTGGCCTCCGACGGGGTGGCCGTGCTGCTGGCCGACCTGCAGATGACGATCAACGAGGCACCGGTGCACCAGCGGCTGATCGGCGCTTTCGCCGACGCCCTCGAGGACTCCGGCGTCCCCGGACCGCTGGTGCTCGTGGGCCACAGCGGCGCGGGGCCGTTGCTGCCGGCCTTCGCCGACGCGCTGGAACTCGACGTGGCGGGCCTGGTGTTCCTCGACTCCGACCTGCCGACGCCCGGAAAGGCTTGGCGCGAGACCGTCGACCCCGCGCTGGTGCGCCAGGTCAAGGCGTCCGTGCGGGACGGCAGGCTGCCGCGCTGGGACCGCTGGTTCGATTCGGACCCGCTGAAGCTCGTGCCGGCCGGACTGCGCGAGGAGATGCGCGACGAGGCACCCGAGGTGCCGTGGGAGTTCATGAAGGAGCAGCGCCCGGTCGTCGAGTGGTCAGGCGCCTGCGGGTACGTGCTGCTGTCGCCGGTCTACGAGGACGCGGCCGCCCGCGCGGAGGAGCTGGGCTGGCCGGTCGAACGCGTGGAGTCGCACCACCTGGCGGCCGCGACGTCACCCTCGGCGGTCGCGGCCGCGCTGAAGTCGGTGGTCAGCAGGCTCTGACCGGCGTCACAGGCGGCGGACGCGCGCGAGCCTGGCCGGCACGTCGAGCGGGTCGCCGATCCGCAGACCGGTGATGCCGGTCTCCCTCTCGTGGCTGATCCGCCCCCGGAACGCCGAGGTCAGCAGTTCCTCGACCGACCACTCCGGCTCGGCGAACGCGGCTCTGACGACCTCGTCGTCCACCTCCGGGCCGAAGTGCGGGCCGTCGGTCGACATGGCCAGCACGACGACGTGCCCGCCCGGTTCCAGGAGTCCGGCGAGCGACCGCACGTAGGCGGCGCGGCCGGCGGCGTCGAAGACGTGGAAGAGCGCGCAGTCGAGCACGGTGGCCCACCGCCGCGCGGGGAGCTCCAGTTCGGCCGGCCTCAGCACGTCACCCACCACGAACCACGGCGCGACGTCCTCCGCCGCGGCCTTGGCACGAGCCGTCTCGATCGCGCCCTCCGCGATGTCGACCCCGACCGCCTCGTACCCGGCGCGGCTGAGGAAGAGCGCGTTCTCCCCCGTGCCGCACCCGAGGTCGAGGACGGGACCGGTGAACCAGCCCTTCTCCTCGGCTTCGACGATCGCGGGCTGCGGCCGGCCGATGACCCAGGGGGTCACGCCCGACGCGTAGGCCTGGTCGTAGAAGTCCTTGTCCATCAGCACGGTCAGCTCCGGGCGCCGCGCTGGAGGACCACGCTGCCGGTGATCACGGGCGGGGCCGCGAAGACGGTGCCGACGAGGTCGAAGACCGCCTTCTTGCCCGACGCGCCCTCGATGTGGACGTCGAGCGCCTCCTGGTCGGTGAACGTGTCGAAGATCCCGTAGGTCTCGTCGTCGACCTTCACCGCGAAGAAGCTCGTCGTTCCCGGCTCGGCGTCCAGGACCTCCTTGGAGAACGCGAAGAACCTCTCCGCCTCCTCCTGCTTGCCGGGGAGGACCTTCAGCGTCGCCCAGATGGCCAGTTCGCCCGCGGTCCTCGCGACGACGTCCACGACCGCGAAGAAGTGCGGCCTGAACTCGGCGACGTCCTGCCAGTACACCTCCTCGTCGCGGAAGCCGGCCCGGCCGAGCAGCTCGTCGAAGCCTCCGAAGGTGGTCCAGGCACCGAGGTTGACCACCTGGCCGCCGTCGAGACTGCGGTGGAAGTTGACCCCGAGCAGTCCGGGCGTGCCGAGGGAGTCGGGCGCGTGCTTCCTCGCGAGCTCCAGCATCCGCTCCTGGTCGTCCGGGTTCACCGAGAAGACGCCGAAGTGCGCGAGCGGCGTGTCCCGCACCGAGAACCGGGTGAGGTCGGCGGGAGCGCTGAAGTCCACGGCGTACGTGCGCTTGTCGACCGGTTCGAAGCCCTCGAGCTGATCGGCGACGGACCACTCGGCGGGCACCTGCTCCGGCGGTTCGCCCTCGGCACGCCACTGGCTGTACACCACGAACTCGCCGTCGAGACCGGCCAGCAGCAACGCGGCGACGAACCCGTCGCGGCTCTTCAGCACGGACGGCAGCAGCTCACCGGCGCGCACGACGTCCGGGTTCCGGACGACGTCCTCGGGCCGTCCGGCAGGCCGGCGCGGCCGGGACGAGGTGCCCGACTCAGTGCTCGTGGCGCCGGCGAAGCGCTCGATCACCGTGATGACCGGCACGTTCGGACGGACGGTCAGCACATCGCCACGCGGCGCGGTTTCGGTGGTCATGGGGATCTCCTTCATCTGGGGAATCGCTCGTCCGCGATCACGTCTCCGACCGTAGCTTCATTTGCTCGCGCGCGCAAACAATTTCCCTTCAGGGCGCTCCCCCAGCAGAATGAGCGCATGGCTCACACTTCGTCCGGCATCGACGGCACTGCTCAGGACCGCGGCACGCTGACCCTGGAGGAACAGGCGATGTGGCGCGCGCTGGGCAGGGTCGTGCAACGGCTGCCCCGCCAGCTCGACGACGCCATGATGCGGTCGACCGGCCTCACGATGACCGAGTTCTCGGTGCTGCACGTGCTGTACGAGGCGCAGGACCAGACGCTGCGCATGAGCGATCTCGCCACCAGCACCGGCCTGTCGATCAGCCGGGTGAGCCGGGTGGCGCTCGCGATGGAGGGTCGCGGCTGGTGCGAGCGCCGCCGCGACGAGGAGGACGGCCGTTCGGCGCTCGCCTCACTGACCCCGGCCGGCGTGACCGAGGTACAGCGGGCGAAGGCGCACTACAGCGACATCGCCCGCCAGCACGTCCTCGACCGAGTGCCCCGCGAGAGCCTGCACGTCCTAGCCGAGGCACTCACGGCCATCGCGTCCCGCCCGTGACGGTCAGCAGACCGTGAGGATCTCCGAGCCCGTCTCGGTCACCACGATCGTGTGCTCGAACTGAGCGGTCCAGCTCTTGTCCCGCGTGGTGACGGTCCAGCCGTCGTCCCACATCTCGCCCTCGAACTCGCCGAGCGTGATCATCGGCTCGATCGTGAACGTCATGCCGGGCTCCAGCACCGTCTTCACCGACGGCTCGTCGTAGTGCAGGACCACGAGTCCGCTGTGGAACGTGCGGCCGATGCCGTGCCCCGTGAAGTCACGCACTACGCCGTACCCGAACCTCTTGGCGTACGCCTCGATGACGCGACCGACGACGTTCAGCTCACGACCGGGCTTCACGGCCTTGATGGCGCGCATCGTCGCCTCGTGCGTCCGCTCGACGAGGAGCTTGGCCTCCTCGGAGACGTTGCCCGCGAGGAACGTCGCGTTCGTGTCGCCGTGCACGCCACCGATGAAGGCCGTGACGTCGATGTTCACGATGTCGCCGTCCTCGACGACCGTGCTGTCCGGGATGCCGTGGCAGATGACCTCGTTCAGCGAGGTGCAGCACGACTTCGGGAACCCCCGGTACCCGAGCGTCGACGGGTACGCGCCGTTGTCGCACAGGAACTCGTGCGCCACAGCGTCGATCTCGTCCGTCGTCACACCCGGCACGACGACCTTGCCGGCCTCCTGCAACGCCTGCGCGGCGAGGCGCCCGGCCACCCGCATGGCCTCGATGACCTCGGGCGGCTGCACCCACGGGTCGGTGCTCTTCTGCGGCGCGGGCTTGTCCACGTACTCGGGACGCACGATGCGCGACGGCACCTGACGACGCGGGGATTGCACACCGGGTTGCAGCACAGCACGAACAGCCATGGTTCCCAGATTAGCCTTGCACGCGCGTGGGGCCCGGAGTGTGGTCCTTGGGTGGGGTGTGCGCGCACGGCTGTGCACGGCTGAGGTGGGCACCCACGCGCGCACAGCCCGTCACGGCTAGGCGAGCGCCCACGCGCGCACGACCCGCCACAGCTCAGGCAGCCACCTCGGGCACCCCACGCGCGCACGGTTCACCGCGGCACGCGCGGCAGGCTTCGCACCCACACGCGCGCCACCACAACTCGCCGCCCACGCGCACAACCCGTCACGGCTAAGCGGGCGCCCACGCGCGCACGGTTCACCACGGCCCACACGGCGGCCTCCGCCTCACACGCCCCACCACAACCCGGCGCCTACGCGCGCACGGCCCACCTCAGCCTGACCCCACTGCGGTCAGCCCTCACCCCTGCGTGGCTCGTCCCGCATCTCCCCCGGCTCCGGCTGCCGCGGCGCCGGCAACAGGATCCCCGCCCGAACCAGCCGCTCCCGCACCGTCAGATCCTTGGTCCTGCTCATCACGGCACCGCCTTCAGGAACCTCGCCGCCACGTCCACGGCTGGAGTCGAAGTCTCTCCGCTGAGCACCAGGGTCGCGAACGCGAGATCGCCCCGATAACCCATGAACCACCCGTGTGAGTGCACGCCGTCACCGAACTGCGCGGTACCAGTCTTGCCGCGCACGTCCCCGTACGGCTTGAGTTGCGGTGCAGTGCCGTTCTCGACGACCTCGCGCATCATCGCGCGCACCGGCTCCAGAGCGGCGGCGGGCGGTGCGGTGGGCTGCTTGTCCGCTTTGGTCTCCTTGCCGCGCACCAGTTGCGGCACCGGCATCGAGCCCTTCGCGATGGACGCGCCTACCAGCGCCATGCCGAACGGCGAGGCCAGCACCTTGCCCTGGCCGAACGAGTCCTCCGCGCGTTCCACGACGTCGGTCGCGGGCGGGACGGAGCCGGTGATCGTGGTGAGGCCCGCGATGTCGAAGTCGACGCCGAGGCCCAGCGACAGCGCCGCGTTCGGCAGCATCTCCGGGGTCATGTCCACGGCGAGTTGCGCGAAGGTGGTGTTGCAGGAGAACGCGAACGCCGAGTGCAGCGGGATCGTGCCCTTGTCGAACTCGCTCGAGTTCGGCACGATCCGGCGGCCGTCGATGGTGGTCTTGCCGGGGCACGGGACCGGGGTGTCGGCGGTGACCTTGCCGGACTGGATCACGGCGAGTGCCGAGACGGCCTTCATCGTGGAGCCCGGTGGGAAGCGGCCGGTCAGGGCCAGGGCTCCCTGGGCGTCGGCCGGGTCGTTCTGGGCGACGGCCAGGATGTCGCCGGTGGACGGTTGCAGCGCCACCAGGATCGTGGGTTCCTTCACCGGCTCGACGGCGTCCTCGGCAGCGGCCTGGACGATCCTCGACAGCGCGGTGTTCACGGCCTTGGCCGGTTCGGCGGCCTTCGAGTGCAGTTCCTCGACCTCGGCGCCCTGCGCGTCGACCGTGCTGACGCGGAAGCCCGCGTTGCCGGCGATCTCGTTCTCCATGAGCTTGCGCACCGCGGGCAGCACCTGGGAGCCGAACGTGCGGCTCGGCGCGAGCAGCGAGGTCTGCGCGCTGAACCGCACACCGGGCAGTTCGTAGATCTTCGGCTTCACCGTCTGGTAGTCGGGGTCGCGCAGCGCCGCCACCTGGTAGGCCTGGCCCTCGGGCGTCTTGGCGACGCCGTCGGTGATCGTCTGCTGGGTGATGGCCTTGTCGATCGGGTTCAACGCCTCGGCGAGGGTCTTGGTGACCGCGGCGACGTCACCGGCCTCCTTCGCGACGAGCAGCACCGACACGACGCGTTCGGGGGCGAGCAACGGCGTGCCGTCGCGGTCGAGCACCGGCGCCGGGTCCGGGGTGAGCTCGGTGAGCTTGACCGACTGCTGCGGCGCGAGCTTCGGGTGGGCCACCGACGACGCCCAGTGCACCTTCCACGTGTCGCCCTCCTGGCGCACGTCGAACTTGGTCGGGTACGTCCAGTGGCGGTTCTTGCCGAGGTTCCAGTCGAGCGTGACGGACGCCTCGGACGCGAGCTCGCCGTTCTTGCGGATCTGGTCGACCTTGCTGGTCAGGCCCTCCGGCTTGAGCGCTGCCCGGAACTTGTCCAGGGTCTCCTTGGCGTCGGTCGGGTTGTCGGTCATCCCGGCGGCACCCTGCACGTCACCGGACGCGAGCTTCGCCAGGAATTCGTTGGTGATCTCGGGTGCCCCCGGTTCCGATTCGAACAGCCCACAGCCGCTCACCGTCACCAGGACCACCGTGATCGTCGCGAGAAGGCGCACCCGCGCGAGTATGCCCGGTCAGAAGAGGACGGTGGCGTATTGCCCGACTTGTTCGAAACCGATCCGGCGGTAGGCGGCCTGCGCGACGTGGTTGTAGCCGTTCACGTAGAGGCTCGCCGTGCGGTTGAGAACGCGGGTCAGCCGGTCCGCGACCGCCGCCGTTCCCGCTGTTCCGATGCCTTCTCCCCGGCGGTCGGGGCGCACCCAGACGCCCTGGATCTGGCCGACCTTCGACGACATCGCGCCGATCTCGGCCTTGAACACGACCTCGCCGTGCTCGAACCTCGCGAACGCCCTGCCCGCGGCGATCAGCTCGCTCACCCGCGCCCGGTAGCCCGCGCCGCCGTCCTCGGCGCACGGATCGATGCCGACCTCCTCGATGAACATCGAGATGGCGGCGGGCAGGTAGCGGTTCAGCTCGCTGGGACGGACCTGGCGGACCATCGGGTCCGGGGTGATCTTCGGGGCCGTCGAGAGGGCCATCAGCGGCTGGTCGGCGCGGACCTCACGCGCAGGGCCCCAGTCCGGCTGCAGCTCGTCCCACAGCGTCAGGACCTGCTCGGCCGGGCCGACGAGGCTGGAACACATGCGGCCACGGCGCCGGGCGCGGTCGGCGAACATGCGCATCGCCGCGGCGCTGCCCTTGAGCGGGATCAGGTTCGGGCCGGAGAAGCAGAGGCCGTCGACCTTGCCCCTGACCGGCTTGGAGTCCGAGCCCCACATCTCACCGCCCAGCCGCCACGGGTCGAGGCCGGCGACTTCGACCCTCGCGGCGACCATGCACGCGGCAACGGGGTCCGTCTCGAAGACCCCGCGTACGTCGATCAGGTCGCGTTCGTCCAGCACGCGCGCTCCGGACAGCCTCAGCACGTCACCTAGCGTGCCAGATGGACCGTGTGTTCGACATCAGCCAACAGTGCCCTGTGCCTGGACACACGGTGAGGGGCGCCTCTCAGAACGAGAGACGCCCCTCACGTCGTTGCTGGTTATCAGCCGACGGTGACGGCGGGCGCGCCGCCCTCGACCGGCTCCATCTCCTCGGCGAGGCGCATGGCCTCCTCGATGAGGGTCTCGACGATCGCGTGCTCGGGCACGGTCTTGATGACCTTGCCCTTGACGAAGATCTGGCCCTTGCCGTTGCCGGACGCGACACCCAGGTCGGCCTCGCGGGCCTCGCCGGGGCCGTTCACGACGCAGCCCATGACGGCGACGCGCAACGGCACCTCCATGCCCTCCAGACCGGCCGTGACCTGCTCGGCGAGCGTGTACACGTCCACCTGGGCGCGGCCGCACGACGGGCAGGACACGATCTCCAGCTTGCGCGGGCGCAGGTTGAGCGACTGGAGGATCTGGTGGCCGACCTTGATCTCCTCGACCGGCGGGGCCGACAGCGACACCCGGATGGTGTCGCCGATGCCCTGGCGCAGCAGCGCGCCGAACGCGACGGCCGACTTGATGGTGCCCTGGAACGCGGGACCGGCCTCGGTCACGCCCAGGTGCAGCGGGTAGTCGCACTGCTCGGCCAGCAGCTCGTACGCCCGCACCATCACGACCGGGTCGTTGTGCTTGACGGAGATCTTGATGTCGTGGAAGTCGTGCTCGGCGAAGAGCGACGCCTCCCACATCGCCGACTCGGCCAGCGCCTCGGGCGTGGCCTTGCCGTACTTGGCGAGCAGGCGCGGGTCGAGCGAACCGGCGTTGACGCCGATCCGGATCGGGGTGCCGTGGTCCTTCGCGGCGGCCGCGATCTCCTTGACCTGGTCGTCGAACTTGCGGATGTTGCCCGGGTTGACCCGGACAGCGGCACAGCCGGCCTCGATGGCGGCGAAGACGTACTTCGGCTGGAAGTGGATGTCGGCGATCACCGGGATCTGGGACTTGCGGGCGATCGCCGGCAGCGCGTCCGCGTCGTCCTGCGAGGGGCAGGCGACCCGGACGATGTCGCAGCCGGCCGCGGTGAGTTCCGCGATCTGCTGCAACGTCGCGTTGACGTCCGACGTGAGGGTCGTCGTCATCGACTGGACGGAGACGGGGAACTCGCTGCCGACACCGACGTTGCCGACCATCAGCTGCCTGGTCTTGCGTCGCTCCGACAGCACCGGCGGCGGCAGTGCCGGCATTCCGAGCATCACGCCGTCACTCATGGGTTGTGCACCTTTCCGTGGATCACTTATTGCAACCTGATCGGGTTGACGATGTCGGCGGTCACGGTCAGCAGCGTGATGGCGCCGCCGATGAAGATGACCACGTAGGTGAGCGGCAACAGGCGCATGTAGTTGACCGGGGCGCCGGCGGGCTTCCCGCGCAGCTTCCTCACCCAGTCTCGCACCCGTTCGTAGAGGTTGACGGCGATGTGACCACCGTCAAGCGGCAGCAGGGGCAGGAGGTTGAACACACCGACGAAGAAGTTCAGGCCTGCGAGCATAAGGATGAAGAACGCCCACAGACCGCGTTCGGCCGCGTCACCACCCAGCCGTGACGCACCCACCACCGAGATGGGCGTGTCCAGGTCGCGCTCGCCGCCGCCGATGGCCTTGACCACGGCCGGGATGCGCTCCGGGAAGCGCATGAGGCCCTTCCAGGTGTTCACGAACATGTCGCCGGTGAACGCGATGGAGGCGGGCACCGCGGCGAGCGGGCTGTACTCGAAGTTCTGCTGCCAGGTGACGCCGATGGCGCCGACCTCCTTGACCTCGCGGCCGCCCTTGCCGTCGAGCACCTCGCGGGTGACCTGCGGCACGTTCACCGTGAGGGCGAGCTCCTTGCCGTCGCGCAGCACCTTGAACTCGGTCGGGCCCTTCAGGTCGCGGGTGACCTTGAGCATCTCCGACCACGTCGAGATCGGCTTGCCGGCGATGGCCGTGACCTCGTCACCGGGCTGCAGGCCCGCGTCCTTGGCCGGGGCCGGGGCGCCGGGCTGGCAGGGCGCGGTGAGGCCGACGGTGTGGTCCTGCACGCAGGGCGTGATCTCGGCGAGGACCGGCAGGTCCTTGTTGTTCGGCAGGCCGAGGGACATCGCGAGGATCAACAGGATGATGAAGCCGAGGATGAAGTGCGTGATGGAGCCGGCGGACAGCACGACGACGCGCTTCCACACCTTCTGGTTGTAGAAGGCGCGCTTGCGGTCGTCGGGGTGCACCTCGTCGAGCGCCGTCATGCCGGTGATCTCGCAGAACCCACCGGCCGGGATCGCCTTCAGGCCGTACTCGGTCTCGCCCTTGCGGAACGAGAAGAGCTTCGGGCCGAAGCCGATGAAGTAGCGGGTGACCTTCATGCCGAAGGCCTTGGCGGTCAGCAGGTGCCCGAACTCGTGCAGCGCGATGGACACCGCGATGCCGAACGCGAACAACAGCACCCCGAGGATGTTGATGAATGTGTTCACGAGAAGTTCAGTTCCTTCCAACCAGCTCGCGGGCACGTGCGCGTGCCCAGTCCTCGGCGGCCATGACCTCCGCGACGTCCGCGGGGTCGTTCACCCATTCGTTCGCCTCGCCGAGAACCTGGCCGATGGTGTCCACGATCGACAGGAACGACGTGTGGCCGGCGACGAAGGAGGCGAGCGCCTCCTCGTTCGCGGCGTTGTAGATCGCAGGATGGCAACCACCGGTGGTGCCGGCCTGCCGCGCGAGCTCGACCGCCGGGAACGTGACGCTGTCCAGCGGTTCGAACGTCCACGAGGTGGCGGTGTCAAAGGTACAGGCGGGCGCGGCACCCGCGACGCGTTCGGGCCACCCCAGCCCGAGCGAGATCGGCAGCCGCATGTCCGGAGGCGACGCCTGCGCGAGCGTCGAGCCGTCCGTGAAGGTGACCATCGAGTGAATGATGGACTGAGGATGGACCACGACGTCGACCCGGTCGTAGGGGACCCCGAACAGCAGGTGCGCCTCGATCAGCTCGAGCCCCTTGTTGACGAGGTTCGCCGAGTTGATGGTGACGACCTGCCCCATCGACCACGTCGGGTGCGCCATGGCCTGCTGCACGGTGACCGCTTCGAGCTCTTTGCGGCTTTTGCCCCGAAAAGGCCCGCCGGATGCCGTGAGAACCAGTTTGTGCACTTCGTTCTCGGTGCCACCGCGAAGGCATTGCGCGAGCGCCGAGTGCTCGGAGTCGACCGGCACGATCTGACCGGGCTTCGCCGCCCCCAGCACGAGCGGCCCGCCCGCGATGAGCGACTCCTTGTTCGCGAGGGCGAGCGTGGCCCCGGTCTCGAGGGCCTTGAGCGACGGCTCCAGCCCCCTGGACCCGTCCATGCCGTTGAGGACGACGTCCGCCGGACACGCCTCGATCAGGTCGACCATGCTGGTCAGCGTCCTGACACCGGGCACGTCGGCACCGTTCGCGACGGCGACCGCGGGGACGTCGAACTCTGCTGCCTGCTCCTTGAGCAGGTCCAGCTGACGCCCGCCCGCGCCGAGCCCGACGACCTGGAAGCGGTCGCGGTTGCGCCGGATGACGTCGAGCGCCTGGGTGCCGACCGAGCCGGTCGACCCCAGGATCAGGACAGTGCGTGGAGTACTCATCGCCCCTCATTGTTCCGGAGAGTGCCTGAGAGCCTCGGCACAGCCCGTTACTTTGATAACGGAGTGGTTTTGGAGGTGTGAAGTCGCCAGATCGAGGGCATTCCAGCGGCGTCAAGTCGTTGGAAGGAGACTCTCGGTGGGCATCCTCGGATGGATCGTGCTCGGCCTGCTGGCCGGAGCCATCGCCAAGGCGATCATGCCGGGCAAAGACCCGGGCGGAATCATCATCACGATGCTGATCGGCATCGTTGGCGCGATCCTGGGCGGATTCATCGGATCTGCCGTCTTCGGGACCGACCTCGGCTCGTTCTTCGAGATTCGGACGTGGCTGCTGGCCATTGTCGGAGCGCTGATCCTGCTGGGCATCTACCGGCTGGTCACGGGTCGGCGGAGCCACGCTTAGCCGCTTCAGACGTTTGGGGCCGTTCGGGTGACACTCGAACGGCCCTGTTTTTTGGTCGCGGCTGTGTTTTTTGCCGCGGCTCCGCCGCGGCGGCGAGTTCGCCGGGGAGCTGGTCGTCCGGCCGCCGCTTCGCCGCGATTGGGCTTCGCCGAATCACGACGAAGGGGCGACCGGACGACCAGCGCGAACTCGCGGCTGTGGGCATGGCTGACCTTCGGCGACGCCAACGGTCAGCGGGCACGCCAGTGTTGCTGGAGCTGCGCGGCGCCGGTCACTCCAGGCATCCCCGGCCTCAGGTCGCGATGCCCGCGTCGCGGGCCAGCAGGGCCGCCTGCACGCGGTTCGTCAGGCCCAGCTTCGCCAGCAGGCGCGACACGTACGTCTTCACGGTCGCCTCCGACATGTGCAGCTTCGCGCCCACGTCGGCGTTCGACATCCCCTGCCCGAGCAGCGCGAGCACCTCCACCTCGCGGTCGGTCAGGCCCTCGACGGCCTTCTGCGCCTCCTGCCGCTTCGGCTGGCCGGACGTCGCCACCATGCCGACCACGCGGGACGTGACCATCGGCGACAGGTACGCCTCGCCGTTGTGCACCGCGCGCACGGCGCGCAGCAGCTCCTCGGGCGCGGAGTCCTTCAGCAGAAATCCAGCGGCGCCGTCGGACAACGCGCGCACGATGTTGTCGTCCTCGCCGAACGTCGTCAGCATCACGACCCGCACCGAAGGTGCCACGACCCGCAGTTCCTTCGCGCACGCCAGGCCGTCCATGCGGGGCATGCGGATGTCGAGCACCGCCACGTCGACCCGGCGCTCGCGGACGATCTGCACCGCCTCGCGGCCGTCGCCCGCCTCCGCGACGAGCTCGATGTCGTCGGCGGTGCCGAGGATGGCCTTGATGCCCGCGCGCATCAGCGGCTCGTCGTCGGCGATGAGCACCCGGATCATTGACCTGTCCTCTGCACGTGGATCTTCTTCTCGACCAGCTTGCCGTCTCGGAAGCAGAAACGCACCACCCTGGTGCCCTTCGCGAGGTACGACTGCTCGTCGGTGATGTGGTAGACGCACCGGGCGCCCGGTGGTTCGGGGGACGCCTGCGACTTGCGTTCGCCGTCGGCCACCAGGGGTTCGTCGCCCGCCGGGAGGAGCGCGAGGACGTCGGCCTCGGGCTGGCCCTCCTGGATGCGGTCCAGGTTCTCCTGCGACACCACCTCGGTCACCGGCTGGGCGCCGAGGAAGGTGAAGCCGCCGATGATGATCGTCAGCACCAGGGTCGCGCCCGCGATCGAGCCGACCCCCGCCCACTTGCGGATGCCGCGCGGCGATTCCGCCTCGTCCTGCTCGTCCTCGGGCTCGTCGGGGAGCGCGGTCTCCTCGTAGGGCAGCACGGCGGCGATGCGGAAGCCACCGGACGGGAGTGCGCCGACGTGCAGGATGCCGCCGGCGACGCGGACTCGTTCGGTGAGGCCGATCAGGCCCACACCCGGTGCACCGGCCGGCGAACCGGCGCGTGACGGGTTGTTGCGCACCTCCACGACGAGGGCGTCCGGCTCGTACTTCACCGTCACCTGCACGGCTGCGCCTGGCGCGTGCTTGGCGGCGTTGGTCAGGCCCTCCTGTGCGACGCGATAGGCGGCGTGAGAGACGCGTGACGGCAACGGGTGTGCCTGTCCGCCGCGCACCAGACTGACCAGAACGCCTGCCTTGCGCGCGTCGGCGACCAACGAGTCGATGGACTCCGCGGTGCGTGTCGCCGGGTCGTCGTCGGGGCCGTCCTCGGCCCGTAGGACGCCGATGATCGCCCGCAACTCCCCCATGCCGGTCAACGCCGCCGAGCGCAGCACCCCGATCGCCTCGCGCTGCTTCTCCCCCAGCGACGGGTCCAAAGCCAGCGCGCCGGCGTGCACCGAGATCAGCGACAGCCGGTGGCCGAGGCTGTCGTGCATGTCCTGGGCGATGCGGCTGCGCTCGCGCAGGCGGACCTGCCGCGACAGCATCTTGTGCTCGCCGCGCATGCGGGCCTCGCGTTCCTGCATGGCGAGCACCAGCGCCTCGCGCTGCGCCAGGTACCGCCCGACGAGGAACGGCAGCGCCACGCCCACGCCGAAGATCGTGATCAGGATGAGCATCCCGTAGACGGGCTCGATGTCGAGCGGGCGCGCGTCCCAGTCCCACAGCAGCACCACGACGACGAACGTGATCGTCGTCGACACCACCGCCTTGACCCACGACTCGATCCGGCGGCCCGCCGTGTAGCTCAGCACCACCATCGCCGCGGGCCCGAGGAACGTCAGCGCCGCGCCGCCGATCATCGCCGTCGCGGGCAGCAGGTGCCGCAACGGCAGCAGGACGACGTAGACCGCGAAGATCCCGGCGAGCGTCCAGCCCGACGCCTTCGTCTCGGCCCACGGCCCCGGCCACACGTCCAGCAGGAGCGCCGCGACCAGCACGATCAGGTCGCCGACGAGCCGCACCACGGTCAGCCCGCGCAGCCGCGCCAGGGTGTCGGCGCGGAACACCTCCGCCCTGGTGCGCACAGCAGTAATCACGCTCTCAAGTTAACGAGACGTCCCATGTCCGCGCGGCACGCTGGAGTATCGATTTCCCGCGACGAAAGTTGATGTCGCGGTCATCCAGGTCGCGTGGAACCCGTTCGACGAGGTTCGAAGAACCCTCCCCGCTCGCGACCGCCTCGGCAGACTCCGCCCCCTGCACATCGATCTCAGGGGGAAAGATGAGAAAAGCGTTGTGTGTTCTGTTCGCCGCCGCTCTGGCTCTGATGACGCTGCTGGGGACGGCGTCGGCGTCGGTGGCGAAGCCGGTCGAGGTCAACCTGAGCGGTCCCGCGGAGGTGGGGGCGCCGGCACAGCCCGACGTCTCGGCCCAGGCCCTGTCGTGCGGTAGCGGCAACATGTGCGCGTGGCCGGTCGGCGACGGCAGCAGCAGCCGCTGCGGCTGGGGTGTCGCCGACCCCGACTGGCAGGGCGGGGACGTCCGGTGCTCGTGGTCGGGAACGCGCGCGGTGCGAGCGGTCGAGAACGCCGGTGTCAGCACGTCCTACACCAGGGTGTGCCTGTACCCCGGGGCGAACTACAGCGGCAGCGTCGCCTACTGGGTGGCCCGCGGCGCGGAGGCACCGAACTTCCCGAACGTGCTGATCCGCTCCCACAAGTGGGTCACCGGGAACACCTGCTGGTGACCGGGTGACCACCTGGGGCCGTCCGGCACCGTCCGAAGTGGACGCGCGCCGTGACGGCCCCGGCCGCGTTCACCGCCCCGCGCCGAGCACCCGCAGCCCCAGCGGGGTGATCAGGTGACGGGCGAAGTTCTCCTCCCGCTCGGTGGCGATGAGGCCCGCCTCGCGCAGGACACCCGTGTGGTGGCTCACCGTGGCGGGGGCGACGCCCACCAGCTTCGCCAGCCTGCCGGTGGTGCTCCCGCCGACCACGGACCTCAGGATCGACGCCCTGGTGGCGCCCAGCAACGCGGTCAGCCGGCACCCGGCCGCCCGCTCACCGGCCAGCAGGCGGACCTCGGCCCGGATCGGGAACACCAGCGCCGGGTGAGCCGGCGCGACCAGGTGGTGCGCGGCGAAATAGCAGGGGATCACCGTGAGACCCCGTCCGCCGAGGTGCAGGTCGCGGCCGTGCGCGTGGTCCACGGACAGCACCGGCGGATGCCACCGGGTGGCGGCGCCGAGCGTGCTCAGCAGCCCTTCCGGACCGCGGTTCAGGTACTGGTGGATCCTGGCCGCCGCGTCGGCGCACAGCCCGTGCTCGATGACCGGCAGGTGCGGCTCGATCACGCACCGGCGGTAGACGGACAACGCCCGGCGCAGCCGCCGGAGAGCGGCGGGCCCGGCCGCGACGAGGTCGTCAGGCCAGTGGGGCGCCACCGCCAGCACGGTGTGCACCGCCCTTCGCAGGTCCGGGTCGCGTGCGGCGAGCTCGCGCACGCGGCGGCGCCACGGGCCGAAACACGGGTCGTCCTCTCGTCTCCCCAGGACCAGGGCGCTGCTGATGGTCTCCCACATCAGGTCGGTCTCCAGCTTCAACCGCGTGAGCGCGATGTCGCGGTCGGTGAAGTGGATGCGCAGCTGCGGCACGACTTTCCTCCCCCAAGGAACTGCCGATGGCCTCCGTGAGAGAAGTCGTGCGCGCAGGAGCGGAGATACAGCCCCGGCCAGAAGTTAGGCCAGCCGTGCGACGGATCCGGCCCTGCGCGCACGCCACGACGCGAACACGACACCGATGATCAACAGCAGTGCCGTCGCCGTCACCATCAACGTCGACAGCGCCACGACCTCCGGCGAGATCCCGCGCTTCGACGCCTGCGCGTAGACGAACACCGGCAACGTCGTCGAGCCGACACCGGTCAGGTACGACGAGATCACCACGTCGTCGAACGACAGCAAGAACGCGAACGCCGCACCCGCCGCCACCGCGGGCGCCACGAGCGGCAGCGTCACGGTCCGGAACGCCACGAACGGCGACGCCCCGAGGTCGGCCGCGGCCTCCTCCATCCGCACGTCCATCCCGGACACCCGCGACCGCACCACGACGACCACGAAGCTCAGCGAGAACGCCACGTGCGCGCACAGCAGCGCCCCGAACCCCAGCGGCACACCGGCGAGCTTGACGAAGAAGCCGAGCATCGCCACGCCCATCACGACCTCGGGCACCACGAGCGGCAGCGACAGCAGCACCGTCCACAGAGCACGGCCGGGAAACGCCCTGCGCAGGCCGAAAGCGGCCAGCGTCCCGATCACCGTCGAGATCACCGCCGACGCCAGCGCCAGTTGCAGTGTCAGCTGCAACGACGCGAAAACCCGTGTGTCGTCAGCGAGTTCCGCGTACCACTGCAGCGAGAACCCGCTGATGCGCGACAACGACCGCGACGAGTTGAACGACGCGATGGCGAGCCACGCGATCGGCGCGTACAAGAACAGGAACACGAGGGCCACCACGACACCGAGCACCCACGGACGACGGTTCACAGCACGTCCTCCCCACGCCGTCCGCGCAGGACCAGCACGAACACCACCAGCACAAGCAGCAGCACCGCCATCGCCGAGCCGAGGGGCCAGTTGTTGCCGCCGCGGAACTGGTCGTCGATCACCGACCCGAACGTCGACTGGTCCACGCCGCCGAGCAGCTTCGGCGTCACGAAGTCACCCGCCGCGGGCACCAGGACCAGCAACGACCCGGCCAGCACACCGCTCATCACCCCAGGCAGCACCACTCGGAAGAACGTCGACACACGGCCGTGGCCGAGGTCGTACGACGCCTCCACGAGCCGCATGTCGAACCGTTCGCACGCCACGTACAGAGGCAGCACCATGAACGGCAGGAAGCCGTACGTCAGACCGAGCACCACGGCGCCGTCGGTCAGCAGGAATCCGCCGTCGCGGTCCAGTCCGACCCACCCGAACACGGTGTTCACGAGCCCCTCGCCGTCCAGCAACGCCTTCCACGCGTAGATCCGCGCGAGGTAGCTCGACCAGAACGGGATCAGCACGGCCGCGAGCAGCGCCGTCCGGTAGCGCCCGCCGTACCGCGCGATGAACCACGCCAGCGGGAAGCCGAGCAGCAGGCACGCGAGCGTGGTCGCGCCGGCGTAGAGCAGGGTCCGCCCGAAGATCGGCAGGAACGCCGGGTCCAGCGCCGTCCGGTACGCCTGGACCGTCCACGGCAGCACCGCGCGGGCGACACCGGTGTGCCGCGTCGCGAAGCTGAACTCGACGACCACGACGAGCGGCGCGATCAGGAAGAACCCCAGCCAGACCCCGGTCGGGGCGAGGAGGGCGTTGGCCTTCAGCCAGCGTCGGAACACGAGCGCACATCCTGCCACCCGACACGGCCGCGAACATTCGTGTACCGTTGTGAACATGAGTGTTCACCTGCTGCAGACGGCGACGTCCGTGCTGCTCAAGGACCCGACGGCGTCCCTCAGCGACGTCGCGCGGGCGGCCGGTGTCGGGAGGACCACACTCCACAATCGCTTCCCCACCCGCGCGGCGCTGGTCCGCGCGGTCGCGAGCGACGCGCTCGACCTCATCTACTCGGTCGCGCGCCAGGTCGACTTCGACGCCGACGGAGCACTCGAGGACCTGGTCACCCGGCTGGTCGCGCTGGGCCCGCGGGTGGAGTTCCTGCTCCGCTTCCCCGGCCTCGAACGCGACGAGGAACTGGCGGCCCGCATCCGCGAGATGGACCGGCCCGTGCTCGACCTGATCACCCGGCTGCAGGGCACGACGCTGCGCCGCGACCTGCCCGCGTGGTGGATCCTCCAGACCCTCTACGCCGGGCTCTTCAACGCCTGGGAGGCGATCAGCGACGGCCGTCTCGCGCCGCTGGACGCTCCCCGGTTCGTGCTCACCACTGTGTTCGAGGGGGTAGCAGGTGCTGGAGCAACTGACCGGGCATGAAGACCCGCATCCGATCTACGAACGGCTGCGCGCGCACGGCCCGCTGACGACCGACAACGGAATGTGGATCACCACGAGCCACACGATCGCCAACAAGGTCCTTCGTGACCGCCGGTTCGGCGTCCGGCTCGCCGACGGCAGCTCCCCGGCCAACGGCAGCCTGCTGCCCGACTCGTTCCTGGAGCTCGACCCGCCGGACCACACGCGGCTGCGCAGGCTCGCGATGCCGGCGTTCAGCCCGAAGAAGATCGACGAGTACCGGGCGCGGGTCGAGAAGGTCGCCGACGCCCTGCTCGACCGGGACGAGTTCGACCTGATCGCGGACTTCGCGGCGCCGCTGCCGATCTCGGTGATCAGCGACCTGCTCGGCATCCCCGACTCCGACACCGCCGAGTTCGCCGACTACGGCGCGCTCGTCGCCGCGTCGTTCGACTCGGGTGTCACGCCGGAGATGGCGAACGCCCACGACAAGGTGCTCGCGTTGTTCGACCGGCTCATCGCGCAACGCCGCCGGACACCCGGTGACGACGTGATCAGCTCGCTCGTCGCCGCGGAGGCGGAGCAGAAGCTCACCGCGCAGGAGATGGTCGGCACGCTGGTGTTGCTGCTGGTCGCGGGCTTCGAGACCACGGTGAACCTCATCGGCAACGCCACGCGGGCGCTGCTCGACCACCCCGCGCAGTGGAAGCTGTTCAAGGCGAACCCCGAGCTCGCGCCCGCGGTCGTCGAGGAGACCCTGCGGTGGGCGCCGCCGGTGCAGCTGACCAGCCGCATCGCGCACGAGGACGTCGACCGGATCGCCAAGGACGAGTGGATCACCGTGCTGATCGGCGCGGCGAACCGCGACCCCGAGGTGTACCCGGAGGCGCACAAGTTCGACGTGATGCGCGTGCACAAGCCGGAGCACCTCGCGTTCTCCAGCGGCATCCACTACTGCCTGGGCGCGACGCTCGCGCGCATGGAGGGCGACGTGGCGTTGCGCGCGCTCGCCCGCCGGATGCCCGATCTCCGGCAGACCGGCCCGATCGAGTTCCGCGACTCGGTGGTGATCCGCGGCATGAGGTCTATGCCGGTCAGCCGGTCTTGACCTTCGTCCAGGCGTCCGCGTAGAGCGCTTCGGCGTCGCCGCCGAGGTCCTTGGTGAACGGGAGCTTCGCGAGCTGGTCGTCCGGCGGGTAGACCACCGGGTCGTTCAGCAGCTCCTTGTCGATCAACGGCTTCGCGGCGGCGTTGGGGCTGCCGTAGCGGACGGCGTTGGACAGCGCCGCCCCCGCCTCCGCACCGAGGACGAAGTCGATGAACCGGTGCGCGTTCGCGGCGTGCGGCGCGTCCTTCGGGATGACCAGGAGGTCCACATAGGACAGTCCACCCTCGCTCGGGATGGCGTAGCCGATGTCGTCGTTGGTGTCGCTGGCCTGGAACGCGTCACCGGAGTACGCCTGCGCGAGCCGCACCTGGCCCGAGGTGAGCGGTTCGATCACGTCCGAGGTGATCTGGCCGAGCTTCTTCTTCAGCGACAGCAGGAAGTTCGCGGCGTCGTCGATCTGCTTCGGATCCGTGGTGTTCGGGTCGTGGCCGAGCTTCAGCAGCCCGATCGCCATGCCGTCGCGGGCCTCGTCGAGGATCGAGCTGCGCCCCCGGGCGTCCGGCAGGTCGAAGGCGTCGAAGCTCGTCACCTCGCCGCCGATCTGCGACTTCGAGTACGCCAGCCCCGTCGTGCCCCAGGCCCACGGCACGGAGAACCGGTTGCCGGGGTCGTACTCGGCCTCGGCGAACCTCGGTTCCAGGTTGCGCAGGTTCGGGATCGCGTCGTGGTCGAGCGGCTGCAGCAGGCCGGACCGCAGGAACCGGCGCAGGAAGTTGTCGCTCGGCACCACGAGGTCGTAGCCGGCCTGACCGGACGCGATCTTGGCTTCCATCTCGTCGTTGGTGGAGAAGTTGTCGTACGTGACCTCGATGCCGCTGATCGAGCTGAAGCCCGGCAACGTCTCCGGCGCGATGTAGTCGGTCCAGTTGTAGAAGTTGAGCTTCGGCTCGTCGGCCAGGTTCGCGGCCTTGGCCGCGCTCGCACCGCCGGAGTCCGTGGGCGCCGGACCGACCGCGCAGGCCGCCAGGGCGAAGAACGCCATCGAGCCCAGCATCGTGCGCCGGGTCACCCGAGGGCTGTCGACGTCCCACAGCCGGGCGATCCTGAGCTCACCCATCGCCCGGCTCCAGCAGCACGGTGAACTCGGGGTCCCACGCCATCCGCACGGCCTGGCCAGGCGCGCCCGCGTCGTCGATGCGGCGGGCGTTCTGCACGAACGCCGTGAGCACGCCCGCGGGCGTCTCGACCACGAACTGCGTCGAGACGCCGGTGTAGACGACGTCCTGGACGACGCCCCGGAGCACGCACCAGCCCGTCGGCGGCTCGGCGGTCTCGTCGAACAGATGCACCTTCTCCGGGCGCACCGTCGCGGCGACCTCCCTGCCGTGGCCCACCGCGCCGGAGAACCCGGCACGCAGGTTCGTGGCGCCGGGAGCGTCGAGCGACACCATCCCACCGTCCACACCGGACACCCTGGCGTCGAGGATGTTGGACGTGCCGATGAACCCGGCGACGAACCGGGTCGCGGGCCGTTCGTAGACGTCCTCGGGGTAGCCGACCTGCTCGATCCTGCCCGCGTTCATGACGGCGACGCGGTGCGAGAGGACCAGCGCCTCCTCCTGGTCGTGCGTGACGTAGAGGAACGTCGTGCCGACCTCGCGCTGGATGCGCATCAGCTCCATCTGCAGCTCCTTGCGGAGCTTGGCGTCGAGTGCGCCGAGCGGTTCGTCGAGCAGGAGCAGCCGGGGACCGGCGGCGAGCGCACGGGCGATGGCCACGCGCTGCTGCTGACCGCCGGAGAGCTGGGCGGGCCTGCGCTTCGCGAACTGCGAGAGCCGCACGAGTTCGAGGTGCTCGCCGACGCGCTTCTTCAACTCGGCGCCGCGGACCTTCTTGCGCTTGAGGCCGTACGCGACGTTGTCCCACACCGACATGTGCGGGAACAGCGCGTACGACTGGAAGACGGTGTTGACGTCGCGCCGGTAGGGAGGGACGCCCACCATGTCGTTGCCGTCGAGCTCGATGCGGCCCTCGTCGGGGTCGGCGAACCCGGCGATCATGCGCAGCACCGTGGTCTTGCCGCAGCCCGACGGGCCGAGCACCGAGAAGAACTCGCCCTCGTGGACGTTCAGCGACACGCCGTCGACCGCCACCTGGTCGGAGAAGCGCTTGCGCACGCCGTGGAGACCGATCTCGACGGGGGCGAACGTGTCCGGGGTGGAGGCCTCGGCGGGGGAGAAGCCGGTCAAGTCGAGGCGCCTTCGCAAGGTCGAACGGGTGGGGCCGCCCAGAGCGTAACCCGCCCGACCTGGCTCGTAAGGCGTGCGCGCGCGACCTCACACATCCGTGCCCACCCACATGTGCGACGATGACCTCGTAATCCGGATGAGCAGTGGAGGAAACCGTGGCTTCGTCCTCGGAACTGGACAAGCGTCCTGCCGTCGACCCTCACGAGGAGCCGTCGCACGAGTGGGGCTGGCACGGCCAGCTGCCCAAGGGCACGCGCATCGCCGGCTGGCTCTCCGCGATCTTCTGCTTCCTGATGCTGATCGGCAACCACCACGGTCAGACCGAGAACATCTGGCTCGTCGCCTCCGGTGTCTCGATCATCGCACTGCTGCTGTGGGACGCCGCGCGCCGCAAGAAGCCCTGGCGCAGCTGATCAGCCTTCCGCTCATGCCCCGAATGCGGTCCACCGCATCCGGGGCATGAGCCGTTTCTGACGCCCCTGGAGACCTGGTCTCTGGTAGAAACCAGGGGTGATCAGGAACGTTTACAGCAAGGAGTGCCCCTGCCGCGGCCTGCTGGACATGGTCGCGTCGAGGTGGACCGCGCTGGTGATCGGCGATCTGGAGGACGGGCCGCGGCGGTTCAGCGAGCTGAAGAAGCGGCTGGAGGGCATCAGCCAGAAGATGCTCACCCAGACGTTGCGCACGCTGGAGCGCGATGGGCTCGTCACGCGCACGGTCTACCCCTCGGTGCCGTTGCGCGTCGAGTACGAGCTGACCGAACTGGGGCGAAGCGTCACCGAGCCGCTGGCCGCGCTGCGGTCGTGGGCGCAGCGGAACTACGAGACCGTGGCCGAGGCGCGGGAGACGTTCGACAAGGCCGAGCCGGTCGGCGCGGAGCCCGCCACGGCCCGCTGATCAGGCGAGGACCCACCCCTGCAGGAACTCCTGCTTGTAGCCCTCGCAGTTCTCCACCACCGAGTCGAAGTGGTGCCCGCCCAGGTTGCAGCGGTAGAGCGGCAGGGTCTTCACGTCGGCGGGCTTCGCGGTGAAGACGTAGCCGAGAACGCCGCCGTAGCGGGTCTGCCCCTCGCAGGTCGCCGAGGAGGAGGTCATCCGGTCCTCGGAGTTGTTGATGACGCAGCTGTAGAGCGGTTTGGTGTTCGGCTCCTGCTTCGCGAGCAGCTTGCCCAGGCCACCGGTGTTCTCGACCGCGAAGCCGGGCGGGACGGCGATGTTCGGCGTTCCGCTGTAGTGCCAGCCGTTCCCGTTGCGGTAGCGGGAGAACGCGAGGCTTTCGCGAGGGGGCGCCGGTGGCGTCGTCTGCTGCGGGGGCTGGCCCGGCTGCGTCGCCTGCACGGACTTCGAGGTCTGAGTGGACGACGGCGCCGCGCTGCTGCTGCTCGGGGCGGCGCTGCTGCTGCTCACCGCCGTGCTGGAGGGCGCGCTGCTCGTCGTGGAGGACGGCTGTTCGGAGGCCAGGCCCTGCTGCGCCGCGGCCGCCTCGCCCTGCCGCGTGTCCGGCTTGATCAGGAACACGGCCGCGAGCGCGACCACCACGACCACCGCCGCGGCACCGGCGAACAGCCCGACCTTCTTGCGGGACTTCGGTTTCTCGTCCCAGTCCGCGTGCGTGGGCGTGTTCGGCGCGACGAAGCTCGTGACCGGCTCGATCACCACGGTCTGCTCCGACGGCGACAGCGGCTTGACCGTCGTGGTGGCGCCGCTGAGCCGTTCCCGCAGCTGGGCGGCCGTGAGCCGGCGCGTGTCGTCCTGGGCCAGCAACGCCATGACCGTGTCGGCGAGCGGGCCCCTGGTCCGCTGGAGGACCGGCTGCTCGTACATGATCGCGTGCATGGTGGCCGCGGTCGTGTCCCGTTGGAACGGTGAACGGTCTCGACGGCGTGGAACATGGTGGCGCCCAACGCCCACAGGTCGCTCGCCGGTGAGGGCTGCTTGCCCGCGAACAGCTCCGGCGCCATGTAACCGGGCGAGCCCATGATGCCGCCGGTCGCCGTCAGGCCCGGGTCGTCCATCGCGCGGGCGATGCCGAAGTCGGCGAGCTTCACGCGCCCGTCGGGCAGCACCATGATGTTGCTGGGCTTGACGTCCCGGTGCACGATGCCCGCCGCGTGCGCCGCCTCCAGCGCGTTGAGCGTCTGCAGGCCGATGTTCGCGACCTCGTCCTCGGTGAGGCTCCTGCGGGCCATGACCTCGGACAGCGTCGGCGCCTCGACGAGCTCCATGACCAGGTACGTCACGCCGTGCTCGACGATGACGTCGTAGATGCCGACGACGTTCGGGCTGTTCAGGCGCCCTGCCGTGCGGGCTTCGCGCAGCACCCGCTCGGTCTCGGTGGTCCGCAGCTCCTTGAGCGCGACCTGCCGGCCGATCACCCTGTCCTCGGCGAGCCAGACGACCCCCATGCCGCCGCGGCCCAGCTCTCTGATCGTCGCGTACCTGCCCGCGACCAGCCTCGTCTCGTCCCCCACGACGCCGCATGGTAGCCGCACGGTCGTATCGGCCGGTTTCCTGTCCTGTTCTGTCCGCTGACAGTGCGTACCGGGTTCGCTACCGTTCGAGATGGTCTAGACCGCTTCCCTGTCCTCGCGTTGAAGGCGGTCTGCTCATGTCTCTGGGCGTGTTGTTGGCGGCGTTGACCCTGCTCAGTCCGATCGTGGACGACCTGCCGGACGAGTTCCGGCAGCCCTCGCCCGCCCTGTCCGTCCAGTCCGTCGTCTGCGACGGCGACGGGGTGAGCGGCAAGCGCGTTCAGGCCGTGTACGTGCGCGGCGACCAGTCGGCGGACCGGTACCCGCAGCTCGTGGGCCAGTTCCAGTCCTTCGCCGACCAGATCGACAACGCGTTCGTCGAGGCGGCCTCGCGCCTGGGCGGCGGCGTGCGGCACGTGCGTTTCGTGACGCAGTCCGACTGCCGCGCGAAGGTGGACAACGTTGTCGTGCCGCAGTCGGCGATGTCGTCCCCCTCCGCGGTCGCCGACCAGCTGGCCGCCCGCGGCCACAACCGCACGGACCGCAAGTACCTGTTCTGGCACGACTCCGGCGGCTGCGGTGTGGCGTGGGGCGCGCCGGGCGACGACCGCCCCGGCGCCGACAACGGCTACAACTCGGGACCTTCTTACGCCGCAGTGGGAACGGGCTGCTGGACGTGGCAGGCCAGCGCGCACGAACTGCTGCACACGTTGGGCGCAGTGCAGCGTTCGGCGCCCAACTCCACGGCGTTCGGTCACTGCTGGGACGACGAGGACATCATGTGCTACGACGACGGCGGCATCCCGAACCCGCCCGGTGGCCTGGTGAAGGTCTGCCCCGGCGCACCCGAGAACCAGATCGACTGCGGCGGCAACGACTACTTCCACACCAACCCCGCCTCCGGCTCCTACCTGGCAACGCACTGGAACGTGGCGCGCAGCCAGTTCCTGACCTCGTCGGGCTCCGGAACCATCGTGGGCATCGGCGGGAAGTGCGTCGACGTCAGCAACTCCGGCACCGCTGATGGCACCGCGATCCAGCTGTGGGGCTGCAACGGCACCGGCGCCCAGCAGTGGTCACGCGCCGGTGACACGTTGCGCGCCTTCGGGAAGTGCATGGACGTCAACGGTTCCGGCGTCGCCGACGGCACGGTGGTGCACCTCTGGACGTGCAACGGCACCGGGGCGCAGGTGTGGTCGCGCGTCGGGAACACGTTGCGCAACCCGCAGTCCGGCAAGTGCCTCGACGCCGCCGGCAACTCCTCGGCAGACGGCACCAGGCTGAACATCTGGACGTGCACGGGCGGCGCGAACCAGAACTGGCGACTCTGATTCGCGTCTGTCCCCGCTTGTGTCGGAGTGAGGGCGTTTCTCACGTGATGGGCCCACTTGCACGTATGCGCATGCGGCAGTTGGCTCAAGCATCACCCCAGGTGAGAGGAACCGAACCATGTCGGTCACCGACGAACTGCTCGCCAACAACGCCCTCTACTCCGCACAGTTCTCCGGCCCGCTGCCCCTGCCGCCCGCCAAGCACGTCGCCGTCGTCGCCTGCATGGACGCCCGCATCGACGTCTACCGCGTGCTGGGGCTGCAGGAGGGAGAGGCGCACGTCATCCGCAACGCCGGCGGAGTCGTGACCGAGGACGAGATCCGTTCCCTCGCGATCAGCCAGCGCCTGCTCGGCACCAAGGAGATCATCCTCATCCACCACACCGACTGCGGCATGCTGACGTTCACCGACGACGACTTCAAGCGCTCGATCCAGGACGACGTCGGCGTGAAGCCCTCCTGGTCCGCCGAGGCGTTCGGCGACCTCGAGGAGGACGTCCGCCAGTCGATCGCGCGCATCACCGGCAACCCGTTCGTCCCCGTGAAGGACTCGGTGCGCGGCTTCGTGTTCGACGTGGCCACCGGCGCGCTGAACGAGGTCAAGCCCTAGACGCAGGCCCAGCAGTACAGCCGCTCGCCGCGCTCCTTCGCCCCGACGGCCAGCGCGGCGAGCTGCTGCAGGACGTCCGCGAGCACAACGGGATCGAAGCCTTCCAGCTCCTCGGCCTCCGCCCACCGCACCGCGACCGCCCCGAAGTCCCCGCCGGCCGCCAGCCCGTCCCGCAGCCCGTCGGTGACGCTGATGACCAGCACCTCACCGTCGTGCTCGAGAGCGATGTCGCCACCCCACCGCGGGTCCTCGCCGATGTCGTCGTAGTCGCGCCCGGTGAGCAGCTGCTCGAGCTGTCCCATCACGACCATCGGGTCGAGCGACTTGGTCTCCACCGTCGGGAAGCGGTGCTTCGGTCCTTCGGTGATCGCCGTGGCGGCGTCCTCATCGGACGGCGCGGCGAAGTAGTCGTACAGGACACCCATGTGTAGAGCCCTCTCCAGCGTGCACGCGATGTTCGTCGCAGTAGACCACGACCAGGTGACACTCCTGGAGGCCCTCGTGCCACCGCGCTACGGTCGAACGGATTGCAGATCACGTCTCTTGGGGAGGACGACGTTGAAAAGCAGGTTCTCGAGGCTGTGCCTCGTCTTGCTCGGAGCGCTCACGCTGATCGGGGTGGTGTCGCCCAGCGCGGCACAGGCGGCGGAGCGGCCGGGCGGCAAGGAGAGCTACGCGGTCTCCATCGGCCAGGTGGCTCCGGAGGGAACTCCGCCCACGGGCAAGGAGTTCGCACGGCTCGCCATGTACTACTTCGACCTAGACGGCACCGTGCGCGAGGCGTTCTGGTTCTGGAGCTGGAGCATCGGCTACCCGGCGGCGACGATCGCGCCCACCTCGGCGGGGTGTGACAACTGCAAGATCCACACCGCCGGCGGGTTCCAGAACGGCGCCGAGGTCAAGGAACTGAGGGGCCGCTACACCACCACCGGTGACCAGCTCGCCATCACCTGGAGCAACGGCGCCACCGAGAGCTGGACGGTGACCCGCCCGGAGACCGGCATCAGCGTGATCGCGCTGACCGCGTCGAACTACGGCGCGAACGTCGGCAAGGGCTACGGCAGCAACGTCAGGACCACTGTCTCCGTGCCGGTCAACGACATCCCGAAGAAGCGCTACCCGGGCGAGTTCCGGTACAACGCCTGGGACGCCGTGAACGAGAAGATGACCTCCGACTGGGGCACCTCGGGGATCAACCTGCAGCAGTTCCAGAAGTGCAACGACAACTGCCTCAGCGGCGCCGTCGAGATCACCGACCCGAACTCGAAGGCCTGCTCGGCGTGCAAACCCGGCGAACAACGGGCGGTCCGTTATTACCTGGCGTCCGACGGCGGCCGGAAGAACTACTACGAGCACTTCTGCACGTGCCTGCTGCAGGGCACCAACAAGTGCTACACCGGCGGCTCGCACCTCAAGCCGCAGCTCCAGGTGATCGACGACGCGCAGAGGTTCCGCGGCTGGGTCGGCATCGAGGCCCAGCAACGGGTCGCGAACCGCGGCACGCTCGGCGTGCACTGGTACACCGACGTCTAGACCCCGGCGGGGATCGCCGCGGTCAGCCCTCGGCCGCCAGCTGACCGCAGGCCGCGGCGATCTCCTGACCCCGCGTGTCCCGCACGGTGCACTCGACACCCTGCTCACGCACCCGCCGCACGAACTCGCGCTCGACCGGCTTCGGCGACGCGTCCCACTTGCTGCCCGGCGTCGGGTTCAGCGGGATCAGGTTCACGTGCACGAGCTGCCCGAGGTGCTTGCGCAGCTTCTTGCCCAGCAGGTCGGCGCGCCAGCCCTGGTCGTTGATGTCGCGGATCAGCGCGTACTCGATGCTGACCCGGCGCCCGGTCTTGTCCGCGTACCCGCGGGCCGCCTCGAGCACCTCGGAGACGTTCCACTTCGTGTTGACCGGCACCAGCGTGTCGCGCAGCTCGTCGTCCGGCGTGTGCAGCGACACCGCGAGGCGGACCTGAAGGTTCTCCTCGGTCAGCTTCTTGATCGCCGGCACGAGCCCGACCGTCGACACCGTCACGTGGCGCTGCGAGATGCCCAGGCCGTCCGGCGCCGGGTCGCAGATGCGGTGGACGGCCTCGAGGATGCGCTTGTAGTTCGCGAGCGGCTCGCCCATGCCCATGAAGACGATGTTCGACAGCCGGCCGGGGCCACCGGGCAGGTCGCCGTCGCGCATGGCGGCGGCGCCGAGGCGCACCTGGTCCACGATCTCCGCGGTCGACAGGTTGCGTTGCAGGCCGCCCTGGCCGGTCGCGCAGAACGGGCACGCCATGCCGCAGCCCGCCTGCGACGAGATGCACAGCGTCGCGCGGTCCGGGTAGCGCATCAGCACCGACTCGATGAGCGTGCCGTCGTGCGCGCGCAGCAGCGTCTTGGCCGTCGTGCCCTCGTCGGTGGTGACCTTGCGCACGACCGTGAACAACGGCGGCATCAGGTCGGCCACGAGCTTGTCGCGCGTGGACGCCGGGATGTCGGTCATCTCGGCGGGGTCGACGGTCAGGCGGCTGAAGTAGTGGTTCGACAGCTGCTTGGCCCGGAACGGCTTCTCACCCAGCGCCGCAACGGCTTCCGCGCGTTGGGCGGGCGAGAGGTCGACCAGGTGGCGCGGCGGCAGGCCGCGCTTGGGCGCGTCGAAGACAAGGGGAAGCGAGGTCATAGCACATCTAGTGTCCCACGAACTTCACCAACACAAGACCGTTGCATCGCGATAGGTTCCGATATATCGTTAACGACATGATGATGCGACCACACCACCGAGAACACCACCAGAGGCATCGCCACGGACCCTTCGGGGGCGGCGGGCGAGGCAGGGGCGGCGGCCGCCAGAGGCGCGGCAACGTCCGGGCGGCGGTTCTGTCCTTGCTGGCAGAACGGCCGATGCACGGCTACGAGATCATCCAGGAGATCGCCAGGCGCACCGGAGGCGTGTGGAGCCCGAGCCCCGGCTCGGTCTACCCGACGCTGCAGATGCTCGCCGACGAGGGCCTCGTCTCCGCGGAGGAAGAAGGAGGCAAGAAGTTGTTCGACCTCACCGAGCGCGGCAGGACGGAGCACACGGCCCCGCCCTGGCGCGACATCGAGATCCAGCTCGACCCGGTCGACGGTGAACTGCGCACCGCGGTCCGGCTGCTCGGCGCCGCGATGGAGCAGATCTCCCACGCGGGCACGCCGGAGCAGAAGGCCCGCGCCGCCGAGCTCTACAACGAGCTGCGGCGCAGGCTCTACGCCATCCTCGCCGAAGAGTGACCTACCACCGATCGTGCACGTGCGGGCGGATCAGCTCGTCGTACACGGCCTCGACGGCCTTGCCGTCCACCGGCTGCAGGTCCGCCGCCTGCGCGTTGCCCCGAGCCTGCTCCACGTTGCGGGCACCGGGGATCACGACCGTGACGCCGGACTGGTCCACGATCCACCGGAGCGCGAACTGCGCCATCGTGGCACCTTCCGGCACCAGCGGCCGCAGCCGTTCCACCGCCTCGAGGCCGACCTCGAACGGCACCCCGGCGAAGGTCTCGCCGACGTCGAAGGCCTCACCGTTGCGGTTGTAGTTGCGGTGGTCGTCGGCCCCGAAGGTCGTCTCCGCCGTGTACTTGCCGGACAGCAACCCGGACGCGAGCGGCACCCGCGCGATGATCGCGACGCCCGCCTCGGCGGCCTTCGGCAGCACCTCGTCGAGGGGCTTGAGCCGGAACGCGTTCAGGATGATCTGGACGCTGGCCACGTTCGGGCGCTTGATCGCCTCCAGCGCCTCCTCGACCTTCTCCACCGACACGCCGTAAGCAGCGATCCGCTGCTGCTCCACCATTTCGTCCAAGGTGTCGTACACCTCGTCACGGCTGTAGACCGCGGTGGGCGGGCAGTGCAGCTGCACCAGGTCCAGCGTGTCGACACCGAGGTTGCGGCGGCTCCGGTCGTTCCACGCGAGGAAGTTCTCCCGGTTGTACCCCTCCGCGACCTGCGCCGGCAGCCGCCGCCCCATCTTCGTGGCGACGAAGATCCCGTCGTCCTTGCGCTCTTTGAGGAACCGGCCGACGAGCGTCTCGCTGCGGCCGTCGCCGTACACGTCGGCGGTGTCGAAGAAGTCGACCCCGGTGTCGGCCGCCGCGTGCAGCAACGCGAGCGCGTCGCTCTCGTCCACGTCGCCCCAGTCGGCGCCGAGCTGCCAGCAGCCGAGTCCGACGACCCCGACCTGGCGGTTCAACCTGCCTGCGTTTCGCTTCTCCACGAATCGAGAGCCTAATGGCGGTTCAGACGATCAGCGATGTCGGCTTGCGCCGCACGTGCAGCCGGTACCCGACCGGGAAGCTCAACCCGCTGACGGAGGCGATCGCCCGTTCGGCGACCTTCGCGGAGAACTCGATGCGCAGCACCGACTCCAGGTCCTCGCGCGTCTCGAACCGCCACTCCGCCGTGACGCGGCGAAGCGAGAACCCGTTGTCGGCGAAGAACTTCTCGACCGCGGCCGGGTTGTAGCGCGGTTCGTCGGCGCGCAGCCAGGGCCCGTACGGATCCGCCGACCCGTCCAGGTCGATGATCACGGTCGCACCGCCCGGCCGCAGTACCCTGTCCGCCTCCTGCAGACCGGGTTCGCAGCCGGGCCCGAAGAAGTACGCGGTGCGCGCGTGCACCAGGTCGGCGGAGGCGTCGTCGAGCGGGAGCCGTTGTGCGGGACCGGAAACGACGCGCGCGTTCGGCAGGTCTGCGACGCGGTGCTTGGCCCGCACGACCAGTGGCGGATGCGGTTCGACACCCGTGACGGACTTCGCGGTCGCGGCGAACAACGGCAGGTGGAACCCGTCGCCACAACCGACGTCCACGACGTCCCCGCCGTCAAACGGACATTCTTCGCTTATCGCCGTCCACATCGCACCGTGGACGTCCTGGGCGCGGTTCTCGACCTCGTAGACGTCGGGCCAGTGCCAGATGTTCGGGCTCGGCACGACGTCCGCCGGACGCACCGCGTTCAACGCCGCCCGCACGAATCCCCTCACAGGGCCACTGTAGGGCCTCTATTTGCCTGTGACCGTACGAATTCGTCCAATCACGGCGTAGCGTGACAGCATCTCTTCCCTGCAGGAGGCGGCTGTGTCGATCGCGCCCAACTCTCCCCAGCTCGCGCCTTTGTTGTCCGGCAGCCCTTGCTGGGTCGAGAGATCCGTCGACGACCTCAAGGGCGCCATCGAGTTCTACACCGGCCTGTTCGGCTGGCACTACGCCGACGACGCCGTCGCGATGGTGGACGGCATCCCCGTCGCGGGTCTCCCTCAGGGCGACCCCGAACCGTGGCGGTTGTACCTGGTCACACCACACGCGCGTGCCACCGCCGAGAAGGCCTTCCACCTGGGCGGATCGGTGCTGCGCAACCCGGAGGACACCGCCGACCACACGCAGAGCACGGTGATCGCCGATCCGACCGGCGCCGTCGTCGGGTTCCGGCACGTGATGCCGGACTGGCGGTTCGGGATGGGCGGCCACGGTTCCTACGCGTGGGCCGAGCTGAACACCCGCGACGGCGCCGTGGCCGACGAGTTCTTCGGCGAGCTGTGCCACTTCGACATCACGCAGATCGGCGACGGGCACCGGCTGGACTACGCGTCGTGGTCCGTCGAGGGCACCGAGGTGATCGGCCGGCAGAAGATGGGGCGAGAGTTCCCGTACGGAGAGCGCTCCCACTGGATGGTGTACTTCAACGCCGCGCCCGAGATCGGCATCGACTCGGTGGCCTACCGCGTGCTGGAGCTCGGTGGCCGGGTGACCGTGGAGCCCTACGACACCCCGTTCGGACGCATCACCGTGGTCGAGGACCACGCGGGAATGGCCTTCTCCGTGATCGACCCGTCCCGCGTGATCGAGGCCGAGCCGCGCACCGAGGTGGACGACCCGTTCGACGACTAGCGCCTACTGCACGAAGAGGTGCAGCAGCAGCCAGGAGGCGACGGCGGACGGCAGGAGCGAGTCCATCCGGTCCATCAGGCCGCCGTGACCGGGCAGCAGGGTGCCCATGTCCTTGATGCCGAGGTCGCGCTTGATCAGCGACTCGACCAGGTCGCCCGCGGTGGCCGTGACGACGAGCGCGGCGCCGAACAGCGCGCCCTGCCACCACTGGCCGTCGAGCAGCGTCGACACCGTGATCGCGCCACCGACCACACCGGCGGTCAGCGAACCGGCGAAGCCCTCCCAGGACTTCTTCGGGCTGATCGACGGCGCCATCGGGTGCTTGCCCAGGAAGACACCGGCCGCGTAGCCGCCGACGTCCGACAGCACGACACCGATGATGAACGCGAAAACGCGGCCCACGCCGTCGTCAGGAACGACGAGCATGGCCGCGAACGCCGCGAACAACGGCACGTACGCGACCGTGAACACGGACGCGCTCAGGTCGCGCAGGTAGCCGTCCGAGCCGCCCCGAAACCGCCAGATCATGCACACCAGCACGGTGACCACGAACGCGGTCATCATGCCGGCGCGCTCCAGCGGCCAGGACAGCCACAGGATCGCCTGGCCGCCGATCAACGCGGGCCACAGGGCCACGTTGATGCCGGCCTTCTTGAAGGCGGTCGCGATCTCCCACGTCGACACGGCCACCGCGGCCGCGACGATCGCGATGAAGGTCTCCTTCACCGTCAGCAGCGACGCGATGATCACCGCGCCGAGCCCGACGCCGACGAGGATCGCCGCCCGCAGGTCACGCCCCGCGCGCGACGGTTTCGACGCGGGCACGTCCGCGGGACCGCCTGCCACCTGTGCTCCCATCACGACCTCCGCCCGGCCAGGGCCATCACGCCTGCCGCGACTCGGCCGGGCGAACCATCGGGGAAATCAGACTTCGAGGAGCTCGGCTTCCTTGTGCTTCACGAGCTCGTCGACCTGCGCGACGTACTTGTGGGTGAGAGCGTCGAGCTCCTTCTCACCGCGGGAGCCGTCGTCCTCGCCGACCTCGCCGTCCTTGACGAGCCGGTCGATCTCTTCCTTCGCCTTGCGGCGGACACCGCGGACGGAGACGCGCGCGTCCTCGCCCTTCTGCTTGGCGACCTTCACCATGTCCCGGCGGCGCTCCTCGGAGAGCTGCGGGATGACGATGCGGATGATCGAGCCGTCGTTGCTCGGGTTGACGCCCAGGTCGGAGTCCCGGATCGCCTTCTCGATGGCGCCCAGCTGGCTCGCGTCGTACGGCTTCACGACAGCCATGCGCGCCTCGGGGACCGTGATGCTGGCCATCTGGTTCAGCGGCGTCATCGAGCCGTAGTAGTCGATGTGGATGCGGTTGAACATCGAGGGAGTCGCACGACCGGTTCGGACGGAGGAGAGGTTCTCCTTCGCCACCGAAACCGCCTTTTCCATCTTCTCCTCGGCGTCGAGGAGGGTCTCGTCGATCACGACTGCTCCTTGCTCTGCGTGTTCGTGCCTGATTCCCGGTCCTGGAGAGATCCCACCAGGTCTAGAAGGCCGGACGGCCACCGGGGGTGCTGACCAGGGTGCCGATCTTCTCACCACGCACCGCCCGGGCGATGTTGCCCTCGGTGAGGAGGTTGAAGACGAGGATCGGCATGTTGTTGTCCATGCACAGGCTGAACGCGGTCGCGTCGGCGACGTTGAGGCCGCGTTCCAGCACCTCGCGGTGGGTGATGTTGTCGAACATCAACGCGTCCGGGTCGATCTTGGGGTCCGCCGTGTAGACGCCGTCGACGGCCTTGGCCATCAGGACGATCTCGCAGCCGATCTCCAGCGCGCGCTGGGCGGCCGTGGTGTCCGTGGAGAAGTACGGCAGGCCCGCGCCGCCACCGAAGATCACGACGCGCTTCTTCTCGAGGTGGCGCATCGCGCGGCGGGGGATGTAGGACTCGGCGACCTGCGTCATCTGGATGGAGGTCTGCACGCGCGTGTCGATGCCGTGCTCGCGCTCGAGGAAGTCCTGCAGCGCCAGGCAGTTCATGACCGTGCCGAGCATGCCCATGTAGTCGGCGCGCGAGCGGTCCATGCCGCGCTGCTGGAGCTCGGACCCGCGGAAGAAGTTGCCACCGCCGATCACGACGGCCACCTGCACGCCGGACTTGTGGACGGCCGCGATCTGGCGGGCGACCGTCTGGACGACGTCGGGGTCGACGCCGACGCCACCGCCGCCGAACATCTCGCCACCGAGCTTGAGCATCACCCGGCTGTAGCCGTGGCTGCCGTCTTCGCTCACAGGTCCTCTCCTTGCGCCCTGGAAAACTGGTGTGGACACGCCAAGGGCGGGGTCGCTGGTACCCGCAACCCCGCCCTCATGCGAATCAGCTCTGGCCGACCTCGAACCGAGCGAAACGGGTCACCGTCACGCCGGCCTCGTCCAGAAGAGCCTTGACCGTCTTCTTGCTGTCGGTCACGGAAGCCTGCTCGAGGAGCACGACGTCCTTGAAGAAGCCGTTGACGCGACCCTCGACGATCTTGGGGAGCGCGCCCTCGGGCTTGCCCTCCTCGCGAGCGGTCTCCTCGGCGATGCGGCGCTCGTTGGCGACGAGCTCCTCGGGCACCTCGTCACGGGTGACGAACTTCGGGCGCATCGCGGCGATCTGCATCGCGGCACCCTTGGCGACCTCGGCGTTGTCACCGGTGTACTCGACCAGCACGCCGACGGCGGGCGGCAGGTCGGCGGCACGCTTGTGCAGGTAGACCGACACGGTGCCGTCGTAGTCGACGGCCTTGGCCAGCTCGAGCTTCTCGCCGATCTTGGCGGAGAACTCCTGGACCAGCGCGTCCACGGTCTTGCCGTCGACCTCGACGGCCTTGAGGGCCTCGACGTCGGCGACCTTGTTGGCCTTGGCGATTGCGACGATGTCGTCGGCCAGGGCGATGAAGTCGGCGTTCTTGGCCACGAAGTCGGTCTCGCAGCGCAGCTCGACCATCGCGCCGTCCTTGACGGCGACGAGGCCGTTGGACGTGGTGCGCTCGGCGCGCTTGCCGACGTCCTTCGCGCCCTTGATGCGGAGGATCTCGACGGCCTTGTCGAAGTCGCCGTCGGCCTCGTCCAGGGCCTTCTTGCAGTCCATCATGCCGGCGGCGGTCAGCTCGCGGAGCTTCTTGACGTCCGCGGTGGTGTAGTTCGCCATCGTTTTCCTTCTGCGATGTACGCGCTTAGGTCATGAGGTGCCCGCTTGTCGCGGGCACCTCATGGGGGAGATCAGGACTGGACGGGCTGCTCGGCCGGAGCCTCGGCCGGGGCCTCGGTCGCGACGGCGGCGTTGGAGGTGAGGAGCTCCTGCTCCCACTCCGCCAGCGGCTCGTCGGTGGCGACCTCGGGCTTGTCCTGGCCGTCAGCGGCGTCACGACGACCACCGGAGCGCTGCATGAGACCGGCGGCGGCGGCCTCGGCCACGACCTTGGTCAGCAGGGCCGCGGAACGGATCGCGTCGTCGTTGCCCGGGATCGGGTAGTCGACCTCGTCCGGGTCGCAGTTGGTGTCGAGGATCGCGACGATCGGGATGTTCAGCTTGCGAGCCTCACCGACCGCGATGTGCTCCTTCTTGGTGTCCACGATCCACACGGCGCTGGGCACCTTGGACATGTCGCGGATACCGCCGAGCGTGCGCTCCAGCTTGTCCTTCTCGCGGTTCATCATCAGGATTTCCTTCTTGGTGAAACCCTGGAAACCGCCGGTCTGCTCCATCGACTCGAGCTCCTTGAGGCGCTGGAGCCTCTTGTGGACCGTCGAGAAGTTGGTGAGCATGCCGCCCAGCCAGCGCTGGTTCACGTAGGGCATGCCGACGCGGAGCGCCTCGTTGGCGATGGCCTCCTGCGCCTGCTTCTTGGTGCCGATGAACAGGATCGACCCGCCGTGCGCGACCGTTTCCTTGACGAACTCGTAAGCCCGGTCGATGTAGGTCAGCGTCTGCTGCAGGTCGATGATGTAGATGCCGTTGCGCTCGGTGAAGATGTAGCGCTTCATCTTCGGGTTCCAGCGCCGCGTCTGGTGCCCGAAGTGCACGCCGCTGTCGAGCAGCTGCTTCATGGTTACGACGGCCATGGCCGGTTCGCACCTCATCTGTCGGACGCGCGAGGTCTCGCCTTCGCACGTCGTTGCCGGTTGTCGCCTCAGGCCGGGTTCGGCCAGTCAGCCCTGGTGCCTCCGCCGCCGCCCGCACCCGAGGAGCATCTCTGCACCGTCAGGACCGTCGGACGTCGTGACTCGACCAAGCTGGAAAAGCAGGTCGGATCTGCGTTGGCACGCGAAGTCGTCCCGCGCACAGACGGGACGCGCCCAAAAGTCTACTCCCCATCCCCGACAAAACTCGAATCGCCCCCACCTCCCGAAGGGCAGTTGTCCACAACCGGCGAGTAATCCACAGCTTCGCCATCACCCCTGGTCCCCCGCACACCCCCACCCCCACTGTTGACCCCATGCCCCTCCTCCCCACCGCCCTGCTCCTCACGACGCTCCTGGCCCCACCCCCGGCCCGCTTCACCTGGCCCCTCCCACCGCCGCACCAGGTGGTGCGCGCCTTCGAGGCCCCGGCCACCCCGTTCGGCCCGGGCCACCGCGGCGCCGACCTGGCCGCACCCGCGGGCACCCCGGTCCTGGCCACAGCCGACGCGACAGTGGTCTTCGCAGGCGCGGTGGCAGCAAGAACCCTCGTCTCCCTCGACCACCGCAACGGCCTACGCACCACCTACGAACCCATCGCCCCAACAGTGACGGCAGGCCACCCGGTCCGCCGCGGCGAGGTGATCGGCCACCTCCAACCAGGCCACTGCCCGACCCCCTGCCTGCACTGGGGAGCCCGCAGGGCCAACGCCTACCTGAACCCGCTCCACCTGGTCACGACGGCCCGCGTACGCCTCCTCCCCCTCGCCACCCCGCCAAGAGGCGGCTGACCACCCGCCGCGCAGCCCGAGGCGCGCGGCCCTCGCAGGGCGCTCCCCGCAACCCCGGCGGGTCGACCAGCGGCGCACCCCTCCCCCGCCGCAAGCGCCCACCAGGGGCCGGGAAGGCGGCACCCCGCTCACTCAGCCGCCTCCCGGCCACCTGGCCGCCCTGCACAGCCCCACCACAGGCGGGTCCACCCAGGCGACCCAGCCCGCGCACCACCCGCCAACTACCCACGCCCGCCTCAGCGGCTCACACCCGCCCCAGCGACTCCTCGCCCCCGGGACGCCGCAGCCGCTCCCGGAGCAGCCACCCACCACCGACCGGGCTGCCGCCGACCACCATCCCCGGCTCAGCCGCCGACCCCAGCAAGCAACGCCCCAGCGCCCAACCCGCCTACGGCCCACACCTGCTCAGCAGCCCACCATCGACCCAACATCCCTGACCAGCCGCTCACGCCCGCCCCGCAGCTCTCCCCGGCCCAGCCGCGCACGTCCAACCGCTCAGTTCTGACCCGGCCCTCACCAACGACTCACGTCAGGCGCGGCTGCCCGCCAATTGCCCGGTTGTTAGCGAGACCGCCCATCACCAGCACCTGCGGGAGGACTCATGCACAACACGCCCGTCCCAGGCACAGCGGTTCCTCGACCGCACGTCTGCCGTGGCGACAGCCCACGTCTCATGACCTCGGCGTAGCTGCCTGCAGCCCGTCCGGCTTCACGGTCGCCACGCCTCGAATGCCCGAGCGGGCACGCGGCGTGCCTGGAGGTGCTCCAAGGCCCACCCGTTCGAGTGAATTAGTCCTGGCAACAGGCGGAAAGGGGTTTTGAGCCGCGTCGAGCGGCCCTGTGCGGCTCTCCCGGTACGGGTGTTCGGCAGCCCGGCGCCCGCCAGGCTGCTGGGGATCGAGGTGCGGTCAGGCCTCGGACTGCTCGTTGAGCTTGGTGCGCAGGCGCAGGACCGCGCGGGTGTGCAGCTGGCAGACCCTGGACTCGGTCACGCCGAGGACCTTGCCGATCTCGGCGAGGGTCAGGTTCTCGAAGTAGTAGAGGGTCACGACCACGCGGTCGCGTTCCGCGAGCTGGGCGATCGCGTCGGCCAGCTGGCGGCGGCTGTCCTGGTCGACGAGGCTCGCCACCGGGTCTTCCGCGGCGTCGTCGGGCAGCGACTCGGCCAGGGACGAGCCGCCCTTGTTCGGGGCGATCAGCTCGTCGAGGGCCACGACGCTGGTGAGCTGGAGCTGACCGTAGAGCTCGCGCAGCTCCGCCAGGCCGATCTTGAGCTCTGCGGCGAGCTCGCGGTCGGTGGGCGTGCGCTGCAGCTTGGCGCCGAGGCGTTCGAGGGCTCGTTCGACGTCGCGGGCTCGGCTGCGGACCGAGCGCGGCACCCAGTCCTGGGAGCGCAGGTCGTCGAGGATCGCGCCGCGGATGCGCTGCATGGCGTAGGTCTCGAACTTGAGGCCGCGTTCCGGCTCGAACTTCTCGATCGCGTCGACCAGGCCGAAGATGCCGGACTGGATCAGGTCGGCCACGTCCACGTGGGCGGGCAGGCCCGTGCCGACGCGGCCGGCGACGTACTTGACCAGCGGCGCGTAGTGCAGGACCAGGCGGTCGCGCTGGTTCTGGTCGCGGGACTCGCCGTAGCTGCGCCACAGGGCGACGATGCCGGCCTCTACGTCGTCACCGGACCGGACGTCCGTGCGCGTCACCGCAGTCGGCACGGCCACGGGCGTGCCGTTGACATGCGTGTTGGCACCGGGCTCGGGGGTCGCCTCGGTGCGTGGCGCGCCGTTCTGACGGTGCCCGTTGCTCGCCTGCTTCGACACTGGTGCGGGCAGGACGGGTTCAGGGGGCACGGTCGCCGTACGCGATCCTCCCCCTGCGGCGTCAGGAACGGGGGTGGGTTCGGTCATGGATCGCCTTCAGCCGTTCGACAGTGACGTGTGTGTAAAGCTGAGTCGTTGCGAGCGTAGCGTGACCAAGCAGTTCTTGGACGGTGCGCAGGTCCGCTCCTCCTTCCAGCAAATGGGTCGCGGCGGAGTGGCGCAACCCGTGCGGCCCGATGTCCGGTGCGTCCGGTACCACGGCGACGACCTCGTGCACCAGGGTGCGGACGGCCCGCTGGTTCAGCCTGCCGCCACGGGCACCGAGGAACAACGCGGGCGGCGAATCCGGTGCCACCAGGGCGTTTCGCCCTTCGTCCACCCATCGCCGCAGCGCTCGTTCGGCCGGCACACCGAATGGTGTGGTGCGCTCGCGTCCACCTTTGCCCAGAACCCGAATCACCCTTAGGGAGTAGTCCACGTCGTCGAGATCAAGACCACAGAGCTCGGCCACGCGGATACCCGTGGCGTACAGCAACTCCACCACGGCCTGATCACGCAGCGCAACCGGATCGCCCTGGGACGCGCCAGAGGATACGGCGCGCATCGCGTCCTTCGCCTGGTCCTCGCGCAACACCGACGGCAACGTCCGGTGCGGTCGCGGGGCAGCGAGCCGCGGGCCGGGATCCGAGGCCAAATGCCCTGCTCGGTGCGCCCACGCGGTAAACGCGCGCGCGGCCGCGGCACGCCTGGCAAGGGTCGTGCGACTGGCACCCGAAGTGCGTTGCGCGGCAAGCCACGACCGCAGGTTGGTCAGGTCGATGTCCGCGACGTCGGCGTTCTCCGGGATATTCCCAGCGACGTGTCCAAGCAGCGCCACGGCATCACCGAGGTAAGCGCGAACCGTGTGCGGCGACAGATCACGCTCCAACATCAGGTACCGCTCGAACTGCCGCAACACGTCCGCAACGGTCGCCGGCAGTTTTTCGCGCAGGCGAACGAGATCGACACGACGTGTCCGACCATGCGGCGGCGGGGACATAGGCCAAGACGCTGCGCCAGTCGGGGCGATAGGTCAAGTATCGCCACACCCTCGCGCCATTTGAGAGCGCTCTCATGATCGAGAAGACGATAACGTTTCAACTCGCTGTGACGACCAGTGGTTCAACGACCCGCACAGATCACCTTTCGGAGTAGTGACAGCGGCCGTCACGACTGTCCGGACAGTCGACGACCCCAGCGGACCGCAAGTCGTCCGCACTCCCCGACGATCACCGCCGGGGACACCTGCGGCCGACGAGCGCGTTCAATCCACAGTGGACAGTCCTCACCTCATCTCCAGCTTCTGCCAGCCTTCGTCGACGTGCAGGGCCAGACCAGCGAGTTCCAGCTCGGGCAACAACGCCCGCACCCGCTGCAGCGGCACCCCGGACTCGACCGACACGGCCTCGGCGCTGACCCCGTTGCGCCGCCCCAGGGCCTCGTACACGCGCATGGCCTCGCCCTGGGGCGCCCCGAGCTCGCTCTCCTTCTCGGCGGGCTCCGTGGCGAGGTCGTCACCGAACCGCCCCACCGACTCGACGATCTCGGCCACCGAGCTCACCGACACCGCCCGCCCGTCCCGCAGCAGCTCGTGGCAGCCGATGGAGCTGGCAGACGTGACCGGGCCGGGCACCACCATCAGCGGCCGCCCCAGCGCCTGGGTGATCGCGGCCGTGTTCTTGGCCCCGCTGCGCCGCCCGGCCTCGACGACCACCGTGCCACCACCCAGCGCGGCGATGAGCCGGTTGCGGGTGAGGAACCGATGCCGGGCAGGCATCACGCCGGGCGGGTACTCGCTGACGATCAGCCCCTCCCGCGCGATCCTGGCGAGCAGCCCCTGGTGCCCGGCGGGATAGGCGGTGTCCACACCACAAGCCAGCACCGCGATCGTCAGCCCGCAGGCGGCAAGCGCACCGCGATGAGCAGCACCGTCGATCCCGTACGCGGCGCCGGAGACGACGGTCAGGCCCGCCGACGCCAGCCCGTGCGCGAACTCACCGGCCACGTGCTCGCCGTATCCGCTGGCAGCCCGCGACCCGACGACGGCCACGGCCCTTTCCACCGCGTCGGCCAGGAAGTGCGGCCCGCGCACCCAGAGCGCGATCGGCTCTCCCCCGCACCGCCGGGCAGCGACGTTCTCCAGCGCGAGCAGGGGCCACCGCGGCCACTCCTCGTCCTCGGGGACGACCAGCCGCCCGCCCACCCTGGCGATGGAGGCGAGATCCGCCTGGGCACGCTCCTCCGCGCGCCGCGCGGACGTCTGGCCGGCCACGGACGGCGACACCTCACCGGACCTCACGAGCTCCGCCGCCTCGACCGGCCCGACCTCGGCGATCAGGGCCGCGAGCGCCGCCGGATAAGGCTCCGCGACGCGAGACAGGTAGGCCCTCGCGAGGCGAACGGCATCGGTGGCCAGAGCGGCGGCTGGAGTGGCTACCGGGGTGGCGGAGGCAGTGGGCGGGGTGGTCACCGGAACCACCACCAGGGGAGCCAGCGTTGCCAGGGATCGGGGCGCCACGGGCTCGGCGGGCTGGCGCCTGACGTGCGCCTTCGGATCGTGCACGGCAGTTGCAGGAAGGCGGGTGTGGCGGCGGCAGCGGTTGCGATGGGGGCCATGGCCGGGATGAGAAGCGGGGACATGGTCTGGCTCCTTGATGTGGGGTTGTGGGGTGGGGTGAGCGGGCCGCCCGCTGGGGAAGAGGCGGGCGGCCCGCTCAGGGCCGGGCACGGGCCGGGGCTCGATCGAGGCTCGTGGCCGGGTTCGGGCGTCTGGGTCGGGGCAGACGCCCGAACGTCTGGGGTGGGCCTGTCCGGCTGGGTGAAAAGGTGCCGGGCGCGAAGTGGGAGTGGGCCTCGCGCCCGGCGGCTTGGGGCGGGCAGGGCCGTGTCGGGTGAGCGGGCGCTCGCTTGGGGAGACGAGCGCCCGCTCGGATGGGGCCGGGCGCGGAGTCGGGGCGTTGGAGCTCCGCGGCCGGCTGCTTCGGGGCCGGGCCGAAGTCAAGGGGCTCGGCGTTCTCGGAACTGGAGGGCCGCTGCCACGTGGTCCGGGGTTGGGCGGTCGGCTTCGGCCAGGTCGGCAAGGGTCCATGCCACGCGTAGACAACGGTCTGCCCCTCGGCCCGTCAGGGCGCCCACTGCCAAGGCTCGGTCCAGCAGGGCCGTCGTTGGTTTTGGCAGTGCGAACTCGCGGCGCAGGGCTGGGCCTGGGACGAGGGCGTTGGCGGGCCAGGTGTGGCCGTGGGACGACCAGCGGGTGGCGGCTCTCGACCTGGCTTTGAGGACTCGTTCGCGGACTACGGCTGTCGGTTCTGGTGGGGTGGCGTCGGCGTTGGACATGGCGGTCGTGGCCCTCATGCGGACCCTCAGGTCCACGCGGTCGAGCAGCGGGCCCGAGAGTCGGGCCTGGTAGCGGCGGCGGACTGTGGCCGTGCAGATGCAGTCGACCTCTTTGGGTGGGGCGCAGGGGCACGGGTTGGTGGCGAGGATCAGCTGGAAGCGGGCCGGGTAGCGGGCTATGCCGTCGCGGCGCGCGATGCGGACCTCGCCCTCTTCCAGGGCCGTGCGGAGGGTGTCGATGGTCTTCTGGCCGAACTCGCAGGCTTCGTCGAGGAAAAGCACGCCTTTATGGGCTCGGGAGGCTGCACCTGGCTTGGCCATTCCGGCACCGCCGCCTATCAGGGCCGCTATCGACGTCGTGTGGTGGACGTTGACGAACGGCGGGCTGGCCACCAGCGGGTAGTCGGCCGAGAGGACGCCTGCCACGGAATGGACGGCCGTCACCGCCAGGGACTCCTCGCGGGTCAGTGGCGGGAGCAGGCCTGGGAGGCGTTCAGCGAGCATCGTCTTGCCGGTGCCTGGTGGGCCCGCCAGGAGGAGGTGGTGCGCGCCGGCCGCGGCCACTTCCAGCGCCCAGCGGGCTTCTGGCTGGCCGACGACGTCGGCCAGGTCCGGGACTTCCGGCAGCGGTGGGTCGGCTGAGGCCGGAGGGGGTTGCAGTGACACGTCTTCGCCGCGCAGCCACGCCAACGTCTCGGACAGGGTCGCGGCGCCGTGGAGTTCGATGCCGTCGACCAGTGCGGCCTCCGGTAGGGCGTCGACCGGGACGATCGCCGACTTGAGGCCTGCTCGGCGTGCCGCCAGCAGCGCTGGGAGGACGCCTCGGATCGGGCGGACCCGGCCGTCGAGGGCCAGTTCGCCCAGCAGGACCGTGGTGGCCAGGCGTTCGGACGGGACCGAGCCCGCCGCGGCGAGGGTGGCGCAGGCGATGGCGAGGTCGTAGCTGCTGCCGCCTTTGGGCAGGTTCGCCGGAGACAGGCCCAGGACGATGCGCTGCTTCGGCCACTCCTCCTCGCTGTTGCGGACGGCGGCCTTCACGCGCTCCTTCGACTCGTGCAACGACGCGTCGGGAAGCCCGAGGAGGTGGGTGCGGGGCTGGCCCACGCCCACGTCGGCCTCGATCTCGACCGCGAGCCCGTCGACGCCGCAGAGGGCGACGGACCACGCCTGCGCCAAGCCCATCTCAGGCTCCCCGCAGGTGTTCCAGGTGCGGCTCGCCCGACGGCGGCCAGGTGATCGAGATCAGGTCGACGCGGACGCTGCACCAGCCGACGCCGTGCGCCGCCAGCCAACGCAGCGCTGTGCGGCGCAGGCGGGAGAGCTTGCGCTGGTCGACCGCTTCGTCCGGGCGGCCCCAGGCCGGGCCGGACCTGGTCTTGACCTCGCAGACGACCAGTCTGTCGCCCTCCACGGCCACGATGTCGAGCTCGCCGTCGCGGCAGGTCCAGTTGCGCGACAGGACCACCAGGCCCAGCCCCTCCAGGTACCTGCACGCCAGCTCCTCGCCCTGGCGCCCCTTCTCCTGCTGCCTGGTCTCGACCAGTGCCTGTGCCTGTGCCTGTGCCTGTGCCACCACTGCCCTCGCCTCCCTGCGGGTCGTTGGGTTCGACCTTGCAGGGCGGGGCGGGGTGGGTGGCCGGGCTGAGGGGAATCTGTGGACAACTCAGCGGCTGTGGACAAGTCGGCCGTTGTGGATGTTGGAACGGCGGAATTGTCGGTGGGGTGTGCTAAGGGGCTGGGGCTGGGGCTGGAGCTGGGACTGGGACTGGGGGGCTGCGAAGCGGCGGCGGCGGCGGCGGAGCGGCGGCGGACGGGGCAGGGGCCGGCGGGCTCGGAGCGGCGAGAACTCGGAGGTGCAGCCGGGGCTGCTGCCAACCGGAACGGCCGGTGGCATGACTCCGCCCCCGCCTCCCGGTGCGACGCGGGATGCGGGGGCGGTGTGGTGAAGGCTCAGGTGGGGAACGGGCCGCTTTCCGGCAAGCGGAGGTCCGGCTTGTCCAGCTCCTCCACGTTCACGTCCTTGAAGGTGATGACGCGAACGTTCTTGACGAACCTGGCGGGGCGGTACATGTCCCACACCCACGCGTCCGACATGCGCACCTCGAAGTACACCTCGCCGTCGGCGTTGCGCACCTGCACGTCCACCGAGTTGGCCAGGTAAAAACGCCGTTCGGTCTCCACGACGAACGAGAACTGGCTGACTATGTCGCGGTACTCCTTGTACAGCGACAGTTCCATCTCGGTCTCGTACTTCTCGAGATCCTCTGCACTCATTACGCCTCCGCGCGGGTCATCTGCTCCGCGCCCTCCCTCGTCGCGAGCTCCCCGGCGTCAGCCGGGGCTGCATCATTCTGGACCACGGCCGCCGCGGTCGTGGCGCGCGCCACCCTGTGCGGCGCGGCGAGGCCGTGCTTGGCAGCCGCTGCTGCCACATTTACATACGACCAGCGGTGCTCTGCACACGGGCCGTGCTCCATCAACGCTGCCGTGTGGTCTGGTGTGCAGTAGCCCTTGTGCACGTTGAAGCCGTACTCGGGATGGCGATCATGCAGATCTGCCATGATCCGGTCTCGCGTGACCTTGGCCAGCACTGATGCCGCTGCTACGCAGGCTGCGGCCTGGTCGCCCTTGAGGACCGCCACGTTCGGTGCGGGCATGCCGGGCACCTTGAAGCCGTCCGTCAGGACGTAGCCGGGGTGCGTGTCCATCTGGGCCACGGCTCGGCGCATGCCCTCGATGTTCATGACGTGGATGCCCAGCCAGTCGATGTCTGCGGGCGAGACGACCACGATCGAGTGATCGAGCGCACGCTTCAGGACCAGGTCGTACATGCGGTCGCGGGCGGCGGCCGTCATCAGCTTCGAGTCGTTGAGGCCCTCGAACCGTGCTGCGTCGCCCGGCCGGAGGACGCACGCCGCGATCACCAGTGGGCCTGCGCACGGGCCTCGGCCCGCCTCGTCGACGCCGGCGACCGGGCCCAGGCCCCGGCGCTCCAGCGTGCTCTGCAGCGCCCAGTTCCCCGACGAGCCCCGCACCACCGCGCGGGGCGGCATCAGCATGGTCATCGGCGGAATCGGTCTCGCACTCGACGTCCGAGCAGCAGAAGCGGCCACGCGCCGACGATACCCAGGCCCAGCGGCACGTTCTCCTGCCAGCCCGGCGCACCCATCGCCACGGTCTGCGGGTTGTGGTCGGACACCCCGCCCCACCTGGACGGGGGCAGCACGATCACGCGCGCCTTGCCGATCACGTCGTCGACCGGCACGAGGCCGTTGAGGCCGCCCTGGCCCTGGCAGCGCGAGTCGCACGAGTGGTTGCGGTTGTCGCCGAGCACGAACAGCATCCCGTCCGGGATCTTGAGCTCCTCGAACGACTCCTGCTCGGCCGGCGAGCCCTCGTCGTAGTGCTTGTACGGCTCGTCGAGGGGCTTGCCGTCCACCGTCACGCGGTTCTGCTCGTCGCAGCACTTCACGGTCTGGCCGCCGACGGCGATCACGCGCTTGACGAAGTCCTCCTCGTTCGCCGACGGCAGGCCGACGAGCGACCCGAGCCACGACAGCCCCTGCGAGATCGGGTTGCCCGGCTCGGCGGAGATGAAGTCGTTCTGCCACGACGGCGGCCCGCGGAACACGATCACGTCGCCCGGCGCCGGATCGGTGAAGCGGTAGGTGACCTTGTCGACGAGCACTCTGTCGCCGTAGCAGTCGGTGCACCCGTGCAGCGTCGACTCCATCGACTCCGACGGGATCATGTAGACGCGGCCGAGGAAGATCTGGATGCCGATCGCGAGGCCGAAGGCGACCAGGATCAGGACGGGCAGTTCCTTCCAGAAGTTGCCCTTTTTCTTCTGCTTCGCGGGCTTGTCCGAAGCGTCCGAACTGGGCTCGTCACCGGGCTGGTTCTGCTCTGGAGCGTCGTCGACCACGAGATCAGCCTAGGGGCTGCGGGTTGTGATCCGACACAACACTCCACCGATCTTTCGGGAAAACGACGTACCGGGCCTTGCCGATGACGTTCTCGAGCGGAACGGTGCCCGCTACGCCCCCACCGCCCTGTTTGCGCGAGTCGGTGGAGTTCATCCGGTTGTCCCCCATCACGAACAACCGCCCCTCCGGCACGCGCACGGGAGCGAACGGTTCGTGGTCCGCGGGGGAAGTGCCGGTCTGCCAATGCACGTACGGCTCGTCCAACGGCTTTCCGTCCACGACGACGCGGTGCTGCTCGTCGCAGCACATCACCGTCTGGCCGGGCAGCGCGATCACGCGCTTGACGAAGTCGCGCTCGTTCGCGGGAGCAATCCCCAGCAGCGAACCGATGTTCTGCACGAAGCCCGCGACGGGATTCGTCGAGCGGGCTTGCCTGAACTCGTGGGACGTCCACGCCTCCGGGCCGCGGAACACGACCACCTCGCCCGGCTCGACGTCACCGAAGCGGTAGGTGATCTTGTCGACCAGCACCCGGTCGTTCTCGCAGCCGGTGCACCCGTGCAGCGTGTTCTCCATGGACGCCGAGGGGATCACGTAGACCCGCGCCACGAACGCCTGGATGAGCGCCGTCAGCACGACGGCCGTCAACGCGACGTAGAGGACTTCTCTCCACACAGGAGTACGCCCCCGCTCCGGTTCGTCCGGCGCGGAGGCGTCCTCCGTGTCTTCTGGGCTCGAAGCCACCGATCAGGAGACCGGCTTGGCCTCGCGCTTCTCCTTGATCTTGGCGGCCTTGCCGCGCAGGTCGCGGAGGTAGTACAGCTTGGCGCGACGGACGTCACCGCGGGTGACGACCTCGACCTCGGAGATGTTCGGGGAGTGCACCGGGAAGGTGCGCTCGACGCCGACACCGAAGGAGACCTTGCGGACGGTGAAGGTCTCGCGGATGCCGCCACCCTGGCGACGGATCACGACGCCCTGGAACACCTGGACGCGCTCGCGCGAGCCCTCGATGACGCGGACGTGAACCTTCAGCGTGTCACCGGCGCGGAACGCCGGGATGTCGGTGCGCAGCGACTGGGCGTCGAGTGCGTCCAGGATGTTCATCGGTGGTTCCTCACGTGTCTTGAACTCCCCAGAGCATGTTCCATGGCTGTGCACGACATGATGGGGGTCGGCTTGTGTGCGCACGCCGGTAGCACACCGGCAGCGGCAACTGTTCCAGTGTGCCAGACCGGGCACTCCGGAATGAAATCGGGCTACTCCCCGCCCTCGCGCAGGCGCGTGAGCAGGGCCCGGTCGTGCTTGTCGAACGCCTCCGCCGGCAGGGATTCCAGCAGGTCGGGACGGCGTTCGAAGGTGCGGGCGAGTGACTGGTCACGCCGCCAGCGGTCGATCATCCTGTGGTTGCCGGAACGCAGCACGGCCGGCACCTCCAGGTCGCGCCACACCAACGGCCGCGTGTAGCTCGGCCCTTCGAGCAGCCCGTCCTGGAACGAGTCCTCGGCGTGCGACTTCGGGTTGCCGAGCACGCCGGGCAGCAACCGCGCGACCGCTTCCACGATCGCCAGCACGGCCACCTCGCCGCCGACCAGCACGTAGTCCCCGATGGACACCTCGTCGACACGCACGCGGCGACGAGCGTCATCGACCACACGCTGGTCAATGCCTTCGTAGCGACCGCACGCGAACACGAGGTGCGACTCGCTCGCGTACTCGTGCGCCAAAGCCTGCGTGAACGGGCGTCCGGCCGGCGTCGGCACGATGAGACGCGTCTCGTCCGTGCACACGTCGTCCAGGGCGGGACCCCAGATGTCGGCCTTCATGACCATCCCCGGCCCACCGCCGTACGGGCTGTCGTCGACGGCCTTGTGCACGTCCTGGGTCCAGTCCCGCAGGTCGTGCACGCCGACGCTGATCAGGCCCTTGTCGATCGCCTTCCCCAGCAACGCCGCGCGCAGCGGCGCGAGGTACTCGGGGAAGATCGTGACGACGTCAATCTGCATCGAGCAGGCCCTCGGGCGGGTCGATCACGACGCGGCCGCCGCGGACGTCCACGGTGGGCACGATCTCGCGCACGAACGGGATCAGCGCCTCGCCCTTGTCGCGGAGGACCACGAGCAGCTCGCCACCGGGACCGTGCAGGACCTCCTTGACCGTGCCGATCTTCGTGCCGTCGACGAGTTCGGCCGCGAGCCCTTCGAGCTCGTGGTCGTAGAACTCGTCGGGGTCGTCGGTCGGCGGCAGGTCGTCGGTGCTGCCCAGCAGCAACGTCCCGCGCAATGCCTCCGCCACGTCGCGTGTCACGACTTCGGCGAAACGCACGAGCAGCCGCCCGGCATGAGGCCGGGCGGCTGTCACGGTGAGGCTTCGGGACGTGCCGTCACGCAGCTTGGCCTGCATCGTCGCCCCGATCGCGAAGCGCATCTCGGGAGAGTCAGTACGCACGTCAACGGCTAGTTCGCCGGTGATCCCGTGCGCCTTGGCCACACGGCCGACAACGACGTCCATTTGCCCTTTGCAGCTTCGTTCAGCGGTCGGTGTCGACGACGTCGACCCGCACACCACGACCGCCGATGCCGGCCATCACGGTGCGCAGGGCCGTCGCGGTGCGACCGCCACGACCGATCACCTTGCCGAGGTCGTCCGGGTGGACGTGGACCTCGAGGGTGCGGCCGCGGCGGGTCGTGACGAGGTTCACCCGGACGTCGTCCGGGTGGTCGACGATGCCGCGAACGAGGTGTTCGAGGGCGTCAGCCAACAAACTCACGCCTCGTCCTTGGGCGCCTCGGCGTCAGCCTTGGGGGCGTCGTCGGCCTTCTTGGCCTTCTTCGCCTTCGGCGTGGTGGCCTCGGTCATCGGCTCCTCGTTCGCGGCGGCGAGCGCGGCGGCGAACAGGTCGGCCTTCGACGGCTTCGGCTCCTTGACCTTCAGCGTGCCCTCGGCACCCGGCAGGCCCTTGAACTTCTGCCAGTCACCGGTGATCTCCAGCAGGCGCTGGACGGACTCGGTCGGCTGCGCGCCGACACCCAGCCAGTACTGCGCGCGCTCGGAGTCGACCGCGATGAACGACGGCTCTTCCTTCGGGTGGTACTTGCCGATCGTCTCGATGGCCTTGCCGTCGCGACGGGTGCGCGCGTCGGCGACCACGATGCGGTAGTACGGCTGGCGGATCTTGCCGAGACGCTGAAGCTTGATCTTGACGGCCATTGGCCTGGTACTCCTCGAGAGCTCTGTGTTGATGGTTCGCACAGCCGTGGCCCGGGCAGAGGGGCCGACCACGACGGACAGCGGGCAATTGTGCCAGATGGGGGCCGGTGGATCCGAATCGGGGCTACGCGAACGGCGCCACGGAGCCGAGCGCCTCTCGCACCGCACGCGCGTGCGCGACCGCACCAGGCGTGTCGCCGTGCACGCACAACGACTCCGCCTGCGTCTTCAGCACCGTGCCGTCGACCGCGACGATCTCGCCGTCCAGCAGCCGGGTGGCCCGTTCGATGATCTGCGCGGTCTCGGTGAGCAGGGCGTTGGGCTCCTTGCGCGGTACGAGCGTGCCCTCCGGCGTGTAGCCGCGGTCGGCGAACGCCTCCTGCACGGGCCGCAGCCCGGCCCGGGAGGCCTTCTCCAGCAACTGCGAGCCCGGCAGACCCAGGATCGGCAGGTCCTTGAACGCCTTGGTGCCGTTCACGACGGCCTCGGCCTGCTTCTCGTGGTGCACCGTCGCGTTGTAGAGAGCACCGTGCGGCTTCACGTAGACGACCTCGGTACCTGCTGCTCGTGCACACGCATCGAGCGCACCGATCTGGTAGAGCACCTCGTCCGCGAGCTCGACCGGGTCGGCATCGATGAACCGGCGACCGAACCCGGCCAGGTCGCGGTAGGACACCTGGGCGCCGATCTTCACGCCGTTGCGCGCGGCCTCCTCGCACACACGACGCATCGTGGACGGATCACCGGCGTGGAAGCCGCACGCCACGTTCGCGCTGCTGATGACACCGAGCAACGCGGTGTCGTCGCCGAGCTCCCAGATCCCGAAGCCCTCGCCGAGATCGCTGTTCAGGTCCATCACATGACCCCGACGGCGACGAGCAGGAGCGTGAGGCCCGGCAGGAAGTTGTTCATCACGTGCGCCACGATGCTCGCCCCGAGCCGGCGGGTGAGCAGGCGGGCGATGCCGATCGGGATGGCGATCACGAGCAGCAACGACGTGCGCAGCGGTTCGAAGTGGCCGATCGCGAAGATCACCGTGGTGAGCCCGAACGCGGCCCAGCGGCTCCAGCCCTGGCGTTCGACGGCGCCCCACAGCAGGCCGCGGTAGATGATCTCCTCGCAGACCGGCCCGATGAGGCTGACGTAGAGGAACATCGTGATCGCGGCGCCGAGCGGCAGGTTCGACCCGGACAGCAGGTCCCCGACCGCGCTCGTGGCGTTCTCCTCGCCGACCACCTTCGCCCAGACCGTGGCGGCGGCGTAGGTGAGGACGAGGCCGAGGATGCCGAGCTTCAGGCCGATCGCCACGTCCTCCCTGGTCATGCTGAACCGGAGGTCGATCTTCGGGCCGTTGCCGCGGACGTACGTGATCACGATCGCGACGCCGGCCGCGAGCACCGTCGGCACGATCGAGCCGATCAGCACCAGCGGCACGGAGTCGAGCAGGCTGACGCCGAACTGCTTCGCGATCGCCGTGATGAACACGGCGCTCAGGATGAAGACGGCTTCCACCAGCAGGAACGCGCCGAACCCCCAGCGCTGGCCCACCCGTTCGGGCTCCGGGTTGCGACTGATGTCCCGCACCGAGTCGACAAAGCCCGCGACGAAGCCGCGCTTGGGCTTCAGGGATTCCGGCTCACTCACGCTCTGCAATCTAGTCACGGGGCGGCTGCCGGCGGCGGAACAGCAGGCACTGGCACACACATGATCAGCCCACCTCGCGATCGACGCAGCCGCCCAGGAAATCCGAGATTACTGTGCGGCACCGGCGGAAACCGGACCAACCGCCTGGCCAATAATTGGTCAGATCGGGTCTCCGCCGGTTGTCCTGCTCCCGATGGGTGGATCGGCGTACAACGGCTGCTACTAAACCCTTGACCGCTGATCAACGACGCAGAGACGTCTCCCGGGTCATGTGCGAGAGCTTCTCCGGGTTGCGCACCGCGTACAGCCCGCTGATCCGCCCGTCCTCCACCCGCACCGCGATCACGGTGTCGAGCTCGCCACCGAACCGCACGACGAGCGCCGGGTACCCGTTGACCTGGGCGGGTTCCATCGTCCAGCCGGTCACCCTGAGCATGCCGCCGAGCAGCATCCGCGCGACCTTCGAGGACCCGACGACCGGGCGCGGGACGGCCTGTTTGACGCCGCCGCCGTCGCCCATGAACACCACGTCGGGGGCGAGCAGGTCGAGCAACGCCTGGAGGTCGCCCGTCTCGGTGGCGCGCTGGAAGGCGGCCAGGGCCTCGCGGGACGCGGCCTGGGTGACGACCTCGCGCGGGCGTCGGGCCGCCACGTGGGAACGGGCGCGGTGGGCGATCTGGCGGACGGCGGCCGGGTTCTTGTCGACGGCCCTGGCGATCTCGTCGTAGTCCAGGTCGAAGACCTCGCGCAGGACGAAGACGGCGCGTTCGGTCGGGGTGAGGGTTTCGAGGACCAGCATCATCGCCATCGAGACGCTGTCGGCGAGTTCGACGTCCTCGGCGACGTCCGGCGTGGTCAGCAGCGGTTCCGGGAGCCAGGAGCCGACGTAGGACTCCTTGCGGCGGCCCAGCGTGCGCAGGCGGCCCAGCGCCTGGCGGGTCACGATCCTGACCAGGTAGGCGCGGTGGTTGTCGACCGTGCCGTGGTCGACGCCGGACCAGCGCAGCCAGGTCTCCTGCAGCACGTCCTCGGCGTCGGCGGCGGAGCCGAGCATCTCGTAGGCGATCGTGAAGAGCAGGTTGCGGTGGCTGACGAACGAGTCGGTCGCGACGTCCATGGACACAAGACACCAGGGGAACGGCGTTTGTGACAGTGGCGCGGATCATAGTCACACGGAACGCGGCACCGGCATCTCGTGGTCGTCCAGCAAGGCCCACGAGGGAGGAACCACCATGGAACCGCGCATCAACCTCTTCGCCACCCAGACCGGCGCCAAGCTCGCGAAGCGGTTCGCGGGTCTCAACGCGGTGCTGCACGAGTCGACGCTGCCGAAGAGCGTGATCGAACTGGTCAGCCTGCGCGCGAGCCAGATCAACGGCTGCGGCCTCTGCCTCGACATGCACGTCAAGGAGGCCATCGCGCAGGGCGAGGACCCGCTGCGGCTGCACCTCGTGGCCGGGTGGCGCGAGACCACCGTCTTCACCGACGCCGAACGGGCCGCGCTCGCGCTCACCGAGGAGGGGACCCAGCTGACGCCGCTCGGCACGAGCGACGAGACCTGGGAGGCCGTGCGCAAGCACTTCGACGACGAGGAGACCGTCGCGCTGGTCAGCCTGATCAGCCTGATCAACGCCGCGAACCGGCTCAACGTGATCACCCGCCAGAAGGGCGGCGACTACCAGGTGGGCGCGTTCGCCCAGCACGGCTAGTGGATGCGGCCCCTGAGCATGACCACGCGCGGCGACCGGAGGACCTCGAGGTTCTCCCGCGGATCTTCGTCGTACACGACGATGTCCGCGGCCGCGCCCTCGGTCAGCGACGGGAAGCCGAGCCACTCGCGGGCGTTCCACGACGCGGCGCCGATGGCGTCCAGAGGGCTCATCCCCACGCCGTGCAGCGCGACGATCTCGTCGACGATGCGGCCGTGCCGGATGCCACCGCCCGCGTCGGTGCCCGCGTAGACGGGAATGCCCGCCTCGATCGCGGAGGCCACCGTGCGCGACACACGGGCGTGCAGGTCACGCATGTGGTTCGCGTACTTCGGGTACTTGCCGGCCTTCTCGGCGATGCCGGGGAAGGTCTCGATGTTGATCAGCGTCGGCACCAGCGCGGTGCCGCGCGAGGCCATCAGCGAGATCGTGTCGTCGGTCAGGCCGGTGCCGTGCTCGATGCAGTCGATGCCCGCGTTGATCAGGCCCGGCAGCGCGTCCTCGCCGAACACGTGGGCGGTGACCTTCGCGCCGGCGGCGTGGGCGACCTTGATCGCCTGCTCCAGCTCGTCGTCCGTCCACAGTGGAGCGAGGTCGCCCTCGCCGCGGTCGATCCAGTCGCCGACCAGCTTCACCCAGCCGTCGCCGTGCGCGGCCTGCTCGGCCACCGCCGACACCAGGTCGGTCTCGACCTCGACGCTGATGCCCGGGATGTAGCGCTTCGGACGGGCGATGTGCTTGCCCGCGCGGATGATCCGCGGCAGGTCCAGGCGCTCCTGCAACGGCGTGGTGTCGATCGGCGAGCCGCAGTCGCGGATCAGCAACGTGCCCGCGTCGCGGTCCGTGATCGCCTGCTCGACGGCCTCGGGCAGCTCGACCCCGCCCTGCGGGCCCAGGCCGACGTGGCAGTGCGCGTCGACCAGGCCCGGGACGAGGAACCCGCCGTCGACCACGGTCTGCGCGCCCGGCACCGGCCTGGTGCGGACGCGGCCGTTGACGACCCACAGGTCTCGCGGCTCGCCGTCCGGCAGGACGACGCCGCGCAGGTGCATGGTCACTTCTTCTTGTCGTCCCCGTCGAACTTGAACTTCGACGGGTCGAAGCCGGGCGGGAGCTCGTTCATGCCGCCGGTGAGCTTTGACAGGTCGGGCATGCCGCCGGGAGGCATCCCGGGCATGCCACCGGGGAACATCCCCGGCGGGAAGCCGCCCTTGATCTTGGGAGGCGTCGGGCCGCGTCCGCCCTTGCCCTTCTTCCCCTTCTTGCCCTTGCGGTTCTTGCTGCCGCCACCGCCGCCGAAGCCCATCCGGCCGGCCATCGAGGCCATCATCTTGCGGGCCTCGAAGAAGCGGTTGACCAGGTCGTTGACGTCGCTGACCTTGACGCCCGAGCCGTTCGCGATGCGCAGCCGGCGGGAGCCGTTGATGATCTTGGGGTCGTCGCGCTCGGCCGGGGTCATGCCGCGGATGATCGCCTGGATGCGGTCGAGGTGCTTCTCGTCGAGCTGGCCCAGCTGGTCCTTCATCTGACCCGCGCCGGGCAGCATGCCCAGCAGGTTCGCGATCGGACCCATCTTGCGGATGGCGAGCATCTGCTCGAGGAAGTCCTCGAGCGTGAGCTGGCCGGTGTGCAGCTTCGCGGCGGCCTTCTCGGCCTGCTCCTGGTCGAAGTGCTGCTCGGCCTGCTCGATCAGCGTCAGGACGTCGCCCATGCCGAGGATGCGCGAGGCCATCCGGTCGGGGTGGAAGACGTCGAAGTCCTCGAGCTTCTCGCCGTTGGACGCGAAGAGGATCGGCTGGCCGGTGACCTCGCGGACCGACAGCGCGGCACCACCGCGGGCGTCACCGTCGAGCTTGGTGAGCACGACACCGGTGAAGCCGACGCCGTCGCGGAACGCCGTGGCGGTGTTGATCGCGTCCTGACCGACCATGGCGTCGACCACGAACAGGACCTCGTCCGGGTTGACGGCGGCCCGGATGTCGATGGCCTGCTTCATCATCTCCTCGTCGACACCGAGCCGGCCGGCCGTGTCGACGAGGACGATGTCGTGCTGCCGGGCCTTGGCCTCGTCGATGCCGCGGCGCGACACCTCGACGGGGTTGCCCACGCCGTTGCCGGGCTCGGGGGCGAACACGGGCACGCCCGCGCGCTCACCGACGACCTGGAGCTGCGTGACGGCGTTCGGGCGCTGCAGGTCGGCGGCGACGAGCAGCGGCGTGTGGCCCTGGCCCTTCAGCCACTTGGCCAGCTTGCCCGCGAGCGTCGTCTTGCCGGCACCCTGCAGACCCGCCAGCATGATCACCGTGGGCGGGTTCTTCGCCAGGTTCAGCCTGCGGGTCTCGCCGCCGAGGACGTTGACGAGCTCCTCGTTGACGATCTTCACGACCTGCTGGGCGGGGTTCAGCGCCTGGTGGACCTCCGCGCCCTTGGCGCGTTCCTTCACCTTGGCGATGAAGCCGCGCACAACGGGCAGCGCGACGTCGGCCTCGAGCAGGGCGACCCTGATCTCGCGGGCGGTCGCGTCGATGTCGGCGTCGCTGAGCCGGCCCTTGCCGCGAAGGCCCTGGAGAACCGTGGTCAGCCGGTCGGAAAGCGTGGAGAACACGCCTCCCAGACTAGCCGTTCACCTCGTCGCGCCCGGTGTGCCTCCCCAGGCCCGTGATGCAGGATGCTGCGCATGGGGCGAATCTTCCTCAGTTACCACGGTCACGACGAGGGCGACGCCATCGCGCTTTACCTGCGTGACGCCCTGCTGGCCGCGGGCTTCGAGGACGTCCACGCCTACACCGCGCCCGGCTCCGGACCCGACGTCTCCCTGCCGTGGAAGGACAGCCTGCGCCGCGAACTGCTCGGCGCCGACGCCCTGATCGCGGTCACCTCACCCGGTTCGTTCTCGGAGTGGTGCATCTGGGAGTCGTCTGTCTTCCGCGAACGCAAGCCGCACGCGCCGTGCATCGAGTTCTTCAGTGCCCGCTCCCAGCACCGTGCGATCCTCAACGACCTCCAAGCCCAACGCGTCGATGCCACCTCGCCCGCCTCGTTGGCCGCCGCCCGCGACACGGTGCTGGAGGTGCTCGAACGTGCGGGGGTCAGCAAGGCCGCACCTCTCTCGTCCCCCTTCCCCGGTCTGAAGGCGTTCGACGAACACCAGGCCTCTCTCTTCTTCGGGCGCGAAGACGACATCCAGCGCCTCGCCGAACCGTTGCTCGGCCGCCGCTCGCACGGCGCGATGGCGGTCATCGGCCCGTCTGGCGCCGGCAAGTCGTCGCTGGTCCGCGCCGGTCTGATCCCGCTGCTGCGCCGCGAGGGCTGGACGATCATCGGCCCGGTGACGCCCTCGCAGGGCGTGCTGCCGCCGATCGAGGGCCCCGGACGCCGGCTCGTGGTGCTCGACCAGGCCGAGGAACTGCTGATGACCGAGTCTTCCGACCTGGTGCAGCAACTGGTCGACGCGAGCCGTGGCGAAGCATGGGTCGTGTACACCGTGCGCGCCGATTTCCTGGACGAGCTCATGAGCAGAGAGGACTTCGCACCTCTCTTACGCGACGATTTCCTGGTCACGCCACTCACGAAGGCCGAACTACCGGTGGTCGTGAACGGTCCGTTGCGCTCCTTCGGCTGGAGCGTCGACGACGCCGCGTTGGGCCTCATCCAGGAAGACGCCAGCCGTGAGTCACTGCCGCTGCTGGCCTTCGCACTGGAGAACCTGTGGCGCCACGTGAACCCGGACGGCAAACGCGCCCCCAGGCCGATCACCCGCGCCGAGTACGTGGCGTCCGGCCGCGTCATGGACGTGCTGCGGTTCCAGGCCGACGAGGCCCTCGCGATGGCCCGCGACCTGGTGCGCGACGAGGACGGCTCGTGGCCCTCGGTCCGCGACGCCGAGCACCGCGTGCTGCAGGCCCTGCGGCGGCTGGTCGCGGTCGACGAGACGGGGAAGTTCACCCGCTGCTCGGTGGCGGCGTCCGACCTGTCCGCGGAGAACCGGCGGCTGCTGGACCCGTTCATCACCAACCGCGTGCTCACCGCGACCCGCGAGACCGTGGAGGTGGCGCACGAGAGCCTGTTCCTGCACTGGCCGCGATTACGGGAGGAACTGGAACGCGATCATTCGTGGGCGTGGCGCGGAGCGGACGGGCTCGACCCCGACGACGCCGTCCGGTTGCTCGTGAACGCGCCGGACCCGACCGGCTGGCGGCGAAGTCTTCTGCGCGCCACGGCCTCCACGCACCTCCTGCGGTCGTTCACCGGGCACTCCGACGGCGTCTGCGGCGTGGACTGGTCGCCGGACGACACCGCGCTCGTGACAGGTTCGAAGGACGGCACGGTCCGGTTGTGGGACGCCGAGACGGGCGAGTGCGAGCACGTCTTCACCCACGGCGACGAACGCGGCGAGGTCAGGGCCGTCGCCTGGTCGCCGAAGGGTGACGTCGTCGCCTCGGTCTCCACCGACAGGACGCTGCGGTTGTGGTCGGCGCGGACCCGCAGGCAGATCCAGGTGATCGGGCTCCCGGCCGGCCCGCGGTCGGTGCGCTTCGACAGCGACGGGCAACGCGTCCTGGTCGCCTGCGACGACGGTGGCGCGTACCTGTGGAGAGCCGAGAGCGACACCCCGGTACCGGTCGACGAGCCCCGCAGACCAGCAGGCACCGCGTCCGGCGAGCGGGTGGCCGGCCACCGCGAACCCGGCGCGCCTCCTGGCACCTCCGTCGAGGACGGGACCAGGAGGTCTTCGGACGCCGGCCCGCGCGACCACGACCAGGGCGTGCCCGACCAGAGCCCGGAACCCGATCAGAGCAGTTCGGCCGACGTCGGGCACGCCGAGCCGCTGGTCGACAGACGGCTCGAGATGCCCCGGCAGGTCACCGGCGCTGTGGACGGGGTCCACGACCTGCAGAGGTACTCCACCGCCGACTCACTCGAAGACGCCCTGTGCTCGCTGCACGGGAGCGAACGGTTCACGCCTTCGGCCTGGCTGCGCAGAACGCGCGAGATCGAGGAACGGCGGGCGAACGAGATCGGCTCATTGTCTTGGCCGGCCGGCGTCCGGTACGACGACCACCACCGGCTCCTGGCGGATCAGCTGATCCCGTGCTGCGCCAGCGCCTCCAGCAGCACGGGCTCGCGGCGCCCCACCGGGGCCGTGGAGATCTGCGCGAACCGCAGCCCCGCCGCCACGGCCGCGCCGTCGGCCACCGGGTCGTCACCGACGTACAGGCACTCGGACGGGGCGACGTCGAGCCGCGTGCAGGCGGCGTCGAAGGCGCGCGGGGAGGGCTTGGAGAAGCCGATCTCGTAGGACAGGGCGAAGGCGTCCACGGCCAGCGACTCGCGCCGGAAGAGGGCGCGGATGTCCCACGAGATGTTGCTCAGCACGCCGACCTTCAGCGGACGGGTGGTGGCCAGGGCGGCCGCCGTGTCCGCGTAGGGCAGCCAGAAGGCCGGGTTGTGCAGGCGGTGGAACAGGTCGTCGGTCATCGTGAGCCCGGCCAGGCGGAACAGGGTCCAGTGGGCGGAGCGGTTGGCCAGGGCCGTGAGGTCCCTGGCGTCCCAGACCGCGCGCTCGGCGGCGTTCATCCGCGCCACGAACGGTGCCGGGGCGCGCAGCACGGAGAGGTGCCGCGCCGGCAGCCACGGGTGGGACGGGCGCCCGAAGAGGGTGCCGGCGAAGTCGAAGAGGACGGCCTTGATCACGACACCATGATGCGCAGACCACCCGAGGTCCCCGCACGGGTGAGGAGCGTCACGCCGGTGAATCCGAACGGCACCCAGCCCGCCTCGAACCGCGCGCGCATCGACGAGCCGCGGCGGACGTGCCGTTCGAACGCGTGCGTGCGGACGACGCGCTTGCGGGCGATCTGGCCGTCCAGCGCCTGGGCCGCCGAGGCGTCGAGCCACAGGAAGTGGCGGGAACGCCGCGACAGCACGCCGGCGAGCAGCAGCATGAAGCGCGTGCCGGGCCTCGTGGACGGCTCGTGGACGACCAGCAGGCCCGGGCTGAACAGCGCTGCCCAGAACACGCGCATCCGGTGTGTGAGGTGCACGAACACGCGCCAGAACCGGTACGGGAGCCGCACGCGCGGTTCGAGCCACGTGCGCACCTGGTCGGAGTCGAGGACGGTGACCGGTTCGTCCGCGTCCAGGCGGGTGAGCAGCGTCGTCTTGCCCGCGCCGGGGATCCCGGCGAGGACGACGAGCGAGCGCGGCTCCACTCGGACGGTGGCGATCTGCGTGTTCAACACGGCGGTCATGTCCTAGAAGACGTTCTGACCATCCCTCTCGTTCAGTTTGGTCCGATTTCACACGAAATGCATAGCTTTCCGCGCAACGGTGACGGAACACCCGAGAGGGACTCGGCGGTGGTGCGGGTGCGCGGGACCTCCCCCGGCACCGTCACCGCGCACCACCGCTTCTGCCCGTCCGGGAAGCGGTCCACCCCTCGAGGACGCTTTCCGGACACCACGAAGACTGCCGGTTCCGGAGGTCGCGCAGGAGCGTGAGCACCCGGAGAGGTTGTGCGTAGAGCTACTCAACCTCTACCTGGCCGCGTCGAGCACCGCCCGTTCGATCCGGCGGCGGTCGAGGTCGTCGCCCGCGATGCTGAACGAGTCGACGACCGTCGCGCCCAACGTGGACACCCGCGCCCACTGCACGTCCGCTCCGCACTGCTCCAACGCGCCCGCCACGCGGTGCAGCAGCCCGATCCGGTCGGCGGCCCGCAGTTCCAGCACCACCGCGCCGGTCGCCTCGTCGTCGAACCACAGCACCTTCGACGGCGGCGGGTCGACGGGCGGGCCGCCGTAGTCGCGTTCCTTCGCGGCGAGCTTGTCCGCCAGCGGCAACGAGCCCTCGATCGCCCTGGAGAGCTGTTCGCGCAACAGGGTCGCGTCGGGCAACGAGCCGAAGCGCGGTGACACGGTGAACGTGTCGACCGTTGCGCCACCGTGCGAGTGCAACGTCGCCGCGTGCACCTCCAGCGAGTTCAGCGCGAGCACCCCGGCGGCCTTGGAGAGCAGTCCCGGACGGTCCGGCGCGATCACCGTCACGACCGCCGCGTGGTCCTGCTTCTCCAGCAGCACGTCCGGTTTCCCCGACGCCGCGACTCGTTCGGCCATGGCCACGTGCACGGGGTCGAGCGGTTCCGGCTTGGGCAGCGCCTCCCCCGCCATCGCCGTGCGGCAGCGCTTGACCAGGTCGGCCAGCAGCGAGGCCTTCCAGTCCGTCCACACACCCGGACCGGTCGCGATGGAGTCCGACTCCGCCAGCGCGTGCAGCAGTTCCAGCAGGACCGCGTCACCACCGAGCGTCTCGACGACCCGGTGGACCGTCGCCTCGTCCTCGACGTCGCGGCGGGTCGCGGTGTGCGGCAGCAGCAGGTGGTGGCGCACCATCGCCGACAACGTCTCGACGTCCTGCGGCCACAGCCCGATCCGCTCGCCGATCTGGGTCGCCAGCGCGGCGCCCACCTCGGAGTGGTCCTGCTGCCGGCCCTTGCCGATGTCGTGGATCATCGCGCCCAGCAGCAACAGGTCGGGTCGTGACACCGTCGTCGCCAGCCTGGCCGCGTGCGCGACCGTCTGCACCAGGTGCCGGTCGACCGTCCACACGTGCGCGGCGTCGCGCGGCGGCAGGTCCCGCACCGCGCCCCACTCGGGGAACAGCCGGCCCCACAGACCCGTGCGGTCCAAGGCCTCCACGACGTCCACGAGCCCGCTTCCGCTACCCAGCAACGCCAGCAGTTCCTCGCGGGCCTCGCGCGGCCACGGCTGGCGCAGCTCGGGCGCGGAGTCGGCGAGCCGGGTCAGCGTCCCGTTCGCGATCGGGTGCTTGCTGCGTGCAGCCGCCGTCGCGACACGCAACAACAACGCCGGATCACGGCTCGGAATCGCGTCACGGGCCAGCGACACCTCAGACCCGTGCAGCACAACGCCTTCGTCCAACGGCCTGCGCGGCGGTTGTCCCCTGAGGAACGCTCCGAGGCCGCGCTTGGGTGCGGCGGCACGGGCGGCCCGCATGGCCACGTCGAACGCGTAGACGACCGTTCGTGCGGCCGAGGAGAGCGAACGGGCCAGAGCGAAGCGGTCCGCCAGGCCGAGCGCGGACGCGACCTCGTCACCGTCCTGCGCCCGCAGCACGTCGCGGGGTTTGCGCGCCACGCGGCGGAGTTCGGTGCGGACGTCCAGCAGCAGGCGGCGCGCCTCGTCGACGTCGGCGGACGGCCTGTCCACCAACTGCGCGAGGGACAACGCGTCCAGCATCGTGAGGTCCCGCAGCCCGCCGCGGCCGTGCTTCAGGTCGGGCTCGACGCGGTGGGCGATCTCACCGCTGCGCGCCCAGCGCTTCTGCGACGACTCGGCCATCTCGTCGAGCCGGTTGCGAACGTTGCCGCGCCACGCCTGGCGTGCGCCGTCCGCGAGTTTCTGCGTGACCTCCGGATCACCGGCGATGTGCCGGATGTCCAGCAGTCCCAGTGCCGTCCGCAGGTCACCGGCCGCGACTCGGAGCGCTTCCCCGACCGTGCGGACGGAGTGGTCGAGCCCGATGCCGGAGTTCCACAGCGGGTACCAGAGCTTTTCGGCGATGTCGTCGACGTTCTTCACGCCGTTGTGGACGAGGACCAGGTCGAGGTCTGAGTAGGGCACGAGCTCGCGCCGCCCCAGCCCGCCGACCGCCACGAGCGCGATACCCGGTCCGGATACCCCCGCTCCCCCCGCGTGCTTGGTGAGCCAGAACTCGTGCAGGTCCACGAGTGCTTCGCGCAGAGGTTCGGCGGTCAAGCGACGACGACCTGGCACGAGCAGCCTTTCGCGTGCTCGCACCAGGTCGTCAGCCGTGACGACGGCCGTTTCGTTGTTCTCCACGGGCCGTCTCCTATTGGTTAAAGCGCATCCGATCCACGTTCGCCCGTGCGCACGCGCACGACCGTGTCGACCGAAGTGACCCAGACCTTCCCGTCACCGATCTTGCCGGTGCGGGCGGCCTCGACGACCGCTTCCAGCACCTTCTCGACGGCGGTGTCGTCGATGACGACCTCGATCTTGATCTTGGGCACGAAGTCCACGGAGTACTCGGCCCCGCGGTAGACCTCGGTGTGACCCTTCTGGCGGCCGTAGCCCTGCACCTCGCTGACGGTCATGCCCAGCACCCCGAGCTGTTCGAGGGCGCCCTTCACGTCGTCGAGCGTGAACGGCTTGATGATCGCGGTGACCAGCTTCATTTCTTGTTGCTCCCCTCGAGGACCGCGGTGGCGCCCGCGGCCACGCTCGGCTTGCCGGTGCCACGCGCACTGGTGAGGCTGCCGTACTCGTAGGCGCGCTCAGCGTGCTCGGACTCGTCGATGCTCGCCACCTCGGCCTCTTCGGTGGCCCGGAACCCGACGGTGAACTTCACCAGGTAACCGAGGGCCAGGCTCAGGACGAACGAGTAGCCGAGGACCGCGAAGGCACCGACCGCCTGGCGCCAGAGCTGGTCGACGCCGCCGCCGTAGAACAGGCCGTTGATCTTGGCCGGGGCCGCCTCGCTGGCGAACAGGCCGATCAGGATCGTGCCGGACAGACCACCGACGAGGTGCACGCCGACGACGTCGAGCGAGTCGTCGAAGCCGAAGCGGTACTTGAGCGACACGGCGAGAGCGCAGAGGACACCGGTGATCGCGCCGATCGCGATGGCGCCGATCGGGGTGACGGCGGAACAGGCGGGGGTGATGGCGACCAGGCCGGCGATGACGCCCGACGCGGCACCGAGGGTGGTGGCCTTGCCGTCGCGGATGCGCTCGGTCAGCAGCCAGCCGAGCATCGCGGCACAGGTGGCGACCAGCGTGTTGATGAACGTGACACCGGCGGTGCCGTTCGCGCCCAGGGCCGAACCGGCGTTGAAGCCGAACCAGCCGAACCACAGCAGACCGGCGCCCAGCACGACCAGCGGCAGGCTGTGCGGCTTCATGGGCTCCTTCGGCCAGCCGACGCGCTTGCCGAGCACGAGCGCCAGGGCGAGACCCGCGGCACCGGCGTTGATGTGCACCGCCGTACCACCGGCGAAGTCGATCGCGAGGAGCTTGTTGGCGATCCAGCCGCCGGGGTCGATGACGTTGCCGGCCTCGTCCTTGCCGTCGAAGTCGAAGACCCAGTGCGCGACCGGGAAGTAGACGATCGTCGCCCACAGACCCGCGAACAGCAGCCACGGGCCGAAGCGGGCGCGGTCGGCGATGGCGCCGGAGATCAGCGCGACCGTGATGATCGCGAACATGGCCTGGAACGCCACGAACACGGTGCTCGGGATCTTGCCCGACAGCGAGTCGGCGCCCAGCAGCCCGTTGAGGCCGAAGAACTCGAACGGCTTGCCCAGCAGGCCTCCGCCGACGTCCGCGCCGAATGCCGTCGAGTACCCGAACAGCACCCACAGGACACCGACCACGGCCATCGCGCCCAGGCTCATCATCATCATGTTGAGCACGCTCTTCGAACGGACCATGCCTCCGTAGAAGAAGGCAAGGCCCGGCGTCATCAGCAGCACCAATGCGGCGCTGGTGAGCACCCAGGCGGTGTCCCCTGTATCCACTTCGACCTCCACTGCACGTCGGTTGCAGGGAGCATCGGTATGTCCTGTTTCACGCGCTTACGCAGAACGTTTCGCGGAGGTGAACTGTCGACCTGGACGTGTTACGTCCGCGTTTCACGCCGTTCACGGCCTCGATTCGGGCACCTCACGGCACCGGAGCGGTGACCAGGAGTAGCCCGCGGTCTCACCCTTCCGCATGACGCGGGCGAACCGCGTCCCCCGGTGCGCTCACCGGGGGACGCGGACTGCGATCTGACTTGTTACGCGATCGAGAACGGGCCCGCCGGGACGCGCGGCTTCACGGACAGGACCGAGGTCTCAGCCGGCTCGACGGCGGCGCACGAGGTGCCGTTGCGCGGCAGCTTGAGCGACACGAGGTACTCGTTGTTGATCTTCAGGGTGCACTCGCTGCGGTCGTAGACGCCGTGGCCCCAGCCTTCGTAGGTCACGAAGACGGTGGTGTCACGGGTCTGACGGTGCGCGTTGACCGCCCACTCGTACGCCGTCGCCGGGTCGTGCTTGGCGTTGGTGAGCAGGATCTTCGGCGAGTTCTTGATCTTCAGCGTGCGCTGCGGGTTCGTGGCCTTCGGGAACCCGACGCAGCCCATCATCGCGCCGTGGCCGAGCGAGGAGCCGCGGGTGTTCGGCGCGATCCGGTACTCCGACTTCGTCAGCGCCTGGTACTCGCCCCACGAGCTCACGCGCAGGTTGTAGTCGTTGCAGAAGATGCCCGGGAACGGATTCGGGAACGTCTCCTCGGCCGCGAAGGCCGAGAACGCCGACTTCGGCGCCTGCGTGCCGTCGATGATCTGCTTGATCTGGTCGGCGAAGCCCTTCCAGTTGGGGCCGTACGCCATGCTGACCACACCGCCGCCGAGGTCCTCCGGCGTCAGCTTGGCGGCCGGGTCCCACGGGGCCGGCACCTCACCGCGCTCGGCCTTCGCGAGCAGGTCCTTCCAGATCTTGCGGAGGTCCTGGCCGTGGAACGGCGACGACGTGGTGCGGTCGTTCCACTTGATCCACTCGTTGAACGAGTCCTCGGCGGTGCGCGCCTCGGAGTCGAGGAACGCCTTCGTGCCGAGGCTGTGGTCCATGTTGGAGTCGATGATCATGGCGCGGATGTTCTTGCCGAACTTCTCCGCGTAGTGCTGGCCCATGATCGTGCCGTACGAGATGCCGTAGTAGTTGATCTTCTTCTCGCCCAGGGCGCGGCGGATGGAGTCGATGTCCTGCGCCACCTCCGCGGTCGAGGCGTGGTTGAAGATCGCGCCGGTCTGCTTCTCGCAGTCCGCGCGCAGCTCCTTGTTGAACACGACCAGCGCGTCGAACTCGGCCTTGGTCTTCGGGTAGCTCGACGGCGTCTTCTGCAGCAGCTCCGCCGAGCACTTGATCGGCGCGCTGCGGGCGACACCGCGCGGGTCGAACCCGATGATGTCGAACTTGTCGACGATCTCCTTGCTGAAGTAGCGGTCGGCGCCGAAGGAGAAGTCGACGCCCGACCCACCCGGTCCACCGGGGTTGATCACCATCGCGCCGATGCGCTGCGCCGGGTCGTTCGCCTTGCGGCGCGACACGGCCAGCTGGAACTTCTCGCCTCTCGGCTTGGCGTAGTCGACGGGCAGCTCGAGGAAACCGCACTCGACCGCCGGCACCTCTTCACACGGCTTCCAGTCGACCGCGCCGACGTTGAACTCCGGCTGCCCTTCCGGAGCCGCGATCGCGACCTGACTCGCACCTAGAACCAATGCGGAACTCGCGATCGCGGCGCCGAAGACGCGCACCATCGGTTGCATGGAATTCCTCCCTAGATCCCCGAACTTGCGGGAGGAACGCTTCCACCGATCGTGTGACGCGGACAACCGTCCTAGGTAGGGATGCGAATCAGACCGTGGTCGGACAACCACGGCCTGTTAGTCGTTTTGGCCGACACGATTGGCTCCACCGCGGCGCACCGGGTTCCGTCGTGCGGCAGCTTCAGTGACAGCAGGTAGTCGTCGTTGATCTTCCTGGTGCACTCGCTGCGTTCGTAGACCACGTGGCCCCAGCCCTCGTAGGTCACGAAGACCGTGGTGTCACGGGTCTGCCGGTGGGCGTTGACCGCCCACTCGTAGACCGTGGCCGGGTCGTACCTCGAGTTGGTCATGAGGATCTTCGGCGCGTTCTTGATGGTGAGCGGCCGCTGCGGGTTCGAGGCCTTCGGGAGTCCGGCGCACGCCACGAGGAAGGTGTGGCCGAGCGCGTTGCCGCGGGTGTCGGGCGAGAGGCGGACGTCCATCGCGTGGACGGCCTGGTACTCGCCCCACGAGCGAATGCGCAGGTTCCAGTCGTCGCAGAAGACGGCGACGGCGGGGAACTCGACCAGCTCGGTCTTGGCGAACGCGCCGGCCTGCACCGGGTCGCCCTGCTCCAGCGCCGCGGTGTGCTCGGCGAGCCACTGCCACTCCGGCAGGTAACCCGTGCCCTGCACGAGCGCACCGAGCGCCTCGGCCGTCACGACGTCGCCCTGCGCGTCCTTCAGCTCACCGCGGTCGGCCTTGGCGAGCAGACCACGCCAGACGGCCCGCAGGTCCCTGCCGTGGAACGGCGACGACGGCGTGCGGTCGCTCCACTTCACCCACTCGTCGAAGACGCCGGCCACGCCGCGCGACAGGGTCTCGATGAACCTCCAGGTGCCGAGGCTGTGGTCCACCACGGAGTCCTGCACCATCGCGCGGACGTTCCTGCCGTACAGCTCCGCGTACTGCTGGCCCATGAACGTGCCGTACGAGACGCCGAAGTAGTTGATCTTCTTCTCGCCCAGCGCGCGCCGGATGGCGTCGATGTCGTGCGCGACGTCCGTCGTCGAGACGTGGTCGAAGAGCGCGCCGGTGTTCTTGCGGCAGTCCGCTCGCAACTCCCTGTTGTACGCGACCACCGCGTCGAACTCGGCCCTGCTCTTCGGGTAGAGCGACGGCTGCCGCGCCAGCACGTCCGCCGAGCACCTGATCGGCGCGGACCGGGCGACACCGCGCGGGTCGAAGCCGATGACGTCGAACCGGTCGGTGATCTCCTTGCTGAAGACGCCCTCGGCGGCGAAGGAGAACTCGACGCCCGACCCGCCGGGACCGCCGGGGTTGATGATCATCGCCCCGATGCGCCTCGACGGGTCGCTCGCCCTGCGCCGGGACACCGCGAGCGGGAACTTCTCGCCCTTCGGTCTCGCGTGGTCGACCGGTAACTCCAGGAAGCCGCACTCGATCGCCTGAGCCTCGGCACAGGGCTGCCAGGCGATCGAGCCGGCTCCCCGTTCCGGAGCGGCGACGGCTTGTCCCGTCCCCACCAACAACACCGAACTCACCAGCACGGCGCCGAAAACGCGTAGCCGCATGGATTTCCTCCCTGTGCAACGGATCTTGAGGGAGGAACGCTGCCATCAGCTGGTCGTAGTGGTCCAGACCTTCTCAAGCCGTGACACGCCATCGTTCGTGAGCGTGCCGATGACCCGCAGCCGCGCCATGCCACCGTCCGGGTAGATGTCGAGGCGGACGGCCGTCGCCTCCGTCTCGGGCACGAGGAACCGGTGCCGCGTGTCGGGCTGCAGCCGGGTGCGCGGGAGCAGGTCGAACCACGTGTCGGGGTCCGCGCGCTCGTCACAGCCGCGCACCGACGCCCAGCCCGGCGCGTTGCCCTTGAAGTGGCTGGTGTCGAGCTCGACCAGCCGCACGACGCCGGGGGCGGCGAGCCGGAGCGACACCCAGTCGTTGCCGTCGTCACGGCGGCGCGCGGTCTCCCAGCCCTCGCCCATGACCGTGGCCTGACCAGGCGCGATGAGGTTGTTGGGCGAGCTGTAGAACATGTTGCTGCACCCGGTGACGACGGCGCCGTTCTCCAGCGCGGCGAGGTCGATGCCGGCCACGAGCAGACGCGGGTCCGCGAGCGGTTCGCCGTGCACGCGCAGACGAGCCACACCGCCGTCCGGGTCGATGGTCAGCCGTACGTGCGTGACGCGACGGCCTTCCTTCACGTCGAAGAAGTGCTTCTCGTCGCCCTTCAACGCCGTGCGTTCGACCAGCGGGAACCAGTCCGTGATCTCGTCGGCGGACGGGTAGCCGTCGGCGTGCGCGCCCTCGACCCAGCAGAACGGCGGGTAGTTGCCCTTGAAGAACGCCGTGTCGACGACGACCCCGCGCACGACACCGGGCATGCCGAGCCTGACCACGGCCTGGTCGACGCCCGGTTCACGGCGGCGGCGGGTCTCCCAGCCGTCGTAGACCTGGCCTTTGTGGCCGAAGGTGTAGGTCTGGTAGACCGGCTCGGCGGGTTTGATCAGGTTCTCCCGCTCGGCGAACAGCTCGTCGTTCGCCCAGACCACACCTCCACCGGCCGCGCGCGAGGCGAGGTCCGGCAGCCGAGTCCACTCCGTCATGCTTCTCCTCTTCTGAGCAGCTTGCCTTGGGTCGTGCCGATCTCCTTGCCACGCAACCACGTCTGCCGCACGACGCCGTGCAGCGAGCGACCGTGGTACGGCGTGACGGGGTTGCGGTGGTGCAGCGCGTTCTTGTCCACCACGAAGGTCTGGTCCGGCGCGAACACCACGAGGTCCGCGTCCTTGCCGACCTCGATGGCGCCCTTGGTCTCCAGCCCGACCTGGCGCGCCGGGTGCGTCGCCATCCAGCGGACGACGTCGGTGAGCTGGAAGCCGCGTTCCCGCGCGCCCGTCCACACCGCCGGCAGACCGAGCTGCAGCGACGCGATACCGCCCCACGCCGTGGCGAAGTCACCCGCCTTCAACTCGACCGTGCTCGGCGAGTGGTCGCTGACGACGAGGTCGATCACGCCGTCGCGCAGGCCCTGCCACAGCGCCTCGCGGTTCTCCTGCTCGCGGATCGGCGGGCAGCACTTGAACTCCGTCTGCCCGTCGTGGATCTCCTCCGCCGTGAAGGTGAGGTAGTGCGGACAGGTCTCGGCGGTGATGGGCAGGCTCTCCCGCTTGGCGGCGCTCAGGATCGAGAGCGCGTCCGACGACGACAGGTGCAGGACGTGCGTCCGCGCGCCGGTCCTGCGGGTCAGCTCCACGACGTCGCTGATCGCCTTGTTCTCGGCCTCACGCGGCCGTGACGCCAGGAAGCCCGCGTAGTCCGGTTCGGAGTCACGAACCGTGTGCGCGTCTTCGGCGTGCACGATCGTCAACGCGTCGAGCGTCGCCAACTCCCGCAGCGCGGCTTCGAGTTCACTCGTGGTCACGGCCGGGAACTCGTCCACGCCCGAGTGCAGCAGGAAGCACTTGAACCCGAAGACGCCGGCCTCGTGCAACGGCTTCAGGTCCGCGAGGTTGCCGGGGATGATGCCGCCCCAGAACCCGACGTCCACCGACACCTTCGCCGCGGCCTTGCGCTTGATCTCCAGCGCGGCGACCTCGACCGTCGGCGGGATGCTGTTGAGCGGCATGTCGATGATCGTCGTGACGCCGCCGGCGGCCGCGGCGCGGGTCGCCGTCGCGAAGCCCTCCCACTCGCTGCGGCCCGGGTCGTTGACGTGCACGTGCGTGTCGACCAGGCCGGGCAGCAACACCTCGTCGTCCGCGAGGTGCACGACGTTCGGCGAGTCGATGTGCGGTTCGACGGCGACGATCCTGCCGTCGACGACACCGACGTCGCACGCGATCTCGCCCTGCGGGGTCACGACCCTGCGGGCGCGGAAGACCAGGTCCATGTCCCTCACTGTGACACCCAGTCGCGGGCGATGCGACCGCCTAGAACGGTGAGAAGCGAATCGGCCTGGACCATGCACCGCGTGACGTCCGGTTCGACGTCCAGCAACGCGTAGGCGGCCTTCAGCCCCAGGTCACCGGGCTCGACCGAGCACCGGCCCGCCACCGCGACCACCGGCACGTCACCCGAGGCCCTGACCACGCCGTACGGGGCCTTGCCGTGGCGGGTCTGCGCGTCCAGCGACCCCTCGCCGGTGATGACCAGCGACGCGTCGCGAACGGCCTCGGCGAACCCGGCGAGCTCCAGCACGACCTCGATGCCCGGCCGGAACCGCGCGCCGAGCACCGCCAGTGCGGCGAACCCGATCCCGCCGGCCGCACCGGCCCCCGGTCGTGACGCGTGCTCCGGCCCGATCCGCGAAGCGAAGTCCGCGAGCCGCGCCTCCAGGACCTCCACCTGTTCGGGTGAGGCGCCCTTCTGCGGCCCGTAGACCGCCGCGGCACCGGACGGCCCGAGCAGCGGGTTGTCCACGTCCGAGGCGAGCACCAGGTCGATGCCCTCGAACGACGTCTTGCCGAGTGCCTCCAGCATGCCCGCGCCGCCGTCGGTGCACGCGCTGCCTCCCAGCCCGAGCACGATCGTGGTGCAGCCGACGTCCAGGGCGGCTTTGAGCAGCTCACCGACGCCGTGGCTGGTGGCGTTCAGCGGGGCGGGCCGCTCCAGCAACGTCAGCCCGGCGGCCGAGGCCACCTCGACCACGGCGGTCGTGCCGCGGACGGCGAACGACGCGGGCACCGGCTTGCCGAGCGGTCCGGCGACCCAGCGCCCCACCTTCAGGAACCCGGCGGCGACGGCGGCGTCGACGGTGCCGTCGCCGCCGTCGGCCACCGGGAGCAGGCGCACGTCCACGTCCGGGACCGCCTCCCGCAGGCCGCGCGCGACGGCGGCGGCGACCTGCGGGGCGGTGAGCGATCCCTTGAACTTGTCCGGCGCGACGACGACGTGACTCACGGCAGCGGCTCGAATTCCTTCATCGCGGCGATCGACGTGCCGTTCGCGGTGTTGCCCTCGCGTTCGATCATGATCTCCACGAGCACGGGCCGCCGCGTGCGGTCGGCCTCCTTGCGCGCCCACTCCAGGGAGGTGCGGATCTCGCCGGGATCGGCGACCCGGACGCCGGAGCAGCCGTAGGCCTCCATGATCTTCACGTTGTCCGAGCCCGTGGTGTCGTAGTGGATGTCGACCTCGTACTTCATGTCGTAGCCACCGTGGTCCTCGGCCATCCGGATCAGGCCGAGGTACTCGTTGTTCAGCATGATCAGCACGAACGGCACGTCGTACTGGGCGCCGACCGCGAGCTCCTCCACGAGGAACTGGAACGAGTAGTCGCCGACGACACCGACGACCTCCGCGTCCGGACGCGCCTTCTTCACGCCGATCGCCGCCGGGATCTCCCAGCCGAGCGGACCGGCCTGGCCGCAGACCTGGTAGTGCCGCGGCCGGTGCGCCTTCTGGTGCTGGCCCGACCAGATCTGGTACAGCCCGATGGCCGTGACGAAGTAGGTGTCCGGGCCGTAGAACTCGTTGATCTCCTTGAACACGCGTGGCGCTTTGACCGGGACGGTGTCGAAGTCCTCGCGCCGCAACAGCGTCCGCTTGAGCTCCTGGCACCGCTCGACCCACGCGCCCTTGTCCCGGGGGCCGTGCTGCTTCGCCTTGTCCAGCAGGGCCTTCAGGAAGAGCTTGGTGTCCGCGACGATCCCGAGGTCGGGCCCGAAGACCTTGCCGATCTGCGTCGGCTCGACGTCGACGTGGATGAACTTCCGGTCGCCGCGGTAGATGGCGAGGTCACCGGTGTGCCGGTCGCCGAACCGCGCGCCGAGCGCCAGCACCAGGTCGGACTCCAGGAACGACGCGTTGCCGTAGCGCTGCGAGGTCTGGATGCCGGTCATACCCGCGTAGAGCGGGTGGTCCTCGTCGAGCGCGCCCTTGCCCATCAGCGTCGCCTGGACCGGGATCTGCAGGAACTCGGCCAGCTCCAGCAGCTCGGCGGACGCCTCGCCGAGGATGACGCCGCCACCGGCGAGCAGCAGTGGACGTTCGGCGGCCAGCAGCATCTCCAGCGCGCGCTCGACCCGTGCGTCACTCGGCGCGCTTTTCTGCACTGGCAACGGCTCGTCGATCGAGGAGTCCCACTCGATCTCCTGCTTCTGCACGTCGATCGGCAGGTCGATCAGGACCGGGCCGGGACGGCCGGAGCGGGCGATCCGGAACGCCTCGCGGAAGATCCACGGCATCTGCGCGGCTTCCTTGACCTGCACCGCCCACTTCGTGACGGGCGCGGCGATCGAGACGATGTCGACGGCCTGGAACGCCTCCTGGTGCAGCTTGGAGACCGCGGCTTGGCCGGTGATGCAGAGGATCGGCACGGAGTCGGCCTGCGCGGTGTAGAGACCGGTGATCATGTTCGTGCCGGCCGGGCCGGACGTGCCGATCGCGACACCGACGTTGCCGGTCGTGCGCGACCAGCCGTCCGCCATGTGCGTGGCACCTTCCTCGTGCCGCACGATGAGGTGCTCGATGCCGCCGTCGGACTCCATCGCCTTGTACAGCGGGAGGATCGCGGCGCCGGGGCAGCCGAACACGACGTCGATGCCCTCGGACTTGAGGACCTCGACGACCGCCTGCATGACTGGGATCTTCGGCATCTGTCAGGCCCTTCCCGCGAAGTTCTCGATGACCTTGAGCAGCGCGGAGTGGTCGAGCGACCCGTACCCCTGCGCACGTGCCGCCGCGACCAGCGCGGCGATCTGGTTGGTGACCGGCAGCGCGACGTCGGCGGCCCGTGCCGCGTCCAGTGCGATGCCCATGTCCTTGTGGTGCAGGTCGATCCGGAAGCCCGGCTGGAACTCGCGCGCGATCATGGACTCGCGCTTGAGGTCGAGGATCCGGTTCGCCGCGAGACCGCCCGCGAGCACGTCGAGGCCCGCCTTCGGGTCGACGCCGCTCGCTTCCAGCAGCACGATCGACTCGGCCACGAGGGCGTAGATGCCGCCGACCATCAGCTGGTTCGCGGCCTTCACGACCTGGCCGGCGCCGTGCGGCCCGACGTGGACGATCGTCTTGCCGACGACCTCCAGGAACGGCCGGGCGGCGGCGAAGTCGGCCTCGTCGCCGCCGACCATGATGCTGAGCGACGCCTGGACCGCGCCGGTCTGGCCGCCGCTCACGGGTGCGTCGAGCACGCGGACGTTCGTCAGCTTCTTCGCGATGTCGATCGAGGTGGACGGGCGGATCGTGCTCATGTCGATCAGCAGCGTGCCGTCGTCGAAGGTGACCTCGTCGATCACGGCCTCGACCTGCGGGTGGTTCGGCAGCATCGTTATGACGACCTCGGCGCCGCTCACGGCCTCTTGTGCTGACGACGCGGCCTTGCCGCCGTCGGCGACGAGCTTCTCGAGCGAGGCCGGGCTGAGGTCGAACCCCGTCACGTCGTGCCCGGCGGCCACGAGGTGGGCCGCCATCGGGCTGCCCATGATGCCGAGCCCGATGAAACCGATCCTGGTCATGCGTTGTCCCTCCAAGCGAAGGAGTGGGTGACGGGCTTGTACTCGGCGCCGACGAAACCGCTGTAGCCGTTCGCGCGGAGCTTCGCGAGGTGCCCGAAGAGGTCGAGCTCGCCGGTGCCGGGCTCACCACGTCCGGGAGCGTCGGCGATCTGCACGTGACCGATGCGGTCGACGTGGTCGGCGAGGAGGTCGAGGTCGTCGCCGTTCGTGGCGAGGTGGTAGAGGTCCGCGAGCAGCTTCACGTTGCCGCGGTCGATCTCGTCGATCAGTTCGAACGCCTGGTGGGCGGTCCTGATCGGGTACTGCGGCGCGCCGCTCAGCGGTTCGACGACGACCTGCGCACCGATCTCCGCCGCGACGTCGGCGGCGAAGCGGTAGTTGGAGACGGTCTGCGCGGTGGTCTCGAAGTTGCCGTGCAGCGCGTTGAGCGTGCGGCAGCCGAGCCGGCCCGCGATGGCCGCGGTGACCTCGACGTTCGCGCGGAACTCCGTCTCGCGGCCGGGCCAGCTCGCGAGGCCCCTGTCCCCCGCGGGCATGTCGCCCGCGTAGAAGTTCAGGCCGACCAGGCGCACCTGCGCATCGACGATCGCGTTCTCGAACGCCTCGATCTCGCGCGTCTCGGGTACGGCGTCCGCGAACGGCCACCAGATCTCGACCGCGTCGAACCCGGCGGCCCGCGCGGCGGCCGGGCGCTCCAGCAACGGCAGTTCCGTGAAGAGCATGGACAGGTTTGCGTCGAACATCTCCGGACCCGTTCCTTCCACATTGCGGAAGTAGAATTTCGTACTACGGAGACACTAGACATCCCGAGCAGCCCGGGTCAAGAATGTGGAAGTTCAATTCCGCGATGTAGAAACTTGGAGAACCGTGGACAGCTTCAACAGCGCCCCGGAGGCCGAACTCCGTCCACTGCTCACCGAGTGCCTCGCGGTGCCCCGCTGGATCGACGCCGTGGTGGCAGGCAGGCCCTACGCGTCGGTGGATGCTCTCCTCGCGGCTTCTTCGGTTGCCGCACAAGGACTTTCCGACGAGGAGGTGCTCGGCGCGATCGCCGGGCACCCGCGCATCGGCGAACGACAGAAGACAGGTGGGGTGTCGGCGAGGTGGTCGCGGTCCGAACAGTCCGGTGTGGACGCTTCCCAGGCTGATCGCCTGGCGGCCGCCAACGCCGCGTACGAGGATCGGTTCGGGCACATCTACCTGGTGTGCGCGACCGGCCTGAGCGGTGCGGAGATGCTCGACGACCTGTCCAGGCGCATGGACAACCCGCCGGACGTCGAGCTCCGCGTCGTCAACGACGAACTCGCGAAGATCGCCGCCTTGCGGCTGCAGAAGCTGATCGGGAGCTGATTTCATGGCCATCGTCCTGGGCCCCAACCAGTACGGGAAGGCGGAGAACCGCCTCGTCACGGTGTCGCGCAACGGTTCCGTGCACACGATCAAAGACCTGACCGTCAGCACCTCGCTGCGCGGGGACCTCGCGGACACGCACCTCACCGGCGACAACGCCAAGGTGCTCGCGACCGACACGCAGAAGAACACCGTCTACGCCTTCGCCAAGCAGGCGCCGGTCGGGGAGATCGAGGACTTCGCGCTGCGCCTCGGCCGCCACTTCGTCGGCTCGCAGGAGCCGATCACGGGCGCGCGCATCCTGATCGACGAGCACGCGTGGGACCGCATCGACGGCCACGACCACGCGTTCGCGCAGGGGTCGAACGAGAAGCGCACCACCGCCGTGACGATCGAAGGGTCGCAGGCGTGGGTCGTGTCGGGCGTGCGAGACCTCGTGGTGCTGAAGTCGACCGGATCGGAGTTCCACGGCTACCCGAAGGACCCGTACACGACGTTGAAGGAGACGAACGACCGCATCCTGGCGACGTCGGTGACGGCTCGCTGGCGGTACGCGGGCACGGACGTCGACTGGGCGAAGTCGTTCACCGAGATCCGCTCGATCATGCTGAAGACGTTCGCGGACAAGCACTCCCTGTCGTTGCAGCAGACGCTGTACGCGATGGGCGAGGCCGTGCTGAACGCGCGCTCCGAGGTCGCCGAGGTACGTCTCTCCATGCCGAACAAGCACCACTTCCTGGTGGACCTGAGCGCGTTCGGCCTGGAGAACGACAACGAGGTCTTCTACGCCGCGGACCGCCCGTACGGGCTCATTGAGGGCTCGATCCTGCGGGACGACGCCCCGGACGCGGGGCTTGCCTGGAGTACTTTGCCAGCCTTCTGAACACGACCGGGTTGAACAGGCTCGCCGGCGAGGCGACCATGTGCACGACCCGGACGAAGCGCCGGAACAGGTCGGGGTCGTGCACGATCCCGACCTGCCACTTCTTCATGTACCAGCCGAGCACACCGCGGCGCCTGTCCTCGACCCAGCCGCGGTCGGCGTTGCTGGACAGGGCCCACGAGCCGTTCGCGGTCTTCGCGACCTTGTGTTGGAAAGCGCGGCACCCTTGGGCGCTGAAGTCGTCGTGCCGGCGGAACAACAGCGCCTCCATCGCGGCGACGGTGATGCCCTGCCCGTACACGGGGTTGAAGGCGCACACCGCGTCCCCGACCGCCACCAGCCCGCCCGGCCAGTTCCCGATCGCCTCGAAGGCGTTGCGGCGACTGGCCGTGCGGGCGAACAGGTAGACGGGCGTGAGAGGTTCGGCGTCCCGCAGCATCTCCGAGATCGGCACCCGCAACGAGTCGAGGAACTCCTGGTACCCGTCGAGGTCGCGCGGCGGGTGGTCCCCGGCGGCGCCCTGCGCGGTGACCATCAGCCGGTCGCCCTCCACGCGCATCGCGGCCACGCCCCGCGGCAGGCTCGGCGCGGACAGGCTTTCCGCGTACACCACGGGGAAGTCCTCCGGCGCGGTGTAGATCCGCGTCGCGTACCCGGTGCGCGAGTCGACCACCTCGGGCTCCGGCACGGTGATCCCCACGTCCGCGAGCCAGGCGGGCAGCTTCGACGACCTGCCGGACGCGTCTACCACGAGATCCGCGTCGATCTTGCCGTGGTCACGCGTGAGCACGCCGTCGACCCGCCCGTCGCGGAAAGACAGCCCGGTGACGTGCACGCCCTGCCTGATCTCGGCCGTCACCCGCCGCCGGATGCGGGTCTCCAGCAGCGGGCGGCTCAGCGACAGCAGCGGCAACCCGATGGGCGTGCGGGCGAACCAGCCCTGCGGGTTGAGGATCCGCATGTCGCCCGCGTCGGCGAGTGCCGCGCCGGCCTCGACGAGCTCCTCGCGGAGACCGGGGAAGAGTTCCTCCAGCAGCTCACCGCCGCGCACCAACAGCCCGTGCACGTGCCTGCCCTGCGGCACACCAGCGCGCGGTTCGGCCTCGTCGGTGAGCTCGTCCCGTTCCAGCACAACGACTTCGTGCGACTCGCTCAGCACGCGCGCCGCCAGCAAGCCGGCGATTCCCCCGCCCATCACCACGGCCTTCATGAGGCCATTCAACCTCAGCCTTGGATGTTTCCGGGCGAGATGGAAAGAACCTCACGGTCGCTAACGGCCGGATTCAAGGCCACGATCTGCTGGGCATGACCGAACCCGGCAAGTCGCGGCGCAAATTGCTCGGGACCACTCGCAACCTCGTGCTGCTCGCCATCGTCGGCTTGGCCGTCACGGCTGTCCTTTTCAAGTGGCAGGACGGCAACGCCGCCCTGGGGATCGTCGCCGGGCTCGTCACAATCGTCACGTTCTTCTTACTGGTGATCGACCGCGTGCGCGCACAGACCTCACCACCACAGGTCGACGCCGCGGTGAAAGACCTCCAAATGAGGCTGCTAGAACAGTGGGAGCCCGAGGTCCAGCGCCGTATCCAGCACTCCCCCCATTCTCAGACCATTCCGCTGGAGTGGAAGGAACGTAGCCGGTCCGGCACTGACTCGTCACAGCTCGACGGCAGGTTCGACGGCGATTCGGACGAAGCCGCGACGCAACTCGCCGACGCCTTCCAGCGGCTGCCTGGCAAGCATCGGATGGTCGTCCTCGGCGAGCCTGGGTCTGGCAAGACCTTTCTCGCTCTCGCGCTGACGGTGGGCTTGCTGCGCAGGTGGACCGAAGGTGAACCTGTCGCGGTCTTCCTCACGTTGTCGTCCTGGGACCCCGTAGTCGAGACGTTGGACGAGTGGACCGTCGGCACCATCGCGAGCGCCTACTACGGCGGTGACCAACGGATACCCAAGGCGCTGCTAACTGCCCGGCGCCTCATCCCAGTGCTCGACGGTCTCGACGAACTGCCAGAACACCTCAGACGTCTCGCTGTCCGCCGCATCAACGACGCCATCACAGGAGTCCGCCCGGTAGTGGTGACGTGCCGAACCGCCGACTACGAAGAGGTAGTAGCAGGCGGGTCACCTGAGCTGCTGCGCGTCCCCGCCGTCGAGGTACAACCGGTTGCCACCCCGGACCTGGTCAACCAATTGAGAGACGTGCCGGCGTGGCAGGAAGTCGTAGCCCACGTGAAGGAGCACCCTAAAGGTCACGTCGCCGATGCGTTGCGCACACCGCTGATGCTGTCTTTCTTCACAGCGGTCTACGAATATCGGGACCCTGCCGAACTCATCGACCAGACCAAGTTCTCCAGCAAACACGCTGTAGAGGACCATCTTGTCGACCTGAGGCTGAACACCGCGTACCCCGAGGAGCCGTTGTCCGGCCAGTGGTCCGCCGAGCAGGGCAAGAACTGGCTCACGTACCTCGCTCGTCACATGCACGACCACGACGAACGGAGCGTCACCTGGTGGCAAGTCGCTTTCCGCAACGTCGAAGGCGGCCACCTGCTGGTAGCGCTCGCCTTGGTAGTTGCGCTGTGGTTGTCCGAGGCGGCATTCCTGTCCAACACCGTGGCCAAACTGCTCAAGTTGGAACCGTTGTTCATCCTCGTCTTCGGCACGGTAATGGCCTCTGTCTGGCTGGCCAGCAGGCGCCAGGTCCCTGGGAGGCGACAACCCGTCCGGAACAGCCGTTCACGCGGATTCAAACGAGGCCTGGTCATAGGCACGGTCGCGGTTCTTCTGCCTGGGCTGTTCCTCATCAGTCTGTCGATCGTCACCGCGTCCGAAGGTTTTCGCGACGTCATGGAGACGTCCTCCGAGGCATGCGCGATTCTGGCGCTGGCCCTGGCGCATGGGGTGGTCGTAGGGCTGCACGAGATGATGGTGGAGTGGTCGACGGCGAAACACACAGCTCACGCCGCACGGGAACTGCTAAGACGGGAGCGGGTGTCGACGTTCGTCGCTGCCGTCATCGCCGGGCTGGTCATCGGTCCACTCAGCATCGTCATCACGACCACCTCCATGTCCTACGGCACCCATCTGGGGCAGTGGTTCGCCTCCACACTCGACTTCCCGACGGTCTTCCGCCCGGAACCACCGGCATCGTCCTTGAACTGGGACTTGCTGGTGAAGGGCGGCGCCCTCATCACGGTTCTGTCCGCGCTCATGCTGGCATCATCCCGCTCCTGGCCGCGACTGCTGGCAGCCAAAGTGAAACTCGCCTGCACCCGCAAACTGCCGTGGCGGCTCGGTCGGTTCGTCACCGATGCGACACAACGAGGTCTGTTGCGACGAAGCGGTGTGGCATACGAATTCGGACACATCCTGTTGCAGGAGCGACTCGTGTCGACGGCCGTGAACTACCCACCGCTGCACCATCGCCCGTGGTTGCGGAGGACGCTAGCGGGATCGGTGGCGCTGATGGTCGTGGTCGCGGCAACTGCCGCGTGGTCCGGGAGACCCGAAGCCTGCGATAGCGCGAAACGCATCTGGATCGGCTCTCCGATGATTCGGGTCGAGAAAGACAGGAACACCGGCTGCTTCCACTACGTGCCCGAAAACAAGTGGGAAACCCTGGCACAAGGGACGGACAGCGCACCGGCTCTGGCCGACATCAGGGCCAGGTTGCCGAAGATGGCAGGCACGGGCACGCCGAGTCACGGACCGGTGTTGATCATCGGTGAGTTCGACGAGATCAGATCGGCCAAGCGCCATGAGGTCTTCACCGGAGTTGCCGCCGCTCAGCAGGTGACCGAAGGCTCCCTCGAGATCGGCTTCATCTACGCCGATCTCGAGGACAGCGAAGGAAAGGAGGCCGCCGCGTTGATCGACCTGTACATCGAGGACATCTGGCTCACGGGTGAGATCACCAGGAACACTTACCGAAGTGTCGCCGCGGTGGGCCTCGACCTTGACTGGTCGCGGCCTGACGCGAGCCTCAAGATCGTCGGCTTGAATGACATGGAACTGAGGGAGCACGCGACGGAACGCCGAAATGTCGTCACCAGGGCCTTTCTGGATAAGTCGCCTGCGAGATCGACCTTGCCGTCCTGCGAGGAGGTCGGGGAAGCACGTAGCACCAGATCGGTGCTCGATCTGCGATCGGCGCATCCGACCGGCCCGATGCTTGACGAACTCGCGCGGTGTGGCACTGCGGAGGTGATGGTGGAGCAGTCCGACGCAATGAAACTAAGCCTGCTGCCCGGCCGACCATCGGAAGTGAAGATCCATTATTTGAGCGACCGGTCGTCGACGATTACAAGAGACTGCTTGCAGGCGTCGAAGACACAAGATGCGGACAGCGCTAGCGTCAAGGCCTGCGTCGCCGTGGTCGCCGCCAACGAATCTTTTCGAGTTAGCGTTGAAGAACTTCCACCACCCGTGACGAGTTGAGGCCTTCAGTGGTTTTCCCTCGTGCGCAACGACATCTGCTGGTCGCGCCACGAGTGGAACAGGTCGGCCTCGCTGTACCAGCCGACGCCCGTCGGCCGTTCGCCGGTGACCATGAACTCGATCAGCAGCTGCCGGTACAGGTCGAGCGGAACACCGACACCGGGCGGGAAGTCCGTGTACTTCTCGTTGACGTACGGCGCTTCCGGCGACCCCTTGGGCCAGCCCATGAAGGCGTTGTCGACGAAGTACATGTAGCCCCACGCGCCGCGGACGGCGAGAACGACGTTGTGGTCCGGTTCGCCCTCGGGGGTGAGGTCGCGGCCGAAGTGGTCGAGCGACCCGTCGTTGCACTCGGGCCTGCCGAGCAGCCTGATCACCGTGTCGACGTCCGCCTCGCACGCCACGACCTGGTACTTGTGCTCCGCGGAGTCGAGGTCGGGTAGGCCGGTCCAGAGGCCGGCTCGCATGCTCATGCGAGCACCCTGCACCCATCGCCGGGAACATTCGACAACCATGGACAGAACCACACGAACGGATGACGCCCCGATCAGCTCGATCGGGTTACAAGCCCCCGCAGCGCTGACTCGTCCAGACCCGTCGCGGCCTGCACCTCCACCGGATCGAGCGCACCGCAGTCCACCGCGCGGAGAAAGAACGCGGAGAGTGCCTGAGCTGTCGCCGGTTCGTCCAGCACTCCGCCGGAGATGTGCTGCACGTACGACTTCAACCGTGCCGCGTCCGCCTCCAGGCCTTCGCGGTAGAAGGCGTAGACGGCGGCGTAGCGCGTCACCAGTTGTGCCGGGTGGAGGTCCCAGCCCTGGTAGAAGCCGTGTTCCAGCGAACGCCGGGTGAGCCGGTAGTGCGTGTCCCAGCCGAGCTGCTTCTGGTCGCCGACGGGCAGGACGTTGGTCGAGCCGTCGGACAGCCGCACGCCCGTGCCCGCCGTCGACACCTGCATCACGTGCCGGGCGAAGTCGCACGCGCCGTGGGCGAGGTGCTGCTGCGCGGCGGACAGCCCGCAGTCCGCCGTGTAGTCGTAGGTGCCGAAGTGCAGCCCGGTGACCCGGCCGCGGCCCGCCTCGATGAACCGCGGGATCGCGAGCCTGCCCTGGGAGTCCACGACGGACCGGGTCGTCTCGACCTGGATCTCGAACCTCAGATCGCCGCCGAAGAGGTCGAGCACCTCACCGAAGACCTCGACCTGTTCGACCGACGTCACCTTGGGGAACGTGATCACGAAACCCGGCGGCACCTCTCCCAGTGCCGTCAGGAAGATGTCCAGCGTCCGCAGGCCGCGCTCGCGCAGTTCGGCGTTGTCGAACGACTTGATCCGCAGCCCGAACGACGGCGGCGCCGTGCCGTCGGCGATCCACCGGGACAACAGGATCGCCGTGCTCTCGGCGTCCATGTCCTCGACGTCGTCCTCGGGCGCGCCGTAGCCGTCCTCGAAGTCGATCCGCAGGTCCTCGACCGGCTCCCGGCGGAGCTTCGCCTGGACCCGTTCCAGCACGCCGTTCGGCAGCGGCGGGAGCAGGTCCGGCTCGATCGACTCCAGGGCCACGCGCCCCCAGTCGGCGATCGTGGACCCGATGATGCGCCCGGCGGGCACGTAGCACGTGTGCACGGGCTGACGGCCCACCGGGAAGCTGCGTTCCACATCGGACAGACGCGCGGTCACGCGCGCGACGTCCTCAGGGGACAGCGATGTTCGATACATCAGATGCGCTCGTAGGCGGGCAGCGTCAGGAAGTCCACGAAGTCCTCGGACAACGCGACCTGCTCGAACAGTTCGACGGCCGCGGCGACGTGCGGGCCTTCCAGCTCCCCACCGACCCGCGCGAGCACCTCGCGCACCGCGTCCGGCGTGACCTGCGTGCCGTCGTCGAGCACGACCTTGTTGTTGACCCACTGCCAGATCTGCGACCGGCTGATCTCCGCGGTGGCCGCGTCCTCCATGAGGTTGTGGATCGCCGCCGCGCCGTTGCCGCCCAGCCAGGACGCGATGTAGCGCACGCCGACGTCGACAGCGCCCTCCAGCCCGGCCCGCGTCGCCGCGCCGCCCGCCGACTTGAAGTCGAGCAACTGCTCGGCCGTCACGCTGACCTCGGGACGCTGCTTGTCGATCTGGTTCGGCCGGTCGCCCAGCACCCCGTCGAAGATCTCCCGGCAAATCGGCACGAGATCAGGATGCGCCACCCACGAGCCGTCGAAACCATCGTTCGCCTCGCGCGTCTTGTCCTCGCGGACCTTGCGCAGCGCGTTCTCGGTGACCTCGGGATCACGCCTGTTGGGGATGAACGCGGCCATGCCACCCATGGCGAACGCCCCGCGCTTGTGGCACGTCTTCACCAGAAGCTCGGTGTACGCGCGCATGAACGGCGCCGTCATCGTGACGCTGTTGCGGTCCGGCAGCACGTAGTCCGCGCCCGCGTCACGGAAGTACTTGATGACGCTGAAGAGGTAGTCCCACCGACCGGCGTTGAGCCCCGAAGCGTGGTCGCGCAGCTCGTAGAGGATCTCCTCCATCTCGAATGCGGCGGGGATCGTCTCGATCAGCACCGTCGCCCGGATCGTGCCGTGCGGCACGTCCTTGAGCTTCTGCGCCGTCGTGAAGACGTCGTTCCACAGCCGCGCTTCGAGGTGCGACTCCATCTTCGGCAGGTAGTAGTACGGCTTGCCGATCTCGGCGTTGTGGAAGAAGTGCAACCCGAAGTCCACCAGCGCACCCACGGCGTTCCTGCCGCCGAACTGGAGGTTGCGCTCGTCGAGGTGCCACCCGCGCGGCCGCACGACGATCGTCGGGTACGGCCCGCCCTTGAGCTTGTACTCCTTGCCCTCCGGCGAGGTGAACTCGATCGTCTCGCGCGCCGCCTCGTACAGGTTCACCTGTCCCTGCACGACGTTGTCCCAGTGCGGCGTGTTCGCGTCCTCGAGGTCCGCGAGCCACACCTTCGCACCCGAGTTGAGCGCGTTGATCGTCATCTTCCGCTCGGTGGGCCCGGTGATCTCGACGCGCCGATCACGCAGTGCCTCAGGCGCCGGAGCCACCTGCCACTCGCCGTCCCGCACGTCCTGCGTCTCCGGCAGGAACCCGAGGGGCCGGCGCTCCTTGCGAAGAGCGAGCAACTCGTCCCTGCGGGCGGCGTGCGCCTCATGCAGCTTCGCGACGAACTCAAGAGCCTCTTCGGTCAGGACCTGCACCTGGATCCACCTCTCTCGGTTTTGCTGTGTGGACTATAGTTTTTGCATTGCGGAACTGCAACGGGAGGAGCCGCACGTGTCCACAGGTGGCGTGCAGTCCCTGCAAAGAGCCTTCGACCTGCTGGAACGCCTGGCAGACGCAGGCGGCGAGGCCTCGCTCTCGGAGCTGGCCACCACGACGGGCCTGCCCCTGCCCACGATCCACCGCCTCATCCGCACCCTTGTCACGCTGGGCTATGTCCGCCAGAACAGCAACCGCCGCTACACCCTCGGCTCGCGCCTGATCCGCCTCGGCGAGACCGCGTCCCGCCAGTACGGCACCTGGGCGAGGCCCCTGCTGTCACAGCTGGTCGACTCCGTGGAGGAAACGGCGAACCTGGCCGTCCTGGACGGCGACGAGGTCGTCTACGTGGCGCAGGTGCCGTCAAAGCACTCGATGCGCATGTTCACGGAGGTGGGCCGCCGCCTGCTGCCCCACGGCACCGGCGTCGGCAAGGCGATGCTGTCGCAACTCCCCCGCGCCGACGTGCGAGCGCTGCTGGACCGCACGGGCCTGCCCGCGTACACGTCGAACACGATCACGGACGCGTCCGAACTGCTCGACTCGCTCGACGAGATCTCGGAGCGCGGCTACGCACTGGACGAGTCGGAGCAGGAGCTGGGCGTGCGCTGCATCGCCGTGCCGGTGGTGGGTGGGCCGACGCTGGCCGCGGTGTCGGTATCGGGCCCGGAGGGCAGGCTCACGAAGGATGCGGTGAACCGCATCCTCCCGGAGGTGCTGGCGGTGGCGAAGAGGCTGGCGGACCAGGCCGCAACGGCCTGAGCAGCGAGCCGGACGATTGCCGCGATGCCGCAGGCGAGCCGTCCTGAGCAAAGAGGTACCGGCGGTGGGGTCCCATCACGAGTCGCGCCACAGCTCTTGCTCTTGGTGCGTCTCGTGATGGGACCCCACCGCCACCGCAACCAAACAAAGCAACCGGCAGCCGCCCTACGCAACAGGCGTGCCATCAACCCGCTACCGGCGCTACCCCCTGATCAGATTGCCGGGGTCTGGGGCAGAGCCCCAGGGGAAGCACGCAAGGCGACCAGGCCGCCCGCAACCCCAACCACCGAACAAACTCAGCCCAACAAAGCGTCCACAAAGGCCCCGGGCTCGAACGGAGCCAGGTGGTCGGCCCCTTCACCAAGCCCGACCAACTTCACCGGCACCCCGAGCTCACGCTGAACCTGGAACACGATCCCACCCTTGGCAGTCCCGTCCAGCTTGGTCAGCACAATCCCCGTGATGGCGACCTGCTCAGCGAACACCCGAGCCTGAGTCAACCCGTTCTGCCCAGTCGTGGCATCCAAAACCAGCAGGACCTCGTCAACCACGGCCTGCTTCTCCACCACCCGCTTCACCTTGCCGAGCTCGTCCATCAGCCCGACCTTGGTGTGCAACCGCCCAGCGGTGTCGATCAAAACCGTGTCCACCCCGGCATCCACACCACGCTTCACAGCGTCGAAGGCGACAGAAGCCGGATCCCCACCCTCAGGCCCGCGCACGGTCTCCGCACCGACCCGCTTGCCCCAGGTCTCCAACTGGTCGGCAGCAGCGGCCCGGAACGTGTCGGCAGCACCGAGCAGCACCGTGCGCCCATCGGCCACGAGAACGCGCGCGAGCTTGCCGGTGGTCGTGGTCTTGCCGACCCCGTTGACGCCCACGACGAGCAGCACAGCGGGCTTGCCGGCGTGCGGCAGCGCCTTCAACGACCGGTCCATCCGAGGCCCGAGCGCATCCACGAGCACCGACCGCAGCAGCTTCTGCGCGTCCGCCTCGGACCGCACACCGGCTCCGGCGAGCTTCGCCCGCAGGGTCTCCACGATCTCCGTGGTCGTGGCCGCGCCGAGGTCCGCGATCAGCAGCGTGTCCTCGACGTCCTGCCACGAGTCCTCGTCCAGGTCGCCGGCACCCAGCAGCCCCAGCAGCGAGGTCCCGAACGCGTTGCGGGACTTCGAGAGCTTCCCGCGCAGCCGCTCCAGGCGGCCGGAGGTCGGCTCGATCTCCTCGACCTCGGACGCCTCGACGGGCAGGTCCACCTCGACGAAGCCGCGCTTCACCGAGTCGCGCGGCACGGAGGCGTCGTCGCCGACGCCCGGCTGGCCGTCGACCTCGGTCCGGTCGGCCACCGGGTGCTCGACCGGCGCGGGGTGCACGGGGGCCTCGGCCACCACGACCGCCTCGGCCTCGGTGGCTTCGGGCGCGGCCGGGGTGAACGTGATCCCGGACGCGGCCTGATATCCGCCTGGCTTCGGCGTCTCCTCCTTCTGGGTCAGGCTGATGCGACGGCGACGCGTCAGCACCACACCGGTCACCAGCGCGGCGATCAGCACGACCGCCACGACGACGAGGATCAGGACAAGGGAGGACGTCGACACGGGCTCATGGTTTCACAGTCGCGCATGTGATCTGTCAACCAGTTGTTGCTCAATTAGGCGAAGATTTCACCAGAGCTCTTGCGCCGTGCCACGGTGTGGAATAGACCACACGTCGTGAGGGTGATCGGACTGATTTCCGGCACGTCGATGGACGGCATCGACGTGGCCGTCGCCGACCTGTCGATCCACGGCGACGTCGTCGAGCTCGTGCCGGTGCAGTGCGCCGAGCACCCGTTCCCGAAGGACCTCCTGGAGAAACCCCGGGACCTCGCCGAAGTGTGCGCCTTCGACACGTCGCTCGGGCAGGCTTTCGGCGAAGTCGCCGCCGGGTACCTGCCGGCGGACCTGATCAGCTCGCTCGGGCAGACCGTCCACCACGAGGTGCAGGACGGCGAGTGCCTCGGCACGCTGCAGCTCGGCCAGCCCGCCTGGATCGCCGAACGCACGGGCGTCCCGGTGATCGCCGACCTGAGGGTGCGCGACGTCGCGGCGGGCGGCCACGGGGCACCGCTGGCCAGCACGCTCGACGCGTTGTGGCTCGCCGGCATGGACGGCAACGCGGTCGCGCTCAACATCGGCGGCATCGCGAACATCACCGTCGTCACGCCGGGAAGCGCGCCGGTCGCCTACGACACCGGGCCCGGCAACGCGTTGATGGACGCCGTCATGGAGGTCCTCTCCAACGGCGAACGCCGCCAGGACACCAACGGCGAGTTCGCACGACGAGGCACCGTCAGAGAAGACGTGCTCAAGAAGCTCCTGGCCGACCCGTACTACGCCAAGCCGTGGCCCAAGTCGACGGGCAAGGAGCACTTCAACGCCGAGTACCTGCGGGGCTTTCCCACTGTCCAGGCCGAGGACATGCTCCGCACGCTCGCCGAGCTCACCGCCCGCACCATCGCCGACGCCTGCCGCGCGCACGACGCGAGCACCGTCGTCGCGTCCGGCGGCGGCATGCGCAACCCCGTGCTGGTCGAGGCCCTGACCAAGGCGCTCGACCCGATCCCGTTGAGGATCAGCGACTCGCTGGGCCTGCCGCGCGACGGCAAGGAGGCCTACCTCGCCGCGCTGCTCGGGTTCCTGACGTGGCACGGGGTTCCCGGCAACACGCCGTCCGCGACCGGCGCGTCCGGCCCGCGGCTGCTCGGCAGCATCACGCCCGGCAGCGGGCCGCTGCGGCTGCCCGAGCCCGTCACCACCGCTGTGACCAAGCTGGAAGTGGGGGAACCGAAGTGCGCGCACTAGACCTCGCGATCATCGCCCTGTTCCTCGTCGGCATGCCGTTGATCGGCATGGCGATCGGCGGCAGGCAGAAGTCGTCCACCGACTACTTCGTCAGCGAGAAGCGCATCTCGTGGTGGGTCGTCTGCCTGTCCGTGGTGTCCGCGGAGACCTCGACGCTCACGGTGCTGAGCGTGCCGGTGATCGCGTACATGGCGACGCCCGCGCAGGGCGGCATGACGTACCTGACGCTCGCGCTGGGCTACATCGTCGGCCGGATCATCGTCAGCTTCGTGCTGCTGCCGCGCTACATCGCCGGCGACCTCGTGACGGCGTACGCGTTCCTGGGCAAGCGGTACGGCGGCGGCATGCGCGCCACGGCGTCCGTCACGTTCCTCTTCACGCGCCTGCTCGCGGACGGCATCCGGCTCTTCGCCACGGCCATCCCGATCAAGGTCGTGCTCGCCGAGTACGGCATCACCGCGTCTTACTGGGCGATCGTGGTGGCGCTCGGCATCGCGATGGTGTTCTACAGCTTCTTCGGTGGCGCCCGCGCCGTCGTCTGGGTCGACGCGATCCAGATGCTCTGGTACGTGCTCGGCGGCCTCGTGGTGATCTGGGTGCTGGCGGGGCAGCTGCCGGACGGCTGGTTCTCGAAGGCCGCCGACGTCAACAAGTTCCAGCTCTTCGACTTCACGAGCTCACCGCTGACGGGCGCCTACCCGTTCGTCGCGGCGTTCTTCGGCGGCGCGTTGCTGTCGATGGCCTCGCACGGCGCCGACCAGCTGATCGTGCAGCGGCTCATGGCCACGCGGGACGTGAAGTCGGCGCAGAAGGCGTTGATCGCCTCCGGTTTCGTGGTGTTCCTGCAGTTCGCGTTCTTCCTGTTCATCGGCGTGATGATGTGGGCGTTCTACGCCGGCGTCGACCCGGTGAAGGACCTGGGACTGAACAACAAGGACGAGCTCTTCGCCCACTTCATCGTCAACGACCTGCCGAGCGGCCTGTCCGGCTTCGTGATCGCCGGCATCCTCGCCGCCGCGCTCTCGTCGTCGTTGGGCGCCTTGGCCTCCAGCACCGTCACGGACGTCTACGAGCGCATCCGCAAGACCCCGATGACCGACGACGAACGCCTGCGCCACGGCCGGATCTGGACCCTCGTGTGGGCGGGTCTGCTGATCGTCTGCGCGGGTCTGTTCGCCTCCTCGAACAAGACCACGGCGGATCCGATCGTGGTGCAGGCGCTCGGCATCGCCGGCTACACCTACGGCGCGCTGCTCGGGGCCTTCCTCCTCGGCCTGGTCTTCAAGCGCGTCACGCAGGCGGACGCGATCATCGCGTTCGTGGCGACGGTGCTGGTCGTCGGTTTCGTCATCCTCGGGGTCAAGTTCGCCGGCAGCACGCCGACGATCAACTTCGGGAAGGCGACCGCCGACCTGAAGTCCCTGACCGGGTGGTGGAACACGCCCCTGGGGGTGGCGGTCACCTTGCTGGTGGGTGGGTTGCTGTCATTGAGGCGTTCACGCGGTGTGCCGGTACGAGACGAGCTCGATGTGAAGGCGGAATCCTAGTCGGGCGAACATGTTCTGCGAGCTCTCGTTGCCCGCGTAGATCGACGCGGCGGCCTGCGGTCGTGCACCGTGGTCCGCCGCGAGCTTCCACAGCAGTTCGGTGACGAGAGCGGCGCCGACGCCCTGACCCCGGACGCCGGGTTCGACGGCCACGAAGTCGACGTAGTACTCCTCGGGTTGCGCCTTGCCCGCGGCGTACCCGAGGACGCGTTGGCCGTCCATGGCGACGACGACCGTGCGTTTGGCCGGATCGGATTCGACGAGTTGCTTGCCGGACAGGTAGGTGTGCGGAAAACATCGCTCGTGCAGGACGGCGACGGCCTCGTGCACGAAGTGGTCGGTCGGGAGGACGCGCATCTCGCGGTCGCTGGGACACTTGGCGTCCCGCAACAGCAACGTGCGCAGGTCCCCGTTGTCGAGGACGTGGATGGCGCTCGCCTTGCCGGCGCTGAAGGCGTGCCGTTCGGCGAACGCCGCGAGTCGCCGGTGGGCGGTGTGCCCGTAGAGCTCGAGGTCGGTGATGCCGGTGAAGAGCTCGGTGGCGTGCCGGAACAGGGCGTCGGCGGTCTGGTCCCAGATGCGGCTGCCCGCGGGGTGGTTGACCGGTACGTCGACGAACGGCCCGTGCAGCCACGCACGGCCGAGCTCGGCGTCGACCTCCACGCTGAGCATGCCGGTGATGTTGTCGTCGGCGTCGACGGCCACCACCGTGCAGTCGGCCCAGCTGGGCTCGAACTCGCCGAGCTCCGCGCGGAGCTCTTCGACTGTCTCACCGAGGTACCCGATGTGGTGCGCGTTGTCGGCCTGGAGCCGGACCAGCAGCGCCATCGTGGCGCCGAGGTCGCCAGGTTCGGCGAAACGGATGTCGTACATGGGTGGAATGGTCACTCGCACGGCCGTTCGAAGCGAGGGAGTTTTCGGCGGTCCCGGGTAACGGACGCGGCGCCCGGTAAAATGACGTGGATGTCGTCCGAAGAACTGGCCGTCCGCAGCGCCGAGGCCGAGGCCAAGGCCCACGCGGGCGACTTCCGGGGCGCCGCCGCCGAGTTCAGGACCCTCGCCAGGGACTACACGCGGACGATGGGCGCGGACGACCCGCAGACCCTCGCCGTCCGGCTGAACCTCGCACGGGTGCTGGGCACGGCGAGGCAGGTCACGAAGGCCATCGACGTCTGCGAGCGCCTCCTGCGCGACCAGGCCCGCGTCCTGGGCCCCGAGCACGCCGACGTCCTGGAGACCAGGCAGCTGCTCGCCAACCTGCGCTACCAGTCGGGTGACTCGGAGGGCGCCGCGGCCGAACTGGAGCAGCTCCACACCGCGCTGTCGCGGCTGTTCCTGCCGACCCACGACCGGATCACGAAGGTCAAGCGCGACATCGCGTTCCTGAAGCGCTCGCCCTGACCTGGGAGACATCACTCACACCGGCGTCCTGCACGACGCTGGTATGCCGCCCCACGTTCACCGGCGTCGCAGGCAAAACCACCAGATTCGGGCTTGCAGGGCAGGTGAGGGTGGGGGACTCTTCTACGGTGAGTGAGGAAACGATCCAACTCGATCTCAACGAATCCGGGGTGGCCGTCGACCTGCCCTTGCCGGCGAACAACCGGGACGGCGTCCAGGGAGTTCCCTACCGGCCGGTCGAATTCCGAGACGATGATCTTCCGTCAGCACTGGAACGCGCTGCTGCCTGGTTGCGGCAGACCCAGGACTGGCTGGGCGAACCCGTGGACGTGATCGCAGTTCATCTCGACTACGACGACAGGCACGGCAACCCGTACTACGACCTCAAGTTGCTCTGCAACGAGGAGGACCTGGCGGGCGTGCCCAAGGTCATGCGAGAACACGAAGGGTCAGCTACCGGTCAGTAGCATTTCCGGCTACCGTTCGGAAGCATGTCGGATCGCGTATATCCCCCGGTGATCGCCGCAGCGAAGACCATGTTCAAGGTGCTCGACCTGCGGATCACCGTGGAGGGGGCGCACCACGTCCCGCGCACGGGTGCAGCGGTGCTGGCGTCGAACCACGTCAGCTACCTCGACTTCATCTTCGCGGGCTACGGCGCGCAGCTCTCGGGGCGCCTCACGCGGTTCATGGCGAAGCACGAGATCTTCGCCAACAAGATCGCAGGCCCGCTCATGCGCGGCATGCACCACATCCCCGTCGACCGGAGCGCGGGCCAGGCCTCCTACCAGCAGGCCCTGTCCGCGCTCCGCACCGGCGAGGTCGTCGGGATCTTCCCCGAGGCCACCATCAGCCGTTCGTTCACGGTCAAGGACATCAAGTCCGGCGCGAACCGCCTGGCGCACGAGGCCGGCGTCCCGATCATCCCCGTCGCGCTGTGGGGCACCCAGCGCCTGTGGACCAAGGGCCGTCCCAAGAACCTGACCCAGCGGCACGTGCCGGTCACCATCCTCATCGGCGAGCCGTTCGAGGCCTCCCCCGGCGACTCCGGCGACGAGGTTCTGCACAAGCGGATGCGTGAACTGCTGGACACCGCGCAGGCGAACTACCCGAACGAGCCGGGCGCCTGGTGGGTTCCGAAACACCTGGGTGGCACCGCGCCGACGCCGGAAGAGGCCGCCGCGCTGGACGCCCGCGGGCGCTGAGCAGGCGATACAAGGTTTCTGCAAGCCGTCCGGGCCATAGTGGCCGTGCGCACGAAGCGGTGAGTCCGCACTGGGGGAACTCATCCTTCGAGCGCACGGGACGCGTCCGCACGGTGTGAAGGGGGACCCTCCTCACCGAGGAGGGGCACCGGGCTGACGCGGCTCGAACGAAGAGACAGCGGCCGGTGCCGGTCGCCCCCTCTCAGGCCTCTGCTTCCGCCGATTCCGGTGAAGGTTCCGCAGGAGCCTCCTCGGCGGGCGCCGCGGCAGGCTCCGCCGCACGCGCCGGAGCGTCCGCGGACGAGCGCAGCCGCTGCGAAATCACCTGCGAGATGCCGTCCCCGCGCATCGAGACGCCGTAGAGGGCGTCCGCGATCTCCATGGTCGGCTTCTGGTGGGTGATGATCAGCAGCTGCGAACGGTCCCGCAGCTGCTGGAACAGGCCGATCAGCCGGTGCAGGTTCGTGTCGTCCAGCGCGGCCTCGACCTCGTCCATCACGTAGAACGGTGAGGGGCGGGCGCGGAAGATCGCGACCAGCATCGCGACCGCGGCCAGCGACTTCTCGCCACCGGACAGCAGCGACAGGCGCTTGACCTTCTTGCCGGGCGGGCGGGCCTCCAGCTCGATGCCGGTGGTCAGCATGTCGTCGGGCTCGGTCAGCACCAGGCGGCCCTCGCCGCCGGGGAACAGGACCTTGAAGACGATCTCGAACTCGCGCGCCACGTCCTCGTAGGCCAGCGTGAAGACCTCGAGGATCTTGTCGTCGACCTCCTTCACGACGGTGAGCAGGTCGCGGCGGGTGTCCTTGATGTCCTCGAGCTGCGTGGAGAGGAACTTGTAGCGCTCCTCCAGGGCGGCGAACTCCTCCAGCGCGAGCGGGTTCACCTTGCCCAGCAACGAGAGGTCGCGCTCGGCGCGCTTGGCGCGGCGGGCCTGGGTGTCGCGGTCGTACGGCATCGGCTGCGGCTCGGAGACCTGCTCGCCGCGTTCCTTGGCCGCGGTGTACTCGGCCATCTCGGCGGCCGAGGCGGGCACCATGACGTCCGGGCCATACTCGTTCACGAGGTCGTCGAGACCGATGCCGAAGTCCTCGGCGATCTTGGTCTCCAGCTGTTCGATGCGCATGCGCTGCTCGGCGCGCAGGACCTCGTCGCGGTGCACGGCGTCGACGAGCTTCTCCAGCTCGCCGGACATCTCCCGCACGACGTTGCGCACCTGGGTCAGCAGGAGCTCGTGCTGCTGGCGGCGTTCCTGGGCCTGGTCGCGCTCACGGGCGGCGCGGGCCAGCGAGATCTCGATGCGTTCGAGCGCCTGCTCACCGCCTCGGACGACGGCCTTGGCGACGACCGCACCGCGCGCACGGTGGGCCGTGGCGCGTGCGTGGCGTTCGCGGGCCTCACGCTCAGCGCGTGCGGCACGACGCAGGCCCTCTGCCTTGCCCTGTACGGCCCGAGCGCGCTCCTCGGCCGTGCGCTGCACCAGACGCGCGTCCATCTCGCTCTGGCGCGCCTGAGCGAGCTCCGCGGACAACGCGTCGCGCTGCTCGGTGTCCGGCTCGTCGTCGAGGGTCTGCTCCTCCTCGGCCATCAGCAGCCGCTCTTCGAGCTCGCCCAGCTTCATCAGGGCTTCCTCGCGCGACCGCTCGACCTTGGCGCGCTGCTCGCTGATGCGGCTGACCTCGGCCTCCGCCGACCGCACGGCCGCGGCCATCCGGTTCAGCCGCTCGCCGGAGCGGGCCTGGCGGACCTTGGCCTCCTGCATGGCCTCCTTGACCGCGTCGAGCACCTTGCGGCGGGCCTGCTGCTCGGCGCGAGCGCCCTCCAACGCGGCGGAAGCGTGCTCCAGCGCCCGTTCCGCGGTCGCGAGCTGCTCCTGCGCCTCGTCGACGGCGGCCTGCACCTCGATCACGCTCTGGCCCTGGGCACCCGAACCACCGACGGCCCAGTCCGTGCCGAAGAGGTCGCCGTCCCTGGTGACCGCGCGGCCGCTGAACCGCGCCGCGGAGTCCAGGTCGTCGACGACCGCGAGGCGGTCGAGGGCTCGGGCCAGCGCCGGGCGCAACGCCTCGGGCGCGTGCACGACGTCGATGGCCCAGCGCGCGCCGTGCGGCAGGTGGCCCCACCCGGAGGTGTCCACAGTGGAATCGTGTGAGCCGATCAGCACGCCGGCGCGTCCGGCGTCCTTCTCCTTCAACAACTTCAGGGCGGCGAGCGCACCTTCACCGGACGACACCGCGACGGCGTCGGCGATCGGGCCGAGGGCGGCGGCCAGCGCCACCTCGAAGCCCGGCTCCACGGTCAGCAGCGCGGCGACGGACCCCAGCAGCCCCGGCACGTCCGACGCGAGCAGCGCGCCCGCACCGTCCTTGCGCGTGAGGCCCAGCGAGAGCGCGTCGACGCGTGCGCGCCACGACGCGATGTCCCGCTCCGCGGTGCGTTCGGCCTTCACGAGCTCCTCGACGCGCTGCCGTGCCGCGTCGTTGGACTGCACGGCCTGGCGGTGGCGTTCGTCGAGGTCGTTGTCGCCCTCGTCCTCGTAGCCGGTGACCGCCTGCGCCTCGGCCAGTTCGATCGAGGCGAACTCGACGCGTTCGGAGGCCTCCGCGACCGTGACGGAGAGGCGTTCGATCTCCTCGGCGGTCGCGTTCGTCTTGCTGCGCAACGCCTCCACCTGACCGGAGAGGCGCGCGAGGCCCTCCCGGCGGTCGGCGATCGCGCGGACGGCGGCGATGTGCGCCTTCTCCGCCTGCGAGACCATGCGCTCCAGTTCGGACCGCGTCTCCACGGCCTCCGCGAGCGCGATGCGGGCCTCGGTGACGCCTTCCTGGAGTTCCAGCTCCATCTCGGCGGTCTCCTCGGCCTCGCGGTCGAGGTCGTCGGGGTCCCGGCCGCGGCTCGGCGCGTCCACGACGTCGGACAGGTGGCGGGCGCGCTCGGCGGCGAGGCGGACGGTGCCGCGGAGGCGTTCCTCCAAAGCGGACAGCCGGTACCAGGTGTCCTGCGCGGCCTGCAGCTTCGGCGAGTCGGCCGCGACCCGCTCCTCCAGCTCGTTCTGCTGGTACTGCGCGGCCTGCAACGACTTCTCGACCTCGGCGCGGCGCACGCGGGCCTTCGCCTCGTCGTGCTCCTCCTGCGCGATGGCCTCGCGCTGCGTCACCAGGTCGTCGGCGAGCAGGCGGAGTTTGCTGTCCCGCAGCTCGGACTGGACGACCTGCGCCCGGCGGGCGATCTCGGCCTGCTTGCCCAGCGGCTTGAGCTGGCGGCGCAGTTCGGCGGTGAGGTCGGTGAGGCGCGTCAGGTTCGCCTGCATCGCCTCGAGCTTGCGCAGCGCCTTTTCCTTGCGCTTGCGGTGCTTCAGGACGCCGGCGGCCTCTTCGATGAAGGCGCGGCGTTCCTCCGGTTTGGACTCGAGGATCGCGGCGAGCTGGCCCTGACCGACGATCACGTGCATCTCGCGGCCGATGCCGGAGTCCGAGAGCAACTCCTGGATGTCCATCAGGCGGCACGAGTTGCCGTTGATCTCGTACTCGGTGGCGCCCTCGCGGAACATGCGGCGGGTGATCGACACCTCGGTGTACTCGATCGGCAGCATGCCGTCGGCGTTGTCGATCGTCAGCGTCACCTCGGCACGGCCCAGGGGCGCGCGGCCGGACGTGCCGGCGAAGATGACGTCCTCCATCTTGCCGCCGCGCAGGTCCTTGGCACCCTGCGTGCCCATCACCCAGCGCAGCGCGTCGAGCACGTTGGACTTGCCGGACCCGTTGGGGCCGACCACACAGGTGATGCCGGGCTCGAAGCGCAGCGTGGTAGCCGAGGCGAAGGACTTGAAGCCCTTCAGCGTCAGGCTCTTGAGATGCACGCGGGGCAGAGTACCCAAACGCTTGCGGCCGATGCGGGACCCCGCCGCCGACCTGCGTTTCTACGGGCGGAGAGTGACCAGCAACCCGCTCTCGTCCGACACCTCCAGGCGATCGATCTCCTCGACCCGGAACGACGTCGAACCGGGAATCCGCTCGTCAGGGGCGTGGTCGGAGCCCCACCAGCCGCCGACCTCCCGCTGGCCCCGCCGGTCGAACACGATGACCTTGCAACGCGCGCCCGGTTTGACGTCGCCCAGCTTGAACCACATCTCGGTGCCCCAGGACTTGGAGACCATCGACACCTCCCCGTCCACGCCGGTGCCGGGGTCCTTCGCCGCCCACGTCGGCGCGGGCGGGGGCTGCAGGAACAGGATCCCGCCGGCCAGCGCGAACGCCACCAGGACGGCGGCGCAGACCAGGGCCACGCGGCGCTGCCGGTTCGGCTTCGGCGGGCTCGCGGGGACGTCGTCGAGGTGCTCGACGTCCTCCAGCGCCAGGCGGCCGAGCAGGCCCGGCAGCGGGGCCAGCCTCAGCATCTCGGCCTGGCACGCCTCGCAGGTGCCGAGGTGGCGTTCGAACGCGGCTCGCTCCTTGAGGTCGAGCGAGCCGAAGAGGTAGGCGCCGACGTCGACGGTGTGCTGGCAGCTCACGCCCCGGTCACCCCTCTCTCCTCCAGTGCGTCGCGCAGCGCCCTCAGTGCGTAGAAGCAGCGCGACTTGACCGTGCCCGGCGGGATGCCGAGCGTCCTGGCGGCCTCCGCGACGGTGCGGCGGCGGTAGTACAGCTCGATGACGACCGTCCGGTGCTCTGGCGTGAGCGCTCTGAGCGCCGACGCGATCTGCCACGTCTGCAGCACGTGTTCGACCTGGTCGCTGACCGGGGGCAGGTCCACCGGTTCGAGCGGCACCTCGGTCGCGCGTGCGTTGCGGCGGCGGTACCCGGAGATCACCAGGTTCTTCGCGACCGTGTAGAGCCACGGCGCCGCGTCGTCCGGTGTCAGCTCCTCGTGGTGCCGCCACGCGCGGAGCAAGGTCTCCTGCACGACGTCCTCCGCCTGCTGGTAGTCACCGTCGACCAGCCGCAGCACGTAGTGCAGCAGCGGGCCTCTCCAGCGGTCGTACAGCTGGATGAGGACGTCTTCCGAGGAGTCCACGATCCCCTCTACGCCGTCTTCGCGAGAACGGTTCAGCGCTCGATGAAACCGGTCAGGTCGCCCCTGGCGGCCGACCACTGCTCACCGACCGATTCGACCTGACCGGGGGTGTCACCCGATCGGAGAGCGTTCAGCAGTTGTTCACAGTTCTCGCGTGACCCCTCGGCCACCACCTCGACCCGTCCGTCCGGCCGGTTCGAGGCACTCCCGACCAGTCCCAGTTCCAGCGCCCGTGCCCGCGTCCACCAGCGGAAACCGACACCCTGCACCCGGCCGCGCACCCACGCGTTCAGTCGTACGTCCACGTCCGGATCGTGCCGCAATCACACCAGGTGACCAACGACGCACTCAGGGCTTGTCACCCATTAGTGGTACGGTCCCGACCCGTGAGTGCCCGCAGCCTCTTACTCGGCCTGCTGATCGGTGCGACCGGAATCGGCGGTCTCGCCTTCACCGGAACCTCTCCTCTCGGCATCGGCTTCACCAACGCCGCGCAGCAGGAGAGCGCCGACGCGGCGAACCAGCTCGGCACGGGCAACGCAGCCGCACCCAACGGACGCCCCACCCTCGAAGCCACCGGTGCCGGCACTCCCCCCGCCTCCTCGTCGTCCTCCTCCGCTCCCACCACCACGACGACCGAGACGACGCCCTCCTCTTCTTCTTCGTCCGCCGCGCCCACCACCACGACGACGGCGCCTCCCGAAGCGCCGAAGCCGCCCACGCAGACGAAGGCACCGACCGGCCAAACGCCGGAACAGGCCGTGCTCGCGCTCGTGAACGACGCCCGCGCCGCGGCCGGCTGCAAGGCCCTCGTGATCGACGACCGCATCACGACCGCCGCGCAGGCCCACAGCACGGACATGGCGAACAAGAACTACTTCTCGCACACCTCGCAGGACGGCCGCACGTTCGACGTCCGCATGAAGGAAGCCGGCTACCCGAGGCCGGGCGGCGAGAACATCGCGAAGGGCTACGCCAACGCCCAGGCCGTCGTGAAGGGCTGGATGGAGAGCACCGGCCACCGCGAGAACATCGAGAACTGCAGCTTCACCACGATGGGCGTGGGGCTGGACACCCGCGGCAACTACTGGACCCAGAACTTCGGCCGCTGACCGCTTCGAGCAGGGGAAACTTCGTGTACGAGAGCCCGGAACCGGACTCGCGCCCGCGCTTGCGCTTGCGCCGGGGTGCACCGCAGGTCGTGCTGGCCGCTTCAGGCGTCGTGCTGGCGACCGTCTTCGCCGCCGTCGCCTCCCTCGCCGCGGGTTCGGACTCCGCGAACGAGGCGCCGGCGACCCAGCCCCCGCGCAAGGAGGCCGTGCGCGACGCCCTGAGCATCGTGCCGACGTCCTCCCCGACCTCGTCCGTCGAGCAGACGTCGTCGGTCTCGGAGACCACGACGACGTCCGAGACCACCACGACGACGAAGAAGACGCGCGTCACGACCATCACGCGCCCCGACGGCACCACGACCACGGTCACGACCGAGGAACCGCCGCCCGCGAACACGTCGACGACGACCACGACCACCAAGCCCGTGGACCCGACCACCACCACTACCAAGCCGGTGGACCCGACCACGACCACGAACCCGACCACAACGACTACGCCCTCGTAGGGTTACGCCAGTCACCGCCATGTGACGCACTGCTACACGAAGGTGTGGCGGGACTGAGGCGTTGGTTCGTTTCCGCCGATAACTCGAACGCAAGACCATCCGACCGGGTATCCCACGAGGAGATGGGTGTGTTCGAGGAAGATCATCCGCAGTCACCGACCGAGCCGGCCCCGCAGAAGAAGCGCGTGGGCACGGCAGTGATGCTGGCTGCGGGCGGTGTCGTCGTCGCGACGCTGTTCGCCACCGTGGCGTCCATGCTCGCCGCCTCAGGCCGTGAGGCGGCACCGGAGCGCACGGCGGCCGACATCGTGCAGACCATCACGAGCGTCGCACCCGACGGCAGCACCAGTACCGTCGTCGTCACCGTGTCCTCCAGCGCCGGATCGCCCAAGCCCGCGTCCGCCCCGGACCGCAAGCAGGCCGCGCCCCAGCAGGACCAGCCGAAGCCGGGCACCCCGGAGGGGCCGCAGCTCACCACCGACCCGGCCAAGCCGACGAAGACCGAGACGCAGAGCACGCCGCCGCCCCACACGGAGCCGCCGTCGTCGACCGCGTCGTCCTCTTCCTCGTCGTCGACGCCCGAGCCGACGCCGTCCACGTCGTCGAGCACGCCGCCGCCGGACCCGAAGCCCTAGCTCCGGCCGAGCTTCACGGGCGCCACGATCGACCGGCCCCGAAGGCCCTGCCTCACGGCTCGAACCGGTACCCCATGCCGGGCTCCGTCAGCAGGTGCCGCGGCCGCGCGGGCTCCGGCTCCAGCTTCCGCCGCAGCTGCGCCAGGTACACCCGCAGGTAGTGCGTCTCCTTCTCGTACGCGGGCCCCCACACGTCGCGCAGCAGCTGCTTCTGCGCGACGAGCTTGCCCGCGTTGCGCGCCAGCACCTCCAGCAGGCCCCATTCGGTCGGCGTGAGGTGCACCTCGGCGCCGTCCTTCAGCACTCGCTTCGCCGCCAGGTCGACGGTGAACGAGGCGGTCTTCACGACCGGCTCGTCCTCCGGCCCGGTGGCGGCCGAGCGGCGGACGGCGGCGCGCAGGCGGGCCAGGAGCTCGTCCATGCCGAAGGGTTTCGTCACGTAGTCGTCGGCGCCGGCGTCGAGGGCGTCCACCTTGTCGGCCGAGTCGGTGCGGGCGGACAGGACGATGATCGGCAGGCTGGTCCAGCCGCGCAGGCCCGCGATGACGTCGGTGCCGTCCATGTCCGGCAGGCCCAGGTCGAGGACCACGACGTCGGGCTTGCCGTCGGCCGCCAGCCGCAGAGCCGTCGCGCCGTCGGGGGCCGTGAGCACCTCGTAGCCCCGCGCCGAGAGGTTGATCCGCAGGGCGCGCACGATCTGCGGCTCGTCGTCGACCACCAGTACCTTCGTCACGCTGCCCTCTCCTCGGCGGGGAGTGAGATCACCACGGTGAGGCCGCCACCGGGTGTGTCCTCCATGGTGATCGTGCCTCCCATCGCCTCCGTGAAACCCTTCGCCACGCTCAGACCGAGACCAACGCCACCCGGCGTGCGGTCGCCCAGTCGCTGGAACGGCGCGAAGACCTCCTCGGCGGTGCCGGCGGGCAGGCCCCGGCCGTGGTCCACGACGCGCAGTTCCACCTCGGAGCCGTGGGCGGACGCGCGCACCGCGACGGCGCCGGCGTAGCGCACGGCGTTGCCGACGACGTTCGCGATCACGCGTTCGAGCAGGCCCAGGTCGGCGCGCACGGGCGGCAGCTCCTCCGGGACGTCGACCTCGACGTCGCCGGTCTGCCCGGCCAACGCCCGCGCGACGGCCTCGTAGTAGTCGACCGCGCGGAACTGCGGCTCGACGGCGCCCGTGGCGAGCCGGGACGAGTCGAGCAGGTTGTCGACCAGCCCGGTCAGCCGGTCAGCCGACTCCTCGACGGCCTCCAGCAGGTCGGCGGTGTCCTCACCCGACAGCGTCAGCTCCGGGTCGCGCAACGAGCCCACGGACGCCTTGATCGACGTCAGCGGCGTGCGGAGGTCGTGGCCGACGGCGCTCAGCAGAGCGGTGCGCAGTTCGGTGCGGGAGGCCTGGCGCTGCGCCTCGAGGGCCTGCTCGGCCATGCGTTGCTGCCTCAGCGCGAGCAACGCCTGCCCCGCGGCCGCCTCCAGGACGCGGCGGTCGGACGCGGGCAGCGAACGGCCGCGCAGCGCCAGGTGCACCTCCGGCGTCACGGCTATGTCGACGTCCGCGTCGTCGGGCTCGTCGCACGGGCCTATGCCGACGCACGCGACGCGTTCCCAGGCGCCGTCGACGCGTTCGAGCAGCGCGACGGAGGCGAGGCCGAAGTTCTCTCGCACCTTCTCCAACAGCCGTGCGAGCGGCTGGGGGTTCGTCAGCACGGTGCGCGCGTACGACGCGAGGAGCGTGGCCTCGGTGCGAGCGCGCGCCGCTTGGGCCGCACGGCGAGCGGCGTAGTCGACCACCAACGCGGTGGACACGCCCACGATGATCATCGCGAAGAAGGTGAGCACGTTCTGCTGCGCGTTGATGGTGAACGTGTAGAGGGGCTCGGTGAAGAAGAAGTTCAGCAACAAAGCGTTGATCAGCGCGGCGGTGATCGCGGGCCCGAGGCCGCCGACCATCGCCACGACCAGGGTGACCAGCAGGTACGCGATGACGTTCGTGGAGAAGTTCAGGCCTTCCCGCAACGACGACCCGGCCGCGGTGACGAGCGCGGGCCCGGCGATCGCGAGGAACCAGCCCCACGCGAGCCTGCCCGCCTTCAACGGGCTGCCCGCGAACCGGGCGCGCCAGCCGTTGGTCGTCGTCGGGTGCGTGACCATGTGGACGTCGATCGCTCCGGACTCCTGCACGACCGTAGAGCCGATGCCCGCCGAGAACACGCGCGCGAACCGTGAACGGCGCGAGGTGCCGACCACGAGCTGTGTGGCATTCACGCCTCGAGAGAACTCCAGCAACGCCGTTGGCACGTCATCACCGACAACGGTGTGGAACGTCGCACCGACGTCTTCAGCAAGCGTGCGGTACTTCTGCAATGAGTGCGGATCCGCTCCCGCGAGTCCATCTCCGCGAAGCACGTGCACGACCAGAAGGTCGCCACCCGCGCGCGTGGCGATGCGACGCGCGCGCCGGATGAGAGTCTCGCTTTCCGCACCACCGGTGATGGCGACGACGACACGTTCGCGCGTCTCCCACGTGTCCGTGATCTGCTGTTCGGTCCGATAGCGCATCAACGCCACGTCGACTTGATCAGCGACCCACAGCAACGCGAGTTCGCGCAACGCGGTGAGGTTTCCGACGCGGAAGTAGTTGCCGAGCGCGGCGTCGATCTTGTTCGCCGCGTAGACGTCGCCGTGCGCGAGCCTGCGGCGCAACGCTTCGGGCGTGAGGTCGACGAGCTGCGTCTGGTCGGCTTTGCGCACGACCTCGTCCGGCACCGTTTCCTTCTGCGGCACGCCCGTTATGCGCTGAACGACGTCGTTGAGCGATTCAAGATGTTGAATGTTCACCGTCGAGAGCACGTCGACACCCGCTTCGAGGAGTTCCTCGACGTCCTGCCACCTCTTCGCATTGCGCGATCCCGGCGCGTTCGTGTGCGCGAGTTCGTCCACGACGGCGACCTGCGGAGCGCGGGCCAGCACGGCGTCGACGTCCATCTCGGACAGTTCGACCCCGCGGTGCGTGAAATGCCTGCGCGGCACGACTTCCAGGCCTTCGACCAGCTCAGCGGTCTTCGCCCGGCCGTGGCTCTCCACGAATCCGACGACGACGTCCGTGCCGCGTTCCCGCCTCCGGTGCGCCTCGCTGAGCATGGCGAACGTTTTCCCGACACCGGGAGCGGCACCGAGGTGGATGCGGAGCGCGCCACGTCTGGGTTTCGAACTCACCGGACCAGTCTGCACCGGCCCCGCCTGGACCGTTCGGGGGTACGGCTTGCGCCACCCGGCGAAACGAGTGCGCCTTCCCACAGTTCTGTCAGAAGATCTGTCCTGTTGAATCATGCTTCAGCCCGGCGACCGTTCGAGTGAGCTTCGCCGCGCTTTTTACGCTGTTTACCTGCACATTTAAGTGTGCTGGACGCGCCCCGTGACGCCCCGCGTCACCACAACGGCCGAATGGGTTATCGGCAAGTGGCGGATAGCGCGCAGAGCGTGAATGAGGGAAAGTGCCAGGGTTCGTGTCCGAATTCGGACAATCACATGCGCGCGGAGAAACGATGCCCACCACCGTCACCAACCACGAGGCTCTTCAACTCGTGGTGGCCGTGCACCGGCTGGTGCGAAGTCTTCGACAGGCCGCTCCGGCCCGTCGTTTGCAACCCACCCAGTTATTGGTGCTGTCAGAACTGAGCGCCCACGGCCCGATGCGGATCGGCGAGATCGCGGTGCGCGCGCTGTGCTCACAGCCGACCGCCACAACCGTCGTGACCAGCCTGGAGTCCACCGGACTCGTCCGTCGCGAACCAGACGCCGCAGACGGCAGGGCGACCATAGTCGTGCTCACCGAAGTGGGCCGCGAGACCATCGCGTCGCTTGCTCACGGCGAAGCCGAACTATTGAGTGAAAGAATGTCCGAGCTTTCGCCGGAAGACAGAGAACACCTGCGCTCGGCCATGCCGGTTTTGCGCCACCTGGCCGAACCGCAGGACAACAAGTAGGAGCGGGACCCCCCGACGGGTCCCGCTCCAGGATTTACTTGCTCGGTGACACAGAAGTGGGTGGCACCGAGCTCGGAGTTGCGCTTCCAGAACTCGACGGTGCCGCGCTCTCCCCCGAAGGCGTTGATGACGGAGAGGGAACGCTCGGTGCCACTGTGTAACACCGACCGTTTTCGTAGTCGATCTGCGGCCGCGGATAGCGGTTAGCGGGAATCACCGGCTCAGGACCGCTGCCGGGTTCGTTGCAGCTGCTGGCGTAGTTGCGCGACGCGTTGATCGGCTGACCGTCCTGGTCGTACAGCAGCACGTTCGTCAGCAGCTTGCCGTTCTCGTCGTACGCGTAGATGTTCTCGTACGACTGCGGCGCAGGCGGCATGTACGACGACCGCGACGTGCTGTACGCGAGCTGGTTCGCCGTGACGTCGATGACCTGGAACAGCAACCCCACCGCCAGCGCGGAAGCGGGCAGGCTGAACCACAGCCACCGCCGGTCGACCTTGGCACGCGGCCCGGCGAACACCGAGAGCACCGCGATCCCGGCCACCGCGAGGAAGCCGAGCAGGTCGCGGCTGGCGAGCAGCACGGCCCCGAGGCCGAGCAGACCGGCCCGCAGCAGCCACCACGCGGGCTGCAACGACTTGAGGTACGTGAGCGCGCGCTCCGCCGGCGTGCCCTGCTCCGGCGTCAGCCACTTCTCGAGCCGGTGGGTCTCCGGCAGGTTCATGATCTCCTGCTGCAGCGGCCCCCGGTCGTGCACCAGCGCGAGGCTGAGCACGAGGATCGCCGCGGGCAGCAGGAGCACCGCCGGCTCCTTCAACGCCACCGTGCCCGCGAGCAACGTCACCCCGGTGGCGGCGACCAGCCCCCACGCCGCCGCCCGAGGCCTCGTCAGCCACTGCTGCTTCGTCGTGACCGGCAAGCGCTCGGTCCGCGCCGGGTAGCCGGCCGCCTGCCGCAGCTCCTGCGCGTACTGCTCGGGCGACCCGAGCCGCTGCTCGAGGGTCTCGCCCTCCCCGAGCTCGGTGGACAGCTCAGCGACGTGCGCCTCGACGTCCTCCATGATCTCGGCGACCTCGTTGGGCGGCAGGTCGTCGAGAGTGGCACGCATCCCCGCCAGGTAGTGCTCGACACCAAGCGCTTGCGTGTTCATGCTGCGACCTCCTCGAGCAGGCCGTCCAGCGTGCTCGCGAACGACCTCCACGTCTCCCTCGACTCAGCCAGGCGCGCCCGCCCGGTCTCGTTGATGCTGTAGTACTTGCGGTGCGGCCCCTCTTCACTCGGCACCACGTACGAGGTCAGCATCCCCGCGTTGTAGAGCCTGCGCAGCGTGCCGTAGACCGACGCGTCGCCCACTTCGTTCAATCCCCCGGCGCGCAGTCTGCGCACCACGTCGTACCCGTACCCGTCGTCCTTGCGGAGAACCGCCAGGACGGCCAGGTCCAGCACCCCTTTGAGCAGTTGACTGGTGTCCATGGCCCCCTCCGCGCGCTGTTGCGCTGTGAACACTACTACGCATCGCGCAGTACTGTCTAATGCGTTAGCCCCGGAGTGGACAGAAGAGGGATTTGGGCACGTCAAGGGCACTTTGGGAGGACGTACGCAGGTGCTGGCGCGTTGCTCAGCGGGGTGATTGAGACGCGGGGTCGACAGCCCCGCAGGAGGTCAGAGCCTCGGGCGCGGCTGGCAGCGCGGGCAGGAGTACGACGAGCGGTTCATGAACGGCTCGCGGACGATCGCCGCCCCGCACCGCTTGCACGGCCGGTTCTCCTGGCCGTAGGCGTTCAGCGAGCGGTCGAAGTACCCCGACTGGCCGTTGATGTTCACGTAGAGCGCGTCGAACGACGTACCGCCCTGACCGAGGGCCTCACGCATCACGTCGGTGGCGTGGTCCAGCAACTCGGCGGCCTTGGCCTTGGCGAGTTTGTCGGTCATGCGGGTGCCGTGGAGCTTGGCGCGCCAGAGGGCCTCGTCGGCGTAGATGTTGCCGATACCGGAGACGAGCGTCTGGTCGAGCAGGGCACGCTTGATCTCCGTGTGACGCAGGCGCAACGCGCGCACGGCAGCATCACGGGAGAAGAGAGGGTCCATCGGGTCTCGGGCGATGTGCGCCACCGAGTCCGGGACGAGGGTGCCGTCAACCTCGACGAGTTCGGCCAGCGCGAGGCCGCCGAAGGTGCGCTGGTCCACGAAGCGGAGTTCCGGTCCGCCGTCGTCGAACCGGAAGCGGACGCGCAGGTGCTTCTCGTCGGGAGCCGACGAGGGTTGGACCAGCATTTGGCCGCTCATGCCCAGGTGCGCGAGCATGGCGGCCTTGTCGGCCAGTTCTACCCAGAGGTACTTGCCGCGGCGCCTGGCGGCGGCCATGGGTTGGCCCGCCAGGCGCGCGCAGAAGTCCTGTGAACCCAGATCGTGCCGGCGGATGGCGCGTGGGTGCAGCACCTCTACCGAGGAGATGACCCGGCCGGCGACGTGGGCTTCAAGGCCGAGGCGTACTACCTCGACCTCTGGGAGTTCGGGCACGTCAGGCTTCGGACTTGCCCTCGTCGACGGGCTGCGCCTCGATCACGGCGGCCTGCGGCTTGGTGGGCTTGAGCACCCACACCCCCGCGCGGCTCGTGTCCCTGACCAGCACAAGTCCCTGGATGCCTCCGCTGCGGGAGGTGTTCACCGGTCCGCGGACGGTGCGGGTGCGGCGGTTGGTGCGGTTCCTGGTCGCATACATTTGCGTGTCTCAGTCTTCCTCGGATGGGAGGGTCCCTGGCGTCACCGAGGCGCCGTTCTGTCCGTTCTTGGTCGCGACCGACTCCTGCTCGGCCTTGACCCGTTCCGACAGAACATGATAAGCCGCTTCGGCGGCTTTCTGCTCGGCTTCCTTCTTGGTGCGCCCATCACCCTTGCCGTAAGGCTGGCCACCGACGAGCACCGTTGCGGTGAACTCTTTTCGGTGATCCGGCCCCTGGTCGTCCACGCGGTACTCCGGGACGCCGAGGCTGGCTTGAGCGGTGAGCTCCTGCAGGCTTGTCTTCCAGTCCAGTCCAGCACCCAAAAGCGGAGCTTTGGCCAAGAGCGGATCGAACAGCCGGTGAACGAACGTTCGTGCGGTATCGATACCGAACTGCAGGTACACCGCACCGATGACGGCCTCGAGGCCGTCGGCGAGGATGCTCGCCTTGTCCCTGCCGCCGGTCAGCTCTTCGCCACGACCGAGCAGCAGGTGTGCACCGAGCCCGCCCTTGCCCAGGTCACGCGCTACGCCCGCCAGTGCGTGCATATTCACCACGCTGGCGCGGAGCTTCGCGAGTTGACCCTCGGGAAGATCGGGATGGGTGCGGTAGAGGTGGTCGGTGACGACCAACCCGAGAACCGCGTCTCCCAGGAACTCGAGACGCTCGTTCGGCGGAAGCCCGCCGTTCTCGTACGCGTACGACCGGTGGGTGAGTGCGAGCACGAGCAGCTCGGCGTCCAGGTGGACGCCGAGCGCTTCGAGCAGATCCGCGCGGTCCGCTTGCGGTGCGCGCGGCGGCTTTCCCCCCACTACGACGGCGAGGAGATCAGGCCGGCTGAGCGACCTGGCGGCCAGCGTACTGACCACAGGCCGGGCAGGCGACGTGCTGCGGCTTCGGCTGACGGCAGGCCTTGTTCTGGCAAGCCACCAGGTGCACGGCAGACGTCTTCCACTGGGAACGGCGCGCACGGGTGTTCGAACGCGACATCTTCCGCTTCGGGACGGCCACGACTACTTCTCCTCCGAGTTGTCATCGCTGAACCGCTCTTGCAACGCGGCCCAACGAGGGTCAATCGTCTCATGCCCGTGGTCGGGCCCGAGCTCCGCCCATCTGCCACCACACTCGGAGCAAAGCCCCTTGCAGTCCGGCTCGCAGAGCGGCGCCTGCGGCAGCGCGAGGACGATGGCGTCCCGCACCACAGGCTCGAGGTCGATCAGATCGTTCTCGATCCGGCTGACCTCGTCTTCCTCAGTGGTCTCGTCCGTGGTGCTGTCCGGGTACGCGTAGAGCTCCGTGATCCGGACTTCAACCTCATCGGTGATGGGCTCGAGGCACCTCGCGCACTCACCTTCGACCTTGGCGAACGCCGTCCCCGACACGAGCACGCCCTCGACGACCGATTCGGTCAGGAGGTCGAGCTCCACCTCTCCGCCTTCTGGCACCGCGATCACGCCGAGGAGCCCCATGCCTGCCGCGGGAACCGACCGGACGAAGGGTCGGCTGGACCCGGCGCGACGGCCGAGATCCCTGGTGTCGAAGACCCAGGGACCGGATGCTGTGGGACGCGTGGACGCGTGACGATGCTCAGTCATGATCAGATTGGTTGCCGGCGGGGACCTACCACGTCCAGCCGTTCCAGGGTACGGGACGACGCCCCCGCGCGTGAAATCGGCAGGTGAACCCACCTGTCCGACGTAGCGCGAATCACACGTTCAGGCCACCTGGTTCGTCAGGAACCGTAGTCGAACGGTGCCGCGGCACCCGCGACGGCGGGACCACGCAGGTGCGAACGGCCCTTGCCGACCGAACGGAGCGTGTGCGCGAGGAGGTCCTCGAAGTCCGCGAGCTTGCCGTCGACGTACGCGTCGCACTCCGACCGCAGCCGGATCGACTCGTTCTGGGCGGCGTCGAGGATGCGCGCGGCCTCGGCGTGCGCCGCCCGGACGACCTCCTGCTCGTTGACGAGCCTGGCCTGCTCGGCGCGGCCGTCCTCGGTGGCGCGCTCGTAGTTGGCGCGGCCCGCCTGGATCATGCGCTCGGCCTCGGCGTGCGAACGGCCCACCAGGTCGTCGTACTCCTGACGGCCCGCGGCCACGGTCCGCTCCGCCTGGTCCTCGGCCTCGGCGATCATCCGCTCCGCACGGGCGCGCGCGTCGGACAGCATGGCCTCGGCCTCGGCCTGCGCCTCGGCGAGCATGCGGTCCGCGTCGGCGCGCGCCTTCGACACGCCGGACTCGGCCTCGTGCTTGGCCTTGCCGACGAGCTCTTCCTTGTGGTCCAGCACGTCCTGCGCGTCGTCGAGCTCCGCGGGGATCGCGTCGCGCACGTCGTCGAGCAGTTCGAGCACGTCGCCGCGCGGCACCACGCACCCCGAGGTCATCGGAACTCCGCGCGCTTCCTCGACGATCGTGACGAGCTCGTCGAGTGCCTCGAACACCCGGTACACGTCTCACTCCCTCAAGCCTGTGACTCCCACCCACAAGTGTGCCCTGCCGATCTCCCCCGCACCGGGACGTCGGCAGGGCGTGTCAGGATTTCCCCACATCACACCGGGGGAACCATGAAGATCACAATCAGGCGGGCGCGGGCCGAGGACGTCGACCCGATCGTGGCGATGCTGGCGGACGACCCGCTGGGCGCGCGGCGCGAGAAGCCGGGCGACCCGGCCTACCTGGAGGCGTTCGAGGTGATCGACGCCGACCCGCACCAGTACCTGGCCGTGGCGGACCTCGACGGCGAGGTCGTCGGCACGCTGCAGCTGACGTTCACGTCGGGCCTGTCGCGCCTGGGCATGACCCGCGCGACCGTCGAGGCCGTGCGGGTGCGCTCCGACCAGCGCGGCAACGGTCTCGGCGCCGACCTGGTGCGGTGGGCGGTCGACGAGGCGCGCGCACGGGGGTGCGGAATGGTGCAGCTGACGACGGACGCGTCCCGCGTGGACGCGCACCGCTTCTACGAGCGGCTCGGCTTCAGCGCGTCACACGTCGGGATGAAGCTGTCGCTCTAGCGGGTCTCGGCGAGGCGCTGCTGCAGCCGCTGCTCGATGGCCGCGGGCAGCAGCGTCGAGACGTCGCCACCGTACGTCGCGACCTCCTTGACCAGCGAGGACGCCAGGTAGGAGTACTGCGGGCTGGCCTGCATGAACAGCGTGTCGACACCGGTGAGCTGGTGGTTCATCTGCGCCATCTGCAGCTCGTAGTCGTAGTCGCTGACCGCGCGCAGGCCCTTCACGATGGCCTTGATGTTGTTCTCGCGGCAGTAGTCGACCAACAGCCCGTGCCACGAGTCCACGCGCACGTTGTCCCACTGCGACGTGACCTCGCGCAGCATCTCCTGCCGCTCCTCGACGTCGAACAAGGTGCGCTTGTTCTTGTTGATGAGCACGGCGACGACAACCTCGTCGAACAGGTGCGCGGCTCTCCCGATGATGTCCAGGTGACCGTTCGTTACCGGGTCGTAGGAGCCGGGGTACACGGCACGTGTCATGAAGCGGACGTTAGCACCCGATCGGACGCCTCCAGGCGTGTCCGTGGTTCTCGTCACCCATCAGAACGCACCTGTCCCCAGTACACGGCCGTGTCCCCGTAACGCTTGGCACGCAACGATTCCACCCCTTCAGGCCAAGCTGGTTCGCCACTTCGCGAAGCACGTTCCACGATCAAGACGGCATCCTGCGTGAGCCTCGGCACGATCCCCTTGAGCACCTTGGCGAGCTCGTCGTCCCCGACCGCGTACGGCGGATCGGCGAACACGACGTCGAACTCCTCCCCTTCGGCCAGCACATACGCCTCGGCCGTGCGGTTGGCGATGGTCGTGTTCGCGAACCCGAGCTCCTTGGCGTTGCCTTTGAGCACGTCAGCGGCCCGCTTGTCCGACTCCACGAACGTCGCGTGCCCGGCCCCCCGGCTCAACGCCTCGAACCCGAGCGCCCCCGACCCCGCGTAGAGGTCCAGCACACGGGCGCCGTCCAGGTCCATGAGCGACTCGAGGGAGCTGAACAGGGCCTCCCGCACCCGCTCGGACGTGGGCCGCGTGCCTTTGGGCGGGACCTTGAGCCTGCGACCTCCCGCGGACCCGGCAACGATTCGTGTCACGGCCTCATCGTCTCAGGCGCGATGTCGGAGGCGAGCCAGGTGGTGGGCGCGAGGGGGCGGAGTGGCGAGCGGGCGCGAGGCCGAAGGCGAGCCGCGTGATCGGTGCGACGCCGAAGGCGAGCCGTCCTGAGCAAAGAGGTACCGGCGGTGGGGTCCCATCACGAGTCGCGCCACAGCACTTGCTGCATGCCTGAGGGGGTGTCAACTCGACACGCTTTTCGTCGAGTTGACACCCCCTCAGGCATGTGGCCCGCTCCTGGTGCGGCT
>NZ_FOFV01000017.1 GCF_900111005.1 Lentzea albida
CTGCCGCATGGTGAGTTCATCGAGATCCACCAGCCGCTGGGCCCGGTGGACGACCACGGCCACCCGATCGCGCTGGCGTATCAGGGTGCGTCGGTGCCGAAGAAGATGAACAAGCTCGGCTCGGCCGGTCACCCGGTCGCGGGCAGCACGTGGTCGCCGGACCCGGTCGAGGAGACCGTGGCCCTGCAGAACGCGCGCAAGCACATCCACGCCTCCGAGGGCACCAGCTCACAGGACGAGGCGAGCGAGCTCGCGGGCAGGCCCTCCGACCCCAAGGCCTGACCCCCGGTGTGCGGTCGACTCCGGTGAGCCGGCGGTGGCGAGCCGCCACCGGCTCACCGGCCGAGCCGTCGTGGACGCCAGTGCCGGCTCGGGGTCGGTGAGATCGCGGCAGGCCGCTTCACACGCCCGGCAGGCTTCGACGCAGGTGCACCCGACGGGCCCGCCTCGCGCCGGTCTTGCGATCGTCGCCGAGACGAATAAAATCTCTGCCCGCAAGCCCGGCACGCGGACGCGTGCCCGTCCCGACGTCAGGCCGCGAGAGCGATGGGAGCGCTACCGTGACCAACACCCTTACCTCGCCGCTGCACGTACAACGTGAAGTGGAGGGGCTCGCGATAGTGGTGCGAGCCACCGGCGAACTCGACCAGAGCACAGCACCGGCGTTCCGCGCCGAGCTGCGGTCCGCGCTCGCGATGGCGACGTCGTCGCTGCCGGTCGTGGTGGACCTGACCGGGGTCACGTACTTCGGGTCGATGGGCCTCAACGAACTCCTCGCCCACCAGCGGCTCGCCGACGAGGCCGGTGTTCCCTTCCGGATCGTCGCGGCGCATCGGGCCGTGCTCCGGCCTGTCGAGGTGTCGGGACTGGACCAGGTGCTCGACGTGCACCCGGACGTGGAGCGGGCCCTGCTCCCCCGGCAGCGCGACCGGTCCGCCGGGTGATCTGGACCCGCACGCGGTCACGGCACCCTGGTGAAGATCACGCCCAGCGAGTCGACCTCGCTTCCCGCACGCCCGTGGAAGCCCGCGATCTGCCAGCCGTCCGGTGCCGTGAAGGTGGTGGCGCTCGACGTCGTGCCACCACCGGAGAGGGTGCGGCCGGTGGTGGTCGTGAAGCTCGCGTGGAAGATCCGCGTGTGCCCGTCGCGCTGACCTGAGTGCAGGGTGAGCGAGCGCAGGTGCTCCCCCGGCGCCAGCACGAGCTCGTGAGCCGTGCCACCGCTGCCGCCGTGGCTGACGGCTGTGCCGTCTGCGAACGCGAGTCCCACCTGGTCCACTCGCGTGCCGGCGCGCAGGCTCACCTTCGTGACGCGCTGCGCGAGGGGAACGGCGGCCACGTCGGTGAACGCGGTTCCGTGCGGGCCTCCGAAGGGGTCGGTGAGGGACAGCGCGGGATCGAGCGTCCAGCGGAGGTCGGCCGCGATCGGGTAGTGGTCGGAGAGCATCCTGTCGTCCGCGGTGCGGAAGGCCGCGTTCTCGTTGGCGTAGCGGACGAGGTCGAGCGTGATGTACCTGTTGCCGCGGAACAGGATCTTGTCGACCACCTCGCAGGCGTCGGTGACGGCGCGGTCGTCGCACACCAGCGCGGGGCCGCCCGCCGCGGGTGGCACGCCGCCGCGTTCCTCCCGCACCCAGGCGTCGGTGAGGCCGTTGGCCGTCACCAGTTCGCGGATGTTGTCACCGGAGCGGGTGTAGCGGGTGTTCGTGTCACCCGCGATCACGACGGCGTTGCCCGCGGAGTTCTGGCCGACGAACCGGGAGAGCTCGCTGATGTTCGCCCGCCGGGCGGCGAGGTCGGCCTCGGTGTCCCCGGCGTTCGCGTGCACGTTGTAGAAGTCGACGAACACCCCCTCGGCCAGGCGGATCCGCGACCAGGTGAACCCCTTGGGCGTCAGGCAGTCCGTGCCGTTGCACCGGTCCCAGCGGTCACGGGTGAAGTCCGAGTACGCGTTGTCCGACAGCGTGTTGAGCCCGTCGCCGAACGGGACGCCGCCACTCGTGGGGGTGCGGAACGGGTGGGTGTTGTTGGCGTAGAGCGACGCGTGGTAGTTGAAGTCCTCTTGCACGTGCACCACGTCGTACGGCCGGATCCGCTGGCCGATGATCGGCGTGTTCACCCTCGGGTTGCCACTGGACAGGCCCTCCGGCAACCCCGCGACGTTGTAGCTCAGCACGGAGAACGTGCCGGTGGCCGGTGGCGCCGCGGCGGCGGTACCACCCGCGACCGGCACCGCGCTCACCACCAGGAAGCCGATCGCCGCAACGGTTCTCGTCAACTGGACCACGCGCATACCGGAACTCCTCGCAGGGTGGGGAGCAGGACGCCGCGAGGCTAGAACAACACGAGACAGTTTCACATATCACGGAGATGACAACATCGTGTGCACATCGCAACGGCGATGACAACGGGAGTGGCCGTCAGCCGGGTGCCCGGACCCCGGTCGCCGGGCTCTCCTGGCCCGCCGCCCACGACGCCAGCAGGGCCAGGCCGTCCGCGGCCACCGTGCCGGTGGGCGCGGTGTAGACGGTCAGGACCAGACCGGGATCGGCTGGCATCTCCAGCGACTCGACGTCCAGGTCGAGCCGGCCCACCACCGGGTGGTGCAGGCTCTTGCGCCCGGACCGGTGGAGCCGCACGTCCTGCGACGCCCACCGCCGCCGGAACAGCTCGCTGCGCGTCGACAACTCACCGACCAGGGCGATCAGCTCCTCGTCGTCCGGGTCGCGGCCCGCTTCCATGCGCAGCTTCGCCGCCACGTCGCGGGCGATGCGGTCGTGGTCGACGAAGAACGCTCGCGCCGCCTCGGGCTCCAGGTAGACGAACCGCGCGGTGTTCGCCGGCCGCCGGGGGTCGGCCAGCACCGGCGAGAACAGCGCGCGGGCGAGACGGTTCGCGGCCAGCACGTCGTAACGGCCGTTGCAGATCCACGCGGGTGCGTCGGTCATGGCGTCGAGCACCTGCTGAAGCGCCGGACGCACCGGTACGGCGGGGCGGCGGGACCGGCCGGGTGCGCTGGACCGCCGTGCGAGGTGGAACAGGTGGTCGCGCTCGGCCTCGTCGAGTCGCAGGGCGGACGCCACCGCGTCGAGCACCCCGTCGGAGGCGCCGGCGAGACCGCCGCGCTCCATCCGCACGTAGTAGTCGACCGAGATCCCCGCCAGCAGAGCCACCTCTTCGCGGCGCAGTCCCTTGACCCGCCGGTTGCCGCCGTAGGCGGGCAGTCCGGCCTCCTCGGGGGTGATGCGCGCGCGGCGCGAGCTGAGGAACTCCTTGACCTCGGTGCGCTGGTCGATCTCGGCCACCCCTGTCCACGGTCGAAGGGAGGTGTCCAGTGGTGTGGCGCAGAAGGTTGCCGGGGGAATCCGTGCTCAGACGGGTGCATCGTGGTGCCGCCCCCACGTCCTCGTACTGGTGGTACGGGGGCGTGGGGGCGGCACCACGAGGCGCCCTGCTGGGCGCGCATTACCTCGCCGACCTTCTGCGACGCACCACTAGGTACCCGATGCGGTCGTGGCGATGCCGCCGTCCACGGGGATGACGGTACCCGTGAGGTAGGAACCGGCCCGGCCGGCCAGGAACACGGCGACGCCCGCCATGTCGTCGTCCCGGCCGAGGCGGCGCAGAGGGGCCTTCGCCACGATGGCGTCGCCGACGGAGTCGAGCGTCGACGCCATCATCTCCGACGGGAACGGTCCCGGCGCCACCGCGTTCACGGTGATGTGCTGCGGGCCCAGTTCCCTGGCGAGCACCCTGGTGAGCTGGTGCAGACCCGCCTTGCTGCTGGCGTAGGAGTAGTTGGGGGACGCGGCGACGTGGACGGCGGCGATGCTGCCGATGTTGACGACGCGCGCGGGGTCGTCGGCGGTCCCGGCCTTGCGCAGGGCCGGGAGCAGTGCCTGCACCAGCCAGAACGGCGACTTGAGGTTGAGGTCGAGCACCTCGTCCCAGGCCTCGTCCGGGAACGTCTCCAGCGGCTCGCGCCACATGGCTCCGGCGTTGTTGACGAGGACGTCGAGGCGGCCCGACTCGGCGGTGACGAGATCGGCGAGGCGCCGGCACTCGTCGTGCCGCGCCAGGTCGGCGGGGATCGCCAGGACGTCGCCGAACTCGGACAGCAGGTGCTGCGCCTGTGCGCACCTGTCCGCCTTGCGCGAGCTGATGGTGACGCGGGCGCCCGCCTGCAGGAGGCCGCGCGCGATCATCATCCCGATGCCGCTGGTGCCGCCGGTGACGAGGGCGTGCTTCCCGCTCAGGTCGAAGAGCTCCGCGTGGGTGGTGAAACGGTGGTCCGCCATTGGTGTTCGTTCCTTCTGCCGTGGAGGCGTGCTCGACCAGGTTCACAGGCGTGCGGGACGTCCGGGAGACCCTGCTGACACAGGTACTGCGAGAACCCCCTTTCCAGGGCCAGGGCGATCCAGAGCCGCATTTGCTCCATAAGGGACACTGGCGTCATGGCGTTGCAGGATCTCGGCGCGGAGGTGCGCCGCTTGCGCGAGACCACGGACCCCGCCGCGATCGGCCTGCCGGCGGGGCGCAGGCGGGCCCGGGGTGTGCGGCGGGAGGAGCTCGCCGAGCTGGCCGGGGTGTCGGCGGACCACGTGCGGCGGCTGGAGCAGGGGCGGCGGCACCCGTCGGCCGCCGTGGTGAACGCGATCGCCCGTGCGTTGCGCGTCGGGCCGGCCGAGTACGAACGGCTGTGCGCCCTGGCCGGGTACGCCGCGGCCGACGGGCGGGTGCCGCGGGAGGCCGGGGCGGCGGCGATGCGGTTGCTCGAGCGGTTCCCCGGCACCCCGGCGTTCCTGACGGACGCGGCGTGGAACGTCGTCGCCGTCAACGGTGCCTGGATGGCGTTGGGGGCGGGCAGGTCGAACAGGGTGGCGCGGGACTGGAACGTCGCGTGGCGCACGTTCTCCAACGCCCACCGCGAGATCAGCCGCGGGGACGACCACGCGGCGGCGTTCCGCGCCACGCTCGCCACGCGGCTGCACAGCACGTTCCTGCGCTACCCCGGCGACGAGCCGCTGGCCGAACTCGTCGACGAGTTGCGGACCACCAGCCGTTCGTTCGACGTGCTGTGGCGTGCGCCCAAAGCCGTTGCGGCCTATGACGATCGCGCGGTGTTCCGGCATCCCGGCCTGGGTGACATCGCGCTCGACGGCACGTTGCTCGACGTGCCGGGGGACAACCTCCAGGCGGTCGTCTTCACGGCCGCGCCGGGATCGGGTGACGCGGGACGGCTCGGCGAGGCCGTCCGCGCCTCGGCCGGGCCCGCGATCATCAGGGTGGGACAACCTGGCCCAGGCTGATCGCCCCCGCTGAGGTGATCCTGGGGCGGTGTTGATCAACACCTCGCTCCGGGACGCTCGCCTGGTGGGCCGGGACGCCGAAGTGGCGGTGCTGGACCGGGTGCTGGCTGGCGCCGGGTGCGTGGTCCACCTGCACGGGCCCGGCGGCATCGGGAAAACGGCGCTGTTGCGCCACCTCGCGCGGCAGGCACGCCTCGCCGGGCGCGAAGTGGTGGAAGTGGACGGACGGCTGAACGACGACCGGCACCGCGTGGAGGAGGCCGCCGCGCTCGCGTGCGTCAAGCCGGACGTGGTGCTCCTGATCGACGCGGCGGAACGGTGCCGACACCTCGAACCGTGGCTGCGCGACACGTTCCTGCCCCGGCTCGCGGACGGCGCGGTCGTGGTGCTCGCGAGCCGGGCCTCCCCCGATCCCGAGTGGACGCTCGATCCCGGCTGGGCCCGGCTCTTCACCGCGGTGGTGGTGCGCCCGCTCGACGCCAGCGCGTCCCGGACCCTGCTCACGCACCGGGGCCTCGTCGCGGACCAGCGGGACGCGGTCCTCGCCTTCGCCGCGGGCAACCCGCTCGTGCTCTGCCTCGCCGCCTCGGCCGGCGGGTGGGAACCCAGCGGTGACGCGCTCACGACGCTGCTCGACCGGCTCGTGGGCGAGGTGCCGGACGCCGCCCACCGGCTCGCGCTCGACGTCCTCGCGCAGGCCGGTGTCACGCGCGAGTCGTTGCTGCGCAGGGTTTTGGACGACGAGGACGCGGCGACGGCGTTCTCGTGGCTGCGGCGGCAACCCTTCGTCGAGAGCATCGCGGACGGACTGGTCCCCCACGACGCCGTGCGGGCCGTGCTCGACGCCGACCTGCGCTGGCGCGATCCCGAACGGCACGAGGACCTGCGGGTCGCGGTGACCCGCGCGGCCGAGCCCGATCGCCTGGCGCACAAAGCTTTCGAGGAAGGCGTGATCACCGCGTTGCGCACGTGGCGGACTCCACGCGAGTTCGCGACCAGCGTGCTGCTGCGGTCGCACCTGGTGCCACCGGACTCGGCCGACCCCGTCTCGGATCTGCGCGGTGCCATCGGAGCGGCCGTCGACGCGTTGCGGGTCGATCCCGCCGGGGTCAAGGCGCACGACGCGCTCGTCGCCACCTACATCGCGGCGTCCGGCACGCACCGGGCCACCGCGCGCCGGCTGGGCGTTCCGTACGGCACGTACCGGCGCCATCTCACCGCGGCCAAGGAGCGGCTCGTCGAGCACCTCCTGGCCCGGTGAGGTGAGCACTGCTGGACACAGGTGGACACGTCGAGGACGTGGCGACCGGACGCCTTGGCACACCAGGGTTTCCGCACGAGGGAACGGCGCCACCGCGCCCCACGACCGGAGGACGACCTTGAGCATCCCCTACCTCGCCCAGCGGGAGGACCAGCAGCGGCTCGAGTGGATCGGCGGGAGCGTGTTCAGCGTCCTGCTCGACGCCGAGGCGACCGGCGGGCAGCTGACGGTCGGCCGTTTCGACGCCGGACTGGGCGAAGCGCCGCCGTGGCACCTGCACACCAACGAGGACGAGGTGTTCCTCCTGCTCTCCGGCTCCGCGCTGGTGTGGGCGGGCGACGAGGAGCACGAACTGCGCGAGGGCGGCGTCGTCTTCCTGCCCCGCCGGATCCCGCACAGCTACCGGATCACGTCCGACCGGGCGGACCTGCTGCTCATCTCCACGCCCGGCGGGCTGGAGAAGATGTTCCGCCACGCCGGGCGCGACCTGCGGGAACCTCGCCCCGACGGGTTCGAGATCCCGCTGTCGCTGCTCGCCGAGGCCGCCGAACTCTCCGGCAACGTCGTGCTCGGTCCTCCCCGCTGACGTGCCGCACGTCATTTTGCTTCGAATTCGAAGCAGGTCTACCGTCAGTCCCAGTTGCTTCAAGTTCGAAGCAAACGGCAGAGGGAGAGCAGTCATGAAGGCAGTGCGTTTCCACGAGTTCGGCGGCCCCGAGGTCCTGCGGTACGAGGACGTCGAGCAGCCGGTGCCCGCGGCCGGTGAGGTCCTGGTCCGGGTCGCGGCCACGACGTTCAACCCGGTCGAGGGCAACATCCGCCTGGGCGTCATGCAGGGGCCGATCCCGGTCGACCTGCCGCACACCCCCGGCCTCGACGTCGCCGGCGAGGTCGCGGAACTGGGTGAGGGCGTCGAGGGCCTCGCGGTCGGTGACGAGGTGATCGGGTTCTTGCCGATGACCAAGCCCGGAGCCGCGGCCGAGTACGTCATCGCGCCGGCCGCCGCCCTGACCCCGGCGCCCAAGGGGGTCCCGCTGGCCGATGCCGCCGCGTTGCCGCTGGTGGGCCTCACCGCCTACCAGGCGCTCTTCGACCACGGTCAGCTGGAGGCCGGGCAGCGGGTGCTGGTCAACGGCGCGGGCGGACCGGTCGGCGGTTACGCCGTCCAGCTGGCCAGGCAGGCAGGGGCGCACGTGATCGCCACGGCCAGCCCGCGCAGCGCCGAGGCCGTGCGGGCCGCCGGTGCCGACGAGGTCGTCGACCACACCACCACCAGCGTGCTCTCGGCCGTGACCGAGCAGGTCGACCTCGTGCTCAACCTCGCCCCGGTCGACCCGGACGTCCTGGCCGGGCTGCCGTCGGTGGTCCGTTCCGGCGGCGCCGTCGTCAACACGACGATCTGGATGCCCGCCCCCACCGACGAGGAACGCGACGTGCGCGGCGTGAACCTCTACGTCCGCAGCGACGCCGAGCAACTGGCGAAGCTCGTGGCACTCGTCGACTCCGGTGACCTGCGGGTCGACGTCGCACAGCGCGTGCCGCTCACCGACCTGCCCGAGATCCACGTCCAGGCCGCGTCCGGCGAGGTCCGCGGCAAGGTCGTCTTCCTGGTCGCCTGACCACCCCCACCCGCAGAGGAGCACGCCATGTCACTCGGCCTGGACCCCGAGATCGCCACCGCGCTGGCCCCGATGGCCGGCGCGATGGCGGAAGCCACCCCACCGGCCGTCGGCGACGTCGAGGCGCGCAGAGCCCTGTGGGAACCGATCATCGGCGCCGCCGGAACCGCTCAGCCGATCCCGGCCGACGTGACCACGACCGACCACCACGCCACGGCGGACGACGGCGCCCGGATCATGATGCGCTGGTACGCCAAGGAAGGCGCGGAGCCCGGCCCGGCCGTGCTGTTCTTCCACGGCGGCGGCTACATCTTCGGCCACGTCGACCTGTTCGACGGGCCGGTCTCCCGGTACGTGTCCGCGAGCGGGGTGCCGATGCTGTCCGTCGAGTACCGCCGCGCGCCCGAACACCCCTTCCCCACCCCGCTCGAGGACGCCTACACGGCACTGCGCTGGCTGCACGACCACGCCGCGGCACTCGGCGTCGACCCCGCCCGCATCGGCGTGATGGGCGACAGCGCCGGAGGCGGGATGGCGGCGGCGCTCGCGATCCTCGCCCGCGACCGCGGCGGCCCGGCCATCGCCCGGCAGATCCTCGTCATGCCGATGCTGGACGACCGCACCACCGAGGTCGACCCGCACGTCGCGCCCTACGCGCTGTGGTCCTACGACGACAACCTCACCGCGTGGCCCGCGCTGCTCGGCGACGCCGCCGGCGGACCGGACGTCCCGGCCACCGCGGCACCCGCCCGGCTGGAGGACGCGACGGACCTGCCGCCCGCCTACATCGAGGTCGGCCAGCTCGACGTATTCCGCGACGAGGACCTGGCCTACGCCGTGAAGCTCAGCCGCGCCGGGGTTCCGGTCGAGTTCCACCTGCACCCCGGCGCACCGCACGAGTTCGACTCGATCGCCTTCGAGTCCGACGTCGCGAGGCGCGCCGTCGCCGACCGCGTCCGGGTGCTCAGGTCGATCTGACCGCCGGAGCACGTCGTTGGTGTGGCGGGGGGTCGAGCTCGCCGGGCGGCACACGGTGATCGTCAGGCCTGCCGACCCCGCGGCACCGGCGCTGTGCCTGGCCGGACGTCACCGTCCGGAGCGGGTCACACGAGCGTGTTGTCCACGAAGCACCAGCGCCAGGTCTCCCCCGGCTCGAACGAGCGGATGACCGGGTGGCCCTCGTCGGCGAAGTGCTTCGAGGCGTGCTTGGCGGGCGAGGAGTCGCAGCAGGCGACCTTGCCGCAGCCCAGGCACAGCCGCAGGTGGACCCACCTGCCGCCGACCTTCAGGCAGTCCTCGCAGCCCTCCTGCGTGGACGGGGTGGGCTCGGCCCCCAGCTCGGCGATGTGTTCGCACTTGGTCGTCACGAACTGACCGTACCTCGGTTGCGGCCGGCGGCCGGATGTGGTGTTTGACTGGACGCATGACGACTGCCGGTCGCGTCGCGCGGCCTTCGATCCTCACGGTGGACGACGACCCCGCCGTGTCGCGGGCGGTGGCGCGCGACCTGCGCCGGAAGTACGGCGAGCAGTACCGGGTCGTGCGCGCGGAGTCCGGGGCCCAGGCGCTGGAGGCCCTGCACGAGATCAAGCTGCGCGGCGAGGAGGTCGCGGCGCTGCTGGCCGACTACCGGATGCCGCAGATGAGCGGCATCGAGTTCCTCGAGCAGGCGATGGACGTGTTCCCGCAGGCGCGCCGGGTGCTGCTGACCGCCTACGCCGACACCGACGCCGCGATCCAGGCGATCAACGTCGTCGACCTGGACCACTACCTGCTCAAGCCGTGGGACCCGCCCGAGCAGAACCTCTACCCGGTGCTCGACGAGCAGCTGCGCGCGTGGGCGGTGAGCGACCGGCAGCCGCCGCAACGGGTGCGGGTGGTCGGGCACCGCTGGTCGCCACGCTCCTACGAGGTGCGCGACTTCCTGGCGCGCAACAACGTGCCGTTCCGCTGGCACGCGCTCGACGAGCCGGAGGCGCGCTGCCTGCTCACCGCCGCGCACCAGGACGGCACGACCCTGCCGGTCGTCGTCACCGCGGACGGCAAGGCGCTGGTCGACCCGTCCGACGCGGAACTGGCCGCGGAGGTCGGCCTGAGCACCGAGCCGTCGGCCGACTTCTACGACCTGATCGTCGTGGGCGGCGGACCGGCGGGACTCGGCGCCGCGGTGTACGGCGGGTCGGAGGGCCTGCGGACCGTCCTGGTGGAACGGATCGCGACCGGGGGCCAGGCGGGCACCAGCAGCCGCATCGAGAACTACCTGGGCTTCCCGGACGGCGTGTCCGGCGGCCAGCTGACCGAACGGGCCCGCAGGCAGGCGGTCAAGTTCGGCGTCGAGCTGCTCACCACCCGCGACGTCGTCGCCCTGGAACGCCGTGGCGCCGCGCGGGTCGTGCGGTTCGGCGACGGCACCGAGCTCGCCGCCCACACCGTGATCCTCGCGACCGGGGTGTCCTACCGGCTGCTCGACGCGCCGGGACTGGGCGCACTGACCGGCCGCGGCGTGTACTACGGCGCCTCGACCACCGAGGGCCCGAACTGCGCGGGCCAGGACGTCTACCTCGTCGGCGGGGCGAACTCCGCCGGGCAGGCGGCCGTCTACTTCTCCGGCCACGCGCGCAAGGTCGTGCTGCTGGTGCGCGGCGACTCGCTGGAGTCGTCCATGTCGCGCTACCTGATCGACCAGCTCGCGGCGATCCCGAACGTCGAGGTGCGCACGCACACCGAGGTCAGCGGCGGCACCGGTGAGGACCACCTGGAGACGTTGACGTTGCTGCACAACAAGTCCGGCGAGACGACGACGGTGCCGGCGGGCTGGCTGTTCGCGTTCATCGGCGCCGCCCCGCGCACGGACTGGCTCGACGGCACGCTGGAACGCGACGAGCACGGCTTCCTGCTCGCGGGCCCCGACCTCGGCGGCACGCCACCCGGCTGGGACCTCGACCGCGCGCCGTACCACCTGGAGACGAACCTGCCCGGCGTGTTCGTGGCGGGCGACGTGCGCGCGGACTCGGTGAAGCGCGTCGCCTCCGCCGTCGGCGAGGGCGCCATGGCCGTCACCCTGGTCCACCGCTACCTGGAGAGGTCGTAAATGGACAGGCTCACCGCGGCCGAGCTGCGCACGCTGTTCCTCTTCGAGAAGCTCGACGACGCCCAGCTCGACTGGCTCGCCGCCCACGGCCACGTGGAGACCCGCGCCGCGGGCACGCCGGTGATCACCGAGGGCGAGCCGGCGACGTGCTTCTTCGTGCTGCTCGGAGGAACCGTCGCCCTGAGCCGCACCATCGGCGGCCAACGCATCGAGGTGAGCCGCAGCGACCTGCGCGGCTCGTACTTCGGCGCCACCCAGGCGTACCTGGAGCTCGACCAGCCGACCTACCAGATGACCGTGGAGTCGATCACCGCCACCTCGATGCTGCAGTTCGACGCGGACGAGATCGGCCCGATGATCCGCACTTGGTTCCCCATGGCGATGCACCTGCTCGAAGGCCTCTTCTGGGGCATGCGCAACACCCAGGCCACCGTCGGCCAGCACGAACGCCTCACCGCCCTGGGCGCGCTGTCCGCGGGCCTCACGCACGAGCTCAACAACCCGGCCGCCGCGGCGGTCCGCGCCACCGCCGCCCTGCGCGAACGAGTGGCCGGCATGCGCCACAAGCTGGCCCTCCTCGCGCAGGGAGCCCTCGACCCCGCCACGCTCCCCTCCCTGGTGAAGCTGCAGGAGAAGGCGGTCGAACAGGTCGCGAAGGCCCCGAAGCTCAGCCCGCTGGAGACCAGCGACGCCGAGGACGAGGTCTCCGACTGGCTCGACGACCACGGCATCACCGGGGGCTGGGACGTGGCGCCCGTCCTGGTGGCGGCGGGCCTCGACGTCGAGTGGCTCGAGAACTCGCTCCGAGCCTGCCCGGTCGCCGTCACCGGCTCCGCCGTGCACTGGCTCAGGTACACGGTCGAGACCGAGATGCTGATGAACGAGATCGAGGACGCCACCACCCGCGTCTCCACGCTGGTGGGCGCGGCCAAGCAGTACTCGCAGATGGACAGGGCCCCGTTCCAGGTGGTCGACGTGCACGAACTGCTCGACTCCACCCTGGTCATGTTCGGCGGCAAACTCGGCGGCGTGCGGGTGGTCAAGGACTACGACCGCACGCTGCCCGCCATCCCGGCCTTCGCGGGCGAGCTCAACCAGGTGTGGACCAACATGGTCGACAACGCGCTGAGCGCGATGGGCGGCGCCGGGACGCTGACCGTGCGCACGTCCCGGCAGGACCGGCACCTGGTGGTGGAGATCGGTGACACCGGGCCCGGGATCCCGGCCGGGGTGAAGGACCGGATCTTCGAGCCGTTCTTCACGACCAAGCCCGTCGGGGAGGGCACGGGGCTCGGACTGGAGATCTCGTGGCGGATCGTGGTGAACAAGCACCAGGGGAGCATCCGGGTGGAGTCGGAGCCCGGGGACACGCGGTTCCAGGTGCTGCTGCCGTTGGAGGTTCCCGCCGCGTAGGGACCACGCCAGCTAGGGTGACCGCGTGGGCGTCTCCCTCTACTACACGGCTCGCCGCGCGACCTCGCTGGCCGATGCCGAACTCGCGGCGGTCGGCCAGGTCGTCGACACCTACAACGCGAACGCGCCGTTCTCCTCGGAAGAGGAGGGCCTGTACCTCTACGACCGGTTGGAACCGGGAACGGTGCTCGACGGGTCGACCAAGATGCCCTCCGTGGACGACCGGGCGGTCCCGTCGCTGGTGCACTGGCTGGCCGCGGTCACCGCGCTGCGCGGCGCGGTGCCGGACGCGGACTGGACCTTCACCCTGGACGACTACGAGATCGAGTGGGACGACCACACCGGCTACCACCTGCCCGGCCTCGGCGACTGATCCGCGAACGCCCGTCCCGAACCGCTCGCCGGGTCTCAGCCGGGCGTCGTGCCCGGCACGGCCGAACGGCGGGCGTGGAGGGCGAGGACCTCGTCCAGGCGGGAGCCGACGTCGCGGCAGTTCGCGCGGACGACGTCGAGGAACGCGGCGAGCACGGGCGAGGTGTCGTCGGCCCGGAACGACAGCTGCAGGTCCGGGAGGCGGAAGTGCGGCGTGACGTCGCAGAACCAGACGTCCCCGCGGGTGATCAGCCGCATGCGGGCGGGTCCGAGGCCCACTCCGACGTCGCAGGCGGCGAGGCCGATGATCGTGTGCACGTCCCGTGACGTGGTGGCCGCCTCCAGTGCCGTGGTGTCGGCGGCGAACACGCTGCGCAGGTGAGCGGCCACCGCCGGTTCCTGGTCGGGAGCGGACATGATCAGGCGCTCGGCGGCCAGCTGCTCGAAGGTGATCTCGGCGCGCCCCGCGAAGGGGTGGGAGGTGGCCACGACGGCGATGAGGTGGTCGGCCCCGATCGGCACCGTGACGAGACGTTCCGCTCCCGCGCCGCGCGGGTTGCCGCGGCCGACGGCGACGTCCAGGTCGCCCGCGACGAGCGCGGCCGCCGCCTCCGGGCTGCTCATCTCGCGCAGGTCGAGCCGCACGTCCGGCCTGCTCCCGCGGAACCGGCCCAGCACGCCGGGCAGCGGGTCGAGCAGGGCCGAGCCGATGAACCCCATCCGCAGCAGCCCGGTCTCGCCCCGTGCGGCGCGGCCGGCTTCGACCGACGCCGCGCTGATCTCGTCCAGTGCCCGGCGAGCCCGGTTCAAGAAGGCCGTGCCGGCAGCGGTCGGGAACACCCCTCGCGGCGTGCGGTCGAACAGCCGCTGGCCGACCTCGCGTTCGACCGCGGCGATCTGAGCGGACAGCGGCGGTTGTGCGATGCCCAGGGACGCGGCCGCACGGCCGAAGTGCTGGTGCTCGGCCAAGGCGATGGCGTACCGGAGGTGACGGGCTTCCACTCCGCCGATCATACGTAGAAAGTATCGCGGTGGCCCATGTCAGATATGAGAGTGGATGACGGCATCCGGAGCGGATGAGTTGGGACCCGTCCCGCAGTCGTTCCGGAAGGCAGTCATGAACGAGACCACCGTCATCGTGTTCGTGCACGGTGCTTGGCATTCGTCCCTCCACTGGGCCGCGACCCAGCGCGCGCTGACGGCACGGGGGCTGCCCTGCGTCGCCCTCGACCTCCCCGGCCACGGCGCGACGGCACCGCTGCCCTCCGGCTACCTGGAACCAGGGCAACCCGGTCTGGCCACGGAACGGTCCGCGCTCTCCGGGCTCACCACCGACGCGCTCGTCGGCGCCCTGCTCACCGACCTCGCCGAGATCCGCCGCCGGTTCGGCCGCGTGGTGCTCGTGGCGCACAGCGCGGGCGGTGGCCCCGCCTCGGCCGCGGTCGAGCAGCACCCGGACCTGGTCGACCACCTCGTCTACCTGTCGGCCTTCGTGCCCGCCGGACGGCCCCGCTTCGGGGACTACGTCACCGACCCGCGCAACGCCGACGCCGTGCAGGTGCCCCGGGCAGGCGACCCGGACGCCATCGGCGCGTTCCGGATCAACCCGCTCTCCCCCGACCCCGCCGAGATCGAGACGATCCGGCGGGCCTTCCTCGGCGACTGGCCCGAAGACCGCCACGGCTGGCGGCTCACCCTCCACCCCGACGAACCGCTGGCGTCGCTGGCCGGCGAGTTCCCGGTCACCCCCGGCCGGTGGGGACGGGTCGCACGCAGCTACATCCGGCTGACCGACGACCTGGCGCTGCCCCCGGTCACCCAGGACCTGATGATCGACGAGGCCGACCGGACGACCCCGGACAACCCGTTCGCGGTGCACTCCCTGCCCGGCGGGCACTCGCCGTTCCTGACCCGGCCCGACGAGCTCGCCGAACTGCTCGCCCGGATCGCGAAGCAGCGGTGAGGCCCGCCGCACTCGCCGTGCTGCTGTCGGGGACGTTCGTCCAGCTGATGAGCGTCACCGTCATGCAGCTGGCGGTCCCCCGCATCCGTGCCGACCTCGCCGCCGGGGCGGGCGCGGGTCAGCTCGCGCTCGCCGGGTACACGCTGACCTACGCCTGCGCGCTGATCACGGCCGCCCGGCTCGGCGACCGGTACGGCTACCGGCGGCTGTTCGTCCTCGGCACCGGCGTGTTCACCCTCGCCTCGCTGGCCGCGGCCCTCGCCCCCGGAGCGGACGCACTCGTGCTGGCGCGGCTGGTGCAGGGCGCCGGCAGCGGGCTGGTGGCACCGCAGATCCTGTCGTTGATCCAGACCGCGGTGCCCGCCGGCCACCGGGCGCGGGTGCTCGGCCGGTACGGCGCCACGATGGCCATCGCCTCGCTCGCCGGACCGTTGTGCTGCGGCGTCCTGCTGCACCTCGACCCGTTCGGGGCCGGTTGGCGCGTGGCGCTGGCCCTGCCGGTGCCGGTCGGGATCGCCGCGCTGGCGCTGTTCCGGGTCCTGCCGGACGGGCGTGGAGCAGGTGCGGCGAGCCGGGTGGACGCGGTCGGGTCCGCGTTGTCGCTGGCCGGGCTCGCCATGCTGGTGCTGCCACTGACCCTCGGCCAGGACGCGGACTGGCCGGCCTGGACGTGGTGCAGCCTGGTGGTGTCGTCGGCGTTGCTCGCCGCGTTCGCCTACTCGCAGAAACGCGTGCGGCACCCGATGGTGCATCCGGAAGCGCTGTCCGCGGCCACGACGCGGTGGGGAATCGGAGCGGTCCTGCTGTTCAACGCCGGCATCCCGTCGTTCAGCCTCCTGCTGTCGCTGCACCTGCAAGGCGCGTTGCACCGCGACCCGCTCGCCACCGCGCTGACCGTCGCGCCGTACGCGGTCGGAGGGCTGCTGGGCAGCGGGATCGCCGAAACCGCGGCACGCCGGTTCGGCGTGGTGGCCCTGTCCGCCGCGTCCGGGAGCCTCGTCGTGATCTCGCTGCTGGTCGTTCCCGCGCTCGCGGCCCCGGCGCCGGTGCTGTGGGTAGTGCTCGCCGCGGGTGGCTTCGCCTTCGGCCTGTTCACCGCGTCCGCCTTCGCCTTGGTCCTGCGCGAGGTGCCACCGCACGCGGCGAGTTCGGTCTCGGGCCTGCTGCCGACGGCCCAACAACTGGGCGGCACGTTCGGCGTGGCGCTGGCCGGGATGGTCTACACCGCGGGCGCGATGGGTGCGGCGATGGTCTACGAGGCCGTCGTCTTCCTGCTCGCGGCCGCCGCCACGGCGCGTCTGATGTCCGGACGGCGACGCCGCGCCCGACCGCCGGCCAGCACTTTCCCGTTCCGCGTCGATCAACGGGGTTAGGCGGAAGTACGAGGGGTAGTTCCGATCGAGTAGGACACATCCCGGGCTCGAGCGGCGCGGTGGACCCGGCCGTGCCGGGACGTCGTCCACGAGCGTGCCGAGCCCCCAGCGGACCTGCGATGTCATCGGCGCCGTCCTTCGGACTCGCCGGTGGCGCGGGGCACGCGGAGGAGGATCCATGGAATTGACTGCTACGACCACGGTGCGCAAACCCGTGACGGAGGTGTTCGCGTTCTGGCGCGACCTCCAGAACCTCCCGACGTTCATGGGACATCTGGAGGAGGTCCGCACCACCGGCGACCGGACGAGCCACTGGGTCGCCGACGCCCCGTTCGGGCAGAACGTCGAGTGGGACGCGGAGATCGTCGAGGAGGTGCAGGCCGAGAGGATCGCCTGGCGGTCCACCGGCGACGCCGACGTGCCCAACGCGGGCGTCGTCCGGTTCGTGCCCGCCCCGGACGGGGAGAGCACCGAGGTCCACGTCGGACTGGTGTACGACATCCCGGGCGGCGCGATCGGCAAGGCCGTCGCGCGGTACTTCGGCGAGGAACCGCACCAGCAGCTCGACGACGACCTGCGCAGGTTCAAGCAGGTGCTGGAGACCGGCGAGGTCGTCCGGTCCGACGGGGCCCCGTGGGGCAAGCGGGCGCGCAAGGAGTTCCCGCAGCGCCCGGCACAACCGCTGTCGGACGCCGAGCTGGAGAAGGGACCGGACGCATGAGGGCGAACACCTGGGCGGGCCGCAACAAGGTCGAGGTCCGCGACGTGCCGGATCCGAAGATCCTCAACAGTCGCGACGCGATCGTCCGGATCACCTCCACCGCGATCTGCGGCTCGGACCTGCACCTGGTCGACGGCTACGTGCCGACCATGCAGGACGGCGACGTCCTGGGCCACGAGTTCATGGGCGAGGTCGTCGAGGTCGGCTCCGGTGTCGCCGCGGACCGGCTGCGCGTCGGGGACCGGGTCGTCGTGCCGTTCCCGATCGCCTGCGGCGCGTGCGCCGCCTGTGCCGCCGGGCTGTACTCGTGCTGTGAGAACACCAACCCCAACGCCGGGATCTCGGAGAAGATGTTCGGCCACCCCACCGCGGGGATCTTCGGCTACTCGCACCTGACCGGCGGTTTCGCGGGCGGGCAGGCGCAGTACGCGCGCGTGCCGTTCGCCGACGTCGGGCCGTTGAAGATCGAGTCGGACCTGACCGACGAGCAGGTGCTGTTCCTCTCCGACATCCTGCCCACCGGGTACATGGGCGCCGACATGTGCGACATCCAGCCCACCGACGTCGTGGCGGTCTGGGGTGCCGGCCCGGTCGGCCAGTTCGCCATGGACAGTGCCAGGGTCCTCGGCGCCGCGAAGGTCATCGCCATCGACAAGGAGCCCTACCGGCTGCAGATGGCCGAGCAGGCGGGCCACACGCCGGTGAACTTCGAGGAGGTCGACGTCCGGTCCCGGCTGCTGGAGCTCACCGGCGGACGCGGACCGGACAAGTGCATCGACGCCGTGGGCCTGGAGGCCACGCACGGCAGCGCGCACATCTCCGCCTACGACCGGGTCAAGCAGGCCGTGCGGTCCGAGACCGACCGCCCGCACGCGCTGCGCCAGGCCATCATGTCGTGCCGCAGCGGCGGCGTCGTCTCGGTGATCGGCGTCTACGGCGGACTGATCGACAAGTTCCCGGCCGGCGCGTGGATGAACCGCTCGCTGACCCTGCGCACCGGGCAGTGCCACGTCCACCGCTACATGAAGCCGCTGCTGGACCGCATCGAACGCGGGGAGCTCGATCCGACCCGGATCATCACGCACACCCTGCCGCTCGACGAGGCGGAGCGCGGCTTCGAGATGTTCAAGAACAAAGAGGACAACTGCGAGAAGGTCGTCCTCAAGCCCTGACCGAACGCGGACCAGGAAGTCCACAATGGACTTCCTGGTCCGCGGGTCAGCTCCGCAGCTTCTCGCGGCGCGCCTGCTGGCGGTGACCGTAGGCGGCGTTGCGCACCGCTTCGTCACTCTCCAGGCGCGCTCCGAGCGCACCGGCCACGGTCGCGACCGACGCCGCCAGCCACGCCAGTCCCAGGTAGTCGCCCACGGCCGGAGGGTGGCCGAGCTGCTGTCGCAGGACGGACGGTTCGAGCACCAGCACCGCCGATGCGAGCACCACCAGGAACAACGCCACGTACAACGTGGAGATCCCCAGCACCAGCGTGACCACCGTCGTGAGGTTGTACAGCCGCGCCCGCTCCTTCCCGAGCGCGTCGGACGGGCGCTCCCACAGGTCGTGGGTCACGACCAGCCACGTCACCATCGCCGCGATCGACAGCACCATCGCGGACAGCAGCCTCACCACGCTCGACTGCGCGCCGAGCATCCACATGGTCGGGCTGATCAACGTGTACGCGCCCGTGCCGAACGCGGCGACCAGCACGCTGGACAGCCCCATCGCGAGCCGCCACGGCCGGTTCGCCCGGACCATGCCCGCGAACATCCGCAGCCGCCCGCGCAAACCCGGCGCCACGAACCGCACACCGATGTCGTCGGTCGGCGAGTCCACCCGCCGGGCCAACCGGTGCATCGGGACTTCCCGGTCCCTCAGTTCGGCGACGACGGCGCTGACCACGTCACCGGTCTTGCGGCGCAGGCCCCAGCTGCCGAGCGCCGGAAGCGACGCCACGGCGAGCCCGTCGTCGGCGCTGGCATCGGCCACCACCGGGTCGGTGCCCGCTCTGCGCGGCAGGTCGGTCAGGCACACCCAGAGGTCACACCGCTCCTCCACGACCTGATCGCGCACCGCTTCCACCACGTGGCGCACGGAGCCGTGCTCGTCAGCCGCGAAGTGGTCGCACACCGGCACCACCCGCCACTCGACGTCCCCGTCCACGTCACGACTCAGGCGCCGCGGCAGATCTCCGGCCAAGTCCTCCACGATGTCGGTCGCCAGCCCGGGATCGGCGAGCAGACCCAGCACAACGGTTTTCTGCATGCGGCGTCGAGTACCCCGCGAAAACCCGGATACTCGACCGGATTCCCCGACGCGTCACGGAATCCGTCCTGCCGAACGCCACAGCGGCGATGAGCACCGATGTCACCCGAAACCCTCGAGACGTGGGAGAGTTGAGGTCCACGCCGCCTCGGCTCCGCGCCGGAAGGCTTCGCCTCATCTCCGAGCACGTCTCACCGCTCGCCGAAGGTCCGCCCGACTCCACGCCCTCCACCGGGCACCCCCACCAGGGAGACCTCCATCACCGCTCCGGCACTCACCCCCGCCACGGCCGCACCCCGCACGCTCACCGACATCTACGGTCCCGACGTCGCCGTCTGCGCCCGTCCCGCCCAGGAGCCGGCGGTGCCGTCGAGCAGGCACCGCAACACCCGCGACGTCCTGTCCGCCCGTCCCCTCGCCGTGGCCGCCGGCACTCCCGTCATCAGCAGCGCGGGCGGGACCGAACCCAACCTGATCGCCACCCTTCGCGACGGCGGCCTGCCCGTCGGCACCGACGCGCGGGAGTTCCGCACCGAGGCCGAGTTCGCGATCCGCGTGAGCGAAGCCCTGAGCGACGGCCTGCGCCTTTCGATGGAATACCCGCAGCCCACCGGGGTGAGCCCCGACGAACGTTCGGTGAAGAGCGCCGAACTCGTCGGCCACCTCAACAACAAGGCCAGCATCAGCACCTTCGTGGACCCGCGGTTCCAGGCGCGGCGCCAGATCGTCGCCATCGGCGAACTCGCCCACGCCACCCCGGCCGAGAAGTCCTGGGTCCTCAAAGCCGCCACCAACGCGGCCCACGGTGCCAGTCTCGACGTCTACCTGCACCGCGCAGGAGACCGCGTGACGCTGCCCGCGTTCACCGACCTGCTCACCGAGGTCGTCGTCGAGGAGTACCTGGACCTGCACCGCAACTGGGGCGTCCAGCTCTACGTCGCCGCCGACGGGAAGGCCCGCCTGCTCGCCGTCACCGACCAGCGCGTCGACGCCCTCGGCGTGTACGCCGGCGGCCGCTTCGGGCTCGTCGTCCCCCTCCCCGCCGACCTGCTCACCGAGTGCCTCGCGATCGCCCAGCGCGCCGCCGACGTCGGCTACCGCGGCATGTGCAGCCTCGACTGCGCGCAGACGCACGACGGCAGACTGGTCATGCTCGACCTCAACTTCCGCATCACCAGCGGTTCCATCCCCCTGCTGGCGCTGCACACCGTCCGCCCCGACGCCCTCGACCGCCCGTCGGAGTCCACGAAACTCACCACCACAGCACCGATCGCCGCACTGCTGGCCGCGCTGCGTCCTGCCCTGCAACGGGGAGGGCTGCTTGTCACCGGAGGCCACGACACCCGCCGCACCGACCACCCGGTCAGGCTGACCACACTGCACCTGGTCGTCTTCGGAGACGACCCCGGCGACGTCACCACCCGCCGCACCGCGCTCGAAGCCATGTACAACCACTGACGCGTCGCGAGCTCCGGGTTCCGCGGCGAGGAGATCGCGGAACTGCAACCCGTTCTCGGCGAGGACCGGCGTTCGAAGCGGCCCGGCAGAACTGGCCGGTGTTCGTGCCGAACCCGCGGACCACGCGACCTCCGTGCGCAGGCCGCCAGAGGACACGAGGACGCGCATCCTCGAGACCGCCGAACGCATGTTCACCGAGCACGGCGCCTTCTCGGTCTCCCACCGGCAGATCAGCGACGAGGCGGGCCTGGGCGACAACTCGGCGGTCAGCTACCACTTCGGCAGCAAGACCGAGTTGGCCCGGGCCAGCTACCTGCGGCACTACGGACGCGGAACCGGCCCTGCGCGTGGCTGCGGAGCACCACGCCTTCCACGAGGCGCCGTCGACCGCTGGGGCCGTGTTCCGGACGGTGCGGGAGACCCTGGCGCCCGCGGTGCGCTGCCTCGGGGGAACGCTTCCGCGCGACGCCGGCTGAGCCATGCCGACGACCTCGTCGGCCGCGCGTCAGCGGTCCTTCACGTCCGCCACGTTCAGCCGGGGCGGCCAGCTCTCCAGGACCGCGTCGACGATCACTCCCAGGTCGGCGCGCCCGGCGCCACCGGCCGCCTGCACCGCCACCCCGTTGCCGATCATCATGAGGTACCTCGCCAGCAGTGCCGGGTCGGTCTCCGCCGGCAGGTCGCCCTCGTCGACGGCCCGCCGGAAGCGGTCCGTGAGCATGGCCCTGGTCTCGTCGCGCCAGGTGGCCAGCAGTGCGCGGATCACCTGCCCGTCCTCGCCCCCGATCAGGGAGGCCCGCAGGCTGAGGCATCCGGCCGGGTAGCCCGGCAGGGTGGCACTGAGGACCGCGCCGTGCAGGAACTCCATGGCCACACCGCGGGCAGTCGGCTCGGCAACGGCCGCGACGCCGTAGGACGCCGGGCCGTCCGCGTAGCGCGCGAGGGCCTTGCGGAAGAGCTCCTCCTTGTTGCCGAAGACGGCGTACATGCTCGTACGGCTGATCCCCATGGCCTCGGTCAGGTCGGGCAGGCTCGCGCCCTCGTAGCCGTTCTGCCAGAACACCCGCATCGCCTTCTCGAGGGCCTCGTCCACGTCGAAGCTCCGAGGCCGCCCGACGGGCGCGCTGCGCTGGCTGTCCACGTGACCGAGCCTACCAATTCCGTACCGATCGATCCAAAACTGCTGCCGTAATTTAGTACCGATCGATCGGTACGGAATTATGCGCTGGTCAAGCGCGTTACGAGCGGTACCGAACAGAAGAAGGGCTTCATCATGAACGAGCTGATGGGCAAGACCGCCCTCGTCACCGGTTCCACCTCCGGCATCGGCCGGGCGACGGCCATCGCCCTGGCCGCGCGCGGCGCGAGCGTCGTGGTGACCGGCCGCGACGCCGGGCGCGGTGCGGAGGTGGTCCGGGAGATCGAGTCCGCCGGTGGCACGGCCCGCTTCGTCGCGGCCGACCTGACCAGCCAGGAGGACGTGGCCCGGCTGGCCGAGCAGGCGGGCGAGGTGGACGTGCTGGTGAACAACGCCGCGGCGGCCAGCTTCGGCCCCAGCGCCAGCATCACCACCGAGCAGTACGACGCGATGCTCGACGGCAACCTGCGAGCGGTCTACGCGCTGACCGCCGCCCTCGCGCCGAGGATGGCCGACCGGGGCAGCGGCAGCGTGATCAACGTCAGCAGCGGCGCCGCCACGCTCGGTGACCGCTACAACGCCGTCTACGCGGCCACGAAGGGAGCGGTCAACTCGCTGACCCGCGCCTGGGCGGCCGAGTACGGCCCGGCCGGCGTGAACGTCAACGCGGTGGCCCCCGGCCCGGTCTACACCAGCGCCCCCGCCGAGTGGCTGGACAGGTACAACCCGCTCATCCCCCTGCGCCGCGTCGCCCGCCCCGAGGACGTCGCCGAGGTGATCGCCTTCCTGGCGGGCCCCGGCGCGTCGTACGTCAACGGGGCCGTCATCCCCGTGGACGGCGGCCTCACCGCGGTCGAGCCCCCGAAGGCGGAGCTGTCGGCCGCCTGACAGCGCGGTGACGCACGACGTCGAGGACCGGGTCAGACCATCGGGTCGCCGTCGGCGGTCTGATCCGCCTCGACGCACGGCACGTGCACGGGATTCCAGCTGAACCCGTTGTCGTGGAACGGTTCGCGCATCGCCGTGAGCAGGGTGTCCTTGTTGGACAAGTCAGATCTTTCACGCTCCGAGCAGGACTCGTTCACCCGACTGATACCGTGTGGCCGGATCAGCTCGCCTGGACGGCGACTCCCCCGGAGGGTCTGCACAGTGATCGATCCCGGCAGTTCCGCTCCGGCAACGGGAATGTTCGGTCCATATCGGCTGGAGTCACTGCTGGGCCGCGGTGGCATGGGCGAGGTCTACCGCGCCTACGACACCGTCAAGGAGCGCACCGTCGCGGTGAAGCTCCTGCCGGTCGGTCTGGCCTCCGACACCGGGTACCAGGCCCGCTTCCGGCGTGAATCCCAGGTGGCGGCCCGACTGCGTGAGCCGCACATCATCCCGATCCACGACTTCGGCGAGATCAACGGCCACCTGTTCATCGACATGCGCCTGGTCGACGGCCTCGACCTGGGCTCGCTCCTGCGCCGGGAAGGGCCGCTGGACCCGGCCCGCGCGGTGCACGTCGTCGGGCAGATCGGCGCGGCGCTCGACGCCGCGCACGCCGAGAACCTGATCCACCGCGACGTCAAGCCCTCCAACGTGATCGTCGCCGGGACCGGCGCGGACGAGTTCGCCTACCTCATCGACTTCGGCATCGTCCACAGCTCGCTCGACACCACCGCCACGAGCGACACCGCGCTCGGCAGCCCCGCCTACACGGCACCCGAGCGGCTGCAACCGGTTCTGGCCGCGGACGCCTTCCAGAAGGCCGTCGACATCTACGCCCTGGGCTGTGTGCTCCACGAGCTCCTCACCGGGCAACTCCCGTTCCCGTGCGAGAACAACCTGGCGATGATGTTCGCCCACCTCAACACCGCACCGCCACGGCCCAGCGCCGTCCGCCCCGGTCTTCCGCCCGGACTCGACGACGTCGTCACCCGCGCCCTGGCCAAGGACCCCCGGCACCGCCACCCCACAGCCGGAGCACTGGCCGCGGCGGCGCGTGCGGCGCTGGCTCCCCCGCGTCAGGCCGTCCCGGCACCTGCCGTGAACGCGGGAGCGAGGAGACCTGACGGCCGGGCGGTGGAACCGCAGCACACCCGGTTGCTGCCGGACCAGGCCCCTCGCCCGCCGGCCCGGCGTCGTGCGCTCGGCTGGGGCATCGCCGCGTTCGTCCTGCTCGCCGTGATCGCGTCGGCCGTCGTCCTGTACCCGCACCTGCGGTCCTGGACGTCGTCCGCGTCGTCCACCTCCACCACGCCCGTCGCCACGCCGTCCTCCGGGCCGCCCTCCTCCGCCGTCCAGACCACGACGCGCCTGCTGACCATTCCCGCCGGTGGCCCGCTGTTCGGCAACGACGAGGCGCAGGCGAAAGGGCCGGCCATCTGCGAGCAGGTGGGCGGCAAGTTCAACGTCGCGTGGTTCACCCCGGGCCAGACCGTCGGTGAGTACAGCATGGTGACCTGCTCGTTCGTGTTCGAGCCGACCACGAGGCGCGTTCTGGACATCGACGCCGGCGGCCTGATCGCCGACGAGGACGACGCGCGGGACAAGGCCCCGCAGATCTGCGCCAAGGCGGGCGGCACGTGGAACGAGCGGTGGCACGACGTGGTCCCGGGCAAGTACAGCGTGGTCAACTGCACCATCGCGTTCTGAGTCGCCTTAGGACAGACCGATCGCGAACAAATGCATGTTCGCGTTGGACGGCAACGTGATCGACGCGATCCGCTTCCCCGCCGGTGCGTCGAACGGCGCGGTCGCGAAGACCAGCGCGCCGGGCTCGGGACCGTTCGGCCTGTTGCGGTACCCGGCTCGGGCGACGAGCGTGTTGCCGAACACCGGGTCCTGGCCTCCCCCAGGCAGCACCCAGTCACCGAACGACAGGTCGGCCTGGCCCGTGCCGCCGTCGGTGAAGGTCACCGTCGCGGTGGCGCGGTGGTCGCCGTTCGTGGCCGCGCCGATGAACGACAGGCGGGTCGCCGACGTGCCCAGGGTGATCGTCTGCCCGGCGGGAACGACGTTGTCCGGGCGGCCGGCGGGTGCCGCGGGCCAGGTGAACGACGTGCCGGCGGCCTGGTGCGCGCTGCCGCCGACGAGCCCCGCGGCCGCCAGCGACTCCCGGGAGAAGCTGTTCCCGGCGCCGTCGACGTCCGCCGAGCCGGTGTCACCGTCGTCGGAGATGCCGACGTTCGCGTAGGAGGCGGTGAACCCGTTCTTCGCCGCGACCAGCACGATCACCGAGCCGGGCGACGACGTTCCGCCGCCGCGCACGGTCACCGGCACCTCGTGGTAGCCCTCCGGCACGTCCGGCGCGACCGCGACGGTCAGCGTGGTGGTTCCACTGCCGGTCCGGTCGTCCAAACCGAGCGTCTGCGGGCCGGTGACGGTGAGGCCGGCCGGTGCGCCGGTCGTCACCTGGAGCGCTCGGTCGCGGCCGCCGAGGCGTTGCGCGCTCACCTCGAACCGGCCCGTGGCACCGGGTTCGACGGTGATCTGGCTCGTGGCCGCCGCCAGGAACGGCTTCTCACCGTCGCGATAGGACGGTGGGGTGCTGCCCGCGGCCCAGGCCGGGTCCGGGGTCGTGGCGAGCTCGAAGTCCAGCCTGCCGCCGTCCCGGACGGCGTTCTGCGGCAGGGAGGTGCGGTTCCAGCTCCGGCCGTCGAGCTTGAGCCCGTGCACGTACGGTGCGGTCGTGGAGGCCTTGGGCGCCCGGACGTCGATCTCCCGCCCGGTCGGCAGCGAGATCACCGCGCGTTCGAACAACGGGCTGTGCACGACCAGGTCCGGCGTGCCGGGGGTGGCGGGGTAGACACCGAGCGCGGCCCAGACGTACCAGGACGACATCGCGCCGAGGTCGTCGTTGCCGGGTGCGCCGTCGGGCGTCGCGCTGAACGTCGTCGTGGCGATTCGGCGGACGACCTCCTGCGTCTTCCACGGCTGCCCGACGTGGTTGTACAGCCACGGAACCCCGAAGTTCGGCTCGTTGCCGATCCACATGTACGGCTCGTTCGCCCCGATGTTGAGCTTCTGGAAGAACACGTCGAGGCGCTGCGAGACCGCCGCCGGACCACCCATCGCCGTCACGAGTCCCGCCGGGTTCTGCGGCACCATCCACGAGTACTGGGCGGCGTTGCCCTCGTCGAAACCGTTCTGGCCGAACCTGCCGGGCTTCGGCGGCACGTAGCCGGGACCGTCCGGGAACCGGCCGTCCCGGTCGCGTGGCGCGATGTGGTCGGTGATCGGGTTGAAGACGTTCTGCCAGTGCTGGCCGCGCCGGGAGAACCCGCGGGCGGTGGCGTGCTCGCCGATCGCCTGCGCGAACCGGGCGATGGCGAAGTCGTCGACGGCCCACTCCAGCGTGATCGACGCGCCGACGCGGGCGTGGTCGCCGCGGGCGGAGTCGTCGTTCGGCAGGTACCCGCGCTCGACGTACTGCTCGATCCCGGGCCGCTCCTGGTAGGCACCCGGCGTGTGGTCCACCGAGGTCGCACCTTTGACGAGGTACTTGAGCGCTGTCTTCACGTCGAAGTCCCGCGCACCGAAGGCGTGCAGCGTGGAGACCAGCGCCACCGAGCTGTCGCCGGTCATCTGGCCGGTGTAGTCGTTCGCGATCGGCCAGCGCGGCCACCAGCCGCCCTGCACGGCGTCGTTGGTGAGCGACTGCGCCATGTCGCTGGCTTCGCGCGGGAAGAGCATGGCCTGCAACGGCGCCAGCGAGCGGTAGGTGTCCCAGTCGGAGAAGTTGGCGTACTGGTGCCGGCCCTTCGGCAACGTCCTGATCTGGTCGTCGAAACCGATGTAGCGCCCGTCCACGTCGTCGAAGGTGTTGGGGTGCATCAACGAGTGGTACAGCGCGGTGTAGAACGACTTGAGCTGTGCGGTGTCCCGGCCGGCGACCCGGATCTTGCCGAGCGCGCGTGCCCACGAGTCCCTGGTGGACTTCCGGACGGCCGCGAAGTCCCAGCCGGGCACCTCTTCCGCCATGTTGGCCCCGGCGCCGTCGACGCTCACGTAGGACATGGACACCTTCGCCCGCACCACGGTGCTCGAGCCGAAACTCAGGTACGCGCCCGCTCGGGGCGCGTCCGCGCTGTCCGCGCCAGGAGAAACCGTGCGGCCGTCCCAAGTGCCGTGCGCGGTGAACGGCTGGTCGAAGGTGATCTGGTAGTACAGCGTGTATTCGTTGCCCTTGCCGCAGAAGTCGCCGGTGGTGGCCGAGCCGCTCAGCCGACGGTCACCGGTGATCCGCACGTCCGCGCGGGAGTTCCCGGCGAGACTGCCGCCCGCCTTGACGAGCACCTGCGACGCCGACCCGGCCGGGTAGGTGAAGGTGGCGAGACCGGTGCGGGTGCTCGCGGTCAGCTCCGCGCGGACGTCCCCGAGCGTCACCGCGTAGTAGCCGGGCTCGGCCTGCTCGCCGTCGTGGGTGAACTTCTCGGTGCGGTCCCAGGGCGCGGCGCCGACGTCACCGGCCACGGGCAGCACCGGCACGTCACCGAACGCCGTGCACCCGACCGACGCGTGCGTGAGGCTGAAGCCCCTGATGCGGTCGGAGTGGTACTGGTAGCCGGCGTACGAGCCCTGGGTGTCGGGCGAGAACTGCATCATGCCGAACGGCGTCGAGGGGCCCGGGAAGTTGTTGATCTCCCCCACCGTGGCGCCGCCGCGGCCCGTTCCGATCATCGGGTCGACGTACGCGGTCGGATCGGCCACCAGCGGTGACATCGTTGTCGGAGCCGCTACCACGGAGCCGGGTGCGCCCAGCACCGCCGCCACGACCACAGCCACCGCGAGCCTGTACCGCATCGGGCCTCCTTGCCGTTGACGCTGCCTCCTCCGAACCTTCCGGTCGGCACGGGCGGCGTCAACGTTTTGACAAGGACTTGGCTCGTCCAGGTGGCCGGCCAGGTGACAACCATGTCAGCGACACGCCGACCGGGGTCACCGGCCACCGACCCGACGGACGAGGCGGCGCCGGGGCCGACCCGGTCCACAGTCGACAGTCACGGAGCAGCTCCACCACTTCGTCCCGTTGCGGCACTCGGCACCGCTGGGCTGACGCCGGCACACCGAGATCCGACAGAGCCCGTCCTGGCCGGCCCCGCACCCGCGCTTACCCGCATTGGTTCTCCTTAATCCCTGTCTCGCAACAACTTTCTGTTGAGCCGTCCCGGTTTGCCCCGGCTTGTGAGGGGTAGCTGGCACTGCGAACACACGTCGACATTTGAGGAGCCAGTCGTGACCGAGAACCAGACGGGCGGTGTTCGTGACACCGCCAAGCAGGAAGGCGCCGCGGTGGTGGACCACGCCAAGGACGCCGCCGGGGAGGTGCGGGCGACCGCCCAGGACCAGTTCGGCCAGGTGGCGCAGGAGGCCAAGGCGCAGGCGAACCACGTGCTGCACGGTGCGCGGAGCAGGATCGCCGAGGAGGCCGAGCAGCAGGCCAGGAAGGCGTCCGGCCAGCTGGGGCGGATCGCCGACGAACTGAGCTCCATGGCCGACGCCACGCCGCAGGACTCGCTGTCGGCGAGTGCCGTGCGACAGATCGCCGACTCCAGCAGGCAGGCCGCGCGGTACCTGGACGAGCGCGGTGCCCGGGGTCTGCTCGACTCCGCGCAGGACTTCGCCCGGCGCCGGCCCGGCGCGTTCCTGCTGGGCGCCGCGGTGGCGGGGTTCCTCGTCGGGCGCGTCGCGAAGAGCGCCACCGGTCAGCAGCCCGCCGCCGCGCCCCGGCCGGCCCCGGACCCCGGGTTCTCGGCGACGCCCGTCCACCAGGAGGGCACGCTGACCGACGCGCTGCCGTTCGAGGAACGGGGCGCGATCGGCACCGAGCCCGCGCCGCGCGACCCGTACTCGCCGGATCCCGTCGTGTCCGGAGGTGCGCGGTATGTCCAGCCCTGACACCGGTCTGCCGCCCGCTCCCGCCGAACGCGAGTCGCTCGGCGAACTCGTCGGGGACCTGGCGCAGGACCTCTCCCAGTTGATGCGCCAGGAACTCGAACTGGCCAAGGCGGAGATCCGTGAAGAGGCGAAGAAGGCGGGCAAGGCCACCGGCATGCTCGCGGGCGCGGGCTTCGCCGGGTACATGACCGCGGTGCTGCTCAGCCTCGCCCTGGTCTTTGCGCTCGGCGCCGTTCTGCCGCTCGGCTGGGCGGCGCTGATCGTCGCCGCGCTGTGGGGCATCGCCGGTTTCGCCTTGTACAGCAACGGACGCACCAAGCTCCGCCAGGTGGCGCCCAAACCCGAACGCACCGTCGAATCCCTCAAGGAGGACGCCGAATGGGCCCGACACCCGACCAAATAAGGCGCGAGATCGACCACACCAGGGCCGATCTGGTCGACGACGCCAACCGCCTCGTCGACCGCACCAGCCCCAAGCGCATCGCGCAGCGCCGCACGCAGCGGATCCGCAACGGGCTCTCGTCGTTGAGGGACAACATCATGGGCACCACCACCAACGCCACCTCGTCCGTGCAGGACGGGGCGCACCACGCGAAGGAAGCCGTCGCCGACAACGCCGGTCGCGCCGTCGAAGCGGTGCAGGAGGCTCCACGCCAGGCGATCCGCCAGACGCAGGGCAACCCGATCGCGGCGGGCATCATCGCGTTCGGCGGCGGCCTGCTGGTCGCTTCGCTCCTTCCCCGGTCGCAGGCGGAGCAACAGCTCGTCACCGAGGTGAGCGACCGGGCGAGCGACGCGATCGAGCCCGTCAAGCAGGCGCTGACGGAGTCCGCCGAACACCTCAAGGAGGACGTCGGCTCGGACGTCCGCGACGCCGCGGACGAGGTGAAGCAGACCGCCACGGACGCGGCCAGGACCACGGCCGAGCAGGGCAAGGCCTCCGCGCAGGACGTGGCGCAGCACGGTCGCGACGCCGCACGCGAAGTCCGGTCCTGACACGGCCGTGAACGAGGGCCTCGAACTCCGCGGAGTTCGAGGCCCTCGTCGGCTTGCGGCGACACAGCGTCTTTTCTCCCAATGCTTTCACCAGCAAGTGGAATTCATCTCTCCCCAAAAGGACGTACTGCCCGTCGTTTACCGCCCTGCCGATTCGTGCAACCTCCTTGAGCAGGACTCAGGGGAGGAGTCGCATGTCCTTCGGCCGTGGTTCAGGTGCGATCGCGCTCGGGGCCGGCGTCAGCGCGGGCCTCGTCTGGGGGCTCGCGTTCGTGCTGCCGGACCTGTTGACCGGGTGGTCGGCGGTGGCCGTGACAGCGGGCCGCTACCTCGCCTACGGGGTGCTGTCGCTGGGTCTGTTCGTCGTCGGCGGCGCGGGGATCCGGCGGATCGCCCGGCGGCACTGGGCACCGGCTCTCGGGTTCGGCATCGCCGGCAACGCGGGGTACTACCTGTTGCTGGTCATCGGCATCCAGACCGTGGGCGCGCCGGTCACGAACATGGTGATTGGCTGCATCCCAGTGGTGATGGCGCTGGTGGGCAACCGGGTGTCGAGGCTGTGCTCCTGGCGCAGCCTCGCGCTGCCGGTCACGCTGGTGGCGGCGGGCCTGGTGGTGGTGAACGGGCTCGAGATCTCCGGTGCGCAGGCCACCGAACCGACATCGGTCGCGACGAAGGTGTTCGGCCTGCTCGCGTGTGCCGGGGCGGTGGCGATGTGGACCTGGTACGGGATCGCGAACGCCAGGTTCATGGCGGAGAACCCCGACGTGCCGGCCGGCCAGTGGGCCACGGTGGTCGGTGTCGCGACCGGCGCGGTCACCGTGGTGGCACTGCCGCTGGCCGCCGTGACCGGGCAGTTGAGCGTCGCGCCGGGAGGAACCGGAGTCGCGGGCTTCGTGGTCGTGGCGCTCGTCCTGGGCGTTCTGGTGTCGTGGGTGGCGACGTGGCTGTGGAACGCCGCCTCGGCGAAGCTCTCCCCCACCGTTGCCGGGATGCTGGTGAACGTGGAGACGTTGTCCGGCTACACCTACGTCTACGCGGCCCGGCAGGAGTGGCCGCCGCTGGGGCAGGTGCTGGGGTTCGCGCTCATCATGGTCGGGGTGGTGCTGGTCATCCGCGTGCAGCAGCGGGCGGCGGCCGGGGAGCCCGTGCCGGTGGGCCAGAGCTGATCCCGCGAACGACGAGTGGGGGCGTGCGTCAGAGCACGCCCCCACTGCTGTGCCGTTCGGGTCAGCCCGCGAAGGACGCGACCTCGGCGGGCAACGTCGCCCGCATCGACCGGTCGAGCTTCGTCACCAGTTCCTCGCAGTCCGCCGCGGTGATCACCAGTGGTGGCGTGAGGACGACCGTGCTGCCCGCCGTGGACAGCAGCAGCCCCTCCTCCCGGCAACGCAGGCGCAGCTCGGCCACGGTGCCGGCGTCCGCGTCGAGGTCGACGCCGATCATCAGGCCTTGGGCGCGCACCCCGAGCACTCCGTCCAGCTCCGACAGCGCCCGCTCCAGCTGAGCGCCCCGCTCCCGGACGTTGGCCAGCACGCGGCCGTCCGCCAGTTCGTCGAGGACGGCCAGGCCCGCGGCGGCGGCCACCGGGTTGCCGTCGCCGGTCGACCCGTGCGGCAGCACGACGCCGGGGCGCGCGGTGGCCGCGGCCAGCACCTCGCCGGTGGTGGCGATCGCGGCCAGCGGGACGTAACCGGAGCTGATCCCCTTGCTCAGCAACAGCATGTCCGGCCGCAGCCCGAGCTCGCCGGTGACGGTGAGCGCGCCGGTGCGGCCGAACCCCGTGGACACCTCGTCGACGACGAAGTGGATGCCGTGCTCCTGGCACAGGCGCTGCACCTCGGCCAGGTGACCGGGAGGTGCCGCCACCACACCGGTGCCGAGGACGGGTTCGAGCACGATCGCGGTGATCCGGTGCGGCCCGATCCGCTCGACCTCGGCGCGCAGGTGGTCGAGGTCCCACGGGCGCACGTGGTGCACGCCCGGCGTGAGCGGTCCGTGCAACGCGTGCACGGGCGGCTCCCCGGTGATCGCCGTGGCGAGGCCGCCGATGCCGTGGTAACCGTCGAGCTGGGCGATCACGTGCGTGCGGTCCGGGTCGCCGCCGACGATGCGGGTGAACCGAGAAAGGAACACCGCGCCTTCCACAGCCTGGGCACCGGTGGTGCACAACCGGACGTGCCGAAGATGCTCGGGCAGCACGGCGACCAGGCGCTCGGCGTAGCGCAGCGTGGTCTCCGCCGGCTGGTCGTGCCGGATCGACTGGGCGACGGGCAGCGTCGCGAGCTGGCGCGCCACGGCGTCGGCGACGGCCCGGTTGCCGTACCCGAGGCTCGCGTTCCACAGGGCCGACCTCGCGTCGAGGTACTCCCGGCCGCTCGCGTCGGTGACGTGGCAGCCCCGGCCGGACACCAGCGCCCGGCCGCGCACCTCCTCGGCCGAGGTGTCCCGGGTCAGTGCGCTGAACCACAGCGCGGTGGTCTCGCTCATCGTTCCTCCTGGGTCAACGTGATGACTTGAGTGCCGCGGCGAGCAGGTCGGGCAGCTCCGGGGACGGCAGGAACGCGGCGTTCCACAGCGCGACGTGGCGCAGCCCGTCGGCGACGGGCAGGTCCCTGGTGCGGTCGAGCACGGCCTTGACGCCCGCGACGGCGGCGGGCGGGTTCCCGGCGATCTGCCGGGCGGTGGCGAAGGCGTTCTCCCACAACGCATCGGCGTCGGGCGCGACCCTGGTCACCAGCCGCAGCGCCAGGGCCTCGTCCGCGCCGACGTCCCGGCCGGTGAGGGCGAGCTCCCTGGTGGCGGCCGTGCCGATGACGTGCGGAAGCCGTTGCAGCGCACCGAGATCGGCCACGATGCCCAGACGCACCTCGCGCAGGGAGAAGGACGCCGAAGGCGAGGCGAGCCGGATGTCGCACGCCGAGGCGAGGTCGAGTCCCGCGCCGACGCACGGGCCGTGCACGGCGGCGATCCACGCGAGCCTGCTGCGGTTGACCGCGCCGAGCGCGTCCTGCATCGCCGTCGCCTCGGCGAGCAACCGCGCGGGCAGGTCGTCACGGCGGGCGAGCCTGCGGTAGTGCGGGAGGTACCACCGCAGGTCGAGCCCGCCGCTGAAGCACTCCCCCGCTCCCCGCAGGACGACGGCCCGCACGTCCGCGTCGGCGTCGAGCGCGGCCACCACCGCAGGCAACTCCGTCCACACCAGACCGCCCATCACGTTGCCGTCACCGGTGCCGTCGAGCGCGACCTCGGCCACACCGGCGTCCAGGCGTCGCACCGAGAACGTCCGGAAGTCCACGGAAACCCCCTACCCGAGCGCCCGGAACGCCCGCTGGTGCAGCACCAGCGGGGCGCTGGCGGCGTCGACCTCGTGCCACAGCGGCACGCCGACCAGCAGCGCGTGGTCGCCGTAGACGAGCTCGTCGCGCAGGTCGCACACCATCGCGGCGGCGGCGTCCGCCAGCAGTGGCACTCCGCGCACGACGCGGGTGGGCACGTCCCGGAACCGGTCGGCCTGGGCCCCGGTGGCGAAGCGGCCGCACAGGTCTCCCTGGCGCGAGCACAGCACGCTCACACCGAACAGCCGCGATCTGCGGATGACGCCCAGGGTGCCGCTGCCGGTGGCCAGGGACACCAGCAGCGTCGGTGGCCGGACCGACAGCGACATCATCGCGTTGACGGTGCACCCGGCGGGCGCGGAGCCGTCGTCGGTCGTGATGACCGTGACGCCGGTGGGCCACTGGGTCATGAAGTCGCGGAACTCGGTGCCGGCGGTGAGCCGGTCCTGGGTGCGCATGGCGTCCTCCTCCAGCGGCCGTCAGACGCCGGCCGGTTGGTGTTGTGGTTGCGGCGGCAGGTGTTCCAGCGACCGCTCGATGTCCTCGTCGGTGACCACGACCTCCTCGTCCACCTGACCGTCCAGATAGGACCGGTAGGACGCCATGTCGAACAGCCCGTGCCCGCTGAGCGAGAACAGGATCACCGGCGAGGTGCCGTCCCGGTCGGCCTTGGCCGCTTCGACGACGGCGCCGTGCACGGCGTGGGCGCTCTCGGGAGCCGGCACGACGCCCTCGCTGCGGGCGAACAGCACGGCGGACTCGAACACGTCGCGCTGCTGGTAGGCGGTCGCCTCGACCAGACCGCGGTCGTACAGGGCGCTGACCACCTTGGCCGTGGCGTGGTAGCGCAGACCGCCCGCGTGCATCCGGGGTGGCGCGAACCGCGACCCCAGCGTGTACATCTTCTGCAACGGGTTCTGCTCGGAGCTGTCGGTGAAGTCGTAGGCGTAGCGGCCCCTGGTGAGCTTCGGGCACGCGGCGGGCTCCACCGACACGCACCGGACGCGGCCCTGACCGGGACGCAGGAACGGGAAGGCGAGCCCGCCGAAGTTGCTGCCCGCGCCGAGGCCCGCGACCACGACGTCGGCCCGTTCGCCGAACTCGGTCAGCTGGTCGATCGCCTCCAGGCCCATGACCGTGTTGTGCAGCAACGAATACGTTTCGCCGCTGCCCGCGCAGAACCGGGTGCCGGGCTGCCGGGTGGCCTCCATGGCCTCGGCCAGCGCGATGGACAGCGTGCCCGCCTGCTCGTGGGCGAACCGCCGGCCCGCGGCGGTCCCCTCGCTGGGGCTCGCGATCACCTCCGCGCCGAGCATCTCCATGATGGTGCGGCGGTGCGGCTTGTTCTCGAGGCTGGTGCGGACCATGTAGACCACGCACTCCAGGCCGAACATGTGGCACGCCGTGGCGACCGCCGTGCCCCACTGGCCCGCGCCGGTGGCGACGGCGAGCCGCTTCGCACCGGCCGCCTTGTAGTAGTGGGCCTGGGCGATGGCGGTGTTGAGCTTGTGGCTGCCGGACGGGTTGCCGCCCTCGTACTTGTAGTAGACGCGGGCTCGCGTGCCGAGTGCCTTTTCGAACTCCCTGGCGCGGCGCAACGGCGTGACGCGCCACTGGGCGTAGCGCCGGGCGACCTCCTCGGGGATCGGCACCCAGCGCTCGCGCGTGACCTCCTGGCGGATCAGGCTGAGCGGCACCTGCGGGTCGAGCCGGGCGTCGGCGGGCCGTGCGGGCGGCGGCAGGTCCGGCGGCAGCTCGAAGTCGAGGTCCGCCAGGACGTTGTACCAGGCAGTGGGCGGTGTGGTCACCGGATCTCCTCGTGGTGGGACGGCCGGACGGCCAGGGCGAGGGTGCAGGGCGGTGGGACGTCCACCAGGCGCCAGCGGACGCGGCGCCAGCGGCCCGCGCGCGCGTCGGGGTGGACCGGGATGCGCCACGGCAGGTCGGCGAGCCCCATGCCGGTGACCTTCACGCACGCCTCCTGGACGGCCCAGACGCGGCTGAACGCGTGCGCCGCGTCGGGCCGGGCGAGCACGTCGGCCGCGTGCGGGCCGCAGCAGCGCCGGACCAGTCCGCGGTGCGGCCGCTCGGGTGGCTCGGCGACGTCGACACCGACCTCGCCGCCGGTCCACACGGCCGCGGCGGTGTGGTGGTCGGTGTGCGAGATGGACACGCCGACACCGGGCAGCAGCAACGGCTTTCCTCTGTCGGTGGTCCGCAACGGCCGGGCCGCCGCGCCGGGACCGAGCACCCGTGCGACGAGCTGCCGCAGCAGTGATCGTCCGCGCAGGAACTCGTTGGCGCGCAACGGCCCCATGCCTTCGGCCGCGGCGTGCTCGGTGGCGTCGGCGAAGCGGGTGTCGGTGGCGTGCGCCGGGAGGACGGCGACGTGGGCGGGGTGCAGCCGCGGGCCGACGGGCACGGCCAGCACGGGTGGGGTGAGCGACGTCGTCACAGCGCCAGCCCCACCCCGCGGTCGACCAGCACCAGCGCGCCGTTGGCGCCGAGCAGCCGGTCGTTCGCGTAGTTCAGCGAGGCCGACCGGAGGTCGCGGAACATCCGCTCCAGCGGCAGCGGCGCGTCGCGCAGGTAGCCGTGCCGCAGGCCGACGACCTCGACCAGCGCGTCCACGACGGCGAACGAGCGTTCGGCGGCGTGCACCTTGAGGCCGTTGAGGCGCAGCTGCACGTCCGGTGCCTCCGGGTCGGGCGCGAGGCCGGTGTCCCGCACCACCTGCGCGATCAGCGCGGCCGTGGTGTCGAGGTCGAGCCGCACCCTGGCGAGCCGGGCGCGCAGCAGGTCCGAGTCGAGGTCGAACTGCTTGCGGCCGGCGGGGCTGCGCACCAGTTCGAGCACGGCCCGCAACGCCCCGCGCGCGGCGCCGAGCCAGCACGACGCCCACGCGATGTGGCCGACCGGGACGAACGTGCGCAGCGCCACCTCGCGGAACCCTCCCGCGCCGCCGACGATCGCGCTCTCGGGGACCACACCGGAGAGCTGCAGTGGTCCGCTGTGCGTCCCGCGCATGCCCATGGGGTCCCAGGAGAAGCCTTCGGCGTGCCGCACGGTCAGCTGGGCGCGGTCGGCGTAGACCAGCGACACGTCGGCCGGCTGCGCGGTGTCGGAGTCCTTCATGGTGATCAGGAAGCCGTCGGCGTTCGAGCCCCCGGTGACGATCGGCGCGTCGCGCTCCAGGTGCACCCGGTCGCCTTCGCGGCGCAGCGGCGCGTGGGCGCTGAGGAGGTGGCCGCCCTTGACCTTCTCGCTCGTGACCGAGGCGACGTACACCTGTCCCGCGGCCAGCCGGGGCAGCAGGTCCGCCCGCAGCTCCGGGCCCGCGTGCACCGCCAGCGCCGCGACCTGCTGGCAGTGCATCGCCCAGATCATGCCCGTCGACAGGCATTCGCCGGACAGCTCGGCGGCGACGCGCACGAGGTCGTCCAGGCCTCCGCCGAGACCGCCGTGCGCCGTCGGCACGAGCAGGCCCATCAACCCGCTGTGCCGCAACGCGTCCAGCGGCGCGGTGGGGAAGGTGGCGTCGGCGTCCACCCTCCGGGCGTGCTCGCGCAGCACCGGCAGCACCGCCGCGACCCGGTCGCCGATCCCCTGCCGCGCGACCGGCGGGGCCTGCGTGGCGGTCACGACATCTCCGCGGCGGGCTCGTCCACGGCCGTTCCCACGGCCCGGCGCAGGCTTTCGGCGGTCGCGAAGGTGTCACCGGTCATCATCTCGTCCGGCAACACGACGCCCAGTTCGTCCTCCAGGTCGAACAGCAGCTCCACGGCCTGCATCGAGTCCAGGCCGTACTTCTTGAGCGGCGCGTCGCCCGGCAGTTCCGCGTCCTCCGGCAGGTTCTTCAGGTGCCGGCGCAGCACCGAGTCGAACTCGTTGTCTTCCATGACGGATCGTCCTTTCATCCACTGTGGACAGGGAGTTGCCCGGCACCGCGCACGAGGCGCAGGCGTGACACGTCGAGCACGGAGTCGCCGCGCACCACCACTTCGGCGGGAGGTGTGTGGCCCAGGAAGCCGATCAGGCTCGCGGTGAGCCCGTAGGCGCCGACGTTGGGCACGACGACGAGGTCGCCGGGCCGCACGGCGGGCATCCGCAGGCCGCGGCCGAGGGTGTCGAGCGGCGTGCAGAGCGGTCCGACCAGCGTCGCGGTCACCTCGCCCGGTTCGCGAGCGCCGACGGACACGACGTCGGGCGCGAGCCGGGGCAGGCGGCGCAGGCCGGACATGCCGCCGAGGTGGTTGACGCCCGTGTCGAGCACGACGAACAACTCGCCCTTGGAGCGCTTGACGTCCACGACGCGGGCGACCAGGACGCCGGAGTCGCCGACGAGATGACGTCCGGACTCGAACGCGATCCGCGGCGCGCCGTCACGCCATCCGGGCAACCGCCGGTCCAGCAGTGCGCTGAGCCGCGCGGCCAGCCCGGGGAACCGCGGCCGCACTCCCCGGTGCGCGTAGGGCGCCCCGAACCCGCCACCGAGGTCGATCTCCTCGAACCGCCCGAGCCGGCCTGCCAGGGAGGTGGCGAGGTCGACGGCCACCTCGAACTGGCGCAGCAGCGCGTCCTCGTCGACGAAGTTGCTGCCCATGTAGAGGTGCAAGCCCGTGACGGTCGCGGCGGCGTGGCCGACGAACGACCCCGGATCGGCGGCGACCCACGACGCGTCGGCGCCGAACTGGGAGGCGGTACCGGTCATGGTGAGGCCGGTGCCCGCCACACCCTCGTCCGCGTTCACCCGCAACAGGCACTTCGCCTCGACACCGTGCCGCGCCGCGCTCTCGCCGACCGCGCGCAGGTCGGTGGGCGAGTCGACGGAGAACCGGGTCACCCCGAGGCCGAGTGCGTGCTCCAGCACCGCGGCGGACTTTCCCGGTCCGGTGAGCAGCACCTGGTCCGGTGGCACGCCCGCCTGCAAGGCCGCGTCGACCTCACCGTCGGAGCTGACCTCGGCCCGGCACCCGAGGCGGGCCAGGGTGCCGACCACGGCGGGGTGCGGGTTGGCTTTGAGGGAGTAGTAGAGGACGGATGGGTGCGGCAGGGCTCGGCGCAGGTCGATGTGTGCGGCTTCGACTGCGTCGAGGTCGTAGACGTAGGCGGGGGTGCCGGCCAGTTCCGCGATGCGTTCGGCCAGGGGTGTGGGGTGCGTGTTGGTGGAGGGGGCCGCTGGGGTGGGGGCGGTGTTGGAGGCGGTGGCGGACGGGTTGTGGGCGGAGGGCGTGGCCGGAGCGTGGGTGGCGCGTGCGGCGGTGGCCGCCGGGTTGTTGGCGGTGGTGGCCGGGTTGTCGGTGGTAGCGGCCGGGTTGTGGGTGGTGGCCTCCGAGTCGGTGGCGGCAGCCGCCACCGAGTCGGAGGCGGTGCCCGCGGCAGTCGCCCCCGGCTCGCCGGCCGCACCTGCGACCGTCCCCGCACCCGCGGCCGTCACCGCGGTCATGACGCACCGCCCTGACCGGCGAGCAGCTCCGCCAGCCCCTTCTTGTCCACCTTGCCGTTGACGCTGAGCGGCAGGGCGTCGAGCACCACGACCTGGCTCGGCAGCTTCTGCTCCTCCAGGCGGACGCCCAGCTGTTGCACCACGTACGGCACGAGCAGGTCGCCCGCGACCGCCAGCCGCGCGCCGGAGGCCTCGTCCGGGGGCAGCAGTGCGGCGAGCTCCACCCCTGGCACGTCCAGCGCCGCCGCCTCGATCTCGAGACAGCTCATCCGGATGCCGCGCTGCTTGTAGATGTCGTCGTCGCGGCCGACGAAGTAGAGGTGGCCGTCCTCGTCGAAGCGGCAGCGGTCGCCGGTGTGCAGCACCGGCTGGCCGAACGCGTCGCGGCGGAAGCGGCGGGCGGTCAGGTCCGGTGCGCGCCAGTAGCCCGCCATCACGTTCGGGCCGCGCACCACCAGCTCGCCGGTCTCGCCCGCGGGCAGGCGGTGGCCGTCCTCGTCGGCGGCGTAGGCCTCGGTGCCGGGCAGCGGCAGACCGCAGGAGCCCGGGCGGGTCAGGTCGGCGTTCGGCTCGGCGATGGAGACGCGCTTGCACTCGGTCAGCCCGAACATCGCCACCACCTCGAGCCCCGGCACGGCCTCCCGCAGCCGCACAGACGCCGTGACCGGCAGTGCGGCGCCGGTGTTGGTGACCATGCGCAGCCGCTCGGGAGGACGTCCGGCTCGGCCCACGAGCCGGCCGAGGGTGGACGCGAGGCTCGGCACCAGTGGGAAGACGGTGGTGCCGTGCTCCGTCAACCGCCGCAGCAGCGTGGGTCCGGCGTCGCCGTCGTCGCCGACCACCAGGCACGCCCCGGCCCGGCAGGACAGGAACATCTGGTACTGGCCGTAGTCGAACGACAGGGGCAGGCAGCAGAACACCACGTCGTCGGCGCGGTAGCCCAGGCGGGCGTTGATCGCGGACGCGGCGAACAGCACCTGGGCGTGGGTCGAGATGACCGCCTTCGGCATGGACGTGCTGCCCGACGTGTAGATGAGGGCCACCGGGTCGGTGGCCGCGCACGGCTCGCCGGCCGGCAGGGATCCGGACGGGGTCGCGGGCAGCTCGGCCAGCCGGTGCACCGGTACGCCGACCGCCAGGCCCGCTGCCTCGTCGGTGGCCAGGACGAGCCGCGGTTCGCTGTCGCCGAGGATGTGGTCCAGGTGGTACGGGCGGATGCGGTCGCTGAGCACGACGTGCAGCGCGCCGAGGCGGGAGCACGCGTGCACGAGCGCGGTCGTCTCCAACGCGTGTGGCGCGAGCAGCAGCACACGGTCGCCGCGCACGACGCCCCTGTCCCGCAACCACTCGGCGTAGGCGACGGACCTCGTGCGCAGCTCGTGGTAGGTCCAGGTCCGCTCGCCTCGGCGGACGGCCGGGGCGTCGGGGGTGAGCTCGGCCCGCCGGTCGAGCAGGTGGTGCAGCAGGAAGGCCGTCATCGGATCGCCTCCGGGGTCGCGCCCGCGACGGTGGTCGCGAGCAGGTCGGTCAGCGAGGCCAGCGAGTCGAACGCCTCGGGGACGATGAGGTCCGCGGGCACCTCGACGCCCAGGTCGGTCTCGAGCCTCTCCAGCACGGTGACGACCGCGATCGAGTCGAACCCGGGCAGGTCGAACAGCGAGTGCGCCGACCGCGGTGCGCCGGGCTCCGTGCCCAATACCGCGGCCACCGCGTGCGCGGCCCGGTCGGCGAGTTCCTGTCGTGGGGGCCGCATCAGACTTCCTTCCCGATGGAGGTGACGAGGGCGGGCAGGTCGGCGCGGGCGACCTTGCCGGTGCTGGTGCGGGGCAGGTCCGGCACGACGTGCACGGCGCCTGGCACCATGTAGCCGGGCAGCCTGGCCCGGCAGTGCGCGAGGACGTCCGCGCCGGTGAGCCCGCCGCGGCCGGGCCGGGGCACGACCAGGGCGTGCAGCCGGTGGGTCAGTTCGGGATCCGGGACGGCGACCACCACGACCTCGGCGACGTCCGGGTGGGTGCCGGCCGCCGCCTCGACGTCGCCCAGCTCGACCCGGTAACCGCGCGTCTTGACCAGTCCGTCGCGGCGGCCCAGCAGGTGCAGCAGGCCGTCGGCGTCCCGGCGGGCGATGTCGCCGGTGCGGTAGCAGCGGCGCGGCCCACCGGGGGTGGGCAACTCCACCGTCGCGGCGGCCGTCAGGTCGGGCCGGCCCAGGTAGCCGGGGGTGACGCAGTCACCGGCCACCACGAGTTCGCCCTCGCCCGCGCCGTCGAACGACGCGGTGCCGTCCGCGGCCAGCAGGCCGATGAGGGCGCCCCCGACCGGGCGCCCGACGGGCACGCGGGTGTCGGGGCCGGGAGGGCCGTCCAGCACGTGGCTGGTGATGACGTTGGTCTCGATCGGACCGTAGAGGTTGGCGACCGCCGCCTGCGGGAGGGCGTGCATCAGCTCCGCGAGCGCGGCGGCGCGGAACTCCTCCCCCGCGTACAGGACGCGCCGCAGGGCGGGCAGGCCGTCGGCGCGCACCGTCGAGCGCCGCAGCAGCGCGGTCAGCGCCGACGGCACCGCGTACAGGTGGGTGATCGCGCGCTCGGCGAGAAACCGTTGCAGCGCTTGGGGGAACAACGCGTGACGCTCCGGCACGGGGTGCACTTCCGCACCCGCGCCCAGCCCGACGTAGACGTCGTAGACCGGCAGGTCGAAGTGCAGCGGCGCGTGCACCGCGACCCGGTCGCCCGGCCCCAGCGGGAACGCGGACGCGGCCCAGTCGACGAACGCCGAGGCGTTGCGGTGCGTGATCACGACGCCCTTGGGCGTGCCGGTGGAGCCGGAGGTGTAGAGGACGTACGCCTCGTCGTCGTGGCGGAGGTCCGGGAAGGCGGCGGCCGGGGTGTCCGACGCGGTGACTGCGGTGGGCACGCCCAGGTAGTCACCACCGATGGCGACGGCACAGGCCGAGTCGGTCACGACGAACCGCTGCCGCCGCACCGGCGCGGACGGGTCGACCGGCACGTAGGCGCACCCGGCCCGCAGGACGGCGAGCATCGCGAGCACCGTGCCCGGCTGCTTGGTGCTGACCACGGCGATCCGGTTGCCAGGACCGACCTGGCGCAGCAGTGCCGAGGCCAGGCCGTCGACAGCGGTCGCGAGCTCGCGGTACGACGTCGTCGCACCAGCGGCGTCCACGAGGGCGACGGCGTCGGGCGTGCGCCGGGCGGCGTCCAGGACTCGGTCGAGCACGGTGGTCATCCGGAGCTCCTCGTCGTCTCGAGCACCCAGTGGGCGACGGCGGTCTCCCGCTCGGCGGCGGTGCGGACGGCGTCGAGCACCGAGCGCGGCGCGGCCCGGCCGGCGTGGACGCGGCGCGTGGCCACGTAGGCCATCTCGGACGCCTTGCGCCACGCGGGAACCAGTTCGGCCTCGAACCGGCCGGGCAGGTCCTGCAAGCCCATTCGCCGCAACTCCGCGCGCACGTCGACCAGCCACAGCCGGTGCAGCGCCCGGTCCCTGGCGAGCAGCCAGACCTGCAGCGCCAGGTTCTCCACGGCCTCCCTGCCGAGCCCGGCGTGCCCGTCGAGCAGCCGGGCGAACGAGCCGTCGAGCCCGGCGGCCAGGATCCCCTCCGCGTTGGTGCGGACCTGGTGCGGCACGTCGACCGGCGCGGGTTCGCCCACCCGGTCGAGCACGGCCCACGACCCCTTGCCGAGTGCGAGCGCCACGTCCGCCAGACCGACCTTGACGCTCACCGGCGCGGCCCTGCCGTGGGCGGTGGCGTTGTCGTACGGGTCGACGACGTGCAGCACGGGTTCCCTGGATCCCCCCAAGGGGTCGATGCCCTCGACGACGAACCCGTGCGCCATGTGCTCGTTGCGGTGGTACGGCAGCCACGGCATGTGGAAGGCATCGCCGACGACCACCACGGCCCGTCCCGCGTGCAGTTCGGCGTGCCACGCCAGGACGGCCGCACCGACATCACCGCCGATCTCCCGCCAGCGAGGTGCGAACCCGGTCCGCCTCGCGAGCCACGTGTCCTGGTCGAGGGGCGGCAGGTTCAGCCGCGGCGGTCCGCTCGAGTCCTCGATCAGGCAGAACTTCCAGCGGGACGCGAACGGCGTCCGGACGTCGTCCACCCCGGCCTGCGCCAGCAGCAGCGCGAGGTCGTCGGAGACGCAGTCCAGGAAAGGTGAGTCGACCCGGCTCACCAAAGCCGCGCACGGTGCGAAAGCGAGAGAGTGAACAAATGCGACCACGCAAGTCCCCCCTAGGACGAATAACCGTCTGAGTCACACGAACAACTGGAGAGGCGAACCGAATACGTGTACACACACGGGCAAACGCCTCAAACCAATTTCCCCAGACCGGACGTGCGGACCGCTCTCTGCTTGACGGCGCTCGTTCCGGGTCTCCCGGATTACCGCTGAGAGCTCATTCGTACTGCCGCCACACGGCGCACGCAAGTACGACGAAAACCGGACAGACAGGTTTACCCGGCAAACAACACCTGCGGAGAGACGTGATCGTGGACCTAAACTGTGCCGCTTGGCGCAACACGCCGACCGACTGGACCAACCGGACCGAGTCCAAGCGCACGAGCAGGACCGCAGAATTGATCCGTAGGGGTCACAGTTCTTCTTCGTCCATTTCGGACGTACGATTTCCGATCAATTTCTCCCGCTGAGTTGTGACCCGTCCGCACTTCTGCTTCCGTGAGCGAAAGCCTTTCTCGCAGATCCGGATGGAGCCATGATCGAAACCATTGTGTCGAACGCGCGCCGGGCCGCCGGTGCCGCTCCGCCGGTGGGCGACCCGGCGTACGCCGCCTTCGCCGGAGCGGTCCGGAGACGGCTGGTGGAGTGCTGGGAGGAGGTGGTGGCGGCCAACGAGGCGGACGTGCGCTCCGCGCGTGACGCGGGCCTGTCGTCCGCGATGGCCGGGCGGATGGGACTGACCGCCGCGCACCGCGACGCCCTGGTCGAGCTGACCCACCGCGTCCAGGAGGACCTGCCGGGGGTCACCGCGCCGGGACCGCGGGTGCGGGGTGCCGGACGCAGCCGGGCCCGCACGGTCGCCAGGCCGCTGGGGGTGCTGCTGATGATCTACGAGTCGCGGCCCATGGTGACGCTGGACAGCGCCGTGCTCGCGGTGTGCACGGGCAACGCCGTGCTGCTGCGCGGAGGCAGCGAGTGCCGCGGGTGCAACACCGTGCTCGCCGGCGTCATCGCGTCGGCGCTGCGGGAGTCCGGCCTGCCGGAGCACCTGGCCCAGGTGCTGCTGGACACGGACCGCGCCGGCCTGCGCGAGTTGATGAAGCGCGACGACGCGATCGACGTCCTGCTGCCCCGCGGCGGCGCGGGTCTCGTGTCGTACTGCCGCACCGCGTCCCGGATCCCGGTGATCGCGGGCGGCGCGGGGGTGAACCACCTCTACGCGCACTCCTCCGCCGACCCGGACGAGGCGGTCCGCCTCGTGCTGGACAGCAAGCTCCCCGATCCGGCCGGGTGCACCGCGCTCGAGATGCTGCTGCTCGACGAGGACCTGGCCGACGACTTCTTCACCGCGCTGAGCGGCCGGCTCGGCGAACCGGACGTGCGCGGGCTCGTCCTGCGAGCGCCCGCCGATCTCGTGAAGCGCCTGCCGGACGCGCTCACCGAAGCGCTGGAGGTCCGGGAACTGGCGGAGAACGACGACGGGAGGGAGTTCCTCGACACGACGCTCGGTGTTCGCGTCGTGTCCGATGTGGACGAAGCGGTGCGGCACGTGCGGCGGTTCGGCACGGGACACACGGAAGGTGTCGTGGCGCGCTCGGCCGAAGTGGTCGACCACTTCACCGCACGCGTCGACGCGGCCGCCGTCGTGGTCAACGGCTCGTTGCGGCTGCACGACGGACCCACGATGGGCACGGGCCCGGAGATGGCGATCAGCACCGGCCGGCTGCACGTGCGCGGCCCGGTCGGCCTGGCCGCCCTGCTCACCAGGAGCTGGGTGGTCGACGGCGGCGGGACCGTCCGGTTCCGCCGTGACGGCGCGGAAGGGGAGGACCGATGACAGAGGCGGGAACGAGCACGCGCGACGAGGTCAACGCGGCGGTGAAGCGGATGGTGGTCGCCGAGTCGCGGCTCACGATCGACCCGGCGACGGTGGGCGACACCGAGCCGTTGAACGGCGAGGTGCTGCGGGTGACCTCGGTCGGCTTCCTGTCCATGCTGATCCGGCTGGAGGACGAGCTCGGCGTGACGCTGCCGGACGACCTCTTCGCGGGCCGCAGCTTCCACACCGTGGCCGACCTGGTGGACGTGGTGACGCCCACCTGCACGGGTCAGAGGGCCGGATGAGCACCCCCACCGCTCCCGAGCAGGCCGGCACGCGGGCGTTGAGCTGCTACACCGCGAACCTCGCCCGCTACCTGCTGCGCGACGACCCGGACGCGCTCGACGCCATCGCCCGCTCGGTGCGGCTCGCCGTGCGGGTGGACCCGGCCGGGGACGCGCTCGCGGTGTCGCACCACGCCGTGCCGCTGCACGAACTGCCGCGCGACGGGGTGCTGGCACACGCCTCCGCGGCGACCGGGGAGTCCGCACTGGCGGGCGTCGCCGAGGAGCTGGACCGGCACGGCCAGGTCCTCGTCGCCGCCTCCAGCGCGGCGTTGCCGTGGTCGGTCGCCCTTCCCGAGGACAGCGCACCGCACCTGCTGCTGGTGGACGGCCGCGGCTCAAGCCGGTGGCACGTCGTGGACGACTTCTCCGCCCTTCTCCCCGAGGGACGGCAAGAACCGTTCGAGGGGTGGCTGGAGGACGCCGCACTGCTCTCCGCGATGGCGCCGCCCGCCGCGCCGGAACCCGAGCACCGCGTGCGCGACGAGCACCTGTTCGGCGTGCCCGTGCCGCCACCGCCCGCCGACCGCCACCGGTGGTTCGTGCTCGGCTCCCCCGGACGCAGCTCCCCCGGGCTGCCCGGCGACTGGCTGCGCGGGGCCGACGCGATCGGGGCGCTGAGCGAGTTCTGGAGCGGGGTGGGCGAGCACCCCGGCCGGGCGAGGTTCCTCGACGACGTGTGGGCCGCCTCCCAGCACCACACGTTCCGCTACGCGCGGCTGCTGCACACCCGGCAGCCGTCAGACCAGGACGCCGAGACCTTCCTCGCCGCCTCCGCCGCCTGGCGCGACCTGCCGATGGCGCTGCACTTCGCCGTGCGGTCCGCCGAACGCGGCCGGTCGCGGCCGTCCGTCGTCAAGGCGACCTTCGACCACCTGCTCGCGGTGGAAACCGCTGCCCGGCGGGTGATCGGTCACTACGGCTACCTTTCCACGACATGACGGTCGAACTCTGGATGCGCAACGAGGTGCGGGCCACCGAGCGCCGCGCGCCGATCACGCCCGCCGACGCCGCCGCACTGGTGCGGGACGGCTTCGCCGTGACCATCGAGGAGTCCGCGCAACGCGTGTACCCGATCGGCGACTACGCCGCCGCGGGCTGCTCCGTCGCCGAGGCGGGCAGCTGGGCCGACGCGCCGGAGGACGCGGTGGTCGTCGGCCTCAAGGAGCTGCCGGAGGAACCCTTCGCGCTGCGGCACCGGCACGTGTTCTTCGGCCACGCCTACAAGCAGCAGGAAGGCGCGGAACGGTTGCTGCGGCGGTTCGACGCGGGCGGCGGCGTGCTGCTCGACCTCGAGTACCTCACCGACGACTCGGGCCGGCGGCTGGCCGCGTTCGGCTACTGGGCGGGCTACGTGGGCGCGGCGCTCGCCGTGCTGCACCACCGGGGTGCGCTCGACGCGCCGCTGCAGCCCACGTCCGTGCCCGAACTGGACGCGCGGCTGGCGGGCGGCGCCCCGCTGAGCGCGGTGGTGGTCGGCGCGCTCGGCCGGTGCGGGCGCGGTGCGGACCGGGCGCTGACCGCCGCGGGCGTCACGCCGACGCGCTGGGACCTCGCCGAGACCCGCGACCTCGACCGGCCCGCGCTGCTGCGGCACGAGGTCATGGTCAACGCGGTGCTCACGTCCGAGCCGGTGCCCCCGTTCCTGCGGCCCGCCGACCTCGACGAGCCGGGCCGGGCACTGCGGACGGTGTGCGACGTGACCTGCGACGTCGGCTCGCCGTTCAACGTCCTGCCCGTCTACGACCGCACGACCACCTGGGACGAGCCGGTGCGGGCGCTGCGCGACGAGCCACGGCTGGACCTCATCGCGATCGACAACCTCCCGTCGCTGGTACCGCTGGAGGCCACCGACGCGTTCTCCGCCGACCTGCTGCCGCTGCTGAGGGACCTGCCGCGGGAGACCTCGCCCTGGCAGCGCGGTGAAAAGCTGTTCCACGACACCGTCACGTCCCTCAAGGAGGCCTCCCGATGACCGATCTCGTCCCGCCCACCGGCCGGGTGCACTGGATCGGCACCGGTCTGTCGACCGGCAGCGGGCTGCGGGTGCTCGCCACGGCCCACGACGTCCTGCTCTGGGCGCGCACCGAGGAGAAGGCGGAGCGGTGCCTCACCCGGCTCGGCCTGACCGGACAGGTGGGCGTGCGGCGGTTCGGGCATGACGCGCTCGCCGCCGAACTGCGCGCGGGCGACGTCGTCGTGTCGATGCTGCCCGCACCCGAGCACCCGGCGCTGGTACGGCTCTGCCTGGACCGCGGCGCGCACTTCGCGTGCTCCAGCTACACCTCCGACGAGCTCGTGGCGCTCGGGCAGCAGGCCGCGGAGCGCGGTGTGGTCGTGCTGACCGAGGCGGGCCTCGACCCCGGCATCGACCACCTCTACGCACACCTGCTCATCGAGCGCGCACGGGCGGAGTTCGGGGCGGACACCCCGGCCTCGGCGGTGTTCACCTCGTACTGCGGAGGCCTCCCGGCCGAGCCGAACGACTTCCGTTACCGCTTCAGCTGGGCGCCTCGCAGCGTGCTCACCGCGCTGCGCACGCCCGCCCGGTACGTGCGGGACGGGAGCGAGCACGTCGCCGACCGGCCCTGGGAGGCGACCAGGTCGCAGGACGTCGGCGGCGAGACGTTCGAGGTGTACCCCAACCGCGACAGCGTGCCGTTCGTCGAGCAGTACCAGGTGCCCGGCGCGTGGCGGCTGGAGACGTTCGTCCGGGGCACCGTGCGCCTGGCCGGCTGGCGCGAGGCGTGGTCCGAGGTGTTCGCGGTGGTGCGGGACGGCGACGACGACCAGGTCACCGCGCTGGCGGCCGAACTGGCCGACAAGTACCCGATGAGGGAGCAGGACCTGGACCGCGTCGTCCTGTCCGTGGCCCTGTCCCTGGAGGGTGAGGACGGGCGGCGGTGGTCGGGCGAGTACGTGCTCGACCTCGTGGGCGCCCCGGAGGAGACGGCGATGGCGCGGACGGTGTCCCTGACGCTGGCCTGCGGTGTCACGGACGTCCTGGCGCGCCGCACCGCGCCGGGCCTGCACCGGGCGACGGCCGGATCTGCCGCGCGCTGGCTCGGCTTCCTGGCCGAGCACGGTGTGCGGAGCGAACTGCGGGTGCCGGCACCGTCGAATCCCTGATACGTCCGATGGCGGCATTCGCCCTCCCGGATGCCGCCATCACCGAATTGATGTCGGGTGGACGCGTGATTACCGGGTAGTTACCGCAACCACCGTTCGAGTGAGGTGCGTGCGCGCGAATCGCTCTATCTTGGACATATGATCTGCCCGAAATGTCAACACGCGATGCACACCTACAACCAGAACGGGATACACCTCGAGCAGTGTGAGAACTGCCGGGGAATCTATCTCGACGCAGGCGAGTTGCAGCAGATCCTGCTGGCCGACCGCGCGCAGCAGCAGTCCGCCCAGCTGCACCAGGCCCCACCTCCCCTGTCGGCGCCGCCGCCCTACCAGCCCGCGCCGATGCAGGCACCGCACCACCCGGCGCCGCCACCCCGCAGCACCAGGAACGACGACGACTGGGACGACGACTTCTTCGGTCCCAGCAAGAACTCCCGCGGCAAGAAAAAGAAGAAAGAGGACCGCTGGGGTTTCCTCGACGACATCTTCGGATGATCCGACTCGCAAGAACTGAACTGCCGACGGTCCGCGCGGGTGTTCCCATTCGCGCAAGTCGGGGAATGGCCCCGGCACGTGACCACCGGGTGAAGTGATGCCACCGGACTGATCGAGGTCGCGACGCCGAGCGTGGCGCGACCCCGTTCCCGCGCTCCGGAGCGATCGTCACCGCAGCCCCCCATGCACACCATCCGCGACGGACGACCGAGATCCGCGCTGGAGGAGGAATGTCCGAAGTGGCGATCGACTTCTTGACAAGCAGAGGCGACGTGGGCCTCGAGTCCGAGCACAGCGACCTCGTCCCGGCTCGCGCCGGGCGCCGTGCCGAAGCGGTCGTCGCATGAGCAGCCGGGTGACGGGCTACGCGACCATCGCCGTGGCGTGCCTCGCACAGCTCATCGTCACGGTGGACATGACCGTGCTGCACCTGGCGGCGCCCGCGCTGTCCGCCCAGCTCGGCGCCTCCAGCGTGACGATGCTGTGGATCGTCGACATCTACGGGCTCACGATGGCGGGCCTCCTGGTCACCCTGGGCAACCTGGGCGATCGGCTGGGGCGGCGGCGCATGCTGGTGTGGGGGGTCAGCGCGTTCGCGGTGGCCTCCGTGCTGGCGGCCTACGCGCCGAACGTCGAGATGCTGATCGTCGCGCGGGCCGTGCTGGGCGTGGCCGGTGCGGCGATCCTGCCCGCGACGACGTCGTTGCTGCGGGTCGTCTTCACCACGCAGAAGGCCCGCACGGCCGCGGTGGGCGCCAGCGCCGGCTTCTCCGCGGCGGGCTTCGCGGTCGGGCCGATCGTCGGCGGCCTGCTGCTGAACCAGTTCTGGTGGGGCTCGGTGTTCCTGGTGAACGTCCCCATCCTCCTGCTGGTCCTCGCCGCGGCGAGGTTCATCCCGGAATCGCGTGCGCCGCAACGACTGCCGCTGGACCTGACCAGCGTGCTGCTGTCCGTGGTCGGCGTGGTCGCGGCGGTCTACACGATCAAGGCCGTCTTCTTCGTCGGCCTGTGGCACCTGGACGTGATGATCGCCCTGGTCCTCGGAGTTGTCGCGCTGGGCCTCTTCGCCCGGCGGCAGCGACGGCTGCCCGTCCCCCTGATCGACCTGAGGCTGTTCCAGAACCGGCAGTTCTCGACGTCCGTCGGGTCGAACCTGGTCGCGGTGTTCACCCTCTCCGCGTTCGGCCTGATCATCAGCCAGTACTTCCAGGTGGTGCGCGAGTGGACGCCGCTGAACGCCGGAATCGCCTACGTGCCAGGAGCTCTGGCGGCCGTGCTGGCAGGCGGGCTGCTCGCCGCGACGACGATCAACAGGATCGGCCGCGGGTTCGCGGTGGCGCTGGGGCTGGTGCTCGCCGCGATCGGCTTCGCCCTGCTCGCGAGCGTCGAGGCGCACTCGCCGTACGGACTGGTCGTCGTCGCGCAGATCGCGGTCGGCGCAGGCGCGGGTCTCACCCTGACCGTCACCAGTGACACGATCCTCGGCACCGTGCCCCGAGATCGCGCCGGCGCGGCCGCCGCGATCTCGGTGACGGCGTACGAGCTGGGCGGTTCGCTCGGCATCGCCATCATCGGAAGCGTCCTGTCCGGCATCTACCGGGCGCAGCTCGTCCTGCCCGACGGCCTCCCGCAGGCGGTCGTGGACCAGGTCCGCGGCTCGTTCAGCGCCGCCGTCGCCAACGGCCTGCCCGAGCCGGTCGCCACGGCCGTCCGCACCGCCGCCACCGAGGCGTACCTCAGCGGCATCCGGACGAGCATGGCCTTCAGCGCCGCCATCACGGTCGTTCTCGCCCTTGTCGTCGTGAAGTTCCTGCGCGGGGTCCCCAAGGTCATCGACCAGGAGCCGGTGCCCGAGCCGGATGCCGCGCGCGGCGCCTGAGCGACCCCTCCTCCGTCGCTGGTCCGGTCCCACCTGACGACGCCACCGTGCCCGAGGGTTCGGTGGCGTCGCGGGTGCAGACCGCCCAGCGACGGATCACGCCGTTCGACAGCACCGCACCGAAGAGGGAAACCGTGCCGAAGATCGTAGTGCCGTATGAGCGGCGGAAGGTCGTGAGCGACGCGGCGGTGCGCATCATGGCCCGGACGGGGATCGAGGGCGCGTCCCTGCGCAACCTCGCGACCGAGACCGGACTCTCCATCGGGGCCATCCGGCACTACTTCGAGAGCCACGACGAACTCATGGTCTCGACGATGCGCGAACTCGGCCGCCGGATCAGGCACCGGGTGACCACCCGCTCGGACCGCCTCCTCGCCGCCGACCTCACCAGCCCCGACGTGGTCGCGGACCTGCTGGCGGAACTGCTCCCGCTCGGGCCGGAGCACAGGGAGGACATGGCCGCGTGGCTGGCCTTCGTCGCCGCCGCGCGGACCCAGCCGGCGTTCCAGCTCGTGGCGGAGGAACACCACGAGCAGACGCTGCGCCTGATCGCCAGGATCCTCGAAGAGGCCACCGACCGCGGCGGTCTGCCCGCGGGGCTGGACCTCGGCATCGAGTGCTTCCGGCTGAGCGCGCTGCTGGACGGGCTCACCCTGCAGGCGGTCCTGCGTCCGCAGGCCGCCACTTCGGGGCTGCTGATGGACGTTCTTCGGCGCAACACGCGTTCTTTGGCTGCGCCAAGCGGTTCTTGAGCCTCGCCTGGCGGGTGGGAGGCGTGGGTTCGGGGGCCGGGCGCTTCGAGTGGCCGGGTCTGACGTGTGGAGCGGGCCGGGAGCTGGTCACCTCACAGCGCGGCCGAGCCTGACGCAGGGAGCGGGCCGAGGAGCTGGCCCAGCCGCACGCCCCAGGCCGCAGGCCTCGCAGACCCCAAACCCGCCACAACACGGTTCACCCCCCGCGCACAAAGCTGAACGCCGGACCGCGGGGGGGTGGGACGCGGTCCGGCGTTCAACGTTCCAGCGGGGTCACCCCGCCCGGCGGCCGGTGAGGTCGAGGGCCAGCCGGCTGTTCCACGCCCGCGCCCGTTCGTGCTTCGAGGCACGTTCGGCGCGCGGGATCTGCTCCGCGACGACGTCGCGCACGAGCAGGTGCCGGAACCCGTACTCGATCTCGCCGGTCTCGTTGTTGCGGCCGCGGCGGCGCAGGAAGTCGCGCTGCTCCAGCAGTTCGAGCACCTGGGCGACCTCGCGGACGTCCCGCCGGCCCGTCGCGGCCACCGCGCCCGGTGACACGAGGTCGCCGGTCAGGGCCGCGTCCTGCAGCACCGCCTTCACCTCGGTCGGCAGCGCGTCGAGCTGCGCGGTCAGCACGCCGCGCACCGAGGGCGGTACCGGGAGCGTGGCGTCGTTCTGGAGGCACACCGTGCGCGCGTCGGAGACCATGCCGGCGTATTCCGTGGCGAACAGCGGGTTGCCGCTGGCGTACGACACCAGCGCCTGCCACAGCTCGGGCGACAGGTCCCGCGCGTGCAGCAGCGAGTTCAGCAGCCTTCGGGTTCCGTTGTGGGACAGCGGTTCCAGGCTGATCGTGGTCGCGTTGCGCTTGCCGCCGAACCACGACGGCCTGCGCTGCAGCAGTTCCGGCCGGGCGGTGACGATCACCAGCAACGGCACGGAACCGGCCTGCTCGCCCAGTTCCTCCACGAAGTCGAGCACCACGTCGTTCGCCCAGTGCAGGTCTTCGAGCAGCACGATCAGCGGCTCGGACTCCGCGGCCTCCTCCAGGAACCTTCGCCAGGCCGGGAAGTCCGGCCGGACTCCGGCGCCGGGGTCGGCGAGGCACGCCAGGCTGCTGTGCAGCCGGTCCGCGAGTTCGCCGGCGCCGACCAGTTCCCCGAGGGCGGCGCGCAGGGTCGCGAAGGGCGCGAACCCGCTCACGACGTCGGCCAGCGGCCCGTAGCCGTGGTCGTCGCCGAAGGCGGTCGCGGTGCCGCGCAGGGCGGTCGTGCCGGAGGAGGCGACTTCGTCGACCAGCCGCGTCTTGCCCATGCCGGCCTCGCCGAGCACGGTTACGAAGTGCGGGCGGCGGCGCGTGCGCACCTCGTCGAGAAGTCCTTGCAACACCAGCAGTTCACGTTCGCGTTCCACGAACGGCACGGCGGCCTGCGAGCGGCGGTTCGCGCCGCGCGGGGACTCGCACGAGATCGCCTGCCAGCCTCCGGTCGGGGCGCCGTCGGACTCCCAGATCACGGAACTCGCGGCGTCACGGGTCGAAGTGCACGCCCGCACCGCGCCCAGCGGTGCCAGCGCCATCAGCTGACGGCACCGGTCGAGCAGGACTCCGCTGGCGGTCGGCGCGCTCGACGGGGACAGGCGCACGAGGGCGTCGCCGGTCGCCACGCCGACCTGCACCTCCGCGACGGCGTCCAGCCGGTCGCGGATGGCGATCGAGGCGCGCACGGCGCGATCGGCGTCGTCCTCGGCGGTCTTGGGCACGCCGAACAACGCGAGGAACACGGAGCCGACGCTGCCGCCGACGACACCGCCCAGGCGGGACACCTCCGCCGAGACGACGGAGGCGACCTCCTGGTGCACCGCGTCGACGTCCTCCGGGTCGCCGTCACCGGCCGCGAGACCGAGCTGGGCGGACACCATCACGACGCTGACGAGCTTGCGCTCCACGACCGGGGCGTCCGGCACCTCCGCGACGACCACCGGCGGAGCGGGCTCCACGACGGGCGGCGTGATGACGACGGGTGCGGGCGGGGAGGCCTGGTCGACGGCGAGCAGGTGCCTGCGTTGCACCGACGGTGGCAGGTCCAGCGTGGACGCGTGGTCGAGGATGGCGCGCTCGAGCTCCTGCAGTTCGCGTCCCGGTTCGAGACCGAGTTCCTCGACGAGAGCCGTCCTGGTGCGGCGGTAGACGTTCAGCGCGTCCACCTGGCGGCCGCACCGGTACAGCGCGAGCATCAACTGGCCGCCCAGCCGCTCGCGATAGGGCTCGAGCTCGATCAACGACTCGAGCTCGCCGATGATCTCCGCGTGCCGGCCGCAGGCGAGCTCCGCCTCGAAGCAGTCCTCCTGCGCAGCAGGCCTCCAGTCCTTGGTGGCCGTGAGCTCCGGCCAGTTGATCCCGGTCTCCGCGAGGTCCGCGAGCACCGGCCCGCGCCACAGGCCCAGCGCGTTGCGGAGCACCTCGGCCGCGGCGGGCCAGTTGCCCGCGGCGAGCTCACGCCGGCCCTGTTCGGTCAGCCGCTGGAAGTGGAACAGGTCGAGGGAGTCCTCGTCGACGCGCAGCAGGTAGCCCGGTGCGTGGGTCAGCAGCATTGGTGACCCATCGCGATCGCCCCCGTGGGCGGAGAGAACGCCTCGCAGCCCCGAGACGGCGTTCTGGAGCATCTTGCGCGCCGTGGGAGGGACGACGTCCCGCGGCCACATCGCCTGGAGCAGCTTGCTCGTCGCCACCACTCGGTTGGCCTGCAGCAGGAGGAAACCCAGAGCCGCGCGCTGCTTGAGGCCGCCCAACGGCACGGGCAGGTCGTCGTCGAGGACTTCCAATGAGCCCAGCAGGTGGAATCGCATGGTTCTGGCCTCCAGTGAAGGTTGTCCGGACGAGTAGAGGTCAGCCCCAGGGGGTGTCGCAGCGCGACGTGCGGCCGTCGATCGGGTGGACGGGCACCGGGTGCTTGCGGCCCCACGGGGTGTCGTCGGATGTCACCGAGCCCCAAGGCGTGTCACCGTCGGCGGCGATTCGTGTCGCGTGGGTGTCGCACCGGTGGCCATTGCCCCAACGGCTGTCGTCGGCCTGTGCGGTGCCGGCGAGGAACGTCATCGTCAGGACCGCCGGGATGGCGGCCAGAACCAGGGCGGCAGTCTTCTTGCGCGTCATGTCGGCTTCCTCTTGCTCGATCGGACTTTGGCTCGAGTCGTGCTGAAGACACCTTCGACCGGCGTCTGAGGAAGAAGTTAGGAGTGCGGCCCATCGTCGTTCTATCGCGAATCCACCGCGTATCGATTGGTTGCGATGGCGGCGGCCGCGAGCCGATGTCGCGCAATGACTAAGTCGTCAGTCAGTTACGACCACCGCCACGCTGAGTGATCAAGAACCGGGAATTGTTGGTTGCGGTCCGCGCAATGATTAGCGCGCGTTTAGCGATCCGAACGAGCGGATTTCCGCCTTACCGCCGACGATGTTGAGCCGTTCGGACCAGCACGACCACCGCCACACGGAGCACCGCGACGCTTGCCTCCCACAACGATATTTCGCGGGCGCGCGCGAGTTTATCCCCGTCGATGCCTTCGTGGTGGCGTTCCCCAAATGAGACGAGTATTGAGGGGGAGCATTGTCTTCGATCGTACAATGATGGACAAGAAGATCTTGACAGCTTTCGCTCCCAGGGCTAACTTTGCAGAGGTCACATGCTGAACATGAAGATACTTCGTGTTGAGATCAACGTTGAGTTAATGTTGCGAAACCGCTCTGCGAAATCCCGGTCGGCCCAACTGGACAAACGTGGAAGTGACCGATTCATTGCACCGAACATAGGTACGAGGGGTCGCCCATCATGAACCCCACCCCTGACGACGAACTGATTTTCAAGCTGCTGGGCATGATCGAGATCATCGGGACCCACGAACAGGTACCGGTACCGCCGCGGCGTCAGAGGACCGTCCTGTGCGCGTTGCTGCTCGAGGCCAACCGCGTCGTCAGCATGGAGCAGCTGATCGACGTCGTCTGGGAGCACACCCCGCCGTCGACCGCGCGAGCGCAGATCCAGATCTGCGTGTCCGCGCTCCGGCGGGAGTTCGCCAGGGGCGGCGTCGACGCCCAGATCGAGACCCGCCAGCCCGGCTACCTGCTGCGAGTCGCCGCCGACAAGATCGACGTCTTCCTCTTCGAACGCCGCGTCGCCGCCGCGGACCTCGCCGTCCGCCAGGGCCGGCTGGAGGAGGCGGCGACGATCCTGCGCTCGGCTCTCGCCCTGTGGCGCGGACCGGCGCTGAGCGCGGCCGGTCCCGCACTGCAGAGCAAAGCGCTGCGACTCGACGAAAAGCGCCTGTCCGCGCTGGAGAACTGCATAGAGGCAGAACTGTCGCTCGGCCACCACCACGCTCTCATCGGCGAATTGCAGAGCGCGGTCACCGAAAATCCGTTGCGGGAACGCCTGCGCGGCCAGTTGATGCTCGCGCTCTACCGCTGCGGCAGGCAGCCCGAAGCACTCGACGTTTATCGCGCCGGTCGCGAACTGTTCATCGAACGCCTCGGCCTGGAACCGAGCGACCAGCTGCGCAAGCTCGAGACGGCGATCCTCATCGAGGACGAGGCGCTGCGGCTCGACCAGGACGAGCCCGTTCCGGTCGTCGTGCAGAACGTCGTGTCACCGCACCAGCTCCCGGCCACGATCTCCGACTTCATCGGCCGCCAGGACGTGGTGGCACGGGCCGAGAACGTGCTCTCCGGCGACCACATGACGATGCATGTGGTCAACATCTCAGGCAAGGCGGGCATCGGTAAGAGCGCTCTCGCGGTGCACGTGGCCCATCGCGTCGCCGCCGAGACCTATCCGGACGGTCAGCTGTACTGCGACCTGCGCGGTACACACGCCGAACCCGCCACGCCGACGGAGGTCCTCGGCCGATTTCTCGCCGCCCTGGGCGTCGTGGGCTCCACGTTGCCCGACAGCGTCGACGAACGCGCGGACATGTACCGCAGCATGCTCGCGAACCGGCGCGTGCTGGTCGTCCTGGACGACGCGGGGAGCGAGTCGCAGGTGCACCAACTGCTTCCGGGCTCGCCGTCCTGCGGCGTCATAGTGACGAGCAGGACCCGGTTGACCGGTCTCGCCGGATCTCATTTGGTCGACGTCGACTGCATGGACTCCGGTGATTCCCGGGAACTCCTGGCGCGCATCATCGGCCGGCAACGCCTGGAGAACGAACCGGCCGCCGTGGAAGCGTTGGTAGATGTCGTGGGAGGGCTCCCACTGGCGCTGCGCATCATCGGCGCCCGTCTCGCCGCGCGCCCGCACTGGACCCTCGCCTCGATGGTCGGGCGCCTCGCCGACGAACGCCACCGCCTCGACGAGCTCACGCACGGTGACATGGTCGTGCGCGCCAGCCTCTCGCTCACCTACGACGGGCTCGAGCACGACGCGCGCCAGATGATGCGGCTGATGTCCTTGCTCGAAGCGGACAGCCTGCCGGTCTGGACCGCCTCCGCCCTCACCGACGGCCGCGGCCGCAGCTTCGACCTGGTGGAACGGCTGGTCGACGCACAGCTGCTGGACGTGGTGGGCAGCGACATCACCGGCCTGCCGCGGTACCGCTTCCACGACCTGATCCGCCTGTTCGCCAAGGAACAGGTCGCCGAGCACGAAACCCCGGCCGCACAACTGGAATCCGTGGAGCGGGTCGCCGGCGGGTGGCTCGCGATGGCCGAACAGGCACACCGCCGGCTCTACGGCGGCGACTTCACCCTGTTGCACGGCCGGGGAAAGCGCTGGCAGCCGCACGCCCGCTACCTCGACGTGGTGCTGCAGGACCCGCTGGGCTGGCTGGAGAGCGAGCACCCGAACCTCTGCGCGGCCGTGGTCCAGGCCGCCGACGCGGGCCTGGACGAGCTCTGCTGGGACCTGGCGATGACGCTGGTGACGTTGTTCGAGACGCGCAGCTGCTTCGACGACTGGCAGCACACCCACGAACGCGCTCTGGAGGCCGTGCGCGAGGCGGGCAACAAGCGCGGCACCGCGGCCCTGCTGTGCTCGCTCGGTTCGCTGCACCACAGCCAACGGCGCATGGACGCCTCGCGCGCCGCGCTGGAACCCGCACTGGACCTCTTCACCGAGCTCGACGACACCCAGGGACTCGCGCTGACGCGCCGCAACCTCGGACTGCTGGAGTACAACGAGGGACGCCCCGAGGTCGCGCTGCCGATCTTCGAGCAGTCGTTGGTCGAGTTCGGACGCGTGGGCGACGTCGTCGGCCAGGCCCACGTCATGTCCCAGCTCGCCCAGCTGTCGATCGACCGCGGCGAGCACGAACTGGCGATCGCTCAGCTCAGCGACGCCCTCGGCATGTGCCGGGAGATCTCCAGCCCGCGCGTGGAGGCCCAGGTGCTGCACCGCCTCGGCGGCGCAATGCTGGTGCAGGGGCGGTACGAGCAGGCGCAGCAGCTCATCACGTCGGTGCTCGCGATGGTGCAGCGCGCCGGTGACACGGTCGGCGAGAGTTACGCCCTGCACTCGCTCGGCCTGATACACGGCCGCATGCGCATGTTCTCCGAAGCCGGAAGACTGCTGCGGCGCGCGATCCGGCTGTGCGAGGAGAACCTCGACCGGGTCGGTGCCGCGCGGATCCAGCTCGACCTCGCCCAGCTCGTGTCGCGGCGCGGCGACACGTTCCACGCGATCGCCATAGTGGAGCAGGCGATGATGACGTTCCAGGCGCTGCGGCTCACGTTCTGGGAGAGCAAGGCGCTGGCCGTGATGGAGAAGATCACGGCCGACAACTGGCTCTCGGCCGCGGGCACGTCGAACGGCGGCGCGGGGTAGCTCTGCCCGCACGAGGTGGCCGGAGGCGGGGCGCCGCCGGCCGGACACGCCGAGGACCACCTCCAATCCTTCCGCGACACCCGCCGTCCAGGAATTCGCAGCACACTCCTGCGATTACCGGACAGTGGGCGTGAAGTGGGGTTTCGTGAAATACCCTGTTTCGCAATAGTCGTTCGGGAGGGGTTGTTCCGATGTCGGCAAAATTGTTCGCCCCGGATGTCACTTTCACTTTTGAGGAGCTCGAGCAGCGCGCCCTTTGCGCCGCTGACGTGCTGCGTGACCTGGGGCTCGGCCTCGGCGACCGCGTGCTGCTGAAGGTCGACAATTCCGTTTCCTACCTCAGCACGCTTTTCGCGCTGATGCACGTGGGCGCATCGGTGGTGCTGGTCGACCACCAGCAGAAGGCCGACGACACGGCACAGGCCTGCGCTCTTTCTTCGGTGAAAATGGTCATCGTCGACGACGACGCCCCCATTTCGAAGGAACAGGAGACCGTTCACTGCTACGAGCTGGCGGTCGGCGCGTGCGGCCGTGAGCCGGCCGACCCGGCGCTCGACTTCTCGGCGTGGTGCGAGCTGCCGGACAGCATCATCATGTGGTCCTCCGGCTCGACCGGCGAACCGAAGGGCGTGGTCAAGAACGGCGGCCGGTTCCTGAAGAACCTGCGGCGCAACGCGGACCTCGTCGGGCACCGGTCCGACGACGTCCTGCTCCCGTTGCTGCCGTTCAACCACCAGTACGGGATCTCGATGATCCTCATCGCGTGGCTCGTGCGGTGCTCGCTGGTCATCGCCCCGTACCGCAGGCTGGACCGCGCGCTGCAGCTCGCCGGGATGGCGGGGACGACCGTGGTCGACGCGACGCCCGCCACCTACAAGAGCATCCTGAACATCGTGGACAGGCGCAGGGCGGCCGTCGGCCTCTTCGGCGAGGTCCGCATGCTGTGCAGTGGCGCCGCACCGCTCGACCCGGCTCTGTCCAGGCGGGCGGTCGAGGTGTACGGCCTGCCGCTGCTCGACTCCTACGGCAGCACCGAGATGGGCAACGTCGCGTTCGCGACGCCGGACAACCCGGTCGGCACCGGACGCCCGGTCGAGGGCATCTCGGTGCGCATCCGCGGGGAAGACGGCGAGGAGCTCCCCGCGGGTGAGATCGGGGAGATCGAGGTGCTCGACCCGGACCTCATGGAGGGCTACCTCGGCCCGGACGGCACGGTGACGCCGGTCGACCGGGACTGGTACGCCACCAACGACTTCGGCCACCTCGACGCCGACGGCAACCTGTTCATCGCCGGCCGCAAGACGGCCGTGCACCGCAACGGGTACACGCTGCACCCGGAGATCATCGAACGCACGCTCGCCGAACACGGCTGCACCACCATGATCGTGGCGTTGCCGTGCGACCGGCGCGGTTCGACGCTGGTGTTCTACGTCGAGGACGAGCAGAACGGCGACCCGGCCCGCTGGCGCGAGCTCATCAACGGCGTCCTGCCGAAGTACGAGCAGCCCAACCGGGTGAGCGTGGTCGACCGGTTCCCGTTGAACCGCAACGGCAAGCCGGACCGCAAGGAGCTGGAACGGCGGGCGCTGTCGGAAGGTGCGTAGGGCTGCGGCCGCAGTCCGCGGGCCGGCCGGTGGAAGCTCGTTCGCCGAGCGAATCGGAAATGCGCGCCCGCACCGCACCGGTGTGCCAGAAAAAGGTGGACGGCTCCACTCAACACGGGACCGGAAGTGCGCAGGGGCATCGAGGTGAAGCCATCCCCGTGCCCCGTCATCTGAAGCGGGCCCGCTTTCCGTTCAGAACTTTACGACCAATCGAGGAATTGCCCGAAGAACGCCGAGGCCGCGGTTCCCACCGCCTGGCCTCGGCGTGTTCCGTCGCAGGTAGCAGAGAATTCTCCCTCGACGACGCATGGTGCTGCCCGAAGTGCGCACGTGCCGGATCCCCTCGAAACGGACAGCGATGTGCTGTGCCGCGCCCTGCCCGTTTCGGCCGAAACCAAAGTTGCATGTGGCCCGTTCGGGCGTGCGCCGAAGCCGGTTTGCCCTCGCCAGGATGCTCCTTCCGGAGCAGAGCGGGCGTCATGAGCCAGGAACCGGGCGCGACTCGGGCAGGATCCGGCGAGGCCGGGGTTCCGGTTGTCACGTTTCACGGGTGTTTCATCAGAAGGTGAGCGAGAACCGGCGATCTCCGCCGTGAGAAGCCCGCACGGCCCAGGCGGTTGCGCCGCGACCACCGGTCTGAATTGAACGCGGCCTCGTTTCCCTGCGAGCCGCGGAACGCCGCCGGCGCCCATCAGATCGGCGTCCTCGAAACCACCCTGCCACGGAACTCGGGAGATTCGAACATGATCAGTCGTCAGGTCCGGGACGCGGAGACCGGAATCGAACCCGCGAAAGCAAGGCTCGAAGACCTGCGCAGCGCGTGCGGGTTCGTACCGGCGGCCGTTGGCCTGATGGTGGACTCCCCCGCGCTGATCAACACGTTCCTGTCCGCGTTCGGCCACTTCCAGGACGAGGGGACCTTCACCGCGGACGAGCGCCAGGTCCTGCTGCTGTCCAACGCGGTCGCGAACCGCAGCGAGTGGGCGGTCGCCTTCTACACCCTGCAGGCTCTCACCGAAGGTGTCGAGCCGTCCGTGGTGGAGGCGATCCGCCAGGGCATGCTGCCGAGGAACCACCGGCTGGCCGCGCTGTCGGCGTTCACGCAGTCGGTGATCGAGCTCCGCGGACAGGTGGACGAGGTGGAGCTCGCGGCCTTCCAGGCGGCGGGCTTCACGAGCGAGCAGGTGCTCGAGGTCATCACCGGGGTGGCCATCTCGGCGATGACGAACTACATCGCCAACATCGCGCGTCCGCCGCTGGAGGACGCGGCGCTGCCGCACTCGTGGAACGCACGGGAGCTGGTCGGCCTCTGAGGCCGCGCGTCCCGGACGAGAACACGGGACGTTCAGCGGCAGGCCGGTCGTGCCCGCGTCGGTGACGGCACCTCGCGTGGTGCGCACGCCGTCACCGACGGGACCTCAGGCCGGCGCGGCCCGTGGCGCCGGGCGACGACCGGCGATCCGCTTCATTCGGCGACGCGGGTACGTCCGGTCCAGTGGAACACCAGCTCGGCGGACCCGTCGAGCGCGGATCCGTCCCGTTCGAAGTGCTCGTGCCCGCCGTAGTGCGGGATCTTGAGCTTGCGCTCCTCGCGGTGCACCCGCTGTGCCCTGGTCTCCGCGGGCAGGTCGGCGGGGCCGCCCTGCAGCACGGCGTCGACCAGGAGGCCGACACCGCTGCCGTTCACGCTGGTGGTCTGCACGCCTTCGGTCATGGTGGATCCCTTCGCTACGGGTCGTGATCGGTGTCTGGCACGTTCCTCACTGCTGCTTGCCGGAACCGGAGGTCTCGATCGGCCGGGCGACGTCGTCGGCGCACGCGACAGCGACCGAGTCCTCGGCGGAGGTGGAACTGGGCTGGGGGAACCGGGCCGGCGGTTCAGCCGGCCATCCTCCGGCGGACGACCTGCATCATCTCCGCCACGCGGTCTTCCAGGTAGAAGTGGCCACCGGGATAGGTGACCAGCGCCGAATCCGTGGAGAGCTCCTGCCACGCGGCCAGTTCGACCGGGTCGGCACGGGGGTCGTCGACCCCGCCGAACACCGTCAGGGGGATCGGCAGCGGCGGTCCGGGGACGTGCCGGTAGGTCTCGTTCACCGCCAGGTCCGCGCGGAGCAGGGGCAGGAACGACTCCAGCAGGGAGCGCTCCCGCAGCAGGAGGTCCGGCAGGCCACCGAGCGCGCGCAGTTCTTCGACGAGGTCGTCGGTGGGCAGTGCGCGCAGTTCCCTGCGCGTGTTCGGCAGTTGCGGTGCTGCCCTGCCGGACACGAACAGGTGCCGGGGCGGCGGCCCGCCGCGCTCGACGATCCGCCGGGCGACCAGGTACGCGGTGAGGGCCCCGACGCTGTGCCCGAACAGGGCGTAGTCGCCGGTGAACTCACGACCCAGGCCGTCGAGCACGTCGTCGGCCAGCGCTTCCGGGTCGTGGTGCGGGACCTCCCTCCCCCGCGCCGCGCGGCCGGGGAGCTGCACCGGGCAGATCACCGGGTCGTCGCCGCCGACGGCACGCCAGCCGGCGTACACCGCGGCGCTCGCTCCCGCGTGCGGGAAGCAGAACAGCCGGGTGCCGGTGCTCGTGACCCCGTACGGCAGCCAGGGGTGGGTGGTGCTCGCGGTGGTCATTCGACGTTCACCTCCAGGTACGCGGGAGGCGGCTGGATCTGCTCGAGGGCCGACTCCAGCACCAGGCGGTTGTCGTCGCGCTCGATCTCGCTGAAGCCCGCGAACGCGTAGGTCACGTACATGACCCGGTTCCGCCCGGTCTCGACGAAGTCGGCCCGCAACCGGGCACCGTCCTCCTTGGCCAGCCGCATCACGTGGTTGAGCAGCACCGTCCCGACGCCACGGGCCATGACCCGGCACGACATCAGCATCATCCGGAGGTGCCAGGCGGGCTGCCCGCGCTCCACGAGCGCGAGCCCGATCTTGCCGTAGCCGCCGTACTTGTCGGTCAGCGACGCGACCAGCAGCAGGTGGTCGGGCGAGGAGCGCAGCGCGTCGAGCTCGTCGTAGGAGTACGTGCGGCCCGTCGAGTTCAGCTGGTTGGTGCGGACGGTCAGCTCCTCCGCGCGCTGCAGGTCCTCCTGCTTGGCGCGGCTGATCGTGAACACCATGTCCAATGTGGACAGGAACGCCTCGTTGGTGCCCGTGTAGTCGAGCTCGGCCTGGTCGCGCACCGCGGCCGCGCGGTAGAGGTCGCGGCGCACGCGGGACTCGTCGGTGACGAACCTCGGCTGGAACTCCTCGGAGGCGAGCTCCTCGGCGATCCGCGCGGTGTCGACGGTCTTCACCGCCGGCAGCGCGTGTGCCACCTCCTCCAGCTCGAACGGCTGGTCGTCGACGAACGCGATCGCGTCCAGCCCGATGTTGATCTCCTTGGCGATCCGCTCGACCGACTGGGACTTGGGGTTCCAGTTGATCTGCGGGTACAGGAAGTACTCGTCGAGTCCTTCCGCCTTCAGCCGCGCCATGGCGGCGTCGTGGTCGTTGCGGCTGGCCACCGAGTGCAGGACGCCGAGGGCGTCGAGGCGCTTGATCTCCTCCACCACCTCGGGGCGCACGCGCACCGAGGCGTCCTCGAGGAGCGTGCCGTCCCACAGGGTGTTGTCCAGGTCCCACACCACGCACTTGATGCGGCCGCGCTTCGGCTTGACCGAAGCGACGACGTCCGTCTGCGTCACTGCGCCACCTCTCGATATGCCTCGGCCGCGATCGTCAGCTCCTGCACCTGGGTGCTGCCCTCGATGACCTCCATGACCTTGCTGTCCCGGTACAGCCGCGCGACCTGGTGGTCGGGGCTGAAACCGTTGGCACCGTGGATCTGCACCGCGTCGCTCGCGGCCTGCGCGGCCGCTTTCGAGGCGTGGTACTTCGCCACCCACGTCGCCATGATCGTCGCCGGGTCGCCCTCGTCGCTGAGCGCGCCCGCCCTCTGGCACAACAGCCTCGCCGCGTCGCGGGCCGTCACCATGCCGCTCATCATCTGGCGCACGTGCGGGAGGTCCCGCAGCGGAACGCCGGCGGCCGTCCGGACCGACGTGTACGCCGCGCACGCCTCGAGCGCGGCCCGGATGATGCCGAGCGAACCGCAGGCCACGCTGTAGCGGCCGAGGTTCAGGGCGTTGGTCATCACCGTGCCCGCTGCCCAGCCCGGCGGGCCGAGCAGGGCGGACGGTTCCAGGCGCACGCCGGTGAACTCGATCTCGGCGAGCATGCTCGCCGTCGTGCCCATGACGTGCGGCAGTGGGGTGACCCGCACGCCCGGCCGGTCGGCCTCGACCAGGAAGGTGCTCATGCCGCTGTCCGTCGTCGCGAACACCATGAGGACGTCCGCGACCTGGCCGCCGGTGATCCACTTCTTGCGGCCGTCGAGGATCCACCCGTCCTGGTCGCGCACCGCCGTGGTGCCCTCCGCGGTGGAGTCGCTGCCGCTGTGGTCGGGTTCGGTGAGGCAAAACGCGCCGAGCTTCTCGCCGGCGGCGAACGCCCGCAGCCACTTCTCCTGCTGCGCCTGATCTCCCCAGCGGTGCACCGACGCGCTCACCATCGAGTGCACGGTCAGGAGGCTGCGCAGGGAGGAACAGCCCCGCCCGACCTCCTCGTGCACGCGGCCGAGCGAGACCATGTCCATGTCCGCGCCACCGGACTCCGAGGGCAGGAACGGCGCCCACAGGCCGAGTTCGGCGACCCGCGACAGGACCTCCCGCGGGATCCGCTCCGCCTTCTCGAAGGCGTTGGCGTGCGGCGCGATCTCCTGGTCGACGAACCGGACGACCTCGGCGAGGTCCGCCGGCGCGCGCCGCGTCTGCGCTGTCATCGCCATCGCGGTCAGCCGACGGTCGCGGCCGACTGGCGCCGCACCAGGTCGGCCATCAGCTCCACGGAACGGAAGTTGCCCAGGTGGAGCTCCTCGTTCGGGATGCGCGTGCCGAACGCCTTCTCGATGAACATCACCAGCTCCATCGCGAACAGCGAGTTCACAAAGCCGAGCGCGAAGATGTCCTCCTCGTCGGAGAACGTCACGTCCGGGAACTTGGTCGTGATGAAGGAACGGATCTCAGTGCGGGCGTCATTCGACATTTCTGGACCTTTCTCGGCTGGAACTTCGTGAACGGGGGCGAGATCAGCCCATGCTCTGGTAGGCGTAGAAACCCTTGCCGCTCTTGCGTCCGTGCAGGCCGGCGTCGGTCATCTTCTTGAGCAGCGGGCAGGGGCGGTACTTGCTGTCGTTGAACTGCTCGTAGAGCACCTCGACGCTGTGCAGGATGGTGTCGACGCCGATGAGGTCGGCCGTCTCCAGCGGTCCCATCGGGTGGCCGAAGCAGCTGCGGAACACCTCGTCGACGGTCTTCGCGTCGGCGACGCCCTCGTGCACCAGGAAGGCCGCCTCGTTGACGGTCAGCATGAGCACGCGGTTGGACACGAACCCCGGGGCGTCGTTGACCGGGATCGACTTCTTGCCGATCGAGTCGAGCAGCGTGCGCACGACGTCCTTGGTCTGGTCACTGGTGTGGTAGCCGGGGATGAACTCGCACGCGGCCTTCATCGGCACCGGGTTCATGAAGTGCACGCCCATCACCTTGTCCGGGCGCGAGGTCAGGGCGGCGAGCTTGGTGATCGGGATCGCCGACGTGTTCGCCACGAAGACGGTGTCCGCCTTGCAGACGACGTCGAGCTGCGCGTACAGCGCGCTCTTGAGGTCCCAGTTCTCGGTGATGTTCTCGATCACCACCTCGGTCTCGGCGAGCAGCTCGAGCGAGGTGGTGGCGGTGATCAGCGCCAGCACCGCCTCGGCGTCGATCGCGGGGCCGCCGAGCATCCGGCTCATCCGGCACTCCAGCTCGATCCGGGCGAGCGCCTCGTCCAGCGCGTCCGGGTTGTTGTCCACCAGGACCACGGTGTGCCCGTGGTGGGCCAGGTCCTGTGCGACACCGGTGCCCATCACTCCGGCGCCGACAACTCCAACGTTCGTCATCGCTACTCCTCGGCTGCACTGCTCATGGGGAAAGGGAAATCGGGTCGGCCGCGGCCGGCTCCGCGCGCAGGAGGGCGCGGAGCCGGTTCGGCTGTGCGGCGTGCGGTCAGCGCGCTCGCGTGCCCCTCGGAACCTCGGTTCCGGACCCCGGGGCGGTCGGCTCGATCCAGTGGCGCTCGCGCTGGAAGGCGTACCCGGGCAGGGTCGTCTTCCTCGCTCCGCGCCCGGACTGGTAGGCGCTCCAGTCGACGTCCACACCGGACAGCCAGAGCCTGCCGAGCGCGTCGGTCACCGACTCGGTGTCCTGCCGGGGATCCGCCTCACCGGGGAGGGTGGACACGAGGAGGGACCACGACTTCTGGGGGAAGTCCGGGTGCCCGCGGAACATCGCGCCCATCGACTGCCCCGCACCGAGTTCGACGAACGCGGTGTCCGGCCGTTCCGCGGCCAGGTGGGCGATCATGGTGGCGAACTGCACCGGGCGGCACATGTGCTCGGCCCAGTAGCCGGGGTCCTTCAGCTGCTTCTCGGTGATCGGCAGCCCGGTGACGTTGGACAGGTACGGCGTCTCGGGAGCGCGGGGACTGAGGTTCAGCCGCGCCCACGCGGTGAGCTCCGCCGCCACGGGCCGCAGCGAACGCGAGTGGAACGCGTGCGTGGTCCGCAGCGACCGGGCGGGCACCCCCTCGGCGGCGAGCTTCTCGGTGAGCTGGACGACGCCCTCGGGCGCACCCGACACGACGATCATGCGGGGACCGTTCACGGCGGCGACGTCGAGGCCGAAGACCCCGAGGTCACCGACCAGCGCGGTCAGTTCGCTCTCCGACAGCGGCACGGCGGCCATCGACCCGGCCGGCAGCCGCGAGATCAGCTTCGCCCTCGTGGCGACCAGGGCGGTGGCCTCCTGCAGCGTCAGAGCGCCCGCGAGCGCCGCCGTGGCGAACTCGCCGACGCTGTACCCGGCGAGGACCGAGGGCTCGACGCCCCAGGCGGTCATGAGCCTGCCCAGCGCGTAGTCGACCGCGAAGACGCCGGGCTGGACGACGACCGTGTCCGCGGGCCCGCCACCGGCGGCGTCGGCCTCCGGAGCGCGACCGAGCAGGGCGGCCAGACCGCCTCCACCGGCCGTCCTGGCGCCGACGAGGCGGGCGACCGGGTCGAAGCCGAGGTGCTCGCGGAACAGCGCGGCGCACTCGTCGATCGCCGCGCGGAACACCGGTTCGGAGGCGTACAGGCCGCCGGCCATGCCGTCGTACTGCTCCCCCACCCCGGCGAGCAGGAAACCCGCTCGTCGGGTGCCCACACCGGTTTCGGCGAGGACGCGGGCCGGGGAGGTCAGCGCCTGCACGGCGTCGGCGCTCGACGAGACGACGGTCATCCGCCTGTCCCCGAACGCCTTGCGGCCGCACTGCAGCGTGTAGGCGGCGTCCGCGGGGTTCGTCCACCGAGCGGCGTCCTCGGCCAGCCTCGTGGTCGCGGCGTCCGCGGCCTCGGCCGTGAGAGCCGACCAGACCAGCAGCTGGTGCGGACGCGCGGGCGGGCGTTCGGCGTCCTCGGCCGGTGCCTCCTCGATGATCACGTGCACGTCCGCGCCGCCGTAGCCGTGCGCGTTGACGCCGGCCAGGCGCGGGCGTTCGCCCCGCGGCCAGTCGGTCAGCTCCGTGACGACCTGGAGCCTGTCGCCGGCGGAGGACAGCCGCGAGTTCGGTTCGGTGAAGTGCACGGCGGGCGGCAGCTTCTCGTGGTGCAGCGCGAGAGCCGCCTTGATCAGGCGGGCGATCCCACCGGCCTGGTTGATGTGGCCGAGGTTGCCGTCGGTCGAGCCGAGCGTGACCCGCTCGACGCCGTCGACGCCGAAGACCTCCTGCAGCGCCATGACCTCCACGGCGTCACCGAAGGGCGTGCCCATCGCGGTCACCTCGACGTGGTCGATCTCGGCGGGGTCGACGCCCGCGACGGCCATCGCCTCGGCCATCACGGCGGTCTGGCCCGGCACACCGGGCACGCCGAACCCCTGGCGGCCGTGGCGGCCCTCGTGCAGCGTCGCCCAGCCGCGGATGACCGCGTAGATCCGGTCGCCGTCGGCCTGCGCGTCCTCGAGCCTGCGCAGCACGACCACGCCGAGGCCGTCACCGGGGATCTTGCCGTTGGCGTCGGCGGCGAGGACGCGGCTGACGCCGTCCGGGGAGAACTCGCCGCCCTCGTGGTAGAGGTAGCCGGGGTGCTGCGGGACGATCACCGACACCGCCCCCGCGACGACCACGTCCGACTCGCCGGCGAGCAGGCTGCCGCACCCGGCGGCGACCGCGGCGAGCGCGGTCGAGCTGCAGCTCTGCACGCTCACCGACGGACCGGTGAGGTCGAGCGCGTAGGACACCCGTGACGGCAGCAGGTCCTTCTCGTTCTGCAGGACTAGGTGGTCGGGCCCGTGGGTGAGCACGGCCTCGTCGTTCTGCAGCAGGTTGGACAGCAGGTAGGTGCTCGGCGCGCCGCCCGCGAACACCCCGACCAGGCCGTCGAAGCGGCCGGGGTCGATGCCCGCGTCCTCGAGTGCGTGCCAGGAGCACTCCAGGAACAGGCGGTGCTGCGGGTCGGCCACCGCGGCGTCACGCGCGCTGAGGCCGAAGAGCTCCGCGTCGAAGCGGTCCACATCGGACAGCAGGCCCGACGCGGCGACGAACGCGGGATCGTCCACCAGCTCCTGCGGCACGCCGGCCGCGAGCAGCTCGGCCGGGCTCATCCTCGTGATCCCGTCCCGCCCCGCGCACAGGTCGGCCCAGAACGTGCCGATGTCAGGAGCGCCGGGGAAGTTCCCGGCCATGCCCACGATCGCGATGTCGTGGCTCGTGTCGCGTTCTCGCGTGGTCACTGGGTCCTCACCTTCGGGTTCCGGTCTGGCGCCTGCGCAGGTTCCCGGCGCGGGCACGGCGGCGCTCACCGCGGGCGGAGGCGTCCCCCGCCACGTCCGCGAGGTCCGGCGACACCGCCTCCGGCTGGGCGAGCAGGGTCGCGAACTCGGCGATGGTCGGCTTCTCGAACAGCGTCGCCGGGGCCAGCTCGACGCCGAGTTCCTTGGCGATGCGGCCGATCACGACCAGGCCGATCAGCGAGGTGCCGCCGAGGTCGAAGAACTTGTCGTGCACGCCCGCCTGCTCGAGCCCCAGGCAGGCCTGCCAGATCTCGGCCACCTGCCGCTCCGCCGGCGTGCTCGGAGCGACGTAGGGGGTGCGCAGCTCCGGACGCGGGTAGCGCTTGCCGTCGGTCAGGTCGACGCCCGCGCCGCCCACCAGGGCTTCGAGGGAGTCGAGCTGGGCCAGCGCCGCCATGGCCTCGGAGACCTCCAGCGGCAGCACCGCCACGTTGGTCTCGCCCGAGGCCACGATGCGGGACAGCAGTTCGGTCCCCTCCTCGGTGGGGATGCCGAACTCCTCGCGGAACCGCTTGGAGCTGTCCTGCATCTCCGCCGATCCAGCAAGGCCGGCCGTCGTCCACGGGTCGAGCTGCCACGGGCCCCACGCCACCGAGACGACGCGCTTGGCGACCCCGCCGGTGTTGGCCTCCACGACCGCGAAGGAGTCGAGGAACGCGTTGGCCGCCGCGTAGTCGGTGGCGCCGACGCCGACGGTCAGGCTCGCCACGGACGAGTAGAGCACCAGCAGTTCCACCGGGTCGGAGCGCAACGCCTCGGCCAGGGCCAGCGTGCCCGCCACCTTCGGCGCGAGCACCGCGGCCGCCTGCTCCTCGGTCTTGGTCTGCAACAGGCCTCCGCCCGCGACACCGGCCGCGTGCACGACGCCGTGCAGCTCACCGAAGTGCGCGCGGACGTCCCGCACCAGCGAGGCGACCTGGTCGGGAACGCTGACGTCGGCCTGGGCGACGAACACCTCGGCGCCCAGGGCGCGCAGTTCCCGCACGGCCATCAGCACGCCGCTGGTCTTGTCGTTGACGCCCTTCTCCGCGATCCAGGCGTCCCAGGTGTCCTCGGGCGGCAGGCCCTTGCGGCCGGCCAGCGCGAGCCTGGTGCCGAGCGGGGCCAGGCGTCGTGCCAGTGCCAGGCCGAGCTCGCCCAGACCGCCGGTGATGAGGTAGACGCCGCCCGGCCGCCACGCCTGCGCGTCGTCGACCTCCGGCAGCGCGACCACCTCGAAGGCGCGGATCCAGCGGCGGCCGTGCCGCCACGCGCCCACCGCGACGCCGTCCGCGGTGTCCGAAGTGGACGCCGCGAGCCCGTCGAGCTCGCGCAGCGCCTGGCGGGCGTGGTCACCGTCGGGTCCGAGGTCGGCGTACTGCGACCGGACCAGCGGGTACTCCGCGGCGATGGCGCTGGTGATGGCCGCGATGGTCGCGGCGTGCGGGTTCTTCGCGTCACCGTCGAGGACTTCGAACCCGGTGGCGGCCAGCGTGATCAGCTCGACGCGGCGGTTTGCGCACTCCGTGCCGATGGCCTTGCCGAGTCGCATCAGGTCGTAGAAGCCGCTCTCCTGACCGGTCTCGGTCAGGCCGCGGGCGTGCACGATCCGCACCGGCTCGCCGGCGGTGCCCGCCAGCAGGGCGCGGTAGGCCTCCTGGTCCAGCGGCCCGGTGGACGCGAGGACGACGTCGTGCCCTGCTTCCGTTGCCAGCGCGGTGAACCTGTCGGCGAACTCGCCGGGAGCGGCGATGAGCACCAGAGGTCCCGCGGTGGCGGGCGCCGGACGGCTGTTGTCACGCCGCCACGTGGGCACGTTGGCCTTCAGGCCGTCGTACGACGGCATCTCGGGGGTCGCCGGACCGGTGGCCGCGATGGGAGCGGCGGACTCCGGCCAGTAGCGGGTGCGCTGGAACCGGTATGCGGGCAGCGTCACGAACACGCGTTCCGCGGCGGCACCGCTCGCCCAGTCGACCGGCACGCCCTGCTCCCACAGCGCACCGAGCGCGGCGAGCCACGACCGGCGGTTCGGTTCCAGCGAGGTCCGGGGTCCGCCCGCGGCGTTCGGGCCCAGCTCGACGAGCACCTCCGCGTGCCGGCCCAGGACCAGCAGACCGTCCTCGGTCCGGTCGGACCCGTCCGCCCAGTGGGCGGCGTCCGTCACCTCGGCCGCGGTCAGCACGGCTCCGGTGCGCGAGGACACGACGGTGACCGCGGGCTCGGTGGCCGTGGCCGGGACGGTCCCGTCCAGGGCCAGCGCGAGACCGTCGGCCGGGGAGAGCATCCCGCTGACGACCGCGGCGACGCACTCGCCGACCCCGGAGCCCAGCACCACGGCGGGAACGAGGTTCCACGCCTCGAGCAACCGGGTCAGGCCGTACTCGACCGCGAACACGACGGACCGCTCGTCGGCCTCCGCCTCGCCGTGCAGCGCGCCCAGCAGGTCCGCCCGCCCGTGGAGCAGCCCGGCGCACTCGTCGATCGCGGTGCTGAACGCCGGTTCGGTGCGGTAGAGCTCCTCCGCGGTGCCGCGCAGGTCGCCGAGGGTCGCGGGGAGGACGAGACCGAAGCGGCGCTTGTCCTCGACCACCGCACCGGTGACCCCGGCCCGCAGCGACGCGATGGCGTCGGCGATGTCGCGCACCGGCAGAGCGGACCGCACCGGAAGCGCGCTGCGGCCGGACTGCGTGGTGTGCGCGACGTCGGCCAGTTCCAGTTCCGGGTGTGCCTCCAGGTGGTCGGCCAGCGCCGCCGCGTTCGCGCGCAGGCTGGACTCGCTGTGCCCGGACAGCGTGAGCAGTTGCCAGGGCGCCCCCGCACGGGACACCGGGCCCTGCGGCGCCTGCTCCAGTACGAAGTGGACGTTCGACCCGGACCAGCCGAACGAGCTGACACCCGCCCGCAGCACGCCGTCGGCATCCGCGGGGAACGGCCGCACGGCCTGCACGGGCCGGACGGGCCCGTCCAGGGTGACGACCGAGTTGGGGTTCGTCATGTTCAGGTTGGCCGGCAGCTCGCCGTGTTCCAGGGCGAGCACGGTCTTGACCAGGCCGGCCATGCCGGCGGCGGCCAGCGTGTGGCCGACGTTGGACTTGACCGCGCCCACGTACAGCGGTTCCGGCGCGGAACGCTCGCCGAAGACCTCCTGCAGCGCGGTGAACTCGATGGCGTCGCCGAGCTGCGTGCCGGAGCCGTGCGCCTCGACGTAGCCGATGTCGTCCGTCCGCACGCCCGCGTCGGCGTGGGCGGCGCGGATGACCGCGATCTGCGCGGCCCGGTTGGGCGCGGTGAGGCCGTTGCTGCGACCGTCCTGGTTGGTCGCCGTGCCGCGGATCAGCGCGCGGACGCGCTGCCCCGGTGCGACGTCCTGGACGCGGCGCAGGACGACCACGCCGCCGCCCTCACCGATGACGTAGCCGTCGGCGGACTCGTCGAAGGTCTTCGTGCGGCCGTCGGCGGCGAGCATGCTCATTTTGCAGGACTGGACGAACACCTCCGGGTTGATCATCGTGGAGGAGGCGCCGACGATCGCGATGTCGCACTCGCCGCGGCGCAGGCTCTGCACGGCCAGGTGCATGGCGCTGAGCGCGGAGGAGCACGCGGTGTCGATGGTGATGCACGGGCCGCGCAGGTCGAGCTGGTGCGCGATCCGGCCGGCGGCCGCGGACAGCGAGCTGCCCAGGCCGAAGTACGGGTCGTCCCCGGCCTCGGCGCCGTCGACCTCCAGCTGCCTCATGCTGTACTGGATGGTGTCGATCAGGCCGGCGAACACTCCGGTGCGGCTGCCGCGCAGTTCCTCTGCCGTCAGCGAGGAGTCCTCGAGCGCCTCCCAGACCAGTTCCATCAGCAGCCGGAAGCTGGGGTCGGTGCGGCGCGCCTCCTGCGGCGAGAGCCCGAAGAACGCGGCGTCCCAGCCCGCGATGTCGGTGACGAAGGCGCCGTGCTGCGTGTAGGCCTTGCCCGGCGCGGTGCGGTCGAGGTCGAGGTAGTCGGCGGCGATCCACCGGTTCTCCGGCGCGAGGCTGACGAGGTCCTTGCCCTCCAGCAGGTTCTGCCAGTACTCGTCGACCGTGTCGCTGCCGCCCGCGAAGCGGCAGGACATGCCGGTCACGGCGATCTCCTGGCCCTGCGGGGTGTTCGCGCGCACGACGGCCTTCGCCGTCGACGGCTGCTCCTGCGGGCCGAGCTCGGCGAGCAGGTGCGCGACGAGGGCGGCCGGGCTCGGGTGGTCGAAGACGACGGTGGGCGGCAGCGCGAGGCCGGTCTCGGCGTTGAGGCGGCCGCGCAGCTCGACCGCGGTGAGCGAGTCGATGCCCAGCTTGGTGAACAGCTGCTGGGCGCTGACCTCGTCCTCGTGGCCCAGCACGGCGGAGGTGTGGGAGACCACGAGGTGCTGCAGCACGCGTTCGCGCTCGGCCTGGGGCATGCCCGCGAGCCGGGTCCGCCACGCGGTGGTGACCTCGGCGCCCTCCTCGGCACGCCGCGCGTCGGCCTCGGCGATCGCCAGGACCTCGGGCAGGTCGGCGAGCAGGGGGCTCGGGCGCAGTGCCGCGAACGGGGGCGCGAACTTCGCCCACTCGAACGCCGCCACCGTGAGCGAGACCTCCTCGCGGCCGAGCGCGCGCCGCAGCGCGGCCACCCCCAGCTCCGGTGCCATGGTCGGCACGCCGAGGTCGCCGAGCAGCTCGTCGGCCTGTCCGGTGACGCCCATGCCGACCTCACCCCAGCGGCCCCAGGCCACCGAGGTGGCGGGCAGGCCGCGGGACCGGCGCTGCTGGGCGACGGCCTCCAGGTGGGCGTTCGCGGCGCCGTACACGCTCTGCGCGGGGTTGCCGACGGAGGCGGCGATCGACGAGAACAGCACGAAGGCGTCCAGGTCGAGCCCGGCGGTGAGCTCCTCGAGGTTCCGCGTTCCGGCGACCTTGGGACGCAGCGCGCCGGTGTAGGACGCCCGGTCGACCGTCTCGATCTGCCCGATCTCGAGGACGCCGGCGAGGTGGAACACGGCGCGCAGGTCGTCGCGGACCGCGTCGACGACCTCCTGGAACGCGGCGCGGTCGGCGACGTCGCAGGCGGCGATGGTCACCTTGGTGCCCAGTTCCTCGCGCAGGGACTGCGCGCCGGGAGCGTTCTCACCGGAGCGGGAGACCAGGACCACGTGGTCCGCGCCCGCCTCGACGAGCCAGCGGGCGACGACCCCGCCGAGGCCGCCGGTACCGCCGGTCACGAGAACGGTGCCGCGCGGCTTCCAGGGGCGCGCCGGTTCGGCGTTGCCCGCGTGGGTGAGGCGACGGCCGAACGCGCCCGCCGCGCGGATCGCGACCTGGTCCTCGCCGCGAGGTCCCGTGACCACGGCGCCGAGAAGCGCGCTGACGCGGTCGGACGGCTCGGCCGGGACGTCGACCAGTCCACCCCACAGGCGCGGGTGTTCCAGTGCGGCGGCCCTGCCGAAGCCCCAGAGCTGGGACTGGACCGCGGAGGCGGGTGCCTCGTGCGGGCCGGTGGCCACCGCCTGCCGGGTCAGCGTCCACAACGGAGCGGTGACCTCGCGGGCCGCCAGCTCCTGCACCAGCGACAGGGTCGCTTCGGCACCGAAGGACAGCCCGTCGTCCTCGTGCTCGTCCAGTGCGACAAGGGAAAGCACACCGTCGAACGCCTGGACACCGTCCAACGCGGCGGCCACGGAGGCCCGGTCGGGTGCGGTGAGCACCACGCGTTCGACGTCGGCTCCGCGCAGTGCCGCCGTGGCGGCCTCGGTCCAGTCGGCGGACCGCGGCGAGGACACCAGCAGCCAGCGTCCGGACGCCACCGCGTTGTTCGGCGTGAACGGCTTCCACTCCACGCGGTACCCCAGAGCGTCCACTTCGGACTCGCTCGCCCGGGAGGCGTGCCAGCGCGCCAGAGCCGGGAGGACGTCTCCGAGGGGCACCTGTGCGTTCGGCAGCTCCAGCTCGGCGGCCAGCTCCTCGGCGTCGCCGCCCGCCACGACCGACCAGAACCGCGCGTCCTCGCCACCGGTGCCGGCCGTGCCGTCGGCGGCGTCCTCGAGCCAGTAGTGCTTGCGCTGGAACGGGTACGTGGGCAGGGAGACGGTGCGGGCACCGGTGCCGCCGAGGTAGGCGGCCCAGTCGACGCTGATCCCGTTGACGTGCAACGAGGCGAGCGCGCGGACGAGCACCTCGACCGGGTCGCGGTCCTTGCGCTGGGCGGCGGCGAACACGGGGCCGTCCCCGAGCGCGGCGCCGCCCATGGCGGTCAGCGGGGCGTCCGGTCCCAGTTCGAGGAACGCGGTCGCGCCGCGCTGGTGCAGGGTGTCGAGGGCGTCGGCGAACCGGACCGCCTCGCGGGCGTGCTCGACCCAGTAGCCGGGGTCGGTCAGCCGGTCGGCGAGCCGCCCGGTGAGCGTGGAGACGACCGGGATGGCGGGCTCGGCGTAGGTGATCGCGCGGGCGATCTCCGCGAACTCCGCGAGCATCGGGTCCATCAGGCTGGAGTGGAAGGCGTGCGAGACCTTCAGCTGCGTGGTGCGGCGGTCGGCGAACCGCTCGGCCACCGCGAGAACGGCCTTCTCGGCGCCGGACAGGACGACCGCGCGGGGTCCGTTGACCGCGGCCAGGCACACGTCGTCGCCGAGGTGGGGACGGACCTCGTCCTCGGTCGCCTCGACGGCCACCATCGCGCCACCGGCCGGCAGCGCCTGCATCAGCCGGCCGCGGGCCAGCACCAGCCGTGCCGCGTCCTGCAGGGACAGCACACCGGCGACGTGGGCGGCGGCGAACTCGCCGATCGAGTGGCCGGCGAGGAGGTCGGGGACGACGCCCCACGAGGTGATCAGGCGGAACAGCGCCACCTCGAAGGCGAACAGCGCGGGCTGGGCGAACTCGGTGCGGTTCAGCCGCTCGGCGTCGGCGCCGAACACGACGTCGCGCACACCCGGCAGGTGCTCGCAGGCCTCGTCGAACGCGGTGGCGAAGACGGGGAAGGCGCCGTGCAGCTCGCGGCCCATGCCGAGGCGCTGCGACCCCTGGCCGCTGAACAGCACGGCCAGCTTCCCGGTGGTGGCGAACCCCGTGATCGTCCCGGCGCCGCCGTCGGCCACCGCGCGCAGTCCGGCGGCCAGCTCCCCGGGGCCGGCGCCGACGACGACCGCGCGGTGGTCCATCGCAGCACGGGTGGTGGCCAGGGACAGGGCGACGTCCACGGGTTCGTGGGCGATCCCGGTCAGCAGCGCGGCGGCCTGGGCGCGGACGGCGGCCGGAGACGCTCCCGACAGGACGTAGGGCACCGCGGCCGGGGCCTGGACCTCCCGCGGCGGCAACAGCTCTTCCGGCGCCTGCTCCAGGATGACGTGGGCGTTGGTGCCGCTGATGCCGAACGACGAGACGCCCGCGCGGCGCGGCCTGTCCGTCTCCGGCCACGGCCGCTGCTCGGCGAGCAGCGAGACGGCTCCGGCCTCCCAGTCGACGTGGTCGGACGGCCGGTCGACGTGCAGGCTCGCCGGCAGGACGCCGTGCCTCATCGCCTCGACCATCTTGATGACGCCGGCGACGCCCGCGGCGCACTGCGTGTGCCCGATGTTGGACTTGACCGACCCGATCCACAGCGGCTCGGTGCGGTTCTGGCCGTAGGTGGCCAGCAGCGCCTGCGCCTCGATGGGGTCGCCGAGCTTGGTGCCGGTGCCGTGCGCCTCGACCGCGTCCACGTCCGAAGTGGACAGCCGCGCGGCGGCCAGCGCCTGGCGGATCACCCGCTGCTGCGACGGGCCGTTCGGGGCGGTCAGGCCGTGGGACGCGCCGTCGGAGTTGACCGCGCTGCCGCGGATGACCGCGAGCACCGGGTGGCCGTGGCGGCGGGCGTCGGACAACCGCTCCAGCACCAGCACGCCGACGCCCTCGGCCCAGTTCGTGCCGTCGGCGCCGTCGGCGAACGGCTTGCAGCGGCCGTTCGCGGCGAGCCCGCGCTGGCGGGAGAACTCGACGAACGGGCCGGGGCCCGACATGACCGTCACACCGCCCGCCAGGGCGAGGGTGGACTCCCCCGTCCGCAGCGAGTGGGCGGCCAGGTGCATCGCCACCAGCGACGACGAGCAGGCCGTGTCGATCGAGACCGACGGCCCCTGCAGGCCCAGCGCGTAGGAGATCCGGCCGGACACCACGCTGCCCAGGGTTCCGGTGGCGAGGTAGCCCTCGTACTCGTCCGGCACCGCGTTCAGCCGCGAGGCGTAGTCGGTGTACGTGACGCCCGCGAAGACACCGGTCGCGCTGCCCACGAGCGAGGTCGGGTCGATGCCCGCGCTCTCGACGGCCTCCCACGCGGTCTCCAGCAGCAGCCGCTGCTGCGGGTCGGTCGCCTCGGCCTCGCGCGGCGAGATGCCGAACAGCTCGGCGTCGAACTCCCCCGCGTCGTGCAGGAACCCGCCCTCGCGGACGTAGCTCGTGCCCGGCCGATCCGGGTCCGGGTCGTAGAGGCCCTCGAGGTCCCAGCCGCGGTTGGTGGGGAACGGCGAGACGGCGTCTCCCCCGCTGCTGACGAGGTCCCACAGCTGTTGCGGGGAGCGGATCTCGCCGGGGTAGCGGCAGCTCATCGCGACGATCGCGATCGGCTCGGCCTGGCGTTCCTCGGACTCCCGCAGCAGCCGACGGCTTTCCCGCAGGTCAGTCGCCATTCGCTTGAGGTAGTCGACGTACTGCTCTTCGGTGGGCATCGGTCATGGCTCCTATGACGGCCGGGCTGGTCAGCGCGTGCCGAACTCGTGGTCGATCAGCGCGAGGATGGTGTCCGGGGTCGCGATGTCGAGATCGGTTCCCGTCGTGTCCGAGCGCTTGGCGGTCCAGTCGGACAGCAGGCGCTGCAGACGCCGGTCGACCTCGGTGTCGTCCGGATCGCTGCCGGCGAGCATCGCCTCCAGCCGGTTGATCTGCTCGATCAGCGCGGTGCCGGGGGGTTCGGCGTCACCGGCCAGTTCGGTGTGCAGGAACGCGGCCAGCGCGGCCGGGCTCGGGTAGTCGAAGACGAGCGTGGAGGGCAGCCGGACGCCGGTGGCGGCGCTCAGGCGGTTGCGGAACTCGACCGACGTCAGCGAGTCGAAGCCGAGGTCGCTGAAACCGCGGGCGGGGTCGACGCTGTCAGCGCCCGTCCTGCCGAGCACCAGCGCGGCCTCCCGCCGGACCAGGTCGAGCAGGAACTCACCCCGCTGGGCCGCGGTCATCCCGGCGATCCTGCGCAGCAGCTCGCCGTCCTGCTGCGCGGACGCCGCCCTGGCCCTGGCGCGGCCGGTGGCGCCGACCAGACCGCGCAGCAACGGCGACATCGACGTCTCCGAGGCGTGGGCGCGGACGGTGGCGCGGTCGACCTTCAGCGCGAGCAGGACCGGGTGGTCGGTGCCGACGGCGATGTCGAACATCTTCATGCCCTCGGCAGAGGTGATGGGCGGGAAACCGCTGCGGCGCAGGCGTTCCTCGCCGTCCTCACCGAGCCGGCCGCCCATGCCGCCCGACCACAGGCCCCACGCGATCGAGTGCGCGGCCAGGCCGTCGGCGCGACGGCGGGCGGCCAGCGCGTCGAGGAAGCTGTTGGCCGCGGCGTAGTTGGCCTGTCCCGCGTTGCCGAGCACGCCGGCGGCCGAGGAGAACAGGACGAACCAGCGCAGCGGCAGGTGCCGGGTCAGCTCGTGCAGGTGCCAGGCGGCGGCGACCTTGGGGCCGAAGACGCGGTCCACCCGCTGCGGGGTGAGCGCGTCGACCAGACCGTCGTCCAGAACGCCCGCCGCGTGCACGACACCGGTCAGCGGGTGCTCCGCCGGGACGGCGGCGAGCAGGTCCGCCACGGCGTCGCGGGAGGCGGCGTCGCAGGCGACGACCGTGACGTCGGCGCCCAGGCCGGTCAGGTCCGCGACCAGCTCGGCCGCACCCGGTGCGTCCGGGCCGCGCCTGCTGGTCAGCAGCAGGTGGCGGACGCCGTGCTCGGTCACCAGGTGCCGGGCGAGCGCCTCGCCGAGGTCACCGGTGCCACCGGTGATCAGCACGGTGCCGTCCGGCTCGGGGCCGGCGGGGATCGTGAGCACCAGCTTGCCGATGTGCTTGGCCTGGCTGAAGAAGCGGAACGCCTCGGGGGCGCGCCGCACGTCCCAGACGCGGGTCGGCAGAGGGGTGAGGACGCCGCTGTCGAACAGCTCGACGACCTCGGCCCACATCCGGGTGACGAGCTCCAGCTCGGCCTCGACCAGGTCGAAGGGCTGGTAGACGACTCCCTCGTGGCGCGCGGCGACCTCCCGCGGGTCGCGCAGGCCCGCCTTGCCCATCTCCATGAACCGCCCGCCGCGCGGGAGCAGCCGCAGCGAGGCGTCGACGAAGTCGCCGGTCAGCGCGTCCAGCACGACGTCGACACCCCGACCGCCGGTGGTGGCCGTGAAGTGCTGCTCGAAGTCGAGCGTGCGGGAGTCGGCGATGTGGTCGTCGTCGAGCCCCGCGTCCCGCAGGACGTGCTGCTTGCCGGTGCTCGCGGTGGCGTAGACCTCCGCGCCGAGGTGCTTCGCGATCTGCAGGGCGGCCATGCCGACGCCACCGGCACCGGCGTGGACCAGCACCGACTCGCCCGCGCGGAGCCCGGCCAGTTCCTTGAGCCCGTAGTAGGCGGTCAGGAACACGAGCGGGACCGAGGCCGCGGTCTCGAACGACCAGCCGTCGGGAATCCGCGTCACGTAGGCGCGGGGCGCGGTGGCGATCGTGCCCAGGCCGCCGTCCACCACGCCCATCACGGCCTCGCCGACGGCCAGGTCCGTCACCCCGGACCCGACCTCGAGCACCACGCCCGCCACCTCCTTGCCGAGGTGGCCGGGCTCGCCCTCGAACATGCCGAGCACGTTCAGCACGTCGCGGAAGTTGAGGCCCGCCGCCGCGACGGCGATCCGGACGTCGTGCGGTGCCAACGGTTCCAGCACCTGCGGGTACGGCTCCAGGCACAGGTTGTCCAGGGTGCCGCGACCGGTCATGCCCAGTCCCCAGGCCGCCGCGGCCGGCGGCACGAGCTCGTCGGTGCCCGGCAGCGAGGCCAGGCGCGGCACGGCGAACCCGCCGCCGCGGGAGAGCAGCTGCGGCTCCCCGGTCGCGAGGGCGGCCCCGAGCTCAGCGGAGGTCGGTGCGCCGGCGTCGGTGTCGATCAGCACGTACCGGCCGGGGTGCTCGGACTGGGCCGAGCGCACGAGGCCCCAGACGGCGGCGGCCGCCGGGTCGATCCGGTCCGTGCCGGCCGCGTCCCGGGTCAGCACGACCAGTGTGGTGCCGTCCAGGCGCTCGTCCGTGCCCCACCGCTGGAGCACGGAGAGGACCCGGTTGGTCTCCGCCAGTGCGGTGCCCGCCACGTCCGCGGCTCCGGTGCGCACCGGGAGCACGACGACCGGCGGGGGCGGGACGTCGTCGGCCAGGTCGTCGAGGAAGATCCACTCGACCTCGTTCCCGTCAGCGGCGGTAAGCGCTTTCCACTCGATGCGGTACAGGGAGTCCGGGCCCTCGGATTCGGCCGTCCTGAACTGGTCGGCGCTGATCTGGCGCAGCAGGAGCGCGCCGATGGTGGCCACCGGAGCGCCGACGCCGTCCGCGACCCGGAGCGTGACGGCGTCCGACTGGCCGGGGCTCAGCCGCAACCGCAGCGTGGTGGCGCCGACGGCGTGCAGGGCGACGTCCTGCCACAGGTAGGGGATCCGGGGACCGGAGTCCTCGTCGGCGGTGAGACCCATGGCGTGCAGGCAGGAGTCGAGCAGTGCCGGGTGCAGGCCGAACCTCTCCGCGTCCTTCTGCGCGTCGCCCTCCTCGGGCAGGCGCAGTTCCGCGTAGACCTCGTCGCCGAGGCGCCAGGCCGCTCGCAGGCCGCGGAACACCGTCCCGTACTCCAGGCCGTTGCGGGCGAAGGCTTCGTAGACGTCGCCGAGGTCGACCGCTTCGGCACCGCGCGGGGGCCACTCGGCGAGGTCGAAGTCGGGTGCCTCGACGGAGGGGGTCAGCGTGCCGGAGGCGTGCTGGGTCCAGGCGCCCTCGCCGGTGCGGGAGTGTAGGGACACCGGCCGGCGGCCCGCCTCGTCCGGCGCGGCCAGCACGACCTGGAGGTCACGCGGACCGTCCAGGAACACCGGTTCGAACAGGGTGAGCTCTTCCAGGTGAGGGCAGCCGGCCTCGTCGCCCGCGCGCAGCGCCAGCTCGACCAGCGCCGTGCCCGGCAGGAGCGCGGTGCCCGCGACGACGTGGTCCGCGAGCCACGGGTGCGTCGACAGCGAGACCTTGCCGGTGAGGACGAGCCCGGAGTCGTCGGCCAGTGCCACCGAGGCACCGAGCAGCGGGTGGCGGGCGTCGGTCAGGCCCAGCCCGGCCGGGTCTCCCGCGCCGCCCGCGGACTGCAGCCAGTAGCTGTCGTGCTGGAACGCGTAGGTGGGCAGCTCCGCCGCGCGGGCCCCGGTGCCCTCGTAGAACCTCCGCCAGTCCACGCGGCCGCCGCGCACGTGTAGTGCGGCGAGGGCGGTCGTCGCGGTCACCGGTTCCGGACGGCCGGCGCGCAGCATCGGCACGGCGAGCACGTCCTCGTCGGGCAGGACGCGCGCGACCAGGGCGGTCAGCACCGAGTCGGGTCCCAGCTCGACGAACCGCGAGACGCCCTCGGAGCGCAGCCAGGTGATCGCGTCGGAGAACCGGACGGCCTGGCGGACGTGCCGCGGCCAGTACCCCGGCGCGGTGACCTCGTCGGTGCCGGCCAGTTTGCCGGACACGTTCGACACCACCGGAATGGTCGCGGCGCCGTAGGAGACGCTCTCCGCGACCGCGGCGAACTCGGCGAGCATGCCGTCCATCCGCGCCGAGTGGCACGCGTGCGTCATGCGCAGCCGCTTGGTCTTGCGGCCCCGCGCGGCGAACGACTCCGCCACCGCGAGGACCGCGTCCTCGTCGCCGGACAGCACCACGGCGTCCGGGCCGTTGACGGCACCGATCTCGACGCCGCGGGTGAGCACGGCGCGCACCTCGTCCTCGGCGGCCTGGACGCTGACCATCGCGCCGCCTGCGGGCAGCGACTCCATGAGCCTGCCGCGGGCGGCGACCATCTTCGCGGCGTCCGCCAGCGTCCAGACACCGGCCACGTGCGCGGCGGTGAGCTCACCGATGGAGTGGCCGCCGACGAAGTCCGGACGGGCGCCCCAGGACTCCAGCAGCCGGAACAACGCCACCTCGACGGCGAACAGCGCCGGCTGCAGGTAGGTCATCCGGTCCAGCAGGTCCTGGTCATCGCCGAACACCACGCCGGCCAGCGGCCGGTCGAGGTGCTCGTCCAGTGCCGCCACCACCGCGTCGAACGCCGCGGCGTAGGCGGGGAAGGCCTGGTACAGCTCGCGGCCCATGCCGCAGCGCTGGCTGCTCTGCCCGGTGAACAGGAACGCCGTGCGCCCGATCAGCGGGGTGCCCTCGACCACGGCGGGCGAGGGCGTGCCCTGCGCCAGCGCGGTGAGCCCGGCGACCAGGTCGTCGCGGGTCGAGCCGACGACCGCGGCACGCCGGTCGAGCGCGGCCCGGCCGGTCGCCAGGGAGTAGGAGAAGTCGAGCGGAGCGATCCCGCCCACGGCGTCGAGGGCGCGGGAGGCCTGTGCCCGCAGGGCGTTCCCGGTCTTGGCCGAGAGCACCCACGGCAGCACCGCGGGAGACGTCCGTTCGACGTCCTCCTGCTCCTCCACGACCTGCTCGAGGATGACGTGGGCGTTGGTGCCGCTCAGGCCGAACGACGACACCGCGCCGCGGCGGGGCCGGTCGACGGCCGGCCAGGGGCGCTGCTCGGTGAGCAGTTCCACCGCGCCCGCCGACCAGTCGACGTGGGGCGACGGCTCGTCGACGTGGAGCGTGCGCGGCAGCACCCCGTGCCTCATGGCCTCGACGACCTTGATGATCCCGGCGACACCCGCGGCCGCCTGAGAGTGGCCGATGTTGGACTTGATGGATCCGAGGTACAGCGGCTCGTCGCGGTCCTGGCCGTAGGTCGCGAGCACCGCCTGCGCCTCGATCGGGTCGCCGAGACGGGTGCCCGTGCCGTGCGCCTCCACGAAGTCGACGTCCGAAGTGGACAGACGGGCGTTCGTCAGCGCCTGGCGGATCACCCGCTGCTGGGACGGGCCGCTGGGAGCGGTCAGGCCGTTGGAGGCCCCGTCCTGGTTGACCGCCGAACCGCGGACGACCGCCAGGACGCGGTGCCCGTTGCGGCGGGCGTCCGACAACTTCTCCAGCAGGAGCACACCGGCGCCCTCGGCCCACCCGGTGCCGTCCGCCGCGGCGGCGAAGGCCTTGCACCGCCCGTCGACGGCCAGCCCGCGCTGGCGGGAGAACTCGACGAACGTCTCCGGCGTCGACATCACGGTGACGCCGCCGACCAGGGCGAGCGAGCACTCCCCGGTGCGCAGGGCGTGCCCGGCCAGGTGCAGTGCGACCAAAGAGGACGAACACGCGGTGTCGATGGTGACCGCGGGCCCTTCCAGGCCGAAGGTGTAGGAGACCCGGCCGGACAGCACGCTGTTGGACGAGCCCGTGCCCACGAAGCCTTCGATGTCCTCGGACACCGACGTCAGTCCGGACACGTACTCCGTGCGCATCGCGCCGGCGAACACACCGGTGGCACTCCCCCGCAGCGAGGCGGGGGTGATCCCGGCCCGTTCCAGCGCCTCCCACGTGACCTCCAGCAGCAGGCGCTGCTGCGGGTCCATGGCCAGCGCCTCGCGGGGCGAGATCCCGAACAGCTCCGCGTCGAACCTGTCGGCGTCGTGCAGGAACCCGCCCGCGGTGGTGTACGTGGTGCCGCGGTGGTCGGGGTCGGGGTGGTAGAGCGAGGCGGCGTCCCAGCCCCGGTTGTCCGGGAAGGTGGTCACGCCGTCCTCGCCCTGCTCCACCAGTCGCCAGAGGTCCTCCGGCGAGTTCACCCCGCCGGGGTACCGGCAGGCCATCCCGATGACGGCCAGCGGCTCGGACGCGCTCTCCTGCACCGCGTCCAGGCGGCGCCTGGTGTCGCGGAGCTCGGTCGTCAACCGCTTCAAGTAGTCGAGCGTCCGGTCGTCGCTGGTCATGCCGATTCCTCCTCGTGGCAGCGTCCAGTGCGGACGCCGCCACCAACGCAAAAGGTGGAAGTGGGTCAGAGTTCGTTGTCGAGCAGGGAGAACATGTCGTCCAAAGTGGCCGACTCGAGGTCCGCCCGGTCGTCCGAGCCCGCGCCGGTCTTGTCCCGCCACAGCGCGACCAACCGGCGCAGCCTCGTTTCCACGCGTGCCCCGTCGGTGGTCGCCGGGTCCAGCGCCGACAGCGCCGCCTCCAGCCGGCCGATCTCGCCGTCCACACCGGACGACTCGGCGGCGGCCGCGGGGACCACCTCGGCCTGGAGGAACTCCGACATGGCGTCCGGAGTCGGGTAGTCGAAGATCAGCGTCGCCGGCAGGCGCAGGCCGGTGGCCTCGCCGAGCCGGTTGCGCAGCTCGACCGCGGTCAGCGAGTCGAATCCCAGGTCGGTGAACGCCCGGTCGGGCTCGACCACGCCCGGTCCGGAGTGACCGAGCACCGCCGCCGCCTGCGTGCGCACCACGTCGAGCAGCGCCTGCCGGGCGTCGGCCTGGGACAGCCCGGCCAGCCGCCGCTTCAGCTCCTCCGCCTGTCCCGCGGCGTCGGCCGAGGCCGAACGGCGGGCCCGCTGCGGCGGCACGAGCGCCCGCAGCAGCGGTGGCACGGAAGAGGTCTGGGCGTGCGCCCTCAGCCCGGCCAGGTCCAGCTTCACCGGCACCGTCACCGGTGCCGCCATGGACGTCGCCAGGTCGAAGAGCGCCAGCCCCTCGTCCGGGGTGAGCGCACCGACGCCGTCGCGTGCCATCCGGCCGCCGTCCGTCGCCTCGCCCATGCCGTCGGCCCAGAGACCGTAGGCGAGGGACGAGGCGGGCAGACCCAGTGACCGCCGGTGTTCCGCGAGTGCGTCGAGGAACGTGTTCGCCGCGGCGTAGTTCGCCTGGCCCGGTGCGCCCAGGACGCCCGCGGCCGAGGAGAACAGGACGAACATCGCCAGGTCTCGTCCTCGCGTGAGCTCGTGCAGGTTCCAGGCCGCGTCCACCTTGGGGCGCAGCACCTTCTCGAGCCGCTGCGGGGTGAGCGAGGTGAACACGCCGTCGTCGAGCACGCCGGCGGCGTGCACGACACCGGTGAGCACCGGGATGCTCTCCAGCAGCTCCTGCAGGGCGGACCGGTCGGCCACGTCGCACGCGGCGACGCGGACCTCGGCGCCCAGCCCGGTCAGTTCGGCGGCCAGTTCCCGCGCACCCGGCGCGTTCACACCGCGCCGGCCCACGAGGACGAGGTCCCGCACGCCGCGGGTGGTGACGAGGTGCCGGGCCACGACGGCGCCGAGACCACCGGTACCGCCGGTCACGAGGACCGTGCCGCGCACGTCCAGTGCCCTCGGCACGGTCAGGACGACCTTGCCGGTGTGCCGGGCCTCGGAGAGGTGGCGGAGCGCCTCGGGAGCCTCGCGGACGTCCCAGGAGCGGACCGGCAGCGGGGTGAGCGCACCCGACTGGAACATCGTGATCAGCTCCTCCCACATCGTAGCGATCCGGTCGGCGCCCGCGTCGTCCAGATCGAGCGCCCGGTAAGTCACACCTGGATACTGCCCTGCGAAATCGCTGATTTGGCGAAGATCGGCGTTCCCCATTTCCACGAACCGCCCACCGCGCGGCAACAGCCGCGTCGACGCGTCGGTGAACTCGCCGGGCAGACCGCCGAGGACGACGTCGACGCCACGGCCGTTGGTGGAGGCCAGGAACTCCTCCGCGAAGCCGGGGGTGCGCGAGGACGCGATGCGGCTGTCGGGCAGGCCCGCCGCTCGCAGGACGTCCCGCTCGTCCTCACCGGCCGTGCCGTAGATCTCCGCACCGAGGTGGCGGGCGATCTGGGTGGCGGCCATGCCCACGCCGCCGGCCGCGGCGTGGATGAGCACCGACTCCCCGGCGGACACCCCCGCCAGGTCCTTCAGCGCGTACCAGGCGGTCAGGAACGCCAGCGGCACGGAGGCCGCCTGTTCGAACGTCCACTGGTGGGGCATCTTGGTGACGAGCGCGCGCTCAGCGCGGACGACCGGCCCGACACCGCCGGACACCAGGCCCATCACCGGATCGCCGACGCGGAGGTCCGTGACGCCGTCCCCCAGCTCCAGCACGACGCCCGCGACTTCGCGGCTGAGCAGCCCGGCGTCGCCGGAGCGGCCGCCCGGGGCGGTGAGCACGTCGTGGGAGCTCGCCCCCGCGGCGCGGACGCCGATCCGCACCTCGTGTGCGGCCAGGGGCGCGGCGGCCTCGGGGAAGGGCAGGAGCGTGCACCGGTCCGGGCTTTCTCCTCCCGGGGAGTCCACCCGCCAGGTGTCCTCGCCGGGCGGGGGGACCAGTTCCGGCGCACTGCTCGCGGGCAGCAACCGGCAGGCGTGCACGACGCCGTCGCGCACCGCCAGTTGCGTCTCCTCCCCGAGGTTCGCGAGTGCCAGGTCCACGTCGTCCCCGGAGGCGTCGAGCAGCACCAGCCGGCCCGGGTTCTCCGCCTGGGCACTGCGGACGAGGCCCCAGAGCGAGGCCGTGACCGGGTCGACGTCGTCGGAACGGCGTGCCCGCACCGCGTCGCGGGTCAGCACGACGAGCCTGCCGTCCGCGTTGCGCTCGTCCGCCAGCCAGTCCTGGACGGTGGCGAGCGTGCTCACCAGCACGGCGTGCACGGCCTGCGGAACCGGCTGCTCGGGCACGCGCACCCTGAGCACCGCCACCGGCGGCGCGGTCTCGCCGGCCTCGTCGAGGTACGACCAGGCGACCGGGTCGCCGCCGCCCGCCACCGGGACCCACTCCGTCCGGAACAGACAGTCCGAAGTAGACGGACTGGTGTCGAGCTGCTCCGCCGAGACCTCGCGCAGCACCAGGGATCCGACGGTGAGCACCGGCGCACCCGCGGTGTCGGTGAGCTCCAGCCGGACCGTGTTGGCGTCGGTCGGGGTCACCGTCACGCGCACGGCCGTCGCGTTCGTGGCGTGCAGCGAGACGTCGCGCCACAGGAACGGCAGGAGCGCGGTCGTGTCACCGGCGAACCCGAGCAGCCCGATGGGGTGCAGGGCCGCGTCGAGCATCGCCGGGTGGATGCCGAACCGCGCCACGTCGCCGTGCGCCGCCTCCGGCAGCACCACGTCGGCGAAGATCTGCTCGTCGTGCAGCCAGGCGGAGGTCACGCCCTGGAACACCGGGCCGTAGCCCAGGCCCGTGGCCGCCAGGTCGGCGTAGAGGCCCTCCAGGTCGAGGACTTCCGCCCCCGCGGGCGGCCATGCGCCGGCCGCCACCGGAAGGGGTTCCTCGTCGGGCATGAGCACGCCTGCCGCGTGCTGCGTCCACGGTTCCCCGACGGAGGCGTCCGCCCGCCTCGAGTACACCGCGACCTCGCGCCCGCCGTCCGCGGCCGCGGCGCCGACCACGACCTGCACGGCCAGCCCGCCGTGGTCGGGCAGCACCATCGGCGCCGCGAGGGTCAGTTCGGCCACCCTCGCGCAGCCGAGCTCGTCGCCCGCGCGGACGGCCATCTCGACCAGGGCCGCGCCGGGGACCAGCACGGTGCCGAGCACGGTGTGGTCCAGCAGCCACGGCTGGCCGGAGCGCGACAGCCTGCCGAAGCAGATCAGCCCGTCCCCGTTCGGCGTCGTCGCGGTCGCGCCGAGCAACGGGTGCTCGGTCGTCGACAGCCCGAGTCCGGCGGCGTCACCGGTCGCCTGACCGCTTTCGAGCCAGTAGCGCTCGCGCTGGAACGCGTAGGTCGGGAGCTCGGTGCGTCGCGCTCCGGTACCGGCGAAGAACGCCTCCCAGTCCACGGCCACGCCCGCCGCCACCAGACGGCTGAAGGCGCTCGCGGCGGACTGCGGCTCGCCGCGGTCCTTGCGCAGCAACGGGACGAACACCGCGCCGTCGCCCACACAACCGTGTCCCATCGCGGACAGCACGCCGTCCGGACCCAGCTCGGCGAACTTGGTGACGCCCGCCGCCTCCAGCGCGCGCATCCCGTCGGCGAACCGGACGGTGTCGCGGACGTGCCGGACCCAGTACCCCGGGTCGGTCAGCTCGGTCGCGAGCTCGCCGGTCACGTTCGACACCACCGGCAGCACGGGCTCCCGGTAGTCGAGCGATCGCGCCACTTCGGCGAACTCGGCGAGCATCGGTTCCATCAACGCCGAGTGGAAGGCGTGCGAGACCTCCAGCCGCCTGGTCCGGCGGCCGCGTGCGCGGAACACCTCGGCCACGGCCAGCGCCGGGGCCTCCGCACCGGACAGCACGACGGCCGACGGACCGTTGACGGCGGCCAGGCCCACCTCGGCGGTGAGGTGCTCGCGCACCTCGTCCTCGGTGGCCTCGACGGCCACCATCGCGCCGCCGGCGGGCAGAGCCTGCATCAGCCGCCCGCGCGCCTCGACCAGCGTGACCGCGTCCCGCAGGGACAGCACCCCGGCGACGTGTGCCGCGCTCAGCTCGCCGATGGAGTGGCCGGCCAGGAAGTCCGGCCGCACACCCCACGACTCGATCAGCCGGTACAGCGCGACCTCCAGCGCGAAGAGCGCCGGTTGCGCGGTGCCCGTGCGGTTCAGGACCTCCGCGTCGGCGATGTCCCGGATCCCCGGCAGCAGCGCCGCGATCTCGTCGTAGGCCTCGGCGAACACGGGGAACGCCGCGTGCAGCTCACGTCCCATGCCCAGCCGCTGGGAACCCTGCCCCGTGAACAGCACGGCGAGCTTGCCCGGGACGGCACGGCCGGTCGTCACGTTCGCCGCCGTCACGCCGTCCGCCAGGGCGGCGAGTCCGGCGCGCACGTCGGCGGGGCTGCCGGTCACGACCGCGCTGCGCTCGTGCGCGGCACGCGTGGTGACCAAGGAGTACGCGACGTCCACCGGTTCGGCGAGCTCCGCGTTGAGCAGACGCGCCGCCTGCTCGCGCAGGGCGTTCTCGGTCCGTCCGGAGAGGACGTACGGCAGCAGCGCCGGCGTCCTGACCTCCCGCGGGGCCACCGGGACGTCCGGTCCCTGTTCGAGGATCACGTGGGCGTTGGTGCCGCTGATGCCGAACGCCGAGACGGCCGCCCGGCGCGGACGGTCGCGCTTCACCCACAGCCGGGCCTCGGTCGCCAGCTCGACCGCGCCCCCGGCCCAGTCCACGTGCGGGGACGGCGAGTCGATGTGCAGGCTCGCCGGGACGACGCCGTGCCGCATCGCCTCGACCATCTTGATGATCCCGGCGACGCCGGCCGCGGCCTGGGTGTGGCCGATGTTGGACTTCACCGAGCCGAGCACCAGCGGCACGTCCCGGTCCTGGCCGTAGGTGGCCAGCAGGGCCTGCGCCTCGATCGGGTCGCCGAGCGCGGTGCCGGTGCCGTGCGCCTCGACCGCGTCCACGTCCGAAGTGGACAGATGCGCGGCGGCGAGCGCCTGGCGGATCACCCGGACCTGGGACGGGCCGTTCGGCGCGGTGAGGCCGTTGGACGCGCCGTCCTGGTTCACCGCGGAACCCCGGACCACCGCGAGGACGCGGTGACCGTGGCGCTGGGCGTCGGACAACCGCTCCAGGAGCAGGAAGCCCGCGCCCTCCGACCAGCCGGTGCCGTCCGCCGCCGCGGCGAACGGCTTGCACCGGCCGTCGGCGGCCAGACCGCGCTGCCGCGAGAACTCGATGAACGGGTTCGGCGTGGCCATCACCGTCGCACCGCCCGCCAGCGCCAGGTCGCAGTCGCCCGACCGCAGCGCCTGTGCCGCGAGGTGCAACGCGACCAGCGACGACGAGCACGCCGTGTCGACCGAGACGGCGGGACCCTCCAGCCCGAAGGTGTAGGACACCCGGCCGGACAGCACGCTGTTCGCGCTGCCGGTGCCGAGCAGGCCCTCGAACCCGTCGGGAGTGCTCGTCAGACGGGACGCGTAGTCGTTGTACATCACGCCCGCGAACACACCGGTGGGGCTGCCCTTGAGCGTCGCCGGGTCGATCCCGGCGCGCTCGAAGGCCTCCTGCGCGGTCTCGAGCAGGAGGCGCTGCTGCGGGTCGACGGTCATCGCCTCGCGCGGCGAGATGCCGAAGAACTCGGCGTCGAAGTCCGCCGCGTCGAGCAGGAACCCGCCCTCGCGGGCGTAGCTCGTCCCGGTGTGGTCGGGGTCCGGGTGGTACAGGCCGTCGAGGTCCCAGCCGCGGTCGGCGGGGAACGGCGTGATGGCGTCGGTGCCCTCCGCGACCAACCGCCAGAGGTCCTCCGGCGAGCGGACGCCTCCGGGGTAGCGGCAGCTCATCGCGATGATCGCGATCGGCTCGTCCGGGGCGGCGGACCGCACCGGCACCACCGCGGCGGTCTCCGTCGCGCCCAGGAGCTCGGTGCGGACGTAGTCGGCCAGCGCCCGGGGCGTCGGGTAGTCGAAGATCAGCGTCGCCGGCAGGCGCAGGCCGGTGGCCTCGCCGAGCCGGTTGCGCAGTTCGACCGCCGTGAGCGAGTCGAAGCCCAGCTCGGTGAACGCGCGCCCCACCTCCACCGCGGCCGTGCCGCTGTGGCCCAGCACCTCGGCGACGCGCACCCGGACGAGGTCCGTCACGTGCGCCTGCTGGTCGGCGTCGGAGAGCCTCGACAGGGTCTCCAGCAGCGCCGACACCGCCTGGGCGTTCACGGCGCTGCGCAGGCGCGGGACTCGGACCAGGCCGCGCAGCACGGCCGGGATCGGCGACGTGCGGGCGTGCACCTGCAACGTCGCGAGGTCCAGTTTCACCGGCACCGGCACCGCCGTCTCCGCGGCGAGCGCGGAGTCGAACAGCGCGAGACCCTCCTCTTCGGACAGTGCGCCGAAACCGTCACGGCCCAACCGGTCCACATCGGACCCGTCGCCCATGCCGTCGGCCCACAGGCCGTAGGCCAGGGAGCGGGCCGGCAATCCCGCGGCGACCCGCTGCCCGGCCAGGGCGTCGAGGACCGCGTTCGCCGCGGCGTAGTTGGCCTGCCCGGGACCGCCGAGGATGCCGGAGACCGAGGAGAGCAGGACGAACTGGCTCAGCGGACGATCCCGCGTCAGCTCGTGCAGCGTCACGGCCGCGTCGGCCTTGGGGCGCAGCACGGTGTCGACCCGTTCCGGTGTCAAAGCCGTGACCACGCCGTCGTCGAGCACACCGGCGGCGTGCACGACCCCGGTCAGGTCGGGGATCGAGTCCAGCAACGCCGCCAGGGCGTCCCCGTCCGCGACGTCGCACGCCTCGACCCGCGCGCCCAGTTCGGCGGCGAGGTCGGCCGCTCCGGGCGCTTCGAGGCCACGACGGCTGGTCAGCACCAGCTTCGTGACGCCGTGCGCCCGCGCGAGGTGCCGGGCGACGGCGGCGCCGATCCCACCCGTGCCACCGGTGACGAGGACGGTGCCCTCGCCCCACGCGGCCGGGTCGGCGGTGCGCGCCCGGACGAGCCGGGGTGCCAGCGCCTGTCCCTCGTGGACGCGGACCTGCGGCTCGCCCGTGGCCAATGCCGCGTCCACGTCGTCGCCTTCGACGATGACGAACCGGCCGGGGTTCTCGGACTCCGCGCTGCGGACCAGGCCGCGCACCGCCGCACCGGCCAGCGAGTCGTCGGTCACGACGACCAGCCGTGCGTCGGAGAACCGCTCCTCGGCGAGGAATCCCTGGATCGCCGTCAGGGTGCTGTGCAGCACCTCCCGGTAGTCGCCCGCGGGGACGTCCAGGACCAGCGCCGCGGGAACGTCGTCGCCGACCTCCCACAGCGGCAGGTGCTCGACGGGGGTCTCCTGTGCGGGCACGGGAACCCACGTCAGCTCGTACAACGGCTCGTCGGTCGTGCGCAGCTGCTCCGCCGAGGCGGCGCGGACGACCAGGGAGCCGATCGTGGCGACGGGGACGCCGGTGCTGTCGGCGACGAGCACCGACACCCGGTCGGCGCCGGTCGAGGTGACCCGGACGCGCAGGGTGGTCGCACCGGTCGCGTGCAGGGTCACCGAGCCGAACGAGAACGGCAGGCGGGTCCCCTCCCCCGCGATCAGCCCGATCGTGTGCAGCGCCGCGTCGAGCAGCGCGGGGTGCAGGCCGAACCGGCCGGCCTGGTCGTGCTCCGCCTCGGGCAGCGCGACCTCGGCCCAGACGTCGTCGCCGGCGCGCCAGGCGGCCCGCAGGCCCTGGAAGACCGGCCCGTAGCTCAGCCCGGCGGCCTCGAAGTCCTCGTAGAGGCCGTCGAGCTTCACCGCCTCGCCCGCGGGCGGCCAGGCCGCCAGGTCGAACGCCGGCGCGGACGTCGCGGGCGACAACGTGCCCGCCGCGTGCTCGGTCCACGATCCGTGCGCCCCGCGGGTGTGCACCGACACCGGTCGCCGGCCGGAGCCGTCGGCCGCGCCGACGAGCACCTGGACGTCCAGCGAGCCGGACGCCGGCAGCAGCAGCGGCGCCTGCACCGTCAGCTCCTCGACCGTGGCACAGCCGGCTTCCTCGCCGGCGCGCACGACCAGTTCCAGGAGCCCGGTCCCGGGCAGGAGCACGGTGCCCAGCGCGGCGTGGTCCGCGAGCCACGGGTGCGTGGCCAGGGACAGCCTGCCGGTGAGCGCCCAGCCGTCGCCGTCGGCGAACGGCACGGCGGCACCGAGCAGCGGGTGCTCGGTGGGCACGAGACCGACGGACGAGACGTCCGCGCCCGCGCCGGACGAGGCGAGCCAGAACCGCTGGTGCTGGAACGCCGAGGTCGGCAGGTCGACGACCCGCGCGCCGGTCCCGGCGAACACCGCGGACCAGTCGACCTGCTCCCCGCTCGTGTACGCGGCGGCCAGCCCGGTCAGCGCGGACGTCGCCTCGTCGCGGTCCTTGCGCAGGAACGAGGTGAAGAGACCGTCGGCGCTGTCGGCACCCATCGCCGAGAGCACGCCGTCCGGACCGACTTCGAGGAACCGCGTGACGCCCTTGTCGCCGAGCCAGGACACGGCGTCGGCGAAGCGCACGGTCGCCCGGACGTGCTCGACCCAGTAGCCGGGGTCGGTCAGCCGGTCGGTGACGAGCTGCCCGGTCACCGTGGAGACGACCGGGATCGACGGTGCCGTGAAGGTCAGCGATCGCGCGACCTCGCCGAACTCGGCGAGCATCGGCTCCATGAGCGCCGAGTGGAAGGCGTGCGAGACCGCCAGCCGCTTGGTGCGGCGGCCGAGCTCCTCGAACCTCGCGGCGACCTCGAGGGCCGGCGAGGCGGCACCTGAGAGCACCACGGCGTTCGGGCCGTTCACCGCCGCCAGGGACACCTCGGGCGACAGGAACTCCTGGACCTCGGCCTCGGTCGCCTGGACGGCGACCATCGCGCCGCCCTCGGGCAGCGCCTGCATCAGCCGGCCCCGCGCCGACACCAGCTTCGCCGCGTCCTCCAGCGACAGGACACCGGCGACGTGCGCCGCCGCGATCTCACCGATCGAATGCCCGGCAAGGAAGTCCGGCGTGACACCCCACGAACTCACCAATCGGAACAACGCCACTTCCAGCGCGAAGATCGCGGGTTGCGCGTTGCTCGTCCGAGCGAGCACGTCGGCGTCGGTGATGTCCCTGATGCCGGGCAGGAGTGCGCACACCTCGTCGTAGGCCTGGGCGAAGACCGGGAAGGCCTCGTACAGCCCGGAACCCATGCCCGGCCGCTGCGAGCCCTGGCCGGTGAACAGCACGGCCGTCCGTCCGGAGAGGACCCGGCCGGTCGTGACCGACGCCGTGGTCCCGCCCGCCGACAGCGCCGTCAGACCGGCGCGCAGCTCCTCCGCGCTGGAACCGACCACGACGGCCCGGTGGTCGTGCGAGGTGCGCGTGGTGGCAAGGGAAAGCCCGAGGTCGGCGTGCAGGCCGTCGACCGCCAGCAGCCGGGCCGCCTGCTCGTGCAGTGCCTGCTCGGTGCGCCCGGAGACGACCCAGGGCACGACGGGGAGCTCGACGTCCTCGCGCGGCGCCGCAGGCTCGTCCTGCACCTGCTCCAGGATCACGTGCGCGTTGGTACCGCTGATGCCGAAGGACGACACGGCGGCGCGACGCGGCCGGTCGACCTCGGGCCAGGCGCGCTGCTCGGTGAGCAGGCTGACGTCACCGGACGCCCAGTCGACGTGCGGGGTCGGCTCGTTCAGGTGCAGCGTCGCGGGAAGCACGCCGTGGCGCAGCGCCTGCACCATCTTGATCACGCCGGCGACACCGGCCGAGGCCTGGGTGTGGCCGATGTTCGACTTGATCGAGCCGAGGTAGAGCGGCTCCTCCTCGCGCTCCTGGCCGTAGGTGGCGAGCAGCGCCTGGGCCTCGATCGGGTCGCCCAGCGGGGTGCCGGTCCCGTGCGCCTCGACGACGTCCACCGTGGACGACGCGATGCCCGCGCTGGCCAGCGCCTGCCGGATCACCCGCTGCTGCGAAGGCCCGTTCGGGGCGGTCAGGCCGTTCGACGCGCCGTCCTGGTTCACCGCGGAACCCTTGACCACGGCCAGGACCCGGTGACCGTGGCGCCGGGCGTCGGACAACCGCTCCAGCACCAGCACGCCGACGCCCTCCGACCAGCCGGTGCCGTCGGCGTCGACCGAGAAGGACTTGCACCTGCCGTCGACCGCGAGACCGCGCTGGCGGGAGAAGCCGATGAACGTGTCCGGCGAGGCCATGACGGTGACACCACCGGCCAACGCCATCGAGCACTCACCCGAGCGCAGTGCCTGCATCGCCCAGTGCATGGCGACCAGCGACGACGAGCACGCCGTGTCGACCGTGACGGCCGGTCCCTCCAAACCGAGCGTGTAGGCCACGCGCCCGGACAGCACGCTGCCGGACGTGCCGGTGCCGATGAAACCCTCGACGCCGTCGGGCAGCACGCCGAGGCGCGCGCCGTAGTCGTGGTACATCAACCCGGCGAACACACCGGTCCGCGAGCCCTTGAGCCCGGACGGGTCGATCCGCGCGTGCTCCAACGCCTCCCAAGAGACCTCCAGCAGCAACCGCTGCTGCGGGTCCATCGCCAGCGCCTCGCGCGGCGAGATGCCGAAGAACTCCGGGTCGAAGTCGCCGGCGTCGTGCAGGAACCCGCCCTCGCGCGTGTAGGTCTTGCCCTGCGCGTCGGGGTCGGGGTGGTAGATGCCGTCGACGTCCCACCCGCGGTCCTCGGGGAAGCGGGTGACCCCGTCGCGGCCGTGGGTGACCAGGTCCCACAGGTCGTCGGGCGAGGCGATGCCACCGGGGTAGCGGCAGGCCATGCCGACGATGGCGATCGGGTCGTCGCCCAGTGCCACGGAGGTGAACTCCGGCGTCACCGGGCCGGCCAACTCGTCGACGAACTCGGCCTGGACGAACTCGGCGAGCGCGAGCGGCGTCGGGTAGTCGAACGTGAGCGTGGCGGGCAGCCGCAGACCCGTGGCCGCGTCGAGGCGGTTGCGGAGCTCGACCGCGGTGAGCGAGTCGAAGCCCAGGTCGCCGAACGCGCGGTCGGTCTCGACGGCGTCCGGGCTGGTGTGGCCCAGCACCAGCGCGACCTCGGTGCGGATCAGCTCGAGCAGCTGCCGCAGCCGCTCGGCCGGGGGAAGCGCGCCCAGCCGCTGGCGCAGGCCGGTGCCTTCCTCCGCTCGCGCGGTGCGGCGCGGGCGGACCCTGACCAGGTTCCGCAGCACGTGCGGGACCACGCCGGTGGCCTTCGCGCTCTCCCTGGCCGCGGCGACGTCGAGCCGCAGCGCGACCGGGTTCGCGTCGTCGCCCAGCGCGACGAGGTCGAACAGCGCCAGGCCGTCCTCGGCCGACAGGGCCGCGAAGCCCGCGGCACCGGCCGTCTGGCCGTGGCCCATGCCCTCGTCCCACAGGCCGTAGGCGATCGACGTCGCCGGCAGCCCCTGCGCGCGGCGGTGGGCCGCCAGCCCGTCGAGGTAACCGTTCGCCGCCGCGTAGTTAGCCTGGCCGGGCGCGCCGAGCGTGCCCGCGATCGACGAGAACGTGACGAACAGGTCGAGGCCGGTGGTCAGCTCGTGCAGGTGCCGGGCGGCCTCGGCTTTGGGGCGCAGCACGGCTTCGACGCGTTCCCGCGTCATCGCGTCGAGCACGCCGTCGTCCAGGACGCCGGCCGCGTGCACGACGCCGCGCAACGGCCGGTCGGCGGGGACGAGGGCGAGCGCGGTCTCGACCTGGCCGCGGTCGGAGACGTCGCACGCGGCGACCTCCACCTCCGCGCCGAGGTCGGTCAACTCCCGCACCAGCGCGGGTGCGCCGGGGCTGTCGCCACCGGAACGGCTGACCAGCAGCAGGTTCCGCACGCCGTGGCGTTCGACGAGGCGACGGGCGACCAGCGCGCCGAGGCCTCCGGTACCGCCGGTGACGAGGACCGTGCCGTCGAGCGACCAGTCGTCGCGGCCGGTCGCCTTGGCGCGGACCAGGCGCGGGGCCTTCAGCTCGCCGTCGGCGAGCAGGACCTCCGGTTCGCCGGTGCCCACTGCGGCGGCGACGTCACCGTCGCCGTGCACCAGCACGAACCGGTCGGGGTGCTCGGCCTGCGCGCTGCGCACCAGACCGCTCACCGCGGCGTGCGCGGGAACGTCCGGGGTCGTGCGCACGACCAGCTTCGCCTCGCGGTCCTCCGCCAGCCACGACTTCAGCAGATCCAGGACCTCGGCGGTCAGGTCTGCCACCGCGCCCTCGGCGACGACGTGCTCGACGAACGCGTCCGCGTCCGCCGCCGCACCGGGTGCGACCGGCACCCAGTCGATGGTGAACAGGGCGTCCCGTTCCGCCTGGTCGGCCGATCGGAGCTGCTCCTCGCTGATCTCCCGCAGCGCGAGCCGGGCGACCGAGAGCACGGGGGCGCCGGTGGCGTCGGCGACCCGCAGCGACAGCGCGCCCGAGCCCGCCGGGGCGAGCCGGACCCGCAGCGCGGTCGCACCGGCCGCGTGCAGCGTCAGGCCGGCCAGCGAGAACGGCAGCCTGGCCCCGCCACCGGACAGCCCGACGGCGTGCAGCGCGGCGTCCAGCAGGGCCGGGTGCAGGCCGAACCGGCTGACGTCGGTGTCCTCGGGCAGTTCGACCTCGGCGAACGTCTCCTCGCCCCGGCTCCAGGCGGCGCGCAGGCCGCGGAACACCCCGCCGTAGTCGAGTCCCGCCTCGGTGAGGGTCGCGTAGAAGCCGTCGAGGTCGACCGGTGCGGCGTTCTCCGGCGGCCACACGGTCTCCGGTTCGCCCGGCTGCTCACCGCGGGCGAGCGTGCCGGTGGCGTGCAGGGTCCATTCGTCGTCGGTGTCGGCCGCCTCGGGACGCGAGTGGACCGTCACCGTGCGACGACCGTCCACTTCGGAGTCCGAGACGGAGACCCGGAGCTGCACCGCCGCGCTGCCGAGCACCAGTGGCGTCTGGAGGACGAGCTCCTCGACCGTGCCGCAGCCGACCTCGTCGCCCGCCCGGACGGCCAGTTCGGCGAACGCGGTGCCGGGGAGCAGGACAGCGCCCATGACCTTGTGCCCGGCGAGCCACGGCTGCGCGTCGAGCGACAGCCGGCCCGTGAGCACGAGTCCCCCGTTGTCCGGGAGTGCCACGGAGGCGCCCAGCAGCGGGTGGTCCAGCGCGCCGAGACCGAGGCTCGGGGCGTCTCCCGCGCCCGGCGTGGAGTGCAGCCAGAACCGCTGCCGCCGGAACGGGTAGGTGGGCAGGTCGACGACCGCCGCGGCACTGCCGGCGAAGTACTCCCGCCAGCCGACCCCGGCGCCGTGGCCGTACAGCGTGCCCAGCGCGGTGACCAGCGAGGTCGTCTCGTCGCGGTCCTTGCGCAGGGACGGGACGAACGCCGCCTCCACGGTGCCCTGCCCGAGCCCGGACAGGGCTGCGTCGGGGCCGATCTCCAGGAACCGGGTGACGTCCAGGGCGGCGAGCGCGGTCAGCCCGTCGGCGAACCGCACCGGCTTGCGCACGTGCTCGACCCAGTACTCCGGCGACGTCAGCGTGCCCGGTTCCACCAGCGCACCGGTCACGGTGGACACGATCGGCACCTTCGGTTCGCGGTACTCGATCGACTCCGCCACCGCGCGGAACTCGTCCAGCATCGGCTCCATGAGCACCGAGTGGAACGCGTGCGAGACCGCCAGCCGCTTGATGCGGCGGCCGAGCTTCTCGAACTTCTTGGCGGCCTTGAGGGTCGGCGACGCCGCACCCGACAGCACCACGGCGTTCGGGCCGTTCACCGCCGCGAGGGACACCTTGGGAGACAGGAACTCCGCGACTTCTTCTTCCGTCGCCTCGACGGCGACCATCGCGCCACCGTCGGGCAACGCCTGCATGAGACGGCCTCGCGCGGAGACCAGCTTCGCCGCGTCCTCCAGCGACAGGACGCCGGCGGCGTGTGCCGCCGCGATCTCACCGATCGAGTGCCCCGCGAGGAAGTCCGGCGTGACGCCCCAGGAACTCACCAGGCGGAACAACGCCACTTCCAGGGCGAAGATCGCGGGCTGCGCGTTGCTCGTCTGGGCGAGCACGTCGGCGTCGGTGATGTCCTTGACACCGGGCAGGAGTTCGCAGACCTCGTCGTAGGCCCGGGTGAAGACCGGGAACTCCTCGTACAGCCCGGAACCCATGCCCAGCCGCTGGGTGCCCTGACCGGCGAACAGGAACGCCAGCCTGCCGGGAGCGGCCAGACCGGTGACCACGCCGGCGGCCTGGCCGGTGGTGGCGAACGCCGACAGCGCGGCGAGCGCGCTCTCGTGGTCGGTGCCGACCACGACGGCACGCCGTTCGTGGGACTGGCGGGTCGTCGCCAGCGAGAAACCGAGGTCCAGCAAGGACTTCGAGCCCATGTCCGCGGCGAGGCGGCCCGCCTGTTCGCGCAGGGCCTCCTCGGACCGGGCGGACAGCACCAGCGGCACCACCGCGGGCGGGGTGCTCCGCGTCTCGGTCGCGACGGGTGCCGGGACGTGCTCGAGCACGACGTGCGCGTTGGTCCCGCTGAAGCCGAACGACGACACGCTCGCGCGGCGCGGCGCACCGGTCTCCGGCCAGTCGACCTGTTCGGTGAGCAGGCGGATCGAGCCCCGGTCCCAGTCGACCTGGCCGGACGGCGAGTCGATGTGGAGGGTGCGCGGCAGCACGCCCTTGTGCATCGCCTGCACCATCTTGATGACACCGGCGATGCCCGCCGCGGCCTGGGTGTGGCCGATGTTCGACTTCACCGACCCCAGCCACAACGGCTGCTGCCGGTCCTGGCCGTAGGTCGCGAGCAGTGCCTGCGCCTCGATGGGGTCGCCGAGGCGGGTGCCCGTGCCGTGCGCCTCCACCGCGTCGACGTCCGAAGTGGACAGACCGGCGTTGGCCAGCGCCTGCCGGATCACCCGCTGCTGCGACGGGCCGTTCGGCGCGGTCAGCCCGCTGGACGCGCCGTCCTGGTTCACCGCGGAACCCTTGAGCAGCGCGAGCACCGGGTGGCCGTTGCGCCGCGCGTCCGACAGCCGCTCCAGCAGCACCATGCCGACGCCCTCGCCCCAGCTGACGCCGTCGGCGCCGTCGGCGAAGGCCTTGCAGCGGCCGTCGAGCGCCATGGCCTGCTGCTTGCTGAAGTCGATGAACGGGCCGGGCGTGGACATCACGGTCACACCACCGGCGAGGGCCAGCTCGCACTCACCGGAACGCAGCGAGTGGGCGGCCATGTGCAACGCGACCAGCGACGACGAGCAGGCGGTGTCGACGGACACGGCCGGACCCTCGAAGCCGAAGGTGTAGGCGATCCGCCCGGACATCATCGAGCCCGAGGTGCCGGTGCCGAGGAACCCCTCGACGTCGTCGGGGATCGTCTTCAGCTGCGAGGCGTAGTCGTGGTAGATCGCGCCGGCGAACACGCCGGTCGTGCTGCCGCGCAGGTCCGCGGGCTTGAGCCCGGCGCGTTCGAACGCCTCCCAGGAGACCTCCAGCAGCAACCGCTGCTGCGGGTCCATGGCCAGCGCCTCGCGCGGCGAGATCCGGAAGAACTCCGGGTCGAAGTCGCCCGCGTCCTCCAGGAAGGCGCCGACCCGCGTGTTCGAGACACCCTGCTTGCCGGGTGTCGTGTCGAACAGCGCCGCCAGGTCCCACCCGCGGTCGTCGGGGAACGGGGAGATCCCCTCGCGGCCCTCGGAAACCAACGACCAGAGGTCCTCCGGAGAACGCACGCCGCCGGGGAATCGGCAGCTCATGGCGACGATCGCGATGGGGTCGTCGTCGGCGGCGACCTGAGCGCGCACCTGGGGCGCACCCGCCACGCCCAGCTCGCCCAGCAGCTCAGAGCGCAGGAAACCCGCCAGCGCGACGGGGGTCGGGTGGTCGAACGTCACCGTCGACGGCAGGCGCAGGCCGGTCGCGGAGCTGAGGCGGTTGCGCAGCTCGACGGAGGTGAGCGAGTCGAAGCCCAGGTCCAGGAACCCGCGGCCGGGCTCGATGCCACCGGGGGTCACGTGGCCGAGCACCAGCCCGACCTCGGTGCGGACCAGGTCCAGCAGCTCGTGGTCCTGCTCGGCCTCGGTGAGCGAGGCGAGGCGGCGCGCGAGCGAGGAGTCCCGTCCGGCGCCGGACTGCGCGACGCGCCTGGCCGGCGTGCGGACGAGACCGCCGAGCACGGCCGGCAGCGCGGTGCCGCGTGCGGAGGCGCGCAGCGCGGGCAGGTCCAGTTTGACCGGGACGGCCACGGGCGCGTCGGCCGCGAGCGCGGCGTCGAACAGAGCCAGGCCCTCCGGCACGGTGAGCGCGGGCGTGCCGCCGTTGCGCAACCGGGCGAGGTCGGCCTCACCGAGCGCCTCGCCCATGCCGGCGGCCCACAGGCCCCACGCCATCGACTGGCCGGGCAGGCCGAGGGCCCGCCGGTGCTCGGCGAGCGCGTCGAGGTAGGCGTTCGCGGCGGCGTAGCTGCCCTGCCCCGGCGCGCCCAGCACACCGGCGGCCGAGGAGAAGGTGACGAACAGGGTCAGGTCGTGGTGCGCGGTCAGCTCGTGCAGGTGGCGGGCGGCGTGGGCCTTCGGCCCGAGAACGCCCGCCACCCGCCGCGGGGTCAGCGAGTCGATCGTGCCGTCGTCGAGCACACCGGCCGCGTGCACCACGCCGGTCAGCGCGACGCCGTCGAGCAGTGCGGCCAGCGCGTCGCGGTCCGCCACGTCGCAGGCCGCGGCCGACACCTCGGCGCCCAGCGCGGTGAGCTCGTCGACGAGCGCCTGCGCGCCGGGGGCGGCGAGTCCGCGGCGGCTGGTGAGCAGCAGCTTGCGCACGCCGTGGTCGGTGACGAGGTGCCTGGCCACGACGGCGCCCAGGCCGCCGGTGCCGCCGGTCACGAGCACCGTCCTGTCCGGGTCCGCCGACCTCGGCATGGACAGCGCGACCTTGCCGATGTGCTTGGCCTGGCTCAGGAAGCGGAACGCGGCGCGTGCCTGGCGCACGTCCCACACCTTCACCGGGAGGGGTTCGAGCACGCCCTGGTCGAACAGCTCGACGAGGGCGGTCCACATCTGCGCCGTGCGCTCGGGTCCCGCCTCGCTCAGGTCGAACGCCTGGTAGCGCACGTCCTGGTCGATGGTGTCCACGTCGCGGACGTCGGCCTTGCCCATCTCGAGGAACCGGCCTCCCGGCGCCATGGTCCGCAGCGAGGCGTCCACGAAGTCGCCCGCCAGCGCGTTGAGCACGACGTCGACCTGGCCGAACCGCTGCTCGAAGTCGAGCGTGCGGGACGAGGCGATGTGCTCGTCGGCGATGCCCGCCTCCCGCAGCACGTGCTGCTTGCTCTCGCTCGCCGTGCCGTACACGACGGCACCCAGGTGGTGCGCGAGCTGGGTCGCGGCCATGCCCACGCCGCCGGCGGCGGAGTGGATCAGGATCGACTCCCCCGCCTTCAGCTCGCCCAGGTCGCACAACGCGTAGTACGCGGTGAGGAACACCAGCGGCACCGTCGCGGCCTGCTCGAACGTCCACCCAGCGGGCTTGCGGGTGATCATCTGGCGTTCCACGACCGCCGACGGGCCACCGCCACCGGCGACCAGGCCCATCACCTCGTCACCGGGCGCGAGGTCGGTCACGGACGAGCCGACCTCGGTCACGACACCGGCGAACTCGCTGACGAGCAGTCCGGCCTCGCCGCGGTACATGCCGAGGACGTTCAGCACGTCCCGGAAGTTCAGGCCCGCCGCGCGCACGGCGACGCGGACCCCGGTCGGGTCGAGCGGCTGTGCCTGCACCGGCTCCAGCACCAGGTGGTCGACCGTGCCCTGGCCCGTCATGCCCAGGCGCCAGTCGCCCGCGGGCGGGACCAGGCGGCCGGTGGTCTCGGTGGCGACCAGGCGCGGGACCAGGAGCTCGCCGTCGCGCACGGCCAGTTGCGGCTCGTCGGACGCGATGGCGGCGTCGGTGATCTCGGTGGCGTCGACCAGCGCGAAGCGGTCGGGGTGCTCGGACTGCGCGGAGCGCACCAGGCCCCAGACCGCCGCCACGACCGGGTCGATGCCGGTGTCGTCGGGGCTCGTCGAGACGCCACCGACGGTGTGGACGACCAGCTTCGCGGTCTCGAACCGCTCCTCGGCCAGCCACCGCTGGAGCACGTCCAGCGTCGCGGCGAGCGTGCTCTCGACGTCCTCGCCACCGGCGCGGTGGACGACGACCGGCGGAACGTCCTCGCCCAGGTCCTCCCAGCGCACCCAGCCGACCGGGTCGCCCGCGGGGGCGGTGACCGGCTTCCAGGCGAGTTCGTAGAGCCCGTTCTGGTCGGCGGCCGTGCGGATCTGCTCGGCCGACACCGGTCGCACCGCCAGGGAACCGACGGTGGCGATCGGCGCGCCCTGGCCGTCCGCGACCTCCAGGGTGATCGCGTCGGTGCCCGCCGGGGACAGCCGGACCCTGAGGTCGGCGGCACCGGAGGCGTGCAGGGCCACGTCGGTCCAGGCGAACGGCAGCCGGGCCTGGCCGTCGCCGAGCGCGAGGGCGTGCAGGGCGGCGTCGAGCAGCGCGGGGTGCAGGCCGAACCGGCCCGCCTGGTCGCGGACGCGGTCGGGCAGCGCGACCTCGGCGAAGGTGTCCTCGCCCCGCGTCCACACCGCGCGCAGGCCCTGGAACGTGTCGCCGTACTCCAGTCCGAGTGCGGCGAGCTCCTGGTAGTGGCCGTCCAGCGGGACGGCCTCGGCGCCGGGCGGCGGCCACTCGGCGAGGTCCCAGGGCGTGTCCTGGCGCGCCGTGGTCAGCGAACCGGAGGCGTGCAGCGTCCACGCGCCGTCGACGGCGGCTTTGCTGGCACGCGAGTGCAGGGTCAGCGGACGGCGGCCCGCCTCGTCCGGCGCGCCCACCCACAGCTGGACGTGCACGCCCCCGTCCTCGGGCAGGACCAGCGGAGCCTGGAGGGTGAGCTCCTCGATGCCGGTGAGACCCGTCTCGTCGGCCGCGCGCACGGCCAGTTCGACCAGCGCCGTACCGGGCACGACCACCGCGCCCATGACGACGTGGTCGGCCAGCCACGGGTGGGTCCTCGTGGACAGGATGCCGGTGAACAGGAACCCGTCGGCGTCGGCGACCGACACGGCGGCACCGAGCAGCGGGTGGTCGAGCGAGCTGAGGCCGAGCCCCGACGCGTCGCCCGCGGGGGCGGTGACGGGCAGCCAGTAGCGGTCCCGCTGGAACGGGTAGGTGGGCAGGTCGACGACGCGGGCACCGGAGAGGTACGCGGCCCAGTCGACCCGGCCGCCGTGCACGTGCAGGTCGGCGAGGCCCGCCAGCAGCGTCGTGACCTCGTCGCGGTCGCGGCGCAGCGCGGGGACGAACCGGCCGTCCGCGCTGTCCTGGCCGGCGGCGGACAGCACGCCGTCCGGGCCGAGCTCCAGGTACCGCGTGACACCGGCCGCGGCCAGGGTCCTGACGCCGTCGGCGAACCGGACGGCCTCGCGGACGTGCCGGACCCAGTAGCCGGGGTCGCAGATCTCCTCGGTGCGGGCGAGCTCGCCGCTGACGTTGGAGACCAGCGCGATCTTCGGGGTCTGGTAGGTGATCCCGCGCGCGACCTCGGCGAACTCGGCGAGCATGCCGTCCATCAGCGAGGAGTGGAACGCGTGCGAGACCTGGAGCGACTTGGTCTTGCGGCCGGAGGCGGCGAAGCCCGCGGTGACCGCGGCCACGGCGTCCGCGTCGCCCGAGATCACGACCGCCTGGGGACCGTTGACCGCGGCGATGTCGACGCCGTCGCGCAGCGCGGCCCTGACCTCCTCCTCGGAGGCCTGGATCGCGGCCATGGCGCCGCCGGTGGGCAGCGCCTGCATGAGCCGGCCGCGGGCCTGCACCAGCTTCGCCGCGTCCTGCAGCGACCAGACGCCCGCGACGTGCGCCGCGGCCAGTTCGCCGACCGAGTGCCCGATCAGGAAGTCCGGACGCACACCCCACGACTCGACCAGCCGGTAGAGCGCGACTTCGAGCGCGAACAGCGCGGGCTGGGCGTTGCCCGTCTGGTCGAGCACCTCGGCGTCGTCGATGTCGCGGATGCCGGGCAGCAGCGCCGCGATCTCGTCGTAGGCCTCGGCGAAGGCCGGGAACGCCGCGTACAGCTCGCGGCCCATGCCCAGCCGCTGGGAACCCTGCCCGGTGAACATGACGGCGAGCTGGCCGCCGACGGCCTCGCCGGTGGTGACGCCGGGCGCGCCGGACCCCTCGGCCACGGCGCGCAGACCCGCGCGCAGGGAGTCGAGGTCGGTGCCGGTGACGACGGCGCGGCGCTGGCCGGCCGCCCGCGTCGCGGCGAGCGAGTAGCCGATGTCGGCCGGGTCCTCGTCGACCGACAGCAGCGCCTCGGCCTGCGCCCGCAGGGCGGCCTCGGTCCTGCCGGACAGCACCCACGGGATCACGGCGGGCGCCGGTCCGCGGTCGGGCAGCTCCGCGGGCTCCGGTGCCTGCTCCAGGACGACGTGGGCGTTGGTGCCGCTGATGCCGAACGACGACACGCCCGCGCGGCGGACGCGGTCGGCGGGCCACGCGCGGTTCTCGGTGAGCAGCGAGATCGTGCCGGACGACCAGTCGACCTGCGGGGTGGGGGCGTCGACGTGCAGCGTCGCGGGCAGCACGCCGTGGCGCAGCGCGAGGATCATCTTGATCACGCTCGCCACACCGGCGGCGGCCTGCGTGTGCCCGATGTTCGACTTGACCGAGCCGAGGTGCAGGGGGCGGTCCGCCTCCCGGCCGCGGCCGTAGACGGCCTGCAGCGCCTGCACCTCGATCGGGTCACCGAGGGTGGTGCCGGTGCCGTGCGCCTCGATGGCGTCGACGTCCTTCGCGGACAGGCGGGCGTCGGCGAGCGCGGCGCGGATGACGCGTTGCTGCGACGGCCCGTTCGGCGCGGTGAGGCCGTTGGACGCGCCGTCGGAGTTGACCGCCGTGCCGCGGATGACGGCGAGGACCTGGTGGCCGTTGCGCTGGGCGTCGGACAGCCGCTCGAGCACGACCACACCCGCGCCCTCGCCCCAGCCGGTGCCGTCGGAGGCCGCGGCGAACGCCTTGACCAGGCCGTCGCGGGACAGCCCGCGCTGGCGGGAGAACTCGACGAACGCGCCGGGGTCGGACATGACCGTGGCGCCGCCGGACAGCGCCAGGTCGGACTCCCCCGCGCGCAGCGAGCGCACCGCGAGGTGCAGGGTCACCAGCGACGCCGAACACGCCGTGTCGACGGTGACCGACGGGCCCTCCAGCCCCAGCACGTAGGAGATGCGGCCGGACAGGACGCTGCCCGCGGTGCCGGTGCCCAGGTAGCCCTCGACGCCTTCGACGCCCCTGGCGATGTCGCGGGCGTAGTCCACGCCGTTCGTGCCCATGAACACCCCGGCGCGGCCGCCCCTGAGCGAGGTGGGGTCGATCCCCGCCCGCTCCAGCGCCTCCCACGAGGTCTCCAGCAGCAGGCGCTGCTGCGGGTCCATCGACACGGCCTCGCGCGGCGAGACGCCGAAGAACTCCGGGTCGAACTCGTCGGCGTCGTGCACGAAGCCGCCGAGCCGGACGTAGCTCGTGCCCAGGTGGTCGGGATCGGGATCGAACAGGCCGTCGACGTCCCAGCCCCGGTTGACCGGGAACTCGGTGATCCCGTGCCGGCCGCTGACCAGCAGGTCCCAGAACTGCTCGGGTGTGCGCACGCCGCCGGGGAAGCGGCAGCCCACGCCCACGACGGCGATCGGCTCGGCTTCCCGGTCCTCGACCTCGGCCAGGCGGTTTCGGGTGCGCTGCAGCTCACCGGTGACCCGGGTCAGGTAGTCGCGCAGCTTGGCGTTCTCATCCACGGTTGCCCCACTCATTGGTCAAGATCACGAGCGCCGGCTCAGGTGCCGAGCTGTTGGTCGATGAAGGCGAAGAGCTCGTCGTCGGACGCCTCGGTGAGGTCGGTCCGCGCCACAGCTCCGCGCGAGTGCGTTGGTGCGGAGCCGAACTCCGCGACGAGCGCGTGCAGGCGCTCCAGGACGGCGGCGCGCGCCTCGTTGCCGTCGTCGAGTCCACCGAGCACGTCGGCGGCCCTGTCGAGGTCGCGCAGCAGGGCCTCCGCCGCGTGCTCGGGGCCCGCGACCTCCACCCACAGGTAGTTCGCCAGCGCGAGCGGTGTCGGGTGGTCGAAGACCAGCGTCGACGGGACCGACAGCGACGTCGCGGCGTCGAGGCGGTTGCGCAGTTCGACGGCGGTCAGCGAGTCGAACCCGAGCTCGCTGAACGCGCGGTCCGGTTCGATCGTCGTGGTGCTCGGGTGTCCCAGCACCTTCGCGACGACGTCGCGGACCAGGTCGAGCAGCAGGCGGCGCTGCTCGGGCTCGATGAGTCCGGCGAGCCGTTCGCGCAGCGCGGGACCCGCCGCCGCGGCGGGAGCCCCGGCCTGCGGCCGCGGGATCTCCGCCAGGACCGGTGCCTGCCGCGAGGTCTCGAAGTAGGCGGGCCAGTCGAAGTCCGCCACGGTCACCGTGACGTCGTCCGCGGCGAGCGACTCGAACAGGGCCTCGACGGCGGCTTGCGGTGCCATCGGACGCAGACCCATCCGGCGCACGCCGTCGTCGTGCGAACCGGCCATGCCGCCCTCGGCCCACGGGCCCCACGCCACCGCCGTGGCGGGAAGCCCGTCGAAGCGCCGTTGCTCGGCCAGCGCGTCGAGGTGCGCGTTCGCCGCGGCGTAGGCCGCCTGGCCCCCGTTGCCGAGCACGCCGGCCAGCGACGAGTACAGGACGAACGCGTCCAGTTCCAGGTGCTTGGTCAGGTCGCCGAGGTGGTGCGCGGCGTCGGTCTTGGGCCTCGCGACGGCGTCGAACCGCTCCGGCGTGAGGCCCGTGATCAGGCCGTCGTCCAGGACTCCCGCCGTGTGCACGACGACCCGGAGGTCGTCCAGCTCCGCCACGACCTGGGCCAGGGCGTCGCGGTCGGCCGCGTCGCACGCGCGGATGCTCACCTGAGCGCCGAGGCCGGTGAGCTCCGCGGCGAGCTCGCGCGCTCCGGGCGCGTCCTGTCCGCGGCGCGACAGCAGGACCAGGCGCTGCGTGCCCGCCTCGACCAGCCGCCGGGCGACCTGCGCGCCGAGCGCACCCGTGCCGCCGGTGACCAGCGCGGTACCGCTCGTCGTCCACGACCCCTTGACGGGCTCGGCGGGCACGAGGCGCCGGGCGTGCACGCCGGAGCCGCGGATCGCGACCTCGTCCTCGGCGCCGGACAGGACCTCCCGCAGCCGGGCGACGGACCGGGCGTCCGGCGCCTCCGGCAGGTCGACGCAGCCGCCCCAGGAACGGGGCTGCTCGATCGCCGCGACCCGGCCGACGGCCCAGACCTCGGCCTGCCGGGGCGAGCTGACCCGCTCGTGCGCGCCGACCGCGACCGCGCCCCGCGTGGCGCACCACAGCCTGGTGCCCTCCCGGAGCAGCGCGGCGGCCGCCATGCCGTCGCCGGCGAAGGCGAGGACGTTGCCCTCGCGGACGTCGTCGGCGGTGACGACCTTCGTTCCCAACGCCTCCGCCGCCGCCTGCGCCCACGCGTCGTCCCGGTCCCCCACGACCGTCCACGGTCCGGCCGGTGAGCCCCCGGTCGGCACGGGCGTCCAGCGGACGTGGTGACGCCAGCCGGTCGCGCGCTTGACCGGCTCGGCCGCGAGCCAGAACCGCTCCCGCTCGAACGCATAGGTCGGGAGGTCGACCAGTTCGGCGCCGGTGCCCGCGAAGATGCCGGGCCAGTCGAGCTTGACGCCGTGGGTGAACAGGGTGGCCTGCGCGTGCGCGGCGGTGGTGACCTCGTCGCGGTTCTTGCGCTGCACGGGCAGGAACAGCCCGTCGGGCACGCAGTCGGCGCCCTGCGCGGACAGTGCCGCGTCCGGGCCGATCTCCACGAAGCGTCGGACGCCCGCGGCGTGCAGCGCGGCCACGCCCTCGGCGAAGCGCACGGTGCCGCGGACGTGCCGCACCCAGTACTCCGGGTCGGTGACCTGCTCGGCGGTGGCGACCGCGCCGGTGAGGTTCGAGATCAGCGGGATGCGCGGCGCCGAGTGCTCGACGTCGCGGGCGATCTCCCGGAACTCGGCGAGCATGCCGTCCATGTGGTGCGAGTGGAAGGCGTGGCTCACCGCGAGCCGCTTGGAGCGCTCGAACCGGGCGGCCATCTCGGCGACGGCCTCCTCGTCACCCGACAGCACGAGCGACTCCGGGCCGTTGACCGCGGCGATGCTCACGCCCGGCAGTAGTTCGACGTCGGCCTCGGCGGCCCTGACGGCGATCATCGCGCCACCCGCCGGCGATGCCTGCATGAGCCTGCCGCGGGCGGCGACCAGCCTCGCGGCGTCCGGGAGCGACCACACCCCCGCGAGGTGCGCGGCCGTCAGCTCGCCGATGGAGTGGCCGAGCAGGTAGTCCGGCCGGACGCCCCACGACGTCACGAGTTCCGCGAGCGCCACCTCGAACGCGAACAGCGCGGGCTGGGTCACCGCCGTCTGGTCGAGTGCCTCCGGGATGTCGCCGTGCATGACGTCGAGGAGCGAGAACCCGGTGTGCTCGTCCAGGTGTGCGGCGACCTCGGCGAGCTTCTCCGCGAACACCGGGTAGGCGGACAGCTCGCGGCCCATGCCGAGCCGCTGCGCGCCCTGACCGGTGCACAGGAAGGCGATCTTGCCGGTGGACTGCGTGCCGGTGACGACGTCCGGAGACTGGTCACCGGACGCCAGGGCGGCCAACGCCTCCTCGCCGAACACCACCGCGCGGTGCGCACGCGCGGCGCGCCCGGTGGCGAGGGTGAGGGCGACGTCCACGGGGTCGAGCCCGGACACCCGGCCCACCAGGCGCTCGGCCTGCCGGCGCACCGCCTGCTCGGTGTTCCCCGAGAGCACCCAGGGGACACGGGCCGGCGGGGTGGTCTCGCGGACGGCGGCCGCGCGCGCCGGTGCCTCGCGCAGGATGACGTGGGCGTTGGTGCCGCTGATGCCGAACGACGACACCGCCGCGGTGCGCGGGTGTGCGGCCGCCGGCCAGTCGAGGTGCTCGGTGAGCAGGCGCCCGTTGCCCGAGTCCCACGAGATGGCCGACGAGGGCTCGGTGACGTGCAGCGTGCGCGGCAGCTCGCCGCGGCGCAGCGCCTCGACCATCTTGATGATCCCGGCGGCGCCCGCGGCGGACTGCGTGTGCCCGATGTTGGACTTGATCGAGCCGAGCCAGAACGGTTCCTCGCGGTCCTGGCCGTAGGTGGCCAGCAGGGCGTCGGCCTCGATCGGGTCGCCCAGCTTCGTGCCGGTGCCGTGCGCCTCGATCACGTCCACCTCCCCCGCGGGCAGGCGGGCGTCGGCGAGCGCGGCGCGGATGACGCGCTGCTGCGACGGCCCGTTGGGCGCGGTGAGGCCGTTGGACGCGCCGTCCTGGTTGACCGCGGAGCCCTGGATGACCGCCAGCACGCGGTGGCCGTTGCGCTCGGCGTCCTCGAGCTTCTCCAGCAGCAGGATCCCCGCGCCCTCACCGAAGCCGGTGCCGTCGGCGGAGGCCGAGAACGACTTGCAGCGACCGTCCGGGGCGAGCGCGCGTTGCCGGGAGAACTCGACGTAGGTGTCGGCGATGGCCATGACGCACACGCCGCCCGCGAGAGCCATCGAGCACTCGCCCGAGCGCAGCGCCTGGACGGCGAGGTGGACGGCGACCAGTGACGACGAGCAGGCGGTGTCGACCGACAGCGCCGGACCCTCCAGCCCGAGCGTGTAGGCCACGCGGCCGGAGAGGACGCTGCCCTGGGTCCCGTTGCCCAGGAAGCCCTCGACCCCTTCCGGCAGCGTTTCCACGCCGACGCCGTAGTCGCCGTACATGAGCCCGGCGAACACGCCGGTCGCGCTGCCCTTGAGCGTCGTCGGGTCGATCCGCGCGTGCTCCACGGCCTCCCAGCTGACCTGGAGCATCAGCCGTTGCTGCGGGTCCATGGCCAGCGCCTCGCGCGGCGAGATCCCGAAGAAGTCCGGGTCGAAGTCGGCGGCGTCGTGCAGGAAGCTCCCCTCGCGGGAGTACGACGTGCCGCGGTGGTCGGGGTCGGGGTGGAACAGCTCGCCGAGGTTCCAGCCCCGGTCCGCCGGGAACTCCGACACCGCGTCGGTGCCGGTCGCCACGAGGTCCCACAGGGCCTCGGGCGAGTCGACGCCGCCGGGGTACCGGCAGGCCATGCCGATGATCGCGACCGGCGCGTGGGCGTCGTCGACCAGCTTCCGGTTGCGCGCGGCCAGCCTGGAGCTCTCCTTGACCGACTCCCGCAGTGCTGCGACAAGTTCCTCGTTGGAGGGCATCAGAAGTTCTCCGAACCAGAGGTGAGTGACACGGTGTTGTCCTCGGCGGCCGCCATGACGCGCTTCACCAGTTCGTCGGCGTCCATCTCGTCGACCAGGTCGTCCGCGGGAGCCGCCGCGCCGGCGGTGTCGGCTGCCGGGTCGTTGGCCAGCCGGACCAGTGCGTCCAGGACCCCGGCCGTGCGGAGCCGGTCGAACGGGACGGTGGCGAGGACACGGCGGATCTGCTGTTCGTCCACCTCGCCGGCGTTGATCGGCTCGTCCAGTCCGGGGAGCAGTGAGAGGACGAAGGCGGCGATCGCGCGCGGTGACGGGTGGTCGAACACGACGGTGGCGGCCAGGCGCAGCTCGAACATCGCGTTGAGCCGGTTGCGCAGGTTCACGGAGCTGAGCGAGTCGAAGCCCAGTTCGGTGAACGCGCGTTCCGGGTCGATCACCGCGCCGGAGCTGTGCCCCAGCACGTCGGCGACCTGCTCGAGCACGGCGTCCTGAACGGCGTCCGGCCGTTCGGCCGCGGGCAGGGCGGCCAGTCGTTCGACGAGCGACAGCTCCCTCTTCTCGCTCGTCGTCGCGGTCCGCCGGCCGGCCGTGCGGACCAGGCCGCGGAGGACGGCCGGGACCTCGGTGCTGCGCGCCACGCGGTTCAGGGCGGTCAGGTCGATCTTGACCGGGACCGCCAGCGCCTCGTCCAAAGCCAGCGCCGCGTCGAACGCGCGCATGCCCTCCGCGCGGTCCAGCGAGGCGAACCCGTCGCGGCCGAGGCGGTCGGTCTGGGCGCCGTCCAGGTGGGCGGTCAGGCCCTGGTCCTGCTGCCACGGACCCCAGGCCAGCGACCGCGCGGCGAGACCGCGGGCACGGCGCAGGCCCGCCAGCGCGTCCAGGAAGCTGTTGGCGGCGGCGTAACCGCCCTGACCCGGGGAGCCGAGGACGCCGGCCGCCGACGAGTACAGGACGAAGTGCTCCAGCCCCTTGTCCTGGGTGAGCTCGTGCAGGTGCCAGGCGGCGTCGACCTTCGGGGCGAGCACCCCGGCGAGCCGTTCGGGGGTGATCGCGGTGACCAGGCCGTCGTCGAGCACCCCGGCGACGTGGACCACGCCGGTCAGCGGGTGCTCGGCCGGGATGCGGCCGAGCACGGCGGCGAGAGCCTGCCGGTCGGCGGCGTCGCAGCGCTCCACGACGACCTCGGCGCCCAGGGCGGTCAGCTCGTCGCGCAGGGCCGCCGCTCCCGGCGCGTCGATCCCGCGCCTGCTGGTCAGGACCAGGTGCCGGACGCCGTGCCCGGTCACCAGGTGCCGGGCGGCCAGCGCCCCGAGGTCCCCGGTGCCACCGCTGATCAGCACGGTGCCGTTCGGGTCCCACGCAGCCGGGTCACCGGTGACCACCGCGGGCACCAGCCGCGGCACGACCAGCTCACCACCGCGTGCGGCGACCTGCGGCTCACCGGTCGCGATGGCCTCGCCGACCGCGTCGGCCGGGCCGTCGAAGAGGACGACCCTGCCGGGGTGCTCCGACTGGGCGGAGCGGACCAGGCCGTGCACCGCGGCGGAAGCGGGGCAGGATTCGCCGGCGTCGGTCCGCACGACCAGCGTCGCCGCGGCGAACCGGTCGTCCTCCAGCCAGGTGCGCAGGACGCCCAGCACACTCGTGGTGAGCCGGTGGGCGTCGGCCACCGGGTCGTCGCCGGCCAGCGCCGGGTACACGACGTGCCCTTCGACGGCTCCGTCGGCGGGCAGGTCGGCGTGGTCGGTCCAGGGCTCGGCGAGCCCGGCCTGCGTGGCGGTCCACTCGACCGCGTAGAGGTTCTCCGGCGCGTCCGCGGCGCGCAGCTGGTCCGCGGTGACGGGCCGGACGGCGATCGACTTGACGGAGAGCACCGGCTGACCGGCGTCGTCCACGGCGGCGAGCGATCCGGAGTTCCCGCCGCCGGTCAAGCGCACCCTCAGCGAGCGCGCACCGGTCGCGTGCAACGAGACACCGCTCCAGGAGAACGGCAGGGCGGCGGACTCGTCCGCGCCGGGGGCCAGGAACAGGGTGTGCAGCGCGGCGTCGAGCAGGGCCGGGTGGATCGTGAAGCCGTCGGTGCCGGCATCCGGCAGGGCGACCTCGGCGAAGACCTCGTCGCCGCGCCGCCACGCCGCCCGCAGGCCCTGGAACACCGGTCCGTAACCGAACCCGGAGTCGGCCAAGCGGTCGTAGAAGCCGTCGAGGGCGACGGCGTCCGCGCCCGCGGGCGGCCACTCCCCCTGCACCCAGTCCTGCGCGGCGGTGGCAGGCCGCAACCAGCCGTCGGCGTTGCGGGTCCACGCCTGACCCGCGGGGGCGTTCCGGGGCCGGCTGTGGACCGAGACCGGCCTGCGGCCGTCCTCGTCGGCGTCCCCGACGACCACCTGCAGCGCCAGGGAACCTTCGGAACCCGGCAGCACCGGCGCGTGCAGGGTCAGTTCCTCGACGGTTCCGCAGCCGACCTCGTCACCGGCGCGGATCGCCAGTTCGACGAGGCCCGCCCCCGGCACGATCACCGTGCCCAGGACGGCGTGATCGGCGAGCCACGTGTGGGAGGAGAGCGACACCCGCCCGGCGAACAGCGCCCCGTCCCCATCTGCGGGCACGATCGCCGCCTGGAGCACCGGGTGCTCCGCCGAGGCGAGCCCGATGGAGCTCAGGTCGGCGGGACCGTCGTCGTTCGCGAGCCAGTACGGGCTGTTCTGGAACGCATAGGTGGGCAGACCGACGCGACGGGCACCGGTGTCGCCGAAGAACGCCGTCCAGTCGATCGGCGCCCCGCTGATGTGCAGGCGCGCGACCATGCCGGCCACGTCCAGGTCCTCGGCGCCGTTCTTGCGCAGCGACGAGACGAACTCGGCGGCGTCCGGCCGTTCCACGATCTCCATCGCGGCCGCGGTGAGCACGCCGTTGGGTCCCACCTCGACGTAGCGGGTGACGCCCTCGCGTTCGAGCACGCTCACGGCGTCGGTGAACCGGACGGGCCGGCGGATGTGGCGGACCCAGTACTGCGGGTCGCCCACCTCGTCCGCGCCGGCCTGCTTGCCCGTGAGGGTGGACATGATCGGGATGCGCGGCGCGGAGTACGTGAGCTCCGCGGTGGCGCGGCCGAACTCGTCGAGGATGCCGTCCATCAGCGCCGAGTGCGACGCCTGGCTGACGACGAGCTTCTTGGCCTTGCGCCCCTTGTCCTTGAACCGCTGGGCGATGGCCATCGCGGTCTCCTCGTCGCCGGAGATCACGACCGACGTCGGCCCGTTGAGCGCCGCGAACCCGACCAGTCCGGTCAGCTCGGGCGCGACCTCCTCCTCGGAGGCCTGGATCGCCACCATCGCGCCGCCCGGCGGCAACGAGTTCATCAACCGGCCGCGGATCGCGACGATGCGCGCGGCGTCGGCCAGCGACCAGACGCCCGCGATGTGCGCGGCGGCGAACTCGCCGATCGAGTGCCCCGCGACGAAGTCGGGGACCACGCCCCAGGACTCCAGCAGCCGCGCCACCGAGACCTCGATGGCGAACAACGCGGGCAGCATGTAGTCGATCCGGTCGAGCAGGGCGGAGTCCTCCGCGAACATCACCTCGCGCAACGGCCGCGGCAGATGGGCGTCGAACTCCGCCGTCACCGCGTCGAAGATGGCGGCGAACGCGGGGTGGGCCTCGCACAGCTCGCGGCCCATGGCGAGGTACTGCGCCCCTCCGCCGGTGAACAGGAAGGCGGTCTTGCCGGTGCGCACCCCGCCCTGCAGGACCTGGTCGCTCCTGCCCCCGTCGGCGAGGACGGCCAGGCCGTCGAGGAGGCCGTCGCGGTCGGTGGCGAGGACGACACCGCGCTCGGCGAGCGCGGTACGGCCGGTGGCGAGCGAGTACGCGACGTCGAGCGGGGTCGCGGCGGGGTCGGCTTCCAGGTGCGACCGCAGCCGCCGGGCCTGGGCCGCGAGCGCCTCGCGGTTCGTGCCGGACAGCACGACGGGAACGGCACCGTGGCCGCGGCCGCCGGGCTCGTCCCCGGTGACCACCTCCGCGGGGGCCTCTTCGATGATCAGGTGGGCGTTGGTCCCCGAGATGCCGAAGGACGACACGCCGGCGCGGCGCGGCTGGTCCTGCCGGGGCCACTCCTGGGCACTCGTCAGCAACTCGACGGAACCCGACTCCCAGTCCACGAACGGGGTCGGGGTGTCGACGTGCAGGGTCTTGGGCAGCGTGTCGTTCCGCAACGCCATCACCATCTTGATGACGCTGCCGACCCCCGCGGCGCACTGGGTGTGGCCGATGTTGGACTTCAGCGAACCGAGCCACAGCGGCCGGTCGCCGGGGCGGTCCTGCCCGTAGGTCGCGAGGACCGCCTGCGCCTCGATCGGGTCGCCGAGGCGGGTGCCGGTGCCGTGCGCCTCGACCACGTCGACGTCCCTGGTCGACAGGCGGGCGTCGGCGAGCGCCTGCGCGATGACGCTCCTCTGGGCGGGCCCGCTGGGCGCGGTGAGCCCGTTCGACGCGCCGTCCTGGTTGATCGCCGAACCCCGGACGACCGCGAGCACCTCGTGGCCGTTGCGCCGGGCGTCGGAGAGCTTCTCGAGCATCACCACGCCGACGCCCTCGGACCAGCCGGTGCCGTCGGCGGCCTCGGCGAACGACTTGCACCGCCCGTCGGGCGACAGGCCCCGCTGGCGCGAGAACTCGACGAAGACGCCGGGGCCTCCCATGATGTTCGCGCCGCCGGCGAGGGCGAGGTCGCACTCACCGCTGCGCAGCGCCTGCACGGCGAGGTGGATCGCCACCAGCGACGACGAGCACGCGGTGTCCACCGAGACGGCGGGGCCCTCGAGCCCGAGGTTGTAGGCGATGCGGCCGGAGTGCACCGAGCACGTCGTGCCGGTGAGGAGGTACCCCTCCACGTTCAGGGCCTCTTCGTGCAGCCGCGGTCCGTACTCCTGCGACGACACGCCCGCGTACACGGCGGTCCGGGTGCCGGCGAGGGAGCCGGGGGCGATGCCCGCCCGTTCGATCGCCTCCCACGTGACCTGCAGCAGCAGGCGCTGCTGCGGGTCCATCGCCAGGGCCTCGCGCGGCGAGATGCCGAAGAACTCGGCGTCGAACTCGTCCGCCGTGTGCACGAAGCCGCCGGTGTTCACGTAGCTCGTGCCGGAGCTCTCCGGATCGGCGTCGAACAGCCCCTCCAGGTTCCAGCCGCGGTTGGTCGGGAACGCGGAGATGCCCTCCCGCTCCTCGTCGACGAGCCGCCACAGGTCCTCGGGACTCTCGACGTCACCGGGATAGCGGCAGGCCATCCCGATGATCGCGATCGGCTCCCGGTCGCGGGACTCGGCCTGGCGCAGGCGCGTCCTGGTCTGCTGAAGGTCCGCGGTGAGCTTCTTCAGCAGGCCGACCAGCTTCTCTTGATCCGCCATCTCACAACCTCAAAGGAATGTTGACCAGGACAGGGGGCGTGCGGGTGGCGTGACGCGGAACGGATCCGGGGCGCGCATGCGCCGCCACCGTTCCCCGTCACGCCACCGGGTCAGGAAATGCCGAGCTCTCGTTCCAGGAAGTCGACGACGTCGTCGACCGACGCGTCCGCCAGGTCGTCGCTCCCGGCGTCCGGCCCCGCGGCCGCCGCCGAGAACGTCGACAGCAGCTCCTCCAGTCGCAGCACGACCGTCAGGTGGCCGCCGACGTCGCCGTCGAGGGCCTGCAGGCTCGTCTCCAGGCGGTCGAGCTCCGCGAGCACGGCGGCCGCCGACAACTTCGCGGCCTCCTGCGGGGCCAGCAGCTGCTTCAGGTGCGCCGCGAGCGCGGCCGTCGTGGGGTGGTCGAAGACGGCCGTCGCGGACAGCCGCACCTCCGCCGCCGTGTTGAGCCGGTTGCGCAGCTCGACGGCCGTCAGCGAGTCGAGGCCGATGTCCGTGAACGGCTTGGCCGTCTCCAGCGCCTCCGCGTCGGCGTGGCCGAGAACGGCGGCGGCGTGCACGCGGACGAGGTCGACCAGGAGCGCGTCCTGCTCGGTCGCCGTCAGCGAGGCGAGCCGGTCCGCCAGCGACGACGTCCTGGCCGCCTCGGTGAACCGGCGCGACGTGGCACGAGCCAGGTCGTGCCACATCTGGTTGATCTCGTTGTGCTTGGCGAACCGGCGCAGCGCGGCCCGGTCCAGCTTCACCGGGACGGCGACGGGTTCGTCGGTGCGCAGCGCGTCGTCGAACAGGGCCATGCCCTCGGCCAGGGCCAGGGCCCCGAAGCCCTCCTGCGCCATGACGTCCAGGTCGGCGCGCGACAGGCCGGCTCCCATGCCGTCCTCCCACAGGCCCCACGCGTGGGCCTGGCCGACCTGGCCGGTGCCGCGGCGGTGCTCGGCGACGGCGTTGAGGAAGGCGTTGGCCGCCGCGTAGTTGGCCTGGCCCTCCGTGCCGGTGATGCTGGTGATCGACGAGAACACGACGAACCGCGCCAGGTCTAGGTGCCCGGTCAGCTCGTGCAGGTGCCAGACCGCGTTCACCTTCGCGACCTGCACCGCGTCCAGACGAGCGGGCGTGAGCGAGCCGAGCAGGCCGTCGTCGAGCACGCCGGCGGTGTGCACGACCGCGGTCAGCGGCCGGTCCGCCGGGATGCCGTCCAGCACGCCGGCCAGCGCCTCGCGGTCGGCGGTGTCGCAGGCGGTGATGGTCGCCGTGGCACCGAGTTCGGCCAGTTCGGCCCGCAGCTCCCCGGCGCCCGGCGCCTGCGCTCCACGCCTGCTGAGCAGCAGGAGGTGGCGTACGCCGTGCTCGGTCACGAGGTGCCGGGCGACCGCGCTGCCGAGCGCCCCGGTGCCGCCGGTGATCAGGACCGTGCCGTCCCGGTCGATCGGCCGGGGCAGGGTGAGCACGACCTTGCCGACGTGCCGGGCCTGGCTGATGAACCGGAAGGCCTCCTGTGCCTGGAAGACGTTCCAGCTCCTGGTGGGCAGCGGCGTGAGCGCGCCGCGCTCGAAAAGCGCGTCCAGCTCCGCCCAGATCTCCGCGATCCGGTCCGGCCCGGCGTCGATCAGGTCGAACGCCCGGTAGGTGACGCCGAGCCCGGCCACCTCGGCGGCGTCGCGGACGTCGGTCTTGCCCATCTCCACGAAGTGGCCGCCCTCGGTGACGAGCCGCAGCGACGCGTCCACGAAGTCGCCCGCCAGCGCGTTGAGCACGACGTCGACACCGCGTCCGACGGTCGCCGCGCGGAAGACGTCCTCGAAGTCGAGGTCGCGCGACGAGGCGATGTGCAGGTCGCTCAGCCCGGCCTCGCGCAGGACGTCCTGCTTGCCGGGGCTCGCGGTGCCGAAGACCTCCGCACCGAGGTGGTGCGCGATCTGGGTGGCCGCCATGCCGACACCGCCCGCGGCGGCGTGGACCAGCACGGACTGGCCCTTCTCGAGCCGGCCGAGGTCGCGCAGGCCGTAGTACGCCGTCAGGAACACCAGCGGCACCGCGGCGGCCTGTTCGAACGTCCACCCCGCCGGCATCCGCGTGACCAGCCGGCGGTCGGCGTCGGCGACGGGTCCGATCCCGCCGATGACGAGGCCCATCACCCGGTCGCCCGGACGCAGGTCCGTCACCTGCGACCCGACCTCGAGCACCACGCCGGCGGCCTCGTTGCCGATCGTCCCGGCGTCTCCCGGGTACATGTCGAGCACCGTCAGCACGTCGCGGAAGTTCAGCCCGGCGGCACGGACGCCGATGCGCACGTCACCGGGCGCGATCGGCTCCAGCACACCGGGGTTGGGCGTCAGCACCAGGTGGTCGAGCGTGCCCTTGCCGGACATGCCGAGCACCCACGCGTCGGTCCCCTGCGGCGGTGCCAGCCTGCCCTCGGCCGCGGACACGATCCGCGGTGCGAAGGCCTGGTCGCCGCGCACGGCCAGCTGCTGCTCCCCGGATCCGATCACCCTGCCCAGCAGCTCGTTCCCGATCACGGTGCCGGGTTCGGCGTCGACGAGCAGGAAGCGGCCGGGGTACTCCTGCTGCGCGGTGCGGACGAGGCCCCAGGCGACCGCGGTCGCGGGGTTGTCCACAGTGGAGTCGACCGCGACCGCGCCGCGCGTCACCACGACGAGCTGGGAGTCCTTGAACCTGTCGTCCGCCACCCAGCGCTGGACGACGTCGAGCGTCCGGTGCGACAGCCTGCGCGCCGCTTCGGGCACGTCGACGTCGGTGTCCGCCGCGAGGTGGAGGACGACGTGCGCGGGAGCCCGGCCGCCGACCGCCTCGTAGTCCGTCCAGTCGACGGCGTCGCCGAGCGCGGCCGGTGCCCACTCCACGCGCAACGACCAGTCAATCTGCCGCTGCGTCTGCAGGCCCTCGGCGGAGATGTCCTTCAGCACCAACGATTCCACGGTCATCACCGGTTCGCCGGCGCTGTCCGCCACCAGGATCGACCAGGCGCCCCCGCTCTCCTCGCGCAGCCGGACGCGCAGTGCACCCGCACCCGACGCGTGCAGGCTGACGCCGTTCCACACGAACGGCAGCGACAGCGGCGTTTCCTCGGTGAGGCCGATCGCGTGCAGCGAGGCGTCCAGCAGTGCCGGGTGCAGCCCGTAGTCCGGGTGGGTCGAGTCGTCCTCGATCGTGACCTCGGCGTAGACGTCGTCGCCGAGTCGCCACGCGGCGGTCAGCCCCTGGAACGCGGGCCCGTAGGAGAGCCCGGTCTCGGCGAGCGCCTCGTACCGGCCGGTGACGGCGACCGGCTCGGCTCCGGCCGGCGGCCACTCCCGCAGGTCGAAGTCCGGCGCGGGCGCGGCGGGCACGAGGGAGCCCGTGGCGTGCCGCGTCCAGGCGTCCCCGGTGAGGGCGCCGGCCGCACGCGAGTGGACGGTGATCGAGCGGCGACCGTCGGCGGCGGCGGGCCCGACCTGCACCCGGACGTCCACCGCGCCCGACTCCGGCAGCACCAGCGGGGTCTGGAGGGTGAGCTCCTCGACCGTGCCGCAGCGGACCTCGTCCGCCGCGCGCACGGCCAGTTCGACCAGGCAGGCGCCGGGGACGATGACCTGGTCCAGCACGACGTGGTCGGTCAGCCAGCCGTGGGTCGACCGGGACAGGCTCCCGGTGAACAGGAACCCGTCCCCTTCCGCGAACTCGACGGCCGCGCCGAGCAGGGGGTGCTCGGCGGGGGCGAGCCCGAGACCGGCCGTGCCGGCCGTCGTGCGCGGCGCCTCCAGCCAGTACCGCTCGTGCTGGAAGGCGTACGTCGGCAACGGCACCCGCCGGGCACCGGGGAACATGGCGTCCCAGGTGACGGGCACGCCGTGCGCGTGCAACCGCGCGAGCGCCGTGGTGAACGACTCGACCTCGTCGTGCTTCTTGCGCAGCAACGGAACGAAGACGGTCTCCTCGTCCGCTCCCTCCGCGCCCAGGCCGGACAGGGAGCTGTCCGGGCCGAGCTCGACGAACCGCGACACCCCGAGCTCCGCGCACGCGGCCACCGCGTCGGCGAACCGCACGGCCTGCCGCGCGTGCCGGACCCAGTACTCCGGCGACGTCACCTCACTGGGACCCACCAGGGCGCCCGTCACGGTGGACACCACCGGCACCACGGGCTCGCGGTACCCGATCGACTCCGCCACGGCGCGGAACCCGTCCAGCATCGGCTCCATGAGCACCGAGTGGAACGCGTGCGACACCGACAACCGCGTGCACTTCCGGCCCCGCGCGGCGAGTTCCTCCGCCGCGGCCAGCACCGGACCCTCCACACCGGACAGCACCACCGAACCGGCACCGTTCACCGCGGCCAGCGACACCTCGTCCGACAGGAACTCCGCGATCTCGTCCTCGCCGGCCCGCACCGCCACCATCACACCGCCGGACGGCAGTTCCTGCATCAACCGCCCGCGCGCCGCGACCAACCGGGCCGCGTCGCCGAGGGAGAACACGCCGGCCACGTGCGCGGCCGCGATCTCACCGATCGAGTGCCCCACCAGGAACTCCGGCCGGACACCCCACGACTCCACCAGCCGGAACAGCGCCACCTCGAGGGCGAACAACGCAGGCTGTGCCACCGCGGTCCGGTTCAGCGCCTCGGCGTCCGTGCCGAACACGACCTCGCGCACGCCGGGCAGCAGCGCGCACACCTCGTCGAAGGCCGACGCGAAGACCGGGAACTCGTCGTACAGGCCGCGGCCCATCCCGAGCCGCTGCGAACCCTGTCCGGCGAAGAGGAAGGCCACGGGTCCACTGAGGACGGAGCCCTCCACCACGCCGGCGCCGGTACCTCCGGCGGCGAGAACGTCCAGGGCGGCCAGCAGTTCCCGGCGGTCCGCTCCCGTCACGGCGGCACGCGTCTCCAGCCCGGCGCGGGTCGTGGCCAGCGAGAAGCCGACGTCCGCCGGGGACAGGGTCTCGTCGGCGCCGACGAAGGCGCTCAGCCGCTTGGCCTGCTCCCGCACCGCCGCGGAGGTCCGGCCCGACAGCACCCAGGCGATCCTGGAGGTGCTCTCGCCCGTCGCGCGGACGGGGAGGTCCGCCTCGTCCGGAGCTTCGAGGATCACGTGCGCGTTGGTGCCGGAGATGCCGAACGACGACACGGCCGCACGGCGCGGGCGGTCGGCCGCGGGCCACGGCACCGGCTCGGTCAGCAGCGACACCGCACCGGTGTCCCACTCCACGTGCGGCGTCGGGGCGTCCACGTGCAACGTCGCCGGCAGCGTCTCGTTGCGCATCGCGAGGACCATCTTGATGACACCCGCGGCACCGGCGGCGGCCTGCGTATGCCCGAAGTTGGACTTGATGGAACCGAGCCACAGCGGCGGCCGCCCGTCGCGGTCCTGCCCGTAGGTGTTGAGCAGCGCCTGCGCCTCGATCGGGTCGCCGAGACGGGTGCCCGTGCCGTGCGCCTCCACCGCGTCGACGTCCGAAGTGGACAGACCGGCGTTGGCCAGCGCCTGCCGGATCACCCGCTGCTGCGAAGGCCCGTTCGGGGCGGTCAGGCCGTTCGACGCGCCGTCCTGGTTGACCGCGGAACCCTTGACCACGGCCAGGACCTCGTGGCCGTTGCGCCGCGCGTCGGACAGCCTTTCCAGCACGAGCACGCCGACGCCCTCGGACCAGCTGGTCCCGTCGGCGGCGGCCGCGAAGGACTTGCTGCGCCCGTCGGCGGCCAGGCCGCGCTGGCGGGAGAAGTCCACGAACGTCTCGGGCGTCGCCATGATCGTGACGCCACCCGCGAGGGCGAGCCCGCACTCCCCCGAGCGCAACGCCTGCGAGGCGAGGTGCAGGGCGACGAGCGAGGACGAGCAGGCGGTGTCGACGGTGACCGCCGGTCCCTCCAGTCCGAGCGTGTAGGCCACCCGGCCGGACAGCACGCTCGCCGAGGTGCCGGTGCCGATGTAGCCCTCGACCTCCTCGGGGATCGCGCCCAGGCTGTGCGCGTAGTCGTAGTACATGACCCCGGCGAAGACGCCGGTCCTGCTGCCCTTCAACGACGTCGGGTCGAGCCCGGCGTTCTCGAGCGACTCCCAGACGACCTCGAGCAGCAGGCGCTGCTGCGGGTCCATGGCCAGCGCCTCGCGCGGCGAGATGCCGAAGAACTCGGCGTCGAACGCGTCCGCGTCGTGCAGGAAGCCGCCCTCGGAGGCGTAGGAGGTGCCCCGGTGGTCGGGGTCGGGGTGGAACAGGGTGTCGAGGTCCCAGCCGCGGTTCGACGGGAAGCCGGAGATCGTGTCCGTGCCCGACGCGACGACGGTCCACAGGTCCTCGGGCGAGCCCACACCGCCTGGGTAGCGGCACGCCATGCCGACGATCGCGATCGGTTCGTCCGACGCCGCCGAGGTGACGACCGGGGCTGTCGGGGCGGGCTCGTCGCCGGAGAGCTGGACGTGCAGGAACGTGGCGAGCGCGGCGGGCGTCGGGTGGTCGAAGACCACCGTGGCCGGCAGTCGCACACCGGCGGCGGCGCTCAGGTTGTTGCGCAACTCGATCGCGGTCAGCGAGTCGAAGCCCAGGTCCGTGAACGCCTTGTCCTGCTCGACGCGGTCCGCGGAGGCGTGCCCCAGCACGGCGGCGACCTGGGCGCGCACGATGCCGAGCAGCGCCGTCTTCCGGTCGGCCTCCGGGATGCCGGACAGCGGCGAGCCCGAGGCGGCCGGGGCGCCCGCGGCGGCGCGGCGCGACCTCGTCCTGACCAGTCGTTCGAGCAGCGGCGGGAGGAGGTCGTCGCGGGACCGCGCCTCGAGAGCGGTGAGGTCGAGCCGCAGGGTGACGGCGATGGGGAGGTCGGAGGCCAGGGCCGCGTCGAACAGCGCGAGGCCCTCGTGCTCCGCCAGCGCGGGGAAACCCTGCCTGGCCGCGCGGTCGGCCTCCGCCGCCGAGAGACCACTTCCCATGCCCAGCTGCCACAGGCCCCACACGAGGGACTGGGCCGCGAGACCACGGGCGCGGCGGTGCTGTGCCAGTGCGTCGAGGAAGCTGTTGGCCGCGGCGTAGTTTCCCTGCCCGGCGCCTTCGAAGAGCCCGGACGTGGAGGAGTACAGCGCGAACAGCCGCAGGTCGAGGTGGCTCGTCAGCTCGTGCAGGTGCCAGGCGCCATCGACCTTCGGGCGGAGCACGCCGTCGAGTCGCTCCTCGTCGAGCGACGTGACGACGCCGTCGGCGAGGGAACCCGCGGTGTGCACCACGCCGACCAGGGGGCGGTCCGCCGGGATGGCGCCGAGGACGGCTTCCAGGGCCGCGCGATCGGCGACGTCGCACGCGCTGATGGTGATGTGCGCACCGAGTTCGGTGAGCTCGGCGCCCAGTTCGGCGGCTCCGGGCGACTCGGCGCCGCGGCGGCTGAGCAGCACCAGGCTCGTGACACCGCGGGCCGAGACCAGGTGCCTCGCCAGTGCGGCGCCGAGGCCTCCGGTGCCACCGGTGATGAGGACGGTGCCGTCGGCGGGCAGGACCGGCTCGGCGCCGGTCACGGCCGGGGCGCGCACGACACGGGGTGCGAGCAGGACGCCGTCGCGCACGGCCAGCTGGGCCTCACCGGACCCGGCGGCGACGCCGGCGAACTCCTCCGGGCCGTCCAGGAGGACGAACCGACCGGGGTGTTCGGCCTGCGCCGCGCGCACCAGGCCGCAGACCGCGCCGGAGGCGACGTCGGTGACGTCCGGCCCGGCCGCGCCCTGAGTCACCACGACGAGACGGGAGTCCGCGTACCGCGCGTCCGCCAGGAAGCCCTGCACGGCAGCGAGAACGGTATGGGTGGCCTCGCGCACGCCGGCCGGACCGTCGCTCTCCGGCGAGACGAAGAGCGCGAGCACACCGGGAGCCGCGTCGGCCGAGCCGTAGGTCGTCCACGCCGGTGAATCGCCGACGGGGACGGGAACCCAGTCCACCGTGTAAAGACTGGTCGTGCTCCGCGTGGCCGCGGAGGGCGCACGGGACACCAGTGAGTCGACCGTGAGCACGGGCGCACCCGCCGGGTCGACGGCGTGCAGAGCGACCTCGTCCGCGCTCTTGACGGTGATCTTCACGCGGAGCGCCGTCGCGCCGGTCGCGTGCACGGACACGCCGGACCACGAGAACGGCAGCCGTGCCCGGCCCCCGTCGTCACCGGCTCCGCCGAACGAGATCGCGTGCAGGGAGGCGTCCAGGAGTGCCGGGTGGACGGCGAAGTCCGCCGCGGCCACCGCGACCGACTCGGGCAGGGCGACCTCGGCGAAGATCTCGTCACCGGCGACCCACGCGGCGTGCAGCCCGCGGAAGACCGGGCCGTAGGCCAGACCGGTGGCGGCCAGGTCGTCGTAGACGCCGTCGAGCGCGACCTCCCGCGCCCCGGCGGGCGGCCACGACGTCGCGGACCACTGCTGCGGTGCCGACGGCTCCACGGCCAGTGCGCCGGAGGCGTGCAGGACCCACTCGTCGGAGCCCGGCAACCTGGAATGCACGCTGATCGTGGACCTGCCACCGGGCTCGGCGGGGGTGGACCGCAGCTGCACCTGCACTGAGCCCGACTCTTCGAGCACCAGGGGTGCCTGAAGGGTCAGCTCCTCGACCGCGGCGCAGCCGGCCTCCTCGGCGGCCCGCACCGCGAGGTCGAGCAGCACGGCCCCCGGTACGACGACGCGGCCGAACACGACGTGGTCGGCGAGCCACGGGTGCGTCGCCAGGGACAACCGTCCGGTGAGCACGTGGCCGTCCCCGTCGGCCAGTGCGACGGTCGCGCCCAGCAGCGGGTGCTCGCCGGGTTGCAGGCCCAGCGCGGCCGCGTCCCCGGCGGCCGTGCCCGGCAGCCAGAAGTGTTCGCGCTGGAAGGCGTACGTGGGCAGTGCGACCGTCGTCGCGGTCTCCGGGAACACCGCTGGCCAGTCGACGCGCACACCGCGCACGAAGGCGTTGCCCAGCGCGCTGAGCGCCTCGGCCTCCTCGGGGCGGTCGCGGCGCAGCACCGGCCGGACGAGCACGTCGGCCTCGTCGCTCAGGCAGTCCGCGGCCATGGCGGAGAGCACGCCGTCGGGGCCCAGTTCCAGGCACGTGGTGACGCCGGCCCCTTCGATGACCCGCACGGCGTCGTGGAACCGCACGGCCTCGCTGACGTGCGCGACCCAGTAGTCCGGTGTGGACAGTTCCGCCGGGCTCACCAGGCGGCCCGTGACGGTGGAGACGAACGGGACGGCCGGAGCGGAGAAGGTGAGGAAGTCGAGGAGCCGGCGGAACTCGTCCAGCACCGGCCGCATCAACGGCGAGTGGAAGGCGTGGCTCACGTTGAGGCGCTTCGCCTTGCCGCCCTGGGCCTGCCAGCGGTCGGCGATCGCCAGGACGACGTCGTCGGCGCCGGAGACCACGACCGAGCGCGGTCCGTTGACCGCCGCGATGCCGGCGACGTCCTCGTGCCCGCTCAGCAGCTCCCGCGCTTCCTCTTCGGTCGCGCGCAACGACACCATCGCGCCGCGCACCTCGAGTTCCTGCATCAGCCGCCCGCGGGCGGCCACCAGTGTCGCCGCGTCCTCCAGGGAGAACACGCCGGCCACGTGCGCCGCGGCGATCTCGCCGATGGAGTGCCCGCTGACGTAGTCGGGCCGCAGGCCCCACGACTCGAGCATGCGGTACAGCGCGACCTCGATCGCGAACAGCGCGGGCTGGGAGAAGGAGGTCTGGTCGACCAGGGCGGCGTCCTCGCTGCCCTCCTCGGCGAACAGCACGTCCAGCAACGGGACGTCCAGCTGGATGTCCAGGTAGCCGCAGGCGTCGTCCATCGCGCGGGCGAACACCTCGTTGCGCTGGTACAGCTCGAGTCCCATCGCGCGGCGCTGGGAACCCTGACCGGCGAACAGGAAGGCGAGGCCGCCGGTGCCCGCGACGCCCCGCAGTGCCGGGGTGGTCTCGCCGATCACGGCGTCGAGGCCCGCCAGGAGCTCGTCGCGGTCGCGGCCGACCACGGCGGCGCGGTGGGCGAGGGCGGCGCGGGTGGTGGCGAGGGACAGGCCGACGTCGGCGGGAGCGAGCGCGGGGTCGGCGGCGACGAAGGACTTCAGCCGTTCGGCCTGGGCGCGCAGGGCTTCCGGCGTCCTGCCCGACAGCACCCAGGGAACGGTGACGTCCCGGGTGTCGGCGGTCCGCTCGCCCTCCGCGGGCGGGGCTTCTTCGATGATCACGTGGGCGTTGGTGCCGGAGATGCCGAAGGACGAGACGCCGGCGCGGCGCGGGCGGCCGGTCTCCGGCCACGGCCGCGCCTCGGTGAGCAGCGAGACGGCACCGGCCGACCAGTCCACGTGCGGCGTGGGCCGGGTGAGGTGCAGCGAGCGCGGCAGCGTTCCGTGCCGCATCGCCATGACCATCTTGATCACGCCGGCGGCACCGGCGGCCGCCTGGGCGTGGCCGATGTTCGACTTGATCGACCCGACCCACAGCGGACTGTCTGCCTCGCGTTCCCGGCCGTACGTGGCGAGGATCGCCTGCGCCTCGATCGGGTCTCCCAGGCGGGTGCCGGTGCCGTGGGCCTCGACGGCGTCGACGTCCGCGGCGACGAGCCGCCCGTTCGCGAGCGCCTGGTGGATCACGCGCTGCTGCGCCAGGCCGTTCGGCGCGGTCAGGCCGTTCGAGGCGCCGTCCTGGTTGATGGCCGACGAACGCACGACGGCGAGCACGGGGTGGCCGTTGCGCCTGGCGTCGGAAAGTCGTTCCAGGGCGAGGATTCCCGCGCCCTCGCCCCACCCGGTGCCGTCGGCCGACTCGTCGAAGGGCTTGCAGCGCCCGTCGGGGGCGAGGCCCCGCTGACGGGAGAAGGCGATGAAGTTGCCGGGGCTCGCCATGACCGCGACACCGCCGGCGAGCGCGAGGTCGCACTCACCGGACCTCAGCGAGTGCGCGGCGAGGTGCAGCGCGACGAGCGAACCCGAGCAGGCGGTGTCCACGCTCAGGGCGGGACCCTCGAGGCCGAGGACGTAGGCGATGCGCCCGGAGACCACGCTCGGCGTGTTGCCGGTCAGCAGATGTCCTTCGAGGCCTTCGGGAGCGTCCGCCAGCCGGGGACCGTACTCCTGGGGCTCCACGCCGATGAACACGCCGGAACGGCTGCCGCGCAACGAGGTGGGGTCCACGCCCGCGCGTTCCAGGGCCTCCCACGAGACCTCGAGCACCAGGCGCTGCTGGGGATCCATCGCGGTCGCCTCACGCGGGGAGATCCCGAAGAACTCGGCGTCGAACTCGCTCGCGGCGTCGAGGAAGCCGCCGTGCCGGCTGTAGGTCGTCCCCGCCTTGCCGGCGTCCGGGTCGTAGATCCCCTCGACGTCCCAGCCGCGGTCGGAGGGGAAACCCGCGACGGCGTCGACACCCTCGTCGACCAGGCGCCACAACGTCTCCGGCGAGTCGACCCGTCCCGGGAACCGGCAGCCGATGCCCACGATCGCCACGTCGTCGTCGTGCTCCACCAACGGGAACGCGGGCGCGGACCCGAGCTGGTCGCCGTCCGCTCCCAGGCGCGCGGCCAGTGCCATCGGGCTCGGGTGGTCGTAGACGACGGTCACCGGCAGTTCGAGCCCGGTGGCCGCGACGAGGCGCGCGTGCAGCTCGACCGAGGCCAGCGAGTCGAACCCCAGGTCGAGGAACGACCGGGTGCCGCTGCCCACCGGCGGTGCGCCGGGCACCATGTCGGCGAGGACCTCCGCGGTCACCCGCAGGACGAGATCGCGCGATGCGTGTGCCGCCGCCCCCAGCTTTCCCGCGGGCAGCTCGTTTCCCCGGTCCGCCACCTCGCCAGTGGCAGGACGGAGGTCATCGAACTCGCTCAAGTGCGCACTCCCCAACTTCTCCGTGGGACATCAGTGATGGCGGAAACAACATCGCAATCCGATCCCGGCACATCGGGACGCAGAAGCACCACAAAGCAATCACACGCACGGGCACCTGCGGGATGCAAAGATTCCACTCACCGGCCACTGGACGAGAACCCCGGCAGCCCGGAGGATTCGAGGTTCCCGGGACTACCAACGAATTACTGGGCGATGACCGGCCTGCGGAACCGCTCCATTAACAGCCGGGTTCGCCCGCACATAGGATCCACACCTATTTCTCCGAGAGTTGCGTGGCGCAGCTTCTCGCCGGTGCGGCGCAAGCCGGGAGCACCACCAACAGGCAAACAGGAGGCGTCGTCATGAGCCGCACGGCAGTCGTGTTTCCGGGAATGGGTCCGTCGAGTTTCGCCGACGTCGGCAGGTTCATGACGGTCAGCCCGTTCGCCCGGCGGAGGGTGGCGCAGGCGGACGCCGCGCTCGGCCACTCGCTGCTCGACGAGCTGCGGTCCGGTCCCGACGAGTACAACGCGGCCCACCAGATCGGTTTCCTGGTCAACTCGGTCGCGATGGCCGACTGGATGGAGGCGTCGCTGGGCTTCCGCCCGGACGTCTGCGTCGGGTCCAGCTTCGGCGAGCGCGCCGCCGTCGCCTATTCGGGAGCCCTGCCGTTCGAGGAGGTCGTCGCACTGACCGCCGAACTGGCGCGGTGCGAGCTCGACTACTTCCAGCGGGAGCACCGGGACCTGGTCAGCCAGCTGGTCGTGCGCACGCCGCAGGAACGACTCGACGACGTCCTCGCCACCATGTCCGCGGACGGCGAGTGGTACGAGGTGTCCGGGTACTTCGACCCCGGCGTGCACCTGGTCACGATGCACGAGGAGCACCTCGCCGGGTTCAAGCGGAAGGTCGGCGACCGCGGCGGCTACTGCCTGACGACGATGCGCCCGGCCGCACACGCCGGCGTGCTGGCACCGTTGCGGGCCCGGCTGCGGGACGAGGTGTTCCCGAAGTTCTCCTTCTCCGCACCGGCGATCCCGATCGTCTCCGACCAGGACGGCTCGCTGATCAGCGACGGAGCCGAGGTCGGCGCGCTGCTCGAGGCGTCTACCGACAGCCCGGTGCACTGGGGTCACATCCGGGACCGGCTGGTGGACGAGGGCCTCACGAGGATCTGCGTGGCGGGCCCCGACTACCTCATCCACCGCCTGGGGCTCCTCAAGACCGACTTCGACGTCGTGACCGCAGGCCCCAAGGACGCGCTGAAGCCCCGCAGGCCCGCCAGGTAGGCGTCGCGCCCGGCAGCGCCGCTCCGGCGCGCACATTTTTGCGCCGATTAAAACACAGTCGTATTAAATCGGCGCAGTGTCCGCACACCCTCGACCGAACTTCCGTCAAGCCACTGAGATCCGACGAATCATCGAGGTTTGAGCAAATGGGATTCACGACGACAGTCACAGAGGACGACCCAGCACCGACCACCGGCTTCTCCCCGGACTTCCCCTTCGTCTACCAGGAATGGCTGGACCACCAGGCCGGGCTCGGTTCCGTGCCGGCGCACCGCCTCGGCACCGAGGTCGCCGTCATCGGTGGCGGGATCTCGGGAATGGTCACCGCCTACGAACTCATGAAACTCGGCCTGCGACCGGTGGTGTACGAGATCGAGCAACTCGGCGGGCGAATGCGCACCGTCGGTTTCGAGGGGCACCCGGAACCGCGGGCCGAGCTGGGATCGATGCGGTTCTCGCCGTCGGCCACGCTCTTCCACTACGTGAACAAGCTGGGTCTGAAAGCCGCGGCGTTCCCCAACCCGCTGGCGGAGGCGACTCCCAGCACCGTCGTCAACCTGCGGGGCGAGACCCACTGGGCGCGCGGTCCCGAGGACCTGCCCCTGACGTTCCAGCAGGTCTCCGACGCGTGGTCGAAGGCGTTGCACGAGAAGGCCGACCTGCCGGTCATGATGGGCGCGATGGAGCGCCGCGACATCCCCGTCATCAAGGCGTTGTGGAACCGCACGGTCCGCGAGCTGGAGAACCAGTCGTTCTACGGCTTCCTGGCCTCCACGACGGCGTTCTCCTCCTTCGAGCACCGGGAGATCTTCGGCCAGGTGGGCTTCGGGTGCGGTGGGTGGGACACCGACTTCACCAACTCCGTGCTCGACGTCCTGCGGGTCGTCTACACCGAGGTCGGCGACAAGCAGTACCGCATCATCGGCGGCAGCCAGCAGATCCCGACCGGGCTGTGGCACCACGAACCGGACGACCTCGTGCACTGGCCCGCCGGCACGTCGCTCGCGCGCCTGCACGACGGGCGGCCGCTGCCGGGGGTGAGCAGGATCGACCGCAGCGGCGACGGCTACCTGGTCGAGGACGTGTCCGGCGGTGTCCGCGAGTACCCGGCGGCCGTCTTCACGGCGCAGAGCTGGAACCTGTTGTCCCGCATCCGCTGCGATCCCGACCTGCTGCCGTCGGACCTGTGGACCGCCGTGGAGCGGACGCACTACATGGGCTCGTCGAAGCTCTTCGTGCTGACCGACCGCCCGTTCTGGCGCGACCGCGACGAGAGGACCGGCCGCGAGCTCATGGGCATGACGCTGACCGACCGGTTGCCGCGCGGCGTCTACCTGTTCGACGACGGGCCCGGCGAGCCCGGCGTGATGTGCCTGTCGTACACGTGGAACGACGACTCGCTGAAGGTCGCGACCCTCACCGCGGAGGAGAGGCTGGAGGTGGTCCTCGCGTCACTGGCCCAGATCTACCCGGACGTCGACATCCGCTCGCACATCATCGCGCCGCCGGTCTCCGTCACCTGGGAGACCGAGCCGAACTTCATGGGCGCGTTCAAGTCGAGCCTCCCGGGGCAGTACCGGTACCAGCGCGCGTTGTTCACCAACTTCATGCAGGACGGGCTCGACGAGAAGCACAGGGGCTTCCTCATGGCGGGTGACGACATCTCGTGGCTGGGCGGTTTCGCGGAGAACGCCGTGGAGACGGCGCTGAACGCGGTCTGGGGCGTGGTGCACCACCTCGGCGGCTCCACCCACCCCGACAACCCCGGCCCCGGCGACCTCTTCGACGAACTGGCGCCGGTCGTCATCTGAGAGGCGTCCCAGGTCGTGGCCGCGGACCCGGCCAGGACCTGGGACAGGCTCAGTACAGCTCCGGCCGCCGGTCGGTCAGGTACGGCGTCTCGGCGCGGACCTTCGGAATCAGCGACAGGTCGAGATCGGTGACCAGGAGTCCGTCCGAGGCCCCGGCGTCGATCCCGGTCACCCGGCCGTCCGGTCCCACCACCCTGGTGAGACCGCAGTACTCGAGATCGCGTTCCCGGCCGGTCCAGTTGGTGTAGGCGAGGAAGAGCTGGCTCTCAAAGGCGCGGGCCGGCACCAGCGTCTCGGCGACGAAGTGCCACGGCGACATCAGCGCGGTCGGCACCACCAGGAGTTCGGTGCCGCGCAGGGCGTGCGCGCGAACCAGTTCTGGGAACTCCACGTCGTAGCAGACGATCAACCCGACCGTCAGTCCGTCCACATCGGCCTGGACGACACCGGTCTCCCCGGCGCTGAAGCTCATCCGGTCGATGGCGCCGAACAGGTGCGTCTTGCGGTAGGAGGCGAGGCCCGTCCCGTCGGCGCCGACCACCCGCACCGAGTTGTAGACGCGCTCCCCCGCCAGTTCGGGCCAGCCGTGCACGATGGCGATGCCGGACTCGGCGGCGATGCGCGAGACCTCCTCGCACATCGGCCCGCTCTCCGGCTCGGCGAGCCGGCGCAGCCCCCGGCTGCCGATGTTGTACCCCGTCAGCGACATCTCCGGCGTGACCAGCAGCCGCGCGCCGGCCGCCGCGGCCTCTGCGGCGCGCACGCGCAGACGAGCGAGAGCGCCCGTCACGTCGGACGGGCGCGTCAAGGTCTGCCAACACGCAATTCTCATCGCGGGATTTCCTCCAGGACCGCACTCGGGATCGAAACTCAGGCGACGTACGTCTCCCTGGCGCCCCTGCGCGGACGCGGCGGGCGGATCGTCGTCAGGAAGGGACCGAGGACGAACCAGGCCACGCCAGTACCCGTCATGACCGGCAGCGCGACCTTCCACAGCACCTCGGTCTGCGCGGGCGTGCTGACGAAGAAGACCAAGCCGCCCATGATGACGGCCGAGATCAGCCACGCGATCGCGAACCTGCCGAACTGCTTCCACTCGTACCGCACCTTGGCGCGCCCGTACTTCGGCGGGCGGACGGGCGGCGGACCACCCGCGAAGCGGTGCTGGAAGCGCTGGTCGGCCCACCGCATCATGCTGTGCCCGAACCCGAGGGTGAGACCGAGGTAGATGGCCGCCGCCGCGTGCGGCCACGTCGCCTCACCACCGGTGCGCAGGTCGAACACCGTGACGACGAGCAGCACGACGTCCACGAGGGGCGTGCACAGGAGCAGGACACCGCCCACTTTGGGACTCCGCAGCGGATAGCGTGCGACGAGCCCGGCGAGCAGGAAGAACCAGAACCCGATCTCGCAGCCGATGATCAGGGCGAGAATGAGGTTCTCGCGGAGTTGGTCGAAGATCTCCGTCATGCCGGGAGCGTGACATCGCGATCTATTGTTCCTCTATCGCTCGTCGCCGCACCACCGCGGCGGCTCACTCGACCACCACCACGGCCTTGCCGCAGATCAGGTTCGCCTCCATGTCGCGGTGGGCCCGCGCGATGTCGGCGATGCGGTAGACGCGCCCGACGGGCACGTCGAGACGCCCCGCCTCGACCTCGTCGATCATCCTCTGCAGCACCTGCGGACCGGGCTTGCGGTCCCCGTGGCAGAGGACGAGGCGACCATCTCGCGACACCGCTGGACCTGCGTGCGACGAACCCGTTTCATCGCCGAGCGAGCCGGTGAGACACACCGTTCCCGTTTCGCTGGTTGCGCGCAGGGTGTCGGCCAGCGTGGACCAGCCCACCAGCTCGACCGCGCCGTCCACCCCGTCCGGGAACAGAGCGCGCACCTGCGGCTCCACGAAGCCGTCGTCGATCACCACGTGGTCCACGCCGTGCAGGCGCAGCAGATCGACTTTCTCGGGATCACGCGTGGTGGCGAGCACGGTCGCACCGAGGTTCTTCGCGAGCAGGATCGCGGCCAGTCCCACCGAAGACGTGCCGCCACGCACGAGCACGGTCTGCCCACGCCGCAGATCGACAGCGACGACAAGTGATTCGTAGGCGGTCTGGAACATCGTGGGCATGGCACCGAGCACGGCCCAGTTGAGCTTCGACCTGAACGGGCAGATGCCTGCCATCGGAACGCACGCGTACTCCGCGTAGCCGCCGTCGAGCTGCCGTCCCATGCCCGTGAGCACGGCCGCGACCTGCTGCCCCCGCGCGAACCGGCCGGAGCGGTCGAGGTCGACCTCCCCCACCGCCTCCGCGCCCAGGACGCGCGGCAGGCTCACCGCGTGTCCGGGAAACCCGCGCCGGGACAACAGATCCGACCGGTTCAGCCCGAACGCGCGAACGCGGACCCGCACCCACCCGGCCGGCGGATCGGGCACGGGGAGGTCGCGCACCACCAGGTTCTCCGGCGGTCCCGGAGCCTCGAGCACGGCGGCCCGCATCGTCCCGATCACCAACAAGCTCCACTCCAGACGAGGACTGGCCAGGTATGACGTTCCAGTCCGGCAACGGCTTCGGCCGGCGCCGGAGGACCCCCGCGAGGGAGTCCGCTGCGGTGATCGACTCCCTCGCGCACCGACAGGGCCACCTCTAGTCGTAGCCGCGGACGTGCCCGTCCTCGTCGGCGAGAATGTCATACCTGTCCATACGAACCTCCTGTCAACGACATCCACAACGGACAACCGGGGGACGGCGCAGCCCGCCGGGGACGAGGCAGGTCCAGGACCGCGACGCTCCCCCGGCGAGTTCATCGCGCAAGTCCACCCTCCCCCGCCATCGCCGCGCTATCGAACGGCCATCGGCGTCGACGAGCCGGACGTCGGTCACTCACGGCGACTGCGCGCACGAGCACGTGCCGTTCGGTGGCGTCACCGCCGTTGTCCACAATGGACGCGCTGCCGCGGGGTACCGCCACCTCGCCCAGCGACAGGCCCTGCGGGAAGAGGACTTCGGTCCCGGCCCACAGCCGTCTTCCCGCCCTGCTCCGAACGGACGCGACCCAGCATCGTCGACGCGTGGAACCAGTCGTGATCATCCAGGACGGCGCCAGACGCGACGAGAACGCGCTGACGTGGGCCGCCGCCCACGCCCAGCTAATGCGCACGGGCCTGGAGGTCCACCGCCCGCAGGACGACTTCCGCGCGCGGCTCGTGGTCGTCGGCTTCCGGGGTCGCGGAGCGCTCGCGATGCCGGCCCCCGCGCGCTGCGACACGGTGGTGGTGCGGGGCACGACCGCGGCCGTCGACTCCCGGCACCGGCACGTGACCGCACTGGTGAGCGGTGGACCCGGTGATGGCCGCGTGCTGCGGCACGCCGCCGACTACGCGCGGTTACGCGGTGCCAAGCTCCGCGTGCTGCACGCGGTCGCACCGTCCCCGGCCCGTCACGGCGCCGACACCGACCACGGTCACGTGCTCGCGCGCGCCACCGCGGCACTCGGTGGCTTCGCCCACCGCGCGGTGCTCGTGCACGCACAGCCGCACGAGGCGATCACCCGGTGCACCGACACCGACCTGATCATCGTCGGTGCCGGGAACGCGCACGAGTGCGGCACCGTTACGAGAGCCGCGCTCCACCACGCGCCGTGCCCCGTTCTCGTTGTGCGCCAACCCGTTCTCGAGACCTTCGACGGTCGGTTCGCCGTTCCGGAACGTCACCGCGCGCTGGGCGCGAGGCCGATCGTCACGTCGACCGCCTGAGGCGTTCCACAGCACACACCGGTCTCGGGCGGCACGAGCTCCACGCGCCGGACCTCCGGCAGCCACGACAGGTCCGGCCGGAACCCGGTCAGCACCACGACCCCGTCCACGCCCTCGACGCGGTGGCCGTCGAACGCCGGTGTCAGGCGTCCCGCAGGACCCGCCCCATCACGCCACGCCGCTGCTCACGACGTCGACACCCTCGTGCCGCAGCGCGTACCTCAGCGCGTCGGCGAGCGAGGCCTTGGTCATGATGTCGCCGAACTCGATGCCCAGCGCCACGATGGTCTGCGCGATCTGCGGCCGGATGCCCGAGACGATGCACTCGGCGCCCATCAACCGGGCCGCGACGACCGTCTTCAGCAGGTGCTGCGCGACCTGCGTGTCGACGGCGAACACACCGGTGATGTCGATGATCGCGTGCTCGGACCCGGTCTTTACCAGCATCTCGAGCAGCTTCTCCATCACGACCTGGGTGCGCGCGGAGTCCAGCGTGCCGACCAGCGGCACCGCGAGCACGCCCTCCCAGATCTTCACCACAGGGGTCGTGAGCTCCAGCAGCTGCTCGGACTGCTCCCGGATGATCTCCTCCCGCGCTCGGGAGAAGGCTTCGAACGTCCAGAGCCCCAGCGCGTCCAGCAGGCCGGAGAAGGCGAGCACCTGCCGGAACAGGTCCGCGTCGTCGTCGTTCTCGACCAGGGCGAAGACCTCGCGCTTGAGCGAGAAGATGCTCGACGCGGTCTCCGACGGCGTGAACCCGCCCCGCACCCTCGCGCGGGAGTACTCCTCGAGGAAGGTCCGGACCCCGCCGAACTCCGGTCCCGAGACGTCCTGGCCGTCCCGGCCGGCCACCGGCAGCAGGAGGTCGAAGAGCTCGCGGAAGTCGCTTTCGAGCTCCGTCCTCGTCGCACGCCCGCGCAGCAGGGCCGCCACGGCGTCCACCCACTGCCCGATCAGGCCTTCCGCGTTGGTCCGCAGCAGCGCCGCCACGCGGTCGACCTGCCCTGCATGTGCAGTCACACGAGCCTCCAAGGGCTTCTACCTCCACAGCCGCGTCGGGACGACGCGCACAACCGGTGAGGTCCGGGCGTGCCGGCATGAAGTGCGTTCGATCGCCGGATGTGGTCAGTCGCGGTCCTGCGGCCGGGGCGAGGCCGGTGCGGCCGAGTCGAGGTCCGCCCTGCGGAGGCGGAACACCTGGAGCTCGATGCCGTAGTACTTCGTGGTCTCGCCCACCCAGTGCATCCCGTTGTTGCGCACGGTGGCCGCCGCGCGGGTGTTGCCCGGCCGGACGACGGCGAACACCTCGTGCACGTCCTGGCTGAACGCATGGGCGGCCAGCGCGTGCGTGGTCTCGGTGGCGTAGCCGTGGCCCCAGGTGTCGGGACGCAGCTGCCAGCCGATCTCCAGGTCCTCCTCGCCCGGCGGCAGCGGGAGCAGGACGGCGCCGCCGATCACCAGGCCGTCGCTGTCGCGCTGGACCGCCCACCGGCCCGCCGGCGCGGACAGCCGCCCGCTCTCCGCGGCCCACTGCTGCAACAGCAGCCGCATGGCCGCCTTGTCGGGGACCCGGTCCATCTCGGGACTGAGCCACCGCGTCACTTCGGTGTGCCCGTAGACCTCCAGTGCCGCGGGTGCGTCTTCGAGCCGCCACGGGCGCAGGGTGAGCCGCTCGGTGGTGAGCACGGTGGTGGCCGTCATGAGCAGATGCATCCCCGCTGCAGCGCGGAGGCCGCGGTGGCGGTGCAGTACCGCACGCCCAGGGGGTCGTGCTCCCGCCACGGGTGGGGGCAGACAGCGCACACGCGCCCGGCTTCGGTCTCGGTGGTCAGCGGCTCGGACGTGGTCATGCGGGAACTCCGATGAACGGTGCAGCAGGAGAAGAACGCCGGTGACGGAGGCGCGGAGACCAGGACCGCGGAACGGAACCGAGGTCGGCCGGGCGCTCCCACCTCCAGCCGGACGGCCGGGTCTCGTGATGCGCCCAAGGCGGCACCAGCTCGACCGCTGCTGCACGACATGCCCTCGGTGGTGGCGAGTCTACGCGACCTACGGGAACGACGCGTCAGCGGTCGCCACGCGTCGAACGCGAGTCTTGTTGGGACGAACGCGTGAGCGTCCCGGCGGACACGTGAACGCACCGCCGACGCGGTGCGAGGTCGGTGGACGAGCTCCAGGACGTGACCGGGAGCGCGTGATGCGCTCGACCGCTCGCACACCGGAAGCCCCGACAGCCCGGGCACCACACGTCCAGGTCCGGGGCGCACCGGGATCCACCAGGTATGTTCAGGAACAACGGCGCCGCGTTCCGCCGAACACGATCTCACCCGATCCGGGTTGTCCGCGCACGGACCGGGGTACCTGGCGAAGAACGGCACACGAGCCCGCGCACGGGAGGACCGCTCCGCACGCCCCCGGCCGGTGCCGACGCGTTCAGTTCAGCCGGCCACCCGCGCCGGACCGCACGCCCTCCTGAGCAAGAGCCACGGGAGCACATGATCCTCCACCGTCCGGAGTAGACAATGTCATCATCGCCCGACGTCCTGACCTCCCAGGCCGACCGCCCGCGGGGCAGCGACTTCGCCCGCCTCACCAAGGAGCTCAAGGAAGCCGGGCTGCTCGACCGGCGACGCGGCTACTACCTGCTGCGAATGGCGGTGAACGCCCTGCTGCTCGGCGCGATCGCCACCGCGTTCGTGCTGCTGGGCGACTCGTGGTGGCAGGTGCTGACGGCGGTCGCCCTGGCCGTGGCGTCCACGCAGCTGGCGTTCATCGGGCACGACGCCGGGCACCGGCAGATCTTCCGCAGCCACCGCCACAACGACGTGGTCGGGCACCTGCACGGCAGCCTCACCGGCATCAGCTACCAGTGGTGGGTCGCCAAGCACAACCGCCACCACGCCAACCCCAACCACGAGGACCACGACCCCGACATCGAGATCCACGCCCTCGCCTTCAGCCGCGCCCAGGCGAGGGGCAAGCGCGGCCTGAACGCCTGGATCACGAAGCGCCAGGCGTTCCTGTTCTTCCCGCTGCTGCTCGCCGAAGCGGCCGTGCTGAGGATCTCCGGCATCATCGCGTTGTGCCGCAGGGAACTGCGCAACCCGTGGCGTGAGGCGGCACTGCAGATCGTCCCGCTCGCCGTCTACCTCACCGCCGCGTTCGTCGTGCTGTCACCCGTGAAGGCGGTCGTCTTCATCGCGGTGCACCAGGGCCTGATGGGTGTGTACCTCGGGTGCTCGTTCGCGCCCAACCACAAGGGAATGCCGATCATCACCGGCGAACAACGCCTCGACCACCTGCACAAACAGGTGCTGACCTCCCGCAACGTCACCGGCGGCCGGTGGGTCGACGCGCTGCTCGGCGGGCTCAACCACCAGATCGAGCACCACCTCTACCCGCACATGCCCCGCCCCAACCTGCGCCACGCGCAACCGGTCGTCGAGAACTTCTGCGAACGGCACGGGATCCCGTACAGCAAGACCACGCTGCGCCGCTCCTACGCCGAGGTCCTGCGGCACCTGCACGACGCCGGCGCACCCCTGCGGACCACGGCCTGATCGCCGCGACCCCCGCACGGCGGGCCGAGGGTGTAGCGTGGGGTGCGAAGGTGGCCGCGTTCCGCGCCCTCGACGCTCCAGTCGGAGATGTCGACCTTCCTCTGCCATTCAACGGAAAGAACCAAGTGACCCTGTTTACGGCGAACGACCTGTTCAGCCATCCCGAAACGCACCAGCCGCAGGCGGAGTCCGGCCCGGCCGGCTCCGACCGGCCGTCCTGGACGAACCTCTTCCAGGAACCGGTGCCCGCACCACGAGTCCCGTCGGAGCACTGACGCACGGGCCCGCCGCACGAGCCGGCGGGCAACGGACCGGCGCGGCATGGAGTAGTGTCGGCACCGTTGGGGTTCCAGTTGCCGGCATCCAGCCGCCGCGGACCCCGATCCAATCCGGTTCGGCGCTCTCGCCTCCGACCGGGGATTGGAGCACCGGCTTGCCGCCGGATCGCCCGTTCTCCCCCTCGCACTCCCCACTCCTGCGCACCACGCGACTCCAGCAGGTGCGCGCATGACGCGAACCAGCCAGATCGGACGCCCGAACGGCGCCGCGGCCGACTTCCAGGAGGCGCGTCTCGCCGCCGAGGAAGCGGGGGCCGTCCAGCAACGTCAAGCGGCACAACGGGTCGCGGAGCACTCCCACGACGCGCAGGACTGCCGCGACCTGCTCGCGATGCTGGGTCTGGCCGACCTGCAACCGCGTGACGCACATCCGGTGCTCGATGCAAATCCGGTGCGCGACGAACCGGCCAACGTGACTTTCCCGGAGGCGCTCGGCGTGTACCGGACGACCGAAGGAGTGGCTCGATGACCCAGGGAACCGTCAAGTGGTTCAACGGCACCAAGGGATTCGGCTTCATCGCCCCTGAAGGCGGCGGACCGGACGTCTTCGTGCACCACTCCGAGGTCCGCGAGTACGCCTACCAGGGCATCCCGGACAACCAGGCGGTGGAGTTCGACATCCAGCAGGGAGACCGCGGGCCGCAGGCCACTTCGGTCCGGCTCCTCTGACGGGACAAGGATTTCAGGAAGCGGGTCACCAGCCGGTGGCCCGCTTTCCGCGTGCCGGACGACCCGCCGCACTCAGCCCTTCCCGATGCGCAGCAAGGCGTAGATCGTGGTGCCGCCCGGACTCGTGTGCACCCGGACGAGATCGGCGAACCGGTGGACCAGGAGCAGTCCCCGTCCACCCGGCAGTTCGGCGGACCTGGGGATGCGTCCGGCGAGCGGGTCCGCCAGGTGCCCGGTGTCGCTGACCGCGCAGGCGACGTGGTCGTCCTGACGCCAGATCCTCAGTCCGCACCGGCCTTCCGGTGTGTGCACGAGGCTGTTCGTGACCAGCTCGGTGGCGATGTACTCGAGGTCCGCCACCCGATCCGCGTCGAGCCCGTGCCGCAGGCCCTCGCTCGTCGCCCATCGACGTGCGGCGGGCAGTTGTGCCGGCTCCGTGACCGTGAACTCCTCGGCGCCGACCGGGTCCGGCAAAGGCCTGTTGTGCCGGTCCAGGACCGCGTCGGGCGCGTACAGGTCACTCCGATGCCGTCCGGTGGCCTCCCAGACCTCCGGGTGGGTCGCGCGCGCGTCGGCGACGACCTGCGAGCTCACGCCCGTGATGTCGTAAGGGCACAGGATCGTGATGTCACGTCCGGCGAACGCCTGGTTGATCAACGCTTCGTGTTGTGCGCACGCCGGGTATTCGACGTCTGTCCGGCCCGGCCAGACCGGCTCTCCGACGATGCGCACGCGCCGGCCCGGATGGGCGTCGGCGAACCCGCGCAGCACCGAGGCGATGATGCGTCCGGGGTTGCGGCCCACCTCGGTCATGTCGAGCCACGTCACCTCGCCGCCGGTGGTCGCGCCCAGAGCCCGGCGCAGCAGGTGCAGGCGGTCGTGCGGCACCGCGACGGCGACGGGCCCGCCGCCGGCGATACCGTCGGTGATGAACGGCACGAGCGTCGCGCGGTATTCGTCGTCCGAGGCGTAGAACAGGGCTGGGTGCACGAACGGGGCCGCACTCGGGGCTGTCCCGGTGTCAGTCTCGGTGGTGGTCACAACGCCACCCCCTTCGGCTGAGGATGTGCCGAACTTCCGGCGCACGCCGCGGACGTTACCCCCTTCTCCTGCCCGCGAGGGCGACGGGCCGGTCCGGACGACGCGCGGCACGCGCCGGCGGTGACGCACCCGGCAGTACTGTCGCCACCATGACTGACGCACAAGGCGGCCCCGCCCTCGGCCCCACGTTGTCCGAGTGGATCAGCGCTCGCGACGAGACCGAACGGCACCTGGCGCAGGCCGCCGGGTCGCCGGTCGACGCCGAGTGGGTGCAGCGGCTCTCGGACCTGCTCGCCACCGAGAGGTCGTGGCAGGACCAGTACACCGATCTCCTCGCACTGGGCAGCGCCGGCGGCCAGTTCCCGTCCTCGAACCGCTGAACCGGCGACCGTTCGTCCATTCGTGTCGTGCGGACGCTCCGGAACGAAACCGCGCTGGTCTCGACGCGTCTGCGGTCCCTCTGCGCCGAACAGCGGCACTTGCCCCGGATGTGATTCGTGATGGACGGGTGCACCGGACGTCGCACGAGCAATCCGGTTCAGCCAGCAGCCGGTGGGACTTCCCACCGTGGCTCCTGTCCTGGACTCCTCGTCGGTCGGCGAGGAGATGGCCCGTGTCGACGTCGAAGCAGGGAGCGCCTTTCCGACGCGCTGAACGGGGAGAGCGACCTGCGCGTGGCCGTGCACCAGGCCTGCGAACAGGTCGTGCGCGCGGCGCCCGGCTTGGACGAGGCCACCGTGACCCTGCTCGACGACGGGGCGCGGCCGTTCACCGCGGCGAGCACCAGCGATCTGGTGGCGGAACTCGACGGTCTCCAGTACCGCGGCGGCGCGGGCCCGTGCCTGGACGCCGCCACCACGCGCAAGCTGGTCAGGGCCACGATCGACGAGGCGCAGCACCGCTGGCCGGCCTTCGGCGCGGCGTCCCGCACCGCCGGCGTGGTGAGCTTCCTGTCCGCGCCGCTCACCGTCGACAGTCAGCACTCCGGCGCCATCAACGGTTGTTCCCAGCGAGGACACGGCTTCCTGGAGCTGGACGCGTCGTTGCTCGCGCTCTACACGAGAGCGGTGGAAACGGCGCTTCGCAGTCACAGCAAGTACTTGGAGGCGACCGAACTGGCCGGCCAGCTGCTGGTCGCGCAGTCGCAGCGCGAGAACGTCAAGCCGCGCAAGCTGGCCGAGCGGTTCGTCACCGACGTCGTGACCCGGTCCGCCGAGCACGAACAGCGCGTGTGACCGGTCGCGTCGCGCGCCCTCAGCGCCGCGACGGGGCGAGGGTCCTCCTCCGCCTGCACCACCACCGACTCCAGGACCGGTCCGCCGAACGTCGTCACCGGCGCGACGTCAGCGGCGTCGCGGCTCCGCGAAGTCCATCGGCGCGCCACGTCCTGCGCCCTGTCGGGCCCGTCACCCAAGCGCTGTGGTGCACTGTGGACGGACCGGCAGGCAGCAGGACGCGAGATCTCCCGTTGCCGTACACACGTCCGTGGGCCAGAGCGGCCACGTCAGCTTCGCCGTGCCGCCGTGGTGGCGCGGGTTCCCAGCACCCGCTCGCGGGCCTGGAGAGTTGTCGTCATCCGGTTACCGGCACCACACCCCGCGCCGCACGGGTTTTGACCGATTCACCCGAGGTACCTCACTGGGTGTGACGCCAGTGGAACGAGGCCCTGCCGCGGCTGATGCCGGTACCGGTGACGGGTGGAGCACCCTCGAGCTCGTGAAGGGCATTCCCGACACCGCCAAGGTGCGCAGATGGGCTCGTGCCGTGCTGTGCGACCTGGTCGAGGACGACCTGGTCGACGTGCTGCTCGTCGTCTCGGAACTCGCGTCCAACGTGTTCGACCACGCCCGGTTCCCCGCGCGTCTCAAGCTGCGCAGGTCGGCTGAGCGCTGCGTCGTCGACATCGTCGCCGAGGATTCCTCACCCCTGCCACCCCGGTTGCGACCGGCCACGCCCGACTCACCGCGCAGCCGCGGACTCGTGATCGTCGAGCAGCTGTCCGAGAGGTGGGGTGTGGTCCAGCGACTGGCGGGCAAGTCCGTGTGGGCTGTCATGCCGTGCGCGCCGGTGTCCTGACCGGCCTCAGTCACCGCGTTGCTCTCGAGGCGTCGTCGCTGACGCGGCCAGCAGGGGCACGAGCAGCCGCCACAGGTTCTGGTCGCAACCGAAGCCGTGCGCCGGCAGCACCACTGGCCCGGTCCCGTGGCCGTGGGCTTGTTCGCACCCGCGGCACGGACCGTCCGACTGTCCCTTGCGGACCGTCGAGCCACCTCGGACCGTCATGCCCACTTCGACCGTGCCCGGCATCGGGCTCGGTGCGATCCTGATGGGGTGGCCGAGCCGGAACACACCTCAGACGGGCACTTCGTCATCATCAACGGGCGGCGGTGGCGGGCCACCGATCCGGAGATACCGCCCGAGCAGGCGGCACGGCTGCGCGCCCTGCTGATGGCGGCACGCCGCGACGTCGGCGCCGCCCTCCGCGCCCAGGACGCCGAGGCGGAACGGGACGCCCGCGGACGGGTCCACCTCGCGAAGACCGCCCTCGGCGAGCGCGGCGACCCGTGGTGGGAACAGACGACGAGCCAACGGCGCCAACGGTGGCAGAACGGTCTGGACGCGCTCGAACACCGCGACACGAGACGTGGTTGATCGACCAGGCGACGGGGTAACCGGGTCGAGCAGGACAATCGACCTTCAGGAGGCTGACGTGATCGGGTTCATCGTCGCCGGACTGATCATCGGCGCGCTCGCCCGACTGATCAAGCCCGGCAAGCAGAACCTCGGCATCGTGGCGACGCTGCTGCTGGGGCTGGTCGGCTCCGTCATCGGCGGCACGATCGCGAACCTGCTCGGCACCGGAGACATCTTCGAGCTCAACGTGCTGGGCTTCATCATCGCCGTGATCGCCTCCGTGCTGCTCATCGGCGTCGCGGAGGCCGTGGCCGGCCGCAACCGCACGGGCGTGCGGTAACACCTCGACCCCCGAACGGCCCTGGGCACCGCATCGGTGCCCAGGGCCGTTCGCTGTGCGCGTCACCTGGATCCGGGAAGTGGTCGGCGCGGCGGAGGAAAGCGCTGTCCCAGCGGTGGACATCACACCTAGTACGGTGTGGCCCGACGACCGGGATGCGCGAGCTCGTCGGCGCGGCCGAGCAGGAAGGACCTCCATGGAGATCTCACTCGACGCCGCTGACGTCCTCCCCCGGGACGCGGCGGACGCCGCGCTCGTCGCGAGGGTCTACGACCCGTCCGCGGGCGGCCCTTCGGTCGTCACGATCCGCGGCGAGCAGGTCGTCGACCTGTCGCCGGCGGCCGCGACCGTGTCCTCGTTGCTCGAACGCCCCGACGCGCTGGAGATCGTCAGGCACCACCCCGGCGGCACGTCGTGGCCGCTCGCGGACGTCCTGGCCGCCACGACGAACCCGGCCGGTGCCGTTCCCCGGTTCCTCGCACCGGTCGACCTGCAGGTGCTCAAGGCCGCCGGCGTGACCTTCGTCCGCAGCATGCTCGAGCGGGTCATCGAGGAGCGCGCCGACGGGGATCCGAAGCGGGCCGAGGAGGTCCGCGGGAAGCTGGGCGCGATCGTCCAGGGGCACATCTCCGACCTGAGGCCGGGTTCCGCCGAAGCCGCGGAGGTGAAGAGGGTCCTCCAGGCCGAGGGCCTGTGGTCGCAGTACCTCGAGGTCGGCATCGGCCCGGACCCCGAGATCTTCACCAAGGCCCCGGTGCTCTCCGCGGTGGGGCTGGGAGCCGACATCGGTGTTCTCGCCCGCTCGGCCTGGAACAACCCCGAGCCCGAGCTCGTCCTGGTGGTGGACTCGCGCGGGAACCCGGTCGGCGCGACGCTCGGCAACGACGTCAACCTGCGCGACTTCGAGGGCCGCAGCGCGCTCCTGCTCACCGAGGCGAAGGACAACAACGCCTCCTGCGCCATCGGGCCGTTCCTCCGGCTGTTCGACGACGGCTTCACCCCGGCGGACGCCAAGGCCACCGAGATCGCCCTCGACATCACCGGCCCCGACGGCTTCGAGCTGCACGGCGTGAACCCGGTCTCCGAGATCAGCCGGGAACTCGAGGACCTCGTGTCCCACGCCTTCGGCGCGCACCACCGCTATCCCGACGGCTTCGCGCTGTTCACCGGCACGATGTTCGCCCCGACCGAGGACCGGGACCGGCCAGGTGTTGGGTTCACCCACAAGGTCGGGGACGTCGTCCGCATCTCCTCGCCCCGGCTGGGCGCGCTGACGAACGTCGTGAACACCGCCGAGGACGCGCCGGACTGGACGTTCGGCATCACCGCGCTGATGGAGAACCTCGCCGCTCGCGGTCTGCTGGGCCCGCGTTCGTGATGTGATCGCCGTCCCGCACAATTCCGGCGGGCCGGAAACCCGCCGGAACCGCTCCAGCAGGGACGCCCTTTCACCTACCGAACAAACGCGGAAGAGTTGCGACTCACCCGTTGTCCGGACGCCCTGGACGTGGAATCAATCAGCACGCGGAGGAAATGGAACGGTAGTACGCGACATGACCGGGAAACAGTTCGTAGCGACCGTTGACCCGCAGGAAGTACTCGTCGTGGTTCGTCCCGTCGTACCGGAAGATCTCCGGATCACTGGTGGCACGCAGTTGGTTGTCGGCACGACCGAACGTCAGCGGCCCCACGCGGCCGTCGTCACCGAGTCCCCTGGCCGCCTGCCACCTGATCGTGGCGCTCTCGGTGCCCGGTCCGAACCTGCAGTCGATGTCGTTGACGGTGAGATACCCGTCCGCGTACAGCACCTTCTGCCAAATGCCCGTCGCGGAGCTGTTGGGGAACGTGGACCGCGACAGCTCGCCCTCGTCGCCCCAGTCGTCGGTCACGGTGCCACTGCCACTGATGTACCCTGCGACACCGATCCCAGCGCGGGGCCTCCCATCGCCACGGTCAGGGCGACAACGGAAGACACCACCGCGACAGCCTTGAACAAGCGCTTCATCCTTCTCCTGTCACAACGCCTCGTCCGATGCGAAACCGCATCATGCCATCCAATGCATTGCCCGGAGCGGGTACTTCGCATTCGAATGCATTCGAGATTCCCGCGATCCGCATTCGTACTCCGAACGGAGGTCGGACCTCACTTCCGAATGCCGCTGCCGAAAACACCCGGATCACCGTCGTGCCGGTACCCGCCGTCGCGATCCCGGCCCGGCCGTGTGACGAGGCCCCGCACCACTGCCGCGTTAGGCGCACCCGTGGCCGGGTAGCCGGTGGCGTCAGGAACCCGAGCTGGAGGAGAGCGATGAGCGACACGACCACGGTGGACCGGCTGCGCACGGCGCTGGCCGACGTGAGCTACCCCGCGGACAAGGGCCGGCTGGTCGACCACGCCTCGCGCAACAACGCCGACGAGGACACCGTGCACGCGTTGCACTCCATTCCCGAGCAGTCGTACGGGTCGTTCGACGAGGTGCTCGGCGTGGTCGCCGTCGACCAGAGCCGCGAATCCTGAGCCGCCGCCGCTCCCGTTGTGCAAGGTGATCGGACTGCCCATACGGTCGGAGCAGGCGCGGACACCGGCAAGGACAGTCGGCACCGGGTTTCCCCGGGCCCGTTCGCGCTGCCCTGATGGCACTTTCCGTCGGCCGAGAGCCGGAAGTGGGAGCACGATGAAGGATCGCAAGGCGGTGCGGATCCCTGCGCCCGCGGGACGTTCTCGCTTCGCGGGCGACGCGCCGGTCGTCGCGGTGGTGGGCGGGGGAATCGCCGGCCTCGCGGCGGCCACCCTCCTGGCGGAGCGTGGCGCGCGAGTCGTGTTGTGCGAGCGCGAGTCCTATCTGGGCGGCCGCGTCGGTGGGTGGCGCACGCGGCTGGCGGACGGCAGCGATGTCACGATGACGCGCGGTTTCCACGCGTTCTTCCGCCAGTACTACAACCTGCGCGCGTTGCTGGGGCGGGTGGATCCAGGCGGCCGCGCGCTGACGCCGATGCCCGACTACCCGTTGTGGCACGCGCGAGGTGACCGCGACTCCTTCGCCGGCATGCCCACGACGGCGCCGTGGAACGTGCTGGCGTTCCTGCGGCGCAGTCCGACGTTCCGCTGGCGCGACCTGCCGGAGATGAACCCAGAGGCGGCCCTGAAGCTCCTCGACGTCTCGGTTCCCGGGATCTACGACGAGATCGACGGCATCGACGCGGCCGGGTACCTGGAACGCGTCCGGTTCCCGGAGGCCGCGCACGCGCTCGCGTTCGAGGTGTTCTCCCGCAGCTTCTTCGCGCACCCGCGGGACATGTCGGCGGCCGAACTCGCCGTGATGTTCCACATCTACTTCCTCGGCTCCAACGAGGGCCTTCTCTTCGACGTCGCGGCGGACCCGTTCCCGCACGGCCTGTGGGATCCGCTCGGCCAGCGCCTCACCGACCTCGGCGCCGACGTGCGCACGGGTGTCGACGTGCGCTCCGTACGGCGGGGCGGGGCCAGGCGGTTCACCGTGACCACCGGGGACGGCGCGATCGACGCCGACGCCGTGGTGCTCGCCGCCGACGTGGGAGGGCTGCGCGGGATCGTGCGCTCTTCACCGGGCCTCGGGGACGCGGACTGGCGGGCGCGCGTGGCGGGGTTGCGGACGGCACCGCCGTTCCTCGTGTCGCGGTACTGGCTGGACACGCCCGTCGACCGCCCCGGCTTCATCGGCACGAGCGGGTTCGACCTGCTCGACAACGTGAGCGTGCTCGACGGCTACGAACACGAGGCGAGGGCGTGGGCGGCGCGCACCGGCGGTTCCGTGGTGGAGCTGCACGGTTACGCCATTACGTCCGATGTGGACGAACACGAGGCCAGGCGGCGGCTCTGGGACCAGCTGACCGAGGTCTACCCGGAGACCAAGCGCGCCACCGTGGTCGACGAACGGCACGAGTGGCGTGCCGACTGCCCGTTGTTCCCGGCGGGCGGCTACGGGGACAGGCCGACGGTGAGCACGCCGGACGACTTCCTCGTGCTGGCGGGGGATCTGGTGCGGATCGACCTGCCGGTGGCGTTGATGGAACGCGCCGCCACGACCGGTTTCACCGCGGCCAACCGGCTGCTCGGCCAGTGGGGTGTCGCCGGCACGGACCTCTGGACGGTTCCCCTGGAGGGTCGTGTGCCGCTGCTGCGGGCGGCCGCGCGCCGGCGGAGGTCGGCGTGAACGTCGGCGTGGACCGCGGTGGTTCCCGAGCCGCCGTGCGCGGGTCCGCCGCCGGACTCCGGGCGGTGGCCTGGGTCTGCGGTGCGCTCGTCGTGCTGGCGCAGATCGTCTACTCGATGACCGAGCCGGACGCCCGGTTCTTCACGACGGTCGCCTCGGTCGTCGCGTTCGCGGTGGCGTCGGTGTGCGACGCCTTCGCCCGCTTCGGGCCGCGCGCGGCGGCACTGCTGGTGGTGGTCGCCGGAGGCGGCGGGCTGGTGGCCGAGACCACCGGTGTGCACACGGGCTTCCCGTTCGGCGACTACCGGTACACGGGCACCCTCGGCCTGGAGATCGCGGGCGTGCCCGTGGTCGTCGCACTGGCGTGGATCATGATGTCCTGGCCCGCGTTGCTCGTCGGGAGGGCGCTCGCGGCCCGCGTGGACCGTCCCTCCTGGGTGGTCGTCGGGATCGGTGCGTGGGCGCTGGCGTCGTGGGACGTGTTCCTCGACCCGCAGATGGTGGACGCCGGTCACTGGACGTGGTCCGATCCGGTCCCGGCACTGCCCGGAGTGGACGGTGTCCCGCTGACGAACTACGCGGGCTGGCTGCTGGTCTCGGTGCTCATGATCACCGCGTTGCACGGGAGCGTCGGGAGGGCGCGCGTCGTGAACGAGCTCGACCTGCGGGCGGGGCCGGCTCCGGTGCTGTACCTGTGGACGTACGGCTCGTCGGTGTGGGCGCACGCGGCGTTCTTCGGGCGCCCCACCGTGTCCCTGGTAGCGGGCGTGCTGATGGGCCTGGTGGCCGTGCCGTTCGCGTGCGCGCTGTGGCGGTCCCATCGGTGAAGCGGTTCCTGCGCGCGGCGGTGCGCGGTGCCGCCGCCGGTTCGGCCGTCGCGGCGGCGCACGCCCTGGTGAACGCGCGACTGATGCGTGTGCCGCCAGCGGATCCGCCCCGCTGCGGCGAGGCGGTCTCGGTGCTGGTGCCCGCACGGGACGAGGCGCACCGGATCGCGCCGACCATCTTGTCGCTGCGGGCTCAGCGAGGCGTCGACGACCTGGAGGTCATCGTGCTCGACGACGGCTCGTCCGACGGCACCGCAGACGAGGTGCGCCGGGCAGCCGGTGACGACCCGAGGATCCGCGTCGTCACCGGGAGAACGCCGCCGGAGGGCCTGCCCGGCAAGCCCCACGCCTGCGCCCAGCTCGCCGAGCTGGCCACCGGCCGCGTGCTGGTGTTCGTCGACGCGGACGTCGTGCTCGCGCCCCACGCGATCGCCTCGGCGGTCGCCCTGTTGCGGGAACACGACCTCGATCTGGTGTCCCCGTTCCCCCGCCAGCTCGCCGACGGCGCCGGAGCGCGTCTCGTGCAGCCGCTGCTGCAGTGGTCGTGGCTGGTGTTCCTGCCGTTGCGCCTGGCCGAACGCTCGCCCAGACCGTCGTTGTCAGCGGCCAACGGGCAGTTCCTGGTCGTGGACGCCGGCGCCTACCACCGCAGCGGGGGTTTCGCGGGCATCGCCACCGCCGTGCTCGACGACATCGCGCTGCTGCGGGCGGTCAAGCGCGGCGGCGGACGCGGTGTGGTCGTCGACGGCAGCACGGTGGCGACCTGCCGGATGTACGAGGACTGGGCCGGGGTGCGCGACGGGTACGAGAAGTCGCTGTGGTCGGCGACCGGCAGCCCGGTGGCGGCGGCGGCGCTGTCCCTCGTGCTCGCCTGGCTGTACGTGCTGCCGCCCGTCGCCGCGCTCGCCGGCTCCCGCGCCGGCATCGTCGGCTACGCCGCCGGGGTGCTCACCAGGGTCGTGACGGCACGGCACACCGGCGGACGGGTGTGGCCGGACGCGCTCGCCCACCCGGTGTCGACCGGGGTGTTGCTGACGCTCGTCGCACGGTCGTGGCGGGCCAGGAAGGCGGGACGACTGCAGTGGAAGGGCCGATCGTTGCGGGGAAGCAGCTGACATGGCACGGGTAGCGGTGATCGGCGCGGGAATGGGCGGACTCGCCGCGGCCGCGCGCCTCGCGAGGTCGGGGCACGAGGTCACGGTGTACGAGCAGGCCGCCGAGCACGGCGGCAAGCTCGGTACTTTGCGGCGCAACGGGTTCACCTTCGACACCGGACCGTCGCTGCTGACGTTGCCGCACGTCTACCGCGACCTCTTCGCGGCCACCGGCGCCCCTCTCGACGACCTCGTCGAGATCGTCGCGGTGGAGCCGACCTGCCGCTACCGCTTCCCCGACGGCTCCGAGCTCGACATGCCTCACGCCGAGGACCAGGCCGAGGCCGCGCTGACCGACGCGTTCGGCCCGGAGGCCGCCCGGCAGTGGCGCGGGATGCTCACCGAGGCGGAACGGTTGTGGGAGCTCGTCGGTGACCCGGTGCTGCAGAACCCGTTGGGCGGCGTGGGAGATCTGCTGCGCCGGTCGGCGAGCGTGCGGGACCTGGTGGCGATCGCGCCGTGGCGCACGCTGCGCGGGGTGGGCAGGCGGTTCAGCGATCCGAGACTGCGCATGCTCCTCGACCGCTACGCCACCTACAGCGGCTCCGACCCGCGCCGCACGCCCGCGTTGATGACGGTGGTCCCGTTCATCGAGCAGCGGTTCGGCGGCTGGTACGTACGCGGCGGGCTGCGCCGGCTCGGCGACGCCCTGTTCGAGCGCTGCACCGAACTCGGGGTGGGATTCCGCTTCCACGCGAAGGTCACCGCCGTGGAGACCGGAGGCGGCCGCGTCACCGGGGTGGTCCTGCGGGACGGCGAGCGCAGGCCGGCCGACGTAATCGTGTCCGATGTGGACGCCGAACACCTCTACGGCGACCTCCTCACCGACCGGCGCGCAGACCGTCCACGACGGACACTGCGCAAGACCCAGCCCTCGCTGTCGGGGTTCGTGCTGCTGCTCGCGTTGCGGGGCAGGACACCGGATCCGGCCCACCACCGCGTGCTGTTCCCGGCCGACTACGACGACGAGTTCGACTCGATCTTCGGACGCCGCCCGCGCCCCGTGCCGGACCCGACCGTCTACGTGTGCGCACCGGACGACCCGGCCGTCGCACCCGAGGGTGACGAGGCGTGGTTCGTCCTGGTCAACGCACCGCGGCAGGGCGACGTCGACTGGACCGCACCGGGACTCGCCGACTCCTACGCAGACCGGGTCCTGCGCGTGATGGCCGAACGCGGCCTCGACGTCCGCGACCGGGTGCGCTGGCGCGAGATCCGCACACCGGCCGACTGGGCGCGGGACACGGGCGCGGTCGGCGGATCGATCTACGGCTCGTCCTCCAACGGCCCACGGGCAGCCCTGCTCCGGCCCGCGAACCGCTCCCCCGTGCCCGGCCTGTTCCTCGTCGGCGGCTCGGCGCATCCGGGCGGCGGCCTGCCGCTCGTGGCGATGTCAGCGCGGATCGTCGCCCAGCTGGTCGGCCCGGCGTGACGCGAACGGCCCGGTCCACGGCCGGCCCGCCAGCTCCCGCCGGATGCCCGCGGCGAGTTGCCCGAACCCGGCCACCGCGCACGCCGCCCACACCAGTGCCGACACGGCCGCCCAGCCCCACCCGGTGACCGGCGTGCCGCCCGGCGCCAGACCCGTTCCGGCACAGGCGATCGCGACCACGACGACTCTCGTCGGCCGCTCCGCCACGGTGATCGCTCCGGCCGACGTCATGCCGACGCCCTGCGCCTTCGCCCGCGTGTACTCGTGCAGCATCACCGACACACCGATGGCGGCGCACCACCACGCCCCCGCGCCGAGCGCGAACAGGACCAGCACCAGTGCCAGGTCCGCCAGGCGATCCGCGACCGCGTCCACCACAGCACCCAACGGCCGCGCACGACCGGTGCGCAACGCCACCGCGCCGTCCAGCCCGTCCAGCACTCCGGCCGAGACCACCAGCAGCAGAGCCAGAAGTGCCCACCGGCCACCCGCCGCGGCGGCGGCGACGGCGCCACCCGCGACCACCACGCCGGCCGCCGACAGCGCGTCGGGCGGAACGCGGTCCAGCGGGCGGGCCAGCACGTGCACGAGCCGCAGCCAGCCGACGACGAGCCTGTTGCCCGACACGTCCTCCCCGTGCAGCCGGGACCACCCGGCGACTGGGTTCGCCTCGTCACCGCTCACGTGACAACCGTAAGCCGAGGGGTGACGCCGTGCAGGTTCGGGTACTTCCCGATCATGCACCTGCTCCGCGCCGTGGTGACGGCTACCGGGAGCGCGCTGCGCGGCCGGGACCTCCTGCTGTGGGCCGCCGGACTGACGTTCTTCTCGGCGCTCGGCCTGGTGCCGCTGCTCCTGCTCGCCCTGCGCGGGGTGTCGCTGGTGTTCGGCGAGGACTTCGTCGTCGACAGCGCGCGCACCGTCGGCCGATCGCTGCCCCAGGCGCACGACGCCACGGAGACGCTGGTCCGGCTGGCCGAGGCGGCGACGAACACCTCGTGGCCGCTGCTCGCCGCGGCCCTGTTCCCCGCCTCGCTCTACGGCGAAGGACTGCGCCGCGGCCTCGTGCAGGCGGCCGGTGAACGCCCCACGAAGTGGACCGGCTGGGCCGGGCGGATCGCTTTCCTGCCCGTGCTCCTGCTCGCGCCCCTGCTCGTCGCGCTACCGCTCTCGCTCGCCTCGGTGGTCGGCCCGCTCTACGAGGAGGGCGGGTGGTCCACCGTGCTGGGAGTGGTGCTGTCGTTCCACCTCGACGTGATCCCGATCGGCGTGACCGTCGCGCTCGTGTTCGCCTTCGTCGGGCCGGTCGCCCTGCCGGTCAGGACGATCCTCGCGGCCGGGGTGTGCGTCGGCGCCGTCCTGACCGGCTTCCTGCACGGGTTCGTCGTGTTCCTCGCGATCCCGGTGGACTGGGCGATCCCGTACGGCGGGCTGGCGGTCCCCGGTGCGGTGGCGGCGATCGGGCTGTGGCTGTTCCTGCTGCACGCCCTGCTCCTGTTCGGGTACCGGACGACGCTCAGCACCTGCGACGTGCTCGGCCGGGACTGAGGCGGCGGGTCAGTCGAGCCCGAGTCCGGGGAACTCCACCGCCGTGGCGTCGGCTCCGAACGGCTGGGACCACGCGCGGTACCGGAGCTCGTCCGGGCTCGTGATCCCGTAGGCCTCGTGCAGTGCCGCGACGCAGCGCCGCGCCAGCCCCGCGAACTCGCTCGTGAGAGCGGGGCGCCGGAGTTCCGACGTCCAGTTGGGTTGGGTGACCTCGGGCTCGGCCCAGTCGAACCTGCGCAGCTGGAACTCGTCGGCGTCCGCAGCGACGTCCGTCCCCGGTGCTTCCGCGTACAGCCGGTCGGGCGCGCCGGCGAACTGCACGTAACGCCTGGGGTCCGCCGCCGCGTGGACGATGAGGAACACGCCGTCGGTCACGTCCCGGAAGCAGTCCGTGAGCCGCTCGGTGAACCGGTCCCACTCGTACGCGATCTTCCACGGCATGGGGACCGGTGTGCGCGTGGTGGTGAACCGCAGCTCGGCGTCGTCGAACGCGATCAGCTTTGCCAGCGGACCGCGGTGGTCGTCCCGCTCGAAGCCTTCGGCGTGCCCCGCCGGGTCGCGCGTGGTGACCCAATAGGCGCTCCCCGAGTCGCCCGCCACCTCGACGGGCAGACCGCGGTAGGTGCCGGGGCGGGCGAGGTCGTAGCACTCCAGCACGTCGTCGTGCGCGAGCCTCTTCACGAAGTGGCGGCGCCCCTGCCGGCTGAACGACTCGTCCACCTCGTGGTCCGCCGTGATCCACCACCTGCCGGCGTGGTGCTGGAGCCGGTAGTCGGTGTCGCGGTACCGGACGAACCGTCCGGGCGCCGGGAGGCGGTCGCCTGCCTGGTTCACCACTGCTGTGCCTTCCGGTCGAGCTCGACGCCCTGGGGAGTGGCGAACATCCCGCTGAAGCCCTTGCGGGAAAGGCTGAACGAGATCGCCCCGCCCGACCCGGTGGCCCACTTCGCCGACGTCGTCGTCTCGAAGTCGCGCATCACCGGCGTGCCCCAGCGCCCCTCCCCCTCGCGCACCACGAGGGTGAAGGCGTCCCCGAGGAACCGCCTCGACGCGGGGGTGACCTCGCGGATCGTGTCCGCGACGGCGAACTTGAGGTAGGACAGTTCGCCCTTGGCGCCGATGGTCATCACGTCCGGGGACGTGAACCCGGACTCCCTGTTCATGAGGTAGGAGACGCCGTTCTCGACCTCGATCGTCCACCCGAGCCACTCGACGGCCAGCTGCTGCACCTGGTCGCGCGTGAGCGGCCAGGGCGCGATCTCCCAGAAGTCCATGAGGTCGCAGGCCTCGGCGGGTGCCATCGCTCTCCACTCCACGACCTGATCGTCTCATGCGATCTCGCGAGCGGTGACGCGCAGGCCGTTCTCGTCCACAGTGGACAGTCTGGCCCGCTGCGACGGGGTGCGTCCATCTCGGTGAACGCACCCTGTCTCGTTGCCGACCGGCGGCGCGTACCTGCATGGTGTTCGCGGGAGAACCGGAGGCTCCACTGGGGGACATCATCCGCGTCGTCTCGCGTCCGAACGCGCCTTCGCCCATCAGTACACTGTGGACGTCGAGCGGCAGCGTCGATCCCTCGTCCACCTGCCCGACACCGCATGCTCACCAGACCCGTGCTCGCCGCACTCACCGTCGTGACCAGCCTGCTCGTCCCCAGCGCGGCGGCCGCCGCCGTCGGCGCGAACGGCGTGGTCGCGGGGTACTCCGGCACCAAACCGGTCGTCTGGACTTGCGGCTGACGTCGGGGGGCGGGCCGGAGGGCTGACGTCCGCAGGGAGGCTGGAGAGCCGGTCCGCCCCTGGCGACGGTCACCCCGCGTCCGCCGCCGCGATCACCCCGCCGCGCCGATCACATCGCGCGCAACGCGCTCGACACGTCCGGCTGAACCTCGACCACCCGGTCGACCCCGGTCATCTCCAGCACCCGCCGCACGATGCCGCCACGCGCGACCACCACCAGCCGCACGCCCAGCCGGGTGGCCTCCTTCTGCGCCTGCACCAGCAGGTTGAGGCCCGAGGACCCCATGAACACGACGCCGGTGAGGTCGAGGACGAGCACCTCCGGCCTGGTCGCGAGCTGGACGCGGACCTCGTGGCCGATCACGTCGTCGGTCGTGGTGTCGACCTCGCCGACGACGGACGTGACCGGGACGGGACCGGTGTGGCCGGTCCGGACCGACACGGGCTGACCTGGATCGAGCTTCGTCATGCCGTCGCTCTTCCTGCCGTGGCGCACCGCCGGAACGGGCGGAACGCGTTCGGAGGGCGTACCCGATCGGCGCGAGGCGCAAACGTGCGATTCGCGAAAGAACCGCGTGTCGCGGTTTACCTGCGCCGGGCCGTGGGTAACGGAGGATTTCGAACGTCTTCACGGAAGAGGGTCAGTTCGACATGGAGTCCAGCGACGAGCCCCCTCCACGACCGGACGTCGCTCTGGAGTTGCACGAACCCACACCTCCCCTCGCCTCCCTGCGCCACCTGCTCTCCGAGGTCTTCGACGACCTCGCCGAGGAGTCGCTGGAGGACCTGCACCTCGTCGTCACCGAGCTGGTCAGCAACGCCTACGACCACGGCCTGCACCCCCGGCACCTCCGGCTCCGGCGCCTGCCCGCCCCCGCCCTGCTCCGCGTCGAGGTCGACGACGGGTCGTCGGACCAGCCGGTCCTCGGCCGGTCCCGGATCGACGACACGCGCGGACGGGGGCTGATCATCGTGGACAAGATCGCCCGGGACTGGGGCGTCATCGGGCGCACGACCGGGAAGACCGTCTGGGCCGACCTGTCGTCGCAGACGTGACGAGCGCGGCCGCAGGGCGCGAACCGGTCAGCAGGTGACGTTGACGGTCGCGTTCGCCTGGAACGACACGTGCACGTGGTCCATGTGGTTGGCCGTGGGGCTGCCGCGGTCCTCCATCGGCGTGAAGCCACTGCCGTCGTTGTAGCGCTGGCGCCAGATCACGTAGGTGACGCCGAACGCCTTGCGGTTGGCCAGCACGTAGTCGGCGAGGGCGTTGCCCGTGGCGGTGTCGACCATGAAATCGAGTGCGAGGCCGGTGGGGTGGTCGCCGGAGCCGGCCCGGCCGGTGGCGCCACCGATGTCGTCCACGCCGAACTTGCCTCCGACGTGGTGGCCCACCTGCGCCACGTGCGGCTTGACGCCGTTCAGGGTGGTCGGGCAGGGCGGCGGCGGGGGTGGCGGCGGCGGCGGGGGTGGTGGCGGCGGCGTGGTGGTCTCGGGGGTCGTCGTCGTGGTCACCGGAGGCGGTGAGGACGGCGGCGTGCTGGACGACGTCGCGGTGGACGACGGGGTCTGACCGGCGGAGCTCGACGAGGCGGCGAGGTTGGCGGCCGCTCCGGTGGGGTCGACCGGCTGGTCGGAGGTGCGGACTACCCAGAAGGTCGCGACGAGGCCCACCGTGAGGGTGGCGGCGACCGCGATGGGGAGCTTCCGGCTTGGTTTCTCTTGCGTTCTATGTCGGCCCGGCATTCGGGAAACACCTTGCGTCGGGGACGGGGGCAGGTACGGCGGGCCATATTACGAAACGAACACGGAAGCGTCACAACCGAGTGTTCACGGTCACATCCCTGCTGGTGAGCACGTCGCTACACAAGGTGAGACCCACTGGTAGCGACCCGTCGAGGTCATAATCCATTCGCGAGAAATCAGACGAAATGGAGCTCGAACGGGCAGAAAAGTACGGGTTCGTACACTTATCGATACGGTACGCGTGTGCAGACGCGTGGAGAAGCACGTCAGGACGAGATCCTCGGCGTCGTCGCGGAGTTGATCGCCGAGGTCGGCTGGGACGGCCTGACGACGGACGCCGTGGTCGCGCGCGCCCAGACCTCGAAGACGACGCTCTACCGGCACTGGCCGGGCGGCAGGATCGACCTCGTGACGGCGGCCCTGCGCCGGGCGGCCGACTGCGCACCGGTCGCGGTGGGCGACGCGGGCGGTGTCGTGGGCGACCTGCGGGCGTGCCTCGACTCGATGGTGGACGTGCTGGTCGGCGTCCACGGCATCGCGTTGATCGAACTGCTCAACGCCGCGCGCCGGGACGACGAGCTCCGCGCGCAGATGCGCCGCCTCTTCGACGCCTCGTGCCAGGAGAACGCGGCCGCGGTGACGCGCAACGCCGCCGCGCGGGGCGTCCGGCTCGACGAGCGACTCGTCGGACGGGCGCTGGAGGTGGCGTTCGCCTGGGCGATGAGCCAGATCGTGTTCGACGCCGTCCCGCCGGACGCGGAAGCACGCCAGGAGTTCGCCGAGCACACGCTGCTGCGGCTGATCGAGAGCACGCCGTGAGCGCGGGGACCGGCCGCGGCGACCTCTTCAACCCCGCCTGCCCGACGAGGATGCTGCTCGACCGCATCGGCACGAAGTGGACGTCGATGGCCGTGAAGCTCCTCGCCGAGGCGGGCGAGGGCGAGATCCGGTTCGCGGAACTGCAGCGGCGCATGCCCGGCGTCTCGCAGAAGATGCTGTCGACGACGCTGCGCTCGCTGACCCGTGACGGCCTGGTCGCCCGCCGCGTCGAGCCGACGGTCCCGCCGAAGGTGCACTACCGCCTCACCGCGCTGGGTCACTCGCTGGAGCTCCGGCTCGCCGCCTTGCGGGACTGGGCCGAGGAGCACATCACCGAGATCAACCAGGCCAACGCCGCGAGCACCGACTGAGCCGTTACCCCGGGGAAACCACCTGACGCGGAAGTGCCGTCTTCCGCCCCCTTCCTGGCGTTCCTATCGTTGCGGCACAACGGGTGCAACGAGATCGGAAAGCGGAACTGATGGTGCTGCGAAGGATTCACACCAACGGCGTCGAGCTGAACGTCGCGGTGGAAGGCGAAGGACCGGTCCTCGTGCTGCTGCACGGTTTCCCGCACACCTGGCAGGTGTGGGAACCGGTCGTCCCGGCACTGGCCGCGCACCGGAGGGTCATCGCTCCCGACCTGCGCGGCCTGGGCGCCTCGGCCCGGCCGGAGAGCGGGTACGCGGCAGCCGACGTGGCGAACGACGTGGCCGGGCTGCTCGACGCGCTGGGGATCGCCGAAGCGGACGTCGCCGCCATCGACCTGGGCGTGCCACCGGCGTTCCTGCTCGCGGCCGGACATCCCGGCCGAGTGCGCCGGCTGGTGCTGATGGAGGCGCTCGTCGGCACACTTCCCGGCGCCGAGGACTTCCTGCGCCACGGACCGCCGTGGTGGTTCGGCTTCCACTCCGCCCCCGGCCTGGCGGAGTCGGTACTGCTCGGGCACGAGGCCGAGTACCTCGACTTCTTCCTGCACGCGGGTACCGCGGGTGATGGCGTCACACCGCGTTTCCGCGACGCGGTTCACGAGGCCTACAAGGGCCGTGCGGCGCTGAAAGCGGCGTTCGAGCACTACCGCGCACTGCCCGAGAGCGCGCGCCAGATCGAGGAGGCCGTCCACCGGAGGCGTCTGTCCGTGCCGACGCTGACGATCGGGGCGGCTCCGGTCGGCGACGCGACCTATCGGCAGGTGAAGCTGGTCGGGGACGAGGTGCGGAACGTGCGGCTCGAAGGCTGCGGTCACATCATTCCGCAGCACCGGCCCGAGGAACTGCTTGCCGTGCTTCAGGAATTCCTGTGAGGGAAGCCCGAACCGGTGCCGGACGACGGGTGAGCAGGATGCCGCCGACCACCACGGCCCCACCGGCCAGGGTGTGCCAGCCGACCGGTTCGGCCAGGAGAAACGCTCCCAGCGCGGTCGACCACAACGGGGTCACGTACGTGACCGTGGCCGCCACCGTCGGCCCCGCCGCCCGGATCAGGTCCAGGTTGAGCACGTAGGCGTAGCCCGTGCCGACCGCGCCCAACACCAGCAAGGCGAGCACGGCGGGCAGACCCGGCCAGGACGGCGGTCCGGAAAGGACAGGGGCGGCGACGGCCAACTGGACGGTGGCGCAGGTGATCTGCACGGCGGACAACGCGCTGGCGCGATGGGACCCACCGGACAGGAAGCGCCTGGTGTAAGCGAATCCGGCGCCGTAGCAGGTCGTGGCGGCCAGACAGGCCAGACCGCCCACCAGCACGTCACCGTCCAGTCCGCGCCACACGCCGAGGAGCACCAGCACGCCCGCGAAACCGAGCAGCAGGCCCGCGAGCCGGGTGGTCCTCACCCGCTCCCCCGGCACGACCAGCAACGCGAACGCCAGCGTCGTCAGCGGTGTCGTCGCGTTCAGCACGCCCGCCAGCACCGAGTCCACCCTGGACTCCCCGAAGGCCAGGAGCGTGAACGGCACCGAGTTGAGCAGGACCGCGACCACCGCCGCATGCCCCCACGTGCGCGCATCGCGCGGTATCGCCGCCCTTTGCACCACACAGATCGCCCACAGTGCCGAAGCACCGAACAGACACCGCGCCAGCGCCACCTGCACGGACGGCACGCCCGCGTCCACCGCCACCTTGATCAACGCGAAGCTGCTGCCCCAGATCGCCGACAACAGCACGAACTTCCCAGTCGACCCCACGGCGCGAGCATCACCCCGGCGGGCATCATGAGTCCAACAAGTGGTGATCGGGTGAGCATGAGAGGCGCTCATGACGTTGAACTTCGCCCAGCTCAGGGCGTTCCTCGCCGTGGTGGACGAGGGCGGGTTCGGTGCGGCCGCCGACGCGCTGGGCGTCACGCAGTCCGCGGTGTCGCACGCGGTCGCCTCGCTCGAGCGCACGCTGGGCCACCCCGTGCTGGCGCGGCGAGGGCGGAGCACCCCGACCGCGTTCGGGGAGGAGGTCCTGGCCCACGCCCGCGCCGCGGTGACGGCGTCGGCCGCGATCGCAGACCTGGCCGAGCGCCGGCGCGGTGGAGTTCGCGGCACGATCAGGCTCGCGGCGCCGCCGACCGTCTGCCAGGGCCTGCTGCCCGACCTGCTGGCGCGGTGGGCGACGGCGTTCCCGCAGGTGCGGATCAGGGTGTTCGAGGGAGAGGACGACGAGGTCGCGGAGTGGCTCGCCGGCGGCACGGTCGAGGCCGCGGTCCTCGTCGACCCGCAGCCAGGGCCGGGCGCACAGATCGGTCAGGACGCCTTCCACGCCCTGCTGCGCACCGACCACCCGCTCGCGGGCGAGCCGCGGATCAGCGTCGCGGACCTCGGCGACGACCCGTTCCTGCTGTCGCACGGGGGCTGCGAGCGGCACGTGCGGCAGGCGCACGCGGGTCATCCGTTCACGCCGCGGCACCGGGTGCGCGAACTGGGCACGCTGCTCGCCATGGTCCGCGCGGGCATCGGCGTGTCGCTCGTGCCGGGGCTGGTGGCGTCGATGTTGCCGCCGGACCTGGTGATGCTGCCCCTGCGGGAACAGGTCGTGCGCACGCTCGTCCTCAGCGGCCCGGCCGGCCGCGAGTGGCACCCGGCCGTGACGGCCTTGGTGGACTCGGTGCGCGGTGCCGCGGCAGGGGAACCCGTCCGGGTCTAGTGCGAAGGCGGTACCCGTCGGTGGATCGGACGCCGAGCCGTTCACTCCCAGGGGTTGCTGCCGGACACCGTGGTGGGGGTCGTGTCGGTCACGGCCTGGGCGGTGGTGGCGGCGACGGTCGTGAGGGCCGCGACGGCGAGGGTGACGGCGGCGATCTTGGCGATGACGGTGCGGACCATTTCGGACTCCTCGGGAATTCGTTTCTCCGGCGATGGGACAAACGTTATGGGGCCTGCTAATCCCGGTACTATCACGCGGTTTATCTCGCCACTATCCCGAGGGTGACAACTCCACCAAACCATCTCTGAGCTGCGAAGAAGCGCGATAGCAGCAGTGTTTTGCAGGCGGGATATGTGCCGGGATTGCCGCGTGATAGCGGACGTGCCGACCATTGGCTCGACAAAATCATCCGCCTGAAACGAGGATGCCGAGATGGCCACTCCGCCCGCCTTGGACCCCGGACTCCCGCCCTTCGCCCTGCTCCTGCGCCGGCACCGCAGCCGGGTCGGGTTGACGCAGCGGGAGCTGGCCGACCTGTCGACCGTGAGCGTGCGGGCCATCCGGGACCTGGAGCAGGGGCGGGCGTTGCGGCCCCGGCCGGACACCGTGCGGCTGATCGCCGAGGGGTTGCGGCTCGGCAGCCGGGCCCGGCACGACCTGGAGGTGGCGGCGGACCCGGACCGGCGCGCCGAGGTCGACCCCGCCGCCGCGGTGCCGCCCACCTCGCTGGCCGTGCAGGTCGGCCGGGACGTCGAGACCGGCGCGCTGGCCGCCGAACTGGCCGGCGGGTGCAGGCTCGCGACCGTCGTGGGTCTGCCCGGGGTGGGGAAGACGCGGTTCGCGGCCGCGGTCGCCGAGGTGCTGCACGCCCGGATGCCGGTGCTGTGGGCCGGTGCGGACAGCACTCCGTTGCGGGATCCCAGGCTGGCCGGACTGGTGACGGCGTGGTCCACGGCCGTGCGGACGGGCGGGCGGATCGAGGACGACCTCGCCGAGGTGATCGGTGCCCGGTCCGCGCTGGTGGTGCTCGACGACGTGGATGGGCCGGTCTGCGGGGACGGCGTGCTGCGGCTGCTCGCCGACTGCCCCGGGGTGCGGGTGCTGATCACCGCACCGGCGCCGTGCGGGCTCGCCGGGGAGCGGGTGTTCCTGCTCTCGGGGCTGGAGCCCGCCGACGCGGCTCGGCTGTTGCTCGCCGAGCACCACGAGCCGGTGGACGCGGTCGAGGTCGACCGGTTGTGCCAGGCGCTCGACGGGGTGCCCGCCGCGCTGGCCGCCGTGGGGTCGTGGCTGTCGGTCTACCCGCTGTCGGAGCTGGCCGCCACCGACCCGGCCTGCCTGCTGGACGACGTGCTCGTGCGCGCGCTTGCCGGCGCTGCGGCGCCCTACCGCCGGTTCCTGGAGGACCTGCCGCCGCGGTTCGGACCGTCGGCCGACACCGGGCGCCTGCTGCGCGACCTCCTCCAGCGCGGGCTGGTGCGGCCCGTCGAGACCGGGACCGGGCGCAGCTTCACCGTGTCGCCGTTGATCCGCTCGGTGCTGGCGGCCACGCCCTGACTCGCCTCCGGTCTGCCGCAGCGACTGCCGAGCGAGCCGCGTTCGCCGTGGTGGACTGGGATCCGACGCCGAGCTCCGGGAGCGTGACCGATGGCCGCCATGACCGACAACGGTCCGATAGGGGCCGCGACGGTTCCCCCCGTGCACGCCTTCTTCGTCCCCACCGGCCCGGAGGTGCTCACCGTGTGGCCTCCCACGCCGCACGCCCGCAGGGCGGCGGCGTGGGCGCTGCGGACGCTGGGGTACGACCACCTGGGCGGGGTGGTCTGCCTGATCACCCCCTCCCCCGACGCCCGCGCGGAGTGCCTGGCGACCGCGCTGGCCGTCGCCGACGCCGCGGCCGGAGGACACCGGCCTCCGGGTCCGCTGCCGGACCTCGCGCTCCGCCTGCGGGCCGACCCGGTGCACCTGTGCGGCCTCAGCGCCGCCGCGGGGCTGGCCTGAAACCACGTGGTGAACAGAGGAACGGCCCGGCCCCGTGAAGGAGGCCGGGCCGTTCCTGATGACCGCGTTACCCCGCCACCATCGAACTCGCGGGCACCGACCACCCCGCCGGCGACCACAGGTCCTCAGTGGACAGTGCGGACGGGTGGTACTTGCCCAGCGCGCTGATGAGCAGGCGCAGCTCCAGGGCCATCGCCTCCACCAGACGCGTCAGACCGGAACGCGGGTTCTCGTCGACCGCCAGCAGGGCCGCCCGGCCGAGACCCGTGGCGGTGGCGCCGGCGGCCAGGCACTTCACGGCGCGCAGCCCTTCCCAGACGCGGCCCGACACCAGCAGGCAGCCGCACGGGGAACCGATGCGGCGCAGGCACTCCGCCAGCGGGAGGCCGACACCCGCCAGTGACGCCGTGGGGGCCCAGCCGCTGCCGCCCTCGGCGCCGTCCACGGTGACCGCGTCCGCGCCCGCCTGCCACGCCACGTCCGCCGCCGCGGCGACGTCACGTCCCGGCGGCAGCTTCACCCACACCCGTGCGCGCGGGTAGTTGTTGCGCATCAGGCGCACCTGCTGCCGGAGGATCTCCTCCGTGAACGTGCCGGGGCTCGCGCTGCGCAGCACCCGGTCTCCCAGCGGTTCCAGGGCGTACTGGCCCGCCAGGCGGTCCGCCGCGTCGCCGTCGACGACGGTCAGCCCGCCGAGGCCGGGTTTGGCGCCCTGACCGACCTTGAGCTCGAACCCCAGCCGACCGGAGTCCAGCAGCGACCGCGTCGCCGGGTCGCTGTAGACGCGGTTCCAGACCTCGGCGTCGGCGTCCTCCGTGCTCTGCTGCACCACGACCCCGCCCGCGCCGTCCGGGGCGTGGTCGGCGTAGGCGGAGATCCGTGCCAGCAGGGACCGTTCGCCGGTGTAGCCGTCGACCGGGACGACGTTCTCGCCGACCACCATCGGGATGCCGAGAGCACCCGCCTGGGCCGCGGCGGCCAGGCCCAGGTCCGTGCCCACCGCGCGGGTCGAGCCGAACGCCGACAGGTACAGCGGGAGGCGTGCGGTGAAACCACCGACGGTCGTCGCCAGGTCCACGTCGCCGTGCAGGGGCTCACGGGCCAGGTCGATGAGCTTCTCCAGCCGCAACGGCATGAACACCGGGGGCACCAGGCGGGCGGCGTCGAGGGCGTCGGCGGGCGCGGGACCCACCGGTTCGCCCAGCAGCGCGCTGCCGTAGTCCGACAGCGACGGGAAGGCCGCCGCGGCACCGGTGCGGGCCCGTTCCCGGACGGCCTGCTCCGGGAACGTGCCGGCGCGCAACGCGGTCACGGGGACACCACGCCGGGGATCTTCGGGAACGCGCTCGCCTGCCAGACCGAATCCAGCCCGCACAGGTAGCGGACCAGGCGCTCCAGACCGATGCCGAAGCCCGCGCTGGACGGCACGCCCTCGCGCACCATCTTCAGGTACCACGCGTACTTCGCGGGGTTCTCCCCGGTTTCGCGCATCCTGGCGACGATGGCGGCGTACTCGTGTTCGCGCTCGCTGCCGCTGCACAGCTCGCCGTAGCCCTCGGGGGCCAGCAGGTCGAAGTTGAGCAGCCGTCCGGGGTTCGCCGGGTTCTCGCGGTCGTAGAAGCCGCGCGAGCCCTTGGGGTAGTCCGTCACGAAGAACGGGCTGCTGGACTTGGACGACAGCAGCGCCTCCCCCGTCCAGTCGATCTCCGCGTCGGGGTTCTGGTCGTGGCCGAACCCGTGCAGGTCGGCGACCGCGGTGGCGTGGGTGCGCCGCTCGAAGCCGCGGCCGGACACCAGGTCCGTGAAGGCGTCCGGATCACGGCCCAGGACCCCCAGCTCGGCGACGCAGTGCTCCACGACCCGGCGCACGACGTGCACCACGAGGTCCTCGGCCACCCGCGTCGCGTCGTCACGGGAGGCACCGGCGACCTCGACGTCGATCTGGTGGAACTCGGCGAGGTGCCTGCTGGTCGAACTGGTCTCCAGCGGCTCCAGGCGCACGTTGGGGGCGATGCAGAAGATCCGGTCGAACGCGGTCAGCGACGCCTGCTTGTAGAGGATGGCGCTGGTCATCAGCTTGTAGCGGTGACCGTAGTAGTCGACGTCGACCTGCTTGGCCCCGCGCGCGCCGGGGTCGGTGACCGGGCCGATGACCGGGGGCAGCATCTCGGTGAAACCCCGCCCTCCCAGGTGTTCGCGGACGGCGTCGAGCACGCGGTGCTGCACGCGCAGCACCGCGCGGGTGGCCGGGGAGGTCAGGTGGGCGCGCGGATCCGCCGGCGCCGGGGTGGTGGTGTCCATCGTGGTCACTCCTTGGGGACGGGGATCAGCCTCGGTCGAAGGTGCGCTCGACGTGGGTGAGCGAGCGCAGGAGCTCGTCGGCGGTGTGGTCGGCGGCGGGGACGGCACGGCCCGCGGGCAGCGGCAGGGCGCCGGTGCGCGACCACTGCAGCCGCCCGTCGCCGTCCACGAACGCCCTGGTGCGCCCGGCGTTGTCCTGGTGCAGGCAGTAGGGCACGTCGAGGTAGCCGCGCTCGACCGCGCGGACCAGGGCGATGCCGACGTCGGGTGCGAGGTCGAGCACGGCCTCGACGAGCGCGCGGGCCTCGGCGAGCACGCCCGTGTCCTCGACCTCGCCACCCGGCCGGGCGCGCGCCGCCGCGGCCGCGGCCGTCACCAGTGCGGCGACGTTCTCCGCGACGGTGGGGATGCGGTGCGCCTCCGCCGTCGTCTTGACGATCAGCCGTTCCGCCCCTGTGCGCACGGCCAGTTCGGCCGAGCGTTCCAGCAGGGCGGTCGCGCCGTGCGGGGTGCGCGGGAACACGCCCATGTACGTGTACAGCACGACGTGCCAGTCCACATCGGACAGGTGTTCGGCGGCGAGGGTGCGCAGGGCGGCCACGGCCTCGGCGTCCTGGTCGGCGTCGGTCTGCTGGGCGTAGCTCAACGACATGCTGTCCACGCCGTGCTGGCGGAAGAACAGGCCCTCCAGAACACTGATCGCCACCAGCAGGCTCGGCGGGCAGAGCTGGCCCATCATGCAGCCGCCGAACGACTCCAGGTGCGGGCGGGCGCCGCGTTCGCGGGCGTCGGAGAGCAGCAGGCAGGACTCGGCCCACGCGCGCACCGACTCGGCGACCGGAACGCGGCTGTAGGGCAGGCAGTACGACAGCGGCCCGCCCTCCGTCGCGTCCAGACCGGCGGCCAGCAGGGCCGCGACGATCTTCTGCGGGCACGCCGAGCCGTGGCGCACCTGCACCGGGAAGTCCGGTTCGCGCAGACCGTCCAGCACGGCCCTGGTCGTCTCGGGCGGGTGGGCGGCGATGGGATAGCCGTTGAGCTCGGCGCCGGTGTCCAGGGCCTTGCGCACCGCGCGGTGGTCCCCCACGCGCGTGAAGCTGTCGACCGTGATCGTGCCCGCCGCCCGCACCCCGGCTCCGCGCACCGCGGCGAGTCCGGCCCGCATCCGCGCCGGTCCGGCGACGCCCATCCTGGGCTGCACGACCAGTTCGCCCGCGGCGGCGGCGCGGGCGACGAACTCGCCGAACGAGCCACCGGTCACGACCGCACCCCCGCGGCGAGCCGGTCGACGTAGCGGCGGAAGGCCGGGATGGCGTCGCCGTCCTCGAACACCGCGTCGAACCCGGCGGCCAGCAGGACCTCCTCGCGGCCTCCCGCGCCGTCGACGCCGAGCTTGCCGCCGATCACGACCGGGGTGCTCGCGAGGCGTGCGCGCAGCGGTCCGATGACGCGCCGGGCGTCCTGGAAGCCGTGCCCGTTCACGCTGCTGATCACGACGAGGTCCGGTGCCGCCTGTCCGCACCGGGACGTCAGCATCCCGTCGGGGACGCACGCGCCCAGGTTGGTCACGCGGTGACCCATCTCCTCCAGCACCAGCTGCAGGTACACGAGGTTCCAGGTGTGCGCGTCGGAGGCGAGCCCGGAGACCACGATGTCGAGGCGGGCTGAGTCCGTCCGGGCGGCGTCCAACTCCATGGGGGCGAGCTCCCTTTGTCGCGCGGGTGTTTCCCTGTCCCGAACGTAGGAGCCGCGCCCGGCGCCTCAAGGCAGCGGCGACGGCAGCCTTCCGGCAGTTGGCGCTATCGGGAAGGCGGATCGAAGTAGTAGAAACGTCGGCTGCAGAGCAAAAGGCCCTCGTCCGACAGGGTCACCACGTCGGCGAACTCGGCCGGGTCGGGGCACTCCGCGTCCGGAGGAGGGGTGTAGCGGCCGACGACGACCACGGTGTCCTTGTCCGCCACCAGTTTGTGGATGTGGTGGCGGCCGCGCAGGGCCGGCAGGGCGGTCAGCAGCCCGACGGTGTGGTCGCGGCCGTGCCCCGCAGGCGCGTCACAGCGTTTGAGCTGCATGTCCGGATGCAGCAGGGAGGCGTACCCGTCCAGGTCCCCCGTGTCCAGGTAGTGGTAGGAGAGGCGGACGTGGTCGGCGCCTGCGGCGGTGCTCATGGCGGTTCTCCTCACGCGATGCGCCACAACCGTCCCGCCGCCGGGCAACCTGCCGATATCTTCCCGCTATCGCGGGGGCTTGTCCTCCTCCGTGATCATGTGCTTACCCTCGGGGCATCGCAGATCCGGAAAGGGTGGCCGCGCGCTATGTCCCCAGGGGGTTTCCGGGTTCTCGGCCCGGTGGAGGTCGACGGTCTCGGCGGCGCGGCGCGGATCCCGCCGGGCAGGCAGCAGGTGATCCTCGGGCTGCTGCTCGTGGAGGCGGGCCGGGTGGTGAGCACGGCGACGCTGGTCGACGCCCTGTGGGACGAGAACCCCCCGGACACCGCCCGCACGCAGGTGCAGATCTGCGTCTCCCGGCTGCGCCGCACGCTCGACACCGCCGGCATGTCCGCGGTCATCGACACCCGCCCGCCGGGCTACCAGCTGCGGCTCAACGGGGACGCGCTGGACCTCGCCGAGTTCCTCACCCGCACCGCCGAGGCCCGCGTGCTGGCCAAGGAGGGCCGTGCCGCCGAGGCGGCCGCGCTGCTGCGGGAGGCCGCGGCGCTGTGGCGCGGGCCGTGCCTGGGCGGGGCTCCCAACCGGTCGCTGCGCACCCGCGCGATGCGGCTGGACGAGGACCGGCTCACCTGCGTCGAGGACTACCTGGAACTCGAACTGGAACTGGGCCAGCACCACCAGCTCGTCGGGGAGGTCACGCGCCTGGTCCACGAGCACCCGTTGCGGGAACGGCCACGCGCCCTGCTGATGCTCGCGCTGCACCGCTCCGGAAGGCAGGCCGAAGCCCTCGACACCTACCGCGCCGGCCGGACCCTGCTGGTCGAGGAACTGGGCCTGGAGCCCGGCGAACGGTTGCGGGAGCTGGAGGCGGCGATCCTCGCCGGCGAGACCCCGGCCAAGTCCCAGGCCGAGCCGGCGCCGAAGGCCGACGAGGTCGTGCGCACAGCACGGCCGCGGCAGCTACCCGCCGACACCGCCGACTTCGTCGGTGACGAGGAGATGCTGCGGGGCGCGGAGTCCGTGCTCGTCGGCGACGCCGCGCGGTCGGCCGTGGGGGTCGTCGTGATCACCGGACGGCCCGGCGTCGGCAAGAGCACGGTCGCCGCCCACCTCGCGCACCGGGTGGCGCAGGAGCACTTCCCCGACGGACAGCTCTACTGCGACCTGCACGGCACCGGTTCGCCGTCCACTGTGGACGACGTGTTGGGCCGTTTCCTGCTGGCGCTGGGGATTCCCGGGCCGGTGATCCCCGACGGCGTGGACGCCAGGCTGGAGATGTACCGGACACTGCTGGCCGACCGGCGGGTGCTGGTCGTGCTGGACGACGCGGCCACCGAGGGCCAGGTCCTGCCGCTGCTGCCGGGCAGCAGCACGTGCGCGGTGGTGGTGACCAGCCGCTCGCGGCTGACCGGTCTGCCCGGCGCCCGCCAGGTCGAGCTCGACGTCCTCGACACCGGCCAGTCGCTGCGCCTGCTGGGCCTGGTCGTCGGGGAGCACCGGGTGGCCCGCGAGCCCGAGGCCGCCGAGGCGCTGGTGCGCACCGTCGGCGGACTGCCGCTGGCGTTGCGGATCATCGCGGCCCGCCTCGCCGCACGTCCACATTGGACGCTCGCGTCGATGGTGCTCCGGCTCGCCAGCGAACGGCACCGCCTCGACGAGCTCGCCCACGGCGAGCTGACCATCCGCGCCAGCCTCGCGCTGACCCACGACGGCCTCGACCGCCGCTCCCGCCTGCTGTTCGGCCTGCTGAGCCTCGCCGAGGGCCCCGCCGTCCCCGGCTGGGTCGCGGGTGCGGTCCTGGACGACGACAGGCCGTTCCCGTCGGACCTGCTCGAGCCGCTGGTGGACGTCCAGGTGCTCGACGTGGTCTCGGTGGAGCCGACCGGCGAGTTCCGCTACCGCTACCAGGACGTCCTGCGCCTGTTCGCGAGGGAGAAGGCGGCGGAGGAGATCCCCGCCGCCGACCGCGCCGCCGCCGTGTCCCGCCTGCTCGGCGGGTGGCTCTCCCTGGCGGAGCAGGCACACCGCGACATCTACGGCGGTGACTACACCGTGCTGCACGGAACCGCACCGCGCTGGCGTCCGCCGACGGCCCAGACCGATCCCCTGGAGTGGCTGGACGGCGAGCTGGAGAACCTGTGCGCGGCCGTCCACCAGGCAGCCACCGCGGGCCTCGACGAGCTGTGCTGGGACCTCGCGGTCACCTCGGTCACGCTGTTCGAGTCACGCGGCTACCTCGACGACTGGGAGCGGACCCACGCCGAGGCCCTGGCCGCCGTCCGTGCAGCGGGCAACAAACGCGGCACCGCGGCGGTCCTGAGCTCGCTGGGCACCCTGCACATCAACCGAGGCCGCCTCGACGCCTCCCGCGACGCGCTCCTCCCGGCCGTGGAGCTGTTCGAGGAACTGGGCGACACGCACGGCCTGGCCCTGTGCCACCGCGACCTGGCGCTGATCGCCCGAAACACCGGCGACGACACCACCGCCCTGCGCCTGTACGACCGTTCGCTCGCCGGCTACACGTCGGTCGACGACGTGGTGGGCCGCGCGATCGTCCTCACCCAGCGCGCGTTCATCCTGGCGGGCGACGGCGAGATCGCCCGAGCCCGCACCGACCTCGCCGAGGCGATGGCGGTCCACGAGTCCGTGGGGTACACCGGGGGCGCCGCCCGCACGCTCAACCGCATCGGCCAGGTCCAGGCGATGGCGGGCGAGCACGCCGAGGCCGCCGCGACGATGCGGCGGGTGCTGGACATGGTGCGGGAGACCCGTGACGTGATCGGCGAGGGGCAGCTGTTGCGGAACCTGGGTCAGGTGAGTGCGGCCGCCGGTCGTTACGGGGAGGCCCGGGCCTATCTGGAGGAGGCTCTGGCTGTTCGCGAGCGGATCCTGGACCACGGGGCCGCGTCGACGATTCGGGCGGAGTTGGCGGCGTTGCCGGAGAGGGAGGGGCAGACGCTGGTGGCGGCGGGCTGACCATCGGGTGTGGCGGGAGAACAGGATGGTGGAACGGCCCGCGGGCTGAGCCGGTGTGGTGTGGGCCGGTGAGGTGGGATGGCGGAGCTGGGACGGCGAGGGTGACGAGTCCTCGGCCCCGTCCCCCACGCCAACCTCCCACACCCCATCACACCCCGGCGGGAACCGGTTCCAGCGCCGGGATGTGCCGCGGCAGCGACCGCCACACCTCCTCGGTGTAGAAGTGCCCACCGGGCAACTCCACGTGCCGGTACTCCCCGCCGGCCAGCGCCCGCCACTGCGCCGCCGTGTCCGCGACGATCACGTCGTCGTCGGCCCCCGTCAGCACCTGCAGCGGCACGTTCACCGTCGTCCCGTCGGTGTAGGCGAACGTGTCCCGCACCCGGATGTCGGCCCGCATCAGCTCCAGCGCCATCTCGCGCAGCTCCTCGTTGCCGAGGACGTAGTCGGCGAGCAGCCCGTTGACCGTCATCCACGAAAGCAGCCCGGCATCGGTGTCGCTTTGCGCGGGGAACATGTCGCGGGGCGTCAGGCCCCTGCTCGGCGCGTTGGCCGACGACACCACCAGGGCGTCCGGGCTGCGGCCGCCCAGGCGCTCGATCCTGGCGGCCACGTCGAACGCCATCCAGCCGCCCATGCTGTGTCCGAAGAGGACGTACGGGCGGGTCGCCGCCGCGAGCACGGCCTGAGTGGCGTCGGCTGCCAGGGCCTGCCAGTCCTCGGCGTGGTCCTCGAGGAACCTGCCGTCGCGGCCCGGGTAGCAGATCGCGGCGAGTTCCACGTCCGCCGGCAGGACGTCGGCCCAGGGCAGGTACGGGCCGGCGCCGCCGCCGCAGAACCCCAGGCACACCAGCGACCGCGTGGCCTCCGGCTTGCGGCGGGGTCGGACCACCACGTTGTCGATGTTGTCCACCAGTCCTCCTAGACGCGCAGGGACTCGACGTGCCGGGCGAGGTCGGTCAGGCGGGGGTGGCGGTAGACGTCGCGGGTGGACATCTTGAGGCCGAAGGTCTTCTTCACCTTCGACACCACCCGCAGCGCGACCAGGGAGTGGCCGCCGAGGGCGAAGAAGTCGTCGTCGGCGTTGACCGAGTCGCGGCCGAGGACCTCGGCCCACACCTGGGCGATGAACTGCTCGAACTCGCCCTCCGGTGCGGTGCCCGACTGTGCGGGTGGCGCGGGCAGGGCGGCGGTGTCGAGCTTGCCGCCCGGGGTCAGCGGCAGCGCGGCGACCTCGACGAACGCGGTCGGCACCATGACCTCCGGCAGCGCTGCCGCGGCGTGCTCGCGCAGCCCCTCCGCGCCCGCCAGGCCCGACGGCACGTAGTAGGCGACCGGCTGGCCGCCCAGGTCGTCGCGGACCACGACCGCGGCCGCGGCGACGGCGGGTGAGGACCGCACGACGGTCTCGATCTCGCCCAGCTCCACCCGGTGGCCGCGGATCTTCACCTGGCGGTCGGCACGGCCGTGGAACTCCAGCAGGCCGTCCTCGGTGCGGCGCACCAGGTCGCCGGTGCGGTACATGCGCCCACCGGCCTCGCCGGAGGGGTCCGGCAGGAAGCGGGCACCGGTCAGGCCGGAGCGGCCGAGGTAGCCGTGGGTGACGCGCGGGCCGGCGACGTACAGCTCGCCGATCTCGCCGTCCGGGACCTCGCGCAGCTTCGCGTCGAGCACCAGGAGCCGGTTGCCGGGCAGCGCGTCCCCGATGGTCGGGTCGTCGCCCTCGACGACGGCGACCGTCGTGTCGACGGTGCACTCGGTCGGGCCGTAGAGGTTGAACGCCTCCACGGTGTCGGCGGCGGCCAGTTCCCGCCACACCGGCACGCTGATCGGCTCGCCGCCGATGAACAGGCGCAGCCGCCTGCCGTCGGGGCGTCCGGGCAGCAGGTGCTCGCGCAGCATCTCCCAGTGCGTCGGCGTCATGTCCACATCGGACACGCCGCACTCGTCGAGCCACGCGGCCAGCTTGGCGGGCTCGGTGCGGTGCGCGTCCTCCAGCACGACGATCGTGTCGCCGCGGCAGATCCGGGCCCACTGCTGCACGGACGCGTCGAAGGACGCACTCGCGTTCCACGCGACGACAGAGGGTTCGGCCGAGTACACGGCCATCTGCTCCAGTCCGTCCACAAGGGACGCGACGCCGCCGCGAGTGGCCTGGACGCCCTTGGGCAACCCGGTGGAGCCGGAGGTGTAGATGACGTAGGCGGCGTCGTCGGCCGACACTGCCAAGTCGCTGAACGCACCGGTGCCGACGACCAGGTCCTCCGGCGTCACGGTCGTGCGCACCGCGGCGTCCGACGCCATGTGCGCCAAGCGGTCCGCCGGGTAGGCCGGGTCGAGCGGCACGTACGCCGCGCCGGCCCGCCACACCGCCAGCAGCGCGACGAGGAGCCCGCTGCCGCGCGGCACGCTCACGCCCACGCGGTCGCCGCGGACCACTCCACGCTCGACCAGCACGGCGGCCAGCGCGGCCGTGCGCGCCTCCAGTTCGGCGAAGGTCAGCGCGCCGGCGGTGTCGCGCACGGCGATCCGCTCGGGCGCCGTCCGCACGACGTCGTGGAAGCGGGACAGCAGGTCTCGGCCCGTCATCGGCCCACTCCGCTCATCGGGGTGGCCGACGGGGCGACGGTCGGCGCGCAGTCCAGCACGGAGACCGGCTCGCCCATGGCGACGACGATCTTGCGGTCGCCGCGGAACGGGTCGCGGCCGTGCGTCGAGAGGATGTTGTCGACCAGCAGCAGGTCGCCGCGGCCCCAGCGGCGGCGGGTCGTGGCGACCTCGTAGGCGGCCTGGATGGTGGCGAGCTCCTCGCGGCTGAGCACCGTGCCGTCGCCGAAGGCGGTGTTGAACGGCAGGTCCTCGACGCCGAACTCGTCGACCAGCGCGTCGCGCAGCTCCTCGTCGAGCGCCCACTCGTTCCAGAACGCCATGTGGTTGAACCACACCTCGGCGCCGGTCACCGGGTGCGAGATGATCCCGGGACGCAGCTGGGTGGTGCGCAGGTGGCCGTCGGACTGCCACTGGCACGAGACCAGGTTCTCCGCGCCGTACGCCTCCACCTCCTCCTTCGTGGTGGCGGCGAACGCGGTCTGCCACGACGTGGAGATGTGCTCGGAGTAGCTGCGGTTGAGCAGCCAGCCGACCTTCCGCATCTTGGCGACCAGCTCCGCCGGCAGCGACGCGAGCACCTCGCGGCAGTCGGCCACCGGCGTCGCGCCGCCCTCCGGCGGGGCGATCAGGCAGGCGAACATGAGCAGGCCGGGGAACGTCAGCGTGTAGCTGTTCTCGTTGTGCATGTGGATCGGCTGCGCGGCGGGCAGGTCGGTCGACGAGAAGACGCCGTTGCCGAAGTCGCTGCGCGGGGTGGCCTTCTCGCGGTACGGCGTGCGCTCGGGCATGAGCGTGTCGCGCACGAGGCCGAAGTCGTCGACGTCGTGCACGGGCAGGCCGCGCACGTACAGCGCGGCGTGCTCGTGCAGCAGGCCGCGCAGGGCGTCGGCGTTGGCCCGCAACCACTCCGTGGCCTGCTCGATCGTGTGCACGTTCTCGGCGTCGACGGTGGCGGGCGCGCCGGGCTCGATCGTGACCACCAACGGCGCCGTACCTGACAAAGCGGTGGGGCTCATCGCACTTTCCTCTCTGCTGGCGTGGTGCCGACGCTAGGGAGGCCGCGAACCGTTGTGCGGCAGGCGGTGCGGCAGCTGCTGGGGCAGGTGGCTGCTTCCGCCAAGGTGCCGCTCGACCTGCCGATCCGGCCGTCGGGGCGCGCCTAGCTTTCGTCTCGAACGTCCACCGCGCACACCGATCCGGAGGGTGACATGTCGCTGCACGAGGAGGTCGGCCGCATCGCGACCGCCGCACCGGATCGCACCGCGGTGCGAATCGGGGGGAGGTCGACCGGCTACGCCGAGCTCGACCGGACGGCGGGCGCGCTGGCCGCGGAACTCACCGGCGCGGGCCTGCTGCCCGGCGGCGTCGTCGCGGTGCGCAGCCGGTCGCGGGCCGACTACGTGACCGCGATGCTCGCGGTGTGGCGGGCCGGTGGCGTGTACCTGCCGCTCGACCCGGAAGCGCCCGTCGGACGCACGCGGGACATGGTCGGGGACGCCGGCGCGACCCTGATCGTCGAGGACGGTGTCGTGCGCAGGACCGGGATCGCCGCTCGCGGCACGACCGCCGGCCTGGCCTACCTGATCTACACCTCGGGCACCACCGGGCGCCCCAAGGGCGTGGCCGTCGACCACGCGGCGTTGGCCGCGCACGTTCCCGCCATCGCGGAGCGCTTCGGGATCACCGGCCAGGACGTCGTCCTGCAGCTCGCGGGCCCGTCGGTCGACGTCGCCGTCGAGCAGGTGCTGACCGCGCTCACCGCGGGCGCCTGCCTGGTGCTGCCCGAACGGCGGTTGCTGTCGGTCGACGAGCTGCTGGGCCTCGTCGAGGACGAACGGGTCACCGTCGCCAACCTCCCCGCGGGCTACTTCCACGACTTCACCGCCGCCCTGGACCGGGTGCCGCCGTCGTTGCGCACCATGGTCTCCGGCAGCGACCGGCTGTCCCCGGCCGCGGCGGCCGAGTGGACCCGGCGCACCGGCGTGCGGCTGCTCAACGCCTACGGCCCCACCGAGACCGTGATCACCGCGACCGTGCACGAGACGGCCGGCGAGACCGGTTCGGTGCCGATCGGCACGCCCGTCGGCGGGCGGCGCGCGCACGTCCTCGACGGCCTGCGCCCGAGCGACGAGGGCGAGCTGTACCTCGGCGGCCCCGAGCTCGCCGTGGGGTACCTGGGCAGCGCGGCGCTGACGGCCGCGCGCTTCCTGCCCGACCCGTCCGGCCCGCCCGGATCGCGCATGTACCGCACCGGCGACACCGTCCGCCGCGGCGCCGACGGCGTGCTCGACTTCGTCGGCCGCGGCGACGACCAGGTCAAGGTCCGCGGCTACCGCGTGGAGCTGGGCGAGGTGCAGCACGCCCTCGCCGCGCACCCGGCCGTGGAGACCTGCGCGGTCGTCCCCCACGGCACCGGCCTCGCCGTCTACGTCACCGGCACCACCGACACCGCCGAGGTGCGCGACTTCCTCGCCCGGCGGCTGCCCGCGCACATGGTCCCGGCCTCGGTGACCCCGCTCGACCGGTTGCCCCTCACCGACGGCGGCAAGGTCGACCGCGCCGCGCTGCCCGCCCCTGTCTCCGCCTCCGCCGAACCCGTCGCCGACGACGCGCCCCGTGACCAGACCGAGCAGCTGCTCGCCGGGATCTGGGCCGACGTCCTGGGCGTTCGCCGGGTGGGCGCGCACGACAACTTCTTCCACCTCGGTGGTGACTCGCTGACCGCCGTCCGGGTCGCGAGCCGCGTGTTCGAGGCGTTCGGACCGGTCTCGCCGTACCTGGTCTTCGAGGCGCCCACGCTCGCCGGGTTCGCCGCCGCGCTGCGTGCCGGGTCGACGCCGGCCCGCCCCGGACCGGTCGCCCGGCCCGGTGCCCCCGCGCCGTTGTCGCGGTTCCAGCGCGGGCTGTGGCTGCGCGAGTGCTGGGAGCCGGGCGGCTCGGTCTACAACGTGCCGTGGCTGTTCCAGTTCTCCGGGCCGCTCGACACCTCCGCGTTGCGCCAGGCGTTGCAGGCGGTGGCCGACCGGCACGACGCGTTGCGCTCGAACGTCCGCACGGACGCGGACATGGCACCGGTGCTGGTCGTCCACGACCACGTCGAGGTGCCGTTCACCGAGACCCGCGCGGAGCTCGAGGAGCAGGTCGCCGTCGTGGCACAGCTCCCGTTCGACCTGGCCGAGGGGCCGCTGCTGCGCGCCCACCTGGTCCACACCGGCGATGACGAGGCGACCCTCGTGCTCGTCGTGCACCACATCGTCTGGGACGAGGGATCGCTGCGGGTGCTCGACCGCGAACTCCGCGAGTGCTACCTCGCCGCCGTCGAGGGCCGCTCGCCGCAGCTGCCCGAACTGGCCGTCCAGTACAGCGACTACGCGCGTTGGTCCGCGGAGGACGAGTCCGATGTGGACTACTGGGTCGAGCACCTGCGCGGCGCGCCTTCCGCGCCCGCCATCGGCCCGGACCGCGGCGGCGGCGCGGGCACCGGACGCGGCGAGGTCCTGCCCTTCGCCTTCGAACCCGAACTGGCCGAGGGGGTGCGCGCGCTCGCCCGTGCCGCCGGCGCGACTCCGTACCTCGTCCTGCTGGCCGCCCTCGTCGAGGTGCACCGGCGTCGCGGGATCGAGGACGTCGTGATCGGCACGCCGGTCAGCGTCCGCGACCGCGCCGAGCTCGACGCCCTCGTCGGCTACTTCATCAACCTGGTCCCGCTGCGGTTCCGGCCCGAAGGCGAGGAACTGACCGGCCGCGACCTGCTCGACCACGTCCGGTCGGTGGCGCTCGACGGCTTCCGCCACCAGGGCGTGCCGTTCGAGGAGATCGTCGCCGCGACGTCCGGCGAGCGCGACGGCGGGGGCACTCCCCTGTTCCAGCTCGTGTTCGAGATGCACACCGCCGACGCCGCCACGGCCCCGTACGGCGCTGTCGAGATGCGGAAGCGGTTGCACGCCAACGAGTTCTCCCGGTTCGACCTGTCCTGGTCGGTCGAGGACGACGGCGTCGGCCTCCACGGCCGCGTCGAGTACGCCGCCGACCTGTTCGACCGCGCGACCGCCGCGGCGCTGGGCGCGCAGTGGCGGGCGGTCGTCGAGGAGCTGGTCGCCGACGTCGACGCGGAACTGCCCCTGCCGGCCGTGCCCGTCGACATCGACACCCCGGTGCACGTCCGCATCGCCTCGCAGGCCGAGCGGACCCCGGACGCGATCGCCCTGGTGTCCGGCGCGGAGTCGCTGACCTACGCGGAACTCGACGTGAGCGCCGACCGCGTGGCCCGGCACCTGCGCGGACTCGGGGTCGCTCCCGGTGACGTGGTGGCGGTGCGCATCCCGCGTGACACGGCGCTCGTCGTGGCGTTGCTCGCCGTGCTCAAGGCCGGGGCGGCGTACACCTTGCTCGACCCGGACCTGCCCGCCGCCCGCCAGGAGCAGGTGATCGCGGACGCGGGAGTGCGCCTGGTGGTCACCGCCGAGATCGTGGCCGGGGCCGTGGGCGGCGATCAGGACTTCGTCGTTCCGGTCGACGCGGACGCCGTCGCCTGCGTCATGTACACCTCCGGCTCCACCGGCCGCCCCAAGGGCGTCGCCGCGACCCACCGGGCGCTCGCGGCCACCTACAGCGGCCAGGACTACGCCGGGTTCGGCCCCGACGAGGTGTGGTTGCAGTGCTCGCCGGTCTCGTGGGACGCGTTCGGGCTGGAGCTCTACGGGGCGCTGATGTTCGGCGGGACCTGCGTGCTGCACCCCGGCCAGCGGCCCGACCCGCAGACGATGGTCGAACTGGTCGCGCGGCACGGGGTCACGCAGCTGCAGCTGTCGTCGAGCCTGTTCAACTTCCTGGTCGACGAGCTGCCGGAGGTGTTCGCCGGCCTGCGGGTGGCGTTCACCGGCGGCGAGCGCGCCTCGGCCGCCCACATCGCCCGCCTCGCCGAGCGGTACCCGCACGTGCGGGTCGTGAACGGCTACGGGCCCGTGGAGAGCATGGGCTTCACCACGACCCACGACGTGGTGTCGGCCGATCCCACCGCGGCCGTGCCGATCGGCAAGGCCGTGGCGCACAAGGGAGTCCGCGTCCTCGACGACAAGCTGCAGCCCGTCTGCGGCACCGAACTCGGCGAGATCTGGGTGACCGGCGCGGGCCTCGCGCTGGGTTACGTCGCCCAGCCCGGCATCACCGCCGGCCGCTTCCTGCCCGACCCGCTCGGTCCGCCGGGGTCGCGGATGTACCGCACCGGTGACATCGGCGGCTGGAACCCCGACGGCACGCTGGCCATCACCGGCCGCGCCGACGACCAGGTCAAGATCCGCGGGTTCCGGGTGGAGCCCGGCGAGGTGGCGGTCGTGCTGGCGGGATGCCCCGGGGTCGGCGACTGCGCGGTCGTGGCGCACGAGCCCGAACCCGGCCGGCCGCGTCTCGCCGCCTACGTCACCGCACTCGGCGACGTCGTCCCGGACCTCGCCTCGGTGCACGACTTCCTGACGGGCCTGCTGCCCGACTACATGTTGCCGTCCAGCGTGACCGTCCTCGACGCGCTTCCGTTGACCGCCAACGGCAAACTCGACCGGGCCGCGCTCCCCGCTCCCGCCGAGACCGTCGTCCTGTCGGGCGGGCAGGTCACGACCGACGCCGAACGGCTGGTGGCACGGGTGTGGGCCGAAGTGCTCGGGCTCGCCGAAGTGGGCCCAGACGACAACTTCTTCCGCGTCGGCGGCAACTCCCTCGCCGCCGTCCGCGTCGCCATGCACCTGTCCAGCGCGACCGGGTCCCGCGTCCTGCCCCGGCAGGTGTTCGCCGCACGGACCGTCAGCGCCCTCGCCCGCACGCTCGAGACGACTGGAGCAGCACAGTGAGCACCACGACGCCGGTCTCCGGCCTGCAGCGCGGCCTGTGGTTCATGGACCGCTGGACCCCGGGCTCCTCCGCCTACCTCGTGCCGTGGGTCTTCTCGTTCGACGGCGCCGTGGACGCCTCCGTCCTGCACCGCGCGCTGCTGGTGCTGGTCGAACGGCACGAGGCCCTGCGCACCACGTTCGACCTCGGCACGGACGGTCCCGTTCGGACTGTCCACTCCGGAGCGCGGCTGCCGTTCTCCTCGGTCGTCGTGGACGGGCCGGCCGAGCTGCGGTCGTTGCTGGACCGCGAGACCCGCACCGGCTTCGACCTGGCAGAGGGACCGCTGCTGCGGGCCACCTTCGCGACCGGCCCCGGGGTGGCGGACACGCTCGTGCTGGTCGTGCACCACATCGTGTGGGACGGCTGGTCGGCCGGCGTGTTCGAGCGAGAGCTGGCCGAGGTCTACAACGCCCTGACCGAGGACCGCGACCCGGAACTCGTTCCGCTGATCGCCGCCGCTGAGACCGCGACGTCCGGCGACGCGCTGGCGTACTGGACCGAACGGCTCGCCGGCGCGCCCGCCGAGCTGACGCTGCCCACCGACCGCCCGCGCCCGCCCACCCGAACCTTCGCCGGCGGCACCGAGCCGTTCGGCCTGCCGGCGGGCACCGCCGCCCGCATCGGCGACCTGGCCGCCGACCTCGGCGCGACACCGTTCGTGGTGCAGGTGGCCGCGTTCGCCGCACTGCTGCACCGCTACACAGGTGCGCGGGACCTGGTGGTCGGCACCCCGGTCACCACCCGCGACCGCCCCGAACTGGCCGGCGTCGTCGGCTACTTCGTCAACATCATCGCCCTGCGCCTGACCATCGACCCCGCCGCCACCTTCGCCGACCTGGTCGAGCAGGTCCGCGACGCCGCCTTCGACGCCTACGCGTACCTGGACGTCCCGTTCGACGAGGTCGTCGACGCGCTGGCGTTGGAGCGCTCGGCCCGGCACGCACCCCTGGTGCAGGTCGTCTTCGGCGCGCACGCCGAGGACCCGTCGCCGCTGCGCTTCGGCGCGGCCACCGCCACCCGGCGCATGCACCACAACGGCACCAGCAAGTTCGACCTGACGTGGTCGACGTTCGACGACGGCGAGCTGCGCGGGGAGGTGGAGTACGCCACGGACCTGTTCGACCGGGAGACCGTGCTGCGGATGGCGGGCCACTGGCGCACGCTGCTCGCGGCGGCGCTGGACGCGCCGGAGGTGGCGCTGTGGCGGCTGAGCCCGCTGGACGCGGCGGAGAGGGCGGCGGCGCTGGCACCGCCGCGCTCCGCATGGGCCGCCGCCGCGCCGCCCACTCCCCTCCCCCTGCACCGCGCGTTCGAGGCCGCCGCCGACGCCCACCCCGACCGCCTCGCCCTCACCCACGGCGACCGCTCCTGGACCTACGCCGAACTCGACGCCGCCGCCAACCGCGTGGCTCACACACTGGCCGCCGACGGCGTCCGCAGGGGCGACCGGGTCGGCGTGCTGCTGGAGCGGGGCGAACGGGTCGTCACCGCCATCCTCGGCGCCCTCAAGGCCGGCGCCGCCTACGTGCCCGTCGACCTGACCACCCCGCAGGACCGCGCCGACTTCGTCTTCAGCGACACCGGCGTGGACGTGGTCGTCACCGACGACTACCTGACCCACCCGCGCCTCGACGAAGCACCAGAACACCGCCCGGACACCCACGTCGACCCGGCCGACCTCGCCTACATCATCTTCACCTCAGGCTCGACCGGCCGCCCGAAGGGCGTCGCGGTCTCGCACGAGCACGTCGGCAGGTTGATGCGCTCGGGCCACGACCACTTCGACTTCGCCGAGACCGACGTGTGGACGCTGTTCCACTCCTACGCGTTCGACTGGACGGTCTGGGAGCTGTGGGGCCCGCTGCACCACGGTGGGCGGCTGGTCGTGGTGCCGCGGGTGGTCAGCCGGTCGCCCGAGGCGTTCGCGGACCTGCTGGCCAGCGAAGGCGTCACCCGGTTGTGCCTGACGCCGTCGGCGCTGCGGACGCTGGAGGGCGTGCTGCGCTCGTGGCCGCTTCCGTTGCCCGCGTTGCGCTCCGTCATGCTCGGTGGTGAGGCGCTCGACCCGGCCGTGGTCCGGCGTTGGTTCGCGTTGGAGCACTGCCCGCCCGCCGTGCTGTGCAACCTCTACGGCATCACCGAGACCACGGTGCACGTCACCACGCTCGACCTGCCGGACGCCAGCACGTTCCAGCGCAGCCTGGTCGGCGAACCCATGCCGCACCTGTCGGCGCTGGTGCTCGACGAGCGCCTGCAGCCGTGTCCGGTCGGCGTCGCCGGCGAGCTGTACGTCGGGGGCGGGTCGCTCGCCAACGGGTACTGGGGGCGGCCGTCGCTCACCGCGCGGCGGTTCCTGCCCGACCCGTACGGCGTCGTGCCCGGCGGACGGCTCTACCGCACCGGGGACGTCGCGCGGCGGCTGGCCGGTGGTGGTCTGGAGTACGTGGGCCGGTGCGACGACCAGGTCAAGGTCCGCGGGTTCCGCATCGAGCTCGGCGAGGTCGAGGCCGCCGTCACCAGCCACCCCGCCGTCACCTCGTGCGTGGTGACGGTGCACGACAACAGCCTCGCCGCGTACGTCACGGTCGATGGCGACGCACCGTCTTACGCCGAGCTGCGTGCGTTCCTGGCCGCGACCCTGCCCGAGCACATGATCCCGGCGACGGCGACCGTGCTCGCGGTGATCCCGCTGACCGTCAACGGCAAGGTCGACCGGGCCGCGCTGCCCGCTCCCGACCTCGGGTCGGTGCGCGACGCCGACGCGCACGTCGAGCCCTCCACGCCGCAGGAACACGCGCTCGCCGAGGTCTACGCCGAGGTGCTCGGGGTCGACGGGGTGGGCGCCGGGGACAACTTCTTCCACCTGGGCGGCGACTCCATCCGCGCCGTCCACCTGGCGGGGAAGCTGCGTGAGCGCGGCTGGACGCTGGAGCTGCCGGACCTGTTCGGCGCGCCGACGCCGGCCGAGCTCGGCCCGCTGCTGAAAACCTTGACCAAGAACGAAAAGCAGTCCGCACCGTTCGACCTGGTGTCCGAAAAGGACAGGGAAGCGCTGCCCGACGACGTCGTGGACGCCTACCCGATGGTCGCCATGCAGATGTCGATGATCTTCCACATGGAACTGTCCGACGACGCGGGCGGCTACCACAACGTCAACAGCTACCGGGTCGCCGGCACGCTCGACGAGACCGCGCTGCGCCGGGCCGTCGAGGACGCCATGACCCGCCACCCCGTCCTGCGGACCACACTCGACGTCTCGCGCTACAGCGAGCCGCTCCAGCTGGTGCACGCCGAGGCGCCGGTCCCGGTGCACGTCGCCGACCTGCGCGGGCTGAGCACCGACGAGCAGGACGCCGCGGTCGCCGAGGTGTTCGACGACAACGTCGCCGCGCGGTTCGACCTGCGCACCGCCCCGCTGTTCCGGATCACCGCCCAGCACCTCGCCGACGACGCCTTCCAGCTCACGGTCGCCGAGCACCACGCCATCCTCGACGGCTGGAGCTTCACGTCGCTGCTCGCCGAGGTCCTGGAACGCCACAGCGCTCTCGCCGCCGACCCGAACAGCACACCGCTGCCGCTCCCGCGGTCGACCTTCCGCGAGTTCGTCGCCGTCGAGAAAGAAGCGCTGGCCTCGCAGGAGAGCGAGCGGTACTGGAAGTCCACACTGGACGGAGCGAGCGGCGCGATCTGGTCCAGCGGCCCGCCCGAGCTCGACGAGCCGGAGATCCCGCGCACTATCGAGCGCGTCCTGCCCGGCGCCGACGCGGTGCTGCGCGACACCGCCCGCCGGCACGGCGTCACGGTGAAGACCGTCGGCCTCGCCGCACACGTCGCCGCGCTGCACCGGATCACCGGCCTGGCGCGCTTCGTCACCGGACTGTCGGTCAACGGCCGGCTCGAGACCGACGGCGGCGCCGAGGCGTACGGGCTGTTCCTCAACACCGTCCCGCTGGTGGTCGACCACACCGACAACGGCGCCGCCCTGGTCAAGGCGATGCACGAGGCCGAGGCGGCGATGCTCCCCCACCGCCGCATGCCGTTCGCCCGGATCGCCCGCCACCTCGCCGACACCCGGCTGGAGGCCTGCTTCGCCTTCCTGCGCTTCCACTCGCTGGGCAGGCTGGCCGACTCCCCCACGAAACTGCTCGACGACCGCATCGGCTGTGAGCCGACCATGCGCTACGAGCCCACCAACTTCGCCCTCGGCGCCGCTCTGGTGCAGGACCCCTCGTCGGCACGCGTGCTCCTCGCCGTCGACCACCTGCCCTCCGTCGTTCCCGACGACGTCGCCGACGCCTACGCCGACGCCTACGCCGAGGCGCTGCACGTGCTCGCCGAGGACACGGACTCACTGGTTCCGGCGTTCGCCCGCTAGCCCCAGATTTTCCCGTTGGAGAAAGGAAAACCCATGGACGCGTTCACCGACTTCGCCGTGGTGATCAACCACGAGGAGCAGTACTCGATCTGGCCGACGGAGCTGGACGTGCCGGCGGGCTGGCACGCGGTCGGCAAGAGCGGCGCGCAGCAGGAGTGCCTCGACTACATCGACGAGGTGTGGACCGACATCCGCCCGCTGAGCCTGCGCACCGCGCTGGGGGTCTGACATGACCGCCACCACCGACATCGAGGGCGTGGTCGCCGAAGTCTGGGCCGACGTGCTCGGCGTCGAGCGGGTCGCGCCGACCGACGGCTTCTTCGCCCTGGGCGGCTACTCGCAGCAGGCGGTGCGCACCGTGCACCTGCTGCGGGACCGCCTGGGCGTGGCCGTCACCCTGCGGGACCTGATGTCGGCGGGCACGCTCGCCGACTTCACCGCCGCCGTGCGGGCCCGTGCCGAGGCGGGCGCGCCCGCCCGGCCGGTGGTGCGCCTGACCGGCAGGCGCGGTACGCGATGACCACCGCCGTCGCCCGCCCGGTCGTGCTGGACGACTGGTCCTACCTGCCCCGTCCGCAGAGGACGGGGACGCAGCGCCTGGTGTGCTTCCCGCACGCGGGCGGCGACGTCGGCACCTTCGCGGAGCTGGCCGCCGCGGTCGGACCGGACGTCGAGGTGCTCGCCGTCCGGCTCCCCGGCCGGGGCGGGCGCTACACCCACCCGCTGCCGGGCACGTTCGCCGAACTGACGTCCGCGGTCGCCGCGGGCATCGGTCCCCGGCTCGGCCCGGACGCGGTGTTCTACGGCCAGAGTTTCGGCGCGCTGCTCGCCTACGAGGTGGCGGTGGCGTTGGGGCACAGGGGTCCTGCGGCGGTCGTGGCCGCCTCGGCGCCCGCCCCGGCCGACTGGGAACGCACCGTCTCAGATGTCGTGGCCGACCCCGCCGCCGGTGCGGAACGGCTGCTCGCCGAGTGCGGGCTGACCGTGCCCGACGACGACGCGGTCCGCGCCATGGTGCTGGCCGTGCTGCGCGCCGACATCGCCGTCGGCGCGACCTACCGGCACCGGCCGGTCCCACCGGCCCGGTTCGCCGTCCACGCCCTGGCGGGTGCCGCCGACTCCGGCGCGAGCCCGCCCGGGACGTGGGCCGGCACCACGACGGGTCCGTTCACGTCGGCGGTGCTGCCCGGCGGGCACCTGCTCGTCGCCCCCGGCGACCCCGGGCCGGCCGACCTCCTCCGAACCCTCTGCCTGGGAGCGCGCAGTGACCACGACCACGACAGTTGACCTGACCGACGCCCGCCTCTGGGCGGAACCCGGCATCGGCGCGCTCGTCGACGAGCTGCGCGCCGTCGCCCCCGTCCAGCTCACCCACACCGCCGAGGACGGTCCGGTGTGGTCGGTGCTGTCGTACGAGCACTCGTCCGCCGTGCTGACCGACGCCGCCACGTTCACCTCGGCGGGCGGCTCCCTGCTCGGCACCGGCGGTGCGCCCGCCGGGGCCGGGAAGATGATGGCGCTGACCGACGGCAAGCACCACCGGGACCTGCGGGCGCCACTGTTGCCGTTCTTCTCCCCCAAAGGCGTGCGCGGCAGCGCCGAACGCATCAACGACCTCGCCGCCCAGGTCGTCACCGAGGCGGTCGCTCGCGGGCAGGTCGACCTCGTCGAGGTCATGGCCACCGTGCCGCTGGTCGTGATGTGCGACGTGCTCGACATCCCCGAGTCCGACCGCGACATGGTCGTGTCGGTGTGCGACGCGGCGTTCCTCGGCACCACCCCGCAGGACCGCAGGGCCGCCCACCAGCGGCTGCTGCCCTACCTGTTCGACCAGGCGATGCGCCGCCGGATGGCCCCGGCCGGCGACCTGATCAGCGTGCTCGCCACGCACAAGGTGAAGGGCCGCCTGCTGCCGATCGAGGACGTCGTCCTCAACCTCGACAACATCATCGTCGGCGGCGTGCAGACCGTCCGGCACACCGCGGCGATGAGCATCATGGCGCTGCTGGACAACCCCGCGGAGTTCCAGCGGCTGCGCGAAGGCGCCGTCGAGGTCGACTCCGCCACCGACGAACTTCTGCGCTACACCTCCGTCGGCCTGCACGTGCTGCGCACCGCCACCCGCGACGTCCGGCTGGGCGGGATCGACATCGCGGCCGGCGACAAGGTCGCGGTGTGGACGTGGGCCGCCGACCACGACGCGGCCGCGTTCGACGCCCCGCACGAGCTGCGCCTGGACCGGTCGCCCAACCGCCACCTGGCCCTGGGCGTCGGCCCGCACTACTGCATCGGCGCGCCGCTGGCCAAGGCCGAGCTCGGCGCCGTCTACCGGGCGCTGCTCGACCAGGTCGCCGAGATCGAGGTGACCGGGGAACCGGTGCACAACCAGTCGATCATCAACTTCGGCTTCGACCACCTGCCCGTCACCCTGCACGCGCGCTGAGAGAGGTCCCTCCCATGTCCCAGACGACGACCGTCGGCGTCGCACCCCCCACCCGAAGGCCCGGCTGGACCCGCGTCGGGATCGTCCTGGGCGGCCAGGGCGTGTCGCTGATCGGCGACCAGGTCTTCTTCATCGCCGCGGTGTGGGCGGCCGCCCAGATGGGCGGGACGACCGCCGTCACGCTGGTCACCCTGGCCGAGTCGGTGCCCCGCGCCCTCGCGATGATCTTCGGCGGGGTGCTGTGCGACGCGCTGGGGCCGCGGGTCGTGTTGCTGCGCACCACCTCCGTGCGGATCGCGGTGCTCGGCGTGGCCACGGTGCTCGCGCTGACCTCGCCGTCGGTGTGGCTGCTCGTCGTGGTGGCCGCACTGGAAGGCGCCTTGCTGGGCCTGGGCACGCCGTCGTTCGGCACGCTCATGCCGCGCATGGTGGACGGCGACCAACTCGGCCGCGCCAACTCCGTGCGCACCATGGTCGCCCGGTTCGCGCCGATCATCGGATCGCCGTTCGGCGCGTGGCTCGTCGCCGAAGGGCAGCTGCCGGTCGCCCTCGGCGTGGTGACGGTCGGGTGTGTGGTCGCGCTGCTGTGCCTGGCACCGGTCACCAGGGAGATCTCGGACCCCACCGGCGCGCCGAGCGGGGTGCCGATGTGGAAGCGCACCGGCGACGGGCTGAAGTTGCTGCGCTCCAACCAGAAGCTGCGCCTGCTGTTCCTCTCCGCGCTGTGCCTCGACTTCGCGTTCGCCTGGCCGATGAACCCCGGCCTGCCGGTGCTCGTGATCGAGCGCGGCTGGCAGGTCTCCGCCGTGGGCCTGGTGATCGCCTGCTGGGCGGGTGGCGCCCTGGCCGGAGCCGGGATCAGCGCCGTCGTCGGCGAGCGGGTCCCCTTGTCGTTCCGGCTCGTGGGCAGCGGTGTCGGCATCGGCGTGCTGCTGGTGGCGATGGTGCTCGCCCCGACGCTGACGGCGATGGCCGTCCTGTCCGTCGCTTTGGGGCTCTGCTCCGGCCTCAACGGTCCCGCGGCCGTCACGCTCTACCAGAAGGCCGCCCCGGCCGACCGGCTCGGCACCGCCATGGCGATGCTCGCGCTGGCGGGCATCGGCTGCGCCCCCTTCGCCTACGCCCTCTCCGGCGCTCTCGCCGGCCTCACCTCGCCCGAGCTCGCCTGGGCGGTCACCGCGCTGGTCGCGTTCGGCGGGCCGATCGCGGCCGCCCGCGCGCTGCGGATCCCGTCGGCCTAGAAAGGAAAGCCTCCCATGTCCGCACTGTCGTTCGGCCAGCAGCGCCTGTGGTTCCTCGACCAGCTCGACGGTCCTGGCTCCGCCTACAACGTCCCGGTCGCCCTGCGGCTGCGCGGACCCCTGGACGTCGCCGCCCTGCGCGACGCCGTCGCGGACGTGGCGGAGCGGCACGAGGTGCTGCGCACCGTGGTCCCGGTGGTGGACGGGACGCCGGGGTACCGGGTGGTGGAGGACGTGAGGCCGCCGTTCGAGGTGGTCGACGCCGCACTGCCCGCGGCACTGATCGCGGCGGCGTCCCGGCCGTTCGACCTCTCCACCGAGATCCCCTTGCGCACCACCCTGTTCCGGGTCGGGCCCGACGAACACGTGCTCCTGTTGCTGCTGCACCACATCGCCGCCGACGGGGGCTCGTTCGGACCGCTGCTGCGCGACCTCGACGCCGCCTACACGGCCCGGGTCGCAGGGACCGGCTCGGGCTGGGAGCCGTTGGAGGTGCAGTACGGCGACTTCGCGTTGTGGCAGCAGGAGGTGCTCGGCGACGAGGACGACCCGGGCAGCCTGCTCTCCGAGCAACTGGCGTACTGGGGCGGCAAGCTGGCCGGCCTGCCCGAGCGGATCACGTTGCCCGCCAACGGACAGGGTTCGGGTGCCGGGATCGTTGAGGTCGAGCTGCCGGCGGAGCTCTGCGCACAGCTGGCCGACGCGGCTCGGGCGGCGGGCTGCACGCCGTTCGTCGGGCTGCAGGCGGCCGTCAGCGCCTTGCTGGCCCTGAACGGCGCCGGACCGGACGTCGTGCTGGGCACCCCGGTGTCGGGCCGGCAGGATCCCGCCCTGGACGACCTCGTCGGGTTCTTCGGCAACACCCTCGCGCTGCGCACCGACCTCTCCGGTGACCCCGGCTTCGGCGAGGTGCTGCGCCGGGCCAAGGAGACCGCGTTCGACGCGTACGCGCACCAGGACGTGCCGTTCGAGCGGGTCGTCGAACGGCTCGGCGTGGATCGCGGTTCGAGCGCCCACCCGGTCTACCAGGTCATGCTGGTGCTGCAGGAGGACGCGGCGCCGCCGCGGCTGGGCGGTCTCGACGTCACCGTGGAGCCGCTCGACCTCGCCGCGGCCAAGCTCGACCTGAGCGTGGTGTTCGGCCGGCGTGCCGACGGCGGCATGGACTGCCAGCTCGAGTACGCCGCCGACCGGCTCGACCGCGCCTTCGTGGCGCACCTGGGCGAGTCCCTCGTCCGGCTGCTCGAGGTCGCACTGTCCACTCCGGACGTTCCGCTGTCCCGGCTCGGTCTGCCCGCCACCCCGGCCCCGGTGCGTGCGGAGGAGCCGGTGCGGGTCGAGGAGGTTCCGGTCCGCCGGGAGCCGCGTGACGAACGCGAACGCATCCTTTGTGGACTGTTCGCCGACGTGCTCGGCCTGGAGTCGGTCGGCGTCCACGACGGGTTCTTCGCGCTGGGCGGGCACTCGCTGCTGGCGACCCGGCTGATCAGCCGCATCGGTGCGGTGCTGGGCGTCAAGCCGGGCCTGCGCACCTTCTTCCGCGCGCCGACCGTCGCCGGGCTGGCCGCAGCCCTCGACCAGGCCTCCGGCGCGGCGCACCCGCCGCTGGTGGCCCAGCCGCGCCCCGAGGTCGTCCCACTCTCGCCCGCCCAGCAGGGACTGTGGTTCCTCTCGGGCGTGCGCGGCCAGGACCGCGCCTACACGATCCCGTTGACCCTGCGGTTGAGCGGAAGCGTAGACGTACCCGCACTCACCACCGCCTTGCGCGACGTGGTCACGCGGCACGAGAGCCTGCGCACGGTGTTCCCCGCCGTCGACGGGCAGCCCCGCCAGCACGTCCTGGCCGAGTTCGGTGACGTGCTCACCACGCGCCGTTGTGCCGCCTCCGACCTCGACCGGCTCGTGGACGAAGCCGCCCGCGCGCCGTTCGACCTCGCCGCCGACCTCCCGTTGCGCGCGACGCTGCTCTCCACGAGCGGCACCGAGTCCGTGCTCGTCCTCGCCCTGCACCACATCGCGAGCGACGGCGTGTCGAGCGGCCCGCTGCTGCGCGACCTGGGCACCGCCTACGAGGCCAGGCTGGTGGGTCGCGAGCCCGGCTGGGCGCCGCTGCCGGTGCAGTACGCCGACTACACGCTCTGGCAACGGGAACTGGACCTCGACGGACGGGTCGACCACTGGAAGACCGCGCTCGACGGCCTGCCCGAAGAGCTCGCCCTGCCCTACGACCGCTCCCGACCGGCCGACCCGACCCACGCCAAGGACGCCGTCACCGCCCGCGTCGACGCCGGCACCCACACCGCCCTCACCGCTCTGGCGCGGGCCAACCAGGCGACGCTGTTCATGGTCGTGCACGCCGCACTCGCCGCCGCGCTGACCCGCATGGGCGCGGGCACCGACGTCGTCGTCGGCACGCCCGTCGCGGGCCGCGCCGACGAGGTCCTCGACGACCTGGTCGGGTTCTTCGTCAACTCCCTGGTGCTGCGGGTCGACACCGGCGGCGGACTCGCGTTCACCGACCTGCTCGCCCGCGTCCGCGACGCCGACCTCGCCGCCTACGCCGCCGCCGACGTGCCGTTCGACCGGCTCGTCCAGGAGCTCAACCCGCCGCGCGTGCTCGCCCGCCACCCGCTGTTCCAGGTGGCGCTGTCGCTGACCGGCGGCGGGGACTCCGCCGGTCCGAAGTGGACAGGGCTCGACGTCCGCCTCGACGACGGCGCGCAGGGCAACGCCAAGTTCGACCTGACCCTGACCGTCGACGAGAAGCCGCGCGGCGCGGGGCTGGACTGCACGCTGGAGTTCGCCACCGACCTGTTCGACCCGGCCAGCGCGCGCCGCCTGCTCACCGCCGTCACCCTGGTCCTCGACGCCGTCGCCGCCGATCCCGGCCAGGCCGTCGACCGCCTGCCCGTGCTCGACGCCGCCGACGGCGCGCTGGTGCTGCGCGAGTGGAACGACACCGGCGCGCCCTTCCCGGACGAGACCGTGCACGCCCTGTTCTCCGCCCGCGCCACCGCCCACCCCGACGCCGTCGCGCTGATCACCGACGACGCTCGCGTCGACTACCGCGAGCTGGACGAGCGGTCCCACCGCGTCGCCCGCCACCTGCGCGACTCCGGAGTGCGGCGCGGGGACGTCGTCGGCGTCGCACTGGAACGCGGCGTCGACCTCGTGGCCGCCGTGCTCGGCGTGTTCAAGGCGGGCGCGGCCTACACCGTGCTCGACCCCGCGCTGCCGGCCGAGCGCATCCGCGAGATCAGCACCGGCGCCGGGGTCGGTGAGGTCCTCACCCCGGAACGGATGGCGGCGGCCACCGCGCTGTCCGCCGAACCCGTCGAGGTTCCGGGCGCGCCCACCGACGCGGCGTGCGTCATGTTCACCTCGGGCTCCACCGGGCGTCCCAAAGGGATCCTGAGCTCGCACCGCTCGATCGTGGCGAGCCTGCTGTCGCAGTCGTTCCTGGACTTCGGCGCGGAGGAGGTGTGGCTGCAGTGCTCGCCGGCGTCGTGGGACGCGTTCGTGCTGGAGCTGTTCGGGCCGCTGCTGACGGGGGCCGCCTGCGTGCTGCACCCCGGCTCGCGTCCCGAACCCGCGGTCGTCGCCCGGCTCATCCCCCGGCACGCCGTGACCACCGCCTACCTGTCGGCCAGCCTGTTCAACTACCTCGTCGACGAGCACCCGGACGTCTTCGCCGGGATGCGCCAGGTGATGACCGGCGGTGAGGCCGCCTCCACCCGCCACGTCGGCGCACTGCTGCGCCGCCACCCGCACGTCCGCCTGGTCAACGGCTACGGCCCGGTCGAGAACATGATCATCGGCACCAGCCACGAGCTGACGCCGTCCGACGCGCTCGGCCGGTCGGTGCCGATCGGCCGCTCCCTCGCCAACAAGCGCACGCACGTGCTCGACGCCGCCCTCCAGCCCGTGCCGCCCGGTGTGGTCGGCGAGGTGTACCTGTCCGGCCTCGGGCTCGCCGAGGGCTACCTCGGCCAGTCCGGCCTCACCGCGGGACGGTTCGTCACCAGCCCGTTCGACGGGCCCGGTGAGCGCATGTACCGCACCGGCGACCTCGGCCGCTGGAGTGCCGACGGCGTGCTGGAGTACGTCGGCCGCACCGACGACCAGGTCAAGATCCGCGGGTTCCGGGTGGAGCCGGGTGAGGTCGGCGCGGTGCTGACCCGGCACCCCGGGGTCGCCCAGGCCGCGGTGGTGGTGCGGGAGGACCGGCCCGGGGACAAGCGGCTGGTGGCGTACCTGGTGCCGGCGGTGGTCGACGCGGCCGGAGGCCGCGGGAAGGACGCCGGGGCCGACACGCTCGACGCCGGCCAGGCGGCCACGTCCGACGCCGCTGCGGTCCGCGTGCTCGACACCGCCGCGATCCGTGCGCACGCCGCCGCCGCACTCCCCGACTACCTCGTGCCCAGCGCGTTCATCGTGCTCGACGCCCTTCCCCTGACCCCCAACGGCAAGCTCGACCGCCGCGCCCTGCCCGCCCCGTCGGCCGAGGCCGCCCCCGACCAGGCCCGGCCGCGCACGGCCCGTGAGGAGATCCTCTGCGGGATGTTCGCCGACGTGCTCGGCGTCGAGGAGGTCGGCGTCCGCGACGGCTTCTTCGACCTCGGCGGTCACTCGCTGCTGGCGGCCAAGCTGATCGCCCGCGTCCGCACCACGTTCGACGCGGAGCTCGCGCTCGCCGTCCTGTTCGCCGACCCGACCGTCGAGGGCGTCGCGGCCGCCGTCGACCGCGCCGCGGGCAGGCCCGTGCGCCCGGCCCTCACCGCGGGGCCCCGGCCGCGGGTGCTGCCGCTGTCGCCCGCCCAGTCGCGGCTGTGGTTCCTCAACCGCCTCGAGAACCAGGGCGCGGGCTACGCCGTCCCGTACGCGCTGCGGCTGACCGGCGCGCTCGACCGCGCCGCGCTCGAAGCCGCCCTGCACGACGTGGTCGGCCGGCACGAGGCGCTGCGCACCGTCTTCCCCGAGGTCGACGGCACGCCGTGCCAGGTCGTGCTCGACGACTGGCGGCCCGCGCTGCACGTCGTCGAGGACGCCGACCTCGACAGCGCGCTCGCCGACGCCGCCCGGCAGGAGTTCGACCTCGCCACCGAGGCGCCCGTGCGCACGACGCTGTTCGCCATCGGACCCGATGAGCACGTGCTCCTGTTGCTGCTGCACCACATCGCCGTCGACGGCGCGTCCCTCGGGCCGCTGGTCCGCGACCTGCGCACCGCCTACACCGCGCGGCTGGAGGGCGCCGAGCCCGGCTGGGCACCCTTGCCGGTGCAGTACGCGGACTACACGTTGTGGCAGCGCGACCTGCTCGACTCGCTGCTGGCGGGCCAGGTCGAGCACTGGCGCGGTGCGCTCGCGGGGCTGCCCGACGAGCTGGCGCTGCCCGCCGACCGCGCCCGTCCCGCCGTCGCGACCCACCGGGGCGGCACGGTGCCCGTCGAGATCGGCGCCGCCCTGCACGCCCGGCTGCTGGAACTGGCCCGCGAGCACCGCGTGACGCTGTTCATGGTCCTGCAGGCCGCGCTCGCGACGCTCCTCACCCGCGTCGGCGCGGGCACGGACATCCCGATCGGCACCCCTGTCGCCGGTCGCGCGGACCGCGCCCTCGACGACGTCGTCGGGTTCTTCGTGAACACGCTCGTGCTGCGCGTCGACACGGCGGGCGACCCCGCGTTCACCGACGTGCTCGCCAGGGTCCGGGAGACCGACCTGCGCGCGTTCGAGCACCAGGACGTGCCGTTCGAGCGGCTCGTGCAGGAGCTGAACCCGGCGAGGTCGCTCGCGAGGCACCCGTTGTTCCAGGTGTCGCTGGTGCTGCAGAACAACGACCAGGCCGACCTGTCGCTGCCGGGTCTCGCCGTCACCGAGCACGAGATCGGCGCGGAGAGCGTCAAGTTCGACCTGGGTCTGGGCTTCGCCGAGTCTCCCGACGGCGGGCTGGACGGTTCTCTCGCCTACTCCGCCGACCTGTTCGACGCCGAGACCGCGCGGGGCCTGGCCGACCGGTTCGTCCGCGTGCTGGCCGCCGTCGCCGCCGAACCCGGCCGGCGCATCCGCGAGATCGAGGTGCTCGCTCCGGCCGAGCGCGTGCGGATCCTGCAGGGCTGGAACGACACCGACGCCGACGTGCCCGCCACGACGTTGCCCGCGCTCTTCGCCGCCCAGGTCGCCCGCACCCCGCACGCGCCCGCGGTCGAGTTCGACGGCACCGGCCTGACCTACGCCGAACTGGACGACCGCGCCACCGCGCTGGCCCGCGCCCTGCACCGCGAGGGCGCCGCTCCGGGCCGCACGGTCGGCGTGGCGCTGCCGCGCTCGCTGGAGCTGATCGTCGCGCTGTACGCCGTGCACAAGACGGGCGCGGCCTACCTGCCCGTCGACCCCGGCTACCCGGCCGACCGGGTGGCGCACATGGTCTCCGACGCCGACCCGGTGCTCGTGCTGACCCCGGAGTCGCTCGCCGCTCTCCCCGCGGCGACCGAGGACGTCCCGCTGCCGTCGGCGACCCCGGACGACGCGGCGTACGTCATCTACACCTCGGGCTCCACCGGCAAGCCGAAGGGCGTGGTCGTCCCGCACTCCGGCATCGTGAACCGCCTGCTGTGGATGCAGGACCGCTACCGCCTCACCCCGGCGGACCGCGTCCTGCAGAAGACCCCGTCGAGCTTCGACGTGTCGGTGTGGGAGTTCTTCTGGCCGCTGATCACGGGCGCCGTCCTGGTCGTCGCGAAACCCGAGGGGCACAAGGACCCCGCGTACCTCGCGGACCTGATCGAGGACGCGGGCGTCACCGTCGCCCACTTCGTGCCGTCGATGCTGGAGGTCTTCACCGCCTCCGTCGCGCCCGGCCGCTGCCCCGGGCTGCGCCAGGTCGTCTGCAGCGGCGAGGCCCTCCCCACGCCGTTGGCCGAACGCTTCGCCGCGGGGTTCGCCGCCCACCTCGACAACCTCTACGGCCCCACCGAGGCGTCCGTGGACGTGACGTGGCAACGGTTCCGGCACGACCCGACGCCGTCCGTCCCCATCGGACGTCCGGTGTGGAACACCCAGGTCTACGTCCTCGACCCCGCGCTGTCCCCGGTGCCCGCCGGCGCGACCGGGGAGCTCTACCTCTCCGGCACGCAGCTGGCCACCGGTTACCTCAACCGGCCCTCGACGACCGGTCAGCGCTTCGTTCCCAACCCCCACCGGCCAGGGGAGCGGATGTACCGCACCGGTGACCTGGTCCGCTGGCACGCCGGTGGAGTGCTGGAATATCTGGGGCGCACGGACGACCAGGTCAAGATCCGCGGGGTGCGGATCGAGCTGGGCGAGGTGGCGGCGGCGGTCTCCGTGCACCCGTCGGTGGTGCAGGCCGCCGCGGTGGTCCGGGAGGACCGGCCCGGGGACAAGAAGCTGGTCGTCTACGTCGTGCCCGTGGGGTCGGCCGGTTCCGGCGCGGCTCCGGGAACGGAGTTCGCCGGCTTCGACCCGGCCGCGGTGCGCGATTTCGCGGCGCGATCCCTGGCCGAGGCCATGGTCCCCGCGGCCGTCGTCCCGGTGGCCGAACTGCCGCTGAGCCCGTCCGGCAAGCTCGACCGCAGGGCCCTGCCCGCCCCCGACTTCACCCGCACCCCGAGCCGCGCGCCGCGCGACCACCGCGAACGCGTCCTCTGCGCCCTGTTCGCCGACGTCCTCGGCCTCGACTCCGTCGGCGTCGACGACGACTTCTTCGACCTGGGCGGCCACTCCCTGCTCGCCACCCGCCTGGTCGACCGCGTGCGCCGGGCCCTCGGGGTGCGCGCGACCATCCGGTCCGTCTTCGACGCCCCCACCCCCGCGGGGATGGCCACCCGCCTCGACGAGGCGGAGACAGACCCGCTCAACGTCCTGCTCCCGTTGCGCTCCACCGGTTCGAAGGCGCCGCTGTTCTGCGTCCACCCGGCCGCGGGCATCGGCTGGGTCTACTCAGGACTGCTCCGCCACCTCGACGACCGCCCCGTCCACGCGCTGCAGTCCCGGGCCCTCACCGAGCCGTGGGCCGGCACGCTGGACGAGATGGTCAAGGACTACGTGGCCGAGATCCGCGCCGTCCAGCCCGAGGGGCCCTACCACCTGCTGGGCTGGTCGTTCGGGGCCCAGGTGGCGCATGCGATCGCGACCCGGCTGCAGGCCGAGAACGCGGAGGTCGCGTTCCTGGCGCTCCTCGACGGCTACCCCGGCAGCTCCACGGGCACGGCAGACGCCTCGGACCCGACCGCGGACCTCCTGGCCTCCCTGGGCCGCACGTCCCTGGACGACCTGGTCCCGGTCCTCGGCGCCCGAGCCGTGGCCGCCCTCCCGGCCGTCTTCGCCCACAACCGGCACCTGTCCGACACCCACACCCCCACGACCCCCTACCGCGGCGATGCCCTGTTCTTCCTGGCCACCGAGGGCCGCACCGAGTCCTCGCCGCACCCCGACGCGTGGGCCCCGCACATCACCGGGACCCTCCACCTGCACCCCGTCCCGACCACTCACGGCGACATGACCCACCCCGTTCCCTTGGCAGAGATCGGAGCCACGATCGCCGGTCACCTGAACAGCGGGTGCTAGATACCCAGGCGCTGCTGTTCGGCCTGCACCACCCGCTGTTCCACCGACACGGCGGAGTCCAGCGCGCTCGCGTGCGAGTGCTTGGTGTCGCTCTCGCGGGCGTAGTGGTCGAACAGCAGAGTCTTGTGGTCGCGGATCTCCTGGACGCGCGCGTCCACGCTGTCCTTGACCAGCAACCGGTGCACGTGCACCTTGCGCACCTGGCCCATGCGGTGGCACCGGGCGATCGCCTGGTCCTCCGTGCTCGGCTTCCACTGCGGCTCGGTGATGATCACCACGGACGCGGCCTGGATGTTGAGGCCCACGCCGCCCGCCTCGATCTGCGCGAGCAGGACGGCGTGGTCCTCGCAGGCGGTGAAGGCGTCCACCAGTTCCTGACGGCCCTGCGCCGAGGTGGCGCCGGTCAGGGGGCCGAAGGCATCGACGTGGTCGGCGACGGCGTCCAGCACGTCGTGGAAGTACGAGAACACCACGACCTTCCAGCCGTTGTCCCTCGACTCCTCGACGATCTCCAGCAGCCGCTCCAGCTTCGCCGAGCCGCGGGGTGTGCGCGGGGTGTAGGCGGCGCGGCGCATCGCCATCAGGTTGCCCTCGCGCACGGCGTCGAGGTAGGCGGCGCGGTCCTGCTTGCCGAACTCGACCCAGTCCTCCACCTCGAGCAGCTCCGGCAGCTCTCCGAGCACGTCCTCCTGGTTGCGGCGCAGGTAGACCGGCGCCACGACGCGGCGGAACGCCTTCGCTCCCACCACGGCGTCGGTGGCGCCCGTGCGGGCCGCGACGCCCGGCTGGAGGTAGGCGACGAGGTTGCGGAACTCCTCGACGCGGTTCTCCATCGGCGTGCCGGTGAGGAGCACGGCCCGTTCCGCGCGCTGCACTACCGCGTTGACCGCCTGCGAGCGCTGCGTGTCCGGGTTCTTCACGTAGTGCGCCTCGTCGACGACGACCAGCGTCGGGCGGAAGCGCTTCGGCAGCACCAGTTTCGGCAGGGTGCCGAAGGTCGTCACGCCGACACCGCCCTGCGCCAGCCACTTCTCCACCGCGCCATCGCGGCCCGTGCCGTGCAGGCGGTGCGGCACGAGGTCGCTGTGCCGCGCGATCTCGTTGACCCAGTTGACGACGACGCTCGCCGGGCAGACCACCAGGAAACCCTTGCGGCCACCGGCGGCGAGGCTCGCCATCACCGCGACGGCCTCGATCGTCTTGCCCAGCCCCATCTCGTCGCCGATGATGACGCGCTTGCGGGCCAGCGCGAACTTGGCCCCGAACACCTGGTAGCCGCGCAGCGACACCTTCAGCAGGCTGGTGTCCAGCGGGGTCGCGTCGACCTCGTGCTCGATCTCGGCCGGAACAAAACCCTTGGCGGCACTGCGATCCGGCACCGCGTCCGCACCCGCGAGGTCGGCGAGGAGCGTGTTGTAGGCGGCCGCGTCGAGCTCGTAGTCGCGCCAGAGCGCGCGGTGGTCCAGGTCCGGCACGCGCAGCTGCGTGCCCACGGCGCGCAACGCCGCCACGTCACGGCCGGCGAGCAGCTTTTCGAGCCGGCCGAGCGAGTCGAGGGCGGCCTGCCGGGTCTTGCGCAGCGAGAAGAACATCCGCACGCGGCTCGCGGCACGGGACGCGGCGCGCACGTCCGCGTCGACCCTGCCCAGCACGTCCCCGAGCGCCTCGTGCAGCGGGCCGACGAGCTGGTTCGCCCTGCGCAGCTTGGACATCAGCTGCAGCAGCTCGGTCTGGGCGCGGTCGGCGCGGTCGGGGTTCAGCCGGACGGTCGTGTCGCGCGCGATGCCGTCGAGCACGGCGCGGGCGACCCGCACGATCTGCTCGGCGGACCGCCTGCCGATGCCGGGCACGCGGTCGAGCTGGTCCGAGCGCGCCGCGGCGACGTCGGCGACGGTCCGGTACCCGGCCTCCTTGAGCGTGCTCAGCCGGAGGTTCGCCCTGGTGTCGCGGAGCTTCTCGACCGGCATGGCCCTGAGCTGCTCGGCCACCAGCGCGTCCCGCACCGCCTGGTACCGCTCGGCCGCGAGCGCGAGCAGCCGGTCCGGTTCCGCGCGCACCCCCGCCGCCTCGGCGCGGAACGCCTTCGCGGCGGCCAGCACCTCACGAGCACGGCCACCGACCTTCGACGAGTCGTCCACCCGTATCCTTCCGTCAGGCGGTCCGCAGGATATCGAACCGGCATCCGATCCGAAGGGGTGTTTCCGACCGCATCGGTGACACAAGGACTTCCCCGTCCGGACGCTGACGGCATGCCCAGCGGTCAACCGGACGACGATCCCGTCCCAGCACCACCTGCGGCTGTGCCGGCGCGTGGTGGTCACCTCGGCGTCGGGGTTCGGCGACCGGGACGCCGAGGCCGAGGTGGGTTTTCCGCTGTTCGACGCGGATCTCCGGCTCCGGGCCACCGTGCTGGAGCGCCGGCTCGACCTGGCCGCCGAGCCGAACACCGAACGACTCGCGCACCGGTACGGGCTCGCCGCCGCCCGCCTGCTGTAGTTCGGCGCACGGCTGCACGCCTAGCTCGTCTTCCCGGAGAGCGACTTCAGGACACTGCCGGCCACGAAGGCGTCCGACGTCTGCGCCGAGCTGCGCGTCCCGGTCGAGGTCTCCACCCCGCTCATCACCGTGCTGCGTTCCGAGGAGGACCACCACGCCGTCGAGAACGCCGTGTTCGACTTCGACGCGGCACTCACCCGGCACCGGCGGCGCACGGCGACCGTCACCTGAAACGCCCTGTGCGGTCAGCCCTTGCGACGGCGAGGTGTCGCCGACCGCGGCGGTGTCGAGCGCATGTGGTCGCGCACCGGTGCCAGCAGTCCGGCGAGGGTGTGGACGTCCTCGCGGGAGAGCGGTTCGAACAGCAGCCCGCTGACCACCTCGACGTGGCCGGGCAGCACCTTCGCCAGCAGCTCGCGGCCGGCGTCGGTGATGGTGACCGTGACGCTGCGCTCGTCCTCCGCGGACGGCGTGCGTTCGACGAGGTCGGCCTTCTCCAGCAAGCCCACCTGGTAGGTCAGGCCGCTGCGGCTGTAGACCACGCCGTCGGCCAGGTCGGTCATGCGGTGGCTGCCCGTCGGTGAGTCGCCGAGCCGCGCCAGCAGCTGGAACTGGACGTAGCTCAGGTCGCCCGCGTCCTTCAGCTGCTGTTCGACCGCGTGCCGCAGCAGGCTCGTCACCTCGACGAGGGCGAAGTAGGCGCCGAGCTGGACGGGGTCGAGCGACGGCGGTGAGTCGGGCATGACGGCAGTCTACTGCTTCGAATTCGAAGAGCAGGGGGCGCAGGGCTCACGTGTCCAGAGGCGTGACTTCGGTCAACACTGAAGTCACGAAGGCGACGCAGCTACCCGTCGGCAGCCACCACCCGCGGTCACCCGGCGGGCGCGGGAACCGGAATCGGCTTGGTGCGCAACAACTCCAGCGACTCGCGGGTGATGTCCGCGATCTTGACGCCGCCACCGCTCGCGGCCCACGTGTGCACGACGACCTCGATGACGTTCATGGTGTTCGCGGCGACGAGGGCGGCGAACAGTGCGTTCCCCTCGGCTTCCGGCCTGCGGAGGATCTGCTGGGCCAACTTCTGGCGCCAGGACCAGTCCAGGTCGGCGAGGCCCGCCCGCAGGCCCGTCGTCCGGTCGAAGATCTCGTAGAGGGCGAGCAGGCGGGCCTGGTTCGCCGTGATCGTCTGTTCCACGCTGTCGATGACCGCGTACAGCGCCTCGGACAGCGGCGTCTCGTCGGACTGGGCCTCGAACGCCTCCATCGCCGCGTTCAGCCCGTTCTCCACGAAGCTGACGACCAGCGCCTCTTTGCTGGCGTAGTAGCGGTACAGCGTGCGGGTGCCGACCTCGGCCGCCGCGGCGATCTGCTCGATCGTGGTGCCGTCGTAGCCGTGCGCGACGAACAGGTCGAACGCCGTGTCGGCGATGAACCGCCGAGTGCGTTCCATCTTCGTCTCGCGCAAGCCCACAGCGCACCTCCTGACCCGATTTGCCGCGAACCGTAGCACTGCCACTTGGCAGTGACTGTCAAGTGACACACAGTTGCGGCATGCATTGCCGTCTGGCAGCCTTGGCCATGTGACAGTGACTGCCATAATTCTTGGAGAAGGTGGCACGGACGAATGAGTGAGACCACCGTCGGCGCACGGCCGGACCTGGCCGGGTTCCCGACCGCGCGCGACCCCCGCTGCCCGTTCGACCCGCCCGCCGAGTACACCGAGCTCCGCGCCCAGGAGGGCACGGCTTCGCTGTCCTGCCCGGTCGGTGTCGAGGCCCGCGTCGTCAGCCGGTACGACGACGTGCGCGCGATGCTGAGCAATCCGCAGCTCAGCTCGCACGCGGCCCCGTCCACGCACGTGGTGGCGGGCGGACAGCTCGACCGGCCGGTGTCGCCCGGCAGCCTGCTGCACATGGACGGCCCGGACCACGCACGGCTGCGCCGCCTGCTGACGCCGGAGTTCACCGTCAAGCGGATCCAGGCCATGCGGCCCTACATCCAGCGACTGGTCGACGACCACGTCGACGCGCTGCTGGCGCAGACGGGACCCGTCGACCTGGTCTCGGAGTTCGCGCTGCCGATCCCGTCGCTGGTGATCTGCGAGCTGCTCGGCGTCGACTACGCCGACCGCGACCGGTTCCAGCGGCAGACCGCGGTGCTCATCGCCACCAACAGCGACCCGGCCGCGCTGGAGCAGGCCAACCTCGAGGTCGTCGGGTTCATGACGCAGCTCGTGCTCGGCAAGCTCGCGGCGCCGGGCGACGACCTGCTGGGCAGGCTGATCGTCCGGGCGCGCGAGAGCGGCCAGGAGCTGTCCGTCGAGGAGCTCGTGACGCTGGGCATCACGCTGCTGATCGCCGGGCACGAGACCACGGCCAACATGATCGGTCTCAGCACGCTGGCCCTGTTGCGCCAGCCCGACCAGCTGGAAGCGCTGCGGGCGGACCCCGGTCTCGCGGGCACGGCCGTCGACGAGATGCTGCGGTACCTGTCGATCGTGCAGTTCGGCGTGCTGCGCCAGGCCACCGGGGACGTGACGGTCGGGGACGAGACGGTGAAGGCCGGCGAGTGGCTCGTCGCCGTGCTGTCCGCCGGCAACCGGGACGAGTCGGTGTTCCCCGACCCCGACCGCATCGACCTCCGGCGCGAGGCGACCGCGCACCTCGCGTTCGGCTACGGCATCCACCAGTGCCTCGGCCAGCAGCTCGCGAGGGTCGAGCTGCAGGAGGTGTTCGCCCGGCTGCACCAGCGCATCCCGACGCTGCGGCTCGCCGTGCCGTTCGAGGAGGTCGAGTTCAAGGACGACGCGCTGGTCTACGGCGTGAAGGCGCTGCCGGTCACCTGGGACCGCGCCGGGGAGGACGCGCGATGAAGGTCCGGATCGACGTCGACGCCTGCGTGGGCGCGGGCCAGTGCGTGCTCGCCGCACCGGACGTGTTCGATCAGCGCGACGAGGACGGCATGGTGGTCCTGTTGCTGGAGACCCCGCCGCCCGCGCTGGAGGCGGCGGCCGAGCACGCCGCCCTGCTGTGCCCGGCGCTGGCGATCGCGGTGGACAGGTAGTGGGAAGCCTCGAACGGGTGGTCGTCGTCGGCGCTTCGGCCGCCGGCGTGACCACCGCCGAGACGCTGCGCCGCGAGGGCTACACCGGCGGGCTCGTCCTGGTCGGCGACGAGAAGGTGCTCCCCTACGACCGGCCGCCACTGTCCAAACAGGTCCTGGCGGGCACGTGGGAGCCGGAGAAGACGGTGCTGCGGCCCGATTCCGCGTACGCCGGGCACGGGATCGAGCTCCGGCTCGGGAGCGCCGCGACCGGGCTGGACCTCGCCCGTCGCACGATCGCCCTGTCCACCGGCGAGGAGATCGGCTACGACGGCCTGGTGATCGCCACCGGGACGACCGCGCGGACGTTGCCGTTCGGCCACGACCTCAAGGGCGTGCACGTGCTGCGGACCGTCGACGACGCGGTGGCGTTGCGCGGCGACCTGCTGCGGTCCGCGTCGGTGGTGGTCGTCGGCGCCGGCTTCCTCGGCTCGGAGGCGGCGGCGTCCGCCCGGCGGCTCGGGCTGGACGTGACGCTGGTCGACCCGCTGCCGCTGCCGCTCGTCCGCCCGTTCGGCGACGAGGTCGGCACGGCGATCGCCGGACTCCACGAGGAGGAGGGCGTGCGGCTGCGCCTCGGGACCGGCGTGACCGCGCTGCACGGCGAAGGCGCGGTGACGGGCGTCGGACTCTCCGACGGCACGGTGCTGCCGGCGGACGTCGTGCTGGTGGCGATCGGCGCGCGGCCCGCCACCGGCTGGCTCGACGGCTCCGGGCTGCCGGTGGACGACGGCGTGGTCTGCGACGCCACCTGCCGGGCCGCCGACGGCGTGTACGCGGCAGGCGACGTGGCCCGGTGGTTCAACCCGCACTTCGGTGGCCTGATGCGGGTCGAGCACCGGATGAACGCCACCGAGCAGGGCATGGCGGCGGCCCGGAACCTGCTCGGCGCGCAGGTCCCGTTCGCCCCGGCGCCGTACTTCTGGACCGACCAGTTCGACGCCAGGATCCAGGCGTACGGCGTCTTCCCGGCCGAGGCGGAGATGGTGGTGGCGCACGGCGGTGTCGCCGAACGGAAGTTCGTGGCGCACTACCTCGCGGACGGCCGGGTCGTCGGTGTGCTCGGGTGGAACATGGCCAGGCAGCTGCGGGCGGACCGGCAACTGGTCCGTTCGGCGGCCTGACCGCGTCACCGGTACCGGCTCCCCCGCGTCACCGGGACCTGCGGCCCGCACCGGCCGAAGGTCTTCGCGGAACCACCGCCGTCAGACGGCCCGTGCGATGGCGATGTTGCCCGCCAGCCGGTCCCCCGCCTCGTAGATCATGTACTCGCGGCCCTGGTAGGTGCCGAACGACGGCGCGGCCGCCCGGCCGTTGTCGGGCGAGCCGGACACCGAGTCGTGGAAGACGCCCAGGTGCCTGCGCAGGGAGAAGTCGCGGCCCACCTCGGTGATGAGGATGTTGCCGCCGCTGCCGATGTCGGTGTTGTAGACGACGTAGACGCTGTTGTTGCGGAAGAGCAGGTGCGGGCCGCCGACGTTGACCGCGCCGACGTCCTGGTGGCGGATCAGCGGGGTCTGGGAGAACGTCCAGTCGCGGGCGTTCGGTGACCAGCCCCAGCCGATGTCGCGGTGGTTCGAGCGGTTGTTGATCATGAACACCATGACGTACCGGGCGCCGCGAGCCGTCAGGTCGTGCCGGAACACCCTGGCGTAGGAGGTCTCCGTGGTCCCTTCGGGCTGCAGCCGCGTGGACAGGACCTCCTTCTCGTAGGTGAAGTTGATGCCGTCGGCGGAGCTGGCCAGGCGGGTCACGGTGTTCTCGCCGTGGAAGTAGAGGTACATGCGCTTGACGTCGTCGTTCCACATCGCGTGCGGCGACGACACGTGCGACACGCTGTACTCGCCGGGCCAGTTCCTGGTGATGATGGGATTTCCGGGGTATTCGGTGAATTCCTCGTCGAGGGTGTTCGCATAGGCCAGGCAGATGCCGCCCGGTGCGTCGTGCGGCGCGTAATAGAGGTAATAGGCGGCACGCGCGCCGGGAATGCGGTCCTTCGTGCCCCGGATGGTCGGGAAGATCAGTTCGTTGGTGGGGTTGTAGCGGAGTTTGCTCTTGACGAGCGCGAGCCTCTGGTACCGGTAGTCCGGGAAGCCCGCGGGGGCCGCGGCGGCGGGGGCGGCCGTGCTCGCGGTGCCCGCCAGCAGTGCGGCGCTGCCGAGCAGCAGCCGGCGACGGTTGAACGACATGGGAATGCTCCTCAGCGCTGGGGAACTCCTCGGTGGACGGACCGGGCCGCCGTGGCGGCCCGGTCCGGTGGTGCTCAGTAGATGGCCACGCCGTAGGCCCGGAGGGCCTCGGTGACCGGCTGGTAGAACGACCGCCCACCGCTCGTGCAGTCGCCGCTGCCGCCGGAGGTCAGGCCGAGCGCGGTGTCGTCGGCGAACAGGGGTCCTCCGCTGTCGCCGCCCTGCACGCAGACCGTCGTGCCGATCATGCCGGTCACCGTCGTGCCGTCGACGTAGTTCACGGTGACGTTCAGGCCGGTGACCTTGCCGCGGTGGAAACCCGTCGTGCTGCCGCTGCGGCCGACGGTCTGGCCGACGACCGGGTCGCCGGCGCGGGCGATGTCGCGGTGGTTGCCGTTGTAGAGGTTGACCGAGCCTGGCCGGTTGATGCCGCTCGTGTAGCGGAACAGGGCGTAGTCGTTGCCGGGGAAGCTCGTTCCCACGCGGGACGCGATGACCTGGCCACCGGAGGTGCTCCAGGTGGACGTGGCGTTGCCGCAGTGGCCCGCGGTGAGCAGGAAGGCGGTGCTGGTGCCGGGCGTCTTCACGTTGAAGCCGAGCGAACACCGCACGCCGCCGCCCAGGATGGCGTCGCCGCCCGTGATCGTCGGCCGGAACGAGCCGCCGACCTGCTCCAGCCTCGCGGTGTCGCCGAGCCCCGCGACCACGTTCCTCAACCGCGCGAGCGCGTCGCCGGTGACGGTCGTGTCGGCGGACACCACGACCTGGTTGGCGACCGGGTCGACTCCCCAGGACGTGCCGGGGATCTTCGCCGTGCGCTCCAGGACTCCCGTGGTGGCGTCGAGCGTCGCGGCGCTGTGCTCGACGACCCGCGCGCGTGCACCGGCCGCGGTCACGGCCTTCGCCGCGGTCGCGTCGGTGACGGTGACGACGAGCTGCCCGCTGTCGTCCACATAGGACCCGGCGCTCGCGGGCCCGAGCCTCGCGTGCAGGGTGCCGGCGAGCTGAGCCGGCTCGGCCCTGGCGATCGGCGCGCTCACGACGAGCCCCGCCGCCAGGGCTGTGACCGCGGCCAGGGTGAGGGTGGCAGTGCGACCCATCAATTCTCCTCGACTGTTCCGTGACGGGAAGGCGAGGCGGCTCGCCTGGCTACGGACAGACAGAGTGCTCGTTTCCCAGAAATGCGTCCAGACGATAATTTTTATTTGTCGCGCATTGGCGTCTTGATTGGCCCGGCGAAAGCCGGTCGCTTTCGATTCGGAGGTTCGGCCGAACCGGCTGCGCGGCGGTGGCGCAGGCGGCTAGCGTGTCCGCGGTCACCAGAGGACTAGAGCGCTCGGCGATGAAGTACACCGTCTCGTTGGAGATCGCCCTGCCGCGGGAGCGGGTCGTCCAGCTGCTCGCCGACCCGCGGCACCTGCCGAAGTGGTTGCGGGGACTGGTCGTGCACGAGCCGCTGAACGGGGTGCACGGAGAGCTCGGCACCCGGTCGCGCGTCGTGCTGCGGACGGGACGGCAGGAGTTCGAGGCCACCGAGACGATCACGCGCCGGGAACCGGTGGACCTGCGCGCGATCCCGCGGGACGTGGTCGTCCACTTCGAACGCGAGATCACCGCCAAGGGCATGTGGAGCTCCACGCGCGACCGCCTGACCGAGATCGGCCCGGAGACGACGCTCTGGGTGAGCGAGAACGAGTACCGGTTCAGCGGCGTGCTCATGCGGGTGGTGGGGCTGGTGGCGCCCGGCACCTTCCGCAAGCAGTCGCTCCGGCACATGCAGGACTTCAAGGCGTTCGCCGAGGACGGCCGGGACGTGCGCGACACCGACGTGTGACGCGGCCCGCGTTTGCCCGCGCGCTGCCGGGCTAACTCCTCCGCACCGGAACGAGATCCAGCGGAGGCGACACGGGTGCGAACCATGCCTGCGGACGAGCAGCTCATCACGACGGCGGACGAGGTCTTCGGCTGGACCGAGCTGCGCCGGGAGCAACTGCTCGGCATGCGGCACCTCCTGGACGGCCGGGACGTGCTGCTCGTCATGCCGACCGGCGCCGGGAAGTCGGCCGTCTACCAGGTCCCGGCGATCCTGCTCGACGGTCCGGCCGTGGTCGTGTCGCCGCTGATCGCCCTGCAACGGGACCAGGTCGCCTCGCTGCGGCGGGCCGGTGCGCCACCGGCGGCGGCGGTCAACTCGGGTCAGTCCGCGGAGGTCAACGAGCAGGCCTGGCAGGCGTTCGACGAAGGCGGCACGAAGTACCTCTTCCTGTCACCGGAACAACTCGCGGACGCCGGCACGCTCGAGCGGCTGCACCGGGCGAGACCCTCGTTGTTCGTCGTGGACGAGGCCCACTGCGTGTCGGCGTGGGGGCACGACTTCCGGCCCGACTACCTGCGGCTGCGGCACGTGGTCGAGCGGCTGGGCCATCCGCCCGTGCTCGCGCTCACGGCCACCGCCAGCGGTCCGGTCCGCGCGGACGTGGTCGAGCACCTCGGTCTGCGCGACCCGGCGGTGCTCGTCGCCGGGTTCGACCGGCCCAACCTGCACCTGGCCGTGCGGTTCGGCACCGACGACGACCAGCGCCGGCGCATGGTGACCGACTGGGTGACGGACCGCTCCGGGCCGGGTCTGCTGTACGTGCCGACCCGCAAGGACGCCGAGCGGTACGCGGACGACCTGATCTCCCGCGGCGTGGCCGCGGCCGCCTTCCACGCGGGCATGAAGGCCGCTGACCGCAGGCGGGTGCAGGACGCGTTCATGCGGGGTGACGTGCGCGTGGTCGCGGCTACCTCCGCGTTCGGCATGGGCATCGACAAACCGGACGTGCGGTTCGTCGCGCACGCCGCGACGCCCGGTTCCCTCGACGCCTACTACCAGGAGATCGGCCGGGCGGGCCGCGACGGCGAGCCCGCGGACGTGGTGCTCTTCCACCGGCCGGAAGACCAGGGCCTGCAACGGTTCCTGACCGGGAGGACGCTGGACCGCGAGTGCGTGCGCGAGGTCGCGGCCTTCGTGCGCAGGCGGCGGACCGGCGTCGCGATCACCGACCTGGCGCGGCGGCTGGACCGGTCGCGCCGCAAGGTCACCGCCGTCGTGAACCTGCTGGAGGGCGCGGGGGTCGTGCGGACCGGTCACGACCGGGTGCGGTACGAGGAGGGCGCTCCGCCGCCCGCGAAGGCCGTCGCGGCGGTGGCCGGGGAGGCGGAGAGGCAGGAGCACCGGGACCGTTCGCGGCTCGAGGTCATGCACCGCTACGCCGACACGCGGGACTGCCGCCGGCGGTTCCTGATCGGCTACTTCGGCGAGGAGCTCGACCAGCCCTGCGGCCACTGCGACACCTGCGACGAGGGCGTGGCCGACGACGACTCCGTGAGCACCGAGTACCCGCCGAACTCCCCCGTCCGGCACGACCAGTGGGGCCGGGGCACGGTCGTGCACCACGAGGCCGACCGGTTGATGGTCCTGTTCGACGACGTCGGCTACAAGACGCTCTCCCTCGCCGCCGTGCGCGAGACCGGAGTGCTCACATCGGTGTGACGCGCGGTTGGGCGTCGTCCACGTGGGAACACCTGCGGTTCCGGAGTCGACCCGTCGCGAGGTGACCGCACACATGTCCGCAGACCAGTACACCCGCCAGGACCCGCGCGAGCAGTACCCGCGCCCCGGCCGCCAGGAGGGCCAGGAGCAGCCGCATCCCGGCACCGGCAGCCGGATGGGCCCCGAGCCGGACCACGGCGAGAGCACCTACCGGGGTGCCGGCCGCCTGCCCGACACCAAGGCGGTGATCACCGGCGGGGACTCCGGCATCGGCCGCGCCACCGCGCTGGCGTTCGCCCGCGAAGGCGCGGACGTGCTGCTCTCCTACCTGCCGGAGGAGCAGGCCGACGCCGAGCGGACCGCCGAACTCGTGCGCGACGCGGGCCGCCAGGCCGTGCTCGTGCCGGGTGACCTGCGCACCGAGGACGCCTGCCGCGAACTGGCCGGGCGCGCCGGGGAGGAGTTCGGGCGCATCGACGTGCTGGTGAACAACGCGGCCTTCCAGATGGCCCAGAACGACGGCCTGCTCGGCATCAGCAGCGAGCAGTTCGACCGGGTCTTCAAGACCAACGTGTACGCGCTGTTCTGGCTGTGCAAGGCGGCGGTGCCGCTCATGCGACCCGGTTCCGCGATCATCAACACCTCGTCGATCCAGGCGTTCACGCCCTCGCCCGAGCTGCTGGACTACGCCGCCACCAAGGCCGCGATCGTCAACCTCACCAAGTCGCTGTCCGCCGACCTCGTCGAGAAGGGGATCAGGGTCAACTCGGTCGCGCCCGGTCCGGTGTGGACACCGCTCATCCCGGCGACGATGCCCGCGGAGAAGGTCGACGAGTTCGGCGCTCAGACACCGATGGGACGCGCCGGGCAACCGGCGGAGCTGGCGCCGGTGTTCGTGTTCCTGGCCTCGCAGGAGTCGAGCTACGTGACCGGGGAGGTCGTCGGCGTCACCGGGGGCCAGTTCCTCACCTGAGCACGGCGTCCACCACGCGGGACTCCCACCACGTGGTACTTCTCTCTTGAGAAATACCGATCCGTGACCTACCGTCGAGCCGTGCACGGTGATCACGCCCCGGAGACGGCTGCGCCTGGGCCGGGGCGCAGGCTGTTCGCCCTGCTGCTCGTCAACGCGGTCCTGGCGCAGGTCGTCACGTTCGTCCTGCGCCCGGCCGCCACGTACCGCGCGATCGAGCTCGACGTCCCCAGCGGCTGGCTGGGGGCGCTGACCGCGCTGTTCGCGGTCGTTCCGCTGGTGCTCGCCGTCCCCTCGGGGCAAGCCACCGACCGGTTCAGCGAACGGCGCGTGATGATCGCCGGAGGGGTGCTGATGACGGCGTCCGCCGTCGTGCTGCTGCTCGCCGGGTCGACCACGGCCGGGCTGGCCGCCGGGATCATCGTCCTCGGCACCGGACACCTGCTCTGCGTCGTCGGGCAGCAGGCCGCCGTCGCCAACTCCGCCCCGGACGGCAGGTTCGACACCGCGTTCGGCCACTACACCTTCGCCGCCTCGCTCGGGCAGGCCGCCGGACCGGGCCTGATCATCCTGGCCGGCGGTGGCCGGGCGGTCCCCGACACCGGCCTGCTGTTCGCCGGTTCGATCGGCATCGGCCTGGTGCTGACGCTCAGCGCCCTGTTCATCCGCACGCCCGCCCGGCCGCCGGGATCGCGGGAGCAGGAGGCGGGCGGGATGCGGACGCTGGTCCGGCTCCCCGGCCTGCCCCGCGCGCTGCTGGTCAGCTGCGTCGTGCTCGCCGCCGTCGACATCACCCTCGTCTACCTGCCCGCGCTCGGCACCGATCGCGACCTCAGCGCGGGGTTCATCGGGTTGCTGCTGACCCTGCGGGCCGTCGCGTCGATGACGTCGCGCTTCTTCCTCGGCAAGCTCGTCACGCTCCTGGACCGCCGGCGGCTGATGGTGGTCACGACGGTGCTGTCGGCGCTGTCCATGGCCGCTCTCGCGTTGCCGCTACCGCCCGCCGCCCTGGCGTGCCTGGTCGTCTGCCTGGGTCTGGGCCTCGGCGTCGGCCAGCCGCTCACCATGGCGTGGCTGGCGAGCTCCACGCCACCGGGCCTGCGGGGCCGCGCCATGTCGCTGCGCCTCACCGGCAACCGGCTCGGCCAGGTTGTGCTCCCCAGCGCGGTCGGCGCCCTCGCCATCACCACCGGGGCCGCGGGCGTCCTCTGCGCCACCGCCGCGGCGCTGGGTGCCGCCGCCGCGCTCGCCGGTCGCCGCACGGCGGAGACGGCCGGTACCTCCTGACAGTCCACTGAGGACTTTCCGATCAGCGGCAGGCGCGGCGCTCAGGGTTGCGCGGTCAGCGGGAAGCTCACCCCGGTGAGGCGCTCCGACGTCTCCCACAGCCGGCGCGCGAGCACCGGGTCGCTGGCCGCCGCCGACCGGCCGACCAGCGCGGGATGGCCGTGCATCTCGAACCGCCCGTCCGGGCCGACGTAGCTGGCGCCCGGCAGGTCCTGCGTCGCCGCGTACAGCGTGGGGAGCGCGCCTTGCAGCTCCGTCTGCGCGAGGTAGCGGCCGGCCACGTGCACGAGCTTGACCAGGTGCTTGTTGCGCCCTTTGGTGCCCAAATTGGACGCCGTGTAGCCGGGGTGGGCGGACAGCGCGCGCACGGACGTCCCGGCCTCACGAAGGCGCCGCTCCAGCTCCAGGGTGAACAGCAGGTTCGAGAGCTTCGACCGGCCGTAGGCCTTCACCGCGGTGTAGCCGGAGCGGGCGAAGTCGAGGTCGTCGAGGTCGAGCACGCCCGCCTTGTGCGCACCGGAGGCCACCGTCACCACGCGGCCGGTGATCGACGGCAGCAGCAGGTTGGTCAGCGCGAAGTGGCCGAGGTGGTTGGTGCCGAACTGCAGCTCGAACCCGTCCGCCGTGTGGCGGTGCGGGGTCATGGCGACACCGGCGTTGTTGACGAGGACGTCGAGCTCGCCGTGCCAGCCCTCGGCGAACGAGCGGACCGACGCCAGGTCCGCCAGGTCCAGTTCGCGGACCTCGGTCGTGCCGGACATGGCGGCCGCCGCCCGTTCCCCGGCGGCGACGTCGCGCACCGCGAGCACCGTGCGCGCCCCCGCCGCCGCGAAGGCGGTGGCCGTGCCCCGGCCCACCCCGCTCGCGGCACCGGTCACCACGACGGTGCGACCGGTGAGATCGGGCAGGTCGTCGGCGGTCCACCGGTTCTTGGCCATGATCGCCAGCTTATTCGCCCGTCGCGGGCTCGGCGTGACAGCTCGGTGCGCGTTTCAGAAGGCGTACCGGACGCGCAGGTACGGCGCGTGCGCCTGCACGAGCGCCAGGAACGAGTCGAGGAGCTCCCGCTTGAGCCCGCGCCGGTAGCGGACGTTGACCCCACCGCCCTCGCTGCGCTTGACCTCCTGCAGTTCGGGACGCCACAGCAGGTCCTCGGCGCGCGGGTGCCAGCGCAGGTTCACCTCGTGCAGCGGCTGGTTGTGGGTGAGCATGATGACCTCGGCGGCCAGCTGCTCGCGGGTGGCCGCCGACGTGGCGTCCCCGAGCGACTCGAACAGCTGCCGCCAGTCCTCGAGCCAGCCGTCGTGCACGACCACGGGGCTGAGGTTCACGTGCACCTCGTAGCCCGCCTCGCGGAAGTCGTCGAGCGCGGCGAGGCGCTCCGCGACCGGGGTGGTGCGGATGTCGAGCAGTTTCGCGGTGCGTTCGGGCATCAGCGAGAACCGGACGCGGGTGCGCCCGCGCGGATCCCACTCCAGCAGGTCGCGGTTGACGTACTTGGTCGCGAAGGAGGCCTTCGCGCTCGGCAGACCGCGGAACAGCTCCACCAGGTCCCGCACGTTGTCGCTGACCAGCGCGTCCGCCGAGCAGTCCGAGTTCTCCCCGATGTCGTACACCCACGCCCGGTCGTCGATCTGCCCCGGCTCGGCCATCGGCCCCTGCCGGGCGACGTGGCGGCTCAGGTAGCCGGTGATCTGGTCGATGTTCGCGAACACCGTGATCGGGTTCGAGTAGCCCTTGCGCCTCGGCACGTAGCAATAGGCGCAGGCCATCGCGCACCCGTTGGCCGTGGACGGCGCGATGAAGTGCGCCGAGCGCCCGTTGGGCCGCGCGCTGAGGGACTTCTTCACCCCGAGCACCAGCGCCTCGCGCTTGATCCGGACCCAGCGGCGGGCGTTGGCCTCGTCGCCGTGCAGCTCGGGGATGCGCCAGTGGCTGTCGACCTCGACCCGCTCCGCGTCGGGGAACCTGTCCAGCACCTCACGGCCGCGCGGCAGCAGCGCGGCGGCGGGCTCGACGTAGATGCGGGTCGGACTCAACAAGGGGGTCGACGTGCTCACCCTTGCAGTGTCCACACGACACCGACAAGAACGCGGCCGCCGGCCACAGCGGTGTCGTACGCCACGCGGGTGCCGATGATTTCTGCGCGCCGCGCCGGTCCATCCCCCGGACCGGCTGACGGAAGGATGACGCCATGCGGAAACTGATCTACGGCATGAACCTGAGCCTGGACGGCTACGTCGCCGCGGCGGGCGGTGACCTCGGCTGGAGCGAGCCGAGCGACGAGCTGTTCGAGTGGTGGCTCGAACAGGAGAAGGCGATCGAGCTGTTCCTGTACGGGCGCGGGCTGTGGGAGACGATGAGCTCCCACTGGCCGACCGGCGACCAGCAGCCGGGCGCCACCCCGGCGGAGGTCGAGTTCGCCCGGAACTGGCGGGACACGCCGAAGGTGGTGTTCACGTCCGCGGCGATCGACGAGTCCCGCTGGAACACCCGCGTGGTGACCGGCGACGCGATCGCCGAGATCACCCGGCTCAAGGCCGGGGAGGGCGGCCCGATGAGGGTCGGCGGCGCGAGGCTGGGCGGGGCGGCGGTGCGGGCCGGGCTGGTCGACGAGTTCGAGGTCGTCACGCACCCGGTCCTGGTGGGCGGGGGCGCGCCTTTCCACACCGCGCTGGACGCGTGGGTGGGGCTGAGCCTGGTGGAGACCCGGACGTTCCCCGGTGGGGTGGTGCTGACCAGGTATCGGAGGCGGTGAGGCGGCTCAGGCAGGGCGGTCGGGCGGACCGGGCCAGGCGGTCAGCCGTCCGGCCCGCCGTGCACGCGCTGCGCGACCCCCGGCGCCTCCGCACCCACTCAGGATTCGCTGTGGACACAGCACCCGCCCGCCGGGACTAGTTGTGATGTCCAGGGAGGTTGGTCAGCCGGGTGATGGGTGGCTGGCCTCCGAGGGCGGAGTGGGCTCGGTGGTGATTGTAGAAATGCAGCCAGCCGGGCAGGGCTGCTCGGCGCTGGGTTTCTGAGGGGTAGTGGCGGGCGTAGGCCCAGCCGTCGGCCAGGGTGCGGTGGAAGCGTTCGATCTTGCCATTGGTCTGCGGACGGTAGGGCCGGGTCCGTTTGTGCCGGACGCCGAGCTCGGCGCAGGCGTCGCGCCAGGCATGCGAGCGGTAGCAGGATCCGTTGTCGGACAACACTCTTTCGACCATGACATCGCGGTCGGCGAACCAGGCGATCGCTCGTTGCAGGACACCGATGGCGGTGGCGGCGGTCTCGTCGGCA
>NZ_FOFV01000028.1:0-35086 GCF_900111005.1 Lentzea albida
GACGGTGCGGTTGTGGGATCCGGTAACCGGTCAGCCAGTCGGTGATCCGCTCACCGGCCACACCGGCAGGGTGGCGGCAGTAGCAGCGGTTCCGTTGCCCGATGGCCGCACCCTGCTCGCCACCGCCAGCCACGACGCGACGGTGCGGTTGTGGGACCCGGCCACCCAGGCACAGCTCAAGGAACTAGATGTAGGGACACCCGTGTACGCGATCGCCACCTGGCGTCAGGACATGATCACTGTCGCGATGAGCGACGGAGTCGCAGTGTTGTCGGTCGGCCTCGTCTGAGGCCGACGAAAACTGCCTGGTGGTTTGGATCGTCTTGATCTTCGGACCGGCTTGCACGACCAGCATGTCGCTCACCGCTGATATCCGCGCATCGGCTACTTACGACACTCTACCCCCGATTTAGATGTCGACGTCGAAGTCGGTCGAGGGCATTGATGTGTGGCCTCAGGAATCCACTTTCGGACCATCAGCGCGAAATCACTGCGGCGGCCCAAGTGGACAACTGCGGGCTGTGAGGTTCCCCCCGATAACTCGGAGGTTTTGGTGTTGTGCGTGCCGAAAATTACGTCCGCACAGGTCAAGCGGCATGCCGATACTCGTGGAGGACTCCACCGAGACGGTCCCGTCGGAGTACCGCAAGGCGTTCGATCCGGTCAGGTCCAAGGGGCTGGTGCCGGGCTCGCAAGGGTGCTGCGGCGGCAAGGGATCGGTGGGTGCGGTGCTCGTTGTAGTGCCGCTCGTACTCGCGCAACGCGTGCCGGAGATGGGCCTCGTTCCAGATCAGTGTGCGGTCCAAGAGCTCGCCGCGCAGCGTCTTGACCCAGCGTTCCATGATCGCGTTCATACGGGCACCCGCACGCCGGTCAGAATCGTCGCGATGCCTGCGTCGCCGAGGATCTCGTTTATCCGTGCGGGGTACTTGCCGTCACGGTCGCGGATGAGAAACCTGACCTGCGCGAGGCTGCCGGCGTCTTCGAGGTCCATCAGGAGATTGCGGACTGCCTGTGTGACCCAGGCGTGTGTTAAGTGTGCGGTTGTGCCGAGAATGCGCACGCGCCTACCGGCGTGGTGAATAGCGGCGAGGATGTACTGGGTGCGCCGGTCAGGGTGACGGTTTCGATGAAATCCATCGCCAGGACCACCTCAGCTTGGGAGCGTAGGAACTCGGCCCATGTCACGGTCGCTCAGTGTGCGCTGGGTCGACGCCGACAGCTGTGAGGATCTCCCAATCGGTCAAAGGAGCGACCGTGACGCCGAGGAGGGCGAGTTTCTCCGTGGATGCGCCGATAGCCCCACGAGGAGTTTTCGGCCGCGAGACGCAGGACAAGGCGGCGGACCGATGCCACGGTGCGCGGACGTCCGCGCCTTCGACGCCGGTGTACCTGGGCGTGGCGACGCTTCACCAGGTCACGATGCCATCGCAGCACCGTATCCAGGCTGACCAGCAGTCGGAGTCGGCGCAGAGTGGCAGGAGCCAGCGGCGTCAGGAGCGCGGTAAGGAACGCCCTGTCCGCAGGTCGGAGTTGAGGGCGTCGGTCGCCGAGTTGGCGCTGCAAGACGGTGGGTTGGTGGCGAAGAGCAAGAATCTCAACGTCCTTCTCGCGGTCAGCCAGTGGCAGTAGCCGCACCGCAGCGAAGGCGTGGGTGACGGCACGGTAAACGAAGCGGAACAGCACAGGGCGCGATCATGCCTGACGACCAGCTGCCACGCGCCGAGGCCCGCGACCTGCACGGACGTACTTTCGGCACGCACAATCGGCGGGTGAATTCCGATGACGTTACCGACAAGGCCGTGAGACCGGCCCGATAGGCTTCCGGCGTGCACGAATACGTTTCGCTGGGCGACGAGGTTCGCAATCGGATCCGGTTCGGACTGGACCAGCTTCGCGCGGACAACCGGCACCACGACTTCGAGCCGCTCTGCCTCGCGTTCGCCAACGCACGACTGGGCGGCCACTTCGTTCCTGCCACCGGTCCGGTGAGCTCGGGAGGCGACCGAGGCCGCGACTTCGAGTCGTACCGCCGGGTCGACGCACGGCCGGACGAGCCCAAGGTCGCGGTGCTCTGCACCACGCAGCAGAAGGGCCTACCGGCGAAGATCCGGGCCGACCTCGCTAAGAACGCCGGGGTGGCGGACCTGGTGTACGCCTTCCTTACCGCGGACCTGCCCGTGTCGCAGATCCACGCCCTGCAGGCCGAGGCGGAAGCGAACCACGGGATCCACCTGGAGGTATTCGACGGCAACCGCCTCGCCACGCTGATGGCCACGTCTGACCTGGCGGAGATGGCCTACCGGCTGTTGCGCATCGATGTGCGCGAACTGCGGTCCTCGACCCGAACCGGTGACGAGTACCTGATCGCACTGCGCACGTCGGGTCTGCGGCAGGGCTGGCCTCAGGCGGGCGACCTGGCTCCCCGCGAGGCCTTCTACCAACCGCAACTCCTGCGGGGCCCGGACGGGCAGACCCGCACCTGGGAGGAGGCGCTGGAGACAGGCGGCAACCTCGTCCTCACCGGCCCGTCGGGCACGGGCAAGTCGATGCTGCTCCGCCACGTGGCGACGACCCTGGCACAGCGTCGGCTCGACGGCGACCAGCATGAGTGGCACCCGGTCCTCCTCCACGCCCGTCACCTGGCACGGCACGGATCTCTCGTGGACGCCCTCTTCCACGGTGCCACGGAAGCGGTAGCCCCCGAACTGCACCGCCCTCTTGCCCCGGACCACTTCGACCGAATGCTGCCCTCCGGCCGGTGGCTGGTGCTCGTCGACGGCCTCGACGAAGTGCAGGATGGCAACGCCCGATCCGCTGTGCTGACCAGACTCCGCACTGCGGCCGCACTTCCGTCGATGCGGGTCGTGGTCACGTCACGACCACTGCACCAGCGCGACCACAAACTGCTCTCGGCCACCTTCACCGAACACATCTTGAACGCACTCGACAACGCCGGCATCGAGTCGTTCGTCGCACGGTGGTTCAGCCGCACGAACCAAGCGCCCCAGCGCCGCGCCGCACTGGCCCTGCTCTCCACCGCCGACCAGTGGATGCACACTCCGTTGATGGCCAGCATGATCTGCACGTTGGCGAGCGAGGCGCCCGCCAGGCCGTTACCAACTCAACGCACCGCCATCTACGAGGCCTTCGTCGACTACCTCGTCAGCAAGCTCCCGGAGACCACCAACCCGACCATCACCGCCGTGCAGGACCAGGTCTTGGATCTAATGGCCGCCATCGCGTTCCACGTCCAGGTCGATGACATCGAAGCAGACCTGCTCGACCTGGCCGAGGAGTGGCTCGAAGAGCGCGATGTGCCGGTACCGCCACGCATGCGGGCGCAGTGGCGTGGGACGATCAGCGCCGTCCTCACCGAAAGCGGCCTGATCTCCGCCACCGGCACCACCCTCGCCTTCGCACACCCCTCCCTCCAGGAGTACTTCGCCGCCCTCCATCTCTCCGGCTCCACCCCGGAGGAAGTCGTCGCAACGCTGAAAAGCACTGCTGACAAGTACTTCTACAGCGACGAACACCTGCTGGGAGAACGTGAGTTCATCAGGTTCCTCATGGACCACGTCGGCGACGACCGCCTGGCGTCCGAGCTCCTGACCGCCTTCCCACTGGCCATGGAATCCCTGGCGCAGGTGCTCGACAACCGCGAGCTGGGGCGCTTCACCGAAGAATCACTGCACTCGCTGGCCGAAGACCAGCACCAGTTTCTCGAAACCCGCGTGGCCGCCGCCGAGATCCTCGACGACCACTGGCCAGGCCAGGCCACGACGTACCAGCTGGCCCTGAGCGTCAACGTCGACCTGGAGGAGTCCGACCGCCTCGACATCATCAGAGCCCTGGTGCGGCAACGAGGACCGGCAGCCGCCGCAGTCCAATGGCTGACCTTCCAGGAGTACAACAGGTACCCGAACACGGGCTACCACCACGAGGCGATCCCCCTGGTGACCACCGGTCCACCGTCCACCGCAGACCGTAAAGCCGGACTGGCGCTGGTCGCCAGAACCGGCGAACTGGACGACGCCTACCGCGTGGACGCCTGCGCCGCACTGGCCGAACACGACCCGGACGAGGCCTACCGCCTCTTCAACGCCATGCGGCCGACAACCCTGACGGTCTCACACCTGATCGACTCGCACGAGCCTTGCTCCTTGACGCTGCTACGGCATTTCGCACTGGACGACGAGCAACCGTTCAAACTCAGGTTCGACGCCATCGAGGAACTGGAAGACACCCTCCCGGAGTTCGCCCTGGACTTGTACGAGGAGCTGGCGCAGTCGCCCACGCTCAGCCCCGGCCAACGAGAGCAGCTGCGGCGGGCAGCACAACTACTCGAGCCATGACCGTCCGTGTGCGTGCCAAAGGCTCGGCCAACCGATCCAACCGGTAAGGCGGCGCGCGGCGAACGCGGCTTCGAGCTCGCGGCGGCCGGCACCGCCGCAGCGTCGTTCTTCACGCGGTTGAGCATGGCCTGTGGGGTGCCAAAACCGAGCCTGGCGGTCTGACCTGCACCTCAGGCCGCCGCGGGTGCTAGTCCTGGGCGCGTTGTAGCCGGAGCACCACGACTCCTTGACCAGCAAGCAAGCCCCACAGATCCGGCCTCTCCTCGACAGGAACGTGATCGTGCTGCCCGCGGTCGTCGTCGGCTTGGACCTGCGCGTGCAGACAGCCCATCCGGACAGCTTAAGCGGCGGAACGATACCCTGTACCGCCCGGAAAGTCATCGCTGCAGCTCAAGCTGCACATCGGTACTCGTTGATCACCCCGCCGAGGATCCGCGTGCGGACGGGGCGACAGCCAGAGGCGCGACGTGGCGGGAGTTTCTGACCGCGCAGGCCGAGGGGATCATCGCGGCGGACTTCTTCCACATCGACACCGTGCTCGGAGCACGCCTTTACGCGCTGGCGTTTCGTCAAGATCGTGCACCGTTCCGGTGTGTTCGTGAACGTCTGGCGGTAGCTGGTCGCGGGCCTGGTGGGGCCGGTGCTCGTTGTAGTGCGTTTGTTATGCCGCAGGGACATGACGCGCATGGCCCTCTCCCATGATGAGGACGTGGTCGAGAATCTCGCGGCGGATGCTGCCGATGATCCGTTCGCATTGCGCGTTCATCCGCGGAGCTCGTGGCGCAGTCGCAATCACACGCAGTTCCTCTGCCTCAACTACGGCATCGAACGCGTCTCCATACTTGCCGTCGCGGTCTCGCAGCAGGCAGAAGCACTCAATCGATCGCGCACCGGCCGAACCTCCGGCGCAGCGCCCGAGTCCGCCAGCTTCGTCCACTGTGGACGTGGTCAGGCCGGCTCGTCCCACCCGACCTGTCAGGGCCGCAGTGGTGCGGACGACGCACGAAGGACGATGACGGCGTCGGCCACGGTGGCGAACAGCGGTAGGCGCGAGTCCATGCCGCTCACGGTCAAGGACCTCGTCACAGCCTTGTGCGCCGCGACGATGCCGAAGGGGACGCCTTGCTGCCCGGCCTCCTGCTGGACGGAGATGAGGAGGCTGACGCCTGCGGAACCGAAGAAGGTCACCCCGTGGAGGTCGACGACGATGCCGTTGGGGCGTTGGTCGAGCACGAGGAGCACGTCCGCGAGCGAGGTCTTCGCCGTCTTCATGTCGAGCTCACCGGCGAGCTCGACCACCGCGACGCCGTCGTGGTCCGTGGTGCGCAGAACCGGTTGGTCCTCGTTGATCTCGTGTTCCATTCCGAACTCCCATCAGCCGACCGCGAAAAGCGCCGACACGAGCCGCTGCCCCACCCGGAGAACCAGTAGACGAGCCTCTCTTCATGATCAATTCGCTGTCCCCCACGCTATCCCGCGACAGGACGAGGGCACAACCACGTCCAGCGACGGTGTCCGGCCACGGCGCAGACTCACCGAACCGCCCACCACTCCACCGGACCGTCGCGGACACACGCAAAACCCGCGAGACGTGAGACAGTCGAGGTTCACGTCGCCTCGGGCTCTCACCGGCAGGCGCTTTTCATCTGAGAGCGGACGCCTCGTCACGGCGGCGTTTCACTGCTCGCGACAGGTCGGTTCCACTCCACGCCCGCAACCGGGCTCAGCACCACCCCCACGAGGGAGACCTCCATCACCGCTCCGGCACTCACCCCCGCCACGGCCGCACCCCGCACGCTCACCGACATCTACGGTCCCGACGTCGCCGTCTGCGCCCGTCCCGCCCAGGAGCCGGCGGTGCCGTCGAGCAGGCACCGCAACACCCGCGACGTCCTGTCCGCCCGCCCCCTCGCCGTGGCCGCCGGCACTCCCGTCATCAGCAGCGCGGGCGGGACCGAACCCAACCTGATCGCCACCCTCCGCGACGGCGGCCTGCCCGTCGGCACCGACGCGCGGGAGTTCCGCACCGAGGCCGAGTTCGCCACCCGCGTCAGCGAAGCCCTCAGCGACGGCCTGCGCCTGTCCACCGAACCGTTCGCCGTAACCGCGTTCGAGGTAGATGCGGGCCCGCAGATCCGCGTCGATCCGGCCGAAATGCAGCGGATGGATCGGCAGCCGGAACTCGTTCTCCCTGCGCGACAGGGCGATGACGCCGAGGCTGAGATGATCCACGAGTGTCTCTCTGATCGATGGAGCCCGACGGCGATCTCTGGACCGACCAGGGTGTCACCAGGTTCGCTTGGCCGGAGCCACGAGCGACGGCACCTGGATGGCCGGATCGGTCGACAACGGCCGCCAACTCCCCTTGAACTGTCCGACGGACATCGCGTCCGATTTCAGCGGCAACCTCAGACCGCGCAGCACAGTCGGTGCCGCGGTGGTGCCGAGCGGATCCGAGATCATCTCGGCGCTCCTGCCCCCGGCCGAACCAGCCGGACTTCTTGATGCGCCCAAGGTGACTCCGGCGTGACCGCCAATGCGCGACATACCCTCGGTGACGTCACCCTACGCTGTTCCGGACCTGCATGGGGACGGCCAGGACGCGCCGCTGCGCCGTGTCTCAGCTGTCATCAGACTCCACTTCGGCCCACACGGTCTTGCCGACAACGTTGGGAATGGCACCCCAGGCCTTGGACAGACGGTTCACGATGACCAGCCCGCGTCCGCGACGTCGATCGATCCTCGAGTGGCCGATGAGGGGTTGAGCCGGAGAGCCGTCGTCCACCTCGATCCGGACGGTGCACGCCCCGGACACCCGGAACAGCCGGACTTCGCGGGCGAAGACGCCGTGGTCGTACGCGTTGGTCACCAACTCCGTCGCGACCAGAAGCACGTCACCGAGCACTTCATCCGACAGATCGGCCAGCGCGACCGCCGCCCAACGACGAACCGCGACCAAGGGAGGAGTGTGCTCGCCGAGGTCCAGCACCAGCTCACGGGCACCGCGCGGCGGGATGTCGTCACTGCCCACGACGAAAAAGCCTTCTCTCCGTTGAAGATGATCCAAACCCGCAGTACCCGGCGAAGCGCCAACGTCAAACCAGCCGCGACCCATGGTGCGAGTCTCGACCTCGCAAATCCTCAAATCGCTCGACTTCACGCCCGGAACAGGAATACCGGGGTGCAGTCCGGATAATCCGGCGTCACCAGGCCCGAGCTCTGCTGGACACAATGAGGATCGCGAACGGTCTGGCAGGCTGAGCGGTGGTGTTGAGCAGCCAGCGGGCCGCGCGGGTCCGGTAGCGCGGTGCAGGTTCGCTCGTGGCGGCCTGCACCGCGTGTCCAAGCCCCGGTTCAGCTCCTCCTGACGAAGGCGAGCACGCTCCGCACGACCTCGCGCAGCTTGATGTTCTGCTTCGGCGAGCGCTCGACCGGCCTGAGGTGGTGGACGCTGTTTCGGCCGATCAGGACTGAGTGCGTGTAGTGTCGGACTTGTCGAGAGCATCTCGCACCTGGGCAGTCAAGCTCAGGTCGCACTCGGCGATACCTGAACCGGTCCTTTTCTGGGCTGGAGACGGGAGTTCCGGCATGACGTCGGCTCCTCACCATTCCACGGCCCCTCCGGCTGTCACGGCCAACGAGCAGCCTCGGTTTCCGCTTCGATTGCGGTTGCGGCCGAAGGCGCTCGCCACGGGGTATGTCGACGGTGCCTGGTGGCCGCGTTCCCGGGACCTCGCCGCCGAATTGCCCGCGCTGCTCGCAGTGCTGACGGTTCGGCTGGGCGAGATCCCGCGGGTGAGCTACAACCTTACCGAGTGGGAGAGCGCGCCATCGGAGGTCGCCGCCGGCGGCGTCCGGGTCCGGCTCAGCGGGTTCTGGTCGAGGCCGCCGCACACCGTGGACGTCGTCGCGGCAGACCGGCGGCGCCTCACTCTGCTCCTCGTTCCGCCTGGCACAAGCGCATCCGCCGCCCAGCACGCCATGATGCGCGCCTCCCGGCGCGAGAACACGGACACCGTCGAAGTCCTGCTGCACGACAGCGAGGCCGATGCGTCCATCGTGGACGCTCCCGGTGCCCGAAGCGCCTGCACACCCGAACAAGCAACGCAAGGACGTGGATGACGACATCGGTGTACACAACTGCCTATGAGCGCCGGCTCAAGATGGTGGAGGACGTGCTGACCGGCCGAACCGAACTCGAGGGCAAGGCCGCCCGGGATCTCGCGGTGCATGTATTGCGCGCGCTGGACCACATCCCCGAGCGGGTGCGTTGAACTCGCGTCATTACGGCACTGGCGCGACGCAGCTGACGTGGGGCACCCGACTGCTCCGCGTCGGTTGTGCGTTCACCTACCGCGCCGAAGTGCCCACACCGGCGGTGTTCCTCGTGCGGCCGCAGTGGAGCGCGGACCTGCGGCTGAACCAGGAGCAACTGGACGTGAAGCCGGACGTCCCGATGCGGCACTACCTCGACCTGTACGGCAACCGCAACACCAGGATCGTGCTTCCACCTGGTCTGTCCACACTGCACTACAGCGCGTGGGTGGACGTACCGGACAGGACGGAGGACATGGACGACACGGTGCCGGAAACGCTGCCCGACGGTCTTCCGGACGACGTGCTGCTGTACACGCTGCCCAGCAGGTACTGCGTGTCCGACGTGCTGGGCGACGAGGCCTGGTCCAGGTTCGGAGGGCATCTGCCCGGTTACGGCCGGGTGCGCGAGATCTGCCGGCACGTCCACGAGTCGCTGAGCTTCGGCTACGGCACCTCCACCGCGTTGTCCACCGCGGCCGATGTCAACGCCGCAGGTTTCGGTGTCTGCCGCGACTTCACCCATCTGGCGATCTCCTTCTGCCGTGCCCTCAACATCCCGGCCCGGTACGTCTTCGGCTACCTGCCGGACCTTGACGTGCCGCCCGGCGACGCTCCGATGGACTTCGCGGCGTGGATGGAGGTCTGGCTGGGCGACCGCTGGTGGACCTTCGACCCGCGCAACAACGAGCCCCGCAAGGGACGCGTCGTCATCGGCCGTGGCCGCGATGCCGCCGACGTCGCCATGGTCACCACGTTCGGCGGCCCGGTGCTCGAGTCGATGGTCGTGCAGGCGGAAGAAGACCCGACTCCGACATGGCGCTGAACTCGGAGCGGCTTGGGACCACTGACCGGCTGACGTTGCGTCTTCGATGAAGTCCATCGCCAGGACCGCCTCAGCCTGCGAGCGCAGGGAGTCGACCCAGGTGACTGCCGTCCGGTGCGGGGCCGGGTCGACGCCCTCGGTCTTGAGGATCTCCGACACGGTGGAGGAAGCGATCGGAATGCCAAGCAGGGTGAGTTCGCCGTGAATGCGCCGATACCCCAGGAGGGGTTCTCGTTTGCCAGGCGCAGGACAAGGCGGCGGATGGATGCGACCGTGCGTGGACGCCCAGGCCCTCGGTGTTTGCTTGCACGGGCGTGGCGGCCTCTCTCCAAGTCGCGATGCCACCGCAGCACCGTGTCTGGGCTGACCAGCAACCGGAGCCGGCGCAGCGTTACGCGTGACAGCGGCATGAGCAGCGCCGCGATCAACGCCCTGTCCTCGGGCCGCAGTCGTGGGCGCCGATCGCCGAGTTGCCTGTGCAAGACCGTGAGTTGATGGCGTAGGGCAAGGATCTCGACGTCCTTCTCACGGTCGGTCATGCGCGATAGCCGTAGCGCGGCGAAGGCGTGGGAGACGGCGAGGCAGGCGAAGCGCACCAGCAGGAGCCTCGATCATGCCGGACGGCGACCGGTCACACGCCGATGCCTACTGACCTGCACGGACGTATTTCGGCACGTACAGAGTCCTGGCCCAGGTGCCCGCGGATGCGGTCGAACTCGGCTGCCATCTCCGAGGACGCGAGGAAGTCGTCCAGGGGCGCGGAGACCTCGTGGTCGACCGCCTCCAGCGACCGGATCGCAAGCTGCACGACCAACTCCGGGTCGCGTCCGCCGAGGAAGCCCGCCCCCGTGCCACAGAGCCTCTGACAGCCGCGGTTGATCAGCGTCATCAGCGATCCGACGTGCCCTGTTGACCGCGCGAACAGGTAATCCGACAGTTCGTCGGCCAACACCCGAGCGGGCGTCGGCGAGCACCAGGCATTGCTCGATCGCCAGCAGGATCGCGTGCCACTGCTCGCGGTGCACCGCGTTGTCGATCAAGTTACGACGGCTGCCGCGGTGCGGTAACGCCCACGCGGCCCGATGCGACAGGCCCGTCGTCACCAACTGAGCGGAGCCGCCCTCGTGTCGCAACGATCGTTTCTCGTCGCCTGCCTCGTGCTGGGATTGACGGCATGTGGAGCCGGAGACCAGCAATCGGCGACACCATCCGCGAGCTCGTCCCCGACCACGACGAACGCCACTGCGACCACCACCGCGGTGTCGGCGGCGTCCTTCACGGCCTCGGCAAACGACGTGATCACTGCACTGAACGTGCAGCTCCCCCTCCTCCAAGAAGGCGGGCAGCCACTGCCGACCACCGTTCAACCGGGTGGGGTCTTCGGCGGGCGCGTCGCGTCCGGCATCGACATCTTCGTGAAGCCGCAGACGAGCGTGTTCAGCGAGGTGGAAGCGGTGACCGTGCACGTGACCGGCTCCGCCGGCGCCATCAGCACCCCAGCCCGGCTTCTCAGCGGCGTCGGCACCTCACTGCACCAGCTCTCACCCGAGGCCGCCGAAGCGTTCCGCTTGGACGCCCTTCCGAAGTTGTCCACCCTCACCCAGACCCGCACCACCATCAACGTCGCGGGCTTCTACGACATGACCGTCGTGGTGCGCGACCAGTCGACCTTGGCGTTCGTGTTCACACCCGTCGGCGTCACGCCACTGAGCTCTCACGAGACCCTGGGCAAGTAGACGATGCGGTGAATTGCGGCAAGCCAACTCAGGGCAAGGTTCTGCTCAGCAACTGTCCGGCCTCGAACCGTCGCCGCTCTGCTCAGGTGGAACGTGCGATTGGAACCAGCTGCTTGGCCACGTCGCGCACCAGGTCCTCGATCTCGGCCTGGTGGTCGACGATGAAGAAGTGCCCACCCCGGAAGACCTGCACGTCGCACACCGCCGACGTGTACTCGTTCCAGGCGCGTGCCTCGTCCAACGACGTCTTCGGATCAGCGTCACCCGTGAGGACCGTGACCGGGCAGCGCAATGGCTCACCTGGAGCACATCGATAGGTCTCGATGGCGCGGTAGTCCGCTCTCATCGGCGGGAGGACCATCGCGATGAGGTCCTCGTCCCCCAGGCTCTTCGGGTCGGTCCCGCCCAGCGCGACGACCTCCGCCAGCAGGCCGCGGTCGCTCATCAGGTGCACGGTCTCGTCGCGGGTCCTTCCGGGCGCGCGGCGCCCGGAAGCGAAGAAGTGCTGAGGACCCGGATGACCGGCTTCGACCAGCCGCCGCGCGACTTCGAACGCGACTGCGGCTCCCATGCTGTGGCCGAAGAACAGCAACGGCCCACCGGGTTCGGCGAGCAGCGGTGCGATCCGGTCCGCCAGCTCCTCGACGGACTGCAGCGGCTGCTCGGCCCGCCGGTCCTGCCTGCCTGGATACTGCACGGCGACGACAGCCACTTCGGGCGCAAGAGCACCTGACAACGGGTGGAACCAACTCGCGGAGCCACCTGCGTGGGGGAAGCACACCAGACGCGGAGCAGCGTCCGGGGCCGGGCCGTAACGCCGCAGCCACTTGTTCCGCTCGTCCTGAATCTGCGTCGACACCGTTTCCTCTTCCGCATCACCGTTCGTGACCCGCGACGTGGGAGATCCCCCGCCAGGCCGCACGTACGTGGGCGTGCTCTCCTGCTGACCGGCTGCACGAGCGCAGCGGGACGTGCCGACTCGAGGTCTCACCACGAGTCCCCGGCCACGTTGCCATGCCGCAATCGGGGAAAGACCTAGAGAACTGACTTTCGCAGGGCCGTTCGACCGGGTTTTCCGTCTCAACAGGACTTGCTGTCCGCTCGCGCGGCGTGCCCGTTGAGCATCATCCCCGCCTTCCGACCACAATCGACGTGCGACGGGTCAGAGGCCGAACTACCTGGGGTCGGAGGATCGCTGATGGTGTCGAGCACGCGTGTCCTGGCTGAGACGTGCGGCGACATGCTCGCTGACGTGGACAAGCTGGTCGCCGAGGTCGCGACCACCTCACCTGGTCACCGGGCGCTCGACGAAGCGCTGCGGCTGGCCGGGGGCGCGAGCATGGAGATCAGCCTGACCGCCTCCATCAGCGTGTTCCTCGGTCTGGCGCGCGACCTCCGCCCCTCGGTGGAGACCGACTACGAGTGGGACATGCGCGCCACCGCCCTGGGCTGGGCGAGGAGTGCGCTCGACGCCGGAGTCCTCGACCTGCCCGGCCTGCTCAAGCTCAGCACGTCGGCGCACGTGCTGATCATGCGGAAACTTCTCGCCGCTGTTCCGAACGACCACGTCGTGAGCCTTCTCGGTCCACTCGGCGCGTGGCACGACGGCTTCTTCTCCGAAGCGCACGGCAGAGCCGCTGAAGCGTTGCGGACGACGCCTCCGTTGCACGGCCGGCAGCGGACCGGTGACCAGCATCGCAACTGGTTGCTCCACATCATCACGTCACCTGACGGCGAACTCGAAGCGGACGAGGCCGACCAGATGCCCGCGCGGATCTACGCGCTGGTCATCAGGGCCGGCGCACCGGTGATCGGCGAGATGCTCGACGGTGAGGAGCGCCCGGACTCCTGGTGGACGGTGTGGCGGCCGACGGCCGAGCAACTCGTCGTCGTCGGCGATCTCGATCGGGACAGCGGGGACTGGATCACCACGACCATGCTCGCGTTGCACCCGGACAGCTCCGCACTCGGAGTGGTCGCAGCCGACAGCGGCCGCCGGGTGGAGCTACCGCGCATCCTGTCGGCTCTGCGGTCGAAGGTCGCGGACTACCGGCCGGCACCGCTGCGACCTGGTGAGGTGCTGTCGGGCAACAGGCTCGAACTGCTCGACTCGATCGTGACGGCACCGGCCGCGTCCGACCGGTTCGTGGGCATGCTGGCGCGGATCGCCGACTCCGGCGAGCTGACGCATTCGGTGCACACGTTGCTGAGCTGCGACCTGAACCTCAGCAGGGCGTCGGAACTGCTGGCGGTCCACCGGTCCACTTTGGTCTACCGCCTCGACCGGGTGGTCAGGATGACGGGTGTGGACCCGAGAACGACCGAAGGTGCCGCTCTGTGGTGGATCGCGCTGGGCATCGGGCGCCGCAGCGGGTGATACCGAGCGCACCGCACCTGCCGTCGTCGAAGGCGTCGTGCCCGCCATTCGGGTTATCAAGTCTCCTACAGCTAGGGGTTTCCCGGCTTGCCGACGTCGACCATTCAGGTCGGATGACGTGACGTCGGAGGGAGCGGGCGATGACGGGAACCAGGAAGGATGACGGACGAGCACCTGAGTGGCTGCACCGCCTCGCCCGGGAGCGAACCCGTTACGAGGAGCAGCTGGGGTGGCCGGCGTGGATCGTGGTCGGGCAGCGTTGCCTGTGCATGCGCACTCCAGGCGCGGTGGTGGTCGAGCAGGACGTCGCACTCCGCGTCGTCGAGGCGGTGCCCGCGTGCGGGCCGGCCCTGCACCGCTTCGACGGCAACTGGGTGTTCCTGACGTCGACCGCGCACGTCCCCGAAGGGAACGTGCGGCAGGGCGTGACGATGCTCGCGTGGCCGGTGGTGGAACTTCCGGACACCGAGCACAGCCCACGGTGGGCCGTGGCACCGGCCGCACACCGCCCACTTCCGACCGCTGCGGACGTGCTGGCCGCGATCGACCTCGTGCGGGGAGCGGCGGCGGCCTGAGCGTCCTGCGCCTTGAACCGCCCGGATGAACACCTTGGTACGACTCAACGATGTGGTTCGGCCCACGTTCCGAGAGCGTCGCGGAGTACGGCACGACCGGAGACACCGAGCTTGCGGTACACGCTTGTGAGGTGCTTCTCCACGGCGCGGGAACTGACGTCGAGCTGTTCCGCGATCGTCTGGTTCGTCAGGCCGGTAGCGGCCAGTGTCGCGACGCGCAGCTCCGCCGGTGTCAAGCCGTCCTGCGGACGCTCCAGAGGCACGGGTGCGTCCTGGAGACCCTGGAGCCGCACGCCGCACGTTTCGGCTGTCGCGCGCGCACGCGCCGCAAGCCGGGCGGACTCGCTGGGAGCGCAATCCCTGAGGAGGAAGGACAACTGGGCTTCGGTGCGCGCCAGCTCCCACCGGTTCTCGGAGCGGCTCAGCGTGTCCAGCGCCTCCCGCGTGGCGTGAACACCTGCCGCGCCCGGCTCTACCAGGCCGACCGAGCGCTGCGCTCGCCCGATCGCCTGACGTCCTCCCCACCGCACGGCCGCTGCCAGTTCGGTGTGGAGGAGCTCCAGCGCCGCGGTCTGGTCACCGAGCAGGTGCAGCAGTTCGGCGGCGTGGGACCGCCACGGGAACACCGCGGGATTGGTCCACCCGACGCGGTCCAGACACCGTCCGCAGTCCAGGAGCCGCTGCACACGTGTCGCCAGGGAGTCGTCGCTCTCCCCCACCGCTCGCAGCGCCTGGCGGAAGGCGGTCATCACGGGGTGCTCGGACCAGACCGGCCCGGGCAGCAGCCGCCGGGTTTGTTCGAGGTCCGGCAGTGTCAAGATCCCCGCCACCAGCAGGGGGCCGACGTCGACCGGCCCGCACGAGTGCTCCTCGGACAACAGCTCCAGGCTCGTGCCGACCAGTCCCTGGGCCAGCAGCATGAGCGCCGCCGCGCTTTCCAGCGTGGCGATCGCGCTGGGATCGGCACGACGATGGACCTCGTGTGCCGCCATGTCCAGGACGGAGTCCACAGCGTCGGGCCGGTCGGCAAGCACGAAGGTCTCGACCAGTGCCGCGACGGTGTCGGCGATGCCTGGATCTTCCGGCGACACCGCCTCCAGCAGATCGGAGGCCGCGGCGACAACGTCCGCACAGGACATGCCCGCGCTCAGTGCCGCCGCTCGGAGCAACACCGCCATCAGCTCGCGTCCGCCTGGTGTCGCGCGCAGCCTGGCGTGGTCCTCCTCGCCGAGTCGGCGCGCGGCGTCGACGACGGCGCGACGGTCCTCGGCGAGCAGCACGAGCCGTGCCTCCAGGCGCATGCGGTGCTCGACGTCGACACCGCTCGTGTCGGTCAGGAGGGAGCGTGCGGCATCGGTGATCTCCTCGGGGGCGGCGCGCCAGCAGACGACCGGGACCTCGACGAGCGCCTCAGCCCGACCGGGCTCGTCGGGGAGCAGCGGGAGAGCCTGGAGCAGATGGCGGGACGCGACCTCGGGATCCGTGGCGGACACCACCACTGCGAGCTCCATGAGCAGGCCGCCACGCTGCTCGGCGTGCACGGGCGTGTCGAGCAGCGCCCGGCGCAGGTAGCGGGCGGCGTCAGCGGTGGCCCCGCGCCGGGTGGCCGCCCGTACGGCATCACGCAGGGCATCCATCGCCCAGGCGCCCTGCGGCGAGGGCACGGCGAGCAGGTGCGCTGCCACCTGCTCCGCGGGATGCCCCAGCCGGTGCAACGTCTGGGCCACCTCGATGTGCAACCGCTCGGCTTCGGCCACACCTACCGTCTCCCGCACCGCGTCGTGAAGCGCGGGATGGGTCAAGCGCGGTGTCGGCTCGGCGACGATCAGACCGAGGACCTGAAGGGTGCGGGTGACGAGAACGCACTCGACGTGGTCGAGTCCCGCGATCTCGCCGATGAGCGGCGCGTCAGCCGCGTCACCCAGGAACGACAATGCCGCGGTGTAGGCCAGAGCCCCGGAGGGCAGGGCCCGCAACAGCGAGGCGTACCAGCTGCGCAGCGCTCGCGGCCTGGCGCTCAGCAGGTGCTCCGCGGCGTCGTCATCGGGACGCAGACCGGACTGCGCCAGATCGGACAGGAGCATTCGCAGCACCAGCGGCGTCCTCCGCGACGCCGCGGCCCCGGCCACGGCGAACCGCTCGGTGCCGTCCTCGCCGAACACGACCCGGATCATCGCGCGCACGCCCCCGTCGGACAACGGGCCGGTGTGCAGAACCTCAGCCGCCCCGTCGACGACCGCCCTGACCAGGTCGGACGCCGACTCGGGCAGGCCGGGCCGCAGTGAGGCGACGATCACGACGCGCAGTCCCGCCAGGCGATGGGCGAGGTAGCCGAGGCACCGCAGCGACTCCACGTCGGCCCATTGGAGGTCGTCGACGAGGAGCACCACCGGCCGGTGACGTCCGACCACGGACAGAAGGTGGCGCGTGCCGTGCAGCACCGCGTGCGGAACCGGCGCGAGCGACTCCGCGTCGGCGTTGCAGCCGTCGGCGGCGAACACAGGCCGCACGAAGTCGGCGACGCCGGCCACGACGGCCGCCCGGTCGTCGTCGGCGAGCCCGGCGATGAGAGGTTCGTACAACTGGCGCAGCACGCCGAACGGGAAATCGCGCTCGGCGGTGGCGGCGACCGCGCCGAGCACAGCAGCGCCCTGAGAGGTCGCGAGATCACGAACTGCCTGGAGCAACGAGGTGGTGCCGCTCCCGCACGGACCGGTGAGCAGCAGCAGACTGCCCCGTTTCGCCGCCGCCTCCGCGATGGCGTGCATGACGCGCGTGGTCTGCGGATCCCTGTCTGCGAGCACAGGTCACCGACCAGTCAGCAGGTCGACGAGCTCACCACGCCCGGCTACCCCGAGCTTGCGGTAGGCGGCGGTCAGCTGCAGTTCGACCGCGCGACGGGTGATGCCCGACGCGGAGGCGATCTCGGCGTTGCTCAGGCCGAGCAGCACCGATCGCGCGGCCTTGGCCTGGGACTGGGACAACACCGACAAGACGGCATCACCCCGTCTCGTCCCGTCCGGCACGGCCTTCTCCTCAGCGGTGGTGCGCACGGCTTCAGCGCGCAGGGCAAGGGACTGCGCGGCATGGCCGCGTGCGGTGCGGACAGCCTGTTGCGCCAGCCATGCAGCCTCACCCGACTCCCCCAGCGGCAGCAGGGCGAAGGCGAGCTCGACCTGAGCCTCCACGTGCAGCAGGCGCGAACACGATCGGCGCAGCACGCGCTCCGCCTGGGCGAAAGTCCGCACCGGCGAGGTGACCCCGCCCCAGCGCCCTGCGGCCAGCCGGGCCGCCCCCACGCAGCTGGCCGTACCCCACCGCGCCGCGGCGCGGCGCCCGTCGGCGAGCAGGACACGCGCTTCGGCCGTGCGTTCCAGCCGGCAGAGGGCTTCCGCGGCCGGCGACCGCCAGTCGAGCACAGCCGGGTTGTGCCAGCCGCGACCGGTGAGGCGCCGACCGCAGGCCAGCAAGTCGCGGAGCGCTTCCTCCGGATCGCCCGATGCCAGGGCGACAGCGGCGCGAGCGTGCAGCAGGTTGCCCCAGCCGGGCTCGGCGGCCGGATCAGCGAGCGCCAGGACGTCACGCGCACCGTCGATGTTCCCGCGGTCCAGTTCCAGACGCGCCCGTGCGGACACGGGTAGGACGTGGTTGCGCCTCGACCAGGCACCCAGCGGCAGCAGGTCCAGCGCCAGGTCGAGGTGGTGGCCGGCGTCGTCGAGACGTCCGGCCCGGTGGGCGGCGTCGGAGATCTGGAAAGCGGCAGCGGCGGCAGCGGCGCGCGCACCTCGCCGCAGCGCGGTCGTGAGCACGTCGTCCAACGCGGCACGGGCCTCGTCGAGGTCGTCGGCCAGGACGAGCGCGGCGCACGCGACGAGTCGTGCCGAGACGTGGGGGTGGTCCGACGCGCCGATCGCCGCGAGCTCGCGGACCCTGGTCGCGTCGTCCCCCACCAGGGCCAGGCGCCACGCTTCCGTCCCCGCGAGAACCGGATTCCGCTCAGGACGGTCGTCCACGGGATCGCCGGTGCCGCGGCCGAGGGCGAGCGCGGCGATGCGGCGAAGACCGTGCAGCTCCGGATCGTCGTGCCGGTTCGCGGCGACGGTCGAACGGCACACGGCGTCCATCTCACCGCGCAGGAGCAACAGGTCCACAGCTTCCGCGCGATGATGGCTGCCCATCGCCACGACGCTCAGCGCGCGGGTGCAGGCGACCGGGCGGTCGCGGGTGTGGGCGCGGGCGAGTTCGAGGGCGAGGCGCGAACGCTCCACCTCGTCCGCGCTCTCCCTCGCGGCGCGTGTCAGCCACGCTGCCGCCGTCCTGTCGTCGCCCTCGCGAAGCGCACGACCACCACATCGACGCGACACGTCCGCCGCCCAGGTCGTCCCCGTGGTGTCCGCTCCGAGCAGGAGTCGGGCCACCGTCTCCTGCGGTGCGGCAGCGCCGTGGGCGACCGCGGCCGTGGCTGCGTGCAGTGCGTGTCGCGCTCGTGGGCTCATACCCGCGAGGACCTGCTCGGCGGCGATGTCCGTCAGGGTCGGCCGATCCGGGGCGCCATCGAGAAGCCCGTTGTCCCGCAGAAGCTGCAGGGTGCTGCCTGGTATGCCACGCGTCCCAGCGGCGACGCACAACTCAGTGAGGTGGAGGTCGCCTCGCGCCACGCAGATCAGCCGGGCGAGGTGCAGGGCCTCGGGTGGCAGGCAAGCCAGCACGCGGTCGGTCGCGGCACGCCGGTGCGCCTCGGCGGCGGCGATGGCGCGCAGTCGCCTGGGAGCACCTGCTGGGAGGGCTGCGTCGGCGAGGGCGGGAACAAGAATCCCGGGCATGCCCGCGGACAGAGATACTAGTGCCGCGACGACGGCATCGTCGTCGAAGTGCTGCCGGCACAGGACGTCCACACCGGCGGCGGTCAGCGGACGTGGCAGCAGGGTGTGGACCAGGTCGTCGCAGACCTGGTCGAACCGGTGCTCGCCGTTCGTGGCGAACACGATGCCCAGCGGTCCCTGCCGCAGCCGGCGCAGCAGCGCCGCGAGCAGATCGGCGGAACTCTGGTCGGACAGGTGCACGTCGTCGACCACCAGGAGCAGCGGTGCGCGGCGGGCCATGGCCACCACCGCCGAGCAAACGGACATCAGCACGCCGTCCTTTCGTGCCGGTCCGACGCGGTCCAGCGCGGGCCAGCCGATCCAGTCGGACCGCAGGCAGTCACGCCACTGGGCGGCCACACCCCACTCGACGTCCTTTTCGGACGGACGGGCACGTGCGATCGCGGTTCGCAGGCCGAGCCACGCTGCGTGGTGTACCGCGTGGGACAGCAACGCGGACCGCCCGGAACCGGGTGGTCCGACGACGGCCACCGCCGCCGACCGGCCGCTGGAGAGATCTGTGAGGAAGTCCTCCAGGGCAGAGATTTCGGCTTCTCTCTCGACCAAGACCGGCGAGGACTCGGCGTGCAGGGGGAACACCGGTCACCCTCCCGGTTCCGTGAGCGCGAGCGTGAGTTCGGACCGGCCGGAGATGCCCAGCTTGCGGTAGGCCTTGGTCAGGTGGACCTCCACCGTGCGGGGTGTGACGAAGAGGGCTTCGGCTATCTCGCGGTTGGTGGCTCCAGCCGCGGCCAGCCCCGCCACGCGGCGCTCGCTGCCGGTCAGGACGTCGGCCCGCGTTAGCGCGGTGTGGCGCATGCGGCCACCGGCCCGCACCAGAAGTGCTCGCGATCGGGAAGCCGCGGTGGTCGCACCGCAGCGAGTGGCGAGGTCGACCGCCCGCCGCAGGTGCTCGCGGGCACCGCGCAGGTCGTCGAGTTCGATCAAGACGCGCCCGAGGCGGTGTTCCGCGCGGTGCAAGTCGTAGCGCGCACAGGGCACGTCCAGGACCTCGACCGACTCGAGCAGAAGCCCTGCGGCCGTCTCCGGACCGCAGACGGCCGCGCGGGTCAGCAGCACCAGCCCGCGCGCCTTCGGCACGTTCCACCGCTCCGTCAGCTCCTCGCCGTGGTCGACGAGCCGGGTCGCCTCGGCCACACGTCCGTGATCGGCGAGCAGCAGCGCGGCTTCAGACCACCAGGGCACGAACAGCGGGTTGGCCGCTCCCGCGTCCGCGAGGCTGCGCCCGCACCACAGCAGGTCCTCCAAGGCCTTCTCGACGTCGTCGAGAGCGGCGTGCGCCGAAGCACGAGCCAGGCGGAAGTGGTGGTTCTCCACAAGGAAGTCGTCGAGGTCGGGCCGACTCACGGAAACGAGGAGGTCGAGGGCGCGGCGGGCCTCGCCCTGGTGCACGAGCGCTTGGGCGACACCGACCGCCGGTTGGACGGTCCGTCCGTGCCAGGACTCCTGCCGTGCCGACTCCAGGGCGAGTTGCGCGTCGACCGCGGCCTCGGCGAACTCGCCGGCGTTGCACAGCATCAGTGCGCGTGAACTCAGTCCGAGGCAGTGCGTCCACGCGGCTCCGTCCTCGCGGCTGCGGGCGATCACGCGGTCCATCGCGGCTACGGCGTCGTGCAGTTCTCCCACGAGGTCGAGCACCATCGCCGCCGCGAAGGCCGTCCAGCCGTCACCGTCGGCCTCGTCGAGCACCAGGGAACGTCTGGCCCTGTGTGCGGCCTGCTCCGCGGACCTGCCCGCCACGGCGTCGACAACGGCGAGCATCGCCAGCAACTGACGCTCAGCAGGCGTGTCACCACGAGGCTCTGCCATGGCACCGGCACGGTGCTGGATCTGGCGAACGGTGTCCTTCTTGTCCATGCCGCACAGCAGGAGCACGGCACGAACACGGTGCGCCAGCTCCGCGTCGCCCGGCTCCGGATCCGGACCGAGCTCGGCCTCGAGCGCTTCCAGCGCCGACTCGAGTACCTCGACGGCGGAAGGCGTCTGCTGCACGGCCAGAGCGACCGAGCCGAGCTGAACCGCGATGTGCGCGCGCAGGCGGGGATTCGTCGTCAGTCCGAGGGCCTTGCGCAGGTGGGTGAGCGCGATCAGCGGTTCACCGTGTGCCAGCAGGGCGGCCAGCCGCGCACGGAGGACGGGATCACCGGGATCGACGTCGACCAGCCGGGCCAGACACCGGACCCCGGCGTCGGGGTCACCCCGCCGCGCGGCGTCGTCAGCGGCCGCGGAGAGCACGTTCCGCATCCACGGCGCATCGATCCGGGGCAGCAGCAGCAGGTGCGCGGCGACGACCTCCGGTGCGCGGCCGGCGTCGTCGAGCAGTCGTGCCGCCAGAGCACGGGTGTGCACCACCTCGCTGTCCGGCATTGCTGCGAGCACGCCGTCCCGCACCAGTTCGTGCACGAACTGGTCGCCCTCGCGAGTCAGCAGCTCGTCGGCGCGCAGCAGGGTGACCGCGGAGTCGACGGCGGTGGTCGGCACTCCGGACAGGGCCGCGACGAGCTCCGTGTCGCCGGTCTCGAGCACCGCCACAGCCCTCGCCACCCTCGTGACGTGCTCGGGGTGGGCAGCGAGCCGTCCGGCGACAGAGGCGGCCACGACGTCGAGATCCGCGACGAGCCGGGAACGGTCCGACGCCGGGAAGTCGGTGAGCTGGGCGAGGACCTGGCTGAGAACGAGGGGGTTTCCTCCGGACAGGCGTCGGCACTCGGCGAGGAACCCGGGATCGGGTTCCTCGCCGAGTGCGTCACCGACGAGCCGGTCGATCGCTTCGGCGGGCAACGGCCCGAGGTCCAGCACAGCGGCGTCGTCCTGCGCGGCTAGGCCCGCCACCGGATCGGGTGCGGGCGTGCGGGTGGTCAGGACGACGCAGAGCGGCATGTCCTGGGTGCGGCGCAGGAGATATCCGAGCCAGTGCAGGGAACGCAGGTCGGCCTGGTGGGCGTCGTCGATCGCCAGGACGAGCGGGCCGGAGGCCATGATGTTGACCGCGAGCCAGTAGAGGCCGTGCATCACGGCGTAAGTGGAGGACGAGCCTCGTTCCACACCTCCGTCCGAGGGCGGCGCCAGGGCCGGGACGGCCCAGCGAGCACCGGAGTGCAGGAGGGCCGGTCGCGTGGCGACCGGCTCCAACAGGTCCAACGGAGCCAGAAGTTCGCGAACGGCACCGTAGGGGGTGTCCCGCGTGCTGGGACGACAGTCGGCGCGCAGTACGGTCGCTCCCGGTCCCAGGTCCGCTCTGTCGAGCACGTCGCGCAAGAGCGCGCTCTTCCCGATACCCGCAGGTCCCTGCACGAGCAGGAGCCGGCCCGCTCCGCTCACCGCGGTCTCCACGCGGCGCAGGGCGGCTGCGCTCTCGCACTCGCGCCCCACCAACCCGCGCCGGATCGCCGACTTCTCACCCACTGCGCTCGACACACGCGCCTCCGGAAAGTGAACCAGGTTCTCAGTTTCGCCGCGCGGAACGATGATTGAAATCACGACGATTTCGAGAGGCCATGCCCGCGAATACTTCCTGACGCGTGCAGCATAGGACATCCGACGACCCGGAAGACAAATGGCACGACCAATCGCAATGCCACCCCCGACGACAGTCGCGGAGCGGCGCACAGCACCGGCGACAGGGCCGTCGTGCGCCCCACACCACCTCAAACGATCGCCCCTCAACTGCTGTTATGCCGGAAGAACGCGGATCATCCGCAGATCGCGGACGCTTCACGGCCAACCCACCGCCATTCGCGGATGGACACAAGACGGGAATGATGACGATAATGGTCAGCGCCACACATCTGAATGTTCACGACACGGCCCAAGACATACCGGTCACCTGCGGAAGAAGGCGGACCGGAGCCACATCGGCAATAGTCGGACGGCCAGCAGCCCGGAGGGGTCTCATGCCGCGAGAGGAAATGAAGCCGATCATCCCCGAGGTGTGCGGGGACCTGCTGTCGAACCGCGAGTCCATCGCGCGACAGGTCACCGACGTGTGCATCGCGGCCTCACCCTCGGTCACCCCCCGCGGCAAGCGCTACACGCGGGAGGCCATGGACATGCACATGGCGGACTCCGTCGAGGTGTTCCTCCGACTCGCAGGAGATCTGCGAACGGAGTTGACCACCGAGGTGGAGTGGGAACTGCAGCAGCGCGCATGGGACTGGTCCGCCACCGCGCTGCGCGACGAGTTCCTGGACCTGCACACCCTGCTGCGCTACAGCCGCACCGCACACTCGGAGGTGGTACGCATCCTCCTCGACGCCCTCCCCGACGACAGGCTGCTGCAGTGCATGCGGCCCATCGGTGACTGGCACGCGTCCTTCTTCGACAAGGCACATCGCAACGCCATGCGTCTGATGGAGAGCTCCCCTGCGGTGTACGCGTTGCAACGGCGCGAAGACCACACCCGCAACTGGGCCCTGGACACGATCGCTCTCGAGGAGACGCCGTCGTGGGACGCGCTGCGCCACCTGCCCGAGCGGGTGTTCATCCTCATGCTCCGCTCCGACGAGAAGTCCGTGCGGAGGTTGATGGACATCCGGCAACGGCCCGGGTGGTGGTGGACGGTGTGGCGACCCGACCGCGCCCACCTGTGCGTGGTCGGCGACCTGGACGCCGCACCGGCCACGTGGCTCGACGACTCGCTGGACGTGCTGTGCTCCAGTGCGACGATCGGCGCGGCGGTCGTCGCGGTCGAGGCGACACGCGATGAAGTGCCGAAGTCGCTCGCGCACGTCCGGCGCTGGGCCGCGACCCAGCCGGTCCGCCCGATCCGCCCGGCCAGTGTGCTCACCGGCCCCAAGATCGACGTGCTGACCGCGGTGGCGGGAGACACCGCGACCAGCGCGCGCCTGTCACGACTGCTCGCGGATCTCGACACCGGCAACGGCTTGCGCGAGTCGCTGGACGAGTTCCTCAAGAACGACCTCAACCTGGCACGTACCGCCGAGCGGCTGGGGGTGCACAGGTCCACCCTGACCTACCGCCTGGACAGGATCGCCCGTTCGTCCGGTGTGGATCCGAGGTCGGTCAGCGGCGCGGCGGTGTGGTGGCTGGCCGTGACGTCGGGAGACTCCCACCCCGACGGCCGGTGATCGTCAGCAGCAACCCGACCTCCGACATCGCGCCGATGGCGCGCCCGGCTGCCGCCACGCTCGCGACTGACGAGCGCGGTGCCCGGCGCTCCATCGGATGCTCGCCGCGAGGGCCATCAGCGAAATTCGGAAAGTGTCCGAGATCGTCGGAACCCGGTCGTCGCGATGCGGTTCCTCTTCAGCCTCCTCAGCCGAAGAAGGACTGAAAAGATTTGCAGCACTTCCTTTTCCAGGGTTCGACTTGGTACGACTGCAAGGAGTTCCCTGCTACAAGGAGACAACGTGGTTTCCTCTGTTCTTCGCGTCCTGCTCACGGCCGCCCTGGCCGTGGCGCTGTGCACACCGGTGCAAAGTCTTGCGGCGCCACCCGGTCCCAAGGACGTCACCGTCACCCTGTTCCAATGGCCGTTCGCCCGCGTGGCGTCGGAGTGCACCAACGTTCTCGGCCCCAAGGGCTACGGCTACGTCGAGGTCTCCCCCGCGACCGAGCACGTCCAGGGTCCGCAGTGGTGGACCACCTACCAGCCCGTCAGCTACAAGATCGCCGGGCGGCTCGGCGACGAGAACGCCTTCCGCTCCATGATCTCGACGTGTCATCGCGCCGGGGTGAAGGTGATCGCCGATGCGGTGATCAACCACATGAGCGCCGGTTCGGGCACGGGGACGGGTGGTAGCGCCTATTCCAAGTACAACTACCCCGGCCACTACGGCAACACGGACTTCCACTCGTGCCGCACCTCGATCGCCGACTACCGGGATCGTGCCGACGTCCAGAACTGCGAGCTCGTCGGTCTGTCCGATCTGGACACCGGCAGCGACCGGGTGCGCGGCGTGATCGCGGCGTACCTGAACCGGTTGATCTCGATGGGGGTCGACGGGTTCCGGATCGACGCGGCCAAGCACATCGCAGCCGCCGACATGAGCGCCATCAAGTCCAAGCTCAGCAACCCCAACGTGTTCTGGGTCCACGAGGTGATCTACGGCGCGGGTGAGGCCGTGCAGCCCGGCGAGTACACGGGCTCGGGCGACGTGGACGAGTTCCGCTACGCCTACGACGTCAAGCGGATCTTCCAGAACGAGAACCTGGCCTACCTGAAGTCCTTCGGGCAGTCATGGGGCTTCCTGCCCAGCGGCCAGGCACGGCCGTTCGTGGACAACTGGGACACCGAGCGCAACGGTTCCACGTTGACCTACAAGGACGGTTCGACCTACACGCTCGCGAACGTCTTCATGCTGGCGTGGAACTACGGTGCCCCGCAGGTGTACTCGGGCTACGAGTTCAGCGACAAGGACGCCGGCCCGCCCGGCAACAACGTCTGCTACAGCGGCTGGAAGTGCCAGCACGCCTGGACGCAGATCGCGAACATGGTGCAGTTCCGCAACACCGTGGCGGGCACGGACGTGAACAACTGGCAGGACAACGGGTACGACCTGATCGCGTTCGGCCGCGGCAACAAGGGCTTCGTCGCGATCAACCGCGAGACCTTCGCGGTGACCCGCACGTTCCAGACCGCGCTGCCGGCCGGAAGTTACTGCAACGTGCAGGAAAACGGCTGCGTCCGCGTGACGATCGACGCGCAGGGCCGGTTCACGACGACACTCGGCGCCGGAACCGCTCTCGCGTTGCACGTCAACGCACGATCGTGAGCATTTCGGGCCTGCCGTGGCCGCCGCAGGCCCGAAACAGCGGCCGAACCCGGCCCACAGCGGAAGTGGAGAGAGATGTCACCTCGGGTCGTCGATCCCGTCGCCCGTCGTGGCGCAGTCGCGGAGGCGGTGTTCCGCGTGGTCGGGCGAAACGGGGTCGAACAGGCCTCGTTGCGCACCGTGGCAGCGGAGGCCGGACTTGCCATCGGCTCCATCCGGCACTACTTCGCCAGCCAGGACGACATGATCGTCTTCGCCGCCGAGTCGCTGTTCCGGTCGGTGGACCAGCGGATCCAGGCGCAGCTGCTCTTGCTCGACGAGGGCATCGACTCCGCCTGCACAGCTGAACGCGTACTCGTCGAGGTGCTACCGCTCGACGGTTCCCGGCCTGGTGATGCCGCGTTGTTGATCGCCTTCGCCACGGCCGCCCGCACCCGGCCCTCGCTGAGGCCGCACACCGCACGGCTGTACGACGGGTTGCGCGCGTTCTGCCACCGACTGCTGACCGCGATGTCGGAGTCCGGTGCCGTGGCGGGCGACCTCGACCTGGTGCCGGAGGCACAACGGCTCTCGTCGTTGTTGAGCGGGCTGGTGGTCGACGGGGTGCTGCACCCGGACCGGATGCCACCGGAGCTTTCCCTGTCGTTGGTGCGCAGACACCTCGACTCGTTGCGACAGCTCCACGGCACTGTCCGGAGTGAACGAGGGAGAACATGATGACGGCTGTGCGGGTGGTGACAGGTTCTGGTCCGGCGTGGGTCGCGCGGTCGCGCAGGCGCTGCTGACCGCCGGACGGCGCGTGGTGCTCCCCTGGGCGGCGAGCCGGCGCGCTGGTGGAGACGGCGACGGGCGTGTCCGCCGATTCGGTCCTGGCGGTGTCGACCGGCGTCACCGACGAGGAGTCGCTGGACGCGCTGTTCGGAGCGGCGCTCGAGCGGTGGGGCCGGGTCGACCTGTTGTTCACCAACGCGGGAACCAGCGTGCCGGACACGCCGCTGGAGGAATTCTCCCTCGAGCAGTGGACGCCTGTGGTCACCACCAACCTGACCGGTTCATCGCTGTGCGCACGCGCGGCTTCTCGGACGGTGAAGAGCCGGAGCCCGCAACAGGGCCGGATCATCGACAACGGCTCGGTCTCCGCGCAGACACCCCGGCCGCACGCAGTCGCGTACAACACGAGCAAGCACGTGATCACCAGCCTCACCAAGTCCCTCTCGCTGGAGGGGCGCCGGTACGGCATCGCCTGCGGTCAGATCGCCATCGGCAACGCGGCGACCCTCGATGAGCGAACAGGCGACCACCTGTGTGCTGCAGGCGAACGGCTCGGTCGCACCGGAGCCGACGATGGAAGTCCGGCATTTCCGCGATGCCGTTCGTGGGGTGCGGCTGACTCCGCACCGGCTCATCACCCGGCGCCCGCGCTCCTCGACCACGGGCGCGACATCGGGCGGACAGGCGTCCCCGGCAGTGGTGTGAGGGCCCTTCCGCTGTCGAGCACCGCGAGCACGTTGTCGACGGCCAGCGCCACCATGGCCGCGCGTGTCGCCTCCATCCCCGATCCCGCGTGCGGGAGAACGAGCAGGTTCGGCTCGGTGAGCAGCGGGTCGGTCGACTCGCTGAGCTGCTCGTCGGTCATCACGTCCAGTCCGGCCGAGTACGGCAGCCGGAGCGCGAGGCCGCGAGCAACGCCGCCTCGTCCACGACGCCGCGCGCGGTGCTGGCCAACGTCGCGGTCGGTTTCATCAGGGCCAGTTCGGCCGCGCCGATCAGGTTGAGGGTGTCCGGGGTGAGCGGCACGTGCAACGCCACGACATCGCTGGTGCGCAACAACCCCGGCAGGCTGATGGCAGCGGACGGGGCTTCGCCGTCCTGGTGGGGGTCGTGGTGCTGGATCCGCAGGCCGAAACCGGCCGCACGCCGGGTGACCGCCCGCGCGATCTGCCCGTAGCCCACGAGCCCCACCGTCGCGCCGTGCGCGTCGAGACCGAGGAAGCCGTTCATCCGGAACGTCCGCCACTCAACCGCGCCGCAGTGAGCCGACCGCGGCTCCGAGACGGCGCCCGCTCATCAGCATCAACGACATCGCGATGTCCGCGGTCGTCCCGACCAGTACCCCCGGTGTGTACGTGACGACCACTTCCCTCTCCGCAGCGGGCCGCCCGCACTGCGCCGGGGTCACGTCCGTTGAGGGACCACCTCGGCACCCGACTCCGCGAGCCCGGCGGCCAACGCGGCGCCGATGCCCCTGCTGGAGCCGGTGATCAGCGCCCTGCGGCCGGTGAGGCCGAACAGCGAGCGGGTCATGCGATCTCCCCGTCCAGGTAGTAGCGCATCAGTGCGGCGTTGTCGGCGTCGCCGTGCCCGGCGGTGACGAGCCGGTGGTGCAGTTCGGTGATGGGGAGCGGGAGGTTGTGCGCACGCGCGAAGGCACACGCGGCTTCGGGGTCCTTCACCATGTTCACGACGCGCCCCGCCGGAGCCAGGTCGATCTCGGCGAACAGCGCCACGATCTCGCCCCGCGGCACCTCGAACGTGACACCGTCCACGGCACGGTTGCCGTGGAAGGACTTCACCAGCCGGCCGACGCCCAGAAGTGTGGTCATGTTCGCCCGGCAATTTCCTGCGCCACACCACTAGTTCAGCCGGTGGAACCCGGCGGAAACTTCTAGTGGTTCCACCAGAATTTCGAGGCGGCCGCCCGGAAGGTTCCGCGCGTCGAGAGCGAAGCCGAACGGCACGCATTCGCACAAGCGGGCCCGAGGATCAGTGCGGTCATCGGCGTCAGGTTCCGCCGATGGCATTCGGCGTTGATTCCACGACACCGGAGTTGTGAGCCGTGCCGTTCTCGCGGCGTGGCGCATCGGTGGATTCCGGGAAATCGCTCAGACGTTCGTCACACGGGACAGCTGACCCGCCAGCGCGATCAGGTCCGCCACCACCGACCCGCTCAGCTCGGTGGTGGCGCGGACGGTGAGCATCGTCGCGCTGACGGCGGTCGGGGTGCCGGGACGGCCGGGCAACGCCACGGCCGCACACGTCACTCCCTGCGTGTTCTGCTCGTCGTCGACCGCGTACCCGCGCATCCTGGTGGTGTGCAGGTCGCGGCGCAGGGCGTCCATCGTCCGGTGCGAGCGAGGCGTGAGAACGGGAGCTCGCCCACCCCCGCCAGCCGGGCGTCCATCTCGACGACCGGCAGGCTCGCCGGCACCGCCTTGCCCAGAGCGGTGACGACAGCGGGCATCCGACGGCCGGTGTCGCTGGCGAGCCTGATCGGCTGCGTTCCCCCGTGGCGCGCCAGGGACACGACCTCGACACCGTCGAGCACCGCGAGGAGCACGGTCTCCCGCGCCGCGACGGGCAGGACGGCCGTTCCCCGCCGGAACTCGGCGACCAGGTCGGTTCGGCCAGGAACTCGTGGCCGAGCTCGACCACCTCGCACCCGAGCGCCCACCGCCCGTCAACGTGGCGGATCATGTGACCGGCTTCCAGTGCCGTGCAGATGTTCGCCACCGTGGACCTGGCCAGGTCCAGTGACCGCGCCAGGTCCGTGAGCGCGACGGGCTGCCTGACCCGCCCCAGTTCTTCGAGGATGGCGACAGCACGCGTCACGGCCGGGGACCTGCTGTCCACCACCCGGAACGACCGGCCGCGCACTTCCGACCCTGCCACCGCGCCTCCCGACCGTCACGCCACCAGCCGTACCAATGTCACCAGTGGCAGCAAACGCGGCCCGACCGGTGGTCCCCGTCAGCTTCGAGGCCGTCGATCGGGCACGCAGAAGATCTGGGCCTCATGCAGTGCCGCCTCCGCGAGGTCAACCAGAACCGCCAAAGATTCTGGTCGTCGAACTGAACAATTTCGTTCTCGACCACGACACCGTCTCTAAGGGATTTTCCACAAGTAACTGCTCTTCGTTGACGCTCCTCCTTCCGGCCTACATCGTGAAAGCGAGACCGGACACAGCTCGGAAGGAGTGCAGTCATGACGCACCATCGCGTTGTCCTTCACGGAGGCCCTGAGCTCTCAGGAACGACAAGGGTGTGCGAGGTCGAAGACCTGTCCCACAGCGTCAAGATGATCCACGGCAACGGTCGCGAGCACTTCACCTATTCCGGTGCGACCGCAGACGTGGACGGCGAGGAGTTGCCGAGGTTCGACTGGGTCGGCCGCACGAAGTTCGCGGAGTGACCCCCGGCCCGGGCACCGGGGGTGTCGCCACCGCGCGGTTCGCGTACCCGTCGGTCTCCTGGCCTCGGCTCGACGCACACGTGCCTCGGTGACCGCTTCCCCTCACCACCTGCTCCACGAGAAGGGCCTCTGATCCACCGCGGTGGATCAGAGGCCCTTCTCGTCGTCCACTTCCGCGTCAGGGCTGCCCGAGCTCGTCCAGCAGGGCGAACATCTCGTCGTCGGTCGCCGAGTCCAGGTCGACCTCGGTCGCCGTCGCGCCGGGCGCACTTGACAGCCTGGCCCGCAGGACGTCGAGGCGACCCGCGACCTGGCCGTGCATCTTCAGGTCCAGGGCCTGCCCGGTGAGGAGCCGTTCCAGCGCTTCGAGCGCCGCGAGAACGGACTCCGGTTCGTCATCGGGCGTGAAGCCGAGCCGACCGTCGAGGTGCTCGACGAGATCGCCGGGCGTCGGGTAGTCGAACAGCAGCGTGGCGGGCAGTCGCAGACCGGTCCCGCCGTTGAGCCGGTTGCGGAGCTCGACGGACGTCATCGAGTCGAACCCCATGTCCTGGAACTGCCGGTCCGGATCGATGGTCGACCCGCCGGAGTGGCCGAGGACCAGTCCGACCGCGGTCCGCACGAGGTCCAGGAGCACCTCCCGCCGCGCGTCACCCGTGAGACCGTGCAGGCGGTCCGCCACCGTCGCCGAGCTGACCGCGGATCGTCGCGCCGAGGTGCGGACGACTCCCCGCAGGACAGCCGGGACCTCCCCAGCGGTGCGCAGGGCCTGCACGTCGAGCAACACCGGAACCGCGACCGGTTCCCCGGAGACCAGAGCCGCGTCGAACAGCGCCACGCCCTGCTCGACGGACAGCAAACCCGTTCCCGATCGCGTCATCCGGCTCCGGTCCGCGTCGGAGAGCGCGGTGGTCATGCCCACCTCCGGTGTCCACGGGCCCCAGGCGAGCGAGGTCGCCGGCAGTCCGAGTTCCCGGCGGTACCGGGCGAGGTCGTCCGCGAACGCGTTGGCAGCGGCGTAGTTGCCCTGTCCGGCCGCGCCGAACACGCCCGCCACCGACGAGAACACCACGAAGGCGCGGAGATCGAGTCCCGCGGTGAGCTCGTGGAGGTGCCATCCACCGTCGACCTTCGGCCGCAGCACCGCGCTCAGCCGCTCGGGGCTCAGCGAGTCGACGACACCGTCGTCGAGCACCCCCGCGGTGTGCACGACCGCGGTCAGGGGGTGCTCCGCCGGGATGTCAGCCAGCACCCGTGCCAGCGCGTCGCGGTCGGAGACGTCGCAGGCGACCGCCCGCACGCAGGCGCCCGCGGCGGTCAGCGACTCGACCAGCTCTCCGGCACCGTCGGGGCCGCGGCGACCGACCAGAACGAGGTGCCGCACACCGTGCTCGAACACCAGGTGCCGCGCGAACACGGCCCCCAGTCCGCCAGTTCCGCCGGTGATCAGCACGGTGCCGCTCGGATCCCAGGTGGACGGCGCGGGCTCCGCCGCGGCAGGCAGTCGCGTCAGCCTGGGCGCCAGCACCTGCCCGTCGCGTACGAGCAACTCCGGCTCGTCAGCTCCCAGGGCCTCCAGCAGGAGAGCGGGCGAACCACCCGTGGAGTCCATATCCACCAGCCCGAACGCGCCGGGGTGTTCCGACATCGCGGTGCGCACCAGGCCGCGCACGGTGGCCACCGACAAACCACCGCTGGTCACGAAGACGAGCCGGGACCCCGCGGCGCGTTCGCGGAGCGTCCACCGCTGGACCGCCGCCAGAACCTCCGCCGCGCTCGAGTGCGCGCCGCCCACGACGTCGTCCGGGTCGCCCTGCACGGCGAACAGGACCAGGCCGTCCGGTGCCGACTCCACCGAGTCGTGCAGCGCGACGTCGAGTCCCAGCGTCACCGGACCGACCACGGCGACCGGCTCGGCCTTCTGCCTCGGGGACACCGCAACCAGCTCCGTCCGGAACAGCGCATCCCCCGTCGGACCGAGTTGCCGCGCATCCACCGTGCGCAGCACGAGCGAGTCGACGGTGAGCACGGGAGCGCCCACCTCGTTCGCCACAGCCAGCGACACGGAGTCGGCGCCGGTCCTCGACAGCCTCGCCCGCAGTGCAGCAGAGCCGGGAGCATGCACCGACACGCCTTCCCACGAGAAGGGCAGACCACCGCTCCCTTGGCCCCCTCCACCCAGCATGAGTGCGTGGAGTGCCGCGTCGAGCAGCACCGGGTGCACCCCGAACGCCACCGCACCGTCGTGCAGCGCATCGGGCAGGGTGACCTCGGCGTACACGTCACCGTCGTCGCCACGCCACGCCGCACGCAGGCCCTGGAACGCGGGACCGTAGTCGAATCCCCCGTCGGCGAAGGCGTCGTAACACCCGGTGACGTCGAGTGGCTCGGCACCGGCGGGAGGCCACGATACGAGAGCGGCATCCGCTGCAATGCCGCCGTTCGTGAGCACTCCGGTCCCGTGCTGGACCCAGTGGCCGTCGGTGCCGGCAGGACGTGAGTACAGGCGCAGTTCGCGGTTTCCGTCATCACCCGGAGCGCCCACCCACACCTGGATCTGCACGGCGCCGTGCTCCGGCAGCGTCAGTGGCACGGCAATGGTCAGCTCACCGACGCGGTCACAGCCGACCTCGTCACCGGCACGCACCGCGAGCTCGGCGATGGCCGCACCCGGCACCAGCACCTGACCGAAGATCCTGTGGTCGGCGAGCCAGGGGTGGGTGGACAGTGAAAGTCGCCCGGTGAGCACGACCTCGTCCGATCCGGCGACTGTCACCACCGCTCCCAGCAGGGGGTGCGACGGCGAGTTCAAACCCGCGGCGCCGACGTCGCCGATCTGGACGCCACCCACCGGCCAGAACCACTCGTGCTCGAAGGCGTACGTCGGCAGCTCGACGAACCGTCCTCTCGGGACGATGCCGCGCCAGTCGACGTCCACGCCGTGGACGTACAGGCGGCCCAGCGCGGTCAGCAGCGAGGTCTCCTCGTCACGGTCCCTGCGCAGAGCCGGCACTGCCAGGCCTTCCTCGATCAGACCGGTCAGCACACCGTCCGGGCCCAACTCGAGGAACGCCGACGCCCCGGCGTCGGACAGGGCGCGAAGACCGTCGGCGAACCGCACCGCCTCCCGCACGTGCCGCACCCAGTACTGCGGCGAGCACACCTCGTCGGTGACCAGAGCGCCGGTCACGTTCGACACCAACGGCATCAACGGCTCACGGAACGACAGGTTCTCCAGAGCTCGAGCGAACTCGTCGAGCATCGGCTCCATCAACGGCGAGTGGAACGCGTGCGACACGCGCAGACGCGACGTCCTGCGGTCCTCGAACCGAGCGGCGATCTCCAGCACCGCGGCCTCGTCGCCCGCGACCACCACCGAGTCCGCCCGGTTCACCGCCGCGATCGAGACGCCCCCGCCCAGCAACGGCAACACCTCGGCCTCTGTGGCTGCGATCGCGACCATCGCCCCACCCGCAGGCAGTGCCTCCATCAACCCGGCACGCGCCCGCACCAATGCGCAGGCGTCGTCGAGAGACAGCACCCCGGCCACGTGCGCCGCCGCCACCTCACCGATCGAATGTCCCGCCACGAAATCCGGTGTAACACCCCACGACTCGACCAGGCGGAACAACGCCACCTCGACCGCGAACAACGCCGGCTGCGCAAAACCCGTGCGGTCCAACAGGTCCTGATCCGCACCCCACACGACGTCGCGCAGACCCGGCTCGAGGCGGTCCAGCACCTCGTCCAACGCCCCCGCGAACACCGGGAACCGCCCGTACAGGTCGCGGCCCATCCCCAACCGCTGCGCACCCTGACCCGAGAACAGGAATCCCGTGCGCTGACCGGCGGCCACGCCGCGTGCTACCTCGGAAACCCCGTCCTCCGACGCGAGCACCACCGCTCGATGAGCGAACACCGAACGCCCCAGCAGGCTCGAGCCGACGTCGACCTGGGATTCCGTGACAGCCTCCAAGCGCTCGACCTGCGAGCTCAGAGCGGCCTCGGACTTGGCTGAGACCACCCACGGCACCACACGTGCTTCCACCGGTTCCGGCACGGGCGCCGGCTCCGGCTGCTCGATGATCACGTGCGCGTTCGTGCCACTGATCCCGAACGACGACACACCGGCACGCCGCGGCCGACCCACCTCCGGCCATGCGACAGACTCCGTCGACAGCTCGACCGCACCCTCGGACCAGTCCACATGCGACGACGGCGTGTCGACGTGGAGTGTCTTCGGGACAACGCCGTGCCGCAGGGCCTGGACCATCTTGATGATCCCGGCGACACCGGCGGCGGCCTGGGTGTGGCCGATGTTCGACTTCACCGACCCCAGCAGCAAAGGCCGATCACGGTCCTGGCCGTAGGTCGCCAGCAGCGCCTGCGCCTCGATCGGATCACCCAACGTCGTACCCGTGCCATGCGCCTCGACAACGTCCACATCGGACGTTGACAAACCCGCACTCGCCAACGCCTGACGAATCACCCGCTGCTGCGACGGACCATTCGGCGCCGTCAAACCGTTCGACGCACCATCCTGGTTCACCGCCGAACCACGCACCACGGCCAAGACCTGGTGACCGTTGCGCTGGGCATCCGACATGCGCTCCAGCACCAGCATGCCGACACCCTCGGCCCAGCCCACACCGTCCGCACTGTCCGAGAACGCCTTGCAGCGCCCATCCGGGGACAGACCGCGCTGACGCGAGAACTCCACGAACGACCCCGGCGTCGACATCACCGTCACACCACCGGCGAGCGCCAGCGAGCACTCCCCGGCCCGAAGAGCCTGCATCGCCCAGTGCAACGCCACCAACGAGGAGGAGCAGGCGGTGTCGACGCTCACCGCGGGACCTTCGAGTCCGAGGGTGTAGGCCACCCGGCCCGACGCGACGCTCGGCGAGGCGCCGTTGCCCTGGTATCCCTCGGCGTCCCCGCCGGACAGGAGCACCGCGTAGTCGCTGTACATCACGCCCGCGAAAACGCCGGTCCGACTACCCCGCAACGACACCGGATCGATCCCGGCCCGCTCGATCGCCTCCCACGACACCTCGAGCAGCAGACGCTGCTGCGAATCCGTCGCCAACGCCTCCCG
>NZ_FOFV01000028.1:36176-39848 GCF_900111005.1 Lentzea albida
GCTCGGTGACGTTCCGCTGCCCTGGTGGCCTTCGAAGTCACCGCCGGCGAGAACAGCGCCGTAGTCGTTGTACATCACGCCCGCGAACACACCGGTCTGACTGCCCCGCAACGACACCGGATCGATCCCGGCCCGCTCCACCGCCTCCCACGACACCTCCAGCAACAACCGCTGCTGCGAATCCGTCGCCAACGCCTCCCGAGGAGACATCCCGAAGAACCCGGGATCGAACTCACCCGCATCGTGCAGGAACCCACCCGAGCGGGTGTACGACGTCCCCGGACGATCCGGATCCGGGTCGTACAAGCCGTCCAGGTCCCAGCCACGGTTGCGCGGGAACCCGGTGATCGCGTCCCGGCCTTCGGCCACCAACCGCCACAGGTCCTCCGGCGAGGCCACCCCACCCGGATACCGGCACGCCATCCCCACGATCACGATCGGATCGCCGGTCACGGCCCTCGCGGAGGGCGCGAGGTCGACGTTCTGGCGCCCTTCCACCTCCTCGATCAGGAAGTCGGCCAGCGCGTCGACGGACGGGTAGTCGAACACCAGGGACGCGGGCAGCCGCATGCCCGAGACCGATGCGAGCCGGTTGCGCAGCTCCACCGACATCAGCGAGTCGAAGCCCAGTTCCTGGAACGCCTTGGTCACGTCGATGTCCGCGGTGTCGGAGTGTCCCAGCACGGAGGCGACCTGTGCCCGCACGAGTTCGACCACCGCGGGCCTGCGCTCGTCCGCGGACACACCGGACAACAGCCGGGCCAACTCACCGGTCCCGGCCACCGACCGGCGCGCGGGAACGCGGACGAGGCCGCGCAGGATGCCGGGGACGTCGCCCTGCGACCGCAGCGCACGCAGGTCGAACTGGGCCGGTACGACGACCGGCTGGTCGACGGCCAGTGCGGCGTCGAACAGCGCGAGACCCCGCTCCACCGACAGCGGCGGCATGCCCGAGCGCGACATCCTCTCGATGTCCACCGCGGACAGACCTGTGGTCATGCCCGTGCCGGACTCCCAGGGTCCCCACGCCAGCGACGCCGCCGGGAGCCCGAGACCACGCCGGTACCGCGCCAGCTCGTCCACGAACGCGTTCGCCGCCGCGTAGTTCGCCTGCCCCGCCGCACCGAGAACCCCGGCCACCGAGGAGAACAGCACGAAACCACGAAGATCGAGGCCGGCCGTCAGCTCGTGCAGATGCCACGCCGCATCGGCCTTCGCCCGCAACACCGCCGACACCCGCTCCGGCGTCAACGACTCCACCACACCGTCATCCAGCACGGCCGCCGCGTGCACCACCGCCGTCAACGGATGCGCGTCGGGCACGCCCGCCAGCAACGCGGCCACCGCGTCGCGATCCGACACGTCGCACGCCACCACGTGCACCGAGGCACCGAGCCTCGACAGTTCCTCCACCAGGGCACCAGCACCCGGCGTCTCCATCCCGCGCCTGCCGGCCAGCACCACATGCCGCACACCACGCTCAGCCACCAGGTGCCGAGCCACCACAGCACCCAGACCACCCACGCCACCGGTGACCAGCACGGTTCCGTCCGGGTTCCAGTCCCGGTCGTGCCGCGGCGAGGCCGCGACCCTGGCGAGCCGAGGAGTCAGCAGCCGCCGGTCGCGGACGACGAGCTCGGACTCACCCGAACCCAGTGCCTGGAACAGCAGTCCGGCGTCCACGGTGCCGGACTCCAGTTCCACGAGCCCGAACCGCCCGGGGTGCTCGGACATCGCCGATCGCAGAAGACCACGCACCGCGGCCGCCGCCAGGCCACCGCGGGTCACGAAGACCAGGCGAGAGTCCTCGGAACGGTTCTCGCCCAGCCACTCCTGGACGAGTTCCAGCACCTGCGAGGCCGCCTGGTGGGCGGCTTCGCGCACATCGTCCGGATCGCATCGCACCGGGACGACCACGACACCGTCCGGCACGTCCGCCAGGTCCTCGCACACCTCGACGTCGAGGGCCAGCCCCGTTCCCAGCACGGCGACCGGCACGACCGGCTCGCCCGCGGTCGGCGTGACCCACTCCACCTCGAACAGGGCGTCCGTGCCTGCGGCGAACTGGTCGGCGGTCACCGGACGCACCGTCAGGGAGTCGACGCTCAGCACAGGTGCACCGGTCTCGTCGGCCGCGGTGAGCGACACTTGCCCGGTGTCGGACCTGGTCAGCCTGACGCGCAGCCCCGCCGCGCCGGAGGCGTGCAACGAGAGTCCCTGCCAGGAGAACGGCAGCCCTGGGGGTTCCTCATCCCCGCCCTCCAGCATCAGCACGTGCAGGGCCGCGTCGAGCAGCGCGGGGTGCACGCCGAAGGCAGCGGCCTCGTCCCGCCGGTCGTCCGGTAGCACGACCTCGGCGAAGTACTCGCCGCCACTGCCACGCCACGCCCGCCGCAGTCCCCGGAACGCCGGGCCGTAGCCGAACCCCGCGTCGGCGAGACCCTCGTAGCACCCGGTCAGCTCCACTTGCTCGGCGCCGCCGGGAGGCCACGCCGCCGCGAAACGCGAGTCGGCGACGGGCACGCCGGAAGTGAGCACACCGCTCGCGTGCAGCACCCAGTCGTCGTCACCGCCGTCGTCGGGCCTCGAGTGCACCCGGACGACCCGGCTCCCGTCGTCCTCCAGCACGCCGACCCACACCTGCACCTGGACAGCCGCGCGGTCGGTCAGCACCAGGGGCGCGACCATGGTCAGCTCGTCGATCCGCCCGCAGCCCGCCTCGTCACCCGCGCGCACGGCGAGCTCGGCGAGCGCGGTGGCGGGGACGAGCACCTGCCCGAAGACGACGTGATCGGCGAGCCACGGGTGCGCCGGCAGCGACACCCGGCCCGTCAGCACGACCTCGCCGGTCCCCGCGACCGAGACCGCGGCTCCGAGCAGGGGGTGACGCGGCGACCCCAGTCCGGCCGCGGCCACATCGCCCGCGGCGGAGACTCCTCGCGGCCAGAACCACTCGTGGTCGAAGGCATAGGTCGGCAGGTCCGCGAACCGCCCGGCAGGCACGATCCGGCGCCAGTCGACCTCCACACCGCCCGCGTACAGCTGTCCCATCGCGACGAGCACGGTGCTCTCCTCGTCGCGGTCCTTGCGCAGGGCGGGAACCGCGAGGCTGTCCTCGACCAGACCGGTCAGCACGCCGTCCGGTCCCAGCTCCAGGAACGCCGACGCCCCGGCGTCGGACAACGCGCGAAGGCCATCGGCGAACCGCACCGCCTCCCGCACGTGCCGCACCCAGTACTGCGGCGAGCACACCTCATCGGTGACCAGAGCACCGGTCACGTTCGACACCAACGGCATCAACGGCTCACGGAACGACAGGTTCTCCAGAGCTCGAGCGAACTCGTCGAGCATCGGCTCCATCAACGGCGAGTGGAACGCGTGCGACACGCGCAGACGCGACGTCCTGCGATCCCCGAACCGAGCGGCGATCTCCAGCACCGCGGCCTCGTCGCCCGCGACCACCACCGAGTCCGCCCGGTTCACCGCCGCGACCGAGACGCCCTCGCCCAGCAACGGCAAGACCTCGGCCTCGGTCGCCGCGATCGCCACCATCGCGCCACCCGACGGCAACGCCTCCATCAAGCCGGCACGCGCCCGCACCAGCGTGCAGGCGTCATCCAGCGACAGCACACCCGCCACATGCGCCGCCGCCACCTCACCGATCGAGTGCCC
>NZ_FOFV01000028.1:41273-131125 GCF_900111005.1 Lentzea albida
TCAACGGATGCGCGTCGGGCACGCCCGCCAGCAACGCGGCCACCGCGTCGCGGTCCGACACGTCACACGCCACCACTCGGACCGACGCTCCCAGCGCGGCCAACTCCTCCCCGATCCCCTCGCCACGGCCACGCCTGCTGGCCAGCACCAGGTGCCGCACCCCGTGCTCGGCGACCAGGTGCCGGGCGAGCCGGGCACCCAGTCCGCCGGTGCCGCCCGTGATCAGCACCGTGCCCTCGGGCTCCCAGTCGAGCCCGGTACCGGCGGGTACCGGCGCGACCCGCGCCAGCCGGGCCGCGAACACCTCGCCGTCCCGCACCACGACCTCGGGCTCCCCGGTGGCCGCGGCGGCCAGCAGCAGAGCCTCGTCGGCATCGCCGGATTCCACGTGGACCAGTCCGAAGCGACCGGGGTGTTCCGACTGCGCGGACCGGACCAGACCACGCGCCGCGGCGACGGACACGCCTCGCCCGGTCACGAAAACCGTTCGAGAGGTCACCGAAGCGTGGCGCTGCACGTGATCGAGCACCTCTGCGGCCAGCCGGTGAGCCGTGTCTACCACGTCCCCGCGGTCGTCCTCGATCCGCACCAGGAAGACCTCGTCCGAGGACGCGCCTGCGCCAGGTCCGTGAAGAGCGATCGGAACCCGGTCGATCCGGAACAGGTCGTCCTGGCCCGGCGAGAGCCGTCCCTCCGGCACCGGGCGCAGGACCAGGGACCCGATCGACGCGACCGGGCCACCGGACTCGTCGGTGATCGCGAGGGAAAGCCCACCGGTGGGCAGGCCCGACAACCGCACCCGCACCGCGGTGGCACCGGTGGCGTGCAGCGACACGTCCTCCCAGGAGAAGGGCAGCCCGAGCGAAGTGCCCTCGACGAAACCACCCGCGTGCAGCGCCGCGTCCAGCAGCGCCGGGTGGATGCCGAACCCGGCGGGCTCGTCGGGCAGGACGACCTCGGCGAAGACGTCCCCGTCCCGCCGCCACACCGACCGCAGACCGCGGAACACCGGTCCGTACCCGAGCCCGGCCTCCTCCAGCCCTTCGTAGAACCCCTCCAGGTCGACCTCTTGTGCGCCCAAGGGCGGCCACGGCGCGAGGGCGGACATCGCGCCGGAGCCCACCTCGGTGAGGACGCCCGTGGCGTGCTCCGTCCACGGCGAATCGCCGCTGTCGGACCGCGAGTGGACGGTCACCTGACGGCTACCGGCCTCGTCGCGGTCGCCGACGTGGACCTGCACCTGGACCGCGCCGTGCTCCGGCAGGACCAGCGGTGCCGACAGCGTCAGTTCCCGGATCCGACCGCACGCGACCTCGTCGCCCGCGCGCACCGCGAGCTCGACGAACCCGGCGCCCGGGAACAGCACCCGATCCCCGACGACGTGATCGGCCAGCCAGGGCTGCGCCGACAGCGACAGCCTGCCGGTGAGCACCACCTCGCCGGTGCCGGCCACCCGCAACGACGCGGCCAGCAGCGGGTGGCCGGGGCGATCGAGCCCCGCCGCGGCCACGTCGCCGAGGAACGCCGTTCCGCTGGGCCAGAACCACCCGTGGTCGAAGGGGTAGGTCGGCAGGTCCGCAAACCGCCCGGTAGGGACGATGCTGTGCCAGTCGACCTCCACACCGTTGACGTGCAGAACACCGATCGCAGTCACCAGTGACGTCTCTTCGTCGCGGCCCCTGCGCAGGGCGGGAACCGCCAGACCTCCCTCGACCAGACCGGCCAGCACGCCATCCGGGCCCAGCTCCAGGAACGCCGACACCCCAGCGTCCGTCAACGCCTCGACACCGTCGGCGAACCGGACAGCCTCCCGCACGTGCCGCACCCAGTACTGCGGCGAGCACACCTCATCGGTGACCAGAGCACCGGTCACGTTCGACACCAGCGGAACACGCGGCTCCGCGAACGACAAACCCTCCAAAGCCCGGGCGAACTCGTCGAGCATCGGCTCCATCAACGGCGAGTGGAACGCGTGCGACACCCGCAGACGCGTGACCTTGCGATCCTCGAAGCGGGCCGTCACGGCCAGCACAGCAGTCTCGTCCCCTGCCACGACGACGGAGGACGGGCCGTTCACCGCCGCGATCGACACGCCCTCGCCCAGCAGTGGGAGCACCTCGGCCTCAGTGGCAGCGATGGCGACCATCGCACCACCTGACGGCAACGCCTCCATCAACGCGGCACGCGCCCGCACCAGTGCACAAGCACCGTCGAGCGACAACACCCCGGCGACATGCGCCGCCGCGACTTCACCGATCGAATGTCCCGCCACGAAATCCGGGCGAACACCCCACGACTCGACCAGGCGGAACAACGCCACCTCGACCGCGAACAGTGCGGGCTGAGCGAACCCGGTGCGGTTCAACAACTCCTGATCCGCACCCCACATGACGTCACGCAGACCCGGCTCCAGCCGGTCCAGCACCTCGTCCAACGCCGCAGCGAACACCGGGAACCGCCCGTACAGCTCCCGGCCCATCCCCAGACGCTGCGAACCTTGACCGGAGAGCAGGAACGCCAGCTGTCGTTCAGCGGCAGAACCGCGGGCGACCTCTGTGATCCCCTCCTCCGAAGCCAGCAGGACCGCCCGGTGACCGAAACTCGCGCGTCCCAGCAGAGTCGAGCCCACGTCCACGCGGTGGTCCTCGACCGAACGCACCCGCTCGACCAGTTCCGCCAAAGCCCGCTCGGACTTCGCCGACACCACCCACGGCACCACAGGAACATCCACCGGCTCCGGCACGGCCACCGGCGGAGCCTGTTCGACGATCACGTGCGCGTTCGTGCCACTGATCCCGAACGACGACACACCAGCACGCCGTGGCCGGCCCACCTCCGGCCACGACACGGCCTCGGTCACCAGCTCGACCGCACCCTCGGACCAGTCCACGTGCGACGACGGCGAATCCACGTGCAACGTCTTCGGCACCACGCCATACCGCAGCGCCTGCACCATCTTGATGATCCCGGCGACACCGGCTGCCGCCTGCGTGTGACCGATGTTCGACTTCACCGACCCCAGCAACAAAGGCCGCTCGCGATCCTGACCATAGGTCGCGAGCAGCGCCTGCGCCTCGATCGGATCACCCAGCGTCGTACCTGTACCGTGCGCCTCGACCACGTCCACATCGGACGTTCCGAGTCCCGCACTCGCCAGGGCCTGGCGGATCACCCGCTGCTGCGACGGACCATTGGGCGCCGTCAAACCGTTCGACGCACCATCCTGGTTCACCGCCGAACCACGCACCACCGCCAGCACCCGATGCCCGTTGCGCTTCGCGTCCGACAGGCGCTCCAGCACCAGCACGCCGACACCCTCACCCCAGGCCACGCCGTCGGCGGCGTCCGCGAACGACTTGCAGCGCCCGTCCGGCGACAGCCCGCGCTGCCGGGAGAACTCGACGAAGACCTCCGGAGTGGACATCACCGTCACACCACCGGCCAACGCCAGCGAGCACTCCCCCGCTCGCAGCGCCTGGGCCGCCAGGTGCACCGTCACCAGGGACGAGGAGCACGCCGTGTCCACCGTCACCGCGGGTCCCTCGAAACCGAGGGCGTAGGACACCCGGCCGGACGCCACGCTCGGCGAACTGCCGGTACCGCGCAGGCCCTCGAACTCGTCCCCGGTCAGCAGGGCGCCGTAGTCGTTGTACATCACGCCCGCGAACACACCGGTCCGACTACCCCGCAACGACACCGGATCGATCCCGGCCCGCTCCACCGCCTCCCACGACACCTCCAGCAACAACCGCTGCTGCGAATCCGTCGCCAACGCCTCCCGAGGAGACATCTCGAAGAAGTCCGGGTCGAACCGGCCCGCGTCGTGCAGGAACGCACCCTGCCGGACGTGCGTGGTCCCGACGTGGTCGGGATCCGGGTGGTGGACGCCGTCCAGGTCCCAGCCCCGGTTGACGGGGAAGCCGGAGATGACGTCCCGCTCCTCTAGGACGACCTGCCACAGGTCCTCAGGCGACTCCACTCCTCCCGGGTAGCGGCAGGACATGCCGACCACCACGACCGGGTCGTCCGAGCCGGACGGCACGGAGACCGGTGGCGGTGTGCGCACGACGGCCGCCGACCCCGTCAACTCCTCGCGGAGGAAGGTCGCCAGCGCCGCGGGGGTCGGGTGGTCGAACACCAGGGTCGCGGGCAGGCGGAGCCCGGTCTCCGCGGCCAGCCGGTTGCGCAACTCCACGGACGCGAGCGAGTCGAAGCCGAGAGCGCGGAACTCCCTTGCGGGATCGATCCTCCCGATGTCGGAGTGCCCCAGTGCCAGCGCGACCTGAGCGCGGACCAGCTCCAGCACCGCCCTCGGCCACTCCGCCTCGTCCAGTCCGGCCAGCCTGCCGGCGAATCCCGACGTCACCACCGCCGATCGCGGGGAAGGCCGCGTGATCATCCCTCGTAGCAGCGGCGGTACGTCGCCGAGCGCCCGGAGCGCGGGCAGGTCCAGCCGCACCGGGACGACCGCGGGCTCGTCCGCGGCCAGGGCGGCGTCGAAGAGAGCAAGTCCCTTTTCCACCGACAGCGGCGGCATCCCGGAGCGGGCCAGGCGCTCCATGTCCGCGTCCGACAGGCTGGCGGTCATGCCCGCGGACTGCGCCCACGAGCCCCACGCGAGCGACACCGACGGCAGTCCCGAATCGCGCCGGTGCCGGGCGAGCTCGTCCAGGAAGACGTTGGCCGCCGCGTAGTTCGCCTGCCCTGGCGCACCGAACACGCCCGCCGCCGAGGAGAACGTCACGAACCTGTGCAGGCCGAGACCGGCGGTGAGCTCGTGCAGATGCCATGCGGCGTCCACCTTCGGCCGCAACACCGCAGCCAGCCGTTCCGGCGTCAACGACTCCACCAGACCGTCGTCCAGCACACCCGCCGCGTGGATCACAGACGTGCACGGGTGTTCGGCCAGCAGGTCCGCCAGCTCGGCCCGGTCCGAGACGTCGCACGCGCGCACGACGACCTCGGCGCCGAGGCCGGTCAGGTCGTCGGCCAGCAGGGGTGCGCGGCCACTTCGGCTCACCAGCACGAGGCGGCGGACGCCGTGCTCGGTCACCAGGTGGTGGGCCAGCAGTCCGCCCAGACCTCCGGTGCCTCCCGTGATCAGCACCGTCCCGTCCGGATCCCAGCCGTTCTGCGGCGGCGGAACCGGAACGCGGACGAGCCGTGGCGCGAACACCTGTCCACCGCGGATCAGCACCTCCGGCTCCCCCGGATCGAGCGCCGCAGGCAGCGGTTCACCGGGTGCCAGCTCGACCAGGCCGAAGCGCCCGGGGTGCTCGGACATCGCCGAGCGGACCAGGCCGCGCACGGCGGCGGCACGCACGCCCGTGCGCGTCACGAACACGAGCCGGCGCCCGGCTGTCTCGTCGCTCGCGAGCCACTGCCGGACCAGTTCGAGGACGCGGGTGGTGCTGTCGTGCACCGCACCGACGACGTCCTCCTGGCTCTCGCCGACGACAGCCAGGACGAGGCCCGTGCTCCCACCCTCGACCGCGGCGACGTCCAGGCCGATCACGGCGGCGGGCGCCTCGACCGACCGCATCACGACCGGGACCAGGTCGACCCGGTAGAGGTCGTCCCCGACAACGCCGAACTGCTCGGGCGTCACCGACCGCAACGCCAGCGAGTCGACCGACGCCACCGGCGCACCACGCTCGTCGGTGATCGCCAGGGACACCGCGTTCCCACCGGCGCGAGCCATCCGGACGCGCACCGCGGACGCCCCGGTGGCGTACAGGCACACCCCTTCCCACGCGAACGGCAGGCCGCCGCCGACGCCCTCGGCGAACACGCTCGCGTGCAGCACGGCGTCGAGCAGTGCCGGGTGCACGCCGAACGCGGCCGCGTCGGGCACGTGGTCCGGGAGCGCGACTTCCGCGAACACCTCCGTGCCGCGGCGCCAGACCGCGCGCAGGCCCTGGAACACCGGACCGTAGGCGAACCCGGCGCTCGCGAGGCCGTCGTAGAGGCCGACCAAATCGACCGGCTCGGCACCCTCGGGCGGCCAGGTCACCTCCACGTCTTCCGACGGGGACGCGAGGTCGGGACTCAGCGTTCCGGTGGCGTGCCGGGTCCACTCCTGCTCGACGTCGTCGGCGGGTCGCGAGTGCACCCGCACCTCCCGCCGGCCCGTCCCGTCGGCGGCACCGACCCAGACCTGGAGCTGCACCGCGCCCGTCTCCGGCAGCAGCAGCGGAGCGGCGACCGTCAGGTCCTCGACGGCGGGGCAGCCGACCTCGTCGCCCGCGCGCACCGCCAGCTCGACGAACGCCGTGCCCGGGAACAACACCCGTCCCAGGACGTCGTGATCGGCCAGCCAGGGGTGGGTCGACAGCGACAACCGGCCGGAGAGCACCACCTCGTCCGCACCGGCCACGACCACGGCCGCACCGAGCAGCGGGTGTGCCGCGGAGCTCAACCCGGCCGACGTCATGTCGGCGGGCGCGGTCCCCAGGCGGCCGAGCCAGAAGCGTTCGCGCTGGAACGCGTAGGTCGGCACGTCGACCAGCCGCCCGGTCGAGATCACCCGGCGCCAGTCCACCTCCGCGCCGTGCACGAACAGGCGGGCCACCGCGGTCAGCAGCGAGACCTCCTCACCGCGGTCCTTGCGCAGAGCGGGCACCGCGGGCACGTCGCCCACCAGAGCCGAGAGCACACCGTCGGGGCCGAGTTCGAGGACGGCCGACACGCCGGCCTCGGACAGGGTCCGGACGCCGTCGGCGAACCTCACGGTCTCCCGGACGTGTCGCACCCAGTACTCCGGATCACACACCTCGTCCGTGACGAGGCCTCCGGTCAGCGCCGAGACGAAGCGGAGCCGGGGGCGCGCGAACGACAGGCCTCGCACGATCCCGGCGAACTCCGCCAGCATCGGGTCCATCAGCGGCGAGTGGAAGGCGTGCGAGACCCGCAGCCGCGAGGTCCTCCGGTCGGCGAACGCGCGGAGCACACCGTCCACAGCGGACTCTTCGCCCGCGATCACGAGCGACGACGGCCCGTTGACGGCGGCGATCGACACGCCGTCGCCGAGGTGGGCGGCGACCTCGGCCTCTTCCGCCTCCAGGGCCACCATCGCGCCGCCCTCCGGCAACGCCTGCATCAGCCGCGCCCGCGCGTCGACCAGCGCGCACGCGTCGGCCAGCGACAGGACACCGGCCACATGTGCCGCGGCGATCTCCCCGATCGAGTGCCCGCCCACGAGGTCCGGGACCACACCCCAGGACTCCACCAACCGGAACAACGCCACCTCGACCGCGAACAACGCGGGCTGCGCGAACTCCGTGCGGTTCAGCCGTTCGTGGTCGGTGCCCCACATCGCGTCGCGCACGCCGGGGCCGAAGTGCTCCAGCACCTCCTCCACCGCGGCCGCGAACACCGGGTACCGGTCGGACAGCTCACGCCCCATGCCCAGCCGCTGCGACCCCTGACCGGAGAACAGGAAGGCGACGGACCGGCCACCCGCGTGGGCCCGAGCGGCCTCCACCACGCCCTCGTCCGAGGCCAGCAGGACCGCGCGGTGCCCGAACACCGCACGTCCCGCGAGAGTCCAGCCGACATCGGTCCGGGCGCCGCGCGCGGACCGGACGCGGTCGAGCTGGTCGGTCAGGGCGCCGTCCGTCTTGGCCGTCACCACCCACGGCACCAGCGCGGCGGTGGCGGGCTCGGGCTGCTCGGCCTCCTGGTGGTGTTCCAGGACCACGTGCGCGTTGGTGCCGCTGACCCCGAACGCGGAGACCGCGGCTCGGCGCGGCCGGTCGGCCTCAGGCCAGGCGGTGCTCTCGCGCACCAGCTCGACCGCTCCGGAACCCCAGTCCACGTGGGACGAGGGCACGTCGGCGTGCAGGGTCTTCGGCACGACGCCGTGCCGCATCGCCAGCACCATCTTGATCACCCCGGCGACACCCGCGGCGGCCTGCGTGTGACCGAGGTTGGACTTGACGGACCCCAGCAGCAGCGGCCGGACCCGGTCCTGGCCGTAGGTGGCGAGCAGCGCCTGCGCCTCGATCGGATCGCCGAGGGGGGTCCCCGTGCCGTGCGCCTCTACGGCATCCACATCGGACACCGACAGTCCGGCCTGCGCCAGCGCCGACCGGATGACCCGTTGCTGCGCGGGTCCGTTCGGCGCGGTGAGGCCGCTGCTCGCGCCGTCCTGGTTGATCGCGGAGCCGCGGATCACGGCGAGCACGGGGTGTCCAGCCCGTTCGGCGTCGGACAGTCGCTCCAGCAGCAGCACGCCGGCACCCTCACCCCACGCCGTGCCGTCCGCGTCGTCGGAGAACGCCTTGCAGCGCCCGTCCGCGGCCAGGCCGCGCTGGCGGGAGAACTCCACGAACATGTCCGGGGTGGGCATGACCGTGACCCCGCCCGCGAGGGCCAGCGAGCACTCGCCCTTGCGCAGGGCGTGGGCCGCCCAGTGCAGCGCCACCAGGGACGACGAGCACGCGGTGTCCACGGTGATCGCCGGGCCCTCCAGCCCGAGGAGGTAGGCGACCCGACCGGAGGTCACGCTGGTCGACACACCGGTCATCAGGTGGCCCTCCACCGACTCGGGCACCTCGGCTCCCGACGCGTACCCGGTGCCGTAAGAACCGATGAAGGTTCCCGTCCGGCTTCCCCTCAGGGTGAGCGGGTCGATCCCGCCGCGCTCGACCGCCTCCCACACGACCTCCAGCAACAGGCGCTGCTGCGGGTCCATCGCGAGAGCCTCGCGAGGGGAGATCCCGAAGAACTCCGCGTCGAACTCCGTCGCGCCCTCCACGAACCCACCGCGGGTGGAGTAGGTCCTGCCGCGCTCGTCCGGGTCCGGACTGAACAACGCGTCGACGTCCCACCCCCGGTCGCGGGGGAACTCCGACATCGCGTCACGGCCGTCTGCCAGCAGGGACCACAGCTCCTCGGGCGATCCGACGCCGCCCGGGTACCGGCAGGCCATACCGACGATGGCGATCGGCTCGGCGTCCGACGCCTCCTTCGCCTGCAGTCGCCGACGCGTCTGCTGGAGATCGGTGGTGACCAGCTTGAGGTAGTCGCGGAGCTTGTCCTCGGTGCTCGCCATGGGTGGGTTCCTCCAGGAGTGGATCGAACTCAGTCGAGACCGAGTTCCTTGTCGATCAGGGCGAACATCTCGTCGTCGGTCGCGTCCGCGAGGACCAGCGCCGGTTCGTCGTGCGGCCCGGCGGTGCCGAGGAGCGTCTGTTGCAGATCGGTCAGGCGCCGGAGCAGGCTCTCCCTGTCCTCACCGGACAGCCGCGGTGCCGCGCTTTCGAGCCCGGCGAGCAGTGGTTCGATCGCGGGCTCGGCCTCGGCGTACACCGCGGCCCGCAGGTGTGCGGCGAGGACGGCGGGGGCCGGGTGGTCGAAGACCAGCGTGCTGGGCAGTCGGATGCCGGTGTCGGCCGCGAGCAGGTTGCGCAGCTCGACCGCCGTCAGCGAGGTGATCCCGAGTTCGAGGAAGCCCCGGTGTGGCTCGACCTGGTCGGCCGACTCGAGACCGAGCACCGTCGCGACGTGACCGGACACGAGGCCGAGCACCAGCTCGTCCTGCTCGCGCGGGTCGAGTCCGGCCAGCCGTTCGGCCAGCGGGGGAACCGCGGGCCGCTGCTCGTCCGCGCTCCGCGGCACGGTGGGAACCAGGTCGCGCAGGACCGCGGGCACGTCCGCGCCCACCAGGACACGCGTGTCCAGCGGTGCGGGCACGACCAGAGCGTCCGGTAGCGCCGATCCGACGTCGAAGAGCTCCAGCCCCCGCGCGGTGTCCAGTGCGATGGCACCGCTGCGCCGGAGCCGGGCGAGGCCCGCGTCGGTCAGATCGCCGCTGATGCCGCTGCGCTCGGCCCACAGGCCCCACGCCAGCGACGTCGCCACCAGTCCGCTGGCACGGCGTCGCTGCGCCACCGCGTCCAGGAACGTGTTCGCCGCCGCGTAGTTGGCCTGCCCCTGGGCGCCGAGGACACCCGCGGCCGAGGAGAACAGGACGAACAGTTCGAGATCGAGGTGCTCGGTGAGCTCGTGCAGGTACCACGCCGAGTCGGCCTTGGCCCGCAGCACCCGGTCGATCTGCTCCGAGGTGAGCGTGCCGACCACGCCGTCGTCCACCACACCCGCGGCGTGCACGACACCGGTGAGCGGGTGTTCGGCGGGGATGTCGGCGAGGAGGCGGGCCACCGCCTCGCGGTCGGCCATGTCGCAGGCGACGACGTGGGCTTCAGCCCCCAGTTCGGCCAGGTCGGCGCAGAGCCGACGCGCGTCCGGCGCCTCGGGGCCGCGTCGGCTGGTCAGCAGCAGCCGGCGAACGCCCCGGCTGGTCACCAGATGGCGGGCGACCAGACCGCCCAGCGTGCCCGTGCCCCCGGTGACGAGAACGGTGCCCGACAGGTCGCCACGGTGTTCGGTCATCGCCGGGGAGTCGAGGACGGGGGAAAGGCGCGGAACGGAGACGACGCCTTGCCGGATCGCGAGCTGTGACTCGTCCCCGGCGAGCGCGGCGCCGACCGCAGCGTCCAGGACGTCCTCGGACCGGTCGTCGCCGTCCAGGTCGACCAGCAGGAACCGGCCGGGGTGTTCGGACTGGGCGGACCGCACCAGCCCCCACACACCCGCGGCGGCGATCCCGGTCACCTCCTCGGCCGGACCGGCCGCCACGGCCCCGGTGGTCACGACGACCAGCCGGGCACCGTCGGGACGGTCGGCTGCGAGCTGGTCCTGGACCGCCGCGAGCGCCTGGCGCGCGGAGTCGTGGACTCCCGCGACGACGTCGCTCCCGATGGACGGCCGGAAGAACTCCAGGTCCCGGCTCACCCCGGCCGGACCGGGGGGCAGGGGGACCCAATGCACCCGGAACAGGCTGTCGTGTGACGCTGTTGCGGTGGCGGGGCCCTCGAGCCACAGCCGCTGGTGCTGGAAGGCGTAGGCGGGCAGTTCCACCCGGCGTCCGGCAGGCACGACCCGCCGCCAGTCCACCCGCACCCCGGCGACGTGCGCCCTCGCCGCCGCTGTCAGCACAGCGGTCTCCTCGTCGCGGTCACCGCGCAACACCGGCACCACTGTCGTGTCGTCCGCCAGTGCCGCCAACGCGCTGCCGGGCCCGACCTCCAGCAGCAGGGTCGCGCCTGCGTCGGTCACCGTCCGCAGGCCGTCGGCGAACCGCACGGTCTCGCGCACGTGCCGCACCCAGTACTCCGGTGAGCACAGTTCGTCCGACACCAGGCCACCGGTCAGGTTCGACACGACCGGCAGGGACGGCCGGCCGAACCGCAGGCCCGCCACCACCCCGGCGAAGTCGTCCAGCACCGGCTCCACGAGTGGTGAGTGGAAGGCGTGGGACACCCGCAGCCTCGTCGTCCTGCGTCCCTCGAAACGGGCGGCCACCGCGAGGACGTCGTCCTCCGGTCCGGCCACCACGACCGACGAACGGGAGTTGACCGCGGCGATCGCCACCGTGGCGGGGAGCACCGCGAGGACCTCGGCCTCGGTCACCGCGATCGCGACCATCGCACCGCCCGGCGGGAGCGCCTGCATCAGCCTCGCCCTGGTCTCGACGAGCAGGCAGGCGTCGGGCAGGGAGAACACCCCGGCGACGTGTGCCGCGGCGATCTCGCCGACGGAGTGACCGCCGACGAAACCGGGGACGATCCCCCACGACTCAAGCAGCCGGCACAGCGCGACCTCGACCGCGAACAGCGCGGGCTGGGCGTTCCCCGTCCGGTTCAGCTCGTCCGCGTCCGATCCCCACATCCGCTCCCGCAACCCGGCCGGGAGGTACCCCAGGACCTCGTCCAGGGCGTCGGAGAACACGGGGAACCGCGCGGCGAGGTCCCGGCCCATCCCGAGTCGCTGCGAGCCCTGCCCGGAGAACAGGAAGGCCGGGACCTGCTTCCCGGCGACGCCCCTGGCCACCTCGGTGACACCCGTCGCGGTCGCGAGCAGCACCGCCCGGTGGTCGAACTCCGACCTGGCCAGCAACGACCAGCCGACGTCCCCGCGCGGGGCGCCGACCTCGCGCAACCGGCCGATCTGGGCCGTCAGCGCCGGTTCCGACTTCGCGGACACGACCCACGGCACGACAGGCCGGTCCGGGGAGTCCTGGCCGGCCGACGGCCCGGGCTCCTCGATGATGACGTGCGCGTTGGTGCCGCTGATCCCGAACGAGGAGATCCCGGCGCGCCGCGGCCTGTCCCCGGTCTCCCAGGGCGTGTTCTCCGACAGCAGCCGCACCGCGCCCGCCGACCAGTCCACGTGGGACGAAGGGGGGTCCGCGTGCAGGGTGGCCGGCAGGACGCCGTGCCGCATGGCCATGATCATCTTGATCACGCCGGCGACACCGGCGGCGGCCTGGGTGTGCCCGATGTTGGACTTGATCGCGCCCAGCAGCAACGGCCTGTCCCGGTCCTGCCCGTAGACGCCGACCAGCGCCTGCGCCTCGATCGGATCGCCGAGCGTCGTGCCGGTGCCGTGCGCCTCCACCGCGTCGACGTCGGACGGCGACAGCCCGGCACCGGCCAGCGCCCGGCGGATCACCCGTTGCTGCGACGGCCCGTTCGGCGCGGTCAGGCCGTTGCTCGCGCCGTCCTGGTTGACCGCGCTGCCGCGCAGCACCGCCAGGACCGGGTGCCCGTTGCGTTCGGCGTCCGACAACCGCTCGACGACGAGGACGCCCACGCCCTCCGACCAGCCCGTGCCGTCCGCCCGGTCGGAGAACGGCTTGCACCGGCCGTCGGGTGCCAACCCTCCCTGCCGGGTGAACTCGACGAACGCGTCCGGTGTGGACATCACCGTGACGCCACCGGCCAGGGCGAGGGAGCACTCCCCCGAGCGCAGCGCCTGGGCGGCGAGGTGCAGCGCGACGAGCGACGACGAGCAGGCGGTGTCGATCGTCATCGCCGGTCCCTCGAACCCGAACGTGTAGGACACCCTGCCGGACAGGACGCTGGCCGCCAGCCCGGTTCCCGCCATCCCGCCGACGTCCTCGGACGCGTTCTCCACGAGGGTCGAGTAGTCCTGGCCGTTCGTGCCGACGAAGACACCGGTCTGGCTGCCCCGCACCGACTCCGGGTCGATCCCGGCGTGTTCGAGCGCCTCCCACGACGTCTCCAGCAGCAGCCGCTGCTGCGGGTCCATCACCTGCGCCTCGCGCGGCGAGATCCCGAAGAAGCCCGCGTCGAACCCGGCGATGTCGTGCAGGAACCCACCTGACGCCGTCGCACTCAGACCCGGCCCCACCCGCCAGCCACGATCCGCGGGGAAGTCACCGATCGCGTCCTCACCTGAGAAGACGAGCTGCCACAGCTCCTCGGCCGAGCCGACCCCGCCGGGATACCGGCACGCCATTCCGACGACGACGACCGGGTCCCCCTCCACGCGGGCGACCGCCTCCACCGCCGCCTGTCGTCCCGACGCGGCCCCGAACAGCTCCTCCACCAGGTACTCGGCGAGCACCTCCGCGGTCGGGTGGTCGAAGGCGAGGGTGGTGGGCAGGGGCAGCCCGGTCGCGGCGACCAGCCTTCCGCGCAGGTCCACGGCCGTCAGCGAGTCGAACCCGAGGTCGCGGAACGCCCTGCCGGGCGGGACCTCGGCGGCGTCGCCGCGTCCGAGGGCGGCCGACGCGGTCGTGCGCACCAGGTCCAGCACGGCCTGTCGCCGCTCCTGCTCGGGCAGACCGGCCAGGGTGCGTCGCAGTCCGGCGTCCTGGCCGCTGACGTCGACCGCCAGTGCCGCGGCGACCTCCGGCAGCTCGGCCAGCAACGGGCTGGGCCGTGCGGCGGTGTAGCCGGACACGAACCGCGCCCAGTCCATGTTGGACACGGTCACGGCGGTGTCGCCGGCCTCGATCGCCCGGCGCAGCGCCGTGAGCCCGGCGTCGGGCCGGATCGGCAGCACGCCGCGCTTGCGCAGGTGGTCCCCCACCTCGGGATCGGACGCCATGCCCGCTTCCGCCCACGCGCCCCAGGAGACCGCCGTCGCGGGCAGGCCCCGGCCCCTGCGGTACTCCGCGAGTCCGTCGAGGTAGGCGTTCGCCGCCGCGTACCCCGACTGCCCGCCGGTGCCCCAGATGCCCGCGATGGAGGAGAACAGCACGAACGCGTCCAGCTCCGCGTCCTCGGTCAGTTCGTGCAGCCACCGGGCCGACGTCACCTTCGCGCGGATCTCCCCGTCGAGGTCGGCCGGTGTCAGCGACTCCACCCCGGCGTTGCCCGCCACCACACCCGCGGCGTGGAACACGGCGGTCAGCGGCACGTCGGCAGGGACGGCGGCGAGGACGCCGGAGACCGCGTCCCGGTCGGCGGCGTCGCAGGCGACGACGGTCACCCGTGCGCCCAGGTCCTCCAGTTCCGCACGGAGTTCGGCGGCACCCGGTGCCGCCGGGCCGCGCCTCGACATCAGCACCAGGTGCTCGGCACCGTCGCGCGCGAGCCACCGGGCGACGAACGCGCCCAGGCCGCCGGTACCACCCGTGATGAGCACGGTCCCCCGCGGCTGCCAGTCGCCGCCCGCGGTGATCGGTGCACGGACCAACCGGCGGCCGAAGACGCCGGTTGCTCGCACGGCGACCTGGTCCTCGCTTCCGGCGAGCACCGACCGGAGGCCCGCGACTACCCGCTCGTCGATCTCGGCGGGCAGGTCGACCAGTCCGCCCCACGTTGCGGGACGCTCCAGCGCCACCACCCGGCCGAGACCCCAGACCATCGACAGCCCGGCGTCGGCGACCAGCTCGTCCCGGTCCACGGCGACCGCACCTCGCGTCACGCACCACAGCCGCGCGTCGAGATCTGCGGCGAGCACGGCCTGGGTGAGCAGCAGCACCGACTCGACCGTGTGCGGGAAGATCAGCACACCGGTGTAGGAGCGCGACGGGTCGATCGGGTCGCCCTGGACCTGGAGGTCGACGTCGTCGCCGAGCACGTCGGTCACCCAGCCCGTGTCACCACCCTCGGACATGATCACCAGCCACCGACCCGGTGACACCTCGGCGTTCGTGGTGGGCACCGGGAGCCAGTCGACGCGGTAACGCCAGGAGTCCACGTCCACGACGTGGTCGATCTCGGGCCAGAAGCGTTCGTGTTCGAAGGGGTAGGTGGGCAGGTCCACCAGCCGGCCCGCGGGGACCACCTGCCGCCAGTCGACGTCCACACCCCGCACGTGCAGCTCGCCGAGCGCGGTCAGCAGCGAGGTCTCCTCGTCGCGGTTCCTGCGCAACGCCGCAACCGCCGGGCGTTCGTCGACCAGGCCGGTCAGCACGCCGTCCGGTCCCAGCTCCAGGAACGCCGTCGCACCCGCGTCCGTCAACGCCCGCAGGCCGTCGGCGAAGCGCACCGCCTCCCGCACGTGCCGCACCCAGTACTGCGGCGAGCACACCTCATCGGTGACCAGAGCACCGGTCACGTTCGACACCAACGGCATCAACGGCTCACGGAACGACAGGTTCTCCAGAGCTCGAGCGAACTCGTCGAGCATCGGCTCCATCAACGGCGAGTGGAAGGCATGGGAGACCTTCAACCGCGACGTCTTCCGGTCTTCGAACCGGGCCGCGATCTCCAGCACCGACGACTCGTCGCCCGCGAGCACCACCGAATCCGCCCGGTTCACCGCCGCGATCGAGACGCCCCCGCCCAGCAACGGCAACACCTCGGCCTCGGTCGCCGCGATCGCCACCATCGCCCCGCCCGACGGCAACGCCTCCATCAAGCCGGCACGCGCCCGCACCAGCGTGCAGGCATCGTCCAGCGACAACACCCCGGCGACGTGTGCGGCCGCAACCTCACCGATCGAATGCCCCGCCACGTAATCGGGTGTGACACCCCACGACTCGACCAGGCGGAACAACGCCACCTCGACCGCGAACAACGCCGGCTGAGCAGAACCCGTGCGGTTCAACAACTCCGCGTCAGATCCCCACACCACCTCCCGGAGCCCCGGCTCCAGGCGGTCCAGCACCTCGTCGAACGCCGCGGCGAACACCGGGAACCGCCCGTACAGGTCCCGGCCCATCCCCAGCCGCTGCGCACCCTGCCCCGAGAACAAGAACGCCACCGACTGTTCCGCCGCCACGCCGCGCGCTACCTCCATGACGCCGTCCTCGGTCGCCAGCAGCACCGCGCGGTTCTCGAACGCGGTCCTGGCCGAGAGCGACCAGGCGATGTCGGTCCGGAGGGCGTCGACCGAGCCGACGCGCTCGATCTGCGCCACCAGCGCCGGCGCGGACTTCGCCGACACAGGCCATGGCACAACGGCCGGATCGGTCGGTTCCGGTTCCTCCGGAACGGCGACGTGCTCCACGATCACGTGCGCGTTCGTTCCGCTGACGCCGAACGACGACACGGCCGCGCGTCGGGGACGCCCGGTCTCCGGCCACGCTGTCTGCTCGGTCACCAGGTCGATCGAGCCGGTCGACCAGTCCACCGCGGAGGTCGGTGCTGTCACGTGCAGCGTCTTCGGAACGACACCGTGACGCATCGCCTGCACCACCTTGATCAGCCCCGCGATGCCGGCCGCCGCCTGGCTGTGCCCGATGTTCGACTTGATCGACCCGAGCAGCAGGGGGCGTTCGCGGTCCTGCCCGTAGGTCCTCAGCAAGGCGTGCGCCTCGATGGGATCGCCGAGTTTCGTGCCGGTTCCGTGGGCCTCCACGACGTCCACGTCGGACGACCTGAGCCGTGCGTCCGCCAGCGCCTGGCGGATGACCCGGCGCTGGGCCGGACCGCTGGGAGCAGTCAGACCGTTGGACGCGCCGTCGGAGTTCACGGCCGAGCCGCGCACGAGTGCCAGCACGCGACGACCGTTGCGTCGTGCGTCCGAAAGCCTTTCCAGCAACAGCATTCCGACACCCTCGGACCACGCGACACCGTCCGCGTCGTCGGAGAAGGACTTGCTGCGCCCGTCGGGTGCAAGACCGCCCTGCAGCGAGAACCCGACAAAGGCGTCCGAAGTGGACATCAGGTTGACACCGCCGGCCAGCGCGAGCGAGCACTCGCCCCTGCGCAGGGCCTGGGCCGCCCAGTGCAGTGCCACGAGGGACGAAGAGCACGCGGTGTCGACCGTCACCGCGGGGCCCTCCAGCCCCAGGCTGTAGGCGACCCGCCCGGACATCACGCTGGCCGCGAGCCCGGTGCCCGTGTGGCCGAGGACGTCGTCCTCCGCGGTGAGCATCAGGTTCGCGTAGTCCTGTCCGTTGGTGCCGACGAAGACCCCGCTCTGGCTGCCGCGCAGGGACGCCGGGTCGATGCCGGCCCGTTCGACCGCCTCCCAGCACACCTCCAGCACCAGGCGCTGTTGCGGATCCATCGCCAGCGCCTCGCGCGGCGAGATGCCGAAGAAGCGGGCGTCGAACCCGGCTATGTCCGCGAGGAAGCCACCGGAACCGGTCACGCTGCGCCCGGAACCCCCTCCTGACAGGGCGTCGAGGTCCCAGCCGCGGTCGGAGGGGAACCGGCTGATCCCGTCGGCACCGTCCGCCACCAGCTCCCACAGGTCCTCCGGTGAGCCGATGCCACCGGGGTACCGGCACGCCATCCCGACGATGGCGATCGGGTCGTCTGCCGACACCGCCCGCAGCGGGTGGGGCCTGTCGGTGTCGGTGTCCTGGCCGAGCATCGCCGATGCGAGGTGTGCCGCGAGGGAACTGGGCGTGGGATGGTCGAAGACCGCGGTGGCGGTCAGTTCCACCCCTGTCATCGCGGCCAGGCGGCGCCTCAGCTCCACCGCCATGAGCGAGTCGAACCCCAGGTCTCCGAACGCCCTGTTCGTCGCGACGCGATCGGCGCTGGTGTGTCCCAGCACAGCCGCGGTCTCGGCGCCCACCACCTTCGTCATCGCCTTGGTCCGCTCGGCGATGCTTCCCGACAGAACGAGGTCCTCCGCGCTCACCTGGGTGGCGGCCGCGGCCGGTGCTCCCGTCGGCCAGAACCGTTCGCGCTGGAAGGCGTAGGTCGGCAGGTCGAGCAGACGACCGGCGGGAACGATGCCGCCCCAGTCGACGTCCACGCCGTGGACGTACAGGCGACCCAGCGCGGTCAGCAGCGAGGCTTCCTCGTCGCGATTCCGGCGCAGGGCGGGCACGGCAACGCCGTCCTCGACCAGACCCGTCAACACGCCGTCCGGGCCCAGCTCCAGGAACGCCGAGGCACCCGCGTCGGACAACGCGCGCAGGCCGTCCGCGAACCGGACCGCTTCCCGCACGTGCCGCACCCAGTACTCGACCGAACACGCCTCGTCAGTCACGAGCTCACCGGTCACGTTCGACACCAACGGAACACGCGGCTCAGCGAACGACAAACCCCGCAGTGCCGCCGCGAAATCGTCCAGCATCGGCTCCATCAGCGGCGAATGGAACGCGTGTGACACCCGCAAGCGAGTGGTCTTACGACCCTCGAAACAGGCCGCCACCGCCAGCACGGCCGCCTCCTCCCCCGCCACGACAACAGAAGACGGGCCGTTCACCGCCGCGATCGAGACACCCTCGCCCAGCAGAGGGAGGACTTCGGCCTCGGTGGCTGCGATCGCGATCATCGCCCCGCCTGAGGGCAGGGCTTCCATCAACCCGGCACGCGCCCGCACCAACGTGCAGGCGTCATCCAGCGACAGCACCCCGGCGACATGCGCCGCCGCCACCTCACCGATCGAATGCCCCGCCACGAAATCCGGCGTGACACCCCACGACTCCACCAACCGGAACAACGCCACCTCGACCGCGAACAACGCCGGCTGCGCAAAACCCGTGCGGTCCAACAGGTCCTGATCCGCACCCCACACGACGTCGCGCAGACCCGGCTCGAGGCGGTCCAGCACCTCGTCCAACGCCCCCGCGAACACCGGGAACCGCCCGTACAGGTCGCGGCCCATCCCCAACCGCTGCGCACCCTGACCCGAGAACAAGAACGCCAGCTCGTGCTCCCCGGCCACACCACGCGCGACCTCGGCAACCCCGTCCTCCGAGGCGAGCAACACCGCCCTGTGCTCGAACACCGAACGGCTCAGCAGCGTCCACCCGACGTCCACGCGATCGTCCGTCCGGGAGCGCAGGCGGTCCACCTGGGTCGCCAACGCCGGCTCCGCCGTCGCCGACACCACCCAGGGCACCATCGGCGCGCCCACCGGCTCGTGGTCCGCCGGTGCGGGGCCCTGCTCCAGGATTACGTGCGCGTTCGTGCCGCTCACGCCGAACGCGGACACGGCGGCCCGCCTCGGACGGTCCACCTCCGGCCACTCCGAGGACGCGGTCAGCAGTTCGACCGCGCCCGCCGACCAGTCCACGTGCGACGACGGCTGGCCGAGGTGCAGGCTCTGCGGTGCCACGCCATGGCGCAACGCCTGCACCATCTTGATCACGCCCGCGAGTCCGGACGCGGCCTGCGTGTGACCGATGTTCGACTTCATCGACCCGACCAGGACCGGACGGTCGCGCTCCTGGCCGTAGGTGGCGAGCAGGGCCTGCGCCTCGATCGGATCACCGAGGGTCGTCCCGGTGCCGTGCGCCTCGACGACGTCCACATCGGACGGTGTGAGTCCCGCGCGCTTCAGGGCACTGCGGATCACCCGCTGCTGCGAGGGTCCGTTCGGCGCCGACAGGCCGTTCGAAGCCCCGTCCTGGTTCACCGCCGAACCCCGCACCAGGGCGAGGACGCGGTGCCCGTTGCGTTCGGCGTCGGACAGGCGCTCCAGCACCAGCATCGCGGCGCCCTCCGCCCACCCCGTGCCGTCGGCGGCCTCGGAGAAGGACTTGCAGCGCCCGTCCGGAGCGAGGCCGCCCTGACGGGAGAACTCCACGAACACACCCGGCGTGGCGAGCACTGCCACACCACCGACCAGTGCGAGGTCGCACTCGCCCTGCCGCAGCGACTGGCCCGCCCAGTGCAGGGCGACCAGCGAGGAGGAACAGGCGGTGTCCACGGTGACTGCGGGGCCTTCGAGCCCCAGCAGGTAGGACAGCCTGCCCGACACCACCGCCATCGAACCGCCGGTGAGGTTGTACCCCTCGGTGCCCTCCGACGCGGCGTCGTAGTCACCGGCCGACGCACCGACGAACACGCCGGTCTGGCTCCCGGCCAACGACGCGGGATCGATGCCGGCTCGTTCGAGCGCCTCCCAGCAGACCTCCAGTGAGATCCGTTGCTGCGGGTCCATGGCCAGCGCCTCGCGCGGGGCGATCCCGAAGAACTCCGCGTCGAAGCCCGCCACGTCGCCGAGGAAGCCACCGGAGCCGGTGATGCTCTGACCCGGTCCCGTGCCGATCAGTCCGGCCAGGTCCCAGCCGCGGTCCTGCGGGAACCCGGAGACGGCGTCCCGGCCGTCGCGGACGAGGTCCCACAGGTCCTCGGGTGACTCGACCCCTCCCGGCAGCCTGCACGCCATCCCGACGACGGCCAGCGGCTCGACCCTGGCGGCCACGAGCCGCTGGTTCTGCCTGCGCAGCCGGTCGTTCTCCTTGAGCTGGGCCCTGAGTGCCTCGACGAAGTCCGCCGCGGGCTGGTTCATCGCGCTCTCCACGGTCATCCTTCGCTCGTGATGGTCCCGGTGGCCAGCCGCAGCAGGCTCGCGGCGTCCAGGTCGTCGAGGGACTCCTCCCCCTCGCGTGGCGGCTGGGGAACCGCGGTGTCACCGGAGGCGAGGCCCAGCACGAGATCCAGCAGGCCGGCTTCGCGATAACGCTCGACCGGGATGCTCGCCAGGACCTCGCGGATGCGCGTCTCCTCGTCGTCCTCGTCCGTCTCGGCGGGGAGGTCCGGGAGCAGCGCGGACCTCAGGTGCCGCGCGAGCGCCGCGGGTGTCGGGTGGTCGAAGACGAGCGTGGACGGCAGGGCGAGACCGGTGGCGGCGACGAGCCGGTTGCGGAGGTCGACCGCCGTCAGGGAGTCGAAACCCAGCTGGCGGAAGGCCTTGCCCGCCGGGACGGCGTCCGCTGACCGGTGACCGATCACGGCCGCAGCGTGCGTGCGGGTGAGGTCGAGCAGGACGGACAGCCGCTCCTGCTCCTCGATCCCCTCAAGCCGGTGCCGCAACGCGGTTCCCGCCTGCACACCGCCCTGCACGGCGTCCGCGATCGACAGCGCCGCGACGGCCTCCGGGATCGAGGAGAGCAACGGGCTCGGCCTGCCCGCGGTGAACGCGGGCGCGAAGAGCTCCCAGTCGAGGCCTGCCACGGTGATCGCCGTGTCGTCGTGGTCCAGCGCTGTGCGCAGGGCGGCCAAGGCCGTTTCCGGGTTCATGGGGGTCACACCGCGTCGCCACAACTGCGCAGCGTCGGCGGCGGCCCCCACCTCCGCCCAGGCCCCCCACGACACCGAGGTCGCCGTCAGCCCTTCGGAGCGGCGGTACTCGGCGAGCCCGTCCAGGTAGGCGTTCGCGGCAGCGTAGGCACCCTGGCCCGCGCCGCCCCAGATCCCCGCTCCGGACGCGAACAGCACGAACGCGTCGAGCTCCAGATCGCGGGTCAACTCGTGCAGGTGCGCGGCGGCGACCATCTTCGCGTGCAGCACCGGGTGCAGTTCCGCCGCGGTCAACTCGGCCAGCTCGTGGTGGTCCACGACTCCCGCGGCGTGGAAGACCGCCGTCAGCGGGCGGTCTGCGGGAACCCCGGCCAGCACCTCCGCGAGCCGCGCCCGGTCGCCCGCATCGCAGGCCACGACGGAAACCCCCACCCCGAGCCCGGTCAGCTCCTCGGCGAGTTCCGCCGCTCCAGGAGCGTCCGGACCGCGCCTCGACACCAGCAGGAGGTGGTGGGCTCCTTCGCGGGCCAGCCGGCGCGCGAGCACGGCGCCGATGCCGCCGGTACCGCCAGTGATCAGGACCGTGCCGCAGGGCCGCCAGGAACGCACCGCGTCCGCGGACACGGGCGCGTGCACCAGCCTGCGCGCGTGCACTCCGGACTCCCGCACCGCGACCTGGTCCTCGGTACCGCCCGCGGCCAGCACCCCGGCGAGGGCGGTGGCGGCCTCGGTGTCGAGTTCGGCGGGCAGGTCGACGAGGCCGCCCCACCACCTCGGGTACTCGAGCGCCGCCACCCTGCCGATGCCCCACACCGCGGCCTGGCCGGGGTCGTCCACCCGGTCACCGTCACCGACGGACACCGCGCCGCGCGTCGCGCACCACAACGGCACCTCCAGTCCGGCGCCGGCGAGCGCCTGCACCAGGTCCAGCGTCGATTCGACCGTCGCCTCCAGCGACAGCACGCCCGCCGGCGGCTCCGAGACCGAGCGCGCCGCGACTTCCGACCGCGCGACGACGTCCAGGGGCATCACGGTCCTCAGGGACTCCACCACCGAGTTCGCCCACGGATCGTCCTCACCGACGACGGCGAGCCAGGTGCCCTGCTGTGCCGCGGTCCTGACCTCGGGCAGCCGCGTCCACGTCACCCGGTACCGCCAGGAGTCCACCGTGGATGCCGTGGTCCGCCTGCGCCGCCAGGACGACAGCGCCGGGAGCACGCCCGCCAGCACGGCCTCGTCCACGCCGAGCTCGTCGGCCAGCGAGGCGACGTCCGCCTCCTCCACCGCCGACCAGAACCCGGCGTCGGCCGCGTCTCCCGCGGGAGCCGGCTTCGGTGACGGCCAGAACCGCTCGTGCTGGAAGGGGTAGGTCGGCAGTTCGGAAGGAGGTCCGGCGGGCAGCACCTGCCGCCAGTCCACGGCCACGCCGCGCACGAACGCCTCGGCCAGCGATGTCAGCACCCTCGTCGGGGAGTCGTCGTCGCGGCGCAGCGTGCCCAGCACGGCCGCCGGTGCGCCACAGGCTTCGACGGTGTCCTGGATGCCCGGCGTGAGGACGGGGTGCGGACTGCATTCGACGAAGACGCCGTGGCCCTGCTCGACCAGGCTCCGGACGGCGTCGTGCAGCCGCACCGTGTTGCGCAGGTTGTCGTACCAGTAGCCGCTGTCCAGTGTGGACGGATCAACCCAGTCACCGGTCACCGTGGACAGCCACGGCACGTCACCCTCGCGCGCGGTCACCCCGGCGAGTGCGGCACGCAGTTCCTCCTCGAGCAGCTCGACGTGGGACGAGTGGGACGCGTAGTCCACCGGGATCCGCTTGACCCTGATCCCGTCACGCTCGCACGAGGCCACGAAGTCGTCCACCAGGCCGGAGACCACGACGCTCGCCGGACCGTTGACCGCCGCGATCGACACGTCCCCGGCCCGCGCCAGCACGGCGTCGACCCCTGCCGCCACCGAGGCCATGCCGCCCTTGCCGGAGAGCACCCGCGCGATCAGCCGGCTGCGCGTGGCCACGATCCGGGCGCCGTCCTCCAGCGACAGCACTCCCGCGACGCACGCCGCCGCGATCTCACCCTGCGAATGGCCCAGCACAGCGGAGGGCACGACGCCGTAGGAGCGCCACAACGCCGCCAGAGACACCATCACGGCCCACGAGACCGGTTGCACGACGTCCACCTGGTCCAGATCCGCACCGGAACGCACCACGTCCAGCAGGGACCAGTCCACGTGCGGGCTCAACGCAGCGGCGCACTCCTGCATGCGCTCGCGGAACACCGCGGAGGTCTCCAGCAACCCGCGGCCCATGCCCGGCCACTGCGCGCCCTGGCCGGGGAACACCAGCACCAGCCCGCCGTCCACCGCGACTCCGCGCGCCGCTTCGGAGACGCCGTCCTCGGTGGCGAGCAGCACGACCCGGTGCTCGAACGCGGAGCGGTCCAACAGGGACCGGCCCACCGCGGTGCGCGAAGCGTCCACCGAACACACGGCCTCGACCTGTGCGGCCAACGCCGCATCCGACCTCGCGGACACCACCCACGGCACCAGGGGGATCTCCGACGGGGCCGGCTCGGCGCGCTCCGGCGCCTGTTCCAGGACGAGGTGCGCGTTGGTACCGCTGATACCGAAGGACGAGACAGCGGCCCTGCGCGGCCGGTCGGAGGTGGTCCACTCCGTGTTCCCGGTCAGCAGTTCGACGGCGCCCCCCGTCCAGTCCACGTGCGAGGACGGCTCGTCCACGTGCAACGTCCTCGGCAGTACACCGTGCCGCAACGCCTGCACCATCTTGATCACGCCCGCGACACCCGCCGCCGCCTGCGTGTGACCGATGTTGGACTTGACGGATCCCAGCAGCAGCGGACGATCGCGGTCCTGGCCGTACGTCGCCAGCAGAGCCTGTGCCTCGATCGGATCACCGAGCGTCGTCCCTGTGCCGTGCGCCTCCACGGCGTCCACATCGGACGCGATCAGTCCGGCCGCCTCCAGCGCCTTGCGGATGACCCGCTGCTGGGACGGACCGTTCGGCGCCGACAACCCGTTCGACGCACCGTCCTGGTTCACCGCGGAACCCCGGATGACCGCCAGCACCCGGTGCCCGTGGCGCTCCGCGTCCGACAAGCGCTCCAGCAGGAGCACGCCGACGCCCTCGGACATCCCGGTACCGTCGGCGGCCTCGGCGAACGCCTTGCAGCGCCCGTCCGGTGACAACCCGCCCTGGCGGGAGAACTCGGCGAAGACGAACGAGTCGGTGAGAACGGTGATCCCGCCGGCCAAGGCGAGCGAGCACTCCTGCGTGCGCAGTGCCTGAGCAGCGAGGTGGATCGCCACGAGAGAGGACGAGCACGCCGTGTCCAGCGTGACCGCCGGCCCTTCCAGTCCGAGGGTGTAGGACACCCGACCGGAGATGACGCTGGCCGCGCTTCCGGTCAGGACGAGTCCGTCGGAGGCCTCGGACAGCAGGTCGGAGTAGCTGCTGCTGCTCCCCGCCGTTCCGACGTACACACCGGTACGACTGCCCTTCAAGGACAGCGGATCGATCCCGGCGCTCTCGATCGCCTCCCACGCGTTCTCCAGCAGTAGCCGCTGCTGTGGGTCCATGGCCAGCGCTTCTCGAGGGGATATCCCGAAGAACCCCGCGTCGAAGCCGGCCAGATCGGACAGGAACCCGCCGAACCCGGCCGCGTCGAGGCCCCAGCCGCGGTCGGTGGGGAACCCGGAGATCGCATCCCCACCGGACACCACGAGCTCCCAGAGCGCGTCGGCGGAACGGACGTCACCCGGATAACGGCAGGCCATTCCGACCACGGCGATCGGTTCGTGCCTGCCGGATTCCAGTTCGGCCAGCCGCTGGCGGGTCTGGTGCAGATCGGCGGTGACTCGCTTCAGGTACGCGACGAGCTTCTCTTCGTCCGGCATGGAGAATCCCTCACCTCGAGATGGACCGGATCAATCGGTGGTGCTCTGGCCGAATTCCCTGTCGATGAACGCCAGCACCTCGTCCGCGCTGGCCGATTCGATGTGCTGGGCCGCGGAGCCGGCCGTGCTCACCTGGCTGCCCCACTTCTCGAGGAGCCTGCGCAGTCGAGCGGTCACACCGGCTTTCGCGTCCTCGTCGAACACGCTCGCGGCCAGCAGCGCGTCGAGTCGATCGAGGTCGGCCAGTGCGGATGCGTGTTCGTCCGGTCCCTCACCCACTCCCAGTACGCCGACCAGGTGCTCGGCGAGGACACGAGGCGTGGGGTGGTCGAATGCCAAGGTCGCCGGCAGCCTCAGCCCCGTGGCGGCGTTCAACCTGTTGCGCAGCTCCACGGCGGTCAGCGAGTCGAGTCCGAGTTGCCGGAACTCCCGCTCCGCCTGGACCAGGGCCTTGCCGTCGTGCCCCAGGACTGCCGCAACCTCCGACCGCACGAAGTCGACGACGAACGGCACACGGTCGGAGGTCCTGACCGACAGCAGCCGCCGGCCGAGACTCGCCCGGCCGGTTCCGCCCGCGGCGGCCGTGCGTCGCGCCGCCCTCACCAGCCCGCGCAGGAGTGCGGGCACCTCGCCCGACATCCGCCAGTCGGTGACGCCCGTAAGGGCCACGGCGGCCTCGTCCGACCCCGTCGCGACGTCGAAGAGGGTGAGCCCCAGCTCCGTGCTGATCGGTGGCAGCCCGTCGTTCTCCATCCGGCGCACGTCGGTGCTCCCGAGCGCGCTCGTCATGGTGGTGGCTCGCTCCCACAACGGCCAGGCGAGCGAGATCCCCGCCAGGCCTCGGCTCCTGCGGTGTTCCGCGAGGCGGTCGAGGAACGCGTTGGCCGCGGCGTAGTTCGCCTGGCCGGCGTTCCCGACGACACCGGCCAGGCTGGAGAACAACACGAACCCGGGGAGGTCCAGATCGCGGGTCAGCTCGTGCAGGTGCACGGCGGCGTCCACCTTGGGCCGCATCACCGCATCGAGTCGCTCCGGCGTCAGGGAGCCGAGGACGCCGTCGTCGAGCACACCTGCGGCGTGCACCACCGCGGTCAGCGGGTGTTCGGGAGGAATGGTGCCGAGCACCTCCGCCAGTGCGCTGCGATCCGCCACGTCGCAGTTCGCGACCGTGACCACGGCGCCGAGTCCGGCGATCTCGTCGAGGAAACCAGGTTCGGTCTCGCCGGTGCGGCTGACCAGCAGGAGGTGTCGCACGTTCCGGGTGGACACCAGGTGCCTGGCGAGCTCGGTGCCGAGTCCGCCCGTACCGCCCGTGATCAACACGGTTCCGTCGGGATCCCACTCGCGCGGCATCGTGAGGACGATCTTGCCCACGTGCTCGGCCAGACTCATGAACCGGAACGCTTCCGGAGCCCGCCGCACGTCCCAGGTCCGCACCGGCAGCGGCTGGAGCGCCCCCTCCTCGAACAGGTCCACCAGGTCGAGGAGGATGCGCTGCACGCGGTCCGGGTGCACCTCGCTCAGGTCGAACGGCAGGTAGTCCACACCGCCCGCGCCGGTGAGCTGCCGGATGTCGGTCTTGCCCATTTCGACGAAACGCCCGCCGTCGCCGAGCAGGGCCAGCGACGCGTCGACGAACTCCCCCGCCAGCGAGTTGAGCACGACGTCGACACCGGGGAAGCGGTGCCCGAACTCCGTCGTCCGCGAAGAGGCGATGTGGTCGTCCGCGACACCGAGAGAACGCAGGACGTCCCACTTCCCCTCGCTCGCGGTGGCGAACACCTCCGCCCCCAGGTGCCGGGCCAGCTGGACGGCCGCCATGCCGACACCACCGGCGCCTGCGTGCACCAGCACGCGTTCGCCCGCGCGCAGGTGCGCGAGGTCGACGAGGCCGTGGTAGGCGGTCGTGAACACGGCCGGTACCGAAGCGGCGACCTCATCGGTCCAGTCCGGGGGCACCCGCACGACGTGGCGTTCGTCCATGACGGCGATCGGTCCGAACGCAGCGGTGAACAACCCCATCACGCGGTCGCCCGGTCGCACGCCGGTCACCTCCGGACCGATCTCCGCGACGTGGCCCACCGCCTCGGCTCCCAGGAGGACGTCGTCTCCGGGGTACATCCCCAGCGCGGTGAGCACATCCCGGAAGTTCACCCCGGCCGCCGTGACCCGCACTCGGATCTCCCTGCCGGTCAACGGCTCCAGCACGTCCGCGCAGGGCACCAGCGACAGTGCGTCGAGACTGCCCTTGGCGCGGCTGTCCAACCGCCACGGGACCCCCACAGGCGGAACCAGTGAGTCCACGGCACCGAGGCGGGCCGCATGAACCGCACCGCCCCGCACCGCCAGCTGTGTCTCCCCCGGCGCCGACGTGCGGACCGCTTCCGCGACCGAGGTGGGGTCGTCCGCGTCCACCAGCAGGAAGCGATCCGGGTTCTCCGACTGTGCCGACCTAACCAGGCCCCACACCGCCGACGCGGCCACGTCCACCACGGTGTCGTCGCGGTCGACGGCGACAGCGCCCCGCGTCACGAACACCATCCGCGACGCCCCGAACCGTTCGTCAGCGAGGAACTCCTGGACCAGGTTCAGCACCTCGGAGGTGACACGCCGGGGTGCCTCCCGACCGGCGATGGGGACCAGCACGTGGTCGGGTGGTGCCGAAGTGAGTTCGCGCAGGGAGCCGGCGACGGTCGCGATGCCCATCTCCCACTCCGTTCCCAACACCCCGAAGCTCACGTCGGAAGCGGGGGCCACGACATCCGCGGGGATCCAACGGACGCGGAGCAGCGACGCGGGTGTGGCCGTCGGGGCGGCCGCCCGATGAACCGGCCGGAAGCTCAACGAGGCGACGGACAGGACCGGGGAACCTTCCGGATCCAGTGCGGTCAGTGCGACCGAGCCGTCCTCGTTCTTCGCCGACCGGATCCTCACGAACGAGGCACCGGAGGCGTGCAGGGAGACACCCCGCCAGGAGAAGGGCAGCATGCCCGCGTCCTCGCCGAGGTCGAGGTGCGAGGTCGCGTGGAGTGCCGCGTCGAGCAACGCCGGGTGGATGCCGTACGACGAACCGTCGTGCACGTGTTCCGGCAACTCGGCCTCGGCGAAGACCTCGTTCCCGCGGAGCCAGACGACTCGCAAACCCTGGAACGCGGCACCGTAGTCGAATCCCGCCTCTGCGAAGGACTCGCGGCACGCGTCCAGGTCCACCGGCTCGGCGCCCGCGGGCGGCCACGCCTCCCCGTCGGCCGTCGAGCCGAGAGCCTCGACGGCGAGCGTGCCGGTCGCGTGCTGGGTCCAGCCGCTTTCACCCCCGTCGGCCGGACGCGAGTGGACCCGCAGTTCACGACGTCCGTGCTCATCCGCCACACCGATCCACACCTGGGTCTGCACGGCACCCGACTCCGGCAACACCAGCGGCGCGGCCAGGGTCAGCTCCTCGACCAGGCCGCAGCCGACCTCGTCCCCGGCGCGGATCGCCAGCTCGAGGAACGCGGTCCCGGGGAACAACACCTGGCCACCGATCCGGTGGTCGCCCAGCCACGGGTGCGTGGCGAGCGACAGGCGGCCGGTCAGCACGACCTCGCCCGAACCCGCGACCGGCACCGCCGCGCCGAGCAGCGGGTGCGTCGCCGACGCGATTCCCACGGCCGCGACGTCGCCGGCGAAACCCGTTCCCCGTGGCCAGAACCGTTCGTGCTGGAAGGGGTACACGGGCAGCTCCACACCGGTCCCGGCGGGCACGACCTGCCGCCAGTCGACGTCGACCCCGTGGACGAACGCCTCCGCCAGTGAGGTGAGCACTCGTGCGAGTGAGTCGTCGTCCCGACGCAAGGTGCCCACCACGGCCGCGTCGACGGCGTCCTGGATGGAGGCCGTCAGCACCGGATGCGGACTGCATTCGACGAAGACACCGTGACCACGTCCGGACAACGCCTCGATCGCACCGTGCAACCCGACCTGGTTGCGCAGGTTGTCGTACCAGTAGGAGCCGTCCACAGTGGATCCTTCGACCCACTCGCCCGTCACCGTGGACAACCAGGGAACCGCACCCCCGCGTGCTGTCACTCCGGCGAGCGCGTCCTTCAACTCCGCTTCCAGCAGCTCCACCTGAGCCGAGTGCGACGCGTAGTCGACTGGAATCCGCTTCGTGCGCAGACCCGCGCTCGCGCAGGCCGCACCGCACCGGTCCAGGTCGTCCAGGTCTCCGGAGATCACGACGCTCGAAGGACCGTTGACGGCGGCGATCGAAGCCCGTCCGAGGTAGGGGGCCACCACGTCGGCCCCGGCCGAGACCGACATCATCCCGCCCTTGCCCGACAGCACGCGCGCGATCAGGCGGCTGCGCACCGCCACGACCCGTGCGGCGTCTTCCAGCGACAACACCCCGGCCACGCAAGCAGCGGCGATCTCACCCTGCGAGTGCCCCACCACCGCGGCGGGTACGACGCCGTACGACCGCCACAGCGCTGCCAGGGACACCATGACAGCCCACGAAACCGGTTGGACCACGTCGACGCGGTCCAGGGCGTCACTCCCGCGCAGGACGTCGGTCAGCGACCAGTCGACCCACGGCGCCAACGCGCTGCCGCAGGCCTCGATGCTGTCGCGGAAGACCGATGACGTTTCCAGCAGTCCTTTCCCCATGCCCTGCCATTGAGCGCCTTGTCCGGGGAACACGAAGACCGGTCGGCCGTCCCCGGCTGCCACACCGCGCGCGACTTCCGCGACACCGTCCTCGGACGCCAGCACGACGGCCCGGTGCTCGAACACCGAGCGACCGAGCAGCGACGCGGCCACCTCGACACGTGGCTCGCTGATCGAGCTCAGCCTTGCGACCTGGGCCGACAGCGCGGACGGGGACTTCGCCGACAGGATCCAGGGCACCAGGGGTACGTCGAGCGGATCCGGCCGATCCGCCACCGGAGCCTGTTCGAGGATGAGGTGTCCGTTCGTGCCGCTGATCCCGAAGGAGGACACTCCCGCGCGACGAGGCCGGTCCACCGCCGGCCATTCGACCAACCCCCTCGCCAGCTCCACCGCGCCGCCGTCCCAGTCCACATGAGACGACGGCTCGCCGACGTGCAGGGTTTCCGGGACGAGCCCGTGCCTGATCGCCTGGACCATCTTGATGACGCCGGCGACACCCGCGGCGGCCTGGGTGTGGCCGATGTTCGACTTCACCGACCCGAGCAACAACGGTCGCTCCCGGTCCTGGCCGTACGTGGCCAGCAGCGCCTGCGCCTCGATCGGGTCCCCCAGCGCGGTGCCGGTCCCGTGCGCCTCCACGACGTCGACGTCGGAGGTTGCGAGCCCGGCCGAACGAAGGGCCAGGCGAATCACCCGTTGCTGGGAAGGTCCGTTCGGCGCGGACAGGCCGTTGGACGCGCCGTCCTGGTTGATCGCGCTCCCGCGCACCACGGCGAGCACCCGGTGCCCGTTGCGCTCCGCCTCCGACAGCCGCTCCAGCACGAGCACGCCGACGCCCTCGGCCCAGGCGGTGCCGTCCGCCGTGTCCGCGAACGCTTTGCAGCGCCCGTCGGAGGCCAACCCGCCCTGGCGCGAGAACTCGCTGTACATCAGCGAATCCGCCATGATCGAGACGCCGCCGGCCAACGCCAGGGTGCACTCACCCCCACGCAGTGCCTGGGCGGCGAGGTGCAGTGCCACCAAAGCGGACGAACACGCAGTGTCCACGGTGATCGCCGGTCCCTCGAACCCGAACGCGTACGACACCCGGCCGGAGATGACGCTGGTCGTGTTGCCGGTCAGCACCAGTCCCTCGGAGCCGGCGTCCAGCAGGTTCGCGTAATCGGTGCTCGATGCCCCCGCGAACACACCGGTCTGACTGCCGCGCAACGACTGCGGGTCGATCCCGGCCCGCTCGAGCGCTTCCCACGACGTCTCCAGCAGCAGCCGCTGCTGGGGATCCATCGCCAGCGCCTCGCGCGGGGAGATCCCGAAGAACGCGGCGTCGAACCCGGCGACGTCGTCGAGGAACCCGCCGAAAGCGGTCGCACTGCGCTCGGCATCGAGCGCCCACCCCCGATCGCCGGGGATGCGGGTGATCGCGTCCGTGCCACCGGCGACCAGGTCCCAGAGGTCGTCCGGGGAGGTCACCCCGCCGGGGAACCGGCACGCCATGCCCACGATGACGACCGGGTCGTCCGTCGTCACGGCCGCAGGAGCGTCCTCCGGGACGACCGCGTCGTCCGAGCCCGTCAACTCCCGCACCAGGAACCCCGCCAGCACGTCCGGTGTGGGGTGGTCGAACACGAGGGTCGCGGGCAGTCGCAGTCCGGTGGCGGCGACGAGCCGGTTGCGCAGTTCGATCGAGGTGAGCGAGTCGAAGCCCAGCCCGCGGAACTCGAGTCCCTTCTCGAGCGCGGCCGCGCTGCCGTGCCCGAGCACCGCCGCCGCTTCCGCGCGGACCAGGTCGACCAGCACGCGCACCCGCTCGTCACCGGGCAGTTCGGCCAAGCGCCGCACGAGAGACTTCGAGGAGCTGGACGCACCGGCACGGGACGCGGTCCGACGGGAGCCCCCGACGAGGGCGCGCAACAGTGCGGGCACCTCGCCCTTGGCCCGCACCGCGGGGACGTCGAGCCGGAGCGGCACCGTGAGCGGCTCGTCCGCGCCGAGCGCGTGCTCGAACAGCCGCAGCCCCTCCTCGACCGACAGCGGCGGCATGCCGTCGCGGGTCATCCGCTGGATGTCGGTGTCCGACAGGGTGGCGGTCATGCCGCCGGACTGCTGCCAGGCCCCCCAGGCCAGCGAGGTCGCGGGAAGACCGCTGTTCCTGCAGTTGTGGGCCAGCGCGTCCAGGAACGCGTTCGCCGACGAGTAGGAGGCCTGCCCCGGACTGCCCATGAGGCCCGCGACGGACGAGAACAGCACGAACCCGGCGAGGTCCAGGTCCCGCGTCAGCTCGTGCAGGTTCCACGCGCCGTCCACCTTCGGTCGCAGCACTCGGACGAACCGGTCCGGTGTCAGCGACGTCACCACGCCGTCGTCGAGCACGCCCGCCGCGTGGACGACGGCGGTCAGGGGGTGTTCGGCCGGGACGGCGGCGAGCAGTTCGCGCAGCGCCTCCCGGTCGGCGACGTCGCACGGGCTTACCGACACGACCGCGCCGCGTCCCTCGAGTTCCTCGACCAGCTCCGGCACACCGGGCGCGGCGAGACCCGCCCTGCTGGTGAGCAGCAGGTGCCGAACACCGCCTCCGGCGACCAGGTGCCTCGCCAGTTCCTTGCCGAGACCACCCGTACCCCCGGTGATGAGCACGGTTCCCTCGGGGTTCCACGACTTCGGGATCGTCAGCACGATCTTGCCCACGTGCCGGGCCAGGCTCATGAACCGGAACGCCTCCGGCGCACGCCGCACGTCCCACGTCGTGACGGGCAACGGCTCCAACGCCCCGCTGCGGAGTAGTTCGACCAGTTCACGCAGGACGTGCTGGGCGCTGTCGGGATCGAGGACCGCGACGTCGAACGCCTGGTAGTCCACACCGGACAGCTCCGACGGCTGACGGACGTCGGTCTTGCCCATCTCGACGAACCGGCCGCCCTCGCGCAACAACCTCAGCGAGGCGTCGACGAACTCCCCTGACAGCGCGTTCAGCACCACGTCCACCGGGGGGAACTTCTCCTGGAAGTGCACCGTCCGCGACGATTCGATCCGCTCCAGCGGGATCCCGAGCGAGCGGAGCACGTCCCACTTCCCGCGGCTGGCCGTCGCGTAGACCTCGGCACCGAGGTGCTGGGCGAGCTGGATCGCGGCCATGCCGACACCGCCGGCACCCGCGTGCACCAGCACCCGTTCGCCGGCACGCAGGCCGGCGAGACCGACGAGCCCCCGGTAGGCGGTCATGAACACGACCGGAACAGCCGCGGCGACCTCGTCCGTCCAGTCCTGCGGCACCGGCACGACGTAGCGCTCGTCGACCACGGCGACGGGTCCGAAACCACCGGGGACCATTCCCATGACCCGGTCACCGAGCCGCACACCGGTGACGTCGGGACCGATCTCGGACACCACACCCACGGCCTCGCCGCCGAGCATTCCCGCGTCACCGGGGTACATCCCGAGCGCGCTGAGCACGTCGCGGAAGTTCACCCCGGCCGCGGAGACCCGGATCCGGACCTCGCGGCCGGAGAGGGGGCGCAGCACCTCCGGGCACGGCTCCAGCAGGAGGTTGTCGAGACTGCCCCTGTCCTTGATCGCGAGCCGCCACGCCCCAGGGCCGGGGGGCATCAGCGCGCTGTCGTCGAGCCGGGCGAGCCTCGCCACCCGAGCGACCCCCGCGCGCACCGCGACCTGCGTTTCACCCGCGCTCATCAGCGCGGGCAGGCTCGGCAGCACGGCCGGCGACGTGTCCCTGTCACCGACATCGGCGAGCAGGAACCGTCCCGGGTTCTCCCACTGCACCGACCTCACCAGGCCCCACACCGCGGCGGCCGGGTAGTCCTGCACCCGTTCGCCGCTGTCGACCGCGACCGCCCCCGAGGTCACGAACACGACCCTGGTGTGGTCGAACCGTTCGTCGGTGAGGAGGTCCTGAACCAGCTCGAGCACCCAGGACGTCAGCGCCGCGACGGAGCGCGGTCCACCGGCGGAGTCACCGGCCACCGGAACGACCAGCACCTCTGGCGGCGCGGCGGCGGCATCGGCCAGCGATCCCGCCGCGACGTGCTCACCGACGGCCGCGCCCAGGGGGAACTCCTCGCCACCCACGACACCGAACCGGACGAGTTCCCCCGCGGTCTCCCCCGCGGGTATCCACTCGAGGCGCAGCAACGACTCCGGAGTGGGCTGGGCCGCCTTCGCCGCCGCTGTGAGCGGAGGACGCACCACGAGCGTGTCCACGGTGACCACCGGCGCACCATCGGCATCCACCGCCACCAGGGTGAAGGAGTCCGCCGCGTTCTTGGTCACCCGCACCCGCAGCAGCGCTGCCCCGGTGGCGTGCAAGGACACGCCCTCCCACAGGAACGGCAGTCCGCCACCTGCTTCGTCGACCAGCATCGAGACGTGCAACGCCGAGTCCAGCAACGCCGGGTGCACGCCGAAACCGGTCGTCTCAGCGGCACGGGTCTCCGGCAGCACGACCTCGGCGAACAGGTCGTCACCGCTGCGCCACGCCGCCCGCAGTCCCTGGAACGCGGGCCCGTAGACGAACCCGTCCCCGGCGAAGACGTCGTAGCACCCGTCGACGTCGACCGGCTCCGCGCCGGAGGGTGGCCAGACGCCCGCGCCGACGGCGACGCCGGACGGCGGTTGCGCGGCCAGTGTGCCGGCGGCGTGTTCCTCCCAGTCGCGCTCCGCGCCACCCACCACCGGACGGGAGTGGATCCGGATCTGCCTCCTGCCCGTGTCGCCGGGTGCACCGATCCACACCTGGACCTGCACCTCACCCCGCTCGGGCAGCACCAACGGCGACGCGAGCGTCAACTCCTCGACGCGGGGGCAGTCGACCTGGTCGCCCGCGCGGATCGCGAGCTCCAGGAAACCCGTGCCGGGGAACAGCACCGCTCCCCCGACCTCGTGGTCGGCCAGCCAGGTCTGCGCCGATGTCGACACACGGCCCGTGAGCACCACCTCACCCGACCCCGCGACGGACACCGCCGCACCGAGCAGCGGATGCCGGACCGGTTCCAGCCCCAGGGTGGCCGCGTTCGCGCCGGACGCCGACCGCGCCGGCCAGAACCACTCGTGGTCGAAGGCGTAGGTCGGCAGGTCGACGAACCGTCCACCCGGGACGACACCACGCCAGTCCACGTCCACACCGTCGACGTGCAGCCGTCCCAGCGCGGTCAGCAGTGAGGTCTCCTCGTCGCGGTCCTTGCGCAGGGCGGGAACCGCGAGGCCGTCCTCGACCAGGCCGGTCAGCACACCGTCCGGTCCCAGCTCCAGGAACGCCGACGCACCCGCGTCCGTCAACGCCCGCAAGCCATCGGCGAACCGGACCGCCTCCCGCACGTGCCGCACCCAGTACTCCGGCGAACACACCTCATCGGTCACCAGGCCGCCGGTCACGTTCGACACCAACGCAATGCGCGGCTCAGCGAAAGACAAACCCTCCAGAGCCCGGGCGAACTCGGCCAGCATCGGCTCCATCAACGGCGAGTGGAACGCGTGCGACACCCGCAACCGCGACGTCTTCCGGTCCTCGAACCGAGCGGCGATCTCCAGCACCGCCGCCTCGTCGCCCGCGACCACCACCGAGTCCGCCCGGTTCACCGCCGCGACCGAGACGCCCTCGCCCAGCAACGGCAAGACCTCGGCCTCGGTCGCCGCGATCGCCACCATCGCGCCACCCGACGGCAACGCCTCCATCAAGCCGGCACGCGCCCGCACCAGCGTGCAGGCGTCATCCAGCGACAGCACACCCGCCACATGCGCCGCCGCCACCTCACCGATCGAGTGCCCCGCAACGAAATCCGGTGTGACACCCCACGACTCGACCAGGCGGAACAACGCCACCTCGACCGCGAACAACGCAGGCTGAGCGAAACCAGTGCGGTTCAACAACTCCTGATCCGCACCCCACATGACGTCCCGAAGCCCCGGCTCCAACCGAGCCAGCACCTCGTCCAACGCCTCCGCGAACACCGGGAACCGCTCGTGCAGACCACGGCCCATCCCCAGCCGCTGCGACCCCTGACCCGAGAACAAGAAGGCCAGTCCGTGCTCCCCGGCCACGCCACGAGCGACCTCGGCGACACCCTCCTCCGACGCCAGCAACACCGCCCTGTGCCCGAACATCGAGCGCCCCAGCAGAGCCGAGCCCACATCCACGCGGCCGTCCGCGATCGAAGAGATCCGTTCCACCTGTGCGGCCAGAGCGGACTCCGACTTCGCCGAGACCACCCAGGGCACCACCGGCACGTCCACCGGCTCCGGCACGGCCACCGGCTCCGGCTGTTCGATGATGACGTGTGCGTTGGTGCCGCTGATGCCGAACGACGACACAGCCGCACGACGCGGCCGACCCACCTCCGGCCACGACACGGGCTCGGTCACCAGCTCGACAGAGCCCTCCGACCAGTCCACGTGCGACGAAGGCGCGTCCACGTGAAGTGTCTGCGGGACAACGCCGTACCGCAGCGCCTGCACCACCTTGATGATCCCGGCGACACCCGCCGCCGCCTGCGTGTGCCCCAGGTTCGACTTCACCGAACCCAGCAACAACGGCCGATCCCGGTCCCGGCCGTAGGTCGCCAGCACCGCCTGCGCCTCGATCGGATCACCCAACGTCGTACCCGTACCGTGCGCCTCCACCACGTCCACATCGGACGGCGACAGACCCGCACTCGCCAGAGCCTGACGAATGACCCGTTGCTGCGAAGGACCATTCGGCGCGGTAAGCCCGTTCGACGCACCATCTTGGTTCACCGCGCTGCCCCGCACGACGGCCAGCACCTGGTGCCCGTTGAGCCGGGCGTCGGACAGGCGCTCCAGCACCAGCATGCCGATGCCCTCGGCCCAGCCCACACCGTCCGCGCTGTCGGAGAACGCCTTGCACCGGCCGTCCGGGGACAGTCCTCGCTGACGCGAGAACTCCACGAAGGTGTCCGGAGTGGACATCACCGTCACGCCGCCGGCGAGCGCGAGCGAGCACTCCCCGGCCCGCAAGGCCTGCATCGCCCAGTGCAACGCCACCAGCGAGGAGGAGCAGGCGGTGTCGACCGTGACCGCGGGGCCTTCGAGGCCCAGCGTGTAGGCCACCCGACCCGACGCGATGCTCGGGGAGGCGCCGTTGCCCTGGTACCCCTCGAAGTCCTCACCCGCGGTCAGCATGGCGTAGTCGCTGTACATCACGCCCGCGAAAACGCCGGTCTGGCTGCCGCGCAACGACACCGGATCGATCCCGGCCCGCTCGATCGCCTCCCACGACACCTCGAGCAGCAGACGCTGCTGCGAATCCGTCGCCAACGCCTCCCGAGGAGACATCCCGAAGAACCCGGGATCGAACTCACCCGCGTCGTGCAGGAATCCACCAGACCTCGTGTACGACGTCCCCGGACGATCCGGATCAGGGTCGAACAAACCCTCCAGATCCCACCCGCGGTTCACCGGGAAACCTGTCACCGCGTCCCGGCCTTCGGCCACCAACCGCCACAGGTCCTCCGGCGAGGTCACCCCACCCGGATACCGGCACGCCATCCCCACGATCACGATCGGATCGTCCGAAGTGGACCGGACACCGATCGTGGCCGGCGCCGCGGCGTCCTCGCCCGCGATCTCGTTCAGCAGGAAGCCCGCCAGCGCGGCTGGTGTCGGGTAGTCGAACACCAGCGTCGCGGGCAGCCTCAGGCCGGTGGCCGAGGCCAACTGGTTGCGCAGTTCCACGGACGTCAAAGAGTCGAATCCGAGACTCCGGAAGTCCCGCCCCGGCTCCACCGACGACGTGTCCGCATGCCCGAGCACCGCGGTGACCCGGCCGAGCACGAGGTCCAGCGCCGCACGCGAACGTTCGCCCGCGTCCAGCCCGGCCGTCCGCTGGGCCCAGACCCCCGACTCGATCGCCGCACTCGCGGTGGACCTGCGCCTGACCGCGGGCACCAATCCGCGCCACACCGCCGGGACGTCACCCTGCGTACGCAGCGCCGCCGGGTCGAACCGGATCGGCGCCGGTACGGGCTCGTCGGCCGCCAGGGCCACGTCGAACAGGGCGACGCCCTGCTCCACCGACAGCGGCGGCATGCCCGAGCGCACCAGGCGCTCCACGTCCACGGCCGACAGGTCCGCCGTCATCCCGGTGGACTGCTCCCACGCGCCCCACACCAGCGACACCGCGGGCAGCCCGAGGCTCCGGCGGTGGTGAGCCAGTCCGTCCAAGAACGCGTTGGCGGCCGCGTAGTTCGCCTGCCCCGCCGCCCCCAGCACCCCGGCAGAGGACGAGAACAGCACGAACGCCGCCAGGTCCAGATCGCGGGTGAGCTCGTGCAGGTGCCAGGCCCCGCCGGCCTTCGGCCCCAGCACCGAGAGCAACCGTTGCGGGGTGAGGGAATCCACGACACCGTCGTCGAGCACACCCGCCGCGTGGACCACCGCGGTCAACGGGTGCTCCGCGGACACACCGCCGAGCAACTCGGCGACCTCGTCGCGGTTCGCGACGTCGCACGCGACGACCCTCACCGAGGCGCCGTGTCCGGCCAGCTCCGCCACGAGGTCCGCGTTCACGACTCCGCGCCGGCTCGCGAGCAGCAGGTGCCGCACGCCGTGCCGGACCACCAGGTGCCTCGCCAGTTCCCGGCCCAGACCGCCGGTACCGCCGGTGATCAGCACCGTTCCCCGCGGGTCCCAGGCGTGCTCCGCCGCCGGCGCGAGCCCGCCCAGGCGCGTCATCCGACCCGCCAGGAGAACGCCTCCACGAACCGCCAGCTGCGTCTCGCCCACTGCCGTCAGCGCCACCCCGCCCACCAGGACCTCGGGGGGAACCTCGGCATCGTCGAGGTCGACGAGCAGGACCCGTCCGGGGTTCTCGAGCTGTGCCGACCGCACCAGCCCCCAGGCGGCCGCCGCGGCGAGGTCCACCACGGACTCCTCCGCACCCGCGGCGACCGCACCGCGGGTGACGAACACGAGGCGTGACCTGTCGAACCGCGGTTCGGCGAGGAACTCCTGGAGCGTGCTCAAAGCCCGTGCCGTCGTGTCCAGAACGTGTTCCGTCCCGGCCCCGGAGCCGGTCAGCTCGATCAGAACCACGTCGGCGGCGACGGCGTCGGCCAGGACTGCTCGCGGCGAGACCTCCGCCCCGTTGTCCCGCAGGACCGGCACCAGCCCGAACAGGTCGTCCCCCACGACGGCACAGCTGCCCGGCGAGGACGGGACACCCGGTTCGACCGGTACCCAGCCGAGCTTCAGCACCGAGTCCGCGTCGCCCCACACCGCCTGGAACGGTGCGGCGGCACGCAGGGCCAGAGAGGCGACCGAGATCACCGGCGCGCCCTCGGCATCCGCCGCGTTCACCGACACCGAGTCCGGTCCGGTCCTCTTCAGCCGCACCCGGAGCGCCGTGGCTCCGGAGGCGTGCAGGGTCACGTCGGTCCACGAGAAGGGGACGCCGTGCGACTCGTCCGCGTCCGAGAACGCCAGAGCGTGCAGCACCGAGTCCAGCAGAGCGGGGTGCAGCCCGAAATCGCCGGCGGCCGCGTCTGCGGTCACCCCGACCTCGGCGAAGACCTCGTCGTCCCGGCGCCACACCGCGTGCAGGCCCTGGAACGCCGGTCCGTAGGAGAAGCCCTGCTCGGCCAGCGCCGCGTAGCAACCGCTGATGTCCACCTCGTCCACGCCCGCCGGAGGCCACTGCCCGGTGAACGCGGTCTCAACCCCGCGTGCTCGTGCCGCGAGGACTCCTGTCGCGTGGCGCGACCACTGCTGCGCGCCGTCCTCAGCACGGCGGGAGTGCACGGCCACCGAACGCCGTCCGTCGCCGTTCGGCTCGCCCACCCACACCTGGACCTGGACGGACCCCTGGTCCGGCAGCACGAGCGGCGCCTCCAGGGTCAGTTCGTCGACGGCACTGCACCCGACCTCGTCGCCCGCCCTGATCGCGAGTTCGAGGAAGGCCGTACCGGGGAACAGCACCACCCCGTTCACGCGGTGGTCGGCGAGCCAGGGCTGTGCCGCCGCCGACAGCACGCCGGTGAGCACGGCCTCGTCGGAACCGGCGAAACGCACCGCGGCGCCCAGCAGCGGATGCCCCGCGGGGTTCAGCCCCAGGCCGGCCGCGTCCGCGCCGGTCGCGCGGCTGTCCATCCAGAAGCGGCGACGCTGGAACGGGTAGGTCGGCAGGTCCACCCGCCGCGCGCCGGACCCGGCGAAGAACGCCCGCCAGTCCACCGCGACCCCGGCCACGTGCAGCCTCGCAAGGGTGGCGAGGACGGACCGGACCTCGTCCTCGTCCTCGCGCAGTGCGGGCAGTACGAGCGCGTCGAGGTGGTCCGCGACCATCGCCGACAGCACCGCGTCCGCACCGATCTCCACCACCTTGGTCACCCCGGCGGCGCCCATCGTGTCCACCGCGTCGGCGAACCTCACCGCCGCACGGGCCTGGTGCACCCAGTACTCCGGCGAGCGCATGTCGGCACCGGCGAACTCGCCGGTCACCGTGGAGATCACCGGAATCGAGGGCTCGCGGAAGGTCAGGACCTCCGCGACCCAGCGCAGGTCGGCCAGCGCCGGTTCCACGAGGGACGAGTGGAACGCGTGGCTGACGGCGAGGCGCGTGCAGCGATGCCCGCGTTCGGCCAGTATCTCCGCGGCTCCCAGCACCGCGCTCTCGGTACCGGACAGCACCACCGATCCCGGCGAGTTCACCGCGGCGACGCACACGTCGTCGGAGAGGAGATCGCGCACGTCCTGCTCGGTCGCCCTGACCGCGACCATCGCGCCACCGGAGGGCAACGCCTGCATGAGCCGCCCGCGGTGCGCGGCGAACGCGCTCGCGTCCGCCAACGACCAGATGCCGGCGACGTGCGCGGCCGCGACCTCACCGATCGAGTGGCCGGTGACGTGGTCCGGACGCACACCCCAGGACTCGAACAGCCGGAACAGCGCCACCTGGAACGCGAACAACGCCGGCTGCGCGTAGGCGGTCTGGTCGAGCAGGGCGGCGTCCGGCGAACCGGGCTCGGCGAACACGATCTGCCGCAGCGGGCGGTCGAGGTGCGGGTCGATCTCTGCACAGGCCACGTCGAACGCCTTCGCGAAGACCGGGAACCGGGCGTGCAGTGCCCGACCCATCCGGTTGCGCTGCGCGCCCTGTCCGGGGAAGACGAACCCGACGAGGCCGTGCTTGGCCGTCCCCTGGACCACCGAGGGCGAGGATCCCCCCTCAGCCACCACGTCGAGACCATCGACCAGTCCGGTCGTGTCGGAGGCGAGCACCACGGCGCGATCGGTCAGGGCCGCGCGTCCGGTGGCGGCAGAATAGGCGACGTCCAGTTCGGAACCTGCCGTGCCCAGGCTGGCGCGCAGGAGTCCTGCCTGGGCGCGCAGGGCGGCCTCACCGCGCGCGGACAGCAGCAACGGAACAGGTCCCTCGTAGGTGCTCTGCTCAAAGCCGGCCGGGTCCTGCTCGGGTGCCTGTTCCAGCACGGCGTGGGCGTTGGTGCCGCTGAAGCCGAACGACGAGACGGCGACCCTGCGGGGCCGGCCGGTCGGCGGCCACGGCGTGTTCCCGGTGAGCAGCCGCAACTCCCCCGCCGACCAGTCCACGTGCGGTGTCGGCTGGTCCGCGTGCACCGTCCTGGGGAGCACGCCGCGGCGCAGCGCCTCGACCACCTTGACGACGCCGACGACACCCGCCGCCGCCTGGGTGTGACCGAGGTTGGACTTCACCGAGCCCAGCCAGACCGGATCTCCGACCGGCCTCCTGCCGTACACGCGTTGCAGGGCGTGCGCCTCGATCGGGTCACCGAGCGCGGTTCCGGTCCCATGCGCCTCAACGGCGTCCACATCGGACGGTTCAAGACGGGCGTCCGCCAGCGCCTGGCGAATCACCTGTTGCTGGGCAAGACCGTTGGGTGCGGTCAGTCCGGCGCTGGCGCCGTCCTGGTTCACCGCGGATCCCCGCAGGACCGCCAGCACCCGATGGCCGCGCGCGCGAGCGGTGGAGAGTCGTGCGAGCAGCAGGGTCGCGACGCCCTCGCTCCACACGGTCCCGTCCGCGTCCGCGCCGAAGGCCTTGCACCGTCCGTCCGCGGCCAGACCGCGCTGCCTGCTGAACGCGAGGAACGAGCCAGGCGTCGCCATCACCGCGACACCGCCGACCATCGCGAGATCGCATTCACCGCCGCGCAACGACTGCGCGGCCATGTGCAGTGCGACCAGGGAGCTCGAACAGGCGGTGTCGACGGTGATCGCGGGACCGCGCAGTCCCAGCTCGTAGGAGATCCGGCCGGAGAGCACGCTGCCCGCGGTGCCGGTGATCAGGTGGCCCTCGGCCCCGTCGGGCGCGCGGTCGAGGCCCGGCCCGTACTCGTGGTTCTCCGCTCCCACGAAGACTCCGGTGCTGGTTCCGCGAAGTGAGGAGGGATCTACTCCGGACCGTTCGAGGAGCTCCCACGCGGACTCCAGCAGCAGCCGCTGTTGCGGGTCCATCGCACGCGCCTCGCGCGGTGAGATGTCGAAGAAGTCCGCGTCGAAATCCGCAGCGCCGTCGAGGAAACCACCGCGCATCACGTACGTCCGGCCGGCCTGGTCCGGGTCGGGGTCGTAGACGGCGTCCAGGTCCCAGCCGCGGTCTTCGGGGAACGGACCGATCACCTCGCCGCCGTCGAGCAGCAGGTCCCAGAGCTCGTCCGGGCTCGTGATCCCGCCGGGCAGGCGGCAGGCGGTGCCCACGATCACGACGGGATCGTCGCCGTCGTCACCGGAACCGCCGCGGTGGGTGGGGGCACCGGCTTCGGCATCTCCCAGGAACAGTCCCGCGACGTACTCGGCCATCGCTCTCGGGGTGGGGTGGTCGAACGCGAGCGAGACCGGCAGGTCGAGACCGGTGTCCGCGCGGAGCCGGCGGTGCAGGTCCACCGCGATCACGGATGTCAGACCCAGGTCGGCCACACCGCGTTCGGCGTCGGCCACCTCGGCCTGCTCGACGCCCAGCGCCGCGGCCAGGTGCTTCCTGACCAACGCGAGCGAGGCGTGCACGACCTCGGACCGAGACCGCCCGGAGATCCACCCGTCGAACGAGCCCGGATCGCTGGACGTGTTGTCGGCATCGATCGACATCGGCGGACCACCTCGGAAAAGACCGGCTGGGCAACGGCAGTGCGCTCGGATCGTAGGGTCGGCGCAACTCGGAGATCCCCTAGAAGAGATCCGTCCGGACGCGGTGACTCCGGCCATGGTCTGGGTGATTTCCGGTGGCCCGGAACCAGAAGATGTGAGCGCTGGACGTCCCGGGCCACGACCGGGTCCGGCACAGGTCTTGGAGGGACCACATCATGAGGCTCGCGTGCTGGCAGGCTGAGGCGCAGAACGAGTCGGTGGACGGACACGTCCACCGACTCGCGGACGCGGCGCGGCGTGCTCGCGGGGCCGGCGCGGACCTCCTCGTCACGCCGGAGCTGTCACTGACCGGGTACCGCACGCACGGTCCGGACGTCGAGCACGCGGCGTACCTGGCGGCGGAGGCGGCCGGCAGCGCGGCATCGATCGCCGCACGCGAGGGCGTGGCAATCCTGTACGGCTGTCCGGAGAGGACGGCAGAAGGCACGTACAACACCGTTCAGCTCGTCGACGCACGAGGTGAAGTGGTCGCGGTCCACCGGAAGTCGCACCTCTTCGGCGACGCGGAAGCCGCGGTCTTCGACAGGGGCGACGGGGCTGTCGTCCAGGCCCGGGTCGCCGGCGTCACCGTGGGATTGCTGATCTGCTACGAGGTCGAGTTCCCCGAGCTGGTCCGGGCCCACTCCCTGCGAGGGACCCAGCTGCTCGCCGTGCCCGGTGCGCTGGCCAGGCCGTGGAGCGTCGTCACGCGCACCCTGGTGCGCGCCAGGGCTTTCGAGAGCCAGCTGTACGTGAGCTACGTCAACTGGTCCGGTGTGGACGGAGCGGTGAGTTACTGCGGTCTGACCAGGGTGGTGACCCCGCACGGCCGGGTGCAGACGGCGCCGGAGCACGGCGAGGCGCTGCTGGTGGCCGACATCGATCCGGCCGAGATCGTCGCGGCCCGGCTCCAGACGCCGTACCTGGCCGACCGGCGCCCCGACTTGTACCAGGACCTCGTCACCGAGCGCTGAGGCACGACACTGCCAGAGAGGCGGGCATCGCCATGACCCCTGCCCCGACCGACCAGCTCGCCATGCTCATCCCCGACTTCCCGTTCAGCTACGACGAGTGGTTGCGCCACCCGGCCGGGCTGGGCCAGGTTCCCGCGGACCTGCACGGCACTCCGGTCGCGGTGATCGGCGGTGGCATCTCGGGTCTCGTCGCGGCGTACGAGCTCATGCGGATGGGCCTGCGACCCGTCGTGTACGAGGCGGGACAGCTCGGCGGGAGGATGCGGTCGGCGGGATTCCCCGGCCACCCCGGCTGCGTGGCCGACCTGGGCGCGATGAGGTTCGCGCCGACCGCCCGGACGTTGTTCCACTACATCCACGAGCTGGACCTGCCCACCTCACCCTTTCCCAACCCCCTCGCGCCGTGCACTCCCAGCACCGTGATCAACCTGAACGGCGTGACGCACCAAGGCCGCTCGCAGATGCTGCTGCCCTCGATCTACCAGGAGGTGGCCGACGCCTGGGACAAAACGCTGCGGGACAAGGCCGAGCTCTTCACGATGGAGGACGCGATCCGCCGCAGGGACGTCGACCTGATCAAGGTGGTCTGGAACCGCCTCGTGCACCGACTCGACGACCAGTCGTTCTACGGTCTGCTCGCCGACTCCGCGGCGTTCACCTCGTTCCGGCACCGCGAGATCTTCGGCCAGGTCGGTTTCGGCGCGGGCGGCTGGGACACGGACTTCCCCAACTCCGCGCTCGAGATCCTGCGCGTCGTGTACGCCCACGCGGACGACGGCGAACAGGTCAGCATCGTCGGTGGCGCGCAACGCCTTCCGCTGGGCCTGTGGTCCCACTCGCCGGCACGGATGGCGCGGTGGCGGCCGGGAACCACGATCGCCTCGCTCAACCACGACGCGCCCCGGCCCGGCGTGACCCGACTCGGCAGGGACGGTGCGGACATCCTTGTCGAGGACGCGGGCGGCGGACTCTCACGCTTTCCGGCCGTGGTGTTCACACCGCACGTGTGGACGCTGCTGGGATCGATCGACTGCTCCGCCGAGCTGCTCAGCGCACCGCAGTGGACAGCTGTCGAACGGACGCACTACATGAGTTCGTCCAAGCTGTTCGTGCTCAGCGACCGCCCGTTCTGGCTCGACACCGACGAGCACACCGGTGAGCACGCGATGGGGATGACCCTCACCGATCGCAGCCCTCGTGGCGTCTACCTGTTCGACCACGGCCCCGACCGGCCCGGGGTCATGTGCCTGTCGTACACCTGGAACGACGACTCCGCCAAGTTCCGCACCATGACCGACCAGCAGCGGCTCACCGTCCTGTTGCGACGGCTGAGCGCGATCTACCCCGGTGTCGACATCGCCTCCCACGTCATCAGCGAGCCCGTCACCATCTCCTGGGAGAACGAACCGCTGTTCATGGGTGCGTTCAAGCAGAACCTGCCGGGCCAGTACCGCTACCAGCGCAGGCTGTTCACCCAGTTCGTGCAGCGGGACGCACCGGCCGCCCAGCGCGGCTTCTTCCTGTGCGGTGACGACGTCTCGTGGCTCGGCGGTTTCGCGGAGGGGGCTGTCACGAGCGCGCTGAACGCGGTCTGGGGTGTGATGAACCACCTCGGCGGCGGTACCGATCCGACGAACCCAGGTCCTGGTGACCGGTTCGACGAGCTCGCTCCGGTCGAGCTGCCCCTCTGACCACCTCGTCCCGATCCCCACGTGCGGCTCTTGCACTGTGCCGCAGAGCGAAAGCCCCGCCTACCGACCGGTAGCGGGGCTGGAACGCAGGAGTTCTTCCCGGGGATCTGCCGCGAGAACCTCACTTCCACGCGGTCTTGGGCGTGACGGCCACGACGCGGAGGTTCCGGGTGGTGCAGTCGAGCCGGTGGAACAACAGATCGGGCCCGGTGATGTACGCGGTCGACACCCCGCGGCCGGTCAGGGTGCCGACCACCGCCGGCCAGTCGATGGGCTGGTCGAACGTCTCCAGCACCATCCGCCGGACCCCCGCGGCCGAACCGACGAGCCTGCCGTCCTGATCGGCGACCACGGGCACGCGGGGATCGGCGAACTCGTAGCGGCTCACGACCTCGGCCTCGGCCTTCTGGCGCAGAGGAGCGAACCGCCTGGCGTGGACCGGTGGGCGCATGGTGCGCATGGAGTACCCGCCCGCGGCGCGGACCGACGAGATGACCTCGTCCAGCAACGACGCGCGCAGCGACACCAGGTACCCACCGCGGTCCAGCGTGCCCGACACCTCGATCCACTCGTCCCGTTCGGTGAGCTCCGCGAGCAGCGCGTGGAACGGCTCGTCCGGCACGTGCACGAAGCAGTGCGTCACCAACTCCTCCGGCTCCGAGGCGAAGTACTCCCGTTCACAGCGGGCGAGTTCGATGGTCATCCGCACGGCGTCGGCGAAGCCCAGAGCACCGGTGTACACCGCGAGCGGCCGCTGTCCGAGGCTCGGGCCGGCGCAGAAGTCCGGTTTCACGCCCAGTTCGCGCTCGGCCCGATCAGCGAGCGCCAGACAGCACACCAGGAACGCGATCTGGGAGAAGTCCCCGTACTGGTCGCCCTCGGCGCGGAACCCGGCGAGCAACGACCCGCCCAGCACCCCGTCGGCTTCCTCCGTGCGCTCCCGCGCGTACCGGTCCAGGACGAGGAACCGGCCGATGTCGGCGAAACCCGCCGCTCCCATCCCCGGGAAGACCAGCGCGATGCCCTCGGTCATGACGCGACGCTCGCGCCTTCCAGCGCCATCTCCTCGAGGCGCTTGCCGTCCGGTTTCCCGTTGCGGTTGAGCGGGAAGTTCTTGACGACGACCACCCGGTTCGGCTGTTCGTACGCGGGCAACACCGGCATGAACTGCTCCTTCCAGTACGACGCCGGCCGGTTCTGGTCGTCCTCGACGAACGCGACGAGGAAGCTTCCGAGGCGGTCGTCGGGCAGTGCGACGACCTTCGCCGAGCACCCGGCCGCACCGATCTTGCGTTCGATCATGTCCGGGTAGAGCGTGTGCCCCATGCGGTGCACCGCCCGTTTGCGGCCGAGCACGTGGAGGTTGCCCGCTTGGTCGAGGAAACCGAAGTCCCCGCTGGCGAACCACCCCGGTTCGACCGGATCGAGCACGCCGTTCTCGTCGAGGTAGCCCGTCATCAGGTCCGGCGTGCGGACCATGATCTCGCCGGTGACGCCCGCGGGAACCTCGGCTCCGTCGTCGTCCACGACGGACAGGTCGACGCCGCGCACGGCAGGCCCGCAGGCGACCGGGTTGCCGACCGACGCGAACGACACGTTGCCCATCTCGGTGCTGCCGTAGCTGTCGAGCAGCGGCATGCCGAACTCCTCGACGTACTGGTCCACCAGACCTGGGTACAGCGGAGCCGCACCGACGCACAACATCCGCGCCGATGCGACGACGGTGCGCAGTGCGGGCCGCGTCCGGACGATGTTGACCATGCTGCGGTACGTGGCGGGAGTGGCGTCGAAGACGGTCGCACCGCACAGGCCCGCCATGCGCAGGGCGTGGTCCAGCCTGCGGTAGGGAGCGACCACCAGGGAGCACCTGGCCAGCCAGGCGATCAGCACCATGGACAGCCCGTACTGGTGCGAGAAGGGCAGCAACGGCACGAGCACGTCGGTGCCGACGTGCCCGACCAGGTCGATGTTGCGCCGCAGGTTCGCGAGGAACGACGCTCCCGTCTTGACGACCAGCTTCGGTGTTCCCGTGGATCCCGACGAGCACATCAGCAGGCCGTCCGGCAGCTCGCACCAGGTTCGGACGTCCAGGTCCACCTCGTCGCGCACGGCGCGTCCCGCGGCGGCCAGCTGCAGCTGGTAGATCGTCAGGACGGCGACCGCCGTCTCCGGCACCACCGCGTCCTCGTCGGCGACGCACAGCACCACGCGCGCCTGACCGATCACCCGCTCGGTCACCTCGGCGGGCTCGTTGTGGTCGAGCAGCACGATCGACGCGCCCGCGTGCATCAGAGCCAGCAGCACGGTGACGTAGCCGACCGAGTTCTGCGCCTTGAACAGGACGCGGTCGCCCCGGTGGAGCCCTCGTTCACCGAGTTCGGCAGCGATGCGCACTGCGTCCTGCTCGAGGTCCTCCAACGTGCGGACGGTGTCCGCACCGCAGATCTTCGCCATCTCAGGACCTTCCTTCGACTTCCGCCCTGGCACGTTCGGTTTCTCGAAGCAGGGCCAGTGTCATCTCCCAGCACGAGGGAATTCACTCGAAAGTGGATGATCGACCGCCGGGCGCGGCCGGAACACTAGGGGTTTCTCTCGAGGTCGCCCGCCACCCGGGACAGCCGCGGACCTGGTCGGCGACGATGCCGGGACTGTCCCGGTGTCTCCAGGACTCCTGGCGGCCCCCACCTGGTGGAGAGTGTTGTTCATGGCGTCGACCCGGCGACCCGTCCTGTTCGTCAGCTATCCGGAGAGCGGACTGATCAATCCTTTGCTCGTGCTGGCAGGGGAACTGGCGCGCAGGGGCGTCCCCGACCTCCACTTCGCGACGGACGAGAACCGGCGGGCGGAGGTGGAAGCGCTTTCCGCTGCCTCGCCCGTCTCGTTCGTGTCGCTGGGCGAGGTCGACTCCGAGATGTCCGCGACCTCGTGGGAGGACGAGGTCTACCGCGCGGTCACCCAGAAGTCGAAGTCGAAGGCGAACCAGGCGGTGATCCGCCAGACCTTCCGGCCCCGCGGCCGGATGGAGAAGTACGCGAGGCTCAAGGCGGCCGCCGAGTCGATCGGCCCGGCGCTGATGGTGGTGGACAGCATCAGCCAGTTCGGCTGCGAGCTGGCCATCACCACCGGCACCCCTTTCGTGCTCGGGGTTCCCTTCCTGCCGAGCAACGTGCTGACGACCCGCACCCACCTGGGCACGTCGCGCACGCCGAAGGACTTCCCGGTCCCGCACTCCGGACTTCCCTACCCGATGAACCGCCGTCAGCGGCTGGCCAACCACCTGATGAAGATCAGGACCCTGCTGCCGTTCCTGACGCCGTCGATGCGGAAGGTCGTGGAGGAGGACGCCGAGCTCCGCCGGCGGCACGGCATCGCACCGGCGGCCAAGGGCGAGATGGCACGGATCGACCAGGCCGAACTGGTGCTCTGCTACTCGATTCCCGAGATGGACTACCCCTTCTCGCTGCCGGAGAAGATGCGCACCGTCGGCGCCCTCGTCCCGCCCCTGCCGCAGGCGCCGGGAGACCACGAACTCACCCGGTGGCTCGACTCACAGGACTCCGTGGTGTACCTCGGCTTCGGCACGATCACCCGGTTGACCCGCGAGCAGGTCGCATCACTCGTGGCGGTGGTCCGGCGAATGCACCGGCACCAGTTCCTCTGGAAGCTCCCCCTCGAGCAGCAGCACCTGCTGCCCCCGGACGACCGGCTCCCGGAGAACCTCCGGATCGAAGCCTGGGTGCCGTCCCAGCTCGACGTGCTGGCCCACCGGAACGTGCGGCTCTTCTTCACCCACGCGGGCAGCAACGGTGTCCACGAGGGTCTGTACTTCGGCACACCACTCGTCACACGACCGCTGTGGATGGACTGCCACGACCTCGCGGTCCGCGTCCAGGACCTCGGCCTCGGTCTCACCCTGGACCAGCCGGAGACGATCGACACCGACGACGTGACCGACAAACTGACCAGGGTGCTCGGCGATGACTCCTTCCGCAGGCGCGCCGAGCTGATCGGCCGGCTCCAGCGGGCCGCGGGCGGGCGGGTCACGGCCGCCGACCTCTTGCTGGACCTCCCCGCCCTCACCTCCGCCCGTCCCCCGCGGCGGAGCACTGCTTCCTGAGATGAGGACACATGACGTTCAAGTACCCGGTCTCGCAGCCCTGGCTCGGAGGGCGTGAGCGCGAGTACGTCTTCAAGGCGGTCGACGCGGGCTGGATCTCGTCGCAGGGTTCCTACGTCGCCATGTTCGAACAGGCCTTCGCGGACTACAACGACATCGCGCACGGCGTCGCCTGTTCGTCCGGTACCGCGGCGCTCACCCTGGCGTTGCGAGCGCTCGGCGTCGGTCCCGGGGACGAGGTGATCGTCCCGGAGTTCACCATGATCGCGACCGCGTGGGCGGTCACCTACACCGGTGCGACACCGGTCTTCGTGGACTGCGGCAACGACTTGAACATAGACGTCACCCGGATCGAGGAGAAGATCACCAGCCGCACCAAGGTGATCATGCCGGTCCACGTCTACGGCCGCCGGTGCGACATGGACGCGATCATGAGCATCGCCCGCGACTACGGCGTGCGGGTGGTGGAGGACTCCGCCGAGGCGCACGGTGTACTGCCGGTCGCTGACATCGCCTGCTTCTCCCTGTACGCCAACAAGATCATCACCTCCGGCGAGGGCGGCATCGCGATCACCGACGACCCGGTGCTGGCCGGGCAGATGAGACACCTGCGGGCCATGGCGTTCAGCGACGACCACAGCTTCCTGCACAAGAAGCTGGCCTACAACTTCCGGATGACGAACATGCAGGCGGCGGTCGCACTGGCCCAGGTCGAGCGGCTGCCGGAGATCCTCGCCGGACGTCGCGACATCGAACAGCGCTACGACGCGGGCCTGACGGGCGTGCGAGGCGTGACGCTGATGCCGCCGCGGGACGTGCTCTGGATGTACGACATCCGCGCCGAACGCCGCGACGAGCTCCGCGCCTTCCTCACGCGGAACGGCATCGAGACGAGGGTGTTCTTCAAGCCGATGAGCAGGCAACCGGGGTACTTCGACCCGGACTGGTGGACGCTCAACGCGAACCGGTTCAGCGAGGACGGCCTGTACCTGCCGACCTACGGCGAGCTCACCGAGGCCGACCAGGACCACATCGTCGGCAAGGTCCGGGAGTTCTACGAGAAGGGTGAGTGAGCGTTGTCCGCACCGAACTTCCCGCCGCCGGACTACGCGCGGTTCCGGGAGCAGCCCGGTCTCACCCGGATCACCTTGCCGGGCGGTGCCCCGGTCTGGCTCATCTCCCGGCACGAGGACGTGAAGGCGGTCCTCACCGACCCCAGGATCAGCTCCAACCCGGCGCATCCCGGTTTCCCCAACCCCGGCCGTACCGGCGGCGTGCCGTCGCAGTCCGACGTGCCGGGGTGGTTCGTCGGCCTGGACGCTCCCGAGCACACCAGGTTCCGCAAAACGCTCCTGCCCGAGTTCACCGTGCGGCGGATCAAGGAGATGCGGCCGTCGATCCAGCGCATCGTCGACGGCCTGATCGACTCGATGCTCGCCGCGGGCGGCACCGCGGACCTCGTCAGCGCGTTCGCCCTCCCGGTGCCCTCGCTGGTGATCACCGACTTGCTCGGGGTCCCCTACGCCGACCACGAGTTCTTCGAGGCGAAGACGCGCACGCTCGTCACCATCTCGTCGTCCGACGAGGAACGGGACGCCGCCGGCAAGGAGATCCTGCGCTACCTCGGCCGGCTGATCACCGTCAAGCGCAAGCGGCCCGGAGACGACCTCACGACAAGGCTGATCCACGCCGGCACGATCACGCCGGAGGAACTGGCCGGCGTCACGATGCTGCTGCTGATCGCCGGGCACGAGACGACGGCCAACAACATCGCCCTCGGGGTCGTGACGCTGCTGGCCAACCCGCGGTGGATCGGTGACGACCGGGTCACGGAGGAGCTCCTGCGGCTGCACTCCGTCGCCGACATCGTGGCGTTGCGCACCGCCGTCGAGGACGTGGAGATCGCCGGTCAGCTGATCAAGGCGGGCGAGGGAGTCATCCCGCTGCTCGCGGGGGCCAACCACGACCCAGGCGCATTCTCCTGCCCGGCGGAGTTCAAACCGGACAGGGCGGAGCGCCACCACGTCGCGTTCGGCCACGGCGCCCACCTGTGCCTGGGCCACAACCTCGTGCGCGCCGAGATGGAGATCGCCTTCCGGTCGCTGTTCGAACGGATTCCGTCCCTGCGGCTCGCCGTCCCCGTCGAGGAACTCCCGTTCAAGTACGACCGCGTCCTCTTCGGACTGCACGCCCTGCCGGTCAGCTGGTAGTCCTCACCGGAAGGAACGCGAGAAGAGGCCAGGGCCGGGAATTTTCGGCCCTGGCCTCTTCTCGTGCAGTCACCAGGCCGTCGCGTGGAGCAGTCCGAACGTGGCCGGGGCCGTCCACTACCTCGTGGACGCCCCCGGCCACGGCCCGCCCCACTCGCGGTGGGCCCGGCGAATCACCCGAGCACGGTGGTGAGCCAGCCGTCCACCACGTCCGCCGTGAGACCGGAATCCTCCATCGCCAGTGCGAAGTGGTCGGTCTCGACGACGCGGACGTCCGCACCCGCCACGACCGGCTCGGCTTGCTCGTCACGCACGAGCGGTTCGCCGTCGGACATCAGCGGGACGGCGCACCGCACCAGGAGCACCGGGGCGCTGGTCGGCCGCACCTCCAGGTCCGCCATCTTCGAGAACCAGTGCGTCATCGCCGACAGCCTCGTGCTGGTCACCTTCACGGCGGTGTCGGACTCGTCCAGGTACACGCGGGTGAGATCGGTGAAGTCGGACGCTCCCCCGGAACCGTGCGTGATGCTCAGCGTGTCGAGCAGGACAACGGCCTCCGGCAGGATGCCCCAGGTGGACTCCAGCACGCCTGCGGCCGCGTAGGCGAGCGAGCCGCCCGAGGAGTGGCCGACGAGCACGAACGGTTCGCCGTCGCTCGCGTGCAGCACGCTCTCCGCGACGACCCTGCTCACCGCCTCAGCCGTGGCGGGAAGGCTCTCCCCCGGAGCGAACCCGGGCAACGGCAGCGCCTGCACGGTCCGCTTGCCGCGGAAGTGGGCGGCGATGCGCGCGTACTGGTGCACACCACCGGTCACCGTCGGCGAACTGACGCAGAGCAGCCTGGCGGGGGCGGGTCCTTCGGCGAGCGTGACCGGCTGGGGCAGTTCCACCAGCTCGGCGGGGGTCTCGAAACCGGGACGGGTGAGGGCGACCGCCTTGAGCATCTGCAGACCCTCCTGGAGCCTGCCGTTCGCCATCGCGGCGAAGAAGACCCCTTCGACGGTCTCGCTCCCGGTGTCAGCGGAGCGGCGCACGGCCGGGGCCGCCTCGCCCAGTTCCCCGTCGAGCCAGCGGGCGAGCCGGCCGGGTGTCCCGGTGTCGAAGACCACCGTGGACGGCAGGCGGACGCCCACGGCCTCGCTCAGCTTGTTGCGCAACTCGACCGCGATCAGCGAGTCGAACCCGAGGCCCAGGAAGTCGCTGTCCGGGGTGACCACGTCCTTGTCCGCGTGACCCAGCAGCGTCGCGGCGAACTCGACGACGAGATCGCACAGTGCCCGCTCCCTCTGCTCGCCGCCCAGATCGCGCAGCCGGTCCCGCAGCGTGGTGGTCGTGCGGCTCGCGGCGGCACGCCGCCCGGTCCGCACGAGGCCCCTCAGCAACGCGGGCACCTCGCCCCGTACCGCGACGGAACCCCTGCGCAGTCCGAAGGGGACGACCAGGGCCGCGTCGGCCGCGGTCGCGGCATCGAAGAGCGCCAAGCCCTGCTCGGTGCTGATCGGTGGCACGCCGCCGGACTTCCTGCGCTCGACCGTGCTGCCGAGGATCTCGCCGGTCATGGTGGTGGCGCGTTCCCACAGCGGCCAGGCGAGCGAGACCGCGGGAAGGCCCTCGCTCCTGCGCTGGTGCGCGAGGGAGTCGAGGTACACGTTGGCCGCCGCGTAGTTGGCCTGGCCGGAGCTGCCCGTCACCCCCGCGAACGACGAGAACAGGATGAACGCGGAGAGATCGCGGGTCAGTTCGTGCAGGTGCCACGCACCGTCCACCTTGGGCTTCATCACCGCGTCGAGGCGTTGCGGCGTCAGGGACTGGACCACACCGTCGTCCAGGACACCCGCGGCGTGGACGACCACCTCCAGCGGGTGCTCAGCCGGAATCCGTGCGAGCAGCGCGGCCACCGCCTCGCGGTCGGCGACGTCGCACGCGACGACCTCGACCGCGGCGCCCGCCGCCCTGAGGTCCTCGACGAGTCCCGGCTCGGCGACCCCACCACGGCTGGTGAGCAGGAGGTGGCGCATTCCGCCCCGCAGCACGAGGTGCCGGGCCAGCTCACTGCCCAGTCCCCCGGTCCCGCCGGTGATCAGCACGGTGCCCTCGGGATCCCACTCGCACGGCACCGTCAGCACGACCTTGCCCACGTGCTTGGCCAGACTCATGAACCGGAACGCCTCCGGAGCCCGCCGCACGTCCCACGTCCGCACCGGCAACGGCCGCAGCACACCCCGCTCGAACAGGCCCACCAGTTCGGTGAGCATCTGCTGGACGTGGTCGGGGTGGACCCGGCCCACGTCGAAGGGGTGGTATTCCACGTAGGGCAGGTCGCCGGGATCGCGGAGATCGGTCTTGCCCATCTCGAGGAACCGCCCGCCCGCACCGAGCAACCTCAGCGAGGCGTCGACGAACTCGCCGGTCAAGGCGTTGAGCACCACGTCCACCCGCTGGAACCTGTGCTCGAACTCGGTCGTCCTGGAAGACGCGATCCGCTCGTCCGGCACCCCGAGGGAGCGCAGCACCTCCCACTTGCCCTCGCTCGCCGTCGCGAACACCTCCGCCCCCAGGTGCTGCGCGAGCTGAAGGGCGGCCATGCCGACACCACCGGCTCCGGCGTGCACGAGGATCCGTTCACCCGCCTGGAGTCCCGCCAGGTCGAGCAGGCCGTGGTAAGCGGTCAGGAAGGCCACGGGGACCGACGCGGCGGTCTCGTCGGACCAGCCGTACGGCACCTTCACCACGAACCGCTCGTCGGTGACCGCCAGCAGCCCGAACACGCCGGGGAACATGCCCATCACCCGGTCACCGGGACGCACGCCCACGACCTCCGGGCCCGCGTCGACCACCACGCCTGCAGCTTCCGCGCCGAAGACGCCCGCGTCGCCGGGGTACATCCCCAGTGCGTTGAGCACGTCCCGGAAGTTCAGCCCGGCGGCGCGGACGCGGACGCGGACCTGCCGGCCGGTCAACGGCTCCAGCACCTCGGGACAGGGCACGAGCTCCAGCGCGTCCAGGCTGCCCTTGCGCGCACTGTCCAGGCGCCAGGGGACTCCTGCGGGCGGCACCAGGGCGCCGCCGACGGACGAAAGGGGCATCAGCCTGCCCACCTCCGCCACTCCCCCACGCACGACGACCTGGGTCTCACCGGTCCCGACCAGGCCGACCAGGCCCGGCACCGCCGCGTGCGACGCCTGGTCGCCGTCGACGTCGACCAGCAGGAACCGGCCGGGGTTCTCCGACTGGGCGGAGCGGACGAGACCCCACACCGCCGACGCCGCCAGGTCGGTGACGGGCTCGCCGTCGCGGACGGCGACCGCGCCACTGGTCACGACCAGCAGGCGCGACCGGGAGAAGCTCTCGTCGGTCAGGAACTCCTGGAGCAGAGCGAGCATCCGCGTAGTCAGTTCTCGCACAGTCGCGGGCGCGGGGTCGTCACCGGACACCGGGACGACCACCACGTCAGCGCGAGCGCCGGCCAGGGAGCTCGTGTAGGCGACGACCGACTCACCGCGCATCTGCAGCACGTAGCCGAGGTCGAAGCGGTCCGCACCCACGATGGACCAGGTGTGGTGCCCGGACGGCGCCTCCTCGGCGGGGATCCAGCCGAGAGCCAGCAACGAGTCGGCGTCCCGGCGACCGGCCGTGACCGGGCCGGGCGCCCGCATGGTCAGCGACTCCACCGACACCACCGGCGCGCCCTCGACGTCGACCGCGCTCAGCGACAGCGACGCCGGTCCCGTCTTCACCATCCGCACGCGCAACACGGAGGCCCCGGAGGCGTGCAGGGTCACGCCCTCCCACGAGAACGGAAGCCCTCCGCGGACCTCCAACCCGGCCAGGCCGGCCGTGTGCAGCGCGGCGTCGAACAACGCCGGGTGCATCCCGTAGGCCGGCACGTCCGCGAGCTGGTCTGGGACCGTGATCTCGGCGTACACCGCTCCGTCGTCCAGCCAGGCCGCCCGCACGCCCCGGAACGACGGACCGTATTCCGCGCCGCGCTCGGCGTAGCCGTCGTAGAAGTCCGCCAGGTCGGCCACCACCGCTTCCTGCGGTGGCGGCCAGCTTCCGCTGCCGAAGCCCGCGGGGTCGTCGGCGGCGGTCACGGTTCCACCGGCGTGCTGGATCCAGTCGTCGTCCTCGGCGTGCTTCGAGTGGATCTGCAGCTCGCGCCGGCCGTCCTCGTCGAGCGCGCCCACCCGCACCTGGACGTGCACCGCGCCGGACTCCGGCAGCACCAGCGGCGTGGTCAGTGTCAGCTCCTCGACCCGGCCGCACCCGCACTCGTCGCCGGCACGGATCGCCAGTTCGACGAAACCCGTGCCGGGGAACAGCACCACGCCACCGATGCGGTGGTCCGCGAGCCACGGGTGCGTGGCCAGGGAGAGCCTGCCGGTCAGCAGCACCTCGTCCGATCCGGCGACCGACACCGCGGCACCCAGCAGCGGGTGAGCCGCCGCCCTCAGCCCGGCGGTGGCCACGTCGCCCGCCGACTGGGCACCGCCGGGCCAGAACCGCTGGTGCTGGAACGCGTACGGCGGCAGGTCCACCAAGCGACCGCTGGGCACCACCCGGCGCCAGTCGACGCCGGCACCCGCGACGAAGGCCTCCGCGAGGGAGGTGAGCAGCCGCTGCGGGGTGTCGTCGTCGTGCCGCAGGGTTCCCAGCACGGCCGCTGTCGAGCCGATGGCCTCCAGCGTGTCCTGCACACCGGTGGTGAGCACGGGATGGGGACCGCACTCGATGAAGACTCCATGTCCCTCGCGCACGAGGACCTCGACGGCATCGCGGAGCCGGACGGTCCCGCGCAGGTTGTCGTACCAGTACTCGGCGTCCAGCTCGGCGGGATCTACCCACCGCGCGATCACCGTCGACAACCACGGCACCTCGCCCTGACGCGCGGTGACTCCGGCGAGGGACTCCCGCAGCTCGTCGGCCAGGGCCTCCACCTGCGCCGAGTGGGAGGCGTAGTCCACCGGGACGCGCTTCGCGCGGATCCCGTCACGCCGACACCCCTCCACGAACTCGTCGACGTCGCCCGGCTCCCCCGAGACCACCAGGCTCACGGGACCGTTGACCGCCGCGAGCGACAACCGGCCCATGCGCTCGGCCACGACCTCCTGGGAAGCGGCGACGGAGGCCATCGCGCCCTTCCCCGACAGCACGCGCTTGATGGCCTGGCTGCGCACCGCCACGATCCGCGCACCGTCCTCCAGGGACAGCACGCCCGCCACGCACGCCGCCGCGATCTCGCCCTGGGAGTGCCCCAGCACCGCCGACGGCTCCACCCCGTGCGACCGCCACACGGCCGCGAGAGACACCATCACCGCCCACGAGACGGGCTGGACGACATCGACCTCGTCGAGTTCCAGCGCTCCGCGCAGCACCTCCGTCAGCGACCAGTCCACGTACGGGCTCAAGGCCTTCTCGCAGGCGGCGATGCTCTCGGCGAACTCGGCCGAGGTCTCCAGCAGCCCGCGCCCCATCCCCCGCCACTGCGCCCCCTGGCCGGGGAACACGAGGACGGGGCGGTCGGCACCGGGCACGACCTTCCCCCGTGCCGCTTCGGTGATGCCGTCACCGGTCGCCAGCAGCACGGCCCGGTGGTCGAAGACCGGACGGGCGAGCAGCGACCAGGCCACGTCGGAGCGCGCGGCGCCGACACCGCCGAGGCGGTCCACCGCGTCCGCCACCGCCTGCGGAGACTTGGCGGACACCACCCACGGCGTCACCGGCGACTCCTGCGCGGCGGGCTGGTCGGTCGCGGGCGCCTGCTCCAGGACCACGTGCGCGTTCGTCCCGCTCACCCCGAACGACGACACACCGGCCCTGCGCGGCCTGCCCGCCTCCGGCCAGGACGTCGGCTCGGTGACGAGCGCGACCGCTCCCTCCGACCAGTCCACGTGGGACGAGGGCGCGTCGACGTGCAGGGTCGCGGGAACCGTGCCGTGCCGCAAGGCCTGCACCATCTTGATCACACCGGCCACACCCGCCGCCGCCTGGGTGTGGCCGATGTTCGACTTGACCGACCCCAGCAGCAACGGCCGGTCCCTGTCCTGGCCGTAGGTGGCCAGCAAGGCCTGCGCCTCGATCGGGTCACCGAGCACCGTGCCGGTGCCGTGGGCCTCCACGACGTCGACGTCGCGTGTGGACAGACCGGCGCCCGCCAGGGCCTGGCGGATCACACGTTGCTGCGCCGGACCGTTCGGCGCCGACAACCCGTTGGACGCGCCGTCCTGGTTCACCGCGGAACCGCGGACCACGGCCAGCACCCGGTGTCCGGCGCTCAGCGCGTCCGACAGCCGTTGCACCACCAGCACGCCGACGCCTTCGCCCCAGCCGGTGCCGTCGGCCGCGTCGGCGAACGCCTTGCACCGGCCGTCGCTCGACAACGCTCCTTGGCGGGAGAACGCCGCGAAGTTCATCGGCGTCGCCATCACCGTCACGCCGCCCGCCAGTGCCAGGGTGCACTCGCCCCGGTGCAGGGCCTGCATGGCCAGGTGCAGCGACACCAACGACGACGAGCACGCCGTGTCGACCGTCATCGCGGGGCCCTCGAAGCCGAAGGTGTAGGCCACGCGCCCGGAGAGCACGCTCGCGGCGAGGCCCGTACCGGCGTGACCCTCGACGTCCTCCTCGGACGCCAGCACGGCGTGCGCGTAATCCTGCCCGTTCGTCCCGACGAACACTCCCGTCCGGCTGCCCCGCAGCGACCGCGGGTCGATCCCGGCGTGTTCGACCGCCTCCCAGGAGACCTCCAGCAGCAGCCGCTGCTGCGGGTCCATCGCCAGCGCCTCCCGCGGGGAGATCCCGAAGAACGCGGCGTCGAAGCCGGCCACACCGGACAGGAACCCGCCGTGGTAGGTCGCGGGTGCGTCGTCGTGGGCCAGCAGGCTGAGGTCCCAGCCGCGGTCCGCGGGAAGCGGGCCCATCGCATCTCCTCCGGAGACGACGAGGTCCCACAGCTCGTCCGCGGACCTGACACCACCGGGGAACCGGCAGGCCATGCCGACGATCGCGATCGGTTCGTACCTGCCGGACTCGGCCTCCTCGAGGCGCTGACGGGTCTCGTGCAGGTCCGCGGTGACCCACTTCAGGTACTCGACGAGCTTGTCCTGCTCAGACATCGCGGTGCGCCCTTTCATTCTCACGGCAGACGGAGGATCAGCGATCCCGCAGGCGGCCGAGCTCGTTGTCGATGAACGCGAAGACCTCGTCGGTGCTCGCGGTGTGGATCCGGTCCGCGACCGCGCGCTCGTCGGACTCCTTGGTCTGACCGCTCCACTGCTCCAGCAGCAACCGCAGCCGGATCGCGACGCCTGCCCGGAGGTCGTCGTCGGCGTCGCAGGCCGCCAGCACGGACTCCAGCCGGTCCAGTTCGGCCAGCGGTGACAGGTCTCCGCCTTCCCCGGAACCACCGGCCAGCGCGGTCACCAGGTGTGCCGCCAGCGCGGCGGGTGTGGGGTGGTCGAACACCAGCGTGGCGGGCAGCCGCAGCCCGGTGACGGCGCTGAGCCGGTTGCGCAGCTCGATCGCGGTCAGCGAGTCGAACCCCAGCTGCCGGAACTCCTGGTCCGCCACGACCTCGTCCGCGTCGGTGTGCGCCAGCACCTCGGCCGCGTGCGACCGGACCAGGTCGAGGGCGAACGCGGTCCGCTCGCCCTCAGGCATCCCGCGAAGCTGGTCGGCCACCGAGTCGACGACGGGGATCGCGCGCGCGGCCGTCCGGCGCCGCGGATCGGTCGTGCTCGCGGGAGGCAGTGCGACCACCGAGGGTTCACCGGAGGCCAGCGCGGCGTCGAAGAGCCGCAGTCCCTGCTCCACCGACAAGGTCGCCGCACCGGCGCGGGACATCCGTTCGAGCGCGGCTTCGCCCAGCGTCGCGGTCATGCCCGCGGTGGGCGCCCAGGCACCCCACGCCACCGACACCGCGGGCAGGCCCTGACCCGCGCGGTGCGCCGCCAAGGCGTCGAGGAAGACGTTCGCCGCGGCGTAGTTCGCCTGTCCGGGGCTGCCCACGACACCGGAGACCGAGGAGTACAGCACGAAACCGGCGAGGTCCTTCTCCCGCGTCAGCTCGTGCAGGTGCCAGGCCGCGTCCGCCTTCGGGCGCAAGACCGCGTCGAGCCGCGGCGCGGTCAGCGAGGCGATGACGCCGTCGTCGAGCACACCCGCCGTGTGCACCACGGCTGTCAACGGGTGTTCGTCGGGGATACCCGCCAAGAGGCCGGCCAGCGACGCGCGATCGGAGACGTCGCACTCGGCGACCACGACGTGTGCGCCGTGCCCGGCCAGTTCGGCGACGAGCTCGGGGGCGCCCGGTGTGGCGAGGCCACGCCGACCGGCGAGCACGAGCCGCCGGGCTCCGTGCTCGCACACCAGGTGGCGTGCCAGCTCACTGCCCAGCCCGCCCGTACCGCCGGTGATCAGCACCGTGCCGTCCGGGTCCCACCGAGCCGGTTCGGTGCCGGCGGGCGTGCGCGTGAGCCGCCCGACGCGCACCTCACCGGCGCGGATGAGGACCTGGGTCTCGTCGGGCAGAACCTGCTCGGCCAGTCCCGCCAGCGCCACCGAGTCGTCCGAGTCGACCAGAAGCAGCCGGCCCGGTTCCTCCGACTGCGCCGAGCGGACCAGGCCCCACACCGCGGCGGCCGCGACGTCGGCCACGTGCTCACGGGCGTCCGCTGCCACGGCGCCCCTGGTGAGGAACACCAGCCGTGAAGTCGCGAACCGGTCGTCCGCCAGGAACTCCTGCACCACCTCCAGCGCACGTGCGGTCAGCAGGTGGGTGGAGGCGACGACGTCGTCGGGGTCTCCCGCGACCGGGACGACCAGGGTGCCCGGTTCCGCGTCGGCGAGCCCGCGGTCGAACCAGCCGCCGACCTCGGTGACAGGAGCCGCGGCGGGCTGGACTGCCAGTGCCGCCCACTCCAGCCGCAGGAGCGGCTCGGGCGAGCCGACGACCGCGACCGGGGTCGGCGCGGGCCCGAGCACCACCGAGGCACACGTGATCACAGGCGCTCCCGAGGCGTCCACCGCGCTCAGCGACACGGTCTCCGCTCCGCTCCTGGCCACGTGCACCCGGATCGCGGAGGCGCCGGACGCGTGCAGCGCGACGCCGCTCCACGAGAGCGGGACCACGTCGTCGAACCCGAGCAGTGCCGCGGCCCCCACGGCCGCGTCGAGCAGTGCCGGGTGCAGACCGAACGCCTCTCCGTCCTCGTGGTCGGGCAGAGAGACCTCGGCCAGCACCTCGTCGCCGTGCCGCCACACCGCCCGCAGGCCAGGGAGGCCACCGGTCTCCCGCCGTGTCGCGCCGTCCGGTGGCCACGCCGAAGTGAGCCGGGTCCCCGCGTCGAGTCCGGTGCTCAGCACGCCGGTCGCGTGTTCGACCCAGTTCCCCTCATCGGCCACGCGGGCGTGCACGTGCAGTGCGCGCCGGCCGGACTCGCCGGGAGCACCGATCCGCACCTGGACCTGGACCGCCTCGCGTTCGGGCACCACGACCGGGGCGACCACCTCCAGCTCGTCCACCCGCGCACAGCCCACCTCGTCGCCCGCCCTGATCGCCAGCTCCAGCAGGGCCGTGGACGGGAACAGCGCGACGTCACCCACCCGGTGCCCGGCCAGCCACGGATGCGTCGCCTGGGACAGCAGACCGGTCAGCACGACCTCGCCGGAGTCCGCCAGGTGCACCGAGGCGCCGAGGAACGGGTGGCGGGCCTCGACCTGGCCGACGCCGGACGGGCCCGCGCTCGCCGCCGACACCGCCGGCCAGAACCGGCGGTGCTGGAACGGGTACGGCGGGAGATCCACCAGACGCCCGGGGACGAGCACCTGCCGCCAGTCCACCTCGGCACCGCTGACGTGCAGCCGGGCCAGCGCGGTCAGCAGAGCGGTCTCCTCGTCGCGGTCCCTGCGCAGCGCCGGCACCGCGAGTCCCTCGTCCACCAGGCCCGACAGGACACCGTCGGGCCCCAGCTCCAGAAACGCGGTCACCCCCGCCTCGGTCGCCGCCCGCACCCCGTCGGCGAAACGGACGGTCTCGCGCACGTGCCTCACCCAGTACCCCGGCTCCCGGAGTTCGTCGGTGGCGGGCGCTCCGGTCAGGTTGGACACCACCGGCACCAGAGGTTCGTGCAGCGTCAACCCCTTCACGACCACGGCGAAGTCCTCGAGCATCGGCTCCATCAACGGCGAGTGGAACGCGTGCGACACCCGCAACCGGCGGGTCCTGCGCTCGGCGAACCCCTCGGCGATCGCGAGCACCCCGGCCTCCTCGCCCGAGATCACCACCGAGTCGGACCTGTTCACAGCCGCGATCGACACACCTCCGCCCAGCAGCGGCAGGACCTCCTCCTCGGTGGCCTCGATCGCGACCATCGCTCCCCGTGACGGCAGGGCCTGCATCAACGCGGCCCGTGCGTTCACCAGCGCGCACGCGTCCTCCAGCGACAGGATTCCGCCGGCGTGCGCCGCGGCGACCTCGCCGATCGAGTGGCCGCCCACGAGGACCGGCCGCACGCCCCACGACAGGACGAGGCGGAACAACGCCACCCCGACCGCGAACAGCGCGGGCTGCGCGTGCACGGTCATGTCCAGCAGGTCGGGGTCCTCCCCCCACATCACGTCCCGCAGCCCTGGGTTCAGCAGCGAGAGCGTGGTGTCGAAGGCTTCGGCGAACACGGGGAACCGCGCGTGGAGCTCCCGTCCCATCCCCAGGCGCTGCGAACCCTGTCCGGGGAAGAGGAAGGCGATCCGCTGCGGGCTCGCGACGCCCCGGGCGACCTCGGTGACACCGCCCCCCGCGGAGAGCAGCACGGCACGGTGGTCGAGGACCGGCCGCCGCGCCAACGACCAGCCGACGTCGGTCCGAGGCGAGCCGACGGACCCCAGGCTCGCGATCCGGGTGGCCAGTGCCTGCTCGGACTTCGCGGACACGACCCACGGGATCACGCGGTCGTCGTCGTGTCCGGCGTGGCCGGTTTCCGGGCCCTGCTCCAGGACCACGTGCGCGTTCGTGCCGCTGAGCCCGAATGACGACACACCGCCACGCCGCGGCCTCCCTGTAGCGGGCCACGTCGTGTTCTCAGTCGTCAGCTCCACCGCGGCCGCGGACCAGTCCACGTGCGATGAAGGCGCGTCCACGTGCAGCGTCTTCGGGGCGACACCGTGCCGCAGTGCCTGCACCATCTTGATGACGCCCGCGACTCCCGCCGCGGCCTGGGTGTGCCCGATGTTCGACTTCACCGATCCCAGCAGCAGCGGGTGCCGGCGGCCCTTGCCGTACACGGCCTGCAGTGCCTGGGCCTCGATCGGGTCTCCCAGCGGCGTCCCGGTGCCGTGTGCCTCGACGACGTCCACATCGGACGGTGCGAGGCCGGCCTGCGCCAGTGCCGCGCGGATCACGCGCTGCTGGGACGGGCCGTTGGGGGCCGTCAGCCCGTTCGACGCGCCGTCGGAGTTCACCGCCGAACCGCGCACCACCGCGAGCACCCGGTGCCCGAGGCGGTCCGCGTCGGACAACCGCTCGACCACGAGCACGCCGACGCCTTCGCCCCAGCCCGTTCCGTCCGCTCCGTCGGCGAACGCCTTGCACCGGCCGTCGGGCGACAACCCGCCCTGGCGCGAGAACCCGGCGAAGTTCATCGGTGTGGTCATCACGGTCACACCACCGGCGAGAGCCAGCCCGCACTCGCCCCGCCGGAGGGCCTCGACCGCGAGGTGCAGCGACACCAACGACGACGAGCAGGCGGTGTCGACCGTCATCGCGGGACCCTCGAAGCCGAACGTGTAGGACAACCGTCCGGAGAGGACACTCGCGGCGAGCCCGGTGCTAGCGTGCCCGGCGGTGTCCTCCCCGGAGGCGAACACGGCGTGGACGTAGTCCTGGCCGTTGGTGCCGACGAACACCCCGGTGCGGCTGCCCCGCAGCGCGACCGGATCGATCCCCGCCTGTTCCAGCGCGTCCCAGGAGACCTCCAGCAGGACCCGCTGCTGCGGATCCATGGCCAGCGCTTCCCTCGGGGAGATCCCGAAGAAGGCCGCGTCGAACCCGGCGACGTCCGGCAGGAAGGCACCGGACGACGTCGATCCCAGATCAGCGCCCAGGTCCCAGCCGCGATCGGCGGGGAAGTCGCCGATCGCGTCCCTTCCCGCGCACACCAGGTCCCACAGGTCGTCCGCCGACTCCACGCCTCCCGGGAAGCGGCAGGCCATGCCGACGACCACCACGGGGTCGTCGTCGGCGGCCACCGGCACGAGTCCGGCCCCGATGTCGTCGCGGCCGGTTCCGGTCAGCTCCGCGACCAGGAACGCCGCGAGCGAGGACGGGGTGGGGTAGTCGAACACGAGCGTCGCGGGTAGCGGGACGCCGGTGGCGGCCTTGAGCCGGTTGCGCAGCTCGATCGCGGTCAGCGAGTCGAAGCCCAGTTGGCGGAACTCGAGCTCCGCGGCGACCTCGTCCGCGTCCGCGTGTCCGAGCACCTCCGCGGCGTGCGTCCGCACGATCTCCAGAGCCCGCACCAGCCGGTCTCGCTCCGGTAGCGCGAGCAACCTCGCGGCTTCGCTCTCCACGGGGACGTCCGCCGGGCCGGGCGTCTCCCGTTTGTCCACAGCGGACGCCAGCGCGAGAACGGCCCCCTCGCCCGACGTCACCGCCAGGTCGAACAACCGCAGGCCCTGCTCCACCGAGAGCAGTTCGGCGCCCGCACGGGACATCCGCCGCAGGCTGGTCTCGTCGAGCGACGCGGTCATCCCCGCCGCAGGCTCCCACGCGCCCCACGCCACCGACGTGGCCGGCAGGCCCGCGCTCACCCGGTGCTGGGCGAGCGCGTCGAGGAAGACGTTGGCCGCGGCGTAGTTGGCCTGCCCGGGAGCTCCCAACGCTCCGGACACCGAGGAGTACAGCACGAAACCGGCGAGGTCGAGATCGCGGGTGAGCTCGTGCAGGTGCCACGCGGCGTCGGCCTTGGGGCGCAGGACCGCGCTGATCCGGTCGGCCGTGAGCGACCTGAGCACGCCGTCGTCGAGCACCCCCGCCGTGTGCACCACGGCCGTGAGCGGGTGCTCGGCCGGGATCGAGGCGAGGAGTTCCTTCACCGCGGCACGTTCGGCCACGTCGCACGCGGACACGGTCACCTGGGCTCCCAGGGCGGTCAGCTCGGCCACGAGTTCCGCGGCACCGGGTGTAGCCCCACCACGTCGGCCCGCGAGCAGCAGGTGCCGCATTCCGTGGCGCACCACCAGGTGCCGGGCCAGTTCGCTGCCGAGCCCGCCGACTCCCCCGGTGATCAGAACCGTGCCCTCCGGGTTCCAGCCGAGGCCGTCGACGACCTCGGGGGTGGCCGGTTTCCCGAGTCGGCTCGCCCGCACGACACCCGACCGCACGACCACTTCCGGCTCATCGGACGGGAGCCGGTCGGCGAGCACGGCTCGCGACGCAGCCGAGTCGTCGACGTCCACCAGCGCGAACCGTCCGGGCTCCTCGGACTGCGCGGAGCGGACCAGTCCCCACACCGCGGCGGCGGCGACGTCCGTGACGGACTCACCCGCACGGGCGGACACCGCCCCGCTCGTGACGAAGACGAGCCGGGAACCGGCGAAGCGCTCGTCGTCCAGGAAGTCCCGCAGCACCTGGAGCGCACGTGCGGTCAGGGAGTGGGCGGAGGTGATGACGTCCTCACGATCACCTGACACGGGAAGGACGAGAGTGCCCGGTCGTGCGGTGGTGATCCCGTTCTCCAGCCAGTCGTCCACCACCACCGATGATGTCGTGGCGCCCCTCACGTCCACGGGAACCCACTCGCGGTGAACCAGCGACTCCGCGGCCGGCGCCTGGTCGGCGGGCCAGTACCGGTTGCGCTGGAACGGGTACGTCGGCAGGTCCACCCGCCTCGCGCCCTGCCCGTCGAAGAACCTGGCCCACAACGGCTCCACCCCGGCGACGTGCAGGCGGCCGAACGCGGTCAGCAGTGCGGTCTCCTCGGCCCGATCACCGCGCAACACGGGTATCGCGAGCGCGTCGTCGACCAACCCGGACAGGACACCGTCCGGCCCGAGTTCGAGGAACGCGGTCGCTCCCGCGGCGGTCAGCGCTTGAAGACCGTCCGCGAACCGCACGCACTCCCGCACGTGCCGCACCCAGTACCGCGGGTCGCACACCTCGGAGGTGACCAGCCCGCCGGTCACGTTCGACACGAGCGGGATCCGCGGTTCCCGGTACGTCAGGTCCTCCAGTGTGCCGGTGAACTCGTGGAGCATCGGTTCCACGAGCGGCGAATGGAACGCGTGCGACACCTTGAGGCGAGTTGTCCTGCGGTCGTCGAACCGGCTCGCGACCGCCAGGACCGCGCTCTCGCGCCCTGCCACCACCACCGAGCCGGCGCGGTTCACCGCCGCGATCGACACGTCTCCGCCCAGCAGCGGCAGCACCTCGCCCTCGGTCGCCTCGATCGCGACCATCGCGCCGCCAGGCGGAAGACCTTCCATCAGCCGGGCCCGGGCCGACACCAACCGGCACGCGTCCTCCAGGGACAGCACGCCCGCGGCGTGTGCCGCCGCGACTTCGCCGATCGAATGCCCGCCCACGAAGTCGGGGATGATCCCCCACGCCTCGACGAGCCGCCACAGCGCGACCTCGATCGCGAACAACGCGGGCTGCGCCCACCCGGTCCGGTTCAGCGGTTCCGGGTCCGAGCCCCACATCACCTCCCGCACACCGGGATCGAGGTGCTCCAGCACCTCGTCCAACCCCTCGGCGAACTCCGGGAACCGGTCGTACAGCTCCCGTCCCATGCCCAGGCGCTGCGAGCCCTGACCGGAGAACAGGAAGGCGACGGACCTCCGTCCCGCCACTCCCCTCGCGACTTCGGTGACAGCGCCGGCGGTGGCGAGCAGGACCGCACGGTGCTCGAACGGTGTGCGGCTCAGCAGCGACCAGCCGGTGTCCACCCGGGACGTCCCGGCCGCACGCACCGCCTCGACCTGAGCCGTCAGAGCGGACTCGGTCCTCGCCGAGATCACCCAGGGGACCACGGGCGGCGCGTCGGGCCGGCTCTCCGGTTCCGGATCCTGGTCGGCCTGCTCGATGATCACGTGCGCGTTCGTGCCGCTGATCCCGAACGAGGACACCGCGGCCCGGCGGGGCCGATCGACATCGGGCCACGGCGTCGTCTCCCTCAGCAGGGCGACCGCGCCCGCCGACCAGTCCACGTGCGACGACGGCACGTCCACGTGCAGCGTCTTCGGGGCGACGCCGTGCCGCAGCGCCTGCACCATCTTGATCACACCGGCCACCCCGGCGGCGGCCTGCGTGTGCCCGATGTTCGACTTGAGCGATCCGAGCAGCAGCGGCTGGTCCCGGTCCTGCCCGTAGGCCGCCTGCAGTGCCCGCACCTCGATCGGGTCGCCGAGCGGGGTCCCGGTCCCGTGCGCCTCCACGACGTCCACTTCGGACGGTCGCAGACCTGCCGCCGCCAGCGCCTGCCGGATCACGCGGTGCTGGGCCTGCCCGTTCGGCGCGGTGAAGCCGTTGGAGGCACCGTCCTGGTTGACCGCCGAGCCGCGCAGGACGGCCAGCACCTTCCGCCCGTTGCGCGTCGCGTCGGACAGCCGTTCCAGCGCGAGCACGCCGACGCCCTCCGCCCACCCGGTGCCGTCCGCGCTGTCGGAGAACGCCTTGCACCGCCCGTCTGCGGCGAGTCCTCCCTGCCTGCTGAACTCGACCAGCGAACCCGGCGTGGACATGACGTTGACCCCACCGGCCAGCGCGAGCGAACACTCGCCGTTGCGCAGCGCCTGTGCCGCGAGGTGGACGGCCACCAGCGACGACGAGCACGCCGTGTCGACGGTGATCGCCGGCCCCTCGAAGCCGAAGGTGTAGGCGATGCGGCCGGAGGTCGCGCTCGCCGCGATCCCCGTGCCGATCCCGCCGTCGGCGTCCTCCAGCGACCCGACCACCAGGTAGGCGTAGTCCTGCCCGTTGGTGCCGACGAAGACACCGGTCCGGCTGCCGCGCAGGCCCGCGGGATCGATCCCGGCCCGTTCGACCGCCTCCCACGAGGTCTCGAGCAGCAGTCGTTGCTGCGGGTCGAGGGCGACCGCCTCCCTCGGGGAGATGCCGAAGAACGCCGCGTCGAAGTCGGTGGCGGTGCTGAGGAAACCGCCCTGGGTGCTCAGGCCCATGCCACGTGCGTCGACACCGCTGTCGCGCAGGAAGCGGAGGTCCCAGCCCCGGTCACCGGGAAAGCCGGTGATCGCGTCGCCCCCTGAGCAGGCCAGGTCCCACAGGTCCTCGGGTGAGTACACCTCACCGGGGTACCGGCAGGCCATGCCGACGATCGCGATCGGTTCGGACGCGGCGGCGAGCAGGCTCTGGTTCTGCCTGCGCAGCCGCTCGACCTCCTTCATCGACGCCCGCAGTGCCGCGACGACCTTGTCCCCGGAAGACTCCATGATCAGTTCTGCTCCTCGAGTGCCGCACGGACCAGGTCGTCGACGGACATCTCGTCGATGCCGTCCTGCTCGTCGGTGTCGTCGTCCGCCTGCCCGGCGGCCAGGCGCCGCATCTGGTCGAGGAGTCCCGCCTCGCGCAGCCGGGCGATCGGCACGGACGCCAGCAGTTCCCGGAACTCGGCCTCCTCGTCGTCCGCGGGCCTGACCGACGAGCCGGGGTCGAGTCGTCCGAGCACGTGCTCGGCCAGCAGGGTGGGCGTCGGGTGGTCGAACACCAACGTCGAGTCGAGGCTCAGCCCGGTCGCCGCGTTGAGCTGGTTGCGCAACTCGACCGTGCCCAGGGAGTCGAAGCCGAGCTCCTGGAACGGGGTGTGCACCCCGACCGCCTCGACCGTGCCGTGGCCGAGCACGTCGGCGGCCCGCTCGCGCACCAGGTCGAGCACCGCCTCCGCGCGCTTGGCGGGCGGCAGGGCCGCCAGGTCGAACCGCGGCGCCTCCTCGGCCGGCGCCGACTCCCGGTAGCCGGGCATGTCCCGGAACAGCGGAGCGGGACGCGACGAGGTGGTCCCCCGCACCGGACCCACATCGGCGACCATCGTGACCGGTTCCCCCTCCGCGACCACCTGCCGCAACGCGGTGTAGGCGAGGTCGGGGTCCATCGCGCCGATGCCCGCGCGGCGGGACAGCTGCTCCGCCTTGCCACCCTCGGCCATGCCTCCGCCGGCCCAGGCACCCCAGGCGATCGACGTCGCCGGCAGACCCGCGGCCCGGCGGCGCTCGGCGAGTGCGTTCAGCACGGCGTTGGCCGCCGCGTAGTTCGCCTGACCCGGGTTGCCCGCGATCGCGGTTCCGGAGGAGAAGAGGACGAAGGCGTCGAGGTCGAGATCGCGGGTCAGCTCGTCGAGCAGCACGGCAGAACCCACCTTGGACCTGAACACGGAGTCGAAGCGGTCCGGGGTGAGCTTGTCCAGCACGCCGTCGTCGAGCACACCGGCCGCGTGCACCACACCGGTCAGGGGGTGTTCAGAGGGGATCGCCGCCAGCAGCTCCCGCACCGCCACCCGGTCGGCCACGTCGCATGCGGCCAAGGTGACCTCGACACCGAGCTCGGTGAGTTCGGAACGCAAATCTTCGGCGCCGTCCGCCTCGGCACCGCTCCTGCTGGCCAGCACCAGGTGCCGCACGCCGTCCCGGGCGAGGCCGCGGGCGACGTGCCCGCCGACCGCGCCGGTGCCCCCGGTGATCAGGACCGTGCCGTCCGGACGCCACAGCTCGTCCGGCCGTGGGGCGGGAGCGGGCACCAGCCTGCGCCCGAACACCGCGGACGAGCGCACGGCGACCTGGTCCTCGCGGTCGAGTCCGGCCAGGATCGCGGCCAGCCCCGCGGCGGACCGGTCGTCGAGCACCTCCGGCAGATCGACCAGACCACCCCAGCGGTCGGGGTGTTCCAGCGCGGCCACCACGCCCAGACCCCAGTGCGCCGCCTGGAGCGGTTCGGCGGGCACGTCGGTGGGAGCCACTGACACCGCGCCCCTGGTGACGCACCACAGGGGTGCGGTGATCCCGGCGTCTCCCAGCGACTGCAGCAGCACCGCCGTGTCCGCCACGGTCTTCTTCTCGGCGAGCAGCGAGACGACGCCGTGGAAACCGCCGTCCAGCTCCCGAAGCCGCTCGGCGAGCGCCGCGCGGTCCAGGTCCGCCACCACGAGCTCGACCACCTCGGTGCCGGCCAGCGCGGTGAGCACCGGAGAGCTGTCGGCACCGGCAGGGGCGACGACGAGCCAGCGCCCGGCGGGCCCTGCCTGCGGCTCGACGACGAGCGGCCTCCAGTCGATCCGATACCTCCACCCGTCCACCAGGGAGCGGTCGGTCTGCTCCCGCCTCCACCGCAGCAGGGCGGGCATCACCTCGGCCAGCGCGTCCTGGTCCACGTCCAGCGCGGTCCGCAGGGTGGTGAAGTCCTCCTGGCCGACCGCCTCCCAGAAGGCGTCGTCCTCGCGGCCCGCCCGCTGGGCGGGCCCTGCCGTGGTCTCCGGCCAGTACCGCTCGTGCTGGAAGGCGTACGTCGGCAGGTCGACCCGGCGTGCACCCGTCCCTTCGAACAGTCCCTGCCAGGACACCGGCACGCCGATGACGTGCAGCTGGGCGAACGCGCTCAGCACGGCGGTCTCCTCGGACCTGTCCTTGCGCACGGCGGGCACCACGACCGCGTCACCGGGCAGCGACTCCGCGGCCAGGGCGGAGAGCACGGAGTCGGGTCCGAGCTCCAAGAACACCGTCGCGCCCGCTTCCGACAGCGCTCGCACGCCGTCGCCGAACCGGACGGTGTCACGCACGTGCCGCACCCAATAGCCCGGTGTGCCGACGTCGGTCGCCAGCTGTCCGGTCACGTTGGACACCACCGGAATCCGGGCAGGTTCGAACGACAGTCCGGCGACCACCCGCGCGAAGTCCGCCAGCATGGGTTCCATCAGCGGCGAGTGGAACGCGTGCGACACCCGCAACCTCGACGTCTTTCGGCCCTGGAGCCGCGCGGCGACCGCGTGCACCGCGTCCTCCTCACCGGCGAGGACCACGGACGAGGGACCGTTGACCGCCGCGATCGAGACGCCCTCGCCCAGCAGTGCGGAGACCTCGGCCTCGGTGGCCTGGATCGCGAGCATCGCCCCGCCCTCGGGCAGCGCCTGCATGAGCGCGGCGCGCGCGGCGACGAGGCGGCACGCGTCCCGCAGCGACAGCACGCCCGCGACGTGCGCTGCCGCCACCTCGCCGATCGAGTGCCCGCCGACGAAGTCGGGGCGAACACCCCAGGACTCCACCAGCCGGAACAGCGCGACCTCGAACGCGAACAGCGCGGGCTGCGCGTGTCCTGTGCGGTTCAGCGTCTCCTGGTCCGAGCCCCACATCACCTCGCGGAGGCCGGGCTCCCAGTGGGCCAGTACCTCGTCGAGGGCGGCCGCGAACACCGGGAACCGGTCGTACAGCTCGCGCCCCATGCCCACTCGCTGAGCCCCCTGCCCGGAGAACAGCGCCGCCAGCTTGCTCGACCGAGCCGCCTCGCCACGCACGACGTGCGGGCTGCGCGCCTCCTGCACCAGTGCGGTGAGTCCGTCGAGCAACTGGTCTCGGTCCGCCGCCACCACGGCGGCGCGCTGTGCGAAGACGGCGCGGGTCGTCGCGAGGGAGAACGCGAGATCGGTCAGGCCGACGTCCGCCGCGCTCACGTGCTCGAGCACACGGCGGGCCTGCGCCCGAAGTGCCTCCGGCGTCCGTGCCGACAACGTGACCGGGAAGGTCCCGCTGACAGCGGGGACGGGAGGTTCCCCGCCCGTGGGCGGCTGTTCGAGCACGAGGTGGGAGTTGGTGCCGCTGGCACCGAACGAGGAGACCGCGGCGCGCCGGGGCCTCCCGGTCTCGGGCCACGGTTCGCTGCTGGTCAGCAACCGGATCGAGCCCGCTGTCCAGTCCACCCCGGACGACGGCTCGGTCACGTGCAGCGTCCTGGGCAGCAGCCCGTGGCGCATCGCCTGGACCATCTTGATCACGCCGGCGACGCCGGACGCGGCCTGGGTGTGGCCGATGTTGGACTTGAGCGAGCCGAGCAGCAACGGCCGTTCGCGGTCCTGGCCGTAGGTCGCGAGCAACGCCTGGGCCTCGATCGGGTCTCCCAGCCGGGTGGCCGTGCCGTGCGCCTCGACCGCGTCCACCTCGGACGGGTGGACGCCTGCGACCGCCAGTGCCTTGCGGATCACCCGCTGCTGGGCGGGACCGCTCGGCGCGGTCAGGCCGTTCGACGCACCGTCCTGGTTGATCGCCGAACCGCGGACGATCGCGAGCACGTCGTGCCCGTGGCGCCGCGCGTCGGAGAGCCGCTCCACGACCAGGATGCCGACGCCTTCCGACCATCCGGTGCCGTTCGCCGTGTCGGAGAAGGCCCGGCACCGGCCGTCGGGTGAGAGCGCCCCCATACCGTCGAACTCGATGAGCACGTTCGGGGTGGCCATCACCGTCACGCCACCTGCCAGAGCGAGGCGGCACTCACCGCTGCGCACGGCCTGCACGGCCAAGTGCAGCGCGACGAGCGACGACGAGCAGGCGGTGTCGACCGAGACCGTCGGCCCCTGCAGGCCGAAGGTGTAGGCGAGCCTCCCGGACAGCAGGCTCGCCGACTGCGCGGTCTGCCACTGGCCACCCGGCTCCGCGGACGGGCGGTAGTCACCGCTGCCGCCGCCGACGAACACACCGGTGTCGGTGCCGCGCAGCGAGGCCGGGTCGATCCCGGTGCGTTCCAGTGCCTCCCACGCCGTTTCCAGCACCATGCGCTGCTGCGGGTCCATGACCATCGCCTCACGCGGGGAGATCCCGAAGAAGCCGGCGTCGAAGTCGGCGGCGATGTCGAGGTAGCCGCCATTGGTGGGCGTGCCGCGCGCCATCAGGCCCGCGAGGTCCCACCCCCGGTCGACCGGCAGTCCGCCGATGGCGTCGACCTCACCGCTGACCAGGTCCCACAGGTCCTCGGGCGAGCGCACACCTCCGGGGTAACGGCAGCTCATGCCCACGATCACGATCGGGTCGGTGGTGTCCGCGGTGGCGGTGCCGCCCTGGTCGGGGCGTTCCTCCGCCTGGCCACCGAAGAGCTCGCCCAGCAGGAAGCCGGCCAGTTCGGCCGGTGTCGGATGGTCGAACACCAGCGACGCGGGCAGGGTCAGTCCGGTCTCGGCGGTGAGCAGGTTGCGCAGGTCGACGGCGGTCATCGAGTCGAATCCGAGGTCGCGGAACGGCCAGTCGTCCTCGATCCCGCCCGGTGAGCCGTGTCCCAGCACCGCCGCGGCCTTGGCCCTGACCAGCGTGAGCAGTGCGGCGCGACGTTCCGCCTCGGGCAGTCCGGCGAGCGCCTCCCGCAGCGGGTTGCTCCGGTCGTGCGCCTGCTCGTCCGGCGCGGGCACGAGGTTCACGAACAGCGGGCCCCGGCGGTTCGCCGCGAAGACGTCCCACTGCACGTGCGCCACGACCAGAGAGCCGCCGTCCGCGCCCGTGCGGGCGAGCGCGTCGAACGCCCGCTCCGGCTCCATCGGGGGAAGGCCGTTGTGCCGCAGGTGCGCGGCGGACCGCTCGTCCAACGCGCCCGCCAGCGCTCCCCACGAGACCGACTGACCGGGGAGTCCGCGGTCGCGGCGCAGGCGCGCGATCGCCTCGAGGTAGGCGCCGACCGCCGCCTCCTCCCGCCTGCCGGCGAAGCCCCAGGTCCCGGAGACCGAGCCGCACAGCACGAACCGGTCGAGCGGCCGGTCACCGAGCAGCGCGTCCAGGTCGGCCACGTCGGTGAGCTCCTCGATGAAGTCCCCCGTGACGAACACCGCGGAGGGCGGGAACTCCTCGATCGCGTCCGCGAGCGCGTCCCGCTCCACGAAAACGATCTCGGCGTCGATCTCGGGAAGGTCCACCTCGGCACCGGTCAGGACCAGGCGGGTCGCGCCGCGGTCGGCCAGCCAGCGGGCGAGCCGGCGGTCCGCGGTCCCGGCCGCGCCGGCGAGCAGCACCGTTCCACCTGGATGCCAGGGGTCCGACGCGACGTCGGCACGGACCAGGCGCCTGCCGACGACGCCGGTGGAGCGCACGGCAACCTGGTCCTCGTCACCACCAGCCGCCAGGACGTCGACGAGCAGGGACAGCACCCGGTCGTCGAGCTCGGCGGGCAGGTCGACCAGACCGCCCCACCGCTGCGGTTCCTCGACTGCGACGACCAGGCCTTCGCCCCAGACAGCGGCCTGTCCGGCGCTGCGCAGGCGTTCGGTCCGGTCGACTGCGACCGCACCGCGGGTGAGGCACCACAACGGGGCGTCGATCCCGGCCTCGGCCACGGCCTGGAGCACCGCACCGGGCCAGGCGGTCTCGGCGGGCAGCGCGTCGTCGCCCACGGCCAAGAGGGACACGACCCCGGCGAGGTCGCTGTAGCTCGGCAGCTCGACGGACTCGGACACGCTGACGACCTCGCCACCGAGCGCGTTCGCGACCTCGGACGTCCACGGGTCGTCCTGCCCGGCGGGCACGAGCACCAGCCACTTGTCCGCGGTTCCGGGCGGAACGGGCACCGGCTCCCAGTCCACGCGGTAGCACCAGTCGTCCACGACCGACCGGCGGCTCGGCGCCACCTGCGGCCAGAACCTCTCGCGTTGGAAGGCGTACGTGGGCAGATCCGTGCTGGTCGCACCTGTTCCGTCGAAGAACGCCTTCCAGTCGGGTGTGACACCGGCAGCGTGCAACCGGGCCAGTGCCGCCACGAGTGCCGCCTCCTCACCGCGACCCTTGCGCTGCGCGGGCACGACGACGGCGTCCTGCGGCAGCGACTCCCCGGCGAGCGCGGACAGCACCGCGTCCGGGCCGAGTTCGAGGAAGGCGGTCACCCCGGCGTCCGACAGGGTCTTCACGCCGTCGGCGAACCGGACGGCCTCGCGGACGTGCCGCACCCAGTACTCGGGCGACCGCACGTCCGTGCCCAGCTCACCGGTCACGTTGGACACGAGGGGAATCCGCGGCGCCTCGAAGGTGAGCTCCGCGAGCACGCGTGCGAACTCCGCGAGCATCGGCTCCATCAACGGCGAGTGGAACGCGTGCGACACCTTGAGCCGGGTGGTCTTGCGGTCACCGAACGCGTCCGCGACCGCCCGCACCGCGTCATCGGAGCCCGCGACCACCACCGATGCGGGCCCGTTGACGGCGGCGATCGACACGTCCCCGGTCAGCAGCGGCAGGACCTCGGACTCGGTCGCCTGGATCGCCACCATGGCACCGCCGGCGGGCAGTGCCTCCATGAGGGCGCTGCGCGCGACCACCAGCCGGCACGCGTCGGCGAGCGACAGCACGCCCGCCACGTGTGCGGCCGCGACCTCGCCGATGGAGTGCCCGCCGACGAAGTCGGGCCGGATGCCCCACGACTCGACCAGCCGGAAGAGCGCCACCTCCACCGCGAACAACGCGGGCTGGGTGAACCCGGTCCGCGACAGCGCCTCGGGGTCCTCGCCCCAGACGACCTCGCGCAGCGGACGGTCGAGGACGAGGTCGAGGTGGGCCGCCACCGCGTCGAACGCCTCGGCGAACACCGGGAAGCGTTCGTGGAGCTCGCGGCCCATGCCCAGGCGCTGCGACCCCTGACCGGAGAACAACACCGCGAGCGACCGCTCGCTGGCGACGTCGCGGATGGTGTCCGCGTTGCCCTCGCCGCGGAGCAGCACCGCACGGTGCCGGAAGGCCGCACGTCCGGTCGCCAGCGTGAAACCGATGTCCAGGACGGACAGGTCGGGGTGCTGCCCGGCGAAGGCGCGCACCCGCTCCAGCTGGGCGTCGAGCGCGGCGCGGGTCTTGCCGGAGACCACCCACGGCACCACGGCGGGAGAACGACGCGGTGCGACGGCCGGACGCGCGGGCGGCGCCTCCTCGACGATGACGTGGGCGTTGGTGCCGCTCAGTCCGAACGCAGACACGCCTGCGCGGCGGGCGTGCCCGTTCCGCGGCCACTCCTGCGGCGCACGGAGCAGCGACACGCTGCCGGACTCCCAGTCCACGTGGGACGAGGGCTCGTCGATGTGCAGGGACCGGGGAAGGACGCCGTGCCGCAGCGCCATGACCATCTTGATCACGCCTGCGGTGCCGGCCGCGGCCTGCGTGTGGCCGATGTTCGACTTGACCGAGCCGAGCCACAACGGGCGGTCCCGGTCACGGCCGTACGTCGACAGCAGCGCCTGGGCCTCGATCGGGTCGCCCAGCGTCGTGCCCGTGCCGTGCGCCTCGACCGCGTCGATGTCCGCCGGGACGAGGCCGGAATCGGCCAGTGCCTGCCGGATGACCCTCTGCTGGGAAGGACCGTTGGGGGCGGTGAGGCCGTTCGACGCGCCGTCCTGGTTGACCGCCGAGCCGCGCAGCAGGCCCCAGACCTCGTGCCCGTTGCGCAGCGCGTCGGAGAGCCTTTCCAGGACGAGGACTCCCACGCCCTCCGACCAGGCCGTGCCGTCGGCACCGTCGGCGAACGGCTTGCACCGGCCGTCCGGCGCGAGGCCGCCCTGCGAGGTGAACTCGACGAACGATCCGGGGGTCGACATCACCGACACGCCACCGGCCAGCGCCAGGGTGCACTCGCCGCCGCGCAGCGCGCGGGTGGCCCAGTGCATCGCGACCAGCGCCGACGAGCACGCCGTGTCGACGGTGACCGCGGGGCCTTCCAGGCCGAGGGTGTAGGAGAGCCTGCCGGACAGCACGCTCGCGGTGGTGCCGGTGGCCACGTACCCCTGCACCTCGTCACCGGCGTCGGTGAGCAGGTCGGCGTAGTCCTGCCCGTTGGTGCCGATGAAGACGCCGGTCTGGCTGCCGCGCAGGGTGGAGGGGTCGATGCCGGCGCGTTCCAGCGCCTCCCAGGCCGTCTCGAGCACCTGCCGCTGCTGGGGGTCCATCGCCAGCGCCTCACGGGGTGAGACGCCGAAGAAGCCCGCGTCGAAGTCGGCGACGCCGGTCAGGAACCCGCTCTCGGCGGTGGCGGAGTAGCCGCTCGCCAGTGCGGCGAGGTCCCAGCCCCGGTCGTCGGGGAAAGCCGAGATGCCGTCCCTCTCTTCGGACAACAGGCGCCACAGCCCCTCCGGGGAGTCCACCCCGCCGGGGAACCTGCACCCGATGCCGACGATCGCGATCGGGTCGTCGGCGGCCGAACGGGCCGCACGGACCTCCTGTTCGGGTTCGTCCAGCTCGCCGAGCAGTTCGGACAGCAGGAACTCCGCCATCTCGGCGGGGCTCGGGTGGTCGAACACCAGCGAGGCGGGCAGGGTCAGCCCGGTGGTGGCCGCCAGCGCGTTGCGCAGCTCCAGCGACGTCAGCGAGTCGAACCCGAGGTCCTGGAACGGCCGGTCGGCGGCGACGGTGCTCGCGTCGGCGTGGCCGAGGACGGCCGCGACGTGCGCCCGCACCAGGTCCAGCACGCGCCGCGACCGCTCGGCGGCGGGCAGGCCCGCCAGCGAGTCGTCGGCCTGGACCTCGGGCTTCGCCCGCTGGAGCGCCCTGACCTCCGGCAGGTCGGCGACCAGGGGCACGTCGGCGAACGCCGCCGCGAACCTGGTCCAGTCGACGTCCGCGACCATCAGGACGGCGTCGCCGCCCTCGATCGCCTGCCGCAACGCGGTGATCGCCAGGTCGGGCCGCATCGGCTCGAAACCGCCGCGGCGCAGCCTGCTCTCCACGCCCGCGGCGTCGACCATGCCCGCATCGGCCCACGGACCCCACGCCACCGAGGTCGACGGCAGGCCGAGGGACCGGCGGTGCTCGGCGAAGGCGTCCAGGAAGGCGTTGGCCGCCGCGTAGTTCCCCTGTCCCGCGGCGCCGATGACGCCCGCGGTGGAGGAGAAGGTCACGAACGCGGACAGCTCCGCGCCGATCGTCAGGTCGTGCAGGGCGGTGACCGCGGTCGCCTTGGCGCGCAGCACGGCCGCGAGCGACTCCGGCGTCAGGTCGTCGACCAGACCGTCCTCGATCACGCCGGCCGCGTGGAAGACCGCGGAGAGCGGGAACTGTTCCGGGATGCCGTCGAGCACCGGGGCCAGCGCATCCCGGTCGGCGACGTCGCAGGCCACGACGGTGACCCGCGCGCCGAGTTCCGTCAGCTCCCGGCACAGGTCCTCGACACCCGGAGCATCCGGTCCGCGCCTGCTGGTCAGCAGCAGGTGCTCGGCGCCCTCACGGGCGAGCCACCGGGCGACGTGCCCGCCCAGCCCTCCGGTGCCACCGGTGACCAGCACCGTGCCGGTGGGCCGGAACGCCTCGGCCGCCGGCCGCTCCACCGGCCTGCTGCGCGTCAGCCTGCGCACGAACACCCCGGAGGTCCGGACGGCGACCTGATCCTCGTCGCCGCCCACGACGGTGCTCAGCCGCTGTGCGGTGCGGCGGTCGAGCACCTCAGGCAGGTCGACGAGTCCGCCCCATCGGCCCGGCTGCTCCAGCGCCACCACGCGGCCGAGGCCCCACACACCCGCCTGGGCGGGCGACAGCACCTGTTCGGAGCGCCCCACGGCGAGAGCACCGCGGGTGACGCACCAGAGCGGGGCGTCGACGCCGGCGTCACCGAGCGCCTGGACCGCGGTCGCGGTCATCGCGAGGCCCGCTGGCACCTCCGGATGACCCGGCAAGGCACCGTCCTGCACAGCCAGCAGCGACAGGACTCCGGCGAACGGTGTGTCCGCGACCTCCCGCAACCGCTGCGCGAGAGCGGCGCGGTCCTCGCAGGGCACCTCCAGGCGGACCACGTCCGCACCCAGTCCTCCGACCAAAGCCTCCTGCCAGTCGTCCGGCGCCGCAGCCGGGGCGAGCAGGAGCCAGGTCCCGGCAGCGGCCCCGCCGCCTCCGGTGACCGGAGTCCAGGACACCTGGTAGCGCCAACCGTCCACAACGGACTGGTCACGCCGTGTTCGCCGCCACGACGACAACGCGGGCACCATGGCGCTCACGGTGCCGCCGTCCAGCCCGAGTGACGTGGTCAGCGACTCGATGTCGCCGTGCTCCACCGCCGACCAGAAGGCGTCGTCAGCGCCGCCGAGCGCGGACCCGGTCTCCGGTTCGAGACCGGCGTCCGGCCAGAACCTCTCGTTCTGGAACGGGTACGTCGGGAGGTCGACCCGGCGTCCGCCGGAGCCCGCGAAGAAGGCGTGCCAGTCCACTGCCTGCCCGCGGACGTGCCAGTGCGCGACCGCCAGCAGAACCGACTCGACCTCGGCGCGGCCACGCCGCAGGAGCGGCGTCATGCCGATCTCCGGCGCCATCCCCGCCAGCACGCCGTCCGGTCCGATCTCCAGGAAGGTCCGCACGCCCAGCGTGGTCAGGCACTCCACACCGTCGGCGAAACGCACCGCGCGACGCACGTGCTCGACCCAGTAGCGCGCCGTGCAGACCTGCTCGACCTCGGCCAGGGCGCCGGTCACGTTGGACACGAACGGGATCTCCGGCCGCCGGTAGGCGACGGTCTCGGCGACCTCGCGGAACTCGTCGAGCATCGCGTCCATCAGGGGCGAGTGGAACGCGTGGCTCACCCGCAACCGGCGGGTGCGGTGGCCGAGGGCCTCGAACCGGGAGGCGATGTCGAGCACCGTCCGCTCCACGCCCGCGATCACCACGGCCCGCGGCCCGTTCACCGCCGCGACCGAGACCTCGTCCTCGTGTCCGGCGAGCTGCGCCAGCACGTCGTCCTCGGAGGCTTCGACGGACACCATCGCGCCACCGGACGGCAGCGCCTGCATGAGGCGTCCGCGTGCCGCGACGAGCTTGCACGCGTCGTCGAGGGTGAACACCCCGGCGACGTGGGCGGCGACGAGTTCGCCGATCGAGTGGCCCGCGAGGTAGCCGGGCGTGATCCCCCACGACTCGACGAGCCGGTACAGCGCCACCTCGATCGCGAACAGCGCCGGCTGCGTGTAGCCGGTCTCGTCGAGGAGAGCGGCCTCCGCGCTGCCGGGCTCGGCGAACACGAGATCGCGCAACGGCCTGTCGAGCTCGGCGTCGAAGCGGGCGAGCACCTCGTCCAGGGCGTCGGCGAAGACCGGGAACCGCTCGTACAGCTCACGTCCCGCACCGGCGCGCTGGCTGCCCTGGCCCGTGAAGAGGAACGCCGACGGGCCGGTGGTCGTCTCGGCCTCGACCACCGTGGCCGTCGCCGCGCCGGTGCCCTCGCGCAGCGCCGTGAGGCCCGCCACGAGTTCCTCGACGTCCTTCGCCACCACGGCCGCGCGCCGCTCGAAGCCGGACCGGGTGGTCGCCTGCGAGAACGCGATGTCGGCCAGGGCCGGTGCGGGCTGTGCCGTCACCGCGGACAGCAGCCGGTCCGCGTACGCCCGCAGCGCCTCGTCGGTGCGGGCCGACAGGACGACCGGCACCGCGCCCGGCTCCGGCCGCGCCCCGGGCTCCTCGGCGGCGGGTGCCGCCTCGACGACCATGTGGGCGTTCGTCCCGCTGAGACCGAACGAGGAGATGCCCGCCCGGCGCGGACGCCCGTGCTCGGGCCAGGAGGTCTGCTCGGTCAGCAGCTCGATCGAGCCCGCGGACCAGTCCACGTAGGACGACGGCTGGGTGACGTGCAACGTCTTCGGCAGGACGCCGTGCCGGAGCGCCTGCACCATCTTGATCACGCTCGCGACACCGGAGGCCATCTGGGTGTGGCCGATGTTGGACTTGACCGAACCCAGCAGCAGCGGGCGTTCCCGGTCCTGGCCGTAGGTCGTGAGCAGCGCTTGGGCTTCGATGGGGTCGCCCAGCGCGGTGCCGGTGCCGTGCCCCTCCACCGCGTCGACGTCGGCGGCCCGCAGCCCCGCGTTGGCCAGGGCCTGCCGGATGACGCGCTGCTGCGACGGACCGCTCGGCGCGGTCATGCCGTTCGACGCGCCGTCCTGGTTGATCGCCGAGCCGCGGATCACCGCGAGCACCCGGTGGCCGTTGCGCTCGGCGTCGGAAAGCCGTTCGAGCAGCACGAGCCCGACGCCCTCGGCGAGGGTCATGCCGTCGGCCTGGTCGGAGTAGGCCTTGCAGCGGCCGTCCACCGCGAGTGCCCGCTGCCTGCTGAACCCGATGAAGGCGGCCGGCGTGGACATCACGCTCACCCCGCCCGCCAGGGTCAGCGAGCTCTCGCCCTCGCGCAGCGACTGGCACGCGAGGTGCATCGCGACCAGCGACGACGAACACGCCGTGTCGAGGGTGACCGCGGGTCCCTCCAGGCCGAACAGGTAGGAGATCCGTCCCGAGAGGATGCTCGACAGGGTGCCGGTGACCGCGTGGCCCTCCGATCCCTCGGCGGAGCTCGGGGCCGCGGAGCTGTAGTCCTGGTAGCTCGCGCCGATGAACGTCCCGGTGAGGCTGCCGCGAGCGGACCGCGGGTCGATCCCCGCGCGTTCGAAGGCCTCCCAGGCGGTTTCGAGCAGCAGGCGCTGCTGCGGGTCCATCGCGAGGGCCTCGCGCGGGGAGATCCCGAAGAAGGCGGGGTCGAACCCGGCGACGTCGTGCAGGAAACCGCCCTGCACCGAGTAGCTCTTGCCCGCGCGGTCCGGATCGGCGTCGTAGAGCGAGGCGGCGTCCCAGCCGCGGTCGGCCGGGAACCCGGAGATGGCGTCTCCGCCGCCCAGCACCAGCTCCCACAGGTCCTCCGGCGAGGTGATCCCGCCGGGGTAGCGGCAGGCCATGCCGATGATCGCGATCGGTTCGTCGGAGGTGTCACCGGTCCGGACGGGACCGGTGAACTCGACCGTGCCGCCGGCGATCTCGGCCAGCAGGAAGTCCGCGAGGGCGACGGGGGTGGGGTGGTCGAACACGAGTGTGGCGGGCAGCTTGAGGCCCGTCGCGACCGTGAGCCGGTTGCGCAGGTCCACGGCGGTCAGCGAGTCGAACCCGACGTCGCGGAACGCGCGTTCCTCGGCCAGGGCGTCCGCGGAGGAGAACCCGAGCACCGTGGCCGCCTCCGTGCGGACCAGGCCCAGCACGGCGCGGCGCTGTTCCACCGGCGGCAGGCTCCGCAGGGTGGCGGCGAACCCGCTGTCGTGCGTGACCTCCTGTTCGGCCTCCTCCACCAGCTTCTGGACCTGGGGCACCTCGTCGAACAGCGGGGTCGGGCGGGCCGAGGTGTAGACCGGGTAGTACCGCTCCCAGTCGATGTCGGCGATCGCCAGCACCGTCTCGTCTTCGACGAGGGCCTGCCGCAACCCGCTCAGTGCGAGCTGCGGGTCCATGAACACGAGTCCGCTGCGGCGGATCTGGTTCGGGTCGACCCGGCCGAGTTCCACGTCGTCGGACCAGATGCCCCACGACACCGCCGTGGCGCGCAGCCCCCTGGCCCGGCGGTGCGCCGCCAGGGCGTTGAGGAACGCGTTGCCGGCGACGTAGGCCGCGTGCTGACCGCTGCCCCACATGCCCGCTGTCGAGGAGTAGAGGACGAAGGCGTCGAGGTCCTCGCCGAGCAGTTCGTCGAGGTTGCGGGCGCCGGCCACCTTCGCGTTCAGCACCTCGGCGAAGGCGTCGAGGGTGGTGTCCGCGAGCGAGTGGAGTTCGATGACCGCCGCGGTGTGCACGACGTTGCGGATCACGTGGCCGTCGGCCGCGAGCCGGTCGAGGAGCCCGGCCACCGCGGCGCGGTCGGCGATGTCGCAGGCCACGACCTCGGCCGTGGCGCCGAGTTCCGCGAGCTCCGCGACCAGCTCAGGTGCCCCGGCTGCGGCCAGGCCGCTGCGGTTGGTGAGCACCAGGTGCTCGGCGCCCTGCGTGGCGAGCCAGCGGGCCAGGTGCCTGCCGAGCGTGCCGGTGCCGCCGGTGACCAGCGTGGTCCCCCGGGGCGTCCACTCACGGCTGGTCCCCTGCCTGCCGGGGGCGGCGGGCACGATGCGACGGGCGAACGTGCCAGAGGCGCGCAGTGCGACCTGGTCCTCCAGCACCGCGCCCGACAGCAGTGCGGCGAGCCGGTGCGCGGCCCGCTCGTCGAGGACCTCGGGCAGGTCCACCACGCCACCGAAGCGGTCGGGGTGCTCCAGAGCCACCGTCCACCCCACTCCGTGCACCATCGCCTGCGCCGGGGAGGTGATCGGATCGGACCGGCCGGTCGACACCGCTCCCCTGGTCAGCAGCCAGAGCGGGGCCTCGCTGTGCTCCAGCGCCTGCACGAGGGTGACCGTGAGCGCGAGTCCCAGCGACATGCACGGCAGCGCGGGACTCGGCTGCTCGGCCGACGCGAGTGCCGACACGACGCCGGTCAGCCCGGACAGGTCACCGAGTCGCTCCACCAGCTCGGTCCGGTCGAGGCAGGAGTCGTCGAGCACGACCTCGCGGACGTCCGCGCCGAGCGCGTTCAGGTGGGCCACCAGGTCGTCCGCATCCCCTGCCGACACCACGAGCCAGTCGCCGGTGAGGGACGAGGCGGTCCTGGCGGCGACGGGGGTCCACACGTCCCGGTACCGCCACGAGTCCACAGTGGACTTGTCGGCCCGCTGCCTGCGCCACGACGACAACGCGGGCAGCACCGCGGCGAGGGACTCCTCGTCGACGTGCAGGCTGGCGGCGAGCAGGTCGAGGTTCTGCTGCTCCACCGCGGTCCAGAACTCCGCGTCGGCGGGATCCGCAGCCGCGGCCGGTTCGAAGAACTGCGGCACCGCCCAGAGGTGTTCGTGCTGGAACGCGTACGTCGGCAGCTCGACGCGGCGCGCGCCGGTCGCATCGAACAGGCGCGCCCAGTCGACGGGCACACCGCGGACGAAGACCTCCGCGGCCGAGGTGAGCATCCGGGACAGGCCGCCCTGGTCACGGCGGAGCGTCCCGGCCACCACCGCGCGCTCGCCCGCGTCGTCCACGACGTCCTGCACGCCCACGGTCAGCACGGGGTGCGAGCTCACCTCGACGAAGACGCGGAAGCGGTCGTCGAGCAGCCGGCGGATCGCGGGTTCGAACTCCACGGTCTGCCGCAGGTTGCGGTACCAGTACCCGGCGTCCAGCTCAGCCCCGGTGAGCCACTGCCCCGTCACGGTGGACAGGAACGGGATCTCCGGGATCGCGGGCGTCATCGGCGCGAGGTCGCGCAGCAGTTCGGCTTCGAGGTCCTCGACCTGAGCGGAGTGCGAGGCGTAGTCCACCGCGATCCGCTTCGCGCGGACTCCGGCAGCCGTCAGCCGCTCGACCAGCGTCTCCAGCGCATCGGGCACACCGGACACGACCACGGCGCGCGGGCCGTTCACGGCCGCGACGGACACCTGACCGTCCCACTCGTCCAGCAGGGGTTCGACCTCGGCCACCGGCAGGGCCACCGACACCATCGCGCCGCGACCGGCCAGCGTGCGGGCGATCGCCTGGCTGCGCAGGGCCACGACCCTGGCCGCGTCCGCCAGCGGCAACGCGCCGGACACGCAGGCGGCGGCGATCTCACCCTGCGAGTGTCCGATCACGGCGTCCGGGACGACACCGCAGGAACGCCACATCTCAGCTAGGGACACCATCATCGCGAACGAGGCGGGCTGCACCACGTCCACCCGGTCCAGCGAGGGCGCGCCCTCCGCTCCGCTGACCACGTCGAGCAACGACCAGTCGACGAACGGTGCCAGCGCGGCGGCGCACTGGGCCATGCGCTCGGCGAACACCGGGGACTCGGCGAGGAGCCGTGCGCCCATGCCGGCCCACTGCGCGCCCTGGCCGGGGAACACGAAGACGACCTTGCCGTCGACATCGGCCGTACCCGTCACCACGGCGGCCGACGACCCGCTCGCGGCCAGCTCCGCCAGCCCGGCCGAGAGTTTGGCCTGATCAGCGCCCAGCACCACCGCCCGCTGCTCGAACACCGAACGGGAACGCGCCAGCTCGGCGCCCACGTCGACGGGACGAGCGCCCTCCACGGCGAGGAGCCTCTCCGCCTGCGCCCGCAGTGCCGCCTCGGTGCGGGCCGACACGACCAACGGGACCACGGGCAGATCACGAGTCTCCGCGACCTCAACCGGTTCGACGGTGGGGGCCGCCTCCAGCACCACGTGCGCGTTGGTGCCGCTGACACCGAACGAGGACACGGCCGACCGGCGCGGGCGGCCCGTGTCGGGCCACTGCCGTGATTCCGTCAGCAGTGAAAGCGCACCGGACGTCCAGTCCACGCGCGTCGAGGGCATGTCCACGTGCAGGGTCGCGGGCAGCACGCCGCTGCGCATCGCCATGACCATCTTGATCAGGCTGGCGATGCCCGCCGCCGACTGGGTGTGCCCGATGTTCGACTTCACCGAACCGACGAGCAGGGGCTGCTCCGGGTCGCGGTCCCGGCCGTAGGTCGCGAGCAGCGCCTGGGCTTCGATCGGGTCGCCGAGAGGGGTACCGGTGCCGTGCGCCTCCATCGCGTCCACATCGGACGGCGCCAGGCCGGCATTGGCCAGCGCCTGGCGGATCACCCGCTGCTGCGAGGGACCGTTGGGCGCGGTGAGGCCGTTGGAAGCGCCGTCCTGGTTCACCGCGCTGCCGCGCACGATGCCCAGCACCGGATGTCCGTTGCGGCGCGCGTCGGACAGCCTCTCCAGGACGACAACACCGACGCCTTCGGCGAGCGTCATGCCGTCGGCCGCGTCGGAGAAGGCCTTGCAGCGGCCGTCGCGGGCGAGCGCCCGCTGCCTGCTGAAGGCGATGAAGCCGTTGGGAAGCGGCATCACCGTGGCGCCGGCGGCCACCGCGAGGGTGCTCTCACCGCTGGTGAGGGAGGCGCACGCGAGGTGCAGGGCGACCAGCGACGACGAGCACGCCGTGTCGACGGTCACGGCCGGGCCCTCGAGCCCGAACACGTACGACAGCCTGCCCGAGAGCACGCTCGGGCTGGTGCCGGTGACCATGTGCCCTTCGGAGCCGTCGCCGGCCCCGCTGCCGTAGTCCTGGTAGGACGAGCCGACGAAGGCCCCGGTTCGACTGCCGCGCAGGGACGCCGGTGCGATCCCGGCGCGCTCGAAGGCCTCCCAGGTCGTCTCCAGCAGCAGTCGCTGCTGGGGGTCCATGGCCAGCGCCTCGCGCGGGGAGATCCCGAAGAAACCGGGGTCGAACTCGCCCGCGTCGTGCAGGAACCCGCCCTGGGTCGAGTAGGTGGTACCCGCGTGGTCGGGGTCGGGGTCGTACAGGGCCGCGGCGTCCCAGCCCCGATCGGCGGGGAACTCCGTGATGGCGTCGGCACCGGACGAGACCAGGTCCCAGAACTCCTCCGGGGAGCTGACACCGCCCGGGAAACGGCAGCCCATACCGACGATCGCGATGGGGTCGTCCGACGGGGCGGAGCCCGCACCCGGTCCCGCGGACTCCCCCGCACCGGCACCGAGGAGCTCGCCGAGGACGTACTCGGCGAGCGCCGACGCGCTCGGGTAGTCGAAGACCATGGTGGCCGGCAGGGCCAGGCCCGTCGTGGCGGCGAGGCGCTGACGCAGCTCGACCGCGGTGAGGGAGTCGAAGCCGATGTCGCGGAAAGCCCGTTCGGCGGGCACTTCCTCGACCGAGCCGTAGCCCAGCACGGCCGCCGCCTCGCCGCGGACCAGCTCGACCAGGACCCGCAGCCGGTCCGCCTCCGCGAGGCCGCTGATGCGGCTCGCCAGCTCACCGGACGGACCTTCGGCATCCGCGGAGGTGCCGGCCAGGGCCGCGATCTCGGGCAGGTCGCCGAACAGCGCGCTGGGCCGGACGGCGGTGAAGATCGGGAAGTACCGCTCCCAGTCGACGTCGGCCACGGTGACGGTGGTGTCGCCGCGCAGGACGGCACCGACGAACTCGGAGACCGCCTGGGCCGGCGGCAGCAGGCGGAGCCCGCGGCGGCGCAGGTCACCGGACACGATCTCGTCCGCGCCCATCCCCGCCTCGGCCCAGGGACCGTAGGCGATGGAGGTGGCCGTCAGGCCGCGCGCACGCCGGTGTTCGGCGAGTGCGTCCAGCATCGCGTTCGCCGCGCTGTAGGCGCTTTGGCCACCACTGCCCCAGACGCCCGCGATGGATCCGAACAACACGAACATGTCCAGCTCGCGATCGGCGAGCAGGGCGTCGAGGTGCACCGCGCCCGCGACCTTGGCGGACATCACCTCGGCGAACAAGGGCTGCCCGAGCGTGTCCAGGCCGTCGGAATGGGAGACACCGGCCGTGTGCACGACGCCGGTGACGTCGAACTCTGCGAGCAGCGCGGCGACCTGGTCCCGCTCGGCGACGTCACAGGCGACGACGTCGACGCGGGCGCCCAGGGCGGTCAGCTCGGCCCGGAGCTCGTCCGCGCCAGGTGCGGCGGGCCCCCTGCGGCTGGTGAGCAGAAGGTGCTGCGTCCCGCCACGGGCGAGGCGACGTGCGACCTCTGCTCCGAGCGCTCCGGTTCCGCCGGTCACCAGCACAGTTCCCCGCGTGGAGATGTCGTCGGCGACGACGGGTGCCACCGGGCGTCGCGCGATCCTCCGGCCGAACACGCCCTCCGCGCGCACCGCGATCTGGTCCTCAGCGGCGGGTCCGGTCAGTGCGGCGACGAGCCTGCGAGCCACCTGCTCGTCGAAGGCCTGTGGCAGGTCCACCAGGCCACCCCAGCGCCGTGGCACCTCCAGGGCGGCGGTCCTGCCGAAGCCCCACACCGCGGCCTGGGCTGGATTCCTCACGTGGTCGTCCGCCCCGGTCGACACGGCACCACCGGTCACCGTCCACACAGGAGCCCCGAGGTCCGCCTGTGCGAGGGCCAGTGCCTGGACGAGTCCGACGGTGAGCACGGGGTGAGCCGTGCTCGGCCGTTGGTCGAACGCGAGCAGCGACACGATTCCGGCCGGGTTCTCGAACCCGGCGAAGCGTTCCGCCACGGCGTCGTGCTCGCCGAGCGCGACGTACTCGACCTCCGCTCCGTGCATGTGCAGCGCGTCGCACACCTCGTCAGCAGGCGCGTCGATCGATTCACCGCCGACCACCAGCCACAGGCCTTCGAGCGTGGCGGCGACGTCTCCGAGGCGGTGCCAGGCGACCCGGTAGCGCCACGACTCGAGCCGCGACCGCTCCTCCGCACCCCGGCGCCAGGCGGACAGCGCGGTGAGCAACGACTCAGGTGTGGTGACCTGACCTTCCTCCAGGCGCAGGAGCGCGGCGAGCGCTGCCGGGTCACCTTGTTCCACCACCGACCACAGGGTGCCGTCGGTGACGGTGGTGGCCTGGTCGCCCCGGTCAGCCGCCGGGCCCTCTGGCCAGTAAGCCACGTGCTGGAACGCGTAGGTGGGGAGATCGATCCGCTGCGCGCCCCGCCCGGCGAAGTAGCGGGACCAGTCCACCGGGACGGCCGCCACGTGCAGCCGTGCCACGGCCGTCGCGGCGGCGATCTCCTCCGCTCGATCCGACCGCAGGACCGGCACCGCCAGCACGTCGCCGTCGTCGCCGGCGATGTCGCCGATCATGGCGGACAAGACGCTGTCCGGACCGAGTTCCACGAACGTCGTCACCCGCGATTCGCGCAGAGCGCCGACCGCGTCGGCGAAGCGCACGGTCGCGCGCACGTGCTCGACCCAGTACTCCGGGGAGCAGAGCTGCTCCCCGGTGGCGAGGGAGCCGGTCAGCGCGGACACCAGCGGGATGCGCGGCGCCGAGAACGTCAAGCCCTCGACCACCTCGCGGAACTCTTCCAGCATCGGGTCCATCAGCGGCGAGTGGAACGCGTGGGAGACGCGCAGTCGCTTGGTCTTGCGGCCTTGCGCCTCGAGCCGGGCGGCCACCGCCAGCACCGGCGCTTCCCCGCCTGCGATCACGACCGAGTTCGGGCCGTTGACCGCCGCGATCGACATCTCCCCGGTGAGCGACGGGGTGATCTCGTCCTCGCTGGCCTGGACCGCGACCATCGCACCGCCCGCAGGCAGCGCCTGCATCAGACGACCACGCGCGCAGACCAGGGCGCAGGCGTCCTCGAGCGACAGCACGCCCGCGACGTGCGCGGCCGCGATCTCGCCGATCGAGTGGCCGGCGAGGTAGTCCGGGCGGACACCCCACGACCGCAGCAGGGCGAACAGCGCCACCTCGACCGCGAACAGGGCCGGCTGTGCCCAGCCCGTCCGGTCGAGCGATTCCGCGTCCTCGCCCCACATCACCTCCCGCAGCGGCCGGTCGAGGAAACGGTCGGCCGCGGCGATCACGGTGTCGAGTGCGTCCGCGAAGACCGGGTACCGCAGGGAGAGCTCCCTGCCCATGCCGATCCGCTGGCTGCCCTGGCCCGCGAACACCACGGCGAGCTTGCCGGGCGGGAACTGCTCGCTCCCGATCACGCCGGTACCGGGGACGCCCTCGGCGAGCGCGGTGAGCGCCCGCGCCAGCGACTCGCGGTCACCCGCCACCACCGCGGCGCGGTGCTCGAAGGCGGACCGGGTGGTCGCGAGCGAGAACGCGACATCGAGGTCCCGGATGTCGGCCCTGCCGTCCACGAAGGACCGCAGGTGTGCCGCCTGGCCGCGCAACGCCTCGGGAGACCTGGCGGAGAGCACCCAGGGAGCGGCGGGAGCATCTGCGGGCTCCGGCGAGGCCACCGGTTCGGGTTGCTCGATGATCACGTGCGCGTTGGTGCCGCTGATGCCGAACGACGACACAGCAGCTCGTCGCGGGCGCTCGACCTCCGGCCACGAGAGGTTCTCGGTCGACAGCTCGACCGAGCCCTGGGACCAGTCCACATGCGACGAAGGCGTGTCGACGTGGAGTGTCTTCGGGACGACGCCGTGCCGCAGCGCCTGCACCATCTTGATGATGCCGGCGACACCGGCGGCGGCCTGGGTGTGGCCGATGTTCGACTTCACCGACCCCAGAAGCAAAGGCCGGTCACGGTCCTGGCCGTAGGTCGCCAGCAGCGCCTGCGCCTCGATCGGATCGCCCAGCGTCGTGCCCGTACCGTGCGCCTCGACCACGTCCACATCGGACGTTCCGAGTCCCGCGCTCGCCAAGGCCTGGCGGATGACTCGCTGCTGCGAAGGACCGTTCGGCGCGGTGAGCCCGTTGGACGCACCGTCCTGGTTGACGGCCGACCCCCGCACGACGGCCAG
>NZ_FOFV01000002.1 GCF_900111005.1 Lentzea albida
CGCACCAGGGGATCGGGCGTCTTGGCCGGGCTGTGGTGCGGCCGCGAGCTGCGGTCGGCCATCCCGGCTTCGCCCTCGAGCCGGTAGCGCTCAGCCCATTTACGTGCTGTTCTGACCGAGGTCATGAACATTCTCGCGGCCTCGGCGGGACGCCAGTTCTGCTCGACGACCAGACGCGCCAGGCGCAGCCGGGCACGCGGCGTCAGCGCCGCGTTAGGGTGGGACACGAAGGCCTCCGGGTGGTGAAGCGGTTCCTAGACAGCTCCACTTCACATCCAGAGGCCTTCACCTGTCTTCACGACAGGCCGTCACCCGCCCAAACCGGAACAACGTCCCCGGACATCACATCTAGCGGGTGACGGTCAGCGTGAACGTCGTCGTGCCGGTCTTCCCGTCGGCCGAGGTGGCCTTGATGGTGATCGGGTAGGTGCCGGGCGGGGTGGAGAAGTTGGTGAAGATCCAGACGTTGCTGGTGCCGTTCTGGCCGATCGTGGCCGGGTTGAACGAGAGCTGCGCCCCCGTGGGCACCCCGGACGCGGTCAGCGTCAGGTTCCCGGTGCCGCCACCGGCCTTCACCGACGTCTGGGCCAGCAGGCCCTGCTTGACGCTCGCGGACGACGGCGTCGCGGTCACGGTGACCTCACCGGTCGGCGGTTCGCTGCCTTCCACCGTGAGCGAGACCGTTGTGGTGGCCGTCTTGCCCGCCGAGTCGGTGCCGGTGACCGTGATCGTCGAGGTGCCGGCGGTGGCCGTGGACGACACGTCCAGCGTCAGCTTGGACGAGCTTCCCGCACCGATCGAGGTGGGCTGGAACGTCGCCTTCACGCCGTTCGGCACACCGCTCGCGGACAGGGTGATCGTCTGGCCGTCACCGTTGCTCGACACGGTCGTGGAGACGTACTTGCCCTTGGCCGCCTTCACACTGCTCGGCGACGCGCCCAGCGTGAAGTCGCCCGGCTGCGGGTCGCCACCACCGGTGACGGTCAGCGAGTACTTGCCGGACGCGGTCTTGCCGCTCGAGGTCGTGCCGGTGATCGTGACCTCGTAGGTTCCGTTCGGTGCCGAGGTGGTGGCCTCGAACGTGACCTTGGCCGAGTTGCCGGTGGTGACCGACGTCGGCTGGAACACCGCCTTCACCCCGCTGGGCAGGCCGCTCGCCGACAGCGTGGCGTTCTCCGCGCCACCGGAACCGGCGGTCGTGGTGATGCCGGCGGACAGCGTCTTGCCCGCCGCCACGGAACCGCTGCCGGGCGCGACGGTCAGGCCGAAGTCGCCGACCGGGGGCTGCTCGCCGACCTCGTTCCTGACCCAGTCGCCCATCTCGTTGTCGAGGCGGCCGTAGATCGAGTACCACTTGAAGTCGGACCGGCTCCACGACGCGACGCCGTAGATCTTGCCGTCGACCACCAGCGGGCCGCCGCTGTCACCGGGCAGGATGGTGATCCGGCCGTCGGAGTAGCCCGCGCAGATCATGGTCGCCGACTTGAAACCCGCGCCCACGCCCTGGCAGACGCTGTCGCCGTTGACGATCGGCAGGCTCGCCTTGTCGAGGGTGACATCCGCCGACGTGTCGTTGAAGTCCTTCTTGCCGTAGCCGAACCCGACACCTGTCCTGCCTGGCGCCGCACCACCGGCATCGGCTGAGGTGGCGAACTTCGGGTACGCGGCGCCGCCCTTCAGGGCGATGTCGCGGTCCACGGTCACGACGGCGACGTCGTAGCCCTGGTCGAAGTTGACGTACTTCGGGTGCTTCTTGTAGCTGACGACGTTGACGGCGAACCCGGTCCCGTTGCCGCCGTTGAAGTCCTTCAGGTCGTCGAGGCCGTAGACGAACCTCTTCTCGCCCTGGGCGTCCGCGCAGTGGGCCGCGATCAGGATCTTGCGCGGGGCCACGACCGTGCCGGAGCACGTCTGGCCCTCCGGCCGGGTGCCGCCGGCGCGGATGCCGGCGATGATGCCGGGGAACTCGCTGACGGTGGCGTTCTGCCCGCCCGCGAAGAAGGGCGAGGCGTCACCGAGGTTCGCGGGGACGGTGTCCCCCAGGTAGTTCGCCGCAGGGGCGTTCGGCGGCGCGGCGTTGGCGACGCTGACGGGCGTCAGCACCGAGGCCGCGACCAGGGCCACCAGGCCCCATGACCGTGTTCTCGTCACGTTGGTTCCTCTCCGGATCTCAGGAACGCCCACCTCAGGGCAGGGACGGCGGCCGTTCGCTGCGATCACTGTCGGAGTGGAGCACGTGCGGAACAATCAGGGACCGCATCCGTAGGGGTACTGCTCTTTCTGCCTGGGACCCGGCCTACGACCTGCGGAAGATCGTGATGGAGTGGCCGACGACGTCGATCGGTGTGCTCGTGTCGACCAACGCCCGCAGCTCCGCGTCGGCCTTGGCGATGGCCGTGTTGGACACGATCAGCAGCCCCTTGACCTCGTCCGGCGGTGCCTCGCGCGGGTCGGAGGCATGGATCCCGTGGTGCTCGGGCACGCCGGCGCCCTTGTAGACGAGCCACTTCCGCTCGCCCAGGTAGCGCTTCAGCCGTTCGGCGAGCCTGCCGAGGTCCTGGCCCCAGTCGACGTTCGAGTCGTGCAGGTGCAGAGCCGTCTTGGACGGGCCGCCGAACACCTCGTTGGAGTACGGCAGGTAGTACGGGAACGTCCACAGTGAACTGACGGCGGCCAGTGCGACGGCGACCTTCGCGTACCGGCGGTGCGCGACCACCGCGGCGGCGACGGCGAGGAACATCGGCACGAAGATCGCGTAGCGGACGCCGAGGTCGCGGTTTCCCGTCATGGCCACGGCCAGCAGCGCGGCGGCCGGGGCGAGGACGTACGCGGCCGCCGGGTGCTTGACCAGGGCGGCGGTTCCGGCGGCCCAGAGCAGCAAAGCGCCCAGCGGTGTCTTCACCAGCAGGGCGGCCGGCAGGTAGTACCAGTGCGAGCCCTCGTAGTGCGTGCCGAAGAGGTAGCCGCCCCAGACGCGGTCCTCGAACGCCAGCTGGGCCCGGATGCCGTCGAGGTAGGCCCGCGGGAACGACACCGACGGGTCCACGGCCGCGTGCGAGATCCAGACGACGGCGATCGCGGTCAGCAGCACGCCGAGCGCGGCCCGCCACCGCGAGTGCCACCACACGAGCGCCAGCAGGACGGGAACCGCCGCGAGGGTGTTCGTCTTCGTCGCGAGGGCCGCGCCGAGCGCCAGTCCGGCCAGCGGCAGGTGCGGTGCGGGGCCGGTGCGCGCCCGCCACAGCAACCAGGCCGCCGTCAGCAGGAATCCGGCGGCCGGAACGTCCAATGTGGCCAGTGAGCCGTGCGCGATGACGTCGGGCGAGAACGCGTACAGCGCCAGGGCGGCGATGCCTCCGGTCCGGCTCTTCGAGATGTCGGTGGCAAACAGGAGGACGACCACGCCGAACAGGAGCGTGAGCACGATCATCGGCAGTCTGGCGGCCAGCAGGAGCGTGCCGGGGTCGTTGCCCGACTCGTAGAGCACGTGCCGGCCGAGTTCGGTCTGGTCGCCCCGGAAGTCCGGGTCCAGCCGCACGCCGGCGAACGCGAGACCGGTCGCCATGGCGAGTTTGCCGAGCGGCGGGTGTTCCGGGTTGTAGCGCAGGCTGTGCTGCTGCGCCTGGACGACCGCGGCGCCGATGTACACGGGCTCGTCGACGGTCGGCGTCTGCTGCACGGCCGTGGTGGTCATCGCGATCGCCATCTGGGCCAGGAGCACCGCCGCCACCAGCACGAACGGCCACCGCCGGGGTGCGGCGGCCCGCGCCGGCGGCAGGGGTGCCCCGGTGGGGCGCTGGATGGTGGCGAGCGACAAGACCGCTCGGTCCTCTCGAGTGGGGTGGACGAACCCGACACTTCCTGAACGCCGACGCCCGGCGGACGGGTTGCCTGGACATTTCGCTACAACTCGTCGCGGAAGCCTCTACCGCAATTGAGCTACACCTTGTAGCTTTACTGGCCCCCGGACGAGGGAGACCAGCCGTGACCACGTTGAACACCACCCGCTCGACGGCCGTCCTGGCGGCACTGGCCGTCACGATCGGCGCGCTCGAGAGCATCCCGTTCCCCGCGTTGCCGTTGCTGCAACGCGAGCTCGGCCTCGACCCCGCCCAGGCCGGCCTGCTGTCGACGACGCTGATCATCACGTCGGCCATCACCATGCCGGTCGTCGCGAAGATCGCCGACGACCGCGGCGGGCGCCGGACCCTGCTCGCACTGACCTGGTGCATCGTCGCGGGCGCCGTGCTGTCGGCGTTCGCGACGACGTTCCCGGTGATCCTGCTCGGGCAGTTCCTGCAGGGTCTCGGCGGCGGCGTGCTGCCCGTGTCGTTCGTCGTGGCGCGGCAGGTCTTCCGCGACTCCACACCGGTCGCGGTCGGGGTGCTCACCGGCCTGTTCACCGTCGGCACCGGCATGGGCGTGCTCGTCGCCGGACCTCTTGCGGACGCCCTGTCGCGGCAGTGGATGTTCCTGCTCCCGGCGCTCGTGGTCGCCGCCGTCGCGCTCGTCGCGCCGTTCGCGCTGCCCGGACCGGAGAACGTGCGGCGGGCGCGGCTGGACTGGCCGGGCGCGACACTGCTGGCGTTGGCGCTGGCCACGCTCATGCTGGCCCTTTACCTCGCGCCGCAGGCACCTCCCACGGCACTGGTGCTCCTGGCGTTCACCGCCGCACTCGGTGCCGGATGGGTCGTGGTCGAGCGGCGCGCCGCGCACCCGTTGGTCGACCTCGGCATCCTGCGCACGCGTGGGGTGTGGACGGCGAGCGTCACGGCAGGGGCGCTCGGCGCGAGTTACTCGGCGACCTACTTCCTGGTGCCCCAGCTGCTCGCCGGATCCGGCACCTCGGCGAGCGAGATCAGCCTGCTCCTCTTCCCCGCCGTGCTGGTGGCCCTGGTGGTGGGGCCGTCGTCCGGAGTGCTGGTCCGTCGCGCCGGGGCCCGTGCGGTCGCGGTGGCGGGTCTCGTGCTCGTGTTCGCCGGCACCTCGTTCGTGGCCTTCTGGCACTCCCCGTGGCAGATCGCCGTGGGTGTGCTGGTGGCGCTCGGCATCGGCGTCGGCACGGCGTCCACCGCCCTCTACACCGGCGCGATCGCGTCCGTCGGCGAGCAGGACACCGGCGTCGCCACGGCGGCGTGCGGCATCGCGCGGGCGATCGGCGCGGCCGTGGGGGTCCAGCTCGCGGCGGCGTTGCTCACGGGATCGGCCGGGACCGGCGTGTTCCACCTCGGGTTCCTCCTCGCGGCGGTCGTCGCGCTGGTGCCGCTGGCCGTGCAGCGGAAAATCCGTTTCAGCGACGCGGTGGCGCGGGGCTAGCCTGCGTCAATGTCGTTGGCAGACCTGGACAAGATCGCTCTCGAGACCGGCTTCTCCGGCGTGGTCCAGGTCGACCGCGCCGGGGAGGTCGAGTTCGCCGCCGCCTACGGCCTGGCGAACCGCGCGTACGGCGTGCCCAACACCGTCGACACCCGGTTCGGCATCGCCAGCGGTGGCAAGGGGTTCACCGCACTGGCCGTGCTGTCCCTGGTCTGCGAGGGCGGGCTCGCGCTCGACACCACCGCCCGCTCACTGCTCGGGGACGACCTCCCGCTGATCGCCGACGACGTGACGGTCGAGCACCTGCTCACGCACACGTCCGGCATCGGCGACTACCTCGACGAGGAGGGCGACTGGGCGGTGGACGACTACGTGTCCGGCGCGGTGCACGTGCTCACCACGACGGAGGCGTTCCTGCCGCTGCTCGACGGACATCCCGCGAAGTTCAAGGCGGGCGAGCGGTTCTGCTACTGCAACGGCGGTTACGTGGTCCTCGCGCTGCTCGCCGAACGCGCCGGCGGGCAGAGCTACCACGACCTGGTCCGCTCCCGGGTGCTCGCCCCGGCGTCGATGACGAGGACCGACTTCCTGCGCTCGGACGAACTGCCCGGCGACGCGGCCGTCGGCTACCTGGAGGGCCTCGACCGGACCAACGTCTTCCACCTGCCCGTCCTGGCGAACGGCGACGGCGGCATCCACACCACCGCGGGCGACATGTCGAAGTTCTGGCGCACGCTCTTCGCGGGCGACGACGCCGAGTTCGTCACGAGGCCGCGCCACGACGTCCCCGAGGAGTCGATGCGGTACGGGCTCGGCTTCTGGCTGCACGAGACCGACGACACCGTGATCCTCGCCGGGTACGACGCGGGCGCGTCCTTCAAGTCCGTGCACGACCCGCACACCGGCACCACGAAGACGGTCTTGTCGAACACCTCACCCGGCGCCTGGCCGATCGCCGCACTGTTCTGAACGGGTGATGGATGCGAACATGTGTTCGTGAGCACCCCGATCCTGCACGCCGACCTCGACGCGTTCTACGCGTCCGTCGAGCAACGGGACGATCCCCGGCTGCGGGGCCGTCCGGTGATCGTGGGCGGCGGGGTCGTCCTGGCCGCGAGCTACGAGGCCAAGGCGTACGGCGTGCGCACCGCGATGGGCGGCGCGCGAGCCAGGCACCTGTGCCCGCACGCCGTCGTCGTACCTCCGCGGATGTCGGCCTACTCGGCGGCGAGCAAGGCGGTGTTCGAGGTCTTCCGCGACACGACACCGCTGGTCGAGGGCCTCTCGATCGACGAGGCGTTCCTCGACGTGGGCGGCCTGCACCGGATCGCGGGCCCACCCGAGGTGATCGCCGCACGCCTGCGGGCGGACGTGCTGTCGCGGGCCGGCCTGCCGATCACGGTCGGGGTGGCGCGCACCAAGTTCCTCGCCAAGGTGGCCAGCGGGGTCGCCAAGCCGGACGGGTTGCTGGTCGTGCCGGCCGACCGCGAACTGGAGTTCCTGCACCCGCTGCCCGTCGAACGGCTGTGGGGCGTCGGCGAGGTGACGGCCGGCAAGCTGCACGGACTGGGGCTGCGGACGGTCGGTGAGGTGGCCGCGCTCGGCGAGGCCGCCCTGGTGTCGATGCTGGGACGGGCGGCCGGACGGCACCTGTTCGCGTTGGCGCACAACGAGGATCCGCGCCCCGTCCAGACCGGGCGACGGCGGCGGTCGATCGGGTCCCAGCGCGCCCTGGGGCGGCGGGAGCGGTCGCGGTCGGACCTGGACGCGGTGCTGGCCTCACTGGTCGACGGCGTCTCCCGCCGGTTGCGTTCGGGCGACCGCGCCTGCCGGACGGTGGTGTTGCGACTGCGGTTCGCCGACTTCTCGCGCGCCACCCGGTCCCACACGTTGCGCAGCCCCACCACGGAGACCTCGGTGCTGCTGGCCATGGCCCGGGAGTTGCTGGGTGCCGCGATGCCGCTCGTGCGCGGGCGGGGGATCTCCCTGCTCGGGGTGTCGTTCACGAACCTGCAGGACGACTCGCCCATGCAACTGGTGCTGCCGTTCGAGGAGCAGAAGCCCGCGGCCCTGGACGCCGCCCTGGACGGGGTGCGGGAGCGGTTCGGGGCCCGGTCGGTCACCAGGGCCGTGCTGCTGGGACGGGATCCCGGCGTGTCCGTGCCGCTGCTGCCGGACTGACGAGGTCCGGCTTTACACCCGATGGACCCTTGTAAACTGAAACGTGTTCTAGTTAGTCTACCGGCATGATCGCCACAGTGGTGTGGGGCACCGGGAACGTAGGTCGTGCCGCGATTCGCGCCGTCGAGGCCCATCCGGCACTCAAGCTGACGGCCGTCGTCGTCCACAACCCGGACAAGGTCGGCCGGGACGCGGGCGACCTCGCCGGACTGGATCACGAGCTGGGAGTCGCGGCCACCGCCGACATCGACGCCGTGCTGGCCACCAGCCCGCGGGCCGTCGTGTACGCGGCGTCGGGCGACATCAGGCCGGACGACGCGCTGGCCGACATCACCAAGGCGATCAGGGCGGGCGCCGTCGTCGTGACGCCCTCGCTGTACGCGCTCTACGACCATCGCAGCGCACCGCCCGAGTTGCGAGAACCGGTTCTAGCCGCGATCGCGGACGGGGGCGGGTCGCTGTTCGTCTCCGGGGTCGATCCCGGCTGGGGCAACGACGTGCTGCCGTTGATGGTCAGCGGGCTCGGCAGCACGATCGACGCGGTGCGGTGCCAGGAGATCTTCGACTACTCCACCTACGACCAGCCCGACGCCGTGCGGTGGCTGATCGGGTTCGGGCAGCCGCTCGACTACCAGGCGCCCATGCTGATGCCCACCGTGCCGACGATGGTGTGGGGCGGGCAGATCCGGTTGCTGGCAAGGGCTCTCGGGGTCGAGCTGGACGAGATCCGGGAGACCGTCGACCGGCGTGCGCTCGACGAGACCGTGACCACCCGGACCATGGGCGAGTTCGAGAAGGGCACGCAGGGCGCCATCCGGTTCGAGGTGCAGGGCATCGTCGGCGGTGAGCCGTTGATCGTGATCGAACACGTCACGCGCATCCACGCCTCGTGCGCCACGGACTGGCCCGTGCCGCCGTCCGGGGACGGGGCGCACAAGGTGATCATCGAGGGGCGGCCGAGGATCGAGGTGTCGGTCGAGGCCGTGGACGAGGGCGAGAACCGGTCCGCCGGCGGGAACGCCACTGCGGTCGGGCGGATCGTCAACGCCATCGACTGGCTCGCCGCCGCGGAGCCCGGGCTGTACGACGCGCTCGACGTCCCGCTGCGGCCCGTCGCGGGCAAGCTCGGAAGGAGCAGGCCGTGAACATCGACATCCCCGAGGGCAAGGACCCCATCGGGTACGTGTGGGGCGAGCTGGTGCCCGGCATCGGCATGGCCGCGGCCAACCTCTCGCTCGCCGTGTACCAGCACACGACACTGGGGCTGCGCGAGTTCGAGGCGGCGCGGCTGCGGATCGCGCAGATCAACGGGTGCATGTTCTGCCTCGACTGGCGGACCGAACGCGACGGCGTCAAGGTCGAGGACGACTTCGCCGACGCGGTGACCCAGTGGCGCACCACCGACGCCTTCGACGACCGGGCGAGGCTGGCCGCGGAGTACGCCGAGCGGTACGCACTGGACCACCACGGTCTCGACGAGGAGTTCTGGGCCCGGATGGCCCGGCACTACACGCAGGTGGAGATCGTGGAACTCACGATGAGCATCGGGGCCTGGCTGGTCTTCGGCCGGTTGAACAGGGTGTTCGGCCTCGACGCGATGTGCGTGCTGCCGAAGTTCTGACAGTCCACACGCGACAGGTCAGAAGTCGGTCGCGATGATCTTCTCGATGTTCCTCTCGGCGAGCGCCGTGATCGTGACGAACGGGTTGACCACGGTGCAGCCGGGGATCAGCGACCCGTCCGTGACGTACAGGCCCGGATAGCCCTGCAGGCGGCCGTAGTTGTCGGTCGCCTTGTTCAGCACGGCGCCGCCGAGCGGGTGGTACGTCAGGTGGTCGCCCCAGATCTTGTAGACGCCGAAGAGGTCGGTCCGGTAGATCGTCCCCTCCTTTGAGTTGATCTTGTCGAAGATGGTCTTCGCGGCGTTGATCGAAACGCTCTTCCAGGCGGTCTGCCAGTTCAGGTCGACCTTGCCCGCGGCGGCGTTCCAGGTGAACTGGGCGCGGTTGGGGGTCCTCGTGATCGACAGGTAGAACGACGCGTAGGTCTCGATGCCGGTCGGGAGCGGTGCCACCTCGGCGAAGGCGCCGCCCGCAGCCCAGTTGTCGATGCCCAGGGTCGGGATCGACGACTGCAGCGCGCCGGTCGGGTCCCACAGGTGGTTGGCGCGGCCGCACATCACGTTGCCGTTGTCGCCCCAGCCCTTGCCGACCTCGCCGTTCAGGTTCGGCAGCGCGCCCGTGGCCTTGAGCTTGACCAGGAGCTTGCTGGTGCCGACGCTGCCCGCCGCGAAGAACACCTTCGCCGCGGTCACCTCCTTGACGGCGATCGGGTCACCGGTGGTGTTGAGCTGCTCGATGGTGACCTTGTAGCCACCCGTCGCGGGCACCACCGACACGACCCGGTGCAGCGGCGAGATGGTGACGCGGCCGGTCGCCCTGATCTTGGAGATGTAACTCTTCTGCAGGGACTTCTTGCCGTAGTTGTTGCCGTAGAGGATCTCCCCCGCCAGCGCCGACTTCGGCACCGTCCCGGCGGCCTCCTGTTCCATGTAGTTCCAGTCGTACACGGTGGGCACGAAGACGTACGGGAAGTTCGACCGCTGGGCGTGCTTCCGGCCGACCCGCGCGTACTGGTAGGCGTCCGTGGTGTCGAACCACGCCGGCCGGATCAGGCCGACCCCGAGCTCCGCGTTGGCACGCGGGTAGTAGGTGTTGTACATCTCGTCCGGGTTCACCGTGGGCAGGACGTCGGCGAAGTTCTCCCGCTTCGGCGTCACGGCCATGCCGCCGTTCACGAGCGACCCGCCGCCGACACCGCGTCCCTGGTAGACGGTGATGCCGGCGAACTCCTCGGCGTCGAGGATCCCGGTGTACTTCGGGATCGTCTTGTCGATCGGGAAGCCGAGGAAGTTGCTCAGCGGCTGCTTCGTCCTGGTCCGCAGCCAGAAGGACCGCTGGTCCGGCGTGGTGGTGTTGGCGAAGATCTTCCCGTCCGCGCCGGGGGTGTCCCACGCCATGCCCATCTCGACCATGTGGACGTCGACACCGGCCTGGGCGAGGCGCAGGGCCGTCACTGAACCGCCGTACCCGGTGCCGATCACCAGTGCGGGCACGACCGCCGCGTCCGCGATCGACGTCGCCGCCCGTGCCACCGGAGCGACGCCACCGAGGGCCACAGCCCCGAGAATAGAACCTGTTCCAGCCATGAACGAACGTCGTGAAGGACCCTCGAAACCGTTGTCACACGTCGTTGTGTGGGTCATGTGATCTTCCTCACTGTGGGCGCATGAGAACAAGTTATACCGACGGTTGTAGATCAAGTCACTACCTGGTAGTCCCGGTTCCCTCGGGGAGCGCAGCGCAGGTCGCGGTCTCGGAGCCGCGATTCGGAACCGTCGCGGACGACCCGGACGGCCCAGCGCGAACACACGATCCGGGAATGTTCGGACACGCATGGTCGCCCGACAATCGAGCGATGCCAGAGGTATCCGGTGGTGAGGACGCGAGAGCGAGCGTCGTGGTGGTGGGTGCGGGGACGTCCGGCCTCGCGGCGGCGCGTGCGCTGCGCGAACGGGGTCATCCCGTCACGGTCCTGGAGGCCCGCGACCGGGTCGGCGGCCGGATCTGGACCGACGAGCACGGGGTGGACCTCGGCGCTCACTGGATCCACGGCACGGACGGCAACCCGATCACCGACCTGGTCGAGGAACTGGGGATCCCGTACAGCTACGTGGGCGGGGACAGTGCCTACACCGGCGGGTTCGACAGCCTCGACCTCTTCGGGGCCGACCGGCGGGCGATGAACCACCGCTACAAGAGCCGCACGCTCGCGCTGGCCGACGAGGTGCTGCACGAGCTGGAACACCGGGCGGCGTTGGCGCGCAAGGAAGACCAACCGGACACACCGCTGGGTGAGGCGGTGCGGCAGATCCTCGCTGGGCTCGACATGTCCTCAGAGGACGAACAGGCCGTGCGGTACCACCTGAACGTCATCCTGCGCGAGGACGCGGCGGAGGACCCGGACAAGCTCTCGCTGAAGCACTGGGAGGAGGGCTACCTCGTCTACGGCTACGGCGACAGCACGCTGCACCAGGGGTACCGGTCCGTTGTGGACGCTTTGGCCGAGGGTCTCGACATCAGGCTGGGGCACGTGGTCACGCGCGTCGAGCACGGCCGCGTGACGACGGACCGGGGCGTCTTCGAGGCCGACAAGGTGCTCGTCACGCTGCCGTTGGGGGTGCTGAAGGCGTCGGCCGTCGAGTTCGTGCCGCCCCTGCCCGAGGCTAAGCGGTCGGCGATCGCCCGGCTCGGCTACGGCACGCTCAACAAGATCGCGCTGCACTACGACGCGCCTTTCTGGCCCACGGAACAGTACGTCTTCGGCTACCTGTGCCGGGACACCGACCGCTACCCCACCGTCGTCATCAGCATGTGGAAGTCGCACGGCAAACCGGTCCTGGTGATGCTGCTCGGCGCCTCCCTCGGCCGCGAGGTGGAGACCTGGTCCGAGGACGTGGTCTCGGCGTACGCGGCCGATGTCGTCCAAGACCTCTTCGGCGAGAACGCGCCCGCCCCCCGCAGCGTCTCCCGCACCGCATGGTCCTCGGACCCGTACGCGCTGGGCTCCTACACCTGCATCGGCGTCGACTCGTCGGCCAAGGACATCGCGACACTCGCCGAACCGATGGGCGACAGCCTCTTCTTCGCCGGCGAGGGCACGAACCCGTACCACTGGGGCTGCGTGCACAGCGCCTACGAGTCCGGTCTGCGCGAGGCGGCGCGGATCAGCGGCGACCACGACCTCTACACCCCGCCGAGCGCCGGCAGGTCCCGCGCGCAGTCGCGCAACACCGACAGGATGCTGCGGTTCGTCAGGATGCGGATGAACCACCTCACCTCGTCCGAGCTCTCCGAACGGGTGGCGTGCCTGCGCGACAGCGTCGACCCGCACGGCGTCCGCCTCTTCGCCGCGCTCGCGGACTCCGAGCTCGAGACGCTCGCCTCGATGTTCGACGAGATCCCCTACAGCGCGGGAGACGCGCTCTTCCGCGAGGACGACGAGGCGCACGGCGTGTTCCTGGTCGCCGGCGGCCGGGTCGAGATCGACTTCGGCGGCATCTACGACCGCTCGGTCCTGGGCCGCGGCGGCCTGCTCGGGCACTACGACATGTTCTTCAACGCCCGCACCACGTCGGCGACGGCGGTGACGGACGACGTGATGGTGTTCTACCTCGACCACTACCGCTACCAGAACTTCCTGCACGCGTTCCCGGAGGTGATGATGCTGATGCTCTCGGACCTGGTGACGCGGTGGGAGCAGCTGGAAACGGTGCTGGGATCGACGATCCGGTTGACCGGTGGCGGTCCCGCCGTGAACCTCACCTCCGCGGCCGAGTGCTGAGCGCCCCTGTCAGGGTGGTGGCGACGCCGGGACTTCCACCGTGGACCAGTGCCTGACGGCGGGTCTGGTCGACGGCGTGCGTCATCAGGCGAACGGCAGCGGCGGTCCCGGGGTGCGCGCGACGATCGCGGCCGTGGCGATCAGGTCCCAGCCGGGTGCGTACTGGTTGCCGGTGCTCATGTGCGGGGCGTGCTTCTCGTAGCGGTCGAGCAACTCCCACACGGAGTCGAAGACCGCCTTGTGCGGGTGGCCGGACGGGACGTGGCAGCAGTGCCGGGCGAGGTCCAGCGTCTGGCCGGGGGACTCGCCGCGCTTCGTGGCCTCGACGCCCGCGGCCAGGTAGACGTAGAGCCTCTCCAGCAACGGGTCCAGCCTCGGGACGCGCATCGGCGCGGGCCCGAGGTCGGCGAGGTCGTCGCGGGCGATCAGCCTCCGCGTCTGTCCACCTAGGACACTCGCGACCTCCTGCGCGGTGAGGCCGGCGTACTGCGCGCAGCGGGCCGTCGCGTGCGCGCCCCACGTCGGCGTCGAGTACGGGACGTCGCTGCCGAACAACACCTGGCCCGGCGGGATGGTGCCGAGCGCCGTGACCAGGTCGGTGGGACTCCACCACGACGTGTCGAAGAACAGGTTCCGCCTGGGGTGGCCGGACAGCCACGCGAGGTCGGTCAGTCCGGCGTGCGCCAGGACGATCCGCGCACCGGGGAACCGTTCGAGGACCGCGAGCAGGGTGTCGCCGTAAGGGTTCACCTCCGGTCCCGCGTGGAGCACCACCGGCAGGCGGAGTTCGTGGGCGAGCCCGAGGACGCCGTCGAGCCGGTCGTCGCCGAGGTCGAACTCGTCGCTCGCCGGGTGGAGCTTGATCCCCGCCGCCCCGGCTTCCACGCAGCGCGCCGCCTCCCCCGGATCGTCCGGCGTGACGCGGCAGAAGGCGACCAGCACGTCGTCGGCCTCGGCGAGCACGGCGTCGTTGGCGGCGCGGTACCCGTCCGGTTCGGTCAGCGGGAACACCGCCGCGCGGGCGTCCAGAGTGGACAGGGCGGCGCGCAGCTGCGGCACGGTGGCGGAGAACCCGCTCGGGTCGTTCGTGCCGACGTGCGTGTGGACGTCGAAGAGCGGGTCTTCGACGCCCAACGCGTCCCACCAGGGCCTCACCAGATCGTCCGCGTACATCCGCTCTCCCGTCGTCACGGCCTGAATGCCCGGATGATCACCGGGCAAACCGCTGAGCCGTTCGCCAGTTGAGACGGTGCGCCAAGTGGCCTCTTGATCGCTCAACACGCGCACGCCAAGGTGAGGAAGGTTCAGCTACCTGAACACCTCGGAAGCCGACGGCGTCAGACGAGGAGCACGAATGCGGAAACGCACGACGATCGTCCCTCTGCTAGCCCTTCTGGGCCTGGTCCTCCCCGCACCCGCGACCGCCCAGCCGAACGGCACGGTCACGTCGGGACAGGCCAGGTTCCAGATCCTCTCCCCCACCCTCATCCGGTCCGAGTTCGCCGGAGACCGCGTCTTCGAGAACCAGGCGACTTACAACGTTGTAAACAGAACCTTCCCCCGCACGGCCTACAGCACCCGGACCGAGAACGGCTGGCTGGTCATCACCACCTCGGCGATGACCCTGCGCTACCGCGTCGGTTCCGGGCCGTTCCGCGCGGACAACATCGAGCTGAAGACCGGGAGCACGACCGCGTCCCCGTGGCGGCGGGTGGTCTGTGCGACCGGACAGCTGTGCGAGGCCGAGGACCAGCACCGCGAGGGCATGCTCGTCGCGGCGGACCACGCGGGCCACACCGGCTGGGGCTTCGTCGCCGGGTTCTCCTACGTCAACAACGGCGTCACGGCCACCGTGCGCGCGACCAGTGCGGGCAGGCACCGGGTCGTCGTGCGGTACGCGAACGGGCAGGGCGGCGACGGCAAGCACGAGAACCGCACGCTCGGCCTCAGCGTCGACGGGCAGGCACCGCGGCAGATCACGCTGCCGAGGACGGCGAACTGGGACGACTGGCAGCAGGTGGCCACCGAGGTCGACCTCTCGGCCGGTGAGCACCGCGTCTCCCTCACGCGCGGCGCCGGCGACTCGGGCAACGTCAACGTTGACAGCCTCGCCCTGCTCGCGGCCGGACAGGCCTATCCCACGACCAGAGCGGTCGACGACTGCCGGTTCGGCACCAGCTGCGAGGCCGAGAACGGGGTGATCGGCGGCCCGGCCAAGATCGCCGACGAGCACGCCGGCCACGCGGGCACCGGGTTCGTCGCCGAACTGCGGGGCGGCACGCTGCTGACCCAGCGCGTGAGCAGCGTCCCGGCCGCCGGCACGTACCCCGTGGTCCTGCGCTACGCCAACGGTGTCGGTGGCGACGGCAAGCACGAACCGCGGACCGTGTTCCTCAACGGCCAGGCGATCACGTTGCCCACCACGGCGAACTGGGCCACGTGGGCCACGGCGACCGCGCAGGTCCCGTTGCCCGCCGGCACCTCCGACCTGAACGTCACGTGCCCGGACAGCGGCTGCCACGTCAACCTCGACACCGTCGGGGTGAACAACTCGGCGCAGCACATCGCGCTCGGCGGGTACCGGCGGTCGCTCGACGGGTACACCGGCACCAACGGCGATCCGAAGCTGTACCCCGGCCTGATGTACCGCGACGGCTGGTACGCGCTGGACGACACGTCGTCCGCCCTGCGCAACGGGACCCCGCGCGCGGACCGGGGCGCGCAGCCGTACCAGGACGGTTACGTGTTCGGCTACGGCCAGGACTACAAGACCGCCCTGGGCGACCTCGCGACGCTGACCGGCGGGCCGAAGCTGTTGCCGCGCTGGGCCTACGGCGTCTGGTACTCCGAGTACATCGACAGGACCGCGGCGGACTTCCGCGACCGGATCCTGCCCGCGTTCCGGCAGCACGGCGTGCCGCTGGACGTCCTGGTGGTCGACACCGACTTCAAGGGCCACAACCTGTGGAACGGCTGGCGGATGGACTCGTCCAAGTTCCCGGATCCGCAGGGGTTCCTGGACTGGGCGCACGGCGAGGGTCTGCACAGCACCCTCAACATCCACCCGAGCATCCAGGGCGACGACCCGGACTTCGCGCGGGCGCAGGCCACCGCGAAGGGCAAGCTGGCCAAGGGCAACTGCGCGAACTGCTACCTGTTCGACTGGGGCGACCCGGACCAGCTGCGGGCCTACGTCGAGCTGCACAGCAAGATGCCGACCGACTTCTGGTGGCTCGACTGGTGCTGCGACGGCTCGGGTTCGTCGTTGCGCGGCGTCACGCCGGACACGTGGATCAACGAGCAGTACTCGAAGATGGGCTCGTTCGCGTTCTCGCGCGGCTTCGGGTCGTTGCAGGCGGGCGGTTACAGCGGCGCGGGTCCGCTGCCGACAGGGCCGTGGGCGGAGAAGCGCACGACGCTGCACTTCACCGGGGACACGTCCTCGACGTGGGGCGTGCTGAAGGGCACCATCGGCTACACCTCGGCCGAGGGCGTCTCGACGGGCATGTCGAACATCAGCCACGACATCGGCGGCCACAACGACACCACCGGGCTGCGCGGGTCGGAGCAGTACCTCGACAACGGCCAGCTCCGCTACACCACCAAGATGCCGGACGACATGTACGCGCGGTGGGTGCAGCTCGGCGCGTTCCAGCCGATCACCCGACTGCACAGCAACCACGGCGACCGGTTGCCGTGGCAGTACGGACCGGCCGCGCAGGCGTCGGCGACGAAGTTCCTGAACCTGCGGGAACGGCTCGTGCCGTACCTGTACACGCTGGCGGAGCAGGCGAACCGCACCGGTGTGCCGATGGTGCGGCCGGCGTGGCTCGAGCACCCCGGCAGCCCCGAGGCGTACTCCACTGTGGACAGCCAGTTCCTGCTCGGGCAGGACGTGCTCGTCGCGCCGATCACCACGCCCGGTGACGTCGGTGAGACGCGGGTCTGGTTCCCGCCCGGCAGCCAGTGGACGGACTACTTCACCGGCCGCGTGTACCAGGGCGGCACCTGGGCCACGGTCAGCGCGGGCTGGGACACCATGCCGGTGTTCCTGCGCTCGGGCGGGATCCTGGTGGAGCGCACGAACAACGTCGCCAACGACGCGAAGAACCCGGCCAACGAGCTCACCGTGCACGTGACGGCGGGTGCCAAGGGCGAGTTCACCCTGTACGAGGACAAGGGGAAGCGCACCCGGATCAAGCAGTCCGGTGACGTGCTGACCGTGCAGTCGCCCGCGTTCTCCAAGAAGAAGTGGACCGTGGTCGTGCACGAAGCCGACGGCTCGACCCGGACCGTGCAGGGCTCGGGGAGGCCGGTGATCAGTCTTCGGGCACCCAGGTGAGCAGCCGGACCTTCGCGACGGTCCGGACGTGCTTGCGCATCGCCGCGGCGGCCTTCTTCGGGTCGCCCGCGGCGATGGCCTCGTAGATCGCCGTGTGCTGCGCCAGTGACCGGGACGGGCGCCCCGGCTGGCGCAGCGACTCGGTGCGGCTCTCGGTGATCTGCCGGGCGATGGTCTTCATGAAGTCGGCCAGCAGCGAGCTGTGGGCGGCGGCGGTGACGGCGGCGTGGAAGCGGCGATCCCCCTCCACGCCGTTCTCCCCTCCTGCGATCTCGTCGCGCATGTAGTCGAGCGCCTCGCGGATCGTCTCGAGCTCGGCGTCGGTGCGGCGTTCGGCTGCCAGTTCGGCCAGCTTGGTCTCCAGGGCCTCGCGGGCCTCCAGCACCTCGGGCAGGCGCTTGCGGCGCTCGACGAGCTGCTCGACCGGCTCGACGTCGAGGGTGTCGCGCACCAGGTACGTGCCGCCGCCGTGCCGGGCCTCGACCAGGCCCTGGACCTCCAGGACCACGATCGCCTGCTTGACCGACGCCCTGCTCACGCCCAGGCTCGCCGCCAGGTCGCGCTCGGCGGGCAGCCTGTCGCCCGCGCTCAGCCCCGCCTCGGTGACGTACGCGCGCAGCCGTTCGAGCACCTGCTCGTACAGGCGGGACTTCACCATCGGCCGGAGCGCTTCGGACATTTCGTCAGGATAACCGTCCAAGTGGCTGAGCCACTAGGCCACCTCTTGACAGCCGCCGGACAACGGGCGGAAAGTGGCTCATCCACTCAGCCACTGGGACAACCCAACGACGGGAGCCCTGCCCATGTCCGCCGAACTGATCTCGATACTCGTGCTGGTCGTGGTCTTCGTCATCGCCACGACGCGATCGATCAACATGGGAGCGCTGGCCTTCGCCGCCGCCTTCGGTGTCGGCACGCTGGTCGCGGACATGAAGACCGACGACATCTTCAAAGGCTTCCCCGGCTCGTTGTTCGTCGTGCTGGTCGGGGTGACGTTCCTGTTCGCCATCGCCCGCGCCAACGGCACCACGGACTGGCTGGTGCACCGGGCGATCCGGCTGGTCGGCGGGCGGATCGCGCTGATGCCGTGGGTGATGTTCGCGATCACCGGCGTGCTGACGGCGATCGGCGCGGTGAGCCCGGCGGCGGTGGCGATCGTGGCGCCGATCGCGATGGGCTTCGCGGCCAAGTACAGGATCAGCCCGCTCCTGATGGGCGTGATGGTCGTGCACGGCGCGCAGGCCGGCGGGTTCTCCCCCATCAGCATCTACGGCACGATCGTCAACGAGATCGTGGACAAGGAGGGCCTGCCGGGCAACGAGATCGTGCTGTTCCTGGCGAGCCTCGTGGTGAACCTGCTGATCGCCGTCGCGGTGTTCGTGGTGTGCGGCGGCATGAAGCTCGCCCGGCAGCCGCTGGACGCACCGGCGCTGGTCCGCACCGGTGGCGGCGGTACTGGCCCTGAAGACGACGAGCCCGCGGAGGAGCGCGTCACCCTGACCGCGCCCCGCATCGCCACCCTGCTCGGCCTCGTGGCGCTCGTGGTCGCCGCCCTCGGGTTCGACCTCGACGTCGGCCTCGCCGCGATCACCGTGGCCGTGCTGCTCAGCGTCGTGTGGCCGGAGACCTCCAAGCAGGCCATCACCCAGATCACCTGGCCGACCGTGCTGCTGATCTGCGGCATCCTGACCTACGTCGCCGTCCTGCAGAGCATGGGCACGATCAAGTGGGCGGGCGACTCGGTCGCGGGTGTCGGCGCTCCGCTGCTCGCCGCGCTGCTGATCTGCTACATCGGCGCGATCGTGTCGGCGTTCGCCTCGTCGGTCGGCATCATGGGCGCGCTGATCCCGCTGGCCGTGCCGTTCCTGCTGCAGGGCGAGGTGAGCGCGGTCGGGCTGATCGCGGCGCTGGCCGTGTCGGCGACCGTGGTCGACGTGAGTCCGTTCTCCACCAACGGCGCCCTGGTGCTGGCGGGTGCGCAGGACGTCGACCGCGACAAGTTCTTCAAGCAGTTGATGGTCTACGGCGGGATCATGGTCGCGGCGGCGCCGCCGCTGGTGTGGCTCGCCCTCGTCGTCCCGGGAATCTGGTGAGTTGATGTTTGCCTTGCAGTCGGACCGCGTCGCCCTCCGCTTCGGCGACCGCGCCCTCACCCACGCCGAGCTCGCCGGGTGCGCGGGAGCTCTGGCCCAGCGGCTGTCCGGGCTCCCCCGCGTCGCCGTCTGGGCCACCCCGACCATCGAGACCTGCGTGGCGGTGGTCGCGGCCCTGCTCGCCGGGGTGCCCGCCGTGCCGCTCAACCCGAAGGTCGGTGAACGGGAGCTCGCGCACATCGTGGCGGACAGCGCGCCCGCCCTGGTGCTCGCGGCTCCCGGCGTCGAACTGCCGCCGGGACTGGCCTCGGTGCCCCGCCTCGACGTGACGCCGGACGGCACCTCCGACGCGGCGTTCGCCGATCCCGGCGACGAGGCACCCGCTTTGATCGTCTACACCTCGGGCACCACCGGCTCGCCCAAGGGCGTCGTGCTGCCGCGCCGGTCGATCGTGTCCACTTTGGACGCGGTGGCCGAGGCGTGGGAGTGGACCTCTGACGACGTGCTGGTGCACGCGCTGCCGCTGTTCCACGTGCACGGCCTCATCCTCGGCGTGCTCGGCCCGTTGCGGCGCGGCGGCACGTTGCACCACCTCGGCAGGTTCTCGACCGCGCAGGTGGTGGAGGCCCTGGACGGCGACGGCACGATGATGTTCGGCGTCCCGACGATGTACCACCGCATCGCCGAGGAGGTCGGCTCCGCGCCCGCGCTCGCGGCGGCGCTCGGCAAGGCGCGGCTGCTCGTGTCCGGCTCGGCGGCGTTGCCGGTGCGCGACCACGAGCGGATCGCGGCGGCGACCGGGCAGCGCGTGGTCGAGCGGTACGGCATGACCGAGACGCTCATGAACACGAGCGTCCGCGCGGACGGCGACCGCAGGCCGGGCGCCGTCGGCGTGCCGCTGCCGGGCGTCGAGGTGAGGCTCGTCGACGACGCCGGCGCGACGCTGGACGAGGCCGGCGCGATCGGCGAGATCCAGGTGCGCGGCCCGAACCTGTTCACCGAGTACCTGAACCGCCCCGACGCCACCGCGGAGGCGTTCGCGGACGGCTGGTTCCGCACCGGCGACGTGGGCACGCGCGACGAGGACGGCTACTTCCGCATCGTCGGCCGCAAGGCCACGGACATCATCAAGAGCGGCGGCTACAAGATCGGCGCCGGTGAGATCGAGAACACCCTGCTGGAGCACCCCTCGGTAAAGGAGGTGGCGGTCACCGGCGAGCCGGACGACGACCTGGGCGAGCGCATCGTCGCGTGGGTGGTGCCCTCCGGCCCCGAGCCCGCCGCCGGTGAGCTGGCCGACCACGTGGCGCGCCTGCTCACGCCGCACAAGCGGCCGCGGGTGGTGCGGTTCGTGGAGTCGTTGCCGCGCAACGACATGGGCAAGGTGATGAAGCGTGCCCTCGGGACGTGAGTCCGCCCGTGAGGTGATCGGGCGGGTGGCGTCGGCGTTCACGGAGCTGCCGGACGGGTTGCCGGGGTGGCCTGGGGGCGGCGAGGAGCGTGGTGGCTGCGAGGAGGGCGGCGGCGCAGGTCAGCCCGCTGGTGGGGACGACCCGCTCGGCGGACCTGGCCGTGTCGGCTCTAACAACCCACTCGGCCACCCCCACAACGCCGCCACCAACAGCCCTCCCGGCGGCCCCAGCCACACGGCCACCGACGGCCCGCCCGGCGAACCGCACCACACCGACACCGACAGCCCGCCCGGCGGCCCCAGCCACACCGGCCCCGACGGCCCGCTCGCCTGGCCCGGCTACGGCGACCAGCTCTCCCGCGCCACCGCGTCCACCGGCGAGCGAGAGTCCGTCGTCTGCGGCGTCGCCGACATCGGCGGCGTCACCGCGGTGGTCGTCGCGTTCGAGTTCGGGTTCCTGGGCGGCTCGCTCGGCACCCGCACCGGAGCCCGCATCGAGCAGGCCATCGCCCACGCCCGCGAGCTGCGCGTGCCGGTCGTGTCGCTGGTCGCGACCGGCGGCAGCCGCATGCAGGAGGGCACGCTCGCGTTGATGCAGCTGCCCCGGATCGCCCGCCAGCTCACGCTCACCCGCGAGGTCGGGCTGCCGCACGTCTCGGTGCTGCGCGACCCCACCACCGGCGGCGGCTGGGCGACCCTGGGCGCGGGTGCCGACGTCGTGCTGGGGCTGCGCGGCGCCCAGGTCGGGTTCGCCGGCTCGCGGGTGCGGCCGCCGGGGTACGCGGTGGCGCAGCAGTTCGAGGCCGGGCTGGTCGACCAGCTCGTCACGCCCGGCGAACTGCGCGCTCGGCTGGAGCGCTGGCTGCGCCTGCTCACCACCCCCGCTCACGGCCCGGCTCCCGTGCCCGACGCGCTCGGTGCCACGGCGGTGCCGAAGACCGGGTGGGACGCCGTGCTGCGGGCCCGCGCGGCGAGCCGGCCGCGTGCGCGGGACTACCTCGCCGCCTACTTCGACTGGTACGAGCCGATCAGCGGCGACCGCGCCGGTGGCGTGGATTCCGGTGTACTGTGCGGGTTCGGGCACCGGGACGGCCGGACGATCGCCTACGCCGCGCAGTGCGGCACGGCCACGCGGCCCGCCGGGTTCCGGACCGCGGCACGGCTGGTCGCGCTGGCGGACCGGCTCGGCGTCCCGGTGCTGACGCTCGTCGACACGCCGGGCGCGGCCAACGACGCGGCCGCCGAGGAGGCCGGGGTGGGTGCGGCGATCGCCGGGCTGTTCACCGCGATCGCCGCGGCGCGCGTGCCGGTGACGACGTTGCTGATCGGGGAGGGCGGCTCGGGTGGCGCGCTGGCGTTCGCCGCGCCCGACCGGCTGTGGGTGACGCCGGACAGCTACCTCGCGGTGATCTCACCGGAGCTGGCGGCCGCGATCCTCAAGCGGGAACCGGCGCAGGCCAGGCAGACGGCGGACCAGCTGCGGCTGCGGCCGCAGGACCTGGTCGAGCTGGGCATCGCCGCGGGCATCGCCCAGCTCGGCCGGTCCCCCGGTCAGGCGACCGCGATGTAGAGGAACGCCAGCAGCGAACTCGGGACGCAGATCGTCACGATCCCGATCACGCCGTAGAAGGGTTCCTTCTTGCGCACCATCGCGGCCATGGCGCCGATTCCGACGGCGACGGACGCGATGAGCAGCAGAAGAACGACATGAGACATGGCAAGGTCCTCGAGGGTCAGGGGTGGGTGGAGTCGGCAGCGGCCGCGTGCGGCGGTGCCCGGCTCGACCGGTGACCCGAGGTCGTCGCCTCGAAGCTGTCGGCGGTGGCCGCGACGACCGCGGCCCGTTCCTGCGGTGGACGTGGGCCCGTCACGGCACCGGGCAGCGCCCAGCAGGCGTCGGGTGACCCGGTCGCGTGCACGTGGACGGCCGAGACCGGGGCGTTGAGCCCCGATCCCGGCTGGTCGGCCGCGGTGTCGCGCGTGCTCGTGCCGACGAACGCCAGCAGCAGGGCCAGCAGGAGCGCCGGCCACCTCACCGGGCCGCGGCCCTCCTCCGCAGGAAGAACTCGCCGATCGGCTCCACGTACCGGGCCGCGATCGGGCCGATGATCGCCATCAGCAGCACGTACGCGGTGGCGAGGGCGGCGAGTTGCTCGCTCACGTGCCCGGACGCCACCGCCAGGCCGGCGATGACGATCGAGAACTCACCTCTCGCGACCAGTGCGGCGCCGGTGCGGGCCCGGCCCATCGGGCCGATGCCCTGCCGTCGTGCGGCCCACCAGCCCGTCGCGACCTTCGTCAGCGTCGTGATCACGGCCAGCAGCACCGCCATGCCGAGCACCGGCGGGATCGTGCGCGGGTCGGTGTTGAGGCCGAACACCACGAAGAACATCGCGGCGAACAGGTCCCGCAGCGGTTCCAGCAGGCGCGTGGCGTTCTCGGCGGTGGAACCCGAGATCGCGATGCCGAGGAGGAACGCGCCGACGGCGGCGGACACCTGCAGCTCGGAGGCGATGCCGGCGACGAGCAGCGCGGAGCCGAGGAGCTTGAGCAGGAACACCTCGTGGTCGGGGCTGTCGACGACGGCCGAGATGACCCGGCCGTACTTGAGCGCCACCACCAGGACGACGGTGATCGCGAGCAGCGAGATGCCGACCGAGGTGAGGCCGCCGAGGAAGCTCACGCCCGCCAGCACGGCGGTGAGCACCGGCAGATAGACGGCCATCGCCAGGTCCTCGAACACCAGCACCGAGAGGATCACCGGTGTCTCGCGGTTGCCCAGCCGGCCGAGGTCGCCGAGGACCTTCGCGATGATGCCGGACGACGAGATGTACGTGACGCCCGCCATCGCGAGCGCCCCGACCGGTCCCCAGCCGAGCAGCAGCGCGACGATCGCGCCGGGTGCCGCGTTGAGGACGATGTCGAGGACACCGGCCATCCACGACTTCTTGAGGCCGGTCGTGAGTTCCGACGCCGAGTACTCGAGGCCCAGCAGCAGGAGCAGCAGCACCACGCCGATCTCGCTGGCGAGGTGGGTGAACTCCTCGATGCCGTGCAGCGGGACGAGGCCGCCGGAGCCGAACGCGAGTCCGCCGACGAGGTAGAGCGGGATCGGCGAGATGCCGAATCTCCAGGCGAGGCGGCCGAGCAGGCCCAGTCCGAAGAAGACCGCACCCAGTTGGATCAGCGCGATCGTGGTGTCGTGCACAGGTTCAGCCGCCCGTCAGGATGTCCGCGGCGGTGTCGAGACCGTCCGCGGTGCCGACGACGACCGCGAGATCGCCGTTCTCGAAGAGGAAGTCGGGGCCGGGGGACGGGTGCGCGTTGCCCGCCCGCACCACGGCCACCACGGACGCACCGGTGCGCGTGCGCAGCGCGGTGTCGCCGAGCGTGCGGCCGGCGAACGCCGTGACCGGCAGCTGGCGGGTGCTGATGCCGGCGATGTCGCGGTGCTGCTTGTCGAGATGGGACACGAGCTGCGGCGCCCCGAGCAGCCCGGCGAGCGTGCCCGCCTCCTCCGGCGCGAGCGGGATCGACGCGGCGGTGGCGTCGGGATCGTCCTGTTTGGACAGGATGAGCTCGAACTTGCCGTCGCGGTAGGAGATCACGCCGATCCGGCGGCCGGAGCGGATGGAGAAGTCCTGCCTGACCCCTATGCCGGGCAGGGGCGTCACTTCGACGTTCACTCGAGTTTCCTAGGGTTCGATGAGCCCGGCGCGGATCGCGTACCGGGTGAGTTCGAGGCGGTCCTTGAGCCCGAGTTTCTGCAGCAGGTTGGCCCGGTGCCGCTCGACGGTCTTGACGCTGATCACGAGCATGTCCGCGATCTCCTTGGAGGAGTGGCCCTCCGCGACCAGCTTGAGGATCTCCTCCTCGCGGTCGGTGATCGCCTTGGCCGGGAAGCCGCTCCCCTCCCTGGCGCGGTCGAGGTAGTTGCGGATCAGCGAGTTCACCGCGCCGGGGTAGAGGAACGGCTCGCCGCGCATGGCGGACCGGCACGCCTCGACCAGGTCGCGGTCGGCGACGGACTTGAGCACGTACCCCGAGGCACCCGCCTTCAGGGCCTCGAAGAAGTACTGCTCGTTGTCGTACATGGTGAGGATGAGGATCCTCAGGTCGGGCTGGAGCCGCGACAGCTCGCGCGCCGCCTGGAGTCCGGTGAGGCGCGGCATGGCGATGTCGAGGATCGCGAGGTCCGGCTGGTCCTCGCGCGCCTTGCTGATCGCCTCGGCGCCGTCGCCCGCCTCGCCGACGACCTCGAGGTCGGGCTCGTTGTCGAGGATCATCCGGACACCGCGGCGGACGAGCGCGTGGTCGTCCGCGAGCAGGATGCGCACGGTCATTCGCCCGCCCCCTTCGCCTTGACGGTGAGCCGGACCTCGGTGCCCCTGCCGGGCGCCGCGCCGACTTCCAGGTCGGCGCCCACGAGCAGGGCGCGTTCCCGCATGCCCCGGATGCCCGCGCCCTCCTGGCTGGTGCCGATCCCCCGGCCGTTGTCCCGGATCGTGAGCTCCACCTGGGACGGTCGTGCCTTCAGGCTCAGCTCGGCCTCGTCGGCCCCGGAGTGGCGGATGGTGTTGGTGAGCCCCTCCTGCGCGACGCGGTAGACGACCAGCTCGGTCTCGGCGTCGAGCGGGGGGAGGTTCTTGTCGAACCGCCGCCGGATCGCGAGCCCGGTCGGTTCGGAGATCTCGTTCGTGAGGGCCTTGAGCGCGCTGACCAGCCCCAGTTCCTCCAGCACGCCGGGTCGCAGTCTGCGCGCGATGCGGCGGATCTCGTCGAGGGTGCTGCGCGTGGTCTCCTGCACCTGCAGCAGTTCCTCGCGCGTCTCCTGCGGCGACTGGTCCGCGACCCGCTTGAGGCTCAGCAGCACCGCCGTCAGCGACTGCCCCACCTCGTCGTGCAGTTCCTGCGCCACCCTGCGCCGCTCCGACTCCTGCGCCGACAGCGCGATGGCCGAGCTGTACCCCCGCTCGGCCTCCAGCCGGTCGATCATGCTGTTGAACGTCGTGATCAGCTCCGCGATCTCCCCGTGTCCCGTCGCCTGCAACCGCGGCCCCGGCTTGAGCAGGTCGATCGTGGTCATCGCGCGCGTCAGCCGCCCGAGCGGCGCCAGCCCCACCCGGATCAGCACGGCGTTCGCGATCAGCATCACCACCAGCCCCGACGCGAGCACCAGCACCTCGCGCGACAGCGCGGGCGTCGACACCGTCGCAGGCCCGAACACGAGCAGCGCGGCCGCCACCACGAGGACCAGGGCGTTCAGCAGGAAGATCCGCCCGAACAACGACACGCGCGCCGCCTCTCCGTGATCACTTCCCGCCACGCCTGCGAGGCTGACGGGCGAGGGCGCCACCTGTCCATCCGTGGCAACACCCATGTTGGCGGCGAGCGGGCGGGTGTGCCGGTCGGCGGGGTGGGGACGGGTGCCGGGGTGGGGATGGTCACGGCGGGGTGAGTGAGGTGGGTCTCGGCCCGGGTGGGGTCGCGGAAGGGCGCGTCAGGGAATCGAGACCGACCGGCGGCCGTCGTCGCGCCGCGCGGCGCGATACCGGCCGGGCGTCGCGCCGTGAGAACGGGCGAAGGCCCTGCTGAAGGCGGGGACCGACTGGTAACCGACCGCCACGGCCACGGCCTCGACCGGGTCCCACGTCTTGCTCAGGCGCACCGCGGCCAGGTCCATGCGCCACTGCGTCAGGTAGGCGGCGGGGCTCTGCCCGGTGGCCGCCGCGAACCGGCGGGACAGCGTCGCCCGGGACACGTCGAGAGCGGAGGCCAGCGTCGCCGTGGTCCATTGCCGTGCGGGCTCGGCGTGCAGGTGTTCCATCGCGCTGTGCACGAGCGGGTCTCCGAGCACTCCGAGCCAGGTGCCCCGATGTCCTGCCCGCGTGGGCAGCCAGGCCCGCACGAGCTGGACGAGCAGGACGTCGACCAGGCTGTTCAGCACCGCCCTTCCCGCCAGCCGCGGGTGGCTCAGTTCTCGCCCGAGCATCCGGACGGTGTCGTCGAAACCGGCCTCGCCCTGGTCCCCGCGGATGTGCACCACCTCCGGCAGCGTGCCGAGGATCTGGGTGTGCACGGTGTGGTCGCAGTCGTACCTGATGGTCAGGACGCGGGTGCGGGCGGGCTGCTCCCCGAAGCGGATCACCTCGCCCGCCTCGAACGCCTGGGCCACCACCGCCGGATCGACCGCCGGGCCACCCGCCCCCGGCGCGCTGCCGAGCACGTGCGGCGGCCCCGCCGGCATGAGGACCACGTCTCCCGCCGCCAGCTCGAGCCACGAGTCCCCGAGACCGAGCCAGGCGCTGCCGGCGGTGACCACGTGCAGGACCGCCGTGGTGCAGTCCGCCACCGGGACCGACCAGGTCCCGCTCGCCTCCATGCGGGCGCCGATCGTGCCCCGCACGCCGGAGATCTCGAGCACGTCCGCGACGAGGTCCATGCGGCCATGCTAGATGACGCAAACGAGCAAGAAGATGAGTTTTTCAGGCATCGACTGCTCATCAGCTGATCCATACGGTGAATTCATGACAACCGACACCATGCGGGCGCTCGTCGCGACCGGCTACGGCGATCCCGAACAACTCACGATCGCCGAACTGCCCGTTCCCCGTCCCGGCCCCGGCCAGGTCCTGGTGAAGATCGCCGCCTCGACGATCAACCCCACCGACCTGCGCGTCACCACCGGTGGCTACCGCGACCTGGTCGACCTGCGGTTCCCCTACACGCTCGGCAACGAGTTCGCGGGCACCGTCACCGAGGCCGGACCGGGCGTCACCCGCTTCCGCGCCGGTGACGAGATCTTCGGCCAGGCCCTCCCCCGCCAGCTGCGCGCCGCCGCCGACCCCGTGCGACCGTCCCTGAGCACCGGTGCGCTCGCCGACTACGCGGTCTTCGAGGCGGACACGCCGGCGCTGCACCACCGCCCCGCCGCCCTCGACGCGGAGCGGGCCGCGTCGCTGGTGATCGCGGGCGGCACCACGCTGGCGGTCGTGGACGCCGCGAAGATCCAGCCCGGCGAGTCGGTCCTCGTCATCGGCGCGACCGGGCCGGTCGGCCTCACGCTGGTCCCGGTCCTGAACGCCGCCGGCGCCGAGATCACGGCGACCGCCCGCACCGAGGAGGCGGCCGAGCTGCTGCGCGGCCTCGGCGCGCACCGCACGGTCGGCTACGACGACTACCCCGCGGGTGTCGACGTCGTCCTCAACCTGGCGCTCTTCCCCGACGGCCTGCCCGCGGCGGCACGCAGCCTGCGTCCCGGCGGCAGGCTGATCTCCATCATCTTCCCGGAACCGCGGCTGGAGCAGCTGGGACGCGACGACGTGGAGCTGGGCTTCGTGATGAACCCGGGCAACGGGGCGCACGGGGCCCAGGCCGTCGCCGAGGCCGCGATCGCGGGCCAGCTCTCCACGCCGATCGCCCGCCGCTACTCACTCGACGACGGTGTCGAAGCGGCGATCCACTACGCCCGCCGGCACCCGCTCGGCAAGGTCGTCGTGACCATGTGAGCAGCGGGACCGCGGTGGGCGACAGCCGCCGGCGCGAGGTCGCAGGACAGCAGGCCGGCGCCGTCGCGCGTGCCGCACGAGGGCCAACACCCACGCCGGGTGTCCGTCACCCCTGCACGGCACCGGCAGGTTGGGGGCTGCCCCCGATCGCCGAACCGGACAAATCCGGCGCATCCTGGAGCATGAGACGCCCTCGACCCCCAGGAGGCGCCCCGTGCCACCCACGACGACCCGCCGCACGCGGACCTGGCCCTTCCACGTCCTGGCCGCGGCCCTGGTGATCGCCGGCCTGCTCACACCCCACGCACTGCTGGTGGCGGCCGGCCTCATCCTGGCCGGCTCGGTGGCGCTCAGGCCTTCTTCGGCACGGTGAACACGCGCAGGAACGTGGCGAGCAGCTCGCGGCGGCCCCTCAGCTCCAGCGCGCCGTCCCTCGCCTGCGTGATGATCGCGCGGTAGGACGCCAGCTCGTCGTCGGTGAACGTGGTGATGATCGTCAGGTCCGGCTCCACCGGGGCGGGACCCAGGCCGGTGACCAGGGAGCCGTCGGTGATGACGGCGTGCACGACCACGTCGCGCACGTGGATCTCCCACGAAGCGGTCAGGCCGGCCGCCTGTTCGGCCTGGAAGACGGCGCGCAGGTTGAGCACGAGACCCTCCGGCGTGACGACGTCGCCCCGCTGCGGCTCGCCCAGTTGCGGCGCGCCCCAGCGGGCCAGCGCCAGCAGCACCGGCTCCAGGGACTGGCCGACCGGGGTCAGCGCGTAGACGACGCCACGGCCGGGCGCGGGGGCCACCTGGCGCTCCACGATGCCCGACTGCTCGAGCTCCTTCAGGCGCGTGGCCAGCACGTTCGTCGGGATTCCCGCCAGTCCGGTCTGCAGTTCGGTGTACCGCCGCGGGCGCACGATCAGGTTCCGGACGATCAGCAACGCCCAGCGCTCGCCGACGAGCTCCAGGGCCCGGGCGAGGCCGCAGTACTGGCCGAAATCGCGTCGCTTCACACCACTGACAGTAGCAAGCTTGCCTGAGCGCATCCAGCTGCGTGACGAAAAGCGCACTTGCAAAAAGCAAGCGAACCCGCTTACGGTCGTCGCGACCCACTACCCCGGACTTGAAGGACGTGCGATGACCGCACTGCTCGATCGCACCGACACGGCCGTGCGCCGGCCGTATGTGTCACGCGGCGTCGGCTTCGCGGGCATCTCGGCCGCGATGGTCGCGATCCTCGTGGCGGCCGGCGCGCCGACGCCGTTGCTGCCGATCTACCAGCACCAGTGGGGGTTCGCGCCGTGGGTGCTGACGCTCGCGTTCGGCATCTACGCGTTCGCGCTGCTCGTCTCGATCCTCGTGTTCGGGTCGTTGTCCGACCACGTGGGACGGCGGCCGCTCATGATCGCGGCACTGGGGCTCGACCTCGTCGCGATGCTGATCTTCCTCGCGGCACCGGACGTCGGCTGGATCATCGCGGCGCGGATCGTGCAGGGTGTCGCCACCGGGGCCGCGTCGAGTGCGCTGAGCGCGGCCGTGGTCGAACTGGCGCCCGAGCGGTTCAAGAAGCTCGGCGCGCAGATGACCAGCATGGCGCCGCTCGGCGGGCTCGCGATCGGCGCGTTGTTCGCCGGGCTGCTGGCCGAGTTCGCGGCGAACGCCGCGTTCGAGGTGTGGTTCGCGCTCGCCGTCGTCATGGCGGCCGGGACGGTCTTCGCGGTGTTCACGCCGGAGACGGCGACCCGCAAGCCCGGAGCGGTGAAGGCGCTGAACCCGCGCATCTCGTTGCCGCGCCAGGTGCGCAGGCTCTACTGGACGACGGTGCCCGGCATCGTCGGCGGGTTCACGACGATGACGTTGTTCATGGGACTCGTGCCCGCGCTGCTGGTCGCCGTGTTCGGCGTGCGGAGCCCGATCGTCGGGTCACTGCTGGCGTTCGTCGCGCTCGGGGCGGGCACCGCGGCCTCCGCGTTCTCGAGCGGCGTCAAGGCTCCCCGGCTCCGGTTCGCCGGGACGAGCGCGATGGTCGCCGGCGCGGTCCTGTTCGTCGGCAGCATCGGCGCCACCTCGCTGCCGCTGCTGTGGGCGGCCGCGGTCGTGGGCGGCGCGGGTATCGGCGCCTCGTTCGCCGGCGCCACGCGCGGGCTCGTGCCCGAGGTCGCGCCGCACGAACGCGCCGGGCTCTTCACCGCGATCTTCTTCGTCGGCTACCTCGCGATGGGCACGTCGGCGATCGTCGCCGGGATCTTCATCGGCGTCGCCGGCGCGGCGGCCACGGCCGTCGGGTTCGGGGTGTTCAACGCCGTCGTGACGCTGATCGGCCTGGTCGCGATCGCGCGGTTCAACCGGACGTGATCCTGTCCGCGTGGACGTGCGTGCGCACGCCCTGCGGGTCGAACAGGATCAGCAGTTCGACCGCGCCGCCGTCCGCGCTGCCCAGCCAGTGCGGCTTCGCGGTGTCGAACTCGGCGGCCTCACCCGGCGGCAACGTCAGGTCGAGGTCGTCGAGCACCAGCCGCAACCGTCCGTTGAGGACGTAGAGCCACTCGAACCCGTCGTGCGTCTTCAAAGCGGGTTCCAGCGGCGGCGACACGGCCGGGATCAGCATCTTGAACGACTGCACGCCACCCGGCCGCCGGGACAACGGCACGAACGTCATGCCGTACCTGTGGATCGGCTTGAGGTGGATGCGCGGGTCACCGGTCCGCGGGGCGCCGACGAGGTCGTCCAGCGGCACGTCGTAGACGCGCGACAACGGCAGCAGCAGTTCCAGCGTCGCCCGGCGCTGCCCGCTCTCCAGCCGCGACAGCGTGCTCTCGGAGATGCCGGTGGTCGTCGCGAGGTCGGCGAGGGTGATGCCGCGGTGCCGCCGCAACGTCCGCAGCCGCGCTCCCACCCCGTCGAGGACCTCGTCGGTGTCGCGGTTCATGAACCCGAGCTTGCCACATCGGCAAGTTTTCGTGCCAGGAGCAGCAACCGCGCCTCAAGCTCGTGACCATGAAACGTCTCGTGCTCGCCCTGCTGCTCCTGATCACGGCCTGTTCCGCTCCGCCCGAGCCCGAACCGCACACCGCGCTCACCCGGAACGACCCGGTGTTCCAGAAGACCTTCAGCCACGAGTTCGCGGACGTCGACGGCGTGCGGATGCACTACGTGAAGGGCGGCACCGGCAGCCCTGTCGTGCTCCTGCACGGCTGGCCGCAGACCTGGTACGGCTGGTGGCCGATCATGCCCGAGCTCGCCGAACGCCACACCGTCTACGCGCTCGACCTGCCCGGCCTCGGGGACAGCACCGGTACGCCGACCGGGTACGACAAGGCCACGCTCGCCCGGTACGTCCACGCGCTGACCGGCAGACTCGGCCTCCAGAACGCCTCGATCGTCGGCCACGACCTGGGCGCCGCCGTCGCGTTCCAGTACGCCAGCCAGTTCCCGCAGGACACGGCCCGGCTGGGTTACCTCGACCTGCCGCTGCCCGGCCCCGCCATCGACGCCCGCACCTACCGCGCGCTCAGCTGGCACATCGCGTTCCACTCGCAGCCCCGGGTTCCCGAGGCGGTCGTGCGGAACGACGTCCGCGACTACTTGGAGCTCTTCTACCCGCAGGTCTCCTACCAGGGCAGCGCTTTCGGCGGCACGTCGACGAAGTCCCCGTTCACCGACGACGAGATCACCGAGTACGCGCGCACCTACGACAAGACGCTGAAGAACGGCTTCGACCTGTACCGCGCCCTCGACCAGGACGTCCGCGACACCGAGGCCGCGAAGCCCGTGCGGGCGCCCACGCTGGTCATGGCCGCGGAGGGGCAGGCCGAGGCGATCAAGGGCACGGCGGCCCCGCGGATGACGAACATCGTGCGCGCGCTCGACGTCCCGAAGGCGGGCCATTGGCTCGTCGAGGAGAACCCGGAGTTCGTCACCGCGGAGCTGCTGCGCTTCCTCAGCTCATGACCGGGAACCGGTCGGCCCACGGCGCGGCTTCCTCCAGCTGCGCCGCGAGCTTGATCAGCACCGCCTCGCCGGCCAGCGGCGCCACGAACTGCACGCCGAGCGGGAGCCCGTCCGCCGTCCAGTGCAGCGGCAACGACAGCGCGGGCCGTCCGGTGAGGTTCGCGAGCTGCGTGTACGGCACCCAGCCCAGGTTGTCCCTGATCATGTCGTCGACGATCTTCGTGTGCTTGAGGAACCGGGCCGTGCCGGTCTTGAGCAACGCGTCGGTGGCCCGTTGCAGCGACACCGGCAGCTCGAACTGGCCGACCTCGGGCGGCGGGGTCGCGAGCGTCGGTGTGAGCAGCAGGTCGTACGACTCGAAGTACGTGGTCAGGCGGCTGGTGTGCTCGTGGCGCCGCTGCACCGCGTCCACGTAGTCGACGCTGCTCGTGGCCCGTCCGAGGGCGGCCATGAGCAGCGTGTCGCGTTCGAACGCGATGTCCGGCGCCCCGGTGAGGCGCTTGGCCTCGGCGACCCGCCAGGCGAGGTTCACGAACCACGTCAGCAGGAAGTCCTTGGCGAGGGCCGCGTCGTCGAACGGCGCCTGCGGCAGTTCCTCGACGTGGTGGCCGAGGCCGGTCAGCACGCGGACGGCCGACGCGACGGCCGCGACCGCCTCGGGGTGCGGGTCCGGGTTGATCGCCGACGGCACGCGCACGCCGATCCGCAGCCTGCCCGGGTCCTGCCCGACGAAGGACGCGAACGGCTCCGAGGGCAGCGCGGGTGAGAACGGCCCGGCGGGCTCACCGCCGCAGATGACGTCGAGCATCGCGGCCGTGTCGCGGACCGTGCGCGAGACGACCCCTTGCACCGCCGCGCCGTGCATCGTCTCGGCGGCGTCGGGGCCGAACGGCGTGAGCCCGCGGCCCGGCTTCAGCCCGACGAGCCCGCAGCACGCGGCCGGGATCCGGGTCGAGCCGCCACCGTCGTTGGCACCCGCGCACGGCACGATCCCGGCGGCGACCGCGGCGGCCGACCCGCCCGACGAGCCACCGGGTGTGCGCGTCAGGTCCCACGGGTTGCGCGCGGGACCCCAGGTGACGGGCTCGCTGATCGCCTTCGCGCCGAACTCCGGCAGGTTGGTCTTGCCGAAGATCACCAGGCCGGCGTCGATCCAGCGCTGCACGACGGTCGAGTGCGCGGTCGCGTTGTACCCCTTGAGCGACCGCGAGCCGTTCGAGGTCGGCAGTCCCGCGTAGTCCTGGCCGAGGTCCTTGATCAGGAACGGCACGCCGGCGAACGGACCCGTGAGGTCGTCGCCCGGCTCGGCCGGGACGTCGCGCACGATCGCGTTCAGGCGCGGGTTCACCTCGGCGGCGCGTTGCCGTGCCACGGCGAGCAGTTCGGCCGCGGACACCTGCTTGTCCGCGACGAGCCGGGCAAGCCCGGTGGCGTCGTACTTCCGGTACTCGTCGAAGTCCACGCGCTCAAACTAGTGGTGTGGCTCAGGACGTTGCCGGTGTATTCGCGGTCAGACGGGTGTGTCGTGGTGCCGCCCCCACGTTCTCGTACTGGTTGTACGGGGACGTGGGGGCGGTGCCGCGACGGATCCTGCTGAGCGCGGATGCGCCGCCAACGTCCTGTGTCACGCCACTAGCTCGATGACCCGGAAGACGGTGTCCCGCACCACCTCTGGTGACTCCTGCGGGATGAGGTGCCCCGCGTCCTCGACGACGACCAGCTCGCCCCGCGGTGCCGCGTCCGCCAGGGCCGCCGCGTACCGGTTGAACAGCGGGCGCCACTCACTCATGCCGCGTTCGACGAGGCCCGCCTGCAGGTAGACCACCGGAACGTCCGGTGTTCCCTTCTCCTGCACCCGGCGCAGCAGCGGCAGGGACGCCTCGATCTGCAGCGCTTCGCGGCTGGCGGCCTTCATGGCACGTGCGGTGGCGAAGTCGCGCGTCATGACCTCCACGTCTGCTGCGGAGATCTCCGGTGAGAGGCCGTTGCGGAACGTCTGCCGCTTGATCAGCCCCTTGCCGCCCAGGCGCGCGACGAGCGCCATCAGGGTGAAGAACCTCGCGGCGACCTTCGCGTTGCGCGTCGACATGATCTCGGCGAGGGACGCGTCCACGAACACCATGCCCGCCACGCGGTGCGGGTGCCGGTCGGCGAAGACGCGGATGACCGGCCCGCCCCAGCTGTGCCCGACGAGCACGACCGGGCCGGTCTCGCCGAGCGCGTCGAGCAGCGCGGTCAGGTCGTCGGTGATCCGGTCGAGCGTGCGGTCGTGCGGGTCGACGTCGCTGCCGCCGTAGCCCGCGCGGTCGTAGGACAGCGTTCGGCAGCGGGCGCCGACCTCGCGCTGGGTGTGGATCCAGGACGAGCCGGGCGCGCTCATCCCGGCCTCGAAGACGACCAGCGGCCCCGGTCCGTCGCCCGCGGTCACCGCGCGGATCGCCCGCCCGTCCGGCAGGGTGACGCTCTTCTCCAGCGTCGGCGCGTCCCTCACTCGTGCCAGCTCGGCGGGTGGAGCTCTTTCCAGAGTTGTGCGCTCTCCAGTTGTGCGGCGAGGGCGAGCAGTTCGGCGTCGTGGCGGTGGCGGCCCACGAGGTGCACACCGTGCGGCAGTCCGTCGTCGTCCACATGCGACGGAAGCGAGATCGCGGGGACTCCGGCGAGATTGGCCCACGGCGTGTGGCACGACCATTTGAGCATCAGGTCGGCTTCGTCGCCGACGAAGTGGCCGATCGGGACCGGGGCACCGTTCGTCGTCGGGGTGAGCACCACGTCGTAGTCGTGGACCTTGCTCAGGAACGTGCTGGCGTAGCGGGCGAGGACGGCTTGGGAGGACACGATGTCGTTGGCGGACAACGTGTCGTTGATGTCGAGCAGGTGCCGGGTGTACGGCCGCAGCAGATGGGTACTTCCTGCTGGCACCGTCATCCGCGCCACGGCGCCCACCTGGTAGGCGAACCAGGTCAGGATCGCGCGGCTCACGGACTCGTCGTAGCGGGCGGGCAGCGGGATCTCCCGCACCTCGTGGCCCAGTTCGGCGAGGACGTCCGCGGTGCGCCGCACGGCCAGTTCCGCCTCGGGGTCGACGGCCTGGTCGAGCCCGGTGTCGGTCCAGAGCGCGATGGTGAGCTTCCGGTCGAGCGTGCCGTGGAGGGGTCTGGCGGGGTGCCAGCCGTACAGGTCGCCGGGCGCCGGTGACGCCATGACGTCGAGCAGAAGTGCCGCGTCCGCCACGGTTCGCGCGATCGGGCCCTCGATGCTCGCCGACAGGAACGACGTGGCGGGCGCCGGGCTGACCAGCCCGCGGCTCGGCTTCATCCCCACGAGGTGACAGGTCGCCGCGGGCGTGCGGATCGACCCCGCCCCGTCGCTGGCGTGCGCGACCGGCGACAGCCCCGCCGCGACCGCCGTGGCCGCTCCCCCGCTGGACCCGCTCGAGTAGCGCGTCGGGGCGTAAGGCGTCACGGCCGGCTTCTCGGTCACGTCGTTCTCGGTGTAGCAGGTGGCGCCGAACTCCGACGTGTTCGTCTTGCCCAGCACCACCGCGCCCGCCTGCCGCAGCAGCCGGACCGTCCAGGAGTCTTCGAGCGGCACGAAGTCCTTCAGCGCCGCCGACCCGAACGTCGTGCGGATCCCCGCCGTGGCGGCGAGGTCCTTGACGCCCAGCGGCAGCCCGAGCAACGCCGCCCGGTCACCTGACGCTCGCCGTCGGTCGGCCTTCGCGGCCTCTTCGAGCGCGTTCTCGTTGACCGTCACGAACGCGCCGAGTTCTTTGTGCCGTTCGATCCGGTCGAGGTAGTGCTCGGTCAGCTCTCTCGAGCTGATCTCGTTGTCGTTGAGGGCTTCCAGCTGCTGGGCGGCCGTGAGCTCGTGCGGCTTCACGGCGTCACCGAGGTTCCGGTCAGCAGCCGGTGCACCGACCCCGTCACCACGTCGAGCTCGTCGGACGTCAACGGCGCGCCGCCGAACATCCGCCGGTGCATCAGCGGCCCTTCGAGCAGGTTGCCGACGAACGGCAACTCCGGCACCTCGGCGATCTCCCCGCGCCGCACCGCCCGCGCGATCGCGTCGACCAGGGGCTGCGACCGCCGCGACACCAGCGCGCGGAACGTCTTTTCGGCCTCACCGTCCCCGCGCAGGTCCGCGAGGAACCCGACGAGCCCGTCGTTCCACGGCTCGTCCCAGGCCCCGGCCAGGTCCCGCGCGAACGCCCGGAGGTCGCCGAGCAGCGTGCCGGTGTCCGGGTCGGGCACCGGCGGCAGGTACGCGTCGAGCACGTCCGCCACCAGCCGCACCTTGCTGCGCCAGCGCCGGTAGACGTCGGTCCGGTGCGCGCCGGACTGGGCCGCGACCTGCGTCAGCGTCAGCGCGTCGTAGCCGTTCGAGGTCAGCAGCGACCACGCCGTCGCCAGCAGGCGCTGTTCGAGCTCGGGATCCCGCGGACGCCCCGCCACCGGCGGCCCTCCAATTCGCAACAGGTTGTTGCGAATAAGGTAGGGGGCCGGGCGGGCGCGCACAAGAGGGCCGCGGGAGAGGCGAGCAAAGGCTCGCGGCGCTGGGGCAGGCGCTCACCGGCACCGACGCGGCGAGGGCAGCACGCCCCCGGCAGACGCAGTCGGCCACCCACCAGCCCGGCCGAGCCGGGTCAGCGGCTCGCCCCGACCCCGATCCCACACGCCCAACCCCGCCGGCCTCAGCGCCCCACCCCCACGACCCCGCCCAAGTCGCGCATCGCCGCCTCCACCCCCACGTCCAGCGCCTCCTGCATCACCCGCGGCCGCCTCTCCGTCCGCCCGATCACCGCACTCCCGAGCGGCGGCCGGATCTGCAGGCACGCCGGGTGCGAGGCGAGCAGCTCCTCGTCCTGCGCCCGGATCGCCTCCCGCCCGAGCCAGTTCGCCACGACCCCCGGCGCGTGCCGGGCGAACCAGCGCGACAGCACCATCCGCTCCCCGCGCGACGGCGGCACGCCCAGGAACTCGTCCTCGCGCCTCGTGCGCAGGGCGACGACGTGCGTGGCCTTCTGGTCCAGCGCCGTGCCGACGGGGATCGTCTCGCTCAGGCCCGCGTCGACGTACGGGCGGCCGTCGATCACCACCGGGTCGCCCGCGAGGAACGGCATGGCGGCCGACGCGCGCAGCGCGGTCTGCAGGCTCAGCGTGTCGCGGACGTACCCGTGCAGGTCGGCCGCCTCGCCGGTGAGGCCGTCGGTGGCCATCGGGTGGAACTCGACGGGGTTGTCGAGGACCTCCTGGAAGCCCATGGGCACGACCTGCGTGTAGATCGTGTGGACGAGGTGGTGCGTGTCGACGACGGGGCGGCGGGTGAAGGCGCGCCTCGGGTTGATCGTCGTGCGCATGACGGCCGGGTCCCACCACGCGTGCTTGCTGTGGTCGGCGCGGCCGCAGAGCAGCCACGCGGCGTTCAGCGAGCCGGCCGAGCTGCCGTAGACGGCGTCGAACAGCGGCAGCAGGCCGAGTCGTTCGATCGCGACGGTCATGCCGCTCGAGTAGACGCCGCGCGAGCTGCCGCCTTCGACGAGCAGGACCAGGCGGGCGTCGTCGTTCCGTTGTCCCGGAACGCTTTGCTGGTGCCTGCGCTCGCGCAGCAACTCGAGAACGGTCATGCCGAAAACCCTATCTGCGGAGGCGTGGGGACGCTGCTACTGTGGACGGCGAGATCACTCCGCTCGATCGAGGAGCCCGGCGTGCTGGTGGGTGAAGACGACATCTCAGGGTGAGCCCTGGATGTGACAGGCCATCGCGAGAGATGGCCTTTTCGTCGTCCCCTTTTCTCCCACACGCGCGGCAGTGGTCCGCGCGCGGCACATCCTGAGGTCTCACAGCCATGTCCGACGCATTCATCGTCGTGTCGTCCCTGTCCTTCTCCTGGCCGGACGACACCCCCGTGTTCGACGGCCTGTCCGTCTCGGTGCCCGGCGGGCGCACCGGTCTCGTCGCCCCGAACGGCGCCGGCAAGTCGACGCTGCTCAAGCTGATCGCGGGTGCGCTCACGCCGTCCGGCGGCAGCGTGTCCGTCGAGGGCGTGCTCGGCTACCTGCCGCAGGACCTGCCGCTCACGGCCGGGCTGACCGTGGCCGAGGTGCTCGGGGTCGCGGACGTGCTGCGCGCCATCGCGGCCGTCGAGTCCGGTGACGTCGCCGAGGAGCACTTCACCACCATCGGCACCGACTGGGACCTGGAGGAGCGCACGCGGGCCCAGCTCGACCGGCTCGGGCTCGGTGACCTGGCGCTCGACCGGGTGCTCGGCACCCTGAGCGGCGGGCAGGTCGTGTCGCTCGGGCTGGCGGCGCAGTTGCTGAAGCAACCCGACGTGCTGCTGCTCGACGAACCGACCAACAACCTCGACCTCGACGCGCGGCACCGGCTGTACGACGTGCTGGACGACTGGCGCGGGTGCCTGCTCGTGGTGAGCCACGACCGGGCGTTGCTCGACAGGATGGACCGGATCGCCGAGCTCGACGGTGGCGAGGTGCGGTTCTACGGCGGCGACTTCAGCGCCTACGAGGAGGCGGTGGCCGCCGAGCGCGAGGTGGCGGAGAAGAACATCCGCAGCGCCGAGCAGGAGGTCAAGCGCGAGAAGCGGGAGATGCAGCAGGCCCGTGAACGTGCCGCGCGCCGTGCCTCCAACGCGCAGCGGAACCTGTCGAACGCCGGGCTGCCGAGGATCTTCGCGGGCAACATGAAGCGCAACGCCGAGGTGTCGGCGGCCAAGGCCGACGGCACGCACGCGGCACGGCTCGGTGCGGCCAAGTCCAAACTGGACCAGGCCGAGCGGGCGCTGAAGGACGAGCAGAAGATCAGCCTGGAGCTGCCGCAGACCGCGGTCCCGGCCGGGCGCACGCTGTTCCTCGGTTCGGGCATCCGGGTGCGGGACCTGTTCTCGGACCTGGACTTCGCCATCCGCGGGCCGGAGCGGATCGCCCTGTCCGCGCCGAACGGGGCCGGCAAGTCGACGTTGCTGCGCGTGGTCGACGGCTCGCTGGAACCGGACGGCGGTGAGGTGAGGCGGGCCGACGGCCGGATCGCGTACCTGTCGCAGCGGCTCGACCTGCTCGACGACTCCCGCACGGTCGCGGAGAACCTGGCCGACGCGGCCCCGGCCATGCCGCCCGCCGAGCGGATGAACCTGTTGGCGCGCTTCCTGTTCCGGGGCGCCCGCGCGCACCTGCCGGTCGGGGTGCTGTCCGGCGGCGAACGGCTGCGGGCGACGCTCGCGTGCGTCCTGTTCGCCGAACCCGCACCCCAGCTGCTGCTGCTCGACGAACCGACGAACAACCTCGACCTGGTCAGCGCCGGACAGCTGGAGAGCGCGCTCAACGCGTACCGGGGCGCGTTCGTCGTCGTCAGCCACGACGAGCGGTTCCTGAGCGAGGTGAAGATCGACCGCCGGCTGCGCCTCGACGGCGGCAGGCTGCTGGAGGCCACGCATGGCTGACGCACTGGTCGCCACCGAGCTGGTGCGCGGGTTCGGGGGCAGGCGCGTGCTCGACGGGGTGTCGCTCACGGCGGCACCCGGCAGGCGCATCGGGCTGATCGGCGAGAACGGCGCGGGCAAGTCGACGTTGCTGCGCCTGCTCGCGGGCGCCGACCAGCCGGACGGTGGTGTCGTGCGGCGGCCGCCGGACCTGGGTTTCCTGCGGCAGGAGATGCCGTTCCCGGACTCGGCCACCGTGGCGGAGGTCCTGGACGACGCGCTGGCCGAGGCGCGGGAGGACCTGGCCGAGTTGGAACGGCTGGGCGCGTTGCTCGGTGCGCAGGACGTGGAGGCGGAGTACGCCGAACGGCTGGAACTGGCGCAACGGCACGAGGCCTGGGACGCGGACCGCCGCGCCGACATCGTCCTCAGTGGACTCGGTCTTGGCGACGTGGGCCGGGAACGCGCTCTCGGGTCGTTGTCCGGCGGGCAGCGGCGCCGGCTGCACCTGGCCGCGCTGGTGATCCGTCGGCCCACGGCGTTGCTGCTCGACGAGCCGACCAACCACCTGGACGACGACGCGGCGGCGTTCCTGGAGGAGCAGCTGCGGTCGTTGCCGGGCATCGTCGTGCTGGCGAGCCACGACAGGGCGTTCCTCGACGCGGTGTGCACGGACCTGGTCGACCTCGACCCGGCGGTGGAGGGGCCGGTGCGGTTCGGCGGCACCTACAGCGAGTACCTGGGCCTCAAGCGCGCCGAACGCGAGCGCTGGGAACGCCGTCACGCCGAGGAGCAGGAGGAGATCGCCGAGGTCCGCGACTCGCTCGGCCTGATCGCGGGCCGCGTCGCGCCGAACAGGCTCATGCGCGACAACGAGAAGATGGGCTACGGCGTGCGGGCGAACCGCGTGCAGAGCCAGATCTCCCGCCGCGTCCGCAACGCCACCCGCCGCCTCGAGGAACTGGAACGCGCCGCCGTGCCCGCTCCCCCGCGCCCGCTGCGGTTCGCACCGGACGTCGTGGCGGTGCAGGGCGAGGACCTGGTGTCGCTGCGGGAGGTCCGGGTCCCCGGACGGCTCGCGCTCGGCCTCCTCGACGTCCGCGACGGCGACCGGCTGCTGGTGACCGGCCCGAACGGAGCGGGCAAGTCGACGCTGCTGCACGTGCTGGCCGGTCGGCTCGAAGTCCCTGGCGTGCAACGACATCCGGGCGTCCGCGTCGGGTTGTTGGACCAGGACACGACGTTCGCGAACCCCCGCCTCACCGCGCGGGCCACCTACGGCCGCGCCCTGGGTGCCGAGCGGATCGCGCAGGTGCCGCTGGAGTCGTTGGGCCTGCTGCACAGGTGGGACCTCGGCAAGGCGGTCGGCACGTTGTCCGTGGGCCAGCGGCGCCGCCTCGCCCTGGCGCTGCTGGTCGCGAACCCACCACACCTGCTGCTCCTCGACGAGCCGACGAACCACCTGTCGCCGACGTTGTGCGACGAGCTGGAGGACGCGCTGGGGCCGGGACCGGGCGCGATCGTGGTGGCGAGCCACGACCGGTGGTTGCGGAAGCGGTGGCGTGGTGCGGAGATCGGGTTGTGAGAATTCGGTGGACGGCCTGCCGATGATGGTCCGGTGGTGGTGTTCGAGTGCGTGGCGTGCGGTGCGGAGCTGACGGTTCCGCTGAGACGGGTCGACTGGCCCGACCACGCGGGGCGCACGGTCGGGAACGGTGTGACGGAGATGCCGGTCCTGATGGAGGCCGGCACCTATGCCACCAATTCGCAAGTGGTGGAAATCGCACCCGGAGACGTGCGGGGTGTCTCATGGGCCACTGACCTGTTCGACACCACCTCCTGTTGCGGACTCGCCGGCTACGACGCCCCGAACCTGTGGTGCGCGTGCGGACAGCCGGTCGGGTCGCGAGTCGACGACTGCTCGGCGTGGCAGGGGGTGCAGCTCGACGACGCCGCCGTGCGGCCGGTGGGTGAGGCGGAACCGGTGGCGGGTTGGGAAGCGTTCGAGTGGGACACCGCCTTGCTCGACGGCGCGGACGTGTGGTGGCATGACCGGGTGGCGATCGCGGCGGGTGTCGCGCTCGCCCTCATCGTGATCGCGGCCGGGGACGCGACGGTGGCCGTGCCGGACGGGCCTGTCGCCGAGGTGTTCCGGAGCCACCTCGACGAACTGCTCCCACCCGCGCCCGAGGTGAAGACCCTCGCGCTCGCAGGCCCCGGTCTCCGGGCGGAGGCGGACCTCCTGCTCGTGCCGAGGCATCCGGAGTCCGGTGAGCCGTGGCCGGTGGAGGGGACGGCGGTGCCGATCTCCGCGGAGCTGTGGCGCTGGCTGGCCAACCCCGACCAGCAGCCCTGCGTCCCCGCGACCGGTGGTCGGTGGCCCTTCCTGGACGACGACCCACTGCCCCGGCGTCCCGAGCGCATCGCGCTCGACCGCTGGGTGTCCCGGAGCGAGATGTCGAGACGGTCCTGACGGCTTCGACACAGGTGTGCAAGTACCGCACACACGTGGAGGACTGATCATGACCGGACGACCGCCCGTCACCGACCTCGCCACCTGGCAGAAGGCCCGCGACGAGCTGCTCGCGCGCGAGAAGGCCCACACCCGCGAGGGCGACGCGATCGCCGCCGAGCGCCGCAGGCTGCCGATGGTCGAGTTCGACGGCACGGTGCAGGTGGTCGGCGGGAACGGCCCCGTGCCGTTCCTCGACCTGTTCCAGGGGCGCGACGAGCTCGTCGTCTACAAGCACATGTGGTGGGACGGCGCCCCGCACCAGGGGCAGTGCGAGGGCTGCACGCACGTGCCGTGGCACTTCGACGACGCCTCGTACCTCAACGCGCGCGGGGTCTCGTTCGCCGTGCTGACGGTCGGCGTGTGGGAGGAGGTGGCGCCGTTCGTGCAGTTCATGGGGTACGCGCAGCCGTGGTACTCGGTGCGCGGGCTGGACGAGCCCGTGGGTGGCGAGATGGGCCACCTCACCAGTTACCTGCGCGATGGGGACCGCACGTTCCTCACGTACTCGACGACCGGGCGCGGGTGTGAGCGGGTCAACGGGTCGCTGGCGCTGCTCGACATGACCGTCCGCGGGCGTGGCGAGGCGTGGGAGCGGCACCCGGAGGGGTGGCCGGAGGCGCGGCAGGCGGGGTGGTTCTGGCGGTCGAACGCCGCCGGTGAGCCGGGCTGGGGTGAGGACACCAGGCCCGTGCCGCAGTGGACGCGGCCCGGTGCGGTGGCGGTGCAGACGCTCGGCAGGCAGGGCCACTGCCACTGACCCGAGCCGGCCGAGGCGGGTGCGCTGTCCTCGCACGGCGCATCCCTGGGGCTCAGCGCGGCTTGGCCGCCGTCGCGAGGACGCGGCGCTTCCGGTCGAACCCGGCCAGGACGCGCCGCGCCTCCTCCTGCATCGACACCACCGCGGGGTCGGGCTCCTCGACGGCGAGCGCCGCCTCCCACAGGCGCCGCTCGTCCGTCCGCCACGCGGGCCTGTCGGCCACCTCGACGTCCGCGAACCCCGCCTCGGGCAGCTGCCGTTCCAGGTCCAGCTCGCGGATGCGGCCCCAGACCCGCTCGTCGCCGGGGTCGGCCGCCTGCCAGCAGGTGATGGCCAGGCGTCCGCCGGGGCGCAGCACCCGCAGGCACTCGCGCAGCGCGTCCGGCTTGGACTCCGCGAACTGCAGCGAGTCCACGACGAGCACGGCGTCGACCGAGTTCGCGTTGAGGCCCGTGGCTGTGAGAGTGCCCACGCGGAAGTCGCCGCCGCTTCTCGACCTGGCCTGCTCGACGGCGACCCTCGAGAAGTCCACGCCCACCAGGCGGCAGCCGGTGCGCCGGGCTATCTCCAGGCCGTAGCCGCCCCGGCCGCACGCCAGGTCGAGCAGCACCCGGCCCGGCGCGAGGCCGAGGGAGCCCGCGACCTCGTCGAGGCCGGCGCCGCCGAGCAGGCTGGTCGACTCGAGACCGTCGGGGAGACCGAGGACCTGCCGGACCAGGTCGTCGGCCCGCTTCGACGCGGTCCGGTCGGCGTACCAGCGGTCGAAGTCCTCAGCGCTCGTCACGATCAAGACCCTGCCAGACGGCGGCGGGAACCACGCTCCGTCCCCGGCCGGACGCACTCCGCACAGATCAACACCTGGACCAAAGTATGACGGCGAGTTAATCCCAGGTATGACGACGCGCGAGCGGCGACGTCGTTATTGTCCGTTCCGATGGACATCATCAGCTCGTAACCCCTTTCCGCCGAAGGGCAGCCGCGTCATGTGGGAAGTTCTGCAGTCAGCGACCGACGTCCGGTCGCGCGTGACCGAGTGGATGGGGAAGCGGTTCCTCGCACACCTCAGCAAGACCGGGTTCGACCTCGAGTCGTCCTGGTTCGTGCCCTCGCGCGTGCTCGCCCCGCTGCGGCGCAACGGGCTCGACCCCGTGCCGGAGATGGCGCGGATGCAGGCCCAGGCACCGCTGACGCGCCTGCCGCTGCCGGTCACGGTGTGGCTGGTGACGGGCTACGAGGCGTCCAAGCAGGTGCTCGTGGACTCGGAGGCGTTCAGCAACGACTTCGGCCACCTGCGCGAGCTGGGGCTCTTCTCGGACGAGGCGCCGGGCGGGCTCGGCTTCAGCGACCCGCCGGAGCACACGCGGCTGCGCAAGGTGCTGACGCCCGAGTTCACCATGCGGCGGCTCTCCCGGCTCGTGCCGCGGATCGAGCAGATCGTCGCGGACCAGCTCGACCTGATGTCCATGAAGGACGGCCCGGTCGACCTGGTCGAGCACTTCGCGATGACCGTGCCGGCGCTCACGATCTGCGAACTGCTGGGCGTGCCCGCCGATGAGCGCGAGGAGTTCCAGCGGCGCAGCGTCTCGCGGTTCGACCTCGGCGGGGCGGCCACGACGTCGCTGTCGGCCGTGTCCGAGTCCATCGTCTACTTCCGGGAACTGGTGCGCTCCCAGCGCGCGAACCCGACCGACGGGTTGCTCGGCGAGCTCGTCCGCAAGCACGGCGACGACCTCGACGACGACGAACTGGCGGGCCTCGCGGACGGGCTGCTCACCGGCGGGTTCGAGACGACGGCCAGCATGATCTCGCTCGGCACGCTCGCGATGCTGCGCGACCCCGCGCTCCGCGAGCAGGCGCTGGGCGACGACAAGGCCGTGAACGGGCTGGTCGACGAGCTGCTGCGGCACCTCAGCGTCGTGTCGGTGGCGTTCCTGCGCATCGCGCGCCGCGACATCGAGATCGCCGGGGTCAAGGTCAAGGCGGGCGACATCGTGGCGTGCTCGCTGTCGCAGGCGAACCGCGACCGCGGCGTCTACGACACCCCGGACGTGATCCTCCCGGAGCGTCCCGCGAGCCAGCACCTCGCGTTCGGCTACGGCGCGCACCGCTGCATCGGCGCGGAGCTCGCGAAGATGGAGCTGCGGATCGCCTACCCGGCGCTCGTGCGCAGGTTCCCGGAGATGCGGCTCGCGGTGCCGCCGGGCGAGCTGTCGTTCCGCAAGCTCTCGATCGTCTACGGGCTGCACTCGATGCCGATGCACCTCGGCGTGCAGCCCAGCCCGATCCAGCAGGTCCTCTGACGTGGCGGGGGCCGCTCTCGCGAGCGGCCCCCGGCACGTTCACTCCCGGACGCCGATGGCGTCGATCGGTTTGGCGCGCAACGACACCCGCGTGGACACCGCGATCGACACCAGGCCGAGCAGCGCCGCCCCGGCGAGCGCGCCCAGGTAGACCCCGATCGGACCGGCGGGCACCGGCGTTCCGGTCAGGCCGATCGCGAGCACGACCAGTGGCACCGCGGCGACCAGCGACCCCAGCACCGCCGCCAGCCCGACCGTGAGCAGCGCCTCGGTCCGCATCATCCGGACGACCTGCCGGCGTCCGGTGCCGACCAGGCGCAGCAGGGCGAACTCGCGGCGCCGCGCGGCCGTCGACATCACGAGCGTGTTCGACACCGAGATCGCGACGTACCCGAGGATCACGCCGACCGCGACCAGGTTGAGCAGGAACTGGGTCCGCTCGGCGCCGCGGTCCTGCGCCGCCACCCCCTCGGTCACCCGCAGTCCCGGGTAGCGGCTGGTCAGGGCCTGGAGAGCGGTGGCGTCGGAGCCCTTCACGAGCACCGCGCTGTCCATGCCCGCGTTGGTGTGCGCACGGGCGTCGGCGGCAGACAGCACGTAGTCGCCGAACGCGAGGTCGTGCTCGTAGGTCGCGACGACGCGCAGCTTCGCCTGCTGGCCGTCCGCGAACCAGAACTCCACGGTGTCGCCGACGTTCTTGTTCTCCCACGACGCGTGGCCGGCGCTCAACGCCACCGTGCCCGGCCGGAGGTCGTCGATGCTGCCGGAGACGACACCGAGGTCGACCATGCCGCTCGCCGTCGGGTCGAGACCGTTGGCAGGCCGGCTCTGCACCTCGACGGAGTCGCCGGTCGTGCTCGCGGTGATCACCTGGGTGCGCACCAGCGACGTGGCCGTCCCGCCGGAGACCTGCCCGACGACCTCGGCCGGCACGCCCGCGACACCGGTGATCACGTGGTCGGCGGTGATCGACCGCTCGTTCTGCTGCTGCACTGCGGCCGTGAGCGTCGTCTGGCTGTAGAAGTTGACCACCGCGAACCCGATGGCGAGCATCAACGGCGTCACCGCGGCCGCGAGCCGGCGCGAGTTCTTCCGCACGTTCGCGGCGGCGAGGTACCCGCTCACCCCGGACGACCTGGCGAGCACCGGCGCGACCACCCGCACCGCCGCCCCGACCACCCGAGGCCCGGTCAGCGCCAGGCCGATGATCAGCACGAGCGCCGCCATCACCGACATCGCCGCGCCGAGCTGCCCGCCGAGGAACAACGGCACCGCCGTCGCGCCGAGGCCGAGCGCGACCAGCGCCCAGCCGATCGCCAGCCGGACCCGGCCGACGTCCCGCTTCTGCACCGCGGCCTCGCCCAGCGCCTCGACGGGGCTGATCGACGACGGCCTGCGCGCCGCGCTCCACGCCGCCACGCGTGCCGCTCCGACCCCGATCAGCAGCGCCGCGGCCAGCGGGATCGGGGAGATCGACAACGCGAAGTCGTCCGGGACCACACCGATCCTCGCGAACGCCGCGCGCAGGCCCAGGCTGACCGCGATGCCGAGCAGGCTGCCGAGCACGCCCGCCACCACCGAGACGACCGTGGTCTCCACGCCGATCAGTCGGCGCACCTGCCGCGGCGTCGCTCCCACGGCCCGCAGCAGGGCGAACTCGCGGCGGCGTTGCTCGACGGTCAGGGCGAGCGTGCTGGCCACGACGAAGATCGCGACGAGGACCGCGTACCCGCCGAACGAACCGGCCAGGATCGCGAGGATCGACTTGGTCTGGCTGACGTCGTCGAACTCGGCGGCGCTGCGGTCGGCACCCGACGACACGGTGACGTGGTCGCCGGCGAGGGCGGCCTCCACGCGGCCGGCGTCGGCGCCGAGCACACCGATGGCGCTCACGCGGTCAGGGCGTCCGGCGAGCTCGCCGGCCACGGCCTCGCTGAAGAAGAGCGACGCCTGCCGTCCGGAGCCGGAAGCCTCGGCGACACCGGCCACGCGGTAGGTCACCGGGGCCGACCGCACCATCACTGCCACCTCGCCCCCGACGCGCACCCCGGCCTGGGCCGCGAGCTCTGCGTCCAGCACCACCTCGCCGTTCTTCGGCGCGCCGCCCTCCTTCAGGCTGAACGGCGCCAGCACGGCGGAGTCCCAGTTGTGGCCGAAGGACGGCTTGCCCGCGAGGGGCTGCCCGTCCGGTCCGACCACCACGGCCGGGAACGTCTGCTCGGCGACCGCCCGCGCACCCGGCACCGCGGCGATCTTGGCGACCAGCGACGCGGGGATCGACGGCTGTTCGGCGGCGTGCTCGAACGCGAGGACGTCGGCACCGGGCGGCCGGACGGTCCGGTCACCGGTGACCACCACGTCGACGGCCGCGTAGCGCTGCGTCGGCACGCCGCCGCGGAAGCCGGACTCCATCAGGATCCCGCAGGCCGCGACGATCGCGGTGCCGCAGAGGATCGCGACGAACGCCCCGATGAACCCGCTGGTGCGGGCCTTGACGGTCTGCCAGGCGAGGGTCAGCACGGCTCACCACTCCCCGAGGTGCGTCATGCGCTCGGCGACCTTCTCGGGCGTCGGCGCGACCAGTTCGCCCGCCAGTCGTCCGTCGGCCAGGAACAGCACGCTGTGCGCGGCCGAGGCGGCCACCGGGTCGTGCGTGACCATCAGGACCGTCTGGCCCATCTCGTCCACGATGGACCGCAGCAGCCCCAGCACCTGCTGTGCCGTGCGCGAGTCGAGTGCGCCGGTCGGTTCGTCGGCCAGCACGACCTCGGGCCTCGCGACCAGCGCGCGGGCGATCGCGACGCGTTGCTGCTGGCCGCCGGAGAGTTCGGCGGGCAGCCGGTCGAGCCGTCCGTCGAGGCCGACCCTGCCGACCACCTCGCGCAGCCACGCCTGGTCGGCCGCACGCCCGGCGAGGCGCAGCGGGAGGGTGATGTTCTGCTCGACGGTCAGCGACGGCAGCAGGTTGTAGGCCTGGAAGACGAACCCGATGCGGTCGCGCCGCACCTGCGTCAGCGCGGCCTCCTTCAGGCCGCCGAGGTCGGTGTCGCCGAGCAGCACGCGGCCGGACGTCGGCCGGTCCATGCCCGACGCGCAGTGCAGGAAGGTGCTCTTGCCCGAGCCGGACGGTCCCATCACGGCGGTGAACGTGCCCCGCCGGACGGCGACGGTGACCTCGTCCAACGCGGTGACGGCGCCACCCCCGGAGCCGTACACCTTCCGCACCGCCTGCAGCGACAGCGCGTCTGCCCTCATCACGTTCTCCTTGACTCGCAACGACTTCTGACCGAAAACGTAATTTCGCGGGGCGCGGCGATCGATCACGCAGGCTGCCCGGAACCAGGTGGAGCAGGCTCTACCCCCGAGTGGGTTCGTCCGCCCGAACAGATCACCGGCGCCAGATTCGTCGGCCGCGACGAAGAGTCGGCGGGGGCCCGAACCTAGGTTTGCCGGTGACCGGAGTCACGTCGACCTGGATGGGGCGCGATGTCCAAGCTCAACGAGATCAACGGGTGGCTGCAGGAGAACCTGCCCCGGCTGGTGGCCGAGCACGGGGTGCCCGGAGCGGCGGTGGCGGTCACCGTCGGCGACGACGTGGCCGAAGCCGCGGCCGGCGTGCTGAACAAGAACACCGGGGTCGAGACGACCACCGACTCGGTGTTCCAGATCGGGTCGATCACCAAGGTCTGGACGGCGACGCTCGCGATGCAGCTCGTCGACGAGGGCCTGCTCGACCTCGACTCGCCCGTGCGGACCTACCTGCCCGAGTTCCGGATCGCCGACGAGGACGCCGCCGCGCGGATCACCGTGCGGCAGTTGCTGAACCACACGGCGGGCTTCGAGGGCGACCTCTTCACCGACACCGGCCGCGGCGACGACTGCGTGGAGAAGTACGTCGCCACGCTGCACGACACGCCCCAGCTCTTCGGGCCCGGCGAGATGTTCAGCTACAACAACGCGGGCTACGTCGTGCTCGGCCGGGTCGTGGAGGTGTTGCGCGGCAAGCCCTACGACGACTGCCTGCGCGAGCACCTGTTCGCCCCGCTGGGCCTGACGCACGCCGCCGCGGACGCCTACGAGGCGATCATGCACCGCGCCGCCGTCGGCCACCTCACGCCCGACGAGGAGGCAGGGCCGCAGGTCGCGCCGGTCTGGGCGCTCGTCCGCTCCAACGCCCCGGCCGGTTCGGTCCTCGCCATGAGCGCCCGCGACCTGCTGAAGTTCGCGCGGATGCACCTGAAGAACGGTGACGGCGTGCTGTCGGAGGCCGGCGCCGAGGCGATGAAGCAGGTCCAGGTGAAGGTGCCCGACCTCGCGCTGATGGGTGACGCCTGGGGCCTGGGCTGGGAGCTGTTCCACTATCCACAGGGGACGGTCATCGGTCACGACGGCGGCACGATCGGCCAGAACGCCTTCCTGCGCCTGGTTCCCGAGCACGGCGTCGCGATCGCGTTGCTGACCAACGGTGGCAAGACCATCGACCTGTACGAGGCGGTCTTCCGGCACGTGCTGCGCGAGCTCACCGGTGTCGAGCTCCCCGCGATGCCCGAACCCGCCGCGGAACCCGCGCCCCTCGACGGCAAGCGCTTCACCGGCGTGTACGTCTCGTCGGTCGGCGAGCGGGTGGTCACGCAGGACGAGGACGGCCGCATCTGGGTGGAGCTCGTGCCCAAGGGGATCATGGCCGAGCTGAGCCCGGAGTCGGCGGGCAGGACCGAGCTGGTGGCGTGGCGCGACGACACGCTCGTCGCGGCGGAACCGGTGCACGGCATCCACATGCCGCACGCGTTCGTCGGCGACGACGGCGACGGGCGGGCCCTGTTCCTGCACACCGGACGCGCGGACCGCCGGGTGGCCCCGTGATCGCCGAGGCCTTCGCCGACGCCGGTGTGGAGGGTTTCGTCCACGCCCGCGAGATCGGGGTGGGTGGCCGGGAGTTCTGCCACGGCGCGGACGACCGGGTGGTGCTCGCGTCGGTGTTCAAGATCGCGGTGGCCGTCGCGTTCGCGGACGAGGTGGCGGCGGGACGGCTCGACGCGAGCGAACGCACGCGCGTCACGTCCCGCTACCGCATCGGCGGGATCGGCACCGCGGGATGTGCCGACGACGTCGAGATGAGCTGGCGCGACCTGGCGTCGTTCATGATGACGATGAGCGACAACGCCGCGACCGACGTCCTCTTCCACCGCGTCGGCCAGGCCGCGGTCGACGCCGTGCTCACGAAGGCCGGTCTGGAACGCACCCGGATCCTGGGCTGCTGCGAGGACCTGTTCGCCTCGGTCGTCGCGGACCTCGGCACCGAGGACGTGGAGGGTGCCCTCACGGATCCGGACCTCGTACCGAAGCTGTCCATTGTGGACCCGGAGCGCACGACCTCCTCGACGCCGAGGGAGATCACGACGTTGCTCGACGCGATCTGGACCGACCGCGCGGCGGCGCCGCAGGCGTGCGAGGAGGTCCGGGAGGTCATGAGCCGGCAGGTCTGGCCGCACCGGCTCAGCTCGGGCTTCCCCTCCGAGGTCCGGGTCGCCGCCAAGACCGGCACGCTGCCGACGGTGCGCAACGAGGCCGGCGTCGTCACCTACCCCGACGGCCGTTCCTACGCCGTCGCCGTGTTCACCCGCTCCTCCTCGCCCGACCTCCGCGACCCCGCCGCCGACGCGGTGATCGGTCGCGCCGGGCGTCTCGCCGTCGACCACCTCCGGAGGACCCCATGAAACGCACGGCAGCTCTGCTCACGGCCGTTGTCCTGGCCGGATGTGGCACGGCCGGGACGACCGGCAGCCAGAACCTGGCGCAGGGCGGGACCTTCACGATGTCGGTCGGCGGGGACCCCGGTTCGCTCGACCCCGCGCTGACGGTCCTGTCGGTGGCGCGAGTCGTGGGCCGGTTCCTCTACGCCAGTCTGGTCGACCGCACGGCGGACGGCACGATCGTCTCCGGTCTCGCGGAGAAGTGGGACGCCACCGTCACCTCCGCCTCCTTCACACTGCGCCAGGGCATCACGTGTTCCGACGGTGCCCCGCTGACGGCCGCCGACGTCGCCGCGAACATCACGTTCGTCGGAGACCCCGCGAACAAGTCGCCGCTGGCGGGCATCCAGGTCCCGCCCGGCACCACGGCCACGGCGGACGAGGCGACCCGCACCGTCACCGTGACGAGCGGTGCGCCGGACGCGTTCCTGCTGACCAACGTCGGCACCCTGCCGATCGTGTGCGGCAAGGGCATGACCGACCGCGCGCTGCTCGCGAAGGGCGAGCAGGGCACCGGCATGTTCAAGATCTCCGAGATCGTGGCCAACGACCACTACACCCTGGAACGGCGCAAGGACTTCGCGTGGGGCCCCGGTGACTGGAAGGCCGACCAGCAGGGCCTGCCGGACAAGGTCGTGGTCAGGGTGATCCCGAACGAGACGACCGCCGTGAACCTGCTGATGTCCGGCCAGCTCACCGCCGCGACGGTCGCGGGTCCCGACCAGGAACGCCTGCTGGCGCAGAAGTACGAGCACGTCGACCTCGCCTCGCCGCTGGGCACGCTGTCGTTCAACCAGGCCGCCGGGCATCCGGGCGCCGACCCGGCCGTGCGCCGCGCGCTCCTGCAGGGCCTCGACCTCGCGCAGGTGGGCAAGGTGCTCACGAACGGCAAGGGCAGGCCGTCGCAGAGCGCGGTGACGGTCGCACCCCGGCCGTGCACGGGCGACAACGTCACCCCGCACCTGCCGAAGTTCGACAAGGCGGCCGCGACCGCCGCGCTCGACGCCGCGGGATGGCGCGCCGGAGCCGACGGCACGCGTGCCAAGGACGGTCAGCCGCTGGCGGTGAAGCTGCTCCAGCCCACCGTCGCCGGCCCGACGCTGACCGCGACGGCCGAGCTGATCCAGCAGTCGTGGCAGGGCATCGGCGTGAAGGTCGAGATCGCGCCGGTCGACACGGCCGGCGTCAACCAGACGCTGTTCGGCACGGGCGCGTGGGACGTGTCGATGGTGCCGCTGTCGTTGTCGCTGCCGAGCCAGCTCGTGTCGTTCGTGTCCGGCCCGGTGCCGCCGCAGGGCGTGAACTTCGGCCACATCAAGAACGCGGAGTACGAGTCGGAGTCGAAGCTGGCGGCGTCCAAGGCCGGCGCGAACGGCTGCGACAACTGGAACAAGGCCGAGGCCGCCCTGGTCGAGGACGCCAGTTTCGTGCCGTACTACGACTCGGTCGTGTCGACGTTCGTCAAGGGCGCGAAGTTCACGATGAGCGACAGCATCGACCCGACCTCGATCAGGATGTTGTCCTCATGACCACGCTGGAACGGGTGCGGGGCAGCAGCTGGCTGCCCTTCGCCCGGCGGCGGGCCCTGCGGTTCCTGACCTCGCTGTGGGTGCTCGTGACCGCGGCGTTCCTGATGATCCACCTGATCCCCGGCGACCCGGTCCGCGAGTCCCTGGGCCTCACGGCGACCCCGGAGGTCGTCGCCGCCCGCCGCGCCGCGCTCGGCCTCGACGACCCGTTGCCGGTGCAGTACTGGCACTACGTCAGCGGCCTGTTCCGCGGCGAGTTCGGCACCTCGCTCATCAGCGGCACCCCGGTCGCCGACCTGATCGGCGACCGCCTGCCCGCCACCGTGCAGCTGGCGGTGCTCGCCTTCCTGGTCGTGGTCGTCGTCGCCGTGCCGGTGGGCGTGGTGATGGCGGTGCTCACCAAGGGCGGCCGCCGACGAGGTGGCGAGCTCGCGTTCACGTCGGGGAGCGTGGTGCTGGCGGCGATCCCGGAGTTCCTGCTCGCCGTCGGCCTGGTGAGCCTGTTCGCCGTGCAGCTCAACCTGTTCCCGGTGGCGGGCAACGACGCCGCGGGGTCGTGGGTGCTGCCGGTGCTCGCGCTGGCGATCGGCCCCACCGCGATCCTCGCCCGGATCGTGCGGGTGGAGCTGCTCGCGGTGCTGGGCAACGACTTCGTGCGCACCGCCCGCGCCAAGCGCCTGCCCGCGAGGCTCGTGTACCTGCGGCACGCGCTGCCCAACGCCGTCACCGCGACCCTGACGATGGGCGGCATGATGCTCGCCGCCCTGGTGGCCGGGACCGTGCTGGTGGAGAACGTGTTCGCGTGGCCGGGTCTCGGGTCGACCATCGTCGGCTCGATCCAGCAGAAGGACTACCCGGCGGTGCAGGGGATCGTGCTGGTGTACGGGGCCGGGGTGCTGCTGGTGAACCTGGTGGTGGACGTGGTGCTGGCCGTGCTCGACCCGCGTTCGACGATCAGGGAGGCGTGATGGCCCAGGCCTTCGGCACGTCCGCCGGGCGCGGCGGCCACAGCGCGTGCGGCTCACCACCCGGCGCCCACCACCCGGCCACGCACGGCAGCCGCACCGCTTACGACTCACCACCCGGCGGCCACCACCCGGCCACGCTCGGCAGCCGCGCCACGTACGACTCACCACCCGCCGCCCACCACCCGGCCGCGCGCCTGCCGGCCGTTCCGCTGTCCACCACCGAGGAGGTCGCATGCGCCGCCTAGCCGTCCTCCGCTCCCCCGTCGGCGCGTCCTCCGCCGTCCTCCTCGCGATCCTCGTCGCCCTGGCGGTGTTCGCCCCGATCCTCTGGGGTGACCGCGCCGCCGCCATCGACACCGACGCCCTGCAGCAGGGTCCGTCCGCCGAGCACCTGCTCGGCACCGACCAGCTGGGCCGCGACATCTTCTTCCGCGTCCTGGTGGCCACCCGGCTGACGATCGGCCTGGCCCTGCTCGCCACGGTCATCGGCGTGGTGGCGGGCCTGTTCCTCGGCTCGATCCCGTCCGTGCTCCCGAGGTGGGCGGCCAGGACCGTCACGTCCGCGGTCAACATCGCCGTCGCGTTCCCCGGGCTCCTCCTCGCCCTGTTCTTCGCCGTCATCTTCGGCACCGGCACGATCGGGGCGGTGCTCGCCATCGCGTTCGCGATCACGCCGTCGTTCGCGCGCCTCACGCAGACCCTCACGGCGTCCGTCAGCGGGCGCGACTTCATCAAGGCCGCACGGGTGTGCGGGGTGGGGCGGTTCCGGCTGCTCACCCGGCACGTCCTGCCCAACATCGCGGAACCGCTGGTCATCAACGCGACGCTGGCGGCGGGGTCGGCGCTGACGGCGTTCGCCGGGTTGTCGTTCCTCGGGATCGGTGTGCAGGCGCCCTCCTACGACTGGGGGCGGCTGCTCGGCGAGGGGCTCAACCGCATCTACGTCACGCCCGCGCCCGCGTTGGGGCCGGCGGTCGCGGTGGTCGTCGCCGGGCTCGCGTTCAACCTGTTCGGTGAGGCCGCCGCGTCGGTGCACCGCAACCAGCAGCGCGGCGCGGCCACCCCGCCGCACGCGCCCGTCGACGACCGGTCGGAGGGTGGGCTGCTGACCGTCCGGAACCTGCACGTCACCTTCCCCGGCGACGTGCGGCCGGTGCGCGGGGTGTCGTTCACCGTCCACCACGGCGAGATGATCGGCGTGGTCGGCGAGTCCGGCTCCGGCAAGAGCCTCACCGCGCTGGCCGTGTCGCGCCTGGTCGAGCACCCCGGCAGGGTCACGGCGGACCGGCTGGAGTTCAACGGCAAGCCCGTCACCGCCACGCCGGACCGGGAGCTCGGCACGCGGATGGCGATGGTGTTCCAGGACCCGATGACGTCGTTCAACCCCACCCGGCGCATCGGCAGCCAGCTCGCCGAGGTGTCCGAGGTGCACCAGGGGCTCACGCGCAGGGCCGCGCTCGCCAAGGCGGTCGACCGGCTGGAGGCCGTGCGGATCCCGGAGCCGGAGCGCAGGGCCAAGCAGTACCCGCACGAGTTCTCCGGCGGCATGCGGCAGCGGGCGATGATCGCGATGGGGCTGATGGGCGAACCGCAGCTGGTCATCGCCGACGAACCCACCACCGCGCTCGACGTCACCGTGCAGAAGGAGGTGCTCAGGCTCCTCGCGCGGATCCGGCAGGACAGGGACGCGGCGGTGTTGCTGATCAGCCACGACATCACCGTCGTCGCGCAGACCTGCGACCGGGTGCTCGTGATGTACGCGGGCCGGATCGTCGAGGAGCTGCCGACCGACGAGCTGTTCACGGCCGCGCGGCACCCGTACACGACGGCGCTGCTCGAGGCGGTTCCCGACCTCGACACGGACCGGGACGCGCCGCTCGCCGTCATCCCCGGACGGCCGCCGGAACCCGGTGAGATCCGCCAGGGGTGCCCGTTCGCGCCGCGCTGCCCGCTCGCCGACGACCAGTGCCGGACCGAGGAGCCCGAGCTGACGACGTTCGCCGAGGGCCACCGGGTCGCGTGCTGGAAGTCCGAGAGCGAACTGGTGGGTGTGCGATGAGCGGGCTGCACTTCACGGACGTCACCGTCCGCTTCGGGCACCACACGGCGGTCGACGACGTCAGCCTCACGGTGCCTGCGGGGCAGGTCGTCGGACTGGTCGGCGAGTCCGGGTCGGGCAAGTCGACGCTCGCCGCCACCGCGGTCGGCCTCGTCGAGCCCACCGCGGGCCACGTGCGGGCGGACGGCAAGGTCCAGATGGTCTTCCAGGACCCGTACTCGTCGCTCGACCCGAGGATGAGCATCGGCAACTCCATCGCCGAGGCCATGCCGCGGGGCACCGACAGGAAGGCCGAGGTCGCGAGGCTGCTCGAACTGGTGAACCTCGACCCCGGCCGGGCGACCGCGCTGCCGGCGAGGCTCTCGGGCGGCCAGCGCCAGCGGGTCGCCCTCGCCAGGGCGCTCGCCGGGAACCCGGAGGTGGTCATCGCCGACGAGATCACCTCCGCGCTCGACGTGTCCGTGCAGGGCGCCGTGCTCAACCTCGTGCGCGACCTGCAACGCCGGCTCGGACTGTCCATGCTGTTCATCTCGCACAACCTCGCGGTCGTGCGGTACGTGAGCGACCGCATCGCGGTGATGAAGGCGGGCAGGATCGTGGAGGAGGGACCGGCGGCACAGGTGCTCGGGGACCCACAGCACGAGTACACGCGCGAGCTGCTCGCGGCCGCGCCGAGGCGCCACACCAGGCTGGAGGTTTCATGATCGACGATCTGCACGGGCGCAGCGTCGTCGCCGACACCCACAACGACCTGCTCGACGCGATCGCGCACCGGCCGGTCGAGCGGTGGGTGCCGCACTTCCGCGAGCGGTGGCTGCCGCAGCTCCAGCAGGGCGGGGTGAACCTGCAGGTGCTGCCGGTGTTCGTCGACGACGTGTTCCGCCCCGAGGGCGCGCTGCGCCAGACGCTGCGCATGATCGAGGCCGCCCACCGCATCGCCGCGGCGAGCCCGGAGACGAGGCTCTGCTCCACCGGCGCCGAGATCGACGAAGCCCTGGCGCACGACCAGATCGCGCTCGTGCTCGCGCTGGAGAGCGCACCGGGCGTCGGTGAGGACGTGGAGCTGCTCGAGACCCTGTACCGGCTGGGCGTGCGGATCGCCTCGCTCGCGCACTTCGGCCGCACCGCGCTGGCCGACGGCAGCGGCGAGGACGGCACCGGCAGCAGGCTGACCAGGGCCGGGGTCGCCGCGCACGCCGAGATGGAACGCCTCGGCATGATCTTCGACGTCAGCCACCTGGGCGCGGCGGGCGTGGAGCACGTGCTGGAGCTCTCGACCCGTCCGGTGATGGCCACCCACTCGTCCGCGCGGGCGTTGCGCGACCACCACCGCAACCTGACCGACGCCCAGCTCAGGGGCATCGCGGACACCGGTGGCGTGGTGTGCGTGAACTTCTTCGCGCCGTTCCTGCACGAGTCCGACTTCACGATCGACCGCCTGGTCGACCACATCGAGCACATCGCGGGCGTCATGGGCGTCGAGCACGTCGGTCTCGGGCCGGACTTCGTCAAGGAGGTCCTCGAGGACGTCACGCCGCCGTGCTGCGAGGTCCGGGAGATCGAGGGCGTCCCGACCGACCGGTTCCTGCCCGGGCTGGAGGGTCCGGCGGGGTTGCCGCTGGTCACCGAGGCACTGCAGAAGCGCGGCTGGCCCGAGGAGGACGTCGTCCGCGTCCTGGGCCAGAACGTGCTCGACCTGTTCCGAACCGAGCTGAGGGGATCCGCATCGTGACCACCATCGAGGACCTGTACGGCTACGCGCTGCCCGAGCAGCCGGCCCTCTCCCCGGACGGATCCGAGGTCGTCTACGTCCTGCGCACCACGAACCGCGAGAACGACCGCGACGAACGCGCTCTCTGGCGGGTCGTGGACGGCACCGCGAAACAGCTCACCAGGGGCCGCTCCGACACGTCACCGGCCTTCTCGCCCGACGGCAGGCTCGCGTTCCTGCGCGCCCAGGACGGCCCGGCCCAGATCTGGCTGCTCGACGGCGAACCGGAGCAGCTCACGACGCTCCCGCTCGGCGCCGGCGCGCCCGTGTGGAACGCGGACGGCACGAAGCTCGCGTTCACCGCACCCGTCGACATCGCCGACGCCTCCGCGCCGATCGTCACGCGCCGCCTCGACCACAAGGCCGACGGCGCGGGCTACCTGCGCAGCGTCCGCGCCCACGTCCACGTCCTCGACCTGGACACCCGCGAGGTGCGGCAGCTGACCGGCGGTGACTGGCACGCGAGCAGCCCCGCGTGGTCACCGGACGGCACCAAGATCGCCTTCACGGCAGCCCGCGACGACGACGCCGACCTGACGTTCCGCACGCCGGTGCACGTCGTCGAGGCCGACGGCCACTCCGACCCGGAGGTCGTCGGGCTCGCGGAAGGGCAGGCCGCGACCGTCACGTGGACCGGGGAGGGCCTGCTGGTCGTCGGACGCACCTCGTCCGACTCCGGCCACCTCGACCTCCTGCACCTCACGCTGGACGGCGAGGTGCGCAGCCTCTCGGGCTCGCTGGACCGCAACCTCATGCCCGGCGCGCCCGGCTACCCCGGCGGACTGCCGGCCCGGCACGGTGACGCGGTGCTGTTCTGCGCCCGCGACCGGGGCTGCACCCAGCTCTACTCCGCCGACCTCGGTGGCGGTGCGGCACCGCGTCTGGTCCTCGGCGGTGAATCCCGTTCCGTGGCAGGGCTTTCCGTGGTGGGTGACAAGGCGGCGGTCGTCCTGAGCACCCCCACCTCGTTCGGCGAGGTCGCGACCGTCGACCTGACCACCGGCGAGGTGGCCGTCCACACCGGACACACCAAAGTGGAGCCGATCGTCCGCGAAGAGCGGGAGTTCACGATCTCGGACGGCACGGTCGTGCACGGCTGGCTGGTCCGCAAGCCGGAGACCACCGGCCCGGCGCCGCTGCTGCTCGACGTCCACGGCGGCCCGCACAACGCGTGGAACGGCACCGCAGACCCGGTCCACCTCTACCACCAGGTGCTGGCGGAGCAGGGCTGGGCGGTGCTGTTGCTCAACCCGCGCGGCAGCGACGGCTACGGCGAGGCGTTCTACCGGGCGGCGCTCGGCGCGTGGGGCACGGCCGACGCGAAGGACTTCCTGGAGCCGATCGACCAGCTCGTCGAGGAGGGTCTCGCGGACCCGGAGAAGCTCGCCGTCACCGGCTACAGCTACGGCGGCTACATGACCTGCTACCTGACCAGCCGCGACACCCGGTTCGCCGCCGCCGTCGCGGGCGGTGTGGTGAGCGACCTGACGAGCATGGCGGGCACGTCCGACGGCGGCCACTACCTGACCGCGCTGGAACTGGGCGGCGCCGGTGACCACCTCGCGGAGATGTCACCGCTGACGCGCGTCGGTGACGTCCGCACGCCCACTCTGGTCTACCAGGGCGCGGCCGACGACCGGTGTCCCGCGGGCCAGGCCGAGCAGTGGTTCACCGCCCTGCGCCAGAACGGCGTGCCGGCCGAGCTCGTGCTCTACCCGGACGAGTCGCACCTGTTCATCCTCAACGGCAAGCCTTCGCACCGCGCGGACTTCAACCGGCGGGTGGCCGACTGGGTGCGCGAGCACGCGGAGCACCGCAGGCCCCTCGACGCGAAGCACTGGCAGCGCAGGCTTTCCGCGATCGCGGACAAGCACGGCGTGCCGGGCGCGGCGCTCGGGATCCTCTACAAGGGACAGACGGTCCAGGCGCACCACGGCGTGCTGAACACGGCCACCGGGGTGGAGGTCACCGACGACACGATCTTCCAGATCGGGTCGATCGGCAAGGTCTGGACGACGACGGTCGTGATGCGGCTCGTCGACGAGGGCCTGCTCGACCTCGACGCGCCGATCACCGACGTGCTGCCCGAGCTGAGGCTCTCCGACCCTGTGGTGGGCCAGAAGGTGACCATGCGGCACCTCCTCACGCACACCAGCGGCATCGACGGCGACAACTTCACCGACACCGGCCGCGGCGACGACTGCCTCGAGAAGTACACCGAACTGCTCGCCGACGCCGCCCAGAACCACCCGCTCGGCGCGACCTTCTCCTACAGCAACGCCGGTTTCGTGCTGGCGGGCAGGGTGATCGAGAAGCTCACCGGCAAGACGTGGGACGTCGCGATGCGGGAGAAGCTCTTCGCGCCGCTCGGCCTCACCCGCACCGGCACGCTGCCGGAGGAGGCGCTGCTGCACCGCGCCGCCGTCGGCCACGTCAAGAACGAGGGCAAGCTGGAAGTCGCCCCCGTGTGGGCACTCCCGCGCTCGGTCGGCCCGGCGGGAACGATCTTCTCGACCACCGAGGACGTGCTCGCGTTCGCCCGGATGCACCTCGAAGGCGGCCTGGCGGCGGACGGCACGCGCGTGCTGTCGGAGAAGTCGGCGGCCGTGATGACCGAGAAGCAGACCGATGTGCCCGACAAGAACGCGTTGGGCGACTCGTGGGGCGTGGGCTGGATCCGGTTCGACTGGGACGGGCACCGGCTGATCGGCCACGACGGCAACACGATCGGGCAGTCCGCGTTCCTGCGGCTGCTGCCGGAGCAGGACCTCGCGGTCACGTTGCTCACCAACGGCGAGGGCGCCCGCGAGCTGTACCTGGAGCTGTACCGCGAGATCTTCGCCGAACTGGCGGACGTCGTGATGCCCCGCCCGCTGGTGCCGGCCGCCGAACCCCCGGCCGTGGACGGTTCGCGGTACGTCGGCAGGTACGAGCGGGCCTCGATCACCCTCGACGTCTCCGAGGGCGAGAACGGGCTGGTGCTCGACGTGACGCCCACGGGTCCGCTGGCCGGTCTCTTCCCCAAGCCGCCGCAGGTCTCGCTGATCCCGGTCGACGACTCCACGTTCCTGTTCCGGGAGTCCGGGGACAGGAGCTGGTCGTCGCTCGTGTTCTACGCGCTGCCCACCGGGGAGCAGTACGTGCACATGGGTGTCCGCGCCACGCCGAAGGTCTCCTGAGATGAACCTGATCGACGACATCGGGCGGCTCGTGTCCTGCGAGTCGCCGTCCACCGACCTGGCCGCGGTCGCCCGCAGCGCCGAGGTCACCGCCGAGGTGGGGTCCGCGCTGCTCGGCGCGGAACCCGAGCGGATCGTGCTCGACGGCCGCACGCACCTGCGGTGGCGGCTCGGATCCGGACCCCGCAAGGTGTTGCTGCTCGGCCACCACGACACGGTGTGGCCGATCGGGACGCTGGAACGGATCCCGTTCGGCGTCGAGGACGGCGTGCTGCGCGGGCCGGGCTGCTTCGACATGAAGACCGGCGTCGCGATGATCTTCCACGCCGTCGCCGCGCTCGGTTCTCCCGACGGCGTCACGGTTCTGATCACCGGCGACGAGGAGATCGGCTCGCCGTCGTCGCGCGGGCTGATCGAGTCCGAGGCCGTGGAGCACGCGGCCGTCCTCGTCACCGAGGGCTCGGCCGACGGGGGCGCGCTCAAGACCGAACGCAAGGGCACGTCGATGTACGAGGTGACGCTGCACGGCCGCGCCTCGCACGCCGGCCTGGAACCCGAACGCGGGGTGAACGCCACGATCGAGGCGGCGCACCAGGTCCTGGCCGTCGCGCGACTGGCCGACGCCGGCACCGGGACCACCGTCGTGCCGACCGTGCTCTCCTCCGGCACGACGACGAACACCGTTCCCGCACAAGGGAGGTTCATGGTGGACGTGCGTGTGCGGACCACCGCCGAACAGCTCCGCGTCGACGAGGACATCAAGGCCCTGCGGCCCGTGCTGGACGGGTCGAAGGTCGAGGTGACCGGCGGCCCCAACCGGGCTCCGCTGGAGCTGTCCGCCTCCAGCGCGCTGTTCGACCTGGCGTCCGGGCTGCTGCCGGGGCTCACGCAGGCGGCGGTCGGCGGGGCGTCGGACGGCAACTTCACCGCGGGCGTCGGCGTTCCGACGCTCGACGGCCTCGGTGCCGTCGGCGGAGGAGCGCACGCCGAGAGCGAGCACGTGCTGGTGTCGGAACTCGTCCCGCGCACCGAGCTGCTCGCGGCGCTCGTGAGGGAGCTGACATGACGCTGGTGGCGCAGAACGTGGTGGTCCGGCAGCTCACCGAGATCTCGGAACTGCTGGCCACGCAACGGTTGTACGAGTCGATCTGGCGGCCGACGGACGGCGGCACTCCCCCGGTCACCGCCGAGCTGCTGCGCGCCATGACCAAGGCGGGCAGCTACGTGGCGGGCGCGTTCGACGGCGACGAGCTGGTGGGCGCCTGCATCGGGTTCTGCTCACCGCCCGCCGCCGGCGCGCTGCACAGCCACATCGCCGGGGTGGCCGCGGGCATGCGCGGGCGCAACGTCGGCTACGCGCTGAAGCTCGACCAGCGGACGTGGGCGCTCGAACGCGGTCTCACCGAGGTCACCTGGACGTTCGACCCGCTGGTGCGCCGCAACGCCTACTTCAACCTGGTGAAGCTCGCCGCCGGCGCGACCGAGTACCTGCCCGACTTCTACGGCTCCATGCACGACGACATCAACGGCGGCGGCGAGACCGACCGGCTGCTGGTCAGCTGGCGCGTCGACGCCCCGGAGGTCGTCGCCGCGTGCGCCGGGCGGCCGCGGACCGTCAGCGCGACGGGCGTGGTCGGGCTCGGGATCTCCGACGACGGCCTGCCGGTGCGCGGGACGTCGTCGGGCGGCACGGTGCTGGTCGCCGTCCCACCGGACGTCGAGACGCTGCGGGCCACGAACCCGGCCGCGGCGCACGAATGGCGTCACGCGGTGCGGGACGTGCTCGGCGGGCTGCTCGCCGAGGGCGCCCGCATCACCGGGTTCGACAGGTCGGGCTGGTACGTCGTGGAGAGGAACGGTTCGTGAAACTGGACGGGGTCGAGCTCCGCTGGGTCGAGATGCCGCTGAGGTCGCCGTTCCGCACCTCCTTCGGCACCCAGACCGTGCGGCAGCTGTTGCTGCTGCGGGCGGTCGCGGACGAGGGCGAGGGCTGGGGCGAGTGCGTCGCGATGTCCGAGCCGGTGTACTCCTCGGAGTACCAGGAGGGCTGCGCGGACGTGCTGCGGCGCTACCTCGTGCCCGCGCTGACGGGTGAGGTCGACGGCATCTCCGTGGTGCCGCGGCTGAAGAAGTACTACGGCCACCGGATGGCCAAGGCGGCACTGGAGATGGCGGTGCTCGACGCCGAACTGCGCGCGCGTGGCGTGTCGTTCGGCCGTGAGCTCGGCGCCACGCGCGACCGGGTGCCGTGCGGGGTGTCGGTCGGGATCATGAACTCGATCCCGGAGCTGCTGGACGCCGTCGGCGGCTACCTCGGCGAGGGGTACGTGCGGATCAAGCTGAAGATCGAGCCGGGCTGGGACGTCGAGCCCGTGCGGGCCGTGCGCGAGCGGTTCGGTGACGAGGTGCTGCTGCAGGTCGACGCGAACACCGCCTACGCGCTCGCCGACGCACGGCACCTGGCGAGGCTCGACCCGTTCGACCTGCTGCTGATCGAACAGCCGCTGGACGAGGAGGAACTGCTCGCCCACGCCGAGCTCGCGAAGGTCGTCCAGACGCCGATCTGCCTGGACGAGTCGATCACCTCGGCGTCCTCGGCCGCGGACGCGATCAGGCTCGGCGCGTGCCAGATCGTCAACATCAAGCCCGGCAGGGTCGGCGGGTACCTGGAGGCGCGGCGCATCCACGACGTCTGCGCCGCGAACAACATCGCGGCCTGGTGCGGCGGGATGCTCGAGACCGGCATCGGCAGGGCGGCGAACGTGGCGCTGGCGGCGTTGCCCGGCTGCACGCTGCCCGGCGACACCTCGGCGTCCGACCGCTACTACAAGCTCGACGTCACCGAGCCTTTCGTGCTCGACGACGGCCACCTGACCGTGCCGGCAGGGCCCGGACTCGGCGTGACGCCGCTGCCGGAGGCGTTGGAGGAGGTCACGGTGAAGACGGAGTGGATTCCGCTGGCGTGACAGCCGCGCCGGCCTGCGGAAGTACCACTCCCGCAGGCCGGCGCCGCCCGGCTCACGTCAGGGCGTGTGCACGCGGTCGACCTCGATGGTGAGCACGACCCGCTGCTGCGCACCGCCGCCGAACCCGGGATAGGGCCGGCCGAGGTACTTCTCGGACAACTCGTCGATGTGCTCGCGAGCGCCGTCCTCGGTGATGTCCACGACGCTGCCGCGCAGGGCCCAGTAGCGGGAGGGAGCGGCGGGGTCGGCGATGCCGAGGGCGACCCGCTGGTCGCGGCGGACGTTGCGGGTCTTCTGGTGGGTGTCGACCGTGTTGACGAGCACGTGCACGCCGTCGGTGCCCGCCCAGGTCTGGGAGATCTGCGGCGACCCGTCCGGCATGAGCGTGGACACGAAGCAGATGGCCTTCGCGTTGAGGACGTCGATCAGGTCGTCGGACAGAGCCGTCATGGGTGGTCCTTCACTTCGTCTGGTCGTTGTACAGGTGGTCGATGACCGTCTCGTCCGGCTGGTCGCCGGACAGGTCGGCGTGGCGCAGGCCCGTCAGGGCGATCCGCAGCGCACGGCGCCACAGCTGCGGAGCGTGCTCGCGGGAGGCGTCCATGACGCTGCCCACCATCACGTGCACCGCGGCGAAGTCCGAGGGCGTCGCCCCGGCCGGCAGCTGTCCTGCCCGAACTGCCCGGTCGACGAGGCCGGCGACCAGTGGCGTCATCTGCTCGTGCGCCCGTTGCACCAGTTCGCTGGCCTGGTGGCGGCTTCGGAGCAACTCCCCCAGTCCTCGGCTCTGCGCCTCGATCTCGAGCTGCCGTTCGAGGAACCAGGCGAGCCCGGCCCACGCGTCGTCGTACCGCGAGGCCTGCACGGCGAGGTCCGTGACGGTGTCGATGTGCTCGCTGAACAGGGCGTTCAGCAGGTCCTGCCGCTCGGGGAAGCGGCGGTACACCGTGCCCATCCCGGTGCCCGCGGCCCGAGCGATGTCCTCGTAGGAGACGTCCAGCCCTTGTGAGGCCATGAGCTCACCGGCGGTGCGCAGCAACAGCTGGCGGTTGCGCTCGGCGTCGCGGCGCAGAGGAGGAGAGGCGTCCATCACGGACACGACCGTAGTCAAGTGGAAGAGAAATTCCAAGTTGAAGAACTCTTCCACTTCTGCCTACGATCATGCCGTCCCTCCCCTGATCCCACGGAGCACTCCTGTGTCCTTCACGCCTGCCCACGACGCGGTGGAACCGTTCCCGATCTCCGTGCCCGACGCCGATCTGGTGGACCTGCGCAACCGCCTGGCCGCGACCCGGTGGCCGGACCGCGAGACCGTCCCCGACAGCCGCCAGGGGCCGCGGCTCGACCGGATCCGGGACCTGTGCGCGCACTGGGCCACCGGGTACGACTGGCGGCGCGCCGAGCGGGACATCAACGCCCTCGGCTCGTTCCGCACCGCGATCGACGGGATCGACGTCCACTTCCTGCACGTCAGGTCCGCCGAGCCGCACGCGGTTCCCCTGCTGCTGTGCCACGGCTGGCCCGGCTCGATCCTCGAGTTCCGCCGCCTGGCGGGCCCGCTGACGGATCCGGCCGCACACGGCGGCGACGCCCGCGACGCGTTCCACGTGGTGATCCCCTCGATGCCGGGCTTCGGCTTCTCCGGCAAGCCGGCCTCGACCGGCTGGAACACCGCGCGCATCGCCGACGCGTGGATCACCCTCATGCGCCGCCTGGGCTACGGGAGCTTCTTCGCCCAGGGCGGCGACTGGGGCGCCGCCGTCGTGGAGCAGATCACCCGCAGGGCGCCCGAGTCGTGCCTGGGCGCGCACTTCAACCTGCCACTGGTGTTCCCCACCGCGCAGGAACGGAACGAGGCGACCGCGGAAGAGCGACAGATGATCGCTCGCGCCCAGCACTACCAGGACCGGCAGAGCGCGTACGCCCGCGAGCAGGCGACCCGGCCGCAGACGATCGGGTACTCGCTCGCGGACTCGCCGGCCGGGCTCGCCGCCTGGATCTACACGCTCTTCCAGGACGTCACCGACAGCGGTGGCGACCCCGAGACCGTCCTCGACCGCGACGACATCCTCGACGACGTGATGCTCTACTGGCTGCCCAACGCTGCGGCGTCCTCCGCCCGGCTGTACTGGGAGGAGGACTTCGGCGGCGCCGTGCCGGCCTCGCAGCCGAACCCCGTGCCCGCCGGGTTCAGCATCTTCCCCGGCGAGGCCGTGCAGGCCTCCCGGCGTTGGCTCGAACGCCGCTACGAGAGCGTGCTGCACTACGCCCAGCTCGACCGCGGCGGTCACTTCGCCGCGCTCGAGCAACCGGAGGTCCTCACCGAGGAGATCCGGAAGACCTTCCGCTCACTGCGGAGTTCCCGGTCGTGATGTGTCCACAGAGGACATGATCGGCCTGCACGAGGTCACGGCCCGGATGCTCGGCCGACGATCTCGACCGCGGTGGCGATGCCGTCCTCGGCGGTGATCCGACCACCCAGCGCAGCGGCGCGCTCGCGCATGCCGCGGTCCGTGAGAGTGGTCTGCAGTGCGGTGGCCAGCGACTGCTCGGACAGCGCCGACCGAGGCAGTGGACGCGGACCGACGCCGAGCGCGGCGATCCTGTTGCCCCAGAACGGCTGGTCGACTCCATGTGGCACCACGACGGAGGGGACGCCGGCGCGTGCGGCTGCCGCCGTGGTGCCGGCACCGCCGTGGTGCACCACCGCCGCGACTCTCGGGAACAGCCACGAATGCGGTACCTGGTCGACGACGAGCACGTCGTCGCCGTCGGCGACGTCCTGCATGCCGCCCCATCCGGTGAGCAGGACGGCACGCACCCCCGCCCGGCGGACCGCCCCGGTCACCAGCCGGGCGGTCGCCGCGGGGTCCGCGCCCACCATGCTGCCGAAGCCGATGCACACGGCGGGCTCGCCCTCGGCCAGGAACCGCTCGAGCTCCTCCGGCGGGGTCCAGCCGGGGTCCTCGGGCAGGAACCAGTAGCCGGTGACGTTCCAGTCCGCGGGCGCGGACACCAGGTGCCGGCTGAACCCGTAGAGCGGGGGTGACCCGAGCTCCGGACGAGGCCGGCGCCGGGGAAGGCCGAGGACCTCGGTGCGCACGGCGCGGGACACAGCGCGGAACGGCATGGTGAGCGCGGCCTCGGTGATCGCGGAACCGACCAGGTTGCCCGCTCTGCCCGTCCAGGCGGGCATCCACGGCGTCAGCACGCCGGGCAGCGCGGAGGACACCAGCCCCACCGGGTGCAGGTGCGCGTGCACGAACGGCACACCGAGCCGCTCGGCCACGTCCTGCCCCAGCACGGCTCCCCCGATCCCGCCCATCAGGACGTCACTGCCCTCGGCGTGGCCGAGCAGCTCACGGGCCTGCACGACCGACTGCTCGACGAGTCGCGCGCGCATCCCCCTGGGCACCACGCCACCGGAGAAGTCCATCTCGGCCGCGGCACGCGCGGCCTCGTCCATCCGTCCGGTCAGCGGCGCGGCGTCCAGTCCCATGCCGGTCAGCCAGCCGGTGAAGTCCTCCGGTGCCACGACCCGCACCGCGTGGCCCGCTCGCGTCAAACCGAGCGCGAGAGCCGCATAGGGCTGGACACCACCTCGGGTGTCGACAGCGACGACACAGATCTGCACGACGTCCTCCATTGCAACTTGTTGTTGCAATAATAACCGCGTCCGTCGACTCGTTCGCAACTGCGAGTTGCAATGTGGGCGGCTGCGGGATACTGATCAGCGACGAGCAGCACGGCCGAATCGGAGCACGACATGAGCAGCGGCGATCCCGGCGCTCCACGACGGCGTGACGCCGGCCGCCCTCGTGGCGCGTCCGTGGTGGCGGCGATCCTCACGGCCGTGCGCGCCGAACTCGCCGAGACCGGGTTCGAAGGGCTGAGCGTCGACCGGGTGGCACGGCGCGCCGAGGTGAACAAGACCAGCGTCTACCGGCGCTGGCCCACCAAGGAGGCACTGGTGGCGGCCGCCATGGACGGGCTGCGCACCGACTTCGCCGACAGCCCCGACACCGGCAGCCTGCGCGGCGACCTCCACGCCCTCGTCACCCCCATCGCCGAACTCCTGTCCCAGGCCGAAGGCACCGCACTGGCGCGAGCCGCGATCAGCTCCGGCGCCGCGAGCGACATCGCCGCTCTCGCCGCCCACCGGCTCTCCGAGCAGACGACACAGGTGCTCACCTTGGTCGAACGAGCTCGCGCTCGCGGTGAGTGGCGCGAGGACGCCGACCCGCGACAGGTCATCTTCACGCTGGTCGGCGCCCTGTTGCACCGAGTGCTCCTGGAACACGACGACCCCACGGGCCCCTGGCTGGACTCCTTGATCGACCTCGTGCACCGCGGCGTCGCCCCGAGCTGACCGGCCTCGCTTCCGATTCCCGGGCACGGCGGTGCGCGGGAGGAGGACGAAGCAGGCATCGTCGCCCGCCGAGCAGTCAGGTCATGCGACGACCGGCCTCCGCAGCCGGAACCACGTGGTGGCCGCCGCCACGAGCAGCAGCGCCGCGGCCGCGATGACCGAGAGCACCGGCTGCTGCGCGTCCGCGGTGGCGATCACCACCGCGACGAGTGCCCAGACGACCGCGAGACCGTAGGACAGCAGGCCGGACGTGCGCCACAGCAACGCCACGGCGGTCGCGGTCGCACCCGCGAGGATCGCGATCTGCCCGGTCACACCGGCGGGACCGTCGATCGGCGCTCCGCTCTCGGTGAGCGCGGTGGTGAGGTTGACCCAGATGGCCACGCTGCTCCAGCCGGTGTAGACGCCCAGCATCGACCACAGCAGCGCTCGTGGGGCCCGGTGCCACCCCGTGATCTCGGCACGATGGCGTACCGCGATGTTCAACGCTGTGAGCAACCCGATCAGCATCACGACGAACACGGCCACCGTCGACCACACGGGCTCCACCTCCGCCGCGACGAGCCACGCGGTGAAGCCGGCGAACACCACGGACAGCGGCCGTGCCAGCCGATCGCGGAGCTGCTGTCCCGGAGACCGGGTCACCAGGGCCCAGACCGCGTACGCGAGGCACAGGACCTCGACCAGGCCCCAGATCGAGAACGCGTAGCCCGCCGGCACGATCGGTGGCTCACCGGCACGGTCGGAGGTCGTGAACGCTCCCCCACCGAGTGCCGACACCAGCAACGGGCTCACGACCTGCCCCAGCGCCAGCACGACCAGCACGACCCGCCACACCAGCCCTGTGCGCCCACCCAGTCCCGCAGTCGACACCACGATCTTCCTCCCGCTTCGCGAGCCGCCCGGCAGCACCTCACCTCAATCGTGGTGGTGCCGCGCGCGACCTGCACGACGAGCGAGGTGGTCACCAGGTCTCGGACAGGAGCAGCCGGTCCGGAACCGATCCTTCCCAGGCGCGCGGACAACGGAGTGACCGTCACCCCGCCAGTTCGCGCTCGAGCGGCGTGCGCATCCGCGGTACCACCCCAACCCCGCCCAACCACGTCGAGCAGCGCTCCGCGGCCTCGTCCACCCGCTCCTGCTCCTCCGCCGAGACCTCCTCCAGCAACCGGTACACCACCTCGCCGGTCGAACGCTGGGCCCAGCCACCGACGACGCGGCCGTTCGCCCAGACCGTCGGTCCCACGTTGCCCGCGCGATCGAACAACGCCGCCTTGTGCTCGCCGAGGAACCAGTCGCGGTCCTGCCAGCCCATCGGTGTCGGGTCCATGCTCGGCAGCAATGCCGCCCACGGCTCCGGTGTGGACACCGGTTCCACGTCGTCCTGCAGCACCACGCCCGCGACGCCCGCCAGGTCGACCTCCACCGTCGCGAGCCCGGCCAGGGCCTTCCTCGTCCGGCCGACCGTCCACCCCGTCCACCAGCGCAGGTCCGACACCGGTGCCGGCCCGTACGCGCGCAGCCACGACCGCGCGAGCTCCACTCGCGCCGCGTCGGGTTCCCACGGCCTCAGCCCGTCCGGGATCCAGTCCCGCAGGGCGTGCCAGACGTACTGCGTGCTCAGCCAGGTGCCGCGCGGCCGGCCGCGGACGATCCGGCCCTCCGCGGCCAGCTGGAACAACACCCGGCTGGTGACGTAGCTGGTCGCCTCGTAAGGCTTGCCGGGGAACAACTTCAGCTGCTGGCGCAGCCGTGGCTCCGCGGCGCTCAGCTGCTGTGCCGTCGCCGAACCGAGGCCGCGCAGCACGCCTTCTGTCGCTCTTTCGACCTCGGCGAGCCACTTCTCCGGCTCCGGGACGTCGTCCGGGTGTCCCTGCCGCGCGAGCTGCTGCACCAGCAGCCGCCGCTGCTTCGCGGCGACGTCCTCGGAACAACCGTGCTGCACCAGTGCCGCGGTCTCCAGGTCCGTGACGAACACCGTGCGGCGCATGCCGAGCAGCCGAAGAACCGTGCGCTCCTCGTACAGCGCGCGTTCGACCTCCGCGACCGCCGGCCGGCCGAGCCGGGCAGCCGCGCTGAGGTGCACCGTCGCGGGGTCGGTGGCGTGCAGGGCGACGACACCCGCGACAGCGTCGCCGACCGTGGCGGCAGACGTGGCCAGGTGGTGGCGGACACCCAGGCGTGCCCGGCGCTGCTCGACACCGATCTTCGGTGGCATCTGTACTCCCGTTGTCACTGAAGGTCGGCGTCAGATCAGCACCAGGGCGAGACCGGTGAGAACGCTGCCGACGACGAAGTAAGGAGCGTTGAGCAGGCCGTAGCGCAGCGGATGCGGGAAGTTCGGGTTGATCGCGATGGTGAAGGTCATCGCGGCGAGGTACCCGACACCGACGACCACGCCGAACGTCAGCGCGTCACCCACGGACGTGATGCGCAACGCGGCGAACAGCAGCCCGCTGGTCAGCACGTTGACCAGAGTGCACAGCAGCGGGCCGATCCCGTCGATGGTGCGACGCTCGGGGGCCGGCGCACCTTCACGGCCGAGGGCACTGGCGTACTGCCGCGGGATCACGAACATGAAGTACACGGCGCCCAGGCCGGCGAGCACGACCGTGGACACGGCCACGGCGATCCAGTTGATCTCGGACACAACGGCGAACATGGTTCTCGTCCTTCTGTTTTTGTTGTGCTGTAAGGCTTCAGGGCGTCACTGCGTGGACAGTTGCCGTGCCGCGCGGGTGTCGGCCGTGCGCCGCCGGAGACCGGGCTGGGTGATCGACGGCGGCGCGTAGGCCACGTCGACCGGCCCGACGTCGGTGCCCGGCGGCACGATCTCGTCGATGCGGTCGAGCACGTCGTCGCCGAGCAGCGTGTCCGCTCCCGCGACGAGGTCGTCGAGCTGGTCGGGGGTGCGGGGGCCGATGATCGCGGAGGTGACCGCGGGGTGGCCGGTCACGAACGCCAGCGCGAGGTGCGGCAACGAGATCCCGGCCTGGCCGGCGACCTGGGCGAGCGCTTCGACGGCGTCGAGCTTGCGCTCGTCGGTCATGTGCCGGCGGGCCCAGTGCAGGCGTCCGGCCGAGGCGGTTTCGGCGCTACCCCTGCGCAGGCGGCCCGCGAGCAGGCCCATCGCGAGCGGGCTCCACACCAGGACACCGAGCCCGTGACGCTCGCAGACCGGGAGGATCTCGCGTTCGATCTCGCGGTTGAGGATGGAGTAGTGCGGCTGCTCCGTGCGGAAGCGGGCAAGCCCCCGCCGCTCGGCCACCCACTGGGCCTCGACGATGTCCGACGCCGGCAGGTTGGAGTGACCGATGGCCCGGATCTTGCCGGCGCGGAGCAGGTCGGTCAGCGCGGCGAGCGTCTCCTCGACGTCGGTGCCGGGTTCGGGGTGGTGGGCCTGGTAGAGGTCGATGTGGTCGACCCCGAGGCGGCGCAGCGACCCTTCGACGGCGGCGACGATCCAGCGGCGGGAGCTGCCGCGCTGGTTGACGTCGGAACCCATGGGGCCGTTGAACTTCGTGGCGAGCACGACGTCGTCCCGGCGGCCACGCAGGGCTTTGCCGACGATCCTCTCCGATTCGCCGTCGCCGTAGACGTCCGCGGTGTCGATCGTGTTGATGCCCGCGTCGAGGGCGCGGTGCACGATGCGGACGCAGGCGTCGGGGTCGGGGTTGCCGTACGGGCCGAACATCATCGTGCCCAGGACGTAGGGGCTGACCTGGATGCCGGTGCGTCCGAGTGGGCGGGTGCGCATGTGTTCTCCTGCTGTGCCGGGTGACGTCGAGAAGGACGATGTCACCAGAAGAGGACAGGGAACGTCCGCTACTGCCGCGTGGCCATCGCGGAGGTGCCTGTACGTTCCAATTGGCGCAGACCGCTTGGGTTCCTCTGTAGACGGTTGGCACAGTGGTGGGATGAGCCCGCGAACAGGCCTCACCCGCGTCCTGGACGACCTGGGCACCACGCTGATCGACCTCGTGCGCGGTGACCCGGGCAGGTCCGCCGGTGTCGGCGGTGTCGTGATCCACGACCCGGACGACGACCAGGTGCTGCCGCCGTCCGCGTTGGTGCTGGGCGTCGGTGTGCGGGACCCGGCGGAGGTTCTCGGCGCGCTCGGTGAGGAGGGCGCGGTCGCGCTCGTCGTGCGCGGGCCGGTCGTGGTCACCGACGCGCTGGCCGCGGCCGTGGACCGCTCCGGCGTCGTGTTGCTCGGCCTGGCGCCGGGGGCGTCGTGGACGCAGCTCGCCGCGATGTTGCGCTCCCTGCTCGCCGAAGGCGAGGTGGACCCGTCCGAGACCTTCGGCGGGGTGCCGGCCGGTGACCTGTTCGCGCTGGCCAACGCGGTGGCATCGCTGATCAGCGCCCCGGTGACGATCGAGGACCGCAGCTCGCGCGTGCTCGCGTTCTCGGGGCGCCAGGACGAGGCGGACCCGTCGCGCGTCGAGACGATCCTCGGCAGGCAGGTCCCCGCGCGGTACTCGCAGCTGCTGGAGGCGCGCGGGGTGTTCCAGCAGCTCTACCGCAGCGACGAGCCCGTCACCATCGAGGAGCTGCCCGCCGACGACGGGTCGTTCTGCCTGCCGCGTGTCGCCGTGGCGGTGCGGGCGGGCGACGAGTTCCTCGGCTCGATCTGGGCCGCCGTGCACTCACCGCTGTCCCCCGACAGCACCGCCGCCTTCCGCGACGCGGCGAAGCTGGTGGCGTTGCACATGATGCGGCAGCGCGCGGGCGCCGACGTCGAACGCCGGCTGCGCGCGGACCTCGTCTCGACCGCCGTCGAAGGAGGCGCGGGAGCGGCGGAAGCGGTGCGGCGCCTGGGTTTGGCGGACCAGGCGTGCGTCGTGCTGGCGCTGGCCCTGGCCCACTCGCACGGTGACGACCCGGCCGCGCACGCCCGTCTGCTGGCCGAACGGCAGCAGGTCGCGGACGCGTTCGCCATGCACCTGACGGCCGTGCACCCGCGTGCCGCCGCCGCGTTGATCGGGGACGTCGCCTACGCGATCCTGCCCGCGGAGTCCGAGGACCGGGCGATGCGGATCGCCGCGGACTTCCGCAACCGCATCGGCAACCAGGTGCTCGTCGGTGTCGGCGAGGTGTCCGACGGCCTGACGCTCTCGCGGTCGCGCGCCGGTGCCGACCTGGTGCTGCGGGTGCTGCGGGCCGGGCGCGCCTCCCGGCCGGTGGCGCGCGTGTCCGACGTGCACAGCGAGGGACTGCTGCTGGAGCTCTCGGACCTGATCGCCGAACGCGGCGACACGCTGACCGGACCGGTCGCGCGGCTGATCGAGTACGACCGCCGGCACAACGCCTGCCTGGTCGAGACGCTCGGCGCGTGGCTCGACGCCTTCGGTGACGTGGCCGCCGCGTCCGCCGCGGTCTTCGTGCACCCCAACACCTTCCGGTACCGGCTGCGGCGGCTGTCCGAGGTCGGGGAGATCGATCTCGGCGACCCGAACGCGCGGTTCGCGGCTATGCTCCAGCTTCGGTTGTGGCGGCCAGATGGCGCCGCGCCAGAGCGGTGAACGCCCCGGTCGACGGGTGCGGTGCCGCCGCGGGCCACGCCAGGTGCACGACGATCGGCTCGGCGTCGGTCAGCGGCAGGTAGGTCACGCCGGGGTGCGGGTGGTGGTGGCTCGTGCCGGCCGCCGTGACCCCGACCGTCGCTCCCGTCGCGATCGACGTCAGCCACTCGACCACGCCCGGCACGTCCACGGTGCGCGGCCGTCCGCCGGAGGGCCAGAGGTCGGCGCTGGTCGTCGCCGCGGTCTCGCACACCGCGACGCACTCGCCCACCAGGTCGGCGAGCACCAGGGCGTCGCGGGCGGCGAGCGGGTGGTCGTCCGCCACGGCGGCGACCCGCGGTTCCTCGATCAGCGCCAGGTGGTCGAGGCCCGCCTGCGCGGGGCTGGTGCGCAGGACCGCGATGTCGGCGTCACCGCGCCGCAGCGCCGCCTCCGGGTCGTCGGCGCGGCGGATGCGCACCAGGACGTCCGGGTGTTCGGCCCGCCACTCGCGCAGGAACGGGATGGTGAACCGGCCGAGCGCGGCCCAGGCGAACGTGAGCCTGATCGGCTGGGGCCGGGTGGCCTCGGCGAGCGCCGAGTCGAGCGAGGTGAGGATGCGGTGGCTGTGCTCCCACAGCCGCCGGCCGGGTTCGGTCAGCGCCACGTGCCGGGTCGTGCGTTCGACCAGCCGCACGCCGATGCGCCGTTCGAGCTGGTCGAGCGTGCGGGACAGCGCGGGCTGCGTGACGTGCAGCGCGAGGGCGGCCGCCGTGATCGACCGGTGGTCGCCGATCGCGGCCAGGGCGCGCAGGTGACGCAGCTCGACATTCATGACCACCGATCATAAGTGCTGCACGAACGGCATTTCACTCCTCTTCGGAGCCGACCTAGCGTCGGTGGCATGAAGATTCTTCTCGTAGGAGCGACCGGCACGCTGGGCAGCGCCGTGCACCAGGAACTGGTCGAGCGCAAGCACGACGTCGTGACCGTCTCCCGCACCGGGGGCGACCTCCAGTTCGACGTGACCGATCCGGCACAGGTCGCGGAGCTGTACCAGACCGTCGGGCAGGTCGACGCCGTCGCGTCGGCCGCGGGGCACGTGCCGTTCAAGCCGCTGCGGGACCTGACGGTCGAGGACTACCAGGCGGGCGTGACCGGCAAGGTGCTCTCGCAGGTCGTCCTCGTCCGGGAGGGCCTCGCGCACGTGACGGAGTCGTTCACGCTGATCACGGGCGTGCTGGCACGCGAACCGATCGTCACCGGCGCCGCCGCGTCGCTGGTCAACGGCGCGGTGGAGGCGTTCGTGCGGGCCGCCGCCATCGAGATCGCACCGCAGCGGATCAACGCCGTCAGCCCTACGGTCTTCACCGAGGCGCTCGACGTGTACGGCGACTACTTCCCCGGCATGAAGCCGGTGCCGCTGGCCGAGGTGGTGCGGGCGTACGTGCGGTCGATCGAGGGACGGCAGACCGGGCAGGTCTACGTGCCCTGAACGCTCACGCGGCCGAGCAACCGGTCCACGAGCTCGGGCAGCTGCTGCTTGCCGCCGCCCTCCAGCCACAGCGAGATGCCGGTGCGCACCGTGACGAGGAACGTCGCCGCCATGAGCCGGGCGATCTCCTCGTCCGGTTCGCGGTGCACCAGCACGGCGGTCAGGTCGCGTTCGAGCGCGACCTGGTCGCCCGCCTGCCGGGCGATCAGGGACGGGTGCCGGCGCAGCAGCCGCAACTGCTCGATCCACTCGACGTCCGGCATCGGCCGGTCGCGGTACAGCTCGGCGGTGGACGCGCGCAGGGCCTCCCACGGCCCCTCGTCCGCCGGCCGGGCCCCGACCAGCGTGACCAGCGCCCTGATCCGCTCGCGGTCGGCGTCGACGACCGCGTCCTCCTTGCTGGTGAAGTAGTTCGAGAACGTCCTGCGCGACACCCCTGCCTCGTCCGCGATCTCCTCGACCGTCACCCCGTCGAGGCCGCGTTCCATCGCGAGCCGCAACGCCGCCGCGGCCAGCGACCGCCGGGTCGCCGCCTTCTTGTGCTCACGCAGCGTGATGAGGGTCTCCATGCACTCAGCCTAGCGGCGGAGTAAGTTTCACATTGCGCAAATTTGCACAACGCGCAAGAATTATGGGGACGAAGGGGCGAGACGTTGAAGAACGAAAGTCAGGCGATGGGTCACCGGCAGGTGATGGAGTCGCTGTCCGGTCTGCTGCTCGCGCTGTTCGTGGCCCTCGTCAGTTCCACGGTGGTGTCCACCGCCCTGCCGCGGATCATCGGGTCGTTGAACGGCACGCAGACGCAGTACACGTGGGTGGTCACCGCCACCCTGCTCGCGGCGACGGCCACGACCCCGATCTGGGGCAAGCTCGCCGACCTGTTCAACAAGAAGACGCTGGTCCAGGTCGCGATCGTGATCTTCGTGATCGGCTCGCTGCTCAGCGGCTTCGCCCAGGACACCGGACAGCTCATCGCCGCCCGCGCGTTCCAGGGCCTCGGCGTCGGCGGCCTGCAGGCACTCGTGCAGGTCGTGATCGCCGCGATCATCCCGCCGCGCGAGCGCGGCCGGTACAACGGCTACCTCGGCGGCGTGCTGGCCGTCGCGACGGTCGGCGGCCCGCTGCTCGGCGGTCTCATCGTCGACGTGTCGTGGCTCGGCTGGCGCTGGTGCTTCTGGATCGCCGTGCCGCTCGCCGCCATCGCGTTCGTGGTGCTGCAGGCGACGCTGAAGCTCGAGACCGTGCGCCGCGAGAACGTGAAGATCGACTACCTCGGCGCGGCCCTGATCGCCGCCGGCGTGAGCGTGCTGCTGATCTGGGTGTCGTTCGTCGGCAACTCGTTCGCGTGGGCCTCCTGGGAGACGGCGACCATGGTCGGCGCCGGCGTGGTGCTGCTCGGCGCCGCCATCGCGGTGGAACGGCGGGTCAAGGAACCCGTGGTGCCGCTGCACATCGTCGTCCAGCGCACCCCCGCTCTCGCGATCATCGCGAGCCTCGCCGTGGGCGTCGCCATGTTCGGCGGCTCGGTGTTCCTCGGCCAGTACTTCCAGATCGGCCGCGGGTACAGCCCGACCGAGGCGGGCCTGCTGACCATCCCGCTGCTCGCGGGCGTGCTGGTGTCGTCCACGATCTCCGGCCGCATGATCAGCCGTTCCGGCAAGATCAAGCCTTACATCGTGGCAGGCACGATCCTGCTGGTGCTGGGCTTCCTCGGCCTCGGCTTCATCGACCACGCCACCCCGCTGTGGGAGATCGGCGTCGCGATGGCCGTCGTCGGCACCGGTGTCGGCATGAGCATGCAGAACCTCGTGCTGGCCGTGCAGAACGGCGTGCCGCTGAGCGAACTCGGCGTCGCCAGCGCGACCATCACGTTCTTCCGCTCGCTGGGCGGCACGATCGGCGTGTCGGTGCTCGGCGCCGTGCTCGCCAACCGCGTCACCGCCGACCTCTCCACCGCACTGCACGTGCCGGCGGGCCAGTCGACCGGCACCACCAGCGCGTTGAACCTGCAGGCCCTGCCGCCCCAGGTCCAGACGATCGTGCACACCGTCTACGGCGACGCCACCGCGCACATCTTCATGATCTCCGCGGCCGTCGGCGTGATCGGCATCATCGCGGCACTGCTGCTCAAGCCGATCACGTTGCGCACGACGATGGATCTCGAGAAGAAGGACGCAGACTCGGTGGTCGCGCGATAACCAGAGGGGGAACCATGAGCGCCGGCCTCAACAACGCCTTCGAGTCCACCGTGGACTGCTTCGGTCCCGTTCCCCGCCCGTCGTCGCGGACCATCATGGTCGGCCTCGACGGCTCCGACACGGCGATGCGCGCGGCGGCCTCGGCGTTCGGCCTCGCCCGCCGCCAGGAAGCACGACTGGTGGTCACGTTCGTCGCGTGCCACTCGTCCCTGGCGGCACTGAGCCCCGCCGCCGCGTCGGTGTTCGAGCACGAGGCGACCGCCCACCTGTACGCCGAGCTGCGCGACCAGGTCCGGCAGTTCGCGGAGGAGCTCGACGTGCCGGTCACCTTCGTGAAGGCGTTCGGCGACCCGCTCACGGTGCTGCGCGACTCGGCCGACCAGTGCCAGGCCGACATGGTGGTCGTCGGCGCCTCGCAGCAGGCGGGGCACCGGTTCGCCGGGTCGGTGGCGACACGCCTCATCCGGTCGGGTCACTGGCCGGTGCTCGTCGTGCCCTGACGCCTGCCCCTTTCCGACACCTTGTGCCCGCGCTCGCTCGTCGAGCGCGGGCACCGTGGTGTTCACGTGGTGTTGCTCGCGACGCGCGGCCTTCCCTGGACGAGGCCGTGCCCGCACACATCCGACCACTATGACCTCTACCGGACAGAAAGTACCGGAACAAGCCGCACACGATCCCCATACATCGGATCGCTGCTACGGTACGTCCGGACACAGTCATCACTAAACTTAATTTAGTATTTATTCTTGACGCGCCCAGCCGGCCGCCGCACACTTCAGCCACTCGACGACGAGAGGTACGGGTATGCCGAGAACCCTGCTGTCCGTGGCCACCACCGCCCTGTTGCTCCTCACGCCCACGGCGGCCGCCGCCCCGTCCGCGCCGCCCGAACACGCGGGCGTCGACCAGGGCGCCCCGACCTACTACGACTCGGGCCTCGCCCGCACTCCGTACATGGGCTGGAACTCCTACTTCGCCGTCGGGGCGGCGTCGGAGGAGAAGGTGCTCGGGGTGGCCGACCACCTCGTCAGCAGCGGGCTCGCCGAAGCCGGTTACGACATCGTCTGGATCGACGGCGGCTGGAACGCGAACCCGCCGCGCGACGGCAGGGGTGCGCTCGTACCCGACCCGGCACGCTTCCCCAGCGGCTTCCACCAGCTCGTGGACACGTTGCACGCCAAGGGGTTGAAGGCGGGCATCTACACCGACGCGGGTGCGTGGGACGGCAAGAACTGCGCCGCCGGCAGCGGTGGCGGGTACTACGAGGCCGATGCGAAGCAGTTCGCCGGGTGGGAGTTCGACGCCATCAAGATCGACTTTCTTTGCGGCATCGCGCAGAACATGGACCCGGCCGTCGCCTTCACGCAGTTCTCCGCGGCGGTGCGGAAGGCCGGGCGGAAGATGATCCTCAACCTCTGCAACCCGGTCACCGACGAGTGGGGCGTGCCGCACCGCTGGGACCAGACCGCGTACGTGGCCTACACGTACGGGCCGCGCGTCGGCGACTCGTGGCGCACCTCCACCGACGTCGCGTTCGGCACGCCGTACGAAGGCATCTGGCGTGACGTGCTGCGGAACATGGACCGCAACCTCTATCGGCCCGGCGCACAGGGGCCCGGTCACTACAACGACCCGGACTACCTGATCCCGATGCGCAAGACCGAGCAGGGCACGTACGAGCTGAACGAGGAGGAGTCGACCTCACAGCTCGTCCTGTGGTCGGTCATGGCCTCGCCGCTGATCATCGGCTCGGACCCGCGCACGCTGCCGCCGTCGATGATCGAGACGCTGAAGAACCCCGAGATCATCGCCGTCGACCAGGACCCGCTGGCCATCCAGGGCGTGCGGGTCGCCGGGTCGAACAACGTCGACGTCTACAGCAAGGTGTTGCAAGGCAGGGGTGAACGGGCCGTCGCGGTGCTGAACCGCAACGACCGGCCGGCGCAGTACGACGTCACCATCGGCGACACCGGGCTCAAGGGCACGGTCAGCGTCCGCGACCTGAGGGCCCGCGCCGACCGCGGCACCACGACCGACAAGATCACCGTCACGGTTCCCGCGCACGGCACCGCGTTCCTCAAGCTGCGCGGTGAGACCGCCGTTCCCGGCACCGACCTCGGCGGCGAGACGTCGGCCAGCCCGGCGCTGATCCGCTGGGACGACAGGACCATGGCGACGTTCGCGCGGGACAGGTCGGGCCGTCTCATCCAACGCTCGATGGTCGGCGGCGAGTGGCGCGACTGGATCGTCCTCGGCGGCCCCAACAACGGCCAGGTCCTCGGCCAGCCGAGTGCGTTCGCGAGCCCGAACGGCCGCATCGACCTCTTCGTCCGCGGCACGGACAACGTGGCGTACCAACGGACTTACGCGGGCGGCAAGTGGGGCGACTGGACTTCGCTGGGCGGCAGCCTCACCGACTCCGTGTCGGTGGCGTTCACCGGACCGGACAGCTGGAGCCTCTTCGGCCGCGGCGCCGACGGTCGCGTGTGGACGCGCGACAGGAACAACCCCACCTGGACCTCGGTCGGCTCCCCCGGCAACCAGCAGATCTACGGCAGGCCCTCAGCCGCGACGGTCGCCGCCGGCACGTTCGTCGTGGTCCGGCTGCAGGACGACTCCGCCTGGTACCGCAGGCGCACCGCGAACGGCTGGTCCGCGTGGACCTCGCTGGGCGGCGTGATCAGCGGCAGCCCGACGGCGGTCGCGAACGGCGACCGCGTCAACGTGTTCGTGCGCGGCAGCGACTACACGCTCTGGCAGCAGGACCTCGTCGGCGGCGCGGGCACCTGGTGGTCCAAGCGCGACCAGTTCGTCAGCAACGCCCTGACCGGCGCCGTCGGCGGGGCGGCCGGGGTGAACGGCTCGACGTGGGTGGCGGTGCGCGGGCCGGACGACGCGGTGCACGTGTCGAACCTGACGGCGCCCTGACCCCGGAGCAGCAGATGAAGCCCCCGTACCCGCTCACACCCCACCTCCCCGGAGCCCACCGATGACCTCACGCCGCACTTTCCTGAAGGCCACCGGAGCGTGGGGGCTGGGAGCCGTGGTCCTGCCCGCGTTCTCCGCCCACGCCGAACCCCACCGGCCGGCCACCGATCCGCTCGCCGCCGACCCGACCACCCTCTGGTACCCCGCTCCCGCCGACGAGGCGAAGATCATCGAGCAGGGCCTCCCGATCGGCAACGGACGCCTCGGCGCGCTCGTCGGCGGTGGTGTCGAGAAGGACTTCCTGTACCTGACCGACGTCACCCTGTGGACCGGCGAGCTGAACGACACCCTCGAAGGCGACGGCCAGCTCCCTTACGACTCCACGCACTTCGGCACGTTCTCGATGCTCGCCAAGCTCTACGTCGAGGTACCGGCACACGCCGGCGCCACGGACTACCGGCGTGAGCTCGACCTGAGCAACGGCCTCGTCACGACGAGGTACGTCCACGGCGGCAGGCGGTACCGCCGCGAGATCTTCTCGAGCCACCCGGACGACGTGGTGGTCGTCCGGCTCGTCGGCCCGGACCAGTCCGGCACCATCACGCTCCAGGGCGCGCACGGTGAACCGACCGTCGGCGACGCACCGCACACCGCGGCCGTCTTCACCGGCTCGTTCCCGAACAAGCTGGCGTACAGCGGTGTCGTGACCGCGTTCAGTCCTGATGGAACGGTCGAAGTGGACGGTGCGAACCTCGTCTTCACCGGGTGCTCCGACCTGGTGGTCGTGTTCTCCGGCGGCACGAACTACGTCCCGGACGCCTCCCGGGGCTTCCTGGACCCGCTCGTCGAGCCCGCGCAGCTGGCGCTGCGGAAGGCGGCCGTGCGTGCCAAGGCGGACGCCCTGCTGCGCACGCACGTCGCCGACTACCGCAAGAAGTACGACCGGCAGAGGGTCGACCTCGGCCGGTCCACCGACGCCCAGCGCGCGATGGACACGTGGACCCGGCTCCGGGCGAGGGCGTCCAGCCCCACGCCCGACCCGGAACTCGAGGCGAGCTACCTCCAGTTCGGCCGCTACCTCGCCATCACGGGCTCGCGCGACAACCTGCCGATCAACCTGCAGGGCCTGTGGCTGTCGAACAACACCCCCGACTGGTACAGCGACTACCACACCGACATCAACATCCAGATGAACTACTGGCTCGCGGACAGGGCCGCCCTGTCGGACACGTTCGACGCGCTCGCGAACTACTGCGTGGCGCAGCTGCCGGCGTGGACGAACACCACGCAGGCGGTGTACCAGGACGAGCGCAACCGGTTCCGCAACACCAACGACCGCGTGGCCGGGTGGGCGGTCGCCTTCTCCACCAACATCTACGGCGGCAGCGGCTGGTGGTGGCACCCCGGCGGCAACGCGTGGCTGTGCATGTCGCTCTTCGAGCACTACGAGTACACGCTCGACCGCGACTACCTGGCCAAGATCTACCCGTTGCTCAAGGGCGCCTGCGAGTTCTGGGAGGCGCGCCTGGTCGAGACGCCGCAGGGCCTGGTCGACGACCACGACTGGTCACCCGAGCACGGACCGCAGGACACCCGCGGCAACACGTACAACCAGGAGCTGGTGCACCACCTCTTCGGCAAGTACCGGATCGCGACGGACGTGCTGCGCCGCGACCAGTCCTACGGCCGCAGGATGTCGGCGTTGCGCGAAAAGCTCTACCTGCCGGTCGTCAGCCCGAAGACCGGCATGCTGCAGGAGTGGATGTCGCCCGACGACCTCGGCGAGACCACGCACCGGCACCTGTCCCCGCTCGTCGGCTTCTTCCCCGGCGACCGCGTCAACCGCGACGACTCCCCCGCCGCGGTCCTCGACGGCGTGCGGCAGCACCTGATCACGCGCGGCATGGAGAGCTTCGGCTGGGGCCTGGCGTGGCGCGCGGCGTGCTGGGCGCGGCTGAAGGACGCCGACCGGTCGTACGAGCTGATCCAGAAGGTCATCCGGCCGTCGATCGACCACGCGAACGGCACGGCGCCGAACTTCTTCGACATGTACAGCTTCGGCGACCGGTCGATCTTCCAGATCGACGCGAACCTGGGCGCTCCGGCCGCGATGCTCGAGATGCTGCTCTACGCACGGCCGGGTGTGATCGAGCTGTTGCCCGCGCTGCCCTCGGCGTGGAAGACGGGTTCGGTCACCGGGATCGGTGCCCGCGGCGGCTTCACGGTCGACCTGGCGTGGAAGGACGGCAAGGTCACCACGGCGACCGTCCGCAGCGTCGGCGGCACGGAGACCGAGGTGCGCTTCGGCCGCTGGAAGAAGAGGATCAGCCTGCGGAAGGGCCAGTCGGTCACGCTTCGTCCGTGACGTCCGGCGGGGTCGTGGCCACTAGAATCGGCTGGTGGCCACGAATCCCGCAGAAGTCACCCTGACGACTCCGCGCTCGGCGTTCGTGCAACGCGTGTTCGCCGGGGCCACGATCGCCGCGCTGGCCGGGGGCATGGCCGTGCTCGCCTTCTCGGACCAGGCGTGGTGGGCGATCCTGCTGTGGGAGCTGGGCATGTTCGTCGTCCTGTTCGGCATGCTGGCGCTCTGGTCGTCAGTGGGCGAGTCGGCGAAGGAGACCTCCGCCCTGCGCGCCAGGGGGACCGTGGTGGTCGCCGAAGTGCTCGGCAGCACCGCGCACGACGACGGCGAGTCCGTCAGCCACGAGCTGCGGTTGTGGGTTCCGGTGCCGGGCGGCGGTTTCGAGGTGCACCACCGGTGCGACCGCTACGACGGCGAGCAGAACCTCCGCGTCCTCGTCGACCCGGTGGTCCGCACCTGGGGTGTGGTGCACTAACGAGCCGCTGTCGATTCCCGCACCACCAACGTCGTCGCCAGCTCGATGTGCAGCGCCTCGGGCTGGTGACCGTCCAGCACCCGCATCAACTGCGTCACCGCGATCCGGCCCATCTCCTGCAACGGCTGCCGCACCGTCGTCAGCGGCGGGCTGGTCGCCTCCGCCAGGTCGATGTCGTCGAACCCGGCCACCGACAGGTCCTCCGGCACGCGCAGGCCGCGTTCCCGCGCCGCCTGCAACGTGCCGACGGCGACCTTGTCGTTGAAGCACACGATCGCCGACGGCCGCGGCTCCAGGTCCAGCAACTCCGCCGCCGCGGACCTGCCGTGCGCCGTCGTGGGTTCCACGTGCCGCAACCGCTCCGGCGCGAGCAGGACCCCGGCCTGCGCGAGCGCCGCCCTGTGCCCGGCCAGGCGGGCGTCCCCGGCGAGCCACTCCTCCGGCCCGGCGATCACCGCGATGTCGCGGTGCCCCAGTTCGATCAGGTGGTCCGCGACCGCACGCGCTCCCGCGAAGTGCGCGGCCGACACGGACGCGATGTCGGGCAGCGGCAGGATGCGCGGGTCGACGACGACGAACGGGTATCCGGCTCGGGACAGGGCGACCAGCTCGTCGCCCTCCTCGGGCGGCAGGATCAGGATCGCCGCGTCGACGTCGTCCGTGCCGGGCAGGTCGCGCAGCGCGCCGGTTCCCTGTCCCGACTCCCCGGCGTCGAGCACCAGCCGCAGGCCGTGCAGCTTCAGCGTCTCCGCGATCGAGGAGACGATCAGGCCGAAGTAGTCGGTGAGGACGTACGGGCACCGGACGTAGACCGTGCGGGTCCTCGTCGCCACCTCGTGCCTGCGCCGCTCGACGGCCTGGAGCACCAGGTCACGGGTGCGCTGGGCCACGTTGACGTGGTCGTTGAGCACGCGGGAGACCGTCGCGATCGAGACGCCCGTCTCCGCCGCGATGTCCCGCAGGCTCGCGCGTTGTTTCACGTTCTCGATCTTGCGTTCCACCAGGTCAATGTACCGGAAATCCTCCAGACCATTGACCGTCGCCACGACCGGGTGTTTCATCCTGAAAGCTGACTTTTCACAGTGATGGATGGGTGTTACATGAGACGAACCGCGATCGTGGCCCTGGTCCTCGGCCTCACCGCCGTGCCGGCCGCGGAGGCGTCCGGTCCGCCGCAGGTGAGGGTGTGGGTGACCACGCCGGACCGCGCGGAGCTGCTGCACGAGCGGCCGCGCGTGGCGTTCGGCACGGGCGAGTCGGCGCACCCGACGATCGTGGTCGACCCCGACCGCCGCTACCAGGAGCTCGACGGTTTCGGCGCCTCCATCACGGACTCCTCCGCCGAACTGCTGGCGAGCCTGAACCCCTCCGTGCGCGCCGAGACCATGCGCAAGCTCTTCGACCCGGACAGCGGCATCGGCGTCAGCTTCCTGCGCCAGCCCGTCGGGTCGTCCGACTTCACCGCCGCCGCGGAGCACTACACCTACGACGACGTGCCGGCCGGGCAGACCGACTTCGGGCTCAGGCACTTCAGCATCCGCCACGACGAGGAGAAGATCCTTCCGCTGCTGCGCGAGGCGAAACGCCTCAACCCGCGTCTGAAGGTCATGGCCACGCCGTGGAGCCCGCCCGCGTGGATGAAGGACAACGACTCGCTCGTCGGCGGCAGACTCAAGGACGACCCGAAGATCTACGACGCCTACGCGCGGTACCTCGTGAAGTTCGTGCAGGCGTACGCGAGGGCGGGTGTGCCGGTCGACTTCCTGTCCGTGCAGAACGAACCGCAGAACCGCAAGCCCGACGCCTACCCCGGCACGGACATGCCCGTGGCGGCACAGGTGCGGGTGATCGAGGCGCTCGGCCCGAAGCTCAGGATCGCCAGCCCGCGCACCAAGATCCTCGGCTTCGACCACAACTGGGCCACGCACCCCAACGACGGCACGGCGGAGGCCGACTACCCATACCAGGTCCTGCGGTCCAAGGCCGCGAAGTGGGTCGCGGGCACCGCCTACCACTGCTACTACGGCGATCCGAGCGCGCAGACCGCGTTGCACGACGCCTTCCCGGACAAGGGGATCTGGTTCACCGAGTGCTCGGGTTCCAAGGGCGCCACCGATCCGCCCGCCAAGGTCTTCAGCGACACGTTGCGCTGGCACGCCCGCAACGTCGTCCTCGGCACCACCCGCGACTGGGCGCGCAGCGCGGTGAACTGGAACATCGCGCTCGACAGCACCGGCGGCCCGCACCTCGGCGGCTGCGGCACGTGCACCGGCCTCGTCACCGTGCAGCCGGACGGGTCGGTCGTCACCGACGCCGAGTACTACACCATCGGGCACCTCTCGAAGTTCGTGAAGCCCGGCGCGCGCCGGATCGCCAGCACGTCCTTCGGCACCACCGGGTGGAACGGCCAGGTCATGGACGCCGCGTTCCGCAACCCGGACGGGTCCACCGCCCTGGTGGTGCACAACCAGAACGACGACCCGCGCTCGTTCGCGGTCAACGCCGGCGACCGCACGTTCGAGTACACCCTGCCCGGCGGCGCGCTGGCGACGTTCACCTGGACCGGTCACCACCGGAGCAGGCTCGACGCGGTCTCCCTGGCCGGTGCGACGGCGTCTCCGGATGGCGCGCTCGCCATCGACGACGACGCCTCGACCCGGTGGTCCAACGGCGGTCCCCAGGCTCCCGGCCAGTTCCTGCAGGTCGACCTGGGGCGCCGCAAGGACTTCCGGCGCGTGGCCATCGACTCCGGCGGCAACCTCGGCGACTACGCCCGCTCCTGGGAGCTCTCGGTCAGCGACGACGGCAAGGCGTGGCGCGCGATCGCGTCCGGTGAGGGCGCCGGCCAGCTGACGAACGTCGACGTGCGGCGCACGAGCGCGCGGTACGTCCGCATCACGTCCACCGGGGCCGCGGGCAACTGGTGGAGCATCGCCGATTTCCGGCTCTACAACTGAACAACCGCTGTCGGGCGCCCAAACCCTGCAAGGAGCGCTTATGTCAAAGACGACACAACGTTGGCGTGGTATCGCAATAGCTGCAGCCGTGGTGACGGTCGGGTCCACGTTGGTCTCCCCCGCCGCCACCGCGGCGACCAACGCGAGCGTGTGGCTGACCACGGGTGACCGGTCGGCCCAGCTGACCAGGCAGGCGGACGTGGCGTTCGGCTCGGGTGGCTCCGGGTCGACGATCACGGTGAACCCGAACTCCACCTACCAGTCCATGGTGGGCTTCGGCGCCTCGTTCACGGACGCGGCGGCGTGGAACATCTTCAACTCCCCGCGCCGCAACGAGATCATGACCAACCTGTTCGACAGGAACAACGGCATCGGCATGAGCTTCATTCGCCAACCGATCGCCTCCACCGACTTCTCGCGCAGCTTCTACACCTACAACGACGGCGCGGCGGACCCGTCGCTGTCGCGGTTCTCCATCGACCACGACAGGGCCTACATCCTGCCGCTGCTGCAACAGGCCAAGCAGCTCAACCCGCAGCTCGCCGTGATGGCGACGCCGTGGAGCGCGCCGGCGTGGATGAAGAACAACAACAACCTCATCCGGGGTTCGCTCAACGACAGCCGCATCGGCGTCTACGCCGACTACCTCGTCAAGTTCGCGCAGGCGTACAAGGCCGCGGGCATCCCGATCGACTACATGAGCGTGCAGAACGAGCCGCTCTTCGAACCGCCGGGCTACCCCGGCATGTACATGTCGCCGCAGCAGCAGGTCAACGTCATCAACACCCTGGTGCCGAAGCTCCGCGCCGCCGGCGAACAGGCCCGTCTGCTCGGCTACGACCACAACTGGGACAACGTCGACTACGCGCAGACCGTCAACAACGGCGCGGGCGGCAACGTGATCGGCTCCGCGTGGCACTGCTACGGCGGCGACCCCAGCCGCCAGTCGATCGTGAAGCAGAACCAGCCCGGCAAGGACGTGTTCTTCACCGAGTGCTCCGGCACGAGGTCGGCGAACGACGCGGCGACGTTCCGCGACACGTTGCGCTGGCAGGGCATCAACCTCGCCATCGGCGCCACCCGCAACCACGCGCGCACCGTCGCGATCTGGAACATGGCGCTGGACCAGAACAACGGCCCGGTGATCGGCAGCTGCACCAACTGCACCGGCGTCGTCACGACCAGCGGCGGCAACGTCACGTACAACGCCGAGTACTACGTGCTCGGACACCTGTCGAAGTTCGTGCAGCCCGGCGCGGTCCGCATCGACTCGACCGGCTACGGCGAGGGCGGCGTCCAGAACGTCGCGTTCCGCAACCCGAACGGCCAGATCGTGCTCGTCGCGCTGAACTCGGGCGGCCAGCAGAACTTCCGGGTCCAGTACAACGGCCAGACGTTCGGCTACACCCTCCCGGCCGGCGCGATGGCGACGTTCACGTGGCCCGGCACGCTCGACCCGGGCCAGCCCCCGACGGGCCGGACCGGCGCCATCACGGGGCTGGGCGGCAAGTGCCTCGACGTGACCGACGGCTCGACCGCGAACGGCACCCTGCCGCAGATGTGGTCGTGCTTCAGCGGCCCGAACCAGACGTGGACCCTGGCCTCCGACGGCACCGTGCGCGGCCTGGGCAAGTGCCTCGACGTGACCGGCAACGGCACGGCGGACGGGTCGGCGGTCCAGCTCTGGGACTGCTTCGGCGGCCCCAACCAGCGGTGGACGGCCTCGGGAGGCACGCTCGTCAACGCGGGCAGCAACAAGTGCCTCGACGTGATCGGCAACAACACGGCGGACGGCGCGAAGCTGCAGATCTGGTCCTGCACCGGCGGTGCCAACCAGCGGTGGACGGTGCCCGCGTAGAGCTTTGAGGTCATGTCGTGCGGGTAACCGCACGACATGACCGATCCCATCAACCCGGAAGCACCGCATTCGCCGGGAACGCCCAGCCTCGACGACCTCGACGTCGAGATCGTCGAGGAGCCCGAGATCCCGCAGGAGACGACCGAGGACGAGAGCGAGCCGCCGGACTAGTCCGTGTCCCGTCAGTTCGTCCGGTGGCAGGCGCGGGCGAGCGACCCGGAGACGGTGCCGCCGCGATGACCTCATACCGGGTTGTATTCGGGCATCGCGGCGGTGCCGTCTCCGGGGCCCTCGCCCGCTACTGCCGCCCGACGAGACTGCCGGGGCACGGACTGACCCGGCCGTCAGGCGCGGGCCGGCACCACGGCCCGCGCACCGGGGAGGAACGAGCGCGCCGCCGTCAGCAGCGTGCGGGCCTCCATCAACTCGCCGTACTCGAGGTGCTCGTCCGCGGCGGCGACGTGCGCCAACGCCCGCTGGGGCGCGTCCGGGGAGTCCATCACGGCCTGGGCGAGGCACTTGCGCGCCCGTTCGGTCTGCTCGCCGAGGTCATGACCCGACGTGGCGCGGATCAGGGCGAGAGCGTCGCGGATGGCGCGGTCGAGTGTGCTGGAACGCATGGAGTTGCCGCCTTCGGAACAGCCGGGGACGTGGTGCGCCGACTGCTTGACGCGGCACCGGCTACCCGCGTCCTCCGCCGGTCAAACTACGAAAGCACCGCGCGCTGCGAGGGCACGAACGCGGCGAAGTCGCGGTTCGCCCGGCCGTGCTCCTCGTGCAGCAGCCCGGACACCCAGCTCACCACCGCGTCCGGCGACGGGCGCGGGTCACCTTCCAGGCGCGCGACCTCGACGAGCTCACCGAGCCGGTCCTCCACGGCCACCGCCCACCCGGTCAGCTCGTTCCACACGAGCGCCACGTAGTGGTCGGGGAAGTCGGGCAGCCGGCCGTCCAGCGCCACGTAGGCGGTCACCATCGGCTCCATGTCGGCGCACGAGCTGTCCCCGCGCAGGCCGAGCCCCGTGACCACCTGTGTCAGGTAATGCCGCACCTCGCGCACGGCGGAATCGTCGAAGTCGATCTCGATGTCGATGCCGGGCTCGATGCTCATGGCGCGCGGATACCCCGGCGGGGTGTGGCCAAACACGACGTGACCGACCACACCCGCATGGAGCAGTCCAGGTCAGCCGCCGTAGGGGTTAGCGGCCTTCTTCGCGGCGTAGGTGAGCATCGGCCTGACCTTCGCCCAGTGCCCGTCCTGGCACGGGTACGCGGGCAGGAACCCGGCGCAGTCGCCCTGCCAGTTGCCGATCTCCCAGGTGTAGTGCGGGACGCCGAGCTCGCCGTACACCCAGTCGTCGATCGAGCCGCCCGCGGTGTAGAGCAGCTCACCCGGCTGGCCGTACTCCCAGTCCGCACCGGCGAGCTGGGCCATGTCCTTCGCCATCGCGCGCAACGGCCCGTCGTTCGGCGACGGCGTGGTCGTGTAGCCCCACGGCAGCAGGACGACGTTCAGCGCGGAGTGCATGGTGATGACCATGCCGCGCGTCTTCGGGTCGGCCGGGTCGGTCAGGGCGGGGCCGCGCGTGTCCGGGAAGAGCCCGCGGAAGAGCTTCTCGAGCGCCCTGGTCTCCACCTCGGAGTCGGGGTTCGGGCCGCGGTAGACCTGGTGGCACGGGTCGGACGACGTGCCGTTGTCGCCCCACTGCGCGTCGAAGTTCCGGTTGACGTCGATGCCGATCTGGGCGTTCGGGTCCTCGGTCGTCGGGCACTGCCTCGGGCCGTTGGTGTGGTTCGCGTTCTTGCGCTGCAGCTTCGGCGAGTCACCGCCGGACTGGACGATCTGCACGCCGTCCGGGTTCGCGATCGGCACGACCCACACCTCGGTCGTGTCGAGCAACGACGTGACCTCGCGGTCCTTGCCGTAACCCTGCGTGAGGTGGTCGATCCAGCGCCATGCCATGTCGCCGGTGGTGATCTCGCGGGCGTGGATCTGCCCCGACACGACCAGCCGCGGCTTGCGGGAGTCCGGGTTCAGCCGGCAGTCGCCGGGGCCCGACCTCGTGATGCAGACGGCCTTGAGGTCGTACCCGCCGGCGCCCTGGGTCTTGCGCCACGAGTCGCCGTAGTCGACGACGGTCGCGAGGCGCGGGTACCGGCCCGCCACCTGGTCGAGGTGGGCGTGGTGGGCCTTGACCGTGCGATAGCCGCCGTAATAGGTCTCGTTGATCCCGTGGCCCTGCGTCTTCGCCGTGGACGACGGCGGCGCCATGACGGACTCGACCGCGCCCGTGTAACCGGCCTCGGTGAGCCTGGTGTGCGTGTCCTTCGACCCGAGCACGAACAGGTCGTCGCCGTCGCGCTGCTCCAGCACGTCGAACCCGCGGGCCAGCAGGTCCTGGGCCTTCTGCCCGAGCGGGGCGGGAACGCGGTAGACGTACGTCGGGCCCTCCTGCGCCGCGACGGGCGCCGGTGGCTCCGCCGTGGACGTGCCGACGAGCAACACGGCGCTGGCAACCCCCGCCAGCACAAGACTCAGCTCTCGCTGCCTCATTCTGTCCGACCCCCTGTTGGAGACAGTCATGTCCGCATGCGCGGCACACGCTCCCACAGAAGCACTTCGTTCGCCCACCACTCGAGCGTCTCAACAGCCATCATGGTGACCATGCGATTCGAGACCGTCGAACGCCGCCGCGTGCGTTCCGGCATGGCCGACGTGGAACAGGACCGCGATCGCCGCGAGGCCTGGCTCATCAGCGTCGACGGCACTCCTCGATCCTATGTGGACCTCCTGGACCCCGCCGACCTGCCGTTCGGCGTCACGCGCAGGATCGCGGACGTGGTCGACGCGCTGCCGCCGGGTCCGCTCAACGCCCTGCACATCGGTGGTGCGGCAGGCAGTCTGCCGCGCTACGTCCAGCACGTCCGCCGCGGCTCCGACCAGCTGGTCGTGGACGCCGACGACGCCATGGTCGACCTCGTCAACGCCCACCTCCCGGTGCCCACCGGGATCTCCGTGCGGGCCGGGAACGGAGTGGACGCCCTGCGCGCCGCCCGTGATCTCGACCTGGTCGTGCTCGAAGCCGTTGTCCTGCCGGAAGAACTCGCGAGCGAGGACTTCCAGCGGTACGTCGCCGAGGCGTTGACGGGCTCCCGCACGTACGTCGTGAACGTGGTCGACCAGCCGGATCTGTCCGCGACCACCAGGCTGATCGACGTCGTGGCCGCCCGGTTCGGCGTGCCGCTGGTGATCGCCGATCTGGGCTTGCTGGCGGGAACCGGTCCCGGCAACGTGGTCCTCGTGTCCACCGAGGCGGTCCTGCCCGTCGCCCAGCTCGACGCCAGGGCGCGCGAAGCCCGTTTCCCCGCTGCCGTCTCGGTGGGACTCTGATCGCGGCACGACGCACCTGCGGGTTCACCACAGGGACGCGCTTGTCCGGGCACCCGCCCGCCAGTCCGAACGCGACGTCGAGCGCCTCCGGGTGCGCGTCACGCCCAGGGCCCGGGCCGGTGGGCCATGGGCGGGCTCCGCGCTTCACCCTGCCCGACCTGCTGAGCCATGCGCGCGACCCACGCCTCCGGCGCCTCGCCCTGCCCACCGACTCGACCCGGTAGGCCATGCGCGGGCTCCACACCTCCCACACTTCGCCCTGCCCGCCGGCCCGACCCGCTGAACCATCCGCGGGCTCCACACCTCCCGCACCTCGCCCTGCCCACCGGCCCGACCCGCTGAGCCATACGCGGGCCCCACACCTCCCGCACCTCGCCCTGCCCGCCAGGCCCGACCCCTACATCCGGTCCAGCAACCGAGCCCGCGCGATCTCCAGGTGTGCCGTCATCGCCGCGCGAGCCCCCTCCGCGTCCCCCGCCACCAACGCGTCCACGATCGCCCGGTGCTCCGTGATCGTCTGCACCCCGAACGGCTGCTGGAAGTTCAGCCGGAACAGGTGCAGGTGGCAGTGCGTCTTCGCGAACGCCTGGAGAACGGCCTCGTTCCCCGCGATCCGCAGGACCAGCTCGTGCAGGCGCTGGTCGTGCGCGGTGAGGTTCTTGTAGTCGTCGTAGGCGTCGTCCGCGGGGGCGGCCGGGCAGGTGGCGAGTTCCTCCTCGACGAGGGCCACGGACTCCGGGGTCATGCGGGCCGCCGCCAGGGCTGCCGACGGGGGTTCCAGCAGCAGGCGGAGGGCGTAGAGGTCGTCGACCTGCTTGCGGTTCAGCAGGTCCGTCACGCTGTAGCCGCGCAACGGGAGCCTGCTGACCAGTTCTTCCGATTCGAGGCGGGCCAGGGCTTCCCGGATCGGCGTCGGGGAGACGTCCAGCTGCCTTGCCAGCTCGTCGATGTTCACACGGGCGCCCGGGGCGATGCCGTCACTCATGATGAGGGCGCGGATCTGCTCGTAGACGTCGTCCGCCAGCACGCGCCTGGCCGGTATCCGCAACACCACTCCTGAGGCTCCCGTCTAGTTCTTGGCCAGTATCTCCTGCGAGACGCGTTCCATCTCGGCGAACACGTCGTCGGAGCGCTGGCCCGCGAAGTACGCCTCGAAGAGGGGTTGTTCCGCCGACTGGACGGCCGAGCCGTTGGCGTAGGCGGTGGACGGGTGCAGGACGCCGTCCTTCACGTACTGGTTGAAGACGGTGAGGTCCACGCCCTGCGACTTCATGGACGTCACGGTGTTGTCCATGGCCGCCGGGATCGACGGGAAGAACGTGCCGGTCGCGCCCGCCCTGGTCTGGCACTCCTCGCCGCCCATGTAGCTGACCCACCGCCAGGTCAGGTCCGGGTTCTTGGTGCCCGCCCAGATGTTGTTGCCATTCGAGTTGGACAGGACCGAGCGCGTGCCGTCGGGACCGAGGACGGTCGGGGCGATGCCCACCTTCACGCCCGGGATCTTGCCGAACGACGGGGCGGACCAGGAGCCGCCCATGGTCATGGCGACCTTGCCCGAGCCGATCAGGTCCACGTCGGAGATCGTGGACTGGCTGCCGGTCGTGAAGGTGCCGAGCTTCGGGGAGAAGCCGCGGTCGGTGAGCGACAGGACCCACTTCATCGTCTTGGTGAAGCGCGGATCGGTGTAGTTGAACCTGGTGGGCCACTGGTCCTTGTCGCCCAGCCGCCAGCCGAGCGTGTTGACGAACGGGGCCCACGAGGTCTCGCCGATGAAGCTGCGGCCCGCCATCGCGCCGATGCCGTAGGTGGCGATCTGGGTCTTGTCGAAACCCGGTTCGTCGCCGTGCCTGCCGTTCTTGTCGACGGTCAGGCGGGCGACCACCTTCTCGAACGTGCCGCCGTCGTCGGGGTTCCAGGTCAGCTTCTGCACGTCGGCCTCCGGCACGCCGGCCTTGGCCAGCATGTCGGCGTTGTAGTAGAGCGCGGACGCCGCCCAGTCCAGCGGGAGCGCGTACTGCTTGCCGTCGGTGAACTTCCACGTGTCCAGGCCGACGGAGTACCTCTTGGTGTCCAAAGAGGACTTGGTGATGAGGTCGTCCAGCGGCATCAGCTGGTGCTGCGAGGCGTAAGCCTGGAGGAACTGCACGGAGTTCTGGAACGCGTCCGGCGCGGTGCCCGCGACGAAGCCCGCGGTGAGCTTGGTGAAGTAGTCGTCGACGTTGTAGCGGGTGATCTTCACGTCGACACCGGGGTTGGCGGCCTCGAACGCCTTCTCGCACTCGCCGTAGGCGACCGCCTGCTTGTCGTCCCACGTCCACCAGTTCACGGTGTTGCCCGAGCCGGAGTCGGAGCTCCCGCACCCGGCGACGACCAGGGCTGTTGCTGCTACCAGGGCAGCGGCGGCGATTTTCATGGCTTCTCCAGGAGACGGGATCGGAACGCGTCGAGTGCGATGTCGAGGTCATCTGAGCCGCCCGCCTCGTGGGCGCTGTGCTCCCAGACGGCCATCTGCTTGGGTCCGGCGTAGGCGTGGTAGGCGCCGAACACGGTGGACGGCGGCACGATGTCGTCCATCAGGCCGACCGAGAACCACGCGGGTGCCGCGGCCCGGGAGGCGAACCCCACACCGTCGAAGTAGGACAGGGTCGGGAAGACGTCGGAACGCCGGTTCTCGGCGATGTAGGTCGTGAGTTCGGTGTACGGCGGCCGCCCGCAGACGTCCAGCGCCCTGCGGAGGTCGCAGAGGAACGGCGCCTGCGCGTGCACGGCCGCCAGGTCGGGCACCAGGCCCGCCACGGCCAGCGCGATCCCGCCGCCCTGGCTGTTTCCGATGATGGCGACATCCGAGGAGCCCAGGGCGCGGACGGCGTCGACCGCGCGCACCGCGTCCACGAACACGCGGCGGTAGAAGTAGGTGGAGCGGTCGGTGATGCCGCGGGTCAGGAACCCGGTGCCGCCGCGCTGGTCCCGCACCTCGACCTGCAGGTGCGCGAACCCGGCACTGGCCCACGTCAGGTTCTCGACCGCGCTGCCCCGGTTGCCGCCGTACCCGTGGTACTGGACCACGGCCGGAAGGCCCGTAACCCCGCGGGGAGTCCGCAGCCAGGCCCGGATGCGATCGCCATCGCAACCCGTGAACGACACGTCGTACACGTCGAGCGTCCGCAGCGGCGTGGCGACCGGCACCGCCTCGACCGCGAGATCGAGCGAACGGGCTTCGGCGAGCGTCGAGTCCCAGAACGAGTCGAAGTCGTCGGGACGGACGTAAGAACTGCGGTACTCCCCCAGCGCGTCCAGGCCGAGATCGGTCAGCACGACACCCTCCCCTGCAGCTCCACCACGTCGGTCACCACGACCTCCGTGACCTCTTCACCGATGCGCACCGGCACGACCTCCGAGGCGTCACCCGAGAGCCTGCGCAGCCGCACCGAGATGTCGCCGTCATGCCACGTGATGTCCGCGGAGAGCCCGCCGCGGCACCGCAGACCGCGCGCGGAACCCCGGGACCAGCCGGCGGGCAGTGCGGGCAGCACGTCCACCACCCCGGCGTGGCTCTGCACCACGACCTCGGCCAACGCCGCCGTGAAGCCGAAGTTGCCGTCGATCTGGAACGGCGGGTGCGTGCTGAAGAGGTTCGGCAGCAGCCCGCCCCACTCCGAGCCGTCGACCGGGGCGTCGCGGTGCCGGTCGCCGGTGAACGCCTCCGAGGCCTCCAGCAGCAACGCACGCACCGTCTCGCCGTCGCCCAGCCGCGCCCGCAGGGCCATCTTCCAGGCCCACGACCAGCCCATCGCGCCGGGACCGCGCCGGTCCAGCGAAGCCGCGGCGGCGTCACCGAGAGGCGTGCCGGCGACGACCTGGCCGAGCGGGTGGACGGAGACGAGGTGCGACAGGTGCCGGTGCGACGGGTCCTCCTCCACGAAGTCCACGGCCCACTCCCCCAGCCGCCCGTCGACCACCGGAACGGGACGCAACCGGGGCAAGGCAGCCGAGATCTCCGCGAGCACCGGATCCGAGCGCCCGGACGCCAGTGCCAGCGCCGAGGTCCGTTCGAACACGGCACGGACCAGCACCACGTCCATCGTCACCGACCACGACAACGCTTGCGGGGCACCGGAGGAGTCGAGGAACCAGTTCTCCGGTGACGTCGACGGGCACGTGTCGAGGTAACCGTCCGGGCCTTCCACCAGCCAGTCGAGGCAGAACTCGGCACACCCGCGCAGCAACGGCCACGCGCGCTCCAAAGTGGACCAGGTGCGGGCGAAGTCGTAGTGGTCCCAGGCGTGCTGGACGAGCCACGCGCCGCCCATCTGCCAGATCGCCCACGACGGCGCGCCGTGCCCCATGCCGACGGGCAGCGACCACCCCCAGGCATCCGTGTTGTGGTGCGCCACCCAGCCCCGCGCCCCGTACAGCGACCGCGCCACCTCCGCGCCGGTGACCGCGAGCTTCTCCAGCAGCTCCAGCAACGGGTCGTGGCACTCGGCGAGCCCGGTGACCTCGGCCGCCCAGTAGTTCATCTGCGTGTTGATGTTGATCGTGTAGTTCGACGACCACGCCGGTCGCAGTTCGTCGTTCCAGATGCCCTGCAGGTTCGCGGGCGGCGCGCCCGGCCGCGACGACGACACCAGCAGGTACCGGCCGTATGCGAACAACACGGAGGCGATGAGCTGCTCGTCCTTGCCGCTCAGCAGGTCCAGCACGTCCACGACGTCCGGGACGTCGCCGAACCGCACGTCGCACGCGTCCATCAACGTCATGTGGTCGCCGTGCCGCCGGCCGCTCCACGACGACTCGGTCGTGGTCGAACTCGTGAGCGTGAGCAGCCAGCGCTCGCCCGAGTGCACCTTCACCGTCACCGCGCCGCGTTCCCCGTCACCGTAGACGGGCGCCTCGACCTGCGGTTCGTGGCGGGGAGCCGAATCGACCGGGATCTCCACCACCAGGTTCAGGCCGTTGCGCGAGACCTCCCGCAACGGCGTCGAGATCTCGACGGCCGACGGCACCGCTCCGGTGATCTCCACGCACAGCGCGGTTTCCGAGGCCCACACCCGCCGCACGACGTCCGAACCGCCGATGGTCATCCGCTCGGTGACCACCCCGGTGGCCAGGTCCAGCGTCCGGCCGTGCGACTCGCCGACGGGCAACGTGATCCACAGGTCGACGTACGGCAGGAACGTCTGGCTGTACGGGCCCTCGAACGACATCAGCAACTCGGTGGCGCGCTCCAGGTCACCGCCGAAGATCGCTTCACGCACCTGCGCGAGCCGGTGCGGACCAGCCCCGGACGCCAGCACGTCCGCCAGCGCGCGGGAGGGCCCGGCCGCGGTGCCCGACCACACGGTCGCGTCGTTGACCTGCACGCGGGACCGCCCGGTCCCGCCGAACACCATCGCGCCGAGGCGGCCGTTGCCCACGGGCAGCGCCTCGGTCCACTCCGCCGCAGCCGACGGCCAGTGCAGTCTCACTTGATCCCCGTGAAGCCGATGGAGTTGACCAGCCGCCGCCCGAAGACCACGAACAGCAGCAACATCGGCAGCGCCGCGACCAGCGTCGCCGCCATCAGGCCGGCCCAGTCCAGCGACGCCTGCGGTGAGGACTGCTTGAACACCGCGAGCGCGAGGGTGAGCGGGCGGACCGACTCGTCGTTGGTGACGAGCAACGGCCAGAAGTAGTCGTTCCAGGTGGTGATGAACTGCAGCAACGTCAGGGTCGCCATCGGCGCGACGCTCATCGGCAGCACGATCCGGAAGCACACGCGCAACGGCCCGGCGCCGTCGATGATCGCGGCCTCCTCGACCTCGTGCGAGAGCCCGAGCATGAACTGCCGCAGGAAGAAGATGTTGAACGCGGAGAAGAACGCGCTCGGCAGGATCATGCCGGCGAACGAGTTGAGCAGCCCGAGGTCCTTCATCAGCACGAAGTTCGGCAGCAGCGTGAACACCGACGGCACCATCAGCGCGGTCAGCAGCACGCCGAAGACGACGTCACGACCCTTCCACCGCAACCGGGAGAACGCGTAGGCCGCGAGTGCCGAGAACACCACCGTGACGAGCGTCAGAACTCCCGCGTACACAACGGAGTTCCACAGCGCGAGTCCCAGTTCGATCTTGGCTCCCGACCCGCCCTCCGCCGCGGCCTCCGCGGGCGTCGCGAGGCCCAGAGCGCGCTTGAACGGGCCCCAGGTGAAGTGCACTGGCAGCAACGACGACGGGTCCGTCGACATCGCGAAGTTGTTCGACAGCGCGGTCCGCACGATCCAGTAGAACGGGAAGATCGTGATCAGCAGCACGACGACCAGGTAGCCCCAGGCGACGCCGCGGCCGAGTTTCACGGGAAAGGTCATGACGCCTCCTCAGTTCGTGTCGGACTCGCTCGCCCGGGCCATCCGCATCTGCGTGAAGGTCACCGCGACGAGCATCAGGAACAGGGCGAGCGACATCGTCGCGGCATAGCCGAAGTCGAACTGCCCGAACGCCTTGTCGTAGATGTACATCTGGAGCACGAGCGACGCGTCCGCCGGACCGCCCTTGGTGCTGACCTGGACGATGTCGAAGATCTGGGTCGCGCCGATCACGTTGAGGACCACGACCATGACCAGGATCGGCCGCAGCAACGGCAACGTGAGCGAGCGGAACATCTGGAACTCGGAAGCCCCGTCGATCCGCCCCGCCTCGTAGATCGTCGCGGGGATCGTCTGCAGGCCCGCGAAGATGAGGACGGCGTTGTAGCCCATGGTCTTCCACACGTTCAGCGCCGCCAGCGTCGGCACCGCCCACGCGTCCGAGCTGAAGAACATGACCGGCTCGCCGGTGATCCAGGTGATGAGCTGGTTCACGATGCCGAGCTGCGGGTCGAGCATCCAGGTCCACACCAGCGCCGTGACGACGCCGGAGATGAGGAACGGCAGGATCATCAGCCCGCGGACGGTCGTGTTGACCCCCAGCCGGTGCAGCACGACCGCGGTGATCAGCGAAACGCCGACGCCGAGGACCACGGACAGGACGACGAAGTAGGCCGTGACGCCGAGCGAGTGCCAGAACCGGCCGTCGTCCAGCAACTGCCGGACGTTGTCGAGCCCCGTCCACACCGGAGGGGTGAGGATGTGGAACTCGGTGAAGCTGAGGTAGACGCCGCGCAGCATCGGGTAGGCGAAGAAGACGCCGAACCCGAGGACGGCCGGTGCGACGAGGAGCCACGCGACCCACGTGTCGTTGCGGCGCGAGGCGGGGCCCCGGCGGCGTGGGGGTGGAGGCGCCGTGGTGGCGGAGCCACGCACGACCTGGGCGCTTGTGTCCTGCACGGTGGTCACCACGACGCCTCCTGGTCTCAGACGCGGATGCTGTCGACGTCGAACACGGAGTCGTCCGGGTTGCCGAACCGGATCGTGTTGGCGCCCTTGAGCAGGTAGATCGGCACGGTGACCTTCTGCGGCGTGTTCCAGTCGTCGTCGTTGGACCCGGCGACCGGCAGCTTGAAGGCGGTGCCGTTCACCGTGACGACACCGGTCCTGCTGGCGTCGGCCGAGATGTAGGCCAGCTCGACGAGGTAGGTGCCCTCACGCGGCACGGTGACCGTCGGCATGGTGACGATGCCGCTGCCGCCGAGGTACCCGACCTTGCTGCCGCCAGAGCACGCGCAGCCGTAAACGGTCGCGCCGCCGCCAACGCTGCCCCTCTCCGCTTCGTACGTCACGCTTTCCTGCGGTGTCACGAAGTTGACCGGCTTCGAGCGGGCGCCGTTCTGCACGACGGTGAACTCGTAGGAGGTCGCCGGGGTGAGGCCGGTGACGGTCGCCGTCGTGTCGGTGGTGGTGGCGACCTTCCTGTTGCCCGCGTAGACGTCGTAACGAACGCCGGTCTTGCCGTACCACTTCAGCGACACGCTGGTCGGCGTGGCCGCGGTGCCCTGCACGACAGCGGGCGCGACCGAGGAGCGCGGCGTGATCGTGAACAGCTTCGAGCCGTGCACCGGCAGTTCTTCCGTGATGGAGCCGGACTTCTGGCCGATGTCCTTCTTCGCCCACACGTCACGGACCTTGGCGTTGCCCTGGATGCCGAGCCGCGCGAAGTCCGCCGTCACCGGCGCGGGCCGGGACCCGAGGTTGAACAGCGCGACGGTGTAGCTGCCGTCGCGGTTGCGGGCGTACCAGACCTGCTGGTCGGAGAACTGGTCCACGGGCCGCGCGGGAACGCCGGCCTGGTTGATCGCGATGACCTCGTTGTTGGTCAGCAGCTGGTAACCGAAGTCGTCGATCTTCGTGAGGTCGTCCCCGATGTAGAGCGGCGAGGACGAGATCGACCACAGCGTCATGTAGCTCTGCCGCTCGGCCTCGGTCAGGCCGTCCATCTGCCCGTTGCCGACGGCGAGGCTGTCGAGGTTGTTCCATTGGCCGGGGCCGGCGTCGTCGATCCACTGCACGACGTCGTTCCAGCGCTGCTTCACCGACTGGTTCCAGGTGACGAGGGTGTCGCAGTAGCACTCGACGTCGGTGTCGACGCGCCAGCCGTTCGTGTTGGCCTTCCACACGTCGGCGTGGCGGTGGCTCAGCGCCCACGAGATGAGGAACTCGATCGGACGGCCGGTGCTCTTGAGCGCGGAGTTCCACGCCTTCACGTCGGTCGTGTTGTCGTAGCGCTCACCGCCGCGGAAGCTGCCGGGGCCGACGCCGTCGAGCTTGAGGAAGTCGACGCCCCAGCCCGCGAGCACCTGCGCGATGGAGTCGATGTACTTCTGCGAGCACGGGTTCGCGAAGTCCATCTTGTAGGCCATGTCCCACCCGTTGGTCTTGCGCAGGTCGGGGTAGACGATGTCCTTGGTCGTGCAGCCGGGCGCGTTGTAGATCGGGGTCTTGCCGTCGTTGTACGCCTTGAGGTCCAGGCCGACCGCGAGGTACGAACCGAACTTCAGCCCCTTGCCGTGGACGTACTCGCCCAGCCACTTGAAGCCGCGCGGGAACTTCTTCGCGTCCACCACCGGCCTCCCGTACTCGTCGAACGAGCCGAGCCAGCCCGCGTCGACGTTCACGTGGTCGTAGCCGTGCTTCTTGAACTTCGCCGCCAGCACGTCCGCCTGTGCCAGCACGTTCTTCTCGTTCAGCCAGCTCGCGGGACCGTCCGGGTTCACCCCGGGGTAGTTGGTCGCCTGCAACGTCCAGCTGCTCCAGCCCATGTAGGGCTTCTCCGCCTTCGCCGCGGTGTTCTGCTGGGCTGTTGGGGCCTGGGGTGCTTGGGCCTGGGCCGCCGGAACCGCGATCAGCGACGCGAGCAGGCCGGCAACGACACCTAACGCTCTCAAGACCACTCCTTTGTGATTTTCAGGCGACCCGGAGGTCTTCCATCGCGTCGCGGTCCCAGTCGATTCCGAGACCCGGTGTGTCCGGTGCGAGTGCGTGTCCGTTGTGGACGGTCATCTCGCTCTTGGTGATCCCGCGCAGCTGCGGGATGTGCTCGACGAACCTGCCGTTGGGCAGGGCAGCCGCGAGGCTGACGTGCAGCTCCATGAGGAAGTGCGGGCAGACGTCGGCGTTGAACGCCTCCGCGAGGTGCGCGACCTTGAGGAACGGCGTGATGCCACCGATCCGCGCCGCGTCGACCTGCACGATCGAGGCGGCACCGCGTTCGAGGTACTCGCGGAACTGCGCCATCGAGTACAGCGACTCCCCCACCGCGATCGGGATGGCGGTGCTCCGGGCGAGCCGTGCGTGTCCGCTCACGTCGTCCGCGGGCAGCGGTTCCTCGAGCCAGGTCAGGTTGGTGTGCCGGAACGCGTCCGCGCGCCGGACCGCCTCGGCCGCCGTCATGGACTGGTTGGCGTCGACCATGATCGCGAACCGCTCGCCGACCGCCGCCCGGACGGCTTCGAGCCGTTCGACGTCCTCGGTCAGGTCGGGTTTGCCGACCTTCATCTTGATGCCCTGCCAGCCCTGCGCGGCCGTCTCCTTCGCGCCCGCGACGAGTTCTTCGGCGGACAGGTGCAGCCAGCCGCCCTCGGTGTCGTAGAGCGGCACCTCCTGGCGGAACCCGCCCGCCATGCGCCACAACGGTTCTCCCGCGCGCAGGCACCGCAGGTCCCACAGCGCGGTGTCGACGGCGGCCAGCGCGAGCGAGGTGATCGCGCCGACAGTGGTCGATCGCGTGTACGCGAACAGGTCGTGCCAGACGTGCTCGATCCGGCGCGCGTCGGCGCCGACGAGCCTGGGCAGCAGGTGGTCGGTCAGCAAGGCGAGGACGGAGCTGCCGCCCGTGCCGATCGTGTAGGCGTATCCGAGACCGGTGAGCCCGTCGTCCGTCGTGACCTCGACGAACACGGTCTCCTGCTTGATGAACTGCTGGACGGCGTCGGTGCGCAGGGTCTCGACCGGAACATCGACCTGGAACGCCTCAGCCCGCACGACCTTCGTCACACCAACTCCTCGGACCTTTGATCCTATAGGATATTTGACGAGGATTGAACGCTGGCGTTACGGCGGTGTCAACGATCGTTCGGCCACGTTCCCACGCCAATGACAGCGTTTTCAACGGGTTGCCGCGACCGGGTCTCGTTCCGGTCCTCCGATGTTTGCAGCTCACAGCCGCAGAACACACCCCGACGGGCGTGTGGGGGTGTGTTTAAAAGTGAGTGGTTCTGTCCGGTGTTGCCGGGAGGACAGGAACGATCAAGCGGACTCGGCGGTGCGCTTCAGCCGCTCGAGCGTCGCCTCGATGTTGCGCTGGTTCGTCACGGCGCGGTCCTTCACACCGGTCGCCAGCCGCGTGATCGGCACGTACCAGCGAGGCCGGCGGTCCCACGTCGACTCGGTGACGCGGCAGCCGTCCGCCGTCTCCTCGATGTCGTACTGCCAGCGCGACACCGCGAGCCCCAGCGACTTCACCTCGAACGCGAACCGCGTCTCCGAGCAGTCCGTCACCGTGGACGTGGTGGGCCAGACCCGCCAGCCGCGCTTGTTGACGCCGCGGAACCGGGCGCCGACCTGCGCGCCGGGCGCGTTCAGCCACCGGCCGCCGGAGTACTCCTCGGCACACCGGCTGAGCCCGCGGAGGTCGCTGACCAGCTCGAACACGCGCTGCGGCGAGGCGGCAACGTCGATGTGCGCGGTGGCGTCCGGCGTCATGCACCGAACTTACTACCGGTAGGTAACTGACCGCTAGAGCTGCCGGATCGGTTCACCGGCGAGGAACGCGTGGATGTCCTCCACGGCCTCGGTGAAGTACGTGCGGTAGTTCGCCTCCGTCACGTATCCCAGGTGCGGGGTCGCGAGGACGTTCGGCAACGTCCGCAGCTCGTCGGTCAGCGGCAGCGGCTCGACCTCGAACACGTCCAGCCCGGCGCCGGCGATCCGCTTCTCCCGCAACACCTCCAGCAACGCCTCCGAGTCCACGATCGGCGCCCGCGAGGTGTTGACCAGGAACGCCGAGGGCTTCAGGCAGGCCAGCGCGGCGGCGTCCACCAGGCCGCGGGTGCGGTCGCTCAGCACCAGGTGGACGGACGCGAAGTCGCTCTGCCCCAGCAGGTCGTGCAGCCCCGAGGCGAGCCGGACGCCCTCGGGTTCGACGCGCTCGGCGGTCAGGTTGGGACTCCACGCCACCACGTCCATGCCGAACGCCCGCCCGACGCGGCCGACGGCCTTGCCGAGGTTGCCGAAGCCGAGCAGGCCGAGGGTGCGGCCGGCGAGGTCGACGCCGACGGTGCTCTGCCACGGGCCGCCGGCGTGGAAGGCCGCGTTCTCGACGGCCAGGTGACGGGCGAGGCCGAGGATCAACGCCCACGTCAGCTCGGTCGGCGGGGTCTTGGCGCTGCCCGTGCCGCAGACCGTCACGCCGTGCGCGCGGGCCGCGGCCAGGTCGATGGACGCGTTGCGCATGCCGCTCGTGATCAGCAGCCGCAACCGGGGCAGGCGCGCGAACAGGGCCGCGTCGAACGGGGTCCGCTCGCGCATGATCACGACGCACTCGGCCTCGGCCAGCGCGTCGGCCGGGTCGTCCAGGTGCTCGCGCAGCACCGTCACGTCGAGGCCCGACCAGTCGGCGTTGGCGAGCGCCACGCCCTGGTAGTCGTCCAGCACCGCACACCGCATGAGCCGATCATGTCAGAGTAGGCGCATGGGAGCCTTCCACCTGGCGCAGGCCAACATCTCGACCGGGCGGTGGGCGTTCGACCACTGGAGGATGCGCGGGTTCGCGAGCAGGATCGACGCGATCAACGACCTGGCGCGGCAGGCTCCCGGGTTCGTGTGGCGGCCGACCTCCGAGCGGATGCTGAACGACCTGGTCAGGCTCGGGCTCGACCCGATGCGCGAGGCCTACAACCTCAGCGTGTGGGAGTCGGTCGAGTCGTTGTGGGCCTTCACGTTCAGCGGTGTGCACCTCGAGGCCGTCAAGCGCAGCGAGCAGTGGTTCGAGCCGGGGAGCGCGTTCGACGTCATGTGGTGGGTTCCCGCCGGGCACCTGCCCACCACCGAGGAGGGCCTGGCGAAGCTCGAGCTGGTGAAGAGCGGCCCGACACCGGAGGCGTTCACGTTCCGGCGCCGCTTTCCCGCGCCAGAGCACCCCGCACGATGATCTCCGCCATCGGCCGCGGGTCGATGGCCTCTCCTCGCGCGAACTGCTGCAGGAACAGGGACGCACGCGCCGAGCGCCTCCGGCGGATCACCTGCGCCGAGGCCCGCAAGGGCGGGCACGAGCGTCGAGCGACGACTGCTGGCAGGCGGCCGAGGAGTCCACCTTCACGGCGAGGAGGCCCCTCCCGCTGCTGCACGGATTCCTCGCGGGAGGGACCTGCTTCACGGCTCTCGCCGCGGCGGTGCTCAGCAGTTGGGACGGGTCGTCTTCCCGGCGAAGCGATCACCCAGCCAGTTCAGCGCGTTCGCGCCCCAAGCGCTGACCGCCGTGACGTGCCCGAGCAACGGCAGCGGCGTCCACTGCACGTCGGCGCCCAGCGAGCACCACTGCGTGCGCAGCTTCTGACCGACACCGAACGGGATCAGCTCGTCCAAGGTGCCGTGGTAGAGGTACACGGGCGCGGCGGGCTTGACCGAGCCGAGCGTGTTCTCCTTCAAACGCTGCTGCCACAACGGGTCCTGGATGACGTCCGGCGTCGTGGTCAACGAGTTGAGGCGCGTGAACGGGGCCACCAAGGCGATCTCGGCGACGCACGCCGCGCGGATCCGGTCGATTACCTGCTGGCCGCGGGCGTTGAGCACCGACGACAGCGGCAGTTCCGGGTAGGCGGCGGCATATCCGGCGGCCGCGGCGAACACCAGGCCCGATCCCGCGTTGCCGTCGTTGAACTTCGCGACCGCGTTGAGGTCGGCCGGCACACCACCGGCGGCCACGCCGACGACGTTCAGCGAAGGGGCGTAGGACTTCCACTGCTCGGCGGCGGAGGAAGCGGCCTGACCTCCTTGCGAGTAGCCGAAAACGCCGACCGGTGCGTCCGCGGACAGGCCGGGGATCCCGCTCGCCGCCCGTGCCACGTCCAGCAGCGCACGCCCCTCCGAACGGGCCACCGCGTACGTGTGGTCCCCTGGTGTGCCAAGGCCTTCGTAGTCGGTCACGGCGACCGCCCAGCCGTTGAACATGGCCTGCGCGAGGAAGGCGATCTCGACCTCGGTGCCGGCTTGGAGCTGCCGCGACGGCGCGCACTGGTCGCCCAGGCCCTGCGTGCCCATCGCGTACGCGACGATCGGGCGCGGGCCGTTGTTCCACGGCAGCGGCGACACGAGCACCATGCCCGACACGACGGTGCTCGTGCCCGTCGCGGAGGTCGAGCTGTAGCGGATGTCGTACGCCTTCACGGGCGCCGGGAGCAGCCTCAGCGGCTCCGGGTGCCACGCCACCTCCCTGCTGCTGACCAGTTCGCCCGGCGCGGCCGCCGAAGAGGGTGTGACCAGGGCGAACAACAGTAGGACGGCGGTGAGCACGGCACGGAGCTGCATCGTTGGACCCCTTTGTGGTAACCGGCGTTACCGCAATGTAGGGCCGAACGTCGCAACGGAGCAATAGCCCGTACGGCTTGATGGATTCAAGCAAGCCCCTGGGCGAACGTGAATACCCTGTCCGGGTCGTACTTGCGCGCGACCTCGCGCAACCGGGTGAGGGACGAGCCGTAGTAGGCCTGCGCCCAGTCCGGCATCTGCGGGTCGATGTAGTTGACGTACCCGTTGGCGCCGAACATCTTCCCCAGCTCGTCGCGCGCCACGCCCATCGCGCGCCGGGCGTTCGCCTCCCCCGCCTGCAACGACAGCTCGACCTGGATGCTCGCCAGCGCGCCGCGGTGCGGGAACGCCGTCGCCGGGCCGCGGCCGACGGCGCCGCCCAGCCCGTCGATCATGTTGTAGGAGTTCGGGGTGTTCCTGAAGACGTCCGCGAGCTTCTGCGGGTCGGTGATCGGCTTCGTCAGCATCCGCGACGTGGCGACGTAGCTGCCGCGCGGCTGGCTGCCGCCGCCTCCGTTCCACGAGGGCCTGCACGAGCCGTCGCCGACCCTGCACCACGCGAACCGCTCCATCGCGGCGAGGAAGCCCTGTTCGGTCTCCCGGCGCGAGGTCGGCTGCGCGCCGACGCGGCGGACGAGGTCGTCCAGCACCGGCTTCAGATTCACCTGCGTGCCGGCGAAACAGCCGCTCACCTCGACGTGCGGGGTCGCGCCGCTGCCGACGCCGAGCGTGGACGTGAGCGCGTCCGGCGCCTTGCCCTGCCAGTCCGGCCACGCGCTGAGCAGCGAGGCCAGGGCCGCCGACGGGAACGTGAGGGCGAACGTCGTGAGGTCGCGCGCGGGTTCGGTGCGGAACACGAACGACGTGACGATGCCGAAGTTGCCGCCACCGCCACCGCGCAGCGCCCAGAACAGGTCCGCGTGCTCGGTCTCCGACACCGTGCGGTGCACGCCGTCCGGCGTGACGATCCGGGCGCTGACCAGCCGGTCGCAGGTGAGACCGAACTGCCGGGCGGTCATGCCGATGCCACCGCCCAGCGTCAGCCCGGAGATCCCGACCGTCGCGCACGTGCCGGCGGGCATCATGCGTCCGGCGTTGGCGAGTGCGATGTAGAGGTCCATCAACAACACGCCCGCACCGACCTCGGCCGTGCCGTCGGCCCGCACGTCGATCCGGTTGAGCCCGCGCACGTCCACCACCAGCGCACCGTCCGCCGTGGAGTACCCGGGATAGCTGTGGCCACCACAGCGAGCGGTGATCCGGGTCCGCTCCTGACGCGCGATCTCGATGCACCGCTGGACGTCCGCCGGTGTCAGGACCTTCGCGATCGCTCTGGGACGCTGCGCGTCGTACTGCGTGAAGTAGCCGAGCTTGGCATCGCCGTAGGCGGCGTCACCCGGCCTGATCAGCTGGACGTCCACTGTGGACCGGCCGACCAGCGCCGACACGGCCCCGAGTGCGGCGGATTGCAGAAGTGCCCTGCGTCGCAACATGCTCCGAACGTAGGAGTCGGGCGGAACGGGGCACAACGGATCCGGGTACCGGTCCGGAACCCGTTACGGGTTCACAGCCAGGAACAGGAAGGCCGCCAGGAGGACCAGGTGCACGCCACCCTGCAGGCGCGTCGCCCGTCCCGGCACCACGGTCAGCACGCTGACCAGGACCGTGAGCAGCAGCAGGATCATCTGCGTCGACCCGAGCCCCAGCATCAGCGGCCCGTCGAGCCAGATGGTCGCCAGCGCGATGGTCGGGATGGTCAGGCCGATGCTCGCGATCGCCGAGCCGTAGCCGAGGTTGATGCTGGTCTGGATCCTGTCGCGCAGCGCGGCGCGGGCGGCGGCGATCGTCTCGGGCAGCAGCACGAGCAGCGCGATGACGACACCGACGAACGACTGGGGGAAGCCGGCGGCCTTCACGCCCGCTTCGATCGCGGGCGACTCGATCTTCGCGAGGCCGACCACCGCGACCAGCGCGACGAGCAGCAGCCCGAGCGAGGTGAGCGCGGCCTTGCCCGACGGCGCGTCGGCGTGCTCGTCCGCCTCGATCACGCCGTCCTCGTCGACCGGCAGGAAGAAGTCGCGGTGCCGCACGGTCTGGGTGAAGACGAACATCGCGTACAGGCCGAGGGACGCGAACGCGGCGAACGCGAGCTGCGGGCCGGAGAACTCGGGGCCGGGCGTGGACGTGGTGAACGTCGGCAGCACCAGGGTCAGCGTCGCGAGCGTCATGACCGTCGCGAGCGCGCCGCCGCTGCCCTCGGCGTTGAACAGGATCGTGTTGTGCTTGATGGCGCCGAGCAGCAACGCGATGCCGATGATGCCGTTCGTCGTGATCATGACCGCGGCGAACACCGTGTCGCGCGCGAGCGACGAGGCCTCCGGACCCCCGGACACGATCAGCGTCACGATCAGGGCGACCTCGATGACCGTCACCGCGACCGCGAGGACCAGCGACCCGAACGGCTCCCCCACCCTGAGCGCGACGACCTCGGCGTGGTGCACGGCGGCGAGGACGGTCGCGGCGAGGACCACGGCGACGATCGCGACGAGCACGCCCCCGAGGTCGCGGCCCCAGAAGAGGGCGAGCAGGACCACGCCGAGCACGGGGGTGATGGTCGTCCAGTGGAGCAGCGGGAAGCGAGGGGCGGCGGCCATGATCCAACCCTCGCATACCCGGCGGGTTCTCCGCCATTCGGCGCAGCACTGATTCCGGGTGCGAGAAAATGTGGAGCGGAGCGCCCCTGCCGCGCCCCGCTCCACATTCCTGGATGGTGCCGTGTTCGATTCCTAGAAATCGAAGAGGGCACCCGTGTGCGCCAGCATGACGCACGAGTTCGGGTAGGTGTGCACCTCGTTCACGGGCTCACCCCGCCAGAAACCGAACATCGCGACCTCGACCGGGGCGTAGTGGAACGTGCACGCCCTGTCGTCGGCCCGCAGGGCCTGCAGGTCGGTGCCCGCGGAGGCCAGCGTCGCGCAGGCGAGGGCCCTGCGCGGGTGCTGGTCACCTCGTTCGCAGGTCAGGACGGTCGCCTTGAGGGCGCCGCCGTCGAACTCCGAGTACTGGGCGGTCAGCACGAGCGCGGTGGTCCCGCGTGCGGCGGGAGCGGCCTGCGCGGTGCCGGCGAAGGCGAAAAGTGACACGAACAGAGCAACGAACGCACAAATGCGGCCGGACATGAAAGCGGTCCTCCTGAGACCTCACAAAAACGGGCCGGTTCTCGGCCGCCGCAGATGTTGCCACCCGGAATCGGGTGGGCGAAAGGGGCCAGCATTCGTTCACTGATCACATCTTCGCTCCCTTAAAACGCGGTTGGGCCGAACGGATGTGTCGCGCGACACGTTCGCCGAGACAGAGCCGTCGACGGACTGTTGCGGGTTGCTGACAGACGAGGTTGCGCGCGGACGTATTATTCGAATCGTGTCCAAGACCTCCAGACGCGTCGTGTTCGGCGTGCTCCTGATCGTCACACTCGTGGTTTCCACCGGCGGCGCGCTGGGTTACCTGGGCAGATTGACGATCGTGTTCGACCGCCACCCGGGAAAGCAGCTCGCGATAATCGAGGAAGTGCCCGGACCGCCGGACGGACCGCAGTGCGCGATCGACGCCCGCTACTTCGACGAGGAGCCGAGAGGCCTGCGGCCCGAGGTGCTGCAGGCGTGGCTGAAGCTGCGCCAAACCGCCTCTGAGCAGGGCATCACGCTCTGCCTGAACGACGGCAAGCGCAGCCGTCAGCAACAGCGGGCGGAGTTCGACGAGGCGGTCGAGAAGTTCGGGACCGAAGAACTCGCGTCGAAGTACGTGCTGAATCCGCCGGACCGTTCGATGCACGTGATCGGATTCGCCGTCGACGTCCAGCCGATCGAATCCGCGAAATGGGTCGAGAAAAACGGCAGCACCCTCGGCTGGTGCCGCCGTTACGAAAACGAGCAGTGGCATTTCGAGTACAGCTCCGGCTATCTCACCGGAGGGTGCCCCGCCCTGATCCCCAGCGCGACGGGCAGCTGAACCCCCGCGCAAAGGTCTAGACGCCTGACATGCGCGCGAGGTTGCACGGACATAATCTGACAAGCCCAGTTACCAGATCGGGGGACACCGGTGGCCCGTGCCTACGGCGGCATCTCACCCGAGCAGCGCAGGGCCGAACGCCGCGCGAAGCTGCTCCAGGCGGGCCTGCGGCTGTTCACGAGCACCGGTTTCGCGGCGACGAAGATCTCCGGGCTGTGCACCGAGGCCGGCGTCTCCACGCGCAACTTCTACGAGGAGTTCGCCTCGAAGGAGGACCTGCTGCGCGAACTGCACGACCTGATCAACGCGACGGCGTTCGACCGGGTCCGCTCGGCGCTGGCCGGGCTGGCGACCGACGACGTCGGCACGAGGATCACGACGCTGCTGGACGTGTTCATCGGCAGCGTCACGGCCGATCCCCGTGCGCCGCGCCTCACCTACGTCGAGGCCGTGGGCGTGAACGCCGAGATCGAGCAGCAGCACGTCCGCTGGGTGCGCACCTGGGCGGAGTTCATCGAGTCCGAGGCGCTGCGAGCGGCGGACGCGGGCGCGGCGCCGCGGCGGGCGTACCGGCTGACGGCGATCGCGCTGGTGGGAGCCATCACGGGCCTGCTGCGGGAGTGGCAGGCGCACGAGCCGCCGCTCGCCGTCGACGAGATCGCCACCGAGATCCGCGCGCTCGTGCTGGCGGCCATCACTCGCCCGTAAGGGTGTTCGGGACCGAAAGCGGCCGCACGTGCCCCGCGCCACTCGTACGGTGCTGAGATGGTCGAAATCCCCGCGGCGCTCGAACAGCTCGCGGCCGAACGCGGCCTCGGGCCGTGCGACCACAGGTTCCGGCGGCGCGTGACGATCTTCTCCGTGCTCGGCGTGTTCGCCGCGGCCGGGGTGGTGCTCCTGCTGCTGATGCTCAGCGCGGCCCCGGTCGTGGTGCTGGCGCTGCCGATCTGGATCGCCTGGCTGCTGGTGCAACGCCGCCGCGGCGGTGGCCTCTACCTGTTCACCGGCGGGTTCGTCGTGGTGCGCGGGTGGACGGTGCCGCAGGTCGTGACGTGGGACGAGGTCGAGGAGATCCGCCGCGAGGGCATGGTCGTGACGGCGTTCCAGGTGCCCGTGACGGAGTCCAGCGACTACCACGTGGAGCTCAAGGGCCGGGTCCTGTCCGTGACGCTCGACAGCACCTACGAGGACTTCCAGAAGGCGGCGACGATCATGCGGTCGCGCGTGCGCCGGACCGGGGCCCGGTGAACCGACCCGGCGCCGCCGCCCGTATCACCCGTTGTGAGCCGATTCGCCGTTCTCGCGCTGCTCGTGTGCCTGGGTGCCTGCTCCTCCCCTCCGGACGAGGAGACGGCCACGCTCGCCGAACTGGAGGCCGCTGCCGGTCCGGTCGCGGGGCCCACCCAGATCCTGCCGGGAGACATCGCGAAACTGCAGGTCGTGGAGTCGCCCGCGGTCGGCGCCGTCGTCGCCGACCGCGAGGCCTACACGCTCTACTTCACCACGCAGGACGGCCCGTCCAAGCCCACGTGCCTCGAACCGGAGTGCACGCTCGTGTGGCCGCCGTTGCTCGCCAAGGGCGGCAAGATCGAGGCACCGGGCCTCGATCCGGCCCTGCTCGGCACCACGAAGCGCCCGGACGGCCTGGAGCAGGTGACGATCGCCGGCAAGCCGGTCCACCGGTACGTCGACGACGAGCAGGCGGGCGACACGACCGGGCACGGCGTGGACGACAGGTGGTTCGCCATCTCACCGGCCGGAGCCAAGGCGACGCGCTGAGGCACCGGGCGCGCGACCGCACGGCGTGACGCCCGAACCACCCACTGGTACCGGCGGCCCCGAGGGGTTGCCGGTTTGTCGCGTTCGGGTTACTCGAACGATTCGTTTGTACCGGAAATCCTGAAACCGGTTCCGCGCGGAACCGGTTTCAGGTATCAACTGTGAGAGCGCTCCCATAGACGCTGCCGCCGCACGAGCCCTCTCGGAGACCACATGGATCGCGACGACGTGCCCTACCTCGACGCCACGCTGCCCACCGCAGAGCGGGTCGCCGACCTCCTCGGCCGCATGACGCTGGCCGAGAAGGTCGGCCAGATGATGCAGCTGGACTCGAGGGAGGACCTGGACGACCACGTGCTGCGCAAGCACGTCGGCTCGATCCTGCACACCTCGCCCGAACGAGTGCTGCGCGCGCAAGACCTCACCACGCGGACACGGCTGCGCGTGCCGCTGCTGATCGCCGAGGACTGCATCCACGGCCACTCGTTCTACGAGGGCGCCACGATCTTCCCGACGCAGCTCGGCATGGCGGCGTCCTGGGACCCGCGGCTCGTCGAGCAGGTCGCCCGCGTGACCGCCGTCGAGGCCGCCGCGACCGGCGTGCACTGGACGTTCTCGCCGGTCCTGTGCATCTCGCGCGACCTGCGTTGGGGCCGCGTGGACGAGACGTTCGGCGAGGACCCGGTGCTGATCGGTGAGCTCGCGGCCGCCATGGTCCGCGGTTACCAGGGCGATGGCCTGACCGACGAGACGGCGATCCTCGCGACCGCGAAGCACTTCGCCGGCTACTCGGAGACCCAGGGCGGCCGTGACGCGAGCGAGGCGGACCTGTCGCGCCGCAAGCTGCGCTCGTGGTTCCTGCCGCCGTTCGAGCGGGTCGCCCGCGAGGGCTGCGCGACGTTCATGCTCGGCTACCAGTCGACCGACGGCGTGCCGATCACGGTCAACTCGTGGCTGCTCGACGAGGTGCTGCGCGGCGAGTGGGGCTACAAGGGCACGCTCATCACCGACTGGGACAACGTCGGCCGCATGGTCTGGGAGCAGAAGCTGCAGCCCGACTACATGCACGCCGCCGCGGCCGCGGTGAAGGCCGGCAACGACATGATCATGACGACCCCGCAGTTCTTCGACGGCGCGCTGCAGGCCGTCGAGGAGGGTCTGCTGGCCGAGTCGGACCTCGACCGCGCGGTCACCCGCATCCTCACGCTGAAGTTCGACCTCGGGCTCTTCGAGAACCCGCGCAGGCCCGACGCCGAACGCCAGCGCACGATGATCAACCACGACGACCACGTGGCGCTGAACCTGCAGGTCGCGCGCCGGTCGCTGGTGCTGCTGCGCAACGACGGCGTGCTGCCGTTCGCCCAGGGCAAGGGCAAGATCGCGGTCGTCGGCCCGCTCGCGGACGACGCGCAGACGCAGCTCGGCGACTGGGCGGGCTCGTCCGGCCAGGCCGACTGGCTGCCCAACGGCCACCCGCGCGAGATGATCACGACCGTCCTGGACGGCCTGCGCGAGCTGTCGGCGGGTGAGGTCACCTACGCCCGCGGCGCCGACATCCTCACGCTGGAGCCGGACCCCGAGGGCGACACGTTCCCCGACGGCCAGCCGCGCCCGCCGGTGGTCAAGCCGTGCGCGCCGGACGCGGACCTGATCGCCGAGGCCGTCGCGGCAGCGCGGGACGCCGACTACGTCGTCGCCGTCGTCGGTGACCAGATCGAACTGGTCGGCGAGGGCCGGTCCACCGCCACGCTCGACCTCATCGGCGGCCAGATCGCCCTGCTGGACGCGCTGGCCGAGACCGGCAAGCCGCTGATCGTGGTGCTGCTCGCGTCCAAGCCGCTGGTGCTGCCCGCCTCCGCCCGCAACGCCGCCGCGCTGCTGTGGGTGGCGAACCCCGGCATGCAGGGCGGCCGCGCGATCGCCGAGGTGCTGCACGGGCTCGTCGAGCCGAGCGGACGCCTGCCGATCTCGTTCGCCGCGCACGCCGGCCAGCAGCCGACGTACTACAACCAGATCCGCGGCCAGCACGGCACGCGCTACGCCGACCTGACGCAGGAGCCGGCGTTCGCGTTCGGCGAGGGTCTGTCGTACACGACGGTCGAGTACGGCGACCTGCACGTGGAGACGGCGGTGCTGCGCCCGGACGAGACCGTCAAGGCGTCGATCACCCTGTCCAACACCGGCTCGCGGCCCTCCCGCGAGACCGTGCAGGTCTACGTCAGCGACGCCGTCACGTCGGTGAGCTGGGCGGACAAGGAGCTCAAGGCGTTCCGGCAGGTCGACGTGGAGCCCGGCGAGACCGTCAAGGTCGACCTGGAACTGCCGGTGTCGGACTGCACGATCGTCGACGCGGCCGGGGTGCGCGTGGTGGAGCCCGGCGAGTTCGTGCTCCTGGTGGGCCCGAACTCGAAGGACCTGCGCCGCGCCGAGTTCACCGTGAAGCCGCTGCCTTGAAGGGACCGGGCACGATCGTGAGGTAGCGGGGAGGGACCTCCACCGCCTTCGTGATCGCCTTCTTGACCGCCGGGACGAGGTCCGCGTCGACCAGTGCGACAGCGGGCCTGCCCGGCGGGTCGATCAGCAGGCTGGCGCCCCGCGCGCCGGCTTTCAGGGCGGCTTCGACCACCGCGTCCTGCTCGGGATCCGGGTTCTGGGCGCGGTGGTAGGCCGTCAGTTCCGCCCCGAGGTCGTTCGTGCCCGGGGTGTGCGGCCGGTGCTCCTGCGGTTCCTCGCGCCTGATCCTCGTGTCGACCACCAGCAACCGCTGACCGGGCAGGTCGAGTGGGTCGGGGTCCGTCCGGCCGATCTCGCCGAGCGCGAGTCCGACGGCCGCGTCGAGGGCCTCGCGCGCGGACAGCCCGCTGCCGTGCGGCAGGTCCACGCTGCACATCAGCGTGGCACCACCCCTCGCCCGCACGCCTCGTGCCCAGGCCGGAACGTCGTCCGACGGCAGCACGGCGCGTTCGGCGGGGCGGTTCACCGACACGAGTTCGAGGACGCCGTCGTCGCGCAGTTCTCCCGCCACGATCGCACCCCACTTGGCGTGCACCTTGACGGCACCGCCCAGCAGGTTCAGCACGCCCGGCACGTACCAGACGCCTTCGGCCGGCCGGCCGAACGTGCGCCGGAACGCGTGGGGCACCAGCCTGAGCTCGGGCGCGAGCTCGGGCCGGTCCGCGATGTCGACCGTCATGCCTGCTCCGCCGGAACCTTCTGGGCCAGCAGCCGGTAGGCGTTGCCGTTGCCGGTGCGGGCGGCCGCGATCCTGTTCACCGTCTGGTCGAGCGCCAGCGCGACGAAGAACGCCGGGATGCCCAGCGACCACACCAGGAAGCTCTTCGTCCTGCGCAGCCTGACCTCCTCCGGACGCCACGGCGCGGGCGTCCGGGGTGCCTTGTCGCCGAGCCACAGCAGCAGGGCGAGCGTGAAGTCGTTGCAGAGGTGGGCTTCCTTGCGCTCGGTGGCCACCGTGGTCAGCCCGCGTTCGGCGAGCGCCTGCTCCAGGTTGCCGATCGGCATCATGTGCTGGTGCTGCGGCTGGAACCACGGCATCCAGTACCGGCCGAACATCCGGCCGAGCCGCCACTCCGGATCGGGCAGCTCGATCAGCAGGTACCCGCCCTGCGGCAGCACGTCCGCCGCGATGTCGAGCTCCTCCCACGGGTCGCGCACGTGCTCCAGGTAGTGGTGCATGCTGATCACGTCGTACTGGCCCTTGAGCTCGCCCGCGAAGTCCTTGAAGCTGCCCCGGTAGGCGTTCTGGATCCGCCCGAGCCGTGCCGCGTCCTCGATCGCCGCGCCCTGGTCGAGCCCGTCGAACGTCGTCTGCGGCAGGACCTCCTTGGCGCCCAGGCAGAAGTGGGCGTGCCCGGAGCCGACGTCCAGCCAGCGCTCGGGCCTGGTGAACGGCTCGACCATGCGCGCCCGGCCGTAGTAGGGGTCGGTCTTGCCGGAGAACACCGCCTCCGCCGACGTCTCGCCGAGGCCGTCGTAGAAGTCGCGGTAGTAGAAGCCCAGGCCTTCCTCGGTCAGGCGCGGGTTCTGCCAGACGTGTCCACATCGGACGCAGCGGTCCATCGTGAACGTGCCGGGCTTGCGCTGCACCAGGTCCGTCGCGGTGACCCAGCGGCGCAGTTCCGCACCCCCGCACGACGGGCAGTTGTCGCGCGGTGCCTCGTGGAAGTTCTTGTCGCGGTTCTGCTCGTACCAGGGCCCGGCCTGCTTCAGGTGCTCTGCCTGCCGCTTCTCGGCCGTGGACTTCTTGCCCCCGGACGTCTTGAACCACAGGTAGGGCGTCCGCAGCACGCGCGGCACCCAGAGGTCACGCGGTTTCAGCGGCGTTCCGGCGAACACCAGGACCGGGTGCGCCCAGTAGGCGGCGAGCGCGACGAGACCCCACCGCCAGTCCGTGACCAGGGCACCGACGACGGCCGCGTACCCGATGACCGAGCCCGCGATCCACAGCGACGGCCGCTTTCCCAGCTGCCGCAACGTCGCCGCGCGGTACCCGATGTCGTACGGCCCGGCCTTCAGCCCCGGCGCGACCGCGATGTCGACCTTCGCGTGCACGTGGTCCTTGACCCGCCGCACGTACGCGACGAACTCGGTCGGGTCGTCGGGGTCGACGTCCTCGCGGTACTGCTCGCGCACCAGCACGGCCTGTGAGGCGCTGATCCCGCGCGCCCACTGGTCGTCGCGGTACCTGCCCGGGTCGACCGCGCCGAGCAGGTCGAGCGCGGCCACCGTCGGCAGGTCGCGCGGCACCAGGTCGACCAGGTCCGCGTCGGTCTCCCACGAGCCTTCCGGGTGGACCCCGGTGGCGGTGAGGAGCGAGTGCTCACCCACTCCCGAAGGGAGCACTCGCAGCTTGGACGCGCGGGACCGCAGGCGCAGGACGTCGAGGACGACGACGAGCACCACCAGCACGGTGAGGATCACCCTGCCACCACCTTTTCCAGTCGGTCGGCCGCGGCGGCTGCGCCACCCGCCTCGGAGAACGATGCGCGCACCCGTTCCGCGGCGGCCGCGTACTCCGGCTCGTCCAGCACGGATTCCAGTGCGCTGCGGATGTCTGCCGCTCTTGCGCGCGAGTACGTCAGCCGCACACCCGCGCCCGCCTCGACGACCTGGGCGGCGACGGTCGGCTGGTCGTCCCGGATCGGTGCCACGACGAGCGGCAGGCCGTGGGCGAGGGCCTCGCAGACCGTGTTGTGGCCGCCGTGCGTGACGACCGCGTCCAGGTGCGGCATGAGGGCGAGTTGGGGCACGGACGGGAGGATCAGGACGTTGGGAGGTGCGGGGCGCGGCTCACCGACCACGACGGCGCGGACGGGCAGGTCGGCCACGGCTTCGAGGGCCTGCGTGAGGAAGCGCTCCCCGGCGGGGCCGTTGAGGGTGCCGAGGGAGACCAGGACGCTCCGCTCCGCCGCCCCACCGCCCATTCGCCCCGCTACAGCGCTGTCCCGCCCCGCCCCGCGCACCAGCCACTCCCACGGGAACCCACTCCGCTCCACCCGGTGCTCCAGCGCCGGCCCGACGAACGCCACCTCGTCGCCGAACTCCCCCGCCACCAACGCCTTCGAGCTGTAGACCAGCACCAGCCGCTCCGAGAACCTGATGTCCCCACCGGCGAAGTCGTGCAGCAGGTCCCGCACCCAGGCATCGACCTTCGGCATCGTCCTCAGTGGATTCACCAGCTCCGCCGACGTCGACGCCGACGTCACCCACGGCAGCCCGGCCTCCCGCGCCACCACCGGTCCCGCGAGCGCCTGCTGGTCCGCGACGACCACGTCCGGCTGGAAGGCGCGCACCGCGTCCGCCACCCCGGGCACCATCGCGTGCCCCAGCGGGATCAGGAACTCCTCCCAGAAGAACTTCAGCACCGCCATCCCGCGCAGCGCGAGCCATCGCTCCCGCTTCGCGCGGATCTCGGCTTCCAGGTCGTCGTCGATCGCCGGGAGGATCCTCGCGTTGTCCGGCAGCAACGGCGCCAGGGTCGCGGGGTGCCCGACCCACGCCACGTCGTGCCCGCGCGCCAGCAGCTCGCCGCCCACCGAGGCGGTCGGGTTGACGTGGCCGGTCAACGGCGGCACCACGAACAGGAACCGGCTCATGACGGCAGCCAGTCGAAGAGCACGTCCAGCAGTTCGGCCGTGGCCTCGCGCAGGACCGTGTGCCCCAGCCCGGAAACCACGTGCAGGCGGCACGACGGGATGCGTTCGCGCAGCTCGGCGGCGGCGCCGATCAGTTCGGACTCGGCGCCGTAGACCCCGAGCACCGGGCACCGCACCTCGCTCAGGTCGAGCTTCGCGCCGGAGCCGAGGTCGTCGATCAACGTCGTGCCGTTCAGCAACGCGTTGGCGTTCACCGCGAGCTTCGCGATCTTGCGCTGCCCCAGCGCCATCAGCTGGTCCTGCGTGCGGTCGAACTCCAGCCCCAGCGCCGCGACCGTCAGCGTGTTGGTGATGTCCTCGAACCACGCGTCGCCGACCACACCGCCGACCGCCGACTCGACCAGCACGACACCGCCGACGCGGTCGGGTGCCTGGACGGCCGCGTGCATCGCGACGACCCCGCCGTAGCTGTTGCCCAGCAGGTAGACCGGCTCGGTCACGCCGATCTCGTCCAGCACGGCCACGAGGTCGAGGGCGCTCTCCTCCGGCGTGTAGCCGGAGGGCGGCCGTTCGGACAGGCCGTGGCCGCGCAGGTCGAAGAGCACCGTGCCGAACCCGGCCTGGGCCAGCGGCGCGGCGAGCGTGTAGTAGAAGCTCGACAGGTTGTCCATCACCAGGCCGTGCACGAACACCACGGTCGGCACTCGGTTGTTGATGTCAGCTGTCGGCCCGAGCCGCTGCACGTGGAAGCGCAGCCCTCGGGCGTGGACCTCAGACACGGGCCGTGATGTGGTCGACGAGCCGGCCGACGGACATCGCCATGATCTCGTCGATGTCCATGTCCGCCAGGAAGGCCACGAGGTCGACGCCGTAGTGGGCGTTGAGCTTGTCGGCCAGCGCGACGAACTCGATCGACTCCAGGCCCAGGTCGTCGCTGAACGTGGTGTCGCGGGTGATCTCCACGCCCAGCAGGAAGTCGGGCCCGACCACCTCGGTGATCAGCTTGCCGACCTGCTGCAGCACCTCGTCCATCAGATCTCCGTTCGCACGCGGGCCGCGGCTCGCCCTTGTTCGCTGGTCACTTCGGTGCGCGGGACGGCGAAGGCCCCGCGCACCCGTCCGTCGGCGGACACGGTCAGTTCGGCCGGGTAGACCGGCCCGGCGCCGCGTCCCCACAGCCACGACCGGACGGCGTCCTTGGTCGCGATCACGCGCAGCAGCCAGTCGCGCTGGGCGGGCACGGCCAGGCCGCCGTAGTGCAGGCGCTCGGCCGAGTTCAGGTAGCGGCGCATGATCAGGTCACGGGTGGCGCTGTCGGACCAGTTCTCGGTGACCCGCAGCCACTCACCGTCCACGACGGACAGCATCTCGGTGCCGGGCCTGAGCTTCACCTGCCAGATCCGGTCGTCGGTGGTGAAGCGGCGGGTGGTCCAGCCGGTGATCCGGCACCACAGCGCGCCGTCCACGGTCAGCTCGGCGTCCGCGACCATGGTCTGGCCGGTGACCTCGCGGATCCACGCGGTGCAGTGGACGTCGCCGGTCGGCACCGGCCCGTGGAACGTCACCTGCTCGATCCCGGTCGGCAGCACGGTCTGGTCCTCCGTGCGGCAGACCTGCATCCAGTGCCCGATCAGCTGTCCCGCGCTGTCGAGCAGCGCTCCGGGCGCGGGCAACGGCGTCAGCACGCCCGCGATTCCGTTGTCCGCCAGGCAGTCGATCTTCGTGACACCCGCGAACGCCGGTCCGTGGAACATCCAGTTGTCGCTGTACAGCTCGGCGGCGCTCACGGGTGCCTCGCGGACGCCTTCCAGCTCCTCGCCGACGCGCCGCGGTGCCTGCGGGGACATCAGCACGACGCCCTCGGCGTAGTCGCCGACCCGGACGGCCACGCGGTCCGCTGCTTCGGCACGGGCGGAGATCTTCACAGTCGTCGCGGGCAGCGCCGTGAGCCAGCGCTTGGCCCTGACCTGGGCGAACCCGTGCACGGTGCCGCCGGTGAGCCGGCGCGCGGCGTCCGCGAACACCTCCAGCAGACCGGTCGCGGGCACGATCGGGAACCCGTCCTCGCGGTCAGGCCAGCCGGGCGCCTGCGGGAACACCGAGTGGTCGACCAGTTCCGGCATGGTCCGCAACGAGAACTCGCGGGTGAACCCCACCTCGTTCGGCCGGAGCGCGCTCACGACCTCACGCGCGACGGCGTTGGTGTGCGCCAGGAGTTTGTTGACCGCGGCGGACATCGGGCTGTCGTCCGCCACCGGCACGGGTTCGGTGCCGAGCGGCTCCACCTCGATCCGGGGCGTGCCGAGCCGGAGCTTGACCCCGTGGGCGGTGCCGCGCTTGAGCCCGAACGCCCACAGCGCTTCCGGCGCTATGTCGGCGTTGACGGCGATGTGGGGCTTGCCGGACAGCGTGTCACCGATGAAACCCGGCAGGCTGCCCTGTCCGATCTGGACGAACGCGCGGAAGCCCGCGCCGTGCAGGCGTTCGAGCAGCGGCCGGAACCGGACGGGCTCGACCAGGTGGCGCAGGACCAGGTCGCGGACGTCGTCGGCGGCCATGGGTTCGAGGGAGTTGGCCGACCAGACGGGGATGTCCGACGTGCGGACCGGCAGCGCGTCCAGCACCTCCCTGGCCCGCCCCAGGTGGGGAGCGAGCGCCGGGGTGTGGAAGCCCGTGCGGAACGGCATCAGCTGCGCCATCACGCCGTCGGCCTTCAGGGTGCCCAGCACCTCTTCGAGGCGGTCGACCGGACCGCAGATCACCGACTGGTGCGGGCAGTTGTCGTGGCTGATCGTCACGCCCTCGACCAGGTACCGCTCGGCGGTGCCGGCCGAGCACCCCAGTGCGGCGTAGGCGATGTCGACCACCGCGACCGCGCCGGGACCGAGCGCTCCGACGAACTCGTCGATCGTCGGGTAGATGCCGCCGACGACCATCGCGGTCCACTCGCCCATGCTGTGCCCCGCCAGCGCTCCCGGCGTGATGCCGAGCGCCATCAGTTCGCGGGCCTGCGCCCGGCCGTCCTGCAGCAGTCCGACGGCGTGGTCGACGACCTCACCGCTGAACTCGCGCTCGAAGCCGGGGAACACGAACGCGACCTGGTCGGTGTCGGTCAGCAACGGCTGCGGGCTGAACCAGATGTCGTGGCGGCCGGGCCAGGCCTTGCTCTGCGCCAGCACGCGTTCGGCGAGCTTGAGCTTGCGGTCGTCCGGGTCGCCGATGGCCAGCCGGAACGCCCTGTCCGCGGTGGACGTCCGGCGGTCCTTCAGCGCCGTGGCCAGTTCCTCGGCGGTGTCGGCGGCGAACGTCATCACCGGCTTGCGCGGCCGGGCGATGGTGTGGCCGTCGAGCACAGCGTGGGCGTTGATCCCGCCGAACCCGAACGCGTTGACGACCGCGCGATGCCGTCCGGTCCACTCGCGAGCACTCGTCACGGGCGTGAACCTGGTGCCGGTCAAGCTGCCGTGCGGGTTCTCGACGTGCAGGGTCGGCGGAAGCGTGTTGTGGTGCAGGGCGAGCGCGGCCTTGATCAGCCCGGCCATGCCGGCGGCGGGCATCGCGTGGCCGATCATCGACTTGACCGTGCCGATGCCGATCTCGTCGCCGTCCGCGCCGAACGCGTTGATCATCGTCTGGAGTTCGGCGGCGTCACCGGCGGGGGTGGCGGTGCCGTGCGCCTCGATCAGCCCCGGCGCCTGCGTCCGTGGATCGAGACCGGCGTTGGCCCAGGCCCGGTGCACGGCGAGGAGCTGGCCCTCGGGGTTCGGCGTCATCATGCTGGTGGCGCGGCCGTCGCTCGCGGTGCCGACACCGCGGATCACCGCGTAGACGCGTTCGTCCCGGACGTCCTCCACCCGCTTCAGCACGACCATGCCGACGCCCTCGGACAGCAGGGTGCCGTCGGCCTCCGCGTCGAACGGCCGGATCCGCTGCTGCGCGCTCAACGCCCTGAGCTGCGTGAACACGCTCCACAACGTCGGGTGGTGGCAGACGTGGACGGCGCCGGCGATCATGGCGTCCGCGCGGCCCTCCTGGAGTTCGCGGACGGCGTGCTCGACGGCGACGAGTCCGGACGCGCAGGCCGCGTCGACCGTGTACGCGGTGCCCTTGAGGTCGAACCGGTTCGCGATCCGCGAGGCCGCGAGGTTCGGCACGAGCCCGATCGACGCTTCGGGCTGCTCGGGTCCGAGTCGCTCGCGAATCGCCTGGCGGACGGTGTCCAGCTCGGTCCCGGAGAGGGCCGGGAACAGGTCCTTCACCACGGACACGACCTCGTCCGCGAGCCTGACCTTCTGGTCGAGCCGCGCACACCCCGGTGTCAGGTAACCGCCGCGTCCGACTACAACGCCGACTCGGTCCCGCGACGGCAGGACGGCCTCACCTCCGGCGTCCGCAAGCGCTTCCGCGGCCGTGGCGAGGGCGAGCAGCTGATCGGGCTCCGCGCCGTCCACAGTGGACGGCATGATGCCGAAGCGGGTCGGGTCGAACTCCGCGAGGTCGTCGACGAACCCGCCGCGGCGGCAGTAGAACCGGTCGCCGGTCCTGCTGTCCTGGTCGTAGTAGGTGGCCGGGTCCCAGCGGCCGGGCGGGATCTCCCCGATCGCGTCGACACCGGCGGCGATGTTGCGCCAGAACGCCGCCGCGTCGGGGGCACCGGGGAAGACGGCGCCGATCCCGACGATCGCTATGCCTCCCATCGGTAGACCACCTGCACGTCGCGGCCGTTCGCGATCTCGTCGAGCAGCGCAGACACGCCCTGGCGCGGCTCGATCAGCGGGATGCCGCGCCGCGCGTACTCGTCCGCGAGCCCGACCGCCATGCCCGCGCCCGCCCAGGGGCCCCAGTCGACGGCGACGACCCGGCGTTGCGCGCCCCAGAACCGCGCCATCCGGTCGAGCGCGTCGTTGGCCGCCGAGTAGTCGGCCTGCCCGCGGTTGCCGAACACGCCGCTGACGCTGCCGAACAGCACGAGGAAGCCGTCACCGAACGCCTTGGCACCGTTGACCTTCGTCGCCCAGACCCGGTCGAACGACTCCTGCGTCTTGGCGTCGATCAGCTTGTCGTCCAGCACCCCGGCGCCGTGGACGACACCGTCGAGCCGGCCGAACCGGGCCTTGATGTCGTCGACCACCTTGCCCACGGCCTCCGCGTCGGTCACGTCGCACTCGTGGTACCGCACGCTGGACGCCTTGGCCCGCAACCGTTCCAGCGTGGCCCGCACCTCACGCTCCGCCAGGACCTTGCGCGCCTTGGCCGGAACGGCGTCGGTCTCCCCCAGCTCGAACAACGCCTTCACGAGCGCGGGCTCGGTCGTGGCGTGGGCGAGCCGGTGGTCCTCCGGCGCGATCGGCGTGCGGCCGATCAGCTCGACGTGGCACCCGGTCCGGTCGGCGAGCTCCTGTGCCGCCAGGGCGGTGATGCCGCGTGCGCCACCGGTCAGCAGCACCACGCTGTCGGCGTCGAGGGCGAGTGGCGAGGTCTCCTCGAGGTCCTCGGGAACCGCCTCGATGAGCTGACGCTTTCCGGCCTGGTACCCGACGACGGCCGGTCCAGGCCCGATCTCGGCGAGCAGCGCGGTGGCGATGTCGCGGTGGCTCTCCTTGGGGTTGACGTCGACCGAGCGCACCACGAGGTCCGGGTACTCGAGCGCGGCCGTGCGGATCAACCCGTGCAGGCCGATGTCCGCAGGCAGCTCGTCGGGCTGGTGGTCGAAGCCGAACGTGCCGCCGCCCGTGGTGACCACGACGAGCGCCACACCGTTCGTCACACACGCCTTGACCTCGCTGAACGCTTCCGGCAACCGGGCGCCGAGCCTGACGACGACGTCGATGCCGGTCAGGTCCGCCGGGAACGCCGGTTCGACGCGCGGGCGGGCGGTGTGGCGTTCGAGGAGGTCGGCGAGTTCGAGGCCGATGCCGTTGTCGTCGACGATGAGGACGGTCTTGCCGGTGAGGTCGGGAGGGGTGGCGGGCCCGGTGGCGACCACCCGCGGCACGAGCCTGACCAGCCTGCCCGTTCCCGCCTCGATCGCCTTCGGCTTCGGGGGTTCGGCGAGAGCCGGAGCCTCCCCGAACCAGCCCACGATGGCGTCGATCGTCTTCAGCTGCGCCAGGTCGTCCACCGACCCCGTCGCCCCCAGCTCCGCCGCCAGCTCGCCCACGATCTCCGTGCGCTTGATCGAGTCGATCGACAGATCGGCTTCCAGGTCCAGCCCCGGCAACAGCATCTCGACCGGGTAGCCGGTGCGGGTGCTGATCGTCTGGAGCACGACCGCCCGCACGTCCTTGGCCGCGGGCGTGGCCACCGGTGCCGAGCCGAACCACCCGACGATTCCCTCGATGGTCTTGAGCTGCGCCAGCTCGTCCACGGACCCGGCGGCCCCCAGTTCGGCCACCAGTTCGCCGACGATCTCGGTCCGCTTGATCGAGTCGATCGACAGGTCCGCTTCCAGGTCCAGCCCCGGCTGCAACATCTCGACGGGGTAGCCGGTGCGCGTGCTGATCGTCCGCAGCACGACCGCGCCCACGTCCTCCTGCGGCTTGACCACCGCCACCGGCTCCGCCACGACCACGGGCTGGTCGATCACCTGCGGGGGCGCTGCGGCGGGTGCGGTGCCGAGGTAGCTCAGCAGCACGTCGCGCTGCGCGCTCACCGCGTCCCGCATGCCGTCCAGGAACTTCTCGACGATCTCGTCCCGGCCGAGTCCCGAGCCCACCCGCAGCGTCGGGAACTCCGTCGCGGGTCGCAGCCCGCCGGGCAGTGCGTCGCCGTTCGCGTCGCGCACGAGTCCTCCATCCACGTACCAGCCCGGCCGTGGCGGCACCGCCGTGGCGGGTTCGGCCCTGTCCTCGAACAGCGGTGCGGTGTCGACCTCGACACCGGCGACCGCGAGTGCTGCCAGCGTGCGCAGGAACGTCACGTGGCCGTCGCAGCGCAACGCCTGGTGCGGGCGGTCGCCCAGGGTCTTGCCGACGAGCGACGTCAGCACGCCGCCGGGGCCCGCCTCGACGAAGATCCGCGCTCCCGCCGCGTACATCGACTCGACCTGCTCCACGAATCGCACCCGGCCCGCGAGTTGCGCGGAAAGCCCGTCCGCGATGTCGTGGTGCGGCTCGGCGGACACGTTCGACCACACGGGGAACCGCAGCTCTCCCACCGGAAGGTCCTCCAGCCGAGCGGCGAACCGCGACCGCGCACCGGCCATCAGCGGGCTGTGGAACGCGGCGGCGACCGGGATGTCCTTCACGGTCAGCCCGGCGCTCCTCAACGCCTCCACGGCACCGCGGACGGCCCCGGTCGGTCCGGAGATCACGACCTGGTCGGGCGCGTTGTGGTTGGCCACCACGACATCGGACGGCAGCAGCGCCTCGACCTCGGCCACCGGCGCGGTCACCGCCGCCATCGTGCCGGGGTCCTCGCCGACGGCCTCCAGCATCGCCTCGGCACGGGCGGCGCTGAGTTCCAGCAGCTCGGTGGAGCCGAACGCACCGGCCGCCGACAGCGCGACCAGCTCGCCGTAGCTGTGGCCACCGGCGAGATCCGGCCGCACGCCGACGGACTCCAGCAGCGAGGTCACCATCAGGCCCGCGATGCCGAGCGCGGGCTGGGCGTTGCGGGTGTCGGTGATCTCCGCGCGCTGGCGTGCCACGTCGTCGGCGGTCAGCGCGGCCGGTGGGTACATCACGCGCTCGTAGCGCTCGTCGAGGAAGTCCTGCAGCCGCGGGAAAGCCGTGACCAGGTCGAGCAGCATGCCCGGCCGCTGGCTGCCCTGGCCGGGGTACAGGAACGCGACCTGGGGCCGCTCCCCCGTCCGCAGCGACACCACGTCGGAAGCGCGCCAGGCTTCGACGTCCGTCAGCGCCGCCAGCAGCGCGGTGTGGTCGCTCACCACGAACGCCGCCTGCACCGTGCCCTCACCACAGGCCGCGGCCAGTGACCGCAACGGGGTCCGTTCGTCGACCAGGGCGCGGAGCCGGGCGGCTTCCCGTTGCGCGGCAACGGGGTCGTCGCCGCGGATCAGGAACAGTTCGGCGGGCCAGGCGGTCAGGCCGTGGCGAGGTTCGTCGGCGCCGGTGTACCCCGCGATCACGGTGTGGAAGTTCGTGCCGCCGAAACCGAACGCGCTCACGCCCGCGACCCGGTTCCTGCTCGCCCACGTGCGGTGGCCGAAGGTGAACGGGCTCGTGCCGGCGTCCCAGAACGCGTTGGGCCGCTGGACGTGCAGCGTGCCGGGCCGCAGTCCGGTGTGGACGGCCAGCGACGCCTTGATCAGGCCGGCGAGTCCGGCCGCGCACTTGGTGTGGCCGATCTGCGACTTGACCGAGCCGATCGTGCACGTGCCGGGTTCAACGCCGGAGAACATCTCGGTCAGCGACGCGAGCTCGGTCCGGTCTCCCACCACGGTTCCCGTGCCGTGCGCCTCGACCAGACCGACGTCGGTGACCGGCAGCCCAGCCGCCGTGTAGGCGCGGCGCAACGCGCGTTGCTGACCTTCCGGACGGGGTGCGGTCAGGCCCCTCGACCGGCCGTCGCTCGACGCGCCGATGCCCTTGATCACCGCGTAGACCCGGTCTCCGTCGCGTTCGGCGTCGGCGAGCCGCTTGAGCACGACCGCCGCCACTCCCTCACCGAGCGCGATGCCGTCCGCCGCCGAGTCGAAGGTGGCGCAACGGCCTTTGGCGGACAGGGCTTTCACCGAGGCGAACATCTGGTAGTCGTGTGCACTGTTGTGCAGGTCGACCGCGCCGCACAGCACCATGTCACTCGTGCCGCCGACGAGTTCCTTGCACGCCACGTCGAGCGCGGCGAGGCTGGACGCGCAGGCCGCGTCGACCGTGTAGTTCGCGCCACCGAGGTCGAGGCGGTTCGCGACGCGTCCGGCGATCACGTTGCCGAGCACCCCCGGGAACGAGTCCTCGGTGAGCGCCGGCAGGTGGTCGTCCAAGCCGCGAATTCCCAGCGCGGGCAACGCCGTGCGGACCGTGTAGGCGTTCGCGAGGTCGGCTCCGGCCTCGGCACCGAAGATCACCGACGTGCGCTCGCGGTCGAACACCCGCGTCGCGTAGCCCGCGTCCGCCAAAGCCTTCGCCGACACCTCCAGCGCCAGCAGCTGGGCCGGTTCGATCGAGGTCAGCGAGGCGGGCGGGATGCCGTACGCGAGCGGGTCGAAGGCCGTGCGCGGGAGGAAGCCGCCCCAGCGGAACGGGCTGCCGTAGCGCTCCGGCGACCAGCGGTCCGGCGGGACCTCGGTGACGGAGTCGGTGCCCGCCAGCACGTTCGCCCAGAACTCGGCGACGTCCCGCGCGCCGGGCATGATCGCGGCCATGCCGACGATGGCGACGTCCAGCGGCTCGGGTTCGACGGTCTCCTCGTCGACCCCCGCGACCACACCGGACACGATGTCCTCGTGCAGCGCGGCGATCGTGGTGCGCTCGGAGCGCAGCGTCGCCACCTGGCCGATCATGAACATGCCTTCGCGGCGCTGCTCGTCCTCCCCGACCTCCTTGAGCACGCCCTCCTCGCGCACGAGGCCGCGGCTCGCGAGCCGGAGCCGTCCGAGGTTGAGCTGTTCGAGCCTCTCCCAGCTCTCCTGCTTCGACAGGCCGGTCAGCTCCGCACGCGCCTGCTCGAACATGTCCACATAGGACGTCTGCGCGCAGCGGACCGCGTGGCCGGGCGAGGTCTCCAGCAGCGCGGTGTCCTCGCACGCCAGCGCGACCTGCTGGAACACCGGCTGGATCGCGCCGTGCGTCACGGCCTCCTCGGTGAACAGGTAGGCCGTGCCGACGAGAACGCCCACGGCCGCACCCCGTGCCGCGATCGACGCGGTCATGGCGGAGATCATCGCCGCGGAACGGGCGTCGTGGATGCCGCCCGCGAACAACGCGACAACGTCCTTCTCACGGCCGCGCAGCACGTCGATCTGCTGCTGCCACAACGTGAAGCTGGTGCGCGGGCCGGTGTGGCCGCCGCACTCGGAGCCCTCGAAGACGAACTTGCGCGCGCCCTCGTCGAGGAACCGGCGCAGCAACGCGGGCGACGGCACGTGCAGGAACGCCTCGATCCCGGCGTCCTCCAGCTCGCGGGCCTGCGCGGGCGCGCCACCGGCGACGATCGCGTACTTCGGACGAACGGCCAGCACGGCCTCCATCTGCCGCGCCCGCAGCTCCGCCGGCGCGAACCCGAGCAGCCCGACGCCCCACGGCCGGTCGCCGAGCTTGCCGGCGGTGGTCTCCAGCAGTTCGCGGACCGCCGGGCCCTCCATCAACGCGAGCGCGAGGAACGGCAGCGCGCCGCCCTCGGCGACGGCCGCGGCGAACGCCGGCTGGTCGCTGACACGGGTCATCGGCCCCTGCGCGATCGGGTAGCGCAGACCGGGCACGCGGTCGCAGAACGGTCCGGCCGGCCGGACCGACCGGTGCTCACCCACGAGGGTGAGATTGTCCCGAATGCCCCGCGCAATCGCGCCGACCACACCGCCGACGGTCCCGAACGAGGTACGGTAAGAATCAGCCAAGGAACCTTCTTGACCAATTTCGAGCGCGTTTTGACGAACATGCACGCGTAACCCGTCGTTCACGACGGTGTCGGCGCCGTCCATCAACCGGACCGCGTTGACAAATTCGCCGGAAATATGTTTTCGGGCCTCCGCGACGAGCGCGAGCTGGCCCTCCAGCACCACGCCGCGAGCACCGCCGGCGATAGCGGCGGCGGCCGTGTCGGGCCCGATCGAACCGGCCACCCAGACCGGCAGATCGGTCAGCGCGAGCACCTGCTGAAGCAGCACGAACGCGGGCGAGCCACCCACTCGGCCGCCCGACTCGGCACCCTTCGCGATCAGCCCCGTCGCCCCGAACTCGATCGCCGCAGCCGCTTCCGCCACCGAGGTGACGATCACGAGGACACGGCGTTCACCCAGCTCAGCGCGGCTCGGCGCGTACCGGGCGAGATCCACCACGACGGTGTCGACGACCTGCGGCAGAGGCGCCGCCAGCGGCCCGTGCAGTCTCACCCCGAACGCACGCGGGTGACGCGCGGCGACCCGCGCGAGGTCGGCGGCGGCATCGGGCCCGAGGTCGAGCACGCCGAGCCCGCCCGCCCGTTCGGCGGCGACCACGAGGGCCGGGTTGGGGGCGTTGAACGGACTCAGGCACAGCACCCGTTCTCGATCCGACAGCATCTTCACTGCGCTCACTTCCTCACCCTGCAGGGGTGGGGAGAAAGGAATTCAGCTAGGGTTCCTACTGGTCGGTACGGTTACGATGCGCTCACCGTACGCACAAACCCGAGGTGCCGTCGAGAGGGTGATGAAAATTTCTCACGTACGTAACCTGACGAATGGACCCGGATGGCGGGGCGCCTTACTCCGGATCGCGGCTAGCGCGATGTGCTATGGCCGGGCGAGCACCTCCAGGACGTCCGCCCGGACAGACATCGCCCGTTCACCGAGATCGGCGGGCACGTCCGCGTGGTCCCGGTTGATCCGCACCAACCGAGCGCTTGGCAGGGTGCGCACGAGCGACTCGACCGGTGAGCGGATGACCCCCGGAGTGCTGTACCCGGCGCCGATCTCGAGCACGAGCACACCGTCGCGCACCCAGTCGCGCATCCTCCTTCCGGCAGGAACGTAGTGGTCGGGGACGTACTCGGGCCCCTTGTGCACGTTCAGGAACACCGCTCCCCCACAACGCGGGCACGACGGCACGGCGGTGACCTCGCCCGTCGCCGCGTCGTAGGTGGCCAGCGCCGCCTCGACGACCGGCCTGCTCGGCCACGTCTCCCGCGTGCACGGTGTTTCGCACTGGTAGCGGCCGTAGTCGCCCTGAGGCGTCCAGATCCGGTCTTCGACGAACCCGTTGCGCGCGAACAACCCGTCCACATTGGACGTCACGACGAAGTGGTCGCGATCGCCGACCAGGTCTCGCAGCCCCTCGTACACCGGGTTCGGCCTCGCACCGAACCTGATGTCGTCCACGTGCACGGACCAGTAACCCCACAGCAACCGGGGCGGGAGCGGCAGCCCGATCAGCTGGTACCGCGCCCGCAGCCCCCAGGCGTGCAGGAACGGGAACAGCTCCGCGAACCGCGCCGCGTCCGAGTAGTCGTACCCGGCCGCCGCCGAGAGCCCCGCGCCCGCCGCGATCAGCACCTGATCGGCCTCGTCCAGCCACCGCCGCAGCGTCACAGCAACTCCCGGTACGCAGCCTCGTCCTCGTCACCGAAGACCACGAACACCACCCGGTCGAACCGGCAGGGGCGCAGGGCGAGCCAGTCCTCGACCGCGCCCACGGCGACGCGGGCGGCCGGTCGTTTCGGGAACCCGAAGATCCCCGTGCTGATGCCGCAGAACGCGATCGTGCGGATCCCTGGGACCTCGGCGGCGAGGTCGAGGCACGCCCGGTAGGAGTCGGCGAGCGCGGCGACGTGCGCGGGCTCCAGCTCGCCGTGCACGACCGGCCCCACGGTGTGCAGCACGAACGACGCGGGCAGGTGGTACCCGCGGGTGATCTTCGCGGTGCCGGTCGGTTCCGGCGTGCCGTGCAGGTCCACGATCCGCCGGCAGTCGGCCCGCAGCCGCGGCCCGGCGGCGTTGTGGATCGCGTTGTCGACGCAGCCGTGCATGGGTTGGAAGCACCCGAGCAGGGCGTCGTTGGCGGCGTTGACGATCGCGTCGGCCCTCAGCCGCGTGATGTCACCGCGCCACACCGCGACCGGCCCGGGCAACGTCCGCGCGTCGGCGTCCACCCGCCGTTCGCCGCCGAGCAACGCGTCCAGCACCGCCATGAGCTCGGGATCGATCGGCGCGGGCTCCCGCACGGTCAGCACCGCGCGCAGGCTCCGCCGATCGCCGCGGCCTCCGAGCATGCGCAGGGCGCGGCTCGTCAACTCCTCGAACTCCTCGGCGGGCGCGGGCGCGCCGAGCGGCCGGAACGGCTCGTCCAGCGCGACCGCGGACCGGTAGCCGAGCACGTCAGAACAGCCCGTTGGAGTGCGGCAGCGCGGCCGGGATCGGCGCGATCACGTCCCAGTGCTCGACGATCCTGCCGTCCTCGACCCGGAACAGGTCCCAGTAGGCGACCGGCTCCCCGAACTCACCCTCCGACTGCAACAGCACGAGATCACCCTCCGCCACGACCCGGTGCACGGTCTTGTAGACGAGGTTCTTGCCCTGCTGCGCCCACTGCGCCGCCGCGGCACCGAACCCGTCGAGCCCGTCGGCGGCCTCCGGGTTGTGCTGCAGGTAGGTCTCGGTGGAGATGTAGTCGGTCAGCACCGAGTAGTCGGCGTCCTGCAGGATCCGCTGCGCGAACTCCGTGACCAGCGCACGACTGCCCTCGGTACCGTCCCCGGCCGGCTGCGCCGCACCGTCCGTCTGGGACCGTCCACTCGCGGTGTCCCCGACCACGGGCGTGAGCGCGTCCCAGTGCTCGGCGAGCTTGCCGTCCTCCACCCGGAACAGGTCGAACGCGACGAGTGGCTCCGGCCCGAACCCGTGGTAGACACCGTGCAGCGCAACGAGATCACCGTCGGCGATCACCCTCGCCAGTTCGTACCGGAATCCCTCGGGCAGGCTCGCGACGAGTCCTCGCAACGCCTCGGGCCCGTCCGCGACGAGCGAGCTGTGCTGCCGGTACCCCGGCGCGACCCAGCGGTCCACAGCGGACGGGTCCCTGTCGCCGAACAGTTCCCCTGCGGCCTTGAGCACGATCTCCTTGTTTCCCATGGCGTAGACGATGCCCCGCCGGCGCCTCCGAGACGAGGTAGGATCACGCCTCACCATGGTCAAAAGTGGACAGGTCGCACACTTCGGCTTCAGCAACCCCGACCGCGGGCAGCTGGGCCTCGAAGCCCTCGACCTCGGCGTGCTCCGCCGCAGGCTCACCGAGGACACGCTCGCCAAGGTGCACCGCACCGACTTCCACCAGCTGTTCCTGTTCACCGCGGGCACCGGCACCACCATGGTCGATTTCGTGGACCACCCGTGCGCCCCCGGCACGCTGCTGCACGTCAGCCCCGGCCGCGTGCTCCGCCTCCCCACGGCCCTGCTCGACGCGTCGATGGTCCTCTTCACCCCGGCGTTCCCGGTCCTGAGCCCGTTCGGCCCGGTGCTCCACGAGGTGCCGCAGGCGGAGCGGCCCGTCTTCACCCGCGCGATGCAGGACCTCCGCCAGGAGTACCGCCGCAACCTGCTGACCGGCGAGCCGGTCAACCTGCTCCGCACCCTGCTGAACGCGCTGCTGCTGCGGATCGCCCGCCTGCCCGGCGCCACCCCGGGCCGGGACCCGCGCTTCGAACGCTTCCAGCAGGAGCTCGAGCGCTCGTTCGCCACGACCCGCAGCGCCGCCGACTACGCGGCCCGGATCGGCTACTCGACGCGCAGCCTCAACCGCATCTGCCTCGCCGCCACCGGGCAGTCCGCGAAGGCGTTGATCGACGCCCGCGTGACGCTGGAGGCCAAGCGCCTGCTGGTGCACACCGACCTGTCGTCGGCGGCGATCGGGCACCGGCTCGGGTTCAGCGAGCCGACGAACTTCACGAAGTTCTTCGCGCGGGAGACGGGGATGTCACCGGGGGCGTTCCGCGAGTAGCTGGCCGAGCGCGTGGCGGGCGATCTCGGCGACGGACGGGATGCTGTCGCCGTGCCGCGCGAGAGCGAGCACGGACAGTTCCAGCGCCCAGCCGCGCGCACGCGCCCACGTGGCGTCGTCGACCCCGCTCAGCTCGCGCCGGAACTGCGCCCGGCCCCGCTGGTCGAGGAACAGCCACGCCGTCATGAGGTCGCCGGCCGGATCACCGGCGGCCGCGCAGCCCCAGTCGATCACGCCGGACAGCTCGCCGTCCGTGAACAGCAGGTTGCCGCGGTGGAGGTCGGCGTGCAGCCAGGTCAACGGCCGATCCCAGCCGGGAGCGCTGATCGCGTCCTCCCAGATCGCCGTGAGCCCCGGGTCACCGCCCAGCTTCGCGATGGCCGCCCGGACACCCAGGTCGCTCACGGCGATGTCACGACGTCCCCGGTAGGTGGTCCACGGCTCGCCGTCCGTGCTGATTCCCTGCAACGCCTGGAGGACCTCGGCCAGACGAGCACCGGTGCGCGGGCCGACGGCGTCGATCGTGGAGATGTCGCCCTCCAGCCACCGGACGACCGACCACCGGTACGGGTAGTCGTCGGTGACCTCACCGAGTTCCAGGGGTTCCGGCAGCGCGACCGGCAGGTGCGGCGCGAGCCGCGGCACCACCTCGAAGTCGCGCTCGGCCTGGTCCCACGCTTCCTTGATCCGCGGCAACCGGACCGCGAGCTCGTCACCGAGCCGGAAGATGGCGTGATCGGTCCCACCGTGCCGGACCTCGGTCAGCGCCAATCCCTTCCACCGCGGGAACTGCGACCGGACCAGATCCTCCACAAGGGACAGGTCGATCCGCATCAGTCGTCCCACCCCGGGCACAACCCGTCCAGCGTGCGGCGCGCGATCCCCGCCAGGAACCTGTTGGTCTCGCGGTAGTACGGCAGCGCCAGCACGGCGAGGTGCAGCGCCCAGCCCCGCGCCCGTGCCCAGTCCGCGTCGTCGAACTCGGCGAGTTCGCGCTGGAACGCCTTGCGCCCACCCGAATCGAGGTACAGCCACGCCGTCATGAGGTCGGCGGCGGGATCACCGACCCCGGCGCTCCCCCAGTCGATCACGCCGGTCAGCGCGCCGCCGGTGAACAGCAGGTTGCCCTCGTGCAGGTCGGCGTGCAGCCAACGGCCCGGCCGCTCCCACCGGGGCGCGGCCAGCGACTCCTCCCAGATCGCGACCAGCCGGGGACTGCCCCCGATCTGGGCGATGCACGAGCGGACGGCCGAGTCGTCCTCGATCCCGCTCACCCGGCCACGACTCGACTTCCACGGCCTGCCCTGAGCGTCCACCGACTGCAACGCCCGGACGAACTCCGCCAGCCTGAAAGGAACGTCCTCGTCGACCGCCTCGACGGGAGCCATCACGCCGTCGATCCACCGCACCACCGACCACTGGTACGGGTAGCGGTCGGTCGGCTCGCCCAGTTCCAGCGGCTCCGGCACCGCGACCGGCAGAGAAGGCGCGACCAGCGGCACGATCAGCGCTTCCTCGGCGGCGTCGTCGGCGGACCACTCCCTGCGCGGGAGCCGCACCGCCAGCGAGTCGCCCAGCCGGTAGAGCGCGTTGCTGGTGCCGCCGTGCGCGACCTCCCGCACCGGCAAACCCCGCCAGCGCGGGAACTGCGTGCTTATCAGGTCCCGCACCAGAGCCACGTCCGTGGCGATCTCGGGCATCGATCAACTCCCCCGGGTCAGCTACGCATGCAACACCGTCCCCACGGGCTCGGCAACTCGTTTCTCGAACGGCAGCGGCCCGGAAGGCGGGACCGTCACGTCGAACAACGGCGTGTAGCCCGCCGCCAGGTAGAGACCGCGTGCCTCGGGCTGGCGCGGTCCGGTGGTCAGGAAGACGCGCCGGTAGCCGAGCCGGAACGCCTCCGCCTCCAGCACCTCCAGCACGCGCCGGGCCAGGCCCTGGCGGCGGTGCGCCGAGTGCGTCCAGATCCGCTTGAGCTCCGCGGTGTGCTCGTCGAGCCGCCGGAACGCTCCGCCCGCCACGGCGACGCCGTCTCGCAGCAACACCACCAGTCGTCCGTCGGGAGGTGTCAGCGACGAGTCCGGGAAGCGTTCCATCCGCTCGCGGGCCGCCGGGCCGTACCTGCTCACGTACTCGTGCAGCAGTTCGGCCATCATCTCGGCGACCTCGGGAGCGTCCGGGCTCGTCCAGTGGACGGAGAGGGTCATCCGGCGCGCCGGTCCGCCAGCCGCACCACGTTGGGTGGGCGTTCCACCCGGAACCGGCTGCTCGACGCGACGAGGTAGCCGACGCCGCGCACGGTCTGGATCACGTCCGCCGCGTCGCCGAGCTTCTGCCGCACCCGCCGGACGTGCACGTCGACCGTGCGGGCGCCGCTGTAGTCGTCGTTCACGCCCCACACCGCGGCCAGCAGTTCACGGCGGCGGTGCACCCGGTCGGTGTTCTCGCACAGGTGCAACAGCAGCTCGAACTCCAGCCTCGTCAGCTCGACCGCGGACTCGTGGAGCAGGACCTGGCGGGTGTCCGGCAGGATCCGGACGTCCACGTCCTCGACCTCCGCCGCCTCGACCGCGGGGACCAGGCCCGCGTCCCGCAGCGCGCCGAGCAGCCGCAGCGCGGTGTCCTCGTCCTCGGTGTCGATGGTGATGCTGAACCTCATGTCCCCCACCCCTCAGCTCTTCGGCAGACCCTGCGGGTTGACCTCCGACGTCGGCACGGCCTCGTCCTCCAGCCCCCAGCGCTTCAGGACCTCGGCGTACTTGCCGTTGGCGATCAGCTGGTTCAGCGCCTCCTGGACCGGTCCCACGAGACCGCTGTCCTTCTTGGTGGTCACCGCGATCTTGCCCTGGACGGTGGCGCCACCGGAGAAGTTGCCGATCACCTCGGTCTGCCCGGACGTCGCGGCGTGGTAGGCCGAGGTGGGGTTCGGGCCGAGGTAGGCGTCGATGCGGCCGGACTGCAGCGCGAGGTAGTAGTCCGACGAGTTCTGGAAGTACTTGATGTCCGTGGCCTTCAGGCCCGCGGCGACGTTCTTGGTGCTCCAGTCGACGAGGATCTTCTCCTGGTTGGTGCCGGACGTCACGGCGATCACCTTGCCCGCCACGTCCTTGGGCTCCTCGACCTTCCAGGTCCCGCCCTTCTTCGCCTCGAACGCCAGGGTGTCGAGGCGGTAGGTGGCGAAGTCGTACTTCTCCTTGCGCGCCTCGGTCACGGTGATGTTCGACAGACCGAGGTCGTAGGCGCCGCTGTCGAGGCCCACGAACAGGTTCTCCCACGACGAGACCTCGAGCTTGGGCTTGAGGCCCAGCACGTCGGCGACCAGCGTGGCGATGTCGGTCTCGACGCCGATCACGGTCTTGTCGTCGGTGGCGTAGAACCGCAGTGGTGGTGCTGTGCCGGCGGATCCGCCGATCGTCAGCTCACCCTTGGTTCTGAACTTCTCCGGCACCTTGGCGGCGATCTTGTCGTCCTTGGTGGCGGTGACCCGGTTCTGGTCGGGACCGAGGTTCACACTGAGGCCGGCGACCTCGGTGGGCTCCTCACCACCGGCGGTGCCGCAGGCAGCCAGACCGAACGCCAGCACGGCGAGAAGTACTTTGCGCACAACGAACTCCTTCTACAGGACCTTGGACAGGAAAGCGCGGGTGCGCTCGTGGACGGGGTGGTCGAGCAACTGGTCAGGCGGTCCCTCTTCGACGATCACGCCCTCGTCCATGAACACGATCCGGTCGGCCACCTCGCGGGCGAAGCCGATCTCGTGCGTGACGACGACCATCGTGGTGCCGGACCGGGCGAGGTCGCGGAGCACGTCCAGCACCTCGCCGACCAGTTCGGGGTCGAGCGCCGACGTCGGTTCGTCGAACAGCACGACCTTCGGCCGCGTGGCCAGGGCTCGCGCGATCGCGACCCGTTGCTGCTGGCCGCCGGAGAGCTGCCGTGGATACGCGGACGCCTTGTCCGCCAGGCCGACCCGCTCCAGGAAGTGGCGGGCGTCGGCGAGTTCCGCGACCTCCGCGACGTTCTCCAGCGCGGTCAGGTGGGGGAACAGGTTGAAGTTCTGGAAGACGAAACCGATGTCCTTGCGCTGCTTGAGGATCTCGCGTTCTTTGAGCTCGTGGAGCTTCCCGCCGCGCCGCCGGTAGCCGATCAGGTCGCCGTCGATCGTGATGTACCCGCGGTTGACCTTCTCCAGGTGGTTGATCGTGCGCAGCAACGTCGACTTGCCCGACCCGGACGGTCCGAGCACCACCACGACCTCGCCGGCGGCGACGTTCAGCGACACCCCGCGCAGCACTTCCAGCGCGCCGAAGCTCTTGTGCACGTTCAGGACCTCGATCACCGGCGGTCTCCTCGCGCGAAGTAGCGCTCGACGTAGTGCTGGCCGATCGAGAGCAGTGTGGTCAGGACGATGTACCAGATGGTCGCGACCATCAGCAGCGCGACGACCCGGGCGTTGCGGCCGTAGATGACCTGCACCTGGTAGAACAGCTCGCCGATCGCCATCACCGAGACGACCGAGGTGCCCTTGAAGAGGCTGATCACCTCGTTGGCCGCGTTGGGCAGGATCGACCGCATCGCCTGCGGCAGAACGATCCTGCGGAACTGGCGGAACCTCGGGATGCCGAGCGCGGCCGCCGCCTCCAGCTGCCCGCGGTCGACGGAGATCACGCCGGACCGGACGATCTCCGCCGCGTAGGCCGCCTGGTGCAGCGCGAGACCGAGGACGGCCGCGCCCATCGGGCTGATCAGCGAGATCGTCTCGAAGCTCACGAACTCCGGCCCGAACGGGATGCCGAGCGAAAGCCGTTGGTACAGATAGGAGATGTTGAACCAGAACAGCAACTGCACGATCAGCGGGATCGACCGGAACGCCCAGATGTAGGTCCAGCCCACCGCGCTCAGGAACGGGCTCTTCGACATCCTCAGCACCGCGACCACGATGCCGAGCGCGAAGCCCAGGACCGTGCCGAACACCGTCAGGAAGATCGTCGTGCCGACGGCGGTGAGGATCGACTGGGCGGTGAAGTACCGCGCGAACGTCGGCCAGTCCCAGGCCGGGTTCGTGACGAGGCCGTGCACGAACTGCGCGGCGAGCACCAGCACGAACGCCACCCCGACCCAGCGCCACGGGTGGCGGGCCGGCACGACGGGTAATGCGGAGAGATCATCGTCCTTTGTGGACACAAGCGTCAGCGTGCCAGAGGTCATGGCGAGTCCTTGCTGCGGCGGGGAACGTGAGACGAGCGGGAGGAGGTGTCAGCTCGTGCAGTCGGTGCGACAGCGGGAGGACGGGACCAACGCGGCGTTCATCCCGTCCTCCCTTCCCTGCGCTCTTGAGGAGAGCACTCACTCAACGACGCTCACGTTAAATACCGGAGAACCGGCCGGGCAAGGACGTCCACGTGCTGAACAACTATCGGATACCGAGATGATCCCTCAGCGTCGGACCTGAGTACTCGGACCGGAACACACCGCGTTCCTGCAGCAACGGCACGACGGTGTCCGCGAACTCGTCGAGCCCGCCCGGCGTCACGTGCGGCACGAGGATGAAGCCGTCGGCCGCGTCCTGCTGCACCAGGTCGTTGATCTGCGTGGCGACGCTGTCCGCCGACCCGATGAAGTTCTGCCGGGCGCTGACGTCGATCACGAGGTCGCGGATGGACAGGTTCTTCGCCGAGGCTTTCTCCCGCCACTGTTTCACCGTCGCGGCCGGGTCCTTGAACATCCGCACGCTCGCGCGGCCCTTCGCGATCGTGTTCTCACCGATCACCGGCTCGACCTCGGGCAGCGGACCGTCCGGGTCGTACGCGCTGAGGTCGCGGTTCCAGATCTGTTCGAGGAACCGGATCGCGGTCGCCCCGCTGACCTGCTGCCGCCTCACGACCGCGGCTTTCTCCTGGGCGTCGGCGTCGGTGTCGCCGAGCACGAACGTGGCCGCGGGCAGCACCACGAGCTGGTCGTGCGTGCGGCCGTACTTCGCGAGCCTGCCCTTCACGTCGCTGTAGAACTTCTGCCCGGCCTCCAGCGTGCCGTGCCGCGAGAAGATCGCGTCGGCGGTGGCGGCGGCGAACTCCCTGCCCTCGTCGGAGTCCCCCGCCTGCAGGATCACCGGACGGCCCTGCGGCGAGCGCGGGACGCCGAACGTCCCGCTGATGTCGAAGTGCTGGTCCTTGTGCTCGAACTGCCCCACGCCGGTGTCGAACAGCTTCCACGCCGTGCGCAGGAACGACTCCGCGCGCGTGTAGCGGTCCTCGTTCGCGAGGAACCCGCCGCGCCGGAAGTTCTCGCCGGTGAACGCGTCCCACGAGGTGACGACGTTCCAGGCCGCGCGTCCGTCCGAGAGGTGGTCGAGGGACGCGAACTGCCGCGCCACCTCGTACGGCTCGTTGAACGTCGAGTTGATCGTGCCGGCGAGACCCAGCCGTTCGGTCACGGCCGCCAGCGCGGCGAGCACCGTGAACGTGTCGGGCCTGCCGACGACGTCCAGGTCGTAGATCTTGCCACCCTGCTCGCGCAGCCGCAGGCCCTCGGCGAGGAAGAAGAAGTCGAACTTCGCCCGTTCGGCCGTCCGTGCCAAGTGGACGAACGAGTCGAACTCGATGTGGCTGCCCGCCTGCGGGTCGCTCCAGACGGTCGTGTTGTTCACGCCGGGGAAGTGCGCGGCGAGGTGGATCTGCTTGGTCATCTCGCGCTCCCTCAGGCGAACTGGTTGGCGGGCCGGGCGAGGCCGAGGTGGCCGCGCAAAGTCGTGTGCTCGTACTCGGTGCGGAACACGCCGCTCTTCCTCAGCTCCGGCACCACCTCGCGGGTGATCTGGCGGAGGTCGCCGTGCAGCCGGAACCCGGCGAAGCCCTCGGCGTGCCACGCGATCAGCTGCTCCACCGGGGTGGACGCGTCCACGTCCCGGAAGACGAGCCCGCCGGTCGCCGGGACGTCGTCGGAGAACACGATGTCGCCCACCGGTTCGGTCGCGGCGATCAACGGGTGGCCCTGCGGCGGGCGTGGCGTGATCGACGGCCCGCGGACGGAGAACCAGCGGCCCTCGAAGTCGATGTAGTGCAGCTTCTCCCGGTCGATGAACCGCCCGGTGGCCTCGTCGCGGATCTCCGCGTCGTCCTCCCACAAGCCGCCGAGGTCGTCACGACGCCCGAAGTGCCGGGCCACGGCGGGTTCCGGCGCCACGGCCAGCTGCACCCCGCCGCGGCCCTTGCTCACGTAGTCCAGCGTGGCGATCGCCTTGGACAGGTGGAACGGCTCGGTGTGCGTGACCACCGCCGTCGGCACCAGCCCGATCCGCGTGGTGAGCGGGGCGATCCGCGCCGCCGTGAGCACGGCGTCGAGCCCCGGCCGGCCGTCGAGCGAGTCGTCGAACGTGACGAAGTCGAGCTTGGCGTCCTCCGCCGCGCGCACGAGCTCGGCCCAGTGCCGCGCGCTGTACGCCTCGTCGCCGGTCGCCTGGAGTGCCGCGGCCAGGTGCAATGATGCGCCCACCGGTCCCCCTCTCGTCGTTTTCCTCGCATTCTGTTCGCGGTGACGGGCCTCGTGCTGGGGCGGCCACTGGGTGGGAATCCCGGCCGGAACGGGAATATTTCGCGGGCTTGCCTTGACGTGCGCGTGAAGGTTTAGCGTTGGGGTCCATGAGGATCGGCGAACTGGCCAAGCGAGCCGGCACCACCACCCGTGCGCTGCGGTTCTACGAGTCGGAAGGGCTCCTCGAAGCGCAGCGCACGTCGAACGGCTACCGCGAGTACGACGAGCACGACCTGCGACTGGTGCGCGAAATCCAGGCGCTCCAGTCGGTCGGCCTGTCGTTGCAGGACACCCGGCCGTTCGTCGCCTGCCTGCGCGCGGGCCACGAGTCCGGCGACTCGTGCCCGGACTCGCGGGAGGTCTACCGGCGCAGGCTCGCCGAGGTGGACGCCTGCCTGGAGCGGCTCACCACCGTCCGGGAGTTCCTGCTGGCCAGGCTCGCCTTCCAGGACCCGTGCGTCGTACCCGAGGAGATCCAGTGCACCAGTTGACCGATGCCACGTTCGCGGAGAGCACGAGGACGGGCACCGTGCTCGTCGAGTTCTGGGCGCAGTGGTGCGGGCCGTGCCACATGCTCACGCCCGTGCTGGAGGAGATCGACCGCGAACGCGACGACCTGACCGTCGTCAAGATCAACGCCGACGAGAACACCGCCACCGCCCGCGACCACCAGGTCATGTCGCTGCCCACGCTGCTGCTGTTCCGCGACGGCGAGCCGATCCGCCAGATCGTGGGAGCGCGCCCCAAGACCCGGCTGCTGGCCGAACTGGATGACGCGCTGCGGCCCTGATCGGCCTATCTTCTAGCGCATGCTCGGTCTCGAACTCGTAGTGGTGCTGGGTGTGTGCATCCTCGCGAGCAGCGTCGTGTCCGGACGGCTCCGCGTCGCCGCCCCGGTCCTGCTGGTCGCGTGCGGCGCGGTGCTCGGCTTCGTGCCCGCCCTGGAAGAGGTCAGCCTGCCGCCCGAGGCGATGCTGCTGATCTTCCTGCCGGCGTTGCTGTACTGGGAGAGCCTCAACACGTCGTTGCGGGAGATCCGCAGCAACCTGCGCCCGATCGTGCTGCTCAGCACGCTGCTCGTACTCGCGACGGCCGCCGCGGTGGCCTCCGTCGCCCACGCCCTGGGCCTCGACTGGGGCCCGGCGTGGGTGCTCGGCGCGGCACTGGCCCCCACCGACGCGACGGCGGTCTCGGCGATCGCCCGCGGCATGCCGCGCCGCACGACGACCATCCTGCGCGCCGAGTCCCTGATCAACGACGGCACGGCGCTCGTGATCTACGCGATCGCGGTGTCGATCACCATCGGCGAGCAGCAGTTCAGCACCGGCCGCGTCGGCCTGCAGCTGGTGTTGTCCTACGCGGGCGGCGCCGTGGCCGGGTTGCTCGTCGCCTGGCTCGCCGTGCAGGTCCGCAAGCGCCTCGACAGCCCGTTGCACGAGAGCGTGGTCAGCATCCTGACCCCGTTCGCCGCGTTCCTGCTGGCCGAGACGGTGCACGGCTCGGGCGTGATCGCCGTGGTCACGTGCGGCCTGGTGCTGGCCCAGGTCGGCCCGCGCATCGTGCGCGCCGACACCCGCCAGGTCAGCTACGCGTTCTGGGGCATCGCGACCTTCGTGCTGAACGGCGCCCTGTTCGTCCTGATCGGACTCCAGGCCCACAGCGCGCTGCGGTCGTTGAACGGCTCGGAGGCCCTCGCCACGCTCGGCGCCATCGGCCTGGTGTCTCTGACGGTCGTGGGCACCCGCATGCTGTGGAGCTACACGACCCCGTACGTGATCCGCGCCCTCGACCGCCGCCCGCAGCAACGGTTGCGGCGAGTGGGCGCACGCCAACGTCTCGTGTCGTCCGCCGCCGGTTTCCGCGGTGCCGTGTCGCTCGCCGCCGCACTGGCGGTGCCCGTGACCGTGGTGGACGGCGGCCCGTTCCCGTTCCGCGACGAGATCATCCTGATCACGTCCGGTGTCGTCACGCTGACGCTGATCGTGCAGGCGGTCATGCTGCCGTCGATCATCCGCTTCTCGCGACTGCCCGAGGACACCGCGCTGGACGAGGAACTCCACCTCGCCAACACGACGGCGTCCGAGGAGGCCTACGAGGCACTCCCCCGCCTGGCCGACAAGGTGGGCGTCTCGGACGTCGTGTACAAGCGCGTGCTCGCCGAGTACGAACACCACATGGAGGTCGTGCGCGGCAAGCGGGCCGGTGACGAGGAGATCGCGCAGTCGGAGCTCGAGTACACGGCGTTGCGGCTGGAGCTGATCGCGCACAAGCGGGCGACCGTCGTGCGGCTGCGCGACGAGCAGGCCATCGACGACATCGTGCTGCGCACGGTGCAGCGCAAGCTCGACGTCGAGGAGGTCCGGCTCTCCCGGCGCGAGGTGGAGGAGGACTAACGTCGATTCCATGATCACTTCGCGGGAGCACGTGCTGGGCAGGATCGCCGACCACCTCGTCGGTCTCGACCGCCCGTTGCGGGTCGCGGTCGACGGCATCACCGCCTCGGGCAAGACGACACTGGCCCGCGAGCTGACCTCCCTGGTGGCGGCGCGCGGGCGTTCGGCCGCGCACCTGTCGATGGACGGGTTCCACAACCCGCGCGCGATCCGGCACCGGCTCGGACGCTCCTCGGCCGACGGGTACTACCTGGACGCCTACGACTTCGCCTCGTTCGCGCGGCTGGTGCTGGAGCCGCTCGGTCCCGGCGGGGATCGCCGGTACCGGTCGCGGATCATCGACCTGCGCTCGGACGCGGTGGTCGACGAGCCACCCGTTCTCGCCCCGGACGACCTCGTGCTCGTGGTGGACGGCAGCTTCCTGCAGCGGGACCTGGAGTGGGACGAGGTCGTCTTCGTGGACACGCCGTTCGAGGTCGCCTTCGACCGCGGGACGCGGCGTGACGCGGAGCTGCTCGGTGGGCTGGAGGAGGCTTCGCGTGCCTTCGAGCAGCGGTACCACGCAGCTAGCCGCCGGTACCTGGAGGAGGTCGGACCGGTGGACCGGGCTTCGGTCGTGGTCGGCAACTCGGACGTCACCCGGCCCGTGTTGCGGCGGATCGGTGGATCTGCCGGGGCCGTCGTGAACCTGTTCTCGTACGGGACCTCGCAGACGGCGCCGGTGCAGATCGAGCACTTCGGGCGCACGCTCGTGGGCAAGGAGGACGTGCTGCCCGGCCACCACCGGGTGACGACGGACCGGCACCCGATCGTCTCGTTCACCGGCGACCCGGCGGACTCGGTCGCCGGGACGGTGCTGGAGGTGACGACCGCCGAACTGGCGGCGGCCGACATCCACGAGGTGGACGAGTACCGACGCACGCTGGTGACGCTCGGGTCGGGTGCGGAAGCGTGGGTGTACCTGCGGGCGTGACCACGGCGTCGCCGCCCACCCGGCCTAGCCGACCAGCGACAGGCCCCGGTTCGAGGGCTGCTCGGGCGCGACGGCCGGCACTGCCGACGGCACCTCGACCTCCTCGCCGCCGATCTCCCGCGTGATCCACGCCCCGGACTCCACCATCACCTTGAGCGTGCGGGTGTCCATGGCGTTGACGCGGCCGTAGTACCACTCGTCGGTCGCGAGCGGCCCCATCCGGTCGCCCATGCGCTTCTTGATCTCGAGCACGCGCTCGTACAGCGTCTTGACGAGGGCGGCGCGGTCGGCGGGGCCCTGGAGGCCCTCGCGGATGCGGTCCTCGATGCCCCGCGGGGTGCCCTCGGAGTCCGGCATGAGCATGGTGGTCCAGGCGCGTGACTTCTCGCGGTACTGGAGCTGCTGCATGATGCCCTCGTGCTGCGCGAAGTCGGCGGCGCGGAAGGCGTTGCCGCGCCAGCGCTTCTGGAGGTTCACGGCCAGGGAGAGCGCGCTCTTGAGGCCCGTGTTGAGGCCTCGGCCCGGCCAGAAGTGCAGCGAGTTCGCGGCGTCGCCCAGCAGGAAGCCGAACGTCGACGGGGCGAGCTGCGCGGTGAACTTCGACATCTGCTGCATGCCCAGCGTGAACGAGTTGATGCCGACGACGTCCGCCACGCCGACGCCGAAGAAGCGCAGGCCGTCGAGGATCCGGGGCCACAGGTACGAGAGCTTGTCGACGGACGGCTTGAAGACCGAGCGGTGGCGGTCGCAGACGAAGCGGCCGTTGCCGGAGGGACGCATGGTGCAGCCGAACTTGCCGATGCACGAGACCGGGCCGCTCTCGCCGAGCGCGACGATCTCGGACGCCTCCTCGGCGGTCAGGCGCATGTTGATGAAGCCGCCGCCGAGCGAGTTGAACAGGAACCTGTTCTGCGCCACGGTCAGCGGAACGGTGTGCTCGTCGGGCGACTTCGCGGTGACGCGGATGCCCAGGACGCGCTCGTCCAGCGGCGAACCGTCCACTGAGAACAGTTCGCGACTCGGGGTGCCGAACTGTGCCGAGAACGCCTCGCGGGTCGCGGAACGGGCGCCGTCGGCGATGGCGAGGACGTGCAGGCCGTCGAACTTCGCCGGCGGCGCGTAGGCGTCCGCGACGAGCTCGATGCCGTAGACGTCCTGCGCCATGTCGAGCAGGCAGTCCTCGATCCAGCGGATCTTGATGTTGCGCGGCCTGCCCTTGGACGCCGGGGAGTCCGGGCCGAGCGGCCACATCTCCGAGAACTTGCCGGGCGCGAACAGGCGCTGCTGCACGGCGAGCGGGAGCGACGCCCAGACGTTGCTCTGCAGCGTCACGACCTGCTCGCGGCGGTTGTTGCCCTCGGCATTGCCCTTCCACACGACGCGGTCGCCCTGGCGCATCCAGCGGCGGTCGTGCACGCGGATCATCACGCCGTCGCCGAGGAGCGACTTCACGGTGCAGGCGAACGCCAGACCAACCGGCCCGCCGCCCGCCACGTCCACCCGCAGAGGGGCGGCCTGGCGCAGCGGCACGACCCGGCTGCCCTGCTTGGGCAGCTTCACCGTCGGGGCAATCCTGCCCACCAGCACCGTCTTCTCATCCATGGCCACCACACGTGAGGCGGCCCGGGACGGTTCAACGGTTCTCGAGGAATTTTTCCCAGGCGGCGAAACTGAAGGTCAGGACCCCTCCGGCCGGGTTCTTCGAGTCCCGGACGAGGGCGTCGGCGCCGAGCGACACCTCGACGCAGTCGCCGTCCTCCGCCCCACCGCTGTAGCTGCTCTTACGCCAAACGCGTTCCTGCGCCATTGAGGTCCTCTCGCGGTCCGCCGACGTACTCCGCCAGCTTGCTCCGCGATTGTTCCTCATCCAAGGCGACCTCAGCCAAACGGTCGAACAGCAGTCGAGTGCGCACGATGGCACCAGGGTCCTGCACGAACACGTTGGCAAGGTCGGTCTCGATGAACGCCACCGACATCGCCTTCTCGTACTCCCACAGGGCGCAACTGGACGCGATCACCGGCGTGTCAGCCGGGATGATCCGGATCATGTGCACGTTGAACAGCAGCCGGAGGTACTGGTCCTCCATGACGTGGGCATCGCCGATCTGCGTGCGTAGCGCGTTCTCGTGGATGTAGAAGAGGCAGATCGGCCGATCGTGCCGCCGCAGGATCGCCTGACGCTCCATCCGGAGCTGGACCAGTGTCGGGATGCGCTCTTCGGTCACCAGGCCGGCCACCCGGTACACACCGTCGGCGTACTCCGGCGTCTGCACGAGGCCGGTGATGGTCTGCGAGTCGTACCGCATGATCTTCCTGGCGGTCGACTCCGCTATCGCGATCGTGCGGAGGTTGTCCGGTACCTGGACGATGTACTCCTCGAACGCGTTGCGGAAGCGGCGCTTGAAGTCCTCGAAGAAGTCGATGTCCTTACCGCACATCGACAGGTACTGGACCAGGTCGATCTCGCTGGGGCAGTACTTCCCGCGCTCCAGGGTCGAGACCTTGCTCGGGTCCCAGCCCAGGCGCAGGGCGAAGGCGGCGCCCGTGAAGTCAGTGGAGGATTCGCGTACTTTGCGGAGTTCTTCGCCGAGATCCCTGCTGTACACAGTGGAGGGAGTGCTGGTGGCCATTCCTCGACCGTAGGGCTTGCTCGAAGAGCAACAAGGGGCTCATTCGGGTGAAAACGGACGGGATGATCTTCAGCTGGCTCCCAGGAAACTCGCAGCCCCGCCACAGCTTGCCGGACGAGCATCCCGAGCCATGACTCGACGTCGCAGATCCTTGGTGATCAACGGACTGCTGGTGGTGGTGCTCCTCGGCGCCGGTGTGGCCGGCTACCTGGTGTTCTTCGGTTCCTCCGGCAGTGCCCAGCCCACCGCGGCCCGCACGGCCGCCGCCGCGAACCGCGACGTGAGCGAGGTGGTGACGGCCTCGGGGACGGTGCAGAGCTCGTTCAGCGCCGCCGCCTCGTTCGGGGCGAGCGGCACGGTCACCGAGATCAACGTCAAGGTCGGTGACGTCGTCACCAAGGGCCAGCAGCTCGCGAAGCTCGACCCCACGCAAGCGCAGCTCCAGGTCGACATCGCGCAGGGCAACCTGAACGCCGCGCTCGACAAGGGAACGGGCACCACGGCGTTGCTCACGGCGTACCGGCAGGCGCAGCTCGCGCTCCAGCAGGCGAAGGACACGCTCGCCGCCACCACGCTCACCGCGCCGGGCGACGGCACGATCACGTCGGTGACCGGCTCGGTCGGGCAGAAGGTCGGCAGCTCGAACACCACGTCCAGCAGCACGACCTCCACCACCACGACGACGTCCGGGTTCGTCGTCGTCACGGACCTCAAGAACCTGGTGCTGCACGCGAACGTCTCGGAGTCCGACGTCAGCAAGCTCAAGGCCGACCAGGCGGCGACAGTCACGGTCAACGCGATGCAGTCGCAGCCGGTCCAGGCCAAGGTCACGCAGGTCGACCTCACGCCGACGACGGCGAACAACGTCGTGCAGTACGGCGTCACGCTCACGCTGACCTCACCGCCGGAGGGCCTGCGGCCCGGTCAGTCGGCGAGCGTCGAGATCACGGTCGCGGGAGCCACCGGCGTGCTCGCGGTGCCCGCCGCGGCCGTGCAGACGGTCAACGGCGAGAGTTCCGTGCAGGTGCTGGAGAACGGCGCCGAGACGCGCAAGACCGTCGAGGTCGGCGTGCGGGGTGACCAGTACGTGGAGATCAAGTCCGGGCTGTCGGCCGGCGAGGAGGTCGTGCTGCCGCAGGTCACGACGTCCACGAACCAGAACAGGCAGCAACCGGCCGGGCAGTTCCCCGGCACCGGCGGCCAGCGCAACGGTGGCGGCTTCACCGGGACCGGTCGATGAGCCCGGTCATCGAGGTCCGCGACCTCCGCAAGACCTACGGCAGCGGCGACACGGCCGTGCACGCGTTGCGGGGCCTCGACCTGACCGTCGAGAAGGGCGAGTACATCGCGATCATGGGCGCGTCGGGGTCGGGCAAGTCGACGCTGCTCAACATCCTCGGGTGCCTCGACGTGCCGTCGGGCGGCAAGTACCTGCTCGACGGGATCGACACGGGCGAGTTCGACGAGGAGCAGTTCTCGTTGCTGCGCAACAGGAAGATCGGGTTCGTCTTCCAGTCCTTCAACCTGGTGCCGCGGACGACGGCACTCGCGAACGTCGAGCTCCCGCTGGTGTACGCGGGAGTTCGGCGTGCCCAACGTCGCGAACGGGCGCTGGCGGCGCTCGACCTCGTCGGTCTCAAGGACCGCACGCATCACCGGCCCAACGAGTTGTCGGGTGGTCAGCAGCAACGCGTCGCCATCGCCCGGGCCCTGGTGACGTCGCCCGCGATCGTGCTGGCCGACGAGCCGACCGGCAACCTGGACACGGACTCCAGCCGTGAGGTGCTCGGCATCCTCGACCGGCTCAACGCGAGCGGCCGCACGGTCGTGCTGATCACGCACGAGGACGAGGTCGCCGCGCACGCCATGCGGACCGTCCGGGTCGTGGACGGCAGAGTCGCGGGGGTGCTGGTGTGAGGATCTTCGAGATCGCCGCGTTCGCCGTGAGGGGCCTGACCGCCAACAAGATGCGGTCCGGGCTCACCACCCTCGGCATCCTGATCGGTGTCGCGTCGGTGATCCTGCTGATCGCGGTCGGCAACGGCGCGTCGAGCGCGGTGCAGCAGAGCATCGCCGGGCTCGGCACGAACATCCTGACGATCAGCCCGCAGCGCGCCCAGCCCGGCACCACCGCCAAGCCCCTGACCACGGCGGACGCGGCCGCGCTGGTGGGTGCCGACTCCCCCGACGTCAAGTACGCGTCGCCGGTGGTCTCGGCCCAGGCGACCGCGGGCTACGGCGACACCACGCACGACATCGGGCAGTTCATCGGCTCGGACCCGCGCTACTTCGACACGACGAACAGCGCCGTCGCGCAGGGGAACCTGTTCTCCGACAACGACGTCCAGCAGGCGCGCAAGGTCGTGGTGATCGGCGCGACCGTGGCGGCGGAGCTGTTCCCCGGCAGCGATCCGGTCGGGAAGTCCATGCTGGTCAACAACATCCCGTTCACCGTCGTGGGCGTGCTGGCCGCCAAGGGTTCCAGCGGGTTGCAGGACGGCGACGACCTCGCGGTGGCACCGCTGACGACGACGCAGAACGCGTTGACCGGTTACGGCAGCCTGACCCAGATCGTCGTGCAGGCCCGGTCCGCCGACGCGCTGCCGAATGCGCAGGCCCAGGTGACGACGATCCTCAACGGGCGCCATAAAATCACTGGTACGGCCGACTACCGGATCCTGAGCCAGGACCAGCTCCTGACCGCGCGGACGGCGACGACGGAGACGTTCACGGTGCTGCTGGCGTCCGTGGCGGCGATCTCGTTGCTGGTGGGCGGGATCGGCATCACGAACATCATGCTGGTGACGGTCACCGAGCGGATCCGGGAGATCGGCATCCGCAAAGCCGTTGGGGCGCCCCGTTCCTCGATCCTCGGGCAGTTCCTGATCGAGGCGACGCTGCTGAGCCTGTTCGGCGGCGCCCTGGGCGTGGCGGCGGGGATGATCGGCAGCCAGTTCACCATCGCGGGCATCCAGCCCGTGCTCGTGCCGTCGTCGGTGCTGCTCGCGTTCGCGGTGTCGGCGTTGATCGGCCTGTTCTTCGGCAGCTACCCGGCCTCCCGCGCCGCGAAGCTCCGTCCCATCGAAGCCCTCCGGCACGAATAAGGAGTCTTGGACGTGTCCAACCCACTCGACCAGCCGCTCGAGAACGACCTCTCGGCCGAGCTGCAGGAGCGCAAGACGGGCGTCGGCAAGACCACGGTCGTCCTCGGTGTCGCGGTGCTCGCCATCGTGGCGTTCGTGGGCGGGGTGTTCGTGCAGAAGTCCTTCGGTGCCAGCGAAACGCCCACGCGCCAGACCGCCTCCGGCCGCCAGTTCCCCGGCGGCGGCACTCCCCCGTCGGGCGTCAACCGGCAGGGCGGAGGTCAGTTCGGACGAGGCACCGTCGGCACGATCGACCACGTCGACGGCACCACCGTGTACGTGAAGACGCAGAACGGCCAGGTCGTCAAGGTGTCCACTTCGGACTCCACCAAGGTGGAGATCAGCTCGGAGGGCGAGCTGGCCGACCTCAAGGCGGGCCAGCAGGTCGTCGTGCAGGGCCAAGCGGGGTCCGACGGCACCGTGACCGGCCAGACGATCACCCAGCGGCCGGCGACGGGGTGAGGGGACGGCTGCTCGTCGTCGAGGACGAGCCGAGCATCCGCGAACTGCTGTGCGCGAGCCTGCGGTTCGCGGGGTTCGCCGTGTCCAGTGCGGCAACCGGTTCCGAGGCACTGGAGGCCGCCCGTTCGGGCGCTCCGGACCTGGTGCTGCTCGACGTGATGCTGCCCGACCGCGACGGGTTCGAGGTGGTGCGCCGCCTGCGTTCTTCGGGCGTGCGCGTGCCGGTGCTGTACCTGACCGCGCGGGACGGCGCCGACGACCGCGTCACCGGCCTGACGATCGGCGGCGACGGGTACATCACCAAGCCGTTCAGCCTGGAGGAGGTCATCGCGCGGGTGACGGCCGTGCTGCGCCGCACCCGCCCAGGCGAGTCCGAGCAGCTGACGTGCGGTGACCTCTCCCTGGACGTGGAGAGCCACGTGGTGAGGCGTGGTGCGCGAGTCATCGAGCTGTCGCCAACGGAGTTCCGCCTGCTCCACTGCCTGCTGCGCAACAGCGGGCGCGTGCTGTCGAAGGCGCAGATCCTGGACCAGGTGTGGTCGCACGACTTCGACGGCGACGTCGGCGTGGTCGAGTCGTACATCTCGTACCTGCGGCGCAAGGTGGACGCCTCCGAGCCCCGGCTGATCCACACGGTGCGCGGCATCGGGTACATGATCCGCCCATGACGCTGCGCGTGCGGCTGGTGGTCGTGCTCGTCGCCCTGGCGGCCGCGGGCCTGTTCGGCACGTGGCTGATCGGCTCGAAGGTGATGGAGAACTACCTCCTGCACCAACTGGACGCCCGCCTCGACCGCGCGGTCTCCTTGCCGCGCACGCTCCCGTTGCGGGACAACATGCTCCTGCGTTCCCGGGACGGAGTCGTCGCGGGCACGCCCTTGGAGGGGCTGCCGCCGTTCGGCGTCATGACCCCCGGCGAGCACATCACCGTGGGGTCGTCGCGGGTGGTGATGCGGGAGCTGGACGGCTCGGAGCTGATCGCCGCGCTCGACCAGTCGGAGGTGGACCGGGCGGTCGGCGACCTGCGGCTCGCGTTCCTGCTGATCAGCCTCGGCGCGCTGGTGTTGGTGGGCATGGCCGGGTACGCGCTGGTCAGGGCCTCGACGCGCGCCCTGGAGGAGGTCGAGCAGGTCGCCGGGGAGATCGCGGCGGGCGACCTGTCGCGCCGGGTCCCCGTGCACCGGCCCGGCTCCGAGGTAGGACGCCTGGCGTCGGCGTTGAACACGATGCTCGGCCAGATCGAGGCGTCGTTCGCGGCGCGAGTCCGTTCCGAGAGCCGGATGCGCCAGTTCGTGGCCGACGCGTCACACGAGCTGCGCACCCCGCTGACGTCGATCCGCGGCTACGCCGAGCTGTACCGGCAGGGCGCGGCTCCGGATGCCGCGGAGGTGCTGAAGCGCGTCGAGGACCACGCCCAGCGGATGGGTGTGCTGGTCGACGACCTGCTGCAACTGGCCCGCCTCGACTCTGAGCAGCCGCTGGTGTTGTCCTCTGTGGACCTGGTCGTGCTGGTGGCCGACGCGGTGCACGAGATCTGGCGCCCCGTCTCGCTGGAGCTGCCGGCCGGGCCCGTGCTGGTGGAGGCGGACGAGGCGCGGGTGCGGCAGATCCTGACGAACCTGCTGGAGAACGCCGTGGTCCACACTCCGGCCGGATCTTCGATCACGGTCCGGCTGACATCTGGTGCCGTCGAGGTGGCCGATCGCGGGCCCGGGATGACCGCCTCGCAGGCCTCGCGGGCGTTCGAGCGGTTCTACCGGGCGGATCCGGCTCGGGGGCCCGGCGGGACCGGGCTGGGGCTCGCGATCGTGGCGGCGCTGGTGGCGGCGCACGGGTGGCGGGTCGAGCTGGACACCGCGCCGGGTGAGGGCGCGGTGTTCCGCGTGCTATTCCACCCGATTCCGCCTGGTGTGCCGAAAGAGTGAGGCGGGTAACGGTTCTTCTCGCTCGCCCGAAATGCCTTCCGCAAGCGGGCACTCGCGGAAGGAGTGGTGATGAGATCACTGATCGGACTCGTCCTGCTGCTCGTCGCCGGGTGCACGGTCGCGGTGCCGGGAACGGCGCAGCGCGAGCCTTCCGCAGTGCCCATCTCCGCGTCGCGGGGTGGGACGGTGGCAGCCGGCCCCCAGTTGATGATCAGCGTGCCGGACGGTGCCGTGGACGTGGACACCACGTTGGCAGCGGTTCCGTCCTCTGTCGCGCTTCCGGAACGGCCTGGGTTCGTCAACGCGGGAAGGCCGTTCGACGTCACTGTCGGCGCGGCTTTGCGCAAGCCGGTGGCGTTGACGTTCGCCGGCGAAGGCGGTCCGGAGGGTGCGATGCCCGTGGTGTTGCGCCACGACGCGGACCTCGGGTGGTATCCCGTCGAGGTCGGAGAACCCGGACAACCCCTTGTCGCGCAACGGATGGAGCTCTCGACGTACCTGCCGGGGTGGTTCGTCGCGTCAGCCGGGTGGGTCCGCGACCGGCTCGTCGGCAAGAGCGATCCGGCGCAGTGCGGCGCGAAACCCGACTGGGCGCAGTTCACCGCGCCCAAGATCGATGTCGTCACCGGGTGCATCGGTGCGGACGGTGCGGTGGCGGCGCTCTCGGTTCGCAGCAACCGGGCGGTTCCGCTGCAGGTGGCGGTGCCTGCGGGAGACGTGCCGGCCGTGAAGGGGCGATCGGAGCCCTTGCACGGCCTGCTCACCCGGCTCGCCGGGAAGGACCGCGTCATCCTGTTCGAGGGTGAGGAGCTGACGTTGCGGTGGCAGCGGCCCGCGCAGTCCGCCACCAGGACGGTCGTGCCCCATTTCACCGTCGCCACCTCGGTGGCCCGCGCCGCCTCAGTGTTGTTCGACGTCAAGGACTACCGCAGCGCGGTCGGGTTGCTCGTCTTCGTACACGGTTGCCGAGAGGTCGTCGACGCGCGGGACGTCGCGGCCGGGCTCGACGCTCTGCAGAAGTGCGCGTCGCCGTTGATGACGGAGTCGGGGTCGCGCACCGCCGCCCTCGCGATCTTGGCCCAGGTGACCGGCCTCTCGGAGGACGTCATCGCCAGCGACAAAAACTTCCAGAGCAACGTCCTGCAGCTCAAGAGCCTGCTTCGCGTCGCGGGCAAGGTGTTCAAGTTCTACACGGGGCTGAAGCTCGCGGCGGAACTCGCGCAGGCCGTACAGGACGGCTCCGCCACCGAGACCGACCGGGCCGTGGTCGTCCGGCTCAACGGCACCGAACCCCCACCTCTGGAGGCCGCGTTCGTCGGTACGTGGAGCCAGCACGCAGGTGGTCTGGAGATCCGGGCGACACGGACCGGGCGCATCTCCTACCAGGTCCAGTCCGCGGCCCCCGCGAACTTCTACGAGATGGACCTGAAGCTGGAGCAGGCCGGTCCCGGCACGGTGAAAGCCACGGCCACGACCTCCAACGACCCGGAGAAGCCGAAGGGCACGGTGCTCACCCTCCGGCTCCAGCATCCGGGGATCGTGATCACCGGCATGCGGCACGGGAACACGCAATGGTGCAACGCGACCACCCGCGCGAACGGCTTATGCGGGGCGTGATCGGTTCGGCCAGGCGCGCTCGTAGTGTTCCTCCGGGAAGTCGCTCGGGCTCGACCCCGTCGCGTGCGCGCGTTCGATCTCCTCGACGTACCGCTCGTTCCGCGCGCACCACGGCGCGGCCGGGATGTACATGACGTTGCCCCATCCCTGCTGGTCCTGGACGGGCGCGACGCTGTGGATCATGTCGCAGTGCCACCAGACCGAGTCACCCGCGTGAACGTCTGGAATTCCTGTTAGAGCCTCTAGCAACAGTGAGTGGTACTTGCTGTTGACGGGAAACACCTGGTTGACGGTGACGCCGCACATGTCGTCGTCGGCGACGTCGTCGAGGAGTGGACGCAGCATCAGGTAGGCCATGGCGCCAGGGATCGGGACGGTGTGCAGCACGCCCTGGTCGTGGGCCATGTCGGAGAGGGCGGTCCAGCCCTGGAAGGTGCGGAAGACCGAGCACATCGTGGTGCCGGGGTACTGCGGGCCGGTCGTGCGGTGGGCGGCGTCCCACGGGTCGTACTGCTCGGGCGTGCCGTTGAAGAGGTGCCGGAACGCCTGCTGGTACTCGCGGGTCATCCACAGGTCGAGCGTGCCGGGGTCGAGGTGGCTGCCGAGGCCGTTCGAGTCGGTGCCGGGCGGGCGGCGGCGGATGCGGTCCGGGTAGCCGACGTCCCTGGCCGGGTCGAACCAGCCGTCGTGGTGCCACAGGCCGTTCAGGAACCGCTGGACGGTGGCCATGCGTTCGTGGCCTCTCGCCTCGACCTGCGCGGGCGACCAGTAGATCGGGTAGATCTCGGGCTTGGAGCCGACGCTGCCGAAGAAGTCGTCGCCGGGGCCGCGGTAGTTCTCGAAGAAGTCGTTGCTCTCGACGTAGTCGACGATGGACCTGTCCCAGGCCAGGGCCTGTTCGCGGGCGAAGTGGCCGCGCACCACCAGGCAGCCGCGGCGGCGGACGAGGTCGGTGTCCGCGGTGCCGGCCTCGATGTCGGCGTAGTCGATCACCGGCCAGGCCTGGCCGGACTTGACGTCGTCGACCTCGCGGCGGATCCGCTCTTCGACGACCGCGAACACCTCCTCGACGCTGCGGCCCGACGCCTCGATGTTCGCGCGGATCGCCTTCTTGATCTCGCGGACGGCTTTCGGCAGGTCAGTGGGCGTGGTCTCCCAGTTCGGCAGCACGGCGACTCCTTCCAGTAAGGCCTCCTAACTTGGAACCATAGGCGTGTCGCGCAGTTGTAGGCAAGGCCTCTAACTAGAATTCGCGCTCGTGACCAAGCCGTCGCAGGAGCTGCTGCGCTCGATCTCGGACGAGCACGTGCTGCGCTCGTTGATGACCGCGCGCAAGCTGACGCGCGCCGAACTGGCGATCCAGACGGGCCTGTCGAAGCCGACGGTGAGCGAGAGCGTCCGCCGCCTCGTGGAGCAGGGCCTGGTCGCGGACACCGGCGAACGCACGCCGGGCGGGCGCGGCAAGGGCCGGGTCGGCTCGTTTTACGGCCTGGCCGAGGACAGCGGCGTCGCCCTGGTCGTCACGATCGCGCCGGACGGCGTGACGGCCGAGTGCGTCGACGCCTACGGGGACGTCATCAGCCGCACCCACCGCACGATCACCGGCCCGGCCGAGGTCGCCGCCGTGTTGCCGTCGGTGGCCGCGGAAACCGTTGCGGCGCACAACGTCCGGCTCTGCACGGTGAGCGCCGCAGACCCCGTGGACCGGCGCACCGGCCGGCTCGTGCAGCTGCCGGACTCGCCGTTCCTGGTGGGAGACCTCGATCCGGTCGCGGTGCTGGGACCGTTGCTGCACGGACCGGTCGTGGTGGACAACGACGTGAACTGGGCCGCGCAGGCCGAACACGAGGCTCTGGGTGTCGCGGACTTCGCGTACCTGTTCCTGGGCGAGGGCCTGGGTTGTGCCGTCGTCTCCGACGGCGAGGTGCGGCGCGGGCACTCGGGACTCGCCGGCGAGATCTCCCACCTCATCACGGCCGGGCCGACGGGCGCGACGCCGTTCATCGAGGTGTTCGGCGAACTGGGGTTGCGGCAGGACGGCACCACGGCGATCGACGTGGCACGACTGCGCGACGCCGACCCCGCCGTGCTCGCGCGGGCGATCGGCGGGGTCGTCACGGCACTGGTGACGCTGGCCGATCCCGAGGTCGTCGTGATCGGTGGCTCGTGGGGCCCCTCGCTGCTGGACGCGATCACGGCCGAGTGCGCGCGCTCGCCGCGTCCGGTGCCGATCAGGGCCGCCTCGGTGGCGAACCCGTCGCTGACCGGGGCCCGCGCCGCCGCGCTCGACCTGCTGCGGACGGACCTCGTCAGCCGGGCAGGCCCGCGTACTCCTCGATCCGGGTGATCAGGCCGTTCTCGAAGCGGAAGTACACGGCCGCGTCGACCTTGAAGATCCCGCCGTCCTTGGTCTCGACGTTCACGACGTGCTGCTGCAGCACCTCGCCCGGCTGCTCGAACTGCCGCGTGATGTCGTAGCGCATCGACGCGATGGGCTCGATCTGCGCCTCCATGCCGGCGATGTTCTCACCGATCGTGGAGTCACCCTTGCCGTCGTTGTGCCACACCGTGGCCTCGGCCGAGCACATCGCCCTGGCCTCGGTCCACTCGCGGTTCTCCAGGTGGCGGAGGTAGGTGGTGGCCTTGGCTTTGAGGTCGTACACGAGAGCGCGTTCTCCTGCTTCGACTCGCATCGGGAGGTGGTTGCCGGACGGCGCCGTCGGGCACGTGAAGATCGCCGGGGCGATGTGGTGGTGCGACAGCGTCGCCTGGTTGAAGTCGACGGTGAACCTCGTGCCGGGCTCGTGCGGCGGCAGCACGAGCCACCGGCCGATGTCCGGCGTCCCGGTGCCGTTGGTCTCGTCGGTGAAGACGACGAGTCGTTGGCCCGGCATGGTTTCCAGCACCGTGAGCACGTATTCGGTCCCGTTGATCGTGACGGCGAGGTCGACGGGCGCGTGAACGGCTTGCGTGGTGCGCGGAGCAGTCAGATGGTCCACTTCGACGTGGCGGTCCGGCGCCGCGCGGAACTCGCCCTCGAACACCCAGTCCGGGTCGTAGGGGTAGGTGTCGATCCCTTGCAGGCCAGACCGTTCCCACGCCTTCGGGTCCGTGACGACCACCCCGAAGAACCCGTCGGCACCGCCCGCCATCGCCGTCCGCCCGCCGGGAAGGTCAATGGTGCCAACGACTTCCACTCCGTCGTAGGTAAGGGCGCCTTGCTCGGTGACGCGCCACTCCCCCGCCACGCCCGGCAGGCGCGCGGTGCCGGTCACCGTGCCCTTCGCGACGACCTTCGCCTTGTCGGCGATCTCGTTCAGCCTGGCCTCACGCCACTGTTCGTAGGTCATTTCCGGGCCGCCCAGACCGTGCGCTCGGTGCGCAGCGCCAGATCGTCGCGTCGCAACGCGGTTTCGAGTGCTTCGGGGTCTAGCTGCCTGCGCAGAACGATGTGCGCGTAGCGTTCCACGGCGGGCGACCGTTCGATGTGGACGGTGATGGCGCGCTCCGCCTCGACCGCGAACCCGGCCTGCGTGAGCTTCGGTCCCCAGTCCGCACCCCGGTGGGGCAGGCGTTCGTCGTGCCCGTCGGGCGCCTGCTCGGGGAAGAACTGCGGCATGCCGGCGAGCTCGACCACGGCCAGCAAGCCGTTCGGGGCGAGGGTCTTGTAGAGCTGGGCGAGGGTGAGGCCGGGGTCGGCCATGTGGTGCAGGGACGCCGAGGCCCAGATCAGGTCCGGGGTGCCGAGGTCGGGCCACTCGGTGTCGAGGTCGGCCAGCACGGTGTGGACGCGGTCGGCGACGCCTCGTTCACCCGCCTTGGTCCGGAGGCGCTGGAGGTGGTCGAGGGAGGAGTCGACCGCCGTGATGTGGGCTTCGGGGAACTGGGTGAGGAGGGCGAAGGTGCCCGCGCCGGTGCCGGCGCCCAGGTCGACGATGTGGCGGGGGTTGGTGGTGGGGAGCCAGGCGATGATTTCGGCGGTGTGGGTGGTGAGGAGTTCGGCGTCCAGGTCGAGGATTTCGGCCTGGTCGGCCAGGTCGGCTGGGGACAGGTGACCGTGGCCGTGGCCATGTCCGTGGCCGTGTTCGGGGTTGCTGTCATGCGCGGGGTTGTTGTGGTGTGTGTGGTGGCCGCCGTGCGCGTGGCCATGTCCGTGCGTGTGGGCACCGTCTTGCGCGTTGCTGCCGCTGTGCGCGTGGCCGTGCCCGTGCGTGTGGGCACCGTCGTGCGCGGGGCTGCCGCCGTGCGCGTGAGTGCCACCGTGCGCGTGATCGCCGCCGTGCGCGTGATCGCCAGCGTGCGCGAGGCCATCGCCGTGCGCGTGATCGCCAGCGTGCCCGAGACCGTCGCCGTGCGCGTGGGCACCACCGTGCGCGCGACTGTAACCGTGCGCGCCACCGCCGCCATGCCCGTCAGCACGGCCACCGCCATGCCCGAATCCTTGGTCGCTCATGGCACCCAACGTAGGCCCGCCATGCGCCAGATGCACGGCAACTTGCGCGATCGGCAAGACGGTCACTCGCCGGCATGCCAACAGCGCAAGATCAGGCCTTGCGGTCCGCGTTGTGGCCGCGCCGCGCCTCCCGGTCGAAGATCCCGAGGATCTCGCACGGCCCACCCGCGGTGCCGATGGCGTGCGGCAGCATCGTGGGGAACTCGGCCGCCTGGTTCGTCTCCACGCGGAACCGGCGGTTGCCCAGCAACAGCACGGCCACCCCCGACAGCACGACCAGCCACTCGCGGCCCGAGTGCGCGCGCAGCATGGCCGGGTTGTCGGGTGGCGGGCTCGTCATCCGCTGGCGCATGACGGTCATGCCCGGCTCGGCCTTGATCGGCCAGCGCATCGTGCCGTGGGCGCCGTCGAGCATCGGGCTGACGATGACGTCGTCGGTGTCGGTCTCGACCAGCTGGTCCAGCGACGTGTCGAGGGCTCGCGCCAACGTCACCAGCTGGTCCAGGGCCAGGCGGCGCTGGCCGTTCTCGATGCGGCTGAGTGACGACGGGCTGAGGCGGGCACGGCTCGCCAGTTCGTCCAGCGACCAGCCCTGGGCGACGCGGAGGGCGCGGATCCGTTTGCGCACGAGGCCGTCCAGGTCGCCGTCTTCTTGCGTCATGCGCATGATCGTATGCCTCCAAGACAAACCGTGCTTATCGTGGCGGCCATGACGAGAGCAAAAACGCTGGTCGCGGTGTGTGTCGCGCTGATGGCCGTGATCTCCTCGGTGACCGGGCTGAACGTCGCCCAGCCCCATCTCGCGGCCGAGTTCGGCGCTTCGCAGGGCACGGTTCTGTGGATCATCAACGTCTACGTGCTGACGCTGGCCGCCCTCCTCTTGCCGCTCGGGGCGGTCGGGGACCGGTGGGGGCGCAGGCCCGTGCTCCTCGCCGGGCTCGGGGTGTTCGGCGTGGCCAACGTCCTCGCGGGGCTGGCGCCGTCCGTCGAAGTGCTCCTCGCCGCGCGGGTGCTGGCCGGGGTCGGGGCGGCGACGATCATGCCCGTCACGCTCGCCGTGATCACCTCGACGTTCCCGGAGGAGGAACGCGGTCGCGCCATCGGGGTGTGGACCGGGGTCGCGGGTGGTGGCGGGCTGCTGGGGATGTTCCTGTCCGCGCTGCTGGTCGACGTGGCGGACTGGCGGTTCCTGTTCGTGCTGCCGGTCGTGCTCGTGGCCGTCGCGCTCGTCATGGCGGCCGGGCACGTGCCGGACTCGCGGGACGTGCGGCCGTTCGACCTGGGCGGGGCGCTCACCTCGAGCGTCGCGGTGGCCGGGTTGATCTACTTCCTGCACGAGGGCGACCTCGTCGGCCTCGCAGTGGGTGCGGCCGCGGCGGTCGGGTTCGTCGTGTGGGAGCTGAGGCATCGCAGTCCGCTGCTGGACGTCCGGGTGTTCCGCGACCGGCTCGCCACCGGGTCCGTGGTGCTGCTGGTGGTGTTCGGGGTGCAGGCGGGCGTGTCGATCGTGCTGTACCCGTTCTTCCAGACCGTGCTGGGCTGGTCGGGGTTGGTGTCGACGGTCGCGTTGCTGCCGATGGCCGGGCTGATGATGGTCGCGTCCGGCGCCGCCCCCGGGCTCGCCGAACGCGTCGGTGCCCGTGCGACCACGGCGGCGGGGATCGCGTTGTCCGGCATCGGACTGGTGTTGATGGCGTCGCTCGTCACCGACGACTACCTGTCCGTACTGCCCGGCATGATCGCGATGGGGGTCGGAATGGGGCTGTCGATGCCAGGCGCCACCGAGGCGATCACCAGCTCGCTGCCCCGCGAGCAGCAGGGCGTGGCCTCGGCGCTGAACGACGTCACGCGTGAGTTCGGCACTGCGCTGGGGGTCGCCTTGCTCGGGGCGGTGGTGGCGGGTGCCGTGGACTCCGGAGGGTCCTTCGTGGAGGGATGGCGGACCGCCACGTGGACCGGCGCGGCCCTCATGGCGGTCCTGCTGGCCTTCGTCGTCAGGCGTCGATGAGCAGGTCGAGCAGCTTTTGCGGCGGCTCGTCGCCGAACAGGCTCTGCAGCATCTCCTCGGACTCCTCGGCGGTCTCGACCGCGCGCACGAACATCGCCTCCTCGAACGTCGCCAGCGCGGTCTCGACGTCGTCGTGCGAGGCGAGGGCCCGGGCCAGCTCGGCGCCGTCGAGCATGGCCAGGTTGGCGCCTTCACCGTTGGGCGGCATGAGGTGCGCGGCGTCGCCGATCAGCGTGACGCCCGGCACGCGTTCCCAGCGGTGCCCGGAAGGCAGCGTGAAGTGCGGCCGGAACACCGGGGTGGTGTCGGACTCGGTGAGCAACGCGGTCAGCTCGGGCGCCCAGCCCTCGAACTCCGCGGTGATGTGGCTCAGGTCGCCGAACCACTCGACCGGGCGGGTGAACTCCACGTACGCGTGCAGGACGCCGCCCGCCTCCCGGTGCGCGAAGATCCCCTTGCCCTGGCCGGGGGCGAACATCGAGCCGCCGCCGACCGCCTTCGCCACCTCGGGGTGCCGGGTGTCGGCGTCGTGGAGGTACGTCTCGACGAACGACACGCCTGCGTACTCGGGCTTCGCGTCGGAGAGCAGCGGCCGGACGCGCGACCAGGCGCCGTCCGCGCCGACGAGCAGTTCGGCGTCCACAGTGGACCCGTCCGCGAACGTGACCGTCCTGCCGAGGACGCCGGTTACCTTGCACCCCCACCGAACGGTGCCGACGGGCACCGAGTCGAGCAGCATCTGACGCAGGTCGGCGCGCTGGACCTCGGGACGGCCACCCGTGCCGTCGTCGCCCTTCTCGAACAGGACGGCGCCGCCGGAGTCCAGCACCCGCATGGCCTCCCGGCCGGGCAGGACCAGCGCGCCGAACTCCTCCATCAGGCCGGCGGCCTCGACGGCGATCTGCCCGTTGTAGTCGTGGATGTCCAGCATGCCGCCCTGCGAGCGCGCCGTCGGCGACTCCTCCGCCTCGAAGACGGTGGACGGGATGCCGTGGACGTGCAGCACGCGGGCCAGCGTGAGACCGCCGAGTCCGGCGCCGATGATCGTGACGTGCATGAAGTGCTCCCCTGGGGATCGAGCCGCCTCCCTGACGGCACGACCAGGTTCACCCAGCTCGCTGGTACGGCCCGCACACGTCACTGACAGGGACTGGCAACCGCTGTCACCACTCGGCGAACGACCCGTCGTCGTGCCGCCAGATCGGCGAGCGCCACGCGTGCCCGGTCTCGGCCGCGCGCCGCACCGCCGCCTCGTCGACCTCGACGCCCAGTCCGGGGCCGGTCGGGCGCGCGATCCAGCCGTCCACGACCCGCACCGGTGCCATGTCGACCAGGTACGCCGGGTCGGTGCCGTTGTAGTGCATGCCCGCGCTCTGCTCCTGGATCAGGAAGTTCGGTGTGGTGAACGCGACCTGCAGCGACGCCGCCAACGAGAGCGGCCCGAGTGGGCAGTGCGGCGCGATCGACGCCCCGTACACCTCGGCCAGCGACCCGATCCGGCGCAGCTCCGAGATGCCGCCGGCGTGCGACGGGTCGGGCTGCACGACGGCGACGCCGGCGTCCAGCACCGGTTTGAACTCCCAGCGCGAGAACAGCCGCTCCCCCGTCGCGATCGGCACGGTCGACGCCTGCACGACCGACGCCAGCACCTCGTGCGGGAGTTCGGGCAACACCGGTTCCTCGACGAACATCGGCTGCACTTCTTCGAGCATCCGCACGAGCCTGCGCGCCATGGCGGGCGAGACCCGGCCGTGGAAGTCGATCGCGAGATCTCCCTGCGGGCCAAGGGCTTCCCGCGCCTCACGGGCACGAGCGAGCACCGCGACGGTGTCGGCGGGTGAGGCGATCGGGCGCATCTCCGCCGTGGCGTTCATCTTCACGGCGCTGAAGCCCGCCGCGACCTGCCGCGACACCGCCTCGAACACGCCGTCGGGGCGGTCGCCGCCCACCCACGAGTACGCGCGCACGCGGTCGCGGACGGGGCCGCCGAGCAGTTCGTGGACCGGCAGCCCGCGTGCTTTGCCCGCGATGTCCCACATCGCGTGGTCGTAGCCCGACAAGGCGGACGACAGCACCGGGCCGCCGCGGTAGAAACCGCCGCGCCGCAGGACCTGCCACAGGTCCTCGACGCGCAGCGGGTCCTGGCCGATCACCAGCTCGGACAGTTCGTGGACGGCCGCGCGGACCGTCTCGGCCCTGCCCTCCACGACCGGCTCGCCCCAGCCGCTCACCCCCTCGTCGGTGCTCACCTTGAGGAACAGCCAGCGGGGCTCGACCAGGAACGTCTCGACCGCCGTCACCTTCATGAGGAGTCCTTCGCCGCGGACCAGCCGCCGTCGACCAGAAGCTCCGCGCCCGTCACGAACGACGCCGCCGGAGACAGGAGGAAACCGATCACCGAGGCCACCTCGGCCGGGTCGCCGAGGCGTCCGGCCGGGGTGGCTCGGGCACTGCGTTCCCGGTCCTCGGGAGAAACCCGGTCCCACGCCGCCGTCAGCACGGGACCGGGCAGCACCGCGTTGACCCGGACGTCGGGCGCGTACTCGACGGCGAGCTGGCGGGTCAGCGCCACCAGCCCGCCCTTCGAGGCCGCGTAGGCGCCGTGCCCGGGGATGCCGAAGTGCGCGTGCACGGACGAGACCAGCACGACCGAGCCGCGACGTGCACGCAACGACGGCAAGAGGGTTCTCAGGCCGTGGAACGCGCCGCCGAGGTTGACCGCGAGCTGACGTTCCCACTCGTCCGGTGTCGTCTCGTCCAACGGCTTGACCGCGACCGTGAAAGCGTTGCTCACCAACGCGTCCACGGCGCCGTCGCACAGGTCGAGCGCTCGCCGCCAGGTCTCCGGGTCGCTGACGTCCCCCCGCACGGCCACGTCACCACGCAGGTCGACGCCGACGACCCGGTACCCGTCCTCCGCCAGGTACTTCGCCGTCGCGGCACCGATTCCGGCGCCCGCACCCGACACCACCGCGCACTTCATGCACGTTCTCCTAGAGCTTCTGCCGGTAGACCTTGTTGTCGGGACCGCGCACGACCGTCCACGCGGAGCCGTCCGGACCAGCAGTAGCACCGACGGCGCCGACGAGCGAGTTGCTCGGGAACTCCGGCCGGTGGAACCAGCCGCCCCAGACCCCGCCGGACGCGTTGATCTGCCACAGCGTGTAGTCGCCTGCCCGCGCGAACAGGTAGATCCGGTCCTGGAACTCGACCAGGGTCGGACTGCCGGAGATCACGCCTCCGAGTGACGTCCACTCGCCGCCCGCGACGGGGCGCACCCACACGGCGTCGGCGGCGGTCCGCACGGCCACCTGGCCGCCGGCGATGCTGGGCCTGCCGTAGATCGGGGCGTCACCCGGTGCGCCGAGCGAGGTCCAGGTGCCGTCGTAGGACCAGACCCGGCCGTCCTCACCCCGGGCGACGACCGTGCCGTCCGCTGCGACCGAGGGCGCGTCGGTGAGCTTGCCGCCCAACGACTTCCACGGGCCCCAGCGTCCGTTGTGGAGTGTCCGCTGCCAGGCGCGGTCGTCGTTGCCGCGCACCGTCACCTCGACGTCCGTGCCGGTGGTGCGGACCGCGGGCTGGCCCTGGATCGTCTTGCCGAGGCCCGACCACCTGCCGTCACGAAGCACGCGGAGCTCGCCACCCGTGCCGCGGCTGAACACCAGGGCTTCGTCGCCGACCCGGGCGATCGCGGGCGACGCAGTGGCGTCGGAACCGACCGCCTCACCGGGCACGAGGTCGGTGCCGCGCAACTTGAGCATCGCGGTGCCGTGCGGAGGAACCGTCACAGTGTACCTGCCCGTGGCCGTGCCCCGATCGGCGCGAGCGCGCAGGTCGCGCACGGAGACCGTGCCCTTCAGGCCCGCCGCGGCGAAGTCCACCGTCATCTCGGCGGGGACGTCGCGGCGGTTGAGCAGCACGACCGAGCGCTCTCCCCTGTGGGACAACACCTTGCTGTAGACGTCGGTGTCGCCGGTCGTGGCGACCCGGACGCCCTGGATCGCCAGCGGGTCCTGGTCGACCGCGAGGATCTCCGGGTTCTTGAGCGTGCTGACCATCGACGGCGGCAGCGTGCGCGGGTCCGAGCCGATGATCAGCGGCGAGGACATCTGCGCCCACATCACGAACTGCGAGGTCGACTCCTCCTCGTTGAGCTCGTAGGTGCCCTGCTGCGTCTTGCGCATGGGGATCAGGTAGTCGGGGTCGTTGTAGTGGCCGGGTCCGTTCGCCTCGGGGTGCGCGGCGTTGCGGTCCATGTTGCGCAGCACGTCGCGCCAGATGCCCTCGTACGGCGTGCCGAACGCGATGTCCGTGGAGGTGCGCCACGAGTCGCCGTGCAGCGGCCCGAACGTGTAGGAGATGTCAGCGGTCTGGTCCGGCGTGTGCGGGACGCCCCACTCGCTGGTGACCGGGTTGCAGATGTTGAGGATCATCGGCCGTCCGGCCTTCTTCACCGCCTTGCTGAAGTCCGCGTACGCCTGCGCGGGCTTGAGGTTCGCCGCGATGCCGCACAGGAAGTCGACCTTGACCGCGTCGAACTTCCACTCGGCGAACCGCTTCGTGTCCTTCTCGTAGAACCCGCCACCGCTGCCGGCCGCGCAGTTCTTGCCGTCGGAAGGACCCGCGTCGGTGTAGATGCCCGCCTTGAAGCCTTGGGCGTGCAGGTCGCCGACGAGCTTCTTGATGCCGCTGGGGAACTTCGCGGGGTCCTCCTGGAGGTCGCCCTGCGCGGTGCGCGGGGTCGGGGCGGTCCAACCGCCGTCGATCCACAGCAACCGGTACCCGGCGTCGCGCATCCCGCTGCTCACCAGGAAGTCGGCGATGCTCCGGATCTCCTTCTCGCTCGGCGCACCGAGCCCGTAATACGTGTTCCAGCCCATGTACGGGGTCTTGGCAACACCACTGTCGTAGTAGGTGGGCGCTCCCTGGTCGTCACCTGCGTATGCGGGTGTCGCCACCAAGGACATCAAGGCGATGACCAACGCGACTCTGCGAACGGACATGCCGTGAGCCTCCCCGTGCTCGTCGGCAGTGTCAAGAATAATTCCTAATTTATGTGTAGTAGGCTGGCAGGCGTGAGCTACCGGTACGAGATCACCCAGGCAGTCGTGCGGCAGGGCATCATCGCGATCGTGCGCACCGCGTCCGCCGACTCCGCCGTCCAGGCCGCCGTTCCGTTGCTGGACGCGGGCATCACGTCCCTCGAGCTGCCCCTGACCAACCCCGGTGCACTGGACGCGATCCGGCACCTGCGGGCGCACTACCCCGCCGCCACGATCGGCGCCGGGTCCGTGCTGGACGAGGCGTCCGCGGTGGCCGCGGTGCGGGCCGGGGCGCAGTTCCTGGTGGCGCCGAACCTTCAGGAGTCCGTGATCCGGGCCGGGCACCGGTACGGTGCCGCGGTGCTGCCCGGGGCCGGCTCGGTGTCCGAGGTCGTGCAGGCGCTGGAGGCCGGGGCGGACGCGGTGAAGGTGTTCCCCGCGCCGACGCCGCAGTGGGTGAAGGACGTGCTCGCGGTGCTGCCGTACGCGCCCCTGGTGCCCACTGGTGGCGTTGCTCCGGCCGATGTTCCGGCCTGGCTGGAGGCCGGGGCGGTGGCGTGCGGGGTCGGGTCGGCCCTCGCCCGCACGCCGATCGAGGAGATCAAGGCGCTCATCCGCTCCTGAGCACCACCACGTCGGCGTCGTTCGTGGCGGTCCACCCGAACGGCAGCCCGACGTGGGTCAGGTGCGCCGCCGAGTACACCTGACCCTGCTCGTCCACATAGGACTCCGCGGTCAGCCCGCGCAGCTTCACCCGGGACGACTGCCCGGGCACGACCGGCACACCGGTCAGCGAACCGGTGTTCCAGGCCAGCACGACAACCCGACCGTCACCGCAGTACTGGATGGCGTCCTCCCCGAGCAGGTGCGCCTCACCGCCGTGGACGACGTCCCGGATCTCCTTGTACCGGGCGATCAGCCCGGCGGCCTCGGCACGGTCCTCCGGCGACCACTCCCGCACGTCCGCACCGATGCCCAGCACACCGGCCATCGCGAGCACGAACCGGAACTTCAGCGAACGCGGCCGTGCGTCGAACACGCCCGGCGCGTCCGTCACCCACGACGACATCAGGTGTGGTGCATGCATGTGCAGAAAGCCATGCTGGATCTTCAGGCGGTCCAAAGGTGCCGTGTTGTCGCTGGGCCACACGACGTCCACGCGACCGGTCGTGGCGAGGTCCGTGCGGCCGCCGCCGCCCGCGCAGCCCTCGACCAGCACGTGCGGGTGCTTCGAGCGCAGGTGGTCGAGCACGCGCCAGTAGTTGCGGACGTGCGCGCCGTCCAACTCAGGGGCGCGTTCGGTGGCGGGGCGGTTCATGTCCCACTTCAGGTAGTCGATGCGGAACTCGGTCAGCAACCTGTCCAAAGTGGAGACCACGAACTCGTACACCTCCGGCAGACCCAGGTTCAGCAGCATCTGGTTGCGGATCAGCGTGGGCTCGCGGCCGGGAAGCCGGTACACCCAGTCGGGGTGGTCGGCGTAGAGCTGCGACTTCGGGCTGACGGCCTCGGGCTCGACCCACAGGCCGAACTCGAGGCCCATCGCGCGCACGTCCTCGATGAACGCGCCGAAGTCCGGTGATTCCGGGTGCCAGTCGCCGAGGCCGCCTGTGTCGTCGTGGCGGCCGGTGAACCAGCCGTCGTCCACCACGAACAGCTCGGCGCCCAGGTCGGCGGCGATGCGGGCGAGATCGCGCTGCTCGTCCAGGTCGACCTCGAAGCCCGTGGCCTCCCAGGAGTTGTAGAGCACCGGCTTGCGGGTCAGCCGGGAACGCGAGCGGTCGTAGGCGTGCCAGACGCGGGGCAGGTCGTCCGAGCAGGCGAGCGCCAGTTCAGGCGTCGTGAAGGTCTCCCCCGGTGCCACGTCGACCGGGCCGAGCATCCCGGCGCGCACGCGGGTGAGGCCGGACGGTTCCACCTCGGCCGTGATCTCCCAGGAACCGCTCCACGCCAGGGACACGCCCCACGTGTCGTCCACGGACAGCCAGGGCGCGTAGTTGTGCCCGGGAACGCCGTAGGAACTGCCGATGCGGAACCCGCCCGCCGGGAGGGTCACGTGGTCCAGCTGGAACTCGCGCGACCACTCCCCGTGCAGGAACGACAGCGTCGGCCGCCGCACCGGCAGGCACACGCCGGCCGAGCCGATCCTGGTGAGCCGGACCGGTTCGCCTCGCGTGTTCGTCACCTCGACCCAGCGGGCCAGCACGTCGACGCCCGGCTCGGGGCGGTAGCACAGGACGGTCCGCAGACCCGCGACCTCGTCCGCGAACGCCAGCCTCAGCACGCCATCTACCTCCGAGGCTCCCTCGAAGGTGGGCCACGAGTCGCCGTCCACCTCCAGGTCGGCGCCCGTGAACGGGCGCCGGCCGCGCGGCGCGTACTCGACGGGGGCCGCGTCGGCCTCGGTGATGAAGTGGATGTCGCCGAGGTTCGCGTAGGCGGACGGGCCCTGCTCGACGCCGTGCGGGCCCCAGGCCACGAGCTCGGCCCAGCGGCCGCCCGGTTCGACGGCCACCGTGTACGAGGTCGTGGCCATCCGCAGCGTCCACCGGTTCATTTCACCGCTCCCACCGCGAGTCCGGAGATGAAGTGCCGCTGGAACCGCAGGAACACCGCCACGGTCGGGATCGCCGCGATCACCGACCCCGCCGCGATCACGTTCCAGTTCGACACGTACTGGCCCTGCAACGCCAGCAGCGCCGGGGTCACCGGCATGACCGAGGAAGACCGCAGCACGGTGATCGCCCACAGCAGGTCGTTGAAGATCCAGGTGAACGCCAGGGCCGCAAGCGCCGCCAGGGCGGGCCTCGTCATCGGCAGCACGATCCGCCAGAAGATCTGCACGGGCCCGGCACCGTCGATGGTGGCGGCCTCCTGCACCTCGTTCGGCATCGCGCGCATGAAACCCTGCAGCACGAACGTGTAGAAGCCCAGCCCGAAGCCGACCTGGACGACGACCAGCGCGAACAGCGTGTCGTAGATGCCGAGCAGCTCGGTCAGCTTCGACACCGGCACGAGCAGGACCTGCGGGGGCAACAGGTTGCCCGCGAGCATCAGCAGGATGATCGTGCGCCGGCCCGGGATCGCGAAGCGGCTCAACGCGTAGGCGGCCGCCGAGCTCAGCGCGAGCGAGAGGAACACCGTCGGCACGGTGACCAGCACGCTGTTCCACATCGCGCCCGAGCCGCCGTTGGTCCACGCGTCGGCGAACCCGGCGAGGGTGAACGACCGCGGGAACGACGCGAGCCCGTTGGCGGCGATGTCGTCGAAGCCGCGCACCGCGGTGACGAGCACGGCCGCGATCGGCAGCAGCCAGAGCACGGAGATCGTGCCCGCCACGGCGTGGAAGACGCGGCCAGAAGTGCGGCTGGACATCTCAGTTCTCCCGGAACGCGCGGACGAGGTAGGTCACGATCACGCCGAACGCCAGCACGAAGATGACGACGGCCAGCGCCGAGGCGTAGCCGAGCTTCAGCGACTGGAAGGCGGTCGAGTACATGTACGTGCTGAGCAGCTCGGACGAGTGGTAGGGCCCGCCGCGCGTCATCGACCACACCACGTCGAACGACCGCAGCGAGTCGATCACGATCACCGACAGCACCACCGAGTTGACCGAGCCGAGCTGCGGCCAGGTGATGTGCCGGAACCTCTCCCAGGCGGTGGCACCGTCCAAAGTGGCCGCTTCGTACAGACCGGGGTCGATGCCCTTCAGCCCGGCCAGGTAGAGCACCATCACGTACCCGACCTGCCGCCACAGCGCCGGCACCAGCACCGCGTAGATCGCGGTGTCCGGGTCGGCCAGCGGGCTGCTGTCGAAGATCCCGCCCGGCTGGTAGAGCACCTGCCAGATCAGCGAGGTGGCGACCAGCGAGAACACGACGGGCACGAACAGCGCGGCGCGGTAGACGCCGACGCCACGTCGTTCCTTCTGCAGCAGCACGGCCAGGCCGAGGCCGCCCACCGCGGACAGCCCGCCGAAGAGCACGAGCCAGATCGCGGTGTTCGTGGCGGCGGTGTGGAAGACCGGGTCGTCGAGCATCCTGGCGTAGTTGCCGAGCCCGACGAACCGGGGCGGCGAGACACCGTCCCAGTTCGTCAGCGCGAGCCAGAAACCCTGCAGAGCGGGCCAGAAGACCCAGAAGCCCTCCACCGCCAGCGGGACGAGCACGAACAGCAGCAGGATCGGAGGGACCCTGGTGGAGCTCCTGGTCATGTCAGCTCGACCACACCTGCTGCGCGGCCTTCTGCCAGTCCGCGAGGATCGCGTCCAGCCGGTCGGGCTGCTGGAGGAACCTGATCAGCGCGGCGTCGGCGGTGGGCTGCAACGCGTCGCTGGAGTCGCGGTTGAAGAACTGGGTGATCTCCGCGGCCTCCTTGAGGTGTGCGCGTCCCTTTTGGACCAGCGGTGTGCCGGAGTCCTTCGCGCCGGGGTGCGTCGGCAGGACCGTGCCGGACGAGGCCTTGATGTAGACCTCCTGCCCCTCGGCGGTCGCCGCGTAGGTCAGGAACTCCTTGAGCTCCTTCACGTGCGGTGACTTGGCGCTCGCGAAGAACCCGTCGGTCGGGCCCTCCTCGGCCAGTGGAACGTTCGGGTCGATGATCGGGAACCGGAAGAAGTCGATGTCGTCGATCGCGTCCTTCGGCGCCGCGTCGGCGAAGAACGCGCCGGTGAGCAGCATGCCCGTGCGGCCCTGCACCATCGCGGTCGTGGCCTCCTGGAAGCCGATCGCGGTGCCGTTGGGGTCGGTGTACGGCAGCACCTCGCGCCACGGCGTGAAGATCGCCTTGACCTTCGGGTCGTCGAACCTCTTCCTGCCGGCCAGCAGTTCGCGGTGGAACGGCGCGCCGTTGACGCGGATGTTGAAGTAGTCGAACCAGGCGGCGGCCGTCCACGGCGAGTCCGAGCCCGCGCCCATGCCGAGCGGGATGACGCCCTTGCCCTGCAACGCCTCGCAGAGGTCGACGAACTCGGTCCACGTCTTCGGCGGGGTGACGCCCCACTTCGCGAAGTGGGACTTGCGGTAGAAGAAGCCCCACCAGTAGTAAGTCGTCGGCACGAACACCCTGCCGCTCAACGTCTTGAACGACTGGGGGTAGTCGCCCATCGTCTGCCAGACGTCGCTGATGTCGAGCAGCAGCCCCTTCTCCTCGTACCCCTTGAGCAGCGCACCGGGGTACCAGGTGAAGAGGTCGGGCGGGTTCGCCGAGGTGAGGTAGCTCGGCAGCTGGGTGCGGAAGGTCTCGGAGGCCACGGTGTTGACCGAGGCCTGCGCGCCCTTCTTGTCGTTGAACGCCTTCACCAGTGCGTCGATCGCCGCCTTCGCCGCGGGCGCCGACAGGTTCGACTGGATCGTGGCCGTGCCCGCGGTCTGGGCGACCGGGCCGGAGGACGCCGAGGTGGCGCAGGAAGCCGTGCCGCTGACCAGCAGCCCGGCACCCGCGGCGGCGGTGACGCGGAGGAAGTGACGCCTGTCCATGGCGGTTTAGGTTGCGCCCACGTCATGATCATGTCAAGAATAATTCATAATTTATGATGTGCCGTATGCTCTGACCCTATGAACGAGAAGCGGCTGCGCGGCGTGCACGGCCAGACCGTCGAGGCGCTGGCGGGCCGGATCCTGGCCGGCGAGATCGGCGAGGGCGACACGCTCGACCTGCCCGCGCTGCGCGAGGAGCTCGACGTCTCGCTGACGGCGCTGCGCGAGGCCCTGAAGGTGCTGTCGGCCAAGGGCATGATCGACGCGCGCCAGAAGCGCGGCACGTTCGTCCAGCCGCGCTCGTCGTGGAACCTGCTCGACACCGACGTGATGCGCTGGCAGACCCAGGCAGGCCCGGACCAGGGCCTGTTCGGCGAACTGACCGAGATGCGCGTGATCGTCGAACCCGCCGCCGCCCGCCTGGCCGCCGAGCGCGCCTCCGACGCCGACATCGAGGCGCTTTCGGCCGCTCTGGACCGCATGGACGCCGCCCGTGACCTCGCGGCGACCGTCCGCGCCGACCTCGACTTCCACCGGCTGCTGATGGCCGCCACGCACAACACGTTCCTGACCCAGGTCGAGCGGATCATCGCGATCGGTCTGGCGGAGCGGGACAAGCTGGTGCACGGGACCGTGGACGACGACCCGGTGCCGTCGCACCGCGAAGTGCTGGACGCCATCAAGGCCCGCGACCCCGAGGCGGCCTACGAGGCGATGCGGGCGCTGGTCGACAAGTCCGGCGCGGACCTCGACCGGCTGCGCTGAGTCTTGATCGATACGACACCATCGGGTACCGGTAAGACGGTTGTGAAAGACATTCACGTCCGCCAGCATCGGGCCTCATGCGCCTGATCACGCTCGCCGCCGCCGTGGCCCTGACGATCTCGGCAGCGCCCGTCGCCGTCGCGGCCCCCGCCGCGCCGAAGATCGCCACCTACAACGTGTTCATGCTGTCGCGGAACCTGTACCCGAACTGGGGTCAGGTCGCCCGCGCCGACCTGGTCGACAGCACCGGGGTGCTGAACGGCCAGGACGTCGTGGTGCTGCAGGAGGCGTTCGACAACACCGCCTCCGACCGGCTGCTCGCGAACCTGCGCGACACCTACCCGCACCAGACGCCGGTGCTCGGTCGCAGCAAGGCCGGCTGGGACGTGACGAGCGGGCGCTACAGCGACTCGACGCCGGAGGACGGCGGTGTCGCGGTGCTGAGCCGGTGGCCGATCACCACGCGCGTCCAGCACGTCTACCGGGACGGCTGCGGCGCGGACTGGTTCTCCAACAAGGGGTTCGCATACGTGCGGATCGACGCGCCGACCGGGCCGTTGCACGTGGTCGGCACGCACATGCAGGCCGAGGACTCGACGTGCACGAGCGCGCCCGGCGGCTACCGGGCCCGGCAGCGCGCGGAGATCAGGGCGTTCCTGACCGCGCGGAACATCCCGGCCCACGAGCCCGTCTACGTGGCCGGCGACATGAACGTGATCGGGGCGAGCGCCGAGTTCCAGCAGATGATCACCGATCTCGGCGCGCGGACGCCGGAGATCGGCGGGCACCCGTTCTCGTGGGACTGCGCGGACAACAGCGTCTGCCGCGACCAGTACGGGCCGCAGTACGCGTCGGAGCAGCTCGACTACGTGCTGACGGTCCAGGGACCGTTGCTGCGCAACGAGACGCGGCGCGTGAAGAGTCCGGAGTGGTCGATCTGGTCGTGGGGGCGCAAGTACACCTACAACGACCTGTCCGACCACTACCCGGTCTTCGCTAGCTGAGCGCGGACAGGAGCCGCTTCGCCTGCACCACCGCCTTGCTCGCACCCTTGCGGGCGGCCACCTCCCCGAGTCCCTCCACGGTGCCGCCCGGCCGGAGCTGCTGGGCCAGTTCGACGGCGAGCTCGACCAGGTCCGCGACCCTGTTGTGCGACCACGCCTTCGGCAGCGCGGCCGCCACGACGCCCCAGACCTGGGCCGCCGCACCGGACCGGGCGATGTCGCGCAGGCACGGCACGATCCGGTTCGGCGCCAGTCCGCCGTGCTCCAGCAGCCGGCCGATGACCTCGCCCAGTGCCCTGCCGTCGAACTGCCCGCGGGCGGCGAGGACCAGCACCGCGTCGACGGCCTGGGCGCGGCCGACGACCGATTCGGTGCCGAGGCCGTACGCGAGCGCCAGGGTGGTGGCGACACCGATCGGACCGTGGGCCCGCGCGATGCCCGGCAGCATCGCGCCGTCGTTGCCCGACGACCCGCGCCGGTGGGCGAGGTGCGGGACGAGGTGCGCGGCGACGACCTCCCGCCGGGCGGGCAGGACGAGCGGCCACCAGTCCAGCAACGACTCCCAGTCGCTGTGGCCGAACCACTCCTCCTCCGGCTCGGGAAGACCCGGTTCGACCGTGACCAGCAGCCGGACCTCTTCCCTGCGCGGCAGGACGTACGGGTCGGTGCGCCGGCGTTCGACCAGCTCCACCACCGGCTCGGTGACGTCCGCCAGCCACGCGCGCAGCACCTGCCCGGCCTTGCTCGTGAGCGAGGAGAACTCCTCCGGCCGGGTGTCGCGCGGCAGGCGGTGGTAGGCCTGCCTGAGGTCACGCGGGCCCGGTTCCCAGTCCCCCGCCTCGGCCTTCGCGAGCCGTTCGAGCAGCGTCGCGGCGTCGAGCAGGCCGGACGTCTCGGTGGGCGTCGACACCAGGGCCGGGCGCGGTGCCCTCAGCAGGTCCCTGGCGATCTCGCGCAACCGGCCGGCGAGCCGCTGGCCGGGACACCCCGGTTCGTCCCTGCCCAGGTTCTCGGCGTCCACCACCGGTTCCGGGTGGCCGGTCGGCTGCACGACGTCGGCCGCGGCGGTCACGACCGTGGTGAACACCGAGCGGCAGTTGGGCCAGGAGCGTTCGAGGAAGGCCTCGGCGTCCACACGGGTGCGGATCCACGGGTTCTTCTCCCGCAGGGGCGCGAACGCTCGCACGAGCGCTTCCCTGTCCTGCCAGGCGAACCGGACCAGGGCTTCGAGGACCCGTTCCGCGGCCACGGGCTCGATGTGGCTCGCGGTGCGGGTGAGCAGGCCGCCCACCTCGGCGGTCAGCTCGTCGAGCGTGGCGATCGGGTCCGGCCACGGACTGGGCGTGAAACCCGCGAGTTCCGGGGTCTCCCCGGCGGCGGTCTCGACGCCGAACCGGGCGGCGAGGTCGGCCGGGAGCTGCTCGGCCAGCGCCCGCAGCTCGGACCTGGTGTCCGCGCGGATCTTCGTCTGGAGCCCGGAGACCAGGTCGACGGCCTGGCCGCGCAGGTCGTCCGACTCGTGCGCGAACAGCTCCGCGACGGTCAGCACCACCTCGTCCGGCTTCTCCTGCGCGTGCCGGGCGACCCACGCCAGCTGCGCGCGGATGAGCTTCTTCTCCGTGCGGCCGAACACCGACCGGCTCGCCTCCGCGACCAGGTCGAAGTCGAGTTCTCCCGCCTCGTCCACGGACTTCAGCCGCTCCTGGGCGAGTGCCGCCACGGTCGATCGCGAGTCCGGCAGCATCGCGAGGTAGTCCCGGGCGTGCTCGGTGGTCTCCTCGGGCGTGACCCTGATGGCCGCGTGCAGGTCCAGGATCCCCTTCACGTCCGCCTGCACACCGCCCTGCTGCAGGCGCGCCAGGCAGCCGTCGAGGAGCACCCGCCGGTCCGTCCGGGAGCACAGGAACTCCCGCACCGACCTGTCGAAGTGCACGCCGGCGCCCGGAACTTCCAGCAGGCGCGGAAGCAGCACGTCGAACCCCGGACGCCACCGCTCGTGCCCGTCGAACGCCAGCAGGTGCAGCAGGAAACCGTCGGAGTCCGGCGGGTTCTCCCCGCAGAGCTCCATGATCACGCTGTACAGGTCGTGCCGGTCGAGGTCCCGTGTCGGCATCCTGGACGCGAGCCTCGTGACGAGGTCCGCCTTCCAGGGGACGTCGCGGTGGCGCAGCACGTCCAGCAGCACGCCGATGCCGTCGTCCGGGAACAGGCGGTGGTACCAGATGCGGTACCGGACGAGCCACGGCGTGAGCGTGGCGGCACCGGGCAGCAGCCCGGCGCCGGTGATCGCCATCGCGGTGGGGTGCTCCCAGTTCCGGCTTGCCGCGCGGAGCTGCTTCTCGTACGCCACCAGGTCCTTCGCGCGTTCGGCGCGTTCCTCCGGCGTGAGGCTCTTGAGCACCTCGCCGAGCGCGAGCACCTGACGGGACTCGATCAGCGCCCGGATGCGGTCGAAGCTCATGCCGTGCTCCCGAGCGCGCTCGCCAGCCTCTTCGCCTGCACCACGGTCTTGCTGGAACCCTTGCGGGCGGCCACTTCGGCGAGCCCCTCCACGTCCCCGCCTGGCTGGAGCAGCTGGGCCAGTTCGACGGCGAGCTCGACGACCTCGGAAGCCCTGTTGTGGGACCACAGGCGCGGCAACAGGACCGTCAGCGCCTCCCAGACCTGCTGCGCCGCACCGGAACGCGCCGCGTCGCGCACGCCGGGCACGACCCGGTTCAGCGAGACGTCGCCCTGGTCGAGCACCCGTCCCACGAGATCGCCGAGCGTGCTGCCGTCGAGCTGGCCGCGTGCGGCGAGGACCAGCATCGCGTCGACCGCGTACGCCCGGTTGACGGTCAGCTCGGCGCCGAGCCCGAGGACGAGGGCGAGGTGCAGGGCGGGACCCGCCGGGCCGTGCGCCTCCGCGAGCATCGGCAACAGCGGGCCGTCGCTGCCCTTCGACGCCGTGCGCGCACGGAAGTGCGGGATCAGGTGAGCGGCGGTGATCTCGCGTTGGGCCGGCAGCAGCGACGGCCACCACTCGAGCTGCAGACCCCACTCGTCGTGGTGGCGCAGGCTCAGTTCCGGCTCCTCCAGGCCGGGGACGACCACGGCGTACAGGCCGGTGTCGGTGGGCGGTGGTGACTGCCAGCTGTAGTCGTAGGTGTAGGTCCGCTCGGTGATGCTGATCTCGGGCTCGGTCCTGGCCGCGAGCCACTCGCGGACCTTCACCGCCGCCTCGCTCGGGAGAGCCGAGAACAGGGCGGGATCGGTGTCGCGGGGCAGGCGCGCGACGGCCTGCCGCAGGTCCCGCCGCCACGGTTCCCAGCCCTCGGTCTTGGCGCGGGACAACCGTTCGACGAGGGTGGCGGGCTCGAGCAGACCGGACATCTCGGTGGGCGTGGAGACCAGTGCCGGCTTCGGCAGGTGCACGAGCCCCTGGGCGATCTCGTACAGCCGCTTCGCGAGGTCGTCCGCCGGCACCGGCTGGGGGTGTTCCGCCTTCCGGTTGCGGGCGAAGTCCAGCTCCGAACTCACCTGCTGCCGCAGAGGCTTCGGCTTGCGACGCGCGGCGATGATCACGTTGATGAACTCCGACCGCGGGTCGTGGTCGTCGTCGGGGTGTTGCTCGCGGTACTCGAACCACGGGTGCTTGTCGTAGAGCGGCTGGATCGCCTTGGAGAGCGCATCACGGTCCCGCCAGGCGAACCGGACGAGAGCCTCGACGATCCGTTCCGCGGTGGACGGCACGAGGTGGCCGGAGCTGCGCGCGAACGACCCCATCAGCTCGGCGGTCAGTTCGTCGAGCGTCGCGATCGGCTCGGGGAACGGGGCGGGTGCGAACGCAGCCAGTTCCACGGCCTCGTCCTGGACCGCGGTGCCTCCCAGCTGGCGGGCGAGGTCACCCGGAAGCCGTTCGGCCAGCGCGCGGATCTCGGCCCTGGTCGCCTCGCCGACGTCCCCGAGGTGCTTCACGATCAGCTTGACCGCTTGGCCGCGCAGGTCGTCCGACTCGTGCGCGAACAGCTCCGCGACGGTCAGCACCACCTCGTCGGGACGGGCCCCGGCGTGCTTGCCGAGCCACGTGAGCTGGGAGCGGACGAGCTTCTTCTCGGTGCGGCCGAACACCCACCGGCTCGCGTCGCACAGCAGCTCGAAGTCGAGCCTTCCGGTGTCGTCACAGCGCTTCAGCTGGTGCTGCGCGAGGTTCGCGACGGTCGACCGCGAGTCCGGCAGCATCGCCACGTAGTCCCGCGCGTGCTCGACCGCCTCGTCCACCGTCACCTGGAGGACGTCGTGCAGCGCGAGGAAACCTTCCATCTCCTTCGCCGCACCACCCTGCTGGAGGCGGGCGAGGCAACCGTCGAGCAGCACCTCGCGCTCGGCACGGTCCCGCAGGAACGACTGCCAGGGAGGACTGCCGGCGAGGATCGCCCCGGAACCGACCGCGTCCAGCATCCGCGGGATCAGCGCGTCGAACGCGGGCCTCCACCTGGCCTGGTCGCGGAAGTCCAGGAAGTGCAACAGGAACCCGTCGGAGTCCGGAGGGGCGTCCCCGCAGAACTCCAGCACCACCTGCAGCAGGTCGCGGCGCCAACGCTCCCGTGACGGCATCTTCGCGGCAAGTCTCGTGACGAGATCGGGCAGCCACGGGAGGTCCCGGCTCCGCAGCACGCCGATCAGCACACCGATCTCGTCGGTGGCGTAGAACGCCGAGGTCCGGTAGCGGACGAGCCACGGAGTGAGCGCGGACGCGTTGGGCAGCAGGCCGGCACCCGCGATGGCGAGCGTCGACCCGTGGTGCCAGGGATCGTCCCCTGCCCGGTGCGCCTTCTCGTACGCGATCAGGTCCTTGGCCAGAACCTTCCGCTGCTCGGGAGTGAGCGCCCTCAGCGCTGCGCCGAGCGGGGCGCAGTCGTCGGCCTCGATCAGCGCCTGGATCTCCTCGAAGCTCACGCCCTGCCCCTGACCATGTCCGCCGCCAGCACGTGCTTGCACTTGCCGCGGCCACCGCGGTACTCGGCCCACCACTGGCAGGTGCAGGCCTCGCCGTTCACGCGGTAGGAACCGACCACGGCGGTGTCGCCGTCCCAGCTCACCGCGTTCTGCGCGACGAGCGCCTTCGCGTTGCGCAGCCGGGGGTTCATGGCCTCGACGTCGATGCCGCCGTAGGGCAGTTCGCGGTGGAAGTACGAGGCTTCGGCGAGGTCGTAGCCCACCCGTCCCGCCGTGCCGAGCTGCGCCAGGGCGTCCTTGACCCTGGCGGTGGTGAGGCCGGAGCGGTCGACCAGGTCGGCGACGTCCACGCGGGGCTCGAAGTCGAGCAGCGCGCCGACGAGTTCGGCGTCGGTGTCGGCGTCCCCGGCCGCGAGTCCGTCGAGGACGGCGCCCTCACCGGACAGGCCGCGCGTCACCTCGGGTGAGAGGACGAGCGTCAGGCGCTGCGAGCCGAGGTCGACCTCCCAGCCGCTCGCGACGGGTTTGCCGTCGGTGGGCGGGCCGTAGAGGCGGACGGCCTTCGCGAAGCGCAGCAACGGGAGCAGCGTCTCGAGGCGGTTCGGGCCGGCGAGGCACACGGCGTTCGCGGAGGCCGTTCCACTGAGCCGCAACGACTTCCCGGCCGGCACCGCCCACACCGCCGCACGGCCCTTGGGCAGCGTCTTGAGGAACCGCTGGGCGTCCATCGGCGACAGTTCGGCCCTGAGGTCGAACTGCGAGGTGAGGACCTGGGTCTCGGCGAACCCGCGCAACCAGCGCGGGGGCAGCGGGACCTTCTTCTCGACGACGGCACCGTCGAGCGTACCGACCTCGACCTGGTCGGGCCCGACCGTGAGGTGCAACGGATCGCCCTTGGTGACGCGGGCGAGCGCGCGCCGCAGCGGTTCGTTGACGTCGACGTTCGTGGTGCCGCGGTCGTGCACCTCGCCGTCGAGCGCGTCCCCCAGCACGTCCAGCCGCGCGTAAACGCCGCAGCAGCCCGAGAACGACTCGAAGCGCAACCGGTCGCCGTTGCAGGTGACGACCGGGTCGCGGAGGCGTTCACCGGTGGGCTGGAAGTACCGGGTGCCCGCGATCTTCGCGATGGCGAGCAACGCCGTGGCGGCCTGCTGCGAGTCGCCGAGGAACCCGGTGAAGAAGCGCGGGTTCGGCGCCCTGCCGCCGGAGGTCTGGAGTCCCAGGGCGCGCCGCGTCTCGTCGAGCCGCGAGTCCGCCACGTAGGCGTACGAGTGCATCGCGCCACTTTAAGGAACACACGTTCGACTCGGCAGGTGTTTGATCAAACGTACCGGCGCAGCAGGTCCTCCTCGGTCTCCCGGCGCACGACCGGCCGTGCCACCCCGTCCTTCACGGCCACGACGGGCGGCCGGCACACCTGGTTGTAGTTCGAGGCCAGGGCGTGGTGGTAGGCGCCCGTCACGGGCACGGCGAGCAGGTCCCCCGCGTGCACGTCGTGTGGCAGCAACACGTCTTCAGCCAGCACATCGCCTGCCTCACAATGCCTTCCGACCACCGTCACCGGCTTCGGTTTCCCGCCCCGGCCGACCAACCGAACGGAGTACTTGGCGCCGTACAGGGCGGGCCGCGGGTTGTCGCTCATGCCACCGTCGACGGCGACGAACGTGCGCGTGAGGCCGTGCTTGACCGCGCACACCCGGTACAGCGTGACGCCGGCGTTCGCGACGATCGACCGCCCGGGCTCGACGAGCAGCCGCGGCGGCGGCACGCGGTGGACACCGCACTCGTAGTTCAGCGTGCCGGTGACGCGGTGCGCGAACCCGGCGAGGTCGAAGGCCGTGTCCCCGGCGAGGTAGGGGGCCTGGAAGCCACCGCCGAGGTCGAGCTGCCCGATCCTGGTGCCGCAGGAGGCGATCAGGCCGACCATGCGCCGCACCGCCTCCTCGTAGCTCGCGACGTGCCGGACCTGCGACCCGATGTGGCAGTGCAGGCCCACGAGCTCGAGCGACGGCTGGTCGACGACGCGCAGGACCGCTTCGAGCGCGGCGCCGGAGGCCAGCGAGAAGCCGAACTTCTGGTCCTCGACCCCGGTCGCGATCTTGGCGTGCGTGTGGGCGTCGACGCCGGGCGTCACGCGGATCATGACCTGCTGGCCGCGCGTGGCCAGTGCGCCGAGCTGGGCGATCTCGTCGAGCGAGTCGACGACGATCCGGGAGACGCCGTGCTCCAGCGCGGCCTTGAGGTCCTCTGCCGTTTTCACGTTCCCGTGCAGGATGATCCGCTCCGCCGGGAAGCCCGCGGCCCTGGCCAGCGCGAGTTCCCCGGCCGACGAGACGTCGAGGGACAGGCCCTCCTGCGCCATCCACCGGTAGACCTCGGGGCAGGGCAACGACTTGCCCGCGAACACCACCTCCGCGCCGGGAAGTGCCGCGCGGAAGGCCTGCGCCCTGGCGCGGACCGTCCGCTCGTCCAGGACCTGGCACGGGGTGCCGAAGCGGGCAGCCAGTTCCGTGGCGGGGACTCCACCGAGGACCAGGTCCTGTCCGGCGAGGCGGGTGCCGTCCGGCCAGAGACCCTCTTCCAGCACCGGTTCGGTGGAACATCCGATGCTGGGCAACAACTCCGCGAGTGTCATGCGTTCAGCACACGCCCGGCGGGTGTGTGCTGGACAGGCCCCGGACGAGACCCTGACACGCGCGGCGGTGACCTTGACGGGATTCTGACGGACGGGGTGGCGGGGGCCACAGCACAGCGCACCCCGGTCGGCGGGACCACTGCGGGTTCCCGGCCGCTGCCTGCGCGATCCCGGCGAGGAGTTCGCGTTCCCCGGCGTCGGTCACACCTCGAAGCGGTACCCCATGCCCGGCTCGGTGATCAGGTGCCGCGGGTGCGCGGGGTCGTCCTCCAGCTTGCGGCGCAGCTGGGCGAAGTAGACGCGCAGGTACTGCGACTCGTTCACGTGCATCGGCCCCCACACCTCCTGCAGCAGCTGCTTCTGCGACACGAGCCGGCCCGGGTTGCGCGCGAGGATCTCGACCAGGCCCCACTCGGTCGGCGTCAGGTGCACCTCGTGGCCGTCGCGCCGCACCTTCTTCGCCGCCAGGTCGACCACGAACGACGCCGTCTCGACCACCGGGTCGCCCGCCTCGCGCGCGACGTTGCGGCGCACGGCCGCGCGCAGCCTGGCCAGCAGTTCGTCCATGCCGAACGGCTTGGTGACGTAGTCGTCCGCGCCCGCGTCCAGGGCCTCGACCTTGGCCGACGAGTCGGTGCGCGCCGACAGCACGATGATCGGGATCGTGGACCAGCCGCGCAGGCCGGCGATCACGTCCACGCCGTCGATGTCGGGCAGGCCGAGGTCGAGCACGACCACGTCGGGTTTGCCCTCGACGGCCACGCCCAGCGCGGATTTGCCGTCATAGGCCGTCATCACGTCGTAGCCCCGTGCGCTGAGGTTGATCCTCAGCGCACGCACGATCTGCGGTTCGTCGTCAACCACCAGTACGGAGGTCATGTGCTCTCCTCGTAGGCGGGCAGCGAGATGACCACGGTCAGCCCGCCTCCCGGTGTGTCCTCGGCGCTGATCTCGCCGCCCATGGCGGCGATGAAGCCCTTCGCGACGCTCAGCCCCAGGCCGATGCCCGGACCCGTGCGGTCGCCGAGCCGCTGGAACGGCGCGAACACCTTGTGCGCCGCCTTCTTCGGCAGACCGGGCCCGTGGTCCACGATCCGCAGTTCGACGGACGAGCCGTGGCGGCTGGCGCGGATCACGACCGGTGACGGGCTCCCGTGGCGCACGGCGTTGTCGACCACGTTCGCGATCACGCGCTCCAGCAGCCCCAGGTCGGCGAGCACGGGCGGCAGGTCCTCGGCCACCACCACCGACACCTCTCCCCCGACCCCGGTGAGCGCCCGCGCGACGACCTCGTAGTACCCGACCGGCCGCAGCACCGGCTCGACCGACCCGGTGGCGAGCCGCGACGAGTCCAGCAGGTTGTCCACCAGGCCGGTCAGCCGGTCCGCCGACTCCTCCACGGTCGCCATCAACTCCGAGACGTCCTCTTCGGACAGTGGCAGCGAGTCGTCCCGCAGGCTCCCGATCGCCGCCTTGATCGACGTCAGCGGGGTGCGCAGGTCGTGTCCCACCGCCGAGAGCAACGCCGTGCGCAGCTCCGACGTCTCCGCTTTGCGTTGCGCCTTCAGGGCATCCGCGGCCATGCGCTGCTGGCGCAGTGCGACGAACGCCTGTCCCGCCGCCGCTTCCAGCACGCGCTGGTCGCTCGCGGGCAGCACGCGCCCGCTCAGCCTCAGCCGCACGTCGCCGGTGACCGTCACCTCGGTCACCGGACCGGAGTCCCGTCCCGCGTGCTCGGCGCACGTCCACGCCCCGTCCTGGCGCTCGACCAGCTCGACTGACTCCAGCCCGAAGTTCTCCCGGATCTTCTCCAGCAGGCGCGTGAGCGGATAGGGCGACGTGAGCACGGTCCGCGAGTAGGAGGCGAGCAACGCGGCTTCGGTCCGCGCCCGCGCGCCCTGCTCCGCCAGCCGCGCGGCCCGGTCGACGGTCAACGCCACCACGGTCGCGACGACCACCATGGCCACCAGCGTGATCACGTTCTCCGGCGTCTGCACGGCGAGGCTGTAGTAGGGCTCGGTGAAGAAGTAGTTGAGCATCCCGGCGCCCAGAACCGCGCAGAACAACGCCGGTCCCAGCCCGCCCGCGATCGCCACCACGCACGTGACCAGCAGGAACGCCACCAGGTCGGTCGAGAAGTCCAGCTCGTCGCGCCACAGCATGCCCAGCGCCGTGACGGCGGCGGGCAGCAGCAGCGACAGGGCCCAGCCGGCCGCACGCCGTTTCCACGACAGCGGGTCCACGCCGATCTTCCACCGCAGACCGCGCCGCGACTCGTCGTGCGTGACCATGTGCACGTCGATCGCGCCGGACTCCTGCACGACGGCCGCGCCGATGCCCTCGTCGAACGCCCGTGCCACGCGGGACCGGCGCGAGGTGCCGAGCACGAGCTGGGTCGCGTTGACCCCGCGGGCGAACTCCAGCAACGCCGTCGGCACGTCGTCGCCGACCACCGTGTGGAACGTCGCGCCGACGTCCTCGGTGATCTTGCGGGACCGGGCGACGTGCTCGGGCGTCACGCCGGACAGCCCGTCCCCTCGCATCACGTGCACCACCAGGAGTTCCGCGCCCGCCCGGGTCGCGATCCGGCGCGCCCGGCGGATCAGCGTCTCGCTCTCCGGTCCGCCGGTGATCGAGACGACGACCCGTTCCCTGGTCTCCCAGGTGTCGGTGATGTCCTTCTCGCTGCGGTACCGCTGCAACGCGACGTCCACCTGGTCCGCCACCCACAGCAACGCGAGCTCGCGCAACGCCGTCAGGTTGCCGAGCCGGAAGTAGTTGCCCAGCGCGGCGTCTATCCGGTGCGCGGGGTAGACGTTGCCGTGCGCCAGGCGCCGCCGCAACGCCTCGGGCGTGATGTCGATCAGCTCGACCTGCTCGGCGCGGCGGACCACCTCGTCCGGCACGGTCTCCCGCTGCCGCACCCCGGTGATCCGCTCCACGACGTCGTTCAGCGACTCCAGGTGCTGCACGTTCACGGTCGACAGGACGTCGATGCCCGCCTCCAGCAGTTCCTCGACGTCCTGCCAGCGCTTCTCGTTGCGCGAACCCGGCGCGTTGGTGTGCGCGAGCTCGTCGACCACGACGACCTCGGGCCTGCGGGCGAGCACCGCGTCGACGTCCATTTCGGACACTTCGAGGTCGCGGTGCCGCACCGCCCTGCGCGGCACCACTTCGAGGCCGTCGAGCAGGGAGGCGGTCTTGTCCCGGCCGTGGGTCTCCACGAGTCCGACGACCACCTCCGTGCCGCGCTCCCGGCGCCGGTGGGCCTCGCCGAGCACGGCGAAGGTCTTGCCGACGCCGGGAGCGGCGCCGAGGTAGATCCTCAGCTCACCCCGGCGACCGTCAACGGGCACTGTCGAGGGCACGGTTCAGCGCGGTCACGTTGACGGTGGTGGTGAAGGTGCCCGAGGTCGCGGCGGCGACCAGCTCGCGCACCCTCTCCACCGGCAGCCCGGACGCGCGCGCCACGCGGGGCACCTGCAACGCCGCGTACTCCGGGCTGATGTGCGGGTCGAGGCCGGACGCGGACGCCGTCACGGCGTCCTGCGGGACCTGGCTCTCGGGCACGCCCTCGCGTTGCGCCACAGCCGTCCGGCGCTCGGCGACGACCTTCGTGTAGTCCTCGTTGATCTCGCTCTTGTTGGAGCCGCCGGACGCGGGCAGCGTGGCGGCGGACGGGCGGGGCACGAAGTACCGGTCGCCCTCCCGCGGCACCGCGACCAGCGTGGTGTCCACGGCCTCGGCGTTGGCGTGCAGGCCGGGGATCCGCGAGACGCCCCACACCGACAGCGGGTAGAGCACGCCGAGGAGCACCGTGAGGGCGAGCAGGATCCGCAGACCCGCCCACGACTGCTTGAGGAAGTTGTTCATGGTTCAGCCGATCCCGGGGACGAGTCGCACGAGCAGGTCGATCAGCCAGATCCCGGCGAACGGCGTCACGACGCCGCCCAGTCCGTAGATCAGCAGGTTGCGCCGCAACAGCGCCGAGGCGCTGGACGGCCGGTACTTCACGCCCTTGAGGGCCAGCGGGATCAGCGCCACGATCACCAGGGCGTTGAAGATCACCGCCGACAGGATCGCGGACTGCGGCGTGGCCAGGCGCATGATGTTGAGCTGGCCGAGCGCCGGGTAGATCGCCGCGAACATCGCGGGCAGGATCGCGAAGTACTTCGCGAGGTCGTTGGCCACCGAGAACGTCGTCAGCGCACCGCGGGTGATCAGCAACTGCTTGCCGATCTCCACGATCTCGATGAGCTTCGTCGGGTCCGAGTCGAGGTCGACCATGTTGCCGGCCTCCTTCGCGGCCGACGTGCCGGTGTTCATCGCGACGCCGACGTCCGCCTGGGCCAGCGCGGGCGCGTCGTTCGTGCCGTCCCCGGTCATCGCGACGAGGCGGCCGCCCTCCTGCTCCTTGCGGATCAGGGCCATCTTGTCCTCGGGCTTGGCCTCGGCGAGGAAGTCGTCGACCCCGGCCTCGTCCGCGATCGCCTTGGCGGTCAACGGGTTGTCGCCCGTGACCATGACCGTCCGGATGCCCATGGACCGCAGCTCGGCGAAGCGTTCCTTCATGCCGGGCTTCACGACGTCCGAGAGCCGGATGATCCCGAGCACGCGGCCGTTCTCGGCGACGACGAGCGGGGTCCCGCCCTGCGCGCTGATCTCGTCGACGACCTCGCGGGCCGTGTCGGTCAGCTCGAACGCGGACGCGGCGCCCTTGCGGATCACCCGCTCCCCGAGGTCGATGCCGGACATGCGGGTCTGCGCGGTGAACGGCACGAACTCGCCGGTCTTCTCCTGCTCGGTGGCGGGCCTGCCACCCGCGAGCTCCAGGATGCTGCGGCCCTCGGGGGTGTCGTCGGCGAGGCTCGCGAGCCGCGCGGCGGCCACCAGTTCCTCCTCGGACGTCGGGCCGACCGGGATGAACTCGGTCGCGCGCCGGTTGCCCCAGGTGATCGTGCCGGTCTTGTCGAGCAGCAGCGTGTCGATGTCGCCCGCGGCCTCGACCGCCTTGCCGGAGGTCGCGAGGACGTTGCGCTGCACCAGCCGGTCCATGCCGGCGATGCCGATCGCGGACAGCAGCGCGCCGATCGTCGTGGGGATCAGGCAGACCAGCAGCGCGGTCAGCACGACCACCGACTGCTCGCCGCCGGAGTAGATCGCGAACGGCTGCAGCGCCACGACCGCGAGCAGGAAGATGATCGTCAGCGTCGACAGCAGGATCGTCAGCGCGATCTCGTTCGGCGTCTTCTGCCGTTCCGCGCCCTCGACCAGCGCGATCATGCGGTCCACGAAGGACTCGCCGGGCCTGGTCGTGATCCGGACGACGATCCGGTCGGACAACACCGTCGTGCCACCCGTGACAGCGCACCGGTCGCCGCCGGACTCGCGGATGACGGGCGCCGACTCCCCGGTGATCGCCGACTCGTCGACGGTCGCGATGCCCTCGACGACGTCACCGTCACCGGGGATCACCTCGCCCGCCTCGACGACCACGAGGTCACCGATCTTGAGCTCGGTGCCGGGCACGACGTCGCCGTCGACGAGCCGGGCGACGGCGTCCTTCTTGGTCTTGCGCAGCGAGTCCGCCTGCGCCTTGCCACGGCCTTCCGCGACGGCTTCGGCGAGGTTCGCGAACAGCACGGTGAACCCCAGCCACAGCGCCACCGCGACGGTGAACACGCTCGGCTCGATCACCGCGAACACGGTGACCAGCAGCGATCCGACCCAGACGACGAACATGACGGGGCTGCGCAGCTGGTGGCGCGGGTGGAGCTTGCGCAGCGCCTCGGGGATCGCCGCGACGATGCCCGGCTTGGCCTGCGCCTTCGCCTGTGCGGCAGCCGGTTTCTGCAAGGTGCTGGTCACAGCAGTGCCTCCGCGATGGGACCGAGGGCGAGAGCGGGTACGAACGTGAGCGCGGCGACCAGGACGATCGAGCCGGTGAGCAGCGTCGCGAACAGCGGGCCGGTGGTGGGCAGCGTGCCCGCCGTGACCGGCACCTTCTTCTGCGCCGCCAGGGATCCGGCGAGCGCCAGCACCGCGATGATCGGGATGAACCGGCCGAACAGCATGCACAGCCCCAGCGACGACTGGAACCAGTCGCTCGTCACCGTGATCCCCGCGAACGCGGACCCGTTGTTGTTGGAGGCCGACGCGTAGGCGTAGAGGATCTCCGACAGGCCGTGCTCGCCCGGGTTGTTCAGCGCGGCCTGCGTGCTCGGCAGGATCGCCGCGATCCCCGCGCCGATCAGCAGCACGGTCGGCATGGCGAGGATCGAGACCGCCGCGGCCGTGACCTCCCTGCGCCCCAGCTTCTTGCCGAGGTACTCGGGGGTGCGGCCGACCATGAGGCCCGCGAGGAACATCGCGATGATCGCCATCACCAGGATGCTGTAGAGACCCGTGCCGACACCGCCCGGCGTCATCTCGCCGAAGAGCATGTTCAGCAACGTCGCGCCGCCGCCGAGTCCGGTGTAGCTGTCGTGCAGCGAGTTCACCGCGCCGGTGGACGTACCGGTGGTGGCGTCGGCGAAGATCGCGCTGCCGGGGATGCCGAACCGGAGCTCCTTTCCCTCCAACGGCCTGATGCCGTTCGCCTCGGCGGCCCAGATCACGCCGAGCATCGCCGTCCAGATGACGCCCATGACGCCCAGCAGGACGTACCCCTGCTTCTTGTCGCCGACGAGCTGACCGAACGTGCGGGTGAGCGCGACCGGGATCACCAGGATCAGGAAGATCTCGATCAGGTTGGTCCACTCGTTCGGGTTCTCGAACGGGTGGGCCGAGTTTGCGTTGAGGACACCGCCACCGTTGGTGCCAAGCTCCTTGATGACCTCCTGGCCGGCCACGGGCGCGTTCGCCACGGTCTGGCCGTCGACGTCCACACCGGACTTGAGCGACATCGTGACACCGAACGCGATCAGCACGATCGCACCGAGGAACGCGATGGGCAGCAGGATCCTCGTGACGCCGCGGACGAGGTCGACCCAGAAGTTGCCGAGCCGGTCGGTCTGGTGCCGGACGAAGCCGCGGACCAGGGCGATCGCCACGGCCAGGCCGACCGCGGCCGACACGAAGTTCTGCACGGTCAGGCCGATCATCTGAACCGCGTGGCCCATCACGACCTCGGGCACGTACGACTGCCAGTTCGTGTTGGCCACGAAGCTGATCGCGGTGTTGAACGCCATGCCCTCGGGCACGTTCCCGCGGCCGAAGTCGAACGGCAGCAACGACTGCGCGCGCTGGATCACGTAAAGCAACACGATGCCGACGAACGAGAAGCCCAGCACGCCGTAGGCGTAGGTGCTCCACTTCTGCTCGGAGTCGGGGTTGATCCGCCCGATCCGGTAGATGACGCGCTCGACCCTTAAGTGGCGCTTCGCGGTGAACACGCGGGCCATGTGGTCGCCGAGGGGCCGGTACACGACCGAGAGGGCCGCGACGAGGATGCCGACCTGCAGGAGGCCGGCGGCGAGAGGTGACATCAGAACTTCTCCGGCCTGACGAGTGCGACGAACAGGTAGACGATCAGCGCGAGCGCGATCACACCGGCGACGGCGTTCGCGACGAGTCCCGTGCTCACAACTTCTCCAGTCCGCGGACCGTCAGGCCCAGCACGACGAAACTCCCGATCAGCAGCAACGCGTAGGCCAGGTCGGCCATGACGCCGCTCCCTTCAACGACAAGGTTTCTTGATGACGCCCGGAAGCGTGCATCACGAAATGCCTGATCAGGGGGTGCCTGACAACGTCCTTACGGGGGTGGGTCCGGCCTTTACGCGTTCTTGAGGCCGGGGAGACCCAGGTCTCATCCGTTAGGGCCTGCGGCGGTCACGATGTGTGAAATCGTCGGCGTCATGACGCTCGACGAGGTGGCCGACCTGCTCCCCGCCCGCGGTCTGGTGGCGGTCGACGGCGTGGACGGCGCGGGCAAGACGACGTTCTGCGACGACCTGACGCGGGTGCTGCGGGCACGGGGGCGTGAGGTGGTCCGCGCGTCCGTGGACGACTTCCACCACCCACGCGCGATTCGCTGGGCACGCGGCAAGGCGTCCCCCGAGGGCTTCTTCCTGGACAGCTACGACTACGAGCGGTTCGTCTCGCACCTGCTGGTGCCGTTCGCCGCCGGGGAGCCGTTCCGGCGCGCGAGCCACGACCTGGCGACCGACGAGTACGTGGACGCGCCCGCCGAGGTCGCCCCGCCGTCCGCGCTGCTGCTGGTCGACGGCATCTTCCTGCACCGCGACGAACTGGTGGGGCGCTGGGACTTCTCGGTGTTCCTGCACGTCGAGTTCGCGGTGTCCGTCGCGCGCATGGCGAAGCGCGACGGCAGCCCGCCCGACCCGGACGACCCGCGCAACCGCCGCTACGTCGAAGGCCAGCGCCTCTACCTGGCGCGGTGCGACCCGGCCGCGCGGGCCGATCTCGTGATCGACCACAACGCGCACCGGTCCCCGCTCAGCTCGCCGTGAGCGTGCGGCCGAAGAACTCCGAGACCCGGCCGGCCACCTCGGGCACGCGCTTGTCGTACAGGTCGACGTGGCTCGCGCCGTCGACCCAGTGGATCTCCTTGGGGCCACCGGCCTTCTGGTAGGCCTCCACGGTCATCCACGCCGTGACGGCGTCGCGACCGGCCACGAGCAGCAGCGGCCGCGGCGCGATCAGGTCGACCGCGCGGAACGCGTCGAACGCGGCGATCCGTCCCACGCTGCTCCACGTCAGCGTCGTCGCCGAGCGCGGGTGCTCACCTCGTGGGGTGCGGTAGTACTCCCAGCCCTCGTAGGCGTGCGGTCCGCCCGCGAGGGCCTGTTCCCCCGTCTCCGGGAACAGCGGGAAGCTCCCCTGCTGTCCCTGGTCCAGCAGTCCCCGCAGCACGGAGGGGTCCTGGGTGCCGTCGGCGCCGAACCGGAACTGGCGCGCGATGTCGGCCAGGCTGACCGCGGCGACCGCCTTGACGCGGTGGTCGGTGCCGGCCGCGGCGAGGCCGTAGCCGCCGGAGGCGCAGATGCCGAGCACGCCGACCTCGTCGGTGTCGAGGAACGTCACGGCCGCGCGGATGTCCTCGACGCGCTGGAACGGGTCCTCGAGACCGCGCGGCAGGCCGCCGCTCTCGCCCTGGTGGGCGGCGTCGAACGCGAGCGCGAGAAAGCCCTGGTCGGCGAGATGGCGTGCGTACAGGCCCGCCGTCTGCTCCTTGACACCCGTACCGGGGTGTCCGACGACGACCGCGCCGCGCGGGGTGCCCTCTGGGCGGTACAGGTGGCCGGCGATGTCGATCCCGTTGCTGGGGAAGGTCACGTTGTCCATGACCACGACACTCGTCGCACGGGGACCGGGCGACCAGGGAAAGCTCAGCCTATGCATGCCAGTACCAGGCACATGACCGGGAGAACGCCGAGACTGGGGGCATGACCGACCTGGGCGAGTTCCTCCGCACCCGCCGCGCCGCGCTCGACCCGCACCGCGCGGGCCTGCCCGACGACGGCCGCCACCGCCGCGTGCCGGGCCTGCGCCGCGAGGAGCTGGCCCAGCTCGCCCACGTGAGCATCGACTACGTCGTGCGGCTGGAACAGGGCCGCACCAGACGGGTGTCGCGCACCGTCCTCGACGCGCTGGCCGACGCGCTCCAGTTGGCGCCGGACGAGCGCGAGTACCTGTTCACGCTGGCGGACGTCGCCCCCGCACGGCAGGAGGCCGCGCCGGAGGTCGCGCCACGGCTCCAGCTGCTGCTCGACGGCATGCCGGACATCCCGGCGATGGTGTTGCACCGCCGCATGGACGTGCTGGCGTGGAACCGCGGCGCGTCAGCCCTGCTGACCGACTTCGCGGCCCTTCCCGCGCCGGAGCGCAACCTGATCCGGCTGACGTTCCTCGACCCGGTGTTCCGCGCGCTCTACGGCGACTGGGAGCGCTCGGCCCGGGAATGCGTCGCGGTCCTCCGGATGGAGGCCGGGCGCACGCCGCACGACCCCGCGCTGGCGTCGCTCGTCGGCGAGCTGAGCCTGCGGGACGCCGACTTCCGCACGTGGTGGGCGACGCACCAGGTGCGCGGCCCGCGCCAGCTCGTGAAGACCTACCACCACCCGGTGGCCGGGTCGCTCACGCTCGACGTGCAGCAGTTCACCGTGGACACCCACCCGGACCAGCTGCTCGTCGCCTACACCGCGGCGGACGAGGCGGCGCGGGAGGGATTGCGCTTCCTGCTGCTGTCGGCGCAAGCCCTCCCGTCGGACCACCTGCCGGCGCGGTAGGCCGGCGACGTGCTCACACGGTGCGCACCTCGTGCGCCGGAAGCCCGTTCCACCACCGCGCGTACCGCCGGTACACCTGCGGCTCCCTGTCCCCCAACAGCTTCCGCAACGCCGCCGCCTCCTCGGCGAGACCGGCCCACTCCTCGTCCCGGAGCGCGTGGAACGCCGTCGCCTCGATCCCGCCGTCCTCGGTGGGACGCCACACCCCGGCCACGTGCCCGTCCACGAGGAGGGTGGGCAACGTGTCGCCGTTGTTGCGGATGACGACCTTCCGGTACTGCTCGGGGATGATCCGGCTGCGGTCGGCGTACGCGAGCAACGTGCTGTCCCACATGGCCATCAGCCGTGGTGGCGCGGGAACGTCCTCGTCCGGCACCGTCCGGCCGGGAACGTCGTAGAGGCCACCGGACTCGGTGACGTCGAGCAGTGCCAGCGCTTCCCGGATCGTCGTGCGCGGCAGCATGGTGAACTGGTTCATGTCGAGCACGGTCGCGGGCCCGAAACCATTGAGGTAGCGGCGCAGCAGCTCGGCGACCGCCGCCGTCCGTTCGCGCGGCTCGGTCGCCACGGCCTGGTAGGACGGCCGCAGCCCGAACGACCACGGCCCGCCCGTGGGCGCGTGCACGAGTCCGCCGTAGGTCCGCAACGCCCACCAGACGCCGGGCTCGCCGACGTCACCGACGTGCGAGTGCAGCAGTTCCTCGATCTCCGCCTTCTGCCGGGACGTCGCCGCGAACTCCAGCAGGTGCTTCAGCAAGGCGTCCGCCTGCTCGATCGTCACGTCCATCGCCTTGAACCGCTTGTCGTACAACCGGGAGGCGCGCAACGCGGGCAGCATCGCGTGGTGGAACACCTCGTGGTCCGCGGCCGCCACCGCGTGCAGGGTGATCCGCATCAGCGACGCCTTGCGGACCACCCCGGTCGCGAACGCCTCGTCCAGGCCGGCCGGGTCGAAGCCCTCGACCCGGTTCCACAGCGCGATGTACGGCGACGCGGGTTCCTGCGCCTGGATCGCCACGACCCGCTCCACGGCCGTCAGCACGTCCACCGGTTCCCGCCGCAGCAGCATCTGCCGGTCCAGCGTGGCGCGGTTGAGCTGACGAGCCGTGAAGGTCATGCCGGTGATCCTCGCTCACCTCAGCTTCGAGGGCCACCAGATCCGGCCGCCGATGTCCACCGACAGCGCCGGCACGAGCAACGACCGCACCAGCAACGTGTCCAGCAGGACGCCGAACGCCACGATGAACGCGATCTGCGTCAGGAACAGGATCGGCAGCACGGCGAGCGCCGCGAACGTCGCCGCCAGCACCACACCCGCGGACGTGATCACGCCACCGGTCAGGCTGAGCCCCCGGATCGTCCCCTCGACCGTGCCGAGCCGCTGGGTCTCCTCGCGAACGCGGGTCATCAGGAAGATGTTGTAGTCGATGCCCAGCGCCACCAGGAACACGAACCCGAACAGCGGCACCACGGGATCGGCCCCCGGGAAGTCGAAGACGTGGTTGAACACCAGCGCCGACACGCCCATCGTCGCCGCGAACGACAGCACCACGGTCCCGATCAGCAGCAACGGCGCGAGCAACGACCGCAGCAGCAACGCGAGGATCAGGAAGATCACGGCCAGCACGATCGGGATGATCAGCGTCCGGTCGTGTTCGGAGGTCGTCCGGGTGTCGAGCAACGTCGCCGTCGGCCCGCCGACTTTCGCGTCACTGCCGTGCACGGCCTCGCGGATGCGTTCGACGGTCGCCACGGCCGCGTCGGAGTCCGGCGCGTCCTCCAGCACGGCCTCGATGCGCACGAGCCCGTCGGCGGTACCGGTCGGCCGCACGGTCGCGACACCGTCCACCTCGGACTTCTGCACCACCTCGGCCGTCTTGGCCTCGGGCGCGATGATCACGGTCGGGGAGCCGGTGCCGCCCGGGAAGTGCCGCGACAGCAACTCCTGGCCCGCGACGGACTCCACCTCGGTCAGGAACACGTCGGACTGCGCGGTGCCGGACGCCTTGAGCTGCGGCAGGAACGCGGCACCGGCGAGCAGCACCAGCGTCGTGACGATCCAGATGGCACGCGGCTTGCGGCGCACGAAGTTCGCCGTGCGGCCCCAGAGACCGCTGGTCTCGGGGTGCTCGGAGCCGAACTTCGGTGCGAACGGCCAGAAGGCGCCGCGACCGAGCAGGGCCAGCGCGGCGGGCAGGAACGTCATCGTGGTCAGCAGCGCGGCGGCGATGCCGATCGCCGCGACCGGCCCGAGGCCCTTGTTGGAGTCGAGGTCGCTGAACAGCAGGCACAGCACGCCGAGGATCACCGTGCCGGCGGAGGCGGTGATGGGTTCGATGGTGCCGCGCCACGCCGCCTTGACCGCCGCCACCTTGTCCTGCGTGTCGCGCAGTTCCTCGCGGAACCGGGACACGAGGAGCAACGCGTAGTCCGTCGCGGCGCCGAAGACCAGGATCGACAGGATGCCCTGGCTCTGGCCGTTCAACGCCAGCACGTCGTTCTTCGCGAGCAGGTACACGACGAAACTGGCCAGGCCGAGCGCGAACACCGCCGACACCAGCACGACGACCGGCAGCAGCGGACTGCGGTAGACGACGAGCAGGATCAGCGCGACCACGGCACCGGCGACGACCAGCAGCAGCCCGTCGATCCCGCCGAACGCCTCGACGAGGTCCGCGACCTGGGCCGCCGGGCCGGTGACCAGCACCGTCAGCCCGTCCGGCGCGCCGCGGGTGCCGTCGCGGATCTGGAACACCGAGTCCTTGACGTCCTTCGCCGGGTCGAGCAGCAGGACGACCTGGGCGGCCTCGTCGCCGTCCGGGGCGGGGATCACCGGCGACGCCTGGAAGCCCTTGGTCTGGTCGGCGAGGTAGCGGCGATCCTCCTCGGTCAGTCCGCCCTTGCGCTCGACCACGACGATGGCCGGGATGGCGTTCTCCTGCTGGAACTTCTTCTGCAGCTCGGCGACCTGCGTGGACTCGGCCGAGTTGGGCAGGAAGGCGCTGCTGTCGTTCTCGGAGACCTCGGACAGCTTGCCCGCGTACGGCCCGGTGAAGCCGCCCAGGGCCAACCAGACGACGAGCAGTACTCCGGCCAGGACACGCATCAGATTTTCCTTCGATCGCCGAACGTTTCGATGGCCGAAACAGTAAGCTGTGATCGTGAGCGATGCAACCGACTACGAACTGAGCATGCTGCTGCGGGCGCTGGTGATGGAGTCGAACCGGTTCCTCGAGATCTTCAGCGCGGCCCACGAGTTGCATCCCACGGACATGACAGCGCTGAACCTCATCATGACGACACCCATGACACCCGGCACGCTGGCGAAGGCCCTGAACCTCAGCGCGTCGGCGACGACGTCCGTGCTCGACCGCCTGGAGAGGGCGGGTCACGTGACGCGGGAGCGCGACCCGCAGGACCGCCGCCGCGTGGAACTGCGGGTGCTCGACGCGGCGACGGCGCTGGCCTCGACGTTCTTCCAGCCGCTGGCCCGCGAGTACGCCTCGGCGTGGGAGCGGCTGAGCCCGCAGGACCGCCAGGTCGTCGCCCGGTTCCTGGCGGCGACGACCGCGGCGACCTCGCGGGTGCGCGAGTCGGTCAGCTGAGCCTTCCCGGCGGCAGCGTCCGTCCGCAGACGAGGAGCAGCAGGTCCTGGGCCTGCCCCCGGACGGGCACGCCGTCACCGAACGTCCAGTCGAGATCGGTGGCCTCCAGGCGCTTGCCCACCAGGTCGGCCCCGAAGTACCGGACGCTCGCCGGGGTCATGCCGTCGAGGACGAGCCTCAGCCGGTCGTGCGGCACCACCCGGTCCAGGCCGAGCGCGACCGTGATGTCGAGGCCGTGGATGACCTCGTGGCTCAACGCGCCGGCCGGTCCGCCGCCGGGTGGCGTCCACGGGTGGTCGATGTTGGTCTTCAGGGCGTTGAGCAGGTCTTCCGCCGGGAGTCGCGCGTCCTTGCGGGCCATCCGGTCGGAGGCGTGGTTGAAGCGGCCGCCCGACTTGAGGACCTCCAGGAGGACCCTCGTGCCCCTGGAGCGGAACGGCAGGGTCGTGTGGGCGACGACGTGGCGGGTGGTCCAGCCCGCGCACAGGCTGGGCGCGTCCCACTGCTCCCCGGTGAGGCCCTCGAGCAGTTCCACCTGGTCACGTCGTTCCGCCCTGATCGCGGCGCGGATGTCTTCGGTCATGTCCCGGTGTACGGACCGGCCGACGGGAACTCATCGGTCCGCGTAGGGTCCCAGGCGTGATCGAGGCGCTGGAGCCGTTCCGGGTCGAGCTGACCGGCTACTGCTACCGCATGCTCGGCTCCGGTTTCGAGGCCGAGGACGCCGTGCAGGAGACACTCGTGCGCGCGTGGAAGGCGTACGACAGCTACGACTCCTCACGCGCGTCGCTGCGGACGTGGCTCTACCGCATCGCCACGAACATCTGCATCGACATGCAGCGCAGCGCCCAGCGGCGCGCGTTGGCCGTCGACCTGGGACCGTCCGGTGGGGAGCTCGGCGCTCCTCTGCTGGAGAACGCCTTCGTGCAGCCGGTGCCCGACGAGCGGGTGCTGCCGGAGGACCAGGCGATCCGGCGCGAGACCGTGCGGCTGGCGTTCGTCGCGGCCCTCCAGCACCTGCCGGCACGCCAGCGGGCCGTGCTGATCCTGCGGGACGTGCTCGCGTGGCAGGCCTCCGAGGTGGCCGCGCTGCTGTCGGCGTCAGTCGCGTCGGTGAACAGCGCTCTGCAACGGGCGCGGGCGACGCTGGAGGTCGTGGACGTCGGCACCCCGCTGGACGTGGCCGATCCGGTCCAGAAGTCGCTCCTGGAGCGCTACTGCGAGGCGTTCGACCGGCACGACGTCCAGACGCTGGTCGCGTTGCTGCACGAGGACGCGACGATGTCGATGCCGCCGTTCAGCTGGTGGCTGCGCGGACGGGATGCGATCTCCCTGGCGTTGCACGACCCCGGCGCCGCCTGTGCCGGTGCGTGGCTGGTTCCGGTGCGCGCCAACGCGTCGCCGGCGTTCTGGCAGATGCGGCCCGGTCTCGACCGGCCGTTCGGGCTGGTGTTCCTCGACGTGCGGGACGGGCTGGTCACGGGCACCACGACCTACCTCAACGTCGACGAGCTGGTGCCGGTCTTCGGGTCACCGATGAGTTCCGGCGTCCCGTCCCGTATCCCCTCCGACGACTAGTTCTGGAGGAAGTGCATGGCGGTCCAGCCGATCATCGTGACGCCCGATCTGGACCGGGTGCAGGAGTTCTACGCGCAGGTGTTCGGCGCTGCCGAGGTCTTCCGGCAGCCCGCCGAGGGCCCGGTCTTCTACAAGACCCTGCGCGTCGGGGACGCGGAGCTGGGCCTCGTGGCCGAGGAGGTGGACGTGTCGGCGCCGCCGCGGATCACGCTCAGCTTCTACGTCGAGGACGTGGACGCGCTGCTGCCGCTGGTCGAGCCGGCCGGCGGGACGGTGCGGGGGCCGGCGAACGACATGCCGTGGGGCCATCGCGTGGCGCACGTGTTCGATCCGGACGGAAACCCGGTCAACCTCACCCAGCAGCTCTAGTGGTGTGGCGCAGGAGGTTGCCGGGGGGAATTCGCGGTCAGACGGGTGCATCGTGGTGCCGCCAGGCGCCCTGCTGAGCGTGGATTACCTCGCCAACCTCCTGGGACGCGCCACTAGTCTGGCTCCATGATCCGGATCGTGCCGTCGGACGAGGTGCCGTGGGAGGACGTCGACGCGATCTTCGACGGCTCCGAGCCCGGCAAGTGCCACTGCCAGCGCTACAAGGTGAAGGGCTGGATCTGGCGCGACTCGACGCTCGGCGACCGCGTCGCCGCCCACGAGGAGCAGTCGGCGCGCGGCAGCGGGCTGGTCGCCTACGTGGACGACCAGCCCGCCGGGTGGGTGGCCGTCGAGCCGCGGTGCGACTACCCGAAGCTGCTCGGCATGCCCGTCCCGTGGAAGGGTCGTGCCGAGGACAAGGACGACGACGGCGTGTGGGCCGTGACGTGTTTCGTGGTGCGCAAGGGGTTTCGCCGGCAGGGGCTCACCTACGAGCTGGCGGCGGCGACCGTCGAGCACGCGCGGTCGCACGGGGCGCGTGCCGTCGAGGCGTATCCGATGTTCGCCCCCGCGGGGCAGAACGTGACGTGGGGTGAGATGCACGTCGGTGCGCGGCAGGTGTTCGAGGAGGCGGGGTTCGTGCAGGTGACGCATCCGACCAAGCGGCGGTTCGTGATGAGGGTGGACTTCTGATGCGGTTCGACGAGATCGTCATCCGGACCGACCGGCTCGACTTCCCCGCGCTGGCCGCGGGCGACGGGCCGGTCGTCGTGTGCTGGCACGGCTTCCCCGACCACCCGGCGTCGTTCGGGCCTCTGGCCGAACGACTGGTCGCCGCGGGCAGGCGGGTGGTCGCGCCGTTCCTGCGCGGGCACCACCCGTCCACTGTGGACCAGCTGCCGTTCGGTGACGGGCTGACGCTGGCCGCGGACGCCGCCGCCGTGAACGCGGCGCTGTCCTCCGAGCCGCTGGACGTGATCGGGCACGACATCGGCGCCGGGATGGCCGGTCGGCTCGCCGCGACCCGGACCGACCTGGTCCGCCGGGTGGTCACGATGTCGGTGCCGCCGCCCGCGGCGCTGAGCCGGATCTTCGCCGATCCCGCGCAGCAGCAACGCTTCTTCTACCTCTTCATGTTCCAGGTGCCCGGCGTGGCCGAGGCGCTGCTGAACGACACGTTGATCGAGTACCTGTGGCGCACGTGGTCGCCAGGACTCACGGTGCCTGACCACGTCAGGGAGATGTACGCGGACCCGGCGGTCAGGGCCAACGCCCTGAAGCTGTACCGGGCGAACTTCGACCGGTCCCTGCACGACCCGGCACTGGCCCACCTCGCCCAGGTCTCCGAGAAGCCCGCGGAGATCCCGATGCTGGTCCTCGCCGGGGCGGACGACGGCTGCGTCACGCCCGAGAACTACGCCGGCGCCGCCACGGCCCTCGCCCCCGGTTCACGAGTCGAGGTCGTGGCGGGCGGCGGGCACTTCCTACAGCTGGACCGCCCCGACGAGGTCGCGGCGCTGGCGCTCGACTGGTTCCGCTGACCGGCGGATCCGTCCCCACGGCTTGAACACCGACAGCACGTAGGCCAGCAGCAGCAACGTCGGTGCGACCACGACCGGGTGCAGGATCCCGGAGGGGATCACCGCAACCGGGTCGCCCGCGAGCATCCGCCTACCGATCTCGGCGGCCTCCCGCACACCCGGCCGGAGCGCGAACGCGATCAGCAGCGACATGCCGACGTTCAGGACCAGCTTGACGGCCACCCACCAGTACCGCACCAGGCCGTACTTGCCGCCGAGGCCGAGCACGGCGCCGGAGACCAGGCAGACGACGCTGGCGCCGAACATCGGCCAGATCGCGAAGAGGTCGACTGCCTGGATCGCGATGCCCACGGTGTTCGAGTCGTTCGTGGACAGTGCGACGACGACGAGGACGCCCAGCGCGAGGTCGATGCCGAGCCACGCCGCCGCGGACAGGACGTGCACGAGCAGCACGGCCTTGCGGGTGCGGCCGCTGAGCTTGCGGGTGGTGGCCATCGCGATGCACTCTCCTTCTCCCGTGGTGGCTCCTACTCTTGCGGTCGGGAGGGGCGGCATCATCCGCTCACGTTCTGATCTCGCGTACGTCAGATCGCGTACGCGTCTGTGCGACCGTCATCGCGGCGAGGACGACGACGGCACCGACGAGTTGCAGGGCCGTGAGCTCCTGGCCGAGCGCCGCCCACCCGACCACCGCCGCGACCACGGGCGTGAGCAGGCCGAGGAACGTCACCTGCGTCGCCTTCAGCAGCCTGATGCCGTTGAACCACACGACGTACGCGACCGCTCCCCCGAAGATCGCCAGGTAGGTGTACCCGGCGGCGTTGCGCGCGGTGATCGCGGGCACATCCTCCAGCGCGAACGTCAACGGCACCAACAGGATCCCGCCCGCCACCAGCTGCCACCCGGTCGTGGCGAGCGAGGACGCGGGCGACACCCACCGCTTGGTCAGCACGATCGCCACGGCCGTCACCGCGGCCCCTCCCAGCGCCGCGGCGACGCCGGGCCCGTCCAGCCGCGCGCCGGCCCTGAGCACGAGCAGGCCGACCCCGGCCAGTCCGGCGGCACCGGCCACCACGATCCGGAAGGTCAGGCGCTGGTGCAGCACCCGGCTCGCCAGCAACGCCACGAACAGCGGCTGAACGGCGAGCACCGTCGCCGCCACACCGCCGGGGAGCCGGTACGCGGCGACGAAGAGGAGCGGGGTGAAGGCCGCGAAGTTCAGCACGCCGAGGACCAGCGACCGCCACCACCAGTCCCCGTGCGGCAGTCGACGGGTGATCGCGACCAGGACCAGTCCCGCGGGCAAGGCCCTGAGCGTCGACGCCAGAAGCGGGCGGTCCGGCGGGAGGTACTCGGTCGTGACGTAGAAGGTCGTGCCCCAGATGGCCGGCGCGAGAGCGGCGACGACCACACGATGGTTGATCACCTCGCCCAAGCTAACCGCCCGGTGTGACGATCCCTCTCTCGTAGGCGAACACCACGGCGTGCGTGCGGTCGCGCAGACCGAGCTTCGTGAGCACCCTCGAGACGTGCGTCTTCACCGTCGTCTCGCCCAGGAACAGCGCCGCCGCGATCTCCGCGTTCGATGCGCCCTTGGCGAGTTCGACCAGCACTTCGAACTCACGGTCGGTGAGCTCCGGCGGCCTCGTGCGCTCCCTTGGCGCCGTGCTGAAGCGCGCGATCACACGTCGCGTCACCTCCGGCGAGAGCAACGCATCTCCGCGCGCCACGACGCGCACGGACTCCACGAGGTCTTCGGGCGAGGCGTTCTTGAGGAGGAACCCGCTGGCTCCCGCCTGCAGCGCCTCGAAGAGGTAGTCCTCGCGGTCGAACGTGGTCAGGATGACCACCCGAGTGCCGTGACCCGCGGAAAGGATGTGACGGGTGGCTTCGAGGCCGTCCATGCGCGGCATCTGGACGTCCATCAGCACGACGTCGGGGCGCAGTTCGGCGACGAGGTCGACGGCCTCGGCACCGTCACCGGCCTCCCCGACCACCTCGATGCCGGGCTCGGTGCCGAGGATGACCCGGAAGCCGGCACGGACCAGGTCCTGGTCGTCGGCCAGCACCACTCGCAAGCTCACGCCTTCTCCTCCGTTGCCGTAGGCAGCGACGCACGGACCAGATAGCCCGCCTCGCGCCGTGGCCCCACCTCCAGCGATCCGCCGTGCACAGCCAACCTCTCTCGCATGCCGACAAGGCCGAAACCCGAGTTCGTGGTCGCCACTCGACCACGGCCGTCATCGGCGATCTCCAGCTCCAATGCGCTGTCGAGATAACGCATCCGCACGTCAACGTGTTGCGCGTCGGCGTGCTTCACCACGTTCGTGAGTGCCTCCTGCACGACGCGATAGGCCGACAACGCGACACCGGACGGCACATCGCGCACGTCGCCGTACACGCCGTGCGACACCTTGAGCCCCGCCGCCCGTGCGTTGTCGAACAACTCCGTGAGGTCGTCCAGGTTCGGTGACGCCTTCAGGTCCGTGTCCGCGTCGGCCCTGAGCACACCGAGCAACCCGCGCAGTTCGCTGATCGCGGTGCGCGCCGTCTGCTCCACGGTCTGCAGGGCGTCACGGGCCAACGCGGGATCGGAGTCGAGGACCCGGCGCGCGGCACCGGCCTGAATCCCCATGACGGACACATGGTGTGCCACGACGTCATGCAGGTCACGCGCGATGCGCATGCGCTCAGCCGCGATGGCGCCCCGCGTGTTCTGCTCCTGCGAAAGCCTGAGCTCCTCGGCCTGGAACTCGAGCTGAGCGCGCCGCCGAGCCCCGGCCCACGCCATCTCCCCCACGACGTAGGCGAAGAGGAAGAAGAAGAGGTTGAACTCCAGTCCGTAGAGGACGGACGCGAGCACCGGATCGATGGGCCCGGCCGCGTTCTCGAACTCGCCCTTCGGCCCGAGCAACGCGCGCACGAGGCTGAACCCGAGCCACAGGAACATGGCGGCGATCACGCCGATGCGCGACCACCGCGCCACAAGCCGGTTCTTCTCCCACGCGCCGACGGTGAAGATCGCGAGGAACAGGATCGCGGACGGCACCAGCGTGTCGCCCGACTTGTTCGCCTGCGCGGCGATGAACAGCGCCGACACCACCAGCATCACGGCCAGCGGATACCGCCGCCGCACGACCAGCGGCACCGACAGCGCGACCACCCACGCGAGCTGCACGGCCAGCCCGGGCGGGTCCTGGAAGACGTAGGCGCCCACGCTGTTGACCAGTGCCGTCACCTCGACCGCGCACAGCAGCACGATCACGGCGATGCCGATGTCGCGCCGCCGCTGGGCGGGGGTCGGGCCTGGCCGCCGCCACTCGTTCCACACGGGCTCTTCCACGCGGTCAAGGTACCTGCCGGGGAGGTGGGGCACGGGCGGATCGTGCGGGTGTGGGGTGGGTCGCGAAGTTGCTCGTGGCAGGCAACACGGGCCCGCCGCAGCCCAACCTCCGCCACAGCCGACACCCACCGCGCACCAAACCGCGAGACGCCCGCCCACCCCCTCACCTACGGTGGCCCGATGGACCTCGGCCTCACCGTCCTCGGCTGCGCCACCCCCTACCCCACGGCGGACATCCCGTGCTCCGGCTACCTCCTCACCCACGACGACACTCGCGTGTGGATGGACGCCGGCACCGGCACCCTGGGCCCGCTCCAACGCCACACACGCCTGGAGGACCTGGACGCCATCTGGATCTCGCACCTGCACGCCGACCACAGCGCCGACCTGCTCACGACCTACTACGCGCTGCTGTTCGCGGACGTCTCGCGCCCGCCGGTGCCGCTCTACGGCCCGCCCGGCATCGCCGAACGCCTGGCGGGGTTCCTCACCAACGGGCCCGTGCGCAGCCCGGTCGAGGACGCGTTCGCCATCACCGAGCTGCGGGACGGGCACGAGGTGGCCGTCGGGTCGATGGTGCTGACCACCGCGGCGGTCGAGCACGGGATGCCCGCGTTCGGGGTGCGGGTCGAGGCGGGTGGGCGGTCGCTGACCTACTCCGGCGACACCGCGCCGTGCCCAAGGCTCACAGCGCTGGCCGAACGGACCGACGTGCTGGTGTGCGAGGCCGAGAGCACGACACCCAACGCCGTGCACCACACGCCTGAGGACGCGGGCGAGACGGCTGCGACGGCCGGGGTGAAGCGGTTGGTCGTCACGCACGTGGGCCGCTCCCTGACGCCGGAGGAAGCGGCCGTTCGTGCGTCCGCGCGGTACGCGGGGCCGATCGACCACGCGGTGCCGGGGGCGACCTTCACAGCTGGTTGATGCGCACCAGGTTGCCGGCCGGGTCGCGGAACGAGCAGTCGCGCACGCCCCACGGCTGGTCCTCGGGCTCCTGCAGCACCTCGCCCGCGCCGGAGGACTCGACCCACGCCCGCGCGCGGTCGAACGTGCCCTGCAGGTCCTTGGTGGCGAGTGACAACGCCGTGTAGACGCCCTTGGCCATCAGGACCGCGATGGTGCGGCGTTCCTCGTCGCTCACGCCGGGGTCCGCGGCGGGCGGGTGCAGGACGATGCCCGTCTCGGGCTGGTCGGGCGGGCCGACGGTGATCCAGCGCATGGTGCCCTGGCCGACGTCCTGGCGGACCTCGAAGCCGAGCGCGTCGCGGAAGAAGCCCAGTGACTTCTCGGGGTCGTCTGCGGGGAGGAAGGCCGCGGCGATGATGACTGACATGGCGGTCAACCTAATCCGACGGGCCGGTGGCCGCTTCTCGATTCCTGATCGGCCGCATCACGGCCTTGGCCTGGCAGTTCGGGATGCCCTGACCATCTGAGGCGGCGACCCTGCGGTACTGGCTCGGGGACATGCCGACCAGTTCGGAGAAGCGGGTGCTGAACGTGCCGAGCGAGGTGCAGCCGACCTCGAAGCAGACGTCGGTGACCGACATGTCGCCCCGGCGGAGCAGGGTCATGGCCCGCTCGATGCGGCGGGTCATGAGGTAGCTGTACGGCGACTCGCCGAAGGCCGCGCGGAAGGCGCGGGAGAGGTGGCCCGCGGACAGGTGGACGCCGCGGGCCAGCGCCGCCACGTCGAGCGGCTGCCGGTACTCGCGGTCGATCCTGTCGCGCACCTTGCGGAGCAGGACCAGTTCCTGCAGGCGCGGGTCTTGGGCGGTCACGAGGGACAGCCTAAGGCCCGCGCCTGACAGATCACTGACAGAAAATCAGCAGGCGCCCTGGTCGCGCCAGACGCCCCACTCACCGGTGGTGCCGGGCTCCTCGCCCTGCGTCCACCACTGGGCCCGCCACTTGCGGCCCTTGTGCGACACCTCGTTGCCGCCGGTGTAGACCTTGCCGCGGTCCCAGGCGGGCAGCGAACAGGTCTGCGGCGTCGTGGTGGTGGTCGTCGTCGTCGTGGTCGTAGTGGTGGTGGTCGTCGAAGTAGTGGTGGAAGTGGTCGTGGAGGTCGGCGTGGTGCCGCCCCCGATCCGCGGGTGGTCGGCCGAGATCGCGTACGACTGGCCGCCGAAGGTGAACACGAAGTTCGACGGCGTCGAGATCGGCAGCTGGTAGCTGACGGTCACCTCGATCGACGCGCCCGGTGCGAGAGACTGCCACGACGGCAGCGTGAGCTCCGCCTTCTGGAAGTCGCCCTTCAGACCGCCGACGTTCGGGCCGCTGTGTCCCTTCGACACGACCTTCAGCCCGAAGCCCGACTGGTCTCCCATGCTGCCGGGAGCGCTGGTGCCGTAGTCGAACGCGATCTTCGTGCCACCCGGGATGGTGACCGTCGAGCGGTTCGTGAACTTGATCTTCGGCGTGATCGGGTAGTTGTTGTCCCCCAGCGCGAAGCCGTACACGTCGACGTCCACGGCCAGCGACTGCGTCTGCTGCGCGGAGGCCTTCAGGTTGCCGTACGGGGCGGCGCCGTTGAGACCGGTGTTGATGGTCGACAGCAGCGTGTCACCGATGAAGTACTCGTTCTTCGCGGAGTCGAACCCGTAGTCGCCGGCGAGCTCCCAGATCATGATGCCGCCGAGGCCCTTGTCCTTGACGTACTTGGCCTTCTCCGCGATCGACTGCTCGGTCTCGGTGGAGAGGAACACCTTCTTGTCGTTGTTCCACAGCCACGGCGACTTCAGGGTCGAGTCGTAGTACGGCGCGTAGGTGCCGGTGAGGCGGTCGGTCGGGTCGTTGACCGGGTCGAGGCCGTACTGCGAGCCGTAGGAGCCGGTGATCTTGGCTTCCAGGTTCTTCGTGTGCCACAACGGGTTCACGCCGGACGGGACCTCGGCGCCACCCGCGGTGACGTCGTGCCACAGGTTGTCGATGCCCGACGCGCCGTTGCCGCACGGGGTGGTCGAGCCGACCGACGACCCGGTGCCGGGCGGGCACTGGGACTGGTTCGGCAGGGGCGCCTTGCCCCACAGGCCGTTCGTGCCCCCGGTGACGCCCTGCCAGCCGCGCGAGTAGAACGGCACGCCGATGTTGATGCGTCCGGCCTGCATGGCGCCGCGGTAGTAGTGGTACGACCAGTCGGTGTTCAGGTAGCCCATGCCCTCGTACTGCGGGGCCGTGTACACGCCACCCGCCGCGAGCTCGCCGTCCTTGCCGTCGTCGTAGAGAGCGGCGTTCGGGCCGACGAACTGGTTCCACGAGCCGTGCAGGTCGTAGCTCATGACGTTCAGGTAGTCGAGGTACTTGACGACCTGGTAGGCCTCCTGGCCGCGCAGCAGCCAGCCCGAGGCGGGCACGGCGGCGGTCAGCATGTAGTGCTTGCCGTCGGCGGCACCGGCGCGGTCGAGCTTCTCGCGCAGCGTCTTCATGATCGCCTGGTAGCCGGCCCACAGCGTGCCGCGGTTGGCGTTGGAGATCCAGAAGTCGTCGGGGTTGCCGGCGTGGTTGTTCGACGTCGCGTACTCGTAGTCGATGTCGGCGCCGTTGAAGCCGTACTTGCGCAGGAACTCGACGGTGCTGTCGGCGAACGTGTCGATCGCCGCCTGGTTCTGGCCGAGCTTGTAGAAGCCGCCCGACGCGTTGCGCGTGCCGTCGGCGTTGAAGAAGCCGCCGGTCTCAGCCCAGCCGCCGACCGAGATCAGGGTCTTGACGTTCGGGTACTGCTTCTTGAACTTGGTGAGCTGGTTGAAGTGCCCCTTGTAGGACAGCGACGGGTCCATCTCGGCGCCGGCGACACCGGGCCACTCCATGCCGATGGACGAGTTGTTCGCGTTGTTGTCACCGACCGAGATCTTGTTGTCCGCGCCGATGTGCGCGAACGCGTAGTTCAGGTGGGTGACCTTGTTCCAGGGGATGTCCTTGGCGAGGTACCCGGGCTGACCGTTCTTGCCGGTCCGCCAGCTGGTGAAGTACCCGATGACGCGTCTGGACTTGTCCCCCATGGTCTCGCGCCCGGCGGTGTCGTAGACGGTGCAGTACGGCACCTCGACACCCGGCGTCTTGTAGAGGCCGTCCGGCCGGCAGTCCTCGTGGGCTGCGGCTGCGGTCGGCGCGTTGGTCACAGCGATGACGGTCCCGGCTAGCAGAGCTAACACCGGGACCACTCTGGCGAGCAGTCGCAAGGGAAGGACCTCCTGGCTAGGGCGGCGGCCACTGCCGGGAACCGTAAAATGGTCCAGACCTTTGCGTCAATACTCGATCACTGACGAAAGGTGTCAGTGAATCGGTTTAGCGTCCCGTTCCATGAGCGAGAACGATTTCGACTTCCTCCACGGACGGTGGCGCGTGGCCCACCGCAAGATCGCCGACATCCCCGGCCGCGGCACGGAGTGGGTCGAGTTCGAGACCGACGGCGAGGCCAGACCCGTCCTGGGGGGCGCGGCGAACGTCGACACGATCCGAGCCGCCGACTGGGAGGGCCTGACGTTGCGTCAGTACGACCCGGTCGACGGCGTCTGGCGCATCTGGTGGGCCTCCACCCGCGCTCCGGGCAGGCTCGACCCGCCGCTGGAGGGCAGGTTCACCGACGGGCACGGCGTGTTCTTCGGCGACGACGTGGTCGGCGGGCACGAGGTGAAGCTCCGGTTCGACTGGACCGCCGGCGCCGAGCCCGTGTGGGAGCAGCGGTTCTCCTACGACGGCGGCGAGACCTGGGAGACGAACTGGGTCATGCGCTTCACCCGCGCCTGAGGCACCAGCCGTCAGTGGTGGTGCTGGTGGACGACCGCGTGGCCCTTGCCGCGCGAGATCATCCAGCGGTTCACCGGCACCGTCACCACGAACGCGACGGCCAGCGAGAACACGAGCGCCGCCCAGAACACCCAGTTGCCCAGGCCCGCGTCCATCGCGCCGGGCACGAGCAGCATGACACCGTTGTCGACGACCTCCATCACGGCGATCGAGACCGTGTCCGCCGCCAGCGCCACCCCGAGCGCCGCCTTGAACGCGAGGCCGGAGCGCAGCACCGGGCGGATCGTCAGCGAGTAGCCGAACACGAACGCGAGCACCACGGCGAGCACGATCGTGGCGAGGTTGCCCCAGCCGAGCGCCGTGCCGATGACCATGCCGAGCACCTCGCCGATCGCACAGCCGGTGAGGCAGTGCAGCGTCGCGGAGATCGCCTGCCTGGTCAGGCTCGCGGGAGCGTGGTGGTCCATGTCGTCCTCCTCGAAGTCGAGCCGAACAATACCCCTAGGGGGTACCCGTATCAAGCGATGCCGTCGTAGGGTGGGGCGCATGACGAGACGACGGCTCACCCAGTGGGTGCTGCTGTGCGCGCTCGTCCTCGCCGTCGTCGGGATGCACCACGTCGCGGCGGCGGAAACCCCGCACGCCGCGCACACGGTCTCCCACCAGCAGGAACAGCCGCACGAGCACGACCTGCTGCATCTGTGCCTAGCGGTCCTGGTCGCCGCGGCCGTCGTGCTGCTCGGCTGGTTCCTGGTGCGCACGGCGCTCCCCCTGCTCGCGGCCACCCGGTCCGAAGCGCCGCTGAGCACCCCGCAACGTCCGCCGCCGGGCGGAAGACAACTGCTCACGACTCTCTGCGTGCTGCGGAACTGAGTTCGTCAGTCCACTCAGCACTGTCCACAAACGCAGAGAGAAGAAGAATCCTGTGAAGAAGTCCCTCATCGGGGCTGTCATCGGCATGCTCGTTCTGAGCGCCTGTGGTGGTCCCGCGAACAACGCTGCCGACGTCACGTTCGCGCAGAGCATGGTCCCGCACCACGAACAGGCGCTGGACATGGCGAAGCTCGTGCCGTCCCGCAGCAGCGACGAGAAGGTGCGCGACCTGGCCGCGCGCATCGAGAAGGCCCAGGGCCCGGAGATCGCCCAGATGAACGAGTGGCTCCAGCAGTGGGGTGCCGAGCAGCACCAGAGCCACGAAGGTCACGACATGGCCGGGATGATGAGCGACGACGACATGGCACGGCTGGAGAAGGCGACCGGTCAGGAGTTCGACCGGCTCTGGCTCGACATGATGGTCAAGCACCACGAGGGTGCCGTCGAGATGGCGAGGACCGAGCTCGCCGAGGGCGAGGACGAGGGCGCCAAGAAGCTCGCCCAGGCCATCGTGGACGGTCAGCAGAAGGAGATCGCTGAGATGAAGGATCTCCTGAAGGGCTAACCGATCTGGGTCAGCGCGAGCCCGCCCGCCATCAGCACGGCGCACGCCAGGCCGTGCACGACGGGATTGCGCACCAGGAGCGCCACGAACTCCCGCAGGAACGCGCTCGGCACGAAGTACCAGGCCGTGGGCGCGCCGATCACCTGCAGCCGCAGGCCCTGCTTGCGGGAGAGCACGGCGGTGCGGAACACGTGGTAGTTGTTCGTGACCGCGACGACCCGGCCGTTGAGACCCCGCTCGGCGAGCAACGCCTTGCTGTAGCGGAGGTTCTCCTCGGTCGTGGTCGCCTGGTCCTCCATCACGACGTCCTCGTCCGGTACGCCGCGCTCGAGGAGGTACCGGCGCATCGCGAACGCCTCGGACACCTGCTCGTCCGAGCCCTGGCCGCCGGACACGACGATCACCGGCGTCCGGCCTGCCTCGCGGTCGCGCCGGTACAGCCGCATCGCGCGGTCGAGGCGGTTCGCGAGGAGCTTCGGCACGCGGTCGCCGATCAGGCCGGCGCCGAGCACCACGATGCCGTCGAACCCGTGGCGGCGGCCCGTCCGGCCGTAGATCACCGAGTAGAGCAGCAGGCTCACGAACAGGAACGCGATGTAGGCCGACACCAGGAACAGGCCGATGGCGGAGCCGCGGACCCAGTCGTTGGGCTGGGTGATGCCCCACGCGAAGTAGACCATCTCCGCCAGCAGGGCCAGGCCCGCGAGCAACGACAGCAGGTTGCCCAGCGAGCGGCCCTCGCGGCGGACCATCACCACGCCGTTGGCGAGCAACGCCAGCGGGAGCAGCAGCAGGCCCAGCACCGCCACCACGAACGCGAGCAGCAGCGGCAGGCTGACCAGGGGGTTGTCCTGCCCGGCCTCCGCCAGCAGGAGCAGCAGCATCACCAGCGTGATGCCGAGCCAGACGGCGTTGCTCAGGCGGCGGCGGTCGCGCGCCACCCCGTAGACGAAGAAGGCGGCGGGGATCAGGAACAGCAGGCCGGCGAGCACCGGCCAAGGATAGTGCCGGTGATCACCCGGTGCTGTCGGTGTTCTCCGGTTCGGTGTTCTCCGGCTTCGGGGCGGGCTTCGGCCGGGGCCTCAACGTGACCGCGCCCTTGGTGAGGTCGAGCGGACCGGTCTCCTCGTAGTCCTCGCCGGTGCCCGCGTCCGTCGCCTCACGCCGGACCTTGGGGCCCGGGAACAACTCACCCAACTGTCCCATGGCCCCGACCCTACCCTCAGAAGATGGCGATGAGCAGCACGATCAGGGCGATCGCGATGACGATCGGGATCCACATCGCACCCTGCGGCCTGCGGTAGTGCCTGCGGACCCGCTGCGTGCGGAACCAGCTGTAGGGGGCGCTGCGGCGGTGTTCGCGAACCCAGGGCATCTCATCCTCCTGACGAGTGGCTGTTAGCGCGGGGTTACCCGGATTCCGAGGCGCTCCTGTACTCCAGCCAGACCAATTTCCGCGATCTCGGGATCACCGATGTCGTTGCCGTACAGGACTTCGTGCCACGGCCCCAGCTGGTGCCAGATCAACGCCCGCGCGCGCAGCTCGTCCGTGACCCCGTACGTCTCGGCCACCGCGCCCGCGAACTCCGGCGGGGTGGAGTGCAGTGCCCACGCGAGGTCGATCGCCGCGTCGCCGACGTGCAGGTCGCCGAAGTCGATCACGCCGGTGAGCACGCCGTCGCGGCCCAGCACGTGTTCGGGCCCGAGATCGCCGTGGACGAGCGTGTCCGCCGGCAGGCCGTCGACCTTCGCCAGCAGCTCCTCACCGCCGGGAACCCGCACCTCGGCCCGGAACCGCTCCACGGGCAACGCCCTCGGCTCAACGCCCAGCGCGACCGCCTCGGAGACCGGGCACGCGTGCAGGGCGAGCAGGAACTCCCCCAGCTCACGGCCTTGGACTGCGTTGAGCGACTCCGGTTCGGCTCCCGGCACGAGCTCGTGCCGCACCACCACGGGATCGCGGGACACGACCACCGGCACCGGGACGGGCAGCGGCAGCCGGGGCGCGAGCCACGGCATCACCACCGACTCGCGCACGAGCTGCGGCCCGATCTCGGGGCGGCGCGGCCGCCGTTCCACCCAGCGCCCGCCGACCAGGACGGCCGTGCTGTCCCAGCCCTCACCGAGGTACGTCACGCGACCAGTGTGGACCGTGCAGAATCACCGGGGTGGCCGCCACCGTCTCCTCCAAGCTGCTGTCACTGCTCGGCACGTTCGACAGCGGGCACCGCCGCCAGACCCTGAGCGGCATCGCGCGGCGCTGCGGGCTCCCGGTCAGCACCACGCACCGGTTGCTCGCCGAGCTGACCGAGTGGGGCGCGGTGCGCAGGCTGGAGTCCGGCGAGTACGTGATCGGGCGGCGGATCTGGCGGCTCGGACTGCTGGCGGTCGGCGAGGTCGACCTCAGCCGGGTCGCCGAGCCGTTCCTGCACGACATCCACGCGGCCACGCGGGCGGTCGTCCACCTGGCCGTGCGCGAGGGGACGGAGGTGCTGTACCTGGACCGGGTGTCGGGGCACGCGTCGGTGCCGATCGTGAGCACGACCGGCAGCAGGTTGCCGTTGCACTCGACCGGCGTGGGGAAGGTGTTGCTCGCGCACGCGCCCGCGGAGGTGCAGGAGGAGGTCCTCGCGCACGGGCTGACGCGGATGACGGCCTTCACGGTCACCGAGCCGGGGCGGATGCGCGCGCAGCTGCACCGGATCCGGCGGGACGGGTACGCGCAGACGTTCGAGGAGATGACGCTCGGGGCGTGCAGCGTGGCCGTGCCGGTCGAGGTGGAGGGGCACGTCGTCGCGGCGCTCGGGATCGTCGTGCCGGACCTGCGCAACGTGCGGGCGCGGCTGGTGGCGGCGCTGCAGGTGGCGTCCAGGGGCATCGCGCGGATGCTGGAGCCGAGTTTCCACCCACCGGAAGCCGGGCTTGGATGAACTTTCACCCACCGCTTGAATCTCGGACGTGGCCAGCGACACTCGTGCACTTCTGATCGGCGGCGACAGCGTTCCGGCGCTGGACGGCCGCACCACCGACGACCTCAACCCCTTCACCGGTGAAGTCCACGCCGTCGTCGCGGCGGCGTCGCCCGCCGACGTCACGCGGGCCGTCGACGCGGCCGAGCGGGCCTTCCCCGAGTGGGCGGCCACGTCGCCGTCGGTGAAGCGCGGGATCCTGCTGCGCGCCGCGGACGCGTTGGAGGCGAGGACGCCGGAGGTCGTCGCGCTGATGGCGGCCGAGGTCGGTGGTGTCGGCGGCTGGGCCGGGTTCAACGTGATGCTGGCGGCGAACGTCCTGCGCGAGGCCGCCGCCGCGGTCACCCAGCCCGTCGGCGAGGTGCTGACTACGGAGGTGCCGGGCCAGCTGTCGCTCGCGGTCCGCGAACCGCTCGGCGTGGTCGCGGCCTTCGCGCCGTGGAACGCGCCGGTCATCCTGAGCACGCGGGCCGTCGCCGCGCCGCTCGCCGCCGGGAACACCGTGGTGCTCAAGCCCAGCGAGGACGCGCCGATCGCGGCCGGGCTGCTGATCGCCGAGGTGCTGCACGAGGCCGGACTGCCCGCGGGCGTGCTGAACGTCGTGACGAACGCGCCCGAGGACGCCGCCGCCGTCGCCGAGGCGCTGATCACCGACCCCCGCGTGCGCGCCGTGAACTTCACCGGGTCCACCGAGGTCGGCCGGATCGTCGGAACCCTTGCCGCGCACCACCTCAAGCCCGCCGTGCTGGAACTCGGTGGCAAGAACTCGTTGCTGGTGCTGGACGACGCGGACCTCGACCACGCCGTCGACGCGGCCACGTTCGGCGCCTTCCACAACGCGGGCCAGATCTGCATGTCGACGGACCGCGTCCTGGTGCACCGCTCGGTGGCCGAGGAGTTCACCGCGAAGCTCGCCGCCAAGGTGGGCTCGCTGCCGCACGGCGACCCGGCCGACCCCGGCACCGTGATCGGCCCGGTGATCAACCCGCGCGCCGCCTCCCGCGTCGCCGCGCTGGTGGCCGAGGCGGTCGAGTCGGGCGCTCGGGTCCGTGCGGGCGGCAACGGTGGTGCGACGGTGCTGGACGAGGTCACGCCGCAGATGCGGGTGTTCCGGGAGGAGATCTTCGGCCCCGCCGTGGTCGTCGTGCCCGTCGCGGACGACGACGAGGCCGTGGCCATCGCGAACGACACCGAGCACGGCCTCACCGCGGGCATCCTCACCGAGGACTCGCGGCGCGGACTCGGTCTCGCTCAACGGATCCGCACCGGCATCGTGCACGTCGGCAACCAGACCGTGGACGACGAGCCGCAGGCGCCGTTCGGGGGCGTGAAGTCCAGCGGCTACGGCAGGTTCGGCGGCCGGTGGGGCATCGAGGCGTTCTCCGCGACCCGCTGGGTGACGGTCGCGAGCCGGCACGGCCACTTCCCGTTCTAGGGGTACGGGCGAGGCCCCCGACCACGGAGGTCGGGGGCCTCGGCACACCAGCGGATCAGTGGCCCGCGGCCATCTCCGCCGCCAGCCTGTCGTCACCGCTCGTCTCCTTGAGCGGCTTCTCCTTGATGAACAGCACCGCCAGCAGCGCGAGCACCGCGAAAGGCACGCCCACCAGGAAGATCTCCGCGGTCGCCGTCGCGTAGATCTCGGCGATCACGGCCTTGATCTCGGGCGGCAGCACCGAGAGGTCCGGCACGGCGTGGCCGGACGCCTCGCCACCGGGCATCGCGCCGAACTTCTCCTCGCTCAGCGACGTGACCTTGTTGGCGAGCACGGCACCCAGGGCCGAGACACCGATCGCGCCGCCCAGGGAGCGGAAGAACGTCAGCGTCGAGGTGGTGGCGCCGAGGTCCTTGGCGGGCACGTCGTTCTGGGCGGCCAGGACCAGGTTCTGCATCATGAGACCCACGCCGACGCCGAGCACGAACATGTGCACGGACACCATGAACACCGACGTCTGCGCGGTGATCGTGGACAGCAGCAGCATGCCGCCGATCATGAACACGCCGCCGGAGACCAGGAAGGCCTTCCACTTGCCGTACTTCGTGATCAGCTGACCGGCCACGGTGGACGAGACCAGCAGGCCGAAGATCAACGGCAGGCCGAGCAGACCGGCCTGGGTCGGTGTCTTGCCCAGCGAGAGCTGGAAGTACTGCGACAGGAAGACCGTGCCGCCGAACATCGCGATGCCGACCAGGGCGCTGGCGACGGTCGCGAGGGAGACGGTGCGGTTGCGGAAGATCGACAGCGGCACGATCGGGTCGTGCGCCTTGGCCTCGACGCGGACGGCGGCCACGAGCAGCAGCACGCCGAGCGTGACCAGGCCGGCGGTCCAGGCGGACGCCCACTCGAACTTCTGACCGGCGAGCGACGACCAGATCAGCAGGGTCGAGACGCCGGACACGATCAGGAACGCACCCAGGTAGTCGATCTTCGTCTTCTCGTTGCGCACGACCGGCAGGTTCAGGGTGCGCTGCAGCATGTAGATCGCGGCGAGGGTGAACGGGATGCCGATGAAGAAGCACCAGCGCCAGCCGAGCCACGACGTGTCGACCAGCAGGCCGCCGATCAGCGGGCCCGCGACGGTGCCGACGCCGAACACCGCGCCGAACATGCCGGAGTACTTGCCGAGCTCGCGCGGCGGGATCATCGCCGCCATCACGATCGTCGCGAGCGCCGTGACGCCACCGGCGCCGAGGCCCTGCACGACGCGGCTGACGATGAGCATCTCGACGTTCTGCGAGAAGCCCGCGATCAGCGAGCCGGCGACGAAGAGGCTCAGCGACGCCTGGATCAGCAGCTTGCGGCTGTAGAGGTCGGCGAGCTTGCCCCACAACGGCACGGTCGCGGTCATCGCGAGCAGTTCGGCCGTGACGATCCACGCGAAGATCGACTGCGAGCCCTTGAGCTCGGCGACGATGCGCGGCAGCGCGTTGGACACGATCGTGCTGGCCAGGATCGACACGAACATGCCCATCATCAGGCCCCACATGGCCTGGACGACGTCGCGTCTGCTGTGGACCGGCGTCGCTTCAACGTCGGTGGTGGTCATGATCCCCCTTCGCGGTGGTGCGGTACGTGAGCCAGTCCGGCGCCGAACAGGTCGAACGCCTCCGTGACGAGGTCGCCGAGCGCGAGGCTGTCGTCGAGGGCCCAGCGCGTCACCGCGCACCGGAACGCGACGCTCCCGGCGGAGACCAGCAGCCGCGGGTACAGGTGGTCCTCGGGCAGCTCCGCCCGCCTGGCCACCGCGCTCGCGAGCAACTGCTCGGACTCCGCGCCGCTGGCGAACGCCCTGACCAGCAGGTCGGGGCGCTGCATCAGGACCTCCTTGCGCAGCAGCCACAGCTCACGGGCGCTGTCCAGCTCCTCGGTGATCTCCGCGAGCACCGAACACCGGTACGCCTCGAACGGCGTCACGGTGTCGGGGAAGGCGAGGACGCGCTCGGCCATGCGGGGGCCCACCTCGGGGTCCGCGCCGATCAGCGCCTCGTCCTTGCTGGCGAAGTAGTTGAAGAACGTGCGCACCGAGACGTCGGCCTCGGCCGCGATCTCCTCCACGGTGACGTGGTCGTAGCCCTTCACGGCGGCGAGACGCACGGTCGCCCGCTCGAGCGCGGCACGCGTCCGTCGCTTCTTGCGGTCGCGCAAGCTCTCCCCCGGCTGGTTCACCGGACCAGCGTACGAACTTTTTTGCAGTCACTGCAAGTTTGCAGAGTGTGAAGTAGACCTCGTCCGCGACGCCTACGACCAGGGGCTCTTCGGCCTCTCCTGGAGCTCGCCGTCGACGAACAGGTCGACCTTCTCACTGAAGAAGCACGCCATTCCAGCGACTTTCTGGCTCTCCGGCAGCGGCGAGCGGTAGATCCACACGAGGTCCTCGTGCAGCACGCCGTTCACCTCGACGGACCAGTAGTCGGCCGTCCCCTTGTAGGGGCACCGCGTCTGCGTGGCCGAAGGCCTGAGGAGATCGAATCGAACGTCGCTCAAGGGGAGGTAGAACCGCGGTGGAAGGCTCGTCTCGAACAGGATCCGCGGCTGCGCCGACGCCGCCAGCGTCACCCCGTCCAGCGCGATCCGCACGTGCCGCGAGCTGTTCAGGACGTCGACCCGCTTGTACGGGTCGCGCGGGTGGACGTAGATCGGCTCGTCCTCCTCGAGCCACTCGTCCATGGCGGCGAAGTCGAACCGCACGAGGTCACGCAGCTCCGGCGAGCCGGGGTAGGTCAGGGCCGCGCCCTCCGCCGTGCCGCCCCGCGTGACGACGTCGTGCACCACGGCGTCGTCCCTCGTCTCACCCGTCGGCTTCAGCTCGACGCGCACCGAGGACAGGGGCAGGTAGTAGGCGGGGTAGTGCGGCACCTCCCAGACCAGCCGCGGCGCGGTCGCGTCCGCGACCAGTTCGCCACCGAAGTACGCACGGACACGCTTCGCCGAGGTCTCCACTCGCAAGTCGCCCATGCCCCATGGCAACACGGGACGAGCCGGAAGGCTTCCCGGACGGCTAGGCGTCGCCGTCGAACAGGCTCGTCACCGAGCCGTCCTCGAAGACCTCCTGGATCGCCCGCGCCAGGAGCGGCGCGATGCCCAGGACCGTTATGCCGGGGAACCGCTTCTCGTGCGGGATCGGCAGGGTGTCGGTGAGGATCACCTCGCGCGCCTTGCTCGCCTTCAGCCGGTCGTAGGCGTCGCCGGACAGCACGCCGTGCGTCGCCACCAGGACGACGTCCTTCGCGCCCTGCTCCAGCAGCTGCCGCGCGGCCGTGGTGCTCGTCAGCGCCGTGTCGATCATGTCGTCCACCACGACGCAGGTGCGGCCCTCGACGTCGCCGACGACCCGGTTGGACGTGACCTCGTTGGGGCGCACCGGGTCGCGCGTCTTGTGGATGAACGCGATCGGGCAGCCGCCGAGCAGGTCGGCCCACTTCTCGGCGAGCCTCGTGCGGCCGGCGTCCGGGGAGACGATCGTCAGGTCCTCGTCGCGGTAGCGGGCACCGACGTGCTCGCTGAGCAGCCACATGGCGTGCAGGTGGTCGACCGGCCCGTCGAAGAAGCCCTGGGCCTGCGCGGTGTGCAGGTCGACCGTCACGATCCGGTCGGCGCCCGCGGTGGAGAACATGTCCGCGACCAGGCGGGCCGACACCGGTTCGCGGCCGGCGTACTTGCGGTCCTGGCGCGCGTACGGGTACGAGGGCACGACGGCGGTGATGCGCTTGGCCGAGGCGCGCTTCAGGGCGTCGACCACGAGCAGCTGCTCCACCAGCCTGTCGTTGACCGGCGCGCAGTGGCTCTGCAGGACGAACGCGTCCGCGCCGCGCACCGACTCCTCGAAGCGGACGAAGATCTCGCCGTTCGCGAAGTCGTAGGCGGCCTGCGGGGTGATCGCCACGCCCAGCTCGCCGGCCACGGCCTCCGCGAGCTCCGGGTGCGCCCTGCCGGTGAGCAGGATGAGCTGCCGCTTGGCGATGCCCTGCTTGCCGCTGACCATCGTCACGCTCCACGCTCGTCCGGCCCCGGCCCGATCGTTCAGCACGCGCGCGAGATCACGCAAACGACGTGTCCGTCCGATGAGATTCCACGTTGCTGAGCATTTCGGGTTAACCCCATCGGGGGCACCCACAGGGGGCCCAATAGCAGGGGCGAGTTCCCACGCTGGGTATAGATCGGGGGATCGGGATTCACCTCTTGGGGTAGAGCCGGTGTGATTTCTTGATCAGCGTGCTTGAGGGCTCAATGACCATCCCTACGCTCCTCCCATGCCGGAAAACCAGGACACACCTGGCACAACGACCCAAGCCCCTCCGACGACCCCGGTCGTGATGAGCACTCCCATCCACGACCAGATCGCCGACAGCCTCGGAGTTCGCCAGAAGCACCGACGCCCGGACTGACCGCCGCGGGGAAGACATCACGCGTCGGCTCGTCGCTCTCGGACCCTTCGCGTCCCAGTTGGCCGATCACGACTTTCGGCGGTCGACGGGGCCTGCCGGGAGCAGGTAGGAAGAGCGCTCCTGCGGACAAGAGGGGGAGCTTGCCGATGCGCATCACCGTGCTGGCCGCCGCGGCCGTGCTCATGATCACCGGCACGCCCGCGGTGCAGGCCTCGGGCGGTCCCGCCGTTCCGAAGATAGCCTGGACCGCCTGCGGCGCCGAACACCCCGGCTTCGAGTGCGCCTCCGTGAAGGTGCCGCTCGACTACGACGACCCGCGCGGCGCCACGACCACCATCGCGCTGGCGCGCAAGCCCGCGACGGACAAGGCGCGCCGGATCGGCTCGCTGTTCCTCAACCCCGGCGGTCCCGGTGGATCCGGCGTGAACTTCGCACTGGGGGCGGGCGACACCCTGTCGGAGAACCTGAGGGGCCGGTTCGACATCGTCGGGTTCGACCCGCGTGGCATCGGCAGGTCCGACCCGCTGCACTGCTTCTCGAGCGAGGCCGAGCTCGACGCGTTCTTCGAGGGAATCCCCGGCTTCCCCTACCAGGCCTCGCAGGAAAGGCCGTACTTCGAGCGCTACCGCTCACTCGGCCCGGAGTGCCGCGACGACCAGAAGATCACCCGGCACATGAGCACCGCCGACGTCGCACGGGACATGGACCTGCTGCGCCGCGCCGTGGGCGACCGCAAGATCAGCTACCTCGGCTTCTCCTACGGCTCGTTCCTCGGCACGACGTACGCGAACCTGTTCCCGGACAACATCCGCGCGCTCGTCATCGACGGTGTGCTCGACCCCGAGCTGTGGTCGAGCGGCCGGCAGATCCAGTCGGACCGGATCGCGACCGAGGAGGAGTTCGGAGAGTTCCTGCGCACCTGCGACGAGGCCGCCTGCGCGTTCGGCCCGCAGTCGGGGAAACGCTGGGACGCGTTGCTGAAGTCGGTGCGCGCCAAGCCGATCCAGCTCGGTGACGAGACCTTCACCTACGACGCCGTGATCGGCGCGGCGGTCGGCGCGATGTACTCGCCGAGCGACTGGCCGGCCACCGCCGAGCTCTTCGACCAGTTGTCGGACGCGGCCGCCGGCACGCTCTCCGCGGCAGCGGAACCGGACTACCCCAACGGCTTCGACGCCTACAACGGCAACGTGTGCGCGGACATCGAGTTCCCGCGCGCGTTCGAGGCGTACAGGGCGACTGCTCGTTACGCCGCAGCAGGTTCCGAGTTCGGCCCGTACTGGTGGTGGGGCAACGCGGCGTGCGCGGACTGGCCGACCAACCCCGACCGCTACACCGGACCGTGGCGCACCCGCACCTCCGCACCGGTCCTGGTGGTGGGCAACCACTTCGACGGCGTCACGGACTTCCGCGGCGCGCAGGCGGCCAACCGCCAGCTCGTGGGCAGCCGGTTGCTGGCCTACGCGGGTTGGGGGCACACGGCGTACGGGGTGAGCCGGTGCGCCACCGAGCACACGAACGCGTACCTGCTGGAGGGCACGTTGCCGCCGGTCGGGACGGTGTGCCCGGCGAACCCGAACCCGTTCCTGCCGACGGCGGCGGCCGCGGAGCCGCTGTTCAAGCCGGCGCGGAGGTAACCGACCGGGTTCAGGGCCGACGGGACGGGAAGTCCCGTCCCGTCAGTTCCTGGGCCAGTTCCACCGCCGCCCGCGCCGGGTCGTCCCCGAACCGGCTCCCGAACGCGTCGTGCACCCTCCACCCGGCATGGGTGAGCGCCCGCCACCGCGCGAGGTGCGCGTCCACGCCGGACGGGTGCGGGCGCGTCTCCACCGCCACGGCGGACTCCTTCTCCCCCACCACGAGGTCCACCCGCCACCGCCCCACCGGGTACCCCGTCCGCACGGTCAGCCCCGCCGCCCGCAGTTCCGCGGCCAGGCTCGCGGTCCAGGCGTCCTCGGGCTCGACGCCGGCGGTCTCCACGGGCGCCACGTCGGCGTGCCGCAGGTACTCACCGATCAGGCCGGGCGGCTCGGGCGCCGACGTGATGACGTGCACCTGCCTGCGCGCGCGAGTGGTCAGCACGGCGAGGAGGTTGCGGTCGTTCACGAAGCGCCACGCGCCGGGCTTCGCGTCCGCGGCGAGGCTGATCACGACCTCGTCGAACTCGCTGCCCTGCACGCCGTGCACGGTGCCGACGCGCACGCCGCCGGTGGTGATCTCGTCCAGCGTCAGCTCTGCGAGCAGCGCCTCTTCGAGCGCGTCGGCCTGGGCGCGGAACGGGGTCACGACGCCGATCGACCGCACGCCCGCGGCGATCCGCTTGCGGACGTGGGCGAGCACGGCGGCGACCTCGGCCTGGTTGACGCCCTTCGCGGTGCGGTCGCCTTCGACGCGTTCGGTGTCGATGCAGTCGACGTCCGCGATCGACGGGTGCGTGGTCAGCAGCGCGATCTTGCCGTCGTAGAAGCGCTGCGCCGCGAAGCCGATCAGGTGCGGCGCGCAGCGGTGGTGCTCGTCGAGCCAGTGCACGCCCGCCGTCGCCGCGCCCGCGTCGAACAGGCTCACCTTCGGCACGTCCAGCCGGTCGCGCAGGTCCTGGGTGCCCTCCGCGTCCACCGCCGCCTGCACCGCCTGGTCGCTCACGAACGACACGTGCCGCAGTTGCCGGGGGTCGCCGCCGATCACCGCGGAACGGCCGCGCAGCAACGCCGGTGCGGCGAGCGGCTGGTCGACGTGGCTCGCCTCGTCGATGACCACCAGGTCGAACATGCCGGGCACGGGCGGCAGGATGTCCTCGACGTCGGACAGCGTGCCCACCCACAACGGCAGTGCCGCCACCAGGTCCGCGCTGTCGATCTCGGCCAGTCCGCGCCGCCGCGCCGCCCGGCCGGACCGCAACGCCTTCGCCAGCGCCGCCACGGCCCGTCGCGCGCCCGCTCCCCGGCGGCTGACCGCGTACTCGCGCAGCCACGCGGCCGTCGCGGTGCGGCTCGCTCCGTCGTGCTCGCTCAGCAACGGCCGCAGCTCACCGAACGTGGTGCCGCCGTTCGTGCCGATCCGGACGGCGGCCGCGGTCTGCGAGGCCGCGTCGACGGCGGCGGCGAGGTCCTCGACGGAGACGTCGTCCGCTCCGGCCAGTCCGCGTGCCTTCCTCAGCGCCCACGACGTCCGCAGTCCACTGAGGAATCCGGTGCGAGGCGTGAGAAGTCCGCGTAACGCAACCAGATCCACGCCCGCCTCGAACGCTTTCGGTGCCACGGCCCGATGCGCCGGCATCAACGCCTGGTGCTTGCGCGCCTCGGCGGCCAGTTGTTCGTCGGAGAGCGAGCCACCGGCCGTGCGTTCGACGCGCTGCGCGGCCGCCGCGGCCGCACGGCGCACGCGGTCGAGCTCCCTCACCTGGTCGGGGTTGCTCGTCGCGGTCAGCCCGTCGCTGAGTTCGCGCGCCATCTCCTGCCGCAGCTCGGAGTCGCCGAACAGCACCGGAACCGGCCCGCCCGCCTTGCGCAGCGCCCCGCCGAGCACGTCGGCGGCGTTGCGGGTGCGGCTCGCGAGGAGCACGGACTTCCCCGCCGCCACAGCGTCGAGGGCCAACGCCGCGAGAGTGTGGGTCTTGCCCGCGCCGGGAGGCCCGCCCACGACCGTGATCCGCGCACGGCGGGCGTGCTCGACGGCCCGCATCTGGCTGTGGCTCAACGGCAACGCGGAACTGATCGGCTCGTCGTGCGCGTCCGGTTCCGACACGGCCCCGTCGTACAGCGCCGCGAACGCCGTGCCGTCGAGCCCCTTCCTGGCCGACCAGTCGAACAGGGCCGTGCCCTGCTCGGTCTTCACGACGGGCTCGCCCGCGTGCAGCCCGGCGCCCATCGCCACGACGAGCTCGTCGCCGGAGATCAGCCTCTTGGGGTCGTCGCGCACGACCGGCACGCCCTCGAACCCGGCCAGCCGGAGCGTCTCGGTGATCCACTCCTCGGTCGGGGCGAGCGCGGCCTCCCGTTCCGCGGTCCGCGCCCAGTCGTCGATCAGCGGGAACACCCCGGCGTCACCGGCGACGTGGTAGGCGTAGTTCAGCCCGCTGGAGTGGTGCAGCCGGACCGGCCGGGACACCAGCGGGAGGCAGACCCGCCGCCGTTGCCCGCCGATCTGCGCGGGCCCGGTGAGGAACGCCCAGCCGAGCCGCAGCACCCTGTCCTCCTGGTGCAGCGCGTCGTACGCGGCCAGGTGCTCGACCTCGGCGCGGGCCTGCCTGAGGGCCGTCCACCACACCGGCGTCCACTGCGGACCCTCCTGCTCCAGCGTGATCGCCCGCCACGACGGCTCGTGGTCGCCCTGCCACAGCAGACCGGCCGCCTTGGTGAGGTCGAGCTGGAGCTTCTGGGGCTGCTCGGCGGCACTCAGCCGGGCCAGGGTGCGCAACACGGCCGAAACGTTCACGCGGGACATCGTGCCATTCGAGGCGGTAGCTTCGTGGACCGTGGAAGACCCCCCGGCCGGACTGCCCGACCACGACCTGCGAGCCGGACTGGCCCGGTACGGCATCACCGGGAGACCGGTCTACGCCCCCGTGGGCTTCGGCGACTACCACTGGACCGTCTACGACCGGTGGTTCACCTCGGTCTCCGACCTCACCACCAAGCCGCTGGCGGACCTGCGGCGGGCGATGGAGACGGCGGCGGGCCTCGCCGAGCAGCTGCCCTTCGTGGTCGCTCCGGTGCGCTCGGAGGACGGCGAGGTCGTGGTGCTGCTCAACGACCGGTACGCGATGAGCGTCTTCCCCTACGTCACGGGGAAATCCGGCTCTTTCGGCGATCCCGTGCACCCCGGCGTGAGCGAGCTGCTGGCCGCGCTGCACGCGTGCGAGCCACCGGAGGGCTGCCCGGTCGTGCCGATCGGCGTGCCGGGCAGGGCGGAGCTGACGGCGTTGCTCGACGAGCCCGGCGAGTGGTTCTCCGCCGCGGCGCGCGAGGTGTTCGTGGCACACGCCGACACGGTCCGCGCCAAGCTGGCCGAACTGGACGAGCTCGCCGCCGGGCTCACGGAGGTGCTGGTCGTCACGCACGGGGAACCGCACGCGGGCAACGTGATCAACAGCCCGCGCGGCCTGTGCCTGGTCGACTGGGACGCGGTCGGGCTGGCCCCGCCGGAGCGCGACCACTGGCTGGTCGACGGCGACAGCCCGTTCTACGCGCTGCGCTGGGCGATCGACGACGTCGTCGCCTTCACCGGAAAGCTCCGCGCCCCGCACGAACGGTCGCAGGACGCGGAGCTCGCGTTGCACTACTTCACCGAGACGCTCAAAAGCCTTTAGAGCGAGAGCGTCCAGGTGTCGATGGTGCCGACGTCGGCGGTGGCCGCGTCACGGACCCGGAGCGTCCAGGTGCCGTTGCGGGTCTCCGACGACAGGTTGACCGTGTAGGTCTGGTCGATGTTGTCGGCACTGCCACCGGCACGGTTGTGCAGGTTGTAGGCGGAGCCGTCCGGCGCGACCAGGTCGACCACGAGGTCACCCTTGTAGGTGTGCTTGATGTGCACCTCGACCGTGCTGCTCGCCGACGCCGTGCCGGTGCAGCCGCTGAACACGACCGTCGACGTCACGGTCGCGTTGTCGCGGATCGCGACGTCCGTGCCGTTGGTCTGCGGGGCGCAGGTGGCCGAGCCGACCGTCCACGTGAAGGACGTGCTGCCCGAACCGCCCGCGGACGCGGTGGCCGTGACGGTCACGTTGTACGTGCCGGCGGTGGTCGCCGTGCCGGTGACGAGACCGTTCGAGGAACCGATCGACAGGCCGGTCGGCAGACCGGTCGCGGACCACGTGTACGGCGCGGTGCCGCCGGACGCGGACAGCTGCAGGTTCGCCGAGCCGTTCAGCGCGGTGCTCTGGTTGCCCGGGTTGGTGACCGAGACGCCGGGAACGCCGCCGGTGTTGGTGCGCAGCAAGAGGTTCGCCGAGCCCGAGCCGGGGTTGGTGATCTTGCCGGTGGTGGCCTGGGCGAGGATCGCCGCGTGCACCTCGGCCGGGGTCTTGGCCGGGTTGTCCGCGAGGTACAGCGCCGCCGCGCCCGCGACGTGCGGGGACGCCATCGACGTGCCGCTCATCGTGGCCGTGCCGGTGTTGTTGCTGTACGAGGCGGAGACGATGTTCTCGCCCGGCGCGAACAGGTCGCTGCACGTGCCGTAGGACGAGAACGACGCACGCGCGTCGGTGCGGGCCGACGCCATGACGTTGATCGTCTCGGTGACGCGCTGCGGCGAGTACTTGCAGCTGTCGTCGTTGAAGTTGCCCGCCGCCACGACGTACGTGACGCCACGGCCGATGGACGCGCGCACGGCGTCGTCGAGCACACGGCTCGGCTCGTTCGCCACACCCGTGTAGAGGCTCATGTTCGCGACGGCCGGGAGCACGGCGTTCGCGGTGACCCAGTCGACGCCCGCCGCCTCGGTCGCGACGGAGCCGCCGCCGGAGCAGTTGAGCACGCGGACGGCCTTGAGCTTGACGTTCTTCGCCACGCCGTAGCTCGCGCCGCCGACGGTGCCGGCGACGTGCGTGCCGTGGCCCTGGCAGTCCTTGCCGTTGCGGCCGTCGGTGAACGCGTCGAAGCCGAACGACGCGCGGCCGCCGAAGTCGGCGTGGTCGTAGTTGATGCCGGTGTCGATCACGTACGCCGTCACGTTCGGGGCGCCCGTGCTGTAGCTGTACTTGCTGTCGAGCGGCAGACTCGCCTGGTCGACGCGGTCGAGACCCCACGACGGCGGGTTGAGCTGGTCGGTCAGGACCTGCACAGTGCGGTCCTGCTCCACGTAGGCCACGGCCGGGTCGGCGGCGAGGCGCTTGGCCTGCTGCTTCGACAGCGTGGCCGAGAAGCCCTTGAACGCGGCCTTGTAGGTGAAGCCGAGCTTCGCGCTGTACCGGGACGCGAGGTCACCGGCGCGGCCGCTCACCTCCGACGCCGCCGTGGAGCTCTTCAGCACCACGATGTAGCTGTCCTGGACCGCGTTCGGCGCGTTCTCGGCGACGATCGGGCCCTCGGGCTGTGCGGCCACGGCCTGGGGAAGCGCGAGCACGGTTCCGGCGACGGCGATGGCCGCCACCCCGAGCGTGCGCAGGGTGCGTTGTCTCATCACTGCTCCTCATTCGCAGGGAACCGCGTGCGACCGCGGGCCGGCCCTCGACGGCCCTACTGCGTTGCGGTCACACGCGGTTGCGAAACAGCGTTAGTCCGTTATCGGACGTGATGAGTCTTTAGTTGCGACAACAGGTTGGACAAGCGACTTTCGTACGGTCTCAGCCGGCGAGCGCGAAGAGGTCGTCCCGGTCGCCCGACTGCTTCAGCTGGGCGAGCGACTGCTTCTCGAGCTGGCGGATCCGCTCCCGGGTCAGGCCGAGCTCCTCCGCGACCTCCTGCAGGGTGCGGGCACGCCCGTCCTCCAGGCCGTAGCGCAGGCGCATGATCCGGCCCTGCCGCTCGGGCAGGACGTCCAGCAGGGACCGGACGCCCTCGGTGAACTCCTGCTGCTCCACCAGATCCGGCGCCGACATGCCGTCGGTGTCCTGGATCAGGTCGCCCAGGACCGAGTCGCCCTCGTCGCCGACCGGCGTCTCCAGCGACACGCACGTGCGCGCCGCGTCACGCAGGTCCTGCACGCGCTGCGGCGAACACTTGGCCTCGGCGGCGATCTCCTCGACCGTCGCCTCGCGCCCGAGCGCCGCGGACAGCTTCTGGCCGATCTTCTTGAGCTTGTTGACCTCTTCGACCACGTGCACCGGCAGGCGCACGGTGCGGGTCTGCTCGGCCAGGCCGCGCTCGATCGCCTGGCGGATCCACCACATGGCGTAGGTGGAGAACTTGTAGCCCTTGGCGTAGTCGAACTTCTCGACCGCGCGGATCAGGCCGAGGTTGCCCTCCTGGACCACGTCGCCGAACGGCAGGCCGCGGAACGAGTGCTTCTTCGCGACCGACACGACCAGGCGCAGGTTCGCGCGGATCATGTGGTCCTTGGCGCGCTCGCCGTCCAGCACGAGCCTGCGGAGCAGGCGGCGGTCGTGCTTCGTCTCACCGGTCTCCAGCAGGTGCGCGGCGTAGACGCCGGCCTCGATGCGCCGGGACAGGTCGACCTCCTCCGACGCGGTGAGCAGCGGCGTGCGGCCCACCTCGCGCAGGTACTGGCCGACCGAGTCCCCGTCCTGCTGTCCGGACGCGCGGCTCTTCAGATCTGCGGGCATGACAAATCCCCCTTGTCCGTTGGCAGGAGTGACAGCTGGAAGCAGCTGCACTGTTGTGTAACGGTTAAGAGGGCTTGGTCATTCCGCGGTTTCGGCTGTGACCTCGCCCTCATCCTTTTGCTGACGTTTCAACCGCACCTGCGTGATCGCGTGGTGCTCGACCTCCAGCACCTCGATCGACCACCCGGAGACGTGCACCACGTCGCCGGGTTCCTCCGGGATGCGGCCCAGCAGCAACAGCACGAGCCCGGCGACCGTCGAATACGGACCCTGCGGCGCGTCGCGCAGTTCGACGCCGACGTCCACCAGGTCGTGGACCGGGAACGTGCCCAGCAGCTCGATCGAACCGTCCGGTTCGGTCTTCACCGCCACCACGTCGGAGTCGGTCTCGTCGTAGATCTCACCGACGATCTCCTCCAGCAGGTCCTCGAGCGTCACGATCCCGTCGACGGCGCCGTGCTCGTCCACGACCAGGGCCAGCTGCTCGTGTTCGGCCTTCATGCGCCGCAACGCGTCGGTGACGCGCACGGAGTCCGGCAGCACCATCGGGGCGCGTGCCACGTCCAGGACGGCCACCGAGTCGTCGAGCAGGTCGCGCAGGTGCACGACGCCGACCACGTCGTCCAGGTGACCGTCCTTGGTCACCGGGGCCCTCGAATGTCCCGATCCCGCCAAGATTTCCCGTGCGGTGGCGGTGTCCAAACCTGCTTCGAGGACGGTCACCTGACGGCGGGGCACCAGGACCTCGCGCAGCCGCCGTTCGTGGATCTCCAGCGCGCCGGTCATGATCGTGCGTTGTTCCTGGTTGAGATGTTGTTGCACCTCAACGAGATCGCGCAGTTCCTCCGCCGACATCTGCTCTTCGTCCGCGTTCGGGTCACCACCCAGGACCCGCACCACGAGGTCCGTCGACTTGCTGAGCAACCACACCGCCGGGCGGGAGATCGTCGAGAGCAGGTCGAGCGTGCTCGCGACGATCTTCGCCCAGCGCACGGCGTACTGCATCGCCAGGCGCTTGGGCGCCAGCTCGCCGAAGACGAGCGTGACGAACGTCAGCACCACGGTCACGAGCGCGATCGCGACACCGCTCGCGGCTCCTCCGAGGAAGCTCAGCAGCGGCATGATCGGTTCGGCGAGGGAGACCGCCGCCGTCGCCGAGGCGAGGAACCCGGAGAGCGTGATGCCGATTTGAATCGTCGCGAAGTACCTGTTCGGATCGCGGGCGAGCCGCACCAGCCGGCGGTGCCCTTCCCTTTCCAGGGAGCGCAGCTGCCCCTCCCGCAGGGACACGAACGCCATTTCGCTGCCCGCGAATGCCGCGTTCAGCAGAACCAGTACCGCGACCAGCGCGAGGTTGAAGCCATAGCCGTCCACACGTTTGGGGTAGCACGCACGGTGGTATTTCGCACCCTGACGGCCGTCTTGAGCAGCCAGGAGGGCCTCAGCCGAACTGAGGTGGGATGGAAATGGACACCCCTGAGGTGCTGGACGCCTCCGTGAGGACCTTGCACACCCTGCCGGAGGACGAACCCGACCTCGCCGCCATGCGGGTGTGGGTCGGATCCCTGCTGAGGGACATGTCCGAGGACGTCAGGCTCGACGTCCTGCTCGTGTGCACGGAACTCGCCAGCAACGCGTACGAGCACGCCGAAGGGCCACGTGCCGTGCGGGTGCAACGACACACTGACTTCGTACGGGTGGAGGTCGACGACCACACACCCGGCGAACTGCCGCAGCTGGGTCAGTCCCGGCTCGGCGACTCGCGCGGCCGCGGGCTGTTGCTCATCTCACAACTCGCCCGGTGCTGGGGCACACGCGAGTTCAGCGGCGGCAAGACCATTTGGGCCGAGGTGGACGCATAGGCCGTCTGTGCGTTTCGCACGGACAAGACATGACATCGCACGGATAGGCCTTGCGTCGTAGTTCTCCGATTCTCGGAACATGACGACAACGGTTTCTCCGGCGGTTCGGCCGCTGGTGCGCCACGGGGCCGAGATGCTCGTGGCGATGCTGGTCGGGATGGCCCTGCTGGGGCCCCTGTGGACGCCTGAACGCGTCGAGTTCGCCGCCCTGTGGATGGCGGTGTCGATGTCCGTGCCGATGGCGTTGTGGATGCGCTACCGCGGGCACGGCCGGATCCTCGAGATGTGCGCGGCGATGGTCGTGCCGTACGCCGTGCTGCTCGTGCCGCACTGGATCGGATGGCTGGATGCCGACACCGTGCTGATGGGCGGGCATCTGCTGATGCTGCCCGCGATGGCGCTGGTGGTGGTCCTGTTCCGGCACGAGCACGGGGTGCCGAGCACCAACCCGGTGGTCCGGGCGCTCGGTGACCGCTGGCCGGCCCTGATCGCGCTCGCGGTCACGTTCGACTTCTGGCAGTCGGCGCTGGTGCCCCCGGTGTGGACTTTGCTGCTGTGCCAGGCGGCGTACCTGTTCTGGGGACGGCGGACGCCGCGGGTGCAGCTCGCGGTGTTCAGCCTCTACGCGGCGCTGGCGGTCGTCGTGATCGTGGTGTCGGCGTCGGCAGGCGTGCTGCTGATCGCCCTCGGGTGGGGCGCGCACGCCGTGTGGGACCTCGTGCACCACGTGCGCGACGCCGTCGTGCCGCGCTGGTGGTCGGAGTTCTGCGGGGTGTTCGACCTGGTCATCGCGGTCACGATCCTGATCGCGTGGTTCTAGTCTGATGGCGATGACCGACCTCCCGCACACCGCGCTGCGCGGTGCCCTGCACCTGCTGTGGGTCAGCTCGCTCGTCGTGCCGCTGGTCGCGGTGCTGCGCGAGCCGTCCGCCCTGCGCTGGCTCGGCGTGCTGGGCCTGCTGGTCTTGGCCGTGGCGTTCGCGACGACGTTGCGGGGCGGACCGCTGTGGGTGCTGGGCGCGGCGATCCTGCTGTCGATGCCGCTGGTGGCCCCCGCCGGGCCGGACGAGCTCTTCACGTGGGCGTGGATCGGCGGTGCGGCCGCCGGGTTCGCCCCGTTGCTGCTGACCGGGCCGTGGAGGTGGCTGGGCGCCATCGGCGCCGTGGTGGTGTCCGGCGTCGTCGGGCAGGTCGTCGACCACCACTACTCCGCCTACCAGATGATCGCGGCCTCGGTCGGGCTGACGATCATCGCGATGGCCGGGCTGCCGATGTGGTTCGCGGGGTTGCTCGGGCAGGCGCGGGCCGGGCGTGAGGCGCAGGCCGAGCTCGCGGTGAGCGAGGAACGGCTGCGGTTCGCCCGCGACGTGCACGACCTGCTGGGACACCGGCTGACGGTGATCGCGCTGAAGTCCGAACTGGCCGGACGCCTGGCCTCGTCGGACCCGGAGAGGTCGGCCGCGGAGGCGTTCGAGGCGCAACGGCTGGCGTCCTCGGCGTTGGAGGAGGTGCGTGACGCTGTGCACGGCTATCGCGCCGTGAACCTGCCCGAGCAGCTTGAGGCCGTGCGAAATGTGCTTCAGGACGCCGGTATCCGGTGCAGCGTGTCCTCGGTTCCCGTGGAGGGTGAGCGTGCGACGCAGCTGGCTTTGGCGTTGCGCGAGGCGTGCACCAACGTGTTGCGGCACAGCCACGCGACGTGGTGCATGATCGACGTCGCTGTCGCCGACGAGGAGGTGCGGATGACCGTCACGAACGACGGCGCCGAGAAGCCTTCCAAGGAGGGCAACGGGTTGCGGGGCCTGCGCGAGCGGCTCGCCGCCGTGGGCGGTCAGGTGTCGGTGGAGAAGTCGGGCGACGTGTTCACGCTGCAGGTCGTGGTGCCGGCGTGATCAGGGTGCTGCTGGCCGACGACGAGGAGCTGATCCGCGACGCCCTCGCGGCGCTGCTCGACCTGGAGCCGGACCTGGAGGTGGTGGCCCGCGCGGGGGACGGCCGGGCCGCCGTGGAGGCGGCGCGGGCGCACCGCCCGGACGTGGCCGTGGTCGACCTGCAGATGCCGTCGCTGGACGGTCTGGAGGTGACGGCGGAGCTAGCGCGCGTGCTGCCCTCGTGCGCCGTGGTGATCCTGACGGGACGCGGCCGCCCGCCCCACCTGCAACAGGCACTGCACGCGGGCGCGAAGGGCTTCCTGCCCAAGGGATCGCCCGGCGGCACGCTGGCCGACGTGATCCGCCGCGTGCACGCCGGCTCCCGCTGGGTCGACCCGGCACTGGCCGCCGACGCGCTGGCCGCTCCCCCGTGCCCGCTGACGCAGCGGGAGCTGGAGGTGTTGCGGCTCAGCGAGTTCGGCACGCCGGTCACCGAGATCGCGGCGCGCACGTCGTTGTCCGCGGGGACCGTGCGCAACCACCTGGCGGCCGCGGTCGCGAAGCTCGGGGCGGGCAGCCGCGCGGAGGCGTTCTCCTCGGCGCACGAGCACGGCTGGCTCTGAGCTCCCCGCGGTGTCGCTTGTGGACTGTCTCGCGCGGCCGCCGTCACCGGTCCGGGTCAGCGGGTTCGTGCGGTGACCGCCCGGACGTGAGGAGCTCGAAGGCGTGCGCGCGGTGCTCCGCGAACAGCTTCAGCGCACCCTCCACGTTGCCCAGCCGCAGTGCCGCCACCAGGTCCCGGTGCTCGTCGCGGATCTGCTCCAGGTAGCCGTCCGTGCTCACCTCGACCCGCGTGATCAGGAACAGGTGCACCTGCGACCGGATCGCCTCCCACGCCTGCACCAGCCGCGAATGCCCGGCGGCGGCGTACACGGCGTCGTGGAACGCGATGTCGCACCGCACCATCTCGTGCGGCGTCGCAGCACGCTCCATCGCCGCCGCGGCAGCCGCAATGTCCTCCATCGAGGCCCCCGTGGCCACAACGCGCTGCACCGCGAGCACCTCGAGCGCACCCCGCAGACTGTCCAGCTCGGCAACGTCCTGCAACGACAAGACGGCCACCGTGGCCCCACGGTGCCACTCGGCGCGCACCAGCCCTTCGCCCGCCAGCGACCGCAGCGCGTCCCGGACCGGCCCGCGCGACACCTCGAGCGCCTCGGCCAGCTCCACCTCGCGCAAGGCACTGCCCGGCGGGTAACGGCCGTCGAAGATCGCCTCGCGGATCATGTCCGCGACCTCGCTGCCCAACCCTCGCCGCCGTGCCGGCCCCACCGTCATGTGAGCGATGTTAACAAGTGACATCTTGTCCGAATGTTAACATTCCTACATGCCGAACATCCCACGCTTCCACCTCGCTATGCCCGTCGACGATCTCGCCGCCGCCCGCCGCTTCTACGGCGAGACCCTCGGCCTCGAACAGGGCCGCAGCTCCGACACGTGGATCGACTGGAACCTGCACGGCCACCAGTTCGTCACCCACCTCGCCCCGCCGAAGGCGGAGCGCGTCAGCAACCCGGTCGACGGCCACGACGTGCCCGTCCCCCACTTCGGCCTGGTGCTGACCGTCGACGAGTTCCAGGTGCTCGCCGACAAGCTGAAGGCCGCCGGCACGAAGTTCGTCATCGAGCCTTACGTGCGGTTCAAGGGGGAGCCGGGCGAGCAGTGGACGATGTTCCTGCTGGACCCGGCGGGCAACGCGCTGGAGTTCAAGGCTTTCGCGGACGACGCGCAGGTGTTCGCGGTCTGACTCGGCGGCGCCTCCCGGAGGCGCCGCCTCAGGGGCCGCTCAAGAGGCCCGCGGCGGCGAAGGCTCTGCGGCGGCAGGTCTGAGGTGGCGGCCTCGAAGTGGCAGATCCGGCAGGCCTGCCACAGCCGCCGCCCCTCAGCGTCCGCCGTCGCGGAGCGGCCTTGGCCCCACCCACTCCGGCGCGCCGCCACAAGGCCCGCCCCGCCCGCACCCCAGCCCCCAGACCCGCCAACGCCGCACGTCGCCCACACCACCCCGACGCTCACGACACCCGCACCACCCGCGCTCGCCACCCGCGCTCACGCTCGCCTCCCCCGACTTCCGCCCTCCCGCCGTCCACTCTCCCGACTCCCCACCACCCACAGCCCGGCAACCCACCCATCCCTAAAGACGCCCTAAAAATCTTGCACAACGCGCAAGTTTGAGTAGCGTGGAGGTGACGCCGAGCCACGACCCGGTCACACCGGGTCAGACAGGGAGAAGGCCATGACCACGGCCGAGCGCCAGCGCAACGCGGCGGAGCTCATCCGTCCCCAGCTGCCCGCCGAACTCATCGAGAAGCGCGCCGGCTGCCCGTTCGACCCGGCCGCCGGGCTGACCGAGCTGAGCGGGCAGGGGCGGATCCACCGGATCGAGCACAACGGCGACACCGTCTGGCTCGTCACCGGGCACGACGAGGCGCGGGCGGTGCTGGCGGCGCCGCAGATGAGCTCGGACCGGATCAACAGTCCCCGCGCCAGGGCGTTGATCTCCCCCGAGCTGCACGCGGAGATGTTCCCGCCGGAGCGGCAGGCCGGGTCGTTCATCTTCATGGACGCGCCCCGGCACACGCGCTTCCGCCGGCTGCTGACCGGGCAGTTCACCGTGCGGCGGATGCGGGACCTCACGCCGCGCATCCACGAGATCGTCACCGAGGCCCTCGACGCGATGATCGCGAAGGGCGCGCCCGCGGATCTGGTGCACGACTTCGCGTTGCCGGTGCCGTCCCTGGTCATCTGCGAGCTGCTGGGCGTCGACTACGGGGACCGGGACGAGTTCCAGCAGCGCACGGCCAAGCTGCTGAGCCTGCACACCACGGTGGACGAGCAGATCAAGAACAACCTCGCGATGCGCCGGTTCATGCAGAAGCTGGTGCGCGCCAAGCAGGAGAACCCCGGCAACGACCTCCTCTCGGGGCTCGTGCGGGACACCGACCTCAACGAGGACGAGCTCGTCGGCATCGCGAACCTGCTGCTGATCGCGGGGCACGAGACGACGGCGAACATGCTGGCGCTCGGCACCTTCGCGCTGCTGGAGCACCCCGACCAGTGGGCGAGGCTGCACGACGACCCGGAGTTGATCGACAACGCGGTCGAGGAGCTGCTGCGCTACCTGTCCATCATCAGCTCGGGCGTCTCGCGGCATGCGAAGGAGGACGTCGAGATCGGCGGCGTCACGATCCGGGCCGGCGAGACGGTCGTGGTGTCGGTGCCGGCGGTCAACCGCGACGACAGCCAGTACGACGACCCGCACGAGCTGCGGGTCGACCGGCCGCGCGGGCACCACGTGGCGTTCGGGCACGGCATCCACCAGTGCCTCGGCCAGCAGCTCGCTCGCGTCGAGATGGCGGTCGGCTTCACCGAGCTGCTGCGGCGCCTGCCGACGCTGAAGCTCGCCGTGCCCGCGGACGAGGTGCCGCTGCGGACCGACATGTCGATCTACGGCGTGCACTCGCTCCCCGTCACCTGGTGAACCCGGCGCCGAGCTGGTCGATCATCCTGCCGACCAGCTCGGCGGCCGTGTACCGCTCGGTGGCCTGCGGGGTGTCGAGCCACCACTGCACCACCGCGCGCATCGACGCGAGGATCGTCGACGCCGTCACCGCCGGATAGGGGTCGACGAGGGGGTCGACGCCGCAGCGCACCGCGATCGCCGCCGTCAGGGCCTGCTCACGGGCGGAGTAGGCGGCGAACACGTGGGGCAGCAGGGCCGGGTGGCGGCGCAGTTCGCGCAGCTGGCGGAGGCGGTCCAGGTCGACGTGGCGCGGGTAGATCGAGTGCAGCGCCTCGCGCAGCGCGACCAGCACCGGTTCGTCCGGCGGCCGCGCGGCGAACTCCTCCACGAACGCCAGCGCAGTGGCCGTGTCCCCGGCGACGACCGCCTCCTCCTTCGACGAGTAGTAGTTGAAGAACGTCCGCAGCGACACCCCGGCCGCCCGCGCGATCTGCTCCACCGTCACCCGGTCGAGGCCGTGCTCCACGCACAGACTCCAGGCGGCGTCACCCAGCGCTTCCCTGGTCGCCGCCTTCTTGCGTTCACGCAGGCCCGTCACGGACGAAGAGTAAAGCGTACCGAAAATTGGTGTAGACCTTGTCACCCGGGTGAGCCCCTCACTACGGTCCGTGAGAACGCTCTCACGAACTCACGGAGGACCGGGTGCGCTTACTCGGAGTCGTCGTCCTGGCGGGCGCCCTGCTCACCGCCGGCCAGGCCCAAGCCTCTCCCCCGAGACCGGCCGCGCAGGCGCCGACCGTCACGCTGATCACCGGTGACCAGGTGCTCACCGGGCAGCGCGCGGTCAAGCCGGCCCCCGGCCGCGAGGGGGTCCTGTTCTCCACCTACACCGTGCAGGGCCACGAGTACGTGGTGCCGCACGACGCCATCCCGCTGATCGCGGACGGCCGCCTCGACGAGCGCCTCTTCGACGTCACCGAGCTCGCCACCTACGACGGCGCGCTGCCGGTGATCGCCACCTACCCCGAGGGCACCGTCAGCGCGCAGTCCGGCCTCCAGCTGCGCAGCATCAACGGTGTGGCGTTCGACGCGGCCAAGACGCCGCTCGTGGGCACCCTCGCCACTTCGAGCGCCGAGAAGATCTGGCTCGACGCCAGGCGCAAGGCGAACCTCGACCGCAGCGTCGTCCAGATCAACGCCCCGGCCGCCTACGAGGCGGGCTTCACCGGCAAGGGCGTCACGGTCGCCGTCCTCGACACGGGCGTCGACAACACCCACCCGGACCTGGCGGACCGCGAGATCGGGGAGCGCAACTTCACGAGCTCGCCGGACAACGTCGACCGCTACGGCCACGGCACGCACGTGGCGTCGATCGTCGCGGGCACGGGCGCGAAGAGCGGTGGCAAGTACCGCGGTGTGGCACCCGACGCGCAGATCCTCGACGTGAAGGTGCTGGGCGACAACGGTTCCGGCCAGGACAGCGGCATCATCGCCGGCATGGAGTGGGCGGTCGAGCAGGGCGCCCAGATCATCAACATGAGCCTCGGCGGGTACGACACGCCCGCCGTCGAACCCCTCGAAGAGGCCGTGAACCGCCTCAGCGCCGAGAAGGGCACGTTGTTCGTCGTCGCGGCCGGCAACAGCGGCCCGAACGCGCGCACGGTCGGTTCGCCCGGCTCGGCGGACGCGGCGCTGACCGTCGGCGCCGTGGACCACGACGACAAGATCGCCGAGTTCTCGAGCCGCGGCCCGACGCAGGCGGGCACGCTCAAGCCCGACCTCACCGCGCCCGGCGTCGGCATCGTCGCCGCGCTGCACTCCGCCGGGCGCATCGGCCCGCCGGTCGCCGAGGGCTACACCTCGCTCGACGGCACCTCGATGGCCACGCCGCACGTCGCGGGCGCGGCGGCCCTGCTGCGCCAGCAGCACCCCGAACTGGACGGCGCCGCCCTCAAGGCGCGGCTCACCGGTACCACCACGCCCACCGCGAACCTCACGCCGTTCGAACAGGGTTCGGGTCGCGTCGACGTCGCCAAGCTGATCAGGCAGAACGTGACGTCGAGCCCGACCAACCTCAGCTTCGGCTCGCACCAGTGGCCGCACACCGGCGAGACCCCGCTGACGAAGGAGATCACCTACTCCAACGCCGGTTCCGAGCCGGTCACGCTCGACCTGTCGACGGACACCACCGGCACGCTGTTCAGCGTCTCCCCCGCCACGCTCACGGTCCCGGCGGGCGGCACCGCGAAGGCGACCGTCACCGCGGACCTCGCCCAGCAGCCCGCGGGCGGCGTGTTCGGCGGTTCGGTCGTGGCGAGCGGCCTGCGCACGGCCGTCGTGGCCGACCTGGAGGTGGAGAGCTACGACGTCACGGTCACCGGCGTCCAGCGATCCGGAGCGACGACGACCTCCACGTTCGCCAGCCTGACCAACGTGGACACGGGCGCCCGCGTCTGGCCGAACAGCACGACCGGTCTGGCCCGCGTGGCCAAGGGCCGCTACATCCTCACCGGCAGCGTGCTGTCGTCCGGAAGCGGTCCCTACACCCACGACGTCATCAACTACCCGAACCTGACGGTCTCCGGGCCGACGACGATCACCCTCGACGCCCGCCAGGCCAAGCCGGTCGAGGTGACGCTGCCGGTGAGCGCGCAGCTCTCGTTGCTGCAGACCGGTTTCGAACGCGTCGTCAACGGCACGAGCTACACCATCGGCAACTTCTCCGTCGGCGGCTCGATCGGCCACCTCGGTGTCGCGAGCATCGGTCCCGAGTCGGAGGAGGTCACCGGCAAGATCGCGACCTTCTGGACCGCGGGCACCGACTTCTACGGACTCGCCTGGTACCAGAAGGGATCCGCGCCGAACGGCCTGGCGAAGACGGTCCTGAAGCGGGACCTCGCGACCGTCAAGGTCGACATGCCGGCCCTCAAGCCGGGCCAGAGCGCCTCGATCGGCCACACCTCCTCACCCGAGGGCCGTGCCGACTGGACCTACGGCTCGCTCGACAACTTCGTCGCGGGCCAGCGCACCGAGTACTACGGCGGCGAGGGCGGTGACTGGTCGCGCCGGTTCAACCTCTTCGACGAGACCGGCAACGTCGGCGCGCTCGTCACCCCGCTGCGGCACTACAAGCCGGGCCGCTCCTACGTGGAACCGTTCAACCGCGCGGTGTTCGGCCCGGCGCTCCCGCCGACGCGGGACGTGCCGCACTCGTTCCGCACCGGCGACTTCGTCCGCGTCACCGTGCCGCTGTACGGCGACAGCGCGGGCAACGAGGGCTACGGCCCCGTGACCGAGGCGAAGACGACGGTGTACCGCGACGGCGTGAAGGCGGTCGAGACGGCCGAGGCGGGCTGGGCGGCGCTCGACGTCCAGCCGGGCACCGCGGACTACCGCGTCGAGACGTCCGCGAGCCGTGCGAACGCGTTGAGCAGCAAGGTGTCCGGGGTCTGGACGTTCCGCAGCGGCACCACGCCGGAACGGACCGCACTGCCGCTGTCCGTCATCCGCTTCACACCGCAACTGGACGACGAGGGCTTCGCCCGCGCGGGCCGGCTGCTGTCTGTGCCGATCTCCACGCAGTCCCAGGTGGACTCGGTCCGCGTCACGTCCGTCGAGGTCTCCTACGACGGCGGCACGACGTGGAAGCACACGCCGATCACAGCCAACCGGGTCCTGCTCGCACACCCGAGGGACGCGAAGTCGGTGTCCCTGCGCGCCAAGGCGTCCGGCAGCGGTCAGACCGCGGAGCAGACGATCATCGACGCGTACCTGCTCCGCTAGCCTGGGGACCATGGGGGCGGCGGTGCGACAGCTGACCGACGAGATCGTCGTCGGCCACCGTCCGCCGCCGCCCACCGAGAAGCCTCCGTCCGACGTGCACGTCCCCGGCCGTCACGTCGCCGAAGTCGCCCGGCACCCCGACGGCAGGCTGGCCGTGATCACCTGGTCGTCGCAGGAGATCGACCCCGGTCTGCTGAATCCCGCGCTGCACGTCGTCGACCACGGCCGGATCACCGACCTGGGCGCCACGCCCGCGGACGCCGGTTCGCCGGTGTGGTGGGGCGACGAGGTCTGCTACCTCGCGCTCACCCCACCGCACCTGCAGGGCGGCAACGCCGTGTTCGACCAGCGGCACCGCAACCTGACCGAGGGCATGCCGGCGTGCCCGATCGACCTCGTGCAGGACGACGGCGACGCACCCGTCGTGGTGGTCGCGGCGGGCCTGGACACGGAGTTCCACCGGCTCGGGGGCGGCCTGCTCGCCCGGATCAGGGGTTCCCACCTCCCACCCCGCTACGACGACCTCGACGGCATTCCGTGGGGCACGCAGGAACGCCTCCACTACCGGGCGCACGACGGCCTGGACCTCGACGGCCTCCTCGTGCTCCCCGTTGGAAAGACCAGGGAGGACGGGCCGTTCCCGCTCGTCACGGTGGTCCACGGCGGCCCCTACGACCGCTGGACGGACAGCCTGCAGCTGCACTGGGTGCCGTCCGCGCAGTGGTTCGCCCACCAGGGCATCGCGACCTTCCTGCCGAACCCGAGAGGCGGGCAGGGTCACGGCCACGAGTTCGCCGCGGCGGTGGCGAAGAGGGTCGGTCAGGAGGAGTGGCTCGACATCGAGGCGGGCATCGACCTGCTCGTCGGCCAGGGCGTCGCGGACGGGGACAGGCTGGGCATCGCCGGCTGGAGCCACGGCGGGTTCATGGCCGCGTGGGCGACGACCCGCACGGACAGGTTCAGGGCGGCGCTGGTCGGCGCGGGCATCTCCGACTGGCCGCGGCTGATCGCCACGGGCGAGTGGGGCGTGTTCGAGGCGGCGCTAGGCGACAGCGCGGAGCACAGCCCGCTCACCTACGCGTCCAGGATCAGCACGCCGATGTTGATCGTGCACGGTGCGGACGACACCAACGTGCCGGTGGAGCAAGCCGAACTCCTGCACCGGGCCGTCCCGCACTCCGAACTGGTCGTCTACCCCGGCGAGGGGCACTCGCTGCGGCGGCGTGAGCACAGGCTGGATCTGCTGAACCGAACCAGAAGGCTGTTCGCCACCCTCTGACTCTTGCGCAAGCCTTACGCAACACCCGCAAGCCTCAGGCAAACCAGCGCAAGCAGTCGCATGACCACCAAAACAATTTTCCCGGCAAGTTCGGACCCGAACCTACGGCGACCCGGTCCGTCCAGCCGCTGGTGATCGCCCTTGTGCACCCTGGGACACCAGCCGGATACTCGTCGCAGCCTCCGTCTTTCCTGTTCAGAGGGCTATGTCGCAAATTTGCGCAATCACGTCGAGATATTGCGGTAATCTGCTGGACACTTCTACGGTGAGGCGCGCCACACCCCCTCGCGTCCCCACCGAGAAGGGCCAAGCCCGCCATGCATGCCTCGTTACTGACGACACGCAGCCGCTCCCTGCTAGCCCCGATAACGGCACTGGTCACCGTCGCGGCCACCCTGACGATCTCCCCCGCGGCCCAGGCGGCACCGGTCAGCCTCGACCTCGCGAAGCAGACCCGCATCGACCAGGTCACGCTCACGTCCTCCCGCACCGGCACCGAAACCTTCGCCGTGCAGACGAGTCTCGACGGCAGAGGCTGGTCGACGCTGGTCGCGGAACAACCGCACGAGTTCAAGAACGGCAAGGCGACCTTCCAGGTCGACCCGACGCTCGTCCGGCACGTCCGCGCCACCAAGACCACGGCCAAGCTCGAAGTCCGCGAGGCGGCCGTCAGCGCGCAGTTGCAGGCCACCTACAGCGCGAGCAGCGTCAGCCAGAACTACGGCCCCGGCAACGCGGGCGACGGCAACCAGGGCACCTACTGGGAGAGCGCGAACAACGCGTTCCCGCAGTGGATCCAGGCCGATCTCGGCTCGGCGGTGAAGGCCGACCGGGTCGTGCTGAAGCTCCCGACCGCAGGCTGGGGCACGCGCACCCAGACGCTCTCGGTCCAGGGCAGCACGGACGGCCAGAACTTCACGGACCTGGTGGCGAGCAGGGGGTACGAGTTCAACCCGGCGAGTGGAAGCACCGTCGCGATCGACTTCACCGCGGCCACCACCCGGTACGTCCGGCTGCGGATCACCGCGAACACGGGCTGGCCGGCGGGCCAGATCAGCGAGTTCGAGGTGCAGGGCCCCACGGGCGGTGACACCCAGGCCCCGTCGGCGCCGTCGAACCTCGCCTTCACCCAGCCGCAGTCCGGGCAGATCCGGCTGACCTGGAACGCCGGCACCGACAACGTCGGCGTCACCGCGTACGACGTCTACGCCAACGGCGTGCTGCGCACCACGGTCACCGGCACCACCTACACCGACAGCCAGCCCGACGGCTTGCGCGTCAGCTACCACGTGATCGCCAAGGACGCGGCCGGCAACCAGTCCCCCGCCAGCAACACCGTGACGCGCGAGGGCGCCACCGGCACGAACCTGGCCCAGGGCAAGCCCGTCACGGCGAACAACAACATCCACAACTTCGTCGCGGCCAACGCCAACGACGGCAACGTGCAGACCTACTGGGAGTCCAACGGGTTCCCCGGCACGCTGACCGTCCAACTGGGATCGAACGCGGACGTCGGCTCGGTCGCGGTCAAGCTCAACCCCGACTCCGCGTGGGGCGCCCGCACGCAGAACATCGAGGTCCTCGGCCGCGAGCAGAACGCGACCGGGTTCACGAGCCTCGTCGCGGGCCGCGACTACCGCTTCGACCCGGCGACCGGCAACAGCGTCACCATCACCGCCTCCGGCCGGATCGCCGACCTCCAGTTGCGCGGCACGTCCAACACCGGTGCGCCCGGCACCCAGGTGGCGGAGATCCAGGTGTTCGGCACCCCTGCCCCGAACCCCGACCTCACCGTCACCGCGACGTCGTTCACGCCGGCGAGCCCGGTCGAGACCGACCAGATCACGCTGAACGCCACCGTCCGCAACGCGGGCACCGCGGCGAGCACCGCGACCGACGTGACGTTCTTCCTCGGCACCACGGCCGTCGGCACCGCGAACGTCGGCGCCCTCGCGGCCGGTGCGCAGGCCAACGTCAGCACGACGATCTCCGCCCGCCCGGAGGGCTCGTACGAGTACACCGCCAAGGTCGACGAGACCAAGAAGGTGGCGGAGCAGAACGAGTCCAACAACGCCCGCGTCCACCCCGACCGGCTCGTCGTGACGCCGGTCCCGAGCTCGGACCTGGTCGCCGTGCCGTCCTGGTCGCCCAGCAACCCTGGCAACGGCCAGACCACCACGTTCAGCGTCGCGCTGAAGAACCAGGGCACCACCGCCTCCGCGTCCGGCGCCCACGGCATCACGGTCACGATCCTGAACAGCAGCGGCCAGACCGTCCGCACGCTGACCGGCAGCCACAACGGCACGATCAACGCGGGCGCGACGACCGCCGCGGTGAACCTCGGCACGTGGACCGCCGCCGACGGCCGCTACACGGTCCGGACCGTCGTCGCCAACGACGGCAACGAGATCCCCGCCAAGCAGGGCAACAACACCAGTGAGCAGTCGCTGTTCATCGGCCGCGGCGCCAGCGTCCCGTGGCAGCACGTCGAGGCCGAGGACGCGACCGTCGGCGGCGGTGCGCAGGTCCTCAGTCCGAACAGGACGATCGGCGACCTCGCCGGCGAGGCGTCCGGCCGCCGTGCCGTCACGCTGAACGGCACCGGTCAGTCGGTCGAGTTCACCACGTCCGGCCCGACCAACACCCTCGTCACCCGGTTCTCCATCCCGGACAGCTCCGGTGGCGGTGGCATCACCTCGAACCTCAACGTCTACGTCAACGGCCAGTTCCACAAGGCCATCGACCTGACTTCGAAGTACATGTGGCTCTACGGCAACGAAGCGTCCCCGAACAACTCCCCGGGGTCGGGCGGGCCGCGCCACATCTACGACGAGGCGAACGTGATGCTCAACTCGACGTTCCCGGCGGGCACGAAGATCAAGCTGCAGAAGGACGCGGCCAACACCACGAACTACGCGATCGACTTCGTGAACTTCGAACAGGTGCAGGCCGCCGGAAACCCCGACGCCGCACGCTATGCCGTGCCCGCCGGGTTCACCCACCAGGACGTGCAGAACGCGCTCGACCGCGTCCGGATGGACACGACCGGCAACCTCGTCGGCGTCTACCTTCCCGCGGGCACGTACCAGACGCAGCAGAAGTTCAACGTCTACGGCAAGCCCGTCAAGGTGATCGGTGCCGGGCCCTGGTTCACCCGGTTCCAGGCTCCGCAGACGCAGGAGAACACCGACCTCGGCTTCTCCGCCCAGTCGTCCGCGAGCGGCTCGACGTTCAGCGGTTTCGCCGTGTTCGGCAACTACACCCAGCGCAACGACGGCCCCGGCAAGGTGTTCGACTTCGCCGGTGTCCAGAACATGACCATCGAGAACATCTGGGTCGAGCACATGATGTGCCTGTTCTGGGGCAACAACGTCGACAACAACGTCATCAAGGACAGCCGCATCCGCAACATGTACGCGGACGGCCTGAACATGACGAACGGGTCGTCGGGCAACCGCGTCGCCAACATCGAGGCCCGGTCGACCGGTGACGACGCGTTCGCGTTGTTCGCCGCCACCGACAACGGCGGCACCGGCCAGCAGAACAACTTGTTCGAGAACCTGAGCGTGACGACCCCGTGGCGCGCGGCCGGCCTCGCGGTCTACGGCGGCAAGAACAACGTCTTCCGCAACATCTACATCGCGGACACGCTCACCTACTCCGCCGTGACGATCAGCTCGCTCGACTTCGGTTACCCGATGGAGGACTTCGGGCCCGAGCCGACGACGTTCAGCGGCCTCACCCTGGTCCGCTCCGGCGGCCACTTCTGGGGCGCGCAGACGTTCGGCGCGATCTGGATGTTCTCCGCGTCCAAGAAGTACACGGGGATCCGGGTGAACGACGTCGAGATCATCGATCCGACGTACAGCGGGATCATGTTCCAGACCAAGTACAACGGTGCCGCCGAGAACGTCTTCCAGGACACGGTGCTGTCCAACGTGAGCATCTCGGGTGCGCGCAAGTCCGGTGACGCGTTCGACGCCAAGTCCGGTTTCGGCCTGTGGGCCAACGAGATGCCGGAACCGAACCAGGGGCCCGCCGTCGGCGAGGTCACGTTCAACGGCCTGAGGTTCAGCAACAACTTCCAGGACATCAGGAACACGACGTCCACCTTCAAGATCAACATCAACTGATTTCCCTGCCGCGAAGGACAAGTACATGAAATCCACGCTCATGAAGCGTGCGGTGAGTGCTGCCGTGGTCAGCGCTCTCGCACTGTTCGGATTGACACCCGCGGCAGGAGCAGCGGTCGTCCGGCTGTCCGCGAACCTGACCGCGTCGAGCAGCAACGGCCCGTACGGGGCCGGGAACGCCGGTGACGGCAACCAGGGCAGCTACTGGGAGAGCACGAACGGCGTGTTCCCGCAGTGGCTCCAGGCCGACCTCGGTTCGTCGAGGAGCGTCAGCAAGGTCGTGCTGCGCCTGCCCTCGACCTGGGAGCAGCGCTCGCAAACGCTTGCTGTGCAAGGGAGTGCGAACGGATCGCAGTTCAGCGACCTCGTCGGTTCGGGCGCGCGGGTCTTCTCCCCCGGCTCGAACAACACGGTGACGCTGGACTTCACCGCCACCAGCGCGCGGTACGTGCGCGTCACGATCACCGCGAACTCCGGCTGGGCCGCGGGCCAGCTCAGCGAGTTCGAGGTGCACGGCGAGTCCGGGCCGGTCGACCCGCCGCCCGCCGGGGACGACCTGGCGGCCGGCAAGCCGGTCGAGGAGTCCGGGCACGTGCACGACTTCGTGCCCGCCAACGCCGTGGACGGCAACGTGGGCACGTACTGGGAGTCGAGCGGGCTGCCCGGTCACCTGACCGCGAAGCTGGGCTCGAACGCCGACATCACCTCGGTCGTCGTGAAGCTCAACCCCGACTCCGCGTGGGGCGCCCGCACGCAGAACTTCGAGGTGCTCGGACGTGAGGCGGGCGCGTCCGCGTTCGCGACCCTGAAGGCGCGCGCCGACTACCGGTTCGACCCGGCCACCGGCAACACCGTCACCGTGCCGGTGACCGGTCGCGCGTCCGACGTGCGGCTGCACTTCTACTCGAACACCGGCGCGCCCGGCGGCCAGGTCGCCGAGTTCCAGGTGTTCGGGGCCTCGGCTCCCGCGCCCGACCTGACCGTCACGAACCTGACGTGGACACCGGCGAGCCCGTCCGAGGCCGACGCGATCAGGCTCACCGCCACCGTGCGCAACGGCGGCACCGTGGCGTCCGGCGCGACGACGCTGAACGCCACGCTCGGCGGCACCGTCGCGGGCACCGCCTCCGTCGGCGCGCTCGCCGCCGGGGCCACGGCCACCGTCACGGTCGACGCGGGTCGCCGGGGTGCCGGTTCCTACGCGGCCGCGGCCACCGTGGACCCGGCCGGCCAGGTCGCGGAGACCAACGAGGGCAACAACACCTTCACCTCCGGCTCTCCCCTGGTCGTCGGCCAGGCGCCGGGACCGGACCTGCAGATCACCGGTGTCACGCCGAACCCGTCGTCCCCGGCGGCAGGCCAGCAGGTGACGTTCGCGGTGTCGGTCAACAACCGCGGCACCTCGGCTGCGGGCGCCTCGGTGACCCGTGTCTCGGTCGGCGGCAGCACCTTGAACGCCAACACCGGAGCGATCAACCCCGGTCAGACCGTGACGGTCAACGTCGGCACCTGGACCGCCACCAACGGCGGCGCCACGGCCACCGCGACCGCCGACGCGACCAACGTCGTGGCGGAGACCAACGAGAACAACAACACCGCCACCCAGTCCGTTGTGGTCGGACGCGGCGCCTCGGTGCCGTTCACCTCGTACGAGGCCGAAGCAGGCCGCCACAACGGCACGCTGCTGCAGGCCGACGCGAAGCGCACGTTCGGGCACACCAACTTCGGCTCCGAGTCCTCGGGCCGCAAGTCGGTGCGACTCGACGCGCAGGGCCAGTTCGTGGAGATCACCTCGACGGTCAGCACCAACTCGATCGTCGTGCGCAACTCGATCCCGGACGCCGCCGCGGGCGGTGGCCAGGAGGCGACGATCAGCCTCTACGCGAACGACCAGTTCGTGCAGAAGCTGACGTTCTCGTCGCGCCACAGCTGGCTCTACGGCACGACCGACGACCCCGAGGGCCTCACGAACCGTCCGGGTGGCGACGCCCGCAGGCTGTTCGACGAGACCTCGCAGTTGCTGGCGAACTCCTACCCGGCGGGCACGAAGTTCAAGCTCCAGCGCGACTCCGGTGACAACGCGCAGTTCTACGTCATCGACCTGATCGACCTGGAGCAGGTCGCCCCGGCCGCCTCGAAGCCGTCCGAGTGCGTCTCGATCACGCAGTACGGCGCCACCGCGAACGACCAGACGGACGACACCGACGCGTTGCAGCGCGCCGTGACGGCCGACCAGAACGGCGAGATCCCCTGCGTCTGGATCCCGGAGGGCAAGTTCCGCCAGGAGAAGAAGATCCTCACCGTGTTCAACAGCGGTGGTGACAACCAGGTCGGCATCCGCAACGTCACGATCCGCGGCGCCGGCATGTGGCGCTCGCAGCTGTTCTCGCTGATCCAGCCGCAGGACGCCGACACGATCAACCACCCGCACGAGGGCAACTTCGGCTTCGACATCGACGACAACACGCAGATCTCCGACATCGCGATCTTCGGCTCCGGCCGGATCCGCGGCGGTGACGGCGGCGCCGAGGGCGGCGTCGGCCTCAACGGCCGGTTCGGCAAGAACACCAAGGTCACCAACGTGTGGATCGAGCACGCGAACGTCGGTGTCTGGGTCGGCCGCGACTACACCAACCTGCCGGACCGCTGGAACCCCGGCGACGGCCTGCAGTTCAGCGGCATGCGCATCCGCGACACCTACGCCGACGGCATCAACTTCACCAACGGCACCCGCAACTCCACGGTGTTCAACTCGTCGTTCCGCACCACGGGCGACGACGCGCTGGCCGTGTGGGCGTCGAAGTACGTGAAGGACCAGAACCTGGACGCCGGCAGCGGCAACGCGTTCCTCAACAACACGATCGCACTCCCCTGGCGCGCCAACGGGATCGCGATCTACGGCGGGTCGAACAACCGCGCGGAGAACAACATCATCTCCGACACCGCCAACTACCCGGGCATCATGCTGGCGACCGACCACGACCCGCTGCCGTTCGGCGGGACGACGTTGCTCGCCAACAACGCCCTGTACCGCACGGGCGGCGCGTTCTGGGGTGAGGCGCAGGAGTTCGGCGCCATCACGCTGTTCTCGCAGAACCTGCCGATCCCCGGCGTCGTCATCCGCGACACCGAGATCCTCGACTCGACCTACGACGGGATCCAGTTCAAGGGCGGCGGCAGCGGCATGCCGGACGTGCAGATCAGCAACGTCCGGATCGACCGGTCCAACAACGGCTCGGGCATCCTCGCGATGGCCCAGGCCCGCGGGTCGGCGCGCCTGACGAACGTCACGATCACCAACTCGCGCGACGGCGACATCACGATCGAGCCGGGATCGCAGTTCGTCATCGGCTAGTCCGGATCTAGATCACTTTTGAAACCACCTCCGATCGGGTATCTCCCGGTCGGAGGTGGTTTCAATGTCCACGGTCGTTGTCGGGTTCGACGGTTCCGACCTGGCCAGGCGCGCTGTGCGGTTCGGTGCCGAGGAAGCATCCCGCCGCGGTGCCGCGCTTCAGGTGGTGCACGCCGTCCGCGCTCCCCTGCCCGAACCGGTCTTCACGCCGATGTCCGTCCCGGTGCCGGAGTTCGTCACCGAGGAGACGATGTCCAAGGCCGCCGAGGACCACCTCGCCGAGCTGGCCGAGGAGATCAGGCGCGACTGGCCTTCGCTCGAGGTGGCCACCCACGTGCGCATCGGCCGCCCGGTCGACGTCCTCGCGGACGAACCCGGCGACCTGCTGGTGCTCGGCTCGTCCGGCCGCACCGGCATCGCCGAGATGTTCCTCGGTTCCACCGCCGTCGAGCTGGTGTCGACGGCGGGCCGTCCCGTGATCGTGACGCGCTCCGGCCCGGTCGACGGCCGCGTGGTCGTCGGCGTCGACGGCTCCGACACCTCGACGGACGCGATCGCGTTCGCCTTCGAGCACGCCGCCCGCCACGGCCGCGAACTGCACGCCCTCCACGCCTTCAACGACGCCGGCTGGGCCGAACTGCCCGAGCCGGACGTCGACCACGTCCGCGCGGACCTCTCCAAGCTGCTGGACGAACAACTGGCACCCCACGCCGCGCGGTGGCCCGATGTGCACGTGTCGCACGAGGTCGTCTTCGACGCTCCCGCCCGCGCGTTGCTCCATGCGGCCGACGGCGCTGCTCTCGTCGCGGTGGGAAGTCACGGCCGTGGAGCCGTGACGCGTGCAATCCTGGGTTCGGTGAGCCACGCTGTGCTCCACCACGCGCCGTGCCCGGTCGCGGTGGTCCATCGGAGGTGACGTCGGATGCGCGGGTTAGCGGCCGTGCTGCTGTGCCTGGTCTTGGCTTCGTGCGGCCAGGTTCCGCCACCGCAGGTGCCTGCTTCGGCGCCGCCTTTGAGCGTGGTGACGTCCGCGGCCGTGGCGTCGCCGCCGAGTTCGGCCCCGCTCAGCGTTCCGGTGCCGACGTCGGCACCACCGCCGCCCACGCTGCCCACTCCCTCGCGTGCGCTCGACCCGTCGCTGACGACGGTGCGGGGCACGGTGTCCGGTGGGGTCGAGTCCGGCTGCACCCTCCTGTCCACGCCCGGTGAGCAGTACTTGCTGCTCGGCGCCGACCCCGCGATCGCGGTGGCCGGCGCCGTGGTGGAGGTGAGCGGGCGTCCTGATCCCGGTGCGATGACCACGTGCCAGCAGGGCACGCCGTTCCACGTCGTCAGGACATCTCGCGTCTAGTCGTTCAGCGCCTTGCGGAGGAACGCGACGGCCTGGCTGATAGCGCCCTCGGCGGCGTGCGTGCCGCGCAACGCGTTGAGCATCACGAAGTCGTGGATCGCGCCCGCGTACCGCACGGCCGTGACGGGCACCCCGGCGGAGCGCAGCTTGTCGGCGTAGGCCTCGCCCTCGTCGCGCAGCACGTCGGCCTCGGCGGTGATCACGAGCGCCTGGGGCAGGCCCGCGAGCTGGTCGAGCGTGGCGCGCAGCGGGGACGCGGTGATCTCGGCGCGCTCGACGGGGTTCGTCGTGTACTGGTCCCAGAACCACTGCATGCCGTCGCGGCGCAGGAAGTAGCCCTCGGCGAACTGCAGGTACGAGTCGGTGTCGAAGGACGCGTCGGTGACCGGGTAGAAGAGCACCTGGGCCTTCAACGCGATGTCGCCGCGTTCCTTGGCCTGCAACGTGAGCGCCGCGGCCATGTTGCCGCCGACCGAGTCACCGGCGACCGCCACGCGCGACGCGTCCAGGCCGTAGGAGGCGCCGTCGGTCTGGATCCACTGCGCGGTGGCGTAGTTCTGGTTGATCGCGACCGGGTAGCGGGCCTCCGGCGAGAGCGAGTAGTCGGGGAAGACGACGGCCGCACCGGCGCCGACGGCCAGTTCGCGGACCAGGCGGTCGTGGGTGTGGGCGTTGCCGAAGACCCAGCCGGCGCCGTGGATGTAGAGGATCACCGGGAGGTCGCCGGTCGCGCCGAGGGGCTTGACCACGCGGACCTTGAAGCCGTCGAGCTCCACCCACTGCTCGTCGACCTCGGGCTTCGCGATCTCACCCGACTGCACCTCGTCGACGGCCTTGCGGCCCTCCTCGGGGGCGAGGTCGAACAGGAACGGCGGCTGGGCGGTGGCGGCGGCGAACTCGGCGGCGGCGGGCTCGAGGACTGGGCGCTTCATGGCTGCTCCTTCGTGGATCGGATGCCATAAAGCTAGTACGCGATTAAATCGCGCACAACGTAACCACGACCTCACCGGAGACGGGAATACCGACGGCCCCCACCCGAACGGGCGAGGGCCGTCGATGAGCGCGTGCTGGACTCAGGGCAGAGCGGCCGTGGCAGGCGTGCAAGCCGAGCCGATGGCGGGCGTGTCAGCTGACGGAGAAGGCGGCCGTGGCCGGCCTGTCAACCGGCAGAAGCTCCAGCGAGCCCGCGTGTCAGCCGACCGTGAAGCCCGCCGTCGCCCCCGTGAACCCGGAGATCTTCCCGGTCCACCCGCTCTTCTCGTCACCGTGGTGCACGATCCGGTAGGTGCCGGCCGGAGTGTCCGCCGGGATCTGCCAGGTGATCGTCGCGTTGGAGAACGCGATCCCGACCCGTTCCCACTTGTAGCGCGTAGACCAGTCGCCGTCGTCGTGAACGCGCACCCACTGGCCGTTCACCTGCCGCTGCACCTCCAGGAACGTGTGGTTGCGGTGCAGGTTGTTCTTCGGGTGCCCGGTGACGAACACGGACGTGACGGTCTCACCGCGCGCATAAGAAGCCTTCGGTGCCGTCAAGACGTCGCCGTACTTCTTGTCCGCGGGCTTGTCGTCGAGCACGACGCCGGTCTGCAGGTTGATCTCGGTGAACGGCGGCTTGCCGGGGAGGGGGCCCGCGGGCAACGTCGTGCCCGCCTTCATCGACGCGGCCAGCTTGCCGAACTCCTGCTGGTACGCCGGCGTGGTGTTGCGGCCGAACAGCGTCGAGCCGCCCTCGTACTGCTGGGAGTCGTACTCCTCCGGCGTGGTGACGTACTGGCTGTAGTCGTTGGCGTAACCCTGGATCAGCACGTTCTGCACGGGCACACCGGCCTCGGCCGCGACCGCCTTGCGGATGCGCAGGCCCGCGGTGATCGTGACCTCACCGGGCACGGCGACGAGGTGCAGCTGTCCGATGCGGACGATCTGCAGCGGCACGACGTTCGGGGTCGCGCCGATCAGGCCCGTCGGCACCAGGGAGGCCTTGGGGAACTGGCAGTCCCGCAGCCACTGCGGGACCTCCATCTGCAGCGGCTCGAAGAGCTTCTTCCACGGCGACTGCATGCCCTCGGAGAAGCCGGGGATCGCCGGGCCGTCCTCGATGCTGCCCGCGATGGTCGACGCGCCGACGACGCCCGAGCAGGTGGTGCCGGGCTGGCCGGTGTCGGTGAAGCGGCCCTCGACCTGCACGGCCGACATGTCCACGAACCGCATCCGCGAGTCGACGCCGCCGGAGAGCGCGGCCTGCGGGCCGTGGTAGATCTCCTGCGCCTTGCGGTTCTGGCGCTCGCCGATGATGCGGGCGTTCTCGAACTCGTTCTCGGTGGGGCCGGAGCCGGGCTTCAGGTTGAGGTTCGGCGACATGTCGCCCGCGTTGGTGTTCGGGAACGCCGCCACGAATCCCGCGGTGTCGTCGAGGTAGCGCACGCCCTCGTCGTCGTGCTCCCACTGGTAGGCCGCGTACCCCTTGTTGTCGGGGCTGATCAGCGTGTTGGCGTTGGTGATCGACGTGTTGTGCGTGGCGAACCAGCTGATCGCGCCGACGTCCTCGCCCGACTGCCGGAACTTCAGCACGGTCATCTGCGGGTCGATGCCCGCCGGGAAGAAGCCCTTGTCCGGGTTGCGGTCGAACGCCACGCGCGAGCGGTTGACCGACGCGTTCGTGAGCTCGCCGACGCCGAGGCTGATCGAACCGGGCTTCACGTCCTCGTGCGCCTCGACGACCGACTCGGTGATGCCGTCGACCACGGCGGCCAGGGCCTGCGGCTGGAGGCCCAGGATCGACAGGTTGTAGGCGAGGTTGTGCGACTGGCCGCCGGGGCCGCTGTGCGTGTGCGTGGCGGACAGCAGCAGGTTGTCGCGCGTGTAAGTGCTGCCGTACTTGGCCTGGAGCTTGGCGAGCACGCCTTCCTGCACCGCGCGGAAGATCATCGCGAGGTCGGCGTTGACGTACGCCACGCGCTTGTTCGTGGCGCGGTCGACCACGACGTAGGCCCGTGACCGCAGCCGCTGGTGGATGCCCGTCGTCTTCTGGTCGAACTTCGAGTAGCCCATCATGCCGTTCTCGGCGGCCGGGCCGGTGACGTCCGAGATGCCCCGGCCCACGAGGTACGGCTCGGGTTCCGCCCAGGCGAACGGTCCGCTGACCAGCGCCGCACCGACGAGTGCGGCGACCACCGTCAAGACTTTCGCCCGCATGGAACACCCCGCTAAGTGAATTGGATTCACATTTCAGGGTCGACGGTAGGTGATCCAGACCACTGAGAGCAAGTCACCGCGAGTGCGTTGGCGGTGACGACGAGCAAGATTCCAGCCCAATGGTGGAGTTCCAGGGTCTCCCCCAGCAGGACGAGACCGGCCAGGGCGGCGAGCACCGGGTGCGCGCTGCACGCCAGTCCGAACAGCCGCGCGGGCACCTTGCGCAGCACGATCACGTCGGCCGCGTAGGGCACCACGCTGCAGAAGACGCCGGCCGCCACCGCGTAGAGGACGGCCATGCCGTTGAAGTGCCCCTGGACGATCAGGAACACCGCGACCGGCACGTAGAGCAGCGCGGACACGCTGGTCGCCGCCGCGGGGGCCTGCAAGCCGGGCAGCCGCTGCCCGACCAGGCGGTTGAGCAGGATGTACGCGGCCCAGCTCGCGGCGGCCAGCAGTCCGGCGCCGATGCCGAGCCAGTCGCTCGACGGCCCCGGCAGCACCAGCACGTAGACACCGGCGGCCGCGATCAGCACGAACAGGAAGTCGAGCCTCGTCCGCGACGCGGCCAGCGCGACGCACAGCGGCCCGAGGACCTCCAGGGTGACCGCGAGGCCGAGTCCGATCCGGTCGACGGCCGTGTAGAGGCTGAGGTTCATGGTCGCGAACACCACGCCGAGCGCGATCGTCGGCCACCACTGCGCCCACGTGAACCTGCGCGGGTTCGGGCGGGCGACCGGCAGCAACACGGCGGCGGCGACGAACTGGCGGACGGCCACGACCCCGGCCGGACCGATCGTGGCGAACGCGTGCGCGCCCACCGCCGCGCCGAGCTGGCTGCTGGCCGCGCTGGCGGTCATCGTGGCGAACCCACCGAGGCTCTTCATGTCGTCCAGCCTGCGGTCGCGGAGGCGATACGGGAAATGCATCGCCCGCGCCGACGATACGTCCGGCGTATAGATTCGGGGTCATGGACCTGCGGCACCTGAGGGCTTTCGTCGCGGTGGTGGACGCCGGCACCTTCACCGACGCCGCCACCGCGCTCGGGCTCACCCAGGCGTCCGTGTCCCGTTCGGTCGCCGCCCTCGAAGCCACCCTGGGCGTGCGCCTGCTCCAGCGCTCACCGCGGCACGTCTCCCTCACCACGACCGGCGCCCAGCTCCTCGAGGGCGCGCGGCGGGTGCTGGACGAGGTCGCGCACCTGCACCGGATCGCGTCCGAGTCGCAGACCGAACTGCGCATCGGCTACGCCTGGGCGGCGCTCGGCAAGCACACCCGGCGCGTGCAGAAGGCCTGGGCCGCCCGGCACCCCGGCCTGCCGCTGGTGTTCGTCCAGTCGAACTCGTTGACCGCCGGGCTCGCCGAGGGCACCGCCGACGTCGCCGTGGTGCGCAAAGCCCTCGACGACTCGCGGTTCGAGACGGCACTGCTCGGCACCGAACGCCGTTACGGCGTCGTAGCGACGGACAACCCGTTGGCGCGCAAGCGTTCGCTCAAGCTCGCCGACCTGGCCCGGTACTCCCTCGCCGTGGACGACCGCACCGGCACCACCACCCTGGACCTGTGGCAGCCGGGCAAGGCGCCGGCCGTCGTGCGCAACACCGGCAGCGTCGACGAGTGGCTGACGCTGATCGCCGCGGGGCAGGCCGTCGGCATGACCTCCGAGGCCACCGCGAGCCTCAACCCGCGCCCCGGCGTGGCCTACCGGGCCGTGGTGGACGCGCCGCCGATCGCGGTGTGGCTCGCGTGGTGGAAGGACCAGCCGCCCCAACACCTGACCGACCTCATCACGCTGGCGTGCGACGCCTATCGCGCGGTGTGAGAAGTCGCTGCCATAACAGGGACATGAGTGGAAGTTTCACCCCTCATGCCCGCCTCGCAGCTCACTTAGTGTCACCTGTCATGGACGGGCTGATGCAACCCCGGCCGCTCACCCTCGCGCACGTGCTGGAGCGGGCCGAGCGGCTCTACGCGCACAAGCAGGTCGTGACGGTCGGCGAGCGGGTCACCTACGCCGAGGTCGCCGAGCAGACGCGGCGCCTCGCCACCGCGCTCGACACCCTCGGCGTCCCGGCCGGCGCGCGGGTCGCCACGTTCGCGACCAACACCCGGCGGCACCTGGAGCTGTACCTCGCGGTGCCGATCACCAAGCGGGTGCTGCACTCCATCAACATCCGGCTCTCGGCGGAGCACCTCGAGTACATCGTGAACCACGCCGAGGACGACGTGGTGTTCGTCGACCGCGCGCTGCTGCCGCGGATCTGGCCGAGCGCCGGCCGGATGCCGGAGGTCCGGCACTGGGTGGTCCTTCCCGACGACAGCGGCGAGCCGATCCCCGACGACCCGCGTGTCCTGCACTACGACGACCTGGTCGCGGCGGCCGAGCCGTTCGCGGGCTCGTTCGAGGACTCGTTCACGCTCGCGGACGAGAACCTGGCCTCCGGGCTCTGCTACACCTCGGGCACGACCGGGCCCCCGAAAGGCGTGCTGTACAGCCACAGGTCGACGATCCTGCACTGCCTGGGCACGCTCGCCGCCGGGTTCATCGGCCTGTGCGAGAGCGACGTCGTGATGCCGATCGTGCCGATGTTCCACGCCAACGCGTGGGGTCTCCCCTACGGCGCGATGATGACGGGCGCGTCGCTCGTCCTGCCCGGCCCGTCCTCGGATCCGACGCACCTGCTGACGCTGATGGAGACCGAACGGGTCACCGTCGCCGGTGCGGTGCCGACGGTGTGGACGAGCCTGGTGCCGCAGCTGGCCTTCCACGACCTGGGAGCCACGCGGTTCCTGCTCGGCGGAGGGTCGGTGATCGCCCCGGCGCTGTCCGAGACCTACCGCGCCGCGATCGGCGTCCCCATCACGCACTCCTGGGGCATGACGGAGATCAGTCCGGTCGGGACGATCGGCGGCACCCGAACCCAGCACCACGGCACGACCGCGGCCGAGCAGACGGCGGTGCGCGCGGCCCAGGGCCAGCCGCTGCCGCTGGTGACCCTGCGGATCGCCGACGTCGAGACGGGCCAGGAACTCCCGCGCGACGGCACGGCGATCGGCGAGCTGCAGGTGGCAGGCCCCTGGGTGGCGGGCGGCTACTACCAGGTGGACGCGGTGGACAGCTTCACCGACGACGGCTGGCTGCGCACCGGCGACCTCGCCACGATCGCCCCCGACGGCTACATCCGGCTGGTCGACCGGATGAAGGACCTGATCAAGTCCGGTGGCGAGTGGATCTCCTCGGTCGAGCTGGAGAGCGCGATCACCTCGCACCCGGACGTCGTCGAGGTGGCCGTGATCGCGCGCCCGGACCCGAAGTGGGGCGAACGCCCCGTCGCCTACGTCGTCCTGCGCGACGGCAGCGCCACCACCGGGGACGACCTGCTCGCGCACATCACGCCGGCGGTCGCGAAGTGGTGGCTGCCCGACGAGGTCGTCTTCCGCAGCGCGTTGCCCAAGACCGGCACGGGCAAGCTCTCCAAGAGCTCGCTGCGCGACCTAACCCAGGTCCCGCAGGCGGAACAGCTGCAGACCTAGCTGCAACTCCAGGTCGTTCTCGGTGCGCCAGTCCGCACCGAGAACGTCGCTGACCCGGTCCAGCCGTTTGAGCAACGTGTTGACGTGCACGTGCAACGCGCGTGCGGTCGCCGCCACGTTCGCGCGGTGGTCGTAGTAGGTGCCGAGCGTGCCGACGAGGTCGGTGCCGCGCCGCCGGTCGTACTCGACGAGCGGGCCCACGGAGGTGTCGAGGAACCGGTCCAGCTCGCGGACGCGGTCGGCGTCGAAGATCATCGCGTAGAGGGCGTACCGGCTCGTCGTGACGCCCCGGTCGGTGTGCCCGAGCGCCTTCATGACCGCGCCGCACCGGCTCGCCAGGGAGAACGCGCGCGCCCAGTCGTGGCCCGTGACCCGTTCCCCCACGACGGCGACGGGACCGCCCAGCGCACGCCGGAGGCGCCGATGGACCTCGTCGGCGGCTCTGTCGTCGTCGGTGCTGGGCACGATCATCGTGGCCCTGCCGAGGTGTTCGCCCGCCAGTCCCGCGCGGTCCCTCGCGATGTCGTGCAGGTGCCGCGCGAGCTCGGTCGAGGTCAGCGCGGGCGAGTCCGCGACGAGGACGAGGTTCAGCCGGTCGGCGTTGATGTGGCGGGCCTGCGCCCGTGCGCGCTGGGACGGGCTGATGCCGGGGCTGCCGACCATCAGCTCGGTCAGCAGCTCGCCGCTGAGCCGCTCGCTGGCGTCCGCGACCGCGCGTTCCTTCAGGATCAGCAGCCCGAGGATGTGCGTCGCGCGCTCCAGGGTGCGCAGGTCCATGTCGTCCGAGACCCCGTGCTCCGGCACCGCTTTCCGACTCCAGGACAACGCGCCGAGGTGGCTGTCGCCCGCGCGGATCGGGGCCACGCTGTGCGCGGTGCCGTCGGCGTCGACCGTCGTCGTGACGCGGCCCGAGCGCGTTCCGGCGGCCCTGTCGAGCACGACGACGGTGCCGCCGAGCTGCCCGGCGAGGAGCTGGGCCACGTCGTCCGGCGTGCCGCCCTCCAGCACCACGCCCGTCAGCGTCTCGTGGATCGCCTGCGCCCGTTCCACGACGGCCACGTGCTTGCGCAGTTCCCGCAACGCCGTGCGGCTCTCTTCGTACAGGCGGGCGTTGTCCAGGGCCACCGCCGCGTGGTCGGCGAACGCGCTGAGCAACGCGATCTCGCCCGCGTGGAACGACCGTTCGGAGCGGTACGCGGCGAACAGCGCGCCCACCACCTCGTCGCGGATCACCAGCGGTACGCCGAGGAGCGCGACCAGGTCCTCCGTGCCGACCAGGCGGTCGAAGCCGGCGTCGTGGTCGATGAGGGTCGAGGCGGCGTAGTTCGGCACCCACTGCGGGCGCCGGGTCGCGAGCACCTTGCCGCCGAGGCCGACCCCGGCCGGGATGGTCGCGCTCAGGAACGCCGCCGAGATCGTCCCCTCCGCCGCCCTGGCCGACAGCCTGCCGTCCGAGACCAGCGAGAGGTACGTGAAGTCTGTGCCCATCAGGTCATGGGCGTGGCGGACGATCGACTGCAGCACGGCGTCGAGCTCACCGAGGGCGGTCAGCGACTTGGCCGTGGCGTACAGCGACGCCAGTTCGCGCTGCCGTCGCACGAGCTCGTGCGACTCGTTCGGGTCGATGCTCACCCGGCCATTCTCACCCATCAGCCGGTGGAGGAAAGGCCCACCGAACTGGGTGCAGCGGTGTGTGATCCGGACCTCAACCAGACGGTGCCGCCGCCCTAGAGTTGGCCGCCATCACCTGCCGGTTCATCGACGAAGGCGGCATGTATGGCAACCCCTCTGGCCCAGCCCGAAGAGCAGTCCGCGCAGACCGACGCGACCCGCCGCCGCGGCTTCCGCAAGCTGCTGACCGTGGGCCTGATCGGCAGTTCGATCGAGTGGTACGACTTCTTCCTCTACGGCACCGCGGCCGCGCTGGTGTTCCCCAAGGTGTTCTTCCCGCAGTCCTCGGCGCTGACCGGCACGCTGCTCGCGTTCAGCACGTTCTGGGCGGGCTTCGTGGCGCGGCCGGTCGGCGGGGTGCTCGCCGGGCACTTCGGTGACAAGTACGGCCGCAAGCCGGTCGTGGTCACGTGCCTCGCGCTGATGGGCGCGGCGACGTTCCTGATCGGCTGCCTGCCCAGCGCGTCGTCGGTGGGCGCGCTCGCCCCGATCCTGCTGGTGACGCTGCGGTTCCTGCAGGGACTCGCGGCGGGCGGCCAGTGGGGCGGGATCATGTTGCTGCTCACCGAGTCCGCGAGTCCCAAGCGGCGCGGGTTCGCCGGGACGTTCGGGCAGACCAGCGTCTTCGTCGCGGTGATCATCTCGAACCTGATCTTCGTGGCGGCCAGCGGGCTGATGCCGGACGACGCGTTCCTGAGCTGGGGCTGGCGGATCCCGTTCCTCGTCAGCATCGTGATGTTCGGTGTCGTGCTGTACATCCAGTCCAAAGTGGAGGACACGCCGGAGTTCCGCGCGCTGCAGAACGAGGTCGCCCGCCCGGAGCGCGCCGTCGTCCGCGCCCCGCTCGCGCAGGTGATCCGGTCCAAGTGGGGCACGATCCTGCTCGCCTGCGGCATCCTCTCGGCCACCAACAGCCTCTTCTACGTCAGCATCGCCGGGTTGCTCAACTACGGCACGACGTCGCTGAAGCTCGACCGCGACGGGCTGCTCGCCGTCGTGCTGCTCGGGTCCGTGGCGATGCTCGCCGTGCTGCCGTGGGCGGGACACGTCTCCGACCGGATCGGGCGCCGGCCGCTGATCCTCGTCGGCGGTCTCGGCGTGGCGTTGTGGGGCTTCCCGTACTTCGGGCTCGTCAACACCGCGTCACTGCCGCTCATCTTCGTCGCTGTGGTCGTGGGGTTCACCTTCCAGTGCCTCACCTACGGCCCGATCGCGAGCTTCCTCGGCGAGCTGTTCGCGCCCAACGTCCGGTACTCCGGCGCGTCGCTGTCCTACCAGCTCTCCGCGATCATCATCAGCGGTGGCACGCCGTTCCTCATGACGGCGCTCATCGCCGAGACCGGCAGCACGATCCCCGTCGCCGCCTACATCACCCTGATGGGGCTGATCACGTTCGTCAGCGCGTGGTTCCTGCCCGAGACGAACCCGGCCGAGGTCCGCGAGGACCCGCAGGCCGTTCCCGGCACGCACCTCTACCGCTGAAAGGGCTCGGGCGTGAAGACTTTCGTCGTACTGGCGACCTCGGTCCTGCTGCTCGGTGCCGACCCCGCGCTCGCGACCGCGTGGACCGGTGTGCCGGACTGCGCGGCGCTGGACCAGCTGAGGATCCCGGCGTCCGCCCTCAGCCTCCCGACCACGGGCGGCCGCGTCACGGCGGCCGTCCCGACCACCAGTGTCGTGAGTGGACAGACCGTCGAGCACTGCCAGGTCGACGCGGACCTGTACCCCGTCGACCGGTCGGCCCCCGCGATCAAGATGCGGATCTCGCTGCCGCGGACGTGGAACCGCAAGGCGATGATGTTCGGCGGTGGCGGCTACAACGGCACGATCCCGGCCCTCACCGGCAACGTGCCGTTCTCCACCGCGGTGGCCCCCTTGGCGCGGGGGTACGCGGTGTTCGCCAGCGACTCCGGGCACCAGCAGAAGCCGGGCACCGTGCCGTCGCTGGACGGCTCGTTCGGCGTGAACGACGAGGCGCTGCGGAACTTCGCGGCCGGTGACGCGCTGAAGAAGACGCACGACGCGAGCCTGTTCCTGATCCGGCGGGCCTACGGGCGCGGGCCCGCCGGATCGTTCTTCGCCGGCGGGTCGACCGGCGGGCGCGAGGCGCTGATCGTCGCGCAGCGCTGGCCGCGGGCGTTCGACGGCGTGATCTCGGGCTATCCCGCGTGGAACAACCTCGCCGAGGTCCTGTACCTGGGCCACCTCACGCAGGTCCTCGCCCGGCCCGGCGCGTTCCCCGGCCCCGAGAAGCAGACCTTGGTGTACGACAGCGTGATCGCCGCGTGCGACGGGCTGGACGGCGTCACCGACCGGGTCGTCTCGAACCAGCGCGGCTGCCACTTCGACCCCCGTGTCCTGCGTTGCCCCGACGGCGCGGACACGGGTCCCACGTGCCTGCCGGACACGCAGATCGATGCCGTGGCGGCCATGTCGACACCGTTCCGGTGGCCGTACCGGGTCGCGAGCGGCGAGAAGCAGTACCCCGGCTTCCCGTTCCTGTCGGGAGCGGACATGCGGACCCCGTTCCTCGGGTTCGGCACGACCGCGCCGGCCAACCCCATGCCGGCCACCAGCGGGTACGGCATGCAGTACTGGGACCAGTGGGTGAAGCACTTCCTGACCCGCGACCCCGCGTTCAACTCCCTCGACCTCGATCCCGCGCGACCCGGGAGGTGGCTCGACCGGATCAGCGAGCTGTCCACGATCCAGGACCGCAACAACGCCGACCTCCGCCCGTTCGCCCGTGCCGGCGGCAAGCTGATCCTGGTGCACGGCAACGCGGACGAGCTGGTCTCGCACCGTTCGACCAACGACTACTACGAACGCGTGCGCGACCTGCTGGGACCGGAGAAGACGCGCGACTTCCTGCGCTACTACCTGGTGCCGGGCGCGAACCACGCCAACTTCGGCACGCCCGCGTTCGCCGCCGGCTGGGACTCGCTCACCGCGCTCGAACAGTGGGTCGCGAGTGGACGGTCGCCGCGCGACCCCGTGGTGACCGACCTGGCGCACAACCGCACCCGTCCGCTGTGCGAGTACCCGGCCTGGCCCCGGTACCGCTCGGGGGACCAGGACAGCGCGGCGAGCTTCACCTGCGTCACCGCCTGAGGAACTCGTGCACCACCGCGATCAACGCCCTGGTCGCGGCGCTCGGGGCGCGGTCGGCCGGTCGGGCCAGCCCGATCGGCCACCGCAGGTCCGCGCCGGTGACGCGGAGCGTGGCGACGTCCCGGGTGTCGCGCAGGACGTAGCCCGGCAGCAACGCGATGCCGAGACCGTGGCGCACGTAGTCGACCCCGGTGAAGAGGTCCGACATCTCCAGGGTCACGCGCCGGGGGATCGCGCCGGCCGCGAACGCGCGGTCGACGACGGCGCGGTTGCCGTAGCCCAGCGGTGAGTCGATGAAGTCCAGGCCCGCGAGCTCCCCGAGGGACACCTCGGTCCTCGCCGCCAGCGGGTGGTCGTGCGGTACGACCAGGTCCATGACCGAGTGGGTGAGCTCGTCGAGCACGATCCCGGCCGGCACCTCGCCCGGCAGCGACACGAAGGACACGTCGAGCCTGCGGTCCAGCAGCTGTTCGACGAGCCCGATGGAGCCCGTGGTGGCCGCGTTGGTGCGCACCAGCACGCCGGGGTGACGGCGGTGGAACTCACCGAGCAGCGCTGGAAGGTCGACCAGGGTCATCGCGTTCAGCGTGCCGAGCCGGACCGTCCCCGTCAGTCCTCCTCTCACCTGTGCCACGGCGTCCTTCGCCTCGGTCACGGCGTCCAGGACGGCCCGGGCCTTCGGCAGCAACGCCTCCCCCGCGTCGGTCAGCACGACGCGCTGGGAGTTGCGGTCGAGCAGGGTGGCGCCGAGCTCGCGTTCGAGGGTCTTGATCGCGGCCGAGACGGCGGACTGGACGACGTGCACGCGGGCGGCGGCACGCGTGAAGCTGCTCTCCTCCGCGACCGCGACGAAGTACTCCAGCTGACGAACGTCCACAACTGCGAGTATCTCAGAATGTGATGATCCTAAGCTCGAACTTTCGTTGGACGTGATACATCCGGGCGCGCAGGGTGGAGCCATGTCCGTGCTCCTCGACTCACCGGTCACCGACCAGCCCCGCACCAGCAGGCACCACGGCCGCGGTTTCTGGGCCGTGGCCGCGACCTTCCTGGTCGCGATGGCCTACTCGACCGTGCCCGCCCCGCTCTTCCCGCTCTACGTGGCCCGCGAGGGCCTCTCGACGTTCGCGATCACCGTCGTGTTCGCGGCGTTCGCGGTCGGTGTCGTGGTCAGCCTGGTCCTGGCCGGTCACGTGTCCGACCGGGTGGGCCGCAAGACCGTCCTCATCCCGGCGCTGGGACTCGAGATCGTCTCCGCGCTGCTCTTCCTCACCAGCACCTCGCTGCCGGTCCTCGTCGTCGCGCGCGTCGTCAACGGCCTCGGCGTCGGCATGATCACCGCGACCGCCACCGCCTACCTCTTCGACCTGCACACGCGGCACCGTCCGGGGGCGTCGTCCCGCCGGTTCGAGATCGTGTCGACCGCCGCGAACATCGGCGGCCTCGGCGTCGGCGCGCTGGTGTCGGGTGTGCTCGCGCAGTACGTGTCGTCACCGTTGAGCACCCCGTACGTCGTGCTGGCGGTGCTGCTGGCCGTGAGCGTCGCGGCGGTCGCACTCACGCCGGAAACCGTGGTGCGGTCCCGGTTCTCCTACCGCCCGCAGCGGATCAGCGCCGACCACGGCGACCGCGCGGGTTACGTCGCCGCGGCCACCGGGGCGTTCACGGCGTTCGCGGTGTTCGGCGTGTTCACGTCCGTCTCGCCCGGCTTCGTGGCGGGCGAACTGCACCACCCGTCGCGCCTGCTGGCCGGGCTCGTGGTCTTCCTCGTCTTCGGTGGAGCGGCACTCGCCCAGACCGTGACGGGAGGCCTCGCGCCGGGTGTTCGCCGCGCGCTCGGCCTGGGTGGTCAGGCGGTCGGCGTGCTGCTGGTGGTCGCCGGGATGCAGGTGACGAGCTTCCCGGTGTTCCTCGTCGGCGGCGCGGTCGCCGGCATCGGCGCGGGCGTGCAGTTCAAGGCGTCGATCGGGGCCGTGACGGCGATGGCGGCGCCGGAGAAGCGCGGTGAGGCGCTGGCGGGCCTGTTCTTCATCGCCTACCTGGGCTTGAGCGTGCCGTCGCTGTCGATCGGCCTCGCGACGCGCTTCCTCCCGCCGACCGCGGTCATGACGTGGTTCGCCGCGGTCGTGCTCGTGCTGCTGGCCGCGGTGGGCGCACTCACCCGGAAGAGGTAACACCGGCGGCTCCGGCGACGACCTGGCGGACATGAGGTCCTTGATCACCCCAGTGCTCGTCGCCGTGCTCGCGGCCGGTTGCTCCTCGCCGGTGACCGGGTCGGGTTCGTCGACCGGCACGCCCGAGACGACGACCCGGTCGCAGGAGACCACCCAGGCGCCGACGACCACCACCACGTCGGCGAGCAGGACCACCGCGCTGAACGGCGTGTCGCCGGACCAGTACGAGGGCATGCCGTCGCAGTACTGCGACAAGCCCTTCACCGGCGCCCTGGGCAAGCCGATGCTGGCCGTCGTGGTCGAGACGCCGTCGGGGCGGCTGAACTGCGACCAGGCGAGCGCCGTGCTGTTCGACTACTACGCCGAGCGCTCCCAGCCGAACACGGGTCTGCCGCCGATCGAGGTCGGGCCGATGTCGTGCAACCAGGTCCCCGAGGGGATCATGCCGCAGGTCGTGTGCGCCGACGAGGACAACGTCATCTACTCGATGTGGCCGCAGACCTGACGACGCGAACGGGGCAGGCGGGATGACCCACCTGCCCCGTCACGTGCGGAACGTCAGTCCGTGCCGAACTCCATGGCCGCCGCGTCGAGCAGCTCGTCGGCCGCCGAGACCTCACCGCGCGAGGCGATGGCCTCCGCGCCGCCGTCCGGCACGTCGCCGATCAGCTGGGTCGGCTCGGGCTGCGCCGAGATGAGCGCCGACTGCCGCGTGCCGACCATGCCGAGGCCCGCGAAGAGTTCCAGCTTGGCGCGCGAGTCCGCGATGTCGAGGTTGCGCATGGTCAGCTGGCCGATGCGGTCGACCGGACCGAACGCCGAGTCCTCGGTGCGCTCCATCGACAGCTTGTCCGGGTGGTAGCTGAACGCCGGGCCGGACGTGTCGAGGATCGAGTAGTCGTCGCCCCGGCGCAGCCGCAGCGTCACCTCGCCGGTGACCGCGGCGCCGACCCAGCGCTGCAGCGACTCGCGCAGCATCAGCGACTGCGGGTCGAGCCAGCGGCCCTCGTACAGCAACCGGCCGAGCTTGCGGCCCTCGTTGTGGTAGGCCGCGACGGTGTCCTCGTTGTGGATCGCGTTCACGAGGCGGTCGTAGGCGATGTAGAGCAGCGCCATGCCGGGCGCCTCGTAGATGCCGCGGCTCTTGGCCTCGATGATGCGGTTCTCGATCTGGTCGGACATGCCGAGACCGTGGCGGCCGCCGATGGCGTTCGCCTCCAGCACCAGGTCGACGGCGTCGTGGAACTCCTTGCCGTTGATGGTGACCGGGCGGCCCTGGTCGAAGCCGATGGTGACGTCCTCGGTCGCGATCTCGACCGACGGGTCCCAGAACTTGACGCCCATGATCGGCTCGACGATCTCGATGCCCTCGTTGAGCAGCTCGAGCGACTTGGCCTCGTGCGTCGCGCCCCAGATGTTCGCGTCCGTGGAGTACGCCTTCTCGACCGACGAGCGGTACGGCAGGTCACGCTCCAGCAGCCACTCGGACATCTCCTTGCGGCCGCCGAGCTCCGTCACGAACGCGGCGTCGAGCCACGGCTTGTAGATCCGCAGCGACGGGTTCGCGAGCAGGCCGTAGCGGTAGAACCGCTCGATGTCGTTGCCCTTGTAGGTGGAGCCGTCACCCCAGATCTGCACGTCGTCGTCGAGCATGGCGCGCACGAGCATGGTGCCCGTGACGGCCCGCCCGAGCGGCGTCGTGTTGAAGTACGCGCGGCCACCGGAACGGATGTGGAACGCGCCGCAGGCCAGTGCCGCGAGGCCTTCCTCGACGAGCGCGGCACGGCAGTCCACGAGCCGGGCGATCTCGGCACCGTACGTGCCGGCGCGGCCGGGGACCGTCTCGATCTCGGGCTCGTCGTACTGGCCGATGTCCGCGGTGTACGTGCAGGGCACAGCGCCCTTCTCACGCATCCACGCGACCGCGACGGAGGTGTCGAGACCACCGGAGAAGGCGATGCCGACGCGTTCGCCGGCCGGAAGTGAAGTGAGCACCTTGGACACGTTGAGAATTATGCACGACAATGTATGAGCATGCACGTCCGGGTGGCTGTTACTTCCGCCTCAACCCCGTTTCCGCAGGTCGACTAGGCAGGATCGAGCTCGTCCGCCTTCGCCTGCATCCGCTGGACACTGCCCTCGTGCTCGTCGGCACGCATCGCCGTGATGGCGGCGTACAGGTGCGCGCCCACGTACGGGTCTTCCTCCTTGCGTGCGTTGACCTCGCCGAGCGTGGCGTTGTACATGGCGTGCGACATCGCCGCGAGCAACGCGCGCATCTGGGCCGCGACACCCTTCGGCGCGGAGGCGTCGATGATCGGGGTGACCCGTTCCCACACCTCGTCCGGCGGCCCGGGCGGGTAGATCTGGTTGAGCCCGAGCAGGCCGTTCTCCAGCGCGCCCATGACGAGCCAGACCTCACCCCGGTCGTCGGGCAGCAGCCGTCCGACGGCCTCGGCGTCCCGCCGGTGGTACGCGATGGCGAGTCTCAGACCGATGGCCTGGCTGCGGTTCTTGCTGGCGGGTTCTTCGAACCACCACTGCTGTTGCGCGGTCCTCGGGAACATCTCCGCAGTGTGCGGCACTGATCGAGATTTCGCCGAAGGGTTTAGGCAAGCCTAACCAAAGGTGTACTTTGCTGCCATGACGCGCTACTCCGCCTTCGAGCGGTTCACCCTCAAGGCCGCCACGAAGGCCGCCGAGATGATGATGGCCCCCGCGAACCGCCGCGAGGTCTTCGAGCAGTTCGTCATGACCGTCACCGCGGTCACCGAACTCGGCGAGCACATGCGCCGCATCACCTTCCACGCGCCGGAGTTCGCCTCCTACACCGTGACGGGCCCGGACGAGTACTTCGGCCTGATGATCGCCCTCGGCCGCGACCTCGTCCTGCCGCCGGACGACCGCATCAACGTCCGCACGTCGCTGCGCGAGATGCCCGAGGACACGAGGCCGGACCTGCGCTGGTACACGGTCCGCGCACACCGCCCGGACGTGGCCGAGATCGACGTCGACTTCGTCGTGCACGGCGACGCGGGCCCCGGCACCCGCTGGGCCCGCCGCGCCATCGCGGGCGACACAGCGGGCTTCCGCGCCGGCGGCTCGGCCTACCGCCCACCGGCCGAGGGCTCGGTGCTGCTCGTGGCCGACGAGACCGCCCTCCCCGCGCTGGCCGCGATCCTCGAGGCGGAGACGCGCCCCCTGCACGTGTTCGCCGAGGTGCCGGACGAGTCCTACCGGCTCGACCTCGACGTGGAGTGGGTGTACCGCGGTGATGCCGAGCCGGGATCCGCGGTGCTGAAGGCCGTCCAGGGGAAGGCGCTGTCCACTGTGGACTACGCGTGGGCTTGTGGCGAGTCGGCGCTCGCGACCGGGGTGCGCCGGCACCTGACGAAGGACCGCGGGGTGGACCGCAAGGCGATCATGTTCAGCGGGTACTGGAAGGTGGGCTCGGCCCGCGAGTGACGCGGTTTCAGCGGAGCCTGTTCGCGACGGAACGTCACCGCCTCGAAACGACATTCGCCCCCGTTCCGATGACATCACGCGGGCACGGCCCTAGCCTTGTCTGACTCGTGCGCAGGGGGTGGGCCGCTGTGAGGTTGTTCCGTCTGCTCGCCGTGGTCCTCGCGATGTCGGAGAGCGGTCAGCGCCTTCCCGGCGGCGGCCGCTACGAGGCGCGTGATCAGGTCAAGTGCCCGAGATGCGGAGCAAACGCACTCGATCCTTCGTCGCACAGCGCCTTCTGCCCCAGAGACGGGTGGTTCGCCTGGACGCACTGCACGTGCGGTAAATGGTCCTACCGCTTCGACCTGTCCGGCTGGGTCTGCTCGAACAGACACACTGTTCGGTCCCCGCTGTGCCCGATGTGCGGACGTTGGGGCAAGCAGCAGAAGGGCGGTCCGCTCTTCGTGTGCATAGCGAACCGGCAGCACCAGTTCTACCTGCACGATCCGATGGAGTGCGGCAACTGCGGCAGCGGCTACCTGGTCGTCACCGGCGACGGCAGGGCGGCGTACTGCGACGTGTGCCCCGCGAAGGTGAGGAGGGGCGGACGGTGAGCACGGCGGTGGTCGGGACACTCTCATCCGGAGCGGGCAAGGTCGGCCGTTACTTCACGGTCGTCAGCGCCATTCCGGCAGCGCTCTTCTGCGCTTATGTCTACCTCATCGTCGTCGTGGGGTGGTCTGCTCCCTTCCGGTGGTCCGCGCTCGACGAAGCACCGTGGTACGGCATCGTGGTGGCCGGACTGGGTGGGCTGACGCTGGCGCTGTCACTCAACCCGCTGCAGTTCCCGCTGATCCAGTTGTTCGAGGGTTACTGGGGCGGTTCCCCGATCGCTTCCAGACTGGCCGCGATGCGCATTCTCCGCCACCGCCGCCGCTGGTTCGATCTGCGGAACGCCGACGCCTCGAGTCAAGATGCAGTGGCCCGGGACCGTCCACAGGCGCTGGACCTCCGCACGGCTTCGCCCGAACTCGTCCGGGCAGTGGTCGTCGGGTCCGAGAGCCAGCGAGCACTCGGCTCCTATCCCGGTGTCCGGGAGATCCTGCCGACTCGACTGGGAAACGTGCTCCGCAGTTACGAACGGACAGCGGGAAGCGCGTACGGAATCGACCCGCTCGTCGCCGTGCCCAGGTTGGCCATGGTCGCGACCGACAGGGAGATCGCCTACGTCCAGAACCAGCGGGTGCAACTGGAACTCGCACTCCGCACGTCGCTGATGGGTCTGCTGGCCGTCGCCGTGACACTCGTCGTGATGGCGAGACATGGCCTTTGGCTCCTGCTGGCCTTGGCGCCCTACACGGTCGCCTATCTCTCCTACCGCGGCGCGGTGGCCCTCGCTCACGAGTACGGCACGAGCATCACCGTTCTCATCGATCTGAGCAGGACGGAGCTTTACCGCCGCATGGGGGTGAAGCAACCGACGTCGACAGAGGAGGAGCGGCGCAGCAACACCACGCTCATGAAGATCTTCGCCTCCGACGACGAGGCTTCGTTGCCCTACGACGAGGCCGCCCAGGACGCCCAGGCGGCTGCTCAGGTGCAACTCGTCGTGCAGCCGACCCAGAACGACTGACCGCTTCGCTGAGCTACCTGACACCATGCCTCTTGTGGTTCCCAACGACGACTCCGCGGAGCGCGTGCACCCCGAGGGCGTGGCGACGTCACGCCTAGAGCAGTTCACCAGCGAGTTTCCCGAAGCTGACGAGGCTCCCGGTGTTCCGGACGCCACCTCCCGCCCAACCCGCGAGGCGACGACTCGCGGTGTCCAGGACGAGTCGTCACCAAGCGACCGGTCGATGATGTGGATCTGGCCCGCGGTCCTCATCGTGGTGATAGCGGTTTCGGGACAGTTGTTCGGGCCGTTGGGGGTCCTGCTGTCAGGCGTCGGGCTGACCTCGACGATCGTGCTCTTCGCCAGCCGACGCGTGGAAGGCTTCCCGCGGAAGTGGTTGCTGCCCATCATCGTCGCCGTCAGCCTGCTGGTCACCGCGGCCATCCTCGCGGCTCAGTACGGTCTGCTGACCAACCGCCCGGTCGGAGCCTCGTCCACGATCTTCACGCGCGGTGTCCCGTCCGCCGAACAGCTGCGTGAAACGCCATCACCCGGCATCGCGGTGCAAGGGATCAAGCTCGACGACCAGAACCTCCGCGGAGCGCGTCTTCCGGGCGCCAGCGCACCTGGTGCGTCCCTGGAGGACGCGATCCTCGAGGACGCCCGGCTCGCCGGGGCCGACCTCCGGGGAGCCAACCTGCGCGGCGCGAGGCTCAGCGGCGCCGATCTGCGAGGCGTGGACTTCACCGGAGCGGATCTGCGCGGCGCGGTGCTCACCAACACCTGCCTGCGCGGCGCGGACCTCACGGGAGCGGTGACCACCGACCTCGACGCCACCGGTGCGGCGGTGGAGGGAGCCGTCGTCTCCGAAAGCCAGACGAGCGCGGCCAAGGTGTGGCCCACCTCGGCTTCGCCTGTTCCCGGTGCCTGTCCGAGGTGAGTGCCGTCATCGCCGGGCCCTAGGTGAACCGCAGTGGATCACCCACCGCGACCGGGTTGTTAATTTCCCGGTTCGGCAAAGTTTTGGCGAAGTCACTAGACGTGAACGCCGTTCATGTACCACCTTCTGCCTCGCAAGGCCTTCCGCTCCCCTGCACACCGGAGGCTGAAGTTGAGGAAGAAGCTCCTGTCCGCGCTCGCCGGCGCCCTGCTGATCACCGTGCTCGTGCCCGGCGTCGCGCTCGCCGACCCGCCCAGGGCGATCCCCGCGAACTACGAGGAGGCCGACGGCAAGTGGCAGCCGGCCTTCGACTACGACGGCGACGGCTGCTACCCCACCCCGGCGATCTCGCCGACCGGTGACATCGCGCCCGGCCTGAAGAACTCGGGCGCGCTGAACGGCAACTGCCACGACCAGTCCGACCTGGACAACACCAACTCCTACAGCCGCTCCAAGTGCAACAACGGCTGGTGCGCCTACCTGTACGACCTGTACTTCGAGAAGGACCAGGCGGTGCCGCTGATCGACTGCTGCGGTCACCGCCACGACATCGAGCACGTGGTCGTCTGGGTGCAGAACGACGTGGCCCAGTACGTCTCGACGTCGGAGCACGGCAAGTACAAGACCCACCCGCGCGCCAACGTGCAGTGGGAGGGGACCCACCCGAAGATCATCTACCACAAGGACGGCGCCAGCACGCACTGCTTCCGGCTGGCGGGCAACGGCGAGCAGGCCGAGAACCACTACGGGGTCTACCAGTACCCGGACCTGGTCAGCTGGAACCGCTTCCCGGCCGGGGTGCGCGACAAGCTCGTGAACGCGAACTTCGGCAGCGCGTCCCTGGCGATCAAGGACAGCGCGTTCAACTACAACCTGAGCAGCGCGAAGCCCGCCGGGATCCCGTTCGACCCGAACGCCTGATCACTTCGCGACACGGTCGAGCCACTCGGCCAGGAGGACCCGTTCCGCGTGCGACAGCATCTGGGGCGGGTCCTCTTCCAGTGCCGCCTTCAACGCGATCGCGCGGCTCGGGACGTCGGTCGGCTCGTCCGGTGAGGCGTCCTTCGTGATCGCCCTGATCACGTTCTCGCGCGTGAACGCGATCAGGTCCAGGTCGCGGTCCTGCTCCTGCGTCGCGATCAGCGCCAGCACCACGCCGAGGCCGGTTGCGTGCACGAACTGCGCCGCCTGCTCGACCGGGACCGTCAGCCGGCCCGCCGACGCGATGCGGCCGATGATCTCGCGGAGCATCGCGTCCGCCTCCAGCCGCGCCTCGCGCTTGCGCGGCTCGCCGTACATCAGCAGGTAGAACGCGGGCCGCGCCAGGCCGAAGCCGATGTGCAGGTCCCAGCCCCGGCGGAGGTCGTCCACGGGGTCGCCGGTGGCCCCCATCGCCTGCTTCGAGGCGAGGTAGCCCGCGAACCCGTGCGCCGCCACGGCGTCGAGCAGCCCGTCCTTGTCCCCGAAGAGCCGGTACAGCGTGGGCGCCTGCACCCCCGCGGCCGTCGCGACCGCGCGCGTGGAGACCGCTTCCTTGCCGCCCTCGACGAGCAGGTCGGCCGCAGCCTTCACCAGCCGCTCCCTCGTGTCCATGTAACGACGATAACACATCGCTGGTATCGCTGATTCGATATCAGTGATACGTTGATTCAGGTATCAACGGAAACAGCAGCTAGGAGCATTGACATGACTCGCGTTGCGATCGTCACCGGGGGATCGAGGGGTATCGGGCGGGCTGCCGCCGAGCGTCTCGCCGCCGACGGAATGGCCGTCGTGATCGTGTACGCCGGCAACAGGACCGCGGCCGACGAGGCCGTCGAGAAGATCAGGTCGAACGGTGGCCAGGCGGTCGCCGCCCAGGCCGACGTCGGCGACGAGGAGGCCGTGGCCGCCGCGTTCGCGCTGGCCGCGGAGACGTTCGGCGGCGTCGACGTCGTCGTCAACTCCGCCGGCATCATGCCGCTCGGCACCGTCGCGGACATGGACCTCGACACGTTCGACAAGATCATGCGCACCAACGCCCGCGGCACGTTCGTCGTGAACCAGCAGGCCGCGCGGACCCTGCGCGACGGCGGCGCCATCGTCAACGTCTCGTCGTCCGTGGTGGGCCTGCGCTTCCCGCAGTACGGCGCCTACGCGATGTCGAAGGGCGGCGTCGAGGCGCTGACGCTGATCCTGGCCCGCGAGCTGCGCGGCCGCGACATCACCGTGAACACCGTCGCTCCCGGCCCCACGGCCACCGACCTGTTCCTCGACGGCAAGGACCAGGCGACCATCGACACCCTCGCGAAGCAGCCGCCCCTGGAGCGCCTCGGTTCCACGGACGACATCGCCGAGGTCATCTCGTTCCTGGCCGGTCCCGCCCGGTGGATCAACGGCCAGACCATTCGTGCGAACGGAGGCATCATCTGATGGGCCAGGTCATCGTCGTCACGGGCGCGTCGAGCGGGTTCGGCGCACTGGCCGTCCGCAGGCTGGCCCTCGCCGGCCACACGGTCTACGCGGGCATGCGGGAAACGTCGGGGCGCAACGCCTCCGCCGTCGCGGAGCTGGAGTCGTTCGGCGCCGAGAACAAGGCCGACGTGCACGCCGTCGAGCTCGACGTGCAGTCCCAGGAGTCCGCGGACGCCGCCATCGCGTCGATCATCGCCGCGCGGGGGCGCCTGGACGTGGTCGTGCACAACGCGGGCCACATGGTCACCGGTCCCGCCGAGGCGTTCACGCCGGAGCAGTACGCGGCCCTCTACGACGTCAACGTCCTGGGCACCCAGCGCGTGAACCGCGCCGCCCTGCCCCACCTGCGCGGGCAGCGCTCCGGCCACGTCGTGTGGGTCGGCTCCAGCTCGACGCGCGGCGGCACTCCCCCGTACCTCGCGCCGTACTTCGCGGCCAAGGCGGCGATGGACGCCCTCGCGGTCTCCTACCGCGCCGAACTGCTGCGGTTCGGCATCGAGACCACCATCGTCGTGCCGGGCGCGTTCACCCACGGCACCAACCACTTCGCGCACAGCGGCACCCCCGCCGACACGTCCCGCGCCGCGGAGTACGAGGCGCTCTACCCCGGCCTGATGGACCAGGTCGGCGAACGACTGGCGGACCTGGAGCCGTCGTGGGCGGACGTCGGTGCCGTGGCGGACGCGATCGTGGACGTGGTGGGCGCTTCGAAGCCCCCGTTCCGCGTGCACGTCGACCCGTCGTCCGACGGGGCCGAGGTCGTGAACGCGGTGGCGGACCGGGTGCGCGGCGAGTTCCTGCGCCGGGTGGAGCTGGCCGACCTGATCTAGCGGCCGGCCAGGAGCGCGGACGCGGTGAGGAACCGGTACCCGCGCTCCTTGAGGCCGGTGATGATCGGCCTGAGCGCCTGACGGGTCTCGGCCCGGCCCGCGTACATGGGGTGGAGCAGGATGATCGAGCCCGGCGTGGTCTCGGCCAAGGTCCGCTGGGCGATCTCCTGGGCGGTGGGCGTGCCCTCGGAGTCCGGCTCGACGTCCCACATCACGGTCGTGCGGTTGTGCTGCTGCAGGTAACGCGGCAGAGCGAAGAGCTTCTTGCCGTTGGGCGGGCGGAAGTGGATGTCACCGGTGTAGCCCGTGCGGCGGATCTGGGCGTCGGTGTCCTCGACCTCCTTGGCCACCGTGCCGGGAAGCACGCCGATCATGCGCTGGTGGTTGTAGGTGTGGTTGCCGATCTCGTGTCCGGCCTCGGCGATCTGCCTGCCGAGGTCCGGGTGCTTCTCGAGGTCGCGGCCCATGAGGAAGAAGGTGGCCGGAACCTGCTCGGCACTCAGCAGCTCCAGGACCTGCCGGGTGCCGGCCGGGTCGGGGCCGTCGTCGAAGGTGAGGGCGACCAGCTTCTCGTCGGTCTCGACGCGGTCGACCAGGTCACCGAAGAACTGGAAGCTACGGGCACTGGCGACGTTCCACAGGGAGACCGCGACGGTCAGCGTCAGCGTGAGCCCCACCGCCGCGATGATCGTCGGCTTGCGGCGCAACCACTTCATGCGTCCATCATGGCCACGGCGGATTTCCCGGTGCGCAGCACCCCGTCGTCCAGTGGCACGCAGCGGATCCCGCCCCTGCCCCGCAACCCCTTGAAGGCTCCCGGTCCGATCACCTGGTCCATCCACGCGCACGGGTGCGCCGGCCGGTGGACCTCGAACCGCACCGGTCCGTCGCCGCTGTCCAGGCTGAACACGGTCCCCCGCGGCAGCGCGTCCACGTCGAACCCGCGCACCACGACGTTGCGGCGCGCCAGCAACGGGTCCGCGGACCACTCCCGCAGCGACTCGGCCGAGATGAAGGTGACCGCCGCGTTGCGGTGCGCGGGGTGGTTGAAGTAGCGGTCGCCGACGATGCCGAGCCCGGCGCGGACGACGACGTGGTCACGCGAAACAGGTCCGGGATCGGGACGAGGGCCGTCCGACGGACGGCCCTCGAAGGCGTGCACGGGTGAGACGTGCAGCGCGACGATCTCGATCAACGCTCGCCGAGCTGCCACTCCGGCCGCACGTAGTGGCACGTGTAGCCGTTGGGGTAGCGCTCCAGGTAGTCCTGGTGCTCCGGCTCGGCCAGCCAGAAGTCCGACTCCTGCGTGACCTCGGTGACGACCTTGCCCGGCCACTTGCCCGAGGCGTCGACCGCGGCGATGGTCTCCTCCGCGACCTTCTTCTGCACGTCGTCGGTGTAGAAGATCGCCGAGCGGTAGCTGGCGCCGATGTCGTTGCCCTGGCGGTTGCGGGTCGACGGGTCGTGGATCTGGAAGAAGAACTCGAGGATCTGCCGGTAGCTCAGCTTCTCCGGGTCGAACGTGATCTCGATGGCCTCGGCGTGGTTGCCGTGGCGGCGGTACGTGGCGTTCGGCGTGCTCGGGTCGCCGGTGTACCCGACGCGGGTGGAGACGACGCCGGGGTGGCGGCGGAACAGGTCCTGCATGCCCCAGAAACAGCCGCCCGCGAGAACTGCCTTCTCCGTCACTGTGACGCTCCTCTTCTCGGTGTTCACTCAGGAGAACGCTCGGTCTCGACCGAATCATCCCCGTCGGGATGTGACGGAACCCTTACGGACCGGGCCTCGATGACTTCGCCCAGGTAGCGGATGACGACCGCCACGGCCGCGGCGACCGGCACGGAGAAGAACGCTCCCGCGATGCCGTAGAGCGAGGTGCCGGCGGTGACGACGAGCAGGACGACCGCCGCGTGCAGGCGCAGGCTGCGCGACTGCAGGATGGGCTGCAGCACGTTGCCCTCGACCTGCTGCACGACGATGACGATCGCGAGCATGATGATGGCCGTGGTCGGGCCGTTGCTGACCAGGGCGACCAGCACGGCCAGCGCACCGGCGATGAACGCGCCGACGATCGGGACGAACCCGCCGAGGAACGTGAGCGCGGCCAGCGGGACCGCGAGCGGGACGCCCAGGATGATCAGGCCGAGTCCGATGAACACCGCGTCGATCAGCGACACGATCGCCTGGCTGCGGATGAAGCTGCCGAGCGTGACCCAGATCCGCTCCAGCACCGTCGTGACGTGGGCGCCGGCGCGCTCGCCGATCACGCCGCGCACCCACGGCGTGAAGCGCATGCCGTCCTTGACGAAGAAGAACGCCAGCAGCAACGCCACCACGCCGGTGACCAGCCCGGACGTCACCGCGCCCGCCCCGGTCAGCAGCCCGCCCGCGATCGACCCGATGCTGGACTTGAGCTGCTCCACGCCCTGCGAGATGAGCCGGTCGAGGTCGCTGCCCCGCAGGTTGAACGGCGGGCCCGACGCCCAGTCCTGCAGCTGCGTGATCGCCTTCTGCGCGCTCTGCGCGATCTCGGGCACACCGGACGCGATCGACGACGAGATCGCCGCGATCACACCACCCAGCACACCCAGCCCCACGAGCAGCACGATCGTGGCCGACAGCGCCGCGTTCAGGCCCTTCGACATCATCCACCGCGCCGGCGGCCACAGCACCGTCGTGATCAGCAGACCCAGCAGCACGGGCATCACGACCACCCACAGCTTGCCGATCAGCCAGAACACCATCCAGAAGCCGAGCGCGGCCAGCGCCGCCCGCAGGCTCCACCGCGCGAGCCAGCTCACGCCGTGCCCGATGGCCTCACCCTTGTCCGCCCACTTGCGATCCCGTTCCACGCCCACAGTCTGTCGTTACCCCGGCCTGAGGGGTGGCAGACATGCCGTTTCGTTAACCGCGGCCCCAGAACGCGTCCTCCTCCGCCGGGTCGGCCGTGAACAGCCACACCTCGACGACCCTGCCGTCCACGACGCGCATCAGGTCGACGCCGACGCCGTCCATCTCGGCCCCGGACCGCTTGCCGGTCCAGTGCACGGGCGCCGCCACGACCTCGCCGTTCACCATCAACAGGGCGTTGCGCTCCAACGAGAAGGTGCCCTCGGACACGGCCATCATCCCGCCGATCATCGCCCCGACGGCGTCGCTGCCGCGGTGCACGCCCGAGAACTGGTTCTCGCCCGGCTGGTGCCACACCACGTCGTCGGCGAAGTAGGTGGCGACCGTGTCGAAGTCGCCGGCTTCCAAGGCCTCGAAGTAGGCGGTGGCGACGGCGAGCGGGGTGGTCATAGGTCTCTCCTTTGTGTTGCGGTTGACCTATGCTCACGAAAAGTAACCAATTACCTCAACGTAACCATTGGACGGATGTGCGCCATGTCACAGACCATGCCGGACTGGAGCGTGCTCGCGGCCACCTGCCCCTCCCGCACGAGCCTGGCGCGCATCGCGAACAAGTGGACGGCGATGGCGGTGTCGGTGCTGGGCGGCGGACGCACGCGGTTCGGCGACCTGAAAGCGCGGCTCGACGGGATCAGCGGCAAGGTGCTGACCGAGACCCTGCGCGACCTCGAGCGCGACGGGCTCGTCACGCGGCACGTCTTCGCCGAGGTGCCGCCGCGGGTCGAGTACGAGCTGACGGAGCTCGGGTTCACGTTGCACGAGCCGTTGCTCGCACTGTGCCGGTGGGCGGAGGAGCACATCGCCGAGGTGCTCGTGAACCGCGAGAGCTACGACGCCCGTTAGCGCACGACCGGCGCGAGGTGTTCAGGCCGGCGTGAGCACGCCGTCGACGTCCGGCACCAGCGAGCCCCGGACGAGGTTCCGCACGACGGGCAGCCCGGAGAGCCGGAACACCAGGTCGCGCACGGAGATCCGCCACGCCGACGAGGGCGCCATCCAGCCGATGAACCGCCGCCCGAACTCCTGCGTGCGCTCCACGGCGGGCTTCATCCGCGCCTGGTAGCGCGCGAAGGCGCCGTCGAAGCCCGCGGACAGCTCCTCCGCCAGCACGCAGGCGCCGGCCATCGCGAGCGACGCCCCGTGGCCGGCGAACAGCGAGACCGCCCCGCACGCGTCACCGACGAGCACGACCTTGCCGCGATGCCACACCGCCATGTCCACTTGGGACACCTCGTCGTAGTAGACGTCCTGCGGCACGACCGAGAGCAGAGACGGCGTGACCCAGCCGAGGTCGCCGAACCGCGCGCGCAGCGCGGCCGCCGGATCGTCGGGCACCTCCGCCGACGGTGCCCGGCACAGCATCAGCGCGGCCGTCGCGCCGTCCCGCACGGCGTAGCAGCCGATCATCCGGTGCGGCACCGTCAGCATCTGGTACCGGTACCCGATCCGCGCGCTCAGAGCGGCGTCCCGCACCGAGAACGCCGCCACGTGGTGCCCGAGGTACCGCACGAACGACGGCCCGAACACCAGCTCCCGCACCCGCGAGTGGACGCCGTCCGCGCCCACCACGAGGTCGAACTCGCCGGAAGTCCCGTCCGAGAACGTCACCAGTCCGTCGTCCACGACTGAAACCGTTGTGCCGTAACGGACAGGGGCGTGCACGTCGTCCCGGATCGCCGAGGCCAGGTCACCGCGCAGCAGGCTGATCACCCCGTCCGCGACCGCCTCGTACGCGGCCGTGGAGATCTCACTTCGCCGACGCCCGCGCGAGTCCACGCTCGTCACCGACGAGATCGGCGCGCGCCACCGCTCCAGCGCGGGCAGCAGGCCCATCCGCCGCGCCACCTCGTGACCCGGCCCGAAGAAGTCGATCATGTAGCCGCCCTCGCGGAACGACGACGCCTTCTCCACGACGCGGACGTCCCAGCCGGCGCGCCCCAGCCACCACGCGGTGGTGAGCCCGGCGATCCCCGCTCCGACGATCAACGCTCTCTGTTGGGCGTTCGACTTAGGCATACGCCCAATCTAGCAGCACGGTCGCTGTGATCGGCGGAATCGTCGCGAACCTCGCTGGTCAGCCCGTGACGAGACGCCGGAAGGGGCCCGCGACCGCGCGGGGGTCGACCGACGGGTCCAGCGCGCGGTGCAGCACCAGCCCGTCGAGGGCGGCGCTCAGCAGCAACGCCACCGCGTCGGCGTCTCGGACGCCCGACGCCCGCAGCCAGTCGGCGACCCGCGCCCGGAAGTCCGCGACCAGCGCCGCCAGGCCTTCCCGCAGCTCCGGCAGCCGGTGCGCGGCGAGGAACGCCTCGGTCAGCAGCAACGACTCCGGATCCGTGCCGGTGAAGCGGGACAGGTCCGCGAAGACCCGCTCGACGCCCTCCGCCGGCGGCGTCTCCCGCAGCGCGTCCGCCGACTCGGCCAGGATCCGGGTCGCGTGCTGCAGCGCGGCCGTCGCCAGCAGCTCGGACACCGACGAGAAGTGGTAGTGCACGAGGGCCGCGTTGACACCCGCCCGTTCCGCGACCAGCCGCGTGGTCACGGCGCCCCAGCCGACCTCGCCCACGAGCGCGGCGGCGGCGTCGATCAGTTGTTCACGGGTGCGGCGGCCGCGGTCGGCTGAGTTGGGCACGCGCTCAACCTAACTCGCGGCCCTCGTCGAGCACCTCGGGCGGTCAGCGGGCGCCCAGCGAGTCCACGATCTTCGTGGTCACCGCCGACGAACTGCGGACGGTCCCCTTCTCGAGTCCGCCCTCCTCCGGTGGGAGGTCTTCGGCGACCGTCGCCCGGCTGCCGATGTAGTCCCCGTTGTCCGGGTCGACGATGATCTCGGTGAAGTCGTCGAAGTGCTTCAGGCCGAGCGCGACGCCTTCCTTGCCGTCGAGGTTGGCCTTCCTGTCGGTGACGACCAGGCCGGGCAGCAGCGCGAGCGCGCGGAAGATCGTCGCCCTCACCTCGGCCGGGTACTGCCCCGAGTTCAACGCGGCCCCCGCCTGCACCAGCGCTCCCGCGTCCCCGGCCTGCCCGGCCTCCCGCAGCCTGGCCAGCATCGCGGCCGGGTCCTTCGGCAGCGCCGCGACGAACTCCGGCGTCGGGTTGTGGAACGAGCCGTCGGTGCAGCGGTCCGGCTGCCCCTCGGCGTAGTAGGAGTACTTGCCGCACTTGCCGCGGAACTCCTGGCCGTCCTTGAACGACGTGCCGGCGTCAGGCCGCCCCTGCCCTTCGTGGCCTTCCAGCCACCTCACCGAGTTGATCTGGTTGCGGAACATCCACTCGTCGCGCCGGTCGGCGGGAACCCACTCCTCCTGGGTCAGGTCGGTGGCACTGGCCTTGCCGCCGTCCCCCTCCACGGTGATGCCCTCGTACCGGCTGCGCACGTAGCGGAACTGGCCGGGCGCGAGCGGGCGTTCGACGACGCGGGCGGCCAGGTCGGCGGCCCTGACGAGCTGCTCGGCGGCGGTCGCGGAGGTGCCGCCGAAGTCGGCGGTCGAGGCGGCGAGGGCCGCTCCCGTCAGGACGGTGACGGCGGCCGCGGCGGCGAGCCAGCGGGTGCGACGGGGCTTGTGCTCCGCCGGTCGCGCGGCGCGGTCCTCCAGCGCGGCGGCCAGGGCGGCCCTGCCGGCGGCCACGTCGAACTCGACGGGCTCGTCACCGGCGCGCGACAGCGCGGCGTCGAGCACGCGGTCGAGGGTGTCGGACTGGGACTCAGGCATGGCTGTCCTCCTTGAAGTCGTGGTCGGTCGCCGCGAGGCGGGTGCGCAGCCGTGCCCGGCCGCGGTGCAGGCGGGTGCGCACGGTGGCCACCGGGACGTCGAGCGCCACGGCGATCTCGGCGGGCGTGAAGTCGGCCCACGCGTGCAGCAGCAGCACCTCGCGTTCCTCGACGCGCAGTTCGGCGAGCCAGGCGGTGAGCGGCCCGGCGAGCGTGCCGGCGTCGGCCGCGGCGCTGGCCCGGTCACCGATGTCGGCCTCGTCGGTGCGGGCCGCGTGCTCCTTGCTCCACGCCCGCAGCTTGCGCTCCTCGGCGCGGACGTGGCCGCGCAACAGGTTCGTCGCCACGCCGTAGAGCCAGGCGCGGACGGCGTCGGCGTCGTAGGCCTGGCCCGCCCGCTGGTCCCACAGCACGAGGAACGCCTCGGAGACCACGTCCTGCGCGGTGTCGGCACCGACCCGCCGAGCCACGTAGCGGTGCAGCCGCTCGGCCGTCGATTCGTAGAGGTCGAGCAACGCGGCCTCGTCCAGCACGGCCGGCGCCTCCTCTGGTGTCAGCGCCACGGGCGCCTCTCGGGTTCGCACGGACCTACCTGGTCGCAGCCCGCAGGAGCGTTCCCGGCGTGTGCTCACGGCCACATCGTGGGTCAGCCGGTCAGATCTCGCGCGGGAACGGGTGGCGGGCGGCGAACTCGGAGGCGGTCATCCCGAACGGGACCACTGCGCTCGCCGAACATGTACGTCAGCGGCAACCGCACCACTTCGGTCGTGCAACCGCGTCCTTTGTGGAGGGTGCCGATCGCGATCCCGCAGGAGAACCGGCCCGCGCGGTGGCCGATCGCGTCCTGCTCCCCCAACGCTGTCGCCCGTGTTCTCGTCGAACCGGTGGAAGGCCTCCCAGTCCTCCGGTTCGACGCCGCGCAGCCGGACGAGTTCTCCTACCCGGGCGGACGTCATCTCATGATCGAACGACCACCCGATCGTGTCTGGCAAGCGGATTACTACTATCGCCGGATGACCGCCTACGACGATCTCGAGCTCGACACGACGGTGCTGCCGGAACGCCAGCAGAAGATCCTCGTCGCCATCCGCGACTGGGTCGTCGAGCACGGCTACTCCCCCAGCACCCGCGAGATCGGCGAGGCGGTCGGCCTGAAGTCGTCGTCGAGCGTCTCGAAGCACCTGGCCGCGTTGGAGGACAGGGGTTTCCTCAAGCGCGGCGGCTCGGTGACGCGTCCGATGGACGTGCGGGTGTTCCTGAGCGGCGCGCCCGTCGTGCCGGGTCAGGCCTCGGAGGACTCGATCTCGGTGCCCGTCGTCGGTGACATCGCCGCCGGCGCGCCGATCTCCGCCATCGAGCACGTGGACGAGGTGCTGCACCTGCCGCGCGGGCTGGTCGGCCGCGGCAGCAACGTGTTCGCGCTGCGCGTGCGCGGCGACTCGATGATCGACGCCGCGATCTGCGACGGCGACACGGTCGTCGTCCGGCAGACGCACGAGGCGTACAACGGGCAGATCGTCGCCGCCATGATCGAGGAGGAGGCGACCGTCAAGGTGTACCAGCGCAAGGACGGCCACGTGTACCTCGAGCCGCGCAACGCGGCGTACCCCGTGATCGACGGCGACAAGGCCGTCATCCTCGGCATCGTCGTGTCGGTGCTGCGCAGCGTTTAGAGGACACCCCAGTCGCGTGACCCGAGGTGCTCCACGACGGCGTCGGTCGCCGCCGTGGTCGCGCCCCGGGTGACGACGTAGAGGGTGTTGAGCGGCGGGACCTCCGGGTGGTGCAGCTGCTCGACGGACCCCGCCGCGAGCGCGGGTTCGGCGAGGTAGCGCGGCAGGGCCGAGACGCCCGCCCCGGCGATCACGGCCGCCAGCACCGCGCGCAGGTCCGGCACGGTGATCGTGGGAGCGTTCCTCGGACGTCTGCCGAACTCGCTGCGCCAGTAGCGGCGGACGATCGGCAGGTCACCGGAGTAGGCGACGAGCGGCAGGTGTTCGAGGGCGCGCGCCGGGTCGTCCTCCAGCAGGTCCCGGTCCACGGTCCTGGCCAGCAGCGGCGCGCCGACCAGCAGGAACTCCTCGTCGGTCAGCGGTGTCGCGGTGAACCCGGCGGCCGGGCGGACCGAGGACAGGACCACGTCGAGCTTGGCGGCCCTGAGGTCGGCGAGCAGGTCGTCGGCCAGGCCGAACGCGACCTCGAGCCGCAGGCCCCTGCGCGTGAGCGGCGCGAGCGCGGGCAGGCCCCTGACGGTCATGAACTCCGCCGCTCCCCCGATCCTGACGACGCCGTCGAGCGCCGGTTCGGGGTCGAGCGCGCTGGTGAGCTGGTCGAGGTGCGGACCGACCCTGCGGGCCAGGTCGTCGGCACGGGGTGTGGGCGTGACCCCGCGGCTGGTGCGCACGAACAACGTCGTCCCGAGCTGCTTCTCCAGCTTGGCGAGCTGACCGCTGACCGCCGGCTGGGTGAGGCCGCGCCGCGACGCCGCGCTGGTCAGCGAGCCGCCCCGGTAGATTTCCAGGAACGTCACCAGCAGGTCCAGGTCCGTCAAGCTCGAAGCCATAACTCAGCTTATAGCCCATGACTCGGCGTCCTGCGGATCTGTGATGTCCTGTGGGCATGAAGAAGCTACTGATGGTCGTGTCCGCCGCCGACTCGCTGACGCTGGCGGACGGGTCCAGCCACCCCACGGGGTTCTGGGCGGAGGAGGTCGTCGAGTCCGTGCGCGTGCTGCGCGAAGCCGGCGTCGAGGTCACCCTGGCGACGCCGGGCGGTGTCGTGCCGACGGTCGACAAGGCGAGCCTCGACGGCACGTTCGACGAGGCCGTCACCTCCCTCGCGGACCTGCGCTCGCCGATCTCGCTGTCCGATGTGGACGGTTCGACGTTCGACGCCGTGTACCTGCCCGGCGGCCACGGCCCGATGGCGGACCTCGCCTTCGACGCCGACCTGGGCGCCCTGCTCGCTGACTTCCACGACAACGGCAAGGTCGTCGCAGCCCTCTGCCACGGACCGGCCGGACTGCTCAGCGCCGTCCGCGCCGACGGCACGTTCGTGTTCGCCGGCCGGGAGATGGCGGTGTTCAGCGACGAGGAAGAGCGCCAGGGCGGCCTGGACGTTCCCTACTCGGTCGCCGGACGGCTGGCCGCACTGGGCGCGCGGGTCGTCGCCGGGGAGCCGTGGTCGAGCACGGTGGTCGTGGACGGCACCCTCGTGACGGGCCAGAACCCGCAGTCGACCGCCGCCACCGCCGCCCGCGTGGCCTCGCTGCTCGCCTAGAGCGCCGTCTGCACCAGGGCCAGCACGGTCAGCAACGCCGGCCCGCGGCTGAGCTGCACTATCAGCCCGAGCGGCGTCGGCCCGAACAGCCCGAAGTCGACGATCGCGGCCCCGTGGTCGACCGGCGGCCGCGTCGCGATCCGGTACACGACCGCCACGGCCCCCACCGCCGACACGAGCCCGTTGAGCACGGACACGTGCGGGGTGAACGCCGTGGTGACCGCGCACCACAGCACCGCACCGGCCGCCGGGACCACGAGGTGCGCCCGCCGCAACGTCCGGTCGGGCAGGCCGAGCACCCTCCGCACGGCCGGGGACCGGCAGACGAACCTGAGCCCCGCGGCGAGGCGATCGGTGGCCAGGAAGGCGGCGATCACCTGCACGGCGGCGGCGAACTCGGGCTCGCCGCCGAGGGCCACGAGTGCGGGGGCGGGGAGCAGGGCGGCCCAGACCAGGGCGGCGTTGGGGGTGCGGCGCAGGCGGAGGGCGTCGGTCCAGGCGAGGGCGGCGACACGGGAGAGCCGGGAGGGTGGGGCGGACCTCGCACCGCGTCCGCCCACTCCCAGCCGGGCCGACTTCACCCGTCCCAGGGCACGCGCCCGGCGCTCGGCGAGGATCGCCCCGAGCAGCGCGAGGTCGAACCAGCTCACCGACACCTTCGCCACGCCCGCCAATGAACCTCCTGCCGCGAGGTCGGACCGCCGCAGGCGCGACAGCGACACGCCCGCCGCCACGGCCAGGCCGATCGCGAGGACCCAGGCGGCCACCGGCAGTGCGCCGGTGGCGCCCGGCTCCACACCCAGCTCCAGCGGCACCAGCAGCGCCACCACCGCGAGCCCCACCACCCCGCTCAGCCACCCCTGCGGCCGCCACCGCCCCCGCTGCACCACCACGGCGAACGCCACCACCGCCACCCCCACCGCCGCCCCGATCCCCACGGCTTCCAGCGCCGGCACCACCGCCCCGACGAGCCCGAACACGGCGGCAGTCCAGGCGACCCCCAGCCCGGCCGCGACCACCAGCAGTCCGAAGAACCGCGGCCGCAGCAAGGCCCCGCGCCGGACCGGCGAGCTCAGCACCCAGAACATCCGGTCGGCACCGGCGAACACCGGACCGAACGCCAGCGCCGCCTTCATCAGCACCGCGGCACCCAGCACCGACAGCCAGAGCGCGCTCCACGCGCTGCCGGCCGCGGGCGCCTTGGTCAGCCCGGCGTACGCCCACCCGTACGCGACCAGCGCGACGATCCCGAAGACGACCAGCCGCGAGTACAGCCGCGCGACCAGCAGCCGCCACGGCACCGGAGTCCGCAACCGGCGGCGCACCGCCCACGCGGTCACAGCGTGACGGTCCGGCACGCCACCGCCTCCACGAGCTCGGCGTCGTGCGACGCGAACACCACGGCGACCCCGGCGGCCTTCTCGGCCAGCAGCCGCGAGCGGAGCCACGCGCGCCCGGCCTCGTCCAGGCGCTGCTCCGGTTCGTCCAGCACGAGCACCGAGCGCGGCCGCACGAAGCACGACGCGAGCCCGAGCCGGTGGCGCTGGCCCGACGACAACGTGGGCGGCAGCTGGTCCGCCACCGCCGAAAGCCCGACCTCCGCCAGCACGCGCGCAACGTCCTCGCCGGACCCGTGCAGCCACGCCAGCAGCCGCAGGTGCTCCACGACGGACACGTCCGGGAAGTAGTCGGCGTCGTCCAGCAGCGACGCGACGGCCGCGCGGAAGGCGCATGACGACTCGTCCAGGGGGTAGCCCTCGAACAGCACGGTTCCGGTGTCGAGCACCTCGGCGCCGACGAGGCAGCGCAGCAGCGTCGACTTGCCCGAGCCGTTCGCCCCCACGACGGCCACGGCCTCGCCGGGCTCCACGACGAACGACAGACCTGCGAAAACGGGGACCCCGCCGTAGGCGAAGCCGGCGTCCCCCACGCCCAGCGACATGTGATCAGGGTAATGGGAATGGATCGGGCGCCCAGGCGTTAGAGTAGATGCAAACGCATTAGTCACTAAGTTTGAAGGAGGCGGGTGCCGTGCAGTTCGGAATCTTCTCGGTGAGCGACATCACCAGGGACCCGGTGAGCGGCGAGACCCCGAGCGAGGCCGAGCGGATCGACGCGATCGTGCAGATCGCGGAGAAGGCCGAGGAGGTCGGGCTCGACGTGTTCGCGATCGGCGAGCACCACAACCCGCCGTTCTTCTCGTCCGCGCCGACGACGCTGCTCAGCCACATCGCGGCGAAGACCAAGAAGCTCATCGTCAGCACCGCGACGACGCTGATCACGACGAACGACCCGGTGCGCATCGCCGAGGAGTACGCGATGCTGCAGCACCTGGCGAAGGGTCGCATGGACCTGATGCTGGGCCGCGGCAACACCGCGCCGGTCTACCCGTGGTTCGGCCAGGACATCCGGCAGAGCCTGCCGCTGGCGCTCGAGAACTACAACCTGCTGCACCGGTTGTGGCGCGAGGACGTCGTCGACTGGGAGGGCAAGTTCCGCACCCCGCTGCAGGGCTTCACCTCCACGCCGCGTCCGCTGGACGACCTGCCGCCGTTCGTGTGGCACGGGTCGATCCGCACGCCGGAGATCGCCGAGCAGGCCGCGTTCTACGGTGACGGCTTCTTCGCCAACAACATCTTCTGGCCGAAGGAGCACTACATCCGGCTGATCAAGTTCTACCGCCAGCGGTACGCGCACTACGGCCACGGCACGGAGAAGCAGGCCATCGTCGGCCTCGGCGGCCAGGCGTACATCGCGAAGCGGTCGCAGGACGCGCTGAACGAGTTCCGCCCGTACTTCAACGAGGCCCCCGTCTACGGCCACGGGCCGCGGATGGAGGACTTCATGGAGCAGACGCCGCTGTCGGTCGGCAGCCCGCAGGAGGTCATCGACAAGACGCTGACCTTCCGCGAGCACTTCGGCGACTACCAGCGCCAGATGTTCCTGATGGACCACGCCGGCCTGCCGCTCAAGACGGTGCTGAACCAGCTCGACCTGCTGGGCGAGGAGGTCGTCCCGGTGCTGCGCAAGGAGATCGAGGCGCGGCAGGACCCGGAGACCGCCAAGCCGCCGACGCACGCCGGGCGCGTCAAGGACAAGTACGGCGACAAGCCCGCCCGTCAGCCGCGGCCGAACGCCAACCGGGGTGACAACGTCACGGGCGGCTCGCCCTACCAGGACGAGAAGTGACCGGAGCCAACGAAGCGTGGGAGTCGCTCATGAAGGCGTACTCCGTGTTGATGAAGCAGTTCAACGCGGAGGACATCTGGGGCGACCTGACCATGCGGGAGTACGACGTGCTGTACCAGCTGTCCAAGTGCGACAGTCCACTCAGGATGAGTGAGCTGAACCGCCACGTGCTGCTGAGCCAGCCCGCCCTGTCCCGCATGGTCGAGCGCCTCGTCGAACGGGGCTACGTGCAACGGTGCCCCGACCTCGGCGACCGCAGGGGTGTGCGCCTGTCGCTCACCCCCGCGGGCCGCGAGACCCAGCGGCGGATCGGCAGCCCGCACGCACGCAGCGTCACGCGCGCCCTGAGCGTGCTGACGCCGGAGGAACTCGACCAGCTCGCCGCGATCACCGGCAAGCTCAGCCAGAACGAGGAGCGATGAGCCAGAACTTCCAGCTGGTGGTCGTGTCGGCGGGCACCAGCGACCCGTCGTCCACCCGCCTGCTCGCCGACCGCGTCGCCGGACGCGTCACGACGCTCGCCGGCAAGCGGTCGCAGACCGTCGGCACGAGTGTCATCGAGCTGCGCGAACTCGCCTCCGAAATCGCGAACGCGCTGGTGTCGAACCACATCGGACCCAAGCTGCAGAAGGCGATCACGACCCTGCAGCACGCGGACGCGATCATCGCGAGCACCCCCGTCTACAAGGCGGGCGCGAGCGGCCTGTTCACGTCGTTCTTCCAGGTCCTCGACAACGACCTGCTGATCGCGAAGCCCGTCGTGCTCGCCGCGACCGCCGGCACCGCGAGGCACGCTCTCGTGGTCGACGACCAGATGCGCGGTCTGTTCGCCTACCTGCGGACCGTGGTCGTGCCGACGTCGCTGTTCGCCGCGACCGAGGACTGGCAGGACAACGGCCTGAACAAGCGCATCGACCGGGCGGCCCTCGAACTGGTGGCACTCATGACGTCGGGCTTCGAGAAGACCGTGCGCGACGAGTCGTGGGGCAGCTACCAGCACGAGTTCGGCAGCGCGGGAGGCACGGAGCTGACGATCGACCTCGACTCCGACCTGATGCGCCTCGCCGCCGGTGGAGCGGCCAGCTAGAAGTCGGCGCTGCGCGAGAGCTTCTCGTTCTCGCGCAGCTCCGCGAGCGCCTTCTCGTGCATCGCGACGACGACGTCGTAGCCGGAGTTGCCGAGCACGATCCGCTGCGGCGGAACGGGTGCGTTCATCGCGCTGATCACCGCTCGCACCCCGCGCACGGGATCACCCTCCTGCCGGCCGTCGTGGGCCACGAACGCCGCCTTGACGCTCTCGACCATCGGCACGTAGGCGTCGACCACCTCGTTGACGGGCTCGTCCTGGAAGCCTGCGTAGGCCTTGGTGCGGAACGCGCCCGGCTCCACGACGAGCACCCGGACGCCGAACGGCTCGACCTCGGGCCGCAGCGACTCCGACAGACCTTCGAGCGCGAACTTCGCCGCCGCGTAGTAGCCGAACCCCTGCGCGCCGACCAGCCCCGCCACCGACGACATGTTCACGATCCAGCCGTCGCCGCGGGCCCGCATGCCCGGCAGGACCGCGCGGATCACGTCGACCACCGCGAACAGGTTGAGGTCGAACGTGCGGCGGATCGTCTCCTCAGGGGCTCCCTCGACCGACCCGTACCAGCCGCGGCCCGCGTTGTTGACGAGCACGTCGATCCCGCCGAACCGCTCCTCCGCCGCCTTGACCGCCGCGCGCACCTGATCGGCATCGGTGACGTCGAGCGGCAGCACCAGCACGCGGTCGCCGTACTCCTCGGCCCATTCCCGCAGCTCAGCGGGCCGCCGTGCGGTCACGACCACCTGGTCGCCCTGTTCCAGGGCGGCCTCGGCGTAGACCAGGCCGAACCCTCCGGGCGTCCCACCGGTGATGAACCAGGTCCTCATCTGACTTCTCCCATCGCTACAGCGCTCCATGTAGCGCTATAGAAAGCAATGTAGCGCTACATGCGCTAATGTAGCAAGCATGCAGAACGCACGGGATCGGCTCCTGCTCGCCGCGGCGGAGTTGCTGGAGGGCGGCGGCACGGTGTCCACGAGGGCGGTGTGCGAACGCGCCGGGGTGCAGGCGCCGACGCTGTACCACCACTTCGGCAGCAAGCAGGGCCTGATCGACGCCGTCGCGAACCACGGCTTCACCCAGTACACGGCCGTGGAGAGCTCCGGCGACCCGCTCGGCGACCTGCGCGAGGGCTGGGACCGGCACGTGCGGTTCGGGCTGGAGCACCCGTCGTTCTACGCCCTGCTCTACGGCCGCGCCCTGCCGGGAAAGCCCTGTGCCGTCACGGCTCCCGCGCACGCCGCGTTGCGCGAGCGGTTCACCGAGGCCGCCGCACGGGGCATGCTGAAGGTGCCCGCGGACGACGCCGCCGAACAGGTGCTCGCCGCCAACGTCGGCATCACGCTGACCCTGATCACCCAGCCGGAGCCGGACTTCGGGCTGTCCGAACGCGTTCGCGAGGCCGCGCTCGCCGGTGTGCTGCACACGCCGTCGGCCGACGGCCCGGCGACGCGCGCGAGCACCGCGCTCACCCTGCGGGCCCTGGTCTCGGACGACCCCGGTGACCTCACGCCGGGCGAACGCGCGCTGCTCGGCGAACTGCTGGACCGGCTGGCGCGCTAGACGACCCGGTGCTCCTCCGACCAGGGCACGAGCTTCCGCTCAGTCCAGGTCAGGGCGTAGAAGAGCGCCACGCTGATGACCGCCAGCAGTGCCATCGCCGCGAACGCCAGCGAGGTGTCGGCGCTGGCGCCGGACTGCAGGATCACGTAGCCCAGTCCGGCGTCGGCCCCGACGAACTCGCCGATCACCGCCCCGATGACGGCGAGCGTGATCGACACCTTCAGGCCGACGAAGACCTGCGGCAGCGCGTGCCACAGGCGCAGCTTGAAGAACTCGTGCGTGCGCGTGGCGTCGAGCGACCGGAACAGCTCGACCAGTTCGGCCGGCGTCGACCTCATCCCGGACGCCGTGGAGATGACGATCGGGAAGACGCACACGAGCACGACCATGAGCACCTTCGAGGTGAGGCCGAACCCGAACCACACCACCACGATCGGCGCGATGGCGACCTTCGGCACGGCGTTCAGGGCCACCAGCAGCGGGTAGAACATCCGCTCCAGGACGCGCGACCACACGATCAGCAGCGCGAGCGGCACACCGGCCACGACGGACAGTCCGAAGCCGGACACGGCCTCCCACACCGTGACCAGCGCCTGTTCGAGCAGGTAGCCGGGCAGCTCCAGGAACGACTCGACCACGTCCGCGGGCGACGGCACGAGCAGCGGCTGGATCTCGAACACGATCGTCGCGAGCCACCAGATCCCGACGATCGCCAGCAGGCCCAGCACCGGCAGCACGGCCTTCACGCCGTCACCAGCAGTCCGCGCAGCTCCCGGCTCACCGCGTCGAGCTCGACCTGACCGAGCGCACGCGGGCGGGGCAGACCGACGTCGACCACCGAGCGGATCCGGCCGGGCCGCGGGCTGAGCACCACGATCCGGTCGGCCAGCAGCACGGCCTCGTCGATCGAGTGCGTCACGAACACGACGGCGCGCGGCCGGGCGAGCTGGACCCGTTGCAGCTCCTCGCAGAGCTCGGTGCGGGTGATCGCGTCCAGCGCGGAGAACGGCTCGTCCATCAGCATCACCCGCGGGCTCTGGATCAGCGACCGGCACAGCGACACCCGCTGCTGCATGCCGCCGGACAGCTCGTGCGGCCGGCGCTTCTCGAACCCGCCGAGCCCGGTCAGCTCCAGCAGCTCGTGCGCGCGGTCGCGGTGATCCGCGAGGCCGAAGACCTCCACCGGCAACAGGACGTTGGCGAGCACCGTCCGCCACGGCAGCAGCGCGGGCCGCTGGAACATCACCGAGACGTCCCGACGCGGCCTGACGACCCGCTCGCCCGCGACGGAGATCCCGCCGGCGGACGGGGTGAGCAGGCCGGCGACGAGCCGCAGCAGCGTTGACTTGCCGCAGCCCGACCGCCCGATCACCGCCACGAATTCGTGCTCGCCCACCTCCAGGTCGATGCCGTCGAGCGCGTGCACGCCGTCGAAGGAGTGCGAGACCCCGTTCAGGGTGATCACTTCGGCGAACTCCCGAAGGACACGAAGTCGTTGGGCTGCAACGACCCTTCGGTGATCGCACCGGCCTCGACGAGCGTGCGGACCACCTTGGCGACCCGGTCCTCGGTGATCCCGCCGACGGGTCCGCTGTAGCCGGACGGCCGGACGTACGGCGCCATCAGCCCGACCTCGGCGCTCGCGACCGCCGCGTCCTGCGTCGGCTGGTACTTCTTGAGGATCGGCGCGACCTCGTCCGGGTGCTCGATCGAGTACTCGAGTCCCTGGAGCAGCGCCCCGATGAACTTGGTCGCCGTCTCGCCCCTGCCCAGCACCTCCTTGGACGTGACGAGCGCGTTGCCGTAGAGGTCGGGCACCAGGTCGCCGTACGGCAGCACGACGGCCTTCTTGCCCTGGGTGGCGGCCTCGATCAGCGGCTTGCCGACGACGAACTGGCCGATGCCGTCGACCTGCCCGGCCGCCAGCAGCTGTGGCAGCGCGGGCGGGGCGGACGGGACGAACTGGACCTTCGCGGGATCGATGCCCGCGGCCTTGGCGTAGACGGGGAACATCACCTGGTTGGTGGACCCCGGCTGGTCCCCGATCCTCTTGCCCTCCAGGTCTGCGGGCTTGCTGATGGCGCCGCCCTCGAGTGCGACGATCGCGGCCAGTGACCGCTGCTGGACCGCCGCCACGACGGTGACCGGCAGCTTCTCCTTGGCCGTCGTGATCGCCGTGGCGGTGAAGTCGGCGACGCCGAAGTCCGCCCGCCCGGCCGAGACCAGCTTCAGCACGTCGACGCTGCCGGTGCCCGGCGTGATCGTGACGTCGAGCCCCGCCCGGTCGAAGAACCCCTTCTCCTTCGCCACGTAGGCGTAGGCGTCCCGTCCGAACGTGCCGAACGACGTCAGGTAGTTGATCTTCTGCAGGAGCTGCACCTCAGCCGGTGACGAACAGGCCGCGACAGCCAGCAGGACGAGCACGGTTGAAAACGCTTTCCGCATGTTCCCTCCCCCGAAGGCACCCTCGTGCTCGAACATAGGGGGCGGGGAGGGTTCATGAACACGTCCGATCGTCCGGTGGCCGTGATCGGCGCGGGCCCGGTGGGGCTGATCACCGCGCTGGGCCTGGTCGCGCACGATGTCCCGGTAGTCGTCTTCGAGGCGGGCGACGTCCTGTCCGCCGACACCAGAGCGGGCACCGTCCTGACGCGCACGCTGGAGGTGCTCGACCGGTACGGCGCGCTGGGACCGGTGCTGGAGGTGTCGCTGCGGCTCGACGAGATCGGCGAGGTGGACCGGGCGACCGGGACGTCGACCGGGAGCGTCCTGTTGTCCGCGCTGGCGGACGAGACGCGGTTCCCGTTCGTCGTCAACGTTCCGCAGCACGAGCTGGAGCCCGTGTTGGCCGGCGTGCTGAGCGAACGGGCGCCCGGAGCGTTGCGGATGGGCCACCGGCTCGTGGACTTCGTGCAGCACGACGACGGCGTGACGCTGCAACTGTCCACTTCGGATGGAATCGTCGAGTTCGAAGCGGCGTACGCGCTGGGGTGCGACGGCGGGCGGTCGACCGTGCGCGAACGCCTCGGCGCGCGCATGGACGGGCACACGCTGGAGCAGCGGTACGTGCTGGTCGACCTGGTGTGCGACCTCGACGTCGAGAACCCGCGCGACTACCCGTACCTCGCCTACTTCGGCGACCGCGAGGAGTGGATGGTCCTGGTGCGGCAGCCGCACTGCTGGCGGTTCGTGTTCCCGCTGGCACCCGGCCGCCCCGAGCCGTCCGCGGACGAGTTGCGCGACAGGGCCCGGCACTTCGTCGGCGAGGTCGAGTCGGTGGAGGTGCTGGACAGCAACGTCTACACCGTGCACCACCGGGTGGCGTCGTCGTGGCGCGACCGCCGTGTGTTCCTGCTGGGCGACGCGGCGCACCTGATCACACCCATGTGGGCACTGGGCCTGAACACCGGCGTGCTCGACGCGTCCAACCTGCCGTGGCGGCTGGCGTGGGTGCTGCGCGGGTGGGCCGCCGCCGGGTTGCTGGAAGGCTACGAGGCCGAGCAGAGGCCGGTGGCCGTGCACGGTTCGGGCGCGATGGCGGAGGCGGCCCGTGCGGTGATGTCGCGGCGTTCGGACTCCGTTGCGGGCTGGCGGGACGCGATGACGCGGACGTTGCTCGGCGTGCGGCTGGGCGCCGACTGGTCGATGACGCGCACCGGCCCGCCGCAGGTCGGCGACCGCGCCCCGGACCTGCGGGTCTTCGGTCCGCGCGGTCCCGTGCACCTGCACGAGTTGTGCCGCGACACGTTCCTGGCGCTGCACCTCACGGACGCGCGCCGCCGGCCGTTCCTGCCCGGCGACGACCCCGCCGGGCTGCGGCAGGTCGTCGTGAGCCGGTGGGACGCGCCGCGTGCCTACTTCGACCCCGGCGACGCGGTGCGCGAGCGCTTCGGCGAGGTCGTCGTGCTGCTGCGGCCGGACGCGCACATCGCCCACGTCGAACCGTGGACCGCCACGTCGTGGCAGTCCGTCCGAGCCCGCTACCTGCAGGAGGTGCGCCTTGAAGGGTGACGTCGTGCTCTCGCCGTCGGGTGAGGAGGTCGTGCTCGTCGACGTCGGGCAGCGCGTGCTGCACGACGACCCGGTGATCAGGGTGTGGGAGGTGGCGCTCGAACCGGGCGAGACGCACGCGTGGCACCTGCACCACAACCCGTACGTGGTGCTCAGCGTCGAGGGCTCGGAAGGCCGCATGGACTGGCTCGACGGCAGCGAGCCGAGGTTCGTCCACGAACACCGCGGCGGCCACGTCTACCGGCCCGTGTCGCCCGTGCACCGGCTCACGAACATCGGCACGACCTCCTACCGCAACCGGCTGGTCGAGCTGAAGGACCTCGGCGAGAACCTGCCCGAACCGCTCGACGTCCGGCACGACGACGTCGGCGTGCGCACCGTCGTCGACCGGTCCCTGGACCTGGAGGGGCCGCACGTCCTCGTCGCGCTGGACGCCGAGGACGTGCGGCTGCACCCCGGTGGACCGTGCCGGTTCGACGGCGAGTGGTTCGTCGTCGAGCTGGCCTACCTGTCGAGGTAGGGCTCGATGTCCTCGGCCTCGACGACCGGACGGACCTCGATCGAGATCTCCTCGACGCCCGCGAAGCAGGTGACGTACTCCTCGGCCACCGCCGTGGCCTCGGCGAGGTCCCTGGCGTTGATCAGCAGGAAGCCGCCGACGACCTCCTTGGCCTCGGCGAACGGCCCGTCGACCGACCTGATCGCCGTGCCGCGCCTGCGCACCACCGCACCGCGCTGGTGGACGCCCTCGGCGCCGAGCATGACGCCGTTCGCGGTCAGCTTCTCCACGAACGCGTTCATCCGCTCGATGAGCTCGGGGTTCGGCTCCCACGAGGCCGGGTCGTCCTCCGGGACGCGGTGCATGAGCATGAAACGCATGGTGTCTCCTCGTTGTCGACTGACGGCCGTCGGCCGCCACCCCTGCGTCGATCGACGTCACGGAGCTTTCGACATTCTGCGCGGAACTTCTTCAGCGGGCGCGTGACACCAGGTGGTCCGCGGTCCGCAACGCCAGTGCCGCCATCGTGAGCGACGGGTTCGACGTGCCGAGCGACGGCATGCTGCCGCACCCCACGGCGTACAGGTTGGGGTGGTCCCAGCAACGCTGCCACTGGTCCACCACGGAGTCGCGCGGCGAGGAGCCCATCACGTGCGTGCCGCCGCTGTGCCCGGCGCCCCAGTAGCGCAGCGGCTCGCCGTTGTGCTCGAAGTAGTGCCCGTCGTCCGGCTTGTAGGCGGTGTGGTCCTCGGCGCCGAGCATCTCGAAGAGGCGGTCCGAGACCCGTTTCGACGCCAGCAGGCCGTCCTTGGCGTACTCGGACAGCGCGTAGTGGACGGACGGCCGCGGGGTGCCGAGCGCGTCGCGTTCCGCGGCGAGCGTGACGCGGTTGGCCGGGTCGGCCTCCTGCTCGACCTCGATCTGCAGCGTGAACTGCCTGCCGACCCGCTCCGCCACGGCCTGCCTCAACGCGGTGCCGCGCAGGCCGGCCGCGACGAGTTCGGCGGTGTCCGAACCGGGGCTTCCTGCCGACCAGCCCCAGCCCCAGTTGCCGATCTCGATGCGGAACGGCGCCCGCTCCCGGCGCTCGGGTCCCGACCGGAAGGTCTCGATGCCGGTCGTCGAGCCGGGACCGCGGAACGGGCCGATCGGGTGCGGCATCAGACCCCACGTCAGCAGCACGGGGTGGCCCATGAGGTTGCGACCGACCTGGTCGCTGCTGTTCGCGAGCCCGGACAGGAGCAGCAGTTTGGCGTTCTCGATCGCGTGCGCGGCGAGGACGACGACGTCCGCCTCCACCGAGTGCCGGGTGTGCCGGCCGGACGTGTCGTCCTCGTAGCGCTGGTAGTCGACCTTCGTGATGCGGCCGAACTCGTCGGCGTGCAACCGGTTCACCGCACAACGCGTGCGCAGCTCCACAGTGGACGACCACCGCCTCTGCGTCCGGTGCGGCGTGTACTTGGCGCCCTCCGGGCAGACCGGCACACAGCTCGCGAAACCCGCACACAGCTGTCCGTCCGGGTGGTAGCCGTCGACCGGGACGCCGTTGCGCGCCTGGGGTGTGCCGACGACCAGGAGCTCGCGGCCGTCGATGCGCTGACCGTCCACAACGGACGCGATGGCGTCGTCGAGGAACGTGCGCGGCAGCGCGTGCATCGGGTAGCGGTAGCCCTCGGGGATGGGAACGTGCCGGCGTTGCTCGTCGGCGTCGGCCGCGATCCCGATCTCCCACTCCGCCGCGCGGTAGGAGGGCTCCAGGTCGTCGTAGGACAACGGCCAGTTGCGGCCGCGGCCGAGGTCGCCGGTGCGGAAGTCGTCGGGCCGCATGCGGGGTGTGATGCCGGTCCAGGCGGTGCCGGTACCGCCGTTCATGCGCAGGTAGGGGCTCGCGAGGGAGTGCGGCCCGGTGTCGACCACGTAGTCGCTCGACGGCGCCGCGGCGGTCCGGCGGAACGGCACGAGCGGCGACTTCACCAGGGCCGTGCGGTACCTGCTGACCGCGTCCTCGTTCGGCTCGGCACCCGCCTCCAGCACGAGCACGCGGAACCCGTTGTCCCCCAGCACCTTCGCGACGAGCGAGCCGGCGAACCCCGCGCCGACGACCACGGCCCTCACCGGGCGCTTCTTCGCGGTCTGCGCTCCCAGCTGCCGAACCCCGGCGCCGACGTGCCCGGCGCGGCGACCCCCACGGCCTTCCACGCCAGGCCCTCGGCGTAGGCGCGCTCGGTCGGGATGACACCGCGCCAGACCCCGGTGTACCAGAGCTCGATGATCTCGGCCTCGGACGCGCCGTCGGCCAGCGCGCGGTACTGCTCGACCAGTCCGGTCGACCTCAGCTCCTCCGCCGAGAACCCGGTCAGCTCGGCGGACAACTCCACGAAGGCGTCCATCGGGCCATCCTCTGGCGGAGGAACCACGTGCACCAAACGATCCGGGCGAGGCTCACCCGCGTGGCGCAACCTCCATCTCGCCGAGCCGCGACCAGTCGTCCTGGTCCACGTTCTGGCTGACGATCCGGGGCGTCTCCGCGAGGTACCGCGGCAGCTCCTTCTGGGCGTTCTTGAAGTGCTCCGAGTTCACGTGCACACCACCCGCGTCACCGTCGCGGAACGCCTCGACCAGCACGTACTCGTTCGGGTCGTCGAGGCTGCGCGACCAGTCGAACCACAGGCAGCCGGCCTCGGCGCGGGTGGCCTCGGTGAAGCTCCTGCTGATCTCGGGCCACGCCTCGGCGTGCTCGGGCAGGACGAGGAACTTGGCGGTGATGAAGATCAAGACGACCCCTCCTTCGGCTGAACGCACCCGACCCTAGTCTGTTTGCGCGGTCAACGACCGGCGGCCCGCCCGGCACCCCTCCGCGCCCCACCTCCCCCGCGCCCCCATCGGGTTCCTCCCCCTGCGAGGTCGTCCAACCTGCGCGATCATCCCCGAGTGCCCGAGATGATCGACACCCGCAGGCGGAACCTGGTCGTCGCGGCCGTCCTGCTCGCCATGCTGCTGGCCGCGCTCGACCAGACGATCGTGTCCACCGCGCTGCCCACGATGGTGGCCGACCTGGGTGGCGGCGCACACCTGTCGTGGGTGGTGACGTCGTACCTGCTCGCCGAGACGATCATGACGGTGCTGATCGGCAAGTTCGGCGACCTCTACGGGCGCAAGAAGACGTTCCTCGTCAGCGTCGCGCTGTTCCTGGTCGGGTCGTTCTTCGCGGGCTGGTCGGAGTCGATGGGCACGCTGATCGCGTTCCGCGCGGTGCAGGGGCTCGGCGCAGGCGGGTTGATGGTCACCTCGACGGCGATCATCGCGGACGTCGTGCCGTTGAAGGAACGCGGCAAGTTCCAGGGCCTGGCGGGCGCGGTGTTCGGTGTCGCGACGGTCGCCGGGCCGTTGCTCGGCGGGCTGTTCGTCGACCACCTGAGCTGGCGGTGGGCGTTCTACGTGAACATCCCGCTCGGCATCGCCGTCGTGCTGGTGGCGGTCGCGGCGCTGCCGGCGATCAGGGCCGAGGGCCGCCCGAGGATCGACTACGCGGGCATCGCGCTGATCGCCCTGGCGGCGACCGGACTGACGCTCGTCACGAGCTGGGGTGGCACGGAGTACGCCTGGACGTCGCCGACGATCCTGTGGATGGCGGCCGGGTCGGTGGTGCTGCTCGTCGCGTTCGTGTTCGTGGAGCAGCGCGCGGCCGAGCCGATGCTGCCCATGAGGTTGTTCCGCAGCAGGGTGTTCACGGTGTCGGGCATCCTGAGCTTCGTCGTCGGGTTCGCGATGCTCGGCGGCATCACGTACCTGCCGATCTACCTGCAGTACGTGCGCGGCGAGTCGGCCACGGCGTCCGGGCTGTGGATGCTGCCGCTGATCGCGGGCCTGATGTCCACGGCCCTGCTCACCGGCAACACGATCAGCCGCACCGGCCTCTACCGGCCGTTCCCGATCGTCGGCTCGGTCGTGCTCACCGTCGGCCTGTTCCTGCTGTCGCTGCTGGACGCCTCGACCAGCTACTGGGAGATGGGCGCGTTCATGGTGGTGCTGGGCGCGGGCATCGGCCTGGTGATGCAGGTGCCGGTGATCGTCGTGCAGAGCACCACGAACTACACCGACCTCGGCGTGGCGACGTCCGGCATCAGCTTCCTGCGCACGATGGGCAGCTCGTTCGGCGTCGCGATCTTCGGCACGATCTACGCGAACCAGCTACCGAAGCACCTCGTGGTGCCGCCGGGCGTCGACCCGCGCGCCATCGCGAGCCCCGCCGCCGTCCACGCGCTGCCGGAAGCGGTGCGGGCGCCGATCGTCGCCGGGTACGCGGAGACCGTGCAGATGATGTTCTTCATCGCCGCCCCGATCGGCCTGGTGGCGTTGCTGGTCGCGGTCTTCCTGCCGCAGGTGCAGCTGCGGGACACGTCCCGGGCGGCCGCGGCGGGCAACAGCGGTGTGGGCGAGAGCTTCGCCGCGCCGCCGTCGAACTCCTACGACGAGCTGCGCAAGCTGGTGTCCACGGTCGTCTCCAGGTCGTCGGAGGACCCCGGAATGGCGGTGCTGCGGCGTTCCGGCGTCGACCTGCCGCTGGAACAGGCCTGGATGCTCGGCCGCGTGTACCGGGCGTCGACCGACGACGGGGTGGCGACGCTGGACGAGATCGGCGAGATGACGAAGGTGCCCGGTGGCATCTTCGAACCGACCGCGCAGGCCCTCGTGCGGTCCGGGCACCTGGCGTTCGGCGACGACGGCTACCGGTTCACCGACCTCGGCGCGGACGTGTTCGCCCAGCTCGTCGTCGCCTGGCGGCGCTGGCTGCTCGACCAGCTGCAGGACTGGCACGAGCCGGACCAGCGCGACTTCGCCCACGCGCTCGACTCGTTCGCCGACGAGCTGATCGAGAGCGGCCGGCAGCTCAGCCGCGTCTAGATCCTCGCCTCCAGGGCCGCGGCCTCCGCGTCGCGGCCCTGCTCCCGGTACAGCTTCAGCGCCCTCCCCCACCTCTCGCGCGCCGGCTCGTCCTCCCCCGCCGCCGCGTGGACGTCCCCGAGGTGTTCGAGCACGGTGGCCTCCTCGGCGGAGTTGTCCAGCTCGCGGTAGAGCGCCAGCGCCTCGCCGTAGTGCGCGACGGCGTCGGCGTGGCGGCCGTCGTGGTGGGCGATGTGCGCGAGGCTGTCGAGCGTGGCCGCGGAACCCTCGGCGTGACCGAGCCTGGTGTTGAGCAGCATGGCTTCTTCGCAGAACGTGCGTGCTTCGGCGTAGCGGCCCAGGCACGCGTACCGCCAGCCGACCTCGTTCAGCGCCTCCGCCTCGCGGACCTCGTGCCCTGCCGCGCGGAACTGCTCCAGCCCGGCGAGCGAGTGCTCCAGCGCCTTCTCCAGGTCGCCCTCGAACTCCGCCGCCCACGCGATCGCCCGGTGCGCGCCGCCCTGCGCCTCGTGGTCGCCCTCGCACAGCTCCAGGCCGCGCTCCAGGTGCTCGTGCCCCAACGCCGACTGGCCCAGCTCGATGTAGTCGGCGCCGAGGCAGCGGTGCGCGGCGGACTGCTTGAGCCGGTCGTCCCACGCCTGCGCGGCGCGCAACGCCATCAGCCAGGCCTCGACGTCGTCGGTCGTGCGGCCTCGGCGGAGGTGGTAGTTGTTCAGCGCGCGGCCGATGAGCCAGACGACGTCGAACCCGTTGCATGCCAAGGCCTGGCGCTGTTCGGTCAGCAGGCAGGCGTGCTCCGCGTCGAACCACGCCATCGCCGCGGCGTTCGTGTCGAAGGTCAGCGCGTGGCTGCTTTGGTGCTCTGGCAACGGTTTGTGCGGTTCCAGCATGAGCGCGGCCGCCCGTGCCGTCGCCGCGTAGAAGTCGGCCAGCCGGGTGCCCGCGTCGGCGGCGAGGTCGGCCGCGTACAGCCCGACGAGGTCGTGCATGCGGTAGCGACCGGGCACGTGCTGCTGCACGAGGTGCGCGTTCTCCAGTTCCCGCAACACCATCCGGGTCCTCGCGGCCGGCCGGTCCACCACCGCGGCGGCCGCCGTCAAGCTGATGTCCGCCGTGCCGACGGTGCCGAGCAGGCCGAACGCGCGCGCCGCCTCGTCGGACAGCGCGGCCACGGACCACGAGAACACGGCGCGCAGGTTCGTGCCGATCTCGCCCGTGTCGAGGGCGTCGAGGGGTTGGTCGCGCAGTTCCGCGGCGAACGCGGCCAGCGGGAAGCCCGGTTCCATCGCGGCGCGCGCGGCGACGATCGACAACGCCAGCGGCAGGCCTCCGCACCAGCTCACCAGGTCCGCGACGACCTCGGGTTCGGCCGCCACGCGTGCGGGGCCCAGCCTCGCCACGAGGAACTCGCGCGCGTCGGCCGGATCCAGCACGTCGAGCGACACGGAGCGGGCGCCGTGCGCGGCCACCAGGCCCGCGAGCTTGAGCCTGCTCGTGACGAGCACCGTCGCGTCCGGGCCGGGCAGCAGCGGCACGACCTGTTCGGTGGAGCGGGCGTTGTCGAGCAGCACCAGCACCCGCCGGCCGGCGACGAGGCTCCGGTAGCGGGCGGCCCGTGCGTCGAGGCCGGCCGGGATCGTCTCCTCCCCCAACGCCTCCAGGAACTCGCGCAGCACCGCCTCGGGAGGCGTCGGCTCGGCGGACGGGTCGAAGCCGCGCAGGTTGACGTAGAGCTGGCCGTCCGGGAAGTCGGCCAGGTGCCGGTGGGCCCAGTGCAGCGCCAGCGCGGTCTTGCCGATGCCGCCCGTGCCGCCGAGCGCGGTGATCACGACGGTGCCGGGCCGGTCGAGCGCCGCGAGCTCGTCGGTGCGGCCGGTGAACCACGGGTGCGGCGCGGGCAACTGACGTGGTCCGGCGGGCCTCTCTTCCCCGCTTCCCACGAGGATCCGCTGGTGCACGTCCTGCAGCGGCCTGCTCGGGTCGACGCCGAGCTCGTCCGCGAGGCCGCGGCGCACGACCTCGTAGTGCCGCAACGCCTCCGCGTCGTTGCCCGAGCGGTGCAACGCCAGCATCAGTTGCGCGGCAAGGCGTTCGTCGTGCGGGTGTTCGCCGGCGAGCACGCGCAACGACGGCAGCAGCGCGGCGTGCCGGCCGTCCGCGAGCGCCGCGTCGTTGCGGTCCAGTTCGGCGGCGAGGCGTTCGGCGTGCAGGCTTTCGCGCAGCGCGTCGAACCACGGCGACTCGAGCCCGTCCACCGCCCGCCCGCGCCACAGCCCGAGCGCCGCGTCGAAGTCACGATCACGCACGAAAGCCCTGAAGCGGAACAGGTCCACCTGTGACGGGGCCACCGCGAGCCGGTACCCCGCGGGAGAACGCTCGATGTCCAGCCCGAGCAGCTTGCGCAGCCGCGACACGTAGCCGTAGAGCGTCTCGCGGGCCCGCAGCGGCGCCCGCTCACCCCAGACGCGGTCGAGCAGCCGGTCGACGGGCAGCGGCCTGCCCTCCTCCACCAGCAGCGCGGCCAGCACGGACCGTTGCCGGACGTGGCCGACGTCGACCAGCGCGCCCTCGTCGCGCACCTCCACGGCGCCGAGCAGCCCGAACTCCAAGATCACTCCTCAGCAGCGGGTTCAAGGTTCATCCTAGGTTCACCGGGCAGGGTCGTCACCGTGGGAAGGCCCCGCGTCCGACCGGACCCGGCAGCCCAGCCAGGGGTCTTCCCTCCACCACCGCCGCAGCGAAAGATCACCCGAGCGGACCAGGGCTGATCCGTTCCTCCACATGCGACCCTGAAACCGTGAGCACCACCCGGATCGGGTCGTTCAACGTGGAGAACATGTTCGAGCGCCCCAAAGTGATGGGCCGCAACGCCACCAAGCACGCGGCCCCGGTCCTGGCCGCCCACGCCCGTTTCAACGAACTCATCGCCTCCGAGACCTACCCGCCGGAAGTCAAGGAAGAGCTCAAAGAACACCTGGCGACGCTCGAGTTGCTCAGGAGCGACCGGAGCAGGTACGCGGTCCTGCGGCGCATCCGCGGCCGCTTCCTCGCCCGCCACCGCACCGGCGAGACCTCGGTCGTGGCGAGCGGTCGCGAGTCCTGGGTCGGCTGGGTCGAGCTCACCACCGAACCCATCAGCGAACTCGCCACCCGCCACACCGCCCAGGTGATGCGCGACGTGGGCGCGCACGTCCTCGGCGTCGTCGAGGCGGAATCACGCGAGCTGCTGCACATGTTCTCCGCGTCGATGCTCAAGCACGTCGGCTGGACCCCGTACGAGGAGGTCCACCTCGTCGACGGCAACGACGAGCGCGGCATCAACGTGGGCCTGCTGACCCGCGACGCCCACCAGGTCATCATGATGCGCACGCACGTCTACGCGCAGGACAGGTCGGGCTTCATCTTCTCCCGCGACTGCGCCGAGTACCACGTCCGCACCCCGGCGGGCCCCGAGGTCGTCGTGCTCGTGAACCACCTGAAGTCCAAGGGCTACAGCACCCCCGGCGACCCGCTGGGCGCCCGCCGCCGCTTCCGCCAGGCCGTCCGCATCGCCCGCATCGTCAACCGCCTGCGCGACGAGGGCCACGACCACATCGCCGTGGTCGGCGACCTCAACGACACGGCGGACAGCGAGTGCCTCCGCCCCCTGTTCCAGCGCACGGGCCTGCGAGACATCAGCGAGCACGAGAACTTCGACTGGAACCACCGCTTCGGCACGTACCGCGGTGTCAACGAGAAGGGCAAGATCGACTACGTCCTGCTCACCCCACCGCTGTTCGCCAAGGCCACCGGAGGCGGCGTCTTCCGCAAGGGCGTGTGGCGCGGCCCGCGCACCCGCAACCGTTGGGACGTCTACGAAACCATGACCGCTGAGGTGCACGCGGCCAGCGACCACGCCGCGATCTACGCCGACATCGACTGGACGCGTTAGATCAGTTCGACCGTTACCTCGATGACGTCGCCCGGGGCCACGTCGTTCTTCTTGCGCACGGCGGCTTTGACGGGCAGCACGTAGCAGCCGGACTGCTTGTCGGGGAACACCGACGTCGACCACGTGCTGGCGCCTACGCCGGCCCGCACCTTGACGGCGCCGAAGCCGGTGCCTGGGGCAGCTACGTCGCGGATCTGGTCCGAGACGTCCTCGGGGAGGGTGACGAAGGTCCACGTGTCCAGGCGGCGGGCGTCCCAGAGCCACAGTTCCGCGTCGAAGACGAACATCGCGTCATCCTTCCAGCAGTGAGCCAGTGGAGGTGGACGACGTGGTGGCGTCGGACCGGTCAAGGCCGGCGGACGGGCGACACCTCGCTCGTGCTTCCCAGGTCTTACGCCGTCACTCCGGGTATCCGAAGCCCACGAACCACCTCCACCACTCGCCCGATGGAGTGACGAAGGCCACCGACCATTTCGGTCGGTAAACCTACCGAATCGGTTGGTGAACGCCGTAAAGTCGACGACATGCCACGACAGCCCAGGACCGGGGTCGACGAGAAGATCCTCGACGCCGCCGCCGCGCTCTTCGCGCGGCACGGCTTCGAGCAGACCTCGTTGAAGTCCCTCGCGGACGCCGTCGGCCTGTCCAAGGCGGGCCTGCTGCACCACTTCCCGAGCAAGGACGCTCTCTTCGAAGCGGCGTGGGCGCAGAGCCGGATCATCACCCAGCACGTCCTCGACCTGGTCAAGGACCTCCCGGCCGGTCCCGAGAGGGACCGCCGGTCGCTCGAGTTGCTCACCGACTACGCGCTCGACCGGCCCGGCATGGTCGCGCTGCTGTTCCGGTCGATGACCGCACCCGGCGAGGACCCGCAGCAGGCGCAGGACGAGCTGTTGCTCAACGAGATGTTCGTGATCGACCCCGCCGCGGAACTGCCGCGCGCCATCCGGATCGTCGGCGCGCTGAGTGCCATGGCGGTGCTCACCCTTCTGGCCAACCAGGAGGGTGACAAGACGCTGTGGCGTCCCCTGATCCTCGCTACCTGTTACGACGCACTCGGGCACCAGGAGGCCTGACCATCATGGCGAAACTGCTCTACAAACTGGGAATGGGCGCTCACCGGCGCCGCCTCCCCGTCGTCCTGATCTGGCTGCTCGTGCTGATCGGCGCCGGTGCCGGCGCGTTCACGCTCGGCGGTGAGACGTCGAACTCGATGTCCATCCCCGGGCAGGAGTCGACGACGGCGCTGGAGCGCATCCAGGACACGTTCGGTTCCGGCGAGACCGCGCAGGCGCGGGTCGTCCTGCAGGCGCCGGACGGCCAGAAGCTGCCGCAGCACCTCAAGACCATCACCGACCTGGTGGCGGACGAGTCGGCGCTGCAGGGCGTGCGGTCGGCGACGAACCCGCTCGACCCGGCCGCGCCGAGCGTCAACCAGGACGTCAACGTCGGCTACAGCACCGTCACCTACGACGTGAAGCCCGGCGAGGTCACCGCCGAGCAGCGCGCCGACCTGCTCAAGGCCGTCGACAAGGCCCGCGCGGCCGGGTTGACCGTCGAGGTCAGCGGCACCGCGATGCAGGAGATCCCGCACATCGGCGGTGCCACCGAGGCCATCGGTGTCGTGCTGGCCCTGGTCGTGCTCGCGCTGACCTACGGCTCGCTCGTGACGGCCGGCATGAACCTGCTCAGCGCCGGCATCGGCGTGGGCATCGGCGCGCTCGGCATCACGATCGCCACCGGGTTCATGGACCTGCAGTCGACCACGCCGATCCTCGCCTCGATGCTGGGTCTCGCGGTCGGCATCGACTACGCGTTGTTCATCATCAACCGCTACCGCCAGGAGCTGCGCCGCGGCTCGGACGTCGGCCACGCCGTCGCGACCGCGGTCGGCACCGCCGGTTCCGCCGTCGTCACCGCCGGTCTGACCGTCGTGATCGCGCTGGTGGGCCTCGCGATCGCCGGCATCCCGTTCCTCACGCAGATGGGTGTCTCGGCCGCCGCCACGATCGTCGTCGCGGTCCTGATCGCCATCACGCTGGTGCCCGCGGTGCTGAGCATGCTCGGCCGCCGCGTGCTGACCCGCAAGGAACGCGCCGCCGAGGCCTCCGAGCCCAAGGACCGCGGTGTCGTCCGCGGCTGGGCGGGCGCCGTCACCCGCAACCGCGTCGCCGCGCTGCTGCTCTCGGTCGTGGCGCTCGGCATCGTGTCGATCCCGGTGGCGTCCATGGACACCACGCTCATCCAGAAGCCGCCGGCGAACTCCACCCAGGAGCGCGCCGACCAGATCCTCGCGAAGGGCTTCGGCGAGGGCTTCAACGGCCCGATCATCGTCCTGTTCGAGGGCGACGGCGCCGCGGCCACGGCCACCAGGGAGTCCGAGCCGCTCGCGAAGCTGTCCGACGTCGCCCTCGTCGCCCCGGCCCAGCCGAGCCAGGACGGCAAGTCCGCGCTCGTCACCGTGATCCCGAAGTCCGGCCCCGACACCGTCGAGACCGAGAAGCTCGTCGCCGATCTGCGAGCCGAACTGTCCGACGTGCAGGGCGGCAAGGCGTACGTCACCGGCGCCACCGCGGTGAGCGTCGACGTGGCCACGTCCCTCGACAGGGCCCTGCCGATCTACCTCGCGGTCGTCGTCGGCCTCGCTCTCGTGCTGCTGGTCCTGGTGTTCCGCTCGCTGCTCGTGCCGCTCGTCGGTGTCCTCGGCTTCCTGCTGACCATCGGCTCGTCGCTCGGCGCCACGGTCGCGGTGTTCCAATGGGGCTGGCTCGCCGACGCGGTCAACCTCGACGGCACCGGCCCGCTGATCAGCCTCACCCCGATCCTGGTGATCGGCATCCTGTTCGGCCTCGCCATGGACTACCAGATCTTCCTGGTGTCCCGGATGCACGAGGCGCACCACCGCGGCGCCAAGCCGATCGAGGCGATCACCACGGGCTTCCGCCAGGCGGCCCCGGTCGTCATCGCCGCGGCGCTGATCATGTTCTCGGTGTTCGCGGGCTTCGTCCCGGCCGGCGAGCCGACCGTGAAGTCGATCGCGTTCGCTCTGGCCGTCGGCATCTTCGTGGACGCGTTCGTGGTCCGCATGGTGCTCGTGCCCGCGGCGCTCGCCCTGCTCGGTGAGCGCGCCTGGTGGCTGCCGAAGTTCCTGCGCTGGCTGCCGGAGCTCGACGTCGAGGGCACCGCGCTCGACGAGATCGAGCAGAAGGACAAGAAGGAGCCGGTCGCGGTCGGCTGATCCCTCCGCTCAACGGTCCGTCATGCCCGTGATCTGATCACGGGCATGACGGACTTTTCTGTTCTGCACCACGCCTACGGCACCGCCGAGGACGTCCCCGCTCTCCTCGACCGGGCGGCCGCCAGCGACCAGGAGGCGTGGTCGGAGCTCTGGAGCCGCCTGTGCCACCAGGGCACCAGCTTCCCCGCCAGCTACGCGGCGCTCCCCCACCTCGCGGCGATGAACAACGCCGACGCGGTCCTGCTCGCGGCGGGCATCGTCGCCGACGGCGGTGACGACGAGGTCCGCGCCGAACACGCGGCCTCCATCACGGCGCTGACGGCCACCGCGAACGCGTTGCTGCCCGAAGCCGACGAAGGCGCCTACCCCTATCTGCTGGAGGGCCTTCTGGTGTTCGAAGGCGTCCTCGACGCGGCGGACGTCCTGTCGTGGGGCGTGGACAACGACGAGTACGAGGTCGAGTGCCCCGAGTGCGAGACCCCGATGTTCCTCGTCCTCGACGAAGGCGTCAGCCGGATCGACGAAGACGAGGAACGACCGCTGAAGCCCGCCGATCCCGCGAAGCTCGACGGCGTGGGCCGGCGAGTCTGCGACACGGCCGACGCGCACGGCCAGTCGAAGGCCGTGCGCGCCTTCCGGTTCTTCTTCGGCCAGGCGACCTGCCCGGCGTGCGACACCGAGTTCACGGTGTCGGAGGAACTGCTTTAGTTGTACTGACCCAAGAGGTTGGGAACGCGGGTGGCGGGTGGAGACCTGCGAGTGCGGCGTGGTCGCGGTGGTGATTGAGTGAGTCCCAACTCGTGCAACGACGCTGGTCAGCGTGCTCGCCCACCGCGGGCCGCGTCACTCCACCCCTCGATCCGCATTGATGATGTCCACAACATCGTCGACGTAGGCCAGAGCGAGCGCCGCGTGTTCTGCGAGAACGCGGGCCGTCTTGCGAGCCAGAGGCAACGCGGAGCGGCGTCCATCCGTCTCGAGCTCCGCTTCGATGGCCACGGACAGACTGACCGTGCCACCCGACGACAGGTGGCGGACGAGTTCATGGTGCAGCCGCTGACTCGTTTGCTGTGTCGGCCCGGGATTGCGGTAGTTGCCGACGCGGCGTCGGAGGTCATCGGTCTCACCGATGTAGATCCGAGGCCTTCCAGTCGAGGCCGCGAACGTCAAGCGGTAGATCGCGGCGACGCGGGGCAACCGCGGGAACACCGGCTTGTCGTCGGACAGTCCGACCTCGCCGGCGATCCGCCAGACACAACGCACGCGCACGTCCAGAGCGGGAGTGCCGTCATCGACGGGTAGCTCGATCGCCGCGGCGACCGGCTGGCTCTCACCTCCGACGTCCAGCGGAGCGTCAAGTCGAACGAACCGCACTCGACGACGCTCCAGGGAGACGAAGTCGACCCGCCAACCGGCGCGGTGCCACGCCGCCTGCTGGGACAGCAGGCCGTTGGCCCACCACGCCCGGTGCTCGTATGCCGACGCGGGCAGACCACCGACGAGGTCAGAGATCTCGGCAAACGACAGTTCAACACCCTGCCGACCGTCACGGGTCACGGCAGCGAGGCGTCCCGTCAGGGGTGCGTACTTGCCCGCCAATCGTGCTCCCATCACAGCGATCACGACTTGGATGCTTGGCAGTATCCCCGGAAAGACCGACAAATGTGTGCACTGAGCGCACCAACCCTGACGGCAGGCAAGGCGCGCCGGCAACCGCGGATGGAGGGCACCTGGACCTGCGTCATCAACAACGGCAGTGCGGCAGGGATGGAGGGAACCAGCCCTGCGCACAGCCGAATCGACCGGTGTCGACATTCCACACCAAATCCGGAGGCCTCAATTCCAAGATCATCCGACTACCTGTCGAACCGTTCGTAACCTCAGTGGTCAGTAGACGCTAGTCGCCGTTCTTCACGTACGTGCCGTGCAGCGCCACCGGCTGGGAGCGCTTCGCCCGCATCCGCAGGTTCAGGAACTCCACGAACACCGAGAACGCGATCGGCCCGTACACGTACCCCTTCGGAATGTGCTGGTCGAAGCCCTCGGCGATCAGGCTGGCGCCGATCAGCAGCAGGAACGACAGCGCGAGCATCTTCACCGTCGGATGGCGGTTCACGAACTCCGAGATCGCCTTGGCGGAGAACAGCATCACGACCATCGCGACCACCACGGCCGCGATCATGATGCCCAGTTCGTCGACCATGCCGACCGCGGTGATGACCGAGTCGAGCGAGAACACGACGTCGAGCACCAGGATCTGGGCGATCACGCTCGCGAACGAGACGGCCTTGCGCTCCTTGGCGTGGTCGGCGCCCTCCAGCTGCTCGTGGATCTCGAACGTCGCCTTGCCGAGCAGGAAGAGGCCGCCCAGCACCAGGATCAGGTCCCGGCCCGATATCTCCTGGCCCCACACCGTGAACAACGGCGCCGTCAGCCCGATCACCCACGCCAGCGAGGCGAGCAGCAGCAGGCGCGTGATCAGGGCCAGCGAGAGGCCCACGACCTGGGCCCGCCGCCTCTGCTCCTCCGGCAGGCGCCCGGCCAGGATCGAGATGAAGATGACGTTGTCGATGCCGAGCACGATCTCCAGCAGGAGCAAGGTGGCGAACGCGACCCACAGCTCAGGGCTCGTCATCCACTCCATCAACAGTTCCTTCCACCCGCACCAGATTGACCGATTTGACCGAATCATTGCAGAGGGTCCGATCGCGCCGAGGCAGACCCGACGATCACGGCCGGAATGATTCTCTTCGGTCAACACTGAAGCAATAGACCTGACTGGATGTCGCGTGGATCCCCATATGCTCGGGAGGACCGCTAGGAGGCGCGCAGTGGGGCTACGCAGCGAGCAGTGGTACGCCGGAGACGACCGGAACGCCTACATCCACCGTGCCTGGATGCGGCGCGGCACCCCGGACGACGCCTTCCGCCGGCCGCAGATCGCCATCGCCAACTCCGCCTCCGACCTCACGCCGTGCAACGCGCACCTCGACGACGTGGCGAAGTCCGTCTCCAACGGCGTGTACGAGGCCGGTGGCATCCCGCTCAACCTGCCCGTGGTGTCGCTCGGCGAGACGAACGTCCGCCCCACCGCCATGTTGTGGCGCAACATGGCCGCGATGGCCGCCGAGGAGATGCTGCGCGCCAACCCCGTGGACGGCGTGGTGCTGCTCGGCGGGTGCGACAAGACGATCCCGGCGCTGCTGATGGCCGCAGCCTCCGTCGACATCCCGGCGGTCGTGGTGCCGGGCGGGCCGATGCTGACCGGCACGTTCCGCGGGGTGCCGCTGGGGTGCGGGACGGACGTGTGGCGGCTGTCCGAGGAGGTGCGCGCGGGCACGTTGTCGCAGGAGCAGTTCCTGCGCAGCGAGTCGGCGATGATCCGCAGCCGCGGCCACTGCAACACCATGGGCACCGCCTCGACGATGGCGCTGGTCGCGGAGGCGCTCGGCACGGTCGTCCCGGGCGTCGCCGGCACCCCGGCGCCGGACAGCAGGCTCCTGGAAGCCTCGCACGGCACCGGACGGCTCATCGTCGAGCTGATCGAGAAGGACCGCCGGCCCAGCACGTTCCTCACCAAGGCCAGCTTCCACAACGCGATCGTGGCGCTGGCGGCGATCGGCGGTTCCACCAACGCCGTGGTGCACCTGCTCGCGATCGCCGGGCGGCTCGGCGTCGACCTGACGCTCGACGACTTCGACCGCGTCGGCTCCGGCGTGCCGCTGCTGGTCGACCTGCAGCCGGCGGGCCGGTTCCTGATGGAGGACTTCCACCGCGCGGGCGGACTCCTCGCCGTGCTGCGGGAGGTGCGGGACCTGCTCGACCCCGACGGGCTCACGGTCACGGGCAGGCCGCTCGTCGACCACCTCGACGACGCGCCGATCTGGGACCCCGAGGTCATCCGCGCGCGGACCGAGCCGATCATCGCCGAGGGCGGCATCGCGGTGCTGAGGGGCAACCTGGCGCCATCAGGAGCTTTGATCAAACCGGCGGCCGCGTCGGCGCACCTGTTGCAGCACCGCGGGAAGGCCGTCGTGTTCGACAGCATCGAGGACTTCCACGCCCGCGTGGACGATCCCGATCTGGACGTGGACGCGGACTCCGTGCTGGTGCTGCGCGGCTGCGGCCCGCGCGGCTATCCGGGCATGCCCGAGGTGTCGAACATGCCGCTGCCGAAGAAGCTGCTGGAACAGGGCGTCCGCGACATGGTGCGGATCTGCGACGGGCGCATGAGCGGCACCGCCTACGGCACGGTCGTCCTGCACGTGGCGCCGGAAGCGGCGGCGGGCGGGCCGCTCGGGCTGGTCCGCACGGGCGACGTCATCGTGCTCGACGTGGAGAACCGGCGGATCGACGTGGAGGCACCGGACTTCCTGCAGCGCACCCCGAGCGAAGCGATGTTCCGGGCGTTCGCGTCACCGAAACGCGGCTGGGAGCGGCTCTACGTCGACCACGTGCTCGGTGCCGACACCGGAGCCGACCTGGACTTCCTGGTCGGCTCCAGCGGCAGTGAGGTCACCCGCGAATCGCACTAGTGGGAGTGCGAGTGCTCTTCGACGTGGCCCGCGTCGTGCACGTGCGTGTGTGAGTGCGTCTCACCGTCGTGCGTGTGGGTGTGCTCGTGCTCGACGTGCTCGTGCGAATGCGCCCCGTGGGGGTGCGTATGAGTCGTGTCACCGTGGCTGTGCTCGTGAGTGTGCACTCCGTTGGTCATGCCCTGATGGTGGCATGAGTCCGGCTCGAGCGCGCTGATGCAAGGTCTTGCCTATTGCAAGATCTTTGCTGTTAGCTGCACCAGGCAACACGGACACCTGGGGAGGAACTGGATGCGGCGCGCGGCTCTGCTGGCCCTCGTTCTGCTGGCGGGGTGCACGTCCCCCGACGGCGAGACCACCGCACCGGCGACGTCGATCGTCATCGGCGCGGGCAGCGAACCCGAGAACCTCAACCCCGTGCTCGGCTACGCCCCCGACGGAGCCGCGAAGATCTTCGACGGGCTGGTCGCGCGGGACGCCTCACTGGCGCTCAAGCCCGCGCTGGCGACCGAGCTGCCCACGGCGTCCGCGGACGGCCTGACGTGGACGGCCAAGCTGCGCAAGGACATCACGTTCTCCGACGGCACCCCGCTCACCGCGGACGACGTCGTGTTCACCTACAGGTCCGTGCTGGACAAGAAGGTGAACTCCACGATCGCCTCCCGGTTCGACGCGCTGGCCGGGGTCACGGCGAAAGACCCGGCCACGGTGGAGTTCACGCTCTCCTACCCCTACGCGCCTTTCGCGCAGCAGCTCGCGCTCGGCATCGTGCCCGCCGCGAAGCTCAAGGACGCGGACATCAACAGCGCGCCGTTCAACACCGCGCCCGTCGGCACCGGCCCGTACACGGTCGAGACGTGGCGCAAGGGCGACCGGATGGTGTTGAAGGCCAACGAGAAGTACTGGGGCGGCGCTCCCGCGATCAAGTCCGTGACCGTGGTCTTCGTGCCGGACGACAACGCCCGCGCGATCCGCATGGCCGCCGGCGAGTTCGACGGCACGGTGCTGCCGCCCAAGCTCGCGCAGACGTACAAGGACAGGTCCGGCTACAAGATCGTGCAGAACCCGTCCGCCGACTACCGCGGTCTCGGCATCCCGTCCGAACTGCCGTTCACCTCGACGCCGGAGGTGCGCCGCGCGATCAACCTCGGCATCAACCGCCAGGCCATGATCGACGCCGTGCTGGCGGGCTCCGGCAAGCCCGCGTCCACGCCGATCTCGCCGTACCTGAAGGACTGGTACGACGAGGGTTCCGCGTTCCGCTACGACGTCGCCGAGGCCGAGCGGCTGCTCGACGCGGCCGGCTGGCGCAAGGGCGCGGACGGCAAGCGCGCCAAGGACGGCCAGCTCGCGAAGCTGCCCGTGCTCTACCCCGCTCCGGACGTGCTGCGCAAGGAACTGGCCCTCGCCACGGCGTCCGACATCGCGAAGCTCGGCGTCGACGCGCCCGTCGAGGCCACGACGTTCGACATCATGCTGCAGCGCCGCGAAGAGGCTGCGGCGGTGTGGGGCGGCGGCGACCCGTACGACCCGGACACGGCCGCCTACACGTTGCTGCACAGCAGGTACGCGGGCCAGGCGGGCTACGTGAACATGACGCTCTACAAGAACTCCACTGTGGACACGGCGCTCGACACCGCGCGCCGCAGCCTCGACCCGGCGGCCCGCAAGAAGGCCTACGACGAGTTCCAGAAGGCGTACTCGGCCGACCCCGGCTGGGCGTTCCTCGTCTTCCTCGACCACACCTACGTGCTGCGCGACAGGTGGAACGGCCAGGAGACGCAGGTCGAGCCGCACGACCACGGCCTCGTGCACGCCGTGTGGTGGAACCTCGAGCGCTGGACACCGAAGTCGTGACCAACGCCCACCCCGGACCCGCCACGCGCGGCACCGCACGCTCGATCGGCCGGATCGCCCTGCGGCGGCTGGCCTTCGCGGTCCCGGTGCTGCTCGTGGTCAGCTTCGCGCTGTTCGTGCTGGCGAAGGCCAGCCCGTTCGACCCCGTCGAGCGCTACTTCGGCGTCCGGATCATCGGCGCCTCGCCCGAACGCGTCGCCCAGCTGCGCGAGAACTGGGGTGTCGACGAACCGGTCGTCGCCCAGTACTGGGCCTGGCTGACGCACGCGGTCACCGGCGACCTCGGCGACTCGCTGTCGTTGCAGCAACCCGTGTCCGCGGTGATCGGCGACCGTCTCGGGTGGACGGTTCTGCTGGTGTCGGTCGGTTTCGCGCTGGCGCTGGTGCTCGGGCTGCTGCTGGGCACGCTGGCCGCGTGGCGGCAGGGTTCGTGGCTCGACCGGTCGATCACCGGCAGCTGCTACGCGCTGGAGGCCGCCCCCGTCTTCTGGCTCGGTCTCGCCGTGCTCTACGTCTTCGCGCTGCAACTGCGGTGGCTGCCCGGCGGTGGCGTGACGACCGGCTCCGAACCGCCGTCGGTCGGCGGGGTCGCGCTCCACATGGTGCTGCCGGTGACCGTGCTGGCCATATCGCAGGCGCCGTGGTTCGTGTTGTTCGTGCGGCAGAACCTGCTGGAGTCGTTCACGCAGGACCACGTGATCGGTGCGCGCTCCCGCGGATTGCCGGACCACCTCGTGGTGTCGGGGCACGCGCTGCGCACCTCGCTGCTGCCGTTCCTCACGTTGCTCGGCGCCCGGCTGCCGGAGCTGATCACCGGCGCGTTGCTGGTGGAGACGGTGTTCTCGTGGCCGGGCATCGCGCGGGCGACCGTGGAGGCCGCGCTGAACGTCGACTTCGCGCTGCTCGGCGCGCTGACCGTGATGGCGACGGGCGTGGTGCTGCTGGGCAACCTGCTGGCCGATGTCCTGTACGCGCTGGCCGACCCGAGGGTGGCGCTCGATGGCTGACCTGACCTGGCGTCCCGCTCCGCGCAGCCGCCTCACCGCGGCCAGTCCCCCGCGCTCGCCGAAGTGGCGTCTGCTGCCGTCCGCGGTCGTCCTCGGCGTCGTCGCGGTGACAGTCCTTGTCGTACCGCTGTTCGTGGAGCTGAACGAGCAGTACGTCGACCTCGCGATCGCCAACCGGCCGCCGTCCGCCGCGCACCTGTTCGGCACCGACGAACTGGGCCGCGACGTGCTGCTGCGCTGCGTCTACGCGCTGAGGGTGTCGCTCACGGTCGGTGTGGTCGCCGCGGTGATCTCGGCGGTCGCGGGCACGGCCGTCGGCGCGCTGGCCGGGTCGATCGGCGGCTGGTTCGACCGGATCGTGATGCGCGTGGTCGACGCGATCGCCTCGGTGCCGCACCTGCTGCTGGGCATCGTGATCGTCGCGATCCTGCGGCCGAGCCTGTCCGCCGTGATCATCTCGATCGCCCTGACGCACTGGCTCACCGCCGCCCGGATCGTGCGGTCGGAGGTGTTGTCGTTGCGCACCAGGCCGTTCATCGACGCGGCGATCATGGGCGGGGCGACGCGCCTGCAGGTCATGACCCGGCACCTGCTGCCGAACGTCGCCCCGCAGGTCCTGCTCGCCACCACGCTGATGGTCCCGCACGCGGTGTGGCACGAGACGGCGCTGTCGTTCCTGGGCCTCGGCCTTCCCCCGCACGCGGCCAGCATCGGCAACATGATCAACGACGCCCAGCGCTCGCTGCTGATCGGTGGCTGGTGGATGTCGCTGGCGCCCGGCCTGCTGCTGATCGTCACGACGCTCGCCGTGTCCGGCGTGAGCGGTGTGTGGCGGGACCGGCTGAACCCCAAGCGGCGCACGGAGTTGACGTGGTGAACCTGGAGATCGACCGGGTGTCGGTGCGGTTCGCGCTCAAGGGCGCGACCGTGCAGGCCGTGAACGACGTGTCGCTGCGCATCCGGCCCGGCGAGTGCGTGGCGCTGGTCGGCGAGAGCGGCTGCGGCAAGACCGTGCTGGCGAGCGCGCTGCTCGGGTTCCTGCCCGGCAACGCCGAGACCAGCGGCAGCGCGCGGCTCGGGGACGTCGACCTGCTCGCGGCAACCGACCACGAGCTCGCGACGACCGTGCGCGGCCGGAAGATCGGCCTCATCCCGCAGAGCCCGGCCAGCCACCTCACGCCCGTCCGCACCGCGCGGTCGCAGCTCGAAGAGACCGCGAAGGTCCTGGGCGGAGACGCGGGGAAAGCCGCCGAACGAGCGGGGCTCCTGCCCGAGCACCTCGACCGCTACCCGCACGAGCTGTCCGGCGGCATGGCGCAACGGGTCGCGAACGCCCTGGCGCTCGTCGGCAACCCGCCGTTGCTGATCGCCGACGAACCGACCACCGGCCTCGACCGCGATCTCGTTGACGGGCTGCTGGACGAGTTCCGCCGGCTCGTCGACGACGGGCACGCCGTCCTGCTGATCACGCACGACCTGGCGGCGGCGCACAGGGTCGCCGACCGGATCGCGGTGATGTACGCGGGCCGGATCGTCGAGGTCGGCCCGGCGCACGAGGTGCTCGACCGCGCGAAGCACCCCTACGCCCGAGGCCTCGCCAACGCCCTGCCGGAACGCGACTTCCTGCCGATCCCCGGCCAGCCGCCCCTGCTCACCGACCTGCCCGCGGGCTGCGCGTTCGCCCCGCGCTGCGAGCAGGCCACCGCGATCTGCGAGGACCGCCCCGTGCTGACCGACGACCCGCACGCCGTCGCGTGCCACCGCCCGTGCTGACCGCGAAGGACGTCACCGCCGGGTACAGCGCCCCGGTGATCACCGACGTCAGCCTCACCGTCGCACCGGGACAGACCGTCGGCCTCGCCGGGCCGAGCGGCTCCGGCAAGTCCACTTTGGCCCGCGTGCTCGCGTTGCTGCACAAGCCGTTCGCCGGAACGGTGGAGATCGACGGCGAGACGGTCACCGGGTTCCGGTTCCAGGCTCGGCAGCGCACGAAGATCGGCGTGCTGTTCCAGCAGCCGAGGCTGTCGGTCGACCCGCGCTTCACCCTGCGCCGGGCGATCGCCGAGCCGCTGAAGGACCAGGACCGCGTCGGCGAGCTGGCCGACCTGGTGATGCTGACCGACGACCTGCTGGGCCGCCGTCCGCACGAGGTGAGCGACGGCCAGTTGCAACGCGCCTGCCTCGCCCGCGCGCTCGCGCTGGACCCGCGCTACCTGATCTGCGACGAGATGACGACGATGCTCGACGCCTCCACGACGGCGGCGCTGGTCGGTGTGATCCGCGCCTACCAGGAGCGGACCGGCGCGGGCGTGCTCGCGATCTCGCACGACGCCACGCTGCTGAACCGGTGGGCGGACGAGACCGTCAGGCTTTGAGGACCGCGTCCACGATGATGTTGTCGCGGTAGCTGCCCGCGACCCGGTCGAACTCGCCGCCGCACGTCACGAGCCGCAGCTCCGACAACGGCGTCGGCCCGTACACGGCGGCGGTCGGGAACAGGGTCTTCTCGGTCGTGTGCGTGCCGCTCACGACGAACGTGAGCCTGCTGCCGTCCTCGCGCTCGACCAGCACCTCGGCGCCGGGCTGCAGCTCGGGCAGCCGGAAGAACACCCCGGGCCCGGTCTTCGAGTCGACGTGTCCCGCGATCACCGCCGGCCCCCGGTCCCCCGGCGCGACGCCCTTGGCGAACCACCCGGCCTTGTCGGCGCGGGTCGGCGGTTCCAACGCCCCCGAGGAGTCCACGTCCAGCGACTCCAGCTTCGTCTCGACGCCGATCGACGGGATCAGCACCGTCACCGGCTCCGGCGCCTCGTCACCACCGGGTCCCTTGACCACGTAGATCAGCGTGACCACGATCGCCGCTCCCATCAGGAGCTTGGCCTTGGCCATCAGCCGAACCGGAACAGCCGGCCGCGCACCGAGTACATGGCGACGCCCACGATGAGCGTGATCACCAGTGCGGTGAGCCAGTCCCAGCCGCCCGCCATGCCGCCGAACCCGGTCTCCTGACCGCCGCCGGGCACGACCTCGGCGCTCTTCGCGTCCGTGCGCAGCTCGATCCGCCGGGCGCTGACCAGCAACGAGTAGACGCCACCCGGTTCGATGGTCGCTTCGAGCCGCGTCGAGTCCTTACCGCGTTGCAGGATCTCCAGCGCGTCGGAGCCGGGCGCCAGTTCGAGGTAGCCGGTCGACGAGTTCGCCTGCACGGCGCGGTGCACGGACACACCGGCCCGCACCAGGTCCATCTCGGCGTCGCCGCCGTTGATCACGCGCAGCCGGGCCTGCCCGTTCGCGGGGAGGCTGACGTCGTCCTCCAGGACCTTCATCGTGGAGGCCAGGTCGACGACCGTGTACGCCTTGCCGGACCCCGCCTGCACCGTGAGCGAGCGCAGCAGCGGGCTGCCGGGCTCGGACATCCGGAACTCGACGACGTGCTCCCCCGGCTCGACCCGGCGGTAGGTGTCGAGGTCGGCGTAGTCGAGGGTGCCGAGCTTGACCCCGTCGAGCACCGCGTCGACCCGCGCCTGGTCCTTCGAGAAGTGCCCGAAGCGCAGGTACGTGCCGGTCGCGGCGTGCGCGGGCGTGGCGGATAGCAGCAGCAACAGCACGACGGCGATCACTCGCACGCGGACCCCTCCCCTCACCGGACGTGCACCAACGATAACTCGGCTGATCACCGTCCGGTGAGGTTCGGCCGGCCTCCCGGATGGCCCACGGTCGCCCCGGAGGCCTCCACCGCGAGCCTGGCCGCCGCCTCGGGGCCGTCTCCCCGCGTGAGGGCGAACGTCAGCGCCGCGACGAACGCGTCACCACCGCCGGTCGTGTCGACGACCTCGGCGTCTCCCAGGGGCAACACCAGCTCACCTGAGTCCCACACGAACACGTTGCCCACGTCGTTCACGGCGAACGCGACGAGTTCGAGGCCCTTCAGGTCGCGCGCCGCCTCCAGCGCGTCGTCCGCGCTCGTGATCTCCCGGCCGGTCAGCAGCTCGGCCTCCTGGTGGTCGGCGCGCACGACGTGGGCGCACGCCAGCAGTTCGTCTCGCAGCCGTTCGGGGGCGCCGTCGAGCACCACACGCCCGGAGGCCGCCCGCGCCGCCTTGAGAGCGACCTCGGGCCGTTGCTGGAGCTGCACCACCACGGACCCCGCACGCGCGATGAGGTCCATCGGCAGGTCGTCCTCGCGCAGCAGCACGCCCTCCGGCAGATCTTCGAGGTAACGCCAGCCGTCGGCGACGACGTCCACGATCAGCCCGGTCCGGCAGTCCGGCCGCACGACCACACCGCCGGTCGCGATGCCGTCCGCGCCGGCCCGCGCGAGCAGCCGCGCGCCCGTCTCGTCGTCGCCGACCACACCGACGAGCGCGACCGGCGCGCCCAGCTGGGCCAGGCCGACGGCGATGTTCGCGCCCTTGCCGCCGAGCACCTCCCGGCGCTCCCGCACGGCAGCCGTGCCACCGGGACCCGGCACCTCGTCCACGACGAGGACCAGGTCCCGCGCGATCTGTCCCACCACCACGACGTCGTCCACGGTCCTGGACTACCCGGCGGCGGCCCGATCAACTCGGCAGAAACCGATCGGTGACGTCGAGGCCGTCCGGCAGCACCCGGAAGAGGTCGACCGGTGTCCGCTGCGACACCATCTCGCCGCGGTGGGCGCGCTTGAGCTCGTCCCGCGCGACCACGACCCGCTCGCCCGGCGCGGACAGCACGAGGACCGGCACCGCGCCCTGGGCGACGTGGGCGCCCACCCTGCCCTCGGTGCCGCGCCCGAACGCGAGCACCTTGCCGTAGCGGACGAGGTAGAGCAGGGTCGCATCGCCGCGCACGCGCTTGAGCCGCTCCACTTCCCCCGTCTCGTCGTTGCGGCCCCACGTGCCGTGCGATTTCGTCAGCCACCGGTATCCGGTCCACGGCAACCCGTGCACGTCCGTCGCGAGCACGGTCCAGCCGGGCCGGAAGTACTTGGCCAGCCGGAGCTTCACGGTCGTCGCGGCGAGGAACTCCGAGTTCTCCCGCCACGTCCCGCCGAGCTCGAGCCGGTGCGCGTTCTCCTGCACCGCCGGGTCCGGCACGGACCGCTCGTCCAGGCACACCAGGCACCTCGTGCGCCAGCCGGTGCCGCACGAGCGCGCGGTACCGCACCAGCCGCACTGCCGGATCTGCACCTCCGCGGCACCGGGCCGGTCGTGGACGAGCTTCATCTGGTCCGCCACGAGCAGCAGACACGGCTCGCACAAAGCACACCACGCGACCTCGGTGACGTCCTTGCGCGACAACCGGGTCGTGCAGTTGATGCACTGCTTCACTGTTGCCCTCCCCTTGCGGGAAAGCCTATTCCAGCGCCCTTCTCAGGCGCGAGGAGACAAGAGCGTGACGGGGGTCGGTGACCGGGAGGAGCACCTGGAGGCGTTCGAGCACCTCGGCGTCGTCACCGCTGTCCGCGAACGACAGCAGCGCGTCGAGATCTCCCCGCTCCAGCACGCCCTTGCGGACGGCGGCGGCGAGGTCGACCCGCTCCTCGCGGACCACCGGCGCGTCCGACCGGGGCAGCAGGTCACCGCTGTAGTGCCGGGTGGCCCTGCCCGCGTCGCCGGACCGCAGAGCCGTCCGCACGTCCAGGAAGTCGCCGCGCACCACCGCGTCCAGCCGGTACGGCCTCGTCAGCAGGACACCACCGAGCTGCGCGCGCAGCCTGTGCAACTCCGCGCGGACCGTCGTCGGGTTCCCGCGCTCACCGTAGAGCAGCAACGCGAGCTGTTCGGCCGTCAGGCCCTTGGGGTGCAGGGCCAGCGCCGTCAGCACCTCCGCGTTGCGCAACGTCAGCGCCAGCGGCCGTCCGTCGAGGTCGGCGTGCGGCCCGCCGAGGAAGTTCAGCGTCAGCACGTGCTGCCGCGGCGCGAACCGCTGCAGGTGGTGCGTGGCGAGTTGGGCGGCGGCGGACACGAGCTGCGCGACGGCCGGGTGCATGGTCTTGAGCGGCCCGCTGACGTCGACGACTCCCAGCAGCACCCCGGTGTGGGGATCGTGGATCGGGCTCGCCGCGCACGTCCAGCCGTGGTAGGTGCGCACGAGGTGTTCGCGGGAGTGGACGGTGACGGACCTGCCGGTCGCGAGCGCGGTGCCCATCGCGTTCGTGCCGATCACGTCCTCGCTCCACCGCGAGCCCTCGGTGAGGTGGACGCGCTCCGCCTTGTGCCGGACCTGGTTGTCGCCCTCGCACCAGAGGATGTGGCCGCGGGTGTCGGTGACGATCATGATCGTGTCGTCCATCGACAGCGTGGTCTTCAGCAGCGGCACGGTGGCGGCCAGCGGGTGCGTGCCGCGCAGGTCGGCGACCTCGTCGCGCGCGTAGACGACCGGCGCCTCGTGCCGGTCCGGGTCGACGCGCGCGGCGAGGGAGCGCCGCCACGACTCGAAGATCACCGGACGCGCGGCACCCAGCTCCACTGGGTCCATCGGTCCAGGATGCAGTCCGTACCACCGCAGGAGCAAGCCTGCGAGTACTCCGATCGGATGCAACGTGGGTGAAACGTTGCCGGTTCTACGTTCGCCGCCTGTTCGCAACGATGCGGGAGGCCCAGAGATGGCGAAGTACGCGGCTCCAGGACAGCCGGACAGCGTGGTCACGTTCCGCGACCGGTACGACCACTTCATCGGAGGCGAGTACGTGCCGCCCGCCAAGGGCCAGTACTTCTCCAACCCCTCCCCGGTCACCGGTGAGGACTTCACCGAGATCGCCCGCGGCACCGCCGAGGACGTCGAACGCGCGCTGGACGCGGCCCACGGCGCCGCCCGCGCGTGGGGCAGGACCTCGGTGGCCGAACGGGCCAACGTCCTGAACAGGATCGCCGACCGCATGGAGGCGAACCTCGAGAAGCTCGCGGTCGCGGAGACGTGGGAGAACGGCAAGGCCGTGCGCGAGACGCTGGCCGCCGACCTGCCGCTCGCGATCGACCACTTCCGCTACTTCGCGGGCGCGATCCGCGCCCAGGAGGGCGGCATCTCGCAGATCGACGAGGACCTGGTCGCGTACCACTTCCACGAGCCGCTCGGCGTCGTCGCGCAGATCATCCCGTGGAACTTCCCGATCCTGATGGCGGTCTGGAAGCTCGCGCCCGCCCTCGCGGCCGGCAACGCCGTGGTGCTCAAGCCCGCCGAGCAGACGCCGGCGTCGATCCACGTGCTGATGGAGCTCATCGCCGACCTGCTGCCGCCGGGCGTCGTGAACATCGTCAACGGCTTCGGCGTCGAGGCGGGCAAGCCGCTCGCGTCGTCGCGCCGGGTCGCGAAGGTGGCATTCACCGGCGAGACGACCACCGGCCGGTTGATCATGCAGTACGCCAGCGAGAACATCATCCCCGTCACGCTGGAGCTCGGCGGCAAGTCGCCGAACGTCTTCTTCAACGACGTGGCCGCGCAGAAGGACGCCTTCTACGACAAGGCGCTCGAAGGCTTCACGATGTTCGCGCTGAACCAGGGCGAGGTCTGCACCTGCCCGTCGCGCGCGCTGGTGCAGAGCGATATCTACGACCAGTTCATGGCCGACGCCGTCGAGCGCACGAAGGCCGTCAAGCAGGGCCACCCGCTCGACACCGAGACGATGATCGGCGCGCAGGCGTCCAACGACCAGCTCGAGAAGATCCTGTCCTACATCGACATCGGCAAGCAGGAGGGCGCGCGAGTCCTCACCGGCGGCGAGCGCGCGGACCTCGGCGGCGAGCTGTCCGGCGGCTACTACGTGACGCCCACGGTGTTCGAGGGCGACAACAAGATGCGGATCTTCCAGGAGGAGATCTTCGGCCCGGTCGTCTCCGTGGCCCGCTTCGCCGACTACGACGACGCGATCAAGACCGCCAACGACACCCTTTACGGCCTCGGCGCTGGCGTGTGGTCCCGCGACGGCGGCACCGCCTACCGAGCCGGCCGCGACATCCAGGCCGGCCGCGTGTGGGTGAACAACTACCACGCCTACCCGGCGCACGCGGCGTTCGGCGGCTACAAGCAGTCCGGCATCGGCCGCGAGAACCACCGCATGATGCTCGACCACTACCAGCAGACCAAGAACCTGCTCATCAGCTACTCGCAGAACGCCCAGGGCTTCTTCTGATGCCCCGCGTCGCACTGACCCCTGAGGCCGCGGACGTGCTCCGCGGCCTCAGGGCCGACCACGGCGACCTGATGTTCCACCAGTCCGGCGGCTGCTGCGACGGCTCGGCCCCGATGTGCTATCCGCTCGGGGAGTTCCGCACGGGCGCGTCCGACGTGCACCTCGGTGATCTCGCCGTCGACTCGTTCGTGGTGCCGGTGTGGATGTCCGCGTCTCAGTTCGAGTACTGGAGCCACACCCACCTGACGATCGACGTCGTGCCCGGTCGTGGGAGCGGTTTCTCGCTGGAAGCACCACTGGGAGTGCGTTTTCTGGTGCGCTCTCGACTGCTCACCGACGAGGAGCTCTAATCTCTCCGCATGACCGTCCACTGCGGATGCTGCGGAGCCGAGATCACCTCTACGGACCGCATCGACTACAGGTTGAACCGTCCGGAGCAACTGCTCGGCGTGCCCGGTGAGCGGCTGGGCGCGCCGACGGGCGGGCTGCTCGTCGGACCGGACGGCGACTCCTACATCCGTTGTCTGCTCCCGGTTCGGCTGACCGGCGGAACCGAGATCGTGTTCGGCGCGTGGACGCAGATCTCCAAGGTCGACGCGATGTACGCGCACGCCGTGTGGGACAACGACGAGCAGTACGCGAACCTGCGGATCTCCGGCCGGTTCGCGAACGTCATCAAGCCGTGGGACCTGCTGGGCGTGCCGGTCGAGGCGGCCGTGCTCAACACCGACGAGCTGCCCTACTTCACCTCGCACCCGTTGCTGGACCGGGAGTGGGACCGCGACGAGGTGCTGTGCCGCATCCGGCACCCGTTGCCCGTGCCCGTCCGCGAGACGCTCGGCGAGGTCTGGACCGTCGAACGCACCGAGGGCATGCGGTGCGCCGTCGACGGCCGCACGGTCAGGTTCACGAGCCCCGACCGCAGGGTGGCGCTCGACGTCTACGCCGACCTCACCGGCGGCAGCGTGAGCGACTTCCTGGGCGCGGTCCTCGACGGCTTCCCCGCGAGCGCCGAGCACTCCGTCACGCACGACGGCCCCGAGCTGCGCCACGCGTTCTGGCTGAGCGAGGTGATCGACGGCCACGAGGAGCAGGTGTTCCACGGGCACGTCGTCCGGCCCGGCACGATGATCTCCGTGCGCTGCGTGCACCGCTACCCGGCGGACCGCTCGTGGGCGCAGCACGTGCTCAACAGCGTCCGGTTCATCGGGTGACGGCCTGCGACTGCTGCGGTGCCGAGGTCGACGACTCGGGCGCGATCGACCTCGACCTGGGCCTGCCTCCCGGCGTGCGGAACCCGTCGCTGAGGGCGGGCGGCAACGTCCTGCTGGCCGACGACGCCGCCTACGTCCGGTGCGTCCTGCCCGTCGAGCTGACCTGCGACCTGGAACTGTGGTTCGGCGCCTGGATGCGCGTGGACCCCGAGGCCGCCCGGCACGCGGCCGAGGTCTGGGACGGCCCCGGCTACGCCTCGCTGCGGTTCACCGGCACGTTCGCGCACGACCTCAAGCCGTGGGACGACCTGCGCGGCGTCCCGGTCGTGGCCGAGGTCCGCGAGCCCGATGACCTGCCCGAATACGTCCAGCACCCGGTGCTCGGCAGGGTGTGGGACCGCGACGAGGTGCTCAGCGGGTACCTGGTCGAGCTGCCGATCTCGATCCGGCAGAAGCTGCCCGGCACGTGGAGCATCGAACGCACCGCGGGCCTCACCCCGCACGTGCTGGAGGAGGGCCTGCGGTTCGCGGGCCCCGGCCGCGCGGTGTTCGTGGACGTCCGCCGCGCGATGGGCACGCCCGCGGACCAGTTCCTCGAGATGGCGCTGGAGGGCGCGCCGGACGTGCCGGCCGAGCAGCAGTTCCTCGTGCGCGACGGCGTCGAGCTGCGGCACGCGTTGTGGCTCACGACCACTTCGGACGGAGTGACGCGGCACGAGTTCCACGGCCACGTCGCGCGGTTCGGCGAGATGCTCGTCGTGACGTGCGTGCACGACGACCCGGCGGACCACGCGTGGGCGCGCCACGTGCTGAACAGCGTGCGGTTCCGGCGCGTGACGCGCTCGTAACGTCAGGGAAATCCCAAGTTTAGGTTGGTGACCTGGACCACTACTCCGGCTGGACTGACGATTCCCGCCATGAACGTCCTGCTGGCCTTCGCACTCACCGCGAGTCTCACGTCTCCGGTGCACCTGCCCCCGACCGCGCCGTGCCCGGAGAACGTCCCCGCCGGCACCACCTGTTACGAGGGACAGGACGCCAACGGCGCGTACTACACGATCGCCGTGCCGAAGAAGTGGAACAAGACTCTGGTCGTGCACTCGCACGGCGGACCTGACCTGGGCGCGCCGACGCCGGAGCGCACCCGTGACGACCTCAACCGGTGGTCCGTCATGGTGAAGGAGGGCTACGCGTGGGCGGGCACCTCGTACCGGCGGGGCGGGTACGGCACGCGGATGGCGGCCGAGGACACCGACAACCTGCGCAAGATGGTCAGCGCGATGCTCAAGCCGCACAAGGTGTTCATCCACGGGCAGTCGTGGGGCGGCAACGTCGCGGCGAAGACCATCGAGCTGTACAAGGGTTATGACGCGGCGCTGCTCACGAGCGGCGTGATGGCGGGCGGGTCGCGCGGCTACGACTACCGCGTCGACCTGCGCGCGGTCTACCAGTACTACTGCGGCAACCACCCGCGGCCGTCCGAGGTGCAGTACCCGCTGTGGCAGGGCCTGCGCGCCGACTCGACGATGACGACCGCCGGGCTGCGCGGCAGGATCGAGGAATGTCTCGGCGTGGCAGGAAGTCGCACGCCCGAGCAACAGCAGAAGCTCACCGACATCCTCACCGTCACGAAGATCCCCGAGGAAACCCTGAACTCGCATCTGAACTTCGCGACGTTCACGTTCCGCGACATCGTGCACAACCGGCTGGGCGGCAAGAACCCGTTCAGCAACACCGGTGTGGTGTACAAGGGTTCGCACGACGACGCCGCGCTGAACGCCGGTGTCGCCCGCTTCGCCGCGGACCCCGAGGCCCGCGCGCAGCTGGCCTACGACAGCGACCTGACCGGCAAGATCGACATCCCGGTGCTGTCGGTGCACGCGATCGGCGACCCCACGGCGTTCGTCGAGCACGAGTCGGCCTACCGCGACACCGTGCAGAAGGCGGGCCGCTGGTACAACCTCGTGCAGACCTTCACGACCGAGGCCACGCACAGCGCGTTCAGCGACTCCGAGTACGCCGCGGCCATGCAGTCGCTGGAGACCTGGGAGAAGTGGGGCATCCGCTCCAACACGTTCCTGATCGCGGCCTCCTGCCCCGGCCACGACCGCAAGTACGGCACCGGCTGCTACTTCAACCCCTGGTACAAGCCGGCGTCCTACGAGTCCCGGGTCGCGCCCCGCGAGTGAGGTGCTCGGGTGCTCGGCGGGGGGCTTCGCGGGTCTTGACCTCCAGCTCGGTCGAGGTATGACGATCTTCGACATGACCGATCTCGCAGACATCGAAGCGCTCGTCGCCACCGTCCAGCACTCCCAGCAGAACGAGCTCGCCGAGGAGTTCATCGCACTCTTCCGCGAGGACGCGATCTGGACCACCGCACACGGCAGGAGACTCACCGGACGCGACGAGATCGCCTCCTTCACCCGCCAGGTCCTGCCCGGCGCGGCGAAGGAGGCGACCGCCACGTACGAGGTGGCGCACGTGCTGTTCATCAGGCCCGACGTGGCGGCCGTGAAGATCCGCCAGCGCCCGGTCCGCCCGGACGGCACTCCCCTGCCCGACCAGAACGAGGGCTCACCGCTCTACATCCTGTCCAAAGAGGACGAAGGCTGGCGGATCGCCGCCGGGCAGAACACCATCGTGCTCTAACGCCCCTGCAACGACTTCACCTTGTCGCCGAACGTCCAGCCCTTCGAGCCGTCCCAGTTGATCGACCAGGTCATCAGGCCCTTGAGCTGGCCACCGAAGCTGTTCCACGCCTGCCCCACCAGCGTGGGGCTCATGTAACCGCCGCCGGCACCGGGCTGCGCGGGCAGCCCGGGAACCTGCTTGTTGTAGGGCACCCTGATCGTGGTGCCCTGCACGACGAGCCCCTTGTTCAGGCACTGCGTCTGCGCCACGAACCCCTGCACGGTCCCGGCGGAGTAGCTGTCGCCGGAGCAGCCGTACATGGACCCGTTGTAGTACTGCATGTTCAGCCACCACAGGCGCCCGTTGTCCGCGTACTTCTTGATGATCGGCAGGTAAGCACCCCAGATCGACCCGTACACGACACTGCCACCCGTCACGTACGCGGTCTCCGGCGCCATGGTCAGCCCGAACCCGGCCGGCATCGCCGCGAGCACGCCGTCGATGATCCGGATCAGGTTGGCCTGCGAGGCCGACAACTGGCCGATGTTGCCACTGCCGACGAGCCCGGTCTCGATGTCGATGTCGATGCCGTCGAAGTTGAACTTCTTGAGGATCGGCACCACGGTCGCGACGAACCGGTCGGCCACGGCGGCCGAACTCAGGTCGATACCCGCCGCGGCACCACCGATCGACAGCAGGATGGTCGCCCCGGCGGCCTTCGCCGCACACATCTCGGCGGGCGTCGCGACCTTCACGCCGGCGTCCATGCCGTCTTCCCACAGCACGGTGCCGTCGGAGCGGATCACGGGGAACGCCGCGTTGATCACGTTGTAGCCGTGCTGCTTGATGCGGCTGTCGGTGATCGGCGTCCAGCCGAACGGCGGGTGGACCCCGTTCGAGGCTCCGTCCCAGTTCTCCCAGTAGCCGTGCAGGACCTTGCCCGCTGGGCGGGGTTTGAGGGCGCACGTGTCGGCGGCTTGGGCGGTTTTTGCGGCTTGTGCGGTGGACGGGACCAGGAGGGCGCTCATGAGCAGAAGCAGGGCTGTCAGTGCCCTTGGCAGGATGCGGGCGGACATTCGCTCACCTTTCGCTTACAGGCGGCGACCCACAGTCATTGTGGCACGAAATGGTCCAGACCTCTAGGCGGGTGGGGGCGGGTGTGCCTGCGGCAGATGGGGGCGGGCGGCGGTGCGACGCGCGCGGTGAGCGGGTCGAGGGAGGCCGGTGTGCCGCGACAGGGGCGTAGCAGCGGTCGTGTGCGGCTGGCGGCTGGCGGCTGGCGGCTGGCGAAGCATGGGTCGGCAGGTGGGTGGCACGTTTGCTACGTGGTGTGACGGTGGGTAGCGCAGCCGCGAGTGGCGAAGGGCGTGCCGCGACAGGTGGGGGCGTAGCGGCGGTGTGGCGCCAGCAGTCAGAGGCGTGCGGTGGGTGGCGCAGCCGCAGGGGGCGTGACGTCGGTGTAGGCCGCCGCAGGCACGACGGCAGCGAGCGGATGCGGCGCGGCGAAACAAGCGAAGGCCGGCGCAGCCGTTAGAGGCGAAGCCGGTCGGCGGGTGCCGGTGCCGGTGGCGGGGGTGCCGTTGTCCGTCACCGTTCGCCCCTACCAGCCCATGGCCGGCTGGGGGCCGGGAGCCGCGGTCCGCGCTCCCGGTCCCCAGCCGGACCCGGTTGCCATCACCCCGACGGGGTGGCTACGCCGCCTTCAGGGACCAGAGGGTTTCCTCCGACACCTTCCAGAGTTGGGCCGCCGACTCCTCGGACTGGGCGTAGGCCGCCAGGCCGCGGAGATGGTTGCCGGGCTCCGCCGGCGTGGCCTCGTTGCAGTCTTCGAGGTACTTGCCGGACACGCCTTCCAGCAGGGGCGAGGTGGCTGCCACCAGGGTGGTGGCGGCGCCCTGCTCCGGGGTTTTAACGCGGCGGGTGGCGGTGGCGCCGCTTTGGCGGATGCGGTCCTGCAGTTCCTGCTGGGTCAGGTGGCGTTGGAGGTTGGTGGCGATGCTGCCCGGCATGAGGGCGTTCATGGTGATGCCCTCGCCTGCCCAGCGGTGGCCCGCCTCCACGCCGAAGAGGATGTTGGCGGTCTTGGACTGGCCGTAGGCCTCCCAGCGGTCGTACTCGCGGTGGGCGTAGTGGATGTCGTCGAAGACGACGTCGCTCATGAGGTGGGCGGACGAGCTGACGTTGACCACGCGGGCGCCTTCGGCTCGGAGTGAGTTGAAGAGGCCCAGGGTCAGGGCGAAGTGGCCCAGGTGGTTGGTGGCGAACTGGAGTTCCCAGCCCTCCGGGGTGCGGGTCAGCGGGGTGGCCATGACGCCCGCGTTGTTGACCAGGAGGTGGAGCGGGCCGTCCCAGTTGCGGGCGAAGGCCTTCACCGACGCCTGGGAGGAGAGGTCCAGGTGTGCCACCGAGATGTGCGCGCCGGTGGACTTGGCGAGGGCGGTGGCCACTCGCTCGCCCGCGTCGATGTCGCGGGCCGCGATGGTGACCTCGGCGCCCGCCGTGGCCAGGGCTCGGACCGTTTCCACGCCGATGCCCGAGGCGCCGCCGGTGACGACGGCGCGGCGGCCGGTGAGGTCCACGCCCTCGACGACCTGCAGGGCCGTCGTCTCGAAACCGAATCCTGTCGTGATCATGCCTGCACCTTCAGCGTTTCCTCGGAGACCTCCCAAAGCTGGGCGGCGGCTTCGGGGTCGGCCGCGTAGGCGGCCAGGCCGTTGCTCATGCCCGGAGCGTGTGGGAGCGCCTCGTCGCAGTCTTCGAAGTAGAGGCCCGAACGGCCCTCCACCAAGGGGGACACGGCGAGCACCAGGGTGGTGGCCGCGCCCTGTTCCGGGGTCTTGAGGCGCAACGGGTTCGAGCCGCCGCGCAGGCGGCGCCGCTCCTCCAGCTCCTCCGGGGTGATGTGGCGCTGCAGCGCCGTCAGGATGCCGCCCGGCATCAACGCGTTCATCGTGATGCCCTCGCCGGACCAGCGGCGGCCCGCCTCGACGCCGAACAGCACGTTCGCCGTCTTCGACTGGCCGTACGCCTGCCAGCGGTCGTACTCGCGGCGCTCGTAGTGGATGTCGTCGAACACCACCGGGCTGCTCAGGTGGCCGGCGGAGCTGACGTTGACGACGCGGGCGCCCTCGGCGCGCAGCGCGGCGAACAGGCCCAGCGTCAGCGCGAAGTGGCCGAAGTGGTTCGTGGCGAACTGGAGCTCCCAGCCCTCCGGCGTGCGGGTCAGCGGCGGGGCCATGACACCCGCGTTGTTGATCAGCAGGTGCAGCGGGCCGTCCCACGCCGAGGCGAAGGCCTTGACCGACTCCTGCGAGGTCAGCTCCAGCGGAGCGACCAGAACGGCGTTGTTGCCCGTCGACGCGGACACCTCGGCGGCGACCCGGCGGCCCGCCTCCACGTCGCGCGCCGCGATGGTGACCTCGGCTCCGGCGGCGGCCAGCGCCCGCACGGTCTCCACGCCGATGCCCGACGCCCCACCGGTGACCACGGCGCGACGGCCGGACAGGTCGACGCCCTCGACGACCTCGAGAGCCGCGCTCTCGAACCCGAACGGGGTGAGGATGCGCTCACTCATCAGATTTCCCCAACCTCTGTCGTACACTGAAACGGAGGTGCCTCCGGTTCGAGTTCCACAGTAAGCGGAGGATCCTCCGTTTAGCAAGTGGCGTACCCCATAGGAGTGATGAAGTGCGTGCAGACGCGGTCCGGAACCGGGGACTGCTGATCGAGGTGGCGCTCGACGCGTTCACCCACGAGAAGGACGTGACGCTCGGCGCGATCGCCAAGAAGGCGGGCGTGGGGATCGGCACGCTGTACCGGCACTTCCCCACCCGCGAGGCCCTGATCGAGGCCGTCTACCGCACGGAGCTCGAGAAGCTCTGCGACGCGGCGCCCGAACTGCTCGAGACCCACGAGCCCGAGGCGGCGCTGCGCGAGTGGATGAACCGCTTCATCGCCTACATCACGACGAAGCACGACCTCAAGGACGCGCTGCAGGCCGTCATCGCCCTGGGCGTCAACCCGTTCGAGCACAGCAGGGCCAAGCTGGTCGAGGCCATCTCCCTGCTGCTGGCCCCGCTGGACGCCACCACGGAGCCGCTGGACGTGATGACGATGCTGGTCGCCGTCGCCCAGAACGGTGACGAGACCCAGGCGAAGCGGCTGCTCGACCTGGTCATGGCCGGGATCCTCCACGGCGCCGGTCGAACCGCTCGATGAGCGCGGGCACCTCGCCGAGCAGGAACTCGTAGAAGTCGCGCATGTAGGCCAGCCGCTCCCGGGCGGGGCCCGGCCCGACCGCCTCCACCCCGCGCGCCACGGCGGCCAGGATGTCGTCGATCGGAGCGTGCTGCCTGCCGTACAACGTCGTCCACGCGCGGTCGCGCATCCGGTAGTGCTCGCGACGGCTGCCCGGCGCCGGCGCCCGCTCGACCAGGCCCATCTGCACGACCATCCTGATCGCACCCGACACCGACCCCGCGCTCGCCCCGAGCTGCGCGCTCAGGTCGCCCGCCGTCAGCGAGTCCTCGTCGGTGAACAGGAACGCCGCGAGCACCCGCGCGGCCATCCGCTGCATCCCGGCCCCGACCAGCGTCAGCGCCAGGTGCTCGGCGGCCTCCCCGCGGTCTGTCTCGCCCGTCACAGTCACCCTGTCTTCAGAAATTTCTGAACGTTCGCTAATCTCGATCCTAGGGGGAAGGGGCAGGTCATGGCCACAGCACTCGTCGTGGGAGCGGGCATCTCCGGCCTCGCCACCGCGCTCAGACTCACCCGCAGCACCTGGGACGTCGTCGTGCTCGACAGCGGCGCCCACCACGCCCCCGTGCTGATCACCGGCCCCGACCGCCACGCCGCCCGGCGCCTCGCCGCACTGCCCCACGACCTGCACTACGAGACCCGCCGCAGCAAGGTCACCGCACTGCACCCCGACCGGTTCGGCGTCACGGTCGCGTTCAACGACCACGAGGACGAGTGGTTCGACGTCGTCGTGTGCGCCCAGCCCTGCTGTGAGGCGGAGCGATTACCCGGTCTGCGCCTCGAAACCTGGTCACGCGACCACGTCGCCCTGCTCCACCGCGCCGTCCGCGACACCGGCCTGCCGCTCAGCGCCGCCGAACTGCTCGCCGACGCCTTCGACATCCACCCCGACGACCGCGCCGCTTTCGCCTGGTGGGAAACCACTTTGAAGCCACACGCAATTAGGCGGGCCTTTACCCGCGTCCGGTAACTGTGCGTCCCATGACCACGTTACGGAGACGTACCTTCATCGTGGGCGGCCTCGCGGGAGCGAGCGCCGGAGTTCTACTCCCCGCACTGGCCAACGCGATCGGGTACCCCTTCACCCTGGGTGTCGCGTCCGGCGAACCAGCCGCGGACGGGTTCGTGATCTGGACCCGCCTCGCCCCCAGCCCCCTGAACGCCGACGGCCTCGGCGGCATGCCGAACACCGCCACCGCCGTCGAGTGGCAGGTCGCCACCGACGAGCGCTTCACCAACGTCGCCCGCACCGGCACGTTCACCACCGCCCAGGCGAGCGCCCACTCCGTGCACGTCACCCTCACCGGTCTGGAGCCGGGACGCGAGTACTGGTACCGCTTCCGCACCGGCGGCCACATCTCCCCCGCCGGCCGCGCCCTCACCGCGCCGGCCGTCGGCACCCAGCCCGAGCTCACCATGCTCTTCGCCTCGTGCTCGCACTACGAGGAGGGCTACTTCACGGCCTACCGCCGGATGGCCGAGGAGCACCCCGACCTGATCCTGCACCTCGGCGACTACATCTACGAAGGCGGCGCCACCACCACGAAGGTCCGCCAGTTCGCGCCCTCCACCGAGATCAGCACGCTCGCGAACTACCGCGTGCGGCACGCCCAGTACAAGACCGACCCGGACCTGCAGGCCGCGCACGCCACCGCGCCCTGGCTCGTCGTCTGGGACGACCACGAGGTCGAGAACAACTACGCGAACCTCGTCCGCAACGACAGCAGCCCGGCCGGTGACTTCACGGCCCGCCGCGCCGCCGCCTACAAGGCCTACTACGAGCACATGCCGCTGCGGAGCGCCCAGGCGCCGACGGCGCAGAACATGCTGCTGCACCGCAGGGTCCGCTGGGGCAGCCTCGCCACGTTCCACATGCTCGACACCCGCCAGTACCGCGACGACCAGGCGTGCGGTGACGGCACGAAGGTCTGCCCCGAGGCCGACGCGTCGGCACGCACGCTCACCGGCACCTCGCAGGAGACGTGGCTGATCGACGGCCTGCGGCAGAAGCTCGGCACGTGGGACTTCCTGGGCCAGCAGGTGTTCTTCGCACAACGCCTCGCCGCGGCGGACGGGTCGAAGAGCATGGACTCGTGGGACGGCTACACCGCCAACCGCGCGCGCATCCAGAACGCCTGGGACACCAACGGCAACAAGGGCACGGTCGTGCTCACCGGCGACGTGCACCGCAGCTGGGGCGCGAACCTCATGCAGAACTACGGCACGCAGAACCGGATCATCGGCACCGAGCTCGTCACCACGTCGATCACGTCCGGCGGTGACGGCAACGCCGCCGACAACAGCCTCAACCCGACGCTGAACCCGCACGTGAAGTACTTCAAGAACCTGCGCGGCTACGTGAAGACCCGCACCACCTCGACGCAGATGAACGTCGACTTCCGCGCCGTCGACAAGGTCACCGTCCGCGACTACCCGGTCAAGACCGTCGGCAGCTACGTCGTCGAGGCCGCCAACCCCGGATTGCAGGCGCCGTGAAGACACTCCTGATCGCGAGCCTCCTGCTGGCACCCGCCCCGATGACGTGGTCCACGGTCAACAGCGACTCGACCGGTGACCAGGACAACGCGTCCGTCTCGGCCTCCCGCAACGGCTACACGGCCGTCGTCTGGGAGGACGACCGCGACACCACGGCCCCCGAGGACCCGGTCCACTCCGACGTCTGGATCCGTCTCTTCAAGGAGGGGACGCCGGTCTACGAGAAGAAGCTCTCCACCGGCGGCACGGGCACCTGGCGCCACTGGCAGCCCGACGTCTCGGTGCGGGAGGACGGCAGCGCCGTCGTCGTGTGGTCCGAGGACCCGGACGGCAACGGCTACTACAACATCGCGGTCCGCTCGGTCAGCGCGAGCGGCACCGTGTCGGGGTCCGGCACGGCCAACGCGAGCGCCGACGGCCAGCAGTACTTCCCGAGCGTCGCGGCCGATCCCGACAGCGGCGGCTTCGCCGTGGTGTGGGAGGACAAGCAGGGCACGAACCCGTCCACCACGCGGGTGAGCATGTTCGCGTCCATCGGCTCCAAGTCCTACGAGGCCCAGGTCAACAACGCGGGCGGCACCCACGCCAAGCCGCAGGTGGCGATGGGCGCCGCGGGCAACGCGGTGATCGTGTGGGAGGCCGACGCGAACGTCGCCCGCAAGATCGTCACCCCGTCGGGCGGCGTGAAGCTGGCGCAGACCACGACGGGACAGGGCACGCGTCCCGCCGTGGCGGCCAACTTCAACGGCGACTTCGCGGTGGCCTGGCAGCAGTCGGGGGTCCGCGTCCAGTCGTTCACCGCCGCCGGCGCCTCACGGGGCGCGGTGGCGGCGACGACCGGCGCCGACCCGCAGGTCGGCATCGACGACCAGCTCGGGGTCGCGGTGACCACGACCGAGGCGCAGGACGTCCACACGAGCGCCTACAACCCCGACGGCACCACCACGGGCCGTCCCGAACGGCAGCTCACGGTCTCGAACGCCACCGGCAGGCAGGACGAACCGGCCGTGGGCGTCGACCCGTGGGGCCGCGTCACCGTCGTCTACACCGACGACAACGACGGCAACGGGTTCGACCAGATCTACCTGGGCACCGGCCTGAGCACCCAGCAGTGGTGATCTAGCGGTGTGGCACTAACGCCGGTCGAGGGGCCTGCGTCGCTGGTGGACCTCCAGCAGCGACGCGGGCTTCCAGCCACCGGACACGTCGTAGGTGTCGGTGCCGGGCGGCACGATCTCGTCGATGCGGTCCAGCACGTCGTCGGTCAGCACCAGAGAAGCGCCTTCCAGCAACGACTCCAGCTGCTCCATCGTGCGCGGCCCGATGATCGCCGACGTCACCGCCGGGTGCGTCGTCGTGAACGCGATCGCGAGCGCCGGCAGCGACACCCCCATCTCGTCGGCCAGCTTCGCGAACTCCTCCACGGCGTCGAACTTCGCCGCGTTGCGCGCCAGCGACTCGTCGAACCGGTCGGGCGTCAGCGTCGCCCGGAACGCCTCGGCCGAGGCGCCCCTGCGGTGCCTGCCCGAGAGGAACCCGCTGGCCAGGGGGCTCCACACCAGCACACCCATGCCGAGCCGGTGCGCGGTCGGCAGCACGGAGCGCTCGATCCCGCGCGCCAGCAACGAGTACGGCGGCTGCTCGGACCGGAACCGCATCAGCCCGCGGTTCAGCGACACGTGGTAGGCCTCGACGATCTCCTCCGCCGGGAACGTCGAGCAGCCGAACGCCCTGATCTTGCCCTGCCGCACCAGGTCAGTGAGGACGGACAGCGTTTCCTCGACGTCCGTGGTGTAGTCCGGCCGGTGCACCTGGTAGAGGTCGATCCAGTCGGTGTCCAGGCGGCGCAGGCTGTCCTCGACGGCACGGGTGACGTAGCGGCGCGAGTTGCCGCTGCGGTTGCGCCCCTCCCCCAGCGGGAAGTGCACCTTCGTGGCCAGCACGACGTCGTCGCGCCGGCCCTTCAACGCCTTGCCGACGATCTGTTCGGAGTCGCCCGCCGAGTACATGTCGGCGGTGTCGACGAAGTTGATGCCCGCGTCGAGGGCGCGGTGGATGATCCGCACTCCCTCTTCGTGGTCGTTGTTGGCGACGGAGCCGAACATCATGGCGCCGAGGCAGTGGTGGCTGACCTCGATGCCGGTTCCCCCGAGAACGCGATAGCGCATGTTCATGCGGCCGAACCTACGAAGTAGAGCCGACTCTAGGTCAAGCCTATGCTCGACCACATGGGGCTGAGCATCGGACAGGTGGCCGAACGCACCGGACTGAGCGTGCACGCGCTGCGCTTCTACGAGAAGGAGGGCATCCTCGCGCACCAGGTCCACAGAGGACCGGGCGGCCGCCGCGTGTACACGGACCAGGACCTCGCCTGGCTGAAGATGTGCATCATGCTGCGCATGTCCGGGATGCCCGTGCCGGAGATCCGGCGCTACACCGACCTGGTCCGCCAGGGCGACGGCAACGAACTGCAGCGGCTGGACATCCTGAAGGAGCACCAGGAACGCGTCCGCGAGCAGATGGCGCAGCTGCAGGAGTGCATGGACCTGATCACGCACAAGGTCAGCGTCTACCAGGACTACGTCAATTCCATCGACGCCCGCGCGGTCGGCCAATAGTCTCGGTCGCATGCCTGTCGTGCTCTCGCTGAACGTCGCCCGCAAGACGGTCCCGGTCGGCTACGCCCGCGCGGGTGCCACCGGCATCGGCAAACGGCCGGTGGACGGACCGCTGAGGATCAGCCCGGTCGGCGCCAAGGGGTCGGCGGGCAGCGGCGTGGAGGGCGACTCGATCGCCGACTGGACCGTGCACGGCGGCGAGCACCAGGCCGTGTACGGCTACGCCCGCGAGGACCTCGACCGGTGGCAGTCCGAGCTCGGCGTGGCACTGGACAACGGCCAGTTCGGCGAGAACCTGACCACGCAGGGCGTCGACCACACGAACGCCCTCGTCGGCGAGCAGTGGCGGATCGGCACGGCGCTGCTGGAGGTCACCGGGCCGCGCATCCCGTGCCGCACGTTCGCCGAGTTCCTCGGGCAGCGCGGCTGGGTCAAGCGGTTCACCCGGGAAGCCCGGCCCGGCGCCTACTTCCGCGTGCTCGAAGCGGGTCTGGTCGGGCCGGGTGACGAGATCACCGTCGTGCACCGGCCCGGCCACGACGTCACCGTCGAGCTGGTCTTCCGCGCCATCACCACCGAGGCCGCGCTGCTGCCCCGGCTGCTCGCGGCCGGCGACGCGATGCCGCCGGACGTCATCGAGCTGGTGCACAAGCGCACCGTCGTCGAGCTCGACTCCTAGGCCGGGAAGTTCCGCACCCAGCGCTTCTGCCATGGTGTCTCGACGGCGCGGCGGTGGTAGTGCGCGCGCGTCCACGCCACGGCCTCGGCCGCCGGCACGCCCGCCAGCACGGCCAGGCACGAGATCACGGTGCCGGTCCTGCCGACACCGCCGCTGCACGCGACCTCGACCTTCTCGCCGGACAGCGCGCGGGCGTGCAGCGAGCGGATCAGGGCGATGGCGGCGCCGTGGTCGCGCGGCAGGCGGAAGTCCGGCCAGTCGATCCAGTCATGCGGCCACGGCACGTCGACCGGCCTGGGCTGCAGGTACACCCCGTAGTCGGGCCGCGGGTCCACGAGCCTGCCGTCGCGGAGGCCACGGCCCGTGATCACGGCTCCGTCGGGCAGTTCGATCGTCTTCAACGACTCCCCCAAAAAGCTCAAGCGAACACCAGTACGACGAGCGGCGGAAGTCCTTCCGCCACAACGCCTCCCCACGCCTGGTTGCGCGGGCGGCTCAGCGCCAGCTGGTCGGCGACGGCCAGCACCACGCTGCCCGCGAGCATGAACCAGCAGACGTAGAAGACGAGCGTACGGCCGACCAGTTCGTGCCCGCCGTGCAGTGCGACCAACCCGGCGACCAGGCCGCACGCCAGGAACAGGTTGTAGAACCCCACCCCGAACGCCCACAACCGGATCGCCGGGACGTGGTCGGCCGGCTGCCCGAACATCGACAGGTGCACCCGCCCGATCAGGAACGCCTCGCAGATCCACACCACCACGTGCACCAGCGCGGCGACGACGACGGCGACCTGCGCGATGGCACTCATTGCGTCACCCCGTGCCGGGCCAACGCCTCCAGGCCGTCGGCGGACAGGTCCCGGAAGAACGCCCCCATGGCCTCCCCGACGGCGAACGCCAGGAACTGCACCGACGGCGTGTGCACGGTGAACGTGTGCACAGCGCCGGGCGGGATCGTGATGGCGTCACCCGGTGACAGGTCGTACAGCTCGCCGTCGAGGAACACCGCCATGCGCCCGTGCACCACGTAGTAGGCCTTGGGCCACGGCGTGCGGTGCGGCGGCGCGGCCTCGCCCCGCGGCGCGTCCACCTCGAACAGCTCGTAGGCACCTCCCGTGGAGCTCCCCGGGATCCGGACGGTGATGGTCGCGTCGGGCACGGTCAGCACGGTGCCCTCGCCTGCGGTGGTCAGCACGCGAGAAAGCCTCGACGGCCCGGACGACCTGCTCCATCCCGGAAAACTGGGATCCCGGACCGTCCCGCGCGGGCGCATACTGCCAACCATGTGGGAGGGTCGGGCGCTCGGCGTGCGACGCGACGTCACGGCACTGGCGAGCGCGGGGCTCGACGTCGTCGAACTGCACCAGGCGGCCATCGCCCTGATCGACCAGCTGGTCCCGTGCGAGCTCACCTGCTGGGCCTCGATGGACCCCGTCTCCGGCGTGTTCGCCACCATGACCAGCGGCGTCAACCGCATCCCGCAGCAGTACGAACCGGTGCTCGCGAGCTGCGAGTACACCCCCGGCGAACCGCACACGTTCGCGTCGCTGGCCCGGCGTGGCGACACCGTGGCGCGGCTGGAGGACAAGCGGTGCGCGAGGCTCAACGAGGTCTGGCGGCCGCTCGGCCTGCGTCACGAACTGCGGTCGCTCTTCCGCGCCGGCGCCACCTGCTGGGGTGGCGCGGGAATGGTGCGCACCGGCGAGTTCAGCGAGCGCGAAGTGGAGTTCATGACCTCGGTGGCCCCGGCTCTCGGCGCCGCGACCCGCCTCGCGTCGCGCACCGCCGCCCGCGGGACGGGTGCGCCCGCCATCGTCGTGGTGGCCCGTGACGGCACGGTCCGCGCGTCGACGGCCTCCGCCGCCCGATGGCGCGACGAGTTGGAGGACGTCGCGCCAGGCCGGTTCACGGTGATGCTGCGCGCCGCCGCGGCGGGAGCACGCACCGGCTCGTTCCGGGCGAGGGTCCGCGACGCCCGCGGCGGCTGGATCCTGTTCGAGGCGAGCGAACTCCTCGGCGGCGACGGCGACGGCGAGGCGGCCGTGACGATCAGCCGGGCCTCCGCCGCTGATCTGCTGGGACTTCTGCTCGAGGCGCACGGCGCGAGCAGCCGCGAGCAGGACGTCTGCCACGAGGTGCTCGCCGGCCGGCCGACGTCCGGGATCGCGGCCCGGCTCGAGATCTCGCCCTACACCGTGCAGGACCACCTCAAGTCGCTCTTCGCCAAGTTCGGCGTGCGCAGCCGGGCGGAGCTGGTCGCGAAGCTGTCGTGGTGACCCCGGTGTTCAGCGGATGGCGACCTCCGGCCACAGGACCGTGACCGGAACCCCATTCGGTCGTAGACGGGGCGGAAGTCCTCGTGCAACGCCTCGCGGTACTCGGAGGCGGGCAGCACGGCCACGAGCACGCCGCCCGCGTCCAGCACGGCCTGGGCGAAGACGGCGTCGGCACCGTCGTCCAGGCACGACACACCGGTGAGGGAACCGTCCGCCACGGGAGGAGCCGCCCGCACGCCACCCGCCACCACCGCGCGGACCATCCGGTCGACCTCCGCCGACACCGCGGCGGACAGCCCTCGACGGCCGGCGATCGCGAGCCTCGTCATTCCGGCAGGACAGGGCGGTTCCGCTCCACGACGGCCAGGTAGTGGACGTTGGTCATGACGCCGAGGATGTTGCCGAACGGGTCCACCACCGACGCCGTCACGAACCCCTCGCCCCGCACCCGCGGCTCGTCGTGGGGCTTGGCCCCCAGCTCCAGCAGCCTCGCCAGCGTCGCGTCGAGGTCGTCCACGGCCCAGTAGAGGACCTGCCCGGCCGGCCCGTCGGACGGGGTCACCTCGAACCGGCGCTGGACGATGCCCAGTTCGGCCTGGTAGTCGCCGAGCCGGAACTCGACGTAGGCGAGCACGCCGTCCGGGGTGCTCCGCTCGAAGTACGCCTCGACGCCGAGGAACCGCGTGTACCAGGCGCGGGCCTCGGCCAGGTCGTCGGCGAAGTAGGACACGGTCGACATGCCTCGCAACATCACTGCCTCCAGAAAAGTTCGGGTCGGTGTGAGTTGAGCTTCGGCCGCAAAGTGCTCATCCAGTGAGCACTTTTGGCGGAGACTTCGGTACATGCGCGCTGACCGGCTCGTCGCCACCCTTCTCCTGCTGCAGGCCCGCGGGCGCATGACCGCGAAGGAACTGGCCGTGGAGCTCGAGGTCTCCACCGCGACCGCCCGCCGCGACCTCGAGGCGCTGTCCGCGGCGGGGGTTCCCGTGTACGCCCAGCCGGGCAGGGGCGGCGGGTGGGCACTCGTCGGCGGCGCCCGCACCGACCTCAGCGGGCTCACCTCGGCGGAGGCGCAGGCGTTGTTCCTGGTCGCGGGACCGGCGGCCGCGGTCGCCCCGGAGATCAAGTCGGCGCTGCGCAAGCTCGTGCGAGCGCTGCCGAGGACCTTCCGCGCGGACGCGCAGGCCGCTGCGGACGCGACGGTCGTCGACACCGCCGCGTGGGGTGAGGACACCAAGGACAGGCCCTCTCTGGTGGCTCAGCTGCAACGGGCCGTGGTCGAGCAGGTGCGGGTGCGGCTGACCTACCAGAAGCGGGGTGAGGCGCCGAAGGGGCGCGAGGTCGACCCGTGGGGGCTCGTCGACAAGGACGGCACGTGGTACTTCATCGCCGGGACCGCGGACGGGCAGCGCACGTTCCGGCTCGATCGCATCGCCGGCGTCTCCCTCACCGGCACACCCGCCTCCCGGCCCGCCGGCTTCGAGCTCGCCGGCGCCTGGGACGAGGTCGTCACGGCCGTCGAGGCGAAGCGCTCGGAGACGTCGGCGACCGTGCTCGTGCCCACCAGGTTCCTCGAGGTCTTCCGGCACCAGCACGGACGCCACTGCACGGTCCTCGGGGAGCAGGGCGAGCACACGAGGGTGGAGCTGACGGCACCGCGGCCGCTCGACATCGCCCGCAACGTCGCCGGCTGGGGCGGCTCGATCACCGTCGAGTCGCCGGAGGTGCAGGAGCACCTGGCCCGGATCGGCGCGGAGCTCGTCAGCCGATACCCGCGTGCCGCTCCAGGCGGGTCAGCCGAGCCATGATCGTCTCCAGCACCTTCGCCGCGTCGGGGGCGGCCTTCTGCTGCTTCTGGAGGTGGACGATGCCCGCGAGCGCCGTCTGGACCGCCCTGCGCGCGCCCTTGACCTCCACGCCCAGCTCCCGCAGCTCCGCGCCGCCGGGTCCGTCCGGTTCGGCGACGATGCCGAGCAGCAGGTGCTCGCAGCCGATGTAGTTGTGTCCCAACGCGATGGCTTCGACGACCGCGAGCTCCAGCGCGGCGGCTCCGTCGTCGGAGAACCCCTGGCCGGCGCCGTCCGGGACGGAGGTGGCCAGGCCGCGCGGGTCGACGTCCAGCGCGCGCAGGACGTCCAGCGCCAGGTTTCCCCCCTCCCCCACGATGCCGGCCAGGAGGTGCGCGGTGCCGAGCCCGGCGCCCCGCGAGAGTTCGGCGGCGATCTGCAGCGCGTTCCACGCTCGGGCGGTGAACTGCGGCAGGGTGTCGCGTTCGAGGTCTTCGACCGTGAGTGCCCGGATCGCGGCGATCCGCTTCACCGAGCCCTCGAGCGCCCGCTGGCAGATCGCCGAGACCGGAATGTTCATGTCCTTCACGGTCTCCGCGAGTTCATCGGGCAGATATACATTGATTTTTGGCATAACCCCATATGTACCCCCAGTAGGGGTTACAGTCAACGACGAACGCGGCAACCGTCACACTTGTGAGTGATCAGAGGGGACGGGAGCACCCGCGTGGAGGAGAGCAGCAGGCTCATCGGCAGCCGCTACCAGTTGAAGCAGAAGGTCGGCCAAGGGGCGATGGGAGTCGTCTGGCAGGCCTATGACGAGCAACTACACCGCGTGGTCGCCGCCAAGGAACTGCTCGCGCTCGACGGCCTCGACGACGCCAGGGTGGACCGCGCGAAGGCCAGGGCCATGCGCGAGGCCCGCCTCGCCGCCCGCCTGGAGCACCCCAACGCCATCCGCGTCTACGACGTGGTGGAGGAGGACGGCCGCCCCTGGCTGATCATGGAGTACCTGCCCTCCCGCAGCCTCGCCGCCGTCATCGCCGAGCAGGGCACGCTGCCGCCGCGCGAGGTCGCCCGCATCGGGTGCTACACCGCCGCCGCACTGGCCGCCGCGCACCGCCACGGCATCCAGCACCGCGACGTGAAGCCCGGCAACGTCCTGATCGGCGACCAGGAAGTCAAGATCACCGACTTCGGCATCTCCCGCGCCACCGACGACGGCACCGCCACCGCGACCGGCACGGTCGGCACCCCCGCCTTCTTCTCGCCCGAGGTCGCCCGCGGCGAGGACGCCGGTCTGCCCTCCGACGTCTTCTCGCTCGGCGCCACGCTCTACAACGCCGTCGAGGGCGGCCCGCCGTTCGGCACCGCGGACAACCACCTCGCGATGCTGCACCGCGTCGCCGGCGGTTCGATCATGCCCCCGGCCAACGCCGGCCCCCTGCTGTCCCCCGTGCTGTTCCGGCTGCTCGCGACCGAGCCCGAGCGCCGCCCGACCATGCAGGAGGCCGTGCACCTGCTGGCCGCCGTCGTCAACGAGACGCCACAGGCGTCCGAGGCGACGGTCGTCATCCCGGCGACCGTGCAGCTCCCGGTCGAGGCGCAGCCGCAGGAGAAGGCGAAGCAGGAGGCCGCGGCCGCCGCGGCAGGCCTGGTCGCGGGCGCGGCGGCGGCCGAGGCCGCCGGACTGACCGCGCCGCCCGCGAAGCCCGAGGCCACGCCCGAGGAGACCCCGGAGCCCGTCGCGGAACCGGTGGCGGAGCCCGTCGCGCAACCCGAGCCCGTGCCGGTCGCGGCGGAGGCGTCGACCGCGGAGCAGGAGCCGGTCGCACTGGTCGAGCAGGCACCGGTCGAGCAGGCACCGGTGGTGAACCCCACCCCGGTCCTCCCGCTCCCGGCCGACACGCCGCCCCCGCCTCCTGCGGAGCCCGGCGAGAACCGCCGCAAGTTCCCGCTGGTCCCCATCGCGATCGTGCTGCTCGTGATCGCCGTGGGCGTGGGCTCGTTCCTGTTGTGGCCCAAGGGCGACCAGAAGAACGCCCAGACGCCGCCCGGTGGTTCGTCCAGCCCGGGCACCTCGTCCAGCCAGCCGACGACGAGCCAGTCCCAGCCGCAGCAGCCGACGGACAGCCAGACGACACCCCCGTCGAACTCCGAGACGACGCCGCCCGCGAGCACACCCAGCCAGGCGCCGGAGCCTCCCGCGGGTCCGAAGAACGCCCAGGAGGCGATCACCGCCTACTACGCGCTCATTCCCGGCAACCTGGAGGCCGGTTACGCCTCGCTCACGGATCAGTTCAAGGCCGTGCGTGCACCGAGTTTCCAGGCCTACCAGACGTTCTGGCGCGACTACACCGCGGTACAGCTGTCGAACTTCGTCCCGCAGGGCGACAACGCCGTGACCGTGACGCTGCAGTACATGCAGGGTGCAGCGGTCGCCACGACCGAGACGCACACCTACACGTTCGTGCAGCAGAACGGGAAGTGGCTGATCAACAGTCAGGCATGATCGACCCCATGACTCGACGCGCACTCGTCACCGGAGCCTCCCGCGGCATCGGCGCCGCCATCGCCCACGCACTCGCGGAGAGCGGCCACCAGGTCGCCGTCCACTACCGCTCCGGCGCGGACGAGGCACGGCAGGTGGCCGAGGGCCTCCCCGGCGAGGGCCACGTGACCGTCCAGGGCGACCTGGGCGCGAACCAGGCCGAGCAGGTCGTGAGCGAGACCGTCGAGAAGCTCGGTGGTCTCGACGTGCTGGTGAACAACGCGGGCATCTACTTCCACCACAACATCTCCACGACCGGGTTCGAGGAGTGGCAGCAGGCGTGGCGCCGCACGATCGAGCTCAACCTGTACGGACCGGCCGATCTCACGTGGCACGCGGTCCGGCACATGGGCGAGGGCGGCCGCGTCATCAACGTCGGCTCGCGGGGCGCTTTCCGGGGTGAGCCGGACGCCCCCGCGTACGGCGCGGCCAAGGCGGGCCTGCACGCGATGACGCAGTCGCTCGCGCAGTCGCTGGCGCCGCAGGGCATCGCGGTCGCGGCCGTCGCGCCGGGGTTCGTGCGGACCGACATGGTCACCGAGCTGCTGGCGAGCCCGGCCGGTGAGGCGATCCGGGCGCAGAGCCCGTTCGGGCGCGTCGGCGAGCCGCGGGAGGTGGCCGCGGCGGTCGCCTGGCTCGCCTCGGAAAGCGCTCTCTGGGCCAGCGGCACGGTCATGGATGTGAACGGGGCCTCCTACCTGCGGTGACGTTTCCGCAGGTAGACCGGAACCAGTTCCGGTACCGGGCCGATCTGGCCGCAACCGGTCTAGACCACTAACGTCGCCATGGGCGCTCGACGAAGTGGAAGGCCTCCCCTGCAATGCGTTCATTCCGCTCACGCCTCGGTGCCGCCGGCCTCGCGCTGGCCGCCGCCGCGGCGACACTGACAGTCATGGCGCCTGCCGCGCAGGCCGCCTACCCCGCCGGGTTCAAGAGCGTCGGCTACATGCCGTCGTGGTCCGGCGACGTGAACTCCCTCCCCTACAACAAGCTCACGCACATCAACTACTCGTTCGTGCTGCCGAACGGCAACGGCACGCTCCAGGGCGTGCCGGACCCGGGCAAGCTGCAGACGCTGGTGAGCCGCGGTCACGCGGCGGGCGTCAAGGTCTCGATCGCGGTCGGCGGCTGGAACGACGGCAACGACTCCGCGTTCGAACAGCTGGCGGGCAACGCGAGCTCGCGCACCACGTTCGTCAACAGCCTGGTCAACCTCGTCAACCAGTACAACCTCGACGGCGTCGACATGGACTGGGAGTACCCGGATCCGGGCACCTCGGCGAACAACTACACCGCGATGATGCAGCAGCTCGGCAACGAGCTGCACAGCCGCGGCAAGCTGCTCACGGCCGCGGTCGTGAGTGAGGGCGGCACGGCGAACGGCGTGCAGCCCGCGGTGTTCGGCATCGTCGACTGGCTGAACATCATGGCCTACGACGGCGGCAGCCCGCACGCGAACTACGACTGGTCGATCGCGTCGGTCAACTTCTGGAAGGGCCGCGGTCTCCCGGCGAGCAAGGCCGTGCTGGGCGTGCCGTTCTACAGCCGCCCGACCTACGTCTCCTACCGCGACCTCGTCGCGCAGGACCCGGCCAACGCCAACCGCGACAGTTACAACGGCAACCAGTACAACGGTCTGCCGACGATCCGCCGCAAGACGCAGTGGGCGCTGGCCAACGCGGGCGGCATCATGAACTGGGAGCTCTCCCAGGACACGACCGGCAGCACCAGCCTACTCAACGCCATCTGGGAGACCGCGTCCGGCGGCAACCCCCAGCCTCCCACCGGCGGCACGATCACCGGTTTCGGCGGCAAGTGCGTGGACGTGGCCGCGGCGAACTCCGCCAACGGCAGCGCGGTGCAGCTCTACACCTGCAACGGCACCAACGCGCAGCAGTGGACCCGCAACGGCAGCACGTTGCGCGCCTTGGGCAAGTGCCTCGACGCGTCCGGCACCGCCAATGGCGCCGTGACGCAGCTGTGGGACTGCACGGGTGCGGGCAACCAGCAGTGGACGCTCGAGTCCAACGGTCAGCTGCGCAACGCGGCGTCAGGAAGGTGTCTCGACGCCACCGGCAACAGCTCCGCCGACGGGACCAGGCTCCAGCTCTGGGACTGCGCCGGAACCGCCAACCAGCGGTGGACCATCAACGCCTGATTTCAGGAACTTCAGGCCGATGACGCAGGCGATGATCCCGGTGAGGAACACGATCTTCCACGCGGAGACCGGTTCCTCGCCGGTGATCATCGCCCACGTCACCGTCAGGGCCGCGCCGATGCCGACCCACACGGCGTACGCGGTCCCGACCGGAATCCTCTTCATGCCGAAGGAGAGCCCGGCCATGCTCAGCGCGGCGGCGACCACGAAGAGCACGTAGGCCCCTTGGGACAGTGCCGTCGCCCAGACCGCCTCGAGCACGGCGCTCGCCAGCAACACGGCCCAGTACATCAGCTCACCACCTTCAGGCCCGCGACGCAGCCGATCAACGCGACCAGCAGCAACGCGCGCGCCACCCCGAGCTTCTCCTCACCGCGCAGCACCGCGACGAGCACCGTGAGCACGGCGCCCACGCCGACCCACACCGCGTACGCCGTGCCGACCGGGATCTCCCGCATCGCCCACGCGAGCCCGACGACGCTCAGCGTCATCGACACCGCGAACACCACCACCGGCCACGGCCGGCGGAACCCCTTCGAGGCCGCGAGCGCCGTGGCCCACACCGCCTCCAGCACCCCGGAGGCCACCAGCACGAACCAGTACATTGGTACGACCGTACCAGAACCGGCGGCTACGATCACCGACGTGGCCCCCAGCCTGGAGAACCTGCTGGTCGTAGGCGTCGCGTCGAGCGCCCTGTTCGACCTGAGCGCGTCCGACGCCGTCTTCTCCACCGAGGGCGAGGCCGCCTACCGCGCCTACCAGGAAGCACACCTGGCCGAGCCGTTCGCACCGGGCGTCGCGTTCCCGTTCCTCCGCCGGCTGTTGCGGCTCAACGCGCTGGACCCACTGGTCGAGGTCATCGTCCTCTCGCGCAACTCCCCCGACACGGGCCTGCGCATCCTGCGGTCGGCGGCCCACCACGGCCTGACGATCACGCGCGCGATCTTCACCGAGGGCCGCGCCCCGCACGAGTTCATGCCGGCCCTGAACATGTCGCTCTTCCTGTCCGCCAACGAGGAGGACGTCCGCAAGGCCACGCTGGCCGGCATGCCCGCGGGCCAGGTGCTCCAGTCGTCGTTCCAGGACGACGACGACCCGGCGCTGCGCATCGCGTTCGACTTCGACGGCGTGCTGGCCGACGACGCGTCCGAGCGGATCTACCAGACCGGCGGCCTCGACCGGTTCCAGCAACACGAGGCCACGAACGTCGTCACACCCCTGGACCCCGGTCCGCTGCGGAACTTCCTCGCGGGCGTCAACCGGATCCAGCGGGTCGCCGAGGACCGGGTGCGGGTGTCGGTGGTGACGGCCCGCTCGGCGCCCGCGCACGAGCGGGCGATCAACAGCCTGAAGGCGTGGGGGCTGACGGTGAACGACGCGTTCTTCCTGGGAGGGTTGAGGAAGGCGCCGATCCTGGACGTGCTGCGGCCGCACATCTTCTTCGACGACCAGCGGGGACACCTGGTCCCGACGGTGCCGTGCGTGCACGTGCCGTTCGGCGTGTCGAACGAGTGATCCGCGTGCCCTACCTCGTGAGTCCCGCCCTGCCAGCAGGTTCGTTGCGCGCAACCGACCAACCGCACCTCGTCGTCGACGACCACCTGGCGTTGCGGCCGTGGCGGGAGGAAGACGCCGAGACCGTGCGAGCCGCCTTCGCCTGCCCCGCCGTCCAGCGGTGGCACGTGCGGCGCATGGACACGCTCGACGAGGCACGCGAGTGGATCGCGACCTGGGCCACGTGCTGGCACGACGAGAAGGACGCCAGCTGGGTGATCGTCGACGGCGACAGGCCGATCGGTCAGGTGGGACTGCGCGGCGTCTCGCTGTTCGAGGCGACGGCGGGCGTGTCGTACTGGGTGCTGCCCGACGCGCGGGGCGCAGGTGTCGCCGTGCGCGCGACGCAGGCGTTGACGCGGTGGGCCTTCGACTTCGGCCTGCATCGACTGGTGTTGCAACATTCGACGGCGAACATCGCGTCGTGCCGGGTCGCCACCAAGCTCGGGTTCGCCGTCGAGGGGACGCTGCGCGGCAGCGCGCGGCACGCGGACGGGTGGCACGACATGCACGTGCACGCCCGGATGCGCACCGACGGCTGAGAGCCCCAATCGCGATCGTCGCGAAGCGACGATGAAACAACCCGGCTCGACACGGCCCGAAGGAAAGGCCCGGCCACCCCAACGGGATGACCGGGCCAGACCCCACCAACCTACTTCTTCAGACCCGCCTCGATCGCCCGGATGATCGCCGGCCGCAGCTCCGCCGCCGAGATGATCGCGTCGACCGCCCCGACCTCAACGGCCCGCTGCACGCTGTGCACCCGGTCGAACTCGGCCGCCATCTCGTTCAGCTTCTCCGTCCGCACCGACTGACGCGTGGAGGCCAGCTCAGCGGTCAACGCCGCCCGCTCGGCCCCGGAAGCCTCCGCCACCGCGGACTCCAGCTTCTTCACGCGCGGGTCGTTGGCCGTACGCCCGTCAACCTCACGAGCGAACACCACGGCCGCGGCAGGCGCGCCACCGATGACCGAGGCGAAGGAGCCCTCGACGGCCAGCACCGTCATCGACGGGTTCAGCGCCTTCGAGAAGACCACGAACGCGCCGCCGTGGTAGCGGGAGATCACCGTGAAGACGATCGGCCCGCGGAAGTTGACGATCGCCCGCCCGATCTCCGCGCCGTACTCGAGCTGCAGCTCCCGCATCGACTCCGGCGAGCCGTCGAAGCCGGACAGGTTCGCCAGCACCACGAGCGGCCTGTTGCCCGAGGCCGCGTTGATGGCGCGGGCCGCCTTCTTCGACGACTTCGGGAACAGCGTGCCGGCGGTGTAGGTGTCCGGGCCGTCGGTGGGCGGGAAGCCGGTGCGGGCGACGCCGCGCGACTCGATGCCCAGCAGGGTCACCGGGATGCCGCCGAGGTGGACGTCCTGGACGACGGCCGTGTCGGCGTCGGCCATGCCCGCCCAGCGCTCCAGCACCTCGTGGTCCTGGTCGCTCAACGCCCGCATGACCGTGCGGATGTCGAACGGCTTCTTGCGGTCCGGGTTCGCCTCGACGGAGAAGATCTCGCCGACCGTGGTGAACGGGCTGTCGCCGACCACGTGCGGGAAGACCGACACGTCACGGGAAACCGGGTCGCTCGAAGCAACTCGACGCGGGCCGGACTCGCCCGGTGCGATGTAGCTGTGCTCGTAGTGCGCCAGCAGGACGTCGAACGCCGAGCGCAGGTCCGGCGCCCAGTACTGCGCCTGGCCGTTCGGGCCCATGACGCGGTCGTAGCCGCCGATGCCGTAGTTGTCCTCGGCCGACACGCCGCCGGAGAAGTCCAGGGCCTGCTTGCCGGTCAGCACCATCGCCGAGTCCGGCGTCATGACCAGGATGCCCTTGGTGTGCATGAGCATCGTGGCCTCGGCGTTCCAGTACGGCTGGGCGCCGACGTTGATGCCGTTGACGACGACGTTGATCTCGCCACCGTCCTGGGTGAACTCGACGATCCGCTTCAGAGCGGCCGCGACCCAGTCCATGTTCTCGACACCGGAGCTCATCGAGATCTTCGCGCCGGACGAGAGCGAGAACCACTCCAGCGGCACGGACAACGACTCGGCCAGGTCGATCGCGTGGATCACCCGCGAGCACTCGGGCTCGGCCAGGGCGCCCAGCGACTTGGTCGGGTCGCCCAGCAGCACCACGCGCTTCATGCCCTCGGGGTACGCCGGGGTCGGGGTGGTCACCACACCGACGACGATGCCCGCCTTGTTGCCGCCGCGCGGGCGGTCGACCGGCACCAGGGCGCCGTCGACGAGGTCGTGCTCCACGAACGAACCGCCGTCGCCGACGAGCATGTCGACCAGCTCGTACGGGTAGATCGTGCCGCGCGACTGGGCGCGCAGGACGTTCTGGCGGTAGTCGTCGAGCGGCTGGATCGGCTCGGTCGGCGGCTGCACGAACGAGAACCGCACGCCCGAGCCCGCGTCGTTCGCGATCCGCACGCCGATGTCGGACAGCTCGCCGGTGACCGGGTCGCGGCGGCGCGCCAGGAACAGGACCTCCTCCAAGTCCAGCCCGGCCGTCGTGGGCAGCACGCGCTGGGCGATCGCGTCCAGGTCCTTCGAGCCGAGCTCGGTCGGCGGCCACGCGTAGAGCACCACGCGGTTGGTCGCGAGTCGGGTGCGGCCACCGGACTGCGCGCGGGCCCGGCGGATGCCGTCGAGGCAGGTCGCGAGGACGTCCTCGGCGGCGGGCAGGGCCACGATCCTGCCCTCGTCGTCGCGCAACGGCGTCAGGTCGCGGACCTGGCCCAGGGCGACGAGCCGCTCGTCGGACTTGTTCGCCTTGGCCACGGCGCGGAACAGGTACACGTCCTCGTCCACAGAGGACAGACGCGTGAGGTCGAACTCGCGCAGCCGCTCGAGCTGCATGCGTTCGGCGATGCGCGGGTGGAGCCCGCGCACCAGCCTCTCCTCCGCGAACCCGCCGGACGACGGGCGGAACGTGAAGTGGTGGTGCATCGACTCGCCGCGACGGCCCGCCACCGTGGTGGTGATGCGGGTGATCGTCGGCGGCAGCTGGTGCGCGGCGAGGGCGGCGCCGAGACCGGCGGCCATCTCGTCCTGGTCGGTCGGGCCGTCGGCCCAGTTGACGTAGAGGTCCGCGACGACGGCGCTGCCCTCGGCGTGCTTGACGACGTCCCCGATCGCGTCGGTCAGAGACGGGAACTCCACCGCGGTCGAGACGAGACGCGTCTGCTCCGGCTCGTTCTCCGCGAGGAAGAACGCGCCGCTCACGCGCGGGTTCTCCAGCGCCTTCTTGGTGTAGTAGCGGCGGGCCAGCACCTCCAGCAACGGGGTGTTGTCCGCGCCGGGCTTGCCGATGCGCTGCCCGAGCAGGCGCACCAGCGGTTCCGCCGACGCCACCATCGCGACGATCCGCTCCTCGCGGTCCGCCGCGCGCGGGTTCGCGTCGAGGTGGATCAGGTGCCTGCGGACCTCGGTGTGCACGCGGGCGCGGGTGCGGCGCAGCAGCGGCTGCGCGAACCAGGTGAACACGACGCTGCGGGCGAGGTCGGCCACCTGCGGGTAGCGGACCTGCGTCGCGGCGATGATGTGCTCCAGCACCAGGCCGACGCGCACGCGCTCGGACTCGACCGGTGGCGCCTCCTGCACCCACTGGCGCAGCAGGGCCGTCGCCACGGCCGCGTCGAACACGCCGCGGCGCAGCGCCACGAAGATCCGGAAGACGGCCTGCTCCAGCTCCGGCGTGCGGTCGAGCTCGGTGATGCCGTAGTGGCCGATCACGTTCGCGAGCCGGGCGCGGAAGCTCTCCGGCAGCGCCGCGCGGTCCGCGTCGAGCGTCTTCAGGTACGTGTGGAAGTGCTCGCGCGGGGAGTGGATGTGGTTCTCCGGCTTGGTCTCCTCACCGGCCGGGCGGTTGCGCGAGAGGTCGCTCAGGTCGGCGAAGATGCCGAGCAGCTCGGCCTCCGCGACCAGCGGCCGCTCCTGCAGCTCGAGCCGCGCGCTCATGTAGTTCGACAGCACGCGCGCGGTCTCCAGCGCGGTGGTGTCGAAGCCCAGCAGCAACGCGCGCAGGTCCTCGAGACCGCGGGCGGCGAGCTCCTCCGGCCGGACGTCCGCGGGCGGTTCGGGCAGCTCCAGCTCGACCGACGACTCGGACTTCGCCACCTCGGCGGCACCGGTCTCGTCCTCGACCTCCTCCAGCTTGAGCAGCGCGCCACCGGCGGGCACCTGGGTGCCGACGACGACGTTGAGCTCCTTGAGCCGGGCGCGGAACGGCGCGCGCAGCACCGTCTCCATCTTCATCGCTTCCAGCACGAGCACCGGTGCGCCGGCCTCGACCTCGGCACCGACCGCGAGCGGCGTCGCGACGACCAGCGCGGGCATCGGCGAGCGCAGCACACCGCCCTCGTCCCGGGTGACGCGGTGCGTGACGCCGTCGACCTCGACCTGGTGGACCGGGCCGTGCGTGCCGGTGACGACGCGGAACCGCGTGCCGTTGACGGTGATCTGGCCGACGTGGTGGTCGAACCGCTCGACGTCGACGTCCCCGGTCAGCACGGTCTCGGAGTCCGCGGCGGCCACGCCGACGCGGTACTTCGCGGCACCGACGCGCGCGACGTTGACGACGTACGGCTGGCCGCGCAGCACGAACTCCAGCTTGGCCGCGCCCTCGTGGTTCGTGCGCGGCTGACCGCCCCGCGACGACGCCAGCAGCTCGGCGCGGTTGATCTGCTCCTCGTCCTCGTAGACCTCGATGGCCGCCGCGGCGAGCGCGATCGCGGAGTGGCGGTGCGAGATCAGGCCGCCGTCGGCGCGGACGCGGTCGATCCACGAGGTGTCGGCCGAGCCGTCGATCACGGCGGGCTCGTCGAGCAGGTCGAGCACGAAGCTCTTGTTGGTCGTGCCGCCCTCGATGATGACGGTCGTCTCGGCCATCGCGCGGCGCAGCTTGCCGAGCGCCTCGTCGCGGTTGCGGCCGTAGGCGATGATCTTCGCGATCATCGAGTCGAAGTCCGCGGGGATCTGCGAGCCCTCGGCCACACCGGTGTCGACGCGGATGCCGGGGCCTGCCGGGAGTTCCAGACGAACGATCGTGCCGGGGCACGGCGCGAAGTCGCGGTCCGGGTCCTCGGCGTTCAGGCGCGCCTCGACGGCGTGGCCCTGCTCGACCGGCTTCTCGCCCTCGAGCCTGCCGCCGCCCGCCACGTGCAGCTGCGCCTTGACCAGGTCGAAGCCCGTGGTGATCTCGGTGATCGGGTGCTCGACCTGCAGGCGGGTGTTGACCTCGAGGAACGCGAAGAGCTTCTCACCGGGGTGGTAGAGGAACTCGACGGTGCACGCGCCGCGGTAGCCCACCGCGTTCGCGAGGCGCTCGGCCGAGGCCTTCAGCTCGTCGACCTGGTGCTGCTCCAGCACGCAGGAGGCCGACTCCTCGATGATCTTCTGGTTGCGCCGCTGCACCGAGCAGTCGCGGACGCCGAGCGCCCACGCCGTGCCCTGGCCGTCGGCGATGACCTGCACCTCGACGTGCCGGGCGCCGGTGACGAGGCGCTCCAGGAACATCACGCCGGAGCCGAAAGCGCGCGCGGCCTCCAGGCTGGTGCGCTCGAAGTTCTCCTCCATCTCGGCAGGAGAGGTGATCTTGCGGATGCCCCGGCCGCCACCACCGGCGGTCGCCTTGAGCATCAACGGGTAGGTGACCTCCTCGGCCACCTTCAGGGCGTGCTCGAGGTTCTCGACGGCACCGCGCGACCACGGCGCGACGGGGACGCCGACCTCCTCGGCGATCAGCTTCGAGCCGATCTTGTCCCCGAGCTTGCGCATGGCCTCGGCGGACGGGCCGACGAACGTGACGCCGACCTTCTCGCACAGCTCGGCGAACTCGGGGATCTCGGCGACGAAGCCCCAGCCGACCCACGCGGCGTCGGCCTTCGTCTCGACGAGGGCGGTCTCCAGCACCTGCAGGTTCAGGTACGGACGGTCCGCCGCCAGGCCGAGGTTGTAGGCGAGGTCGGCCTCCCTGACGAAGGGCGCCGACTTGTCGACATCGGTGTACAGGGCAACGGTCTCGATCCGTTCCCCTGACTCGGCGGCGAGCTCACGGACGGCGTGGATCAGCCGCATTGCGGCTTCCCCGCGGTTGACGATCGCTACACGACTGAACAACGACTTGGCTCCTCGCGGACATTACGACCTCAGCGGCACACGCCGCTCAATCGATGTACACACTCTCGTCTACTACCCGGTAGCAAAACCGCTAGATCGGAACGAGTTGAGCAGCGTGCTTTGTATGAAACCAACAAGGCACCAGGTCCTCGGCACAGCCTCACTTGAGCCCGTGTCCCAACTCACCACCGCTCTCGCTGCCCACCTGTGACCATCCGATCACAGCGGCGACAGCGAGCGGTAATGCCGCGGTCACCAGAGCGGAACGGACCGACAGCGCGTCGGCCAGCACGCCCCCTGCCAGCGCGCCGGCCGGTTGCCCCACCCCGAACGTCATCATGCGCCCGACCAGGCCGACCCTCCCCTGAAGATGATCAGGGGTGATCAACTGACGCACCGTGATGCCGTTGACGACGACGACCGTCGAGGTCAGGCCCCACAGGGCGACGCCGAGCACGGCGAGCCACCACGCCTGCGCCCCCACCAGCAGGCCCAGCACGCCCACGCCGGCGGTGAGCCCGGTCGCGGTGACGCGGCGGGGCTCGCAGGCGTCGCTGATCGCGGGCATGAGGGCGGTGGCGGCGAACGACCCGGCGGCCAGCGCGCTGAACAGCACGCCGACGCGCGGATCGTCCTGCGGGACGTCGAACCCGCGGAAGGCGTAGACGACGAGGAGCCCGGACACGGCGCCGCCCGCGACGGCCTGACCGAGACCCAGGCCGAGGAAGAGCCGGACTGTGGATTCTCTCCACAGGAACTCGAGTCCTTCGCGGATGTCGGCCCCGAGGACCGTGCGCGGCGGCCGCGAGGTGGTCATCGGCCGCAGGATCGTCCGCACGAGCGCCGCGGACACGGCGAAGCTCACCGCGTCGAGCGCCATCGTCCCGGCGGGCCCGTGGATCGCGAACAACACCCCCGCGACCGACGGGGCCGCGATGTGCACAGCGGTGGCCGTGCTCCAGACCGCGCTGTTGGCGCGCACGAGGTTCTCGCTCCCGACGAGCGCGGGCAGGGCCCCGAACGCGGCCGCGTCGAACCAGACACCGACGCTCGCCACCCCGCCCGCCACCAGCATCAGGTGCACCGGCGTCAGCGCGCCGAAGGCGGAGGCGACGGGCACGCTGGCCAGCAGCCCGGCGCTGACCAGGTCCGTGACCACCATGACCGCGCGCCGGTGCACCCGGTCGGCGAGCGCGCCCGCGACCAGCCCGAACACCAGGTAGGGGGCCGCGGTCAGCGCCGCGAGCGCCGCCGTGTGCGCGGCGCTGCCGGTGAGCGAGTACATCAGGACGGGCAGCGCGACGCCCGACAGCGCGGACCCGGCGTTCGAGATCGCCCTGGCGAGCCAGAACCTCCTGAACTCCCGGTCCTGCCAGAGGGTCACATCAGGACTGCGGAACCCTGATCACGGTCCCCGGGCTGATCACGTTGGGGTCCGTGATGACGTGCGGGTTGGCCCGCACCAGCCGCGTGTAGAGGTTGCCGGAGCCGTAGAAGTGCGTGGCGATCGACCACAGCGTGTCGCCGGCCTTGACCACGTACTCCTGGTAGACCCGGTACCCAGGCACGATCCGCGGCCCGTACACCACCGGCACGATCACCTTGTCGAGCTCGGCGCCGTCCTCCGGTGACTCCCAGAAGACCTCGACGAAGAGCCGGTCGAGCGCGAACGACGCCCCCGACACGTCGACCCGCACCTGGAACTGGCCGTGGCCGCCGACCCCGTCCCCGGCGCTGAACCCGCCGGTCACCTCATCGTGCCCCTCGTGCACGCGGTACCGGAACCGCGCCTCGAACGCGCCGCCCGCGGTGCCGGCGATGTGCACCTGGCCGCCGACGAGGCCGAGCGGGCGGGGCTGTTGTACGTCGATGGACATGTCTCCCCCTTCCTCCACCCGTAAGTCGTGAGGGGCGGGGGGTGCGTTGCCGGGGTTCACCCCGGTGGCGCAACGGTGGTGGAGGTCGGAGTCGAACCGACTCTGCACAAAAGCTCCCGTTTTACAGACGGGCGGGGCTCCACAGCCCCCTCTCCACCCTTGTTCGAACACATTTCTTCACACGCGAACGAGCACTCTGACCTGGCCTTACAGCGGCATGCACCACTTTCCCCGATCTTCGTCCAGCGCGCCAACCATTTGTTTGCGGCATCCCCGGGAAACGTCTTTTCACGCCGGAGCGACATGCAGGACGTGAGGGTCGTGGGGCGCGGCCGTGAGCTCGCCGCGGTGCGGTCGTGGCTCGCGGCGGGGACCGGACGGCTGGTGCTCTGCGGCGGTGAGCCGGGCATCGGCAAGACGCGGCTGGCCCAGGAGCTGGCCGGGCACGCCCTCGCGCTCGGCCGGGAGGTGGTGTGGGGGCACTGCGTCGAGACCGCCGGGGCGCCCGCGTTCTGGCCGTGGCGGCAGGTGCTGAAGGCGGCCGGCGCGGATCCCGACGCCGTGCTCGCGCACGACGCCGAGGTGCCGCAGGACCGGTTCCGGGTGTTCGACGCGGTCACGACGGCGCTGGACCGCGACGGGCTGGTGGTCGTCTTGGAGGACGTCCACTGGGCGGACGAGGCGTCGTTGCTCGTGCTCGCCCACCTGGCCACGCACCTGCGGACCGTGCTGCTGTTCGCGACGTTCCGCGATCCGTGCCCGGCGGTCGCGGACCTCATGCGCTCGGCCGACCGGATCGACCTGCACGGGCTGTCCGCCGACGAGGTCGCGGAGCTCGCCGGAGCGGAGCACGCGGCCACGATCACCGAGCTGACCGGCGGCAACCCGTTGTTCGTCACGGAGATCGCCCGCGCTCTCGAGGACGGCACCTGGCGTGCGGACCGGCCACCGCGCAGCGTGCGCGACATCGTCGCCGCCCGTCTCGCCAAGCTCTCCCCCGACGCCCGCGAGCTGGTCAAGACCGCCGCGCTGATCGGCCGCGACTTCGACCTCGACCTCGCCGCGAGGGCGTCGGACCTGCCGATCAGCGCCCTGGACGAGGCGGCGACGCTGATCGACGCGACCGGGCACCGGTTCACGCACGCGCTGACCAGGGACGCCGTCGAGGCCTCGCTCTCCCCCGCCGAACGCCGGGTGCTGCACCGCCGGATCGCGGAGGCCATGGCGGGCAGCACGCGCTACGCGGACGTCGCCCGGCATTGGCACGCTTGCGGCGCGGCGGAAGAGGCGCGCGGGTGGACCATCCGCGCGGCGCGGGACGCGGTGACCCGGCTCGCCTACGAGGAAGGCGTGCGCCTGTACCGCGCGGCCGCGGAACTGGGCGACAGCAACGAGGTCCAGGTCGCGCTCGGCCGGGCGGCCTACTTCGCCGGGGACCTGGCCACGTGCGTCCAGGCCGCCCAGCGCGCCGCCGAACTCGCCACGGATCCCGAACAGGTCGCCGAGGCGGCCCTGGTGCTCGAGGCCGCACCCGGTGCGGGCGTCAACGCGGTCGCGACCCCGTTGTGCGACAACGCCCTCCGCCACGACGTCCGCCCGGCGACGCGCGCCCGCCTGCTGGCCCAGCGCAGCCACCTGGCGTTCTACCGCGGCGAGCAGCACCGGCTCGACCGGCTGAGCCGCGAGGCGCTCGCGCTGGCCAGGGGTGACGACAGGGCGCTCGCCGAGGCGTTGCACGCCAGGCAGGAGGCGTGTCCCGGTCCGGCCGGCCGGGCCGAACGCCTCGGGCTCGCCACCGAGATGATCGCGCTCGCCCACCGCACGCACAGCCCGCGCGGAGCGATGTGGGGCTCGCTGTGGCGCGTCCACGCGTTGGTCGAGAGCGGCGAGCTCGCCGCGGCGCAGGAGGAACTGCCCGCACTCGAACGGGCCTGCGAGCGCGTGGGCGGCCAGGTCCCGCTGTGGCACCTCGACGTCGTGACGGCCTGCATCGCCCAGGCGCAGGGCCGGTTCGCGGAGGCGAGGGAGACGGGCCGCCGCGCTTACGACCGGATGCGCGTCATCGAGCGCGAACCCGCGTCGGGCGCCTACTTCGCCCTGCAGTGCGGGCTTTCGTGCCACCTCGACGTCTCGGAGGACGGCCTCGCGCTGGCCCGCCACTTCCACGACCCGCCGCCGCGGTTCCGGTTGATGTCGAAGCTCACGCGGGCGTTCCTGTTGCTGCGCGCGGGTTTCCGCGACGAGGCGCTGGAGTTCTACCGCCGCTGCGGCCCGGTCGCCGAGTGGGACCTGCCCGCGTTCTTCGTGCTGCCCGGTCTGGTCGACGCCGTGCTCGTGACGTCCGGACTGGGTCTGACCGACGACCTGCGGCAGGTCCTGCCCCGGCTCGCGGGGTTCCGCGGTGAGCACGCGGCCGGAAACGGCGTCGCGTACATGGGCCCGGTGACGCTGGCGCTGGGCCGCGGCCACCTGGCGCTCGGTGAGCACGAGCAGGCCGTCGCCGACCTGACCGCCGCGGCCGACGAGGCGTCACGGGCGGGCGCGCCGGCCTTCGCCGCCGAGGCCCGCTGGCACCTCGCGGCCGCCCTGCGCGCACTGGGACGCGACGCCGACGCCGTGCAGCGCGCCGCCGACCGCACGATCCGCGCGCTGGGCATGACGGCGTTCGCCACGACCGAGCTGAGCAGCCGCGAGCACGAGGTCGCGGAGCTGGTGACCGCGGGCCTGACCAACCGCCAGATCGCGCGAAGGCTGGTGATCTCCGAGCGGACCGCCCAGAACCACGTCCAGCACATCCTCACCAAGCTCGGCTTCCGCACGCGCAGCCAGATCGCGGCGTGGATGAGTACCGCACCGAGTAGTCCGGCGGATGGCTGACCAGCGCGAACTTCCTAGGTTGGGGTCACATCGACCGAGGAGGACACCATGTGGCTCACCATCGCGACCCCGCCCATCCGCTCTCTCGACAAGCTCGACCAGGTGATGGGCGCGGCCGTTCCGGACGGCCTGCGCGCCCGCTACGCCTGCCAGGACGGCGACGAGTTCCGGGTCATCGCCGTCTGGGAGTCGAAGGACCACGCCGACCGGTTCTTCCGCGACGTCCTGGGGCCGGTTCTCGCCCGCGTGCTCGGCCCGGAGCCGGCCGGCGCGCCCGCGATGACCGGAATGGAGGTGCTGCGGGAGTTCATTCCGGCCGTCGCCGGGTAGCCAGCCGCATGCGACCAGTTCAAACGGCGTCCTCGGTGATCGGCGCGGCCTTCCTGCTCGTCGGTGTGCTCGGGTTCGTGCCCGGCATCACCACGCACTACGACGAGCTGCGCTTCGCCGGTCACTCGGGAGCCCTCCTGTTCGGCCTCTTCGCCGTGTCCGTCCTGCACAACCTCGTGCACCTGCTGTTCGGCGTGCTCGGCCTGCTCGCCGCGAAGACGCCCCAGTTCGCCCGCATGTTCCTGGTGGCGGGCGGCGGCCTCTACGTGCTGCTGTGGGTCTACGGCTCGGCGATCGGCGAACACGGCGACTCGAACGTCCTGCCGGTCAACACCGCCGACAACTGGCTGCACCTGGGCCTCGGCGCCGGGATGATCCTGCTCGGCGTGATCACGACGGCGGTGGAACGCGCCCGCAGCGACTCACCGGTCAATTGAGCAGCGCGATGGACAGGTTCAGCGCGCCCGCGAAGCTCACCCACGCCAGGTAGGGCACGAGCAGCACCCCGGCGACGGTGCTGCGCCGCCAGAACGCCACGAGCACGGCGGCGACCGCGAGCCACAGCACCACGATCTCGGCGAACGCCACCCAGAACCAGCCGAGCCCGAAGAACAACGGCGTCCACAGCGCGTTCAGGACGAGCTGCCCGCCGAACAACGCCAGCTCACGACGCGTGGCCCCGGCCCGCCACGCCAGCCAGCCGGAGACGGCGATCATCACGTACAGCGTCGTCCACACCGGGCCGAACAGCCACGCGGGCGGCGCCCAGGAGGGCTGCTCCAGGGCCATGTACGTCGATCCGGCCGACACGGAGAACAGCGAGCCCACCACGGCGGTGACCAGCACCGCCCCCGCGAACAGCCCGAGAGCGCGGACGGGGTGCCGTTCCGATACCAGCGTCATGCCCCGGGTGGTACCCGTTCAGGACCGGGGCAAAGCACGCACGATCCCCAGCACCGCGGCCCGGCTCGGCTTCTCCCGGCCGGGACCCAGCAGCGTCAGTTCGTCGACCAGGACGGCCTCGCGGATCTGGGCGTCGTGACCGGGCAGCTCGGCGCGCAGCGCCTCCACCAGGCGTGACCGCAGCGCCCGGCCCAGCGGGTCGTCGGACGGCAGCAGCCGCCAGTGCGCTCTCAGGACCCTGGACGCGACGTCCTCACCGCCGACCGCCCAGAGCAGGCGGATCATCCGGTCCGCGAGGCCCATGCGTGCAACAGTGCTGTCCGGCGGTCGCGCTCGCAACCGCCGGACAAGTCAACCGCGCTTACTTCTTCTTGCCGGTGAGCAGCGCCTTGACCTGGTTGCCGCGGCGCCGCAGGCCCCACTTCGTCACGCGGATGAGGGCCTCGCGCACGATGTTGCCGCTCATCTTCGACTCGCCGAACTCGCGCTCGAGGAACGTGATCGGCACCTCGCGGACCCGGAAGCCCAGCTCGATCGTCCGCCACAGCAGGTCGATCTGGAAGCAGTAGCCGGCCGACGCGACCGAGGCGAGGTTCAGCTTGCGCAGGGTGTCCGCGCGGAACGCCCGGAAGCCGCCCGTCATGTCGCGCACGTTCGCGCCCAGCGCGAGCCGCGAGTACAGCGAGCCGCCCAGCGACAGGAACTTGCGCTGCGCGGGCCAGTTCACGACCTCGCCGCCCGGCACCCAGCGCGAGCCGAGGACCAGGTCGGCCTTCGGCAGCGCGTCGAGCAGGCGGTGCAGCTGCTCCGGCGCGTGCGAGCCGTCGGCGTCCATCTCGCAGATGACGCCGTAGTTGCGGTCGAGCGCCCACTGGAAGCCCGCGACGTACGCGGCGCCCAGACCGGCCTTCTCGGTGCGGTGCATCACGTGGACCCGGTCGTCCGCGGCCGCCATCTCGTCGGCGAGCTGGCCGGTGCCATCGGGGCTGCCGTCGTCGACCACGAGGACGTGCACGTCCGGCAGCGCCGTGTGCAACCTCTTGACGATCTTCCCGATGTTGTCCCGCTCGTTGTAGGTCGGGATCACCACCAGCACCTGCCCGAGTTCCTGGTCAGGCTGCCGCGCCATTCGAGTCCTTCCGTCGTCGTATGAAGCCCGGCACCAACGCCACAAGACCCGCAGCGGCAATCACCCACTCGGGCCAGGCTCCTAGCCAAGTCGCCAGCGTAGTCTGTGACCGCAGCGGCAGTGTCGCGACCAGGGCACCCGGCTCGAAAAGCCCAGTCTTCCGTGTGACGGAACCGTCAGGTTCGACGATCGCGCTCACCCCGGAGGTGGCGGCCACGACCACGGCGCGCCCGTGCTCCACCGCCCTCACCCGGGACATGGAAAGCTGCTGGTAGGTCATCTCCGTGTAGCCGAACGTGGCGTTGTTCGTCGGGATCGCGATGATCGTCGCGCCGGCCGTCACGGAGTCGCGGACCACTGAGTCGAACGCCACTTCGTAACATGTGTCAATCGCGACCTTCGCGGGCCCCATGACGAAACCCTCCGGGTCCGATCCGGGCTGGAAAACCCCCGCCCGGTCGACCTCGGAGGCGAACAGCCGGAAGAACGACCGCATCGGCATCGTCTCGCCGAACGGCTGCAGCTTGCGCTTCGTGTAGGTGTCCGTCGGCCCCTTCTCCGGGTCCCAGAGCACCACCTGGTTGCGCGGCAGCCCGTCGCCCTTGTCGACGACGACGGCGCCCACCGCGATCGGCGCCTTGATGGACTTCGCGGCCACGTCGATGCGCGCGGCGGCGTCGGGGTTGCGGAACGGGTCGATGTCGGAGGAGTTCTCCGGCCAGATCACCACGTCGGGCTGCTCGGCCCTGCCCGCCGCCACGTCCGCCGCGAGTTCGATCGTCTTCTTCACGTGGTTGTCGAGCACCGCGCGGCGCTGAGAGTTGAAGTCGAGACCGGCGCGCGGCACGTTGCCCTGGATGGCGGCGACGGTGACGGTCCCGGCGGACGCGTCCACTCCGACGGGCAGCACCAGGCCCACCGCCAGCGGCACGACGACCAGCGGCGCGGCGAGCTTCCAGTTCTTGACCAGCCAGAACAGCCCGAACCCGGTCAGCACGACCGCGAACGTCACCAGCGGCGCCCCGCCCAGCGACGCGAGCGGCAGGAACCACCCCTCCGGCTGGCCGAACGCGATCTTGCCCCAGGTGAACCCGCCGAACGGGAACACCCCGCGCAGTGCCTCGTCCGCGACCCACAGGCACGCGGCCCACAGCGGCCACCCCGGCACGCGTGACGCGAACGCCATCGCGGCCGTGCCGATCGAGATCATCAGCGCGCACGCGAGCGCCAGCGGCAGCCACGCGATCAGTCCGACGAACTCCCCGGTCCACCGCAGCAGCGGCACCATGAACCCGAGGCCGAACAACAGCCCGTACCCGAATCCGGCGCGTGCACGCCTGTCGTAGATCACATAAGCCAGCAACGCGAACCCGACCGGGGCCAGGAACCACAGCGGCCGCGGCGGAAAGCTGAGGTAGACCAGTACGCCGCCGACGACGGCGAGTGCCGTGCGCAACAGCACCGGACGGCTCACTTTTCGCCTGCGCGCGGGCAATTCCGGCGATTCCGGCGCGATGGGGGGTGCGACCACCCGATCAGCGTACGAGGCCCAGGAGTACACAGGACGTATGACTTACGTCGATCTTGTGCTGGAACGGCTGTCCACAGACGACGAGCGCGAAGCCCTGATCGGCGGCGACACCAGACTCACCCGCGCACAAGCCCGTGACCTGCTGTTCCGGCTCGCCGACGGCCTCGCCCGGCGCGGCATCGGCCCCGGCGACGGCGTGGCGGCGTACGTCGGCAACACCCCCGAGGCGGTCCTGCTGGTCGTCGCCGTCCACCTGCTCGGCGCGCGCCTGGTCTACGTGCCGCCGGAGCCGGGTCCCAGCGAGCTGAAGGCGCTCATCGAACGCGCGGAGGTCTCCGGCGTCGTCGTCGACCCCGAGTTCAGCACCCGGCTCGACGGCTGGCACCTCGCCGACCTCCCCGGCGACCCGGTCGAACGCACCCCGGCACCGTCGTTCACCACGGTCATGTACACCGGCGGCACCACCGGCCTGCCGAAGCTCGCGGTGCACCGCGACGACAGCCGCTGGTCGGCGTTCTCGCAGACGCCGCCCATGAACATGCTCTGCAACACCCTCATCACCCACGGCAGCGGCGCGGGCGCATGCCAGCTCGCCCTGGTCACAGGCTCGAAGCTGGTGCTGGGCCCGTCGACGTTCGACGCGGACACCTTCGTGCGCCTCGCCCGCGACGAGCAGATCAACGCGACGATGTTCGTACCGCCGATGATGTACGAGGTCCTGGACCACCCGGAGTGCCCGGGCCCGCAGTTCGGCGTCGTCATCGTGGGCGGCTCCCCGCTCGCCCCGAAGCGCCTGCGGCAGGCGATCGAGAAGTGGGGTCCCGTCGTCAACCAGGGCTACGGCATGACCGAGGCCAAGGCGATCACGATGATGCCCGCGACGTCCGTCGACCTCTCCCGCCCGGACACGCTGCGCACGGTCGGCAAGCCCAACCCGCTCACGGAGGTCGAGATCCGTGACGGGAACGTGTGGGTGCGCGGCCCGTTCGTGATGGAGGGCTATTGGGGCGAACCGCCGTTGAGCGAAACGGCCGATGGCTGGTTCAACACCGGCGACATGGGCCATTTGGATTCCGACGGATTCCTCTATTTGAACGACCGCAGCAAGGACGTCATCGTCACCGGAAGGACTTCTGACAACGTTTACTCGCGTCTGCTCGACGACTTCGTCGTGACGCTTCCCGGAATCCGCGAGGCCGCGGCCGTCGGCAGGCCCGACGAGGCGTTGGGCGAGGTGGTGCACTTGTTCCTGGTCGCGGAAGGACCGGATGTCGATGTCGACAGGATTCGCGATTCGGTCGTGGCCGAACTGGGTGAGCTCTACCAGCCCAGAGGGGTCACGGTTCTGCCGCGACTGCCCCTGACGAAGGTCGGAAAGGTCGACAAGCGCAAGCTCCGTTCCCTCTTTCGGTAAGGTTCGGCACAAACCAGGAGGTGACGGATGCCCCGTCCAAGCGTCGAAGCCGAACGCAAGGCGCAGATCCTCGCGTCGACCTGCAAGGTGATCGCGGCCGAGGGCTTCCGCCACCTCCGGGTGTCCGACGTTGCCAAGGACGCCGGCGTCTCGGGTGGCACGGTCCACTACTACTTCGAGACCAAGCGCGAACTCACCGACGCGGCCTTCGAGCACTGCTTCGAGGTCTCGGTGACCCGCCGCCGCTGGATCCTCGAGTCCGACGAGCCCCCGCTGACCCGCCTGCGCATGGTCGTCGAGTCGTACCTGCCCGAGGGCGCCGAGACCGTCGAGGCGTGGAAGGTCTGGGTGGAGCTCTGGGTCGAGGCCATCCGCAACCCGGAACTGCAGGAGCTCAACGAGCGCTTCTACGGCGAGTGGCGCGACATAGTGGCGAGCATCTTCCGCGCGGGCCAGGCCTCCGGCGACATCACCGCGTCCGGCGACCCGGTCGAGCTCGCGAACATGTTGGTCAGCATGCTCGACGGGCTGGCTCTGCAGGTGCTGGCCGGCTCACAGGCCATGACGGTCGACACCATGCGCACCATCTGCCTGCGGTTCGTCGACCAGCTCTCCACGGCGTCCGTCGCCTGACGCTTCCCGGGGCCGTTCTGTTGCGGTTCGCGCCCCTGGAATCGCGTGACCTCGCTCATCCGGGTCAATTCAGGGTTGGTCCCGATGCAACAGATCGCGCGGAATGGGCATCCTGGGTACATGACCACGACAGTTGCTTTGAGCAGGCCCAGGACCAACCGGATGATCGCGGGTGTCTGCGCGGGGCTCGCCCAGCGCTGGGGGATGAAGGCGAGCACCGTGCGCCTTCTGTTCCTGCTGTCCTGCCTTCTGCCCGGACCGCAGTTCGTCGTCTACCTCGTGCTTTGGGTGATCATGCCCGACCGCGGCTACTGACCAGCCGCAGGAACGCCTCCCACGCTGCCGGCTCGACCGGCACGTGGGCGGCGGGCGCCTTGGAGTCCCGGATGCCGACACCACGACCGATCTCGACGCAGTCGGTATCGGTTGGGCTGTAGCTGCTCTTGCGCCACTCGACCATCCGAGCCGCCTCCTCAGGACACGATGCTGGTGATCAACTCCCGCGATTCTTCCTTACTCAACGCGAAGCTGTCCATCGCCCTGAGCGCCTCCAGGTAGATGGCCGTCGATGCTTTGTCGTCGAGAAACAGCGCGGAGTTCAGGCTCCCCTGGTAGACGATCGGCTCGAACTTCTCGAACTTCAACAAGGTGAAGTCGCCCGTGAGCGGTCGCCCGGCAGGAACGACTCGCAGGCTGATGTACGGCCGGATCAACATGCGCAGCAACTCGTGAAGCTGTTCCCGCATCACGTCGACATCCCCGACCTCCGAGTGCAGCACCGGTTCGTAGACGTAGAAGACGAACTTCCTGTGCCCCGCCACGATGTTTCGCCGCTCGATCCGGGCCGCGACCCACTTCTCCAGGTTCTCGTCCTTGACGAAGGGCGAGTCCGTCGCTGCGGCACGCGCGTACGACTCGACCTGCAGCAACCCAGGTATGAACAACGAACTCCAATGCACGATCTCCTTGGCGAGCCGCTCCTGCTGCATCAGCGTCCGAACGTGAGGTGACAACACCGAGTCGGACAGCTGCAGCCAACCCCTCTCCCGCGACTCCAGGAAAAGGCGCTTCAGGTACTGGAACTCGTCCGGCTTGACGCCGCACACGCCGAGCAGGAAAGCGAGTTCCTCGAGGGAGCTGCCGCCCTTGCCGTTCACCAGGTCCGACAGCTTGGCGTGTTCCCAGCCGAGCTTCCTGGCGAGCTCGGCCTCCTTGAGACCGGTTCTGGCGATCATGGCTCGAAGGGCTTCGCCGAACTCGCGACCCAGCACAGTGGACACTCTTTTTGGCATGCGGGCGAAATTAGCGCCGTCGCTCCACCCGCCTCCATCGTTTCGGCCCCGAATTGACTCGAAAGAAGCAGGCGTAGAAGGGTTCTACGACCTCACCGGTTCTCCTCCACCGGTATCCCGGCCAACTCCTCCGTCAAGCTGGTGAACGACTCCGGCTCCACCCGGAACCACCCGTCGAACGGCTGCGTCATCCCCACGCACAACACGCACACGAACGACAGAAGAGCCGCGGTCAGGCTCATCTGCAGGATGTGCCGCTTCCGCGAGGTGAACCCGATCAGCAACGGGAACACGATCATCGCCACGGCCCCCGCGATCGTCCCGAACAGCATGATCTTGCCGGTGTTGTCGAGCCCGCCGGCCGAGTCGAGGCGGTCGCGGCGCAGATCCGTCACTTCGCGCAACGCCTGCAAGGACCGTTCGCGCGCGCTCTTCACCTCGTCCGGGGTGGCGGGCAGCGACACGATCTCGGCGTGCAGGGCGTTCAGGGCCACGCCGGTCGAGGCGTCGGACTCGCCGATGGCGAGCAGTGGCCATTCCTTGTCCGCCACCAGTTTCGGGTACTCCGTGAGCAGGGAGCGGATGTGGTCGCGCTGGGGCTGGGGCATGGCGGCGGTCTGCCAGTAGACGTCGGCGACGGCGGCGGCCTCGCGGGAGGCGTTGTCCTCGGCGGCGCCGCCCTCCTCCCAGACGATCACCATGTAGAAGGCCAGGGCGACGATGAACAGGCCGCTGATCACCGCGCCGAGGAAGCCGCGGGAGTCCGCGTCCTTGTCGTCGGCCTGGTCGTGGGCGCGGGAGGCCCCGAACAGGAGGCAGGCGACGGCGGTGACGACCACCGAGGCGAGGACGATGACCAGCGCGCTCCACATGGCCTCCATCTCCCCACAGCCGGCACGGTTTCACCACCAACACCACGCTTCCCGGCACTGTTCTGCGCTCGACAAGAGCAACGGGGCCCTGATCGGGCACACAGCACGTCCACATCGGTCCCGCGCGAGGAAGCCGTTGACACGAACAGGGAAACCGATCCCGGAGATCCTGAACGGAGAGTGAGCGCGGCGTGATCAACGGGCGGTGACAAGCGCGCGGAAGCGTGCCAACCTGTGCGCCGACCCGACCGGAAGGCGTGGCATGCGTGTACCGATCCTCATCGCCGTCGTGGTGCTGCTCCCGTTGTTCACGCCGGGGCCGGTCGCCGCGGCCGAGGTGTGGCGCACGCAGTTCGACGAGGCGGTGTACGGGGACGTCGTGGTCGTCGGCAACTCCGTCCTCACCTGCCCGACGCCGGAACAGGCCGGGAACCACCCGAAGTACCCACCGAAGTCCTGTGTGGACGCTTTGGGCCGCAAGGGAAGCGGGCCGTCCGCGCTCAACAACGGCCACCGCATGATGTGGAACGACGTCGACGGCGACGCGGCCACGTTCAACTCCTCCAGCGCCGAGCTCACGATCCCGGCCGGCGCGACGATCGCGTACGCCAAGCTCGGCTGGGCGGGCAGCGCCACCTGCCACGACGCCGTCGACCCACCGGGCACGCCCCGGGATCCGGTCGTGTTCAACGGCACCCGCGTCACGCCCGGCGAGTTCGTCCTCGACAGCCCGGACGACCTCTCCCACACCGACAACGCCTTCTACAGCGCCGAGGCCGACGTCACCCGCGCGCTCACGAGCGGCACCGTCACGGTCGGGAACGTCTGGGCGCCGCAAGGGTTCGACTGCTTCGGCGGCTGGTCGCTGACGGTCGTGTGGAAGTTCGCCGACGCCACCGCCGCCGCCCCCGCGAAGCGCCACGTCGCGGTCCACGGCGGTCATGTCCGCCTCCCCACGCGGAAACCCGTGCTGACGACACCGGTCGCGCCGACCCACCCCGCCGGCGGGGTCGTCCGGGTGGGCTTCACCGCCTACGAGGGCGACTGGGCGACGGACGGCGACCAGATGCTGGTCAACGGCACGTCGATCGGCGGGCGCAACGCGTTCGTGTCGTCCGCACAGGGTGCCGCGCACCTCAACAACATGAGCGTCGACGCGCGCACGGTGACCCTCGACGAGAACGTGCTGAAGCCCGGCACCAAGAGCGCCGAACTGGGATTCAAGAGAGCGGACGACGCGTTTCTCGTCCAAAGCGTCACGTGGTCGTTCCCGCTGCCCGAACTCACCCTCGCCGTCGCCCCGGAGAAACCCGCCGCCCACGCGAAGGACGTCGTCACCCAGACGGCAACGGTCACCAACGCAGGCGACGCACCGGCCGCGGACGTGACGGTGTGCGGCAATCTGATCGGCACGATCGCGCCACACGCCACCGCAACACACACATGCGAGTCCACGGCGGCCGACGACGACTACCTGACGACCGTCGCGGCCACCGGCACGAGCCTCGCGGGCGATCCGCTGGCCGTGCGCAAGGAGTCGGCCGTCGACGTGCTGCGCCCGGCGTTGAGCGCGGCCGCCTCGGCCGAACCGAAGACCGCGCTCCCCGGCCAGGCCGTCGAGTTCACGACGACCGTCACGAACACCGGCGACACCCCGCTCTTCGGTCTGGTCGCGCGGGCGAACGGCGAGTGCGACACCATGCAGGGCCAGCTCGACCCCGGCGCCACGGCCGCGGTCGACTGCACGGTCCCCGCCGGCGACGAGAGCGGCGCGCTCACCTCCACCGTCACCGCGGCCGACAGGCTCGGCGGCAGGGTCGAGGCGTCGGCGTCCGTGCAGGTCCAGGTCGTCTACCCACGACTGTCGATCAGCGCGGCCTGGTCGAAGGACCGCGCGGCCGAAGGCGAACCGGTGGTCATCACGGTCACGGTCGGCAACCTGTCGGAGGTGCCGATCGCCGACGTCCGCGTCGAGGGCGAGCCCGCGGCGTGCCGTCGGACGTTCCCGGTGCTGGAGCCCCGGCAGCGCGTCACCTACACCTGCCAGGTCCTCGCCCCGGTGAACTCCCGCCTGACGGTCTCCGGCGCGGGTGCGGGCGGGGCGGTCAGCGTGAGCGCGGTCGTCCGGATCGAGTCGGTGAGCGCCTCGGTGCCGCCCGCACCCGAGCCGCCGGTGACGAACCCCGGCGTGCCGGAACCCCCGCGCAAGGTCGCGCACGTCGAGCAGGTGTCGAAACCGGCGGTCGGCGGGGTGGCGGCGGTGATCGGGATGCTCGGCATGGCGGTCGTCGCGAGCGCCCTGTCCGGAGGTGGGCGCCGCTGAACGTGAAGATCCACTCACTGGATGGAAACGGACGTGTTGCTTCGCAGCCGAATGAGGTAAAAGGGCCTCATGGAAATCACCGCCTTCCTGGAACGCAAGCTGGCCCGCCGGTTCCGCACGTACGACACCGACGGCGACGGGTTCATCGAGCGGGAGGACTTCACCCAGGCGGGCGAGCGCACGACGAAGGCTTTCGGCCTGGCGGCCGACGACCCGAAAGCCGTCCGCTTCCACGACCAGCTCTTAGGTCTGTGGGAGCACCTGGTGTCGGTGACCGACCAGGACAGCGACGGCCGGATCAGCGTCGACGAGTACCGGACGGCGTTCGCGAACGGGATGCTGGAGACGCCCGAGTCGTTCGACAAGGGCTACCTGCCGTTCCTCGACGCCGTGATGGCGGTCGCGGACGGTGACGGGGACGGGAAGCTCACGGTCGAGGAGCACGTCAAGTGGACCGGCGCGCTGATGGGGCTGTCGGAACGCGACGCGCGCGGCATCCACGACCTGCTGTCCGACGAGGACGGACTGCTGTCCACACAGGCCCTGCTGGCGGCGATCCGGGAGTTCTACTTCTCCGAGGACCCCGCCGAGGCCGGCAACTGGCTGCTGGGGTCGTTGGACTGACGTGCTGCTCAAGACGCTGCAGGAGCACGCGGCACGGGCTCAGCCGGCCGCGCACGTCGAAGAGGCGGGCGGCTGGTGGTTGCGGCACTCCCCCGGCGACGCCTGGTGGGTGAGCGCGGTGCTGCCGCACGACCGCGAGGACCGGGTGGCCGTCGCCGAGGAGTTCTGCGCCGAACGCGGGTCCGGGGTGCGGTTCCAGATCACGCCGGGCGTGTGCGCCGACGACCTCGACCGGACGCTCGGCGACAGGGGGTACGCGCGCGGTCACGACATGTCGCTGCAGATCGCCTCGACCGCCGACGTGCTGCGCCAGTCGCACGCCGACGCGGGTGAGGTGGCGCCCCGGCCCACGGACGAGTGGCTGGCGGCGTGGCAGGCCGTGACCACGCGGGACGTGAGCGCCGAACGCGACCTGCTCAGCCGCGTGGAGCACCCCAGCGCGTACGCGTACGCGGAGGTGGACGGCCAGGTGGTGGCCGTTGGACGCGTGGTGGCCGAGGACGGGTGGGCCGGGGTGTTCGGCATGGCGACGCTGCCCCACGCACGCGGTCAAGGCGCCGCACGGTCCGTACTCGCCGCCTTGGCCTCGTGGGCGGCCGCGCGCGAGGCGAACCACATGTACCTGCAGATGGAGAAAGCGAACACCACGGCGTTCCGGCTCTACGAACGCACGGGGTTCCGCGAGGTCTGCACCTACCACTACCGGATTCGCGCGTAACCGATCAGGAATCAAGAAGGCAGGAGCCGCGCCTCCGAGTTAGTTTTGCGCCATGACCAGGACAGCGGCGGCGCACGATGCCGACACCCACGACCTGATCCGCGTGCAGGGCGCGCGGGTCAACAACCTGCGCGACGTCGACGTCGAGATCCCGAAGCGCCGCCTGACGGTCTTCACCGGCGTCTCCGGGTCCGGCAAGAGCTCGCTCGTGTTCGGCACGATCGCCGCGGAGTCGCAGCGGCTGATCAACGAGACCTACAGCGCGTTCATCCAGGGCTTCATGCCCACGCTGCCGCGTCCCGAGGTGTACCTGCTGGAGGGCATCACCACGGCGATCCTGGTCGACCAGCAGCGCATGGGCGCCGACCCGCGCTCGACCGTCGGCACCGCGACCGACGTGAACGCCATGCTGCGCATCCTGTTCAGCCGCCTCGGCACGCCGCACATCGGCGGCCCGCAGGCGTTCTCGTTCAACGTCGCCTCGATCTCCGGCGCGGGCGCCGTGACGATCGAGAAGGGCGGCCAGAAGGTCAAGGAGCGCCGCGAGTTCTCCATCACGGGCGGCATGTGCCCGAGGTGCGAGGGGCGCGGCAAGGTCTCCGACCTCGACATGACCGAGATCTACGACGAGTCGAAGTCGATCCTCGAGGGTGCCATCAAGGTGCCCGGCTACAACGTCGACAACCAGTGGACCGTGCAGACGTTCGCGCAGTCCGGGTTCCTCGACCCGGCCAAGCCGATCCGCAGATACACCAAGAAGGAACTGCACGACTTCCTCTACAAGGACCCGGTCAAGATCAAGGTCAACGGCATCAACCTGACCTACGAGGGCCTGATCCCGAAGCTGCAGAAGTCGATGCTGTCGAAGGACCGCGAGGCGCTGCAGCCGCACATCCGCGCGTTCGTGGACCGCGCGGCGACGTTCGGCACGTGCCCCGACTGCGACGGCACCCGCCTGACCGAGGCGGCGCGGTCGTCCAAGATCAAGGGCGTCTCGATCGCGGACCTGTGCGACATGCAGATCACCGACCTCGCGGACTGGATCCGCGGGGTGAAGGACAAGTCCGTCGCGCCGCTGATCGAGAAGCTGGCGCACACGCTGGACTCGTTCGTCGAGATCGGCCTCGGGTACCTGTCGCTGAACCGGCCGGCGGGCACGCTGTCCGGCGGTGAGGCGCAGCGCGTCAAGATGATCCGGCACCTCGGCTCGGCCCTGACCGACGTGACGTACGTGTTCGACGAGCCGACGATCGGCCTGCACCCGCACGACATCCAGCGCATGAACAACCTGCTGCTCCGGTTGCGGGACAAGGGGAACACGGTCCTCGTCGTCGAGCACAAGCCCGAGACGATCGCGATCGCCGACCACGTCGTCGACCTCGGTCCGGGCGCCGGGCGGAGCGGCGGCACGATCTGCTTCGAGGGCTCGCTCGAAGGACTGCGCAAGTCGGACACGGTGACCGGCCGCCACCTCGACGACCGCGCGTCGCTGAAGCCGTCGGTGCGGGACAGGACCGGCGTTCTGGAGATCCGCGGGGCGTCCGCGAACAACCTGCGCGACGTCGACGTGGACATCCCGCTCGGCGTGCTGACCGTCGTCACGGGCGTGGCGGGGTCGGGCAAGTCGTCGCTGATCCACCAGTCGCTCCCGAAGGACTCGGGGGCGATCGTGGTCGACCAGACGCCGATCAAGGGCTCGCGCCGCTCCAACCCCGCGACCTACACCGGGCTGCTGGAGCCGATCCGCAAGGCGTTCGCCAAGGCCAACGGCGTGAAGCCCGCGTTGTTCAGCGCGAACTCCGAGGGCGCCTGCCCGAACTGCAACGGCGCCGGCGTGGTGTTCACCGACCTCGGCATCATGGCGACGATCGAGTCGCCGTGCGACGTCTGCGAGGGCAAGCGGTTCGACCAGGCGGTGCTCGAGTTCAAGTTCGGCGGCCGCGACATCTCCGAGGTCCTCGCGATGCCCGTCGCCGAGGCGGTCGAGTTCTTCGGCTCGGGTGAGGCCCGCACCCCCGCGGCGCACGCGATCCTGGAGCGCCTGAAGGACGTCGGTCTCGGCTACCTGTCGCTGGGCCAGCCCCTGACCACGCTGTCCGGCGGTGAGCGGCAGCGCCTCAAGCTCGCCACGCACATGGCGGACAAGGGCGGGATCTACGTCCTCGACGAGCCCACGACCGGCCTGCACCTCGCGGACGTCGAACAGCTCCTGGGGCTGCTCGACCGCCTGGTCGAGTCGGGCAAGTCGGTGATCGTGATCGAGCACCACCAGGCCGTGATGGCGCATGCCGACTGGATCATCGACCTGGGCCCCGGTGCCGGCCACGACGGCGGCAAGGTCGTGTTCGAGGGCACCCCCGCCGACCTGGTGGCGGACCGCTCCACGCTGACCGGCGAGCACCTCGCGGACTACGTGGGTGCCCCGGCGCGACGCAGGAAGCGGTGAGCGGGTAACAAGGGGGCATGAAAATCACGCCGTTCCTGGATCGCAGGCTCAGTCGCAGGTTCGCCACCTACGACAGCGACCAGGACGGGTTCGTCGAGCGCTCCGACTTCGACCTGGCGAGCGCCCGGCTGACCGAGGCCTTCGGCCTCACCCCCGACGACGTGCCCGCCAAGCGGTTCCACGAGCAGTTGCTCAGCGTCTGGGGTCACCTCGCCGCCATGACGGACACGAACGACGACGAGCGGATCAGCCTGGCCGAGTACAAGTCGGCGTTCGTGCGGGGCCTGCTGGGACGGCCCGAGGCGTTCGACGACGTCTACGTGCCGTACCTGGACGCGCTGCTGGCCGTCGCCGACCACGACGGCGACGGCTACCTGGGCGTCGAGGAGCACGTCCGGTGGTCGCTCGCGTTGATGAACGTGCCGGAGGCCGACGCACGGGCGGCGCACGCCCGGCTCGACCACGACGGCGACGGGCTGATCGGGACCGAGGACCTGCTGGCCGCGTTGCGCGCCTACTACTTCTCGGAGGACGCGGACGGGCCGGGGGCGTGGCTGCTGGGGCCGCTCTAGCCCTCGGCGACCTGCTTGATGGACGCGGCCTCGGTCTCGACGTACCGCTGCGTCATCTTCTTCGTGAGCAGCCAGCCGAGGCCCGCCAGCGGCCCCTCGACGGTCAGCGAGAGGGTGAGCTTCGTGCCCTCCGGGTGCGGTTCGACCAGGTGCGCGGCGACGACGGTGAGGCCGGGCGACTTCGACTCCCAGGTGTAGGACACGCCCTCGGTCAGCTCGGTGACCGTCCAGATCGCCTCGGACAGCCTGGGCTGCTTGAGCTTCGTCCTCGCTCCGACGGCCAGCGGTCCGGCGTCGAGGCGTTCCACCGAGTCGACGGTCGGGATCCGCTCGGGCCAGCGTTCGACGTCGGCGACCACCGCCCAGACCCGCCCCGGAGGGGCCGCGATCGTGCTGGTGTTCTGAAATCCCGGCATGGAGCCGATCCTAGAACCGCGCGTCGATCTCCTTCAGGGCCGCGACGGCGAGTTCTCGGGCAGCCTCGCGAGGTGACGGCTGGTCGACGACCTGCGCGACGAGCCGGCGCATGGTCGCGCCGATCTTCGCGAACGCCGACTCGGCCGTGGGGTCGACGTCGCCGAAGAGGGTCCACCACCACCAGGAGTTCGTGGCGGAGTTGGCGATGACGTCCGGGATGACCAGCGCGTCGACGTGGGCGTCCGCGGTGATGGGCATGTTGGCGGCCTCGACGACCAGCTTCGCGGTGACCCTGCCCGCGTTCGCGGCGTTGATGGCGTAGCTCGTGGCGGCGGGGACGAGGACGTCCGCCTCGACGTCGAGCCACGTGTCGCGGTCGAGCCGCTGGTCCTGCGGGCGCAGCTGCGCGCGGTCGATGCCGCCGTGCGGATCCCGGGACAGCAGAAGGGTTTCGACGTCCAGGCCGGTGGGGTTGGCGACGACGCCGTGGACGTCCGCGAGCCCGACGACCCTGACCCCGGCCTTGGCGAGGTAGCGCGCGGTGGCGCCGCCCATGGAGCCGAAGCCCTGCACGAACGCGGTGGGGTCGCTCAGGCAGAGGTGTTCGATGCCGGCCAGCGCGGCCTGCGCGACGCCGTAGCCGCCGACCAGTTCGTCGAGGCCGATGCCGTCGACGGTGGTCCTGAACGCCTCCGCGAGGCGTTCGCGGGCCTTCCGCTCGTCGTCCAGAAGCGGGTAGACGGCCTGGATAGATGACTGGAGGCCGATCTCCGCGATGGCCTCGTCGATGGTGGACTGCCGCAGCCCCAGGTCCTCCCCCATGGTCCAGAACCGTTCGACGTAGGGCGACATGGCGTACAGGTAGGCGGTGAGAACCTGTTTCGCGCGCGGGTCGTAGGGGTCGAAGTCGATACCGCCCTTGGCGCCGCCCAGCGGGACGTACCGCGCCCCGGGGTCGTAGTTGAGGGCCTCCTTGGCGGTCATGCCCTCGGCCAGCCCGCGCACCTCGTCGAGCGTGCAGCCCGCGCGCATGCGCAGTCCCCCGCTGCTCACCCCGCGCACCAGCCGGTCGATGACGAGGAACCCGCGCGCTCCCGTGGCCGGATCGGTCCACGTGACCTCGAGAAAGCTCATCCGTCAGTCAATCACCTCGACATCTGGAGGAGGAACTCGGCGTTGCTCCGCGTCTTGCGCAGCCCGTCGACGACGACGTCGATCTCGCGGTCGGCCATCGCCCGCCTGAGGGCGTCCGTGATGGCCAGTTCCTGTTGGGAGACCAGCAGTTCCGCCTTGCGCGTGCTGGACTGCTGCAGGTCGATCGCGGGGTAGACCCGCCGCTGCGCCGCCCTGCGGTCGAGCTTGAGCTCGGCGTTGCCCGTGCTCTTGAGCTCCTCGAAGATCGCCGTGTCGGCCAGCGACCCGGTCTCCACGAGAGCCGTGGCGAAGATCGTGAGGCTGCCGCCGTCCTCGATGTTGCGCGCGGCACCGAGGAACTGCTTCGGCGGCGTCAGCGCCCTGGCGTCGATACCGCCGCTGAGGATGCGCCCGCCGTTCGGCTGGGCGAGGTTGTAGGCCCGCCCGAGCCTCGTCAGCGAGTCGAGCAGGATCACCACGTCCTGCCCCTCCTCGACGAGCCTCTTGGCCCGCTCCACGGCGAGCTCGGCGACCCGGATGTGCTCGTTCGGGTGCTCGTCGAACGTCGAGGTGAACATCTCGCCGGGAATGGTGGTGCGCATGTCGGTCACCTCCTCGGGCCGTTCACCGACGAGCGCGACGATGAGGTGGACCTCGGGGCTGTTCTTGGCGATCGCCTGCGCGATCTGTTGCAGCACAATGGTCTTGCCGGCCTTGGGCGGCGCCACGACGAGCGCCCGCTGCCCCTTGCCGACCGGCATGACGAGGTCGATCGCCCGGCTCGTCAGCTCGTCCGGGTCGTGCTCCAGCCGCAGCCTCTCGTTGGGGTAGAGCGGGGTGAGGTCCTCGAACCTAGCCCGCCTGTGCGGCTTGCGCCCGTTGACCGTGTCGACGCTCGTGAGCCTGTCGTTCTCGGCCTCACCGCTGATCTGGTCGCCGCGGCGCAGGTCGTGCTGCCGGACGAGACTCTGCGGAACCTGAGGCCCGTCAACGAGAAATGCCTTGTTGTTGCGTATGTCGAGTACACCGATGTGCATCGGTCTGTCCTTTCGGGAGGGTTGCTTCAGGTGCGCCTCGTCGACTCCGCGCGCAGGCCGTGGCCGTGCCGGAGGAGAGCGCTGGATCTACGTCCGCCAGCTTTCAGAAACTGGTGGGGTGTGCGCTGCGGATCTCGGATGGTCCAGCAGCGGGATCGGAACTCACGTGCGCCGTGCGCACCGCCGGTTCTGAACGGACTGTAGCAGACAACGCCGGACCCGCGCTCGTTATTCCGGACACGACGAGCGCGTCGACCGCCAGCACCCCGTCCGGACCCACCCGCACGGGGTTCAGCTCGATCTCGGCGAGGTCCGGCCTGGCCGCCAGCGTCTGTGAGACCTGCGCGATCACCTCGGCGAGCGCCGCGACGTCGGGTGCGGGAGCGCCGCGCCAGCCCTCCAGGAGCGGGGCCGAGACGAGGCGCCCCAGCATGTCCCGCGCGGTGGCGGGCGTGACGGGCGCGAGTTCGACGACGGTGTCCCTGAACAGCTCCGCGTGGACGCCTCCCGCGCCCACCAGCACCACCGGGCCGAACGAGTCGTCGTGCCGGGCGCCGATGATCAGCTCTACGGTGTGCTCGCGCGTGTCCATCTCTTCGAGGACGTACGTGCCGGGGCCCAGGCGCGCCCGCATCTCCTCGAAGGCGGCCGCTGGGTTCGTGACGTTCGTCCTGACGGCGTCGTGCTCGCTCTTGTGGGCCAGCCAGTCGGCCTTGAGCGCGAACGGGCCCTTCAGGGTGGTCGCCTCGACGTCGGCGGTCGTGGTGACGGCGTGGGCCTGCGGGAAGTCCACGAAGCTCAGGAGTTCGCGGGCGGCCAGGTAGCCGGGGTGGAAGGGGCCGGTCGTCGCGGCCCGCGTCGCCACCTCGGGGGAACTCCCGGACAGGCGGCTCGCGTGGCCCACCGACGCCACCGCGCGTTCGATCGTGTGCTGCACCGGTACGCCGCCCGCACGTAACGCGCGCACCGCGGCGGAGTCGTCGCGCATGCTGTGCACCACGACGGTGACGCCGGATCTTCGTGCCAGCGCGCAGATCTGGCCGGCGACGGCCACCTCCAGCGCCTCCAGGGACGGCGTGTCCTCCCCGTAGCTGCCGAAGTAGCCGGACAGGACGACCGCGTCGACCTCGCCCCCGCGCACGAGGACCTCGACCGCGCGGGCGTAGTTCGCCATGTCCTGCTCCCCCGCCCCGGCGAGGTCGATCGGGTTCCGCTTCGACGCACCGGCGGGCAGACCGTCCACAACGGACAGGGAGGGCACCTGCAATCCGTTCGCCACGGCCAGATCCGCCGCGATGGCGCCTTGACCGCCCGAGTCGGAGACGACGCCGACCCTGCGCCCGCGCGGCACCCCGGAGGTCAGCACGGCCGCGAGGTCGACCAGCGACGCGGGCGTCGGCACGCGGAGGGCTCCCGCCTTCCGGCAGGCCGCGTCCACGACGTCCAAAGAGGACGTCAGCGCGCCCGTGTGCGTGCGGGCGGCCTCCTGGGCGGCGACGGACGAGCCGACGGTGAGGAGCACCACGGGTTTGCCGGCCTCGCGCAGTTCCGACATGGCCGCCACTATCCCGGGCCCGAAGCTCTCCAGGTACACGCCCACGACGGTGGTCAGGTCGTGGGAGACGAGTTCCAGCAACGCTTCCGCCGCCGTCACGTCCGCCTGGTTGCCCACCGAGACGAACCGCGAGACGCCGATGCCCGACGACGCCGCGAGCCCGGCGATCTCCAGGCCGACCTGGCCGCTCTGCGACACGACGCCGAGCGATCCCGCCTGGAACCGGCCCCACGCGAGGTGCAGCGACGTCGCCGCGTCGAACACGCCCAGGCAGTTCGGTCCGAGCAGCCGTGCGCCCGCCTCGCGGATCCGGCGGATGACCCGGTCGTCGATCCCGGCGGTGATGCCGACGAACCCGCGCACGCCGACGGCCAGCGCCTCGTCCACCACGGCCGGCACGTGCGCGGCGGGCACGGCGAGGACCACCAGCTCGGGAGCTTCGTCCAGTTCGGACAGTGAACGCACGGTGGGTCGTCCCAGCACGGCACCCCCGCCGCGGTTCACGAGGTGCACGGCACGGCGTTCGTGGCCGGTGAGGGCGCCGCGGGCGAGCCAGTGGCCCCACTTGGCCGGGTCGTCACTGGCACCCACCACGGCGACGGAGGCGGGATCGGAGAAGATCATCGCGCACCCAGGCCTCTGGCGATGACGAGGCGCTGGATGTCCGAGGTGCCTTCCTCGATCTCCTCGAGCTTCGCGTCGCGCATCCACCGCTCGACGGGGTAGTCGCGCGAATACCCGTAGCCGCCCAACGTCTGCACGGCCGCGTGCGTGCACCACATGGCGTTCTCCGACCCGACGAGCTTGGCCATCGCCGACTCCTGCGCCACGGCGTGTCCCTCGTCGTACAACGTGGCCGCGCGCACGGTCAGCAGGTGCGAGGTGTCGACGCGGGTGGCCATGTCCGCGAGCCGGAACGCCACCGCCTGGTGCCGGTGGATCGGCACCCCGAACTGCTCGCGCTGCGCCGCGTAGGCGGAGGCGAAGTCCAGTGCGGCGCGGGCGAGTCCGGTCGTGGCCGCACCGATGAGGATCCGCGAGGCGTCGAACGTCCGCATCAGCCCGGCGAACCCCTGCCCCTCCTCGCCGAGCCGGTTGTCCACGGGCACGCGCACGTCGTCGAGGAACACCTCGGCGTTGACGATCGCCCGCTGCCCCATCTTGCGGAACGGCGGCCCGACGCGGAGCCCCGGCGTGTCCCGCGGCACGACGAAAGCCGTGACACCGCGCGACCTCGACGCCGGGTCCACCGTCGCGAAGATCACGAAGACCTCGGCGTACGGGGCGTTGGAGATCCAGGTCTTCTGTCCGTTGAGGACGTACTCGTCGCCGTCGCGTCGTGCGGACGTCCGGATGCTCGCCGCGTCCGACCCGCTGCCGGGCTCCGTCACGGCGACGGCGGTGAGCGGCGGCCGGTCCTTCGTGAGCGGCCGGAGGAACCGGTCCCGCTGCTCGGGCGTGCCGAGGTGCTTGACCGGGGAGCTGAAGAAGCCGTTGGACGTGATCAGGTTGCCGATGCCGATGTCGCCGTGGCACAGCTCCTGCTGGATCAGCACCTGCGTCAGCAGGTCGGCGCCGCCGCCACCGACCTCCGCGGGGAGCATGAACGAGGTCAGCCCGAGCGCGGACGCCTTGTCCCACAGGTCGAGCGGCGACTCGACGTCCGCCTCGTCCACGGCACGTGCCCGCGGGCGGATCTCCTCGGCGGCGAACCTCCCGGCCAGCTCGACGAGCTGGTGCTGTTCCGCCGTGAGCCGCAGGCCGTCGCGGACGGTCCGCCCCATCGTGCACCCCTAGATTGACTGACGAGTCAGTTATTCACGGTCCAGGAGGCAGCCTAGCTCCGCCAGGAGACGAAGAAAGAGCGCGAACGGGTGACAAATGCGCTGGTGACCGGGGGTGCGTGCGATGGGTGGCGGCAGGCCCACGCGGAGTTGTCCAGCGATCGCCGAACGGTGGGTTGACACGTCCATTCGGCCCCCGGCGGAGGTGGCGGGGTGCACGCTGCGACATGATCGCGGCATGGCGGATCGGCTCTCCCGGTACCGCGACGGGCAACGAGACCTGGTGTGGCACGAACTGGCTCAGCTCGGCGACGTCCGGGAGTCGGGACGCACCCGAGGTGGCAGGCCTAGGCCTCCGCCGATCCGCTCGTGGTCGAGGTGGAGGGATCTCGCTTTCCCGGCTCTCGCCGCGCACCCGCTTCGAGCAGGAGCGGCGGATGTGGCAGGAGGACGGCACCGGGCCCTTCGTGCTCCCGTTCGTCTCTCCTGCCTCAACTGGGCCTTCCAGAACGGCGGCTTCCCGATGGCGGGCGACGAGGACGGCGCACAGGACGTCACGGGCCGCCTCGCCCAGGACCTGCTCCCTCTCTAGGACCAGCTCATCGCACACACGCTGGACTCGACGGAGTCGCTGAACACCGCGCCGGGGAACACCTGCCCGTAGGAGCGGCGGAACTCCTGACGGCTCAACACGTGCGCGTCCGCCGCCAGGCTCTGCCACCGCGAGTGCCGCTTCAACCGCACGGCCGCCAGCGCGTCACCGACGGACCCGCGGGACACACCGGCCCGGACCGCGCCGCGAACGGTGCGCCCGAACCGGTAGACGCGGTAGGCCACCGGGTTGGCGGCCCACGACGGCGTGTGGCGGACGACGTCGATGATCACGGCCTGCCCGCCGGGACGGACAAGCCGGCGCACGTGCGCCAGGTACGCCGCCGGGTCGGAACCGAGGTGGTGCAGGGTGTTGACGCTCAGCACGAGGTCGAAGACGCCGATCCGTTCCGGCGTCGCGTCCCACAGGTCGCCGACGTCGAACTTCACCGACGGGAACCGCGGCCGGGCCAGCTCGACCATGCGCGCGGAGGCGTCGACGCCGGCCACCTCGGAGTACCGGTCGGTCAGCAGGTCCAGGAAACGGCCCGAGCCGCAGCCCAGGTCCACCGCCCGGCCTCCGGACGCGGGCAGCACGCTCGAGATCCAGCGGCGGAAGGGGTCCTGGGTGAGGGACGCGAACCTGTCGTACAGGTCGGCGATCGGGTCGAACGTCGCGTCGGGCATGCGGCGCACCTTCGTGATCACGGGAGCGGGAACGTGATCATGGTGGTGACCGTTCCGGAACCTCGCTGTTCCAGAAAACGCGATCCACCCGGGAGGGTGACCGCTACCGCAGTGCCGCGCGCACGATCTCCATGGCCTCCTGCGACGAGAGGCCCAGTTCCGCGGACATCGCCGCGTACTGGGCCGCCGCCGCCCGCACCCGCTCGCGGTTGCTGTCGCCGTTCGCGCTGACCACGGTGCCGGCCCGGCCCCTGGTCTCGACCAGGCCGGCCTCCTCGAGCTCGCGGTAGGCGCGTGCCACGGTGTTCACGGCCAGGCCCAGGTCCTTCGCCAGGGCGCGCACCGTGGGCAGCTTCGCTCCCACCGGCAGTTCCCGGTTCGAGATGGCGTGCGCGTAGTGCACGCGCACCTGCTCGTACGGAGGAGTCTCCCCCTGGTGGTCGATCTTCACTGCGCCCGTCCTCCCCGACTTGTAGCTACTTCTGTATTGACCAACGGGAGAACGGGGCGGAGGTTGCGGTCGATTCAGCGCAGATTGTTCTTCTCGGCACCCATCTGCACGTAGAGCCTGCGCCAGCCCTGGTCGGCCTCGGTGGCGGCTTTGCCGTCGCAGTAGGGCTTCGCGCCGTTCGAGGTGTAGTAGCGCAGGATCGACAACGAGACGACGGTGTCCCAGTTGCCCTCGTCGAAGTACGCCTCCCCCGGTGTCTGCTCCTGGTGCTTCATGCAGGAGATGTCGCCCTGGCGTTCGTCGTCGAACTGGGCGGTGGGCGTGCCTTCGGTGGTGCTGCACGCGGCCAGCGCGAGGGCGGTGGCGGCCAGCACGATGAGCTTCTTCATGATCCTTCTCCTTGGTCAACCGGCCAGCGCGCGCGTGGCCAGCCCGATTCCGACTGCCATCACCAGTGCCGCGGTGCCGAGCGGCGTGAGGTCCGTGAGCCTGCGGAAACGGGCCAGGCGCGGCCCGAACCGGTCCCGCAGCGAGACGAGCAGCAGGCCCGCGGCGGTCAGCGTCGCCGCCATGCCGAGGCCGTAGGCGAGCACCAGCACCACGCCGAACCAGGTGCGGCCGAGCGCGATGGCGCCCAGCAGCACGACGAGAGCGGAGGGGGACGGCACCAGGCCGCCCGCCACCCCCATTCCGACGAGCCCCGCCCGGCGGTGCCCATGACCATGTCCGTGGCCGTGTCCATGACCGTGCCCATGACCATGTCCGTGGTCGTGCCGCTTGCGACCACGTGCCGGCACCGCCGAGCGGAGCAGCACTCCTCCGATCACCGCGACCAGCAGGCCGCTCGCGATGCCGAGCCAGCGCAACACCGACTCGCCCGCGATCGCGCTGGACGCGCTGAGCAGCAGCCCCAGCACCAGTACCCCCGCCGTGTGGGTGATGGTGACCGTGGCTCCCACGAGGAATGCGTCGCGGCGGGTTCCTCGCGAACCCGCCAGGTAGGCGGCCATCACGGTCTTGCCGTGGCCGGGCAGCGCCGCGTGCGACGCCCCCAGCACCAGAGACAGCAGGACCGCACCGATTCCGACCACCGGGGTGAGATCACCCACCAGTCCGACGGCCGCCTTCGTGGCTTCACCTACAACTCCGGGCGCGGTCACGGCGGACCCCTCACCCGGTTGTGCCAGGAACCGCACCGCCCGGACGTCCAGCGGGGACGACAGCAGGTCGTCCGGGTAGGTGCGCAGTTCGTTGCTCACCGAGTCCGACGGCGCTCCCGACACCGCCATGTCGACACCGATGACGGTGATCTCGCGCCAGCCGGGCTTGTTCTCGAGGTACGAGTCGCTGAACGTCACCTCGACCTCGCCACGTGCCGGCAGCGGAGCCGTGTACTCGCACGTCAGGCGCATCGTGGGCAGGCCTGCCTCCCCCGGCGGGCGCACGACGTCCGCGTCGAGCACCTCGAACCGGAGCCGTTGCTCGTCGGCCATCGCGTCCAGCGACTTCGCGCGTTCCGCACAGCGCTTGCGGGCGTCGACGAACTCCCTGTCCTGCAGTGTGGGGATCTCCGCACTGTCCACGACGGACCGCAGCTCGATCCGGTCGGGGAACACCTTCAGCCCGTCGTAGTGGTTCACGCTCAGGTTGCTCAGCGGGTGGGCCTGCGCCACCCCGCCCGTCAACAGCATCCCGAACAGCACCAGCAGGAACACCCTCATCGCAGACTCCCCAGGATCGCCTCGCGGTGCCGCAGGACCTCGGGATCGCGCCAGCCCAGGGCGACGGCCCTGTCCGAGTACGGCAGCGCCTCCGCCGAACGCTTGTTGACGTGCAGGGCCCAGGCGAGGGCGTCCGCCGTGAAGACGCTCTGCCGCTTCGCCCACTCCTTCTCCGCGAACCGCAACGCCTCGGCGGGATCACCGTGGTCCGCCGCGATCAACGCCGCGGTGAGGTCGTCGCCTCCCAGCGCGCGCAGCTGCTGCAACGCCAGGTCGTACTGCGCCCGCGCCTCGACGGACCTGCCCGCCTTGTCGAGCGCTTTGCCGTACTTGACGAGGTGTTCCGGCGACGGCGCTTTCGACACCAGCTCGCGGTAGGTCTCCGGTGGACGGTCGCGCCCGGCCAGCTCGTCCAGGTGCAGCCGGCAGAACTCGGCCTGGTCGGGTGTCGTCGCGGACTCCAGTGCCCGCTCCATCGCCCCGCGCGCCTCGTCCAGACGGCCGTGCAGCTCGAAGTGGTAGGCGGCCCGGGTGAACGAGGCCACGCCCGGCCGCAGGTCCAGCATGCGTTGCAGTGCAACGGATGCACCAGCGTCGTCACCGAGCTGCGTCAGCGCGTCGACGAGCACGCCCTGGGCCGCGGCGGAGTCCGGCAGGACCGCCACCGCGCGCTGTCCCCAGTCGCGGGCGGCGGCGAACTCGTGCCGGGCGTTCGCCAGTGCTCCGCGGCCGACGAACGCCTCACCGTTGCCTTCCGGCTTGAGCCGCAACGACTCGGTGAGCGCCTTCTCGGCGCGGGGGTGGTGCTGGGGGTCGAACGTGACGCGGGCGAGCTCGACGTGCGTGGCCCCGAGCTGGGCCCACGCGGCGGCGTCCTGAGGGGTTCGGCGGAGCTTGGCCTGCAACGCCTCGGCGTTGCGCTGCAGGGAGGAGGTCTGCGTGGCGGCGGGTGTCGCCGCCTGCGGGGGAGCGCAGGCGGCGACGGCCAGAAGGGCAGCCAGCAGCGGAAGTGGTTTCCACATGTGAGGGCACCCTCGTCTAGCGGGAGTTGACCGCCTGGTTGCTCGGCAGTCCGACGTACGGGAAGCGGTCACCGAAGCGAACGTCGTTGCCGTTCACGCGGTCACCCTTGGCGAGCGCCGGCACGAGCTTGCCGGTCAACGCCGCTCCGACCACGGCCTGGATCTCGATGTCCACGACGTCGTCGGTGAGCCTGCGCCCGTTCGGGAACCCCTGGAGGTCGCCGCCGAGCACGCCGAGCCGGTTCGGGTTGCGGGTCACCGGCGTGGACATGTTGAGCCGCAACATCTCCGACGGCTGGAACCGCTTCGGGTCCACGTCGGCGTTGTTCAGCTGCGAGTTGAGATCGGTCTTGATCGGGCCGCCGGCCTTCGTGGTGATGCCGGTCAGGAAGATCTCGACCAGGTCGGCGCGGGGCGTCTTCGGCGCGGGGATGCCGTAGATCGTCTGGATCAGCCGTGCCAGTTCCGGGTCGTTGACCCGGTCCAGCAGCGCCTGGACCTTCGCGTCGTTCACGGGTTCGAGGCCGTTGAACGCGTCCTTGAGCGGCGCGGACGACACCACCTCGTTGACCAGCGGGTTGCCGAGCCTCGACACCTGCACGAAATTGCCCTGCGGGGTCGCCTTGCCGGGGTCGAGCTTCAGCGTGCGGCGCTCGGTGTCGCTCCAGACGCCGATCACCGGGTTGCGCTTCGGGTCGCCCTTCAGCGCGAGCATCGTCTTGGGCACCTGGATGGCGATGGTGTTGACGTTGTAGCCCATCAGGGTGTCCTGGTTGACCTCCTTCAGGTTCCCGCCGTAGAGGAGGTCGAACACCCGCAGGTCCAGGAAGAACGAGTCCTCGGACGGTCCCACGTAGACCTGGCCGCCACCGGGGATCTTCGCCGTCGCCTGGTCCCTGATCGCGCCGAAGTTCGGGAACGACGCGGGGCCGGTGTTCGACGGAGCCGCGCGGCCGCCCTTGACGAGCTGGGTGGTCTTGCCCGGTTCGACGAGTTCGAGCGTGTAGTTCTGGCGGAACAACAGGTTGTCGTCGTTGATCGACGTGACCGGCCCGTTGTTGTAGAGGAAGGTGTTCGCCTTGCCCCGCCGGTCGTCCGTGGTGAACGTGAAGCGGAACGTCTTGTCCGGCACGGCGTCGCCGTCGGAGTCGACGTTGAGGTCGTACCGCGCGTCCGTCGCCCACGGGTAGTAATTGGGGCCACCGTTGGGTTCCTGCACCCCGAACCAGTTCGCGACGAGCGTCACTGTGTCCGGCTTGTCAGGGCTCGTGAAGGCGTACACGTCGGTGTTGTCGACCGACGGGTCCGCGGCGATCAGCGGTGCCTCGCGGTGGCTGGAGGCCTGTGCCGCCGGTATCGCCGCCGCCACCGCGACCACGGCCGCGGCGATCGCACCCCGGCGTAATCGCTGTTTGTTGCTACTTGGCATCGTCCTGCTCCCTTCCCACGGCGGGGATTCGAAGCAGGACGCCAGGCGGTTCGAACTGAATTTTCTTGTTATTCCGCGGCTTTCGGCGCGACGACCGTGCCACGGGCGCGCGTTACGACAATCGGCTCAGGCAGTACGCCCGCCGCCGAAGGACCGCGTTCGGGCGCCGAACGGCACACCACCCGCGCCTCGAACTCGATCTCCCGCGACCGCTTTCCGATGCGCACCAGCGTCGCCGTCGCCTCGACGACGTCACCGGCCTGGATCGGCGCCGCGAACTCGACCGAGCTGTAGCCCGCGAACAACCCCTCGTCGGCGTCCGTGTGGATCAGCAGCTCGGTCGCCACGTCCCCGAACATGCCGAGCCCGTAGGCCCCGTCCACCAGGTTGCCGCCGTAATGCGCGTGCGAATGCGGCACGTAACGGCGGTGAGTCACCGAGAAACCTTCGACCAAAGCCCCGCTCACGCGGCGACCCCTCTCTTTGCCTGCATCGCGTGCACCAGGTAGCTCGCGACCTCGCCCGGCGTGGTACCCCGGGAGAACACCCGGTCAACCCCCAGCTCACCCGCCATCAGCGGGTCGAACCGCGGGCCGCCGGCGACCAGCAGCGGACGCCTGTCCCCCATCGCCTCGCGGAACGCCGCGGACATCTCCTGCGTGTTCAGGATGTGCGCGTCCCGCTGGGTGACGACCTGGGAGATCAGCACGGCGTCGGCCTTCTCGGTGCGGGCGCTGCGGACGAGCTCGGGAACGCTCACCTGCGCGCCGAGGTTCACGACCTTCAGCTCGCGGTAGTACTCGAGGCCCTTCTCGCCCGCGAAGCCCTTGATGTTGAGAATCGCGTCGATGCCGACGGTGTGCGCGTCCGTGCCGATGCATCCGCCGACGACAACGAGCTTGCGCCGCAAAACCTTTTTCACCGCACTGTTCACTTCGGACGGTGACAGCAGCGGGTACTCGCGTTCGACGACCTTGACCTCGTCGAGGTCCACGAGGTGCTTCACCGAGCCGTAGACGACGAAGAACGTGAAGTCGTCGCCGATCGGGTTCGAGTGGACCACCATCGCGGGGTCCATGCCCATCTTGTTCGCGAGCTGCAGCGCCGCGCCGTCCGCCTTGGGGCCGAAGGGGATCGGCAGCGTGAAGGACGTCTGGATCATGCCGTCGCCCGTGGTGTCGCCGTACGGCCGCACGTACTTCTTCGTGTCGCTCACCGCGCGGCCTCCAGCATCTCGCTCGCGGGGTTGAAGTACGTCTCGGCCTTCTCGACGACGCCGTCCGCGCCCTTGCCCTTGTCCGCCGGGCGCTTCATCAGGCCGAACGTGCCGTCGGCGATGGCATTGAGCAGGCCGTCGTCGACGATGCGCTCCAACAGGTCGACGGCCTCGCCGAGCACCTGGTGCGCGCGCTTGACGATGAGGCCGTCCGGCGCGGGGCGGAAGTCCTCGGCCAGGCTGCCCGCCGCGTTGAGCACATACCGGACGTTCTTCAGGGCCAGGTCCCGGTCCGAGAGGAACGGCGTCACGACCGCCTCGGTCATCATGCCGACGAGCAGGATGGACTGTCCTGTCAGGACACCCGCGAGGTTGAAGAACCCGTCCAGCAGGTAGCCGTCGAAGACGTCGCCGGTCATGTGCTTGGTCGGCGGCATCCACTTGAGCGGCGCGTCCGGGAAGAGTTCCCGCGCCAGCAGGGCGTGCGCCAGTTCGAGGCGGAAGGAGTCGGGCACCTTCGGGTTGATCTCGAAGGCGTGACCGAGGCCCAGCAGGTGGTCGGGCAGTCCCGCCTCGTGGGCGAAGTGCTCGTTCAGGAGCTGGGAGACGGTGACGGTGTGCGCGGCGTCGACGGCGTCCGCGGTGGTGAGGTAGTTGTCCTCGCCGGTGTTGATGATGATGCCCGCGCGGGCGTGGACCTGGCGGGAGAAGCGCTGGTCGACGAACGTGCGGATCGGGTTGATGTCGCGGAACAGGATCCCGTACATCGAGTCGTTCAGCATCATGTCGAGGCGCTGGAGCCCGGCCAGGACGGCGATCTCGGGCATGCACAGGCCGGACGCGTAGTTGGTCAGCCGCACGTACCGGCCGACCTCCTTCGACACGTCGTCGAGGGCCGCGCGCATGATCCGGAAGTTCTCCTGCGTGGCATAGGTGCCCGCGAACCCGTGGTGCGTGGCACCTTCCGGCACGTAGTCGAGCAGCGACTGCCCGGTCGAGCGGATGACCGCGATGATGTCGGCACCGGCACGGGCCGCGTTCTGGGCCTGGACGACGTCCTCGTCGATGTCACCGGTCGCGACGATCAGGTAGATCCACGGGCGCTGCGCCGGGTCGCCCCACTTGGCGACGAGCTTGTCGCGCTGGGCCCGGTTGCGGTCGACCGTCTTCAGTCCCTTCGCGACAGCGGACGTGGAGGCTTTCCGGGCCGCCGTCAGGTCCTTGCCGGTCGGGATCGTGAACTGGACCTGTCCCGCGGCCGTGGCCTCGGCGAGTTCGGTGAGCGTGCCGAGGTCGTGCTGCTTCAACGCGTGGAACGCGGGCAGCACCACGCCGTGCTCGAGTCCGCACTGCTCGCGGACCGTGTCGATCACGCGGTTGACCCACGGGACGTCACCGGCGCGGTGCGTCGAGTCCGCGCCGGTGATGCCCGCGAGGCGGAGGGTGGCGCGCTCGACGGCGACGGTGGTGTGCGCCTTCGCGAGGGACACCACCGGTTCGGCCGCCCGCGCCGCGAGCCTGCGCGCGGTGGCGACCACCTTCGGATCGAGGTCGAGCAACGCCACGTGTCACTTCCTTTCGTAGATAGTCCGGCCGTTCAGCACGGTCCGCACGCAGACGGGCGCGGGACCGGTGAGGTCGGGCAGTCCGGGCACGCCCGAACGCGGGTCGGTCGACCAGCGCTGCACGCGGGCGTCACTTCCGGCGACGACCAGGTCACCGGTCTCCCACACCGCGTACGTCGCGGGCGCGCCGGGCTGCAACGTGCCGGTCAGGCCGTCGTCCACGCCCGCCGCGCGCCAGCCGCCACGCGTGTGGGCGGTGAAGGCGGCACGGGGCGAAACGCCGTGGCCGTCGGTCTTGTGGTGCACGGCGGCCTTGACGGCGGCCCACGGGTCGATGGCGGTCACCGGGGTGTCCGACCCGAACGCGAGCACCACGCCGGCGGCGGCGAGACGGGAAAAGGGGTTCAGCCCCACTCCGCGCTCGGCCCCGAGCCGCTGCGCGTACATGCCGTCCGGACCGCCCCACTCGGCGTCGAACAGCGGCTGCACGGAGGCGATGACGCCCCACCCGGCCAGTTTCTCGGCCTGCTCCTTCGTCACCATCTCGACGTGTTCGAGGCGGTGGCGGGCCGAGGCCAGTTCGGGCGTGCCGAGCGCCTTCTCCGCGATCGCGAAGCCCTCGACGACGGCGGCCATGCCCGCGTCGCCGATGACGTGGAACCCGGCCTGCACGCCGAGTTCGGTGCACTTGACCAGGTGGTCGGCGATCTGGCGGGCGTCCAGGTAGAGCGCTCCGGACGTGTCGGCGTCGGCGTAGGGCTCGGTCAGGGCCGCGGTGCGGGAGCCGATCGCGCCGTCGACGAAGTGGTCGCCCGCGAGGCCGCGCACCGGGACGTCCGGCAGTTCGTGGGCGCCCCAGTAGGCCATGACCTCGGGGCCCTCGGTGTGCGCGAGCAGCTCACGCAGGTCGTCCTCGCCGGAGATGTCCGGGCCCGCGCACTCGTGCACGGACGCGATGCCCTGTGACGCCGCGTGGCGCAGGAACGCCAGTTGGGCCGCTTGACGCTGTTCGGAGGTGATGGCGGCTTTCGCCGTGCCGCGCACGTGGTGGTGTGCGGCACGCGAGAGAGGGCCGTCCTCCGAGTAGCCGTCGGCGGTACGGGCCTCGTCGGTGACCAGGTCGGAGGAGACCAGGGCCGAGTGCACGTCGATGCGCGAGAGGTAGACCGTCTTGCCCCCGGCGGCCTCGTCGATCTCGGCGCGCGTCGGCGGGCGGTTCTCCTGCCAGCGCGTCTCGTCCCACCCGTGACCCCACACGAGGGGCCCCTCGGCGTCGCGGACCTGCTGCAGCAGCTCGTCCGCGGAGGACGTGCGGGTCAGGTCGAGGCCGGTCAGGAGCAGACCGGCGGACGTGGCGTGCACGTGCGCGTCGACGAACGCGGGCGCGACGAAGGCGCCGTCCAGCTCGATGACCTCGGCGTCGGGGTGCAGCGCGCGTCCGACCGAGTCCTGCCCGATCCACACGACGACACCGTCCGTGACGGCCATCGCCGTCGCATCCGGTGCGTAGATGCGGCCGCCGACCAAAAGTTGCGTACTCACGTCACGCAGTCTGCCGTTGCTCGAACAGCGCCCGCACACCCGGCTGACTGCGGACCAGGTCCAACGCGAACCGGGCGTGACCGGGCACATAGCCGTTGCCGACGATCATCTCCACGTCGGCCGCGAGACCCTCCGCTCCCAGAGCGGCGGCGCTGAACGAGGTGGCCATCGAGAAGAAGATCACCGTGCCACCGTCCGCGGTCGCGAGGATGGCGCCGTGCTCGCATCCGGGCACGTCCACGCACACGACCGTGACGTCGACCTGCTTGCCCACGGCCTCCGCCACAGCGACCGGATTGCGTGCGTCCGCGATCACGACCTCGTCGGCGAGGCCGGATTCACGGACCTGCGCGGCCTCACGTTCCGTCGGCACCAACGCGACGAGGCGCGACGCTCCGGCCTGACGCGCGGCCGCGAGAGAAAGCGACCCGGACTTGCCTCCACCGCCGAGCACCAGCACCGACCCACCAGGGTGCTTGCGCACCACACGGTCGGTCAGCGCCGGTGCACCGCACACGTCGAGCACGGACAGCGCCAGCTCGTTCGGCATGTCGTCCGGCAGCACGGCCGCGATGGACCGCCCGAACAGCACGGCGGTCCCGCGGCACGGCACCTGCTCGTCCTCGCCGTCCCAGTCCTGCAGGCCGTCGTTGATCTTCAGCGGCGTCAGCGTGAGGCTGACCAGCGTCGCGATCCGGTCGCCCGCCTTCAGCCCGAGCGGCGACTCCGGCCCGACCTCGAGGACGGTGCCGAGCAGCATGCCGCCCGATCCGGTGACGGGGTTCTGCATCTTGCCGCGCTCGGCGACGATGTCGAGCACGGCCTGCCGGACCGCGGCGCCGCTGCCGTGCTGCTCCCTGAGCTGCCGGAACGACGCCGCGTCGAGGTTGAGCCGCTCGACCGCGACGACCACCTCGTCCGCGGCGGGCACGGGTTCCGCGTCGAGCCGCCACGCCTGCTGCGGCAGGACGCCGGCGGGGTCGAGGACACGGTGCAGTCCGTACGCGCTCACGCGAAAATCCTTCGGTCGACGACGCTGTCTCGAAGATATCTTCACGTGAAGCGTAAAGACTGCGCAAGTATCACTCGACGTTCAGGCGGAACCAGTGGCAGTCGTAGGGCGCCAGGTCGACCTTGGCCCCGGTCTTCGCCGGCTTCACGTCCTCGCCGGTGAGCACGTTCGTGAGCACCCCCTCGGCCGGAACGCGCACGGTCACGTCCTGGTCGGCGAAGTTGTGCACGACGATCACGGCGCCGCCGTCGCAGTCGGCGCGGTGGGCGAAGACGGACGGATCGCCGACGTCGAGCACCTGCACCTCGCCCCACGCCAGCTCGGGACACTCGCGGTAGCACTCGACCAGCTGCCGCATCCACGTCAACAGCGAGTCCGGGTCGTGGCGCTGCTCCCCCGCCGCCTCCCAGTCCATCGGCACCCGGACCGCGAGCCTGCCTTCCAGCGACAGGTCCTCCTCCAGGCCGATCTCCTCGCCGTAGAAGAGCACCGGCGTGCCCGGCAGGGTGAACAGGAGGCTGTAGACCATGCGGATGCGGCGCTGGTCGCCGTCGAGCATGCCGGGCAGGCGCCGGCGCAGGCCGCGTCCGTAGAGCTGCATGTCCGGGTCGGGGCCGAACGCGTCGAAGACCTCCTGGCGTTCGTCGGGCGGCAGCTTGTCCAGGGTCAGCTCGTCGTGGTTGCGGACGAACGTGGCCCAGTGGCCGTCTCGCGGCGGTTTCGGACGTTCCTGCAGGGCCTTGACCAGCGGACCGGTCGACTTCCGCGCCAGGGCCAGGTACATCGCCTGCATGCCGACGAAGTCGAAGCACATCGTGAGCTCGTCGCCGACGCCCTGGCCGTAGAAGGGCATCGTGTCCTTGTACGGCAGGTTCACCTCGCCGAGCAGCACGCCCTCGCCGTTGCGGCGGTTGAGGAACGCCCTCAGGTCCGTGAGGTAGTCGTGCGGGTCGGGCAGCTTGATGGCGTCCTTGGGGTCGTTGTGCTCCAGCAGGAACGGGACGGCGTCGACGCGGAACCCGCTCAGCCCCAGTTCCATCCAGAAGCCCATGATCCGGGCGATCTCGTCGCGCACCTCGGGGTTGCTGACGTTGAGGTCGGGCTGGTGCTTGTAGAAGCGGTGCAGGTAGTAGCGGCCGACCTCCTCCGAGTACTCCCAGAGGCTGTCCTCCTTGTCGGGGAAGGTGATCCCCTGCGGCCCGTCCTCCTGCGGCTCGTCGGCCCAGACGTACCAGTCGCGCTTGGCCGGGTCGTGGAACCACGGGTGCTGGTCGGAGGTGTGGTTGACGACGAGGTCGGCGATCACGCGCATGCCTCTGTCCCGTGCGGCGCGCACGAACTCCACGAAGTCACCGAGCGATCCAAGGCGTGGGTCGACGTTGTAGAAGTCGGTGATGTCGTAGCCGTCGTCGCGTTCCGCCGTCGGGTAGAAGGGCATCAACCACACACACGTGACGCCCAAGGCGTGAAGGTGGTCGATGCGTTCCGTGGCACCGCGGAAGCCCTCGTCGCTGAACGTTTCGATGTCGAGGCAGTAGAGGACGGCGTTCTTCCACCAGACGTCGGACGTGCGGATCACGCGCTCACCTCCGGTAACACGTGCTCGCCGAACGCGTCGACGAACGGGGTCAGGTCCTGGCCCACGTGGTGCAGGTAGATCTCCTCGAAGCCGAGCTCCTCGTAGGAGTTGAGCTGCTCGGCGTGCCACTTCAGGTCGGAGGAGACGTTCACGACCTCGGCGACCTGCTCCGGCGTGACGCGTTCGGAGACGACGTCGAAGTGGTCGGTCATCTCCAGGTCCCAGCAGACGGGCGGCTGGAAGACGTTGCTGCGCCACTGCTCGTGCGCCGTGGCGAGGGCTGTGTCCTCGTCGGGGTCCCAGCTCAGGTGCACCTGGAGGTGGAGCTTGCCCCGGCCGCCGGCGTCCCGGTAGGCGCTCGCGACCTCCTTCAGCCGCTCGGGCGACGCGTTGACGGTGATCAACCCGTCCGCCCACTCGGCGCACCACCGGGCCGTCGCGGGGCTCACCGCGGCGCCGATCAGCAGCGGCACCTCGTCCGGCAGCGTCCACAGCTTCGCGCGGTCGACCGTGACCAGGCCGTCGTGGCTGACCTCCTCACCGCGCAGGAGCGCGCGGATGACGTCGACGCACTCGCGCAGCCGTCGCGTGCGGACGTCCTTGCGGGGCCAGCCGTCGCCGGTGATGTGCTCGTTGCTCGCCTCACCGGTGCCGAGCGCCGCCCAGAACCGGCCGGGGTACATCGCGGCGAGCGTGCCGATCGCCTGGGCCGTGATCGCCGGGTGGTAGCGCTGGCCGGGGGCCGTGACCACGCCGAACGGCAGGTTCGTTGCCTGCAGCGCCGCGCCGAGCCAGGACCAGGCGAACCCGGACTGGCCCTGGCGCGCGCTCCACGGCGAGAAGTGGTCGGAGCTCATGGCGGCGCCGAACCCGGCCTCCTCGGCGCGGCGCACGGCGGCCAACAGACCGGATGGGTGGATCTGCTCATGTGACGCGTGGATGCCGTAAACGGTCATGCGCTTCGAAGTACCCAAAAGCTTCTTCGAGGAAGCGTTGAACCGATCCGAACCGGGAGCCGTGTGGAGTGCAGGCACCCTCACCGCGGAGGAGGAACGGCGATGTTCAACGAGACCAGGCTCGGCACCGCCACCGTCGTCGAGTTCATCAGGCCCGACGGTTCGGCCGAGCCGATGGACGTCGACCTCCAGTACCGATCAGACGATCCGCATGCCGTGACCCTGCGTTTTCACACGCGCGACCAGGAGTCGACCTGGCTCGTCGGGCGCGCGTTGCTCTCGGAGGGCCTGCTCTCCCCCACCGGGCTCGGCGACGTGCGGCTGCGTCCGGCGGACGGCGACGTCCTGGTGCTGGAACTGCTGACCGAGGACTCGCACGCGGTGTTCCACCTGTCGGCGGAGGAGCTGCGCCGGTTCCTGAAGTCGACCTATGCCGCCGTGCCCGCGGGCCAGGAGGTCCTCGACTTCGACCTGCTGCTGAAGGACCTGCTCGGTTAGAGCGTGTGTCCCCTACAGGCGCAGGCCGAGCACCAGCTTGTCCGCGGAGTCGATCACGCGGAACCCGAGGTGCTCCCAGAAGCCGATCGCGTGTGTGTTGTGGTGCCGCACGTGCACATGGACGCCCTTCTCGAGGCGTTCGAGCACGGTGCGCACCAGCGTGCCGCCGAACCCCTGCCCCTTCGCGCGCGGCAGCAGGTTCGCGTGCAGGTGGGCCGGGTAGTCCTTGATCAGCATCGAGTCGACGCGGGCCGGTGCGTGGATCTGCCGCACGATCCGGTTCGGCTCCGGCGTCAACGGGTAGCGGACGCGCAGGTCAGGCCACCAGTCGCGGTCGCAGCGGTCCTCGAAGGCCTCCGTGTCGGCCGTCGCGAGCGCATAACCGCAGACGCCCTCGTCGTCCTCCGCCACGAACACCAGATCGGGCTCGAACGCCACGTACGGGCCGACGTAGGCGTGACCCATCAGGCGCGGGTCCTCGAACAGGTGACGCGCGCCCCGGCCACCGTCGCCGGTGTCGAGGCAGATGTCGTAGAGCGCGTCCAGGTCGCCGGGCTGGTACGCGCGGATCACCGGATCTCGCGCCGCTCCGTGATGACGACCGGGTCGGTCTCGACGTCGACGATCTCGCCCTCGACGACCTGACCGGCGCCGAAGCGGCGTTCGTGCTCGAACTTGAGCGCCGCCGCCTCCGCCTTGCGGGCGATCCGCCTGCTGACCAACCTCCGCGTGGGCGGGAAGAGCAGGAACAACGCGACGACGTCGCTGATGAAGCCCGGCACCATGATCAGCGCACCGGCCGTCGCGATCAGCACGCCGTCGGCCATCTCCTGGTGCGGTTCCTGGCGCCGGAACACCGACTCGCGGAACGCCGCCATCGTCTGCGCGCCCTGGCGGCGCACCAGCGACAACCCGACGAGGGTGCTGAGCAGGAGCAGGGCGATCACCCAGAGCCCGCCGATGGCGTTGCCGACGGCGACGAGGACCGCGATCTCGGCGAAGAAGCCGATCAGCAGCAGCGCGAAGAGGGGCATACCTGCTCAACGCACCACGCCGCCAGTTTGCTCCCCACCGCCCCGCGACCAGGCGTTGAGCTGAAATATTTACGGCAGCCTAGCGGTATGACAGGATATCTTCACGCGACCTCGACGCTGAGGAGTACGGATGACCGCGCTGCACGACGCCCCCACGGCGCTGGAGCGGCTGGACCGCCAGCCGTACACGTACGTCCGCCGTGAGCTGGTCGAACCCGACTGGCGACGCTTCCCCGGCTGGTCGCACGTGACCGAAGCGCAGTGGCGCGACGCCCAGTGGCAACGCGTGAACTGCGTCAAGAACGTGAAGCAGCTCCGCAAGGTCGCGGGCGACCTGCTCACCGACAGGTTCTACGACGACCTCGCCGCGGACATGGACGCCTTCGCGACGATGTCGATGCTGATCCCGCCGCAGATGTTCAACACGATGGCGGTCGACGCACCCCTGACCCCCGACGCCTTCACCGAGGCGTTCCTGAACGACCCGGTCCGCCGCTACATGCTCCCGGTCGCCTCGGACCGCGACGCCCGGTGGCCGTCCCACCCGCACTCGCAGCGCGACTCGTTGCACGAGGCGGAGATGTGGGTGGTGGAGGGCCTCACCCACCGCTACCCCACCAAGGTCCTCGCCGAGATGGTGTCGACCTGCCCGCAGTACTGCGGCCACTGCACCCGCATGGACCTGGTCGGCAACTCCACGCCGCTGATCGACAAGCACAAGCTCTCGCTCAAGCCGGTCGACCGCCAGGACCAGATGATCGAGTACCTGAAGAAGACCCCGGGCGTCCGCGACGTGGTGGTCTCCGGCGGCGACGTGGCGAACGTGCCGTGGCCGCAACTCGAGTCGTTCCTCATGCGCGTCCTGGACATCGACACGGTCCGAGACGTCCGCCTGGCGACGAAGGCCCTGGCCGGCCTGCCCCAGCACTGGCTCCAGCCCCGAGTCGTCGAGGGCCTGGAGCGAGTGGCCCGCACGGCCTCACGCCGCGGCGTGAACCTCGCCATCCACACGCACGTGAACCACGCCCAGTCCGTGACGCCCCTAGTCGCCGAGGCCGCCCGCACCGCGCTCGAGGTGGGTGTGCGGGACGTCCGCAACCAGGGCGTGCTGATGAAGGGCGTCAACGCGACGCCGGACGACCTGCTGGACCTTTGCTTTGCACTGCAAGGGGAAGCGAACATCCTGCCGTACTACTTCTACATGTGCGACATGATCCCCAACGCCGAGCACTGGCGGGTGTCGGTGTGGGAGGCGCAGGAGTTGCAGCACGCGATCATGGGCTACCTGCCGGGGTATGCGACGCCTCGGATCGTGTGCGACGTGCCGTACGTCGGGAAGCGGTGGGTGCACCAGCTCGAGGACTACGACCGCGAGCTCGGGATTTCGTACTGGACCAAGAACTACCGGACCGGGATCGAGCTGGAGGACCCGGAGGCGTTGAACCGGCGCTACCCGTACTACGACCCGATCTCCACCCTCGGCGAGACCGGCCAGAAGTGGTGGGCCGACCAGGCCTGACAGGTGACGACGGGGCCGTTTTCGGACATCTTCCGAAGACGGCCCTTCGGCTTTTTGCCTGGTCGCTCATGTCGGTCCACACCTTCGCGGTCGTTTGCGTCGACCGGTCGCGGGTAGATAGCCGCCATGAGCACAGAGGTCCGAGTCAGGCCCATGGCCGATCACGAGTACGCCGCGGAAGTCCACGAAGGCACGGAGACGACCACACACCACGTCGTGTTGTCCCGCAACTTCCTCGACGACCTCGCACTGCTGGAGGTGGACGGAACCGCTCTGGTCGAGGAGATCCTGCGGTACCTGCTCGACCGGGAGCCGAACACGGCGATCCCGCACGAACTCGATCCCGCCGCACTGACGGACCAGGACGCGGAGTTCCTGCCGGAGCTGCGGCGTCGTCTGGGCGCGGAATGAGCGAAGGATCCTGGCGACGTGGTGGAGCGCTGGTATCGCAACGGGGTCATCTACTCGCTGGACGTGTGCCTGTTCCAGGACTCCGACGGCGACGGAGTCGGTGACCTGCGGGGACTCATGAGCCGCCTGGACTACCTGTGCCGGCTCGGTGTGGACACGGTGTGGCTCAGTCCGTTCCACCCGTCGCCGCGCCGCGACGGCGGCTACGACGTCACCGACCACTACTCCGTCGACGCGAGACTGGGCTCTCTCGGCGACTTCGCCGAGTTGCTCGACCACGCCGACGAACGGGGCGTGCGGGTCATGATGGATCTGGTGGTGAACCACACCAGTGACGAGCACCCGTGGTTCCAGGCCGCGCGTTCCAGACGCGACTCGCCGTTCCGCGACTGGTACGTCTGGTCGGACACCGAGCCCGCGGACCGGCGGGAGGGATCCGTCTTCCCCGGTGTGGAAACGGAAACGTGGACCTACGACGACCAGGCGGAGGCCTGGTACCGGCACCGGTTCTACCGCTTCCAGCCAGACCTGCGCGCGGAGCACCCCGCGGTGCGTGCGGAGATCCGCAAGATCGTCAGCTTCTGGGCCCGGCTCGGGGTGTCCGGGTTCCGGGTGGACGCGGCACCGTTCCTGATCTCGTCGAGTCGCGGTCAGGACTTCGGTCTGCTGCGCGACATCCAGGAAACGGCGTCGTGGCAACGGAGGGACGCGGTCGTGCTCGCCGAGGCCAACGTCGAGGACCACGAGGTGCTGGAGTACTTCGGGCACAGCGACAACCGGGCGAGCCGGGCGCTCATGCTGTTCAGTTTCCGGCTCAACCAGGCGGTGATGCTGGCACTGGCACGCGGCGACGCCAACCCGATCGCGACCGTGCTGCACGAGCTGCCGGACCTGCCGCAGAACGCGCAATGGGCCACGTTCCTGCGCAACCACGACGAGGTCGATCTCGGCAGGCTGGGACAGGACGAGCGCGACGACGTGTTCGCCGCGTTCGGTCCTGACCCGGACATGCAGTTGTACGGGCGGGGCATCCGCAGGCGGTTGGTGTCGATGCTCGACGGTGACCGCCGCCGGATGGAGCTCGCGTACAGCCTTCAGCTCACCCTGCCCGGCACCCCGGTGCTGCGCTACGGCGACGAGATCGGCATGGGCGAGGACCTGACGCTGCCGGAACGGGAGGCGATCCGCACGCCGATGCAGTGGTCGGACGCGAAGAACGCCGGATTCTCCCGAGCGGACGCACTGATCAGGCCGGTGATCAGCACCGGACCACGCGGCTGTGCCGAGATCAACGTGGCCCGTCAGCGCAGCGACCCGCACAGCCTGCTCACCTGGTTCGAACGCATCCTGCACACCCGCCGCGAGTGCGAGGAGATCGCCACCGGCGAGCATGAGGTGCTCGATATCGGCCCACCCCACGTCCTCGTGCACGTGGCACGCGGACCGCGCGGAGTCGTGCTCTTCGCACACAACCTGAGCCCGGAACCGTGCCAGGTGTCCGTGCCACCGCAGACCGCCGAGGAAGAACCACCGCAGAACGTCGTGGCCGACGGTGTCTACGACAGCGACGTCGACCTGTTGTCCTTGCGGCTCAACGGCTACGGCTTCCGCTGGATCCGCCTGGCGGACATCCCGTGGTCCTGACTACGGGCGGTGGCGCAGGATCGCGCCGACGCCCTGCAGCACCTCGATGTCGTCACCGACGACGACGCTCGCACCTGTCGCAGCCGCCGCCCGCGCCAACGCGTCATCCGCGCGGTTGCGCTCCACAGCGGCCGGATCGCCCACGACCTGCCGAACGCTGACCTCATCGGCACCGACCTGGTCAGGCTGACCACTCGTCCACACCAGCTGATCCGCGAGCACGTCGGTGTTCACCACCAGAGCGTCCACGTTGGCCAGCCGCAGCGCATCCGTCACGTGCGCGAGACCCTCGACCGCCAGCCCGTCCCGGCCGAGCTCAGCCCGGAACCGTTCGACGACCTCGGCATCGTGCTGCTGCTGGCGCTGCGCGACGAGCGCGCGCACGGCGTTGTCGAACTCCTCGTCGTCAGTGCCACCGGCCAGCCCCGCACCTTCGACCTCCACGACCAGATCGTCATCGAGGTCGAGTTCGTGGCGCACCGCACTGCGCGCCTGCACCTCGCCGCCGAGCACGACGAGCTCGGCGCGCACCTCGCGCACGAGCCGCTCGACCTCCTCCGCGACCTGCTTCACGTTGTGCTTGACCGTGTCCTCCACGCGCTGCTGCAGCCGCCTGTGCGCCCACCCACCGCCACCGGTCTTGTGCAGCGGGTGCTGCCTGCCGCGGACGGTGCTCACCAGCTCCGCCCGTCCGTCGAACGAGTGCAGATCGGCACCGGACGAGTCAGCCACCACGACGACGTGCGACACCGGCGGCGGCAGGAAGGACGCGAGCGGCAACAGATCCGGCAACGACGAGAACCTCGTGACGTCGGCGGGAGGCGGTACCGGAAACGTCTGGTCCACCAGCACACGGGTACCCGACGCGATCAGCACGCGCCCGGCCTTGCCGGCCGGTGGATCGGCCGAGGACACGGCCTCGTCAAGCGCGGCGAGCGTCTCCTCCGGCGCACCCTGACCCGCCAGCTGATCGCGAAGTCCCCGCCACCGCAGTTCAGCGACCTTGGCCGCGTCCTCCGTGTCGTGCGACGCGTCGAGGTAGACCGACGCGAACGGGCCGGGCGCCGTGGCTATGTCCTTCAGTTTCGACATGTCCATGCACCGGGTGTTCCCGGTACGTGGACGTCTACACGGTCAGCCGATGACGGCGAGCAGGTCTCGGCAGGAGGCCTCACACGCCCGGCTGGTGTTGGCGTCATGACCGGTGTGCCGCGACAGCGCTCGCGCCGTCGCGGCACAAATGTCCGCGCAGTTCAGATCCGTGCGAATGCACTTGGTCAGTCGGGGCGGCCGACCTGCGTGTTGGACAGGTCGAGGCCGATCGCGAAGTCCGCGCTGTAGCCCGCCCCGGTGCTGGTCGGGTTCAGCACCATCTGGGCACCACCCCTCAGGTAGATGGAGTCCCTGTTGTTGGTGGTGTCCGCGGGGCCTTTGCGCGCGTACGGCTGGGTCCGGAGATATGCCGCGCCGAACGCGGGCGTGAAGTACAGCTGGGACGTGAACTCGTACGGAAGGCCGTTGGTGCCGGTCGTCCGGATCTTGATGTGGATGTGGAGGGTCCTGCCGGTGTACCAGCCGGGCAGGATGGTGATGAACTGGGCCTTCCCGTCCGAATTGGTGTTCTGGTAACCGCGCAGGAAACGGCGGCCGGAACTTCCCTGTGACGGGATGTCCGAATAAAGCCCGAACGCGTCGCACTGCCAGATGTCCACCACGGCGTTGGGCAGGGGGCTGCACTGTCCCGGGCGGACCGACTGGACGGTGAAGTTGAGCGTCAGCGCCGTTCCGGGCGACGGCTGACCGGTGGCCGGGTCGGTCCGGATGTCGGACCGGTTGAGCATCCTGTCGACGAAGTAGGGACCTTCCATCTGTTCCGGCTTGACCACGCAGTTCAGCGCCGGTCCGCAGACCTCGGCTCCGCCGGCGGTCTGGGTGGCGCCGGCCACGGGAGATCCCGCGACCGTGAGCGTCGCACCTGCGGCGCCGAGCAGGATCAGCGCCTGCCGCCGGCCGAGTACACGGCCTACCGGCTCATCGTCGTCGTGCATGGGGTGTTCCTTTCGGGCATGCCGTTCGCTGTGCGTGGTGGGAACGGAATGCATGTGGTGAGTGGCTGCAGGGAACCGCGCACCATGGAACTGTCCAAGAACACAAGAATCGCTGTCGAGAAGATTCACCCGTCTGCGGCCATCACGAATCACCGTTCGTGGAACTGATAGGCCGATTACCGGAACCCTTTGTCATTGCGCATGGGGCAATTCACGTGGTCCGGGCCGTTCCCATTTTTTGTCTTCATCACGCTGTTGCTCCCGACGGCGGCACTCAGCCGGGTCGTTCGCCAGGAGGAACGCCCGCAACCCCGCGAGGTCGTCGGTGTTGATGTGGTCAACGCCGGCCGCGAGCAACTCGCGCCACACCGCGGTCCGCGCCTCACCCGCCACGTCCGGGGTGGCCCAGAACCGCACCCGGTAGCCGGCGGCGTGTGCCTGCGACACGATGCGGTGGAGCTTCTCCCGCTCGGCGACCGGCATGGCGCCGACTCCCTGCCACGTGAAGTTGTTCGTCCAGTTGTCGCTGACGAGCGGCATGAACGTGGCGGGGACACCGCTGCCGAGATCGCTCAGCCGCCCGTCGTACCCGGCCCGCCGGATCCGCTGGGCGAGCATGTCCTCACGCGGCCGGTTCCCGCTGATGACCACCTCGACCGCGCCACGTCGTTCACGGCCGTCGACCCACTGGGTGAGCATGGGACGGAACTCGCGCAGCGCCTCGTCCACCGCCTTGTAGGTCGCCGGACCGTCGCTCTTGATGTCGACGAGCAGTTGGAAGGAACCGCGCCAGTGCGGGTAGACGCGACCCTGGTTCGCCCGCACGATCTGAGCGAGCGGCTGGAGGTACAGGCTGCGCAGCGTGCGGCCCGGCCGCGCGTCCGCCAGGTCGTGCGCCACGCGGAGTTCGCCGTCCACCAGCCACACGTCGGCCTCCACCGACGTGAACCCGCGGTCGCGGGCGTCGGCCAGCGGGCGGTCGTGCTCGTAGTCGTTGTGCGCGTGGGCGCGTTCGAGCGGCTGCACCCGGCCCGGCGCGGCAGCGGCACCCGGCTGCGGGCTCGCCACGACGGTCACGAGCAGTGCCAGCAGAACGGACAACGTCGATCGCTTCATCGGATCCCCTTCTTCGTGCCCCCACGCCGGCGCGAGCGGTGGGCACGCCAGTGTCTAGCCGCCGGGGGTGGAAGGAGTGCTGCTTCCGGGCGAACACCACTCGACGAGGCGGTGACCGACTCGCTTGCCGGACGTGCCGGTGATCAGGCGAACGGCTCGTCTGCGACGGCCAGGACCACTTTGCCCGCGGCCCGGCCGCTCTCCAGGTGGGAGTGCGCCCCGGCGGGGTCGGCGAGCGGGAACACCCGGTCGACGGGAACGCGCAGACGACCCGTCTCGACGAGTCGCACGAGCCTCGCCAGATCGGCCGAACGTGCGGAGGTGGCCACGACGGTGTAGCCGGGACCGCCCAGCGCCGAGGCGAGCAGACCGCGAGCGGACTGCACGCTCGCGGGGTGCGTGGACACGAGGACACCTCCCGGCGCGAGCAGCCGGCGGGCTGCGGCTGCCGGCAGCGCGCCGGGGCTGTCGAGGACGACGTCGTAGGTACCGCGGATCGCGTCGTGGCCGACGACGTCCTCGGCGCCGAGCGCGGCGACGAAGTCCCGCTTGCCCGCCGAGGCGGTTCCGGTCACCCGCGCGCCCGCCAGGACGGCCAGTTGCACGGCGAACGCTCCGATGCCCCCGCTCGCACCGACCACGAGCACACGTGCGCCAGGTCGCCGGTGCAGCTGCGCGCGGCGGTGCAGGGCTTGCAGTGCCGTGAGTCCGGCCAACGGCAACCCCGCTGTCTCCGACGCCGGCACACCGCGCGGAGCCGACGCCGCGCGACCTTGCCGCAGCAGCGCGTGCTCGGCCTGTCCCCCACCGCCGTGGCCCAGCAGGGCGACCACCTCGTCACCAGGAGCGAAGGCGGTCACCTTCGGGCCGCAGGCCACCACCACACCGGACAGGTCGAAGCCGAGCACGAAGGGCCTGCGCCGGACCAGTGGAGCCGGTAGCCCGCCGCGACGCAGGCCGAGGTCGGTGCCGTTGACGCTGCTCGCCCGCACCCGCACGAGGATCTCGTCACCGCGGGGCGGGCCGAGGTCCGGCACGTCGGTGCTCGCGACGACCTCGGGTCCGCCGCGGCCCTGCAGCACGACGGCCTTCATCGCGCCGCCACCAGCGGGGCCTGGCCGACGTAGAGGCCGTCCTCGACCACGTCGGCGAGGAACAGCGCCAGGTCGCCGCGGCTGAGCGCGGTGCGCCGCGGCGAGGAGTGGGCGTGGTGCTCCACGCGGCCCTCGGCGGGCTCGTCGTTCAGGCGGGGTGGGCGCACCAGCGTCCACCGGATGCCGCTGCCCGCCCACACCCGGTGCTCGGCGGCCTTGTCCCGCACCACCTCCAACCGCGACATCAGCATGGAGATGATCCGGTCCCGGACGCTCTTGCGGTCACCGGCGATCGTCAGCCCGGCGCCGCTGACGCCGACGTACCGGCCCACGTTCCGCTCCGCCATCACCGACCGCAGAACCGGTGCCACTTCGCCGTGCAGCCGTGGCGCCTCCGGCCCCGGCCCGAGCGCCGACACCACGGCGTCCGCTCCGGTCACCGCCCGCGCCAGCACCTCCGCGCGCCGGACGTCGCCCACGACGAGCGCCACCTCGCCGGGAAGCCCGGCTCGCTCGGCATCCCTCACCACGGCGACGAGTTCGTGCCCCCGGCGCAGCAACTCCGCCACGACCAGACGGCCGGTACGACCCGTCGCACCCAGTACCGCGATCCTCATCCGACACCTCCGCCACCGACCCCTCGATTACATGTACCATACATACATGTCGAGCGAGGAACACCTGGATGACCTGGACCAGGCCCTGGTGAGGTTGCGCAGGCTGTGGAGCGCGCCGCGATCGTCCATCAAGGACGGCGGCATGCCCGTGGACATGTCGAGCATCCTGGTGATCGAGGCGTGCGCGCGCGGAGAGGAAGCCGGCGAGGACACCACGATCCGCGACATCGCCGCGTTCACCGACACCGAGCACTCGACCGCCAGCCGCCTCGTCGACCGCGCCGCGAAGGCAGGCCTGGTGCGCCGCGAACCCTCACCGGCCGACGCCCGGCGCACCAGGGTCGTGCTCACCGACGGCGGACGCCGCACCAGGGAACACGCCACCGGCTTCCGGCTCGCGTGGCTGACCGAGGTCCTGCGGCAGTGGCCGGAGGGCGACGTCGGACACTTGGCCGCTCTGCTCACCCGCTTCGCCGACGAGGTCGACCGCCACGGCCCTCCCGGCAGGCCCGCCGACACCTCGTGAGGCCACGCCCGATTCCGCGCGCGGAAAGCAGATCCTGTTCCTCGATGATCATTTGACCATGCGGTCAACAACGTACCCTGAGGCGCATGGCACGCCCCCGCAAGTTCGTAGAACGTGACGTCATCAGCAGCGCCAGCGAGGTGTTCGTCGTGAACGGCCTCGCCGCCACGACCCTGGACGACCTGGTGCGGGCGACCGGACTGGGGAAGCAGAGCCTCTACAACGCGTTCGGCGGGAAGCGGGAGCTGTTCCTGCGGGCGCTCTCGGAGGACCGCGACGAGGCGGCGCGGGCCGTCTCGGAAGCGCTCCAGCACGGTGACGCCTCCCCGCTGGAGCGGATCCGGGGCCACGTGCTGCGCAGGGCGATCGAGTTCAGCCGCAGCGACAGCCGGGTCTCCCTCGCCACGCGCGCTCTCGTCGAGTCGACCGGTGAGCAGGACCAGCTCTCGACGGTCACCAAGGCCGGCATCGAGGAGCTCGCCGGGATCTACACGCACTGCCTCGAGGACGCCCGGCGCAACGGCGATCTCCCGCCGGACGCGAACCTGCCGTCGCTGGCGATGTACTTCGTCGCCGTCATCCGGGGGATGGAGCTGCTCGGCCGGGCGGGGGTCGGTCGTGCCGCACTCACCGCGGTCGCACTCGACTCACTTCGCGTGCTCGGTGCCGAGGCGGACGCGGATCCCGTGCAGGCGTAGAGCCACCTCGGCGCCCATGTCGTCGGTCACACCCCTGCCCCAGTTATTGCCCATCTGGTCAAAAACTGTTTTATTGACCAGGTAGACAATAACTAGGGAAGAGCAACCATGAACGTTCTGAAGGACAAGGTCGCGGTCGTCACCGGCGGAAACGCGGGCATCGGCCGGGCGACCGCACGGGCGTACCACGCCGAGGGCGCGCGGGTGTTCGTCACCGGTCGCCGCCAGGCACAGCTCGACGAGGTGGAGGCCGAACTCGGTCCCCGGGTCACCGGGATCCGCTGCGACGTGGACCGGATCGACGATCTCGACAGCCTCTACGCGACGGTCGCCGACCAGGCGGGTCACATCGACGTCCTGGTCGCCAACGCCGGGATCGGGATCGCCGCCGCGCTCGGGGAGATCACCGAGGAGCAGGTCGACGCCATGCTCGCCACCAACGTCAAGGGCCCGCTGTTCACCCTGCAGAAGGCGCTGCCGCTGCTGTCCCCGGGAGCGTCGGTCATCTTCACCGGATCCTCGGCCGCCACCCGGCCTCAGGCGTCCCTGCCCGTCTACGGGGCGACCAAGGCCGCGCTCCGCAACCTGGTCCGCGGCTTCGCCCACGGCGCCGGTACGGGCGGGTACCGCATCAACATGCTCTCGCCCGGCGGCACCCGCACCCAGGGCCTGATCGACCTGCTCGACCTGATCCCGGCCGACGAGCGCGCGGCCTCCCTGGCCACGATCCCCCTCGGCCGCCTGGCCGAGCCCGAGGAGATCGCCGCGGCGGCCGTCTTCCTCGCCTCGGACGCCTCCAGCTACCTCAACGGCTCCGAACTCGCCGTCGACGGCGGAGCCGCTCAGATCTGAAGCCGACGAGAGGGTGCTGGTCCCCGTCCGACCGAGCCGCGGTCAGGCGGGTCGCAGACTCCGCTGGCCGCGGGCGAGGATGTCGGCGAGGCGGTCGACGTCGTCACCGGTGTTGTACAGGCCGAAGGACACCCGCAGTCCCGTCCGCACCTTCGACAGCCTCACCCCGGAGCCGGCGAGGAACTCCGCCCAGCCGGTGTCCGGCAGCTCCAGGACGTAGATGTGGCTGCGTCGCTCGCGTTCCCGCGGTCCGGCCAGGGTGATGCCCAGGTGGTCGAGGTGGTCGATGAGCCGGTCGCCGAGGCTGAGCAGGTGTTCGGAGATCGCCGGGAGGCCGATGGCGGAGATGAGGTCGAGTGCGCCGCCGAGGGCGTGGATCGCGGGCAGGTTGAAGTTGCCGATCTCGAAACGCTGGGCGTCCGGGCGCAGGCGGAGTGCCTCGGGGCCCGCGACCAGGTCGGCGCGGGTGTTCGCCACCCCTGCCGTGGCGACGTAGGTCGGGGGCAGGACGTCGGCGGGTGCGGCGGTGTGGAGGAAGCCGAGGCCCTGCGGTACGAGCAGGCCCTTGTGGCTGCCCGCGGCGAGCGCGGCCACGCCGAGTTCTCCCGCGTCGACGGGGAGGGTGCCGACGGACTGCATCGCGTCGAGCACGACCTGTGCCCCGGTCGCGGCGGCGAGCCGGGCGATGTCGGCGACGTCGTTGCGCTGTCCGCTGTGGAACATCACGTGCGAGAGAGCGATCGCGCGGGTGCGTTCGTCCACATAGGGCGCGAAGGTCGCGGCGTCGGCCCACTTCTTGTCGTCGGGGACCTGGCGGACCTCCAGCCCGGCCGGGCGCTGCGCGAGCCACGCGTAGGCGTTGTTGGGGTGTTCGGACGCCAGCAGCACCACGTTGTCGCCGGGCTGCCACCGCAGGCCGCGCGCGGCGATGTTCAGCCCCTCCGAAGTGTTCTTGGTGAACGCGACGGTTTCCGGGGCGACGCCGAGCAACCCGGCCAACTGGGCGCGCACCTCCTCGGTGCGGGCGAGCCACGTCGACTTCGGTCCCGCCGTGAACTGGGCCTGGTCGTAGAACGCGTCCAGCCGCGCCCGCACGGCGGTGGACAGCGGTGTCTGGTGGGCGGCGTCGAGGTGGAGCATGGTGTCGGCGGCCGGGAAGTGCGCCCGGATGTCGCGGGTGTCCAGCAGGGCCGACCTGCTGCGGGACCTGCAGCGCGAGCTGGACCTGACCTACGTCTTCATCTCCCACGACCTGTCGGTGGTCAAGCACATCGCGGACCGGGTGGCCGTGATGTACCTGGGCAAGATCGTCGAGCTCGCCGACCGGACGTCGCTCTACCGCGCTCCCCGCCACCCCTACACCGCGGCACTGCTGTCGGCGGTCTCCGTCCCGGACCCGGCGAAGGAACGGCAGCGCCGCCGGGTGGTGCTGAGCGGCGACATGCCGTCGGCGGCCGCCCCGCCGTCCGGGTGCGCGTTCCACCCGCGCTGCCCGCGCGCCGAGGCCGAGTGCGCGGAACGGTCGCCGTCGTGGGATCCCCAACCCGGGGCGGATCACTTCGCCGCGTGCTTCTCACCACTTCCGGCGCCCGAGCGCGCCTCCGGGCTCCGGTGATCGGACACGCGCGACCCTCCTGACCGGTTGTCGGTGTCCGCTGGGGCGGTGTCACCAGCAACAGGGAGGCGAAACTCCATTGTGGAGCGATGCCGGTCTCCGGGTCAGACGGGTTCCGCGGTCACCACCACGTTGTCCACATAGGACCTCGTGGCACGGTCGAACTCCCCACCGCAGGTGAAAAGCGTCAGTCGAGGCGCACCGGTCGAGGTGAAGTAGGGGCCCAGGTCGAGATCCTTCTTCGGGTACTGCTCACGCGCCACGACCCGGTACCTCCTCACGCGCCCGTCCTGCCCCGTCAGAGCGACCTCGTCACCCCTGTCCAGTTCACGGAGCCGGTAGAACGCGCCCGGCCCGTCCGTCGCGCTGTCGACGTGTCCACCGATGACCAGCGAGCCCGCGGGCGAGTCGAGTCCGACGCCGAACTCGTACCACCCGACGACGTCGACGCTGGGCGGTACCGCGAACTCCGCGTTGTCGTCGACGCCGGTGGGCACGACCCGGGCCGTCAGGCCGATCCCCGGCACGGACAGCGACGTCGGCGGGACGTCCTGCCGCTCCACCGGCAGGTCCGCGGGCCGGGTCGGCACCGGGGCGCCGGCGACCGCCTGGGGACTGGTCGTGCTCGCGGTGGCCATCTCCCGGACCACCTCCGCGCCGAAGTCGCGCTCACCGCGGGAGACCAGCCACACCGCGCCCAGCCCGAGAACGACGGAGACCACCAACGCGAGCACACCAGCGCGGGTCACCTGGACTCAACCGCCGGACGACGCCGGGCCACCACGACGGCCGCCGCCGCGACGAGGCCCGCCAGCGCCAGACCCCACGGCATCAGGCCGGAACCGGCCGTGCTGCCCCCACCGGCGGGCATCCCGCTCGGCGCGCCGCCCAGGCCGTCGATCGTCTGGGCCGCGAAGGTCAGCGACTTGGCCTCCGCCGATCCGATGGCGTAGACGATGGTGGCCGCACCGGCCTTGAGCACGAGGTCCTTCGGTCCGATCGCGACGGTCGTCGTGCCGGCGAGCACGACGTCGGCGTTCACCGTGCCGGCGGGCAGGTCGGCCTTGTTCTCCTTCGGGTTGGTGAGCCCGGAGAACACGGGCTTCCCACCGGCGCGCACGTCCACCGCGGGTGCGGCGGCGGTGTGCCGGACGATCAACCTCGCCTGACCCGCCGCCAGCTTCGACCTGTCGTTGACGAACGCGGTCAGCGCGGGTTTGCCGGAGGCGTCCAGGTGCGCTGCCAGGCTCACGTCCTGGCCGCCCGGCACGGCGAGCGCGTTGTTGCGCAGGATGGCCTTGTCCACGGCCTCACCCGGTTTGGTGAGCGCGATGTCGTAGGTCGCGGCAGGCAGGGTCAGCGGGCCGGCGACGGTCGCCGGTGCGAAGTTGTCCAGCGTCTTCTTGCCGTTGACGTAGACGTCGACCGGCTGGCCGGGGATGCCGTGCACCACCGTGACCATCGAGTCCTCGGCCGCGCCCGCGGGCAGCGTGACACCGAACGACATGGCCACGGCCGACAGCACGGCGGCGGTGACGCGCAACGCGATGTTCCTCATCTTCACTCCAAGTCCGGGGAACCGGGGACGCGGGAGATACGACGGCGTCCCCCGGTTCGGATGCACCCGGCCCGAAAACTCCGCCGGACGACCGGCGCTCGACCTTGCCCGCGCACAGCGGCCAGGGCACCATCGGGGACGACCAGGCGGGCGATCACCGCTCGAGATCCCGCTCAGTGCGGCCGATGAGGTGACCTGTCGTGGAGTTCAACGTCCGCCACCTGCGCGCGCTCGACGTGCTGCGGATCGAGGGCAGTTTCCGCAGGGCGGCGGCGAGGCTCGGCGTCGGCCAGCCGTCCCTGTCGAGGCAGGTGGCCCGGATGGAGAAGGCCCTCGGGATGGCACTGGTGGACCGTTCCGTCGACGGTGTCACGCTCACCCCCGCCGGACTCGTCGTGGTCAAGCACGCCGGCCGGGTGATCACCGCGGTCGACGACATGCTCGCCGAGCTCGACGAACTCCGCGGGACCACGGGCGGTGAGCTGAGGATGGCCGCGTCGCTCAACCCGGCGCTGACGACCGAGTTCCTGCTCGGGGCCGGGTGGCAGGTGCACGTCACGCGCGATCAGGACACGGTCGTGAAAGCGCTCGTGGAGGCCGGCACCGTCGACCTCGCCCTTCTGGTCGACGATCCGGTGGCCCCTTATCGGCCGGCGCCCGGGTTGCGCATGGCAGTGGTCCTGGAAACGCCCCTGTGGGTCGCCACGCCACGGGACCACTCGTTCAGTGGGCGTGACGTCCTCCGGCTCGCTGATCTGGCGGGCGAGCCGTGGCTGATGCCCTCCAGCGGAACGCTGCGCACCATCATCGGACGGGCGCTGCGCAAAGGCGCCGCGATGCCGGAGGTGCGTCTCTGGGGTGACGTGGAAACGCTGTTCCCCGCGGTCGAGACCGGCACCGGAATCGGGCTGGCCAGTCCTCTGTGCGGTGCGTTCTACGGCTACCGCGTCGACGTCCGGCCGCTGGCGGACGGGCCGACGGAACGCAAGATCTGCGTGTGGCGCGAGACCGCCGTGTCCACGTCCCTGATCAGGTCCCTGGTCGACGAGCACCAGCGAAGGCACGTGGCCTTGGCCCCGGTCATGCCGCAGTACCTCCACTGGCTGGAGGAGAACCCGGCCGCACTGCCGCATTTCTGACGCGCGAGATCCTTCGTGAGCGCGGCATATTCCTTCAGGGCATCACAAATCGCACGTCGTGACATAGCGCCAATGGTGTTCACACGGCGATATGTTTAATTTCGGCACTTCAGAGCACCAGTTCGAATTGTTAGCCTTTCGGCATTGTTCTCGAACGGAAGGTTCGCACCATGAATTTCGCGCGAAGGCTTTTCGCATTCGTCACCGGAGTGGCCGCGGCCGCGGTGCTGGTGGTCGCGCTGCCCGGCTCGGCTTCTGCGGGACCGTGCCCTTCCGCGACCGCGTTGTCGATCATCAACCAGGGCCGCACCTCGTTCTGGAACTACCACGAGAGCGGCGTCGCGGACAACGCGACGGCGCTGAAGAACATCAACCAGGCCGCCTCGGGTCTCGCCGCCCAGCGCAGCAGCTACGGCACGGCTCCCGGTGGATCGGTCTGCCTGGCGAACTCCATGCTCAACGGGCTCTACTACGTCGGATCCGCCTACCGCCTGACCCTGAGCGAGATCGCCGGCGGTTCGCACAGCGCGGGGTCGAAGCACTACCAGGGCGTCGCGTTCGACGTCGCGAGCATCAACGGCAGTTCCGTCAGCTCGTCCAACCCGTACTACCAGGGGGTCATGCAGAGCTGCCGCAACAACGGCGCGGTCCTGGTGCTCGGGCCCGGTGACGCGGGCCATGCCACGCACCTGCACTGCCAGTGGTGATGTGACCCCGGTGGTGTGTGCCGCCAGAACGGCACACACCACTCGCAGAACGACTTCCTCGGCGCGAGGTGCATCCGCGGCGACCACGCCCGTCGTACCCGACTCATCCAGCCACGGACGAGTTGAGGAGTGCTTCGATGCGCAACCGACTGATCGCCGCCGCACTGGCGTTCGGCATCGCAGTCGCCGGTGGTGTGGCGGCGGCCGTCCCCGCCACCGCGGCCCCGTCGGCCACGACGGTTTCACCGGCCGGCGCGGCGAACGAGTTCTTCCGCGGACGGACCGACCTGACGCTCGACACCGCGGCCGCGGCCGCGCTCACCTCGCTGGGCGTGAAGGTCAAGCCGTTCCTCGCGCGCACCAACGGGTCTGCTATCAGCTTCGCCATCGTCGGCGACCCGTCGGACGGCACGATCGAGCACATCGGTGGGCTCGTGCTCCGGGCAGGACACACGAGGCTGTACCTGACCAACTACACGATCGACCTCAAGCGCGGCGTGCTCTCGGGGCTGGTGAACTTCACGACACGAGCGGACCTGTTCACCCTCGGCGCGGCCACGCCCCAGGGCGTCACGCTGGCCCTCACGCCCGGCGCCGCCTCCGTGCTCAACAGCACCTTCGGCGTCACCGCGTTCACCCCGGGGCTCGTCCTCGGGTACGGCGACCCCGTACTCCGCTGAGCCCGCCGCAGGCTCTGGATCCGGTCAGGTGGTCCGATGTTGCCCGCGGTGGTCACGGCCGTGAACGACACAGGTGACACCGCCGACGAGGTGGCCAAGTCCTTCGTCGCCGGTGACGACGGTGCGCTTCGTGCCGTCTACGACCGCTACGCCCCGGCGGTGCTGCGGGTCGCGGCGGCCACCCTCGGGACGCACGCCGACGCGGAGGACATCGTCCAGACGACCTTCGTGACGGCGTGGCGCACCAGGAGGAGCTTCGACCCGGCGAGGGGCAGCCTGCTGGTCTGGCTGCTCACCATCGCGCGCAGCCGGAGCCTCGACCAGCTCAGGACGCGAAGCCGCCAGACGAACACCGTGAAAGCGCTTCGGAGCAGCAGCACCGAAACCATGTCCGACGAGGCCGTGCGACCCGAACGGGTCGTGGACCGCATGATCGTGCTCGAGGCGATCGGCGAGCTGCCACTCCAGCAACAACGCGTCCTGTTCCTGGCGTTCTACGATGATCTCACGCACGAACAGATCGCTTCGGTGACCAGCCTGCCGCTGGGCACGGTGAAGAGCCACCTGCGCCGCGGTGTGGCCAGGCTGAGGAAGCGGTGGGAGGTGGACGGTGTCGCACGCTGACCCCGATCAGCTCACGCTCGTCGCCCTGGGCGAGCCGGCCGCCGACAGGTCCACTTCGGACCACGTCCGCGGCTGTGCCGCATGCCGCGCCGAGCTGGCTTCGCTTCGCGAAGTGGTGGCCCTGGGCAGGGAAAGCCACGTCGAACTCGACCTGCCCATGCCGTCGGAGGCCGTCTGGGACCGCATCACCGCCGAGGTCGACCGGAAGAACACGACCGTCGTCGCGGTTCCACCGCACCGGCCACGTCGCCGGGTCCGGGGGTTGCTCGCGGTCGCCGCCGCGGCCGCGGTGATCGGCGCGGCCTCTGCGGTCGTCGTGGACAGAGCCGCTACGAGCACACCCGTGGCGGCGGAACAACTGCTGGCACGAGCACAGCTGTCCCGGCTCGGCACGGCTCCCGGCGGCGCCCGGGGCACCGTGCGCGTGGTCCGCACCGGAGACCACGCGGTGATGCGGGTCGCCGTCGACGGAATGCCCGCGCCACAAGGGCTCTACCAGGTGTGGCTTTACGACGGCGTCGACACGATGATCCCTCTCGGCGTGCTGACGGGTGGCGAGGTCGAGGTGCCGGTTCCGGCGAAGGTCGACCTGACCCGGTTCAAGGTGGTCGACGTGTCCGCTCAGCGACTGGGGCAACAGGAACACGGCGTCAGCGTGCTGCGGGGTGAGTTGGGCTGACCGCTGTGATGCGCGGCTTCACACCTGGGTTTCGCGCCGGAGGATGACGTCCGCAGGAGCGGCCGGCGCCATCAGCCCCTTGGCGTTGAGCGAACCGAAGAAGGTGGCGAGAGGTTTCACCGCGGCGACGAGCCGCAGCACGGGCGCCGGACTGGCAAGGCCGCGACGGACGCGCGCCGCGCTGCCGCGTTCGATGCGCACCTGACGTTCCTGCTCGGCCTGCACCGGGGGCCTCCTGCGCGCCTCGACCTCCGCGCAGGCCGCGTCGAGCTCGGCGTCGGGTCCGCCGTCGAGCAGCACGCCCGCGATCCGGTTGGCCGTCTCCGCGGCGTCGCAGATCGCGAAGTTGATGCCGTTGCCCCCGACCGGTGAGATGACGTGCGCCGCATCGCCGATGAGCAGGACTCCCGGGCGGTACCACCGGTCGACCTTCGTGATGCGGACGGGCAGCAGGGTGAACTCCGCCGGGTCGGCGATGGCGTCGACCCGGTCGCCGAGCCAGGGCAGGCTCGTCCGCAGCGCGGCGACGACGGGGCCGGCACCGCCTTCCCGCAGGCGCGGGAACGACCCCGCCTCGATGGTGAACCCGATCTGCCAGTGGTCGACCTGGTTGAGCACGGCGATCGTGCCGAGCGGGTGTCCGAACAGCTGCAGACCCGACAGCGCCGGATCGCCGTCGCGGCGCGGGAACTCGCGCCACAGCAGGTCGAGGCTCGCCCCGAGCTGGGTGGTCTGCGCGCCCGCGAGGACGCGGACCTTCGAGTTGCGCCCGTCAGCGGCGATGACCAGGCGGGCGCGCACTTCGCGTTGCCCGCCTTCACCGGTGTGCCGGACTCCGCACACCCTGCCGGTGTCGTCGCGGAGCAACTGGTTCACCTTGGCCCGCATGCGCACCTCGAAGCCGGGATGGGCCGCTGCCAGCTTCACCATGTGCGGCAGGAACAACGCCTGCGGGATCAGGGCGTAGTAGGGGTGCTTCGCGCTGGTCTTGTCGTAACGGGCGATCGTGTAGGTCTTCTTCGGCGTGTGCCACTGGAAGGCTCGGGCCCTGGTGTGCGGGATGGTGTTGAGGATCTCGTCCGCCAGTCCGAGCTGGTCGAGGTAGTCGAGCACGGACGGGGCGAGCGTGTCGCCGCGGAACCTGCGGTTGAAGTCCGCCTGCGCTTCCAGCAGCACGACGCGCAGCCCGGCGCGGGCGAGAAGGTACCCCAGGACTACGCCGGCCGGACCACCGCCCACGACGACGCACTCCGCCTCGGTGACCTCTTGTGGTTCGACCATCGAAAACTCCCATAGATTGACTACTAGGAAATCTAACTAGGTCCGGCCGGGCCTGCATGACGGGAGATGACGTGTCCCTGCACCAGGAAGTGCTCGACCAGGTGCGGGCCGTGGCAGCGGTCACCACCCGCCTGGGCGATGCGTTCGCCCAGGCCACGGGCCTGAACCGGACCGACGCGACCGCACTCGCGATGGTCATGGACGCCGGTGACGCAGGGGACGACATCGGGCCCTCGCAGCTCGCGCGCCAGCTCCGCGTCACGACCGCGGCCACGACGGCACTGGTCGACCGCCTGGTGGCGGCGGGCCACCTCGAGCGCGTTCCCGACCCGTCCGACCGTCGGCGACTCGTCCTGCGGATCACGACCTCCGCACTGAGCGAGGGCAGGGAGTTCTTCGGTTCGGTCAACACCGCGCTGCTCGCCGCGACGTCCGGCTTCACCGCCGACGAGCTCGACGTGGTCGCCCGCTACCTCGGCGTCGTGCGCGCGACGATCGAGCAGCACCCGCCTGAGGCGTGATCGGACCGCGCCGCCCCGACGAACTCGACGCCGAGTTGCGTCGTTTCTGAGTCGAATTTATGCTTGGGTCAGCGCATCGTGATCATCTGTCAGCGAAGGTCGTGCACCGTGCCCGAGCTCTCCCGTCTGCCCCAGCCCGTGACCGAGTCGTGGGACTGGCAGCTGTCCGGTCTGTGCCGAGGCATGGACAGCACCTACTTCTTCCACAAACCCAACGAGCGGGGCAGCGCACGAGAGGCACGCGAAGCGGCGGCGAAGGCGATCTGCCAGAGGTGCCCCGTGATGCAGAAGTGCCGCGAGCACGCGCTCCAGGTCCAGGAGACCTTCGGCATCTGGGGTGGTCTGGGGGAAAGCGAACTGCGGGCGATGCTCACCGCGCAGTCCCGCCGCAGGCGGCCGTGACCTACACGCCTCGCGCGGTGGCGGCGATGCTGGGAATCGCACCGACCACGCTCAGGACGTGGGACCAGCGTTACGGCGTGGGGCCTTCGCAGCGCAGCGAAGGCGGTCATCGTCGTTACGAGGACTCCGATGTGGAGCTCATCCGGCGGATGATGGCGCTGACCGCCCGGGGAGTCACACCGGCGGCCGCGGCCGAACTCGCTCGCCGGCAACGCGATCGCGGACCGTTCCGGGCGCGGTCGCCGCTGGACGACGACATCGCGCGGGCCGCTCGGCTCGCGTTCGTCACCTCCGCGAACGGACTCGACGAGTCGTCGATGCTCGACGTGGCCGGCAAGCTCATCGCCGACCACGGCGTCGTCGCGGCGTGGGACTCGGTGTTCGTCCCCTGCCTGACCGACATCGGCGACATGATCGCCGCTCGCGGCAGCGGGGTCGAGATCGAGCACCTGGCCAGCGCGAGCGTTCTGCAGGCCATGCGAGGCGTACCCCGGTCGACCGCGCCCGGCCCGCCGGCGGCGCTGTTGTCGACCGCACCGGAGGAACAACACGTCCTCGCTCTGGAAGCGCTCGGAGCCGCGCTGTCCGAACAGGACTGCCAGTGGCGCAGTCTCGGCGCTCGAGTGCCTCCTCGCGCGTTGTGCGACGCTGTCGCCGCTCTGCGGCCGGGCGTCACGCTGATCTGGGCCCATCGCGCGGATCTGACGGCAGCGGTGCCTCTGGACGAGTTGCACGCGCGCTCTGATTCGCTGCTCGCGGTCGCGGGACCGGGCTGGTCCGGCGTGGCGCTGCCCTCGTTCGTGCAGCGGCCCGAGTCGCTGACGGAGGCCGTCGAACTGGTGCTCGCCCGCACTTCCGATTGAGCGAGAACGGAGGTCGAACTGTGAACTCACACCGCGGCGACCAACCCGTGCTGATCACTTCGGCGGCACCGTCCCACCAGGAGCAGCTCGCGGCCAGACGGCGCCGGTACGCCGTCATGATGAGCCTGCGCATCCCGTGCATCGTGCTCGCCGTGGTGTTCGCGAAGATCTGGTGGCTGGCGCTCGCCCTGATCCTGCTGTCGGTTCCGCTGCCGTGGATGGCCGTCCTCATCGCCAACGACAGGCCACCGCGCAAGGCGGAGACGCCGCGGCGCCTGCGACCGTTCCGCCGCGCCATCACCACCGGCGACCATCAGCCGTAGCGGGGATCAGAGCTGCCCGCCTCCGGTCACGAGGTAGTAGGCGTCGGCGGTGTCGCCGTCGACGCCGACGAAGTACTCGAGACGTGCCGCGGCCTCCCGGACCAGGACGATGAGGATGTCGAAGCCGTGGTCGCCCGCGAGAGCTTCGAGTGCCGGCCCGGCGAGGCCGACGTCGCTGTTCGCCACCGCGGTCAGGAGGCTTGCCGCGTACTCGACCGCTTTGGCGCAGTGGTGTTCCTCCTTCAGCACCGTCATCCCGATCGGGACGCGCGCGTCGGACTTGAGGCCTCCCATCGGGAGGCCGTGCACCAGCACCGAGGTGAGCACGTCCAGCGCGGCCATCCGGGACGCCTCGTCCCGCAGCACCATCCGCACCGCGACGATCGCGTTCGCGTGGTCGCGCCGGTTGATCGCGCCGATGGCCGCTCGCACCCAGGTCGCGCCATCCGGTTGCGGACCGGCGTGGGTGGTCGTGGCGGCGCTCGACGACACCACGTCCGCCAGCAGGTCGTCCCGATCGGAGATCATGTGCGGTGTGGACCTTCCTGCTCGACGACCCGTCTGGCCGTAGCCGATGGTAGATCTTGCCGCGGAGACGTCCCCGGACCGGGCGACCTGACGCCTGATCGCGGAAGCGCTGTGTAGCAACCGGATTCGATCGCCGAGGCGCTCCACCACTCGGAGAGCGGCATCAAGTCGACGCAGGAGCCACGCGCGGCGACCGAATGTGATCAGCAGCGGCCGCGGTCGCACGATGGAGTGATGTGCAGCGTCCACCGTGCTCCGCAGGCCCACTCCCCGGCGCACGGGCGAGGCCCGGGTCCACTGGAGACCCAGGCCTCGCGGTCGTGCGCGCTCAGGAGTGGACGGGGACCTGCTCGTAGATCACCTTCCACTCGTAGGTGCCGGCGAACCCGTTGGCCCACAGGGAGTTGACCCTGGCCGCCTCGGTGGCGTTCGGCGAGGCGACGGTGCACGACGTGCCCGGACCACCACCCGACATCAGCTCCGAGCACGGGCCGCTGTAGTGGTCGGGCAGGCCGAGGGCGTGCCCGGTCTCGTGGGCGGTGATGCGGGTGACGTAGTACTGCCGCGCCTGCGTGTAATCGATGAAGATCGTGCCGCTGCCGTGGCCGTTGGTCGAGGCGTACGAACCGCGCGGGTCGTTGCCCTCGCGGTAGCGCAGAGTGGCCGCGCTGCGGTTCTCCACCAGTTTCACGTTGGACACCCGCGCATTCCAGTTCGCCGCGCCCTGCCGAATGGCGCTCGCGAACGTGGGTGCGCTGCTGGTGTCGTAGTAGACGTTGACCGCCGCCGCGGTGGGCGGGGCTCCACCGGCCGACGCGTGGCCGGTCAGGGGTGCGACGACGGTCGTGGCCGCGGCGAGCGCGACGGCCAGGAAGGCTTTCCTGAGCATGGTTTCTCCTCGCTTGCAGGGTGCGAAGAATGGAACTTTCCGGTTCCGCCAACTCAACGTAAGGAAGGTGTTCGCGTCCATTCGCCCGCCATTGGCGTGAAGCGGGTGAACGCTCTTGACCGTTGACGTCGCCCGCTATTCGGGCGAATGCGGCGAACACGCGAGAAGAGGGCGAATGTTCGTCACGATGCGTCAGCTTCTGCAGTACGAATCAGGTGGGGATGCGTGTTGAACTGCTCGCGAATTCCCGCCGAACCGGTCCAGGTGTTCGGGGATGGTTCAGGCGTCGTCGAAGGCCGTCCTGGAGGCGAGCGGCTCCCACTCGTCCATCGTCTGGAGGAAGCCCGCGAACTTCCTCCTGGCGGCGGCGTAGACCCCCGCGCCGAGCGGGAGGTGCAGTGGCGGGTGCTCGGCGTCGACCGCCCGCAGGAGGACGTCGATGGCCTTGCGCGGATCGCCCGGCTGCCGCCCGTCGTGCTCGGCGCGGTAGCGGCGGCGGCCCCCGGCCGAGATGCCGGCGTACTCCGGCATCTCGGCCGCGGCCATCCGCATGGAGCGGCCGAGGAACTCCGTGCGGAACGGGCCGGGCTCCACGATGATCGTCGCGATCCCGAACGGGGAGACCTCCTGGGCGAGCGCCTCGGACAGGCCCTCGACGGCGAACTTGGTGGCGTTGTAGTAACCGCTGCCGGCGCTCCCGGCGATTCCCGCGCCCGAGGACATCATGACGATCCGCCCGCCACCTGCCTTCCGCAGGGCGGGCAGCGCGGCCCTGGTCGTCTCGATCACGCCGAAGACGTTGGTCTCGAACAGCGGCCGGTACTCCTCGGGGGAACCCTCCTCGATCGCGCCCACCATGCCCTGGCCCGCGTTGTTGACCAGCACGTCCAGCCCGCCGAACTCCTGTTCCGCCACCGAGATCGCGGCCGCGGCGTCTCCCTCCCGCGTGACGTCGAGCGTGACCGCCCGGCACGTCCCGGGGTGGGCGGCGACGAGGTCCTCCAGCGACCGCGGGTCGCGCGCGGTGACCACGGCCTGGTCACCGCGGTCCAGCACCGCCTCGGCGAGGACCCGGCCGAGTCCGGCCGAACATCCCGTGATGAGCCATCTGCGCGGCGTCATGCTCGTGTCTCCTCCGTGGTTCGGTTGGGCCTGCGTGAACGACCGTAATGAGGTTCGGCCTGCCGGGCGTGGGTGCAGTGCACCCCCGTTGCCGCGCCGATGCTTCTGAAGAGGACGGTCCGACGACACAAGTCGGCCGGAGTTCTTTCGTTGTTCCGCACGAAGATTTCGCGTGTTCGAGTTCCTACGCTGCGGCGATCACGTGCCAAAAGCACCTTCGACCTGTCAAAGGGCGTTCTCTTGAACCTCAGCCGCACAACGGCGACGTGGCTCGCCGTCTTCGCCGTCTCCACCGCGCTCACCGGCTGCTCCGGTGCGGCGGAGAGCGACCGGTCCTCGGTCGCGCACGACGCGGACATCCCGAAGCTGACGTGGGCGGTGGCCGCCGGGCCTCGCTCGCTCGACATCGCGCACAGCCTCGACGGCACGTCCTACCTGGCCATCGCGGCCCTGTTCGACTCCGTGCTCAGGCTCGACATGAAGGGCAACCTCGAATCCGGCCTCGCGGAGTCGTGGTCCAGTCCCGACTCCCACACCTACGTCTACCGGATCCGCCGGGGCGTGAAGTTCTGGAACGACGAGCCGGTGACCGCCGAGGACGTCCGGTTCTCGCTGGCACGGCAGCTCGACCCGGCCACCGCCTCGGAGTCCGCGCAGTTGCTCGCGGCGGTGAAGTCCGTGGAGGTGAGCGGGCCGGACCAGGTGACCGTCCGGTTGAGCCACCCGGACGCCGCGTTCCAGTACACGCCCGCGCTGGCGTGGTTCGTGCAGCAGAAGTCCTACGTGGAGGCCGCGGGCGAGGAGCTCGGCACCGGTGCCAGGCCGGGCATGGGGTCGGGCGCGTACACGGTCGAGTCGTTCTCGCCGGCCGGCGGCGTCGCGCTGCGCCGCAACGAACAGTACTGGGGTGCGAAGCCGAAGGTCGTCTCCGCGGAGATCAAGCCCATCGCCGTCCCGGAGGCCCTGCGGCGCGCCGTGCAGGCCGGTGAGGTGGACGGCACCATCGACTTCCCGGTGCGGCACGCCCAGCGGTGGGAACAGCTCCGCGGTGTGCGCGCCCAGTTCGTGCGGAGCACGACCACGACGTACCTGTCGCTGGACACGGCCACGGCCCCGTTCGACGACGAGCACGTGCGTCGCGCGATCGCGCACTCGGTCGACCGGAAGGGGTTGCTGGCGCCCGCTTTCGGCGGCCGGGCCGACCTGGCCGCCAGCCCGTTCACGACCGCGCAGCTGACCGCGACGGTCGGCGAGGACCGCGCCGCGGAGCTCACCGAGTCGATCGCGCTGCCCGAGTTCGACCTGGGCAAGGCCGCGGCGGAGCTGAAGAAGTCGAGACATCCCAACGGGTTCACCGTCGACGCGCCCTACGCCGCCGACGAGCCGTGGGCCCAGCTCACCCTGGAGGACCTCGCCCGCAACCTGGCCCGGATCGGCATCAGGCTCACCCCGAAGCCGATGCCGCGCCAGCAGTGGGTGGCACAGATCTACGCGCACCAGGACCTGGGCATCCAGATCATCCGTGCCGGGGGCGGCACCCCCTACGCGGGCGAGCTGGCGTCGGTGTTGTTCGTCGAGGACTCGGCGAGGCCGAACGGCTTCAACACCGCCAACTTCCACCCGGACGAGGTGCGCCAGGTCGTCGACCAGATCGGCGCGCCGAGCAGCGCGGAGGCGCGGTTCGCACAGTTGAGGTCGCTGATGGCGCTCAACGCCGAGCAACTGGGTTACGTCCCGCTGTTCGAGCCGCAGACCGGCATCGCGCTGCGCGACGAGTTCGTCTTCGACCCGCAGGTCGACACCTTCCTGGTGGGGGACAACTGGTTGCGGCTGATCAAGTCGGCGAAGTGAGCGCGGGCGGAGCACGGCGACGTCCGGCAACACGCTCGTGACCGGTGGGGAAGGCGCACCCTCCCAACCGGCCGCAGGCGTCACACGTCCCGGCGGCTCAGGCTGACCACCGCGGCGACGACAGCGGCGGCGACCCAGATCGCCAGCACCGCGACACCTGCCGCGGCGCCCAGCTTGCTGTCGCCCGCGGCGGCCACCGCGGTGAACGCGGAGGCGGCGGAGCTCGGCAGGAAGCGCAGGATCGTGTCCCAGCTGTCGGGCAGCAGTGCGCCGGCGATGTTGGGCAGGATCAGGATGCCGCCGACGACCGCGCCGATGCTGCCCGCGACGCTGCGCAGCAGGATGCCCAGGCCGAGGCCGATCAGGGCGATCGCGGTGATGTAGCCGACCATGCCGAACAACGTGGTGAGGACGTCGTCGTCGGTGAGCGAGGCGGTCGGGGCGTCGTTCGCGGAGAGGATGGCCGTGCCCGCCGCGTAGGAGCCCAGGACGGCGATCAGCGCGGTGGGGATCACGGCGGCGGACAGGGCGACGGCCTTGGCCACCACCACCTGCCAGCGGCGGGGGACGGACACCACGGACGCGGTGATCATGCGGGAGCCGTACTCGCGGGCGCCGGCGAGGCTGCCCAGGACGCCGATCAGGAGCACGGCGAACGTGGAGCCGGTGAGGACGGTCGAGAGGGGTCCGCCGCCGCCGAACGGGCCGCCGCCGTCGGAGCCGCCCGGGCCGGGGGGCTGGACGGAGCCGGTGGAGACCGCGGAGGCGATCGCCCCGAAGCCGATCATGACCACGGCGACCGCGGCCATGCCCACCCAGGTGCTGCGCAGGCTGCGGGTTTTGATCCATTCGGAGTGGACGGCCCTGGTGAGCGTCTGGGGGCGGACGCGGGTCGCGGGTGCGGGGAGGGTGGTGGTCATCAGGCTGCCAGTTCGTGCGTGGGGACGGTGGCGGTGTACTCGACGCTGTCGCGCGTGAGTTCGAGGTAGGCCGACTCGAGCGAGGCGGTGACGGGGGTCAGTTCGTGGACGCGCAGCCCGTGTTCCGCGGCCAGGTCGCCGATCGCGGCCGAGGTCGTGCCGCGGACCTCGAACCGGCCCGGCTCGCGGGTCGTCAGCGAGATGCCGTCCCCGGCGAGCAGTGCCGCGAGCCTGCCCGCGTCCGGCGAGACGACGACGACCGCGTTGCCTCCGGGGGACTCCTCGATGAAGTCCGCGATCGACGAGTCGGCCAGGATCCGTCCCTGGCCGATGACCAGCAGGTGGTCGGCGACCAGTTGCATCTCGCTCATCAGGTGCGAGGAGAGCAGCACGGTGCGCCCCTCCCCCGCGAGCTCCGTGAGCAGGTCGCGGATCCACTGGATGCCGTCGAGGTCGAGGCCGTTGACGGGTTCGTCCAGCAGCAGCACGGCCGGGTCGGCGAGCAGTGCGGCGGCGATGCCGAGGCGCTGGCCCATGCCGAGCGAGAACGACCCGGCCGCCTTGTGCGCCACCTCGCTCAGCCCGACCTGGGCGAGCACCTCGTCGACCCGGCGGCGGCCGATGCCGACGGTGGCGCCGAGCGCGAGGAGGTGGTTGCGGGCGCTGCGGCCGGAGTCGACCGCCTTGGCGTCGAGCAGCGCGCCCACCTCGGCGAGCGGTGCGCGGGAGGTGGCGTAGGGGTGGCCGTTGACGAGCGCCGTGCCGGAGGTCGGCCGGTCGAGGCCGACGATCATGCGCATGGTCGTCGACTTGCCGGCGCCGTTGGGGCCGAGGAAGCCCGTGACGACTCCGGGGCGGATGGTGGCGGTGATGCCGTCCACGGCCACTTTGGTGCCGTAGGTCTTGGTGAGGTGCCGCAGTTCGATCATGCCGAGAACGATGCTCCTGACACGGGCTCGTGCGCGTCGTACGGCCGTGGACACATAGGACACTCGCCCGTACTGCGTTCGTGGTACGGCTCCCGGTTCGCGGTACGACGGCGGTGAGATGCCCCCAGGCCGCCGGGGCGTCTACTTTGATCGTCATGACGCGGATGTCGGTCTGGAGGTGGGTGGCGAGCCACCCCGTGCTCCGCGACATCGCTCTCACGTGCGTCGTCGTGGCGGGCGGCGTCGCCGGTGAGCTGAGCGGGATGCGCGGCCAGACCGACGGGGCCCTCACCACGCGGGACTTCGTGGCACTGGCCGTCGTCGTGGTCGCGGTGTCCACCCGCCGCCTGCGCCCCGCGCTGAACCTGGTCGGCACCGCCGTCGCCGCGCTGGCGATGGTCCTGGTCACGGGTGTGCTGCAACCCATGCTGGTCGTGACCCTCGGGGTGCTCACCTACACCACGACCGCCGCCACCGGCCGCCGTTCCGGGGTGCTGCTGGCCGCCCCGATCGCCGTCGGCCTCTACGTCGTCGACACCTTCGTGGACACGTCGTCCCCGTGGTCGCCCCGGAGCTTCGCCGTGCTCGCCGGGATCGCCGCGGCCGCCGCCGCCGGGGACGCCGTCCGCAGCCGCCGCGCCTACGTGGCCGAGGTCGAGGAACGGGCCCGCCGCGCGGAGCACACCCGTGAGGAGGAGGCCGCCCGCCGCGTCGCCGAGGAACGGGTGCGCATCGCGCGGGACCTGCACGACGTGGTCGCCCACCACATCGCGGTGATCAACGTGCAGGCCGGAGCGGCGAGCCACGTCCTCGTCCGCCACCCGGACCAGGCCCGCCGGGCCCTCACCCACATCCGCGACGCGTGCGGCACCGTCCTGAGCGAACTGGCCTCGATCGTCGGCGTGCTGCGGGAGAACAACGACCACGACAGGGAACCCGTCCGCGGTCTGGCCGCGCTCACCACCATGATCGACTCGCTCGCCGCCACCGGCCTCACGGTGGAGCGCAGGCAGGCCGGCGAGGCGAGGGACCTGCCCGCGGTCGTGGACCTCGCGGCCTACCGGATCCTGCAGGAGGCGCTGACCAACGCGCACAAGTACGGCACCGGAACCGCCTGCGTCACCATCACCTACACCGACGACTCCCTCATCCTCGACGTCGTCAACCCCATCGCCGTGGAACGCGCGCCGGTCACCTCGGGCTACGGCATCCTCGGCATGACCGAACGCGCGGCCACCGCGGGCGGCACCCTCGACGCGACCGCCCGCCCGGACGGGCGCTTCGCCGTCCACGCCGAACTCCCCGCCCCGACGCAGAAGGCCACCACATGACCATCCGGGTGCTGCTCGCCGACGACCAGGCCCTCATCCGCGCCGGCTACAAGATGATCCTCAACGCCGAACCGGACCTGGAGGTCGTGGGCGAGGCGGTGAACGGGCGTGACGCCGTGCACCTCGCCCGCGCGACCCGCGCGGACGTGGTGCTCATGGACATCCGCATGCCCGAGGTCGACGGCATCGAGGCCACCCGCCGCATCGCCGCCGACGACGACCTCGCCGGCGTGCGCGTCCTCGTGCTGACCACGTTCGAGAACGACGAGAACGTCCTCCACGCGGTCCGCGCCGGCGCCAGCGGGTTCCTCGGCAAGAACGCGGGCCCCGACGAGCTGATCCACGCCGTCCGGGTCGTGGCCTCCGGGGACGCCCTGCTGTCCCCGAAGGCCACCAGGGGCCTCGTCCAGCACGTCCTGAACCAGCCCGAGCCCGTGCCGCTGCCGGCGCTGGCCGACCTCACCGACCGCGAGCGCCAGATCGTCGTCCTCGTCGCCCACGGACTGTCCAACGAGGACATAGCGCAGCGCCTGGTGCTGTCGCCGCTGACCGCCAAGACCCACGTCAACCGGGCCATGACCAAGCTGGGGGCGCGGGACCGGGCGCAGCTCGTCGTCATCGCCTACCACAACGGCCTGGTCCGGCCCGGTGACCCGGCGCCCTGACGGGCCTCAGTCCACGACGGCCTTCAACCGCGCGATCGCGTCGGTCTCCGCCGCGTGCAGCTCCGCGAGCTGCGCGCCCATGGCGGGGAACTCGGTCATCTCCCCCAGCGCGTTCCACATGGCGCCGATCTCCCGCCACCGCGGCGCGAGCCCGGAGTGCCCGGCCTGCTCGAGGAAGTCCGCGAACAACGGCCGCAGGTTGCCGCCGGTGACGCCGTAGCGGCCGTCCACTCCCTCGCGCACGCTCTGCAGCGCGTGGTCGAGGCCCTGTCCGTCGGCGAAGACCTTCGGCCACGCCTTGGCGGCCTTGGTGTCGGTCATCATGCGCGACCACTTGCGCCACGCCGGCAGGGAGAACGAGTCCGACTTGGCCGACAGGTGCTCGACGACGTCCCGCAGGCCTTCGCGCACCGCGGCCTCGACGTCGGGCGCCCGGTCGGAATCGGTGATCACGAGGGCCTGGTTCTTCCAGGTGCCGACGCGCGCGACGGCCCGGTCGAGGTCCTCGCGCGCGACGGTGAGCGGGACCTGGTTGCGGTCGTCGAGGTAGACCTGGTTCCCCGCGGCGCGGTAGACGACGACCGGGTGGCCGCCGTGGCCGTCGAGCTCCTCGGGGAGGTCCCAGTAGCCGATCTGGTACCGGTCCGGCCACACCATGACGGCGTCGCCTGCGTCGAGGCGCGCGGTCAGCCACGCCCGGGCGGCCTTGGGCGCCGAGCGGTGCCACTCGTGGGCGATGCCGAGGCGTGCGAGGACCTTCTCGCTGCGGCGGGTCACGTACTGCCACGTGTTGGTGAAGCCGATCGTGACGTGGCGGCTGTTGTGCTGCTTGAACTCCCACAGGATGTAGCCGGCGCCGATCCCGCCGCCGATGCCGAAGACCAGCGCCTCGTCCAGGCCGGAGATGCCGCGGGCGGCGAGCATGGCGTTCAGTCCCGCCGCGTCGGGGTCCGTGCCTCCGCGCAACACCCAGCCGCCGTCCGGCGAGGCACCGCTCAGGTGGGCGAACGCGGTCGTGTAGCGCTCACCGGTCTTGGCCATGCGGGCGCGCACCTGCGCCTTGAACTGCTTGCGTGACGTCATCACCGAACTCCTCGGCCGTCGCGTCCGACACCCGAACCCCACGCGCCCCGATGTCACGACAGCCTTGGTTCCAGGCATGACGAGGAGGGCGTCCCGAGGCTCACAGGTCCCCTTTGCCTCCGCTGTGGCCGGATGGCGTGGGCACCCGGTCAGGAGGTTGGGCGTGGAACACGCCGGTGGCCATCCTAACGTCGGGTCAGCAGTGCTGGAAGACGTGATCCGGGTTCTCCGGCCCGACGAGCCCGCGGTCGCGCAGGGTGGTCGTCCTCGGCGTCGCCGGGTCCGCGCACGCCCCGGCGAACGTGCCGCGCAGGTTGTCGGTGTACTCGACGTCCATCACGTGCGCGCCGTAGACGTCGGTGTAGGTCGAGCACTCGTTGAAGGCGTGGCACTCCTCGGTGACGGCGAAGTCGAAACCGACCTCGTCGTGGGCGCGCCTGCTGATCTCCGCGGAGTTCTTCTGGCCGATCGGCAGGCCGCGGTCGTGCGCCCGCGCGCTGAGCAGGGCCGCGAACGCGAGGTTGTGCTCGGCGGTGAGGCGGTCGCCGGAGCGGGAGTACGAGTCCAGGTTGTCGATCTCGACGGACTGGAAGCCGCGGTCGGCGCAGCGGGTGATCGACTCCCCGACCAGCCTCGCCAGTTCGTCCCGGTTGGACGGTGACGAGGTGTCCACGAGGAGCTCGTCGGGCCACTCCGGGTCGATCACGGGCTCGCCGCCGGAGTCTTTCAGGACCAGGTGCCCGCGCCGGGTCAGCCACAGCTCGCGGTCCTGCGGCTGCGTCTGGAAACCGTTGACGTAGCAGACGTTGTGGACGCCCGGTGCCGGTGAGGCGGTGCTGTCGCGCGCGACCAGCGTGACGCCCGCGGGGGGCGGGTAGGCCGCGCCCAGCTGGTAGTCGAGCACGGCGGGTGAGGGCGGCAGCGCCACGCCGGCGCGGGGTGCGGTCGGCGCCGGGGCCGCCTCCTGACCCGAACACCCGGCCAGCAGCGCGATCGACACCAGGACCACCCAGGCCGGGCGAACGGAGGCACTCACCTGGTCCATTCCATCACACCGCCGCGGGACGACCGGCGGTGACGAGTCCCTTCTCCACCATGCTCAGGCCGGCGGCGACCACGGCCTCCTGCGCCGGACGCGGCTCCCAGTCCAGCACCCGCCGCGCCTTGTCCGTGGACACCCCCTTCACGAACCCGAGGTCGGCGGTCACCGACCGGAGCTCCGGGGTGAACCGCGCTGCGAGCCTCACCACGAAGTCGGGCAGCGTCCTGGTGGGCACGCGCTTCGCGGCCTCGCCGAGGTCGGCCTTCAGCAGCGCGCCCACGTCCTCCAACGCGAGCGACTGTCCCCTCGCGACCAGGATCCGCTGGCCTGCCGCACCGGGGGCGGTCATCGCGCGCACGTGCGCGGCGGCCACGTCCCGGACGTCCACGATCGGCATCCACAGGTTCGGGTAGCCGGGCATGGCGCCGTCGAGGAGGCGCCGCACCACGTGGTTCGCGCCCGAGACGGCGTCGCCCATCACCGGGCCCATCACGGCCACGGGCAGCACCGCGACGAGTTCCACGCCTTCCGCGGCGGCGAAGTCCTAGTCAGCACGCTCGGCCAGGGTCTTGCTCCTGCCGTAGGCGTCGATGCCCGGTCCGTCCAGAACGGACCAGTCTTCCTCGGTGAACGTGCCGTGCGTGTGCGGGTGCCCGAAGCCGACCGCGTGGAACGCCGACGTCAGCACGACTCGCCGCACCCCCGCGTCACGGGCCGCGCGGAGCACGCGCAGGGTGCCGTCCCGCGCGGGAACGATGACGTCGTCGTCGTTCTTGACGTGCTGCAGGTGCACGGGCGAGGCAACGTGCAGCACGTACTCGCACCCCGCGACGGCCTCGGCCCAGCCCTCGTCGCTCGTCAGGTCGGCGGCCGCGAAGGTCAGCGCCGAGTCGTCGGCGAGGCCCGCGTCGGCGAGCACGGCGCGAACGGTGGTCTGCTTGCCCGGCGAGCGCACGGTCGTGCGGACGTGGTGGCCCTCGCTGAGCAACTACAGGATGACGTGGCCCGCGATGAAGCCGGAACCACCGGTCACCAGAACGTTCGCCATGGTGATCACTTCCCCTGGTCGGTCGCTGTCGAGGACGATCTTGCGGCCGGCCGTGCGCCCCGGCCAGAGCCCTTGTCAACCGGGGGAGTGACAGGGCCCCTCACGATCCTCCTGACCGCCTTACGGTGGAGGCATGACCGACGACCCGAACCTGCTCGGCGCCTTCCTGCGGGCCCGGCGCGAGCTCGTCACGCCCGAGCGGGCGGGCATCCCGGTGCACGGGGTCCGGCGGGTCCCCGGGCTGCGCCGCGAGGAGGTGGCGATGCTCGCGGGCATCAGCGCCGACTACTACCTGCGCCTCGAACGCGGGCGCGACCGCCACCCGTCGGTGCAGGTGCTGGAGTCCCTGGCCACCGTGCTGCAGCTCGACGACGACGCGCGCGAGTACCTCGTCGGGCTCGTCGCCGAGAAACCCCGCAAGCGCAGGCGGGCTCGACGGGAGGTCGTTCCCACCGGCACGGCCAACCTGCTCTCGGTGCTGCCGTTCCCGGCGTTCGTCGAGGGCCGCTACCTCGACGTGCTCGCCGCGAACCCGTTGGCCACGGCCCTGTCGCCCCGGCTGACCGCGGGGGCCAACCGGTTGCGGGACGTGTTCCTCGACCCCGAGGAGAAGGAGATGTTCCAGGACTGGGAACTGGCCGCCGCCTACCTGATCGCGGGGTTCCGCCAGGCCGTCGGCACCGACACCGACGACCCCCGGTTCATCGAGCTCGTCGGCGAGCTCACCCTGGCGAGCCCGCTGTTCCAGCGGCTCTGGGCACGTCACGACGTGCGCCCGCGGATGAGCGGCACGGTCCGGTTCACCCACCCCCAGCTCGGGGAGATCACCCTCAACCGGGAGAAGTACCTCGTCGCCGGCACCGACGGGATCATGCTGGTCGTCTACCACCCCGACGCCGGTTCGGAGCACGCCGAGAAGCTCGCGTTGCTGGGCTCGGTGCTCGGCTCGGCGCGTTCCGGCACCTCACGTTCGCCAGCACGGTGAGCACCTCGACGCCACGACCTCCCGGCAGGCACGACCTCGCCCTGCTGGCGATCGGCTCCGGACTCTCCACCGCGAGTTCGATGCTCACCCTCGTCGGACTCACCGTCCGGCTGCACGACGTGGGTCCCGGTGCCGTCGCCACCCTGTTCGCGGCCGGCACGGTCGGTGGTGTTCTCGGCACCCCGGTCGGCGGCCGGCTCGTGGACCGCTACCGCAACCGGTCGCTGTTCGTGCTCGTCCTGATCGCGCAGGCGGTGACGTTGTCGGCGCTGATCGCGGTCGCCTCGGTGCCCGCCGCGGTCATCGCCGGCCTCGCGATCATGGGAATGCTCGGCGCGATGGCCACCACGTGCACCTCCGTGCTCGTCGCGAGGCTCACCGCCGAGGACGACGGCGTGCGCGGGTTCTCGTGGCTCAGCACCGCCCGCACGGCGGGAGCCATGGCCGGGACCCTGCTCGGTGGCGTCGTGGCCGCGGGGCCGGGCCTCGAGATCGCGCTGGCGATCGACGCCGGGGCGTCCGTGGTGCAGGCGTTCCTCATCTCGCGCATCCGAACCGACCGGGACCCGCGCGTGCACGACCGGTCCGCGGGCACGTCACGCCGCTCGCTCGCCGGGCTGGCGCAACTGGGTCAGGACGGACTGCTCACCGTCCGGCTGGCGGCCCACGTCGTGACGATGACCGCGATGACCATCGCCCTGGCGAACGAGATCTTCCTCGTCACCGGGGTGATGCGGCAGAACGAGGTGGTCTACGGCGTCGTGGTCACGTGCTGGGGCGTCGGTGTCATGGCGGGTGCCGTGGTGACCAGGCGGCTCAAAGGCGTCGACGCGTTGTTGCGCGCGTACCTCGTCGGCACCGGCGTGATGGCCGCGGCGTTCGCGGTGACGGCCCTGTTCCCCCACCCCGTCGTCAACGCGGTCGCGTGGATCGCCGGCGGTGGCTGCGCGGCGGTTCAGAACGTCACCCTGATGGCCTTGGTGCAGAACCGCACCCCGGAGGCGTGCAAGGGCCGTGTCCACTCGGCGGCCGGCACCTGCCTCATCATCGCGAACACCGCCGGCTACCTCTCTGCGGGCCCGGTGATCTCCTCGGCAGGTCCGAGGAACACCCTCTTCATCGCCGCTGCCCTGATCGTTCCGGCCACGCTGGCGATGGTCGTCGTCGTCCTGCGCGAACGGGCGGGGAGCGAGCCCGCGGCACCTGGGAACACCTCCTCCCCGCCCATCAGCGCGCGATGCTCGGCGCGTCCGCGTCGGCCAGCACGGTGAGCAGCCTCGCCACCTCGTCGCGCACGGCGTCGCGGCCGGGCGCGAGGTAGCGGCGCGGGTCGGTCAGGAGCTCCCGCTCGTCGAGCACCGCGCGGACCGCCTCGGTCAGCACCTGGTTGAGGCGCGTGCCGACGTTGACCTTGACGATCCCGCTGGTCACCGCCCCGCGCAGGCCGTCGTCGGACACACCGGACGAGCCGTGCAGCACCAACGGCACGGGAACCGCGTCTGTGAGTGCCGCGATCAGGTCCTCGTCGAGCACGGCGCTGCGGTCCGTCATGGCGTGTGACGAGCCGACCGCCACGGCGAGCGAGTCGACGCCGGTCGCCGCTACGAACGCCGCCGCTTCGGCCGGGTCGGTGCGCACTCCCGGCGCGTGGGCGCCGTCCTTGCCGCCGACCTCGCCCAGTTCCGCCTCGACGAGGCATCCGTTGGCGTGGCAGCGTTGCACGACGGCGCGGGTCCGGTCGACGTTCTCGGTGTAGGGCAGCTTGGACGCGTCGAACATGACCGAGGTGATGCCCAGGTCGAGCCCTTCGCGGATCAGGTCCTCGTCCTCCACGTGGTCGAGGTGGACGAGCACGGGCACGGAGGCGTCCTCGGCGAGTCGCAGGCACGCGAGCGCGAACGGTGCCAGGGAACCGTGGTAGCGCACGGCGTTCTGCGAGATCTGCAGGATCACCGGGAGTCCGCTGTGCTCCGCGCCGGCCACGATGGCCTCGGCGTGCTCGATCAGGATCGCGTTGAACGCCCCCACCGCGCGCCGCTCCTCGCGCAGTTCGCCGAGCAACGTCGTCCAGTTCACCGTGTCTCCTTCACCGTCGTCAGTGGAATCCAGCGGGTTCTGGCCCCCAGGTCGATCTCGCCCGCCACCGGCCGCAGCACCGCGCTCGCGGACGTGGCGACCACGTCGGCGAGCGCGGCGGGCCAGTCGACGTCCCGTCCCGCCGCGAGGTGCAGTGCCAGCGCGGCGGCGGCCGCGTCCCCGGCGCCGGTCGGGTTGCCGGTGACGACCTCCGGCGGGCGGGCCTGCCAGGTGCCGTGGGCGGTCGCCGCGATCGCGCCGTCCGCGCCCGCCGTCGCCACCACGGCGGGCGTTCCCCCTGCCACCAGGTCGTGCACAGTCCTTCCACCACCGACGAGTTCGGCCAGTTCGTCGGAGTTGGGCATCAGCACCGCTCCGCTGTCCGCGGCCGCGCGGAGGGCCGGTCCCGACACGTCGGTGATGACCGGCACGCCGAACTCCGCGCACACCCGCGCCAGACGGGCGGGCACGGCCGGGTGCAGGCCGTGCGGCACGCTGCCGGAGATGACGACGCCACCCGCTCCGGCTTCCAGTTCGTCGCGCAGTGCGCCGGTGATCGCCGTTTCCGCGCCCTCGCAGGCCGGGAAACCGTTCTCCTGCAACATGGTCGTGGTGCCGTCCTCGGCCACCACCGCCACTGTTCGCCGCACCGACGCCAGCGCGGGCACGAGCCGGTGAGCGATTCCCAGCTCCTCCAGGCCCGCGCGGAACTCGTCGGGTTCCGCGGTCGTGGTGAGCGCGAGTGCGAAGCCGTTGCCTCCCAACGCGTTCACCACGGCCGCGACGTTCACGCCCTTGCCGCCGGCCCGCGACCGCACCTGCGGCACGCGGACCGTCTGCCCGACCCGCAGGGCGTCCACCCGGTAGGTCACATCGATGGCGGGGTTGAGCGTGACGGTGATGATCCGGTCCGTCACGCCGGAACCGCTTCGCTGCTCTTCTCGGCCCGGTAGACCATCAGCGTCGAGCCGGCCAGTGCCAGCACGATGCCCGCGATCTGGAACGCGCTGGGCTGCGCGCCGAACACGATGAGCGAGAGCACGATCGTCAGCACGGGTGCCAGCGCGTTGGTGACCGGTGCGACGATCGAGGCCTTGCCGCGGCTCATGGCCATCACGAGGAACAGCGCGCCGACGGCGTTCAGGACCTGCGTCCCGGCGGTGAGGGCGGGAGCCTGCCAGGGGAAGTCCAGCGGGAGGCCGCCCATCATGAGCAGCGCCACCGGGATCAGCACGAGGCCGCTGATGGTCATCCAGCCGAACGTCGACGCGTCGTCGACCCCGGCCACCGCCGCCTTGCGCATGTAGTACGCCTGCACGCCCCAGGCCACGCAGACCAGGACCGCGAGCAGCAGGTAGACCCACCCGGTGTCACCGGCTTCCCCGGTGGACACGGAGAACAGCACCACCGCGACGAGAGCGAGCACCACGCCCGTCCAGGACAGGGCGCCGAGTCGTTCGCGCAGCAGGCCGAACGCCATCAGGACGGTGATCGCCGGGGACAGCGCGACGATCGGGAAGATCACGTACGCGGGCCCGATCGTGAGCGCCTTGAACAACACCAGCTGGCCGCCCGCGCCGGTGAGCCCGATCAGCAGGCCGTACCCTGCGGCGGTCCTGCTGCGGTCGAACCTCCTACCGCGCAACGAGAACCACGCCGGGATGAGCATCGTGAACGCCCACACGACGTAGATCATCGGGTCGGGGTAGGCGTAGAGCTTGGTGGGCAGGGCGGAGAAGGCTCCCCAGACGCCCCAGAACAGCACCAGCAGGCCCGCGTACGGGATCCAGCTGGTCGGGCGGAGGGAGGTGGACACGCCTGATCCGGTCATCTTCGGCTCCTCAGAGGGAGAGCGCTGCGGCTGTGTGGACGTGCTCTGCCCGCAGGGGGTGTCCGTGCAGGCGTGCCGCGTGGAGCGCGGCACCGACGTGCGGTTCCAGCAGTGGTGCGCGCAGGTCGAAGTCGTGGGTGAGCGACTCGCGGAACGCCGCCAGCACCTGCGCCGAGCCGAACATGCCACCCGAGTACGACACCGGAACCTGCTGCGAGGCCTCGAACTCCAGCGCCTCGCGGCCTATGTCGACGAGGAGTGCGAGCTCCTGGCCCGCTCGCCGGAGGACGTCCGCGGCGATCGCGTCCCCCGCGTCCGCCGCCCGGACGACGACCCTGCTCAGGTTCGCGATCTTGCCGCGGTCGCCGTGCCACCGGTTGACCACGACGTCGATGGCGTCGAAGTCGGCGGAGAGTTCCAGCGCGGCGCGCATCTCCTCGACGAGCGGACCGGCGGGCATCCGTCCGTCGACCATGCGGCTGAAGGCGTTGAGGCCGTTGACGGCGACCCAGTAGCCGGAGCCCTCGTCGCCGAACAGCTCGCTCCAGCCGCCACCACGCCACTGCCTGCCGGCGTTCTCGCCGTACGCGATCGAGCCGGTGCCCGCGACGACGTTGATGCCGTCGACCCCGCCGAGCGACCCGGCCCAGCCGCAGATCATGTCGTTGCCGCACCGGTAGTCCGTGGTGCCGAGGACCTTCGCGGGGAGCGCGTCGAGCACCGGCACGTCGGCGCTGATCTCCCCGTACGCGGGCAGTCCGAAGAACGCGAAGGTGATGCCGTCCACCGGGATGCCGGCGGTGGCGCAGACCTCGTCGATCCCCTGCCGCAGCAGGGGTTCCACGATCCCGATGCCCTCGCTCAGGTAGTAAACGCTCGCGGTGCGCGCCTCGGCGACGACCCGGCCGTCCGGATCGACCAGGCAGAACGCCGTCTTGGTACCCCCACCGTCGACACCGAGGAACATCTCAGCCCACTCCCTCCGGGAACTCGTGGATGACCACGCCCTGCACGACCCGGTTGACCTCGCCGCCGGGGAACGGGTTGTCCGGCGTCAGGTCGAGAGCCAGCGAGCACGCGAGTGCCGTGGCCTGGGCCGCGATCACGGCCACCAGGGCCCACGCGGACGGGGAGCCGCCGGCCGGCACCGGCCACACCTGCGCTCCCCCGCACTCGTCGGGACCCGCCGCGCCCACCACGACCACGCGCTCGGGCTCCAGGGCCACCACCAGCTCCCGCGCGATGTCGACGTCGTAGGAGCGCGCATACGGTTCCGGCGAGAGGAAGACGACGGCGATCGTGCGGTCGTCGAGGACCGACTTCGGGCCGTGCCGGAAGCCCAGCGACGACTCGGCGATCCCGACGACCTGGCCGCGGGTCAGTTCGAGGGACTTGAGCGCGGCCTCCCGTGCCAGTCCCCGCAACGGGCCGGAACCCAGGTACACCAGGCGATCCGGTTTCGCACCGGCGATCGCCGACGCCCGTTCCGCCGCCTCGCCGAGGACCGCGGTTCCCGCCTGCGCCAACGCTTCCACGTCGACGTCGAGACCGAAGGCCAGCAGCGCCGCCAGCGCCATGCCGGTGAACGACGACGTCATCGCGAAGCCGCGGTCGTTGACCTCGTCCGGCAGCGCGACCACGACGGCGTTCCCGTCGCCGGACCACCGCTGGGCGAGCCTCCCCCGCGGATCACAGGTGATCACCAGGTGGCGCGTGGGCGTGAGCCGGTGCAGGAGTTCCGCCGCCGCAAGCGATTCGGGGCTGTTGCCGCTGCGCGCGAAGGAGACCAGCAGCACCGGGCGTTCGTCGACGACGACCGAGCGCGGGTCGGCGACGATCTCCGTGGTGGCGACGGCGTCGACCTGCCTGCCGAGGTGCCGCGCGAGAGCGGGTGCCACGACCTCGCCGATGAACGCCGAGGTGCCGGCGCCGGTCAGCACGATCCTGGGGTTCGCGGCCAGCGCCGCGCCGAGGAGTTCTTCGATCCGCGGCCGGGCGTGCCCGACCACGTCCTCCACCGCCCGCCAGGTGGTGGGTTGCTGCCAGATCTCCCGCGCGGTCCAGCTGTCGCCGAGCCCGGTCACAGTCATGTGTCGCCTTCCGATTACCGGCGCACTTCGAAACGCATTCCGGAGCGCATTCCCCGAGTGGTGCATTCGTACGTCCGGCGCTGCGCGAGGGGCAAGGTTCGGCGCTCAAATGAACAAACGGAGTGAGCGTTTCGCCGCGTCGTCCCTGTTCAGGACGATCATCGGAGGAAGCTGCGCGTGAACAATCGCTCACCGGAATGATCTGTCGTAGGCTCCGCTGCATGGCCGATACCACGGATTCCTCCGCACCCAAGGGCCGCACGCGGAAAAGGCTCACGACGCGGGCCGAACGCATGTCCGAAATACTGCGAGCGCTCCGCGAAACAGGTTCTCTGCAGGTCGGTGAACTCGGCACGCGGCTCGGTGTCTCGTCCGCGACGCTGCGGCGCGACCTGGCCCAGCTGGAGGAGCAACGGCTGCTGATCCGGACCCACGGAGGGGCCAAACCCCACGGCGCGATCGACGAGGTGCCGGTGCGGTACCGGGGAGGCCGGTCCCGTGACGCGAAACGGGCCATCGTGCGCGAGGCGGTGCGCCTGCTGCCGTCCGGGCCGCACGTCATCGCCCTGACCGGTGGGTCCACGACCACCGAGCTCGCGAAGCAGTTGCCCGGCAGGGCCGACCTGACCGTGGTGACGAACGCGCTGAACATCGCGATGGAGATGGCGATGCACCCCAGGCACAAGCTCGTCGTGGTCGGCGGTGTCGCCCGGCCGCGTTCCTACGAGCTGGTGGGCCCCTGGGCGGAGCACGTGCTGGCGTCGATCAGCATCGGCACCGCGTTCATCGGCGTCGACGGCATCGACGCCGCGGCGGGCATCACCACGCACGACGAGAACGAGGCGCGCACCAACCGCGCGATGCTGGGCCGCGCCCAGCGGGTGATCGTGATGGCCGACGGCAGCAAGCTCGGCAAGGCCACGCTCGCCCGCATCGCCGACGTCCAGGACGTGCACGAGGTGATCACCGACCTGTCCGCCGATCCCGCGGCCGTGGCGGCGATCCGGGCGGCGGGCGTGCGCGTCACCGTGGTCGAGGTGACGACCGCGAAGGACGGGTGACTCAGCCGCCCGGCCGGACGAGCCCCGAGTCGCAGGCGAAGAACGATGCGCTCGCACCGTCCACAACGGACGCGGACGGCTCCAAGGGCGAGAAGGTCGCGTTCACCGCCCCGCGGGCCGCGTCGGCAACGCCACGCCGCACGCGACCGCCCACAGCAGCACCGGGAACGCGGCGATGCGTTCCCATAGACCGAACAGCGCCGGACCACCGACCTGGGCCACCATCAGCACGAGGGCGACCATCGCCACCACAGCGGCGGCGACGCCGACGCGGCCGAGGACGCGCCACCGTTCGGTGCCCGCCAGCGCGAGCCCGGTCAGCAGCATCGCGACCTCGCCCACCGGGATGGCGACGACCGCGCCGGCGACGTGCAGGGTGGCGCTGGTGTCCTCGGGGTTCAGGCCGACGACGGTCAGCGCCAGCCCGGTCACGACGAGGAGCGCGAGCCCGGTGCGGGCCGTCCGCGTGGCCGGGAACAGCGGCCCGACCAGCAGGGCTCCCCCGGCCAGGCACAGACCGGCGACCGTCCAGGACACGCCCGAGACGACGTGCCACGGCGAACACACCCAGCGCTCGACCTGCTCCGACCGGAAGCAGGTGGCCGCGCCCAGGTCGCTGATCGCGTTGCGCACCCAGCTGTACGGGACCTCCCACCGCGCCTCGACGACGAACAGCAGCAGGAAGTACTGCGCGACCAGCACCCACAGCGCCGCACCGAGGCGGGCCCGCCCGGTCACGCCCGGACTCCGGCCAGGCGCAGGGCGAAGAGCACGAAGGCGTCGGCCACCTGCTCCCGCGTGTGGTCCTGGCCGGGGCCGAACCAGTTGCCGACGCGCTGCCCCATGCCGCCGATCGCCCGCGCCGCCAGGCGTGCGTCGGGGACGTCGAACACGCCGTCCGCCAGCACGTCCAGCAGCAGCTGCTCCGAGGCGGCGCGCAGGGCGAGCGCGGGCGCGGCGAGTTCGGCGGACAGCACGTGCAGCTCGCTGTTGGTCACCACGGCCAGCAGCGAGAAGTCGGTGTGCGCGAACACGTGCGTGCGCACGAGCGCCGTGAGCTTCTCGACCGGGTCGGTGAGGCCGTCGACGGCGTCGAGCAGTCGCCGGTGCAGCTCGCGGTGCCCGACCAGGACCAGCTCGGCCAGCACCAGTTCCTTGGAGCTGTAGTAGCCGTAGAGGGTCGCCGAGTTGATGCCCGCGGCCGCGCCGATCTCGCGGATCGAGGTGCCGTGGAACCCGCGTTCGGCGAACAGCCCGAGAGCGGCGTGCAGCACGCGGCCCTGCGTGCCCGTCGGTGTCGTTCCCTCGGGCAGGACGACGGCCGCGGTCGCCAGCCTGCCCTTGTTCCACTGCTCGCTCAACGCCCACTCCAACCAATCGATTGATTGGAATGTAGACCATTCAGCTCAGGCGCGGCGCGAGGGGAGCATCGACAGGGCCTGGGCGCGCTGGGCGACGAGCTCGTCGTAGGTCCCGTCGCGTTCCGCCCAGCGGTGCATCAGGACCTGCTCGACCAGGACTTCCTTGGGCGTCGGTTCCTGGGACAGCAGCTTCACGACGTCGGTGACGTAGTCGTGCACCGGCACCGCCCGCGGGTTGACCTTCTCCTGCCCGGCGCTGGCCACGGCCGGGGGCACGAGTTCGACGACGTCGACGCCCGTCCCGTCCAGCTGGGCGCGCAGGGCCTCGGAGTAGGCGTGCACGGCGGCCTTGGACGCGGCGTAGGTGGGCATCGGCGGGAACGGCAGGAACGCGATCCCCGACGTGACGGTGACGATGGTTCCCGCACCGCGCCCGACGAGGTGCGGGGTGAAGGCGTCGATGAGCCGGATCGTGCCGGTCAGGTTGGTGTCGATGGTGCGCTGCGCGGCTTCGAAGTGCGCCGGGTCGCGCAGGTCCTCGAGCAACATGACCCCGGACATGGTCACCACGGTGTCCAGGTCGGGGAAGCGGGCGAGCACGGCGTCGCGGGCGGCCTCGACCGACTCGCCGTCGGTCACGTCGAGGGCGAACTCGCCGTCGCCGGCGCTGCGTCCGCCCACGGCGACGGTGCTGCCCGCGGCGGTCAGGTGCCGGGCCAGTTCCCGGCCGATGCCGGACGTGCCGCCGGCGATGAAAACGGTGCGGTTGGACAGGTCCACGAGAAGTTCCTCCATGTCATTCGCTGACATGGCCAGTCTTCGCCGCGGAAGGCCGGTGTCCCAGGTCCCTGATCTTCCGGGGTCCTGTCAGGACCCCTCTCAGGCGGTCACTTCGCGATGCTGCCCGACAGCTCGGAACTGCTGTCGCTGCCGGGTGAACCGCTGCCCGCGGTCTGGGTCAGCGGCTTGCCGTTCGCCGTGCTCTTCGCCAGCACGTCACCGCCGCCGTACTTCAGTTGCAGCTTCCACTCGTGGCGGCCGCTGTCCACGGGGAACTCGAGCGTCTTCGACCACGGGAGCGTCACCGCCTTCTCCTCGGTGGTGGCGCCGTCGACGACCAGCGTCAGCGACGTGATCGTGGCGGTACCCGTCACGTCCAGCACGATCGTGTTCACCGCAGAGGTCGCCGACGTGGCCGTGGTGGCCGCTCCCGGAGCGCCCGGCTCGGGGGTGGTGCACCCGCTCATCGCCGCCGTGACCAGCAGGGCCAGCAGAACTCGTTCGCTCCCACGCATGATCGTGGAGTCTACGAGGGCGGGACGACGCCCACGGAACGACTGTTTTGCCGGATCGGCAACGTTCCTCGGCCGCCGGTGGTGCTCGCGGCTAGCTTGCGGGGCATGAAGGTCTTCCTCACCGGCGCGACCGGTTTCATCGGAGGCGTCGTCGGTGAACGGCTCGTCGCCGAGGGGCATGAGGTGCGCGGCCTCGTGCGCAACCCTGACCACGCGCCGCTGCTGCGGCGGGCCGGGATCACCCCCGTGCCCGGCGACCTGGACGACGCCGGCCTGCTCACGGCCGAGGCGCAACGGGCGGATGGCGTGATCAACGCGGCGAACAGCGACCACCGGGGCGCGGTGGAGGCCCTGCTGCGCGGCCTGCGCGGCTCCGGCAAGCCGTTCGTGCACACCAGCGGCACCAGCCTGATCGCGGACGACGCCAAGGGCGAAGCGCTCTCCCCCACCGTCCACGACGACGCGCACGAGGTCGTCGCGAGCTCCCACCCCGTCCGGCAGGCCCGGTTCGCGCTCGACACCGACGTCGTCACCGCCGACGGTGTGCGGGCCGTCGTGCTCTGCAACCCGCTCGTCTACGGCACCGGCCGCGCGCCCCATCCCGACACCGTCCTGCTGGTGCCGCTCGTCGCGCAGGCCCGCGCCGGCGGCGTCGTCCGCGTGGTCGGCCGGGGCCTCAACACCTGGTCCACCGTGCACGTCGACGACCTGGCCGCGCTGTACGCGACCGCGCTGACCGACCCCGCCGCCCGCGGGTTCTACTTCGTGGAGAACGGCGAAGCGTCGTTCGCGGAGATCGGTGCCGCGATCGCGGACCGGCTGGGCCTGGGCGCGGTGCAACCGTGGCCGTTGCAGGAGGCGGCACGCGTGTGGGGCGAGGGTTTCGCGCGCTACGCGCTGGGCGCGAACAGCCGGGTGCGCGCCACCAGGGCGGGGGAACTCGGCTGGAAGCCGCGGCACTCCTCCGTCACCGCCTGGATCCGGCAGGACCTGCGCGTCCACTGAGGACAGGTTTGGCCGCGGCCGGAACGGGGTCCCCTCAACAGTGCGCCCTTGCGGTCCCGAGCACGGCGCGCACGCAACATGTGGAGGTTCACCGTGTCCTTGCGCGCCGTGGCTCTGGTCTGCAGCCTGAAGCCGTCCCCCGCCCCGTCCAGCAGCGACCTCATCGCGCACCAGCTCCTCGACGAGCTCAAGAACCACGACGTCGTCGGCGAGGTCGTCCGGGTCGTCGACCACGACGTCAAACCCGGCGTCGAGGCGGACATGGGCGACGGTGACGAGTGGCCCGCGCTGCGCCGCTCCATCGGCGAGGCCGACATCCTCATCGTCGCCACGCCGACCTGGATGGGTCACGCCTCCAGCGTCGCCCACCGCGTCCTCGAACGCCTGGACGCCTCGCTGTCGGAGACCGACGACCAGGGCCGCCCCGCGATGTTCGGCAAGGTCGCCCTGGCCGCCGTGGTCGGCAACGAGGACGGCGCCCACAAGATCGTCGCGGATCTCTTCCAGGCCCTCAACGACACCGGCTTCTCCATCCCGGCCCAGGGGTGCACGTACTGGAACGGCCAGGCGATGCAGACCGTCGACTACAACGACCTCGACGAGACGCCCGACGCCGTGAAGTCCACCACCGCGACGGCGGCCCGCAACGCCGCCCACCTCGCCCGGCTGCTGCGGGCCGAGCAGTACCCGCCCGTGTCCTGACACAGCGCGAAGGCCCACGCTCCGGCGTGGGCTTTTTGTTGCGCAGAAGCAATTCCACCCCACCTGTGCGCTGTAACGCGACCGGAGCGATCAGGCGATCTACCACCTGGTCGATTCGGACCGAACGAACAGTGCGGAGTGGTGCGGGGAAGCCGCGTCCACGCCTCCCCGAGTTCCAGGTGGGATGGTTCTCCTTGCGCGACTTGCCGAAACGCCGCGTCGTGGCCGGTGCCACGTTCGTGGCGGCCGTGTCCCTCGTCGTCTTCCTTTCCCTGCAAGGGCTCGAGCGGGCCGACAAGTGGGGCAGCGTCATCAGCGCGCTCGTCGCGCTGACGAGTCTGTGGTTCGTGCTGCCGAAGCCCGGTCCGGACGCCGGGAAGCTCCTCGACGCGCTGGAGCTCGATCCTCTGCACACCGGTGATCCCCGCGAGATCGGCGAGTACACCCTGCTCGGCCGGGTGGGGTCCGGTGCCACGGGCAACGTGTTCCTCGGTGCCAGCGGACGGCTCGGGCAGCTCGTGGTCGTCAAGGTGATGGGCGCCGAGGTGGCCGCGAACCCGGTGAGCCGCGAGCGGTTCCGGCGCGAGATCCGGTCCGTGGACGAGGTCGGCAGGGCGGCGGGCGGTGAGTTCCCGACACTGCTCGACTCCAACGCCGACGCCGAGCGGCCGTGGTTCGCGACCGAGTACCTGCCGAGCCGGTCGCTGCAGGAGCTGGTCACCGGCCCGTGGCGGCCCGCGGCGGTGGCGTGGCTCGCGGCCGCGGTGGCGCGGAAGCTGCGGCTCGTCCACGCCAAGGGCCTGGTGCACCGGGACCTCAAGCCCGCCAACGTGCTGCTGGGCGTCGAGGACCTGTGGATCATCGACCTCGGCATCGCGAAGAACCGCGAGGACGCCGGCCTCACCCGGCACGGTGCCGTCGGGACCGTCGCGTTCATGTCGCCGGAGCAGGCCCGCGGCACCGAGGAGGTCACCGCGGCGAGCGACGTGTTCTCGTTGGGGGCGTTGCTGGTCCACGCGGCGACGGGCACGCCGCCGTTCGGCAACGACCCGGACGACACCGTGCGCAGGATCCTGGCCGACGAACCGGACCTGAGCGGACTGGCGGGGTGGGACAGCGCACTCGTCGCGCTGCTGCGGCGGTGCCTGGACAAGGATCCGGCGCGGCGCCCGTCGTTGGACGAGATCATCGAGGTGTGCACGCCGTTCGCCGGCGACGCGCCCGCGGAGGTCCGCGCACGGGCCGCGGAGCTCGGTGCGGCGATGGCGGTCGCGCGCGACCAGGCGTCGGCTCCCCCCGTTCCGTGGTGGCGCCAGGTCAGGACGCGGTGGACCGCACTCGCGGCGGTCGTCGCGTTGCTGGCGTTCGCCGTGGTGCCGCTCCTCGCCTCCAGCCGCGAGATCACCGCACTGGCTTCGTGCTCCACACCACCGGACACGACCGTCCACATCGGAGTGTCCGCGGACAAGAGCGAGCTGTTCAAGGAGTTCGCCGAGAAGTACGGCACGCGGTCGGCCGACGGGCACTGCGTCAAGGTCCGGATCACCGAGCTGAACTCCGGCACTGCCGCGAACACGCTGGCACGCGGGTGGACCGAGTCCGACGGCCCGCGCCCCGACGTCTGGTCCCCGGCCTCCAGCGAGTGGCTCGACATCGCCCGCGACCGCGCCGCGCCCGGCTCGAACGCGCTCGCCGCGCTGCAGGCGCAGAGCCGCGGACCCGTCGTGACGTCACCGCTGGTGGTCGCCATGCCGAAGCCCATGGCGGAGACGCTCGGCTGGCCGAGCACCAGGGACGTCAGCTGGAGGACGCTCGCGGACCTGGCGGCCGACCCGCAGGGGTGGGCGCGGTACGGGAAGGACTGGGGCCCGTTCCGGCTGGGGAAGACGAACCCCAACTACTCGACCTCGGGCCTCAACGCGACCATCGGCGCGTTCCACGCGTTCCGCGCCAACATCGATTCGACCGGACCGCTCGAGGACGGCGACGTCGACAACGTCAACGCGCAGAGGTTCGTCCAGAGCATCGAGCAGTCGATCGTGCACTACGGCGAAACGAGCCTGCACTTCCTGCGCAACCTGCGCACCGCCGAACGACAGGGGCAGGGGCTCTCCTACGTCTCCGCGCTCACCGTCGACGAGAGTTCCATGCTGGCCTACAACTCCGGCTACCCGGCGGGCGCACTGTCCCCTGTGGACCAGAAGGAGGGCGAGCCCACCACCAAGCTCGTCGCGATGTACCCCAAGGAAGGGACGATCTTCCACGACCACCCGTACGTCCCGCTGGCGTGGCCGGACACCTCGACGGCGAAACGGGAGGTGTCCGAGGACTTCTTCACCCACCTGAGATCCACCCAGGCGCAGAAGCGCTTCGGGGAGCTGGGTTTCCGCGACCCCTCGCGGAAGTCGAACGAGGTCTCCGAGCAGAACGGGGTCTCCCCCGACTTCGCCGTGAAGGAGGTGCAGGCGCCGTCGGCGCGCACGCTGAACAAGGTGCTGACCGCGTGGAGCACCGTGCGCAAGCCGGCGAACGTCCTGCTCGTCGTCGACACGTCCGGTTCGATGAGGTCCGGCGTGACCGCGGAGAAGGTCGACAAGCAGACCTGCGACCCGAAGTGGCTCGAGCGGGACCCGGTCACCAGGCACTGCCCGTCCAAGATCGAGCTGGTCAAGAAGTACCGCACCGAGATCGTCACCGGGTTCACCAACTCCGACCGGCTGGGCCTGTGGAACTTCTCCAGCGCGGGCTACGCCGGCAAGGGCCCGTCCTGCCGCGACGACCACTGCGAGCAGCACCCGATCGGCCCGCTGGACGAGGTGAAGCGCCGGGAGATCGCGAACAAGATCGCGGAGCTGCCCGCGGACGGCGGGACGGGGCTGTTCGACACCGTCGACCGGGCCGTCACCACCATGCGGCAGCAGTTCGACGAGAAGGCCATCAACGCCGTCGTGGTGCTCTCCGACGGCAAGAACGAGAAGGAGACGGGCCTCGACCTCGCGCAGCTCGTCGAGCGGATCAAGGCCACCGCGGGGTCCGAACCGGTCAGGGTGTTCACGCTCGCCTACGGCTTCAGCCCCGAGGACGCCACGGGACGCGAGGAGCTCAAGAAGATCGCCGAAGCCACGGCGGCGGGCGCGTACGAGGCCGCCGATCCCAGCACGATCACCGACGACCTGGTGGCGGCCATCACGTCGAACTTCTGATCCTGGTTTTTCGCGACAACCTGTCGTAACGTTCACGACAGGTTGTCGTAAAAGTTCCGGGAGGGCCCCATGGACGATCGCGCCGAGCTCGTCGAACTGCTCAGCCACTACGCCGACATCGCGGACCTGAAGGAGTTCGACGCGTTGCCCCGCAAGGTCTTCACCGAGGACCTGACGCTCGACTTCGAGTCCGTCACGGGCATGCCGCCCATGACGGTCCCGCTGGACAGCTACGTCGAGGTCCTCCGTTCGACCTTCGCGCCGTTCGAGGCGACGCACCACGCGATCACCGGCCACGTCGTCACCGTCGAGGGCGACACCGCGAAGATCCACGCGCACGTCCGCGCCGAGCACTGGCTGCCGGACGCCGCTCGCTGGCTGGTCGTCGGCTTCTACGACGACGAGGCGGTCCGCACCGCGGACGGCTGGCGGCTCAGCCGTGTCAAGCTGACGGCGACACACCAGGAGAACGTGCCCGCCGCCGTGCGGTGAGAACCGAGGAGGAACGACCGGATGCCGCGGATTCGCGCCGCCACCATCGAGGAGCACCACGAGGTGGTGTGGACGGGCCTCGCCGAGGCGTTGCGGCAGTTGCTGCTCGAACGCGACTACGACTCGATCACCCTGGGCCACATCGCGGCGCGGGCGGGCCTCGCGCGCAACACGCTCTACAACTACGCCAAGGACAAGCGGACGCTGGTCCTCGAACTCGCCCGCCGTGCCAGCAGCCCGCTGGCCGAGCAGGTGAGCGCGATCGCGGCACGGTCGGCGGACCCGGCGGCCGACCGGATGCGCGAGATCGTCGAGACGATCCTGGCGGCCTCCACGGACCTGCGGTTCATGTTCCTGCCGAACGCGAGTCCGATGGTCGCCGAACTCCAGCAGGGGCCGGAGAACCCGTTCACCGTCCTCGTGGCCGAGGTGGAGAACGTCGTGCGGGACGGCATCACCCGAGGCGAGTTCCGCGACGTCGGCGACGTGGGCCTCGTCGTGGAACTGCTGTCGGGCGCGATGCGGGCGGGCGTCGACCGGATCGGCCGCGACCCGGCGTCGTTGCCCGCCACGGTCCGCGCGGCGCAGGAGGTCGTCCTCGCCGCGATCACGGCCTGACGGTCTACTGCATGTTCGTGACGTGCCGGTGCCGGGGGTCGGCGGCGCACGTGTAGAGCTGCAGGTTGTAGCCGCGGCCGATCATGACCATCGTCGGCTCGTGCGGAGCCGGGTACGGCGGGTGCGCCGCCTCGGCGTCCTCGACCGGCTGCCAGCTCATCCCGCCGTCCCACTCGGCGCTGGCGACGGTCAGCAGCGGCTCGACGTCCGCGCCGCAGTCCGGGCACGCCATGGGGAACGGGTCGGAGAAGCTCCACGGCCCGTGGCCGCCGGTCTTCCAGCCGTCGGCCACGGACAGGTCGTACTGGTACCTCTGCCCTTCCCGGTCCTCCCACTCGTGCACCTGCCGGGCCAGGTCCTCCTCCAGGCAGTGCGGAGCGGGGTACTCCGTGACCTCCTCGGGGTGCAGCACGCACGGCTGCGGCAGGTAGTGCTCCTCGACCGCGGCCGGGACCGGGGGTTCTCCGAGCGGGTCGGTCACCTCCGCCGCCACCCGCCAGCGCACCGCGGTGCTGGGCGCGTAGCCCTCGTCCTCGTGGTCGAAGGGGCACCACAGCACCTGCACCAGGTCCGCGCCGTCCGGGCGGGGCAGGCCGGGGACGTCCCGCGCGTACAGCTGCGCCACCGGCACCATCGGCAGCGGGCCGTCCTGCCTGATCGGCGTGCCCTGGTCGACGCGGTCGACGACGACCTTCTCCTCCGCCGTCAGGAGGTTGACCCCGCGTTCCCGTGGACGGGCCCACGCCTCGGTCAGGATCTGCCTGCGCGCCATCACATCGGGCACGGAGGCACCGTCCAGAAAGGAGTCACCGTGCTCGGCGCAGGAAGGCCACGGCTCCCCCGCCGGCCACAGCAGCGGACCACCGACGGAGCTGTCCGCCGCCGTCGGTTCGCCCGGCCGGGGGTGCAGCCGCACGGAGGTGCGGGCCAGCGGCGCCAGGGCGGGGAGGTGCTGGGCGACGTCGACGGGACGCGGCGGGGTGGTGCGGACCATGGCACGGGATCGTAATCACGATCTTCACCGCCCCGCGCCGATTCGAACAACCGCACACCGCTTCCCCAGCCCACGTCTCAGGCCCCGGCGCCCCCGTCCACCGGCACGATCGCGCCGTTCACCATCGACGCCCGGTCGCTCAGCAACCACGCGGCGACCTCGGCCACCTCACGCGGCTCGGCCATCCGCCCCAACGGGGTCGACGCGGTGATCTGCGCGGTCACGCCGGGCGTCGCCGCCTCCCACTGTTCGATCATGGCCGTCGCGGTGCCGCCGGGCGTGATGCCGTTGACCCGGATCCCCTCCCGGCCCCACGTCACTGCGGCGCTCTCGGTGAGGCTGTTGAGCGCGCGCTTCATGGCGCCGTAGGCGGGCAGGACCGGGTTCGCGCGGCGGCTGCCGATGCTGGACGTGTTCACGATGGCGCCGCCACCGCCGCGGCGCATGAGGGCGGCCTCGGCGTTCATGGCGGTCCAGTGGCCGCGGAAGTTCACCGCGAACTGCTCGTCGATCTCGTCCTCGCTGGTCTCGTGCAACGGGCCCGGCTGCTGCACGACGGCCCCGTTGTTGAAGGCGCCGTCGAGTCGTCCGTGGAGCTCCTCCACGCGGTCGACGGCGGCGCGGACGCTGGCCCGGTCGCCCAGGTCGATCGTGACGGCGTCGGCGGTGCCGCCTTCGGCGCGGATGCCGGTCACGAGGCGGTCCAGGGCGTCGGCGCTGCGGGCGGCGAGCACGACGGACGCGCCCTCGTGGGCGAAGAGCCTCGCCGCCGCCTCGCCGATGCCGCGGCTGGCGCCGGTGATGAGCACGACCTTGCCGGCGAGGAGGCCGGTGTTGTTGTTCGTCATGGCACCAGCGTCGGTCCGGGTGCGGACCGGAGGCAGGCACAGGCTGTACCAGTCTGGGAGGCCGCCCACCGCGCATACTCGGGGTATGGACAAGCAGCAGCTCGGCACGTTCCTGCGCACCCGGCGGGAGCGGCTCCTGCCCTCGGACGTCGGTATGCCCTCGGGTCCGCGCCGCCGGACGTCCGGGCTGCGCCGCGAGGAGGTGGCCGTCCTCGCGCACATCTCGACGGAGTACTACATCCGCCTCGAACAGGGGCGGGCGCCGCGGCCGTCGACCGAGGTGCTGGCGGGGATCGCCCAGGCCCTGCGGCTCACCGACGCCGAGTCCGACCACCTGCACGTCCTCGCGGGCACCGCGCCGAGCCGCACGGGACGGCACCGGCGCGACGTCCGGCCGAGCATCCTCGCGCTGCTCGATCGGCTGCCGCAGACGGCGGGCTTCGTGACGTCGGCGGCGTTCGAGGTGCTGGCGTGCAACGACCTCGCGGCGGCGTTGATGGAGGACTTCCGCGAGCTCGGCCCGCGGGAGCGCAACCTCGCGCGGCGGGCGTTCCTGCACCCCGTCCCGGAGCTGTACGGCGTGTCGGACGCCGCCGAGTTCCGCCACCACGTGGTCATGCACCTGCGGGCCGCTCTCGCGCGCTACCCGTCCGATCCGGTGGTGTCCGGGCTGGTCGACGAGCTGCGCGAGGGCAGCGCCGACTTCGCCCGGCTCTGGGAGCGGCACGACGTGCACGCCGCGCCGACGCTGACGAAGACGTTCCGGCACCCGGTCGTCGGGGAGATCACCGTCGACTGCGACTCACTGGCGCTGACGGACCGCGACCAGCACCTGGTCCTCTACAGCGCCCCGCCCGGTTCTCGTGACGCCGAGGCGCTGGCGTTGCTGAACGTGCTGGGAGCGCAGAAGTTCGCGGACTCCTGAGAGGACCGGAATCGGTCCTCTCAGGAGCGTTGCTCAGATCTTGCCGGCCGCGATGTCGGCCAGGTTCACCCGGGACGACTTGTAGTTCGCCACCGAGTGCGGGTCCTGCTCTCCTTGCGCGGGAACGACCTCGGAGCGGATCGGCAGGCCGTTGCCGGCGTCCACGGTCACCACGTGCGCCCCCTCGCCGGAGCTCACCGGAGGAGCGGCGGTGAGCTTCAGCACGGTCTGGCCCCCGACGTCGGCCTTGTCGACGGTGACGTCCTCGATGGTCGCGAGCAGCTTCAGCACCCCCGCGCGGACCTCCGCGTTGGCCGCGCCGATGAACAACGCGTAGGTCGTGTTGCTCCACAGGGTGTTGTTGATGCCGTCCTCCAGCTCCTTGCCCGTCGGGCGCGGCTTGGCGGGCGGCACCGGCATGCCCTTCTTGCGGAAGACCTCGGCCCTTTCCTCCTGGCCGCGCGCCCACGCCTTCTCCTGCTCGGCGGGGCTCATGCCGAGCGCCCAGCAGCAACCGGCGCCGTTGACCATCGCGTTCCTGGCCGCCTCCAGGTCACCCTTCGCCGCGAGCCGGGCGGCCGCCATCAGCTTCCGGTCGTAGTCCGTGGCCAGGTCCTGTCCCTTCGCGGCCGCCTGCGCCAGGGTCTTCGGGGAGTCGCCGTGGAACGTCTGGCCCTTGTCCGTGTAGACCGTGTACCAGACGTACTGCGACTTGTCGGGCGCGAGGTTCGAACGGATGATCAGCGACGAGTCCCCCTGCGACGGCGCCGCTTTCAGGTCGGAGGCGAGCTTCACCAGCGGTGACTCGACCACCTGCGGTGCCGCGGCCGGAGGTGCCGCCGGAACGCCACCGCCCGTCGTGCCCATCACCACCGCCGTGGCGACGGCCGCCGCACCCACGGCCGTGATGCCGGCCCTGGTCCAGGAGAACCAGCGCTTCGGGCGCACGACCGGGGCCACCGGCTCCGCCATCGCCGTCCGCAGCGCCGCACGGGCGTCGTCGTAGGCCTCGGGGCGGGGGGACGGGACGTCACGCAGCTTCTTCATCAGGTCCATCTCATCCATGGGGTGTTCTTTCACGTTGTCGGTACCTGCAGCAGCGCGGCCACCTCGGGGGCGTCGCGCAGCGACTTGCGCGCCTGGTGCAGCAGGCGGCGGGCCGTTCCGGCCGGGATGTCGAGCACCCGTCCCGCCTCGGCGACGGTCAGGTCCTCCCAGGCGACGAGGCCCAGGACCTCCCGCTCCTCCGGTTTGAGCCGTGCCAGCGCCGCGCGCAGCGACGCCTGGGCGTCCACGCGCGTGTCGACCGCCGGCCAGGGGTCCCAGCCGCTCGCCATCCGCGCCACGTCCGGCGCGGGGTCCTCTTCCGGCTCGGACCGCCAGTGCTGGCGCAACCTGTTGAGCGCGACGCCGTACAGCCAGGGCCGGGCCCCGGGGTACGACCTGTCGTAGCTCGCACGGGAGGCGTAGGCCGCCACCCACACGTCGCCGAGCACGTCCTCGGCGGTCTGCCGCCCCACCCTGCGCGCGAGGTAGCTGCCGATCGCGCTCTCGTGACGGCTGATCACCTCGACGAAGGCGTCCGTGTCTCCGTGCAGCGATCTGCCGATCAGTTCAGCGTCTGACGACATGGAGCTCCTCGGGTTCTGCTTCCCTTTCCACCCCGTAGTTGTCAACTCGCGCCGAAACCGTTCAGGTTGCTCGACGGCGCAGGTCAGCGTGTACGACAACGGCCGCGCCTTCGAGGCGCGGCCGTCCTGGTCGTGTGCTGTTGGAGCGCTGGTCAGCACCTCACCCAGTAGTTCGTCGAGGTCTGCCGCAGAGTGCTGGTGGTGTAGGTGTTCCAGAGTCCGAGCGCCTGGTTGGAACCCAGCGCGTAGGTCTGGCCCAGGTTCGCGTAGGCGCGGCCGGCGACCGTGTGGGCGTAGTTGCTGGCGGTGACGCATCCCGAAGGCGGAGCCGTGGTGGTGGTGGTGGTGGTTGTCGTCGTCGTGGGCGCCGGTCCGCCGTTCGAGAGCGCCTTGACCATGTTCACCACGGCGGTCATCTGCGGGCCGCTCTTCTGCGCGTACTGCGCCGACTGGTAGCCCCACCAGTCCCAGCAGCCGCGCGGGTTCGCGGAGGACGTGGTGGCCTGCGGGTAGAGCACGACCATGCCGTTGGTGTCGGCGTACTCGTTGAGATAAGCCTTGTCCAGCAACGCGTTGCCGATCTGGCCGTACGTCTGCTGGCAGCCGTGCAACGCCACCACGAGCTTGCACGGACCGGTCTCGCACGCCTTGGGCACGTACGCGAAACCCTCACGGCCCAGGGTGATCGCCGACGCGCTGCCGCCGGGCGCGTAGGTGTTCTGGTCGAACTGCACGAGCTTGCCGGTCAGCGTCGAGGCGGCCGCGTTCACGGAACCGAACAGGTGGCCCAGCATCTGCCCGACGACGTCGGCCGAGCACTTGTTGATGTACGGCGAAGCCGTGGAGCCGCAGGCGTTCGGGCCGATCGGGCTGATCCACGCGTGGCCTGCCGCGGTGGTGCTGTTGTAGACGACGCGGGAGCCGAAGTCGCGGTAGTAGGTGGCGAGGTCGTTGTTCACCGCGGCGTCGACCGTGTCGTCCGCGGTGCCGTGGAAGAGCCACACCGGGTCGCCGGACAGGTTCTGCGGCGCGTCGACCGCGCCCGCCGCCGCGCGGTCGCGGGTCAGCTGTTCGAGCTGGGCCGGGGTCTTGCGGGCCTGGAAGGTGTCCATGCACGCGAGCAGGGCGGTGTTGACGTTGTTCTGCGCGCAGTCGTAGGGACCGGCCGAGAAGATGCCCGCGCCCTGGAACAACCCGGAGTACGCGACGTGCAGCTGGTTCGCCATGTACCCGCCGGACGAGATGCCGCTGACGTACGTGCCGGTGATGTTCAGCTTGGTCAGCGTGCCTTGCTGGGGCGGCGGGACCGCCGCGAGCGAGATCGACAGGGATGCCGCGGCCAGGCCGGTCGCCGCCGCGAGTGCCACGAGCACGTTCCTCAATCGCATGTGTTCGCCTCCGTCGTTGCAGGCAGGACGTGCGATCGAGGCTAAGAGCGGACAAATGGCCTGCACCACGTGTGACGGAGCTACCTCGTGCGGTGACCGGACGTCGGACGGCACCATTGACACCATGCGGACGTTCAGCCAGGTCGACGTTTTCACCGACGAGTTCACGAAGGGCAACGCGCTCGCGGTCGTGCACGACGCGGAAGGCCTCACCACGGAGCAGATGGCGGCGTTCGCGAACTGGACGAACCTCGCGGAGACGACATTCCTCCTGCCACCGACCGATCCCGCCGCGGCCGACTACCGGGTGCGCATCTTCACGGTGAGCCGCGAGCTGCCGTTCGCGGGCCACCCGACGCTCGGCTCTGCCCACGCGTGGCTGGCCGCCGGCGGCACCCCGCGCGACCCGGACCGGCTGGTGCAGGAGTGCGGCGCCGGTCTGGTGGAGGTGCGCCGGGACGGCGCGCGGCTGGCGTTCGCCGCCCCACCGCTCCTGCGCGGCGGTCCCGTCGAGAACCCGGAGGCCCTGGCGGCGGCGCTGGCGATCGAGCCGGACGACGTCCTCGGCGCTCAGTGGGCCGACAACGGACCCGGTTGGGCCGCGGTGCTGCTGCGCTCCGCCGAGGCGGTGCTCGCCGTGCGGCCCGACTACCAGCGGTTCGGCGAGTTCACCGGCATCGGGGTGGTCGGGCCGCACCCGGAGGGCCACGACGCCGAGTTCGAGGTGCGGGCGTTCATCCACGAGGGCGGCAGGTACGAGGAGGACCCGGTGACCGGCAGTCTCAACGCCGCGATCGCCCAGTGGCTCATCCCGGCCGGAATCGCCCGGGAGCGGTACGTCGCGGCCCAGGGCACGGCGCTCGGCCGGCGCGGGCGAATCCACCTCGCGCAGGCGGACGGGCGGATCTGGGTCGGCGGGAACACCGTGGCGGGCATCACCGGACGGGTGACGCTGTGATCGTCCTCTGAGGACCGCATACCCACTCGTCAGGGGGTTCAAACGTTGTTCTTGATCGGGTTCGGATGAGACAATCGGTTCGTGGTCACGGTCTCCAGCTGGTTGCGTTCACCGTGCCCCGCGCTGGTCGTCGACGCCGTCGGTGCCGTGCACGGCATGAACGACGCAGCCAGGACGCTCTTCCCGGAACAGGTCTTGCCGCCCGACTTGCGGCACGGCGAGTCCGTGCACGTCGCGGACCGCAGCTACGCCGCCCACCGGGTCGACAACGAGGACGGCTCGGTCACCTGGTGGCTGCTCGACGAGACCGACCTGCTGCTCGAACGCGACCGCGCCGCGCTGCTGGCGCGGATGTCCAGCGAGCTGATGACATCGCTCAACCCCGAGCGCTGCATGAACGTCGTGGCGGAACTGGCCGCCGAGCACCTCGCCGACGAGGCCGTGGTGATCGCGCCGCCGTCCGGCAACGGTCACCCGGTCACGCGGTGCCTGCGCGGCGGGACGCCGACGTACGAGCTGCAGCGCGTCGACGTCGAGGAGGTCGTCGGGCTCAGCGAGGCGTTGCGCGGCTTCCCGCCGGTGCCCTCGCGGTGGATCGACCCGGCCGCGGCGCCGGGCTGGCTCGCCCAGGACGTCGTCTCGATCGTCGTCACCCCGCTGCCCGGCCACGGCGTGCCGGCCGGGGCGTTGATCCTCATCCGGCGCGACAAGCAGTTCACCGAGGCCGAGGAGGCGTTCGCGCGGCTCTTCGCGTCGCGGGCGGGCGTGGCGATCTCGGCGGCGAGCCTGTTCACCCAGCAGGCCTCGATCACCGAACGGCTGACCCGCGACCTGCTGCCCCCGGTGCTGCACCGCTACGAGCACGTCGAACTGGCCGGGCGCTACCGGGCGTCGGGCGACACCGAACGCGTCGGCGGCGACTTCTACGACGTGCACGAGCTGCCGGACGACCAGTTGTTCGTCCTGTTCGGCGACGTGTGCGGCAAGGGACTCGACGCGGCGGTGCAGACCGGCCGGGTCCGCACGGCGGTGCACGCGCTCCTGCAGGTGGTCACCGACCACGACCAGGTGCTGCACGCCCTCAACCAGGCGTTGCTCACGACGGACGAGTCGCGGTTCATCACCACGGTCGTCGGCACCATCAGCCCCGAGGCCGGCGGCCTGCGCGTGCGGCTGACCTCGGGCGGGCACCTGCCTCCGCTGGTCGTGCGCACGAACGGCGAGGTCGAGGCCGCCAGGAACAAGGGCACGCTCGTCGGCATCCTGCCGAAGATCCTGACCGAGACCGACGAGGTCGTGCTGGCGCCCGGCGACTCGCTGCTGCTCTACACCGACGGCATCACCGAGGCCCACGGCGGCCCGCTGGGCGACGAGGAGTTCGGCGAGGACCGCCTGCACCGCGCCCTGACGGCCTGCGGCGGCATGCCGGCCGAGGCCCTCGTCGAACACGTGCACATGCTCGCCTCGCAGTGGGTCGGCGGTGGCGAGCACGACGACATGGCGGTCGTCGCCATCACGGCGCCGCGGAGGAGGCCTTCGTGAAGCCCGTCGCGGACGTGGTGGACGCCCTGTGGGAGGCCGCGCTGCTCGGCGACGAGTACCGGGCCACCGACGTGGTGCTCGACGCCGCCGACGAGCGCGGCCACGAGACCGTGCTGCTCGACGTCGTCGGCGCGGTGCAGAAGCGGGTCGGCCAGGAATGGGCCGCGAACCGTATCAGCGTGGCGCAGGAGCACGCGATCACCGCGATCAACGACAGGGCGGTCACCGCGTTGTCGATCACCAGGCCGCGCCGCGAGCCCGAGCACGGGCGCGTGACGGTCGCGTGCGTGGACGGCGAGTGGCACGCGTTGCCCGCGCGGCTGCTGGCGGAGGTGCTCGCGTTGCGCGGGTTCGCCGTCGACTACCTGGGCGCGCAGGTGCCGACGCCGCACCTCATCACGTACCTGCACCGCACCGGCCCGGACGTGGTGGCGCTGTCGAGCTCGATCGCCACCCGGCTGCCGGTGGCGCACTCGACGATGACGGCGTGCCAGGCGACGGGCGTGCCGGTGATGGTCGGCGGGGCGGCGTTCGGCCAGGACGGCGTGTACGCGCGGCGGTTCGGCGCGAACGCGTGGGCCGCGGACGCCCGGTCGGCCGCGGACATGCTGCTGTCGCAGACGTTGCCCGCGCCGAGCCCCCCGCACCAGCCGGTCGACGACCTGCCGCACCTCGCGGACCAGGAGTACACGCTCGTGACGCGGACCGCGCGCGATCTGGTGCGGTCGGTGTACCGCGGTCTCGAGGACCGCGTGCCCGCGATGGCCTCCTACACCGACGAACAACGGCACCACACGGCCGAGGACCTGGCCCACATCGTCGACCACCTGGCCACCGCCCTGTACGTGGACGACGACTCGCTGTTCGTGGACTTCCTGTCTTGGACCGGTGCAGTGCTCAACGCGCGCGGCGTGCCGGCGCAGGTGCTGGACCCGGCGTTGGAGTTGTTGTCGGACCAGCTGCGCGATTTCCCGCGCGCGCAGCGGATGCTCGCGCAGACGCGTCTAGGTGTCCAGACGATGAACTAGGGCCTGTGTCGAGGTCCGGTTCGATGAGAGCTGCGCTTGAGGTGGTTTCTGGTGGTGCGGCCGGAACGGCCGCGTACCGGTGTTGTACGTGGGCGTTCCGGCCGTGCCGCCAGGGGCCGCCTCGGGCCCGGCTGTCGCGGACCGGATCTCGACACAGGCCCTGGTCTCAAGTGGACGGACGCAGAGTATGTCTTTTCCCACTGGGTGTGCACGCCTGATCGCCGTTCGTATTCGTGAATCCCTTTATTTCCAACGGCCTTGTGCCCCATAGATTCGAAATGTTTTCATCTCGCCCATGGAGATGGGGACGGCCACACCGATCGCTGCCTACGTCGTCGCGGTACTCGGCTCTGTTCTGGGACTCCTGGCCGCGGAACGCGCACGCAACGCGAACAGGACGACGCGCAACTGGTGGATCGCCGTGGCCGCCGTGTCGATCGGCGGTCTGGGCATCTGGGGCATGCACTTCACCGCGATGCTCGGCACGTGGATGGGGTCCACCGTCTCCTACGACATCCCGATCACGTTGCTCAGCATGGTCGTCGCCATCGTGTTCGTCGCGATCGGACTGTTCATCGTGCGGCGCTACGGCGTCGACGGCGACACGCGCTTCGTCCTGCTCGCGGCGGGCGGTCTCGTCACCGGCCTCGGCGTCGCGGCGATGCACTACACCGGCATGTCCGCGATCATCATCAACGCCGACGTGTCCTACAACATCGGTATCGTGGCGCTGTCCGTCGTGATCGCCGTGGTGGCCTCGACCGTCGCGCTGTGGTTCACGCGCAAGGTGACCGGCCCGCTCGCCGTCGCGGGTGCGGCGCTGGTGATGGGCGTCGCCGTCACGGGCATGCACTACACCGGCATGTACGCCATGAGCATGACGCACGACCACGCCGCGTCGGTCGTCGTGGGCAACTCGCAGGAGCTGATCACGTCGTTGATCATCGGCGGTGCCGGCGTCAGCGTGATCATCATCTTCCTGCTCGCACTCACCTCGTCCGACGAGGAGACGAGCGAGGAGACCGAGCTGCTCGACCGCGTCATGCGCAGGACGAGCCAGGGCTGAGCCCTACTTCAGGTGCACCAGCAGCATCCCGTCGTTGCCGGGAGCCGTTTCGACGCGCCGGTAGAGCTTCTTCACGTGCGGCTGCTTGAGCATCGCGAGCACGCGGCTGCGCAACTTGCCCGATCCCTTGCCCGTGATGATCTCGACGAGCGGCACCCGCTGCCCGGCCGCGCGGAAGAGCGCGGCGCGGATCGCCTGGGCGATGTCCTGGTCGCTGCGGAAGACGGGATGCAGGTCGACGGTCAGCTTGTCGGGCACGCGCTCATTCTGCCCCGGTCCCACACCACGAGCCCCGTCACCGCTCCGCCCACCGTCACGACGCAGGCGACCACGACGGCGGCGTCGAGTGAGAACGCCTGCGCGAGCAGCGGTCCCGCCAGCGCGCCGGCCAGCGTCGCCAGCGCCTCCGCAGACAGGAACACCGCGCTGATCCGGCCGAGCGCCTCGTTCGGAACCTCGCGCTGCAACACGGTTTGCGGCACGACGAGGGTCATCGAGCCGAACAGTCCGATCGCGACACCGGCGGGCACCGCGACGACCACCGACGTCGAACTGAAGAGCGCGAAGAACGCCACGGCGACCGCCGACTGGGTCGCCGCGAGCAGCAGGCGCGGCGGCACCCGGTCGACCAGCCGGCGGACCAGCACCGCGCCCAGCAGGAACCCGACGCCGAGCGCGGACACCACGAACCCGATCTGCTCGCTGCCCCCGAGCCGCTCGATCCCGAACGGCACGAGCAACGCGCTGAGTGAGGCGTTGGCCGCCAGGAACACCGCCGTCAGCGGCAGCAGCACCACGGCGACCGGTAAGCCCCGCAACACCTCCCACCCCCCGGCGAGGCCGGCGCGCTCCCCCACCGCCGGACCGCCGCGGCGCGTCATCAGCGCGATCGCCGCAGCCGAGACGAGATAGCTCGCGACGTCGATCCAGATGAGCGCGGAGAACCCGGCGAACGTCAGGATCGCGGCCCCGAGCGGCGGCGCGACGAGCCGGACCGTGCCGTCGACGAACGCGTTGAGCGAGTTCGCACTGCTCAGCCCGCTCCCCTTGCCGACGACGACCGGCAGGTGCGCCTGCGCGGCCGGCCGGAACAGCACAGCACCCGTGCTCTCCGCGACGAGCGCGGCGTAGACGAGCCAGAGCGAGTGCTCGGCCGTCGCGAACACCATCAGCCCGACCGCGGCCGCGCGGAACAGGTCCGCGACGATCATCACGCGCCGGCGGTCCCACCGGTCCGTCAGCACCCCCGCGACCGGGCCGAGCAGCAACGGCGGCAGGTGCTCGGCCACGAGCGTGAGACCGGTCGCCAGCACCGAGCCGGTGAGCGCGTAGACGTGCGCGGGGATGGCGATCACCAGCAGCCAGGAGCCCAGCAGACTCACCGTCCGCCCGGTCCACCACAGCCGGAAATCACGGATCTTCAGCGCTTCGAGCACCGCCCACCCCCAGGTAGTATTCTTGTCAGAATAAGAGCGCCACCCGGAGTGTTCTGTCAAGATAGGAGCGGACGTGCCGAACGAGCCCATCGGGCCGAGACTGCGCGCCCTGCGGCAGGCCTCGGGCCGCACCGTCGCCTCGGTCGCCGCCGACGCCGGGCTGTCCGTGCCCTACATCGCGAACCTGGAGAACGGCAGGGGGAACCCGACCACGAACGCGTTGAGCAGGCTCGCGGCCGCGCTCGGCACCGAGCTCTCGATCGAGTTCGGGTCAGCGAGCCCGGCGGCCACCGGACCGGTCCCGCAGAGCGTCGTGAAGCTGAGCCGCAGCCGGCGTTTCCAGGAGACCGTGGCGGCCCTCGCCGGGTCCGGGGAGGAGCAGCAAGAGGTGGCCGCGCGACTGATCAGCGCGTGCGTCCTGCTGACGGAGGCGCTCGGACGCGAGGCGAGCGAGCACGACTGGTGGCGGCTGCTCGACGCGCTGACGCTGATGGCCGAGCACCCGGCTCACTGACTGCTGATGCTCGCGACCAGGTTGATCGTCGTGGCCAGCACCCCGGTGCCGAACAGGTACGACAGCAGGGAGTGCTTCAGGGCCGTGCGCCGCATCTCGCGCCCGGACAGGCTCGTGTCGGACACCTGGAACGTCATGCCGATGCTGAACGCCACGTACGCGAAGTCGCCGTAGTCGGGCGGCTCGGGCTGGTTGAAGTCGATGCCGCCGTCCGCGCCGTAGTAGTAGAGGCGGGCATAGCGCAGGGTGAAGATCGTGTGCACGACCGTCCACGACAGCACCACGGACAGCACGCCCAGGCCGACGCGCAGCAGTTCGGAGCCGCCGGTCGTGTGTGCCGCACGGGCCAGTACGAAACCCACGGACACCAGGCTCGCCACGGCGGCCACGATCAGCACGACCTCGGCGACGCGGCGGGTGGGGTCGTTGCGGACGGCGTGCTGCGCGGTCTCCTCGGCGTCCATCGGCCAGATCACCAGCCACGCCCGCACCAGGTACACCAGCGTGGCGACGTCCCAGCCGATCAGCAGGCCGAATTCGCCGTGGCCGGTCAGGGTCACCGCGAGACCACTGACCAGGCCCGCCGCGACCGCGACGACGACCTTGGTGCGGTCCAGCACGAAGCCGTCCGGCGCCGGGCGGGACGGCAGGTCAGGCATGCAGCGCCGCGTCGACGTCCAGGTACAGCTCCAGCGTCTCGGTCAGGGTGGTCGCCTTCAGCGCCCTCAGCACGCTGCCGCGCGGGGACACGAGCCGGAACGGCGTGCCGCGCTCCTCACCGCGCAGGTGGTACTCGACCAGCGCGGACAGGCCGACGGACGCGAAGAACTCGACGTCGCTGAGGTCGAGCACCACGGGCAGTCCCGCGCCGAACGCCTCGGACAGCTTCTCCCGCAGCAGTTCCACTGTGTAGGAGTCGACCTCGCCCTCGGCGCGCAGCACGACCGCGGTGTCACGCTTCTCGGACTCGACCTTCAACAGAGCAGCGTTGCCCTCGTTCACGGTGTGCAGCCTCCCGATCTGATCGTCGGCTCCACGCTAACCGATCGCGCGCTCCCAGGTCCGTGACGAAAGGCGCTCGTTCAGCTCTCCCGGGCCTGCGCCAGCGCGCGTTCGAACAGCTCGGTGGGCTGGGCCCCGGACACGGCGAACCGCTCCGCGAGCACCACGAACGGCACGCCGGACACGCCGATGTCCCGCGCGCGCTGCTCGTCGGCGCGCACCTCGCCGGCGCAGGCGGCCGGGTCCTCGAGCACGGCCTTCACGTCGGCCGCGTCGAGACCCGCCTCCGTGACGACCTCGGTCAGGGACTCGGGCGTGAACAGCGAGCGCGCCTGCCCGAAGTTGGCGTGCAGCACGGCGTCGAGGACCTGGTGCTGGACGCCCTTCTCCCCCGCCAGGTGCAGCAGCCGGTGCACGTCGAACGTGTTGCCGACCTCGCGGTCCAGGCGGTACTCGAGCCCCTCGTCGCGCGCGAGCTGGGCGACGGAGGCCTCCATCTCGGCGGCGCGCGGGCCGAACTTGGCGGCCAGCATGTCCTGGACGGACTCCACGCCGGTCCTGCCGGGGTCCAGCTCGAACGCGCGGTGGACCACGGTGATCTCGTCGCGGTGCTCGAACGCCGCCAGCGCCTTGTCGAAGCGCGCCTTGCCGATGTAGCACCACGGGCAGATGACGTCAGCCCAGAACTCGACCTGCATGCCTCCGATCATGTCACGTCTCACCGCCGACGCCGGTTCGAAACGATAATCGTTGTCATGTAGGGTACGGGCCATGGCAGCACGGGTCGTATTGGTAGCCGGGTTCACCCACCACGACGTGGCCGACGAGCTCTGGCGCGCGTCACCGGAGTCGTCGCTGGTCAGGCACGACCTGAGCGGCCTGGCCGATGGGGTGGTGCGGCGCTGGGCGGACGGCAGGCTCACCGTGCTGGAGCTCGCGCACGGGTGCGTGTCGTGCACGTTGCGGCTGGACCTGATCCCGTTGCTGGAGAGCCTCGACGGCCGGGTGATCGTGCAGCTGGACCCGATGCTCGAACCGGAGGCGGTCTGCTTCGCGCTGAGCGAGACCTCCGTCGAGGTCGAGGCGGTCGTGACGGTGGTCGACAGCGCCACCTGGCTCGACGACGCCACGGGCACCGACTCGCTCGCCGACCGGGGCATGCGCGCGGCCGAGGGCGACGAGCGGACCGTCGCGCAGGTCGTCGTGGGCCAGGCGGAGTTCGCGGACGCGCTGGTGCTGACCGGCCCGGCCGGTCCGGTGCTCACCGCCGTGCTCGACCGCCTCTCCCCCGGCGCCCCGCGGCAGCTCCTGGAGACGCTGGACGTCGTCTCGTTGCTGGCGGAGATCCCCCGGGCCTCGCGGCGGGGCGAGATCGACGACGGCTTCGGGTCGCTGCTGTTCGGGCGGCCGTCGCTGGAACCGGCGCACGGCGTGTCCGTCGTCCACTTCACCGACCGGCGCCCGTTCCACCCGATGCGCCTGCACGACTGCATCGACGTGCTGCTCGACGGCGTCGTGCGGGTGCGCGGCCGGGTGTGGGTGGCGAGCCAGCCCGAGGCGGCGCTGTGGCTCGAGTCCGCGGGTGGAGGGCTGCGCGTGGGCAACCTCGGCCCCTGGGAGGGCGACCGCGACCAGGAGGTCGTCGTGATCACGACCTCCGCCGACGCCTCCGAGATCACCGCGGCACTGCGGTCGGCCCTGGTCACCGACGAGGAGCTGGGCCTGATCGCGGAACTCGACTTCGCCGACCCGTTCGCCGACTGGCACGAGGAGATGGAACTCTGATGCGCACTCCCGTGACCGTGCTGTCCGGCTTCCTGGGCGCCGGCAAGACGACGCTGCTCAACCACGTCCTCGCGAACCGCTCCGGCCGCCGCGTCGCGGTGATCGTGAACGACATGAGCGAGGTCAACATCGACGCGGCGCTCATCGACCGCACCACCGAACGGCTCGTCGAGCTCACCAACGGCTGCATCTGCTGCACGCTGCGCGAAGACCTGCTCGACAGCGTCGGCGAACTGGCGCGCTCGGGCCGGTTCGACACGATCCTGGTCGAGTCGACGGGCATCTCCGAGCCGATGCCGGTGGCCGCCACCTTCGACTGGACGTTCGCCGACGGCACGAGCCTGTCCGACCTCGCCCGGCTCGACACCATGGTCACGGTCGTGGACGCGGAGGGCTACCTGCGCGAACTGGCCGCCGGCGACGTCGCGGACCTGCTCGTCGACCAGGTCGAGTTCGCGAACGTCCTGGTGGTCAACAAGACCGACCTGGTCACCGAGGACCAGCTCGCGAAGCTCGACGCCCTGCTGCGGCGCCTGAACCCGTCCGCCCGCCTGCTGCACACGCGCCGGGGGGTCGTGGAGCTGGCCGAGGTGCTCGACACCGGCCTCTACGACCCCATCACGGCGGCGCAGGCGCCCGGCTGGGCGCAGGAGCTCGCCGGCGGGCACACCCCGGAGACCGAGGAGTACGGCATCCGGTCCGTCACCTACCGCGCCTCCCGCCCGTTCCACCCCGCCCGCCTCGCGGAGGCGTTGAGCGACTGGGAGGGCGTGCTGCGCAGCAAGGGTTTCTGCCACATCGCGACCCGCCCGGACGTGCTGGCCGTGTGGTCGCAGGCGGGCCCGAACCTGGTCATCGAGCCCGGTGAGCTGCTCGACTCGCCGCAGGCCCGCCAGGAGCTGGTGTTCATCGGCGTGGACCTCGACGTGGCGGAACCCGCGCGGCGCCTGGACCCCGCGCTGCTCACCGATCAGGAGCTCGCGGCGGGACCCGAGGTGTGGGGGACGTTCTCCGACCCGTTGCCGGAGTGGGACCTCGACGACCTGCACGACCACGCGAGCGTGACCAGCGCCAGCGCCGGGTAGACCCAGCCCAGCGCCGCGAGCGGCCACGGTCGCGGGATCTCCCAGATCGACGGCTGCAGGTCGATCAGGACCGTGATGACGTCCGAGCACACCGCGACCACCCACACCCCCGCGAGCACGAGGTTCCGCCGCCCGTAGACCAGCCACAACACCAGCGGGATCACCCACAACCAGTGGTGGCTCCACGAGATCGGCGAGACCAGCAGCCCGAACAGCTGCACGACGACCACGGCGGCGAGCCCGTCCCCCGCCCTCACCGCCGCCCGCAGCGCGCACCACGTCAGTGCGGCCGACACCGCCACCGCGAGCAGCCACGGCCAGGACGTCTCGACGTCGTACCCGAGGGACCGCGACAACGCGCCGCGCACCGACTGGTTGATCACCGACCCGACCGGCCCGACCCGATCAGCCGCGCCGAGCAGCTCGAACCAGTAGCGCCACGAGTCGCCCGCCGACACGAGGAAGCCCAGCGCCACCGTGACCGCGAAGCCCGCGATCGACCACAGCGCGGCCTTCCACCTGCGGGTGACGAGGAAGTACAGCCCGGAGATGGCCGGCGTCAGCTTGATCCCGGCCGCGACACCGACGCCGAGGCCCGCGACGACCTGGCGCACCGCGAGCATCGCCGCGAACACCCCGGCGACCAGCACGAGGTTGATCTGTCCGAAGTCGAGGGTCTTGCGGACGGGCTCGAACCACAGCGCGATCGCCGTCCACAGCAGCGCACGACGGCCGTCGTACCGTTCGTCACCGGCGAGCGACTTCAGCGCCGTGCGCACGATCCACCACAGGCAGACCAGCGACACCACCTGCCAGACCACCCGCGCGGCCACCCACGGCAGCGCCGACAGCGGCAGGAAGAGCGCGGCCGCGAACGGCGGGTAGGTGAACGGCAGCGGGAAGTCGGCCGTGAACGGCATGTCGATCGAGTAGAGCTGGTCGCGCAGCACGTTGGGCGCGAGGGTCCAGTACACCTTCAGGTCGATCATGCCCCAGTTCGCCGTGGCCGCGTAGACGGCCAGCGACAGACACAGCAGCAGCGGCGCGAACCGCAGAACGCGCTGGTCGAACACCGGTTCCTCCCCCTGAAGTCGCACCCCCGCAGCCCGGACATCATCCCAAAGGCTGGTTTGGACCGCGGCAGCGCTCCCGCGTGCAACTCCGGTCCTTTGTGGAACGTCACCCGGTCATGACCCGGCCAGGTGGTGACGAAGGTGTCCGAATCGGACCGAACCGCTGCTCTGGCCCACTGGACACCGGAACGGATGAAAGCCGTCGGCGACGGCGATCTCCCGCCCGCCGAGCAGATCTCGAAGCCCTACGAGGGCACGGCGCCGGGCGTCGGCAGGTTGTTCCTGTCGAACTCCCTCGGCGAGGACCACTCCTGCACCGCGACGGTGGTGCCGAGCGCGACCGAGGACGTGGTGCTGACGGCCGGGCACTGCGTCAACGGCGGCCTCGACCGGTGGGACGACCCGATCAAGGTCCTGAACGTGGTGTTCGTGCCCGGCTACGACCGCGGAGCGCAGCCGCACGGCGTGTTCGCGGCACGCGCCTTCGCCTGGTCCGACACCTACACCGAGCCGTCCAGCGGCCTGGACGACGACGCGGTGATCGCACTGGACCCGGTGGGCGGCAAGCACGTCCAGGACGTGGCCGGATCCCAGGACGTGTCGTTCGACACCGTTGGACCACCGGTTGAAACGATCACGCTGGGGTATCCGGTGTCGGAGCTCGCGCGGGGCGAGGCATTGCTGTCGTGCGAGCGCCCGGCGACGCTGGAGGTCAACTCGGTCCTGTCCACGTGGGAGACGGACTGCGATCTCGCCGGTGGTTCCAGCGGTGGGCCGTGGTTGCGCGGTGTCGACCCGGCCACGGGCAGGGGAACGATCTTCTCGGTCACCAGTCGCGGCACGGTGAACGGCGACCTGGTCACGACCGACCTCAGCGAAGCCGCGTTCTCCGAGGCCGTCGAAGCGTTGTACACCAGCGCGAACGACCTCTGACGACACAGGGAAGGATTGACGATGAACATCAAGCACAGGTCGGCCGCGGGGCTCGGCGTCACCGCGTTGCTCGCGGCGGCCGTTCTGCCCCTCGCCGCCGGCACCGCGTCGGCCAACCCGTCCGATCAGCCGTGCGACGTCGCGGACCTCGTCGTCTCGGTGACGAAGGACCCGTACTCGTCCGCGGGCCAGGAGGCGTTCGTCCTGCACTACGAGGCGGCCGGCCCCGACACGAACTGCAAGCTGCAGGGCGTGCCGACCGGCGTCACGTTCACCAAGGGCAGCGGTCACGGCGAGGGCGACGGCAGCGGCATCACCGTCGTACCGGACAACCCGAACGGCGACCCCGCACCGGTGAACGTCCGGCCCGGCAAGGCCGCCGAGTCGCGGATCCTGATGTCCTCGCAGGAGCCGGAGTCGTTCCTGCCGGACGTCGTCACCCTGAACCTGCCGGCCGAGGGCGGCCACACGACCACGGTCGGCTGGCCGGACGGGCAGTCGCTGCGGGGCTCGCAGGTCGAGGTGACGGACGTGTCGCCCGCCTGATCGCCGCGGCCCCCTCGTCGTTCCAGCCGCATAATGCAGTTGGAACGACGAGGGGGCGCAATGAGCACGACCGCTTTCGGGGACTTCCTCCGCTTCTACCGGTCGCGGATCCCGCTGACGCAGGAGGAGCTCGCCGAACGCACAGGCCTGAGCACACGGGCGATCAGCGACATGGAACGCGGCCGCACGCTCAGTCCCCAGTTCCGCACCGTGCAACTCCTCCTCACCGGTCTCGGCCTGCGCGACGAGGAGGCGGCCGAGTTCACCGCGCTCGCCCGCGCCAGCCGCGTCGTCGCCGTCCGGGAACGGCCTGCGACACCGTTCGCCGTGGCGTCCTGCTCACTGCCGCCGGTGCTGGTCGAGCTCACCGGCCGCGACGGCGAGAAGGAGCTGCTGGACGGGTTCGCCGCGGACGCCGCCTCGTCGTCCCGGCTGCGGATCGCGGTGGTCCACGGCGCGCCCGGCTCGGGCAAGACCGCACTCGCCGTCGACGCGGGCCACCGGCTCGGCCCGCGGTTCACCGACGGCTGCGTGTTCCTCGACCTGCGCGGCACCGACCACGAACCGCTGACCCCGGACAGGGCCGCGCACCGGCTGCTGCGCTCGTTCGGCGTGGACGAGCGCCAGATCCCGTCCGACCCGGACGACAGGCTGTCGCTCTACCGCTCACAGCTCCGGGACCGCACCGTCCTGCTGGTGCTGGACAACGCGGCGAACGAGGCCCAGGTCCGCCCGCTGCTCTCTTCCAGCCCCGGCACCCTCGTGCTGCTGACCAGCCGCAGGACGCTGGCAGGCCTGGACGTCCGGCACCGCCTCGCGCTGGAGTTGTTGCCGCTCAACCATTCCTTGGACCTGCTCCGCACGGTGACGGGCTCCGGGCGACTCGACGCCGAACCGGAGGCGGCCCTGCGGGTCGCGGAGCTGTGCGGGGGCATGCCGCTCGCGTTGCTCATCGCGGGCAACCGCCTGACGAGCAGGCCTCAGTGGACGGTCGGACACCTCGCCGGGCAACTGGAGGACGAGGGTCGCCGCCTGTCCGTGCTGCGCGCGGGCGATCTCGAAGTCCGGACGGCGTTCGAGATCTCCTACCACCAGCTCAGCCCGGCCGCTGCCGCCCTGTTCCGCAGGCTCGCCCTGGTGCCGGGACCGGACGTGAGCACCTCCCTGGCCTCCGTCCTCACCCCGGACGCCCCCGAGGCCCTGGACGAACTGGCCGACGCCTCGTTGCTGGGCATCAGCGACGTCCCCGGCCGCTACACGCGTCACGACCTGCTGCACGTCTTCGCCACCGAGCGCCTGGGACTGGACGAGGATCCCGCCGCGGTCGACGAAGCACGCACACGTTTGCGCCACTGGCTCCTCGACGTCGCCACCAGGGCGGCCCTCTTCTTCGACCACGACGAGCCCGCCGAACGCCTGGGACCGGTGCACGACAGGGAGTCTTCCGACCGCTGGCTGGAGCGGGAACTGGAGAACTGGCGCGCGGCGTTGCGGGACGCCCTGGAGGCGGGCGAGCACGACCGCGTCCTCGCGGTTGCCCAGGCCATGCACTGGTACTCGGACATGCACGGCGTGGGCGACCTGTGGCGCGAGGTCTTCTCCGCCGGCGCCCACGCCGCCCGCCGGTCGGGCGACGCGAAAGCCACCGCCGCCCAGCTGAACTACCTCTCCTGGGCGCTCTACGCGTTGTGCGGCCGCCCCCACGAAGCCCTTGCCGTGCACGAACAAGCCGCAGCGGTGCCGATCGACGACACTCTCACCGAGGCCTGGACCCACTACTACGGCTCGGCGATCCGCCGTCGCGTCGGCGAACCGGAGAAGGCCGTGGCGCTCGGCCGCCGCTCCGTCGACCTCTTCGAGCAGGCGGGCTACGGGATCGGCGAGAACCTGGCGCTCTCCCTGCTGGGCCTCATGCTCCACAACGCCGGCCACCTCACCGAAGCAGTCGAGGTGCAACAGCGCAGCGTGGACCAGCACCGCAAGGCAGGCGGCGACGACGAACTCCTCTCCATGCTCCTGATCCGCCTGGCCACCACCCTCGCCGCCGCGGACCAGGTGCCCGCCGCGCTGGACCTCCTCGACGAGGCGGAGACGTTGTTCCGCAAGCACTCCAACACCGCCGGCACCGCCCGCGTGCAGCACAACCGCGGCCTGGTCCTGATGGACGCGGGCCGCTTCCCCGAGGCCCGCGCACAACTCCGGGCAGCACTCGGCGAGGCACGGCTGTCCGACCACCGCGTCGAGATCCTGGCCCGGCTGGCGGACATCGCCGACGACCCGGCGCAGGCCCGCGCACTGCGGGTGCGGGCGCTGGCCGAGTGCGACCGCTACGACACCCCGGCGGTGCGCGCCACGGCGGCGAAACTGGTGGCCGCGCTCAGCTGAGGCTGAGACGTCGCACCGCCGCGGTGCCGCCGTGGACGTTGAGCCCGGCCCCACACCCGACGTGGGTCGTCCCGCTCGCCTGCACCTTCCGAACAAGAGCGTTCCCATGTCGGCCGGCCCTCTGAGCACCCCAGACTTCTCGGCGCAAATCGACCATCGGGCGCGACAAAGGAATACACGGCAGCAAGTCCTACAAATGCGCACGAATTGTTGGTGTGAATAAGTTAGTACTTGTTAACGGTCGTCCGGGAACTCATTCTTTCCCTGCTCCGCCACCACATTCACCTCGACGAACGCCCGGCTCCCCCTGCAACCGAGGGCCGGTCGGCTCGCCCTGCAACGAGGAGAAAAATGCAAGCGAGACGCACCTTCGTGCTGGCCGTGGCAGGTTCACTCGCCGCAGCCGTCCTCACCCAGACCGGCGCGCAGACCGCCGCCGCCCAACCAGGACCGACCGCCGAGGCACTGGCCGTGGACGCGGCCGCGAGCCTCGTCGCGAGCCGTCCGGCCCAGCTGCACGCGGGCTCGAACGACGCGTTCGCCCGGCACGCCGTCATCTCGTCGACGAACGGCCTGAAGTACGTCCCGTACGACCGCACCTACAAGGGGATCCCGGTCGTGGGCGGCGACTTCGTCGTCGTCACGAACTCGACCGGCCAGGTCCTGCAGACGTCCGTCAGCCAGGACAGGACGATCGACCTGGCGAGCACCACTCCCTCCGTCACCAAGGCGCAGGCCGAGGCGACCGCGCGGACCACGCTGTCCACTGTGGACGGCGTGGGCACCGCGGAACAGGTCGTGTACGCGCTCGGCTCCGCTCCCGCGCTCGCGTGGAAGGTCACGGTCACCGGCCGCGACGCCGAGGGCCCGAGCAAGCTCGACGTGGTCGTCGACGCCGCCACCGGCAAGGTGCTGCGCAAGCAGGAACGCGTGATGCACGGCACCGGCACCAGCGGCTGGAACGGCCCGAACCCCGTCACCATCGCCACGACGCAGTCCGGTTCGACGTTCTCGCTGAAGGACCCGAACCTCACCAACGTCAGCTGCCAGGACGCGGCGAACAACACCACGTTCACCAAGTCCACCGACACGTGGGGCAACGGCACCCAGACCAACCGCGAGACCGGCTGCGTCGACGTGCTCTTCGCCGCGCAGACCGAGTCGAAGATGCTCACGCAGTGGCTCGGCCGCAACGGTTTCGACGGCAACGGCGGCGGCTGGCCGATGCGCGTCGGCCTGAACGACCAGAACGCCTACTACGACGGCAGCCAGGTCCAGATCGGCAAGAACTCCGCCGGCCAGTGGATCGGCTCGATCGACGTCGTCGCGCACGAGCTCGGCCACGGCATCGACGACCACACGCCGGGCGGCATCTCCGGCGCGGGCACCCAGGAGTTCGTCGCGGACGTCTTCGGCGCCACCACCGAGTGGTTCGCGAACGAGCCGTCGCCCTACGACACCCCCGACTTCCTCGTCGGCGAGACGATCAACCTCGTCGGCCGCGGCCCGATCCGCAACATGTACAACCCGTCCGCGCTCAACCACGCGAACTGCTACTCGAGCTCCATCCCGAACACCGAGGTCCACGCGGCCGCCGGCCCCGGCAACCACTGGTTCTACCTGCTCTCGCAGGGCACGAACCCGTCCAACGGCCAGCCGGCCAGCACCACGTGCAACAACACCACGATCACCGGTCTCGGCGTCGAGAAGGCCATCAAGATCTTCTACCACGCCATGCTGCTCAAGACCTCCAGCAGCTCGTACCTGAAGTACCGCACCTGGACGCTGACCGCCGCGAAGAACCTCTACCCCGGCAGCTGCGCGGAGTTCAACACGGTCAAGGCCGCCTGGGACGCGATCAGCGTGCCCGCCCAGTCCGCCGACCCGACGTGCAGCGCCACCGGCACCGTGACGATCAGCAACCCCGGCAACCAGTCCAGCACGATCGGCACCGCCGTGTCGCTGCCGCTGTCCGCGAGCGGCGGCACCGCGCCGTACACCTGGTCCGCCACCGGCCTGCCCGCCGGCCTCTCCATCAACTCCGGCAACGGCACCATCTCCGGCACCCCGACCACTGCCGCCACGTCGAACGTGACGGTGACCGCCACCGACAGCGCGAACAAGAGCGGCACCGCGTCGTTCAGCTGGACCGTCGGCACGAGCGGCGGGACCTGCTCGGGCCAGAAGCTCGCCAACCCGGGCTTCGAGTCCGGCGCCACCTCGTGGACCGCCAGTTCGGGCGTCATCGGCCAGCACAGCGCCGACGGCGAACCGGCCCGCACCGGCACGTGGTCGTCGTGGCTGAACGGCTACGGCTCCTCGCACACCGACTCGCTGTCCCAGTCGGTGACGATCCCCGCCGGCTGCAAGGCGTCGCTGACGTTCTACGTCCACATCGACACCAAGGAGACAGGCAGCACCGTCTACGACAAGCTGACCGTCACCGCGGGCAGCACCACCCTCACGACGCTCTCGAACGTGAACGCGGCCTCGGGCTACGTCCTCAAGACGTTCGACGTGTCCTCGTTCGCGGGACAGACGGTGACCGTCAAGTTCACCGGCGTGGAGGACGCCTCGCTGCAGACGTCCTTCGTGGTCGATGACACGGCGGTGACGCTGAGCTGACGCTGGTGCGCGGTTGCCGCGGTCGTGGACTCGATCGCGACAACCGCGCTGCACCACACCGGACAAGTCGCGCCCGGCCTCGAACGGCACAGTGCCCGCACGTCACCGATGGACGAGTTTGGGCTGGTTCAGCTACTCCCCATTCAGGTCAATCGACTACTGATCTATTTACTCTCCGTATCAAATGGTCCGTTCGACGATTCGAATTCCGCCATTCGAGTCATCTCTTCGTGTTCCTGTTGCTACTCTCCGCAGCAGGGAGGTATTTCATGGCAGAGGGTGACAGGCAGGACGAGGGCGAGGACCACGAGGCCCGGCTCGCTGAGCAGCACCACAGGCTGGCGTTGGCGAGAGCGGGGTACGCGCCGCCGGCACCGGAGCCGTACGAGCTCGAGGACTCGGTCGCCACGGCACCGGGTGTGAGCGTCGTGGTGCGGGACCGCCGGATCATCTGGCTCGACGTCCACCCGGATCTGCTCACGCAACCGCCGGGTGCCGTGTCGAAGGCGATGAGGGACGCCGTCAACGCCGCGCTGGAGCAGTCGTTGATCGACACGCCCGGTGCCGGTGATCCGGGACCCGACCTGGCCGCGCTGGGGCAGCAGCTCGCGGACTTCACCCGCCAGGGCGGCGAGGCGTTGCGCCGGATCCAGGGCCTGCTCGAGGCGTCGATGGCGAAGACCGGCATCCGCGGCGACAGCACGCCCCAGTACGTCGACCACCTGTTCCAGGACGCGATGGGGGTGGTGGCCTCCACGCAGGCGGCGCTGTCGGCGGATCCGGCGCCGGTGGTCGTCGGTGAGGGCGGCGACGAGGCCAACGAGGTCAACGCCACCGTCACCAGCGGTCAGGTCCACACCCTGTCGCTGACCGTCGTCGCGGTGCAGTACCCGTCCGCGCAGTTGACGCAGTCGGTGATCCAGGCGGTCAACACCGCGATGGACGACTGGGAACGCCAGGCCGCCGCGGTGGACAGGCCGGCGCTGGACGTCGCCGCGTTGCAGGCGGTCAGCGAACAGGCCGAGAAGGTCCGCGAGCAGAGCATGCAGCACCTGCGCGCCTACACCACGAACCTCACCTCGATCATGCGCACCGTCGACTAGGGAGTGACAACGATGTCCGGGATGCAAGTGTCCGCCGAGGCGATCGGCGGATCCGCGAAGGAGATCCTGGGGACCGGCGACTCCCTGACCGGGGAGATCGCCGCGTTCCGCAGCCAGGTCGAAGCGCTGACCGGCGCGTTCGGAGCCGACGAGCTCGGCTCGGCGCTGGGCACGATCTACCAGATCGTCTCCGAGGCCGCGTTCGAGTCGTTCGAGGACAACGCCGACGGTCTCGCGGAGATCGGCACCACCCTGCAGGGCATGGCCGACGAGTACACGGCCGTCGAGGCCGCCAACCAGCAGTCGCTCCAGCAGGTGATGGGAGAGCTGGCATGACCACCGGCATGATGCTGCCGCCGGAGCTGTCCGGCCTGCTCAACACCCTGGGCTTCAACTGGCCCGAGAGCGACGAGGGCAAGCTCTTCGACCTCGGCGGTCTCTGGTCGGACTTCGCCGACCGCCTCGGTCCCGCCGCGGCCACCGCCGACGGCCACGCCCAGCAGGTGCTGAGCGCGAACAGCGGCGCGGCCATCGACGGCTTCAAGGCGTTCTGGGCCGACGACGAGTCACCGAAGAAGAACCTCGAGGACGGCGCCACCGCCTCGTCGCTGGTCGGTGCGGGCCTCTACGTCTGCGCGGGTGTCGTGGTCGCGCTCAAGATCGCCGTGGTCGTGCAGCTGGCCATGCTCGCCGTCCAGATCGCCCAGGCCATCGCCACCGCGGTGCCGACGTTCGGCGCCTCGCTGCTGGAGATCCCCATCTTCAAGGAGATCACCTCGATCCTGCTCGACCAGGCGATCGACCTCGCCGTCAGCCAGGTGCTCAATGCCTAAGGTCAAGAAGCCCAAGAAGAACAGGACCATCACCAACGCCGGGGTCTTCAACCCCATCGGCACGAAGCTGCGGACGGCGAAGCGCCCCGCGGGCGGCAACGTCCAGCCGCTCGACGTCGACTCCTACGCGAACCTCAAGAAGCGGGAGAAGGTCGGTGACAACCTGGAGCACGACCACATCCCGTCGTCGGCCGCGCTCAAGAAGGCCGAGGAGAAGCGGCTCGGCCGCAAGCTGACGAGGCAGGAGGCCGACGCCCTGCACAACAAGGCGAACGCCATCGAGGTCCCGAAGGACGTCCACGCGAAGAGCGACACCTACCGGGGCAAGAACACGAAGAAGCAGATCGAGGACGACGCGGCGGACCTCAGCAAGGCCGCGAACAGGGACTACGCTACGACCCGCAAGAACCTCCTCGCTCACGGTTACTCGGCCAAGGACGTCGACGCGGCTTTGGACGAGTTGCGCGCTGCGAACCGAAAGAAGGGCATATGACGACGGTTTCCGGTGAGATCACCGTGCTGCTGGACGTGCTGGGCCACCGGCAGGGTGACAGCCGCATCCTCGAAGCGGTCGTCCTGGTCGGCCCCCAGATGGAGGTCAGCGAGTACGACTTCGACGGCGAGAAGTCGACGTACTTCGTCTTCAAGGACGCCGGCACCGAGCTGCTCTTCGAAGACGACGTCCTGGCCTCGGCGATGGTGAGGACCCAGCCGGATCCCGAGGACGAGACCTACGGCGTGTACCCGCGTCCCGGCGAACTGGTGCAGGGGCTCTCCGCCACCGCCACCCGCGACGAGGTCAGGGCGTTCCTGGGCAGCCCGGAACGCACCGGCCCGAGCTTCGACCGTTACCAGGTCAACGGCCGCTACCTGCACTTCGAGTTCGGTGCGGACGGGCGGGTCGCCCGGATCTCCGCGCTGCTCGAACCGGTCTAGGCACACGGGTCCGCCACCGCACCGGTGGCGGACCCGTTTCTCGTCGCGGGGTCAGCGGTTCTCCGCCGCCGAGTACCCGGCACTCCGGTGTCCGTTCCGCAGTGCCGGTACCGCGAACGCCTCCAGCAGCCCCGAGTAGGGCTTGGGCGGTGGTGCGGCGAACTCCCCCGCCGCGCTCGTCCGCAAACCCATGCGCACCAACGACTCCACCTGCAGCACGGCCGCCTGCACACCGTCCACGACGGGCACACCGACCCGTCGCTCGATCTCCGCGCGTTGCGACGTCATGCCGGCGCACCCGAGCACGACCACGTCCGACCCGTCCGCCGCCACCGCCGCCCGGCAGGCGGCGACCACGGCGTCCACCGCGGCCTCCACCTCCAGCACCGGCACGTCGCAGGCCGACACGCCCCGGCAGAACCCCGCCATGCCGTAGCGGTGGGCGAGGTCCCAGGCCCGGCCTCGGGTGCGGTCCAGTGTCGTGACGACGCTGAACCCCCGTCCCACCAAGGCCGCGGTGCGCATCGCCGCCTCCGCGATGCCGATCACGGGACCGTCCACCAGTTCGCGGGCGGCCTCCAGGCCCGGATCGCCGAAGCAGGCGATCACGTGGCCGTCGGCCTCGGAGGACGCGATCTCGGACAGCAGGCCCGGCACGCTGAGCGCCTCGTCGTAGTGGCTCTCGATCGACGCCGGTCCCATCGACGGGCACGTGGTCCGCACCTGAACTCCTGGTCCGGCGATCGCGGAGGCGGCGCGGCCGATCGCCTCGGTCATGGCCGTGCTGGTGTTGGGGTTGACGACGTGGATCTTCACCGGTTTCCCTTGGACAGCAGGGAGAACAGCGCGAAGCCGAGTGCCATGCCGACGAACCAGCTGTAGGGAGCGGCGGCCGACAGCGCGGGGACCAGGACCGGGACCATCGCCACGAGGGAGGCCACCACCGTCGAGACGATCGCCTTCGGGTTGTACCCGTTGCGGTACCAGTACTTCCCGCTGGTGGACATGGTGAACAGGTCGTCGACGTCGACCCGTTGCCGCGCCACGACGTAGTGCCCGGCGATCAGGACGCCGAACAGCGGGCCGATGAACGCGCCCAGCGTCTCCAGCGTGTAGTGGATGACGGCCGGGTTGTGGTAGAGGTTCCACGGCGTGATCAGCACGGATCCGACCGCGGCGATCATGCCGCCCGCGCGCCAGCTGATGCGGCGCGGGTTGACGTTGGAGAAGTCGAACGCGGGCGAGATGAAGTTCGCGACGATGTTGATGCCGATCGTGGCGATGCTGAACGTCAGCGCTCCCAGCACGATCGCGAACGTGCTGTCGATGCGCGCGACCGTCGCGACCGGATCGGTCAGCAGCTCGCCGAAGACCGGCACGGTCAGGGAGGCGGTGACGACGACCAGCACGGCGAACACGAGGAAGTTGACCGGCAGGCCCAGCAGGTTGCCGCGCTTGACGGCCGCGAACGACTTGCCGTAGCGGGAGAAGTCGCCGAAGTTCAGCATCGGGCCGGAGAAGTACGAGACGACCAGGGCGATGGCGCCGAACATGACCGGCAACGAGGCCCAGCCGGTGTGCTTCACGTCGCCGAGGTTGAAGTCGATCGCGCCCCAGCCTGCCCGGGCGATCAGGTAGCCCGCGAGCAGGAACATCACGACGTAGACGGCGGGTCCGCAGAAGTCGATGAACCGCCGGATCGTCTCCATGCCCGTCCAGAACACGGCCGCCTGCAACAACCACAGCGCCGTGAACGACGCCCAGCCGAGCGCCGACAGCCCCAAGAAGCCGTGCTGCTGCACGTCCGCGTACGGCAGCAACGACGGGAAGAGCTTGAGCAGCACCACGTCCAGGGCCGCGGACGCCAGGTAGGTCTGGATGCCGTACCAGGCCACCGCGATCAGGCCGCGGATGACGGCGGGCACGTTCGCGCCGAGGACGCCGAACACGCTGCGGCAGATCACCGGGTACGGCACGCCGGTCTGCTGGCTGGGCTTCGCGACGAGGTTGCAGAAGAAGTACACGATCCCGATGCCCACCAGCAGGGACACCAGGACCTGCCAGCCGCTCAGGCCCAGCAGGAAGAGGCTGCCCGCGGTGACGTACCCGCCGACGCTGTGCACGTCCGACATCCAGAACGCGAAGATGTTGTAGGAGCCCCAGGTCTGCTTCTCCAGCGGCGCCAGATCGGCGTTGGTCAGCCTGGGGTCGTAGGCGGGCTTGCTCTCCGTGGTCGTCGCTGTCGCTGTCATCTCCGCACTCCTGCCTGGTGGGGTGTCGCCACCGTAGGGAGGAGTTGTTTCCCGGCTGCTACGGGAAACGTATATCTTCCCCGTCCGCGAACAGGCCGGTGTCCCTCGGCACGGCCGCCAGCGACGAGCGCAGCCGTTCGTGGTGGACGCGGGCGGCCTCGACCAGAGCGACGGCGTCGCGTGCCACGAACGCGGCGAGCATGCCCTCGTGGTCGGCGTGCAGCGCCCTGCGTTCCTCGTCGGGCACGTGTGCCATGGGCTGCAACGGTTCGGTGAGGTTCCAGGCCGACTCGAACATGTCGAGCAGCCGCTTCATGCCGCTCGGCCGGACCAGCGCGAGGTGGAACCGGCGGCTCTCCCTGTGGTACGCCCGCACGTCCCCGGCCGCCTGCGCGTCGGCCAGCGCGGTGTGCGCGGCGCGAGCCTGTTCGTCGTGCTCGAGGCGCGCACGGGAGACCGCGGCCCCCAGCGCGGCGGCTTCGAGCACACCCCGCACGACGTACAGCTCGTGCAGCTCCTCGGGGGTCAGCTTCGCGACCGTGTAACCGAAGTTGGGCCGGTGCTCGACCAGGCCCTCGCCGATCAACGTCTTGAGCGCCTCCCGCACCGGGATCCGGCTCACCCCGAACACCGCCGCCACCTCGTCGACGGGGATGGCGCTGCCCGGCGGCACGCCGTCGAGCAGGCACCGCCGCAGCTCGGCGAGGATGGCCGCCTGCGCACTGCCACCGCGGTCGGCCTCGAGCTTCGCCACCACGACCGACCGTCTCCTCGGAGCCCGACTCATCCGGACACGGTAGACCTCATCCGAGCGGGTCGAGCCGGGCCGGCACGTGCTTGTGCCACGGGGTGCCCGCCCACTCGTCGCGGTCCTCGGCGGCGGTGAGCTCGTTGGGCGCGACGCCCGTGCGCTCCCGGACCGTGAGCCCGAAGCCGTTGGGCAGCGAGACGTGGCCGGAGCGCATGGTGTCGGTCGTGTCCACGGACACCTCCACGCTGCCGCGGCGGGTGGTGATCCTGACCAGGTCGCCGGTCGTGACGCCGAGCCTCGCCGCGTCCGCGACGCTCATGCGCAGGCGGCCCTCCTGGTCGCGCCGCCGCCAGGTCGGATCGCGCATGATCGTGTTGGCGGTGAAGGCGCGGCGTTCCCCGGCGGAGAGCACGAACGGCCACTCCGGGTCCGCGGCCGGCGCGGGCCTGTCGCCCAGCGCTGCCACCGCGGCCAGCAGTTCCGGCACGTCCAGGTTGATCCGGCCGCCCCGTACCCGCTGCCAGGACTCGCCGTACTCGTCGTCGGTGATGTGCACGCCGTGCGAGCCCTCGACGATGGCCTCGAAGAGCCTCTCCCCCGCCTGCGGACCGGTTCCGTAGCCGGCCTTCTCGACCCCGGCGGGGTTCTTGCGGGCGCACTCGTGCGCGGCCATCCACAGCACCGCGGCCGCCGAGGCGTCGTGCGGCAGCGTCGGGCCGAGCGTGCGGTACAGCAGGACGGACGCGAGCCGCCTCTTCGCCGGATCCGCCAGCGCTCCCAGGAACGCCTGCGCGAACTCGGTGCGTCCGGCGGCGGCCGCCGCGCGCAACGGGGCGTAGTCGGCTTCGGTGAGCGCGCCGGAGGCCTCGACCAGCCTCGCGTGGATCTCCGGTTCCGGCAGCACGCCCTCCGGTGCGGGCACGACCGGGTGCCGCAGGTGGAAGACGTTGCGCGGGAAGTCGAAGTTGAAGAACGTGGCCTCGAACTTCTCGAACTGCGTCGGCGCGGGCAGCACGTAGTCGGCCAGGCGCGCGGTCTCGGTCATCGCGACGTCGATGACGACCACGAGTTCCAGCGCGGCGAGCGCCTCCCGCATCCGCGCCGAGTCGGCCAGCGAGTGCGCCGGGTTCGCGCTCTCGACCAGCATCGCCCGGTAGCGAGCCGGGTGGTCGGTGAGGATCTCCTCGGCGATCACGTTGCACGGCACGAGACCACTGATGATCGGCGCACCGGCGACCGGGCTGCGCGGGCCTTCACCGGTGGCGTGCCCGCGGTCGCGGCCGAGCGGCACGAGGCTGGAGGGCACGTACTGGGTGCCCTTCTCGCCGAAGTTGCCGGTGAGCAGCCAGACGAGCTTCTCGACGTAGCTCACCAGCGTGGAGTCGCGGTTCATCTGGACGCCCAGGTCCTCGAACACCGCGACCGAGTCCGCGGCGGCGATCCGGGCGGCGACCGCCCGCACCAGCGACTCCTCCACGTCGGCGACGGCGCAGTACTCGCCCACCGGCACCTGCCGCAGCACGGCGGTCACGGCGTCGAGGCCGTCCGCGTGCTCGGCGAGCCAGTCCGCGGCGACCAGGTCCTCCTGCACGAGCACGGCGGCCAGCGCGGTCAGCAGGTAGAGGTCGGTGCCGGGCCGCACCTGGAGGTGGAAGTCGGCGAGCTCGGCGGTCTCGGTCCGCACCGGGTCGATCACGACCATCGACCGCGCGGGGTCCTTCGCGATCTCCTTCAGCACGGACCTGGCGCGCGGGAAGCCGTGCGACTGGTAGGGGTTCTTGCCGACGAACAGCGCGACCTCGCAGTGCTCGAAGTCCGCGCGGGTCATGTTGCCGAGCAGGCGGGCGCTGACCCAGAACTCACCGGTCTTCTCCTGCGCGAGGGCCGAGGACCGGTATTTGGCGCCGAACGCCGCGAGCGTGGCGGGCGAGTACGCGCCGCCGAGGTGGTTTCCCTGACCGCCGCCGCCGTAGTAGAAGATCGTCTCGCCGCCGAACGCGTCGCGGACCTCACCGAGCCGGGCCGCGATCTCGCTGATCGCGGTGTCCCAGCCGATCTCCTCGAACGTCCCGTCCGCCTTGCGGCGCAACGGATGCGTGATCCGGCCGGTGTCGCCGTTCTGGTGCAGGCCGAGGCGCAGCGCCTTGTTGCAGGTGTAGCCGGCCGACGCGGGGTGGAGCTTGTCCCCGCGGATCTTGTCGAACGACCGGCCGTCCTCGCCGACGAGGACCTCGATCCCGCAGTTGCACTCGCAGAGGATGCAGGCGCTGGGTTTCCACACGGTCGGCTCCCTAGTTCGGTCGCTCCAGCAAGGGTGTGATCTCCGCGAGGACGTCGTCGAGCGGCCCGAGGTCGCGGTGCGCGCGGCAGAGGATGATCGCCCCTTCGACCGCGGACACGACCAGCGTGGCCAGCCGCTGCGCGCGTGACGCCTCGAAGCCGTTGGCGGACAACGCGTTCGCGATCCCGTCCTGCCACTGGGCGAAGATGTCCCGCACCACGTCGGCGGCGTCGGGGACGACGTCACGGCCGTCCATCGCCATCGCCGCGGCGGGACATCCCGCCCGGTAGTCGGTCTTGGTCAGCGACCGCTTCCAGAAGGCGACGAGGCGTTCGACCATCAGGCGCACGTCCCCCTCGGCCGCCGCCTCGGCGACCATCGCGGAGATGTAGTCGCCCGCCAGGCGGACGGCGCCCAGCACCATCTCGTTCCGGCCTCCGGGGAAGTGGTGGTAGACGGATCCCCGCGGCGCGCCGCTGTGGGCCAGCACGGCGTCGACCGTGACCCCGGCGGCGCCGCGTTCGCGCAGCAGCAGCACAGCGCTGTCCAGCATCCGCTGCTTGGTGCCCCGCCTGCCCTGCTCGACCACCGCACCTCCTCGCTTGGATCTGCACTATGGCAGAGACCATAGTGCGCTGTCAGCCCCGTGCGGTGAGGAACTCCGAGGGGCGCAGGGCCCTGGCCACGATCCGGGTGTCGCCGAGGGAGCCGTAGAAGCCCTGGCCGTAGCGCAGGGCGAACTGGGTGGCACCGAGGACGAACGGCCTGCCCTGGGTGGTGATGCCGCGGGACTCCCCGGCCGCGTTGCGGGCGATCTTCGCGCCGTCGACGTACGTGGTGGTGCGGCGGCCGTCGTTGACGATCGCGACGTGGGTCCAGCGGCCGACCGGGATGGCGTGGCTCCAGGAGGTGGGGTCGGCGTCGACCGGCACCGGGTAGACGACGAACTGCAGGAAGCGCTCGCCGGAGACGTTGAGGCTGCACGTCGGTTCGTCGTCGGACCAGCCGCTGTGCTTGCCGGCGTCGCCCGCGCGGCCCTCCCAGCTCAGCACGCCCATGAAGGCGTGGTCGCCGGTGAACGGGCTGGGGAGCTTCAGGAACGTCTCGATGGTGTAGCCGGACTCGAACTTCTGGCTGTTGAGCGGGGCGTTGCCGGCGGTGCGCAGGACCGCGCCGCGGTCGGGGGCCTTGCCGCCCGCGAAGGTGAGGCTGGCGTGGGCGGGCTGGGTGTCGTGGTGGTCGGTGGACCACGTCAGGACGTCGGGCGCGCTCGCGTGCAGGTGCTCGACGGTGAGGTCGTTGCCGTTGCCGGTCAGGTCGCGGGCGACGACACCGGGCGCCACGGGACCGGCCGCGGCGGAGGGAAGGCCCTCCCGGTCGAACCGCCAGTACGCGGCGGTGCCGCGGACCAGCACGGCGCGCGCGGGGCGGGACGCGGGCAGCGCGGGCGGGGCGAACCCGGCGAAGCGCCGCCGGAAGTCGATCTCGACGGTGAACCTGTCGAGCTCACCGCTGAGCTCGGCCGTCTCGGCCTCCGGGAGCGTGTCGCGGTGGGTCAGCAGCCACGGCGAGAACGTCTCGACGTCGATCACGTTGCGCGCCAGGTCGAACGAGTAGAAGCGGACCATGCCCGCGCCGCCGTAGTAGCGCTCCTGGTAGTTCGTGATGTGCAGGTGCACGGGGTTGCCGGCGTCGTTGGTGAGCGTGACCCGGCCCGACGGCCAGTAGTGGCCGTTGAGCGTCAGGAAGATCTGGTCGTTGCGGCGGATCAGGTTGTCCCACAGGCGTTTCCCGTGCTCGGACAACGCGGCCTCCGGCGAGCCGCCGACGAGGTCGTGGGTGGTGAGAACGGTGGGCAGGGCGCGGTGTTCGTCGAGAACCCCCTGCGCCCACTGGATTCCCTTGTCCGACACGCGCCAGTCCAGCGCCAGCAGCAGCCACTGCCGGCCGCCCGCGGTGATGACGTGGAAGCTGTTGTAGCCGCCGGGTGCGAAGCCGCCGAACGTCTTCATCCGCTGGAACCGCTCGGGGCCGAACACCCGCGAGTACGGCGTGGGGCCGCGCTGGTCGTCGCCGGACACGTCGTGGTTGCCGGCCAGCACGCTGTACGGCACCTGGTTCCCGATGGAGTCGAAGACCGAGTCGGCGAGCCGCATCTCGCGTTCGGTGCCGTGCTCGGTGACGTCACCGAGGTGAGCCATGAAGACGATGTTCGCCTCGCGGCGCCGTTTCGCGAGCGACCGCAACGCCTCCCGCACGGGTTCGGGGTCCGAGCCGCCCTCGTCGAGGAGGTACTGCGTGTCGGGCAGCACGGCGATGGTGAACCGCGAGTCGTCCGCGGCGGGCGCGGCCTGCGCGACCGGTGCTCCGGCCAGCGCGGCCACGGCCGGTGCCGCGAAAGCGGCCTGCAACACCGTGCGGCGCCCCAGCGCGGGAGTGGCGTTCTCAGTCATGTCGTCAGCCTGCCGATTCCAAGCGGGCTGGACGTTGAACAACCGCTGCACTCCGCCTGAAGTCTTGGAGCGGGTACCAGAGCGGCCGAAGGCACGACAAGAGACGTTCCGTTGAACGGAAGAAACGCCCGCCCAATTCACACGAATCGACCACCTTGACGTTCGTGCAAGGATGGCCCGCAAAAGGAGAAAAGATTACCTGATCCCGCGGTGACCACATCGTCGAATGGCGAAGGTCAGTGCGCCGTTTCGCCGTGCCCGAATATCCGAACAGAGCACCTATTCCATTTCACGGGAGAAAGTCACATGTCTGGTAGGCGCCGGATCGCAGGTCTCCTGTCCGCTGCCGCCGTGCTCGCGGCGGCGTCCGGTTGCGGTGCGCTCGGCGGCGGGCAACCGGCCGCGACCTCCCAGCCCGCCGCAGCCGAGAAGATCTTCATCAAGGTGGGCGTGCTTCCGGTCGTCGACGTGGCGCCCCTGCACATCGCGATGAGGAACGGGTACTTCAAGGAGGAGGGGCTCGAGGTCGAGACGGTCGTCGTCCAGGGTGGCGCCGCCGCGATCCCCGGACTGGTCCAGGGCAGCCTCGACATCACCTTCGGCAACTGGGTCTCGTTCATGGCCGCGCAGTCCAAGGAGACCGCGAAGAACGTGGGCGGCATCAAACTGATCTGCGACGGCTACCAGGCGAAGCCCGGGATGTTCCTGATCCTCGTGAAGGGGAACGGGACCATCAGGTCGATGACGGATCTGGTCGGCAAGACGATTGCGATCAACACTTTCAACAACATCTCCGAGCTGACCACGAAAGCGGTGCTCGAAGCCAACAACATCGATCCGAAGAAGATCACGCTCAAGGAAATGCCCATGCCCGACATGGAGGCGGCGATCGAGCGGAACGTCGTCGACGCCGGGTTCATGAGCGAACCGTTCATCACCAGGGCGCAGCGCAACTCCGGCCAGATCGCGATCCTCGACGCGGCCTCGGGCCCCACCTCCGCCATCCCCATCGCCGGGTACGGCACGACCGGCAAGTTCGTCCAGGAGAACCCGAACACGGTCGCGGCGTTCCAGCGCGCGATGACCAGGGGACAGCAGGACGCTTCGAACCGCGCCACCGTCCAGGAGCTCCTGCCGCAGTACGCCGGTGTGGACCGGGACACCGCCAAGCTCGTGAACCTCGGCCAGTTCCCCACCTCGCTCGACGCCACGCGACTGCAGCGGGTGGCCACCCTGATGCGCACGTACGGGCTGCTGCAGACCGACCTCGACGTCGAGCCGATGCTGTTCCGGGGCAGGTGACGGGCGCGGTCACCAGCCGGTGGACGCGGCCGCCTTCCACTCGGCCGCGTCCGCCGGCCTCCCGAAGAGGTAGCCCTGCGCGTACGAGCACCCGGCGTCCCGCAGCCAGTCCGCCTGCTCCGGCGTCTCGATCCCCTCGGCGACCGTCTTCGCGCCCAGCACCTCGGCCAGGGCGATGATGCACCGGATCACGCCCTCGGTGCGGCCGTTGCGGCCGAGGGCCCCGGTGAACGAGCGGTCGATCTTCACGACGTCGAACGGGTAGCGCTGCAGGTAGCTCAGCGAGGAGTAACCGGTGCCGAAGTCGTCGAGCGCCACGCGGATCCCCGCCTCGCGCACGGCCACCAGGCTCCGCATCGCCGGTTCGTCGGCCCAGACGCTCTCGGTCACCTCGACGGTCAACCGGTTCGGCGCCAGTCCCGCGGAGGTGATCACCCGGTCCAGCCGCGGCAGGAAGCCGGGGGTCGCGAGTTCGCGCGTGGAGACGTTCACCGTCACGCCGAGGGACCGTCCTTCGCCGTTCCAGCGCACGGCCTGTCCGCACGCGGCTTCGAGGACCTTCTCGCCGAGCGGCACGATGAGGCCGGTCTCCTCGGCGAGGCCGATGAACGCGTCGGGGCCGAGCAGGCCCCTGCCGGGACGCTGCCACCGGACCAGTGCCTCGGCGCTCGTGACCGCGCTCGTCGCGAGGTCGACGATCGGCTGGTAGTGCACGACGAGCTCGCCGCCGTCGATGGCGGTGCGCAGGTCTGCCTTGTCGCGTTGCCGGGCGAGCGCCTGCTCCCCCATCTCCCGCCGGAACTGGCGCACCCGGTTGCCGCCGTCCCGCTTCGCGACGTACATCGCGGTGTCGGCGTCCCGGAGCAGGCCGGCCGCGTCCGCACCGGCCTGCGACACGGCGGCGCCGACGCTCGCCGCGAACGGTTCCGCGGCGCCGTTCAGGCTCTGCAGCACGGACTTCGCGAGCCGCACGGTGTCCCGCACGTCGAAGCCGGGGGCGAGCACGGCGAACTCGTCACCGCCGAGACGGCCCGCGACGGCCCTGGGAGGCAGCGCGGAACGCACGCGGGCGGCCGCGGCCTGGAGGTACCGATCGCCCACCTCGTGACCGTCGGCGTCGTTGACGTCCTTGAACCTGTCCAGGTCCACGACGAGCAGCCCGACGACGGTCTCGGCGCCCATGGCCTCCCGCACGAGGTGCAGGAAGTGCGCCCGGCTGGCCAGCCCGGTCAGCTCGTCGCGTTCCGCCTTGTCGCGCAGCGCCTGCTCCCACTGCCGGCGTCCGCTCACGTCCACGGCGGCGACGACCGTGTGGTCGGGCCCGGTGTCCTGTTCGACCGGACCGGTGTGGACGGAGAGCACCAGACCGTCGCGCGGCTCCACCTCGACGGGGTCCACGACGCACCCGTCGCGGCAGCCGACGATGCCGACTCCGTGCGGGCACACCACGGTCCCGGCGTCGTCGCCCCAGCCGAACATCTCGCGGGCGCGGGCGTTGTGCAGCCGCGGAGTTCCGTTCTCGTCGAGCAGCGCCAGCCCCACCGGGGTCGCCTCCAGCAACGCCCCGACGGTCCGGCGCGCGGTCTGCTCCGCCCTGACCGCGCGCACGGTCTCGTGCAGCGCGAAGGTCCCGATCACCAGGCCCAGCAACGGCATCACCGCGGCCATCACCACGTCCGGATCGACGCGGTCGAGCCGGGACAGCGACAAGCCGAGCCCTCCCGCGTAGCCGCCCAGGCCCACGAGCGACTTCACCGGGTACCGCCAGGGACCTCCGTGCAACGCGCGCCGCGTCGTCGCGCCGAACAGGAACGCGAGCACCGGCTGCGCGGCGGGCAGGACGAGCACCGCACCGGCCGTGGCGACCCCTTCGACGACCGCGACCGCCCAGCCGTCGTACCGCGGCCGCACCCACCACGAGCCCAGCACGAGCAGGACCACCGCGGCCAGGACGACACGGGCGATCCCGTTCCCGGCCACGAGCAGATTGCCCACCAATGCGGCGCCGCCCAGCCACGCGAACACATTCGTGAGCAATCGAACCGCGCGCAACGGATCGCGGGGCGCACGACTCCCCGACTCGTTCACCCGCCCGATCGCCATCGCACCGGACCCGTGCGCACCCGCCACACCTGTTGCCCCCATGGATTCGAGGTGAATCGGCTGTCCAGCTCAACAAAGAATGCACTATCTGCCGAAAACCGGTCACGGTACAGCCGCCGATCGGATACCTGGGCCACGAACGAGCCGTTGACCGTACAGGTACCAGACAGGTACGTTCGCTGTATGACCAACGAGGCCGGTGCCGCTCGCGTCCGATCGTCGCTCAAGCGGCAGGAGGTCGCTGACCGGCTGCGGGAGGCGATCAGATCGGGTGAGCACCCGGCCGGGTCGCTGCTGCCGGGCGAGAACGAGCTGGCGCGCCGGTTCTCCGTCAGCCGCAGCACCATCCGCGGCGCGTTAGAGGGCCTCGCCAGGGACAACCTGATCGAGACGCAGACCGGGGTCGGGTCGTTCGTCACCTTCGACGGCCGGCAGCTCGACGAGTCGCCGAGCTGGGGTCTCGCGCTCGCGATGACCGGCATCCACACCCGCGCCGAGGTCGTCCGGATGGAGCGCGTGGTCGACCCCGACCTGGCGGCCACCGTGGGCGCGGGCTCCATGGAGTTCCTGGCGCTGGACCGGATCCGCCGCCTCACCGGCGACGGCACCGCCGTGTCGCTGGAACGCAGCCGGGTGCCCGCGGTCGGCGCGGTCGCACGCGTTCCCGAGGACGGGCTCACCGACGACTCGCTGGCCGAGACGATGGCAGCGGCCGGGCTGGTGCCGGCGCGCGGGGACCAGTGGATCGCGGTCGCGGCCCTCGGCGAGGAGGACGCGCGGCTGCTCGGGCGGGAGCCGGGTGAGATGTTCCTGCACACGACCCGCATCGCGCGGGACGCGGACGGCGGCTTCGTCGAGAAGGTCGTCAGCTGGCTCGACCCCGCCCGGTTCCGCCTGCACGTGAGCTTCGGGGGCTGAGCCGGTGGACCTCCACGACCGCGCGCTGGCCGCCTTCCGCGGACTGGCGCTGGGGGACGCGCTGGGCATGCCCACGCAGTCGATGTCCCGCGCCGAGATCCTCGCCGACCACGGGCCGATCACCGGGCTCGCCGACGCCGGGCCGCGGCAGCGCATCGCCGCCGGCATGGCCGCCGGGTCGATCACCGACGACACCGAGCAGGCCGTGCTGCTCGCCGAACTGCTCGTCGAGGGCGGCGGCGTCGTCGACCCGGTCGTGCTGGCGCGGCGGTTGCTGGCCTGGGAGGACCGGATGCGCGAGCGCGGCTCGCTCGACCTGCTCGGCCCGTCCACGAAAGCCGCGCTGGCCCGGCTGCAGGACGGCGTCCCGGCCGAAGAGGCGGGCAGGACCGGTGCCACGAACGGCGCCGCCATGCGCATCACCCCGGTCGGAATAGCCGTGGACGCGGCCGACCTGACGTCCTTTGTGGACGTCGTCGCGCGCACCAGCGCGCCCACGCACAACACGGGCATCGGCATCGCCGCGGCGGCCGCCGTCGGTGCCGCGGTGAGCGCGGGCGTGGGCGGCGCGAGCCTGCCCGAGGCCGTCGAGGTCGCCGTCGCCGCGGCCGACGAGGGCGGGCGGCGCGGGTACTGGGTGGCCGGTGGCTCTATCGCGGCCCGCCTGCGCTGGGCGCTCCCCCACCTCGCGTCCCTCGGGGCCGCCGACCGGGAGACGGCGTTGATCGACGTCGTCGGCACGTCCGTGGCGGCCCAGGAGTCCGTGGTCGCCGCGCTCGCCCTGGCGGCACTGGCCGACGACCCGTGGGACGCGCTCTGCCAGGCCGCGAGTCTCGGTGGGGACACCGACACGATCGCCGCCATGGCGGGAGCGGTCCTGGGCGCGACGCACGGCGGTTCGGCGTGGCCCGCCGCCGCGGTCGCCACCGTCGAGCAGGTCAACGACCTCGACCTCGCCCCGCTCGTCAGCAAGCTGCTCGACCTCCGAGGAAGGCCGTAGAGCCGAAGCGTTTCCGTCACCGTCGTCTGGAGACCGTCATGTCCACCACCACCCGCGGCGCGCTGAGCGCCGTCGAGCAGCGCGGCATCGAGCCCGTGCCCACCGCCGACCGCAACGGCAACCCCCTGCAGCTGTTCTGGGTGTGGTTCGCGGCCAACATCTCCATCCTCGGCCTGCCGCTCGGTGCCACGCTGGTCGCGTTCCAGTTCCTCAACGTCTGGCAGGCGCTGGTCGTCGCCGCGGTCGGCGCCGCGGGCTCGTTCGCGGTGGTCGGCGTCGTCTCGGTGGCCGGGCGGCGCGGCGGGGCACCGAGCATGACGTTGTCCCGCGCGGTCTTCGGCACCCGCGGCAACGCCGGGCCGACGCTGGTCGCCCTGGCGTCGCGGCTCGGCTGGGAGACGGTCAACACCACCACCGGCGCGTTCGTGCTGCTGTCGCTGTTCACCATCGCGTTCGGCACGGCGACCGGCGCGAAGTCGGTGCCGGTGCTCACGATCGTCGCGATCCTGGTCTTCGAGCTGTGCACGCTCTTGGTCTCCGGGCTCGGCCACGCGGCGATCCTGGTCATCCAGAAGTGGGCGACGTGGATCTTCGGCGCCCTGAACGTGGTCGTCGGCGTCGTGCTCGTGGCCACTGTGGACTGGAACGCCGTCGCGGCGATGCCCGCGGGCCCGTTCACCGCGGTGCTGGCCGGAATCGGCGTGATCGCGGGCGGCACGGGCATCGGCTGGGCCAACGCGGGCGCGGACATGGCCCGCTACCAGAAGACGAGCGTGCGGGCGGGCCGCCTGATCAGCGCGAGCGCGGCCGGTGCCGGCATCCCGCTCGTGCTGCTGATCGGCCTCGGCGCGCTGCTCACCGCGGGCGACGACTCGCTCGCGTCCGCCTCGGACCCGGTCGCCGCGATCCGCGGGCTGCTGCCGTCGTGGATGGCCGTGCCGTACCTGATCGCCGCGTTCGGCGGACTGCTGCTGTCGAACCACCTGTCGGTCTACTCGGCCGGGCTCACCACGCTGACGCTGGGCGTGCGGGTGCCGCGGGTGTACGCGGTCGCGTTGGACGTGACCGTCACGTTCCTCGGCGCGATCTACTTCATGCTGGTGGCCGAGAACTTCTACGGACCGTTCATCAGCTTCATCTCCCTGCTGGCCATCCCGATCACGGCGTGGCTCGGCGTCTTCCTGGTCGACATGGTCAAGCGCCGCCACTACGACCCGGCGGGCTTGCTCGACATGACCCGCGGCGGCGCCTACTGGTACCGCGGAGGCGTGGAGTGGCGTGCGACCGGGGCCTGGGCCGTCGCCCTCGTCGTGGGTTATGTGTTGCTCGCCAACGGTTTCAGCTCGATCGGCTGGATCGTCACGTTCGTCGTCGCGGCGGCGGGCTACTTCGCCCTGGGCGGTGCCCGTGACTGACGCGCGGCTGATCTCGACCGGCAACGTGATCGTCGACGTCGTGATGACCGTCGACCGCATCCCGGAACCGGGCGGCGACATCATCGCCAGCAGCTCGCAGATGATCGCGGGCGGCGGCCTCAACACCCTCGTCGCCGCCCGGCGCACCGGGCTGCCCGTCGTGTTCGCCGGGCAGTACGGCACCGGCCCGATGGGAGACATCGTGCGCGCCGCACTGGCCGCGAGCGGCGCCGAGATCGTCCAAACAGGACTCGAAGGCGTCGACAGCGGCTACTGCGTCGCCCTGGTCGACGCGACCGCCGAACGCACGTTCGTGACGACCGTCGGCGCCGAGGGCAGGCTGACCCGCGACGACCTGGACCGCGTGCACGTCACCGGGCACGACCTGGTCCACGTCTCCGGCTACAGCCTCGCCCACCCGGTCAACGCGGCGGCGTTGTCCGGCTGGCTGCCCGGCCTGCCCGCCGGTGCCAGGGTGATCACCGACCCGTCGCCGCTGGTCGGTGACCTCGATCCCGTGCTGCTCGACGCGGTGCTGGCCCGCACCGACGTGCTCACGGCCAACGCGCGGGAAGCGACGATCATGACCGGCGTCGCGGACCTCGCCGCCGCCGCGACCGCCCTCGTCCCGCGCATCCGCGCCGGTGGGTTCGCCGTGGTGCGCGACGGCGCGTCGGGCTGCCTGCTCGCGGGAGCGCCGATCGGCCCGCAACCGGTGCGGGTACCAGGTTTCCCGGTGCACGCGGTCGACACCAACGGCGCCGGTGACGCGCACGCCGGGGTGCTGGCCTCGGCCCTGGCGGCCGGTCTGTCCCCGATCGCGGCGGTGCGGCGGGCCAACGCCGCCGCCGCGGTCGCCGTCACGAGGTCCGGTCCGGCCACCGGTCCGACGACCGCCGAACTCGACGCGTTCCTGCGCGACGCCGACCACCTGAAGCCCGCTTCAGGTTGAGGCGCCCCGGTTTTTGCGGCCAGCGGGCCTCCTGTGGTGGACTCTGGTCAACACCGATCGGGGGGTCGGTGGGGGTGGACCCGGGGGGTCACAGGTGAAGATCGATACCACGGGGTTCCGCCGTGCCACGGCAACGGCGACCACGGCAATTCTGCTGCTGACAGGAGCACTTCCGGCGGCTTCCGCGCAGCCGCAGACCGCGGCACAGCCGAACTCGGTGCCACCGGCGCTGCCGCCCGGCACCCCGCCGCCGAGGGACACGGGCGGGCCGGACGTGCCGTACGAGCCGACCGGCAAGGGCTGCGTCACGTCCGACACCAAGAACGAACTGATCGAGCAGATGCCGTGGGGCCAGGTCCACCTGAACCTCGAGCAGGCGCACCGGTTCGCGACCGGCAAGGGCGTCAAGATCGCGATCATCGACACGGGTGTCGACCCGCGCAACCCGCGCTTCGGCGGCCGCGTCGTTCCGGCCGGTGAGTACGTCAGCGGGACCAAGAACGGCGCGGACGACTGCGACGGCCACGGCACCGAGGTGGCGGGCGTCGCGGCGGCGGCCAGGACCGAGGGCGACTTCGTCGGCGCGGCACCGGGGGCGACGATCCTCGCGATCCGCCAGACCAGCGACCGCTTCGAGTTCAAGGGCGACGCCACCAGGGAGAAGCGGACCTCCGCCGGCAAGGTCTCGACGCTGGCGCAGGCGATCGTGCGCGCCGCGGACCAAGACGCAGGGGTCATCAACATCTCCCTGACGAACTGCGGCACCCCCAAGGACTTCAGCGCGGACGACCGGGCGCTGCAGGCCGCGATCCGGTACGCGGTCGACGTCAAGAACGCCGTGGTCGTGACGGCGGCGGGCAACCTCGACGCCAAGGCCGGCTGTCCACTGCAGAACAACAACATCGACTCCGCGACAGTCAGCTCGATCTCGTCGCCCGCGTGGTTCGCCGACGACGTGCTGTCGGTGGCGTCGATGGCGCGCTCCGGTGAGGTGTCGGGCTTCAGCGTCTGGGGCCCGTGGGTCAGCATCGCCGCGCCGGGTGAGGAGATCATCTCCGTCGACCCCAAGGGCACCGGCCTGACCAACGCGAACGTGAAGGCCGACGGCGTGGGGAAGATCCAGGGCACGAGTTTCGCTGCCCCGTACGTCTCGGGCATCACCGCGCTGGTGCGCGAGCGCTTCCCGGACCTCAAGGCTCGCCAGGTGATGGACCGGCTCAAGGCCACCGCGCTGCACCCCGGCAACGTGTCCGGAAGGGACCACCGGGTCGGCTTCGGCATGGTGAACCCGGTGGCCGCGCTGACCGCGGTGCTGCCCGCCGAGTCCGCCGGTTTCCCGGGCCCGCGGCCCAGGGAGATCCTCACGACCGTCACCCCGCCACCGGGTCGCGACTGGCCACCGGTGGTCGTGGCCCTGAGCGGCATCGGCATCGGTTTCGGGTTGCTGATGCTGACACTGCTCGTCCTCAACTCGATCGAGCGGCGACGGCGTGCGAAGCTCGGCGGATGAACTTCAGCCACCCCGACGACCTGCGGGGCGCCACCTTCACCGACGTGAGCCTGCGTGGTGCCCGGTTCACCCGCGCGAACTTCTCCGGCGTGGTCATGCGCGCGGTCGAGGTCGGCGGCACGGACATCGACGCGCCGTGGCTGCTCGACGGCAGGAACACGTTGCTGGTCAACGGTGTCGACGTCACGCCGTTCGTCGACGCCGAACTCGACCGGCGCTTCCCCGGCCGCGCCGAGCGCCGCGCGCAGGACCCGGACGGGCTGCGCGCGGCGTGGGCGAAGGCGGAGACCGCCTGGGCCGCGGCGGTCGAGCGGGTCGCGGCGCTGCCACCGGGCACGCAGGACGTCTCGGTGGACGGCGAGTGGTCGTTCGCCCAGACCGTCCGGCACCTCGTCATGGCGACCGACACCTGGCTAGGCAAGGCGGTCCTCGGCCGGGAGAAGCCGTACCACCCGCTGGGGATGCCGAACGCCGAGTACGAGACCGACGGCTACGACCTGTCGGTCTTCGTCTCCGGCGTCCCGCCCTACGCCGACGTGCTGGCGGCCAGGGCCGACCGGACGGCGATGGTCCGCGACTTCCTCGCGACCGCGACGCCGGAGGACCTGGCCGTGGTGCGGGCGAACCCGTGGGGTCCCGAACACCCCGAGACCACCCTGTCGTGCCTGCACACCATCCTCGAGGAGGAGTGGGAGCACCTGCGCTACGCCACGCGCGACCTCGACACCATCACCCGCGGCTCTACTTCGTAGACCCGGCCGGCACTTCCTGCACGAGGCGACGACCACGACCGACGAGCTCGACGCGTTCCTCCACGATCAGCAACGGCAGCGGCCGCCGGCACCTCGGTGCGAGGTCAGCCAGCGGACCGCGGCGCAGCCGCGGGAACAGCCTTCCGCCGATCCTTCTCACGACCGCGGACCTCCATGCGGACGCGGGGGAAGCTCTACTTCGTGGACCCGGCCAGCACCCCCTGCACGAAGTACTTCTGGAACACCAGGAACACCGCCAACGGCACGACCATCGACAGGAACGCACCGGTCGACAACATGTCGATGTTGGTGCCGAACTGCCGCAGCTGGGCCCGCAGCGCCACCGTGATCGGCGCCGAGTCCTGGTCCGCGAACACCAGCGCCACCAGCAGGTCGTTCCACACCCAGAGGAACTGGAAGATCGTCAGCGACGCGATCGCCGGCTTCGCCACTGGCAGGATGACGCGCTTGAAGATCACCCACTCCGTGGCGCCGTCCATCCGCGCGGCCTCGATCAGGTCGCGCGGGATGCCGGTGAAGAAGTTGCGCAGCAGGAAGATGGCGAACGGCAGGCCGAACGCGACGTGGAACAGCACCACGCCGGTGATCGTGCCGAACAGGCCGAGCGCGCCGAACAGCTTCGCCACCGGGATCAGCGCCACCTGGATCGGCATGACGAGCAGCCCGACCACGACGACCGTCAGCGTCTCGCGGCCCGGGAACTCGATCCACGCCAGGGCGTACGAGGCCAGCGACGCCATCACGACGACCAGAACCGTTGCGGGCACGGCGATGTAGAAGGTGTTGAGGAACGACTGCCACACCGCCTGGTTCGCCACCAGGTCGGCGTAGTTGGCCAGCGTCAGCTCGGCGGGCTTGGTGAACACGGTCCACCAGCCGCTCGCGGTGTTGGCCGACTCGTCGCGCAACGACGCGATCAGCAGACCGAACACCGGGACGAGCCAGAAGACGGCCACCAGGGCGAGCACGACCTGCACGACCCCGTTGCCGAGCCTCGACACCAGCCGCGTCAGGAAGCCCCGCTTCGGTGCTCCCGAGACCGGCACGTCGATGCGGACCTCGTCCGCCACAGCAGTCACGACCGCTCCCGTCGGAATCGGCGGATGTTGAACAGCATCGCGGGCGCCACCAGCAGGAACAGGATCACCGCGAGCGCGCTGCCCGCCCCCTGGTCGCCGCCGGTGCCGAAGGACACCTGCCACATCTGCAGGGCCAGCACGTTGGCCTCGGACTGCACCGAGCCCGGCGCGATGACGAACACCAGCTCGAAGATCTTCAACACGTTGATCACGAGGGTCACGAACACCACCAGCAGCACCGGCGAGAGCAGCGGGATGGTGACGCGTTTGAACACCTGCCACTCCGTCGCGCCGTCGACCCGCGCGGCCTCCAGCGCGTCACGCGGGATCGCCGACAGGCCCGCGGCGATGAACGTGATCGCGAACCCGGTCATGATCCAGATCCAGGACGAGATGATCACCGGGGTGATGAACGACGGCCCGAGCCACGTCAGGCCGCGGAACGGCAGCGCGAAGTTCTCGGGAGGCAGCCGCACGGTGACGTCACCGGCGCCGAGGTCGGGGAAGGTGAACCTGCCGTCGTCGCCGGTCGTGGTGCGGGCGACGACCTGCCCGTCCCGCACCGCTTCCACGGCCACGCCCGGCAGGCCGCGCTCGGTCGGGTCGACGGCGCCCGCCCTGCCGCCGATCGACACGTCGAGCCACAGCACACCGCGCAACTCCCCCGTGCCGGCGGTCGGCGGGGAGGCCGGCAGCGCCTGCGGCGGCACGTCCTGCGGTGGATACCCGATGAGCGGCAACGAGATCGTGTCGCCCGCCCGCGACGGCCGGATCGCGGTGAAGCCCGCTTCCGTTGCGGCGTAACCGTCCCTTGGCCGCGCACCGGGGTACTGCGAGGCCGGGCTGAAGACGTCGTGCACACCCACCACGACCGCGTTCACGACGCCCTGGTTCGGCGCCTCCTCGTACACGAGCCGGAAGATGATGCCGGAGGCGAACAACGAGATCGCCATGGGCATGAACAGCACGAGCCGGAACGCCGTCGCCCACTTGATGCGTTCGGTCAGCACGGCGAGGATCAGGCCGATGCCGGTGACGGCGGCTGGGGCTACCACCACCCAGATCACGTTGTTGCGGAACGCGATCAGCGTGCGCGGGTCGGTGAACGTCTCGACGTAGTTGCCCAGGCCGACGAACTCGTCACCCGAGGCGTCGAAGAAGCTGCGGATCAGCGAGTACACCAGCGGGTACAGCACCAGCGCCGCGAGCACCACCAGTGCGGGGAGCAGGAACGGGATCGCCTGCCGGGGCGAGCGCCCCGGCGCGGCGTCCACGTTCGGACTGAAACTCCGCTTCCTTGACGTCATGCGCCGTAGGCCTTCGCCGCGTTCGCTTCCAGGCGCGCCATGATGCCGTCGACGTTCTTCGGGTCGGCCAGGAAGTCCTGCAGGTCCTTCCACTCCCCCGCGCCCTTCGTGCCGCCGAACGCGGCCGGTGCGAGGTCGGACATGTCGAACCGGACGTTGTCCCCGGCGTCGACGATCCGCCGCGCGAGGTCCTGCGTCACGGCGTCCGGGTACGCGCTCTCCGGGATGTCCTTGTTGGGCGAGAGGAACCCGCCGAGCTCGGCCCACACCTTGCCGGACTCCGGTGAGGCCAGGTACTTCATCAGCTCGGTGGTCGCCTTGTCGTCCTTGAACTGCACGGCCATGTCACCACCGGCGACGACGGCGTCCTTGCTGCCCGCGACCGACGGGAACGGGAAGAACTTGGCGTCCTGGCCGACCTTCGCCTTGGTGTTGGTCGTGATGATGCTCGCGACGAAGTCCGCCTCGAACACCATGGCGGCACCGGAGGGCTCGCCGAAGACGGTGATGACGGACTTCGGGAACTCCGTCTGCAGCGCGCCGGGCGCGATCAGGGTCGGGTCGCCCCAGAGCTTCGCCAGCTCCTCCAACGCCTTGCGCACGGTCGGGTCGGTCCACGGGATCTCGTGCTTCGCGAGCTTGTCGTAGTTCTCCGGGCCCGCGGTGCGCAGGTAGACGTTCTCGAACCAGTCGGTGAGCGTCCAGCCGTCCGCACCGCCGACCGACACCGGCGCGAGACCCGTCTCGGAGATCGCCTTGCTGACCTTGATCAGCTCGTCCCACGTCGCGGGCGGCGTGGCACCGACCTGCTGGAAGGCCTTCTCGCTGTACCAGAACGCGGACTTGTTGGCCGTCTTGAAGGTGAAGCCGTAGAGCTTGCCGTCGACGCTGCCGAGCTGCTTCCACACGGCCGCGTTGTGGTCGGTGACCGCCTTCTCGACGTCGGCGCCCACGGGCTTCAGCGCCCCCGCCTTGGCGAACTGGGCGACGAGACCGGGTTGCGCGATCAGCGCGACGTTCGGCGGTGTGCCGCCCGAGATCCTGGTCTGCACCACAGTCGGCAGCTCGTCCCCGGCGGGTGTGTACCTGACCTCGGCGCCCGTCTTGTCGGTGAACACCTTCAGCACCTGCTCGAAGGCCTTCTGCTCGTCGCCGGTCCATGGTCCGACGACCTCGACGGTCTGCCCCTTGAGGTCTTCAGAAGTCCCGGTTCCCGCGGCACCTCCGGAGCACGCGGCGGCGGTGAGTGCGAGCAGCGCGATCCATTGCTTCCCCATTGAAGCTCTCCTACTTCCAGATCGAGGACCCGGTGGCCGGGTCGAAGAAGTGCAGCCGGGAGGTGTCCACCCGGGCGGCGACGGGTTGTCCTTCGTAGATGCGGGTGCGCGGGCTGAACCGTCCGACGAGGACGGTCCCCTTGCCGCCGGTGCCGGGCAGGTCGTCGGTGCCCGCGTCCCTGGCCAGCTCACGGGTGTCGTCGGTGACGACGGGCGGGACGTCGACCGGGAAGTGCACGAGCACGTCGGACCCCATCGCTTCGACCAGATCGGCGACGGAGTGCAGGATCTCGCCCTCCTGCGCGTCGGCCAGGGCGGTGTCCTCCATGTCCTCCGGGCGGATGCCGACCACGACGTCGCCGCCGACGTACTGCTCGAGCTTCGGGCGTTGGCGCGGCACGGACTCCGGCAGCAGCAACGCGTCGGAGCCGAGCGAGACCCAGAACCGGTCGTCGCCGTCCCGGTCGAGCTTCGCGGACACGAGGTTCATGCCCGGCGAGCCGATGAAGCCCGCGACGAACAGGTTGACCGGCCGGTCGTAGAGCTCCTGGGGCGGGCCGACCTGCTGGAGCACCCCGCGGCGCATGACGGCCACGCGGTCGCCGAGCGTCATGGCCTCGGTCTGGTCGTGCGTGACGTACACGGTCGTCACGCCGATCTCGCGCTGGATCCGCGCGATCTGCGCCCGCATCTGGACGCGCAGCTTGGCGTCCAGGTTGGACAGCGGCTCGTCCATCAGGAACGCCTGCGGGGCCCGCACGATCGCCCGGCCCATGGCGACGCGCTGCCGTTGCCCGCCGGAGAGGTTGCGGGGCTTGCGGCCGAGGTGCTCGGTTAGTTCGAGGACCTCGGCGACCTCGCGCACGCGGTGGTCGATCTCGGACTTGGGGAGCTTGCGCAGCGTGAGACCGAACGCGATGTTGTCGTACACGTTCAGGTGCGGGTAGAGCGCGTAGGACTGGAACACCATCGCAACATCGCGATCACGGGACGGCACGTCGTTCACGACCTGCTCACCGATGTGGATCGTGCCTTCGGTGATCTGCTCGAGCCCGGCGATCATGCGCAGCGCCGTCGTCTTGCCGCAGCCCGACGGGCCCACGAGCACCAGGAACTCGCCGTCGCGGATCTCCAGGTTGAGGTCGGTGACGGCACGGGTGCCGTCACCGTAGGCCTTGCCCAGCCCCGTCAGAACGACTTCTGCCACGCCCACTCCCCGGTTCGGTGTGCTGCAGACCGTAGAGGCGGCAGCCCTAAGGGAGATTTAAGGACGTAGCACGATCGAGATAAGCTCCCGCCCCCTCTCCCCATCGGCGGGTTCGCTGCTTACCCTGCGTGTATGTCGAAGGTGCTGGTGGTCGAGGACGACCCGGTGGTCCAGGCGGCGCTCGTGCACGCGCTGACCGACCTCGGGCACGTCGTGCAGGCCGTCGGCACCGCCGTGGCCGCGTTGCGCGAGGCGGGCACGTCGGAGCTCGACCTGGTGATCCTCGACCTGGGGCTGCCGGACCTCGACGGCGTCGCCGCCCTGCGCATGCTGCGCGGCGTGAGCAACGTCCCGGTCATCGTGGCGACGGCGCGGGGTGCCGAGAGCTCGGTCGTGAGCACGCTGAACGCGGGCGCGGACGACTACATCGTCAAACCGTTCTCGGCCGAGCACCTGGCCGCGCGGATCAACGCCCTGCTGCGCCGCACGGGCACCGGTACGACCGCGTCCGCCGACCTCCTCGCGCTGGGCGACCTCCGCATCGACCTCGCGCAGCGCCTGGCGTCGCTCGGCGAGTCCGCTCTCGCGCTGAGCAGGCGGGAGTTCGACATGCTCGCCTACCTCGCGCAACGGCCGGGGCGGGTGATCTCGCGCCGTGAACTGATCCAGGCCGTGTGGGGCAACCCGTACGTCGGCGACGACAAGACGATCGACGTCCACGCGTCCTGGTTGCGGCGCAAGCTCGGTGAGACGGCGGCCCACCCCCGTTACCTGCACACGGTCCGGGGCGTCGGGTTCAAGCTGGCGGCGCCCGGATGAGGGCGGTCATCACCCGCGCTCTGCTGCTCGCCACCGGGGTGGTCGCCGTGGTTCTCGTGGCCACCGCCGGGTTTCTGCTCCACTCGCACGCGGTCTCGACGGCAGCCCAGGCCGATCGGCGGGACGCGGCGGTGGTCGCCGGTGTGCTCGCGGTGTCCTCGGACCCCGACGCGGTCCGCGGCACGATCGCCCGCACCACCGCCGGTGCCGAGGGGCGGTTGTCCGTGGTGCTGGAGGACGGCACGCGGCTCGGTGCCGGCGGTGGCCCGCGCGTGACCTCCGCCGGCGGGTCCGTGGTCTCGGTGGTGCCCGCGTCCGTGCCGTTCCCGTTCCTCCCGGTCCTGCTGGTGTCCGGGATCGCGCTCGTGGCGGTGGGACTGGCGGTGTGGCTGGGGCACAGGCCTTTCACACCGGTGCTCGCGGCCCTGCGCGACCTGACCACGTCGGTCGGGCGGCGGGTGCGGCTGCGCGGTCCCCGCGAACTGGAGGCGCTCGCCGAGTCGATCGACGAGGCCTCCTCGCGGACGTCGCAGCTGCTGGCGAAGGAGCGGGAGATGATCGCGGACGTGTCGCACCGGCTGCGGACACCGCTCGCGGCCCTGCGGCTCGACGCCGACGCGATCGGCCCCGGCCCCGTCGCCGACCGGATCCGCAGCGCCGTCAGCACGCTGGGCCACGACGTCGACCGGATCATCCAGTCGCTGCACCCGGTCGAGGGCGAGACGGCCGGCAAGTGCGACGTGGCGTCGGTCGTGGAGTCGCGGATGGCGTTCTGGTCCGCGCACGCGGCCGACCAGGGCCGGGTGTGCGAGATCGACGTGGGCGAGCCGTGCTGGGTGCCGCTGGCACCGGACGCGCTGGGTGCCGTGGTGGACACGTTGCTGGAGAACGTCTTCCGGCACACGCCTCCCGCCGCACCGGTCGGGGTGTCGGTGGTGCGGCACGCCGGGTGGGTGACCCTCGTCGTCGAGGACGGCGGCACCGGGGTCGCCGACCCGTCCTCGGCGTTGCACCGGGGCAGCAGCGGGGGCGGGTCGACGGGGCTGGGCCTCGACATCGCCCGCGCGGCCGCGGAGGCGACCGGCGGCACGATCCACCTGGAGCGCGGCCGGCTCGGCGGCGCTCGCGTGCGGCTGCGGTTCTCCGAGGCCAACAGCCACCACGAGCCGGCGAGCCCGCGCGCCTGGCGGCTGTGGCGCGGTCACCCGTGAGGATCAGGCCGCGTCGATCTTGAACGGGTCGTGGTCGGTCAGCAGCTTGTCGAGCCGGGCTCTGTCGACCCGGCTGTGGATGTAGGCGTCCTCCTGCCGGTCCCTGAGCACCTTGGCGAGGGTGAACGCCGAGGTGACGGTGTAGAGCATCGCGATGCCGAGGAAGGCGCGCACCCACCCGTCGACGGGCAGGAACACGACTCCGATGGTGACGGCGGTCAGCGAGAGCCCGAACGACAGGACCGCCTGCACGTAGAAGGCCGCGGTCGTCGGGGTGTGCGTGGGCGCGGAGGACGTCATGGTCCGAGAGTCCTGGGTCATCCCCCGGCTGTCATGAGTACGGCTACTCAGTTCCGCTGTTCGGCGCCAAAAAGGTCCATTGTGGAGCGTTCTCCACGTCGACCTGGAACGAATTCCGACTGGACACATTTCTGGTCACGACGAAACGCCGCGTGCGTGCCGCCGGCTCAGCACCGGTTGGTGCTTTCGGCGCAGAGCCGGATGTCCACCAGGCCAAGGAGACGCGGGCGCCAGGGCCTTCCGGCCCGAGTTCGCCGCGACTTGCGCCGGACCAAAACCTCTTTTATTACATCGAGTTCGTATGCGTGGATTGTTCACCTTGAGTCATGTCGATAGGGTCCGCGTATCAGTACAGGGCATCACGTTAAGGCGGCTTTCTTTGATCGGGCAGCGTGGACGACCGCCGTCGGATGCCGACCTCATCGATGCCGTCAGAGACGGCAGGGTCGAGGAGTACGGCAAGCTCTACGAACGTCACGTGCGCTCGGCGAACATGCTGGCCTTGCAGCTGTCCTCGTCGTCCTCGGACGCCGACGACCTGGTGTCGGAGGCGTTCGCGAAGGTCCTCGCGGCACTGCGCGCAGGCGGCGGTCCGGGCGCGTCGTTCCGGCCGTACCTGCTGACGGCGGTGCGGCACGCGGCGTACGACCGCACCCGCAAGGAGAAGCGGGTCGAGCTGGCCGGTGACGTCGAGGAGGTTCCCGGCGCCGCCAAGGCGACCAGCGTGCCGTTCCGCGACAAGGCGGTCGAGGACCTGGACCAGACGCTGGCGGCGACGGCGTTCGCGACGCTGCCCGAGCGGTGGCGGACCGTCCTGTGGCACACCGCGATCGAGGGCCAGTCACCGGGCGAGATCGCACCGCTGCTCGGCCTGACCCCGAACGGCGTCTCCGCGATGGCGTTCCGTGCGCGCGAGGGCCTGCGCAAGGCGTTCTTGCAGGCACACGTCAACCAGGAACCGGCGGAGACCTGCCGCCCGACCGTGACGAAGCTCGGCGCCTGGACGCGCGGCGGCCTCAAGGGACGCGACGCCGTCCACATCGACGAGCACATGGACACCTGCGCCGAGTGCCGCAAGCTCGCCAGCGAGCTCTCCGACGTGAACGGCGCGCTGCGCGGTCTCGTCGCCCCCATCGTCCTGGGCACGGGCACCGCCGGTTACCTGGCCGCGGCGGCGACCGCGACCAAGGGAGCCGTCGTCACGCTCAGCGCGGCCTCGTGGCTGGGCGTCGCCGCCTCGGCCGCGGCGGTCGTCGTGGTGGCCTCGGGCGTCGTCGTCAGCTCGGGCAACGGACCCGTCACCACGGTCATCGGCGCCGCCCCGACCAGCACGAGCGCCTCGGCGGAACCCGCGCCGAGCGAGTCGGGCACAACGCGGAGCTCCGGCGCCACGCCGACCAGGGGCACGTCGGCGGGCACGGCCGCCCAGGGCACCACCGGCGCGAACCGGCCCGCGACGAGCACGAACAACACCGTCGTCCCCGCGGGCGAGGCCGAGCTGTCGGGGTCGGCGCCCAGCGGCATCACCATGACCACCGACGGCCCGGCCAACGAGATGAACGTCAGCATCACCAACAACGGCGACGCGCCCACCACGGTGCCGACGCTGACGCTGACGATGCCCGACAAGATCAAGACGGTCGGCCCCGGCAAGACCTCGGTGGGCTTCATCGCCTGCCCGGCCGGCAAGGGCGTCGTCACGTGCGAGGGCGGCCAGACGCTCGCCCCCGGCCAGACGATCACGTTCCGCGCCCGGCTGCAGGCGGGCAACAAGGCGGGCGACGGCGTCATCACCGGCGTGGCGGGACCGGTCGAGGTCAGCATCCCGATCACCATCGTCCAGGCGCAGGGCTGAATGGCGGAACAGGCACACGGCGCAGCGTGCGCTATCGCCGCATCAGCGGATTTCGGGTCGAGACGCGATCCGCTACCAATGGTGTGTGGAACACCTCTACTGGGATCTCGGGACGTTCGCGGGTGGCGCTCGCTTCGAGGTGGAGTTGCGCGGTTCAGCCGCGCGGGTGTGTCTCATGGACGTCGACCACTACCAGGCGTACCTGGACGGCGGCGACTACGAGTACTACGGCGACTTCTACAACATCAGTCCGATAGTCCTCGAGGTGCCCTACGACGACCGCTGGTATCTGGTCGTCGACAGCAACAGCGGTCGAGTGAAAGTCACATTCGAGCAGATCTTCGACTGATCATCCCGATCACCATCGTCCAGGCGCAGGGCTGAGTCCACTTCGGACAGCGGGATCGGTCCTCACGCCGCACCATGGGCGGGTGGAGGAGCTCACCGCGGCGCTGACCGGGCTGGAACTGCCGTTCCGCACGCTCGTCGACGACTCGGAGTGGGCGCACGCGAGCGTGGAGGGCCTGGTGCTCGACCTCGGCACCTGGTGGTCGGCCGGCCCGGCGACCCGGCTGCAGCCGCAGGTGACGTTCAGCGACGCCTTCAGCGAGGTGGGCCGGAACCACGGCGCGGTGTACGTCGAGGGGTACGTGTGGAGCGGCGGGCAGGCGGTCGCGGCGGCGTGGTGCGGGCTCGGCGGCGCGGTCCTCTACGGACCCCGTGCCGAGGCGTACCTCGGGGTGCCGTTGTCACCCCACTTCTGCCGCAGGACCCAGCAGCGCAACGGAACGGCCGCGGTGCTCATGAGCAAGCACCCGCGGCTGCTGCCGTTGCTGCGAGACGGGCTGCCGCGCGGCGCGGTGCTGCCCGGCGGGAGACCGGGCCCGCGGTCAGCCGGTGCCTAGCGCCGCGAACCTCTCGTCCGCCTCCCGCCGGTGCCGGGCGGCCTCGGCCGGGTCGCTGACGGCACGGGCCAGGTGCTTGTGCGCGTTCGCCGCCTCACGCCTGTCATCGATCCGTTCGGCCAGTTCCAGCGCCTCACGCAACGGCGCGATGGCCTCGTCCGGACGTCCGGCGGCGGTCAGCACCTCGCCGAGGTAGTTGAGCACCACCGTTTCCGTCGTGACGTCACCGATCGCGCGCACGGCCTTGAGAGCCGACTCCAGCGCCTCCAACGCCTCGTCGTGCCGGCCCATGGCGTGCAGGATCATGCCGAGCGCGCTCCGGGTGTCCGCCTCGTCGCGGCGGCTGCCCATCTCGCGCATCAGCTCGAGCGCCGCCGTGCACGCCTGCAACGCCTCGTCGTAACGGCCGAGCGCGCTGTAGATGTTGCTGACGTTGCTCATCGCCTGCGACTCGAGGTGCCGGTCACCGAGCTGCCGCGCCACCGTGATGGCCTGTTCCAGCAGCTCAGCGGCCTCGGCGTGGCGTTCGAGGGTGCGGTAGACCAGCGACAGGTTGTTCAGCGTGCCCGCCACTCCCTGCAGGTCGCCCAGTTCGCGGAGCATCTCGATGGCGCGCTCGTTGTAGTGGATCGCCTTCGGGTACTGCGCGGTCTGCCAGAACACCATCGCGTAGTTCTTCGTGGTGATCGCGAGCGCGACCGGCTCGTCCTTCGCCGCCTCCAGCGCCAGTTCGTTGATCGTGGCCCAGTCACGCGTGTGGCCGCGCACCATGCAGAAGAACGTCAACGCGCGTGCGAGCTGCCACGTGTGTGTGCGCCAGCCACCGTCGAGAGACAACGCCACGGCGGCGACGAGCGTCTGGCGTTCGGTCTCCAGCCACTCGACCGCGTGGTCGTAGTCGCGCAGCACCAGCCGCGAGGCCGGCCGGTAGGTGATGTCGACCTCGTACTTGCGCGCGGCGGGCGACATCAGCCGCGTCGCCTGGTTCGCCGTGTCGAGGAAGTGGTCGAGCAGCCTCGTCAGCGGCGCGCGGGTGCCGTCCACCTTGGACTGCGCGTACTGCCGCAGCAGGTCGTGCATCCGGTAGCGGCCGAGCGTCGTCGCCTCCAGCAGGTGCACGTCGACGAGGTCCTCGAGCATCCCGTCGCACTCCAGCAGGTCGAGCTCGCCCAGTGCCGCGGCCTGGTCGACGTCGAAGTCCGTGCCGTGGTGCAGGCCGAGCAGGCCGAAGAGCCGCTGGTGAGCGGCGGGGAGCTGGCCGAACGACAACGCGAAGACCGCGTCCAGCTCGGATAATCGTCCCTCGCGCAGCCGCGTCGCGAGGTGGGCGGTGGTCCAGGTGGGACGGCTGCGGAGCCGTCCGGCGGCCAGGCGCACGGCCAGCGGCAGCCGCCCGCACAGCTCGACGACCTCGCGGGCCGCGTCGTCGGTACCGCGTTCGTCGCCGACGATCGTGGCGAAGAGCTGCAACGCCTCGGCCTCGGACAGCACGTCCAGCGTGAGCGTCGACGTGCCCTCCAGCTCGACCAGCCGCGCGCGGGACGTGACCAGCACCAACGAGCCCGGCACGCCTGGCAGCAGCGGACGGACCTGGTCGGCGTTCACGGCGTTGTCGAGCACGACGAGCAACCGCCTGCGCGAGAGCTCCGCACGCCACATGGCGGCACGTTCGTCCAGGCTGACCGGGATCTCTTCCAGCCCGAGCGCGCGCAACAGCACGTCGAGCGCGTCTGTCGGTTCCACGGGCGCACGGCCCGCAGTGTGCGCGTGCAGGTCGATGAACAGCTGACCGTCCGGATACTCCAGGCGGTGCGCCAGGTGCACGGCGAGCGTCGTCTTGCCGACGCCCGGCATGCCGTCGATCGCGGAGATCACGACCGCCGACTTCCCGGTGACGGCCCTGGTCAGCCGTTCGATCTCGGTCGCGCGGCCGGTGAAGTCGGCGACGTCGCGCGGCAGCGTGTTCAGGGCGGGCCGCGGCTCGTCCCCGCGCAGCAGCCGCGCGTGCAGGTCCCGCAGTTCCCCGCCCGGATCGGTGCCCAGCTCGTCGGCGAGCAGCACCCGCACGTCCTCGAAGGCCTGCAACGCCTCGGCGGGCCGGTTCGCCCGTTGCAACGCGTGCATCAGCTGGAGCCAGAGCTGTTCGCGCAGCGGGAACTGCTTGGTCAGCCGCCTCAGTTCGGCGATCAGCCGTTCGCCCTGGCCCAGCTCGATCGACAGCCGCGCGTGCTGCTCGGCGACGGTGAGCCGCCTTTCCTGCAGCAGCGTGAGCTCGGCTTCGAGCCGCGGCCCCACGGTGAGGCCGTCGAGCGCCGGGCCGCGCCACAACCGCAGCGCCTCGCCGTACCGGGCGACCGCCTCCCGGTGATCACCCTCTTTCAGGGCTTCGTCGCCCACCTCGCAGAGCCGCTCGAAGACCGCGACGTCCACCTCGTCGTCCGGCACCACGAGCCGGTAGCCGCCGGGAACGGTGACGAGGTCGTCCAGCACGAGCTTGCGCAGGGCGGCGACGTAGGTCCGGATGTTCGATTCGGGAGCAGCGGGTGGAGATTCCCACACCGCCTCGCTCAGATGTTCAAAACTGACCGTCTCGTTGGCGTGCAGTGCCAACGCTGCCAGCAGTGCCCTTTGTCGGGGCCCGCCCAGCCGCAGTTCCACGCCCCCACGCCAGATCTGCAGCGGCCCAAGAAGCCGATACCGCACTGACCCTCCTCGGGGGGCATGGTGCCAGAACTCGGCGGTGCTGTGCGGAATTTGTGCGGACGATCTTGGAAACTCGGCTCACGCCGCTGTGAAGAGGGGGAACGAAGATGGCCCTGAGCAGATCGTGGTCCGGCCAGGCAGCCTAGGATGACCGCATGACCGAGACGGCGAAGCGACGTCCCGGCCCCCGGATCGAAGAGGTCGCGCGGGTCGCCGGGGTGTCGAAGTCGACCGTCTCGCGCGTCATCAACGACGAGCAGTACGTCAGTGCGAAGGCCCGGGAGGCCGTGCACGCCGCCATCGCCGAGCTGGGGTACTCCCCCAACCAGGCCGCGCGCGCACTCGCCGGCAACCGGGCCAACGCCATCGCCCTGGTGGTCTCGGAGCCGACCGGCCGCGTGCTGTCCGACCCGTTCTTCGCGGGCGTCCTGCGAGGCGTCCACTCCGAGCTCGCCGGCCGCCACATGCAGCTGCTGCTGATGATGAGCCAGCCCTCCGACACCGACGACCTGGTGGCGTACCTGAGCAGCGGCCACGTGGACGGCGCGCTGCTGGTGAGCCTGCACGGCGAGGACCCGCTGGTGCCGATGCTCGCGGACCTCGGCCTGCCGGTGGTCTCCGGCGGCCGTCCCCTCGGCGCCACGGTCCCGTTCGTGGACGCCGACAACTTCACCGGCGCCCTGGAGGCCGCGCGGCACCTGGCGTCACTGGGCCGCAAGCGCATCGCGACCGTGGCGGGCCCCAAGGACATGGCCGTGGGCGCGGACAGGCTCAGCGGCTTCAAGCGGGGCCTCGGCGAGGCCAAGCTCCCCTCGACCCTGGTGGCCCACGGCGACTTCACGCCGGAGAGCGGTGCGCGGGCCATGGAGTCGTTGCTGCGCAAGGCCCCCGACCTCGACGCGGTGTTCGTCGCCGCGGACATCATGGCGCTCGGCGCGTTGCAGGTGCTGCACGCACAAGGCCGTCGAGTGCCCGAGGACGTCGCCGTCGTCGGGTTCGACGACTCGGTGTTCGCCTCGACCGCCACGCCGCCGCTCACGACGATCCGGCAGGACGTCGAGGAGCTCGGGCGCACGATGACGTGGCGGCTGCTCGCGGAACTGGCGGGCGAGGCGGGGCTGCCGCCGTCGCTGCTGCTGCCCACGTCTCTCGTCGTGCGTTCGAGCGCCTGAAAGACCTTCATCGGTGAGCTTCCGCCATCCGTGACGGGCAGGCCTTCGTTTTCACTCGTTCGGCACAACCTCGAGGCACTGTCGGTAACACCTCATGCGGCTTCTCGATGGTGAGCGCGTAAGCACTCACCCGAGGGAGTTGCGACAGTGATCGAGAACTCGGCGGCCGGTCTCGTGATGGTCCCCGGCGAGGTGACGGTGACCGTCACCGGCGAGCAGCACCACCAGGACGTGCTGTCGCGCTACGCGGTTCCGGACGGCGTGACGCGCCACGTCGCCGTGAATCTGACGTGGTGCGCGATCGCCTCGGGCAAGTACCGGGGCCACCGCGGCATCGAGGTGCGGCTCGACGGGTACCGCGTCGGCGAGCTGACTTTCCTGATGTCGCAACGGTATGCGCCCGTGCTGATGCACGTGGAGTCCGGCGGCGGGGCGACCGGGTGCACGGCGTTCGTCCAGCGCGGGAGCAACGGGCTGCTGCAGATCTTCCTGCGGATGCCGCGCGAGATCCCCCGCGGTGCGGTCGTGCCCGTCATGCCGGCGCGCAGGTCGTGGGTGGCGCCGGTGGCGATCAGCGCCGCGGCCCTGCTCGGGTTCTTCTTCGTGATCGGCGTCATCGGCTCGGCGGTCGACGGGAACAAGGCGGCGGGGCTTTCCACCACCACCGCTGCTCCTGCTACGACAACGACGACGACCGTGGCACCGCCGACCAGCACCACGACGACGACCACTTCCACCACGACAACGACTACGACCACCACCACTGCGCCTGCGGCCGTCGCGCAGCCCAAGCCGCAACCCCAGCCGCAGCCGAACCCCCAGCCCCAGCCGCAACCGCAGCCCGCCCCGAAGCCCCAGCCGCAGTGCGACCCGAACTACAGTGGTTGCGTGCCGATCGCGTCGGACGTGGACTGCGCGGGCGGTTCCGGCAACGGGCCGGCGTACGTGGCCGGCCCCGTCCGCGTCATCGGCACGGACATCTACGGGCTCGACAGCGACAAGGACGGCACGGCCTGCGAATGAGGATTCCCGAGGACGTGCTGCGCGCTGCCGGCCCGGTGACCGGGTGGTCCGACGACCACGAGGGCCTGTCCGGCGACGTGTGGCACGTCGGTTCCAGCTACGTGAAGCGCTCGGGCGCCGACGAGCACGCCCGGTTGCTGTGGCTGGGTGAGCACTTCGAGGTGCCGGAGGTCCAGGTGTTCGCCGACGGCTGGCTCGTGCTGGCCGACGTCGGCGCGCCCTCGCTGGCCAAGGCAGACCCCGTGCTCGCGGGAACCGTCATGGGCGAGGTGCTGCGGGCGTTGCACTCGGTGCCGGTCACCTCGTGCCCTCACGACGCCAGGGTCGCGGTCGTCGTCGAACAGGCGCGGCACAACGTCGAAGCCGGTCTCGTGGACCCGGACGACTTCGACGACGACAACCTCGGCGCCACGCCGCAGGAGTTGCTGGAGCGCCTGGTCGCCACCGCGCCCGAGACCGAGGACCTGGTGGTGGCACACGGGGACTTCTGCCCGTCGAACGTGTTGCTGCGCCCCGACGGCTCGACCGTGCTGATCGACGTGGCGCGGCTCGGCGTGTCCGACCGGCACCGCGACCTGGCGCTGGTGCACCGCGAACTGAGCGGGGAAGCCGCAGACGCGTTCGACCGCGCCTACGGCCTCACCCCCCGCCCGTCGACGCTCGCCTGGTACCGGCTGCTCGACGAGTTCTTCTAGAGCGCGGATCGGACTTCGACCCACGCCCTAACCGCGCTCGTACGGCGTCTTCTCCCCCGCCTCCACGGCGAACGCCAGGTGGTTGCCCGCGGGCGGCAGCGGGCACGTGGCGAAGTCGGTGAACGCGCACGGCAGGTTCGTCGCGCGGTTGAAGTCGAGGACGACCTTGCCGTCTCGCGGGGTGGCGGCGATCTGCCGGTTGGCCGCGTAGGTCGTGACACCGCTGGTCTCGTCGGTGAACAGGATGCTCAGCCCGCCGTTGCGCCCGTTGAACGCCGTCAGCGCGTGCTCGGTGCCATTGAACTTGAACCGCACACGGCCCGGTGCCTCGTACACGTGACTGAGCCCCTCGACCACCGCACCGACCGTCGTGGGGACGGGCGCGTCGAACGGCTCGTACTCGCCCTCCAGCACCCACGTCTCCTGAGGGTCGTACGCCGGAACACCCTTGAAGTCCTGCAACACGGGCGCCTTCGGGTCGTGCACGCGGATCAGGTAGCCGCCGCGCCGGGCGACCTCGATCTCCACGTCGCCCGCCACGACGCGTTCGCCGCCGCCGCTCTGCACGAGCTCGAACCGCTTGGTCTCGCCGTCGTTGCGCCAGTAGGCCGCGTCGTCGTCTTGCCACCACTCGCCCGGTAGGCCCTCATAGGTGCGTGGGGCCGTCTCGAGCCAGTCGAGCGAGACCAGCGCCAGCCACCCGTACGGGTCGGCCAGGTTCGTCTCGCGCTCCGTCTTCCAGGTCTGCCAGTCCTCAGCGAAGCTCATGTCCTTGCGAACAACGGCTCGGCGGCCTCGCTTCCCCGTTCCACCTTGTGGGAAATGAGCGCATCGCCGAGTTCCGTGCGCGCGTAGACGACGCTCCGGCCGTGGCGTTGCGAGGTCAGAAGCCCAGCGTCACGCAACGCACGCAGGTGCTGGTTCACCGCCGAGGTCGTGACGCCCGTACGTCGTGCGATGTCGGTGGACGACCGCGGTTGTGCCAGCTCGGCCAGCAGGTCCGCCCGCACCTGGCCGAGGACACCGGCGAGCGCCTCCGGCCCGCGGCAGCGTCCGGTCTCCCACACCGTTCCGGCGCCACGGGCGGAATAGATCAGCAACGGCGGAGCACCGGGATCGACCGGCACGGCCGTGCGTCGCGCGAACACGCTGGGCACGAGCGTGAGGCCGTGTCCGCCGGCCTCGACCCGCCGCGGCGGCGCCCCCGCGATGCGCACCTGGACCACGGGGCTCTTGAAGGTGATCCGTTCGGAGATCCCCGAGAGCATCACCGCGAGGCCGTGCTGGGCCATCGCGCGGCCGCGGTGGGCGATGTCGGCTTCGAGCACCGCGCGCATCCGGTCCCACTGCCCGGACAGAGCCGTGTGCCAGTAGGACTCCAGCGCGCCGAGCACCCGGTGGCGGTCGCGCAGCACGTCCGGCACGCCTCCGAACAACGCCCGGAAGTCACGTCGCATGGTGCGGGTTGAGGTCTCGCGCAACGCCGCGAACTCGTCCTCGATCCTCGTGAACGGCGTCGTCGGGCGGGGGCTCAGGAAGTCCGGCGTCCAGCCGCGTCCGGTCGACAGCGCCAGCAGGACCTCGGCGTCGACATCGCGGATTCCGCGCGCCCACGGCAGGTGCAGCGGGTACTTGGCAGGGTTCTTCAGCACGCGCAGGCTGAGCGTCAGTTCGTTCAGGGGCGACACGGCGAACCGCACGTCCACCATGTCGGACTCGCCGAGCACGAACTCGATCATGTAGCACAACGCTACATCAGTTACACCCGAAGGACACCTGGCGCGAAGCTTCGCGACCATGTGGACCGACATGTGCCTCGCGCTGCGGATCGCCCGCCGGGCAGCTGAACTGGTGCTCTCCGCAGGCACTCCCGACGTGTGGCTGAAGGAGGACGGCAGCCCGGTCACGTCGATCGATCTCGAGGTCGAGGACCTGGTGCGCCGCCTGCTCGCGGAGGCGGTGCCCGACGACGGTGTCGTGGGTGAGGAACGCGCCGAACACCGGGGAACCTCCGGTCGCCGGTGGCTGGTCGACCCGATCAGCGGCACCGCCGACTTCGTCGCCGGACGGCCGACGTACTCGGTGGACCTGGCCTTGGAGAAGGCGCTGGCCGTCTCCGTCATGCCGTCGCTGGACATCACGATGGCGGCCGGACGGGGCATCGGCTGCCGCGTTTTCCGTGCCGGAGAGGAAGAAGTCGCTCGTGTGTCCTCAACGGACGTAGTCGAAGGTGCGCGCGTGTGCCTACACGGCAAGAGGAAACCCATTCTGGAGCGCTGCGCCGTCGTGGACGGGGCGACGTCCGTGCTGGACCTGATCACCGGCCGGGTGGACGCGGTGATCGCGGCGGGCGCGGGCCTCGACGAGTTCGACCTGGCGTGCCTGCCGGTGCTCGTGGAGGAGGCGGGCGGCCGCGTGACGGTGGTCGAGGACGACGTCGTGCTGGCCACCAACGGTGTCCTGCACGACGCCTTCCTCTCCCTGCTGGTCGCGCGTCCTGGTGTCGAACCAGGCACCCCGGGCTCATGAGGCCTGGGTGATCGCCGGATCCCGCGCGCTGGAGTGACCGACCGGACTCGCACCGGCTTCGACCAGGACCACAACCTGGTGCCTCGACTGCTTCGGCTTCGGTCACGGCTGCCCGTCGAGGGTTCGAACCTCGATCTCCGCGTTCAGAGCGCGGTGTCCGTGCCAGTTGGACCAACGGGCATCAAAAAAGCCGCCTCGTCGCTGTGTGCGACGGGACGGCTCCCCGGGACATGAGGGTCAGCTCATGCCGAGGAGCACCAGACGTGCTGATGGCGCATGTGTTGCATCACGGCTGGCTCCCTTCCTCCGGTTCGTCGAGAACCACTCTGACGGACGGCGTGGCGGGCTTGCAACGCATTTTCAGTGATCGCAAAAGTTTGCAGACTTGATTTGATTCCTCCAGGAATCCTCAAGCCGACTTGCGGAAAACTTTTGCAACGTCTTTCCTGGACCGCTGACACACCTCACCCGGAAGGCATGGACATGTCCCAGGACTGGTGGCGCCACGCCGTCATCTACCAGGTCTACGTGCGCAGCTTCGCCGACTCGAACGGCGACGGCGTCGGCGACCTGCCCGGCATCCGCTCACGCCTGCCCTACCTGCGCGACCTCGGCGTGGACGCGGTCTGGATCACGCCCTTCTACGCGTCACCGATGGCCGACGGCGGCTACGACGTGGCCGACTACCGCGCCGTCGACCCGCATTTCGGCGGGTTGGACGACGTGCGCGCGTTGGTGGACGACGCACACACGCTCGGTATCCGGGTGATCGTCGACATCGTGCCGAACCACAGCTCCGACCAGCACGCGTGGTTCCAGGAGGCGCTGGCCGGTCGCAACCGCGAGCGGTACATGTTCCGCGAGGGCGTCGGCGACCAGCCGCCGAACGACTGGGAGTCGGTCTTCGGCGGGCCCGCGTGGACACGGGTGGCCGACGGGTCCTGGTACCTGCACCTGTTCGCGCCGGAGCAGCCGGACCTCAACTGGGAACTGCCGGAGGTGCGCGCGGAGTTCCGCGACGTGCTGCGGTTCTGGCTGGACCTCGGCGTCGACGGCTTCCGCGTCGACGTGGCGCACGGCATGGTCAAGGCGCCGGGTCTGCCCGACATCGGGCACGCCGACCAGCTCAAGCTGCTGGGCACGGAGCCGTTGCCGTTCTTCGACCAGGACGGTGTGCACGACATCCACCGCGAGTGGCGTGAGGTCATCGACTCGTACGAGGGCGACCGTGTGCTCGTGGCGGAGGCATGGACGCCTTCAGCCGAACGGACGGCCATGTACCTGCGTCCCGACGAGATGCACCAGGCGTTCAACTTCCACTACCTGACAGCGGAGTGGAACTTCGACGCGTTGCGCTCGGTCATCGACTCGTCGCTGGCCGCGGTCGAACCCGTTGGCGCGCCTACGACCTGGGTGCTCTCGAACCACGACGTGCAACGGCACGTGACGCGCTACGGCGGCGGCGAGACCGGTGTGCGCCGTGCGCGCGCAGCACTGGCGTTGATGCTCGCACTGCCGGGCTCGGTGTACCTGTACCAGGGCGAGGAGCTCGGCCTGCCCGAGGTGCTGGACCTGCCCGACGAGGTGCTGCAGGACCCGATGTGGGAGCGCTCGGGCCACACCGAACGAGGCCGCGACGGCTGCCGCGTTCCGTTGCCCTGGAAGGCGTCCGGCCCGTCACTGGGCTTCGGCACCGGCGGCTCGTGGCTGCCGCAGCCCGCCGACTGGGCGAAGCTCAGCGTGGAGACGCAAGCGGGCGACCAGGACTCGATGCTGTCGTTCTACCGCAACGCTTTGCGCACACGCCGCGAGAACCCGGCCCTCGGCACGACCGTCACGTGGATCGACGGCCCTGCCGACGTGCTGTGGTTCGAACGCGACGGCATCGCCTGCGCCGTGAACCTGTCCGAAGCGGTCGTCGAACTGCCCGACCCCGGCTCCGTCCTGCTGGCCTCGTCCTACTACGGGGTCCGCGACGGCCTGCTGCTCCTCCCACCCGACACCGCGCTGTGGTGGAAGCCGTGACCAGCGAATTCACGTGATCGACTAAAACTGTCAGACCCCCTGGGTACCGTCCGTGGACATCAGCTCCAGGTCGGACTCAGGGGGTTTCGTGACAGGCAGGTGGGAGCTCGTCTCCGGCAACTCGGCCAAGTTCTGGGAGATCACCCGGAGCAGCACCGCGGTGACCGTCCGCTTCGGACGGCTGGGCGCGGCCGGGCAGACCCAGACGAAGGAGCTGCCGTCCGAGGCCGCCGCGCAGGCGCACGTCGCGAAGCTCGTGGCGGAGAAGGAGAAGAAGGGCTACCGCAGCGTGGCCGCTGCGGCAGCCGCACCTCCTGCCGGCACCGGTCAGATCACGCCTCCCGCCGACGCCCCACCGGCGCACCCTCTCGCTGGGACTTGCCCGACCGGCTCTCCCGCGGGAACCTCCGTCGACACGTCCGCTGCCACCACGTCCGCCGCCGCACCTCCCACCCCCGCGTCTCCCGCCGCCGCACCTACCACCCCCGCGTCTCCCGCCGCCGCATCTCCCTCCCCCGCGTCTCCCGCCGCCGCACCTACCACCCCTGCGTCTCCCGCCGTCGCATCCCCCACCCCCACCTTCGCCGAGGACACCTGGGTCATGCCCGCCGCGTGGCTCGCCCAGGCGATGCCCCGACGCGACGCGCGGCCCCTGCCCGCCTTCACACCCGACCAGGCGATGGCGCGGAAGGTCCGCGACCACATCGCCGCTGGCGCCGCGAAGATCTCCGAGGCCCTCACCTCACCGGACCACGACCCCGAACTGCTGCGAGCGCTGCGCCACCACGTCGAGGGCCGCCCCGACCCGCTGGGCGCCGCGACGCTCGTGAAGCTCGTCGGCTTCGACCACGAGATCTCGCCCGTGCACTGGTGGCTCGAGGACTTCGGCCTCCCGTTCGCCGCCACGGCGGCCATCCACCACGCGACGATCTACGACAGCCGCGGCCGGCTGCTGATCAACCTGCCACGCCACAGCCCGGAACACAGCGCCGAGAGCCGCGTGCTGATCGACATCCGCACCGCGCTGGCGGTGGCCGACGAGGCGACCTACGACGCGACCGTCACCGAGTTGGAGAAGGTCGGCACGAACTGGTTCGGCCAGGTCGCGCGGGCGTTCCTCGTCCCGACGCGCCACGACTGGTTCGAGGAGGCGAACCAGTCGTCGAGCTCGTACTGGATGGTGCACAGCTCGGCGAGCACCCCCGACCACCTGAGCCGGCTGCAGTACGGCCACCTGATCTGGTCGGAGACCGCCGTGTACACGGCGCTACACCTGCTCGGCCCCGCCCTCGCCCCCGTGCTCGAGGCCGAACTGCGCGCGAAGGCCGAGTGGGGCGGGGAGCACCGCAGGCTGGCGCTCGACGTGCTGGCGGCCCTGCCGACCGACGAGGCGTTCCTGATGCTGCTCAACCGCCTGCAGGAGCGGTACGTCCGGCCCGCGCTGGCCGCCGCGATGGAGGCGTTCCCCGCTCGTGCGCTGCGCCTGATGACGCCTCGCGCGGCGAACGACGCGGACGTCCGCAACCTGCTGCGCGCCCACCTCGTCAAACACCCCGGCCTGCCCGTCGCGGACGAGCTCGCCGCGCTGGTCGAGGTGAGTCCCGAAGCGCCGGTCGAGGCTCTTCCGCCGATCCTGGCCGAACCACCGTGGACGCGCCGCCGCCCGCAGGCGAAGCCCGTTGTGCTGCACGGTCTTCCGGTTCCCGACGCCCATCTCACGTGGTCGCCGGGTGAGCGTGAGGAGTGGTCGGCGGTCACGGGCTGGTGGTCGCGGCAGACCGGCGACTGGGAGTCGATGGCGGAGGCGATCCGCACCGGCAAGGGCTCCCGCTACGACCACAGGCTGTTCGAGGCCGGTCCGGAGGAGATCGCCCGGCCGTTGCTCGCCGTCTGGACGCCGAACGACACCTGGAACAGCGAAAGCTGGGGCAAGCGGATCGCGGCGCGGTTCGGCATCGACGCGCTCCCGGTGATGCTGAGGCTGGCGGCGAGCAACCCGCACGTGTCCGGCGTCGTGCTGCTCCCCTACGCCACGCCCGAGGTCGCCGCGCTGATGGCGGACTGGTTCGTGCGCCTCAAGACCGCGCGCGCGTTCGCGCTCTCCTGGCTCGCCCGTCACCGCGAGGCCGCCGCCCGCCTCCTGCTGCCGGTCGCGCTGGGTGCGGCGGGCACGGCGCGCCGCAACGCCGAGTTCGCCCTGCGCCACCTCCACCTGGAGATCGGTGTCGACGTCATCGCCCTCGCCTCCACTCCCGAGGCGGGAGCGGCGATCCGCACGCTGATCGAGGTCGACCCGCTCGACGTCCTGCCCGCGAAGCTGCCGTCGATCGGCGGCTGGGCCGATCTCAGGCTGCTGCCCCAGGTGCTGCTCGCCAACGGCGCCGGCGCGTTGCCCGCGGACGCCGCGAAGAGCCTCCTGACGACGGTCGCGCTGTCCAAACAGGACGCCGTCTACCCCGGCCTGCCGCTCGCCGTCGAGGCGTGCGACCGCGCGTCGCTGGCCGAGTTCGCCTGGGCCCTCTTCGGCCTCTGGCAGGACGCGGGCACCCCGTCCAAGGACGGCTGGGTCCTCACCGCGCTGGGCTGGTTCGGCGACGACGAGACGGCGCGCCGCCTCGCCCCGCTGATCCGCGCGTGGCCGGGCGAGAGCCAGCACGCCCGCGCGGTGGCGGGCCTCGACGTGCTCGCCCAGATCGGCAGCGAGGTCGCGCTGATGAACCTGAACAGCATCGCGGAGAGGGTGAAGTTCAAGGGCCTCAAGGCGAAGGCGCAGGAGAAGGTGACCGAAATCGCCGCCGCGCTGGGCCTGAGCCGCGACCAGCTGTCCGACCGCCTCGTCCCCCGCCTGGGCCTCGACGAGGCCGCCAGCCTCGTCATCGACTACGGCCCGCGCCAGTTCACGGTCGGCTTCGACGAACAGCTCAAGCCCTACGTCCTCGACGCGGAAGGCAAGCGCCGCAAGGACCTCCCGAAACCAGGTGCCCGCGACGACCAGGAGCTCGCCCCGGCGGAGCACAAGCGGTTCGCGACGTTGAAGAAGGACGTCCGCGCCATCGCCTCCGACCAGATCCACCGCCTGGAACGCTCGATGGTCGACCAGCGCACCTGGACCACGGCGGAGTTCCACGCGGTCCTGGCCGCCCACCCCCTGCTGTGGCACCTGGTCCGCCGCCTGGTGTGGATCACCGACACCGGCCTGACCTTCCGCCTGGCAGAAGACCGCACCCTCGCGGACGCCTCCGACGACGAGGTCAGCCTGCCCGAGAACGCGGTCGTCCGCGTGGCCCACCCGATCGACCTGGCGGACACCCTCCCGGCCTGGGGCGAGGTGTTCGCGGACTACGAGATCCTCCAGCCCTTCCCGCAACTGGGCCGCCCCACTCACGCCTTCGCGCCGGGCGACACCATTCCCCAGCTCGCGAAGTACCTCAACAGGAACGTGCCGGTCGGCAAGGTCCTCGGCCTCACGAAGCGGGGCTGGGCACGCTGCCAGCCCCAGGACAACGGCGTGGAGCCGTGGATGACCCGCTCACTGCCCTCCGGCGGCGCCCTGGTCGCCTCGCTCGACCCGGGCATCATCGTCGGGATGGTCGACTTGGAGCCGGAGATGCAGTTCAGCGCGCTCTGGTTCGACCCGGACGGCGCAGGCGCCTGGAGCCCGCCCAGGAACGGCACGCCGACCACCTTCGAAGTGGACGCCATCACCGCCTCGGAACTCCTCTCGGAACTCGAGTCACTCCACGCCTGACATCGGGAACGGCCGGCCCACGGCCGGCGTCAGACCGGCTCGGCAACACCAACGGATCAACAGGGAGCAGCAAGTGCGCAGGTGGGAGCTCGTCTCGGGCAGCGCGGCGAAGTTCTGGGAGATCGGCAGGGACGGCACCGCCGTCACCGTCCGCTTCGGACGCCTCGACACGAACGGCCAGACCCAGACCAAGGAGCTGGCCACCGCCGAGGCAGCCGCAGCACACGTCGCGAAGCTCGTGGCCGAGAAGGAGAAGAAGGGCTACCGCGCCGTGACGCCGACACCGGCAACGGAAACGGCGCAAGCCACCTCCCAGCAGCCTGCCACCAACGCAGGCTCGGCCACCGACCTCACCACCGCGGGCAGCTCAGCCACCCAACTCGCCGCGACCACAGGCTCGGCCGCCCACCTCACCACCACCGCCAGCAACTCGGCCACCGGCCCCGCCTCCGCCAGCAGCTCAGCCACCCGCCCCGCCTCCAGCCACTCAGCTCCCCACACCGCCACCAACCCCGCTGCGACCTCCACCCCCAGCCCCGCCGCCGCCTCCACCCCCTCCTCCCCCCAACAGCCCCTCCCCACCGACGAAGACACCTGGACCATGCCCAAGGCGTGGCTGCGCGACGTGGTCCGCCAACGCGGCTTCCACCCCGCCCCGGAGTTCGCCGTAGACCCCACCCTCGCCGAAGAAGCCCGCCGCCGAGCGGGCAAGCAACAAGCCACCACCGTCGAACGGGTCCTGTCCGAACCGGCCTCCGACCGCGACCTGGTCGAGGCGACGCGCGACCACCTCGCCGGCCGCCCGAACCCCACGGGCGCGGCGGCGGTGGCGGCCATCATCGGCTGCGGCGAGCAGTCGGTGCACGCCTGGATCGCCGACCACGGCGTGGCCTTCGCGACGGAGGCCGCGGTCGAGTTCACCATGCTGGCCTCCGCACCCGAGTGGCTCCCGCAGCAGCGCGAGTACGGCAACGAGCGCCTGACGACCCGCGGCGGCCACCTCCGCCTCACCTTCGACAACGTCGAGGGCAAGATGCTCAGGTCCGTCCGCTACGCGCTCGCCACCGCGGACGACAGCGAGCGGGCCGAGGCCGCGGCGTTCCTCGAAAGGCTCGGCGAGCTGGACGACCCCAACGCGCAGATGGTGCGCACCTTCCTGATGCCGGAGCGCGCCGACTGGTTCCAGGAGGCCTGCGCCGCACCGCATTCGAACAGCCGCTGGTGGGTCGTCCCGTGCAGCGCGAGCACGCTCGAGGAGTTCGAGCTGGCGCAGACCAGGGTGACCAACAGCAGCACCATCCTGCACACCGCGCTCTACGTGCTCGGCCCCGCGATCGCGCCGTTGCTCGCCGCGGCGCTCGACCACAAGCACCAGCTCGCCGATCGCCGCAAGACGGTGCTGAAAGTGCTCGCGGCGCTGCCCACCGACGAGGCGTTCACGATCGCGCTCGACCGGATCGACGAGAAGTACGTGCGGCCGACGGTGCTGTCCATGATGGCGGCGTTCCCGGCGCGCGCGGCCCGGCTCCTCGGCGAACGCTCGAGTCGCAACGCCGCTCTCCACCAGCTGCTCAGCGTGCACCTGAAGACGTACCCGCACCTCGAGGCACCCGAGGGGTTCGTCGACGTCGAGTCCGAAGCCGTGCCGGAGGCGCCGGCTGAGGCCCTGCCGGCGGTGCTGGCGTCGCCGCCGTGGACCAAGCGCAAGAAGCCCGTGAAGCCCGTGGTGGTGCCGGACCTGCCGGTACCCGGCCCGTCGCTCGTGTGGCTGCCGGGTGAACGGGAGGCGTGGTTGAAGGACGGTCACTGGGACACCCACGCCTACAAGACCTGGGAGCACTGGCTGGCGGAGTTCAAGGCCGGCCGGATCGGCTACCGGATGGCGGACCTGCTCATCGGCGCGCCCGAGGAGAAGGTGCGGCACCTGCTGGCCGACTGGGAGCCGCGGCTCGGCTGGAGCGCCGAGTCGGCGGGCAAGCGGCTGGCCGCGAAGTTCGGCTTCGACGCGTTGCCCCCGCTGCTGCGCATCGTGGAGCGGACGTCGGCGGCCGCGGTGGTCGTCCTGCCGTTCGCGACGCCCGAGGTGGCCACGCTGATGGCCGACTGGCTCGTGCGGCTCAAGCAGGTCCGCAAGACGGCGATGGCCTGGCTGGCCCGGCACCGGGACACCGCCGCACGCCTGCTCGTCCCCGCCGCCCTGGGCAAGCCCGGTGCCGAGCGCCGCAACGCCGAGGCCGCGCTCCGCCACCTGCACGCCCTGGGAGTGGACGTGGTGGCCGTCGCACCGACTCAGGCCGCGGCCGAAGCCCTGGCGTCGTTCCTGGCCGTCGACCCGGTCGACGTGCTGCCCGCCAAGCTGCCCGTGATCGGCGAGTGGGCGGACACCCGGCTGCTGCCCCAGGTCCTGCTGCGCGACCGCAGGCAGGCGCTGTCCCCGGAGGCCGCGCGGAACCTGCTGATGACGGCCGCGCTGTCCAAGCCGGGCGATGTCTACGCCGGGCTTCCGATCGCCCGCGACGTGCTCGACAGGGACTCCCTGGCCGAGTTCGCGTGGGCCGTCTTCCAGCGCTGGCAGGAGATCGGCGCGCCGTCGAAGGAGGGCTGGGCGCTCACCGCCCTCGGCTGGCTCGGCGACGACTCGACGGTCCGCGCGCTGGCGCCGTTGATCCGGGTCTGGCCGGGAGAGAGCCAGCACGCGAGGGCGGTGACGGGCCTCGACGTGCTCGCCGACATCGGCACCGAGGTCGCCCTGTCCCACCTCAACAGCATCGCCGAGAAGGTGAAGTTCAAGGGCCTCAAGACGAAGGCCCAGGAGAAGGTCGCCCAGATCGCCGAGGAACTGGGCCTGTCCCGCGACCAGCTGGCCGACCGGCTGGTGCCGCGCCTCGGCCTCGACGACGCCGCGAGCCTCGTCATCGACTACGGCCCCCGGCAGTTCACCGTCGGCTTCGACGAACAGCTCAAGCCCTACGTCCTCGACCCGGACGGCAAGCGCCGCAAGGACCTCCCCAAGGCCGGTGCGAAGGACGACCAGGACAAGGCACCGCTGGAGCACAAGCGTTTCGCGGCACTGAAGAAGGACGTTCGCGCCGTGGCGTCGGACCAGATCCACCGCCTGGAACGCGCCATGGTCGACCAGCGCACCTGGACCGCGGCCGAGTTCCACACGGTCCTGGCCGGCCACCCGCTGCTCTGGCACATCGTCCGCCGCCTGGTCTGGATCACGGACGAAGGCCTCTCCTTCCGCCTCGCGGAAGACCGCACGCTCGCCGACTCCGGCGACGACGAGTTCACGCTCCCCGAGGACGCCACCGTCCGCGTCGCGCACCCGGTCGACCTCCGCGACGAGCTCGAAGCCTGGGGCGAGGTCTTCGCCGACTACGAGATCCTCCAGCCCTTCCCGCAGCTCGGCCGCCCTCTGCACCTGGTGTCCCAGAACGAGGACCTGCTGCCCCACCTCAAGAAGTACTGCGACGTCGACCACCCCGTCGGCAAGATCCTCAGCCTCACCAAGAAGGGCTGGATCCGCGGCGAGCCCCAGGACGGCGGCGTGGAGTGCTGGATCACCCGCCCGCTGCCGTCCGGCGGTGCCCTCGTCGCCTCGCTCGACCCCGGCATCGCGGTGGGCGCCATCGACGTCTTCCCGGAGCTCAAGTTCACCGAGCTCTGGTTCTCCGCCGACGGCCACGGCTACTGGTCCTCCCAGCGCAACGCCTCCGGCACCCTCACCACCGACGCCATCACGGCCTCGGAGATCCTGTCCGAACTGGAGTCACTGCACCAGTAGCGGCACCTCTCAGAAATTGTCAGACCCCCTGAGTAACGTCCGTGGACATCAACTCCCTTGTGTGGCCCCAGGAGGTAAAGCAGTGCGCAGGTGGGAACTCGTCGCGGACGGCTCCGCGAAGTTCTGGGAGATCGGGCAGGACGGCGCCTCGGTGACCGTCCGGTTCGGACGGCTGGGCACCGCCGGCCAGACCCAGACCAAGGAGCTGGCCTCCGCCGAGGCAGCCGACGCGCACGTCGCGAAGCTCGTGGCGGAGAAGGAGAAGAAGGGCTACAGACCGGAGGGCGCGGCGCAGCCTTTAGCGGCGTCGGCCACCAGCGCGGCCCAGCCCTCAGCGACGTCAGCCACCAGCACCGCGCCACAGCACACGGCGGCACCAGCCACCAACGAGCCTTCCACCATCGCGCAGCAGCCCTCGGCGGCACCACCCGTGGGCACCCGCCCCGCCACCGCCCCCGGCACGACCGCCCCCGCAGCCACCACCCCCGCGACCCCGGCCCCCGTCCTCGACGAGGACACCTGGGTCATGCCCAAGGCGTGGCTGCGCGACGTCGTCCGCCAGCGCGGCTTCAGCCCGGCCCCCGAGTTCACCCTCGAACCCGCCAAGGCCGACCAGGCACGCCACCTCATCACCGACCAGGCCGAAACCATCGAACGCGCCCTCTCGGTCAAGGGCTCGCACGAGGACCTGGTCGACGCGGCCCGCGAGCACCTGGCCGGCAAGCCGAACACCCTGGGCGCGGCGGCGCTCGCGGCCATCACCAAGCCGGGTGTACCTGCCGTGCACGCCTGGATCGCGGACCACGGCCTCGCGTTCGCCACGACGGCCGTGGTCGAGCTCATGGGCGTCACGTTCTCCGAGCAGTGGAACGACAAGCGCGGCAGGTGGACCAACGTCTGCCTGCAGTACGAGCGCGGCGGCTTCCAGACGTCGCACACCGAACCGCTGGGCCAGATGCTCACGGCCGTCCGGTACGCGATCGCCACCGCGGCCGCCGAGGAGCGCGCCCAGGCCGAGGCCGCGCTGGAAGAGCTCGCAGGGTCGAAGACCGAGAAGGAGCTGCGCGCGTACCTGCTGCCGGAGCGGGCCGATTGGTTCGCCTCGCTCTGTCAGCAGCAGTACACGCCGAGCCGGTGGTGGATGCTGCCGAGCATTGCCCGCACGAAGGAGGACTTCGAGAAGGCGGATCTGTCGCTCACGAACTACGCGTTCCTGATGTACACGGCCGTGTACGTGCTGGGGCCGGGCGTCGCGCCGTTGCTCGCGGCGGAACTCGACGGCGACGCCTACTACCAGAGCGCGGAGGGGCGCAAGCGGGCGTTGAAGGTGCTCGCCGCGTTGCCGACCGACGAGGCGTTCACGATCACGCTGGACCGCCTCGACGCGAAGTACGTGCGGCCGGCCGTGTTGTCGGCGATGGCGGCGTTCCCGAAGCGGGCCGCGCGGCTGCTGGCGCACCGGGCGGCGTCCAGTGCCGAGGCGCTCAAGCTGCTCCAGGCGCACCTGCTGTCGCACCCCGAGCTGGCGGTCCCGGACGACGTCGCCGAGCTCATCTCCGAGTCCGGTCCGGCCGTGCTGCCGGAGGCGGGCGCGGACCAGCTGCCCGCGTTGCTGGTCGCGCCGCCGTGGCTGCACCGCAAGAAGCCGGTGAAGCCCGTGGTGCTGGCGGACCTCCCGTCGCCGGAGCCGACGATGGCCTGGCATCCGGGTGAGCGCGAAGAGTGGCTCGGGTGTGGCGCGGAGTGGCGGCAAGACCACCACGACTGGCGCAAGCTCCTCGGGGACTACCTCGCCGGCACGATCGGCTACTACGACAACGACCTGTTCCTGCTCGCGCCCGACGACGAGGTGCGGCACCTGCTGGCGGACTGGAAGCCCAACTACAGCTACGGCGTCGAGGAGTGGGGCAAGAACCTGGCGGCCCGCTTCGGCCTCGACGCCGCACCGGCGCTCGCGCGGCACGTCCAGTCGTCACCGGCGGGGACGGGGATGGTGCTGCTGCCGTTCGCCACGCCCGAGGTGGCCACGCAGATGGCCGACTGGTTCTCCCGCACCAAGCAGGCGCGGCGCTGGGCCCTCGACTGGATGGGCCGGCACCGCGAGCAGGCCGCGCGCCTGCTCGTCCCCGCGGCGTCGGGCAAGGCGGGCATCCCCCGGCGCAACGCCGAGACGGCGTTGCGGTATCTGCACAACAACCTCGGTGTCGACGTGGCGGCCGTCGCCGCGGAGTGCGGTGCCGGGGCCGCGATCGACGTGGTGCTGTCGGTCGACCCGGTCGACGTGCTGCCCGCGAAGCTGCCGGTGATCGGCGAGTGGGCCGACACGCGGCTGTTGCCGCAGGTGTCGCTGGCCGACCGCAGGCACGCGCTGCCGGCCGAGGCCGCGGGCAACCTGCTGATGACGGCGGCGCTGTCCAAGCCCGGTGAGCTCTACGCGGGCCTGCCGATCGTGCGCGAGGCCCTCGACCGCGATTCGCTGGCGGCGTTCGCCTGGGCGGTGTTCCAGGCGTGGGAGCAGGCGGGCTCGCCGTCGAAGGAGAGCTGGGCGCTGAGCGCGCTCGGCTGGTTCGGCGACGACTCGACGGTGCGCGCGCTGTCCCCGCTGATCCGCAGGTGGCCGGGCGAGAGCCAGCACGCGCGGGCGGTCAGCGGGCTCGACGTCCTCGCCGAGATCGGCAGCGAGGTCGCGCTGTCCCACCTCAACAGCATCGCGGAGAAGGTGCCGTTCAAGGGGCTCAAGACCAGGGCCCAGGAGAAGGTCGCCCAGATCGCGGCGGAACTCGGCCTCTCCCGCGACCAGCTGTCGGACCGGCTGGTCCCGCGCCTCGGACTGGACGACGCCGCGACGCTGGTCATCGACTACGGCCAGCGGCAGTTCACCGTGGGCTTCGACGAGCAGCTCAAGCCGTTCGTGCTCGACCCGGACGGCAAGCGCCGCAAGGACCTCCCGAAGCCCGGCGCGAAGGACGACCAGGACAAGGCACCGTTGGAGCACAAGCGGTTCACCGCGCTGAAGAAAGACGTCCGCACCATCGCGGCCGACCAGATCCAGCGGCTCGAACGCGCCATGGTCGACCAGCGCACGTGGAGCGCCGAGGAGTTCCTGACGGTGCTCGTCGACCACCCGCTGCTGTGGCACCTGGTCCGCCGGCTGGTGTGGATCACCGACGAGGGCACGTCCTTCCGCCTGGCCGAGGACCGCACGCTGGCGAACGTGGACGACGACGAGTTCACGCTGCCGGAGAACGCGGTCGTGCGCGTGGCGCACGCGGTCGACCTGAAGGCCGAGGCGTCGGCGTGGGGCGAGATCTTCGCCGACTACGAGATCCTCCAGCCGTTCCCGCAGACCGGCCGCCCGTACCACCTGCTGGAGTCCGGCGAGGACCTGCTGCCCCAGCTCAAGAAGTTCTGCGCCACCCCGTACCCCATCGGCAAGATCCTCGGCCTGACCAAGAAGGGCTGGGTGCGCGGCGCCCCGCAGGACGCGGGCGTCGAGTGCTGGATCACCCGGCCGTTCCCCGGTGGCGGCGCGCTCGTCGCCTCGCTCGAACCCGGCATCGCGGTGGGTGCGATAGACGTCTTCCCCGAAGTCGGTTTCAGCGACATGTGGTTCTCCCCCAACGGTCACGGCACGTGGTCCGCTCCGAAGGACGCGCCCGACAGTCACCCCATCGACCCGATCACGCTCTCCGAGCTCTTCACCGAACTGGAGTCCCTCCGGTCATGACCAGCACCCAGACGATGCAGCGCCCTCCCGCCGAGGTCCGCTTCGCCGACGAGCTCGCCCGCCTGCGCGACACCGACACGGCGCCCAAACCGCCGGGCTGGGCGCTGAGCCTCGCCGCCGCGCGGAAGTTCGTGGTGGGCGACGAAAAGACGGGCATCACCAAGAAGTTCGTGGGCGACCCGTCCCTCGTCGACAGGGCGCTGGTGACGCTCGCGACGAGCCGAGGCCTGATGCTCGTCGGGGAGCCCGGCACGGCGAAGTCGCTGCTGTCCGAGCTGATCGCGGCGGCGGTGTGCGGCGAGTCGACGCTGACGATCCAGGGCGGCGCGGCCACGACCGAGGACCAGATCAAGTACTCGTGGAACTACGCGCTGCTGGTCGCGGAGGGTCCGTCGCCGCGCTCGCTCGTGCCCGCGCCGATGCTGCGCGGCATGGCCGAGGGCAAGGTCGTGCGGTTCGAGGAGATCACCCGCTGCCCGCTGGAGGTCCAGGACTGCATGCTGTCGATGCTGTCGGACCGCGTGATGGCGATCGGTGAGCTGCACGGCCCGGACGGCATGGTGTTCGCGCAGGACGGCTTCAACGTGATCGCCACGGCGAACACGCGGGACAGGGGCGTCAACGAGATGAGCGCCGCGCTCAAGCGCCGCTTCAACTTCGAGACGGTCTTCCCCATCGCGGACTTCGACACCGAGCTCGCGCTGGTCGAGCAGGAGGCCGCGAAGCTGCTGGAGAAGTCGGGTGTCGAGCTCGCGCCGCGGCGGGACGTGCTGGAGGTGCTCGTGCGCACGTTCCGCGACCTGCGCGAGGGCACCGACAGGCTCACCACGGTGATGAGCACGGCGGAGGCGGTGTCGGTCGCGCACGCCGTCGGGCTGCGGGGCTGGTTCCTGCGCGGTGAGGTCGGTTCGGCCGCGGACGTCGTGGAGTGCCTGGCGGGCACGGCGGCGAAGGACAACGCGGAGGACCTGGCACGGCTGCGGCGGTACCTGGAGCAGCACGCGTCGCGGCGCAAGGGCAAGCAGTGGCAGGAGCTGCACCGCGCCCGTCACCTGCTTCCCGGCTGATGGGGGCGGTGTTCGTCGGCGTCCGCCACCACAGCCCCGCCTGTGCCCGGCTGGTCGCCGCCACGATCGAGGAGCAGCAGCCCGCGTACGTGCTCGTCGAGGGTCCCGCCGACTTCAACGAGCGCATCGACGAGCTGCTGCTCGGGCACGAGCTGCCCATCGCGCTGTTCAGCTACTCCGACCAGCACGCGTCGTGGTCGCCGTTCTGCGACTACTCGCCGGAGTGGGTGGCGATCACCGAGGCGCGGCGCGTCGGTGCCGAGGTCAGGTTCATCGACCTGCCCGCGTGGCACGAGGCGTTCCGGGACGTGAGCAACCGGTACGCGGACGCGGAGCTGCGCTACACCGAGGTGGTCGACCGGCTGTGCAAGGAGTTCTCGGTCGACAACGTCGACGTGCTGTGGGACCACCTCTTCGAGTGCGAGACCGACCCGGTGGGCATGGCCGAGTACTTCGACCTGCTGCGCGGCACGGCGACCGCGGACGAGGGCGACTCGGCGCGCGAGGAGTACATGGCGCGCTGGGTGCGGGCCGCGGTGGCCGACGCGGGTGAGAGGCCCGTCGTGGTGATCACCGGTGGCTTCCACACCGCCGCGCTCAAGGGGAAGCTCGACGGCGGCACGGAGTGGCCGGAGGTGCCGGAACGCGAACGAGGCGCGAGCTACCTCGTGCCGTACTCGCACGCGCGGCTGGACGCGTTCACCGGCTACCAGTCGGGCATGCCGTCACCCGGCTACTACCAGCAGGTCTGGGAGAACGGCCCGCAGCGCGCGGCCGACTGGCTGGTCGAGTCGGTGGCCACGCGGCTGCGCAGGCGGCAGCAGCCGGTGTCGACGGCCGACCTCATCGCCGCGCACACCCAGGCCGGGGCGCTGGCCCGGTTGCGCGGTCACGAGAACCCGGCGCGCACGGACGTGCTCGACGGGCTGACCAGCGCGTTGATCTCCGAGGACCTGACGCAGCCGCCGCCGTGGACGCGGCGTGGCACGCTGCAGCCCGGCGCGCACCCGGCCCTGGTCGAGATGCTCGGGGCGTTGCGGGGCGGCAAGGTCGGCAGGCTGCACCCCGGCACTCCGGCACCGCCGCTGGTCAACGCCGTGCTGGAGCTGTTGCGGACGCACGGCCTCGACCAGGAGGGCAAGGTCTCGCTCGACCTCACCGACCCGCGGGCGTTGGAGCGCAGCAGGGTCCTGCACCGCCTGCGGGTGCTGCGGATCCCCGGCTTCGAGCGCACGAGCGGCCCGTCCGAGGGGGCCCAGCCGCGCCTGGACGAGCAGTGGACGCTGCGGCCGGTCGAGGAGCGGCTCGCGGCGTTGATCGAGGCCGCCGAGAACGGCGCCACGCTGGAGGAAGCGGCCGGGGTGGCCCTGGAACGCCGGTCCCGGCACGCCCAGCTCGACGAACTGGGCGGGATCCTGTTCGACGCGGTCCTGTGCGGGATCTCGGCGTTGTCCGGCAGGGTCAAGAAGTCGCTCAACGAGGGCGTGCAGGCGACGGGCGACCTGGCGGCGCTGGGCACCGTCCTGAGCGGCGTGCTCGGCCTGTGGCGGCACGACAGGGTGTTCGGCACCAGGAAGGACCCGCTGCTCGGCTCGGTGATCGACGCGGGCACGGCGCGGGTGCTGTGGCTCGTCGAGGGCCTGCACGGCGGCCCGGCTCCGGCCGATCCGAACCGGCTCAAGGCGATGGCGGCGACCAGGGACGCCGTGCTGCACGCGAAGTCCGCGCTGTCATTGGACGTCGTGGACGTCACGGGCGTGGCGACACGGGTGAGCAACGACGTGCAGGCGCCACCGGACCTGCGCGGCGCGGCGCTCGGTCTCGCCTGGGCACTGGGTTCTCAGCCGGACGTGCGCAAGGTCCGCACCATCGAGGCGCTCGGCGACTGGCTCGCCGGGTTGTTCGCGGTGGCGCGGGAGGAGGTGCTGGCGAGCCCGGACCTCGTGGGCGTGCTGGACGAGCTGGTCAGCGCGATGGACTCCGACGAGTTCCTGGTGGCGCTGCCCGCGTTGCGGCTCGCGTTCAGCTACTTCCCGCCCAGGGAGAGGGAGACGATCGCGGCCACCGTGCTCGCCCACCGCGGTGTCGAGGGCGGCGCGGCGAAGAACATCACCCGGCTCACCGCCGACCCGGTGTCCGTGGCGGAGGCGATGGCGATCGAGAAGCGCGTGGACGCGTTGCTGGTGAAGGGCGGCCTGGCATGACGGACCTGGAACGCTGGCGGCTCATCCTCGGTGAACCGGCGTCGCGCTGCACCGGAGGCCTGCAGAGCGACGCGGCTCGCAGGGACGCGGCGCTGGAGTGGCTCTACGGACGTGATCCGGAGCTGGCCGAACGCGGCGTGCGCAAGAGCGGCGGCAACGAGGACTCGGTGCTGCAGACCGTCGACTGGCTGGACGAGGTCCACACCCTCTTCCCGAGGGAGACGATCGAACGGCTGGAACGCGACGCCGTCGAGCGCTACGAGATCACCGACATCGTCACCGATCCGGATGTGCTGCAACGGATCGAGCCGAATCCGGCACTGCTGCGCGCGGTGCTGCGAACCAAGCACCTGATGAACCCGGCCGTGCTCGCGATGGCGCGCAAGATCGTCGAGGCGGTCGTGAGGCAGTTGATGGAGAAGCTGAAGACGGAGGTGCGCACGGCGTTCAGCGGCACGAAGTCGCGGCGGCCGAGCATCCACAAGAACTCCCGCAACTTCGACTTCCGCTCCACGATCAGGGCGAACCTCCAGCGCTACCAACCCGAGGAGCGCAAGCTCGCGATCGAGCACCCGAAGTTCGTCTCCCGCTCCAAGCGGCATCTGGAGCAGTGGCAGGTCGTCCTGCTCGTGGACCAGTCGGGGTCGATGACCAGCTCGGTGATCCACTCGGCCGTCACGGCGGCCTGCCTGTGGGGCCTGCCGGGGTTGCGGACGCACCTCGTCGCGTTCGACACCAACGTGGTCGACCTGACCTCGGACGTGACGGACCCTGTCGAGCTGCTGATGAAGGTGCAGCTCGGCGGCGGCACGGACATCGCCAGGGCCGTGGCGTACGGCGCGGAGCTCGTGGACAGCCCGCGCCGGTCGATCGTGGCGATCATCAGCGACTTCTACGAGGGCGGCAGCGAGGAGCGCCTGGTCCGCACGGTCAAGGGCCTGTGCGAGCAGGGCACCCACGTGCTGTGCCTCGCGGCGCTCGACGACGAGGCGAACCCGGACTACGACAGGGCTCTGGGCCAGCGCCTCGCGAACGTCGGCGCCCACGTCGGCGCCATGACCCCGGGCCAGCTCGCGGAATTCGTTGCGGAGAAACTCAGGTGACCAGACCCGACCTGCTGGCACTCACCCCGGACGCGCTCGCGGCGCTCGCCAACCGCGGTCTGGTGAAACGTGCCGTCAAGGAGCTCGACGCGGGCGTCGTCCCGGCGCTCGACACCGATCCGGCCGGTGCCGTCCAGGGCAAGTTCCCGGACGGCACCACGACGACGCTGCCACCGGGCACGGCGCTCGAGGCGGCGCGGTGCAGCTGTGGCGCGACGGGCGTGTGCCGGCACCGCATCGCCGTGGTGCTGGCCTACCAGCGCACCCAGGAGACGAGCGCCCCCGCCGAGCTGTGGTCGCCGGGCACCGTCACGGACGACGACCTGGTGGCGTTGATGGGGGAACGCACGCTGCGCCGCGCCCGCAGGGCGTTCCAGGCCGGCTACCGCGCGAAGCTCCGCCGCCCGACCGCGCAGGACCAGACGGCGCAGGCGGAACTGCCGACCTGCACGGTCACGTTCCTCGTGCCCGGCGACCTGTCCTACGTCCACACCGACGCGGTCAACAAGGACGAGGCGACGGCGCTCGCCGTGTGGGCGTTCCGCGAGGCCGACGCCCAGGGCACCGACACGGTCGACGTCGGCGGTTCTCCCACCACGGCAACGGATCTGACCGCCGTCACCGACCTGCTCGACCAGCTCCTGCTCGACGGCGCCACGAACGCGAGCGAGGTGCTCGACGTCGCCTGGCAGCGCCTGCACCGCGACCTGACCGCGCAACGCCTGCACTGGCCCGCCGCCGTGATCACCGACCTGCTCGCGCAACTCTCCGCGTACCGCGGCCGCAGCGCGGACTACGAGGCGGAGCGGTTCGCAGCCCTCCTCACCGAACTGCACGCCCGCACCACGGCCACGGGCCCGCGTGCGGAGGTCCTCGGCCCAGACGAGCCCGCCGAGACACCCCTGAAGCGGGTCAGGCTCACCGCCCTGGGCGCCCGCCTGCGCGCGGAGAACGCGGTGGACGTCTACTTCGCCTCGGGCGACGTGGTCCTGGTGCAGCGAGACACCCCCGTGCGCACCGGCCACCGCTTGGCGGCGTCGAACGTCGTCTCCGAATCGGCGACCCGCAGCGCGAGCCGGGCCGTCACCCTGAAGACGAGCAGGGTCGCCAAGACCTCGCTCACCCCGGTGGGCACGGCCTGGGACCACCTGCCACAGGCCCTGGTCGTCACCGACTACGACGCGGCCGCCGCCCACCTGGCCGGCCTGCCCCCACGCCAGGTCCGCGCGAGGGTGGAGGCAGAACTGGTCCGCGCACTCCGGGTGGCCGAGGTGACCGACCTCGCCTACGACCCGGCCGCACAACGCCTCACCGCCACCCTCCACGCCCCCAACGGCACAACGTGCCTGCTGGAGGCCACTCACAGAGCCGTCGCCCCGCAGTCCCTGGACGCGCTGACAGTGGCACTGCGGGCGAATACGACGACGATCACCGGCAGCATCCGCCGCCACCGGGGCACGTTGGTCGTCGACCCGCTGGCGGTCCACACCGCGGCGGGCGTCGTCGTGCCGGACATGGCGACGGACACGACACCCCAACCGCTGATGCCGGGCACGACGCAGTCCGACCCGCTGAGCGCGACGGTGGACAGCGCGCTCACGGTGCTGGCCGAGGCCGCCCACCGGGGGCTGGACCACCTGACGGACAGCCTGCTGGCCCGTGTGCGGGAGGTCGGCACGCACCTGCACACCGCGGGCCTGCGCACGGCGGCGGCTCAGGTGACGGCGTTCGCCGACGGCCCGGGGGCGGCGACGTGGCTGGCCGCGCACCTGAGGCTGCTGGTGACGGCCGACGCGCGCTGAGGACGTGCTGGGGGCGGGTGCGTGCGCGTGCAGGGCGTGGGAGTGTGCTGAGGTGCGGGGGGAAGCACGGCCGACGCGCCGCAGGGCTGCCTGGTGCGGGAGGCCCGGCGCGGGCAGCCTGGCGCGGAAGGCCTGGTGCGGGAGGCCTGGTTTGGGCATCCCGGCGCGGGAGGCCCGGCGCGGGAGGCCCGGTGCGAGCAGCCTGGCGCGGACAGCCTGGCGCGGACAGGCTGGCGCGGACAGGCTGGCGCAGGCCGCAGGAGCGTCAGCGTGCCAGAGGCTGCGGCGCCCGCCCCCGCGCCGCCAGCCTCGGCTGCCCCGTCCTCGGCTGCCCTGGCCCCGGCTGCACCGGGCTCGGCTGCCCCGCGGGCGACTGCACCGCCATCGGCTGCACCTGCCCCTGCACCACCGGAGCGGGATCGCCCCTCCCCGCCACCACCGACGAGGTCGGGTCGATCCGCTGCGACAGCACGTAGTCCTCCGCGGCCTCCCCCACCCGCCCGAGCCGCTCCAACACGAACCCCCGCAAATAGGCCGCCCGCGCCGCACCCCACCCACCGAGCGCGACACCCCGCCCGTAAGCCTCCACCGCCTCCTCCAACGACCCGCACGAGGCCAGCACGTCACCCTGCAACGCCCACGTCCTGTCATCGCCAGGACTGAGCTCGACCAACTCGGCGACGTACCCCAAAGCGCGCTGCCCGAGTCCCACGGCCAGGTGCGTCCGCACGAGGAAGCAGTGCAGCGCATAGGCTTCGTCGGCCCAGGCGAGCCGGTCCATCTCCGTGGCAGGCGTGATCGCGTTCAGCGATTCCAGCGCACGTCCCAAAAGGCGGTGCGTCTCGGTGATGTCGCGGCGCACGAACGGAACCGCCGCGATCGCCCGGTGCAGGCGCGCCCGGTGCAACAACCCGGCGAAGCCGTTCTGCGGCAACTCCGAAGAGGCCTTCACGGCCAGTGCGGCGGCGGCCTGCAGGGAGGTCGAGTCGACACCGCGCGCAGCGGAGCGGAAGACCACGAACAGCGCCAGGTCGCGGCGTGTGGAAGCCGGCAACCCGGACCTCGCGCCGCGCAACGCCATCGCCTCCACGGCGGAGGACGGGAGGTGGCAGCGGAGGACGGCGAGTTGTTCGAGGGCGAGGTCCGGGGAGAGCACGTGCTTGCGCGGGTCGATCACGGTCAGGCCGATCGCGGCGGCCGCGCGGTGGGGATATCCCAGGCGCAGCAACAGGTCGCAGGCGGCTCGGCGGTCGGCGGCGCCCAGGGCGCGTTCGTGGACCCGCCACCAGAGTTCGGAGGCGAGGTCGACGGGGAACGTCGTCATGTCGGGGCCGCCGACGTCGAGGCGGCCCCGGCTCGCGGCGGTGAGCAGGCGCAGGTGGGCGGAGGGTGGTGGCTCGAAGCGCGGGACGTCGGCACCTGTCACGAACGCCGCCGCCATCGCGTGGGTGATGCGGGCGTGCAACGCCGACGAGGCGGAAGGGGCGGACAGTCCGGCGTAGACGTGGCAGGCGACGGGGACGCCGGCGGTGTGCAGGGCGCGCAGGCGGGCGGCCAGCGCGGAGGGGCTCGGGTCGGTGCGGTACCGCGGCAGTGCGGTCATGCGGGCCTCCCTAGTTGAGCAGTTCCCAGCCGCGCCGGGTCAGGCGGTGGCGGACCGACCTGCCGTTGCGGTGGGTCGAGACGAAGCCCGCTGTGCGCAGGGCGGTCGCGTGTTGTGACGCAGTGGGCAGGCTGATGCCCACGTGCTTGGCGAGTTCGGTGGTGGTGCGTTCGGACGTGAGGGCGCGCAGCACCAGCGTCCTGGTGCGGCCGAGGGCCAGTTCGAGGCTGGCGCCGCCGGGCTGGGGCGTGGTGACCGGGTAGAAGAGCAGCGGCTGCGGTTCGGCGAACATCGACACGGCGGGACGGGTCAGGCCGTTGAGCACCGGCACGAGGAGCATTCCGGTGCCGCGCAACGAGACCTCGGTGTCCCAGCCCAGTTCGACGTGCAGGGCTGGTGAGGTCCACGAGATCGACGGGTGCAGCCTGCCGAGCAGGTCGCCCAGGCCGCGCGTCGCCGCCTGGGACGACCGCAGCCGCACCTCCGCGTCGAACGCCTGGCGCGTCGGCGACCAGTTCGGGCCGAGCAGGTCGCGGAAGCCGTCGTGCAACGCCGCGCGCAGATCAGCTCGGGAGGACGGGGTGCCGGCCGCGAACGACCGCAGCCACGGCGACGTCGTGCCGAGCATGCTCGCGATCTGGTCGCGCACCCGCGCGGACGGCACCTCGAGCACCTGGCGGACGGCGTCCTCGAAGTCGGGCCGCGCGGAATTGAAGAAGTCGGGGATGAAGCGGCCGGGCCTGACCAGTTCGGCGAGCGGGCGGATCCGCGGCAGCAGCAGCCGGTCCCACTTGCCGCCGTGCACGGTGAAGACCAGCTCGTACATCGGCAGCGGAGCCGCCGCGAATCGCGTGCGCGCCAGGTCTTCCAGCTCGAAGAGAATCGTCAGGCCGCGTCCTTCGGGCGCGGGTTCGGACATCACGATCGGCATGTGCTTCCCCCCGGAGTGCCATCGCTTCCGAAGGTACGCAGACTTCGTTGTCCGGTGTCGGGGTCGCACGGATTGACAACGATCGGTGGACAACCCCGGACGAGCGGCTACCGCGGGGCGAGGTGGTCCCAGGCGGGGCCGGGGGCGGTGAGGCCGACCAGGAGGGCTTCCAGGTCGGTGAGCGGCTGCCGGTCCGGGTGGTGGTGCCAGGTGGGCACGGCGCTGATGCCGTCGGCCGCGGCCGTGATCAGCGCGGTGACGTGGGGCGGGAGGCCGTCGGCGGCGAGGTCGTCGTGCCAGCGCAGGGTGTCCTCGCGGGCGAGGTCGATGATCTCCGGGATGGTCACCAGGTGGCTGAGCAGGGGGACGAGGTCGCGGAACATGCCGGGGTCGCGGGAGAACGCGGCGCTCACCCGGATGTAGGCGCGGGTGAGACGCCCCGGCGCGGTGTCGTCGGGGTCCACGGCGGCGATGACGTCGGCGCGGAACCGGTCGAACAGGTCCTGGGCGAGGGCCCGCACCAGGTCGTCCTTGGTGGCGAAGTGGTGCAGGAGGCCGCCCTTGGACACGCCCGCGTCCCTGGCGATGTGGTCGAGCGTGGCGGAGGTGCCGCGGGCGCGGATGCACGCGCCCGCGGCGTCCAGCAGCGCGCGGCGGGTGTCCTCGGGGGTGCGCCCGGCTACACGCGGCATGGACTACTCCTCGGTCGGGGTCGTGGTGGTGCCGTTCTTCCTACCGGAGGGGATGGTGTACCAGGCGATGAGGGCGGCGATCACGGTGATCGCGGCGGCGGCGACGGACGTGACCTGCATGGCGGTCGTGAACGCCTCCCGCGCCGCCTCGACGACACCGGGGCCGGCGGTGTTGACCGCGGTCGCCAGCGAGTCCTGCACGGCGGCGCGAGCGGGACCGGGCAGGTCGGCGGGCAGGTCCAGCGACGCCCGGTAGACCAGGGTCACCGTCGAGCCGAGCAGCGCGATGCCGAGCGCCCCGCCGAACTCGAAGGCCGTCTCCGAGATGGCCGAGGCGGCACCGGCGCGTTCGGACGGCACCGCGGAGACCACGGCGTCGGTGGTGAGCGTCATCGCCACGCCGATGCCCAGCCCCAGCGGAAGCAGGGCCGCCGCCAGCCACAGGACGTGATCGGCGTTCTCGGCGACGGCGACGAGCACCAGGCCCAGCGCGCCGAGCAACAACCCCACCGCCACGGCGCGACCGGTGCCCAGGCGTGCCACGAGCAGCCCGATCACGGCGACGGCCAGGACGGACGCGACGGTCGTGGGCAGCTCGACCAGTCCGGCGGCCAGCGGGCGCAGGCCGCGCACGAGCTGCAGGTACTGCGAGAAGAAGAACAACACGCCCATCAACGCGAAGATCGCGACGAAGTTGGCCAGCACCGCCCCGCTGAACGCCTTGTTGGTGAACAGCTCCACGTCGATCAGCGGCGTCTCCAGCCGGCGCTGACGGCGGACGAACAGCACACCCGCCGTCACCCCCACCACCGCGGCGAGCACCGACTGGAGGTCCACGCCGACACCGATGGCGTGCTTGACCGCGTAGACCAGCGGCACGACGGCCGCCATCGACATCGCGGCGGACAGCAGGTCGAACCGGCCGGGTCGCGGGTTGCGCGACTCCGGCAGCAGGACCGCGCCCGCCACCAGGAACACCAGCACCACCGGCACGTTGATCAGGAACACCGAGCCCCACCAGAAGTGCTCCAGCAGCAGCCCGCCGACCAGCGGCCCCAGCGCCATCCCCCCGGCCGAGGCCGCCGACCAGATCGCGATCGCCCTGGTGCGTTCACGCTGGTCGGGGAACATGGTGCGGATGATCGACAGCGTGGACGGCATGATCGTCGCCCCGGCCACACCGAGCAGCAGCCGTGCCGCGATCAGCATCTCCGCGTTCGGTGCGAACGCCGCCAGCGCCGACGCCGCGCCGAACGCCGCGGTGCCCGCCAGCAGCACGCGCTTGCGCCCGAGCCGGTCGGCGAGCGTGCCCGTGGTCACCAGCAGGCCCGCCAGCGCCAGCGCGTAGACGTCGCCGATCCACAGGACCTGCGTCGAGCTCGGGGCCAGGTCCGCGGTCAGCGACGGCACGGCCAGGTAGAGCACCGTGCCGTCGACGGCCAGCAGCAGCATCGAGCCGACCAGCACCACCAACGCCGCCCACCTGCGCCGATACGGCGTGGACGTCTTCGTCGCCGCGAGGGCCTCACCAGGGGTCACGCATTTATTGTACCGGCTGGACGGTGTAATACGAGTCGAACTACCCAGCCCCGCCGTCGAGCAGCCAGTTGAAGCGCAGCCTCCACGCCCGTTCCGTGCTCGCCAGCGCGGCCGCCACGCCCAAGGCGATGTTGAGCCACACCGGCAGGTCGACCGGTGACACGAAGGTGCCGATCTGCGCCGCGATCGGTGCGGGCTGGGTCAGCTTCTCGAGCAGTTGCATGACCAGGAACGCCAGTGACACGAGGAGCACGGTCGTCGAGACGACGCTGATCCCGCGGCTGAGCGCCGGGTGGACGCGGTCCAGGTGCTCCCTGCGGCCCTCTGCCGAGAACCGGTCCGGCCGGAGCCGCCGCTCGGTCCCTCCGGCGGTGACGTAGTGGCACCGCTTGAGCCCGAAAGCGCTCACCTTCACCTCGATCTTGCCGCCCGGGACGGGGAACGCGGCCGGGAGCCGGGACCGGGCGTGGTGCCTGCCGTCGACGTACAGGTCGGCGTTGGTGTACCCCTCGGCGTCGATGCGGTTGTGCCGGACGTCGACCGCGTAGACGGCGTCGGTCAGGTCGAGGTAGAACAGCGAGCGGCCGAACAGCTGCCACCAGCGGAACCGCGGCAGCGGGTGCCCGTCGCCGGGTTTGACGCGCCGGGCGGCCCGGCGTTTGCGCATCTCCTCGAACACGACGGTCACCGGCCCGGTTCCGCGGCGCAGGCGAGGTCCTGGGCCGGGCGTTGCCCGGTGGTCAGGAACTTCGTCGCCGCGTCCTCGGCGCACTGGTTGCCGCCCCACGGGTAGAGGCCGTGGCCGCCCGCGTCGGCGGTCACCAGGGTGGCCCGCTTCCCGAGCGCCCGCCGCAGGTCCTGGGCACCGGACAACGGCGTGCCCGGGTCGCGTTCGTTCTGCAGCAGCAGCACGTTCGACGGACCGCGGTCCCCGATGCGCACCGGCGGCTCGGTGCGCCGGTCCGGCCAGAACGCGCACGGGCCGATGTTGGCCGTGACCGCGCCGAGCATCGGGTACTTCACCCGGTCGGCGGCGACCGCGCGCTGGTAGTCGCGGACCGAGTCCGGCCACCGCGAGTCACCGCAGATCACGTGCAGGCGGGCCGACATGGAGTTGTCGCGGTCAATCGCCGGAAGCAGGGGCACGGGCTGGTTCGTGTCGATCGCCCGCCAGGTCTTGGCCAGCGCGGGCAGGGCGGCGTCGCTGTAGAGGTACTCGAAGGTGATCCCGCGGAAGGTCAGACCGTCCACGCCCTGGACCGGCTGGGCGTCGAGCCGCTTCGCCAGGTCGAAGTACTTGGCGGTCACCTGGTCCGGGGTCGTGCCCAGGCCGTGCTCGGGGTGCGCCGCGGCGTAGGCGGCGAAGTCCGGGAACCGGTCCTCGAGCCCCTGGGCGAACCTGCGCATGGCCGTGACGTCGTACCCGCCAGGCCCCAGGTTGCTGTCGAGCACGATCCGATCGCCGCGGTCGGGGAACATCGTCGCGTACACGGCGCCGAGGTAGGTGCCGTAGGAGGCGCCCAGGAAGGAGATCTTTCTCTCCCCCAGGGCCTTCCGGATCAGGTCCATGTCGCGGGCGGTGTTCGCGGTGGTGGTGTGCGGCAGCATCTTCGCCGTCGGCGAGGTGGCGCACTGCTCGGCGATGGAACGCGCGTAGCCGGCTTCGCGGACGACGTCGGCCGAGGTGTGCGCGTAGGACGCGAAAGCACCTCGTGCCTGCTGCTGCGGGGTCAGTTCGCAGGTCACCGGTGTGCTGCGTCCGACGCCGCGCGGGTCGAACCCGATGACGTCGTAGGAGTCCAGCACCTCTCGGGGCAGGCCGGAACCGGCGAGCAGAGCGGGATACCCGAGTCCTCCACCGCCGGGGCCGCCGGGGTTCGTCAGCAGCACACCGCGTCGCTGGGCCGGGTTCTCGGCGGCCAGCCGGGAGATCGCGATCTCGATCCGCTCGCCGCCGGGATCGCGGTGGTCGAGCGGCACTTCGAGGGTCGAGCACTCGAGCCGCGGTGCGGCGACCCCCTCGGGGCAGGGTCCCCACGCCAGGGTCCGCGCCGCCGCGGAGCCGGCGGGAACGGCGGTGGTCAGCAGGGCGGTCACGACGAGGGCGACCGGCAAGGTCCTGCGCATCGTGTTGTCCTCCAGTCGAAGCGTGCGGGTACGTGCCCGGCTGGAACCCACTCTGTCCACTCCGCACCGCGACCACATCGGTCCCGCGGCTCGACCGCAGTGGCCCCAGGTCGAGTGCGCCGGTACGACCCAGGTCGGGGAGTGGACTGGACCTGGGGCTCCTGCGACGCCCCCGGCCCTTCGCGACAATGACCGGGTGAGAACGGATCCTGCGAGGTGGTGGGGGCACGCGTGGCGGCTGGTGGTGGCCGCGCTGCTGGGAGTCCCCTTCTGGTTCGCCACCGCGGTGCTCGTACCGCCGGGGTGCGCCGCGGACACGTGTTCCTGGCTGGTCACCGGTGATCCGCTGGTCGCGCTCGCCTGTCTGGTCCTGCTGCTGTGGCGGCAACGCTTCCCGCTCGCGGTGGCCCTGGTGGTCACGGTCGCTTCCAGCGCGTCGACGCTGGCCGCCGGCGCGGCGCTGCTCGCCCTGTGCTCGCTCTCGACCCGGCGCCGCCCGGTCGAGATCGGTGTGGTCGTACTCGCCTTCATGACCGCCTCGCAGGTGCTCGGGCGCATCTACCCGATCGACGTCGCACCGGTCTCGATGTGGCTCGAGCTCACCTTTCCCCTGCTGTGCGCGGGGACCGCGGTGGCCATCGGCGTGGCCGTCGGGGCCGGGCGGGCCGAAGCGCGTTCCCTGCTGGAACGAGCCGAAAGCGCGGAACGGGAACAGCACGCGCGAGCCGCGCAGGCCCGCGCCCAGGAGCGGAACCGGATCGCCCGGGAGATGCACGACGTGCTGGCACACCGGATCTCCCTGGTGGCCATGCAGGCCGGCGTGCTGGACCACCGCGCCGACCTGACGGCCGAGGACACCCGCCTGCTGGTCCGCGGGATCGCCGACGGCTCCCAGCTCGCACTGCAGGAACTGCGCGACGTGCTCGGTGTGCTCCACGGCGATCCGGAGCGCCCGGAACCACCCCAGCCCTCGCTCGACCGCCTGCCCGGCCTGATCGCCGACTCCCGCGCCTCCGGGCTCGAGGTCACGCTGGTGAACGACGTGACCGGCGAACCACCCGAGCTCATCGGGCGAACCGGCTACCGCGTCGTCCAAGAAGGACTGACCAACGCCGCCAAACACTCCCCCGGCGCCGAGGTGCGGGTCACCCTGGAGGGAACGGCCGGCGACGAACTGCGCGTGAGCGTCCGCAACTCACCCGCCACCGAGACCGGGCCCCGGCCGCCGTCCTCCGGATTCGGGCTGCCGGGACTCACCGAACGCGTCACCCTCGCCGGAGGAACGCTGGACCACCACCCGGCGCCCGGCGGCGGCTACCTGCTCGCCGCGCGGCTACCCTGGCCGCACCGGACGGGAAGAGGTTGAGTGGACGAGCGCGAACCGACGCGGGTGGTCGTCGTCGACGACGACCAGCTGGTGCGGATGGCACTGCGGCTGCTCCTCGACGGTGAGCCGGACCTGACCGTGGTCGCGGAGGCCGCCGACGGCGAGTCCGCGCTCGCCGCGGTCGACCAGCAACGCCCGGACGTGGTGCTGATGGACGTGCGCATGCCCGGCCGCGACGGCATCAGCGCCACCAGGGAACTGCTCGCGCGCCCGTCACCGCCCAAGGTGCTGATGCTGACCACCTTCGACTCCGACGACCTGGTGCTCGGCGCCCTGGAAGCCGGAGCACTCGGCTTCGTCTTCAAGGACACCCCACCCGCGCGCATCGTGGACGCGGTGCGCACGGTCGCCGAGGGCGACCCGGTGCTGTCCCCTGCCGCCACGGCACGGGTGATCGCCGCCGCCACCGGGCCGCGGTCCTCCGCCTCGCGCCGCGGGAGCCGTGACGCCGCGCGGGCGAAACTGTCCACATTGACCGAACGCGAGCTCGACACCGCGCGTGCCATCGCGGACGGGCTGAGCAACCCGGAGATCGCCGAACGGCTGCACATCAGCGTCGCGACGGTGAAGGCGCACACCGGCAGCCTGTTCGCCAAGCTGGCGGTGGAGAACCGGGTGCAGATCGCGCTCGTGGTCCGCGACGCGGAGGACTGAGGCCTCGGCGGTCCCGCGTGCCGGGCGCGGGGGATGTCGAGGTGGCCTCGTGCCGGATCGAAGACGGCGGTCTGCAGCTGGTCGTCCGGCACACCAGGCGGTAGGGCGCGAGGTGCCAGTGGACGTGCCGGTTGGCTTGCCGGCTGCCGAGGGACAGGACGTAGAGGCGTTCAGCGGGAACCAGGTCGGTGAGTGCACGGCCGGCGCGGTGCACCACCGCTGGTTCGCAGACGAAGCAGGCACGACGAGCGAGGGCGAGGTAGGCGTCGGGCTGCCAGGGCGTGCGTGTGGTCACCGGTCTCGCCTACCAGATCTGCAGCGGTCCGCGACGCGGAGGACTGAGGCCTCGGCGGTCCCGCTCCTCAGGCCGTAGCCACGCGCGGCCTACCTGCTCATTCCGGGCGCGAGGCCTCGGCCAGCCGTGCGTGCAACCGCTCCCTGATCTCGTCCGGCGTGTAGGCCGCGCGGCGGCGCTGGTTGCGGGCGGCGACCACGCCGCTCGCCGCGACACCCGCGAAAGCGGCGATGCCGAGCAGCTTCCAGAGCTTCATGCGCATAGGGTACGGGGCCATGCCGACCTCCCTGGACCAAGCCGTCGAGATGACCCGCACCGGTGACGTGTGGGTGTTCCGCGGGCGCAGCCCCGCCGACCGGGCGATCCAGGCCATGACGAACAGTCCCGTCAACCACGTCGGCATGGCGATCGTCATCGACGACCTGCCGCCGCTGATGTGGCACGCCGAGCTCGGCAAGTCCCTCAAGGACATGTGGAGCGGCACGCACCAGCGCGGTGCGCAGTTGCACGACCTGCGCGACGCCGTGGTGACGTGGCACGACAAGTACGGGCAGCGGGCGTGGTTGCGGCAGCTCGACTTCGAGGTGACGCGCGAGATGGAGGACGCGGCGCTGCGCACGGTGGCGCGGCTCGACGGCACTCCGTTCCCCTCGACGGCCAAGCTCGCCTCGCGGTGGATCCGCGGCCGGGTTCCGGTGGGCGGCAGGTCCGACGCGACGATCGAGAGCGCGTTCTGCGCGGAGATCGTGGCCGTCACGTACGAGGAGATGGGGCTGCTGCCGAAGCGCCGGCCCAACTGGTACGACCCGGGCCGCTTCTGGAGCGGTGACGACCTGGACCTGCTCGGTGGCGCGAAGCTCGGCAAGGAGATCGAGATCGTCGTCATGTGAAAAGCCTGTCCGCAAGAGGACTGATAACTATCAGCCACTTGACCGGGTGTGGACCGCCTCCACACGATGGGAGCGGTCTCACCCCGGGAGCTGACAACGATGTCACGACTGCTCGTCCTCGTGCTCGCCCTGCTGTTGCCCGCCGCGCCCGCCGTCGCCGCACCGGCCGGCTGGACCGTCCGAGGTCCAGGCCAGGTCACCGCGGAACTGGCTTTGAGCAGCGGAAACCTCACACTCGCCGTCCACCGCCAAGGCAGAACGGTGCTCCACCCCGCCGCGCTCGGCCTCACGACGAGCACCGCGGACCTCACCAAGGACCTGCAGTTCACCGGGCGCGCTGACCGCGTTGTCCACGAGCGCTACACGATGACGACGGGCAAGCGGCTGCAGCGCTCGGCCCGGATGACGGAGACCAGGTTCGGGTTCCGCACCGCCTCGGGCGGCTTCGACCTGGTCGTGCGCGTCTCGGCGGACGGCGTCGCCTACCGGTACGTGTTGCCCGGACCCGCGACCGTCACCGGCGAGGCGTCCACCTTCCGCGTCCCCGCCGACGCGAAGGCGTGGCTGCTGCCCTACAACGCCTGGTACGAGGCCAACCGCGTGCGCACGACCGCCGGGGAGGCCACCGGCGACTTCGGCTACCCGTCGCTCTTCCAGACCGGCCAGGACTTCGCGTTGCTCACCGAGTCCGATGTGGACGGCCGGTACGCGGGCAGCCGGTTGCGCCGGGAAGGCGACGGTTTCCGCGTCGTCCTCGCCGACCCGCAGGTGGCGTCGACCGGTACGACGCCGTGGCGCACCGCGATCGTCGGTGACCTCGCCACCGTCAGCACCTCCACGCTCGTGGACGACCTGGCGAGCCCGGCGAAGTTCACCGACACGAGCTGGATCAGGCCCGGCAAGGTCGCGTGGTCGTGGCTGAGCGAGCACTCCAGCCCGAGCGACTTCGCGCGGCAGAAGCAGTACGTCGACTTCGCGGCCCGCAACGGCTGGCAGTACTCGCTGGTCGACGAGGGCTGGAGCGCCGCCTGGGTGCCCGAGCTCATCCGGTACGCCCGCGCGCAGGGCGTGGAGATCCTGCTGTGGATGCACTGGACCGACCTCGACACGCAGCAAGAGCGCGACACCGTGCTGCCCAGGGTGAAGCAGTGGGGCGCCAAGGGCGTGAAGCTCGACTTCATGGAGTCCGACTCGCAGGACCGCTACCGCTGGTACGACGCGGTGTTGCAGAAGACGGCCGACCTGAAGCTGATGGTCAACTTCCACGGTTCCACGATCCCGCACGGCCTCGCACGCACCTGGCCGCACGTGCTCACGATGGAGGCGGTGCGCGGCGCCGAGAACTACCCGCCCGCCGCCAACAACCCCGTGCAGTTCTTCACCCGCAACGTCGCCGGCTCCATGGACTACACGCCCGTGTCGCTCGAGGTCGGCACGAAGGAGGCGTCGATCGCGCACGAGGTGGCGCTGCCGGTCGTGTACGAGTCGGGCTGGACGCACTTCGCCGACAAACCCGAGGCCTACGAACGGCACCCGCAGGCGTTGCGCTACCTGAACCAGCTCCCGACGGTGTGGGACGAGACCCGCCTGCTCGACGGCGACCCCGACTCGCACGCCGTGGTCGCGCGCCGCAACGGCGACCGGTGGTTCGTCGGTGGCATCGCGACCCAGGAGCGCACTCTCCAGGCACCGCTGGGCTTCCTCGGCGGCGGGCAGTGGCTGGTCGAGACCGTCCGCGACCCCGCCACCAGGGCCGACGTCGTCCGCGACCGGCAGGTGCTGCGCAACACCGACACCCTCGCGGTGCCGGCCGGGCGCAACGGCGGCTTCGCCACACTGATCTGCCGCTACCGGCCGGGTCTGCAGACGTGCGACCAGCCGGTCCGCCAGGTCCCGAAGACCACGCTGACCGTCACGCCGACCGGGACGACCGACACCCCGGCGGGTTCGAGCATCGAGGTCACCGGCACGTTCACCAACGGCGACAAGGAGATCCGCGACGTCCGGCTGACGGCGACCGCACCCGAGGGCTGGTCCGCCACGGGTCCGGCGATCACCCGCACCAGGCTCGCGCCGGGCGAGTCGATCAACGGCCGCTGGCGGCTCACCGCGGGCGGGAAGGTCGGCCCGGTGGACGTGCCGGTCGTCGCCACCTTCGGTGACGTGCACGTCGAGCAGGCGGTCAAGGCGTTCGTGCCCCCTCCCACGCCGTCGAACGGCGCACAGGTCAGCGACCTGCCGTTCATGAGCGAGACCAACGGCTGGGGCCCGGTCGAGCGGGACAGGTCCAACGGCGAGAACACCGGCGGTGACGGCCAGGCGCTGTCCATCGGCGGCACCACCTACGCCAAGGGCCTCGGCACGCACGCGCCGTCCGAGATCTCGGTCTACCTCGGCAGGGGCTGCGAGCGGTTCAGCGCGAAGATCGGCCTCGACGACGAGACCACCGAGACGGGCTCGGTCGTGTTCCAGGTGTTCGGTGACGAAAAACCGTTGTACGACAGCGGTGTCGTCCGGACCAAGGGCGCGGCGGTGCCGATCGACGTCGACGTCGCGGACGTCCGGATGCTCAGCCTCCGCGTCACCGACGGCGGCGACGGCCGCAACTTCGACCACGCCGACTGGGCGGAGGCCGCGCTGACATGCTGATCAACCGCAGGACGTTCCTGGCCGCCACCGGTGTGCTCGCCCTCGCGCCGAAAGTGTCGGTGGCACAACTGAAGGACACCTACTACGAGGTGTTGCTCAGGCACACGAGGTGGGCCGAGACGCAGTACGACGCGACAGCCGGACGGTACCGGCGCACGGACTTCGGCTTCGCGGTCGTGCTCGGCAACGCCGTCCTTCTCACGAGAGGCGGCTACGACGCCTCCCTCGCAGGAGTCGAGAAGGACGCGCTGAAGGAGCACACCCTCGCCACGATCAAGCACTTCGCGGCGAGCAACGTGCTGGCGGGCGGCACGGAGTGGGGCAAGACGTTGTTCTGGGACACCACGTTCCAGTCCTACTTCGTGCTGGCCGCCCGCCTGCTCTGGCCCGACCTGGACGCGCGGACCCGCGCGAACGTCGAGGCGATCGCGCGCGGCCAGGCCGAGTACACGACGTCCCTCGGCACGGCGAACGACCCGCGCTCGGGCAGCTGGACCCCGAACGGTCTCACCGGCGGCCACCGCGGTGACACCAAGCTGGAGGAGATGGGCGTCTACGCGCAGGCGCTCGCGCCCGGACTGGCCTGGCACGGCGACGGACCGGGCTGGCGCGAGGCGTTCGGCCGCTGGAGCCGCAACGAGGCGGGCCTGCCCGCCGCCGACCTCGCCAATCCCTCCACTGTGGACGGCGTGCCGATCTCGGCCAACACGGCCACGAACCTGCACGACACGTTCATCGTCGAGAACCACGGCTCGTTCGGCCCGCACTACCAGGAGGAACTCTGGCGCACCTCCGGTCGCAACGCCGTGCACTTCCTGCTCGCCGGACGGCCGCTGCCCGAGGTGCTCACCCAGCAGCCCAACGGGGAGCTGTTGTGGCGCACCATCCTCGCCACGATGAGCGACGCCGGCGAGCCGTTGATGCCGATGGTGAACGACCGCGAGCACCTCTACGGCCGTGACGTCATCCCGCTCGCCTTCCGCTCCACCGTCCTGCAGGACCCGATGGCCGCCCGCGCCGAGGCCGCGCTCGCGTCCCGGCTGCTCGCCTACCAGGCGCACCCGCCGGTCCACCGGCTCGCGAAGTTCTCCGGTGAGGCCAAGTACGAGCCGGAGGCCCGCGCGGAACTGGCGATCAGCTACCTGCTGCACGAGCTGCGCCCGCCCGCGACACCCGTGCCGGAGCAGGAGTTCTTCAGCCGTGCCGCGATCACGATCGACCACGGCGCCGATCCGGGCCTGCTGACCCACCAGTCCGCGGCCGCCTGGGCGGGCACGGTGACGAAGCCGGGCTTCACGAAGCTCGCGTGGCAGCCCGCGCACGACGACTGGCTGTTCAAGATCAGCGGATCGACCCCGATGCTGTTGCCGCCGCTCCCCGTGCTCGGCCGCAACACCGTGGCCTACCAGCAGGTCCGGGACGGTTTCGACGCCACGGCGAGCCTGCTGCGGTTCGCGGACGGGTTCGCCGGCACCGCCACCCTGCCCACCGGCACGGTCGTGTGCGCGCTCCCCCGTCCCGGCCGGGTCGACGTGCACAACCTCGCGATGGCCGGGATGCCCGGACTCACGGGATCCCGCACGTACACGGGATCGGCCGGCCGCGTCACGGTCCAGGCGCGTGAAGGCTTCCGGGTCGACGAGATCACGTTCCCCGCGACGACGGCCCGGCACGTCCGCATGGTCGGTGTCACGCCGCACGCGACGTACGGGTACTCGCTGTTCGACTTCGAGACCGGGACGAAGCCCGTGGCGACCACGGCGTCGTCGTTCGACCCCGGTTACGAACCCGGCAAGGCCACGGACGGTGATCCGGCCACGCGCTGGGCGGTCGCCCGTGCCGAACGCGGCCGCGCGGACAGCTGGATCGCCGTCGACCTCGGCACCGCCACGACCGTGCAGCGCGTGCGTCTGCGCTGGGAGACAGCGGCCGCGGGCGCCTACCGGATCGAGACCTCGGCGGACGGCACGACGTGGACGACGGCGGCCGCCTACCCGCGTCCGGACCTCAGCACACCGGGCTGGCTCGACGTCGACGGCCGCGCGGGGTTCGTCTCGCGGTCCGCCGAGCCGTTCACCGTGCAGGGCGACACGATCACCGTGCCGGCCGGGCTCGTCGAGGGGTACGTGCGGGCCGACCTGCGCAGGATCGCGGCGGAACCGGCACCGGACTGCCCTCCCCACGTCCGAGCGAGCACCGCGGACGGGTTCCTGAGCCTGTTCAACCTGTCCGCCGACGACGTCACCGGACCCGTCCGCCTGCGCGGGAGCCGTCTCTACCGCGGCACGCAGGTCACCACCCGTGACGGCACCGAGTACGCGCTGTCCCTGCCCGCCGCGACCGCCCGCGTCGAAGCACCGTGGTTCACCGCGAAGGGCATCCCGCCGGGCATCACCGCCGTCGTCCACGACGCGCAGCGCGTCACCTTCCGCGGTGGTCCGGCCGCGTTCGTGCTGACCCACCGCGACGGCCGGTCGCTCCCGGTCGTGCTGGCCAGGGCCGAACGCACCGTGACCATGCCGCCGGCCACGCCGTTCCCGATCAACGACCTCGCGCTGGGCCGCGTCACGTTCCCGAACTCCGTCCTGCCACCCGGGATGAGCGACCCGGCGGCCGCGGTGGACGGCTCCCCGCGCACCGCGTGGACACCGGGTCACGACGGCCGCATGGTCGTCGACCTCGGTGCCGCGCACGACATCGCCGATGTGAGTCTCAAGTGGACGCACGGCCGGCCACCGCCGCACACCGTCACCTACAGCCCGGACGGCAGCACCTACGGTTCCACGCCGACCGGCCGGTACGTGGCGGTGTCGACCGGGTGGCGGCCGGGGCACGCGTCGCTCCAGAGCGTGGTGGTGACCTGACGCGGGTTTAACCGGAGGACACCCGGCAACCCGATGGCATGTTCGACGGATTGCGTTCGGCCGCACGGGAAAGCAGCGTGAGTGCGCTGTGGACCGTGCCGCGGTTGCTGCGGCACCCCGTGTGGCGGAACGCCGATCCCGGCATGGGCAGGGGCCTCGGTGTGGTCCTCGCGCCCGGCTTCGGAGCGGGCGACGTGAGCCTGCTGCCGGCCGCCCGGTGGCTGCGCGCACGCGGCTTCGTGACGGCCAGCGCCGGAGTCGGGTTCACCGTGGGCTGCACGGGTGACCTGCTGGTGAAGCTCCTGCGCAACACCGGAGAACTCGCCGAGCGCACCGGTCGTCCGGTGGTGCTGCTCGGCCAGAGCCGTGGCGGCGGCGTTGCCCGTCTCGCCGCCGCCCGGCGCCCCGACCTGGTGTGCGGCCTGGTGATGATGGGCAGTCCCGTGCTCGACCCGATGGGCGCGCACCCGAACGTCATGCGCATAGCCCACTTCCTCACCCGTCTCGCCGCCGCGGGCGTGCCGGGCCTGCTCGACGTCGACTGCCTGCGCGGCCCCTGCTACGACGAGCACGTCAAGGACCTCACCGAACCGCTGCGGATGCCCGCGATCTCGATCTTCTCGCGCTCGGACGGCGTCGTGCCGTGGCAGCTGTGCCAGGACCCGAGCGCCGAGTGCGTCGAGGTGCACAGCACGCACACGGGCATGGGCTTCGACCCGCGGGTCTACGAGCTGCTGGGCCCCAGGCTCGCGGAATGGGCTCAGGTGACGGGCACGATGCGCGCGTCGAGCACCTCGCCGTCGGCCACGTCGAGCAACCCGAGCGTGCCCTGCGGCTGACGGCGCTTGTCGGTGGGCGAGCCGGGGTTGAACACCCGCACCCCGTCCTCCTGCTCGTCCCACGGGATGTGCGAGTGGCCGAACACGATCAGCCGCGCGTCCGGGAACCGGCGGCGCATCCTCGTCATGCGACCGGTCTTCTGGCCGCTGTCGTGGATCATCGCGAACGGCAGCCCCTCGATCTCGGACTCGACGACCTCCGGTGCGCCCCACGCGACCACGTCGGGCCCGTCGTTGTTGCCGCACACGGCGATGACGGGCGCGTACTGCGCCAGCTCGTCCAGCACGGGGGCCACGCAGACGTCTCCGCCGTGCAGGATCAGGTCCGCCGACCGCAGGTGCTCGGCCACGGCCGGTGGGCACCGCTTCCAGAAGCGCGGCGCGTGGGTGTCGGACAGCACGACGACTCTCACGCCGCGACCGTACCCGCCGTTTGCGGTTGCGCCGAACGGGGTACGTGTCCTGCATGGCGAGGGCGATCTGGAGCGGTTCGATCAGTTTCGGGCTGGTGACCATCCCGGTGGAGCTGTACAGCGCCACCGAGGACCACACCGTGCACTTCAACCAGTTCCAGCGCGGCACCTCCGACCGCATCCGCTACAAGCGCGTCAACGAGCGCACCGGTCGCGAGGTCCCCTACGACAAGATCGTCAAGGGCCACGAGGTCGACAACGGCGAGTACGTGATCGTGGAGCCCGAGGAGCTGGACGAGATCGCGCCGGGCCGCAGCCGGACGCTCGACATCGAGGCGTTCGTCGACATCGGCGAGATCGACCCGGTGCACTTCCAGAAGACGTACTGGCTGGGGCCGAGGAAGCCCGAGTTCTCCCGCCCGTACCTCCTGCTGGCCCAGGCGATGAAGAAGACGAACCGGGCCGGCATCGCCCTGTTCGTCATGCGCGGCAAGCAGTACTTGACGGCGCTCACCGAGGACAAGGGCGTCCTCGCCGTGCACACGCTGTTCTTCGCCGACGAGATCCGCAAGCCCCAGGACGTGCTGGACGTGACACCGGAGGGGCGGGCGCCGCGCGGCAAGGAGCTCGACATGGCGGTGTCGCTGGTCGAGTCGATGGCCGACGACTGGCGGCCGAAGGACTACCGCGACACCTACACCGAGCGCGTGAACGAGCTGATCAAGGCCAAGCAGAAGGGCAGCAAGGTCAAGGTCGAGGACGAGCCCGCGGAGGCGACCGGGGTCGTGGACCTCATGGAGGCCCTGCAGCGCAGCGTCGAGGCGAGCAAGAAGAAGCGCGGCAAGGGCAAGAAGGTCAGCTGACCACGAGGGCTGTCGCGTTGTCGGTGCCGTGCGCGTACATGGCCGCACGCACCAAACGCTGTGCTGTGGCGTGGCCGGACATGATCGCCTCGATGCCGTCGTGTCCCAACGGGCCGTAGACGCCGTCTGACACGAGGGCAACGCAACCGGCACGCGTGGACGCACGGCCGATGGTCTCGACAGTCGCGAGGCGCACCGTGTTCGTGACGACGTGCTCCATGCGCGGCTGGGCCACGATCCCGCGTGAGCGGAGGTACTCGGCGACCGTGTGGTCGGTCGTGAGTTGCACGAGGTCCGAGCCGTCGGACGCGTACGCGCGTGCGTCGCCCGCCCACGCGACGTCGAAGCCGCCGCCGGGGCGGGCCACCGCGACCGCGATCACGGCGTCGCCGGAGTGCACCTGCAGCGCGTCCCTGGCCGCCAGGACGGCGGCGACCGGGTCGACCAGCAGCGCGGCGGCGCGGGCGGCGGCCCAGGCGGCTTCAGCGGCGGCAGCGGTGTCGCCCACGCCGTCGGCTATCACGAAGGTGCGGCGGCCGACGGCATATGCGTCTGCATTGTGCGTGCGTGGTCCACGGTCCGACGCGTGGGTCACGGTGAGCGCGGTGCCCAGTGGCATGGTGTGCTCGATCAGCATGGCGGACCTCCTGACCTCCAGTGAGCCTGCTGCGGCTAGGAGTCTGCTGTCAGGACCCTGAGAAGTTCTCTAGAACTTCGCCGCCCGGCGAAACCGCTCCGCCGCCTGGAGCAGGGCCGCGGACAGCTCCGGCGGGGAGACGACCTCGAACTCGACCGTGATGCTCGCGAGCATGAACACCACGTCGTCCATCGTCTCGCCGCCGACCCGCACGTGGCACGAGTTTTCGTCCACAGCCGAGACCTCGCCATAGCTCTGCCAGTCCAGGGCGTCGGAAGCGGGCACGCTCAGTCGCACGACACCCTGCACGGGCCACCGATCGGCCACCCGTGCCGCCACGAACGCCCCCGCGTCGCCGCCCGGGATCTCACGCGGTGTGAAGCGCGCACCGAACGGGGTCCGCACGCTCATCCGATCGAGTCGAAATGTCCGCCAGTCCTCCCGTCGCACGTCCCAGGCGACCAGGTACCACCGCCGGCCCCACGTCACGAGCCGGTGCGGCTCGACCTCGCGCAGCGACTCCTCCCCCGCGTGGCCGACGTAGCCGAACCGGAGCCGCTGCCGGTCGCGGCAGGCCGTGCCGACCGCCGTCAGCACCTCCGCGTCCAGGACGGGACCGGACGACGTGTGCGGCACCGTCGCGAACTCCACCGCGGCGACCCGGTGCCGGAGAGCGGAAGGCAGCACCTGCTCGACCTTCAGCAGCGCGCGCACGGCCGTCTCACCGATGTTCTCGATGCCACTGGCGGTGCGCAGCCCCACGGCCACGGCCACCGCCTCGTCGTCGTCCAGCAGCAACGGCGGAAGCTGCGCGCCCGACCCGAGCCGGTACCCACCACCAGACGTGCCCATCGACGCGTGCACCGGGTAATCGAGCGTGCGAAGCCGGTCGACGTCACGCCGGACCGTGCGTGTGGTGACTCCCAGCCGTTCCGCGAGTTCCGCGCCGGACCACTCACGGCGCGACTGCAACAGACCGAGCAACTTGAGCAAACGAGCCGAGGACACTGTAGGACCATAACTGTCCTACAGCCCGAATAGCGTCTCGAGCATGAAGCCGTTCGAGATCAACATCCCGCAGGCCGACCTCGACGACCTGCACCGCCGCCTGGACCAGACCCGCTGGCCGAACGATCCCGAGGGCGCGGGCTGGGCCCAGGGCACACCCCAGCCGCGTCTCCAGGAGCTCGTGGGGCAGTGGCGCGACTTCGACTGGCGCGAGAAGGAACGACAGCTCAACAAGATCCCGCAGTTCACCACGGAGATCCACGGCCGGGAACTGCACTTCCTGCACGTCACCAGCCCGAACAGGAACGCCGAGCCGCTGCTGCTCACCCACGGCTGGCCGACGACGTGCTTCGCGTTCGAGCAGATGATCGAGCCGCTCAGCCGCGACTTCCACCTCGTGATCCCGTCGGTGCCGGGCTTCGGCCTCCCCGGCCCCACGGAGGAGCTCGGCTGGACCATCCCGCGCGTCGCCGAGATGTTCGCCGAACTGATGACACGCCTCGGCTACGACCGCTATGTCGCGCACGGCTTCGACTACGGCGCCAAGCTCACCCGCGAGCTCGGCCTGCGCGACGAGGTCAGGGCCGTCCACCTCAACCAGATCTTCTCCGCGGGCGTCACCGAGGAGGCGGCCGACCTGGGCGTCGAAGCCGAGCGGCGGTCGGCGGAAAAGGCTTACCGGTACGAGTTCGAGCAGTTCGGTTACGTGGCGATGCAGAGCACGCGGCCGCAGTCGGTCGCCCACGCGCTCACGGACTCGCCGGTCGCGCAGCTGGAGTGGATCGAGTGGGCGTTCCACACGTGGAGCGACCCGGAGATCGGGGTACCCCTCGACGCGCTGCTGACGAACGCCTCGCTGTTCTGGTTCACCAGGACGGCGGGTTCGTCGGCGCGCTACTACCAGGAGGGCGACGAGACGTGGGGCGAGCTGGAACCGCACTCCGCCACACCGACGTCGGTGGCGGTGTTCCCGCACGACGTGGGCGTGCCGATCCGGCGGATGGCCGAGCGCAACCACACCATCGCGCGGTGGACGGAGATGCCGCGCGGAGGTCACTTCGCGGCGCTGGAGGTGCCGGAGCTGATGGTCCGGGAACTGCGAGACGCTTTTCTTTTGTGAGGCCACCGCGGGAGCGACTACGGTGATCACCGTGCGCTTCACGGTCTTCGGCGGGGTCTCGGCGCGGGCGGGCGACCGCACGACCGACTTCGGTCCCACCCGGCCGGGCGCCCTGCTGGGTGTGCTGCTCGCCGACGCGGGCCAGGTGGTGAGCGCCGAGGAACTGGTCGAGCGGGTGCTCGGCGACGCGCCCCCGCCGCGGGCCCGCGCGATGATCCAGACGTGGCTGACGCGGTTGCGGCAGACGTTGCCGGGCCTGATCGAACGCGACGGCGGCGGATACGTGGTGCGGGTCGACCCGCTGGAGATCGACCTGCACCTCTTCCGGCACCTGGTGCGCACCGGGAGGACGGCGGAAGCGCTGGAACTGGCGCACGACGAGCTCCTGTCCACTCTGGACACACCGTGGGCGCGGCAGAGGCGCGCGGACTTCGCGGGCGAACTGCTCGCCGCCCGGCTCGGCCACGTCGACGCGCGGCTGGCCGGGGGCGAGCACACGGCGCTGGTGCCCGAACTGCGTGCGCTGGCCGCCGAAAGGCCGCTGGACGAACGGGTCGCCGCCCAGCTGATCGAGGCGTTGCACGGCAGCGGGCGCACGGCGGAAGCGTTGCGGCACTTCGAGGTCGTGCGCGCCCGGCTCGCCGAGGAGCTGGGCGCCGAACCGTCGCGGCACCTCACGGCCCTGCACCGGCGCCTGCAGGCCGCCTCGGCACCGCGCCAGTTGCCCGCGGCACCCAAGCCGTTCACCGGCAGGGCGCTGGAGCTCGCAGAGCTCGACCAGGCGCCGACCGGGGTCGTGGTGATCACCGGCACCGGGGGCGTCGGCAAGACCTCGCTCGCCGTGCACTGGGCGCACCGCGCGGCGGAACGGTTCCCCGACGGCCAGCTCTACGTGAACCTGCACGGGTTCGGCCCGAGCGGCGCGGCGGTGAGCCCCGGCGACGCGGTGCTGAGGTTCCTGGCCGCGCTCGACGTGCCGCGCGCCCAGGTGCCGCACGACCTCGCCGGGCAGTCGGCGTTGCTGCGCGACGCGTTGGCGGACAAGCGGGTCCTCATGCTGCTGGACAACGCCACGGACACCGACCAGATCGAACCGTTGCTGCCCCGCACGCCCAGCACCCACGTGGTGATCACGAGCCGCACGGCGCTGAAACCCGCACACGCCCACGCGCTGCCGTTGGGACTGCTGCCGCCCGACGACGCCCGCGAACTGCTGGCCGCCCGCATCGGGCACGACCGCGCGCGGGCCGAACCGGACGCGGTCGACACCGTGGTGCGCCGCTGCGCCCGCCTCCCGCTGGCCCTCGCGGTGGCCGGGGCGAGGGCGGCGACGCAGCCGGAGTTCCCCCTGGCGGCGCTGGCGGACGAACTGGCCGACCTCGACGCGTTCGCCGACGACGATGACGTCACCGCCGACCTGCGTTCGGTGTTCTCCCACTCCTGCAAGGCGTTGAGCCCGGCGGCGCTGCGGCTCTTCCGGTTGCTCGGTCTGATGCCGGGCCCGGACATCGGCCTCGCCGGTGCCGCCTCCCTGGCCGGGCTCGACGTCGGCGAGGCCCGCGCGCTGCTCGGGGAACTGGCCAGGGCGAACCTGGTCGACGAACCCGAGCCGGGCCGCTTCACCTGCCACGACCTGCTGCGCGACTACGCGGCGGAACTGGCCCAGGACGGTGAACGGGACGAGGCGCTGCACCGGTTGCTCGACCACCTCGCGCTGACGGGCGTGGAGGCCGGTGTGGTCTACACGCCGAACCGCCACCGCCCGACGACCCCGGACCCGGCGCCGGGTGTCGTGGTCGGGCGGTTCGGCACGCAGGAGGAAGCGCTGGCGTGGCTCATGACCGAGCACCCGACGCTGATGGCGGCCCTGCCCCGCGGCACGCCGGTGCAGACGTGGCTCATGGGCTGGTGCCTCGCCGACGCGCTCGACCGCCAGGCCCGCTACCGCGATCTCCTGACGTCGCAACAACTCGCGGCCGCCGCGGTGGAACGGCTCGGCGACACCGACGCGTTCGGGCGCACGCTGATCAACCTCGGCCGCAGCCTGAGCCGCGCGGGCAGGCCGGACGAGTCCGCCACGGCGCTGCGCCGGGCGTTCGAACTGTACGGGGGCGACCCGGCGGGCCAGGCAGAGGTGCTGCTCAACATCGCGATGCTGTGCCCGGACGACCGGATCGGCGAGGCGCTGGAGCACACGCGGCGCGGGCTCGCGTTGTTCGAGGAGTGCGGCGACGAGCACGGGCAGGCCAACGCGTTGACCGGACTCGCCTGGGGCCACGGGAAACTGGGCGAGTACGCGCAGGCCGTCGAGTACGCGGAACGCGCGATGCGGATGTGGCGGGCGATGGACCACCTGGTCGGCCAGGCCGAGGCGTGGGACAACCTCGGCACCGGCCACCTCGGGCTGGGCGACCACGCGAAGGCGGCCGAGGCGTTCACCCGCTCCTCCGAGATGTTCCGGCGGGCGGGCGACCTGCCGCTCGAAGCCGGTGCGCACGAACAGCTCGGCGACGCCCACGCTGCCGCGGGTGCCGCCGAGCAGGCTCGTCAGGCCTGGCAGAAGGCCGTAGAACTGCGCACGCGGGCGGGACTTCCGGCCGACCGCGTGCGCGCGAAACTAGAGGCCGAACGCTAGGAGCACGTGGCCGTGCGGGTTCTGGAACGCCGAGTTGTAGCCCGACTGCACGTACACCATGCCGTCCGAGATCACCGCTCCCGCACCGGGACCGGCCAGCACACCACCACGACCGGTGAGTCCGTTGACACCGCGCACGTCCTGGATGGTGTCGTAGGTCCAGATGATCCGGCCGGTCCTGGCGTCGTACGCCCGGAACTTGCCGTCGAGCGCGCCGAGCCACACCACACCGGGTGAGCTGGACACCGGCAGGCCGTGCGCCTGGTAACAACCGGGCTGGCCCGCCGCACCGCCCGTGGTGCAGCCGTCAGCGGGTGCCGGCGTCTCCCACAACACGGTGCCGGTGGCGGGATCCACCGCGAACAGCTTGCCGGGATCGGCGTAGTAGGTCGCGATGTAGAGCCGCTTGCCGTCGTAGCTCGACCCCCACTGGATGCCCGAGATGCCGCCGCTGGGCAGCGGCACACCGAGCTGGCGACGCCACACGACCTGCCCCGTCGAGGCGTCGAACACGTGGTACACACCGGACTTCTGCCCCACACCGACGAGCTGCCTGCCGTTCACGCTGAACAGGTTCGGCGTGGCACCGATGTCGTAGTCGAGGTTGGTGCCGTCCTTGAGACCCGGGCAGTAGCCCTCGGCGTCGGGCTGGTTGCACGCGTCGCGCCACGTGTCGGCGTCGGTGACCTGGTTGGTCCACCTCACCGCGCCGGTGCGGGCGTCCAGTGCGAGCAGCGAGTCGAACTCACCGCCCTTGCCCGTGTAGTTCTGGCCCGTGCCGACGTAGAGCGTGCCGGTCCTGCGGTCGATCACCGGCGAGCTCCACACGCCGACGCCGGACGGCTCGAACCGCTTGGCGCCGTTGGGCCACGTGCCCACCTGGACCGGTTCCGGCACCGTGTGGTGGCGCCACACCAACGCTCCGGTGTCGATGTCGAACGCGTCGATGTGGCCGCGGAACGTGCAGCAGTCGTGCGTGTTCGGCAGCACGTTCTCGGCGCTGGACGTGCCGACGTACACCAGTCCGTTGTGGACGATCGGCGAGCTGGTGGTCATCGACGCGATGCCGGTGTCGAGCTGCACCTGCCACTTCTGGCGCCCGGTGCGCTGGTCGAGCGCGAAGAACCTGCTCGCGCTGTCACCGAAGAACACCTTGCCGTCGGCCACGACCGGGCCGTCGGAGTTGAACGCGTACCGGGTGGCCTGCGGGAGCGCGAACTCCCACCTGGCCCGGCCGGTGCGCGCGTCACGGGCGTAGAACTTCCCGTCGGGCCCCCCGAAGTAGACGGTGTCCCCCACGACGGCCGGCTGGCTGCGGACGCCGTTGTAGTCGCCCTTGGGGTAGGCGAACGCCCACTTCAGCTTCAGCTTCGAGGCGTTGCCCGCGTTGATCCGCCATTCCGCGGCCTGGTGCCGCGACCCGGCGAGGTCCTTCGCCCAGCCGGACCAGTCACCGTTCGCGTGCGCGGTGGCGGGTCCTGCGGTCAGCACTGTCAGCGCTGCCGTGAGCAGCGCGGTGGTCTTGAGCATGGAATCGTCCCCCTTCCGCCACCCAGCGTGGCAGTGGCGGAAGGGGGACGCGTCCGCCCAAAGTCTCTTGTCGGCGTAACCGATCGGTTGATGCGGCACGACGAAGTGGTCGTGGCCGGCACGACCACCGAACCCTGCCGCGCCACTTCCCCGGCGAGGCGGTCGTCCCCGCTGTGCCGCGCTTGCACGACCGAGGTGAGCTCGAGATCCGCGACGGGACCATCTGGTGCGACACGAGAGCAGGCGCCTGCGACGCCGGGTCACCGAGCGAGCGCTCGACATTCCTGACGCCGGAGCCGGTCGGCGCGGCCAGCACCATCGCGAGGACGACGGCGGCCGCGGCCCTTCCGACCGGCACGTGCCGGCCTCGTGAGGGACCTGTCACGGTTGCACCACGGTGAAGTGGCCGGCGAACCCGGCGAACCGCTCCGCCAGCGGCCCGCTGCGCTCGTCCAGCGCACGCCACAGCTCACGGTGCCGGTCGACCGACCACCGGTCGTGCACGACCACCACAATGGCGCCCTGCTGTGCCAGCAGTGGTGCGGTGAGGTCGTTGCCGAACACCAACGGCCCGACGTCGACGAGCGTGCGGGGCGCGTGCACGACGGCGGCGAGGTCCCCGACCTCGTAGGCCATCGTCATGGTCGCCCGGCCGGGGCGGTCCTGCGAGGGGGCGGCCGCCGTGCTCGGCGCCGTCAGCATCAGGGCGCACGCCACTGCCACGAGGACTCTGCCGATTGCCATGGGCACGATCCCACCGAGCCCATGTGCGGTGAACGTCCGGACCATGTCACGGTTTTGCTACAGCGCCCTCGACACCGTCGAGGAGGACCTTCAACCCGCCGCGGAAGTTCTCCACGGCGTCGTTCTCCAGGTACGGCAGCTCCGGGTCGACCGGCTCCCGATCCTGCTCGAGGACGTGCAGCATGGGGAACTTCTTCTCGAGGTCCGGCTCGACCTCGATGAGCACAGCGGACCGCGCGTACCACCACTCCTCGTCGGCCTGCCCGGTCGCGCCGCCCGCCGCGCGGGCCTCGGCGACGGTCTGGGCGGCACCGCGCACGAAGTAGTTGATGGCGCCGACGATCCCGCGCAGCCTGCGGCCGGGCAGGCCGGTCGAGACGAGGATCGCGGCCAGCGCCTCGGTCACCGCGAACTCGTGCGGGCCGAGCACCGGACGCGCCTGCGACACCTGCAGCACCCACGGGTGGCGGCGGTAGCACTCCCACATGTCGTGCGCCCAGCGCGTGACCGCGGGCCGCCACCCCTCGCCCAGGTCGTAGGACGTCGGCACCTCGGCCATCGCGCGGTCGTACATCAGGTCGACCAGCTCGTTCTTGCCCGGCACGTACGTGTAGAGCGCCATGGCCGTGCGCCCGAGCCGCTCCCCCACCGCGCGCATCGAGAACGCCATGCCCTGCTCGTCGGCGACCTCGATGGCGGCGTCGACGATCGCGTCCACGCTCAGCCCCGGCTTCGGGCCGGGCCGCTTCTCGGCGGCCGACGCGCGCCAGAGCAGTTCGATGGAGCGACGTGGATCGCCCTGACCTGCGTAGACGACCACGGTTGCGACTCCTTACGCCGTAAAGTAACCTTGCGAACCCGTACTTTACGGCATAAAGAATCAGTTCTGAAATCAACTCAGTGGGGGAAGCAGCGTGAACGCTGTCGCTGACAGCCATGACTGGATCCAGGTCCGCGGGGCGAGGGAGAACAACCTCGCGGACGTGTCGCTCGACGTCCCCAAGCGCCGCCTGACCGTCTTCACCGGCGTGTCCGGCTCCGGCAAGTCCTCGCTGGTCTTCGGCACGATCGCGGCCGAGTCGCAGCGCATGATCAACGAGACCTACACCGCCTTCCTGCAGTCGTTCATGCCGTCGATCGGCCGCCCGGACGTGGACGCGCTGCACAACCTGAGCGCGGCGATCATCGTCGACCAGGAGCGCATGGGCGCGAACTCGCGCTCCACCGTCGGCACCGCCACCGACGCGCACACGATGCTGCGGATCGTGTTCAGCCGCCTGGGAGAACCGCACGTCGGCACGTCCGGCGCGTTCAGCTTCAACCTGCCCGAGGGCATGTGCCCGTCCTGCGAGGGCCTGGGCAAGGTCACGACCATCGACGTGGACGCCATCGTCGACAGGTCGAAGTCGTTGAACGACGGCGCGATCGACGCCCCGAACTACGCCGTCGGCAGCTGGTACTGGCAGGTCCTCGCGAACTCGGGCCTCTACCCCGCCGACCAGCCGATCAGCACCTTCACCGACGAGCAACTGCACGACTTCCTCCACAAGCCGACGACGAAGCTGAGCATCGGCGGCAGCAACATCACCTACGACGGCCTGATCACCAAGCTGCAGCGCACGGTCCTGTCCAAGGACCGCGAGTCGATGCAGCCGCACGTCCGCGCGTTCGTCGACCGCGCCGTCACGTTCACCACCTGCGGGGAGTGCAAGGGCGCCCGCATCAACCAGGCCGCGCTCGGCTCCAGGATCCGCGGCGTGAACATCGCCGACTGCTGCGCCATGCAGATCAGCGACCTCGCTCGGTTCGCGCACTCGATCGACGACCCGTCCGTCGCGCCGCTGCTGGCGACGCTGCGGGGCACGCTGGACTCGCTGGTGGAGATCGGTCTCGGTTACCTGTCGCTCGACCGCGAGTCCGCCACGCTGTCCGGCGGCGAGTCGCAGCGCGTGAAGATGGTGCGCCACCTGGGTTCCTCGCTCACCGACATCACCTACGTGTTCGACGAACCGACCGTCGGCCTGCACCCGCACGACATCCAGCGGATGAACGACCTCCTGCTCCGCCTGCGGGACAAGGGCAACACCGTCCTCGTCGTCGAGCACAAGCCGGAGACCATCGAGATCGCCGACCACGTCGTCGACCTCGGCCCCGGCGCGGGCGTGCACGGCGGGCACCTCTGCTACTCCGGTGACGTGGCGGGCCTGCGCGCGTCCGGCACGCTGACCGGCCGCCACCTCGACCACCGGGCCAAGCTGCGGCCGGTATTCCGCTCCCCCCGAGGCTTCCTGCCGATCAGCGGTGCCCGCACGAACAACCTCAAGGACGTCTCGGTCGACCTGCCGCTCGGCGTGCTGACCGTCGTCACCGGCGTCGCGGGCTCCGGCAAGTCGTCGCTGGTCCACGGCTCGTTGCGCGGCCGCGAGGACGTCGTGACGGTCGACCAGTCGCCGATCCGCGGCTCGCGCCGGTCCAACCCCGCCACCTACACCGGCCTGCTCGACTCGATCCGCACCGCCTTCGCCAAGGCCAACGGCGTGAAAGCCGCGTTGTTCAGCGCGAACTCCGAAGGCGCCTGCGAGAACTGCAAGGGCATCGGCCTCGTCTACACCGACCTCGCGATGATGGCCGGTGTCGCCACGGTGTGCGAGAAGTGCGAGGGCAAGCGCTTCACGCCCGAGGTGCTGCGCTACACGTTGCGGGGCAGGAACATCAGCGAGGTGCTCGGCATGTCCGTCGCCGACGCCCGCGACTTCTTCCCGTCCGGCCAGGCCCACGCGGTGCTCAGCCGCCTGCACGACGTCGGCCTGTCGTACCTCTCGCTCGGGCAGCCGCTCACCACGCTGTCCGGCGGGGAGCGGCAACGGCTGAAGCTCGCCATCCACATGGCGGAGAAGGCCTCCACCTACGTGCTGGACGAACCCACGTCCGGCCTGCACCTCGCCGACGTCGACCAGTTGCTCGGCCTGCTGGACCAGCTGATCGACGCCGGCAACACGGTCATCGTGATCGAGCACCACCTCGCCGTGATGGCGCACGCCGACTGGATCGTCGACATGGGCCCGGGAGCGGGCCACGACGGCGGCCGGGTCGTCTTCTCCGGCACCCCCGGCGACCTCGTGTCCACTTCGGACACCCTGACCGCCCGGCACCTGAAGGAGTACCTGTCGTGAGCCTGCTGACGGTGACCTCCGTCGAACCCCTCACCCCGCGCATGACCCGCGTGACGTTCACCGGTCCCGGCCTCGACGAGATCGGCACCTGGCCGGACCAGCAGCTCAAACTGCTGTTCCCCAGGCCCGGCGGGTCCGCGCACGTCTCGGACTCCCCCGACGTCGGCACCTGGTACCAGGCGTACACGGCCATGCCCGAGGACGAACGGCCGTGGATGCGCAGCTTCACCGTCCGATCACTCGCCGACGGCGTGCTGACCGTCGACTTCGTGCTGCACGGCGACAACGGCCCCGCGTCGAGCTGGGCCGCACGTGCCATGGAAGGCGACGTCCTCGGGAGGTTCGGCCCCTCCCCCGACTACGCGCGCCCGCTCGGCACCGCGGACCTGCTGGTGTTCGCGGGCGACGAGACGGCGCTGCCCGCGATCGCCTCCCTGCTGGAACTGCTCCCCGAGGGCCGGCGACGACTGGTGTTCGTCGAGGTCGCGGACCCGGCCGAGGAACAGGACGTCCCCGGCGTGCGCTGGGTGCACCGCAGTGCCGGGGAGGACCTGGTGTCGGCGGTGACCGCGGCGGACGTCGAGCTGTCGACGTGGGTGTGGCTCGGCGGTGAGGCCTCCGCGGTTCGCGCCCTGCGCAGGCACTTCGTCGGCGCCGGAGTGTCCAAGAAGGACATCGAGTTCACCGGCTACTGGCGGCGGGCCCTCACCCAGGACGACGCTCCCACCGCCGACGACCTCGCCGAGGCCCAGGAACGGATCGCCGCGCTCAGCGGGTGAACTCCAGCAGGCTGCGCCCGCTCACCGGGGTCACCGACTCCAGCGTGAGCCCGTGCCGCGCGGCCATCCGCTCGAGGTCGTGGAGTCCCCGGTCCCGCCCGCCGAAGTGCGCGAGCATGACGAGGTCGAACTCCGTGCTCTCCCCGAGGGACTCCACGACCAGCACCTTCGCGGCCTGCGCGGCGCACCGCGCCAGGATCTCGTGCGCCTTCTCGTCGTCCCAGTTGTGCAGGACGTCGACCAGCAGGTACGCGTCCCCGGCGGGCAACGGGTCGAAGAAGCTCCCGCCGGTCACCTCGGCCTCCAGCCCCAGTTCGCGGAACATCTCCGCCGCTCCCGCGACCGTGTCCGGCAGGTCGACCAGGTGGCCGCGCGTCCCGGGACTGGCCTGGAGGATCGCGGCGAGCGCGCGGCCGTTCCCGCCGCCGACGTCGACGAGCGTGCCGAACCGGGACCAGTCGGTCGCCGCCACCAACCGCGGGATCCAGGCGGCCATGCGGTGGTTCATCTGCCGGTCGAACGCGGCCCGCAGGTGCGGGTGACCGGCCAGGTCGGCCCAGAAGCCCTGGCCGTAGCGGACCTCGTAAGCGGACTCGCCGGTGCGGACGCTGTGCAGCAGGTCCGCGAACGACAGGTCGGCGCGGCCGGCGGGTGAGTCCTGGTGGAGGAAGCCGTGCAGGCCGTTGCCGGCGTCGGCGCGGAGGAGGGCGCCGAAGGTCGTGGTGCGGTAGCCCGCGTCTGTTCTCTCGGTCACGCCGAGGGCCGTCAGGTGGGCCAGCAGCAGGTCGAGAGCGACCGGATCGGCCTTCACCTCCGGTGCGATCTCGTCCGCGGTGGCGGCGCCGTCCGCCAGGCGGTCCGGCAGCCCCAGCGTCACCGCGACGCGCAGCGCCATGGGCGTGACCAGCCCGGACATCTCCCGAAGCCGCTGCACATCGGTGTTCACCGGATCCACCCTGCCACCTCGCGCAAGCCGATTTCGGTCAACACTGAAGCAATAGTCAGGAGAACTACCACACGACGATCACTGGCGTCGGCGCTTACCGTGTCCGTATGAGCACCAACTGGGCGGGCAACGTCACGTTCACCGCGGCCCAGGCCGTCACCCCGGCCTCCGCCGACGACCTGCGGGCGGTCGTGCGCGGTTCCTCGGCCGTGCACGTCGTCGGCTCGGGGCACTCGTTCAGCCCGATCGCCGACACGACCGGCACGCTGGTGTCGCTGGCGGCGATGCCCGAGGTCTTCGAGGTGTCCGGCCAGACGGTCCGGGTGAGCGCGGGCATGACCCTCGCGGACCTGTCCGTGCGCCTCGAAGCCGCCGGGCTCGCCCTGCACACGCTGCCGTCGCTGCCGCACATCACGGTGGCCGGCGCGGTCACCACGGCCACCCACGGCTCCGGGAAGCGGTCGCTGGCGGGTGCCGTGCGGTCCGTCGAGGTGCTGCGCGGGGACGGCTCGGTCGTCGAGCTGACCTCGCCCGGCGCGGTCGTGTCGATGGGCGGGCTGGGCGTCGTCACGACCGTGACGCTGGACGTGGTGCCGTCGTTCCAGGTCGCGCAGACGGTCTACGAGGACGTCGCGTGGACGACGTTGCTCGTGAAGCTGGAGCAGATCTTCGACGGCGCGTACAGCGTGAGCGCGTTCGTCGACTGGCAGGGCGGCGCGACGATCTGGGCGAAGCACCGCGTGGGCGACGAGGAGTTCGCCTTCCCCGGCCGTCCCGCGTCCGAGCCCGCGCACCCCGTGCCCGGTCAGCCCGCCTCGCGCTGCACGCTGCAGGGCGGCGTGCCCGGACCGTGGCACGAGCGCCTGCCGCACTTCCGCGCCGAGTTCACCCCGTCCGTGGGCGAGGAGCTGCAGACCGAGTACTTCGTGCCCCGCACCCGCGCGGTGACGGCGTTGCGCGCGCTGGCCGAGATGTCGACGGTGATCTCACCGCTGGTGCAGGCCTGCGAGATCCGCACGATCAACGGCGAACCGCAGTGGCTCAGCCCCGCCTACGACCGCGACAGCCTCGCGATCCACTTCACCTGGGTGCCGAACACCCCGGCCGTGCTGGACCTGCTGCCGCGCCTGGAGGAGGCCATCGCGCCGCGGCCGCACTGGGGCAAGCTCTTCACCGTGCCGCCGGCGCTGCTCGCGGCCCGCTACCCGCAGTGGGACGCCTTCGGGGCCCTGCTGCGCGAGCACGACCCGAAAGGCGTCTTCCGCAACGAGTTCCTGACCCGCTACTTCGGCTCGGCGGGCCCCTTCTGACGCAACGCCTCCAGCTCGTCGTCGGAGAACCCGTAGGTCGTCACCACGGTCATCTTCTCGCTCGTGACCACGAGACCGGGGCCGAACTCGTCGACCACGACACCGCGCTGGTTCGCCGACTCGAAGAACGGCCTGCCGGGCCCGCCGATCTCGACCTTCGACGGCCAGAACAGCGTGCGGCGCTTTTCGCCGGGGTGGAACTCGTGGGCGAACTTGAGCTGGTGCAGGAAGGTGATCCAGCCCTCGGTGATGTCGTCGTAGTAGTCGTCCCACTCGGGTGAGGTGCCCTTGGGAGCGCGGGTCAGCACGACCTTCGTCCCCTCGGGCACGGGCGTGAGCGCGAACGTGTCGTGGCCGTGGACGACCAGCGTGGTGCCGTCCTCCTCGGCGTTCTCGAAGTAGATCTGGTCGATCTCGGCGTCGAGCTCCGGGATGTCCCAGCCGTGCCAGTGGCGCAGCTTCTCCTTGTCCCGGAACGACTGCCACACCTCGTCGACCGGCGCGGCCACGGTGATCTCGATCCGGACGCCTTCGTCACCCATCTGCCACCCCGGGGTGTCCCATCGCGACCACCCGGTACGGGCGGCCTGACTCGGTGTCGTACTTCAACGCGATCTGCCGCACCGCTTCGGCCAGGTCGCTGGTGAACTCGTGGACGGCGCCGGGCGCGCCGAAGCGGACCGTCGCCTCCACCGTGAACGTGAGCAAGCGCTTTCCCGCCTCGGCCGCGGCACCGGACATCCGCTCGACCTCGCGGGCCGTGTCCTCCGCGACCGACACGAGGTGCGTGGCCGCGAACTGGTCCTGGACGTCGGCGGCGATCTCCCGGCCGGGCTTCGCGCGCAGCACCCGTTCGACGCACCCGCGCCGCTGCCGCTCCTCGACCAGCTCGACGAGTCCTGCCTGCTCCAGGGCCCGGACGTGGTAGTTGACGCGCTGGCGGGGCAGGTCGAGAGCCGCCGCGAGCTGCGTCGCCGAGGCGGGCGACTTCAGCAGCTCCAGCAGCGACAGGCGCAACGGCGACAGCTCCACGCCCAGCACGCTCTCATTTGACAAATTCATTTGTCAATACCGGAACGGGACCGGAAACAGTTAGGTTCGTTGACGGTTGCAACAAACCGCCCCACCCTGTGACCGTGAGAACCCCCCTGCTGGTGGCAGCGTTGGCAGCAGCGGCGATCGTTCCTGTGTGGACGGTCGCGGCCCAGGCCGACGTGGTGCCCGGAACCGCTTATCAAGTGACGAACGTCGGCAGCGGAAAGTGCGTGGAGTCGCTGGGAACGGCCAACGGCGCACAGCTCCGCCAACAAGGATGCTCGGGCCAGACCTGGAAGTTCACGCCCACGAGCGACGGCTACTTCACCGTCGGCGAGGGCCAGGTCTGGGACGTCTCGAACGTGTCCGCCGCGGACAACGCCGCGATCCACCTGTGGCAGAACTTCTCCGCGAACAACCAGCAGTGGCGACCCGAACAGGTGGGCACCGACACCTACCGGTTCGTGAGCCGCCACAGCGGCAAGTGCCTCGACGTGCCCGGCGCGTCCACGGGCGACGTGCAGCTGGTCCAGTACACCTGCAACGGGACCAACGCACAGCTCTTCCGCCTCACCGGCGGCACGCAGCAGCCGGGCCAGCCGGACTTCGGCCCGAACGTGCTCGTCTTCGACCCGTCGATGCCCGCCGCCACCATCCAGGCGCGGCTGAACGACGTCTTCCGCCAGCAGGAGACGGGCCAGTACGACGCCCGCCGGTACGCGATCATGTTCAAGCCCGGCAACTACAACGTCGACGTCAACATCGGCTTCTTCACCCAGGTCCTCGGCCTCGGCCTGCTGCCGGACGGCGTGACGATCAACGGCCAGGTGCACGTCGAGGCGGACTGGTTCCAGGGCAACGCGACGCACAACTTCTGGCGCGGCGCCGAGAACCTCGCGATCCGTCCCCCGTCGGGCACGAACACGTGGGCCGTCTCGCAGGCGTCCGCGATGCGCCGCACCAAGACCTACGGCAACATGCAGCTCGACGACAACGGCTGGTCCAGCGGCGGCTTCCTCGCGGACTCCGTGGTCACGGGCCAGGTGCGCTCCGGCTCGCAGCAGCAGTGGCTGTCGCGCAACACCGAGTGGGGCTCCTGGACCGGTGAGAACTGGAACATGGTCTTCGTGGGCGCCCGCAACGCACCGCAGACGTCGTTCCCCGAACCCCCGTACACGAACGTCGCGCAGACCCCGGTCGTCCGCGAGAAGCCGTTCCTGAACGTGGACAACGCGGGCAACTACAACGTCTTCGTCCCGTCGCTGCGCTCCAACACCAGCGGCACCACCTGGGCCGCCGGCAACCAGCAGGGCACGAACATCCCGCTGTCGCAGTTCTACATCGCGAAGCCGGGCACCTCGGCGGCCACGATGAACGCGCAACTGGCCGCGGGCAAGCACCTGCTCCTCACCCCGGGCATCCACCAGGTGACGGAACCGATCCGCGTGACGCGTCCCGACAGCGTCGTGATGGGCCTCGGCCTCGCCACGGTCATGCCCACCAACGGGAACATGGCACTGGACGTGGCCGATGTGGACGGTGTGAAGATCGCGGGCCTGCTCATCGACGCGGCCCCGACCAACTCCCCGCTCCTCGCCCAGATCGGCGCGCCGGGCAGCAACGCCAACCACGCGGCCAACCCGACGTCGCTGCACGACGTGTACGTCCGCATCGGCGGCTCGGCCGTGGGCAGGGCCACCACCTCGCTGGTCGTCAACAGCCACAACGTGATCGGCGACCACCTCTGGCTCTGGCGAGGAGACCACTCCTACGGCGTCGGCTGGGACGTCAACACAGCGGACACCGGCCTCATCGTCAACGGCAACAACGTGACGATGTACGGCCTCTTCGTGGAGCACTACCAGAAGTACCAGACCATCTGGAACGGCCAGGGCGGCCGGACGTACTTCTACCAGAACGAAATGCCGTACGAGGTGCCCAACCAGGCAGCCTGGATGAACGGCTCGACGCGCGGCTACGCGGCCTACAAGGTCTCGAACAACGTCACGACCCACGAGGCCTGGGGCCTGGGCAGCTACGCGTTCATGAACGCGAACCCGTCCGTGGTGGCCGACCGGGCGTTCGAGGTGCCGAACACCCCCGGCGTGAAGTTCCACAGCATGGTGACCGTGTCGTTGGGCGGCAAGGGAACCATCCAGCGGATCATCAACAACTCGGGTGGCACGGCGACGGCCGGGTCGACCGAGGCGTACCTGGCGAACTACCCGTGATGACGCGCTGACGCGTTGCGGGACAACGTGCCCCCGCTCCGGCCTTGAGGCCGGAGCGGGGGCACGCTTCTCCGTCCGCCACCGCAAGGCGACCACGCACGCGGTACCAACCGCGCCCGCCGTCACAAAGCGATCAACTCCGCTGGAACCGGCGCCGGCCACCAAGCCGACCCGTGTCAGCCCAGCCGCTTCGGCCGGTTGACCTTCATCTCGTCCATGTCGGTGACCTTCGCCTTCAAGCCGCGAAAGTCCACGCCCAACTCGTCGAGGGCCGAAGCCGCACGCCGCAACCCGGCCTCATCAGCCTTCTCCTCCGCCGTCAGGATCACCCGGTAGCTGAAGAAGTCGAGCTTCTCGTCGTACGTCAACGCCCCGTCCTCGCTGAACCCGGCGTCCCGCAGGAAGTCGAACCCCTCCAGCCGCTCCCTCAACGCCACGCGCTGCTCATCGGTCAACTCGGCGAAGCGCCCGCGGACGAGTACTCGATAGGTGTGTTCAGCCACGAGCGAAGATGCTCCCCGATCCCCCGCAACTCTGGCGAACGATTTCCCGCATGCGAAACAATCTCGACCATGAACGCAAAAGAGCTGGTCACGCGCATCCGGACGGAGCTGCACCCCGGTGACCACGACAACCTCGTGGTCAAGCTGATCGAAACCGGACAGGCCCCGCGCGCCGTGATCGCCACGTTCGCCGCGGAGGAGAACCACATCGTCTCGTCGGACTGGCGAACATTCCTGACACTCGCGGCGAAGGCGGAGGAGCCGAACGCCCGCGCCTTCTTCACCCTGCTGGCCGGCGGCGAGGAGCTCGTCCACCCCATGCTCCGGCCGCTGGCCGAGGCGGCGGGCATGTCCGCCAAGGACTTCGAGAACTACGAACCGTTCGCGGGCGCGCAGGCCTACCCGGCGTACCAGGCGTGGATGGCGCTCAACGGCGAGCCGACGGACGTGATCCTCGCGATCCTGGCGAACTTCACCGCGTGGGGCGGTTACTGCGCGCGGATGGCCAAGGGTCTGCGCGAGCACTACGGCTTCAGCGACGAGGCGTGCGCGTTCGTCGACTTCTTCGCCACGCCCGCGCCGCAGCTGGAAGAGCAGGCACTGGCCGCCGTCCAGGCCGCGCTCGACAGGGGCTGGCAGCCGAAGCACGCGTGGCGCTACGGCCGCCTGCTGCAGGCGTACGAACTGCAGTTCTGGTCCACGCTGGCCTGAAAAGACAGGGGCGGCACCGCGAAGTGCCGCCCCTCCGGCTACCGGGGCAGGTAGGCGCGGTGCGCCTTGGAGAACTCGTAGTTGTTGTACTTGTCCCAGTTGATCGACCACGTCATGAGCCCGCGCAGGTTCGGGTAGACGCCGCGAGGCTTGTAGCTGCCGCACCGCGTGCCCTTGGTGAGGCAGTCGAGCGCGATCTGCACGTCCGCGACCGAGGTGAACCCGTTGCCCGCGTACATCGCGGCCGGCAGGCCGAACGCGACCTGTTCCTGCTTCAGCGGTGCGAAGAACTTCGACGCGTCGCCGCGCACCGGGAACCCGGCGAGCAGCATGTCGGTCATGGCCACGTGGAAGTCCGCGCCGCCCATGTTGTGGTACTGGTTGTCCAGGCCCATCACGGGTCCGGAGTTGTAGTCCTGCACGTGCAGCAACGTCAGGTCGTTGCGCATGGCCTCGATCACCGGCAGGTACGCGCCGGTCCGCGAGTCGCCACCGCCCGCGCCGCCGTAGAACTGGTAGCCGACCTGCACGAAGAACGTCTCCGGCGCCATGGTGAGCACGAAGTTGGCCCCGTAGCGCGCCTTCAGCGAGCGCAGCGCCGAGATCAGGTTCACGACCACGGGCGTGGTCGGGTTCTTGAAGTCGGTGTCCCCGGCGTTGAGCGACAGCGAGTGGCCCTCGAAGTCGACGTCGAGGCCGTTCAGGCCGTACTTGTCGATGATCGCCGACGCCGAGCGCACGAACGCGTCGCGCGCGGCCGTCGTCTCCAGCCGGACCTGGCCGTTCTGGCCGCCGATGGAGATGTTGACCTTCTTGCCCTTCTGCTGCTGGGCGCGGATGCCGGCGATGAACTCGGCCTCGGACTCGACGTTCGGGCACTCCGCGACCGGGCACTGGGTGAACCGCAGCTCACCGCTCGTCGCACTGGTCGGCTCGGCGAACGACAGGTTGATGACGTCCCACTCGTCCGGCACGTCCTTCATGCGGATGTAGCCGGAACCGTTGGCGAAGCTCGCGTGCAGGTAGCCGACGAGCACCTTGCGCGGCAACTGTCCCGTGGGCGGCTGACCGGTCGTGGTGGTGGTCGTCGTCGTAGTGGTGGTGGTCGTGGTCGTCGAAGTGGTGGAGCTGGTCGTCGGTCCGGTGCCACCGGTGCACGCGGCGCCGTTGATCGTGCAGTTGGCCGGGTCGGCGGTGCCGGCGGCGTTGAAGCCGAACGACACGCTGGCGCCGGGCGCGATCGAGCCGTTGTACTCCCGGTTCACGAACGTGTTGTGGTTGCCGCTCTTGGTGAGCAGCGAGTCCCAGTAGGCACCGACGCTCGTCGAGGCCGGGTAGTCGAACTCGAGCTTCCAGGAGCTGATCGCCGCGCTGGTCTCGTTCTTGATCGTGACCGTCGCGGTGTAGCCGGTGCTCCAGGACTGCTTGGAGAACGTCGCCGTGACTCCGGCGGCGCTGGCAGGGGCGAGGCTCACGATCACGGTGCCGAGCACCAGTGCGGCCACCGCGGATATTCGAGCGAACAACAGCATGGGCTGCTCCATCCCTCACGCGTTGGCGGCCGGCAGGGGGGTCCTACCCCGAATTGGACTAGACCATCTATCGCGAAGTCAAGGTTCTAGACTTCCCGCCGTGCCCCACGCTCGTGCCGCCGACGGAACCAGGCTCTTCTACTCGGTCGAGGGCGCGGGTCCCCCGCTGCTGCTCATCGCGGGCCAGGCGAACTCGTCGCGCTGGTGGTCACAGGTCCGCCCGGACTTCTCCGCGCACTTCACGACGATCACCACCGACCACCGCGGCACCGGTTCCAGCGACAAGCCGGACGTCCCGTACAGCACCCGGATGTTCGCTGAGGACTGCGTCGCGGTCCTGGCCGACGCGGGCATCGACCGGGCCCACGTCTACGGCACGTCGATGGGCGGCCGCATCGCGCAGTGGATCGCCGCCTCACATCCCGGGCACGTCGACCGGCTGGTGCTGGGCTGCACCTCCCCCGGCGGGCCGCACGCGATCGAGCGCAGCGCCGAGGTGCGCAAGTCGCTGGCGCAGGTCGACGCGATGAAGGCGCGCAGGGCGTTGGAAGCGCTCATGTACACGCCGGCCTACAAAGGCCCGTACAACACGCTCGGCGACCCGCAAATGCCGCCTTACGCGCGCAAGCGACACCTCTTCGCGAGCGGCGAACACGACGCGTGGGACGTGCTGCCGTCCATCACCGCTCCCACCCTCGTGGTGCACGGCACGGACGACATCTTCAACCCCACGGCCAACGCGCCGCTGATCACATCGCGCATCCCGGGCGCACAAATGCACCTCATCGAGGGCGCACGACACGGCTACTTCGAGGAGTTCCGCGCCGAGGCGTCCCCTCTGGTCGTGGACTTCCTCAGCCCGTGACCCACCGAAGGCCGCGCATCAACGCGTGGCCCGCGAACCGCACGCTGGTGGCCTCGGAGATCGGCAGGTAGGGCAGCCGCAACGGCATCCGCGCCCACATCGGCAACGTGCCGACCGCCGTGGCGCTCAACACCGCGTACGGACCGCGCGCCAGCATCGGCAAGGGGGCCTTGACCAGCAGGAACCGCGCCGCCTCCCGCGCCTCGGACGTCCCCTTCAGCTCAGCCCGGTAGGACTGCAGCGTCGCGTCGAGCTCCGCTGTCGTGCGCGGCGGGTCCGGGATGCCCATGGCGTCCGCGATGACGGCCATGTCGGCGACGTACCCGTCGTAGTCGTCGAGCGGCTTCTCGCCGTAGCGCTGGTGGCACCGCAGGAAGCTGTCGACCTCGGCCACGTGCACCCACGCCAGCAGGTGCGGGTCGTCGGCCCGGTACGGCCGCCCGTCCGACGCGGTGCCGTGGATGTGCGTGTGGATGCGTGCGAGCCGTGCGATGGCCTCGTGCGCGTCGTCGGCCGTCCCGTACGTGGTGACGGCGAGGAACAGGCTCGTGCGCTGCAAACGGCCCCACGGATCACTCAGGTAGTCGGAGTGCTGCGCCACCGCCGCCATCGCCAACGGGTGCAACGACTGCAACAGCAACGCCCGCAGCCCGCCGATGAACATGGCGTGATCAGCGTGGACGTGCCGGATCGGCCGGTCGTCGGCGAACAGGCGGGGGCCGGGCGAGTCGTGGATCCGCTGGGCGTGTCTCTCCCGCTCCGGGCCCGCGACCTTCTCGAAGAGCCCCTCGCTCAGCTGCCGCCTCAGTGCCTCCAGCATCACTCCATGATGCGGGGGGGTCGCTGAGAACGGCAGCCCGTCGGGGCAGGGCGGCCTTCAGGCGGTCAGGTGGCCGGGGAGACGCACCCACAGGTCGGGTGCGGTGAACGCGCGGGCGTCCGTCGGCCGCAGGCCCGCGAACGCGAGGCAGTACGCCACGGGTTCGCCCTGGTAGAGGTGTGCCAGCAGCACGTCCGCCGCCGTGTCCTCCAGGTCGGCACCGGCGCCGGTGGCCAGGTCCGACGCCTCGCACTCGCCGTCGCGGTGGATCTCGCCGTGGTTGCCGCCCTTGGGGTTCGCGAACATGCCGAACCCGACGGTGCCCACCGAGAGCCGTTCGAGCACATGTGTGGCCGCAAAGCCCTTGGGCTGCATCACCACGCAGCCGCCGGGAACGGTCGTCACGCCGACCACGGCCTGGTCCGCGTCCCACGTCCAGACCTGCTCGGTCACCTCGACGGGTTCCGCCTCCAGCCTGTGCACGGCCGTCTCCGCGTCGATCCCCGCGACACAGGCCAGGCTGTGGCCGTCGTCGCGGGGAACGCCGCCGAGAGCCGCCACGAGCCGGTCGCGTTCCGCGATGGCGGCGCGTTCCTCGGGCGTGAGGACCTCGTCGGTCGGCAACGGGTGTTCGGTGGCGAGGCTGAGCCGCGCCGGCGACCAGCCGTACATCATGGATCGCGCCGGGTCCGCGCCCGCGGCGAGGAGGACCTCGACGTTGCCGAACCGGCTCGCGTGCACCGCCCGCCACAAAGCCGTGCGCCCCTCGTCCAGCGCGTCGACGTCGTCGACCTCGGCGATCAGCGCCGCGACCTCTTCCGGCGACTTGAACTCCGCGGCCCAGTGCAGCTCTTCGAGCGTGTGTTCCCCCATGCCTGGAGGCTAGCGGTGATCAGCCGAGGGCCTCGACGACCTTGGTGACCATCGTGCGTTCCGCGGCGGCCACCTCGCCGTCCGCGCCCGCGACCGAGCGGCACATCTCCGTCACGGCGGCCCGGAAGATCGCGACGTCGCGCGGCTCGTGGGCGTTGATGATCGCCACCGAGTCGCGCAGCGCGGCGAGGACGCCGGACTCCACATCGGACGTCGAGCCCTTCGGCAGCGAGGGCGGGGCGGCGGAGACGACGGCGCGCAGGTCGTCCGAGAGCAGGGTGATGGCCCTGATGCCGGCGTGGCTCTCCTCGTCGACCGCGCCGGGGTCCGCAGTGGACACCAGCACCATGGCACCGAAAACGGCCGTGCGGAGGGTCTGCCCCTCCGCCTCCGTGTACGCAGTCATGGGCGCAAGCCTATGCAACGATCGGTGGCTATGAGTGCGGGTCAGGTGCTTGGCGCCAACATCAGGACGTTTCGCGAGCAACGCGGGCTGTCGCTGTCGGAGCTCGCGCGGCGGTCGTCCATCGCCAAGGGCACGCTGTCCCAGCTGGAGAGCGGCACGGGCAACCCGACGATCGAGACGGTGTTCAGTTTGTCGAACGCTCTGGACGTGCCGGTGTCGGAACTGGTCACCGAGCGGACGCCGCCGGACGTGGTGCTGGTGCGGGCCCGCGACGTCGAGGTGCTCAGCAGCGCCGCCGTCGACCTGCGGCTGATGCGCCGGATGGACATCGGGGACACCGTGCTGGAGATCTACGACCAGCGGGTGCGGCCGGGAGCCGTCCAGACCAGCGAAGGTCACCCCGGCAGGGAGCACGTGCTGGTCACCAGCGGCTCGCTGCGCGTGGGACCGGTGGAGAAGCCCTACGAACTCGGACCGGGCGACTACGTGTGCTTCCCCGGCTCGACGCCGCACCTCTACGAGACGCTCGGCGATGAGGTCAGCTCGGTACTGGTGCTCGAGTACCCGAAGCACTAACGTTCATTCTAATGAACGGAGGTGGTGATGAACCCGGACGTCGTGGTCCTGGGCGCGGGCATCATCGGGGCCGCGTGCGCCCAGGCGCTGAGGGCGCGAGGCCTCGAGGTCGTCGTCGTCGACCGCCACGGACCGGCGTCGGGCACCAGCGCGGCCGGTGAGGGCAACGTCCTCGTCAGCGACAAGGAGCCCGGCCCGGAGCTCGGCCTCGCCCTCGCGAGCCGCGCACTCTGGCCGGAACTGGCGCACGACGCCGAATGGGAGGAGAAGGGCGGCCTCGTCGTCGCCACCACCCCCGAGGCCGCGGCACCGCTGCGGGCCTTCGCCGCCGCCCAGCGCACGGCGGGAGTCGACGCCTGCGAGATCGGCCCGTCGGACGCGCTCACCCACGAGCCGCACCTCAACCCGGAGATCACCGCCGCCGTCCACTACCTCCAGGACGCCCAGCTCAACCCGGTCAAGGCAACCCGAACCCTGTTGCGCGGCATCGAGGTCCGGCGCGCCGAGGTGTCCACAACGGACGGACGCAGCGTCACCACGTCCGGCGGCGTGATCAGCTGCGGCGCGGTCGTCAACGCCACCGGCCCGTGGGCGCGCCACTTCGGCGTCAACGTGCTCCCCCGCCGCGGCGTGGTGCTCGTGACCACCCCGATCCCCGGCAGGATCCGGCACAAGGTCTACGACGCGGACTACGTCGGCGCGGTCGCGAGCGGCGACGCCGACCTCCAGACGTCGGGCGTGGTCGAGTCGACGCAGGCGGGCACCGTGCTGATCGGGTCGAGCCGTCAGCGCAAGGGCTTCGACGAGGCCATCGAGAGCCGTGTGCTGAAAGCGCTGGCGCAGCGGGCGATCGCGATGTTCCCGATGCTGGCGGACGTGCCGGTGATGCGCGCGTACGGCGGCTTCCGCCCGTACGCCCCGGACCACCTGCCGATCATCGGCGAGGACCCGCGCACCCCGGGCCTGTGGCACGCCACCGGCCACGAGGGAGCGGGCGTCGGTCTGGCCCCGGCCACCGGACACCTGCTCGCCGACCTGCTCACGGGTGCGACCCCCCTGGTGGACCCGCACCCGTTCCGCGTCGACCGGCCGGAGGTGATGGTGTGAAGGTGACGTTCAACGGCCACCGGCGCGAGGTGGCGCACGTGGCGGAGTTGTTGCCCGGCAGGTACTTCTGCGGCATCGGCGTGTGCTTCGGGTGCGTCGCGGAGATCAACGGCGTGCCCGAGGTCCGCGCGTGCCGCCACGCGCTGCGCGACGGCGACGTGATCAGGACGACGCCATGAGGGTCGTGGTGGTGGGCGCGGGTCCCGCCGGGATGGCGGCCGCCCGGACCGCGGCGGACGCGGGGGCCGAGGTCGTGGTGGTGGACTCGGAGCCGGACGCGGGTGGGCAGTACCTGCGGGGGCGGGCGAGGTTCGCGCACCCCGGGGTGGCGCACTGGAAGAACACCGAGGTGTGGATGGTGGAGGGCGGCACGCTGCACCTCCGGACGACCGGGGCGGGGCAGGGCGACAGCGGCACCTCCACCCCGCCGATCCCGCGCGTCCTCACCTTCGACTCGCTGGTCATCGCCACCGGCGCCTACGACCGTCCGCTGCCCTTCCCCGGCTGGGACGGCCCCGGCGTCATCACCGCGGGCGCCGCCCAGGCCCTCGCCAAGCAGGGCGTCACCCTCGCCGAACGGGTCGTCGTCACCGGCACCGGCCCGTTCCTGCTCCCGGTCGCCACCGCCCTGCAGGACCTCGGCGCCACCCTCGTCGGCGTCTACGAGGCCTCCTCCCCCACCCGCTGGCTGCGCGAGGCGAGAGCGATCACCGCCAACCGCCACAAGATCCGCGAGCTCGCGACCTACCGCAGGGTCCTCCCCCGCCTGGAGACCCGCACCGCCGTCGTCGCCAAGCACGGCGACCGCGTGACGGTCGCGAAGCTCGACAGCCAGTGGCGTCCGGTCAGCCACCGCACCGTGCACGCGGACCTGGTCTGCGTCGGCTACGGCTTCCTGCCCCGCACCGACCTCCTGCCGGACGCCGCGCGCACCGACGGCTTCTACGTCGTCGACGACCACCAGCGCACCTCGGTCGAGAACGTCTACGCCGCCGGCGAGGTCACCGGCATCGGTGGCGCGGACCTGGCCGAGGCCGAGGGAGTCGTCGCCGGAGCGGCCGCGGCGGGCCTACAACCGCCCGCGACAGCGCTGGAGGCGGTCAGGAGGGGCCGGCTCTTCGGGCAGGCCTTGGCCAGGGCGCACGCCGTCGAGCCCGGCTGGCGGTCGTGGCTGCGGCCGGACACCACGGTGTGCCGGTGCGAGAAGGTCCGGCTCGAAGACCTGACGAGCGCGAGCACCATGCGCGAACTCAAGCTCACCAGCCGTGTCGCGATGGGGCGGTGCCAGGGCCGGATCTGCGCCCGCAACGCCGCCGAGCTGACCGGTGTCCCGTTCGACGGCCAGCGCCGCGTGATCGCGGTCCCTATCCCCCTGGGCGAACTCGCCGAACTCCCCGAGGAGCAGCCATGACCGAACGTCTCGACGGCGTCATCGTCGCCACCGCACTCCCGTACGCCGAGGACCCGTCGGCACCGGCAGGCCTCAGGCCCGACCTGGACAAGTTCGCCGAGCACTGCCGGTGGGTCGTCGAGAACGGCTGCCGCGGCGTCGGGCCCAACGGGTCGCTGGGCGAGTACTCGTCGCTGACCGACGCGGAACGCCGTGAGGTCGCGCGGACCGCCATCGCGGCCGTGAAGGGCAAGGGCATCGCGGTCATCGGCGTGCACGGCGTGGGCGCGCACCAGGCGCGGCACTGGGCCGAGGTGGCGGCCGAGGACGGGGCGGACGGCGTGCTGTGCCTGCCGCCCACGATGTACCGGGCCAACCGCGGCGAGGTCGTGCACCACTTCCGCGAGGTCGCGAAGGCCGGGCTGCCGATCATGGTCTACAACAACCCGATCGACACCAAGGTCGACCTCACGCCCGACCTGCTGGCCGAGCTCGGCCAGATCGAGAACGTCGTGGCGGTCAAGGAGTTCTCCGGCGACGTGCGGCGGGTGCTGGAGATCAGGGCCGCGGCCCCGCACCTCACGGTCGTGGCGGGTGCGGACGACGTCGTGCTGGAGAGCCTGCTGATGGGCGCGACGGGCTGGTTCGCGGGCTACCCCAACGTGTTCCCGGCGGAGAGCGTCGAGCTGTTCACCTTGGCGCTGGCGGGCGAGCTCGACGAGGCGCGCGCCCTGTACGAGAAGCTCGTGCCGGCGTTCCGGTGGGACTCGCGCACCGAGTTCGTGCAGGCCATCAAGCGCTCCATGGACTACGTCGGGCGCTACGGCGGCCCGTGCCGTCCCCCGCGCGGACCGTTGAGCGCCGAGCAGCTCGCGCAGGTCGACGCGGACATGAAGCTGGCGACGTCATGAGGTTCGCCAAGTACTTCAGCGCGGTCGACTCCCACACCGAGGGCATGCCGACGCGCGTCATCACGGGCGGGGTCGGCGTGATCCCCGGCGAGACCATGGCCGAGAAGCGGCTCAACTTCATCAAGAACCACGACCACATCCGCAGGTTCCTGGTGAACGAGCCGCGCGGCCACGCGGCGATGAGCGGTGCGATCCTGCAGCCGCCGACCCGCCAGGACGCGGACTGGGGCGTGCTGTTCATCGAGGTCTCGGGCCTGCTGCCGATGTGCGGGCACGGCACGATGGGCGTCGCCACGGTGCTGGTCGAGACCGGCATGGTCGAGGTCACCGAGCCCGTCACGACGGTGCGGCTGGACACCCCGGCCGGGCTCGTGCTCGCCGACTACGACACCCGCACGAAGCTCGTGACGATCCGCAACGTCCCGGCGTACGCGCACGAGCTCGACGCGACGGTCACCGTGCCCGGACTCGGCGAGATCCGCTACGACATGGCCTACGGCGGCAACTTCTACGCGATCGTGCCGCTCGCAGACCTCGGGATCCCGTTCGACCGCGAGGAGAAGGACAGGATCCTGCGGGCCGGTCTGTCCATCATGGACACGATCAACGCGGCGAACCGCCCGGTGCACCCGGTGGACGCGGCGATCGGCGGCTGCAAGCACGTCCAGTTCACCGCACCCGGCCAGGACGGCGCCCACTCGCGCAACGCGATGGCGATCCACCCCGGCTGGTTCGACCGGTCTCCGTGCGGCACGGGCACGTGCGCGCGGATGGCCCAGCTGCACGCCCGCGGTGAGCTCGGCCTCGGCGAGGACTACGTGAACGAGTCGTTCATCGGCACGCGGTTCATCGGCCGCCTGCTGGAGGAGGTCCCGCTCGGCGACCGCACCGCCGTGGTGCCGACGGTGGCCGGCCGCGCGTGGATCACGGGCATGGGCCAGTACCTCCTGGACGAGACCGACCCGTTCCCGGAGGGGTTCGTCCTGTAGCCGCGCGGGTAGCTCTCCGTCGGAGGTGGGCCCGATGATCACCACTGACTACGTTCCGGGTGCCCCGGCCTGGATCGGCCTGGGCACCTCGGACGAGGCCAAGGCCGCGGAGTTCTACAGCGGTGTGCTCGGCTGGGAGTACCAGCCGCTCGACACGCCCGGTACCGGCGTGTTCACCCACGCCGGCCGGACGGTCGCCGGGCACGTGACGTCGCAGTCGAGCTCGTGGACCGCCCACTTCGCGGGCAGCGGCCCCGAGGTGCTGCTGACCGATCCGCACGGCGTGGAGTTCGGGGTGTGGCACGGGCCTGCCGGGCTCGGCGCGGTGTCGGTGCCGGGCTCGCTCACGTGGCTCGAGCTGCACTCCCCCGCTCCGAGCGCGTCGGCGTCGTTCTACCGCTCGCTCTTCGAGTGGGAGATCCAGCTGATCCCGGGTGCGCCCGGCCAGTTCCTGCGGCCCGCCGGCACGGGCGAGGGCAGCCTGTTCGGCGCGATCGTCGCGGACGCGCAGGCGTTCTGGCTGCCGTACTTCGAGGTGGCCGACGTCGACCGGGCCGCCTCCTCCGCGCCGGTGCTGCTCGCGCCGCACGACCTCGACGGCGTGGGCCGGATCGCGGTCCTCGTGGACCCGTTCGGGGCGAGGTTCGGCGTCATGTGTTCCGTTACCTCATAAAGCTCCCCAAATCGGGACGCTCCGGTTAGCGTGCGCTGGTGCAGTTGCCGTGGAGAGCCGCGCCCCGGGCAGCGCTGTCGAGTCCGCTCACGTTGCTGGTGAGCATCGCGACGACGTTGCTGCTGGGCTTCGTCGTGGCCGCGGCCGCACTGCACTCCTCCGCCGCGGGCAGTGCCGCGCTGGCCTACCAGCAGAGCCGCATGTGCTCCCAGTCCGTGCACCCGTCGCTGGACGGGGACGGGCTCCCGCTGCCGACGGCCGTCTCGATGGCCGCGCGCAGCGACGTGGGCGGCGCGTACACGCGGATCGGCAGGCCCGACTTCAACGGCATCGCGACCTGGGGCCGGTTCGGCTACCGGCCGGACGCGGCGGCACACCTGACCGTCGTGCAGGGCGGCGGCACCGGGCTCTGGGTGCCGCAGACGATCGCGACCGCCGCGAAGGTGCGGGTGGGCGATCGGCTCACCGGGTCGCTGCTGGTCGTGAGCGCGATCTACGCCGACCTCGCGCAGCCCGTGTCCGGGTGGTGGTGCTCCGAGGCGAAGACCGTGGTGCCGAACCCGCTGGGCGGCGACGGCGCCAGCACGTCGGTGATCTGGGTGGCCTCCCCCTCGGACCTCTCCGCGCTGCCCGACGAGTTCTCCTCGGGCGCCACGGTGTCGCTGCGGTTCCTCGCCGAGCCCCCGGCGACGCTCGGCGAGGCGGAGGCGCTGCGGGACGGCGGGAACGCGCGGCTCGCGGCGCTCGGGCTGCCGTTGACGCGGACGGACCTGCTGACCGGCGCCATCGCCGCGGCGCGGACCTCGGAGCGCAACGTCTCGTCCGCGCTGCTGCCGTTGGTGATCATCAGCGTGCTGGTCGGGCTCGCGGGCGTGGGCACCGTGACCGTGCAGTGGGCGCAGCGCCGGCACTCCGAGCTGCGGCTGCTGTGGGTGCGCGGGGCGAGTCCGCTGGCGCTCGGTTTCCGCGGCGTGCTGGAACTGGGGTTGCCGCTGGTCCTGGGCGGTCTGCTGGGCCTGGTGGCCGCGCGGCTGCTGCTGCGGCTGTACGCACCGGGGGTCGTGCTGGCTCCCGGAACGTTGTGGCTGGCGCTCGGTTTCGTGCTGGCCGTGGTGCTGCTGAGCCTGGCGGTGACGGTGCTGGTGGCGTCGTGGCGGGTGCACCGGACGTTCCAGAAGCAGGCGCGGACGCGGCGCCTCGCGTGGGTGCCGTGGGAGTTGATCGTCGCCGGACTGGCCGTAGTGGCGTGGATCCGCCTGTCCCACAACGGGCTGGGCACCGCGCTGAAGGCCGGGACGCTCCCGCGCGTGGACGTGGCCGCGTTGGCGTTCCCGCTGCTGGTGGTGCTGACGGCGGCGTTGCTCGCGACCCGGCTGCTGCGCTGGTCGCTCGGGTGGTCGCACCGCGTGCAGTGGTGGCAGGTCCCGGCCGCGCAGCTGGCCCTGCGCCGCCTCGCCGCGGCCGCCGGCCCCGTGACGGGCGTGCTGCTCGTGGGCGTGCTGGCGGTCGGCACGATCGCCGTCGGCAGCGCGGTGGCGGGCGCGCAGCAGTCGGCGCTGGACTCGAAGTCGGGCGTGTTCGTCGGCGCCAACAGCACGGTGCAGGTGTCGCAGGACGTCGCTCTCGGCCGGATCCCGTTGCCGTCTTCGTTGCAGGGCACCACAACGCTCGTCGGAATGAGCACGGGTGCGCTGGTCGTGGACCCCGCGACGTTCACCGACGCGGCCGTCCTCGACGACGCCGACGAGGTGCGGTCGCTGCTGTCCGGTCTGCGGCGGGACGGCGAGGTCGCGCCCGCCGTGCGCATCGGCCGGTCGCCGGACCAGGAGATCCAGGTGCCCGGACTGCCGCTGCTCAAGCCCGTGGCGTCGCTGCCGTCGTTCCCCAAGCTCGGCACGCGCGGCTACGTGCTGAACCGCGAGTCGGTGCCGGCCGTCGAGCAGGTCGGCTCGTGGCACCTGTGGTCGTCGCTTCCCTTGTCCGCCTTGACTTCGGCGCTGCAGGCCGAGGGCATCCACTACACGAACGTCGCCGACCGCGCCCGCGTGCTGGACGGCCTGCCGTTCCTGACCGTCGAGTGGACCTTCGGCTTCGTGGCGGCGATCGGCGTCGTGCTGGCCGTGGTCGCCGCCGTGGCACTGCTGCTGGCCGTCGAGGTCCGCCGCCGCCAGAACGCCGTCTCGGGCGCCCTGTCGACCCGCATGGGCATGCGCCCGTCCGTGCTGTGGTCGAGCCACCTGCTCGAAGTGGGCGCGCTGGCGTTGCTGGCACTGGGGATCGGCTCGGTCGCGTCGTTCGTGAGCGCGGGGGCGGCCGTGCCGCGCCTCGACCCCGCGCCCTGGCTGAACCCGGCGCCGGTGTTGCCGGACCTGGTGCCGTTGCTCGGTTCGATGGTCACCTGCGGCGCCCTCGTGGTCGTCGTGGCGGCCTGGCTGGCTTTGCGCGGTGTGCGCACCGCGCGGATGGGAGAACTGCTCAGGTGATCCGCGCTTGTGGCGTCGGGGTGTCCTACGGTTCCGTGCGCGCCGTCACGGACGTGTCGCTGTCGATCGCCCCCGGCCTCACCGTCCTGTCCGGGCCGTCCGGCTCGGGCAAGTCGACGCTGCTGCGGGTGCTCTCGCTGGTCGAACGGCCGTCCGCCGGCGAGGTGTTCGTCCGCGACGTGCCGACGTCGTCGCTGTCGTGGTCGGAGCTGCGCACGTTGCGGCGCAGGGAGATCGCCGTGGTGTTCCAGAACCCGGCCGACAACCTGATCGCGCACCTGACCGTCGGCGAGAACCTCCGGGCGGCCGGCGCCGGCGACTTCTCACTGCTGGACCGGCTCGGGCTCGGCGGGTCCGCGACCTGGCGGATCGGCGCGCTCTCCGGCGGGCAGCAACAGCGGCTGGCGTTCGGGTGCGCGTTGGCGCGTGGCGCTTCCGTCGTCGTGGCGGACGAACCGACCTCGCAGCTCGACGTGCGTTCGGCCGACCTCGTGCTGGAGACGCTGGGATCGCTGCCGGTGCCGGCCGTCGTGGCGTCGCACGACCCGCGGCTGGTGTCGCTCGCGGACCTGTGCATCCCGCTGGCCGCGTCGTGATCCGCGCGGACGGGGTGCACCGGGCGTTCGGCGGGGTCTCCGTGCTGCGCGGGGTGGACCTCGCCGTCGCCGCCGGTGAGCTGGTGACGCTGAGCGGGCCGTCCGGGTCCGGCAAGACCGCGCTGCTGTCGCTGTTGTGCGGCTTCGACCTCCCGGACAGCGGGTCGGTGCTGCCGGGGCGGGCCTCGTGGTCGGCGTGTGCCGTTCTGCCGCAATCGCTGGGCCTCGCGTCCGAGCTGACGCTGGAGGAGAACGTGGCCCTGCCGTTGCGGCTGGCCGGGCGCGAGGTCGCCGGCGTCTCGGAGCTGCTGGCGGAGCTGGGCATCGCCGGACTGGGCGACCGGTATCCGGGCGAGGTGTCGTTCGGGCAGCAGCAGCGGGCCGCGCTGGCCCGCGCCGTGGTGGCCGGGCCCGCCGCGTTGCTCGCCGACGAGCCGACCGCGCACCTGGACGCCGTCAGCGCGGTGGCCGCGGTCGGGTTGCTGCGGCGGGTCGCCGACGAAGGGGCCGCGGTGCTGATCGCCACCCACCACGACGCCGTGCACGAGGTGGCCGACCGGGTGCTGGTCCTGGCCGACGGACAGGTTCGCTGACACGGGCGAGGTGTGCCCCTCGCCCGTCACAGCTCGCCCGTTGTAGCGCGACTGTCAGACCGCGGGCGGGCGGTCCTCATACGGCGTCGAGAGCACCACGGTCGTGCGGGTCGACACGTTCGCGGACTCCCGGATCTTCTGGAGGAGCTCCTCCAGCGCCACGGGCGAGCTGACGCGCACGCGCAGGACGTACGAGGCGTCACCCGCCACCGAGTAGCAGGCCTCGATCTCCGGGAGGTGCTCGAGGCGCTTCGGGTAGTCGTCCGGCTCGGACGGGTTGATCGGGAACAGCGAGATGAACGCGGACATCGGCAGGCCGATCTCCGCGCCGTCCAGGCGGGCCGCGTAGCCCTTCACGATGCCGCGCTGTTCGAGGCGCTTCACGCGTTGGTGCACGGCCGAGACGGACAGGCCCACGCGCTCGGCCAGGTCGGTGAAGCTGCACCGGCCGTCCGAGGCGAGTTCCTTCAGTATCGCTCTGTCGATCTGCTCGAGGGTCAAAGCACCACCAGGTCGTGAGGTCGGTTGTTGAAGGACTCGACGCCGTCCGGGGTGGCGACCACGATGTCCTCGATGCGCGCGCCCCAGCGGCCGGGCAGGTAGATGCCGGGCTCCACGCTGAAGGCCATGCCCGCCTCGAGCGGCAGGGAGTTGCCGCTGACGATGTAGGGCTCCTCGTGCACGTCCAGACCGATGCCGTGGCCGGTGCGGTGGACGAAGAACTCGCCGAAGCCCGCGTCCGCGATCACGGTGCGGGCGACGTTGTCGATCTCCTCACAGGTCACGCCCGGCTTGACGGCCTCGACGGCCGCCTTCTGCGCCGCCTGGAGGACCGCGTAGGTCTCCCGGACGTCGTCGTAAGTGGGCTCGCCCATCACGTAGGTGCGGGTCGAGTCGGAGTTGTAGCCCTCGGCGACCGGGCCGCCGATGTCGATGACGACGACCTCGCCCGCCTGCACCACGCGGTCGGAGTCGCGGTGGTGCGGGGACGCGCCGTTCGGGCCGGAGCCGACGATCACGAAGTCGGCGACGGTGTGGCCCTCCTCGACGATCGCGGCGGCGATGTCGCGCGCCACCTCGCGCTCGGTGCGGCCGACGCGCAGGAACTCGCCCATGCGCGCGTGCACGCGGTCGATGGCCTGGCCGGCCTTGCGCAGGGCGTCGATCTCGGCGGCGTCCTTGCGCATGCGCAGCTCGCGGATGATCGGCCCGGCCAGCGACTGCTCGCCGCCGATCGCGTGGCCGAGCTTGATGGTGTGCAGGGCGGGCATCATGTCGGCCACAGCCGTGCGGTTGCCCTTGAGCGCGGCCTTGACCAGCGCGTACGGGTCCTCGCCGTCGACCCACGTGACGACCTCGACGCCCAGCTCGTCGGTCGGGATGGCCGCGTAACCCGGCTGCTCCAGCTTCGGCACGACCAGCGTCGGCGTGCCGCCAACGGGCAGCGCGAGGCAGGTGAGGCGCTCGAACGAGTCGCCACCGGCACCGATCAGGTACCGCAGATCCGAGCCGGGCGAGATGAGGAGGGCGTCGACGCCCGCCTGCTCGGCGGCGGCGGAAGCGCGGTCGAGTCGCGCACGCAGCGCGGACACGTCGATGGGCCCGGTGATCGTTGCCATGGTCGAAGCCTAGTGCGTTGCCCGCTCCGCCCGCCGGGCGCGTTCACCACCCCCGGCGCGCCTGGCGGGCACGGGCGGCCCACGCCCTAGTAGCTTGTCCGTTCGTGAGCTCTCCCCTGGTGCTGCTCGACTCCGCGAGCCTCTACTTCCGGTCGTACTACGCGCTGCCGGACTCGATGACCGCGCCCGACGGCACGCCGGTCAACGCCGTGCGCGGGTTCGTCGACACGATCGCCCGCGTCATCACCGAACGCGGCGCGGCCCGCCTGGTGGCCTGCCTCGACGCCGACTGGCGCCCCGAGTTCCGCGTGAAGGCGCTGCCGTCCTACAAGGCGCACCGGGTCGCCGAGGACGCGGCCGACGGCTCCGAGGAGGTCCCGGACACGCTGACGCCGCAGATCCCGATCATCCTCGACGTGCTCGACGCCGCCGGCATCTGCACCGGCGAGGCCGCGGGCCACGAGGCCGACGACGTGATCGGCGCCCTGGCGCACCGCGAGACCAGGTCGCCCGTCGAGGTGGTCACGGGCGACCGCGACATGTTCCAGGTCGTGCGCCACGAGCCCACGCCCGTGCACGTCGTCTACGTGGGCCGCGGCTGGAACAAGGCGGAGGTCCTCGGCCCCGAGGAACTGGCGGCCAAGTACGCGCTGCCCGTCGAGAACGCGGGTTCGGCGTACGCCGACATGTCCGTGCTGCGCGGCGACCCCTCCGACGGCCTGCCGGGCGTGGCGGGCATCGGCGAGAAGACCGCCGCGAAGCTCATCACCGAGTTCGGCTCCCTGGACGCCGTCCTGAAGGCCGTGACGGACCCGATGGACCGCAAGCTCACCACCAAGGCCCGCAACGCGCTCATCGCGGCCGAGGAGTACCTGGCGGTGGCACCGGTGGTCGTCCGCACCGCGCTGGACGCGCCCGTCGTGCTCGACCGGTCCGACGAGGTGCCGCGGGTGCCGGCCGACCCCGAGCGGCTGCGCGAGCTCACGCAGCGCTGGGGTCTCGGCAGCTCGGTGCCGCGCCTGGTGAACGCGATGGAGCGGCGCGCCTGACGTTCCAGGCGCGCCGCCATCGTCAGGCGAACGTGTCCGGATATCCCGCGTCGACCGCGGGCGACACGACCGACGTCCAGGTGGTGCCGTCGAACCTGTCGCACAGGACGTTGCTGCCCGCGCCGACCCGGCGGCAGTAGGACACCGTGCCGTCCTTGTTCGTGAGCCAGGCACGGTCCGAGGCATAGCCCCAGTCGCCGTGCCCGGTTCCCACGGACCGCCAGCCGTTCGGCGTCAGCACCGTGCAGACCAGCGACTGGTAGCTCTCGGCGCCGGCACGACCGCACAGCGCGGGACCGTCCTTGGTCGAGAGGTACGCGCGGTTGTCGGGATAGGCGGTGTCGACCTGCGGTGAGGTGGAGCTCGTCCACGTCGCGCCGTCGAACCGGTCGCACATCACCCGCCCGCCGTCACCGACCCGGCGGCAGTACGACACCGTGCCGTCGGTGTTCGTCAGCCACGCGCGGTCCCCGTAGCCCCAGTCGCCACGGCCGGACGTGACGGACACCCACCCGTTCGGCGTCGAGACCGTGCACACGAGCGCCTGGTGGTTCGGGTCGCCGGCCCGTCCGCACAGGGCCGGGCCGTCCTTGGTCGCGAGGTAGGTCCGGTTGTCGGGGTAGCCCACGTCGGTCTGAGGTGAGGTCGAACTGGACCACGCCGTGCCGTCGAACCTGTCGCACCGCACGCGGCCACCGTCACCGACCCGGCCGCAGTACGAGACGGTGCCGTCGAGGTTCACCAGCCACGACCTGTCCGCTGCATAGCCCCAGTCCCCGCCACCGGACGTCACCGACCTCCAGCCGGACGACGTGAGCACCGTGCACACCAAGGCCTGGTAGGTGTCGCCACCGGCACGCCCGCAGAGCGCCGGGCCGTCCTTCGTGGCGAGCACGCCGCGGTTCTCCGGATAGCCGGCGTCGATCTGCGGTGAGGTGGTGCTCGACCAGGTGAAGCCGTCGAACCGGTCGCACATCACCCGTCCGCCGTCACCGACGCGACGGCAGTAGGAGACGCTGCCGTCCGCGTTCGACAGCCAGGTGCGGTCCGCCAGGTAACCCCAGTCGCCGGCGCCTGTCGATGCCGAGGACCACCCAGTCGCAGTGCGCATCGTGCAGACGAGGGCCTGGTGGTGCTGGGCGCCCGCACGCCCGCACTGCGCCGGACCATCCTTTGAGGACAGATACGCCCGGTCCGCGGCGTTCTGGTTCGTGCTGACCCGCTTGGTCGACGGTGGGGACGTGCCCGCGGAGTTCCGGGCCACGACGGCGTAGTTGTACGACTGGCCCGGCGACACCTGGGCGTCGAGGTGGCCGGTTCCGCCGACCGTCGCCAGCAGCGCACCGTCGCGGTACACCTGGTAGTCACTCGCGCCGGCCGCCGCGCTCCAGGACAGGTTCACCCGCGAGCCGTGAGCCAGAGCGGTGATCATCCCTGGGGGATTCAGCGCGAGCGGCGGGGCGACGACGTCCTTGAAGTGGATGAACCCGGTCGGGTAGTAGCCGCCGGGGGTCAGCTTCTTCCAGTGGAAGTTCCCGCCGTAGTTGTCCTCGGAGATGATCACGTAGCCCGGTCCGACCTCCTCGACGCAGGCGACGTGCCCGTAGGCGCCGGAACCGTTCGAGTTGCGGTCCCACCACGCGATGGACCCGACCGCAGGAGTGCCGTTGACGGCGACGCCGTACTGGCGAGCGCGGTGCCCCCACTGGTACGCGTCCCCATGACCACGCAGGTAACTCGCGTCCGCTCCGTTGTTGATGAGGCGGTACGCCGCGTAGTTGGTGCAGTTGTGGCCAGGATCCATGCCCCAGTAACGCGTTCCGCTGTTCGCCGCGTACCCGCCATCACCGCGACCGATGCTCGCGCACCCCTGATACCCGGTGCACAGCGTGGTCGAGACCGCGTTCGCCGGGGGAACGGCGAGACCGGCCAGTGCCATAGCGAGCACCGCCAGCAGAACGAACCGTCTTCGCAGTACACGAGCAATGCGCACGACCGACTCCTGTTCCCGAGAGCAACAGCCTTCTGTCGTGCGGACACTCCCGTCGGTTAACGCCACAGCTCACGATCACACGAACCGCCCAACACACTTGCACGGAAGAAAACTCTCAGTCGACACCGTGAGCGCACGGTCCACCCGACATGAGCAAGTCCACCACCCGGGAGGACTTCCACTTTTTGTCCACAAGGGACCATTCCCGACCGATGAGCATAACCGTTGTTACGATTGAACTTCTACCTCCGATAGACGCACATGAATCGACGACGAAGACGACTCTTCAGCATCGCAAGCCTCCTCACCCTGTTGGCCTCGTTGCTCGTGTCCATTCCCGCATCGGCGCTGGGCAACGACTACCCGTGGCCGAGCGCCAACATGAACCAGTTGTCACCGCTGCGCTTCAACTATCGCAACTGCACGGACTACGCGGCATGGACGCTGAACCGGCAGCTCGGCGGTTCCACGAGCGACATCCGGTTCAACTGGAACAGCATCCAGGCGAACAACAGCGGCCACGCCAGGGACTGGCGGCAGGGCGCGATCAACCGGGGCAAGCCCGTCAACGACACGCCGAGGCGTGGCGCTGTCGCCTGGTGGGGTGCGAGCCACGGCGGCGGGTACGGGCACGTCGCCATGGTCGCCGAGGTGCGCGACGGCGGGAACACCGTGGTCGTGCACGAGTACAACCGCAGCAACACCGGCGTGTTCGGCACCCGTGCGCTCACGAGGTCCAACGGCTGGCCAGAGGCGTTCCTGCACATCGCGGACCTGCCGGGCGCGGACGTGAGTGGCGACGGCCGCGCCGACCTGGTCCTCGTGGCGACCGGACCGACCGGTTCCGGCCGCACCGAAGCCCACGTCCTCGACGCGGCCACCGGCTACTCCACGTGGTACTCGCACTGGGCGACCGCCGCCGGGTACACCAGCGCGGCCAGCGACAAGCACCTCGTCGGCGACGTCAACGGCGATGGGAGGTCAGACCTGGTCATCGTCGGCACCGGCCCCACCGGCTCCGGTCGCATGGAGGCGCACGTCCTGGACGGCGCGACCGGCTACTCGACCTGGCTCGCACACTGGGCGACCGCGGCCGGCTACGGCAACTCCTCGACCAGGTACGGCCTGGGTGACGTCAACGGCGACGGCCGGGCGGACCTGGTGCTCATCGGTACCGGGCCGACGGGCTCCGGCCGCACTGAGGCCCACGTCCTCGACGCGGCCACCGGCTACTCGACGTGGCTTGCCAACTGGGCGACCGCAGCCGGGTACAGCGGCGCGCCGACGGATCGTCACCTCGTCGGTGACGTCAACGGCGACGGGCGAGCCGACCTCGTCATCGTCGGCACCGGGCCCACCGGATCGGGCCGCACCGAGGCCCACGTCCTCGACGCCGCCACCGGGTACTCCACCTGGATCGCGCACTGGCCCACCGCAGCCGGGTACAGCGGCGGTGACAACGACCGCCACGTGCTCGGCGACGTCAACGGCGACGGGCGAGCCGACCTCGTCATCGTCGGCACCGGGCCCACCGGATCGGGCCGCACCGAAGCGCACGTCCTCGACGCCGCCACCGGGTACTCCACCTGGATCGCGCACTGGCCCACCGCGGCCGGGTACGGCGACGCCACCCTCAGGTACGCGCTCTGAACTCAGGGCAGGCCTGGAGGGCCCAGGCCTGCCCTCCTGCTAGAAGAACGTCGAGCAGAGCGGCGCGACAGGGCTTGCGAACAACGCGTCCGCCTCGTCGAACCGCGCCCCCTCGATCCGGCGCGCGGCGGCGAGATCGGAGAACTTCGTGTCGCCCAGGTACACCGCGCCCAGCAGGTCCACGGGGATCGTGATGTCGGCGGGCGCGTCCACGCGTTCGACGCCGTCGGACGACACCCGGTAGCGGCCGTCGTTGGCGGGCAACAACTTGTCGTGCACCTCGATCACCACGGGCGCCGCGGCGCCGTACGCGCGGGCGGCGAGCATGCGCGGCACGTCCACCAGGCGCAGCCAGATCTGGTCGAAGACGTCCTTCGTGAACACGACGCGCGGGTCCTCGAAGAGCCAGTTGATCGGGTCGTCGAGCGCGGCGTCGACGGTGATCGTGTCGACCAGGTCGAGGCGGGTCAGGTAGATCCAGAGGTCGCGCCACGCATCGGTGTTGGCCCACGCGAAGTCCTCGACCTGCATGTGGTGCTTGAAGTCGTCGTCCTCGCTCACCTTGTAGCTGACGTAGCCGTCGTCGCCGTCCGGTCCACTGTGGACGACGGTGACGAGGTTCTCGGCCTCTCCCTTGCGGTCCTGGTGGATCGCCCACCAGCCGGGCCAGCGCGAGATCTGTCCCGGTCGGTCGAGACCGAACGCCTGGTGCAGCTCGGGCACGAGCTTGTCGGACGTGTCGGGGTCGACCATCCGCACCCTGCCGACCGGCGAACCCGGTATGACGGCCTTGCGCGCGTCGATCCGCAGGAACCGCACGCGCCCGGCGAGGCCGTAGCCGAAACGGCCGTAGATGCGTCCCTCCGACGCGCGGAGCGTCGCCACCGGGTCAGGCACAGTGGAGAGTTGCTCGCGCATTAATCCGCTCAGGACGCCACGGCGCGTGTAGTCCGCACGCACGCCTACCCGTGACACGGCCGCGTGCGGCACCACGGCTCCGCCCGGCACCACCATCGAGCTCGCGAACGTCTGGGTCGTGCCGACCATGGTGTCGCCGTCGAACGCGGCGATCACCCGGCCCGGCTCGTAGGTGCGCCTGCCGATCTCCCACTTCTCGTCGGTGGGCGGGCCCCAGTGCATCGCCCGGCGGAACAGCGTGTTGTGGGCGCGGTACTGCGCGTCGTCGGCGAGAACTCGGATGTCCGTCACGCCCGCGATCGTCGCTCAGGGCGCGGCCGAACGCACGTCAGTTTCCGAGCCGTCCCCAGACCCGCACTCTCAGCGTGCTCCACTCCGTGCGCAGCCGGACGTACTCGTCGGCCTGGGCCTTGGTGATCCGCAGCTCCGCGTCGAACCAGGTGCGCTCGTCGTTCCTGTCGCGCACCCGGAAGTTGTCACGCCATCCTTCGAACGGCTGCCACTCCTGCGCGCGTTCCGGATCCCCGTCCGGGAGCCGCACCAGGTTCCTGGCGAGCAGCAGGTCGTCCGCCTGCTCGAAGTCCTCGAAGAGCACCGAGTAGTCGTGGTCGCCGCCGGACGTGACCGGACGCCCGCGCTCCACGGTCTCCAGGTACGCGATCATCGAGTACCGGCCGGCGTACTCCCGTTCCCCGTCCCATTCGAACGGCTCCCAGCACAGGTCGTCGGTGAAGACCTCCAGCCCACCGTCGACGTGTTCTCGCGCCATACGCCTCAGACGTCGTTCGTCACCCGGCACGACGAACGACGTCGGCGGCCAAGCGAGCCCCTGGGCCACGAGCCGATCCGACTCGGCGGCGCTGATCGGTACGCGCACAGGGGATCGCGGGTTTCCCCACAGCGACCTCTTGAAGTAGTCGCTCTCGGGGACGTTGGCATCCGACCAGACGGCTGACCAGGTCCCCGTCGGGAGGAACCTCTCCCTCGTACCGTTGCCGAAGTCGCGGACCAGCACGCACGCCTTGTCCAGGTCGAAGACGTCGGAGCGGTGCGCGAACCACGCGTAGATGTTCGTCCCTTGGCCGTACGGCACCTCGTACCGTTCGGCTCGCACGTCCACGACCAGGTCCACGACCAGCTGCTCGACGTCGTCGGCCGAGATCTCGAAAACGGTCGGCTCACCGCCGTGCCGCGCCAGCAGGTCGGACGGACCCCACGCCAGTGAGCGGGTGAACGCCTCCTCGGTGCCGTCCGGCGACACCCGCACCACCGCGACCGGGCAGCGCTGCGATTCCTCGGCGCGGACGACGAAGTACTGCGAAGACACGAAACCTCCCCCAAGGTCAACTTGAGGGAGGTTATCGCGAAAACGTGGATCAGCCGGTCGGCTGGCCGACCTCGTACTCGCCGTCCTCGGTCTTGACGACGATCTTGACCTTCTTGTCCTTGCCGCCGACCTGCACCTTGCACTCGAACGAGGTGTTGGGCTTGACCTCGTTCTCACCGGAGCAGGTCGCGGCGCCGACGTCGGAGATCTTGTACTCGTCCTTCAGGATCTGGACGACGCCGTTCTGGACGGCCGTGTTGTCGAAGATCTTCTTCTTGAAGAACGCCGGCGACACGAACCCGGTGAACAGCACGCCGCCGACGAGCAGGACGACGACCACCGCGGCCACCCAGATGGCCGCGCTGGACTTCTTCTTCGGCGGCATCGGCGGGCCGTAGCCCGGCTGCTGCCCGTACGGGTTGGGCTGCTGGCCCGGCATGCCGTACTGCTGGGTCTGCTGGCCGTACGGGTCCTGGGCAGGAGTGCCGTACGGGTTCGACTGCGGCTGCTGGCCGGGCACGCCGTACTGCTGCGTCTGCTGCTGCGAGGGGTCGAAACCCGGGTACGGCTGCTGCTGGCCCGGCTGGGGCTGCGGCGGGCCGTACGGGTTCTGCCCCGGCTGCTGGGCCGGGAAGCCGCCGGACGGCGTGCCGGGAGGGAAACCGCCTCCATAGGGCTGCTGCGGCGGTTGCGGCTGCTGGCCCCAGGGCTGCTGCGGATCGTTCCCTCCGGACGGTCCGTACGGGCTGCTCATCTGTCGACCTCCGTGTGTACGACGTTGCGGCGAAATCCAATCACACCGTTGACGTCAGTCTTTACTCCGACTCGCAAAACCTTCGTCAGGCCCATGTCACATCATCGCCACAACTCCGCGCCGCAGCGCGTCGACGGCCTTGGCCGCGGCCGAACCGACGGCGTCCTGTCGGCCGACCACCTCACGGATCTGGTCCAAAAGGTCGATCACCTGCCGGCACCAGCGCACGAAGTCGCCCGCGCCGAGTTCGTTGCCCCCGGCCTCGGCGGCGCTCAGGACCTTCTCGAGCGACTCGCCGCGCGCCCACCGGTACACCGGCCAGGCGAAGCCCGGATCCGGCTGGCGGGTGATGCGCTCCAGCTTGTGGCGGCGCTCGTCGTCCTCGATCTCCGCCCACAGCCGCACGGTCTTGAGCATCGCGTCGGCCACCGGGCCCTGCGGCAGGCGGGCCTCGACGGGACCGTCGCGCCGGGCCTCGTAGACGAGCGACGAGACGACGGCGGCCAGTTCCTCCGGCTTGAGGCCCTTCCAGACGCCGCCCCGGATGCACTCGGCGGCGAGCAGGTCCGACTCGCTGTAGAGCCTGGTCAGGCGCTTGCCGTCGGCGGTGACCTCCTCGGACTCGCTCAGGTAGCCGCGCTCGCGCAGCAGCGCGCGGATGCGGTCGAACTGGCGCGCCAGCGAGTGCGTCGTCGCCGCAACCTTGCGCTCCAGCTGCTGGTTCTCGGCCAGCAGCCGGTGGTAGCGCTCTCCCCAGCGGGCGTGGTCCTCGCGCTGGTCGCAGCCGTGGCACGGGTGCGAGCGCAGGGCGCGGCGCAGCGTCGCGAGCTCCGGGTCGTCGGCCGCGGTGGTCTGCCTGCGGCCCCGCGACGGCAGGCTGATGCCCGTGTTGCGGATCGTGGACGCGAGGTCGCGCCGCGAGCGGGGCGAGCGCACGTCGACCTGCTTGGGCAGCCGGATGTGCCCGAGCACCTCGACCGGCGACGGGAAGTCGGCCGAGGTGAGACGGCCCGACCAGCGGTCCTCCGTGACGACCAGCGGCTTGGCCTCCCCCATCGGCTCGAGACCGGGGTCGACGACGACGGCGAGACCGCTGCGGCGCCCGGACGGCACCGCGATCACGTCACCCTTGCGCAGCCGTTCGAGCGACTTGGCCGTCTCGATGCGGCGCGAGTTCGTGTTCTGCTTCGCGAGCTGCTTCTCCCGGTCGCCGATGCGCCGCCGCAGCGAGGCGTACTCGGTGAAGTCGCCCAGGTGGCACGTCATCGACTCGGAGTAGCCCTCGAGCGCCTCCTTGTTGCGCTCGATGCGGCGCGCGAGGCCGACCACCGAGCGGTCCGCCTGGAACTGCGCGAACGACTGCTCCAGGATCTCGCGCGCGGACTCGGCCCCGAGCTGGGACACGAGGTTCACGGCCATGTTGTAGCCGGGCCGGAACGACGAGCGCAGCGGGTACGTGCGCGTGGACGCGAGCCCGCCGACCGCCTTCGGGTCGATCCCGGGCTGCCAGACGACGACCGCGTGCCCCTCGACGTCGATACCACGACGCCCGGCGCGGCCCGTGAGCTGCGTGTACTCACCCGGCGTGAGGTCGACGTGCGCCTCGCCGTTGTACTTCACGAGCTTCTCGAGCACGACCGTGCGCGCGGGCATGTTGATGCCGAGCGCGAGCGTCTCGGTCGCGAACACGACCTTGACCAGCCCGCGGACGAACAGCTCCTCGACCGTCTCCTTGAACGCGGGCAGCAGCCCGGCGTGGTGCGACGCGATGCCCCGCTCCAGCGCCTCCCGCCACTCCCAGAAGCCCAGCACGCCGAGGTCCGACTCGGGCAGGTCGCGGGTCTTCTCGTCGATGATCCGGCGGACCTCCTCGGTCTCCTCCGGCGAGTTGAGCCGCAGCCCGGCCCGCGCCGTCTGCGCGACCGCCGCGTCACACCCGGCACGGCTGAACACGAACACGATCGCGGGCAGCAGCGACGCGTTGTCGAGCCGCTGGATCATGTCGGTGCGCGACGGCGGCTTGAACCCGCTGTTGCGCCCGGCCCTCGCGTTGTTCGCGTTGCGGTTGCGCCCCCGGCTGAACGGCACGTGGTAGCGCGCCAGCTCCTCGGTCTTGCGCAGCACCTGCGAGTTGATCCGCGCGTGCGTCTCGTCGCCCTCGAACAGGTCGAGCATCTGGTTGCCCACCAGCATGTGCTGCCACAGCGGCACGGGCCGGTGCTCGTCGACGACCACGGTCGTGTCGCCGCGGACCGCGACCAGCCACTCGCCGAACTCCTCGGCGTTGCTGACCGTCGCGGACAGGCCGACGACCTGCACGTGCTCGGGCAGGTGCAGGATGACCTCCTCCCACACGGGCCCGCGGAACCGGTCGGCGAGGTAGTGCACCTCGTCCATCACCACGTACGCCAGTCCGTCCAGAGTGGACGAACCCGAGTACAGCATGTTCCGCAGCACCTCGGTCGTCATGACCACGACCGGCGCACCGCCGTTCACGCTCGTGTCGCCGGTCAGGAGGCCGATGTTCTCCGCCCCGTACCGCGCGGTGAGGTCGGCGAACTTCTGGTTGCTCAACGCCTTGATCGGCGTCGTGTAGAAGCACTTGCGGCCCTCGGTCAGCGCGAGGTGCACGGCGAACTCGCCCACCACCGTCTTGCCGGCACCGGTGGGGGCGCAGACGAGCACTCCGTGACCGTCCTCCAGGGCCTCGCAGGCCTGGCGCTGGAACGGGTCCAGCTCGAACGAGATCACGGACAGGAAGTCGGTCAGCTTGGGCCGCTGGGCGTTGCGCCGGGAGTGGGCGTAGGCCTCGGCCGGGGACCGCGAAGCACTTGACACCCCTCCAGGCTTTCACATCACACCGACAATCGCCGCCGACATTGATTAACTTCAGGTTGCACTGAAGCTATTGAGTCGGCTGTCAAGCAAAAGGCCTGATCAGGGCGTTGCCGAGGGGAAGAGTGGCGCAAGAGCTTGGGGGGCGCGGCGGGTGCGTCCGATCCCGCACCCACCGCGCCCCACCTGCGTCAGAACGTGCGCTGCACCCGGTCCGCGACCAGCTTCACGAACCGCGACGGGTCCGCCAGCTCGCCGCCCTCCGCCAGCAGCGCCAGCCCGTGGACGAGCTCCGCCGCGTCGGCGAGCGACTCCCGTTCGCCCGCCGCGAACGCCTGGTGCAGGCCCTCGACCAGCGGGTGCGACGGGTTGAGCTCCAGGATCCGCTTGATCTTCGGCAGCTCCTGGCCCATGGCCTTGTACATCTTCTCCAGGGTCGGAGTGATGTCGTAGGAGTCACCGACGACGCACGCCGGCGAGGTCGTCAGGCGCGACGAGAGGCGGACCTCCTTGACGGTGTCCTCCAGCTGCTCCTTCATCCACGTGAGCAGGTCGGAGAACTCCGCGGCCTTGGCCTCGTTGGCCGACTTCTCTTCGTCGGTCTCGAGGTCGACCTGGCCCTTGGCGACGGACTGGAACGTCTTGCCGTCGAACGCGGGAACGGAGTCGACCCACATCTCGTCGATCGTGTCGGTGAGCACGAGGACCTCGAAGCCCTTGGCGCGCAACGCCTCCAGGTGCGGCGACTTCTCGACGGCGACGCGCGAGTCGCCGGTCATGAAGTAGATGTGCTCCTGGCCCTCCTTCATGCGCGAGACGTACTCGGCGAGGGTCGTGAGCGACTCCTCCGAGTGCGTCGAGGCGAAGGAGCAGACCTCCAGGATCGCGTCGCGGTTGTCCGCGTCGGACAGCAGGCCCTCCTTCAGCGCCGCGCCGACCTCGCCCCACAGCTTCGCGTAGTCGTCGGGGCGCGAGGACTGCAGCGACTTGATGGAGGAGAGGACCTTCTTCACCAGACGGCGGCGCATCAGCTGGATGTGGCGGTCCTGCTGCAGGATCTCGCGCGAGACGTTCAGCGACAGGTCCGCCGCGTCGACGACGCCCTTCACGAAACGCAGGTACTCGGGCATGAGCTCGGCGCAGTCGTCCATGATGAAGACGCGCTTCACGTAGAGCTGCACGCCGCGCTTGCCGTCGCGCATGAACAGGTCCATCGGCGCCTGCGCGGGCAGGAACAGCAGGGCCTGGTATTCGAACGTGCCCTCCGCCTGCATGCGGATGGTCTCGAGCGGCGCGTTCCAGTCGTGGCTGATGTGCCGGTAGAACTCGGCGTACTCCTCCTCCGTCACCTCGGAGGCGGGGCGCGCCCACAGGGCCTTGCGGGAGTTGATCTCCTCGCCGCCCAGGCGCACCGGCCAGGTGATGAAGTCCGAGTAGCGCTTGACGATCTCCTTGATCTTCGCCGGCTCGGTGTAGTCCGGCAGCCGGTCCTCGTCGTCGGACGGCTTGAGGTGCAACGTGACCGAGGTGCCCTGGGGCGCGTCGTCCACGTCGTCGATCGTGTACGTGGCCTCGCCCGTGGACTCCCAGCGCACGCCCTTCTCGGCGTGCGGGTACTTCGTCACGAGGGTGACCTTGTCCGCCACCATGAACGACGAGTAGAAGCCGATGCCGAACTGGCCGATCAGGTCCGAGCTCGACGACTGCTGTTCCTTGAGCTGCTTCAGGAACTCCGCGGTGCCGGACTTCGCGATGGTGCCGATGAGGCGCACGACGTCCTCGCGGGTCATGCCGATGCCGTTGTCCCGCACCGTGAGCGTGCGCTCGGCGGGGTCGGATTCGATCACGACGTGCAGGTCGTCCACGTCGACCTTCATGTCCTTGTCGCGGAACGACTCCAGCCGCAGCTTGTCGAGCGCGTCGGAGGCGTTCGAGACCAGCTCGCGCAGGAACGTGTCCTTGTTCGAGTAGATCGAGTGGATCATCAGCTGCAGCAGCTGACGCGCCTCGGACTGAAACTCCAGCGTCTCCATGAATCCCTACCGAAGAACCGAAAACGAACCGAACAGCCCTACAATTTAGCGACCCACGACCGTGAGGGCGTCCGGAACCGTCCGAACCGTCACGGGCAGGGCCTCCTGCCGTTCACCGTCGGCGTAAGCGATCCAACCGTTACCACCGGCCAGGGTGACCTCGCGCGCGCGGAACGTCCGCACGGCCGGATGGTCGGTGTGCGTGCCCGTGCGCAACGTGGGCAGCATCCGCATCAGCATCGTGCGGCTGGCGCGTTCCACGACCGTCACGTCGAACAGCCCGTCGTGGGCGTCCGCCTCGGGGCACACCGGGATGCCGCCGCCGTAGTTCGGCGTGTTGCCGATCGCCACCAGCGTGGCGTCCAGCGAGAACTTCTCAGTCTCCGTCGTCACGACCAGCGGCGCCGACTTGAGCGACGCGAGTTCGGCCACGATCGCGAGGTCGTAGCGGCGCGGCCCGGCGGGCCAGCGCATCACGTTCGCCCGCTCGTTCACCGCGGAGTCGAACCCGGCGCACAGCACCGTCGCGAACCACTGCCCCGTCGACAGCCGGCCGAGGTCGAGGGTCTTGCGGGTGCCGTGCACGACGTCCTCGACCGACCGCGAGCCGATCGCCGCCGCCAGGTCGTTGCCGGTGCCCGCGGGGACGATGCCGAGCGCCGTCGGTGTGCCCGCGACCGCCTGGATGCCCAGGTGGGCGGCTCCGTCACCGCCGAGCACGACCAGCAGGTCGACACCGGACGCGACGGCCTCGCGGGCCATCGCCAGCGTGCCCTCGGCGTCGTGGGCGACCAGCTGCGTCAACGACGACACGTGCGGCCGCAGCGCGGCGGCGGTCGACCCGGCCATGCGGGCCGCCCGCCCCTTGCCCGACGCGGGAACGACCAGCAGCGCTGCCCGCGTCACGTGGCGTCGTCGTAGTTCACGCGCTTCGCGGGCTCGGAAGCGACGGCCTTCTCACCGGGGTCGTTGCCCTCGGCGTCGGAGGCGACGTAGTGGAACGGCGCCGCCTCGTTGTCGTCGAGCTGGTCCCAGCCCTCGGCGGACCGGAGCTTGGCCTTGCGCTTGTCGTGCACGCGGGAGATCTGGATCGCCATCTCGAACAGCAGCACCAGCGCGAGGGCCAGCACGACCATCGAGATCGGGTCGGTGCCCGGCGTCGCGACCGCGGCGAACACGAACAGGCCCATCGTGAGGCCGCGCCGCCACTTGGCCAGCCGCTCGTAGGACAGCACGCCCGCGCGGTTGAGCATCACGACGACCAGCGGGATCAGGAAGCTCACGCCGAAGATGAACAACATCGTGATGACGAAGTTGATGTACTTGCTACCCGTGAGCGCCGTGGTCCAGTTGCCGCTGCCGAAGCCGAGCAGCACCTTCAGGCCCTCGGGCACCACCAGGTACGCGAGCACCGCGCCCGCCACGAACAGCAGCGCGCCGGCGCCCACGAAGACGCGCGCGAACTTGCGTTCCTTCTGGTAGAGGCCGGGCGTGATGAACGCCCAGATCTGGTACAGCCAGAGCGGGCTGAGCAGCACCGCGCCGGCCGCCGTGCCGACCTGCAGCTGCACCAGGAAGATCTCGAACGGCTCGGTCTGCAGCAGCGCGCAGCGGCCGTCCTTGGTGATGTCGGCCCGGTACGGCGCGAGGTCGGGCTGGCAGTACGGCCCCGTCAGGATGTCGCCCAGCGACGGGATCGGGCCGAGCCGCACCTGGAACCAGATGAAGCCGAAGATCGCACCCACGGCGATGACCAGCATCGCGAGACCGAGCCGGTACCTCAGCTCGTACAGGTGCTCTTTGAGCGACATCGTGCCGTCGGCGTTGCCCCGACGGCGCCTGCCGCGTTCCCGGCGTTCAGCGAACCACCGGAACGGACTTGCCACCGCGTCGACCGTCCTTACGAGTCAGTGAGACCGGGAGGTCAGTTGCCGGTGGCCTTGTTCTGCGTGGTCTGCTCGATCGGAGGAGCGACCTGGGGCTGCTGCGGCTGTGCCTGCGGCTGGGCCGGGGGCAGCTGCTGGACCGGCTGCTGCACGGGCTGCTGCTGGACCGGCGCGTCGTCCGGGTCGGAGTCGCGGAGGCCCTTCGTCTCAGCCTTGAAGATCTTGGCCGACTTGCCCAGCGAGCGGGCCATGTCGGGAAGCTTCTTCGCACCGAACAGCAGGATGATCACCACGGCGATGATGATCAGCTCGGTGGGTCCGAGGTTAGGCATTGGTGGTCCTCCTGTCTCCCCCGCGACGACGATCGTACGCGGGGTTCGCCCTGGTCCGGGCCTGTTCCTTCGACCGTCGTCCGGCGAAGGCCACCTTCAGCGCCGCGGATCGCGCCTTGAGCAGGCCCACGCCGTCTCCGAACCTGTCCCCCACCAGGGTGCGGGCAGAGGCGAATCGACGCAAGGATCGGAGGACTCGGACCGCGATCACGACGAGCGCGACGAGGCCGAGCGCGATCAGCGCCAGGGTCGGTGTGGACGGCACACCCACACGTTATACGTCTTAGGTGGACAGCAGGTGATCTGCCCGCCGCAACGCCTCGCGGGCTTGGCGGACCACCTCGTCCGCGAGCTCCGCCGGCTGCTCTACGTGCACGTCGCCGCCCAGCCCGAGGAGCAGGCGGACCATCCACGACGGGTCGTCGTAGCGCATGAGGACACGCGTGCGGCCGTCCGAGAGCTCCGCGGCGTGGTCGACCGGGTAGTACTCGGCGACCCAGTGCGCGTCCGGTTCGAGCAGGAGGACCGCGATCTTCTGGTCGTCCCTCGGGTGGAACAAGCCCTCCGACGTATCGGTCGGCTGGGCGTGCGGCGGAGGCGCCGACGGCTCGTCCAGCACCTGCACGTCGTCGATCCGGTCGAGCCGGAACAACCGCACGCCGAGGGCCGACCGGCACCATCCTTCGAGGTAGCCGCGCCCCTCGACGAGCAGCAGGCGCATCGGGTCGACCACTCGATCGCTCATCGCGTCGTGCGACTGCGAGTAGTAGCGGATGCGCACGGCCCGTTCGCGCTTCACGGCGTCCTGCACGGCGGCCCGGACCTCGGCGGTCTCCCCGCGTTCGAACGCGCCGAGCCCGACGACCATGCCCGCGGGCTGGGCCTTGCCGACCGCGGCCTCGATCTTGGCGAGCGCGCGCTGCACGGCGTCCGTGTCCACGACACCGGGTGTGTCGGCCAGTGCCCGCAGCGCGACCAGCAGCGACGCCGCCTCGGCCGCGGTGAGGCGCAGCGGCCGGTCGAGGCCCGCGTCGAACGAGACCGTGATCGTCTCGCCCTCGAACGACAGGTCGATCAGGTCACCCGGCCCGTAGCCGGGCAGGCCGCACATCCACAGCAGCTCGAGGTCCTTGCGCAGCTGCTTCGGCGTGATGCCGAAGTCGGCCGCGGCCTCCTTGACGGTGATGGCGGGCCGGTTGAGCAGGTACGGCACGAGTGCGAGCAGGCGCGGCAGCCGTTCGTTCGACGCGGTCACCGCGCTCCTTCCAGTGCGCCCTGCAGGCGGTCGCGGACCGACTTGGCCAGGACCTCGGGTTCCAGCACCACGATGTCGGGCCCGAACCCGGCGAGCCACTTGGCCGCCGAGTCGGGGAACTTCAGGTCGATCTCGACGACGTCGCCGCCGTCGCGTTCCTCGACGACCTTCGCGTGCCGCCGCACCCCCTGGGCCCGGTCCTTCGCCACCCAGATCCTGGCCGGTGCCGTGTGGTGCGGATCGGCCTGCGTGCGTGCGATGAGGCTCATCAGGTCCGTGCCCTCGGGGACGGTGAACGCGCCGGGCTTGCCAACGGTCCGTACGGCGCCCACGACGCGAGAGAGCCGGAAGCAGCGCGTGTCGTTGCGTTCGCGGTCCCAGCCGACGAGGTACCACTTGCCGCGCCAGGCGACCACGCCCCACGGCTCGACCGTGCGTTCCTTCTGGCCGCCGGGCGGCGGCTTGCGGTAGTCGAACGAGACGACCTGACCGGCCTGCACGGCCTGCAGCAGCGGCGGGAACGCGGGTTCGTTGGCCCGCACCTTCGGCTCGACGGCCGCGGGCGTGTCCTGGTCGACGTCGACCCCGGCGGCCCGCAGCTTGATCAGCGCGCCGTGCACCGCGCCCGTGAGCTGCGGCGAGTCCCACAGCCGGGCGGCGAGCGCCACCGCGGCGGCCTCGTCGGGTTCGAGGTCGATGTCGCCGAGCTCGTAGTCGCGGCGCGCGATCCGGTACCCGTCCTCCGCGCCCTCGGCGTTCGACTGCCGGCCGGTCTCGAGCGGCACGCCGAGGTCCCGCAGCTCGGACTTGTCGCGTTCGAACATGCGGAAGAACGCCTCGTCCGTCGGCGCTTCGTGATAGCCGGGGACGATGGCGCGGATGCGCTCCGCTGTCAGGTACTGACGGGTCGACAGCAGGCACAACACCAGGTTGACGAGGCGTTCGGCGCGTGCGATGGCCACGGACAAACCCTAACGCGTGCGCGCGCCGAAACCTCATCACCACCTGTCGTCAACGGTCCGTTCAGAACAGGGTCCGCAGCTCCCGGACCAGTTCGACGGGTACCTCCTCGGCCATGTGGTGCCCGCAGTCGAGGGACCGAATCCGCACGTCATCGGCCCATTCGGCCCAGATCTCACCGAGGTCTCCGTACAGTTCGCCCAGGTCGTCCTTGGCCGACCACAGCGCGAGCACCGGGCACGTGATCCGGCGTCCGGCGGCGAAGTCCTCGTCGTCGTGGACGCGGTCGACCTCCAGGCCGGCGCGGTAGTCGCCGCACATCGCGTGCACGGTCCCGGGGTCGTGGATCGCCCGCTGGAAGTCGGCCCAGTTCTCGACGCCCATCGCGAGCGGGGTGTCGTGGTAGCGGCCGCCGTACCAGAGGTCGGGGTTCTCGTTGATCATCGCGGCGGCGAGGTCCTGCCGCGCGAGGAAGAACCAGTGGTACCAGCTCTGCGCGAAGCGGGCGTCGGCCCTGCTCAGGTGGGCGCCGATCGGCAGTCCGTCGAGGACGGCGAGGTGCGTGACGCGATCGGGGTGGTCGAGCGCCAGCCGGATCGCCGCGGCGGCCCCGCGGTCGTGCCCGGCCACGGCGAACTCCTCGTGGCCCAGCTGCCGCATGAGCTCGACGAAATCACGCGCCATCGCGCGTTTCGAGTAGTCACCGGGTTTGCTGGATTCGCCGTAGCCGCGGAGATCGGGGCACACGACCGTGTGGTCGGTCGCGAGCAACGGCGCGACGCGGTGCCATGTGGTGTGGGTCCGAGGGTGGCCGTGAAGGAGAAGGACCGGTGGCCCTGCACCACCGGTCCTCACCCGTAACACGGCCTCGCCAACGTCCCTGCAACGCAACGAGAAACCCTCGAACACACCCTTCGGCTACCCCTGTGGAGCGCTGCCGACACGTCCCATTTCGCTGCGGGGTGCGCGGGTGTTACACCCCGACGACGATTTCACGCTCCGGATCGTGGCGGACACCCGTCGTACCTGCCACGACGACGGTCGCCCGCGCCCACGGCCGTTCCCGGAGCAGGAAAGGGATTTCCTCCTCCAGCCACGCGGCGACGTGCCGCCGTTGCTCGTCGGAGTCACCGTCGCGTGCGGACAGGCGGCGCTGCTGCTCGTCGAGGTCGCCCTGCACCCAGATCGAGGCGTCGAGCCACGGCGCGAGCTCCTCGCGGAGGATGCCGGTGCCCTCGATCCACACGACGTCCAGGCCGGCGGGCACCCGGATCTCGCCAGGTCTGCCGTGCTCGGCCCACGCCGGCGGCCGGAACGCCACCTCCCCGCCGCGGTGCAGGGTCTCCAGGACGTGCTCGGCGATCAGCGCGCCCCAGTCGAAGTACGCGTGGTGCCAGGCGATGTCGTCGGTGTGCACGACCGCGGACCGCGGAACGAGCGCCCGCAGCCGTCCGGCGAGAGTGGACTTCCCGGCGCCACCGCGCCCGTCGACCGCGACGACGAGGGGACGCCCGGTGGGCCCGGGCGCCTCCGCACGCAGTCGCGCCACGACGTCGGCCAGGTCCACGACCCGCCACGCCGCCGGTTCCGCCTCGCCGGGGTGCAGTCGCATCAGGTGCGCCCGACGCGGCCCTTCTCGCCCGCGGCCCAGCAGGTGCGGCCCACGCAGTCCACGGTGTCGAAGCTCCCGGTGTCCGCGACCTCCCACTTCTCGCCCTTGCGGACGTCCGTCCCGGACGGACCGACGGCGACCAGCCCGTCCCCGCGGTAGGCGATGCCGGACCGGTACCCGACGGGCGCCTGCGACGCGGCCTGCCAGCCACGGCCGTCGTTGGTCGCGAACGCCGGCGTCGGATCGGTCGGCTTCAGGTAGTCGCCCCCGATCGCCACCCCGCGCCACGGCGTCTTGAACGCCACCGCGAACACCCCGGCGGCCTCCCCGGACGGCAACGGCACCTCGGAGGCCTTCCACGACCGACCGCCGTCCCGCGACTCCAGCACCCGTGCCTTCGCGCCGCCGCCGGTCGCGATCCACGCGTGGTTGCCGCTGGTCGTCACGCACTGCCCGGACGCCGCGAACGCGAACTCGCCCGTTTGTGCCTCCGGCATGCCCTTGGGGTCGTTGACGTGCCACGACCGACCACCGTCCCACGTGCGGAGCACCCGGAACCTCCCGTCGACCGGGTCGCTGAGCGCGAGACCGCGGAACCGGTCGAAGAACGCCACGCAGTCGTAGAACGCCTTCGGGTCGGTGTTGCGGAACTCCTCCTGCCAGCTCCGGCCGCCGTCGGACGTGCGGTAGATCCGCGACGCCTCGCCCTCGCCGATCGACAGCGCCACGGCGTTGCGCGCGTCGAAGGCCTCGATGTCGCGGAAGTCGAGGGCCTCGGTGCCGGGCGGAGCCACGGACTCCCAGGTCCGGCCGCCGTTCGTGGTGCGCAGGACGGTGCCCTTCGAGCCGCTGACCCACGCGACCTGGGCGCTGACGGCGGACAGGCCGCGGAGGCGGGCGTCCGTGCCGGTCGGTTTCAGGTCCCAGAACGGGCCGCTGTGGGTGTCGGCGGACGTGGAGGAGGTGGTGGCGCCGGAATCCGCCGGACCGGAACCGGCCAGCTCGCGGCCGGAGGCTGCGGACGCGACCCCGGGAAGCACCAGGAAGGCGGCCAGAGCCGCCGCGATGATCCTCATGCGGTCACTCTCGCCCAGTCGCTGCCCACTTCCTACCCTCTGATCGGCCGGACAAGGCTGAACGGGTGACTTGCTGCGTCGCTCCGGCACGTGCCGCCGACCACGGAAGAAAATCTCCGGCATGACGGAGAACGACCCGCGCCTGGTGATCGAGGTGACCGCTCCCCTGCGGCCACTCACAGAGGTCAGCGCGGCCCATCCATGGACGAAGACGGCGTGCACCCACCTGGGACCGTCGAACACGATGCTCCACGCCTGCGCTGCACTGGTCTCCCATCTGGCCCGCGAGCACGACTCCCACACCGTCCTGGCTGCCGATCCCTGGCGCGACGCGTCGTTCGCGGAACGGTTCACCCAGCGGCTGCGCTGGCTGACGAGCCAGGTCCTGCCCGTGGACGCGTTGCTGCTTTCCGATGCCGAGGCGTCCCTGCTGGTCGTGTTCCCCTATCTCCACCAAGCGTTCTGGGCGCAGCGAGCAGCCACGGTGCTGCAGGGTGCGGACCCCGCGACTGCGGCGTTCGAGCCGGGAGGTGACCTACCGGGGTTCACCGCGTTCGCCGAAGAGCACGGTGCTCTGCACCGCAGGGGAACGCGTGCCGCCGAAGCTGGAACGGCTGCCGCTGCGAGCATCGGCTGGTGGCTTTTCCACCGCTGGCTCGTCCGCCAGCCGGAGTGCTACGACCCGAGCACCATCACACCGTTGCTGCCCGAGTCGCTCGTCGCACCGCTGGATGCAGTGCTCACGGCTTCACGACTCATGGAGCTGATGCGCGTCGTCCAGCTCGACCCTGCGTACCTCCGCAGGGTCGACCGCCCAGGCACGTTGAAACCGACAGTGCGCATCGCCGGCGGCACGGAAGACGAACAGGGCTTGCGTGAGCAACTGCTCGGCTATCTGCTCGTCGTCGCCCACCGCACCGCAATCGACCCCACCGCGCTGCCCCGCGTGGTCGCCGACCACCTGGGCATCGACGACGGCGTCCAACCGGACGCGGTGCTCACGTCGATCCGGGCGGTGACGTGGGACGGCGACCGCACCCGCGTACTCACAACCGACTGCCGACACCCCGCGACCGTCCTCGCCCTGCACGACCGCGCCGCGGCCGTCGACGCGGTGCTGACAGAGATCGTCCTCGCCACGGAAGAATCGGAGACACTCGCACCGCTCAAACACCTGCCCGTCCACGCCTCGGCGGACGGCACCACCCCGACGACATCGGCGAGCAGCCACCGGTTCCGCCTGGCGGACGACCAGATTCAAACGCTGCTCATGGGCGAACAGCTCTACGGCAGCGCGGAACTCGCCGTCCGCGAGCTGTACCAGAACGCTCTCGACGCCTGCCGCTACCGCGAAGCCCGGACCAGCTATCTGATCAGGACGAACGCCGCACCACCAGCATGGCAGGGCCGAATCGACTTCCGGCAGGGCGTCGACGAGAAGGGCCGGCCATTCCTAGAGTGCGCGGACAACGGCATCGGGATGGGCGAGCGCGAACTCGTGGACGTGTTCGCCCAAGCCGGTGTGCGGTTCACGGACCTGCCCGAGTACGTCGAGGAGCAGGCCGATTGGGCCGTCCAAGGGGTGGAGTCGTTCCCCAACAGCCGGTTCGGCATCGGTGTGCTGAGCTACTTCATGTTGGCCGACGAGATCACCGTGACGACCTGTCGGCTCGGACGCTCCGGCCTGCCGGGCAGACGACTGGAGGTCCACATCGCAGGGCCGGACGCGTTGTTCCGCGTCCGCGACGTGGGCGCAGGCGAGGACGCGGGCACAGTGGTGCGCCTGCACCTGCGCTCGGCCGTTACCCCGGTGAGTTGCACGGACCTGCTTCGGAGGCTCCTCTGGCTGAGCGATTTCGCCGTGACGTCGCACGACTCCGGCGGTAGCCAGGAGTGGGAACCCCGGCAGTTGTCCGCAGCCGCGCCGATCGGCTCGAACGATCCGTTCATGAAGAACGCCTCCCGGAGCGTCCAGAAGATCGTGTCCACCGATGACACACGCGTCTGGTGGTGCGATTGCCCCGGCGCGGTCCTGGCCGACGGGCTCTGGGCGGGCACCCTGACGTTCGGCGCCGTGGTGGACCTCGTCGGACACAACCGGCCGCGACTCACCGTGGATCGAACGAAGATGATCGACTTCGACCCGATCCTCCTCGAGGAACGCCTGAAGCCCTTCGTCCCGGACCTCGTGAGTGCGACCGATTCCCCGCTGTCCCACTGGTGGCTGGGTGAGCTGGCCAAGAAGATGCCGAGGCTCGCGGATGACATCTGCGACTACGCGGTCGGCGCTCGCTACCGGCCTTGGCGCATCGGAAACACCGAGGCGCCAATCGAGGTCGTGGGGTGCTTCCCGAGCGACGCCGCCATGGTGGATCCGAAGGCCACTGCCCCGAGATGGAACCAGCAGGTGAGCAAGTGGCGGTCGGAGGCGTGGTTGCAGGTCGAAGAACCATCCAGCACACTGTCCGGCTCTATCATCCCCGCACGCCCGTCCGACGAGAGCCTCCTCGACTCGCAGGGCGTCGAAGCGTCACTGGGGTCTGTCCTGCAAGCATCGATCGCCACCCGCAGAACGCCAGCGGAGGTCCTGGCACGGCTCGCGTTGCTGGGCGTGAACACCGCCGCACTGGTCTCGATCCCCGCCACCCCCAGACCGACGGATCCGAACCTGCTGCGCGACCACGTCGACAAGGGCAGCAGCTGGCTGAGCCAGCATCGGCCCGTTTCGCCGCTTCAGGTGCTCAGAGCGGCCACCGCGAGCGGACTGTCCCCGGCCGACGTGGTGGAACGGCTCGCCGAACTCGGCTACGACACCAGCCGGGTCACTCGCATACCCGCTCACGACGATGCCGCGCTGTTGCCAGACCACCACGGTGGACTGCTTCACAAGGGAGGAGCGGTGCCGGCAGCACACATCATGGTCGCCGCCGCCAAGTCCCGGCGCCCCCCAGCCGAAGTGGCGCGCCGGCTCGCCGAACTCGGCTACACCACGCCGGATCCGGCCACCTTGCCGCCTGACTTCAACGTCCTGGACCCCATGATCTTCCTCAAACACCCACAACGAACGGGGACCTACGTTGAAGATCCAGTACCGCGACGCCACGTCTTTCTATCCGCATGGATGATGTCGGACGCGTCACCTGCCGGGATCGCCACCAGGCTGCGGGCCGCGGGGCTCGACGTCAGTGCGTTGAACGACTTACCGCAGGACCTCACGTCGTTTGATCGCACGATCATGCGCGAGCAGCAGGACATCGACGGAGTGAAGTCCGGACCACTTCATCGTCAGGCCGTCACCGTGGGGCACGTGATCTCCGCCGCGCTCAAGACACATCAGCGTCCTGTCGTCGTCGCCCGTCGACTCGCCGGGTTCGGTTACGAGTGCCCGGCCGCTGAGCGTCTGCCGGACGACGTGAACTCCGACGATCTCAACATCATTGGAATGACGCGCTCGATCGTGCGAGGCGACAGCAGCCGGAGCTGGTTGCCCACAGGTATGGCCGTAAGCCTCCAGCACGTGGTGATCACCGCGGCGAAACACGCCAAGAGCCCGTCTTTCGTGGCGGAACGCCTCGCCCGGTTCGGTTTCGACACGCCGACACCTCACCCCCGGCTCACCGTGCGATTCGAAGATCTCATCCTGCTGAGTGTCGACCTCGACGGCGAGGGACCGTGGCTGGACAGTGATCACCATGCATTGGCCCAATCAGACAACACCGTGCCGCTGGGCCATGTGCTGGCGGCAGCGGCGAAGCTGGGAACGCCACCTGCCGAGGTGGCCGAGAGGCTCTCCGAACTGGGCCTGAACAGCCAGAAGGCTGCCCTTCCCAGCAGGGTGGAACGGCGGGACGCGCAGTTGCTGGCTCAAGTGGTTCCGCGCGAGATTTCCTTGCTCTACCGGCACTGGATGTTCGCCTGGTTGGGACTGGAACGGCCGGTGAGCACACGCCACCTGATGCTCCAGTCAAGAAGTACCACACTCACGCCTGCTGAGGTGGCCTCCAGGTTGTCCGCGTTGGGCTTCGCCGTCACCGACCCGCAGCACCTTCCCTCGTCGATAGACGAGATCGACGAGAAACTGCTGCACGTGAGCACCCCGACGCCGCACTGGTTCGAGTTCGAGTCCGACTTCGCCGAGATGAGATTCCCGCGTCGATCAGTCATGCACATGGCCCATGAGACCGGCCTCTCCCTGCGTGGAGTGCTCGACCGGCTGGCCCGCCTCGGCGTCGAAGTAACCGATTGAGCGAGCGGCGGGGTCCAGTTCACAAGGCCATTACTTTCCAGGCGCCAAGAGGGGCGCGCTCCAGGCCGGAGCGCGCCCCTCGTCGTTCGGTGTCTAGAGCGAGGCGATGAGGCGTTCCACGCGCTCGTCGACCGCCCGGAACGGGTCCTTGCACAGCACCGTGCGCTGCGCCTGGTCGTTCAGCTTCAGGTGCACCCAGTCGACCGTGAAGTCGCGACCGGCGGCCTGCGCGGCGGCGATGAAGTCACCGCGCAGCTTGGCCCGCGTGGTCTGCGGCGGGGTGTCCTTGGCGGCCTCGATCTCGCCGTCGTCGGTCACCCGCTCGACCTGGCCCTTGCGCTGCAGCAGGTCGAAGATGCCCCGGCCGCGGCGGATGTCGTGGTAGGCGAGGTCGAGCTGGGCGATGCGCGGGTTCGACAGGTCCATGTTGTGCTTGGCCATGTACCGCTCCATCAGGCGGTTCTTGATGGCCCAGTCGATCTCGCGGTCGATCTTGGTGAGGTCCTGCGACTCGACGGCGTCGAGCGTGCGGCCCCACAGTTCGAGGACGCGGTCGGCCATGGGGTCGGGCGAGCGCTTGGCGCAGTGCTCGACGGCCTTCTCGTAGTACTCGCGCTGGATGTCGAGCGCCGAGGCCTCCTTGCCGCCCGCTAGGCGCACCGTGCGGCGGCCCGTCAGGTCGTGGGAGATCTCGCGGATCGCGCGGATCGGGTTGTCCAGCGAGAAGTCGCGGAACTGGACGCCCTGCTCGATCATCTCGAGCACCAGGTTCGCGCTGCCGACCTTCAGCAGCGTCGTGACCTCGGACATGTTCGAGTCGCCGACGATGACGTGCAGGCGCCGGTAGCGCTCGGCGTCGGCGTGCGGCTCGTCGCGGGTGTTGATGATCGGGCGGGACCTGGTCGTCGCCGACGACACGCCCTCCCAGATGTGCTCGGCGCGCTGCGAGAGGCAGTACACGGCGCCGCGCGGGGTCTGCAGCACCTTGCCGGCGCCGCAGATCAGCTGGCGGGTGACGAGGAACGGCAGCAGCACGTCCGCGATGCGCGAGAACTCGCCGGCGCGTGCGACCAGGTAGTTCTCGTGGCAGCCGTAGGAGTTGCCCGCCGAGTCGGTGTTGTTCTTGAACAGGAAGATGTCACCGCCGATGCCCTCGTCGGCGAGCCTGCGCTCGGCGTCGACGAGCAGGTCCTCGAGGATCCGCTCACCCGCCTTGTCGTGCGTGACGAGCTGGGCCAGGTCGTCGCACTCGGCCGTGGCGTACTCCGGGTGAGAGCCGACGTCCAGGTAGAGCCGGGAGCCGTTGCGCAGGAAGACGTTGGAGGAACGCCCCCAGGAGACGACCCGGCGGAACAAGTACCGCGCGACCTCGTCCGGGGACAGACGACGCTGCCCGTGGAAGGTGCAGGTCACCCCGAATTCTGTCTCAATGCCGAAGATCCGCCGCTGCATGCCTCAACAGTAGGCGACTCTCAGGCGGAGCAGGGTGATCCGTTCGGGCGGCACGCCGGTTGCGGTTTAGTGTCGGAGGGGTGTGGAAACGGGTCAGCGCTCTCGACAAGAAGCTCATGAGCTCCTCCGCCGGACTGCCTCCAAGCAGGCTCGACAGGGGTTTGAAGAGGCTTTCGAAAGCCGCGAACCACAGCGTGCTGTGGTTCGTCATCGCGGCGATTCTGGCAACGGGCAAAGGGCCGTTCCGGCGTGGCGCGTTGCGGGGCCTCGCGGCCATCGCAGGGGCCTCTGCCAGCGCGAACCTGGTCGGGAAGTCACTTTTCCCGCGCCGCAGACCCGCCGCCGATCTGATCGGTCTGGACCGCCGCCTGTCGAAACGCCCGACGTCGTCGTCATTCCCGTCCGGTCACTCCGCGTCAGCGGCCGCTTTCGCCACGGCCGTGGCCATGGAATCGCCCAAAGCAGGCGTTGTGGTGGCCCCGATCGCCGCCGCCGTGGCTTATTCACGCGTGCACACGGGCGTTCATTGGCCGTCGGATGTCGCGGCCGGCGCGGCGGTAGGCGTCGGCGCCGCGTTCCTGACGCGCCGGTGGTGGCCGCTGGGCATGAACGAGCCCGCGTCGGCCTACGAACACGCCGATTTGACGTCCCTGCAGGACGGCGACGGCCTGGTCGTCGTGGTCAACCCGTTCTCCGGCTTCGGCCCCGACCCGACGCCGCGGATCACCGAGGAGTGGCCGAAGGCGCAGGTCGTGTCGGTCGAGGAGCTCGACGACCTGCCGGACGCGAAGGCACTGGGCGTGGCCGGCGGCGACGGCACGGTGGCCGCCGTGGCCGCCATCGCCGCCGAGCGCGACCTGCCGATGGTGCTCGTCCCGTCCGGCACGCTGAACCACTTCGCGCGCGACGTGGGCATCACCGGCCTGCACGACACGGCCCAGGCGGTGGCCGACGGCGTGGGCGTGCGGGTCGACCTGGCGCAGGTCAACGACCAGTGGTTCGTCAACACGGCCTCCCTGGGCGGCTACCCCGACATGGTGCGGATCCGCGAGAAGCTCGAGAAGCGCTGGGGCAAGTGGCCCGCCGCGGCGATCGCGATGTTCCGCGTCCTGCAGCGCGCCAAGCCGCTGCACATGACCATCGACGGCGACAAGCACCTGGTCTGGATGCTGTTCGTGGGCAACGGCCCGTACCGCCCGAAGGGCTTCGCGCCGACCATGCGCCCGCGGCTCGACGACGGGCTGCTGGACGTGCGCTTCGTCCGGGCGGACCGCAAGTACTCGCGGACCAGGTTCTTCCTGGGCGCGCTGCTCGGGGCGCTGGAGCACTCGCGCATGTACAAGCACTTCGAGGTGGCCTCGCTGAACGTCGAGGTGCACGGGGCGCCGATCTCGATCGCGACGGACGGCGAGGTGCGGGAGCGGGCCAACCACTTCAGGTTCCGGTCGCGGGCGGCGGCGCTCGGGATCTACCGGCCGTAGGGGCGGCGGGCGTCGGGTCGCGGGCGGGCGGCAGGCAAGCAGGCGGGCAAGCAGGTCGGCGGCGAATCCGGCGACCACACCCTTCCGGCGACCCACGCGTCCGCCCCGCGGTCACCCACCCCGACCAACTCGTGTTCGACATTGTCGAACGAGCGCAGCTAGAGTGGGGTGCGTGCCCGGCCCCATCCAGTCCATCCAGCGCGCGGCGGAGGTCCTCAAACTCCTCGCCCACGGCGGCGCGCACCAACTGAGCGTCGGCGAGATCGCGCGCGCCCTGGACCTGGCGAAACCGACGGTCCACGGCATCCTGCGGACCCTGCAGGAGGTCGGGTTCGTCGAGCAGGAGGTCGAGGGCGGCAAGTACCGCCTGGGCGCCGCCCTGTTCCAGATCGGCACGTCCTACCTCGACGGCAACGAGCTGCGCGCCAAGGCGTTGAACTGGTCGGACACGTTGGCGATGCGTGCGCGCGAGGCGGTGCGCATCGGGGTGATGCACGGCAAGCACGTACTGGTCGTCCATCACGTGTTCCGGCCGGACAACAGCCGGCAGACGCTCGACACCGGGGCGCTGCTGCCGTGGCACGCGACGGCGCTGGGCAAGGCGCTGGTCGCGTTCGGCGAGTGGCCCGACGGCGAACTGCAAGCCTTCACCCGGCACACCCTCAACCCCGACCAGCTCTACGTCGCGATGAACGAGGTCCGCGACCGCGACTGGGCCTACGACCTGCACGAACTCGTCGAGGGCGAGGCCTCGGTCGCCGCCCCGATCCGCGACCGGCGGGGCGTGGCGGTGGGCGCCATCGGCATCTCCGGACCGGTCGAGCGGTTGTGCGACTCGCCGGACCAGCCTCCCCGCCTCGAACTCGTCTCCTACGTACGTGAGGCAGCTCGCAGCGTCTCCCGCGAGCTCGGCGGGCTCTCCTGGTAGTAGTGTGGGATCGTTCGACATTGTCGAATGGTTCGCACAAGGGAGTGTGCACGTGGCTTACATCGCGGCGATCGACCAGGGCACGACGTCGTCCCGGTGCATCGTGTTCGACCAGTCCGGCGGGATCGTGTCGGTCGCTCAGCGCGAGCACCGCCAGATCTTCCCGAAGCCGGGGTGGGTGGAGCACGACGCGACCGAGATCTGGACGAACGTGCAGGCCGTCGTGCGCGACGCGCTCGGCCACGCCTCTCTCTCGTTCAGCGACATAGCGGCGTTCGGCATCACGAACCAGCGCGAGACCACGGTCGTGTGGGACCGTCAGACCGGCGAGCCCGTGCACAACGCGATCGTCTGGCAGGACACGCGCACGGACGCGTTGATCAAGCGGCTGGGCGACCAGGACAGGTTCCGCGAACGCTCGGGCCTGCCGCTCGCGACCTACTTCTCCGGTCCGAAGCTGCGCTGGCTGCTCGACAACGTCGAGGGGCTGCGCGCGCGGGCCGAGGCCGGCGAGGTCCTGTTCGGCACCATGGACACCTGGCTGATCTGGAACCTGACCGGCCGCCACGTCACGGACGTCACCAACGCGTCGCGGACCATGCTGATGAACCTGGAGACCCTGGACTGGGACCAGGAGCTGGTCGAAGCGATGGACGTTCCCCGCCAGATGCTGCCCGAGATCCGCTCCTCCTCCGAGGTGTACGGCACCTACGAGGGCGTGCCCGTCGCGTCGGCGCTCGGCGACCAGCAGGCCGCGCTGTTCGGCCAGACCTGCTTCGAGCCCGGCGAGGGCAAGTGCACGTACGGCACGGGCGCGTTCCTGCTGATCAACACCGGGAGCAAGCCGGTGCGGTCGCAGAACGGCCTGCTCACGACCGTCGGGTACCAGATCGGCGCCGAACCCGCCGCGTACGCGCTGGAGGGCGCGGTCGCGGTGACGGGCGCGCTGGTGCAGTGGTTCCGCGACAAGGTCGGGCTGATCTCGTCGGCCGCGGAGATCGAGACGCTCGCACGGACCGTGGACGACAACGGCGGTGCGTACTTCGTGCCCGCGTTCTCCGGACTGTTCGCACCGCACTGGCGCAGTGACGCCCGTGGCGTGATCGCGGGCCTGACGGGCTACATCTCGCGCGGGCATCTCGCACGGGCCGTGCTGGAGGCATCGGCGTGGCAGACGCGTGAGGTCGTGGACGCGATGAACGCCGACAGCGGTGTCGACCTCACGACGTTGCGCGTCGACGGAGGCATGACGGCGAACAACCTGCTCATGCAGTTCCTGTCGGACGTGCTGGACGTACCGGTGGTGCGCCCGATCGTGGCCGAGACGACGTGCCTCGGCGCGGCGTACGCGGCCGGTCTTGCGGTGGGCTACTGGAGCTCCACCGACGAGCTGAAGGCCAACTGGCACAAGGCGGCCGAGTGGGAGCCGTCGATGGAACCGGCCGCCCGCGACAAGGGCTACCGGAAGTGGAAGAAGGCGGTCGAGCGGACCGTCGGGTGGATGGACGAGGACGATGACTGAGCTTTCACAGAGGGACAGGGCTCGCGAAGAGCTCCAGCACGGCAAGTTCGACGTCGTCGTGGTCGGCGGCGGCATCCTGGGCATCGCGACCACGTGGGCCGCGGCCCGCTCCGGCCTGCGCGTCGCCCTGGTCGAGAGCGGCGACTTCGCGGGCGCCACGTCGTCCGCGTCCTCGAAGCTCGTGCACGGCGGCCTGCGCTACCTCGCGATGGGCCCGTCGGCCGTGCCGATGGTGCACGAGAACCACAAGGAACGCCGCGCGCTGGGCGACCGCCTGGCCCCGCACCTGGTGCGGCCGCTGCCGTTCCTCGTCCCCGTCTACAAGGGGGGCCCGCACAGCCGGTTCGTGCTCGGTGCGGGCGTCACGCTGTACTCCGCGCTGTCGGGCTTCGGCGACGGCGCGGGCAAGGTCCTGTCGGCGCGCAGGGCTGCGGAGTGGGTGCCTGACCTGCGCGCCGACGGTCTGCGCGGTGCCGCGATGTACTACGACCACCAGATGAACGACAGCCGCGTGGCGATCACCGCCGCGCGTGCCGCCGCCGAGGCCGGTGCCGTGCTGCTCAACCACATCTCGGTCGTGGGGCTGCGCAGGACCGGTTCCCGTGTGTCCGGTGTGGACCTCCGCGACGCGCTCGGCGAGTTCGGGGTGGACGCGAAGGTCGTCGTGAACGCGACCGGTCCGTGGCTGGACGTGCTGCGGCGCATGGAGGATCCGGCCGCCGACCCGTCGATCCGCCTGTCCAAGGGCTCGCACCTGGTGCTCCGGCAGACCTCGGAGTGGAAGGCCGCGCTGACGATCCCGGTCGACGACGTGCGCGTGTCGTTCGCGATCCCGTGGGAGGGCCACCTCCTGCTCGGCACCACCGACGAGGCCTACGAGGGCGACCCGGCGGCGGTCGCCTGCACCGACGCCGACGTCGACCAGATCCTCGGCGAGGCGGGCACGGCCGTCGCCGGCCTGGACCGTTCGCGGATCGCGTACACGTTCGCGGGCCTGCGGGTCCTGCCCGGCGGCCCCGGCGACACCTCGCACGCCAAGCGCGAAACGGTGATCACCGCGGGCTCCGGCGGCATGATCAGCGTGGCCGGCGGCAAGTGGACGACGTTCCGCAAGATCGGCGCCACCGTCCTGGCCCGCGTGAACTCCGAGCTCGGCCGCACCTTCGACGGCCCGCTCGACGGCGTCGCGCTGCCCGGCTCGGCCCTGCCCGACACCGTGGGATCCGTGCTGGGCCACGCCTACGACGCGCTGCCCGACGACGTGGTCCGCCACCTCGCCACGCACTACGGCACGACCTCGCACGAGGTCGTCGCCCTCGGCCTGGAGAACCCGGCGCTGCTGGAGCGCGTCCACCCGGACGGCCCGGACATCTGGGCGCAGGTCGAGCACGCCCGCCGCACCGAGTGGGCGTCCGAAGTGGACGACGTGCTGCGCCGCCGCACGACCGTGATGGTGCGCGGCCTCGACTCCCCCGAGGTGCGCAGCAGGGTGTCGGAGCTGCTCGCCTCCTAGAGGGCCATGGCGCGTTCCACGAGGTACTCGGCCAGTTCGGGTGCCGAGTGGAACGCGCTGCGCACCGCCAACGCCCCGTCGCACCCCAGCACGACGTCTTCCCTTGACACAGAACGGTTCTCGAGCCGCAGGCCCTCCAGGTAGGCGTCGATCACCGCCTCCCGCACGGGCGGCAGGTCCGCGACCGCCATCCGCCCGGCCTGGGCGAGCCCGACGAGCAGCTGACCGAGGTCGGCGCCCACCGGGTTCGGGCACTGCCAGCCGACGTCGATCACCACGAACGACTCGGGATCGTCCCGCGGCACCAAAAGGTTCTGCGGGCACGCGTCGTTGTGCCCGGTCGCCTGCGGCAGCGCCTCCAGCCGTGCCAGGATCTCGGGGATCCTCGCGGCGAGCGGCGAGCAGTCCGGCCGCAGGAACGCCTCGCGGACGAGCCTCGCCTCGTACAGCACGCGCAACGCCCGTCCCGGCGCGTCGCCGAACCGGCGCCCCGCCCAGCGTCCCAGCGCCAGCGCGGCCCGGCGGAACCGCGGCAGGTCCCACTCCACCGCGGCGCAGCGCACGTCCTCCAGCCACAACCCCACGCGGTCGCCGAGGTCGTCGACGCGCAGCACGCGCGGGCGGCGCATTCCCGGCGGCAACGCGAAGTCGGACAGCAGGAAGTCCGCCTCGTCCCGCCACGGGAAGTCGCCGACCACGTCCGCCAGCGCGGCCGGGATCCGCGGCCGGCGCAGGACCTTGACGAACACCGACCCGTCGGCCGACACGACCCGGTAGAGCGCCGCGGTGGTCGCGGCGACCGGCCGGAACGCGATCGGCGCGACGCGGGTCAGCGGTAGGGATCCGTGATGTCGCCGAGCATCTCGAGCGCCTCGCGCAGCTGGGCCATGCGGCGCTTGCCGATGTGCTGTTCCCATTCCGCCTCGATCCTGGCCAGCTCCGCGTTCGCCACGGGCACGGCCTCCTTCGCCTTCTCGGTGACCTTCACGAGCCGCGCCCTGCCGTCCGCCGGGTCGGGCACCCGTTCCACGTAGCCCGCCTTCTCCAGCTGGTCCACGAGGAACCCGGCGGTCTGCTTGGTCACCTGGGCCGACTCGGCCAGCACGGTCAGTCGCGTCCCGTCCGGGTCGACGCGCATGAGCACCCGCGCCTGCGCCTGGGTCACCTCGAAGCCCGCGGCGTTGACCGCGGCCAGGACGCGGTTCTCCACGTCGCGGTTCGGGATGAAGAGCAGCAGACCGATGTTCACCCGGAACTCCCCTTGTCTTTGGTCAGTCTCTCTGATTAAAGTAGTCAGCCCATCGAACTAAATCAAGAAGAGGTTCGCCATGGACGACACCCAGGTGTGGCAGACGATCGACTCCGAACGCGCGGCGACCGCCGACCTGCTCGCCGGCCTCACCGAGGTCGAGTGGACCTACCCGTCGCTCTGCGAGGGCTGGACGATGCGCGAGGTCGCGGCCCACCTGTCGCTCGCCCACCGGATCAGCCTGGGCGGAGCGTTCAAGGCGTTCGTCAGAGCCCGCGGCAGCTTCAACCGCCTGGTCGACCAGACCGCGCGCGACGAGGCCCGCAGACCGACGGCCGAACTCGTCTCCGAACTGCGCGGCGCTGTCGGCCTCCACAGGCTCGCGCCGGGCCAGACACTCAAGAACGCACTGCTCGACACCCTGGTCCACGCACAGGACATCGCCCTGCCTCTCGGCGTCGAACGCCACATGCCGACCGACGCCGCCGTCGTCGTGGCCGACGACCTGTGGCGCATGGGCTTCCCGTTCCACGCGCGACGCAGACTGGCCGGGCACCGCCTGACCGCCACCGACGCGGACTGGTCGGTGGGCGAGGGCGCCGAGATCAGCGGCCCGATCGAGGCCCTGGTCATGCTGCTCGCGGGCCGCACCGCGACGATCCCGCGCCTGACGGGCATCACGGTCTGAGGTCGCGCACCACCCTCCGGCACACGTGCACCCGCTCGAACCGCTGCCGCAGCTCGGCCTCCCGCTCGATCCGGGCGCGCAACACAGCCCCGACGGGCTCCAGCCCGAGCTTCGCGCTCAGCACCGTGCCCACCTCCGCCGGCGAGGCGTACACCTCCAGGTGCCGGCCGTCCTCGACGAACCCGTTGCGCGCCAACCACCTCAGCGTCGGCACGTCCTCGCGGGTCCACGCGTCGACCCTGCGCACACCGAACCGCTCCAGCCGCCGCACGGCCTCGGCGAGCAACGCCGTCGCGACGCCCTGTCCCTGGAGATCCGGGTGCACGACGACCGTCTCGATCGTCGCCTCCGGCCCCGGCACCGACACGTCCAGGACGCCGATCACGTCACCGTCGACCGCCACCAGCTCCAGGTCGGCGCGGCGCTTGGCCGGCCAGACGTCGTCGTAGCACGTCGTTCCCAGCAACCCGAGCACCCGGCAGCGCAGCCACGACACCTCGTCGGCCTGCTCGTAGTCGCGCACCTCCCGCCGTCCCGGCCCCCGGCGCACCACGGGTCTCTCCCACGCCCCCAGCAAGCTCAGCCTTCCCGTTCTCCCAGGCGCGGCGCCGGTCACGCCCCTCGCCTCGTCCACCTGGCACCCACCAGGGTTCCGGATGTGAGGCGGGCTCGCACGCGTCTTTCGCCGTCACCGTTTGCCAGGAACATACTGAGTATGCATACTCAGTATGCATGTTGGTCAAACACGGCCTGCTCGCGCTCCTGGAGAGCGGGCCCATGTACGGCTACCAGCTGCGGGTGGCGTTCGACTCGGCCACCGGCGGCACGTGGCCGTTGAACATCGGGCAGGTCTACACGACGTTGTCGCGCCTCGAACGCGACGACCTGGTCGCCGCACTGCCCGAGAACGAGGGCCAGCGCCCCTACGAGATCACCGCGGGCGGCCGCGACGAGCTGAGGAAGTGGTTCGCCACGCCCGTGCAGCGCGGCGACCGGCCGCGCGACGAGGTGGCGATCAAGCTGGCCCTGGCGATCACCACGCCGGGCGTCGACGTCGCCAAGGTCGTCATGACCCAGCGCACGGCCACGATGCGCACGTTGCAGGAGTACACGAGGCTCAAAACCCAGCCGGGCGAACTGCCGTGGCTGCTCGTGCTCGACGCGATGATCTTCCAGGCCCAGGCCGAGCTGCGCTGGCTCGACCACTGCGAGGCGAGCCTGCTGCGCGACGACCCCCGCCCCGTCGCCGACACCACAGACGTCGAGGCGCCGAGATGACCGCACCCGAGTCGCGGCACGCGCACCGCACCCACGGCGCCGGCGACACGGCGACAACGGCATCTCCCTCACCGTCGCACCCGGCGAACTCGTCGCCGTCACGGGCGCGTCCGCTCCGGTAAGTCGACGCTGCCGAACCTCTGCGGCGGCCTCGACAGCAGCTCGCGGTTAGCCTGCCACCATGACCACCTTCGCCATAGCGCACGGAGGGGGCGACGTCGGCTGGTCGTGGCACCTGGTAGCAAACGCCTTGCAGGCCAAGGGTCACACCGCAGTAGCGCCGGACCTCCCGATCGAAGACGAGTCGAAAGACCTGACGGACTGGGCCACAACACTGATCGAGGCCCTCCCGTCCACAGAGGACGTGGTCGTAGTGGGCCACTCCTTCGGCGGCTTCGTGGCCCCACTGGCAGCAGAACGCCTCAACGCCTCAGCACTGGTCCTGGTCTCGGCCATGATCCCGGCCCCAGGCGAGGCACCAGGCGACTGGTGGGCCAACACGGGTTACGAGGACCCAGGCCTGGAGGACGCGTTCTTCCACGACGTCCCACCAGCCCTGGCAGCAGAGGCGCAGAAACGGGAACGAGGCATGGCCGAGACCCCGATGGCCAAGCCCTGGCCCCTCGACAAGATGCCGGACGTGCCAACGCACTTCATCCTGTGCACAGAGGACCGCTTCTTCACACCCGCCTTCATGCGCAGGGTGGTCGCAGACCGGCTGGGCGACATCACGCCGGTGGAGCTGGCGGCGGGACACTGCGCCTCACTGAGCAAGCCGAACGAGCTGGCAACCCTGCTGACCGCCTACGCACGCTGACGCAGCACACCAGCCGCGACGCCGAAGGCGAGCCACATGGCCGGTGCGATGCCGCAGGCGAGCCGTCCTGAGCAAAGAGGTACCGGCGGTGGGGTCCCATCACGAGTCGCGCCATAGCACTTGCTGCATGCGAGGAGGGGTGTCAAGCGGACACGCTTTTCGTCCGCTTGACACCCCTCCTCGCATGTGGCCCGCTCTTGGTGCGGCTTGGGATGGGACCCCACCGCCACCGCAACCAAACAAAGCAACCGGCAGCCGCCCTACGCAACAGGCGTGCCATCAACCCGCCCCCAGCGCTGGCCCCCATCTCAGATTGCCGGGGTCTGGGGCAGAGCCCCAGGGAAAGCACGCAACAGAAACAGGCCGCACGCAAAACAACCACCCGCACAAGCAGCCACCCGCACAAGCGGCTCTCGCACAAGCGGCTCCCGCCCAAGCGGCTCTCGCCCAAGCCCCCACCCGACCAAAGCAAAGACCCCCAGCCAAAAGCCAGGGGCCCCGCCAACCCAACCGCCCTACTTGGACTCACCCTCCGAGTCCTCAGCAGGCAGCTCCACATCCTCAACAGCCTTCCCGTCCTTGACAGGAGCAGGCATCAAAGCATCCAGCGCAGCCCCGGCAATCCGCCGGAAAGCCCTCCGAGGCCGTGCCCGCTCCAACACAGCAACCTCCAACTTGGCAGCCGGAAGCAGCTCAGCGGACCCGTTCCCAGTGGACGGCGACCCGGCCGACAAGGCCTTCACCGCCACCGGAACAGCCTCGGCCAACGAAAGCCCGTCGGCGAAGGCCTCCTTCAACGCCGTGTTGGCGGCGTCCACGGTGCCGCCCATCACGATGTACTGGGGCTCGTCGACGATCGACCCGTCGTAGGTCAACCGGTACAGCGTGTCGGCCGCGGACGAGTCCCCGACCTCGGCCACCGCGATCTCCACCTCGAACGGCTTGATCTGCTCGGTGAAGTAGGTGCCCAGCGTGGTGGCGTAGACGTTCGCCAACGACCTCGAGGTGACGTCCCGGGGGTCGTTCTGGTAGCCGCGGACGTCAGCGAACCGGATCCCTGCCTGGCGCAGGTTCTCGAACTCGCTGTAGCGGCCGACGGCGGCGAAGCCGATGCGGTCGTAGATCTCCGAGACCTTGTGCAGGGTGCTGGAGGGGTTTTCCGCGACGAACAGAATGCCGTCCGCGTACTTCAGCACGATGACGCTGCGACCCCTGGCGATGCCCTTGCGGGCGTACTCCGAGCGGTCGCGCATCACCTGCTCTGCCGATGCGTACAGCGGCATCGTCATGGGTGGTGCTCCTGACGTCGAACCTGTGGGGGACTCAGCCTGCGGGGCGGGACCTGCGGCCTTCGACGACCGCGTCGGCGATCGTGGCGACCTGGGGTTCCGGCACCTCAACCGCGCCGTCGGCGCCGTTGATCGTGACCACTACCGGGTAGAGGCGGCGGACCGGGTCCGGGCCGCCCGTGGCCGAGTCGTCGTCGGCCGCGTCGTACAGCGCCTCGACGACCGAACGGATCGCGGCGTCCGCGTCGGCGTCCGGGTCGTAGAGCTTCTTCAGCGCCGACTTCGCGAACAGCGAGCCGGAGCCGACGGCCTGGTAGCCCTGCGACTCCTCGTAGCGGCCACCGGTGACGTCGTAGGACACGATGCGGCCTGCGCGCTCGGGATCCGCCGCCGAGGTGTCGTACCCGGCGAACAGGGGCACCACGGCGAGGCCTGCCATGGCCGCGTCGAGGTTGCCCCTGATCATCGCCGAGAGGCGGTTCGCCTTGCCGTCGAGCGACAGCGGCACGCCCTCGATCTTCTCGTAGTGGCGCAGCTCCACCGTGTACAGGCGCACGATCTCGATCGCGATGCCGGCCGTGCCCGCGATGCCGACGGCCGAGTGGTCGTCGGTGACGAAGACCTTCCTCATGTCGCGCTGGGCGATCACGTTGCCCATCGTCGCGCGCCGGTCACCGGCGATCACGACACCACCCTTGTAGGTGGCGGCGACGATCGTCGTCCCGTGCGGGGCCTGGACGGTCCCCTCCGGGAGCTTCCGGGCACCAGGCAGCATGTCGGGTGCCTGGGCCCGCAGGAAGTCCGTGAACGACGACGAGCCCGGCGTGAGGTACGCAGCGGGCAGCGCCGCGGCCGGGTAACGCCCGGTCGAGCTGTTGTCCATGTGTTGGTTGTTCTCCCGTCCCCGAGGTGGTCCGCAGGCCCCCGAAGGCCTACTGACCACCCTTCTGCACGTATGCGCGGACGAAGTCCTCCGCGTTCTCCTCGAGCACGTCGTCGATCTCGTCGAGGATCGCGTCCACGTCCTCGCCGAGCTTCTCGCGGCGTTCCTGACCTGCTCCGGCGGCGTCGTCCGCACCGTCGTCGCCGTCGCCACCGCCCTGGCGCTGCTTCTGTTCCTGGGACATCTCGGCCTCCCACTGACTCGCCTGACAAGAACACTACCCAGCGGCACCGACAAAAACCCTGAGCCACTCGGGTAGACGATCACCCGCGGGTCAGCGCGTCCACCAGCTGCTCGGCGGTGTCGGAGGCCTCCAGCAGCGCTCCGACGTGGGCTTTCGTGCCCCGGAGGGGTTCGAGCGTCGGAATCCGCACGAGTGATTCCCGACCGAGGTCGAAGATCACCGAATCCCACGACGCGGCCGCGACGGAGGTCGGGTAGCGCTCCAGGCACCGGCCGCGGAAGTACGCACGCGTGTCCTCGGGCGGCGTGGTGATGGCCGCGCGGACCTCTTCCTCGCTCACGAGGCGCTTCATCGAGCCGCGCGCCACCAGGCGGTTGTAGAGGCCCTTGTCGAGGCGCACGTCGGAGTACTGCAGGTCGACCAGGTTGAGCCGGGCCGCGCCCCACTCCAGGCCGTCGCGCTGCCGGTAGCCCTCGAGCAGCCGCAGCTTCGCGACCCAGTCGAGCCGGTCGGCGCACTCCGCCGGGTCGCGCGCGAGCGCGTCGAGCACCTCGCCCCAGATCCGCAGGACGTCGCGGTCGCCGACGCCCTCCTTCTCGACGAACGCGGTCGCGCGCTCGTGGTAGGCGAACTGCACGTCGAGGCCGGTGAACTTGCGCCCGCCGGTCATCTCGACCTTGGTCTTGAGGGTCGGGTCGTGGCTGATCTGGTGCACCGCGCGCACCGGGTCGACCATGCGCAGGTCGTCGAACCGCTGCCCGGCCTCGATCATGTCGAGCACCAGGGACGTGGTGCCGACCTTGAGGTACGTGGAGTACTCGGCCAGGTTCGCGTCGCCGATGATGACGTGCAGGCGGCGGTACTTGTCCGCGTCCGCGTGCGGCTCGTCGCGCGTGTTGATGATGCCGCGCTTCAACGTCGTCTCGAGGCCGACCTCGACCTCGATGTAGTCGGCGCGCTGGGAGAGCTGGTAGCCCGCCTCCTCGCCGGACTGCCCGATGCCGACGCGCCCCGAACCGGTCACGACCTGGCGCGACACGAAGAACGGCGTCAGGCCGGCGATCACGGACGTGAACGGCGTGGACCGCTGCATCAGGTAGTTCTCGTGCGTGCCGTACGACGCGCCCTTGCCGTCGACGTTGTTCTTGTACAGCTGCAGGCGGGGCTGGCCCGGCACGGAGGCTGCCTTGATCGCGGCCTCCTCCATCACCCGCTCCCCCGCCTTGTCCCAGATCACCGCGTCGCGCGCGTTGGTGACCTCGGGGGCCGAGTACTCGGGGTGCGCGTGGTCGACGTAGAGCCGCGCGCCGTTGGTGAGGATGACGTTGGCCGCGCCCAGGTCCTCGACGTCGGAGTCGGCGGGGTGGCCGCCGGGCGAGCCCAGGTCGAACCCGCGCGCGTCGCGCAACGGCGACTCCACCTCGTAGTCCCAGCGCGCCCGCCGGGCTCGCGGTATGTCCGCCGCCGCCGCGTACGCGAGAACCACCTGTGTCGAAGTGAGCACCGGGTTCGCGGTCGCGTCGCCCGGCACTGAGATGCCGTACTCGACTTCGGTTCCCATGATCCGCCGCATACGCAACACCTTATGACCTGACCCCGACAACAGCGTGAGGGGAGCTTCACGGTGAAGCTCCCCTCACCCTATTCACCCGGACGCCAATCCGGCTGCAGGCCGGATCCTCGAAGCGCCGCGAGAAGGCCCGAAAGCGGCGGCGACGGCGAGCAGCACGACGATCGCCGCGCCCGTGACCAGCGGCAACACCACCCTGGGCCCGGGCAGCGTCAGCGGGAGACCGATCGACAGGAACGCGACCTCCGCGTAGGCGAACCCGAGCACACCTCCCCCGACGACCCCGACGAGGGCCAGCATGACCGCTTCGGCGACGACCCCGCCCTGCAGTCCGCCTCGAGTGACGCCCAAGGCGCGCCGGAGGGCGAGCTCCTTGCGGCGCTCCTGGACGGAGATGGTCAGCGCGGTGCCGATGCCGGTCACGGCCACCGCGACGGACAGCCCCAGCAGCACCATCATCAGCACGGTGCCGAGGTGCATGTACCGGGCTGCTTCGGCGCGTTCGTCCGCATCCGTCCGCACGATCACGGTCGGGTTGTTCGGCAGCGCGGCCTGCAGCGAGGACCGGAACTGGGCCGGGTCGACGCCCGGCCGCAACGCGACGAGCACCTTCGCGGCCGGTCCCGACGTGGGGCCGGCGACGATCGGCGTGTAGCCCGTGATGCTGCCGGGAACCGTGCCGACCACCTTGTACTGCACGCCACCGGCCTCGACGAACGCCCGGTCCTCCCAGTGCGGGGGCACGATGGCGGTCCCGGCGGCGAGCTGCTCGGCACCGGTCACGTTCTGCGCCTTCAGCCACGTCCTGAACTGCTCGGGGTCGACGCTCGCCGCGGTGTCCCCCGTCCTGTGCAGCACCACCGAGGCCGCCACGCCCGGCTGCGCGGGGATCTCCGGCAGCGGCCGGTCCCCCGCGTCCACCACGGTCGCGTCCGGGCGCTCCTCGTTGGCGTACTGGAACGTCAGTTCCTCCGCGCCCCCGAGCACGACCAGGAAGAACGTCACCATCGAGCTCGCCAGCAGCAACGGCAGCGCCACCGAGGCCGACCGCTGCGGCATCCTGCGCACCTCGGCGCCCGCGAGCTTCCACTGCGTCCCCCCGATCCTGCCGAACAGCCGCGCGATCAGCGGGACCGTGACCGGCCCGAGGATCCAGAACAGGCCGGTCACCGCGGCGATCGCGGAGAACGTCACGGCGAGAGGGGCGGCGGACGTGCCCTTGGCGGCGATCGCGGCCATGGCGAGCAGCGCGGCGCCACCGGTGAACAGCACGCCGAACACGAGCCGAAGGCGACGCACGGAACGAGGCGGTACCTCGCTGTCCGCGTCACGCAGAGCGGCAAGAGGCGATACACGCGCGGCGTTCAGAGCGGGACGCACTGCGGCGATGACGCTCAACACCGCGGCGACGACGACTCCGAGGACCACGTACCCGAGCGACGGCAGCAGTTCCGGGCTCAGCTGCACCGCGCCGAACAGCGCGGAGATGCCGGTGACGTCGAACGTCCTGGCCAGCAGCCACGCCGTCGGCCCGCCGAGCAACGCGCCCGCGACACCGGCCAGCGCGCCCGTCACGAACGCCTCGAACAGGCTCCTGCGCACCAACGGCCCGCGCTGGGCGCCGATGCACCGCAGCAACGCCGTCTGCCGCTGCCGTTGCGCGTAGACCGCCCGGAACGTGGCCGCCGCGACGAACACCGCCGTGGCCAGCGCGAGCACGCTGAAGGGCAGCAGGATGAACGTCAGCTCGTTGCCGATGCTGTCCGCGTCCGGCGCCGGGTCCCACACGGCGTACGACGCTCCTGCGGCGGCCGTGACGGCGTCGCGGCTGCCGCCGAGCACCCAGATCTCCTTGGTGAACGGCTGCGGGTCGAGCTTCTTCGCGAGGTCCGGTCCGGCGACCAGGACAGGTCGCGCGTCGAGCCCGCCCTTCTTCATGACACCGCTGACGGTCACCTCGACCGGCTTGCCGTCGGCGGCGGCGAGCCGTACCCGGTCACCGGGCTTCAGCCCGCGTTCGTACGCGGTGATCTTGTCGACGGCGACCTCGCCGTCCGAGGCCGGCGCCTTCCCCCCGGCGAGCGGCCAGCGCACCAGGTCCGGCTGCTGGACGTGCACCTCGGCGCGGTGCTCCCCGGCACGGCCGCCGGCGTCGAGCAGATCGGCCTGCGCCACCTGCACCGGCACGGCCCTGGCGACGGAGGAGAGCCTGGCCAGCACCGCGGCGTCGAGCACAGGGCGGTCCGCCTCGGCCGTTCCGTACTCCGCGGGCTTGATGTCCACCACGTGGCTCACGGAGGACGGGGTGAGGGGCGCGCCCTCGTCGACCGACCTGGTGAGCGCGTCGCTCAGCACCAGGGCGGCCAGCAGGCAGGCCACGCCGACGACGAGCGCGACGCCGGGCAGCAGCGCGCGGCCCGGCCGGGCGCGGAACTCGGCGACGCCGAGCCGCAGGGAAGTGGACACGGATCCTCCTCGGTGACGTCTGACGGTCCCGAAGGTAGGAAGGGAGGCGATCAGCGGGCGTCGGACTGGGGTAGCAAGCTCGCGTACGACCACAGGAGGACACCGGGATGATCACCCTCTACGACGAGGACGCGAACGCCATCGGCGAGGTGACGCGCGAACGGATGCGCGCCGAGAACCTCTGGCACGGCTGCGTGCTGACCGTCGTCTTCTCGACCGACGGCGAACGGATCTACGTGCACCGGCGCACCGACACCAAGGACATCTTCCCCGGCCTGTACGACTTCTCGGCGGGCGGCGTGATCGACGCGGGAGAGACCCCGGACGAGGCCGCCGCCCGCGAACTGCGCGAGGAGCTCGGCGTCGAGACCCCGCTGACGCCGTTGTTCAAGACGACCTACGTCGACGAACTGACGCGCTACCACGCGTGGATCTACGAGACGCGCAGCGACGGCCCGTTCACCCACCAGCCCGAGGAGGTCGCCTGGGGCGGGTGGATGGACGCGGCAGAACTGCGCGGCAAGATCGAGGACCCGGACTGGCCGCTCGTGCCGGACGGCAGGGCGATCGGCCGGGAGTGGCTCAGGCGCGCTTGAACCCGTGGCTGCGCTCGACCTTCGCGATGTGCAGCGTGTAGCTGTCGTACCAGTCGTCCCGCCCGCGCTGTTGCGCCGCCCGGTGCTCGGCGTTGGTGCGCCACTGCTTCAGGGCCTCGGCGTCGCGGAAGTAGCCGACGGTGATGCCGAGCCCGCCGGGGTTCTGCGCGTGGTCCATCCCGAGGTAGCCGGGGACGTCCCGCACCAGCTCCTCCATGCGCGCGTTGGTCTCGGCGTAGCCGTCCTGGTCCTGGGTCCGCACGGTCGTGAAGATCGCCGCGTAGTACGGGGGTTCGAAAGCCGGGAGGGGTACGTCGCTCACAGGCGTCACCGTAGGCTAGTTCCAACTGAGACCGGAACGGGTTTTCCAGTACCGCTCGGCGGGTTCGGCGAGGTCCGGCAGGTCGACGTCGATCCGGAGGGCCTCCACGTTGGACCGCAGCTGCTCCGGGCTCGCCGCACCGGACAGCACGACGTCGGCCCACGGCTGCGCCACGACCGCCGCCAGCGCGACCGCGTCCGGGCCGACACCGAGCGCTTCCGCCTGTGCCGCAACCGCTTGCGGAGGCTCCACGACGAGCCGCCCGTTGGCCACGCCCTCCTTGACGACCACCCGCAGCCCGGCGTCGTGCGCCTCCCGCAACGCCTCCCCCGCCGAGGTCTCCAGCAGGTTCCAGGTGGACTGCACCGAGCTGAAGACACCGAGGTCCAGCGCCTTGCGGATGGCGTCGGCCTGGCGCGGCCCGGACGTCGAGAACCCCAGCGGCACACCGATCCCCGCCATCGCGTCCAGCAGGGCCCGGTCCGCGAACAACGGGCTGTCGGCCGTCAGCGAGTGCACCTGGTAGAGCGAGACCCGCGGCAGCAGCGCACGGGTCTCCTCCCACTGCTGGGTGAAACGCGCGAGCGAGTGCTCCTTGACCTCGTGCACCTCGGCGTCGGGCCGCCAGTCCGCCGTGTAGGCGTAACCCCACTTGCTGGAGACCGTCACGTCGTGGCCGGGCAGCCACGACGACAGGAAGTCCTCCGACAGCCCGTACGACCGGGCCGCGTCGACCCACCGGATGCCCAGCTCGTAGGCCGTGTCGAGCACCCGGTGGCACTGCGCGCGCATGGACTCGACGTCGCGCACGGCCGGTAGTGCGTCCTCACGGCCGAGGTTGATGTAGTGAGGACGACCGAGAGAGGCGAGGCCGAGCGCGAGTTGAGCCATGCGGACCACGGTAGGTCACCACTGGTCGGGCGCGCGCACGATGTCGCGCACCCAGACTCCCGCGGGCTTGAGCCTGCTCGTCCCGCTGAACGACGTGCCGGAGCAGGTACCGGCCTTGAACACCGCGCCCGACCGCTCGTCGTCGGAGAAGTTCCAGTTCGCCCACGAGATCTTCTTGCGCTTCATCAGGTCGACGTACTCCTGCGCCATGGTGAAGTCGTTCGGGCCGTCCCCGGTCGCCTCCTGCGTGCCGAACTCCGTGACGAACACCGGCACCTGGCTCGACACCCGGTCCAGGACCGCGAGGTGCGAGTCCCGGTGCTCCTTCGCGTAGAAGTGGAACGAGTACATGAAGTTCGTCGCGTTGACCTTGTTGTTCAGCACGACCGACGGGTCTTCGTCGTCGGAGTGCCCGAACGTCGACCAGCCGTTCGTGCCGGAGATGATCAGGCTGTCCGGGTCCTCGGCGCGGATGACCGGGATCATCTGCTCGGCGTAGGACTTGATCCGCGACCACGAGACCTCGTTCGGCTCGTTGGCGATGTCGTAGATGATGTTGGTCTTGTCCTTGTGCCGCTGGGCGATCTCCTTGAAGAACGTCTTCGCCTTGGACGTGTAGACGTTCGGGTCGCCGGGGTCGAGCTGGTGCCAGTCGACCAGGACGTAGAGGCCGCGCCGGGTGGCCTCCTCGATGTAGCTGTGCACCAGGTCGGTGAACTTGCGCGGGTTCGTCTCGTAGCCGCCTTCGTCCCGGGCGACGTACATGGCGACGCGGACGAAGTCGGCCTTCCAGTCGTTCTGCAGCGCGTCCCACCACTGGGACTTGTTGCAGCCGTTGAACCACTGGATGCCGTGCGTGCTCATCCCGCGCAACTGGATCGCCTTGCCGCTGCTGTTGCACAGCTGGACGCCACAGACCTTCAGCTGGCCGTTGACCGCGGCGGGCGACCCCGGCGGCAACGCGGCGACGGCGGTGGCGGGCGCGAGACCGGACAACGGGAGCACGACCGCCGCGGCGAGTGCCAGGACAGACTTCTGCCAACTCATTCGAGCATCTCCTCCGGACCACTTCGGCGGCGGTACGGCGAAGGTCCCGCACGCGTCCGGACGTGGTCAACGAACAGCGGCCGAACTGCACCAAAGGGCAAGCGGCACAACGAAGAGCGGCGGCCCCGGGGGGACCGCCGCTCACGTGACCCGCCGACCGGAGGGATCAGAAGTCGTCAGCCGTGCGGATGTGGTTGCGCACCCACTTGCCGGCCTCCTTCAGCACACCCTCACCGGCGAAGTTGCTGCCGGAACAAGTGCCGCTGTTGAACACCGCGCCCGTGCGGTGGTCGTCGGAGAAGTTCCAGTTCGTCCAGGAGATCTTGGCCTCCTTCATGAACGAGATGAACTTGTTCGCCATGGTGAAATCGTTGGGACCGTCACCGGAGGCCTCCTGCGAACCGAACTCGGTGACGAAGACCGGCACCTGGCTCGAGACCGTGCGCAACGCGTTGAGGTACGAGTCGCGGTGGTCCTTGGCGTAGAAGTGGAACGTGTACATCAGGTTCGAGGCGTTGACCTTGTTGCGGCTGACCTCGTTGATGTCGCGGCCGTCGGACAGGCCGAACGTCGACCAGCCGTGCGTGCCGACGAGCACGAGGCTGTCCGGGTCCTCCGCGCGGATCGTCGGGATGACGGCCTCCGCGTAGGACTTCACCCGCGACCACGTGACGCCGTTCGGCTCGTTGGCGATGTCGTAGATGATGTTCGTCTTGTCCTTGTGCCGCTGCGCGATCTCCTTGAAGAACGTCTTGGCGCGCGCGGTGTTGTGGTTGGGGTCGCCCGGCGAGAGCTGGTGCCAGTCGACGAGCGCGTACAGGCCGCGCTTCGTGGCCTCCTCGATGTAGCCGTGCACCATGTCGGTGAACTTCCGGGGGTTCGACTCGTAGCCGCCCTCCTGGACGTACATCGAGATGCGGAGGATGTCCGCCTTCCAGTCGTTGGCGAGCGCGTCGAGGGACGCGGTCTTGACGCACTGGGAGTACCACTGGATGCCGTGCGTGCTCATGCCGCGCAGCTGGATCTGCTTGCCGTTCTTGTTGCACAGCTTGACGCCGCACACCTTGAGCTGGCCGTTGACCGCCGCGGGCGAGCCCGCGGGCAGCGCGGCGGCGGAGACGTCGCCCGCCGGTGCCGCGGCGACGGAACTGCCCGCCATCACACCGGTCAGGGGGAGCACGACTGCCGCGGCGAGCGCCACCACAGACTTCTGCCAGGACATACAGCGTCTCCTCTCGGACTTCCGGCGGCGGATTTGGTTAGGTAAGTTTCCTTACCGATTAAAGGTATAGATGACCATAGGTCCGCCCCAAGAGGGAGTCAAGCGTCTCGTCGCAGAAGAGTCACAGTTCCGGTACCCAGAGTCACCAGTACGTACATCGCCAAAACGCCGACCGCCGCCAGGGGTGCGAGCGGCGGGTCCTCGACCACACCGGCCACCTCCCACACCAGGTAGGGCACCATCACCGCCGACGCGTCGACGTCCCACGGCTCGGGCAGCATCGGCGTGATGGCGGGCAGACCCCACAGCAGCACGCCCACCACCACGATCGTCACGGCCGTCGACCTCACCGCGAGCCCCAGCCCGAGCCCGGTCAGACCGGTCACCAGGATCGACAGCACGGCCGCGCCCGCCCACGGCAGCACGTCACCGATGCCGTCCCACGGCGCGATGGGCGGCGGCCGGTCCCCCATGTTCAGCCGGCTCGTGCCGATGCTCAGCGCCAGTGCGACCGCGCCGAGCACCACCGACGTCACGGCGACGAGCACCGTTTTGGCCGCCAGCAAGCGCTTCCGGTCCGGCACGGCGATCAGCGCCGTGAGCCTCGGATCGGAGGTCGCGACCAGCGCGCCGAGCGCCGCGACGAGGAACTGCACGACCGGCGTGATCACCACGCTGGAATCGGCGGAGGCGAACTTGGCCTGTTCGGCGGCGGGCGACGAGTCGTAGTCCTGGACGATCAGCCACGACAGCAACGCGCCCGCGGCCACCATCGAGCCGATCGCCGCCACCACGCCCCACGACGCGCGGACGGTCCGGAGCTTCAGCCACTCCGCGGCGAGCGCGTTCTTCACAGTCCCCTCCCGGAGGTGAGTTCGAGGTAGGCGTCCTCGAGAGAACCGTGCCGCGTCAACGCCTCCATCGGTGTCTCCTTCACCAACTGTCCTCTTGCGACGATCACCACGTGGTCGGCGGTCAGCGCCATCTCGCTCATCAGGTGGCTCGAAACGAAGACCGTGCGGCCTTCCTTCGCCAACGCGCGCATGAGGTCGCGGATCCACCGCACGCCCTCGGGGTCGAGTCCGTTCACCGGCTCGTCGAACATCAGCACGCCGGGGTCGCCCAGCAGCGCCGCCGCGACGCCCAGCCGTTGCTTCATGCCGAGCGACAACGCCCTGATCCGTTTGTGCCGCACGCCTCCCAGACCGACCTGCTCCAGCAGTTCGACCGCACGCGCCCGTCCGATCCCGTTGCTCGCGGCGATCCAGAGCAGGTGGTCGAGCGCCTTGCGGCCGTGGTGCACGGCCGCGGGGTCGAGCAACGCGCCGACGTGCCGCAACGGCCGGTCGAGGTCCGCGTACCGCCTGCCGCCGACGAGCGCCTCACCGCCGGTGGGCCGGTCCAGGCCGAGGATCATCCTCATCGTCGTGGACTTGCCGGCGCCGTTCGGGCCGAGGAAGCCCGTCACCAGTCCGGGGTGGACGGTGAACGACAGGTCCCGGACCGCCGTCGTGTCCCCGTATCTCTTCGTCAGGTTCCGCACCTCGATCATGCGGAAGAGAGTCGGCCGCCGCGCCGCGGAAGGGATCGGCCCCTGCTCCGATCCCGGGAATCGGACCGTGGTCCGAGGCGGTTCGGCCGCACGCTCGTTAACGTCGTCGACGTGATCGCACGACTGCACCTCTACCTGGTCGACGTCACCGCCGCGGTGGTGATCGGCGTCCTCGTCGGCTACGCCATGGTGGAGCACCAGGACAGGTCGTGGTGGCTCGTCGTCCCCGGCACCCTCCTCGTCGCGCTGCCGGTCGCGGTCCGCCGGATCCGGCCCGTGACCGCCCTGGTGGTCAGCACGGTCGCCACGGCCGCGGTGGTGGTCGGCCAGGTGCTGCCGGCGGAGGCGCTGGGAGCCCCGGTCGGTGCGGTGTGCTTCGCGCTCTACACCGTGGCCGTGGACCGCTCGCGGACGTGGTCGCTCGCCGCCCTCGCGTTCGCCGTGGTCGTGATCGCGGGTGTCTCCGGCGGTGAACCCGAGAACGTGCTCGTCGTCCTCGCCGCGATGAGCGCCGTCTGGGTCATCGGGTACACGACCCGGATGCGACGCTCCTACTTCGAACGGGAGAGGGTGCGGCAGGGCGAGCAGGCCCTCTCCGACGAACGCCTGCGCATCGCGCGCGAACTGCACGACGTGGTGGCGCACAACCTGTCGCTGATCGCCGTGCAGGCGGGCAACGCCGCACACGTGCGCTCACCCGAACACGCCTACGAGGCGTTGCAGGTCATCTCGGACACGAGCCGTGCGGCCCTCACGGAGATGCGAGGGCTCCTGGGCGTGCTGCGCTCCGACGCCGACCTCGCCCCCTCCCCCGGCCTCGGCGGGCTCGCCGATCTGGCCGACCGCGCGTCGCTGGCGGGCGTGCGCGTGGCGCTGGAGGTCCGCGGCGACACCGCCGTGCCGGAGGGGATCGGGCTCTCCGCGTACCGGATCGTGCAGGAGGCGCTGACGAACGTCGTGAAGCACGCCGCCCCCGCGTCGTGCACGGTCCTGGTGGACGTGGCGCCGGAGGCCGTCCGCGTCGAGGTGGCGGACGACGGACCCGGGGTGAGGGAGCTGGGAGTGGGACACGGGTTGATCGGCATGCGCGAACGCGTGGCGGTGTACGGCGGCACGTTCAGCGCCGGCCCCGGTGACGGCGGCGGTTTCCGGGTGGTCGCGGAGCTGCCGGTCCGATGACGGGTGTGCTGATCGTCGACGACCAGGCGTTGCTGCGCGCCAGCTTCCGGCTGCTGGTCGACCACGAACCGGACCTGACCGTCGTGGGAGAGGCCGGCACGGGCGCGGAGGCCGTGGCGCTGGCTTCCTCCCTGAGGCCCGACGTCGTGCTGATGGACATCCGCATGCCGGAGATGGACGGCATCGAGGCCACGCGGCTGCTGGACGGGCCGCGCGTGCTCGTGCTGACCACGTTCGACCTCGACGAGTACGTCTTCGGCGCGTTGCGGGCCGGAGCGTCGGGCTTCCTGCTGAAGGACACGCCGCCCGCCGACCTGCTGGCCGCGATCCGCGTGGTGGCGTCCGGCGAGTCGCTGCTGTCGCCGACGGTCACGCGCCGCCTGATCGCCGAGTTCGTCCGGCGGCCCGCCCCGCCCGCGGTGCGCGGGCTGGACCGCCTGACCGAACGGGAGAAGGAGGTCCTGCTGCTGATCGCGCGCGGCCTGTCCAACGCGGAGATCATGGCCGAGCTGCACGTCAGCACCGGCACGGTGAAGACGCACATCGGGAACCTGCTGGCGAAGCTGCACGCGCGGGACCGGGCACAGCTCGTGATCGCGGCCTACGAGTCGGGACTGGTCCGCTAGATCTCGGCGTCGCGCAGGAGGCGGCCGTTCGCGTCGTAGGCCCGGATCCGCACGGAGCTGATCTTCTCCGGCACGAAGCAGGCGAAGACCTCCCCGTGCAACTCGGCTTCGACCACCTCGCCGCTCGGCAGCACGAGCTCGAGAACCGCGACCTCGGGAGCGACCCGTCCGACCTCGAGGCTGCCGCCCTCCCAGACCAGGCCCGTGCGACCGGCGACGTACTCGGCACCGGGCGCGCCGGCCTTGCCCTTCGACACGACGAACCCGTTGCCGTGGACGCTGCAGACGATCATCTCGTCGGGGGTGACGCCCGCCTCCACGACGCTGTCCCGCACCCGCCGCAGCATCCCGACCACGTATCCGGGCGGCCGCTCGCAGCTGCGGTCCGCCATGACCCGCATCGACTCGACCGACAGCGGTACCGGTGTTCCCGCGACGACGACCGGGTCCGCCACGTCGCGGGCGTAGGCCAGCGCGGTGACGACCCCCAGCGCTCCCAGCACGTGCCAGACACCCCTCATGCCCTTACCCCCGAGCAGGAGTCCAGAACGCCGAACCGCCCCGGCCGTGGGAAACGACCGGGGCGGTTCGGTTTCGAGCTGTACTACAGGTACGTGCCGGTGTTCGTGGCCGTGTCGATCGCGCGGCCCGTGTCCTGGTTCTTCCCGGTGACGAGCGTGCGGATGTAGACGATCCGCTCGCCCTTCTTGCCCGAGATGCGAGCCCAGTCGTCGGGGTTCGTCGTGTTCGGCAGGTCCTCGTTCTCGGCGAACTCGTCGAGGATGGCCGCCTGCAGGTGCCGGACGGAGAGTCCGGGCTGCTTGGTGTCGAGCAGCGACTTGATCGCCGCCTTCTTGGCCCTGTCGACGATGTTCTGGATCATGGCGCCGGAGTTGAAGTCCCGGAAGTACAGGACCTCCTTGTCACCGTTGGCGTAGGTGACCTCCAGGAACCGGTTGTCCTCGGACTCCTCGTACATGCGCTCCACGGTGTGCTGCACCATGCCCTCGATGCAGGCCTTCGGGTCCCCGCCGAACTCGGCGAGGTCGTCGGCGTGCAGCGGGAGGTTCGGAGTCAGGTACTTGTTGAAGATGTCCTTCGCGCCCTCGGCGTCGGGCCGCTCGATCTTGATCTTCACGTCGAGCCGGCCCGGGCGGAGGATCGCCGGGTCGATCATGTCCTCGCGGTTGGAGGCGCCGATGACGATGACGTTCTCCAGGCCCTCGACGCCGTCGATCTCGGCGAGGAGCTGGGGCACGATCGTCGTCTCGACGTCGGACGACACACCCGAACCACGGGTGCGGAAGATCGAGTCCATCTCGTCGAAGAACACGATCACGGGGGTGCCGTCGGACGCCTTCTCACGAGCCCGCTGGAAGATCAGGCGGATGTGCCGCTCGGTCTCACCGACGAACTTGTTGAGGAGCTCGGGGCCCTTGATGTTGAGGAAGTACGACTTCGCCTGCTTGTCGGTCTCGCCGCGGATCTCCCGCACCTTCTTGGCCAGCGAGTTCGCCACCGCCTTGGCGATGAGCGTCTTGCCGCAGCCGGGAGGGCCGTAGAGCAGCACGCCCTTGGGCGGGCGCAGCTCGTACTCGCGGAAGAGGTCGGCGTGCAGGAACGGCAGCTCCACGGCGTCGCGGATCTGCTCGATCTGCCGGGAGAGGCCACCGATGTCGTTGTAGTCGATGTCCGGGACCTCCTCGAGCACGAGGTCCTCGACCTCGGCCTTGGGGACCCGCTCGTAGGCGAAACCCGCCTTCGAGTCGACCAGCAGCGAGTCGCCCGGCTTCAGCGGCGAGTCGAGCAGCGGCTGGGCGAGCCAGACCACCCTCTCCTCGTCCGCGTGGCCGACGACCAGCGCACGCGCGATCGTGTCCTCACCGTCGTCGGTGAGCACCTCCCGCAACGCGCAGACCTCGCCGGAACGCTCGAACCCGCCGGCCTCGACGACCGTCAGCGCCTCGTTGAGGCGCACCGACTGGCCGTAGGCGATCTTCTCCGGCTCGACCGCGGGGGACACGGCCACCCGCATCCTGCGACCCGAGGTGAAGACGTCCACGGTCCCGTCGTCGTACCGCGCCATGAAGACGCCGTACCCGCTGGGCGGTTGCGCCAGCCGGTCGACTTCCTCACGCAGCGCGAGCAACTGGCTTCGTGCTTCGCGGAGGGTGTCTATGAGCTTCGTGTTTCGCTCGGTCAGCTGGCTGACGCGCTCTGTCGCCTCAGCCAGACGCTGCTCGAGCAACCGCGTGTGCCGCGGGGACTCGGTCAGCTTGCGACGCAACGACGCGATCTCGTCCTCGAGGAACCTGATCTGCGCTGTCAGCTCAGCAGAATTGTTGCCCTGGTTCAGCTCGCCACCCTCATCGGGTTGGCTGCCGGGATGACCGTGCTGCATGTCGGCACCCTCCTCCCGTGTTCGTACCGATTACGGTACCGGCGATCACCGACAAAATGGGGTACTCACAACATCATCTTCGCTCGTGTGACGCAACGGGACTGCCTCCAGAAGTGCTCGACTGCTCCATCTCGGTGCCCGGTTCGCCCGTCTACCCGCTACGGTGCGTCCCAGACACCACCACCGGCGTTTCGCACCACGACACGCCAGACGACCTGCGACAAGTCCGAGGAGAGGGTCATGGGAGCACCTGTGCGGGCACCCGGCCCCCACGCTCCGCGACCACCCTCGGGTGATCACGTGCACGCCTGGTGCGGCTCGCGCCCCGGCGACGGGCGGCGATCCGCCGTCGTCCCACCAGGTGGACCAGCGGTTGAGCCGTTCGGTGGTCACGCACCGCAACTCACTCCGTTCGTGCCCGTCCGAGGCCGTGCCCGAGAGGGCCTCCGGTGCGACCGGAGGGCGTGCGGCCAACCGGGTGGTTCCCCCGGCGCGACCGGCTCACCACACCGACAGCGCAGTGCATCGCACTCGATTCCCGGTGGAGTTGCCACAATCGTTATCAGACACGGCCTTCACACGCCCGGATCACCACTCAGGGCGTGTGCATAACCACTCGTGCGTGTCGATAGGCACCATTCGCCCGCGAGCCACAGGGCGAAGTACGACAATGTCCAGCGAAAGATCACCTCATCCGCATCGGGGGAGTTTCGATGACCTACCCGCCGCAGCAGCCAGGCCCCTACGGGCAGCAGCCGCCGCCCGGCGGGCCGTACGGGCAGCAGCCGCCGCAGCAGCCGGGTCAGGGCCAGCCGCAGCCCGGCTACGGGCAGCAGCCGCCTCCCGGATACGGCCAGCAGCCCGGTCAGTACGGCCAGCCGCAGCAGGACCCGTTCGGCCAGCAGGGCCCGCCCAGCGGCGGCTTCCAGCAGCAGGGCCAGTACGGCCAGCAGCCCGGTCAGCACGGTCAGCAGCCGTACGGCCAGCCAGGCCCCTACGGGCAGCAGCCCTACGGCCAGCCCGGCGGGTTCGGTGGTCCCCCGCCCCCGAAGAAGAGCAACACCGGCCTGATCATCGGTGTCGTCGTCGGCGTGCTGGTGCTCGTCGGCGGCGGCATCACGGCCGCGGTCCTGCTCTCCGGGAACAGCTCCAGCAGCTCGTCGACGGAGGCGGGCGGCAACTCGAGCAGCTCCGACGAGGCCGCCGAGGTCAAGAAGATCGCGGAGTCGTACTACGCCGCCGGCATCTCGGGTGACACGAGCAAGGCCAAGTCGATGGCCTGCCAGGAGGTCCTCGACGAGGCCAAGGAGGCGGAGAAGAAGCTGGAGAGCCTCACACCGGAGCAGCGCAAGCAGGCCGAGGAACTCGCCAAGCAGCTCAAGCCGGTGGTGAAGGTCAAGGACGCGACCGTGTCGGGCGACGAGGCGCTGGTCAAGATCAACATCTCCACGTCCATGGGTGGTCAGAGCTCGAGCGCCGACACCGAGGTCAAGTTCAAGAAGATCTCGGGCGACTGGAAGTTCTGCTCGCTCACCAAGGACATCAAGATTCCGACCACCAGGTGACCCGTCACCGCCGGATCCGTTCATCACCATCGGGGGAAGTTCCATGACCTACCCGCCGCAGCAGCCGGGGCCCCACGGCCAGCAGCCGCCGCAGCAGCCCGGCCACGGCCGGCAGCCGCAGCCGGGTCCCGGCCAGTACGGCCAGCAGCCGCCTCCCGGGTACGGCCAGCAGCCCGGCCAGTACGGCCAGCCGCAGCAGGACCCGTTCGGGCAGCAGGGCCCGCCGAGCGGCGGCTTCCAGCAGGCACCGCCCAGCGGTGGGTTCCCCCAGCAGGGCCAGTACGGCCAGCCCGGTCCCTACGGCCAGCAGCCCGGGTACGGCCAGCCCGGTCCGTACGGCCAGCCCGGCGGGTTCGGCGGTCCCCCGCCCAAGAAGAGCAACACCGGCCTGATCATCGGTGTCGTCGTCGGCGTGCTGGTGCTCGTCGGCGGTGGCGTCACGGCCGCCGTCCTGCTCTCCGGCGGCGACTCGAACAGCACCACCGCCGCGCCGACGTCCGCGAGTTCGGACTCCGGCGACTCGGACGGCGGCACGAAGCCGACCGCGCCGTCGTCGAAGAGCTCGTCGAGCGGCGGCGACAGCGCGGCGAAGGACGTCGCGGAGGAGTTCACCGACCGGGTCCTGAAGGGCGTCCGCGCGGGCACCAGCGACCCGAACGACATCAAGGACCTGGTGTGCACGGCGGAGTTCCCCAAGCTGAAGGCCCAGACGGCCGCGGCGAACCCGAGCGTCACCGCCACGGTCTCGGAGGTCAGGACGTCGGGGAGCACCGGCACGTTCCGGCAGAAGCTCACCGGGCTCGCCGATCCGGCCAACCCCGGCAAGGTCACGTCCGGCAGCATCATCTACAAGCTGTCGAAGGAAGGCAGCAAGTGGACGGTCTGCGGCATCGACAAGATCGAGGCCAACTGATCTGACGCGCGACGGCCCCGCACCTCCGGTGGAGGTGCGGGGCCGTCGTCGTGCTCAGCCCTTGCTGGGACGGCGCTGCGGCTTGGGAGCCGTCACGCCGGGGGCGAGCTTCCGCGCGGTCAGCAGGAACGCGGTGTGCGCGATCATCCGGTGCTCCGGGCGCACGGCGAGACCGACGACGTGCCACGGGCGGACGAGCGTCTCCCACGCGTGCGGCTCGGTCCAGCACGTCTGCTCGCGCAACGCCTCCGTGACCACGGACAACTGCGTGGTGGTGGCGACGTAGACGACCAGGACGCCGCCGGGGATGAGGTTCTCCGCGATCGTGGGCAGGACCTCCCACGGCGAGAGCATGTCGAGGATGACCCGGTCGACCTCGCCCTGGTGGTTCTTGACGTCGTCGACGGTGATCGACCAGTTGCCGGGGCGCTCGCCGAAGAACGTCTCGACGTTGCGGATGGCGTGGACGGCGTGGTCCTCGCGCACCTCGTAGGACTGGACGCTGCCCTTCTCGCCCACCGCGCGCAGCAGCGAGCACGACAACGCGCCGGAGCCGGCGCCCGCCTCCAGGACCCGCGCGCCCGGGAAGATGTCGCCGTACATGCAGATCTGCGCGGCGTCCTTGGGGTAGATGACCTGCGCGCCGCGCGGCATCGACAGCACGTAGTCCGGCAGCAGCGGGCGCAGCGCCAGGAAGTTCGTGCCGCCGACCGACTGCACCACGGACCCCTCCGGCTGCCCGAGCAGCAGGTCGTGCGGGATGGCGCCGCGGTGGGTGTGGTACTCCTTGCCGGGTTCGAGGACGACCGTGTAGTGCCGCCCCTTGGGGTCGGTCAGCTGTACCCGGTCACCCGGCTGGAACGGTCCACTTGCGCTAATCACCGCGCAATGGTGTCAAACGCCCTTCTCAATGGCCGCACGCAGGTCCTCCCTGCGCAGCACACCGGCCGGGCGGCCCTCCATGTCCACGACGAGGAACTGCCACGCGGCGGTCTCCTGGACCTGCTTCACGATCTCCTCGCCGGGCTCTCCGGCGAACAGCACGGTCTCCGGCCGGATCGGCTCCGCGGCCTGCTCGGCGGGCGCGAAGGGGCTGGCGGCGGCGAGCTTGCGCGCCAGTTCCGCGTCGAGCAGCCCGGCCGCCACCCCGTCCGCCCGCACCAGCACCACACCCCGGCCGGCCGACGTGCTCAGCGCGTCCGCGACGGGACTCTCCGCGGGCAGCTGGAGCACGGGCAGGATGAGGTCGTCGAGCGTCACACCGGCAGGCCACGTACGGCGCCGTTCCCCGGCAAGCTCACTCCTCGCACCAGCGACGACGCCCCACGCCGTGAGCACGCACACGCCGAACCGCAACCAACGGTCCTGTGCCCCCTCAGCAACGCCGTACAGCGCCCACACCACCAGCGCGATGGCCACGGCAATGCCACCGACCACGGCAACACGCGTACCCGTGGCCCGTTGCCCGGTAACGGCCCACACGCCGGCCCGCACGATCCGCCCGCCGTCCAACGGCAACCCGGGCAGCAGGTTGAAGATCGCGACGGCGGCGTTGGCGGCGGCGAGCTGGAACACCAGCACCCACACCACGCCGTGCTGCTCCATGACGGTCGCACCCACGCCGAAGACCGCCGCCAGCGCGATCGACACAAGAGGACCGGCCCCCGCGACCGCACCTTCGTGGCCGGGCTTGCCGGGCGTGCGCATGATCTCGGTGGACCCGCCGAGCAGGAACAGGTGCAGTCGCCTGACCGGCAACCCCAGCCGCAGCGCCGCGACGCAGTGCCCCAGCTCGTGGGCGAGCACGGAGACGCCGAGGAAGACGGCGAGCAACACCGCCATCAGCAACCCGACACCGGGCGGCGTGCCGGGAGCGAGGTCGTCGACGAACGGCGCGTAGAAGGCCACCACGATCGCCGAGCCGATCCACCACGACGGCGCGAGCAACACCGGGATGCCCGCCACCCGGAACAGCAGCAGGCCGCCCACTCGATCACTGGTCCGCGCGGCCACGGGAGCACTGTAGAGCGGTGGGTGTGATCTCGCGGTTCGGTGGCCGCCCATCCCCACTGCACATGCCTGCCTGGCCACACCGGCGCTCCCGGCACAACTGCTCTCTCCTCCGCGGCCCTCACCACCCCCGCTCAGGCGCCCTTTCCCGGCCACCCGGCCCCCCACTCCCCTCTCCCCCGTCCCCAGCGCCCTTCCCCACCACATCCGCCCCGCTCCCCCTCCCCCGCCGACACCCGCCGCCCCACCGCCCCGCGCAGGAATGTCAGACCCCTGTCCTAGGGTGCGAACCATGAGCACCACGTTGCGCAGGCCCGCGCTCTCGCCTTCCCGGGCAGGGGACTTCAAGCAGTGCCCGCTGCTCTACCGGTTCCGCGCGGTCGACCGGCTGCCGGAGAGGCCGACGAAGGCGCAGGTCCGCGGCACGGTGGTGCACGCGGTGCTCGAAGACCTGTTCGCACTGCCCGCCGCCGAGCGCGTGCCCGACCGCGCCCGTTCGATGATCACGCCGGCCTGGGAGCGCGTGAAGGCCGAACGCCCGGAGTTCGCCACGCTCTTCGAGGCCGAGGGCAGTGAGGAGGAGGCGGAGTGGCTGAGGTCCGCCACGAAGCTGCTGGACGGCTACTTCGGCCTCGAGGACCCGAGGCGCCTGGAGCCGGAGTCGCGCGAGCTGCTCGTCGAGTCCGAGCTGCCCTCCGGCGTGCTGCTGCGCGGCTACATCGACCGCGTGGACGTCGCCCCGACGGGTGAGATCCGCGTGGTCGACTACAAGACCGGCGCCGCGCCCCGCGAGATCGGCGAGGCGAAGGCGCTGTTCCAGATGAAGTTCTACGCGCTGGTGCTGTGGAAGCTGCGCGGCGTCGTCCCCCGCCAGCTGCGCCTGATGTACCTGGCCGACCGCCAGGCCCTCGCCTACACGCCGGACGAGGGCGAGCTGGCCCGCTTCGAGCGCACGCTCGACGCGATCTGGCAGGCCATCATGCGCGCGGCCCCGACCGGCGACTTCCGCCCGAACCCCAGCCGCCTGTGCGACTACTGCGACCACAAGGCCTTCTGCCCCGCGTTCGACGGCACGCCGCCGCCCTACCCCGGCTGGCCCGAGCCCGACGACACCGAGACCCTCCAGGACCGCGACTGATGCCGGCCTTCTACCTGCCGCTGGGCGACGACACGTTCCGCTCCACCGAACACACCGTCGGCCCGTGGGGCCCGGACAGCCAGCACCTGGGCCCGCCCTCCGCGCTGCTGGTGCGCGCTCTGCTGGGTCTGGGCAACCCGTCGTCGGCACTGGCCCGCGTCACGTTCGAGGTCCTCGGCCCGGTCCCGGTGGCCGACCTGACGGTGTCCACGTCGGTCGAACGCCCCGGCCGCTCCGTCGAGTTGCTGGCGGCAACGCTCTCCCACGAGGGCCGCGCAGTCCTGACGGCCCGTGCGTGGCGCATCGTCGGTGCGGACACCACGGCGGTGGCAGGCGGCGAGGTTCCGGCGATGGCACCGCCGGACATGGCTGTCCCGATGGAGGTCCCGGACCACTGGGGCGGCGGCTACCTGGCCGCCGTCGAGTGGCTCTCCCTGTCGGGCGGCATCTTCACTCCGGGCGACGCCCAGGTGTGGGCCCGCCCGAAGGTCGCCGTCGTCGAGGGTTTCGAGCCGACGCCGGAGGAACGCCTCTTCTCCGTCGTCGACTCGGCCAGCGGCGTCTCGTCCCGTGTGGACATCCGCAAGTGGTACGCCATCAACACGGACCTGACGGTCCACCTGCACCGCCGGCCCGTCGGCGAGTGGGTGGGCATGGACGCGCGGACGACCATCGGGCCGGACGGGGTCGGACTCGCGACCAGCGTCGTGCACGACGCGGAGGGGCCGGTGGGCACGACGGCGCAGGCGCTGTTCGTGCGCGAGCGCTGACGAGCACCACTCGTCCTGCCGCTCGCCTCCCACGACGGAAGGCGCGTAGCGTCAACGGGACTGTGAAGAGGTTCGCGAACCGGCAGGAAGCGGGCCGCGCCCTGGCAGCGCGACTCGCCGCTCGCCCCTGGCACGACCCGCTGGTCCTGGGCCTGCCCCGAGGCGGTGTCCCGGTCGCGCGGGAGGTGGCGAGCCGCCTCGAAGCCGAACTCGACGTCGTCGTCGCACGCAAGATCGGCGCGCCAGGGCACCCCGAGTACGGCGTGGGAGCGGTGACGGCCGACAGCGAGCCGATCTACGACCCGAGGGCGCTCCGAGCGCTGAACCTCACCGAGGAACAACTGGGCCGCACCTGCGACGAAGAGCGCAAAGAGGCACAGCGGCGCACGCTCCTCTACCGCGGCGCCAAGCCGCTCACCATTGAGAACCGCGACGTCATCCTCGTGGACGACGGCCTGGCCACCGGAGTCACCGCGCGGGCGGCACTGCTCTGGATCGCCCAGCGCGCACCGAAGAGCGTCACCCTGGCCGTGCCCGTGGCCGCCCGGGAGTCGCTCAGGACGTTCAGCACCCCGGTGGTCGCCGTCCTGACGCCGAAGCACTTCCAGTCCGTGAGCCGCTGGTACGAGAGCTTCGATCAGACCACGGACGACGAGGTGCTCAGCGCGCTCTCGAAGTGGGAGACCACCGGGAACGGCGAGTAGAAGCGGTGCAGCAGCGACGACCACCGCTCGTAGGACGGCCCCTGCCGGAACCCGACCTCGTGCGCCTCGACCGAGTCCCAGCGCACGAGCAGCAGGTAGCGCGACGGCGTTTCCAGGCACCGCAGCAGTTCGAGGCCGTGGAAGCCCGGCGAGGCGGAGATCAGCTCCCGCGCCTCGCCGAACGCCCACTCGAAGTCCTGCTCGGAGCCCGGCAGGACGTCGAGCAGGGCGTGCTCCGTGATCACAGGCGGCAGAACCGGATGTCCGAGGCCAGCACGGCCTTGGCGCCGATGGCGGCCAGCTCGTCCATCACCTTGTTCGCCTCCTTGCGCGACACCATCGCCCGCACGGCCGCCCAGTCCGGGTTGGCCAGCGGCGCGACCGTCGGTGACTCCAGGCCCGGGGTGAGGGCCACGGCGGCGTCGAGGATCGAACGCGGGCAGTCGTAGTCGAGCATCAGGTACTGCTGCGCGAACACGACGCCCTGCAGGCGGGCGGTGAGCTGCTTCTTGGCCGCCGTGAGCTCCGAGCCGTTGCGGTGGATGAGGACCGCCTCCGACTCGCAGATCGGCTCGCCGAACGGCACTAGGTCGTGCTGGCGCAGGGTGCGGCCGGAGCCCACCACGTCGGCGATCAGGTCGGCCACGCCCAGCTGGATCGAGATCTCGACGGCGCCGTCGAGGCGGATCACCTTCGCGGTGATGCCGCGGGCCTTGAGGTCGCGGCCGACGAGCTTCGGGTACGCCGTGGCGAGGCGCTTGCCCTCCAGGTCCTCGACCTTCCAGTCGGTGCCGCGGGGGCCCGCGTAGCGGAAGGTCGACGAGCCGAAGCCCAGTGCCAGCAGCTCCTCGACGGAGGAACCGTTGTCGTCGGCGCCCGAGTCGGCGGCCAGGTCGCGGCCGGTGATGCCGAGGTCCAGGTCGCCGGACGCCACGTAGATCGCGATGTCCTTGGGGCGCAGGAAGAAGAACTCGACCTCGTTGTTGTTGTCGAGCACGGTGAGGTCGCGGGGCTCGTGCCGCTGCCGGTAACCGGCCTCGGTGAGCATGGCGGAGGCGCGTTCGGCGAGCGCGCCCTTGTTCGGGACTGCTACGCGCAGCATGTGGAGGTCTTTTCCGTCAGAGGTACTTGTACACGTCTTCGAGGGTGAGCCCACGGCCCAGCATGAGCACCTGGAGGCGGTAGAGCAGCTGCGAGATCTCTTCGGAGAGCTTCTCGTCGGACTCGTACTCGGCGGCGATCCAGACCTCGCCCGCCTCCTCCAGGACCTTCTTGCCCTGCGCATGGACCCCGGCCTCGAGCGCGGCGACGGTGCCGGAACCTTCCGGCTTGGTGGCGGCTCGTTCGGTCAGTTCAGCGAACAGGGAATCGAAGGTCTTCACGGCTCCACATCCTCCCATCCCGGCGACCCCCGTCCACACCGCGGTCGCATCTGTCCCAGGCGGTGGACGTGATCTGTCCTGCATGGACACCCGGTAGCGTGAATTCCCGTGTCCGAATTCGCGGAGGTCCTGCACGCGCTGCGCCGGGTGCGCGGAATCAACCCGTTCTTCGCGCTCGACGTGGGGCGTCCGAACGAGTCCTGGTTGCCGGGAACGGCACTGCTGGAGGGCCCGGCGCTCAAAACCACGATCGACGCCATCGCGAACCGGTACAAGGCCGACGAACCCCGTGTCGCGGCGAGCCTGTTCTTCCTCAGCTACACGGCGCGGCTGCTCAGCCCGCTGACGGCCGCGAACCTGCCCATCGACGTCCGCCCCGAGAACCTGTGGTGGCGGCACGATCCCGCGAACGGCCTGAGCGTCCGGATCGACGAGCCGCGGCTGGGCCCGCCGGCCGCCGAGGCGCTCGCACCCGTGGTGGAGGCCGTCCAGGCGGTCGCCCCGGTGGCGACCGGATTGTTGTGGGGCAACGCGATGTCCAACATCGCGGGGGCGCTGAAAATGGTTGTGCGCGCACGCATGCTCACGGCGGAAGAAGCGGAAGAACGGGGCGAACTGCTCATGAGCGCGCCGCCGTTCGAACAGGCGGGGCAATTTCTGAGCTTTCCCGGCGAGCTCGGTTTCCGGCGCAGGAGCTGCTGCCTGTACTACCGCGTCGCCGCAGGTGGGAAGTGCGGCGACTGCCCACTCGTGAAGTGAGGAACGCAACAACTCTTATGGCCGGTTGTGCTTAACGGGCCGATCAACTTACGGTGCACGCGCCGCAGTGACGGGAAGCCGGTGGAAATCCGGCGCGGTCCTCGCCACTGTGACCGGGAAGCGATCCCCGCCGAGCACGTCACTGGTCCCCGCCGGGACTGGGAAGACGCGGGGGCAGCGTTGATCCGGGAGTCAGGAGACCGGCTGCGGCGCCGCAAGGAGAGTTGACCTTCCACGAGGTATGGAGGAGCCCGTCATGACGAGCCCCGCAGCAAGCCTGTCCGCCGTCCGCGTGCCCAAATGGGCCTTCGCCGTCTCACTGCTCGGCCTGATCGTCACCTACCTGGTCCTGCAGGAGAACGGCCTCGCGCTCGGCGCGGGATCCGAGTTGCTGCACGAGTTCTTCCACGACGGCCGCCACGCCCTCGGCGTCCCCTGCCACTGATCCGCCGATCACGCAGATGACGACGTACAAGTCCATCGCACTGCGCGGGATCGCGGCCGGCGGCATCGCCGGTGTCGCGTCCGCGCTGGTGCAGCTCCTGGTGACCGAGATCCCGATCCGAGCGGCGCTCGCGGTCGAGGAGGCTCGCGCGCCCGCCGGTGAAGAGGCCGGCCACTCCCACGGCGGCGAGGGCGAGCTGGTCAGCCGCGGCGCCCAGGTCGTCGGCGGCATGCTCGGCGTGGTGATCGTCGGCATCGCGGTCGGCCTGGTGTTCGCCACGGCCTACGCGCTGTCGAAGCGCTGGTTCTCCGGCAGCACGCCGTTCACCCGCAGCGCCACGTTCGGTGCCGCGGTGTTCGGTGCCGTGGCGCTGCTGCCGTGGCTGAAGTACCCGGCCAACCCGCCCGCGGTGGGCGACCCGGAGACGGTGAACTACCGCACCGCGCTCTACCTGGGCGTGGTGGTCGCGGGCCTGGTGATCGTCTGGGGTGCCAGCCTGCTCGCCGAGCAGCTGCGCGCGCAGTCGCAGCCGGTGCGCGCCACGGCCGTGCTGCTCGCCGTGGCCGCGGCCACGGCGGTGGTGCTGCTGGCGTTCCCCGCACCGCCGGACACGATCCCGGCGGACATGCCGGTGACCGTGCTGTGGCAGTTCCGCCTCAGCTCGCTCGCCCAGCTGGCCACGCTCTACGTCGGCATCGGCGTGGTGTTCGGCCTGCTGGTGGACCCGGCCACGCGCAAGGCGAAGACGCCCGCCGCCGCGCTTTAGAGCGCGCGCAGCACGTCGAGGTCGACGCCGGTGAGGGAGTCGCGGAAGATCCGCCGCTCCCCCGCCGGCACCTCGACGTCGCAGGGCACCACGAGCACGGTGCACCCGGCGGCCACCGCGGCCGCGACACCGGTCGGCGAGTCCTCGACCGCGACACAACGCGAGGCGTCCACGCCCAGCAGCCGCGCCGCCTTCAGGTAAGGCTCGGGCAGCGGCTTGTTCAGCCCGTCCACCTCGTCGCCGCACACGGTCACGTCGAACAGGTCCCGGCCGATCGTGTCCAGCGCGACCTCGGTCAGCCCGCGCTCGGTGGACGTCACCAACGCCATCGGCACGCCGGAGGACCGCACCGCGCGCAACGCCTCCTGGGCACCCGGACGCCACGGCAGACCGGCGCGGAAGACCTCCTCGGTGCGGCGCAGGATCCACGCGGCTCCGTCGGCCATGTCGGCCTCGGTCGGCTCGATGCCGACGTCGCCGAACAACAGGCGCATCGTGGTGGGCACGTTGCTGCCGACCATGCGCTCGCGGGTCTCGACGCTCAGCACGCCGCCGAGCTTCTCCGCGTACTCGTAGAGCGGGATGTCCCACAGCTTCTCGGAGTCGAGCAGCGTGCCGTCCATGTCCCACAGCACGGCCTGCAAGTCAGACATCGAAGTACTCCGCCTCCGGGTGGTGCGCCACGAAGGCGTCGGTGGTGTTCCGGCGGCGACGGTGCCGCCCGAGGGCCCCACTCACGATACGTGGTTGCGCCGGACGGCTGCGACAACGCCGCTCACCAGCGCTTTCCGCGAGGGCGGCGCTTCGTGATCACGCATGGGCCAAGCCTACGATGAGTTGACCGGGGGAGGCCGTAGTCTGGCGCCGTGAACGATCCGTCCCAGGAATCCCCGACCCCCTCGAACCCGCGTGTTCCGCTCACGAGTCCGATCATGGTCTGCGCCTTCGAAGGCTGGAACGACGCAGGCGACGCCGCGAGCACCGCGATCGAGCACCTCCAACTCACCTGGGACGCCACCCCGCTCGCCGAGATCGACCCGGACGACTACTACGACTTCCAGGTGACGCGCCCGACCGTCCGCATGGTCGACGGCGTCACGCGCAGGGTCGACTGGCCGACGACGCGGCTGTCGGTGTGCCGGCCTCCCGGTTCGGACGTGGACGTGATCCTCGTGCACGGCATCGAGCCGAACATGCGGTGGCGCAAGTTCGCCGCCGAGCTGCTGGGCCACATCGACGCCCTCGGGGTGACGACCGTCGTGACGCTGGGCGCGCTGCTGATGGACACGCCCCACACCCGTCCGGTCCCGGTCACCGGCACGGCCTACGACCCGGACGCCGCCGAGAGGTTCGGCCTGGAGCACTCGAAGTACGAGGGCCCGACCGGCATCGTCGGCGTGTTCCAGGACGCGTGCGTGCAGGCGGGCATCCCGGCGATCTCGTTCTGGGCGGCCGTCCCGCACTACGTGTCGCAGCCGCCCTCCCCCAAGGCCACGCTGGCCCTGCTGCACCGCGTGGAGGAGGTCCTCGACATCGAGGTGCCGCTCGGCGCGCTGCCCGAGCAGGCCGAGGAGTGGGAGCGCACGGTCTCCGAGATGGCCGACGAGGACGAGGACGTGCGCAACTACGTCCGCGCCCTCGAGGAACGCGGTGACGCGGCCATGCAGATCACCGAGGCGTCCGGCGACGACATCGCCGCGGAGTTCGAGCGCTACCTGCGCCGCCGCGGTCGTGGGCCGGGCTGGCCGTCCGCCGGTCCTCGCTAGCTCGACGCAGGTCAGGAGCCGTTCCGGTCATGTGGACCGGGACGGCTTTTTCACGCTTCCGAGTGATCGAGCCGAGGTTTCCCGGCGCCGAGGAATGGGTACCAAGATCCATCTCCAGACAGGAACCACCGTGTCTCTCGTGCGCAAGATCGCTGTCGGTCTCGCTGCGGGTGGCGGCGTGCTGTTGGCCGTGTCTCCCGCCAGTGCAGCTCCCATCTCCTCCGTCGACGCCGTCGGGGAGAACGGCCCCCACACGGCCATGAACGACTTCAGGGAGTCGTTCCAGGACAACCTCTACGGCGTGCAGGACACGACGCGAGCGGTCGCCGGCAAGATCCGCGGCTAAAAACTTAGCGACACTAACCACTTTTCGGGGATCTCCGCCGCTCGTCCGCCTAGGGTGGGCGGCGGAGGTGTCGGGTGGGACGGTTGGCACGCGCCGGGCTGTACGCGGGCGCCTTGATCGGGCCGTTCGGCGGCGCCATCACCACGTCGATCCTGCCGGAGATCGGCGAGAGCTTCGGCCGGTCCGCGGGCTCGGCGGCGTCCACGCTCACCTACTACCTCGTGCCGTTCGCGGTGCTGATGCTGGCTTCCGGCACGCTCGCGCAACGCTGGGGTCCACAACGGACTGTCCGGATCGCGTACATCGCCTACGCCGTCACGTCCGCCCTGGCCGCGTCCTCCTGGACGTTCGAGGTGCTGCTGGCCTCGCGCGCGCTGCAGGGCGCGGCGAACTCGTTCACCACACCGGTGTTGCTGGCGGTGATCGCCGCGTCGACGCCGAAGGAGAAGCTCGGGCGCGCGCTCGGGCTGTTCGGGTCGATGCAGGCGGCCGGGCAGACCTCCGCGCCGCTCGTCGGCGGGCTCACCGCCGAGATCGACTGGCGGCTCGCGTTCGTCGTGATCGCCGTGGTGGCCGTCGGGCTCGCGGTGCTGGGCGTGCCGCAGACCGACGCCGAACCGGAACGGGACGCGAGCCTGCGCAGCGCGTTCGTGCCGAGCACGCTCTGGCCGGCGCTCGTCGGGTTCATCGGCTGGGCGTGCCTGGGCGGGTTGTCGTTCCTCGTGGCGTTCCGGCTCGACGACGTGTTCGGGCTCGGTGCGGGCCAGCGCGGTGTGCTGCTCACGGGTTTCGGCGTCGTCGGCTTCCTGACCGCGCGGTACATCGGCAAGGCGATCGACCGGTTCGGCGCGCGGACGACCATCACCGTCGCCGCGACGCTCGGCGCGGGGCTCGTCGCGGCGGTCGGCACGACGCCCTTCACGGCCCTGGTCGTCCTCGCCTGGGCGCTCACCGGAGCCGCCGCCCAAGGCGTGCTGGTGAGCATCAACGCGTTGGTGCTGCAGAGCGAGAGCGCCAACAGGGGCGGCAGCGTCAGCGTCGTGCAGTCGCTGCGCTTCATGGGTGCCGCGGCCGCCCCGCTGGCGTTCGTCCCGCTCTACCAGTCCCACCCGCTGCTGGGGTTCCTCGTCCCAGCGGGCCTGCTGGTCACGATCCCCGCGATCGTCACGTTGTCAGGTCGCGGCGCCGGAAGCCGGCGAACCCCGCGACCAGCAGCACCACCGCCACCCCGGTGAGCCACGCGAGCGGCCCGAAGGTGATGTCCGGGTACTTCGGGACGTGCGTGAACGGCGAGAGGTCGATGACCCACTGGTCGAGCCGCAGCGCCGGGCCGAGCAGCGTGAGCACCAGCGACACCGACACCACCGCCCAGCTCACGCCTGTGAACTGCGGGAACGCCCCGAACAGCAGCAGTGCCACGCCCGCGACCACCCAGGCGGCGGGGAGCTGGACCAGTGCCGCGCCCAGCATCTCGGGCAGCACCGTGCCGACGTCGTCGACCTGCAGCCCGTACACCAGTCCCAGGCCCAGACCGGCCGACGCCAGCACGACCGCGCCTCCCACCAGCGCGAACACCGCGTGCGACGCGACCCAGGACCACCGCGAGACCGGCGTCGCGAGGATCGGCTCCGCGCGGAGCGAGGTCTCCTCCGACCGCAGCCGCAGCACCGCCTGCACCAGGTAGATGGACGAGATCAGGCCCAGCAGCTGCGTGACGGTCGCGAAGAACGCGTCCACCATCGCGTCGGCGCCGCCGATCGTCTGCACGATCTGCCCGAGCGCCGGGTTGTCCTCCACCATCTGCCCCACGGCCTGGGCGACGCTGCCGTAGATCACGCCCACCGCGAACAGGGCGATGGACCAGCCGATCAACGAGCCCTTCTGCAGCCGCCACGCCAGGCCGAACGAGGTGCCGGTCGTGCCCTCCGCAGGGCCGAGGCGGGTCGCCAGCAACCCGAGGCCGACGTCCCGGCGCGTCACGACGTACGCGGACACGCCGGCGAGGAGCACGAACGCGGCGAGCGGGAGCAGCAGCACCCAGAACCTGTTGTCGCCGAACGACCTCACGTGCTCGGTCCAGCCGATCGGCGAGAACCAGGTCAGCCACTGCGGCCCCGACTCCCCCGCCGCGTCGCCGGCCGCGCGCAGCAGGTAGACGACGCCGAGGAACCCGCCCGCGATCGCGTTGGACACGCGCGAGTTCTCCGAGAGCTGCGCGGTGAACGCGCTGACGCCGGTGAACACCAGCCCGACGCTCGCCGTGGACAGCCCGAACGCGAACGAGCCCGCCGCGTCCAGGTCCTTGCCGATCAGCGCCACCGCCTGCAGCAGCCCGATCAGCAGGCTCGTGCCGCCCGCGACGACGACGGCGGCGGCGAGTGGCGCGTGCCGTCCCACGACGCCCGCGCTGATGAGTTCCGTGCGACCGGCCTCTTCTTCTGCGCGCGTGTGCCGCGTGACGACGAGCATGGCCATGATCGCGATGAACAGGCCGGAGAAGACGCCCCAGCGCCACACCACCAGACCGCCGAGCGACGACCAGTCGTGCAGCGGCCCGAGCATCGCGAGGAAGGCGGAGTTGGCGTTCGCGGTGACGCCGAGCTGCGCCCGTGCCTCGGCGCCGCTGTACAGCTCCTCGAGGGCCGTCGTCGTGGAGTACGTGACGCCGACCAGGAACAGGACCCAGACGGGCAGCAGGATCCGGTCGCGGCGCAGGGCCAGCCGGACGAGGTGCAGCGTGCCGATCATTTCGCGTCCTCGTAGTGGCGCAGGAACAGCTCCTCCAGCGTGGGCGGCTGCGAGGTCAGCGTGCGCACGCCCGTGGCCACGAGCTGCTTGAGGACCGGGTCGAGCTGGTCCGAATCGACCTCGAACTTGACCCGGTTGCCCTCGGCCACGAGGTCGTGCACGCCGGCCAGGGACGCGAGCCCGTTCGGCGGGGCCGCGAGCTCGGCGGAGATCGACGTGCGGGTGAGGTGCCGCAGGTCGGCGAGCGTGCCGGTCTCGACGACGTGGCCGCCCCGGATGATGCTCACCCGGTCGCACAGGGCCTCGACCTCGGCGAGGATGTGGCTCGACAGCAGCACGGTGCGGCCGCGCTCGCGTTCGTCGTTGACGCAGTCCTGGAAGACGGCCTCCATCAACGGGTCGAGACCCGACGTCGGCTCGTCGAGGATCAGCAGCTCGACGTCGCTCGACAGGGCCGCGACCAGCGCGACCTTCTGCCGGTTGCCCTTGGAGTACGTGCGGCCCTTCTTGCGCGGGTCGAGCTCGAAGCGCTCCAGGAGCTCCGCGCGGCGGGCCTTGTTCACGCCGCCGCGGAGCCGTCCGAGCAGGTCGATGACCTCGCCGCCGGTCAGGTTGGGCCAGAGGTTCACGTCGCCGGGGACGTAGGCGAGCCGGCGGTGCAGAGCCGCGGTGTCCTTCCACGGGTCGCCGCCGAGCAGCCGCGCGGTGCCGGAGTCGGCACGCAGCAGGCCGAGGAGGATCCGGATCGTCGTCGACTTGCCGGAGCCGTTCGGCCCGAGGAAGCCGTGCACCTCACCGGTCTGGACGTCCAGGTTCAGGTCGTCCAGTGCACGCGTCGGGCCGAAGGTCTTCACCAGGCCCGACACGGATATCGCAGATGTCATGGGCGGTAAGCTACGCTTCTTTCACAACTTCGTGAAGCGTGTAAATTTTGCCCGATCGGCTGACGAAAGGGATGATGCCGCCGTGACGAGTACTACGGAGCGTGACACGCAGGCGGTGAGCCAGTTCGTCGAGCGGTTCGGCGGGATCCTGGCGGACACCGGCGTGCCGCGCATGCCGGCTCGCATCCTCGCGGCGCTGCTGACAACGGACTCCGGGCGGCTCACCGCGGCCGAGATAGCCGAACTGCTGCAGATCTCCCCGGCGGCGGTGTCGGGCGCTGTGCGCTACCTCACGACCGTGCAGATCGTCAGCCGGGAGCGTGAACCCGGATCACGCCGTGACGTGTTCCGGATGCGCGACAACGTCTGGTACGAGACGACGTTCCGCAAGGACCAGATGCTCGGCATGATCGACGAGGTGCTCGGCGAGGGCGTCGACGCGCTCGGCTCGGACTCCGCGGCGGGGGCCCGGCTGGACGAGACGCGCGAGTTCTTCCGGTTCGTGCACGGCGAGCTGGGCTCGTTGCTGGACCGGTGGCGCGTGCACCGCGAGAAGTGGCTGGAAGAGCGCTAGAAGACAGCGGACGGGGGAGCCTCCGGCGTGGAGGCTCCCCCGTCCGCCACGCACGTCAGCCCGTGGTGAGAGTCAGGCCGTAGGCCTCGAGGATCTCGTTGACCGGCTGGTAGTAGGTCGTGCCGCCGCTGGTGCAGTCACCGGAGCCACCCGAGGTGACGCCCTGCGCCTGCGTGCCGCTGACCCACGAGCCACCCGAGTCACCGGGCTCCGCGCACACGTTCGTGCGCGTGAGGCCGCTGACCGAGCCCTCCTGGTAGTTCACGGTCTGGCTCTTGGCCTGGACCTCACCGCAGTGCCAGCCCGTGGTCGAGCCGGAACGGCAGATCGAGGCGCCCACGGCGGACTCGGTGTGACCGGAGACGATCACGTCGGAACCGCCGTAGTGGTTCACCTTCGGCGTGGAGGTCCACGACGAGTTGGTGCGCACGAACGAGTAGTCGTTGCCCGGGAAGGACGACTTCTCGAACTCGCCCATCGCCGTCTTGTCGACGCCGGTCACCGTGTCGCCGGGCGACCCGCAGTGGCCCGCGGAGACGAAGCCGCCGTCGACCGCGAAGCCGACGGAGCAGCGTCCGGCGTTGTTGATGTAGTAGGCGTCACCACCGCGGGTGTCCTTGAACAGCCGCGGCGCCTCGTCGGTCTCGACGACCTTCGCGACGGCGCCCGCCTTTTCGACCAGCGACTGCGCTGCCGAGGTCTGGCCGCGCTTGACGGTGATCGTCACCGCGTTCGCCTTCGTGTCCACGTACCAGCCGGTGACCTCGGCCGGGGCCTGGGACGCGTCGAGCTTCGCCTTGGCCGCGTCCAGGTCAGAGGCCTTGTGCGCGACCGTGCGGGGCTCCGCGCCGAGCTTGCGGAGCCGGTCGGTCTTGGCCGCGTCGGTCACGCCCACGACGAGCTTGCCGGAGGACGCGTCGAACCACGCGCCGCCGTAGCTCTCGCCCGCGTACCCCTCCACGACACGCTGCAGGACCGCGGCCGCGCTCTCCTGGCGCAGCCTCTCCGCCGCCTGCCGGGCGTCCAGTCCGAGGTCGCGCTGCATCGCGGCGAGCAGGTCGGCCGACGGTTGCGGTGCGGCGACGGCGGCAGGGGATGCCGTGGCCGCGAGTGCACCCGTCAGAACAGCCACAGCCGCGACAGCCATGCGCTTCATAGGCACTTCTCCTTGATCTTCGGTTTTTTCTGCAGGGCCGGTGTAACGCCGGACCGGGCAACCGCGATGAGGAGATCAGCTGTGCTGCAACACAGCTCGCACGACACCGGATGACAGGCGTCCCCAGGCGGTCGAACTGCCCGATCAGTTCGTTCCTCCGTCTGGGCGACGCTACTTCGGCGTGCTTACCGGACGGTAGGGTCGATCGAGGGGTGGACCTCGCGGCGTCTCGGTTGATATAGGGAATGCAAATTCGTTCTCCCGGCCTATTTCCGTGACACAGAGCGACCATTCGCCTTGACACGAAACGTCAAATCTGTCAACAGTTCGCACTCGCTGGCGTATCCCTCTGACCTGCGGTTTAGGTCTAGCGTGCTGGACACCCTGTTCCCTGCACGAGGGAGAAACCCTGCCATGCGAAGAGTCTTGGGTGCGGGACTCACAGCCGCTGCCGCCGTGTGTCTGGCCGCCGCTGTGGTTCCAGCCGCTTCCGCTCAAGAAAACGTGGGGACGATTCTCGGCGCCGACCGCGCCAAGGTCGTGAAGGACAGCTACATCGTCTCGCTCAAGGCGGGAACGGCGTCGAGGGCCGCCGCTCCCGAACTGGCAGGACGCTACGGCGGCCAGGTCGGCAAGGTCTGGCAGCACGCGCTCAACGGCTTCTCGGTGAAGATGACTGCCCAGCAGGCCGCCCGCCTCGCCGCGGACCCGAAGGTCGCGTTCGTCGAGCAGGACGCCGAGGTCAGCCTCCTCGACGTGCAGCAGAACCCGCCGTCGTGGGGCCTTGACCGCAGCGACCAGCGCGACCTGCCGCTGAGCAACAGCTACCAGTACGACACCACCGCTTCGAACGTGACGGCGTACATCGTCGACACCGGTGTGCGCACGACGCACCAGACGTTCGGCGGTCGCGCCACCTGGGGCACCAACACCTCCGGCGACGGCAACAACAGCGACTGCAACGGCCACGGCACGCACGTCGCCGGCACCGTCGCGGGCGCCGAGTACGGTCTCGCGAAGGCCGCCAAGGTCGTCGCGGTCAAGGTGCTCAACTGCCAGGGTTCGGGCACCATCCAGGGCGTCGTCGACGGCGTCAACTGGGTGACCGCGAACGCGGTGAAGCCCGCCGTTGCGAACATGTCCCTCGGTGGCGGCGCCGCGGCCGCCCTGGACACCGCCGTGCGCAACTCGGTCGCGTCCGGCGTGACCTACGCCGTCGCGTCCGGCAACTCGAACACCGACGCGTGCTCGTCGTCCCCGGCCCGCGTGGCCGAGGCGATCACCGTCAACGCGTCGACCAACACCGACGCGCGCGCCTCGTTCTCCAACTACGGCACCTGCACGGACATCTTCGCGCCGGGCCAGAACATCGTGTCGGCGTGGCACACCAGCGACACCGCCACGAACAACATCTCCGGCACGTCGATGGCCTCCCCGCACGTCGCGGGTGGCGCGGCGCTGTGGCTCGCCACGCACCCGACCGACAGCCCCGCCGCCGTCTGGGCGGGCCTGAACGCCGCCTCGACCCCCAACAAGATCACCAGCCCGGGCAGCGGCTCGCCGAACAAGCTGCTCTACACGCTCTTCGGCGGCTCGCAGCCGGGCAACCCGTCCGTGACCAACCCCGGCACGCAGACCTCCACGGTCGGCACCGCGGCGTCGCTGCAGCTCTCGGCCTCCGGCGGCACCGCGCCGTACACGTGGTCCGTCTCGGGCCTGCCGGCCGGCCTCTCGGCGAGCTCCTCGGGCGCCATCTCCGGCACCCCGACCACCGCGGGCACCTCGACCGTCACCGCAACCGTGACCGACGCGGCCGGCAAGACCGGCTCGGCCACGTTCTCCTGGGTGGTCAACGCGGTCGGCGGCAGCTGTGACGCCAAGACCAACTCGACCCCCGTCGCCATCGGTGACCTCTCCACCGTGACCAGCACGATCGTCGTCTCCGGCTGCGCGGGCAACGCGTCGGCCACCGCCACGATCGCGGTCGCCATCACCCACACCTACAAGGGCGACCTCGTGGTCGACCTGGTCGCACCGGACGGTTCGGTCTACAACCTGCACAACCGCACCGGCGGCTCGGCCGACAACATCAACGAGACCTTCACCCGCAACCTCTCGGGTGAGGCCGCCAACGGCACCTGGACGCTGCGCGTGCGCGACGCGGCGTTCCTGGACACCGGCACGTTGAACAGCTGGACGCTCGACGTCTGATCGTCTCTTCGGTGAACGAACCGCCCCCGGTGCTTCCGCCTCGGGGGCGGTTCCACGTTCAGGGCTCGCGGAAGCCGGTAACACGGAGCAGGTGATCACCCGACAAGCAGCCTGAATGCCGAGACGACAGCAGCAACGGGGAGAGTCGCGTGGGGCTTTTCAGCAAGACGCCAGAGGAGATCGCCGCCAAGAAGGCCGCCGGTGAGCTTCGCGCAGCGGAGAAGGAAGCAGCGCGCTTCGCCGCATCCCCAGCTGGACGGGCTCGTGCGGCCAAGGCGGACGGCGCGAGGATCTTCCAGATCTCGATCGAGCTCGAGAACACGCGCACGAGCCTTCTCGACGTGGTCCTCACCACGCAGAACAGCAACAACCACACTCAGACGCTCAACGAGATCGAAGCCGAGGGGTGGAGGTTCGAGGCCATCTCGACGACCTTCATCCCGCAGACCACCACGATCACCGAGAGCTCGTTCTCGAGCGGATCCAACGGAGAGACGTCCGGCATCGTGCTCGCCACCTACGTGTTCAGGCTCGCTTGACGCTTCAGGGCTCGCGGAACCACTCGCGCCGGTGCTCGAACCACTGCCGCAGGTCGTCCTCGTCGAGGTCCACGCTTAGCAGCTCCAGCACGGTCTCACGATCCGGGTGGTCGCTCGCGCGCACGTGGTCGACGGTGACCTGGACGCCCGCCGCGCAGAGGTGCTCCACGTCGTACATGCAGCCGGCGTCGAAGTTGGCGCGCTTGAGCGCGAAGTGCCGCCAGACGTCCTCGGGCCGCCGGTGCTCGGCCAGCAGGAACCCGGCCAGCGCCGCCTGCTCCCCCAAGCCCTGGGAGTGGGCACGGCACAGGGCTTCCTGCTCGACCAGGAACCGCAGCAGCGGCAGGTCCCCGGCGGTGCTCTCAGCCGCCAGCACCTCGCCACGGGCGGCCTCGTTCAGGTCCTCGCAGTCCGGCCCGCGCTCGTACCGCAGCCCCTGCCATGCCTCCGTCACGGGCACAGTGTGGCGGGCGCGCGCCACCGCACGGCAGCGCGCGCCCTCAGCCAGTTAGAGCTCCACGCCCAGAAGCGCGTCCACCGCAGTACGAACCTGCGAAGGCCCGTGCCGATCCGACCCACCGTGCGCCAACGCCTCATCGGCCCACGCGTCGACGGCCGCCAGCGCACGCGGCGTGTCGAGGTCGTTGCCCAGGTGGTCGCGCAACCGCGTCACGGTGTCCACAGCGGACGGTCCGGTGTCCAGGGCGGCCGCGCGACGCCACTTGTCCAGCCGGGCCAGCGCCTCGTCGAGCAGGTCCTGGGACCACGGGCGGTCGGTGCGGTAGTGGCCGGCGAGCAGCGCGAGGCGGATGGCGTTGGGGTCCACCTTCTCGGCGCGCAGCTTCGAGACGAAGACCAGGTTGCCGCGCGACTTCGACATCTTCTCGCCGTCGAGGCCGATCATGCCCGCGTGCACGTAGTGCCGTGCGAACGGGTGCTGGCCGGTCTGGGCCTCGGCGTGCGCCGCGGAGTACTCGTGGTGCGGGTAGATCAGGTCGGAGCCGCCGCCCTGCACGTCGAAGCCGGTGCCGAGGCGGTTGTGGGCGATGGCGCTGCACTCGATGTGCCAGCCGGGGCGGCCCTCGCCCAGTTCGGACGGCCAGGAGGGCTCGCCGGGACGCTTCACGCGCCACAGGAGTGCGTCGAGCGGGTGCTTCTTGCCGGGGCGGTCCGGGTCGCCGCCCCGCTCGGCGAACAGCTTCAGCATCGTCTCCTCCGAGTAGTTCGACTCGTAGCCGAACCGCCCGGTGGCGTTGTGCTCGAAGTAGACGTCCGGGTACTCGGCGTCGTCGACCCGGTAGGCGTGGCCGTCCGCGACGAGCTTGGCCACGACCTCGACGATCTCCGGGATCGCCTCGACGATGCCCACGTAGTCCTGCGGCGGCAGGACGCGCAGGGCCTCCATGTCCTCGCGGAACAGGGCCGTCTCGCGCATGGCGAGGACCACCCAGTCGTCCTTGTCGCGCTCGGCCCGCTCCAGCAGCGGGTCGTCGACGTCGGTGACGTTCTGGACGTAGTGCACGTTGTGCCCGTTGTCGAGCCACACGCGGTGCACGAGGTCGAACGCCAAGTAGGTGGCGGCGTGGCCGAGGTGAGTCGCGTCGTACGGCGTGATCCCGCAGACGTACAACCTGGCGGTGTCTCCTGGAGCCGTGGGGCGCACCTCGCCCGTAGCCGTGTCGAACAGCCGCAGCGGGCGGGGGTCCCCGGGAACCCGCGGCACAGGAATGGATGACCAGGTCTGCATGTATCCGACATTAACGCGTACCGCCGAACAGAGCGTGATTTCCGGGTGTTGGGACGACCACGCGCGGTTCGTTCGGACAGAAAGGCAGGACATCCGTTGACGCCGTGACGGGCACGCCCCTAGCTTCGGGAGGCATGCTTCGTGTCGTCGTAGCCACGGTGGTAGCGCTCTCACTGTCCCCGGCCACAGCACAGGCCGAACCCCTGGACGCCTTGGCGTATCTGGAAAATCCCAGAATGACAGCCGAGAACCAGGAGCCTCCGCACCCGGATCTCAAGCCCGAACGCAAGCTCAGCCTCAACGGCGAGTGGCGCCTGCGGATGTTCGACCGGCCGCAGGACGTGAGGGAGACCTCCGACGGCTGGCGCACGGTCCAGGTCCCCCACACGTGGCAGACCGACTTCCTCGACCACCCGATGTTCCGCAACATCCCCACCGAGATGTACCCGGACGACCCGCCCCGGATCCCGCACGACGTCAACCCGACCGGCGTCTACGAGAAGACGTTCGACCTGCCCGCGGGCTGGGACCGCACGCTGGTCCGGTTCGAGGGCGTGACCAGCGGATACTTCGTGTGGCTCAACGGCACGTACGTCGGCTACGACCAGGGCGGCTACACGCCGGCCGAGTGGGACCTCACCAGCAAGCTCAAGCCCGGCCGCAACACGCTGAGGCTCCAGGTCCACCGCTGGGGCTCCGGCTCCCACCTGGAGGACTACGACCAGTGGCGGTTCTCCGGCATCTTCCGCGAGGTCTGGCTCTACTCGACGCCGAAGACGTACCTGCAGGACGTCACGATCAAGACCGACCTCGACGCCGAGTACCGCGACGCGACGATCTCCGCGGACGTCAGGATCGGCGGACCGCAGGAGGGCCACAGCGTCCGCACCAGACTCTTCGATCCCCAGGGCCGTGAGGTCCCCATCAGGGACGGCAAGGTCGTCAACCCGCTGAAGTGGACCGACGAGACCCCGAACGTCCACGAACTCCGGATCGAGCTGCTCAAGGACGGCCGGGTCGTCCAGACCGGCAAACAGCCCGTCGGGTTCCGCAAGATCGAGATCGTCGACCGCCAGTTCAAGATCAACGGCAAGCGAGTCCTGTTCCGCGGCACGAACCGGGCCGAGACCTCGGTGCGCGGCAGCCGCTACGTCACCCGCGCTGACCAGGAAAAAGACGTCCAGCTGATGAAGCGGTTCAACATCAACGCCGTGCGCACCTCGCACTACCCGAGCGACCCGTACTTCTACGAGCTCGCGGACCGCAACGGCCTGATGATCGCCGACGAGGTCGACATCGAGACCCACCACCACGACGCCTGCCCGTCCAACTGCCTCGCCGAACGCCCCGAGTGGCAGGACGCGTTCCAGGACAGGTTCGTGGCGATGATGCAGCGCGACAAGAACCACCCGAGCGTGGTCATGTGGGACACGGGCAACGAGGCGGGCCTCGGCAAGGCGCACCACACGATGGCCGAGTACGCGAGGAAGAACGACACCCGCCCGCTCTACCACCAGCCGAACGTGCCGGACGGCGACGCGCCCTTCGCGGACGTGGCCGGGCCGCGCTACCCGTCACCCGCGAGCCTCGAAGCCAAGGCGAAGACCACGACCAAGCCGATCATCATGGGCGAGTACGCGCACGCGATGGGCAACAGCCTCGGCAACTTCAAGGAGTTCTGGGACGTCGTGCGCGCCTACCCGCAGGTGCAGGGCGGCTTCATCTGGGACTGGGCCGAGCAGAACATCGCCCTGCCCCTCTACACGACCCCGGACGACGCCAACGGCATCCTGACCTACCTGTCCGGCAAACCGTCCCACGTGGACGGACCGCACGGCAAAGCGTTGCAGCTCAGCGGACTCGACGACTTCGTGGAGGTCTACCGCGACCGCAAGCTCGACGAGGTCACCAACGGCCTGACGCTCGACGCGTGGGTCAAGCCCGACACGTGGACCGGCGACTTCACGGTCATCTCCAAGGGCGACCACCAGTACGCGCTGAAGATGTCCAACGCCACGACGCTGGAGTTCTTCGTGCACAGCGGCACCTGGCGCACGGTCCGTGCGACCGTGCCGGCGGACTTCCACGGCAACTGGCACCGCGTCACCGGCACGTTCGACGGCGCGAAGCTCCGCTTGCTCATCGACGGCCGTGAGGTCTCCACGGCCGACTACAGCGGCACGATCGACTGGTCGCACTGGCCGGTCAACATCGGGCGCAACGCCGAGACCATGCAGGAGAACGTCGGCACGCGCATGGCGCACGGCAGCGTCGACCAGGTCCGGATCTACCACCGCGCCCTGACCGAGGCCGAACTCGCTCAGGACCCCAAGAGGACCGCCGTGCTGGCGCTCGACTTCGAGAAGCTGGAGGACAAGGGCCGCAAGGAGTCCTACGGCGCGGGCACCGGCGGTGTCGACGGCGTCGTGTGGGCCGACCGCAGGCCTCAGCCGGAGACCACCGAGCTGATGGCCGTCCACTCCCCCATCCGGTTCTCGTTCGCGGACAACGAGCTCACCGTCGTCAGCGAACGCCAGTTCACCGGCACCGATGACCTCGAACTGCGCTGGGACGTCCAGGACAACGGCCGCACCATCGCCCAGCACCGCGGCAGGCTCCAGCCGGGCACGATCGCGTTGCCCGACTTCGGGGCCGAGACCGAACGCTGGCTGACCGTGCGCGCGACGGATCGGCGCGGCACCGACGTGGGCATCGCGCAGTTCCCGCTGGGCGGCACGCAGATCACCGGCCTGCACACGCCCGGCAGGCCCGGCGAGCTCACCACCACGCAGAACGACTCCGAGGTCGTGCTGTCCGGCAGGGACTTCCGGTACGTGCTCAGCAAGAAGACCGGCACCCTCACGTCGATGCGCGTGCGGGGTACCGAACTGCTCCACGCCGGCCCGGAGCTCGACGCGTGGCGCGCACCGCTGTCGAACGAGTTCATGAGCGAGGACTCGTCCTGGTACCGCAGCGGCCTCGACCGCCTGAAGACATCACCAGTCGACATCACTGTCTCACAGGGCACCGACACTCTCGTGACGGTGCGGTCGACCGCCCAGGCGGTGCGGGACGCCTCGTTCGCCCAGACGTTCACCTACCGCGTCACCGGCGCCGGCGAGATCACCGTCGGGCACCGGGTCGCCGCGAAGGACCGCATGCGCGACCTGAGCTACCTGCCCGGCATCGGCTTCACCCTCAAGGTTCCGGACACCTTCAAAAGGTTCACCTGGTACGGCCGCGGGCCGGGCGAGAACTACGACGACCGCAGGTCCGGCAACCCGGTCGGCGTCTACCAGTCCACAGTGGACGAGCAGTTCAACGACTACTACAAGCCGCAGGACTTCGGCAACCACGCGGACACGCGCTGGGCGACGCTCTCCAACGGCCGTGCGGGCCTGCTCGTGGCGGGTGATCTGGACGTGCGCGTGTCACGGTACGACGACCTCGACCGCGCCGCGTACCCGTTCGCACTCAAGAAGAACGACGGCTGGACGACCCTGCACGCGGCACACCGCGTCACGGGCGTGAGCGAGACGTTCCACGAGCCGTTGCCGCAGTACCAGGTGGAAGCGGGCAACGAGTACGCGTACTCCGTGCTGCTGCGCCCGCTCACGCCCGCGGAGGCGGCCACGGGCAAACTCGGCCGTCAGGTCGACTGCGCCCCCACCGCCGAACTGCGCGCCACGGACACCACGCTCGAACCCGGTGAGCAGGTCCAGGCCCAACTGGTCGTCACGAAGCCCTGTGCCGGCACGACCACGGCCAGGTTCACCGCGCCGGACGGCTGGTCGGTCATCCCGCCTGCCGCAGACCTGTCGAGCGGCTCCGCGACGGTGACGATCAGGCGCGACGGCGGCGACACCGGCACCCGCCCGGTGTTCGCGGAGATCACCACCGGCAAGGGGACGTCGACCCTGACGCACGACTTCACCGCCACCCCGCGACCACCGCAGGGCGAGGCGCAGGTGTCCGCGCTGGAGTTCCTCGGCGAGCGCAACGGCTGGGGCCCGGTCGAGCGCGACCGCAGCAACGGCGAGCAGCAGGCGGGCGATGGCACCACGATGAGCATCCGCGGCGCCCGGTTCGACCGGGGCGTCGGCGTGCACGCCGACTCGGAGTTCCAGGTCTACACCGGCGGCAGGTGCGGTCTCCTGACCGCCACCATCGGTCTCGACGACGAGACGAACGGTGCCGGCACCGTCCGGTTCGAAGTCCTCGGCGACAACCGATCGGTGTACCGAAGCCCTGTGCTGACGGGACAGAGCGCACCCGTCCCGATCTCCGTCGACACGGGTGGAGCAACGGTGCTGACGTTCCGGGTGACGGACGGAGGTGACGGCAACGCCCACGACCACGCCGACTGGGCCGCTGCGGTCCTGCACTGCTGAAAACTGTCGGACCCCAGGCGTACCGTTGGAGATCAAGGGCATTCGCCGCTGAAAGGCGGGGTCTCATGGTCTTCTTCGAAATCCTCGGCGGGCTGGTCGCGCTCGGAGGCCTCGGCCTCGCCATGAGCGCCAGAGTGATCAAACAGTTCGAACAGGGACTGGTGTTCCGGTTCGGCAAGCTGCAACAGGGCGTGCGCGGGCCGGGGCTGACGATGCTCGTCCCGGGGGTCGACCAACTGCGGAAGGTCAACCTCCAGATCGTCACCCTGCCCGTGCCGGCCCAGGACGGCATCACGCGCGACAACGTCACCGTGCGCGTCGACGCCGTCGTGTACTTCAAGGTGCAGGACGCGGCGAAGGCCGTCATCAACGTCGAGGACTACCGGTTCGCGATGTTGCAGGTGGCGCAGACGTCGCTGCGGTCCATCATCGGCAAGAGCGAGCTCGACGACCTGCTGTCCAACCGCGAGCGCCTCAACCAGGGTCTGGAACTGATGATCGACACCCCGGCCCTCGAGTGGGGCATCGACATAGACCGGGTCGAGATCAAGGACGTGGCGCTGCCGGAGAGCATGAAGCGCTCGATGTCGCGCCAGGCCGAGGCCGAACGCGAACGCCGTGCGCGCATCATCACCGCGGACGGCGAGCTGCAGGCGTCCAAGAAGCTCTCCGAGGCCGCCGGGACCATGGAGTCGACTCCCGGTGCTCTGCAACTGCGGCTCCTGCAGACCATCGTGGAGGTGGCGGCGGAGAAGAACTCGACGCTTGTGCTGCCGTTCCCGGTGGAGCTGCTGAGGTTCCTGGAGAAGAACACCAACGTCGAGTCGCCCGTGAAGGCGGAGGCGCCGGTGGCGCCGCCCGAGTTGACCGAGGAGCCGAAGGAACCGGCGTGAGGCGGTGCGGCCTGCCTGCGTCGCCGGGGAACGAGTCCCACCAGCGGTCCACCGCCCCCGGCTACGCCGTGTGAGTTACCCCGAGTAACACCTCCGGCCCAGGAGCGACCTCCGATCAGGGGGTAGTGACGCATGACGAAGAGGGCCAGGGACAGGTTCGTCGGCATCGGCGTCGGCTCCTACGAGCTGGTGCAGCCGCTGCAGCACGCCGTGAGCGACGTGCGGGAGCTGCGCGCCCTGCTCAAGGGCTACGACGGCGAGCCCCTGGCCGACCCGGCCGAGGCCGATGTCCGCGCGCACATGAAGGCGCTGCGCCAGAACCCGCAGGACGGCGGCGCGCTGGTCGCGTTGTGGAGCGGCCACGCCATCCCCGTCGCGGGCAACCTCAGGCTCCTGGCCAGGGACAACGACGGCGCGGTCGACGGCATCATGCTGCACGAGTTCGCGCTGTGGTGTGCCGCGTCGGGTGCGCACCAGGTGCTCATCATCGTGGACGCCTGCTACTCGGGCGCCCAGCTCGACGAGGCGGTCCGCACCGTCGCGGCCGTCCAGGAGGAGTTGCTGGCGGGGCAGGTGCACTGGGCGGGTGTGCTGGTGTCGTGTTCGAGCGTCGAGACGGCTCGTGACGGGCTGTTCGGCGGGAAGTTGCGCAAGCTGCTGCGTGCTGGTCCCACGGCCGTTGAGGACGCACGGCGGTGGAGCGATCGCATCGCCCTCGTCGACGGTGGGGCGGTCGGTACGGCGCTGTTGAACGCGTGGGACAGCGACGTTCAACGGCCGCGCTTCATGCAGTACGGGTCCGCGCAGCCGATGCTGCCGAACCCCCTCTATGCCGCGAACACGGTCGTGAAGCACCTTCTGCTCGCGGCACGGGGTGGTGACTCCGCGGACAACCGGTCGTGGTTCACCGGACGGACCGCTCAGGTCGACGAGGTCGTGGGCTGGGTGCGGTCCGGGGTGGCCGGGCTGCGGGTGGTGACCGGGTCGCCGGGCACCGGCAAGTCCGCGGTGGTCGGGCGGGTCGTGAGCCTGTCCAACCCGGTCGAGCGCGACCTGCTGCTGACCGCCGGGCCGTCGTTCCGGCACGCCGACCCCGGTCCGGGCTCGGTCGACGCGGCCGTGCACGCCCGCGCGATGGACGCCGACCGCGTCGCCGACCTGCTCAGCCGGCAGCTCGTCGGCGCGGGCCTGGTCCCCGCGCCCGAGGGGCCCCGGCGGGGTGCGGCCGAGCTGGTAGGCGTGGTCAGCGCCCTCGACGAACCCCCGGTGGTGGTGGTCGACGGCCTCGACGAGGCGCGCGGCGAGTCGTTCTCGATCGCCACCTCGCTGCTGACCAAGCTCGCGGCCCACGCCGTCGTGATCGTGTCGACCCGGCAGGCGCACCGGGTCGCGGGCGGTGCTCCCCTGCTGACCGAGCTGTCGCCGGTCGAGGTGCTCGACCTCGACGACGCCGACAGCGAGCCCGACGTCCGCGAGTACGTCCTGGCGCGCCTGGGGCCGGGCGCCAAGCCGTCCACTGCGGATGAACTGGCGAAGCTGCCGTTCCTGACCGCGTGGATGATCACCGACCAGGTCCTGGCGGACGGCGGGGCCGACCTCAAGCTGTCGTTGGACGCGGCGTTCGATCGCGAGCTCGCGAAGGTGCCCTCGGCGCGTGCGTTGCTGACGGCACTGACGTGGAGCTACGGCGCGGGATTCCCCGAAGAGGAGTGGCGCGCTGTCGCCGAGGCGTTGTTCGGTGAGACGTTCAGCCGTGAGGACATCACGGCCGTGCTAACCGAACTGGGCCGTCACATCGTGCAGGACGGTGAGGAAGGCACGGCGGTCTTCAAGCTCACGCACCAGACGTTCGCGGACCACCTGCGGCCGCCGTTCGCACCGAGCCGGGACGAGGTCTTCGCGCCGGGCGCGGAGAAGGTGGCGTGCGCGCTCATCGAGTTGTACCGGCAGCGCATGGAGGCGGGCGTGCCGCCGAACGTGCCCGGCTACCTGTGGAAGTACGCGTGGCGGCATTGCGGCCATGCGGGCACACGGGCGTTGGACGGGTTGCGCGCTCTAGCGGTGATGAACCGGATGTTGTTGCCGGACATCGCACTCGCGGCCACGACGGCGGCGAACGAGCTGATGCACTGGGGTCGTGGTGACGAGGCCATCGCACCGCTCGAGGAGGCCGCCGAGCACTTCCGCGCGCTGGTGCCGAAGTTGCGCATGTACCTGGCGGACCTGGCGTTCGTGCTGAACAAGCTGGGCCGGCGGTTCCGCGACGCCGGACGCCTGCAGCAGGCCGTGGCGCCAGCGGAAGAGGCCGCCTTGCGCTACCGCGAGCTCGTGGCGTCGACTCCGACGACGGCGGAAAGCCTCACGCACAAACGGCTCGCGCAACGCATCGCGAAGACGTCGACGCACGGCGGTGACAACCCGACGTACGCGTCGCACCTCAGTGGCGCGTTGGTGGACCTGAGCGAGGTCTACGCGATGTTGGGCCGCAGGCAGGAGGCGCTGTCCACGGCTCGTGACGCCGTTGCGGCCGTCGACACCGATGCACCGCTTGCGCGCGCGATGACGTGCCTTGCCGCGCGGTGCAGCGATTCCGGCCTGCGCTACGAGGCCATGCAACGGTCCAAGCAGGCCGTCGAGCTCTATTACGCGCTGGCGCAGACGAACCCGGTGTTCCTCGCGGACCTGGTCAGCGCCCTGGTCGAGCTGAGTCGCGACTACCTGGCGCTGAGCAGGCTGTCCGACGCCGCGAGCACCACACAGCAGGCCGCGGACATCAGCGGCACGCTCGGCCGGCACGCCGCGTTCCGCCCGCAGCTCGCGGACGCGGCGCTGAGCCTGAGCGTCGCGTACAGCATGGTCCACCGCACGGAGGCCGCCCTCAACGCCGCGAGGCAGGCCGCCGACCTCGCCGACGGGCTGCCCGTGCACGGCCAGGCGCTGCACAACCTGATGCGCCGCCAGCGCGACGCCGACAAGCCCCGCGAGGCCCTCGCGACCGGTCTGCGGGCCGTCGAGGTCTCCCTGCTGCCGGAGAACGCGGACCGGCTGTCGACGCTGGCGGCGGCGTTGTTCACGCTCGACACGATCTGCGCGGGGCTGGAGCAGCCCGAGATCGTCGAGGAGACCTGGGAGAGGGTGACCGCGCGGTTCAACGGCCCCCAGCTCGCCACGTTGCTGATGCTGCGGGCGGCGGCCACGAAGGCCGGGGATCCGGCGGCGGCGAGGTGGCTGTGCCAGGCGCTCACCCACGTCGGCCAGTCGCGGCAGGCGATCCACGACGTGCACGACATCGCGCGCCGCCACTACGACTCCGGCCCGTGGCCGTGGGACACCACTCCGGACTGGCTGTCGGTCGACCGGGTGTTGCTGCGGACCGCGCGCACCTGGGTGTTCGCGCGGTCGTACGCGGAGGAGCGCGACATCCTGGTGCGGCACCCGGAGCTGCTGTCGACGGACGCGGACGTGGCCGTGTCGGAGGCGTTGTACGGCACGAGCCTGATCGAGGCGCAGGTCATCCAGTCGCGCCGGACCACCGCCCAGCAACAGGGCGTCGCGCTCGCGTACCGGCCGTGGCTGCTCGCGAGTCTCGCGGACGAGTTCGTGGACGCCACGCCCGCACGCCGTCGCGAACTGCTCGCCACCCGGCGCGACGAGTTGCTGGACAAGGAAGTCCTCAAGAACGTGCGCGACAACAGGCCGGTGCACGCGTTGCTGCTGCTGGCGGACGAGGACGCCGACGTGCTCGACCTCGTGCTCGACGCCGTGGAAGACCCTTCGCGCACAACGGAGATCCTGCGCGGGCTCGCCAATGGCGCGTCACCACAAGCACTTACGCAGGCCGTGACGGCGTTGGAGCCGCACGCGCTGACGGCGTTGTACAAGGCGGTCGCGCGCGCTCGAGCCGGTGACGAACGTCTGGCGTTGCCTTCGGCGGGCCAGCGCATGGCGTGGATCCACGAGCTCACCTACCTGGTGCCCGCGAACTTCGCGTTGCTGTCCCTCATCCGCAAGCTGGCCGAGGAGTCCTAGATGACTGATCTCGTGGTGGTCCTGCCCGGCATCCTCGGCAGCACGCTGCGCAACGCGGACGGCATGGTCTGGGAGGTGTCCGGCAGGGCCGCGTTGCGCGCGGTGCTGACGCTGGGGCGGAGCCTGAAGCGGTTGAAGCTCCCGGACGGCATCGGCGACGAGCACCCGCAGGACGGCGTCGAGCCCGTCGCGCTGATGTCGGACCTGCACGTCGTCCCGGGCATCTGGACGCCGTTGAAGGGCTACGACCGGGTCACGCGCCGGATGAACTCCCTGGGCTACACCGTGGAGAAGGGCAACCTGATGCTCTTCGCCTACGACTGGCGGCTGTCGAACCGCTACAACGGCGCGTTGCTGGCCCGGCGGGTGGACGAGGCACTGGACCGGATCGGGCCGGACGCCAAGGTCAGCTTCGTGTGCCACTCGATGGGCGGGCTGGTCGCGCGGTGGTGCGTCGAGCAGTGCGGGATGGCCGAGCGGACCGACAGGCTGATCACCATGGGCACGCCCTACCGCGGGGCCACCGCCGCGCTGGACCAGCTGGTCAACGGCGTGCGCAAGGGGCTCGGGCCGCTGGCGGTCGACCTGACGGAGTTCGCGCGGTCGATGCCGTCGCTGCACCAGTTGCTGCCCGAGTTCGCGTGCATCGAGTCACCCGGCGGGCTCCTCAAGACCACGGAGGTGTCGTTGCCCGAACTCGACACGAAGATGGTCACGGACGCGATGGCGTTCCACAGCGCGTTGACCGACTCGTTCGCCGACCAGACGTACGCGATCCTCGGCGGTAAGCAGCCCACGGCCACCACGGCGCGCATCTCTGACGGCAAAGTCACCTGCTATCGGACATATGAAGGCGAAGAGCTGTACGGCGATGCGACCGTACCGATGGTCGGTGCCGCACGGCGTGGGCTCGCGTTGTCGTCGAACACGCTGCACCGCGTGACGGAGCAGCACACGTCGTTGCAGGACAACGCCGCCGTGTTGGACGCCGTCGAGTCGTTCCTGACCGCGAAGGCCATCGTGCCGCGCAACGTGACGGTGACCGAGCCCCAGGTCGTCGTGCCCGACCTCGTGCTCACCGGGGAGGACCTGGAGGTCACCGTCGAGCTGAAGGACACGGCTCCGCGGGCGGTGAAGGTGGCGGTGGTCGACGAGAACGGCAAACAGGTCGAATCGCGCAGTCCGGCGATTTCCGAGAAGATGGCCGTGAGATTCGGAGAATTGGCCCCCGGCGCTTACTACGTGCAGGTCAGCGGCATTTCGGTAGGCGCTCCGGTGGTCCCGGTGACCAGCGCGGTGCTCGTCGCGGATTGCCCCCCGGTCTGACCGGGAGGACGATTCACCTCTGGCACGGAGGAGGCACGATGACCACGATCAAGCCAACGCCCGTGGTGCCCCATCCCGGGGCCGCGCGCGCCCGGCCGAAGGGCTCGTACTTCCTGTCGTTGTTCAAGACGACGGATCCCAAGCAGATCGGGATCATGTACCTCACGACGTCGTTCGTGTTCTTCTTGATCGGCGGCGTGATGGCGCTGCTGATGCGCGGCGAGCTGGCACGGCCGGGGCTGCAGTTCCTGTCGAACGAGCAGTACAACCAGTTGTTCACCATGCACGGCACGATCATGCTGCTGCTGTACGCGACGCCCATCCTGTTCGGCTTCGCGAACTTCGTCCTGCCCCTGCAGATCGGTTCGCCGGACGTCGCGTTCCCGCGCCTGAACGCCTTCTCGTACTGGCTGTACCTGTTCGGCGGCATCATCGTGGTCGCCGGGTTCCTCACGCCGGGCGGCGCGGCGGACTTCGGCTGGTTCGCCTACACGCCGCTGTCGTCGGCGGTGCACTCGCCGGGTGTCGGCGCGGACTTGTGGATCATGGGCCTGGCGGTGTCCGGCCTCGGCACGATCCTCGGCGCGGTCAACATGACGACGACCGTCGTGTGCCTGCGGGCGCCGGGCATGACGATGTTCCGGATGCCGATCTTCACCTGGAACATCCTGGTGACGTCCGTGCTGATCCTGCTGGCGTTCCCGATCCTCACGGCCGCGTTGATGGGCCTGGCTGCGGACCGGCACCTCGGGGCGCACGTGTTCGACCCGGCCAACGGCGGCGTGATCCTGTGGCAGCACCTGTTCTGGTTCTTCGGCCACCCCGAGGTCTACATCGTGGCGTTGCCGTTCTTCGGGATCGTGACGGAGATCTTCCCCGTTTTCAGCCGCAAACCGTTGTTCGGCTACAAGGGGTTGGTGTTCGCCACTCTCGCGATCGCCATGCTGTCCGTGGCCGTGTGGGCGCACCACATGTACGCGACGGGCGCGGTGCTGCTGCCGTTCTTCGCGCTGATGACGTTCCTCATCGCGGTGCCGACGGGCATCAAGTTCTTCAACTGGATCGGCACGATGTGGAAGGGGCAGCTCACGTTCGAGACGCCGATGCTGTTCTCGATCGGCTTCCTCGTGACGTTCCTCTTCGGCGGCCTGACGGGCATCCTGCTCGCCTCGCCGGCGCTCGACTTCCACGTGTCCGACACCTACTTCGTGGTGGCGCACTTCCACTACGTGCTGTTCGGCACGATCGTGTTCGCCACCTACGCCGGCATCTACTTCTGGTTCCCGAAGATGACCGGCCGGATGCTCAACGAGCCACTGGGCAAGTTGCACTTCTGGACGACGTTCTTCGGGTTCCACGGCACGTTCCTGGTGCAGCACTGGCTGGGCAACGAGGGCATGCCGCGCCGCTACGCCGACTACCTGCCGTCGGACGGCTTCACGTTCCTCAACACGTTCTCGACGATCGGCTCGTTCCTGCTCGGCGCGTCCGTGCTCCCGTTCGTGTGGAACGTCTTCCGGTCCTACCGCTACGGCGACCCGGCCCCGCACGACGACCCGTGGGGCTACGGCAACTCCCTGGAGTGGGCGACGACGTCACCGCCGCCGCGGCACAACTTCAAGGAGCTGCCGCGCATCCGCTCGGAGCGGCCGGCGTTCGAGCTGCACTACCCGCACATGGTCGAGCGGATGCGGGACGAGGCGCACTTCTCGCTGACCCATCCCGGCAAGCACCGGGCGGGCAAGGACGAGGTCACCGAGAAGGCGCTCGCGTCGACGCACCGCGACGGGACCGACGAGGACTGAGAACCGGCGTGGCGGGCCGTCCGCGAGGCGACGGCCCGCTCGGCGCCAACGACTTCGCTCAGCGGCGGCCGGGCAGCAGACCACCCTCCACGACGGCCTTGCTCAGCGGCGCGGCCAGTTCGACGAACCGCTGCTTCTCCTGGTCGCTCAGGACGTCGTAGGCCGGCGCGGCCATGCGGTCCGTGTCGTCCTCGATGCCGTTGCGCAGCTCACGGCCCTTGTCGGTGAGGAGCTGGTCCTCGCCGACGAGCCCGCGGTGCTGCAGGTCCTCGACCGTGGCGTCCCACTGCTCTCGCGACCACGCACGGGTCTTGCGCAACGCGTCGGCCGGGTAGTCGCCCGTTGCGACGTGCAGCACCAACGCCTCGATGCCGGAGATGTTGTGCCTCAGCAGGGCCGCGAGGTGGCCGTCGCCGCGGAACTCGCGCAGCAGCGTCTGGGCGTGGAACAGCTGCAGCAGCGTGTCGTCCGGCCACGGCAGGCTCGCGTGCGCGGCGAACAGCGTGCGGCCCTGCGGCATGTCCTTGGACCGCTCGGCCGCTCGCTTCGCGAGCTCGGTGATCTCCTTGAGGTCGTCGGGCAGCACCTTGCGGAGGGCCTCGTCCGCCGCCTCCCAGCGCAGCTCCAGCATGCGCTGCGGCGTGACCTTCTCCCACGCCTGCGGGATGCGCGCACGCACGATCTCGGGGTTGAAGTTGTAGAACGTCGCGATCACGACCTCGGCCCCGACCGCGCCCATCGCCGCGGCGCGGGACGCGAAGTACCCACCTGGCCGGTCGAGCCCGACGCTCGCGTACCGGGAGTCCGCCTCGGGGGCGAAGTAGATCATTCCGTGCACGGCCTCGAGCGAGCGGAAGAGAGTCCTGATCATGCCTACAACCTAGAACGTCGCGGCTCGTAAGTCAGGCGCCGAAATTGTCAGACCCCTCTGCCACGCTTCTCGACGTGGACCCGAACACCTTCTGGAAGCTCATCGCCGCGGCCCGGGCGAGCGTCCCCGACCCGTCCGACGGCCACGCCGTCGCCGCCGCGGCCACCACGTTGCTGGCCGAGCGCCCGCCCGCCGAGATCGTCGCGGCCCAGCAGACCCTGTGGGAGCTGCTGACCGCCTCGTACCGGAACCCGCTGTGGGCGGCGGCGTACATCCTCAACGGCGGCTGCTCGGACGACGGCTTCGACTACTTCCGCGGCTGGCTCGTGACCCAGGGCGAGGAGGTCTACACGGCCGCCCTGGCCGATCCCGACTCGCTGGCGTCCTTACCGGCGGTGGTGGCGGCCGCCGACTCCGGCGACGAGTTCGAGTGCGAGGACGCCCTGTCCATCGCCTGGAACGCGCACATCAAGGCGACGGGCATGCAGTTGCCGCAGGACGCGTTCCGGATCCGCTACCCGGAGCTCGACCCGGACTGGGACTTCGACTTCGACGACAGCGCCGAACTCGCGGCCCGCCTGCCCAGGCTGGCCGCGCTCCACGACCTCTGAGGTCCTGCCGAGGTCACCGCCTGCGGCGCCGCGACCTCAGGTAGTCGCTCACCACAGCGGCCCCGAGTCCTTCCTCGTCCGCCGAGACGACCCGGCCACCACCCCGCCGGGCCACGATGTCGACGAACGCGGCCAGCCGGGGGTCGTCGCCCAGCTTGAACACCGAGATCGTCGCCCCGAGCCGGGCCAGCCCGTCCACCTCGTTCAACGTCTTGGTCAACGTCCGCGGCAGCGGCGGGTAGTTGAACTCCGCATCCCCGTCGGGCTCCAGGTGCGCCGTCGGCTCGCCGTCGGTCACCACCAGCACCACGGGCTGCGCGTCGGGATGCCGCCGCACGTGCCGGCCGGCGAGCAGCAACGCGTGGTGCAGGTTGGTCCCCTGCTCCCACACCCCTTCCAACGCCGTCAGCTGACCGATGTCCACGGCCTCGGCATAACGCCCGAACGTCACCAACTGCAGCGCGTCCGTGCGGAACCGGGTGCGCACGAGGTGGTGCAGCGCCAGGGCCGTGCGCTTCATCGGCACCCAACGCCCGTCCTGCACCATCGACCAGGAGGTGTCCACGCACAACGCCACAGCGGCACGCGTCCGGTGTTCGGTCTCGGACACCTCGAGGTCGACCACGTCCAGGGACATCGAGCCCGAGCGCAGCACGGAGTTGCGCAGGGTGCGCGGCACGTCCCAGGGCTCGGTGTCGCCGAACTGCCACGGCCGCGTCGAGCCGATCAGCTCTCCGGCGGCGCCGGCGGACGACGTCTCGCGCGAGCCCTGCGCCGAGCGGAGCTGGTCGACGACACCGCGCAGCGCCGTCTCTCCCAGGCGGCGCAACGCCTTGGGCGTCAGCCGCAGCGAGCCGTCGGGGGCGCGTTCCACGATGTTCTGCGACCGCAGCGCCTTCTCGAGCTCGGCCAGCCGGCGGGCGTCGACCGAGGCCGACTCGCCCAGCTGGCGTTCGAGCGCCTCCAGGTCGATGTCCTCCAGGCGGGCGCCCGGATACGACTGGGAGAGCTGCTCGGCCAGGGCGTCGAGCTCGGCGAGGTCCGCCATCGCCTGCGCGCCCTCGCCGAGGCCGAGCGGGTCCTGGCCGCGGAAGCGCGCGGACGACGTCCAGTCCTCGCCGGGACGCAGCCGTTGCAGCAACGAGTCCAGAGCGGACAGCTGTGAGCCGATGCCGCCGAAGGCCTGCTGCGACAGCGCGGAGAGCTCGGCGCGCTGGGCGTCGGTCATCGAGTTCATCATGCGTTGCGCCGCGGCCGATCGGGCGGCGAGCGCGTCGATGAGCTCGTCGACGTTGCGGGGCTTCTCGGGGAAGAAGTCGCCGTGCCTGCGCATGAAGTCGTCGAACATGCGCGGCGTGTCCGGGGAGCCGGAGGCGTGTGCTTCCAGCAACGTGTTCAGGTCCCGCAGCATCCGCTGGATGCGTTCGACGTCGCGGGAGTCCACGTTGGACAGCGCGTCCTTCATGCCCTGGAAGCGCTGGTCCAGCAGCTCACGGCCGAGCAGGTCGCGGATCTGCTGGAACGCCTCGCGGGCCTCCTCGGAACGCCAGTCGTAGTTCGACAGCTCCTGCACGGCCGCGGCGGTGCCCTGCGGGAGGGCGTCGAGCTGGGCCTCGCGGAAGCGCGCGTCGTCGGACGGGTCCGGGAACAACGCGCGGCGCTCGGCCTCCAGCGCCCTGTCGAGCAGCTGCCGGACCTCGGTCAGCGTGCCGTCCAGGCGGTGCCGGCGCTGGATCGACGCGCGGCGCTGCCACAGGCGTGAGGTCAGGTCGTCGAGGCCGCGGGTGCCGTCGACGCCGCGGCGCAGCAGTTCGCGCAGGGCGGACTGCGGTGAGGCGCCCTCCATGATCTCGCGGCCGAGCTCGTCCACGGCCGCGCGGAGGTCCACCGGGGGCGCCAGCGGGTCGGCGCCGCCGCCCCAGCGTCCGTAGCGGTATCTCATCCGTACACCGATCGGTCGTCGTCGGAGGAGTTGTCCTTCGACAGGTGGCGGGTCAGGTAGAGCGACTCCAGGGCCAGTTCCACGGCGGAGGCGATGCGGCCGACGGGGTCCTTCGGGCCCGCGCCCAGCCGGGCCGCGACCTCGTGCAGGATCGGGAGCTCCGGCAACGCCGCCAGCAGGTCGCCCGCGTGCACCCGGTCGCCGGTCGCCACGGGGTGGCCGTCGGAGACGACCTCGGCGAGCGCGCGGAGGTTCAGCCCGGCCAGGCGCGCGCGTGCCGTGTCGGCGATCGAGCGGCGCAGCAGGTGGACCAGCACCTCCTCCTCGCGGCCCTCCTCCCCCGCCTCGAACTCGAGCTTGCCGCGCAGCACGTCCGGCACCGACTCGAGGTCGACCGGGCGGGCGATGGCCGGGCTCTCGCCGATCAGCGCGGACCGGCGCAGGGCCGACGCCGCGACGGTCTCCGCCGCCGCGATCGCGAAGCGCGCCGACACGCCGGAGCGCTGGTCGATCGACGACGACTCGCGCAGGTGGCGCACGAACCGGGCGATGATCTCCAGCAGGTGGTCGCCCACCTCGGCGACGAGCTCGGCCTCCTGGCGGACCATGTCGACCTCGGCGTCGACCTCCAGCGGGTAGTGCGTGCGGACCTCGGCGCCGAAGCGGTCCTTGAGCGGCGTGATGATGCGGCCGCGGTTCGTGTAGTCCTCGGGGTTCGCGGTCGCCACGAGCAGCACGTCGAGAGGCAGCCGCAGCGTGTAGCCGCGGACCTGGATGTCGCGCTCCTCCATGACGTTGAGCAGCGACACCTGGATGCGTTCGGCCAGGTCGGGGAGCTCGTTGATGGCGATGATGCCGCGGTGTGCGCGCGGGAGCATGCCGTAGTGGATCGTCTCGGGGTCGCCGAGCGACCGGCCCTCGGCGACCTTCACCGGGTCGACGTCGCCGACCAGGTCGCCGACGGACGTGTCGGGGGTCGCGAGCTTCTCGGCGTAGCGCTCATCGCGGTGCCGCCACACCACCGGCAGGTCGTCACCGAGTTCGGCGGCACGGCGCCTCGACTCGGGCGTGATCGGGTCGAGCGGGTGTTCGCCCAGCTCGGAGCCCTCGATCACGGGCGTCCACTCGTCGAGCAACGAGATCAGCGTGCGCAGCAGGCGGGTCTTGCCCTGCCCTCTCTCCCCGAGCAGGACGACGTCGTGGCCCGCCAGCAGCGCGCGTTCGAGCTGCGGGAGCACCGTGCGGTCGAAACCGACGATGCCGGGCCACGGGTTGCGTCCTTCGCGCAGGGCCGCGAGGAGGTTCTCCCTGATCTCGGTCTTGACGCCGCGCGGCAGGTGCCCGGCGGCGCGCAGTTCGCCCGCCGTGCGGGCCAGGTTCTGGGTCACCCCGACGACGCTACGCACCGAATCCGGACCCGTCGATGTGGAGCAACTCCAGGCGCGGGCGGAACGCGTGCGCCAGAATGCGGGGCGACATGAGTGACAGCGTTGATTTCAGATGGGCCCCCTCCCCCGCCGACTGGCGTGCCAGCCTGCGCGCGATGGTGCCGATGTTCCGATGGGCGCCGTGGTTCGCGCTCGCGTTCGCGGCGATCTCGCTCGTGCAGCTGTTCGTCCTGGGCGGACCGGTCTTCGTGGGGATCTTCGGGCTGGTGTGCGCGCTGGTCATCGGCCTGATGGAGCCGGTAGCGGTGTGGTGGCGGTTCTCGTCCGACGAGATGATCAGCCGGACGGTGGTCGGCAGCGCCGACGCCCAGTCGTTCCGGATGGCCGTGGGCGCCGCGGTGCGCGAGGAGATCGTCTGGCAGGAGCTGCCGGGCTGGACCGAGACGCGGCAGGGCTTCGTCCTGGAGACGCTGGACGAGGGCGCGGCGTCGCTGTCCGTGCCGCACCGGGCCTTCGCGTCCGATGAGGACCTGACGTCGTTCCGTTCGCTGCTCGAGAACAACATCGGTCCGGCGAAGTAGGTGTCTCGGATCGGGCACACCGGGTGGGGCTCGCGGGGCCGGGCCACGTAATCTCGTCGGGTGTCCTGTGCAAGTGCCACGCTGGTCGTGTGGACGTCGGGATGGCTGCACGGCCTGGCCGCCGCCGACGACGTCCTCGACGCCCTGCACACGTGGGCCGAGCAGCACGAGGTGGTGGCCGACGACGACGGCACCGCCACGGCGCTCGACCTCCCCGGTCCCGACGAGGCCCCCGTGGGTCCCGCCCTGCTGCTGGCCGCCCTGCGGCGCGCGGGCGCGACCTCGGCGCGGCTGGTCCTGCCCGTGCCGGGCGACGTACGAGGGCTGGGAGGCAAGGGCACCCTCGCGACGTGCGCGCTGCGTTCCGGTGAGGCGCTCGTGGTCCCGTCCGTGCACATCGGGCTCGTGCCGAAGATCGTGGCCGACGGCGTGATGCGCTGGACGGTGTTCGACCTGCCGTCCTCCAACGGCCTGGAGCACATCCCGATCGGCGAGGCCGAGGCCGGGCTGGGCACCGCGCTGCGCGAGGCGACGGCGGCACTGGCCGCGCTGGACGTGGCCAAGCACCGCCCGAACGTGCGCAAGGAGATCGCCGACCTGGCGGCGGAGAACTCCACGCTGCCGTGGCCGGACGCGATGCCGCCCAGGGCGCTGCGCGTGCTGCAGCGGGCCGCCGAGGTCGCCGCGATCGTGTCGGTGGCCAGCGCGGACTCGCCCGGTGGCGCGTTGTCGGCGTCGGCGATGACGGCCCGCACGGAGGCGCTGCGCCCGGTGGCCCAGGCCGTGCGTCGCGCACGGTGCGCGGCGGTCGACGAGGCCGTGCGCGTGCTGGCGGACAGCGGCGCCGGTCGTCACTGACCCAAACGAGTGGTTCTCCCCCGCTGACCCGTCCTGACCGGCCAACTCCCCCAGAACTGTCGGTGCTCCCGCTTAGGGTGCCTGGTGGGGAGGACGCCGGATGGAGGACGTCGACCAGCGCCGGTCGAGCACAGCACCCCGGTACGCGGGCGCCCTCATGCTGGCCGCGGTCGCCGGGCACCTGCTGTCCGAGACGGCCACGGGCGCGCTCACGACGTGGCAGTCGTGGGTGCTCTACGGCCTCGGCGCGGGTCTGCTGGTGCTGTCGGCGTCCGCGATCGAGCGGCTGAACCAGCTGGCCAAGCGCATCCGGTTGCGCTGGGTCGTGTTCACGGCGGTGCTCGCCGCCGCCGCGGTGCTGGTGGCGTTCGCGGGCCCGCCGCTCGTCGCGTACGGGCGGGTGCTGGTCCTCGGCTGTCCCCAGCCGACGGAGGTGCGGGTGCTGACGTCGCAGGACGCCGAGCCCGCGATCAGCGAGGTGGCGCGGAGGTTCGAGCTGCACACGGCGGCGGAGAACCACGGGTGCCGCACGGCGCGGCTGTACGTGTTCTCGGCGCCGGGCGACCAGGGCGCGATCGCGTTGCGGTCCTCGTGGTCGGCGAAGGAGCTGCGGGAGATCGGGCCGCACCCGGACGTGTGGCTGCCCGACTCGATCGCGGAGGCGAACGAGGTGGTGCGCCGCACGAGAGGCGTCGGTTCGGCGGTGCGCGTCGAACCGGGCGAGTCGGTCGCGTTCTCCCCCGTCGTGCTCGGCGTGCCCCCGCGGATCGCGAAGGACGTCGTCTCGAGCACCCCGGAGACCTGGGGTGAGCTGCTGACGAAGGTCGGCCGCACCGGCACCCCGATCGGCAGGCCGAACCCGCTGCTGACGGCGGCCGGCGGGCTCGCCACGGCGGCGTTGTACGAGACGCTCGACCCCGCCGTCGTGGAGCGCGGCGTCGAGGAGGCCGACCGGCCGCGGCCCGGCGCGGCGATGATCACGACCGAGCAGGTGGTGCTGCGGCACAACAAGACCGCCTGCGCGCAGAAGCCGTGCCTCACCGCTCTGTACCCATCGGACACCTACCGAGCCGACTACCCGCTGAACCTCGTCGAGTGGGAGGCCCAGGACGTGCGCAACCACGCCGCCCGCGAGCCCGCGAAGGCGTTCCGGGCGTGGCTCGGCACGCAGGAGGGCCGGGCGGCGCTCAACGCCACCGGGCTGCGTCCGGCCGGGCAGGCCGCGGGAGCGGAGTTCCGCGAGGAGTTCGGGGTGCGGGCGGGTCTCGCGCTCGACCGCGAGGAGGCGGCACCGGACGACGCGGCGCAGGCCGAGTTCGAGAAGAACTACGAGCAGGCCAAGAGGGACGGCCGCGTCTGGCTCACCCTCGACGCGTCCGGGTCGATGGCCGAGCTGTCGCCGACCGGGGAGACGCGGTTCGCCGTCGCGGTCAACGGCGTCGGCAAGGCCCTCACGCAGATGGGTCCCGAGGACACGTACGGCCTGTCGGTGTTCCGCGACACCGAGGTCCGGCAGCTCGTCCCCCTCGGCCGGCGGGACAAGGAGGCCGCGGCCGCCGCGCTGAGCACCGTCACGCCGGCCGGGGGCACGCCGCTGCACCAGGCCGTCCTCGACAGCCTCGACCGGGTCGGCGCCGGCGACGCGGACCACGTCAGCGCGGTGATCGCGCTGACCGACGGCGAGGACACGACGAGCCCGCAGACCCGGCAGGACGTCGTGGACGCGGTGCGACGCAAGGGGGTCCGCGTGTTCGTGATCGCCGTCGGCGACGCGAGCTGCGCGACGCACGCGCTGACCACGATCACGGACGCGTCGGGCGGCGAGTGCCGCGACTCGACGACGGACACGCTCGGGGACGACCTGGCGGAACTGTTCCGCCGGGTGTGGGGAGGTTCCGGATGAGGTGGCTGCGGCGCACCTGGGCGGCCCTGCCCAGACTCGGCCCGCCGGGTGTCGTGTGGGCGAACCGCTCGTGGCTCGCGATGGGCGTGGCCGTCGGGATCGTGCTGACGATCCTGTTCACGAACGGCGTGCAGCCCCTCTTCCGCGAGTCGACCGAGTGGGAGAAGGGCAAGCTCGTCGTGCTCAGCGGCCGCGACCAGAGCGACGGCGGCCAGCGGCGCGCGTTGATCAACCAGTGGAACGCCGAGCACCCGGACCAGCCGGCCGAGATCGTCGAACTGCCGGACGAGGCGGACGGCCAGCGCAGCGAGATGGTCGCGCGGGCCCGGGAGAAGGCCGACAACGTCGACGTCTTCAACCTCGACGTCACCTGGACCGCCGAGTTCGCCCAGTCCGGCCACCTGCGCCCGTTGTCCGGTGTGGACACGAGCGGCTTCCTGCGCCGCCCGCTGGAGAGCTGCCGCTACCAGGGCGTGCTGTGGGCGCTGCCGTTCAACACGGACGCGGGCCTGCTGTTCTACCGCAAGGACCTGGTGCAGGAGGACCCGCTCGACCTGGACGACATCACCACCACCGCCACCCGAGCGCTGCGGGCCGGGCAGGACGCCCGCCTCGCCGCCGGCTACGCGGGCCAGTTCGCCGACTACGAGGGCCTCACCGTCAACGCCCTGGAACTGATCTGGGCGGAGAAGGGCGACGTGGTCGACGAGAGCGGCAAGGTCGTGATCGACTCCGAACGGACCCGCCGCGCCCTGCGCTGGCTCGCCGACGGCCTCAAGGGCGACAAACCCGTGGTGCTGCCCGAGTCCCGCTCCCAGACCGAACCGCTCACCACCCAGGCGTTCCGCGACGGCAAGATCGCCTACATGCGCAACTGGCCGGTCGCCCACCGCGTCCTGCAGGGCAACCAGGGCGAGTCGGCGGGCCGTCCCCGCATCGACTTCGGCGTCACCGGGCTGACCGGCCCGAGCGTCCTCGGCGGCCAGAACCTCGCGATCTCCGCGAAGTCCACCAAACCGCGCGCCGCCCAGGCCCTCATCGAGTTCCTGACCGGCCCGCGCAGCCAGCAGCTCCTCTTCGAACGAGGCGGTCTCGCCGCCACCCGCGGCATCGTCTACCAGGACAGCCGGGTCGCCACCGAACACCCGTACTCCAGCACCCTGCTGGACGCGATCGAGGACGCCCGGCTGCGCCCGGTCACCCCGTACTACTCGCGTTTCAGCGACGAGTTCCGCACGATCATCCGGTACGCGCTCGACCACGACGGCGCTTTACCGGACAACGCCGAGGAGTCGCTCACCAACGCACTTCAGGGCCGTTGATCCGGGCGCAGCACGAAGTCGTGGGTGAGCGCGCGAACGCGCCGCGGTGGTCCTGACGGCACCGGCGGGAATCGCCCCTCCAGCGCGCTGTCGCGCTCACCCTGCGAACCGCAGACCGCCGAGCGGACCGTCCGCGGCCAGCCCAGGGGTCTGCGCCGGGAATGACCACGCGGAACTCGTAGCGGCTCTCGCGCCTGGCCGACCGGCCGGAGAAGCGCGGGCCCCCTGCCGAGAACCAGGTCTCGCGCACGGGCTGGACCTGGTCGTCGACGGCCTCTCGCCGGACGACCTGCGGGCGTTGCGCCGGATCTCCGACACGGTGCTCGCCCGCATCGACCGCCGGTGACTCAGGTGCGGGCGGGCCTCTTGGCCGGCTCGCAGCACAACGGCGCACAGGGCGCACCGTTCACCGTGCAGCCCGCCGACGTGAACGACGACAGCTTGCGCACGGGCGCGCCGGAAGTGTGCTCGGCGACCAGTTCGGTCACGAGTTCGGCGAACCGCGGGTCGCCGTTCGGGGTGGCCGCACGGGCGAACTCCATGCCCAGCTCGGCGGCACGCTCGCGGGCCTCGGTGTCGAGGTCCCACACCACCTCGAGGTGGTCGGACACGAACCCGATCGGGCAGATGACCACACCGGTGACACCCTTGGCGTGCAAGGCGTCGATGTGGTCGACGACGTCCGGTTCCAGCCACGGGATCTGCGGCGGGCCGGACCGCGACTGCCACACCACGTCGTACTCGGTCACCCCGAGGTCGGCGGCCACGAGACGCGAGGCCTCGACGACCTGGCGCGAGTAGCGGTAGCCGCCCTCCGACGGCGGACCGGCGGCCTTGTCGGCGGACACCGGCACCGAGTGCGCGGTGAACACGATCCGGTACGGGCCGTTCAGGGACGCCGCCGCCGTGCGGACCGCGTCGGCGAAGGAGGAGATGAAGAGCGGGTGGTCGAAGAACTGGCGCAGCTTCACCAGTTCGGGGCCACCGGGCACGGCCTGCAGGGCCCGCACGATGTCCTCGTCGTACTGGCGGCAGGCGGAGTAGCCGCCGTACGCGCTCGTCGGGAACACCAGCGCGCGCTGCACGCCGTCCGCCTTCATCTGGGCGACGGTGTCCTCGACCATCGGGTGCCAGTTGCGGTTGCCGAAGTAGATCGGCAGTTCGAAACCACGGGCCTTGACGGCCTCGATGGCTTCCAGGTTCAGGCGGTTGATCGGCGACACGCCGCCGAAGTGCTGGTAGTGGGCCTCGACCTCGTCCAGCCGCTCCGGCGGCACGCCGCGTCCGCGCACCACGTTCTCCAGGAAGGGACGGACGTCCTCAGGACCTTCTGGGCCGCCGAACGACAGCCAGAGCAGCGCATCGAAACTCACCACTCCATCCAATCAGACGCCCGATCGCCTCACATGACGAACGCGTGTGACCTCAGAGACCCAGGAAGTGCACGCCGCCGTCGACGAACACCATCGAGCCGGTGGTGGCCGGGAACCAGTCGGACAGCAGGCCGCACACGGACTTCGCGACCGGCGTCGGGTCGTCGACGTCCCACGACAGCGGCGCCTTCTCGCCCCACATCTTCTCCAGCTCGCCGAAGCCCGGGATGGACTTCGCGGCCATGGTGCGCACCGGGCCGGCGGAGATGAGGTTCACGCGGATGCCGTCCGGGCCGAGGTCGCGCGCCATGTAGCGGTTGATCGACTCGAACGCCGCCTTCGCCGCGCCCATCCAGTTGTAGGCGGGCCACGCCTGGCGGGCGTCGAAGTCGAGGCCGACGACCGACGAGCCGTGCGACAGCAACGGGCGGACGGCCTGCACGAGCGCCTTGTACGAGTACGCCGAGACGTGCATCGCCACGGAGACGTCCTCCCACGGCGCGTCCATGAACGGCGCGCCGAGGCAGCTCTGCGGGGCGAAGCCGATGGCGTGCACGACGCCGTCGAGGCCGTCGACGTGCTCACGCACCCGGTCGGCGAGCGTGTCGAGGTGCTCCTGGTTCTGCACGTCGAGCTCCACGACGGGCGCGGGCTTGGGCAGGCGCTGGGCGATGCGCTGCACGAGGCTCATCCGGCCGAACCCGGTCAGCACGACCTCGGCGCCCTGCTCCTGGGCGACGCGTGCGACGTGGAAGGCGATCGACGCGTCGGTGATCACACCGGTGATCAGCAGTCGCTTGCCTTCGAGCAGTCCGGTCACTTGATCCAACCCTTTCGCAGTACGGGGAAAACGTTCAGTGGCCCATGCCGAGGCCGCCGTCGACCGGCAGCACGGCACCGTTGATGTAGCCGGACTCGTTCGCCGCGAGGAACGTGACGGCGCGCGCGATCTCCTCCGCCGCGCCGTAGCGGGCGGCCGGGATCTGCTTGAGCGCGGCGTCGCGGACGGCCTCGGGCAGCTCGGCGGTCATGTCCGTGGTGATGAAGCCCGGCGTGACGACGTTCGCGGTGATGTTGCGCGAGCCCAGCTCCAGCGCGATCGAGCGCGCCATGCCGACCATGCCCGCCTTGGACGCCGCGTAGTTGACCTGGCCCGCGCCGCCGGTGAGGCCGACGACCGAGGAGATGAAGACGATGCGGCCGAACTTCTTGCGCAGCATGCCGCGGGAGGCGCGCTGGGCGAACCGGAACGCGCCGGTCAGGTTCGCGTCGACGACCTGCGTGAACTGCTCCTCGCTCATGCGCAGCAGCAGCGTGTCCTGCGTGATCCCGGCGTTGCAGACCAGCACCTCGACGGGGCCGTGCGCGGCCTCGACCTCGGCGAAGGCGGCGTCGATCTCCTCCGAGTTCGTCACGTCGCACTTCACGCCGAGCAGGCCTTCGGGAGCGCCGGAACCGCGGTGCGTCACCGCGACCTTGTCGCCCTGCGCCGCGAACGCCTGCGCGATGGCGAGGCCGATGCCGCGGTTGCCTCCGGTGACCAGAACGGACCGACTCACTAGCTCTCCTGAGAATCGCTGCTGGTTGACCGGGTGAGGCTATCGGCTACCGGCAGGTAGACCGGCATCGGCGGAGGCAAGTCACACCCAGCCAGGCATGATCGGGTGATGCGGGCGTTTCTCGATCAGCTCCGGCGTCACGTGGACGGTGACGTGCTGGACGACCCGGCGAGCCGGGCCCTGTACTCGGCGGACGCGTCGAACTACCGCCACGTGCCGCGGGTGGTCGTCCGTCCACGCACGACGGACGCCGTGGTCGCGGCCGTCGGGCTGGCCGCGGAACACCGCGTGCCGATCACCAGCCGCGGCGCGGGGACGTCCATCGCGGGCAACGCGTGCGGCACCGGCCTGGTGATCGACTTCAGCCGGTACCTGACCGCGTTCGAGATCTCCGGCGACCGGGCGTTCGCGCAGCCGGGCGCGGTGCTCGACAAGATCAACGCGGCGGCCGGCCCGTACCTGTTCGGGCCGGACCCGTCGACGCACTCGCGCTGCACCATCGGCGGGATGATCGGCAACAACGCGTGCGGCGCGCACTCGGTGAAGTGGGGCAAGACCAGCGAGAACGTCGCGAACCTCCAGGTCCTGACCGTCGACGGCCGCACGTTCGACACCACGAGTCCCCCGCCGCTGGCGCTCCCCCCGCACGACCCGGCGTGGTTCCCGCAGCTCGGCCGCCGGGTCAGCGGGTACGCGCTGGACGCCCCGACGCTGACCCAGCAGCTGGTCGGCACCGAGGGCACGTGCGTGGTCCTGCTGGGCGCCGAACTGAAGCTCGTGCGCAGGCCGGAACGCCGGATCCTCGTCGTGCTCGGCTTCGCGGACACCTACGAGGCCGCCGACCAGGTCACCCAGATCGAGGGCGCGCTCGCGATCGAGGGCCTGAACGAGTCGCTGGTGCACGGCGTGAAGACCCGTCCCGACCTGCCGGAAGGCCGCAGCTGGCTGTTCGTCGAGGTCGAGGACCACCCCGAACGCGTCGCCCGGCTCACGAAGAACTCCCTGGTCATCCACGACCCCGTGCACCAGCGGGCGCTGTGGCGGATCCGCGAGGACGGCGCCGGTCTCGCCACGCGCATGGCCGACGGCAGCGAGGCCTGGTCGGGCTGGGAGGACGCGGCCGTCCCGCCGGAGCGCCTCGGCACCTACCTGCGGGAGTTCGACCAGCTGCTGACCCGCTACGGACGCCGTGGCATCACCTACGGCCACTACGGCGAGGGCTGCATCCACGTCCGCATCGACTTCGACCTGGCGAGCGGCTACCGCGAGTTCCTGCAGGACGCCGCCGACCTGGTCGTGAGCCACGGCGGCAGCCTGTCGGGCGAGCACGGCGACGGCCAGGCGCGATCCGAACTGCTCAGCCGGATGTACCCGCCCGAGGCGATCCAGGCGTTCCGGGAGTTCAAGCACGCCTTCGACCCTCAGAACCTGCTCAACCCCGGCCGGATCGTCGAGCCGCTCAAACTCGACGACGACCTGCGGGTCCTCGTCGCGCCGCCGAAGATCCCGACCCGCGCGGAGTTCGCGAGTGACACGCGCCGGTGCGTCGGCGTCGGCAAGTGCCTGAACACGCACGGCGGCGTGATGTGCCCGAGCTACCGCGTCACGCGCGAGGAGAAGCACTCCACGCGAGGGCGCGCGCACCTGTTGTTCGAGATGCTCAACGGCGACGTGGTCAAGGGCGGCTGGCGCTCGCCCGAGGTGGCCGAAGCACTGGACCTGTGCCTGGGCTGCAAGGGCTGCAAGCGCGACTGCCCCGTCGACGTCGACATGGCGAGTTACAAAGCGGAGTTCCTGCACGAGCACTACAAACGACGGGTGCGCCCGCGTGCGCACTACGTCATGGGCTGGCTGCCGACATGGCTGAAGTACGGGCTGGTCAACAGGTTCACGGCGAAGCTCGGCCGGTTCGCCGGCATCACCCCGGAACGCGAGCTGCCGACGCAGACCACCCGCCTGGTGCGCCAGCTGCACCCGCTCGGCACCGGCGACCCGGTGCTGCTGTTCCCCGACACGTTCACGAACCACTTCGAACCGGGCGTCGGCCTCGACGCCGCGAACGTCCTGGCACACCTCGGAAACCGCGTCGAGGTGCCGTCCGCGAACGTCTGCTGTGGACTGACGTGGCACTCGACGGGTCAGTTGGGGAAGGCCCGCCGGGTGGTCGAACGCACGGCACGGGCGTTGCTCCCGTGGACGAGCCAGGGCGTCCCGGTGATCGGTCTGGAACCGAGCTGCACCGCGTTCCTCCGCGTGGAGGCCCCGAAACTCTCGGACGACCCGGCGGTGCGGGCGCTGGCGAAGGCCACCCGGACGTTCGCCGAGCACGTCGCCCCGAAGCTCCCGGCCCTGGAAGGCGCACGGGAGGCCGTCGTCCAGACGCACTGCCACCAGTACGCCGAGCTCGGCTTCGAGCCCGACAAGGCCGCGATGGCGAAGGCGGGCCTGAAGCCGACGGTCGTCGAGGGGTGCTGCGGCCTCGCCGGGAACTTCGGGTTCGAGCGAGGCCACTACGACGTCTCGATCGCGTGCGCCGAACAAGAGCTGCTGCCGGCGTTGCGCGCCAACGAGGACGCGCTGGTGATCGCGGACGGCTTCAGCTGCCGCACGCAGATCCGCCACACCACCGACCGCAGGCCCGTGCACCTCGCCAGCGCGCTCGCCGCGCTAATCGCGGTCGAGGACTGAGTCCTTCGACGTCTCCCGCATGAACCCGTAGACCAACAAGGAGATCAGCACGCACCCGGCGACGTAGTAGAAGAACACCGACTCCATCCCGGCCTGTTTGAACCACAGCGCCACGTACTCGGCCGTGCCGCCGAAGATCGCCACGGTCAGCGCGTACGGCAGCCCGACACCGAGCGCCCGGATGTTCGTCGGGAACAGCTCGGCCTTCACGATCGCGTTGATCGACGTGTACCCGGTCACGATCACCAGGCCGCCCAGCATGAGCAGGAACGCCGGAAGCGCCTCGGACGTCCTCGCGAGCGTCGAGAGCAACGGCACGGTGGCGAGCGTGCCCAGCACCCCGAACCCGAGCAGCAACGGCCGCCGCCCGATCCGGTCGGACAGCGCGCCCGCAAGCGGTTGCAGCACCACGAACACCAGCAGCGCGGCGAAGTTGATCCAGCTCACCGTCGCCGCGTCGATGTGGCTCGTGTTCACCATGAACTTCTGCAGGTACGTCGTGAACGTGTAGAACGCGACCGTGCCGCCGAGCGTCAGCCCCACCACGGTCAGGCACTCCTTCGGGTGCTTGAGCAACGCCCGGATGGTGCCGTTCTGCTCACCGCTCCCCTTCTGCTTCTCGAAGTTCGACGACTCGTCCATCCCGCGCCGCAACCACATCACGACGATCGCCCCGGTCGCCCCGATCACGAACGCGACCCGCCAGCCCCACTCCGTCATCTCGGCCTTGGACAGGAACTGCTGCAACACGATCTGCACACCCAGCGCCACCAGCTGACCGGCCGTCAGCGTCACGTACTGGAAGCTGGAGTAGAACCCGCGGCGAGCGGGCGAGGCCACTTCGGACAGATAGGTGGCCGAGGTCGCGTACTCACCCCCGACCGACAGGCCCTGGAGCAACCGCGCGAGCACCAGCAGGACCGGCGCCGCCACCCCGATCGACGCGTACGACGGCGTCAGCGCGATGATCAGCGAGCCCGCGGCCATCAGCGTGACGGACAACGTCAGCGCGGCCCTGCGCCCGCGCCGGTCGGCGTACCGGCCGAGCAGCCAGCCGCCCAGCGGCCGCATGAGGAAGCCGACGGCGAACACGGCGGCGGTGTTGAGCAGCTGCGCGGTCTGGTCGCCCTTGGGGAAGAACGCGGCCGCGAAGTAGATGCTGAACGCTGTGTAGGCGTACCAGTCGTACCACTCGATGAGGTTGCCGACCGACCCGCGCAGCACGTTCGCCACCACACGGCGTTCGCTGCTCTTCTCCTGAACGACTGTCATGCCGGACACCATTCCGACGGCCGCGGACCGGTCACAACTCGGGCCCGGGCATCTTTACAGTCGCTTAAGCGCCTCGGAACGCCACGGAAACGACCGTCATGACCGATACTGCTCGCATGCGGGTGCTGTTGGTCGAAGACGACGACGGTGTCGCGAACGCCCTGGTGGAGGCACTGCGGGCGAACGGGCACCGGCCCTCCCGCGTGCGCAGGGGCGCCGACGCGCTGATCGCCCACCGCGACGCCGACGTGGTGCTGCTCGACCTCGGCCTGCCCGACCAGGACGGGCTGGAGGTGCTGCGCAAGCTCCGCAAGATCGACCCGGTGCCCGTGCTCGTGCTGACGGCCCGCGGTGACGAGCGCACGGTGGTGCGGGGGCTGCGGCTCGGGGCGGACGACTACCTGGTGAAGCCGGTGCGGCTGGCCGAGCTCCTCGCCCGCATCGACGCGGTGGCCCGGCGCAGTGCGGCACGCCAGCAGGAGCCCGGTGACGTGGTCCGGGTGTCCGATGTGGAGATCGACCTGCAGAGCCGTCAGGTGCTGGTCGGTGGCAGGCAGATCTCGTTGACCACCAAGGAGTTCGACGTGCTGGCGGTGCTCGCGAAGCGGCCCGGCACGGCGGTGAGCCGGCAGCAGTTGATGGACGAGGTGTGGGGCAACGCGTTCGTGGCGGTGTCGCGGACGCTCGACGTGCACCTCACGCAGTTGCGCGCCAAACTCGACCGGCCGGGGCTGCTGCACACGATCCGCGGTTTCGGCTACCGGCTCGGTGAATAGATGCGGCAACGGCTTCTGTTGGTGCTGCTGCTGTTCTCGCTCTCGGCCGTCACCGCGTTCGCGTTCCCGCTGCTGATGAGCACGGCATCGGAGCGCACCCAGCAGTTCGTGATCAGCCGGACCGCCGACCTCGACCGGTTCGCGACGCTGCCCAGCGACGTCGTGGCGTCCGAGGCCGAGCGGTACGCCGAGGTCTACGGCGAGGAGATCGTGGTCGTCGACGCGGCCGGCACACCGATCGTCGAGTCGGGCATGACGGCGGACGACGTGTCCGCGCAGATCGACGCGGCGCTGCGCAACCAGCCCGCGAAGCAGGTGCCGACCGTGCTGCCGTGGAGCGGCGGTGACGTCCTGTTCGCGCGGCCCGTCGGCATCGGCACGAAGGTCGCGGGCGCGGTGGTGCTCAGGGCCTCCACGCGGGTCGCCGCGCTCGACGTGGCACGGCGGTGGGCGATCGTGCTGGCCGGGGCGTTGCTGGCGGCGTGCGCGTGCGTGCTGCTCGCACTCGTCGTGTCGCGGTGGCTGCTCAGGCCGTTGAAGGAACTCGACCGGGGCGTGCGGGCCGTCGCGGAGGGGCAGCGGCGCACGCACGTCGCGGACACCGCGGGACCGGCCGAGCTGCGGGCGTTGTCGGAGTCGTTCAACCGCATGTCCGACGCCGTCGCCGAGGCCGCCGACCAGCAACGACGACTGATCGCCGACGCCTCGCACCAGCTGCGCAACCCCATGGCGGCGCTGCGGCTGCGGGTCGACATGCTGCCGTCCAACGGCTCGCTGCTGACCGAGGTCGAACGCCTGGAGTCGCTGCTCGACGGCCTGCTGGCACTGGCCTCCGCCGAGAGCACCGCCACCGAACGCGCCGCGGGCGGCGTCGAACCGGAACTCGCCGACCTGCAGGTCGTGGCGCACGACCGCGTCGACGCGTGGCGGGCGGCGGCCCAGGCCGAGGGCGTCACGATCACCGTCGACGACCGCGCGCCCGGTCTCGTGCGGTGCGCGGTGTCGGACCTGGCGCAGGTGCTGGACGTGCTGCTGGACAACGCCATCAGGTACGGCGCCACCCACGTCGAGGTGATCTGCGACCGCGCGACCCTCACCGTGCGGGACAACGGACCAGGTCTGTCCAAAAAGGACATCAAGCACGCCACCGAACGGTTCTGGCGCGGTGACGACTCGCGGCGCGGAACGGGCCTCGGACTGGCGATCGCCGAGAGGATCGTCACCGCGCACGACGGAAAACTGACCCTGCACACCGACGGCGGCCTGGTGGCCACGGTCCAGTTGCCGAAGGAGCCGCTGCTGTGAGACGCAGAACGTTCCTCCTCGGCGCCCTGGCCCTCACCGCGTGCGGCACCAGCGAGCCCTCCGGCACCATCCGCATCGCGGGCGGCGAACCCGGCGGCTTCTACAACGATTTCGCCGCCCTCATCTCCCGCCTGGCCCCGAGCCCGCTGACCATCACGCCGGTGGAAACGGGCGGCAGCGCCGACAACCTCAAGCACCTCCGCGAGGGCACCGCGGACATCGGTCTCTCCCTCAGCGACAGCGCCCACATGGAACCCGGCCTGGTGGCCCTCGGCCGCGTCTACGAGAACTACCTGCAACTCGTGGTCCTCAACGACTCGCCCTACACGACAGCGGCGGACCTGGTCGGCAAACCGGTGTCCCTGGGCGCCGACGGCTCCGGCGCCGCCCTGCAGGGCAGCAGGCTCGCGCTCGGCGTCCAGGAGCAGCACTACCCGCTGCGCAACGCCGTGGACGCCCTGAAGGCGGGCGAGATCGCCGCCCTGCTGTGGTCCGGCGGCGTGCCGACTCCGGAGCTCGACCGGGCGAGCGGCATCAGACTCCTCCCGCTGGACGGCTTCCTGCAGAGACTGCGGCAGGACTACGGCAAGGTCTACGAACGCGTGGACGTCCGCATGGGCGTCTACGGCTCCCCCGTCGACGTCCCCACGATCGGCACGCCGAACCTCATCGTGTGCCGGCCGGACCTCCGCGCCGAGTACGCGGGCGCCGTGGTGCGGCTGCTCGTGGGCCGGGCGGCGGAACTGGTGCCGGAGCAGGCGCTCGGCACCCAGTACCTCGACGTGCGGAGCTTGATCGACACGGGCAAGGTGCCGTTGCACCCCGGTGCGGCGGCGGAATACCGGAGGCTGCACGGATGATCAGCACGATGGCGTCGGTCTCGCTGGACGGGTTCTTCGAGGGCCCGGACCACGACATCGACTGGCACCACATGAACGACGAGCTGCACGGCCACATCAACGCCGAGCTGGCGAAGTTCGGCACGTTCGTGAACGGCCGCCGCAACCACGAGCTGATGCTCGGCGCGTGGCCGCACGCCGAGGACCACCCCGAGTGGCCGCAGGCGATGCGCGACTTCGCCCCGATCTGGCGCAACGCCCGCAAGATCGTCTACTCGCGCACGAAGCACTTCACCGACTGGAACTCCGAGACGCGCACCGAGGTCGACCCCGACGAGATCAGACGACTGCCGGGCGACGTCATGGTCGGCGGCAACGAGTTGCTGCAGACGTTCTTCGAGCACGACCTCGTCGACGAGGTCCGCCTCTACCTCAACCCGGTCGCGATCGGGGCGGGCACGCCGTTCTTCCGCAAGCCGAACGCCCTGGCGCTCAAGAGCACCAGGGCGTTCGGCAACGGGGTCGTGGAGCTGATCTACGGAAGGCGTTGACCCAGCAGCAGAGCGGCGGCGGCCGCGAACATCGCCGTCAGCGTGCCGAGCAGCAGCCACGGCTTCGACGCGTCCGCCTGCTTCTTCTCGTACCCGATCTGCTCGCCGAGCGTGTCGTACACCCGGCGGAGTTCCTCGGCCGAGGCGGCCTTGAAGAACTCGCCGCCGGAGATCTTCGCGATCTCCTTCATCGAGTCGTCGTCGACGGGCACGGACTGCTGGCGGCCCTCGATGTCGACCACGCCGTCCTCGGTGCCGAACGAGATCGTGGAGATCGGGATCCCGGCCTTCTTCGCGTCCTCGGCCGCGTCGAACGCCTTGCGGGTGCCCACGGTCTCCTTGCCGTCCGTCATCAGCACGATGCGGGCGGGCGGCGGGCCCTCGGCGCCTCCGACGACCTTGCCGAACGAGTCGATCGACGCCATCGCGGCCACGAGCGCGTCACCGGTCGCGGTCGACTGGGCGAGCTTGAGCCCGTCGATCGACTGGCTGACGGCGGTGCGGTCCGTCGTCGGCGCGACCAGCACGGTGGCCGAGCCGGCGAACGAGATCAGGCCCAGGTTGATGCCCGGGGTGAGGCCCTCGGCGAACGACTTGGCGGCGACCTGCGCTGCTTCGAGGCGGGAGGGCTTGACGTCGGTGGCCTTCATCGACAGAGACACGTCGACCACCAGCATCACGGTCGCGCGGTTGCGCGGGACGCGCTGCTCGGCCGTCGGGCCGGCCAGCGCCACCGTCAGCAGCGCCAGTGCCGCGAGCAGGAACGCCGCCGGGACGTGCCGCGACCAGCGTTCCCGCTTGGGCGCGACCTTCTCCAGCAGCTCCAGGTTCGTGAACCGCAGCACGCGCTTGCGCCGCACCCGCTGCACGAACACGTACGCGGCGGCGAGCGCCACGACGGCCACGAGCAGCAGGAACCACCATGGGGCGACGAAGTTCGAGAAGCTCATGCGACACCCCCGGACCAGCGGCGCTTGCGCGCCACCACGAAACGAACCGTGTCCGCGATCCAGTCCGAGTCGGTGCGCAGCACCAGGTGCCCGGCGCCGGCGCGGCGCAGCCCCGCCGCCACCTCGGCCCGGTGTTCGGCGGCCGCGGCGTTGAACTCCTTGCGCAGCAACGCGGACGCGGTCACCTCGCGCTGCCGCCCGCTCTCCGGGTCGGACAGCACGACGGTGCCGACCTCGGGCAGGTCGACGTCACGCGGGTCGACGACCTCGATCGCCACGATGTCGTGGCGGGCGGACAGCGCGCGCAACGGCCGCTGCCACTCCACGCCGCCGAGGAAGTCGGAGATGACCACGATCAGGCCGCGCCGGCGCGGCGGGCGGCGCAGTTGTTCGAGCAACGCCGCCAGGTCGCCGCGCGTGCCCTCGGGCGCCCGGTCGATCTCGGCGATCTTGCGGATCATGCCGCGCGCGTGTGCGAGGCCGCCGCGGGCCGGGATGCGGACGTTCTCCGCGCCCGTGGACACGGCGGCGCCGATGCGGTTGCCGCCGCCGCGCGTCAGGTGCGCGACCGCGGCCGTCGCGGCGATGGCCAGGTCGCGCTTCTCGCAGGCGGCGGTGCCGAAGTCGAGCGACGGCGACAGGTCGATCGCGACCCACGTCTCCAGCTCGCGGTCGGCGACCGTCTCGCGGATGTGCGGGATCGTCGTGCGGGCCGTGACCGCCCAGTCCATCCGGCGCACGTCGTCACCGGGCTGGTAGGTGCGCGCCTCGCCCGGCTCGGTGCCCGGTCCCGGCACGAGACCGAGGTGGTTGCCCTGCAGCAGGCCGTCCAGGCGGCGCCGGACGTCGAGCTCGAGCATGCGCAGCGCGGCTTCCATGCGGACGCCGCGCAGCACGGGCGGCGCCCACGAAGGGCGCTCCTCGGCCTTCTCGCGGCTCACTGCCTACCAGCCGGAACCGGCTGCTGCGGACGGGCCGACACCTGCGGCAACGGCACGATCTGCAGCACGCGGGTGATGATGTGGTCGATCGGCACGCCGTCGGCCAGCGCGTCGTACGAGAGCACCAGGCGGTGGCGCAGCACGTCGGGCACGACGTCCACGACGTCCTGCGGCAGCACGTAGTCACGGCCGCGGACCAGCGCGAGGCCGCGCGCGGCGGCGATGATGCCGAGCGACGCACGCGGCGAGGCGCCGTACGCGACCCAGCCGGCGACGTCGGTGAGGCCGTGCTCGGCCGGCGCGCGGGTCGCGATCACCAGGCGCACCACGTAGTCGACGAGCGCGTGGTGGACGAAGACGCGCGACGCCACGCCCTGCAGGCGAACCAGCTCCTCCGGCGAGAGGACCTGGTTCGGCGTGGGCGCCTCGACGCCCATGCGGTAGACGATCTCGCGCTCTTCCTCGGCGGTCGGGTACTCGACCTGGATCTTGAACAGGAACCGGTCGCGCTGCGCCTCGGGCAGCGGGTACACGCCCTCGTTCTCGATCGGGTTCTGCGTCGCCAGCACGAGGAACGGGTTCGGCATCGGGAACGTCCTGCCGCCGATGGACACGTGCCGCTCGGCCATGACCTCGAGCATCGCCGACTGCACCTTGGCGGGCGCGCGGTTGATCTCGTCGGCGAGCACGAAGTTCGCGACGACGGGGCCGAGTTCGACGTCGAACGCCTCGCTCGACTGGCGGTAGATGCGGGTGCCGAGGATGTCGGCGGGCACCAGGTCGGGGGTGAACTGCACGCGGCTGAACGAGCCGCCGACCACGCGGGCGAACGTCTCGACGGCGAGCGTCTTCGCGACACCCGGCACGCCTTCGAGCAGCAGGTGGCCCTTGGCCAGCAGACCCACGAGCATCCGCTCGACGAGCCGGTCCTGGCCGACGATCACCCGCTTCACCTCGAACACGGTGCGTTCGAGCAGCTGGGCGTCACGAGCCGGGGTGACGGGCGCCGATGCGTTCGGCGTTGCCTCGGCGGCGGGCTCGGTCACGTGCGGGCCTCCATGCAGAACAGGGTTTTACCGATCGTGGAACAGTCTTCCCCCTCCGCTGTTCAACCGCTGTGAAGGGTGTCCAGGTCGGCGGGCGTGTCGACGTCCTGCGCCTCACCGGGCAAAGCGGACACTTCGACGGGGTCGAGCTGCAGCAGAGTCTTGCGCAGGGGCAGGTTCCGCGGATCATCGGGTAGCGCGTCGCGCAGCTGGGCGGCATTCCAGAACCCGATCAGCCACTGCACCCGGTCGTCCTTCAGCACGGCGTTGCGGCCGGTCCCCCGCAGCCGTGCGATCGTGTCCTTCGTGAGCCCGGGCTGGTCGACGGCGAGCACCACGACCCAGTCCTCGGTGACCTTCGCGAGCCCCGCGGCCAGTCCGGCGAGCGGCCCGCCTCCCGGTGGGTCCTCGCGCGCCCACACCACCCCGGGGAGATCCTTCTCCGGCCCGACGACGACCTTCTGCGCCGCGTCGTCCACAACGGACAGCACGTGGTCGAGCAGCGTCGCGTCCCGATAGGACAGTGCGGCCTTGTCGACGCCGCCGAGCCGTTCGGCTTTGCCACCGGTCAGGACGATCACCGCGTAGGTCATGCCCGGCTCCCGATGTGCGCGGCGACGCCTTCGAGGAACAGGTGCAGACCGAAGTCGAACTCCGCGGCCATGTCGTCGGCGTCGATGAGGTTGTCCACGTCGAACACGCCGGACGCGACGATCTTCGCGAGCGCGGGCATCCTGCGCGGGTCGACGGTCTCCCGCAGCCGCTGCGCGTACTGGCGGCTGAACTGGGCCGGGTCGGTCTCGAACCCCTGGGTCAGCGCGACGCTCAGCCACGCCTCGCCGTGCACGAACGTCATCAGGCTCATCACCACGCCGACCTTCTCCGCCGGCTCCAGCGGCGTGTCGTCGAGGGCGCCGAGCGCGCTGTCGAACCAGGCGAGGCTCCGGGGGCCGCTCGGCGGGCCGCCCAGGGGGATCTGCAGGAACCACGGACGCCTGCGGATGCCCGCGAGCAGCGCCTTCGCCCAGACCTCGAACTTGTCGCGCCACCCGCCGTCCGGGAGCGCGGGCGGCTCGTCGAACGCGGCGTCGGCCATGAGCGCGAGCAGTTCGTCCTTGCTCTTCACGTGGCGGTAGAGGGCCATCGTCGCGTTGCCCATCTCCTGGGCGACGCGTGCCATCGACACGGCGGCGAGCCCCTCGGCGTCCGCGACCGCGATGGCGGCCCGCGTGATGTCGGCGGCGTCGATCGTCGGTTTGCGCCCCCTTTTCATGCCCTCTAGTCAAACAGATGCGTATGCCATACGCTAATTTGGGTTTTGCGTATGAGGTACGCATAAAAGGGGGTTCGATGATCGTCGAGACAGAGGGTCTGACGAAGAGCTACGGGGCGCAGACCGTGCTGAACGGCCTGGACCTGGAGGTCGCGGAGGGGTCCGTGCTCGCGTTGCTCGGGCCGAACGGCGCGGGCAAGACCACCACGATCCGGATGCTGAGCACGCTGACCAGGCCCGGCGGCGGGGTGGCGCGCGTGTGCGGGTTCGACGTGGTGCGGGAGGCGGCCGCCGTGCGCGGCGTGATCAGCCTGACCGGGCAGTACGCGGCGGTGGACGAGGAGCAGACCGGGCGCGAGAACCTGGTCATGATCGGCCGCCTGCGCGGCTCCACCAGGCCGGCGGCTCGCTCGCGGGCTCTCGACCTGCTGGAGCGGTTCGGCCTGACCGAGGCGGCGGACCGGCGGGTGCGCACGTACTCCGGTGGCATGCGGCGGCGCCTCGACCTGGCAATGAGCCTGGTCGCCCGGCCACGGTTGCTGTTCCTGGACGAGCCGACCACCGGCCTCGACCCGGTCAGCCGCACGACGATGTGGGACGCGATCGGCGACCTGGTGCGCGACGGCGTGACGATCTTCCTCACGACCCAGTACCTGGAGGAGGCCGATCGTCTCGCCGACCGGATCCTGGTGCTGCACCGCGGAGGCGTCGTCGCGGACGGCACCGCGGACGCGTTGAAGAACTCGGTCGGCGGCACCCGCCTCGACCTGGTGCTGGCGAGCGCGCAGGACGCGGGGCGCGCCGCGGCCGTCGTCGGCGGACTGGTCGACGGGGCGGCGCTGAGCCTGCCGTCCGACGGCAGCGCCGTGCACCTGCACCGCGTGCTCGACAACCTCCGCATGGCCCACGTGGACGTGGTGCGGGTGTCCGCGCACCGCCCGACCCTGGACGACGTCTTCGAGACCCTGACGAGGGCAGCCGCATGACCGCTTCGCTGACGATGGTGGGCCGGAGCATCCGCCTGAGCCGCCGCAACCTCGACTCCGTGATCATGGCGATCGTCCTGCCGGTGATGATGATGTCGTTGTTCGTGTACGTCTTCGGCGGCGCCATCAGCGCGGTCGACTCCTACGTGAACTACGTCGTGCCCGGAATCCTCGTGCTGTGCACCGGTTACGGCGCCACGTCCACCGCGATGTCCGTGGCCGACGACATGAAGAAGGGCGTGGTCGACCGGTTCCGCTCGATGCCGATCAGCGGGTTCTCCGTGCTGACCGGTCACGTCGTCGCCTCGCTCACCCGCAACGCCCTGGCGACGACCGCCGTCGTGCTGGTCGCGTTGCTGATGGGCTTCCGGCCCACGGCGTCGCCGGGGTCCTGGGTCCTCGCGATGGGCCTGCTGGCGCTCTACGTGTTCGCGTTGTCGTGGCTCGCCGCGGGCATCGGCGTGATCGCCAAGTCCGTCGAGTCGGCGAGTCTCCTCGGGTTCTTCATGCTGTTCGTCCCGTACCTGAGCAGCGCGTTCGTGCCGGTGGCGACGATGCCCGCGTTCCTGCGGGTGATCAGCGAACACCAGCCGATCACGCCGGTGATCGAGACCGTGCGGGCCCTGCTGAACGACCAGCCCGTCACCTCGGGGTGGCTCGCCCTGGCGTGGTCGGGCGGGCTGCTGGTGGTCGCTTTCGGCTGGGCCACCTGGTTGTTCGGCCGGATCAGCCGTCGTTGAGGTGCGCGGCGTCGAGGCGGGTCAGCTCCTCGGGGGTGAGCCGGATGTCGCCCGCCTCGACGTTCTGCCGCAGGTGCCCCACGTCTCCGGTACCGGGGATGACCAGCACGTGCGGGCCGCGCGCCAGCGTCCACGCCAGGCGGATCTGCGCGGGTGAGACGCCGCGGGCGTGCGCGATCGCGGTGACCTCGTCGTCCTGCGCCGACGTGCCGGCCTCCCGGCTGGCCCCGGCGAGCGCGAAGAACGGCACGAACGCGATGCCGCGTTCGCCGCAGACGCCGAGGAAGTCGTCCTGTTCCGGGTGGTGGCCGAGCCCGTAGGAGTTCTGCACGCACACGACCCCGGCGATGCGTTGTGCCTGGTCGAGGTGGTGCTGCCGGACGTTGGACAGCCCGAGGTGCCGGACGAGGCCGGCCCGCTGGAGCTCCGCCAGCGCCCCGAAGTGCGCGCTGACGTCGTCCAGCCCGCTCACCCGCAGGTTGACGACGTCGAGGTGGTCGCGGCCGAGCTGGCGCAGGTTCTCCTCGACCTGGCCCCTCAGCTGTTCCGGCGTCGCGAGCGGCAGCCACTCCCCCTGCGGCGTGCGGCCGGGGCCGACCTTCGTGACGATCACCAGGTCGTCCGGGTACGGCGCGAGCGCGCTGTTGATCAGCTCGTTCGCCGACCGGGTGGCGGAGAAGTAGAAGGCGGCCGTGTCGACGTGGTTCACCCCGATCGCGACCGCCTCGCGCAGCACCGCGATCGCCTCGTCGCGGTCACGCGGAACCGCCCCGGGACCGAACGCCGTCCCCCGCTGCGGCAACCGCATGGCGCCGAACCCGACCCGCCGCACGGTGAGGTCACCCAGTCGCCACGTCATTCCGTCCACTGTGCCAGCCTGTCGTCGTGGGACTGTTCACGCTCGACGAGGCCCGGAGCGAACTCGCGCGGCTGCTGCCCGCGCTGGACGAGATCGTGCGCCTGCGCGCCGACGCCGCCGAACTGGCCGTCGGCCGCTCGACGCTCGGCGGGCTGCCGGAGTTCAAGGCCGCGCAGGCCCGGCTGGACGAGCTGATGGAGTCCGTGCAGCGGACCGGGGCGGAGCTGAAGGGCTTCGCGCCGCTGCTCGTCGACTTCCCGTCGGAGATCGACGGTGTGCCGGTGCTGCTGTGCTGGCTCGAAGGCGACCGCGAGCTCTCCTGGTACCACCGGACCGATCTGGGCTTCGCGGGCCGTCGCCCTCTCTAGGGCGCGAGGAAACCGGCGATCAGCAGCACGCTCACCAGCCCCGCGATCAGGCCGAACGCCACCAGGTACCGCCTCGCGGTGGTCCGGCCGGGCATGCGGAGCAGGATGATCCCCGCGGCCACCGTCAGCACGCCCGCGATCGGGGTGAGGGCGCGCCACGCCTTGTCCCACGTGAACGGCAGGTAGTCGTCCGCGCCGTAGAGCGACAGGATCAGCGCGGGCAGGCCGAGTCCGGCGGCGGCCGCGGCGGCGAGCGTGTTGAACCGTTGTTGCGCCTCGCTTTCCTGCGCGACGGCGAACGTGGAGACGCTGCTGAGCAACGCCTGCAGCCGCGTGACCTCGTCACCGAGCCCGGCGTCCATGGCCTCGCAGTGCCGCATGACCAACGTCGTGAACCGCCCCTCGCGCACGGCCTCCTGGGCCACGTCCCGCGCGCGGCTGACCGCCATCGACAGCTCGACGAGCTGCGCCATGAGCATGCGCAGGGCGGTGTTCTTGCGCTGTGCCAGCAGGTCGGCGATCTGGCGTTCCATCTCGTACCGCAGGCCGCGCAGGTCCGCGACGGTGTTCCTGGACCCCTCCGCGAGGACCTTGGCGATCGTGAGCGCCTTCTCGCGCTCCGCGATCCGGTGGGCGGGCTCGGCGAGGGTTCCGGGCAGGTCCTCGGGGGACCAGGTGCTCTGGCGCCAGCCCTGCGCGTCGCTCCACGCCGCCCGGATCACGACCTCGACGCGGTTCCCGTCCGTGCGCGCCTCGCCCACGAGGATCTTGCGGTGCTCGCCGGAGGTGATCCGCAGGAACGGCACCGCCGCGCCTCCCAGGCGGCCTTCTCCGAGGGTGACCTCCGCGCCCAGGTCCGGGTCCGCGGGATCCCCCGCCAGGATGCGCATGTCCGTGATCTTCGCACGGTGACCGGATCCGTCCGTTCGTCGGCCGGGCCGTGCCTGTTCCGCCGGGGTGCGGTCCACGAGGCTGGAGGCATGAAGCGAGCATTGATCGTCATCGACGTGCAGGAGTCGTTCCGGCAGCGCCCGAACTGGGCCGAGGTGTCCGACCCCGACGTGGTCGGCAAGGTGAACCGGCTCGTCGACCTCACCCGCGACGCCGGTGACCTGGTGGTGTGGGTCCTGCACTCCGAGCCCGGCTCCGGCGACGTGTTCGACCCCGCGCTCGGGCACGTGCGGCTGATGGACGGGCTCAAGCCGCTCGACGACGAGCCCGTCCTGACCAAGACCGCGCACAACGCGTTCACCACGACGAACCTGCAGCAGACGCTCACCCAGCGCGGTGTGCGGGAGCTGCTGATCAGCGGCATCCGCACGGAACAGTGCTGCGAGACGACCACGCGGGTCGGGTCGGACCTCGGTTTCGACATGACGTTCGTGACCGACGCGACCGCCACCATGCCGTTGCCGCACTGGCGCACCGGGAAGGTGCTGGGCGTCGAGGAGGTCATCGAGCGGACGGAGTACGTGCTGGCCGGTCGTTTCGCACGGATCTCGGATGTCGCTACGCTGACCGGATCGTGACCAGAGTCGTCTTCCTGCTCGTACCGGGAGTGCACCTGCTCGACCTCGCGGGGCCGGCGCAGGTGTTCTCCAGCGCGGCCGACCTCGTGGGCGGGTACGCGCTGTCGTACATGGGCGACACCGAGACCGTGCGCAGTCATCAGGGCGTGCCGCTGGGCGCGTCGACGGACCTGCCCTCTCTCGATGTCGACGATCTCGTGTTCGTGCCGGGATGGCGGTCGCCGAAGATCGTGGGCACCGGCCACCTGAGCGACCGCGCGTTGGCCTGGGTGCGCGCACATCACGACAACGGCGGCACAGTCGCGAGTGTGTGTGCGGGCGCGGATGCGTTGGGGCGAGCCGGTTTGCTCGACGGACGCCGATGCACCACGCACCACGAGTTGCAGGAAGAGCTCGAACGGCGCTACCCCGCCGCACAGGTCGTGCACGACGTCTTGTTCGTGGAGGACAACAGGGTGGTGACGTCCGCAGGCATCGCGAGCGGCATCGACCTCGCGCTGCACCTCGTCGCCGTGCGCCATGGCCCCGCTGTCGCCGCCGCGATCGCACGCACGATGGTCGTCTACGCGCGCAGGAACGGCGACGACCAGCAGTCGAGTGTGCTGCTGCGGCACCGCTCGCACATCAACGAGACGGTGCACCGCATCCAGGACGTGATCGAGTCACGGCTCAGCGACCGCCTCTCACTGGCCGAACTCGCCGTGCACGCCGGTTGCAGCGAACGGACCGTGACGCGGTTGTTCGGTCGTGCGACGGGCATGACGCCGTTGAAGTACCAGCAGGCGTTGCGCGTCGAACGGGCCGAACACCTGATCGGTCAAGGCGCCACGGTCGAGTCCGCCGCCCGCAACGTCGGCTTCGAGGACGCCCGCATGCTGCGCCGGCTGCGTTCGCGCTGAGCCGCACGCGTGCGGCCGTCCACAGTCGACGGAACACCCTTGCACGCCACCGCGAGCGGCCTAAGCTGGGCCGCGTGACCACTCTGGCGAACCGCCCCAACACCGCGTTGCTCGTGATCGACGTGCAGAACGGCGTGGTGAACCACGCCCACAACCGCGACGAGGTCGTCGCCAACGTCGCCACCCTCGTCGACAAGGCGCGCGCGGCCGGCGTCGACGTCGTCTGGGTGCAGCACAGCAACCCCGAGCACATGCCGAAGGAGTCCGACGGCTGGCAGTTCGTGCCGGAGCTGAAGCTCGCCGACGGGGAACCGGTGGTGCACAAGACCTTCGCCGACTCGTTCGAGGCGACCGACCTCGAGGAAGTGCTGGCGGGCAAGGGAATCGGCAGTCTCGTGGTGTCCGGCGCGCAGACCGACGAGTGCATCCGCTCGACCCTGCACGGCGCCATCGTGCGCGGCTACGATGCCAGGCTCGTGAGCGACGCGCACACCACCGAGGACCTGTCGGAGTGGGGCGCGCCCACGCCGGACAAGGTCATCGCGCACACGAACCTGTACTGGGAGAACCACACGGCGCCGGGCCGCACCGCGGGCGTCGTGAAGACCGAGGACGCCTTCAAGCCCGCGTGACGAGGTGCCTGCTCGGCAGGTAGTCGATCTTCCAGTCCTCGTAGACGCCGGCCAGCCCGCACTCCAGGCACCGCAGGCCGACGGTCAGCCAGCGCACCTCGCCGTCCGGCAGGCACGACGACCCGAGCGCGGCGGCGAACTCCTCGCCGCCGCACGTGCACTCGCACTCCTCCGCGTCGTCTTCGTCCCAGTGCTCGTCGGAGTCGCCGATGAACTCCGCGAGGCCGCACGCGAGACAAGTCCTGCGCACGGCCTGGTCCTCGGTCATCTGCACCGTGAACGACTTCCCGCCGCACCCACCGCACACGGACTCGACGACGTGCGTGACCTCGTAGCCGTCCTCCTGGTAGGCGCGGATCGCCTCGTCGAGCGTCATCCCGCCACCCGGTTGATCTCGTCGCTGCGCAGCACCCGGTCGGCGTGCGCGCCCTTGGCCAACGCCACCATCGAGCGGCCGAGCAGTTCGGTGGTCGTGACCATCTTCGGCGCCACCCTGCGCAGCACCGGGAAGAGCCACGAGGACCACGAGTAGAGGTAGCGGTAGATGCGGGTGCGCGACGTGATCCCGTGCAGCGGCTGGATGAAACCGGGTCGCACCACGAACACCGGCCGGTCGAGCGCCAGCAACTCGTTCTCCGTGCGTCCCTTGACCCGCGCCCACATCGTCTTGCTGTCGGCATCGGCACCCTCACCCGACACGTACACATAGGTGCCGCCGACGACCCGTGCCGCCTCAAGCGCGTAATCGTGCGTCACGGGCGTGTACTCGGCCTCGGTGAGACCCGCGGACGTCACGCCCATGCAGTAGAAGCACGCGTCGGCGTCGGCCAGTTCCGCCGCGATCGCCGACAGGTCACCGAAGTCGGCGTGCACCACGTGCCGCAGCTTCGGGTCGGTCGCGGCCGACGGCGAACGCCCCACCGTCACCACCGAGTCCACCTCGGCGTCGAGCAGGGCCTCGCACAACGCGCCCTGGCCCACCATGCCGGACGCACCGAAAATCACGATCTTCACGGCGACAAACTAGCCCTCAGCGCCGCGGTGACGCGCTCGCCGTCCCCGGTCGCGAGCAGGTCGAGCAACGCGCCCCGCAGCACCGCGAGCTCCCGCGTGCGCGACACCAGCCCGGCAGCGGTCTCGCGCACCTCCTCGGGCTGCCCGGCTTTCAGCACCTCCAGCCAGTCCGCCACGGTCGCGCGCGCGAACCCCGCCCACGGTCCGTCCGGCTCCACGAGAGAGCGTGCGTAGGCCTCCAGCCACAACGTGAGCAACGGCCGATGCGCCGGCGCCGACAGCCAGTCCCACAGCCGCGCCACCACTCCGGGCCCGGTGCCGATGTCGCCGAGCAACGCCAGTTCGTCGGCGCGCGCCCGCGCCAGCAACGCCCTGACCAGGCCTTCCTTGCTGCCGAACAGGTAGAGCAGCACGCGCGTGCTCGATCCGATGGCCGCTGCCAGCGGCCGCAGCGACACGTCGGCCAGGCCGTGGGTGAGCACGTACCGGTAGGCGGCTTCGAGGAGTTCGGTCTCGCGGGCGGACGGCATGGCGCTATTCTCGCATTACTGAAACACTCGTGTCAGTGGAGGACACCATGCAGATCCGCCCCCTCGGCCGGCCCGGTGACCTGGGCTGGGTGGTCCAGGCGCACGGCGAGCTCTACGCGTCCGAGTTCGACTGGGACACCTCGTTCGAGGCACTGGTCGCCAAGATCGTCGGCGATTTCGCGACAGAGCACGACCCCGCGAGAGAGGGTGCGTGGATCGCCGACCTCGACGGCCAACGCGTCGGATGCGTGCTCTGCGTTCGTGAGGACGACACGACCGCGAAGCTGCGCGTACTGCTCGTGCACCCGGACGCACGGGGGCACGGCGCGGGCAACAAGCTCGTCAGCACGTGCGTCGAGTTCGCGCAGAAGGCCGGCTACGAACGCATGGTGTTGTGGACGGTCGCCGGCCTCGCGTCAGCCCGGAAGATCTACGAGGCGCACGGGTTCGAGCTCGTCGAGGAGACGCCCCAGCACAGCTTCGGCCACGACGTGACCGGCCAACTCTGGGCACGCGACCTCTGAAGTCTCACAGCATCCGCGTCACGTACGGCATGATGCCGCCGTACCGCACAGGCGAAATCCGCACCACGGCACCGGAATGCGGCGCTTCCACCATCATCCCGCCGCCCAGGTACAGCGCCACGTGCGTGCCACCGCCCGGTCCCCAGAAGATCATGTCACCGGGGGCCATCTGCGACAGCGGCACCTTGCGGCCGGAGTTGTACTGGTAGCCGCTGTAGTGCGGCAGGTACACGCCGGCACCGGCGAAGGCGTACATCATCAGGCCCGAACAGTCGAAGCCGATCTTGCGGTAGTCGCCGAACGAGTCGGCCACGCCGCCGTCGCGCACACCGTAGGTCGGGCCGTTGTAGTTGCCGCCACCCCAGGCGTAGATGACACCGCGCTGGGCCAGCGCCCGGTTGATCACGGTCTGCACGCGGTTGCCGGACGGCGCGGGCGCCGACGCGACCGGGCGGGGTGCCTGGGCCTGCGGCTTGGGAGCCGCGGCGGCAGCGGCCGCGGCGGCGCGCCGGGCGTTCTCCTCGTCCTCGCGCCTCTTGGCCTCGGTCCACTGGTCGTACTGCTGGCGCTGGGCCTCGAGCCCGCCCACCGCACTGCGGGCCGCGGCCAGCTCGCGTTCGACGGCGTCCTTGTCGGACTGCAGCGCCTCGGTCGCCGCGGCCTGCGCCGAGTGCGCCTCCACTGCGGCCTGCTGGGCCTGCTCGGCGACCTTCTTGGCCTCGTCCGCGGCGGCCTGCTTGTCCTCGGCCTTCTTCAGCGCGGCGCGGGCGGCGGCGTCGAGGTTCGCGGCGGTGCCCTGGTCACGGGTGACCTGGTCGAGCCGGTTCAGGCTGGACGCCGACACCGCCTCCAGCATCTGGGCGCGGGCCAGCAGGTCCTCCGGCGACTTGGCGCCGATGTAGGCGGAGAACGACCCGACCGTGGTGCCCTGCGCGTAGGAGGCGGCGGCGAAGTCGTCCAGCTCCTTGCGGCTCTTCTCGACGGCGGCGGTGGCCGCGTCGGCCTCGACCCGCGCGTTCGCGGCGTCGCGACGGGCGGCCTCGGCCTCGGAGATCGCGGTCTCCAGGTCGACGCGGGCCTTGTTCGCGAGCTCGCGCTTGTACGAGACCTCGTCCATCAACTCCTGCAGGCGCGACTCGGCCTGCGTGAGCCTGCCGGTCAGCTCGCCGACGCGGGCCGCCTTCGCGTCCGCCTCGGCGCGGGACGCCGAGATCTCCGCGTCACTGGGGTTCGGCGGAGGCGGCGGCACGGCGGCGGCCGTCCCCGTGAGGACGGCCGTCATCAACACCACCACGGCGGAGAGTCGTGTCAACACGGGGCATCACCTCCGACCGAATTAGACCAATCAGACTCATCCGGCGCATCTGGAACTCACGCACCGTCAACCACACGTGTCACAGTGGAACACGGTCGGTGGTCCTTTTGGGACGATCGGAGTGCTGGCGTGTCGCCGGTATGGACGAACGCCGGATCGCGTCTACGGCGCGAACTCGGTGGACGGTTCGGTGGCGTACTTCTCCCAGATCGGCGTCATGGTCTCGCGGTTCATCGGCTGACCGGACTCGACCATGGCCTTGAGGTCGCGGAAGTACTGCACGTACAGGTCCGGCGTGAAGGTGTTCAGCATGACCACCGGGTCGTCACCGCGGTTGGCGAAGGTGTGCGGTGCGCCCGGCGGGACCAGGACCCACGTGCCGGCTTCGGCGTCGTGCTCGTCCTGCCCCACGGTGAACCGCACGGTGCCCGACAGGACGTAGAAGCCCTCGTCGTGCTGCGCGTGGCGGTGCTGGGGTGGACCGGGGGTGTGCGGGGGGATGACCAGTTCGGCGAATCCCAGGCGGTGAGCGGTGTTGCCGCCGTCCTCGAGGATCCGGATCGACGACGGTCCGTGGGAGATGAGCTCGCCCTCACCGGGGCGGACGATCGACACAGCGGCCACGACGGGACCTCCTGAAGGTGATTTCAGCTTGTGCAATCACCCTAGACCGGTGACTGCACATCGTGCAATCAGTAGGCTCTCCGGCATGCCGCGATGGAAACCGGACGCAGTCGAGCGCCTGCAGGCCGCCGCCCTGGACCTGTTCGACGAGCAGGGTTTCGAGCGCACGACCGTCGCCGAGATCGCCCAGCGGGCAGAACTCACCCAGCGCACGTTCTTCAACCACTTCCCGGACAAGCGGGAGGTGTTGTTCGAGATGAGCTCGAAGCTCCGGCAGGAGATCGTCGGCGAGATCGAGGCCGCCGACCACGACCTGGAGCCACTGGACGCCGTCATGCACGCGTTCGAGGTCGTCGCCGACAAGCTGCTTGAGAGCCGCCGTGCCGTCGTGGTGCGCCGTTATGCCGTGATCGCGGCCAACCGCGAGTTGCAGGAGCGCGAGCTCGGCAAGAACGCCGTGCTCACCGAGTCCGTCGCGGCCGCGCTCACCGCGCGCGGGTGCGATCCCGCGACGGCGTTCCTCGCCGCCGGCGCCGCCATGCTCGCGCAGCAGGCGGCGTTCCAGCAGTGGACACGGCCAGGCGAGACCCGGACGTTGCGCGATCTCCTGCCTGATGCGGTGCGCGCGCTGCGCACGACCGTCGGGGTCAGTTGACTCCTCGGTCCCGGCCCGCCCAGTACGGCTCGCGCAGCTTGAACTTCTGGATCTTGCCGGTCGCCGTGCGCGGGATCGAGTCGCGGAACTCGATCGACGTCGGCGCCTTGTACCCGGCGAGCTTCTCCTTGCAGTGCGCGATCAGCTCGGCCTCGGTCGCCTCGCCGGAGAGCACGACGAGCGCCTTGATCGTTTCACCCCACTTCTCGTGGGGCACTCCGATCACCGCGACCTCGGCGACGGCCGGGTGCGAGAACAGGCAGTCCTCGACCTCGATGGACGAGACGTTCTCGCCACCGGTGATGATCACGTCCTTCTTGCGGTCCGAGATCGTCAGGTAGCCCTGCTCGTCGAAGTGGCCGCCGTCGCCGGTGTGGAACCAGCCGTCCTCGAGGGCGTCCGCCGTGGACTCCGGGTTGTCCCAGTAGCCCTCCATGACCACGTTCGAGCGCGCGAGCACCTCGCCCGTGTCGGAGATCTTCAGCTGGGCGCCGAGCGCCGGCGCGCCCGCCCGTGACTGCAGCTTGGCCTTCTCCTCTCCCTCCGGCCCCGGCTGGGCGCGGTTGAAGGTGAGCAGCGGCGCCGTCTCGGTCAGGCCGTAGATCTGCAGGAACTCCCAGCCGAGCTCCTCGGTGACGCGCTGGATCGTGCGCGACGGAGGCGGCGCGCCCGCGCACACGATCCGCACGCGGTCACGGCCGGGGATCTCGCCATCCCACGTCTGCGCGGCGTCCAGCACCGCGTTCCACACGGCCGGTGCGCCGCACATGAGCGTGACGCCGTGGTCGCGCACACGGCGCAGGATCTCGGCACCGTCCACCTTGCGCAGCACCACCTGGGGCACGCCGAGGCCCGTGAGCCCGAACGGCATCCCCCAGCCGTTGCAGTGGAACATCGGCAGCACGTGCATGTAGACGTCGCCCTCCCACGCACGTGTGTGCATGGCGAACGTGACGGCGTTGAGCCAGATGTTGCGGTGCGTCAGCTGCACGCCCTTGGGCCGCGCCGTCGTCCCGGACGTGTAGTTGATGGTCGCGGTCGCATCCTCCGAGGGCGCGCTCCACGGCCGTGGCTCCACATCGAACCGAAGCAGCGACTCCGACTCCTCGCCGAGAGTGAACCGGTGGCGCGCCACGACGTCGTCCAGTTGCAGCTCCGGGTCGACGAACAACGCCGACGCGCCGCTGTGCTCGACGATGTACTTCACCTCGTCGGGGCGCAGGCGGAAGTTCACCGGCACGCAGACCCGCCCGCTGCCGGGCAGCGCGTGCAGCAGCTCGAGCATCCGCGCGGAGTTGTGGCTGACGACGGCGACCCGTTCGCCCTCACCGACGCCCAGCGCGTCGAAGCCCGCCTGCCACGCGCGCACGCGGGTGGCCATCTCCGCGTACGTCGTCGTCGCGACCGGCTTCGCGGGCTGGTCCGGCTCGTCGATCGTCGCCGTGGTCGCCGCGAACGCGAACGACGCCCGGTCCAGGAAGTCCGTGGTGATCAGCGGTACGCGCATGGACCGACACTACGACCAGGTGCTCGGATCTCCCCAGGACGAGAACGTCCCTCCCCCGGATGGAGGAACGGAGCTGAGGTCGGGGAGCACGTCACCGACGGGTTCGTGCAGCACGACGGTCGCCACGTCGTCGTACGGCGTCGGTTCGGCGTTGCAGATGATGACCTCGGCACCCGCTCGGGCGGCCAGCGGCACGAGTCCCGCGGCGGGCTGCACCGAGAGCGACGTCCCCGCCACCAGCAGCACGTCGCAGTCCAGGGCGGCGAGGCGGGCGCGGCGCAGCACCTCGGCGTCGAGGTGCTGCCCGAACGAGATCGTGGCGGACTTGAGGATCCCCCGGCAGCGCAGGCAGTCCGGGTCCTCCTCGCCCTCGGCCACGCGCTTGAGCGCGTCCCTCATCGGGCCGGTGGCGCCGCAGCCGAGGCACACGGTCGTGTGCAGCGTGCCGTGGACCTCCAGCACGCGGTGGGGGTCGGAGCCCGCCTTCTGGTGCAGGCCGTCGATGTTCTGCGTGATCACGGTGCGCAACCGCCCGGACCGTTCCAGTTCCACCAGCGCCCTGTGCGCGGCGTTCGGCTGGGCGGTCCACACGGGACTGGTCAGTTTCGTGTGCCAGGAAAGCCTGCGCGCCACGGGATCGGAGGCGTAGACCTCCAGCGACGAGCCGCGCCCGGCGTCCGCGTCCCGCGTCCACAGCGCGTCGGGGTCGCGGTAGTCCGGGATGCCCGAGTCCGTGGAGACCCCGGCGCCGGTCAGCACCGTGATCCGGTGGGCGGACGCGACCAGCGCGCGTGCCGCTGTGCACGCCTGGGAGGCCATCGGTTCACACTATCCGGGTGCGCAGCGCTGTGGGAGCCGCGATCGCGGCAGTGGGCTTGGTCACCACCATCGCCGGGACTTTCCTGCCCTGGCTGAAGTCCGGATCGACCACGAGGGACAGTTACGAAGTGCTCTCCCTGCGTGGTTTCGCCGGGTTGGACGGGGTGGCGGGGACCCTCGTCACGTCGGTCTGGGTGGGGCTAACGCCGCTGGCCATGGTGGCGATTGCTCTCTACGTGGTCCGTTTTCCACGGTTTGCCTCATGCATCGGCCTCCTCTTTGGCACGATCAGTGGAACCGTGGCCCTACTGGCCACAGTCCAAGGGGACAGCAAGGGTTCATTGGTCGGCATCAGCACAGCTGGACCGGCCACGACACTTGCCGGTGCCGTACTGACGATCGTGGGGGCGATCACGGTGCTCACCTCTACCAGGCGCAGCGCAGTGAGAACCTCAGGAGGGAACCCGTGAGCTACCCAGGTGGTGGCGGTGGCCAGTGGCAGCCGCAGAACAACCCGTACGGGCAGCAGCCCCAGCAGGGCGGCTACCCGCAGCAGCCGCAGCAGCCGGGTGGCTACCCGCAGCAGCCCCAGCAGGGCGGCTACCCTCAGCAGGGCGGATACCCGCAGACCGGACCGCAGGGCTTCCCGCAGCAGGGTTTCCCGCAGACGGGCCCGCAGGGCTTTCCCCAGCAGGGTTTCCCGCAGCAGGGCTTCGAGCAGCAGCCGTACGGCTACGCGCCGATGGGTGGCGAGCCGCCGAAGAAGAAGCGCACCGGTCTGGTCGTCACGGCCGTCGTCGCGGTGCTGCTGCTGATCGGTGGCGGTGTCACGTTCTTCGCCCTGCAGAAGTCCGACCCGGCGGCGAACGCGGGTCAGGACACGCCGGAGGTCGCGGCCAAGAACCTCATCGAGCAGCTCGGCAGTGGTGACGTCGTCGGCATCATGGCGTCCTTGGCACCGGCGGAGGCCGCGTTGTCGAAGGACTACATGGAGTCGATGACGAAGGAGATGAAGCGCCTCGAGATCCTCAAGCCCGACGCCGACCCAAACAAGCTGACCGGCGTCGAGTTCAAGAGCGAGAACATCAAGTTCGACGAGGCCGCCGCCGAGAAGATCAACGATCACCTCACCATCAACAAGCTGGTCGAGGGCAAGATCACGATCACCTCGGACGCGTCGAAGATCCCGCTGACCGACAAGCTCGTGGACGCGCTCGGCACCGAGTTCAAGACCACGACCTCGAAGTCCGAGACCGTCGACATCACCGCCGAGGTCAAGAAGCGCGGCACGCCGATCGGCATCGCCTCGATCAAGGTCGGCGACAAGTGGTACCCGAGCGCCTTCTACACGATCGCCAACGCGGTCCTGGAGGAGGAGAAGCAGAAGTGGCCGTCGCAGGGCATCGCGGCGCAGGGCGCGAGCTCGGCCGAGGACGCGGCGAAGCAGATGGTGAACGCCGCGCTCGACGCCGACCTGGAGAAGGTCATCGCGCTGCTGCCGCCCGACGAGGCCGGCGTGCTGCAGGACCTCGGCCCGCTGCTGGTCAAGGAGGCCGGCACGACCAAGCCGACCGGCGCCAAGCTGAACGCGCTGGAGACCGACGTCAAGGACGTCGCCGGCGGCAAGCAGGTCACGGTCAAGAAGCTGTCGATCACCGCCGAGGGCGAGACCGTGACGATCACCCGCGAGGGTGACTGCTACTCGGCCGAGGTGCCCGGCCAGGGCAACCAGAAGCTGTGCGCCGACGAGATCACGCAGCTGGTCAAGCAGCAGGGCGGCAAGAACATCCCCACCGAGGCGATCGAGATCATCGGCCGGGTGGCGTCGTCGGTCATGAAGACCGGTGTCGGCGTGGTGTCCACCGAGGTCGACGGCAAGTGGTACGTCAGCCCGGTCCGCTCCTACTACGAGCTCGCGCTCTCGCTGTTCCGCGGCTTCGAGCCCAAGGACGTCGACGCGCTGATCGAGCTCCTCAAGAAGTAAGTTCCCGCAGGTCCGCCACGGCCCTGTCACCCGCAACAGCGCGGTGACAGGGCCGTGGCAGTTCGTGGGCCGAGTGTTGCCGTCATGGACACACAGGTTCTGATCATCGGCGCCGGCCCGACCGGACTCACCCTCGCCCTCGACCTCGCCCGCCGCGGCGTCCCGTTCCGCGTCGTCGACGCCGCGCCCGCGCCGTTCGCGGGCTCCCGCGGCAAGGGCCTGCAGCCGCGCAGCATGGAGGTCTTCCACGACCTGGGCGTGATCGAGCCCGTGCTGGCGGCCGGCCGGTTCCATATGACGATGCGCGCCTACGACGGCCGCGAGGTGCTGCGCGAGTGGAACGTGCACGAGGGCCGTCACCCCACCGAGGAACGCCCGTACGCGGCCACCCTGCTCATCGCCCAGTTCCGGGTCGAGCAGGTCCTGCGGGACGCGCTGCCCCAGCCCGTCGAGTACGGGATGCCGCTGACCTCGTTCACGCAGGACGAGTCGGGCGTGACGGCCGTCGTCGGCACGGAGACCGTCCGCGCCCGGTACCTCGTCGGGTGCGATGGCGGGAAGTCGTTCGTGCGCAAGGAACTCGGCGTCCCGTTCGTCGGGGAGACGCACGAGGACATGCGGATGCTCGTCGGCGACCTGCGGATCTCCGGCCTGGACCGCGACCACTGGCACCAGTGGGGCGGCCGCGCCGACCGGTGGCTCGCCCTGTGCCCGTTGCCGGACACCGACCTTTTCCAGTTCCAGGCGAGCGGTGACGGCGAGCCGTCGCTGGACCTGTACCGGCAGATCGTCCGCGAGCGCACCGGCCTGGACGACGTCGTCGTGCACGACGCGACGTGGACGTCGTTGTACCGCACCAACATCAGGATGGTGGACAGGTTCCGCGTCGGCAGGGTGTTCCTCGCGGGCGACGCCGCGCACGTGCACTCCCCCGCCGGCGCCCAGGGCATGAACACCGGCATCCAGGACGCCTACAACCTGGGGTGGAAGCTCGGCATGGAGACGCTGCTCGACACCTACGAGTCCGAGCGCAAGCCGGTCGCCCAGTGGCTGCTCGGCATGACGACCGCGCTCATGACGTCCGGCGACCGGTTCCAGAAGCGCGACGACGAGACCCTGCAGCTGTCGCTGTCGTACCGGACCACCGAGGGCGAGGGGCTGCAGGCGGGCGACCGGATGCCGGACGGCACCACCGAGCAGGGCAGGATCTTCGACCTGCTGCGCGGACCCGACTTCGTGACGCTGGACCTCCCGGACGGCCCGGTGCTCGTGCGCCCGGACGGGTACGTCGCCGCGATCGGCCGGTCAGCGATCGACGCCTACTTCGGCGCGAACCCGGTCACGCAGCTGCACCACCGCCGGGTCGCCGCTCGGACCGCCGCGTAGCCGTTCCGCCTCGTCCAGGGCGCCGCCCGCGCCGCCGGGATCGCCCTGGGCGAGCAGCCAGTCCGCGTACCACTCGAGCACCGTCGCGCGGGCAGGCCCGTCCGCGCTCCTGCTGATGGCCTCGCGCGCCTTCCCGTGCTCCTCGCCCGCCGCGTCGAGGTGACCGAGCCGCGTGAGCGCCAGCCCGAGCCCCGCGTGCACGTTCGCCCGGAACTGGCTGGCCGGCGAGTCCACCGTGGCGTCGAGCGCCTGCCGGTAGAGCCGCACGGCGTCCTCGAAGTCACCGCTCCAGTAGGCGATCTCGCCGTGCGCCTGCGCGATCCGCCCCCGGTCCAGGTCGGACGGCGACCACGGCACCCGCGCGAGATCGTCCCGGGCCCCGGCGAGGTCGCCGGTCCGGATCTTCAGCCGCGCCGCCTGCACCAGCACCGACATCGGCACGAGCATCGACTCGGGCTCGCCCAGCTCCGCCGCGACCTGCCGGGCCTCGGACACCGCCTGGAACCCCTCGGCGAACGCGCCGCGGTTGATCAGCACCATGACCAGGCACGACAGGCAGAACACGACGGCCCACCGGTCGCCCGCGGCCCGGAACCCGTCGAGGGCGAGCCGGTACTGCGCCTCGGCCCGCGGCGCCGCGCCCTCGCTGAACTCCCCGGCCACCAGCCCGCGCACCAGCGCCGAGAACGCCCTCATCCACCCGTCGGGCGACCGCTCCATCCGCTCGGCCAGCGCCCCGAGCCGCTCCCCCAGGTCGGCGTCACCCCACACGTGACCGCTGGTGAGCATCAACGCGCACACGGCCGTCGTCAGGTCCTCCTCCCACAACCGCCGCAACGCGGTGATGACGTCGGCCGTGCCGAACGCCGCCACCGCCTCCGACAGCGGATCGGCGGGAATCTGCAACGCCCAGCGGTGGATCTCCTCGAACCGCTTGGTCATCACCAGCCAGTGCCACGTCCGGGCGGCCATCATCCGACGTGCCGTGGCGAGGTCGTCGCGCACCGCCCATGCCATCGCCGCGTCCAGGTTGGCGCGCTCGGCGTCGAAGACCTTCAACGCCTCCAGCTGCCCCGCCCCTCTCAGCAACGGCTCGTGCCGCTCCGCCAGTGCCACGTAGTAGGCGGCATGCCGCGCGGGGTCGGCGGCGTTCTGCTCCAACGCGTACTCGCGCACGGTCTCCAGCAACCGGTACCGCTCGCCCGCGCGCACGACGAGGGACTTCTCGACGAGCGCGGCCAGCAGGTCCTCGGTGTCCCACAGGTCTCCGGCACCGCACACCTCGTGCACCGCCTCGGCGGTCGCCCCGCCCACGAACACCGCCAGCCGCGCCAGCAGTGCCCGCTCGGCGTCGTCGAGCAGCTCCCAGCTCCAGTCGATCACCGCCCGCAACGTGCGGTGCCGCACCGGCCCGGTCCGCGCGCCGCGGTCCAGCAACCGCAGGCGGCTGTCCACACGCGACTCGAGCTGTGCCGCCGACAACGAGCGCGCCCGTGCGGCCGCGAGCTCCAGCGCCAGCGGGATCCCGTCCAGGGCAGCACAAACCCGCCGCACGACGTCGGCGTCGAACGCCGTCCCGACGCGCGCCGAGAACAACCGCACGGCGTGGTCGAGGTCGAGCGGCGCCACCGCGTGCACGACCTCGCCGGGGATCCCCAGCGGCTCGCGCGACGTCGCCAGCACGCGCGCGTCCGGCGCCTCGGCCAGCAGCCGGACGCACAACGCGGCGGCCGCGTCCACCACGTGCTCGCAGTTGTCGAGCACCACCAGCGACGCCCTGAGCCGGGAGAACATGGGCGCCGCCAACGGGTTCGGCCCCAGGGCGGTGTCCAGCGCCGCGAGCGGGTCGGCCGCCGAGTCCAGCTCGACGAACCACGCCTGCGGCAGGGTCGAGGCGTGCGTCAGCGCGAGACGTGTCTTGCCCACGCCTCCGAAGCCGGTCAGCGTCACCAACCGGTTGTGCCGCACCAGCTCCGCCAGCACCGCCAGGTCGCCGTCGCGCCCGACGAACGACCCGACCGCGGCCGGCAGGTTGCCGCGCGCGACGCGGTCGCGCAGCACCGCCAGGTGGGCGGCCGCCAGCGCCTCACCGGGGTCCACGCCCAGCTCGTCGGCCAGGGCCGAACGCACGCGCGCGAACACCGCCAGCGCGTCCGACCGCCGTCCGGCGGCGTTCAGCGCCAGCATCAGCCGGGCCTGGACGTCCTCGCGCAACGGGTGCGCGGCCGCCAGCGCCTCCAGCCCCGCCAGGTCGTCGCGCAGCAACGCCAGCCGCACGGCCTCGTCCACCGCGAAGGGCGCGTCCTCGAACGCCGCCCCGCGCCACAGGGCCGCGTCGCGGGTGCGCGTGAACTCCTCGACGTCGGTCGACGCCTCCAGCCGGTAGCCCGACGCGTGCGACGAGACCACCGCCGCACCGAGCACCCGCCGCAGCCGCGACACCAGCGACTGCAACGCCGCGGCACCGTCGACCGGTGGCTCGTCCGGCCACAGGTCGGCGATCAGCCGCTCCGGCGCGACGACGGATCCAGGTTCCACCGCCAGCCGGATCAGCAACCAGCGCAGGCGCTTGCCGCGCACCTCGACCGGTGCGCCGTCCGCGGCCACGACCCGCAGCGGCCCGAGCACGTCGACACGCATCAGGCCCGCCGCACCCCGGCCACCACCGCGCCCGCGACGAGCACGGCTCCTGCCGCCACCGCCCCCAGCAGGGACGGCGACACCCTGTTGTGGCCCAGGGCGTCGAGCACCCACCCGAGCGGGGTGACCCGGCCGAGCGGGTAGGTCAGCACCACCACCGAGAACACCGCCAGGACGGTGCGCCCGACGGAGTCGAGAACGGGACGGGCGAACAGCAGGCCCACACCGACGCCGAGCAACGCACACCCAGTATGCGCGGCGAGTCCGACAAAAAATTCGCCCGCCGTGTACGGGTGCGGGTTCGTCACCACCGGCCACACCGACGCCAGCACCGCCAGCACCAGCGAGAACAGCACCGCGACCAGCGCCGAGGCGGTCAGAACGCGAGCCCACCCACCGGCGGACACGACCGTGATCTCGCGCCGCACCACGTCCTCGGACGTCGCCACCACCACGGCCACCCAGGCCGAGATGGGGTACAGCAACGCCGACGAACCCGAGTACGCCTCCAGCGGCTGCCCGGCGTCCGAGGAGAACAACATCCCCATGACACCGAGGAACACCAGCAGGGGCGCCAAATACCGTTGCCCGCGAAGGACGTCGGCCGCGAGGTAGCGAACGAGGGAGGTCATCGCACGCTCCGCACCGAGCACCCGAGCCGCAACGCCTCGGCGAGCACCTGGTCGCTGCGGTCCGGCGCCACCACCACGCGCACCGACGACCCGCGCGTCTGCACGGACCGCACCCCTTCCAGCGCTTCCAGCACGTCCACGGCCGCCACCCGGCTGAGGTCGATCGTCACGTGCCCACCGGCGAGGTCGACGCGCGTGGCCGACGCGAGGTGTCCCTCGTGGTCGGACACCAGCGCCGTCCGCCCCTCCAGCAACGCCACGAGTTGCTCCGCGGCCCCGGGGTCGAGCCCGGTCCACGGCTCGTCGAGCACCAGCACGTCGGTGGCGAGGAACGCCTGCGCCAGCGCGACCTTCTGCGCGTTGCCCTTGGACAGCTCCGACATCGGCGCCGTCATCGAGCCGACGAACCCCAGCCGTTCCAGCACGTCGTTCGCCCCGGCACGCCGCACCCGCCCCATGTGCGCGAGGTACGACGAGGCGGACATCCTCACGTCCGACGGGAAGCGCTCCGGCACGTAGCCCACCGATGCAGGCCGCTCGACGCGGCCGGACGTCGGCCTCAGCACCCCCGCTGCGATCTTGAGCAACGTGGACTTGCCGGTGCCGTTCGCGCCGGTCAGCACGGTCAGGCCGGAGACCTCCAGCGTGAGGTCGCGCAGCACCCAGGGCCCACGCCCGTACCGCTTCGAAACCTGGTCGAGGAGCACCACGCCAAGATAGCCACCCGGGACGGCGCGGCCCGTCGCTTCGGCGTTCCCCGTCGTCGTGACGGTGACTTAGGGCAACCTGGGTTGAACCGGCTTACAGGACAAGCGTACTGTTTGGGGTCGAGGGGCAGCCGTCGACCCAGTGAGGAAGACTCTTCCCCATCCCGAACCGACCACCGCGCTGTCACCAGATGGAGTTGCACGTGACTGCACCAGCTAGCAAGGACAGCTTCGGCGCCCGCGGCACGCTCAACGTCGGCGACGCCTCGTACGAGGTGTTCCGGCTGAGCGCCGTGGAGGGCGCCGAGCGTCTGCCGTTCAGCCTGAAGATCCTGCTGGAGAACCTGCTGCGGACCGAGGACGGCGCGAACATCACCGCCGACCACGTGCGCGCTCTCGCCAACTGGGACCCGGCCGCCGAGCCGAGCACCGAGATCCAGTTCACGCCGGCCCGCGTCGTGATGCAGGACTTCACCGGTGTCCCCTGCGTCGTCGACCTCGCCACCATGCGCGAGGCCGTCACCCAGCTCGGCGGCGACGCCGAGAAGGTGAACCCGCTCGCGCCCGCCGAGCTCGTGATCGACCACTCGGTCATCGCCGACATCTTCGGCCGCCCGGACGCGTTCGAGCTGAACGTCGACCTCGAGTACGAGCGCAACCGCGAGCGCTACCAGTTCCTGCGCTGGGGCCAGACGGCGTTCGACGAGTTCAAGGTCGTCCCGCCCGGCACCGGCATCGTGCACCAGGTCAACATCGAGCACCTCGCCCGCGTCGTCATGGTCCGCAACGGCCAGGCGTACCCGGACACGCTGGTCGGCACCGACTCGCACACCACGATGGTCAACGGCATCGGCGTGCTGGGCTGGGGCGTCGGCGGCATCGAGGCCGAGGCCGCGATGCTCGGCCAGCCGGTCTCCATGCTGATCCCGCGCGTCGTCGGCTTCAAGCTCTCCGGTGAGCTGCCCCCCGGCGCCACCGCGACCGACCTCGTGCTCACGATCACCGAGATGCTGCGCAAGCAGGGCGTCGTCGGCAAGTTCGTCGAGTTCTACGGCGAGGGCGTCGGCGCCGTGCCGCTCGCGAACCGCGCCACCATCGGCAACATGTCGCCGGAGTTCGGCTCCACGGTCGGCATCTTCCCGATCGACGGCGAGACCATCGACTACCTGCGCCTCACCGGCCGGTCCGAGGAGCAGATCGCGCTCGTCGAGGCCTACGCCAAGGAGCAGGGCCTCTGGCACGACCCGTCCCGCGAGGCCGTGTACTCGGAGACGCTGGAGCTCGACCTGGCGACGGTCGTCCCGTCCATCGCCGGCCCGAAGCGCCCGCAGGACCGCATCGAGCTGACCTCCGCCAAGGAGGCGTTCCGCCAGGCCCTGGGCGCCTACGTCGCGCACACCGACACCCCGGCGCTGTCCGGCGTGGACGAGGCCGTCGACGAGACGTTCCCGGCCAGCGACCCGGTCGCCGTCCACGAGGGTGAGAACGGCTCCGGCGCGCCGAAGGTGTTCCAGACCGCCGCCGAGGGCTCCACCGGCCGCGTGTCGAACCCGGTCAAGGTCACCGTCGACGGCAACGAGTTCGAGCTGGACCACGGCGCCGTCGCGATCGCCGCGATCACGTCGTGCACCAACACCTCGAACCCGTCCGTGATGCTCGGCGCGGCCCTTCTCGCGAAGAAGGCCGTCGAGCGCGGTCTCGAGCGCAAGCCGTGGGTCAAGACGACCCTGGCGCCGGGCTCGAAGGTCGTCATGGACTACTACGAGCGCGCCGGCCTCATGCCGTACCTGGAGAAGCTCGGCTTCCACCTGGTCGGCTACGGCTGCACCACCTGCATCGGCAACTCGGGCCCGCTGCAGGAGGAGATCTCGGCGGGCGTGCAGGAAGGCGACCTCGCGGTCGTCTCGGTGCTGTCCGGCAACCGCAACTTCGAGGGCCGGATCAACCCGGACATCAAGATGAACTACCTCGCGTCGCCGCCGCTCGTCGTGGCGTACGCGCTGGCCGGTTCGATGGACAAGGACATCACCACCGAGCCGCTCGGCACCGACACCGAGGGCAAGCCCGTCTACCTGTCGGAGATCTGGCCGTCGCCGGCCGAGATCGCCGAGGTCATCTCGACCTCGATCTCCGCGGAGGGCTTCACCAAGGGCTACACGAACGTGTTCTCCGGTGACGAGCGCTGGCAGTCGCTGCCCACGCCGACCGGCAACACGTTCGAGTGGGACAGCGAGTCCACCTACGTGCGCAAGCCCCCGTACTTCGAGGGCATGGAGATGGAGCCGAAGCCGGTCACCGACATCGCGGGCGCTCGCGTCCTCGCGCTGCTGGGCGACTCGGTCACCACGGACCACATCTCCCCCGCCGGTTCGATCAAGGCCGACTCGCCCGCGGGCAAGTACCTGACCGAGCACGGCGTGGAGCGCAAGGACTTCAACTCCTACGGCTCCCGCCGCGGCAACCACGAGGTGATGATCCGCGGCACGTTCGCGAACATCCGCCTGCGCAACCTCCTGCTCGACGACGTCCAGGGCGGCTTCACCCGCAACTTCCTGGAGGCCGACGCCCCGCAGACGACGATCTACGACGCGTCGGTCGCCTACGCCGAGGCGGGCGTCCCGCTCGTCGTGCTGGCGGGCAAGGAGTACGGCTCCGGCTCGTCGCGCGACTGGGCGGCCAAGGGCACCTCGCTGCTCGGCGTCCGCGCCGTCATCGCCGAGTCCTACGAGCGCATCCACCGCTCGAACCTGATCGGCATGGGCGTCGTGCCGCTGCAGTTCCCGGCCGGCGAGAACGCCGCGTCCCTGGGGCTGGACGGCACCGAGACGTTCGACTTCGCCGGCCTCACGGAGCTGAACAACGGCACCACGCCGTCGACGGTGCACGTGACCGCCACGAAGGCCGACGGCTCGAAGGTCGAGTTCGACGCGGTCGTCCGCATCGACACGCCCGGTGAGGCCGACTACTACCGCAACGGCGGCATCATGCAGTACGTGCTGCGCAAGATGGTCCGCAGCTAGTCCGAACCGCTGAAAGGGCCGCTCACCACCCGGTGGGCGGCCCTTTCGCCGTCTATGGGTTCGTAACGGCGGCCGTGCGCTTCGCGATGCCAAGTCACCCTGATCATTGCGGAGATCCCATGAACCTCAGCGTGCTCGGCGACCTGAACTGGCCGGCCGTCGTCGTCGCCACGATCGCGTACTTCGCGCTGGGCATGGTGTGGTACGCGGAGTACGCCTTCGGCAGGGCCTACCAGCGCTCGTCCGGCCAGGACCTGAGCCCACCGGAGAGACCGGGCGCGGTCGTCTACGCGATCCCGCTGCTGACGTGCTTCGTCATCACGCTCACGACGGCGATGGTCGGCCGCGCGTCGCACACCGACACCATCATGGAAGGCCTGCTGCTCGGGCTCGTCGTCGGCATCGGCATCGCGTTGCCCGTCCGGTTCGTCACGGGTGCCTACGACATGACGAAGCCCGCCCCGATCACCTTCGCGGCCATCGGGGCGGGCTACCACATCGTCGGTCTCACGCTCGCGGGCGCGATCCTCGGTCAGTGGACCTAAATACGCGCTGCCTTGTGCAGTTCACGCAACGCGCGCACGGACGACACGGCGTACTCGCGGTCCGTCGCCTGCACCGCCATGATCGAGACGTACTCGTCGTCCGGGAGCTCCAGGCGGGCCCACGCGGCGCCGTCCGGGAAGCTGACCGACAGCACGTCGTTCCAGTCGTAGTGGTGTGACGTCACGACGTTGCGCACGTCGACACCCGACGCGTCGGCGGTGACGCGCGGACGGGTCAGCAGCAGCACACCGCCCGCCAGCAGGAAGCCCAGGAAGATCATGGCGACCTGGTCGGAGGTCCGGAAGATCACACCGGTCGGGGTGTCGCCCAGCAGCACGCCGACGACCGTGAACACCGCGACGAGACCGACCGCGCACGCCCACGCGACTCGGCGGATCTTCTTGGGACGCAGGACGATCCGTTCCGCGGTCATCATTCGAAACCTCGCTCGGTCCAGGGCTGGCGCAGGCCGCGCAGCACCAGCGCCGTGTCGATCGCGGCGACGGTCGCCTCGTACCCCTTGTCCTCCACCGAGTCCGGCAGGCCCGCACGGGCCAGGGCCTGCTCCTCGGTGTTCGTCGTCAGCACGCCGTTGCCGACGGGCGTCGACTCGTCCAGCGCGACGCGCGTGAGCCCGTCGGTCACCGAGTCGCACACGTACTCGAAGTGCGGGGTGCCGCCGCGGATGACCACGCCCAGCGCGACCACCGCGTCGTGGTGACGCGCGAGTTCCTGCACCACGACGGGAAGCTCGATCGCTCCCGCCACGCGCACGACCGTCGTGTCGACGCATCCCGCGTCCTCGGCGGCCTTGAGGGCGCGCTCGACGAGCTGGTCGGTGATCTTGGTGTGCCAGCGCGTCGCCGCGATGGCGACGCTCAGGCCCTTGCCGTCGAGCTTCGTCTGCTCTGGACGGCCCTCGCCGCTCATTCCTGGTCCTCCGTAGCGGAAACAACGGCCTCGTACTGCTCGAGCTGAGTCAGTTCGTGGCCCATCCGGTCACGCTTGGTGCGCAGGTACCGCAGGTTCTCCGGGTTCGGGGAGATCGGCAGCGGCACCCGGTCGAGCACGCGCAGACCGTATCCGGCCTCCAGTCCGACGCGCTTGGCCGGGTTGTTCGTCAGCAGCCGCATGGACTTGATGCCGAGGTCCACGAGGATCTGCGCGCCCGTGCCGTAGTCGCGCGCGTCGGCGGGCAGGCCCTGCACGAGGTTCGCGTCCACGGTGTCCGCGCCCTGGTCCTGCAGCTGGTACGCCTGCAGCTTGTGCATCAGGCCGATGCCGCGGCCCTCGTGACCGCGCATGTACAGCACGACACCACGGCCTTGTGCCGCAACGGCTTCCAGCGCCGCGTCGAGCTGCGGGCCGCAGTCGCAGCGCAGCGAGCCGAGCACGTCACCGGTGAGGCACTCGGAGTGCACGCGCACCAGCACGTCCTCGCCGTCGCCGATGTCGCCGTAGACCATCGCGACGTGCTCGATGCCGTCGAGCAGGCTGTCGTAGCCGAACGCGGTGAACACGCCGTGCGCGGTCGGGATGCGGGCCTCGGCGGCGCGTTCGACCTGGGTCTCGACCCGGCGGCGGTACGCGATGAGGTCGGCGATCGTGATCAGCGCGAGGTCGTGGTCGGCCGCGAAGACCTCCAGCTCGTCGCGGCGGGCCATGTCGCCCTCGTCCTTCTGCGACACGATCTCGCAGAGCACACCGGCGGGCGAGAGCCCGGCCAGGCGCGACAGGTCGACGGCGGCCTCGGTGTGCCCGGGACGACGCAGCACGCCACCGGCCTTGGCGCGCAACGGCACCACGTGGCCGGGGCGGTTGAAGTCGCTGGCCTTCGCGGTCGGATCGGCGAGCAACCGGATGGTGCGGGCGCGGTCCGCGGCCGAGATGCCGGTGCTGACGCCCTCGCGCGCGTCGACCGTCACGGTGTACGCGGTGCCGCGCGCGTCCTGGTTCGTGTGGAACATCGGCGGCAGGTCGAGTCGCTCGCAGTCGGCCTCGGTCAGCGGCACGCAGATGTACCCGGACGTGTAGCGGACCATGAACGCGATCAGCTCGGGCGTCGCCTTCTCGGCGGCGAAGATCAGGTCGCCCTCGTTCTCGCGGTCCTCGTCGTCCACGACGACCACGGGACGACCGGCGGCGATGTCCTTGATCGCGCGCTCGATCTCAGCGAAGTCGGTGCTCACTGGGCCTCCTCGCCCGCGATGGCCCGCAGGTGCGGGATCGCCAGTCGTTCAACGTACTTCGCCAGCACGTCGACCTCCAGGTTCACCGGGTCGCCGGGCTTGCGGTGCCCGAGCGTGGTGAGTTCGAGGGTGGTCGGGATCAGGCTGACGGTGAACTGGTCCTCGGAGACGGTCACGACCGTCAGCGAGACCCCGTCGACCGTGATGGAGCCCTTCTCCACGACGTAGCGGGCGAGGGTCGGAGGGAGTCCGATGTGGACCATCTCCCAGTGCTCGGCCTTCTCCCGCGCGAGGATCGAGCCCGTGCCGTCGACGTGGCCCTGCACGATGTGGCCACCGAGGCGCTGGCCGACGGCGGCCGCGCGCTCCAGGTTGACCCGGTCGCCCTCGGCGAGCTTCGCGAGGCTGCTGCGGTTGAGGGTCTCGCGCATCACGTCGGCGGTGAACGCGCCGTCCTCGACGTCCACGACGGTGAGGCAGACGCCGTTCACCGCGATGGAGTCGCCGTGCTTGGCGTCGCTGGTCACGATCGGCCCCGCGATGCGGATCCGCGCCGCGTCCGGCAGGTCCTCCGTCGCTACGACGTGGCCGAGTTCCTCGACGATCCCGGTGAACACCGCTCCTCCTAAGTTTGCGGAACCGCGCTGATCCGCAAGTCCGGTCCGCTCATGGTGAACTCTTCCACGGTCAACCGGACAGCGTCCGTGATGGTCGACACGCCCGCGTCCAGCACCGCCGCGGGACCTGCCCCGAGCAGCGCGGGCGCGACGTAGGCGAGCACGCGGTCGACCCGGCCCGCCCGCCAGAACGCACCGGCGAGCGTCGGACCGCCTTCCAGCAGCACGTCGACCACCCCCTGCTCCGCGAGAGCGCCCAGCACGACGTCCGGTTCGTGCGTGCGAAGGTGTAGCGCGGTGTGCTGGAGCTTCGCTCCAACCGGCAGGTCGCTCATGCCCACGACCACCGGCAACGGCTGGCGGGCCAGCGGCATTCCTGCGGCGTCCCTGGCGGTCAGCGCCGGGTCGTCCAGCCGGACCGTGTTCGTGCCGACGACGATCGCGTCGAGCTTCGCGCGCAGGGCGTGGACCTCCTCGCGGGAGACTTCTGAGCTGATCCACCTGCTGGTGCCGTCCTGCGCGGCGATGCGGCCGTCCAGAGAGGCCGCGTACTTCCACGTGACGTGCGGACGGCCCGTGCGCGCGTAGTGCAGCCACGCCCTGAGAGGGCCCCGGCTGACTTCTTGCGCGAGGAGACCGCTCTCGACCGTGATTCCAGCTCGTTCGAGCAGGTCAGCGCCGCCCGAGGCCCTCGGGTTGGGGTCGCTGACGGCATGGATGACGTGCTTGATGCCCGCCTCGACGAGCGCTTCGGCGCACGGCGGTGTGCGGCCGTAGTGCGCGCACGGCTCCAGGGTGACCACGGCCGTGCCGCCCTGTGCTTTCGTGCCCGCTTCTTTGAGAGCCATGACCTCGGCGTGCGGACCACCGACGGGCTGGGTGCCGCCGAACCCGACCGCCTCGCCGTTCTCGTCCAGGACCACGCAGCCGACCGGTGGGTTGGGGCTGGTGGTGCCCCGCACCCGTTCGCTCTCCGCGATGGCGAGCGCCATCGCGTCCTCGGGAGTCACCTCGCCCCGGCTGCCTGGGCGCGCAGCGCTTCGACGGCCTTGCCGGGGTCGGCGGCGTCGTACACCGCGGAGCCCGCGACGAAGCAGTCCACCCCGGCCTGCGCGGCCTGTTCGATCGTGTCGGCGTTGATGCCGCCGTCGATCTCCACCAGCAGCTTGAGGTGCCCGGTGTCGACGAGGTGGCGGGCCTGGCGGACCTTGTCCAGCACGTCCGCCATGAAGCTCTGGCCGCCGAAGCCGGGCTCCACCGACATCACCAGCAGCGTGTCGTAGTGCTTGAGCACCTCGACGTACGGCTCCAGCGGGGTGCCGGGCTTGATGCTCAGGCCGGCCTTGCTGCCCGCCGCCTTGAGGTTCTTGGCCAGCGCGACCGGGTCGTTCGCCGCCTCGACGTGCACGGTGACGTTGTAGGCGCCCGCCTCCGCGTAGCCGATGGCCCAGCGGTCCGGGTCCTCGATCATCAGGTGGCAGTCGATCGGGATGTCGGTCACCTTGAGCAGCGACTTCACCACCGGCAGGCCGAGCGTCAGGTTCGGCACGAAGTGGTTGTCCATGACGTCGACGTGGATCCAGTCCGACGTGGGCACCGCGGCGAGCTCGTCGGCGAGGCGCGCGAAGTCGGCGGACAGGATGCTAGGGGCGATCATCGGCGTGTGGACCACAAGGGTGAAGTCTAGGTGTCCAGCAGGTCGAGCAGCCTGCCGGGAGGCTCGTCTGAGACCACCACGACACCCGCCTCGGTGAGCGTCGTGACGTGCGTCTCCCACATCGGGTGACGGCGCTTGTCCGCGTTGGCCTGGGGCAGGACGACGACCTTGCAGCCCTCGACGCCCATCGCCTCGTTCAGCGCGGTCAGGGCCTGGTTGTCGCCGATGCCCAGGGCCAGCTTGGCCACGGAGTTCGCGCTGGCGGGGGCGAAGATGAACGCGTCGGGCGTCCGGTAGGGCTTGGGCTGGCCCGGCATCCTCGGCTCCCAGCGGATCGGGAGGTCGGTGAGGGCTTGGAGCTTCTCCAACTCCCCCGCCTCCTCGAACCACGGGGCCACGGCCGGCGTGAAGGTGATGGCGAGCTGCCAGCCCCTGTCCCTGGCCGGCTGCGCCAGTTCGGTGCGGAACCAGCTTTCGACGCCGCCGCAGCCGCTTGCGACCAGTCCGAGCAGCCCACGTGTCATGTGGACGATCCTAGGCAGGTCGTGGTGGCGGCCCGGCGAGCGCCGCCAGGCGGTCCGCGACGACGTCCGGGGGCAGCCGGGTGTCGATCTCGACGGTGGCCGACGCGCGCAGCAACGGCTCGACCTCGCGGGTGTCCGCGATGATCCGTTCGCGGTCCTCCTCCGTGCCGCCGAACGGGTTGGTCGTCCTGGTGGCGACGCGGTCGAGGAGGGTGGCGATCGGTGCGCTGAGCAGCACGACCTCGTCGAACCTGGCGCGGAACCCCGCCTGGTTGACCACCGTGCCGGCGAGGAACAGCGGCTCTCCCGACCGTTCGTGCCCGGCGATCAGGGCGTCGACCAGGTCCTCGCGCCACCGCGGTTCGCCGGTGCGGTCGATCCAGTCGCCGTAGTCGGTGTCCACGGTGCGATATCCCCGCTGTGCCAGCGCTTCCAGCGCCGTCGACTTCCCCGCGCCGGACATGCCGGTCACCAGGACGACGGGCATCGCGCACCCCCTGCCGTCATCCGAACCAGTGAACTCCGGAGCCGTTGCGGCCCTTCGCGCGCCGACGGGGCCCTTCGCTGTCGGACCCCGTCGCTAGCGTCCTTCCCGAGCGCTCACACAGGGCGTCGCAGCACCGCGCAGAACATCGCGTCGGTGCCGTGCAGGTGGGGCCAGAGCTGGACGTGCGGGCCTTCCCCGAGGTCCGGAACTCCCGGGAAGAACTCCCGCGTGTCCAGCAGTTCGGCTCCCGTCCGCCGCGCGACGTCCGTCACCACCCCGACGGTCTCCGAGAGATGAGGTGAACACACGACATAAGCCACGACGCCGCCAGGACGCACCAGTCGCAACGCCTCGGTGAGCAGCTCCCGCTGCAGCTTCGTGAGCGTGCCGACGTCGGCGGGCTGGCGCCTCCACCGCGCCTCCGGGCGCCTGCGCAGGGCACCGAGACCGGTGCAGGGCGCGTCGACCAGCACGCGGTCGAACGCCCCTTCCAGGAAGTCGGTCTCGCGGCCGTCGGCCACCTCCACGGTGACCGGCAGACCGGAGGTGATCTTGCGCACGAGCTCGGCGCGGTGGGGCGCCTTCTCGACGGCGATCAGCTCGCCGCCTTCGAGGCCGACCAGTGCGGCCAGCAGGGCGGCCTTGCCGCCGGGGCCGGCGCAGAGGTCCAGCCAGCGGTCATCGGTACCCCCGTCGTCACCGCCCAGGAGCGGCGCGCGCGTCAGGGCCAACGCACACAGCTGACTGCCCTCGTCCTGCACGTTGGCGAGGCGCTCCCGGACGGGTTCGAGATCGCCCGGGTCGCCCGCACCCGCCTCCAGGTGCACGCCGTACGGCGAGTACGGCGCCACGTCACCGCCGGTGATGGCGGCGAGCTCGTCGGAGCTCACCTCGCCGGGCCGTGCGACCAGGTGCACGGCCGGGCGGGCGTCGTCGGCCTCGAGGGCCAGCTTCAACGGCTCCTCGCGGCTGCCGAGGGCCTCCGCGAACGCCTGCGCGATCCAGCGCGGGTGGGCGTGGGTGAAGGCCAGGTTGCCGATCGGATCGGTGTCCGGGTCGGGGGCCAGCTCGTCGACCCAGGCGGCCTCGTCCTGCTCCGCCACCCGGCGCAGGACGGCGTTCACGAAGCCGGCGATGCCGGACCCGAGCTCGGCCCGCACGAGGTCGACGGTCGAGGCGACCGCGGCGTGGGACGGAATCCGGGTGCGCAGCAGCTGATACGCACCCAGCCGCAACGCGTCGAGCGCCGAGCCGTCCACTTCGGACAGCGGCCGGTCCGAGCACGCCTCGATGACGGCGTCGAGCAGCCCTTGGGCTCGCGCCGCGCCGTAGGTCAGTTCGGTGGCCAGCGCCGCATCACGGCCAGTGATGCGACGTTCGCGGAGCATCTGCGGCAACACCAGGTTCGCGTACGCGTCACGCTGCCGCACGGCGCGCAGGGTCTCCAGCGCGGCAAGGCGGGCCGGGTCCTCCACGGGTGGCCTGGAGGGCCCGGTGCGCCGGCGCGGCGGGTGCGGCCTGCTCGGACGGGACGGCTTGGAAGCGCCTCGCGAGTGGTTGGTCATGCGGTGTACTCCACTGTCTCGGGCTCCCCTGCGGCGCCACGGGTCACGCACGCCGCCTTCCTGTCCTGCCGCTCACGCGCGACGCACCGCACGTCCATGCCCCAGCGCTCACTCGCCACGGCCGCGTCCTGACGCCTGCGGCCAACACGCACCACGTCCTGCGGCTCTCGGGCACCGCGCAACGCCTCCGCGCCTCGCCACCCACGCACCACGTCCGCACACCGCAGCACTCGACCACCACGCGTGGCGCCCGCACCCCGCCCGCGGGCAACGCCCGCAGGCCCCAGGCAGACGCCCGTCATGCGATGCGCTCCCCTGCTTCGATCCGCGTGCCGCGTGCCCAGTCGGTGGCGGCCATGCGCTTCTTGCCCTGCGCCTGGACCTCGCCGAGGGCCACGGCGGTGGTCGCGGTGCCGACGAGCACGCGCTTGCGCTCGACGAGCACCTCGCCCGCCGGCAGCGTCACGTCGGTCACGGGCGTCACGGGGCCGAGCTTGAGGCGCTCGCCGCGGAACTCGGCCCACGCGCCGGGTTCCGGCGTCACGGCTCGCGCCAGGCGGTCGACGGCCGTGGCGGGGGCGGTGAAGTCGAGGCGCGCGTCCTCGACGGTGATCTTGGCGGCGTAGGTGACGCCGTCGGCGGGCTGTTCGACGGCACGCAGGGTGCCGTCCTCGATGCCGTCCACAGTGGACAGCAGGAGGTCTGCGCCCGAGACGGACAGCCGGGTCAGCAGGTCGCCGGAGGTGTCGCGCTCGCGCACCTTCTCGGTCACCACGCCGAACACCGGGCCCGCGTCGAGCTCCTTGACGATGCGGAACGTCGAGGCGCCCGTGATGTCGTCGCCGTTGCGCACGGAGGCCTGCACCGGCGCGGCGCCGCGCCATGCGGGCAGCACGGAGAAGTGGAGGTTGACCCAGCCGTGCTTCGGGACGTCGAGGGTGCGCTGCGGGAGCAGGTTGCCGTAGGCGACGACCGGGCAGAGGTCGGGCTCCAGCGCGCGCAGGCGCTCCAGGAACTCGGGGTCTCCCGCCTTGGCGGGCGTGAGGACCTCGATGCCGTGCTCGTCGGCGAGCGCGCCGACCGGGGAGCGCTCGAGCCTGCGGCCGCGGCCGGAGGGTGCGTCGGGGCGGGTGACCACGGCGACGACGTCGTGGCGGGAGGAGTCGATGAAGGCGCGCAGCGAGGGCAGTGCGACCTCGGGCGTACCGGCGAACACGAGTCGCATGGTCAGCTGGACCTGCCGAAGAGTGGGTGCGGGCTCTGCTTCAAGGTGGGGACCGTACCGTCGAACCACTCGGCCTGCCGGATTTCCCGCATGGCCTTCTTGCGGGTCTCGGCGTCGAGGCGGTCGAGGAACATCACGCCGTCGAGGTGGTCCGACTCGTGCTGGATGCAGCGGGCCAGCGTCTCGGTGCCCTCGACCTCGACGGGCTCACCGTGCATGTTCCAGCCCTTGGCCACGACGTGCAGGTGGCGCTTGCAGTCCCACGACATGCCGGGGATGGAGAGGCAGCCCTCGGAGCCGTCCTGCATCTCCTCGCCGACGACGTCCCACGTCGGGTTGACGAGGTGGCCGGCGAAACCGTCGCAGTGGTAGGTGAACACCCGCAGTCCGACACCGAGCTGGGGCGCGGCGAGGCCCGCTCCGCCCGCGTTCTGCATCGTGTCCCACAGGTCCTTGACCAGGGTGCGCAGTTCCTTGTCGAAGTCGACGACCTCGGTGGCCGCGGTGCGCAGCACGGGGTCGCCGAACAGGCGGATGGGTTGGACGGTCACGCAGTGCTCCTCGTGTGGACTGGGAGCCAGTCTACGAGGAGCGCGGTCAGTGCTCGGACGCGCTGCCGAGGAAGATCACGCCCACCAGCGCCACGACGAAGTGGCCGGTGAAGCGCAGCGCGGTCAGCACGGGACGCAGCAGCGCGTGGAGGTCGAAGTGGGCAACCGGGGCGCTGGAGGCGGTAGTCGTCGTCATGGCGTCCACTGTGCCGTTCGCGCAGGTCAGCGCACATCGTCTCGCGGTATCGAGACGTCATCAGCCCGAGGTAGGAAGATCGGGTGCTCCACTCGGCCGGAAGGCGGACACCTCCAGGTCATGAGGCTGATGCGACCGATCCGGGAGGCGCGGCGCACACCCGGCCGCGTGAGGTACCGGAGGCGGGTTCGAGTGATCATGGGTCCATGACCTGGACGGCACCCGAAGTCGACATCACCGATGAACCGTTCCTCGGGCCGGAACGCCCGATGCTGGAAGCGTGGCTCGACCGCCACCGGGCCACCTTCCTCCAGAACTGCGCGGGGCTCACCGGCGAGCAGCTCGCCGAGGCGTCCGCGCCACCGTCGAACCTCACCCTGCTGGGCCTGATCCGCCACCTCGCCGACGTCGAGCGGATGTGGTTCCGCGTCCGCCTGGCGGGTCAGGACGTCAAGCCGCGGTACAGCGCGCCGGGCACCCAGGACGGCGCCTTCGAGGACCTGGACCCGGCCCGCGCCGAGACCGAGTACGCGGACCTCGTCGCCGAGATGGCGCAGGCCCGCGTGGCGGCCGCCACGCGGGACCTCGACGACACCTTCGTGCACGCGCGGTGGGGCGAGATGTCGGTGCGCTGGCTGTACGTCCACCTGATCGAGGAGTACGCGCAGCACAACGGGCACGCCGACCTCCTCCGCGAACGCATCGACGGCCGCACGAACAACTAGCCGCCCGCGGGGTCGCCGGACGTCGCCGCTCCCGGACCGGGTGCTCAGTGCATGCCGTCGATCACGCGGACGATGTGCCGGGGGTTGAGGGTGACCGGGTTCCCGGGCTTCTCGATCCCCATCGGAAGGGTGATCAGGCCGCCCGCCTTCAGGGCGTCGTCGACCTGCCGGACGAGCTCGGGGAAATCGACGAGAACGCGGTACTTGCTGCCGTCCGTCATCTCGAGCATGTTCCACGCCATTTCGAGCCTCACTTCACGAGCCGACTGCGCCGCCCGCAGTGGGGATCGAGCCGGTGTCGCGCTTCGTTACGAGTTCGTTCAGGCGAGAGCGCGGCATTCGGCCCGAATTCCATCTCGGACCGAAACGGCGGCGGAATGGAAAAGGACGGGCCGCCGGGCGCCCGTCCTTTTCCCGCTTTCGGAGTCGGTGGCTCAGCCGACCTTCACCACGCGGGCCGCACCACCTCCGCGGCGCGTCGGCTCGGCGACCGCGCGCCAGCGGCCGTCCTTGGTGCGTTCGACGGCCGTGGCGGCGCCGATCTCGGCGTTCTGGCTGAACCTGTGCCCGATGGCCTGCAGGCCCGCGGTGGTCGAGGCGGCGATGAACGCCGCTTCGGCCGGGGTGGTGGCGGCGTTGCGCTGCGAGGCGCGCGGGGCCGCCACGGCGTCGAGCAGGGACAGCTTGCGGTCCAGGCGCCCGGTGAGGATCTGGGTGACCGTGGTGAGGATGGTGGCGCCGCCCGGTGATCCGACGGCGAGCACGACCTTGCCGTGGTCGAGGACGATCGTCGGGGCCATGGACGAGCGCGGGCGCTTGCCGGGGCCGGGGAGGTTCGGGTGCGGGACGGCCGGGTTCGGGGCGACGAACTCGAAGTCGGTGAGCTCGTTGTTGAGCAGGAAGCCCCGGTTCGGCACGACGATGCCGCTGCCGCCCTCCGCCTCGATGGTGAGGGTGTAGGCGACGACGTTGCCCCAGCGGTCGGCGGTGGTCAGGTGCGTGGTGCGTTCGGCGTCCTCGCGCTGCGCCGAGGTCCCGGCGGTGGCCTCGCAGGCCTTCGGGTCGCGCGGGTCGGCGGCGGGCTGTGGGGCGGGCAGCACGGCGTCGGGCTTGATCAGGCACGCGCGGCTGTCGGCGAACTTCTGCGAGAGCAGCCCCTCGGTCGGCACGCGGGAGAAGGCCGGGTCGCCGACCCAGCGCAGGCGGTCGGCGAAGGCGAGCTTGGTCGACTCGATGAAGCGGTGCAGGTACTCGACGTCGGAGGCCTTCGAGAGGTCGGTCGACTCGAGGATGTTGAGCGCCTCGCCGACGGTCGTGCCGCCGGACGACGGCGCCGCCATGCCGTAGACGTCGAGACCGCGGTAGCGGGTGTGCGTCGGGTCGCGGCGTTCGACCTGGTAGCGGGTGAGGTCGGACAGCTGCAGGTCGCCGGAGCGGACGTTGCGGGTGGAGCCGGGCACGACCGGGGGCTTGCGGACCGCGTCGACGAGGTCGCGGCCGACCGCGCCGCCGTAGAGCGACGCGAGCTCGGTGCGGGCGAGCTCGCGGTAGGTGTCGGCGAGCTGCGGGTTGCGGAACGTGCTGCCGACCGCGGGCGGCTGGCCGCCGGGCAGGTAGAGGTCGCGGGTCGAGGTGAAGTCGGCGAAGCGGGCGGCGTTGTTCGTGATCTGCGTGTTGAAAGTCTGGTCGACGACGAAACCGCGCCGCGCCAACGCTTCCGCGGGCGCCATGGCCTCGCGCAGGTTGAGCGTGCCCCACTTGCGCAACGCCTGCTGCCACGTCCTGGGCGTGCCGGGGACGCCGACGGACTTGCCGCTGGTCATGGCCTCGGCGAACGGGATCGGCTGGCCGTTCTCCACGAAGAGCTGGTCGGTCGCGGAACGCGGCGCGGTCTCCCGGCCGTCCAAAGTGGACACGCGACCGGTGCGGGCGTCGTAGTGGACGAAGAACCCGCCGCCGCCGATGCCCGCGCTGAACGGGTCGGTCACGCCGAGCGCGGCGGCGGTGGCGACGGCGGCGTCGACGGCGTTGCCACCGCGGCGGAGCACGTCGATGCCGATCTGGGACGCGTCGGGGTCGACGCTCGAGACGGCGCCTCCCCAGCCCACCTGTTCGGGGACGCGGGGCGGTGGTTCCGCCGCGCCTGCCGGAGCAGGAGCGACCATCACGACGGAGAGTGTCAACGCAGCGACCGTTCGCAACATGCGGAAACTTCTACTCCGTTGTGACCGGATGGCAACACCCCTTGAGGAAGGCCTAAGGTGCGGACGTGTCGATCGATCTTGACCAGTTGCGAACCGATTTCACGAACACCCCGCTCGACGAGGCCGACCGTGAGGAGGCGCTGCACCTGCTGCTGCGCGAACGCCGCGAGGGCGACGCCGACCTGCTACGCCACCTCCTCGCCGAGGAGACCGCCGCGCACCAGGAGGGCTGGGGCGTGCGCGAGGCGTTGGTGCTCGCCGCCCTGTTGCTCGCCGAGTGCGGGCGCGAGGACGACGTCTGGACGCTGTGGGAGGCCAAGAACGCCTCCTTCGACACCATGGCGGGCCTCGACGGCTTCCTGTTGTTCCCGGCGGGCATCGCGGGCACGACGGCGCACGTCATCGCGAACGAGGAGCACCCCGAGCGCAACGAGCTCATGACCTACATGAGCGAGTACCTCGAGTACGAGAAACTCACCGACGAGGACATCCGCGAGAACGTCGCGGGCCTGCGCTCCCACTTCGAGAACTGACTACAGGACCTCCAGCGGGTCGAGCTTGATCCGCACCAGCTCCTGCTCCTTGCGCGCCGTCCGCACGGCCTGCGCCTCGGCCAGCACGGCGGCCAGCTGACGGCCTTCGGCGCGCGCGACCCGCACCAGGGCGCGTTCCTTCGTCTCGTCGTCGCCCAGCGGCACCGGCCCGAGGATCTCGCCGGTGGGCGGCAGCCGGAGCTCGTCGAGCATGGCGTTCACCGCGTCCGGGGTGCCGTCGACGGTCGCCATCCTGACCGCCGGCGGGAACCCGAGCTCGGTGCGCGCGGCGAGTTCGGTGGCGGCGTGCCACACCGGGTCCCAGCGGACGAGCGCCTGCACCGGCGTCAGGCCGGAGTCCGCGATCACGACCACGCGCCCGTTGCCCGGCCGCACCAGCCCCGCGGCCGTCATCCACCGCCGCAGCGCCTCCTCGGAGGCCCGCAGGTCGGCGCGCCCCAGCAACGCCCACCCGTCGAGCAGCAGCACCGCCCCGTAGCCGCCCTCGGCCACGGGTTCGGCGCCCGGCGTGGCGACCACGAGCGCGGGCTTGCCCGGCACCTTCGTCAGCACCTCGTCCGCGCCGCTGGTCCGCACCGGATACCCGGGAAACGCCCGCCCGAGCTCCTCGGCCGTGCGCCGCGCCCCGATGATCTGCCCGCGCAGCTTGCGCGACCCGCACGTGGGACACCGGAACCCGGCCTCCGTGGCGGCGCACCACCGGCAGTACGCGGGCTTCGGCAGCCCGTCCTCGGTCCCACCCGGCAACGCCAGCGGCCCCGCACACCGGCGGCACCGCGCGGGCCCGCGGCACTGACCACACGCGAGCGACGGCACGTACCCGCGCCGCGGCACCTGGATGAGCACCGGCGAGTCGGCGAGGGCGAACCGGGCGGCGTCGAACGCGATGGACGGCAACCGGGCGGTGCGCGCGGCCGGGTCCTTGACGTCCTGCCACTCGTTGTCGCCCACCGACACCACCCGCGGCGCCACGGACCTCAGCGTCTCCCGCGACGCGACGATCTCGTGCGCCCACCCGGTCTCGACCAGCAGCTGCGCCTCGGCCGTGCGCGCGAACCCACCGATGAGCAACGCGGCACCCGTCATGTGCGCGCGTTGCACCAACACGTCACGCACGTTCGGATACGGCGACCGCTGCTCGACGTGCAGGTCGTCCCCGTCGTCCCACACGACGAGGAGCCCGGGGTCCCGGACGGGCGCGAACGCCGTGGCGCGCGTGCCGACCACCACCCGCGCCACCCCCCGCCGCACGGCCAGCCAGCGCTTGTAGCGCTCCGACGGCCCGAGATCGGCCGACAGGGTCACCACGCCTTCGATGAGCCTGCCGCACGCCTCGGCGACGCGGGCCAGGTCGCGGTGGTCGGGCACCACGATGGCGACGCCGCGCCCGGACGACGCGACCGCGGCGGCGGCCTCGGCCAGGCGGGCGGGCCAGTCCTCGGAGGGCAGGGCCTGCCAGACGGCGTGGGCGGGGCGGCCCTCGCGGAGGGCTTCGAGGTACTTGGGGCCGCGGGGGTAGCGGGACCAGGCGTCGGCGGGGACGGGGGGCAGTTGTGAGCGGGGAGGCGCGGGAAGGGGGGCCGGGTCGGCGGCAGGAACGTCAGCGGCAGGAACGTCGGCGGCTGCGAGGTCCGGAGTGGCGGCGAGGCCCGGAGTGGCGGAAGCCAGGGTGATGGGGGCGGCGTCGTGGGGAGTGGATGGCGGGGTCGCGGGGTGAGGGGTGGCAGGGACGGCTCCGGAGGCGGGAGCAGGCTCGGCGCCGTCAGGGGCCGGCTCGGTGCCGTCGTCGGCGGCCGCCTCGGAGGTCGAGGCCGAGTCCGCGGCCAGGGCGGGGGCGGAGGTCGAAGTGGGCTCGGCAGCGACCTCGAGGTCGGCCGTTTTCGCCACCCACGCCGGGAGTTGCGGGAGCGGGGGTGGTTCCGGGGACGCCGCCGCCTCCGCCCGCGCGTGGCGGGGTGGGATGGCCAGGCGCAGCACGTCGATCATGCCGCCCGCGTACCTGTCGGCGATCGCGCGGGCCAGGGCGGCGATCTCCGGTGCCAGCACCGGTTCCGGGGAGACGACCTTCTCGATGAAGGCGAGTTTCTTGCCGTACTCCGACTTCTCGGTGCGCTCCAGGAGGTAGCCGTCGACCAGCTGGCCCGCGAAGCGCACGCGCACGCGGCAGCCCGGGACGGCGGTGTCGTCCAGTTCGGACGGAACCGCGTAGTCGAAGGGGCGGTCCAGGTGGGCCAGGGGGACGTCGACCACGATCCGGGCGACCGGTAGCGACTCCGCGGGGACCCGCTCCCCTTTTCTCGCTCCGGTCTTCGCGCTCATGCCTCCTGGTGTATCAGACAGCCCCGACAGTCACGCGTTGCGCCTCACCAAACCGGTGAAGCCCGCCACGAACAGGGTCGCGAACGCCCAGGCCAGGATCTGCAGCAGCCACGTCGCGCCCAGGACGAACTGGCCGGTGGGCGCGGCCGTGTCGACGGTGCAGCGGGCGGCGTCGACCTTCACCAGCGGCGTCGCCACGTTGAGGGCGTAGCCGACCTGCTCCACGACCGAACACCGGACGGCGCCGGAGGTCAGCACGAGCCCCACCGACACGGTGAGCACGCCGGCCAGCCACACGAGGGCGAGTCCCGGGCGGTAGCCGTGGCCCACGGTCACGCCGCGGACCAGGTGCCAGACGCGTCCCCAGCGGGAGAGCTGGCCGCGGCGGCGCAGATCACGTTGCTGGGCAACGCGGATGCGCCGCACGTCGCGCTCGTGGCCCGCGGCCTGGTGCGCCTGGGCGAGCTGGGCCCACGGCTGGGCGGAATAGCGGAGCGTGCGCGTCGAGAGCAACGACAGCCATTCGTCCACAGTGGCGTCCCGCGGCAGGCCCTCGTAGGTGAGGCCTTCGAGCTGCACGTCGCCGTCGATGCCCGCGAACGGCATGAGCAGGTCCTTGCCCACGCGCACGTGGCGCAGGTCGAGCGCGACGCCGGACGAGAAGCGGCCCTGGCGGAGGATGATCTGCCCGTCGATCCGGGTGCCGCGCAGGCGCACCGCCGCGTGCCTGCCGCCGCCGGAGACGTCGCAGCCCTCGTTCAGGAAGATGCCGTCGCCGACCTGCAGGTCGACGAGGGTCAGGCCGGCCTCGAAGCGCCCACCGCCGCACATCAGCACGCCGGCGATCCGCGACCCGCTCAGCGTCACGGCTCCCTCGGCGTGGAAGCCCTCGTCCAGGTAGACGCTGCCGCCGATGCGCATGTGCAGCGCGTCGACCGACTCACCCGCGCCGAGCCGTGCGCCGCTCAGCCGCAGGTGGTGGTCCACGGCCAGACCGCGGGCCTCGACGGACGGCGCGACGAGTCCCCGCAGGTCCAGCAGCGAGAACTGCGCCCTGCTCAGCAGCACCGGTCGTGCGGTGGTGCAGTCGCGCAGCACCAAAGGCTTCTTCGCGACGACGTCGGACAGGTCGAGCTGACCCGTGATCGTCGCGCCGGTCAGCACCAGGCCGCTGGGGTCCAGCGACTCGTGGTCGACCATCCGCTTCCGGATCTCATCCCCCGTGATCTCCACGGGGCAGACGTTAGCCTGAGATCGACTCGCGGCCGTTCTCGATGTGACCGCACAGACGGCGGCGGAACTTCGGCTCCTCCTCCACCGTGACAGTGAGGTCGTACCAGCCGGAGTTCATGACGGTCAGCCACGGGATCACGTGCCGATGTCCTGGCCTCACGACGTAACGACGCCGCTCCAGCACGAACGTCAGACGCGTCGATCCGCTGTTCTCGAACGTCAACGTCAGCACACGGCTGTATCCGCGCACCGACGACGAGACGCGCGCACGGTCGGAGGACGTCCCGGCGAACTCACGGCGGAAACCGTTGGGGCCCAGCAACACGAGGTCGTGGTCACCCGCGATCTCGACGGACTCCGACGAGGAGACGTCGAAGTGCTGCGGCAGCGCGAACTGGCCCGAGTACGGGTACAGCGCGAAGTGCACGGACGCCGATCCGGAGTTCGACATCTCCAACGTCGAGCCGCGCAGCGACGCGTCCGGCTGGTACGGAAGGGGGCGCGCACGCCGCCGTCCGGGCTCCTGCTCCGGCATCTTCTGCTCGGACGGGGGCGCGGGACGCCAGCGCGGCGTCGCGGGCGGCACCGCGGCGGGCTCGCCGACCTCGGGCCACGTCCGGCGCCGCTCGAAGTCGAACGTCGACGTCAGGTCACCGGCCACGATCCGGCGCCACGCGGAGATCTCCTCCGAACGGACGCCCGTCCACGTCTCGAGGAACCGCGTCATCGACGTGTGGTCGAACACCTGCGAGTTCACGTAACCGCCGACGGACCACGGCGAGACGACGGTCATCGGTACGCGCGCGCCGAGCCCCAACGGCCGGTCGCCCACGTACTCGTCGGTCACGGACAACGGCGGGCGCGGCGGCGGCACGTGGTCGAAGAAGCCGTCGTTCTCGTCGTAGGTGATGAACAGGACCGTCGACTCCCACACCTCCTGGTTCGACGCCAGCGCGTCCAGCACCTGGTAGGTGATCGAGGCGGACGCGGCGGGCGACGACGCGCCGGGGTGTTCGGAGTCCACAGAGGACGGAACCAGGTACGACACGGCCGGCAACCGCCCCGCGGTGACGTCCGCGCGGAACTCCTCCCCCAGCCCGCCGGGCTTCACGCGGTGCAGTCCTCGCGAGTACAGCGACTTCTCAGCGGCGGTGAGCTTCGAGAGGTCGAGCGAGCCGATCAACGCCGGGTCGCCGGTGCCGTACAGCTTGTCGAGCGACTTGAACCCCGCCGGCAGCACCTTGCGCGCGATCTCCTTGAACCGCAGGAAGAACTCCAGGTTGTTGTCCTGGAAGTTGTCCCACTCCTGGTAGACCCGCCACGACTTCCCCGCCGCCTCGAGGCGTTCCGGGTACGTCTTCCACGTGTAGCCGGCGTGGGTGTCCTCGCTGTAGGCGGCGTTGCCGGTCGCACGGCCGCCGGAGGGTTCGAAACCGGTGTAGCCGGAGACCCAGTAGTTCCGGTTCGGTGACGTCGAGGACGGCACCGAGCAGTGGTAGGCGTCGCACAGCGTGAAGGTGTCCGCGAGCTCGTGGTGGAACGGGATGTCCTGCCGCGTGTAGAACGCCATCGTCGCGGCGGTCTTCGCCGGCACCCAGTTGTCGTTCCACCCGCCGCGCAACGCCGCGTGCCCGCCGTTCCAGCTGTGGTCCAGGTCACCGATGTACTGGATGTCGCGCCCCGACGCCGCCTCACGTACCGGGAACGGCAGCACGCCCGACTGGTCGAACACACCCTTCAACGCGTTGCGGTCGGAGAACCCACGCACGCCACGGAGTGTGCCGTAGTAGTGGTCGAATGAACGGTTCTCCTGCATCAACAGCACGACGTGCTTGATCGCGCGCAAGCCTCCCGCACGGGGCTCACGGGCCAACGCGGCGTACACCGACGGCGGCAGCAGCGTGCCCGCACCGGCTGCGGCGACGGCAGCCATGAACCCACGACGAGAGAGCGACATGATCCCAGTTTGTAGTCGCAGCACATGGCCAGGAACCGACTCTCGTATGAACAACGTCCGCCGGTCTGCGGTTAGCGTTCGGGCAACGCCCGGTTGCGACTCTTCTGCCCGTTGGCAAGACACGGAAGAGGGGAAGCAACCATGAGACTGCGCATCGCTGCTGCAGCGCTCGCCATCGGCCTGTGCACCGCAGGTGTCGCGTCAGCCGATGAGGTGCCGCCGGAGTTCCAGAACAGACCTGGGCAGGCGGCCTGCTACGACGCCGTGCCCACGATCATCGACTCCGGTGTCATCTTCGGCACCGCGGGACCGGACGTGATCGTCGGCAGCAACGGGCCGGACGTCATCTACGGGCTCACCGGCGCGGACGTCATCATCGGCCTCGGCGCCGACGACGTGATCTACGGCGGCCAGGGCAACGACCTGATCTGCGCCGGCTGGGGCCAGGACTACGTCCAGGGCGGCGGCGACCACGACACCGTCTACGGCGAGCCCGGCAACGACGACCTGTTCGGCGGCGACGGGATGGACCTGCTGTCCGGCGACCTCGGGCCGGACGACGACGGCGACGGCGAGGCCGGGTTCGACTACTGCCCGCCGTCCACGGAGAACCCGGTCAGCTGCGTGTGACCGTCTGCCGCAGCAGGATCTCGGTGGCGGGATCGGGCCTGACCCCGAGCTGCCGCAACGAGTCCAGCACGCGCGCACGGGTCTCCAACGTCCTTTGTGGATTCCGTGCGCGCAACGCGGCCGCGAGTGCCAGCCGGTGCCCGCGCGGTTCGAACGGTTCTAGCTCCAGCGCGCGGTCGGCGAGGTGATGTGCCTCCGCCGGATCTCCCGTGACGAGCCGGAGTTCGCCCAGTGCCAGCAGGGTGCGCACGTACCGCTGCCTGATCCGGGCGATCTCCGGCTCGCACACCTCCGCCAGGTCCGGCAGCGGATCACCCCGCCACAGCGCCACCGCCGCGTCCAGGTCGTCACCGGCCTCCTCGAACGCCCACAGGTCCGCGGTCAGCAGCCCGCCGCGGACCAGCCTGATGCTGTCGCCGTCGCTGCGCAGGCAGTAGCTGGCCTCGCCGCCGGCGCGGCCCGGTTCCAGCAGCCGGCGGAGGTGGGTCATCGTCACCCGCAGGTTCCGGGCGGCCCCGGCGGGGTCCAGGCCGGGCCACAGCAGGTCCACCGCCTGGTCGCGGGTGACGACGGGCCGCAGCACCAGCAGTCCCAGCAGCTGCCGGACGCGGACGCGGCGCAGTTCGGGCGCCTCGGTGACGAGGCCGTTCCTGGTCACCCGCATCGGCCCGATCACCTCGATGCCGATCGGGTGGTCCGGCGGCGAGGGCACGGTGGCGAGCAGTCTGGTGGCGCCCACGGCCAGCTCCGGATCACGCGTGAGCGCGCGGAACTGGCGGTGCACCGCCGGTCCGACGCGATCGGCGAGCCAGGTGCCCAGCTTCGTCCTCCCCACCGCCGCGAGCCGGGCGGCCAGTTCCACCGACCACGGCAACGGCAGGAAGCAGAGTGCGTGTTCCTCGTCGAGGTCGGCGCGGAGATCTCCTTGCCGTGCCTGGAGGAACGCGCGTCCGGCCGCCCGAGCCCTGCGGTGCGACGGACCGAGGTCCGTGTCGTCCCAACGCTTCCGCAGCTCCTCGTTGAGCACGTAGCCGAGCGTGAGGAACCGCCGCAGGTGCCGTTCGGCGACCTCGACCTCCAACGGCCACCGGACCAGGTGCCGCTGGTAGAGGTCACGGGCCAGGTCCTCCTCGCCGCGCGTGACGGCGACCGCCGCGTGCGACGCGCACGCCAGCACCGCGTCCCGGGGGTTGTCCTGCTCGGCGGGGAGTTCGGCCGTGATCTCACCGAACGACGCGGCGATGACCGTGTGCAGTGCACGCGCCACGAACTCGCCACGTGCCGTGCTGTCGGCATCGTCACCGAGGAACTCGACGGCCTGGCCGTCGAACCAGCGCGCCGCGGCGGCGTGGCGGCGGGCCAGGTCGTCGTCCAGCATGCGTTCGGCCAGCTCGGCGGCCTCCTGCCCGCGTCCGCACATCGCCAGGCAGTGGACGTGGAACCTCGTCGTGGACACGGCGAACGCTTTCGGCACCTCGGTCGTCGGCGCCTGGGCGAGGTGGGTCAGCGCCGTCTCCGGATCACCGGCCAGCTCGGCCACCACCGCGGCGGCGCTGTGCCTGAGCACCTTGAGGACCGGGGTGGTGGCCTCGAGCCCCTGCGCCCGCTGGGCGACCCGCGCCAGCCTGACCAGATCTCCCCTGGAGTGCGCGGTGATCACGGCCTGGCCGAGCGCCACGGCGGCGCCGTCGTGGTCACCGGCATCGAGCAGGGCCGCGCAGGCCTGGTCGACCAGGTCGTCGAGGGACGGGTCGGTGAAGTCGTCGGCGTGCACGACCGCGGCCCTGAGCAACAGGAACGCCGGATCTCGGCGGTGTCCGGCGGGCACCGCGTCGAGCCACCGCCGTGCCGTCGCGCTCGGCAGCACCGACAGCGTCGTGCGCACCAGTTCGACCGCCAGGCGCGCCAGGAGGGGCCAGTCCCGCGCCTCGCACGCCACCCTCCCGGCCGCGGCGAGGTCTCCCCGCGCAACCAGCACCTCGACGGCCCTGTCCCGCAGGTGATCGGTGGGCACGAGGCTCGTCCACAGGTCGTGGGCTCGGTACCTGCCGTCGTCGAGCATGTCGACCAACGGCACCTCACGTGCGAGGTGTTCCATCTCGGCGTTGGTCGCGGCCACCGCACTGATCTCCTCGGCGGTCGCTGTCCCGAGAGCCACCAACGCCGCCAACGCGCCGTGCAGCGGTTGTGGCAGGCGACTCAGCACCTCCTCGGCGGCGTAACGCCACGAGGCGGCACGTCCGGCCGTGAGGGACAGCCTGACGAGCGCGGGCCAGCCGTGGAGGTCCCCGGCGGGTTCGCGACCGAAGCTCCTCGCCAGCGCGGCGGTCTCGGCACCGGTGAAGGCGAGGTCGGCCGTCGCGACCACGGCCACCTCCCCGGCCGCCTGCCTGCGCGCCAACGGAAGAGCGGGCGTGGTGCGACCCGACAGCACGAGGTGCGCGGTGTCCGGCAGAGCGCGCACGACGGCTTCGAGCAGGTGTGCGCCCGGCGACCCGTCCGGGATCTCGTGCACGTCGTCGAGCAGCAGGCAGACGTCGAGCGGTGCCGTGCTTCGCAACGCCAGCAGAACCTCCCGCGCACCGGGCTCGGGACCGGGGCGTGCGCCGAGGGCGTCCAGGATCGCCGCGGCCAGCCGGGCGGCGTCCTCGTGGCCGGGGCCGCACGTCACCCAGGCGTCGACGCCCTGCGGTTCGAGCAGGTTCGCGCGGACCGCCTGGGCCAGTGCGGTGGTCTTGCCGAAGCCCGCTCCGGCCGTGACGAGGGTGATCGGGCGGCACCACCGCGCGCGGAGGCGGTCGACGAGACGCAGGCGCGGCAGCTCGACGTCGAGCGGGCGCGGCACCGCGCGCAGGCCTGTCGTGTTGTCCCCCACGCAGAGCGGAGAGCTCCGCACGGCCCGAAATACGCGCAACGGCCCGCCTCCCCGGAAGGGAAACGGGCCGGTGGTGCGTCCTGGATCAGGCGCCGGCGGCGTTGCGCAGGGCCTCCGCGCGGTCCGTCGACTCCCACGGCAGGTCGACGTCGGTGCGGCCGAAGTGGCCGTACGCGGCCGTCGGGCCGTAGATCGGGCGGAGCAGGTCGAGGTCGCGGATGATCGCGGCGGGCCGGAGGTCGAACACCTCGGTAATGGCCTGCTGGATCTTCTGCGGGTCGACGGTCTCGGTGCCGAAGGTCTCGACGAAGAGGCCGACGGGGGCTGCCTTGCCGATGGCGTAGGCGACCTGGACCTCGACGCGGGTGGCGAGGCCCGCCGCGACGGTGTTCTTCGCGACCCAGCGCATGGCGTACGCGGCCGAGCGGTCGACCTTCGACGGGTCCTTGCCGGAGAACGCGCCGCCACCGTGGCGGGCCATGCCGCCGTAGGTGTCGACGATGATCTTGCGGCCGGTCAGGCCCGCGTCGCCCATCGGGCCGCCGATGACGAAGCGGCCGGTCGGGTTCGTCAGCAGGCGGACGTTGGTGGTGTCGAGGCCGAGCTCGTTGATCTCGGGCGCCACGACGTGCTCGCGGAGGTCGACGCCGAGGAGCTTCTCGAGGTCGATGCCGTCGGCGTGCTGCGTGGAGATGACGACCGTGTCGAGGCGCACGGGCTGGTCGCCCGCGTACTCGATGGTGACCTGGGTCTTGCCGTCCGGGCGCAGGTACGGCACGGTGCCGTCCTTGCGGACCGCGGTCAGGCGGCGCGACAGGCGGTGGGCCAGCGCGATCGGCAGCGGCATGAGCTCAGGCGTGTCGGTGCACGCGTAGCCGAACATCAGGCCCTGGTCGCCGGCGCCCTGCTTGTCGATCTCGTCGTCCGCGCCCTCGACGCGGTTCTCGAACGCCGTGTCGACACCCTGCGCGATGTCCGGGGACTGCGCGCCGATCGCCACGTTCACGCCGCACGAGTGGCCGTCGAAGCCCTTGGCGGACGAGTCGTACCCGATCTCCAGGATCTTCTCGCGGACGATCGTGGGGATGTCGGCGTAGGCCTCGGTCGTGACCTCACCCGCGACGTGGACCTGACCCGTGGTCACCAGCGTCTCCACGGCGACACGGGAGCGCGGGTCCTTGGCGAGCAACGCGTCCAGGATCGAGTCGCTGATCGCGTCACAGATCTTGTCCGGGTGTCCCTCGGTCACCGACTCACTCGTGAACAGCCTGCTGCTGTGCTGGCTCACGGACACTCCTTCGTTGCGGGTTGGACTGAGGAAATACTACTGAGGCCGAGTCAAGCGAGCGGTAACCGCGTCCCACACAGCGGACGCCACTTGAGTTTTCGGGCCGTGCGGTATAGGCGTCTCGGCGCCGTCCGGGGACAGCAGCCAGCCGGCGTTGTCCTCCTGCTCGAACGCCTTGCCGTCACCGACCGCGTTGAGCACGAGGAGGTCGCACCCCTTGCGCCGCAGCTTCGCCCGACCGTAGTCGAGCACCGACGTCGTCTCGTCCCCGGTCTCCGCGGCGAACCCGACGATCAGCTGGCCACTGCGACGTGCGGAAACGAGCTCCACGAGGATGTCGGGGTTCTTGGTGAGCGCGATCGGGTCGGGGTCGCCGTCGGTCTTCTTGATCTTGTGACCGGTGAGCGACAGCGGCCGGAAGTCGGCCACCGCGGCGGCCATCACGACCACGTCCGCGTCCGCCGCGACCTTGTGCATGGCGTCGCGCAGCTCCACCGCCGAGCCGACCTTCACGAGGTCCACACCCGCCGGAGTGGCGAGATCCGCCGTGTTTCCCGCTACCAAAGTCACACGCGCACCGCGCTGGGCGGCCACCCGCGCGAGTGCGTAACCCTGCTTGCCGGACGACCGGTTGCCGATGAACCGGACCGGGTCGAGCGGTTCGCGCGTGCCGCCCGCGGAGATCGCGACGTGCACACCTTCGAGGGTCCGCCGCAGCGCGTCCGGCTGCACGAGCAGGAGCCGCGCCAGCTCGACGATCTCGGCCGGGTCCGGGAGGCGGCCCTTGCCGGTGTCCTTGCCGGTCAGCCGGCCGGACGCCGGCTCGGCGACGGTGACACCGCGACTGCGCAGCAGTTGCACGTTGTGCTGGGTGGCCGGGTGCTCCCACATCTCGGTGTGCATGGCGGGCACCAGCAGGACCGGGCAGCGCGCGGTCAGCAGCGTGTTCGTCAGCAGGTCGTCGGCGAGGCCGTGGGCGGCCTTCGCGATCAGGTTCGCCGTCGCCGGGGCCACCACGACCAGGTCCGCGTTCTGCCCGAGCTTGACGTGCGGCACCTCGTGCACGTCGTCGAACGGGTCGGCGGACACGACCTGGCCGGACAGCGCCTCGAAGGTGGCGGCGCCGACGAACTTGAGCGCGCCCTCGGTGGGGATGACCCGCACCGAGTGACCGGACTCGGTCAGGCGGCGCAGGACCTCACAGGCCTTGTACGCGGCGATGCCCCCACCGACGCCCAGGACGATCTTGGGCTTGGCGGGGGCATCGGCGTCGGATGCGGCGGGGTTCAAGGACTCTCCTCGAGAGGAACGACCGGCCAGGGTCACGCCTCCGCGAGGAGGAACCCCGCTGGGGTCCGGGGACCGGGGTCCCCGGTGGTGCGGTGGAGCTGCGGGCCGCGGGTCGGACCGGGGTGCGGCCTCGGTGGTGCGGTGGTGCTGCGGGTGGCGCTGCGGCCGCTGGCCGATCCGAGGTGCGACCGGTGGTGCGGTGAAGCTACGGGCCGCAGATCGAGCCTGGGTGCGGCCCTCGGTGGGGCTGCGGTGCTGCGGACCGTCGGTTGGGCCGGAGCCCGGGCCACGGTGAAGCTGTGGGCCGCCGGTCCGAACCGAGCTGCAGGCCGCGGAGCCGAAGTGCGGCCCGGTTGAGCCTTGGGTTCGAGTCCCGGCGAACGGCGGGCCGCGACCCAAGGCCGCGAGCCCCGGTTCGAGCTCGGGGACCGTAGGCCTTCGGCCGAGGTGCCGGCCGTGAGCCGCAGGTCAGAGACCCGTGCCTCACTCGGAGGACCCACTGGGGGTCCGGGGGCGAAGCCCTCCGGCCGGGGTGTGGGGGCTGGGCCCCCACAAGACACTTCGGAGGCGCCGTGGCCTGCGCTTTCCGCAGGCACACTTCACCCAGCGTCTTCGAACGTCACTCGCCCTCGGTGTGCTCCAGGAGACCCGCGTGGATCTCGCGGAGCGCGATCGAGAGGGGCTTCTCACGCGGGCCCGGCTCGACGAGCGGGCCGACGTACTCGAGCAGGCCCTCGCCGAGCTGCGCGTAGTAGTCGTTGATCTGGCGGGCACGCTTCGCGGCGTAGATCACCAACGCGTACTTCGAGCTCACCTGCTCAAGCAGGTCGTCGATCGGCGGGTTGGTGATGCCCTCCGGGGAACCGGTCAGATGACCGAGCTCGGTGTGGGTGATCACTTTCAGACTCCTGAAATTCGTGGTCCGACCATCAAGGATAGCAAGTCGGCCGCGGCCGACTGCACGTCGGCGTTCACGACGACCTCGTCGAACTCCTTCTCGGCCGCCAGCTCCTCGCGGGCGATCTCGAGCCGGCGTGCGACGACGTCCGGGTGTTCGGTGCCCCTGCCGGTCAGCCGGTCGACCAGGTGCTCCCAGGACGGGGGCGCCAGCATGACCAGCTGGGCTTCCGGCATGGCCACGCGGACCTGCCGCGCGCCCTGCAGTTCGATCTCGAGCAGGGCGGGGCGGCCTGAGGCCAGCGCTTCCTCGACGGGCCTGCGGGGGGTTCCGTAGCGGTTTCCGGCGAAGTCGGCGTGTTCGAGGAACTCGCCCGCGTCCACCATCTGCTGGAACTTCACGTGGTCCACGAAGTGGTAGTGCACCCCGTCGACCTCGCCCGGCCTCGGCTTCCTGGTGGTCGCCGAGACGGAGAAGTACACATCGGGTTGCTGCCTGCGCAGCTCCGCCAGGACGCTGGACTTGCCAACGCCGGACGGCCCGGACAAGACGGTGAGGCGGGGACGGGCAGAGCCCGCCCCCGCCTCGGTGCCAATCACTCTCCGCTGAACTCGGAGAGCAGGGCCTTGCGCTGGCGGTCACCGAGACCGCGCAGGCGACGGCTGGGAGCGATCTCGAGGCGCTCCATGATCTGCTGCGCGCGAACCTTGCCGACGCCCGGGAGGGCCTCGAGCAGCGCGGACACCTTCATCTTGCCCAGGACCTCGTCGCTCTCGGCGGCCTTGAGCACGTCCGTCAGGGTCGTGCCGCCGCGCTTGAGGCGCTCCTTGAGCTCAGCCCGAGCGCGACGAGCGGCAGCAGCCTTCTCCAGCGCTGCGGCTCGCTGCTCCTCGGTAAGCTGGGGAAGAGCCACGATTTCCTCCGTGGTGTGGATTCTTTTCGGATCGGTGCCGCGACCGTACCGACCGCAATTGCCTGGGGACAACGTGACCCAGTCAGGTAAATCTTCAGCGGTCATGAGTGATGCGGCGGGTGGTAGTAGTACCAACACCCTCCGGCGGCCTGATCACCGCCCTCCGGCGACTCATCCCACACGTTACGTGTGCTATGAGGCCGGTGACCAGCGGGGCAGCCGGTGGCGTGGACCCTACCAACACATGTTTCCCCAGGTGAGCGCGCCACACCCCAAAAGTTGTGGCGCGCCCCTCCTCAGAGGCTCTCCTGGACCCTCCGCACGGCGCTGACCAGCGAAGACACGTCCGGCCCGTGCTTGAGAACATCTCGTGAAGAAGTCGGAAAGACGTTGCGCATGTCGGGGCCGAAGAGCCGTTTTAGATCAGCCGTGGAGCCGCCCTGAGCGCCGAAACCGGGCGCCAGGATCGGTCCGTTGAACCCCGAGAGGTCTACATCCGTTTCCCCGATCGTGGCACCCACGACGAGACCGACATCGCCGCACGGGGAAATGCCTGAATTCCGAGCGGAGGCGAAATCGATGATCGTCTGAGCCGTGGTTCGCCCGTCCGGAGCAACGGCCCGCTGGACCTGGGCACCCTCCGGGTTCGAGGTGAGGGCGAGCACGAACACGCCCCGGCCGGTCGCCCGCGCCGTGTCGAGCGCGGGCTGCAGCGATCCGAAGCCGAGGTACGGCGACACCGTCACGGCGTCACCGGCCAGCGGCGAGCCGTCGCCCAGGTACGCCTGCGCGTAGGCGGCCATGGTCGAGCCGATGTCGCCGCGCTTGGCGTCCACGAGCACGAGCGTGCCCGAGTCGCGCAGCTCCGCGATCACCCGCTCCAGCACGGCGACACCACGCGACCCGTGGGCCTCGAAGAACGCCGCCTGCGGCTTCACCATCGCCACCTGGCCGCCGAACGCCTCCACGGCCGTCAGGGCGAACCTCTCGAGGCCCTCCGCGGTCGGGGAGAGCCCCCACGCCTCCAGCAGGCTCGGGTGCGGGTCGATCCCGACGCACAGCGGACCGTGCGCCTCGACGGCTTTCGCGAGCTTCTCGCCGAACGTCACGCGTCACCCCGCAGCGCGGCCTGGAGGGCCTGCAGCGGCTGGACCCCGATGTCGCCCCGGATGAGCGCCTCGATGCCGTGCACGGCCGCGGCAGCGCCCTGGATCGTGGTGACGCACGGGATGTCCTTGGCGACGGCGGCGGTGCGGATCTCGTAACCGTCCACACGGGGACCGCTGTTGCCGTACGGCGTGTTGAAGATCATGTCGATCTCGCCGTTCAGGATCATGTCGACGACGTTGCCCTCGCCCTCGAAGTGCTTGCGCACCTCGGTGCACGCGATCCCGTTGCGCTTCAACACCTCCGCGGTGCCGGCGGTCGCGAGGATCTGGAACCCGAGGTCCGCGAGGCGCTTGACCGGGAAGATCATCGCGCGCTTGTCGCGGTTCGCGAACGACACGAACACCTTGCCCTTGGTGGGCAGCGAGCCGTACGAGGCCGTCTGCGACTTGGCGAACGCCTTGCCGAACGACGAGTCGATGCCCATGACCTCGCCGGTGGACTTCATCTCCGGACCCAGCAACGAATCCACGCCGTGGCCCTCGGGCGTGCGGAAGCGGTGGAACTGCATGACCGCCTCCTTGACCGCGACCGGCGCGTGCTCGGGCAGCCGGGCACCGTCACCGGTGGCCGGCAGGACGCCCTCCTCGCGCAGCTCCGCGATCGTGGCGCCGAGCATCACGCGCGACGCGGCCTTGGCCATCGACACGGCCGTCGCCTTGGACACGAACGGCACCGTGCGCGACGCACGCGGGTTTGCCTCCAGGACGTACAGAACGTCGTCCTTGAGCGCGTACTGGACGTTCAGGAGCCCCTTCACGCCGATGCCGCGCGCGATGGCCTCGGTCGAGCGGCGGACGTTCTCGATGTCCGACGCGCCGAGCGTGATCGGCGGCAGCGCGCAGGACGAGTCACCGGAGTGCACGCCGGCTTCCTCGATGTGCTCCATGACGCCGCCGATGAACACCTCGTCGCCGTCGCACAGCGCGTCGACGTCGATCTCGATGGCGTCGTCGAGGAACCGGTCGACCAGCACCGGGTGCTCGGGCGTCACCTCGGTCGCGCGGGCGATGTAGCCCGACAGCGACTCCTCGTCGTACACGATCTCCATGCCGCGCCCGCCGAGCACGTAGGAGGGGCGCACGAGGACCGGGTAGCCGATCTCGTCCGCGATCTCCTTCGCCTCGTCGAACGACGTGGCCGTGCCGAACTTCGGCGCCGGCAGCCCGGCCTCGGTCAGCACCTTGCCGAACTGGCCGCGGTCCTCGGCGAGGTGGATCGCCTCAGGCGTCGTGCCCACGACCGGCACGCCGGCGTCGGACAGGCGCTTCGCGAGGCCCAGCGGCGTCTGGCCGCCCAACTGCACGATCACGCCGGCGACCTCGCCGGAGCGCTGCTCGGAGTGCACGACCTCCAGCACGTCCTCGAACGTCAGCGGCTCGAAGTACAGGCGGTCGGAGGTGTCGTAGTCGGTCGACACCGTCTCCGGGTTGCAGTTGACCATGACGGTCTCGTACCCGGCCTGCCGCAGCGCCATGGCCGCGTGCACGCACGAGTAGTCGAACTCGATGCCCTGGCCGATGCGGTTCGGGCCGGAGCCCAGGATCAGCACCTTCGGCTTCTCCCGCTGCTCCGCGACCTCCGTCTCGGCGTTCGGGTCGAGCTCGTACGCGGAGTAGTGGTACGGCGTCTCGGACTTGAACTCCGCCGCGCACGTGTCGACCGTCTTGTAGACCGGACGCACGCCCAGGCGGTGCCGCAGCGTGCGCACGCCGTCCTCACCCGCGAGCTCCGGCCGCAGCACGGAGATCTGCCGGTCGGACAACCCGGCGCGCTTCGCCTTGCGCAGCAACGACTCGTCGAGCACGGGAGCCTCCAGGAGCTCCGTGCGCAACGTGCCGAGCCAGGCGATCTGCTCGATGAACCACCGGTCGATCTTCGACGCCTCGTACACGTCCTCAATGGACGCACCGAGTCGAAGAGCACGCTCGACCGTGTAGATGCGACCGTCGTGGCCGCGCTTCAACTGCTCCAGGACGGACTCCAGAGTAGTGCCCTCCGGGTCCGGCTGGGTCCAGAAACCGACCGATTTCGTTTCCAGCGAACGCAGCGCCTTGCCCAGCGCCTCCACGAAGTTCCGGCCGATCGACATGGCCTCGCCGACCGACTTCATCGTGGTCGTCAGCGTGGGGTCGGCGCCGGGGAACTTCTCGAAGGCGAACCGCGGCGCCTTCACGACGACGTAGTCGAGCGTCGGCTCGAACGACGCCGGGGTCTCCCCCGTGATGTCGTTGGTGATCTCGTCGAGCGTGTAGCCGATGGCGAGCTTCGCGGCGATCTTGGCGATCGGGAAACCCGTTGCCTTCGAAGCAAGAGCCGACGACCGCGACACGCGCGGGTTCATCTCGATGACGACCATGCGGCCGTTGTCCGGGTGGATCGCGAACTGGATGTTGCAGCCACCGGTGTCGACGCCGACCTCGCGGATGACCTGGATGCCGACGTCGCGCATGTGCTGGTACTCGCGGTCGGTCAGCGTCATCGCGGGCGCGACCGTGACCGAGTCACCGGTGTGCACGCCCATCGGGTCGATGTTCTCGATCGAGCAGATGACGACGACGTTGTCGTTGCGGTCGCGCATCAGCTCGAGCTCGTACTCCTTCCACCCGAGCACGCTCTCCTCGATCAGCACCTCGGTGACCGGGGACTCCTCCAGGCCGATGGCCGCGAGGCGCTCCAGCTCCTCCGGGGTGTGCGCCATGCCGGAACCCAGGCCGCCCATGGTGAACGACGGCCGGATGACGACGGGCAGACCCAGCTCGGCGACGGTGGACCGCACCTCGTCCATCGTCCTGCACACCGCGGAACGCGGGACGTCCGAGCCGATCCCGCGGACCAGGTCCTTGAAGATCTGCCGGTCCTCACCGCGCTGGATGGCGTCGACGTTCGCGCCGATCAGCTCGACGTCGTACTTCTCCAGCACGCCGCGCTCGTGCAGCGCGATGGCCGTGTTGAGCGCCGTCTGGCCGCCCAGGGTCGCCAGGATCGCGTCCGGGCGCTCCTGCGCGATGACCTTCTCCACGAACTCGGCCGTGATCGGCTCGATGTAGGTGGCGTCGGCGAACTCGGGGTCGGTCATGATCGTCGCGGGGTTGGAGTTCACCAGGCTGACCCTGATGCCCTCCTCCCGCAGCACCCGGCACGCCTGGGTGCCGGAGTAGTCGAACTCGCACGCCTGACCGATGACGATCGGGCCGGAGCCGATGACCAGGATGTGCTTGAGATCAGTCCTCTTCGGCATCAGCGGGCCTCATTCATCATGGTCACGAAGTCGTCGAACAGGGGCGCGGCGTCGTGCGGTCCGGCCGCGGCCTCGGGGTGGTACTGCACGGAGAACGCCGGCGCGTCGAGCAGCCGGACGCCCTCGACGGTGCCGTCGTTGGGGCAGTAGTGCGACAGCACGGCGCGGCCGAACTCGGAGGAGAACTCCTCGCCCGGCGTGCCCTCGAGCGCGAACCCGTGGTTCTGCGAGGTGATGGCGACCTTGCCGGTCGTCACGTCGATGACCGGGATGTTGATGCCGCGGTGGCCGTAGCGCATCTTGTACGTCCCGCGGCCGACTGCGCGGCCCAGGATCTGGTTGCCGAAGCAGATGCCGAACAACGGCAGCTTGCGGCCGAGAGCCTCGCGCGTCAGGGCGATGGCGTGGTCCTGCGTGGCCGGGTCGCCCGGGCCGTTCGACAGGAACAGGCCATCCGGGCTGACCTTCAGGATGTCCTCGAACGTGCTGGTCAGCGGCAGGACGTGCACCTCGATGCCCCGTGCCGCCATCATCCGCGGGGTGTTCGACTTGATGCCCAGGTCGAGCGCCGCGACGGTGAACTTCTTCTCGCCGATGGCCTCGACGACGTACGGCTTGTCCGTCGTGACGTCGACCGCGAGGTTCGCGCCGACCATCTGCGCCGACGCCTTGACCTGCTCGACCATCGACGCGTCGTCGGTGAGGTCGGAGCCGGAGAACACACCGGCGCGCATCGCGCCCTGCTCGCGGATGTGGCGGGTCAGGGTGCGGGTGTCGAGACCCGCGATGCCGACGACGCCCTGGTTCGCGAGCTCCTCGTCGAGGCCCCGCTTGGAGCGCCAGTTCGACGGCGTGCGCGCGGGGTCGCGGACGACGTAGCCCGCCACCCAGATCTTGGACGACTCGTCGTCCTCGTCGTTCCAGCCGGTGTTGCCGATCTGCGGCGCGGTCTGCACCACGATCTGGCGGTGGTAGGACGGGTCGGTCAGGGTCTCCTGGTACCCGGTCATGGCCGTGGAGAACACGACCTCGCCGAGCGAGACGCCGGTCGCTCCGTACGCCTCACCGCGGAAGACACGTCCGTCTTCCAGCACCAATGCCGCGTTCGTCACGCCTTGCCTCCCACGAGAGCTGCTACCCATTCGTCGTAAACGTCCTTGTCGTCACCGCGAAAGCCAGTGTCGAACAGGTGGCCATCGTTTTCCCACTGCACCACCAACAAGCCTTCTTCGCTGAACATGACCTTCCCGGCGAGGCCTCGGTCCGTGCGCGCGTCCCGGATGGAGCCGGCGGGGATGAACAACGGCGAGGCGCCGGTCCGCTCGATCGCGATGCCCTCCGGCACCAGGCTCAGCGTGGCCTCGGCGCGGTGGCCGATGTCGCCGACCTGGACGCGGTCCTGCCAGTTGCCCGCGTTCGTCGTTCCGATGTAGACGCCCGTGGTCTCCAGGCGCGGCGCGCCGAGCTTCTCCGGTGTCGACGGGAAGGCGGGCAGGCCGGCCTGCGCGCGCTGGCGGCGCTTCCAGCCGTGCCACATGCCGTAGACGCACAGGGCGAAGAAGACGAAGACCGCCAGGGACAGGAGGATCCGGGTCATTCCGCAATCCTCCCCGCCACCGCGGTCACCCGGCCACGCAAGATGGTGGCCGTCACCGCCGCGGGCAGTTCCATGCCCTCGAACGGGGTGTTGCCGGCGATGCTCGCGAGCTCGGCGCCGGTGACCGTCCAGGACGCGTCCGGGTCGACCAGCACGAGGTTCGCGGGCTCGCCGACGGCGATCGGGCGGCCCTGGTCGGTCAGCCCGGCGATCTCGGCGGGCTTCTCGCTCATCACCCGCGCGACACCGCGCCAGTCCAGCAGGCCGGTCTTCACCATCGTCTCGACGACGATGCCGAGCGCGGTCTGCAGGCCGAGCATGCCCGGACGGGCCGCCGACCACTCGCAGTCCTTGTCCTGGACCGCGTGCGGGGCGTGGTCCGTGGCGACGCAGTCGATCGTGCCGTCGGCCAGCGCCTGGCGCAGCGCGTCCACGTCCGCCTGCGTGCGCAGCGGCGGGTTGACCTTGTTGACCGGGTCGTACGTGCTCAGCCGGTCGTCGGTCAGGATCAGGTGGTGGGGCGTGACCTCGGCGGACACCTTGGTGCCGCGGGCCTTCGCCCACTTCAGGACGTCCGCCGTGCCGGTGGTGCTGACGTGGCAGACGTGCAGCTTCGCGTCGACCTGCTTCGCGAGGATGCAGTCGCGGGCGACGATCGACTCCTCGGCGGCCGCCGGCCAGCCCTGCAGGCCGAGCCTGGAGGCGTTCTCGCCCTCGTGCGCCTGGGCGCCGACGGTGAGCCTCGGCTCCTCGGCGTGCTGGGCGATGACGGCGTTCAGCGACTTCGAGTACTCGAGCGCACGGCGCATGATCAGCGGGTCGTGCACGCAGTGGCCGTCGTCGGAGAACACGCGGACATTCGCCTTGGACTTGGCCATCGTGCCGAGTTCGGCGAGCTTCTCGCCCTTGAGGCCGACGGTGACGGCGCCGACCGGGTGGACGTCGACGAGGCCGACCTCCTGACCGCGGCGGGCGACGTGCTCGACGATGACGGCGTTGTCGGCGACCGGGTCCGTGTTGGCCATGGCGAAGACGGCGGTGTAGCCACCGAGCGCGGCGGCCTTCGAGCCGGTCTCGATGGTCTCCGTGTCCTCGCGGCCGGGTTCGCGCAGGTGGGTGTGCAGGTCGACGAAGCCCGGCAGCAGGACCGCGCCGTTGCCCTCGATGACCTCCGCGTTCTCGTCCGTGCCCTCGGCGATGACGCCGTCACGGATCAGGACGTCTTGCGGTTCCCCCTCGCCGTAGGGCCTAACTCCCTTGAGCAACAAGGATTTCTTCACTTTGGCTTCCTGCAAGGGCTTCACTGTGTTCGATGGTTCGGTCGCAAGCTCCCTCACGAGTTTTCCTCCTCGTGGGCGAGCAAGTGGTACAGCACGGCCATGCGCACGTGGACACCGTTGCGGACCTGCTCGGTGATGGCGGCCTGCGGGCTGTCGGCGACGACGGAGGCGATCTCCATGCCGCGCAGCATCGGGCCGGGGTGCAGCACGACGGCGTGCTCGGGCAGCAGCTTCAGGCGCCGCTCGTTGAGGCCGTAGGCGATCGAGTACTCGCGCGAGCTCGGGAAGAACCCGCCGGTCATCCGCTCGGCCTGCACGCGCAGCAACATCACCGCGTCCTGCGAGGCGAGCTCGGAATCGATCTCGTGGGAGACCGTGACCGGCCAGTTCTCGACGCCGGTGGGCAGCAGGGTCGGCGGGGCGACCAGCGTGACCTCGGCACCGAGCGTCGTCAGCAGGTGCACGTTGGACCGGGCGACGCGGCTGTGCAGGACGTCGCCGACGATCGCGACGCGGCGGCCGTCGAGGCTGCCCAGGCGGTCGCGGAGCGTGGCGGCGTCGAGCAACGCCTGCGTGGGGTGCTCGTGCATGCCGTCGCCCGCGTTCACGACGGACGTGTTCGTGTGCTTGAGCCAGCCCGCGAGCCGGTGGGCCGCACCGGACGCCGGGTGGCGCACGATCACGCAGTCGGCACCCGCGGCCTGCAACGTCAGCGCGGTGTCCCGCAGGCTCTCGCCCTTGCTGACGCTGGAACCGGAGCTGCTGACGTTGATCACGTCCGCGGACATCCACTTGCCGGCGATCTCGAACGACACCCGCGTGCGGGTGCTGTTCTCGTAGAACATCGTGATCACCGTGCGGCCGCGCAGCGTCGGCAGCTTGCGGACCTCGCGGCCGAGCAGCGCCTGCTTCAGCCGGTCCGCGGTGTCGAGGACCGCGATCGCCTGGTCGCGGTCGAGGCCGTCGGTGGAGAGCAGGTGCTTCACTTCAGCACCACTCCGTCGCGGCCGTCGAACTCCTCGAGCATCACCACTACGTCCTCGGTCTTCGACGTCGGCAGGTTCTTGCCCACGTAGTCCGCGCGGATCGGCAGCTCGCGGTGGCCGCGGTCGACCAGCACGGCGAGCTGGACGGCACGGGGGCGGCCGTGGTCGCGCAGCGCGTCGAGCGCGGAGCGGATCGTGCGGCCGGAGAACAGCACGTCGTCCACGAGCACGACCAGCTTGTCGTCGATGCCGCCCTCGGGCAGCTTCGTCGCCTCCAGCGGCCGCGTGGGGCCCCTGCGCAGGTCGTCGCGGTAGAGGGTGATGTCGAGCGTGCCCTCGTGCACCGTCCGGCCGGAAAATTCGGCGATCTTAGCGGCAAGGCGCCGTGCGAGGGGGGCTCCCCGGCTGGGAATACCCATCAAGACGACGTCGGGTGCGCTGGGTGCATCGAGAGCGGTCTTCTCGATGATCTGATGGGCCATTCGGGCGACAGTGCGCGCGACGTCACCGGCCGAGAGAATCTCGCGATCCCCGGCCGGATCCGTCGCGCCACGTTGACGTGACGCCACGGCTGGACCTCCTTCCCCGCCTCACTGGACGGGTCCTTAAAGGACGTCGGACACCTAGCTGCAACTAGGCTGACCTGCACCGTATCACCTGTGGACGGTCAACCATCCGAGTGGTAGGCCAGGCGTGGCGCGCGTCTCTCCTTGAGATCAGCTTGACCTGTCGACCACGGCGAGTAATCATTACTCTGCGTATCGATCTAAGCCTCCCCGCAGCACGCCCGTACTGCTGACGGGGCGAATGAACGGAGAACCGCCACATGGGCGACTACGCCAAGGCGCTGGGGGCCAAGCTCCGCGCTATCCGCCAGCAGCAGGGCCTGTCCCTGCACGGCGTCGAGCAGAAGTCCGGCGGTCGCTGGAAGGCCGTGGTCGTCGGCTCGTACGAGCGCGGTGACCGCGCGGTGACCGTGCAGAAGCTGGCCGAGCTGGCCGACTTCTACGGGGTTCCCGTCGCCGAGCTCCTGCCCGAGGGCCGCGTGCCGTCGGGTGCCGAGCCGGCCACCAAGATCGTGATCAACCTCGAACGGCTGCAGCAGCTGCCGGTCGAGAAGGTCGGCCCGCTGGCCCGCTACGCCGCGACCATCCAGTCGCAGCGCGGCGACTACAACGGCAAGGTCCTCTCCATCCGCACCGAGGACCTGCGTTCGCTCGCGATCATCTACGACATGACGCCGGGCGAGCTCACCGAGCAGCTCATCGACTGGGGTGTGCTGCCTCCCGAGGCCCGTCCCGCGAAGGAAGACTGAGCTCCACACGCCGTTCGTGGCTCCCCCGACGTCCTGCTTGTCGCCCTGAGGACGCCGAGGGAGCCACGTGCGTTTTCAGGGTCGTCCGGCCGGCAGCAGCGGCGGTGGTCCTGCTCACGGCACGAGCGCGGCCAGTTGTCGCCGGTCCTGGATCACGTGGATCGCGACGATCCGGCCGTCGCGCACGGTGAACGCCATGATCGAGAACGGCACGCCGTCCACCCGCGCGATGAAGCCGATCTCGTTGCCGACGACGGCGAACTGCTCGGTCGCCCTGGCCGCGAAAGCCCGGAACAGGCCGGCGCGCCCCGCGACGTTCCGGCCGCCGAGGACCTCGAGGGCGCCCGCGCGCAGCACCACGTCCGGGTGCAGCACCGACACCAGCCCCTCCAGGTCGCCCTCGCGTGACGCGCGGAGGAACGCCCGCACCACCTCGCGCTGCTGCGGCAGGTCGACGTCGGGCCGCGGCTTGTCCTGCACGCGCCTGCGGGCCCGCGACGCCAGCTGACGGGTCGCGGCCGGCGTCTTGTCGATCAACGGCGCGATGTCGTCGAACGGCACGGCGAACAGGTCGTGCAGCACGAACGCCAGCCGCTCATCGGGCTTGAGCGAGTCGAGCACGATCAGCATCGCGAGCCCGACCTCGTCGTTCGCGACGGCCCTGTGCTCGGGTTCCTCGCTGACGTCGATCACGGGGTCGGGCATCTCGAACGCGTGCTCGCGCCGGTCGCGCAGCATGTTCAGGCACACCCGGCCGACCACGGTGGTGAGCCAGGCGGCCGGGTTGTCGATCTCGCCCGTGTCGGCGCGCTCGACGCGGAGCCAGGCGTCCTGCAACGCGTCGTCCGCCTCGGCGAACGAGCCCAGCATGCGGTGGGCGATGGCGCGCAAACGCGTGCGCTCCTGCTCGAACTGCGCGATCACGACGTCCCCCTGTGGCCTGGCGCACACCCTGTCACGTTCTCGCCCGCTGCCGGGTCGGGCAGGCAACGGACTCGACCGGAGGGTAATCATGAAGATCGTCGTCACGGGTGGAACCGGCACTCTCGGCCGGCACGTCGTTCCGCTGCTGCGCGAGGCCGGTGCGGAGGTGACGGTGCTGAGCCGTCATGGTGACATCGCCTGCGACCTGCTCGGAGACGTCCCGCCGATCGAGGCGGACGTGGTCGTGCACCTCGCCGGTGGGCAGAAGGGGGATGACGTCGCGACCCGCAACCTGCTCGCGGCCTGCCGGGGCGTGCGGCACTTCGTGCACATCTCGGTGATCGGCGCCGACACCGTTCCGCTCGCGTGGCTGCGCACCAAGCTCGCCGCCGAGCAGGCGGTCGAGGCATCAGGCATCGGGTTCACGATCCTGCGCGCCGCCCAGTTCCACGACCTGGCGCTCACGATGGTGCGCGGCCTCGCGAAGCTGCCGGTCGTGCCGGTGCCGGGGTTGCGGCTGCAGCCGGTCGACGCCCGGGACGTGGCCGTGCGACTGGCCGAACTGGCGCTGGGACGGCCCGCCGGTCGCGTGACCGACCTCGCCGGGCCCGCGGAGTTCGACCTCCGCGACCTCGTGCGGGACTACCTGACCGCCGAGGGCAAGCGCCGGCTCACGGTGCCGATGCCGTTGCCGGGCAAGGCCGGGAAGGCCTACCGGGCCGGGCTCAACCTGAGCCTGGACGGTGACCGGGGCGCCCGCACCTGGGAGGAGTTCCTCGCCGCCCGGTAGCATCCTGGCAACGTGACGGACCTTCTCGCTGATCAGAACCCGCTGCCGTCCGGTGTGGACTCCCGGCTGCGCGACCACCTCACGTTCCTGATCGAGGTCGACCAGCTCAAGACCGTGCTGCGCGCGTCCCCTCTCGCGGCGGCCGACAGGCGTGAGAACGACGCGGAGCACTCGTGGCACCTCGCGCTGATGGTCATGACGCTCGCCGAGTACGCCGACGAGCCGATCGACGTCGGCCACACCATGAAGCTCGTGGTGGTGCATGACCTCATCGAGATCTACGCGGGTGACACGCCCATCTACGACACCGAGCTCGCCGCGAGTCAGCAGGAACGCGAGGAGGCTGCGGCGGACCGGTTGTTCGGCATCCTGCCCGAGGACGCGGGACGCGAGATGCGGGCGTTGTGGGACGAGTTCGAGGCGCGCGTGACGCCCGAGGCGCGGTTCGCCAAGGCCATGGACCGGCTGCAACCGCTGCTGCTCAACTGGATGGCCAAGGGCGGGACGTGGCGGACGCCCGGTGTGACCGCGGACGACGTGCGGGCGCGCAAGGCCGTGATCGGCGAGGGATCCGAGAAGCTCTGGAAGGCCGCGTTGCAGCTCATCGACGAGGGCGAGCGGCGCGGCTGGGCCCGGAGCTGACGGACCCGCAGGGCGTCACCGGTGATGACGCCCTGCGGGGAGTGTCTACAGAACGGCGCGCAGCTGGTCCGCGATCACCGCGATGCGGCCGAGCACGCCGTTCACGAACCGCGGCGAGTCGTCCGTCGAGAGGCCCTTGGCGAGCTCCACGGCCTCGTCGATCGCGACGGCGTCCGGCACGTCGGCGGCCCACAGCAGCTCGTACAGGCCGAGTCGCAGGATCGCCCGGTCGACCGCCGGCATGCGCTGCAGGGTCCAGCCCTCGGCGTGTTCCGAGATGAGGTCGTCGATGCGCGAGCGGTTCGCGGTGACGCCCTCGACCAGCGAGACGGTGTAGTCGTTCACCGGCGGGACGTCGGGCGAACCCACGCGCCCGGCCAGCAGCGTCACCGGGTCGGTGCCCAGCAGGTCGGCTTCGTAGAGGAAGTCGACCGCCCGCTTGCGGGCCTTGCTCCGAGCGCCCATTACTTGTCGCTGATGCGGCCGAGGTAGCGGCCGTCGCGGGTGTCGACCTTGATCTTCTCGCCGGTCGTGACGAACAGCGGCACCTGGATCTCGGCGCCGGTCTCGAGGCGGGCGGGCTTGGTGCCGCCGGTGGAGCGGTCGCCCTGCAGGCCCGGGTCGGTGTGCTCGATCACGAGCTCGACCGACGTCGGGAGCTCGACGAACAGCGGCACGCCCTCGTGGACGGCCACGACGGCCTCCTGGTTCTCCAGCATGTAGTTGGCGGCGTCGCCGACCGTCTCCGCCGGGACCGGGATCTGGTCGTAGGTGTCGCCGTCCATGAAGATGAAGTCGGCGCCGTCCTTGTAGAGGAAGGACATGCCGCGCTTGTCCACGGTGGCGGTCTCGACCTTGGTGCCCGCGTTGAAGGTCTTGTCGACGACCTTCCCGGTCAGCACGTGCTTGAGGGTCGTGCGCACGAAGGCGCCACCCTTGCCGGGCTTGACGTGCTGGAACGCGGTGACGGTCCAGAGCTGGCCGTCGAGGTTCAGCACCAGGCCGTTCTTCAGGTCGTTCGTGGTGGCCACGGTGGGATTTCTCCTGTGTAGGACGGGGGTGTCAGACGACCACGAGTTCTTTCGTGGTCAGGGTGAGGAGCTCCGGCCCGCTGTCGCGGACCACGAGGGTGTCCTCGATGCGGACCCCGCCCCGCCCCGACAAGTAGACGCCGGGCTCGACGGTGACCGCCATACCGGCCGAAAGTGTACCGGCCCCCGCCTTGGACAACGCCGGTGCCTCGTGGATCTCCAGCCCGACGCCGTGGCCGAGGCCGTGCAGGAACTCGTCGCCGTGCCCGGCCTTCTCGATCACCTCGCGTGACGCGTGGTCGACGGCGCTCACCTCCACGCCCGGCTCGAGGGCGTTGCGTCCGGCCGCCTGCGACCGCGCGACCAGGTCGTACAGGTCGCGCTGCCAGTCGGCGGGCTTGCCGAGGACGAGCGTGCGGGTCATGTCGGAGTGGTAGCCGTCGACGAGCGCGCCGAAGTCGAGCTTGATGAAGTCGCCGGTGTGCAGGACGGCGTCCGTCGGCGAGTGGTGCGGCACGGCCGAGTTCGCGCCGAACGCCACGATCGAGGAGAACGACGGGCCCGCGGCGCCGTGGTCGAGCATGCGGTTCTCCAGCTCGCGCGCGACCTCGCGCTCGGTCCGGCCCGCCCGCAGACCGCCGTGCCCGATCAGCGCCGCCAGCGCGCGGTCGGCCGCCGCGCACGCCATCCGCAGCGCCTCGATCTCGACCTCGTCCTTGACCAGCCGCAGCTTCTCGACCAGGCCGCCCGCCTTGACCAGCTCGGCCTTGCCGGCGGCCGCGGTCAGCCCGTCGCGGCCGTCGACCGTGACGTGGTGGCTCTCGAACCCGAGCCTGCCCTTGGCCCGCCGGGCGAGCGCGGTGTCGCACGGCCGGTCGATGAGCCGCTCCAGGTCCGGCACCTGCTTCGCCGACTGCGTGAGGTAGCGGCCGTCGGTGCAGAACACCGTGGTGTCGTCGCCGTTCACGTCCACCAGCACGGCGGCGTTGGACCCGGTGAAGCCCGTGAGGTATCGGACGTTCAGCAGGTTCGTCACGAGCAGCGCGTCCAGGTTCGCGGCCTGGAGCTCCCGGCGCAGGGCGGTTCGGCGTGCGGCGTACGACGACATGCCTCGCAGCGTACGGCCAGTCCTAAGCTGTTCGCATGGCTGCTTGGTTCGTCCGTGCGTTGTGGATGGGGCTCCTGCACGGAGCCGTGCAGACCGGAGTGGCGGCCGTGGGCGTGCGCAGCCCCGAGGCCACGTCGGTCCGGCCGATCGCGCTCGTGCTGCTCGTCGTCGCGGCGGTGCTCTGGGGCGCCGTCGACGCGCTGCGCGACCTGGACGGCCGCGGCATGCAGTGGTTCGTCGCGTCGCTGGTCGCGGGTCCGTTCGCGGGCGCGCTGGGGGTGATCGGGGCGGCGCTGCTGGTCGACCAGACCGGGCAGGAGGCGCTGTGGGTGGCGCTGACGGGCGGGGCGGCGTTCACGGCGCTGCTCGTCCTCGCGCCCGCCGGGCTCGGCATGCTGCTGGGCTCGTTCCTCGCGAAGAAGAACGCGGCTAGTCAGCAGCCCTGACGGTCAGCACGTAGCGCGCCGAGGTGCGGAAGGAGCCCGACTCCCCGTCGACCACCAACTCGTGCTCGCCCGGCGTGAGCGGCGGGATCCACGCCCACAACCCGCACCCCTGCCCCGTCACGCGTCCCTCGCGCTGCCCCACGACGTTGCCCCGCGCCGCCTGGTAGGCGATCGCGACCGGCGCGATCCGGCGCAGCTCGACCAGCCGCCCGTCCAGCGCGACCGAGCCCTTCGCGTCCTCCATGAACCGCGCGCAGGCATCGGAGGTGGAGGCGAGGTTGAGCGCCGGACCGGCGAGCGGGCGACCGGCCGGCACCTCGCACCTGCGGTCGACGGTCCCGCCGAACGTGCCGGCGAAGAACCACACGTCCCGCGGCTGGTTCTCCGCGCACCACTGGCCGGTGTCGTCGACGACGGGGTTGCGGTTCTCCGGACTCGACGCCGCCCACGTCCACCACCGCGCCTGCAGGTCCTGATCGGACAGCGGCTCCGCACCGGCCGTCGTCTCGGCGCCGACGGGCGTGGGCTGCGGCGCGGCCGCCGCGCACCCGGCCAGGAGCAGGGCCAACGCGGCGATGAAGGGTCTCGGCACGATCGGCATCTTTACACGGTCAGCCTGCGACGAGCTCGATTTCGAACCCGTCCTCGTTCTCCAGGAACGCCGCGTAGTGGTCCGGTCCTCCCGCGTGAGGATGCCGGTCCGCGAACATGAGCTTCCAGCCGTGCGCCTCGGATTCCCGCGTGAGGCGGTCGACGTTCTCCTTGGTGCCGGCGTGCAGGGCCAGGTGGTTGAGGCCCGCTCTCATGCGGTCGTGCGGGCCCGTCATGGCCGGGGAGCGCTCGGCCACGACGTAGGTCTCGTGCAGCTTCCAGCTGACGCCGTCGCTCCAGCGCTGGTGCTCGGTCCAGCCCAGTTCGGTGAAGACCCAGCCGAGGGTGGCTTCGGCCCTGGAGAGGTCCGGGACCCACAATTCCACGTGGTGCAGCAACGTTTTCCCTTGCGTGTCAACGAATTGGCCACCGGAAGGTCCGTCAGGACGCTTGCGTGCCTGGCATCCGGCCATGGCGAACGAGTTCAGGGGTCGGGTGTCCGGGGACAGTGTCCAGATCGGGAAAGTACACACGTTCAACGTGGGCGGTGCCCCGACGGGAAGCGGCGGTGTGGAGCCACGCCGGAGGAGGAGATCAACCCGATCCACTTCGCGGCGAGGACCCGCCCGTCTTCCGCGGCGCCGACCAGGAGCCCCGCCCGTCGGCGTCAGCGACGACGCCGACGCGCAGGAGGTCGCGGAGAAGCTCACGCGGTGCGCGACCGAGGTGGTGCTGGAGCCCGCCAACTGCCCCCAGGCCCACCAGGCGCACTCCCCGGGCGGCGTCCGCTGGGAACTCGTCGGCGATCCCCGCGATGGCATGCAGTTCAGGTGGGCCGGCGACAGGTTCCTGGCGCGGGGCACCGCGGTGATGACGTTGAGCTACGAGGCGGAGCGGAGCAGCCGCGCCCTGTAGGTCAAGGGGACCCTCCGCAAGGAGCGGTTCGACCTGCCCGACGGCGATACGGCCGCCGACTGGACCGCCGCCAGGGACTCGGAGTACGGGTTGCTGCAGGTGAAGACCGGCTACTCGCTCGTGGCCCGGTGGACCCAGACGTTCTTCACGACCTACGAGACCTCACGCACCCAGTCCGGGACTTGCGAGGCCACGATCATCCGCACGCCGGACAGGACCGCCCAGCTGCTCACGATCAAGCACGTGTCGTGATGCCGGCCGGCGCTACTTCTTGAGCGACAGCCACCGCAGGGCCAGCAGGTAGCCCTCCACGCCCAGGCCCACGATCACGCCGCTCGCCACCGCCGAGATGACGCTGTGGTGCCGGAACTCCTCGCGCTGGTGGATGTTCGAGATGTGCACCTCGACCAGGGGCGCGGTGAGCTGGGAGCAGGCGTCGCGGACGGCGATGGAGTAGTGCGTCCAGGCCGCGCCGTTCAGGACCACCGGGGTGGAGGCGTCGGCGGCCTCGTGCAGCCACCCCACCATCTCGCCCTCGTGGGCGGTCTGGCGAACCTCCACCTCGAAGCCCAGGTCGCGGCCCTCGGCCTCGCACATCTCGACGAGGTCGGCGTAGGTGGTGCGGCCGTAGACGTCCGGCTCGCGGGTGCCGAGGCGGTCGAGGTTCGGGCCGTTCAGGATCAGGACCTTCACAGCAGCACCGTTCCGCCCGTGGACTTGGGCTCGGCGGCCACGGCCGAGTAGGCGGCGGCGATCAGGGCCGGGTCCGGGCCTTCGAGGCGGCCCGGCTTGGCGAGGCCGTCAAGGACCACGAAGCGGAGCACGCCCGCCTTGTTCTTCTTGTCGCCCTTCATGCCTTCCAGCAGTTGCGGGAGGCCGTCCGGGTCGTAGGTGGTCGGCAGGCCGAGCAGTTCGAGGACGCGCTTGTGGCGGTCCGCGGTCTCGTCGTCCAGGCGGCCTGCGAGGCGGGCCAGTTCGGCGGCGAAGACGAGGCCGACGCTGATGGCGGCGCCGTGGCGCCAGCGGTAGCGCTCGCGGCGCTCGATCGCGTGGCCGAGGGTGTGGCCGTAGTTCAGGATCTCGCGCAGGGACGACTCGCGCAGGTCGTTCGAGACGACATCGGCCTTGATCTGGATCTTGCGGCGGACCAGTTCGGCCAGCACGTCGCCGGTCGGGTCCAGCGCGGCCTGCGGGTCGGCCTCGATCAGGTCGAGGATGACCGGGTCGGCAATGAAGCCGCCCTTGACGATCTCGGCGGAGCCCGCGATGAGCTCGTTGCGCGGCAACGTCTCCAGCGTCGCGAGGTCGACGAAGACGACCTCGGGCTCGTAGAACGTGCCGACCAGGTTCTTGCCCGCGTCGGTGTTGATGCCGGTCTTGCCGCCGACCGCGGCGTCGACCATGCCGAGCAGGGTGGTCGGGATGTTGACCAGGCGCACGCCGCGCATCCAGGTGGAGGCGACGAAGCCGGCGAGGTCGGTGACGGCGCCGCCGCCGAGGCCGACCACGACGTCGGAGCGGGACAGGCCGATCTTGCCGAGCACGTCCCAGCAGAAGCCGGCGACGGCCAGGTCCTTGCCGTCCTCGGCGTCGGGCACCTCGACGCGGTGCGCGTCGATCCCCGTCGCCTTCAGCTCGTCGACCAGCACCCCGGCCGTGGCGGCCAGGGTCGGCTGGTGCACGATCGCGACCTTGGCCGTGCCCTCGAGGTGCCCGACGATCTCGCCCAGCAGGCCCCGGCCGATCACGACGAGGTACGGCTTCTCGGCGTTGACCTCGACGGTCAGCGGCTCGGTCATTCCCCAACTCCCTTGATCACCGCGTCGGTCACCTGCTCCGGGTCGAGCGCGTCCGTCAGGACCTCGACCGTCGCGACCTCGCGGTACAGCGGCAGGCGCGCGTCCAGTAGCGCCTTGAACGTGGCGCGCGGGTTCACGCCGGTGAGCAGCGGGCGGTTGGCCGCGAGCCCGGTGCGGCGCACGCCCTCGGCCATGCCCACGTTCAGGAACACGACGGTGTGCTCCCGCAGGCGTTCGCGGGTCGTGGCGGACAGCACCGCTCCCCCGCCCAGCGCCAGCACGCCCTCGTGCTCGACCAGCGCCTTGGCGACCGCTTCCTCTTCCATGGCGCGGAAGACGGGCTCGCCGTCGTCGGTGAAGATGTCGGAGATCGGCTTGCCGGCCAGCTGCACGACGTCGGCGTCGACGTCGCGGAACGGCACGCCCAGCCGGGCCGCCAGCAGCTCGCTGACGGTGGTCTTGCCCGCGCCGGGCGGGCCGACCACGACGAAGCGCGGGCTCACATGCCCTCCCAGCGGGCTTCCAGCGCCTTGAGGTAAGCGTGGGCGTTGCGGCGCGTCTCGTCGAGCGAGTCGCCGCCGAACTTCTCCAGCGCGGCCTCGGCCAGCACCAGCGCCACCACGGACTCCAGCACGACGCCGGCGCGCGGCACGGCGCAGACGTCCGAGCGCTGGTGGATCGCGACGGCGGGCTCGCCGGTGCGGACGTCCACCGTGGACAGTGCGCGCGGGACGGTCGAGATGGGCTTCATCGCCACGCGGGCGCGCAGGATCTCGCCGTTGGTGATGCCGCCCTCGAGGCCACCCGCGCGGTTCGAACGGCGCGTCACGCCGACCGGGCCGCTGCCGCGGTCGATCTCGTCGTGCGCCTGCGAACCCCAGCGCTGGGCGGAGGTGAAGCCGTCGCCGATCTCGACGCCCTTCATCGCCTGCACGCCCATCAACGCGGCGGCCAGGCGCGCGTCGAGGCGGCGGTCCCAGTGCACGTGCGAGCCGAGGCCCGGCGGCAGCCCGTACGCGAGCACCTCGATCACGCCGCCGACCGTGTCACCGGCCTCCTTGACGGCCTCGACCTCGGCGACCATCGCGTCGGTGCCGCGGGGGTCGAAGCAGCGCACCGGCGACTCGTCGATGGCGGCCAGGTCGTCGGGCGTGGGCAGAGCCGCGTCCTCGGGCGTCCGGGCCTTGCCGATGGACACCACGTGGCTCAGGACCTGCACGCCGAGCAGCTGCTGCAGGAACTGCCGGGCGACCGTGCCCAGCGCCGTGCGGGCCGCGGTCTCGCGGGCGGAGGCGCGCTCCAGCACCGGGCGGGCCTCGTCGAATCCGAACTTCTGCATGCCCGGCAGGTCGGCGTGGCCGGGCCGCGGCCTGGTCAGCGCCTCGTTGCGGCCGGTCGGCTTGAGCAGGCTCGGGTCGACCGGGTCCGGCGACATGACCGTCTGCCACTTGGGCCACTCGGAGTTGCCGATCGTGACCGCGACCGGACCGCCCTGGGTCCTGCCGTGGCGCACACCGCCGAGGATCTCGACCTCGTCCTGCTCGAAGCCCATGCGGGGCGAGCGACCGAACCCGAGCCGGCGGCGCCCGAGCTGGGCGACGAGGTCCTCGGTGGTCACCTCCACCCCGGCGGGCATGCCCTCCAGGACGGCGACGAGGGCGGGGCCGTGTGACTCTCCAGCGGTGATCCAGCGCAGCACGTTCACAATCCTTTCACAACGTCGTCAACGCCCAGGTGGCGGCCAGCAGGCCCGGTCCGTGGGGCACCGCGCGCCGGCGCCGGAGCGCGGCCACGGCCAGCGTCACGGCACTCGACAGGATCGCCGCTGGTAACAGGGCCGGCAGCGGGAGCGCCGCGCCCAGTCCGAACGCGAGCTTCACGTCGCCGCCGCCCATGAACGCGGGCCGCAGCCACCGCACGAGGAGATGCGCGCCACCGAAGACGAGCGCCGTGAGCACCGCCGCTCCCAGCCCGTGGAACTGCAGGAGCAGCAGCAGAGCGCCCAACGGGAGGGTCAGCGCGTCCGGCAACCGGTGGTGCCGCAGGTCGATCGCCGCGAGCACGATGCCGAACCAGGCCAGCAGGTACGACGAGGGTGGTGCGTCCAGGACGGCGGCGACCGTCCACAGCGAACCCAGCGCGGACGCGAGCAGGACCGTGGTCATGGCACCACGGTCCTGCTCGGCACGTCGAAGTACAAATCCCGCCCCGTCGTGAACGGACCGTTCACGACAAGGCGTCACACAGGGCCGGAAGAACGCCCTGACCTGCGGTTCAGCGAGACCAGTCGAACAGGGCGTCGTTCGCCGCCACGTCCACGTCCTGCGCCAGGTCGCCGAGCGCGTCCGCCGACGCGTCCAGCGCGATCACCGGGCAGATCGGCGCGAACCCGGCCGCCTCGACCTCGGCCGGGTCCCACGTCACGATCTTCTGACCGGCCTGGACCTGCTCGCCCTTGACGACGTGCAGCTCGAAGCCCTCGCCCTTGCGCTTCACGGTGTCGATGCCGAGGTGGACCAGGACGGCCGCCCCTTCACCGTTGGCGACCACGAACGCGTGCGGGTGCAGCGTCACGACGGTGCCGTCGAGCGGCGAAACCACATCGGACTTCGATCGAACGGGCTCGACGGCCACACCGGGGCCGACCATCGCCTGCGAGAAGACCGGGTCCGGAACCGCGGCGAGCGCGACGGCCCGACCGGCCACGGGGCTGCCGACGCGGACGCTCACAGCAGGTCCTCGATGTCCGACGCGATGGTGTCCGCCTCCGGTCCGACGACGACCTGGACGACGTTGCCGGAACGCATGACCCCGTGTGCTCCCAAGCCCTTCAGGGCCTTCTCGTCGACGACGGACCCGTCGTTGAGCTCACACCGCAGGCGGGTGATGCAGGGCTCGATCTCGACGATGTTGTCCGCGCCGCCCAGCGCCTCGAGGATCTTCTGAGCCTTCTCGTCAGCCACGTTCGTACCTCTCGTTCCCGTAACAGCGGTTGACACCCGCTCGGTGCGCGGAGCATTCTCCCGCACCAACTGGTCTAGACCGGAAAGTACCACTAGCGAGGAGGTGAGCGAGTGAACGAGATCGTGGAGGGGCCCAAGCCCAAGCACGCGCAGTTGCGCGAGATCCTGCGACGGCTGGCCGAACAGGAACTCGCTCCCGGCTCACCGATTCCGTCCGAGCGCGATCTGGCAGAGCGGTACGGAGTCTCTCGCATCACCGTGCGGGCCGCAGTCGGCCAACTGGTGGCAGAAGGCCTGCTCACGCGGGCGAAGGGGCGTGGGACGTTCACCGCCAAGCGGCGCTACGACCTGCAGCTCTTCCTGGCCTCGTTCACCTCGGACATGAAGGCGCGCGGGGTCGAACCCAGCACCGAGGTGATCAGCTGCGGCCAGGCGCCGGCCGGTTCGAAGGCCTCGCTGGGCCTCGACCCGGACGAGTACGCGTACCGCGTGGTGCGGCTGCGCAAGGCCGACGGCGCCCCGCTGGCGCTGGAGGCCGGCTGGTACAGCCCGCACATGCTTCCCGAGCTCGACCGATGTGACCTGACCGGATCGATCTACGAGATCATCGCGACCCGGTACGGGATCCAGCTCGACCACGCGCGGCAGACCGTGTGGGCCGAGACCGCCGACGCGGAGACCGCGAAGGCGCTCGACGTCCGCAAGGGCAGCCCGCTCCTCGTGTTCAGGAGGGTCGCCAGTTCCGAGGGGCGGCCCTGCGAAGACGTGACCTCCTGGTACCGGGGCGATCTCTACCAGGTGACCATGCAACTGGACCGGACCGTCCCGGGTACCGGACCCAACTCCGCCAAGGGAGGAACCCGATGAGCACGGACGCCGCAACCGGTGGTCGTGAGATCAAGGGCCTCGCCACGTTGCAGCGCTTCGGTCGCAGCCTCATGCTGCCGATCGCCGTGCTGCCCGCGGCAGGCCTGCTGCTCCGCTTCGGTCAGGACGACCTGCTGGGCAAGGACGGTCTCGGCTGGAACGCCGTCGCCTCGGTGATCGGTGCGGCTGGTGACGCGCTGTTCAGCAACCTCGCCCTGCTGTTCGCCGTCGGCATCGCCGTCGGTTTCGCACGCCGCGGCGACGGTTCGACGGCGCTCGCCGGCGTCGTCGGCTACGTCGTGCTGACGAACGTCTTCAAGGCGATGTCGCCGCTGGTCCTCGACCAGCCGACCGACCCGGCCGCCAAGCCCGAGGTGATCAACTACGGGGTGCTCGGCGGTATCGTCGTCGGCATCCTCTCGGCGCTGCTGTGGCAGAAGTACCACCGCATCAAGCTGCCCCCGTACCTGGCATTCTTCGGTGGCCGCCGGTTCGTGCCGATCATCGTCGCCGGTGTCATGGTGATCGTCGGCGTCCTGCTCGGCCTGGTCTACCCGTGGTTCGACGCGGGCCTGACCGCGATCGGCGAGTGGGTCACGGGCAGCACGGTCATCGGTGCCTTCATCTACGGTGTCGTCAACCGCCTGCTGATCCCGCTGGGTCTGCACCACATCGTCAACAACGTCGTGTGGTTCCAGTTCGGCGAGTTCAACGACAAGACCGGTGACATCCCGCGCTTCCTCGCGGGCGACCCGACCGCCGGCACGTTCCAGACCGGCTTCTTCCCGATCTTCATGTTCGCGCTGCCCGCCGCCGCCCTGGCGATCGTGCACACCGCGAAGCCGAGCCAGAAGAAGATCATCGGCGGCATCATGGGCTCCGCCGCTCTCACCGCGTTCATCACCGGTGTGACGGAGCCGCTCGAGTTCGCGTTCATGTTCGTGGCGTGGCCGCTGTACCTGATCCACGCGGTGCTGACCGGTACGTCGCTCGCGATCTCGAACGCCCTGGGCGCGCACGACGGCTTCTCCTTCTCCGCCGGTGCGATCGACTTCGTCCTCAACTGGAACATCGCGCAGAAGCCGTGGCTGCTCATCATCCTCGGCCTGATCTACGCGGTGATCTACTACTTCCTGTTCCGCTTCGTCATCACCAAGTGGAACCTGAAGACTCCGGGACGCGAGGACGACGAGTCCCCCGAGGCCGACGAGAGCGTCGCCGGCAGCACGGGTGACACCGCGGTGCGCGAGACTCGCACCCGCAACGACAAGCAGTAAGCACAACCAGCTCTACCGGGAGGAACCATCATGGCCGAGCGACGGGTCACCGTGGCCAGCAAGGTCGGACTGCACGCCCGGCCTGCCGCACTGCTGGCGAAGGCCGCCGCCGACCAGCCGGTGACGGTCAGCATCGCCAAGGACGGCGGCGAAGCCGTTGACGCGGCGAGTGTCCTGGGTCTGATGACCCTGGGCGCTATGCATGGTGACGAGGTGGTGCTCAGCGCCGACGGGGACGGAGCGGATGCCGCTCTCGACGCCATCGCCGAACTGATCGCCACCGATCACGACGAGTGAGTCCGGCTGTGAGCGGTCCCGGTCGCCCCGACGGCCGGGACCGCTCACCGCCCACCCGAAGTGCAGCACCACCCCCGCGGTCACGACGCCGGCGAGAGTCGACGGCGTGACCTGCGGGGTGTTCACCACCGTCCAGACGCCGCCCGCGGCCAGCAGGGGCGGTGCGATCAGCCCCGCGGTCCACTTGCGCAGCAGCAGGAACGCGAGCGTCGAGACCAGCAGCGCCGCGCCGAGCGTGTCGCTGAACCGGTGCCAGCCGAGCGACACCGTCTCCGCCGCGACCGCCCCCGCGCCGACCGCCCCCGGAATCGCCACGACCAGCGCGAACCGCTTCGGGACCGCCATCGTCACCGCGATCACCGACGCCACCGCCGCGGTCGTGTGCCCGCTCGGGAAGCTGTTGTGCACCAGCACGGCGTCGTCGTCCAGCGGCGGCCGCACCAGCACGTGGAGCTTCAGCACCTGCGCGCCCAGCACCGAACCGCCGAGCAGCAGCAACGGCCACAGGGACTTCTTGCGTGCGAAGAGGACCACGAGGACGGCTGCGACGAGGATCGCCATGTCCACGTTGGACGCCCACGAGTGCTGCAGTGACAGCTCGGGCAACGCGGTGTTCTCCGCCTTCTGCCCGAACGACGTCCACACCAGCGCGAAGTACGTGAAGAGGAATCCCAGCAAGCTTCCGGCCATGCGTTCGAGACTCCGTGCGCCGCTCAACGGGAACGTCCACGCCATGTCATGGTTCCGCTACAGATCGCGCGGTGACGCCGTCTCCCGCAGATAATGGATCTCGTGGCGACGGTCCTGCTGGTGGAAGACGACCCCTCGGTGCGGGAAGGACTCGGGCTGGCGTTGCGCCGCCAGGGCCACGAGGTCCGGGCGGCGGGAACGGGCGAGGAGGGCGTCGAGAGGCTCCGCGAGTCCCGTCCCGACATCGTGGTCCTCGACATCATGCTGCCGGGCATCGACGGTTTCGAGACGTGCCGCCGGATGCGCGCGCACGCCGAGGTGCCGATCATCATGCTCACCGCGCGCGGCGACGACTTCGACGTGGTCGCGGGCCTGGAGGCGGGCGCGGACGACTACGTGGTCAAACCCGTCGAACCCAGGGTGCTGGAGGCCCGCATCCGCGCCGTGCTGCGGCGCACGGTCGCCGAGCCGTCGAGCGTCGAACGCCACGGCTCGCTGGTGATCGATCGGGCAGGCCTGCAGGTGCTCAAGAACGACGCGAAGGTCGCGCTGACCCCGACCGAGCTGAAGCTGCTGCTCGAGCTGTCCCGCACGCCCGGCCGGGTGCTGACCCGCCAGCAGATCCTGGAAGCCGTCTGGGAGCACGACTACCTCGGTGACTCCCGGCTCGTCGACGCGTGCGTGCAGCGGCTGCGAGCGAAGATCGAGGACGTGCCCTCCGACCCCGGTCACATCCACACGGTGCGCGGCTTCGGGTACCGCTTCGGCCCGCGATGAGGTCGTTGCTGCGCGGCCTGCGCCCCCGGCTGATGGCGGCGTTCCTGCTGCTGACGGTGCTGGGCGCGGTCGGGGCGGCGGGCGCCTCCTACGCGACGGCGCGGACGTTGCTGCTGGAGGACGCGCAGGACGGGTTCATGAACCCGCTGGTGGCGGACGTCCGCGAGTACGCGCCCCGCCGGCTCGCGGTGCCGCCGGCGCAGCAGGACCTCGACGACTTCGCCACGTACCTGCGCGGCTCGGCGGTCGTGCTGTACGAGGGCATGAGGTCGCGCAACGGGCCCGACCCGTCGTTCGTCCCCGCCGAGATGCGCGAGATGCTCAAGACGAGCAGGACGACGCTCTGGCAGCGCCGCACCGACCTGACGGACCCGTACGTGGTCGTCGGGATCCCGCTGCTGCGCCCGGACGGTTCTCCCACGGGTGTCGAGGTGTGGGCCCTGCAGTACCTGAGGGGCCCGCAGACGGCCATCGACAGCTTTTCGACCGCGGCCTGGGTGGGCGTCAGCCTCGTGCTGCCCCTGGCCCTGGGGCTCGCGCTCTTCACCGCCCGCGGTGTGCTGCGCCCGGTCCGCCGCCTCGGTGCCGCCGCCCGCGCCCTCGGTTCCGGCCGCCTGGACACCCGTGTCGACGAACGCGGCTCCGACGAGCTCGCGGACCTCGCCCGCACGTTCAACCGCGCGGCGGAGCAGCTGGAGGCCTCCCAGGCCGCCTCCCGCCGGTTCGTGGCCGACGTGTCCCACGAGCTGCGCACCCCGCTGACGGCGATGAACGCCGTGACCGCCGTGCTGGACGAGGACGCCGACACGCTGCCGCCCGACACGGCCGTCGCCGCGCGCCTCGTCTCGGCGGAGACCCGCAAGCTCACCCGCCTGGTCAACGACCTGATGGAGATCTCGCGCTTCGACGAGGGCCGCAACCTCCTCGAACTGGACGACTGGGACATCGGCACCGCCGTCCGCGACACGCTGGCCGCGCGCGGCTGGAGCAAGTCCGTCGAGGCGTCGCTGCCGGAGGGCGTGGTGGCCCGCGTGGACCGCCGCCGGCTCGACGTCATCGTCGCCAACCTCGTCGGCAACGCCCTCAAGCACGGCGGCGTCCCGGTGCGCGTGACCGTGCGGCCGGGCGTCGTCGAGGTGGCCGACCACGGCCCGGGCATCTCCCCCGAGGCCCTCCCCCACATCTTCGACCGCTTCTACAAGGCAGACACGGCCCGCTCCCGTTCCGAGGGCAGCGGACTGGGATTGGCGATCGCATGGGAGAACGCACGCCTGCACGGCGGCACCATCGAGGCGGCCAACGCGCCCTCGGGCGGCGCGGTCTTCACCTTGCGCTTGCCCTCGTCACCCTGACGGCGTGCGGTATCCGGCCGACGCCCGTCCTCACCGGAGCCGAGGCGCCGACGGTCCCGACGCACTCGCTGACGGTCTTCCTCGTGTCCGCCCAGGGGGACGGTCTGGTGCGCCGCACCCGCGAGCACACCGGCAGCGTCGACATCACGACCGCGATGAACTCGTTGCTCGCCGGGCTGACCGACGAGGAGAAGAAACTGGGGCTGAGCACCGAACTGCCCGCCACCACGGGGAAAGCGGTCGCCGTGCTGGACGTGATCGTGATGCCCGAGGACGTGAAGCCGCCGGACTCGAAGTGGGGCGTGTTCCAGGTGTACTGCACGGCGCTGGCGAGCCGCGCGACGGTGGCCGGGGTGGCGCCGGTGCCGGACGGGATGTGCCCCTAGGTGTATTGACCACGAGCGTTGTTGACGGGCCTTGATCATGGGGAAGGCCTCCGTGTGTGGTGTAGGTGTCGAATCTGCACCGCACGGAGGCCTTCGTGTCCCACCGTAACGCCCGCCTGACCGTTCATGGCAGGCGGCTTCTGATCACTCGCGTCCTGACAGGTCGGCCGGTCGCCCACGTGGCCGCCGAGATGGGCATCTCCCGGGCAACGGCCCACAAGTGGATACGTCGCTGGCGCTGCGAAGGCGAGGCCGGCCTGGCCGACCGCTCCAGTCGTCCGCTCACCACCCCGCATCGCACACCCGCCGACCTCGAAGCCCAGGTGTGCAGTCTGCG
>NZ_FOFV01000030.1 GCF_900111005.1 Lentzea albida
CCGGGCTTCACAACCCCGGCTTTTCTAGGCCGAGGAAGGCCTCGCAAGGGCCCCGAAGTCAAGCCCCAATCGCGATCGTCGCGAAGCGGCGATGACCGGCACCGGCTCGACACGACCCGACGCGACCACCGACACAAGGTGACACGACCGCATCGGTGACCCTTCCGCTGGAACCGCCGCCGACCCACACAAGCCGACCCGAGCCGACGTTCCACGTGAAACCAGAAGCCCGCCCTACTCCCGCCCGGCCCACCAGTCGGCCAACCACTCCTCCTGCTCCCCCGTGTCCGGCACAGGAAACCCCCGGGCCGCCGAAATCAACCGCCAAGCCTTCTCCGGCTCCACCCCCTCCATCCCCAACAACATCCCGGCCAACAACGAAGACCGCCCAATCCCAGCCCAGCAGTGGAACACCACATGCGCCCCACGCCGGTACAGCGCATGCACCCCACCTACAACAGCCACAGCCGCATCCACATCAGGCACCGACCGATCCGCAATCGGAAAGCACACGTACTGCAGCCCGGCCGCCACCGCCACCCGCTCCTGATCCACGAGGTCGCACTCGACCCGTTCCGAATCAGTCTGAGCGGACACCACCACGTCGACACCGAGCCGGCGCAGCCCTCGCACCTTCCCCTCCAGCAACGCGCCGCCGGCCGGGTGAGCCATCGTCGAAACGACGCCGGGCCCGTCCCAGTCCACCGTGTAGAGAGCCGGAAGCAACTTTCCCCCAAGTTTCACGTGAAACGGCGCTCAGGATTTGGCGCCACCCGCCGTCGATCCGTCATGATGGTGCCCTGGCATTCGCCAGCTTTTCCACCGGCCGCCGGAACGTCGCCGCCGCGTGGTTTCACGTGAAACGCTCACGGACGGAGAACATGGCCGGGGAGTTGCCCGACAACGCGAAGCTCGTCTTCGGTGAGCACGTTGAGCGTGCCGCCGAGTTCGTCAGGCTCCTGGAGGAGCACGGCGTCGAGCGTGGACTCATCGGTCCCCGCGAGGTCGACAAGATTTGGGAACGGCACGTGCTCAACTCGGCGGTGATCGAGGAGCTGTTCGAGAAGAACGAACGGGTCGTCGACGTGGGCTCGGGCGCTGGGTTGCCCGGGGTCCCGCTCGCCATTGCGCGGCCTGATCTGAGGATCACGCTCCTCGAGCCGATGGCGCGCCGCGTCGCGTGGCTCGAGGAAGTGAAGGAACGGCTGAGCCTCGACAACGTGACGGTCCTCCGCGGCCGCGCCGAGGAGGGGCCGATCCGGAAGCAGCTGCTGAACTGCGACGTGGTCACGGCGCGGGCGGTGGCTCCGTTGGAGAAGCTGACGAAGTGGTGCCTGCCGCTCCTCAAGGGCGGCGGACGGATGGTGGCGCTCAAGGGCGAGCGTGCTGCAGAAGAGCTGGACCGCGACGGTGCCGCAGTGGCCAAAGCCGGGGGCGTGAACCCGCGGGTCGTCGTCGTGGGAGCGGACGTACTTGAGGTGCCTACGACGGTGCTCATCGTGGAGCGCCAGACGCGGAGGGATCGGTGAGCGTGTACCCGGAGTTCCAGGCTGCCGATGTTCCACGTGAAACGAAGCCCTCCAAACCCAAAGCCAAGCCGACCAACAACGGAGATGACAGCGCCGTGGTGTGGACCCCGATTGCAGAAGAGGCGGCTCGTGCGGCAAGCGTGCTGCACCCCGACGAGTCACTGCTCCCCCGCCCGACCCATCGCCGGGTGATCACCGTCGCCAACCAGAAGGGTGGCGTCGGCAAGACGACGAGCACGGTGAACCTCGCCGCCGCACTCGCCATCCACGGGCTCAAGGTGCTCGTGATCGACCTCGACCCGCAGGGCAACGCCAGCACGGCGCTCTCCGTCGAGCACCGCAGCGGCACGCCGTCCGTCTACGAGGTGCTGATCGGTGAGATCTCCATCGCCGAGGCGGCTCAGGTCAGCCCGACGTCCCCGAACCTCTACTGCGTGCCCGCGACGATCGACCTCGCCGGTGCCGAGATCGAGCTCGTCTCGATGGTGGCCCGTGAGTCGCGGCTCAAGGAGGCGCTGAGCCCCGAGGCGCTCGACCAGTTGCAGCCCGACTACGTCTTCATCGACTGCCCGCCGAGCCTCGGCCTGCTGACCGTCAACGCGATGGTCGCCGCGCAGGAGGTGCTGATCCCCATCCAGTGCGAGTACTACGCGCTGGAGGGTCTGAGCCAGCTGCTGCGCAACATCGAGCTCGTGCAGCAGCACCTCAACCCCGACCTCGCTATCTCCACGATCCTCCTCACGATGTACGACGGCCGCACGAAGCTCGCGGACCAGGTGACCAGTGAGGTGCGTGGGCACTTCGGCGACGTCGCCCTCAAGACCGTGATTCCGCGCAGCGTGAAGGTCTCCGAGGCACCAGGATTCGGGCAGACGGTGTTGACGTACGACCCGGGCTCGCGCGGGTCGATGAGCTACCTCGACGCCGCCAAGGAGATCGCGCACCGCGGGGCACAGAGGGAGGGCGCATGACGGAGCAGCGCAAGGGCGGACTCGGGCGCGGCCTGGCCGCACTCATCCCCCAGGGTCCGCCGGCCGGTGCGCCGAGCACCATCCGGCCCGCGGCGGCGGTCGGCAACGGGACCGCCACCAGGTCCGCGCCGCAGCAGCCGGCCGGTGAGGTCGCGGGGGCGGTGTACCGCGAGATCGCGGTGACCGCGATCAGGACGAACACCAAGCAGCCGCGCCAGGTGTTCGACCAGGACGCGATCGACGAGCTCTCGTTCTCCATCAAGGAGTTCGGGCTCATGCAGCCGATCGTGGTCCGCGAGCTGACCGCGGACACGTTCGAACTCGTCATGGGCGAGCGCCGGTGGCGGGCCACGCAGCAGGCCGGGCTGAAGACGATCCCGGCCATCGTGCGGCAGACCGCCGACGACAACATGCTGCGCGACGCCCTGCTGGAGAACATCCACCGCGTCCAGCTGAACCCGCTCGAAGAGGCGGCCGCCTACCAGCAGCTGCTGGAGGAGTTCGGTGTCACGCACGAGGAGCTCGCCGACCGCATCGGCCGCAGCCGCCCCGTCGTCACGAACACCATCCGGCTGCTGAAGCTCCCCCTCCCCGTCCAGCGACGGGTCGCGGCGGGCGTGCTGAGCGCCGGCCACGCGCGGGCCCTCCTCGGTCTGGACGACGCGGGCGCGCAGGAAGACCTCGCCGCACGGATCATCGCCGAGGGCATGTCGGTCCGCGCGACCGAAGAAGCGGTGAGCATCGCGAAGAACGAGAAGCCGAAGAAGGAGAAGGCCGCCCCGCGCAAGCAGATGCACGCGCCCGGTCTGCAGGAGCTCGCCGAGCGCCTCTCCGACAACTTCGACACCCGCGTGAAGGTCGAACTCGGGCAGCGGAAGGGCCGGATCGTCGTCGAGTTCGGGTCAGTTGACGATCTTCAAAGGATCATCGGCATGATGAGCCCGGAAACGACAATTCGGACATCGGAGTAGGCCCATAGGATCACACCAGGGTCTTATGTCACGGTGACGATGACGCCCCGCATCCGGACGGATACGGGGCGTCACCTATTTCGAAACGAAAAAAGGGCGGCACCGACAGCGTCGGCACCGCCCCGCAACACGCAGATATCAGCGAGCGACAGCGCGCTCGATCAACCCGGCGTAGATCTCGCCCAACGACTGCCCCGCCGCCTCGACCGCCATCGGCAGCAGCGACGTCTCGGTCAGCCCCGGCGACACGTTCACTTCGAGGAAGTAGACCGTCCCGTCCTCGGCCACCACGGCGTCGGTCCGCGACACGTCCCGCAGCCCGAGCAACCGGTGCGCGGCCACGGCGAGCTCCCCCACCGACTTCGCGGCGGCAGCGTCGAGCCGAGCCGGCGCGTGGAAGTCCGTCAGACCCGCGGTGTACCGGGCGGTGTAGTCGTACACCCCGCTCTCCGGAACGATCTCGACCGCGGGCAGCGCGTACGGACCCTCCGGACCGTCGACCACCGACACGGCCACCTCCACGCCGGAGATGAACTGCTCGGCCAGCACGGTGTCCCCGTACGCCAGGCACCCGACCATCGCGGGCGGCAGCTCGGCCGCGTCACGAACGACCTGGGCGCCCAGCGCGGACCCGCCCTGGTCCGGCTTCAGCATCAGCGGCAGGCCGAGCGTCGACACCATCGCGTCGAGGACGGGCCGCGCGCCCAGCTCCCGGAACGTGGCGTGCGGCAGCACGATCCACTCCGGCGTCGCCAGTCCGGCACGGGCCAGCTCGGCCTTCGCCGTCGGCTTGTCCCACGCCCGGCGGCACGCCCGCGAGTCCGTGCCCACGTACGGCACCCCGAACATCTCGAGGATCGCCTGCACCGATCCGTTCTCGCCCTCACCGCCGTGCAGCGCGACGACGACGGCGTCCGGCCGGTTCGAGCCCAGACGGCCGAGCAACGAGGCGTCGGCGTCCCACTCCTCCACGGTGAGGCCGACCGACCGCAGGGCAGCCGACAGACGGCGGCCGGAGCGGATCGAGACCTCGCGTTCGTGGGAGAGCCCACCGGACAGCACAGCGACCATGCGGTCAGCCACAGCACAACTCCAAGGATCAGGCGGTGTCAGGCGACGGGGTCTGCGGACCGGACAGCTGACGGCCCGGCGTCGCCCCGAAGGTCGCGGCCAGCTGCATCTCCTCCTCGATGACGTTCGCCAGGCGGCGGACGCCCTCGCGGATGCGCTCCGGGGTCGGGTAGCAGTACGAGATGCGCAACTGCCGGGAGCCGAACCCGTCCGCGTAGAAACCCGTGCCGGACGCGTAGGCCACGCGGGCCGTCACGGCGCGGGGAAGCATGGCCTTGGTGTCGATGCCCTCCGGCACCGTCACCCAGACGTAGAAACCGCCGTCGGGGATGTTCCACGTGGAACCTTGCGGCATGTGCTGTTCGAGAGCGGAGATGGCCGCGTCCCGACGCTCCCGGTACGCCTCGCGGTAGGTCTTGATCTGACCCTTCCAGTCCTGCGTCGACAGGTACCGGGACACGATCATCTGGTTCAGCGTCGGCGGGCACAGGGTGGCCGACTCGGCCGCCAGCACCAGCTTCTCGCGGACGGCGTGCGGCGCCAGCACCCAGCCGACCCGCAGCCCGGCGGCGAACGTCTTGGAGAACGACCCGAGGTACACCACGTTGTCGGGGTCGAGAGACCGCAGCGCCGGGTACGTCTGGCCGTCGAAGCCCAGCAGTCCGTACGGGTTGTCCTCGACGACCAGCACGCCGTACGTCCGGCAGATCTCCAGGATCTCGGCCCGCCGCGACACCGCCAGCGTCACGCCGGCCGGGTTGTGGAAGTTCGGGATCGTGTAGAGGAACTTGACCCGCTGCCCAGCACGCTTGCAGGCCTCCAGCGCCTCACGCAGCAACGAGGGCACGAGACCGTCAGCGTCCATCGCCACGTGCACGACCTGCGCTTGGTACGCCGTGAACGACCCGAGGGCGCCCACATAAGAAGGCCCCTCGGCGATCACCACGTCACCGGGGTCGCAGAAGATCCGGGTGACCATGTCGAGGCCCATCTGCGAGCCCACGGTCACCACCACGTCGTCCGGGTGGCCGTTGATGCCTTCGAGCGCCATGACGTCGCAGATCTGCTCGCGCAGCAACGGGACACCGTGCGCCGAGCCGTACTGCAGGGCGACGAGCCCCTCCGACGCCACCAGCTGACCGATCTCCTCGGACAGCGACTCCAGCGGCAACGCGGCCAGGTGCGGCATGCCGCCGGCCAGCGAGACCACCTCGGGACGGGACGCCACTGCGAAAAGTGCCCGGATCTCCGATGCCGTCATCCCTGCCGTGCGCGCTGCGTAGCGGCGGAGGTGGGGGTCAAGGCTTCTGGGGCCCTGCTTGGCTGGCTGACCGGGCATCGTCATGGGGACTCCTGTATGGGAAATGTCCCGAGCGAGTGTAACCGTCGTCCCGTTCAGGGCACGCGCCTTCCGGGTTCCGTCACATTCGCCTACCCTCGTATGGGTTCACTGTGTGTGTTAACGGGTGGAGGTCGGGGTGTCCCGTCGCGTCGTGGGCGTCACGCTGGACAACCTGGAGCATCTCTCCAAGCACAGCAGGACGTGCGTTTTCTGGGAGTTGGCTCCTCACCTGCGCGAACAGGCCGAGGAATACGGCGACACCGAGTTCGAGAAGGAAGCCTGGGTCTCCAGCGTCCTGCTCGAATGGGGTTCGTGCGGTCGCCTGATCTACTGCGACGGCATCCCCGCCGGTTCGGTGTTCTACGCACCACCGGCCGCCGTTCCGCGCAGCGCCGCCTTCCCCACCTCCCCGGTGAGCCCGGACGCGGTCCTCATGACGTCGCTGGACGTCCTCCCGGAGTTCCGAGGGGGAGGACTCGCGCGCGTGCTCGTGCAGGCCGTGGCGAAGGATCTGACGCGTCGTGGCGTGAAGGCCATCGAGGCGTTCGGCGACACGCGCCCGGACGACGAAGAGGCCAGTTGCGTCACGCCGGCCGAGTTCCTCACGAGCGTCGGCTTCAAGACCGTGCGGCCGCACCCCCGCTGGCCCCGGTTGCGCATGGAGCTCCGCAGCTCCATCACCTGGAAGGAAGACGTGGAGGCCGCTCTGGAGCGCCTTCTCAACAGCGTCACCGTCTCCACCGCGGAACCCAGCTTCCGACCGGTCTAGAGCAACGAAAACGGCCCCCTCGCCGGCAGCGAGGGGGCCATTTTCGTCAGAACGTCAGCTCTTCGACATCTCGTAGCGCAGCAGGTCGTTGAACGTGAACGTGCCCGTCGGCTGGTCGTCCTTGCCGAGCAGGTACAGGCGCTTCACGGCCACGAGGATGCCCTCGGCCACGATGTCGCGGAAACCGGGCGTGGCCAGACGGGCGCGGTCCTCGGCGTTCGTCAGGTAGCCCACCTCGACGCGGACGGCCGTGCAGCGGGTGAGCCGCAGCAGGTCCCACGTCTTCGGGTGCGAACCGCAGCTCGACATCGTCGTGCGGGCCGTGACCTCGCGCTGGATGAACCCGGCGAGCGCCTCACCGACCGTGGAGGACGTGCCGTTGCCCGTGCCGTAGTGGAACGTGGCCACGCCCTGCGCGTTCGGCGACGAGTTGCCGTCGCTGTGCAGCGACAGGATCAGGTCGGCGCCGGCCTCGTTGGCGAACCGGGCGCGCTCCCCCTCGTCCGGGCAGTTGTCGGGGCCGCGCGTGAGCAGGGCCTCCATGCCGGTGGCGGCCATCTTGCCCTCGAGGCGACGGGCCAGGTCCAGCATCAGGTCGGCCTCGGACAGCCCGTCCACGACCACACCGCGGTCCTGGCCGCCGTGGCCGGGGTCGATGACGATCCGCTTGCCCGACAGGCGTGAACCGGCACCGCGCAGCCGCTCCTGCTCGCGCAGCAGCTGCGGACGGCCACCGCGGACCTTCGGCTGGAGCTGGCGCAACGCGCGCACCGTGTCCGGACCGCACATGCCGTCCACGATCAAGCCGTAGTCGCGCTGGAAGTTCCGCAGCGCCTGCTCGGTCTGCTGGCCGAACACGCCGTTGGCGCGGCCGGCGTCGTAGCCGAGTTCCAGCATGCGTTCCTGCAGCATCAGGACGTCGTCACCGGTCGTCGGCTGCGACATCAGGAAGGCGAGCGGCCGGTCCCCCAACCGGAACGTCGCGTCGCGGAGCGTTCGATAGGTCGCCGGACCGACGATGCCGTCGATGATCAGCCCCCGCTGCTGCTGAAACGCGCGCACTGCGTGCTCGACCTGCTGGTCGAACACCGGCGGCGCCTGTGGGTCGGCCGGCGGAAGCAGTCCGAGCCTGGTCAGGGTCGACCGGATCTCGGCAACATCACTTCCGACGTCCCCGCGGCGGAGCAGCTGCATGCACCCTCGCTCGACTAGGGCGCCGAACCTGGTCGGCGCGTCAGTTGGGAAGTCTTCATTGTGCCCTGTACCGCAGAGTGATCGATGCAGGGCTACTCACAGTCGCACCGAGATCACCGCCTCGGCACCAAAACGAACGTGACCCGCTCGTCTTATCGATAGACGGGCGGGTCACGTTGCGCGTTGCAAAGAACTTCTCAGCTCTATGCAACTTTTCCTGCTCAGGCCAGGACGTCCGACAGGTCGTTCAGCAGCGCGGCCTTGGGCTTCGCGCCGACGATCTGCTTCACCGGACGGCCGCCCTGGAACAGGATCAGCGTCGGCACGGACATGATCTGGTAGTCGCGGGCGATCGACGGGTTGGCGTCGATGTCGACCTTGGCGACGGTGAGCTTCTCGCCGTGCTCGGCCGCGATCTCCTCGAGCACCGGGGCAACCATCTTGCACGGGCCGCACCAGGTCGCCCAGAAGTCGACCAGCACGGGCTTCTCGCTGGTCAGCACGTCGTCCGCGAACGACTTGTCGGTCACCGTGACGGTGGCGCCTGCCATGTTGCTCTCCCTAAAAGATCTCGCAGAAGGAACTTCAGTTGCTCTTGCCGTAGCCGCCACCGACGGCCTCGGCGGCGATCTCGGCCTGCTCGGTGCCGTGCTCGGCGAGCCACCGCTCCGCGTCGATCGCGGCGCTGCAGCCGGAACCGGCGGCGGTGATCGCCTGACGGTATTCGTGGTCGACCAGGTCGCCGGCCGCGAACACGCCGTCGAGGTTCGTGTAGGAGGTCTTGCCCTTGGTCACGACGTAGCCCTCGGCGTCCAGGTCGACCTGGCCCTTCACCAGCGCCGAACGCGGGTCGTGGCCGATCGCGAGGAAGAAGCCGGTGACGGGCAGCTCGGACTCGGCGCCGGTCTGGGTGTCCTTGACCTTGATCGACGACACCGTGCCGTCACCCAGCACGTCGGTGACCTGCGTGTTCAGCTGCCACTTGATCTTCTCGTTGGCGCGGGCGCGCTCGAGCATGACCTTCGAGGCGCGGAACTCCTCGCGGCGGTGGATGACCGTCACGGACTTGGCGAAGCGCGTGAGGAACGTCGCCTCCTCCATCGCCGTGTCGCCGCCGCCGACCACGGCGATGTCGTGGTCGCGGAAGAAGAACCCGTCGCACGTCGCACAGGCGGACACGCCGCGGCCGAGCAGCTCCTGCTCGCCGGGGATGTCGAGGTAACGGGCGGCGGCACCCATCGCGAGGATGACCGCGCGCGCCTCGTAGGTGACGCCGTTCGCGACGACCTTCTTGACCTCACCGGTCAGCTCGACCGACTCGACGTCCTCGGCGCGCAGCTCGGCGCCGAAGCGGGTGGCCTGCTCGCGCATCTGCTCCATGAGCTCGGGGCCCATGATGCCGTCGCGGAAGCCGGGGTAGTTCTCGACCTCGGTCGTCGTCATGAGGGCGCCGCCGTACTGCGAACCCTCGAAGACCAGGGGCTCCAGCTGCGCACGTGCCGCGTAGACCGCCGCGGTGTAACCCGCAGGGCCCGATCCAATGATGATCACGTTGCGCACGCTCACGGCTGATGCAACTCCTCGATCTCGTCGTCTGACTGGCTCAACGGATCGTAGGTGCAGCTAATTCCGTGACTTGAGCGACTACCTCGGCTTGATGGTCGTGTCGGCCAGCACGCCCGCCGGCTGGTCCGGCCCGCAGGTCTTCGGATCCAGCACGACCAGCCGGAACTCGCCGAGACCCGCGGGCAGGATCGCCATCACGGCGTCCTTGCCCTCGAGGTTGATCGGGCTGATGCCGAGCGGCGTGCCCGAACTCGTGATGCCCCCGCCCTTGAGACAGCCGGCCAACCGGTCGGGAGTCTCCAGCGGGCCGTAGTTCTGGGCCTTGAGCACCTCGCCGACCGCGGAGCCCAGCTCGTTGCGCTGCAGCGACAGCGGGGCGGACGCCGAGTTCGAGTTCGTCGTGGGCGCCGGCGCGGCGTCACCGGGCGTGTTGTTCGCCTGGTCACCGCCGGGGGCCACGGCGAACACGATGCCGAACGCGGCCGCGGCGGCCACCAGCACACCACCGCCGAGTCCCAGCCTGCGGTTGCGGCGCTTGCGGGCGTCGTTCAGCGAGACCACCGGCGCGATGCCGGGACGGGCCTCGGCGGCCAGCGCCGCGTCGATCCGGGCGGCCACGTGGTCGGGCATCGGGATCGGCGGCAACGCCTGCAGGTCCTCCAGCGTGGCGTCGAGCGCCCGGAGGATCTCGGCGGCCTCCGCGTCGGCCTCCACCCTCGGGCGCAGCTGTGCGGCGACCTCAGGGGGCAGCACACCCGCGTGGAGGTCCGCGATGAGGTCAACCGACCACGGCGGACCCATCGGCACGCGCTCCATGCCGGTCATCGACCCTCCCACTGACGTTGCTCTTGCACATTCACACCGTCAGCTGGGACGTTCGCATCTGCGATTCGGTTCCTGAGGTGCCCGAGAACTTTGGCGAGCTTGGCGCGACCTCGCGCACACCGGCTCTTGACCGTGCCCTCCGCGATGCCGAGGAGCTTGGCCGTCTCCGCGACCGAGTATCCCTCGACGTCGACGAGCACGATGGGCGCCCGCTGCTCTTCCGGCAGCTCCATCAGCGCCTGCTGCACCATGAGGCTGGTCTCGCGGTCGCTCATCGCGTCACGGGGCGCGACGGGCTCACCGGGGCCGGCCTCCGGCAACGGCACTGTCGGTCTTGTTTGTCGGCGTCTCATCCGGTCGAGGCACGCGTTCACCACGATCCGGTGAAGCCAGGTGGTCACCTGTGACTCCGCGCGGAACGACGACGCCGCCCGGAAGGCCGAGATGAACGCCTCCTGGAGCGCGTCCGCGGCCTCTTCGGGGTCGCGCAGCGTGCGCAACGCCACCGCCCACATCCGGTCCCGGTGCCGTTTGACCAGCTCCGAGAACGCGTAGGGGTCACCTGCGGCGTGGGCCGAGATGAGATCGGCGTCCGAGCTGGCTGCGGCGGTCACGAGACGCACTTTAGCGAGAGTGATCACAGATCACCCGGACAGGTCTACTCAGCGTGCCCGCGTAGTTCTACTGGGCCCTGGTGTAGACGATCTCTCGGATCTCCGTCTGGTTCTTGCCGCCACCGGGACTGGCCAGCTGCGTGATCCAGATCAGCACGTGGCCGGTCGCCTCGTGCTCGTTCAGCTGGATCTGCGTCTGCCCGTCCGAGAGGTCCGCGACCCCGATGACCTTGGTCTCCTCCAGCGGCGAGTCGAGCGCCGACGCCACGCGGATCTCGACCTTCGTGCCCTTGCTGGGCGAGGTGACCGTGACCGAGGCCAGCTTCACCGGCTCCGCGAACGACGCCATCAGCCCGATGCCCGGCTTCAGCGTCGGGAACGGCTGGAAGTAGTTGTCGGTCCGCCAGAACGTCCCCGCGTTGCCGTCGACGGCCCTGCTGGCCTGGTTCGCGCTATCGGGCTGGTTCGTGACGTCGTACACGCCGATCTGGCCCGGCTGCACCGGTCCGGCCGGCGCGGGCGGGGGTGCGGTCTGGCCGTTCGACCCGGGCTGGTTGATCACGACGGTCGGGCCGCCGCCCTTGGTCGGCTCGTCGCTGAAGAACCCGACGATCTGCACGCTCAGCCACACGATCACGGTCAGCGTGGCGACGGCGAGCACCGCGACGCTGATCCACAGCTTCTTCTTCGTCTGCTTGTCCTGGCGCGGCTTCTGCGTCGTCCAGACGACCTGTTCGTCGTCATCGTCGTCGCGAGACGACGACACCGGCGAGAGCAGTGCGGTCTGGGCCTCCTCGGCCGCGATCTGGTCGAGGACCTGCAGGATCGCCGCGGACGTGCGGATGCCGCCCACCGAGGTGTCCTCGAGCGAACGCACCGCGACGGACGACAGGTCGTGCGGCAGGTACGGGTGCAACGCGTTCGGCGCGACCACGGACCCGTCCGGGCCCGTCGGGGCCACCGGCACGCCCTGGGGACCGCCCGGCAGCGCCCACCGGCCGGTGAGCAGCAGGTACAGGATCGCGCCCAGGCCCTTGACGTCGTCGCGCGCGATCGCGTCCGGCCGCGGGCCGGGGAACGCGAGGCGCAGGCGGCCGTCCGAGGTGACCCGGATGCGCTGCGGGTGGTCGGCGCCCAGCACGAGACCGGCGTGGTGCGCGCCCTCGATGGCGGCGCCGAGCGGTTCGAGCAGGCGGGTCGCGGCGCCCGCCGGCAGCGGGCCCTCCGCGATCAGGTCCATCAGGTCGGTGCCCTGGGTCCACTCGGCGATGACCATGCCGAGGATGCCCTCGTCGGGGCGGATGCCGGTGCCCGGCGTGAGGACGTCGATCACCCTCGACACACCGGGGTGCGTGAACGACGACGCGTGCATCGCCCGTTCGACCGTCCGCCGTGCTCGGGCGGCGGCCTCGCCGTTCGCCAGGTCGCCCAACAGGATGGTCAGCGCCACGTCCCGGTTGAGCTGGCCGTCCCGCGCGCGCCAGAGCTCCGCGTTGGACCTCGCGTCGGCGCCTGATTTCGCGAGCAGCCGGTAGCGGCCATTGCCGATGACGCCGCCGGGGACCAGGGCGGCGTGGACTCCGCTACTCACGGAAACGAGGGTACGGGACGACGGTCACGGACTGGAGTCACCTTCGCCGCACCAAACGGTTGATCTTGTCGATCGCCGGCTTCATCTCCGGCACCCGGAACGCGGCCAGGAGGCCGAACGCGAGCGGCAGACCGATCAACGTCACCAGGATGGTCTCGAACCAGGCGGCCACCACCGGGTTGGAGAACGCGATCAGGTCCAGGAGCAGCACGTTCACCCCCTTGGCGACCGCGAAGGCGACCGCGGAGGCCACCACCGTGAGGCAGATGGTCCAGATGGTGAAGCCGGTGCGCAGGCGGCCGAGGCGGATCCGCAGCCAGACCTGGCCGACGACCGCGCCGAAGACGAAGCTCAGCGACATCGCGAGCGACACGCCGACGGCCAGCTGCTCGGGCTCCGACACCGCCAGGAAGAAGTACAGCAACGCGATCCGGACGGCCACGATCAGCGCCTGGATCAACGTCGGCGTGCGCGCGTCCTTCATCGCGTAGAAGACCCGGATCTGCAGCAACGTGATCGCGTAGGGCACCAGGCCGAACGCCGACAGGGCGAGCGCCAGGCCGACCGCCGTGCCGCCCTCCACACCCGACTTGCCGAACCCGAACGCCGCCAGGCCGATCGCCACGCCGGAGACCGTCATCAGGACGCTGAACGGCATCAGCAGGATCGACGACATGCGGTTGCCGAACAGCAGGTCGCGCACGATCGCGTCGTTGTCGTTGTTCGCCGCCGCCCGGCTCATCTTCGGCATCAGCGCGGTCAGCAGCGAGACGCCGAGAACGCCGTACGGCACCTGGGCGATCAACCACTGGAAGTTGAAGGCGGCCAGGGCGCCGTCGCCGTGCGTCGCGACCTTGGTCAGCACCGTCAGGCTCGCGAACCCGAGGCCGACGTAGAGCAGCACCCAGAACGCGAGACCGCCGAACTCCGCGAGCCGGGCGTCCCAGCCGAACCGCCACTTGAACCGGAAGCCCGTCTTGCGCAGCGCCGGGATCAGCACCGACGCCTGCACCGCCACACCGAGCGCGGTGCCGAGACCGAGCACCAGCACGTGGCTGTCGGTCATCGAGACGGGATTGAGCGTGATGTCGCCCGGGAGCATCCAGTAGACGCCGAGGACCGCGATCACGACGAGGTTGTTCAGCACCGGCGCCCAGGTCGGCAGGCCGAACACGTGCCGGGCGTTGAGCACCGCGCTGAGCAGCGCGGTCAGGCCGTAGAACACGATGCCCGGCAGGACCAGGTAGGCGAACGCCGTGACCAGGTCCCGGTTCGCGTTCGGCGAGTCGGCGATGAACAGCGAGGTGAGCAGCGGCGCGCAGGCCACCGCGATCACGGTGCCGACACCGAGGATCGCCGTGCCCATGCTGATCAGCCACTGGGCGTACGACTCACCGCCGTCGCCGTCCTCCTTCTCGGCGCGGACCAGCAGCGGGATCGCGACGCTGGTCAGGATGCCGCCGAGCAGGAGCTCGTTGATCATCGTCGGCAGCGTCGAGGCCGCCTGGTAGGAGTCGTTGAGGGTGCCGATGCCCAGTGCCGCGACCAGCAGCACCTTCGAGAGCAGGCCGGTGACCCGGCTGACGATCGTCGCGATCGCCATCGAGCCGCTGGCCCTGGCGACCGACGGCTGCTGCTTCTGCTGCTCTGGCTGGGTGGTCGTGGCTGTCTCGCTCACGCGCTCGACTTCTCCGGTGTGACGTTCTCGATGGAAGGTGCGTCGCCGTTCTCGCCGTTGCGGGCGCGAACCCGCTTGTAGATGCGCCGCCCCGAGAGCAGGACGAGCGCGATCCCGGCGAGCACGGTGACGATCACTGTGATGGTGCCGTACGCGGACGACGACACCTCCAGCTTGACAGTGTCGCCGAGCGGGACGCCCTCGGGAGTGGTCAGGCGGACGTTGACCGGGAACCGGCCGGACCGCAGCACCTCGACCGGCACCCGCACGACGCGCTCACCGCGGGCGGGGAGCACCTGGTCCGCCAGGTCGAGCTTGCGGATGCCGGGGGTGTCGGCGAGGTTGATCCGGACCGTCACGCGGACGTCGAGCTTGTTCGTGATGGTGATCGGGATCGGGCTGTCGCCGGAGCCCAGCAGGATGGGGCTGTTCGGCTGCGTCACGCCGACCATGCCGGTGAGCTGGTCGATCTCCCCCTGGCTGATCTCGGCCGCGGACCGGGCGCCCTGCTCGTTTCCCCTCCACGCGCCGGACATCACCCGCAGCAGCCCGAGCCACAGCGGGTCGGCCAGGTCGGCGGGCGACGCGTGCGCGGTGTCCTCCTGCTGCATGGCGGCGACCAGGCCGTTGAGCTCGACGCTCTGGTTCGTGACGGAGTCCGAGATGATCGCCGAGATCTCCCTGGCACCGGCCTCCGGCGGGTAGGCGACCTTGGCGTTCGTCACCGACGGGGTGGCGCTGGTGAGCTCCGCGAGACCGGTCTGGGTCGCGTACCCGCCGGCCAGCAGCTTCTGGGCGGCGGTCAGGAACTCGGTCATCTCCGAGAGCGGCGCGTGCCAGCGGCGCGGCGGCGCGACCAGCACGTTGCGGCCGTCGCCCTGCCAGCCGGCGCGGAACACCAGGACCGACAGCGCGTTCTGCACCGACACCGGCTGGCTCTCGACCGGCGCGGTCACGCCGGACAGCGTGCGCGGCCGCGAGTCGCTGCCCTGCAGCGCGTCCGAGACCATCGAGTCGATCTTCACCGCGGTGACCGGCGTCTTGCCGCCGATGCCGACGGGAGCGGTGCCCGGCGCGTCGGCGAGGCCCGTCGGGTCCAGGAGCAGCGACTTCGCCCCGGGGTAGCGCTTGTCGGGCTGCGGGGTGACCAGCTCGTCGAACGTCGACTGGTCGAGCACGCCGTCCTCGGGCCAGACCAGGTCGGGCAGCGGCTGCACGCCCAGCACGTCCTGGATGAGCTTGGGGCCGTCGGTCACGGCGAGCGTGCGCATGGTGGCGAGCTTCGCCCTGTTCAACGCCACCAGGTCGGCGTCGGCGTACGGCAGCGCGACGACGCACCGGCCCGTCACGGCGAGCTTGAGGCGGTCGAGCCACAGCTCCGCCTCGCTCTGGCCCTTGCCCTCGGCGCCGCCGCGCACCCTGTAGCCGGTGCTCATGGCCTGGACGGTGCGCAGCAGGTCGGGGTCGATGGCGAGGCACATGGCCGTGCTCATCTGCGAGATCGCCTGCTCGTAGGCCTGCAGCAGGCCGTACAGCCGGCCGCCGACCGAGAGGGACGTCGCGAGGTCGTCGTCGACCAGCTCGGACTGGCCCTCGCCGCCGAGCCTGACCAGGCGCGGGCGGTCCGCTATCGGCCACAGGACCGTCATCTTCGCGCCGGCGCCGACCTTGCCCTTGGTCTCGCCGCCGGGCACACCCAGCACGGGCAGCAGCGTCGACAGCGCCGCGAGCCGCGCCTGGCCGCCGAAGTCCGGCCTGCCGTTGATGTTCGCGAGGATCGGGTAGATGCCGGGCTGGTCGACCTGCAGCGACGTCGCGTCGGCACCGCGCAGCGGCACCTCCAGCGTGAAGTCCTTCTGCTCACCGGGCTGGAGCTCACCGGCCACGGGCGTGAACTTCGGCTGCACGGCCTCGGCGGCAGCGGGCTCGCGCAACGCGTTGCGCAGGTCGTCCTCGCCGGCCAGCGGCTCGCCGCGTTCCAGGCGCAGCACGATGTCGGACACCTTGCGGTCGCCGACGTTGACGATCTTGCCGGTGATCTTGACGGTCGACGGGGAGTCGCTCGTCACGAACCGGGGGGTGAGCTGGCCGATGTCGAGCCGCAGGAACTGCGGCTGCGCCTGGCCGGGCTGGGCGGAGAGCGATCTGGTCGCCCACACCTGGGTGGCGGGCGCGGGCATGAACGGCAGCGCGTCCACTTCGTCCGGTTGTGACTGCTGCGCGCTCGCGGGCGGCGCTGCGATCACCACGAACGCGGCGACGGCGGCTGTGCAGACGAGCTTCCTCAGGCTCACGCCGACTCCGCTCCGTCCCGGCAGCGGTCGGAGAGCAGTTCGGCGGCTCGGCGGACCAGGCGGCGCTCGTCGGCATGCGCGAGTCGCTCGTCCAGTTCGCCGAGTGGCACCCACGCCACCTCGGTGACCTCCACGTCTTCGTCGGAAAGCTCTCCCCCCGTCGCTTCGAGGAGGAAGTGGTGAACCGTCTTGTGCACCCGGCGGTCGTCCGCGACGAACCAGTAGTCGATCGACCCCAGCGGGCGCAGCACCCTGCTATGAATACCGGTCTCCTCGGCGACCTCGCGCACCGCGGTCTGTTCCGCGGTCTCGCCGGCCTCGATGTGACCCTTGGGCAAAGACCACAGCAACCGGCCCCGCCGGTCAAGTCTGCCGATCACCGCCGCCCGCTGCTCCCCGTCGAGCACCAGGCCACCCGCCGACGTCTCGTCGACGGTCTTGAGCCTCCGGCCCCGACGCCTCTTCCGGCGTCCCGGTGTGGGACTCCCGGAACGCGCGGCTGACGGGGACATACGGCCGATCGTACTTACGAACCTTAAGTACGCTGGTTTCTCGTGTCTCGATCGCTCCAGCAGAATGCGGTGGTGGAGAAGCCCGCCATCACACCAGTCGTCGCCGAGCTCGCCGCCCGGTTCGCAGCCGGGGGCAAGCGCCTCTACCTCGTGGGTGGAAGTGTGCGCGACGCCGTGCTCGGGCGCCCGACGAACGACTTCGACTTCACGACGGACGCGCGACCTGCGGAGATCCAGAAACTGCTGAGCGGCTGGGCCGACGCGCAGTGGGACACCGGCATCGCGTTCGGCACGGTCGGGGCGTCCAAGCAGGGCGAGATCATCGAGATCACGACCTTCCGCGCGGACGTCTACGACGGCGTGACCCGCAACCCCGAGGTGACCTTCGGCGACTCCATCGACGGCGACCTGGTCCGGCGCGACTTCACGGTCAACGCGATGGCGTACGACATCGCGGCGTCCGAGTTCGTGGACCCGACCGGCGGACTGGCCGCCGCGCGCGAGGGCGTGCTGGACACCCCGGCGACCCCGCAGGAGTCGTTCGGCGACGACCCGCTGCGCATGCTGCGCGCCGCCCGGTTCGTCTCGCAGCTCGGCTTCACGGCCGCGCCGCGGGTGGTCGAGGCGATGCGGTCGATGGCAGGCCAGCTCACCCGCATCACGCCGGAGCGCGTGCAGGTGGAGCTCTCGAAGCTCCTGTGCGGCGCGCACCCGCGCCGCGGCATCGAGCTCATGGTGGAGACCGGGCTGGCCGACATCGTGCTGCCCGAGCTCACGGCCATGAAGCTGGAGATCGACGAACATCATCAGCACAAGGACGTCTTCGACCACTCGCTGGTTGTGCTGGAACAGGCAATTGATCTTGAAGATGTTGATCAGTCACCCGATCTGGTGCTGAGGATCGCCGCGCTCCTGCACGACATCGGCAAACCGGCGACCCGGAAGTTCGAGCCCGGCGGCGGCGTCTCGTTCCACCACCACGAGGTCGTGGGCGCGAAGATGGTCCGCAAGCGCTTGCGGGCGTTGCGGTTCTCGAAGGAGATCACCGAGGACGTCGCCAAGCTCGTCTACCTGCACCTGCGGTTCCACGGGTACGGCAACGGCGAGTGGACCGACTCGGCCGTGCGCCGGTACGTGACGGACGCGGGTGACCTGCTGACGAGGTTGCACAAGCTGGTCCGTGCCGACTGCACGACCCGGAACAAGCGCAAGGCGAACCTGCTGCGCCGCACCTACGACTCTCTCGAGGAACGCATCGCGCGCATCGCCGCCGAGGAAGACCTCGCGCGCGTACGCCCGGACCTCGACGGCAACGAGATCATGAAGCTCCTCGGCCTGCCGCCGGGCCGTGAGGTCGGTGCCGCTTGGAAGTACCTCAAGGAGCTCAGGCTCGACAGGGGGCCGCTGGAGCGCGACGAGGCCGAGGCCGCGTTGCTCGACTGGGCGCGCGAACAGGGCATCACACCGCCGGCGTCGTAACGGATTGTGAGCGAATGCAATCCCCGCGTTAGCGAAGTGTCAGCGCGGGGAGGCACCATTGAAGTGCGTCGAAGGGCGCATGGGGGGTGGTGCAGATGTTCGCCTGGGGACTTTCCGCAGGTCCTGCCGTCTACGACCTGGAAGTTCTGACCGACGACCAACGGGCCGTGCTGCGGTGTCTCGCACGCGGTCACGCCGAGCACGAGATAGCGCGCGTGCTCGGCATGGGGCAGCAGCAGGTGGCCGACGAGGTGGCCGAGATCCTGCGGCGCCTGGATCTACCCGATCGAGTGGCGGCCGTCGTCTTCGCGCACGAGGCCGGGATGCTGCACCTGCCGTTTCCGCGCTGACAGGAACAGGTAGGCGCCCAGTCCGACCAGGTAGAGGGACGCGGCGACGAGGATCAGGCCGGGCGAGCGCCCGTCGAGGGGGACCACCGTCGCCGTGATCGACACCGCCGTGACCTGCGCGATGTTGAAGAGGGTGTCGTAGAGGGCGAAGACGCGCCCGCGCACCTCGTCGCCGACGTCGTGCTGCACGGCGGTGTCCACGCACAGCTTCACGATCTGACCGGCGAAGATGATGACGAAGCTGGCCAGCAGGATGGTCACCAGTGTCATCGGCAGCCCGAGCCCGACCTGGGCCGCGGCCGTGAGCAGCAACGCGCCGCAGATCGTGCGCCGGACGCCGAACCTGTCGACGATCCGGTCGGTCAGGACGCCCGCGAGCAGCACACCCGCGCCGCCCGCGACGGCGACCTCGCCGAGCCCGCCGATGCCCGCCTTGAGGATGCCGACGTCCTCCAGGCTGTAGCGCATCAGCAGCAGCGTGATCATGAGGCTCATGCCGAACGCGGCCCGGTGCGCGAGCAGCGCGGCCAGCCCGGCCGTGACGCTCGGCGTGCGCCAGGTGGCCTTCGCGCCGTCCACCAGGCCGCGCGCGACGGCGCTGATGGCGTTGTGCGGCTCGTCGACCTCGTCCGGCCCGAGCACACCCGGCTTGAACCGGCTGGCGATGAACGCGCTGAGCAGCAACCCGAACACGGCGATGCTGGTCGTCCACGCCGACCCGCCGTCCCCCGCGCCGAGCACCGTGCGGAACCCGATGGCGCACGCGGCGCCGATCACGGCCATGATCGCGCCGGCCGTCGTGGCCAGCGCGTTCGCCTCGACGAGGTGGTCCTCGGGGACGACGTGCGGCAGTGACGCGGAGAGTCCGGACCCGACGAACCGGCCGATGCCCATGACGATGAGCGCGGAGACGTAGAGGGGCAGCCCGCTGAACCCGGCACCGACCGCCGCGGCCGTGAGCAGGACGAACGCGGCCCGCGTGACGTTGGCCACGACGATGACCTTGCGGCGGTCCCACCGGTCCAGCAGGGCGCCGGTGAACGGCCCGATCAGCGAGTACGGGAGCAGCAGCACCGCGAACCCGGCCGCGATCGCCGCCGGATCGGCCTGCCGTTCGGGGTTGAACAGGACGGCGCCGGCGAGCCCTGCCTGGAAAAGCCCGTCACCCCACTGCGACGCGAGGCGGGTGGCGAGGAGCCTGCGGTACTCGGGAATGCCGAGGAACCGGCGTGATCCCCAGTGGTGCTTCTCCACCGCAAGCGTTGTCACCATTGCACTCTATGCGCGTGGTGGTGAAAACCACGAAAGCCGGACCTCTCGGCCCGGCTCTCCTGGTGCCGGATGCCAGGTCGCCTCACGGCGCGATGCACTACGCGGCTCCAGCCGAACGGTATTCCGCGAAGGCGGTTGTCTGTTGAGCCCGGGGGACACAAAGACATCCGACACCTCAGTCTAACGGGACGCGGGCCTGAGTTGTTCCGGCGATCACGAGTGATTTCATGGTGACGTGCGTCCCGATGACGAAGTCGAAGTCGAGTCAGGCTCCCTGCTGGTGGCCGCTCCGAGCCTCAACGACCCGAACTTCACGCGCACTGTCGTGTACATCATCGATCAACGTCCGGAGGGGACCCTCGGCGTCGTGCTGAACCGCCCTTCCGAGGTGGCGGTCCACGACGTGTTGCCGCCGTGGGGCCCGCACGTCACGAAGCCGCAGTGCATCCACATCGGCGGCCCGGTCGAGCAGAAGACGGCGCTATGCCTCGCGGCCCTGAAGCCGGGTACCGACCCGTCCGGCGTGGAAGGTCTGGTCGCGGTACAAGGCCCCGTCGCCTTGGTCGACCTCGACGCCGAACCCGACGACCTCATGCCGCTGGTGCGCGGCCTGCGGGTGTTCGCGGGCTACAGCGGGTGGGGCGAGGGCCAGTTGCAGGGCGAGATCGACCGCGGCGACTGGATCGTCGTGACCGGCCTGGCCGACGACGTGCTGGTCGGCGCGAACGTCGACCTGTGGGGCAGGGTGTTGCGCCGGCAGGGCATGCCGCTGGCGCTGCTGTCGACCTACCCGAAGGACGTCCGCGACAACTGATTCACGTGAAACCTCGCCCACGAAAAAGGCCGGATCACCCAGTGACCCGGCCTTGGTGCTTGCAGGAGCGTCAGAGCCCGGCGAGCGGCGAGCACCCGCCACCACCGCAGGCGCAGCCACCGCAGCCCTTGGGCTTGACCGGCTCCGGCAGCGCCTCCGCCGCTCGGTTGCCGACGACCCCGCCGGCGAACGCGATCGCCAGCGCGCCGACCAGGCCGATGATGCCGGCGGTGACGGCGAGGTCGGCCATGACGAACGCCATCGCGCCCGACACGATCGCCACCGCGCCTGCTGCGATGTTCGGCACGCCCGCGACCCTGTTGGCCAGCGCGAACGTCTCCTCGTCGCGCAGGGCGGCGGCCGTGCGCACGCCGAGGAAGCGGTTGCGGCGCAGCTTGCCCTGCAGACCCATGAGACCGACCGCGCCGAGAGCGACGCCGAGCACACCCAGGACGACCGACAGCACGATGTTCACCTCATGAGGGTAAGCCGGTGCCCGCGCTCACCTCGACCTCACCCCGTGCAGATGTGCCTCAGGCCACCGCCGAGTGCATCGCGCTTGCGCTGCGCTGATACCGTTGACGACATGAGCACGGCCCGCCTGCTCCTTATCTAGCCGCGACGACCTGTTCGAGAGACGGTCGGCGCGGCCACCCTCCATGCCCATCTGGGCTGGGGGGTTTCGTCATGTCAGGGGCAGGAACAGACGTGAGAGGGACCTTGAAATGAGCACGGACGCGGCGGAGATCCCCGCCTACCGCTACACCGCCGAGCTGGCGAACCAGATCGAGGAGCGGTGGCAGCGGTACTGGGAGGACCACGGCACCTACTACGCGCCCAACCCCGTCGGCGCGCTCAAGGGTGACGTGCCCGCGGACAAGCTGTTCGTGCAGGACATGTTCCCGTACCCGAGCGGCGCCGGCCTGCACGTCGGCCACCCGCTGGGCTTCATCGGCACGGACGTCTTCGCGCGGTACCACCGCATGAACGGCCGCAACGTGCTGCACACCATGGGTTTCGACGCCTTCGGCCTGCCCGCCGAGCAGTACGCGGTGCAGACGGGTCAGCACCCGCGCAAGACCACCGAGGACAACATCAACACCTACCTGCGCCAGATCCGCAGGCTGGGGCTGGGTCACGACGAGCGCCGTCGCATCTCGACGATCGACCCCGAGTACTACAAGTGGACTCAGTGGATCTTCCTGCAGATCTTCAACTCCTGGTACGACGCCGACCTGAAGCGCGCTCGTCCGATCGCCGAGTTGATCTCGCAGTTCGAGTCTGGCGAGCGGGACGTTCCCGGCGGCCACACGTGGTCTGAGCTGTCTTTTGCCGACCAGCAAAGGATCTTGGGCGAATTCCGCCTGGCCTACATGTCGGAGGCGCCCGTCAACTGGTGTCCCGGACTGGGTACTGTGCTGGCGAACGAAGAGGTCACCGCGGACGGTCGCAGTGAACGTGGCAACTTCCCCGTGTTCAGGAAATCCCTGCGCCAGTGGATGATGCGCATCACCGCGTACTCGGACCGGCTGATCGACGACCTGGACCGGCTGGACTGGCCCGACAAGGTCAAAGCCATGCAGCGCAACTGGATCGGGCGCTCGCACGGTGCCCGAGTCCGATTTGCGGTGGGAAGCGAGAACATTGAGGTCTTCACGACCCGTCCGGACACGCTGTTCGGCGCGACCTACATGGTCCTGGCACCGGAACACGAGCTGGTGGACCAGATTGCGTCGCCCGATCGCGTGGCAGACATCGCCGCGTACCGGCGCGCAGCGTCCCTGAAGTCCGAACTGGACCGTCAGGAGAACAAGGAGAAGACCGGCGTCTTCATCGGGGCGTACGCCACGAACCCGGTGAACGGCAAGGAAATCCCCGTCTACATCGCCGACTACGTGCTGATGGGCTACGGCACCGGCGCGATCATGGCCGTCCCCGGCCAGGACCAGCGCGACTGGGACTTCGCGAAGAAGTTCGACCTGCCGATCATCCGCACGGTCCAGCCCTCGGAGGGCTTCGAGGGCGAGGCCTACACCGGCGACGGCCCTGCCGTGAACTCGGGCTTCCTGGACGGCATGGCCATCGACGAGGCCAAGAAGACGATCATCGCGTGGCTGGAGGAGCAGGGCCACGGCCGCGGCACCGTCCAGTTCAAGCTGCGCGACTGGCTGTTCAGCCGCCAGCGCTACTGGGGCGAGCCGTTCCCGGTCGTCTACGACGAGGCCGGCACCGCCATCGCGCTGCCCGAGTCGATGCTGCCGATCGAGCTGCCGGACGTCGACGACTACTCGCCGCGCACCTTCGACCCGGAGGACGCGGACACCGAGCCGTCGCCGCCGCTGTCGCGCGCCACCGAGTGGACGACCGTCGAGCTGGACCTGGGCGACGGCCTGAAGACCTACCGCCGCGACACGAACACCATGCCGAACTGGGCGGGTTCGTGCTGGTACCAGCTGCGCTACGTCGACCCGGTCGAGACCGAGCGGTTCGTCAACGCGGAGAACGAGAAGTACTGGCTGGGCCCGCGCACGGCGGAGCACGGCGCGAACGACCCGGGCGGCGTCGACCTGTACATCGGCGGCGTCGAGCACGCCGTCCTGCACCTGCTGTACTCGCGCTTCTGGCAGAAGGTCCTGTTCGACCTGGGCCACCTGTCCGGCGACGAGCCGTACCGCCGCCTGTTCAACCAGGGCTACATCCAGGCGTACGCCTACCGCGACGACCGCGGCACCCCCGTGCCCGCGGACGAGGTCGTCGAGGTGGACGGCAAGTACACCTACAACGGCGAAGTGGTCCACCGCGAGTACGGCAAGATGGGCAAGAGCCTGAAGAACGTCGTCACGCCCGACGAGATGTGCGAGCGCTACGGCGCAGACACCTTCAGGTTCTACGAGATGTCCATGGGCCCGATGGACGTCTCACGCCCGTGGGCGACCAAGGACGTCGTAGGCGCACAACGCTTCCTGCAGCGCCTGTGGCGCAACCTGGTCGACGAGACCGACGGCTCCCTGCGCGTCACCGACGAGGAGCCCTCGGCCGAAGCGCTGCGCCTGCTGCACAAGACGATCGCCGGCGTCCACGACGACTACGCCAACCTGCGCTACAACACGGCGGGCGCGAAGCTGATCGAGCTGAACAACTACGTCACCAAGCACTACGCCGCCGGCACGCCCCGCGCGCTGGCGGAGCCCCTGGTCCTGATGCTGGCGCCGCAGGCCCCGCACGTGGCCGAGGAGCTGTGGACGAAGCTGGGCAACGACGGCTCGCTGGCGCACGGCCCGTTCCCGAAGGCCGACGAGCAGTACCTGGTCGAGGACACGGTCGAGTACCCGATCCAGGTCAACGGCAAGGTCCGCTCGCGGGTCGTCGTGTCGGCGTCCGCGGCGCAGGACGAGATCAAGGCCGCGGCCCTGGCCGAGGAGAAGATCGCCGAGCTGGTCGCGGGTGGCGAGCCGCGCAAGGTGATCGTGGTGCCCGGCCGCCTGGTGAACATCGTTCTGTAGCGACGAGGAGGGCCGGCGCGGCTACGGCTGCGTCGGCCACGACTCGGGTGCCGGGCCGAACGCACGCCTGGCAGCCCGCACGGCGAGAGTGGCCATGGTGGCGTTCGCACCGCCACCGATCAGCGCGCCGATGCCGAACGGAACCGCCCGGCCGAGCACGATGATGCCCTGCCTGGTGCCGTACTTGGTGACGAAGTTCCTGCCCAGGACCTTGTTGATCTGCTTCAGGGTCGTCACGGGCACGGAGTTGACGAGCTGGCGGGCCCAGTGCTGTCCGGTGCGCTCGGCGACCTTGCCGATCGTCTTGGAGCTGCCCTCGCCGAGCAGGATCCCCAGCACGAGGGTGCGGCGGCGTTCGATCTCCTCGAGCGGGACGCCGTGGACCTCGGCGACCGAGAGCACGTACAAGGTGCTCAGCTCAAGCGAGGACAACGCCTCCCCCGCCGACAACGCCAGCGCGATCCCGGTACCGAAGCCGGGCGCGGCCGCGGCACCTCCCACCGCGGCTCCCGTGCTCGTCAGGGCACTGACGTACATCTTCTCGAGGGTGCCGATGACCTCTGCCGGCGTCGCCTCCGGGTTGCGCTGGCGGGCGCGGGCGATGTTCTTGCGCACCATCGACGTCTGCAGGCCGATGGCTTTGTCCACCAGGTCGAGGATGGCCTGGCCCGGTCCGCCCGACGACTCCGGTTCGTCGAGAGCGGCAGGGGGATCGGCAGGAGCTGCGGAGTTCTCGGCGTCGACCACGGGGCGTATGTCGTCGAACACCCGGTCCGCGCTACATCGGTGTCCAGTTTCAGCCGTTCTCCGCGAACCCGATGTCCGCCAGCATCTGGTCCAGCATGCTGTCGAACATCGGCTCCGGGTTGCTCACCGCGAACGGGAACCGCCCGAACACCTCCAGGGCCACGTGTCCGTACAGCCGCACCCACGACTGCACCACGTGGTAGATCTTCCCGAGGTTGAGCACCTCGTCCGCCAGCGTCACGCCGTGCTCCGCCACCGCGTCCCGCAGCACCTGCTGGAACCGCACCAGGTCCTCGTGCAACACGGCGGGCACCGGCTCGTCCACGTGGTTGGCGTCCTGGTTGGACGCGATCAGCGGCCCCGCCAGCTGCAGGAACACCGAGCCGAACTGGTCGGCCCCCAGCGGGTCCCGCGGGGAGGCGAACACCAGCGCGAACTCCTGCGGGTGGGCCAGTGCCCAGCGGCGGAAGGCGTGGCACACCGCGCGAACCTTGCACCCGACCTCGCCTGACGTGTCCGCGGCGAGGTCCGCGTAGAGGGCGGCGGCCATGTCCGCGCAGATGTCGTCGCAGAGCTGCCGCAGCAGGGCGTCGTGCGAGTCGTAGTAGCGGTACAGCGCGGGGGCGGTGATGCCTAGTTTGCGTGCGATCGCACGGAGGGTAACCGCATCTTGGCCGCTTTCGACCAAAAGGGCGCGGGCCGCCTGCCGAATCTCACGCTCGGTCTCGGCGCGGAGTCGTTCTCGGCGAGTGGCCTCGGTCATATGTCACTCCATCGGGTTGTAGACCCCGTCCACCGCCCCGTACGGTTTTAGTGAACGGTGTTTACAAGAGTTCACGGGATTTACAGCACGGTAACCCAGGAGGCCGTCGTCGATGTTCGCGAAGTGGGGCTCTATCGCATATCGCCGCCGGTGGGTGGTGTTGATCGCGACCGTACTGCTCGCGGTGCTCGGCGGCGTGTGGGGCATCGGCGTGTTCGACAAGCTCAGCCAGGGTGGCTACGAAGCTCCTTCCAGTGAGGCTGCGCGGGCCGACAAGGTAGCCGAGGAGGCGTTCGGGCGGCAGAACGGTGATGTGATCGTCATTTATCGTGGCGATTTCGCGAATCCGCTCGAGCTCAAGAAGATCGCCGACCACATCAGCGGCTTCCCGAAGGACGACGTGCTCAAGGCCGTCGGTCCCGTGCCGTCGGACGACAAGCAGCAGGCGCTCGTCGCCATCACGCTGACCAGCGGTGACTCGAACGAGCAGATCAAGCAGTTCCAGGACGTGGAGCCGCAGCTCGCGATCGACGGCTTCAGCCGGCAGGTCGGTGGGCTCGTGCCCACCCAGAAGGCCATCAACGACATGTCCCAGGAGGACCTGACGCGCGCGGAGATCTTCTCGCTGCCGCTGGTCCTGCTGCTGCTGGTGGTCATCTTCGGCGGACTGGTCGCGGCCAGCCTCCCGGTCGTCGTCGGCGGCCTCGCGATCATGGGCGCGCTCGGCGTGCTGCACGCCGTGGCCCTCTTCGCCGAGGTCAACTCGTTCGCCGTCAACGTCGCGTCGCTGCTCGGCCTCGGCATGGCGATCGACTACGGGCTGTTCATGGTCGGCCGGTTCCGCGAGGAGCTCGCGCAGGGACGGACGACCGAACAGGCCGTCGGACGCACGGTCGCGAGTGCGGGCCGCACCGTCGTGTTCAGCGCGACGCTGCTGGTCATCGCGCTGGCCGGGTTGCTGCTCTTCCCGCACGGCTTCCTGAAGTCCCTCGCGTACGGCGGTGTGGCGTCGGTCGCGATCGCGGCGCTGGTCTCGATCACGCTGCTGCCCGCGTTGCTGGGTGTGCTGGGCAAGCGGGTCGACAAGCTCGCGATGCCGTGGCGCAAGAAGGAGCCGAGCGAACGCGGCTGGCGCAAGCTCAGCGGCGCGGTCATGAAGCGCCCCGTGCTGATCGCCGTGCCGATCATCGGTGTGCTGATCGCGCTCGGGTCGCCGTTCCTCGGCGTGCAGTTCGGCCAGGTCACCGAGAAGGTCCTGCCCGAGGGCAACGCCGTGCGCGTGGCCACCGAGAACATCAACCAGAACTTCTCCGCGCTCTCCAACACCGGCTTCAAGGTCGTCGTCCAGGGCGGTGAGCAGGCCGCCGTCCAGGAGTTCCTGGGCAAGGTCGGCAACGTGCCCGGCGTCGGCGAGGTCCAGCCGACCGGCTCGGACAAGGGCGTCACGGCCGCGTCCGCCGGTCTGGAGAACGACGCGCTGAGCGAGGAGTCGAAGCAGGCGCTCAAGGACGTCCGCGCGCTCGAGCCCCCGGCCGGTGCCGAGGTGCTGATCGGCGGCAACACCGCGGTGGTCAGCGACTCGCTCGACGCCATCGCGGACGGCCTGCCGTTGATGATCACGCTGCTGGTCGGCGCGACGCTGGTCCTGATGTTCCTCGCGTTCGGCTCGGTCGTGCTGCCGATCAAGGCGGTGGTCATGAGCGCGCTGTCGCTGTCGGCGACGTTCGGCGTGCTGGTGTGGGTGTTCCAGGACGGCCACGGCGCCGACTGGCTCGGCGTCACGCCGGGGCCGCTCGAGTCCGGCATCGTCGTGCTGATGGCGGCCATCGTGTTCGGTCTGTCGACGGACTACGAGGTCTTCCTGCTGTCCCGCATGGTCGAGGCCCGCGGCCAGGGCGCGACGACGGAGGAGGCGGTGACCACCGGGCTCGCCAAGACCGGCCGCGTGATCACCTCGGCCGCGCTGCTGCTGATCGTGGTGACGGGCGCGTTCGCGTTCTCGCAGGTCGCGATGATGCGGTTCGTCGGCGTCGGCATGATCCTCGCGCTGGCGCTCGACGCCACCGTGGTCCGCATGCTGCTCGTGCCGGCCGTGCTCAAGCTCCTCGGCAACGCCGCGTGGTGGTCACCCGGCCCGCTCAAGAAGATCCAGGAACGCCTCGCGCTTCACGACGAGCCGGTGGACGACCTGGACGACTTCGACGACGAGGTGCGCAAGCCGGTCCCGGTCGGCTGAGGCGGGAAGGCGACCACGGCCGCGTCGAACGGACGCGGCCTCGCCTCCTGCAGCTCACCCGTCTTCATCCGGTACGTGGTGAGCACCGCGTTCGTGCTGTCCAGCACCGTCGTCGTCGCGCCGGTCGCGAGGAAAACCCTCGTGTCACCCGGCGCGATGGCGACGCTCGGCGAGTCGATGGACAGACGTTCGCGCACGGTCATGGTCACCGCGTCGACCACCACGACCGAACGCTCCTTCGGCAGCGTCAGGTAGAGCGTGGCGCCGTCCGGGGTGACGGCGATGCTGCCCGCTCCCCTGCCGACCTCCACCGCGCCGACGACCTGGTTCGTGGTCGTGTCGATCACCGACAACGTGCCGGGCGTGGTGCTCCCGAGCCGCAGGCCGCTCACGTAGAGCCGCTTGCCGTCCGGGGAGAGCGCGAGGTGCTGCGGCAGTCCGCCGACCTGCACCGTCGACGTCTGGAACGCCGTGGCCGTGTCGATCAGACCGACCGTGCCGTCCTGCGAGTTCGCGACGTAGAGGACCTTGTTGTCCGGGTGGACCGCGAGGCCCTGCGGCTGCCCGCCGGCCTTGACCACCGCGACCAGCTGGAAGTTCTCCGGGTTCACCACCGCGACGCCACCGCTCGCCGAGACGTAGAGCCGCTGACCGTCCGGGCGCATCGCCGCGTGCGAGAGCTGGACCTGCGTGAACAGCCTGTCGACGATCTCGCCGGTGGACGGGTCGACCGCGGTGATCGCGCCCGTCCACCCGTTGACCACGTAGAGGCGCCGTCCGTCGGGGGACACCGCGACGCCCGTCACGCGCCCGCCGGTGTCGGCCTGCACGAGAACGGCACCGTTGCGGGTGTCCACGACCTGCACGAGACCGGTCTTCCCCACCACGTACGCAAGCGGTGAAACCGATGCGGAGGAAGTGGTCGTGTAGTCGTGTCCCTGGTGGACACCCGTCGCCGCGAAGGCCGCTGAGAGCGCTAGAACCGCGGCCACGAGGCGTGGCTTTGCCATACGGCCGATGGGAACACTTCCGGGTGCTTTCGATCCACTTCAGTCACTCGGTCGAGGGAAATCTTTGCCTGGACGTAGTAAGACCGCGGTCCGGTCACGGGTTCCTCGCCGACGACACCAGCTTGGCGTACCGGGTGCCCGCGGTGAGCAGGACCAGACCTGCACCGAGGAACGCCAGCACGCGGGCGATGCCGTCGAGCGCGGAGAGGTCGAACAGCACCAGCTTCAGCACCGCGGCGGCCACCAGGACGAGGCCGGAGATCCGCAGCGCCTTGTTGTTGATCCCCTTGACCAGCAGGAACAACGCGGCGATCGTCCACGACACGGTGACCACCGAGTGTCCGAAGAGGAACCCGGTCTCGTCCGGCGACACGAGCAGCGCCGCGCACAGCACCACACCGGCCGCGCCGTAGAGCATCACGAGCGCGGACACGATCCACGGGAACGGGTGCCTCGCCGGCTCGCGCAGCACCTGCATCTTCAGCGCGGCCCACGGCAGCACGGCCGCGAAGACGGCCAGCACGATCGCCGTCACCAGACCGGCCGCGTAGTCGCCCGGCGTGACGTCGGCGAAGAACCGCGGTTCCTCGACCAGCCAGGTGATCGGCACGGCCAGGCCGATCGCCATGAAGAAACCGACGAGCCCGAACGCGATCGAGCCGACGAGTGCGCTCTTCTTGTTCAGCCGGGCCGCGAGGAACGCGAGCAGCACCGCCTCGGCCAGCACGATCGCCGTGCGGACGTTGCCGTCGAGCGCGATCACCGTGGTCTGGAACAACGCGAGCATGCCCGTCGCACCGGCCGCCGTCGTGAACGCACGCGGCAGGTCCGGCACCATCCAGATGGCCAGCAGCACCGCGGCGACCGCACCGGCGAGGACCGAGTTGACCGGGTCGGACAGCAGCGTCGTCGCGAACAACGACGGCAACGCCGAACCCGCCACCAACGCGATGGCGACGACGTCGTCGGGACGCTTGCGGATCGTCAGGAACGCCACGGCGATGCCGACGACGGTCGTGGCCGCCGCGATGCCCACGACGGTCCACTCGAACGAGCGCGGAATCGCGTTCGCGGTGGTGAGCAGCGAGGCGAGGATCGGCGGGAACCCACCGGCGATCGCGAGACCGGGCCAGTTCCGCCTGAGCTGGACGGGGGTGCTGGCGAGCTTCAGGACCAGCAGGAACGCCACCAGCAGCGCCGAGAAGCCCTCGGTGATGATCGGCGCGCAGAACGCGCACGCCGCGACGACGGCGACCGCCAGCGCCTGCGACTCCCACTTCAGGGCGAGCACGACACCGGAGGCCGCGACCCCGAGCCCGAGCACGAGCCCCACGCCTTCCGGCAGGTAGTGGTAGAGGCTCGTGGCGGCGATGACGTCCAGGTAGAGCCCGGCGAAACCGGTGAACACGAGCGCCATCGCCCCGGTCCGGCCGGCGGGGTTGCGGTGCAGGCGCATGCCGATGCCGACCATCGCGGCACTGACCACGGCACCGCCGAGGACGCGCGGCAACGGACCGAGCCAGCCGCGCTGCACGGCGAGGACCAGCAGCAGGACGAACCCGAGCACGGTGATCGCGCCGCCGACCCAGGCCAGCAGCTTGGCGCCGGCGCCGTCCTTGCCGAGCTTCTCGAAGAGGGTTTCGCGCGGGGGCTGCGGGGCCCACGGCTGCTGCTGCTGCTGCTGCTGGGGCCACCGCTGGCCGGGCGGAGGCGGCGGGAACTGGGCGCCGGGCGGGGGCGGCTGGTGACCGGGGACCTGCTGGCCGGGCACCTGCTGACCGGCGGGAGTCGGCGGCAGCTGGGCGGACGCGGCGGCCTGCGACGACCAAGGGTTCGGCGGCTGCGGCACGCCCGTGACCTGCGGCGGAACCCCGACAGGCGGCTGGTGCGGAACCCCGGCAGGCGGCTGGTGCGGAACCCCAGCAGGTGCCTGCTGCGGCAGGCCGACGGGCGGCTGCTGCGGCACCCCCGCGGGCGGCGTCGGGACGGTCGTGGCAGGCGGCTGTGCCGCTTCGGGTGCCTCGGCCACTGCCACCGAGGCGGAGTGCTCGCGCATCTCCGAGCTGATCGTCGAGAGCCGCTGCCCGATAGCGGCGAGCTCCAGGGCGAGGCGCTGCTCGTACCCGAGGCGATCCTGTCCGTCCATGTGATCAGAGTGAGGCAGCGCACGCCCGGTGACATCCGTACACCTACTCATCCGCTTGACTAGATCCATGTGTAATCGATTAACTACTGCTCCGTGACGACCATGAAGGACGTCGCGCAGCACGCGGGCGTGTCGACGGCCACCGTGTCGCGCGTGCTCAACGGCCATGCCGCGCCGACGCCCGAGACCCGTGAACGGGTGCTCGCCGCGATCGAGGAGCTCGGCTACCGGCCCAACGCGCTGGCGCGGTCCCTGCGCACCACCAGCACCCAGACCCTCGGTCTGGTCATCAGCGATCTGCTGAACCCGTTCTTCGCCGAGATCGCCCGGGCGGTCGAGGACGAAGCCCGGTCACACGGCTACTGCGTCGTGATCGGAAACGCCGACGAGAGCGCCGAGCAGGAGGCCACCTACGTGCGCACCCTGCTCGACCGCCGGGTGGACGGCCTCCTGCTGTGCCCCGCGACCGACGACCCGAGTCTGGTTCGCGAAGTGAGCGCAGGCGGCGTGCCCGTCGTCCTGCTGGACCGGACGGTCAAGGGCGCCACATGCCCCGTCGTCCGGGCCGATGGCAGCGAGGCGTTGACCGCGCTCGCCCGGCGGCTCGTCGGCGCCGGCCACACCCGCATCGGAGTGATCGCGGGTCCGCCGAACACCTCCACCGGAAGAGAGCGGACCGACGTGCTCACGGGGTCGCTCGGCGGCCTCGCGCAGGTCGTGCACGGCGACTTCCGGCAGGAGAGCGGCAGTCAGGCCGCCGCGAAGCTCCTCGACGGCGGCGCCACGGCACTCGTCGCGATGGACAACCTGATGGGGCTGGGCGCGCTCGGCGAGATCCGGGCCCGCGGCCTGCAGATCCCGAACGACGTCGCGCTCGCGGTGTTCGACGACCAGCCGTGGTTCCCGCTGCTCGACCCGCCGATCACGGTCGTCGCGCAGCCGACCGTCGAGATGGGCAGGGCCGCCGCCCGCAGCCTGCTCGCCCTGATCAACGGCCAGCAGCCCGACGACGTCCGCCTGACCGCGAAGCTCGTGCTGCGCGGCTCGCTCGGGGAGGCCGAGCTGTGAACGCCCTGATCACCGCCCGCGGGATCACCAAGCACTTCGGCGCCACCAAGGCGTTGGACGGCGTGGACCTCGACATCAACGCGGGTGAGGTCCACGTCCTGCTCGGCGAGAACGGCGCGGGCAAGTCCACGCTGGTCAAGGTCCTCGCGGGCATCCACGGCCACGACGCCGGCACGATCGAGGGCCGCGCCAGCCTCGCCGTCATCCACCAGGAACTGGCGCTGGTACCCGAACTGTCCGTCGCCGAGAACCTGTTCCTCAACCGCCTCCCCCGCAGGTTCGGCTTCGTCGACCGCGCCGAGATGCGCCGCAGGGCACCGGAACTGCTCCGGAAAGTCGGCCTGAACGTCGACCCGGACGCCAAGGTCAAGGACCTCGGCATCGCCCAGCAGCAGATGATCGAGATCGCCCGCGCGCTCGACAAGGACACGAGCGTGCTGATCCTCGACGAGCCGACCGCGGTCCTCACCGACACCGAGACCGACCGGCTGCTCGAGATCATGGCCCAGCTGCGCGACAACCGCGTCGGGCTCGTCTTCATCACCCACCACCTCGACGAGATCCAGCGCGTCGCCGACCGCATCACGGTCCTGCGCGACGGGCGCAGCGTCGGCGTCCTCGGCCCGAGGGCCACCACCCAGCACATGATCGAGCTGATGGTCGGCCGCCCGATCGACGAGCAGTACCCGCGCGCCCGGCAGCGTCCGGGCGCACCGCTGCTCCACATCCAGGGCCTGACCAGGCGCGGGGTGTTCGAGGACGTCACCATCGAGGTCCACGCGGGTGAGGTCGTCGGCATCGCCGGACTGGTCGGCGCGGGCCGCACGGAGGTCGCGCGCGCCGCGTTCGGCGTGGACGGCTACGACCACGGCACGGTCGCCGTCGACGGGAAGCCGTTGCCGCGCCACAACGTCCAGGCCGCGATCAAGGCGGGTCTCGGGCTCGTCCCCGAGGACCGCAAGGGCCAGGGCCTGGTCCTGACGGCGACCGTCGGCCAGAACCTCGAGCTCGTCACGCTCGACGACCGCGACGAGAAACGGCTCCACGACATCGCGGGCAAGCTCCGCATCAAGGGCCGCGTCGAGCAGCCGGTGAAGGAGCTCTCGGGCGGCAACCAGCAGAAGGTCGTCATCGGCAAGTGGCTGCTGGCAGACCCGAAGGTGCTGATCCTCGACGAACCGACCCGGGGCGTCGACGTCGGCGCCAAGGTCGAGATCTACGAGCTGATCAACCGCATGACCGCGCAGGGCCGGGCCGTGCTGCTCGTGTCCAGCGACCTGCCCGAGGTGATCGGGATGAGCGACCGGGTCGTCGTCATGGCACACGGCCGCGTGGCCGGTGAGCTGCCCAAGGGCGCGACCCAAGACCAGGTGATGGCACTCGCCGTGCAGGAGATTCCAGCGTGAGCACGATCAGCATTCGCAAGTACGCCAGCGAGAACGGCGCCCTCGCGGGGCTTCTGGTCCTCGCGCTGGTCATCGCCCTGATGCAGCCCGCGTTCCTCAACGCGCAGAACCTGCTCAACGTCGGCGTGCAGGCCGCGGTCATCGCGATCATGGCGTTCGGCATGACGTTCGTGGTGGTCGCGGGCGGCATCGACCTGAGCGTCGGCAGCATCGCCGCGCTGGCCGCGATGGTCGGCGCGCTCACCGCCGGACCGGTCGGGCTCCTCGTGGGTGCGTTGTGCGGTCTGGTCAACGGCGCGCTGATCAGCTACGGCAAGCTGCCGCCGTTCATCGCGACCCTGGCCATGCTCAGCGTCGCCCGCGGTCTCACGCTGGTGTTCTCCGAGGGGCAGCCGCACGAGACGGACGAGCTGGTCACGTTCCTCGGCTCGAACCTCGCGCCCAGCCTCCCGTTGCCCTTGCTGCTGATGCTCGCGTTCTTCGGCGTCACGGGCCTGATCCTCACGCGCACCAACCTCGGCCGCCGCATGTACGCGATCGGCGGCAACGAGGAGGCCGCGAAGCTCAGCGGCATCGACGTGCGCCGCAACAAGCTCTGGATCTACGCGCTCTCCGGCCTGTTCGCCGCCGCCGCGGGCCTCGTGCTCGCGGGACGGCTCGGGTCCGCCGGTCCGCAGGCCGCGGCCGGTTACGAACTCGACGCCATCGCCGCCGTGGTCATCGGTGGTGCGTCGCTGTCCGGTGGCGTCGGCCGCGCCACCGGGACGTTGGTCGGCGCACTCGTGCTCGCCGTCCTGCGCAACGGCCTCAACCTGCTGCAGGTGCCGCCGTTCTGGCAGCAGGTCGTCATCGGCGTGGTGATCGCTCTCGCCGCGCTGCTCGACTCACTTCGCCGTCGCTGAGAAAACCCGCAACAGGTAAGGAACACACCAATGAAGGTGACCCGACGGATCGCGTTGACGCTCGGTGCCGCTGCTCTCGTGGCGACCGGCTGCAGCGGGACTGGGGCGTCCGGAGACATCACCATCGGCCTCGCGGTGTCCACTTTGAACAACCCGTTCTTCGTGGAACTGCAGCAGGGCGCGCAGGAGATGGCGGACCGGCTCGGTGCCAAGCTCACCGTGGTCGACGCGCAGAACGACGCGACGAACCAGGTCAACCAGGTGCAGACGCTGGTGACGCAGGGCGTGAAGGCGATCATCCTGAACCCGGTCGACTCCAAGCAGTCCGCGCCCGCCGCGAAGGCCGCCGAGACGGCGAACATCCCGCTGATCTCGGTCGACCGCGCGGTCGAGGGCGGCAAGGTCGCGGCCGAGGTCGCGTCCAACAACGTCTCGGGCGGCAGCCTCGCGGCCATCGAGCTCGGCCGCGCCACCTCCGGCGACGTCGCGCACCTCAAGGGCATCCCGGGCGCGTCGGCGTCCCGTGACCGCGGTCAGGGCTTCGAGCAGGGCCTGAACAGCGGCAACATCAAGGTCGTCGCCACGGCCGTCGCGGACTTCGACCGCGCCAAGGGCCTCAACGAGACCACGAACCTGTTGCAGGGCAACCCCGGCATCAAGGGCATCTTCGCCGAGAACGACGAGATGGCGCTCGGCGCGATCAAGGCCCTCGGCGCCCGTGCCGGCAAGGACGTGCAGGTCGTCGGCTTCGACGGCACGCCGGACGGCCTGAAGGCGATCCAGGACGGCACGCTCGCGGCGACCGTCGCGCAGCAGCCGAAGCTCCTCGGCTCCAAGGCCGTCGAGCAGGCCGTGCACGCGGCCAAGGGCGAGTCCGTCCAGCAGGTCGTGGACGTCGAGGTCAAGGTCATCACGGCGAAGAACGTGGCAGAGTTCGTCAAGTGACACAGACTCTGCTCGTTCTCGGGTCCGCCAACGCCGACCTCGTGGTCGAGGTCGGCAGGCGGCCCGGCGGCGGTGAGACCGTGCTCGGCGGCGACACCGTCGTGCTGCCCGGCGGCAAGGGCGCGAACACCGCCGTGGCCGCCGCCCGCGTCGGAGCGTCCGTCGCGCTGGTCGGAGCCCTGGGTGACGACGGGTACGGCTCGCTGCTGCGCGAGTCCCTGGAGTCGTCCGGCGTCGACACGGCGCTGGTGAAGACCTCCGCGCGCCCGACCGGGATCGCGTACATCACCGTCACCCCGGACGGCGAGAACTCCATCGTCGTCTCGCCCGGCGCCAACTCCGACGTGGCACCGTCCGATGTGGACGGCCTGGCGTTCGAGGGCGCACGGGTGCTGACGTGCTCGCTGGAGGTGCCGCTGGAGACGGTGGTCCACGCGATCGGTGCCGCCTCGCAGGCCGGTGTGCGAACCGTGCTGAACCTGTCCCCGGTCGCCGACCTGCCCGCGGAGACGTTGCGGCAGCTCACGGTCCTGGTCGTGAACGAGCACGAGGCCGCGCAACTCGCCCGGGACTGGACCGGCCTGCTCGCCCTCGGCCCCGCCTCGGCCGTCGTCACGCTCGGCTCGCGCGGTGTCGCCGTGGTCGAGCGGTCCGGTGTCGTCGAGGTGCCCGCGGTCGAGGTCGCCGAGGTCGTGGACACGACCGGCGCCGGTGACGCGTTCGCCGGAGCGCTGTCCGCCCGGCTCGCCGACGGCGACGACCTGGTCCGGGCCGCGGAGTACGCCGTGAAGGTCGCCGCCCTGTCCGTCACGAAGGCGGGCGCGCAGCCGTCCTACCCGACGGCCGAAGAGATCGGCTAGGACCGCACCGCCGCGCGGTCGTCGAACAGGTCCTCGTCCGGCAGCGCGTACGCCTCGGCGTCCGGCTCGCTGCCCGGCAACGGCCCGGCCGGCATCTCCGGCTGGACGGGCGGCGCGGCGACCTGCGTGAACGGGATCCCGCGTGGTGCCCTGGACTTCTTCGAGGACGCGCCGACGACCACGTCACCCCTCGGGTTGCCGACGACGAGGTTGCGGAACACCACGTTCTTCGGGCTGGACGTGATGCTCATGCCCACCCCGAACGCGCCGTCCGCCCGCGCGGGCGACAGCGCCTCGTCGTTGTCGGAGACCAGGTTGCCGGCGATCGTGACCTGGTCCTGCCGTTCGGCGCGCGACAGCAGACCGACCCGGTTGCCGCTGAACCTGTTGCCCAGCACGAACATCCCGCCGGACGCGTTCGCGCCCTCGTACCCGACGGCGTTGCGTTCGGCGACGTTGCCGCGCACGACGACGTCGCACGGCCTGCAGTGGCCCACGTAGATGCCGGCGGTCGCACTGCCGCTCGTGTAGCTCTGCTCGATCACGCCGCGCTGCGCGTCGAACGCGTGGATGCCGAACAACGCGTTGTTGCTCGCCGTCACGTACGAGACGCGGAAGTCCCGTTGCGCGGAGATCAGCACGCCGTTGGACGTGTGGTTTCGGACCGTCAGGTTCTGCACGGACACCTCCGGCGCCGCGACCACGATCCCGTTGGCGCGCTCGGTCTCGCCGTCGATGATCACGCTGCCGCGCCGGGCGCCCCTGATCGTCAGACCCCTGGTTTTAACGTGCACCGTCTCCTCGTAGACACCTGGAGCGACGACGATGGTCGCGCCTTCGCCTGCTGCGTCGACGGCTTGCTGGATGGTGCGCGCTTCCGCCGGGACGGAGATCTCGGGACCGAGGTCCGGTCGGGCCGCCGCGCATCCGGCGGCCAGGAGCGTTGCGGCGAGGACGTACGGGAGGCGCACGGCTGGTCACGGTACTGCTCCGAACGGCCTACTCCACGCGCGGGCGTTCCATTGGGCACACTGAACTGTCCTGGGTGTACGGTCGGAGGGTATGGTCTAGACCATGTCGAGCACGCGGCTCAGCGGTGTCGGTGTCAGCAGCGGCCGGGCGACCGGTCCCGTGGTGAGGGTCGCGGAGGCCCTTCCCGAACCTCCCGCGGGTCCCCGACCCGCGGACACAGCGGCCGAGGCCGCGCGCATCCGCCCGGCGACGGAGGTCGTGGCGCAGCGCCTGATGGAGCGCGCGAAGACGGTCGAGGGCGACGCGCGCTCCGTTCTCGAGACCACGGCGGCGATGGCGGGCGACCCGTCGCTCATCAAGTCCGCCGAGAAGCTCGTGTCCGACGAGTCCCTGCCCGCGGCCCGCGCCGTCCACCAGGCCGCCGCGAAGTTCATCTCCGCGCTGCAGGCCGCCGGTGGGTACATGGCCGAACGCGCCCGCGACGTCCAGGACGTGCGCGACCGCGTGGTGGCCGAACTCCTCGGCCTGGCCGCGCCCGGCGTCCCCGACCTGACCTCCCCGTCCGTGCTGGTGGCCCGCGACCTCGCGCCCGCCGACACCGCGGGCCTCGACCCGTCGAAGGTCCTCGCCCTGGTCACGGAGGAGGGCGGCCCCACCTCGCACACCGCGATCCTCGCCCGTTCGCTCGGCATCCCGGCCGTAGTCGCGTGCCGCGGCATCCTGGCGTTCGAAGGCACCTCTCTCGACGTCGACGGCGACACCGGCCAGATCCGCGAGTCCGACGGCAAGGTCCGCGCTGCCGGCACCGGCCAGAAGGCCCAGTGGAACGGCGTCGGCGCGCTCAAGGACGGCCACCGCGTCAAGGTCCTCGGCAACGTCGGCTCCCCGGCCGACGCGGCAGCCGCTGCCGCCGCGGGTGCGGAGGGCGTCGGCCTCTTCCGCACGGAGTTCTGCTTCCTGGACGCGGCGGAGGAACCGACCGTTGCTGAACAGACTGCTGCTTATGAAGCGGTGCTGGCGCCGTTTGCGGGCAAACCCGTTGTGGTGCGCACCCTCGACGCGGGCGCGGACAAGCCGCTGGCGTTTCTGAACCCGGACCCCGAGCCCAACCCGGCCCTGGGCGTCCGCGGCCTGCGCGTCGCCTTCGACCGCCCCGAGGTCCTCGACCGCCAGCTCGAAGCCATCGCCGCCGCGGCGGCGTCCTCGAGTGCCGAGGTCTCGGTCATGGCCCCGATGGTCGCTACCGCCGCCGAAGCCGCCTGGTTCGTCGAACGGGCCCGCGCCGCCGGCATCCAGCGCGCCGGCGTCATGGTCGAGGTCCCGTCCGCCGCCTTGTCGGCCCGCGAGATCCTGCAGGTCGTCGACTTCATCTCCATCGGCACCAACGACCTGGCGCAGTACGTCTTCGCGGCCGACCGCCAGCTCGGCGGGGTCGCGGCGCTGAACGACCCGTGGCAGCCGGCGCTCCTGCGCCTCATCGCCCTGGTCGGCGAGGCGGCCACCGCCACCGGCAAGCCCGTCGGCGTGTGCGGCGAGGCAGCGGCCGATCCGTTGCTCGCGTGCGTGCTCATCGGCCTGGGCATCACGTCGTTGTCCATGAACCACACGGCACTCACGGGCGTCGGCGCCAAGCTGGCGACCACCAGCGTGGACATCTGCCAGCTCGCCGCCCGCGGCGCACTGGCGGCGGGCGACCCGGCCTCGGCCAAGCTCGCGGCCCGCGCCCCGCACTAGGGGCCTCACCCGATCGTGTGATCAACGCGGGGGCCCGGCCCCCGCGTTGTGGTCGCATGACTCGGTTCATCACCAAGAACGGCAAGGTCATCCCGCTGGACGGCGGGGGTGGCGGCAAGAAGGGCACCGGCGTCGTCGTGGCGGGAGCCCTGGCGCTGGCCGTCGCCGCGGGGACGGGTGGCATCACGACGGGCGGCTTCGGCGCGACCGAGGTGGGATCGGGCGGCTCGTCGTTGCGGCTGGGCCCGCGCAAGGCCGAAGGCCAGAAGGCGGCCCGCAAGGGTGACACCGAGGGCGCGTGGCAGCGCCTCGGCATGAGACAGCTGAGACGCACCGCCCGTCAGCAGGCCGAATGCGTCTCGGTGTCGTTCGGCGAGATCCGCGAGTTCTTCCTGCGCACTCGGTGCACCTCACTGGAACGCGTGCTGTTCGCGGTGGCCGACGGCGCAGGCAACACGGCGGTGATCTCCGTCGTCTGGGTCGGCCTCGCCACCGACGGCGACGCCCGCAGGTTCGAGTCCGTCATGACCAGGCACGGCAGCGGCGACATCCACCCGCTCGGCAGCCACCTGCTCGACCTGGCCGAGATCCGGTTCACCGGCCTGCGCTACGGCAGCGACCGCGAGGGCCGGACCGTGACCGTCGCGGAGGCCGAGACGGCGAGCGGCCAGGTCGACCACGACACCCTGGACGCCCTCGCCGAGGTCGCCGCTCACCTCCCCCGCGTCTAGCCGACCGCCGTCACGCGGATCTCGATCCGCATCTTCGGGTGCCCGAGCGCGGTGACCCCGCTCTCCGTCCAGATCGGCGCCCGCTCGCCCATCCGCTCGCGGAACTGCGCGACCATCACCCGGTTGTGGTCGTCGAACGTGTCGCTGCCGAGCAAGTGGTACGAGTTCACGTGCACGACGTCGGTCCACGACGCACCCGCCGTCGCGAGGGTGCGCTCGACGTTGTCGAAGGCGCGCACGATCTCGTCCTCGAGCGACTCGGGGAACTCGAACTCGTCGCTCCACCCGCCCTGACCCGAGATCTCGACCCGGTCGCCGATGCGCACGGCCTGGCTGTAGCGCATGTTCTCCAGCTGCGTCTCGCCGTATCCCGGGGTGGCGAAGAACTCCGGCTTGCTCACGATTGCCTCCAATGACTTCACGCTTGAAGTCAACCGTACATGACTTCAAGCATGAAGTAATCCGCTAGGGCCGGAGCTCGTCCAGCACCGCCCTGATCAGCGGGTGGTCCTCCGACCCCTGCCGCACCGCCGCCACCACCCGGCGCAGGGGCGCCACGCCCGCCACGGCCCGCCGCACGGCCTTCACCCCGCTGACCGCGTTGCGCGGCGCCAACGCCACCCCGGCGCCCGCCGCGACCAGCGCCTCGATCGCGCGGAAGTCGTCTGACGTGTGCCGGATGCGCGGCGTGAACCCGGCCTGCGCGCACGCCATCTCCACCACGTCGCGCAACGGGTTGCCGGGCAGCGTGACGACCCAGTCCTCGTCGGCCAGCGACGCCAGGTCCACCGGCCCGGACGCCTCGCGCCCCGGCGGCAGCACGACGTCGAACGGCTCGGTGTACAGCGGGAACCGGGTGAAGCGCTCGGTCGTGCGGTGCTCCTCGGTGATCGCCACGTCGATCTCGCCGTCGAGCAGCAGCCGCACGCTCTCGTGACCCTCGGCGTCGCGCACGGACAGTTCGATCGACCGTTCCTTCAACGCCGCCAACGCCGGCGCCACCACCTGCGTGATCGCCGACGCGAACGCCGCCACCGCCACCCGGCCCGCCGTGCCGGAGGCGAGAGCGTCCAAAGTGGCCTGTGCGCGTTCCAGTTCCGCGGCGACGACGTGGGCGTGGGTCACCAACAACGACCCGGCCGGCGTCAGCGACACGCGACGGCCTTTGCGCACCAACAGCGGGTGTCCCGCCTCGGACTCCAGTGCCGCGAGCTGCTGTGACACCGCCGACGGCGTGAGGTGCAGCGCGGCGGCCGCGGCCGTCACCGTGCCGTGGTCGGCCAGCGCGCGCAAGACGCGGAGCCGTCGTGGGTCGATCACCGCTCAATGATGGGGGATTCCACCTTGCCGTTCACGGGGACGCCCAGCGGCAGGACCGGCTCGACGTTCGTCTTCTCCAGCAGGAGGTACTGCTCCTCCGAGATCGGCGTGTTCACGGGAAGGCCGTGCTGGGACGAGGTGAGGACGTTCCGCTTCAGGACCGGCTTGCCGGTGCCGGGGTTGATGACGAACCAGGTCTCGACGCCGCTGAACTGGAACTGCGGCGGTGCGGGGATCGCCACCCCGACGCCCTCCCCGCCGCTGGGCAGGCGCACGTGGTCGAGGTACCGCGCCCCGTCGAGCGACTTGAGCAGCTCGAACCCTCCCCGCCGCTGGTCGTCGCGCACGTTCGCGATCATCACCGCCATGACCAGGTCCGCGAGCTCGTAGGCGCCCTTCTCCTCGGGCTGCAACTTCGCCCTCATGCCCGCCGGGTCCGCCGGCAGGTCGTCGAACGACTCCAGCCGCTCCCAGTAGGCCGACGTCAGCGAGAGCCCGCTGACGTAGGACTCCTGCACCGCCGGCGCCATCGGACCGATGCGCACCGACCGGCTGCCGCCGAGCTGGGGCACGACCTCCGGCCGGCCCGCCGCCTCCCACGCGGCGTCGTCGTCCCGCGCGTACGGCTTGACCTCGCCGTCCTTCTGCACCACCGCGATCTCGCGGTTCCCGGCCTGCCACTGGTCGGTCTTGGAGCCGAACCGCACGACGTAAGGCTTCGCCGGCTCCCCGACGACCATCAACGACGTCTGCTGCCGCAACACCCGCCACCACGGGGCTGGCGCAGCAGGCTGCACGGGCTGAGGGGGCGCAGGCAGCGCCACCACCACAAGGGTGATCACGGCAGCGACGACAGCCAACGGTGCGAACCGCCGCACGAACTGCTTCCGAACCGGCCTCTCCCGCGGCAACGCGATGATCCGCGCGAGGTCGCGTTCCATCCGGGCGGCGTCGACCTCCGGAACAGGCGGCCTGGCCTCGGCCAGGTTCTTCAGGACGTCTTCCATGACTCCCTCGCGCTGTCGAATTTCGGAGTCCACAGAGCGGCCTGCAACCGCCGCCGAGCCCGGTGCAGCCGCACGAAGAACGTCGCCGTCGTGCACCCGAGCACCTGCGCCGCCTCGGCCGCCGCCAGCCCGTGCCACGCGATCAGCGTGAGGACCTCCTGGTCGGCCTCCGACAGGCTCGACAACGCCGCCCGCAGCTCGATCACCGCGAAGTCGTCGTCGGCCGGGAAGTCAGTGAGCTCGTAGGTCGTCGTCTGGCGGTGGGCGGCGCGCACCAGGTTGCGGGCGATCCCGAGCAGCCACGGGAGTGCGTTCGACGGCATCTGACCGGACTTGCGCCACGCGATCGTGAAGGTCTCGCTGGTGATGTCCTCCGCGAGCCTCGGCCCCGCATGGCAGGCGGCGTACGCGAGCACCCGCGGGTAGCACTCGCGGTAGACGGCCGAGAAGTCCTCCACGACAGGAAGTGCGGTGGCCGGGCCGATTCTTACTGTGTGGTGACGCGCGTCACATCACGGAGGAACGCCGACCAGGCCTCGGCGGACACCGGCAGGTGGGTGGCCGGCGCCTTGCTGTCCCGGATGCCGACACCCCGGCCGACCTCGACGCAGTCGCTGGAGTTGGGGCTGTAGGAGCTCTTGCGCCAGGTCGACATGCGTCTCCTCAGGTCAGGATGCCGGTGATCAGCTGCCTCGATTCTTCCGGATTCAGAGCTTGATCGTCGAGCCGCTTCACCACTGATGCGTAGACGGCGAGTGAGGCCGGGTCTTCGAGGAAAAGACCGGAGTTCTCGCCCTCCAGGAAGACCACGGGCTCGAACTTCTCGTAGCCGAGGCGGATGAATGATCCGGAAACACCGGCGTGGGCTCCGATCGCGGCCGGCACGATTCGCACGGTGATGTAAGAACGCTGCGCCATCCCCAGGAGGTGGATGTATTGGTCTTTCATCACGTCCGGTCCACCCACCGGGAGGCGGAGAGCGTATTCGTGGATGTAGAAGACGAACGTGCGGCTCCAGTGGAAGAGCTTGTGGCGTTCGAGCTTCGCGGCGATGACTTCTTCGTAGTCGACCGCCTCCGGGCGAACCACTCCACCGATGGCCGCACGCATGTAGTCGGTGGTCTGGAGGTGACCCGGGACGAGGAGCGAAGACCAGACGGTGATCTCGTTGGCCAGGCGTTCCTGCTCCAGGAGTGCGGGTACCCGGTCATCGGGGAACTTGAGGTACCCGCGCACCCGAGTCTCGCGGTACAGGGCGAGCAGGTGCCGGGTCACGTCCGGCTTGACGCGGCAGTAGCCGAGCAGCTGCATCACTTCGGCTTCGGTCACGCCGCCTTTGCCGCGGACCATGTCGGACAGCTTCGCTTCGTCCCAGCCGAGTTCTTCAGCGATCTTGCGGTGGGTCAGCCCGGTCTGCTCGATGATCCGCCGAACAGCGTCACCGAACTCGCGTCCCACCACACTGGACTTTCGTCGTGGCATGCCGACGAAAGTAGAAGCAGAACCGGTACCGGCTCCATTGTTTCCTTCCGAATGTGCCTGAAGGAAGTAGTTCTTGGAGCCGGTACAAGTCCTACCTTTACATCTTCTCCCGTGCGGCGATGAACGCGTCGACGGCGCGGTTAACGTCCTCGGTGGTGTGTGAAGCCGACATCTGCGTGCGAATTCGCGCCTTGCCGTGCGGCACGACCGGGTACGAGAACCCGATCACGTAGACGCCCTGCTCCAGCAACAGGTCCGCGAGGCGCGCCGCCTCCGCCGCGTCGCCGATCATCACGGGGATGATCGGGTGCTCGCCCGGCAGGAGGTCGAAGCCGGCCTCGGTCATCCGCCGGCGGAACAGCTCGGTGTTCGACCGCAGCTGGGTGAGCAGCTCCGTGGACGACGACAGCATGTCCAGCGTGGCGATCGCGGCAGCGGTGATCGACGGCGCGAGCGAGTTCGAGAAGAGGTACGGGCGCGAGCGCTGGCGCAGCAGTTCGACGATCTCCTTGCGGCCGGACGTGTAGCCGCCGGACGCGCCGCCCAGGGCCTTGCCGAGGGTGCCGGTGACGATGTCGACGCGGTCCTGCACGCCGAAGAGCTCCGGGGTGCCGCGGCCGGTCGGGCCGGTGAAGCCGACGGCGTGCGAGTCGTCGACCATGACCAGGGCGTTGTAGCGCTCGGCCAGGTCGCAGATCTCGTCGAGCGGCGCGAGGTAGCCGTCCATCGAGAAGACGCCGTCGGTCGCGATGAGGCGGTAGCGGGCGTCGGAGGCGTCCTTGAGCTGGCGCTCCAGGTCGTCCATGTCGCGGTTCTTGTAGCGGAACCGGCGAGCCTTCGACAGGCGCACGCCGTCGATGATCGAGGCGTGGTTCAGCTCGTCGGAGATGATCGCGTCCTCGGCGCCGAGCAGCGTCTCGAACAGGCCGCCGTTGGCGTCGAAGCAGGAGCTGTAGAGGATCGTGTCCTCGGTGCCGAGGAACTCGCTGAGCTTGCGCTCCAGTTCCTTGTGCGGCTCCTGGGTGCCGCAGATGAACCGCACCGAGGCCATGCCGAAGCCCCAGTCGTCGAGGGCCTTCTTGGCGGCCTCGATGAGCTGCGGGTGGTCGGCGAGGCCGAGGTAGTTGTTGGCGCAGAAGTTCAGCACCTCGTCACCGGAACCGACCCTGACGGCGGCGTTCTGCGGGGTGGCGATGACGCGTTCGGACTTGTAGAGCCCGGCCTCCCTGATCTCCCCGATGGTCTTGAGGAGGTCGTTCTTGAGCTCGCCGTACATCAGGCTCCCGTCCAGTCGAGGATGACCTTGCCGCACTTGCCTTCGCGCGCGGTCGCAAACGCTTCTGCGTGCTGCGTGTGGTCGTACCGGTGGGTGATCACCGGCGCGAGGTCGAGGCCGCGCTGCAGCAGCACGGTCATCGAGTACCAGGTCTCGAACATCTCGCGGCCGTAGATCCCCTTGATGTGCAGCATCTTCAGCACGACGCTGCTCCAGTCGACGGAGAACTCGTCCGCGGGCAGCCCGAGCATGGCGATGCGGCCGCCGTGGGCCATGTTCGCGATCATGTCGCGCATCGCGACGGGCTTGCCGGACATCTCCATGCCGACGTCGAAGCCCTCGGCCATGCCGAGCTCGGCCTGGGCGTCCGCGATGGTCATCTGGGAGACGTTCACGGCGAGGTCTACGCCGACCTTGCGGGCGAGGTCCAGGCGGTGCTCGGAGATGTCGGTGATGACGACGTTGCGCGCGCCCGCGTGCTTGGCGACGGCGGCGGCCATGATGCCGATGGGGCCGGCGCCGGTGATGATCACGTCCTCGCCGATGACGGGGAAGCTCAGCGCGGTGTGCACGGCGTTGCCGAACGGGTCGAAGATCGCGGCCACGTCCAGGTCGACGGGCGTGCGGTGCACCCAGGCGTTCTGCTCGGGCAGCACGACGTACTGCGCGAACGCGCCGTTGGAGTGCACGCCGAGACCGCGCGTGTTCGCGCAGAGGTGGCGCCGGCCGGCCTTGCAGTTGCGGCAGGTCCCGCAGACGAGGTGGCCCTCGCCGCTGACCAGGTCACCTGTTTTGACGCCGGTGACGGAGGCGCCGACCTCGACGACCTCGCCGACGAACTCGTGCCCGAGGACCAGCGGCGCCTTGATGTTGGTCGCGGCCCAGTCGTCCCACGAGTCGATGTGCAGATCGGTGCCGCAGATGCCGGTGCGCAGCACCCTGACCAGCACGTCCGTCGGACCCGGTGTCGGGTCGGGGACGTCGGTCAGTTCGAGTCCAGGCCCAGCGGCGACCTTGACGAGAGCCTTCATGCGGGAAGTCTCACCCTTTGCTGCTTGTGCAGTCCATCAGGACTTTCTGAAGTTGTTGTGCAGTTCAGCTTCATTGGCGATGTTGCGCACCATGCCGCCGAACACGATGCCGTGGAAGGGGTAGACGGCCGCCCAGTAGAGGTGGCCGGCGAGCCCTTTGGGCACGAACACGGCACGTTGGCGGTAAGTGGACCCGTGTCCCTCGTTCGCCGCCACTCGAAGCTCCAACCAGGCCTTCCCGGGCACCTTCATCTCGGCGCGCAACCGCAGCAGCGAGCCCCGTTCGATCTCCTCCACGCGCCACCAGTCGAGGGCCTCGCCGACGTTCAACCGGTGCGGGTCCCGCCGCCCGCGCCGCAGCCCGACACCGCCCGCGAGCCGGTCCATCCACCCGCGCACCGCCCATGCCAGCGGGAACGAGTACCAGCCGCGTTCGCCGCCGATACCCTCGACGACCTCCCACAGCCGTTCCGGGCTCGCGGTCGTCCGCCGCTCCCGTTCGTCGACGTAGACCGACCCGCCGGACCAGTCGGGGTCGCTCGGCAACGGCTCGCTGGGCGCCCCCGGCAGCGATGCCCCCGACCAGCGCGTCTCCACGTCGGCGTCGCGGACCTTGTCGAGCGCGAGCTCCACGGCCTTGTCGTAGCCGATGTTCTCGCCCGGCAGCAGCGTCTCGATGTCGTTCTCGCGGCACACCACCTCGTGCACCAGCGACTCGATCAACGGCCTCGCGATCGACTTCGGCACGGGCGTGACCACGTTGACCCAGTGCGACGACAGGCCCGGCGTCAGCACGGGCACGGGCAGCACGCGGCGCCTCGGCAGGCCCGCGACCTCGGCGTACCGCAGCATCATCTGCAGGTACGTCAGCACGTCCGGGCCGCCGATGTCGAACGTGCGGTTCTGGTTCTCCAACGTCGTGGCGTCTACCAGGTAGCGCAGCACGTCCCGCACGGCGATCGGCTGGATCCGGTTGTGCACCCAGCGCGGCGTCACCATGACCGGCAGCCGTTCGGTGAGGTAGCGCAGCATCTCGAAGCTCGCCGAGCCCGAACCGATGATCACCGCGGCCTGCAGCACGACGGCCTGGACCGGTGACCGCAGGAAGACGTCGCCGACCTCCTTGCGCGAGGCCAGGTGCGGCGACAGCTCGGTGCCCTCGGGGTGCAGCCCACCGAGGTAGACGATCCGCCGCACGCCGGCGCGTTCGGCAGCGCGAGCGGTGTTCTCGGCGGCCTTGCGGTCGGCGTCGGCGAAGTCCTTGTCGTGCAGCGAGTGCACGAGGTAGTGCACGACCTCGATGTCGCGCATGGCCTCGTCGAGGTCACCGAGCACGTCTCCGCGCACGATCTCGACGTCGGCCGCCCACGGGACGTCGCGCAGCTTCTCAGGGGAACGCACGAGGCAGCGGACCTCGTGCCCTTCGGCCAGCAGCCGGGGCACGAGACGTCCGCCGAGGTACCCGGTCGCGCCGGTCACGAGACAACGCATGCCTCGATCCTGCGGCTTGCCGGGGCGGCCCGCAGATCAGCGCTTGGAGCGCTTGATCACCACGGTTCCGCCGCGCACCACGCCCTTGAGCTGGAAGTGCGGGCTGCCGGCCGTGTTGCGGACCTTGTCCTTCACCTCGCCGGCGGTGATCTCGACCGCGTCGAAGTTGAGCGACGCCCCCGCCGGCAGCAGCATCTTCACGGTGCCCAGCGACACGTCCAGGTCGACGTTGACCACGGGCGGCACCTCGGCGGCGGTGAAGTCGAGGTTCGTGGTGCCGAGGGTGTTGCGGATGACGAGCTCGTTCGGCACGACCCAGTGGCCCTTGCGGGTCGTGGTGCTCATCGTGTTCTTCAGTTCGGTGCGCTCGCGGGCCAGCTCGTTGTTGACCATGCCGGGCAGGTCGATCAGCACGGCGTTGAGGTCGGCCCTGGTCTTCGCGGCGAGAGCGGTGTCCGTGCGGACGGTGAACTCGTCCAGCGTGATCATGCCCCGGCCCACCGCCTTGTTCAGCAGGCTGACGACGTGCTCACGTTCCGCGTCGGACACGCGTAAGTCTCTCGGATCTGTCATTTCTCTGCCTCCGGTTCGGCGTCGAGACCGTGCTCGATGGCATAACGCGCCAGCTCCACCCGGTTGTGCAGTTGGAGTTTCCGCAAAGTCGACTGGACGTGGTTCTCGACCGTGCGGTGGGAGATCACCAGGCGGTTCGCGATCTGTCGTGCGGTCAGGCCCTTGGCCACCAGCCGCAGCACCTCGGTCTCCCGGTCGGTGAGCTGGGGCTTCTCCTCTGAGTCGTCCGGCGCGGCGGCCATGCGCCGGTACTCGCCCAGCACCAGGCCCGCGAGCCCGGCCGTGAACACCGCGTCGCCGGCGGCGGTCCGGGAGACGGCCTCGACCAGTTCCTCGGAGGACGCGGACTTCACCAGGTAGCCGGACGCGCCCGCCTTCACGGCCTGCAGCACGTCGTCGTGCTCGCCGGACGCGGACAGCACGAGCACGCGCGTCTCCGGCAGCTCGCTGGTGATCATCGCGGTGGCGTCCACGCCGGACAGTTCGCCGAGGTTGAGGTCCATCAGGACCACGTTCGGCCGCACCGCCTTCGCGATGCGCACGGCCGAGGGCGCGTCGCCCGCGGTCGCCACGATCTCGAAGCCGCGTTCCTGGAGATCGCGCGCGACGCCTTCGCGCCACATCGGGTGGTCGTCCACGACCATCACCGAGACCGTCACCTTGCCGCCCCCTTCCTGAACACCCGAACCTCCCACTCCGTGCCCTCCCCCGGCCCGGTCTGGAGCTCCAGCGTTCCGCCGAGCGACTCCACCCGGCCTTTGATCGACTTCTCGATCCCCATCCTGCCCTCCGCGGCGGCCACCGCGATCCGGCCTTCCGGGATCCCCGGACCATCGTCCCTGACGCTGAGCACGATTTCCTCACCGAGGTCTTCCAGCAGCACCCAGGCCCGCGCGTCCTCGCCGGCGTGCTTGTCCACGTTGGACAGCGCCTCGCGCACCAGCGACGTGAGCTCGACGGCCGCGGCGGACGCGAACATCACCTGCGTGGCGGGCGTCGAGACCTGGATCCTGGGCGTGGCGAGGACCTGCAGCCCGGGGCGCAGGTCGATCTCTCCATCCACAGTGGAGTCGACGGGAGCGGCGGCCACCAGGTTCCTCAGCGCCACCTCCTGCTCACCGGCCATCTTCGCCAGCTCGGCGGCCTCGCCACCGACCTCCAGGCCGCGCTTGCGCACGCGGGCGAGGACCTGCAGCACGCTGTCGTGGATCGAACGGGCAAGGCGCTCGCGTTCCGCCGTCGCCGCTTCGGCCCTCAAGGCCTGCGCGAGGAGCACCGCGGACCGCCGTGCCGTGGCCGAGGCCATGCCGACGACCATGCCCGCGCCGCCCAGCAGCACGACGTCGCGCAGCAGGTCGAGGCTCGGCACGCCCTTGCTGAGGTAGGTGGAGAGGCCGACCGCCAGCCCGCCCGCGAGACCCGCGTACGCCCCGCCGAGCGCGCCCAGCGCCACGGCCGGCACGCACGCCCAGATCGTCGTGATCAGCGGGACGTTGAGGGTCAGCAGCTGGTGGTCGGACATGATCAACGGCGACAACGACATCAGGCCGCAGGTCAGGACGAGGTCGACGAGCACGATCGGCCACCGCCTGCCCCACGTCGTGCTGTAGGCGCGGCTGGTGAAGACGGACCACAGCGCCATCACCCCGAGCGTCACCCACGCGAGCCACGGCCGGACGTACTCGGAGTGGTTCTCGATGACGTTCACCGCGGCGAAGAGGAATGTGACTATGCGTAGCGCAATCGTCCCGCGCCACAGGGGCGTGGCCGGGTCTTCGATCACCTTCGTCACACGTTCGGCTGGCTCGTTGCGCACGCTGTGCTCCTTTCGAGCACCATCCTGCCGCGTGAACGTGTGCTGGCTAACCCCCAGGTGGCCGTCTTCTGCCGAACGGAGGAATGTGCGACGCTCTCCGGGTTCGGGGGAGGGCGAATGAGGGTGCGCGACTGGCCGTTGTGGACTTTGCGGCGGCCCGCGCTCTGCTACTGGTTGTTGATCGACGCCGCAGCTTTCGCCACCGTCACCTACGCGATCGTTTCCTCCGAAACGCCGTCACCCTCCGAAATCGCCAGGTTCGCCGCCATCGCGGGCACGGCCGGTGCCGTGGTCATCGGCAGCTCCATCTACAGCCACCGCCTCGGCGAGACCGAACGCAACCCGTGGGCAGCGCACCTCTCGTACCTGACGGCGGGCATCATCGCCCTCCCGCCGAACCTGATGGTGCTCCTGCTGTTCGGCCCGGCACTGCACTGCCTGCTCGCGCAACGCCCGGAGACCCACCGCTGGCTGTTCACGCTGAGCGCCACCACCCTCGCCGTCTTCGGCACCCGCTACCTGCTCGGCTGGGTCGACCCGCACGCGAACCTGCTGATCATGACGCTCGGCGCCAGCGCCCTGCTTATCCTCCGCGCCGCCCTGATCGCGTTCGGCCTGAAGCTCCGCCGCCCGAACGCCACCTTCGAGGAGAACGTCGGCGAACCCATCGACGCCGTCCTCGGCATCGTCGCCGTGTCGATCGGCGGCCTCATGGGCTGCGTGGCGGAGTCGAACGCGGTCCACGCCCTCATCGCGGGCCCACCCCTCGCCCTGCTGGAACGAGCGGCCCAACTCCCCCAGTGGCGCCGCTCGGCCCAGCGCGACGCCAAGACCGGCCTCGCCAACGCCGTGCACTGGGACAGCCGCGCCCGCTCCGAACTCGCCAAGGGCTCCGGCCGCGCCCGCCCGATGGCGGTGATGTTGCTGGACCTCGACCACTTCAAACGGGTCAACGACGAGGTCGGCCACCTGGCGGGCGACGCCGCCCTGGCCGCGATCTCGTTGCTGCTGCGCGGCACCGTCCGCCGCGGAGACCTGGTCGGCCGGTTCGGCGGCGAGGAGTTCGTCGTCCTGCTGCCCGAGGCCACCCCGGACGAGGCCGAGATCGTGGCCGAACGCGTGCGCACGGCCGTGCAGAACCTCCGCGTGCCCACGATGGCCACCAACGGGCTGCCGCACGAACTACGCGGCCTGACGGTGTCCATAGGGGTGGCGACGACGACCCGGTTCGGGTACGAGCTGCCGGACCTGCTGGTGGCGGCGGACGCGGCACTGCTGGCGGCCAAGGCGTACGGCCGCAACCTCGTCTCGATGGCCTAGCGGTTCAGGTACTTCGTGATCTCCGAAGCCATGTGCTCGTGCGCGAACCGCGCCTTCCCGAACGCGTAGGAGAACAACAGCGCGGGGCACTCGAACGTGACGCCCACCTTGATCCGCACCCGGTCGTCCCCCACCTCCGACACCCGCACGTGGCTGGTCAACGTCGTCCGCGGCTGCTGGTGCGCGACGGTGAGCACCTCGTCCTCGCCCCGCACCACCAGGTCGGCGCGGTAGGTGATGTGCATGCCCACCGGCCCGAACTTCAGCCGTGACGTGACGGCGGTGCTGCGCAGGACCTCCGGCGACGGCGGCGGCACGGCCTCCGCGCGCACCGCCAGCGGGTGCATCGTGACCAGCCGCGGCACGTCCGCCATCAGGTCGACCGCCGACGCGACCGTGCCCGGACCGGTGATCGTGTACTCGAAGGTGCCGGTCCGCACTCGCCTCAAAGCTCCTTGACCCGTTCGCTCGTGTCGTCCTTCGGCGCTGTGTCCTGAGGGTTCAGCACGTCGACCTTCTGCGGGTTCTGGTCGGCGTCCGCGTCGGACACGAGCGACCGGATGCCCGAGTTCAGCACCGCGAGCAGCGGTACGGCCAGCAGCGCACCGGCGATGCCGCCGGTCACCAGGCCGCCGGCGATGGCCAGCACGACGGCCAGCGGGTGCAGCTTGACCGCGCGGCCCAGCAGGATCGGCTGAAGCACGTGCGATTCCAGCTGCATCACGCCGATCAAAACCGCCAGCACGACGAGGGCCGCGATCGGTCCGTTGGTCACCAACGCGATCAAAACGGCCACGGCACCCGTGAACACCGCACCGATGATGGGGATGAACGCACCGAGGAACACCAACGCCGACAGCGGAACCACCAGAGGCACGCCGATGATCGCCAGGCCGATGCCCACACCCACGGCGTCGACGATGGCGACCACCGCCGTCGCGCGCACGTAGGACACGAGAGAGCCGAACCCGCGACGGCCGGCCACGTCCACACGCTGACGCACGTCACGAGGAACCGCACGCGTCACGAAGCGCCAGATGCCGTCGCCGTCGTGCAGGAAGAAGATGAGGGTGAACAGCGCCAGCAGCAGGCCCGTCAGGACCTCGCCGAGGGTCGCGGCGGTCGTCAGCGCGCCGGACGTGATCTCCGCCTGGTTCTCCTTGATCGTCTTCACGATCTCGTTGACGTAGTTCTGCAGCTGCGCGTCGGACAGGTGGGCGGGCCCGTCCTTCAGCCACGTCTGGATGGTGTCGAGCGAGGCGGCCACCTGCGTCTGCAGCTCGGGCAGACCGCGGGAGAACTCGCTGATCACGAACGTCAGCACGCCGCCGAGGACGCCGAGGCCGATGATCATCATCACGGTCACCGCGACGCCGCGCGGCACCCGCCACTCGACGAGCTTCGACACACCCGGCGACAGCAGCGCCGCGAGCAGCAGCGCGATGGCGACGGGGATCACTATCGACGCGAGGTAGCCGAAGACGTAGGCCACGACGTACAGCGCGGCGACCACCACGACGAACCGCCAGCTCAGCGCGGCACTCACCCGCAGCAACTTCGGAACGCGGTTGCTGATCTCCGACTCCGGCGTGCTCATGGACCTCACGTTAACTGTTCGGACCCTCGCCAAGCCGGAACTCCACCAGGGATGATCCGACTCGTCAGGGGAGGACGAAGTGATCAAGCCGGATGACTTGACCGATGTCGAGCGCCAGGTCGCGGCGGCTTACGCGGGCGGGACCGAGATCGACCTGACCGGGCAGAGCGCTCGCGGCGAGGTGCTCACCGGACTGCTGACCGGCATGTACCGCGTTCCGCGCAAGGGACTACCCGCTCTGAGGCTCCGCAACGCGCGGATCACGGGGAAGTTCGAGCTCGAGGGCACCCGCGTCACGCGGGTCATCGACCTCACCCACTGCACGTTCGAGGAACCGCTCGACCTCCGCATGGCCCGCCTCATCGGGCTGAGGCTGCGCGGCACCCGCGTGCCGGGCCTGCAGGGCCGCAACCTCAGGGTGTTCAGCGACCTCGTCCTCGAGGCCGGGTTCACCAGCACCGGCACCGTCGACCTCACCGACGCCGCCGTCGACGGCACGCTCCGGCTGGCCGGCGCGGTGCTGCGCTCCGACTCCGACCACGCCCTGCTCGGCGCGCGCCTGCGGGTGAGCGGTTCCGTGCAGGCCATCGCGATGCGCGCGAACGGCGAGGTCCGGCTCCGGGGTTCGGCGATCGGCGGCAGCGTCCACCTCGGCGGCGCCCGGCTGATCAACGCCGGCAAGGACGCGCTCGACGCGTCCGGGATCGTCGTCGCGGGCAACGTCTTCTGCAACGCCGAGGGCGGCCGGTTCACCGCGGACGGCAGGGTGCTGTTCGACGGCGCGCGCGTCGGCGGGAACCTCGAGTTCACCGGCGCCCGGCTGAACTCGACCCACCGCGTCGACAACCAGGTGCTCGTCCTGCCGCACGGATCCGCCGACGAGGCCGCGACGCTCGTTGCCGACCGCATCCGGGTCGAGGGCAACCTCGAGCTCGACGACGGCTTCACGAGCACCGGCACCGTCCGGCTGCCCAACGCGAGCATCGGCGGCTACCTCAGGCTGTGCGGCGCGGTGATCGGGCCGCGCGAGGTAGCCGAGGAGCTCGCGGGCGACGTCACCAACCGCATCCCGGTCGCCCTGCACGCGGACGGCATGCAGGTCCGCGGCGACGTCGAGGCCCGCAGCGCCGTCAACGGCGGCGGCACCCGGTCACCCGCGTTGCGCACCTACGGCCAGGTCCGGCTGTCGAACGCGCACATCATGGGCAGCGCCAGCATGTCCGGCGTCTCGCTGCACGGGCCCGGCATCGACGTCCTGTTCGCCGACCGCCTCCAGGTCGGCGGCACGCTGTTCCTGCGCGAGTTGAGGGCCAAGGGCTCGATCCGCCTGCAGAACGCGAACATCGGCTCCACGCTCGACCTCTCCGGCGCCGAGCTGACCCTCCCGCGGCTGCGTCCGAACGGGACGCAGAAGCCGTCGCTCGACGCCCGCGCCATCACGATCGGGAAGGACCTCCTGTGCAGCCGCGGGTTCACCGCGGTCGGCGGCGTGCGGATCCGGCTGGGCGAGGTCGGCAAGATGGCGACGTTCAGCGACTCGCACCTCGGCTCGACCGCGGCCGACATCGCGTTGAACGCCTACGGCCTGACGGTCCACCAGTTCCGCCTGCACATCCCCGCGGGCCAGCAGCCCAAGGGGAAGGTGGTGCTGAGCCGCCTCAAGGCCGTGTCGGTGACCGACGGGCCGGGCCTGTGGGACGCCGAGGGCGGCGTCGCCGTGGACGACTTCGAGTTCGCCGGAATCACCGCCGACCCGGACGTGCCCGTGCAGACGCGGCTCGAGTGGCTCGTCAAGGTGCAGCCGGACTTCGCGCCAGGGCCGTACGAACAGCTCGCCGCCGTCTACCAGCAGGGCGGCGAGGAGGAGCTCGCGCAGAAGGTCCAGCTGGAGAAGCAACGCCGCCGCTACTCCGAACTCGGCCGTGCGGGACGGGTGTGGGGCGCGGTGCAGCGGTGGACGGTCGGCTACGGCTACCGGCCGTGGCTCGCGATCTGCTGGCTGGCCGTGTTCTGGCTCTTCGGCGCGCTCTGGTTCACCTGGCACCCCATGGTCAAGCTCAACAAGGACGAGGACCCGGTGTGGAACGCCGCGCTCCTCGCGCTCGACCTGTTGATCCCGATCATCGACTTCGGGCACGACGGCAAGTGGCAGTTCACCGGTGCGTCGCAATGGATATCGGCGCTGCTCGTGGCCGTCGGGTGGATCCTCGCGTCGACCGCGGCGGCAGGTGCGGCGCGCGTGCTGAAGCGGGTGTGAGGCAGGGAAAGGCGTTCACACGATGTAGTTAACCGAGCGCTCAGAGCGTGCATTCGGGGTGGATGGACTGGCAGAGTCGCCGACGTCGACTTGATCAGCATGATCGTCGGCGAAATCCCTTGAGTGCCACCGAGTAGCGAGGTTTCCTGCGTTGTCCGCTGATCTGCGAGCGAAGACGGGAGCGAACGGCGTGCGCCGTTTCGCCACCCGAGCGCTGCTCGCGGTTGGTGGTGCGATCGCGGGCACCGCGGTTGCCTGGGTGCTCAGCACGTCGGCGGCCCACGCGGCCGACGAGGTGGCGCCCGCCGAGGCGCAGCAGGTCGACGTCATCAGCAAGCTCGTCACGAAGACCGACGAGAAGCTGCCGGTCGTCACCCCCGCCGCCACGGCGGTTCACAAGATCGACGAGACCCTGCGCACCGAGCACGAGAAGGCTCGCGCCGCTCTGCCGGAAATGCAGGTCTCCCAGGCGGTCGAGCAGATCGTCTCGCACATCGTGCCGCAGGTTCCCCGGATCGGTCAGTCCGAAGCCCCCGCCACCGAGCGGATGCTGGACGTGACGTTCCCGGAGACCCCGGCCGTTCCCGTCACCGAAGCCGTCCAGTCGTCGGCTCCGGTGGTTCCGCAGGTCATCGGCGTGTCCGGTGCCTCGTGGACGGATCTGTTGGAGCACAACGACTTCGTCGTGCCCTCCGAGCAGCTTCCGTCCCTGCCGAGCAACCCGATGCCGAAGCTGCCCGCCCCGGCCCCCGCGCCGGTGCAGTGCTCTTCGTGCCACGACGGTTCTGGCTCGGCCAAGAGCAGCGCCATCGCTGCTCTCGCTGCGTCCGGCAACGCTCACGGCATCTCGTCGACGCGCGCTCTCGCGCCGTCCACCGACGAGGTCACCGTGACGCCGGGCAAGCAGCCCGGTATCAACCCCGACTGATTCCAGCGCGCGGTCCGCGACAGCCCTTCCTCCCCTGGCTGTCCGGAAGTCGACCGTCGCGCTTTTTCCTTGCGCTCAATTCGGTCGATCACCGCGTGCGACTCCCCCGGTGATGGCGCGCCCTCCCCTGCGCGCTTCGGCCCCACCCCCTTTGAGCCCCCGTCGTTCTGGACGGGAAACCCAATGAAGGAGTTCTAATGCAGACCTGGGCAAAGCGCGGACTTCAGACCGCGTTTGTCACTGGTGGTTTGCTGATGCTCGGTACGGGCATCGCTTCTGCCCAGGAGAACGTCGACCCGGACGCCGCGCCTCCGGCCGTCGACGTCGCGGCCGCGATCCCGATCAAGGCCGACCAGAACAAGCTCGCCACGCCGGTCCGGGAAGTCACCCTCCCCAAGATCGACCGCACGATCAGCACGGACCGCGTCACCAGCGTGGTGCCGACCCGCACGGCAGCGCCCGTCGCGAACCCGCTCGTCCGCCAGGCCGGTGAGCGCCTGCAGAACACGCCGATGCAGAACGTGGTGCGCGGCAACACGATCCAGGCACACGTCGACGTGCCGATCAACATCTGCGGCAACGCGATCGCGGTCCTCGCGAACACCGAGGCGACCGCCGACTGCCAGCAGCACACCCACCGCGACGGCACGATCGTCACGGACGGCGCGGGCCAGGCACTCGCCGGCAACGTCGTGGCCGTCAACCACATCCTCCCGGTCCAGATCACCGGCAACGCGGTCGGGGCGGGCGGCAACGCCGCTACGAACACCAGGGCCGAGCAGGTCTCGACGACCGGCGGCGACATCACCACCAACGGTGACAAGGGCGCCATCTCCGGCAACGTCATCGCCGAGCACGGCGCGACCCCGGTCCAGATCACCGGCAACGGTGTGGGTGCGGCCGGCATCGCCGAGGCCAACTCGACCGCCGACACGTTCGCCTCCTCCGAGGGCGACGTCCTGACGAGCGGCAAGAACAGCTCGATCTCCGGCAACACCGTGCCTGTCGCCCTGGCCCCGCTGGCCGAGGTCAACGGCAACGCGGCCGCCGCCGCGGGCAACGCCACCACCGACTCGGTGCAGTCCGGCACCGCGTACGCCGGTGGCAAGACCGACACCAACGGCGACCCGGCCACGCTGGCCGGCAACGTCGTGGCGCCCGCCCTCTCGGGCCCCGTCACGGTCGACGACAACGCGGCCGCCGCCGGTGGCAACGCGACCGCCGTCAGCGAGACGACCAACGAGTCGGTCGCCGGTGGCATCATCCACACCTTCGGCGACGGTTCCACGGCGTCCGGCAACATCGCCGGCGCGCCCATCGCGCTGCCGACCTCCGCGGGCGGCAACGGCGCGTCGATCGTCGGCAACGCGCTGACCGACCACGCCAACGAGTCCTACTCGAAGTCCGGTGGCGAGGCCTACACGGTCGGCGACAACTCGGTGCTGTCCGGCAACATCGCGGACGTCCCGCCGGCCACGGCCATCGACGTGTGCGGCAACGGTGCGACGCTGGCCGGTCAGGCCGCGGGCACCTGCGAGAACGACGTCAAGTCGATCACCTCGGGCTACCAGGGCACGACGGGCACCGACTCCGTCATCTCCGGCAACATCGCGTCGACCCCCGTCGCGACGCCCGCCGAGGTCTACGGCCTCGCCGCCACCCTCGGTGGCCAGGCGACCGGTTCGGCCGACGAGGTCAAGGAGGTCCGCTCCAGCGGTACCCCGAACACCGAGGACGACCACGGCACGGTCTCCAGCAACATCGTGACCGCCCCGACCGCGGCCGCGCCGCAGGTCTTCGCGGTGACCGCCGGCCTGGTCGGCAACACCTTCTCGGACACGTCGAACGACACCACGGTCAAGGCGGGCAACAACCCCCACGCGACCGGCAAGAAGGGCTCGGTCGCCGGCAACATCGTCCAGGTCCCGACCTCGACGCCGGCCCAGGTCTTCGCCGACGGCGTGACCCTGGTGGGCAACAACGTCACCAAGGGCGACAACGCCACCGACATGAAGGCCGGCGGCGACGCCATCACGACCGGCGAGAAGGGCTCCATCGCGGGCAACGCCGTCTCGGCTCCGGTCGCCACGGGCACCCAGGTGCTCGGCTGGTCGGTCGGCGGCGGCAGCAACGTCGACGCCTTCTCCACCAACTCGCTGTCGTCCGTCGCCGGTGGCGACGTCAACAGCAACGGTGACCAGGGCGCGGTCTCGGGCAACCTGATCGGCGCGCAGCCGGCCGTGCTCCCGGCCGTTCCGGGCAACACCGTCGCGGCGGCGGGCATCACCAACTCCGACGTGGTGACCGACACCAAGGTCATCTCCGGTGACGACAGCTACACCTCGGCCGACGACGCCTCCGTCTCCGGCAACCTGATCCACGTCCCCGCCAACGCCGTCGCCGGCGTGTACGCGGACGCGGTCGCGGTCGCGGGCAACGCCACGACCGTCACGGACAAGTCGTCGTACACCCAGGCCGGCGGCGAGATGCTCACGGAGGGCAGCGGACCGCTGACCGCCCGCGAGATGACCGTCCCGGTCGAGGCCGCCGCGAACGTCGCGCGCATCCCCGTCGAGGTCGTCGGCCAGGCCGTGACCGAGGGCGTCAGCGACGACACGCAGCTCACCGGCGAGGACGCCGGCACCCTGCGCGCCACGCAGCTCAAGGGCCTCGAGCTCCCCAAGGGCGTCGACAGCCTGCTGAAGGCCAACGAGGTCCCGGCGTTCCACGGCCTCGACAGCAAGCTCCCGGTCAACCAGCTGCCGAACCCGGCTGACCTGACCTCGCTGACCGGCCAGCTGCCCACCCCGGCTCTGCCCGGTGTGGCGCAGGAGCGCTCGTCGCTGCCGCTGAACGGTGGCACCGGCAGCATCACCCCGAACGTCCAGGGCCTGCCCCTGGCCCAGGTGCTCGAGGTCGCCCAGGGCCTGGTGCCCGCCGGCGCCACCGGCCGTTCGCTGCCGTCCCTCCCGGTGACCGCCCCGGCCCTGCCCGTGCCGGTGCAGCTGCCCGCGCTGCCGACCGAGCGTTCGCTGCCGGCCCTCCCGGTCGACGGCCCGGCCTCGCTCTCGGGTCTGAACCTCAACCCGACCCAGGGCCTGGCCCCGAAGGCCGACGAGCGCGCGCTGCCGCAGCTGCCGCTGGGCGCCCCGGCGCTCTCGATGATCGACCCGGCCAACCTGTTCCAGAAGGTGACCGGCTCGCTGTAACACCCCGCATTCGCACCACCCTCCTCCGGTAAGAGGCTGAGCCCCGGCGACACGACGGTGTCGCCGGGGCTCAGTGCCGTTCCGGGGGAGTTCGTGCTGTCCGGAGGACCTGCTCGGGCTCCGCGTCCCCGTCGCTCGTCACCCAGTGGACGTGCGGGCCCTCGCCGGCCAGTTGCCTGATCAGCTCGGCGATCGGCGACCCGTCCCCGAAGTCGTGCTCGGCCAGCACCGCGAGGACCGCGTCGCCGTACCGCGCGACCGTGAAGTCCGGCCTCAGGTTCTGCCGCAGGGCCTTCGCCGTCCGCAGCAGGTCGTCCGGCCCGGTGATCAGGACCAGCGTGACGAGCGTGCCCCTGGTGCGGGCGCGGATCAGCGACTGCTCCAGGCGATCGAGCAGCAACGCGTGTCCGGGCAGCCCCGTCAGCGGGTCGTGCAGCACAGTCCGGTTCTAGCGGAGCCCGGTTCCGTTGACCAGCACCTCCGGCGGTGAGCCGTTCAGCCAACCGGGTTCGGAACGGCCTTCTCCGCGGCACGGCTCGTCTCCTCCCAGGCGGCCCACGTCTCCATCCGCCGCCGCGAGATGTCGAACGCGACGTCGTAGACCATGCTCCCGAGCAGGAGCCGCAGCGGCGGTTCGTCACTGCCGACCAGCTTCATCACCGCGTCCGCCGCCAGCCGCGGCTCGCTGTCGACCGACCCCTCGGCCCACATCTCCTGCAACTCCTCCCGCAACTCGTCGTAGACGGCCTTCGGTTCGGTCGCCCGGCTGCTCGTGTAGAGGTCGGTCCAGTACCCGCCGGGCTGCACGATGGTCACCTTGATCCCGAACCGCGCGACCTCCGCGGCCAACGCCTCGCTCATGCCTTCGAGCGCGAACTTGCTGGCGCTGTACAACCCGGTGCTCGCGAACCCGCCCAGCGCCCCGATGCTCGACACCTGCAGCAGGTGCCCGCCACCGCTCTCACGCAGGTGCGGCACCACCGCCTGGCTGACCCACAACGCACCGAAGAAGTTGAGCTCCATCTGGGCCCGGGCCTCGGCCTCCGTGAACTCCTCCACCATGCCGCTGAACAGCGACCCGGCGTTGTTCACCACCACGTCGAGCCGCCCGAACCGCTCCACGGCCCGCCCGACGACCTCGAACACCTTCTCCCGATCGGTCACGTCGAGGCTCAGCGCCAGCAACCGCTCCGGGTGTTGCTGACCGAGCCCGTCGAGCGTGCTGACGTCCCGAGCCACCCCGACGACCCGATCGCCGGCGGCCAGCGCCGCCTCGGTGAACGCACGGCCGAGACCACGGCTGGCACCGGTGACGAACCAAACGCGAGCTGAGGCAGTCATTGTCGTGTTCCCTCCCCTATGGCGAGACGAGACGTATCGTCTCGTTGGTGGGGGAGCTTGCCCGAGTAGCGGGTGTCTGTCAAGACGAGACGTCTCGTCTCGCCGTTTGGTAGGTTCAGGTCGTGTCCACGGCCCCAGACCCCACCAGGCGCAACGACGCCGTCCGGCGAGCCATCCTCACCGCCGCCATAGACCAGGTAGGAGAGGTGGGGTACGCGAAACTCACCATCGAGCGCATCGCCAAGTCGGCGGGCGTCGGCAAACAGACCATCTACCGCTGGTGGCCCTCCAAGGGCGCGCTCTTCTTCGACGCGTTCCTCGACCTCGCGGGCGACGGCGAGGCAGCGGCCCTCCCGGACACCGGCGACCTGGCGGCAGACCTCAAGCTCGTGTTGGGGGCCACCGTCGACGAGCTGAACGACGACCGCCTCGACCAGGCGATGCGCGCCCTCAACACCGAGATCGTGCTGGACCCGGCCCTCGCCGCCGACTACGCCACCCGCCTCGACAACCCGATGCGCGAGCTCAAGAAGGCCCGCCTGCGGTCGGCCCAGCAGGCGGGGCAGATCGGCGAGGACGTGGACCTGGAGGTGGCGATCGACCTGATCTGGGGACCGATCCTCAACCGGTGGTTGCAGCGGACGGCGCCGCTGACCAGGGAGTACGCGGAGCAGGTGGTGGAGACGGCGCTGCGGGGGCTGCTGCCGCGCGAGCGGTAGCGCGCGAGCGGAGCGGAGCGGTAGGTCGCGGCCGCGCCGCAGGTCTTGGGCGATGGCGGCAGCTCGCACCTACCTGCCGGCTACCCACCCGCCAGCGGCCCACCGCGGCGGATGCCGAGCGTGCCGTCCCCCGACCTCTGCCGAAGCCACCCCGCGGCTCGCCCCGGCCTGATCAGGTCTGTGCGAGGTCCGTGAAGCGGCTGTAGTGCAGCTGGTGCGCCACCGTGATGGTGGCGGTCGGGCCGGCGCGGTGCTTCGCGATGATCAGGTCGGCCTCGCCCGCGCGGGGGTCGTCGCGCTCCCAGGCGTCCGGGCGGTTGATCAGGATGACCATGTCGGCGTCCTGCTCGAGGGAGCCGGACTCGCGGAGGTCGGAGAGCATCGGGCGCTTGTCGGTTCGCTGTTCGGGGCCTCGGTTGAGCTGCGAGATCGCGATGACCGGGACTTCGAGTTCCTTGGCGATCAGCTTCAGCGATCGGGAGAACTCCGAGACCTCCTGCTGGCGGGACTCGGTCTTCTTGCCCGACGACATCAGCTGCAGGTAGTCGACGACGACGAGCTTGAGGTCGTGGCGCTGCTTGAGGCGCCGGGCCTTGGCCCTGATCTCCATCATCGTGAGGTTCGGGCTGTCGTCGACGAAGAGGGGGGCCTCGCTGATCTCGCTCATGCGGCGGGCCAGGCGGGTCCAGTCGTCGTCGCTCATCGTGCCGCCTCGCATGTCGCCGAGGCGGATGCGGGCCTCTGCGGAGAGCATGCGCATGACGATCTCGGTGCGGCTCATCTCCAGGCTGAAGATGGCGCTGGTCAGGCCGTGTTTGACGGAGCACGACCTGGCGAAGTCGAGGCCCAGCGTCGAGTTGTGGGTCGGGATCATCGTCTCGCCCGCGAGGTACAGGTGGTCGTGGTTGTCGACCTCCACGCACCTGACCGGCACGGACGCGACGGGGCGCACCGCGGTGATCTCCACCCGGTCGTGCTCGCCGAGGCTCGCGACGAGCTCGTCGACGTCGCGGCGCAGGCGGGCGAAGCGGCCGTCGATCTGGAGGGCGGCCAGCAGTTCGGCGCGCTGCTTGTAGGAGCCGCGCAGGTAGGCGGCGGGGATGTGCGGGTCGTCTGCCAGATCCAGGTCCTTGGCGACGCGCAGTTCGTCGTCGGTCAGTTCCAGGTCGCCGAGGCCCGAGAGGAACAGGCCCAGCTTGCGCGGGGACAGCGGCAGATCTGCGGCCGGGAGGTCCCAGGCTGCGGACATGCGCACGAACATGCGGCACAGGCCGACCCGGTCGAACAGCTGCGCGGTCGTGCGGATCGCCCAGAAACCACCGGTCTCGCTGCACGACTCCGCCAGCCACTGGTGCTCGGCGTCGGCCACGATCACGGTGCCGTCGGAGAACTCGACCTCGAAGCACGGGCGGCCCGTCATCACCTCGGTCGCGGCGACCACGCGGGTCGGGCGGCCGTCGGCGCCGATCAGGAACTCGCCGACCCGCACCTCGCCCATCGTGGTCCAGCCGGACGGGGTGGGCAGCGGGGTGTCGAGGGCGAGCGCCTTGCCGACACCGGGGCGGGCGGCGACGATGATCATCTGACCGCCGTGCAGCCCGTTGGTCAGCGCGTCCAGGTCGGCGAAGCCCGTCGGGATGCCCTGGGAGATGCCGCCTCGCGACGCGATGGCGTCGATCTCGTCCATCGTCGGCTGGAGCAGGTCCTCGAGGGCGACGTAGTCCTCGGTCGTGCGGCGGTCGGTGACCTCGTAGATCGCGGCCTGCGCCCGGTCGACCACCTCGTCGACGTCCGCGCCCTCGGCGCCGTTGTACCCCAGCTGCACGATGCGCGTGCCGGCCTCCACCAGGCGGCGCAGCACCGCCTTCTCGGCAACGATCTCGGCGTAGTAACCGGCGTTCGCGGCCGTGGGGACCGTCGCGATCAACGTGTGCAGGTACGGCGCACCGCCCACGCGCATCAGCTCGCCGCGGCGTTCGAGCTCCGCGGAGATGGTGATCGGGTCGGCGGGCTCACCCCGGCCGTACAGGTCGAGGATGCAGTCGTAGATCGCCTGGTGCGCCGGGCGGTAGAAGTCGTTGGGCGCGAGGGCCTCGATGACGTCGGCGACCGCGTCCTTGGACAGCAGCA
>NZ_FOFV01000011.1 GCF_900111005.1 Lentzea albida
GCCGCGGACCGCTGGACCTGGCTGCTGATCACCGCCTACACCCAGCTCCGCCTCGCCCGCGACCTCACCAAAGACCTGCGCCACCCCTGGGAGAAACCCCGCCCAGCACACCGGCTCAGCCCAGCACGAGTCCGACGGGGGTTTCGGAACCTGCGCCCACAACTCGCTTGTCCAGCCCGTGTCCCGAAACCCTCAAGGCCAGGCCCCGGACGGCCCGCCGGAACTCCCAACCACCGGCCTGCCACACGACACGATGTTCACACCGTCACCGGCACAAACACACACAAGACCAAGCACTGCAACAAACCCAAGTCGAGCAATCCACGGCCCCGCCGAACAGGTTAAAACTCAAGCTAGCTTGAGTTTTAACCTCTGAGCGGCCGGTGTGCACCCTCGTTGATCATGAGTGAAGCCCTTGGTTGATCATTCTTCTTGCGACAGAAAGAAGATCGGACCAAGGGCTTCAGTTGATCAGTGTGCACCATGCCCGGGACGCCGCTGCGTTCGGGGAGTTGTCGGCGTTGCGGCAGGAGTTCTACCGGTGTGTGACGCGGCGGGCGGACGCGTTGTTCGAGCTGACCGACGCGGTGTTGTGCGCCGATGGTCCGGTCCGTTCGGTGGCGGAGCTGTCGCTGGCCGGTGAGCATCGGCGCGGGCATGGCAGCGGCTATGCCGCGCTGGCGAGGGGCCGGGTGGACGTCGACCGGTTGCGGACCGCGCTGGCCGGGGTGTCGCTGCCGCGTGGTGCCGCGGACGGGCGGCTGGTGCTGGCGGTGGATGTGACGTGCTGGCTGCGCCCAGAGGCACACACCTGTGCGCAGCGGATCCTGTGCCACACCTACGGCCGGGGCAAGGACCAGCACATGATGGTGCCGGGCTGGCCGTACTCGATCGTCGTCGCCCTGGAAGCGGGGCGTCATTCGTGGACCGCGCCGCTGGACGCGATCCGGCTCGCACCGGATGACATCGCGGCGGACGTGACCGCCCGGCAGGTTCGTCAGGTGGTGGACCGCCTGGTCGCGGCCGGGCACTGGTCACCGGGAGATCCGGAGATCCTGCTGGTCGCCGACGCCGGCTACGACGGACCCCGCTTGGCTCACGTGCTGGCCGACCTGCCGATCGCGGTGCTGGTGCGGATGCGCTCGGATCGGGTCCTGCGCCGCCCGGCCCCACCGCATCTGCCGGGCACGATGGGCAGGCCCTGCCGCCACGGCGGCGAGTTTGCCTTCGGCGACCCCGCCACCTGGGACACACCGGGCATCACCCTCGAGACCACCACCCGGCTCTACGGCCCGGCGTTGATCCGGGCCTGGGACCGGCTGCACCCCAGGCTGACCCACCGCATCGCCTGGGCCGCCCACGACGGGAAGTTGCCCATCCTCGACGGCACCGTGATCCGGCTCGAGGTCGAGCGTCTGCCGTCGGGGGCGATCCCGAAACCCGTGTGGCTCTGGCATTCCCGTACCGGACTCGATCAGGACCAGGTGGACGTTGCCTGGCAGGCGTTCCTGCGCCGCTTCGACATCGAGCACACCTTCCGCATGCTCAAACAAACCCTCGGCTGGACCACCCCGAAACTCCGCTCACCCGACGCCGCGGACCGCTGGACCTGGCTGCTGATCACCGCCTACACCCAGCTCCGCCTCGCCCGCGAGCTCGCCATCGATCTGCGCCGCCCCTGGGAGAAACCCCGCCCAGCCCAGCGGCTGAGCCCTTCACGGATCCGCCGCGGGTTTCGGAACCTGCGTCCACAACTGGCCTGCCCAGCCAGTGTCCCGAAACCCTCACGCCCCGGACCAGGACGCCCCGCAGGACAGTCCAACCACCAGCCCGCACCACGCCACGACGTCCATACCGTCACCAGCACAAACAAGCAGAGCGCCAAGCGAGGCAGGAAGACCAAGTCCAGCAACCCACGACCCCGCCGAACAGGTTAAAACTCAAGCTAGATCTTGTCGGCGACCTTGATCTTGCCCTCGATGATCTGGGCCTTGTAGGCCTCGAGGATGCCCTGCAGCTTCGCGTCGATCTTGCCGCCGGACGTCGCGTACCCCATGCCGTTCGACTTCAGGTCGAAGACCTTGGGCAGCGACGCGAGGTCGTTCGCGGCGGCCGCGTGGAAGAAGTCGTAGACGGCCACGTCCACGCGCTTGAGGCTCGACGCCACGATGACGTCGCGGTTGGCCGCGAGCGCCGGCTGGTTGTACTGGTCGGCGTCGCAGCCGATGCCGAGCACACCCGCCTCCTTGATCGCCGCGAACACGCCGATGCCGGACGCGCCCGCCGCCGGGTAGAGGACGTCGGCGCCCTTGTCGATCAGACCCTTCGCGGCCTCCTGGCCCTTGGGCGGGTCCTGGAAGCCGGTGAAGTCACCGGCCGGGGTGATGTACTTCTTGTCGAGCTTCACCTTGGGCGCCGCGGTCTGCGCGCCCTGGTTGTAGCCCGCCTCGAACTTCTGGATCAGCGGGATGTCCACGCCGCCGACGAAGCCCACGTGGCAGTTCTTGCTCTGGTAGGCGGCGACGACGCCCGCGAGGAACGCGCCCTCCTGCTCGGCGAAGACCAGCGGGGTCACGTTGGTGACACCCTCCACAGCGGAGTCCACGAGTCCGAACTGGACGTTCGGGAACTCCGGCGCCACGACCTTGAGCGACTCGGTGTAGGCGAAACCGACACCGACGATCGGGTTGAACCCCTCGGACGCGAGCTGGCGCAGGCGTGTCTGCTTCGCGGACTCGTCCTCGTTCGGCGCCGCGGAGAGCTCGCGGGTGTTCTCCTTCTTCACGCCCATGTCCGCGATGGCCTTGTCGAACCCGGCTGCGGCGAGGTCGTTGAACGACGCGTCGCCGCGGCCACCGATGTCGTAGGCCAGGCCGATCTTCAGCGCGCTGCCGTCGACCTTCCTGCCGGCGGCAGCGGTGGTGCTGCTGGACGAGGCGGGGGCGGTGGGCGGCGTCGAGAACTCGCAGGCGCTGCCCGAAGGGGCGGAGGTGTTGTCGCCGCCACCGGAGTCCTTCGCACAGGCGCTCACCACCATGAGGCTGGTCAGCGCGATCGCGGCCACGGCGGTGCCACGCATACGACGACGCACGGTTCGTCTCCTCTAACTCGGCTTAGGACGCGGACGGTACCTTCCGGCCCGATCAAACCGGTTGAGAGTTCACCCACTGGGAACGAGATCTTGACGTCACCACGGCGACGGCTGGGTGGTCCGGGCCAGCTCGTCGGCGTGCTGGAGCACCCCGAGTTCGCGCAGCATCCGGTCGCGCTGCGCGGGGTCGTGCGCGACGTGCGAGGCGTGCAGCGCCTTGCGCAGCCGGGCCTTGCGGCGCGGCGTCCACCTTCCGGCGACGGCGAGCTTCGCGGCTCGCAACGCAGCCTTGTCCCGCGTGCGCGCCAGGGCGTCCCGGCCGTCGTCACCCAGACCGAACACCGAGAGCAGGCGCTCCCGCACCTCGCGGCCGACGCGCGCCCACGTCGTGGTGCGCTGCCGCGCCGCGCGGATCTCGATGCCCAGCGCGAGGTGCAGCATGACCAGCCCGAGGACCGGGCCGAGCAGGACGCGGGCGGTGCCGGCGACCGGTCCGGACAGGCTGAAGGCCGCGAACGCCGCGAACGCGGTCAGCGCCCACGCGACGAGACGGGCCGGTCCGGGGCGACCGTTCTGGCGCACGCCACCGCGCATCGCCCAGCCGCACGCGACCAGTGCCGCCTCCATGACGGAGAACAGGACGACCCGCTCGACCACGTCTGTGATGCCGAGGCGCTGCTCGAAGAACCGCCACGACGTGTCGACGCTGACACCGATGCTCATCAGCGCGACGGCGTAGAAGCCCTTCGCACCTGCGGGCTCGGTGGTGCTCTCGGCCTTGGGTTCAGCTTCGGGCCCGGCTTCGGGAGCGGGGTTCTCCGCCGCGTCCAGCTGGGCGATCAGCTCCGGCGTCAACGGGATGTGACCGCTCGTGTCGGTCACGCCGTTGCGGGCGCGCCACTCGTTCACGATCGGCGTGGCGTACGGCCGGGTGGGCACGGTCTGGCCCTGTTTGCTCAACCAGCGGCGGACGTCCTCCACCGAAGATTCACGCGGCAGGTGCTCCAGCGCGTACTGAATCTTCGCCTTCTGGGTCCTCAAGCGGGATAAAGCGGCGTCGTGGCCGGTCAGGCGGCCGGCCTCGTCCGTGATCACTCGTGCTCTCCGTCCTCATCGTGGGGTGTACAGGGGGCACGCGGACCCGCTGGACCCTACCCGGCTACTGGACGTGAACATCATCAGGTTTTGGACATTGACACTGTCACGGTTGCAGTGTCACGATCGTGAGGTGTGGACGCTCGACGAGTTGCTGGACCGCGTCTCCGCCGCGCTGGCGGCGGAGTACTCGGGCGCGCCCAACGGCCGGGTGCGCGACGTGCCCGACAAGCGGGCCGTCCGCTGGTACGCGACGACGGGCCTGGTCGACAGGCCGTCGGCGATGCGCGGCCGCTCGGCGCTGTACGAGAAGCGCCACCTGCTCCAGCTGGTGGCGGTGAAGAGACTTCAGTCGGAGGGGAGGACGCTGGCGGACATCCAGGCCGAGTTGGCCGGTGCCACCGACACGACGCTGGCGGCGATCGCCCGCGTGCCTTCGCACCTGCTGGAGAGCGATGAGGCGGGGGTGCCGGCGGAGGAGGTGCGGCCGAGGTTCTGGGCGGCGCCCGCGGCACCTCGACCGGCGGCCGCCGACGTGGGGACGGCGGCAGGTGTGCCGACCGCGCCACCTGCGGCCGCCGCACCACCTGTGCCTGCCGCACGGCCTGCGCCAGCCGCACCACCTTCGGCCGCCGCACCACCTGCGGCTCCCACCGGAACACCGCCCGCACCACCACATCCACCCGCGTTCGCCCTCAACGGCGTAGCCCTCCCCGGAGGCGCCGTCCTCCTGATCCCCGGCACCCCGTCCGCCGCCGACCGCGCGGAGATCGCCGCCGCCGCCCGCCCACTGCTCGACCTGCTCGCCGCCCGCGGCCTGCTCAACGAAAGGGACCAGTCATGACCATCTCCGTCGCCCCGATGAAGGCCGCCGAAGCCGACCGCATCGGCCGGACGACCGAGGACGCGGGTCTCGGCGCGCTGCGCACCGAACGGGGCAACCTGCCCCTCGAGGCCCTGGACGTGAGAGCGCAGATAACAGGGCTGGTAGGCCGAGTCGTCTTGACCGCCGGGTTCGTCAACACCCACGACACCGCGCTCGAAGCGACGTACGTGTTCCCGTTGCCGGACCGGGCCGCCGTCACCGGCATGAAGATGACCGCCGGTGACCGGACCGTCGAGGCCGACCTGCAGGAGCGGGCGCAGGCGCGGCAGACCTACGACGACGCGATCGCGGCGGGCAGGCGGGCGTCGATCGTCGAGGAGGAGCGGCCGGACGTCTTCACCATGCGGGTCGGCAACATCCCGCAGGGGGAGCGGGTGTCCGTCGAGCTGACGCTGGTGGGGCCGCTGGTGTTCGAGGACGGTGCGGCCACGTTCCGGTTCCCGCTGGTGGTGGCGCCGCGGTACGTGCCGGGCTCGCCGTTGCCGGGGCCGTCGGTCGGGGACGGGCACGCCCAGGACACCGACGTGGTGCCGGACGCGTCCCGGATCACGCCGCCCGTGCTGCTGCCCGGGTTCCCGAACCCCGTGCGGCTCGGCATCGGCGTGGAGATCGACTCCGCCGGCCTCGAACTCGGGGAGGTGCGGTCGAGCCTTCACACGGTGGTCACCGAGGGCACCACGGTGACGGTCACGCCCGGTGAGCGGGTCGACCGCGACTTCGTGCTGCGCCTGCAGTACCGGGGCAACAGCTCCGCGGTCGTGTGCGTGCCCGACGAGGACGACAGCGGCGAGGGCACCTACCAGCTGACGGTCCTGCCGCCCGAGCCCGAGACGGCCGTGCGGCCGCGGGACGTCGTGCTGCTGCTCGACCGGTCCGGCAGCATGTCCGGCTGGAAGATGGTGGCGGCCCGGCGGGCGGCCGCGCGCATCGTCGACACGCTGACGAACGACGACACGTTCTCCGTCATCAGCTTCGACGACCGGCTCGAACGTCCCGAGGCGCTCGGACAGGGGCTTGTCTCGGGCACCGACCGCCACCGGTTCCGGGCCGTCGAGCACCTCGCGGCCGTGCAGGCGCGCGGGGGCACCGAGCTGTACGAGCCGCTGCGGCAGGGGCTCGGGTTGCTGGCGGACGCCCAGTCGGAGCGGGACCCCGTGCTCGTGCTCGTCACGGACGGCCAGGTCGGCAACGAGGACCAGGTGCTGCGCGACATCACGCCGCTGATCAGCCGGACGCGCGTGCACGCCGTGGGCATCGACACGGCCGTCAACGCGGGCTTCCTCGGCAGGCTCGCCGCCGCGGGAGCGGGCCGGTGCGAACTGGTCGAGAGCGAGGACCGGCTGGACGAGGCCATGACCCACATCCAGCGGCGGATCGGCGCGCCCGTCGTCACCGACGTGGTGGTGGAGCCGACGTCCGACCTGCCCAGGCAGGCCACCGCCATCTATCCGGGCGTGCCCCTGGTCTCGTTCGGCCGGTACCGCGGTGCGGCGCCGAAGGAGTTCACCGTGCGCGGCCGGACCCGCGACGGCGCGGACTGGCAGGAGTCGGTGCCCGTGCGGGAGCACACGTCACCGGCCGTCCGGGCGCAGTGGGCCCGTGCCGCGCTGCGCGACCTGGAGGACCGGTACGCCGTCGGCGACCGGTCGCTCGAGTCGACGATCGTGGAGACGTCGTTGAAGTTCGGCGTGCTGTGCCGCTTCACCGCGTTCGTCGCGGTGGACGAGCGGGTCGTGTCCGACGGCACGGTCCACCGCGTGGTGCAGCCGGTCGAGCAGCCCGCGGGCTGGGAGATGCGCGCTCCGGGCGCTCCGATGCCGGCACCGAGCTTCGCCGGCGGGGCACGCGTCTTCGGCGGGGCCAGCCCGTTCGCCGGCGCACCCGCCTCGTTCGACGCGGCGATGCCCCTGCCGCCCGCCCCGCCGATGGCCGCGGCTCCCCAGCCGGGGAGCGCCCCCAAGCGGATGCGGGCGTCCGCACCGATGCCGGTGCCGATGCCGTTGCCCACCAGTGATCCGGCCGACCTGCACGAGGTCGTCGCACGGGAGGTGCGGCGCCTGGAGCAGGACGCGGCACTGCCCGCGTGGGAGCGCCGCGACCTGCTCGCCGACCTGGCGAGCCGGCTCGGCACCCTGATCGCGGGCAGGCAGGGCCCCGCGTACGCGCCGGTGCACGGCCTCGTCGCCGAGATCACCGCCGGGGGAGACGTCGACGAGCTGTGGGCGCGGGCCCTGGAGGTCCTGCGGGAGTTCGGGGCGGGCGAGGCCGAGCCGCAGCGGCGCAGGAGGTTCTGGCGCTGATCGGACGATTGCCCGTGTGAGGGTTGTGCCGCAACGCTTTCCCCATGAGCGCGTTCGGCGAGTGGACGACGGTCGAGGGCCTGCCCGCGTTCGAGTACCGGGCAGGCCCTCGGCCGTGGGACCCCATCCTCGACCCGCCGTCCTCGACGCACCGGGTGCACCTCGGCAACCGCCGGATCACCCTGGCCGCCGACAGCGACGGGCTCTTCGGCCTGTGGGACGAGCACCTCGGCTGCCGGTGGCTCGCCGAGCACACCGGCACCGGTCGATTCGGCGCGGTGGCAACGGAATCGGCGCCCGTGAAGGTGTTCGGACCCACCTTCGTCCGGCTCGCGGCCGGGGACGTCGAACGCACGGTGCTGTGCCCGGAGGGCGCCGTGCCGTGGGTGCTGATCAAGGTCGAGGTGGTGAACCGGGGCGACGGCGTGCTGCGCGGCGTGCTCACCGAGGAGTGGGAGGTGCGGCCGCGCGAGGTGAACCTGGAGTTCGGGCCGGTGCGAGGAGATCCTCCGCCGGACGCACCCGTCGTGGCGCTGGAGCACGCCGGAGGCGAGCGGGTGCGGACGACCGCAGGAACCCTGACCGTCGGGATCCCGCTGGAACTGGCGCCGGGGGAGCGGACCACCGCGTGGTTCCGGTTCGGGCTGCTCGACGGACTCGTGGACCCGGAGGCGGTCCACGGGACGAGCCTGGCCGCCCTCCGCCGGCGACTCCCGTCCGCGCCGGACGAGATCCGCTGGCACGCGGCACTGCTGACCGGCGGCGCGTGCACCGACGGCGTTCTCGGCGGTCACACCCTGAACCAGGGCTCGGCCTACTCGTTCCGCCACGGCTTCAACGGCGCCGCAAGGGATCCGCTGCAACACGCCCTGCCGCTCGTGCACCTCGAACCGGACCTCGCCCTGTCGGTGCTGCGCAACACCTGCGCCTGGGGCAGCCCGGACGGCGACCTCCCGTACGCGCTCGACGGCCGCAAACAGCCGTGGACGCAGCTGTTCCGCCCGTCCGACCAGAACCTCTGGGCGCTCTGGCTCGCCGCCGAGTACGCCGCCGCGACCGGTGACCTCGCCGCGTTCCACGAACCCGTGCCGTACCACCCGTGCCACGGCGCGCATCCCGTCCCGCTCGCCGAGAACCTGAGGCGCCAGTTCCGGTTCTTCGCCGACGAGGTGGGGGTGGGCGAGTACGGCCACGTCCGGATCCTCAACGCGGACTGGAACGACCTCGCCATCCGGGAGTCCGGAGTGGACCGTGAGCTGATGGTCGAGCGGGGCGAGTCGGTGCTGAACTCGGCCATGGCGGCCTGGGTGCTCCCCGTCTACGCCGAGCTCGCCGAACGGGTGGGTGACGCCGCAACGGCTTCCGAGGCACGCCACCGTGCCACCGCCCTCCGCGAGCTGGTCGCGCAGGAGTGGAACGGCCGCTGGTTCCGCCGCGCCCGCGGCCCGGGGAACGCGGTGGTCGGCGAGAACGACCTGTGGCTGGAGGTGCAGCCGTGGGCGATCCTCTGCGGCGCAGCGACTCCGGACCAGGCACGCGCGTTGCTCACCACCATCGACGAGACGTGCCGCGCCGGGTCACCGCTGGGCGCCCGCCACCGCTGGCCCTCTCCCGCCGGCGCGCAGGGCCAGGTGTGGTTCTCGGTGAACATGACGCTGGTCTGGGCGGCGTCCCTGCACGACGAGGACCTGGCTTGGGACGAGTGGCGACGCATGACGCTGCACGCGCACACGGCCGCGTATCCGGACGTGTGGACCGGCACGCTGTCCGGCCCCGACTGCTACCTCGCACCGGACAGCGACCGGCCCGGCGAGACGTGGGCGTTGCCGGAGTTCGGCACGGCGATGCAGGCGTACCCCGTCGCGAACCTGCACAGCCACTCCCAGCCGTTGCTCGCCTACCTGCGGCTGCGGGGCGTTGTACCCCGATTCGGTGAACGTGCGTGACATTTCCGGATCTCGCGTGCTCTTCGGACCGAAGCCGTCCGCGCTGATCGAGGAGTTCCGTTGTCCAGCTGCCGCCACCGAGTCGTCCAGTTGCGCACGCCGCTGTCCGAGGACGAACGGTTGTCGCTCGTCGAGCAGACCGTCCTGTGCCACCCGGCGGTGCACAGCGTCGAGCTGTTCGCCGACGAGGAGGTCCACGCCGAGGTCGTGGTGTGGCGCGGCAGTTCGCCGCAGCGGACCGTGCGCGACATCTCCGCGGCGCTGGAGGCCGTGCTCGGTGACGTGGCCGTGACCCTGACCGTCGTGGCGGTCGCCCACCGCAGGCGCGACCGGGTCCTCTGGGTTTACATCTAGGGGCCTATTGTCAAACGGGCTTTACATCCCCTACCTTTCTGTCAACCTCCCGGAGGAGAGCGACATGAAGGCAACGGTGCCCGTCGGCTCAACCGAGCAGTGGACGGACGGCAAGCGGTACCTGTGGCTGCTGGGACTGGTCGTGCCGTCCCTGGCGTTCCTGGCGATCGGGATGCACGCCGTCACGGGCTGGGGCGTGTGGTTCTGGATCGGCCCGGTCGTGGTCCTGCTGATCGTCCCGGCGATCGACCTGGTCGCGGGCCTCGACCGGAGCAACCCGCCCGACGACGTGATCGAACGGCTGGAGAACGACCGCTACTACCGCTGGATCACCTACCTGTACCTGCCGATCCAGTACGTCGGGTTCGTGGTGGCGTTCTGGTTCATCGCCCGCGGTGACCTGTCCGTCGTGGACAAGATCGGCCTCGCGGTGTCGATCGGGTGCATCGGCGGCATCGGCATCAACACCGCGCACGAACTGGGGCACAAGAAGGAGAGCCACGAGCGGTGGCTGTCGAAGATCGCGCTCGCGCAGAGCTTCTACGGCCACTTCTACATCGAGCACAACCGCGGCCACCACGTGCGGGTCGCCACCCCGGAGGACCCGGCGAGCAGCCGCGTGGGCGAGAGCTTCTACCGCTTCTGGCCGCGCACGGTGTTCGGCTCGGTCAAGTCGGCGTGGCGGCTCGAACGCAAGCGGTACGGGCGTCGCGACCGGCACCCGTACCGGCTGGGCAACGACGTGCTCAACGCGTGGCTGATGTCGGCGGTGCTGTGGGCGGCGATGATCGTGTGGCTGGGCGTCGGCATCGTGCCGTACCTGCTCATCCAGGCGGTCATCGGCTTCTCGCTCCTGGAGGTCGTCAACTACATGGAGCACTACGGGATGTTGCGGCAGATGGTCGGCGCTCCGGGCCGCAGGCGCTACGAGCGCGTGGACCCGAGCCACAGCTGGAACTCCAACAACATCGCCACGAACGTGCTGCTCTACCACCTGCAGCGGCACAGCGACCACCACGCCAACCCGACCCGGCGCTACCAGACGCTGCGCGACTTCGCCGAGTCCCCGGTGCTGCCGACCGGGTACGCGGGCATGATCCTGCTCGCCCTGGTGCCCCCGCTGTGGCGGCGCGTGATGGACCCGCGCGTGCAGGCGCACTTCGGCGGCGACATCGGCCGCGCCAACATCCAGCCGGGCAAGCGGGAAGACGTCCTCGCCCGCTACGGCGGCACCGACGCCGGTGAGGTCGTCGTCGCGGACAGCCGGGGTGACGCGACCGCGGGCGGCATGTGCCCGGGCTGCGGGTACGTCTACGACGAGAGCACCGGCGACCCGCGCGAGGGCTTCCCCGCCGGGACGCCGTGGTCGGCCATCCCGGACTCGTGGTGCTGCCCCGACTGCGGGGTGCGCGAGAAGATCGACTTCGTCGCGCCGGGCCGTGTGACGTCGGCGTAGGCGGCGTCGCGCACGACCTAGGATCAGGACATGGGCGGGACTTCTGCGGCAGCGGCCTCCGGCAGGCGGCCGATCATCGACGTGGCGATCGAGATGACCGCCCGCGACGGCTGGGCCGCGGTCACCATGACGCGGCTCGCCGAGCAGGCCGGGGTCAGCCGCCAGACCGTCTACAACGAGATCGGCTCCAAGAACTCCCTCGCCGACGCGATGCTCGCGCACGAGCTCGGCCGGTTCCTGACGGCCATCGGCACCGCCTTCGACCGCCACCCCGGTGACCTGGTCGAGGCGATCCACGACGCCGTCCGGGACGTCCTCGACCTCGCCCGCGGCAACCTCCTGGTCCGCGCGATCGCCTCCGCGACGCACGGCGCCGACACCGAACTCGTGCCGCTGCTGACCACCCAGGCCGAAACCCTGCTCACCGAGGTCAAGGCGATGCTCACGGCACGGGTCGAGGCCTACCGCACGGGCCTGAGCGGCGAGCAGGTCGAGGTGCTGATCGACCTCATGACCCGCACGGTCCTCAGCCACGTGGTCCAGCCGACGGGCACCCCGGCCGCCACGGCCGACGGCCTGGCGTGGCTCGCGTCACGCGTGCTGGAGGAGCCCGCGAGGAAACCGCTGCGCTTCGGCTGACGAACACCGGAGGTGAGCGTGCTCGACACCATCGCGGACCGGCTCGTCGTTCCCGGCTACTCGAAGTGGGGCTACTGGCTGCGCGAGAAGAGTTGGACCGACCTGCCGTCCGGCGCACTGCGCGGCCGCACAGCCGTCGTGACCGGCGCCGGCAGCGGCATCGGCAAGGCGACGGCGCTGGGCCTCGCCCGTCTCGGCGCGGACGTCGTGCTGGCCGTGCGCGACGAACGCAAGGGCGAGACCGCGCGCCGGGAGATCGTGGCCGAGGTACCCGGTGCCACGGTCGAAGTCCGGCACTGCGACGTGTCGAGCCCGGAGTCCGTGCGGCGGTTCGCCGCGGAGATCGACCGACTGGACGTCCTGGTGCACAACGCCGGAGTCCTGCCGAAGGAACGCACGGTCACCCCGGACGGCCACGAGCTGACGTTCGCCACGCACGTGCTGGGTCCGTTGCTGCTGACCGACCTGCTGCGCCCGCAGCTCGCAGCTTCCCCGGACGCGCGCGTCGTGTTCGTCTCCTCGGGAGGCATGTACACGCAACGCCTGTACGCCGACGACCCCGAGTACCGCCAGGGCACCTATAAGGGCGCGACGGCCTACGCGCGCACGAAACGCATGCAGGTCACGCTCGTCCCGCTGCTGACCGAGCGCTACGCGTCCGACGGGATCGCGGTGCACGGCATGCACCCCGGCTGGGCCGACACACCGGGCGTCGCCGGCTCGCTACCGGGGTTCCACCGACTGACCAGGGCGTTCCTGCGCACACCGGAAGAGGGCGCGGACACCGTCGTCTGGCTCGCCGCGGCGACACCCGCTCCGCGCGCCGGACGCTTCTGGCACGACCGCCGGGAGCGTCCGGCGCACGTGCTGCCCACCACCGCGGAGAAGCCCGGGGACGTCGCCGCGTTCTGGCGGTACAGCACGTCCGCCGCGGGTCTCAGGTGACGTTCCCAGGTGGAGCATCGTGGGAGCACGGGTGATGAACACGTTCGCGATGCCTGGTTGATCCTCGTGGAAGGGCAGAGTCGCAGATCCAGCCTGCGGGATTCAGCCGAGCAGGTCCAGTTCGGCCTGCAGCGCCTCGGTGATCGCCGCCAGGTCGGGTGTGCGATCGGGGTCGGCGACCACGGTGACGGTGAACGTGCCGGCGTAGGACAGGGCCGCGAACGCCACGGTCACGTTGCCCGTGGTGGCGGACAACGGGATCAGCCCGACGACAGGCACACCACCCAGCCGCACGGGACGATCAGGGCCGTGCACGTTGGTCACGACGGTGTTCACCATGTGCTGGTGGTTCATGAACCAGTCCGCGATCCCGAGGCCCTGCAACAGCCGGAAGACGGGCGTCACCGGGGTGGCCGTCTTCTTGTGCGACCTGGTCGTGGCAGCGATGCGGGTCAGCCGCGACCAGGTGTCGCCGCCGGTCGGCAGTGCGACGGGCATGACGCCAGTGCTGTTGCCGAGGTGCGCGGCCGTCGTGGATCGCCGCGTCGACACGGGGACGGAGACCACCAGGTCGTCGACGTGCTCCCCTCGCTCGGCCAGGACCGTGCCCAGGGCACCCGTGACCGAGCTGAGCAGGGCGTCGTTGACCGTGCCACCGCAGCGGTGTGCGGCGGTGCGCAAGCGGGAGACGCTGGTCCGGGCGATGGTCTGCCGTCTGCGTGGCCCGATCGGCTGGTTCAGGGAACAGCGTGCGCCGCGTGAGGGCCACCGAAAACCCGCGAGCGAAAAGTGCGCGGGGGATGTGAGTCGGGCCGCCCATGCGTCCTTCACGAGATCGTGGCGGGACGGCGCGGGTGCTGGAAAGGGTTCGGCCTCGATGGCCGGTGATCCGTCGACCAGGTTCGCCAGCACGGCGAGCCCGCCGATGCCGTCGGACAACACGTGGTGGAAGACCACGACCAACGCCGCTCGGTCCTCCGCCAGTCCGGTGACGATCGTCGCGGACCAGAGCGGAGCCGAGTGCGGGAGGGGACGAATCACGAGCGAGGAGGCGATGTCCAGCAGGGCGGCCTCGTCGCCGGGAGCCGGGCAGACCACGCGGTGCACGTGTCCGGTGATGTCGAACCCGGCGTCGTCGACCCAGATGGGGCGACCGCCTCCGAACGGAGTCGCGACCAGTCGTCGGCGCAGCCGGGGCACAGACGGGACGCGCTGGGCGAGCAGGGATTCGACGTCGCCGGGATCGCGTTGCAGCACCAGGACCGCGCCCACCTGCATGCCCGAGGCGAGCGACATCACGTCGGCGGGGCTGGTCCGGTCGATCATCGAAACGCTCCTCGGCGGCGTCAGTGCGTGCGCAGCCCTCGGTCGGAGAACTGACGGCGAACTCGCTCCAGCAGCACGGCATCGGGCGTGGGCACGTCGTCGAGCGGGAACGGGATTCCCAGCGCGGCGTACTTCGGCGCACCGAGCTTGTGGAAGGGGAGGACCTCCACGCGCTCGACGGTGTCGAGGGTGCTCACGAAGGATGCGATGCCTTCGACGTTGTCCACCGCGTCTGTGTGTCCGGGAACGAGCACGAACCGGATCCACATCGGCTTGCGCATCGCCGACAGCCTGCGTGCGAACTCCAGCGTCGGGGCGACCTCACCGCCGGTCACGCGCCGGTAGGTGACCGGGTCCCAGGACTTGATGTCCAGCAGCACGAGGTCGGTGTCGGCGAGGAGCTCGTCGGTCGCTCGTGCACCCAGGAAGCCCGAGGTGTCGAGCGCGGTGTGCAGGCCGAGCTCCTTGGCACGGCGCAGGACAGACGCCGTGAAGTCCGGTTGCAGCAACGGTTCTCCGCCGCTGATGGTCATGCCGCCACCGGCCACCTCGATGAACCTGCGGAACTTCGCCATCTCGCCCGCCACCTCGTCGACGGTCGTGCGGTGGCCGTCGCGCATGTGCCAGGTGTCGGGGTTGTGGCAGTACAGGCACCGCAGCGGGCACCCGCTCAGGAAGAGCACGAAGCGGGTGCCAGGTCCGTCGACCGCGGTGGCGACGTCCCACGAGTGGACTGAACCGGTGGCGATCACAGCGACTCGTGGAAGGTGCGGTTGATGACGTCGCGTTGCTGCTCGGGCGTGAGGCGGACGAAGTTCACCGCGTAACCCGAGACGCGGATGGTCAGCTGCGGGTGGTTCTCGGGGTGGGCCATGGCGTCGAGGAGCGTCTCCCGGTCGAGCACGTTGGCGTTGAGGTGGAACCCGCCCGCGTCGGTGTACGCGTCCAGCACACCGACCAGGTTGGTCACCTGTTCGTCGGGGGTGCGGCCGAGACCGGTGGGGGTGATGCTGGCGGTGAGCGAGATGCCGTCCTGCGCCTGGTCGTAGGGGAGTTTGGCGACGGACAGGGCGGCGGCGACGAGGCCGTGCCTGTCCCGGCCGTTCATCGGGTTGGCGCCGGGGGCGAACGGTTCGCCGGCGCGGCGGCCGTCGGGGGTGTTGCCGGTGTGCTTGCCGTAGACCACGTTCGAGGTGATGGTCAGGACGGACTGGGTGTGCACGGCGCCCCGGTGGGCGGGGTGGCGGCGCACCTTGCTCATGAAGCTCTCGACGAGGTCGACGGCGATCGCGTCGGCCCGGTCGTCGTTGTTGCCGTACTTCGGGAAATCGCCCTCGACGACGTAGTCGACCGCCAGGCCGGACTCGTCGCGGACCACCCGCACCCGCGCGTGCCGGATGGCGGAGAGGCTGTCGGCGACGACCGAGAGGCCGGCGATGCCGCAGCCCAGCAGGCGCTCGACGGGGTGGTCGTGCAGCGCCATCTCGATGCGTTCGTAGGCGTACTTGTCGTGCATCGCGTGGATGATGTTCAGCGCCTCCACGTAGGTCTTCGCCAGCCAGTCGGTCGTCCTGTCGAACGCGGCGCGGACCTCGTCGTAGTCGAGGTACTCGGAGGTGATCGGCGGGAAGGGCGGTGTCACCTGGACGCCGGAGATCTCGTCCCGGCCGCCGTTGACGGCGTACAGCAGGGCCTTGGCCAGGTTGACGCGGGCACCGAACAGCTGCATCTGCTCGCCGACGCGCATCGCGGAGACGCAGCAGGCGATGGCGGTGTCGTCGCTGAACCTCGGCCGGATCAGTTCGTCGTTCTCGTACTGGATGGAGCTGGTGTCGATGGAGACCTTCGCGCAGAACCGCTTGAAGCCCTCCGGCAGGCGCGGCGACCAGAGCACGGTCAGGTTGGGCTCGGGAGCGGGACCCAGGTTGTACAGGGTCTGCAGGAACCGGAAGCTGGTGCGGGTGACGAGCGGGCGGCCGTCGGATCCCATGCCGCCGATGGACTCGGTGACCCAGGTGGGATCACCGGAGAACAGCTGGTCGTACTCGGGCGTGCGCAGGAACCGGACGATGCGCAGCTTGATCACGAGGTCGTCGACGAGCTCCTGGGCCTCGCGCTCGGTGAGCCGGCCCTCGTCGAGGTCGCGCTGGAGGTACACGTCGAGGAACGTCGAGGTCCGGCCGAGCGACATCGCGGCGCCGTTCTGCTCCTTCACGGCGGCGAGGTAGGCGAAGTACAGCCACTGCAAGGCTTCGCGGCCGGTGCCGGCCGGTCCCGAGATGTCGTAACCGTAGGAGGCGGCCATCTGCCGCAGTTCCCCGAGTGCGCGGATCTGCTCGGCGAGTTCCTCGCGCTCCCGGATGACGTCCTCGGTCGACCAGAGCTCGTCGAGCGCGGCGCGTTCGTCCCTCTTCGCCTCGATCAGCCTGTCGACGCCGTAGAGCGGGACGCGGCGGTAGTCGCCGATGATCCGGCCGCGGCCGTAGGCATCGGGGAGTCCGGTGATGATGCCGGCCTTCCTGGCGCGCAGGATCTCGGCGGTGTAGGCGTCGAACACGCCGTCGTTGTGCGTCTTGCGGTACCGGGTGAAGATCTCCCGGACCTGCGGGTCGAGCTCGTAGCCATACGTCTTGAGGCCCGACTCCACGATGCGCAGCCCGCCTTGGGGCATGATCGCGCGCTTGAGCGGCGCGTCGGTCTGCAACCCCACGACGAGCTCGTGCTCGCGGTCGATGTAGCCCGGTGCGTGGGCCGTGATGGACGACGGGGTGTGCGCGTCGACGTCGTGGACGCCGCGGGCGCGTTCCTCGGCGAACATTCCGGTGAGCCGGTTCCACACCGCGGTCGTGCGCGGCGTCGGGCCGGTCAGGAACGCGGCGTCACCGTCGTAGGGCGAGTAGTTGGCCTGGATGAAGTCGCGGACGTCGATCGCGTCGCGCCAGTGTCCCGCGCGGAAGCCTCGCCAGGCGAAGTCTTGCGCGGGTGCCTCGATCACGGTGCCAGGTCTCATACCTCCACGGTCGTCCCGCCGGGACGCGGGGGACAGGGGCCGTGGGGGGTGACGGGCCCGGGACCATGGTCCCGGCCCCGTCAGGGCTTGCCCAGCAGGTGCACGAGGGCGGCGCCGGTGATCGCGGACATCGTGGCGGCCATCAGCAGGCCTCCGGCGGCACCGACGAGCAGGACGAGCGCGGTGGGTTCACCGGGCTGCCACAGGGGAGTGGTGAAGGCGGTGAACACGACCAGCCCCGCGCACCACCCGATCCCCGTGGCCCACACCCACCGGAACGCGTGGTCGGCGTGGCGGCGCAGCACGAACCACTGCCCGACACCGATCGACAGCAGGACCCCCATGCCCGCGACCGCGGCCAGCGGAAGCAGCACGGCGAGGGGCAGTGTGCCGAGCGGCTGTCCATAATGGACGGCGAGCATCGCGACCGACCAGGCGAACACGGCGCCCAGCGCGGTGACCGCGATCCAGTCCCGCGAGCTCAGCCTGGGGATGATGCGGCGGAGGGCGAGACACTGCGCCGCACCGAGCACCGCGCCCTCGATCCCTCCCGCGAGAACCAGCACGGGTCCTGAGGACGTCAACGCGCCCGTGATGGCAGGCGCTAGGAAACCGGTGAACTCCCCGGCGGTGACCCAGACGAACCACGCCCGCCACACGCCGGTCGTCAGCTTGGTGCTCATCGCCCCACGATGGTCGGGTGGCCGGGCCGGTCACAGGGACGAAGGTCCTCGGTTCCGGGGTCCCCAAGCCGTTCCCCCTGCCGCGCGGCGGTGGTGAGAGTGGGGGCATGACGCGCATCGTGATCGCCGGCGGGGGGGATGAGCGGGCTGAGCCTCGCGGCGCACCTCGCCGTCGCGGACCACCGGCATCCCGTGGTCGTCGTCGACGACGGCTCCCGCCCGGTCGAGGACGGGGCGTGGGCGTCCTGGAGCGCGGGAGCCGGCATGCTCGACGCCGCCGCACACCGGTGGTTCGACAAGATCCGGGTGCACGCGGGCGGCCGGACCACCGTGCTGCCGCTGGGGCGGTACCGGTACCGCGTCGTGCGGGGACGGGACCTCGCCGAAGTCGTCCACCGGTACACCGATCCGCTGCCGGGCTTCACCCGTCAGCGCGGGCACGTCGACGGGTTCACCGACGGCGGCCTCGTCGTGGACGGCCGGTTCGTGCGCGCTCGCTGGGTGTTCGACAGCGTGGTCGGGCCCGGCGAGACGCCGCCCCTCGACGCCCAGCTCGTCTTCCGCGGCTGGCGGGTCTCGAGCGAACGGGGTGTGTTCGACGCGGAGATCCCCACGTTGTTCGACTTCCGCACGTCCCAGACGCACGGGGCGAGCTTCGTCTACGTGCTGCCCGAAGACACTCATCACGCGCTGGTCGAGCACACGGCGTTCGTCGCACCGGGAGCCGCGCAGGACGAGACGGCACAGCGGGAGGCGCTCGCCGAGTACCTCGCGGAGGTCGCGGGTGCCACCGGGTACGAGGTCGAGCGGGAGGAGCACGCGGTGCTGCCGCTGTGCGCGGCGCAGCCTCCCCGCGCACACGGGCACGTGCTCACGATCGGAGCGCGGGGCGGCATGCTGAAGGCGTCCACCGGATTCGCCTACCAGCGCGTGCAACGGGACAGCGCCGCGATCGCCTGGTCGATGAGCCGGCACGGCCATCCTTTCGACCTGCCGCGGGCGCCGGGGCGGTTCCCCCTGCTGGACTCCGTGCTGCTCGACGTCGTCACCCGCGAGCCGGTGCAGCTCGAACGCGCGTTCGCCGCCCTGTTCCGCTTTCGCACGGCGGAACCCGCGCTGCGGTTCCTCGACGAGGAAACCACGCTGTCGCAGGAGATGCGGCTCTTCGCGGGCATGCCGGCGGCGACGTACCTCGCGGCCGCGCGGCGCCGTCTTACCTCCAGTGCCGGTGGTGCGTCTCGTGCCACCACGTCACGATGATCGTCGCCGCGGCGGTGAGGGCGGCCCACAGCAGCAGCATGAGCACGGCGGCCATGAAGCCCTCCCAGTCGGGCGTGTCGTACCAGCGCATCGAACGCTCCTCGGGTCGCGAACTCGACACGCCGAGACTCGCGGTCGGCACGGGCGGGCAGGAGGGCCGAAGGGCCCGCGCGGCCTGGGCACGTCCGCCCTGCCGGGGCGTCGGCACAGGGGCGAATCGTGGACGGCATGCGAGGAACTTCCGCGGGTGACGACATGAGATCACCGTCCGCACCGGTCGTCGCGGGCGTCGACGGCTCCGCCTCGGCGCTCGCCGCCGTCAGCTGGGCCGCGGCCGAGTGCGCCCGGCACCACCTGCCGTTGCGGCTGGTGCACGGGTACATGCTGCCCACCAGCGGCTACCCGGAGATGGTGATCACCGGCCCCGAGGCTCGCCATGCCGTCGAACAGCAGGCTCGCGACTGGCTGACCGAGGCCGCCGCGGCCGCGCGCGCGACAGCACCCGACGTGGAGATCACGACCGAGGTGTTCTGCTGCGGCGCGGGAGGTCTGCTCGTTGAGGAGTCGAAGGAGGCACGGCTCGTCGTGGTCGGGTCCCGCGGGCTCGGCACCGTCACGGGGCTTCTCGTCGGCTCCACGGCGGTGGCGCTGGCGGCCCACGGGCACAGCCCGGTGGTCGTCGTGCGTGGCACGCAGACACCTGGAGGTCCCGTGGTCGTGGGTGTCGACGGGTCACCGACCAGCGAGGCGGCCGTGGCGTTCGCGTTCGAGGCGGCCTCCCTGCGCGGCGCGGTGCTGACGGCGGTCATGACGACTCAGGACTTCACCCTCGACCGCGCCTACAACGTCTCCCGGATGGCGGTCGACTGGGCGCAGGTCGAGGAGGACGCACGCCGGTTGCTCGCACAGCGGCTCGCCGGCTGGCAGGACAGGTACCCCGACGTCGAGGTGCGTCGCGTCGTGGTGCGGGACCGGCCCGCACGAGCCCTCGTGCGCCACGGTTCCGAGGCGCAGCTCCTGGTCGTCGGCAGCCACGGGCACGGCGGATTCGCGGGCATGTTGATCGGCTCGACCAGCCAGGCGCTCGTTTACCACTCACCCTGTCCACTGGCGATCGTCCGCGCGGCGCGGTGAGACAGGGTCCAACGTCACTGCCCCCGCGTGGCCTCCCGCTCTGCCGGACAGCCGGAGCTGGGGCACACGCTCAACGGCATGAACGCTGCAGATGTGATGTCCAGCCCGGCGATCGCGGTGAGTCCCGGCACCACGGTCCGCGCGGCGAGCGCGATGCTGGGCGACCACGGGTTCTCCGCCCTGCCGGTGGTGGACGACGACGGCAGGCTGGTCGGGATCGTCTCCGGAGCCGACCTCCTGCTGGCGGGCATGTCCCCGGAGACGGCCCAGGCACCGGTGTCGAAGGTGATGCGCGGCTCCGTGGTCAGCGCGTCCGCGACGGCCTCGCCGGCGGAACTCACCGCGACGATGCTGGCGAAGCGGCTGCGGTGCCTGCCGATCGTGACGGAGGAGCAGGTGCTCGTCGGGGTCGTGAGCCGCAGTGACCTGCTCCGGATCCTCACCCCGGCGGACGCCGTGCTGGCGGCCAGGGTGGAGACGACGTTGCGGGCGTACAGCGGTGGTCCCAGGTGGACGGTCGCGGTGCGGGACGGGGAGGTCAGCGTGTCCGGCACGTTCGCCGACCAGGCGGAGCGCAAGGTGGTCGAAGCCTTAGTGCGCACGGTGCCCGGCGTGCGCGGCACACGGGTGGCCTGCTGACGGACGAAGGTCCCGGACCACCCAGGTCCCCGGGCACTGACCGGAGCGTGCCCGGACCGAGACGCTGAGACCATGAGCGACAACGAACTCCGCCCCATCGTGGTCGGCGTCGACGGGTCGGCGGCCGGTGCCGCCGCGTTCCGCTGGGCCGCCGCGGAAGCACGCCGGTGGGGGTGCTCCCTCGACGCCATCTCCGTGTGGCACATGGACTACGGCGTGATGACGAACCCCCGCGCGGTCGCCTCGGGTCTCGACCCCGCGAGCATGGAGGCCGAGAACCGGTCCGTGCTCGAAGCCGCGACGGCGGACGCGGAGGACGCGGACGTGCGCCGGATCCTCATCGAGGGCGACGCGAAGAAGCTCCTCGTCGAGATGTCCAGGGACGCGCGGATGCTCGTCGTGGGCAACCGCGGGCGCGGCACGGTCTCCGAACTGCTCCTGGGGTCGGTGAGCGCCTACTGCGTGCACCACGCCACCTGCCCCGTCGTGGTGGTCAAAACGCCGTAGCGGACGCCGTCGCGAAAGATCCGTTCACCAGCGGAGGACCGAGTCATGACACCAGCTCACCGCCAGCCCGTGCTGCACCGGCTGGTAGTCCGGCACGTCCGCGACGACGAGTTCGTCATCCGGCTGCGAGACCACGAACTGCACACCGACCAGCCTGACAGCGACCGGGCGTTGTCACCGGTCGAACTGTTCGTGGCGTCCCTCGCGACGTGCGTCGCTCACTACACCGGCACGTTCCTGCGCCGCCATGGACTCTCGCGAAAAGGCCACGTCGTGAAGGCCGAGTACGCGATGGCGATCGACCGGCCCGCGAGGGTGGCCAGGATCCACCTCACCGTGCACGTCGACACCTCGCTCACCGCACCGCAGCAAGCCGCGCTGCAGGCGGTCGCCAACCACTGCACCGTCCACAACACGCTCCGGCATCCGCCGGAGATCCAGATCCGTGTCGAAGAGGAGTTGCCATGAGCACCGAGAACGCGCCGATCGTCGTCGGTGTCGACGGAACGCCCGCATCCGACCAGGCGTTGCGCTGGGCGGTGGACGAGGCGACCTACCGCAAGCGTCCGCTGCACGTGGTGAACGCGTGGAACTTCGAGCCTCTGGTCGACTGGGACGAGACGAGTGCTCAGAAGCGCTTGCGCGAGTCCGAAGCGCTCGTGGCCGGTGCGGTGGAGAAGGCGTTGTCCGGACGGGTGGACCGGCCGGTGGTCGAACCGCGCAGCCTGCGCGGTGACGCGGCCGAGGTGCTGGAGGAGGCGTCGAAGGGCGCGGCGCTGCTGGTGGTCGCCTCGCACACCGGGCACCGGTTGCGCCAGATCGTGCTGGGGTCGACCAGCATGCACTGCGTGCGGCACTCGTCCGTGCCGGTGGTCGTGATCCCGGTGAACGAGCACTCGGCGAGCGACGAGACGTGAGGTGATGACGATGACCACGGCGGCGACCGGCTATCCGGTGCACGTGCACGCCCGGCTCGACCCCGGCCTGAGCCGGTGGTTGTGGCTGGTGAAGTGGTTCCTCGCGATCCCGCACTACCTGGTGCTCGCCTTCCTGTGGCTCGGGTTCGCCGTGTTCAGCCTCGTCGCGTTCTTCGCGATCCTGTTCACCGGCCGCTATCCGCGGGTGCTGTTCGACTTCAACGTCGGGGTGCTGCGCTGGTCCTGGCGCGTCGCGTACTACACCTACGGCGCCCTCGCGACCGACCGCTACCCGCCGTTCAGCCTGGGACCCGAGCCCGGCTACCCGGCCACGCTCGACATCGAGTACCCCGAGCACCTGTCGCGCGGCCTGGTGCTGGTGAAGTGGTGGTTGCTCGCGATCCCGCACTACCTCGTCGTCGGGGTCTTCGTCAGCGGGGGCAGCTACATCGCCTACCAGACCGGGCAGATCATCTACAACTCCGGCGGGGGACTCGTCGGACTGATGGCCCTGTTCGCCGGCGTGGCCCTGCTGTTCACCGGCCGGTACCCCAAGGGGCTGTTCGACTTCGTGCTCGGCATGGACCGGTGGGCGCTGCGCGTGGCGGCGTACGCCGGGCTGATGACCGACACCTATCCGCCGTTCAGGTTCGACTCCGGCGGTGACGAACCGGGCGCGACGACGATCGAACAGTCACCACCGCCCGATCCCGGGCACCGCGGCTGGTCAGCGGGACGCGTCATCGCGGTCGTGATCGGGGCGCTGTTGCTGCTGACCGGTGGCGCTGTCGCCGGCGCCGGTGGGTTCGGCCTGTGGGCGGATTCGACGCAGCGCGACCAGGCCGGCTTCCTCAGCACCGGCCGGGAGTCGTTCCGCGGTGAGGGGTACGCGCTGGAGTTCGGCACGCTCGAGCTGCGCTGGACCGACGCGGACTGGGCGCTCGCGGACGGCTGGCTCGGTGAGGTGCGGCTCAGGGCCGACGACGACGTGTTCATCGGCATCGGCAGGACCGACGACGTCAACCGCTACCTGTCGGGTGTGGAGCACGACGAGGTGACCACGACCGGGCCGGCGGCGACGTACCGGCACCGCGGTGGTGGCGCACCCGCGGACCCGGCGGTCCAGACGTTCTGGGCGTCGTCCGGCACGGGACAGGTGACCTGGCGGGCGGAGCAGGGCAGCTGGAGCGCGGTGGTGCTGAACGCCGACCGCTCGCGGGTCGTGGACACCCGGCTCTCCGCGCAGGCCGAGGTGCCCGCGCTGCGCCCGGTGTCGATCGGGCTGCTCGTCGGCGGAGGCGTGCTGCTCCTGCTGGGTCTCGTCGTGATGCTGGTGGCCGCGTTGTCCGCCGGTCAGTCCCGGCGCAACGGGACCACCACCTCGGTGAGGTAGTCGGCAGGGTTCGTCGCGGTGTCCGGCCCGGTGAGGTAGAGCTCCCGGGGCGGGCCCGCCTGGTGGCGGCCGTGTTCGCGGATCCACGCGAACACGGCCTCGTACGCGGCCGGGATGTCCTCGTAGCGGCCGTGGTGGAACGTCTGCGCCGCCGGGCCTTCCGGCAGGACCACGACGTCGATCGGCCCCCGCGCCGCGGGAGTGGCCGAGATCGGCAGGTAGAGGTCGAGCGTGACGTCGCCGTCGGTGAGGGGACCGGCAAGGGCGAGCTGCGGTGGCCCGGTCGGCGTCGCCGAGCAGTCCGCGGCGAACTCGTACAGCTCCTGCAGTCCTCTGCCGACCGCACCGGCGATTCCGGCCGCGGTGGTGTGGACCCGTTGGTGGCAGGTGGTCGTGGATGCCAGCTCCGTCAGCGTCACGTCGTACGTCATGGCTCCGAGAATCGGTCGCGGGCAGGCGGCGGGGCAGAGTCGAACGTCTCGGGGACGAGGGCCACTCGACGGTGGAGGCACACCCGGTGAGGCGGGACGCTGGCCGCGGAGCCGAGGAGGTGGTCGCGTGCGGGCCTTCGACGTGACGTCCTCTCCCGCCCTGACGGTGACGAGGCGGACCAGGATCGAGGCGGCCGCGGCTCTTGTGGCGGCGCACGGCTTCGCCGCGCTGCCCGTGGTCGATGAGGACGGCGCTCTGGTCGGCCTGGTGTCCGGCGAGGGCCTGGTGCGCGAACAGCTGCGGGCCCGGCGGGTGGCGAGGCGGGTCGAGGACGCGATGACCCCGCTCGTGGTGGCGGTGGACACCGAGGCGCCGGTGGGCGAGGTCGCCCGGCAGTTGCTCGGCCACCACTACCGCTCGTTGCCGGTGGTGTGCGACGGCGTCGTGATCGGTGTGGTGAGCCGGGAGGACCTGCTGCGGGCGCTCACCTCCCAGGACGAGGTCCTCGCCGCGAGGGCGAGCAGGTTGTTGTGCGACAACGTCGGGGCGCGTTCGTGGGACCGTGCTGGGGGTGCGGTCCGTCGTGGTGGAGCCCTGCGCGTTCCCGGGCTGACCCGCAAGCCGGACGGCGGCTGACGGCAGGTCGTGCCGGCAGCTCGGTGCGGGTGGAGTCAGGTGATGTCCTGAAGGGACACACCAGGCCTGTGCCGGCACGGGGAAGCGGCTCCGGCACCGGGTACCGTCCGGCGCCGAGGCGGGCGGCGACCTCGGCGAGCCGGTCGGTGACGCGGGCGGACGGACCGGTGTTCGCCGGTGCCGCGACCACAGCGCCCCACCTGCCGCGCCGTCATCCGCGCGGTCGCCGCCTCCCCGGGGCGGCGGTCACGGTTTCGGCTGGTTCGAGACCACCACGGCGCCGAACAGCGCGGTGCCGTTCACCGTCAGCAGGGGCGCGTCCTCGGGCAGCTTGCGCTCGTCGTTGTCCGTCTTGTCGTCGATGCCGCCCATGAACGGCAGCCCGCCGACCGACACCCGCCAGCCGTGCGGGACCAGGACGTCGACGCCGCCGAAGAGCGCGAACGCCTCGATGTCGGCGGTGGAGTCGATCTGCGCCTCGCGCAGGTCGAGCGTCGCGCCACCGAAGATGGCCGACACGTCGGCGTGCCGGAGGTGCTTCGAGCGGTCCTTGGTGCTGGCACCGCCGAACAGCGCGAACGGCGTGCGGGTGCCGTGGTGCCGGCGCAGGCCGACGAGCACGGCGACCCCGACGCCCGCGAGCACCGACGGCACCAGCAGGTCGCCGCTCGTCCAGTCGAGCGTGTTCGCGAGCAGCACGAGGCCGAGCACCGCGATCACGACGGGGCCGACGGACACGCGGCGCTGCGCGGCCATCGCCACGAGACCGAGGACCACCACGGCGACGGGCCACCAGGCCGCGATGACCTCACCCGACTCGAGCACGTCGACCGCGTCGAGGATGCCGAACACGCCGAGCGCGAGCAGCACCAGCCCGACCCACAGCCGCACGGGTTTCACGGCTGCTCTCCCTGCCGTTCCACGACGATCGACCACTCGCTCGCGAACGCGGCGATGGCGCCGATCGCCGTGACGACGGGCGCGGCGATCGCGGCGACCACACCCGCGGTCACCGGGATCTCCATCACGGTGTGCCCCTTGTCGTTCTTGATGATCAGACGCCGGACGTTGCCCTCGTGGATGAGCTGCCTGACCTTCTCGGCGAGCGCCTCGCCCCGCAGGCGGACCTTGTCCTCGTGTTCGACAGTCATGACGTTTCTCCCTTCCCCCACAACGATGTCCCGCGGCGCGTGCCGCGAGCAGTGTCCTTCGGTCATGTGTGCGGGGCCGTCGGCCACTGCCGCTCCGACGGCACGACGGCGAGGTGGTCGACGACGGCGCCCAGGTCGCCCCGTTCACCGAGGACCCGCCGTTGTCGCGTCGCGCCTCCGCCACACCTGCGCAGCCACGACAGACGTCGTTCGACGAAGCCGAGGTCGCCGGCGTCCCGCAGCGCGAGCCGCACGTGCGCCACCAACCGGTCGACCAGGTCCCACCCCGTGCAGGGCCGGCCGGACGCGGGATCGAGGCACCGGCCCTTGAGGCCGGCCAGCGCCGCACGGGAGCAGGCGGCGCGCAGCACGGCATCCGGCGCCGGCTCCTCCGCGGAGGAGATCAGGGCGGTGCTGACGAGCGCCCGCGTGAGCGCCGCCTGCAGAAGCGCTTCGTCCACCGTCGGCGCGACGTCCGCGATCCGCACCTCGACGGTCGGGGCGTGGCGTGACGGGCGAACGTAGTAGTAGACCATTTCCGGATCGATGATCACCCCGGCGTCGACGAGCCGTCCGACGAGGTCCTCGTAGTGGGCGGCGCTGTGGAAGCGGGGCGGTACACCGCACACGGGCCACCGGGACCAGATGCTCGTGCGCCAGCTGGCGTGCCGGGTGTCCCTGCCGTCGGAGAACGGTGAGTTGGCGCTCAGCACGAGCAGGGCCGGGAGCCACGGGCGGATGTGGTTGCTCGCGCGGATGGCGTGGTCCGGGTCCGGCACGCCGACGTGCACGTGGCAGCCGCAGACACCCTGGTCCTCGACCAGCGCGCCGTACACCGCCGCCATGTGCCGATAACGGGCGTTGGAGGCCACTGGTGGTGGGCCGGGCCGGCCCAGCGGGGGTGTGCCGCTCGCGACGAGGAGTGCGCCGTGGTGCCGGGCCGCGAGCGCGAGCGAGGTGCGGCCTCGGTCGAGCTCGCGCCGCAGTGACCCGAGATCAAGGCACACCCTCGTCGAGAACTCGGCCTGCGTGGCCGAGAACTCGGGGTGGAAGTCCTCTTCGGACAGTCCCGCGAGGATCGAGGAGGCCGCGGCGACCGGGCGTCTGGTCACGGCGTCGACGACCAGGTACTCCTCCTCGACGCCCATCGACAGCGCGGCGATCATGCGCTCGGCCGTGCGGACGAGGTGAGGTGGGCGGTGAACCAGTCGTGGGCGAGGCGGGAGACGGTGTCGAGCGCCTCCGGTTCGTCGAACCGCCCGTTCGCCCGGTGCACCACCACGAACCGGTGTTCGCACCGAAGTCGTGGAACCAGGCGTTCGTGCACCGCGATGCCGGCCGCGTCACCGCTGCCGACGACGAGCAGGGTCGGTGGCCGGACACGACCGAGCCACGGCTCGGCGAGGTCGAGGTGACCGCTCAGGCCGAGCACGGCGGCGAGCCCGCCCCGCGGATCCGCTCCCGCCCGCAGAGCCGCAGCCGCTCCGAACCCCGTGCCGAAGCACCCGACGGGCAGTGATCGGTGGCCGGGCTCGCTCCTCGCCCACCTCGTCACGGCGGTCAGCCGGTGACCGAGCAGGGTGACGTCGGTCACCGCGGCGCGGTCGAGCTCCTCCTCCTGGGTCAGCAGGCCCGCCAGCACCGTCGCCACTCCGGCCCGGTTGAGCTCGGCGGCGAGGTACCGGACGCGCGAACTGTGCCTCGCGCTGGACCCGGCCTGGGCGAACACCACGACCGAGACGGGGTGCTGGGGCACCGCCAGGTCCGCCTGGAGCCGGATCCTGCCGACGGGTATCTCGATCGAGCGTTGCCGGGTCACGCGCCGCCGGGGAGGAGGTCCCTCGGCGGCCGGGGTGAGGGCGTGGACGATCTCCGCGTCGCCGACCTGGCGGAAGTCGTCGTAGTGCCGGCCGACCGCGTCGAAGTCCGGAGGCGTCGTGAGCGCCACGACCTCGTCGGCGTCCTGAAGCAGGAGACCGACCACGTCCGCCGGGCACACCGGTGTCGCGAGGACCACCCGCGCCGCCCCGTGGGCACGGGCGACCCGGCAGGCTGCGCGCGCCGACGCGCCAGTGGCGACACCGTCGTCGACGATGACCGCGACGCGTCCTTTCAAGGGCGCCGGGCGGAGTCGGCGGAAGCGGCGGAGCCGGCGCAGCAGCTCCCGGCGCTGGTCGTGTTCGACGGCGGCGAGCTCGGACCTGGTCAGGCCGGACAGCCGCGACACGCGCTGGTCGAGCACCCGCACCCCGCCTTCAGCGATGGCGCCGGCGGCCACGTCGGGCTGGAACGGCAGCCCCAGCTTGCGGACGACGACGACGTCCAGCGGAGCTTCGAGGGCGATCGCCACCTCCACCGCGACCGGGACACCGCCGCGCGGTACCGCGAGCACGACGGCGTTCTGGTCGCGGAGGTGGTCGAGCCGGCCACCGAGCAGGCGGCCCGCCTGGCTGCGGTCGGTGAACCTCATGACGTCACCTCGTGGTGTTCGATCGGCACGCTCCGGGACAGCTCCAGCGCCCAGGCCACGTCCTCGGGTCCCACGACGCCGGCGAGGTTCGGGCCGCGCAGCACCAGCACGACGTCGCGACCCCGCCCGAGCGGTGTCCGGGCGAGCAGGTCGACCAGCGGCTCCTCCGGGGAGGCGACCGGTACGTCCGGCAGTGCCCTGCACGCGTCCGAGATCCGCGTGGTGAGCGGGTCGTCCACTCGCGCGAGCTCCGCGAGGCTGACCACGCCGAGGACCGTTCCGTCGAACGACACGACGGGGAAGACCCGCCGGTGCGGCCCGGAGACGAGACCGCGCAGGAAGCCCCGCACGGTCCACCACCCCGGCGCGATCATCGGATCCGCCGTCATGACGTCGCGCACCAGCAGACCACCGAGGCGGTGCCGAACCTCGCCGGCGGACTGCTCCGCCGCTCCGCTGACCACCAGGTAGGCGCCGAGCAGCACCAGCCAGAGGCCGGACACCGCGCCGGCGAACACCTGCGCGAGACCGGCCGCGGCGAGCACCAGTCCGAAGGCCTTGCCCGCCACGGCCGCCACCGCGGTGCCGCGGCGCTCGTCACCCGTGCGCCACCACACCGCGGCGGCGAGCACCCGCCCGCCGTCCAGCGGCGCCGCGGGCACCAGGTTGAACACGGCCAGGACGCCGTTGGTGACGGCCAGCCACAGCACGGGCGAGACGACCAGGGCGGGGGCGCCCCACGCGGCGAGGACGGTGCCCGCGGCACCGGCCAGCACCCCGACGACCACGCTGGTGGCCGGACCCGCGACGGCGATCAGGAACTCGGCGCGCGGTGCACGCGGGGGCGAGGACAACCGGGACACGCCGCCGAGCAGCCACAGGTCGATGCGCGTCACGGTGATGTCGAAGCGTTGCGCGGTCAGCGCGTGCGCGAGCTCGTGGGCCAGCAGCGACAGCATGAACGCGAGCGAGGCCAGCACACCCGCGACCCAGTAGGCGGAGGCCGGGTGTCCCGGTGCCGCCCGGGGCAGCACGGAGACCGCGACGACCTGCGCCATCACCAGCACCGCGACGATCGTCGACCAGTGGGCGCCCACGCCGATCCCGCGCACGCGCCCCAGCGGCACCGAGGGCAGTCCGGTTCTCATGACCTCAGCGTCCCGACCCCGCGGGTCGCGGGAGCAGGGCCCGAGGTCCGTCGCGCGCACGGCAATGGTCCCTCGCCGATACCCACCTTGTGTTCTGCGTCACGCCCGCGGTGAAGGGCAGGCTCGGCTCAGTCGCCGGAAACGCGGAGGAAGGGGAGCGACATGACCATCAACGGCTACACGGCGAGGCACCGGGCGATGCTGCAGGCGATCGCTGACGGACGTGGCGAGCTGGTGTGCGGGCGCACCCCCAGCCTGAGCGTCGACGGTCTGTGGTGCGACTTCACCGCCACGGTCGAGCTGTTCTCCGGCGGACTCTTCCGCCCGGCGCGGCAGGCGGCCGCCGGCGCGTCCGCGCCTGCCGTCCTCACCACCTCCGGTGTCCGCGTTCTGCGGTCGTTCGCGGCGGCGTGACGTGACACGCCGGACCCGGATCGTCATCGCGGCCACCGCGGCCGTTCTCGTGGTCGCGGCCCTCGTGGCCGTGGTGATCACGACGCGGCGCGACAGGAGCGAGCCCGCCGCCCCGACCTCCACCACCGCGACGCCGGCGCCTTCCTCGCCGAGCCGGGAGACCACGAACCTGGTCGTCTACTTCCACCGCGGCGCACCGGGTGATCCGCGCGAGGTGGTCGCGGTACCGCGCTCGGTGCCGAAGACGGCGGCCGTCGCCACGGCGGCGCTGAACGCGCTGCTGCCGGGCCCGACCGAGGCCGAACGGGGCACCGGGCACTGGTCGATGTTCGGACCGGGGACGGCACGGAGCCTCCGGAGCGTCCGGGTCGCGGACGGTGTCGCCTACGCGGACTTCCAGGACTTCCGCGCCGCCGTCCCCAACGCGAGCTCCAGCTTCGGCTCCGCGGCTCTGCTCGCCGAGCTCGACACCACGCTGAAGCAGTTCCCCACCGTCAAGTCCACTGTGTACTCCTTCGGCGGAGACGTGCCGGCGTTCTACCACTGGCTGCAGCTGCCCGCCCCCGGACTGGGCGACGAGGCGGACGCGGTGGCACAGGCGAGGCTGTTCCTGGTCCAGGTCGCCGGCATGGGGGTGGTGTTCGGCGGCCCGTTCCGCCGCACCGGCAACGGCCAGGCGGAACTCACGTGCTACCCCGCGCACCCGGACGACGACACCAGACCGGTCACTACCTTGCCGACCGTTGTGTCGTTGCAGCGGTCGGGCGACCGATGGGTGGTGACCGGCACCCGTGCGGAGGCGATCCAGGTCGACGCGCCCAAGGGCGGTGACGTGGTCCGCTCCCCGGTAGCTGTGAGCGGCAAGGCGCACGTGTTCGAGGGAACCGTGTCGGTCCGGGTGCTCACCGGCAAGGGCGCGGTGGAGATCGGTCGCGGGTTCGTCACCGGCGGGGGTGATGTGCCGCGTCCGTTCAGCGGCCGGATCGGTTTCGCGCAGCCGAACGGCGGTGACGGCTGGGTCCTGTTCCAGGAGGAGTCCGCCGCGAACGGCGACATCGTCCTGACCACGGCGGTGCCGGTGAGGTTCGCGGGCGTGCCGGAGCCGTCGGCGACCGTGCAGAGCTGAACCGCGCGGCGTCAGGGACCTCCGCCACCCCTGATGAGCTTTCGCAGTCCGAAGTGGACGATCTCTGGCGGTGTGACAGCAGAGGCGTGACGACGCGAGCCGGCGCCATTCCGGTGCCGACCACCGGGCGGGTCACGACGGCGAACCGATCTGGAACACCAGCAGCGCCACGACGACGAACGTCGGCGGGCCGGCGTCGGACAGCCGGTCACCGGGCACACCGATCACGGAAGCGAGGTGGAGTCCGGAGAACACGAGCGCGGCCGGCCGGCAGAGGAGCAACACCCACCCGCTGCGGCGGGTCACCCGGTGGTGGAAGAAGCCGGCCTGGTGGGCGAGCCACCAGACGACGAGCACGGTCACCCAGCCGATCCACGGCAGGTCGTAGCTGAACCGCGCACGTCCACCGCCCGAGCACGACCCACGGGAGCACGAGCCCGACTGCGGGAACCAGCAGATGCCGGACCTGCTGAGGCGTTCGCCACCGCTGCCGGACCGCGTCCGTCGTGCCGGTCCGGGCGGTGCCTGCGCTGGCGTTGAGGTCTTCTCCTCCAGGACGGCCGGTTGCCGGACCTCGCGGTGATCTCGCTGCTCGGCGGTGGTGAGCGCCGGGAGCGGGTGTTCGGGGCGTTCGCGCCCGTCGGGCTGCGGCACGTGCTCACCTCACTCCCGTTGACGCGGAACGCCGCAGTGCGTTGTCCTCAGGGTGAACGTCGAGGTCCTGCCGAAGCGGGGTCGAAAGGCTCCGGTGAAGCGGGCCGCCGGGCGCTGGGCAACCGAGACCGCCGGTGCTGGACTCGACGCATGGACCGACTCAGCCCGTTGGACGCCGCGTTCCTGGAAGTCGAGGACGCCGACCCGCACGCCTCGCTCGCGATCGCCTCGGTCGCCGTCGTCGAAGGTCCGGCGCCGGGTCACGACGAGTTCCTCGGGCTGATGCGCTCGAAACTTCCCGTGCTGCCGCGTGCACGGCAGAAACTCGTTCGCCGGCCGTTGGACCTCGCCACGCCGGTGTGGGAGGACGACCCGTCGTTCGACCTCGACTACCACGTGCGGCGCACGGCCCTGCCCGCACCGGGCGGCGACGCGGAGCTGTGCGCGCTCGTCGCGCGGGTCATGGGGCAACGGCTCGACCGCGATCGACCCCTGTGGGAGTACTGGGTCGTGGAGGGCCTGGCGGACGGGCGTTGGGCGATCCTGGCCAAGGTGCACCACTGCATGGCGGACGGCGTGAGCGGCACCATGCTGTACGACGTGATGTACGGCGACGCCCCTGCGCCGGAGCCTCCGGGCGCCGCGCGCCCGGAGAGCCTGATGTCGTTGCTGGCCAGCGTGGTTCGCGCGCCGCTCGACCTCCTCGGCGGGATGCTCTCGCTGGTGTGGTCGTTGCTGCCGGTGCGGGCGACGTCGCTCTTCGGGCAGATCGGCTCACCGCGGCTGTACCGCGTCGTGCGGGCCTCGTTGCCCGAGGTGAAGGAGATCGGCCGGTCTTTCGGCGTCACGGTGAACGACGTCGTGCTGGCCGCGATCTCCCAGGCGTACCGGGCGCTGCTGCTGGAGCGCGGTGAAGAGCCGTCGCCGCACAGCGTCCGGGCCATGGTGCCGGTGTCCGTGCGCGGCGACCGGAGGCTGGACAACCAGGTGAGCCTGCGGCTCGCGTTCCTCCCGGTCGAGGCGGACCACGCGGTGGACGCGCTGGACCTGGTGCACCAGCGCTTCACGGAGGCGAAGGGCGGGCACCAGGCCGAGTCCGGCCAGACCCTGGCTCAGCTGGCGCGGCACGAGCCGTTCGCGCCGCTGGCCTGGAGCGTGCGGCTCGGCGGCATGATGCCGCAGCGCAGCATCGTCACGGTGACCACGAACGTGCCGGGCCCGCGCAGGCCGCTGAGGGTGCTGGGGCGCGCGATCGTCGAGATCCTGCCGTACGTGCCGATCGCGATCCGCATCCGGACCGGGATCGCCGTGCTGTCCTACACCGACAGAGTCGCGGTGGGCATCACCGCCGACCGCGACAGCACCGCGGACGTCGACGTGCTGGCCGAGGCCCTGGACAGGGCGATCGCCGAGCTGCTCACCGCGTCACGGCGCGACGCAGCCGCCAGGCGCCCAGGCTGAACAGCACGGCCGCGAACCCGAGCAGCACACCCAGGTGCGGTGCGACGGCGACCACGTCGCCGCCGTGCCTGCTCAGCACGGAGAACCCGTCATTGGCCCAGCCGTGCGGAGTCGCGAACGCCACTTTTCGCAGCGTGGGACCGAAGAACTCGAGCGGCACCATGCACCCGCCGAACGCGGCGAGGCCCAGGCCGAGCAGGATGCCGGCGCCCGCGGTCTGCTGCTGCGTGCGGCAGACGGCCCCGAGGAGCAGGCCGGCGGCTCCGGAGACGAGCGCGAACGCGCACAGCAGGGCCGCCGCCGCCCAGGGATCTCCCCAGCGGACACCGAACAGCAACGCGGAGCCCACGAGCACGACCAGGCCCTGCAGCAGAGCGATCGACACCCGCCCGAACGCCTCGCCGGCCACGATGACCGACGAGGGGGTGGGAGTGGCGAGCATGCGGCGGGTGACGCCCAGCGACCGCGTCTCGACGAGGAACGCGGCGGTCGTCAGGGAGTTCAGGAAGGTGAAGACGATCAGCTGGTTCGCCGCGCCGAGGTCGAAGCCCGAGTACCCCTGGGGGAAGAGCGCCTCGCCGGTGGTGCCGGCCCGCACCTCGACCGGTTCCACCCGCGTCGAGTCCACAACGGACAGTGCGGCGTCACGGTCCGTGCCGGTCCGCTCCGCCACGAAACCGGCTGCCGCGACGCGGTTCGCCTCGCGGGTCAGCGAGGTGGTCACGAGCATCCTGAGCTGCTGACCGGTTCGATCGGCGCGGAGGAGGAGCCGCGGCGTCGCGCCGCCGGCCCGCACCAGTCCGGCGCTGATCTCACCGCGCTCCACCGCCGTGCGCAACGCGGGTTCGTCCGGGAAGTGGCGCACGCGGACCGCGGGTTCGGCGCTCAGCGCACCGGCGCCGCCCACCACGCCGACCACCGGCGTCGTCGCGCCGCCGAACGCCGCACCGATGATGAAGACCAGCATCAGCGGCAGGGCCACGACGAAGAAGAGGCCTGTGCGGTCGCGCATCGCGCGGCGCACGCTGGTCCAGCCGATCGACAGCACCTTCACGGTCGCACGACCTTCCGGAAGAGCAGGAGTGCGAGCCCGCCCGTCAGGGCCGCGAAGAACGACAGGACGGCGACCGGGGGCAGCACCGCCGCGACGTCACCACCGGCGAGGTCGGCGAGTCCCCGCAGGAACCAGCGGTGAGGTGAGACGAGGCTGATCGCGTCCAGCACCCCGCCCGCCTGCGACACCGGGAAGAACGCTCCTCCCAGCGCCCCGAGGACGATCGCCGTGATGGCCTGCCAGCCGCCCGCCTGCTCCGAGGTCCTCGCGATCGCCGCGACCACGGCCATCGCGCCGGTCGCGGCGAGCACACCCGCCACCACCAGCAGCGCGACACCGGCCGGGTGGCCCCACCGCGCACCCATCAGCACCGAACTGGCCACGACCAGCAACGCCGTGCTCACCAGCCCGACGACCACACCGGTCAGCAGCTTGCCGGCCAGGATCGACGTCCGCCGCACGGGCGCCGCGAGCAGGCGGGCCAGCGTGCCGTCGCGGCGTTCGTCCAGCAGGCCCGTGACGCCCGGTTGCACGGCGAAGAACAGGAAGAAGACGGCCATGCCCGCCGCGTACTGCGTCTTCGCGTCGAGCTGACGGCGTCCGGTCGTGTCCTCCACGACGGCCGCCTGCGGCAACGCGGCCGCCGCCGCCGACGCGAGTTCCGCGGGGGGCGTCGGCACGCCCGAACGGACGGTCGCGGCCACCGCCGTGCGGATCGCGAGGAGCCGGTCCGCGTAAGCCTGCGCGAGCGATCGGGCGATGTCGGTGCCGGTCGGCGCGTCGACGTTGCCGACGACCTCGATCCGTGCGGCGCCACCGGTCCGGACGGCCTCGGTCAGCCCCTCGGGCAGCAGGAACGCCGCGGTGGCCGTTCCGTCGCCGACCAGCGTCCTGGCCTCCTGCTCCGACGCCGCGGTGCGCAACCGGATCGCGCCCGAGGCCGCTGCCCGTTCCAGGACCTCTCCGGTGAAGGTCGTCGCGACGACTCCTCCGTCCGAGTCGGCGACGGCGAAGGTGAACATCGGGCTGTCCCCGCTGATGTCGCCGAGGATGAGCGTGAAGATCCCGGCGAGACCGAGCGGGAGCACGATCGCGAGCACGTGGAGGGTGCGGTCGCGGGCCCGCTCGCGCAGGTCGCGCGCGGCGATCAGCAGTGCGTGGCGCATGGACTCACTCCCGCAGCGCTTTGCCGGTGAGGTGCAGGAAAACGGTCTCCAGGTCGGGTTCGGTCACCTCGACCGACCGCACGACGTTGCCGGCGGCGGAGATCGCCGACAGCACGGCCGGCAGGCACTCGCTCGCATCGCCGACCACGAGTTCCAGACCTGTCCCGTGCGCCGCGACCGCCTGGACGTCGCGCATCGCGCCGAGAGCGGACGTGGCGTGCGCCAGGTCGCCGTCCAGCCGCAACGAGATCCTGTCGCGTTCGCCCAGCCGCTCCACGAGCTCGCGGCGGGCGCCTTCGGCGACGAGGCGGCCGGAGTCGATGATGCCGACGCGGTCGCACAACCTCTCGGCTTCCTCCATGTAGTGCGTGGTGTAGAGGATCGCCACGCCCTGGGCGGCGAGGGCGCGCACGTTCTCGATGATCTGGTTGCGGCTCTGCGGATCGACCCCGGCGGTGGGCTCGTCCAGCACGAGCAACCGGGGTTCGTGCAGAAGGCCGATCGCCACGTTGAGGCGTCGCTTCATCCCGCCGGAGTACTCGCGGGCGAGGTCGTCGGCGCGTTCGGCGAGCCCGACCACGTCGAGGACGTGGTCCACCCGCTTCCGCCCGGCGCCGTAGAGGCTCGCGAAGAAGCGGAGGTTCTCCCGGCCGGTCAGGTCGGGGTACAGCGCGAGCTCCTGTGGCACGTACCCGACGAGCCGCTTCGCGGCGGTGGCGCGGGTCGACATGGCGATCCCCTCCACGACGACCTCGCCCGCGTCGCGTTCCAGCACACCGGTGACCATCGAGATCGTGGTCGTCTTGCCGGCGCCGTTGGGACCGAGCAGGCCGTAGGTCTCACCTTCCGCGATCGTGAACGACACGTCGTCCACGGCCGGCACGTCACCGAACCGGCGTTTCAGGCCGGAGCATGAGAGGACCGCCATGGTGTGCTCCTTCCAGCGGCACGACGACCACGGGACACCGGGCGTGGCGCAGGCAGAAACTCGTGACCGAGCTCATCACCAGCACGCCCGCCCGGTGGTAGCCGTGATCGCCGACGACCAGGAGGTCCGCGTCCGCCGAACGCTCGACGAGCACCGGTCCCGCCTGGCCGTGCGGCACCTCCTGGTCGACGTGCACACCGCTCGCGGAGTCACCGAGGGCCTCGATCGCCGCCGCGAGCTCGTGGCGGTGCGCGTCGCCGAACGGACTGGCGGAACTGCTCAGCTGACACACGGACACCGCCAGCACGGACGCGCCGGTCCGCCTGGCCTCCTCGACCGCCCAGGCCAGTGCGTTCCTGGCGGAAGGCGATCCGTCGACGCCGACGACGATGCGGGACGGGGAGTTCATGAGCAGCTCCTCTGGTGGGTGTGTCACCCAGCGTGCCCGGTTCAGCGGGTCGTGCCGCAGGGTCTTTCGTCCCTGGCACGGGTGAGGAAAGCACCGTCCACTCAGGACGCCGAACCGGCGGAGGCCTTCTTCCGCCGGTTCGAGACGTGCCGGTGCGAGCCGAAGACCGTGTGCACCAGCCCGATCCCGACGACGAAGCCGAAGTCGTACCAGTTGCCGTTGTTGCGGACCTCGTAGATGCTCACGTCGTCGGTGAAGAGCGAGATGAAGAACGTGACGGGGTAGATGAAACCCTGCCACACGCCCTTCCAGAACCCGGCGAGCTGCACACCGTCCACAGCGGACGCGGTGTTCGGACCGGCCGCGCACGCCGTGACCACCAGCAGCACGGTGGCGAGGAGAAGCCACAGCCGCGTGCTCCTCATTGCGAGGCCTTCGCCCTGATGATGCGCAGCGCCACGAAGAGGGCGGCGATGGCGACCGCGCCGGCCGTGGCGACCAGCCGGTTCAGGTCGACCGCCGGGACCCAGCGGACCTGGCCGCCGGTGATCACGTAGGCGCCGGTGGGTTTGGCGTTCAGCCCGAAACCGCCGCCCTCGCCCTCCTGACCCTTGTCGTCGCGGCCCGTTCCCCCGCCGGAGCCACCGGCGATGGTGGCGGCCGCGATCACAGTGATCCCGTCCTTCTCGTAGGGCTCGGCGTAGACGCGCTTCGCCTCGAGCGAGTCCTTCGTCCTCGTCATGAGTTCGTCGAGCTTCATCACCACTCCCTGAGGTCGTGTTCCTCCCGCCAGCCTCGAACCGGACCGCGGTGGCGGGACAGGGCCTCAGGTCCTCGTCCGGCAGGGACAAGGCCCGGTCCACGCCGATGCCCGAAGGCACTCCGGGGAGCGTCGGCGACTCCCTACCGTCGAGTCATGACAGCAGTGATCTCCGTGTCCGGCCTGCGCAAGGCGTTCGGCCGGACGACCGCACTCGACGGTCTCGACCTGACCGTCCGCGCCGGCGAGGTGCACGGGTTCCTCGGTCCCAACGGCGCGGGCAAGACCACGACGCTGCGCATCCTCCTGGGGCTGCTGCACGCCGATTCCGGGGAGGTCACCGTGCTGGACGGTGATCCCTGGAAGGACCTGGCCACGTTGCACCGCCGCATGGCGTACGTGCCCGGTGACATCACGCTCTGGCCGAACCTCACCGGAGGCGAGGTGATCGACCTGATCGGCCGGTTGCGCGGTGGCCTCGATCTGAGGCGCCGTGCCGAACTGCTCGACCGCTTCGAGCTGGACCCCACGAAGAAGGGCAGGGCCTACTCGTCGGGCAACCGGCAGAAGGTCGCACTGGTGGCGGCACTCGCCTCCCACGCCGACCTGCTCGTCCTCGACGAACCGACCGCGGGCCTCGACCCGTTGATGCAGGCGGTGTTCGAGGACTGCGTCCGCGAGGAGAAGGGGGAGGGCCGGACCGTGCTGCTCAGCAGCCACGTGCTCGCCGAGGTCGAGAAGGTGTGCGACCGGGTGAGCATCATCCGGCAGGGCAGGACGGTCGAGGCCGGGACCCTGGACGAACTGCGGCACCTCACCCGCACCTCGATCACCGCGGACCTCACTCGGTCGCCCGACGGCCTCGCGTCCCTGCCCGGGGTGCACGAGTTCCGCGCCGAAGGCACCCGGCTGCACTGCCACGTGGACACGGACCACCTCGACGAGGTCCTGCGCGCCCTGACCTCCCTGGGGGTGCGCAACCTCGTCTGCCGGCCGCCCACGCTGGAGGAGCTGTTCCTGCGGCACTACGAGGTGACGGCGTGAACGGCACCGGCGAGCTGATCCGGCTGGCACTGCGCAGGGATCGCGTGCTGTTGCCCGCGTGGCTGAGCGTCTTCGTGCTGCTCGCCGTGGGCTCTGCCGCAGCCACCGAGGGCATGTTCCCCACCGCGGACTCCGTCGTCGCGGCGGCGACGACCATGAACGGGACGCCGGCGCTCGTCGCGGTGTACGGGAGGATCTACGACCCGACGTCGATCGGCGCGCTCGCGATGCTGAAGGCGCTGGCGACCGGTGCGATGTTCCTGGCGGTGTTCTCGATCGTCGTCGTCGTGCGCCACACGCGTTCGGACGAGGAGACCGGTCGCCGCGAGCTCCTGGGAGCGGGCGCGGTCGGCAGGCACGCCCCGCTCGCGGCCGCGATGGCGGTGGCCGCCGGCGCCAACGTCCTGCTCGGCCTGGTGACCGCGGCGGGTCTGGTCGGCGCGGGTCTGCCCGTGGCCGGGTCGCTCGTCTTCGGACTGGCGTGGGCGAGCGTGGGTCTCGCCTTCACCGCGATCGCCGGGATCACCGCGCAGGTGGCGACGACGTCTCGCGGCGCCGTCGGTCTCGCCGTCGCGACGCTCGGCGTCGTGTTCCTGTTCCGGGCGATCGGGGACACCGCCGACGTGGCGGGACCGCGCTGGTTGTCGTGGCTGTCCCCACTCGGCTGGGGGCAGCAGTTCCGCCCGTACGCGGGCAACCGGTGGTGGGTGCTGCTGATCACCGCCGGCTTCGCGGTGATCGCCGCCGGCGTCGCGCACCTGGTGGTGGCCAGGCGTGATCTGGGCGCGGGCGTGCTGCCCGACCGCCCCGGCCCCGCGACCGGAACACTGAACGGTGTCTTCGGGCTGGCGTGGAGGTTGCACCGCGGCGCGCTGCTGGCGTGGACCGCCGGATTCGTGGCCTACGGCGTTCTGGTCGGCAGCGTCGCGGGCACCATCGGGGACGCGCTCAGCAGCCCGCAGACCGCGGAGCTGTTCAGGAGACTCGGAGGCGAGAACGCGCTGACCGACGCGGTGTTCGCGGCCATGTTCGGCTTCCTCGGGGTGATCGCCGCCGCGTACGGGCTCCAGACGGCGATGCGCCTGCACGGCGAGGAGGTGGAGCTGCGGGCCGAGTCCCTGCTCGCCACGCCGGTCGGCAGGGTGCGCTGGGCGTCGAGCCACGTCGTCGTCGCGCTGGCGGGAGTCGTGGTGCTGCTCGTCAGCGCGGGTCTGGCGGCCGGAACGGTGCACGCCGCGCGGACCGGGGACCTGTCCGCCGTGGGAGAGGTGCTCGCGGGTGCGCTCGTGCAGATCCCGGCCGCCTGGGTGCTCGTCGGCATCGTCGTCGCCGCGTACGGTCTCGCGCCCCGCCTCGTCGTGGCCGGCTGGTCCGCGCTCGCGGTGTTCCTGGTGCTGGGCGAGCTCGGTCCGCTGTTCGGCTTCGACCAGTGGCTGATGGACCTGTCGCCCTGGGCACACCTGCCGAAGGTGCCCGGATCCGCGATCACCACGACGCCGTTGCTGTGGCTGCTGGCCGTCGTCGTCGCGGGACTCGCGGCGGGGTTCGCCGGGCTGCGGCGACGTGACATCGCCTAACCGGCCAGCGCGGCGCGGGTCTGACTCGCGATCTCGAGGTCCTCGCGGGCTCTCACCACGTGCACGTGCTCGATGCCGAGGAACGACAGGCCGTTCACGACGTCGTCGCGCAACACGGCGTCGTGCTCGCCGACGCCGCCGGTGAACACCAACACGTCGATCCCGCCCAGCGACGTGGTCATGGCGCTGATCGCCTGGCGGAGGCGGTGCGCGTACACCTCCAGCGCCAGGACCGCGTCCTGGTCGCCGCCGTCGGCGGCCCGGCGCACGTCGCGCATGTCACCGGTACCGGCCAGACCCGCGAGGCCGGACCGGTGTTCGAGGCCGTCCTCGAGCTCGTCGAGCGACACCCCGGCCCTGAGCAGCCACACCAGCAGGCCGGGGTCGACGTCGCCGCTCCTGGTCGCCATCACCAGTCCCGCCAGCGGGGTGAAGCCCATGGTGGTGTCGACCGAGCGGCCTCCGCGCACGGCCGCGAGCGAGGCGCCGGCGCCCAGGTGGCAGCTGACCACCCGCGCGTCCGCCATCCCGGCCAGCTCCGCGGCCTTGCGGGACGCGTACGCGTGGGACAGCCCGTGGAAGCCGTACCGCCTCAGGCCCCACTCCCGCCGCCACTGCGCGGGAAGGGCGTAGGTGGCGGCGAACGCGGGCATGGTCGCGTGGAAGGCCGTGTCGAAGCACGCGACCTGGGGAACGCGGGGGAGCACCGCGGTGACGGCGTCGATCCCGGCGAGTGCCCGTGGCTGGTGCAGCGGTGCCAGGCCGGTCAGCTGTTCCAGAGCGGCTCGAACACCCGCATCGATGCGTTGCGCTCCGGTGAAGCCGGGACCGCCGTGCACGACGCGGTGGCCGACGGCCCGGATCCCGGGGGCTCGGGTGAGGAACCGCTCGAGAGGGTCGGTCTCGCCGTGCCACCGCTCGGCGTGGTGCTCGGCGAGGACGCTGTCGTCCTCGCCGAGCACGGTGAGCTTCAGGCTGGAGGAGCCCGCGTTCACGACGAGCACGTGTCCGGAGCTGCTCACTGCCAGGTCCAGTCGCGGACCTCGGGCAGGTCCTCGCCGTGCTCGCGGATCCAGGCGTGGTGCCGCGTCCGCTGGTCCTGCATGAGCTGGCGCAGCCGGGCGGCCTTCGGGCCGAGCCCGGGGACCCGGTCGATGACGTCGATGACGAGCCGGTAGCGGTCCATGTCGTTGAGCACGAGCATGTCGAACGGCGTCGTCGTGGTGCCTTCCTCCTTGTAGCCGCGGACGTGGATGTTGTGGTGGTTGGTGCGGCGGTAGGTCAGGCGGTGGATGAGCCACGGGTAGCCGTGGTACGCGAAGATCACCGGGCGGTCCGCGGTGAACAGGGCGTCGAACTCGCGGTCGGGCATGCCGTGCGGGTGCTCGGTGTCGGGCTGCAGGCGCATCAGGTCCACCACGTTCACCACGCGCACCCGCAGCGAGGGCAGGTGTTCGCGCAACAGCTTCACGGCCGCCATCACCTCGACGGTCGGGGCGTCGCCCGCGCAGGCCATCACGACGTCCGGCTCGTCCTCGTCGTTGCTCGCCCACTCCCAGATTCCGGCGCCGCGGGTGCAGTGCAGGACGGCCTCGTCGATGTCGAGCCAGTCCGGCGTCTCGTTCTTGCCGGCCACGACGACGTTGACGTAGTCCTTGCTGCGCAGGCAGTGGTCCGCGACCGAGAGCAGGGTGTTGGTGTCCGGCGGCAGGTAGACGCGGACCACCTCGGCCTTCTTGTTCATCACGTGGTCGATGAATCCCGGGTCCTGGTGCGAGAAGCCGTTGTGGTCCTGGCGCCACACGTGCGAGCTCAGCAGGTAGTTGAGCGACGCGATCGGCCTGCGCCAGTCCAGCCTCTTGTGCGTCTTGAGCCACTTCGCGTGCTGGTTGAACATCGAGTCGACGATGTGGATGAAGGCCTCGTAGCAGTTGAACAGCCCGTGCCTGCCGGTCAGCAGGTAGCCCTCCAGCATGCCCTGGCAGAGGTGCTCGGACAGCACCTCGACCACCCGGCCGTCGCGGACCAGGTGCTCGTCGACGGGCAACGTCTCGGCCTGCCACTGCTTGCCGGTCACCTCGAAGACCGCGTCCAGCCGGTTCGAGGCGGTCTCGTCCGGTCCGAAGATCCGGAAGTCGGCCTGGTTCAGCGTGATCACGTCGCGCAGCAGCCTGCCGAGCACCCTGGTCGGCTCGGAGTGGGTGCTGCCCTGCTTCACGACCTCGACGGCGTGCGCGCGGATGCCCGGCATCTTCAGCTCGCGCAACAACAGGCCGCCGTTGGCGTGCGGCGTGGCACCCATCCTCCGGTCGCCGCGGGGCACCAGTTCGGACAGCTCGGCGCGTGGCCGGCCGTCGCCGTCGAACAGCTCTCCCGGGAGGTAGCTGCGCAGCCACGACTCCAGCTGCCGCAGGTGCTCCGGGTTCTCCCGCACGCCGGCGAGAGGGACCTGGTGCGCGCGCCAGGTGTTCTCGATCGGCACGCCGTCCACTTCGGACGGTCCGGTCCAGCCCTTGGGGCTGCGCAGCACGATCATCGGCCACCTCGGCCGGTCGGTGCGCTGCTTGACGCGGTGGATCTCGTCGACTACCTGGTCCAGCACCTCGGCCATGCGGGCGTGCATGTCGTCCGGGTCGTCGCCCTGGACGTAGAACGGCGCGTAACCGTAGCCGCGCAGCAACGAGTCCAGCTCGTCGTGGGGGATGCGGGCCAGCAGGCTGGGGTTGGCGATCTTGTAGCCGTTGAGGTGCAGGATCGGCAGCACCGCGCCGTCGCTGATCGGGTCGAGGAACTTGTTGACGTGCCAGCTGGCGGCGAGCGGCCCGGTCTCCGCCTCGCCGTCGCCCACGACGCACGCCACGATCAGGCCGGGGTTGTCGAACGCGGCGCCGAACGCATGCGCCAGCGAGTACCCGAGCTCGCCGCCCTCGTGGATCGAGCCGGGCACCTCGGGGGCCACGTGGCTCGGCACCCCGCCGGGGAAGGAGAACTGCCGGAACAGCTTCCGCATCCCCTCGCCGTCACGCGGGACGTCCGGGTAGGTCTCGCTGTAGGTGCCCTCCAGCCACGTGTTCGCGAGCAGCGCGGGTCCGCCGTGCCCGGGACCGGTGAGGAACAGCACGTCGAGGTCGCGTTCGCGGATGATCCGGTTGAGGTGGGCGTAGACGAAGTTCAGGCCGGGCGTGGTGCCCCAGTGCCCCAGCAGCCGGGGCTTGATGTGTTCGGGTGCCAGCGGTTCGGTCAGCAGCGGGTTGTCCATCAGGTAGATCTGGCCCGCCGACAGGTAGTTGGCGGCCCGCCAGTACGCGTCGACCAGCGACAGGTCGGCGTGGGACATGACGCACTCCTCAGCTCGGTGTGCCCTCCACGGTGCTGACTGAACGGATCCAGCGACAGGGACCCAGGTCCCGGAGCACCCGGCTCCTTCGGACCTGTCGGTGCCGTCCGGCGCGCGCGAGAGTGCGGTCATCACTTCGCATGGAGGTTCAGATGAAGCACGCAGGCGCGGCGGAGATCGGCAACGTCGCGGTCGAGCTGGACGACCGGATCGCGGCGAGGGCCAGGCGGTACGCCCACGACAGGATCGCTCCTCTGGCCCGGTACGCGCCCGAACCGACCGATTTCGCACACGTGCGCCTCACCGCGGTGGGGCCCCGCACGATCGCCGCCCACGTGAACCTCGACGTCAACGGCACGCCGGTGGTCGCGAAGGCGGAGGCCGCCACCTTCGAGGAGGCGCTGGACGCCGTGCGGGACCAGTTGCACGGCCGTCTGCTCAGGATGCACAACTGAGCGGGTTCACGAATCGGGGGTCAGGGGCACCGGGGTGGAGGTGATCTCGTCGCGCACGGCCCTGGCCAGGGGGCCGACGGCGCGTGCCACCGCCGGGGTCATCCGGGTCCCGAACCCGGTGTCCGCGACCTCGACCGCGTAGACCACGAGGCGTTCCGGCCTGCGGTCGAGCGCCTCGGCGAGGGCCACGGCCTCCGGCACGCCGAAACCGTGGGAACTGGCGGCGGGGATGGTGTGCGGCAACGCCGTGCGGTACCACCGGCCAGGCGCGGTCGCCTTCGTGCGCACGGCGTCCACGACCACGACGAGGGCAGCGTCCTCCCAGACCTCCATCAGCCGGACGGGGTCGCCGTCGCTGATCTCGGCGCGGACACCCGAGGCGGAGAGGAGGCGGGCCACGGCGGGGCCGACACCGTCGTCGCGGCGGAACTCGTTGCCGACCCCGACCACCACGTGCTTCACGTGCCCTCCCGGCTGAAGTCGAGGAAGTGCGCCGAGCACGAGATGCACGGGTCGTGGTTGCGGATGGTCTGCTCGCACAGCGACTGCAACGCGTGGTCGTCCAGGTGCTGGTGGGCGCGGACCACCCTGGTGACGTCGTCCTCGATCGCCGTCTGGTTCTGCGCCGTGGGCGGCACGATGTCCGCGGCGAGGACCCGTCCGTCCGCTCCGAGGTCGTAGCGGTGGTAGAGCAGCCCACGTGGTGCTTCCGTGGCGCCGTGTCCCGTGCCCGCTCGCGGGTGCACCTCGACGCAGGGCACCTCCGGGCGTTCGTACGAGTCGATGATGCTCAGCGCCTCCTCGATCGCGTACACGATCTCGACGGCGCGCACGACGATGCTCTTGAACGGGTTGCGGCACACCGTTCCCAGGCCCACCGCGGCGGCGGCCTCCCGTGCGATCAGGGACAGGCGGTCGGAGTTGAGGCTGTACCGGGCGAGCGGGCCGACGAGGAAGACCCGGTCGTCCAGCCGTGCGTGCAGCGCGGTGGAGTGCGGAACCTGGTGTTCGACGACGTGGTCGCCGAACTCGGACACCGGGAAGTCGATCCCGGTGCTGACGTGCGGGGTGCCGCGGTCGAGCGGGTACCCGTCGTCCTCGCGCAGCGCCAGCAGGTCGTGCGGTACGTCGAGGTCGGGGAACTCGAACCCCGCGACCCATTCCGCGGTCGCCAGCGCGTCGTACAGGGCTTCGCGCAGCGTTCCGGTGAGGCCACGCAGTTCCTCCGGTGCGGGAACGCGGTAGAAGCCGCCGACCCGCACGTTCACCGGGTGGATCGCGCGGCCGCCGACCAGGTCCATGATCCGGTTGCCCGCCTTCTTGAGCCGGAGCCCGCGCTCGACGGTGGCCCGGTCGGCGGCGGCGAGCGCGATCCCGTCGGGGAACCCGAGGAAGTCCGGTGCGTGCAGCAGGTAGACGTGCAACGCGTGACTGGAGATCCACTCGCCGCAGTACAGCAGTCTGCGCAGTGCCCGCAGCTGCCCGCCGACCCGGACCCCGCACGCGTCCTCGATCGCCTGGCAGGCGCTCATCTGGTAGGCGACGGGGCAGATGCCGCAGATGCGGGCGGTGATGTCGGGCGGTTCGCGGAAGTTCCGCCCGCGCAGGAACGCCTCGAAGAACCGCGGGGGCTCGTAGATGTCCAGCCGGACCTCGTCGACCCGGCCGCCGGTGGTGCGCACGTGCAACGCGCCCTCGCCCTCGACCCTGGCGAGGCCGGCGACCTGCAGCGTGCGGTTCGCGCGATGCGTCATGTCCACTCCGCGTTGGCGTTGAAGGTGCGGAACACGAGTTCCAGCTCGTCGTCGCTCATCCCGGTGCGTTTCAGCAGTGGCACGAGCGCGGGTGCGTTGGGCCGGGTCATCGGACCGAAGCAGCCGTAGCAGCCGCGGTCGACGGCCGGGCACAGCGCACCGCAGCCGGCGTGGGTGACCGGTCCGAGGCACGGGGTGCCGCGGGAGACCATCACGCAGGTGAGGCCGCGGCGTTTGCAGTCGGTGCACACGCTGGTGTCCGGCAGGTCGGGTGCCCGGCCGGCGAGCAACGCCGTGATCACCTCCAGCAGCTGGCCCCTGTCGATCGGGCAGCCGCGCAGTTCGTGGTCCACGGCGACGTGCGCGGAGATCGGGGTGGAGGTGTCCAGCGCCGAGATGTGCTCGGGACTCGCGTAGACGATCGAGCGGAACTCGTCGACGTCCGCGAAGTTCCGCAGGGCCTGGACGCCGCCGGAGGTGGCGCACGCGCCGACGACGACCAGCATGGCCGACTGCTCTCTGATCCACCGGATCCGTTCGGCCTCCTCGGGCGTGGTGACGGATCCCTCGACGATCGAGATGTCGTACGGGCCGGGTTCGCTCGCACCGGTCACCTCGAGGAAGTGCGCGATGTGCACCTGATCCGCCAGCGGCAGCAGTTCGTCCTCGCAGTCGAGCAACGTGAGCTGACAACCGTCGCACGAGGTGAACTTCCACACCGCGATCGTGGGCATCACAACTCCTTCGCCAGCAGCAGCGGTTCCGCCTCCGGGTAACCGGTGACAGGTCCGTCTCGGCACACCAGCAGCGGCCCGAGCTGGCAGTGCCCGCACAGGCCGATGCCGCACTGCATGCTGCGTTCCAGCGACACCTGGATGTTCCCGGCGGGCACGCCGCGTCCGAGCAACGTCCTGGCGCAGAAGCGCATCATCGGCTCCGGACCGCACAACAGCGCTGTGGTGCGCTCGGGGTCGAGCGGGATCGAGGCGAGCGGCTCGGTGACGAACCCGACGCGGCCGTGCCAGTCGTGGCCCCCGCGGTCGACGGTCAGCACCACGTCCACATCGGACAGGGCGAGCAGGTCGCCGGCGTACAACAGGTCCTCCGGCGTCCGGGCCCCCGCGACGAGCACCGTGCGCCTGCTCGGGTGCCCGAGCACGGGCCGCAGGGGAGCGAGGCCGATCCCGCCCGCCACCACGAGCAGGTCCTCGACCCCGTCGAGCCGCCACGCCGTGCCGAACGGCCCCCGCACCCCGATCACCGTGCCGGGTGCGGCGTCGTGCAGCGCTCTGCTCACCGCACCGACCGCGCGCACGGTGTGCACGAGCGTGCCGTCGGCGGGTATGCCGCTCACCGAGATCGGGATCTCGCCCACGCCGTGCGCGTAGAGCATCGCGAACTGACCCGGGCGGAACGCGGGCAGCGATCCGGTGACCGGCCGCAGCGTCAACGTCACGCAGTCGTGCGTCTCGACGGTGCGCTCCACCACCCGGCACGGAGTCGGGACCCAGGAAGTCACGACGGGTTCCGGTACAGGTCGAGCAGGCGGATCCTGGTGGCCTGCAACCGGTTCAGCAGCGCGTCCAGCAGGATCAGCGACAGCTGGTAACCCAGTGCCGGGTCGTCGTCAGCGAGCCGGCGCAACTCCGCTGTGTCCACGACCGCGGCCCTGGTCGGTGTCACGACCGTCGCGCCGAAGTGCCACCGGTAGGGCGGCACGAGCCACGACCAGCCGACCAGTTCTCCCGCGCCGACGCTCTGCAGCACCATCCGGCCGTTCTGGGGCACCGCGGTGTCGATCGTGACGCACCCGGACAGCACGACCCAGCACTGGTCGGCGAGCCCGCCCTCGTCGAACAGCCGGACGCCCTGGTCGTAGGTCTCGATTCGGCTCACACCGGCGATCGCCGCACGTTGGGTGTGCGAGAGGCGGGCGAGCAGCGGCAGCGCGTCGAGCTCCGTCATGGGGATCGTCATGGTCGTCCACCGCCTGTCCTGGCCAGGGCCGCTGCTTCCTCGGTGATGTCGATGCCGGCCGGGCACCAGGCGATGCACCGGCCGCAACCGACGCATCCCGAGGTGCCGAACTGGTCGTGCCACGTACCGAGCTTGTGCGTCATCCACTGGCGGTAGCGAGAGGCACCGGACGTGCGCACCGCGCCGCCGTGGAGGTAGGAGAAGTCGATCTCGAAGCAGGAGGCCCACCGCTGCGCGCGCTCGGCGTTGCCGTCGAGGTCCGTCCGGTCCTCGACGGAGACGCAGAAGCAGGTGGGGCACACCATCGTGCAGTTGCCGCAGGTGAGGCACCGCTCGGCGACCGCCTCCCAGTGGGCCGAGTCCCGGTTGGCGGCGAGCAGGTCGCGCAGGTCGACCTCGGGCATGGACCGGCCCATCCGGCCCGCCGCCGCGGCGACGTCCCTGTCCGCCAGTTCGACGTCGTGCCGTGCCGCCGGACGGGACGGCACGCGCGTCAGCACCGCGGCACCTTCCTCCGTGCCGGACGTGGCGAGGAATCGGTGGCCGTCGCCGTCGACGCGTTCGGTCAGGGCGATGTCGTACCCGGAGCCGGCGCCGGGCCCGCAGCCCATGGACGAGCAGAAGCACACCTCGCCGGGTTCGGTGCACTGCGCGGCGACGACGAAGGGCGCCGGGCCGCCGACGACCTGCCGCAGCTTCGTGATCGCGGCGAGGTCGCACGGGCGCACGCCGAAGAACGCGTAGGAGACCGGGCTTTCGGGCGCGGCGTGGAATCCGGTGCCGTCGCTGGAGAGCAGGGCGCGCCGCGGCGGGTGGAGGAACCGCTTCCACGACTGCGGACCGGCGGAATGGCCGAACACGGCCTCGTCCTCCCGCCGGCGCACCCGGTAGTGGCCGGGCCCCGTCTCCACCCCCCACCCGCCCGGCAGGTCGTCCGCGGAGCCGAGCTCGGCGAGGGTGATCGCGTCGTCCCGCAGCACCGGGCCGACGACGACCCTCCCGTCCTGGGCGAGCACGCGGATGAGCGCGTCGAGGCCTCGCAGGTCGAGCACGACGTCCATGTCCACCACCTCCAGGTCAGAACCGATGGTCACCGGTTCTCCGAGGTGTCCCCAGTGACGAAAGACCTCCGGGCGAGGCTCTTCCGTCCCTGTCCCGCGGGTAGGCCGGGTGATGGGCTGGAACCGTTGGAGCGCAGAGGAAAGGAGACGACATGTCAACGTTGGCCCGCCGTCCGGCGAGCTCTCTGCTGCCGGACCTGTGGGAGGTCTTCGACGCCACGTGGCCGTTCGGCACCCGGCACCCGATGCACATCGAGGACTTCGTCGAGGAGGGCGCCTACGTCGTTCGCGCCGAGTTGCCCGGCCTGGACGCGGCGAAGGACATCGACGTGAGCGCGACGGGCGGCATGCTGACCATCACGGCTCAGCGCGAGGAGGCGAGGAAGGAGCAGCACCGCTCCGAGTTCCGGTACGGGTCGTTCACCCGCACCGTGTCGCTGCCGGCGGGAGCGGACACCACGAAGATCTCCGCCAAGTACGAGAAGGGCATCCTCGAGGTGCGCGTGCCGGTCGCGGTGCCGCCGGAGGAACGCAAGATCGAGATCGACGTCCAGCAGGACTGAACGCGGGTGAGCAGCTGCCCCGGATCAGCAGATCCGGGGCAGCTGCTCACCCACGAGCACGTCCACCACACGCGAGGAACCGACGAGGGTGCGGGCCAGCACGCGTCCGGCCACACCCTCCACCACCTCACCGACGACCGCCGTCCCCGCGCCTTCCGGCAGGGCCCGCATCGCCGCCACGACGGCGTCGGCGGAGCCGGGTGCCACGAAGGCGACCAGACATCCCTCGTTGGCCACGTGCCACGGGTCCAGTCCGAGCAGGTCGCACGCGGCTGCCACGGGGACGGGCACCGGGACGGCCGACTCGACCACCTCGACGCACACGCCGGACGCGGCCGCGATCTCGTTGAGCGACCCGGCCAACCCCCCGCGCGTGGGGTCGCGCAGCGCGTGGACGTCCGCGCCGCCGGCCGCGATCATCGCGGCGACCAGGTCGTTCAGCGGCCGGCTGTCGGAGGAGACGTCGGCGTCGAAGCCGAGGCCCTCGCGTGCGCTGAGGATCGCGATCCCGTGCAGCCCGACCGGTCCCGAGACGAGGACGACGTCGCCCGGCTCGGCGCCCGCCGCGGACGGCCGTGCGTCCCGCAACCGCATCCCGACACCGGTCGTGGTGACGTACAGGCCGTCGGCGGCGCCCCGGCCGACGACCTTGGTGTCGCCGGTGACGATCGGGACGCCGGCCGCGCGGGCCGCGGCCGCCGCCGACCGCGTGATGTCGCGCAGCTCGGAGAGGGGCAGGCCCTCCTCGACGATGTAGGCGAGGCTGAGCGCGAGCGGGCGGGCCCCGCGCATGGCGAGGTCGTTCACGGTGCCGTGCACGGCGAGCGACCCGATGTCGCCACCGGGGAAGAACCGCGGCGTGACGACGTAGCTGTCGGTGCTGAACACCTGGTTCAGGCCTATCAGCGCGGCGTCCTCCAGCGGCGCGGTGAGCCCCAGCTCCGGCGTGATGACGTCGGTGAGCAGTTCGGCCATCAGCTGACCGCCGGAGCCGTGGCCGAGCAGGACGCGCTCGGTCTCCGGGTGGGGCACGGGGCAGGAGGACGTCATCGGTGCTCCGGGGTTCGGCCGGCGTTGAAGAACGCCGCGCAGGTTCCTTCGCTGGACACCATCGGTGCGCCCAGCGGTGTGCGGGGAGTGCAGGTGCGCCCGTAGGCGGAGCAGTCGGTCGGCAGCCGGGTGCCGCGCAGGACGTCGCCCGCGATGCAGTCCGGTGACTCCCGCGTCACGAGGTCGCCGACCTCGAACCGGACGGCGGCGTCGTGACGGGCGAACTCGGGTCTGAGCGCGAGGCCGCTCGCGGGGATGGGACCGATGCCGCGCCAGGTCCGGTCGGTCACCTGGAAGACGCGCCGGATCGCGTCCTGGGCGGCCGTGTTGCCGGACCTGCGCACGGCGCGCGCGTACTGGTTCTCGACCTCGGCCCGGCCCTGTTCGAGCTGCCGCACGGCCATCAGCACTCCTTCGAGCAGGTCCAGCGGTTCGAACCCGGTCACCACGACCGGTACCCCGTACGCCCGCGCGATCGGCTCGTACTCCGTCCACCCCATCACCGCGCAGACGTGCCCGGCCGCGAGGAACGCCTGCACCTGCGCGTCCGGGTCGTCCATGAGGGCGGTGATGGCGGGCGGCACGAGCACTTGGCTGACCAGCGCGCTGAAGTTCGTCACGCCGGTCGCCGCGGCGTGCAGCACCGCCATCGCGTTGGCGGGAGCGGTGGTCTCGAACCCGACCGCCAGGAACACGACCTCGCGGCCGGGGTTCTCCGCGGCTGTGCGGACGGCGTCGAGAGGCGTGTAGACGACCCGCACGTCCGCCCCGCGGGCCTTGAGCGACAGCAGGTCACCGGACGTCCCCGGTACCCGGAGCATGTCGCCGTAGCTGGTGAGGATCACATCCGGGCGCGCGGCGATGGCGAGTGCCCTGTCGATGGTCTCGAGCGGTGTCACGCAGACCGGGCAGCCGGGGCCGTGGATCATCCGCATCCCGGCGGGCAGCAGGCGGTCGATGCCCTGCCGCACGATCGTGTGCGTCTGGCCGCCGCAGACCTCCATGATCGTCCACGGCGCCGTGGCGGTGGTCCGCAGCTCGGCCAGCAGGCGGCGGGCGAGCACGGGATCCCGGTACTCCTGCAGGTGCTTCACGGTCCCAGCTCCGTCTCGATCGCGTCCGGCATCGCGCGGAGCACCGCGAGCGTCCTGGCCGCCTCCTCCTCGTCGACCAGCGCGATGGCGAAGCCGACGTGCACGATCACGTGGTCACCGACCTCCGCCTCGGGGGTGTAGACGAGGCAGACCGGTCTGCGCAGCCCGTCGAAGTCGACGGTCCCCGACCGCGGCTCGGTGTCGTCCACGGTCACGATCCGTCCCGGGATCCCCAGGCACATCAGCAGTCCCTCCCCGCCAGCCGGGCGGCGGCCACGACGGCCTGCCCGTAGCTGATCCCACCGTCGTTGACCGGTACCCGTTCGCCCGCGAGCACCGCGAACTCGCCCAGCTCACGGCGGAGGGCGTCGACGAGCCCGCGGTTCTGGAACACCCCACCGCCCACGCAGACCGTGCGGACGGTGCCCGCCGTCTCCCGCACGAGTGCCGCCGTGACCTCCGCGATCGTCGTGTGGAACCGCGCGGCGGCCACGCCGGCCGGGTCGCCGCACGTGACCAGGTCGCGCAGGGTCGGCAGCGGGTCGTACACCCACAACCCGTCGCGCCTGTGCAGCGTCCAGTCGAGCGCCGGCCCGCTGTGCGCGGCGGCCGCGGCCTCCAGCAGGACGGCCGCCTCGCCCTCGTACGAGTTCTCGTCGCAGAGGCCGAGCAACGCGGAGGCCGCGTCGAACAACCTGCCCGCACTCGACGTCAGGGGGCTGTTCATCCGCCGTTCGACCATGCGCCGCACGAGCGCCGATTCCGCCGTGGGACGGAGGTCCGGAATGGACGGTCCGCCGAAGTCCTCCGCGCCGTGGAGGTAGGCGAGCACCATCCTGGACGGCCGCCGGACCGCGACCTCGCCGCCGGGCAGCGGCACCAGGCCGAACCGCGCGACCCGCCGGTACCCGCGGTAGGTCGCGAGCAGGACCTCACCGCCCCACAGCGTGCCGTCGTCGCCCAGCCCCAGGCCGTCGTAGGCGACTCCGACGAACGGGCCGCGGACGCCGTGCTCCGCCGCGGTCGCCGCGACGTGTGCGTGGTGGTGCTGAACGGGAATCCGGCGGTCGCGCGGCCACCGCCGGGCGTGCCGGGACGAGAGGTAACGGGGGTGCAGGTCGTGCGCGCAGTGCTCCGGGGCCACACCCTGCCACCGGCACAGGGTCTCGGCGGTGTGCTCGAAGGCGGCGAGCGTGTCGGCGTTCTCCAGGTCACCGGTGTGCGGGCCGAGGATCGCGCGATCACCGACGGCGAGCGCCGCGGTGTGCTTGAGCTGAGCGCCCAGCGCGAGCACGGGGACCGGTGACGCGGCGGGCAGCGGCATCGGTGCGGGGGCGAATCCCCTTGCCCTGCGCACCACGCGCCCGGCGCGCACGACCGAGTCGTCGTAGCGGGCGAGGATCGGCCGGTCGTGCGAGAGGACGCCGTCGACCAGGGGGCCGAGCACCGCGTGCGCGTGCTCGTCGAGGATGGTGATGGGCTCGCCGGACCGGTTGCCGCTGGTCACCACGAGCGGCTGCGCCAGGTCGTGCAGGAGCAGGTGGTGCAGGGGGCTGTACGGCAGGAACAGGCCGACGTCCAGGTCCGCCGTGCGGGACGGCAGCACGACGATCGGAGCGGCGGGCGACCGCAGCAGAGCCGCCGCCTCGGCGTCCACAACGGACAGTTCGCGTGCTTGGCCGAGGTCGCGCACCATCACCGCCAGTGGTTTGCGCGGCCGGTGCTTGAGCTCGCGGAGCCGGATGACGGCGTCCTCGTCCGCCGCGGCGCACACCAGCTGGTAGCCACCGACGCCCTTGACCGCGACCACGCCACCCCGCCGGACCGCCGCCACGGCCAGTTCCAGCGCCTCCTCACCGGTCGCGTCACCCCAGCGCAGCCGGGGTCCGCAGGCCGGGCAGGCCACCGGCTCGGCGTGGAACCTGCGGTCTGCCGGATCGCGGTACTCGGCCGCGCACGAGGGGCACAGCGGAAAGGCCGCCATCGTCGTGCGCGTCCGGTCGTAGGGCAGCGACGCCACGATCGTGGCACGCGGGCCGCAGTCGGTGCAGTTGACGAACGGGTACCGGTAGCGCCGGTCCCCGGGGTCGAACAGCTCGGCCACGCAGGCGTCGCACGTCGCCAGGTCGGGCACGACCGTGCGCGGTCCGGCCTCGAACCCGCTGTCCAGCACCGCGAACCCGTCCTGCGCGGTGGTCCCGCCCGGTGTGACGGTGATGCGTTCGACCCGCGCGTTCCGGGGCGCCCTGTCGTGCAGCGCGCGCCGGAACTCCGCGAGCGCCTCCGCCGGTCCGCACGCGGTGATCACGACATGTCCGCCGGCGTTGCGCACGTCGCCGCTGATGCCGAGTTCCGTCGCCAGCCGGTGGACGTGCGGCCGGAACCCGACGCCCTGCACGGCGCCGTGCACCTCGATGCGTTCGGTCGTGCTCACCTCGTCGCTCCCGCCTGCCGCGGTACCCGGTCCGACGAACTTCGCACCCGCGGCGGGCGGTCATGAGGGTCCTTGGTCCCGAGGGCGCCGGGACCGTGCCGCTCACATCGCCGAATACGGTTCGTCACGCTCGATCGAACGCGTCACCGAGGGCTTCCTGGCGTGGCCCCGGCGTTCTTCTGCCAGCTCGTCGACGAGGTGCTCCTGGCGCTCCTCGCCGCGGTAGCGGGTCAGCACCGACATCGTGATGGCGTGGGCGACGGCCAGCAGCAGCAACACGATGCCGAGCTTGGTCACGGTCTTCTGGAGCACACCGTCGATCGGCAGGTCGAGGGTGGAGATCAGGGCGACCAGGCCGAGCACGATCAACGTGAACAACGTGGTCGTGAGCCAGCTCGCGGCCAGGCTCGCGCCGGGGTGGTCGTCGTCGCTGAGGTACTTGCGGCCGCTGATCGTGATGATCACCGCGTCGATCACCACCAGCAGTGCGCTGACCACGAGGAAGGCGATGTAGCTGTCGGTGTCCATGCCTCCAGCGTCGGGGCGGTGCGGACGCCGGCCCAGGGGCCATCGTCCCCGGTCCGCCGGGACGTCACGCCCTGTCCGCGGGTCCCGGGCTTCGCTGGACTGCCCCCATGACTGTCGCGACAACCGGCCTCTCGTCGGCCGAAGCCGCCAGACGGCTGCACCGGGACGGACCGAACGCATTGCCGGCCGCACGACGGCGGCATCCACTTCTGCTGCTGGTGGAACAGCTGGTGCACTTCTTCGCGCTGATGCTGTGGGCGGCGGCGGTGCTGGCGCTGGTCGCGGGCATGCCCGCGCTCGCGGTGGCCATCGCGGTGGTCGTCGTGCTGAACGGGCTCTTCGCGTTCGCCCAGGAGTACCGCGCCGACCGGGCCGCCCAGCGCCTCGGCGACCTCATGCCGCTGCGGGCCACCGTGCGCCGGGACGGTCACCTGCGGCAGGTGGACGCGGCGGAGCTGGTCGTCGGTGACGAGTTGGTGCTGGAAGCGGGCGCACGGGTCTGCGCGGACGGCGAGGTGCTGGCCGAGGCGGGACTCGCCGTCGACGAGTCGATGCTGACCGGCGAGAGCGTGCCGGTGAGACCCGTTGCGGGACAACAGGTCCACGCGGGCACCTACGTCGCCGAGGGCGAGGCTTCGGTGCTCGTGACCGCTATCGGTGCGCACACGGCGCTCGCGGGCATCGCGGCGCTGACCCAGGAGGCGAAGCCACCGCGCAGTCCGCTGGCGGCTCAGCTGCACAGGGTCGTGGTGGTGGTCGCGGTGATCGCGGTCGCCGTGGGCACCGCGTTCTTCGGCGTCGCGGTCCTGCTCGGGCTGCCCGTCGCCGAAGGGTTCCTGTTCGCGATCGGGGTCACGGTGGCGCTCGTGCCGGAAGGGCTGTTGCCGACCGTCACGTTGTCGCTGGCCCGTGCGGCGCAGGGCATGGCGGCCAGGAACGCGCTGGTGCGCAGGCTCGACGCGGTCGAGACGCTGGGCGCGACCACGTTCATCTGCACCGACAAGACCGGCACCCTGACCCGCAACGAGATGGCGGTCGTCCGGGTGTGGACACCCCGGGGTGCGGTGACCGTGCACGGCAACGGGTACGAACCGACCGGCAGCGTGGACGGCCCCGCCGAGGCGGTCGACCAGGTGCGCGCACTGGCTTCGAGCGCCAAGCGGTGTTCTCCCACCGCCCACGCGCGCCACCACGACGACCGGTGGCTCCCCGTCGGTGATCCGATGGAGGTCGCGCTGCACGTCCTCGCCGCACGCCTGGGCGTGGACGGCCCCTCGGCGGAAGCCGTGCGGTTCCCGTTCGACCCGAGGCGCCGCCGTTCGTCCGTCGTGGACCTCGACGGTGTGCACGTGACCGGTGCCCCGGACTCGGTCCTGCCCCTGTGCGGCGCGACGCCGGGCGCGCAGGAGGCACTGGCCGGCCTGGCCGAACGCGGGCTGCGGGTGCTGGCGGTGGCGCGGCGGGAGGGCAGAGCGGGTGACGGGGAGTCCTGGCAGCACGCGGAACGTGACCTGGAACTGCTCGGTCTGGTGGGCCTGCAGGACCCGCCGCGCGACGACGTGGCCGAGGCCATCGCCTCGTGCAGGTCCGCCGGCATCCGCATCGCCATGATCACCGGGGACCACCCCGCCACGGCGCGGGCCATCGCGCGGCAGGTGGGCCTGCTCGGTCCCGACGCCCTCGTCCTGGAAGGCGCGGACCTGCCCGCCGGGCAGGATGAGCTGGGGTCGCTGCTGGACCGCGACGGCGTCGTGGTCGCCCGCGTCACCCCGGAGGACAAGCTGCGGATCGCGACGGCCCTGCAGCGCAGGGGACACGTCGTCGCCATGACCGGTGACGGGGTCAACGACGGTCCGGCCCTGCGCGCCGCCGACATCGGCGTCGCGATGGGCGCCTCCGGCACCGACGTGGCCCGGGAGGCCGCCGACCTGGTGCTGCTGGACGACCACTTCGGCACGATCGTCGCCGCGGTCGAACTGGGCCGTGCCACGTTCGCCAACATCCGCCGCTTCCTGACCTACCACCTCACCGACAACGTCGCCGAGCTGACGCCGTTCGTGGTGTGGGCGCTGTCCGGCGGGTCGATCCCACTGGCCATCAGCGTGCTGCAGGTGCTCGCGCTGGACATCGGCACCGACCTCCTGCCCGCACTCGCACTGGGAGCCGAACCGCCCACGAAGCGCACCATGCGCGGACGGCTGCACACCGGGTCGCTCATCGACGGAGGACTGCTGCGCCGGGTGTTCCTGGTGCTCGGTCCCGCCGAGGCGGTGATGTCGATGCTGGCGTTCCTCGCGGTGCTGGTCGCGGGTGGGTGGAGTCCCGGTGGTACGGCGAGTGCGGCGTTGCTCGCCACGGCGTCCGGCACCGCGTTCACCGCGATCGTCCTCGGTCAGCTCGCGAACGCCTACGCGTGCCGCAGCGCCAGTCGGTCGGGCTTCCGCGTCGGGTTGCGCGGCAACAGGTTGCTGCTGTGGGCGGTGGCGTTCGAGCTGGCCGTGCTGGCGGTCTTCCTGTTCCTGCCGCCACTTCCGGAACTGCTCGGAGGACACGCCCCCTCGGCACTGGGCTGGGGCCTGGCACTGGCAGCCGTCCCGGTCGTGCTGCTGGCCGACGCCGCCGCGAAGGCCTTCCTCGCCAGGAAGGTCGGTCTCACGCGGACCGATCGGTCCGCCACGACCTGAACCCCGCGCCGGGTACGGAACGGATCGATCCGGGACGAAGGCCTCTCTAGGAGGACGGTCGTCCGCGCGCCCCGGAACGGCAGCGTGCCAACGGCGGTCACATCGGGGACCTTCGTCCCTGCTGTTCAGGCCCCGGTCGGCACAGCCTGGAGGCATGGGTTGGGAGCCGATCAGGAAACGTCGCACCGGACCGGTCGAGCCGAACCTGGTGGACTACGAGCGCGTGTACGCCGGCTTCAGCTGGGACGAGGCGCGCTCGCAGCTCACCGGGTTGCCGGGCGGCGGTCTCAACATCGCGTACGAGGCCGTGGACCGGCACGCCGCCGGTGCGTCGCGCGACAGGGGCGCGCTGCGCTGCCGCGGTCGCGGCGGGCACACCACCGAGCTGACCTACGACGAGCTGCGCCGTGCCACCAACAGGTTCGCGAACGTGCTCCGGGAACTCGGAGCAGGCAAGGGCGACCGGGTCGCGACGCTGCTCGGTCGTGTGCCCGAGCTGTACGTCACGGCGATCGGGGCTCTGAAGAACACGAGCGTGTACGCACCGCTGTTCTCCGCGTTCGGCCCGGAACCCGTGCGGGAACGCTTGCGGCTGGGCGACGTGCGGGTGCTCGTCACCACTCCGCAGTTGTACCGCAAGAGAGTCGCCCAGCTGCGGGACTCCCTGCCGGCGCTGGAACACGTGCTGGTCATCGGTGACGACCCGCCGGCCGGAACCCGCTCGTTCGCCGAGGCGATGGCTCGGGCCGGTGACGAGTTCACGATCCCGCCGACGTCCCCGGACGACATGGCGCTGCTGCACTTCACCAGCGGCACCACCGGAAAGCCGAAAGGTGCGGTGCACGTGCATGGCGCCGTGCTGGCACACCACGTCACCGCGGCGTACGCGCTCGACCTGCACGCCGGCGACGTGTACTGGTGCACCGCCGATCCGGGCTGGGTGACGGGCACGTCGTACGGCATCATCGCTCCACTCACGCACGGCGTGACGGTCATCGTGGACGCCTCGGACTTCGACTCGCACGGCTGGTACGAGGTGCTGCAGGACGAACGCGTGACGGTCTGGTACACCGCGCCGACCGCGCTGCGCATGCTGATGCGCTCCGGCGCGGAGCTGGCCAAGCGCTACGACCTGTCGGCACTGCGGTTCGTCGCGAGCGTGGGCGAGCCGCTGAACCCCGAAGTCGTGGTGTGGGGCCAGGAAGCGCTCGGACTGCCGGTGCACGACAACTGGTGGCAGACCGAGACCGGCGCGATCATGATCAGCAACTACGCGGCGGAGGACGTCCGGCCCGGTTCGATGGGGCGGCCGATACCCGGTGTCGAGGCCGGGATAGTGACGGGCGACGGCGACGGCGTGACCGAGGTCGGCGATCCGGAAGCGGTCGGCGAGCTCGCGCTGCGGCCGGGCTGGCCGTCGATGTTCCGCGGCTACCTCCACGACGACAAGCGCTACGCCGAGTCCTTCGTGGACGGCTGGTACCTCACCGGCGACCTGGCCCGGCGCGATCCCGACGGCTACTACTGGTTCGTCGGCAGGGCGGACGACGTGATCAAGTCCGCCGGGCACCTGGTCGGGCCGTTCGAGGTGGAGAGCGCTCTCATGGAGCATCCCGCGGTCGCCGAGGCGGGAGTGATCGGCAAGCCCGACCCGGTCGTCGGCGAGGTCGTGAAGGCGTTCGTGACGCTGCGGGAGGGCCACGACCCGACCGAGGAGCTGCGCGCCGAGCTGGTCGCGTTCGGGCGCCGGAGGCTGGGAGCCGTGGCGCCCAAGGAGATCGCGTTCGACCAGCACCTGCCGCACACGCGCAGCGGCAAGGTGATGCGCAGGCTGCTGAAGTCCAGGGAACTGGGACTTCCTGAAGGGGACACGTCCACGCTGGAGGTGGGGCGGTGAAGGAGGAGCTGGAGCTGTTGCGGCAGATGGTGCGCATCCGGCGCTTCGAGGAGCGGTGCGCCGAGCTGTACAGCTCCGCGCAGATCCGCGGGTTCCTGCACCTGTACGTGGGTGAGGAGGCGGTGGCCACCGGTGTGCTGTCCGAACTGGATCCGCAGGACTCGGTGGTGTCGACCTACCGCGACCACGGGCACGCGCTCGCCCGCGGCGTGCCGATGGACGCGGTGATGGCCGAGATGTTCGGCAAGGTGACCGGGTGCAGCCGCGGCCGGGGCGGCTCGATGCACCTGTTCGACGCGAGCCACCGGCTCTTCGGTGGCAACGCGATCGTGGGTGGCGGTCTGCCGATCGCCGCGGGACTCGCGCTGGGACATCTGATGCGCGGCGAACCCCGTGTCGTGGCGTGCTTCTTCGGCGAGGGCGCGGCCGCGGAGGGCGAGTTCCACGAGGTGCTGAACCTCTCCGCGTTGTGGAGGCTGCCCGTGCTGTTCTGCTGCGAGAACAACCAGTACGCGATGGGCACGGCGTTCGCCAAGGAACACGCTGCCGCCGATCTGGCGTTGCGCGCCGGCTCGTACGGGCTCGCGGCCTGGTCGGTGGACGGGATGGACGTGCTGGCGGTGAAGGAGTCCGCCCGCCGTGCGGCGGAGGAGATCCGGGCGGGCGGGGGACCGTGCCTGCTCGAACTGCGGACCTACCGGTTTCGCGCCCACTCCATGTACGACCCCGAACGCTACCGGGACAAGGAGGAGGTCGCGCACTGGCGTGACCTCGACCCGATCGACCGGCTCAGGAACGCGATGCGGCCCGAGTTCACCGACGACGACCTCGCGGCGCTGGAGGCGGAGGTGGCGGCCGAGATCGACCTCGCCGTCGCGACCGCGGAGGCCGCCGACGTCGAACCGGTCGCCGACCTGACCCGGTTCGTCACCTCGGAGGTGACGCCGTGAAGACCACCTACCGGGAGGCGTTGCGCGAGGCCATCCGCGACGCGATGCGCCGTGACGACCGCGTGTTCCTGATGGGCGAGGACGTCGGCAGCTACGGCGGCTGCTATGCGGTGAGCCTCGGGTTGCTGGAGGAGTTCGGGCCGGAGCGCGTCCGCGACACCCCGCTGTCCGAGTCGGCCTTCGTCGGCGCCGGGATCGGAGCGGCGCTCAACGGCATGCGCCCGATCGTCGAGATCATGACCGTGAACTTCAGCCTGCTCGCGCTCGACCAGATCCTGAACAACGCCGCGACGCTGCTGCACATGTCCGGAGGCCAGTTCGCGGTTCCGGTGGTGATCAGGATGACCACCGGGGCCGGCCGGCAGCTGGCGGCGCAGCACTCGCACAGCCTGGAGGGGTGGTACGCGCACATCCCCGGTCTGCGGGTGCTGGCGCCCGCGACGCTGGAGGACGCGCGGGGCATGGTGTGGCCGGCGTTGTGCGACCCCGACCCGGTGCTGATCTTCGAGCACAACGGCCTCTACAACCTCGCGGGCGAACTGGCCGACGACGCGGGGCCGGTGGACATCACCCGCGCCGCGGTCCGCCGGCCGGGCCGGGACGTCACCCTCATCACGTACGGGGGCAGCCTGACCAAGACCCTGGCCGCTGCGGACGACCTCGCGGCCGGGGGCATCGAGGCGGAGGTGGTCGACCTCCGCACCCTGCGCCCCCTGGATTCCGACACGGTCCTCGAGTGCGTGCGGAAGACCCACCGCGCGGTGGTCGTGGACGAGGGGTGGCGCAGCGGCGGCCTGTCCGCCGAGATCGCCGCGCGCATCGGCGAGGAGGCGCTGTACGACCTCGACGCACCGGTCCGCAGGGTGTGCAGCGCGGAGGTGCCGATCCCGTACGCGAGACACCTGGAGGAGGCGGCGCTGCCTCAGACGGCGTCGATCGCCGCCGCGGCACGGGAGGTGGTGCGCGGTGGCTGAGGCCGGGCCGAGCCAGTTCCGGATGCCGTCGCTGGGCGCGGACATGGACGAGGGCACCGTGCTCGAGTGGCTGGTGAAACCGGGGGACACCGTCGCACGAGGCGATGTCGTCGCGGTGGTGGACACCTCCAAGGCCGCGATCGACGTCGAGTGCTTCGACAGCGGCGTGATCGAGGAGATCCTGGTGCCGCCCGGCAGGACGGTGCCCGTCGGCACCCCGCTCGCGACGATCGGGACGGCGGACGGCGCGCGACCGGGGCCCGCACCACAGGAACCGGTGGTGCCCGCCGCGGAGGCGCCGTCCGCACCCGGGGCTGTGGTGGAGGAGGCGCGCGGTCGACGCGCCGGGGGACTGCCGCCCACTCCGCCGGCCGCGCCGGAGGAGCGGCTCGGCGCACCTGCCGTGGCCGCTGGGGTGCCGTCCACTCCACCGGCGGCGCATGCGGAGCCGTTCGGCGCACCTGCTGTGGCCGCTGGGGTCCCGTCCACTCCGCCGGCGGCGCATGCGGGGCCGTTCGGCGCACCTGCCGTGGCCGCTGGGGTGCCGTCCACTCCGCCGGCGGCGCATGCGGAGCCGTTCGGCGCACCTGCTGTGCCTGCCGCGGGGCCGCCACCCGCGCCGCCGGCCGCGGTGGAGCGGCCCGGTGCGCCCGCTGTCCCCGCCACGGGAACACCGCCCGCACCGACACCCGCGCAAGAGCGCAAGTCCGCCGCACCCCCGGCACCCGGCGAGAGCCACGTACCTCCCGCACCGGTGCCGAAACCCCGCCCCGTGGTGGTGGGGCCCCTCGTGCGCAAGCTGGCGGCGGAACTCGGTGTGGACCTGGAGGCCGTCCGCGGTACGGGCAGGAGCGGTGCCATCACGCGGTCCGACGTGCACCGCGCCGCCGGGCCGCGAAAGGCGCCGGCACCGGCCGTGCGGGTCGAGCACCCGTCGGCCCGGAGGAAGGTGACGCCCTACGCCCGGCGGCTCGCCGGGGAGCTCGGTGTCGACCTGTCCTCGCTGTCCGGGTCCGGCTCCGGCGGCGTCGTGCGGGCGGCTGACGTCCGTGCCGCGAGGCCGGCCCCGGTGGTGACCGGGAAGACCGTCGCACCCGCCGTCGACAGGGCCGCGATCGCACGCAGGGTCACGGCGAAGCTGATGGCCCGCTCCAAGCGGGAGATCCCGCACTACTACCTGAGCACCACCGTCGACATGTCCGCCGCGATGGCGCGCCTGACCGCGTTGAACCGCGACCTGCCGATCGAACGCCACGTGCTGCCCATCGCCCTGGTCCTCGGCGCGTGTGCGCGGGCCGCGGCGAAGGTCCCGCAGCTCAACGGTTTCTGGACCGTCGACCGGTTCGAGGCGGGGGACGGCGTGCACCTCGGGATGGCGGTGTCGTTGCGCGGTGGCGGCCTGATCGTCCCGGTGATCGCGAACGCGGCGGACCTCGGGCCGGTCGACGTGATGGACCGCGTGCGCGACCTGGTCACCCGCGCGCGGAGCGGGCGGTTGCGGGGCAGCGAGCTGACCGGCGCCACGATCACGGTCACGAACCTCGGGGACAGAGGCGTCGAGTCCGTGTTCGGCGTGATCCACCCGCCCCAGGTCGCCCTCGTCGGCGTCGGCAAGGTGGTGGAGCGCCCGTGGGCGGTCGGCGGCCTGCTCGGCGTCCGCCCGGTGGTCACCGTGACGCTGTCGGCGGACCACCGGGCGACCGACGGGCGCACCGGCGCCCGCTTCCTGGAGATCGTGGAGAGACTGCTGACCGCACAGGAGGAGTCATGACACCCGACGAAGCTCGCGAGATGATCCGGGCCGCTCTGGTGACCGTCGCGCCCGACGTGGTGCTGGACGAGGTGGATCCGGACGCGGACCTGCGCGAGGAGCTCGACCTCGACTCGATCGACTTCCAGGCCTACACGGCGGAACTGGCCAGGCGCAGCGGCCTGGCGGTGACCGAGGACGACCAGCGCCGGCTCACCACGCTGGCGGCCGGAGTGGACTTCCTGACACGTGCCCGGACACACTGCTGAACGCGAACCGCGGCCGGGTGGGCGTTCCGCGGAACGCCCACCCGGCCGCGGTTCGGGACGGCGTCAGCTCCTGATGTCACGGCGCTCGAACGCGGCCGCCGCGCCCGCCACGAGGCAGGCGGTGAGCACGACCAGGCCGGCGAGGCCCAGCCAGTTCGGATCGCCGGTCAGCGCGTCGTTCACCGCGGCGTGGTGGAAGGGGGACAGCACCCGCCAGGACCGCAGTCCCCCGGCCAGCGGGGACAGGGCGTCGAGCAGGTACGTCAGCAGCCCCAGGCCGACGGGCACGGCCACGGCCAGGCCCGGCCTGCCGGTGAGCGCGCCGAGCAGCAGTGCCAATGCGCCGAACGGCAGCGCCACCACGGCACTCGCCAGCACCGCGAAGACCAGGTGCGGCCAGGGGACCCCCAGCCCCGCCACCGAGTCGCCCACCAGCAGCACGACACCGAACGCGACGGTGACGGCCGTGAGCGAGCCCAGCACCGCGACCCCCTTGTCCAGCACCAGGCGGGTGCGGGAGATCGGGTTCGCCAGCAACAGGTCCATCGTGTGGGCCTTCTCCTCGCCGGCGGTCGCCCTGGCGGCCTGGCCGATCGCGACGCCCAGCAGGACCAGGGGCGCCAGGAAACCGAACACCTCGCCCTGCAGGTAACCGACACCGCTGGCGAGCGACTGCTCGACGTTGAACAGGGCCTTGAACGCCTCGGGGTACGAGTCGAGCAGCTTCTCGAAGTCGCCGGCCGCGTCGCGCACCGCGGGGTAGACGGCGAGCTGCAACAGCACGCTCGCCACCAGGGCGATGCCCCAGCCGACCGTGCTGCCCCGGTTGTCGCGCAACGACTTCGTCACCAGTTCAGCGGACATCGGAGAGCCCCTCGGTGTAGTGGACGAAGATGTCCTCGAGGTCGGGTTCGTGGCTCGTGACGTTCACCAGCGGGAACCGGGCCGCGGTGCGCACCAGTTCGCCGACGGCGCCGCTCACCCGGCAGCGGACCTCGGTGCCGCTCACCTGGACCGCCTCCCGCACCCCCGGAACACCGCTGAAGGTCGCGGCCGCCACCTCCTCGGCGAAGGCGAAGGTGAGCTCCCGCACCGCGTTCGCCTTCAACGACGCCACGGCGTCCTCCACGACCAGCCTGCCGTCGAGCAGGATGCCGACCCGGTCCGCCACGTGCTCGACCTCGGACAGCACGTGCGAGGAGAACAGCACCGTGCCGCCGTCGTCGACGTACTCGCGCAGGTAGGTGTGGAACTCCCGCTGTGCCAACGGGTCCAGCCCGCTGGTGGGCTCGTCGAGGATCGCCAGGTCGGGACGGTGCGCGAACGCCTGCACGATGCCGAGCTTCTGCCGGTTGCCCTTGGAGAGCTCGTCCGTCCGGCGGCCGAGGTCGAGGTCGAGGCGCTTGGCCAGCCGCGTCGCCTCGCCGGGGTCGGGCCTGTCCCGCAGCGCCCCGCAGAAACCCAGGTACTCCGCACCGGTCAGGCGGTCGTACAGCACGAGATCGCCCGGCAGGTACCCGATGCGGCCGCGCAACCGCGGGGACATGGGCGAACCGAAGAGGGCGATGCCGCCCCGCGTCGGCCTGATCACGTCGACCAGCAGGCGCAACGTGGTCGTCTTGCCCGCGCCGTTCGGTCCGAGCAGCCCGTACACCTCGCCGGGCCGCACCTCGAGGTCGAGGTCCCGCAGCGCTTCCGTTCTCCCGTAGGACTTGCAGAGGCGCTGTGTGCTGATGACGTTCATCGCACACCTCCCGCTTCCGCGGAACGCCGGACGGTGCGCAGGACCGCACGGCTGATCACGCCCACGAAAGGCGTGCTGATCCGCCAGTAGCGGCGGAAGCTCAGCCAGGCGCGCGGATCGGTCAGCACCACCCGCACCTCCGCGGTCACCAGCGTGCGGCGCTGGCCGTAGGCGGAGGTGGAGAGGGAGCAGACGACCTTGGCGTAGCCGGGTTCGGCGAAGTCCGCGAAGTCGCGAGCCTCGACGTGCGCCCACTTGACGACCGGGCGCCAGAACTGGCCGACGGCACCGAACGCGATCTCGTGTCCCGGGTCCTCCCCGAGCACGACCCAGTCCGTGCCCGCGTCGAGGTCCTGGAGCGTCAGCCGCGTGCGGTGCCGGGGCGGCCGGTCCTCCCGCCACCTCTCGGGCAGCGCGCGCAGCCCCATGGCGGCGTTCACGAGGAAGCCGTGCAGGTCGGTCAGGTCGAGCGAGTGCAGCGCCTTGTACGTCGACGCGGGGTCGGCCTCGACCACCAGGTGGTCCAGGCGGCCGAAGTCAGACCTGGGCGCGAACCGGTCGGCGAGGAGCGGGGAGGGTGGGGACGACACGGTGTTCCTCCTGGACGGATCGGTGCACCACGAGCACCGGGCAGGGCGCGTGGTGCAGGGCGGCCCTGGTCACGGCGCCGCAGGTGCGGGTCTCGCCGGGGCCCACGACGATCAGGTCCGAGTCGGAGCAGCGGCTGATCGCCTCGTGCGGGTGGCGGCGCACCAGCACGGCGGTGTGGGGACGTCCGGCGAGCAGGGCGGTGGACCGCTCCAGGACCCAGCTGTGGTCCTCGTCGAGGTCGTCGCGCAGCAGCGGCGGCGGCGCGGCGTGCAGCACTCGGAGCGCGGCGTGGTGGACGCTCGCGAAGTCCGCGGCGCGGGCGAGGACGGCGGCGTCGTCGGGGCCACCGCTGACGAGCGCGGTGACGCGGCCGTGCAGTCCGCGCCGGGCGGCCTGCGTACCGCGCACCACCACGGCGTCGCAGTCCACACCGCACACGACGGGCAGGACGTGACCGCCCAGTCCCAGTGCCGAGCCGGACCGCCCCCGGTGGCCCAGCACGACGAGCTGGGCCTGGAAGTCGTCCCCGGGACCGTGCACCTCCACTTCCGCCTCGACGAGCGCGGCGTGGGCGGTGGCCCAGCGCACGATGTCGTCGATCCGGGGAGAGCCGTCTGCGATCACGACAACAGGTTCCATCTCTCCACGGTGGTCCGGCACCGCTCCCGTTCCCAGTGCGAAGGGGGCACACCGCGCAGGACGAAGGTCCTCGCCGCGCGGGGCCCGGAGCCGCTGTGGGTTTGAGCGGTGAGGCAGCACCGTGTGGTTCCCCATCACAGAAGGGCACGACGATGAGCACGCTGACGTTCCTCGGCGGCACCGGCACGGTCACCGGCAGCAAGTTCCTGTTCGACACCGGCGGATCCCAGGTCCTGGTGGACTGCGGTCTGTTCCAGGGCCTGGCGCCGTTGCGCCGGCGGAACTGGCAGCGACCACCGCTGGACCTGGACCGGCTCGACGCCGTCGTGCTCACCCACGCCCACCTCGACCACTGCGGCTACCTGCCGGTGCTGGTGCGCAACGGGTGGCACGGACCGGTGTTCACGACCGAGGGCACCGCGGACCTCGCCGGCATCGTGCTGGCCGACAGCGCCCACCTGATGGTGGAGGAGGCGCGGCAGGCCACCGAGTCGGGCTGGTCCAAGCACCAGCCCGCCCTGCCCCTCTACGACGCCGCCGACGCCGAACGCGCGACCAAGCTGTTCCGCCCGATCGACTTCGGCTCCACGCGGTCCGTCGTGAGCGGAGTGGACCTGGAGTTCGGCCGTGCGGGCCACATCCTCGGGTCGGCGTGGGCGCACCTCACGACGGGCGACCGCAGTGTGGTCGTGAGCGGTGACCTCGGCAGGCCCGCGCATCGCGTGCTTCTGCCACCTCAGCCGCGCCCCGCCTGCGACGCGTTGCTGATCGAGTCGACCTACGGCGACCGGCCGCACGACGACGCCGCGGCGACCGCGCTGTTCGCGGAGACGATCCGCCGCACGGCCGCACGGGGTGGCAGCCTGCTCGTCCCCTCCTTCGCGGTGGACCGCACCGAGGTGGTCCTGGTCGAGCTGGCGAGGCTGGTGCGGGCGGGGGAGATCCCGGATCTGCCGGTGTTCGTGGACAGTCCGATGGCACTGGCGTCGTTGCGCGTCTACCGGCAGGCGGTCGCGAAGTGCTGGCCCGAGATCCGGCCGGAACTGGGCGACGGCGAGGACGCCTTCGACCCCGGCAGGCTGGCGGAGCTGCACACGGCCGCGCAGTCGATGCGGGCCAACGACCCGAAGGAACCGTCGATCATCATCTCCGCCTCCGGCATGGCCACGGGTGGCCGCGTGCTGCACCACCTGAAGCACATGCTCCCGAACCCCCGGCACACCGTCCTGGTCGTCGGCTACGCGGCGGTCGGCACGCGGGCGCGCTCGCTCGTCGACGGCGCCCGCGAGATCAAGATCCACGGCCGGTACGTGCCGGTGAAGGCCGAGGTGCAGGTGCTCGACGCGTTCAGCGCCCACGCCGACGCGGACGAACTGCTGGCGTGGGCGACGAGCGGTCCGGCGCCGGCGACGACCTACGTCGTGCACGGCGAGCCGGAGAGTGCCGCCACCTTGGCGAACCGGCTGGCGATCGAGCACGGGTGGACCGCCGTGGTGCCGAGGGACGGTGAGCGGGTTGTGGTCTGACCCGCTCAGTTCGCCGTGTTCGTGGGCTCCAGCAGCAGTTCGGCCACCGGCCGGCGCGGCGTGGCGGGGACCGGGCTGCCGAACCCGATCCGCAGCACGGTCTGGGGCACGAGCGTGCCGCCCAGTTCCCGCCGCAGTTCGTCGCGCACCGGCGCGACCTCGATCGGCTGGGACATGAACGACGCTGACAGGCCGAGCGTCGTCGCCGTGAGCAGCACCCGTTCCATCGCCTGACCAGCCTGGAGTTCGCCCAGCGCGCCGGTGTAGTGGGAGCACACGACGGCGACGAGGGGGTTGGACTCGTAGTCCTTGCCCCGTGGGCGTTCGTGGTTCTGCCCGGGGTGGAAGTCCCGGAACGCCCACTCGTCCTGCGCCTCCGGGCTGAAGCCGGCGGAGGCGGGCGGGATGCCGTCGGTGGCGCCGGGGCGGTGACCGGTGACGGCCGCGAGCTCGGCCATGAGGCCGGGGTCCTCCTGCTGGATCTGGTGGGCCTTGCGCACGAGTTTCTTCAGCCGGGCGACGTCGTCGGGGGAACCGACGACGTGCAACCAGGACCGCTCCAGTTCGGCGGCCCGCACCAGCGCGTACCGGTGCCGTGCGTCCACACCGGACTCGAAGAAGGGCCGCCTGTTGGTGCGGCGTGCCGGAATGGCCCTGAGCAGGGTCCGCGTTTCGTCGTCGGGCGTGAACACACCGCCCCGGCGGACGGTGGCGAGCGCGTCGGGCGCGTCCTTGCCGGGCAGGACCGTGACCAGTGGGCGGACCCCGCAGGCCTGCAGTGCGACGCGCAGGTTGAACAGCGCGGCGCCGCAGGCGAGCCGCAGTTCGTGGCCGTCGGGATCGATGGCCGAGAGCCGGTAGTCCCTGTCGGGGTGGAGCTCGATGCGGTCGGGCCGCACCAGGAACCGCCACGGCTGGCTGTTGTGGACGGACGGGGCGAGCGACGCGGACCTGAGCACGCCCTCCACCTGCTCCGGTGTGAGCCCCAACGCCGCGATCATCTCGACCATCCCGCCACCTCGTCGACCAGCTTGCAGAGTGTGATCCCCCACTTTCACCTGCGTGTGGCACGCGCCCCCAGCGCCGAAGGTCCCGATCTGACCGGGACTGCTTGGCGGGATGAGATCGACGTGCCAAGGTCGTTTCATGACGGGTTCAGCTGAGAGCCGGTCGCGCAGTCTCCTGGGCGGGCTGAGACTGGACGACCTGCTCGACGAGATGCGCGAGCGCCTGGCCGAGATCGGGTCCACCCGGGACAAGATGCAGGGTCTGCTCGACGCCGTTCTGGCGGTCGGCGCAGGCCTCGAGCTCGACTCGACCCTGCAGCGCATCGTCCAGGCCGCGGTGGAGCTCGTGGGGGCCCGGTACGGTGCGCTGGGTGTCCTGGGACACCGGGACAACCTCTCGCAGTTCGTCTACGTCGGCATCGACCCCGGAACGCGGGCGCACATGGGTCACCTGCCGGAGGGCAAGGGACTGCTCGGCCTGCTGATCAAGGATCCGCGCGTCATCCGCCTGCACGACCTGAGCGAGCACCCGTCCTCGGTCGGCTTCCCGCCGAACCACCCGCCGATGCACAGCTTCCTCGGTGTCCCGGTGCGGGTCCGCGACGAGATCTTCGGCAACCTCTACATGACCGAGAAGACCGACGGCGCCGACTTCACGCCGGACGACGAGGTGGTGCTGGAGGCACTGGCGGCCGCCGCCGGCGTGGCGATCGAGAACGCCCGGCTGTTCGAGCGGTCCCGTCTGCGCGAGCGGTGGCTGGAGGCCACCGCGGAGATCAATTCCCAGCTGCTGGGCGGCGCCTCCGCCGAGGACGCGCTCCAGCTGATCGTGCACAGGTCGCTCGAGCTGGCGTCGGCCACGAGCGTGGCGGTCCTGCTCACCGACGGGGTGGGCCAGTCGATCCACCCGGCGGCTCAGGCGGGAATACCCCTGGTCGAGGGAACGATCGACCCCGCGGGCACCGTTCTGCACGAGGTGCTGGAGTCGGGAGCGCCGATGCTGGTCGAGGACCTGGAGGGCTTGTTCGGCCAGAACGGCACCGAACTCGGCGCCTGCGTCGTGCTGCCGCTGCGCGCGGGCACCGCGGTGACGGGACTGCTGGTGACCGTGCGGGAGAAGGGCGTGGTGCCGTTCGGGGCGGACCTCGTGCCCCTGCTGGCCTCGCTGGCCGACCAGGCCGTGGTGGCGCTGGAGTTCGCGGAGAACCAGAGGGCCAGGCGGTTGGTGGACGTGCTGGAGGACCGCGACCGCATCGCCCGCGACCTGCACGACCACGTGATCCAGCGGCTGTTCGCGACGGGGATGAGCCTGCAGGGGGCGCTCGCCTGGGTGAACCACCCGGAGGCCAAGCGCCGCGTGCAGAAGGCGGTGAACCAGCTCGACCAGACGGTGCTGGAGATCCGCACGTCGATCTTCGACCTGCAGGCGGCCGACGACGACGCGGGGTTGCGGCGCCGGTTGCTCGACATCGTCGCCGAGCTGACGGAGGGCGCGGCGGTCACCCCCGCCGTGCGGATGAGCGGCACCATCGACAACCTGGTGCCCGACCACATCGGTGAGCACGCGGAAGCCGTGGTCAGGGAACTGGTGAGCAACGCCCTGCGGCATTCGCGGGCGACCGAGCTGACCCTCACCGTCGAGGCGGGCGACGCGCTGGTCATCAGCATGGTCGACAACGGCGTCGGCCTGCCGCCCTCGGTGGCGCGCAGCGGCCTGCTCAACCTCGAGCAGCGGGCTGCCGGATACGGCGGTTCCTGCACCGCGGCGAACGAACCCGGCGGCGGTGCGAGGGTGACCTGGCAGGTCCCGCTGGAGTGAACGGGCCCGCGCTCAGCCCTCTTCGAGTGGCGCCGGTTTGACGAGCTTCGAGGCGAGCACGGCGGCCTGGGTGCGGCGTTCCAGCCCGAGCTTGGCGAGCAGGTGCGAGACGTAGTTCTTCACCGTCTTCTCGGCGAGGAACATCTTGTCCGCGATCTGCTTGTTGGTGAGGCCCTCGCCGATCAGGTCGAGCACCGTGCGCTCCTGCTCGGTGAGCATGCGCACCGGGTCGCCGTTCTCGCGTTCGCGCCGGATCCGGTTCAGCAGCGCCGACGTCGACCGCGCGTCCAGCAGGGAGTGCCCGGCCGCCACCGTCTTCACCGCGTGCGTGAGGTCGGTGCCGACGATCCGCTTGAGGACGAAGCCGGACGCGCCCGCCATGATCGCGTCGAACAACGCCTCGTCATCGGTGAACGACGTCAGCATCAGGCACTTGAGGTCGGGCAGGCGGGACATCAGCTCCCGGCACAGCTCGATGCCGTTGCCGTCGGGCAGCCTGACGTCGAGGACGGCGACGTCGGGCGCCACCGCGGGCACCCTCGTGAGCGCCTCGGTGACCGAGGCCGCCTCGCCGACGACCTCCAGGTCCTCCGAGGCGCTGAGCAGTTCCCTGATCCCGACGCGGACCACCTCGTGATCGTCCACCAGGAAGACTCGCGCGACCACCGCTACCACCTCTCGCTCGACGACGTCGAATCGAACGATCCTCCACCGCGGTGACCAGGCACAGGGACCAAAGACTCTGATCAACGGGAGCGCAACGTCTTGCGGACCCGCTCGAACTCCTCGGCGTCGATCTCGCCCCTGGCGAGCCTGTCCTCGAGGATGCGCAGAGCGGAACCGCCGTGGTCGTCGCGGCGGCGGACCAGGAGCACGACGACCGTGAGCAGCACGCTCCAGAAGAGGACCATGCCCAGCATCATCACGACGAATCCTCCCCAGCCCATCGGGGTGCCGTAGTACATCACGTGCTCCTCACTCCGTCAGCCGGGCGGCAGCGTGGGTGACGCCTTCGATGTCGCCGGCGGCCGCGTCGAGCAACTGGTGGGCCAGATCGGCGAGCGCCCGTGACACGGCGAGCTCGTCCCCGATCTCCGGGACGTCGCGGTCGGCGGGGTTCAGCCGGGCCTGGCCGAACCCCACCAGGTGGGTCCTGTCCGCGGTGTGCAGGCGCGCCTCCGCCCGCGTCCGCGACTCGTGCTCGTCGATGCGGATCTCGACCGACCACTTCTTGGCGGTGCTCATGGAGCCTCCTCGTCCGGGGGCTCCAGCGTGGAACGGCGCTCGTGGGTGTTCGCAGAGTCGAACTACCCGTACCGGGCGAGCCCCTCCGCCCTGTCCGGCGGGCCGCCGACGGCCGGATCGTCGAGGTATGCGCTGGAGTGCCGCGGAAGCCGCGGAGATCGTGGAGGCAGCCAGGAGAGCGCCCGTGCACAGCGCGGGCAAACCCTGGGTGCTGGAGCTGCACAACCGGTCGGTCTACCTCTACGAGGTCGCGCACCGGTCGTCGCACGACCCCCTGGGCATGGACCGGCTGCTGACCTGCGGCGCGGCCCTGGAGCACATCGTGCTCGCCGTCCGGGTCGCGGGCTGGCACGCCAAGGTGGTGTTCCCCGCGGACCACGCCAACCCCGACCTGATCGCGATCGTCCGCGCAGATCGGCGGCAGCCGCCGGACGAGCAGGAGCTCGCCCAGCACCGGGCGGTGCTGCTGCCCGACGGCACGGCCGACGGCGTGGCCGGGGTTCTCGTGTCCGCCAACCACTGGGCGGGCACCGAGCTCCACCCGGTGGACGACGGGACGCTGGTCGTGGTGACGGTCGGCGACGGCCGTCCCGACCACGTGCGCGGTGGCGCGGCCCTGCAGGCCGCGCTGCTCGCGGCGAGGTCGGCCGGGGTGCGCGTCCGCCCGGTGGTGCACCTGATGCACCGCCAGCAGTGGCGTGCGGGGCTCATCGAACACCACGAGCTGGCCGGTTACCCGCAGGCGTTGCTGCTCGTCGGCACGAAGGACCCGGACGGAGCGGGACCAACGACCGCGTCCGCGGGCGCGCCCCGTTCCTAGCGTCGGAGGAAGAGAGGAGGCGCGCCATGCGTGCTCGCGACATCATGACCAGTCCGGCCGTCACGGTGACTCCGCAGGTGCCCGTGCGCGGCGCCGCGGCGTTGCTCGTGTCCCACGGTTTCACCGCGTTGCCGGTGGTGGACGAGGACAAGCGGATCATCGGCATCGTCACCGAGGCGGACCTGCTGCGCAACGGGTACGTCGACGAGGAGGGCGGCAAGACCGTCGGGGAGGTGATGACCACTCCCGCCGTCGCCGTCGACGCCGACGCGCAGGGCACCGTGATCGCCCGGATGTTCGTCGACGACCACATCCGGTGCGTACCGATCGTCGACGGCTCGGAGGTCGTCGGCGTCGTCACCCGCCGGGACCTCGTGCGGGTCCTCGCCCGCACCGACACCACCGTCGCCGCCGAGGCGCAACGCGTGCTCGACCTGTACGGCGGAGGTCGCAAGTGGACGGTCGTCGTCCAGGACGGCGAGGCCGTGGTCGGCGCGGAGAACGCCGACGAGGAGACCGAACGCGTGCTGACCGCGCTCGCCGGCTCCGTCGCCGGCGTGCTGCGCGTCCGAGTTCTGACGGAGGGAGAGCGATGAAGGGACCTGACGCCCCCGTCGTGGTCGGTGTCGACGGTTCGTCGTCGGCGCTGGCAGCGGTGCGGTGGGCCGCCGAGGAGTGCGCCCGCCACCACACCCGGCTCCGGCTGGTGCACGGGTACTCACTGCCCGTCCGGGGATATCCCGAGATCATCATGACCGCCAACGAGATCCGGCGGGCCATCCAGGACCAGGCTCACGAGTGGCTGACCGAGGCGACCGCGGCCGCCCGTGCCGCGGCACCCGGTGTCGAGGTCGTCACGGAGGTGGTCGCCGACAACGGGACACACCTGCTGATCGAGGAGTCGCGGGCCGCGAAGCTGATGGTGCTCGGGTCCACGGGACTCGGCAACGTCACCGGCCTGCTGGTCGGTTCGACGGCGCTGGCCCTCGCCTCCCACGGCGAGTGCCCGCTGGTCGTCGTCCGCGGTACCGCCGTGCCGGACGGCCCCGTGGTGGTCGGCGTCGACGGCTCCCCGACGAGCGAGGCGGCACTCGCCTTCGCGTTCGAGGAGGCGTCCACGCGCGGCTGCGGGCTGACCGCGGTCCTGTGCTGGCAGGACTTCATGGTGGAGAGCGCTTACAGCGCCACGCGGTTCACCGTGGACTGGGGACAGGTCGAAGGGGAGGAACGGCGGCTGCTGGCACAGCGACTGGCCGGGTGGCAGGAGAAGTACCCGGACGTCGAGGTGCACCGCGTGGTCCTGCGCGACCGCCCGGTGAGAGCTCTCATGAGGTACGGCGCCGAGGCGCAGCTCGTGGTCGTGGGCAGCCACGGGCACGGCGGGTTCGCGGGCATGCTGCTCGGGTCGACGAGCCAGGCGCTCGTCTACAACGCCCCGTGCCCGCTGGCGATCGTGCGCCAGGCCGGATGAGAGGACCGGGGCGGTCTCCCGTGGTGGGGAGACCGCCCCGGCGGCGTCCGGCGCCGGACAGCGGAGAGGGGTGATGACGGGAGTCGTGTCAGTGGTGTCCTGGCTTCGGGAAGGGGTTGTTCACCGGAAGTACGGGCGGCCTTCTGGTGTCAGGTAAGGGAAGGTCTGTTCACCGACAGGGGAGAGGGCTGCTCACCGAAGTGGTGAGCAGCCCTCGTCTCAGCGCGTCCTGTCGACGACCGGTGGCGGGATGACCACCACCGGGCAGTGCGACCGGCGCAGGCACTTCGCCGCCACGCTGCCGAGCACGGCTCCCGCGAGCGGCCCGTGGCCACGCGTGCCCACGACGAGGAGGTCGGCGTGGCGAGAAGCCTCGACGAGGTGGTCAGCGGCCTCTCCGACCACCACGGTCTCGGCGACGTCCGGCGCGTCGCGCACAGCCGCCCGCGCGAGCTCCACGGTGGCGTGCAGCTCCTGCGCGGGATGCCGGCGCGGCCTCTCCCCGTACGGGTGCAGCGCCATCGACGTGGCCGGCACGAACACGGGTTCCTGGTGGTAGGCCAGCAAAGCCTCCACTCGCGCGCCGCGGCGCGCCGACTCGTCGATCGCCCACCGCAGGGCGGCCTCCGCCTGCGTGGATCCGTCCACGCCCACAACGATCACAGGTGTTCTCATCTTCCGCTCCCATCGCTCTCCCCGAGGGTGGTCGCGGCCCGGTCCCGTCGGCAGGGACCAACGTCACGACCGCGGCGAGCCCATCCGCACTGCTGACGTGCCGTGCCGAAGGCGAACCCTCGAACGACGTGCGACGAGAGGACGGGGTCATGAAAGCCGAAGCGGGTGACTGGCTGGTCGTCGAGGGGCCGGTGATCGACCACGGAGGCCGTCGCGGGCTGATCCTGGAGGTGCGGCACGAGGACGGTACACCGCCGTACCTGGTGCGGTGGCTCGACGACGGGCACGAGACCCTCGTGTTCCCCGGGCCGGACGCGCACGTCCTCGCGGCCGGGGACGTGCACCTGCACGCGGACTGAGGCCCGTGGACACCGCGACCGCGCTGGGGCACCTCGCGACGGCGCTCGCGATCGGCCTGCTGCTGGGCGTGGAGCGCGAGCACGACAACGCCCGTGACTCGGTGCGGCCCGCGGGCTCGAGGACCTTCCCGCTGATCGCACTGGCCGGTGCGATCAGCGCGGCGGTCTCCCCGATCGCGCTCGGGGTCGGGCTGGTGGCCGTCGCGGCGCTGGTGATCGCCTGGTACCTGCGCACCGACGAGGCCGGTGCCACGACGGAGATCGCCGCCATCACGGCGTTCCTGCTGGGCGCGCTCGCCTGGGACCGGCCCGAGCTCGCGGTGCCGGTCGGCGTCGTGGCGGCCGCCCTGCTCGCCGCGAAGCGACCGCTGCACCGCTTCGCGCGCAAGGTGGTGAGCGATCAGGACGTCCGCGACGCGATGATCCTCTTCGTGGTGGCGTTCGTGGTGCTGCCGCTGCTGCCGGACCGCCCGCTGGGACCGTTCGGGGTGCTCAACCCGACCCGCGTGTGGTGGCTGGTCATCGCGGTGACCGTGATCGGCTGGGCCGGGTACGTCGCGGCACGTGCCTTCGGGCAGCGCTGGGGCCTGCTCGTCAGCGGGTTCGCCGGCGGTTTCGTGTCGGGGTCCGCGACGACGGCGGTGATGGGGCGCCGGTACCGGGCGGTCGGTGCGGCGGCGTTCCCCGGCGCTGTGGCGGTGAACCTGGCCACCCTCGCGCAGGTCGTCGCGGTCACCGCGGTGGCGGGCCCTTCGGTCGCCCTCCGGCTGCTGCCCGCCGCCGGGGCGGGCGCGGTGGTGCTGCTGCTGGAGGTGGCGTGGCTCGTCTGGCACACCGGCCCCGCCGACACCGACGACGAGACCGCGGTGAACAGGCCGATGTCGGTCAGGGCGGCGATGACGCTCGCCGCGGTTCTGGTGTCGTTCCTGGTGATCACCCGGTCGGCGGCCGAGTGGTTCGGCGGCGGGGGAGTCGTGGCCGCGAGCGCGCTCGGTGGTCTCGCGGACGCCCACGCGGCCGCGATCGCCGCCGCTTCCCTGGCGCCGCAGTCGATTCCCGTCCACACGGCGGTGCTGGCGTGTGGTGCCGCGCTGGCGACGAACACCGTGGTGAAGCTCGTCCTGGCGACGGTGACCGGCGGGCCGGGATTCGCGCTGCGCCTCGGTGGGTGGCTCGTCCCGGTCGTGGCCGCGGTGGCGCTGGGCTTGGCCTGGTAGGACGAAAGTCCTGCCGCCCTGGGGACTCCGGCCACTCTCCGGTGATCACGGCGGCCGGAAGGCTCAGGGACATGAGCGACGTGGAGACCCGGCCCGTGGTGGTCGGCGTGGACGGATCCGCCGCCTCGCGGGCGGCGTTGGAATGGGCCGTGGACGAAGCACGGCGGCGCGGGTGCCGCGTCGACGCGGTGCACGCCTGGCACCCGGACTACGGGATCCTGATCGGTCCCGTGCCGGCCGAGGTGATCATGGCGATGTCCCCGCAGGAGATGGAGAAGAAGGCGCGGGCGGGGCTGGACGAGGCGGTGAGGGGCTTCGACGACGTCGAGATCCGCGAGGTCCTCGTCGAAGCCGACCCCCGGACCGCGCTGGTCGACGCTTCCCGGGACGCCGACCTGCTCGTGGTCGGTAACCGCGGCCACGGCGTGCTCGCCGAGGTGATCCTCGGTTCGGTCAGCAAGTACTGCGTGCACCACGCCGCCTGCCCGGTGGTCGTGCTCCGGGAGCCCAGGACCGGCGAACCCGAGCAGGAGCGCCACATCCCCGAGCCCGCGCTCCCGCTGACCCCCGGACCGCTGCTGTGAAAGTCCGCACGGGCCACCTGTCCTTGACTGCGGTGGTGCTCACCACTCTCGCGGGAGGAGTGGTGTGGTTCCAGGACCCGCAGAGCGCGCGTACCTGGTGGGCCGTGGCGACCGCGACAGCCGTCGTTCCCGCGGTGTGGTGGGTCGTCGAGGACCTGCGCGCCAAGCGGTTCGGGGCGGACGTGCTGGCCGTGTTCGCGCTCCTCGGCACGCTCGCGGTCGGCGAGCACCTCGCGGGTGCCGTCGTCGCGGTCATGGTCGGAACGGGGCACGCGCTCGACGACTACGCCCGGCGGCGCGCCCGGCGGGACCTGAGCGCGTTGCTGGAACGGGCGCCGAGCCGGACCTGGGTCCGGGCGAACGGCGATCTCCGCACGATCGGGGTCGACGCGGTCCGCCCCGGTGACGAGGTCGTGGTGCGCCCTGGCGAGGTCGTTCCCGTGGACGGCGTCCTGCTCGGTGACGCGACGTTCGACGAGTCCGCGCTGACCGGTGAACCGGAACCGGTCACCCGGCTGCGCGGCGAACGCGTCCGCAGCGGTGTGGTGGCCACCGGATCGGTGGCTGACGTGCGGGCGTCCGCGTCCGCGGCGGAGAGCACCTACGCCGGCGTGGTGCGGCTGGCCGAGGAGGCGGCGGCCCGGAGCGCACCCGTGGTCCGCGTCGCCGACCGCGTCGCCGCGGTCTTCCTGCCGGTCGCCGTGCTGGTGGCGGGGCTCGCCGCGGTGCTGACCGGTGACCTGACGCGCGCGGTGGCGGTGCTGGTGACCGCGACCCCGTGCCCGCTGCTGCTCGCCGTGCCGGTGGCGATCACCGCCGGGATGTCGCGGGCGTCCCGCGCGGGCGTCGTGGTCCGCGACGGCCAGGCGCTGGAGGCGCTGGGGAACGTGCGGACCGCGGTGCTCGACAAGACGGGCACCGTGACGGTCGGACGTCCGGTGGTCGTGGACGTCGTGCCCGCGCCGCGGTGGTTCCCGTCGGGAGTGCTGGGCCTCGCGGCCTCGGTCGAGCAGTTCTCCACCCACGCGCTGGCCTCGGCGGTGGTGGAGGCGGCGAGAACGGCGGGCCTGCACGTGGATCCGGCGCAGGACGTGCACGAGCGCCCCGGCCACGGCGTGGGCGGACGCGTCGGGACCGCGGCGGTCTTCGTCGGTGCCCGTGACGAGGAACCCGAGCAGGCGTGGGAGCTCGCCGCCGCGGCGAAGGCACGGCTGGACGCGGCGACGCCGGTGTGGGTCCGCGCCGACGACGAGTACGTCGGCGCGCTGCTGCTCCGCGACCCGCTGCGCCGGGAGGCGGGCCGGACGGTGCAGCGGTTGCGCGCGGCCGGCCTGCGGCGCCTGGTCATGCTGACGGGCGACCGTCCGGCGGTCGCGCAGGACGTCGCCGCGATCCTCGGGCTCGACGACGTGGTGGCGAGGTGCACGCCCGAGGACAAGGTCGCGCGGGTCCGCGAGGAACGCTCCGGCGGGGTCACGCTGATGGCCGGCGACGGCATCAACGACGCGCCGGCGCTCGCCGCCGCCGACGTCGGGGTCGCGCTGGGCGGCCGCGGCAGCGCGGCGGCGGCCCAGGCGGCGGACGCGGTCGTCCTCGACGACCGCATCGACCGGCTCGCGGACGCCGTCGAGATCGCCGGGAACGCCAGGCGGATCGCGGTGCAGAGCGCGACGGCAGGCATGGGGCTGGCGCTCGTGGCGATGGGCTTCGCCGCGCTCGGACTGCTGCCGCCCATCGGCGGTGCGCTGGTCCAGGAGGCGATCGACGTCGCGGTGATCCTCTACTCGCTGCGCGCGCTGCTTCCGTTGCGGCACGGCAGGGTGCGCGCGGGAACGGCGGGGCTGCTGTCCCGGTTCGACGCCGAACACGTGGCCCTGCAGGAGGCCCGGGACGCGGTCCGGATCGCGGCCGACTCCCTGCACGCGGGTATGACGGAGGAGGCCGCGACGGCCGTGCGGAAAGCCCACGAGCTGGCGGTCGAGCGACTGCTGCCCCACGAGCGCGCCGAAGAGCACGAGCTCTACCCGGTGCTGACCGCGGAGTTCCGGGATCCGCACGCGACCGTGCCGATGAGCCGCGGCCACGTCGAGATCGAACGCCTGGTGCGCAGGCTCGGCCGGCACCTCGACGAACCCGGCGGCCTGACCGCGGACCAGGTCGACGACCTGCGCGCCACTCTCTACGGCCTCGACGCAGTGCTGCGCCTGCACTTCGCGCAGGAAGAAGAGAGCTACTTCGTGCTCGCGGACCACCGCTGAGGAAGGAACGACATGAACCGCCAACTGGTGCCTGTCCAGGCACTTCTCACCGACGGCTCGGTCGTCTCGGTGTGCGAACTGGGACCGGGCGACGTGATGGCGTTGCTCGACCTGCACAGGTCGTTGCCGCTGGAGGACCAGTACCTGAGGTTCTTCAGCACGTCACCGCGGCAGCTCGAGGACTTCGTCCGGCGGATGGTGTCGCCGGACGAACCGCACCACGTGGTCATCGGTGCGTACCGGGACGATCGGCTGCTCGGAGCGGTGAGCTACGTCGTCGGCGAGGATCCCGAGGTCGCCGAGGTCGCCCTCGTCGTGTCGCACGCCGAACAGTCGCACGGAGTCGGCACCTTGTTGCTCGAACACCTCGTCTCCCTGGCTCGCGGCAGGGGCATCCGGCGCTTCACCGCCGAGGTGCTCATGATGAACTTCAAGATGCTGCGGGTCTTCACCGACATGGGTCTGGTGTGGACGGTGGTGCCGGAGGACGACGTCGTCCACGTCGAGCTCGGCCTCGACCCGTCCGACCGGTACCTGGACGCCGTCGCGGAACGCGAGGCCAAAGCGGACGTGGCGAGTCTGAGCCACGTGCTGCGACCGGAGTCGATCGCGGTGGTGGGCGCGAGCCGCTCGCCCGGGTCGGTGGGGCACGTCGTCCTGCGCAATCTCGTGGAGGGCGACTTCACCGGTGACCTGTACGCGGTGAACCCCCACGCGAAGTCGGTGGCCGGGGTGGACTGCTACGGCTCCGTCGCGGAGTTGCCCGAAACCCCGGAACTGGCTGTGGTGTGCGTGCCCGCGCGAGCGGTGCCCGGCGTCGCCGAAGAGTGCGGACGCCGGGGAGTGCGGGCGTTGGTGGTGATCTCGTCGGGCGTGGACGCCGAGGAACTCATGAAACCGGTGCGCGTGCACGGCATGAGGCTCGTCGGCCCGAACTGCCTCGGTGTGTCGACCAGCGCGCCGGGCGTCCGGATGAACGCGACGTTCGCCGCCCACAGCACGCTCCCGGGCCACATCGGGCTGGTCACCCAGTCCGGTGGTGTCGCCATCGCCCTGCAGGAGGAGCTGCGCAGGCTCGGTCTCGGGCTGTCGAACCTCGTCTCGACCGGCGACAAGCTCGACATCAGCAGCAACGACCTGCTGATGTGGTGGAAGAACGACCCCGAGACCAGGATCGTCGCGCTGTACCTGGAGTCCTTCGGCAACCCGCGCAAGTTCTCCCGCCTGGCCCGCGAGGTCGCGAGGCACAAGCCGCTGATCGCGATCCGCGCCGCGAGCAGCGAGGCCGGGCAGCGGGCGGCGGCGTCGCACACCGCCTCGACCGCGACCCCGTCGGTCATCAGGGACTCGTTGTTCCAGCAGGCGGGCGTGATCGCGGTCGACAGCGTGCCGGAACTGGTCGACGCCGTGATGGCGCTGAGCACGCAGCCCGTGCCCGGCGGCAGGTCGGTCGCCGTGCTGAGCAACGCCGGCGGGCTCGGTGTGCTGGCCGCCGACGCGTGCGTGCGCCACGGCCTGAAGATCGCCGAGCTGTCCGACGCGACCTCGAAGGAGCTGAGCCGCCTGGCCGGACCGGCGGCGAGCGCGCACAACCCCGTGGACACGACCGCGGTCGTCGGCGTGGAGGAGTTCGCGCGCTGCCTCGACGTCATCGGCGCGGACCCCGCGGTCGACGCGGTGATCACCGTGACCGTGCCGACCGCGCTGGGCGATCCCACGGCAGGAGTGCACGCCCTCGCGGGCACACCGGTCCTGGCGGTGCGCACCGGCCAGACGGAACGGCTCGACGGCGGGATCCCCTGCTACGCCGATCCCGCACGGGCCGCCGCCGCGCTGGCACTGCTCGTCGAGCGCGGCGAGTGGCTCGACCGGTCCCACGAGGTCACCAGGCAGGACCGGGTCGACCTGGGCACCGCGCGGGGAATCGTCACCCGCAACCCCGATGGCTGGCTGCCCCCGGACGAGGTCGTCCGCCTGCTGAAGGCGTTCGGGCTGCCGGTGCTGGGAGGGACCCTCGCGACGACGGAGGAGCACGCCGTCGCCGCCCACCGCGCGTTCTCCGGGCCTGTCGCCATGAAAGCCGTGGCGGACGAACTGCTGCACAAGAGCAAGAGCGGTGGAGTCGTCCTCGGTGTGGAGGGTGACACGGCGGTGGCGGAGGCGTTCCGCGCGTTCCGGGAGAGGTTCGGTGACCGGTTGCGGGGCGTGTTCGTCCAGCCGATGGCGACGGGCGGGCGGGAGCTGCTGGTCGGCGTCGCCGCGGACCCGAAGTTCGGTCCCCTCGTGGTCACGGGGCTCGGCGGGGTGGACACAGACCTGATCGACGACAGGGCGGCCGCGCTGGCGCCTCTGTCCACAGCGGACGCGGACGACCTGATGCGCGGCTACCGCGCGGCCGGAGCGGTGCTGGCGGAGACCGACGCGGCAGCGGTGCGCGACGTGCTGCTGCGCGTGGCGGAACTCGCCGCGGAGCTGCCGGAGGTCACCGAGCTGGACATCAACCCGCTCGTGGTGACCGGCGGCGGGTGCCTGGTGGTCGACGCCAGGGTCCGCGTCGCGGCCGTTCGTCCGACCGATCACTTCCTTCGGCAACTGAGGAGAACCCGATGAGCACGAACGCAGGCCCGGTCGTCGTCGGCGTCGACGGGACACGAGCGTCGAACCGAGCCCTGACCTGGGCGATGGACGAGGCCGTCGCGCGCGGATGCCCGTTGCACGTCGTCAACGCCTGGAACTACGAGCCGCTGGCGGACTGGCGCGAGGTCACCGCACAGCAGGCGGAAGCCGAGTCGAACGCCGTGATCGACGAGGCGGTGCGCGTGGCGTCGCAGGGACGGGCCCAGCTGCCCGAGATCGTGCGGCTCAGCGTGCGCGGCTACGCGGCCGAGGTGCTCGAGCGCCTGTCGCAGGACGCCGCCCTGCTCGTCGTAGCGTCGCACACCGACCACCGGATCCGGCACGTCGTGCTCGGCTCGACGAGCACCCACGTCGTCCGGCACGCCCGGACCCCGGTCGTCGTGATCCCGGTGACCGACAGGGAACACGCGGAGGTGGCGCGATGAAGGCGGGAGACGTCGTCTCACGCCCGCTCGTGGCGGTGGAGCCGTTCGACTTCGCCCGTCATGCCGAGGGGCTCATGGACGACTACGGCCTCACCCTGCTGCCCGTGGTGGACCACGGCGTCTTCTGCGGCGTCGTGACCAAGGCGGACTGCGGGACGGCCCGGACGGGACGACGCGCGCCCAAGGTCTGCGACGTGATGACGCAGCCGGCGCTGACCGCCGGACTGGAGATGGACGCCGCCGACCTCTACACGGCCATGACGCTCTACGAGGTCCTCAGCGTGCCGGTCCTGCACGAAGGGCACGTCCTGGGGGTGCTGACGCGGCGCGACGTCCTGGAGGCCCTCAGCCACGGGGACCCGCACCTGCGAGCCGGTCATGCCGCTCACGACGGCTGAGCGGGAGGAGGTCGCGCACCACGGGCTGCCGGTGCCCGAGGTCGTCGTGCTCGCCGAGACCGACCAGGACACCGGTCTGTCCTCCGCGCAGTGGCGCCGGCGGTTCGCGGACGTCGGTCCCAACGAGCTGCCGGCGCGGCGGGGGCGGAGCTGGGTGGTGCGGTTGCTCCTGCAGCTGCACCACCCGCTGATCTACGTCCTGCTCGTGTCCGCGACCGTGACCGCCGCACTCGGCGAGGTGGTCGACGCGTCCGTCGTCTTCGGTGTCGTCGTGGTCAACGCCGTCATCGGCTTCGTCCAGGAAGCGCGCGCCGAACGGGCTCTGGACGCGCTCGTGGCCATGGTGCGCACCGAGGTGACCGTGGTGCGGGACGGCGTCACGGCGAGAGTGCCGTCGTCCGAGCTGGTGCCCGGCGACGTGGTGCTGCTCGACGCGGGGGACCAAATCGGCGCGGACCTGCGGCTGGTCGTGGCGCGGGAACTGCGCGTCGACGAGTCGGCGTTGACCGGCGAGTCGGTGCCGGTCGCCAAGAACCCGGTGGTGCTGCCGCCGGACACCGCGCTCGCGGACCGAACGAACATGGCCTACTCCGGGACGCTGGTGACGTCGGGCGGTGGGCGCGGGGTCGTGGTCGCCACCGCGGCGGAGACCGAGATCGGCCGGGTGCACCGCCTGGTCGGCTCGACCGCGGGCGTGCAGACCCCGTTGACGCGCAAGCTCGCCCGGTTCAGCCAGGTGCTGACGTTCGTGATCATCGGACTCGCCGCCTTCAGCGTGGTCGTGGGCGTGCTGCGCGGCGAACCCCTTCCCGAGATGGTGACCGCCGCGGTGGCGCTCGCGGTCGGCGCGATCCCCGAGGGACTTCCCGCCGCCGTGACGGTGACGCTCGCGATCGGGGTGGCGCGGATGGCCCGGCGCAACGCGATCATCCGGCGGCTGCCCGCGGTCGAGACCCTGGGCAGCACGACGGTGATCTGCACCGACAAGACGGGGACGCTCACCGCGAACGCCATGACCGTCAACGTCGTGCTGGCCGGGGGAGTGCGGCACGACGTCTCCGGGATCGGTTACCGGCCGGAGGGGGAGTTCGCGCCCGGTGTCACCCCCGCGGTCCGGTCCTGCCTGCTCGCGGCCTGGGCGTGCAACGACGCCGGGATCGTGGAGGACGAGAACGGGTGGGCACCGGTCGGGGACCCGACCGAGGCGGCGCTGGTGGTCGCGGCGAGGAAGGCCGGGCTCGACGCGTCCGAGGTGCCGGCCAGGGTGGACGCGCTGCCGTTCAGTTCGGAGCGGATGTTCATGGCGACCAAGCACGTGAACGACGTGGTCTACGTCAAGGGCGCCGCCGAACGCGTGCTGGAACTGGCGGGCCTCGGGCACAGCGAAGAGGCGGACCGGCTCGCCGCCGCCGGGTTGCGGGTGCTGGCCGTCGGCAGGGCACCCGGTGCGGAACTCAGCGAGGACGGGCTGCGCGGGAACGTGGAACTGCTCGGGCTCGTGGCGATGCACGACCCGGCACGCCCGGAGGCGGTCGAAGCGGTGCGTGCCTGCCAGGCCGCCGGCATCGAGGTGAAGATGATCACCGGTGACCACCCCGCCACCGCTCGGGCGATCGCCGCCGAGTTCGGGATCGAGGACGTCCGCGCCCGTGTCGCGCCGGAGGAGAAGCTGCGCCTGGTCGAACAGTTCCAGGCGGACGGCCAGGTCGTCGCGATGACCGGCGACGGGGTCAACGACGCGCCCGCGCTGCGGCGGGCGGACATCGGCGTGGCCATGGGCCGTGGCGGCACCGAGGTGGCGAAGCAGGCCGCGGACATGGTGCTGACCGACGACAACTTCTCCTCCATCCGCGCCGCGGTGGAGGAGGGGCGCGCGGTCTTCGACAACCTGCGCAAGTTCATCATCTGGACGCTGCCCACCAACATGGCCGAGGGCCTGGTGATCCTCACCGCGATCCTGCTCGGCGCGGCGCTGCCGATCCTGCCGGTGCAGATCCTGTGGATCAACATGACCACGGCCGTCGCGCTGGGACTGACCCTGGCGTTCGAACCACGTGAGCCAGGAGTGATGAGCCGGCCACCGCTGGCACCGTCGTTGCCGCTGCTGACGAGGAGCCTGGTCGGCCGCATAGTGTTCGTCTCGGCGATCCTGCTCGCCTGCTCGTTCGGCGTGTTCCGCTGGCAGCTGTCCTCGGGCGCGTCGCTGGAGGTCGCGCGCACGGTGGCCGTGAACGTCTTCGTGGGCGCGCAGATCGCCTACCTGGTCAACTGCCGTTCGCTGGACCGGATCCGCCCGCGCACCGGCCCGAACCGCTGGCTGCTGGTGGGGGTCGCCCTGACGATCGGCCTGCAGCTGCTGCTCACGTACCTGCCGTTCATGAACGAGCTCTTCCACACGGCACCACTCGGCTGGCAGCCCTGGCTGGTGGTGTTCATGATGAGCGTCATGGCGTACGTGGTGGTGGAGCTGGACAAGTGGCGGCGGCGTCGATGGCGCGGCTGAAGCGCGAGGTGTACGAGGAGGAGCTGTACCGCCTGCAGATCGAGCTGGTGAAGCTGCAGGAATGGGTGCGTGAGAGCGGCGCGCGGCTGGTGGTCGTCTTCGAGGGCCGGGACGCGGCGGGGAAGGGCTCGGCGATCAAGCGGATCACCGAGCACCTCAACCCCCGGTTCGCGCGCATCGTCGCGTTGCCGGCACCCAGCGAACGCGAACGCACCCAGTGGTACTTCCAGCGCTACGTCCCCCACCTCCCGGCGGCCGGGGAGATCGTGCTGCTCGACCGCAGCTGGTACAACCGCGCCGGCGTCGAACGGGTCATGGGGTACTGCACGCCCGAGGAACACCGGTTGTTCCTGCGCCAGTGCCCGGTCTTCGAACGGATGCTCATCGAGGACGGCGTCCTGCTGCGCAAGTACTGGTTCTCCGTCAGCGACGCAGAACAGGAACGGCGCTTCCGCAAACGGCTCGACGACCCGCTGAAGCGCTGGAAGCTCTCGCCGATGGACCTGGAGTCGTTGACCCGCTGGGAGGACTACTCGCGCGCCAAGGACGAGATGATGGTCCACACCGACACCGACGAGTCGCCCTGGTACGCCGTCGAGGGCGACGACAAGCGCAGCGCCCGCATCAACATGATCTCGCACCTGCTGAGCACGGTGGACTACCAGGAGGTGACTCCGCCGAAGATCAAGCTTCCGCGACGGCCCTCGTCGAAGGGCTACGAGCGCCCGGCGCGGGTGCTGCAACGCGAAGTTCCCGACCGCGCGGGGGAACTCGACGGCGAATCCGGTCGCACCACGCCGTGACACTCCGGCGCGCGGCCACCCGGTGCGAGGAGGAACGTGGCCGGCCACCGGCGGCGGACCGCGCGGCTCCACAAAGGACTCGCGGTGGAGTTCACCACCGGTCCCGGGGTCAGGCGCGGGCGCGACGGCGATCGCCACGGCGGTGCGCGGCCTGGACCGGCTCGAACCCGTTGCCGGGGAAGAAGCCCCGTGACGCCGCGAGGCTCGCCCGGCAGGCACGCACGATCTGACGCGTGGCGGCCGTGTCCGGGGTCCTCCGGCAGGACTCGCACCGGACCAGCACGTCACCCGTCAGCTCGTCCACTCCGACCGACGCGGGCGAGAAGCAGTCACGGCACCAACGGTGCCCGGTGACCTTGATGACGTGGTCCGCGGAGTGCACGCAGTGGTGCAGCCACCGCCGGTGCAGCCGGCAGGAGACGCGTTCCAGCGCGCTGAGGCCGAGTTCCTCCGCCGCGTCCTCCTCGGCGAGCGCGGCGGCGAGTGCGCGGTCGCGGACGTCGGCGTAGCGCCGGTGGTCGGCTTCGAGAACGGGCGTGGTCATGGTGTGCTCCCGGATTCGGCGTCCTCCCCAGGCTTCTCCGGCACACCGGGCGTCGACACCGCACGGTGACTCCACTTCGACCGAGACCACGGGCTCATCGTGGTCGAGACGTTGGTCCCTGGGGACGCGGGCGACCACCCGGAAACCTGGTACCAGGAGGTGGACCATGACCGCGAAACCGATGTCCAGACTCGTCCGCCAGGCCTTCCCCTACCACAACGAACTCGCCACGGCCGGAGACCGGGCCGAGAGCGCCGTGCTGGTGCTGGGCTTCGTGATCGCGATGCTGGCCGTCCCGGTCGCGGGCGCCGCGGGATCGGAGATCTACGCACTGCAGAGCGCGCGCGTGGCCGTCGACCAGGCGACCAGGAGCCGGACGGACGCGGTCCTGATCGAGGACGCGCCGCCCGCCGTCGGGATGTCCGAGCGCAGTGGCGCCGTCGAGGCCGCGCCCGTGCTCGCGACGTGGCGGTCGCGGGACGGGAGTCCGCGCAGTGGTGAGGTCCAGGCGTCCCCCGGTGCCGAGAAGGGCGCTGTGGTGCCGATCTGGATCGACGAGAGCGGAGCCGCGACGGAGCCGCCCATGACGCCCGAAGGCGCCGCCATCGACGCCGTCTTCCTGGGACTGCTGTTGTGGAGCGCGGTCGCCGGCGCGATGGCGGCGCTGTACTTCGCTGCGAGGTTCGCGCACAAGCGCGTCCGGATGCGCAAGTGGTCCGCCGAGTGGGAGCGGATCGCGCCGGACTGGACGGGCAGGTGACGTCGTGATCACTCCGATCGGACACACCGGCACGGTGGTCGTGGGTCTGGACGGCTCCGAGGCCGCGCAGCGCGCAGTGCGCTGGGCGGCCTCTGAGGCTGCGCGCAGGAAGTCGTCGCTGCGCGTCGTGCACGCCGAACTGCCGTTGCCGCCGGACGCGCCCGACCTGTCCGGCATGGCGCGGCGAGCACTCCACGAGGAGGCGCTGCACTGGACGGAGGCCGCCGTCGAGGCCGCGCTGGCGGTCGCGCCCGGTCTCGCCGTCGAGGTGCGGGTCGAGGTCGGGTCCGCGCTGCGGTTGCTCGAGGAGGAGTCGGAGACGGCGGCACTCGTCGTGGTCGGCTCACGCGGGCTGGGAGGGTTCGCCGGCCTGCTGCTCGGCTCGGTCGCGGTGGGACTGTCCTGCCACTCCCGGTGTCCCATGGTCGTGGTGCGGGGTGATGACCTCGTGCCGGACGGCCCTGTCGTCGTGGGGGTCAACGGCTCTCCGGAGAACTGGCACGTGCTGGACCGCGCGTTCGAGGAGGCCGGGGCCCGCGGCGCCGAGCTGGTGGCCGTGCACGCCTGGAGGCCGCCGCTGGGGACGCCCGGGATCGCCGAGTCCGTCGGCATCGTGTGGTCCGAGCTCGACGTCGTGCGCGGGGCGAAGGTCGTCCAGCGGCTGGAGGCCTGCGCGGACAGGCATCCCGGTGTGAAGGTCAGCACGCACGTCGTGCACGGGTCGGCGGCTCACCGGCTGGTGGAGTTCGCCCACGGAGCCGCCCTGCTCGTGGTGGGTGCCCGCGGGACCGGAGGTCTCACCGGGATGGTGCTCGGTTCGACGAGCCAGGCGGTCCTCCGGCACGCGCCGTGCCCCGTGCTCCTGGTGCGGCCCGTCCTCGCCGAGCAGGTGGAGCACGCGGCGCGGTGAGCAGGACACGGGAACGGGGCGCCGCGGTCGCGGCGCCCCGTTCCGTGGTGCGGTCACTTCAGCCAGGTGTTCGACCGGACGAAGGGCAGCTCGGCCCACCAGCGGCTGAGGCTCCACACGGCGGTGGACGCCGTCGCCGCCACCACGATGAGCACGAGTGCGTAGACGATGTGGTAGTCGATGAGCGGGTTCGTGGACGAGGTCGCCTCTCCCGCCGCGTTGTGCTGGGCAGGGGGCCATTCGGCCGCCCACATGAGCAGCATCATCAGCGTGCCGGCGACGGCCGTGATCCGCAGGCCGATGCCGAGCACCAGCGCCAGACCGATGGCGAGAAGACCGACCATGAAGAGCGTGTCGGCCCACCAGGTCCCCGCCCAGTCCTGGAACATCGACTGGAACGGTCCCACGTCCACGTGGCCGAGGAAGCCCTTGGTGGGCGATCCTCCGGAGAACCAGGCGTTCTTCGACTGCGTGGCGTAACCGAGGCCGAAAGCCTTGTCGAAGAAGGCCCACAGGAACAGCAGTCCGGTCGCGATGCGCAGCACCGCGATGGACGCCGCGCTCACGTCCACTCGAGTCCGGACGGGAACGTGCAATGCGGACATCATTACCTCCCAGGTGTTTCGTCCTGAACCAAGCTTCGCGTTCCTCGAACGCCGCACCCAGGGTCCTTGGGACCGCGGCGGAAGAGCCCGATGGCGGTGGGCGGAGGACCGTCCGCCGCGGAACCTGGCGGTGTGCCGCTCCGTGCTCCCGGAGCATGGTCGGGCGACCGTCGGCTGGTGAAGTCCCCGGACGACGTTGGTGTCGTGGAACCCTTGCGGTGGAAAGGTTTCGCGTGTACCGCGGCACGGCGCGCCACGCGGCGGTACCCGCGCTGCGATCCGCGCCGGAGCGTGGGATCATCGCGGGACCGGTGTCGGGATCCGAGCCACAGACCGGGGTCACAGGGCAATCGGTGCCGCGAACCGAGTGGGGCGAGGGGTTGCGGTGGGATCGACGTCGCGATTCGAGCCGGAACGTGGCATCACAGCGGAACCCGCGCCGGAGCAAGGGATCACGACGCACCCCGCGCCGCACCCCGCGCCTCAGCGTGCGGAGACGAGGTGCTCGGCGATCTTGTAGGCCCAGAGGTCGATCGCATCCCAGTCGCGGTGGTCACCGGCCATGGGGCCCTGCGCCATTTTCCTGGCGAGGAAGCCGACCGCGTTCTCGGGAGTCACCCTGCCGCCGAACGTCGTCGGCTGCTCGGCACCGATCCGGGCAGCCAGCTCACGGACCTTGCGCGGCGCCTTCTGCGGCTCCACCTCCGCGCCGAGCGGTCCGCTGTGGAACAACCAGACCGGCTTCCTCGCGAGCGCGGGTGCGTTGCGCTTCAGGAACTTCACCGCCTCCGGACGCCACCGCGCCGCGTAGAGCGCGCTGCCCAGCACGACCGCCTTGTACGGCTCGACCGACTTGACGTCGGCGGCGTCCATTACGGTCACCTCGTGCGAGGCCGCGCGGATCCTTGCCGCGATCGCCTCCGCGATTCCCTTCGTACCACCCATCTTGGTCGCGTATGCGACGAGAACTTCGCTCATATCAACACCATCGCGCCGCGCCCGCGGCGGGGACAGGGCCCTTGTGCTCGCGCCGGCAGGGACAGGTGACGCCGACGTCGCCCGGTGGAGCTGGGGTGCGTGGTCGTCGCGAACCAGCGTGCTGAGCCGCGGTTGCGGGGCGGGAGCAGGGCACACGTGCACCAGGTGGCCGGGGCCGGCTCCCGGGGCGGCGGCCCGGGGTGCGGTCGTTCCGGGCATCCCGCCGGGCCGCGCTCGTGGGGGTTCCCGCCGTCACGCGCGAACCCCCACGACGGTGTCACGGCAACGTGCGGGCGACGCGGTCCGCCAGGTCGACCGTGCGGTGGGCGTAGCCCCATTCGTTGTCATACCACCCCATCACCTTGACGACGTTGCCCTGCACCTTCGTGAGCGACGCGTCGAACACGCACGACGCCGGGTCGCCGATGATGTCGCGGGAGACGACCGGGTCGGTGGTGTAGCGCAGGATTCCCTTGAGGTGCCTGGCGGCGGCCTCGGAGAAGGCGCGGTTCACCTGTCCCGCGGTGGCCGGTTCGGCGAGCCGCACCGTCAGGTCGGTGAGCGAGCCGTCCTCGACCGGCACCCGCACCGCCAAGCCGTCGAGCTTGCCGTTCAGCGAGGGGATGACCTGCCCGATGGCGCGCGCCGCTCCCGTGGACGTCGGGATGATGTTCACGGCCGCCGAACGTGCCCGGCGCAGGTCCTTGTGGGGGCGGTCGAGCAGCGCCTGGTCACCGGTGTAGCTGTGGATCGTGGTCATGACGCCCTCCACGACGCCGAACGCCTCGTCGAGCACGGCGGCCATCGGGGCGGCGCAGTTGGTCGTGCAGGACGCGTTCGAGATGACGTGGTGCGAGCGGGCGTCGTAGGTGTCGTCGTTGACGCCCAGCACGATCGTGGCGTCCACGTCCTTGCCGGGAGCGGTGATGAGCACCTTGCGCGCACCTCGTTCGAGGTGGATTCCCGCGGTCTCGCGGGTGCGGAACTTCCCGCTGGCCTCGATCACGACGTCGACCCCGAGCATGCCCCAGTTGAGGTCCTTCGGATCCGCCTCGGCGGTGACGAGGATGCTGTGGTCGTCGACCGTGATCGTGTTCCCCTCTGCGGAGATGTGCCTGCGCCACGGACCGTAGGTCGAGTCGAACGCCAGCAGGTGCGCCAGGGTCTCCGGCGTGGTGATGTCGTTGACGGCGACGATCTCGATCGCCGTGTCGTTGCGGTCGAGGGCGGCGCGCAGCACGTCCCGCCCGATCCGACCAAACCCGTTGATGGCGACGCGAACCGGCATGTGCTCCTCCTACTGGGCTGGAACGGGCAGCGGCGCGGGAGCCATCGGCTCCCAGCGGGCGGCGAGGCGCTCTTCGAGCAGCCGCATGGTGGTGTACTCGAGGTCTTCCAGCGGCAGGCGGTGGGGCTCGAACGGACCGTGGCGCCGCATGTAGTCCATGACTTCGTTGGCCGTGCTCCGCGCACGGTCGAACGACGGGTCGTCGAACATGTCGCGCGGGCCGATCAGCTTGCCGTCGCGCACCTGGAAGCCCAGGGCGGTGACGCGGGGCGGTCCGTCGAACCGGGCGGGATGCGCCTGGCCGATGGCCACCGGCATGATCGGCGCGTGGTGGGAGCCGCGCATGCACCCGGCGACGCTGTGCGGGAATGCGAAGGGCTCCAGCACCTCACCGACGGCGGGCAGGCCGGACTGGGCCCGGACGATCATCACCGGGTCGTCCTTGCCGACGTACTTGCCCGCGATCAGGGACAGCCGCTGCGTCGAGGTGGCGGCCGCCTGCTCGTCCAGCGTCTTCGACCGCACGGAGTGGATGACGTACCGCGCCGGGGCGCCGATGTACATCAGCATCTCGTAGAGGTCGGCCGGGCAGTCGAACCAGATCTTCTTCTCCTCGTGCAGGTCGTAGACCTCGAACCGGAAGCCGGCGTGCATGTTCGCGTCGATCACCAGGCCCGCGGTGTTGAACGGGTCGGCGAACATCTTGTACAGCGGCAGGTTCCACGCACCGGGCTCGGTCTTGTCGGCCAGGAAGCAGATGACCGGCTCGCTGGGACGTTCGGTGAACTCCAGCTCGGCGTAGCCGGGTCCCATGCCGCGCAGGTTGCCGCTGAACGCGTCGGACAGCAGGTCCTGCCCGGCGCCGTAGAGCCCGAGGCGCTTCGCGATCTCCGTGGTGCGCTGGAACGTGTCCCAGGCGAACGAGTGGATCGGCTCGGCGTCGGCGCCGTGCTCGTGGGTCATGATGAGCGAGATGTCGTCACCGCAACTCGCGACCTGGGCGTCGACCAGCAGACGATCGCTGACGGCGGTGGCCAGGGCGTCCTGGGCGGCGGCCAGCATGTCGGGGTGCACGGAGGAGTGCCCGACGTAGCCTCCCGTGTCCGCCTTGATGATGCTGAGCGTGATCATGGTGGTCTCCGGTTCAGTGGAGGGTGCGCAGCAGGAGCCGGCGTTCGGCGGAACCGATCGCCGCCCTCGCCGCGGGAACGGCGTCGGGGTTCACCGAGATGGAGGTGATGCCGAACTCCACGAGCTTCTCGGCGAACTCCGGCTTGTTGGACGGTGCCTGGCCGCACAGCGACGAGGTGATGCCCGCGTCGCGGGCGGCGCCGACGATGCGGCCGATCATGTCGAGCACGGCCGGGTCGGACTCGTCGAACAGGTCGGCGCACAGCTCGGAGTCGCGGTCGACGCCGAGCATCAGTTGCGTGAGGTCGTTGCTGCCGATGGAGACCCCGTCGATGCCGGACCGGGCGTACTCGGGGATCCAGTACGCCACCGAGGGAACCTCGGCCATGACCCACCGGTGCAGGCCGCGCTGCCTGCCGAGGGTGCTGCGGTCGATGTGCTCCAGGCAGGCCTCCAGCTCCCACTTGGTGCGGACGAACGGGATCATCAGATGCAGGTTCGGCGTCTGCTCGCGGACCCGCGCGAGCGCCCTGAGCTCCAGCCCGAACAGCATCGGGTCGTCCACGTACCGGAAGCAGCCGCGGTAGCCGATCATCGGGTTGTGCTCGTGCTTCTCGAACGCGTCCCCGCCCTTGAGCTCGCGGAACTCGTTGGTGCGGAAGTCCATCGTGCGGTAGACGACCGGGCGCGGTGCGAACGCGTGGGTGATCTTGAGCAGCGCGGACGTCATCGCGTTGAGGAAGTCCTCGGCCCCGTTGCGGGCGAGGAAGCGGCGCGGGTGTTCGGCGCCGAGCGCCTCGGTGAGCATGAACTCCGCCCGCAGCAATCCGACGCCGTCGACCGGCATCGCGGCCACCTCTGAGGCGTGCTCGGGCAGCGCGAGGTTGACGTACACGCGGGTGCCGAGCGCCTCGGTGGACGGCATGGCGGGCGCGACGATCCGGGGTGCCGTGGTGATCGGCGCCGACCCGGCGCGGACCTCACCGGCGCTGCCGTCGACCGTGATCAGCTGCCCCTCCTTCAACACCGACGTCGCCGAGCCGGTGCCCACGACGCACGGCACGCGCAGCTCGCGCGCCACGATCGCGGCGTGGCAGGTGATGCCGCCGCCGTCGGTGACGACCGCGGACGCGCGGCGCATGGTCGGCACCCAGTCGGGGTTGGTCATCTCGGCGACGAGCACCTCGCCGTCACGCAGCCGGGAGCCCTCGTCGGGGGAGTTCAGGACCCTGACCCGTCCCGACGCGACGCCGGGCGACGCGGCCAGTCCCGCGACCAGCGGTCCGTCCAGCGGGACGACGGTCTCGGGCAACGTCGTGATGGGACGGGACTGCACCAGCCAGGTCTTGCCGTCGGCGATCGCCCACTCGGTGTCCTGCGGTTCGCCGTAGTGCCGCTGCACGCGCACGCCGAGCCGGCCGATGGCGACGGCCTCCTCCTCGGTGAGCACCTGCGCGCTGGACTCCTCGGAGCTCAGCTCGACGCGCTGGTCGGCCCCGTCCGGGCCGCGTACGATCTTGTGGGATTTGCGGCCGATACGGGTGTCCACAAGGGACACCGTGTCACCGTTGCGGCGCAACACGTACGTGTCCGGCTCTACCGAGCCGCTCACCACGACCTCGCCGAGGCCGAACGAGCCCTCGACGAGCAGCTTGTCCCGGTCGCCCGAGGACGGGTCGGCGGTGAACATGACGCCGGAGCGTTCGGAGTTCACCATCTTCTGCACCACGACGGCGATCGCGGGCTCGTCGGTGATGCCCTGCTCGGCGCGGTACGCGACCGACCGGGTGCCGAACAACGACACCCAGCAGTCCAGCAGCCGGTCGAGCAGGGCGTGCGCGCCGCGGGTGTTGGTGAAGGTGCTGTTCATGCCCGCGAACGACGCTCCGGCGGTGTCCTCCGAGGTCGCGGAGGACCGCACGGCGACGGACTCGTCCTGGCCCAGGTCGCGGTAGGCCTGCAGCACCTCGTGCCGGACGTCGTCCGAGATCCCGGCCTTGCGCACCAGGTCCCGCATCCGTTCGGCCGCCTCGGCGAGGCGCTCCGGCGAGCTCGCCCGGTCGAGTGCGACCGCGAGCTCCCCGGCGAGGTCCTCGCGGACCTGGCCCATCGACTTCAGGAACGCCTCGGCCGTGACCACGAATCCCGGTGGGACGGGAAGGCCCGCGCGGGTCAGCTCACCGAGGTTGGCGCCCTTTCCACCGGCGGTCTCGGTGTCGTCCTTGCCGAGCGTGCTGAAATCCCGGATGTAACTGCTCATGACCGCTCCTGCGGGGTGAGGACGTCGACGAGGGGACGGCGGGGCGTGGAGGGCAGCGGGTCGGCGTTGAAGCCGGCCCAGCCGGCCCGGATGACGAGCTGGGGACAGGTGGAGCCGCCCAGCACCTGGTCGCGGACGAGATCCCTCGTCTCGACGACCTCCAGAGGCTGGCTGAGCGGGCAGCACGCGAGTCCGGCGGACGTGGCCTCGAGGAGGACCGCGCTGGTGGCCTCGCCCGCGCGCAGCCGCGACAGCGCGTCGTCGGACGAGGTGCTGAGCACCAGCAGCGAACCGGCGTCCTCGCTCAGCAGCAGCCGGTCGGTCTGCCTGAGCTCGCCCGGGGCGAACTCACGCATCTGGAGGTTCCCGTACTGGTGCGGGCCCGAGGGGATGTTCGCCGCGGGGACTCCCGCGGAGGCACCGGGGTAGACACCGGTCCACTCGCGGATCTCGTCCCGGTACGCGGGATCGGCCTCCTGCGCGGTGGCGGCCTTGGCGATGGCCATCAGCAGTTCGTCGCGTGCCCGGCCCCGCACCTCCTGGGCCTCGACACCCTCCGCGAGCGCGGCGGCGACGAGCTGCGCGACGATCTCGTCCGGCACGGCCCAGGACGAGAACGCCCGCCGGTCCGTACGCCTGCGCGGAATCGCCGCCGCGAGAGCGACGTGCGCCTTGCTCGGTTCGGCCGCCTGGAACTCGACGGCCGCGAGGTGGTCGGGCTGTCCGGGGTTGGGCAGCCGGTGGACGACCGCTCGCCACCCGAGAGCCGCCAGTCCGACGCGCAGGTGGTGCAGTGCGGCCCCGCAGCTGATGACGAGGTCGGCTCCCAGCGGGTCCACGGCGGGCAGGCCGCGCGTCCGGTCGGCGTACAGGTGCAGGCTGTGCTTGCCGAGTTCCCAGCGCCACGGCTGGGAGTTGTGCACCGAAGGCGCGCGGCACGCGAGCGCGACCGCCGCCCGCAGCGTGTTCTCGTCCGGCTGACCGCGGTCCATCCGGATCACCTCCCTGTGTCCAGTTGCGCTTTTCAACCTTTCAGCGCCGGCGGACGCGGGTGAGGGGCCTAGGTCCCCTGCGAAGCGGGACCGCCGTCCCGGCGGGCGCCGCCTTTGGCACGTGGCCGGCGGCCGGGCGCACGACGACGCTGGGGCACACGGGAACGAACAGATCACCGGAGGGTGTGTCATGCGTGAACCGACTGTCTCCTCGCTGATGACGCGCGAGGTGATCACCGCGGACGTGGAGAGCACGTTCAAGGACGTCGTGCAACTGCTGGAGGACAACGGGATCAGCGCCGTACCCGTCCTGGACGGCGGATATCCCGTCGGTGTCGTGTCGGAGGCCGATCTGCTGCCGAAGGAGGAGTTCCGCGGCGGCACCGCCGACGCACCCGGCCTGTTCGCGGGACGCGACGCCAAGCACCGCTGGGACAAGGTGTCCGGGCTGACCGCCCGGGACGTGATGACCAGCCCCGTCAGGAAGGTGTCGCCGGGTGCCGGCGCCAGCGCGGCCGCCAGGGAGCTCGCCGAGGCCGGTGTCCGCAGGCTCTTCGTGATGGACGACGACGGAGCGCTCGTCGGTGTGCTGTCCCGGCGCGACCTGCTCAAGCTCTACCTGCGCGACGACGACGATCTCAGGACGACGATCCGTGACGAGGTCTTCGGGCGCACGCTGTGGGTCGACCCGGACACCGTCGACGTCGTGGTGACCGACGGGGTGGTGAGTCTGCAGGGACGGCTCGAACGCCAGAGCGAGATCGACATCGCCGACCACCTCGTGCGCTCGCTGCCGGGAGTCGTGGACCTCCAGAACCGGCTGCGGCCGGTGTGGAACGACACCGTGCACCCCCGCCAGACCGAGATCTTCGGCTGAGGGGACGACGAGCGATGAGGACCCGAGACGTGATGACCAGCGACGTCGTGGTGGCGAGCCCGGACATGGGCGCCCGCGACGCCGCTCGCCTGCTGGCCGACCGCGGCTTCACGGTGCTGCCGGTGGTGGACGCCGCAGGCACGTTCGTGGGTGTCGTGGGGGAGGCCGAACTGCTCCGCGACAGGCTTCCCCAGGACCCACGCGTGCTGGTGCACGGCGAACCCCCGGCACCCCGGCGCGCGCCGGGGGACGTGGTGGCGCAGGTGATGACGAAGCCGCCGGTCACGGTCACCCCGAACACCGACCTGGCCGAGGTGGCGGACCTCATGCTGGAGCACGACGTGCGCAGCATCCCGGTCGTGCACGAGGGACATCTCGCCGGCATCGTGACCCGGCGGGACATGCTGCGTTCCATCAGCCGCGAGGACTGGATCATCGAGGCCGAGATCCGTCACCGCCTCGGCGTCCTGGGCGCCGCCCACCGGTGGCAGGTCGAGGTGCACGCGGGCAAGGTGTCCATCGTGGACAGTCTGAACGACGCGACCGACCGGCACGTGGCCGAAGTGCTGGCCCGCGCGGTCGCCGGCGTGACCGACGTGCGCATCACCGCACCGGAGAGGATCTGACGGTGGCCAGACGGTGGAAGGACCTGACCGACGGCCAGCGCAGGACGTTCGTCACGATGGGCGTCGTGCAGGTGCTGCTCGCGGGAGCGGCCTGGACCGACCTGGCGCTGCGGCCCGCGGAGTACGTGCGGGGGCGCAAGGCCTGGTGGGCGCTCGCGATCCTGGTCAACTTCGCCGGCCCCGTCGCCTACTTCCGCTGGGGGCGGCGCACGTGAGCACGTGAAGAGGCGCCGGGGCGACCCCGGCGCCTCTTCACGTGCTCAGGCCCGCGGAACGATCTCACGCCTGCAGGACGACCTTCAGGGCACCGGTGTCACCCGCGTTCTCGAAGACGTCGTACGCCTCGGCCATCTCACCGAGCGCGAACCGGTGCGTGATGAACCGCTCGCCGTCGATCCGCCCCGCCTCCACCATCTTCAGCAACGTCGGCGTGGACACCGTGTCGACGAGCCCGGTGGTGATGGTGACGTTGCGGATCCACAGGTTCTCCAGGTGCAGCGTCGCCGGCCTGCCGTGGACGCCGACGTTCGCCACGTGCCCGCCGGGCCGCACCAGCTTCGCGCACAGCTCGAACGTGTCCGGCACACCCACGGCCTCGATCGCCACGTCCGCGCCGAGCCCGCCCGTCAGCTCGCCGACGACCCGCTCGGCCTCTTCCGCCGTGGCGGCGGTGACGTCGGCGCCGAACTGCTTGGCCGCCTCGAGCCGTGACGCCGCGAGGTCCACGGCCACCACGTGGCCCGGGCTGTAGAGCTGGGCGGTCTGGATCGCCGCCAGCCCGATCGGACCGGCTCCGACGACCACGACCGTGTCCGCGGGCTTCACGGTCCCGTTGAGCACGCCCACCTCGTAGGCGGTGGGCAGGATGTCCGCGAGCACCACCGCCGCGGTGTCGGAGACGTCCGGGGGCAGCAGGTGCGTCGACGTGTCGGCGAACGGCACGCGCACGTACTCGGCCTGCACCCCGTCGACGGTGTGGCCGAGGATCCAGCCACCGCCGCCGAGGCATTGCCCGTAGCTGCCGGTCCGGCAGTAGGAGCACCGCCCACAGGTGGTGATGCACGAGATGAGCACCCGGTCACCGGGCTTGAGCCCGGTGACCGACGAGCCGACCTCCTCGACCACGCCGACGGCCTCGTGGCCGAGGACCCGGCCGGGCTCTACCTCGGGCACGTCCCCCTTGAGGATGTGCAGGTCGGTGCCGCAGATCGTGACCGCGGTGACCCGCACGACCGCGTCCGCCGGGTCCTCGATCACGGGCTTCGGGACGTCCTTCCACTCGCGTGTGCCAGGACCGCCGTAGACCAGCGCCTTCATCGCTTCCTCCTCGCGAGTCGCTTGCCCGTCCAGCCTTCTCGCGGGCACGGCGGGAGCGCAGGGACCGGGGTCCCGCACGGGAGGGGACCAAGTGCCCGGCGGCGAGGTGCCCTGGGCAGGTGGGGCCACCTGTGCCGGGAGCGCAGGCTGACAGCCGGAGGGTCCACGGCGGAGTGAGGAGCAACTCGTGACCACTGAGGTCTCGAATCCGTGTTCCGCGACGCGTTCCAGACCGGGCGGCGGTGAGCCCGCGCCGTCCAGGTCCGGTCTCCCCACCGCGATCGCGCTCGTGGTCGGTTTACGCGCGACGCCTTCGGCGAGTTCGCCGGTTTCCTCGACGCCCGGTGTGCCCGGCAACGAACGCGGCCGCGGTGGAGCCCGGTGCACGACCTGCCCCGTCCAGCGCGACGGCATCGGAAAGGACGACGCGATGCGACACCCCGGCACCCTGCTCAAGGAGCTGGACCTCACCAAGGACCGGTTCCTCGACCTCGTCTCGCAGGCCCGCGGCCTGAAGCGGGCGAAGGCCTCCGGGACCGAGCACCCGTTGCTGATCGGCAAGAACATCGCCCTGGTCTTCGAGAAGAGCTCCACCCGCACCCGCTGCGCCTTCGAGGTGGCGGCCCACGACCAGGGCGCCCACGTCACCTACCTCGACCCCACCGGCACGCACACGGGACACGACGAGTCCGTTGTGGACACCGCGAAGGTCCTCGGCCGCATGTTCGACGGCATCGAGTTCCGCGGCTTCGCCCAGGACACCGTCGAGGAACTCGCCGACCACGCGGGCGTCCCGGTCTGGAACGGCCTCACCGACTCCTGGCACCCGACCCAGGTGCTCGCCGACGTGCTCACCATGATCGAGAACCACCCCGGGCCGGTGGAGGAGATCGCCTTCGCGTTCGTGGGCGACGGTCACAACAACGTCGCCCGCTCGCTGCTCATCACCGGCGCGTTGCTCGGCATGGACGTCCGGATCGCCGCACCCGCCTCGCTGCGGCCGCCGGCCGACGTCGTCGCCAAGGCCCACGAGCTCGCCATCGGGACCGGTGCCCGCGTCCTCGTCACCGACGAACCGGAGAAGGCCGTCCGCGGCGCCGACTTCCTCTACACCGACGTGTGGGTCAGCATGGGCGACTCCCCGGAGGACTGGGACACCCGCGTCCCGCTCCTGATTCCGTACCGCGTCACCGCCGAGCTGATGAAGGCCACCGGCAACCCGAACACCAGGTTCCTGCACTGCCTGCCGTCCGTCCACGACCGCACCACCCAGGTCGGCCGCCGCGTGTACGAGCAGTACGGCCTAGACGGCGCCGAGGTCACCGACGAGGTCTTCACGTCACCGAACTCGGTCGTCTTCGACCAGGCCGAGAACCGCCTCCACACGATCAAGGCGGTCCTGATCGCCGGACTGGCCTCCTGATGCGCGTCGTCGTCGCTCTCGGAGGCAACGCCCTGCTGCGGCGCGGCGAACGCGCCGACGCCTCGGTCCAGCTGCACCACGTCGAAGCGGCGGCACGAGCACTCGCGCCCCTGGCCGCCGACCACGAGCTCGTCGTCTGCCACGGCAACGGACCGCAGATCGGCCTGCTGGCCCTCGAGAGCTCGGCCGATCCCGCGCTGACGCGTCCGTACCCGCTCGACACGCTCGGCGCCGAGACCCAGGGCATGATCGGCTACTGGCTGGCCCGGTCCCTGCGCAACGCGGGTGTGCGCAAGCCGGTCCTCGCGGTGCTGACCCAGACCGTCGTCGACGCGGCGGACCCCGCGTTCGCGTCGCCGACGAAGTTCATCGGCCCGGTCTACGAACGCGAGCACGCCGAACGCCTGGCCGAGCGGAACGGCTGGACCATGGCCGCCGACGGGCCGCACTGGCGCCGGGTCGTGCCGTCACCGGAACCGGTCCGCCTGGTCGAGCAGGAGTCGATCGAGCACCTGGTCGGGTCGGGAACGGTCGTCGTCTGCGCCGGCGGGGGAGGCGCACCGGTCGTCGACGACGGGAAGCTGGAGGGTGTGGAAGCTGTGGTGGACAAGGATCTCACGGCCGCCGAACTCGCGATCGCGCTCAAGGCCGACCGACTGCTCCTGCTGACCGACGTGTCCGCGGTCATGTCCGACTTCGGGCTGCCGAGTGCCGAGCCGCTGGACCACCTCGACGTCGGCGAGATCGACCAGCTGGAGTTCCCCGCGGGTTCCATGGGACCGAAGGTCGAAGCGTGCCGCCGGTTCGTCCTGGCGACCGGCTCCGAGGCGGCCATCGGCGCCCTCCCCGACGCCGCACGCGTCCTGGAGGGTTCGGCGGGCACCGCTGTGCGGTGATACCCCCAGAGGGCTTCAGGCCGCCACCGGGGCAGAGCACCTCGTGCGCACCTCGTGGAGGATCCACGTGACCGCCTCCGCCGAGCTCAGCGGCCGGGACGACCGGTGCAGCAGCGCTGGCGCGTTGCGCCAGATGTGCGTCCACGCGTCGAGGGCGGCGTCTTCGGCCGCGGCGGGATCGGCGTGACCGGTCTCCGCCCTCAAAGCGTCCGTGACGAGACCGAAGACCGAGCCCGCGAGGAGGTCGTACAGCCGGCCGAACGCGTCCTGGTCACCCCGTGCGACGGCGGTCATGAGCTCGCCGGCGCAGGCCGTCCTCATCGCTGCCCGGGGCACACGGGAGCGGGCTCGGGAGCGCCGCCGTCCTGTGCGGTGATCCTGAATGCGCAGAGGTCGTACCCGTTGCGGAGCAGTGCCCTGGTCATGCCGAGCACGTCCTGGCGGGACGGAGTGGGCGTGCGCGCCAGCACGAAGCCGGTCCGGCGGTCCGGCGCGCCGACCACCGCCCAGCGGTAGTCGCGGTCGAGCCCGATCACCCAGTAGGTGCCCGGCCTGTCGAAGCTCCAGCCGTCGGCCGTCCGGACGAACGACACCTGCAGCTTCGAGGTGGAGGCGGGGTCGGTCAGGCGGGCCCTGCCCTCCAACGACGTCGTCACGCCACCCTCGCGCGTGCACGAGTTCACGACCTTGACCTGGCCTTCCGGCAACAGGGTGTACACCGCGCCGTCGTTGCGGACGCACTGCGCCTGGAACGGCTGGGGGATCGCCGCCACCTGCACCCAGCGACCCTGGTAGCGCTCGAGGTCGAGCGAGCGGACCGGCCGCACCTCGGCGTCGGGCGTGCCGGCGGTCGCCGGGACGGGGACCAGACACAGACCGAGTGCGAGGGCCGCCGCCACCGCCGTGAAACGCATGAGATCACCTTTCGACACCCAACGAGCCCTGCGCACAGAACGCTAGGGCCGGGGACGACGGCCTGCATGATGGCGGGACGGCCGGGTCGGCGTGGGTGGTTCGCCTTGGGCGGACCGCGGCGCACCGCGGGCTTGCCGGGTGGCTCGGGCCGGTCAGGGCGGTCGACCTCGGACCGGGCAGGGCGGTCCGTTCGGGTCGGCGTGGGCGTGGCCAACCGCGGTCCGGGCAGGGCGAGCAAGAGCTTCACGGACCAGGGGCGTCGGGGGAGAGCCGGGCCTCACGGGCCAGGTCGCCGGGCAGCACCGGTCACATCCGGTCGAGCAGCCCCGCGACGTCATCGGGCTGCGCACCGGGGCTGGTCGTCCTGATCCCGTTGCTCCAGCCGAGGTCCTCGCGCCAGCGCAGCACCGGCCCGCGCCCGGTCACCACCTGGCCGCGCATCGGACGCGCCGGTTCGAGGTCCAGGACCACCTGGGTCACGTCGATGCCCTCGCGGGCGAGGTAGTCGACGACGTTGTCGAAGTACTGGGCGATCGCGATGGGCGTGCGTCTCTCGCGGGTGTGGTGCACCGCGAACCTCCTTTGGGGCCGTGTGAACTCACACACCTTGCTGCCGTCGGAGCAGCGAAGTCAGAGCACAAGGTCCCGATCTGCCAGGGCCGGTAGGAGGAGTCCGTGCACCCGTTCCCGCACGGGCCCGGCTGCTGGACGCTGGACCAGGCCACCGGGATCGCCTGGAAGAGGGCCGGACCCGTCCGAGGCCGGACGTCGGCGAGCGAGCCGCCGGAGGGGCGTCCACGCGCACGCAGGGCCGGACCGGCCGGCCGCTGGTCGAGCACCGTTGCTCCTGGAGGACGTCGTGCCGCCGGGCGACCAGGGCTGCGCCGCGGCCGGTGCGGCAGCGGCGAAGGTCCCCGCGCGGGATGACTTCGGGCCCTCCAGGCCCGCCGCCACGCGGACGAGCCTGGAGGGGCGCGTCCGCGAACGACACTGGAGAGATCTGTGACGGCACTGGTCCCGGCCCCGATCGAGATCCACCCCGGATCCGCCCACCGCAAGGGCAAGGGGGCGACACTGCTCGGCCTGCTCCGCACCACCGACCACAAGCAGATCGGCGTCATGTACCTCGTCACCACCTTCGCCTTCTTCATGGTGGGCGGGGCCATGGCGATGCTCATTCGCGGCGAGCTGGCCCGGCCGGGACTGCAGTTCCTCTCCGCGGAGCAGTACAACCAGCTGTTCACCATGCACGGCACGGTGATGCTGCTGCTCTACGCGACGCCGAGCGTCTTCGGCTTCGCCAACTTCGTGCTGCCGCTCCAGATCGGCTCGCCGGACGTCGCGTTCCCGCGGTTGAACGCGTTGTCGTTCTGGCTCTTCCTGTTCGGCGGCCTGATCATGCTGGGCGGCTTCGTGACGCCGGGCGGCGCCGCCGACTTCGGCTGGTTCGCCTACGTCCCGCTGTCCGGCGCGGCCCACTCGCCGGGGGTCGGCGCCAACCTCTGGATCGTCGGGGTCGCGGTGGGCGGGCTCGGCACCATCCTCGGCGCGGTCAACATGGTGACGACGGTGGTGTGCCTGCGCGGCCCCGGGATGACGATGTGGCGGATGCCGATCTTCACCTGGAACGTCCTGGTCACCAGCATTCTGGTGCTGATCGTGTTCCCGATCCTCACCGCGGCGGGGTTCGGCCTGCTCGCCGACCGGCTGCTCGGGGCGCACGTCTTCGACCCGGCCAACGGCGGAGTCGTGTTGTGGCAGCACATGTTCTGGTTCTTCGGCCATCCCGAGGTGTACATCCTGGCGCTGCCGTTCTTCGGGGTGATCTCGGAGATCGTCCCGGTGTTCTCGCGCAAGCCGATCTTCGGCTACAAGGGCCTGGTGTGGGCGACGCTGTCGATCGCCGCGCTGTCCCTCGCGGTGTGGGCGCACCACATGTACGCCACGGGCGCGGTGCTGCTGCCGTTCTTCGCGCTGCTGACGTTCCTGGTGGCCATTCCGACGGGCATCAAGTTCTTCAACTGGATCGGCACGATGTGGAAGGGCCGGCTGACCTTCGAGTCGCCGATGCTGTTCTCGATCGGCTTCCTGGTGACGTTCCTCTTCGGCGGGCTGAGCGGTGTCCTGCTCGCCGCACCGCCACTGGACTTCCACGTGTCCGACACCTACTTCGTGGTGGCCCACTTCCACTACGTCCTCTACGGCACGATCGTGTTCGCCACGTTCGCCGGGATCTACTTCTGGTTCCCGAAGATCACCGGCAGGATGCTGGACGAACGCCTGGCGGCGGTGCACTTCTGGACGACGTTCGTCGGCTTCCACCTCACCTTCCTGGTGCAGCACTGGCTCGGGAACCAGGGCATGCCCCGCCGTTACGCCGACTACCTCGCCACGGACGGCTTCACCGGCCTGAACACCCTGTCCACGGTCGGCGCGTACGTGCTGGGCGCCTCGACGTTGCCGTTCATCTGGAACGTGGTCAGGAGCTATCGGTTCGGCGAGGTCGTGACCGTCGACGACCCGTGGGGGTTCGGCGGCTCGCTCGAGTGGGCCACGTCGTGTCCGCCGCCGCGGCACAACTTCACGGAGCTGCCCCGGATCCGGTCGCACCGGCCGGCGTTCGACCTGCACTACCCGCACATGATCGAACGCAGCCACCGCGAAGCCCGCGTCGGGTTCACCGGGCGGGCGCTGGACGGAGCCGGTGACCCCGAGCGGACCGGGGAGACGCGGTGACAGCCGAGCGGTGACCGGGGGAATGCAGGGGTGTGCAGGTCGCCCTTTACCGGCCACGCGCGGACTTCCACGCTCACGGGGTCGTTTCCGAGCGCGGACGGACGGCGGGCCACAGGACGGCACGGCTGTGATCGGCCATCGCGGCCCAGCCCGTGATCGTGCCTCTGTTGTTGATCTGCGTGGCTGTGCTCGAGGTGGCTCCGGGCAGCGTGCCGAGGTCGGAAGCCCGGCCGGTGCGGCTCCACCGCACGGCGTGTGACTCGAAGCTCCGCGGACTCACGTCCGCCCGGCCGACCACCGTGCCTTCGTCGTTGATGTCGTTCGACATGCTCTGCCGGCCACCCAACGTGCCCAGGTCTCTCGCCCGTCCGTTCTCGTCCCACCTCACCGCGTGCGAGAAGCCCTCCGGACCGGAGACCACCGCGAAGCCGGCGATCTCGTCGTGCGGGTCGATCTCGACCGGTGTGGACCTGGTGCTGTCGCGTAGAGCACGCAGGACCGTGACCCTGCCCTCGGAATCCCAGCGCACGGTGTGCTGGCGGCCGTCCGCCGTGCCCGCGTACCCGAACGCCGTTCCCCGGTCGTTGATGCCTCGGGCGACGCTCCACGCCTCGTCCGGCAGCCTGTCCAAGGGCAGCCGGTTGCCGTGCCGGTCCCACTTCCTCGCGACGGCACCTTCGTTTCCCACGACCACGTCGAGGTTGTTGAGGCCGCTGAGCGTCGCGTGCGGCGAGATCTCAGTGATCGCACCGGTCGCGTCCCACAGCACCCCTGGGCCCGGCGACAGGCCGTTCCCGGCTTCTCCGATGACGGTCCCACGGTTGTTGATCACACGCGCGGTGGAATCCACCTCGCCTGGAAGTGTGCCCAGATCCGTGACCGTCCCGTCCCGCGCCCAGCGGACGGCCCGCGTGTGCCCGTTCTCGCCGGCTGACGTGCCCACGGCGGTTCCGGCGTCGTTCAGATCCACCGCCGCGCTGCTCGTCTCACCGGAAAGTCTGTCGAGCCTGGTGATCCTTCCCGTGCGGTCCCACCGCACAGCGCGTGCCGAGCCGTCCCCGAGGTAGGCGATGCCGGCGACGAGATCGTGCTCGTTGAGCGCGTTCGGATATGTGGAACCTCCGAGGGATTCGAGCACGACCACGGGCGTGGACGTCGTCGTGACCGCGCCGGCGGGAGTGGGGAGAACCCCGCCGCTCGATCCGAAGGCCAGGACGGCCGCGGCGCTGCCGCGGAGAATGGTTCGAACGGTGTTCACAACGCACCTCTTCCGTGAGCCGAGGGCTGCAACCGTGCCGGAGGCCGGTCGTGCAAGTCCCCGGTGGGGGCGTATCAGCGGACCCGCTGTTCGGGATGTGCTTTTCCTGCAACGGTTCCCTTCAGCCGCTCGGCATCCCGCCGAGCTGGGGAACGACCTTGTCACCGTTGCGGCCGATGTGCACCTGACCGGAGTGGGTGCGCGCCGTCCGCGCGGTGACCGGCGTGACCGCGCCGGACCTCCTGCCGCAGCAGGAACACGAGCGGCGGCAGCATGATCAGCACGTAGACGGTCTCGTACCACCCGAAGAGCCACAGCGGGACGTGGAACGCGACCACGGCCAGGTAGCCGAGGCGGGTCCACCGCCCGCCGGCCACCACGAGGATCCCCGCCGCGGCCTCGAAAGCGATGAGCAGGCCGATCAGCAGGACGTGGTTCGGCGGCACGACGGCCCGCCACGCCCGCGTCACCCAGTCGAAGTGGGCGGGATCGGCGAAGCCCGCGTAGTCGTCCCCGCGCGCCAGGTTGATCACGTGGAGCAGTGCGCCGCCGACGACGAACAGCACACCCACCGCGATCCTGCCCACGTGGAGCCCGACCTCCCAGCGGAGAGCGAGCAGTGCTCCGCCGATGGTCGCCACGGCGCACACGAGCCACAGGGCGATGAAGAAGACGTAGTTCTGCACCGGTTCCACCTCCCGCTTCCATGGCAGCACCGGCTTCTCGCGGCACTCCAGTGCCGAACGGATCGCCCGGCCGGGGCACAGTGGCCCCGTTCGGATACCCCCGGGGGTAGTTGCAGGCGTGTCGCCATGCCGCGTACGGTGGTGTCACAGGTACCCCCGGGGGTATCTACGCGAAGTGTGAGCGACCAGCCGAAAGCCTTGTGCGGAAGAGGGAAATGACCATGTCGTTGGAAGTCGAGGTCGTGGCGACCTCGTCACTGGGAGACCGCAGCTACCTGGCGCACGACGGACGCGTGGCGGTCGTGGTGGACCCGCAGCGCGACGTCGACCGGATCGTGGAGCTGGCGGGCCGGCGCGGGGTCAGGATCACCCACGTCGTCGAGACGCACCTGCACAACGACTACGTGTCCGGAGGTCTGGCGCTGGCGAGGCTGACGGGGGCGGTGTACGTCGTGGCCGGTGCCGACGACGTGGCGTTCGACCGGTTGCCCGTGGTGGACGGCGACGAGATCGTGCTGTCCGAACGGATGCGGCTGACCGTGCTGGCCACACCGGGGCACACGTTCCACCACGTCTCGTACGTCCTGTACGGGCCAGAAGGACCACAAGGACCACAAGGTGTGTTCACCGGCGGTTCGTTGCTGTTCGGCACCACGGGTCGCACCGACCTGCTGGGCAAGCAGCACGCGGACACCCTTGCGCACCACCAGCACTCGTCGGTGCGCCGCCTCGCGGACCTGTTGCCGGACGGGGCGGAGATCTGGCCCACGCACGGGTTCGGCAGCTTCTGCTCCGCCACGCAGGCCGACGCGCCGTCGTCGACGATCGGCAGGGAGAGGGCGAGCAACCCCGCGCTGTGCCTGGAGGCGGACGACTTCGTCGGCCAGGTGCTCGCCGGACTCGACGCCTATCCCGCCTACTACGCGCACATGGGCGTGCGGAACGCCGAAGGCGCCGACCTGATCGACCTGACGCCGGTGCGGATCGCGGACGCCGCCGAGCTGCGCGGCCGCATCGAGGCGCGGGAGTGGGTCGTGGACCTGCGTTCGCGCAAGGCCTTCGCGCACCAGCACCTGATCGGCACGCTGAGCTTCGGGCTGGACGGGCCGATGTCCACCTGGCTCGGCTGGATGGTGCCGTGGGGTGCTCCGATCACGCTGCTCGGCGAGTCCGCCGAGGAGGTGGCGCAGGCGCAGCGGGAGCTGGCGCGGATCGGCATCGACCGTCCCGCTGCCGCCGCGACCGGCACACCAGAGCAGTGGGCGCGGGACGAGAGCGGTCTCGGGGAGCTGGCCGTGGCCACGTTCGCCGACCTGGCCGCCGCGCGAGCCGGCGACCCGCCGCACGGCCTGCCGCCCGCCGACGTAGTCCTGGACGTGCGGCTGGCCGGCGAGTGGCGGCAGGGACACCTCGAAGGCGCCGTCCACGTGCCGTTGCCCGAGTTGCCGCGGAGGGTGGCGGAACTGCCCGCCGGAACCGTGTGGGTGCACTGCCGGTCCGGGTACCGGGCGTCCATCGCGGCGAGCGTGCTGGCCGCGGCGGGACGTCCGGTGGTGCACGTAGACGACGACTTCGGCAACGCCGGCGCGACCGTCGCGGGGGAGCGGGCATGAGCTCACCGGTGACCCTGGACGCGGCCGGGCTCCGCCGGCAGCTGGAGTCCGGAGCCGGCCCGCGGCTCATCGACGTGCGCACGCCCGGCGAGTTCGAGGCCGCGCACGTCCCCGGTTCCTACAACGTGCCGCTGGACCTGCTGCGCGAGCACCGCGACGAGCTGCGCGCGCACCTGGACGAGCAGGTCGTGCTGATCTGCCGGACGGGGCGGCGGGCCGTGGAGGCCGAACGGGCGCTGGCGGCCGCGGGACTGCCCAACCTGCGCCTGCTCGACGGCGGCATCACCGCGTGGCAGGCGGCGGGCGGACCGGTGCGGCACGGGACACCGCGCTGGGACCTGGAACGCCAGGTCCGGCTGGTGGCGGGGGCGGTGGTGCTCCTCTCGGTCCTGGTCGGTCTCCTGGTGCCGCCGGTGACCTGGCTCGCGGGCCTGGTCGGCGCCGGGCTGGCCACGGCGGCCCTCACCGACACCTGTGTGCCGGGCACGGCGCTCTCGCGGCTGCCCTACAACCAGGGCCCGCGCACGACGTTCGCGTCCGTGGTGGCGGCGCTGGGTGATCGGAGCAGGTGAGCGGGATGATGGTGCTCACGCTGCTCGCCGCGGTGCTCGTCGGCCTCGCGCTGGGGGTGCTCGGCGGTGGCGGGTCGATCCTGACCGTGCCGGTGCTGGTCTACCTGGCAGGTCAGGAACCCAAGCAGGCCATCGCGATGTCGTTGTTCGTCGTCGGTGTCACCAGCGCGTTCGGTGCCGTGTCGCACGCACGGGCCGGTCGGGTGCGGTGGCGGACGGGACTGGTGTTCGGAGCGGCGGGCATGGCCGGCGCCTACGGCGGTGGCCGCCTCGCGGAACTGGTGCCCGGCACGTGGCTGCTGGTGGGCTTCGCCGTGATGATGATCGCGACGGCGGTGGCGATGATCCGCGGCCGGCGGGAGGGCGCCCCGGTGAAGCCGCACGGGGAGCTCCCCGTGCCGCGGGTCGTCGCCGAAGGGCTCGTGGTCGGCGCGGTCACCGGCCTGATCGGTGCCGGGGGCGGGTTTCTCGTGGTCCCCGCGCTGGCGTTGCTGGGCGGTCTGCCCATGGCGGTCGCCGTGGGCACGTCGCTCGTGGTGATCGCGATGAAGTCCTTCGCGGGGCTCGCGGGCTACCTCGCGACCGTCCACGTCGACTGGACGCTCACCCTGCTGGTCGCCGCCGCGGCGGTGGTGGGCAGCCTGGCCGGCGGGCGCCTGACCGGGCTGATCCCGGACACCGCGCTGCGCAAGGGGTTCGGCTGGTTCGTGCTCGTGATGGGTGGCTTCGTCCTCGCGCAGGAGCTCCCAGTGGCGGTCTGGGTGGTCCCGGTCCTGCTCCTGGGGGGCGCGGGCGGTGCGTGGCTGGTCGGACGCGGGCGGCAGAAGGCGGACAGAGGTGGCGGCCCCGAGTAGGGGCCGCCACCCTCGTCTCACCGGCTCAGCCAGCGGTCGAACGCCGCGAGGTGGCGTTGCGACGCGGTCAGCAGGCTGCCGTAGACGCGCTGGACATCGGGTGCGGTGAGTCCGCCGAGCGACTCGCGCAGCAGTGCGATGTCCGCCGTCTCCACGGCGCGTCCGGCCTCGAGCGCGGCGTCCTGGTTCGCGGCTCCCTGCGCCAGCAACCGGTCGTAGGTCGCCTGCACAGCCGGTGTCGCGAACTTTCCGGGTGCCTGGTTCGCGGTGGGATCGGTGATCCCGTAGCGGCTCAGCAGCGTCCGGACCGCTTCGAGGTGCGTGGTCTCCGAAGCGGCGATGTGGTCGAAGACCGGCGTGTCGTAGCGGCGGGCGAACTCGGTGTACAGGTCGTGGGCCAGCTTCTCCTCCTCGGCGTTGGCCGCGAGCGCGGTGCGCTGCACCTCGGTGAGCGTGCCGCTCGGGTCGGTGATGCCGGGAACGGCGAGGCACCCTCCGTCGCGCGGCCCGCCGCGCGGCGTGGTGACCGGGCCGTGGCCGGGGCCGGGGCCGCTCATCGGCGGTGAGGCGGTCGCCAGTGCGACCGTCCCGGCGAACGCACCCGCCGCGACGATTCCGGCCGCCGTGATCGCGGCGATCCGGGTCCGGGTCTTCATGGCTCCTCCTTTCCTCGTGACGGTCCCATCGTCGGCCTCGCCCGCGAAGACGGTGCGCAGATCGTGTGGAGATGACGTGGAGCCCTTGCCCGGCAGGTACTTCGTCCCTCGAACGGTGAGATCCGTCCGCGTAGACAGGACCTGTGGCAGAGACCGTGCTCGTCGTGGAGGACGAGAAGGAGATCCGCGAGCTGCTGCGCCGGTACCTCGAACGCGCGGGGTTCACCGTGCTGACGACGGGTTCCGGCGCGCACGCGCTCTCGGTGGTGGCCGACGGCACGGCCGCGCTGGTGGTGCTGGACCTCGGCCTGCCCGACGTCGACGGGATCGAGGTGCTGCGCGCGGCACGGGAGTCGCGGCGCACGCCGGTGGTCGTGCTGACCGCGCGAGGCGAGGTGGAGGACCGCATCCGCGGTCTGGGGCTCGGCGCCGACGACTACGTGACCAAACCGTTCAGCCCCACCGAACTCGTGCTGCGGGTGCAGGCGGTGCTGCACCGCGTGAACTCCGCCGCACCGCCCGGACCGGTGTCCTTCGGACAGGGGCGCCTCCTGCTCGACGAGGAGAGACGCGAAGCGCGCTGGGACGGTGAGCTGCTGGAGCTGACTCCCACGGAGTGGGGGATCCTCGCCGCGGTCGCGTCGGTTCCCGGCCGGGTGTACTCGCGCTACGAGCTGATCAACCGCGTGCGCGGTTACGAGTTCGAGGGGTACGAGCGCACGATCGACTCCCACGTGAAGAACCTGCGCCACAAGCTCGGCCCCGGTGGGCCGGACGTGGTGCGAACGGTGATCGGCGTCGGCTACCGGCTGGGTCTGAGCCGTGATCCGTGACCGCTTCGGCCCGTTGAGCACGCGCCTGCTCGCGGCGTTCCTCGTCGTCGCGCTGTCGTCGGTGGTCGTGCTCACCGGCGGCGCGCTGTGGGGAACGGGCCGGGGCCTGGAGGCGGCGGAGACGGCCGCGCGGCGGCAGGCCGCCGACCGCGTGGCCGCTGCTGTCGCCGCCGCCTACACCGCCGCGGGCGGGTGGGGCGGCGTGAACCTCGCCGCGGCCGCCGACCTCGCGACGGGGGCCGGGGCCCGCCTCGTGGTGAGGACGGCCGACGGCGTGACGGTGTCCGGTCACGGCCGCGGCATGCCGATGAACACCGGGACCGGAGCGGGACGGGTCGAGACGCGGGTGGTGGCGGGCGGCGCGGTGGTGGGCTCCGTCCTGCTGGCCTTCGGCTCCCCGTCCGATCCCGCCGCGCGGGACGTCGCCTGGGGCTGGATCCTGCTCGCGGCGGGCGTCGCCCTGGTGGTCGCCGGCCTCGCCACGTGGTTCGTGGGCCGGCGGATCGTCGTGCCGCTCGCCCGTCTCACCCGCGCCGCGAGGCGCATCTCCGCCGGGGACCGCTCGGCGCGCGCAGGGGTGCACGCACCGGGGGAGCTCGGTGAGCTCGCGACCGCGTTCGACCACATGGCGGAGGAGGTCGCGCGCGCCGAGCGGACGCGTCGCGACCTGACCGGTGACGTCGCGCACGAGCTGCGCACGCCGCTGGCCGCGCTGCAGGCGGGCCTGGAGGAGCTGCGGGACGGGCTGGCGGAGCCGGACGCCGCCCGCCTGAGCGCCCTGCACGACCAGGCGCAGCGACTCGGCCGGATCGTGCGGGACCTGGCCGAGCTCGCCGAGGCGGAGAGCGCGGCGCTGTCGTTGCAGTGGCGGGAGACCGACCTCGCCGAGGTCGCGCGGACGGCGGTGCGCGCGCACGACGCCCATCTGCGCGCCGCCGGCCTGGAGGTGGTCACCGAACTGGAACCCGGAGTCGTGGTGCGCGCGGATCCCGACCGCCTGCACCAGGCGCTGGGCAACCTGCTGTCGAACTGCGCGCGTCACGCCCGGCGCGGCGCGAGGGTGACGGTGCGCGTCCGCCGCGCCGGCGAGACCGCGCTGGTGGAGGTGCACGACACCGGACCCGGCATTCCGGCGGAGGAGCTCGGGCACGTCTTCGAACGGCGCTGGCGCGGGGACTCCGCGCGCGGCACGGCCGGAACCGGCATCGGGCTCGCCGTCGTCAAGGAACTCGTGACCGCCCACGGCGGCACCGTCACCGCCACGTCCGGCGGTGACGGCACCCTGTTCACCATCACCCTGCCTCGGTCACCTGCGCGGTGAGCGCGTCCAGCGCGGCGCGCAGACGCACGCCCGCCTCCTCGGCGACCGGACGCAGTCCCTCCTGCCCCGTCATCTCGGTCATCACGTCCGGCGCGAGGGCCTGGACGACCGTGTGTCCGGCGTCCGCGCGGACGACCACGTTGCACGGCAGGAGCAGGCCGATCGTCCGGTCGACGTCCAGCGCCCGCTGCGCCAGCGGTGGGTTGCAGGCTCCGAGGATCACGTACGGCTCCATCTCGGCGCCGAGCTTCTCCCGCAGCGTCGCCCGGACGTCGATCTCGGTCAGCACACCGAAACCCTGGTCCTTCAGAGCCGTGCGGACGGCTGCCACGGCGTCGTCGTGAGGCAGGTCGAGGGTGACGGTCAGGTCGTACTTCACGGTCGTCGCTCCTCTCAGCGGCGGGGTCGTGCGGCGGCGCGCACCTGGTCCATGTCGAGCTCGCCGACCTTGGTGATCAGCTCCTCGAGAGCGGTGGCGGGAAGAGCGCCGGGCCGCGAGTAGACGACGACGCCGTCACGGATGACCATCAGCGTCGGGATGGAAGAGATGCCGAACGTCTGCGCCAGTTCCGGCTCCGTCTCGGTGTTCACCTTGCCGAACGTGAGGTCGCCGTGCCGTGACGCGGCCTGTTCGAAGACCGGTGCGAAGACCCGGCACGGGCCGCACCAGGACGCCCAGAAGTCGACCAGGACCGTGCCCGGGCGGGTCGTGACGTCGGTGAAGTTGTCCTTGTTCAGTTCGATGGTGTCCACAGCGGTCTCCTTCTCAGTTGGTGGCCGCGCGTGCGATCAGCGCCGCACCGAGCTCGGACGCCTCGGCGGGGCTCAGGCTGATCCACTCGCTGCGGTGCCCGGGGTGACCGGACGAGATCCGCACGGTCACCCAGCGGATCAAGCTCGCGGGGATGGCCGCGTGCCCCACGGTGATGTGGCGCCCGCACCTGGTCGTGATCACCTTCGGTTCGCCGTCGTTCATCTGGTTCCTCCGGTCACATACCCCCAGGGGTATCTTGTCCAACGTCGCCCGGCGGTCCTCCATTCCCCTTCAGGTACCCTGGGGGGTACTTGAGGAGGTAGCCGGTGGAGATGGACGAAGACGTGCTCGCGGACGTGGTCAAGCGGCTGCGCCGGGTGCAGGGCCAGGTCGGCGGGCTCGTGCAGATGATCGAGTCCGGCCGCGACTGCAAGGACGTGATCACGCAGCTGGCGGCCGCGTCGCGAGCACTGGACCGGGCCGGCTTCAAGCTGATCGCCAGCGGTCTGGAGAAGTGCGTCTCCGACGACTCCGAGCAGGCGGTGGCCGACCGCGCCCAGCTCGAGAAGCTGTTCCTCGCACTGGCCTGACCCGGTCACGGCGCCAGCAGGCAGACGGGCGGCAGGACGAACCAGCGCAGCGCCTCGAAGTCCTCCGGCAGGCCGGTGGGCCCGTCGTCGACGAGGTCGGCGCGGGCGGCGAACAGGCACCGGGCCTCGTCGAGCTGAGTCGCGAGCGCCGCGTCGTCGGCGCGGGCCGGCGCGGCGGGGACGTCCCCGGTCACGGCCGCACGCAGGTCCGGCAGCCCCAGCGGGATCGTCGCGGCGCCACGATGGGTCCAGAGTCCCGTGTGGGGGTCGAAGACGTAGTCGGTCAGCAGCCGGTGGCCGTGGCGGGCGACGAGCCGGACCGCCTCGACGAGGTAGTCGCGGACCGCGTCGGTGATGAAGTAGTTGAAGCCGAGCCGCACCCAGCCGGGCTTCACGCCCTCGCAGCCGATGGCGACCTCGTGGTCGTAGCCGTGGGAGTGCGCGGTGTCGATGGCCAGCAGCCGGTGGCCGTACGGTCCCGCGCACGAGCAGCCACCGCGCGCCTGGACGCCGAACAGGTCGTTGAGCACGGCGACCACGAAGTTGTGGTGCAGGAACCGGTCGCCCGAGCGGATCCGGAACGACACGATCGGCAGCCGCGCGGCGCCGTGGTCGCCGAGGATCTCGATGCCCGGCTCGTCCTCCCACGTCGCGAAGGCGTGCCGCCACAGGCGTTCCTCGCGGTGCTGGATCGTCCGGGTGCCGACGGCGTCCTTGAGCGCGAACACCAGGCCCGCCCTGATGGACTCGACGATGGCCGGCGTGCCGCCCTCCTCGCGCGCCACGGGGTCGTCGAGGTAGCGGTGACCGTCGGGCCGCACGAAAGCGACCGTGCCGCCGCCCGGCACGGTGGGCACGGTGTTGGTGACGAGCTCCCGCCGGACGACGAGGACCCCGGGGGTCTGCGGACCGCCGACGAACTTGTGCGGTGAGAGGAAGATGGCGTCCTTGTGGTCGCCACGGCCCGGAGCGCTCTCGCGCACGCGGATCGGCACGTACGGGGCCGCCGCGGCGTAGTCCCAGAAGGACAGAGCGCCGTGGTCGTGCAGCAGCGCCGCGATGCTGTCGGTGTTGGTGAGCACGCCGGTCACGTTCGAGGCCGCGGAGAAGCTGCCGATCCTCAGTGGACGGTCCTCGAACCGGACGAGCTGCCTGCGCAGCTCGGCGAGGTCGATGTGCCCGTGGTCGTCCTCGCCGATCACCACGACGTCCGCTGTCGACTCGCGCCACGGCAGCTCGTTGGAGTGGTGCTCGTAGGGGCCGACGAACACGACCGGTCGCTCGTGCGGCGGGATGCGCCGGCTCAGCGAGTACTCCTGGTCCAGCCCGGCCGGGATCCTGATCTCCAGGATGCCGATGAGCTTGCTGATCGCGGCGGTCGCGCCGGAACCGCAGAAGATCACGAGGTCGTCCTCGGTCCCGCCGACCGAGTCGCGGATCAGGCGCCGCGCCTGCTCCCGCAGCCTCGTGGTGTACCGGCCGGTGCCGGAGCTCTCGGTGTGGGTGTTGGCGTAGCGCGGCAGGACGTGCGCGCGCAGGAAGTCCTCGACGAAGTCCAGCGCCCGGCCCGACGCGGTGTAGTCCGCGTAGATGATCCGGCGCGGGCCGTACGGACCGTCGAGCACGTCGTGGTCTCCGATGAGCCCGCGGCGGATGCGTTCCAGCAGAGGCGGTGCCGGTGCTGCGAGGACGTTGCTCGTCACGGTTCCATCCTGGAGCCGGCCGCACGACGGGGACGCGGTCGATGGGCCCGCTCGTGCGGGGACGTTGGCCCCTGGGAGCTCCTCCCCGCGGATCGAAGACTGTGACCATGACCAAGCGGATCGTGATCCTCGGCGGTGGCACCGGTGGAACCCTCGCCGCGAACAGGTTGCGCCGTGCCCTGGACACGGAGTGCGAGATCACCGTCGTCGACCGCGACGACGACCACGTCTACCAGCCCGGGCTGCTGTTCCTGCCGTTCGGGCTCGCCCACGAGGACGACCTGGTGCGGTCACGGCGACGGCAGTTGCGCGAGGGCATCGCCTACCGTGACAGCGGGGTGGACCACGTGGACGTCGAGGCGAACGTCGTGCACCTCGCGAACGGCGAAGTGCTCGGCTACGACGTCCTCGTCATCGCCACCGGCGCCAGGCTCGCGCCGGAGGAGACCGAGGGCCTGACCGGTGCCGGCTGGTTGTCGAGGACCTTCAGCTTCTACGACCTGCCCGGGGCGACGGCGCTCGCACGGGCGCTGCGCGAGTTCACCGGCGGCCGGATCGTCGTCAACGTCGTGGACCTGCCGATCAAGTGCCCGGTCGCACCGCTCGAGTTCTGCTTCCTGGCGGACTGGTACTTCCACGAGCGCGGCATCCGCGACCGCGTCCGGCTGACCTACGTGACGACGCTCGACGGCGCCTTCACCACCCCCGTCGCCGCCCGGTCGCTCGCCGGAATGCTGCAGGAGAAGGGCATCGAGCTCGTCACCGAGTTCAACACGGGTGAGGTCGACGGCGAGGAGGGGAAGCTGGTCTCCTACGACGGGCGCGAGGTCGAGTTCGACCTGGCGGTCGTCGTGCCGGTGCACGGAGGCGCCGACTGCGTGGAGCGCTCCTGGGGACTGGGTGACGCGCTCGGTTTCGTGCCCACCGACGAGCACACCCTGCAGTCCGAGGTGAGGGACAACATCTTCGTCATCGGCGACGCCGCCGCGGTCCCCACGTCGAAGGCGGGGTCGGTGACCCACTTCGAGGGAGAGGTGCTCGTCCGCAACGTCGAGCGGTACCTGGCGGGACAGGAGCTCGACGCGAGCTTCGACGGCCACACCAACTGCTTCGTCGAGAGCGGCTTCGGCAAGGCGTTGCTGATCGACTTCAACTACGACACCGAGCCGGTGCCCGGCCACTACCCCACTTCGGTGGGGCTGCCGCTGCTCAAGGAGTCGAGGCTCAACCACCTCGGCAAGCTGATGTTCTCCTGGCTGTACTGGCACAGCCTGCTGCCCGGACGGAACCTGCCGGGCGTGTCCACCGCGATGCCCAGAGCGGGCAAGCGGTTCGAAGTGGCCCAGGGAGGAAGCTGATGCCCACCAAGCTGTACGCGGGGACCGAGGTGACGGTGACCGACGAGGGTTTCTTCACCGACCCCGGCCAGTGGAACGAGGACATGGCGCCGGAGATCGCGCGGGAGGCCGGCATCGGCGACCTGAGCGCGCGGCACTGGCAGGTCATCGAGTTCATGCGCACGGAGTTCGCCGAGAAGGGCAGCGGGCCCACCGTCCGGGCGCTCGGCAAGACCTCGGGCGTCAGCGTGAAGGAGCTCTACCAGCTCTTCCCGAAGGGCCCGGCGAAGCTCGCCGCCCGGATCGCGGGCATCCCGAAGCCGCGTGGCTGCATCTGATCGCGAGAAAGGACGGTCCGCGATGACCGCCAAGATCGAGAAGGTCTCCGTCATCGTCTCCAAGGGTTCGCTGGAGGGGATCTACCCGGCCCTCATCATGGCCAACGGCGCCCGCGCCGAGGGCATCGAGGCGAACCTGTTCTTCACGTTCTTCGGCCTCGACGCCGTGCACAAGGCCAAGCACGAGCACATCAAGCTCGCCACCGTCGGCAACCCGGGCCTGCACCTCGCGACCTGGGCGGGCGGACTGCCCGGCATGTCCGCGGTGATGACCCACTACCTCGCGCGCAGGATGGACGAGCTCGACATCCCGCCGATCCCCGAGTTCGTCGAGCTGATCGCGGACACGGGCGCCGGCCTCTACGCCTGCCAGGCCTCGGTCGACCTGTTCGGACTGTCCAAGGAGGACTTCGTCGACCAGGTGCGGGACATCATCACGGTCGGCGAGTTCTACGACCTCGCGGCGGGTGGACAGATCATCTTCACCTGACCGCCGGACCGGACGGGAGCCGAGATGAGCGCAACAGACGTGCGCCCCGGCGACCTCGACGCCGCGAGGCTGGTGTCCGCGGTGGTCGTGGCGCTCATGGCCGCGTCGTCCGCGGCCGGCCTGCTGGTGCCCGGCCTCTACCGCGACCCGCCGGAGGTCGTCGCGGCGCTGCGGGCCTACGACACCGTCAGCCTCGTGCTGGCCACCCCGTTGCTGATCGGTTCGCTGGTGGCGGCGCGGAGGGGTTCGGCCCTGGCACGGCCGGTCTGGCTCGGGTTGCTGATGTACGCCTGCTACAACTACGCGATCTACGCCTTCGGATCGGCGTTCAACGGGTTGTTCCTCCTGCACGCGGCATTGCTGCCGTTGCCGGTCGTGGGAGCGGTGCTCCTGATGCGCGACATCGACGCCGCGGGCGTCCGCGACCGGTTCCGGCAGGGCACACCGGTGCGGGTGATCAGCGCGGTGCTGGTGCTCGCCGGTGTGGGCCTCGCCGGGACGTGGGTCTTCCAATCGGTGCGGTTCGCCCTGACCGGCACGCCTCCGGACGAGACCGAGCTGGTGCTGCTGATGCAGGCGGTGCACCTGGCGTACGTGCTCGACCTGACCTTCTTCGCGCCGCTGTGCGTGCTCGCCTCGGTCCTGTTGTGGCGGCGTGATCCCCGGGGTTTCGTCCTCGCCACGGCCGTGCTCGTGTTCGGGTCGCTCTACCAGGTGAACTACGTCGTGGCGCTCGTGTTCCAGCTCCGTGCCGGGATCCCGGGCGCACGGGGCTTCGACCCGGCTGAACCGTTCGTGATCGCGGCGTTCGTGGTCGCGCTCCTCGCGATGGTGCTGCCCGGACGCAGGAGGAGCCCGTGATCGACCACCCCCGCGTTCTTCGCGAGAGGTGACGTTCTACCTGGTGAGCCTCACCTCTCGCGTTCTGCGCCAGGGGACACCCCCGGACGGACGGGCCGCACCGCGAGATTCGCCGTGTGGCGCACGCTCCGCGCGGTACGCGTTCATACAGGCGTGATCAGCCCGTAGTGACCGTCGTAGCGGTGGTAGAGCACATGTCCCCGTCCGGTGATGACGTCCCGGTAGAACAGGAACGGGTACTCGGTGTCGGTGAGCCGGTGCACGGCCTGGTCGCCGGACAGGGCCGGCACCGGGTGCGGGGTGAACGTCAGGGGTAGGCGCGGAGGCGTCACGGGCGGAGCCGGTGAGCCCAGGCGTGCCATCCGGTAGCCGGTGGGCCCGATCCGGTGGACCACGCTGTCCTGCCCGCTGCCGCTGTCGATGAACAGGTGCGCGTCGAAGTCCATCAGGTCCATCGTCAGGGCCGCCTCGTCCGGGGTGCAGCGCGCCGGCCGGACCTCCTTGTGGCGCAGGACTTCCCGCTGCTCGGCCGGCCGAGCGGACGGCCGGGGGCGTCCCCGGTGGCCGGGCTCCGGCCACCGCCGGGGTCGCCATGGTGCGTCCAGCCGCGCGACCTGCTCGCCCAGCCGGACTCCGAGCAGACCACTCGTCTCCTCCCACCGGGCGGTCCCCAGCTGCGCCCGCACCGATCGTCCGTCGACGACGAGGTCCACCTGGGCGAGAGCGGGCCACGACACGCCGGACGAGGTGTCGGCGGTCAGTCTGACCCGGGCCGCGGACCACCGGCCCCGCAGGTCGCGGAGCACCGCCGCGACCTGCGGCCGCACGAGCTCACGCGCGTCCTCAGCCGCCTGGCCCGTCGTGGTGATCGCGATTTCCCCCACCGAAGCCACCTGCCCGCTCACCCAGCCTCCTCGTGTCACCAGAGCGCACGGTCATCGTCCGGCCGTGCCCTGGTGCGCAGCAGGGCCGAACGTCCCGAGCGGTGGCCCGCCAACGCCTCTGGAGCCGGTGCCGGTGCTCGGGTGGTGATCAGCCGGAGGCACGGCGTTCCAGGAAGACGGTGTCGCGCCAGATCCCGTGGTGACGGGCGATGCGTTCGCGGACACCGAGGGGGCGGAAGCCGGCGGAGTGGTGCAGGGCGAGGCTGGCGCGGTTCTCCGGGAGGATCGAGTTCTGCAGCGTCCAGCCCCCGCGTCGTCGGCCGCGGTGACCTGCTGGTGCACCAGGGCCTTGCCGACGCCCCGGCCGCGGAAGTCCGCACCCACGTACACGGAGTTCTCGGCGACTCCGGCGTAGCAGTCCCTTGTGGACACCGCGGTGAAGGCGGCCCAGCCGGCGACCTGGCCGTCGACCTCGGCGATCCAGCGGTGGCCCCGGGAGCCACTTGACGTCGAGCGCCCTGCGCAGGGGCACCTCGGTCTCGAAGGTCGCGTTCCCCGTCGCGATGCCTTCGCCGTAGATGCGGCGCACGGTGTTCCAGTCGTCCCCGTGCAGCGGCCGGACCCGGACGTCCGCCGGGAGGTCCCCGGGACAGCAGGGCCTCGGTGCGAGCACGCACATGACGACGTCGACGGCGTGGGGGAGGCCGGTGCAGCAGGACGGGTTCACGCTGACGTGGGTCGCGGTGCCTTCCCTGTGCTGCCGGAGGAAACCGACCTCGACGAGCTTGCGCACGTGGTGCGGGCAGGTGGACTGGCTGATGCCCGCGAGCTCGGCGAGTTCGCCGACGGTCAGTGCTCGGCCCGCGGTCGCGACGGCGTGCAGCAGGCGCACGCGGGTCGGTTCCGCCAGGCACGCGAACCAGACGGCGTAGGTCGCGCGTCCTCGGCGGGGAGCACGGCCGGCGTGGGCGCGGTGGTCGTCATGGATGAAGTATCGATCGTCATCGATGGTTGCGTCAATCGATGGCGGTCGATACAGTCTCACTCGCTGATTCGAGATACTTCGATACAAGGGGTGTGTGGTGAGCGAGTTTCCTGTCGTCGTGGTGGGTGCCGGGCCTGCGGGTTTGTCCGCGGCGGCGCATCTGGTCGAACGGGGAGAGCGGGTGCTCGTGCTGGAGGCGGGCGGGCGCGCCGGCGCGGCCGTGTCGCGGTGGCGCCACGTCCGGCTGTTCTCGCGGTGGAGCGAACTGGTCGATCCGGCGGCCGCACGACTGCTGGCCGGAACCGGCTGGGCGCGGCCCGAGGGCGACTCCTACCCGACCGGGGCGGAGTGGGCCGACCTCTACCTGACCCCGCTGGCGGACGCCCTGGGCGACCGGGTGCGCTTCGGCGCGCGGGTGGTCGGCGTGGCCCGGCGCGGGCGCGACCGGGTGGTGGACGCCGGTCGTGAGGTCGAGCCGCTGACCGTGCACGTCAGGACCGGTGACGGCGAGGAGCGCCTCACGGCCCGGGCGGTGATCGACGCGTCCGGCACGTTCGGGTCCCCGAACCCGCTGGGCGGCGACGGGCTGCCCGCCGTGGGGGAGGAGGCCGCGGCCGCCCGGATCACCTACCGCGTGCCCGACCTCGTCGCGGAGCGCTCCCGGTACGCGGGCAAGCGGGTCGTCGTGGCGGGCAGCGGGCATTCGGCGCTCACCGCGCTGGTCGCGCTGGGGGCGCTGGCCGAGCAGGAGCCCGGCACGCAGATCGTGTGGCTGCTGCGGCGCGGTGCGGTGGGCACGGTCTTTGGTGGCGGCGAGTCCGACCAACTGCCGGCGCGTGGTGCCCTGGGGATGCGGGCGAGGAAGGCGGCCGAAGCGGGGCACGTCGAGACCGTCACCGGGTTCCGCACCGCCGCGGTGGAGCGGGGTGCGGACGGCAGACTGGCCCTGGAGTCGTTCGACGGGGACCGCGTCGAGGGCGTGGACGAGGTCGTGGTGCTGACCGGGTTCCGTCCCGACCTGTCGTGGCTGTCGGAGGTCCGGCTGGACCTGGACCCGGTGCTGCAGGCGCCGGCGAAGCTCGCGCCGCTGATCGACCCGAACGTCCACTCGTGCGGCACGGTCTACCCGCACGGTGAAACCGAGCTGCGGCACCCCGAGCCGGGTGTTTACCTGGTCGGCATGAAGAGCTACGGCCGCGCGCCGACGTTCTTGTCGCTCACGGGCTATGAGCAGGCCCGCTCCGTCGTGGCCGCGATCGCGGGCGACCACGAGGCGGCGGCGCGCGTCGAACTGGTGCTGCCCGAGACCGGGGTGTGCGGTGGCGCGGGTGTGTTCGACGCTCCGGACGAGCAGAAGAACAGCGGTGGCTGCTGCGGAGCTCCCGAGACCGTCGGCGTGACGATCGGCCTCGCGCCCGGTGCCCGCTGACGTCGCGACGACGCGGCCGGGTGTCGGCACCGGGCCGCGTCGCGTGCTGGTCGTGTCGTGCACCACCGAGATCATCAGCTGGGGAGTCCTGTACTACGCGTTCCCGGTGCTGCTGCCGACCATCGGCTCGCGGACGGGGTGGTCGCTCACGGCGATCACGGCCGGGTTCTCGGCGAGCCAGGTCGTCGCGGGTCTCGTGGGGGTCCCCGTCGGGAGGGTGCTCGACCGGCACGGGCCGCGCGCGATCATGACCACCGGTTCGGTGCTCGCCGTGCTCGCCGTGCTCGCGCTGGTGGCGCTGGCGCGGACGACGTCGCTGGTGTGGTTCACCGCGGCGTGGTTGCTGGCCGGCGTGGCGATGGCCGGGGTGTTCTACGCGCCCGCGTTCGCCGCGCTGACGCGCTGGTACGGGCCGCGGCGGGTGTCCGCGCTGACCGCGCTCACCCTGGTGGCGGGCCTGGCGAGCACCGTGTTCGCGCCGCTGACGGCCGTGCTCAACGACCTCCTGGACTGGCGCGGTACCTACCTCGCCCTCGCCGGGTTCCTCGCCGTCACCACGATTCCGCTGCACCTGCTGGTCTGCGCCTGCCGTGGCCCGCAGTCGAGCACGGGACCGCGCACGCACCGGGGGAGGTGGCGCGCAGCAGACCGTTCCTGGTCCTCGTCGTCGCGATGAGCCTGGCCGCGTTCAGCGTCTACGTCGTCGTCGTCAACCTCGTGCCGCTGCTGGCGGAACGCGGCATGACCACCTCGGCCGCCGCGGTCGCGCTCGGCCTCGGCGGGGTCGGTCAGGTCCTCGGCCGCCTCGGCTGCGCCCGGCTGGCCGCGCGGACCTCGGTGCGCGTCCGCACCCTCGTGGTCCTCCTGGTCGGCGCCGCCGTGACCGCGGCCCTCGGCGTGGTGCCCGGTCCGGCGCCGCTGCTGGTCGCGGGCTCGGTCCTCGCGGGAGTCACGCGCGGGATCTTCACGCTGGTGCAGGCGACCGCGATCACCGACCGCTGGGGCGCCACCCACTACGGACGGCTCAACGGCCTGCTCACGGCACCGGTGATGCTCACGGCGGCGATCGCGCCGTGGGCGGGGAGCGCGCTGGCCGAACGGCTCGGCGGGTACCCGGCGGTGTTCGTGGTGCTGGGCGCGATCGGAGTGCTGGCGGCCGCGTTGTCGACCGCCGGCGTGCCGGACCTCCACGGCCTGTCGAGGTCCGGCACGCGTCGGCCGGGTCCCGGCCGCGCCTGGGTGGCGTGACGCAGAGCGTTGACGACGTGTCCGCGCTCGGCACGACGCACCCGTCCGAGACTCGGCGAGCTCGGTGACCCGCGGGGGTCAGCGGATTCCTTCCCGAAGGCTCAGGCGCCCGTCGCGGACCTCCGCGACCTGGTCGCCCTCGGTGAGGTGGCCGCGGTCGTGGGTGACCAGGACGGTGGCGGTGGCCCGCTGGTGGGTGAGGCGGCGGAGGAGTGCGATGACGGCCGCTCCCCGTTCGTGGTCGAGAGCGCTGGTGGGTTCGTCGACCAGCAGGACGGCGGGGTCGTTCATGAGGGCCCTGGCGATGTTCACGCGCTGCCGTTCGCCCCCGGAGAGCTGGTGGGGCCGTCGTCCCGCCACGGCCGCGAGGCCTACCGCGTCCAGCAGTTCCGTCGCGCGGGTGCGCGCCCTGGCCGCGGAACGGCCGTCGATGTGGGCCATGACCTGGAGCTGTTCGACGGCGGTCAGGGCCGGCAGCAGGTTGGGTTGCTGGAAGACGATGCCGATGCGGTGGCGTCGCAGGTCCGCGAGCTCGCCCCGCGTCATGCCCGTGGTCGTGGCACCGTCGACGGTGACCGTGCCCGAGTCCGGGGTGATGAGGGTGGCGGCGACGGCGAGCAGGCTGGACTTGCCGGAGCCGGACGGGCCGGCCACGACGGTCAGGCTGCCTCGGGGGACGTCCAGGACGACCCGGTCGAGCGCGGTCAGGCGGGTGCCGCCGTCGGGGTAGGTGAGGGTGACGTCGGTCAGGGTGAGGCTCATCGGGAGCTCCCCAGGGCGGTCAGCGGGTCCACGGACGTGACGCGGCGGATCGCGAGCGCGGCTCCCAGCGTGCCGAGCACCACCATCACGACGGCCGGGACGAGCACGGTGGCCGGTGTGAGGACGAACGGGACGGCGGAACCGGCGAGGAGCGCGCCGACGCCGGCGGCGAGTGCGGTGCCGGTGAGGGTGCCGGCCGCGAGCAGCACGACCGCCTGCCCCAGCGCGTCCGCGAGCAGCCCGGCCGTGGTGGCGCCCAAGGCTTTGAGGACGGCCAGGTCGCCACTGCGCTGGATGGTCCAGACGGTGAAGAACGCCCCGATGACGAGGGCGGAGATGGCGAACAGGAAGCCGCGCATCAGCTGCAGCGAGCCGTTCTCGGAGCTGTAGGAGCCGATCGCCCGCAGGGACTCGTCCACGGTGACGGTCCGGGTGCCCACCGCCGCGTCGGTCGCGAAGAGGTCGGTGCCCGGCGTGGTGGACAGGGCGATCACGGTCGCCGCCGGTCCTGCGCCGGTGGGAGGTGCCGTGGCGCGCCAGACGTCGAGGGTGGTCCAGATGACCGGGGTGTGGCTGAAGGAGGCCTCGCCGGACACCTCGGCCACGGTCATCCGCCGTCCGCCCACGACGACCTGGTCACCGGGCTTCGCTCCCAGTTCGCCGGCGGCGGCGCCGGACAGCACCGCGGAGTCCGCGGTGAGCCGATCGCCGTGCGGGGCGAGCGGGGATCCGGCGCGGACGCCGAAGACCGAGACCCCGGTGCTGCGGTCGCCCGAGGTGGCCTTCGTCGTGGTGATGCCCAGGGGTTCGGCGTTCGTGACACCGGGGGTGGTGGCCCAGCGCCGCCACTGCGCCTCGGTCACGGAGGAGTCCGCGAAGGACGGGGACCGGTCACCGGCGGGTGCGGCGAAGGCGATCCTGTCGGCGGGAAGGCCGGTGATGGCGGAGACGTTCTGCCGGCCGAGCCCGGCGGTCAGGCCGGACAGCAGCACGACCAGCAGGGTGATCAGCACGATGACGGTTCCCATCAGGGCGAAGCGCCCTCGGGCGAACCGGAGTTCTCTCCAGGCTGTGAACACGGCCTCGACTGTCCTTTCCAGAGGGTGGAGCGGATGAGTCCACAGTGGTCTCCGGCACCCCGGTGCCACATCTGGCCGTCGATGGCACTCGCGGAACCGGAAGGCGGCGTCTCATCTCCACCTTTCGACAGAGGCGGCTCGGGCGGGCTCCGCGTAGCCTTGGTCCACCGTGAACGCCGCTCCCGCTCTGACGCCGACCAACCGGGTCCTCACCTGGTGCCTGCACCTGTTGCTCGCCGCCCTGCTCGTCCTGGCGGCGGTGCGGGCCGTGGCGGGAGACCAGCCCCGGGCGGCGGCGGTCGTCGCGGTCGCGGTGGCCTGCGGGGTGGCCTATGCGGCAGGACCGCTGTGGTCCCGCGTCCGCACGTCCCGGCGGGCCGCCGCGGCGTGGCTGGGTGTCGTCTGCGCACTGTGGCTGGTCCTCGTGGTGCTGACCGCGGACGGGGTGTGGGTCGCCTTCCCGTTGTACTTCCTCCAGCTCCACCTGCTGTCGCGCCAGGCCGGCCTCGTCGCGGTGACCGTCACCGCCCTGGCCGCGATCACTGCGTTCGCCGCGCACCAGGGGGTCTTCAGTCCGGTGGCGGCGATCGGTCCGGCGCTGGGCGCCGCCGTCGCGGTCGCCGTGGTCCGTGGCTACCAGGCGCTGTACCGGGAGAGCGAGCAGCGCCGGCGCCTCATCGAGGAGCTCACCGCGACCCGCGCCGACCTGGCCGAGGCCCAGCACACCGCCGGGGTCCTGGCCGAACGGGAACGCCTCGCCCACGAGATCCACGACACCCTCGCCCAGGGCCTGTCCAGCATCCAGCTGCTGCTGCGCGCCGCCGAACGGTCCCTGCCGGACGACTCGGGGAACGCCGCCCGCCACGTGGGCCAGGCCCGCCAGGCCGCCGCGGACAACCTCGCGGAGGCACGCCGCTTCGTCGCCGCGCTCACCCCGCCCGCCCTCGACGGCACCACCCTCGCAGGGGCGCTGGAACGCCTGTGCGCCACCACCGGCACCCGCCACCGGATCACCGCGCGGTTCCGGCTCACCGGCGGTCCCACCCCGCTGCCGACGACGCACGAGGTCGCCCTGCTGCGCATCGCCCAGGCCGCGGTGGCCAACACCGTCCGCCACGCGGACGCCACCACGGTCGAGATCACCCTGAGCCACCTCGGCGACGAGATCGCGCTCGCCGTCGTCGACGACGGAACCGGCTTCGACCCGGAGGCCCTTCCCGCCTCCGACCCCGGCGAGGGAGGGGTGGGCCTGGAGGCCATGCGCACCCGCGCGCGAACACTGGGCGGGTCACTCACCGTCGAGTCGTCGCCCGGCCACGGCACCGCCCTGACCGCCAGGCTGCCCGTGCCTCGATCCGCGGAGGTCCGCCCGTGACCGGCGACCCGATCCGCCTCCTCCTGGCCGACGACCACCCCGTCGTGCGCGCGGGCCTGCGAGCCGTGCTGGAGACCGAACCCGGCCTGGTCGTGGTCGCCGAGGCCGCGACGGCCGAAGCCGCCGTCGCCCGTGCCGCGGAGGGCGACGTGGACGTCGTCCTGATGGACCTGCGGTTCGGCGCGGGGATGACCGGCGCCGAGGCCACCGCCGCGATCACCGCGCGTCCCGGCGCACCCCGGGTCGTGGTCGTCACCACCTACGACACCGACGCCGACACGCTGCCCGCCATCGAGGCGGGCGCCACCGGCTACCTCCTCAAGGACGCCCCTCCCGAAGAACTCGCCGCCGCCGTCCGCACCGCCGCCGCCGGACGATCCGCTCTGGCCCCCGCCGTCGCCGACCGGCTCCTCACCCGGATGCGCGCACCCGGCACCGCGCTGACCCGCCGCGAGACCGAGGTCCTCGCCCTCGTCGCCGCCGGACTGTCGAACCGGGCGATCGCGGCACGCCTGCACCTCACCGAGGGCACCGTGAAGTCACATCTCGCCCGCAGCTACACCAAGCTCGGCGTCGACTCGCGCACGGCCGCCGTGGCGACCGCGACCGACCTCGGCCTCATCCGCCGATGAGCACCACGCCTTCCACGCCCCGCGGGAAGGACGTCAGCGAGGACGTCAGAGAGAGATGAACGACGCCCACTCCTCCTCGTCGAACGTGCCGGAGAGCGTGTAGGGCCGCTCCGGAGTGACCGGGGCGCGCCGGGTGCCCAGCCCGCCGACGTCGATCGGACGGTCACGGGTGTGCCGCACGCGGACCTCCGCGGTGACGGGGAGGTGGGGGTAGGTGTTGTGCAGTCCCCTCAACGCGTCCAGCACGCGGTCCGCGACGGCCTGCGTCGCCAGGGGCGACGAGCCCGGCAGCACGAGCACGAACTCGTCGCCGTTCAGCCTCGCGGCGCGGTCGACCGGGCGCAGGTGGACGCGCAGGACATCGGCGATGTTGTTCTCCGTGTGGACCGCCGCACTGGGACCGTGGACGTCCGGGAAGCTGCTCAGACCCGGTACGCGGATCACCACGAGCCCGATCCGCACGGTGTCCGCCACCTGCCTGCCCAGCCACGCGTTCACCGAGTCCAAGGTGTGCAGACCGGTCCACGGGTCGAGGGCGTCCCGCGCCTGGTCAACGGCGCTGGACACCGCGTGCTCGGTGGCGTCGCGGGCGTCCACCAGTCGTGTCGCCAGGTGCCGGACCACCGCTTCCGCGCGGCGTTCCACCTCGCCGGACGGAGGGTCCACGACGCTGTTCAGGACGGACTCGAAGCGCCTGCGCACGTCCGGTGGCACGCGGTCGCCGAGCGCGTCGCGCAACCGGACCGCCTCCGCGTACGCCTCCTCCCGCCGGAACCCCCACCGCCCGCGGAACAACCGGCTGGCTTCGAGCGTGACGCCGTCCGGATCGAGCTCCTCGAGGTCGATCGCGACGACACAGGCGCCGAACGTCGGCGTGAGCACGACCACCGACCACTCCCTGGCCAGGTCCTCCTCCGGCCGCAGCAGCACGGGGGTGACACCGAGCGGCAGGTCGGGACGGGCGTCGGACACCATGCCGACGACCGTCACCGACGCCAGCGCCGCGATCCGCCGGTACACCTCGGCCTCGCGCTGGAAGTACGGCAGCCGCTGGAACAGCGCGAGGACGATCACCGGCTCATGGCGCTCACCCGCCAGCGCGGCCTGTTCCACCGCGTGCGACGCGACCACGAGCGTCCGCTTCGAGAGCAGGCCCGCTCGCACGCCGGTGTCCGGGATCGCCACTGATGAGCTCCTGTTCGGCTGTCGGCACGGCAGTCTTCGAAACTAGAACCTCCGGTCGGCCCGACCAACTGCACGAACGGGTGACAGGGCGCCGTTGCGGTCGCGCGGCGACACGAACCCGCTACCCGGCGGGCGCACCTGCGCGGAGAAGTGCCTGTGGGGACCTCGGCCGGCGGCCGCGCACGTGCGGTCATCCCGGCGGTCCCGGTGCAACTCCGCGACGGCGTCCAGGTCGGACCGCTGCTGCGCCGACCGCCCACTGCGCCGTGCGGGAGTGGTGGAGTGGTGTCGCCGTCAGCAATGGAATCATCGTCGCCTCGCGCGTTCGGGTGTGCATGATGAGCGGTGCCGCGGGGCAGGCGGCTCGGCGGCCGGACGCGACGGCTGGAGAGGACGCCACCGGGCTCCTCCACGCCGAGGTCCCTCGCCGGGGGCGGGGGTGCACCGGCCAGGCCAACGGAGTGGTGAGCCGCCTGTTCGTGCCACCGCGGAGCCTGTTGCGCCGCGGAACCCGTTGCACCCCGCGGGCTGTTGCCACCGCGGAGTCCGTGGCACCGCGATGCCTGTTGCACCCCGCGGGCCGTTGTGCGGCGGTGCCAGTCGCACCTCGGAGACCGTCCGCCCCGGACTCCGCGGCAGCCGGCTCCGCCCCGCTCCAGCGGCGGTGACACATCGGCAGTCCTGGTTGCCCAGTGGTCGACCAAGTTGCCGCGGAAGTCGGGAAGTTCTTTCGAAAATGAAATGCACGGGAATGTGGACAGGCCACGGTGTGCACGTCTGATCCGGTCTGCGTGACCAGAACCTGCGTGCACGCTTCATCAAGTCTGTTTCCCTGCTGCAGCGCACTTTTCCGCGCTCAAAAGGGGTTCGGAGCCGACGTGCGGCACTGGTTGTGCGAGCGCTCCTCATCTCCTGCCGATCTTCCATTTGAGACGGAAGTTCCGTTTTCTTGACATGTCGGAAAACTTGAACTTACAGTTTCGAAAGTGATCGAAAGCGTCGTGACAACCGGTCAGCCGTGGTCGGGCGCACTCGTGGACACCAGCGAGATGGCGCGGCGAGGCGCGGGTGTGGCCGCCACCACTTCGGGACGCATGGAGGTGCGAGCAGACGTGGACGAGACGAAGCCCGTCGGTGAACCGGTGCTCGAACGGGCGTTCCGGGTACTGCGCACGTTCGGCGCGGAGCAGCGGCCGTTGACGCTGACCTCGTTGAGCGCGCGTTCGGGGCTGCCCAAGTCCACCGTGCTGAGACTGACGAGGACGCTGGTGCGCCTCGGAGCGCTGGAACGGTGTGCCGAGGGCGGCTACACCATCGGGCTGGGCCTGTGGGAACTCGCGACGCTCGCACCTCGTGTCGAAGCACTTCGAGGCAGGGCTTTGCCGTTCATGCGGGAGTTGCACGGCGTGACGGAGCAGCACGTGGTTCTGAGCGTGCTCGACGGCGTGGAGGCGGTGACGACCGAGTTGCTGTCGGCGCCTGGTGCGGTGCGGATCCCGTACCGCCTCGGCAGCCGGTTCCCCCTGCACGCGACCGCACAGGGACAGTGCTTGCTGGCACACAGTCCGGCGACCCTGCAGGAGCAGGTCCTGTCGAGCGAACTGGTGGCTGTGCCGGAGAACGTCCCGACGTGTCCTCGACGGCTGCGGACGCGTCTGGCGGCGGTGCGGAACGAGGGCGTGGCGGTGGTCAGCTGCGCTGTGCCCGAAGCCCACACCGCGGTGGCCGCACCGGTGGTGGACCGGAGAGGTCTGGTGATCGCTTCGCTCACCGTCGTCGTGCGGGCCCCCGGCTGCAACGTGCCGGCATTGCGCTCCGCGGTCGTGGCGGCGTGTCAAGGTTTGAACCAGAGCATCCGCAGCGCACCCGTCCACGGCTTCCCGGACGACCCGCGACCGCCGTCGACCGGAGTTCTGCCCGGCGACGGCGACCGTCACCGCGGTCAGCCCGGCCTCCGGTCATCCCGCGATGCGCCGGACGACGTCGCGCATGGTCCGTGACCGAAGCCCTGCGAACCGCGCTCGTTCCAGCCGTGCGGTCCAATCCAGCTCGTCGAGGGCAGCTTCGTACCGTTCTCGCACCGCCGCGCACCGGAGCGGGTCTCCGCCGAGTCGGGTGACCTCCAACTGGATGCGAGCCGTTTCCGCTTGCAGCACCAGTGTTCTGGTGCGGTGTGCGAGCCGGGTGAGGCGGTCGGTCAGACATCCCCAGCGCGCGGGGTCGATCGCGCCGTCCTCCAGACCGATGCGCAGCTGGCACAGACCCCACATGATCTCCGTGGTCGCGCCCACGGCGTCGAAGGGTTCCACGACCCCGGTCACCGACACCGAGCGCACGATCTCCTCGACCTCGGCGGCCTCGCCGATCGCGATCTTGGCGAAGCACAGGTGAGCGAGGTACAACTCGGCGGGCCGCGCCGCCAGCGATCCGTTCGGCCGCTCTCCGCGGAGGTCGACGCCGATCTTGGTCGCCAGGTCGAGAACGCTGCGGTAGAGGCTTGCCGATTTCGCGGGTTCCCGTTGTTCGAGTTCGATCGCGAGCTGACAGCGGCGTGTCGTCATGAGCGCGTGCAGGAACGCGACGATTCCCGCGGGGACGACTCCCTCCGGAGCGGTGGCCACCTGCTCCACGAGACGACTGAGCAGCAGGTCGCTCAGCTCCGTCAGGCCGATCATTCCGGATCCGATCGCCGCGGCGGCCACCGTGGACATCCGCTCGGGCCCGGCCGGCATGTCCTCCGCGGTGGCGAGCACCTCGTCGAGCCGGCCCACCGCCTCCTCCGTCTTGCCGAGGAAGTACGCGGTGGCCAGCCCGTACCCGAGGACCCTGGCACGGGCCATGTGGTCGTCGTCGGCCTCCGCGGACTCGAGAACCAGTCGGCAGGCGTCCTCGGCCTCCGCGTAGCGCACGAGCACGACCAACGCCGTCAGTCGCAGGCGAAGCAGTTCGCGCCAACGAGCTCGCGAAGCCGAACAGGCCGGTTCTGCGGCGAGATCGTCCGTGCGGTCCACGACCTCGATGAACCGGCAGGCGCTCAGGAAACACCGCAACTGCGCGATCAGGGGGTCCTCGGCGAACTCGCTCTCGAACACGGGTGGTCATCCTCGTGCACGGCGAACGGGCACGCAACCGCATCGGTCCAGGTGGACTTGCGTTGACTGTCCACTGTGGCCGGTAGCTGGCCGGGGAGTGCGAGATGTTCCACCGGGCGGCACACGAGTTGATTCCCGGGAGTGGTCGTGCATCCGCTGCCTCCCGGCGGTGAGCGCGCTCTCACCAACCGGTGTGGAGGTCAGGACGCTGCGGCGAGCAGTTGCACTCCGGTGGCGCGCAGTCGTTCGAGGGCCCGGCGGTCCTGGGGCGGTGCGGTGATGAGGGTGTGCTCCTCGCCCAGCGTGAGCCAGGGTGTTCCCCCGGTTGCGGCGAGCACGTCGGCGGCGGCCAGCAGGACGGTGCGTCCCGAGGAGACGGTGGACCACCTCGCGACGGCGGCCAGCTGGCCCTCGTCGAGATGTGCCACGCCGTGGGAGTCGACGCGGTGGCACGGGACGAAGGCCAGGTCGACGCGGTCGTGCCGGACGTCCTCCGGAGCCGGCGTCAGCACCTCGCCGTGCAGCGTTCCCCCGGTGACGCGCACGGTGAAGCGGTCCAGGTGGTCCGCGAACTGCTCGCACGCCGGCAGATCGCCCGTGACGACCGTGACCCCGGTGAGGTCCGGCCGCTGGGTCAACGCCGCGGCCACGTCGGCCGAGAGCCTGCCCGCGCCGAGGAACACGGCGTCGTGCGAGCGCAGCAGCGCCGCGGCCATCACCGCCGTCGCACCGGGGCTGCGGCGGTCCTGGACAGCGGCGTGCGCGGCCGGTTGCGCGCCTCCCCACACCCGGCGCACGTGCCCTGCCGCCTCGAGGTCGCGCAGGTCCGACCGGATCGTCACTTCCGAAACCCGGAGCCGGCGGCTGAGGTCCGCGATGCCGACGAAGTCCGCCCGCGTCACGATCTCCAGGAGCTGTCCCTGCCTGCGGACACGGTCCGACGGTGGTCGTCCCGCCATCCCGCCCTCCCTCGCCACTGGTCAACGCCGCCACGGGCCGTGAGCGTCCTGGAGACTCCGCTCACCCAGTGTACATTTAGTTTTCAACATCCCGGCCTTCGAATGTGAAGGCTCGTGCGGTCGGCGGGGACGGAACGACGGGGAGGAGAGGCTGTGGCCACCGGGCAGGCACCAGGCGACCTCACCGTCACCGAACGGCGGCAGCGCATCGTCGCGCTGGTCCACCGGCTCGGGTTCGTCCAGGTGCGCCCGCTCGCGCACGACCTCGGAGTCTCCGAGGTGACGATCCGCCAGGACCTGCGGTCGCTCGAGGAGTGCGGCGCGCTGCACCGGGTTCGCGGGGGAGCGGCCGCCACCTCCGGCTCGGCCACCCCCGGCACGGCCGTCCCGTCGCGACGGGCACGTGCCGACTGGGCCGACCCCGCGGTGGGCACCACGGTGGCCGCGTTCGTCCGCAGCGGTGACGTTCTCGTCCTCGACCACGCCCCCGGCATCCGCGCCGTCGCCGAGGCGCTCGTCTCCCGGCGCGACCTGTCCGGCGTCGTGGTGCACACCGAGTCGCTCCGGGCGCTCGAGCCGTTCGCCGGCCACTCCGACCGGTTCACCGTCGTCGTGCCCACCGGCACCCTGGACGCGACCCACCGAGTCGTCCCCGATCGCGAGACCGAGGTCGACGCGGATCTCGCGGTGCTCGGGTGCGCGGGCGTCAGTGTCGAGGGAATCCTCGCGCGCACGGAACCCGAGGCCTTCGCCCGTCGCCGCGCCGCTTTCGCGGCCAGGAGGGGCATCGTCGTCGTCCCGCCCGACGCCTTCGACGCGCCGGGGGACCACCTGGTGTGCTCGCTCGACCACGTCGACGCCTGCATCACCGGCCAGGCCCTCGACGAAGCGGTGGCCGGACCGCTGCGCGCGGCCGGGCTTCGGATCTTCGCCGTCACCTGACCCGGCGGAGCGCCTTTCCGGGGCGGCGGCACGAATGCGGTGCGCGAAGTTGTGCCGCTGGGTGAAACGCGGGCTCTTCTGCCCGGCAGGCCTTGTTAGCGTCCGGAACGCACTCGCCGATCTCTTTTCTCCCGCACTCTGCCGAATGTGGGATTTACGGCGTTTCCTCGTTCCTGGGCAAGGAGGCCTTGTGGTTCGACGAATCTCCGCGGTCTGCATTTCTTCTCTGGTGGTCGCCTGCGCCATCTCAGCGCTTCCCGCCACCGCCACCGCCGCCACCGAGCGTCCGGTCGTCGTCGTGGCGGGCACCTTCGGACCCGCCTTCTTCTACGAACCACTCGCCGGCCGGCTTCGTGCGGACGGACGCCGGGTCGCGGTCTTCCAGCTCACCGGACTCGGTACGGCCGACATCCGCGTCTCGGCACGTGATCTCGACAGGTTCGTCGACAACGTCCGCGCCGCTGCCGGCGCGAGCCAGGTGGACCTCGTCGCGCATTCGCAAGGCGGTCTGGTCGCACGGCAGTACATCAAGAACGAGGGCGGTGCTCGTGAGGTCGCCAACCTGGTCAACCTGTCGGCGCCGAACCGCGGCACCGTCGTCGCGAACATCGCCGACTTCTTCGGGGGCGGCGACTGCCTGAGGATCGTCGCCTGTCAGCAGATGAAGGTGGGATCGACCTTCCTGGAGGGTCTGAACGCGGGCGACGACACGGTCGGCGCGGTGCGCTACACCAACCTCTACACCGGCTTCGACGCGCTCGTGCGACCGATCGACAACGCCCGGATGAGCGACGGCGCCACGAACGTCCTGGTCCAGTCGCAGTGCCCGTACCGCGCCGTGGTGCACCTCGGGATGCCGTTCGACGGAGCGGTGTACAGCGGTGTCCAGGACGCCCTGCAGGGCAGGCAGATCACGCTGGACTGCTTCAGGGGCTGACCGGCATCCGACATCGGCCGGCGAGTTCTTGTTTCGGTGGACGGCACTTCCGTGGAGATCGCCGCCGCCGTCTCGCTAATGTTCGCCACAGATCTCCGGTGAATGGAGTGGCCGAGATCTGATCCAGTGGGAATTGACGAATCGGAACGCGTTGTCCGCAATTCGGGCTTCGGTCTCCGTGGGGCAGGCAATTCCGTGCCGGATCCCCTGCAAGTGTTCTGCAGAAGGGTTCAGTGGTATGAAAACGATGTTCTCGCGGAAAGTCGCGGCCGTGCTGGCCGTGAGCGCCGCGATCTCCGGTCTGCTGCCCGCGGGCGCGGCCAGCGCGGCACAGCAGTGCGACTTCTCCTTCAGCACGGGCAAGTTCGGCTGCACCGGCGCGAACAGCGTCCGCAAGAGCTCGGACGTCATCGGTGCCCGCATCTACACCGGCACCGACTACACCGGCGACATGCTCACGATCTGGGTGCCGCAGCCGTGCCCGAAGAACGACAGGGTCGACCACTTCCTGGCGCTCAACAGCAGTTCGTGGCGCAACCGGGTCAACTCCGCGCAGGCGTTCTCGACCTGCTGGATCTGGCTCTACCGCGAGGACGGCAACCGCGACGGTCCGTTCCAGGCCAACCACCCGGACCTCACCTTCGCCGGGTACCGCACCTCCCGAATCGGCCTGAGCTGAAGGAGCACGACATGATCAGCAGGAGCAAGGTCCTGGCGGCACTGGCGATGGCGGTCGCCGCCATGTTCACGGCCCTGCCGGCCGCGAATGCCACGCACGCCGGCCAACCGACCGTGCAGGAACTCATGTACAGGTGCACGAGCGCGGACTACTGCCAGTTCAAGCCCTACGGCGCCATGGAGATCTTCAGCGGTTCCCGCCAGCTGGCGGGCAGCGGGACCAACTGCACGAGTGGCCTGATGACCAGGGTCATCAACTACTCCGCGACCACCGGCACGAAGAACACGTTCGGTGTGGAGATCAGCGGCAGCGTGGAACTCGGCGAGATCTTCACGGCGTCGATCAAGGTGAGCTACTCCCGCGAGTGGTCGTTCTCGGAGACGAAGACCGACGAGGTCCGCCAGGAGATCGCGCCCCGCAAGAAGGTGAACATCTACGCGTCGAAGCAGAAGTCGCGTGTCAACGGCACGTGGGAGATCCACTTCGGCAGCCGCTACTACGGCCACTACTACTGGTACGTGAACGGCAGCGTCGAGGGCCAGACCAAGGGTCAGGCGTGGGACATCCGATCCGAGCAGGTCAACGCGGTCTGCTGAGTCCCGTCGTCCACCGGGGCCCCGGCACTCTCCCGGCCGGGGCCCCTCGTCCCGCGAGGTCCACCATGCTGATCAAGTCGCTCGCGTGCCTGACCGTGTTGTTCGCACTGGGCACAGCCACCGCCTCCGCCCACGTGACCGCACACGCTCCGGACGGCCCTCCGGAGAAGGGCGGGCACGGCACCGTCGTGTTGCGCGTGCCGAACGAGGAGATGTCGTCGACCACACGCTTCGAAGTCACCCTCTCGCCTGCTTTCGGCATCACGACCGCGCGCACCCGTCCTGTTCCCGGATGGGACGCCGCGGTGCGGCGCGGCGACGGCGGTGTCGTCACCTCCGTCGTCTGGACAGCCCGCTCGGACAGCGGAATCCCCGGCGGGAACGAGCACTACGAGGACTTCGGCCTCACCCTCGGGCCGCTGCCCGCCGACGCCGACCACGTCCTGGTTCCCGCCACCCAGTTCCTCTCCGACGGCAGCAGCGTGAGGTGGGACGACCAACCGGGCCGTCCGGCACCGGTGGTGGCGCTCGCCGAGCCTTCCGGGCACGGCCACCACGCCACCCTCGCCACCGGGGCCGACGTGCCCTGGGCGGCGGTGGTGGGTCTGCTGGCCGTGGGTCTGCTGCTGGCCGTCAGCGGGTTCGTCCTCCTCCGCCGCAAGGGGATCTCATGACGCGCGTGCTGCTGGTGCTGTCCTTTCTCCTTCTCTGCCTGGCACCACCCGCCTCCGCGTCGCCCGCTCTGGTCAACGCCACCCCGGCGGAGGACTCGACGATCTCGGTCGCGCCGCAGATCCTGCGGTTGACCTTCGACCGGACCATCGCCGGCGCCGGTCCCTACTCGATCGCCGTGACCGGGGGTGGCCGGCAGTGGACCGAGCCGATGATCGGCGCTGACGACACCGTGCTGGCCGTGCCGCTGCGCCCCGCGATGCCGGCCGGGGACTACCTGGTGAGCTACGAGCTGACGCCTCCGGACGGCGTGCCGCTGAAGGGGGAGTACCGGTTCGTGCTCCGAGACCGTGCTTCGCCCCCGTGGTGGAGCTGGCTCCTGATCGGGTCGGCGGTCGTCGCCGTGGCGGCAACGGCCTACCGGCTGGCTCGACGCTGAGGTGGTCGACGGGGTGAGGCCGGACGCCCCACCTCGATCACGGCGGCCAGGGCGCTCGGGCGCATCGCCTACCCGAGCCGGGGTCGCCGACGGGTTCTGCGCGAGGGTGCCGCGGCGCCCGCCCCGTGCTCGTCGAGGCGTGCCGCGAACTCGCACGTCGGTATGCGGCCACATCCACGCCGTGACTACTTCGCCATACCTCCGCCGGACACCCCGTACGGACGCCCGGCGATCGGTTCGACCGTGACGGCCGTGTCCCGCAAGGCCAACGCACGGACGGTCCGCAGTGGACGGTTCGCAGTGGATCGAACGGCATGACGCCCCGAGGATCTCCGGAGCCAGGAGGGCACCGACGACCATGCAGACAGCGGGAGCGGTGAGCGAGCATGCCGGATCGATGCGACAGGTCACGGTGCTCGGTGGTCGTGGTGCCTTTCCGGAGCCGGGGAGGGCAGGACGAGGCGCGCAGATCACGGACTGGGGCTCTACCTCAGCCGGGAGATGGCCCGGGCTCACGGCGGGGACATCGTCCTCGACGAGTCGGGCCCGGACGTGCCGACCTTCACCTTGCACCTGCCACTCGTCCGCACGGCGCAGGACAACTGATCACCACCGCTGCCCTGGGATCGACTGAGGTCGCCCCCCGAAGGACTCAGGCGACCTCGTCGAGCGGCAGAACCCCGCTCAACGAGGTACCCCAGTCCTCGTCCTCGAAGAGGCGAACGGGACGATCAAGGCGGTACTGCACGACTTCGCGATCCGGGTCGGTGGTGAGGATGCGGACGGTACGACCATGCCGGCTGGTCGCGGCGACCCGGAGCGGTACTCGGTAGCCGGGCCAGGGCTCGTGCCAGAACCACTGACCGGCGACGACGTCGGAGGCGGTGGTGCCGGCTCGCGCCTGGGCGGTGCACGTGTTCATGATCGTTCCTCGTGAGCCGGACCTCGCGGTGGTGGTACTCGTCGAGCTTCACTACCCGTTCCGAGCACCGGTCACACACGTCCCACTTCGTCGCTTCGGCAGGTCGTGGTTTCGTGGACGGGTTCGAGGAGAGCCTGCGCGTCGGTCAGGCCCAGGAGGCCGTGCGCCTCGCCGTGGCGCAGGAGGACGTGTACGCCGCTGAGGTGCACGGAGCGGACCTGGCCAACCTGCGTCGGCTGGCCGGGTGGCACGGTGTGGTGGTCGATCCTCCCGAGGAGGGGAGAGCCCGCAGAACGAGCTGCTGGCCCAGCAGCGCGAGGACTCCGCGTGAGAGCCGTCCTGCCGGTCGAGGCGGACTGGGTCACCGCCACACCCTGGAGACCTCGTCGCAGGCTTGATGGTCGCGGTCGTGGTGTTGCCGCTGGCGCTGCGTGAAGACGTATTTCCGCAGTTCAGCGCAACACCTATGTCACACGACGACCTTCTGGTACTGGTCGCGGTCCATGTCGTAAACCTCGAGCGTCAACTGGGTCGGCAGCCCCTCGACCGGCTTGAGGTGGTCGCGGACAAGTCCGATGCCCACCCGCCCGACCTCCTGCTTGAGCTCGACGGACCGGCCGGTCAGCAGCCCGATCCTGACGTGGACCATCGCCGCGGGGGAGCCGTCGCCGATCACCGACTCCTCGATCTGCCGGAACCGCGTCTTGACCGCCTCGACCTCCGCGCTGACCAGCGGCCCGACGGTCCGGTGCAGGGCGAGCGCGAGGGCGCGGCGGTCGAGCGCCCCGCCCAGTTCGGCGGAGTACTCGACGGTGATCTGAGGCATGGCCCCAACCTACGAGAACACGGCGTGGCGCCGGAAGCCGGGCGAGCCCTGCGTGCCGTCCGCCGCTGGGGCAGAGTGGATCTCATGACCGCCGACACCGCGCTGAACGCCGACGACCTCGAGTTCCTGCGCCGCCCGCTGCACGGGTTCCTGTCCGTGGCGGCGGGGCCGGTGCCCGCCCAGCCCCGGCCGGTCTGGTTCGAGGCCACGGCCGCCGGCACGATCGAGCTGTTCACCGCCCCGGACTCGCTCAAGGTGCGCCGGCTGCGCCGCGACCCCCGTGCCTCGCTCGTCGTCGCCGCCCCGGTGGCGGAACGCGAGCGCTGGGTGTCGGTCGCGGGTCGCGTCGAGGTGGAGACCACCGGTGCGCACGACCTCGCCGAGCGCCTTGCCGCCCGCTACTGGGACCTGGGCGACCCGTCCCGTGCCGGGGACCTCGCGGAGATCCTCGACGCGGACCAGGTCCGCCTCGTGCTGCACCCGGAGGAAGTGCGCCGGTTCAGCTACTGAGCGGGATCGCACGTCGCGGCACGAGGAACACCCGGCCGTCACCTCGGCGATCATCGGTCCCCGCACGCCGCCGACACCGCGGCCCGCCCTGCGCCGTCGCTGAACTCACGTGCCGGGGTTGAGCACCAGCAGTTCGGTCTCCAGGCGCAGGCGGAAGCCGAGCCTCTCGTACAGCCGGACGGCCCCGGTGTTGGACGTCAGCACGTGCAGGAACGGCGTCTCGCCGCGCTCCCGGATGCCGTGCGCGACGGCCAGCAGCAGCCTCGTGCCCAAGGCCTGCCCGGCCGCGTCCGGGTGCGTGCAGACGGCGCTGATCTCGGTGTGGCCGGGCACGTGGAGGCGTTCCCCGGCCATCGCCACCAGCCTGCCTTCGCGCCGGATGCCCAGGTACGTGCCCATCTCGATGGTGCGGGGCAGGAACGGGCCCGGTTTCGTCAACTCCACCAGGGCGATCATCTCCGGGACGTCCGAAGTGGACAGCCGGACGGCCTCGGGTTCCGGTGCCGCCGCGACGTCCTCGCCGACGTACTGCCGCAACGACAACCGCGCCTCGACCTGCCAGCCGTCCGGCGGTTCGAGGCCGGTCACCGTCGGACGCGGGTCCAGTGCCGCGAGGGTGAGCCAGTCGGCATCGGTCGGGTCCGGCGGCATGGCGATGAAGGGCGACATGTCGGACGGGTAGCGCAGCACGGTGCCCTTGTGCTCGGCGAACCGGGCGTGCGGTCCGGTCAGGGCCGAGCGGGCGGGGTCGTCGAGGGGGTGCACTACAGCGGCTCCAGGAGTCGGCGCGGGGTGTTCAGCAGGGCGGACACGGGGTCGGGGGTGGCGTTGCCGGGGTCGAATCCGGGGCCGGGCTCGATGCGGACGTCCGGTGCGGACACGACCTCGCCGCAGGTGGAACAGCGGTCGCCGGTGTCGAGCAGACCGCCGTCGGCGTCGTGCCGGAACGTGCGCCGCGCGCCGCCGGGGGAGTAGTGCTCGTCGCCCCAGGCCATCATCGCCCGCAGCACCGGCCAGAGCCGCAGGCCCTTGGCGGTGAGCAGGTACTCGCCGTCGACGCGTTCGAGCACGTTCTCCTGCACGAGGAACTTCAGGCGGTTGGTCAGGACCGCGCGCGGGATGCCGAGCTGCGAGGCGAAGTCGCCGAACCGGCGGATGCCGAAGAACGCGTCGCGGACGATCAGCAACGTCCACCGCTCGCCGACGATCTCCAGCGCTCGCGCCAGGGAGCAGTTGCGGTCCGCGTAGGTGCTGGGCAGTGCCATGGCTCCCACTGTAGTTCATTCACTGAACTCCCCGTGCTACGGTTCGGCCAGTTCAGTGAATGAACTGCCGATTCCGAGAGAGGGCCGCCATGTACCAGTTCCTGGTGTCGTTCACCGTCGATCCCGCCCACCGGGAGGACTTCGTGGAGGTCGCGCGCAAGACTGCGGCGGACTCCCTCGCGAACGAGCCCGGCTCGCTGCGGTTCGAGGTCATCGCGGACGAGGAGAACCCGGACCTCTTCTACCTCAACGAGGTCTACGCCGACGTCGACGCGTTCAACGCCCACGCGAGCGGTCCGCACTTCGGGGCGTTCTTCGCCGAGGCGAGCACGTACGCCGAGGGCCCGACCTGGCTCATGAAGGGCACCGTCGCCTGATGCCGGACGAACGCACGCGGACGGTCACCTGGACCGACCCGCGCACGACCGCCGCACTGGCCAGGCGGCTCGACGGCCTGGACTTCCTGCGCGGCATCGCCTCCGGCGAGATCCCGCCACCACCCGTCGCCCAGCTCGTCGGCGCCCGCATGGTGTCCGTGGACAAGGGCTCGGTCACCTTCGAGCTGGATCCGCAGGAGTTCCACTACAACCCGATCGGGTCCGTGCACGGCGGCATCCACGCCACGATGCTCGACACCGCGGCGGGCTGCGCCGTCCACTCCGCACTGCCCGCGGGGACCGGGTACACGAGCCTCGACCTGGCCGTGCGGTTCCTCCGTCCGATCAGGACGGACACCGGCACGATCACCTGCCTCGGGAACCTCGTGCACCACGGCAGGCGCACGGCGCTCGCCGAGGCACGGCTCGTCGACGGCGCCGGACGCCTGCTCGCCACCGCGACCAGCACCTGCCTGATCCAGGAGGTGGGGAGGTGACCTCGATCCTCGTCACCGGCGTCACCGGCCGTCACGGCGGTACCGGCGCCCACGTGGTGCGACGGCTGCGCGAGGAGGGCAGGGACGTCCGCGTGCTCGCCCGCACCCGCGGTGACCGCACGGAGGCCCTCGAAGCGATCGGCGCCGAGGTGGTGATCGGTGACCTGCAGGACCGCCGCGGCATCGTGCCCGCGCTGGAAGGCGTCGCACAGGCCTACTTCACGTACCCGATCGACGCCGGGGTGATCGGCGCCGCCGCCAATTTCGCCGCTGCGGCAAGGGAGTCCGGTGCCTCGCCCCGCACGGTCGTGATGTCCATGGGAACCGCTCATCCCGGGCACCCCAGCGGCCGCGGACGCGATCAGTGGCTCGCGGAGGAGGTCCTCCGGTGGGCAGGACTCGACCTGCTGGTCCTGCGTGTGGCGGCGGCGTTCCACCAGAACGTCCCCGCACTGCACGGGCGGTCCGCGCGGGAGGAGGGCGTGATCCGCAACTGCTTCGGTGAGGGCCCCGTCGCCTGGATCAACGGGCGTGACGCCGCGGAGCTCGCGGTGGCCGCGCTCCTGCACTCCGAGAGGTTCGACGGCCTGGTCTGCCACCCCTGGGGGCGGAGGAGCTGACCCACCACGAGATCGCGGCGGTGCTGGCCGAGCAGTGGGGCAGGCCCGTCCGGTTCGAGCCGGTCTCCGCCGAGCGGTGGCGCGAGGAGTTGGTGGCACTGTCCGAAGTGGAGGATTTCGTCAACGCCGACATGGCCGGGCGCATCACGGCCGTCGCCGAACGGGTCGCGGTGCACGGCTCGACGATGAAGGCCGACCTGGGCGCGTTGGCGCGCCTCATCGGCCGTGCTCCGCTGACGTTCCGCGAGTTCGCCCGGACCCTGTGAGCGGGTGCCGGGGACCGACGTCCCCGGCACCCCGTCCGCCTCAGTGCCCGTTGATCGCCGCGACGACCTGGTCGTAGTCGCCGCGCGCCTCGCCGTAGCGCAGGAACTTCACGCGCTCGACCTGGATCTCGCGGGCGTCGGGTTGCGTCTCGATGAGTTCCACGACCTCGGTGATGAACTCGTCGAGCGGCATGGCCTGCTCGTTCTCCTTGTGGCCCGGCAGCAGGTCCGACCGCACGGCCGGTGGCTCCAGCTCCACGACCTTCACCGACGTGTCGGCGAGCTGCAGGCGCAGCGACTCGCTGAGCATGTGGATGGCGGCCTTGGACGCGTTGTAGCTCGGCGTGATCGTCAGCGGAGTGAAGGCGAGCCCGGACGAGACGGTCATGATCGTGGCGTCCGGCTGCGCCTGGAGGTGCTCGACGAACGCGGCGATCAGGCGGATCGGGCCGAGCACGTTCGTGGTCACGACGCTCTCGGCGGACTCCAGGAACGACTCGGGGCGGTGCCAGTCCTCGACGCGCATGATGCCGGCCATCGTGATCAGGACGTTGACCGACGGGAAGCGGGCGAGGACGTCCTTGGACGCGGCCTCGACGCTCGCGGGGTCGGCGGTGTCGATGCGGACGGTCTCGACACCGGGGTTCTCGGCGGCGATCTTCTCGAGCAGCTCGGTGCGCCGGCCGCCCACGATCACGGTGTTGCCGCGCTCGCGCAGGGCGAGGGCGAGCGCCAGGCCGAGACCGCTGGTGGCGCCGGGGATGAAGACGGTGTTTCCGGTGATCTGCATGCACCCAATGTCTGCCGATCGCCGATCTCGCGGCAGAGAGCCCTTGTCGGGGGATCGGCAGTCCCTGGTTCGCGTCCCCGGTCCACGGATACTGGACCCATGGATCGGGTCGAACTCGCGGCATTCCTCCGCCGCCGCCGGGAGGAACTGAGGCCGGAGGACGTCGGCCTGCCGGCGGGGGCGCGCAGGCGGGCACGGGGGCTGAGGCGCGAGGAGGTCGCGGCGCTGGCCACGATGTCCACGGACTACTACACGCGCCTGGAACAGCAACGCGGCCCGCAGCCGAGCGAGCAGATGCTGGCCGCGCTCGCCAGGGCGTTGCGGCTGAGCGTCGAGGAACGCGACTACCTGTTCCGCGTCGCGGGCCGCAACGCCCCCGCGCGCTCCGCCGTGCCGACTCACGTCGCGCCCGCGTTGCAACGGGTGCTCGACCGACTGAACGACACGCCTGCGCTGATCCTGTCGAACCTCAGCGAGGTGCTGGTGCAGAACCGGTTCGCCGAGGCGCTGTACGGCGACTCCTCGCACTTCACCGGACTGGCTCGCAGCGGGATCTACCGCTGGTTCACCCACCCCGGCGAGCGGCTGGTCTACCGGGAACAGGACCGCGAGCGGCAGGGCCGCGCCCAGGTCGCGACCCTGCGTGCCGCCTACGCCTCGATGGGCGCGCAGTCACGGGCGGGCGAGCTCGTCCAGGCGCTGCTGAAGGAGAGCGCGGAGTTCGCGGCGTTGTGGGAGCTGCACGAGGTGGGCAAGCGGTTCGAGGACCACAAGGTGCTCGTGCACCCGCAGCTCGGCGAGATCGAGGTGGACTGCCAGGCCTTGCTCACCGAGGACCAGACGCAGGCGCTGCTCGTGCTGACCGCGCCGCCGCGCACCGAGGCGTTCGAGAAGCTGCAACTGCTCGGCGTGCTGGGCACGGAGACGTTCGTCAGCTGAGGACGAGGATCGTCTCCTCGATCTCGGCTTTGCGCGCGTTCGCATAGCCGACGTCGGTGCCGACCGGCCGGAAGCCCGCCCTGGTCAGCACCCGCAGCGACGCCGCGTTGTCACTGGCGGCGCGGGCGTGCAACGGCCGGGTGGTGACGTGCTCGAGCAGCAACGCGACCGCGCGGCCGGCGACGCCCTGGCCCCAGACCAACCGGTCGATCCAGTAGGTGATCTCGGTGTCGCCGTCCAGCACGAAGCTCGCGATGGAGCCCACGACCACACCGTCACCGAGGATGACCTGGTTGAAGGTTTCGGGGTTGGCCCGGATCCTGCGCATGTGCGCGTCGAACGCCGCGCGGTCGTCCGGGTCCTCCGCGGTGAACGCGGCCATCCGGACCGCCTCGGGATCGCGCATGAACTCGAACAGCACGTCGAGATCAGCATCCTCGAGGCCGCGCAACGCCACTTCACGGATCATCGAGCCAGCCTAGTCGCGAGCCAGGCCAGCGAGAGGGGATATCGGAAGTCGATCGCGCCGTGGCCCGCGTCGAAGAGCTCGAAGTGCACCCGCTCGTCGGGAAGCCCGGCCCGGGCGATCTCCTTGCGGAACGCCTCGGCACCCAGGTCGAGGAAGTACTCGTCCCGCGTGCCCGCGTCGATCCACACCGCCCGGAGGGACCGGACGGCGTCGGCGTGCGCCGGCACCATCCGCACGGGGTCCCAGTCGAGCCAGCGCTGCCACACCTCGGGCCTCGGCGCGCCGGTGACGGCGTCGAACGGCAGCTCGGGCGTGCCGTCCTCGTTCGCCGAGAAGCACGCCGCCACACCGTAGATCCCGAGCAGGTCCATGTCCGCGGGCTTCGTGAACGCCGTGCGCGTGGTGAAGTCCTCCCACCACTTCCGGATGTCGTGGTCGTAGCCGCGCAACGCCCGTGCGGCCTTGCCGAAGTCCGCGAGGTAGCAGAGCTCGTAGAGCGCGTCACCGGCGTGCGTGGCCAACCCGCCGAACAGGTCCGGCCGCAGCATCGGCGTGATCATCGCGCCGAACCCGCCCGACGACTTGCCGGCGATCGCCCGCGACTCCCGGTCCGGGATCGTGCGGTAGTGCGCGTCCACCCACGGCACGATCTCGTCGCACAGGTACGAGTGGTAGCGCCCGGTGCCGGGGGAGTCGACGAACTGCGAGCCACCGTAGGACGTCCACGCGTCGACGTACACGACCACACAGCCCGGGGCCCCGTTCGCGAACACCGCGTCCGCCGTCTCGATGAACGGCTGGCGGAACGGCGTGCGGTTCGCCCACATCTGCAGATGCCCGGTGTAACCCTGGATCATGTACACGGCGGGATAGCGCTCAGCGCTCTCGTCGTAGCCCGGCGGCACGTACACCCACAACGGCCGTTGGTGCGGATCGCCGAGCGGGTTGTCCCGCAACAACGCGGAGTCGACGGTGTGCCGGTCGAGCCGGCCGGCCAGTGGTCCCTCCCAGGGCAGCATGGCGCCAGTCAACCACAGTGGACTCGCCAGTCCAGAAAAATTAGCATCGACCCATGGCTTTGACGACGAAGGGCCGCGCCACCAGGCAGCGCATCATCGAGGGCGCCGCGGCCTACCTGCGCAGCGACGAGCCCGTCGGCGTGACCCTGGACGACATCCGCGCCATCACCGGCACGAGCAAGAGCCAGATCTTCCACTACTTCCCCGACGGCAAGGAGGAGCTCTTCCTCGCCGTGGCCCGCTACGAGGCCTCCCGCGTCCTGGAGGACCAGCAGCCGCACCTGGGCGCACTCACGTCGTGGGCGGCCTGGGACCGCTGGCGCGAGTCCATCGTGACGCGCTACCGCCTGCAGGGACGGCACTGTCCGCTGGGCACGTTGATGGGCGAGGTCGGCAGCACGCCGGGCGCGCGGGAAGTGATCACCACGCTGCTCGGCCAGTGGCAGAACCACGTCCGCAAGGGGATCGCCGACATGCAGGAGTCGGGCCTGGTGCGCCCCGCCCTGGACCCCGACCGGGTCGCCGCGGCGTTCATCGCGGGCATCCAGGGCGGCGTGCTGGTGCTCATGTCGACCGGCAGCACCACCCACCTCGAAGCCGCCCTGGACACCCTGATCGCCCACCTCCGAGGCTGAGTTTTTCTGGACTTGCTGGTCCAAAAAGTGGCTCGTACCGTCGAGCACATGACACAGCGACTGGAGGGCAAGACGGCCCTCGTCACCGGTTCCACCAGCAACATCGGCCGCGCGATCGCGGTCGCCTTCGCCGCGGAAGGCGCCCACGTCGTCGTCTCCGGCCGCGACGCGTCCAAGGGCGCCGCGGTCGTCTCGCAGATCCGCGCCGCGGGCGGCGAGGCCGACTTCGTCCGCGCCGACCTCGACGGCACCCCCGCCGTCAGCCACGCCCTCGCCGCCGAGGCGACGGAACTCCTGGGCCGGGTCGACGTCCTCGTGAACAACGCCGGCATCTACCCGCCCTCCTCCACCGCGACGACGGACGAGGAGACGTTCGACAGCGTCTTCGGCGTCAACGTGAAGGCACCGTTCTTCCTGACCCAGGCCCTGGTCCCGGCGATGGTCGAGGCGGGCGGAGGCGTGGTGATCAACCTCGGCTCGTGGATCACGAGGCTGGGCGTGCCGAGCGGCTCGATCTACAGCACCAGCAAGGGCGCGATGGAGACGCTGACGCGGGCGTGGGCGTCGGAGTTCGGGCCGCGGGGAGTCCGGGTCAACGCCATCTCGCCCGGCGTGATCGCCTCCGACGGCTGGGACGACGCGACCCGTGCCGCGGCCGACGTGATGATGCACGGCACGCCGGCGGGCCGGTCGGGACACCCGGACGCGATCGCGGCGGCGGCCGTGTACCTGGCGTCGGAGGAGGCGGCGTTCGTGCACGGGATCGTGCTGGACGTGGATGGCGGGCGGACCGGGGTGGCGGTGGTGGCGGCTTGAGGGTGGCGGTTTGAGGGGGTGGCGCAGGTGGGGGTGGCGCAGTTAGGGCGGCAGCAGGTGGGCGGCAGCAGGTGGGGCAGCGCAGGTGCGGCGGCAGCGCTGCGGCGGCGGGGCGGAGGCGGGCGGCAGCGCCGTGGCGCTGCCAGGTCAGGCGCGCCGGGCTTGGCGGCCACCGGCTTGGCCGCCCGCAGCCGCTCCACTCCTGCCGCGGGCGGCTCGGCTGTCGCACCACCTCGCCCACCTGCCCACCCAGTCCGCCACGCCCACCCCACCCACCCCTGCACCTCGCCCCACTCCGCCCGCCGCGTGTGACCCCGGTCACCTATCCGCCCGCTTTCTGTGACCTGAGGCGACACTCGCCGGTCTCCCATGACGAGCGAGGACAAGCCGGCGAAGGGTGCGGAAGTGACGGGTCGGGAGTGGCTGGGGCAGGTGGACGCGGAGCAGGTGCGGGCCGCGCGGGCCGGTGATCGGACGGCGCTCGACGCCGTGGTCGCGGGTTGCCTGCCGCTGGTCTACAACGTCGCCGGTCGGGCGTTGCACGCCGATTCCGACGTCGACGACGTCGTGCAGGAGACCATGGTCCGGGTGATCCGCGGGCTCGACGCCCTGCGGGAGCCCGACCGGTTCCGCAGCTGGCTGGTGGCCGTCACGATCAACCAGGTCCGCGAGCACCACCGGCGGCGGGACCTGGCACCGGCGCCGCTCGAGGAGTACGACCGGGCCGATCCCGGGGCCGAATTCGTCGAGACGGCCCTGTCGCGGCTGCACTTCGCGCAGCAGCGGCGGGAGGTCGACGAGGCCGCGCGGTGGCTCGACCCGTCCGACCGCGAGCTGCTGGCGTTGTGGACGCTCGAACGCGTCGGGCAGCTGTCCCGCGGCGAGGTGACGGACGCGCTCGACCTCAACGCGCACGTGGTGACGGTGCGGGTCAGCAGGTTGAAGGGGCGGCTGGAGACGATCCGGCACCTGGTGCGGGCGCTGTCGATGGAACCTCGGTGCGCTGGGCTGGAGAAGGCCGCGCAGGGGTGGAACGGCGAGCCGAACCCGTTGTGGCGCAAGCGGCTCCTGCGGCACGTCGACGAGTGCGGGCGGTGCCGCCGCGGGGTGGACGACGCGATGCCCGTCGAGCGCATCCTGACCGGGGCCGCGTTGCTCGTCGTGCCGGCCGCGTACCTGCCGCGGCTGCTCGAGAACCTCGGTGACGTCGAGCCCGTCGCGCACGTGGCCGCGCACCTCTCCGAACCCGCGGGCCTGTTCGCGAAGCTCACCGCCAAGCCCGTCCTCGCGGTCGCGGGTGCCGCGGCCGTCTGCGGGCTCGTCGGCGTGGTCGGCACGATGGTGCTGATGCCGTCCGACCCGCCCGCCGCGGTCGCCGGTCCGGCCACCACCCAGGCACTCGCGCTCACCACCTCCTCCTCACAGCCGGTGGAGAGCACCACCACGACGACCACCACGACGACCACGACCACCACCACGACGACCAAGGCGCCCGAGCCCGTTCGCGTCGCCACGCCGGAGGAACGCGTCCTGGCGCTGATCAACGAGACCAGGGCGAAGGACGGGCTGGCCCCGCTCAAGATCGACCCCGCGCTGGTCACCGCCGCGGAACGCCACACGACGGCCATGATGAGCAACGGCTGCGGCCTGTCGCACCAGTGCTCCGGCGAGAGCGGACTCGGCGAGCGCAGCACGGCGGCGGGCGTCAAGTGGAGCTCGGTCGCGGAGAACGTCGGCATGGGCGGGCCGGTCAAGGACGACGTCGAGGCGATCTCCAGGATGGCGCTCGGCCTCACCCAGGGCATGATCGACGAGAAGCCGCCGAACGACGGCCACCGCAAGAACATCCTCAGCAGGTCGTCCACCCGCATCGGCATCGTCGTCGTCCGCGACGCCAAGGGCACCGTGTGGATGACGCACGACTTCGCCGGAAGTTGAGTCGCGAAACCGAAAACCAAAAGATCATCCTGTGGTCGTACGTGAGAACGCGACCACAGGCGGACGCGTGACGATCTGTCCGGAAAGCACTGTCCTACCGTGCAGACCGTCACCTACCGCTGGCCGACCGCGGTCACGACCGACACCCCGGAACTGCTGCGCTGGACGGGTTTCGGCGGTGCGCTCCTGCTCACCGCCGGTGCGTGGGCCGTCAGAGCCGGTGGTGTGGTGGCACTGGGCGTGGCGATCGCGGGTGCCGGACTGGTCGTGCTGACGTGGGCGCTGCTCGGCCGCACCAGGCCGGACGCCCCGTGGCTGCGCCGGACGCTGGCCTGGTGGTGCGCCCCGCTGCTGGTCGCACCGCCGTTGTTCAGCGGTGACGTCTTCAGCTACCTGGCCCAGGGAGAGGTGGCGGCGAACGGCTTCGACCCGAACACCGTGAGCCCGGCGGCCGGTGCGAGCGCGGAGGCCGTGGCACGGGTCGGCGTCTACTGGCAGGACACGCCGTCGCCGTACGGCCCGTTGTTCAGCACGGTCGAACGCGCGATCACCGAGGTCACGGGCGGCGACCCGGTGCTGGGCATCGGCCTGTACCGGCTCGCCGCGGTGCTGGGCCTGCTGCTGGTCGTGTGGGCGGTGCCCAGGCTCGCCGAACTGGCCGGGACGAACGAGCGCACGGCGTTGTGGCTCGGCGTGATGAACCCGTTGGTGCTGTGGCATCTCATCGGCGGTGTCCACAACGACGCGCTGATGCTCGGCCTCATGCTGTCCGGCACTGTCGTCGCGTTGCAGGCGTTGCCCGAACTGAGGTGGTGGCAGTACACGGCCGGTGTCGTGTTCATCGGGCTGGGCGCACAGGTCAAGCTGCCCGCACTGGTGGCGCTCGCGGTCGTCGGCACCGCTCTCGCACGCAGGCTGGGCGGCGGCTGGGTCCGGTTCACCGCCGCCGGGTTCGCGATGGTCGCGGCGGCGGCCGCGGTGTCCGTCGTGACGTCTCTCGCGGGCGGATCCGGTTTCGGCTGGGTGCAGGCGCTCGGCACACCGTCCAAGGTGAACAGCTGGATGGCGCCGACCAACTGGCCGGGCTACCTGGCGGGTGCGGTGTTCGGCCCGGAAAGCGGTCAGGCGATGATTTCCGCGGCACGGGTCGCAGGTCTCGTGCTGATCCTGTGCGGGGTGGCGGTGGTGGTGCACCGGCAGCTGCGCGGCGGGATCTCCGAGGTGACGTCGCTGGGAATGATGATGAGTCTGATCGTCGTGCTGGGGCCGGTGATCCAGCCGTGGTACCTGCTGTGGGCGGTGCTGCCGCTCGCCGCGTGCCTGCCGGAGGGGATCTGGCGGACGAGGGTCGCCGTGCTCGCCGGGGTGTTCGCGCTGCTGGTGCCGCCGCTCGCGGGAAACTTCACGGGACGCGTGCCCGAGCTGGTCGCCGCCTACGTCGTGGGGATCGCCCTGGTCGGTGGCGCGTACCTCGTCCTGCGCCGGGCGAGGGTGTCCATTGCGCAAGCCTGACCTCGCCCGCTACGGCGCGGCGGCCCTGGCCGGCGGTGCGCTGGCGCTGAGCTTCCCGCCGCGCACGCTCTGGTGGCTCGCCGTACCCGCGTTCGTCGTGCTGTGGCTGGCCCTCAAAGGCGCCACGGCCCGGCGCAGCGCGGGCCTCGGGTTCACCTTCGGGCTGACGTTCTTCCTGCCGCACCTGTGGTGGATCCAGCACTTCCTCGGCAACGACTTCGGCCCGTGGCCGTGGCTCGTGCTCAGCGCGCTGATGGCGTTGTTTATCTGCGCCGTCTGCGCGCTGTTCCCACTGGTCAGCAGGCTTCCTGCCGCACCCGTGTGGGCCACGACGCTGTTCGTGCTGCAGGAGACGCTGCGCGGCCTGATCCCGTTCAACGGCTTCCCGTGGGGCCGGGTCGCGTTCGGTCAGGTCGACGGCCCGTTCGCGCGGCTCGCCGTGATCGGGGGCGCGCCGCTCGTGACGTTCGCGGTGGTGTTCACCGGCTTCGGCCTGGCCGCCTGGCTGCCGCGGTGGACCCGCGCCTGGGCGCTGGTGCCGGTCGTCGCCTCCCTCGCGATCACCCCGCTGATCTCGGTCGAGGCCCAGACCGGTGACCGGACCGTGGCCGTCGTGCAGGGCAACGCCCCCGACATCGGTCTCGGCCTGCTGTCCGAAGGCGCCACGCTGCGCGCCAACCACCTGCGCAAGACCGCCGAACTGGCCGCGCTCGTCCGCGGCGGCGCGCTGCCGAAGCCGGACCTCGTGGTGTGGCCGGAGAGCGCGACGAGGACCGGCGACCGCGACCCGGTGCTCGACGGCGCCATCGCCGAACTCGGCGTGCCGACGCTCGTGAGCGCGTTGCGCGACAACAAGAACTCCGTCATCACGTGGGACCCGAAGACCGGCGCGGGGCAGTCGTACGCGAAGCAGGAGCTCGTCCCGTTCGCCGAGCACATCCCGCTGCGCCCGCTGGCCCGCATCTTCACGCCGTTCGCGGATCAGGGCGACCTCGACGCGGGCACCGAACCCGGCGTGCTCGACATCGCGGGCACGCGTGTGGGCGTCGGCATCTGCTACGAGGTCGCCTATGACTACGTGCTGCGCGAAAGCGCGGCCGCGGGCGCGCAGCTGCTGGTCGTGCCGACGAACAACGCCTGGTACGGCCGCGGCGAGATGACCTACCAGCAGCTCGGCATGGCCAGGCTGCGCGCCATCGAGCACGGGCGCGCGGTCGTCGTGGCGGCGATCAGCGGCGTGAGCGCGGTGGTCCGCCTGGACGGCAGCGTCGTGCGGGCGACCGGGATGTTCACCGACGACCTGATGGTCGACACCGTGCCGTTGCGGACGGACGTCACCTTCGCGACGAGGTTCGGCGGCGCGATCCACGTCCTGCTCACGGGCGCGGCACTGGCCGCGTGCGCGCTGGGGCTGTGGAAGCGCCGCCGGTCCTCAGTTCCTGCCGAGCAGGGCTGACCCCAGCACCGTGCGCTGGTGCAGCACGGACAGCCCCTGCCGTTCCGTGGTCAGCAGCCCGGCCTCCCGCAGGACGGACGTGTGCCGGCTGACCGACGACGGCGACGCGCCGAGCCGTTCCGCGAGCTCGGTCGTCGTGGCCCCGGCGCCGACCGCCGCCAGCACGGCCGAGCGGGTGGAGCCGAGCAACGCCGCGAGCGCGCCCTGCTCACGCCGCCCGCTCGCGATCTGGCGCTGCCACGTCCAGTCGTGGTGCAGCGGGTACACCACGGTCGGCGGCAGCCCCGGGTCGGCGAGCGCGACGGGGGTGCGGCGGCAGAAGTACGACGGCACCAGCCGCAGCCCGCGCCCGTTGAGGTGCAGGTCGCGGTCGTAGGCGTACTGGACCTCCAGCACCGGTTCCCGCCAGTTCATCAACGGCCACATGCCCCGCAGCAGACCCTCCACCGTGCACGCGAGACCGTTGCGGTGCACGCGGTCGGTCTCGACGGCCTCCTCGATCAGGTCGGTGTAGGGCTCGACCACCGCGCGGTGGTAGCGGGTGAGCGCCTCGGTGAGCTCCACCAGGGACTCGCCGTCGCCCGCCACCAGCGGACGCGTCCACTCCGGGAGCGGCCGCACGTCCTGCAGGCGCCCGAACTCCTCCTTGAGCCGGTGCCGCGGTGTGGACCGGATCGCGGCGAGCGCGCTCCCCAGGCCCTGCGCGCCCTCCGGCGGGGTGAGGAAGTCCGGGAAGTACGGCCCCAGCGGCGCGAGCACGGACAGCATCCGAACGCCGGACGTGATCACCTGCCGGTCGCCGTTGCGGAGGATGTCGCGCAGCCACGGCTGCAACAACAACCCGCTGTCCGACTCGGTCAGCCGAAGCCGGCTGAACACCATTTCCCAGAGCGGATCCACCCTTTCTGCTACCTGCGTACGCTCCAGATCACCGTCGGAAAAATGGATGCGCAACACAGCAACCTCCCCAGTCCAGGTCACCGCGCACAACCATACTGGGCGTGTCGATCCGCCGAATCGAGCAACGAAAACCGTGCGCGGGACGATTGCCCCGCGCACGGTTCTGCGCTATTGCCGCGGATCAGCCGCAGCTGGTGGTGACCCACTGGTGGGAGCGGACCTGGTAGGTGCCGGCGAGGTCACCCTTCTGGCCCTGCTTCGTACAGCCGATCGAGTTGTTGTAGCCGGTGTTGCGGTAGAACCGGACGCCCTTGAAGTTGGACGACGTCCCGCGGTTGTAGACGGACTTGACCTCCTTGGTCGTGGCCCAGGAGCACTTGTAGGTGCCCGCGGTCCAGTCCGCGTCCGCCACGTCCCACATGCACCGGCCGCCGGTGCCGCCGAAGCCGTTCCAGAAGCAGACGTTGCCGGTATTGCAGTCCCAGGCCGCGAGCGCCTGGCCGGTCTCGGTGTCGTACGCCGCGCCGACGGCGGCGGCCTGCGCGTCAGGAGCCTCTGCCTGCGCACTCGGGGCCGCGAGGGCGACGGAGAAGAGCATGGCGAGCGGCATCAATGCCAGAACAAAACGCCGAACGAACCTCAAAGGATTCCCTCCCTAACCCGCAAATGAATTCGCCGACGCCACTTTAAGCAGGCGGGGGAGTTTCGAAAAGCTATTGCTGCGTGGTGCAAAAGCGCTTTTCAGGATCGTCGGGTGTACCTGTGTTTCACGCCGGCCGGGAAGTGCTCGGGATCGCCGTGGGGCCGCAGCACGACCTCGGGCAGCTGCCGCGGCGCCGGGACGTAGTGCGCGAACTCGCTGTTGAGCCGCAGCAGCTGGTCCCGGATCGCCTCCGCGATCACCGCCGGGTCCGCCACCGCTCCCGGCGCGGTCTCGACGGTGATCCGCAACGACCGGTTCCGATCTTCGTCCTCGACCGACTCGATCACGAACTTGCCCGTGACGGTGTCGCTGATGCCGGGCTGTTCCAGTCCGACCGACACGTTCTCGGGGTAGACGTTCGCGCCGAAGAACGACACGGTGAAGAGCGATCGCCCGAACAGGAAGACGAACGGCAGTTCCGGGCCGGGCGGGGGAGTGAAGCCGCCGCGGGCGCAGTGCTCCAGCACCTCGGCGTGCGCCAGGACGCCGCCCTCGTCCGCGATCCGGTACCGGATCAGCGGGATCCCGCCGTCCGCCGTGAACACCAGTGTGCCGTCGTGCACCTCGAAGAACCGGCTCGCCGGGTCGTACTGCACGAGCGTCGGCAACCGCGAGTCGCCGAAGACCTCCCGCGCCTTCTCCGGGCGCTCCGCGAAGAACCTCCGCACGCCCACCGACAGCGCGGTCTCGTTGCCCAGCACACCGGAATCCGCTGTCCCGTAAAGGGAAGCGATGTCGGTCATCGGATCCGCGATGCCGGCGCGCTGCGAGACCAGGTCCCGCCACTGCTCGCTGAACACCTCGCCCGCCAGCACGAGCTTGATCCGGTACGCCGGCCAGTCGACGCTCTCCGCGAGCCCGGTGTCGACGACGTCCTTCACGAACGGCGGGTAGCCCAGCAGCACCACCTGCTCGAAGTGCGGCGCCAGCTCCGGCAGCACCCGCAGGATCTCGGCCTTGTTGTTGCCCGGCGCCACCACGGTGATCGGGCAGCCCTTGGCCGCGAGGTGCCGCACGCACGCCTGCGTGAACAGCCCGCCGACCCACGTGCCGAGCGGGAAGCACACCACGGCGAGGGTCTTGCGCTCGCCGGCGTGGAACCCGTCCACGAGCACCTGCTCGAACCGGCGGGCGACGTGCAGCTCGTCCTCCAGCGACCGCGGCCAGATCGTCGGCCTGCCGCTGGAGCCGGACGACACGGCGATCATGTCCAGCGCGCCCAGGTCGCCGTCGCGGCACAGCTCGGGCAGCGGGTACCGCTCGTGGTAGTTCGCCTTGTCGAGCAGCGGCAACCGCTGGAAGTCCTCGAACGTCCGGATCGCCGCGGAGTCGATCCCGTTGTGTCGCAGCAGGTCCCGGTAGGCGGGCACCGTCTCGGCGGTGCGCTGGAACAACTCCAGCACCCAGCTCGGCGACCTCGGTTCGCCCGGCGCGAAGAAGTCGTCGAACGCCTGGCGCACGCGGGCTTGTCGGCTGCTGTCCACACATCCGAGCCTATCGGCCCTGCTCGTCCTGCCCGGACCAGACGTTCGAGGGTTCACGGCGGGTGCCCGGGGCTCCTACCGTCTGGGGTTGACCGGGAACACCCTGCCTCCCGGTCCGAAGGAGTCCAACTTCATGAGATCCCTGCGCATGGGCGCCCTGGCCGTTCTGACGGTCTCCGCGGTCGCCCTCTCGATGACGGGCGCCTCCGCCCACGACCCCAACACCGCCGAAGGGCAGGCCGCCGCCAGGACGTTCCTGGCCGACCACCTGCCCGCCGACCGCCACACCGTCTCCGGCACCGCCGCCGGCGTCCCGTGCGTGAACGGCAAGGCCGACATCTACCCGTGCAAGAACGTCGACCTGCTGAGCGTGCTGCCCCTGTCCGCGATGGGCGGTGGCAACGGCAACGACATCTGGGGCTGGACCGACCCGTCCTCCGGCAAGGAGTACGCGGTCGTCGGCCGCACCAACGGCACCGCGTTCGTCGACGTCAGCACGCCGACCGCGCCGAAGTTCCTGGGCAACCTGCCGTCCAACGGTGGCAGCAGCTCGTGGCGCGACATGAAGGTCTACAAGGACCACGCGTTCATCGTCGCCGACTTCATCACCGGCCACGGCATGCAGGTGTTCGACCTGACGCGCCTGCGGACCGTCACCACACCGCAGACCTTCACCGCCGACGCCCTGTACAAGGACTTCGGCCCTGCGCACAACATCGCCATCAACGAGGAGACCGGGTACGCGTACGCGATCGGCTCCAACACGTGCAGCGGCGGCCCGCACATGGTCGACATCCGCACGCCGAAGCAGCCGAAGAACGCGGGCTGCGTGGCGCAGGACGGCTACACGCACGACAACCAGTGCGTCGTCTACCGCGGCCCGGACGCGACCTACCGCGGCCGGGAGATCTGCTTCAACTCCAACGAGGACACGCTGACGATCGTCGACGTGACCGACAAGGCGAACCCCGTCCAGATCGTGCGCAAGGCCTACTCCGGCGCGCAGTACTCGCACCAGGGCTGGCTCACCGAGGACCAGCGGTACTTCCTGCTCGACGACGAGCTGGACGAGTCGCGCGGCACCGACAAGCGCACCAAGACCTACATCTGGGACCTGGCGTCGCTCGCGAACCCCGTGCACACCGGCGTGTACAACTCGCCCGCCACGGCGATCGACCACAACCAGTACGTCAAGGGCCAGTACTCCTACCAGGCCAACTACCAGGCGGGCCTGCGCATCCTGGACGTCAGCGGTGTCGGCTCGGCCCAGCTCACCGAGGCCGGGTACTTCGACATCTACCCGGCCGCGAACGAGGCGAAGTTCAACGGGGCGTGGAGCAACTACCCGTACTTCGCGAGCGGCATCGTGCTCGTCAACGGCATCGAGCAGGGCCTGGTCGTGGTCAAGCCCAACCTCGGCGCCGTCGAACCGCCGCCCACCGGGGGCAGGTTCGAGAACGCGGCCGACGTGTCCATTCCGGACGCGGGCGCCGCGGTGACGTCCCCGGTCACCGTGTCCGGCGTGCCCGGCAAGGCTCCGAGCACGCTCAAGGTGAACGTCGACATCAAGCACCCGTACCGCGGTGACCTGGTGATCGACCTCGTGGCGCCGGACGGCACCTCGTTCCGGCTCAAGGGCTCGAACAACGACTCGGGCGACAACGTCGTGACCACGTACGAGGTCAACGCGTCCGCCGAGGACGCCGCGGGCACGTGGCAGCTCAAGGTGCAGGACCTCTACCGCTCCGACGTCGGTTACATCGACGCCTGGAGCCTCCAGTTCTGACCCTGACGCGGGCGGGTGGCCCCGGTCGCCCGCCCGCGCCGTGAGGAGTTGTCATGCGCAAGCTCAGCGTCACCGACTGGTTCTTCGCCCTGCTGGCCGTCGCCGTGGTGGTGGGCGGCGGGGTGATGGTGTTCGCCCGGTCCGCGCCCCCGATGCAGCACCAGAACATGGGCGCCGTCGTGCCCGCCGCGCACAGCGACGGACTGTCCGATGTGGAGAGCGGGTACCGCTTCGACCCCGTCACCACGCCCGCTTCGCGCGGCGAGGCCGTGCCGGTGGTGTTCCGGATCCTCGACGGCGCGGGCAGGCCCGTCACCCGGTTCCTGGACAACCAGACCAAGCAGATGCACTTCTTCTCGGTGCGCGAGGACATGCACGTCTTCGAGCACCTGCACCCCGTGCTGGACGGCGACACCTGGCGCACGTCGCTGTCGCTGCCCGACGGCGGCGCGTACCGGATGTTCGCGGAGTTCGTGCCGCTCGACACGGCCGACGCCCGCCACCCGGTGGTGCTCGGCGTGCCGTTCAGCGTGCCCGGCGACACGACGGTGGTCCCGGTGCCGGCGCCCGAGGCCGGCGTCACCACCACCGGCGGGTACACCGTGGTGCGCGTGGACACGGACCAGCCGAAGTCGCTGAACGCGCACGTGCTGCGGCTGTCGATCCGCGCGCCGGACGGCACACCGGTGAGCTCGCTGGAGCCGCACCTCGGTGCCAACGGCCACATGACCGGCTTCCACACCATGCTGCTCTCGGCCACGCACCTGCACCCGGTCGAGCTGGCCGGAATCCCGCTGAACAACGGCGAACTCAGCTTCCAGGCCGTGTTCGCCGACCGGGGGGAGTACCGGCTGTTCCTGGAGTTCCGCCACGGTGGCGAGCTGCGCCGGGCGGCGTTCACGGTGGACGTCGGCTGAGCCCGTTCTCAGCAGACGACCTCCACACTGGGACGGATGCGCATCCTCTTCTCGTGCCGCCCCGCCCACGGCCACCTGTTCCCGCTCGTGCCCCTCGCCAGGGCGGCTCAGCGCGCTGGTCACGAGGTCGTGTTCGCGACCGGCGGCGGTTTCCTCGACACCGTGCAGGCTCTCGCGTTCGAGGCGCATGCGGCGGGCATCTCCGTCGGGGAGGCGGAAGCCGAGGCCCGCGCGCGGCACCGCGGTGACGACGTCGCCCGGCTGCTGATCACGATGTTCGCCGACGTGTTGCCCCGCGCGACGGTCAGCGATCTGCAACGTCTGCTGCCCCGGCTGCGTCCGGACCTCGTCGTCTACGAGCAGAGCGACGCCGGCGCCGCGAAGGCCGCGCGGGACGCCGGAGTCCCGTTCGTGTCGCACGTGATCGGCCGGTCGATGCCGCCCGAGCTCCTGCGCCTGGCCGCGCCGGAGATGGCGTGGCTGTGGGACGGCGCCACGCCCGCCGACCCGATGCTGGGCGACACCGTCGTCGACGTGTGGCCCGATCTCGTGCGCGATCCGGTCGTCGCGGCCCTGCCCACCGTGCTGCGGATGCGGCCGGTCGCGTTCGACCTGGACGTGCCGATGCCGGAGATCGACTCAGGGAAACCGTTGGTGTACCTGACGCTCGGCACGGTGTCGCACACCGCGACGGACGTGCTGCGGCAGGCGATCGCCGGTCTCGCCCGGCTCCCGGTGACCGTCCTGGTGGCGCTCGGTCCCGGCGCGCTGCCGGGTGACGTGCCGCCGAACGTGCGGATCGCGGGGTTCGTGCCGCAGGCGGAGGTGCTGCGGCGGGCCGATCTCGTGGTGCACCACGGCGGAACCGGCACGGTGCTCGGCACCCTGGCGGCCGGTCTGCCGCAACTCCTGCTGCCCCAGGGCGCCGACCAGTTCGTCAACGCCGACGTGGTCGAGGCGACCGGCGCGGGCGCGAAGCTCGTCGGGCCGGAGATCACCGCGGACGCCGTCACCGCGGCGGCGGGCCGTCTGCTGGACGACCCGGCCGTGCGGGAGGTGGCGGGGAGGGCCGGGTCCGAGATCACGGGGATGCCGGACCCGGCCGCCGTCGTCGACCAGCTCACGGCACTGGTGCGGGGGAGGGTTTGACGTCGGCCTGCGCCTCCAGGTGGTCGGGCAGCGACGCCCGGTAGATCGGCATCGCGGCGGCCGTCGTGACGATCGCGACGGCCACGAGGATCGCGAACATCTCCGGTGTCACCAGGTCGTAGGCGAGGCCGATGTTGATGAAGATCAGGATCATCAGGCCGCGGGCGTTCATCAGGCCGCCGACCGCGGAGGCGTAGCGCCACGAGTAGCCCTGCGCCTTCACGACGAGACCGCAGCCGAGGTACTTGCCGGCGAACGCGGCCAGCATGATCACGGCGAGCGGGAACCACAGCGCGCCACCGGAGCCGAAGCCGTCGATCCGCGTGTTGAGGCCGCTGAACGCGAAGAACACCGGCAGCAGCAGGATGGAGTTGAGGTCGGAGAGCTTGGCGTCGAGCTCCTGGCGCACGACCTTCGAGTTCGGCATCGCGAGGCCCGTGATGAACCCGCCGAACACCGAGAACACGCCGATGAGGTCGGTGTACCAGCCGGCGAGCAGGACGATCAGCAGGATCACGGCGACCATGTCGCGGCTGAGCTTGCCGTCGCGTTCGGCGCGTTCCCCGAGCTTGGCGAGCCACTTGCGGCCGACCGTCAGCATCAGCACCGCGAAGATCGCCGCGCCGAGGATCGTGCGCACGGCGCCGGACGGGCTGCCGGACGCGCCGACGGCGATGATCAGCGCGAGGAAGCCCCACGCCACGGCGTCGTCGATCGCGGCGGCGACCAGGGTCAGGCCGCCGATGGGGGTGTTCGCGATGCCGCGTTCCTGCAGGATCCGCGCCAGCATGGGGAACGCGGTGATCGACAGCGCGCCGCCGACGAACAGCATGAAGATCCACAGGCTGGAGCCCTCGGGGCTCAGCGAGTCGTAGAAGAGCACCGCCGCGCCCGCGCCGAGCAGGAACGTGGGCACGATGCCGGAGACGGCGAGCACGCCGGCCTTGCGCGCGTTGGCCCCTGTGGTGAGTCCGTGGTCCAAAGAGGACCCGACGAGGAACATGTAGAACGTCAGGCCGATCGTGCTGAGCACGTACAGGGTGCTCTTGACGTCGGCGGGGAAGAGCTGGGCCTGCACGCCGGGGGCGACGGCGCCGAGCAGCGCGGGGCCGAGCAGGACGCCGGCGACCATCTCGCCGACGACCCTCGGCTGCTTGATCAGCATCGCGAGGCGCCCGCACACGGTGGTCGCGGCGAGGACGACCGCCAGCGCGGCGAAGACCTGCAACGCGAAGTGGATCTGGTTCACGGGGGATCTCCTGGGGTCAGTGCCGGACCGGGCAACCCTGCGTGTCGTGGGTGTCGAAGTAGCGGCCCGCCGGCCGGAGGTGGTGGGCGTGCAGCACCATCGCGGTGCCGAGCACGAGCTGGACGACGCTGCGCCAGACGTCCTCCCAGCGGTCGCGCACGCGCAGGAAGGCGAGGCGCAGCCGGGGGACGGGGCCGTCGCGGACGAGCAGGCACGGGCCGCGGCTCGGCAACGAGCGGGTGTGCGTCGCGGTGGAGTGCAGGCTGACGCGGCGCAGCACCTCCCTGGCGGACGCGCGCATCGCGAGGGGGGACAGGCGCCAGGCCGGGCAGGGCCGGTTGGCGGCGACACCGAACGGGATGTGGTGCTCGTGGCGGGCGGCGGTCGACTCCCAGCGGCCGGGGTCGAACACGTGCGGGTCGGCGTAGCCGGTGGCGTGGTAGTCCGGGTAGCTGAAGCACAGCACCGAACCGGCCGGGAACGTCGTGTGCTCGTCGAGCACGATGTCGTCGGTCGTGATGCGGTGGGCGATGCCGAACAACGGGTAGAGCCGGAACGTCTCGTCCAGCACGTGCGCGAAGTAGCGGTCGTCGCCGATCCGTTCCGCCACCTCGGGGTGCTGGGCCAGCGCGAGCAGCAGGTGCGCCATCGCCTCGGACATCTGCACGACCGCGGTGTTGAAGTAGGTGCCCTGCAGGTAGTGCACCTGCTCGGTCTCCGACAGCGTCCCGGGCAGCGGGTGCCGGACGTCCGCGAGCCGCACCGTCAGGTAGCGGGTCAGCCGTGCCCTCCGGGCGGGGTGGCGCAGTCCTGTGCACTTCAGCGAGGTCACAACGTCGTTCGCGTGCCCGACGATCAGGTCCCGCGCGTACCGCGGGCACGGTTCGCCGAACACGAGTTCGTAGAAGTACTCGGCCCACACCGGCATCATCAGGTCCCGCAACCGGACCTCGGTGACGCGGCCGGTGAGCACCTCGTCGAGCACCTTCGCCGTGCACCGGGTGGCGGCCTCCGCCAGCGCGTCGCTCGGCCCGGCGAGGAACGTGCGGGTCGCGCGGGCCACGTCGTCGTAGCGCGGCCCGGCCTCCAAGTGCTCCTGGTGCACCTCGGGGCCGGGGGAGAGCCAGTACCAGAAGAGGTCCGAGAGCCCGGCGCCCCGGCTGCGGCCGTTCGCGGCGGGGTGGCTGTAGAGCTCCTGGAAGCGGTCGGGACCGACCTGTTCGTTCGGGAACGTGATCGCGTTGTCCCCGTTGACCTTCTCGAACACCTTGGCGCGCAACGCGACCACCCGCGCGGGCAACCGGCTCAGCACCGCTTCACCACCATGTCCCGGCTCAGTTCGCCGCCGCACAACGTCAGGACGTGCAGGAACTCGTCGCGCAGCACGTCGAGGACCCGTCGCACGCCCTGGTCGCCGTCCGCCGCGAGCCCCCACAGCACCGGTCTGCCGATGCCGACGGCCGACGCCCCCAGCGCCAGGGCCAGCGCGATGTCGCCTCCACTTCGGACACCGCCGTCGAGTGCCACCGGCACCCGTCCGGCCACCGCGTCGACCACGGCGGGCAACGCGTCGAGCGACGCCGGGACGAGGTCGAGCTGCCGGCCGCCGTGGTTGGACACGACGACCCCGGCGACCCCGTGCCCCACCGCCAGCTCCGCGTCCTGCGGGTGCAGGATCCCCTTGACCCACAGCGGAAGCGCGGTCATCTCTCGCAACCGGTCGATGTGCTCCCACGACACCGTCGGCGACATGGCGATGTTCCGCAGGCCGGGCTCGACGAGGTCGCGCATGTTCTCCGCCGCCAGTCCCGGTGGCAGGTCGTGGAAGCCGTGCGCGAGGTCGCGCCGGTGGCGGCCGAACACGGGGGAGTCGGCCGTCACCACCAACGCCCGGCAGCCCGCCTGTTCGGCGCGCCGCACCAGCGCTTCCGTGACGGCCATGTCCGGCTGCACGTACAGCTGGAACCACACGGGCCCGGTCGCGGCCGCCACGACGTCGGCGATCGGCACGGTCGAGGCCGTGCTCGACACCAGCGTGGTCCCCGAGAGCGCCCGCGCGGTGGCCAGTTCGCCGTCCGGGTGGGCGAGCTTGTGGAACGCGGTGGGCGAGATCATCACCGGGAAGTCCTCGCCGATCTCCCTGCCCCGCAACACCCTCGGCAGCAGCGCCAGGCGCCGGAACGCGGCCTCGTTCTCCGCGAGCACGACCTCGTCCCCGGCCCCGCCCGCGAAGAAGTCGTGGTGGACGGGGTCGAGCACCGCGCGCGCCTTGTCGTGCAGCTCCGCGAGCACCGGGTTCACCGCAGGTACTCCCGCAGCGGTGCCTTGTGGACGGTCTCGCTGTCCCACTCGTTCTCGAGGTTCTCGGTGACGTGGTGCTCGTCGACCAGTTCACCGGCGCGGAACCGCCGCACGACCGGGTGCAGGTAGCGGCCGTCGAGCCCGCTGGTGTCGTCCTGCGAGTTCCGTCCGGCGGTGATGTCGAACGGGTTGACCTTGTCGTGGTCGGCGCCGTACTCCAGCGTCACCGTCAGGTACGACTCGACGTCCCCGAACTCGCCGCGCGCCACGGCCTCGTGCAGGTGCGCGACCGGCACCTCCTCGAGGTAGCGGGTGGTGCCGTCCTCCCCGGTCAGCACGACGTCGGCGAGGAACCCGAACAGCTGCCACAGCGCGGAGGTCCGGTTGACCCGCTCGATGATCGCCTCGGTGACGTCCTCGACGGGGCGGCTGGGCCAGTCCACGCCGTGGTAGCGCTGTTCGGCGATCCGGTGCAGCGCGCGGACGCCGTAGCGGAAGCCGTGGATGAACCCGCTGGTCGACTTCTTGAAGTCGCGCATCTGCGTGATCGTCCCCGCGAAGAACAGGTCCGGGACGTTCACCGACTCCCACGCCGCGGTCTGGTCGGGGAAGCGCGACTTGATCGTGAGCTGCGGGCGGCACTCCGGCGCGAAGATCGAGGCGTCGAACCGGAAGCCCGTCGCGAGGATCACCCGGTCGTAGCGGATCGCCTTCACGACCTCGTTGACGCGCTGGAAGCTCACCTCGACCAGGAAGCCGTCGTCGTCGCGGCGGATGCTCCTGATGTGCCCGTCCAGCAACGCGTTCTGCGACTTGAGCTGGTAGGTGTCGAGGAAGTTGTTGTTCACGGCCCGCAGGTGCCCGACGAAGTGCGTCTGCCACGCGAGCTTCAACGACCCGGGCCCGGCGACGTGGGTGACCGCCGTGGTCTCCATCAGTGCGTCGGCGGTCTCGAACGCCGAGTTGCCGCGCCCGATGATAAGCACCCGTTTGTTCGTGAAGTCCTGTGGGTCGACGGACACGTCGTAGTAGTGCTCGGCGTGCTCGACGCCGTCGATGTCCGGCACGTACGGCTGCGAGACACCGGTCGCCACGATGACCCGCTTCGCCCGGTAGGTGCCGCCGTGCTGGTCGCGCACCACGAAGTCGTCCGGCCGCGTCACCGACACGACCCTGGTGTCGTACCGGACCGGCAGGTCGTTCTTCACGGCGAAGTCGCCGAGGTAGCGGACCATGTCGTCGGCGTTCGGGAAGTAGCGCGGGGTGTAGCCGGTGAACAGCAGCTCGGGATCGTCGGACAGCAACGAGTTCCAGTCGACGCGCAGGTTCAGCTCCGGGTCGTCCCAGCCCGTGTACACCTTGTTGATGGAGATCAGCTGCCGGTGCCGCGGGAAGCGGGTGAAGAACGTCCCCGCGCCCTGGCCCGCCTCCAGCACCAGGTGGTCGCGCCCGTCCTGCTTGAGCAGGTAGGACGCCTGCAGCCCCGCCGGGCCGGCGCCGATCACGAGACACTCGGTCGTTACCTCGCTGGACACGACGTTCTCCTTCACGCGGTGAGCTGACGCTTGTCGGGTTTGCCGCCGGGGGCGACGGGAGGTTCGGCGATCGCGGTGAGCCCGATGGGCGCGCAGGCCGCACCGAGCCGTGCGGTCACGAGCTCGCGGAGTTCTTCGAGCCGGGGCACGCGATCGCCCTTCGGGACCACGAACGCGTGCACGGCCTCACCGGTCTCGTCGTCCGGCACCGCGACGACGTAGGCCTCGGCGACGTCCGGGTGCTCGGCGAGCACCTGTTCGATCGGTCCGACGTAATGCAGGTTCGCGTTGACGATCACGACGTCGCGCGCTCGGCCGATCAGCCGCAGGTGGCCGTCGTCGTCGAACCGGCCGAGGTCGTGCGTGCGGACCCAGCCGTCCACGAAGGTCTCGGCCGACTCCCGCGGGTTCCCCCAGTACTCCTGGGCCTGGCCGGGGGTGCGGACGTAGAGCTCGCCGTCGCGGATCTCGACGTCCACGGGCGGTCTTCCCACCGTGCCGGGGGGATCGTCCGGGGTGGCCATCGAGATCATGCCGGTCTCGGTCTGCCCGTAGCCGTGGAACAGCACCGGCCCCAGCGTTTCCAGGGCGTCGCGGTGGCGTTCGGGGGTGAGGGGGGAGCCGGAGACCAGGAGCGCCTTCAACGTCGAGAGGTCGGCCGGGTCGCGCTTCTGGGCGGCGACGAGCTTGGCCAGGCCCGGCACGGTGATCACGCGGGCGGTGGCCTTCAGCTCTGTGATCGCGTCGGCCGGGTCGCCGGCGACGACGACCGTGCCGCCCGCGGTCAGGGTGAGCATCGCGTACTCGAACATCACCTGGCTCGACAGCGATCCGAACACGAGGTAGCGGTCGAGCCGCGTCGCCAGCTCCCGGATCGCGGGGGGCCAGGCTTCGGGGCGAGCGGCCCAGGCCTCGGTCATCGCGGCATAGGACTGGGCGCACGCCTTGGGCGCGCCGGTGCTGCCGCTGGTGTGGATGAGGCGGGCGATGTCGTTCGGGCGGCCGTCGCACCGCAGGGGTTCGTCTGCGGACTGGAGCAGCCCCGGGAGGTCCGCGTCCCTGATCGCCAGCTCGATGTCGAGCCCGAGCAGGTGCTCGACCTGGGCCTCGGTCAGCCCCGGCCGCACCCCCACCACCCGCGCCCCCACCACGTGCCCCGCGAGGATCGCCGCGAACGCCTCCGCGGTCACCCCGAGCAGCAGCGCCAGCCCGTCCCCGGGCCCGATCCCGTTCCCGCGCAACCCGGACGCGATCCGCGCGACCATCCCGAGCATCTCGTCGCCGGTCACCACGCGGGTGCCGTGCTCGAACACCGGCCGTTCCCCGGCGGCGGCGAGCACGTCGAGCACCGCGCGCGGGAACGGCTCGGCGTCACGCGCCGGCAAGGCATTCCTTCACGAACACCGCGAGCGGCTGCTGGTGCACCTCGGGCACGTCCCAGTGGTTCTCCAGGTTCTCCGCCAGGTGGTGCGTCGCTTCCAGCACGCCGTCGCGGTAGTAGCGGACCACCGGGTGCAGGTAGCTCGCGTCGGCGGCGTTGACGGCGTCGTTCTCGGCGACGCGCGGGATGCTGATGTCGAACGGGTCCACGGTGTCGTGGTCGGGCCCGTACTCGAGCGTCGCGACGAACCGGTGCTCGGCCGGGCCGAGGCCGCCGTCCGCCACGTACGAGACCGGCACTTCCTCCGAGTAGCGCGCGGTCTGCCCGTGCACGCTCACGACGTCGCCCATCACCGCGAACTGCTGCCACAGGCACGAGGACGTGTTGACCCTGGCGATGACGGCGTCGCTGATCGCCTCCGGTGAGAGCTCCAGGTCCTCGCCCTGCCACGGGGTGCCGTGGTTGCGGGCGCTCAGGATGCGGTGCAGCGCGCGGGCGCCGTAGCGGAAGCCGTGGATGAACCCGCTGGTGGACTTCTTGAAGTCGCGCGACTGCGTGATCGTGCCCGCGAAGTAGAGGCCGGGCACGTTCGCCGACTCGAACGCCGGGGTCAGCTCCGGGAACCGGTCCTTGATGACCAGCGACGGCCGCGTGTCGTTCGCGAAGATCGAGGCGTCGAACCGGAAGCCGGTGCACGCGATGATGCGGTCGTACTCCAGTTCGCGCAGCTTCTCGACCGTGCGCGCGTAGCGGAACTGGATCCGGAAACCGCCTTCCGGCTTGCGCTCGATGCGTTCGATCGTGCCGTCGATGACGGCGTTCTCGCTCTTGAGCTGGTAGGTGTCGAGGAAGTTGTTGTTCACCGCCCGCAGGTGCCCGACGTAGTGCGTCTGCCAGGCGAGCTTCACCGAGTGCGGCCCGGCGACGTGGATGACGGCCGCGTGCTCGACCAGCGCGTCGGCGGTCTCGAAGCCCGAGTTGCCCTTGCCGATCACGAGCACCCGCTGGTCGGTGAACGACTCGGGGTCCGTGTCGAAGGTGTCGTAGCGCTCGGCGTGCTCGATGCCGGGGATCTCCGGCACGTACAGCTGCGAGACGCCGGTGGCCATCACGAGGTTCTTCGCGTGCCAGGTCTTCTCGCCGCTGTGGACGACGAACCCGTCGTCGTCGCGGGAGATGCGCGTGACATCGATGTCGTACTGCACGTTCAGGCCGGCCGCGCAGTCCTGGAAGTAGCGGACGATGTCGTCGGCGTCCGGGAAGTACCGGGGCGTGTAGCGGGTGAACAGCAGTTCGGGGTCGTCGAGCAGCAGCGAGTTCCAGTCCATCCGCATCCGCTGCTCCGGGTCGGTGAACCCGGTGTGGACCTTGTTGATGGAGATGAGCTTGCGGTGCCGCGGGTACCGGGTGAAGAACGTGCCCGCCCCGCTGCCGCGCTCGAGGACGGCGTAGTCGCGACCGTCGCGCTCGAGCAGTGCGGCGAGCTGCAAACCGGCCGGTCCCGCGCCGATGATCAGGTAGTCGTACGCCATGACCGGGGAAGCTACCCACGCGATCTCAGAACTTTCTGAGATCGGCTGCCTACCGTCCGTCAGGTGACCACGACCGCATCAGACACGTCCGTGGACCTGGGTTCGCCCCTGACCGTCGCGCACCTGCGGCGCGCCTCGACACCACACCCCGTGCTGGTCGGCTCCTCGGTGCTGGACCGGGTCGAACGCGGGCGCGCGTACCTGCGCACGGTGCTGGCCGACGACGAGCGACCCGTCTACGGCGCCAAGACCGGGTTCGGCGCCCTGGTGGGCTTCGCGGGCCGCTCCACCGAGGCGGACCAGTGCGACAACACCCTCGCACACCTCGGTGCGGGCCAGGGCCCCGACCTGCCCCTCGACATCACCCGCGCCGCCCTCCTGGTCCGCACCTGGTCGCTGGCCCAGGGCCTGTCCGGTGTGTCCGCGCACGTCGTCGCGGGGCTCTCGGCGATGTTCGCGACCACGTTCGTCCCGGCCGTCCCGCGCTACGGCTCCGTCGGCGCCAGCGGCGACCTCATCCCGCTGGCCTACGCCGCCCAGGCCCTGCGCGGCCGCGGCCACGCGTACCTCGACGGCGTCCGGCTGCCCGCGCTCGAGGCGCTGACCTCCGCGGGCCTGGAACCGCTGTCGCTGGACGGCCGCGACGCCCTGGCCCTGGTGAACGGCACGTCCGTCACCACCGCGGCCACGGCCCTGGCCCTGTCCTCGGTACGGGCCTCCCACCGAGCGCTGGCCTCACTGACCTGTCTTCTGGTGGACGTCCTGGGCGCGGACCCCGGCTTCGCCGACCCCAGGCTGATCTCCGCCTTCGGCCACCCCGGCGCCGCCGCGGTGGCGTCGTGGATGCGCTCCACGCTGGCCGGCACCGAGCCCAGCGGCCTGCGCGCCTTGCAGGAGCCCTACAGCATCCGCTGCTCACCCCAACTCCTCGGCGCCGCGGAGGACGCCCTCCGATACGTCGACAGCGTGGTCACCGCCGACCTCGGCGGCGTCAGCGACAACCCGCTCTTCTTCCCCGACGACGACCTCGTGGCCCACGGCGGCAACTTCTTCGGCCAACCGGCCGCCTTCGCCGCCGACGTCCTGGCGATGGTCACGGCCTCCCTGGGCAACCTCGCCGAACGCCAGCTGGACCTCCTCGTCGACCCGGCCCGCAACACGGGCCTGCCCCCGATGCTCGCCGCGGGCCCCGGCCGCCAGCACGGCTTGCAGGGCGTCCAACTCGCCACGACGGCGTTCGTGGCGGAGATCCGGCGCGGGGTCCTGCCCGCCAGCACCCAGAGCCTGCCCACCAACCTGCACAACCAGGACGTGGTGCCGTTCGGCACCCAGGCCGCCCTGCGCGCCTACGACCTGGCCGAGCTGCTGCGGCTGCTGTGCGGGTCGCTCGCGTTGGGGCTGCGGCAGGCGGTGCACGTGGGAGGCCGGCGGCCCACCGCGCCCCGGTGTGCGGCGTTGCTGGACGCGCTGGCCGCTGTGATCGAGCCGGTGGACCCGGACCGGCCGTTGGACGTGGACGTGCGGGTGGCGGCTGAGGTGGTGATCTCGGGGGAGTGGTGAGGCGGCAGCGCGAGCCCTGACCGTCGGCCGCCGCCCCCTGGACGACGGCCCTGCCACACCTTGTTCACAGGTGCACGCTGGTCACCCGCTCCCGCACCACCACGTCCCCGACCTCCGCCATCGGTATCCGCAACGTGAACCGGGCCCCCACGCCGGGCGCCCCCGACGCCTCCACGGTCCCGCCGTGCCCGCTCACGATCTCCCGCACCAACGCGAGCCCCAGCCCGAACCGCCCCTCCCCGCCCCCGTGGTGGAACCGCTCGAACAACCGCTCCGCCTGACCCGGCTCGAACCCCGACCCGGTGTCGGCCACCGACAACTCGACGACCCCGGCCACGGCCCGCACCCCCACCGAGATCCGCCCACCTTCGGGCGTGTGCCGCACGGCGTTGGCCAGCAGCTCGTCGACCGCCCGCCGCAGCCCGGTCTCCACCCCGGGCACCACCAGGGGATGTCCGGGGTGGTCGAACGACAACGTGATGCGGCGTTCGGCGGCCCGCTCGGTCTCGCCCACCACCGCCGCCTCCGCCACGTCCGCCAGGTCGACGGGGGCGTGGTCCTGGCGTTGCGTCAGCTGGGCCGAGGCCAGGAGGTCGTCGACCACGTCGGCGAGGCCGCGGATCGACCTGGCCAGGGCGTCGAGGTCGGTGCGCTGGTCGGCGGGCAGGCCGGCGGCGAGGAGCTGGGCTCGCAGGTAGGCGCGGGCTATCGGGGTGCGGAGCTCGTGGCTCGCGTCGGTGACGAAGCGGCGTTGGCGCGCCAGGGCCTCCGCCCACGGGGCGACGGTGCGGCGGCCGACGGTCAGGCCGATCAGCGCGGCCACCAGCAGGCCCGCGGCGAGGGCGATCGCCAGGGCCTGCACCAGGTGTGTCCGGTCGGAGAGCTGGTAGCGCATGTCGAACACGGCCTGCACGGTGGTGCCGTCCGCGCCGGGGGCGGTGAGCACGCGGTACTCGGTGCCGTTCGCGGACACGTCGCGCGAGACGGCCGAGCCCGACGCGTGCACCGACGAGAGGTCGTCGCGCAGCGGGAAGCCGCCGGGCACCTCCAGCGGGCCGAGGTGCAGTTCGCCGTCCTCCAGCACGAACACCCACGCGCAGCGGGGTGCGATGCCGGGCACGCCGTAGACCGCGTTGTACCGGAGTTCGCGTGCCACCTGGGTTTCCTGCGAGTGCGCCATCACGACGTACGCGATCGCGCCGACGAACGTGATCATCACGGTGATCGCGAGGCCCACCAGCACGCTCACCTTCAGCCGTGCGCGGCGGACCTCCGCGCGTTCCGCCTCGGCCCACGCCCTCACAGCGCCCCCAGCCGGTAGCCGATGCCCTGCACGGTCTGCACGACCGAGCGGCCGACCTTGGACCGCAGGTAGTGCACATAGGTGTCCACAATGGACGGCGAGGGCGCGTCCTGGAACACCGTGCGCCGCAACGCCGCCCGCGTGTGCACCGTCTCGGGATGTGTGGCGAGCACGCGCAGCAGCGCGAACTCCCTGGTGGTGAGCGGAACCTTCTCGCCGTCGGGCAGCACGACCTGGTGTTGTTCGAGCTCCAACCGGCCGGCGCCGATCCGCAGCACCGCGGCCAGTTCCGCGGCGCGCCGGCACAGCGCCCGCAGCCGGGCGACGAGCTCACCGAGGTCGAACGGCTTGGTCAGGTAGTCGTCCGCGCCGGCGTCGAGGCCGTCGATCCTGTCGCGCACCGACCCCATCGCGGTGAGCATCAGCGCCTGCGACCGCACGGACCGGGAACGCAACCGGGACAACAGGTCCAGCCCGTCGATCACCGGCAGGCCCCGGTCGATCACCACCACGTCGTAGGGGTGGGTGAGCGCTAGGTGCAGCCCGCGTTGCCCGTCCAGGGCGACGTCGACGTCATAACCCTCGCCGCGCAGCACCGCGGCGAGCAGCTCCACCAGTTCCCGGTCGTCGTCCACGAGCAGCAACCGGAAGCGGTGGGCCGACCTGATCTTCGAAGATGCCCGCACGGCAACCACAATGCACCCGCGAGCAGGGGCGGACCAGGTCGCCGGCACCGGGCAACAGGCAATGGACAGGCACCGGGAAATTCACAGTTGTGATCACAAAGCCGGGTGCAGCGGAATTCAGTCTTCCACGCGGTTCCGCGCCAGTTGAGACGCGCTGGAGCCAAACTTCCACATGTGAAGGGAGTCGTCGCGTGACCTGCGATCACGCGACGACTGTGAACGCGCTACCAGGCGGGCGCGACGGCGGAGGCGGTGCGCAGCTCGCCCACCCAGCCCGCGGTCGCGACGGCGCGCAGGCCGTCGTCGCCCTCGGCGAGCTTGCCGTGCGGGCCGAGAACGGCCGTGCTGCCGTCGTGCCACCGCACCGGCAGCTTGCCGTGGCGTTCCAGCAGACCGGCGAACTTCGTCGTCAGCGTGGCGGTGCCGATGTGCACCCAGCGGCTCGGGAAGAGGTCCAGCAGCTCGATCGTCGCCGGGCTCAGCTCGGGCACGACGGTGATGCCGTGATCACGCCCGTACTCGACCAGGTCGCGCAGCGCGTCCGGGTCACCTTCGGGGAACACGTGCAGCACGTTCAACTTGTAGGCGGCCATCTTGTCGATGGCCTTGCGCATCTCGGCCGGCGGCAGCAGCGCGCTGGACACACCGCGCCACGCGAACGCGGGGGAGTCGCGCACGTCGGCCGCGCGGACCGTGCCGTCGTTCGTCATGAGCTGCCGGAACGTCTGCACGCCGTGCCGCAGCCCCGCCTGCGTGCCGGCCCGGAGCATCACCGCGTCGTTGCTGACCAGCAGCGCGTACCCCTCGGGGCCGAGCCCGCGCATGGCCGGGTCGTGCGACACCATCAGCATGCCGTCGGGCGACTCCGCCAGCAGGTAGCCGGTCTGCCGGAAGACGTGCTCGCGCAGCATCGCCGCCGCGGTGCGCGCCTGGCCGGTCACCCGGACGGTCACGTCCTCGGTCAGTACGAACGAGCCCGTGCGACGGGGCGCGCTCGTGGGCATGGGAACAATCACCGGTTTCCTCTCCAGCGGATCAACGCTGGGTGTATCAGGAGAGTTCCGGTGAAGTGACGTGCAACGTCGTTCCAGCGCCTGTCGTGCCGGTCACACCCGCGGTGCCGGTCGCGCCTGTTCCGAGGCGGAAGTGACGCGCTGGGCGGGGCCGGCAGGCCCCGCCCACCTCAGGCGAGCATGTCGCGCACCAACGGCACGACCTTGGTGCCGTACAGCTCGATCCCCCGCATCAGCGACTCGTGCGACAGCCCGCCCATCCCGTACTTCAGGTCGAACCGGCTCGCGTCGAGCTTCTTCATGGTGCGCGCCATCTTCTCCGCCACCGTCTCCGGCGACCCGACGAACAGCGCGCCGTGCGGACCCACCTCGTGCGCGTACGACTCCGGCGTCGGCGTGGCGAAACCGCGCGTCTTGCCGAGCCTGCCGATCACGTCGAGGTAGTGCGGCCAGAACTCCTCGCGGGCCTGCTCGTCGGTCTCCGCCACGTGGCCGGGGGAGTGGATGCCGATCGGCAGCGGGGCGTGGCCGAACTTCTCCAGCGCGTGCTTGTAGAGCTCGGAGAACGGGGCGAAGCGGCCGGGGTGGCCGCCGATGATCGCGAGCATCAGGTTGAAGCCGTACGAGGCCGCGCGCACGACGGACTGCGGACTGCCGCCCACGCCGATCCACGTCGGGAACGGCTCGGTGTGGGGCACGACGTCCTGCTCGTGCAGGGCCGCCCTGGTCTTGCCCTCCCAGGTGATCTTGCCGCCCTTGAGCAGTTCGGCGAAGAGGTGCGTCTTCTCCTCGAACAGGTCCTCGTAGTCGGCGAGGTCGTAGCCGAACAGCGGGAACGAGTCCACACTGGACCCACGGCCCAGGATGATCTCGGCGCGACCGTCCGACACCGCGTTGAGCGTCGAGAAGCGCTGGTAGACGCGCACCGGGTCGTCCGAGCTGAGCACCGTCACGGCCGAGCCGAGGTGGATCGACGACGTGCGGGCGGCGATGGCGGCCAGCACGACGTCGGCGGCCGACAGCGGCATGTCCGGGGTGTGGTGCTCGCCGATGCCGAAGAAGTCGAGGCCGACCTGGTCGGCCAGCACGCCCTGCTCGACGAGGTCGCGGATGGTCTGGCCGTGGCTCAGCGGGGTGCCGTCGGCGTCGTGCGTGACGTCGCCGAACGTGTCCAGCCCGAACGTGGTGGTCATGACTGCTGCTCCTTGACGAAGTTCTCGAATTCCTGCCTGGTCGCCGCGACGCCGAACAGCGGGCTGCCGGGTTCCAGCAGCCGTCCGGCGGTCAGGGGACCCACCGGCACGGGGTCGAACCCGAGGCGCGCCAGGAAGTCCGCGACCGCGCCGAGCGCGGCCGGCGCGTCACCGGCGTACCCCACCGCACGACCGGCCGCGGGTTCCATGTCCTGGTAGGCGACGTGGTTGAGGGTCTTGACGACGTGCGCGCCCACGAGCCGTGCGGCCACCTCTTCACTGGTGCCTAGCGGCGCTTCGGCGGGCGGCCAGTGGTTCATCGAGTCGATGACGACCTTGCCCGCGAACGTCGCGGGCTCCACCGACCCGAACCGGTGCCACGGGATCGCCAGCACGACGAGGTCGGCGTCGGCGACCGCGTCGGCCGCCGAGGTGGCGACGGCACCGGGCGCGAGGAAGTCGGTGATCATCTCGATCCGCGACGGGTCACCGGACCCCGCGATGGCCACCTCGTACCCCGCCGCCAGGGCGAGGCGCGCGATGACGGGGCCGACGTGGCCCGCACCCAGAACAGCGATCTTCACAGCGCACCCGGTCCTCGCTAGTTGATGTGTCACCTAGCTTAACCGGACCGCACCCCGTTTATTCCGGCGGGGGTCAGGCGTGCGCGCGGAGGAACCGCTCCAGGTGCGGGTTCACGTCCGCGGCGTGCGTCAGGCTCAGGAAGTGCGCGCCACCCTCGACCAGCACGAGTTCGGCTCGGGGCAGCGCGGCGACGAGCGCCTCGGCCTTCGTCACGGGGTAGGCCAGGTCGGCGGTGCCGTGCAGCACGAGCACGGGCACACCCACCTCCGCGAGCCGGTCCAGCACGCCCTCGCGGCCGACCAGGGCGGTCATGACCAGCCGCAGCCGGTCCGGCTCCACGGCGGCCCACTTCGGCGTCCAGTCCGACGGGTCGTACTCGCCCAGGCAGATCTTCGCGACGGCCTCGGTCACCGTCTCCGGTCCCTGCGCGATCCACACCTCGGCGAGCTGCTGGTACGCGGCGGAGATCTGCTCGTCCTCGGGCTCACCGGACGTGCCGAGCAACGCGAGCGCGGTGACCCGTTCGGGTGCCAGCAACGCCATCCGCAGCGCCACGAACCCGCCCTGGCTGGTGCCGATCACCGCTGCCCGGTCGACCTCCAGCGCGTCCAGCACCGCGAGCGCGTCGCGGGCGACGTCCCAGTGGTCGAACGGCCCGGTCGCGGGCGTGCCGCCGTGCCCGCGCTCGTCGACCGCGACGAGCCGGTAGCGGTCGCCGAACGCCTCGACCTGCGGCGCCCACATCGAGGAGTCCATCAGGAAGCTGTGCAGCAGCAGGACGACCGGGCCGTCACCGCCGTGGTCCACGTAGGACACGAGCTGCCCGTCTGGCGTGGTCACCGTGGTCATCCGCGCACCCCGTCCCGCATAGTGGATCTTCAGCGCCGTCTGCCCGATCGGCAATACCCTGCCTGGATGCGACAAGTGTTCAGGGGCGCGGTGCTGCTCCTGCTGCTGTTGATCGTCGTCCCCGCACCGGCGAACGCGCAACAAGAGCAACCACCATTGGTCCGCGTCGGCACCGAGGGCACCTACCCGCCGTTCTCGTTCCACGACCCCGGTACCCAGGAGCTGACCGGCTACGACATCGAGGTCGTCAAGGCGATCGCCGCGAAGGCGGGGTGGCGGCTCGAGTTCGTCGAGACGCAGTGGGACGCGATCTTCCCCGCCCTCGACGCGAGCAGGATCGACCTCATCGCGAACCAGGTCTCGCGCAACCCCGAACGCGCCGCCAAGTACGGCCTGTCGAGCACCTACACCTATTCGCGCGGCGTGATCGTCCGCCGCACCGGCGACCAGCGGATCTCCTCGATCGCCGACCTGAGGGGCAAGACCACCGCCCAGTCCAGCACCAGCAACTGGGCGAAGGTCGCCAGGGACGCCGGCGCGAACGTGGAGGCCGTCGAAGGCTTCGCCCAGGCGGCGGCGCTGCTGCAGCAGGGACGCGTCGACGCCATCGTCAACGACAACATCGCCGTCCTCGACTACCTCGCCACCACCGGCTCGAAGGACGTCGAGATCGCGGGCGACGCGGGTCAGTCCGGCAGCGAACAGGTGCTCGCGCTGCGGCAGGCCGACTCCGCGCTGCTGTCCCAGGCCGACCAGGCGATCGCGGCGCTGAAGGCCGACGGCACGTTGCGCGGCATCTCGCAGAAGTACTTCAAGGCCGACGTGTCCGTGGAGAACGGCGGCGCGGCGGACCTGTCGGAAGGACGCGGCCCGCGCAGCACCTGGGACGTCCTGGCCTCCACGGCGTGGCCGATGTTCGTGGGCCTGGTCAAGGTGACCATCCCGCTGACGGCGCTGTCGTTCGCGATCGGCCTGGTGCTCGCGCTGCTGGTGGCCCTCGCCCGCATCTCGCCGTACAAGGTGCTCTCGGGGCTCGCCAGGGCGTTCATCTCCATCATCCGCGGCACACCGTTGCTGCTGCAGCTGTTCATCGTGTTCTACGGCCTTCCGCAGATAGGCCTGAAGTTCCCGCCGTTCACCGCCGCCGTGGTCGCGTTCTCGCTGAACGTCGCCGGCTACGCCGCGGAGGTGATCCGCTCGGCGATCCTGTCCGTGCCGCGCGGCCAGTTCGAGGCGGCCTCGACGATCGGCTTCGGCTACGCGCAGACGTTGCGCCGCATCGTGCTGCCACAGGCCGCCCGCACGGCCGTGCCCCCGCTGTCGAACACGTTGCTGTCACTGCTCAAGGACACGTCGCTCGGCTCGGTCGTGCTGCTGACGGAGCTCTTCCGCGAGTCGCAGCTCGCCGCGGCCGAGAGCAACGAGTTCCTCGCCCTGTACTCGTTCGCGGGGCTCTACTACTGGGTGATCTGCGTGGCGCTGTCCGCCGGGCAGAAACGACTGGAGACCAGGCTGAACAGGTACGTGATCGCATGACCGACATCCGCATCGAGGTCACGGGACTGCACAAGTCCTTCGGCTCGCTCGACGTGCTGCGGGGCATCGACTTCACCACCCCGCGCGGCACCTCCACCGTCCTGCTGGGACCGTCCGGCTCCGGCAAGACCACCCTGTTGCGCTCGCTCAACGCCCTCGACACCCCGGACAGCGGCGTCGTCCGCATCGACGACGTGTCGGTCGACTTCTCCGCACTGCCGCCGGGCAAGGCCGGTCGGGCCGAGAGCGCACGCCTGCGGGCGCAGAGCGGCATGGTGTTCCAGTCGCACAACCTCTTCCCGCACCGCACGGTCCTGCAGAACCTGACCGAGGGGCCGGTCGTGGCCCAGAAGCGCCCGCTGGACGAGGTCGTGGGGGAGGCGCGGACGCTGCTCGACCAGGTCGGCCTCGCCGACAAGGCCGATTCGTACCCGCACCAGCTTTCCGGCGGACAACAGCAACGCGTGGGCATTGCCCGTGCGCTGGCTTTGAAACCTCGAGTCGTCCTGTTCGACGAACCGACTTCCGCACTCGACCCGGAACTCGTGGGGGAGGTGCTCGCCGTGATCAAAGATCTCGCCTCGGAAGGGTGGACCACGGTCATCGTCACGCACGAGATCCGGTTCGCCGAACGCGTCGCCGACCAGGTGTTGTTCCTGGACGGCGGGGTGATCGTGGAGCACGGAACGCCTGGTCAGGTGATCGGCGACCCCCGGGAAGAACGCACCAGGAGGTTCCTGCGACGCGTTCTGGACCACGGCTGAAATCATTCTTGAGGATAGGCTCGCCTAATTAATCCTCGAATTGCGAGCTCCCTGCCGTGGTGGCATGGTCCGGAATAACCGAACCTTTCCCACCACGGCAGGAGCGGACATGACCACTCTCGAGAACCCGGCGATGCCCGCAGTCCACGATTGCACCGTGAGCGACTGCTCCTACAACCACGACGGCTGCCACGCCTTCGCGATCACGGTGCGCGGCGACAACGGCGCCGCGGACTGCGGCACGTTCATCCCGCTCGGCACGAAGGGCGGCCTCGACAAGGTCGTCGCCCAGGTCGGCGCCTGTTCGCGCACCGACTGCGTGCACAACGCCTCGCTGGAGTGCACCGCGCAGAGCGTGCGGGTCGGCCAGGGCGCGGGCGACCACCACGCGAACTGCCTGACGTACCAGCCGCGTTAACCCTCGTCGTCCTTGCGGTCGACGGCCCGGCCGAGCTCCCGCAGGCCGACGTTGACCGCGATGACGGCCACCGTGCCGGCCGCCGCGACGACGTGCAGCCCGGCACCCGCCAGTGACCCCACCGCGGCCGCGCACCACAGCGTGGCCGCGGTGTTGAGTCCGCGGACCGACAACCCGTCGCGCAGGATCACCCCGGCCCCGAGGAACCCGATCCCGGACACCACCTGGGCGGCGACGCGCGTGGGATCCCCCTGGCCGTTGAAGCCCTGCGCGGACAGCAGGACGAACAGCGCGGCACCCACCGCCACGAGGGCGTTGGTCCGCAGACCGGCGGTGCGGGCGCGGTACTGGCGCTCGAAGCCGATCAGTGCGCCGAGGCCCATGCTCTCGGCGATGCGCAATGTCATGTCGAAGACGTGCATCGTGTGACTCCCCTTGCGTGCAGGGGTGTGCGTCACACGCCAGAACTACGTGCGTGCGAGGTGCGGTGACCTGCGCCGGCTACTGACGCCTGGCATGTGTCGCTCACCTCGCTTCCTCGTGTCCGGCCGGCAAGACGTGGTCACGGTAGCGGCACGGCCGTGAAGCCGGGGTGGGAGTGGGACGCGCGTCTCAGTCCCAGCCGATGTGGCCGTCGTCGTAGCGGAGGAGCCTGTGCTCGCGGTCGCGGTCGCGGCCGTGCTCGCAGAGCCGCAGGACCTGGTCGAGCATCGCGCCCACACTCGGCCACTCGGTCATCTCGTCACTGAAGACGTGCCCGGTGCGGAGGTCTGCGAACAGCAGCTGGTCGTCCTCGTGGCAGTCCACCGCGAGGGGGATCCGGTCGGAGGTGCGCCGGTTCACGGCCACCCTGACGTCCAGCGGGTGCCAGTACCGGGGGAGGAGCGGACTCTCGTCGCCGAGCGCTCCGCGGTCGACCCCGCCGAAGACCCGCCACCACGCGGCCAGGTCCGGCGGCAGGCCGGTGATCCCGGGGCCGGCGGGAGGCAGCGGTGAAGCGTGCAGCCTCGGGGCGTCCGTGCGCAGCCGCTCCTCCAGCCGCGTCCACGTGTCCTCAACGGTCATCTCGGCGCTCCGGCTAGAGCATCTCCAGCGGCGACGGGCCCTGCGGGGGAGGGAACGCGCGGTCCAGCTCGGCCAGGTCCTCGGCCGTCAGGGCCAGCTCCACCGCCTGCGCGTTCTCCCGCACGTGCTCGACCGTGCCCGCCTTCGGGATCGCGCAGACCTGCGGCCGCCGCAGCACCCATGCCAGCGCCGCCTGGGCGGGCGTGGCGTCGTGCCGCGCGGCGACGGCGGCCAGCGCGGGGGAGCCCAGCAGGCGGCCCTGCTCGACGGGGGAGTAGGCCATCACCGGGATGCCGGCCGAGACCTGCCACGGCAGCAGGTCGTGCTCCGGGCCGCGGCGGCTGAGGTTGTAGAGGATCTGGTTGGTCTGGCACGCGTCGGACAACGCCGTCAGTTCCTGCATGTCCCCGAGGTCGAGGTTGCTGACGCCCCAGTGCCGGATCTTGCCCGCCTCCAGCAACGCCGCGAAGCCCTCCAGGGTCTCGGCGAACGGCACCGAGCCCCGCCAGTGCAGCAGGTACAGGTCCAGCCGGTCGGTGCCCAGGCGGCGCAGCGAGGCCTCGCACGCGCGCACGGTGCCGGCCGCGGAGGCGTGGGACGGCAGCACCTTCGACACGAGGAACACCTCGTCGCGACGGTCCCCGAGCGCCTCCCCGACGAGTTCCTCCGACGCGCCGGAGCCGTACATCTCGGCGGTGTCGACCAGGGTCAGGCTCAGGTCGAGGCCGGCGCGCAGGGCGGCGATCTCGGCGTCGCGCCGGGACGGGTCCTCGGCCATCTTCCAGGTGCCCATGCCGAGCGCGGGGACGGTCTCGCCGGAGGGGAGCAGCACGGTCATGCTCCCCAGCCTGACGGGTAGGTTGGGATGATGCGACTCGCGGGCCTGGTGCTGCTGGTGCTGCTCGTGGTGGCGCTGGCGGTCGCGGCGCAGCTCGTCGACCTCCCGGACGGGGCCGGGCTCCGCGCGCTCGTCGACGGCGCGGGCAACGCCGCACCGGTCGTGTTCGTGGCGGTGTGCGCGCTCGGCACGGCGGTCTTCTTCCCGAAACCGGTCCTCGCCACGGCGGCGGGGCTGCTGTTCGGCGTGGGGTGGGGGAGCGTGCTCGCGATCGCGGGCTTCACGGCGGGCGCGATGATCGCGTTCACCGTCGCCCGCGTGCTGGGGCGCGACACGGTGAAGGGTTGGCTCGGGGAGCGGCTGGCGGTGCTCGAACGGGTCTTCGCGCGCCGGGGGGTCGAGGCGACGCTCGTGATCCGGTTGCTGCCGGTCCTGCCGTTCACGCTGGCGAACTACGGCGCGGGCGTCACGGCGGTGCGCGGCCGGCACTTCGCGCTCGGCACGGCGCTGGGCCTGGTGCCCTCGACCGTGCTCGCCGCGGTGCTGGGCGACGCCCTGAGCGACCTCGGCTCACCCCGTTCCCTCGTCGCGTTGGCGATCTGGGCGGTGCTGGCGGCCCTCGGGGTGTGGTGGGGCCGGAACCTGATCAGGACGGCCGCACGGGCCTCCTAGAGGTGCGCAAAAAGCCGCCCCGGCGGGAGACCGGGACGGCTTGAAGCGTCTGCGAGATCAGGCCGTGCGGGTGCGGCGTCCGCGGAGCTCTTCGAGGCGCTCGTCGAGCAGCTCCTCGAGCTCGGGGATCGACCGGCGCTCCAGGAGCATGTCCCAGTGCGTGCGCGGCGGCTTGACCTTCTTCACCTCCGGCTCGACCCCGTCGATGATCTTCGACTCGGTGCCGTGGAGGCGGCATTCCCAGGTCGGCGGCAACTCGGCGTCGTCGGAGAAGGGGACCTCGAAGTCGTGTCCCTTCGGGCAGGCGTACCGCGCTGCCCGGCGCGGAGCGAGATCGTGGTTGCGGTCGGTCTCGTAGCTGACTGCTCCGAGCCGGCTGCCACGCAAAACGCGGTCGGCCATGGCGGTGTCCTTTCGCTCGGCTCAGGGCCGGGGCCCAGGCTTCTTGCTCACCGTGTGCAACGCCCGGATTGCTCCGTTTGTTTCCGGTTCGCTCTCATGGTCGCCCACAGTGACGTCGTTCACTCGTCAACGAAGGCTTCCTACTAATGGATGCGATCGCCACAGGATCGTGACGCGTTATCAAGCTCCTGCGCTCATGCATCACTCTAATGGCCCAGTGGCGGCCGTGGGTAGTCGCCTATGCCAACCGAAGTTGACCACTTTGTGCGACGTCAGGGCCGAGGTCACCCAACCTAAAGTGACGCCGACAGAGCACCTGGTAACGGACGGTAGTTTCCGTGGTCTCGGTTACACCGTTGCTCTCCGTACCCGATCGGTGCTGTTCCGTGTCCGATTTGGTGTCGGCGACCAGGACCGTGTTCCCGGCGCGAATCACCTGACCGGCTCGCACCCGCGCGTTGAACCGTCCCGGCACCCCGCACCAGCACAGGACCTCGACCTGGATCGCGTTCAACTCGTCGGCGAGCTCGAACAGCCGCCGCGACCCCGGGAACATCTCCCCGCGGAAGTCCGTGGCGAGCCCGAAGCAGTACACGTCGACCTGGACGTCGTCCGCGAGCTCCGCGAGCTGCTCCACCTGGGCGCCGGTGAGGAACTGCGCCTCGTCCACGATCAGGTAGTCCACCCGCCGGCCCTCGGCCCACTCCGCCCGCACCAGCCGGAGGAGGTCGTCGTCGCGGATCTCCGCGGCCTCGCGCGTGATGCCGATGCGGCTCGAGATCTGGGGGCGCCCCGACCGGTCGTGCCGCACCAGCAGCAGCCCGCGCCTGCCTTGGCGCGAGTTGTTGTGGTCGATCTGCAGTGCGAGCGTCGACTTGCCGCAGTCCATGGGGCCGAAGAAGAACTTCAGGTGCCCCACCACCGGCGTCGAGCGCCGGGAACCAGCGACAGGTACGGCGGACAGGGCGTCTGTCGGATCGGGAAGGGCGTCCACGGCGGGTCACCCTAGTGCCTGGATCCCGATCATGAGGAATCCCCGCGGTCTGTCCCTCGCCATCGTGCGCCCCCTTGAGTGCGACCTGCTGTTTCGGGACGACATAGCCGCTTCGAGGGGACTCTAAACACACTTCTCGAATCGACCTCCTCGAAACTTTCAGTGCGGACTGAGAAACGGACCCGGGGTCGGAACCGGGGGAGGGGAGTGGCTCGCGAAGCAGAACGGCTGACGACAACGCACCCGCCTCCTCCTGCCGGCCGTGGAAACCCGGCGTTTCTGGTTCGGCCGAGGCGGCGCTTCGGTTCGGCTGTCGCCGGCCGAGGTCTGGCGCCTCATCCCACGGCCGCCGTCGAGGCGTCGAAGCGTGCTCGACGTACTCGATAGCTTCAGTGTTGGCCGAAATTAACAATCCGAAGGTTTCAGGCTCCCGATATAACTCGCGCAGCGATATATTCAGCGACATGAGTGGTCGGGTCATGTCCGAGCAGACGTTCCTCGTGCTCACCGCGCTGGCGGAGGAGCCGCTGCACGGGTACGCGATCGTCCAGGCGGTCGAGCAGCTGTCCGAAGGTCGAACGGTGTTGAGGGTCGGCACCCTCTACGGGGTGCTGGACCGGCTGGTGGCGGACGGCCTGGCCGAGCGCGACCGGGAGGAGGTGCACCAGGGCCGGCTGCGGCGCTACTACAAGCTCACCGACTCGGGTGTGCGGGCGTTGCAGGCGGAGGTGGCGAGGCTGAGCGCGAACGTGCGGGCAGCGACGGCGGTGCTGAGGGGGAGGGGTGTCCAGGCGTGGGCGAGTCGGGCATGAGCAATCTGGAACGGCGGTACCGGTCGTTGCTGCGGGTGCTGCCGCGGTGGTACCGCGCGGACCGCGAGGAGGAGATGGTCGGGATCTTCCTGGCCGATCGGACCGACGAGCTCGACCTGGAGCACAGCTGGCCGGGGTGGGGGGAGACGGCCGCGATCCTCGGGCTCGCGGTGCGCACCCACCTCGCGGCCGGGGCGGCGCTCTCGAGCGTGCCGGCGAAGGTCGTGTGGCGCGGTGAGGTGGTGCGGGCGCTGGGGGTGCTCGGGCTGCTGCTCGGTGTCTTCTACGCGACGGCGGCGGTGGTGGACGTCGTCGCCGGTGATCCCGGGGAGCCCGCGCCGGGGTGGTGGCGGGTGCTGGAGCTGGGGCCGCTGGTGGCGTTCGGGGTGTTGCTGAGCGGACGGCGGACGCTCGCGAAGGTGGCGGCGGGGGCTCCGGTGGTGCTGTCCCTGGTCGCGTTGGCGCAGCCCGAGTACGCGCTGGCGTGGAGCGTGTTCCAGTTGCCGTCGCTGGTGACGTTCGCATGCCTGTGCCTGGGGTTCCACCGGGAGGCACCGGCGCCGCCCGCGCGCAGGCTGCTGTGGTGGGGTGGGGGAGCGGTGCTGCTGGGGGTGCTCGGCGGGGTCGCGACCGGGGCGGGGGTGCTGGCGGCCGGGCTGGTCACCGTGGTGGTGCGAGGCGTGGCGTTCGTGCGGGGTGACGTGGTGCTGGGGCGTGCGTTGTCGTTGTTCGCGGCGCTGCAGCTGGTGCCGTTGCTGCTGCTGGCGTTCGTGGGGGGAGATGTCGTTTCGGCCGGTCTCGGCGTGCTGCTGGTGTTCGCCGTGGTGTGGCCGCTGCGGCGCCGCCCGAAGACGGCGCCGCAGGCGAACTAGACGAGCGCGGGTTCCTTGTTGCCCACGGCCTTGATGGCGCGCCGGACGGGCACGAAGATCAGCAGGACGAACCCGGCCACGAAGAAGACGATCAGGGCCAGGATGGCGGGGCGCAGGCTGCCGGTGGCCTGGCCGACGCCGGCGAACACCAGCGGGCCGAGCCAGCTGGTGGAGCGCTCGCCGACCTCGTAGAGCGAGAAGTACTGCGCCTCGCGTCCTGGCGGGACCATCTGGCTGAACAGGCTGCGGGACAGGGCGTTCGTGCCGCCGAGCACGATGCCGATGCCGGCCGCGACGAAGTAGAACTGGAGCTCGTCGCCCGCCTGGACGAAGAACGCCGCGGTGATGACGACGATCCAGACGACCAGGGACCCGAGGATCGTCTTCTTGGCGCCGACGCGCTTGGCGACGAAGCCGTGCAGGACGCCGCCGATGAAGGCGACGAACTGGACGATGAGGATCACGGTGATGAGCGTCTGCTGTTCGAACTTGAGCTCGACGCTGCCGTACTGGGCCGAGACGTTGGCGACGGTGGCGATGCCGTCGGTGTAGATGAGGTAGGTGCCGAGGAACGCGAGCGTGAGCGGGAAGGCCTTGGCCTGCCTGAGGGTCGTGCCGAGTTCCTTGAAGCCGGCGGAGATCACCGAGGCGCCGTGCTCGCCGCCGTGCGGGCTCTGGTGCTCGGTGAGGGCGCGCAGCGGGATGATCGTGAAGGCGGCCCACCAGATGCCGGAGATGACGAACGCGATGCGCGCGGCGTCGCCGGAGGTGATGCCGAGGGCGTCGGCGGACAGGGTGATGCCGAGTTGGATGGCGAGGGCCACGCCGCCGCCGAGGTAGCCGAAGGCCCAGCCGCGGCTCGACACGGCGTCGCGTTCGTCCGGTGTCGCGATCTCGGGGAGGAAGGCGTAGTAGACGACGACGCTGGAGCCGTAGCAGATGTTGGCGATGACGAAGAGTCCGACGCCGAGCTTCCAGTTGGTGCCTTCGACGGCGGCGAGCGCGATGGTGGCGGCGGAGCCGGTGAAGGCGAAGAAGCCGAGCATCTTCTTCTTGTTCTGGGTGCGGTCGGCGATGGCGCCCATGACGGGCAGCACGATCACCTGGATCACGGTCGCGATGGAGAGCAGGTAGCCCCACAGCGATCCGGAGGGGAACTGCAGTCCGAGGATCGTGACGTCGCAGTGGTCGAAGGCGTTGTCGTTCGCGCACGGGTTGGTCCCGTTGAGCGCGGTGTCTGCCTTGGCCGCGTTGGTCGCGATGCTCGTGAGGTAGAGCGAGAGGAAGACGGTGATCACCGACGTGGGGAACACGGAGTTCGCCACGTCGTACCAGACCCAGCCGCGTTGTTCCTTCTTGCGGCGCCCGGCGTTGTTGGCGTCGGCGGTGTCGTCGCCCTTGACCTTCATGTCGGCGGACTGTACTTGTCCGCCGACACGGCAGTTGATCGACTGTCCAACCTGTTACCAGCTGTTGCGGGACCGGAGAACTTCGCGCAGGACGTCGGGCCGGTCGGTGACGAGCCCGTCCACTCCGAGGTCGAGCAGGGCGCGCATGTCGGCCTCGTCGTCGATCGTCCACACGTGCACTTCGAGGGACCTGCGGTGGGCGGCCTGGACGAACCGGCGGTCGACGATGTGCAGGCGTCCCTGGCTGACGGGCACCTGGGCGACCTGTCCGCGGACGGCGAGTCCGGCGAACGGCACGCGGCCGGCGGCCCAGAGCGCGCCGGCGGAGCGCGGCCCCATGGAGGTCAGCAGTTCGGGTCCGGCGATGCGGCGCAGGCGGGCGAGGCGGTTGTCGGAGAAGCTCGCGAGGCAGACGCGGTGCAGGGACTTGCACCGGCGCAGCAGGGTGATGATCGGCTCGACCGCGTTCTCGGACTTCACGTCGATGTTGAAGAAGGTGTCGGGCAGTTCCTCGAGGACGTCGGCGAGTCGTGCGATGGGTTCGCGTCCGCCGACGTTGGCGCGTTTGACCTCGGTCCAGGAGAGGTCCGAGACGACGCCTCGGGCGTCCGTGGTGCGGTCGAGCGTGTGGTCGTGGTGGACGACGACCTCGCCGTCGGAGGTGGCGTGGACGTCGGTCTCGATGTAGCGGTAGCCCTCCTGCACGGCCCGGCGGAAGGAGCTCAGCGAGTTCTCCATGCCGGTGAGGTCGTCGACGTGCCAGCCGCGGTGGGCGAAGGCGCGGGGGCGCGGGCCTGCGAGGTAGGGGTGGGTCACGGCAGGTGAGTCTGCCTGGTGGCGGTGGCTCCGGGGTGGACGGTGGGTGGCGGCACACTTTCTTCTTGTTTTCTATTACTTCAGTGTTGACCAAAAGCAAGCCTCACGGCGGAACGTGCCCACAGCAGCTCACGCCCAACAACAGCAAAGGAGCGGGAGCCGGTCCGGGTCTCCGGGACTTGGCCAGAACGCGGCTGGGCCGGCATCGCGCGAGGCGACCGGTGTGCCGGATCCGCCCCAGGCCGGGGCGACCAGTGCACATCCGGCCTGCGCTCCGCCACCCGAGGCCACCGCCTGCACCCGAATGCGACACCAACGGCCCGGCGGGTAGTGTCCGGTTCCCTACGAAGGTCGGGCTTTCTGGCGCGTCGCTGGAGACCACCCACCGCGATTCGCTACCGTCGCGCGCCATGGAGCGCTCCATGGAGGCGGATGAGCCCAGGCACTGCGCGTGGTGCGGGAGGCGGTTGCCGGGGAGTGGGCGGATCGGTCGGCCGAGGCGTTATTGCGCGCAGCCGTGTCGTCAGCGTGCGTACGAGCGCCGGGCGGCGTTGCAGCGCGGTGGTCTGCCGGAGGACGCCGTCGTGCTGAGCACGGCGGAGCTGGCGGATCTGCAGGACAGGTTGTTCCAGCTGCGGTGTGCCGCCGAGGACGTGGTGACGGCGGCGCAGGACGGGGCGGAGAACGAGGAGCTGAGGAAGCTGGCGGCGGAGCTGGTGGAGTCGGCGAAGGGTTTGGAGCGGCTGCGATAGCCGTTCGCACAACATCGAACTGACCGGCGTAGCGGGTTGCTTACGTCCGGTGATCGGACGATCATGACGCGCGTGACCTCCTACTGCCGCACGGTGCTGGACCGGGCGGGTGTCGGCTATGCCGTGACGGATGCGCGCGGGAACCTGTTGTGGTGCAACCGTGCGCTGGGTGCTGTGCTAGGGGTTCCGGTCGAGCAGGCGTACGGGCGGTCGTTGCCCGCGTTGCTGCCGGGGGTGCCCGAGGTGCCGGCGCCGGTGCGGGAAGTGCTGGTGCCGGGGCCGCGGTGGCTCGAGGTGCGGTGCTCGAAGCTGGGTGACGACCTGATGTACGAGGTCGTGGACGTGTCGTCGTGGCGTGATCGTGAGTTGACGGTGACGCAGGAGGCGGACGCGTTGCGGCGGGCTCAGGCGCTGGGGCGGATGGGCACGTGGGAGTGGTCGATCCGGGACGACCGGGTGACGTGGTCGGACAGCTTCCTGGAGATGTTCGGGTTCGCGCCGGGGACGGCGTTCGACTTCGAGATGTACTCGCAGCTGGTGCATCCGGACGATCTTCCGATGATCGAGGAGACGCTGGACGCGGCGTTGAAGACGGGGTCGGTGTTCACGTACACGCATCGGATGTTGCGGCCGGACGGCAAGGAGCGGGTGTTCGAGTGCTTCGGTGAGGTCGTCGTGGGGGATGACGGCACGCCGTTGCGGGCTTTGGGCACGGCGCACGACGTGACGCAGTCGAGCCGGGTGCACGACGAGCTGGTGCGGATGGCGGAGCAGGATCCGCTGACGGGGTTGCCGAACCGGCGGGCGTTGACGCGGGCGTTGGAGCAGGAGCTGGCGAACAACGGTTCGGGTGCGTTGCTGGTGCTGGACCTGGACAACTTCAAGGACGTCAACGATCTGCGCGGTCATGCGGTGGGTGACCGGGTGATGCGGATGCTGGCGAGTGCGTTGCAGTCTCGTCTGGGTGACAGGTTGATCGCTCGTCTGGGTGGTGACGAGTTCGCGGTGGTGTTGCCGGGGGCGTCGCCGAAGGACGCGTCCGAGGTGGCGGATGGTCTGCGGGACGCGGTGGCGGGTTTTCCGCTGGCGGGGATCGGGACGCCGGCGCGGATCACGGTGAGCACGGGGCTGGCGGAGTTCGGTCCGGGTGATTCGTGGGAGTTGGTGCTGGCGAACGCGGATCTGGCGTTGTACGCGTCGAAGGCGGCGGGCCGGGACCGGGTGACGGTGTACGAGCCGAACCACTACGCGGACACGGTGAAGCGGGTCAGTGTGCTGGACCGGTTGCGGGCGGCGCTGGCGGGTGGCGGGCTGGCGTTGTACGGGATGCCGATGGTGGAGCTGACGTCGGGTCAGACGCTGGGGCACGAGTTGTTGTTGCGGTTGGAGGACGGGCAGGAGCCGTATCTGGGGCCTGCGGACTTCCTGCCGGTGGCGGAGCGGTCGAACCTGATCCTGGAGGTGGACCGGTGGGTGTTGACGACGGCGATCGACGCGTTGGTGGCGCAGCCGGATCCGCGGTTGCGGTTCAACGTGAACGTGTCGGGCCGGACGTTGGAGGATCCTGATTTCGGTGACTTCGTGCTGGACAAGCTCGGTTCGGCGGGGGTGGCTCCCGGCCGGTTGGGGTTGGAGATCACGGAGACGGCGGCGGTGACGAACCTGGACGCGGCGGTGGCGTTGGCGACGCAGCTGCGGGGGTTCGGGTGCCGGATCACGCTGGACGACTTCGGGTCGGGGTTCGGGTCGTTCGTGCACCTGAAGCACCTGCCGATCACGGGGATCAAGATCGACGGTGAGTTCGTGAAGGGGATCGAGACCAGCGAGGCGGATGCGGTGCTGGTGTCGGGGATCGTGCAGATCGCGAACGGGCTGGGGTTGTCGGCGGTGGCGGAGTGGGTGGAGCGTCCGTCGCAGGTGGAGGCGTTGCGGGGACTCGGGGTGCGGGTGGGGCAGGGTTTCCACCTGGGCAGGCCGGTGCCGTTGCGTGACGTGGTGAGCGCGGAGCGCATGCCGCCGAATGGCGCATTGTCGTCTCAGGTGGTCGGAGCAGAGGATGGTGCGCGCTCCTGATCCCCGCCTGATGGGATGTCCGTGTCGTCTTGTGGTGTTCGTCGTCTTGAGTTGTGCGTTGCCGAGCCGGAGTCGTCGGTGGACTTCTTCGCGGGGGTTCTGGGGTGGACGGTGATCGCGGAGCCGGGTGGGTCGTTCTCGGGTTTCGTGGGTGATCGGCTGGCGGCGCGTGTGGTCGCGGGGGATCTGGGGTGGCAGGTCGTCTTCGGTGGTGACGGGGCGCGTGGGCTGAGGGCGAACTCCTCTGTGGACGGTGGGCGGGTGTTGCACGGTCCGTGGGCGCCGCCGCCGAGGCATGGTGAGCCGTGCTGGGTGGAGTTGCTGACGGGCACGCCGGGTGAGGACGACGAGTACTGGACGCGGGAGCTGGGGTGGGAGGCGGCGTCCGGTGCGCGGGCGCTGGGTCTGTTCACGTCGGCGCGGCACGGTGGTCCGCGTCCGGTGGCGGGGACGATGCAGTCGTGTCTGGGCGCGGAGTCGTCGTGGGGTGTGTACTTCGCGGTGGACGACGTCGAGGCGGCGTGTGCCCAGGTGGTGGAGCTGGGCGGTGAGGTGACGTCGGGTCCGGGTGCCTTGCCGATCGGCAGGGTCGCCTCGGTGCAGGGCCCGCACGGCGGCTCGTGCGCGTTGCTGGAGAAGCCGGCGGGCTGGGGCGGGAACTGGGCTGGTTAGGCCGGGTCGCGGTCGAACCAGGCCACGGCGAGCAGGGTGAGGCCGGTGGCGGTGCTGACGCCGGCGTTGATGAGCAGGTCCGAGGTGGCCATGCCGATCTCGCTGCCCCAGTAGGCCAGTTGTGAGCCGGCGTCCCAGAGCAGGTACATCAGTGCGTTGACGATGATGATCTTGCGTCGGTCGGCGGCCCGGTGCAGGCCCATGGCGATGATCGTGACGGCGATGATGAGGACGTGGTAGCCGGCGACGGCGTACCACTGGAACGCGCGGGTGGGGGTCATCTCGCCGCCGAGGTAGGCGCGGTCGGTGAGTTCGGGGTCGATCGTGAGGACGACGGCCTGGAGCAGGTTGAACGCGATGTAGACCCAGAGGACGGTCTTCATCCAGGGCTTCACGGGCTACTGGTCCAGTTCGGGCGGGAAGCCGCCGGTGGCGACGGGGCCCCAGGTGTCGATGGTGATGCGGATGAGGGACTTGCCCTGGCGGAGCATGGCGGCGCGGTACTCGTCCCAGTCGGGGTGTTCGCCCGCGATGCAGCGGTAGTACTCGACGAAGTCCTCGAGGGCGTCGGGGAGGTCGAGGACCTCGGCGGTGCCGTCGATCTGGACGTAGGCGCCGTCCCAGTCGTCGGAGAGCACGCACATCGTGACGTGGGGGTTGCGGCGGGCGTTGCGGACCTTGGCGCGCTGGGGGTAGGTGGCGACGACGATGCGGCCCCGGGTGTCGACGCCGCAGGAGACGGGGGAGACCTGCAGGCCGTCGGTGGTGCTGCGGCGGGTGATGAGGACGCCGTGGTGGCGGATTGCGAGGAACTCGAGCAGCTGCGGCCGGTCGACGAGGTCGGCCGTGGCGATCTTCGGCATGATAGGCAGCATGGCACGCTTCACCTCGTTCGACGGCACGGAACTCGCGTATCGAGATGTGGGCGAGGGTCCCCCTCTGCTCGTGTTGGCGGGTGGTCCGGGGCGGGCGTCGGAGTACCTGGAGACGTTGGGCGGGCTGGACGCGTCGCGGCGGCTGGTCGTGCTGGACAACCGGGGCACGGGTGAGTCGGACGAGCCGGCGGATCCGTTCACCTACCGGCGGGACATGCTGGTGCGGGACGTGGAGATGCTGCGCCGCCACCTCGGCCTGGAGGTGGTGGACGTGCTGGGGCACTCCGCGGGTGCGGGGATCGCGATGGGCTACGCGGCGGACTTCCCGGACCGGATCGGGAAGCTGGTGCTGCTGACGCCGGCGTTGCGCAGCGTGGGGTTGTCGCCGGAGCAGAGCGACTGGGACGTGTTCCTGGCGGCCCGTGCGGGTGAGCCGTGGTTCGAGGCGGCGACGACGGCCCTGGACAGGACCGCCGCCGGTGACGACTCGGTGAGCAACCGGGTGGCGGCGTCGCCGTTGCTGTACGCGCGGTGGGACGCGCGCGCTCAGGCGCACGCCGAGGCGGAGCTCGGGCAGTGGAAGTACGAGGTGGCGCTGGGCTACAACGCCGAGGGGGCGTTCGTGCCGGGGGTGTTGCGGCGGGCGCTGGTGGACTTCGGGCACCCGGTGCTGGTGTACGCGTGCTCGGAGGACCCGATCTCGCCGGTGCGGCGGTGTGCGGAGCTGGTGGGCTTGTTCCCGGACGCGACGTTGTACGTGCACGAGGGTGTGGGGCACTTCCCCTGGGTGGAGGAGCCGGAGCGGGTGGCGCGGGAGGTCGAGGCGTTCCTCGGGCGCTAGGGGCGGGTCCGGGCGGGCGGTGAGGCCGGGCGGCGTCTTTCGCGGGTGGCCCGGCGGGCGGGGCGCGCTTTCGCGGTGTGGTGTGAGGGGCCCGCGCCGCCGGTGTGTCGTGAAGGGCCTGAGCGGCGTGGATGCCGAGAACTGCTGCTTCGCCCTCCACGGCTTTCCGCTTTCGCGGCCTCCCGCTTTCGCCCGCGAGGCGCCCTGCCGTTCCCCAGGCCCGCGCTCTTCCCGGCGGCCCGCGAGGGGCGTGCTCCTAGCGGGCCGCGGCGGTGGCGACGCGGTCGCGGCCGTTGTTCTTGGCCTGGTAGAGGGCCTCGTCGGCGGCGAGGAGCAGGGGGCTGAGTTCGGTGGCGGTGTCGGGGAACACCGCGGCGCCGACGGAGCCGGTGAGGCCGGTGATGACGCGGGTCTCGCCGAGGCGGTCGACGACCTCGACCTCGAGGCGGGCGATGTCGAAGCGGATGCGTTCGGCGGTGGCGCGGACCTCGCCTGATCCGACGCCGGGGAGCAGGACGGCGAACTCCTCGCCTCCGAAGCGGCCGACGAGGTCGTAGGAGCGGACGGCGTGTTTGAGGGTGTCGGCGACGGCGCGCAGGACTCGGTCGCCGGCGAGGTGGCCGTAGGTGTCGTTGATCTGTTTGAAGTGGTCGAGGTCGAGGATGAGGACGCCGACGGTGGAGGCGAGGCGGCGGGCCCGGGCGAGTTCTCGTTCGGCGACGTCGTGCCAGAAGGTGGCGTCGACGAGGCCGGTCTTGCTGTCGGTGCGGGCGGCGACGCGGAACTGCGGCAGCAGCAGGCCCATGTGCAGGGCGAGCACCGTGAGCAGCAGGATGGGGGAGAGCCAGGGGCGTGCGGTGGCGATGACGGCGATGCCGGAGCCGAGGCCGACGGACGCGGTGACGATGAGGACGTCGCTGGCGTGGCCGAGCGCGGTCTTCAGGGGGTTGGCGGGGTTGGTCATGATGATGGCGCCCACGACCAGGGCGTAGTTGACGAACCAGTAGAGCAGTCCCGCGATCACGAGGGCGGCGAGTCCTCGTGGGCCGTCCAGGTCGGACGGTGTTGAGGCGGAGAACATGTGCAGCACCCATTGCGCTGCGGCACAGCCAAGTACGACAGTGGCGGCGGAGAACAGTTTCCGGTAGAGAACGGCCCGGCGTTTGTAGACCCGCAGCCACGCGTGCAGGTAGATGGTCACGACCATCAGGACGACCAGTGGCATCGGGAGTACGAGCACGCCCGCGAATTGCCAGACCGACTGCATCTGCGCGTGAGGGACGCCCTCAGAGGAGATTTCGCGGATGCGTTCGATTCCGCGCGCTGCTTCGAGGTGGACCAGCGCTGCCGCGGTGAGTGCCGCGAACCAGACCCAGTGGCGCACCTCGACAGGGGTAAGCCGTGCGGTCGCGACCGTGACGAGTGCCGCGAGCAGGGCAATCGTCAGGACGTAGGTCAGCACGACAGGAGGAAGGGACCATAACTTCCACCGGCGCGGGTCGAGCCAAGGCACGCTGCCACCCCCACCGAACACCATCAGGAACAAACCACTGTAGCTACCGGGTCACGCGAAGTCGTGGCTCCATGTGGGGGACCTCACCCTGAGTAGTCCTCGTGTTCTCACCCCTCGTTGCACACCCCGCATTCCCACAAGGAGACGGTCATGATCAACCGCGCGCTGTCCACCGACTGGACCTTCACCTCCACTGACTGGACTTTCGCGAAGTCGACGGACTGGACGTTCGCGTCCGGGTCGACCGACTGGACGTTCGCCTCGTCGACGGACTGGACGTTCGCGTCGACCGACTGGACCGTCTGAGCCCTGGGGGTTCGTGGTGACGAAGGAGGGTGTCCGCCAGCACCCTCCACCGTCACCGTGACGCTTGTTCGGCCTGTTCGCAGGCTTGCTTCCAGTCCCGTGCGGCACCGGCCGCCGCCAGCACGCCCACCGCGGCGACGGCGGCGACGACGTGGTGCACGGGCCAGGCTTGCGCGGCGGCGCCCGCCGCGGCGATCCCGAGGCCCTGCGAGACGCGCAGGGCGGTGACGGCGAGCCCGAACGCCTGCCCGCGGGTGGCGTCGGGCACGGAACGGACGAACGTCGCGTTCGCGAGCAGCTGGTAGCCGCTCGCGGCGCCGGAGAGGCCGAGCAGGACGAGGGTCCACAGCAGACCCGGCTGCAACGCCATCGGCAGCAGCACCGCGCACGAGGCGACCGCGAGCACGGGCATCCACCGCAGCCCGCGTTCGGCGGGGACGCGGGCGAGGACGACCATGCCCGCCGCGGTGCCCGCCGACACCACACCGAAGATGGCGCCGACGGCGGCCGGTCCCGCGCCGAGCCCGGACGCGAGCGGTGCGGCGAGTGCTTCGGCGGTGATGTAGAAGCCGGACACGCAGGCGAGTGCGACCAGTGCGCGCAGGCGGCGGTCGCCCCACACCAGTCTCGCGCCTCCCACGAGGTCGGCGGGCCAGGCGCGCACGTGCGGGTGGGCCGGTGGTGGCCGGTGCAGCAGGAACACGCCGACGAGCAGCGCGGACACCGCGAACGTCGCCGCGTCCGCCACGAGCACCGGGCTCGGTCCCAGGGCGGCGACGAGCACGCCGCCGCCGAGGAACCCGGCGACCTGCGCGAGCTGGGTGACGGTGTTGAGCGCGGCCTGGGCGAGGGGGTAGCGCTCGTCGGGCAGGATGGTCGGCAGCACCGCGGCCCGGGCCGCTCCGTGCGGGGCGCCCGCGAGCTGCACCGCGACCAGCAGCGCCGCCAGCACCCACAACGGCAGCCCCGGCACCGCCATCACCAGCAGCAACGCCGCTCGCACGAGGTCGGCGGCCACCATCACGCCGCGGCGCGCGAACCGGTCGGCGAGCCCCGAGAGCAGGGGCCCGCCGAGCAGGTCCGGCAGGAACGTCAACGCGTAGGTCAGCGCCGTGAGGCCCGCGCTGGCGGTGCGGTCGTAGACGTGCACCGTCAGCGCGACCCTGGCGAACTGGTCCCCGGCCACCGACACCACGTGCGCCACGAACAGGGCGCGGAACTCGCGATCGCGGGCGAGTCCGCGGTAACCGGGCATGCGCTACAGGATGGACGACCAGAACCCGCACTGGTGATCCAGGGCGAAATCGGTGCCGCCGATCGCCCCCGGCGCGAGTGACTGCACCGGCGCGCGCCACCCCGGGTCACCGGTGCGGGCGAAGCGGCCCCACTCCGCGATCACGTAGTCCGACACCTGCCGCTGTGCGGGCGTGAGCGTCTGGCCCAGGTCGAACAGCATCAGCAGCTCGGAGCCGTGGTAGGCGCCGTAGTCGGGGAACGGCGGGAAGCCGGGGAAGATCATCGGCACGTCGGGGTCGGCGAACTCGTAGCCCGACACCCGCGTGTACCGGCCCAGCTCCGCGCGCGTGGTCTGGCTGGTGCAGGCCCACGACCGGTCGGTCAGCACGCGGGCGATCTCGTCGCGGGCGTCGTCGTTGCCGTTGACGGGGTAGCGGGCCGCGACCTCGCCGGCGTCTGCGCCGAAGATCCAGGCCAGCTGGTCGCCGTAGGCGGACTCCGGGATCGGCTGCGGCCAGAACAGCGGCGCGAACAGCGTCATCTCGTCGTGCGTCGACCCCACCAGCGTCGGCACGCGGTGGATCCGGCCGGTGCGTTGTGCGATGACCGGGTCGATCGGCAGCACGGCGGTGTCGTAGGACGGTGACGCGAACTGCTCGTGCACCGTCAGCAGTTCCGCCACCGGCTTGGCCCGCAGGCAGGCCAGATCGGCGCACCCGAGGGTGCCGGTACCGGCCTTCTCCGTGTCCGCGCGTGACCGCCACACACCGGTGAACTCACCCGGCGTGGTGAACGACGGCAGCGTCAGCCCGCACGGCCCCGACTGGATGATCGCCTTGGCGAACAACCCGGCCGCCCGCGGGGACGCCAGCTGCGCGCACACGCTCAGCCCGCCCGCGGACTCGCCGAACACCGTCACGTTGCGGGCGTCGCCGCCGAACGCGCGGGCGTTGCGCTGCACCCACCGCAGCGCCGCCTGCTGGTCGGCCAGCCCGAACGCCCCTGATCCCGGCAGTCCGGGGTGGCCGAAGAACCCGAACACGCCCAGCCGGTAGTTCACCGTGACCACGACGGCGTCGTTGTTCGCCGCGAGCCACGACGGGTCGTACATCGACGCCGCCCCGGCGGTGAAGCCGCCGCCGTGGATCCACACCATGACCGGCCGCGTCCGGTGGGAGCGCTGCGCCGGTGTCGTCACGTTCAGGTAGAGGCAGTCCTCCGTCTCCGAGGCCGGCTGCCCCAGCTGCGAGGTCTGCGCGCACGCCGGAGCGGGCGTCGTCGCGTCCCGCACACCCCGCCACGCCGTCACCGGCTGCGGGTCGCGCCACCGGTTCGCCCCGACCGGCGCGGCGGCGAACGGGATGCTCCCGAACGTCCGCACCCGCTCGGTCACCTTCCCCCGCACCGCGCCCTTGTCCGTGCTCACCACCGGCCCGTCCGCCGAGGCAGAGGCCGCGGGCGGCACGACGGCCAGTGTCATCACGGCGGCCAGCACCGCCACTGCTGTCCTTCTCATGAATCCCCCTTTCGGGGTCGAACGTAGCGAGGACCACACGGCGGGGAAACCGCATAAAGGCGACAGGGCGCGTCCATCGAAAGTCGGACGCGACGACCACCGGTTGCTCACATACCGACCGGTCGGTACCCTCCGGTGCGTGGGTGACTCAACGCTTCCTCCGCAGCCCGAGGTCGACGCGCTGGTGTTCGACTGGGGCGGCGTCATGACGGTCTCCGTGCCCGAGTTCGTCGGCGCCTGGATGCACGCCGAGGCCATCGACCGCGACGTCTACGGCCGCATCATGCGCGAATGGCTCAGCCGCGACGCGCTCCCGGACAACCCCGTGTTCCGCCTGGAGACCGGCGAGCTCACGGTGCCCGAGTTCGAACGGCTGCTCGCCGCCGAGCTCATCACCACCACCGGCACGGCCGTGGACGGCAACGGGCTGCTCAAGCGCATGTTCGGCGGCGCCACCCCCGACCCGGCGATGGTCGAACTCGTCCGCAAGGCGCGCGCCGCCGGTCTGCACACCGCGCTGCTGTCCAACAGCTGGGGCGAGGGCTACCCGAAGGACCTGCTGCTCGAGCTGTTCGACACCGTCGTGATCAGCGGCCGCATCGGCCTGCGCAAACCCGACGAGCGCATCTACCACCACACCCTGGAGCGCATCGGCGTCCCCGCCGGGCGCGCCGTGTTCTTCGACGACGCGCCGATCAACGTCGAAGCCGCCCAGGCCGTCGGCATGCACGCCCTGCGGCACACGAGCGCCGACGCCACCCGCGCCCACCTCGCCACCCTCGGAGTGAACCTGTGACCGACCTTCCCGGCCTCGACCTGCAGGCACTGGCCACGCACCTGGGCACGGGCCCGCTCACCGGCGAGCTGTTCCGCGGCGGCCGCTCCAACCTCACCTACCGCGTCAGCGACGGCACCGACACGTGGGTGCTGCGCCGCCCGCCGCTGGGCCACGTCCTCGCCACCGCGCACGACATGGCGCGGGAGTTCCGCGTCATCTCCGCCCTCGCCGGCACCGCCGTCCCCGTACCGGGCGCGAAGCTGCTGGTCGAGGACCCGTCCGTGATCGGCGCGCCGTTCTACCTCATGCAGGAGATGCCCGGCGCCGCCCTGCGCGAACGCGGCCAGTGCCCCTGGATCACCCCTGAGCAGGCCCGCACCCTGTCGCAGCGCCTCGTCGACGTGCTCGCCGACCTGCACGCCGTCGACCCCGAGTCCGTCGGGCTCGGCGACTTCGGCCGCCCGGAGGGGTTCCTCGCCCGCCAGGTCAAGCGCTGGGGCAAGCAGCTCGACGCCTCGCGCAGCCGCGACCTGCCCGGCATCGACGAACTGCGCGACAAGCTCGCCGCCACCGTCCCCGACTCGCCGCGCGCCGCGATCATCCACGGCGACTACCGCCTCGACAACGCCCTCGTCACCCAGGACCCCCTCGCCATCAGCGCCGTCCTGGACTGGGAGATGGCCACCCTCGGCGACCCGCTCGCCGACCTCGGACTGCTCTACGTCTACTGGGCGGGTCTCGGTTCCGACAACGACCCCATCACCGGCGGCGTCACCTCCCTGCCCGGGTTCCTCTCCGCCGACGAGCTCGTCGCCCGCTACACCGCCCGCACCGGCACCGACACCTCCGGCCTCGGCTGGTACATCGCCTTCGGCTACTTCAAGCTCGCCGTCATCGTCGAAGGCATCCACTTCCGCTTCGCAGGCGGCCAGACCGTCGGCGCCGGCTTCGACAAGCTCGGCGCGTTCACCGTTCCCCTCGTGCGGCAGGGACTCGCCGCCGCCCACAAGGAGCTCTGAGTCATGGACTTCGCCTACGACGCCAAGACCGAGGAACTGCGCACCAGGCTCCTCACCTTCATGGACGAGTTCGTCTACCCGGCCGAGGCCGTGCTGGAGCAGCAGCTGCACGACGCCGACGACCCGTGGCAGCGCCAGCCGGTCCTCGAAGAGCTCAAGGCCGAGGCCCGCCGCCAAGGCCTGTGGAACCTCTTCCTTCCCGACGCCGAGCACGGCGCGGGCCTGACGAACCTGCAGTACGCGCCCCTGGCCGAGATCACCGGCCGCAGCCCCCACCTCGCCCCCGAAGCCCTCAACTGCGCCGCCCCGGACACCGGCAACATGGAAGTGCTCGCCATGTTCGGCACCGACGAGCAGAAGAAGCAGTGGCTGCAGCCCCTGCTCGACGGCGAGATCCGCTCCGCGTTCTGCATGACCGAACCCGACGTCGCCAGCTCCGACGCCACCAACATCGCCACCCGCATCGAACGCGACGGCGACGACTACGTCATCAACGGCCGCAAGTGGTGGTCCTCGGGCGCCATGAACCCCAACTGCGCCATCTTCATCGTCATGGGCAAGACCGACCCCGGCGCCGACCGCCACCGCCAGCAGTCCCAGATCCTCGTCCCGCGCGACACCCCCGGCATCACCGTGCAACGCGAGATGCGCGTCTTCGGCTACGGCGACCACGCCCACGGCGGCCACGCCGAGATCGTCTTCGACAACGTCCGCGTCCCCGCGTCGAACCTCATAGCCGGGGAGGGCGAGGGCTTCGCCATCGCCCAGGCCCGCCTCGGCCCCGGCCGCATCCACCACTGCATGCGCCTGATCGGCATGGCCGAACGCGCCCTCGAACTCATGTGCCGCCGCGCCGTGTCCCGCGTCGCCTTCGGCAAGCCCATCGCCACCCAGGGCGTCGTGCAGGAGTGGATCGCCGAGGCCCGCGTCCGCATCGAACAGGCCCGCCTGCTCGTGCTCAAGACCGCGTGGCTCATGGACACCGTCGGCAACAAGGGCGCCCACACCGAGATCCAGGCCATCAAGATCGGCACCCCGCTCATGACCGAATGGGTCCTCGACAAGGCCATCCAGGCCCACGGCGCCGGCGGCGTCAGCCAGGACACCCCGCTCGCCGAACTCTGGGTCGCCGCCCGCACCCTGCGGCTCGCCGACGGACCCGACGAGGTCCACCGCATGTCGCTGGCCAAGCGGGAGCTCAAGAAGTACCTGTAGAGGCATGGAGATCACGCGAGGCGGGCCGGCCGACGTCCCGGCGATCCTGCAGATGCTGGATGACGCGCAGGACTGGCTCGCCTCGCGAGGTCGCACCGGACAGTGGGGGACCGACCACTTCTCCGGCGTCCCGGCCTCCGTCGAACGGTTCACCGCGCTCGCCACGACAGGCACCGTGTGGCTCGCCGTCGACCGTGGCGACGAGAGCACCGCCGACAACACGGGCAACACCGGCAACGCCGTCGCCGGTGTGGTCATCACCTCCACCACCGCCGCCGCGTACGTGCCGCCCGCCGACGAGCCCGAGCACTACATCTCCCTGCTCGTCACCGCCCGCGCGTTCACCGGCCGGGGCGTCGGCGCCGCGCTGCTGCGCCACGCCCTCGCCGAAGCCCGCGCCGCCGGGGTCGGCCTCGTCCGCGTCGACTGCTACGACGGCGACGACCACCGCCTCGTCGCCTACTACGAGAAGCAGGGCTTCACGTCGCTGGGCACCTTCACCGCGCGCGGCGGCACCTGGCCCGGCCGGCTGCTCGGGCAGCGCGTCTAGTGGTGTGGCTCGGAACGTTGCCGGTGTATTCGTGGTCAGACGGATGTGTCGGGGTGCCGCCCCCCACGGCCTCGTACTGGTTGAACGGGGGCGTGGGGCGGTGCCGCGACGGATCCTGCTGAGCGCGGATACGTCGCCAACGTTCTGTGCCACGCCACTAGCCGGTGAACAGGCAGAACGGGTGCCCGTCCGGATCGAACAGCACCCGCACGTCCTCCTGCGGCTGCACCTGCGCGAGCACCGCCCCGCACGCCACCGCGTGCGCGACCGACACCTCCAGGTCGTCCACCTCGATGTCGAGGTGCTGCGTCGCCACCTGCTCACCCGCGACCGCGGGCCACACCGGTCGCCGGAACGCCTGCTCCCGCTCCAGGTTCACCGTCAGCCCGCCGGGTGTCCGCACCTGCGCCCAGCCGTCGTCCACGGCCTGCACGGTGCCGCCGAGCAGACGGGCGTAGAACGCGGCGAGCGCGACGGGCTGGGACGTGCCGATGGTGACCGACGTGAGGCGCATGCGGCCTGACGCTAGTTGTTGAGCGCCTCACGCGCGGCCAGCGCGGCCCGGCAGGCGTGCACGAAGTCCCAGAACACCTCGGTCGTGGTGTGCCGCCGGTCCGAGCGCGAGTTCTCCGCGAACATCGCGGTGCGCAGCGGTGTCGTCAGCTCCAGCTGCGCGCCCTGGCGCGACTTCGTGCGGTTCGCGATGTTCGCCCGGTCGAAGCCGCCCAGCACCGGGTGGTCGACCGCGTCGATCGTGTGGAAACCGGCCCGCCGCAGCCGCGTCAGCAGCTCCAGGCGCAGCAACGCGTCCCGGCCGCCGACCAGGACGGCCCGGTCGTGGTCCTCCAGGCCCGCGGCCGCGGCGGTGCAGCCGTGCAGACCGAGGGCGTGCGAGGCCCCCGAGACGAGCTGGCGGGCCACGCGGTCGTCGCAGTTGGACGAGGTGACGTGCAGCTCGTCGTTCGCCGCGGTGCGCAGGCCCTCGAACATCCAGTAGTCGTGGGTCTGGCCGATCGGCACGCGCGTGCCGGGGTGCAAGCCCGCGATCGCGAGGCACAGTTCCGAGGTGCCGACCTCGATGCCACCGCCGTGCGGGGCGAGGACGACCGAGGGCGTGCGGGGGCGGTGGCGCTTGAAGCGGCGCCGGTAGTCCACCCGTTCCACCAGTCGGGGATCGGCGTAGAGGTCGGAGTTGGACGCGTAGACGTCTAACGCCGTCCACTGGGGCTGGGGTCTCATGGCGGGCGGAAGCCTACCCGGCGTCACCCGGACGGCCGCCGCCCGCCGGGTGGATCAGGCGTCGATCTGGCGGGGCGACTCGTCCCCGGCGGAGATCGCGATCTTGCGGGGCTTCGCGCGTTCCGCGATCGGGATCCGCAGCGTCAGCACACCCGCGTCGTACTTCGCGTCGATGCGGTCGGCGTCGAGGGTGTCACCGAGGAACAGCTGCCGCGAGAACACGCCCAGCGGCCGTTCCGACACCTGCATCTCCACGTCCTTGCCCACCGGCCTGCGCTCCGCCTTCACGGTCAGCACGTTGCGCTCGACGTCGAGATCGATCGCGTCCGGCGCCACCCCGGGCAGGTCGAAGGCCACCACGAACTCGTCCCCGTCGCGGTAGGCGTCCATCGGCATCGCCGCGGGCCGCGACCACGTGCCCGCCGACCCCAGCACCTGCTGCGTCAGCCGGTCGAACTCACGGAACGGGTCAGTGCGCATCAACATCTGACACCTCCAGTCATCGCTCATCGGGACTGTCAATGCGCTGCCCCACCGTTGTAACATGTCGTCGAAACGATGACAAGTCCCAAATGTCGTCGGGAGGATGACATGACGAACGACTACGACGCCGTCCGCGCCGCGGCCGCCACCCCCGGCACCGCCACCGAGGTCCTCGCCGCGCTGATGCTGCTGCGCCAGCTGCGCGACGAGCTGTCCGAATGGGAACCCCAGCTGATCGAAGCCGCACGGGCACTGGGCACCAGCTGGGCCGACCTCGCCCCGGCACTCGGCGTCGCGAGCCGCCAGGCCGCCGAGAAGCGCTACCTGCGGGTGCGCCGCACCGGGGAGAGCGGCACCGGCGACGAACGCGTCCAGGCCGAACGCGACCGCCGCGCCGGCGACAAGGCCGTCGCCGCCTGGGCCCAGCGCAACGCAGGCGTGCTGCGCGGCCTCGCCGCCCAGGTCGGCCCGCACGACGCCGCCGTGCAACACGCGCTCGGCGGGTCGGACGCCGCGGACCTGCTCACCCCGCTCGCCCAGGCCGAGGAGGGACTGCGCGAACACCAACCCGGCCTCGCCGAGCAGATCGCCGGCATCGGCCGCCAGACCGACCGGCTGCGCCTGGACCAGCGCCACCGCCGCGGCTGACCAGTCCGGTCCCAGCAGTCCGGTCCCAGCGGTCCGGTCCGGCTCAGGCGAGCGTGAGCGACCGCGCCGCGACGTCGAGCTCCGCCGCCACGCCCAGCGGCAACGACCACGACCCCGCGCAGTGCCCGAACCCGAAGTCCCCCAGCACCGGCACGCCGAGCCCCGCCAGGCGGTCGGTCAGCACCGCGGACACGTCACCGCAGTCCGTCCACGACCCCAGCACGATCCCCGACACCGGCGCGAACCAGCCCGCCCGCAGCAGCTGCGTCAGCAGCCGGTCCAGCCGGTAGGCCTCCTCGCCGATGTCCTCCAGCACCGCGATCGCCCCCGGCGGCGGAGGCGACCACCGCGGGCCGCCCACCGACGCCGCCAGCAACGCCACGTTCCCGCCCGTGAGCACCCCACGCGCACGACCCGCCACCACGGGCGTTCCGGCCGTCCACGACTTCACGCCGTCGAACAGCACCGCCCGCAACCGCCGCTGCGCCAGCGGGTCGTCGACGAAGTCCGCCGTGCCCGGCATCGGCCCGAACACCGTCGGCTGCCCCACGGCGTTGAGCTCGGTGTGCAGCACCGTCACGTCCGACGAGCCCACGAACACCCGCGCCGGCAGGTCCTTCCACGGCACCAGATCGGTCATCCGCAGACAGCCGTAGCCGCCGCGCACGCAGAACACCGCCGCCACGTCCGAACACCAGCCCGCCACGAACTCGTCGGCCCGTGCCTGGTCAGAGCCCGCGAGATACGGCAACGACCACGGCGCCACCACAGGTGTGGTGACCTCCAGTCCCCACGAGCGCAGCACCTGCACCCCCGCGGCCAGCCGCGACGGCAGGGCCGGGCCGGCCGGTGACACCAGCGCGACCCGGTCCCCGCGCGAGAGCAGGGTCACTGCGACAGTTCCAGCACCGGAACACCCGGCGGGACGAACCCGAACGCCTGCCCGTAGAACGACAGCTCCGCCTCCAGCGCCGTCCTGATGTTCTCGGCCATCCGGAACCCGTGCTGCTCGCCCTCGAACGTGATGTACGCGTGCGGGATCCCCGACCCCGCCAGGTCCGCGGCGAACCGGTCGGCCTGCTCCGGCGGGCAGATCTCGTCCTCCAGGCCCTGCAACAGCAGCACCGGACCCGACACCGACCTGGCCTTCGTCGACGGCGACCTGTCGGAGTACCGGTCGGCGGCCTCGGGCAGCGTGCCGACCAGGCCCTCCACGTACCGCGACTCGAAGTCGTGCGTCTCGCCGCCCTCCGACGTCCAGCCCGCCAGGTCGAGGATCGGGAACGCCACCATGCCGCACCGGTACACGTTCGTCGAGGTCAGCGACGCCGCCGACGTCCAGCCGCCCGCCGAGCCGCCCCGGATCCCCAGCCGCGCCGGGTCCGCCGTGCCCTCCTTCGCGAGCTGCTGGGCCACGAACGCGCAGTCCTCCACGTCCACGACACCCCACTGCTCGCGCAGCCGCTCCCGGAACGCCCGCCCGTAGCCGGTCGAGCCGCCGTAGTTCACCGCCACCACGCCGATGCCGCGGCTGGTGAAGTAGGCGATGTCCGTGTCGAGCTTGGGCAGCGCACGGCCCGTGGGACCGCCGTGCACGTGCACCACGTACGGCGGCAGCTCGTCCTCAGGACCGGCGAAGTCCGGGTTCGACGGCGCGTACACGTACGCCGGGATCTCCCCGAACATCCGTTCCACCGGCACCGGCAGGTACGCCGCCTCCGGGGACTCCTGGCCGCCGGTCAGGTAGGTCAGCTCGCCGTTGGACAGGTCCAGGCGCACCACGGCGTAGTCCGACGTCGGCCCCGCCGCGCCGCAGACCACCACGCCGTCGCGCACCGACAGGTCCGCCGCCCACGTCGGCAGGTCGGTCTGCACGTCGGTGACGGTCGCGCTGCGTTCGTCGAGCACCGCCAGGTGCCCGGAGCGCACCACCAGGTACCGGCCCGGCGACAGCGTCGCGAACCACCGGTTGCCCAGCCGCCACATCGGGCCGCCCAGCTCCTCCTCGCACGGCGCCAGGTTCTTGCGCGTGCCGTCCGGGGAGACGCGGAAGAGGTTCCACCAGCCGTCCGGATCGGTCAGCGCGAGCAGCGAGTCGCCCTCCCACTCGAACTGGCACACCGCCTCGGTGTCCGAGCCCGCCACCACGCGGTGCTCCGAGGACCCGACATCGGCGACGCACAGCTCGGTGCCGTCCCACGGCATCCGCGGGTGGTCCCAGCCGATCCAGGCGACCTTCGTGCCGTCCGGGCTGATCTTCGGGCCCGTCATGAAGTGGTGCGACGCGCCCAGCACCCGGATCCCGCCGTCGCGGGTGATCGCCACCAGGTCGCGGCGCACGTCCGTGCGCGCCTCACCGGTCACGGTCTCCCGCACGCACCACACCTCACCGTCCGGGCCCGCCGACAGGTCCGAGTACCGGATCCCGTGGTGCCGCCGCGGCTCCTCGGTCAGGGGCGTGGGCTCCGGGGAGGCGGGATCGAACACGTAGACGCGCTGGTCGGCCCAGTGCGTGAACGCCACCCTGTCCTCGGCGAGCACCACGAACGGCCGCCCGCCGTACTCATGCACCCGGTTGCGGGCGTTCCACGGCGCGGGCAGCACCTCCACGCCGTCGCGCACCAACGCCACCCTGCCGCCCTCGGCGGGCCGGCTCTCCGCCCACCACACGCTCTCACCGTGCAGGTCGGCCCACTGGAACCCACCCCCCGGCTTCGAGGTGTCGCCGGCCGTGATCGGCGAGGTCCAGGTCCCGTACGAAGCGATCTTCACCACAACCCGACCCTATACGCGGAGTGTTTGGTGGGGGAGGACCTGCCGACGATCTCCGCGTGGCCTAGGGTCGTATCTGCCATGGCTCGCGTCATTCACGTATTCCGCGCACCCGACCGGTTCATCGCAGGGACCGTCGGGCAGCCCGGCGACCGCACCTTCTACCTGCAGGCCTCCGAGCAGAGCAGGTTGATCAGCGTCGCCCTGGAAAAGCAGCAGGTCCAGGTCCTCGCCGAACGCATCGGCTCGCTGCTCGAGGAGGTGCACCGCCGCTTCGGCACCGACGTGCCCGACGACGCCCCTCCCGACGACCTCGACACCCAGCCCCTCGACGTCCCCGTCGAGGAGGAGTTCCGGGTCGGCACCATGGGCCTCGGCTGGGACGCCGAGTCCAAGGCGGTCGTCATCGAGCTGCTCGCGATCTCCGAGGAGGAGGTCGACGAGGCCGTCGTGCTCGACGACACCGAGGAGGGCCCCGACGCCGTGCGGGTCTTCCTGTCGCCGTCCGCCGCCCGGGCCTTCGCCGAACGCGCCGACCGCGTCGTCAACGCCGGCCGCAAACCGTGCCCGCTGTGCGCCGAACCGCTCGACGCGGACGGCCACATCTGCCCGCGGCAGAACGGCTACCGCCGCACCGAAGAAGACTGACGTGGACACCTCCGCGGCCCTGCACCTGCTCGAACACGGCCGCATCGAGGTCGAGGGACGCCTGGTCGACGCCTCCAACGCCACCTTGTTCTGCAAGATCTCGTTGGACGGCGTCGACGCCCAGTGCGTCTACAAGCCCGTGCGAGGCGAACGGCCGCTGTGGGACTTCCCCGACGGCACGCTCGCCGGCCGCGAGGTGGCCACCTACCTGATCTCCGCCGCGTCCTTCGGCCTCGTCCCGCCCACCGTGCTGCGCCCCGGCCCGTTCGGCAGCGGCATGGTCCAGCTGTGGGTCGAGACCCGCGAGGAGGACGAACTCGTCGACATCGTCGCCGCCGACGACGTCGAACCAGGCTGGATCCCCGTCTTCCACGCCCACGACCGCTTCGGCGAACCCGCCGTGCTCGTGCACGCCGACCACCCCCGCATCGCCGAGATGTCCGCCTTCGACGTCGTCGTCAACAACGCCGACCGCAAGGGCGGCCACGTCCTGCACGCCCTCGACGGCTCCGTGCACGGCGTCGACCACGGCATCTGCCTGCACACCGAACCCAAACTCCGCACCGTGCTGTGGGGCTGGGCCCGCGAACCGCTGCCCGGCACCGTCGTCGAGACGCTGCGCCGCCTGCGGTCCTCGCTCGACTCGCAGCTGGGGGAGACGTTGCACGACCACCTCACCCGCGCCGAGGTCCGGGCCGTGGGGGAGCGCGTCGACAAACTGCTCGCCGACGGCGTCTACCCCGAGCCCTCCGGTGACTGGCCCGCCATCCCCTGGCCCGCGTTCTGACGCCGCCGCGTCACTGCCGCACGAACCGGGCCTGCGGCGCCTGAGGACCGAGTTCGGCCTCACGCTCGTCGAGCACCCGCGACCCGCACGACGGGCGCGACCCAAGCCGTTCGTCGGCAACAGCAGCCCGCTGACGCAGGTCGTCATCCCCGTCGGCGGCACCATCGAGGCCGACGGGCCCGCCCGCACGATCACCGTCACCTACTGAGCGTGGCCGCCATCGGAGATCCATTCGGTGCCCATCGATCCACGCCCCAGTTGAGACGCTGCCGGGGTTTGACGTGTCGATCATCGTGCCCCTATCTTCTGTAAAGCGTTCTGACCTGCGTGAACAGTCGAATCGCGACTGCGGGACACGGTGACATGAGCTATTTCGAACGGATCGTCGTGGTGGGCGCCGCCGGTCTCGGCGCGCGGGCCGCGACGTGCCTGGCGCGGCGCTTCGGGCCCGTGCACCTCATCGGTCCCGGCACCGACGCGCTCGGCGACATCGGCGTCCGCCGCTACCCGCTCGCCACCGTCCGCGACCTCGACCTCGACACCCCCGCCGTCGTCGTCGACAACGACGGCGGACGCCTGCAGCGCCTGGTGTGCGACCGGCTCGTCATCGCGGGCTGGCCCGTGCCGCTGCTGCCGTGGGGCCGATGGGTCGTCGACGGCAAGGTCGCCATCGCCGGCGACGGCGCCGACCTGAAACTGCTCTCCACCTGCTTCGACGCCAACGCGCTGTGGCGCCCGGCCCTGGCCGACTACCAGTTCCGCCGCCAGTCGGGAGCGGACTCGCTACTCTGAGTTGAGTGATCGATGAGGACGCCAGAGCCCGCCTGGTCCGCCGTTTCGGCACCGACGTGAACGCCTGGGTCGACGCGCTGCCCGACCTCCTCGCCACCCTCACCGCCCGCTGGGACCTCACGGTCGTGCGGCACATGCCCGGCGGCACCGGCGCCACGTTCCGGTGCACCACCGCGGTCCTCAAACTCACCCCCGACCACGACATAGCCCGGCACGAGGCCCGCGCCCTCACCGCCTGGGCCGCCACCCCCGCCGTGGTCGGCCTCCTCGACACCGACCTCACCCGCGGCGCGCTGCTGCTCGACACCATCGACCCCGGCACCCCCGCCGCCGAGCCCGCCAAGGTCGTCCCGCACCTGCACCAGGCCAGCCCGAAGGGCTTCCCGCCCCTCAAAGCCCGCGTCGACTTCCTGTTCGAAACGGTGCTGACCCGCCGCACCGGCACCTACTACGCCACCGAACACCACCGCGCCCGCAAACTCGCCGAGGACGACATCCCGCCCGTGCTGCTGCACGGCGACATGCACCCCGGCAACGTCCTGCAAGGCCCGCACGGCCCCGTCGCCATCGACCCCCGTGCCTGCGTCGGCGACCCGGCCGTCGACTGGCTCGACTTCGTGCACGGCGGCTACGACCTGCACGGCGCCGACGTCGACCTCGACCGCGTCCACGAGTGGCTCGCCGCCTTCAAGCCCTTCTACGGCTAGCGCGGTGATCACCCGGCCTCGCCGGGACGTCCGTGCCCCCTTACAGTGGGGTTCCAGCGCGACCGATCTGGCCAGGTAGGGGATGCCGCGTAACCGACGCCCGCAGGACCGGGAAGAGAAGCGCGGCGAGATCGTCGCCGCGGCCACGCGGTTGTTCGTGGACGAGGGCTACGACTCCACGACGGTGGCGCGGATCGGGCGCGAGGCGGGGGTGACCTCCAACACCGTCTACTGGTACTTCAAGGACAAGGACGAGGTACTGGTCGCCGTCCTGGACGCGCTGTTCGCGCAGTTCCTGGCCGGCGTGGCGCAACGCTCGGCCGAACCGCCGGTCGAGCAGTTGCTGTGGGCCGTCGGCGAGCTGCGGCGGGTAGACCGGCTGATCACGACGGTGCACGCCAGGGTCGCTGCGTCGGAGTCGCTGCGGGTGTGGCACGACGGCTTCCACGCGCAGGTCGAGGCGGTCCTGCGGTGGCACCTGGCCGCGTTGGGGGTGCCGGAGGCCGAACAGGACGCGATGACCCGGATCGGCGTGTTCGTCGTCGAAGGGATGCTGACGCACACAGGCGACGCCGAGGGCGATCGCGCCGTCGTCGAGACGCTGGTCCGCAGCGCCCGTGGCATCGCCGCCGTGCCGGGTTCCGCCGACTCCCGGTGACGCGGCGGGCGCTACCGGCTCGCCGCGGCCGTGAACCGGGCCGTGAGGAACTGGACCTGGTCCGCGACGGCGCGCTCGAACAGGTCACCGACGTAGATGTCGAAGTGGTCACCGTCGTAGTGGTTGACCTGGACGTGGTCGCGCCCGGCCGCGAGGCGGGCCGTGGTGCGCGCGGGGGCGGCGCGGTCGTCGTCGCACACGCACAACAGGGCCGCCGCGGCGATCTTGCGCAGGTCCTTGCCCGGCCGGTACAGCGGTAGCCGCAACGCGAGCCGGGCCGCGATCGCGTTGGCGCTGTCACCGCCGCCCGAGCCCGTCAAGACGCCCCAGATGGTGTCGCGGCCGACAGCGGTGTCGCCGGGGCGGAACGGCTCCCCGGCCGTCTCGACGGTCGGGGACAGCCCCCTGCCCACGGCCGGGATGCGGGACAGGACCCCGGCGGTGCGAGGCGAGAGCCGCGACCCCGCCGGGATCAGCCTGGACGCCGCGGCGATCGCGGTCGGCGACACCAGGAAGGCGGGCATCCACCACACCCCGACCACCGGGGCCAGCACCGGCTTCGCCCCGAACACCGACCCCACGACATCGAGGACGGCGGCGACGACGAGCCCGATCATGCTCACCGGGCCGGACCGCAAGCGGGAGAGCAACGACGCCGGACCGTCGGTGAACGGACACTGGGCCACCACCGCGGCCACGCCGTGGTCCTCGCTCGCCACCCGCAGCACGTGCCCGCCGCCGAACGAGGTCCCCCACACCGCGACCTGGTCCGGGTCGACCTCCGGCAGCGACCGGCCGTAGGCCAGCGCCGCCCGCCAGTCGTCGAGCTGGTCGCCGATGTCGAGCAACTGACGAGGAGTTCCTTCGCTGGCCCCCAGGTACCGGTAGTCGAACACCAGCACCACCCACCCCTGCGCGGCGAACCGCTGCGCGAATGCGTCCAGCCGCCACTCCCGCACCGCACCCAGCCCGTGCGCCATGACCACCAGCGGCCGAGGCCCGCCGTCCGCCGCCGGCACGTACAGCCACGCCGCGCACCGCACGCCGCCGGACTCGAACCACACGTCCCGCCGCACCGCCGCGGCAGGGCTGTCCTTCTCCGCCGAAGTGTCCATTGCCCACCCCATCCGACTTTCTTGACTCGCGATCAAGAGCTGATGGAGACGAACGCTAGGACCGTCTTGATTTCCAGTCAAGAACGAGGGCTGGTGCCGTGCACGGGTGCACCGGCGCGGTGATCGCCGCGCTAGGGTTCCGTGCGTGCGTTCCCACGACTACGGCCGCGACGTCCTGTCGAACCCGAAGCGCAAGAAGGTCCCCGAGATCACGGCCGAACCCGGCCTCGTCGTCGAGGACCCCGCCAGCGGCTTCTGCGGGGCCGTCGTGAAGTTCGAGTACGGCCAGGTCGTGCTGGAGGACCGCCACGGCCGCCACCGGCTGTTCCCGCTCAACCCCGCCGGGTTCCTCGTCGACGGCAAGCCCGTCACCCTCGTCAAGCCGATGCCGCAGGCGCAGAAGCCCCGGACCAGCGCGTCGGGTTCGGTGCGCGTCGAAGGGCTGCGCGCGCAGACCGCCAAGGCCAGCCGCATCTGGGTCGAGGGCAAGCACGACGCCGAGCTCGTCGAACGCGTCTGGGGCCACGACCTGCGCGTCGAGGGCGTCGTCGTCGAACCCCTGCACGGCGTCGACGACCTCCCGCGCCTGGTCACCGAGTTCGGCCCCGCCCCGCACCGCCGCCTCGGCGTCCTGGTCGACCACCTCGTCGCCCGCTCCAAGGAACAGCGCATCGTCGACGGCATCACCGACGAGAACGTGCTGGTCACCGGCCACCCCTACGTCGACATCTGGCAGGCCGTCAAACCAGCGGCCGTCAAGATCGAGGCCTGGCCGAGCGTGCCGCGGGGCACCGACTGGAAGACCGGCGTGTGCGCCCGGCTCGGCTGGGGCGAGACGTGGGAGGGCTGGCAGCGCGTCCTGGGCGCCGTGAGCAGCTACAAGGACATCGAGTCCGACCTGCTCGGCGCCGTCGAACGGCTCATCGACTTCGTCACCGTGCCCCAGGACTGACCCGCGCGCAGCGCACTCGCGAAAGGCCCACGTCACCGGCTGCGCGAACGGCGCCGCGTGGTCGCGGCACCGCCGGATGATCGATTTCGCAACGGTCCGGGGCCCAGCACGGTGAATCTTCACGCTGCGTGGTCCCCGTTGGTGTATGTATGGGCTCATGGCCGCGCTGATCTGGCTGATCGTCGGGATACTGCTCGTCGTCGCCGAGGTTCTCTCCGGTGACTTCGTGCTGGTCATGCTCGGCGCCGCCGCGCTGGCCGCCGCGGGCGTGTCCGCACTGGGTGCCGCCGACCTGGTGAGCGTGCTCGTGTTCGCGGCCTCGTCGCTGGGCCTGATCGTCACGGCCCGGCCGCTGCTCAAGAAGCGGCTGCAGCTCGGGTCGAACGTGCGGATGCACCACGAGGCGCTGCTGGGCAGCAGAGCCGTCGCGGTGACGAAGGTGGACGAGCACGGCGGGCAGGTGAAGATCGGCGGCGACACCTGGAGCGCGCGCACCCTCGACGGGTCCGTGGTCGAAGAAGGCGAAGCCGTCACCGTTGTCGAGATCTCGGGAGCCACCGCCGTCGTCATCGCCGCGGTGTGACCCCCTGGGTGCGAACCCAAGAAGGATGTGAACCGAGTTGGACCCGATCACCCTCGTGATCGTCGCCGTCATCGCGATCTTCGTGCTGACCATCGCCGTCAAGTCCGTGCTGGTCATCCCGCAGGCGCAGGCCGCCGTCATCGAACGCCTCGGCCGTTTCCGCACCACCGCGGCACCCGGCCTCAACATCATGGTCCCGTTCATCGACAAGGTGCGCGCCCGCATCGACCTGCGCGAGCAGGTCGTGTCGTTCCCGCCGCAGCCGGTGATCACTCAGGACAACCTCACCGTCTCCATCGACACGGTCGTGTACTTCCAGGTCACCGACCCGCGCTCGGCGGTGTACGAGATCTCCAACTACATCGTCGGTGTCGAGCAGCTCACCATCACCACGCTGCGCAACCTCGTCGGCGGCATGAGCCTCGAGGAGACCCTGACCTCCCGCGACCACATCAACGGCCAGCTGCGCGGTGTGCTGGACGAGGCCACCGGCCGCTGGGGCCTGCGCGTGGCCCGCGTCGAGCTCAAGTCGATCGACCCGCCGCCCTCCATCCAGGACTCGATGGAGAAGCAGATGCGCGCCGACCGCGAGAAGCGCGCCATGATCCTCACCGCCGAGGGCCAGCGCGAGTCCTCGATCAAGACCGCCGAGGGCCAGAAGCAGTCGCAGATCCTCGCCGCGGAGGGTGCCAAGCAGGCCGCGATCCTGTCGGCCGAGGGTGAGCGGCAGTCGCAGATCCTGCGCGCGCAGGGTGAGCGCGCCGCCCGCTACCTGCAGGCCCAGGGTCAGGCCAAGGCCATCGAGAAGGTCTTCGGTGCGATCAAGGACGGCAAGCCCACCCCGGAGGTGCTGGCCTACCAGTACCTGCAGACGCTGCCGCAGATGGCGCAGGGCGACGCGAACAAGGTCTGGATGATCCCGTCCGACTACGGCAAGGCCCTCGAAGGGTTCGCCCGCATGCTCGGCGCACCCGGTGACGACGGCGTGTTCCGCTACGAGGCACCGGCCGACGACACCGAGCGGCCCAAGCCCGAGGACGACGACGAGTCGGTCGCCGCGTGGTTCGACCTCAAGTCGGACCCGAAGGTCGCGGAGGCCGTCGCCGCCGCGGAGGCGGTGGCGCGTCAGGAGGTGCCCGGCCCGCTGGGCACCCCGCCGCGTCCGGTGGCCGCGCCGTCCCCGGTCCCGGAGCTGGAGGCGGAGCAGCCCCGGTCGCTGCACCAGCCCGACGAACGGCTCTGAGCACCACCCGCGAGCGGCCCACCCCGATCACCGGGGTGGGCCGCTCCTCTGTGTGACCAGCGGAAACAGAAAGTTCCAGATTTTTTCCGGGCGCGTGTCGATCGAAGCACCCGCCCGTTCGACCTGGGCGTGAAAGGGTCCACAAGGGACCCGCACGAACCACCCGGGAGAGACTGACCATGAAGTTCATGCTGATCTGGCGCGTGACCTCCGACGAGGCCTGGGGCAACCTCGGCGAGATCGACTTCGACCAGATGCTCGAGACCGTCGGCCGGTTCAACGAGGAGCTCATCAACGCGGGCGTCCTCGTCGCCGCCGAAGGCCTCGCGCCGGCCGAGGAGGGCGTGGTCGTCGACTTCTCCTCCGAGCCTCCCGTGGTCACCGACGGCCCGTACGGGGAGACCAAGGAGCTGTTCAACGGCTTCTACCTGATCAACGTCCCCACCATCCAGGACGCGATCGAGTGGGCCAAGCGCACCCCGATGACCGCCGCCGGGTTCAAGACCGAGATCCGCCGCGTGCCGACGATCGACGAGTTCCCGCAGGACAACGAGTGGATCAAGAAGGAACGGGCGTGGCGAGAGTCCACCGGCCAGCTCTGAGTTTCCGCGCCTGAACTACTTTGGGCGCCATGAGCGACCCCACGGGACGCAAGGCCGTAGCCGCGGTGTGGCGCATCGACTCCGCGAGGATCATCGGTGCGCTCACCCGCTACACCGGCGACTTCGCCCTCGCCGAGGACCTCGCGCAGGAAGCCCTCGCCGAAGCGCTGGTGACGTGGCCGCGCGAGGGTGTGCCGAACAACCCGGCGGGCTGGCTGCTCACCGTCGGCCGGCGCCGCGCGATCGACGCGTTCCGCCGCCGCAGCGCCCGCGACGAGAAGTACGCGGCCATGGCTCACCACCTGCCCGAAGGCGGCGCGCTCACCGGCGCTGAACCCGGTCCCGCGCCCGACGACGTGCTGTGGGACCCGGACCAGATCGACGACGACACCCTCGCCCTGATGTTCACCTCCTGCCACCCGGTGCTGTCGCGGGAGGCCGGGGTGGCGCTGACGTTGCGCGTGATCGGCGGTCTGACCAGCGACGAGATCGCGCGGGCGTTCCTGGTGCCGACGGCGACGGTGCAGGCGCGCATCACGCGGGCCAAGAAGACCCTCGGGGCGGCGGGGGTGCCGTTCGAGGTGCCGCCGGTGAGCGAACGGCCCGCGCGCCTGGCGCAGGTGCTCAGCGTGGTCTACCTGATCTTCACCGAGGGTTCCTCCGCCAGCTCCGGTGACGAGGTCATCCGCTTCGACCTCGCCGGCGAGGCGCAACGGCTCGCCCGGATCCTGTCGCGGCTGATGCCCGAGGAACCCGAGGTGCACAGCCTGCTCGCGTTGCTCGAACTGACCGCCGCGCGGTTCCCGGCCCGCCGCGGCCCCGACGGCGAGACCGTGCTGCTGCAGGAACAGGACCGGCGTCGCTGGGACCGCTCCGCCATCGCCCGCGGCCGCGCCGCGCTCGCCAAGGCCACCGACGCCGGCCGCGGGTACGGCTACTACGGGCTGCAGGCCGCGATCGCGGAGTGCCACGCGCTGGCGTCCTCGGTGCAGGAGACGAACTGGGTCCGCATCGTCGCCCTCTACGACGGCTTGGGCCGTCTCGCCCCGTCCCCGGTCGTGGACCTCAACCGCGCGGTCGCCGTCTCGATGGCCCAGGGGCCCGCCGCCGCCCTGCCGCTCGTCGACTCCCTCGCGGGCAGCGACGCGTTCAAGGACTCGCACCAGCTGCCGGGTGTGCGCGGAGAGTTGCTGCGCCGCCTGGGCCGCGTCGACGAGGCCCGCACCGCGCTGGAGCAGGCCGTTCGTCTCTGCGGCAACGAACGCGAACGCGCCGTGCTGGCCCGCAAGCTGGCCGAACTGTAGGCGATCCGCCACGGAGGGTGAACCTTAAATCGTACGGGGGACATCGGTGGCACTCGACCGGGTGACACGGGAATGATGTTGTGAATGGACTCGCTGCCCGCCACCGTCGCCTCCGCGCTCGTCGAGGCCGACGACGAGGCGGACGACGCTGCCTGGCCCGCCCGCTGGCAGGCCCTGACGGCGGTGTCGGTCGAACTGCAGTCCCTGCTCGTCACCGACCCCGGCCCGCGGCTCGTCGCCCTGATCGAGGAGATCGTCACCCAGCTGGCCGACGGGGTCGCCGCCAGCCGCCGGCACCGCGTCGAGCTCGCCGAACTGGCCCACCGCGTCCTGACCACCCACGCCCGAGCCTGCGCCGAGACCGCCCCCGACCCGCGGCGGCTCGCCGACTGGCTGCTCGACCTGCAGCTGCACCACCCCGAGGCGCCCGACGTCAGCCTCGCCGCCTATGCCCGCGCGCTCGACGACGAGGGACTGGCCACCTACCGGGAGCGGGCGGTGGCGTTGTTCGAGCCGCTGCCGGTGATCGGGTTCGGTGAGACCGGCCGCTACGACCGCGCCCGCTGGGCGTTGCTGCGCGTCATGGAGGAGCTCGCCGAGTACACCGAGGACGTCGACCTGCAGCTGCTCGTGCTGTCGAAGGACCTGTCCTCGGGCTGGCACTACCTCCAGGTCGCGACCGTGCTGCGCGACAACGACCGCTCCGACGAAGCCCTGGAGTGGGTGGAGCGAGGCCTGCGGGCCGTCGGCGGCCGGGGCGCGGCGCTGCGGCTGATCGACCTCGCCGTGGAGGAGCACCTGCGCCGCGGCTCGCCCGGGCGGGCGGTGCAGGTGTGCCGGGAGGCGTTCTTCCTGCGCCCGAACCTCGACGTCTACCTCAAGGCGCGGGCCCTGGTCGTGCACACCGACGACTGGCCGCCGTTGCGCGCGGAGCTGGTGCAGCATCTCGTGCAGGACGGCAGCCGGCTCGCGGTCGAGGTCTACCGGCGCATCGTCGAGGTCGAGCTGGCGCGGCGGGGGATCGAGGAGCAGGACCTGGTCGTGGAATGGCTCGCGCAACTACGCGGTCTGCAGCCCGACGCGTTCGCCGACTACCTGGACCACATCAAGTCCCGCCACGTCGCCGACCGGGAACTGCTCGACGAGTTGTCCCGCCGCGGCTTCTGACCGATCCCACCTCGGATAGTACGTAGTCGTAATATCCTAGTTCGCATGATCGAGGCCGGAGGGGATCCGGTCCGCCCACGGCCGGGCGCGCTCGAGCTGGGCGGACACCGACAGCAGCGTGCACTCGTCGTGCTGGCGGCCCACGAGCTGCACCGCGAGCGGCAGTCCCTGCGACGTGCGGCCCGCCGGGACCGAGGCGGCGGGGTTGCCGGTGATGTTCCACAGCGGCAGGAACGTCGTGTAGTGCGAGGCCGCGAGCAACGCCGTGAACGCGCCGCGGCCGTCCCACTCGCCGACGCGGATCGGCGGGCGGGTCAGCGCCGGGGTGAGCAGCACGTCGACCGAGGTGAAGATCCGGTTCGCGTACGCGGTGAGGTCGGCGTCGCCACCGCACGCCCACCGCGCCACCCCGCGCGGCACCCGGCGGCCCAGCTCGCCGACCGCGCGGGTGCGGGGCTCGACCAGGTCCGGGAACTCCATGCCGGTGCGGGCCAGGTGGGCGTTGTGCAGGTAGCGCACGGCGAACCGGGTCGAGGCGGTGACATCGCGCATCGGCGGGTCCAGGCGCACCACGTCGTGGCCGAGGTCGGTGAGCAGCGCGGCGGTGTCCTGCACGGCGTCGCGGACCTCGCCGTCGATGGTGATGCCCGGACCCCACGGCCGCAGCGACACTCCGATCCGCAGCCTGCCCGGGTCCGTGCGCGCGGCCTGGGTGAAGCTCGTGCGCGGCGGGTGGGCGACGTGCGCGTCACCGGGGGCGGCGCCGCGGATCTGGTCGGCGACCAGCGCCCAGTCCTGCACGGTGCGGGTGATCGGCCCGGCCACGACGAGTCCGCCGAGCATCTGCGGTTCGGGGGACAGCGAGACGCGGCCGCGCTGGGGCTTGAGCCCGAACAGGCCCGTGACGGCCGACGGGATGCGGATCGATCCGGCCCCGTCGGTGCCGATCGCCGCGGCGGCGAGTCCTGCCGCCACCGCGGCGGCCGAGCCTCCGCTCGATCCGCCGGGCGAGTGGGTCGGCGACCACGGGTTGCGCGTCGGGCCCGCCCAGGAGCTCTCGGTGTGGGGCCACAGCCCCAGTTCGGGCATGCGGGTGCGGCCGATGACCACCGCTCCGGCCGCGCGCAGCCGGGCCACGATCGCGGAATCGGCCGGCTGCGGGGTGCGGGCGGCGTTGGTGCCCTTGGTCGTGGGCAGGCCCGCGATCGCGATGTCCTCCTTGACCGCGATCGGCACGCCCCGCAACGGCAGGTCCCCGGAGCCGCGGGCGTCGAGCCGTGCCGCCTCCTCGAGGGCCTGGTCGGCGAAGACCAGGCGGAACGCGTTGAGCCCCGGGTCGATCCGCTCGATGCGGCGCAGGTGTTCCGCGACCAGTTCCCGCGCGCTCACCTGACCGGATCGCACGGCGCGCGCCTGTGCGGCGACGCCCGCGAAACACAGCTCCGACAGCTCTGACGGCTCCATGGGCCGACCCTAAGCGCCCGCTGGTGATCTACGGAATGGGAGAAGCACACATGAGAGTCCTCGCGATGGCCGCCGCGGTCCTGGTCGCGGTGAGCACGACCCTGGTGTCGACGGCACCCGCGCACGCCTACCCGCAGGTGTCGCGCGCCGAGGTGATCGCCCGCGCGAAGTCGTGGCTGACGGCGGGGCCGGGCGGGGGACCGGTGCCCTACAGCCAGAGCGTGGGGTTGCAGGGGTACCGGCAGGACTGCTCCGGCTACGTGTCGATGGCGGCGAGGATCGACGCGCCGGGCAAGATCACCATCGACCTCGCGGACCGGCTGCACTCCGCGCCGATCGCGATGGCCGACCTGCGGTGGGGCGACATCGTCGTCAACACCACCGGTGACACCGCCGACGGACGGCACGTGGTGATCTTCGAGAAGTGGGCCGACCCGTACAGGACGGCGTATCACGCCTACGAGCAGCGCAGCACCTACGGCACCACGTACCGCGTGCTGCGCTACGGGATCTCCGCGACGGACAACTACCGGCCGCGGCGGCTGCTCAACGTGACCGGCTGAGCGCCGCGGTCGTCCTCGTGCGGTGGTTGGCGACGGCGACGCGGTTGGCGCATTTGGTGGAGCAGAAGCGCCTCTTGCCGTTGCGGCTGGTGTCGACGAACACCGTGTCGCAGCCGTCGCGCCCGCAGACGCCGATGCGCCCGGCGTCCTCGCAGAACAACGCCGCCATGCCCGCGGCGGTGTAGGCCTTCACGCGCACGTCGGTCGGCGCGTCCTCGCGGGCGTAGTGCAGGTGCGGGGCGCGTCCGTCGTGCGTGGAGATGTAGTGCGTGGTCGAGGAGCGGGCGAGCAGGTCGTTGAGCAGCTCGACGGTGGGCTCGCGGAACACCTGCCGCAGCCGCTCGACCCAGTCTCGTACGTCACGTTCCTGACGTGCGTCGAGCGAGCCCAGGGGCTTGTAGTCCGACGATTTCAGCACGTCGAGCAGGGGCAGTGCCGGGTCGGCGTTGACCAGCTTCGCGGCGAGTTCCGCCGCCGCCCCGCCGTAAGGGTTGAAATGCACTAGACCATGACAGCACGCTGGGATCCATGATCGCCACCTGCCCCGCCTGCCACTGGCCCGCCACCTCCGCCGTCTCCCGGCACGGCACCGTCGCCTACGTCCGCTGCGTGTGCGGCCTGTTCCTCGTGCTCGAACGCGGGACCGTCACCGCCACCGCCGGGACCAGCGCGTTCGCCCCGGCACGCCGGACCGGCGGTGATCTTGCTAGTGTCCCGGACCGTGAGCCGTCGTGATCTTCTGTGCGACACCGCGATCCAGATCCTCGCGGTGGACGGCGGCCGGGGCCTGACCCACCGCGCGATCGACCGCGAGGCCGGCGTCCCCCTCGGCACCACCAAGAACTACTTCCCGACCCGCGAGGCGATCCTCACCGCCTGCGCGGCCCGCATGACTTCCCTGCACCAGGCCGCCGTGCAGCGCCTGCGCGAGACCACCCCGCCCGACGTCACCGCGAGCGACGTCGCCGAGCTCTACCCGGCCCTGCTGCGCCGCGCGGTCGCCGACGACCCGACCCAGATGCTCGCGATGGTCGAGCTCTACCTGGAGGCCGTGCGCCGTCCGGGGGTGCGGGCGGCGCTGTCGGGCATGGTGCTCGCCAACGCCGAGGCCGCCGCAGCCCTGCAGCAGGCCGCGGGCCTGCCCTCGACCGTGCGCGACACCGGCCTGCTCGACGCCTACTTCCTCGGGGTGGCCATCTCGCTGCTCGCCCTGCCGGCCGAGACGCTCGAGACGGTGGGCCTTGACGACCCGTACGCGCTGGGGATCGGCGTGTTCTCCGCGACCGCGCCGAACACCGCCGCCGTGCCGCGGCGTCCGGCGGAGTCAGGCTGACAGGGCCGCCAGCAGCGCCTCGTAGGTGCGCTCCACGTCGGCGGTGTCGGTGTCGACGACGACCGAGTCGGGCGTGAGGTAGGCGGCGAGGTGGGTGTGGATGCGGCGGATGACCGCCACCCCGCCCATGGCCTCGACGGCCCGGTCGATGTGGTGCTCGCGCGCCTGGAACCGGTCGATCGTGGTCTCGGGCGAGGCGAGCAGCACGAACTCGACGTACTCGGCGCCCGCCGACGCCGCCGCCCGGGCGAACGCGTCGCTCTGGGAGCGGTCGGTGATCAGCTGCGGCATGACGACGTCGTGACCGGAGCGCAGGTGCGTGGTCGCCATCGTGATCGCCAGCGGGCGCACCAGGTTCACCGCGCCGGAGAAGTCGTCCTCCCACGCGCCGACCAGCCGGACGATCTCGTCGGCGTCGAGGTTGAGCGTGCGGGGGTGGTCGGCGGCGTAGCGGGCGGCGATCGTGGACTTGCCGACGCCGGTGGGACCGTTGAGGTGGATCAGCCTGGGCACCCGGCCGAGCCTAGGCCGTGGCCCGGAGGTCTCGTCGGGCGGCAGGGGCGGCCGGGCGGCGGCCCGTCACCCCCGGCGTTCAGCGGCAGACGCGCACCAGCTCGTCGATCGCCGTCGCCACCAGCGCGATGGCGACGTCGGGGGACTTGCCGCAGCTCGCCGGCCGCGGCGGCACGGACTTCTCGGTCAGCGCCACCCGCCACTCGCGGCCGTCGGCGTGCCGCACCGTCGCGGAGTCCCCGGTCTCGGCCACGACGGTGAGCACGTCGCGGGTCTCCCCGATCTGCTGCCGCACGGCGACCTCGGCGACCTGACCCCGGGGGGTGAAGCAGGAGCGGCCCCGGCACCGGTCGGCGACGATGCCCTCCGTGACGACGCGCTGCGCCAAACGGTGGTCGAGTCGCCCGTACAGGTGACCGGTGGGCAGCAGCACGCCGGTGGGCGCGAAGCGGTGACCGCCGGTGTGGGTGCACTCCCACAGGTTCAGCGCGGTGGCGATCGGACGGCCGTACAGGGCGCAGCAGACGTCGCGTTTGCTGTTCGTGCAGACCAGCAGCAGCGGATCGTCGACCGGCGTGCCGAACGCGGTGGAACGGCCCGCGCCCAGTGCCGCGAAGTCGAGCTCGAGGGCCTCCTCCGGCGAGGCGAGATCGGCCTGTTCCAGCCATGATCCACCGGGCTTCGTCGAGGCCAGGTACAGGCGGCGGCGTGCGGGCACGTGGTCGTCGGCGTGCTTGCCGGGGCGGCGGATCAGCAGGATGCGCACCCCGGTGCCGTCGGCGCGGCGCTGCAGCTCGGCACCCAGTTCCGGGTCGAGGTGGCTCTCGGTCAGCGCGTCGCGGCCCCACGGGCCGGGCTGCTCCAGGCACAGCCACGCCGTCGCGGTCGCGGCCGTGCCGGCCAGCGGTTCGCCCGCGAAGTCGGAGAGTATCGAGCACCTCATCTGCACACTCTATAGGGCCGTTCGGGTGATGAGTAAGGACACCCTTACTCGGTCGGGTGTGATGTAGGACATCGCCGTCCGAATCACTAGGTTTCCGGTCATGAACGTCGTGGTGTGGATCGTGTCGGGTGTTCTGGCCGCCCTGTACCTCATGGCGGGCTTCACCAAGCTGGCGAAGACGAAACAGGACCTGCTCGCTGAGCCGCGCATGGCGTGGGCGGGGGACTTCACGTCCGGTCAGGTCAAGGGCATCGGCGCGGTCGAGGTCGCGGGCGCGCTCGGCCTGGTGCTGCCGTGGCTCACCGGCGTCGCGCCGGTCCTGACCCCGATCGCCGCGGCGGGCCTCGCGGTGGTGCAGGCCGGGGCGGCGGTCACGCACCTGCGGCGCGGCGAGAAGGCCACGCTGCCGATCAACGCCGTGTTGTTCGCGCTGGCGGTGTTCGTCGCGGTCGTGCGGTTCGGTCAGCTCTAACCCCTTCCGGCCCCAGGGTGGAAGTGCGGTGGGTCCTCGCCGGGATACCACCGCGTTCGCGCGCCCCACCAGCCGGTGCCGGTCCCGAAGTTAGGGTGGCGGCATGACAACGGTGATCACCGGGGGAAGCCGGGGCATCGGTGCCGCGACCGCCCGCAGGCTCGTGCGCGACGGCCACCGCGTCGTGATCGGCTACCGCCAGGCCGAGGACGAGGCGCGGCTGCTCGAGAAGGAACTCGGGGTGCTCGCCGTGCGCGCCGACACCACCGACGAGGACGACGTGGCGCGCTTGTTCGACGCGGCGGGCGAGGACGTCACCGGCGTGGTCAACAACGCCGGCGTCACCTCCCCGGTCGGGCCGCTCGCCCAGCTGCGCACCGAGCACCTGCGCCGCGTGGTCGACGTCAACGTCGTCGGCGCGTTCTTCGTCGCGCGGGAGGCGGCGCGGCGGATGACCCGCGGGTCGATCGTGAACGTGTCGTCGGGGGCGGCGACGCTGGGCAGCCCGGGGGAGTACGTGCACTACGCCGCCACCAAGGCCGCCGTGGACGCGTTGACGATCGGCCTGGCCAAGGAGCTCGCGCCGAGCGGGATCCGGGTCAACTGCGTGCAGCCCGGCACCGTGCGCACCGACATCCACCGGCTCTCCGGTGTGCCCGACCGCCCCGACCGCGTCGCCTCCCGCATCCCGCTCGGACGTCCCGGCGAGGCCGGCGAGATCGCGAACGCCATCGCGTGGCTGCTCTCCGACGAGGCCTCGTACACGACGGGCGCGATCCTGCGGGTCGCGGGCGGCATGTGACCGCGCGCGAGGCCTTTCGCCTCTGCGGCGGGCCTCCGGCCTGCCCGTAGGCTTCTCCGTCATGTCCGCGCCCACGCTCACCGACTTCGTGCTCGCCCACACGACGCTGACGCCCGTGCCGCTGGTGCCGGAGGTGTCGCTGCACAGCGCGGCCGAGGCGATGGACCTGTGGGAGCTCACCCGCCACGACCAGCCGCCGTTCTGGGCGTTCCCGTGGGCGGGCGGCCAGGCCCTGGCACGGCACCTGCTCGACCACGCGGGCCTGGTGCGCGACAAGAAGGTGTTCGACCTGGCGTCCGGCTCCGGTCTCGTCGCGATCGCCGCCGCGCTGGCCGGCGCCGACTCGGTGACGGCCAACGACATCGACCCGCTCGCCCTGACCGCCGTGGGGCTCAACGCCGCGGCCAACGGCGTCACCGTCGCCACGCTCGGCGGCGACCAGCTCGACAGCGACGCCCACGGCGCCGACGTCGTGCTGGCGGGAGACGTGTTCTACGACGGCGAGATCACCGCGCTCGTGCTGCCGTTCCTGGCCAGGGCCGCCGCACGGGGCGCGCTGGTGCTGCTCGGCGACCCCGACCGCGCGCACCTGCCGCCCGGCCGGTTCACGGCGCTGGCCCGCTACGAGGTGCCGGTGCCGTTGACGCTGGAGAGCACCGAGACCCGCGGCGCCACGGTCTGGCGCGCCTAGCTCCGCGGCACACTTCTAGCCGAGGCGTTCCACCACGAACGCCGTCAGGAACCCCGCCGTCGTGCACAGTCCCGTGTAGAGGTGGGCGCGGTCGAACGCCTCGGGGATCATCGTGTCCGCGACCATCGCCAGGATCGCCCCCGCCGCCACCGCCGTGATCACGGCGACGAGCTGCGGCGAGGCGCCGTCGAGCAGCAGGTTGCCCAGTGCGGCCGACACCCCGCTCGCCACCGCGATCACACCCCACACCCCGAACACGTACCTCGGCCCGCGCCCCGCCTGTTTCATGCCCGCCACGCTGGAGAGCCCCTCCGGCACGTTCGAGATGACCACCGCCGCGAGCATCGCCACGCCGACGCCGCCACCACCGAGCAACGACACGCCCAGCACCACCGACTCCGGCACGCCGTCGAGCAGCGCGCCGACCGCGATCGCCGTGCCGCTGCCGGCCTGCTCGGACTCCGTCGGCTGATCGGTGCTGCGCTTGCGGTGCCGCGCGCCGTACCGGGCGAGCAGGACGTTGGCCAGCACGTACGCCACCGCCCCGCCCAGGAACCCGGCCGCGGTCGGGAGCAGGCCACCGGTCCTCTCCGCCTCGTCCACCAGCTCGAACGACGCCGCCGCGATCAGCACCCCGGCACCGAACGCCATCACCACGGCGACCACGTCCCGCGGCACCCGCACGAACCAGGCGACGAGCGCCCCCACCACGAGCGCGCCGCCGCCCGCCAGTCCCCAGACACCCGCTTCGACCCACTGTGGCATGCCCCCGGATGACCTGGATCTTGCCCACGTACACCTCACCGCGGCTCACCACCGCGCGTTGGGGACAGGAACTGTCCTAAAGTGTGGGTCCATGTTGGAGACCTCGGCCCGGCTGCTGCGCCTGCTCGCCCTGCTGCAGTCCCGCCGCGACTGGCAGGGCAGCGAACTCGCCGACGAACTGCAGATCAGCCCCCGCACCGTCCGCCGCGACGTCGACCGGCTGCGCGAGCTCGGCTACCCGGTCAACGCCACCACCGGCACGTTCGGCGGCTACCGCCTCGGCGCCGGAGCCGAACTCCCACCCCTGCTCCTCGACGACAACGAGGCCGTCGCCGTCGCCGCGGCCCTGCGCACCAACGCCGTCACCGGCCTCGAAGAGGTCTCCCTGAGGGCGCTGCTCAAGCTCGAACAGGTCCTGCCCTCCCGGCTGCGCCACCGCGTCTCCGCCCTCGAACAGGTCGAGTCCGTGCCCCGCGACACCCCGGCACCGGCCCTGGACCCCGAACTCCTCTCGACCCTCGCCGCCGCCTGCCGCGACAGCGACACCCTCCGCTTCGACTACAGCTCCCACGACGGCGTCCCCACCCGCCGCCGCGTCGAACCCCACCGCCTCGTCAACTGGGGCCGCCGCTGGTACCTCGTCGCCTGGGACGCCGACAAGCAGGACTGGCGCAGCTTCCGCGTCGACCGCATCACCCCGCCCCAGCCCCCGCACGGCCCCCGCTTCACCCCACGGGACTTCGACGCCACCACCTACGTCGCCGCACGCGCCAGCCAGGCCGCCTGGCGCGTGCAGGCCCGCGTCCTAGTCCACGCGCCGGCCGACGTCGTCGCCGCCCGCATCAACGCCTCCATCGGCACCGTCGAAGCCGTCGACGACAGCACCTGCGTCTTCGTGACCGGCTCCGACTCCGTCGAGACCCTCGCCGTCTGGGTGGGCATGCTCGGCCTCGACTTCGAGGTCACCTCACCACCCGAGCTCGTGGCACACGTTCGCTCTCTTGCGGCCCGCTACGCCCGAGCCGTACAAGACTGAGCATGGCCATCACCGGACGGGACATCGAGCGCCTGCTCTACACCGACACGCCCGACCCGATCCTGGTCGTGCACAACGGCTCGCCGGAGATCGTGGCGGCCGCGGAGCTGGGACGGCGGCCCGGTGCCGTCGTGGTGTGCTCGCGCAGCGAGTTGTTGCGGCGGGTGGGGGAGAGGGACCTGACCGAGGGGGAGCTGGCGGCACTGGCCGTGGAGCTCACCACTTCAACTGGACGCCCAGAGTCTCCGCCGCCCGCCTGGCCCGCGTGAGCAGATCAGGCCGCAGCCCCGCAACGGAAAGCCCGCTCAGGTAGAACGTGAGCAAGGCCCTGTCACCCCCGCGTTCGTGGAACCGCAGCAGCCCTTCCACCACGACCCCGATGTCGTCGATGACATCCGGCAACCCGAAAAGCCGCACAAGCTCGGTGTCGTTCCCTCCGGTGCCCAGCCGCAGGTAGAACTCACGCCTGAACACCTCGCCGCCCCCGTCGGCCTCGTGCAGCCGCTGGAGCGCGGGCAGGCACTTGTCCACCGGTGTGGCCATCAGGGCGACCAGCGCCGCCGTCACCTGGATACCGTGCTCGGACGCCAGTGGCGTCACCGCGTCCCGCAACGTCATGGCGACCTCGTCCAAGGTCACGTACGGCTCCGCCATCAGCAACCACTCCGCCTGAAGCTCGCGTTCGCGGCGGTTCAGGCACACGGAGAAGTGCCGCTCGGCGTCCCGCTCCACCCACAGCCACAGCACCACGCCCGCCCACTCGTTCGACGGCAGCCGCGACTTCCAGAACAGCGTCAGCCGCCGCCAGTCGTCCACCTCCAGCGCGAGCTCGTCGGAGTAGCACTTCCCGCGCAGCACCAACGCCAGCACGACCAGGTTCAGCGAGTACTTCGCGTCCCGCACCGAGTCGGTCAGCAGGTGCGGCAGGTAGGTGCCGCGCGAGGTTCGCGACCGGTCCCTCCAGTAGAGCTGCTGCGCCACGAGTGCGAACAACCCGTCCCGGTCGGAGCCGGCCGCCAACTCCTTCAGGAAGTCCAGCACCGGCTTGCTCGACGTCAGCGCGGCGAACGACAGCACCGAGTACAGCTCGGTGTCGTCGGTCATGACCTTGCGCTTGGGACGTGCCTCGTCCATCCGCCGCAGCTCGGTCAGCCGGTTCCACACGAACCGCGCCACCAGGTACTCGCCGAACGTCGCGTGCAGGAACTCGTAGGTGCGCAGCGTGGTCCGGTCCTCGCGGATGGACTCCGTGCGCTGCACGAAGAAGAAGCGCCCGAGCACCGTCTCACCGGCCGACAGGGGAGTGCGCGTCCCCTTCATCCGCTGCGGGGAGTCGACGCCGAGCAACTGCGCCAGGTCCGCGGTCACGTCGTGCTCGGCGACCCACTGCACGCCCCGGTTGAACATCGCCAGTGCCACCACCGACAGCCGGTCCAGCTCGAACTCGACGTCCTCCGCCAGGTCGGCCCCGGACCGGTCCGCCGCGGTCTTGGTGACCTCGCGTTCGGCGAACCTCGCCAGCAGCCGTCCGTACAGCTGGGCGCGGCTCAGCCGCAGGTGGTCGCGCTGGAACGTGCTGTCCACCGCGTCGTACAACGCCAGCATCAACAGCAGCAGCGGCTGTGAGGCGAGGTCGGGGTAGCGCAGCACGGTCTCGGCGGGCAGGGGGCGGTTGGCGGCGTTCCACACATCGAGCCAGGCGCGCACCTGGCCGTCGTCGAACGGCATCAGCCGCACCACGTGCGTGTCCCCGGGCAGCTCCAGCCCCGCGCACACGCTCATCCGGCTCGTCACCACGAACACAGCCGGCCTGCCCATGTCCTCCAGCCGCTGCTGGAAGGCCGCGATCGTCGTCAGGTAGCGGGTCTGGTTCACCCCGGTCGCCTGCAGCAGCTCGTCGAACCCGTCCAGCGCCACCACCGGCAGCGCACCGCCCGTGGTGCGGCAGAACTCCGCCCAGCTCACCTGCTCGTGCAGCAACGTGCGCAGGCCGTGCTCGATCTGCTCCTCCAGGGTGCAGCCGGCCGGGGCGCACCGCAGTTCCACCCGCACCACGGCGAAGTCCGACGCGGGCAACCGCGCCGCCAGCATCTCCGTGAACACCGACTTGCCCGACCCCGGATCACCCAGCACCAGCAGGGGAGCGGACACCGCCCGCGGTGACGTCAGGTGACCCGCGAGGTAGGCGTACAGGTCGTCACGGACCGGCACGTCGTCCCACGCCGCCAGCAACGACGGCGCCCACGCCCGGTCGACATCGGCCACGACCTGGAACCGCGGATCCACGTACGCCTCGGCCAGCGCCGGAATCCGAACGTCGCCCGGCACCTCGGCCGGCTTCACCAGCGGACGCCGCAACGCACCCCGGTACACCCCCGCCAGCTCCGTGAGCCGCACGTCCGGCGTCAGGTCCGTGGTGGTGTCGCGCAGGACGTCCTCCAGTCGCGCCAGCGCCTTGCGCGTCGCACGGCCGTCCTCGACCGCGACCCAGAACCGGATCTCGGGGTACTCGGCGGCGAACTGCCCCAGCAGCTCCCGGTACCGCTCCGCCGCCCGCTTCGCCGTGCGGCCGAGGGCCGCGCGCAGGCGCTCCTGCCCGGTGTCGTCCAGCGCGTCCCACGAAGCCAGACCTGTCACACCGCGAAGCAGGTGGTCGGCGAGATCCCCGTACAGACGGCTCAGAAGGGCCAGGTTCTCCTCGTGCGAACGGTCCACCGACGGCAGCGGCAGCTCCAACTCCCACGGGTTGTACGAGGCGACCAGCTCGCGGTCCTGCGGGGTCAGTTTCACCGCGAACCGCTGCTCCTCGTAGGCCTCGAAGAACGCCGTCATCACCAGGACCGCGTGCGCGGCGTGCAGCTGCTGCGTACGCGTGTGACGGCTGACGCCCCGGCGCCTCGCCGAGAGCTTGGTGAGCAGGTCGTTGCTCAGGCGGACGAAGTCCGGCTTGGCGTCGAACAGGTCCAGCACGGTCCACAGGCCCAGCGACCCCGCGAGCAACGCGCCGCCCAGGAGTTTGTCCATCGCGGCGATCACCGGGTGCTCACGACCGCCGAGGATCGTGACCGCCTCGTTGTAGCTGTAGGTCCTCCGCACCCGGAATGTCTACCGGACCTCCGGCTCGGCCAGCCCGGGAACAACACCATCAGACCAGCCACCCCCGCGAAACGGATAGTCCATCCGCATGTGTGCTAGCGTCAGCCACAACAAGTGGATGAGCTATCCGAATTGAGGAGTGGCATGACCCCCACAGCAGTCATCACCGCCGGCACCGGCGGCATCGGACTCCACACCGCCCTCGCACTCGCCGAAACCGGCTACGCCGTCACCGTCGTCGGCCGCAACCCCGAACGCGGCGCCAACGCCGTCCACGCCATCAACACCAGGGGAGGGGAGACCGCCCGCTTCCTGCAGGCCGACCTCTCCTCACTCGACGAAGTACGCACCCTCGGCGCCCGCATCGCAGCCGAAGGAGAACTCACCGTCCTCGTCAACAACGTCGGCGCCATGTTCGCCGACCACACCCACATCAACGGCGTCGAAGGCTCCTTCCTCGTCAACCACCTCTCGCCCTACCTGCTCACCGAAACACTGCTCCCCGTCATCACCGGCCGCGTCGTCAACGTGACCTCCAAAGCCGTCGTCGTGGCCAAGACGAACTTCCACGAAGTCGAACCACCCGGCGACTACTACTCCTTCCACTGGTACGGACGCGCCAAGCTCGCGAACCTCGCCTACACCCTCGACCTCGCCCACCGGCAGACCACCGTCCCCGTCCTCGCCGCCGACCCCGGCGCCGCCGCCACCGACATGACCAACGGCACCCTCACCGACCCCAAGGTCGTCTCACCCGCCCTGCGACTCGCCTGGCCGTTCGTCCGCCGCACCTTCGAACGATCCACCTCCGGCCCCGCCTCCCTCGCCGCCCGCTCCTCGATCCGCGCCGCCACCGACGCCACCCTCACCACCGGCACCGTCCTCGGACCCGACACCACCCCCGTCACACCCCACCACGCCGCCCGAGACCCCCGCGTCCAACAAGCCGTACGCCGCCACAGCGAGAGGCACGCACCACTCCACCGCATTCCGGATGGCGTATCCAATTAAGCTGGACACCATGACGCCGCAGCGAAAGGACGCCGCCCGCAACTGGGAGCACATCCTCACCGTCGCCCGCGAACTCGTCGACGAAGGCACCCCGCTGCAGCTCAACGACGTCGCCCGCCGCGCAGGCCTCGGCGTCGGCACCGTCTACCGCCACTTCCCGACCCCCGAAGCACTCCTCGAGACCGTCGCCACCCCCTGCCTCGAGACCCTCGCCGCCCAAGGCGAACAAGCACTCACCCACGACGACCCCTGGACCGCCTTCGCCGACTGCCTCACCCGCCTCGTCGAAGGCCAGGTCACCGACCCCGCACTCGCCAAGGTCGCCGCCTCCGCACAGGACGTCCTGCCCCGCACCGCCGAACTCAAGCAGCAGATCCTCGCCACCGGCGCCAAACTCCTCGACCGCGCCCGCGCGGCCGGAGCCATCCACCCCGACATCGACAACGCCGACCTCGTCCCCCTCATGTGCGGCATCTCCTACGCCACCTACGTCCACAGCACCGACACCGACGACCGGCTCGCCGCCGCCCGCCGCTACGTCGACACCCTGCTCCGAGGCCTACGCGCCTGAACGCAGGCCTACGCGCCACAACGCGGGGGACCGGCCGCCACGAACGCCCGCAACTCCTCCCACCCCCGCGCGCCCCCGTCGGTCAACATCCACGTCACACCCGCGGCCTCGTACTCCGCCACCTCCACCGGCAACACCGGCCCACCCCACAGCACGACATCACCGTCCTCGGGCCCGCCCGACGCCACGAAGTCCGCCTTCAACCGCGCCGCGTCAGCAGGGGAGAGCACGACCAACCCCTCCGGCCCGAACGTCGCCGGCACCACCCCCGCCGCGTGCTCCGCCGCACGGAACGGCACCGACCGCGGCCACGCACCCCCCCCACCCAGACCGGCACCTCCACCGGCGCGAACCGCACCCCCGACACCTCGAACACCGAACCCCGGTGCTCCACCTCCACACCCGACAACAACGCCCGCACCAGACCCACCCCCTCCGACATCGCCTCCGCACGCGACACCCGCTCGCCGAAGGGGAGAAGTCCTGCGGCACCCCCGCACCCACCCCCAGCACCAGCCGCCCACCCGACAACCGCTGCAGCGTCGACGCCTCCAACGCCACCTTCCACGGACGCCGACGCCCCAACGACGTCACCAACGGCCCCAGCCGCACCCTCGACGTCCGCGCCGCCACCGCCCCCAACGTCACCCACACATCCGCCACCACCGGCTCACCCGGCACCACCACGTGGTCCCACAGGAAGAACCCGTCCCACCCCGCCGCCTCCGCCTCCACGGCGAGCGACACCAGCACGGACGGATCACCGAACGACGGACCGAAACCGGGCACGTAGATCGCGTATCGCATGCACCGAGTGTCGCAACCACCCCCGACAAGATCATTCACAAGCGTCTGACCAGCTGAAACAGGGGAGCGGGGGAGTCAGCGACCTACGCCCGTCGCGCCGTCCAGCTGCTCCCGCAAGATGTCCGCGTGCCCCGCGTGCCGCGCCGTCTCCGTCACCACGTGCACCAGGACGTTGAACAACATCACGTCCGGACGCGGCCACCACGGCACATGACCAGGCGAATCCACCGCAAGCGAAGAGATCGTCACGTCCGAATGCGCCCACGCGCGCCGATAACGAGCAACGATGTCCCCACGCGACTCCGACTCGTCCGCCCGCATGTCCGAGCCCCGCGCCGCCAAGTCGTCCCACCGCGGCATCGGCTCGGGAAACGGCCGCCCGAACACCTCCCCGAAATACCGGGACTCCGTCAGCGTCAGGTGCTTCACCAATCCCAGCAGGTTCGTCCCGGACGCCACCAGCGGGCGTCGCACCTCGGCCTCGGACAACCCCTCGAGCTTCCACACCAGCACCTCGCGCAACTCACGCAGATCGCCGTGCAGGTACGTCTTCGCGAAATCATCGATCATGACCGCAGAGCATGACAGCGCGGCCACACCGACCTCTAACGCCACGGTGACGAAAGACGGAGAGGGACAGCGGCGAACAGGGGCGCCGTACCGCGGCCGGCCACGAACGCGCCGCTGGCAAACGCCAGGAGAATCCGTCTGGACGAACCGCCGCGCGACGCGGCACGGCCGACGGCTGTCACGCAAGGGCCGCGGGGGGCGTCGAGCGGCGCTGGGAGAGTCCCGTCAGCGGGCCGGATCAACGTTACTTGACATAATGTAGATTATCGGCGAAACGGCGACCTGCGAAGATCGCTTCGGAAGGGGCCGAAAACGCCGTGTTGGCGCGTCTGCAAGCCGCACCGGCGGGCAGGCCGGCCCGCTTGCAGACGCCCACAACATCAGATCCACGGCGATGCCGGAGCGCGGTCGACATCGACGTGTCGTCAGTGAGGACGTACGTGGCGGGGCGCCATTACGCTCACGATCCCCGACAAGTGACGCCACCTGGTCCAGCAGCTTCGTCCGGCCGTCAGCAACCCGGCGAAACGGACATTTCATGCATAATCGCCATTATCCAGCACGGAACACGGGATTGTCGGTGCTGTGCGGTACAAGATCCATATGCACGTGCTCGCCGCCCAGGACGCCTTCTTCCTCGCCCGCCGGACTCGCAAGGACTCGCCGCACACCACGGCCGCCTACCAGCGAGATCTCGCCGGCGTGAACACACTCCTGGCCGAGACGCTCTCCTCCCCCGTCGAGGACCTGACGATCGGGCACCTCACCGGGGCGAACCTGCGTCAGGCTTTCGGGTTGTTCGCGGACACCCACGCCAAGAGTTCGGTGCTGCGGGCCTGGTCCACCTGGAACCAGTTCCTGACGTTCTGCGTGGCCGAGGACCTGATCGCGGGCAACCCGATGGGCGCGGTCGCCCGCCCGAAGACTCCTCCCCTGGTCCCCAAGCCGCTGCGCGGTGAGGACACGCCCGAGCAGCTGCTCACGGCCGCGGCGGAGGGTGCGCGCAAGGGGCGTGACCCGTGGCCGGAGCGGGACGTGCTGGTGATCGCGCTGGGGCTGGTCGCGGGGCTGCGGAGTGCGGAGATGCGGACGCTGACGTTGTCGAGCATCGTCGGACGGGAGGGTGACAGCCGGTTGCACGTGAAGGGCAAGGGCAACCGGGATCGGAGCGTGCCGATCGAGCCGCCGATGGAGCGGATCGTGCAGGCGTACCTGAAGAGTTGCCGGCAGCGGTTCCCGCAGGGCCGGTTCGACCGGGACTCGGCGTTGCTGAGGGACCGGCACGGTGAGCCGATCGGGCGGGGTGGGCTGGAGTACCTGGTGAAGTCGTGTTTCCGGTGGGCGGGGTTGCACGACCGGGTGCCGACGGGGGCGAACCTGCACGCGTTGCGGCACACGTTCGCGACGCGGCTGGCGGAGGACGGGGCGTCGGCGAGCGAGATCATGGCGTTGCTGGGGCACGCGAGTCTGGCGACGAGTCAGAACTACATCGAGGCGACGGCGCGGGAGCGGCGGGCGGCGGTGGCGAGCAACAGGACGTATCGGGCGCTCAAGGACATCTAGTGGTGCTCCACTGTGGTGCGGGACGCTCGGTGGCAGGACGAATGCCGGGGGTCGCTCAGTTGCCGGATCGTTAGGCCACTCGGGTGACCTGAGAGTGCGAAAACCGCATTTCAGGGGTACCCAATGAGAATGAGATCCGTGTGGCGTGGGGCCATCTCCTTCGGGTTGGTGACGATCGCCGTGCGCCTCTACACGGCTGTCGAGGAGCACGACTTCCGTTTCAACCAGGTGCACCGGGCGGATGGCGGGCGCATCAAGTACAAGCGCGTGTGTTCGGTGTGCGGTGAAGAGGTGGAGTACGGCGACATCACCAAGGGCTACGAGTTGGACGACGGCCGGATGGTGATCATGGAGAACGAGGACTTCGAGAAGTTGCCGGTGAAGACCGACAAGTCGATCGACGTCCTGGAGTTCGTGCCGGCGGAGGAGATCGATCCGATCTACTTCCAGAAGACGTATTACCTGGAGCCGGACAAGGCGGCGGCGCGTCCGTACGTGTTGTTGCGGGATGCGCTGGTGAAGACGGGTCAGCTGGCGGTCGTGAAGATCACGATCCGGCAGAAGGAGACGCTGGCGACGATCCGGGCGCGGGATGACGTGCTGGTGATGCACACGATGTTGTGGCCGGACGAGATCCGGAAGGCGGAGTTCGACTTCCTGGACCAGGACGTCGAGGTGCGGCCGCAGGAGTTGAAGATGGCGACGTCGTTGGTGGAGTCGATGGCGGGCGACTTCGATCCGGACACGTTCACCGATGACTACCGGGACGCCCTGGAGAAGGTGATCGCGGCGAAGGCGGAGGGTGCGGAGTTGCCCGAGCAGCCGGAGGCCGAGGACAAGGGTGACGTCATCGATCTGATGACGGCGCTGGAGCGCAGTGTGGAGAAGGCGAAGGCCGGTCGGAAGGGCGCGGAGAAGAAGGCGGCGCCGAAGAAGAAGGCATCGTCGGCGTAGATGGCCGGGCTCGACGAGTACCGGCGCAAGCGGGATCCGGCGAGGACGCCGGAGCCCGTGCCGAGTCCTGGGGATCTCCCGCGGGGTGACGACGACACGTTCGTGATCCAGGAGCACCACGCGAGCAGCCTGCACTGGGACGTGCGGTTGGAGCGTGGTGGTGTGCTGGTGTCGTGGGCGGTGCCGAAGGGTTTGCCGCCGACGACTGATGTCGTGCGTCTCGCGGTGCACACGGAGGACCATCCGCTGGAGTACGCGGAGTTCTCCGGTGAGATCCCGAAGGGTGAGTACGGCGGCGGGGAGATGTTCATCTGGGACCGCGGCCGGTACGAGACGGTGAAGTGGTCGGACCGCGAGGTCGACGTGGTGTTGCACGGGCGGCGTGCGCGGGGTCAGTTCGTGTTCTTCCGGTCGGGGCGGGACGGGAAGAACTGGATGGTGAAGCGGCGGCACGCGCCGGCGCGTCCGGACTGGGAGGCGTTGCCGGAGCTGGTGAAGCCGATGCTGGCGGTGCCGGGTCCTCTCCCCCAGGACGATGATGATCTGTGGGCTTATGAGTTCAAGTGGGACGGTGTGCGGGCGGTCCTGCGGGTGGAGGGTGGCCGGGTGCAGGCGTGGTCGCGTCTGGGCAACGACATCACGGTCGCGTACCCGGAGTTGCAGGGTGTCGGTGAGCAGCTGGGGTCGACGGAGGCTCTGCTGGACGGGGAGATCGTGGCGCTGCAGAACGGGCGGCCGAGTTTCAGCGCGTTGCAGAACCGGATGCACGTGACGAAGTCGGAGGCGGCGCGCAGGGCTGCGCGTCAGTATCCGGTGACGTTGTTGTTGTTCGACCTGTTGCACCTGGATGGCACGTCGACGATGGCGCTGCCTTTCCGGCAGCGTCGTGAGCTGTTGCGGGAGCTCGAGCTGAGGGGGCCGAACTGGCTGACTCCCCCGTCCTACGACGAGGACGGGGCGGCGGTGTTGTCGGCGAGCCGGGAGCAGGGGTTGGAGGGTGTGGTCGCGAAGCGGCTGGATTCGCCTTATCAGCCGGGGGCGCGGTCGCCGGTGTGGCGCAAGATCACCGATCTGATGGCGCAGGAGGTGGTGATCGGGGGCTGGCGGATGGGTGAAGGCAAGCGTGCGGGGGTGATCGGCGCGTTGTTGCTGGGTATTCCGCAGGACGGCGGGCTGGCGTTCGCGGGGTCGGTGGGCACGGGGTTCAACGACGCGGAGCTGGCGGTGCTGACGCCGCGGTTGGAGGCGTTGGCGCGGGCGAGGTCGCCGTTCGTGACGGAGATGCCGCGGGAGCGGTCGAAGGGCGCGAAGTGGGTCGAGCCGGAGTTGGTGGCCGAGGTGGTGTTCCGGCAGTGGACGCCGGACGGGCGGATGCGGTTTCCGGCGTGGCGTGGTTTGCGGCCGGACAAGTCGCCTGAGGAGGTGCGCCGGGTTGAGCAGTGACACCCCGAAAGAAGTGGCGGTGCGGGTCGAGGGCCGGACGGTGAAGCTGACGAACCTGGAGAAGGTGTTGTATCCGGGGTTCGGGTTCACCAAGGGTGAGGTGATCGACTACTACACGCGGATCGCTCCGGTGCTGCTCCCCCACCTCAAGGACCGTCCGGTGACGTTGAAGCGCTTTCCGAACGGTGTGGACGGGAAGTGGTTCTTCGAGAAGAACGCGCCGGAGCACCGTCCGGAGTGGGTGCGGACGATGCGGCTGGAGTCGCCGGGCAGCACCAAGGGCAACGAGACGGTCAACTACGTGATGGTGGACGAGTTGGCGACGTTGGTGTGGCTTGCGAACCTGGCGGCGTTGGAGTTGCACGTGCCGCAGTGGACGGTGGGGCCGCGTGGGGGCAAGCGGGATCCGGATCTGCTGGTGTTCGACCTGGATCCGGGGGCGCCGGCGACGGTGGTGGAGTGTGCGCGGGTGGCGGAGTTGATCCGGGTGGTGCTGGACGACGACGGGGTGGACTGCTGGGCGAAGACGTCGGGGAACAAGGGGATGCAGGTGTACGCGTACGCGCCGGCGAAGGACACGTCGGAGTACGCGAAGGCGGTGGCGCAGCGGTTGGCGCGGGAGCAGCCGGGGTTGATCGTGTCGACGATGGCGAAGGCGCAGCGCACGGGGAAGGTGTTCATCGACTGGTCGCAGAACAACACGGCGAAGACGACGGTGGCGCCGTACTCGTTGCGGGCTCGGGAGCGGCCGGCGGTGTCGACGCCGGTGACGTGGGACGAGGTCGAGGAGTGCGAGGTCGTGGAGGACCTGGTGTTCACGGCGGACGAGGTGCTGGAGCGGGTCGAGAGCGCGGGTGACCTGTTCGGGAGTTGATATTCTGGCCGACTGCCTACCAGGGGGTCTGCTGTGAACATCGAGCTCGCCGAGTACGACGACGCGTGGCCGGGTCTGTACGAGAGGGAACGGGCGCGCGTTCTGGAAGCGTTGCCGGGTGCGGTGCTGGAGCACGTGGGGTCGACGTCGGTGCCGGTGTTGTGTGCGAAGCCGGTGGTGGATCTGCTGCTGGTGGTGGACGAGCCGCTGGTCGAGGGGTCGTACGTGCCGGCGTTGGAGGCCGCGGGGTACCGGGTGGTGGTGCGGGAGGACGACTGGCACGAGCACCGGGTTCTCAAGGGTCCGGACACGAACGTGAACCTGCACGTGTTCCCGCGTGGGTGTGCGCAGGTGCGCAGGCATGTGATCTTCCGGGACTGGTTGCGTTCCAGCGATGAGGACCGGGAGTTGTACGCGTCGGCGAAGCGGGAGTTGGCGGCGCGGGAGTGGGATCGGGTGCAGGACTACGCGGTGGCGAAGAACGGTGTGGTGCTGGAGATCCTGGAGCGGGCGTATTCGGCGTGGCGGTTGCCGTCGGACGACGTGGAGTTCGTGACGGACGACCCGCCGCACAACGCGCCGGTGGTGCTGGCGGAGTACGACGCGGCGTGGCCCGATTTGTACGCGGTGGAGGCGGCGAAGATCCGGGGTGCGCTGGGTTCGGGGATCGTGCGGCTGGAGCACGTGGGGTCGACGTCGGTGCCGGGGCTGGCCGCCAAGCCGCTGATCGACATCTTGCTGGTGGTGCCGGACTCCAACGACGAGGACGCCTATGTGCCGGCATTGGTGGAGGCGGGTTATTACCTGCGGTTGCGGGAGCACGGCTGGTACGAGCACCGGTTGCTCAAGGGCGTGTCGCCGAAGGTGAACCTGCACGTCTTCTCCCCCAGGTGTGAGGAGGTGGACCGGATGCTGGCGTTCCGCGACCGGCTGCGGGCCCACGACGCCGATCGGCGGGAGTACGAGCGGACGAAGCGGGAGCTGGCGGGGCGGACGTGGGCGCGGGTGCAGGACTACGCCGATGCCAAGACGCGGGTGGTGGAGCGGATCATCCTGCGGGCGCTGGGCTGAACCGGCGGCGGTAGTCGGACGGGGTGAGGCCGGTCTGGCGGCGCATCAGCGCGCGGAGGTTGGCGGCGGTGCCGAGGCCGGTGCGGCGGGCGACGACGTCGAAGCGCCTCTCCCCCAGTTCGATGAGCCGGCAGGCCAGGGTGACGCGTTCGCCGGTGAGCCACGCGAGGGGTGTGGTGCCGAGTTGGTGCTGGAAGCGGCGGTGCAGGGTCGCGGGGCTCACGGCGGCGCGGGTGGCGAGGTCTGCGACGGTGAGGGGTGTGTCGAGGTGTTGTTGTGCCCAGGCGAGGACGGGGGCGAGTGACTCGTCGCGCAGGTCGGGTACGGGGCGTTCGACGAACTGGCGCTGGCCGCCGTCGCGGTGGGCGGCGAAGACGAGGCGGCGGCTGACGGAGGCGGCGATCTCGGCGCCGTGGTCGCGGCGGACGAGGTGCAGGCCGAGGTCGAGGGCGGCGGCGCTGCCGGCGGAGGTGAGGATGTCGCGGTCGTCGACGAACAGGACGTCGGGTTCGAGGAGCACCTGGGGGAAGCGGGTGCGGAACTCGTCGGCCCACTGCCAGTGGGCGGTGGCGCGGCGGCCGTCGAGGACGCCTGCCTCGGCGAGGGTGAAGGCGCCGCTGCAGAACCCGACGAGTCTCGCTCCACGTCGGTGGGCTGCGCGGATGGCGTCGAGAACCTCGGGGCGGCGGGGTGTCTCGACGTTGGGGCGGTTGGGGACGATGAGGGTGTCGGCGTGTTCGGTGGCGTGCAGGCCGGTGACCGCGGTGAGGGTGAAGAAGCCGTCGCGCATGGGCGTTGCGGGTTCGGGGGCGCAGAGGCGGAAGTCGTAGAGGTGGCCGCCGAGTTCGGGGCGGTGCAGGCCGAAGACCTCGGTGGCGCAGCCGAGTTCGAACGGGTTGGAGTTCTCGTCGACGATCACGACCACGCGGTGCGAGGATTCTTGCGGCATGTGCGATTCCTAGCACTCACGCCGGGGCGGTGCGACCCGCGAGGCTTCCGGGCATGAACCCGATCGCCCTGGACGACGCCCTGGCCTCGTTCGACGCCCTGTGGAGCCCTCGGATCGTCACCCACGTCAACGACTACGACGTGCGGGTGTCGAAGGTGGAGGGCGAGTACGTGTGGCACGTGCACGACGACACCGACGAGTTCTTCCTCGTGCTGGACGGTGAGCTGCACATCGCGCTGCGGGACCCGGACCGCACGGTGGTGCTCGGCAGGGGCGATGTGTTCACCGTGCCGCGCGGGATGTTCCACAAGCCGTCGGCGCCGCACGGCGCGAAGCTGCTGCTGTTCGAGCCCACGGGGACGCTGACCGTGGGTGATCGGCACGACGAGATCCCGGCGCACGTGGACGCGACGACCGGGCACGCGTTGTGACGCTGGGGAGGTAGCGCGGGCCTCCCCAGCGTCACTGTGCGCTGATCAGCGGTGTCAGCCCAGGCGGCAGGCCGACAGGATGATCTCCTGGCCGAGCAGCGTGCGGACGCGGACGGCGTTCTGGATCAGCTGGCCGTTCGGTCCGGTCGCGGTCTCGTTGAGGTGCACGGTCGCCACGCCGGGGATGCCGACGGTGGCGGGTCCGGTGCCGATCGGCTGGCCGTTGAGCGTGCCGACCTTCGACGAGCCGGTGATGCCGTTGGCGTCACTGACGCACGTGGCCTCGATGGCGTTGAGCTTGATCGCCCCGCCGAGCAGGGTGGCTCCCTCCACCCGTGCGCTGGCCACGGTCGCTCCGGTGTCGGCGTTGAGCGTGCAGTCGGCGTGCAGGGCGTTCACCGAGGCGAGACCGAGCACGGTGACGGTGGCGACGGTCTTGTCCTCGTTGGGCGGGCATTGGGCGTGCGGGGTCTTCGCGACCGTGACCAGACCGGTGGCGTTGAGCGCCCACGCCTCACCGCGCAGGTAGACGACGACCTTGACGACCGCGGTGGCGGAGGCGCCGTCGTCGTCGGTCACGCGCACCAGGACGTTGTGCGGGCCCAGGGCGGTGAACGTGCGGGAGGCGGTGCAGGTGCCCGAGCCCGCGCCCTGGGCGACGGTGCCGTTCACGACCGGGCTGCCGTCGTCGAAGTTGAGGGTGCAGGTGTGCTTGTCGTTGGTGGCGATGTCGGTGAACGGGGCGGTGAAGTTCACCGTCGTGCCGCGGGTGACGAGCGTCTTGTCGGCGGTGATGGTGACGGCCGGGGCGACGTTGGTCAGCGTCAGCGTGGTGGCCTGGGTGACGGGCGGGTTGAGGCCGTCGTTGGCGGTGAGCTTGAGGTCCCACACTCCGTCGTCGGTGCACCGCACTGTGGTGGTCTGGGCGGCGGCGTCACCGAACGCACAGGTCGCGCCCGCGTCGACGCCGGACTGCGGGGTGGCGGTCCACGTGGTGGTCAGCGCGGGGCCGTCGGGGTCGGTGACGGTGCCGGCCAGGCCGACGTCGGTGCCTTCCTGGCCCGCGTACGGGCCGCCGGGGGCGACCACGGGCGGGGCGTTGACCTTGACGGTGACGCACTCGGTCACGTCACCGGCTCCGCCGCCGTCGGTGCCGCGCGCGGTGACGCAGAGCTGGTGGCTGCCGGGCGTGAGCGCCGGGGTGCCGACGGTGTAGTCGACGGTCGCGGGCCCGTCCTGCGGCAGGCCGGGCGTGATGGAGGTGATCGGGATGTCGGCGCCGCCGTCGACCTTCAGCGTGAGCTGGGTGAGCTTGGAGGCGATGACGCCGGGGACGACGTCGGGCAGCTGGGAGACGTCCGGGACCTCGGTGCAGGTGCCGCCGGTGGTCTGGGCGATCTTGCGCAGCGAGTCCGGGCCGATGTCGCAGCCGGAGCCGCTGGACACGGCGAAGGTGAAGATCTTGATGCCCGCGTTGACGGCCTGCTGCAGGGCGGCGTCGACGTTGCCGCTGCCGGCGCCGTCGGACAGGAACACCATCAGCTTGCGCTGCTGCGGCGCAGTGACCGCGGTGGCGAGGCCCGCGTCCAGGCCCGCGGCGAAGTTCGTGCCGGTGGGGACGCTGTAGTCGGTGAACAGGCCGACACCGCCGACGCGGGCGCTGACCATCGCCTCGATGACGTCGTTGGTGCCGTTGGCGTTGGCGTCCGATCCGGGGGCGACGGTCTTCTGCTCCCCCGCCGCCGGGCTGATGTCGACGGTCGCGCCGGACGAGCCGAACACGGCACCGCCGACGCTGCCGACGACGGTGTTGGGCACGGCGGCCTTCGCGTGCAGCGCCTTGACCGCGGCGACCTCGCAGTCGAGGACCCTGTCTGCCTGGCCGTCGCCGTTGACGTCACCGCCGCAGCCCGCGGTCACACCGGCCGCGGTGGAGCCGGACACGTCCACGACGTAGGTGAGGGCGGTGTCGACGACCGCGGCACCGGTGCCGATGGAGGCCTTGCCGGTGACCGTGACCGGGCCCGGCAGGACGACGGCGTTGTCCGCCGGGCTGGTGATGGTCACCTCGATGCTGGTGCCGCCGGGCAGGGCACCGGTGGCGGCGTGTGCAGGGATGGCGAGTGCCACGGTGGCCGCGAGCGCGGCGCCGACCGTGATGCTGGGTCTCATGGTTCTCCGCTCGAATTGCGTTTCGTCCCCGACCGAACGGAAGGAGACCGCACGTGGCCGGGCAGATACGGCGGGTCACCGGATTGCATCGATAGTCGACCTATTCGGCGCAGTCGCGATTGCGGCCTCGTGGGTGTGCGGACTCGGGGAGAATCAGGCCCTGTGAGGTTCGGGGTGCTCGGTCCGGTGCTGGTCGACGGCGTGGAGGTCGCGGCGCCGCGGCAACGGGCGTTGCTGGCGATGCTCGTGCTCGACGCTGGTCGGATCGTGGGGCACGACCAGCTGATCGGCGGCTTGTACCCGCGGCCGCCGGCGGGGGCGGCGAATGCCCTGCAGTCGCAGGTCTCGCGGCTGCGGCGCACGGTCCCGGGCGTGGTGATCGAGCACCACCCGGCCGGCTACCGGCTCGTCGCCGAGCCCGCGGACGTCGATCACCTGTGGTGCGCGGAGCTGCTGGGCGCCGGACGGGCCTCCGAGGCGCTGGCGTTGTGGCGCGGGCCCGCGCTGGCCGATGTCGACGCGCCGTTCGTGCAGGTGGCGCGGCACACGCTGACAGAAGTGCTCATCAACTGCGCACTTTCCGGCGGGACCACGAAAGACCTCCGCGACCTTCTTTCCGAGCATCCGCTGCGCGAGGACCTGCGGGCCGCGCTGGTGCGGTCGCTGCACCGCGACGGCCGGCAGGGCGAGGCGCTGGAGGTGTTCGCGCGCGGCCGGGAACTGCTGGCCGAGGAGCTCGGCGTCGACCCCTCCCCCGTGCTGGCGGCGGCGCACCTGGAGGTGCTGCGCGCACAGGCGCCCCACCGGGGTGTGCCCGCACAGCTGACCAGCTTCGTCGGCCGCGACGAGGACCTGCGGCGCGTGGCGGGGTGGCTGCGCGAGAGCCGCCTGGTCACGCTCGTCGGCCCCGGTGGCACGGGCAAGACCCGGCTCGCCGTCGAGGTCGCGCACCGCGAACCGGGCGAGGTCGCGTTCGTCGACCTCAGCGCCACCGCCGACGTCGTGCGGGCGTTGCTCGACGGGATCGGGGTGCGGGAGTCGGGGATGCTGGCGTCCGGTCCGGTCGGTGCCGGGCAACGGCTGCGGGCAGCACTCGCGTCCCGGCACGTGCTGCTGGTCGTGGACAACTGCGAGCACGTCATCGACGACGCCGCCCGCGTGCTCGGCGGCGTCCTCGCCGCCTGCCCGGACGTGCGGGTGCTCGCGACCAGCCGGGAGCCGCTCGGCATCACCGGCGAGACGCTGAGCCCCGTCACCGCCCTGGACGACGAGGCCGCCACCCGGCTGTTCCTGGACCGGGCGCAGGCCGTGAAGCCCGGATTCCACGCCGACCACGAGGTGGTGGCCGAGGTGTGCCGGCGGCTGGACGGGATCGCGCTCGCCATCGAGCTCGCCGCCGCCCGTGTCCGCACCCTGCCCCTGGCGGAGATCACCGCGCGCCTGGACGACCGGTTCCGGTTGCTGTCGAAGGGAAGCCGCACCGCCGCGCCCCGTCACCGCACGCTGCACGCCGTCGTGGAGTGGAGCTGGGAGCTGCTCACCGACGCCGAACGCGACCTCGCCGCGCGCTTCACCGTGTTCTCCGGCGGCGCCCGCCTCGACGCCGTCACCGCCGTGTGCGGGTCCGATGTGGACACACTGACGTCGTTGGTGGACAAGTCACTCGTCGAGGTCGTCGACGACCGCTACCGGATGCTCGACACCATCCGCGCGTTCTGCGCCACCCACGCGCCCGACCTGCGGCACGAGCACGCGCGCTGGTTCCTCGCACGGGCGCAGGAGGCCGAACCGCACCTGCGCGCGGCCGAGCAGATCGCCTGGCTCGACCGGCTCGCCGCCGACCACGACGACCTCGTCGCCGCCGTCACCTGGGCCACGACCCACGACCTCGGCCTCGCCCTGGAACTCGTCGCCGCCCTGGCCACCTACTACTGGTGCCGCGGCCTGCGCACCGAAGCCGCCCGGCTCGCCGACGCCGTCCTGCACGCGTGCGGCGAGACCCCGCCCGGAGGCCGTGAGCAGGAGTACGCGCTGTGCCTGCTGATCGCCTGGCCCGTCGCGACCGGCGACCAGAGCGCCCGCATCCACCAGGCCGACGCGCTGCTCGCCACGTTCGAGACCCCGCCGCGCTACCCGATCATGACCATGATGTGGGGCATGGCGCTCGGCGCCCCGGAGAACGACTCGCCGGTGTGGCACCACCGCACCCGGCTGCTGGGCGACGACCCGTGGAGCGCCGCGCTCGCCCTCGTCGGCGACGGACTGCTCGCGCGCATGGGCGGTGATCCGGTGACCGGCAAGACGATGCTGCGTGACGCCGCGGCCGCGTTCACGCGCATCGGCGACCGGTGGGGCGCCGCGCTCGCGTTCACCCAGCTCGGCGAGGTCCTGCTGACCGAAGGCGACGCCACCGCCGCCCTGGCGCACGTCGAGCGGGGCCGCGGCCTGCTCGCCGAGCTCGGCGCCACCGAGGACACCGCCGAGGCCGTCACCGCACGGGCCCAGGCGAAGGTCGCGGGAGGCGACCTGGACGGCGCGCGGGAGGACTTCGAGCTCGCGCTCACCCTGGCCCGGCGGTCCGGGGCGCTGGTCGTGCAGGCGGGCGCGCACCTCGGCCTCGCCGCGCTCGCCCGCGTCACCGGCGACCACCCCGCCGCCCGCGCCGAGTGCGACCGGGCCTGGGACCTCACCCCCGGCGGCTGGTACGGGCCCGACGAGATGCGCTGCCACATCGCCCGCGAACGCGGCCGGATCGCGCAGGCCGAAGGAGACCTCGAGCAGGCCCGGCGGCACTTCGGCGAGGCGCTGCGCCGCGCCCGCGGGCAGCGCAACCGCGTAACCGAGACCGCCGTGCGCGCGGAACTCGCCGCCCTGCCCGTGACCTGACCCGCCGCCACCACAGCCACACCGGCAGCCGGTGGTGCGCGATGAACGTCCACAGGTCGTCCTCGGCCACCCCGTCCGGATGGCGGCGCAGCACGTCCAGGCACTCCCGCGACACCACACCGTGGATGCGGGCCACGTGCGCGAGCGCCGTCGCGCCCTGACGGCGAACTTCGAGGCGGTTGTGGTCCAGCGCCCGCGCCACCCGTCGTAACACGGGCACCGGGTCCGGGTGCGACAGCGCGAGGCCGATGACCGCCACCCCGACCATGTCCTCGCCGCGGTCGAACGCCGCGTCGAGGTCCTCGGGGCGGGCGATGCCCATCAGCGCGGCGTAGTCGTGCCAGTCCACGCCGAGGCCGCGTTCGGCCCGGTCGAGCAGGAACCGCTGCCGCCCGTCGGAGCGTTCACCGGTGCGGTCCAGGTCCGCGGCCAGGTAGCGCCACACCGTCGCGGTGTCGGCGCGCGAGGTCGAGGCCAGGATCCGGCACAGCTCCAGTACGTGCTCCGGGTCGTCCGCCTGGGCCAGTTCGGCCAGCACCCCGGGCGGGCGGCCCAGGTCGTGCCACGCCAGCCGGGCCAGCTCCGGCACGTCGCCGAGCGCGACCCAGCCGTCGGCTCCGCCCCGCCCTATCTCGGCAGGCGTCAGCGACGCCCGATAGCGGGCGTGTTCGATCGGGATCACGCTCTAGACCTGAGGCACCGCGCGCAGCAGGGCGCGCGTGTAGTCGTGAGACGGGGTGAGGAGGACTTGTTCGACTGGGCCTTGTTCCACGATTTTCCCCTGGTGCATCACCGCGACCCGGTCGGCGATCTGCCACGCCAGCCCTAGGTCGTGCGTGATGAGCAATGAAGCAAGGCCCAGTTCGGCGCGCAACCGGAGCAGCAGCGCCACGACCTCCCCGCGCACCGACGCGTCCAGGGAGGCGACGGGCTCGTCGGCCACCAGCAGACGGGGCTGCAGCACCAGCGCGCCGGCGATCACCACGCGCTGCTGCTGACCCCCGGACAGCTCGTGCGGCAGGGCGTCGAGGTACAGGCTCGCCGGGCGCAGCTCCGCCCGTTCCACAGCGGCCGTGACCAGGGCTTCGTGGTCACCGTCGACGCCGTGCACCCGCAGTCCCTCGGCGACCGCGTCGAACACCCGGTGGCGTGGGTTGAGCGCGCTGGAAGGATCTTGGAGCACGAGCTGCACCTGGCGGCGGAACGCCTTGAGCGCCCTGCCCTTCGCGGCCACCTCGGCCCCGTCGAAGATCACCCGACCGGAGGACGGCTTCCGCAGCCCCATTATGGTACGGGCCAGTGTCGTTTTGCCGGAGCCGGACTGCCCGACGAGCGCCACGATCTCGCCCCGCCCGATCGTCAGGTCCACCCCGTCCACGGCGCGGGTCCGGCCGTAGTCCACCACCAGGTCCCGGACCCGCAGCAGCGGCTGCGGTGCCGGCGCGGGCTCGGTCCAGCGGTGCTGCGGGGCGCCGATCACCGGGAACGCCGCCGTCAGCGCCGCGGTGTGCGGGTGCCGCGGGTTCGCGATCACCTCGTGGGTGCGGCCGCGTTCGACCAGCTCACCGCCCTGCATCACCGCCAGGTCCTCACAGGTCTGCGCGAGCACCGACAGGTCGTGGCTGATCATCAGCAGCCCCAGGTCCTGCTCGGCGACCAGGCGCGTCAGCACCGCCAGCACCTGCGCCTGCACCACCACGTCCAGCGCCGTCGTCGGCTCGTCCGCGATCACCAGCCGCGGCCCGCACGCCAGCGCCATCGCGATCATCACCCGCTGCTTCTGCCCGCCGGACAGCTCGTGCGGGTAGGCGCGGGCCTTCTCCCGCGGCAGCTCCACCTGCTCCAGCAGCTCGGCGACGCTGCCCGGGGTGCTGTGCAGCCGCATCGGCTCCGCGATCTGCTCACCGACGCGCCGCACCGGGTTGAGCGAGTGCATCGCGCCCTGGAACACGATCGACGCCGACGCCCACCGCACCGCCCGCAGCCGGCCCCACGACATCGTCCGCACGTCCTCGCCGTCGAGCAGGACCTCGCCCTCGACGCGCGCGGTCTTGGGCAGCAGCCGCAGCACCGACATCGCCACCGTCGACTTGCCCGACCCGGACTCACCCGCGAGCCCCAGCATCTGACCGGGGGCGAGGGTGAGGCTCACGTCGTGGACGACGCGCTTGTGCCCGTAGTGGACGGTGAGGTTCTTCAACTCCAGCATGCGGCTACCTCTTCGGCGTCACAACGGCTTCGAGCGCCCGCCCGACGAGCGTGAACGCCAGCACCACGACCACGATCGCCAGCCCCGGCGGCAGCAGGAACCACCACGCCCGCTGCGGCACCGCCCCGTGCAGCTGCGCCTGGTGCAGCATCGCGCCCCACGAGATCCGCGTCGGATCGCCCAGCCCGAGGAACGCGAGCGTCGACTCCGCCACGATCGCCGACGCCACCGCCAGGGTCGCGTTCACCAGCACCAGCGGCACCACCGACGGCAGCACGTGCCGGCCGATCACATGCGCGTGACCACCACCCAGCGCCCGCGCGCGTTCCACGAACGGCCTCGCCTCGATCGTCAGCGTCTGCGCCCGCACCATCCGCGCCGTCGACGGCCAGCTCGTCAGCCCGATCGCGAGGATGATCGTGCCCAGGCCGCGCGGCAGCACCGTCGACAACGCGATCGCCAGCACCAGCGCGGGCAGCACCAGGAAGAAGTCCGTCACCCGCAGCAAGGCCCCCGCGAGCAGGCCGCCGAAATGACCGCTGACGACACCGACGAGCGTGCCGATGCCCACCGACAGCACCGCCGCCGTCAGCCCCACGAACAACGACGTGCCCGTGCCCTGCACCATCAGCAACGCCACCGAACGCCCGGTGTGGTCGGTACCCAGCCAGTGCCCCGCGCCCGGCGGCTGCCACGCATCGGCCGTCACGCGGGTGACGTCCAGCGCGTCCGCGGGAACGAACAGCGGCGCGAGCAGTGACACGAGCGCGGCCACGGCCAGCACCACCGCACCCGCCACACCGGCCCGGTGCGCCAGGAACCCCGCCCGGCGTTCGCCGAGCCTCGAGAACACGCTCATACGACCTTCACCCGTGGATCCAGCACCCCGTGCAGCACGTCGGCCAGCAGGTTCATCACCACGACCGCGCCCGCCGTCACGACCAGCAACCCCTGCAGCAGGAAGTAGTCCGGCCCGGTCAGCGCGTCGTAGAACAACAACCCCAGACCCGGCCAGGAGAACACCGTCTCCGTCGTGATCGCCCCCGCCACCACCAGCCCGAACCGCAGGAACACCAGCGTGATCGCCGGCAGCACCGCGTTCGGCACGGCGTGGCGGCGGCGCACCAGGTCGTCGCGCAGACCCTTCGCCCTCGCCGTCGTCAGGTACGGGGCGTGCATCTCCTCCAGCAACGACGACCGCATCACCAGCGCGTACTCCGCGCACACCACCGCCACGAGCGTGACCGACGGCAGCACCAGGTGGTGACCGACGTCGAGGGCCTGCGACAGGAAGTCCGGTGGCGTGTCGGTGTCGCGCATGCCCCGCGACGGGAACAGGTCGCCGGTCACCATCATCAGCAGCATGCCGAGCCAGAACGTCGGCACCGCCCACAACGTCAGCGACACCCCCGTCGTGACCCGGTCGAACGCCGAGTCACGACGCCACGCCGCCCGCACCCCGAGCCACAGCCCCAGCAGCACCGCGATCAGCGTCGCCGTGCCGACCAGCAGCACCGTCGGCCCCAGCCGTTCCAGGATGACCTCGGAGACCGGACGCCGGAACGTGAACGACGTCCCCAGATCGCCCTGCAGCAACGAGGTGAAGTAGCTCCAGAACTGCTCGTGCAGCGGACGGTCCAGGCCGAACTGCGCGCGCAGCTCGGCCTGCAACGCCTCGGTGGTCGGGCGGCCCCGCGTCATCGACACCACGGGATCGCCCGGCACCACCCGGAACAGGAAGAAGCCCAGCACCGCGACCATCAGCAGGCTGAGCGCGGCACCGCCGATCCGACCGGCCAGGCGCACCTACTCGCGCTCCCCGGCCGTGGCGCCGCGCCGCCGCGCCATCCACACCACCACCAGCACCAGGCCGCCGATCAGCACACCGCCGATCGCGAGCCCGGTCCACCGGCTGCCCTGCGCCTGCGCGGTGCGCTCGGCCGGCTCGGCGCCGTAGTAGCCCCACATGCCGTTCTGGGCCATGATCACGCCGCCCTGCGCGGGCTGGGTGGTGAAGCGGGCGAAGTGGTCGGACCGGTAGCCCTCCAGCGCGTTCTCGTACGCCAGCACCACCGCGGGCACCTGGTCGTAGAAGCGGGCCTGCATCTGCTTGACGATCTCGACGCGCTTGGCCTCGTCGAACTCCGAGAGCTGCTGGGCGTAGAGCCTGTCGTAGATCTCGTCGCAGAAGTACGTGTCGGTCGTACCGCCCTTGCCGTCCGCGCCCGGCCGCTGCGCGCAGGTGTGCAGGCCCAGCACGAAGTCCGGGTCGATGTTGGTCGACCAGCCCGAGAACGCCAGGTCGTAGGTCGCGGCGGTGGTGGCCTCGTTGAGCTGGTTGTCCGACACCAGCCGCACGTCCAGGGCGATGCCGATGTCGCTCATCGACCGCTTCAGGTACTCGCTGGCCTGCTCGTCGTAGGCGCGTCCGGCGCGTCCGATCAGCCGCAGCCCGAACCGCGTGCCGTCGGCTCCGCGCGGGTGGCCGGCGGCGTCGAGTGCCGCGTTCGCCGCGGCCGGGTCGAACCTGCGCTCCGCCTCGCCCGGCTGCCAGTGCCACTTGCCGAACACCGGCGGCACCAGCCCGGCGCCCTTGACCGCGTAGCCGAGGTTGACCCGCTGGACCAGCGCGTCGAGGTCGATGGCCTGCGCGATCGCCCGGCGCACCGCGACGTCCTTGAGCTGCGGGGCGCCGTCACCGATCGGCACGCCGGTGCGGGTCTGCGCGCCGGGGTTGATCATCAGCTCGGTGAAGCGGCGGCCCTGGGCCTTGTTGCGGGTGACGCCGGCCTTGCCTTCGAGCGAGTCGAACTGGGCGGGCGCCATCCGGTTGACCAGGTCGACCTCGCCCTTGCCCAGTGCCTGCACGGCGGCGTCGGAGTTCTGGAAGTACACGAAGTGCAGCTCGTCGTACTTCGGCGCGCCCCGCCAGTAGTTCTTGTTGGCCTTGAGCTTGATGAACTGGCCCGGCACGTGCTCGGTGAGCACGAACGGCCCGGAACCCACGACGGGCATCCGGTCGTTGGCGTAGTCCTTGATGCTGCCGGCCTTCTCCCACACGTGCCGGGGCACGATCGGGACGTCCAGCGCCAGCATCGTCACCTGCGGCGTCTTCGTCCTGATCACCACGGTCCGGTCGTCCGGCGCGGTGACGGACTCGAAGTTGGTGACGAAGCTGCCGTTCGCCGTGCGCGCCACCTCGTCGGTGAGCATCAGGTCGTAGGTGAACGCGACGTCGTGGGCGGTGATCGGCTGCCCGTCGGACCACTTCTTGCCGTCCGGGACGGTGAAGGTCCAGGTGAGCTTGTCGGGCGAGGGCTCCCACCTGTTCGCGATGCCCTCGGTCACCGACTGGTCCGCCGCGGTGTAGGCGGTCAGGTAGTCGTACATCAACCGGCCGATCTCGGTGCTCGACTGGAACACCGCGAGGAACGGGTTCAGCGAGTCGATCTGCTGCACGATCGCGACCTTCAGCACGACCGGCGCCTGTGCCGTTGCCGGAGGTGCCGCCAGCCCCAGTGTCGTTGCAATTGCAAGCAACGCGCACAACTTCACCCGCACGAAAACCCCTCTTCCCCAGCAGCCCGCCGCTAACTTACCGAGTGTGCGGATCATGATCTCGGCGGACATGGAAGGCGCCACCGGAGTCACCTGGACCGGGGACGTCGTCCCCGGCACCGAGCAGTGGCAGCGGTTCCGGCGCCTGTTCACGGCGGACGTCAACGCCTGCGTCACCGGCCTGCTCGCGGGCGGCGCCACGGAGGTGCTCGTCAACGAGGCCCACTCCTCGCAACGCAACCTCCTGCTCGAAGACCTCCACCACGGGGCGCGCCTGCTCACCGGCCGCCACAAACCGCTGTCGATGATGCAAGGTATCGATTCCGGAGTGGACGGTGTGGTCTTCCTCGGCTACCACACCGCCGCGGGCACCCGAGGCGTGCTCGCCCACACCTACATGGAGAACTCCATCACCGGCGTGTGGCTCGACGGCGTCCTCGCCTCCGAGGGACGGCTCAACGCCGCCCTGGCCGCCGAACACGGCGTCCCCGTGCTGCTCGTGACCGGTGACGACCTCACCTGCGCCGACGCCGCCTCCTACGCCACCACCGCGTGGACGGTGGCCGTCAAGGAGTGCGTCTCGCGCTACGCCGCCGTGTGCCTGCCACCCGCCGTGACTTCTTCACAGATCACAGAGGCCTCGACCGCCTCCATGGCCTCGGCCGGGCGCACCGAAGGTGTGGTGGCACATCACCGGATCGAGGTGGAGTTCGACGCCTCGCACCTCGCGGACGCGGCCGCCGTCGTGCCGACCGTGGAGTTGATCGGCGTGCGCCGGGTCGGGTTCGACGCCGTGTCCATGACCGAGGCCATGAAGGCGTTCAAGGTCGTCACCCACATCGCGGGTGCGGCGATGGAGGACGTGTACGGCTGACTACAGGCCCGCGAGCCGCAACAACCGTTCCCGCTGCTCCACCGGCAGCCGGGGTGAACGGGCCGCACGCTCGACGGTCTCGCGGTCGGAGTCGTCGAGCAACGCGACCAGCGCCTCCACGGGCAGACTGCGGTGGCCCGCGACCGCGCAGCGGACGGCGGCGTCGGGATCGGCGGCCAGGCGGGCGGCGACCTCCGCGGGCAGGTCCGGGTCGCGCGGCGCCAGGCACCGCATCCGCGGGTCCTCGTCGGTGGCGAAGCGGCGCAACACCTCTGCGGGGAACGCCAGCACGTCCGCCGGCCGCCACGGGGAGAACTTCGTGTCCGCGGGATCGAACTCGCGTTCCAGGCGCTCGGCGGTCGCCGCGTCCACCCGGTGCGGGGCGTGCTCGGCCATGATCCACCGGACGTCGCGCTCGTCGTCGGCGAGCAGCCGGGCCACCGCCTCCGCCGGTAACGCCTCGCCGCTGGAGGCCGCTGACGCGCGGAAACACGGGTACGGGGAGTCGACGTGCGGCACCGGGTCGGCCCGCACCCAGTCCAGGCGCAGCATCCGCAGTTCACCGGCCGCCACCACCCGCTCGACCTGCTCGGCGTCGCCCAGCGGGTCGAACCACAGGGGCGCGGCACCGACCTGTGCGTAGATGGCCGCCCGCAACGGCTCGGGGGTGTCCTGCCGCCCGAAGACCCCGACCCTGACCCGCGGGTTCGGATCCGCGCCGAGCACGTCGCGCAGCTCCGGTGGCAACCGCGGGTGCTGCGCGAGTTCGACCCGGACGTCGGGGTCGGGGTCCTGGGAGAGCCGGTGCGCGGTCGCGTCGTCGAGGGTGAGGTGGCGGATCGTCCCGGCCCTGGTGACCGGATCGGCGAGCAGGGCGGGGACCAGGTCGGGCGGTGGCGCCTGGTGCGCCGAGCACGCCGCCGCCTCGCGGACGGTGGCGTCCGGGTCGGTCAGCAAGGCACGCCGCACGTGCTCCGGCGCGGCCGGCCACCGGCCGGCCAGCTCCGCCCTGACCTGCGCGCTCGGGTCGGTGGCGAGCCGTGCCCGCAGGTCCTCGGGCACGGCGCCGTTGCGGGCGAGGAATCTGCGGGGCTCTGGTTCGGGATCGGCCAGCAGCAGCTCGACCACCTCACGCGAGGTGCCCTGGACACAGCCCGCGGCGACACCGGCCCGCACGGAGGTGTCGGGATGGCGTGCCAGCCGCAACCGGGACGAGCCGGGCAGGCCGTCGTTCATCGCCAGCTGCCGCAGCAGCCGGGGCCGGCCGGTGGCGATCATCTCGTCCACCAGCTCTGGTGTCAGGTCCGGTCGTGTCCCCACCGCGCCGTGACCGATCAGCCGCCGGACCATGGCCGCGGACAGCGCCGGGTTGAGCGCGAGCCCTTCCAGGGCGTTCTGCAGGTGCACCGGTGTCCCCCCAGTCGATCGGCACAGGCCCGTGACAATTCCACACGACGGCGGCGGATACGGTGGGATCCATGGCGCTCGACGTCGCGCAGGTGTGCGCGCAGCTGATCCGCTTCGACACCACCAACCGCGGCGGTGGCGACTCCGCGGGCGAACGGGAGGCCGCCGAGCACGTCGCGGCGCTGCTGCAGGACAGCGGGGTGCAGCCGACGCTGCTCGAACCGGCGCCGCGGCGCACCAACGTCCTGGCCCGCGTCCACGGCACCGATCCGTCGCTGCCCGCCGTGCTGGTCCAGTGCCACCTCGACGTCGTGCCCGCCGACCCGGCCGAGTGGAGCTTCGACCCGTTCGCAGGGGAGGTGCGCGACGGGTTCGTGCACGGCCGGGGCGCGGTGGACATGAAGGACATGGCCGCGATGACGCTCGCCGTGCTCGACCGCTGGCACACCGAGGGCCGCCGCCCGCGCCGGGACGTGGTGCTGGCGTTCGTCGCCGACGAGGAGGACCAGGGCGCTTACGGGGCGCATTGGCTCGTGGAGCACCACGCCGCGCACTTCGCCGGGGTGCAGGCGGCGATCAGCGAGTCCGGGGCGTTCTCCTACGACGTCGGCGGCGTGCGGCTCTACCCGGTCGGCACCGCCGAACGCGGCACCTCGCACATGAAGCTCACCGCCACCGGACGCGCCGGGCACGGGTCGCGGCGCAACGACGAGAACGCGGTCACCGCGCTGGTCACGTCCCTCGCGCGGATCGCGGCGTTCCGGCACCCGGTGCGGCTCACCCCGACCGTCGAGGCGTTCCTCGTGGGCGTCGGCAAGGCGCTCGGGGTGGAGGTCGACCTCGACGACGTCGACGGCACGCTCACCCGTCTCGGCCCGGCGGCGAAGCTGGTGGAGAACACCGTGCGCTGCTCGACCACCCCGACGATGCTGTCCGCCGGCTACAAGGTCAACGTCATCCCCGGCACCGCCACCGCGCAGCTCGACGTCCGCACCCTGCCCGGCACCGTCGACGAGCTCGTCGCCGACATCGACGCGCTGCTCTCACCCGGCGTGACCCGCGAGTTCCTCGAACACCAGCCGCCCGTCGAAGCCCCGGTCGACACGCCCTGGTTCACCGCCATGGCCGACGCCCTGCGCGACGAGGACCCGGCCGCGCACGTCGTGCCCTACTGCCTGGGCGGCGGCACCGACGCCAAGGCCTTCAGCCAGCTGGGCATCCACTGCTACGGCTTCTCACCGCTGCGGCTGCCCGCCGGGTTCGACTACCGCGCGATGGCCCACGGCGTCGACGAACGCGTCCCCGTCTCAGGCCTCGAGTTCGGCGTGCGCGTGCTGGACCGCTTCCTGTCGCGCTGACCGGCGCGCCACCAGCTCCTGCACGGCGCTGGGCAGCGTCGTCTCGAAGTCGATCAGCTTCGCCCACGTCGGCGTCACCACGATCCGCACCATGCCGTCGTAGAGCGAGCGGACCTCCCGCTCCCACCCCACCCGCTGCTCGGCGGTCATCTCGTAGCTGCCGTTCATCCGCAGGTACTCGTCCGGGATGCCGTCGACCACGTCCAGCTCGACCGTGCCGCGGATCAGCAGGATCTTCGGCGGGTGCACCTCGGTGTCGATCGTCAGCGCCACCGCCGGGTTCGCCCGCAGCGCGTGCAGCTTCGGCGCGTTCGTCGACGTGCACAGCACCAGCCGCTCACCGTTCCAGTCGAACGCGATCGGCACCGCCCGCGGCGTGCCGTCCTTCGCCACGTACGCCAGCCGGCACAGGTCGCGGTGCAGCAACTCCCTGCTGTACGGCCGGTTCAGCACCTCGGTGATCTCGCTCTTCGTCATGCCCCCGGGACGAAGCTACGACGACGTTCTCGACATCACCCGCGCATCAGCGCGGCGGCAACGGCAACGGCACCGCGGGCAGGCCGTCGATGCTCGCGATGTTGTACGGCTTCTTGTTCGTGTACTCGCGGAACTCGTCGTCGGTCTTGCGCCCGAAGTAGTCCGCGTGCAGCTCCCGTTCCGACCGGTAGTCCATGAACGGCACCGCGAACCCGCACGTGTCGCTGATCAGCTCCGCCGTCACCACGACCACCGCCCGCAACGCCGGCGCGTCCGCCTCCCCGAACCCCGCCACCAGCTCGGCGAACCGCGGGTCGTCGCGGAACACCGGCTCACCGCGCCCGTGCACGCGCACGATGTTCGGCGGACCCTCGAACGCACACCACATCAACGTGATCCGGCCGTTCTCCCGCAGGTGCGCGATCGTCTCCGCGTGGCTGCCGCCGAAGTCGAGGTAGGCCACCGTGCGGTCGTCGAGGATCCGCAGCGTGCCCTGACGGCCCTTGGGCGAGAGGTTGACGTGCCCGTCCCCGGCCAGCGGCGCGCTGGCCACGAAGAACACCTTCTGCTCCTCGATGAACTTCCACAGCCGCGGCTCGATGCGCTCGTATTCCTTACCCATGCCCCGCAGTATTGATCGCTCCCGCGGCCCTGTCAGCCGCGATTCCAGCACGTGAACGCCACCGGAGCGCTACGCCTGTCCCGACGCCTTGCGCGCTTCCGACTCCACCCGGTTCCAGTGTGCCTGCCAGTCCTGCTCCGGCAGGTTCGAGCCGCCCGCCCGCAGCCCGGCCACTCCGTCGAGCCCCTCCCGCAGGATGTCCGCGTGCCCGGCGTGCCGGTTGACCTCCGCGATCTCGTGCACCAGCAGCAGGTGCAACGTCACGTACTTGCGCTCCTCCGGCCACCACGGCACCACACCCGGCGCGTCCAGCGGCAGCTCCCCGATCGTGGTGTCCGCGAACGCCGTCGCCCGCGCGAACATGCCCAGCACGTCATCGCGGGACTCGTCCGCGGTGGCGAACATGTCCGAGTTCGGGTCGGCGTCGAGGTCGAACGGCGCCTTCTCCGGGAACGGGCGGCCCAGGCAGTCACCGAAGTAGCCCGCCTCGACCCACGCCAGGTGCTTGGCCAGGCCCAGCAGGTTCGTGCCCGTCGGGGTGAGCGGGCGGCGCACGTCGTACTCCGAGAGACCCTCGAGCTTCCACAGGAACGACTCGCGGGCGTTTCTGAGGTAGCGGTGCAGGTCGGCTTTGGGATCTGAGGCCATGCCCGTCACCCTGTCAGAGCGCGCCCGGCCGCGACGGCGATTTCCTCCGGCCGGGCGCGCCGACCCGCCTCAGCCGGCGTCGAGCACCAGCAGGTCCAGGTGGTCGACCACCGGACCGGTCTCCACCGACGCCGCCGCCACCAACCGCTCCCGGCCCGCTTCGAACTCCTGCACCGACAGCGACCGCAGCAGCGTGTCCGCCTCCCGCCGCACCGTCGACGCCTTGTCCGCCAGCGACGGCGCCGTCACCTGACCCACCGGCTCGAGCCGCGCCACGGCGAACCCCAGCCCGTCCGCCACCTCGGCCACCGTCGGGAACCCGGACATCCCGCGCACGGCCTCCGGGAAGAACCGGAACAACCCGATCCCGTCGTGCCGCTCGCGGAACAACGACCGCAACACCACCACACCACCCGGCCGCAGCACGCGCCGCAGCTCACGCCCGGCCGCGGGCAGGTCCCGCACGTGGTGGACCACCGTCGACATCCACACCACGTCCACCGACGCGTCCGGCAGCGGAATCGCCGCGGCGTCCCCGGTCAGCATCGGCATCCCCGACGCCGCACGCATGTCCGCGGATGGCTCCACCGCCACCACGGACACCTCCGGGAACCACTGCGCGAACGCCCGCACGAACAACCCCGTTCCCGCGCCCAGGTCCAGCACCACGCGTCCCGGCCGCAGGTACGGCTCCACCGCCTCCCGCCACGCCGCCAACCCCTCGAACGAAATCTCGCGGGCCACCCGGTACGCGGAGGCCTCCACTGCGTCGTAGCGCGTCATCCCACCAGCCAACCCCATACGAATGGCGGGCTGACAGTGAGCCTTCACACGGACTAAACATTGCGGAGCCATGACCCTGCATGTGGTACGAAAGGGTTGCCCTGCATGCGAAAGAGCCATCTCAGACCCCTGATCGGGGTCACCGTCGCCGCGAGCGTCGTGTTCGCCATGGGAGGCGTGCCCACCGGCGCGGCACCCGGCGCCGAGGAGTCGTCGACGAACTACCAGGTCAGCAACGTTCGCACCGCTGAACAGCGCTCCAAGCTCGCCAAGTCCGGTGCCGCCATCGACTCGGTCGAGGAGCACGGCATCGTCGTGATCACCGCGACCGGCCGCGAGGCGAAGAACCTGCGCGCACAGGGCTTCGAGGTCACCGAACTGCCCAAGCGGATGGAGGCGAACTCGGCCGTCGGCCCGTTCGACTTCCCCGCCGCGGACTCGAACTACCACAACTACGCCGAGATGACGACGGCGATCAACAACGCCGTCGCGGCGTACCCGAACCTGATCAGCAAGCAGGTCATCGGCAAGTCCTACGAGAACCGAGACATCGTCGCCCTCAAGATCAGCGACAACGTCGGCGTCGACGAGAACGAGCCGGAGGTGCTGTTCACGCACCACCAGCACGCCCGTGAGCACCTGACCGTCGAGATGGCGCTGTACCTGATCAACCAGTTCACGACCCAGTACGCGACCGACGCGCGCATCAAGGGCCTCGTGGACACCCGCGAGATCTGGATCATCCCGGACGTCAACCCCGACGGCGGCGAGTACGACATCGCGACCGGCAGCTACCGGTCGTGGCGCAAGAACCGGCAGCCCAACGCCGGTTCCAGCAACGTCGGCACCGACCTCAACCGCAACTGGGGCTACAAGTGGGGCTGCTGCGGCGGTTCCAGCGGCAGCACCGGGTCGGACACCTACCGCGGGCCGAGCGCGGAGTCCGCGCCCGAGGTGAAGGTCGTGGCCGACTTCGTGCGCGGCCGCAACGTCGGCGGCAAGCAGCAGATCACCGCGTCCATCGACTTCCACACCTACAGCGAGCTCATCCTGTGGCCGTGGGGCTGGACCTACGACGACGTCGCGCCCGGCCTGACCCAGGACCAGCGCGACACGTTCGCCACCATCGGCCAGTCCATGGCGCAGACCAACGGCTACACGCCCGAGCAGTCCAGCGACCTCTACATCACCGACGGGTCGATCCCGGACTGGCTGTGGGGCACGCAGGGCATCTTCGCCTACACCTTCGAGATGTACCCCGGCAGCGCCGGCGGTGGGGGTTTCTACCCGCCCGACGAGGTGATCCCGGCGCAGACCTCCCGCAACAAGGAGGCCGTGCTGCAGCTGCTCGACCGCGCCGACTGCCCGTACGAGGCCATCGGCAAGGAAGGCCAGTACTGCGGCACCACGCCGCCGCCCACCGGCAAGTACTTCGAGAACGCCGCGGACTTCCAGATCCGCGACAACACCACGATCAACTCCCCGATCGCGGTGACCGAGGTGACCGGCAACGCCCCGTCGACCCTCAAGGTCGCCGTGGACATCAAGCACACCTACCAGGGCGACCTGAAGGTGGACCTGATCGCCCCGGACGGCACCGTCTACGTCCTGCACAACCGCTCCGGCGGCGGCACGGACAACATCAACACCACCTACACCGTCAACGCCTCCAGCGAGGTCGCCAACGGCACCTGGCAGCTGAGGGTCAACGACAACGCCAACCAGGACACCGGGTTCCTCGACAAGTGGAGCCTGCAGTTCTGACCTGAGGGTTCAGGGCGCCGGTACGCCGGCGCCCTGAACGCCGTAGTCGCGCACCCGCATCGAGTCGTGCATCCGCACGCCCCGCGAGTTCAGCCTGGCCAGCGGCCGCGCCAGCCACGACGGCAACGCCGTGAGCAGCTGCGCGCCTCGCGTCAGCCCCCACACTCCCGCCCGCGAGGCCGGGATCAGCGTCTTCGCCACCCCGAGCGCGAACGCCCTGCTGCGGTGCACGATGTCGCGCATCTCGTGCTCGTAGCGCGCGAACGCCGCCTCGTGATCGGCTCCCGCGCCCAGCTCACCGGCCAGCACGTACGCGCCCAGCACCGCGAGGCTCGTGCTGCCGCCGATCGCCGGCCCGGGGCAGTACCCGGCGTCGCCGACCAGCGCCACCCGCCCGCGTGACCAGGTGTCCTCCCGCAGCTGCGTGATCGAGTCGAAGTAGAACGCCCGCCCGGAGTCCAGGTGCGACAACCACCTGTCCACCTGCGGGTGCAGCCCCGCGAACGCCTCCCGCAGCAGCTCCTTCTGCCGCGGCACGTCCCGGTGGTGGTAGGCGAGCTCCGGGGAGCGGAACAGGAACACCGCCCGTGCGTCGTCCAGGTGCCGCGCCCCGTACACCGCCGCACTGCGCCCCGGCCCGATGTGCCCGGTCATCGCTCCCGGCACCCCCAGCTCCCGCGGCACGGACAACACGGCCAGATACGCCCCCACGAACGTCTTCGCGACCTCGCCGAACACCAGCCGCCGCACCGTCGAGTGCAGCCCGTCCGCCCCGACGACCAGGTCGAACCGCCGTGGCGCGCCGCTGTCGAACGTCACGTCGCCGTCGTCGCCGATGGAGGCGATCGAGTCGCCGAACACGTACTCGACGTCCGCGCGGGTGGCGTCGTAGTAGATCTCGCTCAGGTCGTCGCGCATCACCTCGACGTGCCGGTCCGACGCGGCGGCGAACAGCTTCGTCACATCCGCGCCGATCGGCCTGCGCGTGCCCTCGCGCACGAACGCCAGCCGGGTGGTCCCGGTCGCCAGCGCCTCGATCCGCGGCAGCACGCCCATGCGTTCGGAGATGTCCATCGCCGGCTTGAACAGGTCCACCGCGTGCCCACCGGTCTTGCGCAGCACCGGCGACCGTTCCACCACCGTCACCTCGTGCCCGTTGCGCACGAGCCAGTAGGCGAGCACCGGACCGGCGATGCTGGCTCCGGAAACGAGTATCCGCACGTCACGCCTCCTTACTTAACGGTCGGTAAGCCAGAGTGTCCGACTCTAGCACCGCGACTTACCGACCGTTAAGTAAGATTCGGCGCGTGGCCAAGTCCGACACCAAGCAACGCATCCTGCAGACGGCACGTGAGCTGTTCGCGACCAAGGGCGTGCAGCAGACCAGCCTGCAGGAGATCGCCGACCGCCTCGGCATCACCAAACCCGCGCTCTACTACCACTTCGCCTCACGCGAGGAGCTCGTCCGCAGCATCGTCACCCCGCTGCTCGACGACGGCGAGGGTTTCCTCGCGCGCATGGAGGCCAGAGCCGAGGTGCCGGTGACCGAGCTGGTCGAGGGGTTCTTCGACTTTCACCACCGCCACCGCAAGGACATGATGCTGCTGCTCACCGAGCTGACCACGCTCGCGGAGCTCGGCCTCATCGACGTCGTGCTGTCCTGGCGCGCCCGCCTCACCCTGCTCGTGTACGGGCCGGAGGCGACGCTGGAGCAGCAGGCCCGCGCCGTGCTCGCGTTCGGCGGCATGCAGGACTGCACCATGCAGTTCCCCGACGCCCCCGTGGACGAGCTGCGCGCGGCGACCGTGACGGCGGCACGCGCGGCCCTCGGACTCTGAGGGCGGTGCCAAAAGCCGCCGTTCGGTCGCTGTCGGTCCGCGCCACAAAGGACGAACATCACGCGGTGCTCCCGTTCGGGAGCGCTACCAGGCCGCCCTAGGATTCAGCCACACCCACGCGTTTCGCCGATCAGCCGAGAACGGACTCTCGAATCCGCCCTCGGCCGCTCCGGCCGCGGGGTAGGGTCCGCACACCGATTACCGCCGGGAGAGACATGCGTGCCGTCGAGATCAGACCTGGGGTCCGGATCCGCTGGGTCGAGGTGCCGGGCGCCACGCCGGCCCGCGTCTACCTGCACGGTCTGGGCGCCTCGTCCGCTCCCTACTACGCCGAGGCGGTCGCGCACCCGCTGCTCGCGGGCCGCCGCAGCCTGATGGTCGACCTGCTCGGCTTCGGCATCAGCGACAGGCCCAGCGGCTTCGCCTACTCCCTCGAAGGCCACGCCGACGCCCTCGCCGTGTCACTGGCGAAGATCGGGCTGCGCCGCAGCGAGATCATCGGTCACAGCATGGGCGGCGCCGTCGCCATCGTGCTCGCCGCGCGCCACCCCGAGATGGTGCGCTCGCTCGTGCTCGTCGACCCGACCATCGACCCCACCACCCCGTCGCTCGGCGCGCCCGGCAGCCGGGGCATCGCCGCCTACAGCGAGGCCGACTTCCTCAGCCACGGCTTCGACCGCGTCCTGCGCGACGTCGGTCCCCACTGGGCCGCCACAATGCGCATGGCCGGCCGCGAGGCCCTGCACCGCAGCGCCGTCGACCTCGTGCGCGGCACCTCGCCCACGATGCGCAAGCTGTTGCTGGAACTGGAGATCCCGCGCGTCTACCTCTACCCGGAGGACGCACCGCCCAGCGGCGGCCGCGAGCTCGCCGGCGCCGGTGTCCAGCTCGTGTCCGTGCCGAACACCGGCCACAACATCATGATCGACAACGTCGACGGCTTCGCGCGCGCCGTCGCCCAGCAGCGCCTGTCGGTCTAACCCAGCTCCCGCTCGACCGCGCCGGTCAGGAGTTCCCGCGCACGCCGCAAGGTGAGCGAGCCGCTGTGCCAGCGCTCGCTCAGACCCTCGACCAACGCCGTGAGCCGCTCGGCCACCGCCGCGGCGTCCACGTCCGGATCCACCTGGCGCACCAGCGTTTCGACGTCGGAGTTCCACGCCTCGGTGGTCGTGCGCAACGTCTCGCGCAGCTCGGGGTGGAACGCCGCGCTGGCCCGCAGCTCACCCCACGCGATGCTGGTCTCCCGCACGACGTCGACGTCCTGCAGCTCCGCCAGCAGCATCTGCTCGACCCGCACGCGCGGATCGGCGGAGGTCACCTCGTCGGTGTAGGTCTGCGCGCGGTGGTTCACGTGTTCCAGCGCGGCCCGCAGGATCCCGGCGCGGTCCTTGAAGTGGTAGTAGATCAACGCCGTGGACACCCCGGCCTCCGCGGCGAGCTTCTCGACGCGCAACCCGCGCACGCCGTCCTGCGCGATCACGCGCACCGCGGCCTCGAGCATCTGGGTCCTGCGCTGCGACACCGGCTCCCTCACTTCGGTTCCTGCTGCGTCGTGCAGTGGATCCCGCCCCCACCCGACGCGATCCCGTCGATGTTGATCTGCACCACCGCACGTCCGGGGAACAACCGCTCGAGCGTCGCCTTCGCCGCGGCGTCGGTGCGCCGATCACCGAACTCCGGCCCGACCACCGCCCCGTTGCACACGTAGAAGTTGATGTACCCGGCCGCGAAGTCGTCGTCGCGCACCCGCACCGCGTCCGGCCCCTCCAGCACCTCGACCCGCAACGGCCGCCCGGCCGCGTCGGTGGCGCCCCGCAAGATCTCCAGGTGGCGGCGCGTCACCTCGTAGTCGAACGACTCGGGGTCGTTGTCCAGCCCCGCCACCACCACACCGGGCCCGGCGAAGCGCGCGTAGAAGTCGGTGTGGCCGTCGGTGATGTCACGCCCGGCGATGCCCGGCAGCCAGATCACCTTCCTGATCCCGAGCAGATGCGCGAGCTCCTCCTCGACGTCGCTCTTCTTCCAGCCGGGGTTGCGGTTGGAGTGGAGCAAGCAGCTCTCGGTGATGATCGCCGTGCCCTGACCGTCGACCTCCAGCGCACCACCCTCCAGCACGAGGTCCGTGCGCACCCGCTCCGCGCCGGCCCTCCCGGCGACGAACCCGGCGACCTTCGCGTCGCGGCGGTGCTCCTGCTTGCCACCCCAGCCGTTGAAGTTGAAGTCGACCGCGCCGCCGCCGCGCACGAACACCGGCCCGGTGTCACGCATCCACAGGTCGTCGAGCTCCGCGGTGACCAGCTCGACCCCCGGCATCAACGACCGCGCGAGCTCCAGGTCCTCGGCACGCACGAGCATCGAGACGGGCTCGAACCGGGCGATCGTGGTCGCGATCGCCGCCTGGTCGCGCCGCACCTGCGGCAACAGGTCACGGCCCCAGATCCGCTCATCGGCCGCGAACGCCATCCAGGTCCGCCGGTGCGGCTCACCCTCCTCGGGCATCACCCAGGACCGGGCCGCACTCGTGGTGCCGGACGTGCAACCGGCGAACAGGCCGCCGATGGCGGTGGCCGCCGACTGGACGAAGTTGCGCCTGTTCATACTCCGCACCGTAATCCTGACTGAAATTTCAGTCAAACCGAAACCGCTGGCAGGAGCCCTGGAGCACTCGGTGGTGAGGTCAGCGACGCCGAGCGGGCCGCGACAGCCAGTGCGCGGGACGCGACAGCGCGGCCGGCAGCTTCGTGCGGGCGTCGCCCCGCGCGGCGTTGACCTGGGGCTGGGTCAGGAACAGGCACGTGCCGAGGTCCGCACCCGACAGGTCGGCTCCCCGCAGGTCGGCGCCGATCATGTCCGCACGGGACAGATCCGCGTTCGCCAGGTCGGCACCGATCAGGTACGCGCCGCGGAAGTCCGCGGCGGTGAGGTTCTTGTTGCGCAGCCGGGCACCGATGAGGTCGGCGCCCCGGTAGGACTTCGCGCTGGTCCGCAGCCGTTCGCTGGTGCGCAGCAGCAGGACGTTCACCTTCGCGCGGATCTCCGCGACGTCGAGCGCCAGGACGTCCTCGGGCGCGGCGACGGTGTGCTGCTCGACCTCGGTGTACGCCTCGGCCAGGTCGTCGTGCGGGTCGAGGCGCTGCGCTTCGGCCAGGTACCACAGCAGTTCGTGCAGCTGCCTGACCAGCGGGAACACCGCGAACATCTGCTGCCGCCCGGCGGTGCGCCAGTCGACGCCGGCGAAGGTCGTCTGGGAGACCTTCTGACCCGCGCCGAAGCAGTCGTAGACCGTGCAGCCCGCATAGCCCTTCGATCGCAACGAGTCGTGGATGCCGCAGCGGTGGTCGGCCAGCAGATTCCGGCAGGGCGTGCCCGCGTCCTTGGTCGCGGCGAAGTCGGCCGACTTGGCGAACGGCAGTGCGACGCAGCACAACCCGAAGCAGTTGGCGCAGTCGCCCTTCAACTCGTCCATCGCCGCTCAGCCTACTGGGTCGCCGCTGAGCAGCCGGACCTCCGCGGTGACGGCCACCGCGCCGGCCGGGCGGGTGCCCCGGTCGCGGTAGCGGAACAGCAGCCGCCGGATCGACGCGCTGATCTCCGCCATCTCCTGCGGCGTGACGTGGACGAGCGCGCTGAACGACTCGTCCGCCGCCGGCTCGTCGTCGCTCTCCCAGCGCAGCTGCCACGGACGCGCCTTGCCGCCCTGGTGCGGCGCCTCCTCGATCAACCCCAGCTCCGCGAGTTTGCGCAGGTGGAACGAACACAGCCCGGAGCTCCCGCCCAGCCGAGCGGCGGCCTGGGTGGAGGTCAGCGTGCCGTGTTCGGCCAGCAGGTCCAGCAGCGCGAGGCGTACCGGGTGGTCGGGGAGCGGCCGTCGGGACATGGGCACCACCCTACCGATTGCTTTGCAAACGCTGCTACTTTGCAAAGCATGTCCGACCGAGGCACACCGCGCCGCATCACCGTCGTGGGCGAAGAGATCCTGACCCGCCGCTGCCGCGAGGCCACCGAGTTCGGCACGCCCGAGCTCTCCCGGCTGATCGACGACATGTTCGCCACCAACCACGTGGCCGAGGGCGCCGCCATCGCCGCCAACCAGGTGGGCGTCGACCTGCAGCTGTTCGTGTGGGACATGACCGACGAGTGGGGCACCCACCACGTCGGCCACATCCTCAACCCCGTCCTCGACGACCTGCCCTCCGGGCAGCGCACACTCCTCGAGGAACCGGAGGGCTGCCTGTCGGTGCCGGGCCCGTACCGCGTCGTCGCGCGACCTGACCGCGCCGTCGTGCGCGGTGTCGACCAGCACGGCGACCCGGTCGTCGTCGAGGGCAGAGGCTACTTCGCCCGCTGCCTGCAACACGAGACCGACCACCTGCACGGACGCCTCTACCTCGACCGGCTCACCCAGCGCGAACGCAAGTCCGCGCTCCGGGAGATGGCCGCCTCTCAGGACGAGGTCTTCGCCCGCCGTGCCGCCCGCAGCTCGTCGGCTGCCTCGTCCAGCTGACGTTCCGCGCGCTCGGCCCGGGTCAACGTCTGAGCGCGCGCGTCCTCCACCACGGCCAACGTCTGCCGCACCGCCGCGACCTGCTCCGCACCCTCCTGCCGGACCTGCGCCAGCCGTGCCTCGAACTCACCACGCGTCCGCTCCAGCTCGGCCCGCGCGTCCGCGGCCGCCTGCTCGGCGCGTTCGGCCCGCACCACGGCCTGGTCACGTGCCTTCGCGGCCCGGCTCACCGTCTCGGCTGACTCCGCGCGCGCCTTCTCGACCTGCGCCGCCGCCTCACCGCGAGCCTGCCCGGCCGACTGTTCCGCGGCCAGCACCGCCGCCTCGGCCCGGTCCGTCACGGCCCGCGCCTCCGCACGCACCCGCTCGACCTCCGCCTGGGCCTCAGCACGAGCCTGCTCGACCTCGCTCCGGGCTTCGGCACGAGCCTGCTCGATCTCCTTCGCCGCCTGCCGGCGGGCCTGTTCCGCGTGCTTGACCGCGTCGGCTTTCGCCTGCTCCGCCTCGGCCCGGATCTCCTCGACCACCGCGGCCGCCTGCACCCTGACCTCGGCGATCTCCGCCTCAGCCCGTTCGGCGGCGGCCCGCGCGGCCTCCCGCGCCTCGTCCCGCTCGCTGATGGCGGTGTCCACGGCGTCGTCCGCTTCCTCCGCCGCACGCACCGCCTGCTCCGTCGTCTCCTCAGCGACCTTGCGCGCCTGCTCCGCGTCGTGCCGACGGCGCTCGGCGGAAGCCAGTTCCGCCTGGGCCTCCGCGACCCGGCGGGCGGCCTGGGCCTCGGCGGCCTGGATCTGGCTCTCGGCGACGCTCGGGTCGGCCATGGCGTTCAGCTCGCCGACCGCCCTCCCGAGCGTCTGCGTCATCTGCTCCGACAGCACCCGGAAGCGGTCGAGGAGCTCTTCAGCCCTGATCTTGGCGGTACCGGAGACCCTCGGGAGATTCGTCACGGTGACGACCTCCAGATTTTGCTCGGCGGTTTCCGCCAGCCGTTGCCGCTCTCTCCACGCCCGCCACCGCGTGTGCTCCGGCAGATCGCAGTACTCCGAGGGCCTGCCAGGCCCGCCACCTCGGAAAACGGGGCGTTCACAGCCGGGGAAGTTGCAGCTCGTCTCCACACGGATATCGTAGCAGAATTACGTGTGCACTAACGTTATGCAACGCAACGCTACTCAATCGGGCACGAAAAAGCTGGCCGCCGATAAGTGAACATTATCGGCGGCCAGACTCGGCGCCCACGGATCGCAGAGTGGCGAGGACCAGAGCCTGGGTGACGGTGACGACCTCGCTCAGAAGAACCTGCTCCTGAGGACCGTGGGCCAGCCGGACGTCACCGGGCCCGTACTGGAGGGTGGGGATCCCCGCCCCCGCGTACAACCGGAGGTCACTGCCGTAGGGAGCCCCCTGCTCGCCAGGACGCGTGCCCCCGGTGACGTCGGCATGCGCCTGCCCCACCAGATCCGCGAGTGGATGCCCCACCGGTAACCGGCCGCTCGCGAACTGGCCACCGGGCCACGTCACGACGGCGGGGTGGGCCCGCAGCCACGGATCCGCCGCGCAGGCCTCGGCGACGCACGCCTCCAGGTCCGCCCGAGCCGTGGACGGGTCCTCCCCCAGCGCCACGCCCAGCCGCCCTTCGGCCACCAGCAGGTCCGGCACGCTGCTGGCCCAGTCACCTGCGGACACGGTGCCGACCGACAGCGGGTACGGCACGGGGTAGGCGGACAGGAGTGCGTCGGCGCCGGCGTTGCGGCGGGCCTCCAGCCGGGCGAGCGCGGCGTGGATCGGCAGGTAGGCGTCGATGGCGCTGACCCCGGCGTACCGGGTGCTGCCGTGCGTGGCCTTGCCGGGGACCTCGATGCGGAACGTGAGCGCGCCGGCGTTGGCGACCATGAGTGCGCCGCTGGTCGGTTCGGTGATGATGCAGGCGTCACCGGTGTGGCCGCGCTGCAGCGTGCCGAACGCCCCGAGGCCTCCGTCCTCCTCGCTGACGACGAAGTGCACCGCCACCTGACCCCGCAACCTGACCTCGGCCGCGCGGATCGCGGCCATCGCGGCGAGGATCGCCACCACGCCGGCCTTCATGTCGCAGGCGCCCCGGCCGTGCACGACGTCCCCGGCCACCCGCGGCCGGAACGGGTCGCCGTGCCATTGCGCCAGGTCACCGGGCGGGACGACGTCGACGTGGCCCTGCAGGACCAGCGTCGGCCCGTCGCTCTGGCGGGTGCCGCCGACCACGCCCCACGCCTCCGTGCGCGGTGCTTCGCCGCCGGGGAAGTCCTCCTGCGCGCGGAGGTGGTCGAGGTCCATCGACCACAGGTCGACGTCGAGGTCCAGTCGCTCCAGGTTCCCGGCCAGCACGTGCTGCAGTTCGGACTCCGCGGCGCTGCCCGTCACGCTCGGAATCTCGAGAAGGTCCATCAGAAGCCGGCCGGCAGCCGCCTCGTCCACCGCGGCCAGCGCCGCGGCCTCGACATCGTTGATCGTCACGAGGCGGAGACTAGGGTCGCCTGACCTGCGCGAACAATCGTCAGGAACCGCTTCCAACCCTGAATTCTTTGCAAAGATCAGGCCGTCGCGACGAATATTTGCGGATGGACTCCATCGACGAGGCGATCATCCAGTGCGTGCTGCGCGACGCCCGGGCCACCTACGCCGAGATCGGCAAGGCGGCGGGGTTGTCGCCGTCGGCGGCCAAGCGACGGCTCGACCGGCTCGTCGCCGCGGGAGCGATCCGCGGTTTCAGCGCGGTGGTGGATCCGCAGGCGATGGCGTGGCACACCGAGGCGTTCGTGGAGATCTACTGCAAGGGCAACCCGACGCCTGCCCAGCTCACGAAGGCGCTCGAGGACATTCCCGAGGTCATCGAGGCGTGCACCGTCTCCGGCGCCGCCGACGCCATGCTCTACATGCTCGCCAAGGACATCCCACACCTGGAACAGGCCATCCAGCGAGTGCGCTCGACCGCCCCGGTGGACCGCACCGAGAGCGCGATCGTGCTGTCACGGTTGCTGACCCGGCCCCGCCTGTAGACCGTGTCGGCCGAGCCGCAGGTTCGCCTGGTCGGCGGCCGCCGTCATCCGCGCCAGGAACGTCGCCACGGCGGTGAGCTCGTCCGGCGGCGTCGTGCGCAGGACGGTCGCGATCTCGGTGCCGGCGAGCCCGAGGAACTGCCGGGCCCGGTCACGTGCGGCCGCAGTGGGCCGGAGGGTGACGCGGCGGCGGTCGGTGTTCTCCCTGCTGCGGTGGACGTGTCCTGCGGCTTCGAGCCGGTTGAGCAGGATCGTGGTCGCGCCGGTGGTCATGCCGAGCTGCCGGGCGAGCTGTGCCGGGGACAGCGGGGTGCCCGCCTCGGCCGCCCAGATGATCTGGCCCAGGGCGTTGGCGTCGGTGCCCGGCAGCCGCATCCAGGCGGCGAGGTGCTGGTTGAGCTCACCGAAGTCGACGACCCAGTCGCGCAGCCGGTGCATCACCTCGACCTGCGCCGACGTCCACTGCGCGGTCAACGGGTCGTCTGTCATGCAGGTGCCTTTGCTCCAAAGTAGCTTTGTGGCAAAGCTACCACTGATGGGGAGTTGCAGATGGCTGCACGACACGCGGTGATCTCCGGTGCGAGCATCGCCGGCCTCTCGGCCGCGTTCTGGCTGCGGCGCACGGGCTGGGACGTGACCGTGCTCGAACGCGCCGCGGCCTTCCGCGACGGCGGGCAGAACGTCGACGTCCGCGGCGTGGCACGGGAGGTCCTCGAACGGATGGGGCTGACCGGGGCGGTGAAAGCGCAGAACACCACCGAGACCGGCACGGTGTTCGTCGACGAGCGCGGCGAGGTGCTCGCGGAACTGCCCTCCGCCGGCCCGGACGGCGCCACCGCCGAGCTCGAGGTGCTGCGCGGCGATTTCGCCCGCGTGGTCCTGGAACACCTGCCGGAGGGAGTCGAGATCACCTACGGCGACACGATCTCCGAGGTGTCCGACGACGCCGACGCGGTCACCGTCACGACCGCCTCGGGCCGCGTCCTGACCGCCGACCTGCTGGTGGTCGCCGAGGGAGTCCGGTCCGCCACGCGCGACCGGCTCTTCGGCGACCAGGTCGACCGCCGCGACCTCGGCATCACCATGGTCTTCGGCACGATCCCGCGCACGGCCTCCGACGACAGCCGGTGGCGCTGGCACACCACCACCGGGGGACGGCAGATCCACCTCCGCCCCGACCACCACGGCACCACCCGCGCGATGCTGGCCTGCACCAGTGAGGCGGACGTCGCCCGGCTCGACCGCGCGGACGCCCTGGCCTGGTTCCGGCAGCGCTACGCCGGCACGGGGTGGGAGACCCGCCGCGTCCTCGACGGGTTCGAGACCTCCGACGACGTCTACGTCGACCAGCTCACCCAGATCCGCATGCCGGTGTGGCACCGCGGGCGGGTGTGCCTCGCCGGGGACGCCGGCTGGTGCGTGACGCCGATGGGCGGGGGCGGCGCCTCGCTCGCGCTGGTCAGCGGGTACGTGCTGGCGGCGTGCCTGTCGTCGGCGGACCGGTTGGAGGACGGGCTCGTGGCCTACGAGGAGTGGATGCGGCCGTTGGTGGACGACGTGCAGAACTTCCCGGGCTGGCTCGTGCGGTTCGCCTACCCGCAGACCCGGACCGGACTGGCCCTGCGCCGCGTCGCCGACAAGATCGTCACCTCCCGCCTGCTGTCGCCGCTGACGGCGAAGCTCACGCAGGTGGCGGCCACGACCAAGCCTCTTCCGCCCATCGCGGCGCGGCCGCACGTGTGATCACTATCGTCGGGGCGTGACCCTGGAACCCACGCCGATTCACGTGTCCGACGAGGTCCTCGACGACCTGCGCGCTCGTCTGGCGGTGACCCGCCCACCGCTGGACGAGGGCAACGAGGACTGGTCCTACGGCGTCCCGGCGAGTTACCTCGGAGAGCTGGTCGCCTACTGGCGCGACGGCTTCGACTGGCGCAGGGCGGAGGCGGCGATCAACGCCTACGAGCACTACGAGGTGACCGTCGCGGGCGTCCCGGTCCACTTCATGCGCAACCCCGGCCGCGGCCGCGACCCGGTCCCGCTGATCCTCACGCACGGCTGGCCGTGGACGTTCTGGCACTGGTCGAAGGTGGTCGACCCGCTCGCCGACGACTTCGACGTGATCGTGCCGTCGCTGCCCGGCTTCGGCTTCCCCGGCCCGCTCACCGGCTTCCCGGACGTGAACTTCTGGAAGGTCGCGGATCTCTGGCACACCCTCATGACCGAGACGCTGGGCCACGAGAAGTACGCCGCGGCAGGCTGCGACATCGGCGGCATCGTCACCAGCCAGCTCGGCCACAAGTACGCGGACTCCCTGTACGGCATCCACATCGGCTCCGGCCTGCCGCTCGACTTCTTCACCGGTGACCGCGCCTGGGACCTCACCCGAGGCCGCGCGCTCCCCGAAGACCCGGACCTGCGCGCCCGCGCGATCGAGCTCGACCACCGCTTCGCCACGCACCTGAACGTGCACGTGCTCGACGGCGCCACCCTCGCGCACGGTCTCAGCGACTCCCCCGCCGGTCTGCTCGCCTGGCTGCTGGAGCGCTGGAACGCGTGGAGCGACGGCGACCTCGAGTCCGTCTTCACCAGGGACGACCTGCTCACGCACGCGACGATCTACTGGGCGACCAACTCCATCGGCACGTCCCTGCGCTACTACGCCAACGCCAACCGCTACCCGTGGACCCCCGCCCACGACCGCGTCCCGGTCGTGGAGGCGCCGGTCGGGCTCACGTTCGTCACCTACGAGAACCCGCCCGGCGTCCACACCGCCTCACAGCGCGTCGAGGCGTTCAAGTCCGGACCGATGGCCGGCTACTTCAACCACGTCAACGTCAACGCCCACGAGCGTGGTGGTCACTTCATCCCGTGGGAGAACCCCGAGGCGTGGGTGAGCGACCTGCGCCGCACGTTCAGTCGATCAGCAGGTCCTCGATGGTGATGGGGATGTGCCGGACGCGGATGCCGGTGGCGTTGTAGACCGCGTTGGCGACGGCCGCCGCCATCCCGACGATGCCGACCTCGCCGACGCCCTTGGCGCCGAGGGCGTTGTGCAGGGTGTCCGGGTGGTGCACGAACTCGACGTCGACGTTCGGGATGTCGGCGTTGACCGGCACCAGGTAGCCCGCGAAGTCCCCGTTGGCGAGCCGCCCGCTCTCCTCGAACTCCAGGGCCTCGTGCAGGGCCGCCGAGACGCCCCAGATCATGCCGCCGGCGATCTGGCCGCGGGCCGTCTTCTCGTTGATGATCCGGCCCGCGTCGAACACGCCGAGCATCCGCGTCACCCGCGCCTCGCGGGTCCACCGGTGCACCCTGACCTCGCAGAACTGGGCGCCGAACGAGCCGAAGGAGTGCTTGGTGACCTCCTCGCCCGGTGCGGAGGTCCCCGTGGCGGTCAGCGACTCGCGGCCCAGCGCGTGCAGGAGTTCACCGAACGGCATCGTGCGGCCACCGCCCACCACCGCGCCGCCCTCGTAGGACGCCTCGACGCCCTCGAACGGTGCGCCCGGCGCCGTGGCCAGGCCCAGCAGGTCGTCGATCACCTGCGCGGCCGCGACCATGACCGCGGTACCCGCGCTCGCCGTGCCGGTCGAGCCGGCCGAGAACCCGCCCGCCGGGTAGGTGGAGTGGCCGAGCCGGGGCGTGACGCGGTCGGTCGCGATGTCCAGGGACTCGCCGCTCACCTGCGCGAGCACCGTCAGCAGACCGGTCCCCGGGTCGGCACCGCTCGTGGAGACCACCGCGGTGCCGTCGGCGCGCAGCGTGAGCTCGACCGAGGCCGGGAAGCGTCCCGCGGGGAACAGCGCGCTGGCCGTGCCCATCCCGACGAGCCAGTCGCCGTCGGTCCGCCCGCCCGGGGTGCGTTCGCTCCAGCCGAACCGGTCGGCGCCGATGCGGAAGCACTCGTCGAGGTGCTTGCTCGACCACTGCAGGTCCTTGCCGATCGGTGCCGTCGAGGCGTTGCGCAGGCGCAGCTCGATCGGGTCCACGTCCAGGGCGACCGCGAGTTCGTCCATCGCGCTCTCCAGGGCGAACGACCCCGGTGCCTCGCCGGGCGCCCGCATGAACGTCGTCGGCGGCAGGTTCAGCGGCACGATCTTCTGGCTCAGCGACAGGTTCGGTGTCGTGTAGTACTGCCCCGAGGTGCCCTGCCCGGTCGGCTCGACGAACGAGCGGTCCATCGCGGTGCTGCACCACGAGTCGTGCCGCACGGCGATCAGGATGCCGTTCTTGTCGGCGCCGAGGGTGAGCTTCTGGACGGTCGAGGCGCGGCCCGCGGTGGCGGTGAAGACCTGTTCCCTGGTCAGTGCCGCCTTGACCGGACGCCCGAGCGCCCTGGACGCGGCCGCGGCGAGGAACGCGGGCGCGGACGTGCGCCCCTTGCCGCCGAAGGCACCGCCGACGAACGGGTTCACCGCGCGGACCCGGTCCCCGTCGACGGCCAGCGCGCCGGCCAATTCGTCGGCCTGGAGGTTCGACGCCTGGTTGCCGCTGTACACGGTCAGGACGCCGTTCTCCCACGTGGCGATCGCGGAGTGCGGTTCCATCGCGGCGTGGTTCTGCGGCGCGGTGCTGTAGGTGGCCTCGACGACGACCGGGCTCGCCGCGATCGCGTCCTCGATGGAGGCGACGCCGTCCGCGAGCAGCTCCAGCGCCGACTGCGAACCGAACCGCGACGGGGGCGGGTCCTCGGCGGTGGCCATCCCCTCGGACATCGACGTCACGGCCGGAAGCACCTCGTAGGTGGCGTCGACGAGCATCGCCGCGTCGCGGGCCTGCTCGAAGGTCTCCGCGATCACGACACCGATCGGCTGGCCGTAGTAGGCGACCTCGCGGTCCTGCAGGGGAACCCATGTCTCCCCTAAGAACGTGCTCGGTTTGTGCAGCACCAGCGGGTCGAACGGGGTGTAGACGGCGATCACGCCAGGGGCGTTCTTCGCACTCGTGACGTCCATGGCCTCGATCCGGCCGTGGGCGATCGTGCTGAGCACCAGGTAGCCGTAGGTCATGTCGGGGAACCAGTGGTCGGCCCCGTACCGCGCCTGGCCGGTGACCTTGAGCGGCGCGTCCACGCGGGCGGTCATCGGAGTTCCCCCTCGGTGAGTTCCAACAGGGCGCGGATGATGGTCCGCTTGAGCAGCGAGCCCTTGAAAGCGTTGTGGGCCAGCGGCTTGACGCCCTCGGTCGCCTCGGCCGCCGCGTCTTCGAACGAGGCGAGGGTGACCGGCTTGCCCCGCAGCGCCTCCTCGACGGCGCGCAGTCGCCACGGCACGGTGGCGACGCCACCCGCCGCCACGCGGGCGTCGGTGATCTGCCCGTCCTGGACGTCGAGGGCGACCGCGGCCGAGCACAGTGCGAACTCGTAGGACTGGCGGTCGCGGACCTTGACGTAGGTGGAGCGGCTCGCCCAGTCGAGGCGCGGGACGCGCACCTCGGTGATCAGCTCACCGGGACGCAGGTCGTTCTCGACCTCGGGGGTCTCACCGGGCAGGCGGTAGAAGTCGGCCAGCGCGACGACGCGTTCCCCGTCCTCGCTGACCAGCGTGATCTCGGCGTCGAGCGCCACGAGGGCGACGGCGACGTCACTGGCGTGGGTCGCCACGCAGTGCTCGCTGGTGCCGAGGACGGCGTGCATGCGGTTCGCGCCGGTGATCGCCGGGCAGCCGCTGCCGGGGTCGCGCCTGTTGCACGGCATGGCCACGTCGCGGAAGTAGGTGCAGCGGGTGCGCTGCAACAGGTTCCCGCCGATGCTGGCCATGTTGCGCAGTTGCTGCGAGGCGCTCAGCAGCAGGGCGCGGGAGACCACCGGGTACACGCCGGGGTGCGCGGCGATGTCGGCCATCCGTTCGAGCGCGCCGAAGCGCAGCCCGTCCGAGGTGTCGATGCCGCGCAACGGGAGGCCGTTGATGTCCAGGACCTGCTGGGGCGTCAGGACGTCCAGCTTCATCAGGTCGACGAGCGTGGTGCCGCCCGCGAGGAACGTGCCCCGCGTCGCGAGGGCGTCGTCGACGGTCGTGGGCGCCGTGAGCTCAAACTGCCGCATTCGCGCTCACCGCCTTGGCCTGCTCGACCGCGGCGACGATGTTCGGGTAGGCCGAGCACCGGCACAGGTTGCCGGACATGAACTCCCGGACGTCGCCGACGTCGTCGCGCACCGCGGCCACCGCCGACAGGATCTGCCCTGACGTGCAGAAACCGCACTGCAGCGCGTCCTGGTCGACGAAGGCCTGCTGCACCGGGTGCAGTCCGTCCCCGGTCGCCAGTCCCTCGACGGTGGTGACGGGTTGCCGTACGGTCGCGGCCAGGGTGAGGCACGAGAGCACGGGGCGGCCGCCGACGTGCACCGTGCAGGCACCGCACTGCCCGCGGTCACAGCCCTTCTTGGTGCCGGTCAGGCCGAGGCGTTCGCGCAGCGCGTCCTGCAGCGTGACGCCAGGATCGACGGCCAGCTGTTCGGTCCTGCCGTTGACTTCGAGAAAGATGTCCACCGGATCTCTCTTCGTCGCGGTCCGAAACGGATAGTCATCCGCTTCCTTTTTCGAAGGTAGCGGATGAGAATCCGCTGTGCACCGACGTGCTGTCTCAACACGCGACGAGGGGAGGGAGGGATGACGGGATCGGTCAGCCCTCGCAGGGCGGACACCAGGCGCAACCACGAGCGGATCCTCGCGGTCGCGACGGAGTCGCTCCTGAGTTCCGCGGAGCTGTCTTTCAACACGATCGCGAAGAAGGCCGAAGTCGGGGTCGGCACGGTCTACCGCCACTTCCCGACCCCGGAGGCGCTCATCCTGGCGGTCTACGAGCGCGAGTTCAGGCACATGGTCGACGTGGTGCCCCGCCTGCTCGCCGAGCACCCGCCGCAGGAGGCGTTCCGGCGCTGGACCAGCGAGTACCTGGCGCACTACATGATGACCAAGCGCGGCCTGGCCGACGCCATGACGGTCGCGACGAAGTCCCCCGCGAAGCTGCCGGCGAACGCGTACGAGGCCCTGGTCGAGGCGGTGTCGGTCCTGGTCGCCGCGAACGTCGCCGCCGGAACCGTGCGCAGCGACCTCGACCCGCAGACGGTCCTGCGCGCGCTGGGAGGGCTGTTCTACCTCAGCCCCGCCGAGTCCTGGCGGGAGCAGACGGCGGACCTGGTGGACCTGCTGTGGCGCGGCATGCGCAAGGACTAGCGACCCGGCTCAGCGCGTGACGGGGAAGTCGAAGTAGGTGTCGGGGAACGGCTCGTCGTTCAGCGTGAAGTGCCACCACTCCTCGGGCAGGTTGCGGAACCCGGCCTGCGCCATCGCCGCCTTGAGCAACTGGCGGTGCGCCTTCGCCTGCCCGGTCACGCGCGGGTCGTCGGTGTGCGAGAGCGTGTCGAAGCAGTCGTAGCCGGTCGCCATGTCGACGGTGTTGTCGGGGAACCGGTGCGGCGCGGCGCAGTCCACCAGCCGCTCCCCCGGCACGTACGGCCGCTGGTACCGGGGCGGCAGCTCGACGATCGTCAGGTCGAGCGTCGACCCGCGGCTGTGACCGGACTTCTCGGCGATGTAGCCGTCCTCGAACAACCTGGTCTTGTCGACGCGCGGGTAGAACTCGGGCTTCATCCGCTGGTCGCCGAGGTCGCGCGCCCACCGCACGAAGTGGTCGACGGCGCGCTGCGGGCGGTAGCAGTCGTAGACCTTGAGCGTGTACCCCTGCCGGAGCACATGGCGCTGCACGGTTCGCAACGCCTTCGCGGCCTGCCTGGTCAGGATGCACAGGGGCGCGCGGTAGCCGTCGACGCGGGTGCCGACGAAGTTGTGCGCGGTGTAGTAGCGGATGTCGTGCCGGATGGTGGGGTCGACGTCGCTCAGCACCACGAACCCGCTGGTGGCGTGGGCGGGCGCGGCGACCGCGGCGGTCAGGAGCAGGGAGAGCAGCAGGGCTCGCATGGAGCTCATCCAAGCAGCCTTCGCGGGATCTCAGTGCCGCCGAGCAGACCGCAGGAGCCGATCCGCCAGCGCCGCCACGAGGTCGCGGAGCTCGTCCGGCCGCTCCACCGCGAACGGCAGGTCCAGCGACGCGAGCACACCCGGCAGCCAGTCGAGCCGTTCCGCCCTCAGTTCGACGCGGCACCAGCCCTTCGGGAGAGGTTCCACGACCGCCACGCTCGCGGGCAGACGGGTGCGGATCTGCTCGACGGTCCCCTCGATCCGCACCGTCACCTCGTGCCGGTACGGGGCGGTGGCGAGGCCGGTCAGCAGCTGCTCGGCCGGATCGAACGACTCCGGCGGCTCGAACGTGCCCGGCACGGTCCTGGCCGAGGCGATCCGGTCCAGCCGGAACGTGCGCTGCTCGCCGATCGACGGGTCTGCACCCACCACGTACCAGCGGCCCGCGTGCGTGACCAGGCCGTAGGGGTGCACTGTGCGTTCGCGGGAGGCATACCTGATCGACACCGGCCTGTGGTGCGTCACCGCGTCGGCCAGAGCGAGGAGCACCGCGGCGTCCGGTACGCCCGTCGAAGCCGGTGACGTGGACGCGAGCGAACCGAGCAGGGCGTCGAGCCTGCGGGCGAATCGTGCCGGTAGCACCCGGCGGATCTTCGCGGCCGCGGTTTCGCTCGCCGTGCCCGTCATGGGGGTCAGCCCGACGAGCACGGCGAGGGCCTCGTCGTCGCTCAGCATCAGCGGCGGTATGCGGTAGCCGGGTGCGAGGCGGTAGCCGCCGTAGCGTCCGCGCACCGACTCGACCGGGACGTCGAGGTCGAGCAGGTGGTCGACGTAGCGTCGCACGGTGCGTTCGTCGACCTCGAGCCGTTGGGCGAGTTCGGCCACCGTGCGGACGCCTCCGGATTGGAGGAGCTCCAACAGGGAGAGCACGCGGGCGATGGGCCGGGTCATGTTCCTGATTCTGCTGCAAATACCGGGCGGGTTCTGTCCGGTATTGCTCCTAGCGTGCCTGGCATGAACTTCGCATCGATCCGCATCATCACCGCCGACGTCGCCCGCCTCGCCGGCTTCTACGAACGTGCCACCGGGACGGCGGCGACCTGGGCCAACGACGACTTCGCCGAGCTGAAGGGCCCCGCGGTGACCCTCGCGATCGGCAGCACCCGCACCGTCGCCCTCTTCGCCGCCGGATCGGCCGAACCGGCCGCGAACCGCAGCGTCATCATCGAGTTCGAGGTCGACGACGTGGAGGGCGTGCACGAGAAGCTGACGGGCGTCGAGGTCGTCCAGGAACCCACGACGATGCCGTGGGGCAACCGGTCGCTGCTGGTCCGCGACCCCGACGGCAACCTCGTCAACTTCTTCAGGCGGGCCACGACCGCAGCAGCGAGCCCAGCGCGTCCAACGTCCTGAGCCACGACGCCTCGACCCCGCGCGGGTGGCTGTGGAACGCCCCCGCGCGCTCGAGCGAGACGTACCCGTGGAACGTGCTGTGCAGCAGCCGGACGGCGTCGGTCTGCTCCGGTTCCCCCAGGTCGTAGCCCCCGCCCGAACGGCCGCCGATCGCCTCGGCCACGCGGTCCGCGAACTCCGCCGCCGCCCGCGTGAGGCGGTCGGCCGTGAGCCCCGCACGTGCCATCCGTCACCCTTCCTAGGCACCTTAATGATTTGCCTAAGACCTATAGGCAAGCCTAGCGTCGAAGGCATGAAGCCACTGACCGAACAGGACATCCGCGCGTCCTTCGTCAACTCCACCAAGGGCGAGGCGAAGCGCATGCACGTGCCCAAGGACCTGGGCGAACGGCGCTGGGACGACCTGGACTTCCTGGGCTGGACCGACCCCGCCGCACCCGACCGCTCGTACCTGGTGACCGAGCTGGACGGCAGGCTCGTCGGCATCGCGCTGCGCAGGGCGGCCCAGGCCGGGCGGGCGCGCAAGACGATGTGCTCGTGGTGCCTCACCACGCACTCCGGTGACGGCGTGTCGTTGATGAGCGCGCGCAAGGCCGGCAAGTCCGGGCAACTGGGCAACACGGTCGGCGTCTACGTGTGCGCCGACCTGGCGTGCTCGCTCTACCTGCGCGGCAAGAAGAGCGCGGGCCCCGGCGCGCGGTTCAAGGAAGCGATCACGCTCGACGAGCAGGTCGAGCGGATGAACGCCGGGATCAACGCGTTCCTCGAACGCGTGAACTCGTAGGCGCCGGAGTTCCCGGTGTCAGAGTTCCCGGTGTCAGAGTTCGAGGACCAGCTCGGCCGTGCACGCACGGGCGCAGGGCCACGGGTCGCCGCACTCGGTGCAGCCGGTCGTCGCGGGCAGGTGCGTGTCGAGCACCTGGACCGCCCTGGTCCGGTAGCGCTCCAGGTCGGACTCCCAGTTGTGGCGGGAGGCCGCGGTCGCACTCGTCATGGTCATCAGTCCTCGGCTCTGAGGTGGTCGAGGACAAGGATGCACCCGCAACCGGTCGTTTGGGTGAGAAATCCGCTCAAACCCGACGTTCGGCGGGTCGGCGTCACCTGTCCGTGGGGCCGGACCTGATCATGCGCAGGAGCGGTGCCCACTGGCGGGCGGTGAGCGCGAGTTCGACGGAGGGCGACTTGCTGTCCCGCAGGCCGACGCCACGCCCCACCTCGACGCAGTTGCCGTCGCTAGCGCTGTAGCTGCTCTTCCGCCACCTGGTCACCACGAGCCTCCTCACCGATGATGCTGGTGATCAGCTTCCTCGTTTCGACCTCGTCCAACGCCGTCCGGTCGAGTGACTTGAGGACGGTCTCGTAGCGGTCGACAGAAGCTTGATCTTCGAGGAAGACGTTAGCCCCTTCGCTCTCGACGTAGACGATCTCCGGGATCTTCTTGAACTTCAGGCGGTCGAAGTCGCCCGCGAGTCCGGCGTGCGGCCCGAACGCGGTCGGGATCAGGCGAATAGTGAGATAGGGCCGCACGGACAGCCGCAGCAGGTGGTGGAGTTGTTCCCCCATCACGCCGGCGTCGCCGACGGGCAGTCGCAGGGCCTGCTCGTGCATGAAGATCTTGACGGCCCGGCTGCCGTCGAGCACTGCCGTCTGACGCACGACCCGGTTCTCGACCAGCACGCGCGCCTCGGGTTCATCGAGCGGCTTGGCCAGCCCGAGGTGCCAGGTGTAGTCGGGCACCTGCAGAAGGCCGTGGACGACGTTCATCGACCAGCCGGTGATGTCCGACGCGATCTTTTCGTGTTCTCGCAAGGTGCGGTTCGGGGCGCCAGAACCGGTGGGCTGCAACCAATCCCGGATGTGGGCGTCGTGGTGCAACGCCATCAGGTGGTCGCATTCGGCGGGAGGTGTGCGCAGCAGGCCCAGCAGCTTGGCCAGGTCGACGTCGCTCACGCCTTCCTTGCCGTTGACCAGTTCCGAGACCTTGGCCTCCTGCCAGCCGAGCAACTCCGCCGCGGCCCGGTTGGTCAGGTCGGCCGCCCGCAGCAGCGCTCGCATCGCGTCACCGAATTCGCGGCCGCGCACCGTTGATCTCCGCAAAGGCATGCGGAACAAGGTAGGGGCGCTTTTCCGTTTGGCTCCACTCATTCCCCGCAGGTCAACCTGAAAGAATGCTGTTTGGACGATTTCCAAAGCTCACGGGGCGACTGCGCGGCGCACGCTGTCACGCAGGAACTCGCGCCGGCGTTCGTGGGTCTCCGCGGGCTCGCCTGCAAACGCCGCGTACACGTTGCTGACCGGGGACCACGCCATCGACATCGCGATCACCATGGCCATCACGTCGAACGGGTCGCCGCCGCGCACGAGGCCGTTCGCCTGGGCCTCCGAGATCGCCTGGAGCTTCTGCGCGTCGAGGCGGTCGGCCACCAGGTGGCCGGTGGGCCGGCGTTCCAGGCGCGTCCAGGTGGCGAGCCGGATGAGCTCGGGGTTCTCCAGGTACTCGTCGTAGAGGCGGACCGCCCAGTCCGCGAGGTCGGTGGCGTCGATGGGGACGACGTCGACGATGCGTTTCAGCGAGGCGAAGAAGATCGCGTCGAACAGGCCGTCCTTGTTGCCGAAGTAGGCGTAGAGCTGGGCCTTGTTGGTGCGTGCCGCGGCGACGATCCGTTCGACGCGGGCCCCGGCGATGCCGTGTTCGGCGAACTCCAGGGTGGCGACGTCGATGATGCGCTGCCGGGTGGCGGCGCCTCGGGCGGTCAGCTGCTGGTCCGGCATGACGGACACCTTACCTACAGACCAGTCGGTTTACTTTGCCGCCGAGGAGGGCTAGCGTGAAATAGACCGAACAGTCTGTTTGAAGGAGCGTCATGCGAAGCACCACCGGCTGGCAGGCCCACGGCACCGAGCTGCGCCAGGTGCCGCTCTCCCGGCGTGACCTGCGGCGCGACGACATCGCGGTGCGCGTCGACTTCTGCGGGGTCTGCCACACCGACCTGCACTCCCTGCGCGGGCACGACGGTGAGGGCGTCCTCGTGCCGGGACACGAGTTCACGGGTGTCGTGACCGAGGTCGGTCCGGACGTGACGGTGTTCCGGGCCGGCGATGCCGTGGCCGTTGGCAACATCGTCGACTCCTGTGGCACATGCTCGATGTGTGAGGCGGGCCAGGAGAACTTCTGCCGTGAGTTCCCGACGCTCACCTACGGCGGCAAGGACCGTCACGACGGGACGACGACTCTCGGCGGCTACTCACGCGAGTACGTCGTGCGGGAGAAGTTCGCCTATCCCCTGCCGTCCGGGCTGGACCCGGCTGCCGCGGCACCGTTGATGTGCGCGGGGATCACCGTGTGGGAACCGATGCGCGCGCTGAACGTGGGACCGGGTATGCGCGTCGCGGTGGCCGGTCTGGGAGGGCTGGGGCACCTCGCGGTGAAGATCGCGGCGGCGCTCGGGGCCGAGGTGTCGGTCGTGAGCCGGTCGGCGGAGCGGGCGAAGGACGCGTTCCGGCTGGGGGCGAGCGGTGTCGTCGTCTCCACCGACCCGGAGAGCGCGGCCGCGGCGCGGGACTCGTTCGACGTCCTCGTCGACACGATCCCCGTGGCCCACGACCTCGCTCCCTACCTCGCGCTGGTGGCCGTCGACGGGACGTTGACGCAGGTCGGGTACCTCGGCAGCGTCACGGTGGAGACGATGGACCTGCTCGCCGGGCGCAAGAAGCTGAGCTCCGGTGGCAGCGGCGGCCTTCCCGCCACCGCCGCCATGCTGGAGTTCTGCGCCGCCCACGGGATCACCGCCGACGTCGAGGTGCTGCCGTCGAAGCGGGTGGGCGAGGCGCTCGAGCGACTGGACCGCGGTGACGTCCGGTACCGCTTCGTGCTCGACCTGTCCGACCTCGACTGACGGGTTCACGCGACGGGTCCGAGCAGGAAGCCGCCGTCCGCGAGCAGTTCGGACCCGGTCGCGAACCGCGCCTGGTCGGACGCGGCGAACAGGACGAGGTCCGCGATCTCCTCGGGACTGGCCTGGCGTGGAATCGCGAAGCTGTCGACGGGCACGAGTTCCTCGCCGTCGGGGCCGTAGGCGAGCGGTGTGCCGATGATGCCGGGGTGCACGGCGTTGACGCGGATGCCGTCGCGGGCCAGTTCCTTTGGCGGTCACCGTGACGACCGGGTCCCGCGCCGGCTCAGTCCTCGCCGAGCGGAGTCGCCTTCCTCCCTGCCGCGAGGAGCTCGGCGACCTCGCAGGCCATGACGATCAGGGCGTCGAGCCGATCGGCGACGCGCACGTCGGTGAAGGTGAAGCACGCGACGCCGTCGCGGATGTCCACAGCGGGCGACGTGCACGACGTGAGCTGCGCGAACACCTTCCTGCCCGTGTCTGTTGACAGAAGCGGTTCCAGGCTGCCCAGGACCCTGTAGCGCCGCGAACCCGGGATCCGGCTCAGCATCAGGTTCCCGTGCAGCTCCGGCACGTCCACCACCAGCACGAGACCGGGAAGGACGGCCCGACTGACCGCGACGCCCTGGTAGATCGTGTCAGGCATGGACGCCGTGAAAACGGCGACCCGCACCGTCCGTCCGCCGTGGGTACCCGCCATCGCCGCGTGCCGTGTCCGCTCGGCCTCGTCCATCCGCCCGGCCGGCACGTCCTCGTCGTCGGGCATCCATCGCCAGCCGGGCTTGCCGACGTGGCGTTCGAGCGCGTCGATCGCCGCCACACGGGAGCGCGTCCGGTTGTTGCGCTGCAGGACGTCGATCAACGAATGCACGGCCGCCAGAATCGCGAACAAGCCCACGACACACGCCAGGGACAGCAAGAAACCCATGCGCCCTCCAGAAGCATCCGCTCTGCGCGTCTCCCGTCGGGAGCACAAGCATTCGACAACACGGGCAGTCTGGATGGCGGCCACCGGTGTGGAGATCACCAGGATGGCCTACCGAGGTGAGCCCGCGGTATCGGCGGCGGCCACCGCAGTGGTGCCGGCCTCGGTGGACCGCTGGACCAGCGCTGTCCCGAGCGCTCCGGACGCGCCGGTGACGAGCACGGTCTTGCCGGTGAAGTCGACCGTGGTGGACTCCTTCTCAGTGGACGAGCGCGTCGTCGGCGTCGGTGGAGTGGGCGAGGTCGCGGGCGGACTCGAGGGCGTCGAGCCGCCCGCGCAGGGCGGCGGTCCCGAGGGCGTAGGCGTCGGAGCCGAGCGTCAGCCGCAGCGGTGCCTCGGGCCGGTCGGCGGCGGCGATGATCGCGGCGGCGATCTTGGCCGGGTCGCCGGGCGTGGGCAGCGCGGATAGTTCGCCGGAGATGACGCGGCGCAGGGAGCCGGACGGGCCGTCGGCGTAGGCGGGCAGCGCGTCGCCGATCGCGAACGCACCGGTGCCGAAGTTGGTGCGGGCCATGCCGGGCTCGACCAGCGTCACGCCGATGCCGAACGGCGCGAGCTCCGCGGCGGCCGACTCGATGAAGCCCTCGATGCCCCACTTGGTGGCGTGGTAGAGGCTCATGGCGGGGAACGCGATCTGGCCGCCGATGCTCGCGATCTGCACGAACCGGCCTCCGCCCTGGGCGCGCAGGTGCGGGGTGGCGGCGCGGACGAGCTGGATCGACGCCGTCAGGTTCGTGGCGATCTGGCGGTCGATCTGCTCGTCGCTCAGCTCCTCCACCGCGCCGAACAGGCCGTAGCCGGCGTTGGACACCACGACGTCGATCCGGCCGAGCTCGGCGAACGCGCGGTCGACGACATCACGCAGCTCGGCGGTGTCGGTGACGTCCAGCCGGGCGCGCCAGAGCGGGTCGCCGTGGCGCTCCGCCAGGTCGTCGAGGGACTCCAGGCGGCGTGCGATGGCGGCGACGCGGTCCCCTCGGTCGAGCAGCTGCTCGGCGAGGTGGCGGCCGAAGCCGGAGGACGTCGCGTTTGCTCAGGCGTGCTAAATTTTGCTCATGCGAGCAAAGTCCGTGACCGAGCAGGCCCGGCGGGCGCAGATCGTGGCGGCGGCGATCGCCACGATCGCGGAGCTGGACTACGCGGAGACGTCGTTCAAGGCGATCGCGGCGCGTGCGGGGCTGAGCAGCACGGGGCTGATCTCGTACCACTTCAGGAACAAGCAGGAACTCGTCGACGTGGTGTTCGCGGACGTCTTGGAGCGCTTTCAAGAGTTCGTGCGCGCTCGGATGGGTCAGGCCGGAGCGCGTGAGGAGTTGCGGGCGTTCCTGGTCGCCAACATCGCCTTCCTGCGCGAGCACCGTGCGGACATGGTGGCGTTCCTGCGGATCAGGGCCAACGCGGCGGTGACGGACGGGGGCATCGCCGATTCCGATCGCGCGGGGCTCGCCGACCTGCTCAGGCAGGGCCAGCAGGCCGGCGAGTTCCGCGCGTTCGACCCGGACGTGATGGCGGTGTTCGTGCTCGCGATGCGCAACGGCGTCGTGCTGCGGTCCGGGTCACTCGACCTCGACGTCTGCGAGAGGGAGTTGGTCGCGGCCGTCGACCTGATGACGAGGAGTTGATCGCCGTGCGTCGGGGCACGTTGTTGATCGCCGCGGTGCTGCTGCTCAGCGCCTGCGGGAAGGGGGAAGCCATGCCGCCGGACGTCGTCACGACCGACACCGGGCAGGTCAAGGGGGAACAGCGCGACGGGCACCTGCGGTTCCAGGGCGTTCCGTACGCCCGCGCGGCCCGGTGGGAACCGCCGGTGCGGGCGGCGTCGTGGAGCGGGGTGCGGGACGCCTCACAGCCCGGAAGTCCGTGTCCGCAGGTCGGATCGAGCTACTCGGAGACGAAGAGCACGAACGAGGACTGCCTGTTCGCCAACGTCACGACGCCGTCCGTGCACGGCCGCAAGCCGGTGCTGGTGTGGGTGCACGGCGACGGCGCGATCGGCGCGGGCCACTACTTCGACGCGGAACGCCTTGCCCGGCAGGGCGACGTCGTCGTGGTGACGTTCAACTACCGCATGGGCGTCTTCGGCGGCTTCGGCCTGCCGGGTCTCGCACACTCCGGCGAGTTCGGCCTGCTCGACCAGCGGGCGGCCTTGGAGTGGGTCCAACGGAACATCTCCGGTTTCGGCGGCGATCCGGGCAACGTGACGTTGTTCGGGGTGTCGTTCGGCGCGACGACCGTGGGCGCACACCTGATCGGGCGTGAGCCGTTGTTCCACAAGGCGATCATGCACAGCTCGTTCACGCTGGTGGACGTGCCGAAGGAAGCCTGGTTCCCGGGCCTGGAGGCACTGCCGTCGCTCGCGTGGCGGCCGGTGCCGGAGATCCAGGCGATCGGCTCCCAGATCAGTTCCGAACTGGGGTGCGCCGACGTCGAGTGCCTCCGGCAGCTGCCCGTGGAGAAGCTGCTCGACCATCCGCAGATCATGAACATCTTCCAGCCCGTCGGCTACGACGGTGCGCTGCTCCCCCGCCCGCCGGCCGAGTCGTTGGAGGCGGGCGAGTTCGCGGACGTGCCGATCCTGGCCGGGGCGACCCGCGACGAGCACAACAGCTTCGTCGGCCTGTTCCGCCCGGACCCGATGTCCGCCGAGGACTACTCGCGGCTGCTGCGGGAGGCGTTCCCCGACCGCGCGGTTGAGATCGAGCGCGAGTACCCGCTCAGCGCGTTCGCGTCGCCGAAGCAGGCGTGGGCCCGCGTGCTGACGGACCGCATGTGGGCACGTTCGACGTTCCAGCAGAACACGCTCTACGCGAAGAAGGCGTCCGTCTACGCGTTCGAGTTCGCTGACCCCAATGCGTTCACGGACCCGTCCGTCCCGCCTGAGCTGCACGGCGCGAACCACTCGTCCGACATCGACTACCTGTTCCCGGACTCCGGCTTCGCCAAGGACCGGGGACTGTCCGACCACATGATCAAGGCGTGGACGGACTTCGCCCGCGGTGGTTCGCCGGGGTGGCCTCGGTTCTCGGAGGGGCAGTACGTGCAGTCGCTGGCACCGGGGGCGATCGGGCCGGTCGACTACGCGGCGGAGCACAGACTGGGGTTCTGGAACTAGGCACGGCGGCGGCTCGCTACCCTGGACCACGTGCCAGGCACCCGCAGCTCGCGAACCCGCGCGTATCTCGCGCGGGTCTTCGCCGTGCTCGCGCTGGTCGCCGGCGTCGCGATGATGCAGGGCACTCCGTGCGAGTCGGAGTTCGCCTGGACCGCGCAGTGCCCGACGTCCACCACGTCCTCGATCGCCTACGTGGCCGACGACGTGGACACGGGGTCGGCCATGCTCGACGGGATCCTGGTCGCGGGGTGCTGCCTGGTGGTGGCGCTCGCCGTGCTGATCGGGTTCGCCGTGCTGCGGCGCACCGGCTCGTTCGCACTGGCCCAGGTCCGCCTGCCCTCGGTGCCGTCTCCCCCTTCACGCCGGCTGGAAGTGCGGCTGGCGCAGCTCTGCGTGCTGCGCGCCTAGACCGAACCCGTAGTTCGGTCCTCTTCCCGACGCCACACGTGGAGTTCTGCCATGTCCAAGAACGCTCGTCTGTCCCTGGTCATCATCGCCGTCGTGGCGGTGGTGGTCGGTGTGTTCCTCCTGTTCGGCCGCAACGACACCACCGCGGCACCCCAAGCACAGAACGGCAAGGTCACCGTCGTCGAGTACCTCGACCTCGAATGCCCGTCCTGCCGCGCCGCGTTCCCGAGCGTGGAGCGCCTCAAGACCGAGTACGGCGAGCGGGTAACGTTCGACGTGCGGCACTTCCCGATCCCGAGTCACCGCAACGCCGAACTGGCCGCGGTCGCCGTCGAGGCGGCGGGCGCACAGGGCAAGCGGGACGACATGTTCCGGATGATGTTCGACGCCCAGCAGGAGTGGGGCGGGCAGCAGACGTCGCAGCGCGCGGTGTTCGTCGGGTTCGCGCAGCAGCTCGGGCTCGACCAGGCCGCGTTCGAGAAGGCGCTGGACGACCCGGCGTTGCGGGAGCGGGTGCTGGCGCAACGGACCGAGGGCAGCAAGGCCGGGGTCACGGGCACGCCGACGTTCTTCATCAACGGCACGAAGTTCACCGGCGCGCCCTCCTACGACAAGCTGAAGGCCGCGATCGACGAGGAGCTCTCGTGAACCGGATCGTCGCCTGGGTGCTGGCCGTCGGCGGGTTCGTCGGGCTGGTCGCCTCGTTCGTGCTGACGGTCGAGAAGATCGCGCTGCTCAAGGACCCGTTCTACGTGCCGACGTGCAGCATCAACCCGGTGCTGAGCTGTGGCTCGATCATGAAGACCGAGCAGGCCGAGCTGTTCGGGTTCCCGAACCCGCTGATCGGCATCGCGGGCTTCGCGGTGGTGACGACGCTGGGTGTGCTGCTGCTCGCCGGCGTGGAGCTGCCGTCGTGGGTGTGGATCGGGCTGCAGGTCGGGACGACGTTCGGCGTGCTGTTCGTGCACTGGCTGATCGTCCAGTCGCTGTACGAGATCGGCGCGCTGTGCCCGTACTGCATGGTCGTGTGGGCGGTGACGATCCCGATCTTCTGGTACACGACGCTGCGCAACATCCGGCCGACGTTCCAGTACCACAGCGTCGTGCTGATCCTGTGGTACCTGCTGATCGCGGCCGGGGTGTTGCAGGCGTTCTGGTTCTACTGGTCGTCGTTGTTCTAACGCGACCCGGCGGCCACCAGCCTCGCGGAGAGGGGTTCGAGCTCGGCGACCAGTTCGTCGAGCTCAGCCGCTGGCAACGCCTCGTACGGCGGCGCGGCCAGCTCGTCGGTGAGCGCTTCGAGCCGTGCCTGAATCTCGCGCCCGAGGTCGGTGAAGTGGCCGTCGGCGGTGACGAGCCCGCGTGTGCGCAGGCCGTTCATGACCTCGGCCAGGCGTTTCTTCGGCAGGTGGTGGACGCGGCCGAACGACTCGGGTGGGTGGATGCCCATCGCGATCGCGGAGACGATGTGCGCCTCCGTGCCGCCGATGCCGAGGCTGACGAGCGCCGCCACGTGCACGTCGCCGCGGTGTTCGCGCAGCATCGTGGCGGAATGCCACAGCCGGGTGACCGGGTCGGTCGGGATGTCCAGCGTCCGCATGCCCGCGTACATCACCCGTCCCGCCGTGGGCGCGCTGACCGCGGCCTTCGTGGTGAGGTCGGCCGCGCGCACCAGGCCCGGTGAGGAGGCCAGGTCGTCCAGGATCCGCCGGAGAGCGGCGGCGGACGCGCGTTGCCACGCGGCGAGGGAGACCTCCGGCGGGATCGTCTCCCACGCGCTGGGGATGTGCCGGGCCGCCTCGCCCTCGGCGAAGCTGTAGAACGCCGCGTGCACGACCTCGGCCGGCACCCGGCCCAGTGGTGCGGCACGGCTCGCGAAGTAGCCGTCCCAGTAGGTGCGGTGGCCGAGCGCGGCCATCTCCTCGTTGATCTCGTCGGCGAAGTAGGTGACGAGGCAGATCGGCTCCAGGAGCTCGAACATGCGACGAGCGGTGCGCGACATGGCGCTCATCGTATGGATCTAGACCTGCTTCACGGCGCCCAAAGCCGGACGCAACGAGTCGATCCCGGTGAAGTGGTGCCCGCGCATCCCCACGAGCTCGGCGGCCCGCACGTTCTCCAGGCGGTCGTCCACGAACAGGATGTCGTCGTCGCCCAGCGCGTCGCGGCACCACTCGAACGCGGCGCGGTCCGGCTTGGCGTGGCCAATGCGGCACGAGAACGCGCACAGCTCGAACAGCTCGAGCCACGCGTAGGTGCGTTCGAAGTGCCGGGCGAGGTCCTCGGGGATGTTGGACAGCAACGCGATGCGCCGGTCCGCGTTGTGCAGCTCGTGCAGCAGCGCCACCATCTCGTAGTCGACGCGGCTCCAGCTCGCCACGTCCTGCTCGACCAGCGGCGGGTGGCCCACGAGCGCCCAGTACTCGTCGGCCGTCACGTCGCCGCGGTCGTAGGCGGGGCGGTGCTCCCAGTAGGCGGCCCAGAAGTCCGGTGAGGTGCTCATCGTGTCCATGACCTCGCGGGACTGGTGGCGGGCGATCACCCCGAACATGTCGAACAGCACGATCACGCCGTCACCACCGCCACGCCGGCCGCGGTCAGGCCGTCGTCGCCCGCGGCGTCGGTGACCACGGCGTCGGTGACCACGGCGTCCAGGGAGGACGCCGGGGCCACGTGGGCCAGGGCCGTGCGGGTCAGCTTCGAGGCGTCGACGGCGGCGATGACGCGCCGGGCCGAGGCGATGGCGGTGCGTTTCACCGAGGCGTCCTCCAGGTCGAACGCGGTCAGGCCGTGCTCGGCGGACAGGCCGCAGCAGCCGATCACGGCGGTGTCGAAGCGCAGCGCCTGCAGCGAGGCGAGCGCCAGCGGCCCGGTCAGGGCCAGCTCACCGGGGCGGGGGCGGCCACCGGGCACCAGCAGCGTCACCGACGACGAGGACGACAGCGCGTTCACCGAATGCAGGGACAACGGCATGACCGTCACGCGCCGGTCGTGCAGCAGGCGGGCCACCTCGAGGCACGTGGTGCCGCTGTCGAGGACCACCGACTCGCCGTCCGCGATCAGGCCGGCGACGACGGCGGCGATGCGGCGCTTGGCGTCCGTGTTCTCGTCCGAGCGCAGTGCGAACGGGGGTTCGGAGCCGCGCAGCAACAGGCTGCGCGCGCCGCCCCGGTAGCGTTCGAGGACGCCCTGGGCGGCGAGGACCTCCAGGTCACGGCGGATGGTCATCTCGGAGGCGCCGGTCAGCGCCGCCAGTTCCGCGACACCGAGGGAGCCCGCGTCGCGCACCGCCTCGGAGATCTGCTTCAGTCGGGACACGATCGCGATTGAACAACAGTGATGTGCGAAACTCAACCTTTCGAACAAGCGAGACGTTAGTTAGCTTGAGCATGTGAGCGCTCTCAAGGCCGCGCGGGCGGCGACCTTCACGTACTTCGCCCTCAACGGGTTCCTGCTCGGGCTGTGGCTCGTGCACATCCCGACCGTCGAGGACCGCACCGGCATCTCGCACGCCGAGCTCGGCCGGTTGCTGCTGCTGCTCGGGCTGGGCGCGTTCCTCGGCATGCGGGCCGGCGGCAAGGTCACCGACCGCATCGGCGTGAAGCTCATGGTGCCGATCGCGGGTGTCGTGTGCAGCGTGACGGCGTTCCTGCCCGGTGTGGCCGTGAACCAGTGGACGCTCGGTCTGGCGCTGCTCATCTTCGGCTTCGGCAACGGCCTGATCGACGTCACGATGAACGCGCACGCCGTTGTGGTGGAACGGCGCTACAGCCGCCCGGTGATGTCGGCGTTCCACGCGACGTGGTCTCTCGGTGGCGTCGCCGCGGCACTGACCGGCGCACGCACGCTGAGCTGGGAGCTCTCCCCCGCCACCACCCTCGGCGCGGCCGCGGTGCTCGGTGTCGTCGTCAGCCTCGTCACCGCCCGGTTCCTCCTCGACGAGAAGGAAGAGCAGCACGTCGGCGCGCAGACCACGGGCAAGCGCAGGGCCCCGCGCCGGATCTGGATCATGGCGGTGCTCGCCCTGCTGGTCATGCTGAGCGAGGGCGCCGCCAACGACTGGAGCGTGCTGCACCTGCAGGACGTCCTCGGCGCCGCACCGGAGGTCGCCGCCTTCGCCTACGGCGCGTTCGCCACCACGATGACGGTCGGACGGCTGATCGCCGACCGGGTCACCGCGAAGATCGGGCCGATGGCGGTGCTGCGCTGGGGTTCGGCGATCGGCGCGGTGGGCATCGCGACGGCGGCGCTCTCGCCGTACATCTGGCTGGCCCTGGTGGGCTGGGCGATCGCCGGCATCGGCCTGTCGGGCACGGTCCCGCAGCTCTTCAGCGCCGCGGGCCACTTCGAGCCGGGTGCCGCGGCGGCCAACGTCTCGCGCGTGGCCGGGCTCGGTTACCTCGGCGTGCTGGCCGGACCGGCCGTGATCGGCTGGCTGACCCACGTGGTGCCGCTCAACATCGCGTTCCTGCTGCCCGTCGGGTTGTGCCTGGTCGCGGCGTTGTCCGCGGGCGTTCTGCGCGCCACTCCCGCCGAGGACAAGGTGGCGGCGTAAGAATGCGCGCATGGATCTCGCCAGTCTCGACCTGACCACCGCGCACCTGGCCGACGCGTGCATCCGCGCGAACATCCCGGTGCGCACCGCCGTTCTCACGCCGGTCATCCCCGGCACGAAGACCGGTGGCCGCGTCCTGCCCGCCCGGCACGCCGGGAGCGTGGACGTGTTCCTGGAGGCCATCGACCGCAGCCGGCCGGGTGACGTGCTGGTCGTCGACAACGACGGCCGCACCGACGAGGCGTGCGTGGGTGACCTGGTCGTCCTCGAAGCACAGCAGGCCGGGCTCGCCGGCGTGGTCGTCTGGGGACTGCACCGCGACACGCAGGACATCCGCGCGATCGGACTGCCGGTGTTCAGCCTCGGCGCCAACCCGACGGGACCGTTGAGCCTGCGCGACCGTGCGCCGGAGGCCCTCTCGACGGCCGAGGTCGACCAGTGGACCGTCACCTCCGACGACGTCGTGTTCGGCGACGACGACGGCGTGCTGTTCGTGCCTGCCTCGGACGTCGACGCGCTGATCGAGAAGGCACGAGGAATCCGGGACGTCGAACGAGCGCAGGCGGACCGCGTGCGGCAGGGTGAGTCCCTGCGCGCCCAGCTCCGGTTCGGCGAGTACCTCGCGAGCGGACTCACCTTCCGCGAGCACCTGCGCAAGATCGGCGGCGCCGTCGAGGAGTGAGGCCATGACCATCGCGGACAGGTACCGGGCCCGTGCGGACGCGTTCGAGCAGAAGATCGCGAACGTGCGCCCGGAGCAGTGGGGTGATCCGTCGCCCTGTGCGAAGTGGACGGCCCTGGAGGTCGTCGACCACGTCATCGACATGCACGGCGTGATGCTCGGCGAGGCGATCCCCCGCACCGAGGACCCGCTCGCGGATTTCCGCGAGGCCCGCCGCCAGGTCCTCGACGCGCTCACCTCGGACCGGGCGAAGACCGAGGTGAGCACACCCGGCGGACCGATGACGCTGGAGGACCACGTCGACCGGGTGGTGAGCGACGACCTGGTGCTGCACGGCTGGGACCTCGCCCGCGCCACCGGCCAGGACGAGACGATCCCCGCCACCGACGTCGAACGCCTCTGGGCCACCGCGACCGCCGTGCCGCCCGAGCTGATGGAACGCTTCCGCACACCCGGCGCGTTCGGTCCCGGCATCGAGGTCTACGGCGCCGAGGTGCCGGTGCCGGAGGACGCCCCGCTGCAGGACCGGCTGCTCGGGTATGTGGGCCGGGACCCCGTGTCGAAAGATCCCTGAGCACTTCGACGGTTCCGCAAAAGGCCGCTGAAAGGAACCACGGACATGGACTGGACCCTGGAAGTCGTCGTCGTGCCGGTGTCGGACCTCGACCGCTCGAAGCGCTTCTACTCCGAGCAGCTCGGCTTCACCGTCGACCACGACACGACCTTCGGTGAGGACACACGGATCATGCAGCTCACGCCACCCGGCTCCGGCTGCTCGATCGTGATGGGCAAGGGCATCGTCAAGGGCGAGCCGGGCACGCTCAAGGGCGTGCAGCTCGTCGTCTCCGACCTGGAGAAGGCCCGCGCGCAACTGCTCGAGCGCGGCGTCGAGGTCGGCGAGATCGTGCGCATGAACGAGGCGGACGGAGGGTCGTTCCTGTTCTTCGACGACCCGGACGGCAACAGCTGGGCCGTGCAGGAGATCAAGGCCCGCGGTACCGGTGGGGAGTGGAAGTGAAGTACATGCTGGTCAGCTACGGCGGCAGCCAGGAGGACTGGGAGGGCCTCGCCGCCTGGTCGGACGAGGACATGCACCGCATGATCGCCTACATGCGCGACCTGGACGCCGAGCTGCGCGCCTCCGGTGAGCTGCTGCAGTCCGAGGGGCTCAGCGGTCCGGCGCGGGCGTTCGTGGTGCGGGGCAGCGACTCCGGTCCGGTCGTGGTGGACGGTCCGTTCGCGGAGTCCAAGGAGGTCATCGCCGGGTACTGGGTGGTCGACGTCGACAGCGAGGAACGCCTGCTGGAGATCGCGCAGAAGGCGTCGGCCTGTCCCGGGCCGGGCGGGAAGCTGCTGAACCAGCCGATCGAGGTGCACCCGATCATGAGCGCGCCCGACGTGGACCCGGAGACGCTGGCGCCGTACCAGAAGTAGCGGTGAGGGGGCCGGTGCGCACCGGCCCCCTCACCGGTGATCACTTCAGGTCGTACGCGCGCAGGATCGTCTGCTGGACGTCACCGCCCGCGTCCGCCGCCCGTGCCTTGAACGACACGTTCTTGGCGCCGTGCGGGTGGACCAGCGTGACCTGCCAGCCCGCCTTGGTCTTGCGCAGCGACACCGGCTTCCACGTCTTGCCCTCGTCGTAGGACACCTGCACGGCGGGCGCCTTGACGTTCGTGACGGGGCCCGTTCCGTTGCGCTCCACCGTGATCGGCACGGTGAGGACGCGTGCGGCGCGGTTGCGGTCGTCGAGCTGCGGCGTGAACCGCACGGCGAGCAACGGCACCGACTGGTACAGGTCACCGGGCACGTGCTCGGAGTAGAACGACCAGTCCGTGGTGACCTTCGACGACTGCGAGTCGCGGGTCGCCTCGGTGTGCACGGTGTAGCGCTTCCTCTCCGCCGGCGCGTCCGGGATGTAGGCGTAGCCGGACTCGGGCTGGTCGGAGATGACCTTGCCGTCGACGGTGACGGTGGTGCGGCCGGTGCTCGTGCTGAAGCCGTACATGCCCTGGGCGCTGTGCAGGGGCACGTCGAGGCGCAGCACGTTGCCGACGCGTCCGGCGAAGCGCACGGTGCCCGGCTGGTGCGGCACGCCGGGGCCGTAGACGGCGCTGTTCCAGTGCTCGGTGGTGGTGCGGCCGAGCTTGAACACGCGCGGCGCGATGGAGAACTGCGAGCCGAGGCTCGGGTACTCGCCGAGCTTCACGAACTCGGTGAGCGCGCCGTCCCACTCGACACCGGGCGTGTAGAACTCCTTGAGCCGCAACGGCAACGGGCCGGAGGCGCCGCTGTCGCGCTGGCCGACCGACCCCGGTACGCGGGCGTGCGTGACCGAGTCGACGCGGGCGAGCTCGCGGTCCTTCACCGAGCGCTGCACGGTCGCGGGCACGCGGGTCTTCTCGCCGATGCGCACGTGGTACTGGTACGGGCTGCCGTCGAACGTGCCGTTGGCGTCCGGCTTGGCCAGCACCGACTCCGCGTAGAACTCGAACGTCGGCCACGAGGTCTTCGACGGCACGACGCGGACGTAGTCGAACGAGTTCAGGTACCAGGTCCCGCCGGTCTGGCCCCAGGGCGCCTGCATCAGGAACCCGAGGCCCGCGGTGGCCGCCTTCGCGTCCTTCGCCTCGATCGCGATGCCGGGCTGGTTGCCCTGGCGCGCGTCGAACACGACCTCGGCGTTGCCCGTGACGTCGAGCGCGGGTTCGGTCAGGGTCGTGATCAGGCTCTTGGCCGGGTCGGGGTCGCGCGTGCTGATCGTGCCGTCGAGGAAGTACTTCCCCTTGGGCAGGCGCTGCACGAGCGTGCCGGACGGGTCGTAGCGGAAGTACGCCTGCGGCTGGTCCAGGCTGACGAACCGGTAGTCGTAGTACTGCGTCGGCGCGCCGTTGTTGTCGAGGAACGTGAGCTTGAGGTCGTAGCTCTCGACCTCCTTCACGACACCGATCGGCACGCGCACGCCGTCGGAGGACAGGACCACCGCGCCGTAGATGCCGTCCGGCACGGCCGCCTTCGTGTCGGCGGTGACGGTGGCGTCCGCGCTGCCCCCTGCGGGAACGGTGAGCTTCGCGGGCGAGACGCTGAACAGGCCGGCGCCCGCGGGCTTGACCTCGGTGACGCTCAGGTCGAGCGTCACGTCGGACGTACCGGTGTTGCGGTAGGTCAGCTTCTGCGTGATGGGCTGGTCGTCGTCGTGCGGCCACAACGCGGTGCCCAGCGAGAGGCTGCCGTGGTTCGTGGAGACCCCGGTGGAGACGGCGCGGTTCACGTCGAGGCGCCCGGCGCCCTGCTCGTAGATCGAGAGCGACGGGTTGGGCTTGGCGCTGTTCATCAGCGCGGCCTTGATGTCCTCGGCCTTCCACGTCGGGTTCTTCGACGCGACGATCGCCGCTGCCCCGGCCACGTGCGGCGTGGCCATCGACGTGCCGGACAGCGAGACGTGCCCCTCGTCGACGGGCGTGCCGATCTGGCCGTTCTTGGCCTTGGCGGCCACGATGTCGACGCCCGGCGCGGTGATGTCGGGCTTGACGGCGTTGTTCACCCAGCGCGGGCCGCGGGAGGAGAACTCGGCGAGGCTGTCGTCCCGGTTGACGGCGCCGACGGTGAGGGCGGCGTCGGCGGCGGCGGGTGAGCCGATGGTGCCGCCGGAGTTGCCCGCGGCCACGACGAACAGCGCGCCGGTCTGCTCGGTGATGCGGTTGAGCGCGAGCGACATCGGGTCGGTGCCCTCGTCGGGCCACGAGCTGCCGAGGCTCATGTTGATGATCTTGGCCTTGGTCGCGGCCCACTCCATGCCGGCGATGATGTCGCTCTCGCGGCCGCCGCCGTAGTCGCCGAGGACCTTGCCGTTCACGACCTTGGCGTCGGGCGCGATGCCCTTGTACTTGCCGTCGCCGGTCACGGTGGACGCGACGTGCGTGCCATGGCCGTGGCGGTCGTCGGTGGTGTCGCTGTCGGAGAAGTTCTTCGACTCCACGACGGCGCCCGCGAGGTCCGGGTGGGTCTCGTCGACGCCGGTGTCGAGGACGGCGACGGTGACGTCCTTGCCGGTGAAGCCCTTCTCCCACGCCTGCGGTGCGCCGACCTGCGCGGCGCTGCGGTCCAGGGACGCGGTCACCTTGCCGTCGAGCCAGATCCTGCCGCTGCCCGCGGCCCGTGCCCCGGCCCAGAAGGAGCCGTCCTTGCCGACCGTGATCGCGTGCGCGCCGATGCTCGGCAACGACTCGGCGCCCGCCGCGCTGATCGCCTGCCCCTGCACGATCAGCGGGATGGTCCTGCTCGCCTTGTCGTCGTAGCCGGATCTGGCGAGCAGCGAGACGTCGAAGAGCCGCTCGTCCAGTTCGCCGGAGTTGAGCCGGTCCTGGGCGTCGAGCGGGACGACGTGCAGGTCGCCTCTCGGGTCCTTGAACGAGCGAAACCCGACGTTCTCCCTGCCTTTGGCACCTCGGGCATGGACCCTGCCGTTGCTGACGGTGATCTCGTCACCGGTGACGAGCGTGACCTTGGTGGTCAGTCCCTCTGCCACGACCGCCTGTTCCCGCGGTGCCGCCGAAGCAGGAACGGCTGCCGTGGCGGCCACCACGACAGCCGTCAGCCCGGCGGCGATGTGTGATCGTTTCAACGCGAATTCCCCTAGTTCACTGAAGAAGGAATAGCCCTCAGTGACTAAGACACTCCGGTCGGTGGCGGCGTTGCAGCCGCGATCACGTCACGTGTTCACAGAACCGTCTGGATGGCCCGTTCGACGGCCGCCTCGACGTGCAGGCGGGTGGTCGGGAACACCGGGAGCGGCACGTCGGCCTGCGAGATCAGCAGTTCGATCTCGGTGCACCCGAGGATGACGCCCTGCGCCCCGTCGAACCGCGCGATCACGTCTTGATAGGCGCGGCGCGACTCATCGCGGACGATGCCGAGGCACAGCTCGTCGTAGATGATCCGGTGCACGGTCGCCCGGTCCTCTTCCGACGGCACGAGCACCTTCAGGCCGTGCGACTCCAGGCGTTCGCGGTAGAACGCCTGGTCCATGGTGAAACCGGTGCCGAGCAGACCGACGGTGGTGAGCCCGGCGGCCTTGATCGCCTGCGCCGTGGTGTCGCCGAGGTGGACCACCGGGACGTCGACCGCGGCCTGGACCTGGTCGTACACCTTGTGCATGGTGTTGGTGCAGATCAGCACGAAGTCGGCGCCCGCCGCCTGCAGGCCCGCGGCGGCCTCGGCGAGGGCCTTGCCCGCGTCGTCCCAGCGGCCCTCAACCTGCATGCGTTCGATCTCGGCGAAGTCGACGGAGTGCAGGACCACCTTGGCGGAGTGCAGCCCGCCGAGGCGCTCGCGTACGAGCACGTTCGCCAGCCGGTAGTACTCCGCGCTGCTCTCCCAGCTCATCCCGCCCAGCATTCCGATCGTCAACATGCCAACAGTCAAGCACTCCACCGCGGCGCACGGCCGGTGGTGGCCAGCAGCCGCTCGAACGGCGAGGCGTCGGCCGGTGCGGCGACCGGGTCCTGGAAGACCTTCATCTCGACGGCCATCGGGCCCATCTGCTCGACCAGGGCCTTGACCTCGGTGAACACCTCCGGGTCGGGCTCGAAGGTCTGACCGGTGGCCTGGGCGAGGTCGGAGACGTGCACGGTGAGGTCGAGCAGCACGAGGCCGCCGACGGTCTGGGCGGGCATCCGCATGTTCCCGGCGATGCCCTCGGTGGCGCCGGGCTCACCCCACGCCTCGACGAGCTTCGCCGTCTCGGCCGGGTACCGCGTGCGCCAGTCCGGGTAGGACGGGGTGTGGCTGAAGTCGGCGTCCTGCTTCGCGGCGAGCTTCTGGAACTCGACGACGACGTGCAGCAGGTGGTCGAGCAGCGCGCGGACGTCGTAGTCGGCGCACGGCGTGGGCTTGGTCAGGTCGTCGTCGGTGATGGCCGCGATGACGGGCAGTGCGTGGTCGCGGGCCCGGTCGAGCAGAACGCTGAGCTTCATGGTCCCGAGGCTATTTCCGGTGTTGCCGGCGTTCTTGAAGAAACGCGCCAACCTAGGATCCGTGGTTGTGCAGGGGCCGCGCCGGGACACTCGGGGGATCGTGGACGCGCGCGAGCTTTTCGCCCGCGTGCGGTTCCGCCGCCGCATGCCGTGCGCCGAGTTGCAGCCGTACCTGGAGCACTACTGGCTGATCGACGGCGAACTGGACGAGCCCTACACGTCCCACGTCGTGCCGCACCCGTCGGTGAACGTCGTGTTCGAGCGCGGCTTCGACCGGCCGGAGATCGCGGGCGTGGGGCTGGGCCTGTTCAGCCGCGTGCTGGACGGGCGGATCCGGGTGGCGGGCGTGCAGTTCCGGCCCGGCGGGTTCCGGCCGTTCCGGCCGGAGCCGGTGTCGGAGTGGACCGGGCGGCACGTGCGGCTCGACGTGCCGTCGTCGCTGGTGCTGGACGTGGAGGACGAGGACGAACGGGTGGCCGCGCTCGACGCGTTCCTGCTCGGCCTCGGCCCGGTCGCCGACCCGCAGGCGACGCTCGCCATGGAGCTGGTGCAACGGATCCGCGACGACCGCTCGGTGCAGCGGGTGTCGGGTTTCGCGCGCGACTGCGGCGTGGCGGTGCGGACGATGCAGCGGCTGTTCGCGGACTACGTCGGGGTGAGCCCGAAGTGGGTCATCCTGCGCTACCGCATCCACGAGGCCTTGGAGCGCGCCGAGACGGAGGTGGAGTGGGCGGGGCTGGCCGCCGACCTCGGGTACAGCGACCAGGCGCACCTCGTCCGGGACTTCACGCAGACCGTGGGCGTCTCCCCCACGGCGTACGCGCGCGCTCTCACCTGAAGTACTCGCACAGCTCGATGAGGATGCCCTCGGGGCCGCGGACGTAGCAGGTCTTGAGCACGTCCTCATAGGTCTCGACGTTCCTGACGACCTCGGCGCCGTGCGGCTGGAGGCGGGTGAGGGTGTCGTCGAGGTCGTCGACGACGAACGCGACGTGCCGCAGCCCGAGTGCGTGGATCGGGGCGTGCGAGCCGCCGTCGATGCTCTTCGGTGTCTGGAACTGGCTGAACTCGATGCGGTAGCGGTCGTCCGGGGTCTTCATCATCGCGATGTCGCTGGTGGAGCCGTCGAGGCCGATGACGCCGTCGACGAGCTCGCCCTCCATGTGCGCCTTGCCCTCGAGCTCCATGCCGAGCTCCTCGAAGAACGCGACGGCGGCCGCGAGGTCGGTGACGGTCATTCCGACGTGGTGCATGTTCTGGATGCTCATGTCTCAGGGACGGAGCCGTCGGCGCGGTCTCTACCTTCGAAGTGGTCCAACTTGGCGAGTGGTTTTTGGCTCTCCTGGCTGGACCGCTTTCCCGGCAGAGTCCTACGGCATGAGCCTCGCATTCCTGATCACGACGTTGATCGCGGTCGCCACCCCCGGCACCGGTGTGCTGTACACGTTGTCCGCCGGCCTCGCGCACGGGCGGAAAGCGAGCGTGGTGGCCGCGTTCGGCTGCACCCTGGGGATCGTGCCGCACGTGCTGGCCACGGTGACCGGCCTGGCGGCGTTGCTGCACGCGAGCGCGCTGGCGTTCGAGATCGTGAAGTACCTGGGCGTCGCGTACCTGCTGTACCTGGCGTGGGCGACGTTGCGGGACAAGGACGAGCTGGTCGTGGAGTCGTCCGCGGCACCGGCGTCCGCGCGCAGGGTCGTGGTGTCGGCGGTGCTGGTCAACCTGCTCAACCCGAAGCTGACGATCTTCTTCGTGGCGTTCCTGCCGCAGTTCGCGACGGGGTTCGGGCAGATGGTGACGCTGAGCGCGGTGTTCATGGCGCTGACGTTCGTGGTGTTCGCCGTGTACGGGGTGTTCGCGGCGTCGATGCGCGACCGGGTGCTGGCCCGGCCGCGGGTGGTGGTGTGGTTGCGGCGGTTCTTCGCGGCGTCGTTCGCCGCTTTGGGCGCGAAGCTGGCGCTCACCTAGCAGCTGGCGGCGCGTTCCAGCAGCAGGGTGCGCTCGCGTTCGTTGCGCGTGAGCGAGGCGGCCTTCTCGAACTCGGCCTTCGCCTCGGCGGTGCGCCCCAGCTTGACCAGGAAGTCGCCGCGCACGCTGGGCAGCAGGTGGTAGCCCTGCAACGCCTTCTCGCCCGCGATCTCGTCCACGAGCGCGAGTCCGGCGGCGGGCCCGAACGCCATCGACAACGCCACGGCGCGGTTGAGCTCCACGATCGGGGACGGCGAGATGCCCGCGAGCACCTGGTAAAGGGCGGCGATGCGCTGCCAGTCCGTGTCCTCGGCCTTGCGCGCACGGGCGTGGCACGCGGCGAGGGCCGCCTGCACGTAGTAGGGGCCGGGCGGCTGGTTCAGCGCTTCGGCGCGTTCCAACGCCTTCAGGCCGCGGCCGATGAGCAGCCAGTCCCACTTGCCCCGGTCCTGCTCCAGCAGCAGCACGGGCTCGCCGCCGGGGCCGGTGCGGGCCCTGGTCCGGGAGGCCTGGATCTCCATCAGCGCGACGAGACCGTGGACCTCGGCCTCCTTGGGCGCGAGCTCGGCGAGCACGCGGCCCAGGCGCAGCGCCTCGGCGCAGAGTTCGGGGCGCAGCCAGTCGTCGCCCTGCGTGGCGGAGTAACCCTCGTTGAAGATCAGGTAGAGGACCTCGAGGACGCTGGCGAGCCGCGAGGCGAGCTCGGGGCCTTCGGGGACCTCGAACGGGACGCCGGCGTCGGCCAGGGTCTTCTTGGCGCGGACGATGCGCTGGGCCACGGTGGCGTCGCTGACGAGGAACGCGCGGGCGATCTCCTCGGTCTTGAGGCCGCCGAGCATCTTGAGCGTGAGCGCGACCCGTGCCTCGGTGCCGAGGACGGGGTGGCAGGCGGTGAACATGAGGCTCAGGAGGTCGTCGCCGATCTCGTCCTCGATGCCCTCGGCGGCGTCCGGCGTGGTCTCCTGGACGTCGCGGCCGATCTCCTCGACCTTGCGGGCGAAGTTCTCGCGCCGCCGGATCTGGTCGACGGCCCGCCGTTTCGCCGTGGTCATCAGCCAGGCGCCGGGGTTGCGGGGCACGCCCTGTTCCGGCCACTGCTCGAGTGCCTGGACCAGGGCGTCCTGCGCCATCTCCTCGGCCAGGCCGACGTCGCGCACGTACCTGGCCAGCGCGGCGATGACCTTCGCCGACTCCATCCGCCAGACCGCGTCGACGGTGCGGTGCACCGAGGTAGCCCCCATGGGGGCATCAGACCACAGCCACCTGACGTATTTCCACGACGCACGCCGGGAGGCCGATGCGCTTGACCCGCTCCACGGCCTCTTCGTGGTCGCGCACGTCGATCAGCCAGTACCCCGACACCCCGCACGCGCCGGGGACGAGGTCACCGGCGTCGAGCAGGACGCCCGCGTGCCGCAGCGCGTCCCCGTGCAGCGCCGCCAACGGACTCGGGCTCCTGACGAACACCATGAACCGCACCGGACCTCCTCGTTCGCCCTCTCGTGAAGACGTCGAACGGGGAGGTCCGGGATCGACGCGGTGATCAGCCGCGGAAGTCGGCGGCGTGGTCGCGGGCCCACCGCGCGAACGTGCGGTAGGGCCTGCCGGTGAGGTTCTCGTAGTCCGGTGACACGACGAACTCGTAGTCGCTGAAGTCGTCGGGCTCGCCGCCCTCGTAGCCGCCGAGGCCGAGGACGTACCGCGCGATCTCCTCGGGCCAGCCGACGCTGACGTAGTAGGCGAGCGCCTCGTCGACGGTGACGTCGCGGAACGTCAGCGTGCGCCCGATCGCGGCGCCGATGTCGCGGGCCATGTCCCGTTGCGTGAGCTGCGGCGGCCCGGACAGGTCGTAGGCCTTGCCGGCGTGACCGTCCTCCTGCAGGACCTTGATCGCCACGTCGGCGATGTCCGCTTCGTGGATCGGCTGCCCGAGCGAGTCCGGTTCGGGGTGCACGACCGTGCCGTCCTCACGGATCGAGGGGCCCCACAGGTCGATCTTGTTGGCCGCGAACTCTCCGGGCCGCAGGTGGGTCCACTCGACGCCGGACGCCTCCACGGCCTGTTCGACGGGCAGGTGGTGGGTGGTGTCGTAGCCGTAGGTCACCGCGCCCGAGGACAACGTGACGATCCGGCGCACCCCGGCCCGCACCGCGCGCTCGACCACGGCCTGCGCGGTCGGCGGGTGCGCGAACAGGTAGAGCCTCTCCACACCGTCGAACGGGAGGCCGTCCGGGTCGTCGAGGTCGGCCTTCACCACCTCGACGTGCGGCGGGAGGTCCGCCTTGGCCGGGTCGCGGGTGATCGCCCGGACGTGGCCGGAGAGCCCCCGCACCACCAGCCGGCCGACGTTGCCCGTCGCGCCGGTGACCAGCGTCGTCATCGCATGCCCCCTTCGATGCCGTCGAGCAGCTTCTCGAGCCCGTAGTCGAACGAGCCGGTGATGGTGTCCGCGAGCGTGCCCTCGGTGTCGTAGGCGCCGGCGTTCCACAACGCCGTCATCGCCGGGTACCGCTCGACGTCGAAGTAGTCGTCCCAGAAGACCTGCCGCGCGCCCCACCACGAGTCGCCGGACTCGCCGGTCGTCTCCGCGAGCTGCTGGTCGTCGACCTCGGACGCCGCCGCGCCGTGCACGAACCCCTCGATCGCGACGTGGGCGACGGTGACCTCGCGCGGCTCCAGCCCGGAGTCGGCGAGCGCGGCCAGCACGAACTCCTGACCGTCCATCAGTCCCGGCCCGAGCGGCGGCCGCACCATCGACACGTCCCGCATCCACGGATGCGCCTGGTAGACCGCGCGCGTGCGGTCCGCGTAGTGCTTGACGCGCTCACGCCACGTGCCCTCGGACGCGAGGTCGCGTTCCTGCAGCACCGTGTCGGCCATGAGGTCGATCAGCTCGGCCTTGCCGGGCACGTGCGTGTAGAGCGACATCGTGCCGACGTTCAGCTCCTGCGCGACCTGGGCCATCGACATCGCGCCGAGCCCGTCGCGGTCGGCCACCGCGATCGCCGCGGTGACGATCTGGTCGACGCTCACCTTGGGCTTCCTGCCGACCGGTTTCGGCTCCGGCGGCCTGCGCCAGAGCAGCGCGAGCGTCCTGGCCGGGTCTCCCCCGCCGCTGCGTTCGGCGGCCATCCGTCCACCCCATTTCCGTAGGCCATACGGAAACAATACCGTATGACGTACGGAAACCGGGTCAGTTCTGGCGCAGCCGCGCCTGCAGCGCTTCGACCTCGGCGTTCGCGGCGGCCAGGTCGTCCTGCAGCCGCACGATCACCGCCGCCGAGACGAGCGAGTGGCCCTCGTCGAACAGGACGCGGTAGCGGCGGGCCAGGCCGAGCTGGCGGCGGGAGTACCGCCGGTGGCCGCCGCCGGAGCGGCCCGGCACGAGCACCTCCGCGGCGTCGAGGCTGCGCAGGAACGCCTGCTGGACGCCGAGCACCTCGGCGGCCCGCCCGGTGGTGTACGCGGGGTAGTCCTCGTCGTCGAGGTCGCTCAGCGGCACACGAACTCCTCAAGTAGGCGCTTGACACAACTTACAGTCAGCGCTACAAAAAATATGTACCTGGTAACTCTTCCTCAGGGAGTGAGACGAGGTGCCGACCACCACTGAGAGGGCTTTCGCGGACCTGGTGTACGCCGATCCGGCCTGGGTGAGCGCAGAGTTCGAAGCGCTCATCGACGCCAACTTCGGTGCGTCGCCGGTGCCGCGTCCTCGCCCTCGCGTCACCGCGGCGGGGTTCGCCGAACCCCTCCCGATGCGAGGGGTGTGGCGCGCGGGGTTCGCGAGATCGCGGCAGCGATCTCCTCCGGCCTGACGACGAACGCTCGTTCCCGTCCGGTCGACACGAGAGGAGCCCGTACAGCAGAAGAGGGGCGGCGGGCCACGTGCCCACCGCCCCTCTAGTTCACGTACCAGGTGACCTCGACGGCGTCCGGCCCGGCCGTCGCCAGCTCCGCGCACACCTCGTGGGTGAACACGAGACCGGTCTCCCGGCACATCCGCTGCGGCGTCCTGGCCGAGAACCCGCGCGAGTCGAGGTGCTCCCGCACCACCTCCGGCGCCCGCTCACCGGACAGCGTCACCTCGCGCGAGCAGTTGCCCGAGCCGCAGTGCCCCGTCCCCTCCGCCACCCGCAGTCCGGACGGCGCGGGCAGCACCCCCTCGTCACCGGGCTTCGCTTCCAGCCGGTCGAGCAGGACGACCGCCGTGACCAGGAACCCGATGCCGACCATCGCCACGAGCCCCAGCGAACTGGAGGTCAGGCCTCGCTCGCGGGGCATGGCGACCAGGCAGACGACCGCCGCGATGATCGGGTAGAGCCAGCACACCTCGACGGCCGACGGCACGAGCGGTCCGGACCAGCCCAGTCCGCGCGGGACCACGAACCACGCCAGCAGCGCCAGCAGGACGAGCCCTGGGGCCACGCCCTGCTGCGGTGATCGGGCGAGGGCGCACCAGATCAGGATCGGCACCACCGCGGCCAGCCCGAACGGCGCGCCGCTCCACGGGAACGTCCCCACCACCACGGCGGCCACGACCAAAGCCGCCCGCCACGCCCACCGCGACACCCCCGGGTTCCCCATGATCGTCAGTAAAGCGGAAACGCCGCCCCGGTGTCCGGAACGGCGTTTCCTGTGGTGGGAGCTGGGTTCTAGGCTGCCAGGTCGGCGCGGGCCGGCTCCAGCAGCAGCTGCGCTACCCGCAGCTGACGGGCGGCGGCCCGCAGGTCCTTCACGATCTCGGCGACGTCGCGGCCCAGGTCCTGGTCGGCGCGCGCGGCCAGGTCGGTGGCCTGCGCGCCGAGCTCGGCGCTGGTCCGCCGGATCTCGTCGATCGCGGTGCGCAGTTCGTCGACCGTCAGCGGGGTGGTCATGAGCGCCAGGCCAGTGCCGTCAGCATCTCGCGGCCGCGCTCGGCGCTGCGCGGGTGGCTGAGGACGTCGTAGCGGCCGGCCACGAGCTGGGTGGTCGAGGCGAAGTCCCGCTTGCCGCGCGTGGCGGCGTAGCGCGTGGCGGCGCTGGCGAGGCCGAAGACCGTACCGACGACCAGACCCGTGACGATCGGGGCGAGGGCGCCGCCGGTCGAGAACAGGCCGAGCAGCAGACCGACGAACAGACCGAACCAGGCACCCGACGCGGCACCCGCGCCGAGGACGCGGCCCCAGGTCAGGCGTCCGGTGACGCGCTCGACGATCATCGGCTCGACGCCGACGATGGTGACGTCCGCGACCGGGAAGTCGTTGTCCGCCAGGTGGTCCACGGCGCGCTGGGCCTCTTCGTAGGTCCCGTAGGAACCGATGGGCCAGCCCGTGGGCGGGGTGGGCAGTGCGTTGGCGCCCGTGGAATTCGCTCCCGTGGCGAACGGAGTCGCGGTGGTCATTTCCAACACCTCCGAATTGCGATCCCTACACCCGGTACTACGAACGGGCCCCCGATTCTGTTCCCAAACCTGCGCCGATGTGACTCAGCTCCCTGTCGGTAAGCGTGATGTCCAGCGATTCCAGCGTTTTTCCGAGGTCGTCGACCTGAGAATTCTCAGGTTTCTCCCCCGGCCGCTCGACGGTGAACTCGCGACCTACCAATCGGCGGCTCAAACCGGGTTCGAGCCGCATGACGACGAGCTGACGGCTGAACGGCGAACGCTCGTGCGTGGCGACGTAGTAGTTGGCGGCCATGTAGTCGACGGGTCGCTGCTCGATGCCGGTCTCGAACGCGTGCTGCAGCTCCCAGCCGTCCTCGACCTGCTTCTCCAGCACCCAGCGGCCGTGCTCGCGGCGCAGGCGGTGCGGCCACCCGGCCTGGTCCACGACCGCGCCGTCGACGAGCGGCATGGGGTGCAGCATCCCGGCGCCGAAGCCGATGTCGACGAGCTGGTCGTCCACGACGGACATGAAGTGCGTGCGGGGTCCGGTCTTCACCCGGCTCATCTGCCGGCTCACCGTGTGACCGAGCCGTTCGAGCACTGCCGTGAACAGCAGCTGGTGCTCGTAGCAATAACCGCCGCGCCGACTCCTCACCATCTTGTCTTGAATGTCGACCAGGTCGAGTGAGGGCACCCGGCCGAGCATCACGTCGATGTTCTCGAACGGAATGGCGCGCACATGCGCTTCGTGCAACTCCGTCAACGAACTCGACGCCGATGCGCCCGTTCGCGCGAAGTACGCGTCCAAATCAACTGATTCCGTCTGCCACACGACGTTCCCCCCGAGCCCGGTGCCACTCTTCTCCAGTAAGCGCGTACTCCACCTCTCCGTATTCCGCGCCGGGCAGCGGATCCGGGAAGTCGACGTGGAACGTGCGCACGTGCCGCAGCCCGCACTTGGCCATCACGCGCCGCGAGCCGGCGTTGACGAACATCGTCGTGGCGACGACGCGCTGCACGCCCGCGGTGGTGAAACCGCGTTCGATCAGGGCTTTTCCGCCCTCGGTGGCGTAGCCGAGGCCCCAGAACTCCCGGTGCAGCCGGTAGCCGAGCTCGACGACACCGGTGCCCTTGAACTCGAACCAGCCGACGAACCGGCCGCTCGTGTTCTCGTGCGCGGCGTGGAAGCCGTCGCCGAGGTAGTCCTCGACCGGCGCCGGGTCGAGGAACCGCATGACCTCGGGGTCGGCGTGCAGCGCGCGCACCGCGTCGGCATCGGACGGCCGCATCGGGCGCAGGGTCAGGCGTTCGGTCCTCACGGATGAATCGTGGCGCGGCTGTCCACCGCTTTACCCGCCTTCGCCATGCTGGTCGTCCTGGCTACCGCCCGTGCTGCGGAGTGATCGACTCCAGGACGTTCCCCGCCGCGTCCCGCACGACCACGCGCGCGTCGGGATGCTGGTCGATCAACGGCGCCGCCAGGACGAACGTGCCGCCGCCGAGCGAGGCGGGCACGTCGGCCATGCCGGGCCGGGTGTAGGTGATCGAGGCGACCCTCGGGTCGAGCACGAGGCCGACCGCGGCCACCGACGTGCTCCCGTTGTACTCCACGCCCTCCAGCGACAGGTGCGTCTTGAAGTCGTAAGAGGCGCCGAGCGCCACGAGCGTGCTCCCGCGCACCTCCTTGAGGTCGGCGGACTCGTGGACGGTGCCGTGCACCGGTCCCCCGGTGTCGTCGCACAGCAGCAGGAGGTCTCCGAAGCGGCCCGCCATGATCGTCTCGTTCGGTCCCACCTTCGCGGCGACGCCGAGCGCGAACTGGTCGGGGTCCGGGATGGGGCGGTCGCGCAGGCACTGGGCGAACCGCTGTTCCTGGGGCGTGTCGCGCGGTGCGGGCGGCTGCGGGCGGTCGACCACCGGCGGGGTGGGCCTCGGCACGCCGCTGACCAGCCACTCCCGGCCCGCGGACATGGCCGTCGTGCCGGTCTCGGCCTTGGTGTAGCCGTTCGGTTCGAGGAACAGGCCGTCCACCACGGCCGGGAGGGCGTTGTTCAGGCCCTGGTCGCCGACGCGGGCGAGGTTGAGGATCGCGACGTCCGGGGACACCAGGCCGGCCATGGCGCCCGAGGTCGTGGTGAAGAGGATCTTCGCCTGGCGGTCGCCCGGCTCCAGCCGGGCGGGGTCGGGTGCGGAGATCGCGGTCGTGACCGCGGTGGTGGCGCAGAAGAAGACACCGGCGGGCACCCGGAAGGCGGTCAGGACGGTGCCGGCGTTGCGGCTGGTCGCGATCGTCTGCCACTCCCCGGCCGGTGGGTGGTCCTTCGCGGCGGACGCGCAGCGGGCCAGCACGTCCGGATCCACCTCACCGCGCCGGACCTCGTAGACGATCTTGCGGTCGGTGCCGACGAACTCGCCGTTGTGCTGCATGGGCGGCGCGGCGGGGTCGGCCGACCCGCCGAGCAGGACCTGCCCGGCGACCACGGCGCCGGCCGCGAGCATGCTCACGCCGGCGGCGATGAGCGCGGGGCGGCCGCCCCGCGCGGCGGGCCGCATGCCTTCGCTGATGCGCTGACGGGCTCGCATGCGCACGTCGTCGGGCAGTGCGCGGTGTTCGGGCATCTGGTCGATCACGGGGTGTCCTCGGGGGTCAGGTCGCGCAACCGGGCGCGGGTGCGGGAGACTCGGGCGCGCACGCTCGACTCGGTGATGCCGAGGAGCGCGGCGGCGTCTGCGGTGGACACGTCGCCGAGCAGGCACAGCTGCGCGATCTCCCGCTCGGACGCGGGCAGCTTCGCGATGGCCGCCACCACCTCGGCCAGCCGGCGCTGGGCGTCGGTGCGGGCGGCGACCTCGTCGGCGTGGTCGCGCTCGTCCTGCGGGGTCAGCCTGGTGACCAGCCGCAGCGCCCGGCGCGAGGCCCGCCATTCGGTACGCGCGCGGTTGGCGGTCACCGTGTAGAGCCACGGCAGCGCCGAGTCCCGCACGAGCTGGGCGTCTCCCCGCTTCCTCCACGCCGTCAGGAACGTCGCGGAGAGCAGGTCCTCGGCCTGCGACCAGGAGGCCGTCAGCCGGTAGGCGTAGTTCCAGACCGCTTCGGCGTGGCGTTCGAACAACTCCGTGAACGCGGCGTGGTCGCCCTGCGCGATCTGTTCCCAGAGCCGCGTGTCGGGCGGCCCGACGTTCGCGCGCTCGGTCGTCTCAGTCATCACACTCCGCCTGGGGCCGTCACGCCCCAGTGTGCTGCGTGACGCCCGCCACACGCGCGGCGCGGCGGTGTCCGAACGTGACCGTCCGCACGACAGGCGGCCCCTCGTTCGAAGCGCGAACGACCCCGATGGCAAGATCTCCGCGTGCCGATCGAGCAGCAGCAGCCCGGCAATGTCGAGGCCGAGACCCAGGTGTTCGCGAAGATCCCACCCCTGCCGCCGGAGCCGGCGACGGTTCCCGGTGTCGCTCCGGTGACCCCGGCTCCCGCCCCCGCGGCGACCGCTCCACCGGCAACGCCCACCACCGCGGCCGCACCGGCGGCCGCGCGCAAGCCGAAGTCGTTGACCCGGCGGTTGGCCCGCCGGATCCTCGGCCCGACCTTGATGACGAAGAAATAGGCTCGGCTAGCGGTCCGGGACCTGACCCAGGCCTCCGCAGACCCGGCAGGCGGTCCGGTCCTCGTTGAGCCCAGAACCAAGGCAACGGCTGCACTCCTTCACAGAAGAACAGTGTCCGCTCGCACTCGGAGTGGGCGCAGCCGCCAAGCAGGGACCCTCCTGGCAATAATGGGTGACCCCCACCGTTCACGCTCGGTGATCAGACCTGGGTGGACGGACCGGCTGGAATCTCGTTGGCCCGTGCGACATTGCCTGTGACGTTCCCTGGGACGACCCCTCTGCTCTCCCCGTGCGGGAGCTTCCACCAGCCGGAGCACCCGCGCGGGCACGGGTGCGACATCTCGTGCAGCACAAGGCCTTCAGGACCGGGGACGGGTTGTTGCCACGACATCGTTCCGGACCCCGCGCACAGCAGGCAGGTGTCCTCTTCACACTCCACACCCAGGATCTACTCCACACGGGACACTGGGTGCAATCGCTGGATAGAGGGGAGATCACGATGGCGGTCGCGGTCGTGACGGGTGCGGGTTCCGGGGTGGGGCGCGCGGCGGCGCGCACCCTGCTGGCGGCGGGTTTCCAGGTGGCGCTGGCAGGTCGGCGGGAGGACGCGCTGGCGCAGACCGGAGAGGGTTTTCCCGAGAGCGCTCTCGTGGTGCCGTCCGATGTGTCGCGTGAGGACTCGGTCGTCGCCTTGTTCGAGGCGGTGGTGGCGCGCTTCGGTCGCGTGGACGTGTTGTTCAACAACGCCGGCATGAACGTGCGCGCGACGCCGATCGAGGAGTTCTCCTTGAGCGCGTGGGAGAAGGTCGTCGGGGTGAACCTGACGGGGGCGTTCCTGTGCGCCCGCGAGGCGTTCAAGGTGATGAAGGCGCAGGGCGGCGGGCGGATCATCAACAACGGCTCGATCTCGGCGTCCGTGCCGCGCCCGCACGCCGTCGCCTACAACGCGACCAAGCACGCGATGACCGGGCTGACGAAGTCGCTGTCGCTGGAGGGCCGCGCGTTCGACATCGCGTGCGGGCAGATCGACATCGGCAACGCCGCCACGGAGATGACCGAGCGCATGGGCGCCGGCGTGCTACAGGCCGACTTCGAGGTCCGGGCGGAGCCGACGTTCGACGTGCAGCACGTGGCCGACGCGGTGCTGTACCAGGCGCGGTTGCCGCTCAACGCGAACGTGCAGTTCATGACCGTGATGGCCACGGGGATGCCCTACATCGGCAGGGGTTGAGCCTGGTAGAGGCCGCCGCCGCGCTCGAGCAGGCCGAAGTCGACGAGGTAGCGGCGGATGGTGACGTGGTCGAGTTCTCCCCCGTCGCACCACGCCTGGAGCCGCTCGTTGATCTCCTGCTCCTCGTAGTAGGTCCGCGCGGTGAAGGCGTGCGAGGCGACGTGCTCGAGGATCTTGCGGCGGCGCTCGTGCGCCACGGGCAACGACACCAGCTTGTCGCCCCGGATGAACGGCGCGAGTCCGTCGGCGGGCATCGCCTCGGTGAGCGTCGCCGCGAGCGGCTTGAGGTCGGCGGGCCGGGCCGGTTCTCCTTCGACCAGCCCGGCCTCGCGGAGCTTGCGCAGCGCGGTGCCGGCGTCCTTGACCTTCAACCCGGAGGCGGCGGCGACGTCGGCCAGGGTGCCCGCGCCGAGGACGACGGCGGCGAACGCCCGCAGCCTCGTGGGTTCGGCCAGTGCGCGCACGACGGATTCCGGAGTGGTCATGCCTGCGAACCTAACGCCGCCGTCCACCGGTTTTCAGCGCGAGGGCGCGCCCTGCCAGTCGGCGTTCACCGGCCCACCAGGCCTTCGGCCATGACGTCGCCGAGGTAGCCGTCGAAGTCCGGCGTGTCGGGCTCGAGCACGTGCCGGACCCACGCGGTGCGCTCGTGGGCCAGCGGCGGGAGCTCCCAGACGCAGCCGATGAGGTCCTTCGGGATGACGGTGAAGTGCGTGAGGTCGGGATCGGTCGACCCGAGGAACGGCTGGTCGCCGGACACGGCGGTGCGGCAGTGCAGGACGTTGTCCCAGACCCAGTTGTAGGCGTTGAGGTACATCCCCGCGGCGCTGCGGTGCAGGACCGTCACGGTGGCGGGCGGGGTCGGGTCGTCGAAGTCCGGGTAGATCGCCGGCAGGAACGCGCAGGCGGCGTCGCGGATGTCGTCGGTGATCTCGAGCCCCGGGGTGACCACCTCGTAGCGCTTGACGTGCCTGCCCGCGACGACCAGCGGTTCCTTGACGGCCAGCTGCTTCTCGTAGAAAGCCATGCGTCGAACATATGAGCTATCCCTGACACCCTGTGTCAGTGTCTGTGTTCCGGTAACGCGCGCGTGAGACAGGGCGACAGTCGGTTCGTTCCTGGCGAGCGAGAGGTGACACCGTGTCCGAAGAACCCCAGGCAGGCGCATTCGAATTGCGGGTGCAGAAGGAACGGGGCGTCGGCACCGGACCCGACTGGTCGAGCTCCTATCCGGCTGACTCGGTGCTCCGGATCCAAGCCGCGCCGACGGTCGAGGAAGCGGGTGTGCAGGCCACGACCGAAGCCGTCATCCTGCTGCACTCGATTCGCCGGATCCTGATGTGGATGCTGGTGATCATCCCCGTCCTGGGTGCCGCCGCGTTCATCACGTTGCTCGTCATCGCGAACGCCGCCGACCCTGCCGCCTGCACCTCGATCTACAACTGCTGATGAATCACTGACATCGGTGTGTCAGTGGTTTGTGGCAGTGTGTCCGCGTGCGCGCGAGCCGGTTGGTGTCCTTGCTGCTGCTCCTCCAGACCAAGGGGCGGATGACCGCGCAGGCGCTGGCCGACGAGCTGGAGGTCTCGGTCCGCACCATCTACCGCGACGTCGAGTCGCTGCACGCGGCCGGCGTGCCGCTGTACGGGGACGCGGGCCCGTCCGGCGGCTACCAGCTGCTCGACGGCTACCGCACGCGGCTGACGGGCCTGACCGAACAGGAGGCCGAGTCGTTGTTCCTGGCCGGGCTGCCGGGGCCGGCCGCGGACCTGGGGCTCGGGGACGCGGTGTCGGCCGCGCAGCTCAAGCTGATGGCGGCGTTGCCGTCGCCGATGCGGGACCGGGCCTCGCGAATGGCGACGCGGTTCCACCTCGACGCGCCCGCCTGGTACTACGACCCGGAGCGCTCGCCGTTGCTGGGGCTGGTGGCGGACGCGGTGTGGCGGGAGCGGTTGCTGGAGGTCAGCTACCGGCGGTGGCGTTCGCCCGAGGACGTGACGCGGGTGCTGCGGCCGCTGGGGCTCGTGCTGAAGGCGGGGCGCTGGTACCTGGTGGCGCAGGGGTCGTCGCGGATCTCCACGTACCGGGTGGCGCAGATCCAGACGGCCGCGGTGCTGGAGGAGTCGTTCACCAGGCCGGAGGGGTTCGACCTGGCGGCGCACTGGGCGGAGTCGCTGGAGGACTTCCAGTCGCGGCAGTACACCGGCGAGGCGGTGATCAGGTTGTCGGAGCGCGGCTGGGAGTCGTTCGCGTCGCACGTGCTGCCGGTGGTGGCGAAGGCGGCGGAGGAGTCCGTTGTGGACGACGGCGGCGGTTTCCGGGTGACGATCCCGATCGAGTCGCTGGGTCACGCGACCGGGATGTTGTTGCGGCTGGGCGGTGAGGTCGAGGTGCTGCACCCCGCCGAGCTCCGGGAGCAGGTGACGGCGGCGGTGCGGCGGCTGGCGTCGATCTACCTGGGGTGACCGAACCGCGCGAGGTGGTGCCACAGGTGTTTGACGACCTGCGGGTCCGCGTCGCTGTGCTCGAGCAGGTCCGGGGTGATGACGCCGTCGCGGGCCAGCCGCAGTCCCAGCTCGACGGACTCGGGTGTGCGGTAGCCGGGGTGGCGCAGCAGGTCCTGTGTGGACAGCCGGAAGCCGGGGTGGCGTTCGACCGGGCACGGCAGGTCGACCGGAGGGTGGCTCGGGTCGAGCACGAGGGCTTCGACGTCGTCGAGGGTGACGGGACCGTGGACGTGGGCCTCGACGTAGTTGTCGAGGAAGTCCAGGCTCTCGTCCTCGGTCAGCGAGAAGTGCCGGGCGGTGCCGAAGTCGACCGGTTCGAAGACGCTGTCCGGGTAGCAGAACGTCGTGCGGTCGAGCACGTCCTCGCGGAGCCGCAGGTGCGCCGAGCCGAACCTCGGGGCGGCGCCGCACACCAGCCGGCGGTGGTTGAGCGCGCCGTACTTCGGCCGGTCCGCGGGTGCCGCGTGGTCGTAGGCGCCGCCGAACAGGCGGCTCTCCCAGTCCCGGCGCGCGCCACCGAGTCCGCCGTTGCTGGTGCCGGTCTCGAACTGGGAGCGGTAGACGCCGTCGCGCACGAGGCTGTCGAGCACACCGCGGCCGGGGTGGAAGTTCAGCGTCACGCGGAGATCGCGCGGCAGCGGATCACCCGCCGAGAGGCCGTCGACGTGCGCGATGGCCTGCTCAAACACGCGCGAGCTCACGGTCGTGCACGCGTGTCAGCGCCAGCTGCGCCGCCAGGGCCCCGAGCAGTGCCATGAACATGTCCCACTGGGTGTCCCACACGTCGCCCTGGGTCCCGAGGAACTCGTCCGCGGCCGATCCGCCGAGCACTGCCGCGAGCCACTCGCCGAGCTCGTAGGTCGCGCTGAACGCCAGGCACACGCACACGACGAGGAAGAACAGCCAGCCGCCCGGCCGCAGCGGGGAGCGCCGCAGCAGGATTTCGCGGGCGAGGACCGCGGGCACGAAGCCCTGCGCGAAGTGGGCGAACCGGTCGTAGTGGTTGCGCGCGAGGTCGAGCCAGTCCTGCACCCAGAACCCGGCCGGCACGCGGGCGTAGGTGTAGTGGCCGCCCAGCAGCAGCACCAGGGCGTGCAGGAAGATCAGCCGGTACAGCAGCGGTGTCAGCCGGAACCGCCGGTAGGTCGCGGCCAGCAGCACGCCGCCGATCACGACGGGGGCGACCTCGAGGTACCAGGTGGCGCGGTCGTACGGGCCGATGCCCGAGGCGACCAGCGCCACCACCGTCAGTCCGAGCAGGACAAACGGCTCGATGTGCGTCTTAGAGCTCACGGACCACCTTGCAGGGATTGCCGACGGCGAGTACGCGCGGCGGGATGTCGCGCGTGACGACGCTACCGGCTCCGATGACCGAGTTCTCGCCGATCGTGACACCGGCGCAGACGATGACACCACCGCCGAGCCACACGTTGTCGCCGATCACGATCGGCGCGGCGGACTCGAAGCGCTGCCGGCGGGCCTCGTGGTCCTCGATCGGGTGCAGGGCGGTGAGCAGCTGGGCGCGGGGTCCGATGGAGACGTCGTCGCCGATGGTGATGGTGGCGCAGTCCATGAGGATGGCGTCGTAGTTGAGGAAGCTGTTGGAGCCCAGGTGGATCTGGTAGCCGTAGTCGCACTGCAACCGCGGCATGACCCACGAGCCTTCGCCGATCGAGCCGAAGAGCTTCGTGATGACCTCGCCGGAGCGGGTGGCGTTGAACTCGTCCACCAACGCCTGGGCGCGCTGCCGTTCGGCGACCAGTTCGGGGTCGGAGTCCTTGTACAGCAGGCCGGTCATCATCTTCTGCTTCTCGGTGATCACCCTTCGAGAGAGCCCGAACGCAGCAGCGCGCGGGCGCGGGACGCGGCGATCTCCATCAGCGCCACGAGTTCCGCGGCCTCGAAACCGGGTGGCGGCTCCACCGCGAGCACCACAGGTGTGGTGGTGGGAAGCAGCGGACGATCAGGCAACTGACCTGCTTCTTCGTGCGAAACCACCACAGGTGTTCTGGTGCCGACGGGGCCGGCGACGCGCTCGCGCAGGGCGTCGAGGAGTTCCTGTTCCGGTTTTCCCTTGAGCAGCAGCAGGACGAACGGGTCGGCGTCGAGCAGCCAGCCGACCTGGAAGGCGAGCGCGGCGGCGTGGCGGCACGGCAGTTCCCAGCCGTCGCAGTCGCAGTCGGGTTCGAGGTCGCCGATGCCGGGCAGCAGGTCCACTCCGGACTCCTCGGCGGCGAGCACGAGGTCGCGCGGCATGTCGTTGTCCAGCAACGCGGCGATGTGCGCGGAGTTCTCGGCGACGCGGTCGAGGAACCGTCCCCATTGGACCTCCGTGAGCACCGGGACGCTGACGGTGGTGCTGTGGACGGTGTCGTCGTCGTGGACCTGCGCGTGCAGGCGGCCGGGGCTGACGGTGATGGGGCCGACGACGCCGGCGTGGGCGTAGCGGCGGCCGAGCTTGAGCATGCCGGAGTCGAGCGCGGTGTCCTTGAGAGCCTTGTCCCAGGCCTTGCCCCACCACGAGGTGGCGATGCGGCGCTTCACCTTGGGGAACGCGGCGTATCCGCGGGCGGTCATTGCGCGCTCCTGAGCTGGACGAGTTCGGCGAGTTCGGCGTCGGTGAGCTCGGTGAAGGCGGCCTCTCCCCCGTGCAGGACGGCGTCGGCGAGGTCGCGCTTGCTCTGCAGGAGCGCGGCGATGCGTTCCTCGACGGTGCCCTCGGTGACGAGCTTGTGCACCTGGACGGGCCTGGTCTGGCCGATGCGGTAGGCGCGGTCGGTGGCCTGGTCCTCGACGGCGGGGTTCCACCAGCGGTCGAAGTGGATCACGTGGTCGGCGCGGGTGAGGTTGAGTCCGGTCCCGGCGGCCTTGAGGGACAGCAGGAACACGGGCGCGCGGCCGTTCTGGAAGTCGTCGACCATCTGCTCGCGCTGCGGCACGGGGGTGCCGCCGTGCAGGAACCGGGTGGGCTGCTCGATGTGGCGCTCCAGCAGCCGGGCCATGCCGACGTACTGGGTGAAGATCAGCGCGGAGCCGTCCTCGGCGACGATCGTGTCGAGGAGTTCGTCGAGCAGGTCGAGCTTGCCGGAGGTGCCCTGCAGCGTGTCGTGGCCGAGGTAGTGCGACGGGTGGTTGCAGATCTGCTTGAGGCCGGTGAGCAGTTTCAGCACGAGCCCGCGGCGGGCGATGCCGTCGGAGTGCGCGATCTGGTCGAGGATTTCGCGGGTCAGCGCCTCGTAGAGCGCGGCCTGCTCGACCGACAGCGAGACGTAGCGGTCGGTCTCGGTCTTGGCGGGCAGTTCGGGGGCGACGCCGGGGTCGGTCTTGCGGCGGCGCAGCAGGAACGGGCGGACGACCTTGGCGAGGGTGTCGTCAGGTTCGGGCCAGCGGGTGCGGAACGCGCGGTGCGTGCCGAGCAGGCCCGGTGTCGTCCAGTCCAGCACGGCCCACAGCTCCGACAGCGAGTTCTCCACGGGTGTGCCGGACAGCGCGACGCGCGCGCCGCTCGGAATGGAGCGCAGTGCCTTGGCGGTGCCGGAGTGCGGGTTCTTGACGTGCTGGGCCTCGTCGGCGACGACCATGCCCCAGTCGTGGCCGCGCAACGCCTCGGCGTCCAGGCGCATGGTGCCGTAGGTGGTGAGCACGACGCCGTCGGACGGCAGGGTCCGTTGTGGACCGTGGTAGCGGGTGACGGGTGTGCCGGGGGCGAAGCGGCGGATCTCGCGTTCCCAGTTGCCCAGCAGCGAGGCAGGGCAGACGACGAGCGTGGGCCGCGGGTCGGCGCGGTGCAGGTGCAGGGCGATGAGGGTGATGGTCTTGCCGAGACCCATGTCGTCGGCGAGGCAGGCGCCGAGGCCGAGGCTCGTCATGTGGGCGAGCCAGCGCAGGCCGTGCAGCTGGTAGTCGCGCAGCCGGGCCTGCAGCGCGGCGGGCTGGGGGAACTCGGGCACGGTGGTGATCGCGGCGGTGAGGCCGTGCGGGGCGACCTCGGCGCGTTCGCCGTCGATGATGGCGACGCCGGTGAGGGCGGCGGTGACGGCCTGCGCGGCGGTCAGCGGTTTGAGTTTCTGCCGGGCCTTCTTCTTGAGAGCGGGGTCGACGAGCACCCACTGGTCGCGCAGCTTGACGACCGGCCGGGACGCCTCGGCGACGAGGTCCATCTCGGCCTGGGTCAGCTCCTGGCCGCCGAGGGCGAGCCGCCAGTCGAACGCGAGCAGGTCGCTTGCCTGGAACGTGCCGCTGGGCTCGCCGATGACGGCCTTCGCGGACAGGCCGGTGGTGAGCTCGCGCGGCCAGTGGACCTCGATGTCGGTGGCGAGCAGTTCGCTGACCTCGCCGTCGGCGAGCTCGGCGGAGTCGAGCAGGCGTTGCAGCGGCGGCCAGTCGACACGGCTGATCGCGCGGATGGCGTCGAGCTCGCGGCCGGACCCGCGCACGTCGCGCGGGTAGGGGTCGGTGACGGCGCGGACCTGCACGATGCCGCGGAACCGCAGGTCGTCGGTGGTCTCGATGCGCAGGGAGATCGTGATCTGCTCGTCGGCCCACGCCTTGAGCGCGGAGACGTCGCAGGCCTCGGTGCCCGCGAACGGCCCGGTGCCGGTGCGGGGCAGGGTGTCGGCGACGGCGTCGAGGAACGCGCGGAGCCGGTCGTAGTCGTCGTGGGCGGCGAGCTGGCGCAGGTGCAGCTCGTCGGCGTGGTCGAGGGGCCCGACGCGCCAGGTGTCGTGGCCCGCGGCCGTCACGCCGGGCACGATGCGGCCCCGCGCGACGAGGGTGAGCGCGGTCGCGGCCGCCACAGACCAGTAGCCGTCGCTCGCCAGCACCTCCGGCAACGCCTCGATCAGGGGTTTTCCGTCGAACTGGCCGAAGCGGGGCGGATCGGCGGGCGCGAACATACTTTGTACCGTACACCATACGGTACGGTAGTGTCGTGCTCGTGATCGAACACACGGGCAGCGGTGACCCGGCGCGGACGCTGGCGTTGCTGTGGCGCACCCAGGAGCGCGTGTCGCGCAAGGGCAAGCCGGACCTGAGCGTGGACCGCATCGTGCAGGCGGGCATCACCCTGGCCGACGCCGACGGGCTCAAGGCGCTGTCGATGCGGCGCGTGGCCGAGGCGCTGGGCGTGGGGACGATGTCGCTCTACACCTACGTGCCGGGCAAGGGCGAGCTGATCGACGTCATGGTCGACACGGTGCAGGCGGTCACGGGCCGGGAGCCCGCGCAGGGCTGGCGGGCGCATCTGACGTACGTGGCGCGGGAGAACCTGGCGCTGTACCGGCGGCACCCGTGGTTGTTGCAGGTCGCGCCGGCCCGCACGGTGCTGGGCCCGCAGGTGGCGGCGAAGTACGACTTCGAGCTGCGCGGCCTGGAGGGCGTGGGGCTCTCGGACGTGGAGATGGACTCGGTGCTCAACCTGGTGCTCGGGCACGTGCAGAACTCGGCGCGCGACCTCACGGCGGCCGCGGTGACCGAGAAGGAGACCGGGCTGACGGACCAGCAGTGGTGGGACGCGGCCGCGCCGGTGCTGATGACGGTGTTCGACCCGGCCCGCTTCCCCGTCGCCGCACGGGTGGGCGCCGCCGTCGGGGAGGCCCACCACAGCGCGTTCAGCCCGGAGCACTCGTTCGAGTTCGGGCTGGAGATGATCCTGGACGGGGTGGCGCGGCTGGTCGCGTCACGCGGGGGTGTAACTCCTGAGTGACGTCTCACGGGATGGGTCGTTAATTCCGACGCGGTGTCACTGAGGTGCCTACAGTTACGCCACGCCGATCAACTCGCCGTTCGGGAGGCTCGCTCGTGGTGGTCGACTCGCAGCCGCGGCAGGCGCTGGTGCGCCGCGTCACCGGTCTGGCGCGGTCGACGCCGGGACGGCTCAGCCTGATCGTCGTGGTGCTGGTCGTGGCGAGCCTGGCGAGCGGCTGGCTGACGACGTGGAGCGTGAACCGGCAGGAGCGGGCGCTCGAGGACCTGGCGACGCGGTCGGAGCCCCTGGCGCACGCGGCGCAGGAGGTCTACCGGGCGTTGCAGGACGCCGACGCGACGGCGGCGAGCGCGTTCCTCTCGGGCGGCCTGGAGCCCTCCGAGCTGCGGGAACGCTACGAGGCCGACGTCGCGCAGGCGCAGGCCGCGCTGTCGGTGGCGACGGCCACCTCGCCCGAGCTGACGGCGACGCTGGCCGCGCAGCTGCCGGTGTACACGGGGCTGATCGAGACGGCGCGCACGAACAACCGGCAGGGCTTCCCCGTGGGCGCCGCGTACCTGCGTGAGGCGTCGGGGTTGATGCGCACGCAGCTGCTGCCGGCGGCGCAGGAGCTGTACCGGGCGGAGACCGACCGGGTGGCGCGGGCGCAGGACGAGGCGAGCTTCCCGTGGGGCTCGGTGGCGGTGGCGCTGGCGTTCGTGATCGCGCTGGTGCTCACCCAGCGGTACCTGACGCGCAAGACGAACCGGCTGCTCAACGTCGGCCTGCTCGTGGCCACGGGGGCGGCGGCGCTGTCGTTGCTGTGGATGACGACGGTGTCGGTGCTGGTCATGAACGACGTGGCGGACTCGCGGGCGGCGTCGCAGAAGGTCGACGTGCTGGCGCAGGCGCGGATCGCGACGCTCACGGCGCGCGGCGAGGAGACGCTGACGCTGGTCGCGCGCGGTGCGGGGCAGACGTACGAGAAGAACTTCGTCGAGGTGTCCGAACGGCTGGAAGGGCTGCTGGACCAGGCGAGCAAGCTCGACGACACCGCGGCGGTCGACGAGGCGATGAAGCAGTTCCGGCAGTGGCAGCAGGTGCACCAGCGCATCCGCGAGGCCGACGACGCCGGGCAGTACACCGAGGCGGTGTCGTTGATCGGAAGCCCGTACTTCGACTCGCTGGACCAGGCGCTGGTGCGCGGGATCGGCGAGGCGCGGCAGGACTTCAGCGACGAGGTGGCGGTGGCGCGGGTGTCGCTGTCGGGCACGGCGGTCGGGGTGCTGGTGCTCGCGGTGGTCGGTGCGGCGGGTGCGGCGATGGGGTTGTGGCAGCGGCTCAAGGAGTACAGGTGAGGCGACTGGCGCTGGCAGCGGTGCTGCTGCTCGGGGCGTGTGCGTCGGGACCGGCGCCCAGCGAGGTCGTGCCGCGATCGGCCCCGGCCCCGCAGCCGGCGAACGCGAGCACGGTGTCGGCGGCGCCGAGCAGCCAGGCGAACCCGCCGCCCTCGTGCGACGCGACGGCGAGCCTGCGGCCCGGCGCGCTGCCCCAGCCCGGGCAGATGCCGGACGGCTCCACGATGGCGAGGATCGCGCAACGCGGCCGCCTGATCGCCGGGGTGGACCAGAACTCCTACCTGATGGGGTTCCGCAACTCGTTCACCGGCGAGATCGAGGGCTTCGACGTGGACGTGGCGCGGCAGATCGCCAAGGCCGTGTTCGGCGACGAGAAGAAGGTGCAGTTCAAGGTCGTGACGGCGGCCGAGCGGATCCCCATGCTGCAGAGCGGCGCGGTCGACGTCGTGGTCCGCACGATGACGATCACGTGCGACCGGCTCGAGGACGTCGACTTCTCGCAGGTCTACTACCAGGCCGGGCAACGGGTGCTGGTACGCCGCAACTCCGGGATCACCGGTGTGGAGGGCCTCGCGGACAAGCGGGTGTGCGTGGCGTCGGGGTCGACGTCGCTCAACAACGTCGTGAACAGGGCGAAGACGACGGTGAGCGTGCCGAACTGGACGGACTGCCTGGTGATGCTGCAACAAGGGCAGACCGACGCGATCTCGACCGACGACACGATCCTCGCGGGCCTCGCGGCGCAGGACCCGTACACCGAGGTGGTGGGGTCGCGGTTCACCGACGAGTCCTACGGGGTGGGGGTCCCGAAGGGCCAGGAGGACCTCGTCCGGTTCGTCAACGGCGTGCTGGAGCGGATGCGCACCGACGGCACGTGGCGCGGGATCTACCTGCGGTGGCTGACACCGCTGGGTCCGGCACCGACGCCGCCGGTCGCGCGTTATCGGGACTGAAAGGGGGGCCTCGATGAGTGACGAGTTGACGGAGACAGGGCCGTCGACGGCGCCGGGCACCGCGCCCTGGTCGGCGTCGCAGGAGGTGACGCGGTCGGCGTCGGCACGGGCGCGCCGCGGCAGTGCGCGGTCGATGAGCCGCGGCCGGCTCGGCGCGGGCCTGGTCGAGGTGCCCCGGATCCCCTACCGCGACCCGAAGACCGCGGTGCTGGAGAACCCCGAGGTCCCGGAGGCGAAGCGGTTCTGCTCGAAGTGCGGCAAGAAGGTCGGGCGGGCCAAGGACGGCAAGCAGGGCCGGGTGGAGGGGTTCTGCCCGCAGTGCGGGCACGCCTACTCGTTCACGCCGAAGCTCGAACCGGGTGAGGTGCTGCACGACCAGTACGAGGTGCTGGGGTGCCTGGCGCACGGTGGCCTGGGCTGGCTGTACCTGGCGCTGGACCACGCGGTGAGCGACCGGTGGGTGGTGCTGAAAGGCCTGCTCGACTCGGGTGACGCCGACGCGATGGCGGCCGCGCTCGCGGAGCGGCGGTTCCTCGCCGAGGTCGAGCACCCGAACATCGTGAAGATCCACAACTTCATCCGGCACGAGAGCCGCGTGAGTGAGAAGCTCGTCGAGTACATCGTGATGGAGTACGTCGGCGGCGAGTCGATCAAGGACATGATCACCCACCGGCGCCGGGAGGGCCGCGGCGACGAGGCGCTGCCGCTCGCGCAGGCCATCGCCTACGTGCTGGAGATCCTGCCCGCGGTCGGCTACCTGCACGGCGTGGGCCTGCTGTACTGCGACTTCAAGCCCGACAACATGATCCACACCGAGGAGCAGCTCAAGCTGATCGACCTGGGCGCGGTGCGGCGCATCGACGACCACCACTCCCCCATCTACGGCACGGTCGGCTACCAGGCGCCGGAGATCGGCACGATCGGGCCGTCGGTGTTCTCCGACATCTACACGGTCGGGCGCGCGCTGGCGGTGATGAGCTTCCCGTTCGACTTCCGCGGCAAGCTCAAGGACCGGCTGCCGACGGTGGACGAGGAGCCGCTGCTGGGCCGGTTCACCTCGTTCCACCGGCTGCTGCTGCGCGCGACGAACCCGAACCCGGAGCTGCGGTTCTGCTCGGCCGAGGACATGGCCGAGCAGCTCACCGGGGTGCTGCGCGAGGTGCTGGCGATCGAGGACGGCGTGCCGCGGCCGGGCCTGTCGCGGCAGTTCACGCCGGAACGCCGCCGGTTCGGCGTGGAGGGTGCCCTGGACCTGCGGGAGGTCGCGGTCGCGCTGCCCGCGCCGTCGGTGAACACCTCGGACGCCGCGGCGTCGTGGCTCGCGACGGCGACGACGTCGGACCCGGCGGGCCTGCGCAAGGCCCCGGAGCTGACGGTGGAGGTGCGGCTGCGGATCGTGCGGGTGCTGATCGAGTCCGGCGACACCGAGGCGGCGCTGCTCGAGCTGGGGGCGCTGACGGCGCCGTCGATGTTCGACGAGCCGGAGCTCGACCCCGCGGAGGACTGGCGTTCCGACTGGTACCGGGGTCTCGCGGCGCTGGTCGACGGACGGGCGCAGGACGCGCTGGGGTTCTTCGACGCCGTCTGCTCGGCGGTCCCGGGCGAGGCCGCGCCCAAGCTCGCGCTGGGCGTGTGCGCGGAGGCCGTCGGCGACCTCAAGGGCGCGGTCGGCTGGTACGAGCTGGTGTGGCACACCGACCACGCGTACGTGTCGGCGGCGTTCGGGCTGGCGCGCGTGCTGCTCGAGTGCGGGGACCGGGCGCGGGCCGTCGAGGTGCTGCTGTCGGTCCCGGACACCTCGTCACAACATCTGCCGGCGCAGATCGCGGCGGTGCGCGCGCAGCTCGGCGACTGCGGCGCCGAGGACCTCGTCGCGGCCGGGGAACGGTTGCGCGCCTTGGACATCGACGTGCATTCGCGCACGCAGCTGTCGGCGGAGGTGCTGGAGGCGGCGTACCACTACGTGACCCGCAATCAGGCCGCCGAGGGCCAGGTGCTGGACTGTGCACTCTCCGAACACGAACTTCGGCTGGGTCTGGAGCGTCGCTACCGCACGCTGGCCCGGTTCGCGGCCACGCCGGAGGAACGGATCGCATTGGTGGACCGCGCGAACGCGGTAAGGCCTAGGACGTTGGTTTGATGGACACCCTGAAGTGCCCGGAGTGCTTCGCGCCCGTCGCGGCGGAGGACCGGTTCTGCGAGGCGTGCGGACGCAACCTGCTGGTCCGCCGCACGCCGCTGGGCGGACCGACCGGTCCCGCGCAGGCCTCGTGCATCCTGTGCGGGTCGCCGGACATCGATGACGAGGACTACTGCACCCAGTGCGGCCGGCACCAGCCGTCGGCGCGTGACCGGGTCGAGTACGCGCTCGGCGCGGTGTCCGGGGTGAGCGACCGGGGCAAGCGGCGGGCCCGCAACGAGGACTCGATGGCGTTCGGCCACGTCGCGGGCAAGGGTGTCGCCGCCGTCGTCTGCGACGGCGTGGCCTCCTCCGAACGCGCCGAGCAGGCCTCGCAGGCCGCCGCCGACGCCGCCGTGGACGTGCTGCTCAACGCCCTGATCGACACGGCGGACCCCGAGCAGGCGATGGTGGACGCGGTCGCCGCGTCCTGCTCCGCCGTGGAGAAGCTGGTGGAGGACGAGCCGCTGGAACCGGGCGGCCGGGGCGTCGCCCCGTCGTGCACGTTCGTCTCCGCTCTGGTCACGGAGTCGTCGGTGACGATCGGCTGGGTCGGCGACTCGCGCGCCTACTGGCTGTCGGACGAGGGCTCGAAGCAGCTCACCGCGGACGACACGTGGGCGGCGCAGCTGGTCGCCGAGGGCGTGCTGACCGAGGAGCAGGCCCGCACGGACCGCCGCGCGCACGTGCTGTCGCGGTGGATCGGCGCGGACGCGGGCCAGGTGGTGCCGCAGGTCGTGACGCTGCAGCCGACCTCGCCCGGCGTGTTCCTGCTCTGCTCGGACGGCCTGCACAACTACAAGCCCGAGCCCGAGGACCTGCAGCCGCTGCTGCCGTGCGGGCCGGAGGAGTTCGTGAAGGTCGCGCTGGACGCGGGCGGTCACGACAACATCACCGTCGTGCTGGTGCCGTTCGCACCGGCGTCGTAGTCGATCCGGAAGGACCCTGTTGATGCCCGGCACCACCGTGGACGTGACCACCGAGGACGGCACCGCGGACGCCTACCTGGCGCGTCCCGACGGCGACGGCCCGTTCCCCGCGGTCCTGTTCTACATGGACGCCTTCGGCCTGCGCCCGCACCTGGAGAAGATGGCCGACCGCCTCGCCGAGGCCGGCTACGTGGTGCTGGTGCCCAACGTCTTCTACCGCGCGGGCCGCTCACCGGTGTTCGACCTGCCGGAGTTCATCGACCCGGCGGCGCGCCCCGGCCTGTTCGAGAAGATCGGGCCGCTGATGCGGTCGCTGACGCCGGAGGCGTTGATGAACGACGCCGGCGCGTACCTGCGTTTCCTGGCCGATTCGCCGCTCACGACGGACGGCCCGGTGGGCATCACGGGCTACTGCATGGGCGCGGGCCTGGCGTTGCGCACGGCGGGCACCTACCCGGACCGGGTGGCGGCCGCGGCCGGGTTCCACGGCGCGTACCTGGCGTCGGAGGCGGACGACAGCCCGCACCTGCTGGCAGGGAAGGTCACGGCGGAGCTGTACTTCGCGCACGCCGACCAGGACGCCGCCATGCCGCCGGAGCAGGTCGAACGCCTGGAGAAGGCGCTGACCGAGGCCGGGGTGACGCACCGGTGCGAGGTGTACGCGGGCGCGCACCACGGCTACACGCAGGCCGACACCGCCGCCTACGACGAGGAAGCCGCGGAGCGTCACTGGACGGAGCTGCTGGCGCTGTTCTCGCGCACGCTCTGAGACCCGGTCAGAAGGCCGCGGCGCCGGTCTTCGCGCCGGTCGCTCCGGGCGGCGGTGCACCAGCGCCGGTTGTCTTCGCGGCGGTCGCCTCGCCCGCCGAACCCTGATGGGATGGCCTCATGCGCAGGGCGGTGTTGATCGCGGTGGCGGTGGTTGTCACCATCGTCGCCGTGGTCTTCACCTTCCAGCGCAAGCTCGTGTACTTCCCCGAACCCGGCCCGCTGCCCTCGGCGGACGAGGCGATGCCCGGTGGCCGTGACGTCCGGCTGGTCACGGCGGACGGTCTGATGCTCGACGGCTGGCACTTCGAACTGCCTGAGGCACCCGCGACGGTCATCGTGTTCCCGGGCAACGGCGGCAACCGGTCCGGGCGGCTGTCGCTCGCGCGGGGGCTGACGGCGCGCGGGTTGTCGGTGCTGTTGTTCGACTACCGCGGCTACGGCGGCAACCCGGGCACGCCGTCGGAGGAGGGCCTGACCTACGACGCGCGGGCGGCGCTGGACCTGATCGACGGGCCGGTCGTGTACTTCGGCGAGTCGCTGGGGGCGGCGGTGGCGGCGGAGCTCGCGACGTTCCGAGCGCCGAAGGGCTTGGTGCTGCGGTCGCCGTTCACGTCGCTGGCGGCGGTGGGCTCGCACCACTACCCGTGGCTGCCGGTGCGGATGTTGCTGCAGGACAAGTACCCGGTGGTGGAGCGGGTGTCCGCTGTGGACGTCCCGACCGTGGTGGTGCTGGGCACGCGGGACTCGGTCGTACCGCCCGCGCAGAGCCGCGAGGTGGCGACGGCGGCGCGGGCGACGCTGGTCGAGATCGCGGACGCGGACCACAACGACGAGGTGCTGAACTCGGGGCCGCGGGTGGTCGACGCGATCGTGTCGGTCAGCTAGGTGTATTGACCCGCAGGGTTGTTGATTCGGCTGATGGGTGGGTGGCCGCCGAGCGCGGTGTGGCTGCGGTGGTGGTTGTAGGTGTGCAGGAAGTCTGCCAGGGCCTGGGTGCGTTCGGTGTTGCTGGTGTAGGGCCGTTGGTAGGCCCATTCGTCGAGCAGTGTGCGGTTGAACCGCTCGACTTTGCCGTTGGTCTGCGGCCGGTAGGGGCGGGTGCGTTTGTGGGTGATCCCGGCTGTGGTGAGGGTGTCTCGCCAGAGTCGGGACTTGTAGCAGGAGCCGTTGTCGGTGAGTACTCGTTCGACGGTGATGCCGTGGGTGGTGAAGAACAGTTGTG
>NZ_FOFV01000013.1 GCF_900111005.1 Lentzea albida
TGGACCCCGGACCGCAACGCCGGGTTCTCGAGCTGCGACCCCGGCCGGATCTACCTGCCGGTGATCATGGACCCGGTCTACGGCTACCAGGGCCTGAACGTCGAGGCGCAGCTCAACAGCTCGACGTCGCTGCTCAACTGGACGCGGCACATGATCGAGGTGCGCAAGCAGCACCACGCGTTCGCCGAGGGCGACTTCACCGAGCTCGGTGGCTCCAACCCGAGCGTGCTCGCCTACAAGAGGCAGTGGAAGCGCCCGGACGGCCGCGAGGACATCGTGCTCTGCGTGAACAACCTGTCACGCTTCCCGCAACCCGTCGAGCTCGACCTCTCCGAGCACCGCGACCACACGCCGGTGGAGCTCACCGGAGGTGTCAAATTCCCCGCGATCGGGGAACTCCCTTACCTGTTGACCCTCCCGGGTCACGGTTTCTACTGGTTCCAGCTGGTAGAGGCGGGCGACGACGGTGAAATGAGGTGAATCGCGGCGTGACCGATCCCCACGAGCTCGTCGAGAAGCTCGTCGCCTCACTGCCCGACCTGCTCCCGAACGCACGGTGGTTCGGCGGCAAGGACAAGCCGATCACGGCCGTCCGTCCACTCAGGACGACGGTGGTCGACGGCGACCTGGTGCACGTGGTCTTCGAGGTCGAACAACCCGGCCGCACCGAGAACTACCAGGGCGCGTTGAGCCTGAGCACCGGCGCTTGGGACGTGCTGCTCGACCCCGAGCACAACGGCGTCCTGCTCGACCGGATCGCCACCGGGCACGAGGTCGACGGCATCGTCTTCGCGCACGAGCCCGGCACGGAGCTGAAGTCGGGCCTGCGCGGGCGGCCGATCGGCGTCGAGCAGTCCAACACGTCCCTGATCTACGGCCAGCAGTACATCCTGAAGATCTTCCGCAAGCTCGCGAACGGCGAGAACCGGGACCTGACGATGCACCGCGCGCTGCGGTCCGTCGGCTGCGAGCACATCGCGCTGCCGCTGGGGTCGATCTCCACGAAGCTCCACGGGCAGCCGGTCACGCTCGCGATGCTGCAGGAGTTCCTGCCGGACGCGGTCGAGGGCTGGGACATGGCCAAGACGTCGGTCCGCGACCTGATGGCCGAGGCCGACCTGCACGCGTTCGAGGTGGGCGGCGACTTCGCCGGCGAGGCGCAACGACTCGGCCACGCCGTCGCGAAGGTGCACGCCGACCTGGCGGAGGCGCTGGGCACGAAGATCGCCGACGAGGACGCGATCTCCCGCGCGATCGAGGGCATGCAACGCAGGCTTGGCGTCGTGCTGGAGGCGGTGCCGGAGCTCGGCCGCTACGAGGAGCCGCTGCGCGCCTCGTTCGAGCAGGCGCGCGAGCACGTCGGCGCGTTGCCGATCCAGCACATCCACGGCGACCTGCACCTCGGTCAGGTGCTGCGGACCGTGCACGGCTGGCTGCTGATCGACTTCGAGGGCGAGCCGGCGGCGAGCGTCGAGGACCGCCTCGCGTTGCGGTCGCCGTTGCGCGACGTGGCGGGGATGCTGAGGTCGTTCGACTACGCGGCACGGCAGCTGCTGGTCGGCCAGCCCGACGACGACCAGCTCGCCTACCGCGCGATGGAGTGGACGAAGCGCAACCGCGCCGCGTTCTGCGACGGCTACGCCGAGGTGGCGGCCGACCCGCGGGACAACGTGCCGCTGCTGCGCGCTTTCGAGCTGGACAAGGCGGTCTACGAGGTCGCTTACGAGCACGCCAACAGGCCGGAGTGGTTGACGGTTCCCCTGTCGTCGATCGCCCGGATGACCAGCGGAGGAGAGTAGACCGTGAAGGCCGACCTGGACCGGCTCCTGTCAGGTGCGCACCACGACCCGCACTCGGTGCTGGGTGTGCACACCGTCGGCGACCAGGTGATCGCGCGGGCCCTGCGCCCAGGCGCGACGTCGGTCGCCATCTCCTGGGGCGACAAGCAGGTCGAACTGCCGCGCATCGCGGACGCCCTGTTCGAAGGCGAGCTGCCCGAGGCGCCCGGTGACTACCGGCTGCTGGTCAGCTACGGCGACCACACGGTCGAGGTCGACGACCCGTACCGGTGGCTGCCGACCGTGGGCGAGCTCGACCTGCACCTGATCGGCGAGGGCCGGCACGAGCGGCTGTGGGACGTGCTGGGCGCGCACGTCCGTTGCTACGAAACGGTTTCCGGTGACGTCACCGGTGTCTCGTTCGCGGTGTGGGCCCCGAACGCGCGCGGCGTGCGTGTGACCGGTGACTTCGACGGCTGGGACGGGCGCGCGAACCCGTTGCGCTCCATGGGTTCCAGCGGTGTCTGGGAGGTGTTCCTGCCGAACGTCGTGCCGGGGTCGCGGTACAAGTTCCGCATCCTCGGCCAGGACGGCGTGTGGCACGAGAAGGCCGACCCGATGGCGTTCGCCACGGAGGTCCCGCCGCAGACGGCCTCGGTCGTCACGCGGTCGGAGTACGAGTGGCAGGACGAGGAGTGGACGGCGAAGCGCGCGGCCACGCAGTGGGCGAACGCGCCGATGTCGATCTACGAGGTGCACCTGGGCTCGTGGAAGCCGGGGCTGAGCTACCGCGAGCTCGCGACCGAGCTCGCGGACTACTGCGTGGACATGGGCTTCACGCACGTCGAGATGCTGCCGGTGGCCGAGCACCCGTTCGGTGGTTCGTGGGGCTACCAGGTCACGTCGTACTACGCGCCGACCTCGCGGTTCGGCACGCCGGACGACTTCCGGTACTTCGTCGACACGCTGCACCAGCGCGGCATCGGCGTGCTGGTCGACTGGGTGCCCGCGCACTTCCCGAAGGACGCCTGGGCGCTCGCGAAGTTCGACGGCACACCGCTGTACGAGCACGCCGACCCGCGCCGCGGTGAGCAGCTCGACTGGGGCACGTACGTCTTCGACTTCGGGCGCAACGAGGTCCGGAACTTCCTGGTGGCGAACGCGCTGTACTGGATCGAGGAGTTCCACCTCGACGGCCTGCGCGTGGACGCCGTGGCGTCGATGCTCTACCTCGACTACTCACGGCCGGAGGGCCAGTGGCTGCCGAACGAGTTCGGCGGGCGCGAGAACCTCGACGCGGTCCGGTTCCTGCAGGAGCTGAACGCGACGGTCTACAAGCGGCACCCCGGCATCGTCATGATCGCCGAGGAGTCGACGGCGTGGCCGGGCGTCACGCGGCCGACGCACCTGGGCGGACTCGGGTTCGGCTTCAAGTGGAACATGGGCTGGATGCACGACACGCTGCACTACCTGTCGCGTGAGCCGGTGCACCGCTCGTTCCACCACAACGAGATGACGTTCTCGCTGGTCTACGCGTGGAGCGAGAACTTCGTGCTGCCGCTCTCGCACGACGAGGTGGTGCACGGCAAGGGCTCGCTGTGGGAGCGGATGCCGGGCGACGACTGGAACAAGGCCGCGGGCGTGCGGTCGCTGCTGGCGTTCATGTGGGCGCACCCCGGCAAGCAGCTGCTCTTCATGGGCGGCGAGTTCGGGCAGCGGCAGGAGTGGTCGGAGTCGCGGTCGCTCGACTGGCACCTCGTCGAGCAGGAGCCGCTGCACCAGGGCATCCAGAAGCTGATGCGCGACCTGAACGCGGTGTACAAGCAGGCGGCGGCGCTGTTCAGCCACGACATCACGCCCGAGGGCTTCCAGTGGATCGACGCGAACGACTCCGGCGGCAACGTCCTGTCGTTCCTGCGGATCGGTGAGGACGGCTCGACGCTCGCCTGCGTGGCGAACTTCTCCGGCTCGCCGCACCACGACTACCGGGTCGGTCTGCCGTCGTCCGGGCGCTGGAAGGAGCTCGTGAACACCGACGCCGCGCACTACGGCGGGTCGGGCGTGGGCAACATGGGCGGCGTCGAGGCCGAGGCCAGGCCGTGGCACGGACGCCCGTACTCGGCGATCCTGCAGCTGCCGCCGGCCGGTGTGCTGTGGCTCGTTCCCGAGACCCCCGGCGTGCTGGGCGAGGCGGACTGACGCGGCGCGGCGGGCTGATCCGGTCAGGTGAACCTGTTCAGCCCGCCGCACGTTGCCCCTTGTATGCGCCTGACTTGGACGAGAAGGACGCCCCTCGAGCCGGCCGGCAGGCACAATGGGTTCATGCGGCACCGGAGCATCGCGCTGATCGTCGCCACCGCCCTGCTCGCGGTGGGTTGCACCGCTGAGATCCCTGGGCGGCCCCGCGCCGCCAAGGTGGTGAAGAAGGAGGCGTCCAGCCCCACCGTCCAGGTGCGGGGTTCGGACAACGGCCCCATCGACAAGCTGGCCGCCACCGCGCTGACGGACATCGAGGAGTTCTGGACGGACTCGTTCCAGAGCACTTTCAACAAGCCGTGGAAGCCGCTGACCGGCGGATACTTCTCGGTCGACACGGCCGACGCCACCGCGAAGCCGCCGCCGTGCACGCAGAAGGCCGCGGACGTGGAGGGCAACGCCTTCTACTGCCCCGCCGCCGACGCGATCGCGTGGGACCGCGCGTCGCTGCTGCCGGTGCTGCAGGACCGCTTCGGCGAGGCCGCGGTGGTCGTGGTGCTCGCGCACGAGATGGGTCACGCGGTGCAGAACCGCATGGGCATCACCCCCGAGGCGGAGCGCCGCGAGCCGGACCGGTACCCGACGATCCTCACCGAGGCGCAGGCCGACTGCTTCGCGGGCGCGTTCGTGCGCAACGTGACGGACGGCAAGTCGCCGCGCCTCGACATCAACGCGGACGCCCTGGACAAGGCGCTGGGCGCGCTGATCACGTTCCGCGACCCGGTCGGCACCTCGCCGGAGGACGAGCAGGCGCACGGCAGCGCGTTCGACCGCGTGGCGGCGTTCCAGGACGGCTACGAGCAGGGCACGAAGTTCTGCTCCCAGATGACGGTCCAGAACCGCCAGTTCACGCAGCGCGCGTTCACCAGCACCACGGACCGCGCGAACGGCGGCAACCTGCCGTTCGACGACATGCTCGAGGCCGTCACGCCCGACCTCGACGGCTTCTTCAAGGACGTGGCCACGAAGGCGGGCAAGACCTGGCAGTCGCCGCGTGCCGAGGCCTCCCAGACCGAGCCGACGTGCTCCGGTGACCAGGGTCCCGTCGCGTACTGCCCGTCGGACAAGACGATCAAGATCGACACCAAGGAAGAGCTGCCGGACCTGCACAAGGAGTTCGGCGACTACGCCACGGGCACGCTGATCGCGACCCGGTACGCGATGGCCGAGCTCGCGGTGCTGGGCAAGCCGACCGAGGGTGAGAAGGCGTCCGCGGCGGCGCTGTGCCTGGCCGGGGCCTACACGGGCGCGGTGTTCCAGCGGCAGGACGGCTTCGGGCTCTCGCCGGGCGACTTCGACGAGGCCGTGACGGTGCTGCTGCAGTTCGACTACGCGGCCCGTGACGCGAAGGGCGGCAACCCGGTGGACCCCGGCTTCCAGCGCGTGGCCCGGTTCCGCGAGGGCGTGTTCGAGGGCGCGAAGAAGTGTGGCGTCTGACGTTCTGAGAGCCCGCACCGGTGCCGGTGCGGGCTTCAGCGCCTTTCGGCCGGTGCCTGGTCGGACACGACCGAGATCCGCGCGCCCGGGATCTTGAGCGTGCCGCCCCTGAGGTCGGTGTTGCGCACCGTGACCTCGGTGAACGTCACGAACGGCACGATCAGCGGCGGTGGGTGTGCCGCGGTGTAGTCGACCGGGATCTTGACCCCGAGCAGGTCGAGGTTGCCCTTGAGCTGCAGCGTGTACAGCTCGATGCGGCCCGGCGACACCGTGGACGTGCTGCCCGGCCGTGCCGCCGTGACGAGCTTGACGCCCGGCGAGACCTCGGCGGACTGCACCAGGTCCCTGATCTTCATGTCCGACGCGGTGAACTTCAGGACCTTGACGACCTGGCCGTTCAGCAGCGCGTCGACCACTCCGGCGAAGTTCAGCCCGCCGAGGTCGAGCCTGGACGCCGTGAGCGTCCACTCGCGCCCTCCACCCGCCACCGGGGCAGGGACCGGTGGCGGGGGCGCCGGCGTCGAAGGCTCCGTGCTGGTCGGCGGAACGGACGCGGACGACGCCGGCGGCGGAGTGGCGCTGGTGCTCGACGCGGGTGGTGGCTCCGACGTGGTGCTGGTCGGCGCCGGTGAGCTGCTGCCGGGAGCGGACGACGGCGGTGGCTCGGTGCTCGACGGCGGTTGCAGCGCCAGCACCGCGGCCATCGCCGCGGCGGCCAGCGGATGTGCTCGCATCACGTGGGCTGGACCGTCTGCGAAGACACTTCCGCCGCCTTCGGCTTCTTGGGCTCGTCGGTCCACGCCACGGCGAGCGCACCGCCGAGCAGGCTGAGGACCGTGCCCGCCAGGAAGCCGCCGAGGTTGGTCACCACGAGCGCGACCAGCGACAGCAGCACCGTGACGATGCCCGCCGCGAGCCGGAACTTCGGCTGCACCCACAGCGACACCGCGCAGATCGCGAGCAGCGTGCCGATCAGCAACGCGGACGTGCCGCCGATCGTCTTGATCGAGATGACCATGTCGCCGAGCTTCACGCCGACGAACGGTGGGAACAGGATGATGAGCGCGCCCGCGGCCACGAAGAGACCGGCCCAGAAGGGCCGGCCACGCCGCCACGCGGTGAAGCCGCGCCAGAACGTCAGAAGCACTCTTGCTTCCCCTGGCGAATGGTCAGGTTCATGCCCTTGAACCTGATGGTCTGGGCCGTGGTGGCCCAGGCGGTCTGCTGCAGCGAGGTGATGTTCGCCGTGTCGGCCTGCAGGCCGAACGAGCCCGGCAGACCCCGGAGGTTCTCCGGTCCCTTGGTCACCTTGTTGGCGTCGATGCCGATCTCGGGGTTGCCGAGGACCAGGTCCCCGTTGAGGTCGGTGAGGTTGACGACCAGGTTCTCGGCCGACATGCCGCCCACGCCGTCCGCGGTGATGCGCATCGTGATGTCACCGACGATCGGCATGTTCGCGACGAACACCGACTGGCAGAACTTGTCGAGCCTCGCCGTCTTGAACCCGCTGACCGCGACGACGTGCGTCTTGCCCGCGCCCGCGTCCACCCCGCCGAACTGGACGAACCCCTGGCCCACCAGGTTGTCGGCGGACACCTTGAAGTTGGTGCCGGACACCGCGAACGAGGCGGCCAGCGCTCCCTGGGACATGCCGAAGAGGAGGGCACCGGCGCCTATCGCGCCGATGCCGAGCACCCCGGCGAACCGTGCCCAGCGCGTTCTACCCATACCCCCGGACTCCTTCCACGCTGAAGGCTTGCGTGAGAGGGACTTTGGGCCGGAAACATCGGCGGGACAACGAAAACGAGCCCGCGCAGTTTTGAAATCACCCCAGGGAGTGAGCAGGTTTCACGTTCGGCCCTGGCACTTGCTGCACGTGGCCGAACGCCGCTTAGTAGGGTCTGACCTCATGGGATTCGGACGAATCGCCGTCGCGCTGGCCGTGACCGCGACCTTGACGGCGTGCGCCTCCGTGGTCGAGGGCGACCCGAAGGGCGAGCGACCCGACCCCACGAAGGTCGCGGGACTGGAGATCTCCAACGGCCCGTCCGGCCCCAAGCAGGGCGTACCGGACGCGGACCTGAGCGTCGAGAACGGTGACGGCGGCGAGATGGACCGCCTCGCCATCAACACCCTCGCCGACGTGCAGGAGTTCTGGAAGGCCGAGATCCCCAAGTCGTTCCCCGGCAAGACCTTCGAGCCGGTGAAGCGCTTCCTGTCCTACGACTCGAACGGCAAGGGCGTCGAGGTCTGCAGGCTCAACACCACGGGCATCGCCAACGCGTTCTACTGCGCCCTCGACGACAGCATCACGTGGGACCGCGGCGAGCTCCTCCCGATGCTGCAGGACTCGTTCGGCCCGATGGCCGTCGTGACGGTCCTCGCGCACGAGATGGGCCACGCCGTGCAGTACAAGCTCGGCCCCGCCTCGAACATCGGCCCCAACACGTCGTCGATCGTGAAGGAGCAGCAGGCCGACTGCTACACCGGCGTCTTCATGCGCTGGGTCGCCGAGAACAAGGCGAAGCACTTCGAGCTCTCCACCGGCGAGGGCCTCAACCAGGTGCTGCAGACGATGTTCTTCATCCGCGACAGCGCCGGCACGTCGTTCGAGAAGCAGGGCGCCCACGGCAGCGCGTTCGACCGCGTCTCGGCCTTCCAGTTCGGCTTCGTGCGCGGCGCCGCCCGCTGCGCCGAGATCAACGAGGCCGAGATCAACAAGCGCATCACCGAACGCCCCTTCGACCTCTCCGACACCGACCAGGGCCAGGGCCGCGGCAACGCCAAGATCGACGAGGAGAAGTACCTCAGGGCCCTCGAGGAGTCGCTGCGCGACGCCTACAAGTCGAGCGGCGCCGTCTTCCCCGCCTTCGACCGCGCGGGCATCAAGCCCTGCTCCGACGCCCAGACCACATCTCCGGCCTCCTACTGCCCGGCCGTCAACCAGGTGCAGCTGGACCTCCCGCAACTGGTCAAGATCGGCACACCCCCGAAGAAGGGCACGAAGGGAGGCATCGGCGACTTCGCGGCGTTCGCCGTCATCGCCTCCCGCTTCTCCCTGTCGATCCAGCACGCCACGGGCTTCAAACTGGACGACGACGCCGCAGGCCAGCGCACCGCGTGCCTCACCGGAGCCTGGGCGGGCCTCACCAACCGCCCGGACGCGGCGGCGAACCTCAAACTCTCCCCCGGCGACCTCGACGAAGCCGTGGCGGAACTCCTGGCCGACGACAGCCTCATCGCGGCAGACGTCAACGGCAAAGCCGTCCCCTCCGGCTTCGCCCGCGTGGAAGCCTTCGGCGACGGCTTCTTCCGAGGCCTCTCGTTCTGCGTGAAGAAGTACTCGGTTTGATCAACCGATCGACCCCGGCCGATACTCGCTGACGTGCTCACCGATGAAGCCACGACCTACGCCTCGTGGTTCGCGACCCTGTCCGACCCGACCAGGGTCCGCCTGCTCCACCACGTGGCCTCGGCGCCGGCCCCGGTCACCGTGGGAGAGCTGACCACCCTGCTGGGCGTGAGCCAGTCCACCTGCTCGCACCACGTCCGCAAACTGGCCGAGGTCGGCTTCCTCCAGATCCAGCGCGAGGGCACCACCACCCTCGTCACCGTGAACCCGGCCTGCTGCACAGGCCTCCCCCACGCAGCGGACGCGGTCATGGGCGCCCTCTCCACAGGCACCCTCCGCCCAGCGGAGGGCGTCGCGATGCGCGCGATGACCGCCGCCGACTGGCCAGAGGTCCGCCGCATCTACGGCGAGGGCATCGCGTCGGGCAACGCCACCTTCGAGACCGAGGTCCCGTCCCGCAGAACCCTGGAGTCCAAGTGGCTACCGGACCACCGCTGGATAGCCGAGGTGGACGGCACCGTGGCGGGCTGGGCGGCGGCCACCCCGGTCTCGGCGCGCGAGTGCTACGCGGGCGTGGCGGAGACGTCGATCTACGTGGCCGACAGCGCGCAGGGCAGGGGCGTGGGCAAAACCCTGCTGCACCACCAGGTCGCGGCCGCGGACGCGGCGGGCCTGTGGACGCTGCAGGCGGTCATCTTCCCGGAGAACCGGGCCAGCATCGCGCTGCACCACAAGGCGGGGTTCCGCACGGTGGGATTGCGGGAGCGGATCGCGCAGCACCACGGCAGGTGGCGGGACACCGTCCTTTTGGAACGGCGACGCGCCTAGGGCGGGGTGGCACGCCTGACGGCCGCGATGCCGCAGGCGAGCCGTCCTGAGCAAAGAGGTACCGGCGGTGGGGTCCCATCACGAGTCGCGCCACAGCTCTTGCTGCATGCCTGAGGGGGTGTCAACTCGACACGCTTTTCGTCGAGTTGACACCCCCTCAGGCATGTGGCCCGCTCTTGGTGCGGCTTGGGATGGGACCCCACCGCCACCGCAACCAAACCAAGCAACCGGCAGCCGCTCTACGCAGCAGGCGTGCCATCAACCTGCCCCCAGCGCTGGCCCCCATCTCAGATTGCCGGGGTCTGGGGCAGAGCCCCAGAGGAAGCACGCAAAGCGACCAGGCCGCCCGCAACAGGGGTACGCGCCAAAACCGACGCGTCAGTACAACGCAGAAGCCAACGCCCGCCGAGCAGCGGCAACCCGAGGATCGTCAGCCGGGAACAGCTCGAACAACCCCACCAAATGGGCCCGAACCCGATCCCGGTCCTCCCCGAAAACCCGCCGAACGGTGGAAACCAACCGAGAGAACGCTTCCTCGACCATCTGCCCGGCAACCTGGGCATCGGCGGCAGCCAACTGAGCGTCGATGTCCTCAGGCGCCCCATCGGCCTTGGCGATCACCGCAGGGTCAACGGCCTCGGCCCGCTCAGCGAACCGAGCCTGCGCAAGCCCTTCCTTGGCCAACTCGTTCGAAGGCTCAGAAGCGAGAATCTCCGAGTAGAACCCCTGAGCGGCAACGTAGTCCCCCCGCTCGAAGGCCTCCTCAGCAGCAACGATCCGAGGGTCCTCAGGAATCTCCTCGGGCTCGACCGGACCCCCGGCCCGAGCCTCCCCGGCACGAATCCCGGGCAACCGGTCCCGCAGAGCGTCCAGCAACCGGGCGATCCACTGCGACAGCTCGGCGTCGGCAATGGGCCCGCCGAAAGCGTCGATGGGCTGACCAGCGGCAACGGCCACGGTGGTCGGCACGGACTGCACCCCGAACGCCTGCCCGATCCGCGGCGCGGTCTCCAGATCGACCCGCGCCAGGATCCAGGCGCCGCCGGACGCCGACGCGTGGCGGGTCAGGGTCGCGGCCAGCTGCTGCGACTCCGGGCTGTACGAGGCGCCCAGCAGCACCACGACGGGCACCTGCAGGGACTGTTCGACGACCGCCTGGAAGGAGGCCTCGGTGACGTCCACGATCCACGGCACGGAAGAGCCGTTGTCAGGCGCCGGGGCACCGGCGGGGGCGGGGGACGCCGCGGCGGTGCGGGCCGCGTCGGCTCGGGCCTTCAGGGCGCCCAGGTCGACGGCGCCCGAGAGCGCGGCGGACAGTGCGGCGGTCTTGCGAGGATCAGGCCTTGTCACGTGTTCCATCCTGGCACGGCTAGTTCCCGGACCGGGTCCAGGGCCATCGGGTTGACGCGCATCGCCTCGTTGGCCGAGGCGATGCGTAGAGCGAGCGGTGTCATCAGGTCGATGAACCGCGATGTGCGTTCCTCACCCAACGCCTCCCACGGCGCCCGAGCGGCCTCATCGGTCGCTCGTTCCACCGCGGGGAGGTCGCCGGGCAGGTCCGCGACTTCTTCCCACTCCTCGACAGTCCAACCACGCGCGGTGCGCATGTATGCCGGGTCGAGGGAATGCTCGCGCGCGTAGAGCGCAAGCGCTTGGCACGGGCCCACGCCGGCCGCGACCAGCGCTGCCACGTGGCCGTCGCCGCGGGCCTCGCGCAGGATCGTGCAGGCGTGCCACAACGCCAGGTGGGGCTCGGAGGGCCACGGCAACGCGCGGTTCGCCGCGGCCAGCGGCCGGCCTGCCAACGGGCTCGCCAGAGCGGCCTCACGAGCCAGAGCAGCGGCTTCCGCGATCTCCGGCGTGTCCACCGAGCCCAGCAACCGGCGCAGAGCTCCGTCGACGCCCTCCAGCCGGGCATCGAGAAAAGCAGAAGGCGACGCCACCTCCCACGCGTCCGGCAACGCGCGGTGGACCATGCGCGGCGCGAAGTTGTAGAAGACCGCCGTCACCAGTTCCGGAGACGCGGCGCCCAGGGGTGCGGCGCGCATGCCGAAGTAGCCCATCCAGCCGCCCTTGCAGCCCAGCGCGTCGGTCGCCGCGCGGGATTCGGGCGTGAAGTACGTGACGTCGTGGTAGGGCTCGAACCTCAACCACAGCTGCCTCGCGTCCACGCCCGACACGCTAACCCAGCCGGAGCCGCCGCACGGGTCCACTCACCGTGGCGGCGTAGAGCGTTCGGCCATCCGAGGACGCTCTCACGGCGTGTCGGCGAGGTGTTCCTCGATCCGGTCGACCTTGGCCTTGAGCTGACCGGTGTAGCCGGGCCTGATGTCGGCCTTGAGCACGAGGGACACGCGTGGCGCGGCGGCCTGCACGGCCTCCGTCGCGCGCTTCACGACGTCCATCACCTCGTCCCACTCCCCCTCGACCAACGTGAACATCGCGTTGGTCTCGTTGGGCAGTCCGGACTCCCGCACGACGCGGACCGCCTCGGCCACGGCCTTCGCGACGCCTCCCGACGAGTCCGAACCGGACGGAGCAACGCTGAACGCGACGAGCACACGAGCCTCCTGCTGATCACGGGTTGTACTGACTGGTAGCTTCGGTGCCCATGACACCGCTGCCGTTCGATCCGATCGCCCGCGCGGCCGAGCTGTGGGACGACCGGGTGGGGTCGTCCACGTCGATGGCCGCGGTCACGAGCGTCATGCGTGTCCAGCAAATCATCCAGTCCGCCGTGGACGCAGCCCTCAAGCCGCACGGTCTCACGTTCGCGCGCTACGAGGCGTTGGTGCTCCTCTACTTCTCCCGCAAGGGCGCGCTGCCGATGAGGGTGATGGGCGAGCGCCTGCAGTTGCACCCGACGAGCGTCACGAACATCGTCGACCGGCTGGAGAGCGACGGCCTCGTCCGCCGCACGCCGCACCCGACCGACCGCCGCACCACGCTGGTCGAGATCACCGAGGCGGGCCTGCAGCGCCGGGAGAACGCGACCGCGGCCGTCGTCGACGTCAACCTCGGCCTCAAGGGCCTCACCGACCGCCAGACCGAGCAGCTCACCGACCTGCTCGCGAAGGTGCGCCGGGCGAGCGGCGACTTCGAGGATTAATTCGGCTGCGCGGCCGGGCCCGCCTGTGGCCTGATGGGGCGCATGTGGGATCGACCGGACCGTTCTGTCGTCGCGCTCGTCAGCACCCCCGGCGGGTTCACCGGGCGCACCGGGGTGATCCCGGTCGGGACACCCGACTGGAACCACGTCGAGCCGGTCAACACCGCCCTGCGCGCCCTGCTGGACGTCGAGACGAGCGTCCTGCGCCTGCTCTCGACCGAGGGCGGCAAGGTGCCTTTCGGCGGCGTCGTCACCTACCACGTCGAGGCGCACGACGAGCCCGACCACGACCTCCTCGAACCCGCTGAGGCGCCGGCACCGGACGCCGAGCACCGGCTGCCGTGGGCACGACCGGGAGGTCCGTCCGAACTCGTCGCGTGGGCCGACTCGGTGATCACCCGCACCGGCCCGGCCGCGCAGGTCCGCACCTGGAACCTGTCGAGCGTGCACCGCCTGCCCACCGCGAACGGACCGGTGTGGCTCAAGGCCGTGCCGCCGTTCTTCGCCGACGAGGGCTCGGTGATCAAGATGGTCGCCGCCCACGACCCGGCGCTCGTGCCCGAGGTGCTGGCCTGGGCACCCGGCCGCGTGCTGATGAGCCAGGCCGAGGGCACCAAGTGCTGGCCGGTCACCGCCGGACACGTCGAGGAGGTCGTGCCGCGCTGGGTCGCCGTCCAGCACGCGCTCGCGGGAGAACCCCAGCTCAGGCCGTCCGCCGTGCCGATGCCGGACTTCGGTCTGCCCGACACGCTCACCCACGGCGACTTCCACCCCGGCAACTGGCTCGACAGCGGCGTCGTCATCGACTGGTCCGACGCCGTCTGGGGCCACCCGGCGCTCGACGCGTGCCGGCTCATGGAGTACGCGCAGCCCGAACTGCACGACCTCATCCGTCGCGTGTGGAGCGAGGCGTGGCTGCGGCACCGCCCGGACAGCGAGCCCCTGAAAGCCCTGGAGATCGCGCCGCGCGCGTCCAGGCTGCACAACGCCGTGAAGTACCAGGAGTTCCTCGACAACATCGAGGAGTCCGAACGGATCTACCACGAGGGCGATCCCCAGATCGAGCTCCGCGAAGCGCTGCGGCTGGTGAGCGGGTGAGCGAGCGGTCGGTCATCGCCCTGGTCAGCGGCCCGAGCGGGTTCGCGGGCCGCACGGACGCCCTCCCGGTGAGCTCACCGTGGTGGCCCGACGTCGAGCCCGTCAACGAGGTGCTCGAGGAGCTGCTGGGCGTCCGGACGAGCGTCCTCAGGCTGGTCTCGGTGCAGGGCGGCGGGCGGCCCGCCGGTGGCGTGGTCACCTACCACGTCGAGGCGCACGGCGAACCCGACCGCACCCACCTGCACCCGGCGGAGGAACCCGCCGCGGACGCCCCGCACCGGTTGCCCTGGGCACGGCTCGGCGGACCGTCCGAGCTGGTCGCGTGGGCCGACGAGCACGTCGAACGGACCGGCCCGCCCGTCCAGGTCAAGTCGTGGAACCTGTCGAGCGTGCACCGCCTGCCCACCGCGAACGGCGACGCGTGGCTGAAGACCGTCCCGCCGTTCTTCGCGGACGAGGGCGAGGTGATCAGGATGGTCGCCGCGCACGACCCGGGCCTGGTGCCGGAGGTGATCGCCTCGGCACCGCGCCGGGTCCTGCTGGCCGGGGCCGCGGGTCAGGCGTGCTGGGACCCGAGACCGGAGCACGTCGAGGAGGTCGTGCCGCGCTGGGTCGCCGTCCAGCACGCGCTGGCGGGCGAGCCGCGGCTGAAGCCGTGCGTCGTCCCGATGCCGGACTTCGGGCTGCCGGACACCCTGGTGCACGGCGACTTCCACCCCGGCAACTGGTTCGACAGCGGCGTCGTCATCGACTGGTCCGACGTCGTCTGGGGCCACCCGGCGCTCGACGCGGGCAGGCTCATCGAGTTCTGCCGGCCCGAGCTGGGCGACCTGATCCGCCGGGTGTGGAGCGAGGCGTGGCTGCGGCACCGGCCGGACAGCCGCCCGCTCGAAGCCCTCGACACCGCCCGGCGCGCCTCACACCTGCTGCTCGCCGTGCAGTACCAGGAGTTCCTGGACAACATCGAGGACTCCGAGCACGTCTACCACCGCGACGACCCGGCGAGGGAGCTCAGAGCTGCTCGGCGGCGGGCTCGCTGAGGCGGCCGGTCTTCGAGGCCCAGCGCTCGAAGAGCACCGTGCCGAACGGCGGGATGCTCGACAGCAGGCCGAGGACGAGCGTGCGCGCGTCCCACTTCAGCGGCTCCTTCGTCATCAGCGTGACGAGGATGAAGCCGACGAAGACGATGCCGTGGATCGGGCCGAAGATCTTGACGCCGATCTCGTTCTGCACGACGACGTACTTGAAGAACATCCCGAGCAGCAGGCCCGCCCAGGAGATCGCCTCGGCGAGGGCGAGGATGCGGAACCGGCCGGTCACGCTGGAGAACGTCATGGCTCCCCATCATGAACCGTGACGGGGAGCACACGACCACCGGGCCTGTCTGGTGTGTCCTATTCCTCCCACTTGAAGACGCGGGAGGCGAGGAAGCCGACCACGAGCGAGAACCCGACGAGGACGGCGGCCGGCACCGCCAGGGCCTCGATCCCCTTGCCGCGCACCAGCACGTCGAGCATGCCGTCGTTCATGTGCCGCAACGGGAACGCCTTCGACACGGCCTGCAACCACGCGGGCGCCTGGTCGACGGGGAAGAACGTGCCGGACAGGAACGCCATCGGCAGCACCACGATGTTCGCGGCGGCCGACGCGGCCTCCTCGGTCTTCGCGAACGCGCCGACCAGCATGCCGAGCGCGAAGAACGCGATGGTTCCCAGCAGCAGCAACGGGATCGCGAGCCACCACGCCCCGGACAGCCGCAGGCCGAACACGGGCAGCGAGGCGACGCCGATGAAGGTGACGCCCTGCACGAGCGCGACACCGGCGCTGACCAGGATCCGCGACGACAGCACGGACGTCGTCGAGATCGGCGCCAGCCGGATGCGGCGCAGCACCTGCTTGCGGCGCCACGACACGAGTGTCAGCGCCGACCCGAACACCGCCGACACCGCCACACCCCACGACAGGATGCCCGGCGTCAGGTACTGGATCGGCTTGAGCGTGGCGTCCTCGACCTTCTCCGCGGTGAACGTGAAGGTCGGCGGCTGCCCGGTCGCGGCGAGGTTCGCCCTGTCCACGAACCCGTTCACGATGCCGACCACCGTCGCGGACCGCACCTGGTCGCTCTGCGCGAACCGCAGGTCGATCCGCTGGCCGCGAACGATCAGCGCGGCGGGCAGGTCGCCGTCCTGCACCTTCCGCACAGCGGCGTTCTCGTCGTCGTAGGACTCGAACTCCAGCGCGCCGCTCTCGCGCAGCGCTGACACGACCGACCCGTCCCCGACCAGCGCGATCTTGGTCCTGTCCTCGCCCGCGTCCCGCAGGAGCAGGCCGAAGATGATCAGGAACATCAGCGGGAACAGGAACGTGAAGAACAGCGTGGCCTTGTCGCGCACGAAACCCTTGAGCATCGCCACCGAGAGCGTCTTGAACGCGGTCATGCCCTGTACTCCCGTCCGGTCAGGTCGAGGAACACGTCCTCGAGAGTGGCCGTGCGGACCTGCAGGCCGTCGAGCGCGCCGCGTTCGGCCAGCGCCGACAGCACGGGAGCGGGGCGGCGGGTCGAGAGCGTCAGCGACACCTCGTCCTCGTGGGCCTCGTCGACGCCGTCGAGCGCGGAAGCGTCCACAGCGGACAGAAGCCCCTTCTGCAGCGTCACGTGGGTCGGCGCGTCGAGTCCGCGCACCAGCACCGCGGGCCGGTCGAGTGCGAGGACCCTGCCTTTGTCCATGATCGCGACGCGGTCGCAGAGGATCTCGGCCTCGTCGAGGTAGTGCGTGGTGTAGACGATGGTCTTGCCGCGTTCCTTGATGGCGCGCAGCACGTCCCAGAGGTTCCGGCGCGCCTGCGGGTCCAGCGCCGCGGTCGGTTCGTCCAGGAACACGATGTCCGGGTCGTGCACGAGCGCGCACGCGATCGAGAGCCGCTGGCGCTGACCGCCGGAGAGCTTGTTCTCCTGCTCGTTCGCCTTGTCCGCCAGGCCGACCAGCTCGAGCATGTCCGCGGCCGTGCCGGCGCTCACCCCGTAGAGGGCACCGAACGTCTGCAGCTGCTCCTTCGCCGTCAGTTTGTCGAAGAAGGACGTCGCCTGGAGCTGAACACCGATGCGCGGCAACAACTTCACGTTGCGCGGCCACGGGCTCTCACCGAGCAGCACCACCTCGCCGCTGTCGGGTTCGCGCAGCCCCTCCACGATCTCGAGCGTGGTGGTCTTCCCGGCGCCGTTGGGCCCCAGGATGCCGAAGAACTCGCCTTCGGCCACGGTGAACGAGACCCCGTCCACCGCCTTCAGCTCGCCGTAGCTCTTGCGGATGTCCCGCACCACGACCGCGGACCGTTCCTCCGTCATGGCCGTGACGGTAGGTCAGCGGGTACGGGTTCGCGGCGCGGAACGACCAAAGTCGCCGCGAAGTCGAGACGAACGACCTATCCGCCCGCGACCAGCAACGGGCAGGCGGTGTACACGTCGTTCAGCCTTCGCAGCGCCGTCGCGAACTGGTCGAACCGGGCGCGCGGGACCGCCGTGCGGACCTCACCGATCACCTGCCACAGGTAGCGGTGCTCGGCGGTCTCCACGACCGGCGCCGGCACCCCGGACGGCACGTCGGCGGCGAACTCGAGCGCCACCGCCGCGGCGCGCAGGCACGCGGTCGCGAGGGTCACGCAGTCCTCGACGAGGGTGCGGTCGTCCTCGGCGCGCAGGACACCGTTGACGGCGAACCGGACGGCCTGCATCAGCGCGAGGTAGAGGCGCTGGCCCGCCAGGGCGCGCTCGCGCGGCAGGTTCTCGGTGCCGGGGCCGGGGGTCACCACGGTCATGCCGACCTGGGGGCGGCGCAGCACGTGGTCGAAGAGCGCGGTCGGGGCCCAGAGCAGGGTCCGCCAGGAGTCCTCGGTGACCGAGGTGCCCATCCTGGCCGCGTTCTCCAGCACGTCGAGGTAGGCGATCAGGACACCGGACAGGAACACGCCGCCGCGGTCGCCGCCGACCCGTTCGACCCCGAATCGCTGGTCGATGGGGCACACCTGCACGCGGTGAGCGGGCGACCACTCGATGACACCGCTGTTCGCGAGCACCACGCGGGCGAGCCGTTGGTGCACGGGCGATGCCGAGAGCACCGTGTCGTCCAGCCCCATCTGCACGAGCGTGGAGGCGGCGTGCTGCAACCCCTCGCGCCGTTGCGGCACGAGGTCGGGGTGCAGCAGGCGGAACGGTTCCACGTCGCCCCCTTGTCGTCGTTCCGACCACGATGAACGGCGAGGGGCGGGAAGTCATCCGGATGCAGCGCAGCGTTACGTCTCAGTTGGACGCATTAGTGCGTTCGGGCCCAGGCCGCAAGCTGCGTCCTGGACGAAAGGTTCAACGTGGTCTTCACGTTGTGCACGTGGGATTCCACAGTCCTGTGCGAAATACCGAGTTTGGCGGCGATCTGGGCGTTCGTCAATCCCTGGGCCACCAGCTCGACGACCACGCGCTGGCGGTCGCTCAGCACCGCGTCCCGCACGATCTCCTTGTCCAGCGCGGTTTCCAGGGCGTGCCGCGCGTCCATCGACCGCCCGGCCGCGAGCGCGCGCTGGAAGGCCGCCGGGGAGAGGGATTCCCGCGAGAGGTCCAGTGCGGCGGCCATCTTCCGCCGCCACCACGGTTCCGGCGGGACGACCCACGTCGTGCGCATCTGCTGGCAGGCCACCAGAAGCCGCACGCCGAGCTCGTGCCGTCCGGACGCCATCGCGACGAGGCCTCGGCCCTCGATCGACTCGACCGCGGCCCGAGGCGTCTCCGCCATCATGCGCGCGCTCTCGGCGAAGTGCGCGCCGGCCGTCGCCAGATCCCCCCGTTCCAGGGCGATGCAGGCCGACGTGTGCACGGCGATGGCCACGACGTCCTGTCGCGCGTGGACTCTGAGCACCGGCAACGCGCTGTCGACGAGGTGGGCGGCCCCGTCGGTGTCACCGTCCACGAGCAACCGCCAGCCGAGGTTCTGGCTCGACACGGCGACGCTCACGTCGTTGCCGTTGCGTGCGCCGTACTCGATCGATCGGCGCAACGCCCGTGCGGCGTTCAGCGCGTCACCCAGGCCCTCGTGGGCGTGCGCCAGCGTCCGGTACAGGCGGCACATGATCAGCTCCTGTCCGCCCGCCTCCGCCGTCGCGATCGCTTCCAGGGCGTGATCCACGGCCTCGTCGTGGCGTTGCTCGTGGGCCGCGAGCAGAGACGCGTACTCCAGCGCGAGGATCCGGTACCGGGCGTCGGCGGCCGACTGGTGCAGCACCTGCATCAGCACCGCGCCCGCCTGGGCGAAGTAGCCGCGGTCGAAGCAGACCCTGAGCAGCATCGTGGCGAGCATCAGCCGGCGGTCGTCCCGCGGTGCCACCAGATGGGCGAACGCGTACGCCACGTTGTCGTACTCCTGGTGCTGCGCCTGCACCTGACCGGGCGTGAGGATCGACGACGAGACGCCGGGCTCGCCTTTTTCGCACAGCCAGGCGATGATCCGCTCGGCCGTCACCTCGCGCTCGCCGTGCTCCCCGAGCCGTTCCTCGGCGTAGAGGCGGATCGACTCGAGCATCCGGAACCGGCCGTCGTTCTCCCGCGCCACCAACGACTTCGCCTGCAACGCCGTGAGCGGCCCGATCACCGAGCGGCCGTGCACGACCTCGGCGATCTCCAGCCCGAACCCGCCGGGCAGCAGCGCGAGCCGCCGGAACAGCTCCTTCTCCTGCGCGGTCAGCAGGTCGTGGCTCCACGTGATGGCCGCGCGCAGGCTCTGGTGCCGAACCTGCTCACCGGCGTCGGTCAGCAGGTCGAGCCGGTGGTCGAGGCGGTCCGCGAGCTCGGGCGGTGGCACGGAGAGCCTCGCCGCGAGCTCCACCGCGAGCGGCAGGCCGTCGAGCCGCGCGCAGATCGTCTCGACCGTGTGGTGGTCGCCGCCCGTTCCGGCGCGTTCACGGAAGAGCTTCGCCGCGTCGGCTCCCATGCCGCGCAACGGGAAGACGGCCTCGCCGATGGACCGCAGCGCCTCCCTGCTCGTCGCGAGGACCTGCACGTGCGGGCAGCGCGACAACAGCGCGTCCACCACCTCGCAGCACTCCTCGACGAGGTGCTCGCAGTTGTCCACCAGCAACAGGACCCGGCGGTGGTGCAGCTCGTGGACCAGCGTCGTCCGCAACGCGACACCTGCGTGCTGGTACACCCCAACGGCTTCCGCGAAGGCCTGCACCACCTGGTCGGGGCGGCTCAGCCGGCCGAGCTCGACGGTGCGGACCTCGGTCCGCCTGCACCGCCGGGCCAGCTCGACCGCGAGCCGCGTCTTCCCGACCCCCGCCGGACCGACGACCGTGAGCATCCTGTGCTTGCGCAGCAACAGGAGCAGCTCGGCGAGCTCGGCCTCCCTGCCGACGAACGCGTCGTCGTAGCCGGGCAACTCCGCGACCACAGTGGACGTACCGGCCGAACGCCGGCGGTAGGCGCGCTGACGGCACGCGTTCGAGCAGTACCGCGCCCGCGACGGCAGCGGCGCGTACTCCGTGCCACAGCTCGCGCAGATGCCCATCGGAGAAGCGTACGACCGATCCGGCGTCTCAATTGGAAAGTGTGTGGAGGTCGACCTCGAGCGTGGTCCCCTGCCACAGCTCCGCGATCTCGATCCGTTCCTTGTCCTTGGACAACCAGCCGCTCCTGATGCGGCGCACCACCTGGGTCTTCGCCGCGTCCGCCTGCTCGGCCCTGATCACGACGTCCTTGCCGTTCTCCAGGTGGATGACGGCCTTGGTGAACTTCGGCGCGTGCGGCACGAACTCACCCGTCCCCGGCACGGCGGGGTACATCCCGAGGGCGCTGAACACGTACCAGGCGGACATCGTGCCGAGGTCGTCGTTTCCCGTGACGCCCGCCGGCCCGTTGACGAACAACGTCTGCGCGGCCCGCACGACCACCGACGTCTTCTCCGGCCTGCCGATCAGCGCGTACATCCACGGCGCGTGCAGATCAGGTTCGTTGTTCGGGTTGTACCTGAACTGGTTGTAGTAGTCGTACGGTCCGACGACCCACTTCTCGCGCACGGTCCGCTTCGGATCGACCAGCAGGTCCTGGTATGCGAAGAAGTCGTCCAGCCGAGCCTCGGCCGCCGCCTTGCCGCCGAGCGCGGTGAGCAACCCGGTGATGTCGTGCTGCGCCAGCCACTGGTACTGCCAGGCAGTGCCCTCGTGGAACCCCTCCGACCCCTGGGGCGTGTAGGGGTCGAGCCACGCACCGCCCTGCAGCTTGGGCCGCGGGAACCCGGAGAAACCCCGGTCCGTGACGCTGTTGTCCCACAGCGTGCGGTGGTTGAGGCCGCGAACCCTGAACCGCTCCGCGTCCTCCGCGTGCCCCAGCTCGCCGGCCATGATCGCGAGCGTGGCGTCGGCCAGCGCGTACTCCAGGGTCGCCGACGCGCCGTGGTGCGGATCGGTGTCCTGCCCCTTCTTGGGGAAGCGCTTGTCGTACTGCACGAACCCGTGGGCGAGGTAGTTCGGGTTGCCGGACCTGCCCTGGAACCGGCTGGCGGCAGGAGGAACGCCGTCGGCGTTCTGGACGAGTGCGGCGTACGCCTGCTCCTCGAAGCCCTTGAGGTGCCCGAAGCGCCACAGGTCGACCAGGAACGGCGTGACCGGGTCGCCGGTCATGCAGTTGGTCTCCTGGTTCGCGTAGGCCCACCGCGGCAACCAGCCACCCTGCTCGTGGATCGCCAGGATGCTCCGGCCGATGTCCTGGGACCGCTTGGTGCGGAGCAACGCGAGAAGCTGGTTGTGCGCCCGGTACGTGTCCCACAGCGAGTAGTACTCGTAGTACGTCCAGCCGTCGGCACGATGGACCTGGTTGTCGAACCCGCGGTACCTGCCGTCCACATCGCTGCCGGTCAGCGGCTGGAGCAGCACGTGGTAGAGCGCGGTGTAGAAGACCGCCCGCTCGTCCCAGTCTTCCGTCTCGATCTCGATGCAGCCGAGCTCCTGCCGCCAGGCGTTCTGGGCCTCGTTGCGGAGCTCGTCGAAGGTCTTGTCGGCGGTTTCGACCGTCAGGTTGTGCGCGGCGCCTTGTTCGTCCACTTGCGACAGTGCGGTGGCCGCCGTGACCGGGCCGGGCGTGAACGTGACCCAGGCACCCCTCAGACCCGCACCGCCCGCGGACTCCCTCTGGTTCGGCCGAGGTCCCGTCGGCCCCCAGGTGCCGAACTGCCGGAACGGCCGGTCGAACCGGGTGGTGAAGTGGGTGAGGTAGGGACGGCCGCCGCAGAACGCCTGCGTCTCCACGGTTCCGGCGATCGTGCGGTCGTCGAGGACCCTGATGGAACTGGCGCTGACCGGCTCCTTGTCGTTGGCCTGGCCGACGTTGACGAGGAGCGTGCCGCCGACGCCGTTCGGGAACGTGTACCGCTCGACCCCGGCGCGCGTGGTCGCGGTGCACTCGACGGTGATGTCGTTCTGCAGCTTGACCTTGTAGTAGCCGGGCTTGCCGATCTCGCCGTCGTGGGTGTAGCCCGCGGCGTACCGCTTGTGGTCGAAGGACTGCGGCAGTTGCACGACCGGGAGGATCGGGACCAGGCCGCCCTGCTCCCAGCAGCCCGCGCCGGACAGGAAGAAGTGGCCGAAGCCGCGGATCTGCTGGTCGTCGTAGCGGTAGCCGGCGTAGTGCGAGCCGATGGGGCTGCTGTGGGCCTTGCCGAACGGCATGGACGCGCCGGGGAAGGTGTTGCCCTCGTCCTTGGTGCCGATGAAGGTGTTGACCGACTCGATGGGATCCAGTGCGTCCACGGCTTCACCCTAGAGGGGATTTTCGGGGATGGCGGGGTGGGCGGGTGGTCCGGTCGGGTGGTGCGGGCGGCGGCGCGAGCGGGTTGGCGGGTGGCGTTGGCGCGGGTGGCGTTGGCACGGATGGCGTTGGAATGGATCGGATTCCGATGCCCAGCCGGTCGGGACGCCTCGGCTTCGCCATTGCGTTGACACCAGGTCTCTTCGCGTCCTTCGAGGGACCGGGCCGGGGTGCAACCGCCGCCGCATGCGCACCCCGGCCCGGGGGCCTTCGACCGGACCACACCCGCCGCAGGAAGCGGAACGCGGTCCGTCACCAAGAGACTGCGGAGCGCACACGCTCAAGGTCAAGACCACGACGATCACTTGTCCACTTCTGGACAAACGAGGGTGGCACGAGGTGCCTTGAACGGTGAGGAAGTGTTGACAAGGGCGTAAAGCCGGGGTGAGATACGGCCACTATGACAACGTTGTCCCCCAGCGGGCCCGTAGCCGGTCAGCGCAAGGTACGTCGCGCGACGATGAACGACGTCGCGCGGTTGGCGGGCGTCAGCATCAAGACCGTCTCGCGCGTGGTCAACGACGAGCCGGGTGTGCACCCGTCCACCGCCGAGCGCGTGCTCGCGGCCATCGACCAGCTCGGGTTCCGGCGGAACCTGAGTGCCCGCAACCTGCGCCGGGGGTCGTCCACCGGCACGATCGGGCTGGTGCTGGAGGACGTCGGCAACCCGTTCTACTCCGGCGTGACCCGCGCTGTCGAGGAAATCGCCCGCCTGCGCGGCAGACAGGTGATCTCGGGGTCGTCGGACGAGGATCCCGGGCGTGAGCGCGAGCTGGCGCTGGAGTTCTGCTCCCGCAGGGTGGACGGCCTCCTCATCGTGCCCGCGGGCTTGCAGCACAGCTACCTCGTGCCGGAGATGCGCGCCGGGACGCCCGTGGTGTTCCTGGACCGGCCGGCCGGGGACGTCGTCGCTGACACGGTGCTGGTGGACAACATCGGCGGGACGGTCGAGGCCGTCACGCATCTGGCTTCGCACGGGCACCGCCGCATCGCGTTCCTCGGGGACGCGCCGGACATCTTCACCGCCAACGAGCGGCTGCGCGGGTACCGCGAAGGCTGCGTGCGGGCCGGGATCGGGTACCACGAGGAGCTCGTGGCGATGGGGCCGCACGACGAGAGCAGCGTCGCGACCACGTTGCAACGACTGCAGACCATGCGTGAGCCCGCCACGGCGATCGTGGCCGGCAACAACCGCATCACCGTGTACATCCTGCGCGCTCTCGCGGGTGTCGCGGAACGGCCCGCGCTGGTGGGCTTCGACGATTTCGAACTCGCTGACCTGCTGTCGCCGCCGGTGACCGTGATCGCGCACGACGCGAGCGCGCTCGGCAAGGCGGCCACCGATTTGTTGTTCGCCCGACTGGACGGCGACAACTCACCACCGCGCCGCGTCGTGCTGCCGGTGCGCTTGGTGCCACGAGGATCCGGGGAGGTCCACGCGTGAGTTCTGGTGTTCTCCACCAGCCTGTCAGCTTGCCCGCCAACCAGCCGAAGCAGTTCTACCGCGGCGGGGAGGCGATCGCCGCGCTGCGCGGCGGGACGAGCGGCGACTTCGGTCCCGAGGACTGGGTCGCGTCGACCACGACGCTCTTCGGGCGCAGCGACGCCGGGTTGACAACGTTGCCGAACGGCGTGCTCCTGCGCGACGCGGTGCAGGCGGACCCGACGGGATGGCTCGGCGCGGACCACGCGGCCAAGTTCGGCGGCGACACGGCGCTGCTGGTGAAGCTGCTCGACGCGGGCCAGCGCCTGCCCGTGCACTGCCACCCGTCCAACGCGTTCGCGTCCTCGCACCTGAACTGCCGCCACGGCAAGACGGAGGCGTGGATCGTCGTCGGCACGACGGGACCGAAGCCGACCGTCTACATCGGATTCCGCGACGACGTGCCCGCCGACACGGTCTCCGACTGGGTCGCCACGCAGGACACGAAGGCGATGCTCGACGCGCTCAACCCCGTCTGCGTCCGGCCCGGCGACACGGTGTTCGTGCCCGCCGGCGTCCCGCACGCGATCGGCGAGGGCGTGTTCATCGTCGAACTGCAGCAGCCCACCGACTTCTCGGTGACGCTGGAGTGGGAGGGCTTCCTCGCCAACGACGACATCGGTCACCTCGGTCTCGGCTACGACGTGGCGCTCGGCTGCGTCGACCGGCAGGGCTGGGGCGGCAGGCTCGACCAGCTCGTCCGCCAGACGTCCGAGAAGTGGGCGCCGTCGGTCGACCTCCTCGGCCCCGACGCGAACCCGTTCTTCCAGGCCGACCGCCTGCACGTGGAGGGTTCCTTCGCGCTGGAGCCGTCGTTCGCCGTGCTGGTGGTGCTGGAGGGGTCCGGCAAGCTCGGCGAGCTGGAGGTGCACAAGGGCAGCACCCTCGTCGTGCCGCACGCGGCGGGCGAGCTGGGGCTGACCGGTGACCTGGTGGCGATCCGCTGCCGCCCACCCATCCTGTCCACAGTGGAGGATGCATAGAGATGAGCCGGCCGCTGCTGGAGGCTCGTGATCTCACGAAGAACTACGGCACCGTGGAAGCCCTCCGCGGTGCCTCGTTCACCGCCTACCCCGGCGAGGTCGTGTCGCTGATCGGCGACAACGGCGCGGGCAAGTCCACCCTGGTGAAATGCCTCTCCGGGGTGGAGCAGCCCACCAGCGGCACGCTCACGTTCGACGGCGAGCCGCTGCACCTGAGCTCCCCCAACGACGCCCGCGACCGCGGCATCGAGACGGTGTTCCAGGACCTGGCGGTCGCGCCGGACCTCGACCCGGCCGCGAACATGTTCCTGGGCAGGGAGATCCTCAAACCCGGCGTGCTCGGCTTCTTCGGCGTGCTCGACAAGAAGGCCATGCGCAGGCAGGCGTCCGAGCACTTCACCCGGTTCGGCGCGACGTTGCAGAGCATCGACGTGCCGATCGCCGCGCTGTCCGGTGGTCAGCGGCAGTCCGTCGCGGTCGCGCGGTCCGTGGCGTGGGCGTCGAAGCTCGTGTTCATGGACGAGCCGACGGCCGCACTCGGTGTGGTGCAACGGGAACGCGTGCTGGACGTGATCAAGCGCGTCCGCGACGAGGGCATCGCCGTCGTGCTGATCTCCCACAACATGCCCGAGGTCCTGTCGGTCTCCGACCGCGTCGAGGTGCTGCGCCTCGGCCGTCGCGTGGCCCGCTTCAAGGCCTCGGACACCAGCGTCGAAGAGCTCGTCGGCGCGATGACCGGCGCGCTCACCCAGGAGGACGCCGACCAATGACCACCGATGAGAAGACAACGATGTCATCTCTGCCGGACGAGCGGCGCACGCCGTTGATCAGGCGGCTGACCGGCGCGAACACGCTGTGGATCGGCCTGGTGCTGCTGGTGCTGGTCGCCGCGTTCGGCGCGATCCGCCCGGACGCGGTCTTCCAGGTGACCACGCTGCAGTTCCTGCTCGCGGAGACCGCCGTGCTGCTGGTGCTGTCGGTCGGCATGACGTTCGTGATCATCACGTCCGGCATCGACCTGTCCGTCGGCTCGGTGCTGGTGTTCGCGAGCGTCTCGTCCGCGCTGGCGATGAACGTGGTGTCCGGCGGTGACGCGACGAACGCGGGCTGGGGTGTCATCGGGTTCGGCCTGCTGGTCGCGCTCGTCAGCGGCGCGGTCTGGGGCCTGCTCAACGGCCTGCTGATCTCGCGGGCGAAGATCCCGCCGCTGATCGTGACGCTCGGCTCGTTCGGCGCGGCGCAGGGCGCGGCCCTGTTGCTCAACAACGGTTCCAACGTGTCGGGCATCCCGGACAGGCTCAACCGCACCTTCGGCTCCGGCACGTACTTCGGCATCCCGAACATCGTGATCGTGGCCGCCGTCGTCACGGCGCTCGGCGCACTCCTGTTGTCCACCACGCGTTTCGGCCGCTACACGTACGCGGTCGGGTCGAACGAGGAAGCGGCCCGGCGCGTCGGCATCTCGGTGCGGGGCCACCTCACGAAGGTGTACCTGCTCGCGGGCACGCTGGCCGGTCTCGCGGGGTTCATGGGCAACGCGTTCTTCCGCGTCGCGGTCGTCACCGGCCACGAGACGGACAACCTGAACGCGATCGCCGCCGTCGTCCTGGGCGGGACGAGCATCTTCGGCGGCACGGGCTCGGTGGTGGGCACGGTGTTCGGCGTGTTCATCCCGGCGGTGCTGGAGAAGGGCCTCGTGATCATCGGGGTGAGGGAGTTCTGGCAGCCGATCGCGGTGGCGATCGTGCTGGTGGCCGCCGTGTGGCTGGACCAGACGCGGCGGCGGGCGCGCAACCAACGTTAGGGAAAGGTGGACCAATGAAGATCCGCTCCGCAGTGGTCGTCTCCGCCGCCTTCCTGCTCGCCGCGTGTGGCGGGGGTGGGCAGATCGGTGACTCGAACTCTCAGAACTCGGCCGCGAACAAGAAGCTGGTGCTGATCCCCGGCATCACGGCCGAGCCGTTCTACATCTCGATGCAGTGCGGTTTCGAGCAGGCGGCGAAGGCCGCGGGCTACGAGTTCGACACGCAGGCCCCGGCGAAGTTCGACGCGGCCCAGCAGACCCCGATCGTCACCGGCATCCTGGCGTCCAAGCCCGCCGCGGTGCTCATCGCGCCGACCGACGACAAGGCCATGGCGGGCCCGATGAAGTCGCTCAAGGACGCGGGCATCAAGGTCGTCGAGGTCGACACCAAGCTCCAGGACACCTCGATCGGCGTCTCGTCCATCTCCTCCAACAACGAGCAGGGCGGCAAGCTCGCCGCCGAGACGCTGAACAAGCTCGCCGCCGGTAAGTCCGGCTCGGTGCTGGTGCTCAACACCAAGGCCGGCACGTCCACGACCGACGCGCGCGCCAAGGGCTTCGAGGACGCCATCAAGGCCTTCCCGAACCTCAAGTACATCGGCCAGCAGTACACCGACAACGAGCCCGCCACCGCGGCCTCGAAGGTCACCGCGACCCTGGCCGCGAACCCGGACCTGATCGGGGTGTTCGCGACGAACCTCAACACGGGTGAGGGCGCGGCGACCGGTCTGCGCAACGCGGGCAAGACCGGCGCGGTGAACCTGGTCGGCTTCGACGCCTCGCCGAAGCAGGTGGAGGACCTGAAGGCGGGCACCGTGCAGGCCCTGATCGCGCAGGACCCGGCCACGATCGGCAAGCAGGGCGTCGAGCAGGCCCTGGCCGCGATCGAGGGCAAGGAGAACAAGCGCAACATCGAGACGGACCTCGTCGCCATCACCAAGGACGACGCGGCGGCCAACGAGAAGTACTTCTACAAGCAGTCCTGCTGATCCGACCGGTCGACACCGGGGCCGTCCCCACCGGGGGCGGCCCTGGTGCGTTCCATGACGTACGTCATCAGGGTTTGCCCGCAACGGCGTAAGACGAGAGTCGTACCCGTTTGCCTCCTTAAGGCCGATGCTGCCACCCCCTGGAAAGCGATGAGCTGGGTGGACATTGGAGGGGGCTCGGATGTCACGAAGGAAAATCGCGGCGGCGCTCGCCGTCGTCACGGCGTCATCGCTGCTCATCGCACCGCAGGCGCTCGCGGAACCGGTCCAGCGGATCGAATGGCAGAAGTGCTTCGACACTCCGCCGCCGGGATTCCCCGCGGGTTCGGAACGGCTGGAGTGCGGCAGCTTCACGGCGCCGATGGACTGGAACAACCCGCGCAACGGCAAGACGATCACCATCGCCGTCAGCCGGCTCACGCCGAAGAACGGCACGGCGAAGTCCACGGTCTTCACCAACCCCGGCGGTCCGGGAGGCCCCGGCCGCACGATGCCGCTGCTCTACCTGGAGCGACCCAGGCTCAGCGAGAACGCCGAGATCATCGGCATCGACGTGCGCGGCACGGGCGCGAGCAGCAACGTCACCTGCGGCAGCTTCAACACCGACGGCCAGGTCGATCCGCGCGATCGCAGCAAGGCGAACCTCGACCTGCTCTACGGCGGCATGGAGCTGCTCGCGAAGTTCTGCCAGACCAAGTCCGGCGAGTTCGGCCGGTACGTCTCCACCGACCAGACGGTGAAGGACCTGGACCTGCTGCGCCAGGTGCTCGGCAAGAAGAAGGTCAGCTGGCTCGGCTACTCCGGCGGCAGCTGGATGGGCGCGTACTACGCCACCTACTTCCCCAAGACCCTCGACAGGATCGTGCTCGACTCGAACGTCGACTGGACCCTGCCGTGGCAGCCGATCTTCGACGACTGGGGCATGGCCTTCGAACGCCGGTTCCGCGTCGACTTCCTGCCGTGGGTGGCGAAGTACGACGACGTCTACCACCTCGGCAAGACCGGCGAGGAGGTGCGCCGGTCCTACGAACGCACCCGCGCCGCGCTGAACGAGCAGCCCGTCACGCGACCGGAAGGCGTGTACAACGGCGTGACGCTCGACCTGTTGCTGCGGGGCACGCTCTACAGCAAGGACAGCTTCGCCAGTGGCGCTCAGACGTTCGCGGAACTGGCCGGTGCGGTGCCCGCGCGGATGAACGCGCTGGCCAGCTACCCGGACGCCCAGCTGGGCACCGCGTACTCGATCCTCTGCAACGACACGCCGTTCCACGGCGACCGGAAGTACCTGGAGCGCGACGGCGCGCGGGACGGCGCCAAGTGGCCGCTCGTCGGCTACACGCAGATCGCCGGCCCGTGCGCCTTCTGGGACCGGCCGAACATCAAGCTCAAGCAGCCCACCGGGACCGGTGTCGCACCGACGCTGATGGTGCAGTCGGTGCGCGACCCGGCGACGCCGCTCGAGCAGGCGCAACGGGCGCACCGGAACTTCAAGGGTTCCGTGCTGCTCACCGTCGAGGGCGAGGGTGACCACGGCATCTACGGGTTCGGCAACGCGTGCGTCGACGACGTCGTCGAGCGCTACCTGGTCGACGGCGTCACGCCGGCCAAGGACCTCACGTGCCCCGGCGTTCCGCTGCCCGCACCCGGACAGAGCTCCGGCACCTCGCTCGCCACGGCACAGCAGTTCGCCACCCAGCTCGGTTGGTAAGGGGGAAACACATGCACCGCAGGAAGATCGCGGCGGCTTTGGCCGTCGTCACGGGGACTTCACTGCTGATCGCACCACAGGCGCACGCGAGCGGTTTCGCCGCGCAGCAGATCGCCTGGCAGAAGTGCACCGACGAGCCCGGCTTCGAGCGACTCCAGTGCGGCAGCTTCACGGCGCCGATGGACTGGAACAACCCGCGCAACGGCAAGACCGTCACCATCGCGGTCAGCCGCACCGTCCCGTTGAACGGCAAGGCGAAGACCGCGGTCTTCACCAACCCGGGCGGACCCGGTGGCGAGGGCAGGACGTTGCCGCTGGTCTATCTGAACCGGCCGAAGCTCAGTGAGAACGCGGAGATCTACGGCATCGACGTGCGCGGCACGGGGGCGAGCAGCAACGTCACCTGCGGCGGGTTCGACACGCTGGGCTCGACGGACCCGCGCGACCGCAGCAGGGCCAACCTCGACCTGCTCTACGGCGGCATGGAGCTGCAGGCGAAGTTCTGCCAGACCAAGTCCGGTGAGCTCGGCAGGTTCATCACCACCGAGCAGACCGTGAAGGACCTGGACCTGCTGCGCCAGGTGCTGGGGCGCAAGAAGGTCGACTGGCTCGGGTACTCCGGGGGCAGCTGGATGGGCGCCTACTACGCCACCTACTTCCCGAAGACGCTCGACAAGATCGTGCTCGACTCCAACACCGAGTTCACCGCGCCGTGGCAGACGGTGTTCGGCGACTTCGGCCTGGGCTTCGAGCGGCGGTTCCGCGTCGACTTCGCGCCGTGGGTGGCCAAGCACGACAACGTCTTCCACCTCGGCAAGACCGGCGAGGAGGTGCGGCAGACCTACGAGCGGACGCGTGCGAAGCTCGCCCAGCAGCCCGTCACGCTGCCCGACGGCACGTACTACCCGGTCACGCTGGACCTGGTGCTCGTCCAGGGCCAGTACAGCAAGTACGCGTTCGACGGCGCCGCGCGCAAGCTCGCCGAACTGGCGGGCACGGTGCCGGCGCCGATCACCGCGCAGGCGAGCTACCCGGACGCGGCGGTCTCCACCCGCCACTCCATCCTGTGCAACGACACGGAGTTCCGCGGCGACCGCAGGTTCCTCGAGCGCGACGCGGCGCGGGACGGCGCCAAGTGGCCGTTGCTCGGCTACTACCAGGTCATGGGGCCCTGCGCGTTCTGGGACCGGCCGGACGTGAACCTCAGGCAGCCCACCGGGATCGGGGTCGCGCCGACGTTGATGGTGCAGTCCGAGCGGGACGCGCCGACCCCGATCGAGGGCGCGCGCCGGGCCCACGCCGGGTTCGCCGGATCGCGGATGCTGACCGTGGAGAACGAGGGTGACCACGGCATCTACGGGTTCGACAACGCCTGCGTCAACGACGTCGTCGAGCGCTACCTCGTCGACCGCGTGACGCCGCCGCGCGACCTGTCCTGCCCCGGAGTCCCGCTGCCCGAACCGGGTCAGCAGCAGGCAGGACCGCTGGAGCAGGCCCGCGACCTCGCCGTCAGGCTCGGCTGGTGAGGCGCCTGGCGGCCCTGACCGCCGCGACCGTCGCCACCTCGCTCCTGGTGGCACCGCAGGCCGTCGCCGGCACCGCGTTCGCGAACCAGGAGGTCCAGTGGCGCCAGTGCACTGACCAACCCGGTTTCGAACGACTGCAGTGCGGCGAGTTCACCGCTCCGATGGACTGGCACAACCCGCGCAACGGCAAGACCGTCACCATCGCCGTCAGCCGCACGGTCCCGTTGAACGGCAAGGCGAAGACCGCGGTCTTCACCAACCCGGGCGGGCCGGGCGGCGCGGGGCGCACGTTGCCGCTGGTCTACCTGAACCGGCCGAAGCTCAGCGAGAACGCCGAGGTCTACGGCATCGACGTGCGGGGCACCGGCGCCAGCGACAACGCCACGTGCGGCGGCTACCAGCACCGGCTCGCCACCGACTGGCGCGACCGCAGCAAGGCGAACCTCGACCTGCTCTACGGCGGCATGGAGTTGCAGGCGAAGTTCTGCCAGGCCAAGTCCGGCGAGTTCGGCCGGTACGTCAATACCGAGCAGACCGTGCGCGACCTCGACCTGTTCCGACAGGTCCTCGGCCGCGAGAAGGTCAGCTGGCTCGGGTACTCGGCGGGCAGCTGGATGGGAGCCCACTACGCCACGTACTTCCCGAAGACGCTCGACAAGATCGTGCTCGACTCCAACACCGAGTTCACCGAGTCGTGGCAGACGGTGTTCGACAACCTGCCGGCGGGGTCGGAACTCCGGTTCCGCGTCGACTTCCTGCCGTGGGTCGCGAAGTACGACAACGTGTTCGGGCTCGGCAAGACCGCGGAGGAGGTGCGCCAGAACTACGAGAAGACGCGCGCACGGCTCGTCGAACAGCCCGTGACGTTGCCGGACGGCACGGTCGTCACGCCGGTCCTGCTGGACGCGTTGATCTTCACCGGCCTGTACAGCAAGGACTCGTTCGAGGGGACCGCGCAGCTGGTCGCCCTGATCGCGGGCACGACACCGATGACCCTGGCCGCCCCGAAGCAGTACCCGGACTCGGTCATGGGCACCCAGATGTCGGTGCTGTGCAACGACACCCCGTTCCGCGGGGACCGGAGGTCGCTGGAGCGCGAGGGCACCAGGAGCGTCCAGCGCTACTCGCTCGTCGGCGGTTATCAGATCACCGGTCCCTGTGCGTGGTGGGACCGGCCGAACCTGAAGCTGAAGCGCCCCAACGGTGCCGGTGTCGCGTCCGCGTTGATGGTGCAGTCGGTGCGCGACCCGGCGACGCCTCTCGCGGGCGCGCAACGGGCACACGCCGGTTTCGCCGGCTCGCGCATGCTGACCGTGCGCGACGAGGGCGACCACGGCATCTACGGGTTCGGCAACGACTGCGTCGGCGACGTGGTGGAGAGCTACCTCGTCGACGGCGTGGTGCCGCCGAGGGACCTGAGCTGTCCGGGCGTGCCGCTGCCGGCACCGGGTGAGAGCACGGGCAACCCGCTCGTGAAGGCGCGGGAGCTCGCGGTTCGAGCCGGTTGGTGATCGATCAGAACGTGCCGGGGTGGGTGCGTCTGCGGCGAGCCGCGTACACACCCGCCTCGGTGCGGCGGTCGAACCCGAGCTTGTGCAGCAGCGACGACACGTAGTTCTTGACGGTCTTCTCGGCGAGGAACAGGCGGTTCGCGATCTGCCGGTTCGTCATGCCCTCGGCGATGAGGTCGAGGATGCGGCGTTCCTGCGGACTCAGTGCGGCGTAACGCGGATCCTCCTCGGGGCCGCCGCGCAGCCGTTGCAGGACGGTCGCCGTGACGCCGGCGTGCAGCAGCGACCCGCCCGCGGCGAGGGTGCGGACGGCGGCGACGAGGTCGTTGCCGGACACCTCCTTCAGCATGTACCCGGAGGCGCCCGCCATGATCGCGCCGAACAGCGCCTCGTCGTCCGAGTAGGACGTGAGCATCAGGCACGCGGGCGGCGGGTCCACCAGGCTCTTGATCTCCCGGCACACCGTGACGCCGTCGCCGTCGGGCAACCGCACGTCGATGATCGCGACGTCGGGCTTGAGCCGCGGTGCCTGCGCGACCGCCGACGTCGCGCTGTCCGCCTGGCCGACGACGTGGATGTCCTCCGCCTGCGCCAGCAACTGGACGAGTCCGCGCCGCACGATCTCGTGGTCGTCCACCAACAGCACTGCTATCGCCATCTCGCCTCCTGCAGGACCAGCGGAACGAACCAGGTGATGCTCACCCCCGCACCGGGGATCGAGTCGACCGCGCAGTCACCGTGGTGACGCCGCGCCCGAGCCGCCATGTTCGCCAGCCCACCCGCGTGGTGGGGCGAGCCGGCCGAATCGTCAGCCAACGGCAAGCCACGGCCGTCGTCCTTGACCATGAGCTCAAGACTCGACACGGTGCGATCGACGCTCACGGCAACAGCGACGTGCTCCGCTCGCGCGTGCCGCACAACGTTCGTGAGCGCTTCTCGCAGCGTCGCGAGCAGGTCGGGCCTGACGTGGTCCGGCACGACCGTGTCCAACGGCCCCTCGAGCGACACGTCCGGCTCGAACCCCAGCAACCGCGCGGACTCGTGCACCGCGTTGAGCAGCTGCGCGCGCAGACTCGTGCCCCCGGAAGGCGGTCCCTGCAGGGAGAAGATGGTGCGGCGGATCTCGCGGATCGTGTGGTCGACCTCCTCCACGAACCCGCTGATCCGCTCGGTGACCTGTGGCTTCGCGATCATGCCCGTCAGCCCCTGCAACCCGAGCCCCAGCCCGAACAGCCGCTGGATGACCAGGTCGTGCAGGTCCCGCGCGATGCGGTCGCGGTCCTCCAGCACCGCCAGCCGTTCGGTGTCTCCCCGCGCCCGCGTGAACTCCAGCACCAGCGCGGCCTGCGCGGCGAACGCCTCGATGAGGTCCGGATCGTCGAAGCTGGGCTCGTTCTCCGGCCGCGCCACGATCAGCACGCCGATGGTCCGCTCCCCCACCGTGAGCGGCACGATGGCGCACGGACCCGGCACCGTCGGCACCGTGCCCTCGTCGTGGCACTCGCCCATGCCCGACTCGAAGACCCGGTACGTCACCGTGCCCTCCTTGGGCACCCGCATGCCTTCGGCGTCGTACCGGCCGCCGTCGGTCACCTCGATGACCAGGTCCCCGTTGTGGTCGGGCAGGACGACGGCGGCGAAGTCCGCACCGGCCGTCCTCCGCGCCGTCTGCGCCACGAGGTAGAGGGCGTCACGACCGTTCGTGCCGAGGAGCAGCCTGGTCGTCACCTCGGCAGCGGCCCGCAGCCACACCTCACGCTTGCGCGTCCGCTCGTACCGGTCCAGGTGCCCGACGGCGCTGCCCGCGGCCGTGGCCAGTGCGGTGAGGATGTCGCGGTCCTGGCTGGTGAACTCGGCCTTGCCGCTGAGGAAGAGGTTGCCGAACGTCTCGTCCTGCACCTTGATCGGAGCGCCCAGGAAGTCGGCGGGCCCGATCGAGCGCGGGTCACCGGACGTGATCTGCACCTGGCCGTCGTGCTGCGCGGTGAACTCGGCCAGCTCCTTGTGGCCGTTGATCACCGCCAACGCTCCGTAGGGGGCGCCGATGAGATCGCAGGCCGACTCGACGACGTGGCGGAGGAGATCGGGGAGGGTGTCGTCTTCGGCGAACGACAGCACAACGTCCAGCACCCGCTGTTCTGTGCTCACGTTGCCGCCCACGGCTTCACCCCTTGGGGGGATAGAAGTGCACCGTACGAACGACTGAGGGTAACTCCCCTGAGTAGTCAAGGGGGAGAGCATCACTGCAAACAGTGAACTTTGGGACTACTGAGAGTAGAGGGATGTCTTGTTCGGAGGGTGGCGGGACCGGTTTGGACGAGCTGGTCCGCGTGGCCTGTTCGCGTGGGCCGGTCTGCGTCGGCGATGTCGAGCCGGGTCATGTGGCTTCACCGTCGACAGCAGGTGTGTCGGCTCAGTGCAGGCCGACGCTGAACCCCTCGTCGATCACCCCGCGGTAGATCTGCGGCGCGAACGTCCGCAGCCCGTGGTCGATCGGCCCGATGAACCCGGCCGAGTCCCCGAGCGGCAGCCGGTACCCGTTCTGCACCCGGTGGAACTCCCACAGGGGCTCCATCGTCGGGTGCGCGGGACGGAACCGCTGCGGATCGCGCGGGTGCAGGTCGACGCGCACCAACGTCCGGCGGACCAGGGCGTCGGCGAGCTGGACCGCGCGTTCCTGGGTTCGGGAGATCGAGATCGCGCCCAGTTCCTGCCAGGGCACCGCCCACGGCATGCCCTGCGGGTCGTCGAGGCGGATGCCGCCCTGCTCGATGACGAGCTTGCGGGGGCGCGAGATCGTCTTCCACTTCACCACCGCCATCACGCCGATGCCGGTGAACGCGATGCCGATGACGGCCGCGATGCTGCCGCCGACCGGTTCGCCGTCCATGAAGGCGGTGACGGCTCCCACCAGGGCGAGGATGCCCAGGGCGCCGGCCACCGTGCCGCCGATCAGGACTTTGCGGGTGTCGCTCTTGCCGAGGTCCAGGACCACGGGCTGAGGCGCTCCCCAAGCAGTCATGACCGCAGGTTACCGCTGATCAACAACTCCGCGGCGGCGAACGGGTCGAGCTCGCCGGAGACCACGCGCTTCGCCAGGTCGTCCACCGGGCCGAAGCGGGTGCGGACCCGTTCCACGGCGATCGCCTCGATCTCGGCGCCCGCGCGGCGCAGGCGGCGTTCGGTGAGTTCGCCGTGGGTGGTCATCCACTCATGGTGCTCGGCGATCGCCTCCACGACGCGGTCGAGGCCCTCCATCCGCGCGGCCACCGTCTTCACGACCGGTGGGCGCCAGGCCGGGCCGGAGCGGTCGCGGCGGCCCAGGGAGATCATGTACTTGAGGTCTCGCGCGGTCTGGTCGGCGCCGTCGCGGTCCGCCTTGTTCACGACGAAGACGTCGGCGATCTCCAGGATGCCCGCCTTGGCGGCCTGGATGCCGTCGCCCATGCCCGGTGCGAGGAGCACGATCGTGGTGTCGGCGAGGGCGACGACCTCGACCTCGGACTGGCCCACGCCGACCGTTTCCACGAGGACCACGTCGAAGCCGGCGGCGTCGAGCACGCGCAACGCCTGCGGGGTCGCCCAGGACAGGCCGCCGAGGTGGCCGCGGGTGGCCATCGAGCGGATGAAGACGCCGGGGTCGGTGGCGTGGTCGCCCATGCGGACGCGGTCGCCCAGCAGTGCGCCGCCGGAGAACGGGCTGGACGGGTCGACGGCGATGACCGCGACGCGCTTGCCCTGCTCGCGGTAGGCGCGCACCAGGGCGTTGGTGGAGGTCGACTTGCCGACGCCGGGCGCGCCGGTCAGGCCGATGACCTGGGCGTTTCCCGTGTGGGGCGCGAGTGCCGCCGCCACCTCGGGCAGCGCGGAGCTCGACTGTTCCACCAGGGAGATCAGCCTGGCGACCGCGCGCGGCTCGCCGTCACGCGCGCGGTCGACCAGTCCTGTTACGTCAACAGCTGTGCCCACAGACGCAGGCTAGGCCTTGGCGGGCACGCGGATGATCAGCGCGTCGCCCTGACCACCACCACCGCACAGCGCCGCGGCACCCACGCCACCGCCGCGCCGCTGCAGCTCGAGAGCGAGGTGCAGGGCGATGCGGGCGCCGGACATGCCGATCGGGTGGCCCAGCGCGATGGCGCCGCCGTTGACGTTGACCTTGTCCTCGGAGATCCCGAGCTGACGGGTGGAGACGATGCCGACCGCCGCGAACGCCTCGTTGATCTCGATGAGGTCCAGGGAGGCGGGGTCGATGCCCTCCTTGGCGCACGCGGCCTTGATGGCGTTGGACGGCTGCTCGTGCAGCGAGGCGTCCGGGCCCGCGACGACGCCGTGGGCGCCGATCTCCGCGATCCACTCAAGGCCCAGTTCCTCGGCCTTCGCCTTGCTCATCACGACCACGGCCGCCGCGCCGTCGGAGATCTGCGACGCCGAGCCCGCGGTGATGGTGCCGTCCGCCGCGAAAGCCGGGCGCAGCTTGCCGAGCGTGTCGACGGTCGTGTCGCCGCGCACGCCCTCGTCGGTGGCGAACTGGATCGGGTCGCCCTTGCGCTGCGGGATGGAGACCGGCGCGATCTCGGCGTCGAAGACACCGTTCTCGGCGGCCTTCGCGGCGAGCTGGTGCGAGCGCGCGGAGAACGCGTCCTGCTCCTCGCGCGTGACGCCGTAGCGCTCGTTGTACTTCTCCGTCGAGACGCCCATCGCGACCTGGTCGAACGCGCAGAACAGACCGTCGTGCGCCATGTGGTCGACCATCGTCACGTCGCCGTACTTGAACCCGCCGCGCGTCTTCGGCAGCAGGTGCGGCGCCTGGGTCATCGACTCCTGGCCACCGGCCACGACGACGTCGAACTCGCCGGCGCGGATCAGCTGGTCGGCCAGCGCGATCGCGTCGATGCCGGACAGGCAGACCTTGTTGATGGTGAGCGCCGGCACGTTCATCGGGATGCCCGCGGCCACCGCGGCCTGGCGGGCGGGGATCTGGCCCGCGCCGGCGGTGAGGACCTGACCCATGATCACGTACTGCACCTGTTCGGGGGCGACGCCCGCGCGTTCCAGTGCCGCCTTGATCGCGACGCCACCCAGCTGGGCGCCCGAGAAGTCCTTGAGCGATCCCAGCAGTCGGCCCATCGGGGTGCGCGCCCCGGCGACGATCACGGAACCGGACACAACTGCCTCCATTGGAAGAGCGAACGGTCGTTAACAAGGAACCATACCGGCGGCTACCGTGCGGTAATCGTGTGAGACCCCGCACAGGAGCACCTGCACCGATCACGTGGATACCCTCACGGACCATGAACGCAGAACTCACTCGATTCGTGACCGCGATCGACCACGTCGGCATCGCGGTGCCTGACCTCGACGTGGCCATCGCGTTCTACCGCGACAACTTCGGCCTCGAGGTGGCCCACGAGGAGGTCAACGAGGAGCAGGGCGTGCGCGAGGCGATGCTGCACGCGCCCGGCGACCACGGCGGCACCGCGATCCAGCTGCTCGCGCCGCTGAACGAGGACTCGACGATCGCCAAGTTCATCGGCCGCTCCGGCCCCGGCCTGCAGCAGCTCGCCTACCGGGTGTCCGATGTGGACGCCGCGGCGGACGCGCTGCGGGCGAAGGGCCTGCGCCTGCTCTACGACGCGGCCAAGCGCGGCACGTCCGACAGCAGGGTGAACTTCGTGCACCCCAAGGACGCGGGAGGCGTGCTCATCGAGCTGGTCGAGCCTGCGGCTGCCCCAGCGCACTAGCCACGAACGCCAGTTCGCGGTCGATCGGGTCGTCCTCGTCGCTGTGCCGCGCCACCGAGTGCCGGTAGCTCACGGCCAGCGCGAGGAGGGCCGCGGCCGCCTCGACGTCCTTGATCGCGACGGCGGCACCGCCCGCGGCCAGGATGACCTGCTTGATCTGCGCGGCCACGTTGTCGTAGCGCGCCCTCACCGCGTCGCGGACGGCCGAATGCGTGTCCGCCTCGCGCCACAACAGGTGCGAGAGCAGCGGTGACGCGTTCAAGCGCGCGTCGAGCGCGGCGACGAGCCTCCTGAGCGACTCCGCGATGTCGCCCGCGACGACGACCCGGCGGTGGTCGACCGTGCTGTCCGGCAGGCGCGCGACCAGGGCGGCGAGCAGGTCCTGCTTGCGGTTGAAGTAGTAGTGCACCAGGCCCTTGGGCACGCCGGCGCGTTCGGCGATCCGCGAGGTCGGGGTGGCGTCGAAGCCTCCGTCGGCGAACAGCTCCTCGGCCGCGGCCAGGATGCGCTCCTTGGCCGAATCCTCCACGCATCGCCTCCACGGGGTGTGTGGGCCCGGGAAGCTCTCGGGCCCACAGTTCTGCCTGCTGATCAGTGCGGTTGAGCCGCGGCCGAGTGCGCCGCGTTCGCGGCGGGCATCGCCAGCGCTCCCGCGGCGATGGTGAGCACACCACCGACCCAGGAGACCCACGAGGCCGCCATCAGGTCGCTGTAGCCCATCACCCACGGAGAGATGAACAGCAGTGCTCCGAGCACCATCTGCACGTACTCCCCGTAGATCATCGCGGGCCGTGCGAGCTCGACGAGCCCGTCGAGCGCGATGAGCGCGCCGAGCACGATCATCGTCCACATGGCCGCGTTCGAGGTGTCCACGACGAGCGGAGACAGCAGCACCAGCACGCCGATAGCCACCTCGGCCCAGTCCTGCCACCTGGTCCACGCCTTGGTCATCTCCACCACCTCCTCCTTCTCGGACACCTCCGATCGTCCTCCTTGGTTGGCCGCCCGGTCAACTCTTCCGAGTGGAATCCCTCACAAGCGGGATTCTGAATCGGTTACTCCTGAGTAACCTCCGGCAACCTGCGACTATCCCTCACTAGGGAAGGAATGCCGCCGTGCAGAAGATCCTTGACGCGATCCTGGCCGACGAGCTGGACGCCATCGGTTCCTTGGACGTTCCGGAGAGCTATCGGGGCGTGACCGTGCACGCGGACGAGGCCGACATGTTCTCAGGCCTTGAGACGAGGGACAAAGACCCGCGCAAGTCGCTGCACGTCGACGAGGTCGCCACGCCGGAGCTCGGTCCGGGTGAGGCGCTGGTCGCCGTGATGGCCTCCGCGATCAACTACAACACCGTGTGGACCTCGATCTTCGAGCCGGTGTCGACGTTCGGGTTCCTGCGGAAGCTGGGCGGCCGCCACGACCTGCCGTACCACGTCGTGGGATCGGACCTGGCCGGCGTCGTCGTGCGCGTCGGGCCCGGCGTGACCGCGTGGAAGCCGGGCGACCGGGTCGTGGCGCACTGCCTGGACGTGCCGCTGGAGGCCCCGGACGGCCACAACGACACGATGCTCGACCCGCAGCAGCGGATCTGGGGCTTCGAGACGAACTTCGGTGGCCTCGCGGACCTCGCGCTGGTGAAGTCGAACCAGCTGATGCCGATGCCCAAGCACCTCACGTGGGAGGAGGCGGCGTCGCCGGGTCTCGTGAACTCCACCGCGTACCGGCAGCTCGTGTCGACCAACGGCGCGAACATGAAGCAGGGCGACACGGTCCTGATCTGGGGCGCGTCCGGCGGCCTCGGTTCGTACGCAACCCAGTTCGCGTTGAACGGCGGCGCCACGCCCATCTGCGTCGTCTCCTCGCCCGAGAAGGCGGAGATCGTCCGTTCCATGGGCGCCGAACTGATCATCGACCGCTCGGCCGAGGGCTACAAGTTCTGGAAGAACGAGCACGAGCAGGACCCGCGCGAGTGGAAGCGGTTCGGCGCGAAGATCCGCGAGCTGACCGGCGGCGAGGACCCGGACATCGTGTTCGAGCACCCCGGCCGCGAGACGTTCGGCGCGTCGGTGTTCGTGGCGCGCAAGGGCGGCAAGATCGTGACGTGCGCCTCGACCTCCGGGTACATGCACCAGTACGACAACCGCTACCTCTGGATGAACCTCAAGCACATCCTGTCGTCCCACTTCGCGAACTACCGCGAGGCGTGGGAGGCGAACCGGTTGATCGCCAAGGGAAAGATCCACCCGACCGTGTCCAAGGTGTACTCAATGGACGAAACGGGCCAGGCGGCGCACGACGTCCACCGCAACGTGCACCAGGGCAAGGTCGGCGTGCTGTGCCTTGCGCCGGAAGAAGGTCTTGGTGTCCTCGATCACGAACTGCGCGCGAAGCACCTCACAGCTATCAATCGATTCCGGGGTGTGTGACCTTCCGGGGTTACCCGAACGGGTAGCGTGAGGGGCATGGGCCTCGCCGACGACCGTGACCTCGTCCCACTGGGATCCGGCTTCGACATCGTCAAGCGCGGTTATGACCGCGCCCAGGTCGAGGATCATCTCGAACGCCTCGACTCGGACCTGCGGCTGCTGGCCGCGGACCGCGATGCCGCCGTGTCCCAGACGTCCGACCTGGCGCGCCAGCTGGAAGCCGCGCGCTCGGAGATGACCGAGCTGCGCAACCAGGTGGAGCGCCTGTCGCTGCCGCCGACGACGCTGGAGGGGCTCTCCGAGCGCCTCCAGCGCATGCTGCGGCTGGCCCAGGACGAGGCGAACGAGATCAAGGCGCGCGCCGAGGCCGAGGGCGGGCACATCCGCGCCAAGGCGGAAGCCGACGCGGGCGTGCTGCGCCAGCGCTACGAGAAGCTGATCGCCGAGCTGGACGAACGCCGCGCCGCGATGGAGGCCGAGCACAAGGGCGTCCTCGAAACGGCGCGCAACGAGGCGGAGAAGATCGTCTCGGAGGCGGAGTCCGCCGCCCGCAAGATCGCCGACGAGTCCGAGCAGCGCCGCATCACCGTCGAAGAGGACTTCGAGATCGCGATGGCGGCCCGCAGGTCCGAGGCCATGGCCACGCTCGCCACCCAGGAGGCCACCTCGAAGGGCGAGGCCGACCGCCGCGTCCGCGAGGCGGCCGAGGAGGCGGCCCGCGTCCGCGCGGCCATCGCCCAGGAGCAGGCCGCCTCGAAGGCCGACGCCGAGCGCCGGATCCGCGAGGCCACCGAAGAGGCGAACCGCCGCCGCCACGACTCGGTCACCGAGGCCACCGCCCGCATCCAGGAGGCGACCGAGGAGTCGAACCGCCGCGTGCGCGAGGCCACCGAGGAGGCCAACCGCCGCACCACCGCCGCCACCCAGCGCGTCGAACAGCTCCGCAACCTGCGCAACCGCCTGTCGCACCAGCTCCACAACGTGCGGACGGCGCTGCAGGAGGTCGTGCCGCTGCTCGACCCTGTGGAGGAGGAGAAGCCGTCGGCTCCCACCCAGGGTGGGCCCGCGCAGGGCGCTCCTGCCCAGGGCGCTCCTGCCCAGGGTGCTCCGGCGCAGGGCGGTCAGGTTCAGGGTGCTCCGGCGCAGGGCGCTTCGGTTCAGCCCCAGCCCGCGCAGCCCCAGCCCGCGCAGGCCAAGGCCGCACCGGCCCAGGCCGCACCGCAGGCACCGGCTCCCCAGGCACCTGCCGCCTCGCCCCAGGCACAACCGCAGGCTCCCGCGGCCACTCCGGCACAGCAACCTGCTCCGGCGCAGCAGGCCGCCCAGGCTCAGGCCAAGCCACAGGCTCCCGCCACCCCGAACAAGCCGGCGCAGCCCCAGGCGGCGCAGCTCGACGGCCCCACGGCCAAGCTCACGCGCCCGCAGCCGGCCAAGAAGTCCTGACGCCGCAGGCTCACGCAGGGGTCCCCCGCCCAGGGGGACCCCTGATTTCAATTATCCCAGCCGGCACCGACAATTCCGCGTCGCCGCAGGTCAGCACCCTGCAGGTCAGCGCGTGACCTCGTAGACGGCCGGCATCGGCATCGCGCGGCACGACTCCCAGTCCGCGCGGTGCCCGGCCGCGATCAGCGCACGCGACAGGAACGTCCCGTGCGACCCCACCAGCACGGTCGCGTCCGGGTACTCCACAGCCATGCGCGCCAACGCTTTCCCGGCTCGCACCGTCAACGCGTCGAGGCTCTCCCCCGCCCCGTGCGCCGAATCGGGACGAGCCCAGCTCCGCGCGTACGACGACTCCCAGTCTGCGCTCGGCAGCAGCCCGGACTCCCACTCCCGCAGCTCGGGCCACGTCGTCACGGCGAGCCCCAGCGCGTCCGCGGCCGGTCGCACGGTCTGCACCGCGCGCAGCTGCGGACTCGACAGCACCGCCGCAGGCTCGTACGCGACGAGCCGCGAGACCAGAGCCTCCGCCTGCTCCAGGCCCAGAGCGCTCAGCGGGCGCCGGTCGTCGTCGGGCACGCCGAGGCGCGGCGGCACGGACTGCGCGTGGCGCACCAATACGATTCGCGTGGTCACCACACCATCTTGGGGGAACAGGATGTTCGCGAAACCGCTCGGCACGGACGCCGAGCTCAGGCCGTTGGAACCGTGGCAGGCCGAGGAGTTCTTCGCGCACATGGAGCGCGGCCGCGAGTTCATCGGGCAGCACATCGGGTTCGCCGACGCGGCGAAAGACCTTGAGAGCGCGCGCAAGCTGTTGCAGGGCTACGCGGACAAAGCGGCAGCCGACGTCGGACGGATCTTCGGCATCTGGCTCGACGACGAGCTCGTCGGCGGGGTGCTGTTCCGCGTGATGGACATCCCGCAGGGGCGCGCCGAGGTCGGGTGCTGGCTCGAACCCGCCGCGACCGGCAGGGGGTTGATCACGCGGGCGGCGAAGGTGCTGATCGACTGGGCGATTCGCGAGCGCGGCGTGCATCGGGTTGAGTGGCTGGTGTCGTCGGCGAACGCGCCCAGCATCGCGGTCGCGCGGCGGCTCGGGATGAGCAGGGACGGGGTGCTGCGCTCGTACTCCCTGCACCGCGGCGTCCGCCAGGACGTCGAGGTGTGGTCGGTGCTGGCGCCGGAGTGGGAGAGCTGATGGACGACCTGGTGCTGCTGCACGCCTTTCCGCTCGACGCGCGGATGTGGGACGTGCCGGGCGCGCTCACGCCGTCGTTGCGCGGCCACGGCGAGCCCGACCTCGACACCGTCGCGGCCCAGGTCCTCGGCGTGCTGGACGAACGGGGGCTGGACAGCGTCGTGCTCGGCGGTTGCTCGATGGGCGGTTACGTCGCGATGGCGCTCCTCAGGCGTGCGCCGGAACGCGTCAAGGGCTTGGTCTTCGTCGACACGAAGCACACCGCGGACGCACCGGAGGCGGTCGAGAACCGGCACGCCATGGCGGACCGCGTCGAACGCGAGGGCGTCGGCGAGTGGCTGGCGGACGCGATGCTGCCGAACCTGCTCGCCCCGGACGCCTCGGACACCGCACGGGCGTTGGTGCGCACCATGATCCTCGACCAGCGCGCCGAGGACGTGGCGTGGTGGCAGCGGGCGATGGCGAAGCGGCCGGACTCGACGGACGTCCTGGAGTCGCTGGACGTCCCGTCGCTGGTGCTCGTGGGCGAGCACGACAAGCTCACGCCACCCGACGTGGCCGCGAAGCTCGCCGTGACGCTGCACCACTCCACCAGCGAGCGCATCGAGAACGCGGGCCACCTGCCGCCCGTCGAGCAGCCGGACGAGTTCCGCGCCCGCCTCGAACGGTGGCGCGTGCAGGTCGGGCTCTAGCGGCGTCGCGCGGTCGGCCCACGCCGGCCGCGCGAGTCCCAGCACGCCTGGTGCCAGTGCCGGCGTTCCTCCACCGAACCGGTCTCCTGCGCGGGCCACGCCACGACGTGCGCGACGCCGGGGCGGATCTCGTGGTCGCAGCCGGGGCAGCGGTAGGTCTTCTGCGCCTGTGCTCCCGAAATGGCGCGGACCAGCCATTCTCCGTCCGGACCCGACTCGGTGCGTGCCCAGCCGACGCCACCGCCGAGTGGTCGGTGGTCTTCCGGCTTGGGGCTGTTACGACGAGGCACGGCCACACGGTAATCCGCTCGTAGAATCGGTCCGTGCCGACCTACGAGTTCCGTTGCCGAACCTGCGACGACACCTTCGACGTGCAGCGACCGATGAGCGAGTCGTCCGCGCCGGCGTCGTGCCCCGAAGGCCATCCCGACACGGTGAAGCTGCTGTCCATGGCCGGGATCGGCGGCACGCAGCAGGCCGCGCCCGGTGGTGGCGGTGGCGGGTGCTGCGGTGGAGGCTGCTGCGGCTAGGTGCCGTCAGGCCGTCTCGCGGTCGACCATCACCTCGGCGACCTTGCGGGCCTGGTCGCAGACGGTGCCGAACTTGCCGCTCGAGTCGATGACGATGATCCCGAGCCCGCCGCCGGCGTAGGGCAGCGCGACGACGCACGACGGTTCGACGTCCGGCTCGTCGGACCGGTCGAGGTACATGACCTTGTGGTCCTTGACGTTCCACTCGCCGGTGGTGCGCTCGATGGTGATCTGCTTGGCCTCGCGGTACCGCAGCGAGACGCCGACCTCCACGTCGTCGACCTTCGTCGTCCAGCGGCACGACTCCTCGAACGTCGAGTCGTAGTTGATCTGCGTGGGCGGCGTCTCGGCCTTGGCACCGGGGTAGGGCAGGTCCGTCCACTTCAGCTTGGCGCACACGGGAGTGATCTCGCCGTCGATCGGCGCCGTGTCCGGCTCGGTGGACTCGCTCGGGTCCGTGCCGGGGTCGGTGCTCGGGTCGGTCGAGCTCTCCTGGTCGAACGGCGAGGTGACGTCGAGCGGTTTCTGCGCGACGGGACTGCCCTCAACGGTCGCCCGCGCACAGCCGGACGCGAGGACGAGGACAGCCAACAGGAGCACCAGTCGACGCATGGCCACCACCATGCCAGACGCGACATGGTGCCCCTGTTAGCGGCTCACGAGTAGTCGCGGAACCCCTTGCCGGTCTTGCGGCCGAGCCGGCCGGCCGTGACCAGGTGCTCCAGCAGCGGCGCCGGCGCGAACCCGGGCTCGCGGAACTCGTTGTAGAGCGTCCGCTGGATCGCCAGCGACACGTCCAGCCCCACGACGTCGAGCAGCGCGAACGGTCCCATCGGCAGACCGCAGCCGACCTTCATGGCGTTGTCGATGTCGTCGGCCTCGGCGTAGTGGGCCTCCAGCATCCGCACCGCGTCGTTCAGGTACGGGAAGAGCAGCGCGTTCACGATGAACCCGGCCACGTCACCGCAGTGCACGGGGTGCTTGCCGAGGTCGAGGCAGATCTTGCGGGCCGTCGCGACCACGTCGGCACCCGTCGCGATGGTCTCGACGACCTCGACGAGCTTCATGACCTGCGCGGGGTTGAAGAAGTGCAGCCCCACGACGTCCGCAGGCCTGCTCGTGGCCGCCGCGACCTCGATGACGGGCAGCGAGGACGTGGTCGTCGCGAGCACGGCGCCGGGCTTGCACACCTCGTCGAGCGCCGCGAAGACCTCCTTCTTGATCCCGATCTCCTCGGCCACCGCCTCCACGACCAGGTCGCAGTCCGCCAGGTCCACGAACTCGACGGCGGGCGAGATGCGGTTCAGCGCCGCGTCGCGGTCGGCCTCCGAGAGCTTGCCCTTGCTGACCGCGCGCTCCAGCGACTTGCGCACCGCGCCGATCGCCTTCTCCGCCTTGTCGAGACCACGAGCGCGCAACACCACGTCGTACCCGCGCTTGGCGAACACCTCGGCGATGCCCGTGGCCATCGTCCCGGTGCCGATGACACCGACCCGCTGGACCTCCCGCGCCTGCACCGCACTGTCCACTTCGGACGGCGTGTGCACGTCGTCGACCACGACAGGCGAATCGGGCCCGTCGTAGGTGTAGAAACCCCGCCCGGACTTCCTGCCGAGCAACCCGGCGGTGATCATCTGCTTGAGCAGCGGCGCCGGCGAATGCAACCGGTTGCGCGACTGGTGGTACATCGTGTCGAGGATCTCGTACGCCGTGTCGAGACCGATGAGGTCAAGCAGCGCCAACGGCCCCATCGGATAGCCACACCCGTACCGCATGGCCGCGTCGAGGTCCTCACGCGTCGCGTACTTGGACTCCAGCATCTTCACCGCATGGTTGAGGTACGGGAAGAGAAGCGCGTTGGCGATGAACCCGGCCCGGTCCCCGATCACCACGGGCGACTTGCCGAGCCGTTCGGCGAACGCGACCACGTCGGTGATCACGTCCGGCTCCGTGACGACCGTCCGCACGACCTCGACCAGCTTGAGGACCTGCGTGGGGTTGAAGAAGTGCAGTCCGACGACCTTGCCGGGCCGCTTCGTGTGCACGCCGATCTCGGTGATCGACAGCGACGACGTGTTGGACGCGATGATCGCGTCGGGCTTCACGATGTCGTCGAGCCGCTGGAAGATCCCAGCCTTGAGCTCGACGCTCTCCGGCACCGCCTCGATGACGAGATCGCAGTCCGCGAGGGTGTGGAGGTCAAGACTCGTGCTGACCCTCGCGTGCAGCGCCGCGCTCTCCTCCGCGGTCAACTTGCCGCGCCGCACGGCCCGCGCGGTCGAGTGCTCGAGGTGCCCGAGGCCGCGCTCGACCCCGGCCGCGTCGACCTCCACCACCTTGACCACGAGCCCGGTGCGCGCGAGTACCTCCACGATGCCCGCGCCCATGGTTCCGAAGCCGACGACTCCGACGGTGCTGATTTCGCGCGCCACTGCAGACCTCCCATGCGGGGTAAAGCGTGGGCTACCAAGGAGTAACTTGCGGGCGACTATGCCACTCCCGGCGCTGGTGGGCGGGGTGAGCTTCGCCATCAGGATCGAAACAGTGATCGGTGCAGGGGGTGGTGGGGCGGGGCGTTTCGGCTGTTGAACCCGTGTGGGGGAACGGTGGGTTCCGCCATCTGAGGGCGGGGACGCGGGTGGCGGCTGTGGGGTGGTGGCGGCTGTGGGGTGGTGGCGGCTGGGGTGGCGACGGCGGGGTGACGACGGCTGGGTCGGCGGGGGCGACGACGGCTGGGTCGGCGGCTGAGCGTCGCCCGCCGGGGGTCCGCCGCCGGGGATCGGCCGCCAGGGTGGCCGCTCGGCTGCGGCGGTGGAGGCGACCGGAGCGAGGAGGCAGCGAACTGACAGGGATGGCGGGCGACTGGCGGCGGGGTGCTGCCCCCGGTGGGTCGTGATGACCGGGCTCTGGTGGCGGCCGTGTGAGAGGTCGCCGAGTGCGCGGTTGCGCCCACGCGCACGGCGGTGGCGAGCGGCAAGCGGCGGCCAGGCGGCGTGGCCCCAGGCCGTCGGGCGTGGCGCGGGCTGGCACCCGTGGCGGCCACGCGGCGCGGGCCAGGCGGTCGGCATGGCGCGGGCTGGCGCCTGTGGCGGTCAAGCGGGCTGGGCGAGCCGGTCGGGCGTGGCGGGCGGGCTGGGCCCGGGCGGTCGGACTGGGCCAGGCGGTCGGGCGTGGCGGGCGGACACCTGTGGCGGTCAGGAAACAGGCGGTGGCCAGGCACGGGTGGCGGCCGACGCGAGGCTCAGAGCCTGGACGAGGTCGCGGCGCACGCGCGTCCGAGCGGGTGGTGGCGAAGCCAGGCACAGCGCGGGTGAAGGTCAGCGGGCCGAGGGCGGAGCAGTCGGTCTGAAGCGCGGCACGTACCCGGCGGAGCGCCGGCACAAGCCCGCCGAAGCAGTCGGCACGAGCCGGTCGAGCAGCACGGTCGCGAGGCGGAGAGCCGCTGCTGCCCCGCGCGCTTCCTTGTCACGCAACGATTGAAAAGCGACTTCGGTTCCCCGTTGTCCACAGGTTCGCGCGCCGAGCATTTTCCCTGCTCAGGGCGCCCGCAACCTGTGGACAACCCGACAACCCGACACGAGCTAGTCGTCGAAGCCGCGCTCGGCCAGTTCCTCGATCCGGCGCACCGCCTCCTCGGCGTCCTTGCCCGTGGCCACGACGGTGATCGACTTGCCGCCCGGTGCGCTGAGGCCCATGAGGGCCAGGACGCTGGCCGCGTTCGCCTCCTCTGTGCCGTAGCGGACGGTCACGTCGGCGTCCAGCTCCGCCACGGTTCGGGCCAGCAGTGCGGCTGGGCGGGCGTGTAGGCCCACCTCGTTGGTCAGCTGCACCTCTGCTGACACCGCGCCCTGCACGAGGTGCAGGGCGGGGCGGTTGGGGGTGGCGGCCGGGGTTTCGCTCGAGGCGCCTTCTGCTGTCGCTGCCACGTCTGCCAGGGAGGCGCCCCCCTGTGCGGCTACGGCTGCGGCCACCGCGCCTTCCACCAGTGGGGCGTCCACCACCGCGTAGCGGGACGGGTCGTCTGCCGATTCCACGGCCATCTCGGCCGTCATCTTGGCGCTGCCCAGGTCGTAGAGCACCACCACGCCCGCGCCGGAATCCGCGTCTGCCAGGGCTTCGACCACTGCGCCGTAGTCGGTGCCGAGGCCGCCTTCTTCGGTGCCGCCGACTGGTTGCACGGTGACGTCCGGGGCCATCTGGGCTGCCAGTTCCGCTACGCCGTTGGCCAGCATGTCGCTGTGCGAGACGACCACCAGGCCCACTCGGGTCGTGTCCGTCATGCCTTGGCCGCCGTGTCGGCGAGGGCGCGCAGGAGCAGCGCCGTCGAGCGGGCACCTGGGTCCATGTGGCCCGCGCTGCGCTCGCCCAGGTAGGAGGCCCGGCCCTTGCGCGCGACCATCGGCACCGTGGACGACGCGCCTTCCGCTGCCGCGTCGGCTGCGGCGGACAGTGTTGCCGCCACTGAGCCGTCGGCGGAGGCGGCTGCCGTGACGGCCGGGGTCAGGGCGTCGACCATCGTCTTGTCGCCCACTGCGGCCTTGCCGCGCGCTATCACGCCGTCGAGTGCCGCTTGCAGGGCTCGGGCGACCAGGGCGCTGTCGAGTTCCGCGGCGTCGCCCAGTGCGGACGACGCGCGGAGGAAGGCGGTGCCGTACAACGGGCCCGCGGCGCCGCCCACCGTCGAGATGAGCGTGGTGGCCACGAGCTTCAGCACCTTGGCCGGGGTGTCGGGTGGTTCGGCGTCCAGACGGGACACCACGGCGGTGAAGCCGCGCTTCATGTTCTCGCCGTGGTCGGCGTCGCCGATCGCCTGGTCCAGGCGCACCAGTTCGTCGCGGTGCTCCTGGACGACGGCCGCGGCGGCTCGCACCGCCGCCACGACGTCCGCTGCCGTGCACCCCACGTCAGACTCCCCACCGCAGTGCGGGCGTGTGGACCGGCGCGTCCCACAGTTCGACCATCTCGTCGTCCAGGCGCAGCAGCGAGAGGCTCATGCCCTGCATCTCCAGGCTCGTGATGTACGGGCCCACCAACCTGCGTTCCACCGTGATCCCCCGATCCGCCAGCAGCTGTTCCGCGATGCCGTGCGCCAAGTACAGCTCAAGCAGCGGTGTGCCGCCCATCCCGTTCGTGAACAGCAGCACCCGGTCGCCCGACGCGAACGGCAGGTCGTCCAGGATCGGCTCCAGCAACGCCGACACCATCTCGGACGCCGTCCCCGCCTTCACCTTCTGCCGGCCGGGCTCGCCGTGGATGCCGATGCCGACCTCCATCTCGTCGTCCGCCAGCTCGAACGACGGCGACCCCACGTGCGGCACCACGCACGAGGTCAGCGCCAGACCCATCGACCGCACCGACGCGATCACCCGCAACGCCAGCGCCTCGCACGCCGCCAGGTCGTCGCCGCGCTCCGCCGCCGCGCCCACGATCTTCTCCAGCAGCACCGTGCCGCCGACGCCGCGGCGGCCGGCCGTGTACAGCGAGTCCTTCACCGCCACGTCGTCGTCGATCACGACCGATCTGACCTCCGACTCCGCGAGCTCGGCGGCCATCTCGAAGTTCAGCACGTCGCCCGTGTAGTTCTTCACGACCAGCAACGCCCCCGCGCCACCGTCGGTGCGGGCGATGGCGTCGACCACCTGGTCCGAGGTCGGCGACGTGAACACGGGCCCCGGACAGGCCGCGTCGAGCATGCCGCGCCCGACGAACCCGCCGTGCAGCGGTTCGTGGCCCGAACCCCCGCCCGAGATGATCGCGACCTTGCTCCGCACAGGACCACCGGCGCGCACGACGACCGCCGGATCCGGGTGCACGGCGAGCAGATCGGGATGGGCTGCCTGCATGCCCCGGAGCGCGTCCTGCACCACGGTTTCCGGATCATTGATGATCTTCTTCATCGAACAGCCCTTCCGATCGGCGGTGACCGTGTTCCTTCTTACTCCGGGGGTCTGACACTCGGAACCGGCAAAGGTCCCCGCTACCGTTAGCCTGCCCTAATAAATGCTGGTCAACATCACTTTCCGTAGCGGAGGAACAACGTCGTGTCGAAGAGAGCAGCGCTGCTCGTCGCAGTCGCACTGGCCCTGACCGCCTGTTCCAGCGCGCCGGACAAGCCGACCGTCGCCCAGGGCGGCGAGGACTTCGGCAAGGCGACCGAACTGAGCAACGGCTTCGGCACGACGCAGAAGCCCGGCGAGTTCCCCCGCACGATCAAGCACGCGATGGGCGAGACCAAGCTCGAGAAGAAACCCGAACGGGTGATCGTGCTCGACACCGGCGAGCTCGACAACGTCGTGGCGCTCGGCATCAAGCCCGTCGGCATCGCCTACACCGACGGCTCCCCCACCATGCCGTCCTACATCGGCGAGAAGGGCGGCACGCCGGAGAACGTCGGCACCACCAACAACCTCAACCTCGAGGCGATCACGAAGCTGAACCCGGACCTCATCCTGGGCTCGCAGCTGCGCGCGGAGGCCCTCTACCCGAAGCTCGCGGCGATCGCCCCGACGGTCTTCTCCGTGCGCCCCGGCTACGTGTGGAAGGAGAACTTCCTCCTCAACGCCGCCGCGCTCGACCGCCAGGCCGACGCCGCGAAGATGCTCGAGGACTACACGAACAAGGCCACCGAGACCGGCAACGCGATCGAGAAGAAGCTCGGCGTGCGCCCTGCGGTCACGGCGCTGCGCTTCATGCCCGGCCGCATCCGCCTCTACGCCAAGAAGTCGTTCATCGGCACGATCCTGGTCGACGCGAAGATCGGCCAGCCGAGCCCGTCCCAGGTGGACGACCTGGCCGCCGAGGTCAGCGCGGAGCAGATCGGCAAGGCCGACGGCGACTTCATCCTCTACTCCACCTACGGCGACCCGGCCAAGACCGCGCAGGCGTCGGTGCTCGGCGGTCCGTTGTGGACCGGCCTGAACGCCGTGAAGGCGGGCAAGGCCAAGCCGGTCCTCGACGAGACCTACTTCCTCGGCCTCGGCGTGCTCGCGGCGAACGTGGTCCTCGACGACATGAAGACGCAGCTCGGCGCCTGAGAACCCCTGGAGCGGATGCTCTTCAGCGACCGAAGAGCATCCGCGCGAGGCGCAGCATCTGCTTGCCCGCCATGGAAGACCTGTCGAACGTCGCCATGTCGATCAGCGACTTGAACTTCAGCTTCGTCACGGCCTTGGCGTAGGCGAACTCGCGCAGCCCGTCCTCGCCGTGGATGCGCCCGAAGCCGGAGTCGCCGACGCCGCCGAACGGCAGCCCCGGCACCGCCGCGTAGGTCAGCACCGAGTTGACCGACACCATCCCGACCCGCAGCTCGGCGGCCAGTTCCTCGCCGCGCGACTTCGAGAACACGGCCGCGCCCAGCCCGTACTTGGACCGGTTCGCGAGCCGCACGCCCTCGAGCGCGTTCGGCACCCGGTTGATCACCACGGTCGGCCCGAAGGTCTCCTCCGTGACCGCCAGCGAGTCCTCCGGCACGTCCGTCAGCACCACCGGCTCGACGTACGGCGGCCTGATCGACTCCGGCCCGCCCACCAGCGCCTTGCCGCCGCGGTCCAGCGCGTCCTGCACGTGCTCGCGGATGATCTCGACCTGCGACGGCATGGTGATCGGCCCGAGGTTCGCGTTCGGCTCACCGCCCGGCTTGAGCTTCTTCGCCCGCTTCACCACGATCTCTATGAACGCGTCGGCGACGTCCTCGGCCACGTAGATCCGCTCCACGCCCGCGCACGTCTGGCCGGCGTTCGACACCGCGCCCCAGATCGCGGCCTCGGCGGCGGCGTTCAGGTCGGCGTCCGAGTCGACGATCAGCGCGTCCTTGCCACCGCACTCGACCAGCACCGGCGTCAGCGAGGTGGCGGCGGCGGCCATGACCTTCTTGCCCGTGCGGGTGGAGCCGGTGAACGCGATCTTGTCGACGCCCGCCGAGACGAGCGCCGCGCCCGTCTCACCGAAGCCCGTGACCACCTGGAACACCGAGTGCTCCGGCACCGCCTCGGTGAACGTCGACGCGAGGAACGTGCCGACACCGGGCGTGAACTCCGAAGGCTTGAACACGACGGCGTTGCCCGCCGCCAGCGCGTACGAGATCGACCCCATCGGCGTGTGCGCGGGGTAGTTCCACGGCCCGATGACGCCGATGACGCCCAACGGCCGGTACTCGAGCGACGCGCTGTGGTTGAACATCAACATGCCCGACGACACCCGGCGCCTGCCGAGCACCCGGCTCGCGTTCCGCGAGGCCCAGTGCAGGTGGTCCATCACGAGCGCGACCTCGACGCGGGAGTCGTCCGCGGGTTTGCCCGTCTCCGAGCTGATCAGCGCGATGAACTCGTCCGTGCGCTGCGAGAGGATCTTGCGCCACGCGTCGAGCTTCGTCCGGCGGCCCTCGAACCCGAGCCCTGCCCACCACGCCGCGGCCTCGCGCGCGGACGCCACCGCGTCCTCGACCTCGGCGGCGGTGTGGACCGGGTGGTGCGCGACGACCTCACCCGTGCGCGGGTCCAGTGATGCGAACCGCCGCTGCTCGCCATCAGCCGACAGCGCGCTGTTCGAAGCGGTCTGCGTCATGGACCCTCCCGGTGTACTCGTCAGTAACCTCGACACTAACGCGTACTCGAAGAACTTTCAGCCCCCGCGGGAGCCGTCAGGCTTGGGGCAGAGAGGGGAGGACCGCCTTGGCGAACGCCTGCGCCGCCTGGCACCGGTCCAGTTCCTTCTCCTTCGAGGCCGCGACGATGAACTCCACGATCTCACCCGCGTTGCTCTGGTCCTTCGTCCGGACCAGCACCAGTTCGCAGGTCGGGAACGAGCCGTCCTTGAACGCCTGGTAGCCCTTCACCCCGCCGCCGAGATCGGCCTCGACGGACTTCGAGTCGAACTTGCCGTCGGCCGGGATGCGCGCCGTCTTGAACTCGATCTGCATCTGCGCGCTCTGCCCCGTCCACGAGCACTGGTGCAGCCCGAACGGCAACGCACGGGGCGAGGCGCCGAGCACGGGCGCGAGAGTGGCCTTGTCGACGATGGTGCACGGGTCGACCTCGACCGGCGACCCCTTCGGCGGGCTGTACTTCTGCGGGTTGCCCCGGAGCTTGCGCACCGCGCCCTCGAGCACCGTGCGGCCCGGCTCGCACGCCTCGGTGCCACCGGTGCCGGTGCTCACCTGGACGCGCACGGCCTGTGCGGGGCTCTCCTGCGTCACGGCCGAGATGAAGCACGACGTGTTGCTGAGCTTCTGCTCACCGCTTTTGAGGCCCGCGATCTGCTTCGTCGCGTTCTTCACCTCGGTGGACGTCAGCGAGTAGCCGATGTCCAGCGTGATGTTGAGGGTCTTGCCGCCCTTGTCCTTCATGTAGTTGGAGCAGCGCGTGTAGGAGCTGCTCGTGTACTTCGACGGCGTGCCGACCGCCTGCAGCACGTCCTTGTCGATCAACGCGCACGGGTTGATCAGCCGCAGCCGTTCCGCGGCGAACGCCGGGTCGACCGGCTTGCCCGCCTGCGCCGACTTCGTGGTCGACGGGTCGGGCGAGTTCGCGTCCGCACCCGCCTGCACGGTGCGGCGCGGCGAGTTGGTCTTGGCAAGACCCGGCCCGGTGGCGCAGCCGGCCATCAGCAACGCAGCGGCGGCGACCACGGCGGTGGCACGAAAACGAGGCACGACGTGCACGGTAGCGACCTTTGCGTGCGTTCGTGGGCGGTACCCCGACCTTGCCCCGTGGCCCATGTCACCCAGAGCTACGGGAACGATTCAGAAGATCAACGCGATGTACAAGGTGAAGACCCCGACCAAAGGAGAGACGTGCGAAACCGAATTCGCCGCGCAATCACCTGGCTCGACGCGTGGACGATCGAGGCCTTCAACCCTGTTTACCCTGGTCGTCCCCAGTCATAGCTCCTTGAGCGGCTGCTTGTCCGTGTCCGCGAACTGAGGCCGCAGCGTCGCCCAGGCGGCGAACACCGCCGCCAGCACCGCCATGGCGATGCCCGCCCACAGGTTGATGTTGACCCCTTCGGCCTTCTTCAGGTCGTCGTCGGACGTGAACCCGAGCCCGATGACGACCAGTACAACGCCGTACAGGCCGAAGAGGAAAGCGATGATCAGTCGCAGGTCGAACAACCTCATGGCAGCCTCCCTCAGCCGAAGATGAAGTAGAGAACGGTGGTCAGGGCCAATACGCCGCCACCGAGCAGTGCGGGCGAGCGGTACCAGCCCGCGTCCTCACCGGTGGTGCCGTGCGCCCTGTCCGCCTTGGGCGTGAGGCTGTAGACCAGCCCACCGAGCTCGCTGTCCGGCTTCGGCCTCGTGACGAGGCTGACCGCGACGCTCACGACGATGTCGACCACGAACGCGAGACCCGCGCCGAGGAAGCTCGCGCCCTGGCCCGGCAGCTCCAGCAGCTCGATGCCGAACGACGGCTCCGAGATCGCGTAGATGAAGATCGCGGTGAACGTACCCGCGAGCAGACCGACCCAGCCGGCGGTCGGCGTCATCCGCTTCCAGAACATGCCGAGGATGAACGTCGCGAACAGCGGCGCGTTGAAGAACGAGAACAGCGCCTGGATGTAGTCCATGATGTTGGACCCGCCGAGCGCCGCGGCGATGAACGCCGTGCCGATCGCGAGCACGCACGCACCGACCGTGGCGAGACGTCCGACGCGCAGGTAGTACTCGTCCGGCCGGTCCTTCTTGACGTAGTCCTGCCACAGGTCGTACGTGAAGACGGTGTTGAACGAGCTGACGTTCGCCGCCACACCGGCCATGAAGCTCGCCAGCAGACCGGTGATCGCGATGCCGAGGATGCCGTTGGGCAGCAGATCGCGCATCAACAACGGCAGCACGTCGTTGTAGGCCACGCCACCGCTCGTGTCACCGGACTTGAGCTGGGCCATCTCCGGCACGATCAGCGCGGCGATGATGCCGGGGATGATGATGATCGCCGGGATCAACGCCTTCGGGTACGCGCCGATGATCGGCGTGCGCTTGGCCGCCGACATCGACTTGGCGCTCATCGCGCGCTGCACCTCGGCGAAGTTCGTCGTCCAGTAACCGAACGACAGCACGAACCCGAGACCGAACACCAGGCCGACGACGCTCCACACCGGACTGTTGATGCCGGTGAGCTCCGTGGCGGGCCAGGCCGACAGCTGCTCCTGGTCGGTGACCTTCTCGACGATGCCCTGCCAGCCGCCGACCTTGATCAGGCCGACGATCGTCAGCGGCGCCAGCGCGGCCACGATGACGAAGAACTGCAGCACCTCGTTGTAGATGGCGGCGGACAGACCGCCGAGCGTCGTGTACGCGAGCACCACGAGGGCCGCGACGCAGATCGACACCGGCAACGGCCACCCGAGCAGCGCGTCGATGATCACCGCGAGCGCGAACAGGTTGATGCCCGCGATCAGGATCTGCGCGACGGCGAAGCTGATGGCGTTGACGAGGTGGGCGGGTTTGCCGAACCGGCGGCGCATGAACTCGGGAACGCTGCGCACCTTGGAGCCGTAGTAGAACGGCATCATCACCAGACCGAGGAACACCATCGCGGGGATGGCGCCGATCCAGTAGTAGTGCACGGTCGCCAGTCCGTACTGCGCGCCGTTGGCCGTCATGCCCATCAGTTCGAGCGCGCCGAGGTTCGCGGAGATGAACGCGAGACCGGTGACCCACGCCGGCAGCGACCGCCCGGACAGCAGGAAGTCGAGGCTGGAGGAGACGGATCGTCGCGCCATCACACCGATGCCGAGAACCACCACGAAGTAGATGATGAGCAACGCGTAGTCGATCGGTCCCGCGTCGAGCCGCAGGTCCGCCTCGGCCAAGATCGACACCGTCCACCTCCCAAACTTCGAACAAAGTCGAACAGAAAAGACCAGGAGAGGACATTACTCCAGGTGCAGCGGGTCTTACCCCGTGTTGATGATCACCAAACCACGAGGTGACCCGGGTCGCTCACTGAAGCCGGGAGGTGGGGAAATAAGGGTGCGCTGAAGCACGCTCGGGCCCAACACTGATCACGTGACCGAGCACCGTCCCGCCGCGCGCGAGTTCGTCGACGGCCTGCCCGCGGAACGCGCGGGCGTCGAGCTCGCCTGCCCGGACTGCGGCGAAGCCAGCACGTCCGGCGAACCCTGCTCCTGGTGCCGGATCCTGCGGACCTGGCGCGCACTGCCGCAGTCCGTCCGCGACGAACTCCGCCCAGCGATGGAGGCGAGGCAGACCACCGTCGCGGTGATCGAACAGATCCGTACAGCACTGGGCTGCGGACTCAAGGAGGCGGTCGAGTTCGTCCACCTCCCCCACTACCGCGACCTCGACTAGAACAGCCGGAACTCGTCCGGCTCGATCCCGCGCAACGCGTCGTAGTCCAGCACCACACACCGGATCCCGCGGTCCTCCGCCAGCGTGCGGGCCTGCGGCTTGATTTGCTGCGCCGCGAACACGCCCTGCACCGGCGCCAGCAGCGGGTCGCGGTTCAGCAGCTCCAGGTACCGGGTCAGCTGCTCGACGCCGTCGATCTCCCCGCGCCGCTTGATCTCCACGGCGACCGAGCCGCCCGCGGAGTCGCGGCACATCAGGTCCACCGGGCCGATCGGCGTCGGGAACTCGCGGCGCACCAGGGTCCAGCCGTCGCCCAGGGTGGTGACGTGCTCGGCCAGGAGCTTCTGCAGGTCGGCCTCGACGCCGTCCTTCTGCAGGCCCGGTTCGGGGCCCAGCTCGTGCTTGGAGTCGTGCAGGACCTCTTCGAGGGTGATGATCAGCTTCTCCCCCGCCTTGTTCTGCACCGTCCAGATGTCCGGGTCCTCGATCAGCCAGCAGGGCGGGCTCATCCAGTTCAACGGCTTGTACGCGCGGTCGTCGGAGTGGATCGACACCGAGCCGTCGGCCTTGATGAGCAGCAAGCGCTGGGCCATCGGCAGATGGGCGGTGAGTCGGCCTACGTAGTCGACCTTGCAGCGAGCGATGACGAGACGCACCGCGACAGGCTACGGGGTGCGTCCAGCATCCGGACGTTAGGTACGGTCCGTGGCGTGGAAAGCCTCGGCACCCGTCAGGTGTACGCAAACCCGTGGATGACCGTTCGCGAGGACGAGATCCAGCGCGCGGACGGATCGAGCGGCATCTACGGCGTGGTCGACAAGCCCGACTTCGCGCTGGTCATCCCGCTCGACGGCGAACGCGTGCGGCTCGTCGAGCAGTTCCGCTACCCGATCGGCCTGCGCCGCTGGGAGTTCCCGCAGGGCACCGCGCCGGACCGCGCCGACTCGGACCCGTTGCAGCTCGCCGCCCGCGAGTTGCGCGAGGAGACCGGGCTGCGGGCCGGGAAGATGATCGAGCTCGGCCTGCTCGACGTGGCGCCGGGCATGTCGTCGCAACGCGGCCGGGTGTTCCTCGCGACCCAGCTCACGGAGGGCTTCCACGAGCGGGAGCACGAGGAGCAGGACATGCGGTCGCGGTGGTTCCCGCGCGCCGAGTTCGAGGCGATGATCTCCAAGGGCGAGATCACCGACGCCCAGTCGATCGCCGCGTACACGCTCCTGCTGCTGCACGAGCACTCCCAGCCCTAACTCCGCTGGAAAGCCGCGCGGTAGCTCTGCGGTGAGGTGCCGGCGATCCGCTTGAACCTGTCGCGGAACGCCGTGGCCGAGCCGAATCCCACCCTGCTCGCGATCAGCTCGACCGGGTCCTTCGTCGTCTCCAGCAGGTGCTGCGCCTGGCGGACCCGTGCCCGGTGCAGCCACTGCAACGGCGTCGTGCCGGTCTGCTCGCGGAACCTGCGGTTCAGCGTGCGCGTGCTCATCCCCGCCTGCCGCGCCAGGTCTTCCAACGCCAGGTCGCGTGCCGCGTTGCTCTCCATCCACAGCAGCAGCGGTTCGAGCTCCGCGCCCTGGGGCGCCACGGGTGGCGTCACGATGAACTGCGCCTGCCCGCCCTCCCGTTCCAGCGGCATCACGGCGAACCGCGCCGCGTCGGCCGCCACCGCCGAGCCGTGGTCGCGCCGGATCATGTGCAGGCACAGGTCCAGCCCCGCCGCGGCACCGGCGGACGTGAGGAACTGGCCGTTGTCGACGTAGAGCACGTCCGGATCGACCTCCAGCGCGGGGAACCGCGCGGCCAGCTCCTCGGCGCCGAGCCAGTGCGTGGTCACGCGGAGCCCGTCCAGCAACCCGGTCTCCGCGAACACGAACGCGCCCGTGCAGATCGACGCGATCCGGGCGCCCCGTGCCGCGGCCTTCCTCAGCGCCTCGACCAGCGGCCGCGGCACGACCATCGCAGGGTCGTGGCCCGGCAGCACGATCGTGTCCACTTCGGACAGCAACTCCAGGCCGTGCGGCACCTTGATCTCGAAGCAGCCCGCGTCGACCGTCCTCTTCGGACCGCAGACGCGCACCCGGTACCGCCCGACCCAGTTGAACGCGTCGACCCCCGTCGCGAAGTCGAACGGGACCACGCTGTCCATCGCCACCACCGCCACCTCGTGCACGTCCACCACCGTAGCTGGCGAGAATCCGTTGGAACATGGCATTCCAGCCAGTTCTCGACGGGATCCGGCCCTCCTACGGTTTTGATCACCGACGCGAGGAGTGGGCGCAGTGAAAGCTCAAGTGGTGTTGTTCGACGGCTTCGACCCGTTGGACGTGATCGGCCCGTACGAAACGCTGACCGCAGGCGGCATCCCGACCGAACTGGTGACCGTCGAGGGAGACCGCGAGGTACCCGCCGGTCTGGACCTGCTGTCCCTGAAGGCGACCGCCCGGCTCGACCCGGCCGTCGGCCTCGTGGTCGTGCCCGGCGCGGCGGCCCACGCGGAGGACGAGATCTTCGCCCTGCTCAGCGCGGGTGCCGCCACGGTCGGTCCGGCGCTGAAGGACACGAGCGGGATCATCGCGACCGTATGCGGTGGCTCGCTGCTGCTGGCCATCGCCGGGCTCATCAAGGGCCGCAACGCCACCACCAACCACCTCGGCCTGCACGCCCTGGAAGCCATGGGCGTCAACGCCGTCCGCGCCCGCGTGGTCGACGACGGCGACCTCGTCACCGCCGCCGGCGTCACCTCCGGCGTCGACCTCGGCCTGCACCTGCTCGAACGCCTGGCAGGCGCCCAGAAGGCCCTGGAGGTCGAGGAGATGTTCGCCCACGAGCGGCGCGGCACCGCGTGGAGGGCCGCGTGAGCAAGCTCTTCCTCTCGCTGCACGTCCTGGCGGCCATCATCGCCATCGGCCCGGTGACGGTGGCCGCCAGCATGTTCCCGAAGGCGGTGACCACGGCCGGCAACCCCGAGCTGTTGCACCGGATCTGCCGCGTCTACGCGCTCATCGGCATCTCGGTGCCGGTCTTCGGGTTCGCGACGGCCGGCGTGATGGGCGTGACCGGCCACCCCTGGGTGGTCGTGTCGATCGCGCTCACCACCGCCGCCGCGTTCGTGCTCGCCCTCAAGATCCTGCCCGGCCAGGAGAAGGCGCTGAAGACCAAGGACGTCAAGCACCTGGCGATGTACACGGGGATCTTCAACCTGCTGTGGGCCACCGTGACGGTGCTGATGATCCTCCGGCCGGGCTCGACGACGGGCGCCTAGCGCGTCGCCACCGGCCGCACCACGATCTCGTTGACGTCGACGGACTCCGGCTGCGAGATCGCGTACGCGATGGCGTCACCGATCGCCGACGCGGGCAGCGCGTTCTTGCGGTACTCGTCCATGAACGACGCCGCGTAGTCCTCGGTGATGGTGTCCGCCAGCTCGGACTCCGTGACACCGGGCGAGATCACGGTGACGCGCAGGTCGTCGCGCTCCTGGCGCAGCCCCTCGGACAGCGCCCACACCGCGTACTTGGTCGCGCAGTACACCGCGGCCGTCGGCGTGACCAGGTGCGCACCGATCGAGGCGACGTTCACGACGTGCCCGCCGCCGGTGAAGAGGGGCAGCACGGCGGCGAGGCCGTTCAGCACGCCCTTGATGTTCACGTCCACCATGCGGTCCCACTCGTCGACCTTCAACGAGTCCATGAGGGACAACGGCATCACGCCCGCGTTGTTCACCAGCACGTCGACACGGCCGTGCTCGGCGAAGGCGGCATCCACAAAGGACTGGAAGGACTCGCGCGAGGTCACGTCCAGCGGCGCGTAGGAGGCACCGATCTCGGTCGCCAGCGCCTTCAACCGGTCCTCGCGCCGTGCACCGAGGAACACCTTGTGCCCCGCCGCGGCCAGAACGCGGGCCGTGGCCTCGCCGATACCGCTGGAAGCTCCACTGATCAGAACGACTTTGCTCATGGCCACAACACTCGGCGCACAACCCAGGTCCGACCAGGACACCTTCTCCCTAGGAGTGGCACACCCAGGCAGGGAACGACCCCGGCGCCTAGGCTCGCAGGCATGCTCGGCGAGTTCCTGAAAGCACACCGCGCCCGCGTCAACCCCCAGGACGCGGGCCTGCCGAGTCACACCCAGCGCAAGGTCAAAGGCCTGCGGCGCGAGGAGGTCGCGGTGCTCGCCGGGGTGAGCGCCGACTACTACGCCCGCCTCGAACAGGGCCGCGAGACCAACCCGTCGGCGCAGGTCCTCGACGCCCTCAGCCGCGCGCTGCAGCTCGACACCGACGCCCGCGCGCACCTGCACCGCCTCGCCGGCGTGGTGGCGGACGAGGGCCACACGACCGACAAGGTGAGCCCGGAACTGCGGCGGCTCATCAGCGGCATGCACGACATGCCGGCGTTCGTGATGAGCTCCTACCTCGACCTGCTGGCCACGAACGCGCTGGCCGACGCCCTGTACGAACCGTTCGCGCCCGCCGACAACCTGGCCAGGATGGCGTTCCTCGACCCCGCCGCCACGAGCTTCTACCCGCGCTGGAACTGGGTCGCGCAGAGCACGGTCGGCAACCTGCGGCTGACGGCCGACCCGAACTCGGCACGGCTCGGGCGGATGGTCGCGGAACTGCGCCGGAACCCGGTGTTCGAGGAGCTCTGGGAGAACCACGAGGTGCGCGGGAAGACCCAGGACGCCAAGGAGTTCGTGCACCCCGCGGTCGGTTCGATCAAGCTGAGGTACCACTCGTTCGACGTGCGCGAGGCACCCGGCCAGTTCCTCGTGATCTACCAGGCCGAGCCGGGCCCGAACGCAGACGCGCTGAAGCTCCTCGCGACTAGTCGGGCCACACGGGAGGGCGCTTCTCCAGGAACGACGCCCGTCCCTCTTTGGCTGACGGGGACTGGGAGGTCTCGGCCATGACGTTCAGCGCGACCTTGTAGGCGTCCGCCTCGGGCCGGTCGAGCTGCGCGTAGATCGTCCGCTTGCCGATGGCCTTCGAGGCCCGGCTCCCCCGCGTGGCCCTCGCCAGCAAATCGTCGACCTCGGCGTCCAGGGATTCGGCGGGCACCGCCCGGTTGATCAGACCCCACTCCACCGCCGTGGCCGCGTCGATCACGTCCCCGGTCAGCACGAGCTCCATCAACCGCTTGCGCCCGATCGACCGCGCCACCGGCACCGCGGGCGTGTGGCAGAACCAGCCGGCCTTGCCACCGGGCAACGAGAACCCGGCCGTGTCCGCCGCCACCGCGAGATCGCACGACGCCACCAGCTGACACCCGGCCGCCGTCGCCAGCCCCTGCACGCGCGCGATCACCACCTGCGGCGCGGACTGGATGGTCTTCATCAGCACGGTGCACAGCTCCAGCAGCAGCCGAACACCCTCTTCGTCCCGTGCGTGCACGTCCGCGAAGTCGTGGCCGGCGGAGAACACAGGCCCCTCGGCGGCCAGCACGATCCCGGCCGCGTCGGACGCCCTGACCTCGCGGAACGCGTCCAGCAGCTCGGTGAGGTGCTCCGCGGACAGCGCGTTGCGCCTGGCCGCGCGGTTCATCGTGATCCGGACGACCGACCCGTCCCGCGAAACGTCAACCATGCATCGACGCTAACCCAGAATCTCGTCCGCGAACCGCTGGAGCACCGGTAGGTCGACCTTTCCGAGCGCAATGAGCGCTCTCGACCAGTCCTTCGTGGCAAGCACGTCGGCCACGAACTTCCGGGATCCGGTCGTCTCCCTGCCGTCCGCCACGGCCCGCAACCGGATGTCCCGCAACGTCTCCTCCCGCACCGCCGGATCGTCGATGAGCTGCGCGATCCGCAACGCTTCCGCGTGTTCGCCGTCCTTGTCGCGCATCGCCGCGAAGTTGCGGTAGACCCCGTCGCGGAAGTACGGGCTGGGGATTGCAGCGGCTGAGGCCAAACACCGAACCGTCAGGTCATGACGCTGCCTGAGGTCGTCCGGGGCGACGTTCGGCACGGCACGCAGCGCAACCGACTTCCTCATCGACTCCGTGCTGCCGTCCACCAGGGACAACGCGAGGTCGTTCTCGCCTGCCGACACCAGGGCCTTGACCAAGTCCTCGATCCAGAGCTCCTGTCCGTTGACCAGAACCCCTCGTGCCAGTTGTGTCAGGACGGCTCGCGCGGTGTCACCCACGGGGCTGGCCGACGCCATCCGCGCGATGTCGGCCAGCGCGTAGAACTTGTCGGCATCGCCGCGAATCTCGTCCACGAGCGCGTATGCCTGCGCACTCCGACCCAGGGTGGCCAACGCCCTGGCCAGCACCGAACAGTAGCGTGGGCGGTCGAACTCGTCAGTGGTGGTACGCGTGAGTGCTTCAACCGCCGCGGCGAACTGTTCGACGGTCTCCCGAGCGCCCGTGCGTTGCAGGAACTCGATCGTTTGCTGAAGGTCCCACGTCTCGTCGCGACCACGGATCCTCGCCGCGTCCGCGGCGAGCGCTTGGGCGCGTGCGACGTCTCCGCGATCCAACGCGGCGAGGCTCATGCCGGACAACGCGAGAAACCGCAGGTTGCCGCTCTTGGGAATCAACGCGTGCCGATCGGCACGGCTCTCGTCCCCTGCGAGGTCGAGTGCTTTCACCAGAGCACCGTGCACCTGGTCCAGCAAGCCTCCGCCAACGTCGTCCCTCACGACTTCCTCGGCCTCGACGCACAACGCCCGAGCACGTTCGGAGTCACCCGACGCGGCGACAGCCGCGGCAAGCGCGGCCATCCCGGCCGAACGCTTGGACTTCATGGGCACCGCGGCCAGGAACGTCCGCGCCCTGGCGAGTTCACCTCGGCGGCAAGCGGTCAGTGCGCATTCGGTCAGCAGGTCAGCAAGGCGGAGGTCATCGTCATGGGCACTCACGTAGTGAACAGCCCGGTCGTAGCACCCCTCGTCCACCAGTGAGGTGATGATCTCGCCGAGAACCTGATTCTGGTGGTACGCCGTTCCGATGGCGGTGATCAGCAACCGCGCGTGGTCGTCCTTGCCGAACGCCATGGCGGCCTTCGCAGCACCGATGAGGCGCTGGCTCCGGTCGAACACCCGATCGCCGCTGTTCGCGACGACGATCGCAAGGTCGATCTCCTCCAACTGCACGAGCAGTTCGACAAGCTCTTGCCGCGCAGAAAGAAGCGGTCTCCCGGCTGCGGCGTCCATGATCTGGTGAGCTCGCTCGCGGTCACCCGCGAAGACCGCGGCGGCGAGCAACGAATGAACCACCTCGGTCTTCTCATCGAACTCCAGCAGACGCAGTGCCAGATCAACGGCTCCGATTTTCGCGACGACACTCAGGGCGGCACCGAACAGACGAATTCTGGAGCGCCACTCGTCGATCACGTTTCCCACGAGCCGCCGCGCCCGTGCGTCGTCCTCCACGTCAGCGGCGACATGGGCGAGATCCAGCAGAGGCCGCATGTCACGGGTCTGCCCGATGACCGGCCCCGCGACGGCCTCCGCCAGGTCCATCAGCCCGACGTACCGGTCCCGGTCGCCGCACAACGAGGCCACCGCCGCCATGGCGCTGAGCGTCTGAACGCGGACGAGCGGGTCCTCGATCGTCGCCGCCTGCTCGTCCGCCTGCGCCGACAGCCGTCCGACCTGACCCGTCCCACCCGTCACACACGCGATCCTGGCCAGTCCGACGAGGACGCGTGCCTGGTCCTCCGGCTTTTCGAGGTCGGGGAGCAAGGCTTTCACCGAGGCCATCAGTCCTGCCGCCCGCTCCATCTCCCCCGCTTTGGCGCACATGGTGGCGAGCTCGCACCACGCCATCGCGCGCAGCGCCGGTCCCGAGATCTCATCAGCGCACCGGGAAGCGCGCGTCACATCGCCCTCGTCCACGGCCTGCTCCACCAGATCTGCGAGCAGCTCGTCAGGATCGTTGCACGCCAACGCGTACACCACCGCGCTGTCGTCATCACCGGCCGCCATAGCCGCGACGCCAAGGGCGCGCAACCGGTGTTCGCGCAGCTTCTCGTCCGCCTCCCGGAGCAAACCCAGCGTTCGCTGGGCGTCGTGCCGCACCTCGGAGAGGAGCAGTTTCAGCGAACGGGAGCGATAGTAGGAATCCGTCATCGCCCGCAGGAAACGCGAGGCCAGGGCGTCGTCCGAGGCTCGTATCGCGACCAGCGCCCTCTCCTCGCAGGTCGCGCTCTGCTGGTAGTCGGAGCTCATGGCCGCGATGTGAGCCAGAGCCTGGTCGTGGTCACCTCGTGCGCAGGCGACTCGGACGAGGTGCCCCAGCGACACGTCGTGGAGGTAGGAGTCTCCGAGCAGAGGCACGTTGGCGTGGATCTCCGCGGCGAAGCGGAGCGCTTTTTCGTCTTCCGCACCACCCGCGAACGCCATCGCCAGGGTGGCCAGCGTCTCGTGGAGTGTGAGCGGATTACCCGTTCTTCTGGCCAGCCGTTCCGCTTCGTCGGCGAGACGGGGCACCAGGCGGAGGTCGTCTCGGGTGACGAGGGCCGACACGATGCCCGCCAACGCCTTCGCGCGCAGCATTTCCGACGTGAAGCTCTCGGCCAGGGCGATCGCCCGGTCGACGTGACCGATGCGGGCCCAGACACCAGGCAGTTCGGCAGGGATGCCCTGGTTGCGGGCTCCGAGTTCCGTGCGGGCCGCCGCCACCCGCAGCATGGTCAACAGGTCGGGCTCCGGTGCGCGGGCGAGAAGACCGATTGCCGAGACGATCTCCGTCAGCGCCAGCGAGTCCGCACCGGTCAGCAACAGCATGCGGTCGTGGCGCGGCCGGTCGACCGCCAGCGCCACCATCCGGTCGGTGTCGCCGAGAGCCGCGAGCAACCGGGGATGGCCGCGGAACAGGTAGACGGGCGTGTGCTCGGGCCACCCGTCCGCCCGGTACCGCTCCGCCCACGCGTCCAACTGCTCGCGGTAGGCGGCGAGACCGGTTCCGTACTTGTGCTCGGCCTGCTCACGCAGGGTGTCGTGGGTGAAGAGGTACACGCGCTCCGCTGGGTCCCTGCCTGCGCGGGCGCCGACGCTGCGGCCGAGCATGCCTCCGAAGAGCGCGTCCAGTTCGTAGCGCGGGCGGCCGGTGAGCTCTTCCAGATCGCGTTGGGTGAGACCACCGCCGGATGCGGTGATGAGGCCCAGCACGTCGCGTTGCAGACCGGGTTTGGCGAGCAGGGTGGTGAGTTCGCGCTTCGCCTCGCCCTCCAGGTTCTTGGCGTAGGGCGAATCCCTCAGAAGGCGTGGCACGACCGTCCTGAGCGGATGGTCGCCGACGACGTCGTCCGGCAGCTCGGGGTGCGGGCGGCTCGCCACGAGCACGCGGACCGAGCGGGGCAACCGGCGCGGGAGCAGGCTCGCGATGCTGGGGCGGTCCAGCCCTTCGGCCCGGCTGGTGTCCTCGTCCAGGCCGTCGACGACGAGCAGCAGCGTGCGGCCGGTGGCGGCGCAGGCGGCGGCCGCGGTGTTGAGCAGGCGCAGTGTGTGGCCGCGGCGGGCGCGCGCTTCCAGTGCCTGGTTCGGGGGTTCGCCCACGAGCGCGGCGAGTTGGTCGATCAGCGCCTCGGTGAAGGCGTCGCTGTCGGACTGCCCCGCCCAGCGGCCGGTGACGAAGAAGGACACCACGTCCACGCCGTCCGGAGGATGCTGGGCGAACCACGCGAGCAGCGCGGACTTGCCCGCCCACGGACCCGCGTGCCACCACGCGTACGGCTCGTCGCCCGCGCAGAACCGGACCAGTTCGCCCAGCTCCCAGTTGCGGTCGTGGAGGTGCTGGGGCGCGGCCTCTGCGACCAGGGCCTGGTAGGCGTTCGTGATCAACGCCGACCGGGCGGGAGGCAGCACGCCCGGCAACGGGGCGGGCACGCGCAGCACGTCCCTCAGCGGAGTGCCCTGATCTGGATCGACCCGGTCCAGTGCCAGGTCGACACGGGCGGCCGCGAGCCTGCCGAGTCCGTCTCCTGGGTGGTGCTTCGCGATGACGCCGACGACGTGGCCGCCCGACCACAGCGCCGATCCCGACATCCCCTGCCAGGGCGAGGAATCACCGTCGGACGAACCGGCCGGCTCAACCACGACCTCCAGGGTGCCCTCCCGCCAGTTCGACAGGACGGCCACGGTTCCGCTCGCGTGGCACGAATCGCGGTACTTCAGACCGGCGGCGTCCGCGCGCATCTTCCACAGCGGGAACCCGACGGCCTCGACCGCCAGCACGGCGGCGCGGTTCTCGATGCGGCCGAAGCTGACCGGTGACACGGGATCTTCCGCCTCGATCGTCACGACGGCTATGTCCGACACCGGGTCTGACCACCAGGAGACTGCGTCGACGACGCGTTCGCCGGGAAGATCGGGTTCGAACCGGATGCGCACGGAGGACGCGCCATCGACCACATGCGCCGCGGTCAGCACGGCATCGGTGCGCACGCGGTAACCGGAGCCGCGCTGCCGTTCGCCGTCCCGGGTCACGATCAGCTCCGCGACCCGGGAACGGTCGAGCGGCGCCCCGGTCATTTCTCGTCCGCCACCTCGCCGCCGGAGATCTCGACCTTGCCGGTCTGTCCCTTGCGGCGCGGGTCGAGCACGAGCTTGATCGTCTGCGTCGTGCTCGACCCAGCGGTGACGTCGGCGCCCAGCTCGACCACCCAGAACTTGACCTTCGCGCCCGGCTTGGCCTCCTTGGTGACCTCGACGGTCAGCTCCAGCTCGACCGGCCCGACCTCGAAGCGCAGTTCCTCGTTCTCACCGGCGCGCATCGCCTCGGTCAACTCGGCACGCAGCTGGCTGATCAGCTCCGCGAGCTCCACCTTCATCGGACGCCTCCCCGCATGTGAAAGATCTACGGGGACTTTCTGCTCAGGCCTGGGATTCGTTACGCACCGAATGATCAGCTCAGGCCGTGGACCTCCCGGATCACGGTGACGATCTCGTCCATGATCTCGGTCAGCTCGTAGTCCTTGGGCGTGAACACCCGCGCCACCCCGCGCTCGCGCAGCTTGGCCGCGTCGTCCGGCGGGATGATGCCGCCGACGATCACCGGGATGTCCCCCGCGCCCGCCGCGCGCAGGCCGTCGACCACCGCGGGCACGACCTCCAGGTGCGAACCGGAGAGGATCGAGAGACCGACGACGTGCACGTCCTCCTGCACGGCCGCCGCGACGATCTGCGACGGCGTCAGGCGGATGCCCTGGTAGACGACCTCGAAGCCGACGTCGCGGGCCCGCACGGCGACCTGCTCGGCGCCGTTGGAGTGGCCGTCGAGGCCCGGCTTGCCGACGAGCATGCGCAGCCGCTCGCCCAGGTCGTCGCCGGTGGACCGCACGCGGTCGCGCACGCGGGCGATCTCCGAGCCCGCCTCGCCCGAGGCCGAGGCGCCGGAAACGCCTGTGGGGGCACGGTATTCGCCGAACGTCTCACGCAACGCCTGCGACCACTCGCCCGTGGTCACGCCTGCGCGCGCACACGCCAGCGTCACCTCCACGAGGTTCTGGTCGGTCTTCGCGGCCTCGCGCAGCGCGTCCAACGCCGCTTCGACAGCGGAGTTGTCGCGGTTCGCGCGCCACTGCTGGATCGCTTCGACGGCGTGCATCTCGACGATCGGGTCGATGGTCTCGATGGCGTTCGCGCCCTCGGCCTGCAGCGGCGACGGCTCGGTCGTGTCGAACTTGTTGACACCGACGACGACCTCCTCGCCGGACTCGACGCGACGACGCCGGTCCGCCAGGGAGGACACGAGCTGGGACTTCATGTAGCCGGACTCGACGGCCGCGACGGCGCCGCCCATCGCCTGCACGCGGTCGATCTCCTCGCGGGCACCGGCGAGGATCTCGTTCACCTTCGCCTCGATGACCGGTGAGCCGTCGAAGATGTCCTCGTACTCCAGCAGGTCCGTCTCGTAGGCGAGCACCTGCTGCATGCGCAACGCCCACTGCTGGTCCCACGGGCGTGGCAGGCCCAGGGCCTCGTTCCACGCCGGGAGCTGAATGGCGCGCGCACGGGCGTTGCGGGACAACGAGACGGCGAGCATCTCCAGCACGATGCGCTGGACGTTGTTCTCGGGCTGCGCCTCGGTGAGGCCCAGCGAGTTGACCTGCACGCCGTAGCGGAACCGGCGGTGCTTCGGGTTCTCGACGCCGTAGCGCTCGCGCGTGATCTCGTCCCACAGCTGGGCGAACGCGCGCATCTTGCACATCTCCTCGATGAACCGCACACCGGCGTTCACGAAGAAGGAGATGCGGGCGACGACGTCACCGAACTTCTCCTGCGGCACCTGACCGGAGTCGCGCACCGAGTCGAGGACCGCGATCGCCGTGCACATCGCGTACGCGACCTCCTGCGCCGGCGTCGCGCCGACCTCCTGGAGGTGGTAGCTGCAGATGTTGATCGGGTTCCACTTCGGCACGTTCGACACGGTCCACGCGACCATGTCGGTGATCAGCCGCAGCGACGGTCCCGGCGGGAACACGTACGTGCCGCGGGACAGGTACTCCTTGATGATGTCGTTCTGCGTCGTGCCGGCCAGGGCGGACGGGTCGGCGCCCTGCTCCTCGGCCACGGTGACGTAGAGCGCGAGCAGCCACATGGCCGTCGCGTTGATCGTCATCGACGTGTTGGCGCCGCCGAGCGGGATCTGGTCGAAGAGCTGCCGCATGTCGCCGAGGTGGCTGATGGGCACGCCGACCTTGCCGACCTCACCCTTCGCGAGCTCGTCGTCGGGGTCGTAGCCGGTCTGCGTGGGCAGGTCGAACGCCACGGACAGGCCCGTCTGGCCCTTGGCGAGGTTCCGGCGGTAGAGCGCGTTGGACGCCGCTGCCGAGGAGTGACCCGCGTACGTCCGCATCACCCAGGGGCGGTCGCGTTCGCGGTCAGCTGGATACGGCACAGCAACCTCCCACATCGTCGTTCTCCGGAGCGTACTGGCCGGTAACCATTGCTGCGCGTGCGCTTGCTCACTGAATCGAGACCAATGGGCGCATGATGGAGAGGTGACGGGGATTTACCAGACGGTCGTCGTGTTCGGCGCGCTCGCACTGCTGGCGCTGACGCTCCGGTACTTCGCGGGCAACGACAGGCGGCCCGTGCCGGATCTGGACGGCACGGACTTCGGGTTGCTGAGCGAGGTGGCGGTCGTGCCCACCGAGGAGGCCGCGAAGGTCCTCGTGCAGAAGCTGAAGAAGAACGGTGTGCGGGCCACGCGTTCGCGGAACGCCCCCTACCAGGTGATGGTCTGGCCGCAGGACGTCCCGAACGCGCGGCTCGTGCTCAAGAGCTGACGCGCTCCACGTCGGCACCCAGCTTGCGGAGGTTCTCGACGAACCCGGGGTAGCCGCGCTCGATGTGGAAGATCTCGTAGACCTCGGTGGCCCCGTCCGCGCACAGACCGGCCAGCACGAGCCCGGCACCGGCGCGGATGTCCGACGCCCACACCGGCGCGCTGGACAGCTTCTCGATGCCGCGGATGACGGCGTGATGCCCGTCCGTGCGCGCGTCGGCCCCGAGGCGGATCATCTCGTCGATGAACCGGAACCGGGACTCGAACAGGTTCTCGGTGATCATCGAGGTGCCCTCGGACACCGTCGACAGCGCGATCGCGAACGGCTGGTTGTCCGTGGCGAACCCGGGATAGGGCAGCGTCACGAAGTCGACGGCCTTGGGGCGGCCCTCCATGACGACGCGGAAGCCCTCGTCCTCACCCTCGTAGACGGTGACCTCGGCGCCCGCCATGCGCAGCTTCTCGAGCACCAGGTCGAGGTGGTGCGGGTTCACGCCGCGCACCCGGACGTCACCACGGGTCATGGCGGCGGCGAAGCCCCAGGTGGCGCCCACGATCCGGTCACCGATCACGCGGTGCTCGGTCGGCTTGAGCTCCGTGACGCCGTGCACGGTGAGCGTGGACGTGCCGGCGCCCTCGACCTTCGCACCCATCTGGTTGAGCATCAGGCAGAGGTCGACGATCTCGGGCTCGCGGGCGGCGTTGTCGATGACCGTCGTGCCGTTGGCCAGCACGGCCGCCATCAGGATGTTCTCGGTCGCGCCCATGCTGGGGAAGTCGAGCCAGATCTGCGTGCCGTGCAGCCCCTCGGCCTCGGCGACGATGCAACCGTGCTCGATCCACGTGGTCGCACCGAGCTTCTCGAGACCGCTCTGGTGCATGTCGAGCGGCCGCGACCCGATCGCGTCACCACCGGGCAACGCCACCACGGCACGCTTGCAGCGCCCGACCAACGGCCCGAGCACGCAGATGGAGGCCCGCAGCTTGCCCATGGCCTCGGAGTCGGCCCGGTGACTCAGCTCGGCGGGCGTCGTGATCCTCGCCACGTCGCCTTCGAGCTCGACCTCGCACCCGAGGCTGCGCAGCGCGTCGGCCATCAACGGCACGTCGAGGATGTCCGGGCAGTTCGTGATGGTCGTCGTGCCCTCGGCCAGGAGGGCGGCCGCCATCAGCTTGAGCACGCTGTTCTTGGCGCCGACGACATCAACTTCGCCGACCAGCCTTGCGCCACCGTGTACCCGGAAATGCTCGCTCACGCGGCAATCCTACGTACGGCCTTAAAGTGCCAGCCATGGCGGTACATCTCACCAAGATCTACACCCGAGTCGGCGACGACGGCACGACCGGCCTCGGCGACTTCTCGCGCGTCCCGAAGACCTCACCACGCATCGAGGCCTACGCGGACGTGGACGAGACGAACGCCTCCCTCGGCGTCGCTCTGGCCCTCGGCAACCTCGCTGAGGACGTCCACGACGTGGTCCGCAAGGTGCAGAACGACCTCTTCGACGTCGGAGCGGACCTCTGCACCCCGATCGTCCCCGACCCCCAGTACCCGCCCCTGCGCATCACCCAGGCCTACGTGGACCGCCTGGAGGGCTACTGCGACAGGTTCAACGAACGACTGGGCAAGCTCGACTCGTTCATCCTCAACGGCGGCACGCCGGGAGCGGCCCTGCTGCACCAGGCCCGCACCATCGCCCGCCGGGCGGAACGCCGGGCCTGGGCGCTGATCGAGGACGACGCCGAGCACACGAACGTCCTGACGGCCAAGTACCTGAACCGGCTGTCGGACCTGCTGTTCATCCTGGCCCGGGTGGCGAACCCGGACGGCGACGTGCTGTGGCAGCCGGGCGGCAACGCCTGACGACGAAGGGCGCGTTCCGAGGTGGAACGCGCCCTTCGCGGTGTTCAGGAAGCCCAGGGGATCGATCGGCCCGGAGGCGCGGACTCGAGCCAGGAAAGGAACCCCGTCAACGCGTCCGGCCCCATCGCGATCTCGACCTCACCGGAGGCCGACCGGCACCGCAGCACCGTCGCCCCCACGGGCATCGCATAGGCCTCGGGCCCGGTCGGCTCCCGCCGGGCGTCGATCTCCAGCCCGTCCCGCGAGATCAGCTGGTTCGGACCCGACCCGAGCGACAGCACCCGGAACCAGGCGAACTTGTCGCCCCGGTAGTGCCCCACGCCCAGGTGCCAGCCACGCCCGCGATCGTCGAACTGACTGCGCAGGGCGACGTGCACACCGCCCTCGCGCAGCAGCCGGATCCGGCGCCAGGCGAAGTAGGTGATGACGATCGCCACCCCAAGAAGGATCAGGCCGGCAATCTCGGTGATCCCCACGGCTGCGGCCTCGTGCCCGGTCTCAGGCCGACTGTTCCACGGCCCGCACGCGCGCTGCCGCCCGTGCGCGCTCTGCGTCGTCCGCGTCCTGCAGCGCCGTGCGCGCCGCGTCCACGTCGATCTCGCCCGCGAGCTCGGCGTCCTCGGCGAGAATGGAAACGCCGGTGCCGGTCACGGAGAGGAAGCCACCGTGCACAGCGGCGGTGACCAGGCCACCGTCCGTCGTGCGCACACGCACCACGCCACCCTCGACCAGCTGGCCGAGAACGGGCTCGTGACCGGGCAGGATGCCGATCTCGCCCTCGGTCGTCTGTGCCGAAACAGAGGTGGCCTTACCGGACCACAGGCGGCGTTCAACGGCGACCAGTTCAACGGTCATCTCGGCCACGCGTATCTCCCTCGTCGTCTGGAGTCGAACTGAGTCTAAACGGTCGCCTGACAACCTTGCCGCCCCGCCCGGTGTCAGTACCTTCGACGACCGCCGAAGGGGGGACATGCAGGACTTCGAAGACTTCGTGGCGTTGCGTTCGCAGGCACTGCTGCGCACGGCATACCTGCTGTGCGGCGGCGACAAAGGCGCCGCAGAGGACATTCTGCAGGACGTCCTGATGAGCATGTACGGCAAGTGGCGCCGCATCAGGTCCTCGCCGGAGGCGTACGCCCGCGCGGCGCTGGCCAACGCGGCCGCGAACCGCTGGCGCCGGCGTTCCCGCAAGCCGGAGGCACCGCTGGAGCTGGGGACCGTGCCCCCGGCCCCGGGCCACGAACAGCAGGTCGTGGACGCGGACAGCGTCGTGCGCGCGCTGGCCCGGCTGCCGGTGAGGATGAGGGCCGTCCTGGTGCTGCGGTTCTTCGACGACCTCAGCGAGGCCGAGACGGCCCGCGTGCTCGGCTGCGGCCTCGGCACGGTGAAGAGCCAGACCTCGCGCGGCCTCGCCCGCATGCGGGAACTCATGGGTGAGCAGGTGCTGACGTGGAACTGAAGCAGGCGATGGAGACCGCGACGGCGGGACTGGACGTGCGACCGGGATTCGTGGGGGACGTGATGGCCGGGGGACGGCGGAGGCAGACCCGCAAGCTGGTGACCTTGACCGCGGTGGTGGCGCTGGTGGCCGGTGCGACCGCGGGGGTCGTGCTGACGCGCCCCTCCTCCGACGACCGCGCGTCCGGCATCGATGCACGACTGACCGCTCCTACGGCCGGCGACCTGTCCTCCAGCAAGGACGACGTGGACCGCGCACTCGACGTGTGGCACAACGCACAGAAGTCGCCGACGGTCGGTGAGGGCATCACGGACTTCTCGATGGCCTCGCACGTGTACTGGATCGGCACCACCGAGGACGGCCCGGCCGCGGTGGTCGTCCAGCCTGTCCAGGTGAGCGGAGTGCCCGAGCCCAAACCGCTCGTCGGCCTGGTCGCGATGGGCAAGGTCGTGGACCGCGAGGTCGTGATCGAACCGGGCGAGGAGCGCGGCCGGTACGACCTCGGTTCCCCCAGCGGCACGCAGGTCGTGCTGAGCCTCGGCAAGAGGCTCTTCCTGTCGCAGGACCCCGTGCGCGGCCAGGACAACCGGCTGTCCCGCGAGTGGCGCGAGGTCGCGGCCGACGCGGCGGGGGTCGCGGTGGTGTCCGCGCGGCCGCAGAGCAAACCGGTCTTCGTGCGCGCCGACTCCCCTCCCCGTCCGGACGACTTCACCGCGCAGCCCGTCCGGTCGAAGGCCGAAACCGGACAGGGCAGGGCCTTCCTCCCGCGTTCCGGGCTCGGCTGGTCGACGGTGAACTGCAAGGCGGAGTCCGCCCCGCCGACCCACTCCCCCGCGCAGGTGCAGGAGGACCTGCAGAGGCGCGCCCTGCTCGACTTCCTGGTCGGCTTCGACGCCGCCGGCAGCTGGGAGGCCTGCGCGTGGACGCCGGACGGACGGTTCGCGATGGCCTTCGAGGCCTTCGGCCAGCTCTACGGCGCCCTGTACACGGCCCAGGGCACGTTCAGCGCCGGCGTCGTCGGCGGGCCCGCGGTCAAGGACACCGTGGCCCCCGTCCGGCTCGCGCTGCCCGACGGGCAGGGCACGATCGTCGCCGACGCCGGCACCCTGATCGGGCCGGAGCAGCGCGAGAACGTCTGGCTGGCGCCCGCGGGCACGACCGAGGTCACGGTCGTGCGGAACGGAACTCCCACGGTGGTGCCGCTTCCCTAGCAGGTGTTCGGTGTCTGCTGTGGCCTCGTCGCAGAAGCGGCAGACCCAGCGGTGAGCGCACAGCCGTGACACACCGTCACCAATGTCCGGCCGGGTACGACTAGCCGTGCCACGAACGCCAGAGCGTCGCGTAGACCCCCTCTCTGGCCACCAGGTCGGCGTGGGAGCCCAGCTCCACGATCCGCCCCGCGTCGACGACCGCGATCCGGTCGGCGTCCCGCGCGGTCTGCAGGCGGTGCGCGATCGCGATCACCGTGCGGTTCTCGCGCACGGCCGCGATCGCGCGCTCCGCCTGCCTGGCCGTGGCCGGGTCGAGCGAGGACGTCGCCTCGTCCAGCACCAGCGTGTGCGGGTCCGCGACCTCGACCCGTGCGAGTGCGAGCTGTTGCGCCTGCGCGGGATCGAGCTCCACCCCGCCCGCACCGAGCTGCGTGTCCAGCCCTTCGGGGAACTCGTCGAACCAGCTCGCGCCCACCGTGCGCAACGCTTCGAGCAGCCGGTCGTCCCCGGTGTCCGGGGCCGCCATGGCGAGGTTCTCCCTCACCGTGCCGATGAAGACGTGATGCTCCTGCGTCACCAGCACGATGCGTTGTTCCCCCGCCGCCACCAGATCCGCGACGGGCACTCCCCCGACGAGCACCGACCCCTCGGCAGGCCGGTCGACACCGGCGATCAGTCTTCCCAGCGTCGACTTGCCCGCACCCGAGACGCCGACGATCGCCAGCCGTTCTCCCTGCTGCACCACCAGGTCGACGCCGTGCAGCACCTCGTGGCCGTCCACATAGGAGTACCGGGCGCCGCTCACCTCGACGCGGTCACCGTCCGGTTCCCCGACGGCGGGCGCGGGTTCGACCTGGACCCCGATGCCTTCGACCCGCGCGAACGACGCAGCACCCCGCTGCAGGAACTCGACCCACAGCATGACCCGTTCCAACGGCTCGATGAGCCGCCACACGTAGAGACTTCCGGTGACGACGACCTCGATGCCGGCACCGTCCGCCGGGTAGAACAGGCCACCGATCAGCAGCACCAACGCCGTCGGCACGGCGCTCACGAAGCTGACGACGGGGAACAGCACGTTCCGCAGCCGCAAGGTCCGCATCCTCGCGCGGAACGACCGCGCGATCGCCCCTTCCGCGACCGCCACGAGCCGGTCCCGCAGCCCGTAGGTCTCGATCGTCCTACTGCCCTCACCGACCGCGGCCGAGATCTCCGCCACGTCGCTGGCCGCCTGGCTCTCCACCAGGTACGCGTCGCGCGCACGGACCAGGTACCAGCGCAGCACCCACGCCACGAAAGGCATGCCCACCAGCGCGGCGAGACCCAGCACGGGATCGAGCAGGAAGAGGGCCACATACACGACCACGAGGTGCACGAGGCCCGTGAGGACCTCCGGCACGCTGTCCCGCAACGCCTGCCCGACCGTGCCGATGTCGCTCGTCATGCGGGTGAGCAGGTCGCCGGTGCCCAGCCGGTCGACCACCCGTGCCGGCAACGCGAGCGTGCGCGTCACGGCCTCCTCCCGCAGCGAGGCCAGGAACCGCTCACCGAGCCGCGCGGACCGCAAAGCGCTGTACCGCACCAGGAGCAGGTGCGCGACGGCCGCACCGAGGACCCCCAGGGCGAACCTGTCCACAGTGGACGTGGTGAGGCCGCCGCCTTCTATCCCACCGACGATCTTGCCCAGGAGGTACGGCCCGACGAGTCCCGACGCCGCGGTGAGGGCGGTGAGCGCGAGCACCACGGCCAGCGCCCGCCGTTCGCCCCGCAACAGCCTCACGGCCGCCTGCCGCACCTCACGGCGGCCGGCGATCGGCAGCTCGCTCACCGGCCGGTCTCCAGGTGCACGACCTGGTCCGCCTGCCCCGCCCACAGCGGCGAGGACGAGACAACGACGGTGGTCCGCCCGGACCGCCTCTCCCGCACCCGTCTCGCGACCGCCGCCTCGGTCACCGCGTCGAGCGCCGAGGTCGGTTCGACCAGCACGAGCAGTTCCGGCTCGCTCAGCAGGGCCCGCACGAGCCGCAACCGCTGGCGCTGACCACCGGACACGTTGCGCCCCTGCGGTTCCAGGCGCGAGTCGAGCCCGTCGGGCATCGCCTCCACGACGTCCACCGCGGCCGCCGCCCACAGCGCCTCGTCGAGCGCCCTGTCGTCGTGCTCGGTGACCGACACCGCCTTGCGCACCGTCCCGGGGAACAGGTAGTCGTCGTTGTCCGCCACCACCCCCGGCAACCGGTCGACCGCGTCCCTCGCCAGCGCGGCGTTGGCCGACACCACGACCGTGAGCGCGCCGGTCTTCACCTCGAGCGGCCCGGCTCCGCCGTCCTCCTCGTCGGGCCGCAGCCGCAGCACGTCCACGACCCGCCGCGCCGACACCAGTGCACGCGGGATCGTGTCCGCGCCCTCGACGAAGAAGCTGACGGGCACGATCAGCGTCGTGACGTACAGGTAGACCGCGATCATCTCCTCGACCGAGATCGCGCCGCTCACCGCCAGCCGCGCCACGATCCACGTGACCACCGCGAGGAACAGCGCGGGCAACCCCCACGTGAGCGCCTGGACCCAGCTGAGCCAGGTCGACACCCGGTACCCGTCCCGCAGCACGTCCTGCGACATGCGCCGGAAGCGCTCCTCGAACGCCGGCTTCCCGCCGATCCCGGACAGCACCCGCAACCCGCCCACGATGTCGCCCGCCCGCGAACTCAGCTCCCCGACGCTGTGCCGGTAGCCGGACTCCACCGCGTGCAGCCGCTGCAACACCGGCCCCGTCACCAGTGCGAGCACCGGCACGCCGAGGAGCACGACGACGGCGACGACCGGTGAGATCCGCACCAGCAGCACCGCCGTGACGGCGTACGCGACCACCGCCCCGACGCCGGGCCCGGTGCTGGTGAGCGCGTGCGCGATCCGCTGCGTGTCACCGTTCTGCAGGTACGTCAGCTCCCCGGTGGACAGCTTCCGCCGCACCACCCCACCGAGCCGCGTGACGTGCCGGACGACGACCTGCGCCGTCCTGAGAGCGGCATCCGTGCGCACCAACGTCATCGTGCTGTGCCGCGCTATCCCGACGAGCGCCAGCGCGGCGGCGGTGAGGACCAGCGCCACGCACCACCACACCAGCGCGGCGCGATCACCGCCCCGCAGACCGTCCTCAATGGCCTGCGAGATGAGGTACGGCGGCAGGATCAGCCCGCACATCCACAACGAGCCCCACCACGCCCCGGCCAGCACCCGCCGGCGCTGCGCGACGACGAGCCACCACAGGTACCGCGCGGGCGAGCGGACGTCGGGCGTGCCGGGGTCGGCGTGCGGAGCATGTCGGGCCATGCACCTGACCTTGCCATCACCCGGCGGGCTCGACGACCGATTTCGCCTTCAGCCCAATCGCACCAACGGCCGTTGCACCCAACGCCGCAATGAACGCAAACGCGTAGAAGCCCCACGGGTGCGCCAATCCAGCCGTGAGCAACGCACCGCCGAGCAACGGCCCACTGATCGCACCAAGCCGTCCGACGCCAGCGGCCCACCCGATGCCGGTAGCGCGGTTCTCCTCGTAAACCCGCCCCGCATAGGCGTAAACGAGCACCTGCGCGCTGAACACGAAGCATCCGGCCAGGAACACGGCCACATACACCCCGGCCCCGGGCAACTTGATGCTCAGCAAAGCCAGGAACACCACGGCTCCGGCGAACCACCCGATGGCCGCGGGCCGGATCCCGACCCGGTCGGCAACCGCACCGGCGACCAGAAGTCCCACGACAGCACCGATGTTCAGCGTCAACAACAACGCCAGCGCCGTCCCGAGCTCGTACCCGGCGCTGCGCATGATCTGCGGCAACCACGTGTTGAGCCCGTACACGAGCAACAGCCCCATGAACGAGGCCACCCAGAACGCGACGGTCGCCTTCCGCAACCCGGGCCGGAACAACGACCCGACGGCTTCCAACGCGGGCGCCTTGCGCGTGGCGGTCTCCGGCAAGTGCTTGACCATCAACGGAATCAGCACCAACGCGGGCAACGCACCCACCACGAACAACGACCGCCACCCGAGCTCAGGGATCAACACGATCCCCAGCAACGCCGTGATGACCGCACCGACGTGGTACCCGGTCATGATGAGCGTGGTGGCCCGCCCGCCCTGCTGAGGCCGCGCCTCGTTGACCAACGCGATGGCGGTGGGCAGACACCCGCCGAGCCCGAGCCCGGCGAGGAACCGCAGCACCCCGAACGTGGTCGCGTCCGGAGCGAACGCACAGGCCAGCGTGAACACCGAGAACCCGGCCACCGCGTAGATCATCACCTTGCGCCGCCCGATGACGTCGGTGACGGTCCCGATCACGAGCGCGCCGAGCATCATCCCGACCAGCCCGGCCGTGGACACCACGCTCGCACTCGCCGTGGTGAGCAGCCCGTCCTGCAACAGCACCGGAATCACCGTGCCGAGCACCACGAGGTCGAAGCCGTCGAGCAGGACAGCGGTCCAGCACAGCGGCAGCACCCATTTGTTCACGCGCTTCTCCTCCTCGCTGAGGACCTGGTGATGCCGTGCATCGTGCGGCGGAGGAGGCCTGGATCGGGAGGGCGGTTTCCGGTGACCGGAAAGCGGATGGTCGTGCGGCGGCGCACATCCCGCCTGCCGGCAGCCGTGGTGGCGACAGGTGGGGTGGCGGTGAAAGGGCGGGTGGTGGCCTGTGACGGCGACACGTGGCGATGGCGTTGGTTCAGGTACCGGAGTGTTTGGGGGGTTGCGGCGTGCCGTCCAACGCAATGGCGAAGCCGAGGCGTCCTACCTCAACCACTCTGAGCAGCGGTAATGACTCAACCCCGACGGCGATTGGGGCTTGACTTCGGGTGCGAGGCCTTAAACTTGACCACTCGGCCGGCTTCACAGACCGGCCTTTACCAGGCCGAGAAAGGCCTCGCAAGGGCCCCGAAGTCAAGCCCCAATCGCGATCGTCGCGAAGCGGCGATGACATGACCCGGCTCGACACCGCCCATGCACACCAGCCCACGCAACCCCGAAAACGCCCGAAGGGCCGTCCCTCCACAAAGGAGGAACGGCCCTTCGAAAAGCCGAACTACAACGTCAGTTGCCGGCCAGCTTCTTGGCGTTGGCCTCGACGTCGTCCAACCCGCCGCAGGAGAAGAACGCCTGCTCCGGGAAGTGGTCGAACTCGCCCTTGCAGACGCGGTCGAAGGCCTCGACCGTGTCCTTGATCGGCACGAACGAACCGGGCTGACCGGTGAACTTCTCCGCGACGAAGAAGTTCTGGCCCAGGAAGCGCTCGAGACGACGCGCGCGACCGACGAGGACCTTGTCCTCCTCGGAGAGCTCGTCCATACCGAGGATGGCGATGATGTCCTGCAGCTCCTTGTACTTCTGCAGGATCCGCTTCACCTCCTGCGCCACCCGGTAGTGCTCCTCGCCGACGATCGACGGCTCGAGGATTCGAGACGACGACGACAGCGGGTCGACGGCCGGGTAGATGCCCTTCTGGGAGATCGGACGGGAAAGCTCCGTCGTCGCGTCCAGGTGGGCGAAGGTGGTCGCCGGGGCGGGGTCGGTGTAGTCGTCCGCGGGCACGTAGATGGCCTGCAGCGAGGTGATCGACTTACCGCGCGTCGAGGTGATGCGCTCCTGGAGCTCACCCATCTCGTCGGCCAGCGTCGGCTGGTAACCCACGGCGGAAGGCATGCGGCCCAGCAGGGTCGACACCTCGGAACCCGCCTGGGTGAAGCGGAAGATGTTGTCGATGAAGAGCAGCACGTCCTGGTTCTGCACGTCGCGGAAGTACTCCGCCATCGTGAGAGCGGACAGGGCGACGCGCATACGCGTGCCCGGCGGCTCGTCCATCTGACCGAAGACGAGCGCGGTGTCCTGGATGACACCCATCTCATCCATTTCCAGCAGGAGGTCGGTGCCCTCACGGGTGCGCTCGCCGACGCCGGCGAACACGGAGGTACCGGAGAACTCACGCGCGATACGCGTGATCATCTCCTGGATCAGAACGGTCTTGCCGACACCCGCGCCGCCGAACAGGCCGATCTTGCCGCCCTTGACGTACGGGGTGAGCAGGTCGATGACCTTGATGCCCGTTTCCAGGATCTCGGTCTTGCCCTCGAGCTGGTCGAACGACGGCGCCTTGCGGTGGATGCCCCACTGCTCGCCGTCGCGGCCGAGGCCGGGCTGGTCGAGGCAGTCGCCGAGGGCGTTGAAGACGTGGCCCTTGACGATGTCGCCGACGGGCACCGAGATCGCGGCACCGGTGTCGCTGACGACGGCGCCGCGGACGAGGCCGTCGGTCGGCTGCATCGAGATGGTGCGGACGAGGTTGTCGCCGAGGTGCTGCGCGACCTCGAGGGTCAGCGTCTTGGCGACGGCCTCGAAGGTGATCTCCACCTTCAGGGCGTTGAACAGCTCGGGCACGGCGTCGCGCGGGAACTCCACGTCGACGACCGCACCGATCACCCGGACCACACGGCCGGTGCGGGTGGTGGTGGCAGTAGCACTCATGTCACTCATCACTTCCTGCGCCACCGGTAAGCGCGGCAGCGCCACCGACGATCTCGCTGATCTCCTGGGTGATCTGGGCCTGACGGGCCGAGTTCGCCGCCCGGCTGAGGTTCCGGACCAGCTCCGTCGCGTTGTCCGTCGCGGCCTTCATGGCCGTACGACGGGCAGCCGACTCCGAAGCCGCAGCCTCCAGCATGGCGGAGAACAGACGCGTCTTCACGTACTTGGGCAGCATCGCACCGAGCAGCGTCTCCGCGCTGGGCTCGAAGTCGTACACCGCGCGCGGACCCTTGGGGGTCTCGCCGGTGTACTCGACCTCCATCGGCGCGATCCGCCGAGCAGCGGGCGTCTGGCTCAGCATGGACTTGAACTCGGTGTACACGACGTGGATCTCGTCCACGCCCTGCGCGCCGTTGTCCGTGCCCTCCAGGAACGCCTGCACCAGCGCGTCACCGGCCTCGACGGCGTTGACGTAGTGCGGGGTCTGCGAGAACCCGCTCCACGCACCGACCACCTCGCGGCGACGGAACTGGTAGTAGCCCTGGCCCTTGCGGCCGGTCACGTACAGCACCGGCTCCTTGCCCTCCGACCGGAGCAGCTGCAGCAGCTGCTCGGCCGCCTTGAGCACGTTGGCGTTGTAACCGCCGCACATGCCCTTGTCGCTCGTGATCACCAGCACCGCGGCGCGCTTCGGGTTCGCGCGCTCCGTCAGCAGCGGGTGGTCGAGGTTCGCCGAGGCCTCGGCCAACGCGGAGAGCACGTTCGTGATCTCGTCCGCGTACGGCCGGGAAGCCGCGACCCTGGTCTGCGCCTTCGCGAGGCGAGACGTCGCGATGAGCTCGTAGGCCTTCGTGATCTTCTTGGTCGAGTTGACCGTTCGGATCCGTTGGCGGAGCTCCCGAATCTGTGCGCCCATGGCTCAGATCACTTCTTGGTGGGCTCGGGCTTGTTGACCTTCACCGACTCCTGGCCGACCTTGTCGGCGTCGAGCGCCTTCTCGGGGGCCTCGTTGACGATGGTCGTGCCGTCGGAAGCGGTGAACTGCTTCTTGAACTCGTTCACGGCGTCCACCACGCGCTTCTGGGCGTCGTCACCGAACTGCTTCGTCTCGACGATGCCGTTCAGCACGTCCGCGTGGTTGCGGCGCAGCGAGTCCTTGAAGTCGGCCACGAAGCGGCGGATGTCGCCGACCGGGACGTCGTCCAGGTGGCCCTTGGTCGCGGCGAAGATCTCGACGACCTGCTCCTCGACGGGGACCGGCGAGTACTGGCCCTGCTTGAGCAGCTCGACCAGACGGGCACCGCGGTCCAGCTGGGCGCGCGAGGCGGCGTCGAGGTCGGACGCGAACGCGGAGAAGGCCTCCAGCTCGCGGAACTGCGACAGGTCGAGGCGCAGCGAGCCCGCGACCGACTTCATCGCCTTGATCTGCGCGGCACCACCGACGCGGGAGACCGAGATACCCACGTTGACGGCCGGGCGGACACCGGCGTTGAACAGGTCGGACTCGAGGAAGCACTGACCGTCGGTGATCGAGATGACGTTGGTCGGGATGTACGCCGACACGTCGTTCGCCTTGGTCTCGATGATCGGGAGACCCGTCATCGAGCCGCCGCCCATCTCGTCCGACAGCTTCGCGCAACGCTCGAGGAGACGCGAGTGCAAGTAGAAGACGTCGCCGGGGTAGGCCTCGCGGCCCGGCGGACGGCGCAGCAGCAGGGAGATGGCGCGGTACGCCTCGGCCTGCTTGGTCAGGTCGTCGAAGATGATGAGGACGTGCTTGCCCTCGTACATCCAGTGCTGGCCGATGGCGGAACCGGTGTACGGCGCCAGCCACTTGAAGCCGGCCGAGTCGGAGGCCGGGGCGGCGACGATCGTCGTGTACTCGAGCGCGCCCGCCTCCTCCAGCGCGGCCTTGACGCCCGCGATGGTGGAGCCCTTCTGGCCGATGGCGACGTACACGCAGCGGACCTGCTGCTTGGGGTCGCCCGACTCCCAGGCCTTCTTCTGATTGATGATCGTGTCGATGCAGACCGCGGTCTTGCCGGTCTTGCGGTCACCGATGATCAGCTGACGCTGGCCGCGACCGATCGGGGTCATCGCGTCGATGGCCTTGATGCCGGTCTGCATCGGCTCGGACACCGGCTGGCGCTGCAGCACGGTGGCGGCCTGCAGCTCCAGGGCGCGGTTGTCGTCGGCGACGATGTCGCCGAGGCCGTCGATCGGCTGGCCCAGCGGGTTGACGACGCGGCCGAGGAAGCCGTCGCCGACCGGCACGGAGAGGACCTTGCCGGTGCGGCGGACTTCCTGGCCTTCTTCGATCTTGTCGAAGTCACCGAGGATGACCGCACCGATCTCGCGGACCTCGAGGTTCAGGGCGACGCCGAGGACGCCACCGGGGAACTCGAGCAGCTCGTTGGTCATCGTGCCCGGAAGGCCCTCGACGATGGCGATGCCGTCGTAGGTCTCGGAGACGGTACCGACCTCTTCCCGGCTGACCTCCGGGGAGTAGCTCGAGACGTACTTCTCGATCGCACTGCGGATCTCGTCCGACGAGATCGTCAGCTCCGCCATGTCGTTCCTGCTCTCACTTCTTCGTTCTTGGGAAAGGGCTCGGGGGCTAGCTGGCGAGATTGCGGCGCAGTGCCGCCAACCGGCCGGCGACGCTTCCGTCGATGATCTCGTCGCCGATCTTGATCGAGAGGCCGCCGCCCAGAGCGGGGTCGACCTCCACGTGCAGCGCGATCGGGCGCGAGTAGATCGTGGTCAGCGTCGCGGTCAAGCGGTCGACCTGCTCGGCGGTCAGCTCCACGGCGGACTTCACGTGCGCGACGGAACGCTGACGGCGCTTGGCCGCCAGGTCGGCGAGCTCGGAGAGCCCGTCCGCCACGCGCACTCCGCGCGGGTTGCGGACCAGCTGGTCCACCAGCGTCTTGGTGACCGGGCTGACCTTCCCCTGGATCAGGGAGCCGACCAGCGCGACCTTGCCCGCGGCGTCGCCGGCGGGGTCCGCCAGCAGCAGCTCGAGCTCGTTCGAGCCGGCGACGATGCGGCCGAGCCGGAACAGCTCGTCCTCGGTCGAGTCGAGCTGACCGTCGCGCTCGGCACGCACCAGCAGCGCGGTGCGAGCGAGCGACTCGACACCGTCCACGAGCTCGCGCGGGCTGGACCAGCGCGCGGTCACGACGGCGACCAGCACCTGCAGGGTCGCGTCGCTCACCTTGCCCGCGAACAGGCCGCGGAGCAGCTGCTCGCGACCGGCGGGCTCGGACGAGGCGTCGGCGAGCGCGCCGCGCAGGCTCCGCTGCTCGATCAGCAGGCCGAGCACGGCGAAGAGCTCCTCGCCGAGCTTGGCGAGGTCGTCCGTCGACGTGGTGGCGTCGGCCAGCTCCAGCAGCCGCAGTTCCGCGGCTGCCAGAGCTTCACGACTTGCGGCATGCAACGTCATCGGCAGCCTCTACTTGCTCGCGGGCGCCGCGACGGCGTCCAGCTCGTTGAGGAAGCGGTCGACGGTGCCACGGCGGCGGGAGTCGTCCTCGAGGGACTCGCCCACGACCTTGCTCGCCAGTTCGACAGCGGTGCGGCCGAGGTCGGCGCGCAGCTCCGCGACGATCTGGGCGCGCTGGGCGTCGAGCTGGTGCTGGCCCTGCGCGACGATGCGCGCGGACTCGGCCTGCGCCTGCTCACGCAGCTCCTCGACGATCTGCAGGCCTTCGGCCCGTGCGTCGTCGCGGATGCGGGCGGCCTCGGCGCGAGCCTCGGCCAGCTGCTCCTTGTACTGCTCAAGAGTGCGCTGAGCCTCGGCCTGAGCCTGCTCCGCCTTCTCGATGCCACCCTCGATCTTGGCCGTCCGCTCCGCGTACAGCGCCTCGAACCTCGGCGACACGAACTTCTTGATGACGAAGAGCAGGAGCAAGAACGCGACGAGACCGAGGATGATCTCCGAGGTGTGCGGAATGACCGGGTTGACCGGACCCTCCGCCGCCAGGATGAGGGTGTCCATCACGGTTTCTCCTAACGCGATCAGAATTCGGTCAGGCAGTCGCGATGAAGTACACGACGAAGCCGATCAGCGCGAGGACCTCGACGATGGCGAAGGTGGTCCACGCGAGGCCGAGCAGCACGCCGCGGGCCTCAGGCTGACGGGCGGTGCCGCTGATGACCGAGGAGAAGATCAGACCCACGCCGATGCCGGGGCCGATGGCCGCGAGGCCGTAACCGATGGCCGCGAGACCCGGGTTGATGGAGCCGGCGTCCTGGGCGATCTGGAGAGCGCTCACTGTTGCTGTTCCCTTTCACTTCGGTCCGCCGGGAGTTGGCGGATCGGAGGCTTTGTGTTTCTCAGTGCTCTTCTGCCAGCGCCATGCCGATGTAGCTGGCAGACAGCAGCGCGAAGATGTAGGCCTGCAGGCACATGATCAGTGCCTCCAGGAAGGTCAGCGCGATGGCGAAGGCGAAGGACACCGGCGCCACGATGACGGTCAGCCCACCGTTCAGCAGCAGGAACTCACCAGCCAGGGTGAACACCAGCAGCAGGAGGTGTCCCGCGAACATCGCGGCGAAAACTCGGATCGCCAGCGTGAGCGGGTTCAGGATGAACTTCTGGAAGAACTCGATCGGGATCAGCAGCGGGAGCACGAACCACGGCGCGCCCGGCGGAACCGTCTGGTGCTTCAAGTAGCCCACGAAGCCGTGCCGCTTGAACCCGACGAAGTGGTACACCGGGTAAACGACGAGCAGCGAAACGGCGAGCGGGAAGCCGATGTGCGACATCGTCGGGAACTGGATGATCGGGATGAGCCCGAACAGGTTGTTCACCAGGACGAAGGTGAAGATCGTGAGGATCAGCGGGATGAAGGGCTTGAAGTCCTTCGCACCGATCTGCTCCCGGGCGATGTTGTTGCGCCCGAAGTCGTAAACCGACTCGGCGGCGAACTGGAACTTGCCGGGAACGACCTTCAGGTTGCGGGTCGCCGCAATGAAGAAGGCTCCGATGATCAAGATCGACAGCACCAGCAGGACCATCGGCTTCGTGACCGAGCCGAAGATCGGCGGGAGGAAGAAGTCCTTCACACCGGGAGCGACGAACTCACTCCCCGAAGCCAGCAACTTGGTCACTGTGTTCCTTCCGGTTCTCCCGGCCGGCGTTCACTCCGCCGGGGGAATCGTCACGATCTGGACTTAACGTACCTTACGGTCCGCAAGCGACTACCAGAGGCACCCCTGCGATCGGGTGTCCCTGGTCACGCGGACCATATCAGCAGGTCTAGGCGCCTTCGGAGGCGGGGACCACCATCTGGCTGCGACTGCGCTTGGAGGCTCTGGCCTCCAGGAACGACGTCACCAGGACAGTCGCCACCAGGGTGATTCCGAGCGCCTTGGGTTCGAGCCACGACTGGTTGCGCAGCAGGATCACCGCGAGCAGCAGCACGATCAGCTTGCCCATGAATCCGCCGAGTGCGGCGACCATCACGAACATGGGATCGAGCGCCGCGGTCTTGCGCATCAACAACAGCGTGAGAAGGCTGGATCCGATGGCGATCGCACCACCGATCAATGATCCGAAAAGACCAGCGGTCCCCCAGATCACCGTTGACACGACCACGCCGAGGACAAACGTGCCGAGCGCGGCCCACGCGGCCTCGCGGAACATTTCCCCGGCGAGTCGCTGGACGGTCAGCTCGTGCGTGACGGCCTTGTCCGCGTCGCTCATGTCTCGAAGTGTAGGAACTGGCTCGTGAGGTCCTGCGCGCAGCCCCTCGTTAACGACGGTTAAGCGGCCCCAAACAAGATGGTGGACCAATTTCCCGGCTGTTCAGGATCTGTTCGCGCAACACCGCCTGCGCTCGTCATCAGGACTTGCTGCGGGCGTCCCTCAGCCTGGGGATCACCGAGACCACGAACGTCACGATCAACCCGATGACGAAACAGGTGGCCACGATGATCGGGTCGAACAGCGTCAACGCCACCGCGCCGAACGCCAGCACACCGGCCCACAAGTAGATGAGCAGCACGGCTCGGCGCTGCGAGTGCCCGATCTCCAGCAACCGGTGGTGCAGGTGCATCTTGTCCGGGGAGAACGGGCTCTCGCCGCGGCGCGTGCGGCGGATGATGGCCATCAGCAGGTCGAGCAACGGCACGAACAGCACCGCGGCGACCACGATCAGCGGCGAGAGCAGACCGAGCAGGTCGGCCGCGCTGCCGGTGGCCTGGTTGATCTTGCCGGACGCGCTGGTGGTGGCGGCGGCGAGCATGAGGCCGATGAGCATGGAGCCCGAGTCGCCCATGAAGATGCGCGCGGGGTTGAAGTTGTGCGGCAGGAAGCCGAGGCACGCACCCGCCAGCACGGCGGCGATCAGGGCCGGCGGGTAGGCCTCGACGGCGCCCTGGCGTTCGACGAGCAGCCCGATCGAGAACACCGCGGTGGCCGCGGCGGCGATGAGGCCGATGCCGGCGGCGAGTCCGTCGAGGCCGTCGACGAAGTTCATCGCATTGATCATCGTGACGGCGAGCAGCACGGTCAGCAGCGCGCCCTGGTTCTGGTCGAGCGAGATGGTCGCGCCACCGTCCCACGGCACCCACGCGATCATCCACTGGAGACCGAACAGCACGAGGATGCCCGCCGCGGTGACCTGGCCGGCGAGCTTGGTGAGGGAGTCGAGTTCGAACCTGTCGTCGATCGCACCCACGAGCACGATGACGCCACCCGCGACGATGACGCCCCACGGGTCGTTGGAGAAGTCGAACGCCGCCCGCAGCACCGGCAACTGGTGCGCCACGAACATGCCGCACAGGACGCCGCCGTAGATGGCGACACCACCCATGCGCGGCATCGGCTGCACGTGCACGTCTCGTTGCCGCGGGTAGGCCACCGCCCCGAGCCGGAACGCCAACGCGCGCACCAGGCCCACGAGCAGGAACGTCACCACGGCAGCGATCAACGCGACGAGCAGGTACTCGCGCACGGGAAGGACGAACGAGGATGCGGGCCCCACGGGCCTACCAATCAATCGGGGGTGTCGGGGTGCTCGCCACGGTACTCGCGGCGACCATGATCAATTCTGGCAGCCGCCCGCTACCGGGCGATCTCGACCTCGACGCCGAGCACCTCGTTGACCTCTGCCCTGCTGACCGCACCCTCGCGCAGGATCAGCGCGTCGGGCCCGGTGAGGTCGACGATGGTCGAGGCGATGTTCTCCCCGCTGAGCCCACCGTCGAGGTACACGGGCACGGCGTCGCCGAGCTGGTCACGAGCCTCCTGCGCACTGGCGGCGGGCGCGTGCCCGGTCCTGTTGGCGCTGGACACGGCCATCGGCCCGACGTCGCGGAGCAGTTCCAGAGCAACGGGGTGCAACGGCATGCGCAGCATCACCGTGCCGCGCGTCTGCCCCAGGTCCCACGCCAGGCTCGGCGCGTGGGGCAGCACGATGCTCAGCCCACCGGGCCAGAACGCCTCGATCAGCGCGCGGGCCTGCCTCGGCACGCTCAGCACGAGCCCGTCGATCGTGGTCCAGGACCCGACCAGCACGGGCACGGGCATGTCGGGCCCGCGCCCCTTGGCGTCGAGGAGGCTCCGCACCGCTTCGGCGTCGAACGCGTCGCAGCCGATCCCGTAGACGGTGTCGGTGGGCAGGACGACGAGGCGCCCGCTCCGCACCGCACCAGCGGCGGCGGCAAGACCCGCCGCGCGGTTTTCCGGTTCGCTGCAGTCGTAGACCGTGCTCACCTCGGTGAGCCTAGCCAGCCACCACGACAGGGTGACGAAGAGCCCGCCTACTCACCGCTCGAAGAGGGCTGACAACGGCGGCGCCGCGGGCACAGACCTGCGTTCTCGTTCTCACTTGGAGAATCCGCCAGCCCTCCTACCAGGGCAGGTTTCCGCACGAACGGGTCAAGTAGTTCAACGCATCCCCCGAACGGCCGCACAACTGTAAGGTCATGGGTCGACCACAGAGCGCAATGGGGGAGGGTCGGGCATCGGTGTCTGAAGAAGTGGTGACGAGCGGCAAGGTCGGTGGTTTCGCCGACAAGGCCTCCGGGGGAGCTTGGGACAGCATCTTCAGCGGGGGCTTGAGCGCCGTCATGGCCGCCGGCCAGGCCGTGGCGGTAGCCGTGGAGACCCAGCAACTGTCCGTCGACCCGCACCTGGTCGACTCCATGATCAAGAAGCTGACGGCGATGAAGGACGCGATCGACGACGTCCAACAGAGGGCCGCGGACCTCAGCGCCGACACCAAGCTCGGTGGCGGGTACGCGGAACAGATCAGCCAGAACAACAGGACTTTTGGTCGAGCAGCACAACAGACGCTCAAGGACATGGCCAAGGCCATCGACGATCTGAAGTTGCAGATCGAGAAGAGCCGTGCCTCCTACAAAGCAGTCGACCGCAGCTCCGCCGACTCCATCAAGAAACTCGACGGGAAATGATGAAGCGCATCCTCATCGCCACAATCGGTCTGGCCGCCCTCAGCGCGGGGTGCACCGGCAACACGGTCGGCGGCGACCCGGCCCCCACCAGCGGGGGGTCGACTTCCACCAGCACCTCCAGCTCCGCTTCGGGCTTGGAGGCGGTCAAGCCGTGTGACCTGCTCACCGAGGCCGAGGTCTCCGGTCTGGGCCTCACCTACCCCGGCACTGCGTCGCAGGTGGGAACGTCGGACGGTTGCGCCTGGAACATCAGTGGCAACGGGGGGCTCCGTGCCGGTATCCGCACCAAGTCGGGCATCAAAGACCTGAACCTGGACGGCGACAAGGTCACGCAGACCAAGATCGGCAAGTACGACGCGACCAAGGTCGAGGCGCAGGACGGCGCCAAGAACATCTGCACGTTCGCGATCTCCGTCACCGAATCGTCCTCGGTCGTGGTGATCGGAAACCTGACCGCGACCTCCGATGACACCGCTGCCGCCTGCGAACGGTCGTCCAAGGCCGCCGAACTGATCGCACCGAAACTGCCGTAACGCCGTTCATAAGGGGGGAAATCCCATGGCGCCCGTCAAACCCACCGTTCCACATCCGAACGCGAACTACCCCGGCCAGCAGCACGAAGAGATGAAGAAGCTGGTCACCGAGAAGTACAGCCCGGACGCGGCGAACCAGGTGATCGACGCCTGGGGTGCGCTCGGCGGGAGGTTCAAGGAGCTCGCGACCGACTTCAGCATCCTGGTCAACGGGTCGCAGTCGGCGTGGACGGGCAAGGCCGCCGAGGGGGTTCGGGCCGCGCTCTCCAAAGTCGGCACGTTCGCCGAAACGACGGGTGACGGGTTCGTGCGCACCTCGAACGCCATTGCCCAGCAACGGGATGCGGCGGTCCAGGCGAACCGCAGCATGCCGGAGCCGGTCAAGTTCAGCCCCCTGGACTCGCTCAAGAAGTTCGCCGTTCCCGCGGTCATCTTCCCGCCGGCCATGGTCGGCGCCCCCTTCGACATGATGGCCCAGCACAGCGCGCAGCAGGAGGCCAAGGCCGAGGCCGTCCAGGTCATGCAGACGCGGGACAACACGATGATGGCCGCGGCGATGTCCATGCCCACCATGGAGTCCACCCCGCAGGTCACGCAGGACCAGGGCGTCACGCAGACGAGCAGCAGCACGAGCTCGAGCAGCTTGAACAACGTCAACCCGAACCAGCGGTTCAGCAACAACACGGGCATGCCGTCGATGCCTTCGAGCTCGAACAACGGCACCACCAACGCCGCGTGGGTCGCGCCCCAGACCAAGGACCCGTCGCTGCAGCAGCCCGGCGGCAACGGCCAGAACAATCCCGGCGGGCAGAACCGGCCTCCGTTCACACCTCCGGGCGTGTTGCCGCCCGGCATGCGTCCGCCCGGTGGTGGCGGGCAGGGGCGGCCTCCCGGCGGCGGGCCCGGCATGCGTCCCGGTGGTGGTCCTGGCGGTGCCGGCGGTGGTGCCGGTGGCGGCCGCGGCATGGGGCCCGGCGGCATGGGTGGCATGGGCGGTTCGGGTCGCGGCATGGGCAGCTTCGGGCCCGCCACGCCCGGTGGCAGTGCGGGTGTCGCCGGTGGTGCCGGCGCCGGCGGTCTCGGTGGCGCGGCGGGTGCCGGCGCGGGTGGCCGGGGCGGCGCGGGTGCCGGTGGCATGGGCGGCGGAGCCGGTGCCGGCGCGGGTCAGGGCGGCCAGGAGGACAAGGAGCACAAGTCGAACTACCTCGTGCCCACTGACGAGTTCTTCGACGACGATCGCATGGTCGCGCCGCCGGTGATCGGCGGATGAAGCAGATCGCGCAGCTCTCCCTGCCCGCGTTCGAGGTCCTCTGGGAGGACCTGCGGGCGGGGAGCATCCCGTACCCCTTCGAGGTCAGCTCGCACGGCGAGACGCTCGACGAACGCGCGCGCATCAAGGCCGCGGTGCACGCAGACCTCGAACGCCGGAACCTGGCACGCCGCGGCAGGCCGGAGCCGGAGCTCGAGGACGCGCTGAACCTGTTGGCGCGCCCCGAACTCCGCGTCGTGGCCCTCTGCGTCCCGAACGTGAACCAGGAGAAGTTGGTCCGGGCGAGCGTGGTTGCGCGCGGCGGTTACGCGGTGCTGGTGACCCAGGAGGACACCTCCATCACCCTGAACCTGGTGCAGCCCAACGAGATCGCGACCAGCCTCGCGAACGCGATGCCGCCGGGCAGGCCGGGACCGGGCAAGCCGGTGACGGTGCCGGCCCAGGCGTTCGAGGCGCAGCCGCGGCAGGAGGGCTTCCGCCAGTCGGTCCGGACGACGGAGAACGAAGACGTCCGCCTCGCCAAGCAGATGCTGACCGGCCCGGCCATCGGCAACGGCCACTTCGTCGTGCAGATGGGCCAGGGCCGCGCCAAGCGCGACTTCCCGCCCGTCACCTGGATCGACACGAACGCGGGCCGCTACGCCAACGTGCCGGCCCGTTCGGGCTGGTTCACGATCAGCCCGGTCGACAACACGGGCCTGGCACGCCACCTCGGGCAGGTCCTGGCGATGACGAGCGAACGATGAACTCCGAAGCGCTGGACGGATGACGAGACCTCCGACGAGACCGCTCATCTTGCTGGTCGACGCGGCGTTCATCGCCTTCTTGGGCTAGGCGTATGAGCACGACCCAGCAGACCCCGCACCGGCGGCGGTTCGCGGTGATACTCAGCCTCGCGCTGGCCGCCGCATTCGTCGCCGGCTTCCTCGTCGGCATGCCCGGCATGGCGCCGTTGATCGCCGTACCTGTTGTGATCGTGTGCGTCTTCGCCGCCGGCTTCGCCATGCTGAAGCTCAGACCGGCGTCGACGAGCGTCCTCGCCGCCCCGCTCGCCGTGATCGCAGTGGCCGGACTGTGCGCCTTCGGCGGTCATTCCCTGTGGCTCACGGCCTTCGGCGAGCACGTGCCGGACTGCGAGGTGGTCTCGGTGAACAAGCACACCAGCAGCAAGTCGGCGACCACCTTCAGCAACGACCTCCTGTGCGGCTCGCGGACCATCTCGAGCCACTCCCCCGCCGGCGGTCAGGACGAGCTGCGTGAGCCTGGTGATCGTGTCGCTCTCGTCCTCGACCGGACCGGGTCCTTCAGGGTGCTCGAACCGGGTGAGCCGGCTTGGTGGCGCAACGTCCTGGCGCCCGTCGCGGCGGCTCTGGGCGTGGCCTTCGTCGTGGCCGTCCTGAGAGCGCCGCGGTGGAAGCCGGGCAAGCCGGTCGCGCGGCGTGACCTCCTCGTGCCGCCATATTGCTGATCAACGCGGCACCGAGCACCAACGGAGGTACCTGGACCTGTGACCGAGACGTCCGACCGCCGACTGTGGATCGTCCTGGCCGGACTCTGCCTGTCGGTCCTGGGCATCGCCGGCTTCGTCGCCAACGGCGCGGGCCGCTGGGCCTTGATCTGCGCGCCCGTGGTGCTGCTCGGCCTGCTGGCCCTGATCCCCTGCCTCGAACGGCTCCGGCCGAAGAGTTCGTTGGACGCCTGGGTGGGTTTCCTGGCGGTCTTCATCCCTCTCTTCACCTTCATCGGCGGCCATTCGCTCTGGCTCACGGTCGTCGGCGAGCACCTGCGCGGCTGTGAGGTCACGTCCGTCGACACCCACACCCACACGCGGTCGCCCGACTCCCACACGAACGACATCACGTGCGGTGATCGCAGGCTCGTCTACACGCCCAGCTGGGGTGTGGACGCCAAGGAGAAGGGTGAGCGGGTCGACCTGGTCGTCGACAGGACCGGGTTCACCGGAGACCTCGAACCGGAGAAGGTGTCGATCGGCAGGAACCTGCTGGTCCCGCTCGCCGTCGTCTGGGGCGTCGGCTCTGTCGTCCTGGTGCTCCGGCTGCCTCGCAGGGAGCCGCGGGAGAAGCGCCGGACCGGTCTGCGGGGAGACTTCGTCTGACGAGCAGGCGCACACGCGGTCACGCGCGAGGCGGCGGTTCCTCCAGCGCGTGACCGCGTGCCCTCCCCGCCGACGAACATACGGCCGTTCGGCCTCAACGTGACGAAACGTCGTCTTATTGGCCAGGATTTGGCCATTGCAGCGGTGACCGATCCACCTGGATGCGGGCGGTCTCAGACGGAGAGCAACGGGGTGACGACGGGCGGCAATTGCGCTCGTTCGGCTCATTGACAGATCTTTCTTGCGCCAATCCCGTTCCATTCCGATCGGGAACGGCTATTGTTCCCGATGCGGTACGAGAATGCGTGTTGTTGTTGTCTCATCATGTCCCTGACCAGCACAGATGCGAAGTGCTTGAATCAATGACAGAAAGTGGACAGGACAATGTCAACTCCCGCGGGGGCGACGGGAAACGATTCGACGAGGTTGCGCGACGACACGACCCGCTTCCTCTGCGGAGCCGCTCACCGCGACGAGGAGTTCGCGGATTCGGCCATTCGCGAGTACCTGGTGGAGGCCACTCGGTCGATTCCTCGGTCGCCGGGGGTCAACTCCGGCGCGGTGTTGCGGGAGGCGGTGGCGGCTCGGACTCGGCGCAAGGTGCGCGACGGCGTGTTGCTGGCGTTGGCGTTGCTGGTGTTGATCGCCGCGAGCGGTACGTTCCTCGGGGTCTGGCTGCTGGTCGCGGTGGTCGTGGCGGTCGGGACGGGGATGCGGCCGGGGTTCCGCCGTCCGCGGCGGGTGCTGCCGCCGCACACGCGCGGGCCGGCCGTGCTCGGCGCGATCGTCAGCGCGATCGCGCTCTACTTCTTGCTGTACAAGTACATCGCCGAGATCGAAGCCGCCGGCAGGTACTCCAGCAGGTACTGCAGGCGCAGCTACGTGGAGTGCGCGGAGGAGAGCAGCGGCGGCGGGGTCGCGGTGTCGATCATCGTGATCGCGCTGATCTTCGCGGTGCTGCTGGGCGACCGGGTCGTGACGTGGTTGCTGGTGACGAAGAGCTTCCGGCGCGCCCGGTTCCGCACCGGCAGAGGGACGCGCGAGCTGTGGCGAAACGAGTGGACCTTCCGAAGGCTTGGGCACTCGAGCTACGCCGAAGCGCTCGCGCTCTACCCGGTCGACGACGAGGACGGGCCTGACGAACCCGGCGCCGCGCAGGTGATCGTCTACCACGGGTACCGGCCGTTCGTCGGCTCCGGCACGATGTTCGAGCCGTGGTCCATGGCGCTGCCCCTCAAGCCCGCCGCGGACGGCACCGACGCGCCGCTGCCCGGGTTCGCGCTGCCTGAGCTGTACGAGCGCATCACGGCCGAGCTGGTCAAGACGGGTCGTTCTCCGTCGTTGTCGCCGGGGCACCGGCTGAGCGAGCTGCAGACCGGTGACCGGGTCGTCATCTCGTCGGTCGAGCTGGTCGACCACATCGAGGACGCCGAGGCGCGGATCGTGTTGCCGCACAAGGACCACTCGCCGCAGAAGGCGGTCAGCAGGTCCGTTGTGGACGATCTGATCAGCAGGCCGATGGAGTGGATGCGCTACTTCCGCTCGTTCCAGGTCGAGACGTGGGACCGCGACGTCGTCGTCTCCGCCTACCTGACCTTCGGCCTCGACGAGCAGATGCTCTACGTCGAGTGGACGCCCTGCATCCTGTACCCGATCCGCCCCGAGCACCGCAAGATCGACGTGCTGCCGGAGCAGTCGCTGCGCCCGTTCCTCGAGGCGGTCGTCGACCTGCTGAAGTTCCCGGCGTCGGTGCCGAGGCGGGTCGCGTCGGCCGTCGGGTGGATGAGCCCGATCCGCCAGCCCGAGGGCACCTTCGTCGCGGAGCGCTACGGCGCCAGCACCAGCCTGCGCGAGCTCGTGAGCACGAGCCAGGTCGACAACTACTTCCAGCTCACCGACGTCGAGCGCTACATCAAGGTCCTGGAGTCACGGCTGCTGCGCACGCTCGGCGAGTTCCTCGAGAGCAAGGGCATCTCGGTCACCGAGTTCATGGAACAGGCCATGCAGGTGACGAGCAACAACGTGCACATCACGGGCCCGGTGATCTCCAGCAACATCGGCACGACCGGCAAGGCGCGCACGGGCAAGACCAGCGTCCGCGGGGGAACCTCATGAACGAACGCAACTTCGACGTCCACGGCCCGGTGATCGGCAGCAACATCGGCACCAGTGGCCGCGCCAGGACCGGGGACGTCCACATCGGACACATCAAGGACGTGAGCGCCGTGCTGCGGCTGCTCGACGAACTGCGCGAGGAGCTCAACGAGGCCCAGGCGCCCACGACGACGATCGAGGCGGTCGACGACCTCCGCGCCGAAGCCCGCAAACCCAGGCCCAGCAGGGACGTCGCGGACCACCTGATGGACAAGCTGGCCGACCGCGGCCTGGGCGAGCAGATGAAGGACCTGTCGAAGGCCTTCGACGCGCTGTTCTAGAGACGCGCTGTTCTAGACCTGACCGGCTCGGCGGGCGGTCGCGAACCTCGGCCGCCCCGCCAGGTCGGCGTGGTCCGCCACGTCCGTGAGCGCACGACGTGCGGCCAGCAGCGCCGGCACGGACTCGCCCTGCGTGTCGTCGTGCTCGATGCCGACGGACCCGCCGGGCTTGAGCCACCGCGCGGCCGCCCACACGACGTGCCGGATCACGTCCAGCCCGTCGGCGCCCGAGAACACCGCGTGGTGCGGGTCGTGCTCGCCCACCTCGGGCTGCACCGGGGTTCCCTCCGGCACGTAGGGCGGGTTGCACACCAGGAGGTCCACCTGACCGTCCAGGTCGGACAGCAACGTCGGGTCGGTGGCGTCCCCGGAGTGCAGGCGGATCGGCGTGTCTCCGGCGGCCACCCGCGCGTCGGCGTTGCGGCGCGTCCAGGCAAGCGCTTGCGGATCGATCTCCACCGCGTGCACCACGGCGTCCGGGCGGGCGGCCGCGATGGACAACGCCAGCGCGCCCGTGCCCGTGCACAGGTCCACGACGACCGGCGACGACACGCCGACCAGCGCTTTCAGGCCCCACTCCATCAGCAGCTCGGTCTCGGGCCGCGGCACGAACACGCCGGGCCCGACCTCGACGGAGATGGCGCCCATCGGTGCCCAGCCGAGGATGTGCTGCAAGGGGATCCGCGAGGCGCGGGTCCGGACGAGCTTGTGCAGCTGGTCGATCACCGACGGGTCGACCAGCGGGATGAGCGGCAGCCGCCCGCGCTCGACGCCGAGCACGTGGGCAGCCAGGTACTCCGCGTCGACGCGCGGACTGTCCACCCCCGCCTCGGCGAGGATCTTCGCCGCCTCGGAGATCGCGAGGCGCAGCGGCTGCCGGTTCATCATCGAGGACATCGAGGAGAAGCTATCTCAGAAGTTGATCATGTGCCCGGCCAGGCCGTGCACCGCTTCCTTGACGGCTTCCGAGAGGGTCGGGTGCGCGTGGACGTTGCGCGCGACCTCGTGGACGGTGAGGTCCCACTGCTGCGCCAGCGTGAGCTCGGGCAGCAGCTCGGTCGCCTCGGGGCCGATGATGTGGCCGCCGAGCAGCTCGCCGTGCTTGCCGTCGCTGATCAGCTTCACGAAGCCGCCGGGCTCGGCCAGGCCGTGCGCCTTGCCGTTCGCGGTGAACGGGAACTTCGCGACCTGGACGTCGAAGCCCTTCTCGCGCGCCTGCTTCTCGGTGTAGCCGAAGGAGGCGATCTGCGGCTGGCAGAACGTCGCCCGCGGGATCATCACGTAGTCGAGCTCCATGGTCTCGGCGCCCGCGATGGTCTCCGACGCGATGATGCCCATGGACTCGGCGGTGTGCGCGAGCATCAGCTTCGCGGTGACGTCACCGATCGCGAAGATGTGCGGCACGGACGTGCGGCCGCGGCCGTCGATGTCGATCGCGCCGCGGTCGGTCAGCTTCACGCCGGTGTTCTCGAGGCCGTAGCCCTCGACGCGCGGCACGAAACCGATGGCCTGCATGACCTTGTCGGCCTCGAGGACCTCTTCGGCGCCGTTCTTCGAGACGGTGACGCGGACCTTCGGGCCCGACTCGTCGATCGACTCGACGCGGGTGCCGACGCGCACGTCGACGCCCAGCTTCTTGTAGCGCTTGAGCAGCTCGGCGGAGACCTCTTCGTCCTCGAGCGGCACCATGCGGTCGAGGAACTCGACGATGGTGACCTTCACGCCGTAGTTGTGCATGACGTACGCGAACTCGACGCCGATGGCACCCGCGCCGGCGATGATGATCGACTCGGGCAGGTCCTCGGTCATGATCTGCTCTTCGTAGGTCACGACGCGGTCGGACTTCTGCGTGTTCGGCAGCATCCGGGTCGTGGCGCCCACGGCGATGATCGCGTGGCCGAAGGTGATCGTCTCGTCCCCGACGGTCAGGGTGTGGTCGTCGGTGAAGTTGGCCCAGCCGTTGTACTCGGTGATGCCGTTCTTCTTCATGAGGAAGTGCACGCCCTTGACGCGCCCGTCCGCGACCTTGCGGCTGCGCTGCCACGCAGCGCTGTAGTCGAAGCTCACGTTGCCGTCGACCTTGATGCCGAACGTCTTCTGCTCGTGCGTGAAGATGTGCGCCAGCTCGGCGTTGCGCAACAGCGCCTTCGACGGGATGCAGCCGACGTTCAGGCAAACGCCGCCCCAGTACTTCTCCTCGACGATGGCGGTCTTCAGCCCGAGCTGAGCCGCACGGATCGCGGCGACGTACCCGCCGGGACCCGCACCCACGACCACGACATCAAAGTGTGCGCTCATAGGCACAACCTAGCTCTTGAGCTGCACCTGCAAGAACTCAACCGTCCGTTTCCAGGCGTCCGCGCGGGCGTGCGCCGTGGCCTGCGGAGAACCGCCACCCGAGAAGGTGACACCGGGCCCCGGATACGTCACGTCCGTGGCAGGGCGGTGCGGCGGGCCCGCGATCAGGTGTCCTGCCTCGGGATACACGACGTGCTCGTACGGGAACGCGTGCTCGTGGTCCTTCAACCGCCGCATCGCGACGTCGCTCAGCTCGGTGCTCGGCCAGCTGTCGTCCTGTCCGGACGAGATGAGCAACACACCCCCGGAGATCCGCTCGACCGCGATCTCGGTGTCCTCGGGGATGCCGTCCTCGGTGCTGAAGGCGAGCCGCAGGGGCACCGGTTCGTCGTTGACGATCTTCGCGCGCAGTTCGTCGCCGATGTCGTACGGCAGGTACGGCAGCGGCTCGCCCTTGTGCGTCCACGACGCGGCCTCGTAGGAGAGCTTCTGCAGCAGGTTGCGGCCGGGCCCGATGGCCTGGGTGACCACGCCGCTACCGACGACGCTCACGACGGCGCTGACCTCGGGGAACGTTGCGCCGATCAGCAGTGCCAGCTCGCCACCGCGCGATCCCCCGACGACACCGATCTCGCCGGCGTGACCGGAGAGGAACTCGATGGCATCGCCGAAGTACTCGAGCGGGATGTCGACGAGGTGCTCGGGGAGGCCCTTCAGACCGAAGTAGCCGAGGGCGAGCGTGACGAACCCGTGCGCGGCCAGGAGCGCCGCGTCAGTCTCGTGGAGGCCGCCTTCGGACCCGCTGAGCACGATCACGCCCGGCAGCACGGCTCCGTCGTCCTCAGGGGCGAACAGGGTGCCCACGAGTCCGCTCTCGCGGACCTCGAGGCGCTCGACGCCTTCGGGGACCTGCTGCCGTTCGAGGACCCGGTCGCCGACGCCCTCGACGGACAGCACCGTCTTGGTGGCCTTGCCACCTGTGCGTTCCAACGACCAGAAGAGGCCCATCGGGTCCACGCCGCGATAGCTGCCTTCGAGCGGAGCGTGCCGTGTGAGATCAACGACACCATGGTCATCGGCCTCGAACACGGCGTGAGAAGCGCGATCACCCGTCGAGAGCTGCACGGTGATCGTCTGGCCGGGTTTGAGCCCCACGACCCGCGTCTCGACCGGCTGGTCGAGGGGCGCTGTCTGAGGATCTACCAGGATCTCGGCCACAACGCGCCCCTCTCACGTCGGTCTACCCGCCTGCGAGCCGTTCTGCCCGGTCAGCGGCGGCCAGAGCCTCGACCACCGCGTCCAGGTCACCGTCGAGCACCTGGTCCAGGTTATGCGCTTTGTACCCAACCCGGTGATCGGAGATGCGTGATTCGGGGAAGTTGTAGGTCCTCACCCGTTCGCTGCGGTCGACCGTGCGGATCTGGGTGCGCCGGGCGTCCGACTGCTCCTGCGCCTTCTGCTCCTCGGCGAGGGCGACCAGGCGGCTCTGCAGCACCTGCATGGCGCGGGCCTTGTTCTGGAGCTGGCTGCGCTCGTTCTGGCAGGACGTGACGATGCCGGTGGGCAGGTGGGTGATGCGGACCGCCGAGTCGGTGGTGTTGACCGACTGACCGCCCTTGCCGCTCGACCGGTAGACGTCGATGCGGAGGTCCTTCTCGTCGATCTCGATCGCGGCGGTCTCCTCGGTCTCGGGGAAGACCAGGACGCCGGCCGCGGAGGTGTGGATGCGGCCCTGGCTCTCGGTGACGGGCACGCGCTGCACGCGGTGCACGCCGCCCTCCCACTTCAGCCGGCTCCAGACGCCGTCCGGGGTCGTCGCCTTGGCCTTGATGGCCACCGTGACGTCCTTGAACCCGCCGAGGTCGGAGTCGGTGCCGTCGAGCATCTCGACCTTCCAGCCCTGCCGCTCCGCGTACCGCGTGTACATGCGCAGCAGGTCTCCGGCGAACAGCGCGGACTCCTCGCCGCCCTCACCGGACTTGATCTCCAGCAGCACGTCGTCGCCGTCGTGCGGGTCGCGCGGCAGCAGCAGCTCGGTGAGGCGCTCCTCCAGCTTGGGGAGCTGCGCCTCGATGTCGTCGACCTCGCTCTGGAACGACCTGTCCTCGGCCGCGAGCTCCTTGGCCGCCTCGAGGTCGCTCTTCGCCTGCTCGATCTCCCTCGCGGTCTTCACGATGGGCCCGAGCGCGGCGTACCGCTTGCCGAGCTTGCGCGCCCCCGCCTGGTCAGCGTGCACGGAGGGGTCCGCGAGCTTCTTCTCCAGCTCGTCGTACTCGGCGAGCAAGCTGTCCAGCGACTGCGACACGTCTCCTGCTTTCGGTTCGGGTTGCCTGGAAACGGCGACGGCGCCCGCCCCGGCCGTGGAGGCCGAGGTCAGGCGCCGTGAAAGCAGCTACTTGTTGCGCTTGCCGTAACGCGCCTCGAAGCGCGCCACGCGACCGCCGGTGTCCAGGATGCGCTGCTTGCCCGTGTAGAACGGGTGGCAGTTCGAGCACATCTCGACGCGAACCTCGGACGCCGAGGTGGTGCTGCGCGTGGTGAACGCGTTGCCGCAGCTGCAGGTCACTTCGGTGACCGTGTACTCGGGGTGGATTCCACTCTTCAAGATCTTGTCCCTTTCAAGGATGGCCGCCGGGTCCCTGTTGGTGAACGGGTGAACCGGAGCCGGACTCGACCGTTTAGTTTGCCAGACCGTTCAACACGTGCAAAAACGCGGTTGTTCCCGCCGGTCGGTCGTGGCTCATGTCACAACCGCTTAACCTCCGTGGTACGCCGTTCAGCGCAAGGTGTCGCCGTTGGGCCAGATGCGGCTGCGTGTTGTTGGTGAGTGTCCATCAGACTATCCCGCGTGTTCTGCACCCTTGAGCGGCCGATGGACCAGCGCGTGTGGCTGGTCCTGCCGTTCGTGTTCTCCGCGGCCGTGTTCGGCCTGATGGGAGCGGGTGGCCTGCTGATCGGCGACTGGAGTTCGGTGCCGTTGTCGCCGGTCGTGTCCGGGGCCGGTGTGGCCGTGGCCGCCGCCGTGTCCGGCGGGGTCAGGTGGAGGCGGTCCTGGCAGCGGAACTGGTTGCGGTGGCCCTACCTGGCGGCCGTGCTGGTCCTCGGGGTCGTGGTGGGCGCGGTGGAGGTTCCCGCGCTGGCGGCCGCGGTGGTGGGACTGCCGGTGCTGATGGGCCTGGTGTTCCAGTGCCTGGTGCAGAGCGACGAGAACCGCCACACCGCCGGCTGCCGCTGAGCGGACCGCTCGCGAGGCCTTCGGCATTCGAGTGACAAGCATGAAAAAGCCCCCGCTGACCTGCAGCGGGGGCGATTTCACGTGAAACTCACGTCGAGCGTCAGTCCTGCTCGGCGCCCGGCGTCGTCTTCGCGACCTGCATCAGGAACTCGATGTTGGTGCGGGACTTGCGCAGGCGGTCGAGCAGCAGGTCGATGGCCTGCTGACCGTCGAGCGCGTGCAGCACGCGGCGGAGCTTGTGCGTGACCGCCATCTCGTCCGGCGAGAGCAGGAGCTCTTCCTTGCGGGTGCCGGAGCTGTCGACGTCGACCGCCGGGAACGTGCGCTTGTCGGCGATCTTGCGGTCGAGCTTGAGCTCGGCGTTGCCGGTGCCCTTGAACTCTTCGAAGATCACCGAGTCACCGGCGGAACCGGTCTCGACCAGCGCCGTCGCGATGACGGTCAGCGAGCCGCCGCCCTCGATGTTGCGGGCGGCGCCGAGGAAGCGCTTCGGCGGGTAGAGGGCCGTCGAGTCGACACCACCGGACAGGATTCGGCCGGACGCCGGGGCTGCCAGGTTGTAGGCGCGGCCCAGGCGGGTGATCGAGTCGAGCAGGACGACGACGTCGTGGCCCATCTCGACCAGGCGCTTGGCGCGCTCGATCGCGAGCTCCGAGATCGTCGTGTGGTCCGACGGCGGCCGGTCGAAGGTCGAGGCGATGACCTCGCCCTTCACCGAGCGCTGCATGTCGGTGACCTCTTCCGGACGCTCGTCCACGAGCACGACCATGAGGTGGCACTCGGGGTTGTTCTTCGTGATCGCGTTCGCGATCGACTGCAGAACCGAGGTCTTGCCGGCCTTCGGCGGCGACACGATCAGGGCGCGCTGGCCCTTGCCGATCGGCATCACCAGGTCGATGACGCGGGTGGTGAGGATGTGCGGCTCGGTCTCGAGGCGCAGGCGCTCGTTCGGGTAGAGCGGCGTCAGCTTCGTGAAGTCCGGGCGGTTGCGCGCCTCTTCTGGGTCCAGGCCGTTGATCTTGTCGACGCGGACCAGCGGGTTGAACTTCTGGCGCTGCTGCTCGCCGTCGCGCGGCTGGCGGACGGCGCCGGTGATGGCGTCACCGCGGCGCAGGCCGTACTTGCGGACCAGCGAGAGCGAGACGTAGACGTCGTTCGAGCCCGCGAGGTAGCCCGACGTGCGGACGAACGCGTAGTTCTCCAGCACGTCCAGGATGCCCGCGACGGGGAGCAGGACGTCGTCCTCGCGCACCTCGGTCTCGCGGTCGCCACGGCCTCCGCCGTCCTGGCCCTCACCACGGCCACCACGCCTGCGGCGGTCGCGGAAGCGGCCGCGACGGCCGCCCTCGTCGTCGCCGTCCGGCTGGCCGCCACCCTGGCGGTCGCCGCGGTCACCGCGGTCGGAGCGCTCGCCCCGGTCGCGGTTGCGGTCACGGCCGCCGCGCTCGTTGCGGTCGCCGCGGTCCGAACGCTCGCCGCGCTCAGAGCGGTCGCCGCGGTCGGAACGCTCACCGCGGTCCGAACGCTCGCCGCGGTCGGAGCGGTCGCCGCGGTCCTGGCGCTCGGCGCGCTCAGGGCGCTCGGCGCGCTGCTCGGACTGCTGCGGCTGGCCCTCGCCCTCGGCGTTGCCGCCGCCACGGCCGGAACGGCGGCGGCGGTTTCCACGGCGCCCCCCGTCCTCGGACGAGCGGTCGTCGGCGGCCGGAGCCTCGACGGACGCGGGCTTCTCCGCGACCTCGAGCTGCTGCTGAACAGGCTTTTCCACGGGCTTCTCGACGACCTTGGCCGCAGGCTTCTCGGCCGGGGCCTCCGCCTTCGGGGCCTTCGCGGGCTTCTCGGCCTTGGCGGCCGGGGCGCCGGAGCCCTGCTTCTCCTTGATGGCCGCGATCAGGTCGCCCTTGCGCAGGCCTGCGGTTCCGGTGATGCCCATTTGGCCGGCGAGCTCGCGCAACTCAGCGAGCACCATGCCGGACAGACCCGCGCGGCGGCGCGGCGTCGTGCCGTTCGATGGGGTGGACAGAGCGTTCTCCTCGGCTCCAGAACCAGCGGCAGCTGCGACTTCGCTGCTCAGCAAATCGGTGTTGGTCACACAAGTCCTTCCTGACCAGGCCCCGCCTCCTACGCGGCCCAGCGGACCCGCCTTCCCACTTCAGCGGGGAACGGCGGTCAAGTCCGATGAAGACGGAGGCACGAAGGCCTCCCTCGAGCACGGGACTTTTCTCAGATCACGGCGATCGGGTGCCTTTTCGCGTCCGCCCCGCCCGCACGGCACAGAGCCGGAACACAAAAGGATTGCGACCCGGAACGAGTGTCCGAGCGCGACACCGGCGCCCGTGCGCGCAGTGACTGATCGCCCCCGAGGGTAGACGCCACTCTTCCACCATGCAACAACCGGGGTCGGGCGTGTCAGTCCAATGGACGAACGCGCACGCCAGCGGCGTCGACGTCGAGTCTGCGCACGTCGAAGCCGTGCGTGTCGACCTCGGCCGGAAGATCACCGAAGGCGATCACGGTGGGTCCCGCTCCGCTCACGCAGGCGGGAACTCCGAGCTTGCGAAGATCGTTGATCACCCGAACGGTGTCGGGCCATGCGGGCTCGCGGTAGTTCTGGTGGAGTCGATCCTCAGTCGCGGCAAGGAGAACGGACGGGTCCCGCGTCAGCGCGTGCACCGCGAGGGCGGCGCGCCCCGCGGCGTGCGCGGCGTCGGCGTGCGGCACCTCGGCCGGGAGCAGTCCGCGCGTCGTCTTGGTGGACGACTCCTGCGACGGGATCAGGACGAACGGGCGCACCCGTGCGTCGGCGTCCGCCCGGACGGCCCGGTAGCGCTCACCTTCCGACCACGCAACGACAACACCGCCGTAGAGCGAGGCGGCCGCGTTGTCCGCGTGGCCCTCGAACTCGGCGGCGATTTGCAACGCGTCCGTGTCCAACTCGCGACCCGAGAGGGTGAACCCGGCTACGACACCCGCCACGATCGCGGCGGCCGACGAGCCCAGGCCGCGTGCGTGCGGAATGGCGTTGCGGCACTTCAGCACCAGCCCGCCGGTGTAGCCCGTGGCGCGGACGGCCCGCACGACGAGATGAGTCTCGTCGAGCGGGACGTCGGCCGATCCGGCACCCTCGACGGCGATCGAGAGGACTCCGGCCTCCGCGGAGGCCACCTCGACGTCGTCGTACAGGCCGAGCGCCATGCCCAGCGCGTCGAACCCCGAACCGAGGTTCGCGGTCGACGCGGGGACGGAGACGAGGAACTTCACGCGAGCTCCAGCGCGTGCGCGACGGCGCCGGGGTCGACAGGGACCGGCTCGACCTCGGTGGTGCCGAGCAACGCGGTGTCGGGGTCCTTCAGACCGTGACCGGTGACGGTGCACACGACCGTCGAGCCCTTGGGCAGCCTGCCGTCCTCGGCGGTCATCAGCAGACCGGCGATGGACGCGGCCGACGCGGGTTCGACGAAGATGCCCTCGGACGACGCCAGCAGGCGGTACGCGGCGAGGATCTGCTCGTCGGTGACGGCGTCGATCAGGCCACCGGACTCGTCGCGGGCCTTGACCGCGCCCGCCCACGACGCCGGCGAACCGATCCGGATCGCGGTCGCGATGGTCTCCGGCTTCGCCACCGGCTGGCCGCTGACCAGCGGCGCGGCCCCCGCGGCCTGGAAGCCGAACATCTTCGGCAGGCCCATGTCGTACGACGTGTAGCCCTTCCAGTACGCGGTGATGTTGCCCGCGTTGCCGACCGGCAGGCAGTGCACGTCCGGCGCGTGCCCGAGCACGTCGGCGACCTCCCACGCGGCGGTCTGCTGACCGACCAGGCGCACGGGGTTGACCGAGTTCACCAGCGTGACCGGGTACTCGGCGGCGGTCTTGGAGGCGAGTTCGAGGCAGTCGTCGAAGTTGCCGTCGATCTGCAGGATCTTCGCGCCGTGCATGACGGCCTGGGCGAGCTTGCCCATCGCGATCTTGCCGCTGGGCACCAGCACGGCCGCCGTCAGGCCCGCCTTGGCCGCGTAGGCCGCCGCGGACGCGGAGGTGTTGCCGGTGGAGGCGCAGATCACGGCCTTGAGCCCGGAGGCGAGGGCGTACGTCATGGCCACGGTCATGCCGCGGTCCTTGAACGAGCCGGTCGGGTTCGCGCCCTCGACCTTGACCCAGACGTCCGACCCGGTGGCCGCGGAGAGGCGCTTCGCGTGCACCAGCGGCGTGCCGCCCTCGTGCAGCGTCACGACCTCGGCACCCTCGGGGATCTCGATGCGGTCCCGGTAGGCGTTGATGAGACCGGGCCAGCCCGCTCTGACAGCACTCACTCTTCGCCCTCCACCCTCATGACGCTGACGACGTCCCGCACCACGGGGAGGCCACCGATTTTGTCCACAGTGGACCGCAGCGCGGCGTCGGTCGCCGCGTGCGTGACGATCACCAGGCTGGCGTCCTCGGTGCGGCCTTCCTGGCGCACCGCGGCGATGCTCACGTCGTGCTCGGCGAACACGGCGGCGACCTGCGAGAGGACACCCGCCTTGTCCGCGACGTCGAGGCTGATGTGGTAGCGGGTGGGCGTGTTCCCCATGGGCTGCACGGGAAGCGCGGCGTACGCGGACTCGCGCGGACCGTGCCCGCTCGCGACCATGTTGCGCGCCACGGCGACCAGGTCGCCCACGACGGCGCTCGCCGTCGGCGCGCCACCGGCACCCTGCCCGTAGAACATCATCTCCCCCGCCGCGTCGGCCTCGACGAACACGGCGTTGAACGCGCCGTTGACGCTCGCCAGCGGATGCGTCCTGGGGATCATGGCCGGGTGCACTCGAACGGCGACTGACTCCTGGCCGGACGGGCTGACCACGCGCTCGCAGATCGCGAGCAGCTTGACCGTGCGCCCGAGGCCCTTGGCGGCCGCGATGTCCGCCGCGGACACCGCGCGGATGCCCTCGCGGTACACGTCCGAGGCCGTCACGCGGGTGTGGAACGCGAGGGACGCGAGGATCGCGGCCTTCGACGCGGCGTCGAACCCGTCGACGTCCGCGGTCGGGTCGGCCTCGGCGTACCCGAGGCGCGAGGCCTCCTCGAGCGTCTCGGCGTAGCCCGCGCCCGTGGCGTCCATCGCGGACAGGATGAAGTTCGTCGTGCCGTTCACGATGCCCATGACGCGCGTGATCCGGTCTCCCGCAAGGGATTCCCGCAACGGGCGCAGCAACGGGATCGCGCCGGCGACGGCGGCCTCGAAGTAGAGGTCGGCACCGGACGCGTCGGCGGCCTCGAAGAGGTCGGGACCGTGCTCGGCCAGCAGCGCCTTGTTCGCCGTCACGACGGACTTGCCGCCCCGCAACGCCTCCAGCAGCAGCCCGCGCGTGGGGTCGATGCCGCCGATGACCTCGACGATGACGTCCACGTCGTCGGACTTCACGAGCGCGGCGGCGTCCGTGGTGAGCAGGTGCTCCGGCACCTCACGATGCTTGTTCGGCCTGCGCACGGCGATGCCCGCGAGCTCCACCGGCGCGCCGATGCGCTGGGTGAGGTCCTCGGCCTGGTCCGTCAGCAGCCGGACTACCTCCGTGCCCACCGTGCCACAGCCGAGCAAGGCGACCCGAATCGGTTTCACGGCTTTCATACCTCCAGACGGAACAGGTCGTCCTCGGTCTCGCGACGCAGCAGCAGCCGCGCCTCCCCGTCGGTCACCGCGGCGAGCGCGGGCCTCGGGAGTCGGTTGTACCCGCTCGCCATCGAGTAGCAGTAGGCCCCTGTGGCGGCGATCGCAACCAGGTCACCCGGCGCGAGGTCGTCGGGCAGCCAGCAGTCCCGCACCACGATGTCACCGGACTCGCAGTGCTTGCCCACCACACGACACAGCACGGCCCTCGATTCGGGCTCGGACGCGCGTGAGACCAGCTTGCAGTCGTAGACCGCGTCGTACAGCGCGGTGCGGATGTTGTCGCTCATGCCGCCGTCGACGCTGACGTACCGGCGGCGCGCGCCACCGTCGAGCTCGATGTCCTTGATCGTGCCGACCTCGTACACGGTGACCGTGCCGGGGCCGACGATCGCGCGGCCGGGCTCCACCGCGATGCGAGGCATCTCCAGGCCGTTGTGCTCGCACTCTTTCTGCACGATGTTGTGCAGCTGCCGCGCGAGCTCCGCGGGCGGGGGCGGGTCGTCGTCCGGCGTGTAGGCGATGCCGAGACCACCGCCGAGGTCGACGACGTTCAGCGACCCGACGTCGCCGTGCTCCTCGCGGATCTCGGCGAGCAGGCCGATCACGCGGCGCGCGGCGACCTCGAAGCCGGACGCGTCGAAGATCTGCGAGCCGATGTGGCTGTGCAGGCCGACGAGTTCGAGGCCACCGGCCTTGAGCACGCGGCGCACGGCCTCGGCCGCGTCGCCGGAGGACAGCGAGAAGCCGAACTTCTGGTCCTCGTGCGCGGTCGCGATGAACTCGTGCGTGTGCGCCTCGACGCCGACCGTGACGCGGATCAGGACCTTCTGCACCACACCGCGTTCGCGGGCGATCTGGTCCAGGCGCGCGATCTCGTGGTAGGAGTCGACGACGATCCCGCCGACGCCCGCCTCGACGGCCGCGATCAGTTCGGGAACGCTTTTGTTGTTGCCGTGCAACGCGATCCGCTCGGCCGGGAAGTCGGCCCGCAGCGCGATGGCCAGCTCGCCGCCGCTGCAGACGTCGATCGAGAGGCCCTCTTCGGCCACCCACTTCGCGACCTGCACGCTCAGGAACGCCTTGGAGGCGTAGTGCACGAGCGTCGGGTCGCCGAACGCCTCGGCGTGCTCGCGGCAGCGGGCGCGGAAGTCCTGCTCGTCCATGACGAACAACGGGGTGCCGTACTGCTCGGCCAGCGACCGCACGTCGACTCCGGCGAGCTCGACCACGCCGGTCTCGGTGCGCTTGGCGTTGCGGGGCCACACGTGCGGCGTCAGGTAGTCGAGCTGGTCGGCGCCGGAGGGGCGGTCGCCGGCGGTGTTGCCGGGAACCATGACGTCGGCGTGCCGGGGTCCGGCCGGGTGCGCGCGCATCACATGCGCTCCGGGGCGGTCACGCCGAGCAGGCCGAGGCCCGCGGCGAACACGCGCCTGGTCGCGTTGACGAGCTGAAGCCTGACCTGGTGCAACGGAGTCGTCTCCTCATCGCCGCGGGGAAGGACGCGGCAGTCCTGCTGGAAGCGGTGGTACGTGCCCGCGAGCTCCTCGAGGAAGCGGGCGACGCGGTGCGGTTCACGCAGCTCGGCGGCGGTGGCCACCACTCGCGGGAACTCGCCGATGGTGCGGATGAGGTCGCCCTCGCGCTCGTGGGTGAGCAGCGCGAAGTCCTCACCTGGGGTGATGCCGAGATCGGCGGCGTTGCGCAGGATCGACGACGTGCGCGCGTGGGCGTACTGCACGTAGTAGACCGGGTTCTCGTTGCTGTGCTTGCGCAGCAGGTCGAGGTCGATGTCGAGGCCGGAGTCGACGCTGGAGCGAATCATCGCGTAGCGGGCGGCGTCCACGCCGACGGCGTCGACCAGGTCCTCCATCGTGATGACGGTGCCCGCGCGCTTGCTCATCCGGACGGGCTGGCCTTCGCTGACGAGGTTCACGAGCTGGCCGATCAGCACCTCGACGCTGTCCGGGTCGTCGCCCAGCGCGGCGGCCGCGGCCTTGAGGCGCGCGATGTAGCCGTGGTGGTCGGCTCCGAGCATGTAGATGCAGAGGTCGAAGCCGCGGGCGCGCTTGTCGACGAGGTAGGCGATGTCGCCCGCGATGTACGCGGGGTTGCCGTCGCTCTTGATGACGACCCGGTCCTTGTCGTCACCGAAGTCCGTGGACCGCAGCCACCAGGCGCCGTCCTTCTCGTACAGCGAGCCGTTCGCCTTGAGCTTCTCGACGGCCTCGGCGACACGGCCGCTTTTGTGCAGCGAGTCCTCGTGGAAGTAGACGTCGAAGTCGGTGCCGAACTCGTGCAGGCTGCGCTTGATCTCCTCGAACATGAGCCCGACGCCGACCCGGCGCACGGTCTCCGGGTCGCTCAAAGCACCTGGTTCGCGGCGCAGCACCTCGGCGGCGATGTCGCTCACGTACGTGCCCGCGTAGCCGTCCTCGGGGGCCGGTTCGCCCTTCGCGGCGGCGATCAGCGACCGGACGAACCTGTCGATCTGCGCGCCGGCGTCGTTGAAGTAGTACTCGCGGGTGACCTCGGCGCCACGGGCCTGGAGCACCCTGCCGAGCGCGTCCCCGACGGCCGCCCAGCGCGCGCCGCCCAGGTGGATGGGGCCGGTCGGGTTCGCGGAGACGAACTCGAGGTTGATCCGCCTGCCGCCGAGCTCGCCGCCGGTGCCGTAGCCGTCTTCGAGAGCCGCACGAACGATCGCTCCCTGTGCCTCGGTGGCGATGGTGAGGTTCAGGAAGCCCGGCCCGGCGACGTCGGCCTTGGCGATGGCGGCCTGGGCCAGCAGGGCCTCGGCGAGCCACGTGGCGAGCTCGCGCGGCGGCACCCCGGCCCTCTTGGCGATCTGCAGGGCGACGTTCGTGGCGTAGTCCCCGTGTTCGGGGTTCCTGGGTCGCTCGACCGTCACCTGCTCGGGGAGCGAGGTGGCGTCCAGGCCTCTGTCGGTCAGCACCTGCGCAACCGTGGACCGGACGAGATCGGCGAGCACTTCAGGGGTCACGACAGAAGAGTTTAGAGAAGCGTTGTCGCAGGTCTCGACCGGGTTACCGGGTCTCGGAGGGTGAGACGGCAAGTGTTAACGCGCACGTGGTATCGCCCTGCGCTGACAGTGACCAGACACGATGTCCCTACACTGGCGCCGGTTGACCAGGACGACATCTGAGGCGGACATGACCAGCGGCAAGAAGACGAAGGCCACGCGCAACAGCGTGGCCGCGGCCCGTTCCTCGGTGGTGGCGAGCAAGCCGAAGCCGTGGGGCACGATCATCGCGGTGATCGCCGTGCTGGGCCTCGCGGGCGGTGTTTTCGGATATGCGTACTCGCAGATCCACGCGAACAACGTCAAAGAGGCCGCCCTGGCCAAGTGGAAGCCCTCCGACACGAACAAGGACCCGTCGACCGCGCTCGCGGGCATCGTGATCAAGGAGTACAAGGGCTCCCGCCACGTGACGGCCGACCAGCGCGTCGCCTACGACCAGACCCCGGCGTTCGGCGGCCCGCACGACGCCACCTGGGCCGACTGCACCGGCGTCGTCTACGACAAGGCGATCCGCACGGAGAACGCGGTCCACGGCCTCGAGCACGGCGCCGTCTGGATCGCGTACAACCCGGACCAGGTCAAGGACGAGGCCCTCAACAAGCTGAAGGTCAAGGTCGAGGGCATCCCGTACATGATGCTGTCGCCGTTCCCCGGTCTCGACAAGCCGGTCTCGCTCCAGTCCTGGGGCCACCAGCTGAAGGTCGACAGCGCCGACGACGAGCGCATCGACCAGTTCATCTCGTCGCTGCTGCGCAACGCGAACACCTACCCCGAGGTCGGCGCGTCCTGCGAGAACCCGCAGTTCCTGTCGAACCCGGCCCCGTTCGTGGCCGAGAAGCCGGGCGCCGACGCCGTGCCGATGGACGGCGGCAAGGACGACTCCGTCACCGAGCAGCAGCCGAGCATGAGCACGCCCCCGGCCTCGAGCTCCGTCTCGACGCCCCCGTCGAGCTGATGTCCGCTCCGACCGACACCGACGAGGCGTCCGGCAACGGCCCCACGGGCCTGACCCGGACCCTCGTCATCGGCGCAGCGGTCCTGGCCGTGCTCCTGCTGGGCGCGGCCGTGGGCCTGCTGGTGAAGCTCCCCGGCTCCTCGTCGTCGTCCGCGGCCCCGGCCTCGGGCTCCGTGGACGTCGGCTTCTGCCAGGACATGTCCATGCACCACCTGCAGGGCATCCAGATGGCGAACATCGCCCGCGACCGCTCGACCGACCCGGAGATCCGCCAGCTCGCGTTCGACATCTCCTCCACCCAGCTCGAACAGGTGGGGCGGATGAAGGGCTGGCTGATGATGTGGAACGAGCACGAGCAGAACATCTCGGGCGTCTACATGAAGTGGATGGACGCGGCCGGAGTGCACGGCCACGGCGCCACCACCCCGGAGGCGGGCAAGCCGATCATGCCCGGCATGGCCACCACCGAGGAGCTGACCAAGCTCCGCACGGTGGCGGCCGGACGGGACTTCGACGTCTACTGGCTCCAGCTCATGCTCCGCCACCACCAGGGCGGCGCACCGATGGCCGAGTACGCCTCGACGGCCGCCGGTCAGCCGTTCGTGCGGACGCTGTCGGACAACATGCTGAAGTCGCAGTCCGCCGAGACCGAGCTGATGAAGGACTACCTGGCGAAGCGCGGAGCCGCCCCGCTGCCGTAGCCGGTATCGCCGATCAGTCCGCGAGGGCCGTCCCCGAGGTGTGGGGGCGGCCCTTTCGCTTGTCGCAGGGCGCCATCCGCACTCGCCCACCCACGGCGACCACGCACGCAGCCTGGTGTGGCGATGCGCAGCGAGCCGTCCGAACTATGACGCGATGGCAGCCGGTGCACACCCGCACATCAGCCGCCCCGCACATCAGCCGCCCCGCACACCGGCCGCCCCGCACCCAACGTGCCCATTCACCGCCACACCCATGGACAACCGCCTACCCCTGAGTAACGTGGGTCACACCCCTACTCGGAGGTAACCATGACCGTCGACGAGCGCGCGGCCAGGCAGGTCGCCGAACAAGCACGGGAAACCCGCTGGCAGCGACCGAGCTTCGGCAAGGAGCTCTTCCTCGGTCACTTCCGCATCGACCTCATCCACCCCCATCCGAGTGGCACCGCAGAAGACCGCACCCGAGGCGAGGCGTTCCTCGCCAAGCTCCGCGAGTTCACCGAGAAGCACATCGACAACACCGTCATCGAGCGCGACGCCCAGATCCCCGACGACGTCCTGAAGGGCCTGAAGGACCTCGGCGCGTTCGGCATGAAGATCAAACCCGAGTACGGCGGCATCGGCCTGACCCAGGTCTACTACAACAGGGCCCTCATGCTGGTCGGTTCCGCCAGCCCCGCGATCGGCGCGATGCTCAGCGCCCACCAGTCCATCGGCGTCCCCCAGCCGATCGCCATGTTCGGCAACGAGGAGCAGAAGCAGGAGTTCCTGCCGAGGTGCGCCAAGGGCGAGATCACGGCGTTCCTGCTCACCGAACCGGACGTCGGCAGCGACCCGGCCAGGCTCGGCACCACCGCGACGGTGGACGGCGACGACTACGTGCTCAACGGCGTGAAGCTCTGGACCACCAACGGAGTCGTGGCCGACCTGCTCGTCGTCATGGCGCAGGTGCCGGACAAGGGCATCACGGCGTTCGTCGTGGAAGCGGACGCCGAGGGCATCACCGTCGAGAACCGCAACGCGTTCATGGGGCTCAGGGGCCTCGAGAACGGCGTGACCCGGTTCCACGACGTCCGGGTCCCGAAGAAGAACGTGATCGGCAAGGAGGGCGCCGGCCTCAAGATCGCGCTCGCCACCCTCAACACCGGACGGCTGAGCCTGCCCGCCCTCTGCGCCGGCAGTGCCAAGTGGTGCCTCAAGATCGCCCGCGAGTGGTCCGGTGAACGCATCCAGTGGGGTCTTCCCGTCGGCAAGCACGAGGCCGTCGCGGGCAAGATCGCCTACATCGCCGCCACGGCGTACGCGCTGGAAGCGGTGCTGGACCTCAGTTCCGAGCTCGCGGACGCCGGCAGCCACGACATCCGCATCGAGGCGGCGCTGGCGAAGCTCTACGCGTCCGAGAAGGCCTGGCTGGTGGCGGACGAGCTGGTCCAGATCCGCGGCGGGCGCGGGTACGAGACGGCGGAGAGCCAGGCGGCACGCGGGGAACGCGGGATCGCGGCCGAGCAGGTCCTGCGCGACCTGCGCATCAACCGGATCTTCGAGGGCTCCACCGAGATCATGCACCTGCTGATCGCGCGGGAGGCCGTCGACGCGCACCTCAGCGTCGCCGGGGACATCATCGACCCGGACGCCGACCGCCAGGCCAAGGTGAAGGCCGCGGCCAGGGCGGGCGGGTTCTACGCGAAGTGGTTCCCGACCCTGATCGTCGGCAAGGGCCAGACCCCGGCGGGCTACACGGAGTTCGGGCCGCTCGCCAAGCACCTGCGGTTCGTCGAACGCTCCGCGCGCAAGCTGGCGCGGCAGACGTTCTACGCCATGTCGCGGTGGCAGGGGAAGATGGAGCGCAAGCAGCGGTTCCTGAGCCGGGTGGTGGACATCGGGGCCGAGCTGTTCGCGATCAGCGCCGCCTGCGTGCGCGCCGTGCAGGACGAGAACCGCAACTCCCAGGTGCTGGCCGACGCGTTCGCCAAGCAGGCGCGGATCCGGGTCGACGAGCTGTTCGAGAAGCTCTGGAAGAACACCGACGACAGCGACCAGGCGGTGGCGAGGCAGGTCCTCGCCGGCGAGTACGCCTGGCTGGAGGAGGGCATCGTCGACGCGTCCATCCCCGGGAGGTGGATCGCGGACTCGACGCACCACGAGTCGACGGCGCGCAACGTCCACCGGCCCACGCCCCGCTAGAGGCGTTGACTGCACTGGGCAGGCTGATGGTGGTGCGGGCGCGGCACCTGCCCAGTGCACGGTCGGTAGGGGGCTACGTCCCCCGCATCCCCCTACCGACTCCCCTTGCAACGGAAGGACACAACCCTCCAGGAGGAGGTGCCGGTAACGCTAAGCCACAAAACACCGTTAACAGTTACGACAATTGAGTGAACTACCAGGTGAGGGGTACTCAACTACTCTCAGAGAGTAACTTCGAAGACCAATTCACGGGCGGCTTCGAGGCCCATCGCGATGGCACCGGAGAGCACCGCGCCATCCCCCAGGGAGCCCGCCACGATCCGGGGCGCCAGCGGTGTCATCGACCGCAGCGCCGCCTCCAGCGGCTCGAGCATCAGGTCGACGTTCGACCCGACGCCACCGCCCAGGACCACCAGTTCCGGATCGATCACCGCGGCCACGGCGGCGACGAGGAACGCGAGCCGTTCCGCCTCCACCCGCACGACCTCCAGTGCGGTGGCATTCCCCGAACGCGCCTGCGAGAACACGTCACGGGCCGAGCGCGCCGTCAGCCCGAGCTCCCGTGCCCGTGCCACAACGGATCCCGCCGACGCCGCGTCCTCGAACTGTCCACGGCGGACGTCCGAAGAGGACTCGCCGTACGGCAGGAACCCGACCTCCCCCGCCGCGCCGCGCGCGCCGCGGAACAGCTCGCCGTCCACGACGATGCCCATGCCGACACCGGTGCCGACCGTGGCGCACACGAACACGCGGGCGTCCCGCGCGGCCCCGTAGACGTGCTCGCCCAGCGCCGCCAGGTTCGCGTCGTTCTCCACGACCACCGGGCCGAGCGACGACTCCAGCCCGTCCACCACGCCGAGCGACTCCCAGCCCGGCAGCTGCGGCGCGTGCCGCACCACCCGCGAGCGCTGGTCGATCACCCCGGGGCTGCCGATCACCTTCACCACGACGTCCGTGAGAGCGATCCCAGCGTCCGCCGCGGTGCGTGCGGCCAGGTCGGTCACCGTGCGCACGAGCGCCGCCGCCGACCGGCTGCGGTTGCGCTCGTCCACGCGGGCCACCACCGACCCGCCCAGGTCGGCCAGTGCCGCCCGGATCCGCTCCCGGCCGATGTCGACGCCCAGCACGTAGCCGGCCACGGGATTCGGCTCGTAGACCACCGCTGACCTGCCGGGACCCGCTGTCGTGCGGCCGATGGGGCGCACCAGGCCGTGACGTTCCAGATCGGCCAGGGCCTGCCCGACCGTCGGCTTGGACAGACCGGTGTCCTTGGCGATCTGGGGGCGCGTGGCGGCACCCAGACGGCGCAGCAGGCCGAGCACAGCGCGTTGGTTGAGCACGCGCATGCCCGCTGGTGTGCCCACCTCTGGCGGCTTGCGGTCGCTCACCACGCGATTCTAGATCTTGATCGCCGGTGCTCACGGGCAACTGTTGAGGAGACAGGTTGCACGACAATTCCCGTCCTGTCCCTTGACAACGATGTCACGTGCCGGAAACGCTCCCACCCACATGGGGCAGGCGGCGGAAGGGTTGCAATGAGGCACCTGCGCAAGAGACGAACCACGACCCTGTTGAGCGTTGCGATTGCTGCGACACTGGTGGGCGGCGTCACCAACGGCTACGCGGCCGCCGCACCAGAGGAGCCAGGAGTGGGTTTTTCATCGTCCTTTGAGGACGGTCAACCTCAGCCTTCGTGGTCGAACGCGGTCGAGACCGACTCCTCGGGCAACCCGAAGTCGTCGGGCGTGATCGGCTCGGACGGCTCGGGCATCCCCGGCAACTTGTCCGACAAGGTGCTGGAGGTCAAGGCCAACGGCGAGTTCGCGGACGCCGGCGAGGTGAAGGAGAACCTCGTCGACGGCAGCGTCAACTCCAAGTGGCTGGTCTTCACCTCCACGGGCTGGGCGTCGTTCCGCTTCGGCGAGCAGCAGACGATCAGGAAGTACGCGCTCTCGTCGGCCAACGACGCTCCCGAGCGCGACCCGAAGAACTGGACGCTCCAGGGCTCGAACAACGGCACGGACTGGACCGTCGTCGACACGCGCACCGGTGAGACGTTCGCCGAGCGCTTCCAGACCAAGAGCTACGACATCGCGACGCCCCAGGCGTTCAGCCACTACAAGCTCGACGTGACGCTGAACAACGGTGGCAACAACGTCATGCAGCTCGCCGAGGTGCAGCTCTCCGACGGCTCCACCACGCCTCCCGCGCCGAACATGCGCAGCGTCGTCGGGAGCGGCCCGACGGGCGGTTACACGTCCAAGTCGCGCGCCGGCTGGACGGGCGTCAAGTCGTTCCGCACCCAGGGCAGGCACACGGCCGAGGGCCGGGCGTACAGCTACAACAAGGTCTTCGACGTCGACGTGCCCGTCACCGCCAAGACCGAGCTGTCGTACATGATCTTCCCGGAGTTCATCACCGACAACCTGGACTACCCGAGCACGTACTCGGCGGTGGACCTCGCGTTCTCCGACGGCACGTACCTGAGCGACCTCAAGGCCGTCGACCAGCACGGCGCGACGCTGTCGCCGCAGGGCCAGGGCGCGGGCAAGTTCCTGTACGCCAACCAGTGGAACAAGGTGGCGTCCACGATCGGCGCCGTCGCGGCCGGCAAGACGATCAAGCGGATCCTGGTCGCCTACGACGGTCCGAAGGGCCCGACGGAGCTCGCCGCCTGGTACGACGACATCCGCATCGGCGACGTCGTCACCAAGCAGTACGCGAAGCCGTCGGACTACGTGCTGACCACGCGCGGCACGAACTCGAACGGCTCGTTCTCGCGGGGCAACAACTTCCCGGCGACCGCGGTGCCGCACGGCTTCAACTTCTGGTCCCCGATGACCAACGCGGGTTCGCAGAGCTGGCTGTACGAGTACGCGCAGCGCAACAACGCGCAGAACCTGCCGACGCTGCAGGCGTTCACGACCTCCCACGAGCCCAGCCCGTGGATGGGCGACCGCCAGACGTTCCAGGTCATGCCCTCGAACATCGCGCCGACCCAGGACCGCGCGCTGCGCGCCCTGCCGTTCCGGCACGAGAACGAGGTCGCCAAGGCGCACTACTACGGCGTCACGTTCGAGAACGGCATGAAGACCGAGATCACGCCGACGGACCACGCGGCGGTCTTCCGGTTCACGTTCGACGACGGGGCCCAGAAGAACCTCGTGTTCGACAACGTGAACAACTCCGGTGGTCTCACCCTCGACGCCGCCAACGGTGTCGTGACGGGCTACTCGGACGTCAAGAGCGGCCTGTCGACCGGCGCGACCCGCCTGTTCGTCTACGGCAAGGTCGACAAGGCGGTGACGGCGAGCGGCAAGCTCACCGGCGCGGGCCGTGACAGCGTGGGCGGCTACTTCTCGTTCGGCGACAAGACCGTCGAGCTGCGGATCGCCACCTCGCTGATCTCCGTCGACCAGGCGAAGTCGAACCTGGAGCAGGAGGTCAGCGGCTCGGACACGTTCGAGTCGGTGCGCGACAAGGCGCAGGCCGCGTGGGACAAGATCCTCGGCATCATCACGGTCGAGGGCGCGTCCGAGGACCAGCTGATCACGCTGTACTCGAACCTGTACCGCCTCTACCTCTACCCGAACTCGGGCTTCGAGAACGTCGGCGGTGTCACCAAGTACGCGTCCCCGGTGTCGCCCGCGACCGGCCAGAACACGCCGACGCAGACCGGCGCGAAGATCGTGGACGGCAAGGTCTACGTCAACAACGGGTTCTGGGACACCTACCGCACGACCTGGCCCGCGTACTCGCTGTTCACGCCGTCCAAGGCGGGCGAGATGGCCGAGGGCTTCGTCCAGCAGTACAAGGACGGCGGCTGGATCTCGCGCTGGTCCTCCCCCGGTTACGCGGACCTGATGACCGGCACGAGCTCCGACGTGGCGTTCGCCGACGCGTACCTCAAGGGTGTCAGCAACTTCGACATCAAGGCCGCCTACGACGCCGCGGTGAAGAACGCGTCCGTCGTGCCGCCGAGCAACAACGTCGGCCGCAAGGGCATGGACCGGTCGATCTTCCTCGGCTGGACCGGCAACGACCAGCTGCACGAGGCGTGGTCGTGGGCGATCGAGGGCTACCTCAACGACTTCGGCATCGCGTCGATGGCGAAGGCCCTGCACGAGAAGACGGGCGAGAAGCGGTACGCCGAGGAGTACGAGTACTTCCTCAACCGCGCCCAGAACTACGTGCTGACGTTCGACAAGCGGATCGACTTCTTCCAGGGCCGCAACGTCGACGGGTCGTGGCGCGTCGAGGACCCGTCGAAGTACAACCCGCAGGACTGGCGCTACGACTACACCGAGACGAACGGCTGGAACATGGCGTTCACGGTGCCGCACGACGGGCAGGGTCTCGCGAACCTGTACGGCGGGCGGGAGAAGCTGGCGCAGAAGCTCGACTCGTTCTTCACCCTGCCCGAGACCGCGAAGTTCCCCGGCGGCTACGGCGGCGTGATCCACGAGATGATCGAGGCGCGGGACGTGCGGATGGGCCAGTACGGCCACTCCAACCAGCCGTCGCACCACATCGCCTACATGTACAACTACGCCGGCCAGCCCGCGCGGACGGCGGAGAAGGTGCGGGAGATCCTGTCGCGCCTGTACGTGGGCTCGCAGCAGGGCCAGGGCTACGCCGGTGACGAGGACAACGGCGAGATGTCGGCCTGGCACCTGTTCTCGTCGCTGGGCTTCTACCCGCTGCAGATGGGCAAGCCGGCCTACGCGATCGGATCGCCGCTGTTCACCAAGGCGACCGTGAAGCTCGAGAACGGCAAGAAGCTCGTCATCAACGCACCGAAGAACAGCGCGAAGAACATCTACGTGCAGGGTGTGAAGGTCAACGGCAAGGCGTGGAACAAGACGTCGCTGCCGCACGACGTGCTCGCGGCCGGCGCCACGATCGACTTCGACATGGGCCCGAAGCCGTCCGCCTGGGGCACGGGCGTCAACGACGTGCCGGACTCGATCACCAAGGGTGACGCGGTTCCGACGCCGTTGCGCGACGTCTCCTCGGGTGTCGGCACGGCCGCGTTGGTGGACAACAACTCCGCGACCAGCGCCGTGGTCCGCTCGTTCGACTTCAAGGCGGCCGACGCCAAGGAGAAGGCGGAGTTCTACACGCTGACCAACGGCAAGACGGGCACGTCGCCGTCGGCGTGGGAGCTGAAGGGCTCCTACGACGGCAAGACGTGGGCCACGGTCGACAAGCGGACCGGTGAGAACTTCCAATGGCAGCAGTACACCCGGTCGTTCAAGATCGCCTCGCCGGGCCGGTACAACTTCTACCGGCTGGAGTTCACCGGCGACGTGACGCTGTCGGAGTTCGAGCTGCTGTCGAAGCCGCTGCCGGCCGCCACCAGCACGGTGACCGGCACGGTCAACGGCCCGCTGCAGGTCAAGGGCGTGACCTATGTGGACGGTGCCACGATCAGCGGACCGGTGACAGTTCAGAAGGGCGCGACCCTCTACGTCTTCGGCGGCGAGATCAAGGGCCCGCTGTCGGCGGCGGACGCGTCGTCCGTCGTACTGGTGGGCACTCGCGTCAACGGCCCGGTGACGGTGCACGGCTCCGCCACCGAGGTCGCCGTGGAGAACACCTCGGTCAGCGGCCCCGTGTCGCTGACGTCGAACAAGACCGCTTCGGTCGTGGCGTTCTCGACGGTCGGCGGACCGTTGTCCTGCACGGGCAACGACCCGGCGCCGTCGAACAACGGCTTCGCGAACGACGTGAAGGGTCCGAAGGCAGGACAGTGCGCTGGGCTGTAGCGAGTAGCCCGCAGCGCTGATGGGGAAGGCCGCGTTCCGTCACGGAGCGCGGCCTTTCCCGTTCACCTGAAAGGATCTATCCCTTTCAGACATACTCCGGTGAGATCTTGTCAACTCGTGTGCGGTGACTGGGGAGGCTCTTGTGGTGCCGTTCGAGCGAGGCCGCGTGTGGATCGCCGTTCCGCAACCCCGCCAGCCGGTGGTTCCGTCACGAACGGGCGCGCAGTCCACGAAGGACACCATGCGCGACCTGCCGCACTCACCAGCTGAGCTCCCGGCACCGCTGCGCTGACGAGCCGCCCTCGACCTGCAGGGTCGCGTGCTCGATGTGGTACTTGGCCGCCAGCAACGCCTGCGCCTCCTTCAACACGACCGCGTGATCGGCGTCCTCAGCCGTCGTGAGGTGGGCGGAAGCCACCTCCATGCCGCTGGTGAGCGTCCACACGTGCAGGTCGTGCGCCTCGGTGACGCCAGGCAGCTCGGTGAGCGCCTTCTGCATCTCCGTGACGTCCAACCGCTCCGGCGCGTGCTGGAACAGGATGTGCAGCGCGTTCTTGGCCAACGAGTACGTCCGCGGCAGGACCCACACGCCGATCAGCACACCCATGATCGGGTCCGCGTACTTCCACCCGGTCGTGATGGTGACCAGCGCCGAGATCAGCACACCGACGGACCCGATCAGGTCGGCCAGCACCTCGAGGTAAGCACCCTTGACGTTGATGCTCTCCTTGGCGCCCTCCTTGAGGACGGAGAAGGAGACCAGGTTCGCCGCCAGCCCGAGCGTCGCGGCGATGAGCACCGGCCACCCCGGCACGCTCGGCGGGTCCTGGAACCGGCCGACAGCCTCGTAGATGACGTAGCCGGCGACCCCGAAGAGCAGCACCGCGTTGGCCAGCGCCGCCAGCACCTCGGCCCGGTAGAAGCCGAACGTGCGGTTCTTCCCGGCCTTGGCCCTGCGCGCCACCATGATCGCGGCCAGCGCCATCCCGACCCCGAGCACGTCGGTGAGCATGTGGGCGGCATCGGAGATCAGGGCCAGCGAGGACGTCGCGAAGCCCACGACGAACTCCACCACCATGAAGACCGCGCCGATGCCGAACGCGACCCACAGCTTGCCGGCGTGCTGCCCGCTCGCGCTCGCCGATCCGTGCCCATGCCCGTGACCCATGGTTCGGAACATATAGCGACATGCGCATGAGTGCAATCCGGGCTATTCCCGTCCCACTACCCAGGTGATGGACGCCACGTCGTGGGGCCACAGGGGGTAGGTGTGAAACGGGGTGGCGCGGGTGCGCTAGGATCTTCCACGTAGCTACGGCCCCCGTAGCTCAGGGGATAGAGCACCGCCCTCCGGAGGCGGGAGCGCAGGTTCGAATCCTGCCGGGGGCACCGAAGTCGAAGGCGATCTGTGTTCGCGGAGTGCGCGAACCGGGTCGCCTTCGGGCGTTTTCTGGGGGCCGAGCCCCCAGACCCCAGCCGGGGGCGAGCCCCCGGACCCCCGCGGGTGGCTGGGACCGTCTGTGAGTCGCCCTGCCCAGAGGAACCACAGACACCGGACCCCCGCAGGTGGCTGGCACCGTCTGCGAGTCGCCCTGCCAGGGGCACCACAGACAATGGTCGTGCAGCGCCCTGCGTTCGGTTCAGTTTCCCGCCCGGCCGGTGTCGTACGCCCACATCGCGATCTCGACCCTGTTGCGGGCGCCGATCTTGGCCAGCAGGCTGGCGACGTGGGTCTTGGCGGTCGTCAAGCCGATGAACAGCTCGGCGGCGATCTCGGCGTTCGTGCGGCCACGGGCGACCAGTGCCAGCACCTCCTCCTCGCGTTCGGTGAGCGGCTCGATCGGTTGGGTCCGCCGGCTCGACGGTTCCCTGGCGGCGAGGGTGGCCAGCAGCCGCCGGGTGATGTTCGGCGCGATCAGCGCGTCACCGACGGCGGCGGCGTGGACGGCCTGGACTAGCAGCTCCGGCCCGGCGTCCTTGAGCAGGAAGCCCCTGGCGCCGGCCCGGAGGGCACCCTGGACGTACTCGTCGAGGTCGAACGTCGTGATCACCACCACCGCGATCGGATCCGGGACGTCCCGCCCCGCGAGGAGACGGGTCACCTCGATGCCGTCGAGCCCGGGCATCTGGATGTCGACCAGGCACACGTCGGGACGGAGCCGCTGCGCCAGCTCGACGGCGGCGTGGCCGTCGGCGGCCTGGCCGACGACCTCGATGCCGGGCTGCGCGTCGAGGATCATCGACAGGCCGGTGCGCACCAGGTCCTGGTCGTCGGCCACCAGCACGCGCACCGTCATCGGCGTGCCGCGGTCGGCAGTTCGGCGTCGACCGTCCACCCGCCGCCCTCGGGTGCCGGGCCGGCACTGAGCGTGCCGCCGAGCAGCTGGACGCGCTCGGTCATCCCCAGCAGCCCGAAGCCGTGGTTGACCGACCGCCCTGGGTCGACCTGTCCGTCGTCGGTCACACGCAGTCGCAGCCTTCCCGCGGCCTCGACGACCCGGATCTCCACCCGCGAGGCGTTGCGAGCGTGCCGCAGGGCGTTGGTCAGCGCTTCCTGCGCCAGCCGGTAAACGGCCGTGTCGACCTGGTGCGAAAGTTCGTGCAGGTCGTCCGGCAACTCCACGTCGACGACCGGGAGCGGGTCGCGGCGGGCGAGGGCCACCAGGTCGGCAACACCGGGCTGGGGGAGATACCCCGTCGGCGCGCCGTCGCGCAGCACCCGGACCATCGCCCGCATCTCCGCGAGCGTCCGTGACGCTTCTCCTTCGATGACCGCCAGCGTCTCGAGCGCCGCTTCAGGTCGCTGCGCGGCGATCGCCCGACCGGCCTGCGCCTGCACGGCGATCGCCGAGACGTGGTGGGCGACCATGTCGTGCAGCTCGCGTGCGAGGCCGACCCGCTCCTGGCTGCGGATCTGGTCCAACGTCCGGCGCCAGCTCTCGGCGCGGTAGCGGAACGCCGCGCCGCCCGCTGCCGCCGCCGTCAGGACGGCGATCCCTCCGATGAGCTCGGTCGGCCCGGCGTGGTCGGTCATCCCGCCGAACACCGCGGCGACCGCCACCACCGCCAGCCCGATCACGATCTCGCGCCCCGAGCCCCAGCGGACCAGCGCGTAGACGAACACCAGGACGTAGATCATCGTGTCCAGGCCCACGCTCTGGACCCCGCCCAGCAGGCTCGCCAGACCCAACGCCGTCGCGGTGCCGAAGGCCACCACGACACAGGCCAACGGGTGGGTGCGCCGCCACAGCAGCACCGGCGCGAGTCCGACCGCCACGATCGTGGCGAACGGCCGCCAGACGACGTCGTCCCGGAGGACTCCCTCGAGCAGCGCCGCCGCCACCAGCACCCCGACCAGGACCCAGTCGCGCGGCACCCGGTCGGGAGCGTCCGCGGCGCGGGGCTCGGCCCACAGCGAGCTCAGGGCGTTGGTCATCACCTGCCCAGCCTAAGGATCACCGGGGCGTCGGGGACCGATCGAAAGAACGAGACGCCGCTCCTCCCGAAGGCGGAGGCAGGTCCGGCTTCGACGCCGATGTGCCCACCGCCGGGCTCGGCGATCGTGGATCCACCGATCCTCAACGACAACGGAGCCCATGGTGAGAACACGTCAACCCAACGCCGCGTTGGACGACCAGCGGATCCCGGTGAGAGCCAAGCTCGCCGCAGCGTGGACGAGCGTCATGTTCCTGTACGCCTACGTGGACATCATCGCCTTCTTCAAGCCCGGCGTCGTCGATGACATCCTGGTCGGCGTCGTCTGGGAGTTCGACGTCAGCCAGACGTTGTTGACCGTCTTCGTCGCGCTCATGGCGATCCCGATCCTCATGGTCGTGCTGTCGATGACGCTGCCCGCCAGGGCGAACCGCGTCACGAACCTCGTCGTGGCCTCGGTGCAGATCCCGTACGCGACGTTCAACGTGGTCGGCGAGTCCTGGACGTACTTCTACGGCCTTGGAGTCGCACTGGAAGTGATCGTCCTCGCCCTCATCCTGCGGTACGCCTGGACCTGGCCCCGCACCGCTCCGTCGGCGGTCACGGCCACCAGTCCGGACCGCGACCCCGTTCGCGCCCAGTAGCGCTGACCGCCCACCGGGCCCGGCCGTCGTCGGCACGCAGTCCCGTTGCCCTGGAGCTGGCAGGATGGGACGCAGGGGGTCGTGCTCGGCGGACGCGCGTTCCCCTTCCCGGCCCGAGGATTGGACGCAATGGGACGCTCGTCGGTGTTCACGTTCCAGTACATCGCCATCGACACGGAGGCCGGTGTCACGCCGGAGCAGTTCGAGACCTTCGTGCGCGCTGAAGGCGTTCACCTGCCCCTGTACCCCGGATGGCGGTGGACTCTGCTGCGCGGGTTGCGCGGAGAGCGGACCGGGCAGTACCTGATGTTGTACGAGATCGAGAGCGCCGAGCAGCGCGACCTCTACGTCACGGCCCGGGGTGAGCAGACCGAGCTGGCCCGGGAGTTCTGGGCGCGGCACCCCGAGGCGGAGGCCGTGCTGGCGCGGTGGCGGCGGCTGGGCACGTTCGGTGAGCTGCCCACGTTGTTCACCGACTACCGGCTGCTGGCCGACAACCCGCGGAGCACGGTCACGCCCGGTCCCCGCTACCGCGACCGCCCCGGGGAGGAGCCCGTCGCCAGGGTCGTCGGGATCCACAACCTGGCGTTGCGCGCCGGCGTGACCGAGGAGATGTTCGACCGCTTCATCGCCGAGAACCACCACCGGATCGACGACTACCCGGACTGGCGGTTCCACGTGCTCAAGGGCGAGCGCGGCAACCGCCTCGACCAGTACGTGATGATGATGGAGATCGCGAGCCTGGACGCGCTGGACGTCTTCTACCCGGAGCCCGACATCGCCACCGGCGAGGCGGCGGAGTTCGCGGCCGCCCACCGCGACACCAAGCAGATGTACGAGGAGTGGAAGCAGCTGGCCTCGTTCTCGGGCTCGCCGCAGATCTACACGGACTACCTCGCCGTCGCGGAGAACCCGGCGTAGCCCCGCACGACCGGGATCAGGGCATTAGAGTCGTCGCCGAGCTCGGCGGCTGGTCCCGCTGCGGCGAAGGGGGGATGGCCGTGGTCGTGCAGTACCGGGTCCTCGGCGCGCTGGAGGTGACGCTCGACGGCGCCGACGTGCCGGTGCCCGTGGGGCGGTGCCGGGTGTTGCTGGCGGCGTTGTTGTTGCGCCCCAACCGGTTCGTGTCCGTCGACGAGCTGGCGGAACTGGTGTGGGACGGCGCGCCGCCCGCGCGGGCCAGGCAGTCGCTGCACCAGGTCGTGCGGCGGCTCCGGGTCGCGCTCGGCGAGGCGGACTGCGTGCGGACGCTCTCCGGCGGGTACGAGGCGCGCGTCGGGCCGGACGAGCTCGACCTGCTGCGGTTCCGCGAACTCGTTGCGGCGCAGGACTTCGCGGCCGCCGTCAAGCTGCGGCGGGGTCCGCTGCTGACCAACGTCGTCTCCGAGTTGTTCCACCGCAACGAGGTCCGGCACGTGGCGGAGGAGTGCGCCGAGGTCGTGGCCCGGTCGAAGCGGCCCGTGCCCCGTCTGCTCCCCGCCGCCATGCCGCGCTTCGTCGGGCGGGACGGGCACCTGCGCCGGCTGACCTCGCTGGCCGAGGAGACCGGACCGGTCATCGCCACGATCACCGGCACCGCGGGCGTCGGCAAGAGCGTGCTCGCCGTGCAGTGGGCACACAGCACGACCGACCGCTTCCCGGACGGCCAGTTGCACGTGAACATGCGGGGGTTCGACCGGCACCGCGACCCGATGCCACCAGGTGACGTGCTGAACCGGTTCCTCGAAGCGCTCGGGGTCCTGGTGGAGCGGATCCCGGAGGCACTCGACGACCAGGTCGCGCTCTACCGCGAGATGACAGCGGACCGGCGCCTGCTGGTGGTGCTCGACAACGTCCGCGACGCCGACCACGTCCGCCCGCTGCTGACCGGTCCGTCGTTCGTGCTGATCACGAGCCGCGACCGGCTCACCGGCCTGGCGGGGCGGGACGTCGCGCTCGACGTGCTCAGCGCCGAGGAGGCTCGCACGCTGCTGGTCAGCAGGCTCGGCGAAAAGCGGGTGGACACCGCCGACGACCTGGTGGCGTGGTGTGGTGGCCTGCCGCTGGCACTCGCGATCGTCGCGGCACGGGCGGCCGAGGTCCCGCACCTCCCGCTGTCCGCGCTCGCCGCCGACCTCGCCGACGAGCGGACCCGGCTCGACTCGCTCGACACCGGTGACGCGGAGACCAGCGTCCGCACCGTGTTCCAGTGGTCCTACCAGCGGCTCAGCCCGCAGGCGGCGCGGATGTTCCGGCTCGTCGGCCTGCACCCGGGACCGGACCTCACGATCCCGGCGGCCACGAGCCTCGCCGGTGAGCCCGCCGACGACGCCGTGCGCGAACTGGTCGGGGCGAACCTGCTGGTCGAGCACGCCCCCGGCCGGTTCACGTGCCACGACCTGCTGCGCGTCTACGCCGCCGACCGCGCGCAGGCCGACGAACCGGAGGCGTCCCGCGCGGCGGCGGTGGAACGCATGCTCGACCACTACCTCCACACGCTGGAATGCATGAACCGCACGCATTACTGGAACCACCTCGGCACCCTCGAGGAGCCTCCCGTGCCGTCGGCCGGCACGACCCCGGAGGTGTTCGAGCGGCCGGACGAGGCCGAGGCCTGGTTCCACGCGGAACGCGCGGTGATCTACGCGGTCGTCGTGCAGGCAGGCGACCAGGGGTACGACCGGCACACCTGGCAGTTGGTGTGGTTCATGACCGACCTGGTCGAGAGGTTCGGGCTCTGGCGGGAGTGGATCGGTCTGTTCGCGCGTACGACGGAGGTGGTGGAACGGCTCGGCGACCGCCTCCAGGTGAGCAGGTTCGTGTTCTTGCGCGCGGTCGGCCACGGCCGCCTCGGCGAACTGGAGAGGGGTGTGGAGCTGTTCGAGGCCGCCGACCTGGTCTGTGCGGAGATCGGCCTGGTTCCGGGTCGGGTGCGGGCGCAGGCGGGCATCGCATGGCTGCTCGGTGAACTCGACCGGCCGCACGAGGCGGTCGAGGTGGCCCGGAGGTCGCTCGCCCTGCTGCGCGGCTTCGAAGGCCGGACGCCGACTCGGATGCGGATGGCCCTGTACCAGCTCAGCGGCGCCCTCGTGCTCGCGGGCAGGCACGCGGAGGTGCTGGAACTCGGGGCCGAATGGGAATCCCTGGACGGCGTGGCCGACCCGCACCTGAGCGGGCAGATGGCGTCCGAACTGGCCCGCGCGTACATCGGGCTCGGCAGGCACGCCGAGGCGGTGGCGGAGCTGCTGGGCGCGCTGGAGTCGTTCGAGCAGATGGGCACGTGGGTCGACGTCGCCTACGCCGAGAACTTCCTCGGCGACGCCCACCTCGGGCTGGGTGATGCCGCAGAGGCACGCGTCTGGTGGGAGAAGGCGGCCGCCCGGTACGCGGAGCACGAACACTCGGACGAGGCGGCGGTCAGGGCGAAGCTCGCCAGCGTGAGCTGACCTCGTCGACGCGTCAACCCCCATCTGCTGTTCGGCCACCGGTCGGGCGAACGGGCGTGTGGTGGCCTGGCGGTCAGCGGTCCAGCGCGGCGATCAGGTCGTCACCCGGCAGTTCCACCCCCAGCTGACCACCTGGGTTGATCAGCAGCAGGGTGCCGGCCAGGACCGGGACGAGCTCGCGGCCCGTCGTCTGCATCGGGGACGCGGCGTCCTGCGGCAGGTGCCCCGGTGCGGTCCACACCGCCAGGAAGCGGCGGCCGTCCTGGGTCACGCCGATGCGCAGGTTGCCCTGGCCGTCGGTCTCCGCGATCAGGGTGGCGTCCAGCGTTGCCGTCAGCAGCCGGTGCTGGGGAGCCCAGCCGCACGCGACGTAGCCCAGGGTCACGTCCAGGTCCGCCAGGGGTTCGGGGAAGCCGCGGCGCTGCGGGCCTGGGCGGTAGTTGGGGTTGAGGTAGGTCTCGCCCGTGAACTCGCCGTCCTCCCCCACCGCGAACGCGCCGAAGAGCGTCGCGTCCGGGATGCCCTCGATGTAGTTCGGGTTGACCTCCGGGTCCGCGCACCACAGCCAGGCGTCGGGGACCTGGCGGCGGGCCTGCTCGCGCATCGCGTCCGTGAGCGGGGGCAGGCCGGGGTGCAGGGTGAAGTCGTCGATGTAGTCCGGGAACGCGGTGAACCGGTCCGGCAGGACGTAGGCGCGGACGCCCTCCGCGGTGACGGCGGTGATCAGCGTCCACGGGCCCTTGAGCCGGTAGAGGTAGTGCTCGCGGTCGGACGGGATCTCGGTCTCGTAGGCGAGGTTGCCGTCCGGATCGCCGTAGCGGTGCACCCACAGGTCTTCGACCTTCGTCAACCGGATGCCGGTCATCGTGTTCAGCTGCGGGTCCTGCTCGGAGATCACCTGGTACGGCGACTGCCAGGCGGGCAGTTCCTCGTCGATCTCGAACCGCAGCCTGTCCTGGTTCTCGATGAGCTGACCGGTCAGGTAGGTGACGGCGTTGCGGACGTCCGCGAACCGTTCGCGCCTCTCCTTGAGCTCGCCCTCGGCCCAGTAGACCTCGTACCAGTCGCCGTCGCGCACCAGGCACCACGCCCGGTCGCGGTGGCCGTCGAGGCTGTAGAAGCGCGGGCTGGTCTGGACGCGCGTGATCACCAGGCGGAGGGGTTCCAGCGCCTTGCGGAAGGCCGCGTCGATCTGGTTCTCGTTGAACGGCCTGCCCATCGCGAGCGCGGCCGCGCGTGCCTTCGCGTTCTCCGTGACGGCCGGGAGCTCGTAGCGGTGCTGCCGGATGTGGTCGACCAGCGCCATCGACGGCGGGATCTCGTGCTCACGCAGGTAGTACGCGACGCTTTCCGGCCACACCCAGCGACCGTCGGTGCGGAAGGCGAGTGGCACGACCCGCTCGGCGCCGCTGACGAGGTCGTTCGCCGAGCCGCGCGACGACAGGACGACCGGAGCGCTTTCCAAGTAGCGCAACAGCAGATCGTGTTCTCTGGCACCGACCATCGGCCGGTACCAGACTCCCCTGCCGTCCTCGACCACGTCGAAGGCACGCACCAGTTCCAACTCCGGCGGCGTCTCCGGCAGGGGATCCCAGGACTTCACGCGCCCCCACTGCTGGATCTTGCCCGCCGCTTGCCACATCCAGTCCGGTACCGCCTCCGGCCGCCTCGGCAGCAACCGCAGTTCATCAGCCGCGTGCTGAACCACGTCCGTCTCGACCAGCCACTCCGGCCGGCCTTCGATCAGGAATCGGCGCGTGGTCTCTCCACCGGAGACGAACGTGAAGCTGGCCGTGAACCACGTGCCGAGGCTGTTGCGGAAGTCGCGCAGCCGTTGCCGGTGAAGCCATTGGCTGACCATCACCGGAGGCGCCCACGCACGGGTGGTGCCGTCGACGGTGACCGTGGCCTCGACCTCCATGTGGCGTCCGAGCGCGCGGCAGTGGAGGTCGATCTGCTGCAGGCCCTCCGGTGCGAGGGCGACGAGAGCCTCCTCCACCTGACCGGCGATCGAGGTGTTGGTGCGCGGCATCATGTCACCGGGCCCGAGCGAGGGGTACTGCGGCCACGCGCCGGGAAGCGGTGGCAACTCGCGGAGGAGCACCAGTCGCTCATCGCTCACGTGGCCCTGCAACGGATCCAGGTCGGTCTGCTCCGCGCCGTCCGCGGTGACGCGCCAGACCTCGGCGCCCAGCACCGTCTCGTAAGGCCCGGTCGCGCCGGGCTCGATCCGGAACGCCTCGTTGCCGTCGATGGCGATGTCGAACTGCACGTGCTTCACTCCTTGCCGCACAAGGGAAAAAGGGTCACGACTGCCGTGTTTCGACGAACTCGGCCCACTTCGGCGGCTGCTTGCCCATCTCCTCCATCATCTCCAGCATGTCGCGGAGGTCGGCGACGTTCGGCGCGGTGCCCGCGAACCAGTCGCTGACGCTGTTCCACGCCTTGCGCGCGCCCTCGCCCTCGACGACGTCCCAGACGGGCGGGTCGTCCTGGTCGAGGTCCGCGCCGTCGATGACGTGGTAGGCGTAGCCCTGGTGCGCGGTGAGCGCGAGCAGGCCACGCGGGTCGGTCAGCTCGTGGTCGAGACCGTTGAGGGTGGCGACGGCGTGCCGCTTGCGTTCCGCGGTCATCGCGTCGACCCCGAACGCCGTGCCGGCCAGCCACAGTCCTGATCGGACACCCATGATGCGCAGGACCTCGCGCACCGCCTCGGGAACGCGGTCCACTCCCTGGTCCGCGGCCATCTGGTCGATCTGGTCGTCGGACGCGCCTGCCACGGACCCACGACGCAGGCCGTTCGCGCACACGCTGTCGAAGATCGCGTCGATGCGCTCGCTCGGGTTGCCGGTCAGTTGGTTCACAGCGGGTACAGCCTCTCTCCAGCTCGGTTGACGACTTCCAGGCGCATGTTCGGGAAGACGCGCTCGTAGGCGAGCATGATCTTCTGGCACGACATGCAGATCTGGAACTCGGCCGGGGTTCCGTCGCGCTTGGCGGACGGCAGGTCGACCACCATGCGGAGATCACCTGAGATGTCCGCGGCGGAGAACGGCGTGTAGGTCGTGCCGTTCGCCTCCGCCCTCGCCATGGCGCGTTTGTTGAGCTCGTCGACCGCGAGGGACATGCGGTCCTGCGTGCGCTGGACCTCGCCCTTGAAGCCGTCGCGGTAGTAGTTCGGGTCGTCCTTGTCGAGCCGGTCGACCAGCTTGTTGGCCTCGCGCAGCGCCGTGTCGACCTCGTTGGGGGTCAGGCCGCTGTACTCGGCGAGCTGGTGCCGCGCCAGCTCCTCGAACATCTTCGGCTCCGAGTCGTTGACCCTGGGGGTGCCGGCGCCGTCGCGCCACGCCCCGCTCTCCGGGTCGTACGAGGTCGCGTTGGACGTCTCGAAGAGGCGCTCGTTCTTCGGCGGCTGCTGCGGGGCTTCCGCGGCGGGACTCCAGTCGTGCTGCTTGCCGCTGAAGTTGTAGAAGTCGGCCGACTCGCCGTCGCGGTCGCTGCGGTAGCGCGCCGTGGACAGGGTGCGCTCGTGCGGACGGCGTTCGGCGTCCGTGCTCGGGTTGCGGCCGGTGAGCTCTCGGACGGAGTCCAGGCCCTCCTCGCGCTTCTCGCGGTTGTCCTCGCGCAGCTCGCGGAAGTCGTCCTCCCGCTCACCACGCCGTTCCGCGGTCCCCGGTGCGAACTCGGGCGTCTCGTCGCCCCACTCGGGCGTGTGCCCTGGCGGGTAAGGACTTTCGTGGATGTTCTGCGAGCCGTCCGGACCGAAGGTGCGCCACTCGCCGTTCGGCGGCCAGCCGGGACCGTCGTCGGTGTTCCTGGTGGCGAAGACGTTGCCGTGGTAGTCGACCCAGGCGTCCGTGTTCGGCGCGGTCACCGGCACGCCGAGCTCCTGGGCGAGCTGGGCCGCGAACCCGTCGTCCCGCCTGCCCGTGTCGCAGCCGACGAGGGTGATCGGGTCGCCCCTGTAGTCGGGGTTCGCGCGGATGACGTCGGCGACGTCCCTCGGAGTGAGCGGGTGGTTGCCGACGCGGGCGTTGTGCTCGTTGCTGTGCAGGTCGACGACGAACTGGCCGGGGATCCTCGGGAGTTCCCTGGACGTGTAGTACCCGTTCTTGTCCTGTGACGTGTCGAAGATCGACATGCCGGCCGGGGTGGTGTGCACGTGGTCGCGCACGACCGGGTCGAGGTCCTCGCTGAGCGAGTCGAGGCGGTCGCTCAGCGGTTTCTGCGGGCGCTGTGGGGGTTCCTCGTCGCGACGGTCGGTGTCGTGCTTCTCGGAGTCGTGGCGGTCGGAATCGTGCTGCTGCGACTCGTGCTGCTGCGGCTCGTGCTGCGGGACCGGGTCCTGGGACGGGTGCGGTTGCTCGGTCCTGGCGGGCTCGGGATGGCGGACGGGTTCCGGCGCGTCGGGGCGGTCGGTGTGCGTCGGCGTGGACGGACGGTCGGAGCGATCAGGCGTCTGGTGCGGCGACGGCTCGTTCGAGCCGCTGAGCCGGTCCGCGATCGACGGGCGCGGCAGGTCCGCCTGGCGCGGCAGTGGCTGCGTCGGGCCCGCCGGGCGCTGTTCGGGCACGTCCGACTTGGCCGGGGTGTCGGTGTGCCGGGGAGTGACCGGTTCCTGCTTCGGAGGCGTCCGGTCGGCACGGGTGTCCGCCTGGTCTCGCGTGTCCGTGGAACCGTCCGCCTGTGCGGTGGTGCTGTCAGCGGTCCGGTGGCCGATGAAGTCCGGGTTCGGCACGAACGGCCCGAGCACCCGCCCGCCGTCGTAGCTGACCTGGTGCCAGCCCTCGACGTAACGCCAGTCGATACCGCCGGGGAAGAGCGTCTCCCCCTCGTCGTACCTGCGGTCGTGACCGACGTTGTCCAGCGTCGCGTCGGTCATGATGCCGCCGGGCGCCTTGATGACGTACACCTTGCCTTTGCCCGTGCCCGACCGCTCCATCGCGATCTTCTCGTCGGGCGTGGTGCTGACGAAGGCGTTGGTGTGCGAGTCGACGTGCCGGCGGAGGTCCGGCTCCTCCGAAGGCCTCGGCACGTCGAACCCGCCCGCCGCCTTGATCTCCTCCGGTGAGCGCGTGTCGCCGCGGTACAGGACGTTCTCGTCCCTCATCCAGCCCGGGACGTCCCGGTACGCGACCTTCGACGGGTCCACTCCGTAGTGGGACGGGTCGAGTCCCCGGATGGCGACCGGTGGCCCGCCGTCGGGTCCGGGAGGTGGCGCCGTGTAGGACGGGTGCGGCGGCTTCGGTGGCTCTTCCGGGATCGGCTCGTGCGCGTCCGGGGTCGGCTGGTGCGCGTCCGGCGCCGGCTGGGTATCGGGGTGCTGCTGACCCGGCGGGCCGAACGAGTTCGGCGCGGGCGGCACGTCCTGGTGCGGACGTGCCGGAGGCGCGAACGACTGCGGCGGCCCACCAGGACGCCGGTCGCCTCCCTGCGGAACCGGTGCGTTGCCGTGTCCCGGCATGCCGGGCTGGCGCTGCGCGGGCGGGGCCTGCTGGTGAAAGCCTTGAGGCGGGCCGCCTGGACGGTGACCGCCAGGCGCGTTCGGAGCACCGCCGGGATGTGTGTTCTGCCCCCAGGGCTGTGCGCCGGGACGCGTGTTCTGGCCGTTGCCGGGCATGCCTGGCCGCATGCCGGGAGCGTTCTGCGGCATGCCGTGGCCACCCGGCGGCACGCCGGGTCCGCCAGGACGCATGCCCGGAGTGCCGGGGCGCGTGTTCCCGGAGCCGGGCATTCCGGGGTTGACGGGGTGCGTGCCAGGAGCCCCCGGATGCATGCCGGGACTGCCCGGCCGCACAGGGGGACCGCCTTGTGGCACACCGGAACGCGGGTTCGGAGGCGGGTTGTGACCTCCTGGCATGCCTGGGCGCGTGCCAGGAGGTGGGCCGGGCATGCCGCCGGGCATCGGGCCGTTGCGTCCGGGGACACCCGCGCCCGGGCCGGGCGCTCCCGGGGGTGCGAGGGCGTGGGGGTTCGGCGTTCCGCGCCCCTGGGTTCCGGGGGGTGGGCCACCGAAGCCCTGGGGTGAGGTCGGGGCGCCTGGCTGACGGTGGTGACCACCGGGCGCCTGCGTTCCAGGGGATGGGGCGCCGACGGGCGGACGTCCCTGACCGCCGGCGGCAGGCGGACCGCCGACGGGCTGTCGGCCCTGTCCTCCGGCCACACCGGTGGGAGGACCGCCCGCAGGGGCGCGGCCTTGCCCACCGGGGGCAGCCATACCTCCGGGTGGGCCGCCAGCGGGCGCACGCCCCGGACCACCAGCCGCAGCCACGCCCGCGGGAGGACCGCCTGCAGGAGCGCGGCCTTGCCCACCGGCGGCAGCCACACCTCCAGGCGGACCGCCAACGGGCTGTCGCGCCTGTCCCCCGGCCACACCCGCGGGGGGACCACCCGCGGGCGCACGGCCCTGACCACCAGTCGCAGCCATACCTCCAGGCGGACCACCCGCAGGCGCACGCCCCTGGCCAGCATTCCCAGGCGCGCCACCAGCCGGCGGGCGGCCCTGACCGCCCGCCGGCGGACCACCGGCGGCCGCCGTGCCGGGCACCTGGCCAGGCCGAGGTCCGCCGCCCGCGCCGGGACCCGTGTTCGGGCCGCCCGCCGGGTTCGTCGTGCGAGAGGGTGCACCGCCTCCAGGAGGTGCACCCGCCGGGGACGAAGGGGCCAGGCCGGGCGGTCGTCCGCCCGGTGCGCCTGCCGCCGGAGTCGTGCGCGGCGCGCTCGACGTGGTCGTGGGGCCGCCGAGCTTGTCGGGCACCCGCGCCGGCGGGCCGCCGAGGCCCGGTGTTCTGGCGGAGCCGGTGCCCGAGGTGCCGCCGGGGATCGACGGCGTTGCCGAGGCGCGGTTGCCCGAGGAGGACGACGCCGAAGAAGAAGGGGTGCTGCTCGACGAGTTGCTGGAGGGCTGGGCCGGCGTCTTCGACTGGATGCGGTTCATCGACGACGCGGCCGACTGGTCGGCGTCGCGCGCGGTGCGGGCGGTCTCCTTGGTCTTGGTGCCCGCGTTGTCCGCGGCGGCGGCCGCCTTCTCGGCGCCGCCGCGGGCCGTCTGGATCGCGCGGTCTGCGTGTTGCATCGCCACCTGGCCGAACACGCCCGCGCTGCCCGAGGTGGCGTTGATGTTCAGCTTGGCCGCGACCGACGAGCGGACCTGGTCACCTCGGCTGGTGATCTTGCCGCCGAGCGACTCGACGGCGTCCGGGTCCATCCGGGTGCCGCGGCCGCCGACGCCACCCGGCGACGGAGAAGACGACGACGGAGTGGGCGACGACGTGTTGCCGCTGTGCGAGCTACCGCCGTGATGAGAGGAGGACCCCCGAGTCCGGCCGGTCATCAGGCGTTGGCGGGAGGCATGTCATAGGGCTTGACCGCGTCGTAGGCGGTCTTCGCGTAGCCGCCGTACTCGGCGAAGCGCTCAAGCCCCTTGACCAGGCCCTGCATCTTCTCCGCCAGCTTGGCCATGCGGCCGCCGAAGCGCGCCATCGCCGACGCCAGCTTCGAGAGGCGGCCGGCGATCTTGGTCGCCATCATGGCGGCGCGCGTGCCGGCGTACCCGGCGAAGGCGGCGATGGAGCTGCCCAGCGTCACCACGGCGGACGCGGCGGCGATGAGCGCGCTCGCGATCAGTTCGCCGATGAGGTCCGAGATCCAGCCGAACACCAGTGACCGCAGCTCGCAGACGAGCGCGCCGGACAACGCGTAGATGGCCGCGGTGCCGTCCATGGTCTTGCCGAGCGCCTCGTACTCGCCCGCCATCTGTTCCATCTCGCGCTTGAACGCGTCCCCCGACGCGCCCTCCCAGTCGGAGACGGCGCGCATGTCCTCGCGGTGCTCCTGGGCGACCATCTTCATCTGCAGCGCGGCCTGCTTGAGCTGGTCGGTGTTCGCGTTGATCTCGTCAGGGTTGCCGAGCAACGCGTCCAGCGGCTCGCGCAGGAAGTCGACGTGCTCCAGCAGCCAGCCGACACCGGCGGACGCGAGCATTCCCAACGGGTTCGCCATGGTGGCGACGACGTCCACCACCATGCCGGCGCCGCCGAGCGCGACGTCGATGACGTCCGGCCCTTCGCCCTCCGACTCCGACGTCAGCGAGTCGACGAAACCGGCGACGCTGTCCACCACGCCCGCACCGGTCGACCACGTGGTCGTGCTGTTCTCCTCGGACACCCCAGACCGCCCTACTGCTTCTTGAAGATCGAGTCGCCGCCGAAGTCGTCGTCGTCATCGCTCGGCCGCGGCGCGGGACGACGGACGGGCGGAGGCGGAGGCGCTGTGGCAGCGCGCTCCTCGTACTCCTCGTTGAACGCGTAGCCCGGCGCCTTCGGCTGCTCTTCTTCCTCGGGCGGGGGCAGGTATTCGGTGATCATGCGGTAGGTCTCGGACCCCTCGCCCTCGACCTCGGCGAACGTCTCGGCGACCTTCACCGCGGCACCGCGTTGAGCCTTGCGCGCGATCTCGAGGATCTCGGCGGACAGCTGGCCGTGCGACTTCCGCATGGCGTCCGCGGTCAGGTCGAGGCCGGTCAGGGCGCCGTTGGGCGCCACGCTGACCGTGATCGTGCCGTCGTTCGACGACGCCGAACCGCCTGCCTGTGCGAGGCCCTCCTGCACCGCGGCGGCCTTCGCCTGCGCGTCGGCGATCTTCGCCTCGAAGTCCCGCATCCACTCTTCGGGCGTCTTCACCCTGTCCCCCAGCTCACCCTCGATCGAACGTCCCAAAGGATTCCACAGGCGCGCCCGGCGCGTCGGCCGAACGGCCGTATCGTCGAATCTCACACCTGGAGAAGGAAGCGATGGCCGAGGAGTTGAACCGGGATCGCCGGGAACTCGCCGCCCTGGCGCAGCGGTTCGGGCTGCCCCAGACGGTGTCGGGAGCTGACTTCCCACCGTCGCAGACAGGTGCGCCGCTGATCGTCGACACGGGCGTCGGGGACGATTCGGACGCGGTCATCGCGCTCGTCGCAGCCGAGCCGTCGCTCACCCTCGTGTCCACAGTGGATGAGCAGGACGTGTGCCGCCTTCGGCGCTTGCTCGACCTGCACGGCCGCACCGACGTGCCGGTGGTCGCGGGTGACGAGCTCGACGAGGCGATGACGCGGGTCGTGACGAGCACGAACGGCCTGGTCCGCTGGGCGGGCCTGGGCCCGGCCACGAACGCGGCCCTGGTCGTCGGGAAGCCCGCTTGCGCGGAGCGCCTGGTGATCACACAGGCCGCCGCCGCTGCGGAACTCCGACGCGACCTGACCGCGGCGAGACTCCTGCTCACCAGGGCGGAGCTGCCGAAACTCGTCCGGCTCGACACGGTCCGGCACCACGGCCTCGTGATCGCCACCGCGCTTCAACTGCCGTTCGTGACACTGCGCCGCGCGCACGTCGCACTTGACGAGAGCGGCCGGCTGGTCGAGGCATCCGGCGGTGCGCTCGCACGAGTCAGCGTCAAGGTGGACGAGCGCGCGTTCCTGGGCTGGCTCTCCAGGGTGCTCGGCTAGGAGGCTCCGGCCGCGATGTCCTGGACCACCGCGCACGCGCTCGGCACCGGGTCCTGGTCGTTGACGTGCCCGGCCAACCGGCGGAGCAGCCCCTTGAACGTCTCGCGGTCGCCCTCCGACAGTCCGGACAGGACGTGCGCCTCGGCGTGGGCCAGGCGCAGGTCCAGCTCCTCCAGGCGCTTGCGGCCCTCGTCCGTCGCCACGACGAGGCGGGTGCGGCGGTCGGTCGGGGCCGGCTTGCGGGCGACCAGGGAGGCTCGCTCCAGGTCGTCGAGCAGGTAGGTCATGACCGTGCGGTCCACGCCGAGCTGCTGGCAGAGGGCGGACTGGCTTTCCGGCTGGTCACGGGTGGCCGCGGTGAGGACCTGGTAGCCGCGGTGGCCGCCGGGGAGGTCGCCCACGGCCGCGTTCGTGGCCTTGACGAGGGCGCGGAACACCACGCCCAGGGTCCAGCCGAAGTCGTCCTCTAGCGCCGTCACCCGACCAATGATAGCCGCGACAGAACGTCTGTCGCGCAGAACATCTGCGTGGCATACTTTCGGCATGACAGATTACGGTCACCCGCTGGAGTTCGGGGTGTTCCTGCCGCCCGGCGCCGAGGACTTCGCCACGACGTTGCGGCTCGCGCGGGCCGCTGACGAGCTCGGGCTGGAGCTCGTCAGCATCCAGGACCACCCCTACAACGCGGCGAACCTCGACACGTGGACGTCGTTGTCGGTCATCGCTGCGTCGACCACCAACGTGCGGGTGTTCCCCAACGTGGCCAACCTGCCTCTCAGGCCGCCGGCTGTTCTTGCGCGCGCTGCGGCCAGTCTTGACGTCATCAGCGGTGGGCGCGTTGAGCTCGGGCTTGGCGCTGGGGCGTTTTGGGACGCCATCGCCGCCATGGGCGGGCCTCATCGCACTGCCCCGGAGTCGATCGAGGCGCTCGAGGAAGCCATCGCGGTGATCCGGGCACTGTGGACGCCGGGGCGCGGGGTTCGCTTGCAGGGCAAGCACTATTCACTCAGCGGGGCGCGGCCCGGGCCGTTTCCGAAGCACGACGTCGGGATCTGGCTGGGCGCCTACAAGAAGCGGATGCTCCAGCTCACCGGGCGGAAGGCGGACGGGTGGCTGCCGTCGAGCCCGTACGCGCCGCCGCCGCAGCTCAAGGCGATGAACGCCATCATCGACGACTCCGCGCGCGAGGCAGGCCGCGATCCCAAGGACATCCGCAGGCTCTACAACATCACGACCGAACTCAACGCCGAGCAGCTCGCTGAGGTGGCGCTGAACGACGGCATGAGCGGGTTCGTGCTGATGGTCAACACCGACGACGAGGTACGCGTGTTCGCGGAAGAGGTCGCACCTGCCGTGCGCGAGTTGGTGCAGAAGGAGCGCGGCGACAAGAGGTTGTGGGACGAGTCGACGCGCCCAAAAGGCCCGGCGCCTGAAGCGGGCGCCGTCTACACCGCTTCGGGCAGGGCGTTGGGGCGCCAGCTGATCGGGGTGCACAACCACCTGCGGGAGGAGCTCACCAAGGTCCGTTCGATCGTCCAGCAGGTCGCGGACGGGGTCGTCCAGGTCGGCGACGCGCGGTCCGAGATCAACGCGATGACCATGCGCCAGAACAACTGGGCGATGGGCGCGTACTGCGAGAGCTACTGCCGTCTCGTCACCATCCACCACACCCTCGAGGACACGAGCCTCTACCCGCAGCTCAGGCAGGGGGATCCGCGGCTGGGGCCGGTGCTCGACCGGCTGACCGAGGAGCACCAGGTCATCCACCACGTGCTCGAACGGCTCGACGCCGCGCTGGTGGCCGCGGTCGCGGAGCCGGGGAAGGTCACCGAGGTGCAGGAGGCGGTCGACCTGCTCGCGGACGCGTTGCTGTCACACCTGTCCTACGAGGAGGGTGAACTGGTCGAGCCGATGGCCCGCATCGCGTACCACCACTGAGTGCACTTGGGCGTGTGCGGCGGCGCGGTACCCGCGTCTGCCAACAGACTGGGGTGCGTGGACACCAGGAAACGAGTCGATCCCGTCCGGCGCGGTCGCACCATCCTGGGGGCGGCGCTCCTGCTCACAGCCGTCGCCGCGGGAACGAGAGCCGCCGTCGGGTTCACCTACGGGGCCGAGGCGGAGGCCGCGATCCGGGCGGAGGACGGTCTGGACGTCACGATCGCGCTGCACCACGGGATGACGTACGCGTGGCTCGTGTTCGCCGTGCTGACCGGCGTCGCCGCGGTCCCGTTGCTGCTCAACGGTTCGGGCCGGACGTTCGCGGCGGGCGTCTGCTACGCGCTCGGCATGCCGTTGCTGCTGTTCAGCATCGGCGTGATCGCGCCGATCGGCACGGTCCAGACGCTGACGTGGCTGGCGTGCGGAACGATCCTGCTGCTGGCGTGCTTCGTGATGCTGACGTCGGGTCCGGTTCCCCCTCGGCGAGTGGCTCCGGACCGGCGCAGGCCGGTCCGGAGCCGTCACCGCTAGCGGCCGGTCACGGTGCAGGTGGCGGTCGCGGACCTGCCGGGGTTGCTCTCCGACACGGCCGTCAGCGTCACCTTGGACATCGCCGAACCACCGCCCCGCTGCACGTGCACCGGGACGTCGACGCGACCGCCGAACTTGGCCGTGGCCAACGCGTTCGGCACCGAGACGGTCCAGCCGTTCGACGCCGTCGCCGTCACGCGGTAGACGTCACCGTCGAGGTACTGGTCGACGGGCTCCGGGTGCTGTCCGCCCGGCACCGCTGCCCGGCCGGTGTTGGTCAGCGGGAACTTGCACGTCGCCACGCCCGAGGAGTCGACCCGTGCCGCGGTCGGCGTCACGCGCACGCCGCGCTGCTGCGGGCCGGCGCCGTCGAGCGACCGGATCGCCACCGTGTACGACAGCACGCCGCGCGAGTCGCGCTGCAGGTCCAGCACGTAGAAGTGCAGGCGGTTGGCCGTGTCGACGAACTCGAACTCGCTGCCGGAGTTCGTACCCGCGTGGAACAGCGCGTCGGACAGCTGGCGGTAGTCGCCGATCGTGATCGGGACCCTGGTGCCGTCGGGCAGGACGTAGTCGGTCATGCCGATGTCCTGCGGGTTGGCGTCGACCACCCACGTGAACGGTGCGGCGTCGACGTTCTTGGTCTTGGCGAGCAGCACGCCGGAGTCCGGGGTGAACGAGTCGGCGCCCATCCGGTCCACGACCTCGAGCGTGTAGTTGTTGTAGCCGCCGCCGTCGCAGAACGGGTCGGTGGAGACGTTGCAGGACGGCGTCTTGTCGCCCGTGCCCAGTGCGAGGTTGATGCCCGTCAGGCCGGCATCTCCGGGGTTCACCTCACGCGCGGTGATCTTCGCGATGACCGTGCCGGAGCCGGCCAGCGCCTCGCGGGACAGCCGCAGGACGTTCTTCTCGTCGATGATGCCGAGCTTGATCTTGTTGCGCAGGGTCTGTTGCGCGCCAAGGGATGCGCCACCGGTCGCCGGGATCGTCCAGCGCGAGTGCGGGCCGCCGGGGCCGTTGAACGAGCCGCGCGACAGCATGTCCCACGGGCCGCTGTAGTCACGGCGCGGCGGGCTGCCGTACGGGTTGTTGTAGTTGTCACCGATGCCGAGGATGTGGCTCAGCTCGTGCGCGTAGACGCCCTGGCCGGAGCTCTCGGCCTGGGTGGACGAGCCACCGCCCGCGTTCGGCCAGATCGACGAGCCCGCGGCCCACGACGTCCAGTCGACGTACCGGGTGCGCGACCAGTTCGGCAGCGCGGGGTCCGGCGGGCCGAAGTCGTCGGTCACGTCCTCCTTGGTCCGGAACTTCATCATCCCGAACTCCTGCCAGGTTCCGGACTCGTCCTGGCCCGCCGACAGGTAGTAGATGAAGTCGTACCCCGCGGGCACCTCGGCGCCGACGTCGGCCACCCACGCGGCACGGCCGTCGGTGCGGATGTTGCGGTTGCAGGAGTCGCCCGCGGGACATCCGGTCCCGCCCTGGAACTCCATGGCGTACTCGTGGTCCTTGCCCGGCATCTGGTACGGGCCGAACGCCTTCAGCTCGACGCCGTAGCGCCCGCCGGAGGTCTCCATCCAGTACTCGTGCACGGTGTGGCCGCGGTTGAGGCCGTTCGGCTTGTTGAGGAAGTCCTGGTAGAACTGGCCGACCTCGGCGCGCGGCACCCCGGAGGCCTCGGCGCTCGGGTTGCCGAACACCGTGGAGTTCTTGGGCTGCGTGACGACGAACGGCTGGTTCGGGTAGTCCAGCAGGACCAGCGCGCCCTTGAAGTTGCGCACCGACCCCTTGACCGCCGGGTCGGCCCAGTTCGTGCCGGGGATCTTCTTGTAGTCCCGCTCCCACGTCATGTGGTCGGGGTTGACCCAGTTCTGCGGGTCGATCGGGCCCGGGAACCCGGCCTGCGCGAGGACGCGCGCGGAGTCCCTCGTCTGCTGCCAAGGCTGTTGCTGAGGCCAGTGGTCGTACTGCCAGTGGTTCGCCGGCTCGTCAGGGGCTGCGGCGGAGTTGCCGACGTTGACCATCGCGATCGAGAGGAGCGCGGTGATCAGCAAGGCAGGGCGCCGGTGTGTGCGCTTCATGCGCTAACCGTGGTGCAGGAAGGCCCTCGCCAACCACCGTCGATCGTCTGCCGCTCAACGGAATTCCGGTAGATCGACGCGAACGGACGCACCGCGCGGTCTCGGCACGAACCGGACGCTGCCGGAGTGCGCGGCCACGGTGTCCGCCACGATCGCCAGTCCCAGCCCCGATCCCGGCAGGCCGCGGGCGTCCGGGGCGCGCCAGAACCGCTCGAACGCCGAGGTCCTGTGCTCGAACGGCACACCGGGGCCCTCATCACTCACCGTGAGCCAGCCGGGCTTCGAGCGGACCGTGATCGCGGAGCCCGCCGGGGAGAACTTCACGGCGTTGTCGAGGAGGTTGAGCACACTGCGTTCCAGCGCGCCCGCGTCGCCGACGATCGACCACTCGGCGCGGTCGACGTCGAAGACGTGGTCGTGAGCGCGGCTGCGGGCTCGTTCGACGGCCCTGTCGATCACGCCGGCCACGTCGACGGAGTCGCTGGCCAGTTCCCGGTCGTCACGCGCCAGCACGACCAGTTCGGTGACGAGGTCGCTGAACTCCTGGCTCTGGGCCTGCAGGCGGTCGAGGACCTCGGCGCGCTGGGGCAGTTCGCGGCCCGTGCGCTCGGCGCGGACCAGCAGGTCGATGTTGGTGCGCAGGCTCGTCAACGGGGTGCGCAGCTCGTGTGCGGCATCGTTGACCAGGTCTTTCTGGCGGCGGCGGGACTCGGCCAGCGCCGCGGTCATCGACGTGAACGCGCGGCCCAGGCGGCCCACCTCGTCCTGGCCGCCGACGGTGACGGGGGTGGTCAGGTCCTCGGTGCGCGCGATGTGTTCGGCGGTCTCGGTGAGGCGTTCCATGGGGGCGAGGGCGCGGCGGGTGAGCCACAGCCCGGCTCCGGCCACGAGCAGCGCGCCGAAGACCGACACGGCGGTCAGGACACCGGCGAGCGTGGTCAGGGTGCTGTTGATCTCGGCCTTGCTGCGGCTCAGGATCAGCACCTCGCCGGGGGCGATCGGCTGCAGCAGAACGCGTGCCTCGGCGCCCGACTCGGTGACGCCGTCGCGGAACGCCGGTGTGGCGACGACGTCCTCGGCAGAGGTGACGACGGGGTCGACGCCGGGTGGCGCGCAGCTCAGGCCGTCGGCGGTCAGGGTCTGGATGCCCTGCAGGACCTGCCGCAACCCCTCGGCGGGAACGCCTTCGTCGCACCGGATCTTGATGCGCGGCGGTGGGGTGCTGGCCAGCAACGACTTGTCGAGCTGCGAGCTCAGGTTGTGCTCGGTGGCGAGCCAGGTGACGACGCTGATCCCGGCGATCGCGACCGCCACGACGAACGCGGTGATCAACGCGAGCTTGCTGCGCAGCAGGACCGGGCGGCTCATGGCGACTCGCGCAGGATGAAACCCATGCCGCGCACGGTGTGCAGCAGCCGCGGGCGGCCACCCGACTCGGTCTTGCGCCGCAGGTAGCCGATGTACACGTCGAGCAGGTTGGTGCCCTGGTCCTTGCCCCACACGGCGTGCCGGAGGTGCTGCTTGGTGAGCAGCCGCTCCGGGTCGCGCAGGAAGACGGTGAGCAGGTCGAACTCCGTCGGGGTCAGGTCGAGCAGCTCGCCGCCGCGCACGACCTCGTGGGCCGCCGGGTCCATCCGCAGGTCGGCGAACTGGAGCACCTGCGGTGGCGTCCGCCGCCGGTTCTGCTTCAGCAACGCCCTGATGCGCGCCAGCAGTTCCTCCAGCGCGAACGGTTTGACCAGGTAGTCGTCGGCGCCGGCGTCCAGGCCGGTGACCTTGTCGCCCAGCGCGTCGCGGGCGGTGAGCATCAGCACGGGCAGGCGCTCGCCGGCCGCGCGCAGGCGCCGGCAGGCCTCCGAACCGTCGAGCACGGGCATCATCAGGTCGAGGATCGCCAGGTCGGCGCGGTGCACCAGGGGGAGCGCCTCGGCGCCGTCCGCGGCGGTCGTGACCTCGTAGCCCTCGAACTCGAGGCTGCGCCGCAGACTGTCCCGGACGTCCGGGTCGTCGTCCACCACGAGCAGTCTCATGCCGAGGACGGTAGAGCCGTTCGCTGTGAGCCAGCTGTGCATCCGGGCTCTCACGATTCTCTCAGCGGAAGCCAAGGACGTTCTCACAACTCCGTCAGCAGGCTCGATCTCGGAACGAGCGAGTCGTGTCCACAGTGGAACGGAGAGAGCCATGACGGCGGTGAGCACCGCACAGGCCACAGGGACGGTGGACATCATGATCCCCGTGTACAACGAGGAACGCGCGCTGCCCGGCTGCGTCGAGGTCCTGCACGGGTTCCTGACCGAGCAGTTCCCGTTCGACTGGTCGATCGTGGTGGTCGACAACGCCAGCACGGACGGGACCCTGGAGGTCGCCCGCGATCTGGAACGGAAGTACGAGCGGGTACGCGTGCACCACCTCGACCGCAAGGGTCGCGGGCTGGCGCTGCGGGAGTCGTGGGGTTCCAGCGAGGCGGCGGTCGTCGTCTACATGGACGTCGACCTGTCGACCGGGCTGGACGGGCTGCTGCCGCTGGTCGCGCCGCTGCTCAACGGGCACTCGGACCTCGCGATCGGCTCGCGCCTCGCGCCCGGTTCGCGAACGGTGCGCGGGCCGCGGAGAGAGCTGGTGTCGCGCGCCTACAACGCGTTGATCAGGCTGACGCACGGCGCGCGGTTCAGCGACGCGCAGTGCGGGTTCAAGGCCGCGCGCACGGAGGTCGTCCGGCCGCTGCTCGGCCAGGCGCGCGACGAGGCGTGGTTCTTCGACACCGAACTGCTGCTCCTGGCCGAGCACAACGGTCTGCGCGTGCACGAGGTGCCGGTGGACTGGGTCGAGGACGTGGACAGCCGGGTCGACGTGGTCGGCACCGCGATCGACGACATCAAGGGGTTGATCCGCGTTGCCCGTGCCAAGGCCAACGGGACGGCGCTCGTGACCGGGTTGCCGCGCCGGCCGCAGCCCCGCGCGATCCACCCGGACGCCGTGTTGAGCCGCAGCGAGGGCGGGCTCTCCTGGCAGGTGCTGTCGTTCGCGGTCATCGGCGTGATCTCCACGCTCGCGAACCTGGCCCTGTACGGCGCTTTCCGGCTGTGGTGGCCGGTGCTGGTGGCGAACCTCGCCGCGCTGGTGATCACCACGTTGTTCAACACGGAGGCCAACCGGCGCTTCACCTTCACGGCCCGCAACGCCTCGCGCGGCAAGACGCACCTGCAGGGGTTCGTGGTGTTCGGGCTCTACTACGCGTTCACGTCGGCCGCGTTGCTCGTGTTGCACGCGGTCTCCCCCGACCCGCCGCGCACCCTGGAACTGGTGGTGCTGCTCGGTTCCTCGGCACTGGGCACGGTGGGTCGCTTCTTCCTGCTGCGGAGCTGGGTGTTCCGCCGCAACGACCGAAAGGACGACGCATGACCGCCACTGCCGAAGTGGCAGCCCCTGCTGGCGAACCCGTCGAGGCACGACCTCCCCGTTGGCACGTCTGGGGTCTCGTCGCGATCTGCGTGCTGGCCGGTGGCCTGTACGCGTGGGCGATCGGCGCGGGACAGATCGGCAACTCCTACTACTCGGCCGCCGCGAAGTCGATGTCGACGTCGTTCACCAACTTCCTGTTCGGCTCGTTCGACCCGGCGGGCGTGGTGACCGTCGACAAGCCTCCGATGGCGTTGTGGCCGCAGGCGATCTCCGTGTGGCTCTTCGGGTTCCACGGCTGGGCGGTGTTGTTGCCGCAGGTGGTCGAGGGGGTCGCGGCGGTGTTCCTGCTGCACCGCACCGTCCGGCTGTGGGCGGGCGAACAGGTCGCGCTGCTCGCGGCGTTGATCTTCGCCCTCACGCCGATCACCGTCGCGATCAACCGCGACAACAACCCGGACACGTTGCTGGTGCTGCTGCTCGTCGCGTCCGCCTACGCCTTCACGCGGTCGGTCAAGGCCGCGGACAGCCGGTCGCGCACGAAGTGGCTGCTGTGGTGCGCCTTCTTCATCGGCTGCGGGTTCCTGACGAAGATGCTGCAGGCGTGGATCGTGGTCCCCGGCTTCGCCCTGGCCTACCTGGTCGGGACTTCAGGGGCGGTGAAACGGCGGATCCTCGACCTGCTCGCCGCCGGCGCGGTGCTGGTGGCGTCGTCGTTCTGGTGGGTGGCGCTGCACGCGTTCTGGCCCGGCTCCAAGCCGTACATCGGCGGGAGCACGGACGGCGGCGCGTGGGACCTGATCATCGGCTACAACGGGCTGGGCCGGGTGTTCGGCGGGAGCGGCAACCGGGGTGGCGGCAGCATGCCGGTGCCCAGCGGCGCGGCGCCGACCGGGCAGGGGCCGATGGAGTTCGGCGGACCCGGTGGCGGGGCGATGTTCGGCGGTCAGCCGGGCATCACGCGCATGTTCGACGCGTCGGTCGGCGGGCAGATCTCGTGGCTGCTGCCGTTGTGCCTGCTGGTCTTGGGAACCGTTTCCGTGGCGGGAGTGCTGCGCCGGCGGCGCGGGGTTCCCGGCGACGCGGCCGAGCGTGCGGGCTGGTTCCTGTGGGGCAGCTGGCTGCTCGTCACGGCGTTGGTGTTCAGCCTCGCGCAGGGCATCTTCCACCCGTACTACACGACGATGCTGGCGCCGGCCGTCGCCGCGATCAGCGCCGCCGGGATGGTGATGTTCTGGCGTGCCAAGAGCTTCGTGCGGTTCCTGCTTCCGCTGTCGGTCGTGCTGACGGCCGGGTGGGCGTTCGTGGTGGTCTCGCGCGACACGTCCTGGCACGGCTGGACGCGGTGGGCCGTGCTCGGCATGGCCGCTGTCGCCGTCGTCGTGCTGGTCCTGGGACTGCGCCGGGCCGGACTCGTGGCCGCGGTGGTCGCCGTCCTGCTGGTCCCCGCCGTGTGGTCCACGGCCACCGCGGCGACGGCGAGTTCGAACGGCACGATCCCCGCGGCCGGACCGGCGGAACGCGGCGGTGGTGGTTTCCAGGTCTTCGGCGGGCAGAGGCCGGGCAACGGCAGGCCCGCGCGGCCACAGATCGGCACGATGCCCGGCCCCGGCGGTGGTGGCCGGGGTGAGCTGACCGACGAGCAGAAGCGGATCCTGGCCTACGCCAGGGAGAACAGCGGTGGCGCGGAGATCACGCTCGCGGTCGCCGGGTCGTCGCAGATGGCCTCGCCGTTCATCATGGGTTCCGACGAGGTCGTGATCGGCATGGGCGGGTTCTCCGGCTCCGACGACGCGCCGTCGGTCGACCAGCTCCAGACCTGGGTGAGCGAGGGCAGGCTGAAGTTCGTGCTCGGCGGTGGCGACCGGATGGGCGGTCCTGGCGGCCGTGACGACCACGGCCGCCAGGCGTGGATCTCCCAGCACTGCTCGGCGGTGGACCCGAACCTCTACGGCGGCGGATCGGAGCAGCTCCTGGAGTGCCGGGCGTGACGGTCAGGGCACCAGCGCCCACGCCTGCTGCGCGCTGGCCTTGCAGAAGGCGAGCCAACGGCTCTGCGTGGTGATCACGCCGTCGGAACCGGCGCGGACGAGGGCGGCTGAGGAGTCCCGCTGCGTCTGCGGGCCCCAGTCGCCGTCGATTCCGGTGGAGTAGCCCCAGATGTACTGACAGGCGGCCTGGACGAAGTACGTCTGGGTCGTCGAGGAGGTGGCGAAGCCGGAGTCGCCGCTGCCCGAGATCGCGTTGTCGATGTGGGCGTGGTTGTGGTGCTCGGCGTCGTCCAAGTACGAGAGGACGTGCCGGAAGTGGTGGTGCAGTGACGCCATCGTTCCCCAGTAACGGATGCGGGCGGTGCGCAGGGCGTCACCCGTCGTGTTCCGCCACTGGTCGTAACGGGCGTTGAAGGCGGTGAACGTCGCGCCCGTGTCGCGGTTCGTGATGAGCATGCGGGCGAGGTCGAACGCCCTGCCCTCGCCGTGCATGCCGGGCTTGTCCACATACGCGCCGTACGAGTAGATCTTGTGCGGCGCGGTCCAGTGGTACGGCGTCCAGTTGCGCCAGTGCACGTGCCACGCCTCCAGCCGCGCGTAGAACGCGGGCTCGTAGCGGAACGACGTCGCGGCGCCGTTCACCTCGTAGAAGGTCGGCTGCGAGTTGATCTCGGAGTGGGTGACGAGGGCCGCCGCGGAGGCGTTCGGCGTGCCGAGCAGAACCGCCGCCGACCCCGCCACACCCGCGGCGAGGATGCTCCGGCGTGACACAGATCCGTCCATGCCCGAAGTGTTCTGCCGGGCATGAACGCGATCCCTAGTCCCGCGACCAGTTCTCGGCCGCCGGTACGTCCTCTTCGTCCGCCTCGTCCGCCTGGTCCTCGAGCACGCGGCGGACCTGTTCCTCGCTCGCACCGAACATGAAGCACATGCTCCTGACGCTAGGCGCCTCCCGCGGGGCCGGGCTTCTCGATTCCTGCTCGCTGTCGCCCCTTCTCGTTGCGGCCCCGGCGTGTTGGGATGCACCATGACCGATCGCGGCGAACGCATTGTGAGCGTGCTGGAAGAGGCCTTCTCGGGGCTGATGACCGCCGACCCCGCCGCGTTCCGGCACAAGTTCCGCAAGATGGCGGCCGAGCCGTTCGCGTTCTACCGCGGCAGCGCGTGCCTGTTCTACGCCGACATGGCCGAAATGCCCGACGAGTGGGCCGACGACCGCACCGGCCGCATCTGGATCCAGGGCGACCTGCACGCGCAGAACTTCGGGACCTACATGGACTCCGAGGGCACGCTGGTGTTCGACGTCAACGACTTCGACGAGGCCTACCTCGGCGCGTTCACGTGGGACCTCCGCCGCTTCGCCGCCTCGATGGCCCTCCTCGGCTGGCGCAAGGCGCTGCCCGACAGCGCGATCACCGAACTGATCCGCACCTACGTCCTCTCGTACGTCGCGCAGGTCCGCTCGTTCGTCGAGCACCCGAACGACGAGCTCTTCAGCCTGCGCCTCGACAGCACCGAGGGCGTGCTGCACCGCGTCCTGCAACGGGCCCGCCTGGCCACCAGGATCGGCCTGCTGGAGGAGAAGACGGTGGTCGTCGACTACGAGCGCCGCTTCCGCCGCGACCGCGAGGGCACCCACGAACTCCCGCCGGAGGTCCACGAGGACGTCCTGCGGGCCTACGAGTCCTACCTGGACACCATCCCGACCGGCAAACGGGCGTCGAGCCGCACCTACGCCGTCAAGGACGTGGTGGGCCGCAGCGGTTTCGGCATCGGCTCGGCCGGCCTGCACGCGTACAACATCCTGGTCGAGGGCCGCTCCCAGGCGCTGGAGAACGACGTCGTGCTGTCGATGAAGCAGGCCAACGTCGCAGCGCCGAGCCGCATCGTCGCCGACCCCGGGATCCGCGAGTACTTCACCGACCACGGCCACCGCACCGCCGTCTCCCAGCGGGCGCTGCAGGCCCACGCCGACCCGTGGCTCGGACACACCCAGATCAACGGTGTCGGCTACGTCGTCGCGGAGCTCTCGCCGTACGAGGCGGACCTCGACTGGTCCGACCTCACCGAACCCGCGGACATGCTCCCGGTGCTCGACCACCTGGGCCGGGCCACCGCGAAGATGCACTGCGTGGCCGACTCGGACTCGTCGCAGACCCTGGTCGACTTCCAGTGCGAGGAGGCCATCGCGGCCGTGATCGGGGATCGCGACGCCGACTTCTGCGACTCGATCGTGGAGTTCGCGCTGGGGTACGCGCGGCAGACCCGGGAGGACCACCGGCTGTTCGTGGACGCGTTCCGGGACGGCCGGATCAAGGGTGTCGGCTCGACGGCGTGAGGCCGAAGTAGCTAGCGCACCAGGCCGTGGTGGCGGTTCGTCCACGCGGCGACGGCCGGCAGCACGTCCGTGATCCACTCGCGGGCGGCGGCCGTCAGCTCGTAGCGGGACGCGCGGCGGAGCACGAAACCGTTGTCCTGCAGCCGTTCCAGGGTGAGGATCACCCTCGGGCCGAGGAGCGGGACCAGGTCCTCGGTGGCCTTGGGGCCGTCGGACAGCGACACGAGGACCTGCGGCAGCTGGTCGCTGCTCATCAGGTCCTGCAACGCGAGCAGGTGGTGCAGGGCCGAGGTGTCGGTGCGCTCGGCGGCGAACGTGCTCGGGTCGTGCAGGTGGACCCTGGCCCGGCCGGTCCGCTTGGCCCGTTGCAGGGCCGCGTCGGTGTCTCGGACCAGGTCGATCAGCGTGTCCTCGCCGCTCGGCACGTGGGAGGCGACGCCGATGGACGCCGTCTGGCCGTGCAGGGTGAGGTGGTGGCCGTCGTTCGTGGTGATCTCGGTCTGCAACGTGCGGATGCCGCGCAGGATCCGTTCGGCCACAGTGGCCGCTTCTCGGCCCGTGGTGTGCTGGAGCAGCACCAGGAACTCGTCGCCGCCGTAGCGGCACACGAGGTCTGTCGGGCGCGTGTGTGCTTTGAGGACGGCGGCCACGTCGGTGAGGACCACGTCGCCGGCCGGGTGGCCGTACTCGTCGTTGATCTTCTTGAAGCGGTCTAGGTCGACCATGAGCAGCGCGACCTGTTCCCACCGGCGCTGGGCGCGGCGGTACGCCGCGGGCGCCTGATCGTCCCAGCCCCAGCGGCCGAGGAGGCCCGTCAGGCGGTCCGTCGCCCAGGCACCGACCGGTTGTGCGCACGAGCCGCAACGCGAGGGAACGCTCTCATCGTGCAGGCGCAGGGAACTGTGGTCGACGGACAACCCCGTCCGCGCAGTCGCCACGAGTCCCCCCGGATGCTCTGACCGGCCCGATCTGCCCCTTTCAACTGACGTGACGTCGTTCGGATCAAACGCGACACATCAGTGCAAGCGGCGGAGTGTGATCATAGGGCTACGGAGTGGTGGATTCAACCCCTGTGATGCCATATGCTCGCGTGGTTCCACAGCAGTGGAACGATTTCCTGGCCGCGAGTCGCTCCAGCGGAGGTGTGGCGTGAGGCCGTTCGCCGTGGTCCTCAACGAGCTGTGCACCACCCCGCCCGACGGCCGGGGCAAGGTCACCAACGTGGCGCTCTCGGCCGCGGTGAAGGCGCGGGGCGGGGACATCGGGCACGGCTACATCTCGCAGCTGCGGCTCGGCGTGAAGGACAACCCGACGTGCCAGGCCATCGTCGACCTCGCCGGCGCGCTCGGCGTGCACCCGGCCGTGTTCCTGGGTGGCCGTCGTGAGCTGCGCACGGCAGAACAGCCCGGATGGCGGCCCACGGCGTTGAGCACGCTCTTCGAAGCCGTGCACCCGCCGGACCGCGGCCCTTGGTCGCCCGAGGAGGTCGCGACCGCGATCAGCTCGTCCGGCCAGTTCGGCAGCATCTCCGCGAGCTACATCCGCGAGCTGCTCGGCAACACGAGCGACAACCCGCGGCTCAAGCACATCCTCGGCCTGGCCGACCACTTCGGCGCCGACCCCGCGTACTTCTTCGACGACGAGCTGGCGGCGCGCGTCGACTCGGAGCTGACGGACTTCCTGGCGCTGCGCGAGCTCGGCGTCGTCGAATTCGTCACCCGTCTGGCCGAACGCACGGGCGATCTCTCCCCACAGGCCAGGGCTGCTGCGGTAGAAGGGTTCCGGCAGGCCCTCGAAGTCGGTGAGGGGTGGTCGTTCCCGTTGAACGGCCGCCGCCCCACGTGACGACGACGGCGTGAAGATCTCGGCCTGGACCGCAGACGACATCGAGAGGAGGCGGCGGGTGAACCGCAGGAAACTGCGCAAGCTGGTCGACGAGGTCGCCCGGGACCTCGCGCTGCCGCCCGACGCCACGCACCAGGAGGCGAGCCGCCGCGTCTGCGAGCTCATGAGCGAACGGCTCGGGCGCCAGGTCGACGTCCGGTTCGCCGCCATCACGAACGCGGTGTGCCTGAGCGGCGCGACGGCGTTGCTCGAGAACGGCACGTACCTGGTCATCTGCGCCGACTCGCCGTCCTGGTACCACCGCCTGCACGTGTTGCTGCACGAGTTCGCCCACGTGCTGCTCGAGCACCAGCCCGTCGCGCTCGGCCGCGACGAGGGTCTGCGCAGGCTCGCGCCGCACCTGCTGCCGCGGATGGCGAAGATCATCGCCGGCCGCACGACGCTCACCGAGGACGAGGAGCGCGAGGCCGAAAACCTCGCCGACCACCTGCTGGAGAGGTTGACGGAACACCGGGTGTGGGCCGACACCGCCGCCACCGAGGAGCCCGCGCACGTGCGCCGGGTCGCCGAGTCGCTCGAGGGAAGATCTCGCTGGGTGCGTCGTGGCGATCTTTAACCTGATCTACCTCTCGTGCGGTGTCGTCGGACTGCTCCTCCTCGCTTACAAGATCCGCTCGTTGCGCTCCAGCTGGGGCAGTCCCCGCGTCGTGGCGCTGATCTCCACCGTGTTCTTCTCGGCGTTCGCCATCCTCTTCGCGGCTCCCGCGAACATCACCTGGGTCAACCGGGTGACCGGCGTGCCGAACTTCGCCGCGCTGCTCGTCTACGGCCTCGTGGTCTGCTTCGCGGGATCGGCGTTCGCGCTGGTGCTGTACTGGCGCTACCCGGCGGCCCAGGCGTGGCAACGGGTCCGGCTGATCGTCGTCAGCTACGCCACCGTCGTGGCCGCGATGGTCGTGCTGTTCACCAAGTCCGAGGTCGGTGAGGAACGCCAGGTCGACTTCGACACGTACTACGCCACGCAGCCGACGATCGCGGTCTTCCTGTTCATCTACCTCGTCGCCACCCTGATCGGCTGCGGTGGCCAGGCGTACCACTGCTGGCAGGGCTCGCGCGACGAGGCGATCTCCGCGCGGCCGTGGCTGCGCCTCGGGCTGCGCTGGTACTGCGCGGCGGCGTTGTTCCCCATGGCCTTCGCGGTCATCAAGCTGTTCGTGCTGCTGATGGACTGGGCCGGTGAGCGCAGCTTCGACGTCCTGAGCACGACGGCGCCGTTGATGGCGTCGCTGTCGATGATCCCGCTGGTGATCGCGATGGCGTTGCCGGTGTTCGGGCCGCGCCGCCCGTCGCCGTCGCAGTGGGTGCGGCGCTGGCGCACGTACTTCGCGCTGCGGCCGTTGCACCGCGCGCTGGTGCACGTGAACCCCGGCATCGTGCTGGTGGCGCCGGGCAAGTTCCTCAACCCGCACCACCGCGTGCGCCGGCAGATCATCGAGCTCAACGACTGGCGCTGGGCGTTGACGCCGTACTTCGACCTGTCGGTCGGCGAGGCAGCCGCTTCGCTGGCGCAGCGGGCTTCGCTGTCCAAGGACGAGGTGGCCGCGGTCGTGGAAGCCGCCCAGCTGCGCGCCGCGGGCTCGTCCCGCGGCCGTGCGCGGGCGCCCCAGCGCCGTCCCGCCGCGGAGATCGTCGACGGCACCGACCTCGCCGCCGAGCACGACAGGTGGGTCCGGATCTCGCGTGCCTACCAGCACTCGCCGATGGTCGAGGCCGCCGTCGCCGGCACGGCACGGGTGGAAGCAGCAGGGGGAATGGACTGATGGCACCCACACACGCCGTTGTGCTCGGAGGCGGGCTCGCGGGCGTGCTCGCGGCGTCCGTGCTCGTCCGGCACGTGGACGAGGTCACCGTGGTGGAGCGGGACAAGCTGCCCGAGGGGCCCGCCCCGCGCTCCGGCGTGCCGCAGGCCCGGCACGCGCACCTGCTGATGTCCGGTGGCGCGCGGGCGATCGAGTCGTTGCTGCCGGGCACGCTGGACGCGTTGTTCGCGGCCGGGGCGCACCGGATCGGGGTGCCGAACGACCTGGTGTCGCTGAGCGCCCAGGGATGGGTGCCGCGGTTCCCGGAGATGCAGTTCATCGTCACGTGCAGCCGATCACTGCTCGACTGGGTGGTGCGCTCGCAGGCGTTGCGGGACAACAAGATCTCCGTGCTGACCGGGACCGAGCCGGTGTCGTTGCTCGGGTCCGCCGACGCCGTGACCGGGGTGCTGGTCGAGGACCGGATCTCCCGTGAGCAGGTCTCGCTGGAGGCCGACCTCGTCGTGGACGCCACCGGGCGCGGGTCCCGGCTGCCCGCCTGGCTGGCCGGGTTCGGGCTGCCCGAGGTGGAGTCGGAGAGCGTCGACTCCGGACTCGCCTACGCCACGAGGATCTTCCAGGCTCCCCCGACGGCCGCCTCCGGGTTCCCGCTCGTCAACGTGCAGGCGAACCCGCGCGACCCGTTCCCGGGGTGCACCGCGACCCTGCTGCCCATCGAGGACGGCAAGTGGCTCGTGACGCTGTCCGGGACACGCGGCGGTGAGCCGTCGACCGACGAGTCGGAGTTCGTCTCGTTCGCGCGGTCGGTGCGCAACCCGGTCGTGGGTGAGCTGATCGAGTCCGCCGAACCTCTGTCGCCGGTGTACGGGTCGCACAGCACCGCGAACCGGCGGATGTACTTCGAGCGCTTGAAGTCGTGGCCGTCCGGGTTGCTGGCTCTGGGCGACTCGGTGGCCACGTACAACCCCGTCTACGGGCACGGGATGTCGATCGCGGCGCAGAGCGCACAGGTGCTGGACTCGGGCCTCGCGGACGGGCGTTCCGCTCAGCAGATCCAGCGCGGCATCGGCAAGGTGGTCGACGGGGCGTGGGCGATGGCGACCAACCAGGACATCCTGTATCCGGGCGCGGTCGGGAAGCCGCTGCCGCTGGCCGGACGGGTGCTGCAGCGGTACGTCGACCGTTTGGTGCGCACGGCGACCACGGAGCCACCGGTGACGCGGGCGTTCCTGGAGGCGTTCACCCTGTCCGCGCCGATGGCGAACCTGCTCAGCCCGCGGATGGTGTGGGCGACGCTGCGCGGGCCGCGGTCGGCGTCGCCGGAACCGACGCTGACCGCGGACGAGCGCGAGCGGGTCACGTCCGCGGAGTGAAGTCCGCGCTCTGCACGTAGGCCATGGCTTCGAGGAACGCCGGGTCGTTCATCCTGGCGTCCAGCTCCTCCCCGGTGGGCTCGGCGACGCGCTGGTGCAGCCACCAGAGGTTGCCGAACGGGTCGGCGAACCTGCTGACCCTGTCGCCCCAGAACAGCTCGGTGGGTTCGGTGACGACCCGGCTGCCCAGCTTCCGGGCCCTGTCGAGCGTGGCCGCGTCGTCGGCGACGTAGAGGCGCAGGAACGCCGGCGTGGGCGGCCAGTTCGGCACGTCGAACAGCATCACGACGGAGTCGCCGATGCGGACCTCGGCGTGGCCGATCTCCGGTGCCTCGCCGACCCGTCCTAGCTCGGTCGCGTCGAACACCTCGGTGATGAAGTCGATCAGCTCGGCCGTGCGGCCCCGGCTGATCAGCCACGGCGTCACGGTGTGGTAGCCCTCGGGCACGACGTTCATGGTGGTCTCCCCTTTCGTCGGGGCGACCGTATTTCGCATGTAGGACGAGATCGGTCCTAGTTGTGTCCTAGGTTGGTGGCATGAGTGATGCGGCCCGGTTGTTGCGCCTGCTGTCGTTGCTGCAGACGCCGCGCGAGTGGCCCGGCAGCGAACTCGCGGCCAGGCTCGGGGTCACCCCGCGCACGGTGCGGCGCGACGTCGACCGGTTGCGCGACCTCGGCTATCCCGTCGAGGCGTCGATGGGCGTGCTCGGCGGGTACCGCCTGGGCGCGGGCGCGGCGATGCCCCCGCTGCTGGTCGACGACGAGGAGGCCGTCGCCATCGCGGTCGGGTTGCGGGTCGCCGCCCGCCAGCCGGTGGCGGGCATCGCCGAGGCGTCCTTGCGCGCCCTGGCGAAGCTGCAGCAGGTGCTGCCGTCCCGGCTGGCACGCCGGGTTTCTTCGTTGACGTCGGCGACGTCCGCCCCGGTGTCGCACGCCTCTGCGGTCGATCCCGGCCAGTTGACCGTGCTCGCCGGCGCGGTCGCGGCCCGTGAACGCGTGCGGTTCGCCTACGTGGCCAACGAGAACGTCGTCTCGAAGCGGCACGTGGAGCCTGTTCAGTTGGTAGCGCTCGGCCGGCGCTGGTACCTCCTCGCTTTCGACGTGGAACGGGACGACTGGCGGACCTTCCGGCTGGACCGGGTGTCGTCCGCGGTGGCCACCGGGGCCCGGTTCGCGCCTCGGGTGCCGCCCGGCGGGGACGCGGTGGAGTTCGTGACCCAGCGGATGTACGACACGGCTCCCACGTTCCAGGCGCGCGCGATCCTGGGGCTGCCGGTGGAGTTGGCTCGGGCGCGTCTGGGGGACTTCGCCGGGGAGTTGATCGCGGTTGAGGACGGGTCGTGTTCTTGGTGCAGTCCTGAGGACACGGTGGAGTATTTGGGGTTTCGCCTCACCTCGCTGGGGTGTGAGTTCGTGGTGGAGGGGCCGGAGGAGCTGGTCGAGCACCTTCGGGAGGTGGGGGAACGGATAGGGCGGGCTGTGGGGTGGACGGGTGGCCGTGATGGGGGCGGTGGGTGAGGTGGGCGGCGAGTGAAGTGGGTGACGTCGGGCGGTCGGCGGGTCGCGTGCGGCGGGGCCGGACGCGAGGCGGGGCGAGTTGCAGCGGCGCCGGCGAGCCGGCCGCAAGGCCGAGCCCGACCAGCCCCACCGCGCCCTCACCCGCCTGGCGGCCCCGCTCTCACCCCCAGCACCGGCTGCCCTCCCACCATCCCGTCGTAGGAGCTGTCCCACGGCCAGCGCCCGGCCTCGTCGGCGTGCACGAGCTGCAGGGCCTCGATGCCCTCGCCGTACAGCCGCGCGGACACCAGCAGGTGCGCCCACGGGCGGGCCACGCGGACCACCTCCAGCAGGGGGCCGCCGGGCACCGTGAAGCGCTTTCCCGGGGGTGGGAGGCAGCTGTGCGCGAGGTGTTCCGCCATGTCGTCGAGGAGGCGGCCCGCTTCGAGGACGGGCATGCCCGTCACGACCAGTTCCGGTAGGCCTCGGGGGCTCAGGCCCACCGTGTAGGCCCAGGGCGGGTGGGCCCGGTCCCGTTCCACGGCCTGGACGGCCCAGCCCCGTGCGGCTATGCAGCGGCGCAGCGTGGCCAGGTGTTCTTCCATCCGGTCGGCGGGGTGGTCGCAGTCCCAGCACATGGTGGTCTCCTCGGATCGGTGGTGGATCCAGTGTGCCGAGGAGCACCGACAAGATCGTTTGAGCGATTCGTTGACAGAAAGTTGACAAACGATCTGTGGGCCGTCTGGATCGTTAATCTGCGACGCACGGAGGAACGTGCATGCGCCAACAAACGCTTCAACCCGAAGTAGCACAAGGGCACCACCCAGCTGGGGACTGAATGCGCATCGAACCCGGCAGCCCACTCGCGGACGCGGTCAAGGCCGCGCGGTCCGCCGCACTGCGCGGCAACGTGCTCGGCGTCGACCTCGCCTACGAGAAGGCCGCGAAGATCAGTCCCGCCGTCGCCCACGACCACTGCTCGACGTTGCTGAACCTCGGTGCGATCGCCAAGGCCGCGCAGCGCTGCGACGAGTACCTGCAGGCGGGCAACGACACGACGTTGCGCGTCCTCAGAGCCCAGATCCGCAGTGCCGCAACCGATCACACCGCTGCCGAGCACGACGTGCGCGAGTTGCGGCGGTTGAAGCTCACCGAGTTGGAACAGGCCCGGCTCGCGCGGGTCGCGGCGCTGGCCGCCGCGGACTTCTACGACTACCCCACGGCCGAGAGCGAGCTCGACGCCGCCGAACGGCACTTCCGCCGCGCCGGGAGGCCCGAGTACCTGGAACACATCGGGCGCGACCGGCTCCTGCTGGACGTGCGCAGGAGCACGCGCGTCGCGAAGCTCGGCGACCGGACTCCCCGCACTCCCATGGAGTTCCTCCAACGGGCCGCCGCGCTGCGCCGCGAGGTCCGGTACGAGGAAGCGCTGGCGTTGATGACGCGGTGCGTCACCAGCTACCAGATCGAGGCCGCGCTGAGGTTCGCCGTCCTGTACGAGCTGACGGTGCTGCTGGTCATGACCCGGCAGGCGGGTGCGGCGCGCAAGCTCTTCCCGCTGCTGGTCGCGGCCGCCGGGCCGGAGGTGGTCTCGCGGCTCCCGGACGCCACGCAGGCGCTCAGCCCGGAGCGCAGGCTCTCCCACGTGCGCCGCCTGATCGCCGAGGACGAGCTGCTCAAGGCGGAGGGCATGCTGGGCGAGGGGAACTCCCCGCTGTGGCACCTGACCGCTGCCGAACTGGCTCACGCGCGGGGACGGCTCGACCAGGCGGTGCTGCACTTCGAGGTCGCGAGCCGGTCCGGTCACGCCGAGCTCACCGCGCTGGCGTTGCGCGGGCTCGGGGACGCGTTCGCCGACGCGGGCGACGAGGACCTGGCCGCCCAGCACTGGGCCGAGTCGCACCGCATCGAGGACACCATCGCCGACCACCGCGACAGCCCCAGCGTCAAGCTGCGGATGCTGCGCACGGCACCCGGTGTGCAGGACGGACGGGTGCGCGCGGCCGCTCGCCGCGTCCGCCGCGAGGGCGACAGGGCGCTGGCGGGGCTGGTGGTGGCGGTCGAGGCGGCCAGGGGCACGTCGATCCTCCCCGAACCGCGCGAGCTGCCGAGCTTCACCGACCTGCGGGCGGCCCGGCGCTGGCTCGCCGGCATCACGCGGCACCTGTCGAAGGACCAGGTCGTGTGGATGATGCACGCGACACCGGACCGGCTGCACCACCTGGTGATCGGCCGCGGGATCACGCACGTGACGACCGACGTCCACATCGGCGACCTCACCGACACGATCCGCCGCCTCAAAGCGTGGAAACCCAAGTACGACAAGGCCATCCTCGGCGCCCTGCTGGTCGAGCTGGCCGGCCTGATCGCGTTGGACGACGTCGTGAAGGTCCTGCCGCCCAAGGCTTCCAGGATCGTCGTGGTGGCGGGGGACGTCCTCGCCGACGTCCCGCTGGCGGGCCTGCCGCTCACCGGCACGACCCGTTTCCTCGGCCTGACGCACGCGCTGTCCAGCCTGCCGTGCCTGTCCGCGCTGCGACCGCTGCAACGCCGGTCCCGCCGGCGCAGGGGTGACGACGCGGTGGTCGTCGGGGAGGCCTCCGAGCTGCACCGAGCCGTCCGGGCGGGCCGGTTCCACCGCCTCCGCGTCAACGCCCACGGCATGCACGACCGCATGAACCCCGACCAGTCGTGGCTCCAGTTCGGCGACGGACAGGTGACCGTGGAGGCGTTGGGGCAGATGGACTTCAGCGCGTTCGGCACCGTCGTGCTCGGCGCCTGCGAGTCCGGCATGACCCAGCAGCGCGGCCGCGACGAACGGGCCGGGTTCGTCCGCGCGGCCATCACCGCGGGTGCGGCGTCGGTCGTCGCCGCCCGCTGGAAGGCCGACGGCGAGGCCGCGCGGAAGGTGCTCGACGCGTTCGACCGCAACCTCGCGAGCCTGCCCCGGGATCGCGCCCTGCAGCACGCGCTCGGAGAAGTCGCCGATCGGCACCCGGCGGACTGGGCGTGCTGGTCCCTGCACGGCGACGCGGGCGTCCAGACCTCGGCGGGCCCGCTGCGCAGACGACTCAGGAAGAACGGAGACCCCGTGCCGCTCGAGACCCGCCCCAAGGTGTTCCTGTCGTTCGCGGGCAAGGACCGCGAGCACGCCGAGCGGCTGCGCGCCGACCTGGAGGCCCGCAACGTCAACGCCTACCTGGACGAGAACGCCGGCGCACCCGGTGGCGACGTGGCCGCCGGGATCGACGAGGAACTGGCGACCTCGGACTACTACGTCCTGCTGTGGTCGGCGAACACCCTTCAACGCGAGTGGGCCGCCGCGGAGTGGACACCGGCGTTCACGCTGGAGATGACACGCCGGCGCGCCTTCCTGTTCGTCGTGCGGCTGGACGAGGAACCGCTGCCGCCACTCCTCGCACCGCGCAAGCACATCGACCTCCGGGACGCCGCCGACCGCCTCGTCGCGGTGTGGCGCTCCGACCGCAAGTCGGAGCTCCCCGTGTTCCCGCAACCCGTTCCGCCGACGCCGCAGGGCCCGACCACCGCGATCTCGGTGCGCAGCCACGACCTCGGCACCACGCACGTCGTGATGACACCGCTGCACCTCACCGGCACCGCGCTGTACCGGGCGGTGTTCGACGCGCTGCAGCTCCCGACCGAGCAGGCCACGTTCGACGGCACGGTCGGGATGCGGTTCAGCTACGAGCTGTACCAGCAGAACGAGCCGATCCCCGACGACGAGTCCACTGTGGAGCTCGCCTCCGACGTGGTGGACATCGCGGTCCGCGTCGAGTCGTTCGGCAGCTCCTCCGGACGGGGTGAGGACGTCGACGAGGGCTTGGAGGTCGACCAACAGCGCATGTTGCTGGTCGCGGCCTTCCGCCACCTGCTCCCCTAGGCAACCGATCGGGTGAATTCCCCTCCCGCTGTCAGCCTTTGCTGGTTTCAAAGCCTGTAACCGGTGAAGGTCGCCGTCGGGCGGTGAACGACACGAGCGGACGCTGAAGGGAAGGCCGTTGAGCGCACCGGATCAGGGCTTCGCGGAGTTCTTCCGCGAGTGCCGGCCCGTGCTGACCAGGACGCTGACGGCTCTGAGTGGCGACACCCGCGTGGTCGAGGACATCGCGCAGGACGCGTTGCTGATCGCACAACACCGGTGGGGCGACATCCGCGCGTACGACAAGCCCGAGGCGTGGGTGCTCAAGGTCGCAATACGCCTTTTGCGGCGCTGGGAGCAGAAGTACGCACGAGAAACCCCTCTGGCCGAAGTGCCTGAGGGCGTCCAACCGGCGCACGACGTGGAGGCGTTGCACTCGGCGTTGCGCGAGCTCTCCCCCAGGCACCGCGAGACCGTGGCGCTGCACCACCTGCTCGGGTACTCGGTCAGCGAGATCGCCGCGGTGCTGGTGGTCGGCGAGTCGACCGTGCGCACGCACCTCACCCGCGGCCGGGCCGAGCTGCGGCGGATCCTCGGAGGCAGTGATGAGTGAGCTGCTGGACCGGTTCGAGTTCGACGACGCGGTCGAACGGATGTACCGCGCGGGCGAGGCCGCCGAACGGGCCGGTCGCCTGCGCGAGGCGGCCGTGCACTTCCGGGTCGCCGCCGACCAACACCTCGGTGACGCGGCCGTGCGGCTGGCCCGCGTGCTTTTCGCACTAGGCGAGGAGAACGAGGCCGCGCAGTGGTGTGCGGCTGCCGTGCAGGACGGGTTTTCCGAGGCCGAGGAGTTGGTCCTCGAGAACTCCCTGAAGCGGCAACGGTTCTTGGAGCACGCGGCCCGGATCATGGTCGGCGCGCCCACGTTCGACTGGCTGCCGTCCGGCATGCCGTCCCGGCACATCGCCGCCCCGGAGATCGCGAGGCGCACCGCCGCGTTGCGCGCGCTGGACGAGCGCTATGGCGGAATTGCCTGCCACACAGCGGTTCTGGAGCACCTGGCCGACGTCGAACCGATGGTCGTCGTGGGCGACGTCCCGACGTGGACCGCCGTCGCCGAGGTCTACGAGCTGGCGGGCTGGACGGCGTTCGACAGCGGGCAGCCGGGCACCGCCCTCCCCCACTTCGCGCACGCCCTGACGCTGGCGAGGCAGGCCGAGGACGAGTCGCTGATCGCGTCCGTGCTGACCCGCGCCGGCCGGATGTTCCTGCACCACAACGCACCCGAGGACGCGCTGAAGGCCTTCCAGCTCGGTTTCGTGGCGGCGCACAACGCGTGGGCCGACCGCCGCGTGCTGGACGATCCCCCGCAGGCCATCGCCTCACTCACCACCAAGGTCCGCACCTATGACGAAGGCAGGTCCCGCACCCTCGCGTTGACGGCGTTGGCCCGCAACCACCTCGCACTCGGTGACGTGGCCGCGGCGACCGGGTTCGCCGCGGAGGCCGTGGCGTCCGCGCGGAACCTGCGGTCGGCCCGCGCCGAGGACCACCTGCACTGGCTCGATCAGGAAGCACGGGCCGCCGGCGCATCCGTGCTGGCAGAGCAGATCTCGGCCCGTCCCGCACGCTCGGGCTGACGCTTTCACCCGATCCGGGCCGATACACGCGTGCGTGCATGCGGGTAGGTTCTCCGTCATGGCCGAGCCTTTCTCCTGGGTGCCCGCGGGGATCAACACGGACGTGCCGAGCGCAGCGCGCGTCTACGACTTCCTGCTGGGAGGTGGCCACAACTTCGCGTCGGACCGCATGGTCGGCGACAAGGTGCTGCAGATCCTGCGCGACGGCCGTGCCATCGCCTCGTCGAACCGCTCGTTCATGCGCCGTGCGGTCCTGCTGATGATGGAGCAGGGCATCACGCAGTTCCTCGACCTCGGCTCCGGCATCCCCACGGTCGGCAACGTCCACGAGATCGTGCAACAGGAGAACCCGGACGCACGGGTCGTGTACGTCGACTACGACGAGGTGGCGGTCTCGCACAGCCAGCTCATCCTGGAGGGCAACGCCAACGCGGGCGTCGTGCAGGCGGACATGTGCCGCCCCGACGACGTGCTGTCCGACCCGGTCGTGAAAGACCTGATCGACTTCTCCAAGCCCGTCGGCCTGCTCATGGTCGCCGTGCTGCACTTCGTCTCGGACGACAAGGGCCCGGCCGAGGTCGTCGCCCGCTACCGCGACGCCGTGCCCGAGGGCAGCCTGATCGCGCTGTCGCACCTCACCGCCGACTTCAAGCCGGACGAGATGGGCGGCGTCGTCGAGGCCATGAAGCACAGCCGCGACCCGATGTACTTCCGCGGGCTCACGGAGTTCGAGCCGATGTTCGCCGGCATGGAGGTCCTCCAGCCGGGCGTCGTCCCGGCGCCGCAGTGGCACCCGGAACTCGGCCCGGCCGGAGAGGGCGGCCCGGAGGACGTCTACGTGGGCGTGGGCCGCAAGCTCTAGCGGAACTTCCAGGCCTGGGCCGCGGAACCGTTGCAGGTCCACAGGTTCAGGCGGGTGCCCGGCGTGGTCGACGCACCGGGGTTGTCCAGGCACAGCCCCGACTGCGGGTTCTGCACCGAGCCGTCCGACCGCACGCGCCACTGCTGCGCGCCTGTGCCGTTGCACTGCCACAGCTGCACGGCGGTGCCGTTGGTGGTGCCGCCGTTGTCGACGTCGAGGCACCTGCCGGCGATGGCGATGGTGCCGTCGGCGACGACGCGCCACTTCTGCGCGTAGGTGTTGTTGCAGGTCCAGATCTGGACCGGGTTGCCGTTGGCGGTGCCGCCCTTGTCGTTGTCCAGGCACAGGCCCGAGGGCAGCTCGACGGATCCGGCGCCGGACGGGTGGCGCAGAGCCGGGAGTGACGGCGTGTTCAGGTGGTAGAAGTCGACGGCCAGGTAGTTCGGGGTCTTGCGGGCGGCCGGCTCGCAGAAGCGCTGGGCGCGGTCGGCGGTCTTCGCGTTGTCGGTGCTGACGGTGCCCTGCATCGGGACGTCGCGGAAGTGGTTCATGACGTACAGCGGGCGGAAGCCGGCTTCCGTCGCGGTCAGGGGTTTGTCGGACCAGCGGGAGTAGCAGGACCAGTCGCTGCTGCCGACGCCCGCGCCCATGGACCAGTAGTTCTCGACGGTCCAGTCGCGCTGGTAGAGGACACCGGAGTCCTCGCGGCCGTCACGGCCGTGCGAGGTGAAGATGAGCAGGCGCTTGCCGGACGCCCTCATCTGCGACAACGTCGGCCAGCCGTGCTCGCGCACGCCCTCGGCGCGGAACAGGACGTCGTTCAGGCCTCGGACGCGGGCCAGTTCGGAGCGCAGGACGTCGGCGGAGACGTAGTCCTCCAGGAAGACCGTGATGACCTCGGTGGGGCGTGACTTCAGGAAGTCGACCATGCGCTGGAGGTCGACATTCAGGGCGACCGGCTTGCTGACGGCCGTGCAGCTGTTGTGGCAGAGGATCGCGCCGTCGGGGGTCTGGTGGATGTCGAGCATGAAGCCGCGGACGCCGTCGTTGAGCTGCTGCACGATGCCGCGGGACTGGTTCGGGGCGATGTTCGCGAACATGAAGCCGCCGTCGACGCCGTTCGCGTAGGCGTTGTGGGAGGTCAGGAACGTCATCTCGTCCAGCCGCGGGTCGGCAGGGGTCTGGACGCGGACGGGGTTCACGGGCGTCAGAAACCACGTGTCGTCGCCCGTTCCGACGCGGACCTGGTCGGTGCCGGACGCGATCAGGTAGCGGTCGGCGCCGGGGTCCTTGAAGCGGTATCTGTCCTGGTCGTCGAGCAGGCCGACCCACTGGGCCGCGGCACTCGAGCAGCCGACCATCTGGGTCGCGTCGCCGTTGCGGCCGAGGCACAGGCCGCCTTCGGAGAGCGTGCTGCCGTTCCAGGAGAACTGCTGGCGGTCCTCGTTGCCCTTGGGGCGGTGCTGCTGGACCGAGGAGCCGGAGACGGCCGCGTTCTGGCCGGTCACGGCGCTTTGCAGGTAGTAGTTGCCGGTGGGGGCGGCGGCCGCGTCGACGGGGACGAGCAGCAGCGGCAACAGTGCCAGTGCAGGGATGATGCGCATGAGGTGAAGGCTGGCGCACACGCATGAACATGAAAAGGATTCACACCGAAATCCGGCCGAACCGAGACCTCTGTGGCCCAGGACACAGAATCCGATGCAGCGGACGGAGCAGCGAAGGGGGTTTCCCACTCCGCAAACGACCGAGGACGAGAAGGGGGCGGCGTGGGGTTCGACCAGTTCGTGGCTGATCGGCTGGACCGGCTGTTGGGGTACGCCACCGCGATCACCTGTGACAAACACCTGGCGCAGGACATCGTGCAGAACGTGCTCCTGCGCGCGCAGGGCAAGTGGGAGCGCATCGGGGCGATGGACGCGCCCTACCTGTACGTGAAGCGCATGGTGACCAACGACTACCTGTCGTGGCGGCACCGCAAGGCGGCACGCGAGATCGCCGTGGAACGCGGTGAGCTCGTCAGGCACGCACCGGCGATGGCGGATCCGGCTGACGCGCACGCCGAACGGGAGGCCATGCGCGCACGCATCGCCGTCCTGCCGCGCAAGCAACGTGCCGCGTTGGTGCTGCGGTTCTACGAGGACTGCAGCGACGCCGAGATCGCACAGGTGCTCGGATGCACGGAATCCACCGTGCGCAGTCAGCTCTCTCGCGCACTGCAGACGTTGCGCACTCACGAACTCGCCCGGTCCGCCACCCTGGGGGTGCACTCATGAACGACCTGATCCGCCAGGCCATCGCCGCCGAGGCCGACGAGCGCGTCGACTCGCGGACCGTGCTGGCCAACCTGCACAAGGCCAGGAAGGCCAAGCCGTTCGGCATGATCATCGGGGTCGCGACGCTGACCGTCGCGGCGGCGGCAGCGGCCGTCGTCATCCCGACGACGATCAAGAAGACCGAGGCCGCGCCGCCGGCGAACGCACCGGTCTCCGGAGCGCAGAACGTCCTGTTGATCGGCACCGACGACGACCGCCGCGCGGACGCGATCGTGCTCGCGCGTTTCGAGACCGACGGATCCGCGTCGATCATCTCGCTGCCCCGCGACATCCACGCCGGCACCGGCCAGGACAGGCTCAGCGGCCTGTTCAAGGACGATCCGCGCAAGCTGACCGCGGCAGTCGAGGACCTGACCGGGACGAAGGTCGACCACTACGCCGCGGTCGCGATGTCCGAGTTCGGCCGGGTCGCCACGGCCGTGGGCGGCATCGAGGTGTGCTTGAACAACTACGTGATGGACGAGTACAGCGGCGCACACTTCATGGCGGGCAAGAACACGCTCGTCGGAGAGCAGGCGCTGCAGTTCCTGAGGCAGCGCCACGGTCTCCCCGAGGGTGACCTGGACCGGGTCAAGCGCCAGCAGGCGTTCCTCACCTCGTTCGCGGCGAAGATCACGAAGGACAAGGCCCCGGAACTGCTGCAGTTGCTCGAACGGTCGATCGAGTACGACGAGGGCTGGGACCTGCTGCAGTTCGCGTCGCGGTTCCAGGGGCCGGTGAAGGTCCGGAGCGCGACGCTGCCCATCGGCGAGGAGGTCCAGCGCGACGGCATCCAGGTGTACGCACCGGATCCGGACCAGTCGAAGAGGTTCGTCGAGGACCAGTTCGGCGGCGGGGGTCCGACCGAGACCGGGTGCGTGAACTGACGATCACTCGGATGGAGCATCAAGTCGCTCTTCTGCGCAGCCGATGATCTGCATGTAGCGCGCGAGACGGCCGCTACGATCGATTTGTGCGCGAACCACTTGAACGTGACTCCGAGATCGCGCACCTCCGTGAAGCCCTGGACGCCGCCACCCGTGGTGAGGGTCGTGTCGTCGTCATCGAAGGGCGTGCGGGCATCGGCAAGACCAGGCTCGTGCACGAGTGCCGCGAACTGGCCAAGAAACGCGGTTTCGGCAGGTTGCAGGCCGTCGGCGACGCCCTGGAGAGCGCCATGGCGTGGGGCGTCGTCCGGCAGATGGTCGAGCGGTCGGTGTCGCGGTACTCCGGCGAGATCCGCGAGAAGATCCTGGCCGGGCCGTCCGGGGCGGCGTTGAAGGCGCTGGACGACGCCGCGCTCGACCCGAGCCAGGCCGAACTGGCCCGCACGCTGCACTCGTTGTGGTGGGTCGCGGTGGACCTCTCCTCCACCCGCCCGCTGCTGATCACCGTGGACGACGCGCACTGGGCCGACCACTCGTCGCTGCAGTTCCTCGTCTACCTGTCCCGCCGGATCGCGGACCTGCCGATCGCGCTGGTCGTCGCGACCCGGCCTCCGATGGACAACCTCGGGCCGCTGGCGCAGCTCAGCGTGTCCGCCGACCGGTTGCTGCCGCGGCCGCTCACCCCGGACGCGCTCGGTGCGCTGGTCGGCGGGCACCCCGAGGTGATCACCGCCCTGCACGCGGCCAGCGGCGGAAATCCTTTCCTGTCGGGTGTTCTGGTCGACGAGCTCGCCGCTCTCGGGCTGCCGCTCGACGACGCGGCGACGGCGGAGGAGGTCGGTGCGCTCGGACCGAGCACCGTTTTCCGCGCCACGCTGGGAAGACTGCCCGCCGACGCGGTGTCGCTGGCGGGTGCGGTCGCCGTCCTCGGCACGCACGCCGATCCGTGGCAGGCAGCGGACCTGGCCGGGGTGACCGACCTGCCCGGCGCGGTCGAGGCGTTGACGGCGGCGAACGTGCTGGTGACCGGCGAACACCTGGAGTTCGTGCATCCCGTTGTGCGCGAAGCGGTTCTGACGGGGTTGGGACCGATCGCGCGTGCCTCGCTGCACGCGCGTGCCGCGAAGTCGTTGCAGGAACAGCACGCGCCCGCCGATCGCGTGGCAGCGCACCTCGTCCACGCTCCCAAGGGGACGCTGCCGGACGCGGCCGAGGTGTTGCGGAAAGCCGCGGCGGCGTTGCTGTCGGCGGGAGATCCGCGCACGGCCGCGGCGCATCTGACGCGTGCCGCCGAGGAGGAGCCAGGCGACGCCGGACTGCGCGCGGAGCTCGGCCGGGCACTGCTGCGGGTCGGTGACGCCGTCAACGCGCACCGGCACCTGAAAGCTGCGGCACAAGCACTTCCGGACGCGGAACTGGTGGCCGCGGCGGCGTCGGCGACGGCCGCGCTGGAGGGTCCGGCCGCGGCGATCGCGGAACTGACCGAGGCCATCGCGGCCCGTCCCGGCGGCGAGTCGCGGCTGCACCTGGAGGCGCGGCTCGCGGTCTTCCGCTCGTTCCTCCCCGACCAGCGCCGCACCGCCTCCGAGCACCTCAGCGCGTACGCGGGCCTCGCGGGCAGCACCCCCGACGAACGCACGCTGCTCGGGCTCCTCGCGCAGATGGGCCGCTACGAGGTGTGGCCGCACGACGAGGTGGCCACGACGGCGACGCGCGCGCTCGCGAACGGTGCGTACCTCGACGACGCGACGGGCAGCACGGACGCGATGGTCGCGTGGCTGGTGGCGTTGCTCGCGCTGATGGCCGCGGACGGCGTGGACACCGCACGGCACGAGATCGAGCGCGCGCGGCTGAAGGTCCGCCGGCACGGGTCGCCGATCGAGTTCGCGATGGTGGCCAACGCGTCGCTGTTCCTGAACTGGCGCTGCGGCGACATGCAGGTCGTCGAGGCGGAGGCCGAGGCCGCACTGGCCGCCGTCGCGCACGAGGACCCGGTGTCCGAGGTGATCAGCCTGCGCGCGACCTCGACGCACTTCGCGGTCTACGCGGCGCTCGAACGAGGTGACGTCGCGGCGGCGCAGGCGTTCATCGCGGCGTTCGACGGCAAGCACGCCGATGCCCGGCTGACCATGCCGATGATCTGGCTGCACGAGGTGCGCGCGTTGATCGCGCTGGCCGAGGGCGACGCACGGCGTGCGATGTCCGAGGCCTACCGCCAGCGCGACGCGATGCACCAGGTGCACGTCGATCCGCCGACGATCCCGTGGCGCGCGGTGGCGACGAGAGCGGCACTGCTGCTCGGCCAGCACGAACTCGCTCTGGAACTGGCCACCGAGCAGCTGGAGGTGGCCAGGAGGTGGGGCGCGGCCACCGAGGTCGGAGCGGCGTTGCGGCTGCTCTCGAACGCGGACCCGGACGCGCGGCTGGAGCTGCTGACCGAGTCCGTGTCCGTGCTGGAGCAGTCACCGTCCCGCCTGGAGCTGGCCCGATCGCTCGTGGACCTGGGCGAGGCGCTCCGGGTCGTGCGCAGGCGGACGGACGCGCGGGAGCCGTTGCACCAGGCCATCGACATCGCCGAGAAGTGCGGCTCGACCGTGCTGCGGACCCGTGCGGCCGAGGCGTTGGAAGCGCTCGGCGACCGGCCGCGGCGCCAGGTCGTGGTGGGTGCGGAGGCGCTCACGGCGTCCGAACGCCGGGTGGCCGACCTCGCGGCGGCGGGCAGGGCGAACAGGGAGATCGCGCAGGAGCTGTTCGTGACGCCCAAGACGGTCGAGAACCACCTCGGCCGGATCTACACGAAGCTCGGAATCGCAGGTCGCAGGGACCTCGCCCGCGTTCTCGCCTGAGACGGAGCGACGTGGGGGTGTGCCTGATACACCCAACTTCCGAACAGCGGTGTTGAGGGTTCTCCCCTCATGCCCTTGGGGGTCCGCCTCGGCGAATCTTGTGTCACCGCAGGGGAAACACAGGAAATCGAGGGGACACCGAAATGATCCGCAACGCTCTGGTCGCCGCCGCCGCTCTCACCGCCGTCGTCGCACCCGCCACCGCCGTGGCCGACCCGATCATCGGCACGCCGCCCCCGTGCGTCGGCGCCTCCGACCTGGCCGGCCCGCAGTTCAACGTCAAGAAGTGCGGCGTCAGCGACGTGGACCAGCACCGCGCCGGCCTGGAGAGCAACGGCAATGCCTACTGCGGCCCGGCCTCGCTCTACAACGTCCTGCACTACTGGGGCCACCAGAAGGACGCGCCGGTCGGCTGGCTGACCACCAAGGTCGGCAACCTCGACCCCAAGGACCCGTCCGACTTCAGCGTCATCACGAACTCGATCTGGCGCATCGGCGTCGACGCCAAGTACGACGGCGGCACGAGCCTCGGCAACCTGCGCAAGGCGTGGGACGTCGCCACCAAGCCCGCCCGCGACGCCGGGTGGACCACCTCCACGGGCGCCGTGAGCACCCACGAGAACCCGGACTTCGCCGGTGACCTCGCGAAGAAGCTCAACGAGGGTCCGATCCAGCTCGTGTACGGCCGCTACAAGGCGGGCCCCACCACCGGTTCGCTGCAGCGCAGCGGTGGCCACATCGTCACCGTGGTGTCCGCGACCGGGTCGTTCGGCGGCAGCACGATCCAGCTGAAGCTGGCCGACCCCGGCCGCGCGGGCGACAGCGGTCAGGGCGACTACCTCTACACCCAGTCCGCCTACGAGTCGCTCGACGTCACGCTGACCAAGCGGTCGATCAAGGAGTACGTGCCGGTCAAGGACGACGAGAACACCCGCGAGGACGAGTCGCTCGAGCCGGGCACGTACCGGACGGTGACGCGCTGGGAGCTCACCGGGCCGCGCTACGTCAGCGACACCACCCGGCAGATGGTCGAGGCGTTCAACTGGTTCGACATGGCCAAGTAGTTCGCCGGGCTCGCAGGGCACTCTTCCGGACCACGTCCGCTGGGGCCGCATCCCTTCTGGGGTGCGGCCCTTCGGCAGCGCCGCGGCAGTCGGCCTTTGCCCCGTGTCCGGCGTTCAGACGGCCGCATCGTGGCGCCGGCCCCGCGCCCCTGTACTGGTTGTACCGGGGCGCGGGGCCGGTGCCACGAGGTGGCCTGCTGAGCGTCGGAGACGCGGCGAAGGCCGGCTGTCGCGGCGCTAGCCTGAACCCATGCACGACCGCGATCGGGAACGCACCCGCCGCCGGTTGCTGGACGCCGCGTTCGTCGAGTTCGCCGCCCACGGCATCGCCGGGGCCCGGATGGAACGCATCGCGCGCATAGCCCGGTGCTCCGCGGGCCTCGCCTACAACTACTACGGCGGCAAGGACGAGCTGTTCGACGCCGTGCAGTCCGACGTGGCGGGCGCGACGGCGCTGGAGTTCGACGTGCTCGACCTGCCGGGGTACGCGGGCCGGTTGTACGACCTGCAGCACCAGCACCCCGAGCTCGCCCGGCTCGCGACCTGGCAACGGCTGGAGCGGCGCTCTCCCGTGAGCCGGACCGCCGACGTCGAGGCGATCCGGTCCGCCCAGGAGTCGGGGCTGGTGTCGTCGCGGTTCCCGGCGGAGCAGGTGTTGCAGCTGGTGCTGGCGGTCGCGTCGATGTGGGCGGCGGCTCCGTCGAGTTCGGACCACGGGGTACGGCGGCGGACCGTCGAGGACGCCGTGCGCCGGCTGGTGGAGCCGTAGCCTGGAGATATGCGTGTTCTCGTCGTCGCCGCTCCCCTGCTGGGCCACGTCTTCCCGTTGATGCCGCTCGCGCTGCGGTTGCGCGAGGCCGGCCGCGAGGTCGTGGTCGCCACGGGCGGGGAGGCGTTGCGGGTCGGCGAGTCCGGGCTGCGGGTCGAGGACGTCGTCCCCTCCAGCGTCCGCTTCGGACCGATCGCGGTGCGGATCATGCTCGCGCATCCGCTGGTGGCCAAGCGGGAGATGCGGGGCAGCGGGCGGCTCGACTTCGTGTCGCGGTTGTTCAGCAGGGTCGGTGACGCGATGACCGGGCCGTTGCGGGAGTTCGCGGAGGGCTGGCGGCCGGACGTCGTGGTGCACGAGCCGCTGGCGGCGGCCGGGTCGGCGCTGGGGGTGCCGTCGGTCGTGCACGACGTGTCGTTGTTCGACGGGCTGGAGCTGACGGCCGCGGTCGGCGCGCGGATGAAGGCCGGGGTGCGGTCGCCCACGACGGTCCTGCGCACCGCTCCGCCCTCGCTCGCGGAGTTCCCCGGCGGCGAACGGGTGCGGTTCGTGCCCTACAGCGGTGACGGCGAGGTGCCGCCGTGGCTCGCGGAGCCGTCCGGCAAGCCGCGGATCCTGGTCAGCAGGAGCACCGCGCCCGGTCCCGGCTCCGGCCGGATGATGGCGGCCGTGGTCAGGGCGGCCGAGCGGGTGGACGCCGAGTTCGTGCTGGTGCGTCCGGACCGGACGGACGGACTGCCGGGCAACGTGCGGGCGGTCGGGTGGGTGCCGATCCCGCGCGTGCTGCCGTTCTGCGACGGGATCGTGCACCACGGTGGCGCGGGGACGTTGCTCGGCGCGCTCGCCGCCGGGGTGCCGCAGCTGGTCGAGCCCGGGCCCGGTGACAGGACCGTCCACGCGGACGCGATCACCCGGCGCGGGGCGGGGCTGAAGGCCGAGCCGCGCGAGGTCACGCCGGACCTGCTGACCCGGCTGATCGAGGATTCGAGGCTCCAGCGGGCCGCCGGTGAGGTGCGTGCGGAGATCGCCTCGGCGCCTTCGCCCGCCGAGGTCGCGGAGCGCTCGGAAAGCTGGGTGAATTGACCCCGTCGTAATGGAGGAGCACCTAATCTGGCCCGGTGCGCATTCTCTTCTCGAGCTTAGGCTCCCACGGACACGTTTACCCGATACTTCCGCTCGCGACCGCCGCGCGAGCGCAAGGCCATGACGTTCTCTACGCCGTTGATGCAGGATTCCACGCGACTGTGGAAAAACTCGGACTCACGGTGGTCGACGCGGGCATCAGCATCTGGGCCGCGTTCCGCCAGGCGAACGAACTGCACGGCACGGACGGGTTCCGGCGGGACATGCTGCGCCAGACCGCCGTCGACGCGTTCGGATCACTGCTGCCCAGGGCCTACGTGACCGATCTGGAGCCGGTGCTCGAACGGGACAAGCCGGACCTCGTCGTCTTCGAGCTCATGAACCCCGGCGCGGGTCTCGCCGCCCTGCGGGCAGGCATTCCGGCCGTGTGCCACGGGTTCGGCAGGATGGACGAATCCCTTGTTCCGGAAGCGATGAGCGACCTGCTCCTCGAGTACGTCGACGAACTCGGGATCACGCTCCCGAATGGGCAACATTACGGGCTCGGATCGACTTATCTCGACGTCTTCCCGCCTTCACTGCAGGATCTCGACTTTCTTTCGGACGTGGAGCGCATTCCGATGCGTCCGGTCCCGTTCACCGAGCCGGGCGAATTGCCCGGTTGGGTCGTGGAGCACGAAAGGCCGCTGGTCTACCTCACGTTCGGCACGGCGTTCTCGAACCAGGACGTGCTGAGGACCGCGATCACCGGGCTGTCCGGTGTGGACGCCGAACTGCTGGTCGCGACCGGGCCGCAGGTCGACCCGGCGCTGCTGGCCGACGTACCGGACCACGTCCACCTGCTGCCGTGGGTGCCCCAGGCGGATCTGCTCGCGCACGCAGATCTCGTCGTGCACCACGGCGGCGCCGGCACCACGGTCGCCGCGATGACGCACGGCCTGCCACAGCTCGTGCTGCCGCAGGGCGCTGACCACTTCCGCAACGCCGGGATCGTGGCGGGCACCGGCCTGGGCGCCCAGCTCGTCGGCGCGGACTTCACCGCGGACGCGGTCCAGGAGACCGCGCGCAAGTTGTTGGCGGACGACGACGTTCGCGTCGCCAACGCCCGCATCGCCGCGGAGATCGCCGCGATGCCGCACCCCGACGACGTCGTGCCGGAACTGGTCGAGCTGGCCGGCTGAGGACGGGCGGACCGGTGCCTACTCGCTGGGCACCGGTTTCAACGCCGTCAGCACCTCGTCGACGGAGTCGTAGAGCGGCAGGACGTCGGCCACGCCCGTGACCTGCAGAGGCCGTCTCACGGCCCGTTGCGGTGCCACGACGTGCAGCTTCCTGCCGTGCTCGTCGGCGATCTCGTGCGCCGAGATCAGCGTGGAGATGCCGGTCGAGCCGAAGAAGGTGACCTGGGTCAGGTCGGCGATCAGCGCGGGCCCGGTCGTGGTCAGGGCGAGGCGGACGGCGTCCAGCACGAGATCCGCCGTGTCGACGTCGATCTCGCCTTCCACCGCTACGACCACCACACCCGCCACCTCGGTGGCACGGACCGTGAGCAGCGGTGATTCCTCAAACTGTTCTTCGTTCACCAGCACTCCCCGGTGGCCGAAGCGCACGAGACCCTGACTCCGAGCACGCTGCTGAACCCGGTTACGTCTCCGACGTTACGACCGTTGCTTCCCCATCACAACCTATCCCACGGCGTAGCGGAAGTTCCGCGAACGTCCGACCACGAACGGTCGGACCGCCTCGAACACCTCTTCGTGCTGCTCCTGGACGCCCAGTCGCGGCGAGATGAGTTTCAGCAGGTGGGTGGCCTCCGAGCCGAGGGCGGCACCGAGCGGGAGCACGCCCAGGAAGATCTCGGCGGTGGAGCGCGCGGCGATCTCCCTGGCGCGTTGGAGCGCCTCCAACGGCAGGTCCCGGAGCAGCACGTTGTCACCCTGGTAGGTGTGCGGCGGCAGCGGCCTGCCGGCAACCTCGGCGAACGGCTTCAGGCCCAAGTCCTCCTTGAGCACGGGCGCGACGCGGAGGTGGCCGACGTCGAACGGCTTCGTGCTCGCGAAGGTGATCCGCACGACGTCACCGAGGGTGGTGAGCGCCGGGGTGACGTGGTCGGGCAGGTCCCAGGTGTGGAACGCCTCGACCACCTCGCGCTCGTACCGGGCCTCGAAGAACAGCTCGCCCGCGTGCACCCGCTCGACGGGCAGGAGCTCGAACTCCAGCGCGGTGACGACGTCGCCGACCTTCTCCGTCCTGGTGACGCGATCGCTCGCGAAGCCGAACTCCCTGGCCAGCACGCTGAAGCCGCCGCCGAGGGTGTAGCCGACGACGCCCACGTCGCTCGCGTCGCCGCTGAGCGGGGCGAGACCGTGCGGGGCGGCCTTCTCGACCACCTGCTGCCAGACAGCGCCCGCCTCGGCCCTGGCCGTGCCCGTCGCGGGGTCGACCTCGACCGCGTTCAGGCGCCTGGTGGAGATCAGGACGCCGGTCGTGGCGGTGGTCAGGCCGTGACCGGTGGTCTGGATCGCGTACTCGAGGCCGTGGGACTCGGCGTGGCCGACGGCGTCCTCGACGTCCTGGACGTTCTCCACGGCGAAGACCACCTGCGGTTCGTGGCGGAGCCCGGTCTGGAAACCGCTGCGTTCCTCGTCGTAACCGGCGTCTCCGGGGTAGAAGATCTGCATGTCTCCAGGGTTGCCGACCTGCGTCTATATGTCCAAGATCTAGATCTTCCGCTGTCTATAATCATTCGTTATGGAGCTTCGGCAGCTGGAGTACTTCGTCGCGGTCGCGGAGGAGGGCTCGTTCACGCGCGCGGCGGAACGGGTGCACGTCGCCCAGCCCGGGATCAGCGCGCAGATCCGGCGGCTGGAGCGGGAACTCGGGCACGACCTGCTGGACCGCTCGGGACGCACCGTCACGCTGACCGGCGTGGGCGCGGCGGTGCTGCCGCTGGCGCGGGCGGCACTGGGGTCGGTGGAGTCGGCCCGGCGGACCGTGGAGGAGATGGCCGGGCTGGTGCGCGGCTCCGTGCGGGTCGGGATGGTCGTGTCGTGCGGGATCATGGACCTCCCCGAACTGCTGTCGGCGTTCCACACGTCGTTCCCCGACGTCGAGATCACGTTGTCGGAGGCCAACTCCTCCACGTTGATCGAGTCGCTTGTGGACGGTCGGCTGGACTTCGCACTCGTCGGCTACGCGGGTGCGGAGCCCGAGGGGGTGGCTGTCCGGGTGCTGGCCGACGAACCGCTCGTGGCCGCGGTGTCGGCCTCGGATCCCTGGTACGGCAGGGAATCCGTGCCGCTGGAGGAGTTGCTGGAGCGCGGGCTGATCTGCCTGCCGCCGGGCACCGGACTGCGCGGGGCGCTGGACGCGGCCTGCGGTGCGCGCCGGCCGCGGATCGCGTTCGAGGCGTCCGCGCCCCCGATGGTGATCACGCTGGCGCAGCGCGGGCTCGGGCCGGCGGTCCTGGCGCGGTCGATGGTGGGCGACCTGCACGCCGTTCGGATCACCGATCCCGTGCCGCACAGCAGGCTCGCGTTCGCGTGGCGCGCGGAAGGTCCGCACAGCCCGGCCGCGCGGACGCTGATCGGGCTCGCGGAGAACCAGGTGACAACGGTCTAGTCCACGCGGCTTCTGGTCAGGCGCTGGTCGTCGGGTTCGCGGTGGCGTTGAAGTCGAGCTTCGTGGCGCTGTCCCGCCAGGCGAAGACGATCGGGACGAGCAGGATCAGGTAGAGCGCCGCGGGGACGGCGACCCAGCCGCCGAGGTGGTGCGCCGCTTTGACCAGCATGAGGGCCGTGTAGGCGAGGGGGATGATGCCCGCCCCGCTGTAAGCGATGAGCATCGCGAGGCGGAGGGGTGTGCCCGCGGTGTGGATGTTGGTGGCGTGTTCGGCGGCGGTCGCGCCGATGCGGGAGGGGTCGAGGGAGTGGCTCTCGCCGTGGTCGGTCGCGGCGAGGAGAGCGCGTTCGAGGGTGAGGATCGACCGGGCTCGGACGGCCGCGAGGTTGAGCAGTTGCGCGTGGAAAGCGGCGGTGCACAGCAGCGGGAACGGCAGGAGGCTGATCGCCCAGCCGAGGAGATCGAGTTTGTCGTAGAAGGCGATCGTGCCGATGAGGTAGGTCGTGGTGACGCCGATCGTCGCGAGACTCACGGTCAGGGTGGTGGCCCGGTCGGCCCGGTCTGCTTGGTAGATGGCGGTGAGCACGGGGAGTCGGTCCGGAATGGCAGCTGCTCCTGGCTGGTCTGTGCGACTCACTGTCCCAGGTTTGCCGCGCTCCGGGCAGTGGAAAGGTGTTCGTCCGCACGGGCGTTGACCAGACCGGCGGAAAACCAGGTGACAGCGGTCCAGCACGCCTGTCACGATCACCGCATGTTCCTGACGGCTGAGCTCAACACGTGCGCGGGTGTGCCCGCGGACGCGCTCGCCGTCGCCTCGGCAGCGCTGGCCGGCGCCCGACTCTGACCCTTCTCCAGTCCATCCTTCAGGACCACTGGAGGAGGGTTGTGGCGGTCCATCGGTTCTGAGCCACCGTTTCGCACCGAGGAACAGGAAGATGAAGCAGGAGTTCGTGCGCGCCAAGCCGCACCTCAACATCGGCACGATGGGCCACGTCGACCACGGCAAGACCACGCTCACCGCGGCGATCACCAAGGTTCTGTCCGAAAAGGACCCGACGGGCACGACCTTCACGGCGTTCGACCGGATCGACCGGGCGCCGGAGGAGCTGGCCCGCGGCATCACGATCAACATCGCGCACGTCGAGTACGAGACGCCGACGCGGCACTACGCGCACGTCGACATGCCCGGCCACGCCGACTACGTGAAGAACATGATCACGGGGGCGGCGCAGCTCGACGGCGCGATCCTCGTGGTGTCCGCCGAGGACGGCACGATGCCGCAGACGCGGGAGCACGTGGTGCTGGCGCACCGGGTGGGCGTACCGCACGTGGTGGTGGCGTTGAACAAGGCCGACGCGGTGAGCGACCCGGAGCTGCTCGACCTGGTGGAGCTGGAGATCCGCGACCTGCTCTCCCGGTACGGCTTCGACGGCGACGCCACGCCGGTCGTGCGGGTGTCCGGCCTGCGCGCGCTGCAGGGCGACCCGCGGTGGGTGCAGTCGGTGGTGGACCTGCTCGACGCCGTGGACTCCCACGTCCCGGTGCCGGAGCGGGACGTCACCGGGCCGTTCCTGATGCCGATCGAGAACGTCCTGACCATCACCGGCCGCGGCACGGTCGTGACCGGTGCGGTGGAGCGGGGTGTGCTCGGCCTCGGCGACCAGGTCGAGGTGCTCGGTCTCGGCTCGGCGGTGACCTCGGTCGCCACCGGCATCGAGACGTTCGGCAAGCCGATGCAGCAGGCGCAGGCGGGGGACAACGCCGCGATCCTGCTGCGCGGCGTGAAGCGCGGCGACGTCCGGCGCGGCCAGGTGCTGGCGCTGCCGGGCAGCGTCGCGCCGCACACCCGGTTCCGCGCGTCGGTGTACCTGCTCTCGCACGCCGAGGGCGGCAGGCACACCGGTATCGCGTCGAACTACCGCCCGCAGTTCCACTTCCGCACCGGCGACGTCGTCGGCGTGGTGGAGCTCGACAGGACGCTGGCGCTGCCAGGGGACACCGTCGAGGTCGTGGTGGAGCTGGGCAAGGCGGTGGCGATGGACACCGGGCTGGGCTTCGCGATCCGCGAGGGCGGCAAGACCGTGGGTGCCGGCACGGTCGGCGAGATCCTCGCCTAGGCGGCGGTCGACGGCCCGAGAAGGTGGTCGCGTCGCCTGGTGGCGCGGTGGGGCTCGGGTTCCGCCGCGCCACCACGGGAAGCACGGTGGGACAACGGGTCCCGCCGCGCTTTCCGCTAACCGGACCTGTCGCTCACCGAGTGCGGCGCCCCGACCGGCTTCGACTCGGGCGACCCGCGCTCGCGCAGGTAGACGCTGAGGATCGCCATCGACGCGATCGCGAGGAACTCCGACTGCCAGTTCTGCAGCGACCGGTTCCAGAAGTCGGCGCTCAGGAAGTAGTCGAACAGGCCCATCTTCTCCGCCAGCGGGTCGGAGTTGTTGGCGTACCAGCCCGCGACCCACTGCAGGGACCACGAGAACAGGAACAGCACCAGCATCACGAGGCCCAGCGACCTGGAGTAGAACGCCGTGCGCCAGCCACCTGCCCGCGCCCACTTCGGCGAGTCCGGCTTCACGTACGCGCCGACCTGCTGCTCCTGGTCGGTCTCGCGGCCTGCCTTCTTCGCCGGCTTCGACTCCGTCGAACCGCGCTGGATCAGCCAGACGGTCGCGGTCACGTACAGGAAGAACTGCAGGTACTCGGACTGCCAGTTCTCCACGACGTCCACGAGGAAGTCGGCGGAGAACAGGTACGACCCCAGGGACAGCACCGGCTGCCCCAACGCGGCCTGACGCTCGTTGTAGTCGGCGTGGCCCGCGAAGAACTGGCCGACCAGCGCCGCGAGGAACAGTCCCCCGAAAACGAGCGTCAGGCTGTGCTCGCGCAGGAATCTCCTCATAGGAGCGGATGCCCTGCGCCCCTCTCATCAAACATCGATCAGCGGCACGACCTGCTTGGCCCAGAACTCGAAGAAACCCTGCTGGTCAGGCCCGATCTGCTGCACGTAGACCTCGTCGAACCCGGCGTCGGCGAACTCCTTGATCTTCTCCGCGTACTTCTCGGGGTCGGGGCCGCACGGGACCGCTTCCCTGATCATGTCCGGCGTGACGAGTTCGGACGCCTGCTCGAAGTGCTTGGGCGTCGGCAGCACCTGGGCCAGTTCGCCGGGCAGGCCGTCGTTGGGCCACAGGCGGTGCGCGGTCGCCACGGCGTCCTCTTCGGACTCCGCCCAGCAGACCTTCAGGCCGCTCTGCGCCGGGCCGCGGCCGCCCTCGGCGCGGTACTTCTCCACCAGGTCGCCGGCGGGACCGACCGACACGTAGCCGTCGCCGCAGCGGGCCGCGAGCTTGACCGCCTTCGGGCCGAACGCCGACACGTAGATCGGCACCGGGCGTTCGGGCACGGTGTAGATGCGGGCGTTCTCCACGGTGTAGTGCTTGCCGTGGTGCGTGACCTCGTCACCCTGGTGCAGCGTGCGGATGAGGCCGATCGCCTCCTCCAGCATCTCCAGGCGCACGTCCGCAGACGGCCAGCGGTCACCCAGCACGTGCTCGTTCAGCGCCTCACCGCTGCCGACGCCGAGGACGAACCTGCCCTCGGTCTGCACGGCGGCGGTGGCGGCGGCCTGCGCGATGACGGCCGGGTGGATGCGGACGATCGGGCACGTCACGGCCGTGGTGATGGGCAGCGTCACGGCCTCCGACAGCGCGCCGATCGTGCCCCAGACGAACGGCGACTGGCCCTGTTCGTCGTTCCACGGGTGGAAGTGGTCGGAGATCCACAGCGCCTCGAAGCCCTGCTCCTGGGCCATGCGTGCGTTGCGGACCAGCTCGCGCGGCCCGTGTTCTTCCGAGGAAAGGAAATAGCCCAGTTTCACGGCAGCAACTCCTGGATCTTGGTTTGGACTCCGCGGCGCAACACGCCCCACGCGTCGGGGTCGCCTCGCAGCACCGCCTCGGTCATGTCCTTGATCTGCTCGAACGTCGCGTGCGGCGGGATCGGCGGCACGTCCGGGTCGCAGCGCACGTCGAGCACGGTCGAGCCGTCGAACGCGAGCGCGGTCTCCCACGCCGTGCCGAGCTGCGCCGGGTCGTTGATCTCGATGCCCTGCAGGCCGATGGACCGCGCGAAGGCGGCGTACGAGATATCCGGGAGCGACTGCGACTCCTCGAACTTCGGCGCTCCACCCATCGCGCGAAGCTCCCACGTGACCTGGTTGAGGTCGTTGTTGTGGAAGACGCAGACCACGCAACGGATGCCGTACCGGCGCAGCGTCAACAACTCCGCCATGCCGTTCATCTGCATCGCGCCGTCGCCGACCAGCGCGATCAACGGCCTGCCGGGCTGCGCGAAGGCGGCACCGAGCGCGTACGGGACGGCGCAGCCCATCGTGGCGAGCGTGCCGGACAGCGACGACCGGACGTTCCCGCGGATCTTCAGCAACCGCGCGTACCAGTTCGTCGCCGAGCCCGAGTCGGCGGTGACGATCGCGTTGTGCGGCAGTCGTTTCGAGAGCTCCGAGACGATCCGCATCGGGTTGACGGGATCGGCCGGCACCTGCGCCTGCCGTTCGACGACCTCCCACCAGCGCTCGACGTTCTTCTCGATCGTCTCCCGCCACGAGCGGTCGGTCTTCTCCTCCAGCAACGGGATCAGCGCGCGCAACGTCTCCCGCGCGTCGCCGACGAGGTTGACCTCGGTCGGGTAGCGCATGCCGATCGAACGGCCGTCGACGTCGACCTGCACCCCGCGCGCCTTGCCGTACTGCGGCAGGTACTGGGAGTACGGGAAGTTCGAGCCGACGATCAGCAACCGGTCGCAGTCGCGCATCATCTCGTACGACGGCCGGGTGCCGAGCAGCCCGATCGAGCCCGTCACGTACGGCAGGTCGTCGGGCAGCACGTCCTTGCCGAGCAACGCCTTCGCGACGCCGGCACCGAGCAGGTCGGCGACCGCGCGCACCTCCTCGGCGGCCTCGCGGGCGCCCTGGCCGATCAGGATCGCGACCTTCTCGCCGCTGTTCAGCACCTCGGCCGCGCGCCGGACGTCGTCCAGGGCGGGCACGACGGACGACGAGGGGCGCGACGGCGGACTCGACGGGATGTACTTGAACTCGTGCTTGGGTGGCGAGTACTCCTGCTCCTGCACGTCGTTCGGGATGATCAGCACGGCCGGCGCGCGCTCGGCCTGGGCCGTGCGCATCGCGCGGTCCAGCGCGTTCGGCAACTGCTCGGGCACCGTCACGTCCACCAGGAACGAGGCGACGTCGCGGAACAGCGAGTGGAGGTCGACCTCCTGCTGGTAGCTGCCGCCCATCGCGGTGCGGGCGGTCTGGCCGACGATAGCGACGACCGGCACGTGGTCGAGCTTCGCGTCGTACAGGCCGTTGAGCAGGTGGATCGCGCCCGGCCCCGAGGTCGCTAGGCACACACCGACGTCGCCGCTGAACTTGGCGAAGCCGACCGCGGCGAACGCGGCCATCTCCTCGTGCCGGGTCTGGACGAACTTCGGGTCGTTGTCCGCCTTGCCGAACGCGGCCACGATCCCGTTGATGCCGTCGCCGGGGTAGGCGAACACCTGCTTCACACCCCAGTCGCGCAGGCGTTGCACGACGAAGTCCCCGACGGTCATGAGTTGTTCCCTTCCAGCACGTAGACCGTGTAGGCGGAACGGATGATGGGCTGCGCGACGTTGCGGACCCGCACCCCGCCCGGCGTCAGGCCGTGCTCGGTGCCGAAGTGCGCGTGGCCGTGCACGGCGAGATCCGTCCCGGTCGCGTCGATGGCCTCGCCGAGCAGGTACGAGCCGAGGAACGGGTAGATCTCCGGCGGCTCCCCGCGCAACGTGTCGGGCACCGGCGCGTAGTGCGTCAGCGCGACCTTGATGTCCGTGTCCAGTTCGGACAGTGCGCCCTTCAGGTTCTCCGCGATGTCGCAGGTGTGCTGGATGAACGCCTTCATCTCGCGCTCACCGAACGCGCTGCCGCACTTGCCGGCGAACCCGCCGCCGAACCCCTTCACCCCACCGATGCCGATCGAGCAACCGTTGACCCGATGGGTGAACGTCGTGCCTTCCAGCACGTGGATGCCCTTGTCCTCCAGGGTCTTGGTGACCTCGAGGGGCTTGTCGTCCTGGTGGTCGTGGTTGCCCAGCACGGCGACGACGGGCACCGGGAGGTCCGCGAACTCGTCCGCGACCACCTCGGCCTCGACGACCGTGCCGTGCCGGGTCAGGTCACCGGCGAGGAGCAGGACGTCGGCGTGCTCGCCGACCTTCTCCAACGCCGGACGCAGGTGCCCGCGCATGTCCTCGCCGAGGTGGATGTCCCCGACCGCCGCGACTCGGATCATCGCAGGTCCTCCTCACCCTCCGGTTCGCCCGCAGGTGTCACGCGCACGTCGTTGAGGATCTTCAGCTCCGGGGCGGCCTCGTGCAGGACCTCCTCCAGGGCGGCACGCCGGTCGGCGCACGCCACGTCGCCGGAGAGCATCACGTTGTCGCCGCGCACGGTGACGCGCACGCCGAGCTCGGCGGTCCGCGGGTCCTCGGCCACCGCCCTACGCAGATTTGCCGCCAGGTACTGCTCGGAACTCATGGCCCCTCCCGATGATGTCCAGGCGTTCGATGAGCACCAGGAACGCTTCCGCATAAGGAGAGTGCTTGGTCTCCTCGCGCACCTGGTCCCAGTCGATCTGTTCGCGCAACGCCCGTGCGAACGGCAGCAGCTCGCTGAAGTCGCAGCGGTGCCCGTCCAGCACGAGCAGCTTGCTGCTCAGGACGAACGTCGCCGGCATCACCGGCAGCATCACCGAACCGACGGGCATCTCCTCGGCCATCGCGAGGGTCTCGTCGGTCACCGGGCGTTCGTTCGGCCGGAAGAGCAGGTCCACCAGCGAGTCGCCGTCGTAGACCTTCAGCAGCCAGTCCTCCGGCGGTTCCGCACCGCGCAGTCCCGCCTCCACGAGCACCCGCACCGCTTCGTTGACGTCCTCTTCCTTCACCAGGAGGTCGACGTCGTGCTCACTCACGGGCCCGCCTCGCGCGTAACCGGCACAACCACCGGTCAGGGCGAACGGGATCTCCGCTCCACGTAAGACCTTGGCGACCTTGGTCAAGGTCATCAGCAGTTCGGCCTGCACGTCGCTCATGCACTCCGGGCTACCCGCCGACGCGCGGAGTGAACCTCAGTCCGTGGCGAGACGCGCGTGCGTTTCCGTGTCGTAGCGGACGCCGTCGTAGAGCAGCCGGGCGCGTTCGACGCCCTCGACCGCGAACCCCGCTCCCGTGGCGACGCGGCAGGAGGCGGGGTTGTCCAGGCGGTGGGCGAGCTCCAGGCGGAACAGGCCGAGCTCGGAGAAGGCGAACTCGCTGACGGCCTTGCAGGCCTCGGTCGCGAGGCCCTTGCCCCGCGCCTCCTCCCGCATCCAGTACGAGATCCACCCGGTGAGGTGACGGCGTTCGACGCTCGACACCGCCGCGTTGCCGACGGGCACCCCGTCGTGCAGCACGGCGAACGAGTAGGCGGTGTCGTCCTCGCGACGGGCCATGAGCAGCGCGATCCAGTCCTGCGCGGCGGTGAGCGAGTCGATCGGGAGGGTGAACTGGCGGGCCATCATCTCCTCGCCCGCGGCGGCCAGGATGACCGGTGCGTCGTCGAGGTTCCAGGGCCGCAGCAGGGTGGTCACACCCTCCACCTTCCGAATTCGGGCGTCGCCCTGCAACTCAGGGGGCATCCCGCACGTCAGAAGAACAACGGCAAAGGGAGAGCAGATGGTCATTTTCGGCTGGCGGACGACGATCGAGCAGCTGCGGATGCTGCAGCTGGTGTGCGGGCACTGCCACCACCAGTCGGCGCACAACCTGTTCCGGCGCTACACGAAGCCGACCATCTTCTTCATCCCGCTGTTCACGATCAGCAGCAAGTACGGGCTGCAGTGCACTTTCTGCGGGGTCTCCTACGACATCAGCAAGATGCACGCGCATCAGCTCGTCTGACAGGCCTCACAGCCGGGCGCGTGCACGTCGGTGGTGACGCGCCCGCACTCCGGGCAGATCAGCTCGAGAAGGCAGGCCGGTTCAGCCTCAGGGACACGATCGAGGTCCAGACCCAGCCGATCGTCGCGACCACGTAGAGCAGCACCGTCCCGCCGGGGCTGCCGAGGAACGCCGTCGGCACCACCAGCAGCAGGCCCGTCAGGCCGCTCATCACCGCCAGCCATCCCCCGAGCCTACGCGTGAACACGAAGCACGCCCCGATCCAGCCGATCATCGCGATCCCGAACGCGACGGCGTGCAGGGCGCCGTGCCACGACATCGAGGCGGGCGGGCCGTCCGGTGTGCCGAGCGGGAACCCCATCGCGGGATCGGCGACGAACACCCCGCCGAGGACCATCCCCGCTCCCATCAGGCCGATCAGCCGCGCGCCCCACTTCGTGTGCTTCGCCATGCCGGTGGCCGCGACCAGGAACAACGCGCCGCTGACCACGAAGTTCGCGATCTGGATCCACCCGAGCGAGCCGAGGCTGAGCATGCTGAACGGGTGCCGTGCGAGGTCGAAGCCCTCGCGGGTGAACGCCTGGGCGTAGCCGACGACGAGGTAGAGCGGGCCGGCGACGACGCCGCACACGATGCGGGACATGGGGTTCCTCCAGTTCTCGGTGTGGCGAGAACGGAATCACCGACAAGATTTTTTGTCAAGACGAGTATCGCTGTCTTGACGAAGAGAATCGTCGGTAGCAGGATGGCACCATTCCACGCACCGGAGAGGGAGACCGATGGGCCACGAGTTCACGAGTGCCGACGAGATCGAGGTACCGGCGTCCGTCGAGGACGTCTGGACTGCCATCGCGACGGGGCCGGGCATCGACTCGTGGTTCATGGGCCGCAACGAGGTCGCGAACGGCCAGGTCAAGATGGCCTTCGGCGGGTACGCGCCGACGAGCGCGATCACCGCCTCCGAGCCCGGCCGCCACTTCGCGCACACCAGCGGCGAGGCGCCCGACGGCCGGTTCATCGCCTACGAGTTCCTCGTCGAGGCCCGCGAGCAGAGCAGCACCGTGTTGCGGATGGTCACGAGCGGCTTCCTGCCCGGCGACGACTGGGCCGACGAGTTCGAGGCGATGACGCTGGGCGGCGCGCTGTTCCGGCGCACGCTGCTCGAGTACCTGACGCACTTCCCCGGCCGCACGGCCCGCCCGCTCACGGTCTTCGGGCCCGCGGTCACCGACTGGGACGAGGCCTGGAAGCGGCTCGACGCGGCGCTGGCCGAGAAGCTGCCGGACGCCGTCGAGTTCCACCGCAACGCCCACACGCTCGCCCTGCGCACCGACCGCGGCATGTACCGGTTCATGCGGGGCTTCCGCGGCCCGATGATCGCCGCGCACCACGTCTTCTCCGGCGACGAGTCCGAACAGGACTGGCAGGGCTTCCTCGACACCACCCTGGGAGAGAACCGATGACCCGCTTCACGACTTCCGCCGACGGCACCGGGATCGCCTACTCGGTCACCGGCTCCGGGCCTGCGCTGGTCCTCGTGGACGGCGCGATGTGCCACCGGATGTTCGGGCCGTCCACCGAGCTGGCGTCCGTGCTGGACAAGAACTTCACGGTGTACACCTACGACCGGCGTGGCCGCGGCGAGACCGGGGACGGCGCCACGCCGTGGTCGCTGGAGCGCGAGGTCGAGGACATCGACGCCGTGATCAGGGAGGCGGGCGGCAGTGCGTTCGTCTTCGGCGTCTCCTCGGGCGCGGTGCTGGCTCTCGAGGCGGCCTCACGCCTGCCGTCCATCTCCCGGCTCGCGATCTACGAGGCGCCGTTCGTCGTGGACGACACGTACGAGCCGCGTCCTGCGGACATCGTCGAGCGGATGAACGACATGCTCGCGCGCGGCGACCGGTCCGGAATGCTCTCGACGTTCATGAAACTGGTCGGCGTGCCGGCCTTCGGTCTGGCGATCATGAAGCTGACGCCCGTGTGGAAGAAGCTCAAGCCCGTCGCGCACACGCTGCCGTGGGACCTCACGATCCTCGGCGACGACGGCCGCGGGGAGCCTCTGCCCACCGACCGGTGGAAGGTCGAGGTGCCGACACTCGCGATGGACGGCGGCAAGAGCCCCGAATACCTCCGCAACGCCATGAAGAACGTCGCGGAGGTCGTGGGAGCGGACCACAGGACGCTGCCCGGTCAGACGCACATGTACAAGTCGTCGGTCATGGCACCGGAACTGGTGGAGTTCTTCTCGCGGGCCCAGCGCACCGCGGGTCCCATCGCGTAACCGGCCACGACGAACAGCCCGCCGACCAGCACCCAGCCGATCGCGCCCCAGCCGAGCACGACGGTCGTGAGCAGGGCGGGGCCGACCATGCGCGCGACGGCCGTGCCCGTCGCGAAGAAGCCCTGGTACTGGCCCTGCCGGTCGGCGGGCGCGAGGGAGAAGCTGATCTCCCACGCACCGGAGGCGAGCATCATCTCGCCGAGCACCTGCAACGCGGCGGCCGCGACCAGCAACGCCGCCGCGGGCCAGGCACCGACGCCGAACGCCGTCACGGCGAACACCGCGCAGGACGCGAGCATGACCAGTCCGGCGTGCCGCACGAGCTTCGAGGCCGCACCGAGTCCCGTGGCGCGGCGGGCGATTCGGACCTGGTACAGGACGACGGCCGCGGTGTTGAGCACCAGCAACGCGGCCGCGAGCCACGTCGGTGCCTCGGTGCGCTGCACGATCCACAACGGGATGATCAGGCTCAGCAGCGGCATGTAGAGCAGCATCACGGCGTTGATCAGCGTGATCAGGGCGTACGGGCGGTCCTTCAGGACGTCGAACCTGCCCTTCGCCCGGGACATGGCGGTCTCGGGCAGCGTGCCGAGGACGACCGCGGCGATGAGAAACGCGACGACGTCGAGCACGAACACGGCCGTGTAGGCGGCCTCGGTGCCCAGGTGCAGCGCGAACCCGCCCGCGGCCGCACCGATCGCGATGCCGGCGTTGGCCGTGGACTGGATCCGCGCACGGGCCCGCGTGCGCTCCTCGGGCGTGGTCAGTCCGGCGAGCAGGGCCTGCCGGGAGGCCTGCAGCCCGCTCTGGAAGCTCGCGTACAGGCACATGACCAGCACGAACGCGGGGAAGTTCCGGGTGAGCAGCAGGACGCCGATGCTGGCGGCCGTGGCGGCGGCGAGCACGACGGCGGTGGTGCGCGGTCCCCACCGGTCGGCGAGGTGGCCCAGCCCGACACCGGCGACGGCGCCGACGCCCCACGCGAGGGTGAGCGCGAGGCCGACCCTCGCCGCGCTCAGGCCCACGACCTGCGTGAAGTAGAGGGCCGAGACGACGAGGAAGCCGCCGTCGCCGATGGAGTTCGTCAGCTGTGCGTACGCGAGTCGCCTGGTCATGCCACTGACCGTAGGACGGTGATTGGCCCTAGCTCTGGGACAACGAAGCACTGCGTTTCTGGGCCAATTTGGTGCCGACCCAAGACACCCCGAACGCCAGCACGACGAAGACCACCGCGACGAACAGGCAGGTCGCCAGCACGCCGCTGTACCCCTGCCGGCGCGGGTCGAGGAACGGGTACGGGTACCAGCCGACGATCGAACCCCTGACCAGCGAGTACACCAGGTAGGCCAGCGGGAACGCGAGCCAGGTCCACCACCTGCGGGTCCTCTCCGGCGCGAGCAACCACTCCACGACGACGAGGACCGGCACGATGATGTGCAGCACCCAGTTCGCGTACGCCGGCGTCTGCACGTCGATGCCTTGGAGCAGGAACGAGTAGACGAGTCCCGTCGTCGCCATGTAGACCACGGCCGCGCCCCTGATCTGCGCCGACACCGGCCTGAACACGCCCAGCAGCATCACCACCGCCGCGAAGAGGTTCGACAGGATGGTGAAGAAGCTGTAGTGGTTCGCCGGCTGGAACCGGTCCCCCAGCACGACCACCAGGTAGATCTCCGCCGAAAGCACCAGAAGGAAGACGGCCATCCGGAGCAACTTGATCACCGGAGCATTAGAACCCGGTTTCGTCAGGGGTGCATCCGGGCGCCCTTGAAGATCTTGTCGACGGCGTTCTTCTGGCCGTGCACGGCCATGCCGACCAGGTCGAGGTCCTGCGTGTGCACCTTGCGGACGGCCGCGCGGTTGTCGGCGTCGTTGCCGGTCGCGAACAGGTCGGCGGTGAAGATGGTCATCGTCTGGTCGCGGTTCAGGGCCCTGCCGTGGGCCTTCTTCAGCAGCTCCGCGTCGCCCTGCAGCACCACCACGGGCTGGCCGAACATCGGCAGGTACTTCATGCCGTCGGCGTCGACGTAGGGCTCACCCTTGAGCATCTCGGGCAGGCCGCTGACGAGGAAGGCGGTGACGTTCAGCGCCTGCCAGCCGGCCAGGTCGTCCCGCAGCAGCACAGCGATCTTGGTGTCGAACATGGACACCACGATCGCGGGCAGCGGCGCGTGCGGTCTTGTACGTTCCTGACATGAGCACGGCCGCGTGGAAGCCCGCGGTGGAAGGCATCAAGGAGGTCTTCCACGCCTCCTTCACCACGCACGTCTACCCGGCGCACACGCACGACGCGTGGACGTTGATGGTGCTCGACACCGGGGCCGTGCGGTACGAACTGGACCGTCACGAGCACGGCGCTCTCGTGGACGGCGTCACGCTGTTGCCACCGCACGTGCCGCACGACGGCCGGTCCGCGCTGCCGACGGGCTTCCGCAAGCGCGTGCTGTACCTCGACGACGCGGCGCTGCCGTCCGACCTGATCGGCAAGGCCGTCGACACGCCGATGCTGCCCGACCCGCTGCTGCGCCAGCGGGTGCACCAGCTGCACCTCGCGCTGGACGACCCGTTCGAGGCGTCGTCACGGCTCGCGCTGATCACCGAACGGCTGGCGCACCACTTCGCCGGCACCACCCCCGTCGTGCACGCGGACCCGACGCTGGCCGACCGGTTGCGGCAGCTGCTGGACGCCTCGCTGCCGGCGGGGATCACCCTGGCGGAGGCGGCCGCGGAGCTGCAGACCAGTCCCACGCACCTCGTGCGGGCGTTCAGCCGCCGGTTCGGGCTGCCGCCGCACCGGTACCTGACCGGTCGCCGGGTGGACATCGCCCGCGGCCACCTGGTCGAGGGACGGCCGGCGGCGGAGGCCGCGGTGCTGGCCGGGTTCCACGACCAGTCGCACCTCACGCGCCATTTTCGCCGTGTGCTGGGTACGAGTCCTGGCCGCTTCGTACGCTGACACCGTGCACGTCGGCATCCTCGGGCCCGTTGAGGCGCATTCCCCGCACGGCAAGATCGCGGTGGGTGGGCCGCGGCCGCGCACCCTGCTGGCGTTGCTCGCGCTCCGGGTGGGCGAGATCGTCCCGCTCGACCGGCTGGTCGACGAGCTCTACGGCGCCGAACCGCCGTCGGACGCGGCGAACGCCCTGCAGGGTCAGGTCTCGCGGCTGCGCCGGGCGCTCGGCGACGCGTCGCTGGTCGAGTTCCACTCGGCCGGGTACCGCCTGGTGCTACCCGCGTCCCAAGTGGACGCTCACCGGTTCGCCGTGCTGGCGGCGGACGGCCGGCGGGCCTTGGAGCAGGGCGACCCGCAGGCGGCGGAATCCCTTTTGTCCGAAGCGATGCGGCTCTGGCGCGGACCGGCGCTCGCCGACGTCCCCCTGGCGGATCACGCGACGCGCCTGGAGCAACAACGGACTTCCGCGGCGGGATCGCTCGCCGCCGCGCGGATCCGGCTCGGCAAGGCCGACGTCGCGGAGATCCAGGAGCTGGTGCGGCAGAACCCGTTGGACGAACGGCTGCGCGGCTACCTGGTGCAGGCGCTGAACCAGCAGGGCAGGCAGGCCGAGGCGTTGCAGGCGTTCGAGGACGCCCGCACCCTGCTCGCCGAGGAGCTCGGCACCGACCCGTCCCCCGAACTGCGTGCCGTGCACCTCCAGGTCCTGCGCGGCCAGACCCACCGCGAACCGCCCGCGCAGCTGACGACCTTCGTCGGCAGGCAGGAGGAACTCGCGCGCATCGCCTCGCTGACGTCCCGGCTCGTCACGCTCACCGGCCCCGGTGGTGCGGGCAAGACCCGACTCGCGTTGCAGGCGGCCGGTCCGGGCGCGGTCTTCGTCGACCTGGCACCGGCCAAGGACGTCGCGGCGGCGACGCTGCAGGCGTTGGGGCTCAAGGAAACCGCGCTGGATCCCGTGGAACGCCTGACGCTGGCGTTGCGCGAGCGTTCGGCGTTGCTCGTCCTCGACAACTGCGAGCACCTGGTCGTGCAGGCCGCCCGGCTGGCCGGGCACCTGCTCAGCGCCTGCCCGTCGTTGCGGATCCTCGCCACCAGCAGGGAACCGCTCGGCATCACCGGGGAGACGCTGTGCCCGGTGCCGCCGCTCGACCCCGAGCAGAGCGTCATCCTGTTCACCGACCGCGCCCGTCTCGTCAACCCGTCCTTCGTGCGGGACCAGCACACCGCGGACATCTGCCGGGAGCTCGACGGCCTGCCGCTCGCGATCGAACTGGCCGCCGCCCGCACCCGGACGCTCACCACCGAGGAGATCTCGGACCGGTTGAACGACCGCTTCCGATTGCTCACCAAGGGAAACCGTGCCGCGGCGCCGCGGCACCAGACGCTGCGCGCCGTCGTGGAGTGGAGCTGGGACCTGCTGTCCGAGGACGAGCGCGACCTGGCCGCGTGCCTCGCGACGTTCGGCGGCGGGGCGACCCTGGAGGCCGTCGAGGAGGTGTGCGGGCACGACGTCGAGGTGCTGGAAGCGTTGGTGGACAAGTCCTTGGTGGAGGCCGCGGACGGCCGCTACCGGATGCTGGAGACCATCCGCGAGTTCTGCTCGGAGCACAAGCGCGTCGACGCCGCCCACGCCGAGTACTTCCACGCGCTCGCTCGTCGTGCGGATCCCGAACTGCGCCGGCGGGACCAGGTCCGCTGGTTCGCCCGCCTGACCGCCGAGCACGCGAACCTGATGCAGGCCGTCGGGTGGGCGGTGCGGCACGACCCGCGCCGGGCGCTGCGGTTCGTGGCCGACCTCTCCTGGTACTGGTACGTGAAGGGCAGCCGCGTCGAGGTCCAGGGCCTGGCGGAGGAACTCCTCTCCGTCGTGGACGAGGAGGTCAGCGAGCAGTACGCGATCCTGCTCGCGCTCGCCGCTCCCGAGCGCGTGCAGGCCGTGCTCCGGAGGCTGGAAGGGCCGATCACGCAACCGTTCGTGCTCATCGCGTGGGCCATGCTGACCGGTCCGCCGGATCCCGGCGCGCCCCGCACGCCGTTGCAGGACGAGGTGGAGCACAGCGACGACCCGTGGATCCAGGGCCTGATCGCGTTCAGCAACTCCTACACGGGCTGGGCCGCGCGCGGCGACCGCGTCCAGGCGGTCGCGCAGTCCCGCGAGGCCCTGCGGCGGTTCCAGGAACTGGGCGAGCGCTGGGGTTCGGCCCAGGTCCTCGACGTGCTGGCGACGTTGACCGAGGACCCGGCCGAAGCGCTCGCGCTGACGGACCAGGCCCTGGAGGTCGTCGCCGAGCTGGGTGCCCAGGAGGAGCTCGCCGAGCTGAGGGGCAGGCGTGCCGACCGGTTGCTCGACATCGACGAGGAGCAGGCCGAGCGCGACTACCGGCAGGCGTTGCGGATGGCGACGCGGGCGGGCCTGGCCGCGACCCGCGCGCTCGCCAACGCGGGCCTCGCCCGGATCGCCCACCGCAGAGGTGATTTCGCGCGAGCGGAGGAACTGCTGCGCGAGGCCCGGCAAGAGCTCGGGTTCGGGTGGATGCACGCGGCGGCCAAGCAGCAGGTGGAAGAGGTGTTCACCGAACTGGCGCGTACTCGGGGAGCTTGATCGCGGTCGCCGCCTTCATGTCGAACCGCGCCACCATCGGCATCTTCGGCAGCAGCCCGAACATCCGGTCCCGCACCCACATCCCGAGCCTGGTGTCCGGTGCGAGGAACGGTCCCGGGTTGCCCTGGCAGCCCCGTGCGTACGGGCCGATCCGCGCCTCGTAACGGGCGAAGGCGTCCCCGCCCGCCGCCATCTCGCCCGCCAGCACGTAGGCGGAGACGACCGCGAGTCCGGTTCCCATGCCGCCCAGCGTGGAGCCGTAGCCGGCGTCGCCGATCAGCGTGACGCGGCCGGAGCTCACCGAGGGCATCCGGACCTGGCTGATCGAGTCGAAGTAGATCCCCGGCGCCACCAGTTCCTCGGGCATCAGCTCGGGCGGCACGGACGACCTGTACATCAGCCATCCCGGCGCGCTCAGCACGCCCGGCGAGCACGTCAGGTCGTGGTCGTCGCCCTCGGCGTCCCAGATCGCGAAGTAGTAGCCCTGGAACTTCGGCCGGTACGACGGGAAGACCAGCCTCCGCACCCCGGAACGCATCCCGTCGGCGCCGACCACGAAGTCGAACCGCCGCGGCCGCCCGTGCGCGAACTCCACGTCCACGCCGGCGCCGTCGTCGTGCAGCGCCGTGATGCTGTCGCCGAACACGTACTCCACGTCGGCGTCGGTCAGGTCGTGCAGCAGGCGGGAGAGGTCACCGCGGAGGATCTCGACGTCCCCCGCGGTGAACGACCCGGGCAGCCGCGCCCGCTCGCGTCCGTCGACACCGCGGAACACCATGTCGCGCGGGGTGGTCCGAGCGGCCAGCACCGCGTCGAGCACGCCCATCCGCCGCAGCACGGACAGGTGGGCCTCGCCGCGGAAGTCCACGGCCTGGCCACCCGCGCGGGGCGACGGTGCGCGTTCGACCACCGTCGCGGTGAAGCCGAAACGCGTCAGCCAGTGAGCCAGTGCGGGCCCGGCGATGCCCGCTCCCGAGATGAGTACGTCCATGCCCGGGATGCAACGCCGGCCCGCTGACCGAACGCCTACGGTCCGCTGATGATCTTCAGCATCTGCTCGATCTGGCCCTGGCGGCTCGTCACCACGCGCTCGGCGTAGGCGGTCGCCTCGGGGTTCTGGCCGTCCTTCTTCTCGGCGAGGGCCATCTCCACGCCCGCGCCCTGGTGCCCGGTCATCAGGTTGAGGAAGTTCATGTCGAACTCCGCGCCGCTCTTCTCCTTGGTCTCGTTGATGACCTTGTCGTCGAGCAGCGGCTGACCGCCGTGGGAGGCGTGCAGGCTCGCGCCGTCACCCTCCGGCTTGTCCCAGAGCTTCAGCCACGACTTGAGCATCGTGAGCTCCTCGCGCTGGGTCACGTCGATCGCGCCCGCGAGGTCCTTCGCCTGCTGGCTGGTCGCCTTCGCCAGCCCCACCTGCGACAGGCTGATGCCGAGCTGCAGGTGGTCCACCATCATCTGCACGAACATCACGTCCGCGTCGTTGAACCTCGCACTGGCACCCGGAACGGGTGGTGCGGCGGAAGAGGCACCGTGGCCGTGGGCTTCCTGGCCCACCGGCACGACCGCTTCTCCGCCGCACCCCGCCAGCGCCAGGACCGCGACCGCGATCACCAGGCGCTTCATCGGATCAGATCTTCTCCCACAGCGCCGCCACGTTCGGCGGTTCCCAGCCGGTCAGCGAGGTGTGCGCCTGGCGGCAGCGGTAGGTCGAGCCGCTGTAGGTGACGGTCTGGCCGACCGCGTAGGAGGTGTTCGCCGCCCACGTGCCGCCACCGGCGGGCGGGGGCGTCGTGGTGCTGGTCGTCGGCTTGGGAGGAGTGGTGGTCGTCGTCGTGGTGGGAGGCGGAGTCGTGCCGCCACCACCGCTGATGTTGAGGTCGATGCACGAGTAGAACGCGTTCACCGTGTCGCTGATGTTCCAGATCGCGTAGAGCTTCTGGCGACCGGAGAACCCGCCGAGGTTGATCGTGTGCGTGGTCGGGTTGTTCGGCTGCTGGTTGTTGCCCGAGAAGTAGCCGACGCGCGTGTTGCCGATGAAGTACTCGTAGTCGCGCGTGGCGTGCCGTGCGGTGAAGGTCCAGGTCAGAGACAGGGTCTGGCCGGTGTTGGTGACCTTCCAGGGAAGGCTGTCGTTGTCGAGCGGGGCGAACGCACCGTTGTCGCCGCTGCAGTTCTTCTTGCCCTTCACGCCCTCGGCGCTCTGGGGCTCGTACTTCGCCTGGCCGCAGAGGTCGACGGAGATGTCGCCCCTCGCGCACTGCGCGGACCGGCTGGCCGGCGACGACACGTAGCCGTGCGCGCTGGCGGAACCGACCGGCGTGATGAGCACGATGGCAGGGACGGCGGCCATCAGGAGGGCCGCTTTGCGCATGAGTTTCATTCGTCCGAACTCCTTGGATCGTTCCCAAACGGGGTGACCCGTAGGCAGGGGGCGGGAACCGGGAGCGCATCCGAGCGCTCACCGATCCAGTTTCGGTCAGTGGTCCAGACCATAAACCGGTGTTCGGAAAGCGGTCAAGCGATCACCGGCCGGGAACGGGAAAGTTGTTCTCTGCCAACAAGTCCACGTGCGCAAGTGGTCTTGTCATCCGCCATTCGGGTCACAGGTGCAGACCAATCAGCCCACTGGTGCAAACGCGCTGCGACTGGGTAACCCGGTGACATGCGTGAATTCGACGAGCCCAGCAGGGCTGCCGGTCCCGGTGTCGTCGCCGACGGACCCGTGGGCAACCCCACGGTGCTCGTGATCGATCCAGCCGGCGAAGCCCTGCACGACGCGATTCCCGCCACGTGGCGGGACCTCACGGACCGCTTGCGGATCGTGTGGCTGCGCGTCCCCGCGGCGCCCGGCTGGCAGTCCACAGTGGACGCGGTGCTGACCAGGCACCGCGACGACGTCCAGCCCGTGCTCGACGTCGTCACCAGCGGCCCGATCGCGGCGGACGTGGTCGACCTGGTGCGCCGGCACGAGAGCCTGGTCCGCTCGGTGCTGCTGGTGGACCCCGAGGTGGACGTCGACGACGACTTCGCCAGGGTGGTCGTGCGCAGCCACGACGCGGCGGACGACCGCATCCCGCCACCCCTGCCGCTGGGCCACCCCGACGTCGTCTTCGGCGTGGTCGAGGAGCTCAACCGGATGGAGTGAAACTTAGGCTCGGAAACTTTCGCTGAACCGGACAGATCGGCCACCCGTATCCCTCGTCAGGGAACCGAGACGGGAGGCTTCATGCGAGCGCGTCTGCTCATCATCGTGCTAGGGCTGCTTGCGCTGGCGGGTTGTTCATCGGTCGGCGGTGGCGGCGGCTCGGGTGAGCCGGCGGCCAACGAGGCGGACGCGACGTTCTCGTTGCAGATGATCCCCCACCACCGCCAGACGATCCAGATCGCCAAGGCGGCGATGGAGAAGTCCAAGGACGAGTTCGTGGTCAACGTGGCGGAGAAGATCGCCACCGCCGAAGCGGGCGAGATCGAGCAGATGTCCACGTACCTGCGCAGCTGGAACATCCAGGTGCCGGGCGACGACGCCAACGCCACGCACAAGATGGCGGGCATGATGACCGTCAAGGACGTCGAGGCGCTCAAGGCCGCCACCGGCAAGCAGTACGACGACCTGTTCCTCGCCACCCTCTCCCGCCACCTCCGCAGCGGCGTGGACATGGCGAAGAACGCCCAGGCCAAGGGTGAGCACATCGGCTCGAAGGCGTTGGCCGGCAAGATCATCGTGTCGCAGACCGAGGTGCTGGACCAGATCGCCGCCAAGCAGAAGTCCTGACGCCCCAGCAGGACGTGTCCGGGCAATACGCTCGCACGCATGTACCCACAGGTGGAGCCCTACGCCCAGGGCATGCTCGACGTAGGTGACGGCCAGCGAATCCACTGGGAAGCCAGCGGCAACCCGTCCGGCAAACCGGCCTGCGTCTTCCACGGCGGCCCCGGCTCCGGTTCCAGCCCGAGGTGGCGCGAGGACTTCGATCCGGACCACTGGAACCTGGTCCTCTGGGACCAGCGCGGAGCCGGCCGGAGCACCCCGTCGGCCGCCGACCCGGCCACGGACATGAAGCACAACACCACCCAGCACCTGATCGACGATGCCGAGAAGCTCCGCGAGCACCTCGGCATCGACAGGTGGTTGCTGATCGGCGGTTCCTGGGGCTCGACCCTGATCCTCGCCTACGCCATCCAGCACCCCGACCGGGTGAGCGAGATCATCATCCCGGCGGTGACGACGAGCCGTCCGGAAGAGCACGCGTGGATCACCCGCGGCCTCGGCCTCTTCTACCCCGACTACTTCGACGCGTTCGTCGAAGGCGTCCCGGAGGAGGACCGCGACGGCAACCTCGCGCTGGCCTACAACAAGCTCCTCGAATCTCCGGATCCCGCGACGCGCGAGAAGGCCGCGTGGGACTGGAGCAAGTGGGACCTGTCCACGATCACCGGTGGCGACAACGACTTCACCGGCACGAGGTACGAGAACCCGGAGACGCGCTACCGGCTCGCCCGGACCGTCAGCCACTACTGGGGCAACGAGGCGTTCCTCGAACCCGACCACATCTTCGACAACCTCCACAGGCTCAAGGGCATCCCCGGCGTCCTCATCCACGGCCGCAACGACTTCGGCGGGCCGCTGCGCACCGCGTGGGAGGTGGCGAAGAGGTGGCCCGACGCCGAACTGGTCATCCTGAACGACGCCGGCCACGTCGTAACGGAGGGCAACAGCATGGACCGGGCCATCACCGCCGCCGTCGAGAAGTTCCGCTAGTGCCGCGGCAGTCGGCCTTTGCCCCGTATTCGGCGTTCAGACGGCCGCAGCGCGGTGCCGGCCCCACGTCCCTGTACTAGTAGTACTGGGGCGTGGGGCCGGTGCCGCGAGGTGGCCTGCTGAGCGTTGAAGACGCGGTGAAGGCCGACTGCCGCGGCGCTAGGGCGCCACAGGTCCGGACTTGTAGAGGTCCTCTCCCGCCCAGCGGATCCGGTCGCGGAACCCGTACCCCGGTGCGGCCACGAAGTTCGCGGCGTCGTCGATGGAACCCGAGCCGTCGTACTTCGCCCGCAACGGGTACGGGAACACCGGGCGGGTGCGCACGACGTTGCCGTCACCGTCCCGGCCCTCGGCGATGATCCGGTCCGGCGTCCGCCCGCCCTCAACCCACGACACGAGCGCGCGGAACGGGTCGAAGTTCGTCAACCCGTCACCGCCCTCGCAATGCCACATCGACGGCACGACGAAGAGCTTGGCCCAGTCGGCGTTCCTGCCGCCGGTGAGGCGCTGCCAGTAGTCGAGCGTGCCCTCGAACGGGATGCCCTGGTCCCCCGCGCCGTGCCAGAGGATCAGCTTGCCGCCGGCGCGCCGGAACTCGCGCAGGTCCAGCGAGAGCGAGTTCGCCTTCACCGTCTCGGGCACCAGCTCGCGGAACCCGCGGACCGTGAACTCGAACGTCTCCAGCGACGAGTGCGGCGTGCCGATCGGGTAGACGAGGTGCTTCAACGCGTTGTCCGCCAGCTCCGGCGCGATGCCACGGCCCAGCCCGGGAGTCGGGTTCAGCCAGAACGTCCAGGAGATCTCCGACCCGTACGGCTGGCCGCCGGGGTACAGGCGGACCCCCTGGTCGGACGGCCCGGCGTACAGGCGGCGGACGCGGGCGACCTCGTCCTCCGTCAGCTGGCCGGACAGCGTTCCCGGGTCGAACCGGCACAGGCGCGGGTCGTCGATCTGGCCGTCCACCAGGCCGTCGAGGCCGTCGCACGCGGCCATCACGGCGTCGTGCAGCACGAAGATCTTGTCGTTCGGGATGGTGTTGCGCGCGATCCACGCCTGGTAGCCGATCAGCGCGGTGTAGTACGCGCCCGGCGCGGCGGCGATGACGCCGTCGAAGTCGCGCGGGTAGCGCTGGGCCAGCAGCAGGCCCTCGCGGCCGCCGTTGGAGCAGCCGTTGAAGTACGACTTCACCGGCGCCCTGCCGTAGAACGCCTTGATGATGTGCTTGGACACCTTCGACAACGCGTGCGGCGCGCGGAAGAAGTAGTCGTCGCGGGCCTTCTGGTCAGAAGCGGCCCACGTCGTGTCGAACGGGTTCTCCGGCGACACCTGGTGCCCGTCGTCGGTCGCCGCCACCGCCGCGTCACCGAACGCGGGACCGCAGCGGGACGGGAAGTCCGGGTCGTCGATGATCCCGCAGAACCCGCCGCAGCCGTACTGGAGATAACGGCCCTGGTAGCCGCGCATCGGCAGCTTCAGCTGGAACCCGACGGCCGGCTCGATCGTGCCGCGCACGTCGCAGAACTCCGTGGAACCGGACACGACCTCGGCCGACGTCACCCGCGTGCGGGCGTCCGGCACGTCGAACGAGCGCACCAGATCCGCGCAGGAACGCACCGGTCGTGTTCCCGCAGCGGCGAGGACGGGAGCGGTCCCCGCCGCCACCGTCCCCAGAACAAGCAGAGATACCAACACCTTGCGGAACATTCGAGCGTCCTTCCCCCTTAGTCGGACGTACGGGGGAAGTGTTCCAGCTAACCCACATGCACGCGTGGGCGTCGGGTCGGATCCGCTTCAGCCGAGCGGATGATTTCGCGTACGACCGGAGGCGTATCGCCGCGACCGAGGATCAGGTAGCGGAACAGGTGGCCCAGCGGGTTGCCCTCCGACCACTCGAAGTGCGCGTGCGGGATCACGCCGGTCGAGTCGCGCAACGCCAGCAGGATCGCCGCGATCGCGTTGGGCGCGGCGGGGGCCGAGGCGCGCAGCACCCGGTGGCCGTCCACCTCGACACCGGTCACGCACAGCACGTGGCTGAACGCCGACGGGTCGACGATCTCGATCTCCAGGAAGATCACGTCCGCCGTGCCCGGCACCGGGTTCATGCCGCGCTGCTCGGTCTCCTTCTCGTCGTACTCCGCCTTGTCACCGGCCTGACGGCGGTTCGCGATCAACGTGATCCGGCCGTCGTTCGCGATCGTCTCGGTGACGAACCGCCGCGCGTTCTCGTCGAACTTGATCTTGTCGACGCGCAGCTCCGTCGTGCGGGAGATGCGCGACACCAGCGAGATCACGACGATGCCGAGGATGAAGCCGAACGAGATGGTGATGCCGTCCGGCTTCTCGATGACGTTCTCCACCAGCGCGTACAGCAGCACCAGCGTCAGCACGGTGAAGCCGACCGTCGCGCCGCGCTGCCTCTTGCGCCACGCCGAGACCGTCACCGCGAACGATCCGGAGACCATCATCGCCAGGATGCCGGTCGCGTAGGCACCGGCCTGCGCGTTGACGTCGGCGTTGAAGATGATCGTGATGATGATGCAGATGACCGTGTAGACGATCACGACGGGACGGACCGCGCGTCCCCATTCCGGTGCCATGCCGTACGACGGCAGGTAGCGCGGCACGATGTTGATCAGGCCGGCCATCGCCGACGCGCCGGCGAACCACAGGATCAGGATGCTGCTGATGTCGTAGACCGTGCCGAACGCCTCGCCGAGCAGTTCGTGCGCGAGGTACGCGAGCGCCCGGCCGTTCGCGGGACCGCCGGCCTCGAACTTCTCCTGCGGCACCAGCACGGTGGTGATGAACGACGTCGCGACCAGGTACACCGACATGATCAGCGCGGCGGTGGTCAGCAGCTTGCGCGTGTTGCGCACGCGGCTCTCGAGGCGCTCCTGCGGAGTCTTCCCCGACGCCTCGACGAGCGGCATCATGCTCACGCCCGTCTCGAAGCCGGACAACCCGAGCACCAGCAGCGGGAACGCCAGGACCGCTGGCCCGACCACGCCGAAGAACCCGTCGCCGTGCGTCCCCAGCGCCGACACCCAGCGATCAAGGGCGTCCGGCGTCGCGAAGACGTCCACGAGGCCCACCACGGCCACGACGGCGTTCAGGGTGAGGAACACCGCCACCAACGGGATCGCGACGCCCACGGCCTCGCTGAAGCCCATCAGGAACACACCGCCGAGGACCAGCAGCAGCACGATCGTCAGCCACAGCTCGGTGCCGTGCAGCGCCTCCGGCACGTACGGGTTCTCCAGCGCGTGCACCGAGGCGTCGGCGGCGGACAGGGTGATCGTGATGATCCACGACGTCGCCACGAACCCCAGCAGCACCAGCACGAAGATCTTGCCGCGCCAGAACGGCAGCAGGTTCTCGAGCATCGCCACGGACCCCTGGCCGTTCGGGCTCTCCTTCGCCACCCGGCGGTACATCGGCAGCATGCCGAGCAGCGTCAGGGCCACGATGAGCAACGTGGCCAGCGGGGACAGCGCGCCGGCGGCCAGCGCGGCGATGCCGGGCAGGTACGACAGGGTCGAGAAGTAGTCGACGCCCGTGAGCGTCATGACCTTCCACCACGCGTGCGGCTTGGCGTGCGACTCGTGGCTTTCCGGACCCGAGGGCGCCACCCGGTCCGCGAGCAACCACCTGCCCAGCGGTCCGCCGGGGGGTGCCGGACGTTCCGGGCTCGGAACCTCGGCGGGGATGGCGTACTCCGTGCTCATGGCGCGAAGCATGGCACGGCCGGATCACTGGGGCCGGAAGTCCGCCGGGAAACCCGCTTCCTGAATGGACAAACCGGACGGACGCAACATTCCGATGCTGCCCTGCGCGTGCAGGTCGAGGAACATGTCCACAACGTCCGGATCGAACTGTTCGCCCCGCCCTGCCCAGAGTTCCCGCCGGGCGCGGTTCTCGTCCAGTGCGGTCTGATGTGGACGGTTCGACCGCATCGCCGCCCACGCCACGCACACGGACAGAATCCTCGCCTCGGAGCGGATGTCCGCGCCGCGCAGGCCGTCCGGGTACCCGGCGCCGTCGTAGCGCTCGTGCTGCTGCCTGATCACGTGCGCCACGCCCGCGAAACCCGGCACCATCCGGGCGAGCCGGTAGCCGAAGTCGGGGTGCTGGCGCAGCAGCCGCCACTCCTCCTCCGACAGCGCACCGGGTTTGGTCAGCACGACCTCGGGGATGATGACCTTGCCGATGTCGTGCAGGCGCCCGGCGAGCTGGGTGATCCTGATCGTGGGCGCGTCGAGCCCGAACTCCCCCGCCGCCACACCGGCCCAGCGCGACACCGAACGGCTGTGGTCGTAGCGGTGCAGCCACCCGTCCACCCGGTCGGCCACCTGGCAGAGGAACTCCGCCATCGCGCCGTCGGTGTCCGGGTCGACCGCGGGCAGCGGCTCGGGACCGACCGCGATCCTGTTGCGCCCGGCCGCTTTCGCCGCGTACAGCGCGCGGTCCGCGATCACCACGATGTCGTCGGGGCCGTCGCCGTGCGTCGGGAAGCTCGCCGAACCCACCGACACCGTGACGGACAGCGGGATGTCGTCGTTGCCCGCGTTGACCGGGATCGGCTTCTCCGCCACGCGTTCGCGCAGCCGGTTCGCGATCACCGACAGGCGGCCGGGGCCCGCGTCCGGGACGAGCAGCGCGAACTCCTCGCCGCCGTACCGGGCGAGCACCTCACCGGAGCGCGACGCGGCGCGCAGCCGTGCCGCGACCTCCATCAGCACGTCGTCGCCCGCGGGGTGGCCGTAGTTGTCGTTGATCGACTTGAAGCGGTCGACGTCGATGATGAACACCGCCACCGACCCGTCGCTGCGTCTCGCGCGCGAGATCTCCAAGGGCAGCTGGGCCTCGAAGAACCGCCGCGTGTGCAGGCCGGTGAGGCTGTCGGTGATCGCGAGCTTGCGCTGGTCGGCGACGAGTCCCGCGAGCCGCGCGATGATCAGCAGGGACAGCAGCGCGCTGCCGCCGGCGATCACCAGGACGTCCTGCGACGACTGGCCGACGTCGTGCACCAGCATCAGCACCGGGGCGGCGAGGGCGGCCGAGCACAGCGCGATGATCCGGCCGCGGCTCAGGCCGACGTCCTTGACGTGCGCGCGGTCGACGAGGCGCGCCATCGTCGGGTGCAGCGCCGCCGCGCCCATGCACAGGTTCGCCGACAGCCAGATGGCGTCGAGGAAGTTGCCCGCGTGGTAGCTGCCGTCGAGGCGTTGCAGCACGTAGATCGTGTCCGCCGTCAGGATGCCCAGCAGGTTGCACGTCAGCAGGACGAACGCGCGCGGGCGGGGACCCGCCCCGAAGATCAGCCGCAGCGCCACCACGAAGAGCGCCAGGTCCATCATCGGGAAACCGAGCGACGCGATCTTGGCGAGGACCGGCGAGGTGAGCCGTGCCTGCGGGCCTATCACGTAGAGCCAGGACGCCATGCCCGCGACGACGGCGAGCACCGCGGCGTCGAGCAGGCTCGGCAGGTCGAGTCCCGGTGTGCGGCGGCGGATCAGCAGGATCACGCCCGCGACCATCAACGGGTAATGACCCAGGTAGAAGATGTCCGCGTAGGACGGGTAATCCTTGTGGTCGAAGATGTAGTGCGATGCGTAGAACGTGAGGTCGGCGATCGCGTAAACGACCTGACTGAGTGCGAGGAACACCCATGGCCGCCTCCATTGGGGGCGGTTGCGCTTGACACCGGCGAATGTCGCGATCGCCGCCGACGCGCTGATCGTGCAGTAGAGCGCCACGCGCACGGTTTGCCCTGTCGTCCCCGCGGGGCTGACCGGAATCAGGTAGTAGACGCCCAGCAGCAGGTGACCCGCCACCAGGTACATCCACCACGCTCCGGTGCTGCCGGCACGGAAGACGGTCACACGAGACCCCTCGTTCTACGACTGTGGTCGAGCCAGGTGATGATGCCCGACTTGGGATGATCGCGGCACCGTCGTTACTCCAATGAGGTGACCCACCATTACTGACGTTACCGCAAATCCCGGTTCTGTTTTCCACCGCTGCGGCGACGTTGATCTCCCGTGTCGCCGATCCGTGCCGGCGGTGCTCCCCGAACGATTTTGACACGACTTTTCGCTGCTCGACGGTGATTCGCCCACCTGCTGTGCCGGACAATTCCCGAGCCGCCGGTCGGTAACCGGCATCCGTGCGACCTTCGTCGTTGACAGTTGCTGGTCCACAACCTCTTGCGAGCGGTGCACGCGGTGATCAACGGACTATCGTGAGGCCGTGGACGGCGTTCGGTTCGGGGTGCTTGGGCCGCTGCTCGTCACGCACGAGGGGCGGGCCGTCCGGGTTCCCGCAGGCCAGCCGCGCCAGGTGCTCGTGCTGCTGCTCCTGCACGCCGGTCAGGCCGTCAGCGTCGACCACCTCATGTCGGTCCTGTGGGACGGTGATCCGCCCGCCAGCGCGCGCAAGGCCGTGCAGGTGCACGTCTCGCAGCTCAGGAGGGCTCTCAGGGGCCTTCCCGGGGTGTCGCTCGAGTGGTCGGGGCACGGCTACCGGCTCGACGTCCCCGACCGGTCGCTCGACCTCCAGCTCTTCCGCGAGGCGCGGGATCCCGACGAGGCGCTCGGGCACTGGCGCGGACCGGCGCTCGCCGAGCTGACGACGAACACCCAGCTCGCGCACCAGCTGGAGGAGGAACGCCTCGCGGCGATCGAGAGGCGTGCCGAGAAGGCCGTCGCGGACGGCAGGCACCACGAGGTCATCGGCGAGCTGACCGGGTACGTCACCGAACACCCGACCAGGGAACGGTTGCGGGGCGCGCTGATGGTGGCCCTGCACCGCAGCGGGCGGCAGGCGGACGCGCTGCGGACGTACGACGAGGGCCGCCGGCGGCTGGCGGAGGAGCTCGGGCTCGACCCCGGCCAGGAGCTGCGCGACCTGCACGCCGCGATCCTGCGGGGCGAGGTCCCCGCCGTGCCGCGCGAACTGCCCGCGAGACCCGACCCGTTCGTCGGGCGCCGGGCGGAGATCGCGCTGATCAGCGGGGCGTCCGAGAGCGTGGTCGCCGTGCACGGACCCGGTGGGCAGGGCAAGAGCGCGCTCGCCACCGCCGCCGCGCACGAGATGGCGGAACTCTTCCCGGACGGACAGCTGTACGTGGACCTGCACGGCGCCACGCCGGGTCGTTCGCCGCTGTCGCCCGCCGAGGTGATCAGGCGGTTCCTGCGCGCGCTCGGCACGCCTCCGCTGGCCGTTCCGACCGACGTCTCCGAGGCCGCCGCGCTCTACCGGTCGACGCTCGCGAGGCGCAAGGTGCTGGTGCTGCTGGACAACGCGGTGGACGCGGCGCAGGTCGGCCCGCTGCTGCCCGGCGAGCCGGGGTCGACCGTGCTGATCACCAGCCGCCGGATGCTCGCGACGCTGAGCGCCCGGCACGTGCGGCTCGACCCGTTGCCCGAGGACGACGCGCTGCGGCTGCTGGGCGACGACGGCGAGGCGGCCCGCGAGGTCGCGCGGGCGTGCGACCACCTGCCGCTGGCGTTGACGATCGCGGCGGCGCGGCTGCGCTCGCGACCGGACTGGACGACGGCGACGCTCGCCCGGCGGCTCGCGGACCGGCGGCACCGGCTGGACGAGCTGGACTTCGACGACCTCGGCGTCCGGTCGAGCTTCCAGCTGGGCTTCGAAGGGCTGGGGGCCGCCTCGACGCGGGCGTTCACGCTGGTGTGCAGCCTGAACGTGCCTTCGGTCAGCGAGCCCGTGGTGCGCGCGTTGCTCGGGCAGGAGGACGTGGACCGCGCGCTGGACCCGTTGGTGGACGCCAAGCTCGTGGAGCCGTGCGGCCCGGAGCGGTACCGCGTGCACGACCTGCTGCGGCTGTTCGGCGCCGAGCAGGTGACCGACGAGAGGCAGGAAGCGCTCTCGCGCGCGCTCACGCACTACCGCTCGACGCTCGCCGCGGCGCTGAAAGCGTTGCGGCCGCACGCTTACGGCGCGCTCACCTACTCCGCCGCCGGGCAGGCCGTCGACGAGCCGCTGCGGTGGCTGACCGACGAGGCCGAGAACCTGTTGGCGGCGGCGCGGTCCACCGTGGCCGACCCGGCGCTGGCCGAGCACGGCCTCGCGATCGCGCACATGCTCTACCCGCACCTGTTCAAGCAGGACAGGGTCGCGGACCTGGTGGAACTGGGGCAGATCGCGGACCAGGCGGCGCGCACGACCGGGACGTCGGCCGCGGTGCAGACCGCGCTCCTGGTGCAGTCGGCGGCCAACCGCCGGATCGGCTCGTTCGACACCGCGCGCAGGCAGCTGGAGGAGGTGCTGGAAGCGCGCGCCGACGACCCGTTCGGGCAGGGGCGCGCCCTCGCCGGCATCGGGACGATCCAGCGCGAACTCGGTGAGCTGGAGGAGGCCGCCGCGACCCTGACGCGGGCGATCGAACTCATGTCGGAGCACGGACCCGCTGGCGCGCAACGGGTTCCGTTGTCGGCGCTGGCCCAGGTGCACCAGGTCGCCGGACGGTACGACGAGGCGCTCGACGCGGCATCGGAGAGTCTCGCGCTCGCCCGTGAACACGGGGACGAGGCCGGAACGGCGTATGCGCTGGCGTCGCAGGGCCAGGCGCTGTTCAGGCTCGGCCGGCTGGACGAGGCCGAGGCGGCGCTGGGCGAGTGCATCGCGCTGTGCCGGGTGACGGGCGAGCACAACGACGAGTGGCAGGCGTTGCTGTGCCGCGCGAAGGTGTTGCTGGCAGCGGGAAAGCCCTCACCGGCCACAGAGGACGCCCGGCGCTGCCTGGAGATCACGAGCGCCCGCGGCGACCGCTACGGCGAGGGCGTGGCGCACCTCGTGCTCGCCGAGGCGGGCCTGGGAACGCACGCGGACCGGGCGGCCGAACTGCTCGGCACACCCGGTCTGCGCAGGGACAACCTGTTGGACGGTCTGATCGGCTAGCTCACCGCCAGGATCAGCCGCGTGATCAGCCGCAGTGCTCGAAACCGCTGGTGTAGCTGGAGGAACCGACCATGCCGCCCCACTTGACGCACTTGCCGGGCGCCTTCTTCTTCACGGGACCGGCGTAGTAGCCGTACTCGTCGCGGTCGGTCGTGCGGGCCTCGCCCTGGACCTCGAGGAACGCGCCGACGTCGGAGGCCGTGCCGATCTTGGTGGTCTTGATCGCGACGACGCAGTTGTAGCCGTTGGAGGCGTTGTACAGCAGGGAGACGCGGGCACCGGTGACGTTGGCGCCGTCGATCACCTTGTAGCCGTCGCCGCAGGCCTCTTCGGGGGTGTACGGGTTGGTGGTGCCACCGCCGCCGCACTTGTTGTTCGACTTGTAGTTCTTGGTGCCGTAGTACAGGATCGTCGTCCCGGAGAACTTGATTTTCTGCGGGGTGCCGTTCAGCAGCTGCTCGAAGTGCAGGTGCGCACCGGTCGAACCGCCGGTGTTGCCGACGTTGCCGATGGTCTGGCCCTGCGAGACGCTCTGGCCGACCGACACCCTCTGCGCGGAGAGGTGGGCGTAGCGCGTGGTCCAGCCGCTGCCGTGGTCGATCTCGATCCAGCGGCCGTAGCTCGTGCTGCCCTCGTTGCGGACCTTGCTGACCGTGCCGGACGCGGACGCCACGACCGCGTCACCCTCGTCCGCGCTGCGGTTGAGGTCGATCGCGAGCTGCGGGCTGTGGTTGGTCCTGGTCTGCCCCGACCACGTCTGTCCGCACGGGAACGGCAGCTCGAAGTTGGTGGCGGCGCTGGCCTGCGGGCCGCCGAGCACCAGCACGCCCAGTCCGATCGCGAGTCCGGCGACTCCCGAGACCACTCTCTTGAAGTTCATGGTTTTCCCCTCAGTCATCCGAAGACCCGTCGGACCTTCGTGTATGGCGCTTTCCGTGGCTTTTTGAGCTCGCTGACCTGGGTGCTGTCGCCGTCACGTGACGGCGGCAGCACCCAGGTTCTTGTTGTCACCCAGGTGAAGGGCGACGTGCGGGTGGGGTCGTTGTCCGGGTGGTGGTGCACGCCTTACGACGCGCCCACCTCGCCGCCGGCTCCCCAGGAACACAGATGACCGTTGCCAGTTGGCGCTTGGCGCTGACGGGCAGGTCCGGGTCCTTGACGGCACGCCCGGGGTGGTGACCGCCGTGAGAGCGGTCTCCCTCAGGTCAGCAACGGATGCTGGTGCGCCCGGTGGGCGTGTTGCCGCCCCACTTGATGTTGCCGACGGCGTGGGTGCACACGCTCAGCGTGTTGGTGCCCGAGGACCAGTTGTCCGCCTTGTTGCTCGCGCACTTCAGGCCTTCGAGCGAGTAGGGCGCGCTCGAGCCGGTGGCGACCGAGACGCAGACCTCCCAGTTGGAGTGCGAGGAGCGGAAGCCCTCCCACACGTAGGTGTAGGCCCAGTTCTTGTTGCAGCCCTTGAACTGCTTGACCGAGCCGATGGTGGTGCCGCCGCTCGTGATGTAGGCGGTGGACCCGATCTGCGTCACCGGGCCGCAGCCCGGCGCCGACTCGGCCTGCGCGGGCGCGGACAGCCCGAGCATCGCGCCGCCGACGATCACGGCCGCACCGAGCGCGCTGGCGATCTTGCTGAACATGCTTCTCCCTCAACGGTTCTACTGTGGTGCAGGTGCAGGTGGTCAGTCGGTGATGTAGCCGGTCACGGCGCGCCCCCTCAGCAAGCGCTCGACGCGAGGCGGGCGGTGCGGTGCACGCCGTTGGAGTCGACGTAGAGCACCTCGCCGCGGGCGCAGCCGGGCGCGTGGACCATGTTTCCCCAGTGGTTGCCGGGCGTTCCCGCCGCGACGAAGCCGACGTGGTCGCTGCCCGACCACACCGTGATGCGCAGAGCCGAGTCGCCGCCCGAGTAGTTCGAGACGCGCACCCAGTTCGTCCTGCAACCGGGCGACCACCGCAGCTCCGCCGTGCCGCCCGTGTACATGGGCGCGGTGTCGGCGGTCGTGGAACCACCGCTGCACCCGGCGGACACCGGGTCCTTGTCGTTGCACCCGCGCCCGCTGCAGGACGCGGCCTGTGCGTCCGGCGCCATCAGGAGCGTGAACGCGGCCGCGGCGATCAGGGCTGTCGACTTCATGACGCAGACACTGCCGACCGGCACTCACAGCGACCTGACAGCTGCACCCGGTCAGATGTCAGCGCGGTGTCAGAAGCCCATGTCAGCGATCGGTGCGCGAGCGGTCAGCGGGTTCGGTGAAGGTGTTGGCATGACGTGGTTGCGCAAGCCCTGGGTGGGCCCGTTGGCGTTCGTGGTGGTGGCTTTCGTGGCGTTCTCGCTGCCGCCGTACCTGACCGGTGATCGGCTGCAGTCGCGCGTGCAGTCGGATTGGGGACCGCACTACCCCTTGCTCGTCGTGCACGTCGTCTGCGCGTCGATCGCCATCCTCACGTGCGTGGTGCAGATCTGGCCGTGGTTCCGCGCCCGCTTCCCCGCGTGGCACCGCCGCGTCGGCCGCGTCTACGTGCTCGCGGGCGTGTTGCCCGCCGGTCTGTCGGGCCTCGTCATCGGCTGGATGACTCCGTTCGGCCCGGTCGCCCAGGTCAGCAACGTGCTGCTCGCCGTGCTGTGGCTGGCGTTCACGTGGCTCGCGTGGCGCGCGGCCCGGCAGCGGCGGTTCCGCGACCACCGCAAGTGGATGATCCGCAGCTTCGTGCTCACCGTCTCGATCATCACGAACCGCATCTGGGGCGTGCTCGCGTTCCTCGCCTTCGCCGGCCGCGTGCCGGAGGCGGAGCTGCCCGCGACTATTTCCGGCATCTCGACGTGGGCGGGGTGGACGATCCCGTTGCTGATCTCGCAGTGGTGGCTCGAGCGCAAGCCGCGGCGGGCTCCGGCCGAGCGGCGCGAGGCCGTTCCCGTGTGACGGCCGGGCGACTACGGTCGGCGTTCATGAGGCTACTGCTCGCTGTGCTGATGATGGTCGTGCTCGCCCCGGTCGCGTCCGCCGCACCGGCGGCCCCGCCGACCGCGAGGTGCGAGTTCATCCCGACGCCGGAGAACCCGGCCGCCCGCCCGGTCCAGCCGCCGCGCGCCGTCGTGCCCGCGCGCGGCACCGTGAAGGTCACCATCGTGACGAACTACGGCGTCGTCATCGCCGCTCTGGACCGCGCCAACGCGCCGTGCGGCGTCGAGAACTTCGCCCACCTGGCGCGGAGCTGGTTCTACACGATGACGCAGTGCTGGCGCCTGACCGACACCACGCGCCTCGGCGTGCTGCAGTGCGGCGACATCTACCGCGCCGAGGAGGGCGGCCCCGGCTACCGGTTCGCCGACGAGGTGACGGGCAAGGAGACCTACGGGCGCGGCACCATCGCCTACGGCAACCAGGGGCCGGGGACGAACGGCAGCGAGTTCTTCATCGTGCACTCGTTCGCCAACATCCAGCCCGTCTACACGGTGATGGGGCACGTCACCCACGGCATGGACACGCTGGACCGGATCGTCGCCGCGGGCATCGTGCCGCAGCCGGACGGCCTGCTCGACGGCGCTCCGAAGAAGCCGGTGAGGATCCTGCACGTCGTCGCTGGTTAGGGTGTGGCCCGTGCGGAAGATCCTGGTCATCGGTATCGGCGCGGGCAACCCAGACCACCTGACGGTGCAGGCCGTCAAGGCGTTGCAGACGGTCGACGTGTACTTCGTGCTGGACAAGGGGTCCGTGAAGCAGGAGCTCGTCGACCTGCGCGCCTCGATCCTGGCGGCGCACGTGACGCGCCCGTACCGCTGGGTCGAGGGCCGGGACCCGGACCGCGACCGCACCCCCGCCGACTACGCCGCCACCATCGAGAAGTGGCGCCGCGACCGCGCCGACGTGGTGCTGTCGCTGCTGTCGGAACTGGGCGAGGACGAGGTCGGCGCGTTCCTGGTGTGGGGCGACCCGTCCCTGTACGACTCGACGCTGGCGATCCTCGACGACCTGCTGGCCCGCGGCTCGGAGTTCTCCGTGGAGGTGATCCCGGGCGTCACGTCGGTGGCGGCGCTGACGGCCGGCCACCGGGTGGCGCTGAACCAGGTCGGCAAGCCGGTGCAGATCACGACCGGCCGCCGCCTGGCCGAGGGGTGGCCGTCCGATGTGGACGACGTGGCCGTGATGCTGGACGCGTCGTACTCGTTCGAGGGCGTGGACCCCGACACGTGGATCTACTGGGGCGCCTATCTGGGGATGCCGGACGAGATCCTGGTGTCCGGGCGGGTCGGGGACGTGGCGGCGGAGATCCGCGCGGTGCGGTCCGCCGCACGTGAGCGCAAGGGCTGGATCATGGACACCTACCTGCTGCGTCGGCCCTGACCTCTCCTACTCGGCGACCAGCCGCTCGACGGAGCGGACGACGAGGTCCCTGTTCGCGTTCGGCGTGCTGAACGCGAGGATCGACATGTGCACGACCAGGTCCAGCAGGTCCGTGGCGTCGAACGCGGCGGTGATCCTGCCGTCCGCCTGGGCCTGGGCGACGGCCTCGACCTTGTGCCGGTACGCCTCGGCCTCCGGCTCCGGAACGGACTCGAACCCGTTCTCGAGCCGGTGGTACGCCGCGAGCCTGAGCAGGCGCGGCTCCTCCTGGTAGGCGTCGAACAGCCTGCCCGCGTAGCCGGGGAGGTCGTCGGGCGTGATCGGCACGTCGCGGACGACCCGGTCGATCTGGATCTTCAGCAGCTCGGTGAACAGTCCCTCCTTGCTGCCGAAGTAGGCGTAGATCATCGCCTTGTTGCACCCGGCCTTCGCCGCGATGCGGTCGACGCGCGCGCCGGCGATGCCGTACTCGGCGAACTCGTCGAGAGCCGCTTCGAGCAGGTTCGCCTTGGTCGCTTCCTTGTCCCTCGCCACGTCGTCCATCTTAACCAACCGGTTGGTCGAGACAACTAACCGTTTAGTTGACAGACTCGTGGGGACGTGCTTACCTAGCTCTACCAACCAAACGGTTAGTTAACTTATCCAACCGGTTAGTCAGGGAGCGGGTCATGAAGGTCGCACTGGTCACGGGAGCCTCGTCCGGCATCGGCGAAGCCACGGCGGTTGAGCTGCACAAAGCCGGCTACACGGTGTACGCGGCGGCGCGGCGGGTGCAGCGGATGGAAGGGCTGGCGGCGCAGGGCGTCAAGGTGCTCGAGATGGACGTGACCGACGACGAGTCGATGGTCGCGGGCGTCAAGAAGGTCATCGCGGAGTCCGGGCGGATCGACCTGCTGGTGAACAACGCCGGCTACGGGTCGTACGGGGCGTTCGAGGACGTGCCGCTGTCCGAGGGCAAGTACCAGTTCGAGGTGAACGTGTTCGGGCTCGCCCGGCTGGTGCAGCTGGTGGTCCCGCACATGCGGGCGCAGCGGAGCGGGCGGATCGTGAACGTCTCGTCCATCGGCGGCAAGATCTACGAACCGCTCGGCGGCTGGTACCACTCCACGAAGTTCGCGGTCGAGGGGCTGAGCGACTCGCTGCGCCTGGAGCTGAAGCCGTTCGGGATCGACGTCGTGGTGATCCAGCCCGGCGCGATCAAGACCGAGTGGGGCGGGATCGCCGTCGAGAACCTGCGCAAGCGGTCCGGCGAGGGCGCCTACAAGGAGCAGGTGCGGCAGCTGTCGGCGTTCTTCGGGCAGGTCGAACGCGGTTCGGAGCCCAAGGTGATCGCGGACGTGATCGTGAAGGCGGCCGAGGCGAGGAGGCCGCGCACGAGGTACGCGGCGGGGTTCGGTGCGGGGCCGATCCTGTTCGCGCGCAGGGTGTTGCCGGACCGCGGGTTCGACGCGCTGTTCCTCGGCGCGATGCGCCACGCGGGGCGTGTCTGAGCAGGTACCTTCGGTTCAGAACCACCGAGGGGAGTCGTGTGCACGAGGGGCTGTCGCCGGAAGCCGAGAAGCTCTACCTGGCGATGCTGCGGGGGGACGCCGACGCCGGGCTGGACCCAGCACGCGAGGAGCTCGAACGGCTGGGGCTGGTCAGGAACAACGACGTGCGCCCGCCCCGGTCGGCATTGGCGGCGATCGCCTCCGGCCACGAGGCCGCGGCCGCGCGGGCGCGTGAGACCGCCGAGGTCCTGGCCGCCGCCTATGCCGAGCGCGGCGCGAAGGAAGTCGACTTCGTCGAGGTGCTCAAGGGCGCGGACGAGGTGATCAGCACGTTCGAGGAGATGCAGAGCCAGGCCAAGTCGGCGATCCGGGCGCTCGACCCCGGTTCGTACCTGAGCCCGCAGCCGGAGGCGAGTCCCGCGCAGCCTCCGGCGCTGGCCCGCGGCGTCGCGTACCGGGTCGTGTACGAGTCGGCACTGCTGCAGACCGAACGCGGGCTCGCGTCGGTGCAGGAGAGCATCGCGGTGGGCGAGCAGGCGCGAACGTTCCCCGGCGTGCCGCTCAAGCTCGTGATCGCCGACTCGGACCGGGCGTTGATCGCGGTGCCGACCGTCACGGGCGGGAACGTCGTGGCACTTCTCATTCACCCGTCCGTGCTACTGAGCGCGTTGATCGAGTTGTTCGAGGCGTTCTGGCGCATGGCCGTGTCGATCACGCCCGGCGGCCAGGAGGACACGGACGCGGAGCCGACGACGGCCACCCGCCAGCTGATGGCGCTGCTCAGCGCCGGTCTGACGGACGAGTCGATCGCGCGTGAGCTCGGCATCAGCGAGCGCACGCTGCACCGCCGGGTGAGCCGGTTGCAGCAGTTGCTGGGGGCGCAGACCCGGTTCCAGCTCGGCGTGCAGGCGTCACGGCAAGGTTGGCTCTAGTCACGACTGGTAATCGAGACGCTGATCTTCATCACTCTGTGAACACGATCGGTGACGGTTTCCAGACATGGCGACTTTCTGCCATCACCCAGGAGTGTTAAACGCGGGCTTCACCCCTTCTCCTCTGATGCAAGCGCGGCCTCACCCGGCCGTGCGGGGGCAGGAAGGGATCCACCAGTGAGGAAGTACTTCAGAGGCGGCATCGCCGCGGTCACAGGGGCGTTGATCGCGACGAGCATCGTGCTCACGCCGACGGCGGGCGCGGCCGCCAAGCAGGACCCGGACACGCAGAAGCTCGCGGGCGCGCTCGCCACCCAGAAGGTCACCTGGGAGGAGTGCACCTTCCCCGGCGTCGCACCCGAGACCGTCGCGAAGTTCAAGACCGTCAAGGGCCTCGCCTGCGCGACCATCCAGGTCCCGCGCGACTGGCACAACCCCGCTGACGGCAACACGATCGGCATCCGCGTCTCCAAGACCGAGACCGCGCACAAGGGCACCAGCCGTCAGGGCATCGCGCTGGTCAACCCCGGTGGCCCCGGCGGCTCCGGCCTGCCGTGGGGCGCCGCGATGGCCCTGCGCGCGCCGGTCCTCGCCGGCCAGTACGACTTCATCGGTTTCGACCCGCGCGGTGTCGGCCTCTCCACGCCGCTCACCTGCAGCTACACCGTCCCGAACAGCACCGACGTCAACGTGCTGAACAAGGCGAAGGTCGACGGCTGCCTCGAGAACCCGCTGACGCAGTTCATCAACACCGAGCAGACCACCTACGACATGGACTTCATCCGCGTCGTGCTCGGCGAGAAGAAGATGAGCTACATCGGCTACTCCTACGGCACGTGGCTCGGCACCTGGTACGCCGCCACGTTCCCGAGCAAGGCGCACCGCTTCCTGCTCGACTCGGCCGTCGACGCCTCGCAGTCGACCCTCGAGAACACCTGGGACCTGCAGCCGCGCACCCGCGACCGCCAGTTCCAGGAGGCGCTGCTGCCGTTCATGGCGCGCAGCGACGCCAAGTACGGCCAGGGCACCGACCCGATGGAGATCCGCCGCAACTGGGAGAAGGCCGGCGGCACCCGTGAGTTCGTCGGGCAGCTGTTCGTCGCGTGGTTCGTGATCCCGGCCATGTACGACACCTCGCAGTACCACGTGGCCGCGTCCGCCGTGGCGTCCGTGATCGACGCCGCCGCCACCGAGGGCACCGCCTCGTCGTCGGAGAAGGTCGAGCAGATCGTCGCGAAGATGCTGACGATCCCGGGCCTCACCGACGAGAACAAGGCGTTCATCGCGAAGGCCAAGAACAACGCGCTCGCCGCCATCGCCAAGAAGGAGCGCGTCGCGGTGAAGACCACGACCGCCGCCGCCGAGGTCGAGACCTGGGACGCGTCGTTCGAGGCGATCCGCTGCCAGGACGGCCAGTGGAACCAGAACCTGCACTACTGGAACTACTGGCTCGCGGACCTGACCGTGAACGCGCCGTTCATCGCGCCGTTCATGAGCACGCCGCTCTGCGCCTACTGGCCGGCCAAGACCTCGATGCCGAAGCCGGACAAGAAGACGTTCCCGCGCCTGCTGATCGCGCAGTCCGAGCTCGACGCCGCCACCGCGTACGAGGGCGGCCTCGCCACCGCGAAGGCGCTGCCGGGCGCCAAGCTGATCAGCGTCGACAACGAGGGCTCGCACGGCCTGTTCCCGTACAACACGGACTGCGTCGACGACCCGATCGTCGCCTACTTCCAGACGGGCATCACCCCGCGCAAGCAGTTCACGGGCTGCCAGGCGCTGCCGCTGCCGAACGAGGACAAGACGTACGACGTCGGCGGCAAGCTCACCAACGGCAAGGTGAAGATCAAGATGATCACGCCGGCCGTCAAGGAGGCCAACAAGATCGTCAAGGACCTGCTGAGCGGGTCTTCGACGGCGGCGGCCGACGAGTCGGGCATGCCGGCCAACCTGTAGTGCCGCTGTAGAGCTGCGGCCCCCGGCGCGATGCGCCGGGGGCCGTTTCCATGCGCGAGGGGCATGCGGAGCGCGCGGGGCGAGACACGGGGGCGAGACACGGCGAGCGCTGCGCGAAGGTCGAGGTGGGCGGTGGCGAGCCGGGGCGCGGCGGCCGGTGGCGAGCTGCGGCGAACCGGGGCGCGGCGGTCAACGAACGGCGTCGAGCCAAGGGCACGGCGGTGCGGCGAGCGACGGCGAGCAAGCCGGGGGGTGGCAGTACGGGAGCGTGGGAAGGCGGTGAACAGAGGTCAGCGGTGCGGCAAGCAGCGGCCAGCCGGGGGCTCGGCAGAGCGTGAGGCAGCAGGGCGGGGGTGTACCGAAATGGCGAGCAGCGGTCAGCGAGAAGCGCAGCGAACCCGCGCGGGACATGCAGGCCTTTAGCGCTGCCACCACTTCTTGCGGACGACGTCCACGATCACGCACGTGATGTTGTCCGGCCCCCCGTTGCCGTTCGCCAGGGCGATCAACTGCCAGGCCGCCTCGGTCGCGTCCTCTGTGGACAGCAGGATCTCGTGCACGTCGTCGAGGTCCGTGTAGTCGGTGAGGCCGTCGCTGCACAGGAGGTAGCGGTCCTCGACCTTGGCCTGGTGCCACGTCAGGTCCGGGTCGTGCGAGTTGCCGGACTGCAGGGCCCGCAGGACGTACGCGCGGCGCGGGTGGACGAGGGCCTCCTCCGGTGTCATGCGGCCCGCGTCCACGAGGGCCTGGACCATGGTGTGGTCGTGGGAGAGCTGGCGGAGTTCGCCTTCCCGCAGCACGTACGCGCGGGAGTCGCCGATGTGGGCCAGCTGGAAGGCGAGGCCCTCCCAGCGGATGGCGGTCAGGGTCGTGCCCGCGCCCGCCGGGGTTTCGGCGTCGAGTCTGCGGGCGATCTCCGCGACCGCCGGGCCGAGGTCGCCCTGCCAGTCCGCCAGGACGTTGACCGCGAGTGCGCTTGCCACTTCGCCGTGCTCGTGGCCGCCCATGCCGTCCGCCACTGCCTGCAGGTCCTGGCGGACGTAGACCGAGTCCTCGTTGTGCTCGCGGACGAGCCCCGGATCGGTCGCCACGGCGATGCGCAGCTCGTGTGTCATGTTCCCAGTAGATCAGTTGTGAAGTGAGTTCACAAGCAATACGGTTGTGAACCATGGATGAGACTGTCAGCGCCGGGGACATTGCTCGCCTCGCCGAGGTGGGGCGGGCGGCCGTGTCGAACTGGCGGCGGCGGTTCGAGGACTTCCCCGCGCCGGTCGGCGGGACGGCCTCCAGTCCGTTGTACCTGTTGCGGGACGTCGAGTCGTGGTTGCAGCGCAACGGGAAGTCGTTCCGGGTGTCGCCGGCCGAGAGGTTGTGGACCCAGCTGCGGACCCACGACGACCTGAAGCTCGGTGAGGCGCTCGCCGCCACGGACGCGGACGCGGAGACGTTCGAGTTCCTCCACGAGCGCTACCTCGAAGCGCATTCGCGGCTGTTGAACCCCACTCCGCCCGAGGTCGTCGACATCGTGCTGAGCACCACCGACGGCGACACGGTGATCGACCCGGCCTGCGGCACCGGCAGCCTCCTCAAGGCCTCCCGGGCGCGGAACAAGATCGGGCAGGAGCTCGATCCGGTGTCCGCGGTCATCGCGCGCAGGAGGATGCCGAACGCGCAGATCTTCACCGGCGACTCGCTGCGGCACAACGGCGTCCAGGAGAAGGCCGACGCGGTCGTCTGCGATCCGCCGTGGCACGACCGCGCGTGGGGGCACGAGGAACTGGTCGGCGACGCCCGCTGGACCTACGGCCTGCCGCCGCGCGGTGAACCCGAACTGGCCTGGTTGCAGCACTGCCTGTCGCTCACGAAACCGGGCGGGCTCGCCGCCGTCCTGATGCCGTCCGCGGCGGCGTCCAGGAGGCCAGGCAAGCGCATCCGCGGCAACCTGCTGCGCGCCGGCGCGGTCCGGGCGGTCGTCACCGTGCAGCCGGGACGCGACCTGTGGCTGCTGCGCAACCCGGTCGGCCGCGCGCCCGAACACATCGCGCTGCTCGAGACACCGGGCCCGCTCGACCCCAACACGAGGGTCATCGACCTGCTCGACGACGACGTCGACCTCAGCCCGTCACGCCGCAGCGGCACCGACGCGTCCGCCTACCTCGCGGCCCAGCCGACGTTCGCCCTCACACCGCTGCCCGAGCTGCGAGAACAAGGAACTCCCCCGCTGACGACGATCGGTGAACTGGTCAAAGCCGCTCCCGGCAAGCACGTCGTCACCTCCCCCACCGGCGCGACGTACGAGATCGACCCGCGCAGGCTCGACCCCGACTTCCTCGAAGGCGTGCTCCGGGCCGCGTTCGCCCGCACCCCCACCGGGTCCACTCGGCTCGACGTCAGGAGGACGCAGGTCCCGTCGCTGCCGATCGACGAGCAACGCCGCTACGGCCGGACGTTCAGGCAGCTCAAGGCACTGGAGGACGGGCTGGCGGAGGCCGCGCACCTGGTCGGGCTCGGGTACGCGGGCCTGCTGGGCGGACGGATCGGGCCGGCGTGAGAGTTAGGCTTCCCGCGTGCTGATCGCCGACCGCTACGAGATCGACGACCTGCCGCTGGGGCGGGGTGGCATGGGTGCCGTGCACGAGGGCCGCGACCTGCGCCTGGACCGGCGTGTCGCGGTCAAGCTGCTGCGCCTGCCCGGCAGTGATGACGAGGTGGCGCAACGGTTCGCGCGCGAGGCGCGGATCGTCGCGAAGCTCGAGCACCCCGGAGTGCCCGTCCTGTACGACTTCGGGACGTTCGAGCAGCGCCTGTTCCAGGTCATGCAGTTCGTCGACGGCGTCACGGTGGCCGACCTGGTCGGCGAGTTCGGCCCGCTGCCGGAGGCCTGGGCCGCGAACATCGCCGCGCAGGCCGCCGCGGTGCTGGCCGCCGCGCACGAGGAAGGCATCTGCCACCGCGATCTCAAGCCCACCAACCTGATGCTGTGCCCGGACGGCGCGGTGAAGGTGCTCGACTTCGGCCTCGCGCTGCTCAAGGAGAGTGACGTGGCCCCGTTCAGCCGGGCGGGCCAGATCCTCGGCACCCCCAGCTACATGGCGCCCGAACAGATCCAGCGCGGGGTCGCCGAGCCGCGCAGCGACCTGTACGCGCTGGGCTGCGTGCTGCACGAGATGATCGCAGGTGAACAGCTGTTCACCGGTCCGACGGCCTACGCGGTGTTCGACAAGCACGTCAAGGAAGCGCCACCGAGGACCGGGAGCGCGCTCGACCCCGTCGTGCAACGGCTGCTGGCCAAGGACCCCGGCGACCGCCCGGCCACGGCGCTCGACGTTTTCGAGTCCCTGCAAGGGTTTGCGCAGGACCCACCGCCGTTGCCCGGCTTCGTGCGGGACGGCTCGACGGCGATGTACTCGAGCGTGCAGGTCAGGCCGGGATTCGGTTCACCTCGTGATCACCGGTCGCCCACAGGTGCTGCACCGCGTACGCCCGCCACGGCCGCCACGCCTCCGAACGCCTGAGCAGCGCGGCCGGCGTCGTCGGCAGGCCCAGCGCCTCCGCGGCCAGCCGGATGCCGAGGTCGGTCGGCAGGAACGCGTCGTCGTCCCCCAGGGAGCGCATCAGGATCGTCTCGACGGTCCACGGGCCGAAGCCGGGCAGCGACAGGAGCCATTCGCGTGCCACGGCCCTATCGGCGCCGGGAGACAGGTCCAAACCGGACTCCAGTGCACCGAGCAGGGCCGCCATCGTGCGGCGGCGCGACTCCGGCACCGCCAGCTCACCGACGTCGAACGCCAGCGGGAACGAGAACAGGTCCCCCACCGGCGTGCCGTAGGCGGCCACGAGCCGTGCGGCGTGCGTGCGCGCGGCCTTCGTCGAGACCTGCTGACCCAGCACGGCGCGGATCGCGAACTCCGCGCCGTCCACCGTGCGCGGCACACGGCGGCCAGGTGCGGCGGAAACAAGCGGCGCCAAAAGGGGATCCGCGGACAACGCGGCATCCACCACCAATGGATCGGCGTCGAGGTCCAGCAGAAACCGGCAAAGGTCCAGAGCTGTGGCCGAATCGCGAGGGTCGGACAGTTCCAGCGTGCAGGCGACGTGATCCGGGAACGGTTTCAGAGAGGCGATACCGAAACCGCAAGGGAGTCGCAAGGTTCGCCGGTAGACACCGTCGCGCCACTCCTCCACGCCGGGAACGGCGGTGGCGATGAGGTGGCCGAACAGGTTGTCGGGACACAGAGGTGATTGAAAGGACAACCGTTCCGAGAACGTGCTCAGCCGCATGCCGACCAGCATGACGCCATTCCTGTCGAGACGCTGGCGGGAAAGCGACATCAATCCGGACGGGGCCAACCGGGTGGACCTGCTTCGCCGCGTGAAAATCCGTGGCTAGGCTGGCCGCAGCGCCGTTGCAGCAGTTGTCGGGTTCAGCAGGGAAGGGCGGCGTCGCGTGCGATGAGAGCGGCCTGTACGCGGTTGTCGCACCGGAGTTTCGTCAGCAGTCGGCTGACGTGGGCCTTGATGGCCCCTTCCGAGAGGTACATGAGCCGTGCGATGCGTGCGTTCGCCATGCCCTGCGCCAGGTACACGAGCACTTCCTGCTCGCGTCGGGTCAGCAGGCTGATGCGGCTGCGTGCGGCGTCACGGCGTTCCGAGTCGGCACCGGTGAAGTGGTCGATCAACGCGCGCGTGGCGGACGGCGAGAGCATCGCCTCTCCGGCGGCGACGGCGCGCACGGCGTTCACCAGCGCGGCGGGTTCGCCGTTCTTGAAGAGGAATCCGGCCGCGCCGGCCCGCAGCGCGGGGAAGAGCAACTCCTCCGTCTCGGGCGTGCACAGCATGATCACCTGCGTGCCGGGCACGTGCCTGCGCACCATCCGCACGGCCGCGAGGCCCTCCATGCCGGGCATGGACGCGTCCATCAGCAGCACCTGCGGGCGTTGCCGCCGCGCCATTTCGAGCGCGCCACCGCCGTCACCGGCTTCACCGACGACCACGACGCCGCCGGACCGTTCCAGCACACCGCGGACGCCGGTGCGGATCAGCACCTGGTCGTCGGCGATGCCGACGGTGATCGTGCGCGGTTTGTCCACCAGTTGCAGACCTGCGCTCGCCCACGAAGTGCTCGTCGTCAACGTCATGCGGACTCCCTGTCAGACCGGACCAGCTTCCAGTTTGTTCCCGAACGAGCACGGCGGGAAGGCAGGCATAACGAAGAGGTTGCGAACCGTCTCGGTCGTACCAAGCCGTAACGGCTCGCACGGGACGCTTCACCACGCACCACCTGCAGCAACGCCGGACCGAGACAGGAACACCCTGCCGTTACGGCTGGAGGAAAGGGACTCATGACCAGCAACGGGCGTTGCGCGCTGTGCGACGGCACGATGCCTCCCGCCACCTCCGAGCAACGCAGGTCCTACTGTTCCAACGCGTGCCGCCAACGGGCGTATCGCCGCCGCGTCACCGTGTCCGCGGCAGCACCCGCGACCAGGCAGAACCTGCGCGTGCTGTCGAACCTGCCCGCCGCGCGCGACACGTTCGTCGGGCGCCAGCAGGAGCTGTCGAAGATCGACCAGCTGCTGCGCCGGCATCGTCTCGTTACGGTCGTCGGCAGTGCGGGTGCGGGCAAGACGAGGCTCGCGCTGGAGGCGGCGGGCCGGCTCAGGCGCGGGCGGACGGACCGGGTCCTGCTGGTCGAGCTGGGCGAGATCACCGCCTCTCGAGACGTCGTGCCGGCCCTCGCCGACGCGCTCGGAGTGGTCGCGCGGTCCGACGAACCGTTGCGCGACACCGTGGTCGAGACGCTCGTGAACATGAAGGCGCTCGTGGTCCTCGACAACTGCGAGCACCTCCTCGACACGTGCGCCGAACTCACCGACACGCTGCTGAACCGCTGCCCCGGCGTGCGCGTCCTCGCCACCTCCCGCGAGGCGCTGTGGATCACCGGCGAGGTCAGCTTCCACGTCGAGGGCCTGCCCGTTCCCTCGACGGACCGGGACCTGGTCACGACGGCGGCGCCCCGGTCCGAGGCCGTGAAGCTGTTCGTGGACAGGGCTCGCGAGCGCAAGCCCGACTTCCGGCTGACGCCGTCCAACACCGCCGCGGTCGCGTTGCTGTGCGCGCGGTTGGAGGGAATGCCGCTCGCGATCGAACTCGCGGCGCGGTGGGTGCGGTTGTTGCCGGTCACGGACATCTGCGACCGCATGGACGAGCCGCTGGAGCTGCTGACGCTGGGCTGCCGCAAGTCGCCGTCGCGCCAGAGCTCGTTGCGCGAGGCCATCGACTGGAGCTACCGGCTGCTGGAGCCGGACGAGCAGTTCGCGCTGCGGCGGCTGTCGGTGTTCGACGGCGGCTTCGACCTGGCGGCGGCCAACGAGGTCTGCACGTCGGAACGCTCGGTGGAACCCGTGCTGGACGTGCTGTCCCGGCTGCAGGCCAAGTCGTTGCTGACTGCTGTCCCCGGCACGACCCGGTTCCGGCAGCTGGAGACGATCCGGTTGCACGCCAGGGAGAAGCTGCTGGCGGCGGGCGAGCTCGACACCGCCTACGAGGCGCTGGCCCGCTGGTTCACCGACCTGTCGGACGCGCTGCTCACCACGCCGCTGTCGATGCCCGCGGACGTGCAGCGCAAGCTCGACGACCACGTCGACAGCCTGCTCGGCACGGTCGAGTGGGCGGCCGACCGCGCCGACGAACGCCTGCTGCTGCTCACGGCGGCGCTGGCCGACTGCACCGCCCGGCGCGGACGGCTCGGCCAGGCGCGTGTGCTGCTGCGGGACGCGCTGCGGCGGCCGTCCACGCGCGACGACTACCGGTGCGTGGCCCTGAACCACGCGGCCCGGTTCGCGGCCGAGCAGGGCGACCACGCCGAGGCCGTGGAGCTGTCCGGTGAGGCGTCACGGCTCGTGCCCGCGAACTCGACGGCACTGGCGATGAGCTGCCGCAGCACGTTGGCGGCCGTGCAGCGGTATTCGGGCGAGTGGGAGGCCTCGGACAAGAACAACACGGAGTGCCTGAGGGTCGCCGAGTTGTTGGGCGAGCCCCTCGCGCGGGCGCAGGTGTTGGTCGATTCAGCGCGTACGGCCTTGTTTCTCGGCAAGCACGAACGCGCCGAGGCGAACGTCATGTCCGCGTTGCCCATCTCGCGCGCGTCGGGCGTCCCCGCGCGCATCGCCTCCGCTCTGAACACACGCGGCGCCGTCGCGTTGGTGCAGGGCGACCTGGACGAGTCGGCGCACGCGTTCCAGGAGGCGTTGCGCATGGACGGCATCAACCCGTTGACCGCACCCGACGCGTTGGAGGGTTTGGCCGTGGTCGCGTTGATGCGCGGTCAGGCCGAGCGCGCGCTACGGCTGGAAGCGACCGGACGGGCGATGCGCCGCTCTGTCGGTGTGGTGCCGAACCCGTTCTGGTCGGAGAAGGTCGCAGGGGCTATGCGCGCCGCACGGCTGATGCTCCCCGTTGCGCGCGCAGAAGCCGTCAGCACGCCGTTGACCGCCGCGGAGACCGAGGCGTTCATCCAGGACGAGGTGTGGCTGGACCGCACGGAGGCCGCGTTCGACGCGCTGGACGACCACGAGCGCCGCGTGATCGCGCTGCTCGCGACGGGCCTGACCAACCAGCAGATCGCGAACCGCCTGAACGTCTCCGTGCGCACCGTGGCCTCGCGACTGCTGCGGCTGCGCGAGAAGCTGGGCCTGCAGAGCCGCGAGGACGTCGCCGCGTGGGGTGCGGAGCGGGCTATCGGTTGAGCGCGTAGACGTCGACCCACAGCCGGCACATCGCCTTGGCGGCCAGCTTGGCGTCCGGAACGTGCTGTGCCGCCTCGGTGTGCGCGCTCGTGATCGCGAGCACGGTCATCCCGGCCGCGTGCGCCGACCGGACGCCCGGCTCCGAGTCCTCGACCGCGAGGCACTGCCCAGGCTCCAGCCCCAGCTTGCGCGCCGCCACGAGGTAGGGATCGGGCGCGGGCTTGCCGTTCTGGACGTCCTCGCCGCTCACGATCACCTGCACGTGCCGCAGGATCCCGGACGCCGACGCGGCCGCCCGCACGTACCGGCGCGGCGCCGCCGACACCAGGCCGACAGGCCCCAGCTCCGCCGCGAGGGCGACCAGTTCCGCGGCCCCCGGCTGCAGCCCGAACGAGCCGCGCGCGATCGCGTCGACCATGCCGTCGACGCACTCGGAGACCGCCCGCTCCGGCGTCAGGCCGTCGCACCGGTCGGCGAGGTAGGCGCCCCAGGTCGTCCTGCCCTGGATCGCGGCCCAGTCGGCGCGGGTCCAGGAGCGGTCGTGGCGGGCGGCGACGGCGCTGATGACCTGGTTCCAGGTCGCGGTGCTGTCCACGAGGGTGCCGTCGAGGTTGAAGACGGTGGCGAGGAGCGTCACCTGATCATGGTTGGGGCGGTGGGGGCGGGGGTGCGCGGCGGACCAGGGGGTTTGACCCGATGGTGCGAACTTGCCGGCCGCTGCGGGGAGGCGGGCAGGAGCGGTGCGCGAGGACCGAGAAGTGTCAGACCTGGCTGGGATAATTGAATCAGGGGACCCCTAGCGGGGGACCCCTGCGCCAGCGTGGCGGGAGTGCCTCGGCTCCGCCTCCGGACCGATTCCTCGTGCCGCGAGCCGGGTGATCAGCTGCCGGGATTCCTCCTCGTCCAAGGCCTTCCGATCGAGTGCCTTGATGATGTCCTCGTAGTCCCTGACGGAGTCCTTGCGCTCGACGACCAGGCAGGAGTTCTCGGCTTCGAGGAAGATCACGGGCTCGATCCGGTCGAACCGCAGCAGGTCGAAGCTGCCCGCCATACCGGCATGCGCACCGGCGGAGAACGGCATGATTCGAAGGTGGATGTACGGCCGCACGGACATCTGCAGCAGGTGGTGCAGCTGCGCGCGCACGACCTCTTCACCGCCTGCCTGCGTCCACAGCACCTGCTCGTGGAGGTAGAACGTGCAGTCGAGCCGTTGCCGGAAGACCTCCTGCATCGCGAGGCGGGACCTGACCCGGTCTTCGATCTCGTCGGCGGGGAGGCCGACGGTCTCCGCCGCGATCGCTCGAAGGCAGTCGGGGATCTGCAGCAGGCCGGGGATCACGAGCGGCTGCCAGACCACGAACTCCCTGGCCTTCCAGAGGTGTTCGAGGAAGGTGCGGATCCGGAACGCCTGCTGGTCGGCGAAGTGCTGCCACCAGACCTTCACGTCGGGCTCGCGGAAGAGGCGCAACAGGTGGTCACGCTCTTCTGGATCGATGCGGCAGAAGCTGAGCAACACCGCCAGATCCACCTCCGTGCAGCCGCCCTTGCCGTGCAGCAGGTCGGAGAGCTTGCCTGGATCTCAACCGATCTTCTCGCAGATCTCGCGCGCGGTCATGCCCGTGGCGGAGAGCGCGGCCCGTACCGCGTCGCCGAACTCGCGGCCGCGCGCCGTGGAGAAACGCTTTGGCATGGAACGAAGTTGGGGCCGACCGTCCTCTTTGCGCAGTCACCGCACCAGAACTCGACCCGAAGGGCTGTCGTCTCGGAAACCCTCCAATGGTTAACCAAGTAGACCGGAACCGGACATCCCAGCCCTACTAAACCGTTTTCGAACTGCTCCATTCGAGTGACGGCAGAGGTCTAGACCTTGACCTTCGAGTGGTCTAAACCACATCGTTCCGGTACCCCCTGCGACTGAGGAGACCGATGTCCAAGTTCCGATGGCATCTAGCTGCTCTCTTCGCGGCAGTCGCCGCGATGGTCCTCGGAATCGTCGTCGTGCCCGCCGCGAGCGGTGCCGGTGGCGTTTCCGCCACGTTCTCCAAGGGTTCGGACTGGGGAACGGGCTTCGAGGGCAAGTACACGATCACGAACAACAGCACGGCGGCCCTGACGTCGTGGACCGTCGAGTTCACGCTGCCGGCCAACCACCGCGTCACGTCGCTGTGGGACGGCTCGTACACGACGAGCGGCCAGACCGTCACGGTCAAGAACACCTGGAACGGCAACATCGGCGTGGGCGGGTCGGTGAGCTTCGGCTTCAACGGCGCCTACTCCGGCACGTTCGGTGCGCCGACCAACTGCAAGCTCAACGGTGGTTCGTGTGAGGCCGGCGGGACGAACCCGACGACCACCACGACGACGTCGACCACGACGTCGACCACCACCACTACGACGACCACGACGACGACCGGCCCGCCCCCGCCTCCGGGGAAGATCAACCTGGGCTACTTCGCGGAGTGGGGTGTCTACCCGGCGCGCAACTACCAGGTGAAGAACATCGACACCTCGGGTTCGGCGTCGAAGCTCACGCACATCAACTACTCGTTCGGCAACGTGGTCGGCGGCAAGTGCACCATCGGCGAGACCTTCCCCGCCATCGAGAAGTCGATGACGGCGGCGGAGAGCGTCGACGGCGTCGCTGACACGTGGGACGCGCCGGTGCGCGGCAACTTCAACCAGCTGCTCAAGCTGAAGAAGAAGTACCCGCACCTCAAGGTCCTGTACTCCTTCGGTGGCTGGACCTGGTCCGGTGGCTTCGGTGAGGCGTCGCGCAACCTGCCCGCGTTCGTCGACTCCTGCTACAACCTGCTGAAGGACCCGCGCTGGGCCGGTCTGTTCGACGGCATCGACATCGACTGGGAGTACCCGAACGCGTGTGGCCTGTCCTGCGACACGAGCGGCCCGGCCGCGTTCGCGAACATGGCTCAGGCGCTGCGCAACAAGTTCGGCCAGAACTTCCTCGTCACCGCGGCGATCACGGCTGACGGCTCCGCCGGCGGCAAGATCGACGCTGCCGACTACGGCCCCGCGTCGCAGTACCTCAACTGGTACAACGTCATGACCTACGACTACTTCGGTGCGTGGGCGGCTCAGGGCCCGACGGCTCCGCACTCCCCGCTGACGTCGTACAACGGCATCCCGACCGCCGGCTTCAACTCCGAGGCCGCGATCTCGAAGCTGCGCTCGAAGGGCGTTCCCGCCAGCAAGCTCCTGCTCGGCATCGGCTTCTACGGCCGCGGCTGGACGGGCGTGACGCAGGCGGCCCCCGGTGGCACGGCGACCGGTCCGGCTCCGGGCACGTTCGAGCCGGGCATCGAGGACTACAAGGTCCTCAAGACGAAGTGCCCCGCCACCGGCACCATCGCCGGCACTGCCTACGCGTTCTGCAACGGCCAGTGGTGGAGCTACGACACCCCGCAGACGATCACCAGCAAGATCCAGTGGGCCCGCAGCCAGGGTCTCGGTGGAGCGTTCTTCTGGGAGCTCACGGGTGACACCGCGAACGGAGAGTTGATCACCGCGATGAAGAACGCCCTCGGGTGATCTTCTAAACGCCGGGAGGGGAGCTGGGTCAACCCAGCTCCCCTTTTGTTTTGCCCGGAAATCAGCAGAAGACCTCGGTGAGCAGCTTGTTGAACGCGTCTCCCGGGTTGCCCTCGGTGGGTCCGCTGGTGGCGTTGAGCTCGAAGCGCTTCTTGCTGTCCGGCGTCGACAGCAGCTGCGACGAGTAGCCGGGGATGCCGCCGCCGTGGCCCCACACCTTCGTGCCGCACGGCAGGGTCTCGACCTGCAGGCCGAGTCCGTACTGCGGGCTCACGGCCGTGGTCCTGCTCATCTCGGCCTGTTGAGCGGGCTTGAGCAGCTCACCCTTCGACAACGCGGTGATGAACGTGTCGAGGTCACGGGTCGTGGAGATCATCTCGCCGGCGGCCCAGGCGACCGACGGGTTGATGCGGGTGATGTCGGACGGCTTGCCCGCCACGGTCCAGTAGGCGCGGGCGTGCGGGCCGTGGATGTTCGGGTCGTCGCCGGGCACCTCGGTGTCCCTGAGCCGCAACGGCTTCAGGATCCGCTGCTCGACGGCCTTCTCGTAGGGCTTGCCGGTGAGCTTCTCGACCAGCAGGCCGGCGACGACGTAGTTGGTGTTGGAGTAGTTCCACTGCGTGCCGGGCTCGAAGTCGAGCGGCTGGGCCGTGGCGAGCGCGAGGAGCTCCTGCGGCGACCAGTGCTTGTAGCGGATCTTCTCGAACTCCTCCGGGCTGAGCGGCAACGCGTTGGTGTAGTTGAAGAGCCCGCTCGTGTGCTGCAGGACCTGGCGGACGGTGATCCGCTGGTCGACCAGGCCGGGCAGGTAGCGGACGACCGGCGCGTCCAGGTCGAGCTTCCCCTCCCCCGCCAGTTGCAGCAGCACCGTCGACACGAACGTCTTGGTGATGCTGCCGACGCGGAACCTGCCGTCGTCCGGCACCGGGCGGGTGCCGTTCAGGTCGGCCTTGCCGGACGTGGCGGTGAAGCGCTGCCGCCCGTCCACGACTCTCGCCTGCACGCCGAGTGCGGCGCCGCTCCGCGTGATCTCGTCCAGGGCCTGCTGGACGACCGCGCGGTCCGCGCTCGACGTGTCGGCCGACGCGACGCCCCCGGTGGTCAGGACCAGCAGGCTCGCCGCGGTTGCTGTTGCTGTTGCTGCCAATCGAATCCCCATGCCCCACAGCAAATCGAGGCGGGGCACGGCTCCGCATCCACCTGGAGTCGCACGCGGTCCCTAGGGGTCCTGCCGGGAAGACGGCCGGCACCGGGGGGATGACCCCTGGTCCGATCAGCAGAAGATCTCGTTGATCAGCTTGCCGTAGGCGTTCGCCGGGTCGCCGGTGCCGACGCCCGCGGAGAGGGAGAGCTCCACGCGGCGCTGGAGGTCCGGGGTCGAGTAGGCGTAGGTCGAGAAGCCCGGCACGCCACCGGGGTGGCCGATGATCGTGGTGCCGCACGGGGCCTTCTCCACGAAGACGCCCAGGCCGTAGTCCGTGCTGACGGCGGTGGTCTTCGTGAGTTCGCTCTGCTGGGCCGGTTCGAGCAGCTTGCCGGTGAGCAGGGCGGTGTAGAAGGTGTCGAGGTCGCGGGTGGTCGTGATGACGTCACCGGCGGCCCAGAAGACGGACGGGTTCCAACGGGTGGTGTCGATCGCGCGTCCGTTCACGATGCCGTACGAGTGGGCGTGCGGGCCGCGGATCTCCGTGTCGCCGCCCGGGAACGTGGTGTCGTTGAGGCGCAACGGCTTCAGGATGCGCTGTTCGACGACCCTCTCGTACGGCTGGCGCGTCACCTGCTCGATGAGCAGGCCGAGGACGACGTAGTTGGTGTTGGAGTAGTTCCACTTCGTGCCGGGTTCGAAGTCGAGCGGCCTGCTCGTGGAGATCTCGACGAGTTCCCGCGGCTCCCACTGCCGGTACCGGACCTCCTCGAAGCCCTGCGGGTCGAACGCGAGCGCGTCGGTGTAGTTGTAGAGCCCGCCGGTCATCTGGAGCAGGTGGCGGACGGTGATCCGGCGGTCGACCAGGCCGGGCAGGTAGCGGTCGACGGGCGCGTCCAGCGAGATCCTCCCCTCGCCGGCCAGGTGCAGCACGGTGGTCGAGGTGAAGGACTTGGTGATGCTCCCCGCGCGGAAGCGGCCGTTCAGCGGGACGGGGCGCGGATCGTTCCTCTCGGCGGTGCCGGACCGCGCGGTGAAGCGGGTCCGGCCGTCGGTGATCCGGGCCTGGGTGCCCTGGGCGACCCCGACCGCGACCAGTTCGTCGAGGCCTTCCTGGACGGTCCCGCGGTCGACTCCGGTGTCATCGGCGACCGCGGTCCCGGTGAAGAGCAGGCCGAAGGCGGCGACGGTGACGAGCAAGCGTTTCCGCATGCCCCCACAACGCGTCAGTACGGGCGCTTTGCTGCATTCATGGCCGAAACGAGCATGGGACGCACTTTCGGCCAATGCACGTCCGCCTGGCACGAGAACGGCGGCAGGAAGCCACCGCACCGGCCGGAGCTCGCGCCGATCTCCCAGACGAAGCTCGGCACGCCCAGGTCGTCGTACACCCAGTCGTCGGTGGCACCCGACGAGTTGTAGAGCACCTCGCCCGGCTGGCCTGCGGTGAATCCGGACCGCGCGGCCATGTCGTTCGCCATCTTGCGCAACGCGGCGTCGTTGCCCGTCTTCTGCGTGCTCCAGCCCCACGGGAAGAGCACGTAGTCGCCGTAGCTGTGCATGGAGATCACGGCGCCGGTCGTGTCGGCGGAGGCCGCCGCCGTGTCGCCGGGCGCGCGGGTGTCGCGGTAGAGCTTGCGCCACAACGACTCCAGCGCCTGCACCTCGGCCTCGGAGTCGGCGCGCGGGCCCTGGTAGGTCTCGGCGCACTTGTTCCTGGACGAGCCGACCTCTCCCCAGTGCGAGCCGGCGTTGCGGTTGAGGTCGACGCCGCGCGGACCGGAGGTGCAGGTGCCGTTGGCGTTCTTGCGGTGCAGGACGGGGGTGTCACCGCCGGACTCGACGATCTCGACGCCGTCCGGGTTGGCGATCGGGACGACCCAGACCTCCAGTTCGGACAGCATCGCGGTGAGGTCCGGCGAGCCGACCAGGTCGTCGACGTAGCGCCACGCCATGTCGCCGGTCGTGATCTCCCTGGCGTGCAGCTGGCCCATCACGAACAAGCGCGGCTTCGGCGCGGTGGGCGTGAGTGCGCAGTCACCTGGGTTCTTCCTGGTGATGCATATGGCCTTGAGGTCGTAGCCGCCGCTGCCCTGCGTCTTGCGCCAGGAGTCGCCGTAGTCGACGACGGTCGCGAGGCCGGGGTGCGCCTTCGCCACCTCGTCGAGGTGGGCCAGGTGCGCGGTGATCGTGCGGTAGCCGCCGTAGTAGGTCGTGTCCGCGAGGGAACGCTGCTGCCGTTGCGACGGGGGCATCACCTTCTCCACGGTGGACGCGAACCCGTCGGAGCGGAGCTCGTCCGCGGTCCGCGGGTCGCCGACCACGAACAGGTCGTCGCCGTCGCGCTGTTCCAGGACGTCGTACCCGAGGCTCAGCAACCGTTGCGCGGCATCGCCCATCGGCGCGGGGACGCGCAGCACGTGTGTCGCTTGTGGACCTTCCGCCGGAGCCGCTGCGGGGCTGAGGAGGAGGGCCAGGCAGGCGAGCAGGGCGACGGCGGTCCGCATGATCGACGATGATGGGCCGTTCGGCCGATCGCCGCCACTCCGTTCGACCGACCGGATGATTACCGTCCGGTCCTTGAGACGCCGATCGGGTCCACTTGGCGCGATGTGACGAAAATCAATACCATTTGGGTCAGCACCGCAGCGGTTATTGCGCAGTGAAGCCGAAACCGACTCGACGGACAGCGAGGTTCGCACACACCAGACCCGGAAGAAGTGGGAGCGCAAGCCATGGACCATCTCTACAACGACGGTGTCGCTGAGATCTCCTTCCCCTGGCGCGGTTCTCTCACGGACGACGACGAGGGGCTGGAGCCGACCATCGTGCGCAGCATGGACTGACGAAACGTCAGAACGCCTGCGCGGTCCTCAGGCGGTGGGCCAGCGCCGTGTGGCGGCGGCCCGCCCCGACCGTGCGCACGGCCTGGCCGATCGCCCGCTTGCTGCCCACGAGCACGACGAGCTTCTTCGCGCGCGTGACGGCGGTGTAGAGCAGGTTGCGCTGCAGCATCATCCACGCGCTGGTCGTGATCGGGATGACCACGCACGGGTACTCGCTGCCCTGTGACCGGTGGATGGTCATGGCGTAGGCGTGGCTGAGCTCGTCCAGCTCGGAGAACTCGTAGTCGACCTCTTCGTCCTCGTCGGTGCGGATCGTCAGCTTCTGCTCGACGGCGTCGAGGGCGATGACGACGCCCAGCGTGCCGTTGAAGACGCCGTTCTTGCCCTTGTCGTAGTTGTTGCGGATCTGCGTGACCTTGTCGCCGAGCTTGAACACCCTGCCGCCGAACCGCTTCTCGGGCAGGTTGTCGCGCGACGGCGTGAGGGCTTCCTGGAGCACGGTGTTGAGCGCGCCTGCACCCGCCGGGCCGCGGTGCATCGGGGCGAGGACCTGGATGTCCTTGCGCGGGTCGAGCCGGAACTTGCGCGGGATGCGGTTCGCGACGACGTCGACGGTCAGGTTCGCCGCCTCCTCCGCCTCGTCGGTGCTGAAGAGGAAGAAGTCCGGCATGCCCTGGACGATCGGGTAGTCGCCGCTGTTGATGCGGTGGGCGTTCGTGACGACGCCGGACTCCTGGGCCTGGCGGAAGATGTGCGTGAGCCGGACGTTCGGGACCGGGCTGCCCTGCGCCAGCACGTCCCGCAGCACCTCCCCCGCGCCGACGGACGGCAGCTGGTCGACGTCGCCGACGAGCAGCAGGTGCGCGCCGGGCGGGACGGCCTTCACGAGCTTGTTGGCCAGCAACAGGTCCAGCATCGAGGCCTCGTCCACGACCACGAGGTCGGCGTCGAGCGGGTGGTCGCGGTCGTACGCCGCGTCGCCGCCGGGCTTAAGTTCGAGCAGGCGGTGGACGGTGCGGGCCTCGTGGCCGGTCAGTTCGGTGAGGCGCTTCGCGGCACGTCCGGTCGGGGCGGCCAGGACGATCTTGGCGCGTTTCGCCTGGGCGAGCCGGACGATCGAGCGGACCGTGAAGCTCTTGCCGCAGCCGGGGCCGCCGGTGAGCACGGCGACCTTCTGCGTGAGGGCCAGCTTGACCGCCGCGGCCTGGTGTTCCTCGAGGTCGGTGCCGAGCCAGGCGAAGGCCTTGTCCCAGTCGACGGTGGCGAAGCTCGGCATGCGGTCGGTGTCGGCGTGCAGCAGGCGTTTGAGCTGGGCCGCCATCGAGATCTCGGCGCGGTGGAACGGGACCAGGTAGATGGCGATCTCGTCGTCCGGGAGCTCCTCCCGGACCACGCCCTCCTCCTCGACCAGTTCGGCGAGGCAGTCGATGACCAGGCCGGTGTCGACCTGGAGGATCTTGATGGCGTCCGCGATGAGGGCCTGTTCGGGCAGGTAGCAGTTGCCGTCGGTGGTGGCCTCGGAGAGCGTGAACTGCAGGCCTGCCTTGACGCGCTGCGGGCTGTCGTGCGGGATGCCGACGGCCTTCGCGATGACGTCGGCGGTCTTGAAGCCGATGCCCCAGACGTCCGCGGCCAGCCGGTACGGCTCGTCCCGGACGACGTCGATGGACTTGTCCGCGTACTGCTTGTAGACGCGGACGGCGAGGCTCGTGGAGACGCCGACGCCCTGGAGGAAGACCATGACCTCCTTGATGGCCTTCTGCTCCTCCCACGCGTCGGCGATGAGCTTGGTGCGCTTCGGGCCGAGCTTGGGGACCTCGATCAGGCGCTCGGGTTCGTTCTCGATGACGTCGAGGGCGCTGACGCCGAAGTGGGTGACGATCTTGTCCGCGAGCACCGGCCCGATGCCCTTGATCAGGCCGGACCCGAGGTAGCGGCGGATGCCCTGGATCGTCGCGGGCAGGATCGTCGTGTAGTCGTCGACGTGGAACTGCTTGCCGTACTGCGGGTGCGAGCCCCACGTGCCGCGCATGCGGATGGACTCGCCCGGCTGCGCCCCGAGCAGCGCGCCGACGACCGTGACCAGGTCACCGCGGCCCGTGTCGACCTTGGCGACGGTGTAGCCGTTGTCCTCGTTGGCGTAGGTGATCCTCTCCAGGACCGCTTCGAGGACGTTCATGGTGCGAACCTACCTCGCAGGTCTGCACACGATCTTCACAACTTGTCCCGGCGTCCTCCACGACATACCCATAAAGTCGCCGCCATGACAGGTCAGCGCAGGGTGCTCGTCGTGGAGGACGACATCACGATCGCCGAGTCCGTGGCCGCGCGGCTGCGGGCGGAGGGGTTCGAGGTGGCCGTGGCGCACGACGGTCCGTCCGGGGTGGCCATGGCGGCCGCCTTCGGTCCTGACCTGGTGGTTCTCGACGTGATGCTGCCGGGGTACGACGGGCTCGAGGTGTGCCGGCGGATCCAGGCGTCGCGGTCGGTGCCCGTGCTGATGCTGACCGCGCGGGGGGACGAGACCGACCTGCTGGTCGGGCTCGCCGTGGGGGCCGACGACTACCTGACGAAGCCGTTCTCGATGCGCGAACTGGCCGCACGTGTGCACGTGCTGCTGCGCCGCGTGTCCCGTGCGGTGTCGTCGCGGTCGCTGGAGCTGGGCGACCTGCTCATCGACCTGTCGTCGCGGCGGGTGTCGCGTTCGGGCGTCGAGGCACACCTGACGCCGACCGAGTACGACCTGCTGGTGTTCCTGGCCGAACGCCCCTCCGCCGTGCAGGCACGGGAGCGCCTGCTGGCGGAGGCGTGCGGGTGGCACGAGGGAGCGTCGTCGCGGACGGTCGACTCGCACGTGAAGGCGCTGCGCCGCAAGCTCGGCGCCGACCTCATCCGGACCGTGCACGGCGTCGGGTACGCGCTGGAGGTACCGCGATGAGACGGGTGCTCGAGCTGATCGACATGCTGCCGCGTCCGCTGGACTCGGTGCGGTCGATCAAGCTCAAGCTCGGCATCGTGATCGTGGTGTCCGGGTGCGTGTCGTTCGCGTACTTCCGCTACGTGACGGGGTGGCTGCCGCCGCGGACCACTTTGATCGCGCTGGTGTTGGGGCTGCTGACCTCGCAGCTGCTCGCGCACGGCATGACCTCGCCGTTGCGGGAGATGACCTCCGCGGCGCGGTCGATGGCCTCCGGTGACTACTCGCGTTCGGTGCGGGCCACGTCGTCCGACGAGGTCGGCCAGCTCGCGGAGGCGTTCACGGTGATGGCTTCGGATCTGGCCGCGGCCGACCAGCAGCGGCGTGAGCTGATCGCGAACGTGTCGCACGAGCTGCGGACTCCGATCTCCGCGTTGCAGGCGGTGCTGGAGAACGTGGTGGACGGGGTCGCTGCCCCTGATGCCGCGACCATGCGGACGGCCCTCGCCCAGACCGAGCGGCTGGGGCGGCTGGTCACCGAACTGCTCGACCTGTCGAAGATCGACGCCGGGGTGCTGTCGCTGAACCGGGAGACGCTGTCGGTGTCGTCGCTGGTGGCGGATGTGGTGGCGGAGGCCGCGGTGGCCGCGCCCGCCGCCTCGTTCTCGATCGACGTTCCCGGCGACCTGACCGTTCTCGCCGACGGGGAGCGGCTGCACCAGGTGCTGGTGAACCTGGTGGACAACGCGGCCCGGCACGGACCCACCGGGGGGTTGGTGTCCGTGTCCGGGTACGCGTCCGGAGCGTGCGTGGTGCTGGAGGTCCGGGACGAGGGGCCGGGGATCGCGGTCGCCGACCGGTCCCGGATCTTCGAGAGGTTCACCCGAGGGGAGAGGGCGGGCGGTGGCGGGACCGGGCTCGGGCTCGCCATCGCCCGGTGGGTGGTGGACCTGCACGGCGGCACGATCGCCGTGGTGGACCCCGGGTCGTGCATCCGGGTGACTTTGCCCCGCTGACTTTTCTTGTTCGTTCTCGTCCGCACCCGTTCGTGCTGGTGTGGCGGTGAAGCGCGCCCGTTTTCGGGCTTGGGAGAGAGACATGACTGACTCTGGTGAGACGTCCGGGACGCCTGGGAAGCCTTCGAAGCCTGCGCGGAAGGCGGTGGGGAAGGGGGTCGGGCGGTCGCGGTACCGGGATTTCCGGAGGGTGGGGTACCGGCCGGTGGCCGGAGGGCCGGCGGGCGCTGAGGAGTCGGCGGGTGCCGGGGAGCCGGCGGAGGAGGCCGCCACCGCCGGGGACAAGCCCCAGCCCGCGCAGCCCGAGGCAGCGGCGGAGTCCAAGCCCGCGGCTGACACGCCTGACACGGCAGAGGCCAAGCCGACCGCCGACAAGCCCGTGGCAGAGGCGAAGCCCGCCGCGCAGCCCACCCCGGCCGTCCAACCCGCCGCGGTCGTCACCGCCACCCTCCCCCCACCGTCCCCGTGGCAGGGCCCGCCCCGCTACCCCACTCCCACCCCCGCCATGGCCACCCCAGGCGTCCCGTTCATGCCCTGGTGGCGCCCACCCACCACCGGCGCCCCCGGCAAGGCCCTGATCGCGGGCCTCGCCGCGGGCCTGGCCGGCGCCTTCCTCGCCGTGCCCAACAACGGCATCGGCTGGTTCCTGGCCGGGCTCGTCGGCGTCGGCGCGGTGCTGTTCTACAGCGGCAAGCCCACGGTCGAGCGGGCGTTGTGGCTGGCGGCCGCCCTGGCGTTCCTCGCGATGGCGTTCCTCCGGGCCGCGGAGTGGGTGTTCCCGCTCAGCCTCCTGGCGTCCATGCTCTGCGGGTCGATCGCGATGGCCGGCGGCAAGACGGTGCGAGGGCTCGTGTTCGGGGCCGTCGGGGTCGGGCTGGGTGCGTTCCGGTCGATCCCGTGGGTCGCGAAGGGGGTCAAGAAGCGCGGGCCGATCGGCATCAGGCCGTTCGTCTCCGTTGGTGTGGCGTTGGTGCTGTTGTTGGTCTTCGGGTCGTTGCTGGCCGGGGCGGACAAGGGGTTCAACGACTTCCTCGAGGCGTTGGTGCCCGACCTGAACCTGGACGACTGGGTGCAGCAGGCGTTCTTCGGGGTGGTGGCGGCGTTCGGGGCGCTCGGCGCCTGTTATCTGGTGGCGGCGCCGCCGGAGATCGACGAGGACGCCGAGCAGAAGCCCGGGTCGTTGCGGCTCAAGGACTACGGGTTGCCCGTGGGTGTGCTTGTGTTGCTGTTCACCGGGTTCGTGGGGACGCAGCTCGCGGTGTTGTTCGGTGGCGAGGCGTACGTGATGAAGACGGCCGGGGTGACGTTCGCCGAGTACGCGCGGTCCGGGTTCTGGCAGCTGCTGTGGGTCACGATCCTGACGCTCGGCGTGATCGCCGGTGTGGCGCGGTTCGCGGTGAAGAAGTCGCAGAAGGACCAGTTGTGGCTGCGGGTTCTCCTCGGTTCACTGGCTGTTCTCACACTCGTCATCGTCGCGAGTGCCTTGAGCCGCATGTGGTTCTACCAGCAGGCGTACGGGTGGACGGTGCTGCGGCTGCTCGTCGCGTCGTGCGAGGTGTGGCTGGCCGTGGTGTACGTGATGGTGATCGCGAGCGGGATCTCGTTGCGCGCCAACTGGTTGCCGAAGGCGATCGTCGCTACGGGTGCCGCGTTCTTCCTCGTTGTGGTGGCGATGAACCCCGAACGAGTGGTCGCCGACTACAACGTGTCGCGGTTCGAGGCCACGCAGAAGATCGACACGTACTACCTGTCGCAGTTGTCCGAGGACGCGGCGCCCGCGCTCGTCAGGCTTCCGGAGTACGAACGCTCGTGTGCGTTGCGGCGGTTGAAGAACCGCACGCCCGAGAAGGACTGGCGGGAGTGGAACCTCGCGCGCCACAACGCGAAGAAGTCACTCGAAAGTGTTGTGGTGACTGAGGTCACCTGTGAAGGCGCATACTCGGGAGAGAGGTAAGCCGTTACGTGACTGTAAAGTTGGTCGGCTACCAGTTGCCGAGAGGGTGAGAAGTGACGCACAAGTGACGATCGCGGCTGAACCCGTTGTCCTCCCATCGATGTTCACCGCAGGCGAGGCGCCTTCACCGCGCACCCTCCTGGACATCCTGCGCGCGAGTGCCGAGACGCACCCGAACGCGCTGGCCGTCGACGACGGCACCACCGCGCTGACGTACCGCGCACTGATCACGGAAGTACTGGAACTCAAGGACAAGCTCGCCGCCGAAGGTGTCGGGATCGGCGACCGGGTCGGCATCCGCGTGCCGTCCGGGACGGTCGACCTCTACGTCTCGATCCTGGCGACCCTCGCGGCCGGCGCGGCCTACGTGCCCGTCGACTTCGAAGATCCGGACGAGCGCGCCGAGCTCGTTTTCGGTGAGGCACAGGTGGGTGCCGTGCTGGGCGAGGGCCGATCCCTTGTGCGGCACGGCTCCACGCTCGGCGTCACCGGAGAACCCGGGCTGGACGACGACGCGTGGATCATCTTCACGTCCGGTTCGACCGGCAAGCCCAAGGGCGTCGCCGTGACGCACCGCAGCGCCGCCGCGTTCGTCGACGCCGAAGCGCGGCTGTTCCTGCAGGATGAGCCGATCGGGCCCGACGACCGCGTGCTCGCGGGTCTCTCGGTCGCGTTCGACGCCTCCTGCGAGGAGATGTGGCTCGCGTGGCGCTACGGCGCCTGCCTGGTGCCCGCGCCGCGGTCGCTGGTGCGCACCGGCATGGATTTGGGGCCGTGGCTGGTCGAGCAGGAGATCACCGTCGTCTCCACGGTGCCCACGCTGGCCGCGCTGTGGCCCGTCGAGGCACTGGACGACGTGCGGCTGCTGATCTTCGGCGGCGAGGCCTGCCCTCCCGAACTGGCCGAGCGGCTCGCCGTCCCCGGCCGCGAGGTCTGGAACACCTACGGGCCGACGGAGGCCACCGTCGTCGCCTGCGCCGCGCAGATGACCGGCCAGGGCCCCGTGCGCATCGGACTGCCGCTCGACGGCTGGGACCTCGTCGTGGTGGACGCCCAGGGCGAGGTCGTGCCCATGGGCGAGTCCGGCGAACTGGTCATCGGCGGCGTCGGCCTGGCGCGCTACCTCGACGCCGAGAAGGACGCGCAGAAGTACGCGCCGCTGCCCTCGATGGGCTGGGACCGCGCGTACCGCAGCGGTGACGTGGTCCGCGCCGAGCCGGAAGGCCTCGTCTTCCTCGGGCGCGCGGACGAGCAGATCAAGCTCGGCGGCCGCCGCATCGAGCTCGGCGAGGTCGACGCGGCGCTCGGCGCGCTGTCCGGTGTCGCCGGAGCCGCCGCGGCCGTGCGCACGACTCGCGGCGGCAACCAGATCCTCGTCGGCTACGTCGTCGCGGACGGCGAGTTCGACCAGGACGCGGCCGTCGAGCAGCTGCGCACCGAACTGCCGGCCGCCCTCGTCCCGTTGATCGCGGTGGTCGAGACGCTGCCGACGCGCACGTCCGGCAAGGTCGACCGCGCCGCCCTGCCGTGGCCGCTCGAGTCGATGGACACCGCCGGTGTGGTGTTCAGCGGGCTCGAGGGCTGGCTCGCGGAGCGGTGGGCCGAGGTGCTCGGCTCCGGCCCTGCCTCCGAGGACGCGAACTTCTTCGCGTCCGGCGGCAGCTCGCTCGGCGCCGCGCAGCTCGTGTCGATGATCCGCGCGCGCTACCCGAGCACGTCGGTGCAGGACATCTATCAGAACCCCACGCTCTACAAGCTCGCGCGCAGGCTGGAGTCGTACGGCGAGACGGCCGAGGTGCGCGAGGTCGCGCCGACGCCGCGCTGGACCGGTGTCGTCCAGACGCTGCTGATGGTCCCGCTGCTCACGGTCGCCGGCGCGCGCTGGGTCGTGGCACTGACCGCGCTCTCGAACGTGCTGGGCTGGACGTCGGTGTCCTGGTGGTGGGTCGCGGCCGGGTTCGTCCTGTTCCTCAGCCCCGCCGGGCGTCTCGCGATCTCCGCGGGCGGCGCGCGATTGCTGCTGCGCGGCGTGAAGCCGGGCACGTACCCGCGCGGCGGTTCCGTCCACTTGCGACTGTGGACCGCCGAGGTGCTGGCGCAGATGTCCCGCGCCACCGAGCTTTCCGGTTCCTGGGTCACGCACTACGCGCGGGCGCTGGGCGCGAAGATCGGCGAAGGCGCCGACCTGCACTCGTTGCCGCCCGTCACGGGCATGCTCAAGGTCGGGCGCGGCGCCGCCGTCGAGCCCGAGGTCGACCTGTCCGGCTGGTGGATCGACGGCGACAGGCTGCGCATCGGCCGCGTCCGGATCGGCGCGGGCGCGACCGTCGGTGCCCGCAGCACGCTGTTCCCCGGCGCGCGGATCGGCAAGAAGGCCGAGGTGGCGCCCGGTTCGGGCGTGCGCGGCTCGGTGCCGACCGGTCAGCGCTGGGCGGGCGTCCCGGCGATCCGCGAGGGCAAGGCCGCGCGGTCGTTCCCGTCGCGCCGCCCGGAGCGCTCGCGCCTCTGGAACCTCATGTACGGCCTCTCGTCCGGCCTGCTGGCCGCACTGCCACTGCTGGCGGCCGCTCCTGCCCTGCTGTACGTGCTGCGCCGCCCCGTGACGCTGACGTCGGCGCTGTGGGACGTCCCGGTCGCCTCCGCGATCTGGTTCGGCTCGTACGCGCTGATCGTGCTGGTCGCCGTGCGCCTGCTGGGCATCGGCATGCGCGAGGGGTACTACCCCGTGCACAGCCGCGTGGCCTGGGCCGCGTGGACGACCGAGCGGTTGATGAACAACGCGCGCTCGGCTCTGTTCCCGCTGTACGCGTCGCTGTTCACGCCCGTGTGGCTGCGTCTGCTGGGCATGAAGGTCGGCCGCGGCGTCGAGGCGTCCACGGTGGTCGCGCTGCCGAAGATGACCAGGGTGGGCGACGGCGCGTTCCTGGCCGACGACACGATGGTCGCGTCCTACGAGCTCGGCGGCGGCTGGCTGCGCATCGCCACCGCGCGCGTCGGCAAGCGGGCGTTCCTGGGCAACTCGGGCATGACCGCGCCCGGTCGCGCGGTGCCGAAGGGCGGGCTCGTGGGCGTGCTGTCGGCGGCGCCGAAGCGGGCCAAGGCCGGGTCGTCGTACCTCGGCATGCCGCCGATGAAGCTGCCGCGCGCCGCCGAGGTCTCGGACCAGTCGCGCACGTTCGACCCGCCGAAGCACCTGATGTGGGCGCGGGCGCTGGTCGAGCTGTGCCGGTTCGTGCCGGTGATGCTGAACGTGGCTCTCGTCGTGGGCGTGCTGTTCGCGCTGAAGGAGTTCGGCCTCTGGGCCTCCGGCCTCGTGCTGCTGGGTGCCGGCGTGGCCGCGTGCCTGGTCGCCGTGGTCGCCAAGTGGACGCTCGTGGGCCGCTTCAAGACCCGCGAGTACCCGCTGTGGTCGGCGTTCGTGTGGCGCAACGAGCTGGCGGACACGTTCGTCGAGGTGCTCGCGGTGCCGTGGCTGATCGGGTTCTCCGGCGGCACGCCGATCATGAACCTGTGGCTGCGCTCGCTGGGCGCGTCCGTCGGCCGAGGGGTGTGGTGCGAGTCGTACTGGCTGCCCGAGGCCGACCTGGTGGAGCTCGGTGCCGGGGCGACCGTGAACCGGGGCTGTGTCGTGCAGACGCACCTGTTCCACGACCGGATCCTGCGGATGGACCGGGTGGAGCTGGGCGCCGGGTCCACTTTGGGCCCGCACGGCATCGTGCTGCCCGGCGCGTCCGTCGGCGACCACACGACGATCGGACCCGCCTCGCTGGTCATGCGCGGAGAGGATGTACCGTCGGGAACCCGTTGGCTGGGCAACCCGATCTCCGCGTGGACATGAGCTTCTCCGTACACCATTACGCGCTAGAGCTTGACTACAAGCCGCACTCCGCGCGCCTTTCGGGGCGCGCGGTGCTGCAGGCTTCCTGTCCTGCTCCCCTGACGTCGTTCTCGCTGTCCTTCGGACCGCTGCGGATCTCGAAGCTGCTGGTCAACGGCAGACCGGCCCGCTACGGGCACGCGGGCGGCGTGCTGAACGTCCGCGCCGCCGTGCGCGGCGCCTTCACCGTCGAGGTCCGGTACTCGGGCATCCCGAAGCCGATCTCGACGCCCGAGTGGGGCGACCTCGGCTGGGACGAGCTGACGGACGGTTCGATCGTGGCCTCGCAGCCCATCGGGGCGCCGTCGTGGTTCCCGTGCCTGGACGAACCGTCGTCCAAGGCCTCGTACCACCTGGAGGTCACCGCGCCCTCGCCGTACACCGTGGTGTGCAACGGGGTGCTGGTCGACGGCAAGGTCTCCGGCAGCACCACCCGGTGGACGTACTCGATGGCCGCGCCGATGGCGACCTACCTCGCGACCGTCCAGATCGGACAGTACGTCGAGGCGCTGCCCGGCGTCTGGGCGCCGTCGCGGCTCAAGCGCCTGGTGGCCCACGACTTCGGCCGGCAGAACGCGATGGTCGAGCTGTTCTCGTCGCTGTTCGGGCCGTACCCGTTCGCCAGGTACGCGGTCGTGGTGACCGACGACGCGCTCGACGTTCCCGTTGAGGCACAAGGGCTGTCGACGTTCGGCGCGAACCACGTGGACGGACGGCGCGGGTCGGAACGGCTGGTGGCGCACGAGCTGGCGCACCAGTGGTTCGGCAACTCGGTCGGGCTCGCCTCGTGGGAGCACATCTGGCTGAACGAGGGTTTCGCCAGCTATTCGGAGTGGTTGTGGTCCGAGGCGTCCGGCGGCCGGTCGGCCGACGCGTGTGCCGCGGCGGCACGGGACCTCCTGAGGCGCCTGCCGCAGGACATCGTGATCGGCCGGCCCACGCGATCGCAGTGGTTCGACGACCGCGTCTACAAGCGCGGGGCGTTGACCGTGCACGCGCTGCGCCGCGAGATGGGCGACGACTCGTTCTTCGCGCTGCTGCGGGAGTGGTGCGCGCGCAACCGGCACGGCGTCGTGACGACCGAGGACTTCATCGCACTGGCCGGGCACCGGGACCTGCTCGACCGCTGGTTGTTCAAGCCCGAACTGCCTCGCTAGACCACTTCCACACCAGCGGCGGACGGCCGCCCTTGGGCAGCGCCGACGCGTGCTCGGTGGTGCGTTCCAGGCCCGGCACGCGGTCCATCGTGCGGCCCAGGTTGGCCGGGTAGGGCCGGTCGCCGGTCAGCGACTCGGTGACGTCGAGCGCCTGCGCCGTCGTGAACTCGCGCCCGAGCAGGCCCGCCGTGAACGCCACGTCGCGCCAGAGCTTGTCCGCGAGCAACGGCCGGCAGTCGGCGACGATCCGGTCGTGGTCGAACGCCAGCGCGGGCACGTCGTCGAGCCGGTGCCAGACGGCCACGTCCCCGGACGGGCCCGTCACGGTGGCCCACAACGCGATCGACAGCGTCGGGCCGCGCGGGTCGCGCGACGGCTCGTCGAACGTGGCGAGCTGGCCCGTCGCCGTCACGGACTCCCCGGCGAGGCCCAGCTTGCCCGTGACGGCCCTGGTGGTCGCGTCGCGCAGCCGTTCGCCCCTGCCCAGCAGGACGCCGGGCAGCGCCAGCTCCCCCGCGAACGGCGCTTGCGCGCGCGGTGCGACCCCCACGAGCACCGTGCGCGCGTCCGGATCAAACCGGAGCGCTATGACGTCCACCGAGACCAACGTCGACTCGATCATGTGGTGGATTCTCCCGCACCTCGTAGTCGGCCCTGGCCGGCCCCGTGCCCGTGACGAGCACGTCCACGCCGAGCAGGTCCTCCAGGTAGGCGACGGGATCGGACAGGTCTTCCAGCGAATCGCCAGTGGCGACCTTCAGGCCTTGAGCGTCCAGGTGCGTCACCGCGAGGCCGTCGATACCCCCACAGCAATCGACGGAGTAGCGGAGCAGGTTCGCGTCCAGGTGCCCGGCTCGCCAGGCGCCCTGGAACTCCCCCGTGCCGTTGTGACGCTCCGGGAACCGCGCGAGCACGGCCGGGTCCTCCGTCGGCAGCGGGCCCGCGCCGTGCCGCGTCTGGTAGGTCCTCGTCACGCCGATCACCCTGGCCGGACGTCCCCGGAGCAGCTCACGGGCGTTGCGCGGCACGACCGTCGACCACGTGGTGTGCGGGTGGAAGCCGTGCGTCTCGTCCAGGAGAACGCCCTGGGCGCCCTCGAAGACGACTCGGCCCGCGTCGAGCAGCCCTTCGTGGCCCGAGGTGATCCGCACGGCGTCGGCGAACGCGCGGTAGAGCCCGACCAGTTCGTCGATGCTCGGGCCTCCGCCGATCAACGGCTCGTAGAACCGGGCGAGCGCGTCGAGCCTGCGCCGCAACGTGATCGGGTTCAGGCAGTCGCCCACCGTCGGGGCGGGGCCCGGCTCGCCGAGCACCCGCTGCCCCTCCACCACGTCCCCCTCGACGGCCCCGGCGAGCAGGCCGTACCAGACGGTCTCGCCGATCCCCTTCCCGCACGACCCGTGCCGGTCGTCGCCCCTGGCCCTCTCCCTGGCCCGGTTGGCGGCGACGTGGAACGGCGTCGTGAGCAGCGCCCGGGCGTCGATCGACATCAACGACAGCGGGTCCGCGACGCCGATGGCCTCCAGCTCGCGCGACTCGGTCGCCAGCGCGATCGGTTCGACCAGCACGAACCGCGACAGCCAGGTCGGCACGCCCGCGAGCGTGCCCGACCCGAACTGGCTGAAGGTGTGGTGCCGGCCGTCGACGACCACGTTGTGCGCGGCCTGCGCTCCCCCGTTGAAGCGCACGACGGCCGACACCGACCCGTCCGCGCACAACGCGTCGACGGTGGCGCCCTTGCCCTCGTCGCCGAACCCCAGCCCGACGACGATCACGTGGTCGTTCATCAGCTCAGCGCCACGTCGTCGGGACCGTCGATGCCGAGCGGGGCCGCCACGACCGCGCGCTTGCCGCCGCCGACGGCGACCAGCGCCTTGCCGACGGCCTTGCTCTCGGCGACCGAGCCGATCTCGGCGAGGTCCACGAGGGCCTGGTCGAGGTCGACCACCTGCTCCTCCATGCCGATCGTCGCGGCGATCAGCTCGCACACGGCGCCGGGGTCGTCGAGCTTGAGGAAGTTCTGCCCGAGGATCGCCCGCCAGTGCTCACCGATGGCGTCGTCGTTGAAGTACGACGACTGGTTGGGGAGGATGAAGTAGACGTTCCACTTGCGCGCCAGCTCGCGGTAGACCGACACGGGGTCGATGTCCTGGTGGACGTCGTCGCCGATGATCCGCCGGATGTGCTTCGCCTCCAGGCGCGGCTTGTTCAGCTCGTCACCGATGATGAACAGGTAGCCCTTGCGGCCGCGCTTCTGCCACGCGTCGGTGACGACGTGCCGCGCGACGAAGTACGCGGCCAGCTCGTACGACTCGCTCTTCTGCCCGCCGCCGTTGCCCTCGAGGAAGATGTCGCGCAGCTGCTCGTCCATGCGGTTGTCCGACTCGAACTGGCCGACCTGCAACGGCACGCGGTCGCTGTCCGCGTCCCCGATCCCGCCGAACATCAGCTGCGGGTCGGCGAGGTATCCCTTGCGCTGCAACAGTCCGTGCAACTTGCCGAGCTTGCCCTGCATGATCCGCGGCACCGCGCCCATCGACCCGGTGACGTCGAACAGCACGGCGATCGGTGTCGAGTCGGCGTGGTCGGGCGAGTCGCGGCACTCGCGGTGGGCGACCTTGAACGGGTCCAGCGCGGGCGCGGCCTTCCAGCTCGACGCGGGCTGCGACCTGATCGAGGCGGTGTAGCCGAAGTCGGCGATCCCCTTGGCCGCGCGGAAGGTCTTGGCCGCGGCGTACGCGTTGTCGTCCCACTTGCCGTGTCCCATGGTCATTCTCCTTGTGTCGGAAGGGCGAACGGGCGGAAGACCCGTGGGCCGTAGAGTTCTTCGAGCAGTTCGTCGTACTCGTCGAGCAGGTCCCGCGCGTCCGGTCGGCGCGACGGCCGGTCCTGCATGCAGCCCTTTGCGAAGGCTTGCTGCCGATCTTCGTCGTGCGCCAGCGTTTCCAGCATCAGCGCGTGTGCCATGTGGACGTCCGTCGCGGCCGTGACCGGTTCCTGCGCCGCGACCTCCGGCGGGTAGGCGATGGCCTTGCTGGTGGCGAGGAGCCGTTGGCCCTCCTCCACGGCGAAGGACCAGCCGGCCAGCACGATGCCGTGCTGTTCCGGGTGCACCAGGACGTTCTCGGCGGTGACGGCCCCGTGCACCAGCCCGATCTGGTGCGCTCCGGCCAACGCCTTGAGCAACCTGCGGTGCATCCACGCGTAGTCGCGGCCATCGAGCCCTCGCGGGTACGCGTCCTGCACGTCTTTCAACGTCACGAAGCCGTCTTTGAGCGGGTCCAGGACCGTGAAGGCCCTGCTGCCCTTGGCCACGTCACCGGAGGTGTCGAGCAGCCGCGGGTAGAACGGTCGCAGCCACTGGTTGCGGTCGGTGAAGCGTTCGAGCCTGCGCAACGCCTGCCATTCGCCGTGCAGCAACGGGTTGAGCGCCGGGTTGCGCACCACCTTGACCACGTGCGGGCCGTCGGACTCGTAGAGGTTGGCGATGCTGCCGACCGCGAACGGCTCGCCGATGCGGTAGACGCCGGTCCTCGTGCGCAGCTCGACGGTCGTGCTGTGCGTCCACTCGTGGTGCAGGCGGGTCAGGACCGCCGACGCCGCGTGCGCCCTGGTGTCGCCCGGTCCGACCACGTCGGGGTGCAGGACCGAGGCCAGTGCGCGGTACAGGCGCTTCGCCTGCCTGCGCTTGTCCGGGTCGGTGGTGCGCGGCCCGAACAGGGCTTCGGCCGAGCCGGCCCGCTCCACCAGTTCCAGCGCCTCCGTTGTGGTCATGGTTTGAGTTTTACAAACTCAAACCCTGAACGCAAGCATGTTCTGGTCTGTGTGACTCAAACCGCTCGGGCCGGCTGCCGTGAGTTGGCTCATGGTGTTCACCCGTTCGGACGTCGGGTACCCGATCCCGACACGGGAGGAGGAAACGTGCTGTTCGTCGTCATGGGCTGCTCCGTGGCCTTCGCACTGCTCGTGGTGGAGGTGGTCCACCGGCTGGTCCGCCGCTTCACCCACAGCGGGAGGATGTACCGGCCGGGCCAGGTGTTCGGAGCGCTCCTGGCCGCCCAGATAAGCCTCAGCGTGTACCCGGTGGACGCGCCGGTCGTGCTGCACGTGCTGGGCATCGCGCTGATCCTGGCCGGGGCGTGGCTGCTGTCGGCGCTGATCAGCACCCTTGTGGACATATCGCTGTCGCGGATCCGCACGGACGTCACGGACAACCGGCACGCGCGGCGGGTGCACACGCAGGTCACGCTGGTGCGGCGGCTGGTCCTGGTGGTCATCGGTGTGCTGGCGGTCGGCGCGATCCTGATGACGTTCCCCGGTGCGCGCGCCGTCGGGTCGACGGTGCTGGCGTCGGCCGCGGTGATCGGCGCGGTGGCGGCGTTCTCGGCGCAGTCGTTGCTGGGCAACCTGATCTCGGGGCTGCAGATCGCGTTCAGCGACGCGGTGCGGCTCGACGACGTGGTCGTCGTCGAAGGAGAGTGGGGGCGGGTCGAGGACATCACGCTGACGTACGTGGTGCTGCACCTGTGGGACGACCGGCGGCTGGTGCTGCCGACGTCGTACTTCCTGAAGACGCCGTTCGAGAACTGGACGCGCACGCAGTCGGCGTTGCTCGGGACCGTCGAGCTCGATCTCGACTGGACGGTGCCGGTCGAGGCGATGCGGCAGGAGATGCGGTCCATGCTGGAGGGCAGCGACCTGTGGGACGGGCGGGTGTCCGTGTTGCAGGTGACTCAGGCGACGCAGGGGTTCGTGCGGGTGCGTGCGCTCGTGAGCGCGGCCGACGCCGGCAAGTTGTGGGACCTGCGCTGCCTCACGCGGGAGCACCTCGTCGACTGGGTGCACCGGCGGCACGCCGGTTCGTTGCCGCAGGTGCGGACGCGGGCGGTCACCGGGGTCAACAAGGCGCAACCGACCTCTGACCAGCACACGGACGCTCGGGTGTTCGGGGAGAGCGCGGACGGCGCACTGCGCGAGCAAGCGTTTGCGGGGCCCAAGCAGTAGGGCGCGGGGAAAGTCGGTGCAACCGCCCGCGCGGCCCGCTCCGTCCTCCCACCATGAGAAGACCGCTCGCCGTCGCGTTTTGCGCGCTGGCTCTCGGTAGCTGTGGTACGAACGGGTCCCCAGCCGTGCCCAACGCGGAGGTCCCCGTCGTGTCATCGGCGAAACCGGACAGGAACCGGATCGAGCAGGCGAAGCGCGACGGCCACCTCACAGTGCCACTCATGATCTCCGTGCAGCCGGGACGCGACGAGGAGGTCGAGCGGGCACTGGCGGTGCTGGGCGCGACCGTCGAGTCGCGGGATCCCAGAATCGGCTACCTGCGCGCCGAGATGCCGGTCGACAGGGTGGAAGACGCGTATCTGATCACGGGTGTGTCCAAGGTGGACTTGGACGAGCCCCTGAACAACAGGCTGCCAGAACCGTAGAAAGCCCCAGGACGTCGTGGGTCCTGGGGCTTTCTGCGCACTAGCGGGTACTACCGGGTGGTGCCGAACGACTAGCTGACCGCCTGGACGATCACCGCGCCGGTACCGACGACGGTGTTGTCGGCCGTGCGGACCTCGAGCTCACCGCGCAGCACGCGGCCGGCACCGGGCTGGCCCAGCGGCGTGATGACGCCCGTCGCGTTCCACGTCGCACCGGCGGCGCGGTCGGCGTTGGTGTCGGTCACGGTGAGCGTGCCGAGACCGGCCGAGGTGAAGACGTCGAAGTAGTCGTACTCCGTGGTGCCCGCGGGCACCGCGTAGCCGTCCACCAGGGCGACCCAGTTGCCCGCGGCCGGGTTGGTGATGGTCACGGACTCCTCGGAGTCCGCGTCCGCCGACTGACCGGCGAGCACGCAGCTGCCCGACGTGCAGTTGTAGACCAGCAGGTCGAGGTCGGCGCCCTGGTCGGCGGGGTTGCCGATCGTGACGGTGAGCCTCGTCGAGCCGGGCGCGACGGTGATCGGGTACTGCTGCTGCGCGAGGTTCGCGATGCTCGGGCGGGCCGTCTTGGCGCTGCCGACCGCACCCGCCGCGAGCCGGCCGTTGAAGCTGGCCTGCGTGTTCGTGACGGTGTAGGCGCGCTCGACCGGGGCACCCAGCGCCGCGGACGGGATGACGTCCGGGTTCGGGCTGATGGTCGTGCCGAGCACCGACGCGGTCACCGAGTACGGCGCCTCGGCGGCGTCGGAGGTGCGACGGGCCTCGATCACGATCTCCCACACACCGGCCATCGGGCTGGCCACCGTGCGGCTGGTCGGCGAGCCACCGGCACAACCGGCACCCGCGTCGGGGTTGTAGCAGTTGGTCGACGAGTTGACGTCGAAGCCGACGCCCTGCGGGGTGTAGCGCAGGAAGCGGACCTGGCCCTTGCCGGCCTCGGCGCCGCCGCCGGTCAGGTCGACCTTCAGGGCGGTCGTGCCCTTGGGCACGTTCACGAAGAGGCTGGTCGACTGGTTGCGCGCGATCTTGCCGGACTTCGTGACCGAGAACTTGTTGGCGGCGCTGAAGTTCTCCGCCGCGAACACGGTGTTCAGGGTCTGCACGTCGACGCCGGGCGTCTCCGGGTTGTCGAGCTGCAGGACGGCGCTGTGCGCACCCGAGGTCTTCGCCTTGACCTTGACCGGGAACTGGACCGGCGTGTTCAGCGGCAGCTTGACCTTCTTGGCCGCGGAGAACGTGCCGTCGTTGCCCTTCCAGGACACGTTGTAGGTCTCGTCCTGGTGACCCGTGGTGCGGGTCAGCGTGTAGGTGCGGGTGTACTCCTGGCCCGCCGCCACGCCTTCGCGGTCGTGGATGCCGACACCGACGCCCGGGGTGGCCAGCAGGCCGGCGAGGACGGTGTTGACCGGGACGGACGTGGTGACCTGGTCCGGCACGGCGTGCTTGTCCAGCAGCTTCCACGCGGCGTTGGTGTTGAACAGACCCGCGCCCTGCTCGTAGGCACCGAGGCTGTCGACGTAGTTCGCGCTGCGCTGGATCGCGTAGCGCAGCTCGGCGCTGGTCGGGCGCTGGCCGTTGTGCGTGGCCTTGTACGCGCTCACGAGCAGCGCGGCGGCACCGGTCGCCTGCGGGGCGGCCATCGACGTGCCGTTGAACTGCGAGTAGCCGGGCGGGAGGGCGTAGGTGCCCGCCACCGGGCCACCGTTCTGCCAGCGCGGCGTGGTGGAGATCGCCGAGCCGGGCGCGACGATGTTCGGCTTGAAGCCGCCGTCCTCACGCGGGCCGCGCGACGAGAAGCCGTGCAGGTTCTGCTTCTGCGCGGTCTTCGAGCCGTAGTTGGAGAGCCAGGTCTCCTTGGTGATGTACGAGCCGACGCTCACCGCGTCCGTGGCGACCGACGGGTCGCCGACGGTGTTGGCGCCCGCGCCCGAGTTGCCCGCCGAGATGAACAGCTGGACGTTGTACTCGTTGATCGTGCGGTTGTAGAGCTCGGCACGGGCGTTGTTGCCGTCGTTGAGGGCCGGAAGGCCACCGATGGAGATGTTCACGACGTCGGCGCCGTTGCGCGCGGCGTAGAGGACACCGTCGATGAGACCGGAGCTCGTGCAGGACGGCGTGGTGAGGCAGGCCTTGATGGCGATGAGCTTCGCGCCCGGCGCGGCACCGGCCATCTTGCCGTCGAACATCTTGTGGGCGGCGGTGATGCCGGCGACGTGCGTGCCGTGCGCCGCGCCCGAGATGCCCAGGTTGACGTACGGCGTGCCCGCGTTGTCGTAGATCGAGCGGTCGGTCTGCACGACGAACGCGACGCGGTCGACGACGGCGGTCGCGGGGTTGTCGGTGCCGAAGAAGCCGACGTCCTGCTTGACCTTGTAGTCGATCATGCGCTTGTTGTTGGTGAAGTCGCCGTCACCGTCGGTGTCGACGAAGACTTCCTTCGTCGTGATGTCCTGGATGACACCGAACGAGTCCGTGCGGTCGCCGTCGCGGTTGATGTCGCCGCCGGTCTCGCTGTTGGAGAGGTTCAGGTCGCCCGCGGTCTCGCTGAAGAGACCGAACGAGTAGGGACCACCGGTGGCGGGCGCCTTGTAGGTCTTGCCGCCCTCGACGAACGTGCCGGTGCGGCCGGTCTTGGTCATGGTGACCCAGGTGCCGTCGCCGGAGTTCGTGGCGTTCGCGTTGTACCAGTCGATGATCTTGCGCTCACCGGTGCTGGTCGTCTGCAGGGCCGGCGTGTCGAGGTCGATGCCGGAGTCGATCACCGCGATGGTGGTGCCGCGGCCGTCCCACTTCGGGTGCGCGGTGGCGAACTGCGCCGCCTGCGTGTCCTGCGTCGGCATGTACGGGTTCGTGCGCGGCGTCTTCGCGTCCGGCGCCTTCTGCGGGGCCGGGTTCTCCATGCCCTCGGGGCGCGGGTTGTCGAGGGCGACGAGCCCGTCGACGTCCACGGTGCTGACCGAGGCCAGCTTGGCGGCCTTCTCCGCGTTCTCGCGCGGGATGGTCACCTTGACGTAGTCGACGTCCTTCTCGGTCTTCTGGACCGTGGCGCCGAGCGCCTTGAGGTCGTTGACCGCGGCGTCGGTCTTGCCGTCCTCGGCGGCGACCAGCAGGTCGACGGTCGGCTTGCCCTCCTGGGCGGCCTTCTCGACGAGCGCGCGGTCCTGCTTGTCCAGCTGCTTGTCAGCGGCCGGCTGCTGTTGCTGAGATGCGTTCTGCGCGATGGCAGGGGTGGCGGCGAAGCCGAACCCGGTAGTGCCCAGCACCGCGGTCAGCAAGACCGTGCCGGTGCGGCGTCTCCAGTTCTTCACGGCGCATGTGCCCTTCGTGGGGTAAAGAGTGCTCCGAAGCACATCTCTTCGCCTCGCGAGGGGCAATCGTCGGAACAGAGCAATTGTTGGTTCCACATTGGACTGTTCAGAGGCTTGAAAGGGCGCACTTTTAGTGCTGCGCGTTTCATTTACGCCGTGGAACGAGCAACCTCCCTCCAGTCAAGAGCTGATGGAGGGGAATGTCAAGGCTGTGTCAACGGTGAACGTCGTTGCCGTGTAACGAATCCCGTCACCGAGCGATGGACCGGTCGCCATTTCCGCCCATTAGCTCGCGCAATCTCGCGCGCAGCCGTCCGACGATCCCCTGCGGCGGCGCGAGCGCTTTGGGCTGGGTTCCGCACACCGAGCAGGTTTTGCGGTGCTTCGCGAGCGCCTGCTCGAGTTCCGTCACCTGCTGCGCGGTCCGCCGCGGCACGAAGTCCTTTTTGATCGAGAGCAGGCTCAGCTCCGTCAGCACGTGCGTTCCGCGCCGCAACTGCGCCGCCGGCGTGATCGTGTGGAACAGCACCAGGTTCCGGCTGCGCTTCGGTTCGAACCCCTGGACGTCGCACCACTCGACGGTCGTCTGGTGGTCGAGCCCGTGCGACGTGAGGCCCTCGGCCGTGAGCTTCGTGCCGAGGTTGAAGGTCCGCCACGCGACCGTCGCGCCCATGAGGAACCACAGGCCGCCGAAGAGGTACGCGTACCAGGGGCCGTCCTTGGCCGCGAGCGGACCGATAGCGGCCACGGCGATGCCGAGGCCGAACAGAACCCATCTCCACCTGGTGTGCATGTCTCCCTCCTGTGTACCCGATTCGGGCGCTTAGCATTGTTCGGTGCCGAATCACGGCGGCGGGGTGCCGCTGAACCCGGAGTTCCGCGGTCTGCCCGCCGTGCCTCCCGAGCGCGACGACCAGGTGGTCACCGGGTTGCTCCCGCACGAGCCGCTCACCTTCCAGACGCCTGAGGGCCTCGATTCGTTGAACGAGCCCGTGTGCGTCGTGACCGGGCAGCGCGGAGTCGGCAAGACGCAGCTGGCGGCGGCCTACGCGCGGCAGCGGGTGCACGACGGGTGGCTGGTGGCGTGGATCGGCGCCGAAACCGCGGGGCAGCTCGCCGCCGGGTTGGTCGAGCTGGCCGACCGGCTGGGCCTGTACCGGCCCGAGGACGGCACCGAGATCACCCTGGCGAGAGTGCGCAACCACCTGCGGACGCGATCCGGACGCGCTCTGCTGGTGTTCGACAACGTGGTGTCGCTGGACGCGGTGCGGCCGCACCTGCCGTCCGTGAGCACGTGCCAGGTGGTGATCACCACCACCGCGCGCGGGTCGCAGCTCGGGCGTGACGTCCCGGTCGAGGTGTTCACGCCCGAAGTCGCGGCGCGCTTCCTGCGTCACGCCACGGGTCTCGACGGTGACGCCACCGAACTGGCCGCGGAACTCGGTCACCTGCCGCTGGCCCTCGCGCAGGCGGCGGCGCGCATCAAAAGGGCCCGCTGGGACTACGCGAGGTACCTGGAGAGGTTCCGGGAGTTCCCGGCGGCGGAGCACCTGGTCCGGCGCGACGGCGACCCGTACCCGATCGGCGCCGCCACCGCGATCCTGATGGCGCTGGAACCGTTCCGGGACAGCGAACTCGTGCGGGTCCTGTCCGTGCTGTCACCGGACGGCGTGCCGAGGGACCTGCTGGGCGACGACGACGAACTGCTGGACCTGCACGAGGCGTCGCTGGTGGAGTTCGCCGGTGACTCGTCGGTGCGCATGCACCGGCTGGTGCAGCGCGTGGTCCGCGACCAGGGCGACTGGGTGGCGCTCGCCGCCGGTCTGCTCCTGCACCGCGTGGACTTCGACGGCGACGAGCTCGTCCGACAGGTCGAGGCGCTGTGGGCCAACACCGACGAGCGGCAGATGTCCAAGAACGTGCTGCTCCTGCGGCTGTGGGAAGCGGGGCACCTGGGCAGCACCGCGCGCTTCGATGAGGCCGGTGTGATCGCGGAGGAGGTGTACGCCGAGGGGCTCGCACGGCTCGGCGACGACGAGGACTTCCTCCTCGCCGCCCGCCAGGTCGCCTCGGTGGTCGGGCAGGCGGACCTGCTGCCCCGGTTGCGGATCGACCTCGTCACCAGTCGTGAGGTGCACGGCACCGACCACCCGCTCGCGCTCGGCTCGGCGAGGGTCCTCGCCCAGCACAGCGTCAGGAAAGGCCGGGCGGAGGAGGCCGTGTCCGTGCTGGAACAGGCGCTGGAACCGTGGCGGGGCGAACCGGTCGAGGCCGAGCACTTCGGCGCGCTGGACGACCTCGGGGCCGCCTACACGCTCACAGGGCGCGCCGCGGAGGCGGTCGTCGTGCTGGAGCGGTCGCTCGACGTGAGACCGGAGGCGCTCTACACGCAGTCGCTGCTCAGCGACGCGTGCGGCGCACTCGGGCGGTTCGCCGACGCACGGCGGTTGTGCGAGGAGGTCTGGGACGCCTACCGGGGCACGGCCGGCCCCGGCCACCCCGCCACCCTGTTCGCCGCGGGCAAGCTCGGGTCGGCGCTGTTCCTCAACGGTGAGCCCGACCTGGCCCGGAGCCTGTTGCTCGTCGTGCGCGCCATCGGCACCGACCTGCTCGGACCGGACCACCTGGTCGTCACCGCGGCCGAGGGGGCTCTCCGGATCGTTCGGCAGGACTGAGGGCCGGTCAGGCGCTACCTTGCGCCCATGGACCTGAAGCCGGTCGCCGACGAGCTCTACGGGCTGCCCCCGAAGGACTTCACCGCGGCCCGCAACGCCGCCGCCAAGCAGGCCGGCGACAAGGACCTCGCGAAGGCCATCGCCGACCTCCGCAAGCCCACCGTGGGCGCCTGGGCCGTCAACAAGCTCGTCCGGGACGCCCCCGAGAGCCTGGAGGAGGCGCTGGGGCTCTCCACGGCGAAGCTGACCATGCGGGAGCTCGGCCGGCGGCGCAAGGAGCTCATGGAGGCCCTGGTCTACCGCACGCTGGAGCTGACGGGGCCGTTGGCGGACGACGCCGTCACGCAGGTCCGCAACACGCTGACGGCCGCGATGGCCGACCCCGAGTCCGCCGAGCAGGTGCGCGACGGGCACCTCACGAAGGCGCTCGAGTACTCCGGGTTCGGGTTCGCGCTGCCGGAGCCCGAACCCGCGCAGGACGGCGAGGACGCGCTCGCCCGCAAGCGGCGGGAGCGGGAGGAGCGCAAGCGGGCCGAGGCGCAGCAGGCGCTGGACGAGGCCGAGCAGGCCCTCGGGGAGGCGCAGGCGGACCAGCTGGCGGCGCAGCGGGCGTTCGACCGGGCCGCGGAGCGGCTGGAGGACGCCAAGCGGGTCACGTCCGGCGCGGAGAAGGCCCGCAAGGCGGCGGAACGCAAGCTCAACGACCTGAGCTAGACCGGTCCAGCGGCCCCCACTCGTCGGACTGCTGGGCGCCGACCAGCTCGACGCACTCCCGCAACGCCTCGTCGTCCACCCAGGCGAGTGGTTCCCGGCACCGGACCAGCGGCTCGTTGTCGGGACCGCGGCCCACCTCCTCGCCCCGCAGCACCCAGGCGCGGACGTCCGGGCCGCGCAGGTCGCGCAGGTGGCGGTAGTCGAACAGGCGGCGCGCCACCCACAGCTCGTGCGAGCGGTCGTCCCACCACGGCTCGATGCGCAGCGGGCTCGCCGACAGGCCCGGCAGCTCCACTCCGGTCAGCGAGTCGCGCGAGGTGGAGGCGGCGTCGGCGTCCGGGCCCTTGGACCAGCGCACGTAGACGTCGTCGCCGATGAGCCCCACCAGGTCGGCGAGGCTCGTGATGGTCGGCATCCGGGCTGTCACACGTGGTGAGCTACCCGAGCGAACCTGAAGGAAACCTGAAGGAATTGAGCCTGGTCACAGTGAAAGGCGACCGGAACACGACGGTCCGGTTGTACGTTCAACAAGTGGTTGGCCGCTCGCGCTGGAGCTGCACGCCGGGACTGTCTGACACCCCCAGGTCGGACCAGTCCTTCCGCAGGCGTCGCGTGCTCGCGCAGCGGTCGACCCGCCGTCGGCCGGCACTCCGGTAACCCCCCTCACCGGTAGTGGCGGTCGGCGGCACCCTCAGAGGCGGTGCTGGTCGTGGCGCTCGCAGAACGCGACCAGCTCCTCCGACGACCTCCCCAAAAGTGAAATTGACTCAGGTCTCGTGAGTGACCAGGGGTCGCTCTAGACTCACCCGATGGCACATGACGCGGATGTCATCGTCGTCGGCGCGGGCCTCGCAGGTCTCGTCGCGACCGCAGAACTCGCCGACGCGGGTCGCAAGGTCATCCTCCTCGACCAGGAGCCGGAGGCGTCGATCGGCGGCCAGGCGTGGTGGTCGTTCGGCGGGTTGTTCCTGGTCGACACCCCGGAGCAGCGCAGGCTTCGGGTCAAGGACTCGCACGACCTGGCGTTGCAGGACTGGATGGGCTCGGCCGCGTTCGACCGCGACGAGGACCACTGGCCCCGGTTGTGGGCACAGGCCTATGTGGACTTCGCCGCCGGCGAGAAGCGCTCCTGGTTGCACAACATGGGGGTGCGCTGGTTCCCGCTCGTGCAGTGGGCGGAGCGCGGCGGCTACCTGGCGGACGGGCACGGCAACTCGGTGCCGCGCTTCCACGTCACGTGGGGCACCGGGCCCGGCATCGTCGAGCCGTTCGAGCGCCGGGTCCGCGAGGGCGTGGCGAAGGGGCTCGTGACGCTGAAGTTCCGCCACAAGGTCACGGGCATCAACGTCACCAACGGCGTGTGCGACGGCGTGTCCGGCGAGGTGCTGGAGCCGTCCTCGGTCGCCCGCGCGGAACCGAGCTCGCGCACCGCCGTCGGTGAGTTCTCGCTGAGCGCCCAGGCCGTCGTCGTCACGTCCGGTGGCATCGGCGGGAACCACGACCTGGTGCGCAGGAACTGGCCCGAGCGGATGGGCACGCCGCCCAAGTTCATGCTCTCCGGCGTGCCGGACTTCGTGGACGGCTCGATGATGGAGATCACGCAGAAGGCCGGCGGCGCGATCATCAACGCCGACCGCATGTGGCACTACCCCGAGGGCATCGCGAACTACGCCCCGGTGTGGTCGCGGCACGGCATCCGCATCCTGCCCGGCCCGTCGCCGCTGTGGCTCGACGCGGACGGCAAGCGGCTGCCGATCCCGCTGTTCCCGGGCTTCGACGCGCTGGGTGCGTTGCAGCACATCACCACACACGGCCACGAGCACTCGTGGTTCGTGCTGAACAAGAGGATCATCGGCAAGGAGTTCGCGCTGTCGGGCTCCGAGCAGAACCCCGACCTGACGGGCAAGGACACCAGGGCCGTGCTCAAGCGCGCGCTTCCGGGTGCGGTCGCGCCGGTCGAGGCGTTCGCCCAGAAGTCCAAGGAGTTCATCCAGGCCGGCACGGTCGCGGACCTGGCCCGCGGCATGAACGCGCTGATCGGCGACAGCAGGATCGACGCGGCGGAGCTCGAGAAGACGATCGTCGAGCGCGACCGCCAGGTCACCGCGGGGCTGAGCAAGGACATGCAGATCAACGCGATCCGCCAGACCCGCAACTTCCTGACGGACAAGCTGATCCGCGTCGTCGAGCCGCACCGGCTGCTCGACCCGAAGGCCGGTCCGCTGATCGCGGTGCGGCTCTCGGTGATCACCCGCAAGACGCTGGGCGGTCTGCACACCGACCTGTCGTCGCGGGTGCTCGACACGTCCGGCGAGGTGCTGCCGGGCCTGTACGCCGCCGGTGAGGCCGCCGGGTTCGGCGGCGGTGGCGTGCACGGCTACCGGGCGCTCGAGGGCACGTTCCTCGGCGGCTGCCTGTTCTCCGGGCGGGTGGCCGGGCGTTCGGCGGCGGAGGCCGTCAAGTAGTTCTCGCGTGGTGGACGCGGGTTGACGGTCCCCGAGCTTGTGGCTGTGCTGGGAGGCATGACGCAGATCGGTGTTCTGGTCGGCAACCCGCGGCCCGCCTCCCGCACGCTGCAGGCGGCCCTGGCCCTGCGCGAGGCACTCGCCGCGACGCTGGGCGTGCCCGTCGCAGGGCCCGTCGTCGACGCGGCGGAGCTGGCGCCCGCCGTGTTCACCGAACCGGACACGATCAAGGCGGCACTGCAGTCGCTCGGCCAGGCCGACTTCCTCGTGGTGGCTACGCCGACCTACAAGGCCGCGTACACCGGGCTGCTCAAGGCCGTGCTGGACCAGGCACCGCCGGGCTGGCTCAAGGGCAAGGTCGTCGTCCCGCTGCAGATCGCGGCCGCCGACAAGCACGCGCTGGCTGTGGAGGTGCACCTGCGTCCGGTGCTCGCCGAGCTGGGCGCCGTGGTGCCGCAGGCGTTGTTCCTCAACGAGTCCGCGCTGCCCGCCGACGCCACGACGTTCGACCTGGAAGCACTGAAGGTGCTGCGATGAAGGAACAGCTGCGCAACGCGCTCAAGCACCACGCCCAGGCCGTCACGATCGTCACGGCCACCGGTGCCGAAGGTCCGGTCGGCACCACGGTCTCCTCGTTCACGTCGGTGAGCTTCGAGCCGCCGCTGGTCGTCGTCTGGATCGGCGAGGGCGCGTCGGTGTGGCCCGTGCTGCGGACCGCTCCCCTGTTCGCCGTGCACCTGCTCGACGCCACGCAGACCGCGCTGGCGGACCTGTTCGCGACCAAGGGCGTCGACAGGTTCGGACCGGGCACGCGGTGGCAGGAGGACGACCACGGCGTGCCGCGGCTGCTGGACGCGCCGGTCCGGTTGCGCTGCAGGACCTCCCGGCGGATCGCGGTCGGCGACCACGTCGCGCTGGTCGGCGAGCCGCTCGACATCACGCACACCGACATCGCCGCGCCCCTGGTGCGGCACCAGGGGCGCTACACCTCAGTCGCCTAGGACCTTCAGGATCTCCCTCGCCAGGAGGTCGTTCTGGCGGAACGCCGGGGCGTTCGTGTTCGGCCGCGCGAACGCCGCGTACGCCTTGCCCGTCGTGTAAGGCCCGACGGCGAACCGGACGGGGTCCTCGTCGCCGTTCTCCTTGACCAGCCGGCCCACCGGCGAGACCCGCACGAGCCCGGCGGCGTCCTCGGAGATGTCACCGACCGCGCGCAACGACCGCAGCACCGGGTCCGCCGTGCGCGACAACGAGTGCGTCGGCAGGCGCGCCTCGATCAACCCGTTGGCGCGCACCACGTCCGGAGTCGTCGCGCTGCCGGCCACGAAGGCGTCGTCCTCCGCCTCGACCCACATGTCGGCGCCGAGGAACCGCACGATCCCCGCGCGCGACAACGCGAGCAGCTCCTCCAGCCGGTCCGGCGGCGGGCCCGACGCGAGGTAGCTGAAGTACCCGTGCCACCAGCCGTCGAACGGCATGAGCCCCGCCAGCTGGCCGTAGACCGAGAGCAACGCGAGGAACGCACCCAGATCGGCGCTGTAGCGCGGATCTGAGCGCCGGGCGATGTCCGCCTCGACGTACGCGCGCAGGTGCTCCTGGAACTCCTCGGCGGTCCTGAACGTCACGCCGGCCAGCGGGCGGTCGAGGCGTTCGAAGTCGACGCGGTCGGCCGGATCGGGGACCGCGAGCTCCTCCAGCTCGCGCATTTCGTCGCTGTACCAAGGCAAAGCGGTGAACGACGCGGCGAACTCCACGAACGGCATCCGCACGAGACCGGGGTGACCGGTGAACAGCTCGTGGTAGTGGCCCCACGCGATCTCCTTGGCCATCAACGGCCACACGTCGGCGCGGAAATCGAGTTCCTGCCCCTGCAACTCGCTCGCGACGAAGAAGTGCGGCAGCGCGGGACGCGTTCCCTGCAACCGGTACCCGGTCTTCGAGTGGTACGGCACACCACGCCGGGAACCCACGTACAGCGTCGGTTCGGCGCCGGAGGGCACGTAGGTCAGGCCCTCGGGGCCACGCACGTACCGGCCGCCGCGGCCCTCGGTCAGCAGCACCATCAGGTCGATGAACGCGAGCCCGAACCCGCGCAGCACGACGTCCCCGTGCACCGCCGACAGGTCGGCGTCGGCCGAGTACAACGGCGGCACGTAGACCAGGCCGTGCTCCGACGCGTGCTCGGCGAGCTTGCGGTGCTCGGGTTCGGGGTCGGCGTCGAGGTGTCCCAGCGCGAGCACCACGACGTCGCCCTGCAACGACGTGCCGTTGTCGAGCCACACCCAGTTGCCGACGACCTTGAGCGCCGTGGCCCGATGCACGGTCACAGAGATGTTCGGAGGCAGAGATTTCCTCACGTGGTCGAAGAACCACTCGAGGTACCGGCTCTGCACCTGACGTGACGGGAACGACACCGGGTCGACGTCGGTCCACTCCGCGAGCGACGGGCCGGGACGGATCGGGCCCTCGCCGTCGAAGGACGAGTCGGTGAAGACCGTGACGTCCTCGGCCATGGAGTTCATGCGCAGCAACGGGGACTGGGCGTGCCGCCACACCCGGCCCGCACCCGGCGGGAACGGGTCGACGACGTGCACGGCCAGCGGCAGCGCGGGCGACTGGGCGGCGATGCGTTCCAGCAGGCCGGCGGCACGGGGGCCGCCACCGATCACGACGAGTGAGCGCATGCGCGTCTTTCCGTTGGAGGGCAACGAGAACCAAGCCGCGCCCCTCAACGCGAACACCACCACGGTACCCCGCGTGTGCAAACAAATCCCGCTCTGTGGACGTCGTTGCACCTGTCGATCCCGAGGTGTGCACTCGTTGGGCGTCTCCCTCAACGCACCCCACTCCCACTACCAGTTCTGGGGAATCGGTCATGCCAGTCGAGTTTCTCGGGATCGCCGCCACGAACGACGGGTCGGAGACGAACCCGCGCTCGTCCAGCGGCGCGTTCGACAAGGACTACACGCTCAGGCTCGCGAGGGCCCACGAGGAGCACGGCTGGGACCGCGTGCTGTTCGCGTACGGGTCGGGCGCGCCGGAGCCGTCCGCGGCGGCCGCGTACCTCGCCAGCAAGCTCGACAAGCTGCAGATCCTGCTGGCGCACCGGCCGAACGTGTCCTACCCGACGTTCGCCGCCAAGACGTTCGCGACGCTCGACCAGATCAGCGACGGCCGGCTGACCGTGCACTTCATCACCGGCGGCACCGACCACGAGCAGCAGCGCGAGGGCGACTACCTGACCAAGGACGAGCGCTACTCCCGCACCCGCGAGTACATCCAGATCGTCAAGAAGGCCTGGACCAGCAGGTCCGCGTTCGACCACGACGGCGAGCACTACCACTTCGCGGACTTCGTGAGCGACGTGTTCCCCGTGCAGCAGCCGCGCCCGAACGTGTCGTTCGGCGGCTCCTCCCCCGCGGCCTACGCGGCGGGCGGCGCCGAGGCGGACATCTTCTGTCTGTGGGGCGAGCCGCTGGCCGAGACCGCGCAGCAGATCGAGTCGGTGAAGCAGGCGGCGAAGGACGCGGGCCGCACGGACGTGCCGCGGATCCAGGTCGCGTTCCGGCCGATCATCGCGCCGACCGAGGAACTGGCCTGGGAGAAGGCGTACCGGACGGTCGAGCGGATCGAGGCGCGCAAGGCGAACGGGCCGTTGAGCCGCCGGCACTCGCTGACCAACCCGGAGAACACGGGCTCCCAGCGGCTGCTGGCGGTGGCGGAGCGCGGCGAGCGGTTCGACCGGGCCCTGTGGACGCCCACCGCGAAGGCGACGGGCGGCGCGGGCAACTCGAACGCGCTGGTCGGGACGCCGGAGACGGTCGCGCAGGCGTTGCTCGACTACTACGACCTCGGCGTCGACATCCTCTCGGCCCGCGGCTACGACCTGCTCGACGACGCGATCGACTTCGGCCGGTACGTGATCCCGATCGTGCGCGAGGAAGTGGCGAAGCGAGACCGGGCCAAGGCCGCATGACGACGCTCGAGGTGCGCCGCGTCCGGCAGTCGGATCCGGAAGCGGCGCCATTGGTCGCCGAACTCACGTACGAATACACGTCTCGCTACGGACCATTGGGCGCAGAGGAGATGCAACGACCGGCGGACGTGTTCGAACCGCCGAACGGACAGTTCCTCCTCCTGATGGAAGGCGGAGTGGCCGTCGCGGGTGGTGCTTTCATGCGTTTCGACGAGGAAACGGCCGAGATGAAGCGCATCTGGACGCATTCCCAGCACCGCCGGCGCGGATTGGCGCGGCGGGTGCTCGTCGAACTCGAGAACGAGGCCAGAACGTTTGGGTACACCAGGATCTACCTGACCACCGGGCCGCGCCAGCCGGAGGCGAAAGAGCTGTACCTGGCGACCGGTTACACCCCGTTGTTCGACGTTGGTACAGACCCCCTGACAATTGGCCCGCTGGCCTTCAGCAAGGCGATTCATTAGTTCAAACGAGTGAATTCGTGTCCGATGCGCCGATTCCTGGCCGGGATTCGCGGTTCGGTTGGACAGGCCCTGACCGGTCAGTAAGCTTGTCGGCCTGACCTGCCAGCAGATCACCCGGTCTCCACGAATGGCCACCTGAGCTGAATGACCATGGTCGACATCCGCGAGTCCGTCGGGCAGTGGGCGGCGGCGATCTCCAACACCCTCGTCGCGAACTTCACGCGCGAGAAGCTCGGGCAACTGCTCGCCGGCTACGTCGAGCAGCTGCTCGGTGGTGGCGTGGCCGAGGCCCGGCAGGTGGGCCGGTCGATGGTGGAGCACGACTTCATCTCCGCGGCGACGCTGGAGCGGTCGATCACGTACCTCGGTGAGCACGCGGAGGTCACGCCGGCGCAACTGGCCGCGCTCGCCTCCGGGTACGCCGAGGGGCTGCGCGACCGCACGCTCGCCCAGCAGGAGATCAGCCGCACGGCCGCGATCAACACGATGCGCCGGGCCGAGAGCGCGGTCAGGGCGAGCGAGGCCAAGTTCCGGGCGATCTTCTCCAGCTCCGCGTTCGGGATCGTCGTGAGCGACCTCAAGGGCGAGATCATCGACGTCAACGAGGCGTTGCTCGCGATGCTCGACCACAAGCACGAGGACGTGCGCCGGATGAGCGGCCGCGACCTGGTGCACCCGGACGACCGGGAGGCCCTGCGGCAGCTGACCAGGCAGCTGATCGCGTCCGAGCACGACAACGTCCGCGTCGAGAAGCGGATGGTCCGCAGCGACGGCGAGACGATCCAGGCGCACATGGCCATCTCGGTGGTGCGCGAGGAGGACGGCACACCGCCGTACCTCGTCACGATGGTCGAGAACGTGAACGAGATGCGCGCGCTCCAGTCGCAACTGCTGCGGCAGAGCCTCAACGACATGCACACGGGCCTGCCGAACCGCGCGCAGTTCCTCGGCTGGCTGGAGGGCGCGGCCGGGTCGAAGGGCCCGGACACGCTCGCGCTGGTCCAGGTCGACGTCGACGGGTTCCGCGGCCTGAACGACGCCTTCGGCCACGACGTGGGCAACCGGGTGCTGATGCACGTCGCGGCGCACCTGCGCGAGGTCTTCACCGAGGACGTCGGCAGGATCGCGCGCATCGGCGAGGACGAGTTCGGCGTCCTGATCAAGGACCCGCGCGACACCGCCTCGGTGATCGCACTGGTCGACGCGTTCACCGCGCGCCTGGAGGAGCCGACGTGGATCGGCGGCCACGGCGTCGGCGTCACGACCAGCGTCGGCGTCGTCGTGCGGGCGGCCCGCGGCGGTGACGCGGTGGACCTGCTGCGCGCGGCGGACGTGACGGTCGCCTGGGCCAAGCGCGACGGCAAGGCGCAGTGGGCGTTGTACGACAAGGAACGCGACCAGCGCGACCGGGAGAGGTACGCGCTCGCCGCGTCGATCCCCGGCGCGTTGGAGGAGGGCCAGTTCCGCGTCGACTACCTGCCGCTGCGCTCGCTGGCCCAGGGGTCGGTGCTCGCCCTGGAGGCCAAGATCGTCTGGGACCACCCGGAGCAGGGCGTGCTGTGCCCGGAGGTGTTCCTGGGCGAGGCGACGAACAACGGCATGATCGTCCGGCTCGTCCGGTGGGCGCTCGAGGAAGCGTGCGCGCAGGTGAGCTCCTGGCACGCGGAACTGGGTCCCCGCACACCGGTGCTGACGATCGACCTGCCGCTGCGGCTGTGCCAGGAACCCGAGCTCGTCGCCGAGGTCCTGCGCGTCCTCGACCGCACCGGCCTGCCCGCGTCGTTGCTGCGCTTCGAACTGCACGAGCACGTGCCGACGTTGCTGAACGAAGAGCAGCTCGACGAGCTCACGATCCTCACCGAGCGCGGCGTCGGGCTGGTGGTCGACCAGGTGAGCGGGGGCAACGTCCGCGTCACCCGGCTGCGCGTGCTGCCGTGGAGCGGCGTGAAGTTCAACAGCGCCGTCGCCCACGCCTTCGCCTCCGACGCGCTCCGGATCGAGGAACGCGCCGCCGTCGCCCTGCTGAAGTGGGCGGCGATGCTGAGGCTGCCGCTGTACGCCGACGGCGTGCGGACCGCCGCCGAGGCGCAGCGGCTGGCGGAGCTGGGCGTGACGGGCGCGCAGGGCCCGCACTTCGGTCCGGCGCTGTCGGTCGCCGAGACCACCGAGCTGCTTCTCAGCTGATTCTTCTCAGCTGGTTCTTATCAGGGTTTTCGAGGGTTTCACCACAGGTTGCTCACAAGGTCGGGGTCCATCGTGGAGTCATGACCGAGCAGAGCTTCCCCGCGATGAGCGGGTCACTGGTGGAACCGCAGCCCGCCGTCGCCGCGCCGAAGTTCTGGCGTCGGACGGCCCCGATGCTGACGGCCGCGGCACTCGTCGCCGGCCTGTTCGGCGGCGTCACCGGAGCGGTGATCGCCTCGCCGGACGACACCCCCGTCTCGTCCTCCGTCTCCGCGTCGACGATCTCCAACACGTCCACTCTGGACTGGAGCGCCGTCGCCTCGGAGGTGCTGCCCTCGGTGGTGCAGGTGAACGTCGGCAACGGCCTCGGCTCCGGCGTGGTCCTGTCGGCCGACGGCAAGATCCTCACCAACAACCACGTCATCGCCTCGGCGGGCGGCCAGATCACGGTGAAGTTCAACGACGGCCGCGAACTCCCCGCCACCGTCGTCAACGCCGACCCCTCCTCGGACCTCGCCGTGCTCCAGGTCTCCGGCGCCTCGGACCTCACGCCGATCAAGTGGGCGGACTCGGGTTCGGTGAAGGTCGGTGACGCGGTGATGGCCATCGGCTCGCCGTCCGGCCTGCAGGGCACCGTGACGACCGGCATCGTGTCCGCGCTGGACCGCAAGGTGACCGTGCCGGGCGAGACGCGCCGCTCGTCCGCCGTGTCGTACCAGGCGATCCAGACCGACGCGTCGATCAACCCCGGCAACTCCGGCGGTGCGCTGGTGAACGCGGCCGGTGAGCTGATCGGGATCAACTCGGCGATCTACTCGCCGGCGTCGAGCAGCGGGGAGGCCGGGAGCGTGGGCATCGGGTTCGCGATCCCGTCCAACACGGCCAAGCAGATCGTGGGCGAACTGAGCTAGTGGCGCGTCCCAGAAGGTCGGCGAGGTGATCCACGCTCAGCAGGGCGCCTCGCGGCACCCGTCTGACCGCGAATTCCCCCGGAAACCTTCTGCGCCACACCACTAGCAGGTCCAGAGCGCGGAGATCGGCAGGCAGGTCATGCCGTCGCCGAAACTCTCCGAATGTTCACCGCTGTAGAGCACGAAACCGGCGAGGAACCTGTCACCGAGCCGCCGTTGCAACAGACGCAGGCCGCGGAAGTCGTCAGCACGGACGGACTCCGCGGCCTTGACCTCGATGCCGATCACGCGTCCGGTGTTGTCCTCCAGGACGGCGTCGACCTCGTACTGGTCGCGGTCGCGGTAGTGGTGCAGTGATGCGAACGTCTCCGACCACGTCAACTGCCGTGCGAGTTCACCGAGCACGAAGTTCTCCAGCAGCGGGCCCTCTCCGGCACCCAGGTGCGCGGCGATCCCGGAGTCGACGAAGAACACCTTCGGGGTCGCCAGAGCACGCGTCGTGGCATTGGCGGACCAGGCCGGAACCGTGCGCACGAGGTAGATCGTCTCCAGGATCTCCACGTATCGCCGCGCTGTCGGGGCGGTCACCTCCAGGTCGTTGGACAACCGGTTGAAGCTCAGCAGACCGGTGGTCTGCGCCGCCAGCAGTGACATGAGCTTGCGCATGTCACCGGCTCGTTCGATGTCCGCGACCTGCTTCACGTCACGCGCGATCAGGTCGGCGAGGTAGTCGTTGAAGAACCGGGCACGACGACGCGGGCTCTCCCTCCGCAACGCTTCGGGGTAGCCACCTCTGCAGGCTCGAGCCAGGTAGTCCTTCTTCCTCAGCTCCCCGGTTCCGGCACGGAGACCGGCACCTTCGGCGAAAGCGGCGTCCACGAAACCGTCAGGTGTGCCCTCGATCTCCCCTTGGGAGAACGGCCACAGCTCCACTGTCTCCGAACGTCCCGGCAGGGCGTCCGGCAGACTGCGCAGCGCCAGCAGCCGGGCGGATCCGGTGAGCAGGAACTGCCCCGGCCGCTGGTCGTGGTCCACCACGTGCTTGATCTCGAGCCAGAGATCCGGTACCCGCTGGACCTCGTCGATCAGCATCAACCCGTCGTGCCGGACGAACGCGGACGGATCCGCCGCGGCAGCCGCACGGGTCGTGCATTCGTCCAAGAGGCGGGCCACACCTCCGTGCTCCCGCAGCACCTTCTCGGCAAGGGTGCTCTTGCCGACCTGACGAGCGCCGTTCAACACGATGACGCGGGTGTCCGACATTGCGTCGTTCACCCGCTCCGCCGCACGTCGCGGCCGGTAGTCGATGCCCTCTCGCACTACCCCATCGTACCGCTCGGTTCAGATCTGCCGAACATTAGACTTTACATCTGCCGAAGATCACTCTTTAGATTTGCCGAACCGATGACTTCACGTCTGCCGAAGATCAGGACAGCCAGTCCGGGCGCAACGGCATGTGCGACGTCGTCCCGTCCAGCTTCACCCCGAGGATCTGGTGCAGCTGGATGTTGTTGCGGTCGAACCCGAGCCGCGAGGCCGCCAGGTACAGCCTCCACACCCGAGCGCGTGCCTCCCCGACCTCCTCCACGGCCTCGTCCCAGTGGGCCTCGAGGTTGCGGCCCCACGCTGCCAGGGTCAGGGCGTAGTGCTCGCGGATGTTCTCCTCGTGCCGCACCTCGAACCCGGCGTCGTGCATCTGCGAGACGAGGTGTCCCGGCCCGACCAGTTCGCCGTCCGGGAACACGTACCGGTTGATGAACGGGCCGGACAGCGCCTTCTGCTTGTTGTCCGGCCGGGTGATGCAGTGGTTCAGCAGCCGGCCGCCGGGCTTGAGCTTGCGGTACAGCGACGAGAAGTACGCCGGGAGCTGCGCCTTGCCGATGTGCTCGGTGAGGCCGATGGACGACACCGCGTCGAAGCCCGTCTCCCGCACGTCGCGGTAGTCGAGGTGGCGCACCTCGGCGAGGTCCGAGAGCCCGGCCTCGACGATGGCCTTCTGCGCGTACTCGGCCTGGTTGCGCGACAACGTGACGCCGATGGCCCGCACGCCGTACTCGCGGGCGGCGTGCATGACCATGCCACCCCAGCCGCAGCCGACGTCCAGCAGCTTCATGCCGGACTTCAGCCCCAGCTTGCGGGCGACGAGGTCGTGCTTCTCGAACTGGGCTTCCTCCAAAGTGGACTCCGCCGTCGGGTACACCGCACAGGTGTAGGCCATCGACGGGCCGAGGACCCATTCGTAGAACTGGTTCGAGACGTCGTAGTGGTGGGCGATCGCCTGCGAGTCGCGGGCCTTCGAGTGCCGCAGGCCGTGCAGTCGCGTCTCCTGCGGCGGAGGGACGACCTTGTGCGCCAGGCGGATCCGGCCGAGGAACCGGAGCAGCTCGACCCGTTGCAGCACGGGCAGTGCGCGCAGGGAGAAGTCGGAGAGCTGGGAGAGACCGGCGTGCACGTCGCCGAGTATCTCGAGATGACCGGTCACGTAGGCACGGGCGAGCCCGAGCTCGCCCGGCGCGGAAGCCAGGTAGGACAGGGCTTCCGGGGTCCTGATGTCGATCGAGACCGGAGCGGAGTCAGGCCCGGCGGCACTGCCGTCGTAGGCCTTGAAGTTGACGTCGTTGCCACCCGTGATGCGCTGGAAAATGGAGGCCAACCGCATTCATCGTCCCCTGACACACTTGGCGTACAGATCAGGCAGGCGGTTCGTCTGGTCGTACCGGGCCTTCACGGACCGGTAGTGCGAACCGTTGTAGTGCCGCCAGAACTCGTCCTCGGTGTAGTACGAGTCCGAGTACAGCGACTTGTGGCCGCCCAGCCGCGCCACCTCGCGCTCGATCAGCCGGTTGCGGTCACCCATCTTCTCCCCCGGCCGGACCGGGACCTCCGACCAGAAGCCGACGTTCACGTACAACGTGTCCGCGTCCATCGGGTACAGCGGCCAGCCCGTGGTGTCCCGCAGGCGGACCGGGCAGAGCCAGACCGGCGCGATGCCGATCTCCCGGTCGAAGAAGTCGAGGAAGTCGGCGAGGCCGGCGACCGGGATCTCCACGTCCTGGATCACCGGTTCGACGTCCACGCGCGGCCTCAACCGCCGGTGCTTCGCGACCAAACGCCGGTACACGTCCGAACGCAGGTAGCGCTTCGGCCACAGGCGGCGGACGACCGGGTTCTGCGCGCCGAACGCCCGCGAGCACCAGAACCAGTCGGTGTCCCAGCGCCACAGGTAGTCGTGGATCGTGAGGTGGTCCGTGCGGCGCTTCTGGATGGACCGGTAGTAGATGTCGTTGCCGGTGTAGTCCGACGTGTAGGGCGCGATGTCGACGTAGTGCCCCAGCGTCAGGTACATCTCACCCCGCGAGAAGACCGTGCCGTCGACGAAGTCCGCCGACCCGTCCTCGCAGACCTCCTCGATGACGGCGGCGCACTCCTCGAAGGATCCGAACGGGACGTGCCGCAGCCGGACGTACTGGCGCACCGGCTCCAGCTCGATCTCCAGTCGCAGCGCGTACCCGAGCGTGCCGTAGGAGTTGGGGAACGCGCGGAACAGGTCGTCGTCCGGCTTGGCGACGACGACCTCGCCGTCGCCGGTGAGGATCTCCAGCTCCCGCACGGACTCGTGCGGCAGTCCGTTGCGGAAGGACGTGGACTCGATGCCGAGCCCTGCCACCGCACCGCCGAGGGTGATGGTCTTGAGCTGCGGCACCACCAACGGCATGAGGCCGTGGGGAAGTGTCGCGGCGACGAGGTTCTCGTAGGTGGTCATGCCCTGCACCTGTGCGGTGCGTCCGACCGGGTCCACGGAGAGGACCTGGTCGAACCTGCCGACGTCGAGCCCGCCCGTCTGGTCCGCCCGGAAGCGGAAGAGGTTCGACGTCTTCTTCGCGAGCCGCACCGGCGCACCTTCGCGCATCGCGGCGTACTGCGCGCTCAGCGCAGCCACGGCCGAGTTGTGCCCATGGTCACTCACAAGAACGACGTTATTCCTCGTCACCGCCGTTGTCGCGCCCAAAAGCCCGAATGGGCGAGCGATCTTCTGCCGCACCCTGCCGAAAGTTACTTGCGAGTAGTAACGTGCGGGGCATGGCTACGCACGAGGTGACCAACCAGGTCCCGCCACTGAGCGGTCACGACGTCGCGGACGACCCCGCCCTGCTCAGCTGGGTCGACGACAGTGAGTTGCACTCCCTCGGCAGGCTCGCCGGGAGCCACGAGTGGCAGGAGCACGGCCGCCTCGCAAACGCTTTCCCGCCGGTGCTGCACACGCACGACCGGTATGGGAACCGGATCGACGAGGTCGAGTTCCACCCTGCCTGGCACCACCTGATGGACGTTGCCGTTACGCACGGTTTGCACGCCTATGTCGACGGTGCGCATTTGCAGCGCGCCGCCAGGTTCTACGTGTGGTCCCAGGTCGAGGCCGGCCACGGATGCCCGATTTCGATGACTTACGCGTCGGTGCCCGCTTTGCGCGTCGCGCCGGAACTGGCCGGAAGTTACGAACCTCTTCTCACTGCTCGGAACTACGACTTCGGGCTGCGCGCGCCACTGTCCAAGAGCGGCCTGATCGCCGGCATGTCGATGACCGAGAAGCAGGGCGGTTCGGACGTCCGCGCGAACACGACGGTCGCCAGGCCGGTCGCCGACGGGTACGTGCTCACCGGCCACAAGTGGTTCACGTCGGCGCCGATGTCGGACGTGTTCCTGACCCTCGCGCAGGCCCCCGGCGGACTGACGTGCTTCCTGGTGCCGAGAGTCCTGCCGGACGGCACGCGCAACCGGTTCTTCCTGCAGCGCCTGAAGGACAAGCTCGGCAACAAGTCGAACGCGTCCGCCGAGATCGAGTACGACGAGGCGTTCGCCCACCGCGTCGGCGACGAGGGCCGCGGCGTCCGGACCATCATCGAGATGGTCAACATGACCCGCCTCGACTGCATCCTCGGCACGGCCGCGGGCATGCGGCTCGGGCTGCGGCAGGCCGCCCACCACGCCGCGCACCGCAAGGCGTTCGGCAGCTACCTGGTCGACCAGCCCGCCATGCGCAACGTGCTGGCGGACCTCGCGATCGAGTCCGAGGCGGCCACCACCAGCGCGATGTGGCTGGCCGAGCACCGGCCCCGGCTCGGCCTGGCGGTCACCAAGTACTGGGTCTGCAAGCGCGGCCCGGCGCACGCCGCCGAGGCGTTGGAGTGCCTGGGCGGCAACGGGTACATCGAGGACAGCGGCATGCCGAGGCTGTTCCGGGAGTCGCCGTTGATGTCGATCTGGGAGGGGTCGGGCAACGTCGCCGCGCTGGACGTGCTGCGCGCGATGAAGAAGGAACCCGAGTCGGTGCAGGAGTTCCTCTCCGTCGTCACCGGGGTCGACCGGCGCGTCGACAAGGCCCTGAACGAGCTCGGCACCGCGCTGTCCGATGTGGACGAGTCGCAGGCGCGCCGGGTCGTCGAGAAGATGGCGCTGGTCCTGCAGGGTGCCCTGCTGGTGAAACACGGGCACCCCGCGGTGGCGGACGCGTTCCTCGCGTCACGGCTCGGCGGGGACTGGGGAGTCGCGTTCGGCACGCTCCCCAGGTCCACCGACTTCGCCTCGATCATCGACCGGGCCGTTCCGAAGGTCTAGGTGTGATGTCCAGGGACGTTGTTCCGGATGTGATGGCCTGTCGTGAAGACAGGTGAAGGCCTCCGGGTGTGAAGTGGAACTGCTGAGGAACCGCTTCACGGCCTGGAGGCCTTCGTGTCCCACCCTAACGCGACGCTGACCCCACGCACCCGGTTACGACTGGCACGTCTGATCGTCGAACAGAACTGGCGCCCGGCCGAGGCGGCGAAGATGTTCATGGTCGCCGAGAGAACCGCCCGGAAATGGGCCCAGCGCTACCGCGACGAAGGCCCGGCGGGCATGACCGACCGGAGTTCCCGCCCGCACCACAGCCCGGCCCGCACCACCGAACCTGTCGTGCGGCGAATCGTGACCCTGCGATGGAGGCATCGGCTGGGACCGGTCCAGATCGCGGGCCAGCCCGGAATCGCGGCCTCGACCGTGCACGCCGTCCTGGTCCGCTGCCGAATCAACCGCCTGTCCCACATCGACCGCGTCACCGCCGAACCGTTACGCCGCTACGAACACCCGCATCCCGGTTCGCTGATCCACGTCGACGTCACCAAGTTCGGCAACATCCCCGACGGCGGCGGACACCGCTTCGTCGGCCGCCAGCAAGGCAAACGCAACCGCGAGGCCACCGCCACCCGCACCGGCCGGCGCCACGCCCACTACCGGCCCGCCGTCGGCACCGCGGTCCTGCACACCGTGATCGACGACCACTCCCGCGTCGCCTACGCCGAAATCCACACCGACGAAACCGCGGCCACGGCCATCGCGGTCCTAAGACGAGCCGTCGCCTGGTTCACCGACCGCGGAGTGACCGTCGAGCGAGTCCTGTCCGACAACGGCGCCTGCTACAAGTCCCACGCCTGGCGAGACGCCTGCACCGAACTCGGCATCCGGCACAAACGCACGCGTCCTTACCGGCCCCAGACCAACGGCAAGATCGAACGCTTCCACCGCACACTCGCCGACGGCTGGGCCTACGCACGCCACTACACCTCAGAAACCCAACGCCGAACCGCCCTACCCGGCTGGATCCATTTCTACAATCACCACCGAGCCCACTCCGCCCCCGCAGGCCAGCCACCCATCACCCGGCTGACCAACCTCCCCGGACATCACACCTAGG
>NZ_FOFV01000016.1 GCF_900111005.1 Lentzea albida
CGTTCCAAGATGAGGTATCCCACCCTTTGTGGGTTAAGGCCCCCAGCTAGACCACTGGGTTGATAGGCCAGAGGTGGAAGACCGGTAACGGTTGGAGCTGACTGGTACTAATAGGCCGAGGACTTGTTACAAAGACGCTACGCATCCACTGTGCGGTTCTGGAAGAACAACCAGAACCGATCGAACCCGCAGGATCGGGGTTCTAGGTTGTAATTTCATAGTGTTTCGGTGGTTATAGCGTTGGGGAAACACCCGGTCCCATTCCGAACCCGGTAGTTAAGCCCTTCTGCGCCGATGGTACTGCACTGGTTACGGTGTGGGAGAGTAGGTCGCCGCCGAACTTAATTTGCCCTGCGGGTCGAACGCCACAAGCGCTCCCCGCAGGGCTTTTTTCGTGCTCAGAACAGCCTGTCGGCGAGCCTCGCCACCGCCGAGGCGTCGCAGTCCAGCAGCAGCTTCCGCAGGTTGGCTGCGGCACCGCGGTCGCCATAACCGAACCCGAGCTTGGCGATCTGCGTTCCCCAGCCGACGTCATCGCGCGCCGAGTCGGCCAGGCCCTTCCAACCACCGCGGAGCCGATGCAGGTAGGCGGGCCACCTCGTCGCGATCTCGGCGATGACCACCAGGTGAGCCGCTTCGTCCACGTCGACCGTTCCCAGAACACGCAGGTAGAACTGCCAGACGTTGAGCAGTCGCTTCTCCTCGCGCACCGACTGTTCCGGCTGGGCCCGCAGCCGGTGCCGTAGGACCTTCCGCACCTCCGCGTGCCGTTCGATGGCGATGATCTCCTGCTCGTTCGGCGGCAGGGGCTCGGACGGGCCGGCCGCGTCGGAGCCGTTCGACACGGGCTCCGGCTCGGACGGCAACGGCCGGTCCTCGTGCACTGAGCCGAGCTGAGCCAACAGGACGTCGTCGACGTTGTCCACCGTGGTGCGGGGCATCCGCACCGGGAGCTGCACGAGCTTGCGCAGGAACGTCCACCCCGGACTCGGATCGTCGGGGTGCGTCACGATGTCGGCGTCGGCGAGTTCCTTGTAGGCGTGGTCCACGTGCGATGCGACCACTGTCGTGTTGAGCCCCAGCACGAACCTCGTCGCGGGGAAGTCGTCGGACAGGAACACGTTGACCGCCTCGAACACCTGCGCCGTCGTGCGGGGTGTGCAGCGGTCGAGGTCGTCGATCAGCAGAACCAGCTGGTGCCCGTGTGCCCTCAGGTCCTCCAGCAACACCTGGACGTCGTGCTGGACGAGGTAGAGGTACCCGGCCCGTGCGTTGTAGTAGGGGTCCCGGATCAACGGATCCGTTGTGGTGCCGGAGAACGCGTTGCTCAGGACGGGCCGGGCGAACAGCTCCCCCGGCAGGAACGCGGACGCCCTGGCGAACAAGTACCTCCACCCCGTGTGCAGCACCCCGGCCGCGGCGAGACCGACGGTCACCCACCACGCCCATCCCAGCTTCAGGTTGGCCAGGGCGTTCAGCACTGTGAGCCCGAAGCCCAGCCCCGCCAACGACAGCAGCGGTGAGACGATTCGCTTCCACAGTTGGCGCTGCAGGTGCCTGCGGTCGACGCGCTCGGCGTTGCGGGTGAACCAGTACCGCTCCCGCATGTTCCGGTCCGGCATGATCGCCGCCTCCACCGCCTCGGTGACGGTCTTCGCGAGCCCGGCCCACACCTGCTCGCTCGACTGGTGACGCCAAGGGTTGAACGACACCACCAACGGCTTCGTCGTCGGCACCACCTCCGTCGGCCTGGGCTTGCGCGCCCCTTGCCTCCACAGCCCGCGGTCGGCGGCGAACACCGTGAGCCGCCGGCCGCGCGGAGCCTCCGCGGGCGGCACGGCCAACTGCTCCTTCACGAGCTCCAGCAACGTGCTCTTGCCCGAACCCCACGCCCCTTCGACGGTGATGACGGTCGGCGGGTCGTCCTCGCGCGGATCGAGCATGTCCCGCAGCGCGCGCACCAGCGCACCGCGGCCGAGCAGGTCCAGGCGTGCCACGCGGTCGCTGAACCCGCGCGTCGACACCACGCCGGTGCGCGGCGGCGCGGGTAGGCGGGGATCCCAGATGCGCAGCCTGCCGGTCTTCCCGCCGGACACGACGCGGGTCCTGCCGTCGACTCCGGTGAACGTGGCCAGCGTCGTGACGCGAGTCGCGCTGCTCTGGCCCACCTGGCGGCCGGTGCGCGGATCCCAGATCCGGACCGACCCGTCCTCGCTGCCGGAGACCAGCAGCGGACCTCCCACGGCCGGGAGCACCGCGAGCGCCGTGACCGGCGTCCGGTGCCCTTTCAACGTCGCGAGCACGTGGTCTTCCTCGAGCACCGTGATGGTGACGTCCTCCGCCCAGATCGTCAGGTCCTCGATCTGCACCGTTCGGGTCGGCCGCTGCTCCCGCACCCTGGTCCTGAGGCTCGGGGAGTGGCCACCGGTGCGCGGGTTCACGAGCTCGGGAGGACGCTCCGGCTCGTCGAAGCTGACCACGAGCCGTGGATCAGGAGGGTCGACCACCGCGATGCCGATGATCGGAGCCCTGAGCTGGATGGTGCGTTCGAGTTCCATGCCAGGCGGCTCGGCTGAGGTCACGCCTCCAAGGTCGGGAAAGGGACGGGTTTCGTTTCCGGGAAGTTTCTTGTCCGGTCGGACTAGTGCGCAATCGCCGCAGGTGGGGTGAAGATGTGGACCATGGAACACCGAGCCCGCACCTCAGGACTGCGCCGCAGCCGCACGGTCACCGCGCCGAGGCTCGGTGAGCTGTTCAACGGCTATCTGAATCCCGCACGGCCGCATGCCGGCGCCTACGACGAGATGTTCTCCACGGACAGCGGGGTGCGCTCGGCGTATCGCGCGCTGTACGACTCGGTGGCTCCGTCGCAGGTCAACGACCTTAACGCGCGCAGTGAGGCGCTCGGTCGCGCCTTCGTGGACCAGGGGATCACGTTCTCGCTGAGCGGGCAGGAGCGGCCGTTCCCGCTGGACCTGATCCCGCGCATCATCACCGCGAGCGAGTGGTCGAAGCTCGAAAAGGGGATCGTGCAACGGGTTCGGGCGTTGGAGATGTTCCTCGCGGACATCTACGGCGACGCCCAGATCGTTCGGGATGGAGTGTTGCCGAGGCGTCTCATTACGTCGTGCGAACATTTCCACCGCGAGGCGGCCGGCATCAGTCCGCCCAACGGTGTGCGCATCCACGTGTCGGGTGTGGACCTCGTGCGGGACGAGCAGGGGACGTTCCGGGTGCTCGAGGACAATCTCCGGTGTCCTTCCGGCGTCTCGTACGTCATGGAGAACCGGCGGACGATGGCGCGCGTGTTCCCCGATCTGTTCGCACGGCATCGCGTGCGCGCGGTGGGTGACTACGCGGTGCATCTGCTCAGGGCGTTGAGGAATGCTGCCGCGCCCAACGCGGCCGATCCGAACGTCGTCGTGCTCACGCCCGGGCTGGGGAACTCCGCCTACTTCGAGCACTCGTTGCTGGCGAGGCAGATGGGTGTGGAGTTGGTGGAGGGGCGGGACCTGTTCTGCCGCGACAACTTCGTGTACCTGCGGACCACCGAGGGCGAGCGGCAGGTCGACGTCATCTACCGGCGCATCGACGACGACTACCTCGACCCGGTGCACTTCCGGCCCGACTCGGTGCTGGGCATCGCCGGGCTGGTGAACGCGGCGCGGGCCGGCAACGTCGTGGTGGCCAACGCCATCGGCAACGGGGTGGCGGACGACAAGCTCGTCTACACCTACCTGCCGGAGATCGTGCAGTACTACCTCGGCGAGAAGCTGTTGCTGCCCAACGTGGACACGTTCCGGTGCTGGCTGCCGGACGAGCGGGCGCACGTGTTCGACAGGATCGACGAGCTCGTCGTGAAGCCCGTCGAGGGGTCCGGCGGCTACGGGATCGTGTTCGGGCCGGACGCGACCACGAAGCAGCTCAACTCGTTGCGCAAGCGGATCAAGACCAACCCGCGCGGGTGGATCGCGCAGCCCGTCGTGCAGCTCAGCACGGTGCCCACCAAGGTCGGCGACAAGCTGGTGCCGCGGCACGTGGACCTGCGGCCGTTCGCGGTCAACGACGGCAACTTCATCTTCGTGCTGCCCGGCGGGCTGACGCGCGTCGCGTTGCCGGAGGGCAGCCTCGTCGTCAACTCCTCGCAGGGCGGCGGGTCGAAGGACACGTGGGTGCTCGCGGCGAAGTCGTCCACGCAGGAACGGGAACTGGCCGAGCCCGGGCTCGCCGGACCGTCCGACATGGAGTCGACCGCGGCCGAGCAGGGGCCCGAGCTGACCACTTCCCAGCAACAGCAACAACAGCAGCAGTAGGGAGGCGAAGTGCTCGCACGCAACGCGGAGTCGCTGTACTGGATCGGCCGCTACGTCGAACGGGCCGACGACACCTCGCGCATCCTGGACGTCTCGGTCCACCAGTTGCTGGAGGACGCGACCGTCGACCCGGACGCCGCGTCCCGGCGGTTGCTGACGGTCCTGGGGATCAAGCCCCCGGACGGGGCCGACCAGTTCGACGTGTGGTCGCTGACGGAACTGGTGGCGTACAACAAGGACAACCCCAGCTCCATCGTGTCGTCGGTCAACAGCGCGCGCGAGAACACCCGTGGTGCGCGCGAGGTCGTGTCGACCGAGATGTGGGAGTGCCTCAACGCGATGTGGAACGCCGTCGCGGAACGGCAGACCTACGCGCGCACGATGGGTCCGCACGCGTTCTTCAGCTTCGTCGAGGAACGGGCGGCGATGTTCGCGGGCCTCGCGGACTCCACGATGTCGCGAGACGACGGGTGGCGCTACCTCGTGCTGGGACGGTCGGTCGAGCGCGTCGACATGATCGTGCGGCTGCTGCTCGCGCACGTCGGTGACAAGGCGTCGTCTCCCGGCTGGGTCACGGTTCTCCGTTCCGCCGGTGCGCACGACACGTACTTAAGGACGTACCGCGGTGCGTTGGACGCGTCGAGAGTGGTGCAGTTCCTGTTGTTGGACAGGCTGTTCCCGCGGTCGGTGTTCCACGCGCTGAGGCAGGCCGAGTCGTGCCTGGAACAGCTGGAGAACCAACCGTCCGTGCGCGTCGGTGCGCGCGCGGAGGCGTTGCGGTTGCTCGGCCAGGCGCGCAGCGAGCTGGAGTTCCTGCGGCCGCACGACTTGCTTCCGGACCTGCCGAAACGCCTTGCCGCACTGCAACAAACGGTGCGTGACGTCGGTGAAGCGGTGTCGCTCCAGTACTTCCACACGGCGCAGTGGGTCGCCTGGACGAACACCGAGGTGGGCTGACCATGAGCTGGCGAGTGCGTGTCGTGCACACGACGGGTTACGTCTACGAGGCACCGGTCGTGCAGTCGTACAACGAGGCACGGCTGACACCACGTGGTGACCGCAAGCAGAACGTGGTCGTGTCACGCGTCGAGACGACGCCTGCGACCCGTGCGTACCGGTACACCGACTACTGGGGCACGGAGGTCACGTCGTTCGACCTCCACGCGCCGCACAAGGAACTGCAGGTAGTCGCGTCGTCCGTGGTGGAGACGAGCGCGGAGATCGAGCCGGTGACGACCGGAACGTGGGCGGACCTGAAGGAAGACGACCTAGTCGATCGCTACACGGAGTTCCTGGAACCCACGCTCTACACGCCGCGCGATCGCGAACTGCTGGCGAAGGCCCGCGAACTCAAGAAGGGCAGGACGCCGTCCGAGGCCGTGCTGGCCGCCTCGCAGTGGGTGTGGGAGCAGCTGACGTACCAGCCGGGGTCGACGGGCGTGCACAGCTCCGCGGTCGACGCGTGGCACGAACGCAAGGGCGTCTGCCAGGACTTCGCGCACCTGACGCTGGTGTCGTTGCGCGGCATGGGAATCCCGTCGCGGTACGTCTCCGGCTACCTCCACACCAAGGAGAACGGGCCGTTGCGGGAGACCGTGCGCGGCGAGTCGCACGCGTGGATCGAGGCGTGGACCGGCGGGTGGTGGGGGTACGACCCCACGAACGCGATTCCGGTCGGGCCCCGGCACATCTGGGTCGCGCTCGGCCGCGACTACGCGGACGTGGCGCCGTTGAAGGGGATCTATTCGGGTGGGGCGGCTACCGCCCTCGAGGTCACCGTGGACATCACACGGCTTGCGTAGGGGCCTTTGTTTTCACCCGAATGAGCCCCTTCATTGGACCGACTGCAATCCCTAGCGTCGGCCCTATGAGTGTGATCACATCGACGGCGTGCAGCAGGGCTTTGGGAGACGAGCTGCGCCGGCTCCGGGAGTCCTGCACCGACCTGGGCGGTGCCCACATGGCCCTGCGGCTGGGCTGGCACCCGAGCAAGGTGACCAACATAGAGAAGGGCAAGGCGCGCGCCAGCGAGATCGACCTGGTGCAGTTCCTGACGGCGTGCGGCAAGGACATCGACTTCTTCGAGGACTTCCGCAGGCGCTACAGGCACGCCTTCGACGAGTACGTGGTGCAGGTGAACGAAGAACTGCGCACGGTCGCTTTCGCCGAGTCGACGGCGGTGACGCTCACCAGCTACTCCGCGCGGGGCATACCGGGCCTGACGCAGACACCGGAGTACGCGGACGCCCTGTACCGGCTGGGCGGGTTCGTCGCGGAGGAGCGGATCCCGAACCTCGTGCGGTTCCGGATCGAGCGGCAGGCGATCCTGCGGCGGCACGACCGGCCGACCTGCGTGTTCTTCGTGCACGAGCTCGCGCTCCGGCAGAAGGTCGGAGACGACCAGGTCATGGAGGACCAGTACGCCAAGCTGCTCTTCAGCGGGTTGGACATCCGGATCGTGCCCGCGGACGTCGTGGTGCCCTCGTCGGGCTGCGTCCTGTGGTCGTACGAGAAGGCGGCATCGGTCGTCTACTGCGAGGCGGACCTCGTGAACGTGTTCGTGCAGGACCCGGGAGCCATCGCGCGGACCAGGCTGCTCTTCGATCACCTGGAGCGAGTCGCGTTGGATGCGGGACAATCGCGGACGAAGCTGGCGGAGTACGTCAGCCCACCGCGAGAGGAATTCGATGGCCGGGGACCGCGTCTGGCGTAAGAGCAGCTACAGCGGAGCGACCGAGGGCGGCGAGTGCGTCGAGGTGTCGATCGCTCGCGACGTCCTGGTGCGTGATTCCAAGAACGCCGGCGCGGGCACGCTGAGGTTCAGCGCACCCGCGTGGCGTGCGTTCGTTCAGCGCCAGCCGTGACGTTCGCGTAGGGCGTCGACGACCTCACCGAACGCGGCGGGGGCGAGCACGGCGCCCTCGCGGCGGATGTCGTCGTCCGAGGCGAGGGCGAAGACGCGGTCGAGGCGCAGGTACGAGGGCCTGCCCTCGCGGTCCCAGGCGCCCGCGCCCAGTTCGAGGAAGTCGTCGCGCGGCTCCTTCGAGGAGAGCATCAGCGCGACCAGGTCGCCGTCGGCGTGGCCCACGACGAGCAGCGGGCGGTCCTTGCCGCGGTTGGCGTCCTCTTCAAAGGGAACCCAGGCCCAGACGACCTCGCCGGGGTCGGCGTCGCCGTCCATGGTGGGGGAGTAGTCGAGCTTCGCGGCCCTCGCCGCGTCGAAGATTTCGCGTACCGCGCCCTTGGCCGGGCGGGGGTCCTCACCGTTCATCAGCACGAACGCACCCTAGTGGTGCAGAGCACGCCGGCCACTATGGGACCATAAGGGGACACCCGTCCGATTTCCTGTTGAGGACTGCCTTGACCACGTTCGCCGACACGACCTTCACGCCTCCGGAGCTCATCCGGAACTTCTGCATCATCGCGCACATCGACCACGGCAAGTCGACGCTGGCCGACCGCATGCTGCAGCTCACCGGCGTGGTCGAAGCGCGGGCGATGCGCGCTCAGTACCTCGACCGCATGGACATCGAACGTGAGCGCGGCATCACCATCAAGGCGCAGAACGTGCGCCTCCCGTGGCAGGTCAACGGGCAGGACCACGTCCTGCACATGATCGACACACCCGGCCACGTCGACTTCACCTACGAGGTCTCGCGCGCGCTGGAGGCCTGTGAGGGCGCGATCCTGCTGGTCGACGCCGCGCAGGGCATCGAGGCGCAGACGCTCGCGAACCTGTACCTGGCGATGGAGAACGACCTCACCATCATCCCGGTGCTGAACAAGATCGACCTGCCGGCCGCCGACCCCGACAAGTACGCGAAGGAGATCGCGCACATCGTCGGCTGCGAGCCGGATGACGTGCTGCGGGTCTCCGCGAAGACCGGTCTGGGCGTCGAGGCGCTGCTCGACGAGGTCGTGAAGCTCGTCCCGCCGCCCGTCGGCGAGGCCGACGCCCCGGCCCGCGCGATGATCTTCGACTCGGTCTACGACACGTACCGCGGCGTCGTCACGTACATCCGCGTGGTGGACGGCAAGATCACGCCGCGCGAGCGCATCAAGATGATGTCGACGGGTGCCACGCACGAGATCCTCGAGGTCGGCATCGTCTCGCCCGAGCCGAAGCCGTCGCGCGGTCTCGGCGTCGGCGAGGTCGGTTACCTGATCACCGGCGTGAAGGACGTGCGCCAGTCGAAGGTCGGCGACACGGTGACGTCCGAGAAGAAGGGCGCCACCACCCCGCTCGCCGGCTACCGCGAGCCGCGGCCGATGGTCTACTCGGGCCTGTACCCGGTCGACGGCTCCGACTACCCGGAGCTCCGCGAGGCGCTGGAGAAGCTGCAGCTCAACGACGCCGCGCTGACGTTCGAGCCGGAGACCTCGGCCGCGCTGGGCTTCGGTTTCCGCTGCGGCTTCCTCGGCCTGCTGCACCTCGAGATCACGCGCGACCGCCTCGAGCGCGAGTACGGCCTGGACCTGATCTCCACGGCTCCGAACGTCGTGTACCGCGTGGTGATGGAGGACGGCACCGAGCACGTCGTGACGAACCCGTCCGACTGGCCCGAGGGCAAGCGCGCCGAGGTGTACGAGCCCGTCACCAAGTGCACGATCATCGCGCCGTCGGACTACATCGGCGCGATCATGGAGCTCTGCCAGGCCAAGCGCGGCCAGCTCGGCGGCATGGACTACCTGTCCGAGGACCGAGTCGAGCTGCGCTACACGATGCCGCTCGGCGAGATCATCTTCGACTTCTTCGACTCGCTGAAGTCGCGCACCCGCGGTTACGCCTCCCTCGACTACGAAGAGTCGGGCGAGCAGGACGCGGAGCTCGTCAAGGTCGACATCCTGCTGCAGGGCGAGGCCGTGGACGCGTTCTCGGCGATCGTGCACAAGGACCACGCGTACGGCTACGGCACGCGCATGGCCACGAAGCTGCGCGAGCTCATCCCGAGGCAGCAGTTCGAGGTGCCGATCCAGGCCGCGATCGGCTCGCGCGTGATCGCCCGCGAGACGATCCGCGCGATCCGCAAGGACGTGCTCGCGAAGTGCTACGGCGGTGACATCACCCGCAAGCGCAAGCTGCTCGAGAAGCAGAAGGAAGGCAAGAAGCGCATGAAGATGGTCGGCCGGGTCGAGGTGCCGCAGGAGGCCTTCGTCGCCGCGCTGTCCACGGAGGAGCCGAAGGGCAAGAAGTAGGTTCAGCTGTTCGTGCGACTGCCGACGTTGAGCCATGTTGCCTAACGTCGACAGTCGTGACCTCTGCTTTGAGCCATGAGAACGACGTCCGCCGCTTCCAGAAGTGGGACGCCGACAACGACGGTGTGATCGACCGCAGCGACTACGAGGCCGAGGCGCGGCGGATCGTCGCGGCGTTCGGTGAGAGCCTGAACAGCGGCCGCGGTCGTGCCGTCATGGAGGCGTTGATCGATCTCCACTGGCGTCAGGCTGAGGCCGCCGGGGTGGGGCCCGGCGGTGTGATGAACCAGGAGCAGTACCTGGCGGCCAACCAGGAGTTGATGTTCGGCCGCGGTGACGAGGGATTCGACTCGTTGCTGCGGCCGGCCATCGCGGCGATCGCCGACCTGTGCGACACCGACCGCGACGGGCTGGTGAGCCGGGTGGAGCTGCGCCGCTGGCTCGGGTCGGCGGTGGGGTTGAGCGACGCCGACTCGGATGCCGCCTTCGACCGGATCGACCTCGACGGTGATGGCGCTTTGACGGTGGACGAGCTCGTGATCGCGGTGCGCGAGTTCCACTACGGGCGGCTGGACATCCCGTTGCTGGGCTGAGCGCTCGTCATTTCTGGCGAGTGCGGTGACCGCCGAGGGCTACTTCGGTTTCGGCGACGGAGCCGGGGTGCTCAGGCGACTGCGATGAGGGCGACGACCCGTTCCTCGTCGCGGCCGTAAGGCGCCCCGATGTACTTGATGTGGTCGCCGTGCGTGCCGATCCACAGCGGCACCGAGTGCGGTGCGCCGTCGGGCAGGAGCGTGGCCAGGTGGGCGATCGGGGTGCCGTCGAGCACCTCGCGCAGTTCCGCGTTCATCGCTGCACCTCGTAACGCAGGTGCGTGACGCCAGGGGCGGGGACGGCTTCGACCAACTGGAGCCGCACGTGCTGCGGTAGTTCCTGGAAGAACGGGCGGCCTGCGCCGAGCAGCACGGGCACCTGGTGCAGCACGATCTCGTCGACGAGCCCGGCCTCGAGTGCCGACGCCAGGACTCCGCCGCCCATCAGGCCCACGTCGCGGCCGTCGGCCAGGTCGCGGGCCGCGGTGATGGCGGATTCGACGGTGGTGGCCGGGGTCTGCTGGTCGCTCAGCGACGGCACCGGGGTGTGGCTGAGGACCACGACGCGGGTGTTCGGGACCGGGCTGCCGCCACCGAAGCGTTCGGAGTCCTCGTAGGTCTTGCGGCCGGCGACCAGAGCGCCCACCCGTGCGGCGAGGGCGTCGAAGAGCGGTGCGCTGGCCTCGCTCAACTTGAAGCCGTCGAAGACGGTGCTGGGGACGGTGCCGTCGAAGTACCAGTCGAACAGCGTGCCGCCGTCACCGAGGCCGTGACCTGGGCGGGCGTCGCGGCCGGTGATGTAGCCGTCGACCGACACCGCGTGGGCGCTGATCACCTTGCTCATCGCTCACTCCTCGTTGGGGTTCCTTGAAGAGACTTCGTGACCGTAGCAGGTTGAAGTTCCTTTAGGGAACCCCGAGTTGGTAGGCTCGAGCCATGCAGCGGACCAGTTTCAGTGGGATGGCGTGTTCGATCGCGCGCACGCTCGACGTCGTCGGGGAGCCGTGGACGCCGCTGATCCTGCGGGACGTGTGGGTCGGGATGAACCGGTTCGAGCAGCTCCAGGCCGATCTCGGGATCTCGCGCAAGGTGCTCACCGAGCGGCTGAACCACCTGGTGGAGCAGGGGGTTCTGGACAAGAGGCCGTACGACCAGCGGCCGCGGTACGAGTACGTGCTCACCGCGAAGGGCACCGAGTTGATCGACCTGCTCATGGTGATGAAGGGCTGGGGCGACCGGTGGCTCGCGGGGGAGGCGGGGCCGCCGGTGCTCTACCGGCACCACGCCTGCGGGGAGATCTCGGACGTCGAACTGCGGTGCGACCACTGCGGGGAGTCGATGCGCGCGGGGGACGTCGACCTGCTGCCCGGTCCTGGTGTTGCTGGTTCGGCAACGTAGTTTGCCGATCCGGCACGAGAAGAGGCACCTTGAAGTCATGACGACTGCGCAGGAGTTCTGGGAGACCTTCTACTCGGAGCGGGACCAGGTGTGGTCCGGCAACCCGAATCCGTTGCTGGTGCGGGAGGTCGAACGGCTCGCGCCCGGCAGCGCGCTCGACGTCGGGTGCGCGGAGGGCGGGGACGCCGTGTGGCTCGCGAAGCGCGGGTGGCGGGTGCTGGGGGTCGACGTGTCGCAGGTGGCGCTGGATCGGGCGCTCAAGCACGCGCACGACGCCGGCGTCGAGATCTCCGTGGAGCGGCACGACCTCAAGGTGACGTTCCCCGACGGGTTGTACGACCTGGTGAGCGCGCAGTTCCTGCACTCGCCGGTCGAGGAGGACGGGGAGCGCAACAGCATCCTCAAGAGGGCCTCGCAGGCCGTGGCTCCCGGTGGGCACCTGGTCATCGGCGGGCACGCCGGGGCGCCGTCGTGGTCCGAGCACCAGGACTACTACTTCCCGACGACCAAGGACGTGCTCGACCACCTCCAGCTCAAGGACAACTGGATCATCGTCACCGACGAGGTGGTGGAACGGCCGCTGACGGGGCCGGAGGGGCAGCAGGAGATGCGCAAGGACAACGTCCTGACGCTCAAGAGGTTGTTCTAGAAACGCAGAAGGCCACCCTCGGCGGCATTGCCGGGGTGGCCTCAGGATGTTCGTCAGGCGGTGCGCATCAAGCGGTCCATCGCCTGGCGGTTGATGATCGAACGGATCTCGCCGGTCTCCTCCGCGCTGTGGCGGGAGAGGATGGCGTCCAGCTCGAGTCGGTCGCTCTCCGTGGTGTAGCTGGCCAACTGCCGCTCCAGGCTCTGACGCTTCACCCGAGCCGCGCGGCGCGTGGCAAGGCTTGAACGCAGGGACTTCACGGACAGGTCGTGGCGGGTCATCGTGTCCTTCCAATCCTGGTTACGTTTCGATAATACACCCTGTTCAAGCGACCTGTACCGATGAAGAAGGCGAGTTACCTCACGTAGGAGGCGAGCAACCCGAGCGCGCGGGCGTACTTGGCCTTCAGGCGCTCCTGCGTCTCCTCGTCCAACCGGGCCATGCGGGTGGGGGAGAGGTTGTCGCCGATGTCGGCGTGCTTCACGGAGAGTGCCAGCGGGTTCGCGGCCACGCGGCGCAGGTAGTCCTCCTGCGGCTCGTCCGGGAGGTGCGACAACGCCACCACCGCGTCGACGACGACCGGCGGGCAGTCGCGGGCGAGGAGGTCGTCCGCCGTCACCGCCGTGTCCTCGATGACGTCGTGCAGGACGGCGGCCATCTTCTCGTGCTCTCCCGTCACGGAGGCCATGACCCGCAACGGATGTCCGATGTACGGCCGGCCCGACTTGTCGACCTGCCCGTCGTGCGCGGAGGTGGCGATCGCGATGGCGTCTTCGAGGGTGAACACGGGCATCAAGCTAAACCAGGACTTGACCAAGTGCAGTGGTCTAGTCCATTTTTAGTCCACTCACAACATGGCCGCCGCATGATGTGTGGAGGTGGACCATGTCCAAGACCAGACGAGCAGCGATAGCGCTGCTCGCCGCGCTCTTCTCGTGCGCCGGTCTGGTGTTGGTGATCAACGGCAGCGCCGCCGCCGCGAACCTCGCGGCCAACAGCGGCTTCGAGGCCGGCAACCTCAGCGGCTGGACCTGCACCGAGGGCACGAGCGTCACCAACAGCACCAAGCGCACCGGCACGTACGCGCTGCAGGGCGCCCCCGTCGGCCAGAGCAACGCGCGGTGCCAGCAGACCGTTCCGGTGCAACCGAACACGGCCTACAAGCTGTCCGCGTGGGTGCAGGGCAGCTACGTCTACCTCGGCGTCACCGGTGGCGTGGAGAAGAACACCTGGACGCCCGGATCGAGCGGCTTCAGCCAGCTGAGCCTCGACTTCAACTCCGGCGGTGCCAGCAGCGTCACGATCTACCTGCACGGCTGGTACGGGCAGCCCGCGTACTTCGCCGACGACGTGAACCTCGACGGCCCCGGCACACCGCCGACGACCACGAGCACCACGACGTCGACCACCACCACTACGACGACCACGACGACCACCACCACGACGACGAGCAACCCGCCGAACACCGGTCTGCCCAAGCACGTGCTGACGGGCTACTGGCAGAACTTCTACAACGGTGCGCGCGCTCTGAAGCTCGCCGACGTCCCCACCACCTACGACATCATCGCGGTGTCGTTCGCCGACGCCACGGCGGTGCAGGGCCAGGTCGCGTTCAACCTCGACCCCGGCCTGAGCAGCCAGCTCGGCGGCTACACCGACGCGCAGTTCCGCGCCGACATCCGGACGGTCCAGAACCGCGGCCAGAAGGTGATCATCTCCGTCGGCGGTGAGAAGGGCACGATCAGCGTCGGCAACTCCACGGCGGCCACGAACTTCGCCAACAGCGTCAAGGGCCTCATCTCGTCCTACGGCTTCGACGGCGTCGACATCGACCTGGAGAACGGCGTCAACGCCCAGTACATGGGCCAGGCGCTGCGCGACATCCACGCCGGCGGCGGCAAGGTCATCACGATGGCGCCGCAGACGATCGACATGCAGAACGTCAACGCCGAGTACTTCAAGCTGGCGCTGGCGACCAAGGACATCCTGACGATCGTCAACATGCAGTACTACAACTCCGGTTCGATGCTCGGCTGCGACCAGCAGGTCTACAGCCAGGGCACGGTCAACTTCCTGACCGCGCTCGCGTGCATCCAGTTGCAGTCCGGCCTGCGCGCCGACCAGGTCGGCCTCGGCCTGCCCGCGTCGCCGTCCGGTGCCGGTGGCGGTTACCAGTCGCCGTCCAACGTCAACAACGCGCTCAGCTGCCTCGCCCGCGGCACGAACTGCGGGACGTTCAAGCCGAGCACGACCTGGCCGTCCATCCGCGGCGCCATGACGTGGTCGATCAACTGGGACGCCTCCAACAACTGGCAGTTCGCGAACACCGTCGCCCCTCATCTGGACTCCCTGCCCTAGATGATGGAACGGTCGGCGCCACGTCCACTGTGGACGTGGCGCCGTCGTGTTCCCGAGTCGGCAACGACACACGCTTCCACCAGGCATTCCACGCCGGATCGCACTAGGTTGTCCTCATGTTCCACACGCTGGCCGTGCCCGTCATCGCCGCGCCCATGGCAGGTGGCCCCTCCACCCCCGAGCTGGTCGCCGCGGTGAACGAGGCGGGCGGGTTCGGGTTCCTCGCGGCGGGGTACATCACCGTCGAGCAGCTCGCCGAGAAGATCGTGCGCACGAGCGAGCTGACCAGCAAGCCGTTCGGGGTCAACCTGTTCGTGCCCGGCACACGCTCGACAGCGGACCTCACGTCGTACGTGCAGCGGGTCGCGTCCTACGCCGAGAAGGTCGGCACGGCGCCCGGTGACCCGCGCTGGGACGACGACAACTACGCGGCGAAGCTCGAACTCGTGCTGGCGCTGCGGGTGCCCGTGGTGTCGTTCACCTTCGGCCTGCCCGACGTGGACGACGTCCAGCGGCTCAGGGCGGCCGGTTCCACGATCGTCGTGACGGTCACCACCCCGGCCGAGGCGCGGCAGGCGCAGCAGATCGGCGCGGACGTCGTGTGCGTGCAGGGGTCGGACGCGGGCGGTCACCGCGGCACGTTCGCCGACGACGGCGTCTCGCCCGGCGGCGGCGAGCTCTACGGCACCCTCGCGGCGATCCGGCTCGTGCAGAGCGCGGTCGACCTGCCGGTGATCGCGACCGGTGGTCTCGTGACGGGCGCCGACGTCGCGGCCGTGCTGGCGGCGGGGGCCGTGGCGGCGCAGCTCGGCACCGCGTTCCTCGGCTGCCCGGAGGCGGGAACCAATGCGGCCCAACGGGAAGCGCTCGCCGAGGGAGTCCGGCGCACGGCGCTCACGCGGGCGTTCAGCGGCAGGCCGGCGCGGGGGCTCGTCAACAGGTTCCTGATCGAGCAGGGGCCGCACGCCCCCGCCGCGTACCCGAACGTGCACCACCTCACGAAGCCCGTGCGGGCGTCCGGCGAGGTGGAGGTCATGTCGTTGTGGGCGGGCACCACGTACCCGATCGCCACGGCCGAACCGGCGGGCGCGATCGTGGAGCGCATCGGGGCCGAGCTGACGGAAACGATCAATTCCTTGGCAGAGCGGTTCCGGCGCGGCTAAGAAGGAGGGCGTGACCTCGCTCTCCGATGAGATGTTCCAGGCGATGATGGACTGGAACCCGCTGTTCGCCACGCTCGTCGGAGTCCCCGGCTGGGACGACCGGCTCGACGACGTCAGCGTCGACGGTCACCAGGCGTTGCGGCGGCGGCTGACCGGGATCCTCGACCGCCTCGACGGCAGCGACGAGGACCGGGTGTCGCGGGACGTGATCCGGCACCAGGCCGAGTCGATCATCACGTTCATCGACGCGCGGCTGGTCGAGCACTCGGTGTCCAGGGGCACGAACGCGCCGGTCGCGAGCATGCTCAGGGCCACCTCGCAGATCGACTTCTCCCGGCGGCGGCACCTCGTGCCGCGGCTGCTGGAGCAGGCCGGGCGGAGGCTGGTCGAGACCGACCGCAGGCCGTTGCGCCGGCACGTGGACAACGGCGCCGCGTACGTCGAGCGGTTCCTCGCCTCGCCGCGGCAGGAGTGGGAGGGCGAGGAGGACCTGCGTCCGGCGTTCGCCCGGTACCGCGAGGTCCTGCTGGGGCTGCCCGGTCGTGACGACGAGCAGGCCGGTCTGTGCTGGCTGCCCGACGGCGAGGAGAACTACCGCAAGCTCGTCCGCGACTACACGACCGCGTCCTACAGCCCGTCCGAGCTGCACCGGCTCGGGCTCGACCTGATCGCCGGGCTGCACGAGGAGTACACGGAGATCGGATCACGGGTCTGGGGCGTCAGCGACGTCCACGAGATCTTCCGGCGGCTGCGCACGGACCTGTTGTGGGACAACGAGGACGACATGCTCGTCCACGCGGTCGAGGCCGTCGCGCGGGCCGAGGCCGAGGCGCCGAACTGGTTCGGGCGGCTGCCGAAGGCGCGGTGCGAGGTCCGTTTCGTGCCGGAGGTCGACCGCCACAACGCCGCGTTCGCCTACTACGAGGACGCCGCCCTGGACGGGTCGCGTCCCGGCACGTACTTCGTGAACCCCTTGAACGCCACCGGCCGCAGCCGCACCGTCGCCGAGGTGACGGCGTTCCACGAGGCCGTGCCCGGACACCACTTCCAGCTCTCGATCGCCGCCGAGACCGAGCTGTCGAACCTGCGCAAGTTCGCGTTCATCGACTCCTACCTGGAGGGCTGGGGCCTCTACACCGAGCGCCTGGCCGACGAGATGGGCCTCTACTCGTCCGACGAGGCACGCCTGGGCATGCTGGGGCTCGACGCGATGCGCGCCGGGCGGCTGGTGGTCGACACGGGCCTGCACGCGCTCGGGTGGCCCCGGCAGCAGGCCGTCGACTACCTGCGCGAGAACACCGCCATGGACGACGCGGAGATCGGTTCCGAGGTCGACCGGTACATCGAGGCGCCGGGGCAGGCGCTCGCGTACATGGTGGGGCGCCTGGAGATCCAGCGCGTGCGCGAACAGGCCCGGTCCGCGATGGGCGACCGGTTCGACGTCAAGGCTTTCCACGACCTGGTGCTGGAGAACGGCGTCGTGCCGTTGCCCACGCTCGGCTCACTCGTTTCCGACTGGTCCGGGAGGGCCTGATGTCACTCGCTGACGACATGTTCCAAGCACTCATGGACCACTCGCCGCTGCAGGCGGCGATGCTGGGCGTGCCGGGGTGGGAGGACGGGCTCGGTGACCTGAGCCCCGAGGGGCAGAAGGCCGACCGGGACCGGATCGCCGCGCTCCTGGAGAGGGCCGAGACGGACGACACCGAGGACGCCGTCACGCTCGCGGTGATCAAGCAGCAGGGACGGGCGGTCGTCGACCGCATCGACGCGAGGCTCGTCGAACACAGCGTCGCGACCATGAGCTCGCCGGTGAACAGCCTGCTCCTGATCGCGTCGAAGCTCGACGTGTCGCAGCGCCTCGGCGAGTTCCCGCGCTACGTCGAGCAGGCCGCCGCACGGGTCCGCGACTCCGACCGGCGCCCGTTGAGCCGGCACCTGGAGACCGGTGTGCAGCGGATGGACGCGTTCCTCGCGTTGCCGGCGCAGGAGTGGGAGGGCACGCACTCCGACGGCATCCGCACCGCCGTCGCCGGGTTCCGCGACGTGCTGGCATCCGTCGAGGACGGGCGCGGCGACGACAAGGCCGGTCTGTGCTGGCTGCCCGAGGGCGAGCGGAACTACGCGAACCTGGTCCGCAACTACACCACGACCTCCCGCACACCCGACGAGCTGCACCGGCTGGGGTTCGACGTCATCGCGTCGCTGCGCGAGGAGTACGCGGAGATCGGGTCGCGGGTCTGGGGCGTCTCGGACGTGCCCGAGATCTTCCGGCGGCTGCGCACGGAACTGTTGTGGGACAACGAAGAGCAGATGCTCGAGAGTGCCGTCGAGGCGATCGCCCGCGCCGAGGCCGAGGCGCCGAAGTGGTTCGGGCGCATGCCCGGCGTCGGCTGCCAGGTGCGTCTCGTGCCGCAGGAGGAGCAGCGCACGTCGGCGATCGCGTTCTACCAGCCCGCGTCGGCCGATCGTTCACGCCCCGGCACGTACTGGCTGAACCCGTTGGGCGCCACCGAACGCAGCCGCACGCTGTCCGAGGTGACGGCGTTCCACGAGGCCGTTCCGGGCCACCACTACCAGTTCACGATCTCGTCCGAGACCGAGCTGCACAACGTGCGCAAGTACGCGTTCATCGAGGCGTACCTGGAGGGCTGGGGCCTCTACACCGAGCGGCTCGCGGACGAGATGGGGCTGTACTCGTCCGACGAGCAGCGCCTCGGCATGCTGGGTCTCGACGCGATGCGCGCCGGGCGGCTCGTGGTCGACACCGGCATCCACGCGTTCGGCTGGTCGCGGCAGCAGGCCGTCGACTACCTGCGCGACAACACGGTCATGACCGAGCCCGAGATCCACAGCGAGATCGACCGGTACATCGAGACGCCCGGCCAGGCCCTCGCGTACATGGTGGGGCGCCTGGAGATCCAGCGCATCCGCGGCGAGGCCGAGACGAAGCTGGGCGACCGGTTCGACGTGCGCGCGTTCCACGACCTGGTGGTGGGGAGCGGCGCGGTGCCGCTCTCCACCCTCGACCAGATCGTCACCTCGTGGACCGACGCTCCATGACGGAGTGCCGCTTCGAGTAGGCGAAGTAGATGATCAGGCCGATCACGAACCAGGCCGCGAACCGCAGCCAGGTCTCCGGGTTGAGGAACGTGATCAGCCAGATCGAGAAGATGATGCCGATGACCGGCACCACGGGCATGCCCGGCGTCCTGAACGTGCGGGGCAGGTCGGGCTGCTTGTAGCGCAACACGATCACGGCGACGCACACGACGACGAACGCCAGCAGGATGCCGATGTTGGTGAGTTCGGCGGCCTCCGCGATCGGCAGGAAACCGGCGATGACCGCGGAGGCGATGCCGAGCACCCAGGTGATGCGCGACGGCACGTGCTTCACCGGGTGCGTCTTCGCGAACCACGGGGGCAGCAGGCCGTCGCGGCTCATCGAGAAGCCGACGCGGGCCGCGCCCAGCAGGAACGTGAAGAGCACCGTCGTGATGCCGAGGATGGCACCGACGCTGATGATGATGCCCAGGGCCGGCAGGCCGATGTCGGCGAACGCCGTGGCGAACGCGGACTCCGAGTCGACGTCCTTGTAGTTGACCATGCCCGTGAGCACGAGGCAGGCCAGCACGTACAGGACCATCGACACGGCGAGCGAGTAGATGATCGCCTTCGGCATGTGCTTCTGGGAGTCCTTCGACTCCTCGGCCGCTGTCGACATGGCGTCGTAGCCGAACACCGCGAAGAACACCGTCGCCGCACCCGTGAGCGCACCCGAGATGCCGAACGGGAAGAACGGGTTGTAGTTGTCGGTGTTGATGTGGAACGCGCCGACGACGATGACGAGTGCCACGACCGCGATCTTCAGGTACACCAACGTGGTCTCGAAGCGTGCGGCGTTCTTCATGCCCATGTTCAGCACGAACGCGATGAGCAGGCACAGCAGCACGGCGAACAGGTTCACCTTGTACGTGCCCGCGGCGACGTCACCGGTTTCTGTTCCTGGAGCGCCCAGCATCCACTGCGGTAGGTGGATGTCGAGCAGGCTGAGCAGCTCGGTGAAGTAGCCCGAGATGCCGATCGCGACCACCGCCACGATCGCGGTGTACTCGAGCAGCAGGTCCCAGCCGATGAACCAGCCGACGATCTCGCCCAGCACCGCGTAGCCGTAGGTGTAGGCGCTGCCCGCCTTGGGGATCAGGCCCGCGAACTCCGCGTACGAGAACGCCGCCGCCGCGCTCGCGACACCGGCGATGAGGAACGAGACCAGCACCGCCGGGCCCGCCGTCTTGTTCGCGACGGCGCCGGCCAGCGAGAAGATGCCGGCGCCGATGATGCCACCGATTCCGATGGCCGTCAGTTGCCACAGGCCCAACGTCCTGGTGAGCCCGTCGCCGTTGTCCTCAGCGATCTGATCTATGGGCTTGCGCCTGAAAACGCCCTGCGTGGTCATGCGGACCACTGTCACGCGGTTCGGCGGGAGCCGCTCGGCAGAAGGGCGTTTTGCGCGCTTTGCCACTAGCGGCTGAGGACGATCTTGCCCGCCGTCTCGCCGTCCAGCATCGCCTTGAGGCCCTGCTCGGCGTCCTCGAACCTCAGCTCGGCACCGATCTGCGGCTTCAGGTCGTTCAGGGCGCAGAACTGGATCAGGTCGCCCAGCTCCTCCCGCGTGCCCATGGTCGAGCCGACCACGCGCAGCTGCAGGAAGAAGAGCCGCTGGAGCTCGGCCGCGGTGGCGTCACCGGACGTCGCGCCCGAGATGACGACGATGCCACCGGGCTTGAGCGACTTCATCGAGTGCGACCAGGTGGCCTTGCCGACGGTCTCGAACACCGCGTCGACCCGTTCGGGCAGCCGGGCGCCGGACTCGAACGTCTCGTGGGCACCGAGGCTCTGGGCGAGCGCGCGCTTCTCCTCCGTGCGGCCCGTGACCCACACGCGGAACCCGGCGGCACGGCCGAGCTGCACGAGCGCCGTCGACACACCGCCCGACGCGCCCTGCACGAGCATCGTCTGGCCGGGGCGCAGACCGGACTTCACGAACAGCATCCGGTACGCCGTGAGCCACGCCGTGCCCATGCAGGCGGCCTCGGCGAACGACAGGCCGGCGGGCTTGGGCAGCGCGTTGCGGGCCGGAACCACGACGTAGTCCGCGAACGTGCCCTGGTGCTTCTCGGTGAGCAGCGTGCGCTTGGGGTCGAGCGTCTCGTCACCGGACCAGTCCGGGTCGCCGATGACGGAGTGCAGCACCACCTCGGTGCCGTCGTCGAGCACGCCCGCGCCGTCGCAGCCGAGGATCATCGGGAACTGCTCGGCCTTGATGCCGACCCCGCGCAACGTCCACAGGTCGTGCATGTTGAGGCTGGCCGCCCTGACCGCGACGCGCACCCACCCGGCCGGGACCTCGGGATCGGGGCGCTCCCCGACGCGGAGCGAGGCCAGCGGGTTCTCGGGACCGGGTTCTGCTGCGTAGACGGCGAACATGGTTCGCAACATACCCACCTGGATCGTGGCCGAATGCCGTGACACGGGTCACGCGACTACTCTCGGGGTCGTGGACTGGCTGGTGCAGTGGTGGGACGGGGTCGAGCTGTGGGTCGTGCAGCTGCCCGTCGCCGTGCAGTTCCCCGTCGTGATGATCGTGGTGTTGCCCCTCTGCCTGGGCGTGGCGCGGCTGATCGACAGGGTCGCTGACTGGGGTGCGAACAACCCGGCGTCGGTCGGCGCTCCCGAGCCCGACCCGGAGCCCGAGACGGAGAAGGTCGCCGCGTGAGTCCTGGTCGTCGCCTGACCGTCGCACTGGTCGGGCTCATCGCTCTGGTCGTGATCGGGTGGTTCGTCAAGGACACCACCGCCTCGGACCCCGTGCCGCCGTCCTCGTCCTCCTCGCCGTCGGCGACTGCCGCGTCTTCCGGGTCTTCCGGGTCGCAGGCGGGCGCCGTGCCCGGAGCGTCGTCCGGCATGGACGTGCAGGCGCTGTCGAAGCTGCCCGCCGAGGCCGCGAAGACGTGGAAGCTGATCGAGGCCAACGGGCCGTTCCCGTACCCGCGCAACGACGGCGTGACGTTCCAGAACCGGGAGAAGCGGCTGCCCGCCAAGAACTCCGGGTACTACAAGGAGTACACGGTGCCGACGCCGGGCAGTCCGGACCGAGGTGCGCGGCGGATCGTCACCGGGTCGGAAAAGGAAGTCTTCTACACCGGCGACCACTATTCGTCGTTCGTCGTCGTGGACGTGAAGAAATGAAACGGCACATTCTCGTTTCGGAGAAGTCGGCCGCGATCTCGGCCATTGCCGCCGCGCTCGACTTCCCGTCGTGGTTCGGGCAGAACCTCGACGCGCTCTACGACAGCCTGACCGATCTCTCGTGGCTTCCCGCAGGTGAGTACGTGCTGGTCGTGCCGGTGGACCTGGACCGGTCGGTGCTGGAGGTGCTGCGGGACGCAGTGGAGCAGACCGCCGAGTCCGGTGACCGGAAAGTGCGCGTGATTCGCACGGAAAGGTGATCCGGGCTGCGGATTCGTCGTCCGGAGTGGACAGTGCCGTTCCATGGAGACGCAATTCCGCCGTGTGAGCTGTGTGCTCGGCGCTGCCGTGGTTCTCGGACTGCTGTGCCCCACCGCGTCGTTCGCCGGTGATCCGGACTGCTCGCAGGAGAAGCCTTTCTCGCCGTTCGAGACGCTCGACGGCGACAACCCCGTGACGATGCCGAACGGCCGTGTGATCGAACTGCGGGCGTCGAACACGTCCAAGTGCGCGTGGGGGCGCATCTCGCACGGCACGCCCGGCGAGGAGATCTGGACCGACCGCAAGGAGCCCTCGGCGAACGGGCACGAGGGCTTCCTCGGGTACACCAGGATCGACTCGGGTTCGGCGAAGTACACCGACGCGTTCAAGAACGACGGCAAGCTGATGCGGGCCTGCGGGTCGTCGCAGGGCCGCATCGAGTGCACCGGCTGGTTCTAGCCTTCCGCCGGATCAGTCTTCGGCGGGCACCCAGGACGGCTTGCGCTTCTCCCGGAACGCCGTGATGCCCTCCTGGCCCTCCGGGCCGCCGAAGTGCCGCGCGGACAGCTCGAGCATGTCCGCGAAGACCTCGCCGAGGTTCGTGGACCGCTCCTGCTGGAGCATCTCCTTGGTGGCGGCCAGGGCGGTGGGGGCGCCGAGCGCGAGCATGTCCGTGTAGCGGCGGACCTCGGCCTCGACGTCGTCCGTGGCGGCGTTGAGCAGGCCGATCTCCTTGGCGCGCTGCGCGTCGAACGTCTCGCCGGTGAGGAACAGCTCGTGGGCCTGGCGGGGGAGCAGCCGCGGCAGCACCGTCACCGAGATGACGGCCGGCACGACGCCGATGCGGACCTCGCTGAACGCGAACGTCGCCTTGGCGTCCGCGACGGCGATGTCGCACGCCGCCACGATGCCGACACCACCCGCGCGCGCCGGGCCGTTGAGGGCGGCGACGACGGGCTTCGGGCTGGTCCAGAGCTGTTCGAGGATCGCGGGGAACTCGTTGACGCCCTGGTCGCCCGCACTCGCGCCGGCGGCCTCCTTGAGGTCCATGCCGGAGCAGAACACCGGGCCCGTGTGGGTCAGCACGACCACGCGCACGCCGTCGTCCTTCGCCGCCGTGGTCAGGTGTTCCCCGAGCTCCCGGCGCAGCTGCGACGACAGCGCGTTGCGGTTGTGGGGGGAGTCCAGCGTGATCGTCGCGATGCCACGCCGCACCTCGTAGTGGACCAGCTCTTCTGCCATGTGGCTGACCTTAGCTCCCGGGTTGGTTGACAGCATGCTGTCAAATATGACAGTCTGCTGTCATGACACAGACGGTGTACCTCGTTCTGTCCGACGGCATGGCGGACTGGGAGTACGGCCACGTGGCCGCGCAGGTGAGCCTGCAGCAGTTCCAGCAGCAGGCGGGGCGGTACGAGATCCGGACGGTCGGCTTGACGCTCGACCCGGTCCGCACTCTCGGCGGGGTGCGGATGTTGCCGGACGTGGCCGTGGAGGACGTGTCCGTGGAGGGCGCGGCGATGCTCGTGATGCCCGGCGGCGACGGGTGGGAGACCGGTGCGCTGGCGGTGTTCGGGAAGCTCGCGCGGACCTTCCGCGAGGCGGGCAAGCCGATCGCGGCGATCTGCGGCGCGACGGTCGCGCTGGCGGCCGAGGGGCTGCTCGACGACGTACCGCACACGTCGAACTTCCTGGAGGGGCTTGGTTCTTACGGGGGCGCGGCGTTCTACCGCGACGAACGGGTCGTGCGCGCTGATGGCGTGATCACGGCGGGCGGTGCTTCGTCGCTGGAGTTCGCGCGAGAGGTGCTGGCGGAGCTGGAGACGTTCTCTCCCGCGACTTTGGACGCTTGGTACGAGTTCAACCGGGTGGATTCGGTCGAGGCGTTCGGGAAGCTGGTGGCGAGTGTCCAGGAGTGAGTCGGGTGACGTGCTGACCGACGTCGTGATGAGGACGTTCCGCCTGTACGGGGCGTTCCTCGACGCGGCCGAGGTGATGACGAAGCCGGTCGGCCTGACCGCGGCGTGGTGGCAGGTGCTCGGCGCCGTGCTGCGCGAGCCGTTGTCGGTGTCGGGCGTGGCGCGGGAGATGGGCCTGGCCCGCCAGTCCGTGCAGCGGATCGCGGACCTGTTGGTGGACAAGGGTTTGGCGGAGTACCTGCCGAACCCGGCACACGCCCGCGCGAAGCTGATCCGGCCCACTGCAGAGGGATACGCGGCTGTCGAGCGGCTGCGGGAGGCGCAGCACGAGTGGGCGAACCGCGTCAGTGCGCAGGTCTCCTTGGAAGACCTGCGCACGACGCTCGCGACTATGACCAAGCTGGTCGCGGCTACCTCCTGATGCCCGGCAGGGGTGGGGGCGTCAGGTTCTAGCCGATCGTGGTCGTGGTCAGCACGGGGTTCGGGTCCGGGTAGCCCTTCGCGGCCGCGTCGACCGGGAACCCGAACACCGTCACGACGGCGGTGAAGGTGAGGCCGGGGACGTCGTAGCTGGTGCCGCCCAGCTTCGTGTCGATGGACCCGGCCGCACCCGCCGTCAGGTTGATCGTGACGGTCGGCAGCTCGAAGTTCGCGCCACCCTTGATCGGCCCGGGCACGCTCAGCACGACGTCGTTGCCCTGCAAGCCGATCGTCGGCGTGCCACCGAGCCCGGACCCGCCCGCGAGGCTCGCCGAGGCGAACGTCGAGTTGGCGGGTACCGGCAGCTTCAGCGCGAGCCCCTTGATCTCCCGCACCTGCCGGCCACCGGCCTCGGACGGGATGGTGTTGGGCGTGGGGTCGATGGTGACCGCGAGGCTGCTACCGGGCGCGGTGGTGGCGGGCGCCGACGCGTCGACGCCCTGGTCGAGCGTGAAGTCCGACGACTGCCCGGCGGCACTGGCGCGGAGCTTGTAGGTGATGGTCTGCGGCGCCTCAGCTGACGCGGTGGTGGCGAACACCAGCATGGGCACGAGTGCGGCTGCTGCGATTGCGGCTAGCTTCATGACCTCTCCCCGATGAGTGGACGAGGGACACTTCCAGCACGCGGCGTAATCACTTGCCTACTCATGAGTAGGTTTCACGTCAACGGTTCACAGTTCACATGGGCCGAACGGCGCTGCCTGTTCGATCTTGTGGCGGCGTCCGGAAGTGGCGTGGTGCAGCGGTTGGGGTCAAATGTGCTAGGCTGTGCGCATAGCCTCTGCCACTAGGTGGAGGAAGTGAGCCCAGGTGCGCTTCCGGACGGTTGCTGCCTGGGCTTCGCGCTTTTCAGGGTTGGATGCGGGTCACCACAGGACTGATCCGCCGCGCCCAGTCACCACCGGCCCCCAGACACCAGGCGACGGCGTCGCTCACCCACAGTGCAGGGTCGGCGGACGACTGGATGTGCTCGTAGACGATGCCTGCGTCGCGGGCCTTCGTACGCGCGAGAACCACGCGATCACGGCCGTTGCCGGCGTGGTCGCGTGAATCGAGGACGAGCCTGCTCACCCCTCTCCCGACTGCTTCGGCCACCAGCCGCTCCAGGAGAACCGCTCGCGCGGAATCGCCCTTCTCGCAGCTGGACACCACGACCACGTCGAATGCTCGCTCAACGATCCGCGAGACGATGAACTTGCGACGGCTGTCCTTCTCCGACTTGAAGTGCACCCGGCGTTCGCCGGGCAGGAGCAGGCTCCGCATCAATGAGCGGGTCGAGTGCAGTGCGGCGGGGGCGACGAGCGTCGCGGCTAGGAGGTGACCGCCGCGCTCGGTCTCGTCGACGAACATATGCATCCAAACAGGATCGCAGGTCGGACCGTCAATCCCCGCTCGGGTGCATGTACGTCAATCAAGGACTTGCTTGCGCCACAAGCTAAGCGGCCACCGTCTGCCGTGCCAGCGCGGAGTCGTAGCGGTCCAGCACCAACTGCGCGACCTCCACGTCGTCCCCCAACGGCCGAGCCACCACGGCATCGCCCGCCAGCGAGACGACCTTGTCCGGCAACAACCCGGGCGCCAGGAACCACGACGCCACGGCGATCCGCGAGGCCCCCCGAGCCCGCAACCGCTCCACGGCCTCGGGCACGGTCGGCGAGGCGATCGACGCGAACGCCGGCTCCACCCCCGCCCACCCCGACTCACGAGCCCACCGCCGGGCCACCCGCGCCACGGCCTCGTTGGCGGGCGCGTGCGACGACCCGGCGCCGGCCAGCACGACGCCCAGAGACCGGTCGCCGAAGGAGGCCCCGGCCTCGGACAGCCGCCGCAACGCCGCCGACTCGAGCCGCGGGTCCGGCCCGAGCACGGGTGTCACCACAGCGGGCACCCGTGACTCGGCGACGGCGGCCGGGACGTCGACACGGGCGTGATAAGCCTTGCCCAGCAACAAAGGTACGACGACGGAAGGCTCGCGCAGCACGTCGTGCAAACGGGGTGCGCACAGGTCCAGGAAGCAGCCGCGCACGTCCAGTTCGGGCCGCAGCGAGCGCACCACGTCCAGCAGGGCGTGGATCGAGGCGGCCGAGCGGGGGTCGCGGCTGCCGTGGGCCACGGCGATCAGGGGGATCACAGCGCCCCCGTCAGGCCGCGGGCCCGCAGCACGGCGCGCTCCAGGGGGCGGAACAGCAGCAGTTCGATGCCGATGCCGACCAGGAGGATCAGGAAGATCGCGGCGATCACCATGTTGATGTCGTTCAGCGACGAGCCGTTGTGCAGGTACTGGCCGAGGCCGGTGCCGAGCTGCGGGGAGGTCGCGATGATCTCCGCCGCCATCAGCGAGCGCCACGAGAACGCCCAGCCCTGCTTCAGGCCGGCGAGGTAGCCGGGCAGCGCGGCCGGCAGCAGGATGTGGCGTGCCGAGGCGAAGCGGCCGGCGCCCAGGGCTCGGCCCACGCGGGGGAGCAGCGGCGGGATCTGGTCGATGCCGGCCACGAGGCCGTTCGCGATGGACGGGACGGAGCCCATCAGCACCACGAAGTAGATCGTGGACGGGGTGACGCCGAACCACAGGATCGCGGCCGGGACCCACGCCACGGAGGGCAGCGACTGCAGGCCGGTCAGCAGCGAGCCGATCGCCGCGCGCACCACGCGCACCTTGGCTATCAGCAGGCCCAGCGGTGTCGCGATGAGCACCGCCGCGAGGAAGCCGAGAACCGCGCGGTGCAGGGACGTCCACAGGATGCCGAACGCCTCGCCCGAGGAGACCGACCGGACGAGCTCGTTCCACACGTTGACCGGAGCCGGCAGCTGGAACTCGGGCAGTAGGGCCGAAGCCCACAACGCCTGCCACACGCCCAGGAGCAGCGCGAAGGCGATGAGCGGTGGCACGCCCGTCTTCAGGAAACGGCGCCAGAACGGCGGCTTGTGCGCCTCGGTGGGCACATCGAGCGCGTCGAGGCCGGCGCCGACCTTGTCGAGCGTGTCAGGAGGCGTGGCCACTGATGACCTCTCGAAGATGGGTGTTGATCTCGCCGAGGACCTCGTCCGAGGAGTCGCGCACGTCCCACTCGCGCACGACGCGGCCGGGACGGGAGGACAGCAGCACGACGCGCTGACCGAGGCGCACGGCCTCGCGCACGTCGTGCGTCACGAAGATGATCGCGGTGTTGGTGGTCTCCCACACGCGCAGCAGTTCGCTCTGCAGCACGTCCCGCGTGATGGCGTCGAGCGCCGCGAACGGCTCGTCCATCAGCAGCAGGGCCGGGGAACCGTCGGCGGACACGGTGGTGGACGCCAATGCGCGGGCCAGGGCCACGCGCTGGCGCATGCCACCGGAGAGCTCGTGCGGACGCTTGTCCGCGACGTCACCCAGCCGCACCAGTTCCAGCAGCTCCAGCGCGCGACGCTTGCGGGCCAGGCGGCCGACGCCGGCGAAGCGCAGCGCCAGTTCGACGTTGCGGGCCGCGGTGAGCCACGGCATCAGCGCGGGCTCCTGGAACATCACGGCCGGGCGCGACGTGTTGATCTGCAGGTCACCGGACGTCGCGCCGTCGAGGCCCGCGACGATGTTGAGCAGCGTGCTCTTGCCGCAGCCGGACGCGCCGAGAAGACACACGAACTCGCCGGGCTTGACCTTGAGGTCCACCCCGTCGAGCGCCACCACGGCCGAACTGCCGTGGCCGAAGACCTTGCGGACGCCGGACAGTTCGACGGCGGTGTCCGAAGTGGACAGAAGAGCGGTTTCGAGCGTGGCGGTCATGGTGTGCCTTCCCTCGCGTCAGAAGTGCTACTTCTCGTCCAGGCCCGCTGCTTGGACCTGCGGCTTGCCCTGCGCCTGCAGGACCTTGTTCAGCAGCGTGAAGTCGGCGTACCCGGCGACGTTCGCGGCCTCCTTGGCCACCCCGGCGGTCACGGCGTCCTTTGCGAGCTGCGGGAAGTGCCTGGCCTGCGCGTCGGTGGTGAGCTCGATGTTGTCCCACGCGGCGTCGAGGATCTTGTCGCCGAGCTTCTTGGACGTGAGCTTCTCCAGGTGCGCGTTGGCGGTCTTCTTCGCCTCGTCCTTGTTCGCCTTCGCCCAGTCGATCGCGGCCACGTGACCCTTCAGCACGGCCTCGACGGTCTCCGGGTGCTCCTGCAGGAACTTCGTCCGCACGATCACGACGGTGGTCGGGAACGCCCCGCCCTCCCACAGCGTCTTCTCGTCGAGCAGCACCTTGCCGCCACCCTCGTCGACGATGCGCGCCGCCCACGGCTGCGGCGCCCACGCGGCCTGGATGTCGCCCTTCTTGAACAGGTCGAGCGACGCGGCGTTCTCCACGTTCTGCACGGTGACCTGGCCGGTGAGGTTCTTCTCCGCCAGGTACTTCTTCAGCGACACGTCCTGCGTGTTCGCGAGCTGCGGAGTGGCGATGACCTTGCCCTTGAGGTCCTCGATCGAGTTGATCTCGGGCTTCACCACGAGCTGCGCACCGCCCGAGGTGGCGCCCGCGATGAGCTTCACGGCCTCGCCCTTGGACTTCGAGTAGGCGTTGATCGCCGGGCCGGAGCCGATGTAGGCGATGTCGAGGGACTCGCCCAGCAGCGCGTTCACCTCGTCCGGGCCCGCGTTGAACGTCTGCGTCGTCAGCTTGGTGGTGCCGAGTTCCTTCGCGTACAGACCCTTTTCGACGCCGATCAGCGCGGCGGCGTGGGTGATGTTCGGGAAGTACCCGAGGCGAACCTCGGTCGCGGCACCCTTGGACTGGGCCACTGGTGCTTCATCGGTGCCGCGGCGGCTGCAACCGGACAGTGCTGTCAGAGCGATCAACGCGATGGCGACTGCTGGCTTGAGGTTCACGGGGAGGAGGCCTTTCAGGGACCGGGGGAGACGAGGGCGTGGTCGTCAGGGGTAGCGGTGCTACCCCCGGTACAGCTCTCCACGCCGTTCTCGAGCAGCGGCAGCGGAGCCCCGACCAGCCCAGCCGCGAGCGTGGAACCGTCACTCGCGTCGATCACCAGAAACGACCCGGTGCGCCGGCTGAAGCTGTAGTCGTCCAGCGGTACGGGCTCTGCGAGACGCAGAGCAACTCGGCCGATCTCGTTGAGCTCCAGCGAGCTGGGACCGTCCACACTGGACAGCGTCTGCTCGTCGAAGCGGTCGCGCAGGTCGGTGACCATCGCCTGCACGGTGCGCGTTCCGTGCTTGACGAGGACTCGGGCACCGGCTCGCAGCGGCTTCTCCGCGAGCCAGCAGAGGGTGGCGTCCAGTTCGTCGGTGACCGTGGGCTCGTTGCCCGCCACCGAGATCAGGTCGCCGCGGGAGATGTCGATCTCGTCCGCCAGCAGCAGCGTGACGGACTGGCCGGCCGCCGCTTCGGCCAGTTCACCATCTGCCGTGTCGATCTTCGTCACCGTCGAGCGCCGCCCCGACGGCAGCACCACGACCTCGTCACCGGGCTTGACCGTGCCGGCCGCGATGAGACCGGCGTAGCCCCGGTAGTCGAGGTGCTCGGCCGTGCGCGGGCGGATCACGTACTGCACCGGGAAGCGGAACGGGGCGTCGTGCGGGTCGGGCTCGACCGGCACGTTCTCCAGGTGCTCCAGCAGGGTGGGGCCGGAGTACCAGGGCGTGTTCGCCGACTTCTCCACGACGTTGTCACCGGCCAGCGCCGACACCGGGATCTCGACGACCGAGTCCTCGGTGTAGCCCAGTGCGGTGGCGTGTGCGGTGAACTCCTTGGCGATGCGGGAGAACGTCACCTCGTCGTAGTCCACGAGGTCGATCTTGTTGACCGCCAGGACGAGCCGCGGCACGCCGAGCAGCGCGAGAACCGCCGCGTGGCGCCGGGTCTGCTCGATGACGCCCTTGCGCGCGTCGACCAGCAGGACCGCGAGCTGCGCGGTGGACGCGCCCGTGACGGTGTTGCGCGTGTACTGCACGTGGCCCGGGGTGTCGGCGAGCACGAACGACCGCTTCGGCGTCGCGAAGTACCGGTACGCCACGTCGATCGTGATGCCCTGCTCGCGTTCCGAACGCAGGCCGTCGACCAGCAACGACAGGTCCGGGGTCGCGAGGCCGCGGTCGGCGCTCGCGCGGTGCACGGCGTCGAGGGTGTCCGCGAGAACGGACTTGGTGTCGTAGAGCAACCTGCCGACGAGCGTGGACTTCCCATCGTCCACGCTGCCCGCGGTGGCCAGCCTCAACAGGTCGCTCATTTAGAAGTAGCCCTCCCGCTTGCGGTCTTCCATGGCGGCCTCGGACAGCCGGTCGTCGGCCCGCGTGGCGCCGCGCTCGGTCAGCCGGGACGCGGCGACCTCGGCGATCACCGCGTGGATGTCGGCGGCGTCGGACTCGACGGCGCCCGTGCAGGACCCGTCACCGACCGTGCGGTAGCGAACCACCTTGCGCTGCAACGTTTCGCCGTCGCGCGCCTTGCCCCACGGACCCTCCGCGAGCCACATGCCGTCGCGCAGGAACACCTCGCGCTCGTGCGAGTAGTAGATGTCCGGCAGCTCGATGCCCTCGCGCTCGATGTAGTTCCACACGTCGAGTTCGGTCCAGTTGGACAGCGGGAACACGCGGACGTGCTCACCGGCGCGGTGCCGGCCGTTGTAGAGGTTCCACAGCTCCGGGCGCTGGCGCTTCGGGTCCCACTGGCCGAACGCCGTGCGCAGGCTGAAGATCCGCTCCTTGGCGCGGGCGCGTTCCTCGTCCCGGCGGCCACCGCCGAAGACCGCGTCGAACTTGTGCTGCGTGATGGAGTCCAGCAGCGGCACGGTCTGCAACGGGTTGCGCGTGCCGTCCGGGCGCTCTTCGAGGCGGCCGTCGTCGATCCAGTCCTGGACCTTCGCGACCTCGAGGCGCAGCCCGTGCTGCGCGACGACGCGGTCGCGGAACTCGATGACCTCGTCGAAGTTGTGCCCGGTGTCGACGTGCAGCAACGGGAACGGCACCGGAGCCGGGTAGAACGCCTTGATCGCGAGGTGCAGCAGCAGCGTCGAGTCCTTGCCGCCGGAGAAGAGGATCACCGGCCGGTCGAACTCGCCCGCGACCTCGCGGAAGATGTGGATCGCCTCCGATTCGAGGCGTCCCAGGGTGTCGAGCGTGGCTGTGGTCATCCGTGCAACCCGCATTCCGTCTTCGACTGACCGGCCCAGCGACCGCTGCGCGCGTCCTGGCCCGGCAGTGGCTTCGAGGTGCAGGGCAGGCAGCCGATGGAGGGATAACCCTCCTGCACCAACAGGTTCTCGAGGATGCCCTTCTCGTGGATGTAGGCGTTGAACTCGTCGTCCGACCACGGCGCGATCGGGTTGATCTTCACCAGGCCGTTGCGGTCGTCCCACTGCACGATCGGCGTGTTCGCCCTGGTCGGGGCGTCCACGCGGCGCACACCGGTGACCCACGCGTCGTACTTCGCGAGCTCGCGGCGCAGCGGCACGACCTTGCGCAGGTTGCAGCACGTGGCCGGGTCCGACTGGTAGAGCAGGCCGAACTCGCGTTCCTGGTCCTCGACCGACTGCTCGGCCGCGGCGTTCACGATGCGCACCCCGGGGTAGACGACCCCGACGGCATCACGCACGCCGATCGTCTCCGGGAAGTGGTACCCCGTCTCCAGGAACAGCACGTCGAAGTCCGGCTTCACCTTCGCGGCGAGGTCGATCAGCACGGCGTCCTGCATGTTGGAGGCGACGATGTAGCTGTCGCCGAACGTCCGCGCGACCCACTCCAGCGCCTCGATCGCGCCGGCGTCCTTCAACTCCTGCTCGGCGGCCTCGGCGACGATCTTGAGGTCTTCCTTGAGATCGCTCACTTCTTCACCTCCTGCGGCAGGTTGAGCCCGACGAACGAGACCTTGAAGACGCGGCGGCACCCGGTGCACAGCCACGCGTAGCTCGGCTCCTCCTGCGGGCGGAGGTCCTCGTCGCCGCAGTAGGGGCAGTAGAACGGCGTCGCGCGTTCGCTCATCGCAGCGAGCCCTCCTCGGCGCGGGCGACCCACTGAGCGAACCGCTCGTCGGTCTCGCGCTGCGCCACGAAGTTCCGCACCACGCGCTCGACGTACTCGGGCAGTTCGGCCGCGGTGACCTTGTGGCCGCGCAGCTTCCGGCCGAAGCCCGCGTCGAGGCCGAGGCCGCCGCCGAGGTGGACCTGGAAGCCCTCGACCTGGTTGCCGCTCGCGTCCGTGACGATCTGGCCCTTGAGCCCGATGTCCGCGGTCTGGATGCGGGCGCAGGAGTTGGGGCAGCCGTTGATGTGCACGGTGATCGGCGCCGTGACGCCGTCGACGACGTCCTTGAGGTTGGCTTCGAGCTGCGTGACGAGGTCCTGTGCGCGGGCCTTGGTCTCGACGATCGCGAGCTTGCAGAACTCGATGCCGGTGCAGGCCATGATCCCGCGGCGCCACGGCGACGGGTCGACCTGCAGGCCCAGCTTCGCGAGGTCGCTCTTGAGGGTCGGGACCTCGGCCTCGGGCACGTCCAGCACGATGATCTTCTGCTGGGGCGTGAAGCGGACGCGGTTCGACCCGGCCCGTTCCGCGAACTTCGCGACCTCGACGAGGATCGAGCCCGACACGCGGCCCGCGATCGGCGCGGCGCCGACGTAGAACAGGCCGTCCTTCTGCCTGTTCACGCCGATGTGGTCGAGCGGCCGGTCGAGCTGCTCGGGCGCGGGGCCGTCGATCATCTTGCGCTTGAGGTACTCGTCCTCGACGACCTGGCGGAACTTCTCCGGGCCCCAGTCGGCGACGAGGAACTTGATGCGCGCGCGGTGGCGCAGGCGGCGGTAGCCGTAGTCGCGGAAGACGGAGATGACCGCCTCCCAGACGTCCGGGACCTCGTCGAGCGGCACCCAGGCGCCCAACCGCTTGCCCAGCATGGGGTTCGTGGACAGGCCGCCACCGACCCAGAGGTCGAAGCCCGGCCCGTGCTCGGGGTGGTTCACGCCGACGAACGCGATGTCGTGGATCTCGTGCGCGACGTCCTGCAGACCGGAGATGGCGGTCTTGAACTTGCGCGGCAGGTTGGAGAAGCGCGGGTCACCGATGTAGCGCTCGAGGATCGTGTCGATGGCCGGCTGACCGTTGATGACCTCGTCCTCGGAGATGCCCGCGACCGGCGAGCCGAGGATGACGCGCGGGCTGTCGCCGCACGCCTCCATCGTCGTGAGGCCGACGGCTTCGAGCTTCTGCCAGATCGTGGGGACGTCCTCGACGCGGATCCAGTGGTACTGGATGTTCTGCCGGTCGGTGATGTCCGCGGTGTCGCGCGCGTAGGTCTGCGAGATCTCGCCGAGGACCGTGAGCTGCTCCGTGGTGAGCGCGCCGCCGTCGCTGCGCACGCGCATCATGAAGAACTCGTCGTCCAGCTCCTCCGGCTCCAGCGTGGCCGTGCGGCCGCCGTCGATGCCGGGCTTGCGCTGCGTGTAGAGGCCGTACCAGCGGAAACGTCCGCGCAGGTCGGCCGGGTCGATCGAGTCGAAACCGCCGTGGGCGTAGATGTTCTCGATGCGGGCGCGGACGTTGAGCGGGTTGTCGTCCTTCTTGCTCCGCTCGTTGGGGTTCAGCGGCTCTCGGTACCCGAGTGCCCACTGCCCCTCGCCGCGACGCTGCTTGGCGCGCGGTGACGTCTGCGGCGTGGCCATCGCCATCCTCCGGGGTTTCGAGGCGCTCGGTGCGCGTGCGAGCCCGGAGGTGCTTGTGGTGGGGGCGTCGTCAGCGCGCCGGGCGCCGACGGGAACAAATCAGCGCGCGGTCATGCCGAACGACGGCACATCGCGCTGGAGACACGACGGAAGTCGACGTGGCGGCGGGCCACGAGGCGGACTCCAGTCGAATGCATGACCTCAGTGTGCCTGCCGTCCAGAGCGTGGTCCACCGCCAACCGAATGCTGAGATTGACGAGGAGGAGTTGACATCCTAGGCTGGTTTCACTCCGTAGTATTTCTGTCACCGACAGATACATCCGCTGGCTGTGCACCGCCGATCGGGCTGTAGTGGACACTGGTGACATGCCCTCCGCACTGCCCGAAGGCGAGCCCGCGCCCGCCGACGGTTCGCTTCCCGCGTCTTCCCTCGCCGGTGTCGGCTCCCGCCCGTTCGGCGTCTACGTGCACGTGCCGTTCTGCGCGACCCGCTGCGGCTACTGCGACTTCAACACCTACACGCCCGGCGAACTCGGCACCTCCGCCTCGCCCGAGTCGTGGCTGGAGGGCCTGCGCCGCGAACTGGACCTGGCCGCGTCCGTCCTCGGGACCGCACCGCCGGCCGAAACCGTGTTCGTGGGCGGCGGAACGCCCTCCCTGCTGGGCGCCTCGGGTCTGTCCGACGTGCTCGACGCCGTGCGCCGGTCGTTCGGCCTGGCCCCCGGCGCCGAGGTGACGACGGAGTCGAACCCGGAGTCGACGTCCCCGTCGTTCTTCGAGGGGATCCGTGCGGCGGGCTACACGCGCGTGTCGCTGGGCATGCAGTCGGCCGCGCGGCACGTGCTGGCCGTGCTGGACCGCAAGCACACGCCCGGCCGTCCGGGAGAAGCCGCCCGCGAGGCCCGTGCGGCCGGCTTCGACCACGTGAACCTGGACCTGATCTACGGCACGCCGGGGGAGCGCCCCTCCGACCTGGCCGCGTCCCTGGACGCGGTGCTGGACGCGGGCGTCGACCACGTGTCCGCCTACGCGCTGATCGTGGAGGACGGCACCGGCCTGGCCCGCCGCATCCGCCGCGGCGACCTGCCGATGCCCGACGACGACGTGCTCGCCTCGTCGTACGAGATGGTCGACTCGGTTTTGAGCGGTGCCGGCTTCTCCTGGTACGAGGTGTCGAACTGGGCGACCTCCGCCGAAGCGCAGTGCCGCCACAACGTCCTGTACTGGCAGGGCGCCGACTGGTGGGGCTTCGGCCCCGGCGCGCACAGCCACGTCGGGGGCGTGCGCTTCTGGAACGTGAAGCACCCGGCCCGCTACTCGTCCCTGCTCGCCTCCGGCCAGTCGCCCGCGGCCGGTCGTGAGGTGCTGACCGCGGAGGACCAGCGCGTCGAGCGGGTGCTGCTGGAACTCCGGCTCGCGTCGGGGTTGCCGATGGACGTGCTCGACCCCGCCGGCCGCGACGAGGCCAAGCAGGCGATCGCCGACGGGCTGCTGGAGCCGTACGACGACCGCTGCGTGCTGACCGACCGGGGCCGCCTGCTGGCCGACGCCGTCGTGCGGCGCCTGCTGCCCTGAGTCAGCGGGCGCGCAGGTCGTGCTGGCTGTGCACCTCGGTGACCTGCTCCCCGCGCTTGCGGTAGGTCGCGGTGCCCCACCACAACCCGTCCTGCCTGCGCGCCTCCTCCCAGACGACGGTGCCCTCCCACCACTCGTCCTCGCTGTGGACCAGACACGGTCTCCCCGGTGCGGGACCTTCCTCATCAGGTGGCCTGAGCCACACCACGTTGCCCACGTTTGGACCCTAGCGAGCGGCACCGACAAAAACAGGGCCCTGGTGGAGCACGACTTCAGAGGGGGCACGGTGTCCCCGAAGGTCTAGGTAAACTCGGGGAACGGGGACACGGGAGGTGAACAGCGGTGAACGCCGATGAGCGTCGGTTCGAGGTGCTGCGCGCCATCGTCGCCGACTACGTGTCCAACCAGGAGCCCGTCGGCTCGAAGGCCCTGGTCGAGCGGCACAACCTGGGCGTCTCGAGCGCGACCGTGCGCAACGACATGGCCGCGCTGGAGGACGACGGGTACATCGCCCAGCCGCACACCAGTGCCGGGCGCGTGCCCACGGACAAGGGCTACCGGCTCTTCGTGGACAAGCTGAGCGAGATCAAGCCGCTCTCGCAGGCCGAGAAGCGGGCGATCCGCAGCTTCCTCGACGGGGCGATCGACCTCGACGACGTCATGCGCCGCAGCGTGCGGTTGCTCGCGCAGCTCACGCGGCAGGTGGCGGTGATCCAGGTGCCGACGTTGTCGCGCGCCGCGGTGCGCCACCTGGAGGTGCTGCCGATCACGCCGTCCCGGCTCATGCTGGTGCTGATCACCGACACGGGCCGGGTGGACCAGCGGATCGTCGAGCTCGGGGACGTCATCAGCGAGGAGCACACGGCCCAGCTGCGCGGTGTGCTGAACCAGGCGATGGCGGGGCAGCGGCTGGCCGAGGCCAGTGCCAAGGTCGCCGAACTGCCCGACGAGGTTCCGTCGAACCTCCGCGACCCGATGCTGCGAGTCGCTACTGTGCTCATCGAGACGCTGGTGGAGCACCCCGAGGAACGGCTGGTGCTCGGCGGTACCGCGAACCTCACGCGCAACATCACCGACTTCCCGGGCTCGCTGCGGCAGGTGCTCGAGGCGTTGGAGGAGCAGGTCGTCGTGCTCAAGCTGCTGGCCGCCTCCCGCGACCCCGGTCGCGTGCTGGTGCGCATCGGCGAGGAGAACGAGGCCGCGGAGATGCGCAGCACGTCCGTGGTGTCCATCGGCTACGGCAGCCGGGACAACCCGCTCGGCGGCCTCGGCGTCGTCGGGCCCACGCGGATGGACTACCCGGGGACCATGGCGGCCGTGCGCGCGGTTGCCAACTACGTCGGTGAGATCCTGACCGGTCGTTGATCAGAAACTTCTTGCACTTGAGATGAACATGAAAGCGAACAAGGTGGCCAGGGATTACTACGGCATCCTCGGTGTCTCGCAGAACGCGACACAGGATGAGATCAAGCGCGCCTACCGCAAGCTCGCCAGGCAGCTGCACCCGGACGTCAATCCCAACGAGGAGGCCCGCTTCAAGGAGGTGACGGCCGCCTACGAGGTGTTGTCGAACCCCGAGAAGCGCCGCGTCGTCGACCTGGGTGGCGACCCGCTCGACTCGGGCGGCGGTGGCCGCGGTGGCGGTGACCCGTTCGCGGGCTTCGGCGGGCTCGGCGACATCATGGACGCCTTCTTCGGCGCCTCGTCCGGTGGTCGCGGGCCCCGCAGCCGCGTGCAGCCCGGTTCCGACGCGCTCATCCGGCTCGACATGACGCTGGAGGAGTGCGCCGCCGGTGCCACGCGCGAGCTGACCGTCGACACGGCGATCCTGTGCGACCGCTGCCACGGCGCGGGCACCCAGAACAACTCCAAGCCCGTCCAGTGCGACACCTGCCACGGCCGCGGCGAGGTCCAGTCCGTGCAGCGCTCGTTCCTCGGCCAGGTCGTGACGTCCCGCCCGTGCCCGGTGTGCCGCGGCTACGGCGAGGTCATCCCCGACCCGTGCCAGCAGTGCGCCGGTGACGGCCGCACGCGGTCGCGCCGCACGATCTCCGTCAACATCCCCGCCGGTGTCGCCGAGGGCATGCGCGTGCGCCTCGCGGGCCAGGGCGAGGTCGGCCCCGGCGGTGGCCCGGCCGGCGACCTCTACGTCGAGGTCGAGGAGCACCCGCACGAGATCTTCGAACGCGACGGCGCCGACCTGCACTGCATCGTGCAGATCCCGATGACGACGGCCGCCCTGGGCGCCACGCTGCCGCTCAAGACGCTGGACGGCGAGGAAGAGCTGCAGATCGACCCCGGCACGCAGCCCGGCACGCAGCTCGTCATGAGCGGTCGCGGCATGCCGAAGCTGCGGTCCACCGGCCGCGTCGACGGCCGCGGCGACCTGCACGTGCACCTCGAGGTCGTCGTGCCGACCAAGCTCGACGCCGCCCAGTCCGCGCTGCTGCGCGACCTGGCCGAGATGCGCGGCGAGAGCGAGCCGTCGTTGTCGCACAACGGCAAGGGCGGCGGGGGACTGTTCTCCCGTCTGCGTGCCTCGCGCGGCAACCGGTGACCCTGCCGGTCTTCCTCGTCGAGGCGCTGCCCTCGGGTGAGGAGTTCGTGCTCGACGGGCCGGAAGGCCGCCACGCCGCCACGGTCAAGCGCCTGCGCGTGGGCGAGGAACTCGTGCTGTCGGACGGTTCCGGTGCCCAGGTGCGGTGCTCCGTGGTGGCGGTCGAGCGCGACGCCCTGTCGTTGCGCGTCGTCGAGCGCTGGGTGGAGCCCGAACCGGCGCCGCGCGTGGTGCTCGCCCAGGCCCTGGTGAAGGGCGACCGGGGCGAGCTCGCCGTCGAACTGGCCACCGAGGCCGGAGTGGACGGTGTCGTGCCGTGGCGCGCCGCCCGGTGCATCACCAAGTGGGAGGACGGGCCGCGCGGCGCGAAAGCGTTGGGGCGCTGGCGTTCCACCGTCCGCGAGGCCGCCAAGCAGGCCCGTCGTTCCCGCGTGCCGCACGTCGACGAACCCGTGAGCACGACCCAGCTCTCCCATCGCGTGTCGTCGTCGGCGCTCACCCTCGTGTTGCACGAGAGCGCCACGGAACGGCTGGCCGACGTCCCGCTGCCGGAGTCCGGAGACGTGCTGCTCGTGGTCGGTCCCGAAGGCGGGATCACGCCCGAGGAGCTCGACACCTTGCGATCATCGGGTGCACGGATCGTCCGATTGGGCCCAACCGTTCTGCGTGCATCCACCGCCGCCGCGGTTGCTCTTGGTGCGCTCGGGGTGCTCACCACCCGGTGGTGACCCCGATCACTCGGAAGATGAACATCGAATGGATTGGCTTGACGGAAGTTGTAGCGAATCGCAGGCCGATGGGGTTACCCTGGTTTGCGGAGGGGCTGATTGGTCTATCCGGAAACGGAGTAGACGAATAGGCTCTTCCGACCAAAGGACTCGCCGGACACCTCCCCCCTCGGTCCGGCGTCGGCGCCTCGCGGCGAAGCGACCCCCAGGCTTCGGACCGCGAGGCGCCCCTTTTGGTTTCGAGGCCTGTTTCGCAGTTCTCGGCAGGCGGTCTGGCCTGGGACTTCGTCCTCTTCTGCCGAACCAGCGCGCTTACTGGCGAATTGTCGCCGATCACGTAAGTTCTGCGTGTGCAGCGAATTGCTTACGGTGACCATCCAAGCCAGTTCGGTGAGCTTTACCTTCCCGATGGCGTAGCGCAGGGTGCTGTTGTCGTCATTCACGGTGGTTTTTGGCACCAGCGCTACGGCTTGGAACTCGGACGGCCTCTCGCGGACGTCCTCGTCGCTGACGGATTCGCCGTCTGGAACATCGAGTACCGGCGGGTGGGCGGTGGCGGTGGCTGGCCGCAGACGGGCCAGGACGTGCTCGCCGCCCTCGACGCCGTCGACCTCGGACCCGTCGTCACGCTCGGGCACAGCGCCGGCGGGCACCTCGCGGTGTGGGCCGCCAAGCGCAGTGCCCGCGTGGCCGGAGCCGTCGCCCAGGCTGCGGTGCTGGACTTCACGAAGCACATCACGCCGCGGGCGTTGGAGCTGTGCAGCGAAGAGCAGTTCGCGGACGCGTCGCCCGCCGCGCTGGTGCCCATCGGGAAGCCGGTGATCTGCGTGCACGGCGACCGGGACGAGGACGTTCCCGTCGAGCAGTCGATCGGGTTCTGCGCGGCCGAGCCCCAGGCGGAGCTCGTGGTCGTGGAGGGAGCCGGGCACATGGACGTGATCACGCCGGGCACCGAGGCCTGGGAGCGGTGCCAGACGGCTGTCCGCACCCTTGCGCGCGGCTGCTAGAAAGGGCCGGTGCCGAAGGTTGTCGACCACGAGGAACGCCGCCGCGAGCTAGCCGAGGCGGTGTGGCGGATCGTGCAGCGGGACGGGATAGACCACGCGTCCGTCCGCGCCGTCGCCGCCGAGTCCGGGTGGTCGAGCGGGTCGCTGCGCCACTACTTCCCGACGCAGGACGCCCTGCTGGGGTTCGCGATGGAGCTGGCGTACCGGCGGTTCATCACGCGGCTGGAGAAGATCGACACCACCGCCGGCAGCCGCGAGGTGCTGCGGTCGTTCGCGCACGAGATGCTGGCGGTGGACGAGGACCGCAGGATCGAGGCCGCGGTGCTGCTGTCGTTCCTGCCGCGGGCCATGGTCGAGCCGTCGCTGCACGACCTGGAGCGCTTCGGCACGCGCGTGCTCTACGACGAGGTCGCCCGCGTCCTCGTGGCCGCGGAGGAGGCCGGTGAGCTGCGGGACGGCGTCGCGCCGATGAAGGCCGCGCGGCGGTTAATCGCGCTGATCGACGGCCTCAACATCCACCACGGGCTCGGTCCCGACGAGCTCACCGCCGCCGACATGGTCGAGGCCGTCGACCAGCAGCTGGACGCGCTCTTTGTTTAGCTTGGGACATGTCCTGCCTGTTCTGCCGGATCGTCGACGGTGAGATCCCCGCGACGATCGTCCACGAGACCGAGACGACGCTCGCGTTCCGCGACATCCAGCCCAAGGCGCGCGTGCACGTGCTGCTCATCCCGCGCGGGCACGTGCCGAACGCCGTCGACCTGAACGGCGACCAGCTCGGCGACCTCTTCGCCGCCGCGAAGGAGGTCGCCGACGCCGAGGGCGTGGCCGAGACGGGCTACCGACTGCTGTTCAACACCGGACCGGACAGCGGGCAGGAGGTCTTCCACGCCCACCTGCACCTTCTCGGTGGTGAGAGGCTCTAACCCCTCATCCCTAGCCCAGTGCCTGCAGCAGGGGAGCGCGGTACCGGGCGCGGTCACCGGGCAGTGCGTCGGCGCCCCGGACCATCCACGTGGGCGTGCCCCACGACTCCATGCCGTTCGCGCGGACGAACGCGACCACCTCCGGGTCGTGCACGTCGACGCGGACGCTGGGGACACCGGCCGCGCAGTCGGCGATGAGCGCGCACGCGTCGGCGGGGGTGTCGGCGATGATCGGGCCGATGAGCATCCGCTGGTCCCGGACCTGCCACGTGCCCGCGACGCCGTGGCCGGAGATCCGGATGCTCCCGTTGGCGAGCAGGAACTCCCACAGGTACGGCCGCGTGATGCCGGTGACCTTCGTGTCGAGCGCGACGACGTCGTCGAGGTCGGCGGCGGTCGCGATATGCGATATATCAGCCGCCTGCCCCGTGAACGTGCCCGCGTGGATGTCGGTGAACCCGACGGCGTGGAACCCCAGCTGCTCGTAGAGCGGGCGGCCCATGTCCGTCGCGAACAACGTCGAGACACCCGTATCCAGCACGTGGGACACCAGCCGGCGGGCGTGCCCCTGACGCGCGGCGCGTTCGGCGACCAGCACCATGCTGATCGACGCCAGCTCCGGGTAGCGCGTCACGATCGTCGTGCCGACAAGGCCTTCCGAGTCGAACAGGCCCCAGCCCTCGCCGTGCGCGAGGAGGAACTCCCACTTCTTCTCCTCCCTCGGCCACGACCGGCTTTCCGCCAGGTCGGAGCACGCGGGGAGGTCGCCCAGTTCCAGTCGTCGCAGTTCCACAGCAGGTTCCCCCAGTCATCCGAGTGCGTGCGAGGCGGGCGCGAAGTAGCGCGACCGGTCACCCGGCACGCCCTCGGCCCCCCGCACCATCAACTTGCAGCCACCGCTGCGCTTCTCGAAACCCCGCCGCAGCAGGAACGCCGCCACGTCGGCGTTGTCGGTGTCGACCCGGACCTCGCCGGCGCCGGCCGCCACGTCCGCGACCAACGCGCACGCGGCCTCGGCGGTGGGGGCGATCAGCGGGCCGATCGTCACCCCCGCGGGGTTCGGCCGGGTCGCGACGACGCCGTCGTCCGACATCAGCACGGCGTACGGCGACGTCGGGTCGAGCAACCGGTCCCACAACGCGGGCCGGGTGTAGCCGCTGACCTCCCGGTCGAGCTCCGCGAGTGCCGGCGCGTCGGCGGGGGTGGCCTCCCGGGACACGCCGGGGGCGTCGCCGGTCAACACGCCGTGGAAGTCGGCGGTCTCCCCGACGGGGTGAAAGCCGAGCCGCGCGTAGAGCGGCTCACCCATCGCCGTCGCGTACAGGACCGACGGACTGATATCCAATATGCTGGACATCAGCCGCGTCCCGATCCCGCGGCGCCCCGCCCAGGACGCGACCAACACCCCGCTGATCGCCTGCATCTCGGGATAAGGCGTCGTCAGCGCCGTGCCGAGCAGTCCGGACGAGTCGAACGCGCCGTACCCCGGGCCGAGGGCGAGCATCATCTCCCACTGCGCGGGCGTCCACGCCCAGCCGCGGTCCGTGATGAGCTTCATGCACTCGGGTACGTCTTCAACACCAAGCCTGCGGATCTCCACGGTTCACGAGCACACACGGTGAGCAATCCGGTAGCCACCCATTTTCGGCCGGACTAGCATCGACGGCACCAGATCCGAGCGACAGGAAGCAGGCCGGGGCCACGTGGCCGACGAAACACAGCAGAGCAACAAGGAAGGTCAGTCCCGGTTCGCCGTGCCGGAAGGTGCGGTGCTCACGCTGCTCGGGTCGCGTGACGAGAACCTCCGGCTCGCGGAGGAGCTCCTCGAGGCGGACGTGCACGTGCGCGGGAACGAGATCACCTTGTCCGGCGACCCCGCCGACGTGGCCTTCGCCGAGCGCGTCTTCTCGGAGCTCATCACCCTCGCCGGCCGCGGCCAGCCGATCGACCAGAACAGCGTCCGCCGCATCATCGCGATGCTCAGCGAGACCGACGTCGAGTCGCCCGCCGAGGTGCTGAGCCTCGACATCGTGAGCCGCCGCGGCCGCACCATCAGGCCGAAGACGCTGAACCAGAAGCACTACGTCGACGCGATCGACAAGAACACCATCGTGTTCGGCATCGGTCCCGCCGGCACCGGCAAGACCTACCTCGCCATGGCCAAGGCCGTGCAGGCGCTGCAGTCCAAGCAGGTCAACCGCATCATCCTCACCCGCCCGGCCGTCGAGGCGGGCGAGCGGCTCGGGTACCTGCCGGGCACGCTGTACGAGAAGATCGACCCGTACCTGCGCCCGCTCTACGACGCGCTGCACGACATGGTCGACCCGGAGTCGATCCCGCGCCTCACGCAGGCGGGCACGATCGAGGTCGCGCCGCTGGCGTTCATGCGCGGCCGGTCGTTGAACGACGCGTTCATCATCCTCGACGAGGCGCAGAACACGACGCCCGAGCAGATGAAGATGTTCCTCACCCGGCTGGGCTTCGGCTCCAAGATGGTGGTGACGGGCGACACGACCCAGGTCGACCTCCCGGGCGGTCAGCGCAGCGGCCTGCGGGTCGTGCGGGACATCCTCGACGGCGTGGAGGACGTGCACTTCTCGGAGCTGACCAGCCAGGACGTGGTGCGCCACCGCCTGGTCGGCGACATCGTCGACGCGTACGACAAGTGGCAGGTCCAGCAGGACGCGATCGACCAGAACGGGCAGCACCACGGACCCGGTGCGCGCAGGGGAAACCAGCGGCGGGGACGATAGACGCCGTGAGCATCGAGATCGCCAACGAGTCGGGTGTCGGAGTCGACGAGGGTTCCATCGTCTCCGCCGCCCGCTTCGCGCTGGACCGCATGGGCGTGAGCCCGCTGGCCGAGCTGTCCGTCCTGCTCGTGGAGCTGGACGTGATGGCGGACCTGCACGAGCGCTGGATGGACCTGCCGGGTCCGACGGACGTCATGGCCTTCCCCATGGACGAGCTGGACTCCGCGCGCCGTCCCGACGCGGCGGGGCTCGGGCCCGCGCTGCTCGGGGACATCGTGCTGTGCCCCGCGTTCGCCAAGGACCAGGCCAAGAAGGCGGGCCACAGCCTGCTGGACGAGCTGCACCTGCTGACCGTGCACGGCGTGCTGCACCTGCTGGGCTACGACCACGCGGAGCCCGCCGAGGAACGTGAGATGTTCACGTTGCAGAACCGCATCCTCGCCGACTTCCGCACCGCGCGGGACGAGGCCGAGCGGGCCGCTCACCAGCGCAGCACCGACGACAAGGTGCTCGGCGCGGTCGGCCTGGACGAGAAGAACGAAGAAGCCTGACGCCGATGAGCGCGAACCCTGCCAGTGTGATCGTGCTGGCCGTTGTGCTCGTGCTTGCCGCCGGCCTGTTCGCGTGTGTGGATGCCGCTCTCGGCACCGTGTCACGCGCACGGGTGGAGTCCCTGCAACGGCAGGGGCGCTGGGGCACCGGGCAGTTGCTGCAGGTCCTCAACGACCGGCCGCGGCACGTCAACCTGTTGCTGCTGCTGCGCCTCGCGTGCGAGATGTCGGCGGCGGTGCTGGTCACGACGGTGTTCCTGGACTACGTGGAGCAGGACTGGGTCGCCGTCCTGTACTCGTGCCTGAGCATGCTCGTCGTGTCGTATGTCCTCGTCGGCGTCGGACCGCGCACCCTCGGCCGTCAGCACCCGTACGCCGTGAGCCTGCTCGCCGCGGGCACGGTCCGGCAGCTCGGGCGGGTGCTCGGGCCGTTGAGCAAGCTGCTGATCCTCGTCGGCAACGCCATCACGCCCGGCAAGGGCTTCCGCGAGGGTCCGTTCAGCTCCGAGGTCGAGCTGCGCGAGCTGGTCGACATGGCGCAGGAACGCGGCGTCGTGGACGAGGGCGAGCGGGAGATGATCCACTCGGTCTTCGAGCTGGGCGACACGATCACGCGCGAGATCATGGTGCCGCGCACCGAGATCGTGTGGATCGAGCAGTCGAAGTCGCTGCGGCAGGCGCTCGCGCTGTCGTTGCGCACGGGCTACACGCGCGTGCCGGTGATCGGCGAGAGCGTGGACGACGTGCTCGGCGTGGTGAACCTCAAGGACATGATGCGGGCCACGCTCGCCGAGGACGAGGACCCGAAGACCGTCTCCGAGCTGATGCGGCCGATGAGCTTCATCCCGGACTCGAAGCCCATCGCGGACCTGCTGCGCGAGATGCAGGTGTCGCGCCGGCACATGGCGATCGTCGTGGACGAGTACGGCGGCACCGCGGGCCTGCTGACCATCGAGGACATCCTCGAGGAGATCGTCGGCGAGATCACCGACGAGTCCGACACCGACGACCGCCCGCCGGTCGAACATCTGGACGACGGCGCGGTGCGGGTCAGCGCGCGCCTGCCGGTGGACGACCTGGACGCGTTGTTCGGCACCGAGCTCGACGACCACGAGGTGGAGACCGTCGGCGGCCTGCTCGCGCAACGGCTCGGGCGCGTCCCGCTGCCCGGCACCGAGGCCGAGATCGCGGGCCTGCGCATGCGGGCGGAGGGCGGCAAGGACGAGCGCGGCCGCATCCGCGTGACGACCGTGCTCGTGCGTCCCGTGCAGAAGGAGACAGAAGAAGATGACTGACATCGATCCCGAGGACGCCAAGCTCGTGACGCTCGCACGGTCCGTGCGCGCGCGTAACGGCGCCGCGGAGGGTGCGGCCGTGCGCGACCTCGACGGCCGCACGTACAACGCGTCCACGGTCGCGTTGCCCTCGTTGAAGCTGACGGCGCTGCAGGCCGCGGTGGCCGCGGCGGTGTCGAGCGGCGCCGAGGGCCTGGAGGCGGCGGTGGTCGTCACCGAGGCGAACCTGGTGGACGCGGAGTCGCTGGCGGCCGTGCGGGACCTCACGGCGACCGGCCCGGTGCACCTCGCGAACACCGCGGGTGAGGTTCGCGAGCAGCTCTGAGGGCCCCCGAACGGCCAAAACCGGCTAGAGGGACAATGGACTGATGGATGGTTACCGCTCCGGGTTCGCGTGCTTCGTCGGCCGCCCGAACGCAGGGAAGTCGACGCTGACGAACGCTCTGGTGGGCACGAAGGTCGCCATCACGTCCAGCAAGCCGCAGACCACCCGCCACACGATCCGCGGCATCGTGCACCGCGAGGACGGCCAGCTCGTGCTGGTCGACACGCCCGGTCTGCACCGGCCGCGCACGCTGCTCGGCCAGCGCCTGAACGACCTGGTGCGCGAGACGTGGTCGGAGGTCGACGTCGTCGGGTTCTGCGTGCCCGCGGACCAGAAGGTCGGCCCCGGTGACAAGTTCATCGCCGCCGAACTGGAGAAGGTCGCCAAGCGCACGCCCGTGATCGGCATCGTCACCAAGACGGACCTGGTGTCGCAGCAGCAGGTGATGGAGCAGCTGCTCGCGTTGCAGAAGGTCATGGAGTTCGCGGAGATCATCCCGGTCTCCGCGGTCGACGGGTTCCAGGTCGACAAGCTGAGCGACCTGCTGCTGCAGAAGCTCCCCGAGGGCCCGCAGCTGTTCCCGGACGGCGACCTGACCGACGAGCCCGAGCAGACGCTGGTCGCCGAGCTCATCCGCGAGGCCGCGCTGGAAGGCGTGCGCGACGAGTTGCCGCACTCCATCGCCGTGGTGGTGGAGGAGATGGCACCGCGCGAGGGCCGTGACGACCTGATCGACATCCACGCGTTCGTGTTCGTGGAGCGGCCGTCGCAGAAGGCGATCATCCTGGGCCACCGGGGTGAGCGGCTCAAGCAGGTCGGCATGGCGGCGCGCAAGCAGATCGAGCGGCTGCTGGGCAGCAGGGTCTACCTGGACCTGCACATCAAGATCGCCAAGGACTGGCAGCGCGACCCGAAGCAGCTGCGCCGCCTGGGGTTCTAGATGGCGGCACTCTGATGGCGAACCTGTACCGCGACACCGGGGTCGTGCTCCGCGTGCAGAAGCTCGGTGAAGCGGACCGGATCATCACCTTCCTGACGCAACGGCACGGCAAGCTCCGCGCCGTGGCCAAGGGCGTGCGCAAGACGACGTCGAAGTTCGGCGCCCGGCTCGAGCCGTTCTGCCACGTCGACGTGCAGTTCTACCCCGGCCGGACGCTCGACATCATCACGCAGGTGCAGACGCTGGACGCGTTCGGCGTGGGGATCGTGAACGACTACCAGCGGTACACGGCGGCGTGTGCGATCGCCGAGACCGCGGACCGGCTCACGGCCGAAGAGGGCGAACCGGTCCTGCGGCTCTACATGCTCGTGGCCGGGGCGTTGAAGGCGTTGTCGACGGGGGAGCGCGACCCGTCGCTGCTGCTCGACGCGTTCCTCATGCGTGCGATGGCGTTCGCCGGGTGGGCGCCCGCGGTGAACGAGTGCGCGAAGTGCGGTGACCCCGGTCCGCACCGGGCGTTCAGCATCCAGGCGGGGGGCTCGTGCTGCCCGAACTGCCGTCCCGCCGGGTCGTCGTCGCCGTCGCAGGACACGCTGACGTTGCTCTCGGCGTTGCTGCACGGGCAGTGGACCGTGGTGGACGAGATCCCGCACATCGCCCGCCGGGACGCGAGTGGCCTGGTCGCGGCGCATCTGCAGTGGCACCTCGAACGGCAGCTGCGTTCGTTGCCGTTGGTCGAGCGAAAGGCGCAGCCGGCGGACGGCTAATGTGGCGTCCACCCGACAACGGTTTTCGCCCCGAGAGGATGCCTGGTCCCATGCTGCGTCGCCGCCGCTCTGAGCGTGAGAAGCGCGTTCCGCGCCCGCCGGAGCCGCACCCGTCCGGTGCGACGCCCCCGGACATCCCGGCCGACCTGGTGCCCCAGCACATCGCGATCGTGATGGACGGCAACGGCCGTTGGGCGAACCAGCGCGGGCTGTCGCGGGTCGAGGGCCACAAGCGCGGTGAGCAGGTCGTGCTCGACGTCGCGAAGGGCTCCATCGAGCTGGGCGTGAAGTGGTTGTCCCTCTACGCCTTCTCCACGGAGAACTGGAAGCGCAGCCCCGAAGAGGTCCGCTTCCTGATGAACTTCAACCGCGACGTGATCGCGCGCCGCACCGACGAGCTCGACGAGATGGGCGTCCGCATCCACTGGGCCGGCCGTTCGCCGAAGCTCTGGGGCAGCGTCATCAAGCAGCTGCAGGAGGCCGAGGTCCGCACGGCGGAGAACGACGTGCTGAACCTCGTCATGTGCGTGAACTACGGCGGCCGCGCGGAGATCGGTGACGCCGCCCGCGAGGTCGCGCGCCTGGTCGCCGCCGGGAAGATCAACCCGGACAAGGTCGACGAGCGCACGCTGGCGAAGCACATGTACAAGCCGGAGATGCCCGACGTCGACCTGTTCATCAGGCCGTCCGGTGAGCAGCGGATCTCGAACTTCCTGCTGTGGCAGTCCGCGTACGCCGAGATGGTCTACCAGGACATCCTGTGGCCCGACTTCGACCGCCGCGACCTGTGGCGCGCCTGCGAGAAGTTCGCGGGCCGCGACCGGCGTTTCGGTGGCGCCGTCGACAAGCCCGGTGAGGAGGTGGTGTCGTCGTGAACGCGAGCGGTGAGGCCCTGGAGGCCGCGCGCAAGGCGTTGGAGCTGTTCCACGACGTGTCCGTGGACGACGACGGCGCGCTGAGCTTCCGCCACGGCGACGTGCCGTGCGCGGTGCAGGGCATGGAGCTGGCCGAAGGGCTGACCGTGCTCTCGCTGACCGTCGTGGTCGCGTGGGACCTGCCCGGCGACGCGGCCGTGTGGGTCGCCGAACGCGCCGGTCAGGGCCTGTTCGGCACGCTCGGCGTCATCGCGAGCGAACGCGGTGGCACGGACGTGATGCTGCGCTACGCGTTCCCGGCGGACGGCCTCAAGCCCGAACCCCTGAGCACGCTGCTCATGTTGGTCGTCTCGACCGCGTCGCAGGTGCGCGGCGAGCTCCTCTCCCGCTTTTCTTGAGAAAGGACCCCTCGATGGGTGGCGTGATCATTTACGAGCCGGAAGAGGACGCGGACGTCAACGAGTTCCCCTGGACCGTCACGTTCGAGCCCTCGGGCGGCGACGACTGGGATTCGTTCATCTGCGGCCCGTACGAGCGCGACCACGCCGTGGCGCTGGCCGAGGCCGTGGCGCTCGACGACGCCGAGGGCGGTGTGCTGGCCATCGTGAAGCCGATGCTGCCGGCGCTGTCGGCCGAGGACGTCTCCGCCACCATCGAGGAGCTCCGCGAGGCCGCCCTCGAGGAGGAGGCCGAGGCCGAAGAGGGCGTCAACGGCACGCCCGTCGACTTCGACGACGAGGACGACCTCGAAGAGGAAGAGGCCGAGTTCGAGGAGCCGCCGTCTCCCGAGGAGATCCGCGAGGGCATGGCGCGCCAGTACCGCCGCCTGCTGGACCTGGACGCGGACGCGGAATGACGATCACCGGCGAGATCCGCTCGCCGAAGCGGCGCTCCGGCCCGCCTCGGCTGAAGATCACGTCGTTGGAGGTGCTGTGCGGGATCCTCGTTCTCGCACTGCTCTTCCAATCGAGGCTCGTCGAGCTGCTCGACGTGCCCAAGCTGCGCACGGCCTCGACGGTGTTCGTGGCGATCTGCGTGCAGGCGATGCCGTTCCTGGTGCTCGGCGTGCTGATCTCGGGCGCCATCGCGGCGTTCGTGCCGGCGTCGGCCCTGCGCAGGCTGCTGCCGTCGAAGACCGCGCTGGCCGTGCCCGTGGCCGGAGTCGCGGGTGTGGCCCTGCCGGGCTGTGAGTGCGCCTCGGTGCCGGTCGCGCGGCGGCTGATGCAGCAGGGCGTCGCCCCGGCCGTGGCGCTGACGTTCCTGCTGGCTGCTCCCGCCGTGAACCCGATCGTGCTGGTGTCGACCGCGGTGGCGTTCAACGACACCCCGATGATGGTCGTCGCCCGGTTCGTCGGCTCGCTGCTGACCGCGATGGTCATGGGCTGGCTGTGGGTGCGCTTCGGCAAGATGGAGTGGATCGCCGAACGCGCGCTGGCGCGCATGGGCGACCACTCCGGGCAGAACAAATGGGCCGTGTTCGCCGAAAGCGCGCGGCACGACCTCGTCGACGCCGGCGGGTTCCTGGTGCTGGGCGGGCTGTTCGCGGCCGCGTTCAAGACGTTCGTGCCGGTCGCGTGGATGCAGACGCTCGGCGGCCAGATCGTCCTCGGCGTGATCGTGATGGCGTTCCTCGCGGTGATCCTCGCGCTGTGCTCGGAGGCCGACGCGTTCGTCGCGGTGGCGTTCTCCGCGCTGCCCCTGTTGCCGCGCCTGGTGTTCCTGGTCGTCGGCCCGGCCGTCGACGTGAAGCTGATCGCGCTGCAGGCCGGTGCGTTCGGCAAGTCCTTCGCCTTCCGCTTCGCACCCGCTACGTTCGTGGTGGCGATCCTGTGCGCCGTCGTGTCGGGAGTGGTGCTGTTGTGAGACGGGAAACCCAGAACATCCTGCTGGTCCTGCTCGGCGGCGCGCTGCTGAAGATCAGCTTCTCCGGGCTGTACCTGCGGTACGTCCAGAAGTCGCTGCTGCCGCTGCTGATCGCGGCCGGCGTGGTCATGATCGGCCTCGCGCTGTTCGCGATCATCCGGGACATCCGCCGCGGCAAGGCCGTCGACGACGACGAGCACGGCCACTCGCACTCCTCGCGCTCGACGTGGCTGATGCTGTTGCCGGTGCTGGCGGTGTTCCTGATCTCGCCGCCCGCGCTCGGCGGCGACGTCGTGAACTCGGCCGCCGACACGAACCAGACGCAGCGCTCCCGCAACCTGCTGGGCGAGCTGCCCTCCGGTGACGTCATCCCGTTGTCCATGACGGAGTTCGTCACGCGCACGGCGTGGGACGAGTCGGGGACGCTGGACGGCCGCCGTGTTCGGTTGACGGGGTTCCTGCTGCGCGCGGAGGGGGAGACGTACGTCGCGCGGCTCGCGATCTCGTGCTGCGCCGCCGACGCCCGGCCGTTGAAGGTCCGGGTGACCGGGGACGTGCCGTCGCTGCCGGACGAGCAGTGGGTCGAGGTGACCGGTCAGGTCGTGCCGAAGTCCGCGAACGAGAAGAACTCGTGGGTGCCGAGCTTCACCGTGGAGTCGTTCACGCCCGTGGCCGAGCCCGTCGAGCCCTACGAGAGCTAGGCGGGTCCGCGCAGGGCCGAGGCAAGGCCCCGGACTGCCGATCGAACCCGCCAGGACGACGGTGCCGTGGTCACCGACGCTGTTCGTGCACCGTCGGGTCGTCGCTGCCGGGACCGTTGGTGACGAGTGCCTACCGTAGGCCCTTCGCGGTGCACTCCGCGCAGGTCCCGAAGATCTCCACGGTGTGGCTGACCTGCGAGAACCCGTTCTCGGCGGCGACGCGGTCCGCCCACTTCTCGACGGCGGGACCCTCCACCTCGACCGTGCGCCCGCAGTGGCGGCACACGAGGTGATGGTGGTGGTGCGCCGAGCAACGGCGGTAGATCGCCTCGCCCGAGTCGGTGCGCAGCACGTCGACCTGGCCCGCGTCCGCGAGGGACTGCAGGGTGCGGTAGACCGTGGTCAGGCCGATGCCCTCGCCGCGGCGGCGCAGCTCCTCGTGCAGTTCCTGGGCGCTGCGGAAGTCGTCGAGCTGGTCGAGCAGGTTCGACACCGCGGTGCGCTGCTTGGTGGACCTCAGACCGGTCACAACTTCTCCTCGACGTGCGTCACAGCGTCCACCACGATGTGCGCCAGATGTTCGTCCACCAGCCGGTACACGACCTCACGGCCGTGCCTCTCGCCGTGCACCACGCCCGCCGACTTGAGCACCCGCAGGTGCTGGCTGATCAGCGGCTGCGCGACCCCCAGCGCCTCGACGAGCTCGTGCACGCAGCGGTCGTGCTCTTGCAGCTGCAGCACGATGGCGATGCGGACCGGCGCGGCCAGCGCGCGCAGCAGGTCGCCCGCCTCGGCGAGGGTGTGCGCGGAGCGGGGAGGCGCGGGCGCGGGAGCCGCGCGTTCGGGGGAGTGCTCGCCGTGCAACTGGACGGTCATGGCGGCGCACCTCACCTGGTAGGGATTTTCAGAACCAATTCTACGGTGATGACGAGCAGTACCAGCAGGACCACCACGCGCAATGTGCGATGACCTGGGGAAAGAACCTTCCAGGTGGCCGCGAGCAGCACCGCCGCGCCCACGAGGAGCACACCGAGCAGCACCGCGCCGAGGGTGCCGCCCACGAGCACGCCGGTGATGAAGAGACCGAGAACGAGCACGAACGCCACGGCGGGACGCACACGCGCGAGCGGGCCGTCGCCGGGCAGGAGAGGGCGCTTGGAGGTCACCGTGCCATCCTTGCACCGTGCTGCTGGTGTGCCGCTTCCGCGTGTCCGACCCCGAGACGTTCACCTCGCGCGCCGAGCAGGCCCTGGCGCTGCTCACGGCCCAGCCGGGGTGCCGCCGCGGCACGCTGGCGCGCTCGACCGACGAGGACGACCGCTGGGTGCTCACGGTCGAGTTCGACTCCGTGGTGGCCTACCGGCGCGCGATGTCGCCGTTCCCCGTGCGCGAACACGTCATCCCGTTGCTGTCCGAGGCGCTCACGGACGAGCCTGCGATGTACGAACCGACGCTGACCAGCGCCGACGGCCAGGTCGAGACGCACACGAGCGTCCTCGCCGAGGACGCGTTCACCGTGCGCCTCGGTGAAGCCGCGGGGCCGTCTACCCCTCGGCGATGGCCTCCATCTCCTTGACCCACTCCTCCTGCGAGTCGTGGGGCAGGAGCTCCAGGGCCCTGCGCGCGGCCGCCGCGGCCTCCTCGGTGCGGCCCAGCGCGTGCAGCGTCTTGGCCTTGCCGCTCTCCGCGTACGCCTCGGGCGTCTTCTCGAACGCCTCCAGCGCCTCGTCGAAGCGGCCGTTCTCGAAGTAGAACCAGCCGAGGTTGTTGTGCAGCGGGCCGAGCCAGCGCACCAGTTCGGGGTTCGCCACGACGATCTCGAGGCCCTGCCTCGTCCACTTCTCCGGGTCGTCGACCAGCGACGCCATGTGCGCGGCGTCGACCGCCAGCGACAGGTCACCGCGGGTCTTGGCCAGGATGAACGCCGCCACGAACAGCGGCTGCGCGGCCTCGGGGTCGCCGCCGGAGCGGTGCAGCCTGCCGCGTTCGAGCAACGCCCGCACCCGGCCCGTCGAGTCGGGAGCGACCAGCGTCTCCGCCTCGTCGACGAGACGGTGACCTGCGGCGAAGTCCTCGCGCAGGCCCTGCACGCGAGCGAGCTGGGTCAGCACCTCCGCGCGCTCGTCGTCGGTCTTCACGTCCGCCAGGAACGCGCGGAACCTGGCCTCGGTGCCGTCCAGGTCGGCGAAGTCCCACAGCTCTCGCAGCCGGTCTTCCATTCGTGCAGGGTAAGGCTCCGGTCGCCCGTTCGGGGCTCAACGTGACGGGCTAGGCTTGAGCCCCCGATTCGCATTCCCCCGATGGAGTTCCCCTTGCCCGCCGATCGCATCGAGACCGTTGTCAGCCTCTGCAAGCGCAGGGGGTTCGTCTACCCGTGCGGGGAGATCTACGGCGGTACCCGCTCGGCGTGGGACTACGGCCCTCTCGGCGTCGAGCTCAAGGACAACATCAAGCGCCAGTGGTGGAACTTCATGGTCCGCGGCCGCGAGGACGTCGTGGGCCTGGACTCGTCGGTCATCCTGCCGCGTGACGTGTGGGTCGCCTCCGGTCACGTCGAGGCGTTCGTCGACCCGCTCGTCGAGTGCGAGTCGTGCCACAAGCGGTTCCGCGCGGACACGCTGTCGGAGGAGTACGCGGAGCGCACCGGCAAGGAGGTCGCCGAGGGCGACGTCTCCGACGTGCCGTGCCCCAACTGCGGCGTGCGCGGCTCCTACACCGAGCCGAAGATGTTCAACGGCCTGCTCAAGACGCACCTCGGTCCGATCGAGACCGAGGAGGGCCTGCACTACCTGCGCCCCGAGACCGCGCAGGGCATCTTCACGAACTTCCTGAACGTGCAGACGACCTCCCGCAAGAAGCCGCCGTTCGGCATCGGCCAGATCGGCAAGTCGTTCCGCAACGAGATCACGCCGGGCAACTTCATCTTCCGCACCCGCGAGTTCGAGCAGATGGAGATGGAGTTCTTCGTCGAGCCGGGCACGGACGAGGAATGGCACCAGTACTGGATCGACGAGCGCACCCGCTGGTACACCGACCTCGGCATCTCCAAGGAGAACCTGCGTCACTACGAGCACCCCAAGGAGAAGCTGTCGCACTACTCGAAGCGGACGGTCGACGTCGAGTACCGCTTCCAGTTCGGCGGCCAGGAGTGGGGTGAGCTCGAGGGCATCGCGAACCGCACCGACTTCGACCTCACGACGCACTCGAACCACTCGGGTGTCGACCTGTCGTACTTCGACCAGGCCACGAACTCGCGCTTCAAGCCGTTCGTCATCGAACCGGCGGCCGGCGTCGGCCGCCCGATGATGGCGTTCCTGCTCGAGGCCTACACCGAGGACGAGGCCCCGAACGCCAAGGGCGGCGTGGACAAGCGCGTCGTGCTGAAGCTTGACCGGCGCCTCGCCCCGGTCAAGGTCGCGGTGCTCCCGCTGTCGCGCAACGCCGACCTCTCGCCCAAGGCCCGCGACCTCGCGACGGCCCTGCGCCGCAACTGGAACGTCGACTTCGACGACGCCGGCGCCATCGGCCGTCGCTACCGCCGCCAGGACGAGATCGGCACGCCGTTCTGCGTGACGGTCGACTTCGACACGCTCACCGACCACGCCGTGACGGTGCGGGAGCGCGACACGATGTCGCAGGAGCGCGTGGCGATGGACCAGCTGGAGTCGTACCTGGCCGCGCGCCTGATCGGCTGCTAGCTCGAACTGCTCCGTTCGGTCGTACCCCTCTGCTACGTTGTGAAGTCACTTCGTCACAGCGTGCAGGGGGCGGCCAAGGTGGTCGAAGACAACCGCAGGTGGGGCTTCGAGGAAGCCGAGGACTGGGAGTACGAGGCCGGGCGGCGTGCCACACCGCCGCCCGCGCAGCCGCCGCCGGATGACGCGGACGCCTGCATCGGCGTCGACGCGAGTGGTGCGGTCTCGGTGCTCGTCGAGTTCGACGGCCGGGTGCGTGCCGTCAGGCTGGCCGCCCGGTGGCGCGACAGCATCGACCAGCGCGCGTTGGACGGAGCCGTGCTCGACGCGGCGAACGACGCGACCATGCGGGCGTTGTCCCGTTCCGTCGAGACGCAGGGAGATCTTGCGGTCGTCCCGCCCGCACCGAGGAGTGCGCCGGTCGACGAGACGCCGCTCACCCGTGCCGACGCGGAACGGCTGTTCGCCGCCGTGAACGCCGAGCTCGCCATGTTCACCGCCGGCCTGGACCAGGCGGTGAACGCGCCCGTGCGGGCCGAGAGCCGCGGTGGTCACGGCGTCCGCGGCATCGCCCAGTCCGGTCAGGTCGTCCGCTTCGAGATCGACCGGTGGGCGCACGCCGCGCCCAATGCCGAGATGGAGGGCGAACTCGCCGAGGTCCTGCGCGCGTTGCGCGACCGGGGTACTCCCGCCACACGACCGACGGGGTCCGCCATCGCGGAACTCCAGGCGCTGGCGAGCGATCCGGCGAAACTGCTGCGGAAGGTGGGGCTGGCATGAGCGACGTGGTGCTCGACGCACTGGAGGCGTTGCACGCGGACGCAGGCCTCTGGCTGACGGCCGCGGACAACGTGCAGGCGCCCCAGCGCGCCCTCGGCGAACTGACGCTGACCGGCCACGACGTGTCCATGTGGGCGGTCGACCGCGGCCTCGACCGCACGTACGAGAACGGCCGGGTCGTGCTTGAAGACCTGCTGCGCCAGGCGGTGACGGCGTTCAACGGTCTCGGCGACAGCCTGCTCGCCGCCGCCGACACCTACGCGCGCGAAGAAGCCGCGAACCTCCACGAGATGAACCGGCTCACGGGGGAGATCAGGTGACCAACCCACTGGTGGTGCAGGCCAAGGGCAACGCCGACGAGGTCGACCGCGCGATCCGCCGGTTCTTCGACGTGGTCAACACGACGCTCAGCTGGGTCCCCGCTCCGTTGAAGTGGGTGATCGAGAAGGTCCAGGACGGCATCCGGGTCGTCAACGTGCGGATCGCCGAGTTCTGGGACCGGGTGAACCAGCTCTTCGCACAGCCGGGTGACTCGGACCGTCTCCGGCAGGTCGGCACCGGCTGGGTCGAGCAGGTCGGCAACAAGCTCGGAGACATCGCCGGCACGATCACGCTTGACAAGATGCGCACGAACGTCGAGTGGGAGGGCAGGGCCGCGCGGGCCTACTCGGCGACGGTGCCGCCGCAGTCGGCGGGCCTGAACGCGGTGAAGGACGTCGCGAACCAGATGCGCGCGTCCCTCAACAGCCTCGCGAACTCGATCGACGCCTTCTGGATCGCGATGGGTGTCGCGCTGGCGACGTTCGTCGTGGCAGCGGTGGGGGCGATCGCGGCGGCCTGCACGGTCGTCGGCACGCCTGCCGCCGTCGCCGCCATCGCGGGCGGGCTCGCCGCGGCGATCGGCATCATCGGCGCCACGATCGTGGCGCTGGAGTCGCACACCAACACGATCGAGACCGAGCAGAACGCGATCGTGCAGAAGATCCACGACATCGGCCGTGAGTGGACCATGCCGAACACCGCCGACATGGGCGACGCCAGCGTGACCGACGGCGACGGCTCGGATTGGAAGATCGACAGTTGATGATCGTGGGCCAGGGGCCGCCGCCGCAGTGGGTGTGGGTGCCCGCCGCGCGCGTCGAACGCGTCCGGACGCGGCTGGCGCTGACGGGGCTGCCTCTCATCGGCATGGCGCTCGTGTTCGGGATCGTGCTCGTCGCGGTCGGGCTGGACCTGCCGACCGCGCACAGCCCGATCAACGTGATCGGCGTGGTGATGGCCGGGATCGGCGCCTTCTGGGGAGTCCTGTCCGGCGTGAGCCTCGTGACGGCAAGGTCCTGCGCTCGAGGTGAGTTCGTCGACGTGAACGGCGCGCGGCTGGTCCGGCGGCTGCTCGGGGTCTGGTGGGGCGCGGCGATCTTCTGCGCGTTGGTCGCGTGGTTCTGCGAGGTCATGACGTTGAACAGCGAGGCTCGGCCGGTGCCGTTCACCGTCGGGTCCGCCGTGTACCTCGCGGTGCTGGGGCTGCTCGTCGTGCTCGGCGGCGTCGCGTTCTTCACCGCGCGCAGGGTGCTGCGGGTCGGCTGAGGCAACATTCCGGCGCGTTCGCGCGTGTTGGAGGGTGTGACGGGGGAGCGGTTTCGCAGGCGCGGGGTGACGCAGGCGGTGGCGGGCCTGGGTCTGCTGGCGTGGGTGGTGGTCGTCGCCGCGGTGGTCGAGACGGGGAATCCGCCCGTGCTCGTGGCCACGGCGGCGAGTGGCGGGCTGGTGTGCCTGTGCGTGCTGGCGGGTGGGCTGGTGGCGGCGCGGGTCGCCGACGCCGCGGCGGCCGCTCGGGTGCGGCACGTGTTCGTGGTGCTCGAAGGGACGGCGCTGGCGCTCTTCTTCCCCTTCTACTGGTTCGCGTCCGGGGTCGAGCCGGTGGGGGAGCCCGGCGCGTTCGCGCTGGGGGTGGTGCTGGTGCTCGCGGTGCCGGTGGTGATCGCGCTGGTGCTCGCACTGCGGAGCAGTCTCGCCGTGCACCGGTTCGTCGTCGGCGAGTTCGGGCCGCTCGTGCCGGACTCGGCGGCGCCCGCGGTCGTGCCGCGGATCAGGGCGCTGGGGACGCTGCTCGTCGTCGCGGGTGCGGTGCTGTCGGTCGCTGTGGTGGTGCTGGCGCTCGTGTCGCCGTCGCAGTGGGCGCTGCTCGAGGTGTTCGGGCTGGTGGTGACGTTGACGCCGGTGGTGCTCGGGTTGTCGCTCGTGCGGGTGGAGGACGTCTACTCGGCGCGGCGGCGCAACGTCGGCGCGTACGTCGTCGTCCCCGCCGCCGCCGGGTACGCGGCGGCCAAGCTCGCCTCCATCGGCGGTTCCTCGGGGATGTTGTTCGGGGCGTTGGTCTTCGGGGCGATCGTGCTGCTCGTGGGGGCGAACCTCGTGGTCCGCGAGTTCACGGGCGAGTGGGACCGGTCGTGGCGCGCAGCTTCGCGAGGGCGGCCGTCGTGACGGCGTTGATCGACTCCCTGGCCGTGGTCCAGTTGCCGGTCGGGCTCGTCGTGAGGACGGCGACGGCGTAGCGGTCGTCGACCACGCCCGCGCTGTGCAGGTAGACGTCGCTCGGCAGGTAGTACATCCAGCCCTGCTTGGCGTACGCGCCGGTGACGCCGAGCAGGCCGAACGCCTGGTCGAAGCCGTCGGCGGCGGTCGCGGTGGCCGACGACAGCATCGCGACGACCTCGTCGCGTTCCGGCGAGGCGAGGATGTGGTCGTAGAGGCGCACCATGTCGTTCGCGGTGATGACGACCTCTCCCCACTGTGACGGGTCGTCAGGGGCGTGAGTACCTGTAAGCCCCGCTTCGGCGGCGACGCGGCCGATGGCCCCCATGCCGTCGAACCGCGTCCACAGCACGTCCATGGCGTTGTCGTCGCTCGCGCTCAGGGCGCGGCGGACGAGGTCCCTGTCCTCGTCGGACGGCTGCTGCCGCAACGCGTCGACGGCGACGAGCAGCTTCGACAGCGACGCCGAGTAGAACGGCTTGTCGCCCTGCTGCGAGACCACCTGGCCGGTCTGGAGGTCGAAGATCGCGAGGCCTACGTCGGACGAGCTACCGGCAGCGGCGATATCCGATATATCAGTCGCTGATATATCGGATATCGCGGACGACGAGGCTGTCTCCGACGTGTCGGGATCGGTATGCGATATATCGGCGTCGTCGGTGTCCACTACATCGGGGCCGCGCGATATATCAGCTGAGCGCTTGCCGTGTGCGAGGCACGGCGATGCGTCGGGGATGGCGAACACCGCCACCACGAGGAGAACGATCAGAGTCCAACGCACACCTCCAAGGTCCGCGTCACAGGACTCTGGTGTCGAGCGTTTCCTCCTGTGCGGTTGCTGAAGAATCGTCCCTGACCACGACGTATGCGCTCGCGCCGGGACGTTCCGTCACCGCCTCGACGAGTTCGGTGCCGCGGTAGAGCAGGCCGGCGCCGTCGTCGGTGCAGTACGTCTTCGGCAGCACCCCGGAGGCCACGGCCTCGTGGATCTTCGGGCGGCGCTGCTCCTCGGAGTCGTAGTGCACGCCGTTGCCGTGGGGCAGGAAGCCCAGGCCGTTCGTGACGATGCGGAGGTCCGGGCCGAACGAGTCCGTCGCGCCGCCCGCGTGCCAGCAGATCGAGCCCGCCGACACACCGCTGAGCACCACGCCCGCCTCCCACGCCTTGCGGAAGACGGCGCCGAGGCCGTGCACCTCCCAGACCGCGAGCAGGTTCGCCACCGATCCGCCGCCCACCCAGATGACGTCGTGCGAGAGCACGTAGTCCTCCAGGTCGTCGGTCGGCGGCATCGTGAACAGGTTCAGCACCGACACGTCGACGCCCGCGACCCTGCCCGCCTCGGTCATGTTCGCGTTCATCGCCCGCTGGTCGCCGCCGGCGGTGCCGACGTGGCACAGGCGCGGTGTGCGGCCGTCCACGCCGGACAGGTCCAGTGCGAAGTGGATCAGCTTGTCGAACTCGACGAGGGTGCGGTGCCCAGGGCGCAATCCCCCGGAGGTCGCGAGGATGGTGGGCTGCTCAGCAGGCATGACCTTGATCCTCGCAGGGGCGTCAACGCGACAGGCGCGCGGTCTGGGACCATGCACGGTGTGCGGACCACGCCCCTCAGACCACTCGCCAGGATTCGCCGGATCGTGTTGCGCCTCGTCTTCGGGGCGCTGGTCGTCGGCGTGCTCGTGGGCGGCGGCACGGCGTTCCGCGTGTGGCAGGTCGCGCGCGTGGACGACTGGACGAAAGCCGACATGGCCATCGTGCTCGGTGCCGCGCAGTACAACGGCGTCCCGTCCGACGTGCTCGCGGCCCGCCTGGAGCACGCGCTCGGCCTCTACCAGGAAGGCGTCGTCGGCTACATCGCGACGACCGGAGGCCGCCAGCCCGGCGACAACTTCACCGAGGGCCAGGTCGGCAAGCTCTGGCTGGTCAAGCGCGGTGTGCCCGAGGACAGGGTGCTGCAGGTCGGCGAGGGCGCGGACACGCTCGGCTCGCTGCGGGCCGTCGCGTCGGTCGCGCAGGAGCGGAACCTGAAGACCGCCGTGATCGTCAGCGACCCGTGGCACTCGCTGCGCGCCCGCACCATGGCCGAGGACGCCGGTCTGCGGGCGTGGACGTCGCCGACCAGGAGCGGTCCGAACGTGCAGACGCGCGAAACGCAGTGGTTCTACATCAAGCGCGAAACCGGAGCGTTGCTCTACTACCGCTTGATGAAGGCGCACGCCGGCGTGTTCGACGAGCTGAAACTCCCTAAAATCGGGTGATGGGATACACCGGTCACGACGCGGAGCGACTGCTCTCCGAAGAGCCCAAGAGCGCCGCGCTGCCGGGTGCCCGCATCGAGGAGCGCACGCCGTTCTCCCGTGACCGGGCCCGCGTGCTGCACTCCGCGGCGTTGCGCAGGCTGGCGGGCAAGACCCAGGTCGTCGGTCCCGGTGAGGGTTCCGAGGTCACCGGTGTGCCGCGCACGCGCCTCACGCACTCGCTGGAGGTCGCGCAGATCGGCCGCGGCATCGGCGAGGAGCTGGGCTGCGACCCGGACATCGTCGACACGGCCGGCCTCGCGCACGACATCGGGCATCCGCCGTTCGGGCACAACGGCGAGAGGGCGCTCAACGAGCTCGCCGGTCCGTGCGGTGGCTTCGAGGGCAACGCGCAGACGTTCCGCATCCTCGCGCGCTTGGAGCCCAAGACGGCGCACGGCCTGAACCTCACGCGCGCGGTGCTCGACGCGTCGACGAAGTACCCGTGGAAGCGCACGCCGGGCATGGTGAAGTTCGGCGTGTACGACGACGACCTCGAAGTGTTCGAGTGGATGCGTTCGGGCGCGCCGGAACGGGAGAGGTGCATCGAGGCGCAGGTGATGGACTGGTCCGACGACGTGGCGTACTCCGTGCACGACGTCGAGGACGGCGTCCTGGCCCACCGCATCAACCTCGGCGCGCTGGCCAGTGCCGACGAACGCGCCGCCATCGCGTCGCTCGCCGCGAAGACGTTCTCCGACGAGTCCGTCGCGACGCTGGAGGCCACCGCCGAGGAACTGCTGGACCTCCCGGTGATCGGGTACTGGACCGGCCACGAGTACGACGGCTCGCTCGGCGCCCAGGTGGCGTTGAAGAACCTCACCAGCGAACTGGTCGGCCGCTTCGCCTCCGCGGCCGTCACCGCGACCCGTGCCGTGCACGGTGACGGCGCTCTGACGAGGTACAACGCGTCGCTGGAGGTCCCGCGGCAGGTCGCGGCGGAGGTGGCGCTGCTCAAGGCGATGGCCGTCCGGTACGTCATGAGCGACCCGGCGCGCCTCGCCATGCAGGCCGACCAGCGCGACCTGATCACGAGCCTCGTCGGCCGCCTGCTGGAGCGCCCGGAGCTGCTCGACCCGGCGTTCCGCCCGGTGTTCGAGGCCGCTTCCTCCTACGCCGCAAGGCTTCGCGTCGTGATCGACCAGGTCGCGCTGCTCACCGACGCGCAGGCCGTGGCCTGGCACCGCGCATCGGCGTAGCTTCGAGGGCGATGGCCGACCAGTCGAGGGAGCTCTTGTGACCGATCAGGCCGACTTCGCCCTGAACCTGCACCGCGTCGCCGTACCTGATCCGTCCACGAACGCGTGCTGGTCGCCGTTCTCGGTGGCGAGCGCGCTCGCGCTGACCCACGAGGCCGCCCGCGGCGAGACCCGCGCGGAACTCGACGGCCTGCTGAACGGTTTCGACGCCTCGGACGCGCTGGACGTGCCCGAACTGGCCGTCGCGAACACGCTGTGGGCCGACGACGACCTGACGCTCGACCTGGGCTTCTCACTCGCCGGCTCGGTGCGCCGCACGGCGTTCTCCGACCCCGCGACGGTCCGCAAGCTCGTCAACACCGATGTCGCCGAGACCACCCGCGGCCTCATCCCCGAACTGCTCGCCGACGCGCCGCCCGCGGACGCCGCCGCGATCATCGTCAACGCCCTGTACCTCAAGGTCGGCTGGCTGAACCCGTTCGCCGCCTGGGACACCGCCGACAAGCCGTTCCACGCGCCCGGCGACGACGTGGACGTGCCGACGATGAAGGTGACGGAGAAGTTCCGCTACGCCCGCCACGACGGCTGGCAGACGATCGTGCTGCCCGCGGACTCGGGCGTCGAGACCGTGGTCCTGCTGCCGGACGAGTCGCTGGACCAGCCGCTGCCCGCCTCCGCGTTCACCGCCCAGGACCTCACGCGGCTCGAGCTCTCACTGCCCAAAGTGGACGTGCGGGCGAAGTTCAACCTGAAGAACACGTTGCGGCAGCTGGGGGTCGAGCGCATGTTCGCGCGCGACGCCGACTTCTCCGGCCTCTCCCCGGACGAGCGGATGTTCGTGGACGACGTGGTGCACGAGGCCGTGCTGCGCCTCGACGAGGAGGGCCTCGAAGGAGCCGCGGCCACCGCCGTCACGTTCCGGACGGTGTCGATCGAGATCCCGGTGGACCCGGTCGTGGTGACCGTGGACCGGCCGTTCCTGCTCGCGGTGCGGCACGCGCGGTCCGGTGCGATCTACTTCCTCGCGCAGGTCGCCCGTCCGTGACCGACCAGACCGCGTTCGCCCTGACCCTGCACCGAGCCGCCGTACCCGATCCGTCCGTGAACGCGTGCTGGTCGCCGTTCTCGGTGGCCAGTGCGCTCGCGCTGGTCCACGAGGCCTCCCGGGGGCGGACGCGCGAGGAGCTCGGCCTGCTGATCGGCGGGTTCGACGGCTCGGACGCGCTCGACGTGCCGGACCTGGCCGTCGCGAACTCGCTGTGGGCGGACGCCGGCCTGCCGCTCGACCCCGCCTTCTCGTTGACGGCCTCCGTGCGGAGGGCGGACTTCGCCGAGTCCGGGACCGTGCGCGAACTGATCAACGCCGACGTCGCCGAGGCGACCCGCGGCCTCGTCCCCGCACTGCTGCCGCCCCCTTCCACCCCGTACAGCGGGGCGGTCGTCGTCAACGCCCTCTACCTCAGGACCGGCTGGGAGACCGCGTTCCCGGCGTCCCGGACGACGCCGCGACCGTTCCACGCCCCCGGCGGTGACGTCGAGGTGCCGACCATGACGGTGACGGCCGAACTGGGCTACGCCAGGACCGGGGGCTGGCAGACCGTCGTGCTGCCGGCGAAGTCGGGGGTGGAGGTGCTGGTGCTGCTGCCGGACGGGCCGCTGGACCAGCCGCACCCGGCCGCGTTCGACGTGCCCGGCAGCACCGCCGTCGCGCTGTCACTGCCCAAAGTGGACGTCCGGGAGAAGTTCGAGCTGCGGGAGGCGCTCGAACAGGTGGGTGTGGGCACGATGTTCTCGCCGGACGCCGATCTCAGCGGGCTCTCGCCGAAGCCCCTGTTCGTCAGCGAGGTCGTGCACGAGGCCGTGCTGCGACTGGACGAGCAGGGCCTGGAAGGTGCGGCCGCGACCGCGGTGATGAAGTCGCGGGGCGCGCGACCGAGGAAGCCCGCGCACCCGGTCGTCGTGCTCGTCGACCGGCCGTTCCTGCTCGCCGTCCGGCACGCCCGCTCGAAGGCGGTCTACTTCCTCGCGCAGGTCGCCCGTCCGTGATGGCGTGACGCCCTGTCGGGCGAGCGTTTCGCACGGCGAGATCATGATCATGGGCTTACCGTTCTGCGCATGACCCAGCACGGTGCCGGCGAGCAGCTCGTCGTGCTCGCCGCGGCGGGCGCCACGCGCATCACCTGCTTCAGCGGCGTCACCATTCCCGTCCTGCTCAGGACCGAGTGCTACGCGAAGGCGCTGGCCAGGGCGCTGGGGTTCGCGCCGGCGCCCGAACTGCAGCCCGACGGCGTGCTGCCGCAGTGCGTGTTCTTCATCCACGAGTACGCGCTGCGCACCGTCGTCGGCGGCGACCGGCTGATGGAGGACCAGGTCCTGCACCTGCTGTTCCACGCGCCGTCGATCCGGATCGTGCCGGCCAGCGCGGGAGGGGCGGCGGCGGTCGGGCTCGACTACGCGCTCATCCAGTACGAACACGAGCCGCCGCTGGTCTACCTCGCGAACTTCACGCTCGCCAGCGATGCCGCGACCGTGGAACGGGCCGTGCAGATCTTCCAGCGCATGCACGCCGTCGCGCTCGACAACGAACGGTCGCGTGACGTGCTCATGGAGTATGTGGCGGTGTACGACCGCTAGGGCCTGCTTCGCCGGTCTCGTCCGGTGAGAGTCGCGGCTGAGGTGGTTCCTGGCGGTGCGGGCGGCAGAGCCGCATACCGGTGTTGTATTCGGGTCTGCCGCCCGCGCCCCCAGGGGCCGCCTCAGCCCCGGCTATCGCGGACAGGACCGGCGAAGCAGGCCCTAGGGGGTGTTGCGGCGCAGGAAGAGCCGCATCCCGTCCTCGCCCGGCAGCGCGCACAGCAGGAGTTTGACGTTCTGGTGCCGCACCGGGACCGCACACGAGTCGCCTGCCAGCAGTGTTCCCGCGAGCAGGCCGGCCGACTCGTGGTCGATGTCCAGCACGAAGTCGTTGCTCATGCAGGGACCCTATGGGTGGACCGGCTCGCGCCCCAGTCACCCAAAGGTGTCACGTTCCGGCGGGCTGCCCCGTCCACAGGACATGACGAGGATCAACGGAGTTGCCAAGAAGGACGCGGGCCCGCTGCTCAAGGCCGTGTACTGGTTCGCGCGGCGTGAGTTCGGGGCGGTGCCGGAGCCCGTCACGGTGATGGCGCACCACCCGAAGCTGCTGATGGCGAGCAGCCGCCACGAGCTGGCGGTCAAGAAGGCGGTCCACGGGCCGTTGTTCGAGCTGTGCGTATATAGGACGGCCGTGCGACTCGGGTGCTCGTGGTGCGTCGACTTCGGCGCCATGCTGATGAAGCACGGCGGGCTCGACGTCGAGCGCCTCAAGCACATCGACTCCTACGCCACGTCGCCGCTGTTCACCGACCTCGAACGCAAGGCGCTCGCCTACGCCGACGCGATGACGGAGACGCCGGTCGCCGTCACCGACGAGCAGGTCGCGGAGCTCGAGGAGCTGCTGGGGCGCAAGGAACTCGTCGCGCTGACCTACCAGATCGCGCTGGAGAACCAGCGGGCCCGGTTCAACAGCGCGTTCGACATCAAGGACCAGGGCTTCACCTCTGGCGACGCCTGCCGGGTGCCGACAAACTAGGGCGTGTGGAGAAGATCGCACTCACGGGTGCGCAGGAGACCATGCTCGCCACGCTGTACGGACGGGCCCTCGACAGCGAGCGGCCCACGTCCGTGCTGCACGACGACGAGGCCAGACGCGCCGTCGACCGCATCGACTACGACTTCGCCAAGACCGGGATGACCACGACCACGGCGGTCGGCGTCGCCATCCGCGGCAGGGTGCTCGACGACTGGACGCGCGACTTCCTCGGGCGCCACCCGTCGTGCACCGTGCTGCACCTGGCCTGCGGCCTGGACACACGCGCGCACCGCATCGAACGGCCGGACACCGTGCGGTGGGTCGACGTCGACATGCCGGACGTCGTCGCGTTGCGGCACAAGCTCTTGCCCGAACCCCAAGGCGACTACCGGCTCGTGGCGTCGTCGGTGACCGAGGACGCCTGGCTGCACGAGGTGCCCGCCGGCGGACCGGTCGTCGCGGTGTTCGAGGGCCTGTCGATGTACCTCACGCAGGCGGAGGGGCACGCGTTGATCCGCCGGATCACCAGCCGGTTCGACAGCGGTGAGCTGCTGTTCGACGTCTACGGGTCGTGGGGGATCAAGCTGCAGAAGCTCGTGCCCGCCGTGCGCAACGCGGGCGCGACCCTGCACTGGGGTGTCGACGACCCGCGCGAGGTCGAGGCGCTGCACCCCGGACTGACCACAGTGGACGCCTGGCGCAGCGTGGACCTGCCGCACCTGGAGGCGTTGCCCAGGTCCGGTCAGATCCAGATGAAGGTCGTCAGCGCGATCCCGAAGCTCCGCGACGTCGGGAAGCTGCTGCGGATGCGCTGGTGACCGTCAGAACGCCACGTGCGTGAGCTTGTCCGGGTTCGCGATGTCGTAGATCGCGGCCACCTTGCCCTCGTGCACGGTGAACGCCGTGACGCGCGACGTCACGTCGCCGTACGCGGGCATCAGCACGCCGATGTCGCCGTTGACGAACGTCGGCCGGTGCTCCTCCGGATAGCCGTACTTGCGCATGAGGCCGAGGAAGAAGCGGGCGACCTTGTCCGCGCCGGAGACCGTGTTGACCGCGGTGCGGACCTTGCCGCCGCCGTCGCCGATCATCACCGCGTCCGGGTGCAGCAGTTCCAGCACGCGGTCGATGTCCCCGCTCGCCATGGCGCGCAGGAACTTCTCCAGCACCTCCTGCTGCTCGGCCAGCGCCGCGCGGGGCGGCGGCTCGGCGTCCGCGACGGCCTTGCGGGCACGGGACGCGTGCTTGCGCGCCGCGGCCTCTGAGACCTGCAACACGTCGGCGATCTCGTTGAACGGCAACGAGAACGCGTCGTGCAGCACGAACGCGACGCGCTGGTCGGGCGTGAGCCGGTCGAGCACCACCAGCGCGGCCATCCGGACGCCGTCGGCCTGCACCACGCTCGCCAGCGGGTCGTCCTCACCGGTCGTGAGCAGCGGTTCCGGCAGCCACGAACCCACGTACGTCTCGCGGCGCACGGCGGCGGAGCGCAGCCTGTCGAGGCAGATGCGGCTCACCACGGTCGTGAGCCAGCCCCGCGCGTCCTGGATGCCCTCGGCCTTCGCGAACCGGGGCCACGCCTCCTGCACGGCGTCCTCGGCGTCGGCGAAGCTGCCGGTCAGGCGGTACGCGACGCCGATCAGGTGCGTCCGGTGCAGGGCGAAGACGTCGGCGGTGGTCACGGTCGGCAGTTTGCCAGGGGATTAGACTCGGGGACGTGGCAGGACGCATCAGGGAGAGCGACATCGCGTTGGTGCGTGAGCGCAGCCGGATCGACGAGGTCGTCGGTGACCAGGTTTCGCTGAAGCGGGCCGGTGGAGGCGCCCTGAAGGGGTTGTGCCCCTTCCACGACGAGAAGACGCCGTCGTTCAACGTGCGCCCGTCGCACGGCACGTTCCACTGCTTCGGCTGCGGCGAGGGCGGCGACGTGATCGCCTTCGTGATGAAAGTCGAGCACCTGTCGTTCGTGGAGGCCGTCGAGCGGCTCGCGGACAGGGCCGGCATCCAGCTCGTCTACGAGGGCGGCGGCAACACGGTCCAGCGCGACCGCGGCACCCGCAGCAGGCTCATCGAGGCCCACAAGGCCGCCGCCGAGTACTACTCGGAGCAGCTCAAGTCGCCCGAGGCGCAGCCCGCCCGCGAGTTCCTCGCCGAGCGCGGGTTCGACGAGAACGCGGCACGCCAGTTCGGCTGCGGCTTCGCGCCCGGCGGCTGGGACAAGCTCACCAAACACCTGCTCGGACGCGGTTTCGAGCTGCAGGAGCTGATCAAGGCGCAGCTCACCAAGGAGGGCCGGCAGGGGCCGATCGACCGGTTCCACCGGCGGCTGCTGTGGCCGATCAAGGACATCGGCGGCGACGTCGTCGGGTTCGGCGCCCGCCGGATCTTCGACGACGACCCGATCCAGGCGAAGTACCTGAACACCAGCGAGTCGATGATCTACAAGAAGTCGCAGGTGCTGTTCGGGCTCGACCAGGCCAAGCGCGAGATCGCGAAGCGCAAGCAGGCGGTCATCGTCGAGGGTTACACCGACGTGATGGCGATGCACCTCGCGGGCGTGCCGACGGCCGTCGCGTCCTGCGGCACGGCGTTCGGCACCGACCACATGAACGTGCTGCGCAGGCTGCTGATCGACGACGACGTGAACGGCGAGGTCATCTTCACCTTCGACGGCGACGAGGCGGGCCAGAAGGCCGCGCTGAAGGCCTTCGACGGGGAGCAGCACTTCTCCGCGCAGACCTACATCGCGGTCGCGCCGGACGGCATGGACCCGTGCGAGCTGCGGCAGGCCAAGGGCGACGTGGCGGTGCGCGACCTGGTGGCGCGGCGCATCCCGCTGATCGAGTTCGCGATCAAGGCCCAGCTCAAGGCGTACGACCTCGACTCGGTGGACGGCCGCGTCGAGGCGCTGAAGAAGATGGTGCCGTTCGTCGCGCAGATCAAGGACAGGGCCAAGCGCGACGGCTACGCGACGCGTCTGGCGTGGTGGGTCGGCTGGGACGACGAGGCGATGGTCGTGCGCCGGGTGCGCCAGACCGCCGGTGGCAAGGCGCCCGTGGTGCCCGCCGCGCGCGTCGACCCGAACCAGATGGCGCTCGGCGTGGAGGTCGACGGCCCGGCCCGGCCGAACCCGCGCGACCCGAAGCTGATCTTCGAACGCGAGGTGCTCAAGATCGCGCTGCGGCTGCCCGAGTACGCGGGGCCGCTCTACGACTCGCTGCCGGACGAGGCCTTCACCGACCCGGCGTACGTCGCGCTGCACCGGGCGATCCGGGACGCGGGCGGTGCGGCCTGCGGCCTCGCGGGCACGGCGTACCTGGACGCGATCTCGCAGGCGTGCCAGCACGCGTCGGTGCGGTCGGTGCTGACCGAGCTCGCGGTGGAACCGTTGGCCGTCAAGCAGAACGACGAGTTCCGCTACGTGTCGATGGTGATCGCGCGCCTGCAGGAGGTGCAGGTCGGCAAGCAGGTCGAGGACGTGAAGTCGCGGCTGCGCCGGCTGTCGCCGATCAAGGACGCCGACGAGTACCGGGCGCTGTGGGGCGACCTGGTGGCCCTGGAGGAGTACCGCAAGGCGCTCCTGCAGCAGAGCGCTGGAGTGCTGTAGTGGGGTTGTTGCGGCGGTTGTTCGGCAACGGTGCGCCGGACGGGTTCACCGGCTCGCTGGAGCGCGAGGAGACCGTGATCGCGCACGCGCCGGTGACGGGCGGCGGGCACCTCGTCGTGACGTCGCTCGGGCTGTGGGTGCCGGGGGAGTCGCCGCGGCGCATCGGCTGGCACCTGATCAGCAAGGTGAAGTGGGAGGGCGCGCTGCGGGTGGTGGAGGCGTCCGAGGCCTCGACCGAAGGTCCCGTCGTGCTGCTCGAAGACCTTCCCGCGCACCGGTTCGCGCTCGAGGACCCGAGGCGCGTGCTGCGCGCGATCAGCCAGCGCGTCGAGGGGTCGATCCGGCACCGCGAGCGCGTCGAGTCGCCCGGCGTGTGGATCCTGCAGCGCAAGATCCCCGGTCAGGACGGTGTCGTGTGGCAGGCGCGCGGCGACGCGGGCGTGGACCTGGGCGCGGTGCGCGAGGCCGTTTCGGCGTTCGCCGCGAAGCTTGCGGGCTAGCAGTACGCGTGTACTGTTAGTTGGCATGTGGGATCCGGCGCAGTACCTGGCCTTCGCCGATCACCGGGCGAGGCCGTTCTACGAACTTGTCGGGCGCGTGCGGGCCGCCGAACCCCGTCGGGTGGTGGACGTGGGCTGCGGACCCGGCAACCTGACGCTGTCGTTGTCGCAGCGGTGGCCCTCGGCAGTGGTCGAGGCGTTCGACTCGTCGCCGGAGATGGTCGAAGCGGCGCGTGAGGCCGGCGTGAACGCTCGGGTGGACGACCTGACCACCTGGAAACCGTTGCCGGACACCGACGTCGTGGTGTCCAACGCGGTTCTGCAGTGGGTTCCGTCACATCCCTCGATCGTGTCTTCCTGGGCGGCGGCGCTGCCGTCCGGCGCGTGGCTCGCGTTCCAGGTGCCCGGCAACTACGCGGACCCCTCGCACCGGTTGATCCGCGAGGTGGCCGGATCGGCGTTGGAGCACGTCTTCCGTGCCGAGAAGCCGGTTCTGCAGCCCGTGGAGTACGCGGACCTGCTCGGCGACTGCTCCTCGGTGGACGTCTGGGAGACGACGTACGTGCAGCGGCTGTCCGGTCGGGACCCGGTGCTCGAATGGGTGAGCGGCACGGCTCTGCGGCCCGTGCGCGCGGCTCTGTCCTCAACGGACTGGGAGGCCTACGTGGCGGAACTGGCGCCGCGGCTGCGCGAGGCGTACCCGCAGCGAGCCGACGGCACCACTTGGTTCCCTTTCAGGCGGATCTTCGCGGTGGCGCAGGTGTGAGGACTGTCACGCCCGCGGCGTCGCGGGAGGGGTGAAGGCCTTGCCGTTCGTCTCCTCCTGGTGGCGCCACGGCGCCTTCTCCGCCGCCTTACCCGCCGCATCCGCTGCCTTACCTGCGGCGTCGGCCGCCAGGTCCTTGGCCTGAACCGCCGCTTCGAACGCCTTGTCCTTCGCCTGGGCCGCCGTCTTGCGCACCGTCGGGTTCGCGGTGAAGCGGTTCCAGAGGCGCACGATCTGGTCGTAACGCGCCCGTCCGGCCTTCGCGCCGAGCACGTAGCCGATCGCCGCACCGACCAAGATGCCCTTCATGTGGCGTCTCCTCTCGCATCGTGCCTGGTCAGAGGCTGTTTTGCCGCAAAGTGGGGGGTGCTTGCAAAACCCCTTTTGAGGCTCATGTAGAGTTACCCACTGTCAGGAGGAACCAAGCCTGACAGAGCAGAACAACAGAACATTCCCCCATAGCTCAATTGGCAGAGCATGCGACTGTTAATCGCAGGGTTACTGGTTCGAGTCCAGTTGGGGGAGCCACCGCTCAGACCCTAGTCCACGGACTGGGGTCTTTTGCTTGGTCGGGTCCTTCGTCCACCATCTGGGGTCTTCCGGTTCGCGCGGGCGTGGGTCAGGTTGGGACGCATGGCCGACCGCTTCGCGAACCTCCGCCGCATCTCCGCGCTCGACCCGGTCCGCGACCACGAGGAGATCCTGCGGATCTCCGCCGGCCTGGAGTTCCCGTGGGACTACCAGAAGTCGCTCGAGATGGCCCTGTTCCGCACGTACTGCGTGCCGACGATCTCGGGCCTGCTCGAGCGCACCGGCGAGTTCGAACGGCGGCCGCAGAAGCGCTACGACGACACGGCGGTCCTGATGGCCGAGCTCGTGGAGCACGGCTACGACTCCCCGCGCGGGCGTGAGGCGCTGCGCGTGGTCAACCGCCAGCACGGCCGTTACGACATCTCGAACGACGACATGCTCTACGTGCTGTCGACGTTCATCTACGACCCGATCGAGTGGCTTTCGCAGCACGGCTGGCGCCCGCTGACCGACAACGAACGGCTGGCGGGCTTCCACTTCTACCGCGCGGTCGGCGCCCGCATGGGCATCCGCGAGATCCCAGGGGACTACGACGAGTTCCTGGCCTTCAAGACGGCCTACGAGCGCGAGCACTTCGTGTTCGCGCCGTCGAACCGCCGCATCGGCCAGTACACGCTGGACCTGTTCTGCTCGTGGTACCCGTCTTGGACGCGACCGGCGGTGGCACGGGCGGTGATCTCGATGCTCGACCCGGCGATGGTGCGCGCGTTCGGCTTCATGGCCCCGCCGTCCTGGGTTGGCGTTCTTGGGCGCCAAGCGTTGCGGCTGAGGGCTTTCGTGGTGCGCCGCATGCCGGTGCGTCGCGAGCTGAAGCTCACGAACACCCGCAACCGCACCTACCCGGGCTACCCCCGCGGTTACCGGCCGTCGGACCTCGGCGCGACCTCCAGCACCGCCCGCTGACCGTTGAGCGCGAAGCCCATCGTCTTCAGGAACTCGTTGCCGGGCTTGAAGTCGTCGAGCGCCACGTGCACCCGCCGCACCTCGGGGAAACGTTCGGTGAGCGCCTTCGCCATCTCCCGGCCGATGCCCCACCGCCGCAGGTCCCGCGGCACGAGGAAGAACCGGACGCTGGCCTCGCCGGCAGCAGGGTGGTCGAGCACGAGGTCGACGAACCCGATCATGCCCTCGGCCCGCGCCACCAGCAGGCGCTTCTGCTCGAACGCGGCCCCCTCCGGCAACGCGTAGAAGAGGCTCTGCACGTCACCGGGGCCGGACGGGTGGCCGGTGGCGGCCTGGAACCAGTCGTCGCAGTCGGCGAACAGCGCCAGCACCTCGGGTTCGTCCGCCGGGGTGAAGTCGCGGAGGATCAGACGCACGTGTCCAGCCTATGTGTCGCTCGCCACGGGGGTGCGCAAGGGCCGTTCGGGGTGATCGGTATCCTCCACCACGCAGCGTCAGCGGGTCGGGGTCCGCTGCTGCGAGGGGGCAGTAGCTCAACCGGTCAGAGCAGCAGACTCATAATCTGTCAGGTTGTCGGTTCGAATCCGACCTGCCCCACCACGACCACTCGTTGTGCGACCACTCCACGGGCGAGGAACCACCCATGACCGGCACCGCGGACACTCGGGCTGAGCAGGTCGCGTGGAGCGCGTCGGACGGCGAACTCGCTGCCGCCGTATGGGAGAAGCTCTCACCTCCGGCCAGGTCCCTGTTCTCGGTGCTGATGGACCACCCAGGCACCAGGTACAGCGGTGAAGAGTTGGTTGGGTTGCTCGGTCTGGAGAAGGGCAAGCACGGCGTTGCCGGTCTTCTCGGGTGGCCCCGTCGCCATTGCCTGGCCGTCGGACGCACCTGGCTGTGGGAGTGGGAATACCCCCGAGGCGAGACCGCGTGCTACTGGGTGACGGCCGAGATCGCAGCCCTCTTCCAAGACGTGCGCGCGAACTGAAGAAATCGCATGCGGGCGCGGCTTCCCGCTGAGTACTGTGCCCCGAAACCAAAGGGGGTGCGGCATGACGAAGCTGAACCAGATCATCGCGGTGGAGAAGAGCGTCAAGGGGGGCACGCTCCGGGACCTCACCGACGCGCACCACGGCTTGCAGAAGCCCGCGCTGCTGGCGGGGATCTCCCGGACCTACCAGCCGAAGGACGAGGACGGCGAGGTGCTGCCGCCGGAGTCCACGCGCGTGCAGATCAAGGCCGAGGACGTGCTGCGCAAGACCGCGGCCGTGATGACCCGGCTCTTCGACGTCACGGCGACCAAGGACTGGGCGAACTGCGTCGCGAAGGCCGACGTCGTGGTGGACGGGGAGACGTTGCTGCGCGACGTGCCCGTGTCGTACCTGCTGTTCCTCGAGAAGCAGCTGACCGACCTGCACACCTTCGTGAAGAAGCTGCCCCTGCTGGACGCGGCCGAGGACTGGAGCTTCGACGAGTCCGCCGACTACTGGCGCACCGAGCAGGTCCGGACCATCCGCACCAAGAAGGTGCCGCGCAACCACGTCAAGGCCGAGGCCACGGAGAAGCACCCGGCGCAGGTCGAGGTGTACTACGAGGACATCCCGGTGGGCTACTGGAACACCGTGAAGTTCTCCGGTGCGCTGCCGGCCCGGCGGGTCAACGAGCTCGTGGACCGCGTGGAGAAGCTGCAGCACGCGGTGAAGTTCGCCCGGGAGGAAGCCAACAACATGGAGATCACCGACCAGCGCGTCGGTGGTGTCCTCTTCGCCTACCTGTTCCGGTAGGCGTCACGGATTCCCCCGCTGGAGCGCGGGGGATGCGCTCCCCGACGCGGGAGCGTGAAAGCTGAAGCTGAACGTCAGCCTGAACCACTCGGTCACCAGTGGGGGTTCGAATCCCTCTCCCGGCACCACTCGCCGGGATGGCCCAAGCCGGCAGAGGCAGACCGGGATCAAGCTCAGACTCTCGCTCCAGGTTCAGCATCACCGCCGAACGCCAGATCTACCGAGACCGGACAAGACTCGCCGAGGTACGGGTTCGAATCCCGTTGGCCGCTCTGCCCATGCGGCCGTAGCTCAACGGAAGAGCGCGGCGACCTAAGGACTGATCCGGCCTCTTAAACGTCGCTGGTGTGCGCAAATGGGCGGACAAACGGGGCCCCGGACTGGACATGTCCGGGGCCCCACCTATGTCCCGGATTCCGACAGCGAGCCGGAATGCAAGAACTGGAACGTCATCATCGGCACGGTCGGTGGCGTTCTGGCCATCTTGACCGCCGTGCACACGCTGACGGGGGTCAACGTGCTGAAGGAGATCGGCGTCGGGTCGGGCAAGCCGACGACCTCGGTGCCGGTGACGAGCAGGACGGTACCCCGCGCGGTGGCCAGGGAGGACGCCGCCACGAGGGCGAAACCGCCGGTCGTGACGACAGTCAGGGCGGCAGGACGAAAACACTTACCTCGCGCGATGTTCCGTCGTTCTTCCCGTCACCGCCGAGAACGACGTCGTCAAAGTCGGGTGCGAATGGACGTCAAGCTCGTCGATTGAACCGCTACGCGCGCAGGCCTTCCACGTAGATCGACAGGAAGCGCCGCCACTCGTCGGGGGAGTCGCGGATGACCTGGGCCATCGCCCTGGTGAGCGTGGCCAGGTCGGCGATCGAGTAGTCGGCGCGCAGCACGCCGGCCGCCAGGGCGCGGTCGATCAGGGTGCCCGCGTGGCCCGCGCCGCGGTGGCAGGCCGAGACCACCTCGGGGGCGTTCGGCAGGTCGCGGACGAGCACGTCGTTCAGGCCCCGGTCCTCGGCCTGCAAGGCGTAGAGGTCTTCCAGGTAGCCGGCGAAGGCCTGCCACGGGTCCGGTTCGGCCAGGGCCTTCTCGCCGATGACGTCCAGCGCGGCCAGGCGCTGCGGGAAGATCTGCGCCACGAAGTCGTCGCGGGTCGGGAAGTGCTTGTACAGCGTGCCGATGCTGACTTCCGCGTGCCGGGCGATGTGTTCCAGGGGCACGTCGAGGCCGCGTTCCGCGAACAGTTCCGCGGCCGCTGCCAGCAGCTTGTCCCGGTTGCGTGCCGCGTCCGCACGCAGGGGCCTCGACGCGGTGACCATGCGGGGGATCCTACTCGGCGGTTAAGTCGAGGGTGCCCTCGATTTCTGTGGTAGCGTCGGCGGACGTAAGTCGAGGGTTGCCTCGAATTAGCGTGCGGAGGGTGGAACCCATGTCTCGCAAGGCGGTTGTGCTCGGGGTCGGACCTGGGCTCGGCATGTCGATCGCGCACCGGTTCGGGCGTGAGGGGTATGACGTCGCGCTGGTCTCCCGCGGTGCGACGCGGCACGAGGGTTATCTGGCGGAGCTGGCCGGGGCGGGGGTGAAGGCCGAGGCGTTCGCGGTGGACGTGCGGGATCGGACACGTTTGTTGTCCACTTTGGACTCGATCGGACCGGTCGATGTCGTGTACTACGGGCCTGGCGCGACGGATCTGAGCGAGGCGCCGGAGGACATCACGGCGACGACGTCCGCGGACGCGCGTGCCGCCCTGGAGTGGCTCTACCCGGCTGTCGACGTCGTCCAGCACGTGCTGGCGGGGGTGGTCGAACGCGGTGGCGGCCTGCTGTTCGCCGGTGGGCTGAGCGCGGTGCGGCCGATGCCGATGCTCGGTGCGTTGGCCCTTTCCGGTGCGGCGCTGAGGAACTACGCGGTGACGCTCCACGCGGCGCTTGCCGAGAAGGGCGTGTACGCGGGCACGCTGACCATCGGTGGTCTCGTCGAACGCGGCGACATCCACCGGGCCGTGCGGGCGGACCCCGAGCGGTTCGGGGAGGTGCGGACGCTCGACCCCGACGCCGTCGCGGACGTCGCGTGGCAGATGTTCGTGCGGCGGGACCGTGCTGAGGAGGTGTTCTCGGTGTTCTAGAGGTACGAGCCGGGGGTGTGGCCGAGCGAGCGGCGGAACACGTCGATGAACGCGCTGGTGGTGGCGAACCCGCACCGCAGGGCCACGCTCGTGACGGACTGGCCCTCCGCGAGCAGGCGCAGGGCGTGGTAGAGCCGAAGCTGCGTGCGCCACTGGGGGAACGTCATGCCCATCTCGTCGCGGAACAGCCTGGTCAGCGTCCTGCTGCTGGCGCCGGCGGCGCGGCCCAGCGCTTCGAGACCGCGTGCGTCCGAGGGGTCGGTCTCGAGCACCGCGCACACCGCCGCGAGCCGGGGATCGTGGGCGGCGGGGACGCGCACCGGTCGTTCGGACGCGGTGATGAGCTGGTCCAGCAGGACTGAGCGCATTCGTTTGCCCGCAGGGGTTTCTCGGTCGTCGAGCTCCGTGTAGGCGATCAGCAGCTCACGCAGCAGAGGGGAAACTGCGAGCGCCGTCGGCTCGTGGAGCTTCAGCGGATTCTGCGTGAGCCCGAGGAAGTGCAGCCGTGTGACGCCGTACGCGCGGTGCGAGTGCACGGCGCCGGACGGGATCCACAACGCACGGTGCGCGGGCGCGATCCAGCGTGACGCCTCCGTGTGCACGGCCACGACGCCGCGACTGGCGTAGACGATCTGGTGCTCGTCGTGCCAGTGCGCGCTGACTCCGTCGGCGGCGGCCAGGTCGCGGCTCGTGGTCGGGGCCGCGGGCAGATGGCGTGAATTCGACATACATCGGCAGAATATCGGAATCGCGAACGCGGCGGCGGGGCCACGATCAAGACGTGGAGCACTCTCGCGGGCGGATGGCGGTCCTGGTCGCCGGGCACGCCGTCGACGACCTGTACCAGGGCGCGGTGCCGGCCCTCGTGCCCTTCCTCGTGCTGGAACGGGGGTACGGCTACCTAGCGGTCGCCGGCATCACGGTCGCCGCGACGCTGCTGTCGTCGGTCGTGCAGCCGTTGTTCGGGTGGCTGACGGACCGGCGGCCGATGCCGTGGCTGGTGCCGCTCGGCATGACGCTCGCGGGGGTGGGCGTCGGGCTCGCCGGGCTGAGCGACTCGTACGTGCTGACGTGGCTCGCGATCGCGCTGTCCGGCCTCGGCGTCGCCGCCTACCACCCGGAGGCGGCCCGCCTCGCGCGCCGCGTCGCCCGGGACAGCCACGTCGGCATGAGCTGGTTCTCGGTCGGGGGCAACGTCGGGTTCGCGCTGGGGCCGGTGCTCGTGACGCCGGTGCTGGCGTTCGGCGGGCTCGCGTGGAGTCCGCTGCTCGCCGTTCCCGCGCTGGTGGGAGGCGCGTGCACGACGGTGGCGCTGCGCGGGGTGCACAGCGCCGGGAGCGCGGCCGGGGTGCGGGCCGGCACCGACGACTGGGGTCAGTTCAGCAGGCTGACCGTGGTGATCATCGCGCGGTCGGTGGTGACGTTCGGGCTCGGCACGTTCCTCGCGCTCTGGGTGACCTCGCGCGTCGGCGGTGGTCCGGCGGCCGGTGCGGCGGCGCTGGTCGTGCTGTTCGGGGCCGGTGCCGCGAGCACGCTGCTCGGCGGCGTGCTGGCCGGGCGGTTCGGACGCGTCCGCGTGCTGCGGGTGTCCTACGCGGTCGCGATCCCCGCTGTCGCGGGCGTCGCGTTGGTGCCCGGTCCCGCCGTGTACGTGATGGTGGCGCTCACGGCCGTGTCGCTGTACGTGCCGTTCTCGCTGCACGTCACTCTCGGCCAGGACTACCTGCCGAACCGGCTCGGCACCGCCGGCGGCGTCACGCTGGGACTCGCGGTCAGCGTCGGCGGCCTGGGCTCACCGGTGGTGGGCGCCGTCGCGGGCGCCACGAACCTCCAGTGGGGCCTGTTGTCCCTGGTGCTGATGCCCGTCGTCGCGTGGGTGGCGGCACGCGGTCTGCGTTCGCCTCGATGCGAGCTCGAGCCCCGGTGACTACGGTGGGACGGGTGCGAGTGGCGACCTGGAACGTGAACTCCGTCAAGCAGCGCGTGCCGAGGCTCCTGCCGTGGCTGGACCAGAGGCGGCCGGACGTGGTCTGCCTGCAGGAGACCAAGCTGGCCGATGACGCCTTCACCGCGCTGCTCGGGGAACCGCTGGCGGAACGCGGCTACGAGGTCGCGCTGTTCGGGGAGACGCAGTGGAACGGCGTGGCGATCCTTTCTCGGGTGGGCCTCGAAGACGTCGCCGTCGGCATTGCAGGCGCACCGGGTTACCCGCACGTCGAGGCACGCGCTGTCGCCGCGACGTGCGGCGGCGTGCGCGTCCACTCGCTGTACGTCCCCAACGGCCGTGAGCCCGACTCGGACCACTACAAGTACAAGCTCGAATGGCTCGCGGCCCTGCGCGACGTGCTGGAAGCGGGACCTGCGGACGCGTTGGTGTGCGGCGACATCAACATCGCCCCGACCGACGCCGACGTGTTCGACCCGGCCGCGTACATCGGCCACACCCACGTCACCGAACCCGAACGCGCCGCGTTGCAGGCCATCGAGGCGTTGGGGTTCCACGACGTCGTGCGCGAGCGGTGGCCGGACGAGCGGGTCTTCAGCTACTGGGACTACCGGGCCGGCATGTTCCACCGCGACCTCGGCATGCGGATCGACCTGGTCCTCGCGTCGGACTCCGTCGCGCCGCGGACGAAGGCCGCGTGGATCGACCGGCACGCGCGCAAGGGGACCGGGCCGAGCGACCACGCGCCGGTGATCGTGGACCTGGACGAGGCGCCGGACGGGGACATCGGGCCCGTGGTGCCGCCGCCGTCCGCGCCGGGCGCGAAGAAGAAGGTCAAGCTGCCGCAGTCGAAGTGACCGAGCACGCCGTCCCGGCTATTCAGGCCCCGGCCGCAGCGTCACGGTGAACGCCGCCCCGCCCTCCGCCGCGGGCCCCGCCACGATCGTCCCGCCCATCCGCGTCACCAGCCCGTGCACCAGCGCGAGCCCCACCCCGGTCCCGACCGGCCGCGAGTCCTGGTACCGCGCGTGCAGCACCCCGCGGTCGAACGCCACGGCGTAGTCCTCGGGAGCCAGGCCGGGGCCGCCGTCGCGCACCTCCAGCGCCGACGACAGGGCGAGCACGACCGGGCGGCCGGCGGGGGTGACGCGCAGGGCGTTCTCCATCAGGCCGTCGATGACCTGCCTCAACCGCCGCGCGTCGGCGTGCACCACCGGGGAAGCGGACACCTGCAGCGAGAACGCGACCCCGCGGGCGTGGCAGCGGGCGTGCCACACCTCGGCGGCCGAGCGGACGACCGGTTCCAGGGCCACCGGTGCCATGTCCAGGCGGAAGTCGTCGGCGCCGAGACGGGCCAGGTCGAGCAGGTCGGTGACCAGCCGGTCGAGGCGCCTGGCCTCGTCCAGGATCACGGTGCCGACCGGGGCGACCTGGTCGCCGGAGACGACGCCGTCCGCCAGCGATTCGGCGAAGCCCGTGACGGCGGTCAGGGGTGTGCGCAGCTCGTGGGAGACCGAGAGCAGGAAGTCGCGTTGGCGGGATTCGCTGCGCTGCAACGCGTCCGCGAGCGAGTTGACCGCGTGGCCCACCTCGGCGAGCTCGGAGGTGCGCGAGATCGGGACGCGGAGGTCGCGGCGGCCCGTGCTCATCGAGTGGGCCACGGAGGCGGCCCGGCGGATCGGGCGGGACAGGAACGAGCCCAGCGCGAAGCCCGCCACGGCGGCCACGACGAGGCCGATGCCGAGGGCGAAGAGGATGTTGCGGACCAGCTTGCGGTAGGAGCCGCTCGTCTCCGTCTGCTGGACCAGGGCGAAGCCGCCCGCACCCGACGGGCGGGCCTCCACGTTCAGGCGGCCGCTCACCCCGGACACGGCCGATCCCGACAGCACGGACCGGTAGTCGACGGAACGGACCGCGCGGACGGCGGCCCGGTCGTCGCCCGTCACGTCGCCCGCGGCGGTGATGCGGACGATCGCGATGTCCTGGCCCTCCAGGATCTGCTCGACGCGGTTGTTCGAGATCTGGCCCGCCACGACGTCGGCCTGGGAGCGCAGGAACTCGCGGCTCACCTGCTGAGAGGTCGACAGGACGAGGCGGGTCGACACGAAGCCGGCGACGAGCACGGCGACGAACGCGACTCCGAGGCAGACCAACGCGATCCGGGCGGTGAGGTTCACGGCGCGTCCGCCGAGTAGCCGACGCCGCGCACCGTCCGGATCGGACTCAACGCACCGAACTTCGCGCGCAGCTGGGCGATGTGGACGTCAACGGTCCGTGTGCCGGCCACGGAGGAGTAGCCCCACACGGCAGACAACAGCTGCTCTCGCGAGAACACCTGGCGCGGGTTCTTCATCAGGTAGGAGAGCAATCCGAACTCCGTTGACGTCAAGGCCACCTCGGCACCATCGGCGAAAGCACGCCGTTCGCCCACGTCGAGCCGGACGGAACCCACCTGCAGAACGTCCGACACGGGACCTGAGGAGCGGCGCAGGACCGTGCGGACGCGTAGAGCGAGTTCGCGCGGGCTGAACGGCTTCGTGATGTAGTCGTCGGCGCCCAGTTCCAGCCCGAGCAGGCGGTCCACCTCGTCGTCGCGAGCCGTCACGAACAGCACCGGCGTCCAGTCGCCGGCGGCGCGCATCGCGCGGCACACCTCGATGCCGTTCAGCACGGGCAGGCCGACGTCCAGCACGACCGCCACCGGCGAGAGCGAGCGGACCGCGGCCAGTGCCGCGTCCCCCGAGGACTCCAGGTGCACGCCGAAGCCGTCGCGCCGCAGGTACAGCGCGACGAGTTCGGCGATCGCCGGTTCGTCCTCCACGACGAGCACCAGGCCACGTTCCACGCGTTCACCCCGGCTGGTTGAGATCCGACTCGATGCTGTTCAGCGTCGACTCCACATCATCGAGGTCCGGTGACGGCTCCTCGCTCCGGCACGCCGTCAGCGACACCAGCAGCACGAGAGCGGCGACCCACCTCACTTGGACCCGCAGTGCTCGGTCTTGAACTTCGCGACGCGCTCGCCGGCCTTGGCCAGCTTCACGAGCTGCGCGTCGCGGAGCTTGAGCCGCGCGTCCAACACGTCCGCACGCGCCGTGTTGCCGTTCTTGCGGGCGTCGGCGGCCTTCTGCTCGATCCACTTCTTCGAGCCCAGGGTCTCCGGGCCACCGTTGATCTTGTCGGTCAGCGCCTTGACCTTCGCCTCCACCCGCGGCACCCGCTGCGAGCAGATCTTCTGCACCTTCTCCGGGCTGATCGTGATCGGTTCCTGCGCCGACGCGGTCCCCGCGCCCAGCAGCAGCATCCCCGCCACGAGCCCACCGATTCGCGAAATGTTCATGGCACAGAACGATGACCGCCCACGATCAGAGGACGGTCCGCCGAATGTTCGGGTTCTGCAAAGATCAACGCCGGGCGGGTCAGCGCAGGGCGACGCCGTGCGAGGCCGCCGCCCGCAGCATCGGCCGCAGCCGGTCCCACACCCGTTCCGACCGCAGCTCCTCCGCCGCGTTCACCGCCCGCATCCCGACGGACCGCCCCTCGTCGACGTCGCCGTCGAGGAAGTGGCACGAGGCCAGCGAGATCAGGCAGAACGCCCCGCTGCGCGCCATCTCCGGACCCCAGGCCGTGATCGCCGACACCAGTGCCGGGATCGCCTGCCGGGTGTCGCCGAGCTCCGCGTGGACGGTGCCGGCCATCGCGGTGAGGTCGGTCTCGTCGTGGAACCGCGCCCAGTCCGGCACGTGCGTCCGGTCGGCCGACGCGAACGAGTCCTGCGCCCTGCCCAGCGCACGCAACGCCTCGACCGAACGGTCCTGACGCGCGTACGCCCACGCCTCGTTCACATACATGATGCTCGACGCCAACGGCGCGAAGGCGCCCCTCTGGAAATACGCCAGCGCATCACCCGGTGCACCGTGATGAAGATGCACGCGCCCACGTCTGTAAACGATGTTGGTCGTCAGATCTTCGTCGTGACGCGCGAAATCCAGCGCGCGGTCGAAATGGTGGTACGCCGCCCCGACCTGGCCGCTGTCGAACGACGTCCACCCGGCCAGGTTGTGCAGGTCCGCGACGGCGGACAGCAGCCGCGCCCGCACCGAGTCGGAGGCCTCGGCCGCCAGCAGCTGCTGCGCCCAGTAGATCCGCACGACGACGGCGTCACGGCACGCCCCGCCTCCGTGCTGGTAGTCCACGGACCGCAGGGAACGGGTCTGCGCCTCCAGTTGCTCCACGTCGCTGATTCCGATGCGCGAGGAGTGGGGTGGAGGGAAGTACGCGGGATCCGCCATGAGGGCACCCCTCTACGCCGGTGGTACCCGAGCGTAGGCCGTCGGCGACTCGGGGTGAAGTCGTCCTGTGCGGCGCGGAATCGAATGCAAGCTGTGATTCAACAGGTATTAATCCGGGTATGCGGCAACAAGTTGACGGCGCAAGATTCTTGGTTATGAGGCGACGCGCCCACTTGCGGCTGGTGACCTCCTCCGAAGCCGAGGACACGACTCTCACTGCGGTGCTGAGCGCAGAGGACCTTGCCGAGGAGCTCGGCCTCGACCCCCACGCCAGGGTGACGTGCGGCCTGCATCGCTGCTGGTTGCACCTCTGCGTGGCCTCTCCGGCCCACGTCGTCCCGCTGACCGGGCACCGCTGGTGCCGTCCGTGCCGACGCCCTCTCGAGGTGTTCGTGGACGAGACGACGGCGCACCTCTCGTGTCCGGAGTGCGGCACCGGCACGCCGGACACCGCGGCGAACCGCCAAGTGGTGCGGGCGTGCCGCACCAGCATCGCGGCCATGCACGCTCAGTAGAACGACCCGGATGACTTAAGCCTGGCGGGTGAAGACGGCGGCCTCCGGGAGGTAGCTCGGGGGCCGGTGGCTGTCCTCCGGCACGTCGAGCAACGCCCAGATGATGTGCCGCCCGCCTCCGGCCGGCGTCTCGCCCATGGTGAAGTTGCAGACGGCGATGGACGCGATGTTGCGCCGCATGATGTGCCACTGCCTGAGGTCGAAGCGTGCGGTCGTGCGCACGGCAACGGACAACTTGTCGCCACGCATGCGCAGCAGCAGCGAGAGAGGGCTGTTGTCCTCTATGTGCGACACGAGCTCGACGGCGATCTGCGGCGCGACGTCGAGCATCGACTGGACGCCCCACCGCTCGCAGGCGCGTTCGGTGATCCGCTCGGCCACGTGCGGCAGGCAGCGGCACGACGGCAGCGGCGCGTCGACCCTGTCCTCGTGCCTGTGTCGCACCACGGCGGCCACCGCGGCCGACGTCGTCGTGTGCATCGGGATGTGCCGGGGCAGCCCGCGCGACTCCAGCGTGGACCGCAGCCGGTGGTCGCTCACGACGAGGCTCAGCGAGATGCCCGGCCAGCGTGCCGCGGACAACCACACGACGTCGAAGACGACGAGCAGCGCGGGGGACTCGGCGACCAGTTCGTCGAGCTCCACCACCACGCCGACGAGCTCCTTGGTGGCGCAGTCGAGCAGCACGTCCTGCACCCGCATGTACGTCGCCCAGTCGAGCCGTCCGCTGAACCGGACGACGAGCACGCCGTTCAGCTCGCGGACGTCGACCTCGAGGCTGTCACCGGCCATGATCCCGTCCCCTCACGCAAGGCGCCTCCCCCCAATCCTCCAAGTCTCTGGACGCGGGCGCGTGCGCCCTAGGGGGTAACTACCCGTCTTTCGCCGTTGGTACCTCCGGGGGACCGCGTTGCAGCGGGAGATCGGGCCGACCTAGGGTGCCGCTGTGGGCGGTTCGCTTTCCCCAGGTCGCAAAGGCAATTTGCCTGCCGACACAACTACTTTCGTCGACCGCAAGCACGACGTCGCCGAGGTCAGGAGGCTGCTGTCCGAGTCGCGCCTCGTCACCCTGACGGGTGTCGGCGGGGTGGGCAAGACGCGGCTGGCGTTGCGCGCCGCCGCCGGCACGAGCAGGGCGTTCCGCGACGGGGTGTGGGTCGTCGACCTGGGCGGCGTCACCGACCCGGAACTGGTCGTGCACACGGTCCTGGAGCAGCTGGGCGTGCACGACGACACGGTCCGGATGCACCGCACCGTCCTGGTGGAACACCTGCGCGACCGGCAGGTGCTGATGGTCCTGGACAACTGCGAGCACGTCGTCGCGGCGGCCGCCGACCTCGTGGACGCGGTGCTGCGCGGTGCCCCCGGTGTACGCGTGCTCGCGACGAGCAGGGAACGCCTCGGCGTCGACGGTGAACACCTCTGGCAGGTCGCGCCCCTGCCGCCCGACCCGGCGCTGGCGCTGTTCGCCGAACGGGCCGCCGCCGTCGAGCCCGGGTTCGTCCTCGACGAGGGCAACCACGACGAGGTCGGTCAGATCTGCGCGCTGCTCGCCGGTATCCCGCTGGCCATCGAACTGGCCGCGGTGCGCCTGCGCGTGTTGAACCTCGACCACCTGTTGTCCAGATTGGACAACACCTTCCGGGTCCTCGGGGACGGCAAGCGCGGCGGCGACCCCCGCCACCAGACGCTGCACGCCGCGGTGGACTGGAGCTTCCACCTGTGCACGCTGCCGGAGCAGATCCTGTGGGCGCGGGCGTCGGTGTTCGCCGGCACGTTCGACCTGGAGGCCGCGGAACGGGTCTGCTCCGGTGACGGCGTCGCGCCCGAGCAGGTCCTGCACTCGCTGATGGGCCTGGTCGACAAGTCCGTCGTGGTGTCGGAGAAGCACCCGTCCGGCACGCGGTTCCGGCTGCTGGAGCCGTTGCGCCAGTACGGCCTCGAGAAGCTGCGCGCCGCCGGACGCGAACAGGTCCTGCGGGAACGGCACCGCGACCACTACATCGACTGGGCGGAGCGGCGGGAACAGGAGTGGTTCGGCCCGGCCCAGCCGCACATCTTCCGGCTCACCCGCCTGGAGCAGGGAAACCTGCGGTGCGCCCTGGACTTCTGCTTCGACAGCGACGGCGACCACTGCGTGCACCTGGCGAGCACGCTGTGGTTCTACTGGGCGGGCTGCGGCATGCTCGGCGAGGGCCGCCACTGGCTCGACCGCGCGGTGGCGAGGGCGAAACCCGGCCCGCTGCGCGCCAAGGCGTTGTGGGTCAACGGCTACGTCGCGACGCTGCAGGGCGACCTGACCGCGGCGACCGCGATGCTGGACGAGTGCCGCGGCTACGCCGTCGAGTCCGGGGACGCCTCCGCGCTCGCCTACTCCACCCACCGCATCGCCTGCACCCACCTGGTCGGCGACGACCTCGACCTCGCGGACGGCATGTTCGAGGAGGCCATGCGCCTGTACCGCGGCCAGGGCACCGTCAACAGCCACACCATGCTCGCGGGCATCGAACTGGCGATCTCGGCGACGTTCCGGCACGACTTCGCCGCCGCCGAACGACTCTGCGTCGAGGCCAAGGCCGTCGGTGAGGAGCACGGCGAGCAGTGGGCGCAGGCGTACGCGATCTGGGTGCTGGCCCTGTGCGCGTGGGTGAGCGGCGACCTGGCGGGCGCCGACCGGCTCGGCCGCGAGTGCCTGCGGATCAAGCGCACGTTCCACGACCTGCTGGGCATCGTGCTCTCGATCGAGATCCTGGCCTGGATCTCCGCCTCCCAGGGCAACGCGGGCCGCGCGGCGACGTTGCTCGGCGCCACCAGCGAGATCTGGCAGTCGGTCGGCTATCCCATGTTCGGGTCGCGGTACTTCGGCGCGCCGCACGGCGAGTGCGAGTCGGCGGTGGTGTCCGCGCTCGGCGAGCAGGAGTTCCGCTCGGTGTTCCGCAAGGGCATGGACCTCGAACTGGAGGACGCCATCGCGTTCGCCATCGGGGAGGAGCAGGAGCGGGAGGCGGCGCCCGTGGTGGCGCTGACGCCGTTGACGCGGCGGGAGCAGCAGGTCGCCGACCTGATCGCGGGTGGGATGTCGAACAAGGAGATCGCGGCGCGGCTGGTGATCGCGCGGCGGACCGCGGAGGGGCACGTGGAGCGGATCCTGCAGAAGCTGGGGTTCACGTCCCGGGCGCAGATCGCGACGTGGGTGACGCAGCGGCGCAACTAGGGGTGCGGCTGGGGGCGGTGGCCGGTGGGTGCGGCGGGCAGTGGCGTTGCTGGGGGGCGTGAGGGGCGTTGTTCAGGCGTGGACCGCCTCACCCGGTTCACGCACCCCGGTCCACACACCCGGTCCGCTCACCTCAGTCCACGCACGGGATGCCGTCGTCCGGCGGCGGGGGAGGCGGCGCGGTCGCCAGCTCCGTCACCTTCGCCCGCACCTTCTCCTGGTCCACCTTGTTGACGTCGAGCCCGCCGAGGTGCGCGCCGCCCTCGATCGGCAGCGTGTCGAAGCGCACCTCCGCCGGCAGTTCGCGCGCGAACTCGACCAGGTCGAACCCCGCGTCCAGCACCACGTCCTGCTTCGCCATGTCGATCATCGCCTGCACGGCTGTGACGTCGGCACCCCTCAGCCGCTTCGTCACGGCCGAGAGGAACGCCTGCTGGCGCCGCGTCCGGCCCAGGTCGCCGTCCTTCAGCCCGTGCCGCTGCCGCACGAACGACAGCGCCTGCGCCGCGTCGAGGTGCTGCGGGCCGGCCGGGAAGTCCGCGCCGGACAACGGGTCCTTCGTCGGGTGGCGCAGGCAGACGTCGACGCCGCCGAGGCCCTCGGCGATGTGGAAGAAGCCGATCAGGGAGATCTCCACGAGGTGGTCGATCGGCTGGTTCAGGAACGTCGACACGGTGCGCACCTGGGCCCTGCGGCCCGCCTCGCGGCCGGCGCGTTCGAGTTCGCGCTTGTCGTGCGTGCCCGCCGCGCGCAGGCGGTCCTCCTCGACGATCTTGGCCCGGCCGTACGCCTCCTTGATCTTGCCCTCGCCGCCCGAGGACAGCGGGACGAGGTTGTCGCGGGGCACGGACATCGCCACGGCCGGGCCGGAAGCCGGGATGTGCAACAGGATCAGCGTGTTGGCGTTGTAGCCGCCCCGGTCGCTCTCGCCCGCCTGCATGCGGCGCAGCACGTCGTCGGGCAGCGGTTCGCCGTGCAGGTCGAGGCGTGTCGTCAGGCCCATGACGAGGATGTTGCGGCCGGACTCCGAGCGGGGTGCGTCGGCGGTGATCGCGTACGACCGCTCGACGCCCGTCGAGACGGTGGACACCGTGGACCAGACGACCGCCGAGGCGGCGAGCACGACCGCGCTCAGAGCCGCCCACGCGGTGCGCGTCAGGACCAGGACGAGACCGGCACCACGTACTTGCATGAATCGGACACCCCCTGAATTATCCTAGTGCGCCATGGGGGTTCAACTGCCCAGTCTCGCCGCGGTCGCGATGCTGGCGGTGTTCGCGCAGACGGGGGTCTGGGTGGGCGGCGACGACTTCGGCTGGGCGTTCGGCGTGTGGCTCGTGGGCGGCGCGCTGGTCGCCTCCGCGCTCGTGCGCCCGGTGGGGTTGTGGACGGTGGCGCCGGCGCCACCTCTCGTTTTCGTCGTGGTCGCGGTGGGTGACGCGGCCTGGGAACGGCAGTCGAAGAGGCTCGGTCCGTGGGGGAGCTTCAAGGAGTTCGGCGCTGACGCGGTTCCGTGGCTCGTGCACGGGTTCCCGTGGATGGCGGCGGCGGTCGGTGCGGCACTGGTGGTCGCGCTCGTCCGCGTTTTCATTGGGGGAAGAAGGAAATGCAGGTCTTCGTCGACAGAACCGGCGCTAGGCGGGTAGCGGCCAGGCTGGTCAGCTGGACCGTCGCTTGTGGACTGCTCGTGTTCGTCGCCGCGGTCGGCGGCACGCTGCTGGGAGCGTGGTGAAGCGCACACCCCGGTTGCACTGGATCTCCATCCTGCTCGGGTTGCTCGTGCTGATGTGCGTGGTGTCGTTCCACGCCTACGCGGCGGTCAGGCCCGAACCCGTGCGGCACACCGGCCACCGCGTCGAGCTGCCCGAGGGCACGCTCGCGCTCGCGTTCCACGGCGGCCCGGACCCGAAGTGGACCCCGCGCACGCTGGAACGGTTGCACACCGCGGGGATCAGGGCGACCTTCTACGTCACGGGCGCCCAGGTCACCCGCCACCCGGACGTGGCGCGCCGGATCGTCGCCGAGGGGCACCGGATCGGCCTCGACGGGTTCCGCGCCGAGGGCGACTTCGCCGACCCGCTGAACGTCGCCCTCGCCCAGGCCGCGCTCGCTGACGCGCTGGGCGTCCACACGCGACTGGTCGGTGCGCCGCAGGAGGTCGACAGCGGCGACCGCGAGCACCAGGACATGGGCACGCTGGTGCGGATGTCGTTGACGGAGAAGAGAGGCGTCGTCCGGCTGCACGACGACGGCAGCATCGGCGGCGACATCGTCCGCGAGCTCGTCAAGGTGCCCGGCTACCGGTTCGTCCTGGTCAGTGATGAGGAACCGGTCGCCGCGTCGGACCGCGAACGGTTCACCGGCGCCGTCACCACGTGGTCGCAGCGCAACGGCGGACTCGTGCTCGCGCTGTTCGGCACGGCCATCGGTGTCGCCGCCCTGCTCGGCCTGCTGCGCACGTTCATGCAGCTCGGCCTCGCGCACACCGACCGGCGGTTGCGGCGCGAGAGCGAGGAGGAACCGCCACCGTGGTTCGCCCCGCCGGTCTCGGTGGTCGTCCCGGCGTACAACGAGGCGCTGAACATCGCCGCCACCGTCCGGTCCATCGCCGCGAACAACCACCTCGCCGACGTCGAGGTGGTCGTCGTCGACGACGGCTCGACCGACGGCACCGCGGACGTCGCCGAGGAGCTGGACCTGCCCGGCGTCACCGTGATCAGGCAGACCAACCAGGGCAAGCCGGCGGCGCTGAACGCGGGTGTCCGCGAGGCGCGCCACGACCTGCTGGTGCTGGTGGACGGCGACACGATCTTCGAACCGGACACGGTCGGCCAGCTCGTGCAGCCGTTCGCGGACGACGACGTCGGTGCGGTCTCCGGCAACGCCAAGGTCGGCAACCGGCAGGGCCTGCTCGGGCGCTGGCAGCACCTGGAGTACTGCGCGGGCTCCAACCTCGACCGGCAGATCCTGCACGCACTGCGCTGCATCCCGACGGTGCCGGGCGCGGTCGGGGCGTTCCGCCGGGAGGCACTCGACGACGTCGGCGGCGTCAGCGACGACACGCTCGCCGAGGACACGGACCTCACGATGGCCGTCACGCGCGCGGGCTGGCGGGTCGCCTACCGCCCGGAGGCCAAGGCGTGGACCGAGGCGCCGGTCACTGTGCACGGCCTGTTCCGGCAGCGCTACCGCTGGTCCTACGGCACCTTCCAGGCGATGTGGAAGCACCGCCGCGCGTTGGTGGAGAAGGGGCCCATGGGCCGGTTCGGGATCCTCTACCTGCTGGCGTTCCACCTGCTGCTGCCGTTGCTCGCACCGGTGATGGACCTTTTCGTGCTGTACGGGTTCCTCGTCGCGGACGCGCCCCTCGCGCTGGTCGTGTGGACGGTGTTCCTGCTGATCCAGACGGCGAGTGCCGGGTACGCGCTGCGGCTCGACGGCGAGTCGCTCAGGCCGTTGTGGGCCTATCCGCTGCAGCAGGTCGTGTACCGGCAGCTGATGTACGTCGTGGTCATCCAGTCGTTGATCACGGCGCTGCACGGCACGCAGCTGCGCTGGATGTCGGTGCGGCGGACGGGTCGGCTGCTGGACGCGCCCGGCGGTACTGTGCCCGTCACCTGATCAACGGGAGGCGAGGGTGGGTCGCACGCCCCTGGACGCGCCGGCGCGTCAGCAGGAGGTCTTCGCCGCTGTCCTCGAGGTGCTCGCCGAGGTCGGCTACGCGCGGTTCAACATGGACCTCGTCGCGAGCAGGGCCCGTGCGAGCAAGGCGAGCCTCTACCAGCGCTGGCCGTCCAAGGCGCGGCTGATCACCGACGCGCTGAAGGCGAACATGCCCCGGCTGGCCCAGCCGGACGAGGGCACGTTCGCCGAGGACGTCCGCCAGATCATGCGGGCGTGGGGCGAGCCGCAGCCGTTCGACACCGCCGGGATCTTCCTCGGTCTGCTCGAGGGCAGTCGCCAGGACGCCGACCTCGCGTGCCTGCGGGAGGAGCACGTCGACCGCGCCTACACGGAGCACCTGCGGGTCGCGGCGGACCGGGCGAAGGCACGTGGCGAACTGCCGGCGAGCCTCGACGCCGAGGTGCTCATCACCGCGCTGATCTCGACGTTCGTGCTGCGGTCCGAGGAACGGGGCGTGGTCGACGCCATCGTCGACGGCCTGTTGAGACCGCTCATCGGCACCTTTCGGGCCAAATAACTCGTCAAGGCGTAGTTGTTCCGCTACGTTCGGTCATGGTTTCAAAAGAACAGATTTGTTCTATTGAGGGGATTCCCGTGACTGAAGCTGCTGTCTGCCCCGTCCACCAGGACCGCGACCACCCGCTCCGGCCGCCGGTCGGCTTCCAGGAGGCCGTCAGCGACGGGCCGGTGAGGATGCTCTGGCCCAACGGTGTCGAGGCGTGGATGGTGTCGAGCTACGCCGGCGTCCGGCAGGTGCTGTCCGACCCGCGGTTCAGCACCCGCAAGGGCGGTCAGCCCGAGATGCGCACGGACGCCGGGGAGGCCGTGCTCGACCCCGACCAGCCGGGCAACATCAACGGGATCGACGGCCCCGAGCACATGCGTTTGCGCCGTCCTCTCTCGCGGGGCTTCATGGTCAAGCGCATGAACGAGCTGCGGCCGCGGATCCAGCAGATCGTCGACGAGCACCTCGACGTGATGGAGGCCAAGGGCGCCCCGGCCGACCTGGTGGCCTCGCTGTGCCTGCCGCTGCCGTCGCTGGTGATCGCCGAACTGCTCGGTGTGCCGCCGGAGCACCAGGAGCTGTTCCAGGCCACGGCCGGTGACCTGTTCGGCAAGAACGGCTCGAAGGACGAGTACCTCGCGCACGCCACGAAGCTCGCCGAGGTGCTCGCGCCGATCGTCGCCGCGAAGAAGGCCGCCGGCACCAACGACGACATGATCGGCCTGATGGCCAACGACACCGACTTCAGCATGGACGAGCTGATCTTCCTCTGCATCGGCCTGCTCGCGGCCGGGCACGAGACCACGTCCAACTTCCTCGGCCTCTTCACGCTGCACCTGTTCGAGCAGCCCGACCAGCTGGAGGTCCTGCGGCGCGATCCTGGCCGCGCGGACGTCGTGGTCGAGGAGCTCCTGCGCTACACCGTCGGCCACCTCGGCGGCCCCGGCCTCACCCGCAGGGCCACCGAGGACGTCGAGGTCGACGGCGTGCTGATCAGGGCGGGGGAGTGGGTGAGCGTGTCGCTCATGGCGAACCTCGACGAGGCGCTCTGCCCGCGTGCCGACGAGCTCGACCTGGAACGCGACGCCGTGTCGCACCTCGGTTTCGGGTTCGGGCCGCACCAGTGCCTCGGCGCCAACCTGGCCCGCGCCGAGCTGCAGATCGGCCTGCGGACGCTCTTCGAACGGTTCCCGAACCTGCGCCCGGCGGTGCCCGTCACGGAGATGAGGTACCGCAACGACATGATCACCTACGGTGCCGCCGAGATCCCGGTGGTGTGGTGACGTGACGGTCCGCATAGACCAGGAGAGGTGCATCGGATCGGGCCAGTGCGTGCTCGCCGCACCGGACGTGTTCGACCAGTCCGACGACGACGGGATCGGCCTCGTGCTCATCGCCGAACCGCCGGCGGAGTTGCTGCCGGGCGTTCGTGACGCGGTGGACAGGTGCCCCGCCCAGGTGGTGACCCTGGACGAGTGACTTGATCGGCCGTTTCGGTGAGCGGTCGTCACGGGGAATTGATTCAGTGCGGATTTCCCGACACCTCGATGGCCGCTTTCGGTTCACCACGGCCGTCCGTAATCGTAGGCGCGGCCACCACGGCGTTGTGGTGGCCGCGCCGCTGTGCGCGGGGAGAGTCGAAAGACCCTTCCCGACCAGGTCCGACAGCGGGATGGTGGCGGCGCGGTGAGTACCGGCTGTGTGCCACGGGTACCCCCCTTGTGCGGGTGCGCTGAGCACGTCAGGAGGGTCTACCTATGTTCAACGCAGACGCATTTCCCGCTCGCGTGGACAAGACCGACGTGCGGCATGTCGAAACCCTCACGAGCGCCCTCCGGGCATTGGACCACGAATACGGCGGCGGTTCGTGCCGGGACGCCTGCGTGGCGTTGCTGAGGTGGGCGAACCCGTTGCTCGACACCGGGCCGCCCGGGCAGGTGGTGCGGCGGCTCCAGGTCGCGATCGCGGACCTGCACAACCTGGCCGGCTGGGCGTCGTTCGACATGGGACTGCTGGAGTCGGCACACCTGCACTTCGGCCGTGCGATGGGCCTCGCGCGCGCGTCGGGCAACAGCGCGTTGGAAGCGAACATCCACTACCGCATGGGCCGGGTGCACCTGCACTACGAACTGGCCGAGGACGCGTTGGCGTCGTTCCAGCGTGGACTGCCCATCGCGCAGGCCAGCGGGTCGACGCTGGCCGTGTCGATCCTGCACGCAAACGAGGCGTGGGCGTTCGCGAAGATGGGCGCGGAAAGGCAGGCGCTGCGCCAGTTCGCGCGCGCCCAGGACGAGTTCGAACGCTCCGCGGCCGAGGACGCGCCGCCGTGGGCGCGGTTCTTCGACTTCGCGGACCTGGTGTCGATCGGCGGCATGGTGCACACCGAGCTCGCGCGCACCTGCGACGTGAAGTACGCGCGGTCGGCGATCCCGCTGCTCACCAGGGCGATCTCCTCCGGCGGGGAGGACGCGTCGCGCAGCCAGTCGTTCCGGCTGGCCGCGCTGGCGGTGAACTACCTGGTGCAGAACGAGGCCGAGCAGGCGGGCGAGGTCGGGCGGCAGGCCATCGAGCTGTCCGGACCCATCCGCTCGGCGCGCACCCGCGACCGCATGCGGCCGCTGAAGCAGGAGGCGGAACGGTTGCGGGGCAACGCGGCCGCCGACGAGCTGGCGGCACGCCTGGGGAAGTTCATGACGGCGTCGCAGGGCGCTGCCTGAGGCCTGGAAGGCGTCACCGGGGCCCGAGGAGAGGTTTGGGCTTCGGGCCCCGGCGGCACCGACCGGGGAGGAGCGACGTCCAGCTGGGGGCCAGGGCGCCGCTCCGGTTCGGAGGTCAGCAGCGGATGTCGGTGCGCACGCGGTAGGTCTGCGCCCCGGAGTTCCACTCGACGTAGGCGGACGTGCAGTCGCCGAGGGTGTTGGTGCCGCCCGACCAGAGCTCCTGCTGGCGGTAGCGGCCCTGCTTCAGTCCGGGGTGGCCGTACGGTTCCCGCGCGTCCTTGGAGGCCCACTGCTCGATCGAGATCAGTTCCGGCGTGTACGGCGCACCGGCGCTGTGGACGCTCGACCAGGTGTAGACGTACGCCCAGTTCTTGCCGCAGCCCTTGAACTGCTTGACCGACGCCCACTTCTGGCCGTTGTCGCCGACGTGGGCGGTGCTGCCGATCTGGGTCACCGGCCCACAGCCGGGTGCGCTCTCGGCCTGCGCCTGGCCGGACGTGACGAGACCCAGAAGCAACGCGGCGGCGGCGATCAGCGTTGTCCTCTTCATGGGCTGTGAGCATCACGACGGCCGCTGACATATCGCTGACACGTCTGGTTACCGGCTGGTTAGGATCGGGCACATGCAACGGCGGTGGGAGTTCAGGGTTCTCGGATCGTTGCAGGTCATCGACGCGGGCCGGGCGGTGGAGCTGCGTTCGGCCAAGCAGCGGGTCCTGCTCGCCGCGCTGTTGATGAAGGCGAACGCTCCGGTGTCGTCCTACGAGCTGATGGAGCACCTCTGGGGCGAGGAACCGTCGGGGTCGGCGCGCGCGACCCTGCAGACGTACATCATGCGTTTGCGGCAGACGCTGGACGACCTGGCCGACCGCAAGCTCGTCCGCACGTGGCCGACGGGCTACTCGATCCACCTGGAGGACGACCAGCTCGACCTGCTGACGTTCCAGCGGTTGCGCGCCGAGGCCCGTCGCGCGCCCGACCTGGAGACCGAGGCGCGCCTGCTGGGCGAGGCCGCGGCGTTGTGGCGCGGTCCCGCGCTGGACCAGGTCTCGTCGCTGCGGATGGAGCAGACCGACGTGCAGCGCCTGAACGAACAGCGCTGGGAGGTCCTGGAACGCCGCAACGACGCCGAGCTGCAGCTGGGCCGGTACGACCAGGTCGTCGACGAACTGCGGTCGCTGGTCGCGGAACACCCGCTGCGCGAACGCTTCTGGTACCAGCTGATGCTCGCGCTGCACCGCACGGGCCAGCAGGCGCAGGCCCTGGACGTGTTCCGGCGCGCGAGCGACGTGCTCGCCGACGAGCTCGGCATCGATCCGAACGCCGAGCTGCGCGCGCTGCACATGGAGGTGCTGGCGGGATCCTCCGCACCGGTGCCCGCCGTCCAGTCGGGACCGTCGTGGCTGCCGCCCGCGGTCGGCGACTTCTCCGGCCGGGCCGACGAGGTCGCGCGCCTGACCGCGGGGCTGCGCGCCGGCGGCACGTGGACGATCACCGGTCCCGGTGGCGTCGGCAAGACCTCGCTGGCCGTGCACTGCGCCCACGCCGTCCGGGACGCGTTCCCGGACGGTCAGCTGTACCTGAACCTGCGCGGTGGTGAGCAGAAACCCGTCGAACCCGCCGCTGCACTGGACCGGTTGTTGCGCGGCCTGGGCGTCTCGGGTGGTGCGATCCCGTCCACTGTGGAGGACCGGGTCGACCTGTACCGCGACCTGTTGTCGGACCGGCGGATCCTCGTCGTGCTGGACAACGCGGTGAACGAGGCGCAGGTGCGTCCGTTGCTGCCCGGGACCACCTCCGGCGCGGCGCTGGTGACGTCGCGGGCGGCTCTGGCCGGGCTCGAGGCCGCTCACGTCGTGCCGCTGGACGTGCTGCCCCCGGTGGACGCGCTGGCGTTGCTGAAGGCCGCCGTCGGCGAGGCGCGGTGTGCCGCCGAACCCGCCGCGGCACAGGAGATCGTGACGTACTGCGGCAAGCTGCCGCTGGCGTTGCGGGTGGCGGCGGCCCGCCTGGTCGCGCGCCCGCACTGGCAGCTCGCGAAGCTCGCCGGTCGGCTGTCCGACGAACGCCGCCGGTTCGACGAGCTGTCGGTGGGCGACCTCGACGTCCGCGCCTCGCTGGCGTTGTCCTACGACGGGCTGGACGAGTCGCACCGGACCGCGTTCCGGCTGCTGTCGCTGGTGGACACGCCGGACTTCCCTGCCTGGGTGGCGTCCCCGCTGCTGGGCCTCGGACTCGACGACGCCGAGGACCACGTCGAGGCGCTGGTCGACGCCCGGCTGGTCGACTACGCGGGACGTGACGCGCTGGGACAGGTGCGGTACCGGCTGCACGACCTGTTGCGCGCCTTCGGCCGCGAGGCGGCCACCGAGGACCCGGCCGTGGCGCTGCGCGGCCTGTTCGAGCAGTGGCTCGACCTCGCGACGCGTGCCGACGCCGAGCTGCCGCACCAGGGCGTCCGGCTGGAACCCCTGGAGCTGGAACGGTTCGACCTCGGGGACGCGGCGGAGTGGTTCGACGCCGAGTGGCAGAACGTCCACGCCGTGATCACGCAGGCCGCCGCGCTGGGGCTGGGCGAGCTGGCCGCCGAACTGGCCGTGCGGTCGGCCGCGTTCTGCGACCTGCGCGCCCGGTTCGACGACTGGGAGCAGATCAACGCGCTGGGCCTGTCGTGCGCGCCGCCCGCCCGGCGCCCCATGCTGTTCCAGCAGCGCGGGATCCTGCGGGTCCGCCTGCACGACTACTGCGCCGCCTCCGCCGACTTCCAGGCCGCCCAAGAAGGGTTCGCGGCGGCCGGCGACGTGTGGGGCGAGGCCTACGCCTGGTACGGCATGGGGTGGATGCACGAGTGGAGCGGCCGGTCCGTCGAAGCCCGTGAGGCCCATCGCGAGGCCATGACCCGGTTCGTGGCGTCCGGGAACCCGCACGGCGAGATCGAGGTGCTGTGCTCCCTCGGCGCCATCGAGCGGCGGGCCGGCGGGCTGGTCGCCGGTCAGGAGTACCTGGAGCGCGCCCGCAGGGTCGCCGGAACGCTCGGGGACCTGCAGAGCGAGCTGATGGCGAACCTGGAACTGGGGCGGTTGCACCAGTTCACCGGGGAGCTGGCGGAGTCCGCCGCGTTCCTGCGGTCGTCGCTCGCGGCCGCGCAGAAGTTCGGCGACCCGGACCTGGCGGCGAACATCCGGCTGTTCCTCGCGGACACGTTGCTGCGCTCCGGGCAGGAGTCGCTCGCCGAGGAGCAGCTGCGGCAGGCCTGGGAGTTCTTCGAGGAGCACGACGACCGGCAGGGCCGCATCTGGGTCTGGCGGCTCCGGTCCGGCATGGCCGCGTCCGCCGACGAGGCGTTGAGGCTCGCGGCGCTGGCGATGGACCAGGCCAGGGAGATGGGGTCGCCGCCGGAGGTCGGGCGGTCGTTGCGGGTGCTGGGCAACGCCCTGGAACGGGTCGGGCGGGGCGAGGAGGCCCGGGAGCACTGGCGGCTGGCGGAGGAGACGCTGACGGCGGCGGGGTTCCAGGCCGAGGTGGACGAGCTGCGGATGGCCACGTCGTAGACGCGCGTTGGTGCCAGGCGACGGGGCACTGGTGTCGCCTGGCAGCTCTTCAACGCGACTAGCTGATCGTGATCGCGCCCGCCGGGCACAACCCGGCGGCCTCCTTCGCGGACGCCTCGTGGGCGGCGTCCGGGTGTTCCTCGAGGAGCACCACCGTGCCGTCCTCGTCGTTCTGGTCGAAGAGGTCCGGATCGGTCAGCACGCACATCCCCGAACCGCAGCACTTCGCCTGGTCGACCGAGATCTTCATGACGACCACGCTACTGGCAGCGCGTGGACCCCGTAGATGCCCATGTCGGTGCGCAGCGGCACGTCCTCGGGGGCCGTGTCGAGGCGGAGGTCCGGGAACGCCTGGAACAGCTTGGCGAACGCGATCCGCATCTCGATGCGCGCCAGCTGCTGGCCCAGGCACTGGTGGATGCCGTGGCCGAACGCGACGTGGCCGGTCGCCGGGCGGCGCAGGTCGAGCTCCTCGGGGTTGCCGGGGAACTTCTCCGGGTCGCGGTTGGCCGCGGGCACGTGCATGACCACCGTGTCACCGGCCTTGATGAGGTGGCCGTCGATCTCCACGTCCTCGGTCGCGGTGCGGACCGGTCCGAAGTGGATGATCGACAGGTACCGCATCAGCTCCTCGACGGCGTTGTCGACGACATCCGGCTCGTCGCGCAGGATCTTGAGCTGGTCCGGGTGCCGCAGGAGCGTGAACGTGCCGAGGCCCAGCATGTTCGCCGTGGTCTCGTGCCCCGCGAGCAGGAGGAGCATCGCCATGTTCGACGCCTCCTCGTCCGTCGGTTCCCCGGTGGCGAGCAGGTCGCTGATCATGTCGTCGCCCGGGTCCGCCTTCTTGCGGGCGATCAGCTCGCGCATGAACGCCTCGATGCGTTCCATGGCGGCCATGGCCTCTTCGAACGTCGAGTTGAGGCTCAGCAGCTTCGCCGTGTCCTCCTGGAACCTGTGCCGCTCGTCGTAGTCGACGCCGAGCAACGCGCAGATCACCAGTGACGGTACCGGGAGCGCGAACTCCTGCACCAGGTCGGCGCGACCGCCGAACGACCTGAGGTGTTCCAGTTGGTCGTCGACGATCGTGCCGATCCACTCGGACAGCTGGTTCATCCGCCGGACCGTGAACTGGCCCTGCAACATCCTGCGCAGCCGGGTGTGGTCCGGCGGGTCCTGGTTCAGGAACATGCCGGGCTTGATCCTGCGCCTCTCCTTCGGCACCTCTCCCTGGAACCGGACCTCCAGCAGGTGGTGTTCCGCGGGGTCGTTCGTGAACTTGGGACTTCCCAGCACCTCGCGCACCTGGTGGTGGCCGGTGACGAGCCAGCCGAGGTGCCCGTCGGCGAACTTCAGCCTGCTGATCGCGGCCTGGTCGCGGATCCGGGCGAGCTCGGGCGGCGGGTCGAACGGGGTCTGGCGCGTGGTGGGCAGCTTCTCGGAGATCACTTCGGTCATCTCGCACACCTCCCAGTGCTCGGCAGAGGACCTTGTTCCGAAGCTACAGAACTTTCATTACTTCGTGAAGGTGAATTGAGGGTCACGGTCCGCCACGACCGGAAATCTGTCCGCATCTGCCTGTCGTGGGTCGCGACGGCCACGGCCGCGCGCGTCCGGTGCAGGGCCTCGGTCAGCTCGTCGACGAGGGCGATCGACAGGTGGTTGGTCGGTTCGTCGAGCAGCAGGACGTGCGGGGAGCCGCTCAGCAGCACCGCCAGTTCGAGTCGCCTGCGCTGGCCGGTGGACAGGCGCCCGACCGGCCGGTCCAGGTCCTGTCCCGTGAGCAGGCCGAGTTCCGCGACTCGCGGACACAGCCGCCTCGCCGTGGCGTCCTCGTCCTCGAACACCGACTCCTGGGCCAGCAGCGCGACGCGGCCGGCGTGGTGCACCGTGCCGTGCGCCGGGGTGATGCGGCCCGCCAGCACGTTCAGCAGCGTCGACTTGCCGGCCCCGTTCGGGCCGACGACCACGAGCTTCTCGCCCGCGCTCAACGAGATGGGCTCGGCGAGGCTCAGCCTTCCCGGCACCGCGAGCGGGGTGGCGTGCAGCAGGTCGCCGCTCGCCTCCAGTTCCGGCGGGGTGAAGCGCAACGGCGGCGGGGGAGCGTCGACGCGCTGGTCGTCGAGCTCGTCGAGCCTGCGGGCGACGGTGCGCATCTTGTTCGCCGCGCGGGTGCCGCGCTTGTGCTTGAACGCGCCCTTCGGCGGCCGCCAGCCGTCCTGGAGCCGGGACCGGGCCCGTTCGACCTTCTCGGCCAGTTCGCCGTGCTCGGCCTCCTCCTGGGCGAACCGCTGCTCCCATCGCTGCCGTTCGGCGCGCTTGGCCTCCTTGAACGCCCGGTAGCCACCGCCGTGCAGGTGCACCTCGCCGTCCGGGGACGGGTCGAGGTCGAGCAACTGCGTGCAGACGTCGTCGAGCAACGTGCGGTCGTGGCTCACGAGGACGACGACGCCGTGGTGGTGCTTGAGGCGTTCGGTCAGGAACGCCAACGCGTCCGCGTCGAGGTGGTTGGTGGGTTCGTCCAGCAGCAGGACGTCGGCGCGTTCGGCGAGCAGGCAGGCCAGCCGGACGCGGTAGCGCTGGCCCACGCTGAGCTCGGACAGCCGCACCTGCCGGGGGTGGTCCGCGTCGAGGGCCTTGAGCGCGATGTCCGCGCGCCGTTCGGCGTCCCACGCCTCCATGTCCTCGGCGTGGGCCAGGGCCTTCTCGTAGCGCTCGCCGTCGAACGGCTCCGCCGCACCGTCCAGTTCGGACAGTGCTTCGCGGCTCTCGCGCAACGCCTCGGACAGCAGGTCCCCCACCGTTTCGCCCTCGTGGAACGGCATTTCCTGTTGCACGAGGCTCAACGAACCGTGCCGCGTCACGGTTCCCTGGTCCGGGACCAGGTCGTCGGCGAGCAGGCGGAGGAGGGTGGTCTTGCCGCGGCCGTTCTCACCGATGACGCCGAGGCGCTGACCGGCGGAGACCTTCAGCGAGATGCCGTCGACGACGGGCCCGGCCTCATAGCCCTTGGTGAGGTCTTGGGTCGTCAAATGAACATGCGAACGCACGGGGATCTTCTTTCGGGTACGCGAAATCAGGACGTGTTGCGCTGGGGCACACGTCCTTGATCAGAGGTAGAAGACCCCGTACCCGAATCCCATGAAACCCACGGTACCTACGGTCGCAACGCCTTTTCGACGGCGTCCTTCAGGTCCCGCACGCTCTCCGGGGTGCCCGGCTCCGGCCCGACCGTGCTGCCGGCGCCGACGAGCCGGTAGAAGAGCAGGCCCTCCAGGAACGCCGTGAAGTGCGCGCCCGCGCGTTCGGGATCGGTGTGGCCCAGCATCTTCGCGAGCGCGGTGGCCTGCTCGCGCGGCGAGTGGGCCATGATCGACTTCAGCTCCGGGTGGTGGGTGGCCTCCAGCATCGCCGCGTACCGGGCGAGCGTCCTGTTCCGCTCGACGAGCCAGCTGTCGAGGGTCCTCGCGATGCTGCCGGCGACGTCGTCCGGATCGGGCACCACGTCGAGCCGTTCCAGGTCGGCGAGCCGTTCGACGAACCCCTCGACCAACGCCTTGCGCGTGCGGAAGTACGCGCTGGTCGAGCCTTCCGGCAACCCCGCGCGGCGGTCGACCGCGCGGTGGGTGAGCCCGCGCATGCCCTGTTCGGCCACGAGCTGGATCGCGGCGTCGGTGATGACGTCTCTGCGCACCTGTGGTCCCAATCTCTCTCTACAGCTGTAGTCTACGGGTGTAGATTCCTCTACAGGTGTAGAGGAGGAAGCGATGAAAGCGATCGTGGTGGGCGGCGGCATCGGCGGGCTGGCCGCGGCGGTGTCGTTGCGGCGGGTCGGCTGGGAGGTCCAGGTCCTCGAACGGGCGGCCGCGTTCGGTGAGATCGGCGCCGGTGTGGGCGTCATGCCGAACGCGATGCGCGCGCTGGAGTGGATGGGCCTCGACGACGAGATCCGCAGGCTGGGCACGCCCCGCGTGTCGGGCGGCGTGCGGGCCGACGACGGGCGCTGGCTCGTGCACCTGCCGGACGTGGGGCAGGAGAAGGTGATCGCGATGCACCGCGCCGACCTGCACGGTGTCCTGTTGCGCGCGTTGCCGCCCGAGGTGCTGTTCACCGGCGTCGAGGTGACCGGTGCCGACGACCTGGACGCCGACCTCGTCGTGGCGGCCGACGGCATCCACAGCCGCCTGCGCGCGGAACTGCTGCCGGACGCGCCGGGGCCGGTGTACGCGGGCGCCACGGCGTGGCGCGGGGTGGCACCGGGACCGTACGAGCTGCCGATCTCGCAGACGCTCGGACCTGGTGGTGAGGCGGGGATCCTGCCTCTCGGCGACGGCCGGGTCTGCTGGTACGTGGCGAAGGTGGCGCCCGCTCGGGCGGACCTGGACCCGGTCGCGTTGTTCGCGGACTGGCACGACCCGTTGCCGGAGCTGGTGCGGACGACCGCGGACGTCATCCGGCACGACATCTACGAACTGCCTTTGCTGCCAACGTTCGTGAAGGGCCGGGTGGCGTTGCTCGGCGACGCGGCGCACGCGATGACGCCGTATCTCGGGCAAGGGGCGTGCATGGCGTTGGAGGACGCGGTGACTTTGGCTCTGTGCAACGGTGATCTGGCGCGGTACGACGCGTTGCGGCGGCCGCGCACGCAGTCCGTGTGGAAGGGCTCGAAGAGGGCGGGCAGGCTCGGGATCGAGATGCGGTCCCCGATCGCCTTGGCGCTGCGGAACTTCGCCCTCCGGGCGGTGCCGCCTTCCTTGGCGATCCAGGGGATGACGCGCTTCTCGGCGTGGGAGGTGCCCCAAGTTCACTCGAACGGGTCGAATCCAGTGGTGAACTGAATCACTGGTCAATGTTTGATGTCAGCCTGATAACGGTCAAGAACCACCCTTTGTCGCGCCCTTTGTCACCCAGTTGTAGGATCAAGTAACTGCTGAGCGTGTCGGACGCGGTCCAGTGATCCAGATGGCGTAGCGCGACAGGCGGTTCCTCCTACACGAAAGCGCAACTACGGTGCCTCGCCATGACCCCCGTCCCGACTGATGTGATGCCCCGTTCCCTTTCCGCGCATCCCCCGGCGCAGGTCGAGAACACCGGCGAGATCGACATCGCCGAGGCTGAGGACTTCGTCCGACAGCACCACACCGAGCACCCGGACCTCGGCCCCGTCGAGGCCAGGCTGGCCGAGGTGCACGCGGAGATCGCCGCGACCGGCACCTACCGCCACACCACCGCCGAACTGACCTTCGGCGCGCGCGTGGCGTGGCGCAACAGCTCCCGCTGCATCGGCCGCCTGTACTGGCGGAGCTTGAAAGTGCGCGACCAGCGCGAGGTGTCCGCTCCCGCCGACGTCGCGAAGGAGTGCGTCGAACACCTCCGCGTGGCCACGAACAAGGGCAAGATCCGGCCCGTCATCACGGTCTTCGCCCCCGCTGAGCCCGGCACGCACGCGCCGCAGATCGACAACGAGCAGATCATCCGCTACGCCGCCTACCGCGGCACCGACGGCGGAGTGCTCGGCGACGCGCGCAACCTGGCGCTGACGGAGCTCGCGTTGAAGCGGGGCTGGAAGCCGCCCGCCACGCGCGGCCCGTTCGACGTCCTGCCGCTCATGGTGACCTGCAAGGGCCACGAACCCGCGCTCGTCGAGATCGCCGCCGACGACGTGCTGGAGGTGTCGCTGTCGCACCCCGACTTCCCCTGGCTCGGCACCCTCGGCGTGAAGTGGCACGCCGTGCCCGCGATCAGCAACATGCGCCTGCGCATCGGCGGCATCGACTACCCGTCGGCGCCGTTCAACGGCTGGTACATGGGCACCGAGATCGGCGCCCGCAACCTGGCCGACTCGGACCGCTACGACCTTCTGCCGTACCTCGCCAAGCGAATGGGCCTGGACATGTCGTCGGAGGCGACGTTGTGGCGCGATCGAGCCCTGGTGGAGCTCAACCGCGCCGTCCTGCACTCGTTCGCGGAGGCCGGGGTCACGATCACGGACCACCACACGGAGTCGCAGCGGTTCCTGACGCACCTGGAGAGGGAGGAGGCCGCAGGCCGTTCGTGCCCCGCGGACTGGTCGTGGATCGTGCCACCCGTGTCGGGCGGGCTGACGCCGGTCTACCACCGCTACTACGACACGGATGAACTGCTGCCGAACTTCTTCCCCGCCTCGAAGCCCTCCGGGTGCCCTGTCGCACACTGACCGGGTGCAGCTGACCCGGAGTTTGACGCTGACCGACGCCGTGTTCGTCGGACTCGGTTCGATGATCGGCGCGGGCGTGTTCGCGGTGTTCGCCCCGGCCGCGGCGGCGGCCGGGTCCGCGTTGCTGGTGTCTTTGGTGATCGCCGGCGTGATCGCCTGCTGCAACGCGCTGTCGAGCGCCTGGCTCGCGGCCCGCTACCCGCAGTCCGGTGGCACGTACGTCTACGGCCGCGAACGGCTCGGGCGCCTGTGGGGCGACCTGGCCGGGTTCGCGTTCGTGCTCGGCAAGACGGCCTCGTGCGCCGCCATGGCGTTGACGGTCGGTGTGTACGCCGGGGCACCGAAACCCGTTGCGGTGGCGGCGATCGTGGCGCTGACCGCCCTGAACCTGACCGGTGTCCAGAAGTCCGCGCTGGTCACGCGGATCATCGTCGTCGTCGTGGTGCTCGTGCTCGTGCTGACGTCCGTGACGGCCCGCGAAGCCGTGCAGCCGGCGGAGTTCCTGCCCGCAGGAATCCTTCCCGCCGCCGCGCTGCTGTTCTTCGCGTTCGCCGGCTACGCGCGCATCGCGACGCTCGGAGAGGAGGTGCGCGAACCCGCTCGCACGATCCCCCGTGCCGTGGTCATCTCGTTGGGCATCACCCTCGTCGTGTACTCGGTCGTCGCTCTTGTCGCCTTGAACGCGTTGGGCAGCTCACTGGCCGTGTCGACCCTTGCCGACGTGTCTCCTTCCCTCGCGCCGGTGATCCGGGTGGCCGCGTGCCTGGCCGCGTTGGGCTCGTTGCTGTCGTTGCAGCTGGGGGTGAGCCGGACGACGCTGGCGATGGCGCGCGACCGCAGGCTGCCCGGCTTCCTGGCCGACCTGCGGTGGGCGGAGATCGCGACCGGGCTGGTCGCGATCGGACTGGTGCTCACCGTCGACGTGACGCGCGCGATCGTGTTCAGCTCGTTCTGCGTGTTGCTCTACTACGCGATCGCCAACGCCAGTGCGTGGACGCTCGGTAAGCGCGTCGTGCCCGCGGTGGGGCTGGCAGGGTGCCTGACTCTCGCCGGTGCGGTCCTCTGGCAATTGTGATGTGGCCCAGGTCACCTTTGATCGCGTAACGTGCGTACGGTGAAAGTGGGAACCCCCGCAGAGTCGCGGCCCGCCGAGCGCCGAGTCGCCTGCGTACCGGAAACGGTGTCGTCGCTGGTCGACGCTGGTTTGACCGTGCACGTACAGGAAGGCGCCGGGCGCCACGCCCACGCCCTCGACGCCGCCTACCGCGCGGCCGGGGCGACCGTGACGCCCGAGGACCCGACGTCGCAATCCGACGTCGTCGTGTCCGTCCAGCCGTTGACCGTCGACCAGGCCTCCACCTTGCGGCCCGGCGCCGTCACGATCAGCTTCCTGCAGCCCCAGGCCGAACGGGAGCTGCTGGAGGTCTACCGCGACCGCGGGGTGACGTCGTTCAGCTTCGACCTGCTGCCCCGCGTCACCCGTGCCCAGAGCGCCGACGCGTTGTCGTCGCAGGCGCTGGTGGCGGGGTACCGGGCCGTCCTGGTCGCCGCCGAACGACTACCGCGCTTCCTGCCGATGTTCACCACCGCCGCCGGCACCGTGCCGCCCGCGAAGGTGCTCGTGCTGGGCGCCGGGGTCGCGGGCCTGCAGGCCATCGCGACCGCTCGGCGGCTGGGCGCCGTCGTCGAGGCCTACGACGTGCGCAAGGCGGCGGGGGAGGAGGTCCGCAGCCTCGGCGCGAAGTTCCTCGAACTGGACCTGGAGACCCAGTCCGGCGTCTACGCGTCCGTGCAGTCCGAGGAGTTCCTGGAACGCCAGCGAGAACTCATCGGCGAGCACGTGGCCGCGTCCGACGTCGTGATCACCACCGCCGCCATCCCCGGCCGCAGGGCGCCGGTGCTCGTCACGACCGACATGCTCAAGGCCATGACACCGGGCTCCGTGCTGGTCGACCTGGCCGCGGAGTCCGGCGGCAACTACGCCGGATCCGTTGCGGGACAGGAGACCTGGGTCGGCGACGTGCTCGTGCACGGCGCGCTGAACCTGCCGTCGTCCATGCCGGTGCACGCGAGCCGCCTGTACTCGCGCAACGTCCTCAACCTGCTCAAGCTCATGATCGCGGACGGGGCCGTGGCGCCGGACCTCACCGACGAGGTGCTCGACGGCTGCTGCCTCACCCACGACGGCCGGATCCGCAAGGAGTTGCCGTGATCGACCTGCTGACGATCTTCGTGCTGGCCGTGTTCGTGGGCTTCGAGGTGGTCTCGAAGGTGTCCACGATCCTGCACACGCCCTTGATGTCCGGCGCGAACGCCATCCACGGCGTGATCCTGGTCGGCGCGATCCTGATCACGGGGTCCGCGGAGAGCACGCTGGAGCTGGTGCTCGGGTTGCTGGCGGTGTTCCTTGCCACGGTGAACGTCGTCGGCGGGTTCGTGGTGACGGACCGGATGCTGGAGATGTTCCGGAAATGACCACCGTCGGGCTGATGTACCTCGTCGCGTCGCTCTGCTTCATCCTGGCGCTGAAAGGCCTGAGCTCGCCCAAGTACGCGCGCTACGGCAACCTCGTCGGCGCGTTCGGCATGCTGGTCGCCGTCGTCACCGCCTACGTCCACGGCGTCGTCCACAACGGACTGTGGATCCTCGTCGCCATCGCACTCGGTGTGGTCGTGGGCATCCCGGCCGCGCGGTCGGTGAAGATGACGGCCATCCCGCAGATGGTGGCGCTGTTCAACGGGGTCGGTGGCGCGGCGGCCGCTCTCGTCGCGCTGGCCGAGTTCTTCGCGGTGCCGGACACGACCGTGATGTTCCGGCTCGCGACCGTGCTCACGGTGCTGATCGGTTCGGTCAGCTTCTCCGGCTCGGTGGTGACGTTCCTGAAGCTGCAGGAGCTGATGACCACGCGGCCGGTGCTCCTGCCGGCCGGGCAGCAGCTGGCGATCGCGGCCGCTGTGTCGTCGGTGGCCCTGTGCGCCTTGACGATGGCCGTGCCGAACGGGTTCCTGCTGTGGTTGCTGGCGGTCGTCGGGCTCGCGCTCGGTGTGCTGTTCGTGCTGCCGGTCGGTGGTGCGGACGTGCCGATCGCGATCTCGTTGCTCAACGCGTTCACCGGGCTCGCGGTCGCGGCGTCCGGGTACGTGCTGGCGAACACGCTGCTGATCGTCGCGGGCACGCTCGTCGGCGCGTCCGGCACGATCCTGACGCGGCTGATGGCGCAGGCGATGGGGCGGTCGCTCGCGAACATCCTCTTCGGCGCGTTCAAGGCGACGACCGCCGCCGTGCAAGGGGAAGAGCAGCGGACGGTCAAGTCCGGCACGGTCGAGGACGTCGCGATCCTGCTGGGGTACGCGAACAACGTGGTCGTCGTGCCCGGCTACGGGCTCGCCGTCGCGCAGGCGCAGCACGCGGTGCGGGAGCTCGTGTCGACGCTGGAGAAGCGTGGAGTGGCGGTGTCGTACGGGATCCACCCGGTCGCCGGGCGGATGCCGGGGCACATGAACGTGCTGCTGGCCGAGGCGGACGTGCCGTACGAGCAGCTCAAGGAGCTCGACGACGTCAACCCCGGCATCACGTCGGTCGACGTGGCCGTGGTGGTCGGCGCGAACGACGTGGTGAACCCCGGTGCGCGCGACGAGCCGTCCAGCCCGATCTACGGCATGCCGATCTTCGACGTGGACCGCGCGAAGTCCGTGGTGTTCATGAAGCGCTCGATGCGGCCGGGGTTCGCGGGCGTGGACAACGAGCTGCTCTACAACCCGAAGACGACGCTGTTGTTCGGCGACGCGAAGGACTCGCTCACGAAGCTGCTGGCGGCAGTGAAGCAGCTGTAGTGAGCAGGTCGGTGACCTCGGCTGCGGTGAGCGCGGGCAGCAGGCCGATCCCGCCGTCGGCGCCGGCCCGTCTCCAGTGGGCGGCGTCGGTGAGCGTGTGCACCTCGTCGACGGCGAACCGCACGCCGAATCCGTGCACCGTCGTGATCAGGGCGCGCATCGCCTGGTACAGCGGGGAGTCCGGGTCGGGCGCGGGGGCGCGGGTGATCACCGAGCGGACCGGCAGCTCGGCCAGCACGGCCAGTTCGTCGTGGCCGCCGCGGAAGCCGTCCAACGCCGTGACGATGCCGTTGTCGTGCAGCACCAACGCGTTGTCGTCACCGGCGAGCACCGACGAGATGTCGAGGGCGATCCGCAGCCTCTCGGGCGGCAGGCCCGTCTCGTCGAGTGCCCGCTTGACGTCGGCGACCAGGTCCTCGTCGCGGGACTGCAGGGCGCCCAGCGCGATGTGCAGCGTGGGCGCCCCGTCACCGAACTCCTCCACCCACCTCGCCGCTTGGGCGCACGCCTCGCGCAGCAGCCACCGGCCGATCGGCAGCGACAGGCCCGTCGAGTCGGCGAGCGCCATCGTGTCGTTGTGGCTCAGGTCGTCCCAGTGCAGGCGGGCGACGGCACCGAGCACCTCGCGGGTCTCCAGGTCGTGCACCGGGGCGTAGACGATCTCGATCTCGCCGTGCTCCCACGCGCCGGGCATCGAGGCGGCCAGCGCGTACCGGCCGCGGCGGCGGGCGTCGTCGTGCGGGTCGTGCAACGCCCACTGCCGCTTGCCGCGCGCCTTCGCCTGGCGCAGTGCGGCGTTGGCGCAGCGCATCAGCTCGGCGGCGGTCGCGAACGCCGGAGGCCGGTCCACCACGCCGATGCTGGCCGACAGCGCGATGCCGTGGTCGTCCACGAAGGTCGGTTCCGCCAGGACCTCCTGGATCTCCTCGACGGTCGAGGTGACGTCGTCCCCCACCGTGATCAGCGCGAACTCGTCGCCGCCGATCCGCGCCACCACGGCGTTCCTCTCGGCGGCGAGCCTGCCCAGTCGGCCGGCGACGATCTTGAGGAGCTTGTCGCCGGTGTCGTGGCCCAGGCCGTTGTTGACGACCGAGAACGCGTCGAGGCCCAGGTGGTACAGGGTGATCGGGGTGCCGTCGAGCTGCCGTTCGACCTGGGAGAGGAAGTGCTGCCGGTTCGACAGGCCGGTGAGCGAGTCGTGCAGCAGCTGGTGGTCGAGGCTGCGCTGCAACAGGTGCAGCTCGCTGATGTCGTCGACCATCGTCACGTGGTGCGTCGGCCGGCCGTCCGCGTCGCGCAGCACCGAGACGACGAGCTGCACCCACACCGGCTCTCCGTCCGCGCGGATGAGCTTGCGCTGGTCGCGGAACCTGTCGGCCTGCCCCTCGCTCACCCTGCGGTACGAGGCGCCCAGGGCGACCAGGTCCTCGGGGTGGTAGAAGTCGCGCAGGTCGCGGTCGGTCAGGTCGGCCCCGGACTCCAGGCCCACGATCTCGGCGAGCTTGTCGTTGGCCTCGACGCACCGGCCGTCCAGGTCGGTGATCGCGATGCCGAGCGCGGCGGAGTCGAACACCTCCTGGAACCGCGCCTGGCTGACCTTCAGCGTGCGCTCGACCCGCTGTTTGGCCCGCACGATCGCGACCTTGATCTGCTCCTGCTGGTCGAAGGCGTCCGTCCGCATGGCCTGTGCGTACGCGGAGCTCAACCTCGCCAGCAGGGGTAGTTCGAAGGTGGGAGAAAGGACCTCGATCGTGGCGCGCAGCGAGTCCGGTCCGGTCGCGTGCAGTGACACCAATCGATAGGCGACCGATTCGGGTGACTCCCGCAGATCACGCAGAAAATCGAGCAGCGACTGCTCGATTTCGGCGTGGGAAAGCGGGATGTACGCGGTAGACGTCAGCGCGTGCATCCAGCGGGCGGCGAGCTCCGGAAGTTCCATCCTGTTCACAGAGCGTACGGATTTCGCGCCGCACGGCCAACAACGACAGGCGGCTACACCTTGCGGCCGACCGCCGCGTAGATGCCCGCCTTGTCCGGATCATCCGTGTTCGTGCTCTCGGGTCGCCACAACGGCGTCGGCACGATGCCGGGCTCCTCCAGTGCGAACCCGTCGAAGAGCGCCTCGATCTCGGCCTTCGTGCGCGGGTACATCGGGTTCTGGCTCTTCTTCATGACCTCGACGATCCCGGCCATCTCCTCGGGCTGCAGGTCCTGGGTGAACTGCGAGACCGCGAGGTAGCTGCCCACGGGCACGGCGTCGCGGTAGGCCGCCACGATCGCGTTCGGGTCGGCTTGCGGCGGCACGAAGTGGAAGACGCCGGCCGTCAGCACGCCGACCGGTTCCGCGAAGTCGACCAGACCGCTGTAGCGGGCCGCCGCCAGCACCTCGTCGGGCTTCGTCATGTCCTCCTGGATGATCGTCGCGCGCGGGTCCTGCTCCAGGATGAGCTGGCTGTGCGCGACCGCGACCTCCTCGAAGTCCACGTAGACGACACGGGCCTCCGGGTCGGCCTTCTGCGCGATCTCGTGCACGTTGCCGACCGTCGGGATGCCGGACCCGAGGTCGAGGAACTGGCGGATGCCGTGCTCGATCATGAACAGCACGGCCCTGCGCAGGAACGACCTGTTCAGCCGTGCGATCGCGCGGGCGTTCGGCTGGGCCTGCAGGAACTTCTCCGCGAGCGCCCGGTCAGCGGCGAAGTTGTGCCCTCCCCCGAGCAGGTAGTCGTAGAGTCGCGCGGCACTCGGCCTGCCCGTGTCGACGCCTTCCGGAACCCAGCTCACCCGTTCAGACATGTGATCAGGCTACTGAGACGCCCCCGTGCGCGGCAGGCCCAGGGCCCGTTCGGAGCAGTGAAACCGCTGCTGTCACTGGAAGGTGTGAACGAGGAGGGTGGCGACCGCGACCCCCAGTGCCGTGCCGAGCCCTCGCGCGACGTTGACCAGCCCGCTGCCGACCCCGGCCGACCCCTCCGGCAACGCGCCCATCACGCGCTTAGTGCACGAGGGCGCGATGATGCCGAGCCCGATGCCCGCGACGACGAGCTGGACCACCTGCGGCACGGGCATGATCAGCGCGACGGCGGTGATCAGCGCGCCGGTCTTCGCCCCCGGTCTGCTCAGCAACGTCGCCGCGACGGCGAACCCGAGCGGCAGCGCCGCGACCGTGAGTCCTATGTGTGCCAAGGGTTGTTCCATCGTGAACGGCAGCAACGTCATCGGCGCGAACAACGCGGCGTAGGTGAGCAGCACGCCCACGAGCCCCGGCACGACCTTCCAGGTCGGCCTTCCCCGGTCCCGGCCGGTCTTCGTGCGGGGCAGCAGGTAGTGGCCGGCGATCACGGCGACGACGCCGATCGGCACGTTGATCGCGAACACGGCCTGCCACCCGAAGTTCTCGGTGAGGTACCCGCCGAGCAACGGCCCGGCCGCGAGCCCGCCCGCCTGCGCCGCGGCCTGGATCCCGAGCGCCCTGCGCCGCCGCTCCGGCGCCACCGCCGTGACGACCAGCGCGACGCTGTTCGCCTGCAACATCGCCGCGCCCACGGCCTGCGCCATCCGCGCCGCGATGAGCGCGTCGAACCCCGGCGCGTACACGCACGCGACGGACGCCCCGGTGAACAACGCGAAGCCGTAGATGTAGACGATCTTGCGTCCCACCCGGTCCGCGATCCTGCCCATTGGGACGAGCAGCGCCACGAGCGTGATCAGGTAGCTGAGCGAGATCCACTCGGGATCGGCGTGGAAGTGCGCGCTCATCGCGGGGAACGCCAGCGTGACGATCGAGGCGTCGAGCTGCCCCATGAACGCCCCGAAGCAGACCGTCGCGATGACCAGCCACGGCGCGTACGCCCGACGTGCGATCCACGCCGGGCGAGGTGACTCCGTGACGAACCAGTTCATCGCAGACAGATTATATCTGACCCAGAGCTATTAGCTGGCGTTCAGTAAGATTTCCGCATGTCAGACGAAGCCCGCACGCTCACCGACGTCGTCACCCGCCTGCGCCGGGCGCTGCGGACGAGCATCCGGGCCGACTGGCCGTGGGAATCCCTGCCGATGGCGCAGGTAGAGCTGCTGCAGACCCTCGCGGAGCGCCCGCCGATGAAGGTCGGCGACCTCGCCGCGGCCCTGCGCCTGGCCCCCAACACGGTGTCCGGACTGGTGTCCCAGCTGATCGACTCCGGCCTGGTGGTGCGAGGCGGAGACCCCAAGGACAGGCGGGTAGCGCGACTATCCGTCTCACCTCGTGGACACGAACAGCTCCTCGTCTGGCAGCGCGAGCACGAGAAGCGGATCGGCGCGGCGCTGGCCAAGCTGGAGCTGTCCGAGCGCGAGGACGTGGTGCGCGCCCTGAAGGCCCTGGACCACCTGGTGGAGCACCTTGCCGAGCCCTCAGCCTGATCCGGGGCTCCGCTTCGTCGCGCTGGTGTCGTTGGGCGGCGGGCTTGGCGGGGTGGCGCGGTACGGGCTGTCTCTGGTGGTGCCTGGGGCTTGGGGGCTGTTCCTGATCAACGTGGTGGGGTCGTTCCTGATCGGTGTGTTGATGGGGACGGTGCCCCGGCCGTTGGTGCGGGCGTTCTTCGGGGTTGGGGTGTTGGGCGGGTTCACGACGTTCTCGTCGTATGCCGCTTCTTGGTCCTGGGCGTTGGTGGCCACGCCTGTTTGTGCTGTGGTGGCGGCGTTTCTGGGGTTGCGGGTGAGTCGGTGACCCTGGTTGCGGTGTTTCTCGGTGCTGCGCTTGGGGCTCCTTGTCGGTACCTGGTGGATCGGTTCGTGCAGTCGCGGCACTCCCTCGACTTTCCGTTCGGGACTTTGGTTGTGAACGTGGTCGGGTGTTTGGTGATCGGGTTTGTCGTTGGGACTTCTTGGATGCCGCTGCTCGGGGTGGGGTTTTGCGGTGGGCTCACGACTTACTCGACGTTCAGCTACGAGACGGTGAAGCTGTTGGAGGCGGAGAAGTACCGGTCGGCGTTGCTGAACGTTGTGGTCAGCGTGGTGCTCGGAGTCGGTGCGGCGGCTATTGGTCTTGCTCTAGCACGCTGATCTCGCCACGTTCCCAGCGCAGCAGGAACTCGCGCACCGGCTCGATGACGTCGGTGTGGGGCAACACCCTCTTCTCGGACATCTCCAGGTATGGCAGGCAAAGCACCATCCGGAGACTGTCGTCGTGGCGGTAGTTGCCTGGTCTTGCGTGCTCCGGGATCGGCCACGGTGTGGGCAGAGTGGTCATCAGGGTGGCGATGGAGTCCGCCTCGGATTTGGAGAACGGCAGCGCCTCTTTGATGAGTAACAGGGCGGTAGCGTTGACGTACGTTCTGTCGCCGACGTTGCAATCCGTGTAGAACGCCGCTGCTCCCACGCGGCGGATGATCGTTTTCAAGAGCCTCGGCTCGTCGATGGCCCACTGCGCCCACGGCGACGACCCGCGAAGTTCCGACAGGTCCTGGTGGACTGCCTTCCACCCATCTGACCGGGCAAACAGCGTGTCGATCACGAGCATGGCGCCGATCTCGCCGCGTGCGACGAGCACCTCGAGCCGGTCGGTCAGCGTTCGCTCGATCACCTGCTTGTTCAGATGAGAGGAGTTGCGCACACAATCCTGCAGGGGCGCGTCCGAAGTCATCGTCTCGCCAGTGGCGTTGGCGCGTGCGTCGGTCGGAACGGAGACGAACTGGTCCAACGCCGCCGTGACGATCGACCGGACGACGCGGTCGCTGGGCGCCACGTGGTGCAACGCGCGGGCGGCGAACCCCAGTCCGCCATCAGCAAGCGCCTCGGTCAACAACTCGTCGGCGCCTCCCTCGACGTTGCGGTCGTAGAGCTGCAACACGATCTGCGCGACCACGTCCCACTGCTCGACGTGAGGCTTGAGCACCGCCCACAACGCCTCCGCCGTGCGGTGCGCACGGACCAGGTGCTCGGCGGCGAAGTACTCCAAAAACGTTCGGTGCGTGAAGCCGAACTGAGGCTCCGACTCGGTGGCGCCGACATCGGCGAGGATCCACGCCCGGCCGGTGCAGTGCGCGAGGAACTCCTCCGCCATCGCCACGGACTCGTCGTGGTCGTCGAGCTTCTTGTCCAGATAGGCGGCGAGGCTGTTGATGACGCGCGTGCGGGTCTGCGGCTTGCCGGACTCCGCCGCGCTGAACATGTTCCACGCTAGGTGCTGCACCGCGCCGCGCAAGCGGCCGTGGAACTTGATCGGCAGGTCGATGCCGCGCTTCGAGTCCCACTGCTCGAACAGCATCAACGCGCATCGCTCGTAGACCTGGGCGAGGTTGTGCGGCAGGTAGCGGTCGCTGGAGTACATGGCGCACAACAACGTCAGCAGCAACGCGTTGCTGCGCAGCTCCGCGATCTGCGCGCTGTCCTCCATGAACGAGCTGATCAGCTGGTCCTGTTCGGCCGGGGAGGTGGCCTCGTCGAGCTTGAACCACCGCGACACGTAGGCGGCGACCTGGTCGTCGTCGAACTCCGCGATGTGGCTCGACACGAACAAGTCGGTGCTCAGCGGCGCGTCCTCGTACCCGACCTTCCGCGCCGTCACCAGGATCGGCACCAACGGGTAGAGGTGCGCGAACCCCTCCACCAACGACACGACTCGTCGCCGCAACTCCGTCTGCACCAGCTCGTCGAGCCCGTCGAGGATGACGACCGCCCGCCCGGTCCGCAGCAGGTACTCGACGCCGTCGCGCGGAGGCTTGACGTTGTACGGCGCCTGGCACACCTTCTCCAGGTAGTGCAGGAGGTCGCGCCCGCCCTCGTCGAACGAGGTGGAGAACTCCCGCAGCACCAACAGGAACGGGACCCGGCCGTCGACGGCGACGTCGTGGGCGAGCTTCGCGGCCAGGGTGGACTTGCCGGCACCGGGGTCGCCCTGCACCAGCACGCGCTCGCCCGGCGCACCGATGCGGAACTCCGACTTCGAGATCAGCGCCGGCTCGACGTAGAGGTGGTCGTAGCGGACGGAGCGGCTGACACCGACGTGGGGCATGCGGATGCGGCTGTGCAGTGCGACCACCTGGTCGCGCATCCGCGCCGCGAAGGTGTGGATGCGGGCCGACGACTTGAGGCGCTTCAGGAGGACGCTGTTGTTGGTGGCCGCGGTGTAGAGGTCGCCGCGGTCGATCCTGCCGCTGGTGCGGCCGAAGTGCGCGTCGACCTCGTCGCAGGCGGCGATCATCACGTCGTGCACGACGTCGGTGATGCGGGACAGCGGGTGGTCGGACATGCCCGCTAATCGGAGACCCTCGCGCAACTGGTCCTTCGCGGCCTTGCCCGCCATGTTGCCGATGCGCTTCTGCGCCACGACCGTCGCGAAGTCGGGGGAGTCGAGGTAGGCCTGAAGGGCCTCGGCGTCGGAGCGGACGAGGTCGGTGAACAGGCCGGCCGTCGCAGCGCTGGTGACCGCGGGCCGGGGGAGTTTCTCGGTGAGGCGGTCGGAGAGCTTGTCGCTCACGTCCACGACGACCCGGATGACCGTCGACTCGATGCTGGCCATCCGGGTCCCCGATCGCTTACGAAACGTCCTTCAGCCGGGATAGCACATCCGGCAGCGTTCCGGTGTGCACGACGCCAAGCCGTTGCGTGGCACGGGTCAGCGCCACGTACAGGTCCGACGCGCCCCGAGGCGACTCCGACAGGATGCCGGACGGATCCACCACGACCACCGAGTCGAACTCCAGGCCCTTGGCGTCCGTCACGCCGAGCACGACGACCTGCGCCTCCTCCAGCTCGTTGCCCACGGACGATCCGGGAACGGCGGAGGCGATGGCCGAGCCGACGGACGGCAGCAGCGCGGCCGGCACGATCACGGCGATCTTGCCGTCGCCGACGGCGGTGACCTCGCGGGCGATCAGGTCGGGCACCTCGGCGGCGAACGACGACACCGGAGAAACCCAAGGCGGCACACCGGTCTCACGCACGGAGGTCGGCGGTACGAGAGCGGCGTCCACCGAGGCGAGGACGTCGGCCGCCACCTCCATGATCTCGGCCGGGGTGCGGTAGTTGACCGTGAGTTCCGTCAGGCGCCAACGGTTCTGCACGTACGGCGACAGGACAGCGCCCCACGAGGTGGCGCCGCCGATGTCGCCGGTCTGCGCGATGTCGCCCACGACGGTCATGGACTTGCTGGGGCAGCGGCGCATCAGGGTGCGCCAGGCCATCGCGGAGAGTTCCTGGGCCTCGTCGACGATCACGTGGCCGAAGGTCCAGGTGCGGTCGGCCGCTGCTCGTTCGGCGGCGGTCTCGTAGCGGTCCACGCCGTGGCGCTGGGCCAGGCTGTACGCGTCCATCAGGTCCGAGGCCATCAGGAGGTCCGGGTCCGCGTCGTCCTCCAGGTCGAGGATGTCGAGGACGCCCTGCGCGTACTCGATGGCCTGGCGGCGCTGGCGTTCGGCGCGGGCCTTGGCCTCCGTGTCGTCCTCGCCGAGCAGTTCGGCGGCCTCGTCCAGCAGCGGCACGTCCGCCGGCGTCCAGTCGTCGGTGGAGCGCTGCAGGAGGTCGCGTTCCTCGCGGGTGAACTTGGCCATCGCGCGGTTGCGGCGCTTCGGGTTGCGGTAGAGCTCCGAGAGCAGCGAGAACGGGGTGAGGACCGGCCACAGCGACGAGATCGCGGCCTGGACCTCGTCGGACTCGCGCAGCTCGCGGCGGATGTCGTCCACGTCCGCCTTGTCGAGCAGGTGGTTGCCCAGCCTCGACGCCACCATGCCCGAGAGGGTCGAGATGATCTCGCGCGCGAACGTGCGGCGGGCCTCGTTGTGCGGGCGGCGGGTGCGGCGCGCCCTGCCGCGCGCGTCGGAGATCGCGCGGCGGTCCAGGCGCAGCACGTCGTTGTCGAAGCGGACCTCGACGAACGGCGGCGCCTCCTGGCGGTCGCGCACGGCCGCGGCGATCACGTCGGCCATCTGGATGCGGCCCTTCACCGCCGCCGCCTCGGACGACTCGCGCCCCACCGCGGTCAGTCCCGGGTACAGCTCGCCGACGGTGGAGAGCAGGACGCCCGTCTCACCCAGCGAGGGGAGGACCTGGCTGATGTAGCGCAGGAACGTCGTGTTCGGGCCGACGACGAGCACGCCGCGTTTCGCCAGCTGTCGACGATGCGTGTACAGCAGGTATGCAGCGCGGTGGAGCGCCACGGCCGTCTTGCCGGTGCCCGGTCCGCCCTGCACGACGACGACGCCGTTGAGCTCCGACCGGATGATCCTGTCCTGCTCGGCCTGGATCGTCGCGACGATGTCGCTCATCTGGCCGGTGCGCGACTCGTTCAGCGCGGCCAGCAGCGTCGCCTCGCCGGTCAGCGACTCGCTGCGCGTCACGTCGGCCGAGTTGATGTCGAGCACCTCGTCGTCGAGGCCGATCACCTTGCGCGAGCGGGTGCGCAGGTGCCTGCGCCGGCGCACGCCGTCGGGGGAGGCGGCGGTCGCGAGGTAGAACGGCCTGGCGGCGGGGGCGCGCCAGTCCATCAGCAGCGGCTCGTATTCCTTGTCCTCGTCGAACAGACCGATTCGGCCGATGTAGAAGCGGTCTTCGTTGTGGAAATCGAGCCGGCCGAACGCGAGTCCGTTCTCGACAGCGCTGTACTGGGCCAATTGATCTGTGTACATCGCGACGGACGTGTCGCGCTCGGACCGCATCTGGTGCGTGCCGCCGGTTTGTCGCAACGATTGTGCGAGTCGTTTCGACGTCTGTTCGCGGAGGTCGTCGAGCCGGCCGTACAACATGGCCACGTATTCCTGCTCCGGCTCCATTTCGGCGAGCCGGAGGTCATCGGAGGGGCTTGACAACTTGCCTCTTTTCTCCATACAATGCGACTTCGGAAACAATCCGTGTCGCACCGTCCTGCCTGCGCCGGGTCGCTTAGCGCAGACTGTCTAATCTACACGCATATCAGCGTGGTGCAGGTACGCCTTCCGCAGCAGTGTGGCCAAAGTATCGCGCTCGTGCGGCGTCAACGGCGCCAGCAGCTCCTCCTCGTGCGCCCGAGCCGCCTCCAGCCGTTGCTCCAGCGCCTGCCTGCCCTCACCGGTGATCGACACGGTGAACCGCCGCCGGTCCCTCTCGTCCCGCCTGCGCTGGGCGAACCCGAACCCCTCCAGGTCGTCGAGCACCGACACGAGGTCGCTCGGGTCCATCCGAACCCGGTCGCTGATCCGCTTCTGCGCCACCGCCTCCTGCTCGGAGAGGTACGCGAGCACCGTCAGGTGGGGGCCGCGCAGTCCCGCGCGCCCGATCCGGCGTGCTTCGCGCACCAGCCCGAGCATCAGGTAGCTGGGCAGACGCAGAAGCCGATCAATGCTCATGTCCTCAAGTCTAGGAACCGATCCGTAGCTCGATCGTGGATTGCGCTGCGTGATCAACGCTCCCGGCCGGGGGCCGACAGGGTGAGCGTTGGGGTGACGTTTCTCCGCAAACCACCAGGAAGCGGCAAGGTGGGGGTATGACGCGTGCGGAGATCGTCCGGCTCGCCCGCTGTGTGGTGCGCCGGCCCCGGTGGCAACTCGTCGTCGCGGTCCTGCTGTCCGCGTGGACACTCGGCTGGGTGCTCGGTCAGCTCGCGGACGACCCCCTCAGCCCGCTCGGTCTGCTGGCCTGGACCGGCATCCCCCTCGATTCGGCATCCCTATGGGCCCGCGAACGCGCCGACGTCCTCGCGTGGCTCGCGACACTGGGTGGCCTGAGCTGGGCGGCCACCACCGAACAGGGGCAGCTGCCCGCTCTCGCCGGGTGGTTCGCGGTCCTCGTCGCGGGCGAGGCGGCCGGGTACGAGCACGCCGTGCAGCGGGCGATTCTCAGCATGGTCGTCTTCCTGCTCGTGCTGGCGGCCGTGTCGATCACCGGCCGGCGCGCGTTCGTCGTCGACCGCGTCGCCGTCATGCCCAAGGACGTCGTGCGGGCGGGCATCACGGCCGCCGTGCTGACCGCCGTGGTCCCGCTCATAGCCCCTGGCCTGGCCGTTGTCCGCCTGGTCCGCCCCTACGTGACGAAACCGCCGCGCCTGCTGAGGCGGGTTGAGGCCCCGTTGCTGCGGGAAACCGGATGAGGTGAGCGACTACCTGCCCCCTCCCGCGCCGCCGCGCAGCGCCCTGACCTTGCGGTTGTGGCTGGCGGGATTCGGCCTGGTCTTCAACTCGGTGGCCGGGTGGCTGGCGCTGCGAGCTGATCTCACCTGGCTCGGAATCCTGCTTTTGCTACTCGCCGTCGTCTGCCTCGTCGACTTCGGCTGGGTGGTTCACCGGAAACGCCGCGGCGATCCCGGCTGAAAACTGTCGGCAAACTGTGCTTGGGATTGAGCGCACTTGTGGATAAAGATGTCGGTGTGCATGAAGATCCGGCAAAAGGCAGGTTAGCCAGGGTGATGCGCCGGCAGCCCGTGCAACAGCGCGGCGCGGCGACGGTCTCCGCGATCCTCGACGCTTGTGCGAGCCTGTTGAACGAATACGACTACGACGACATCACGACGGCTCGCATCGTCGACGTGGCCGGAGTGCCCATTGGTTCTTTCTATCAGTACTTCTCCGACAAACGATCTGTCGTGCACGCTCTGGCACTTCGAGGTATGGAGAACTACCTCCGCGAAGTCGAGGAGCTGTTCACCGAGGACCTGATCGCGGACACGTGGCGCGAGGCCACCCGGCAGGTCGTCGCGGTCTACACGCGCATGCTGGCGGACGTGCCCGGCTTCGGGCGCGTCCGGTTCAGCGACATGCTGGACAGCCACCGCCTCGACTCGAGCGTCGACCAGTACGAGCTGATGGCCGAACGGCTCGCCGAGATGTTCGTCGGCCGGTTCGGCGCGCACGGCGACGCCCCGGTCGTGCTGACGTTCCGGATCGCCGTGCAGACCGCGGACGCGTTGTTCAAGCTCGCCGAACGGGTCGACGAGGACGACCGCGCGCACGTGGTCGGCACGGCGGACGAGCTGCTCACCGGCATGCTCGGCTCCGTGCTGGAGCCTCAGAGGCCGTAGGACTCGAGCAGCCGCAGCCAGACCTCGCTGATCGTCGGGTACGAGGGCACCGCGTGCCACAACCGGTCGACGGTGACCTCGCCGACGATCGCGACGGTGGCCGAGTGCAGCAGCTCGGCCACGTCCTGGCCGACGAACGTGACACCGACCAGCGTCCGCGTCCGCTCGTCCACGACCATGCGGGTCTTGCCCTTGTAGCCGTCGGCGTGCAGCGACGACCCTGCGACCGCGATGTCGAGGTCGACGACCTTGACGTCACGCCCGGCGGCCCGCGCCTGCTCGGCGGTGTGGCCGACGAACGCCACCTCGGGGTCGGTGAACACGACCTGCGGCACCGCCACGTGGTCGGCCCACGCCTGCCCCGCCGACCGCTCCTTCGGCTCGAACCCGCGGGAGCGCTCCAGGATCGCCGTGCCGACCGCGCGCCCCTGGTACTTGCCCTGGTGCGTCAGCAACGCGCGCCCGGTGACGTCGCCGGCCGCGTACAGCCAGCGGCCGTCCACGCCGGACACCAGCCCGGAGTCGTCGATGGTCAGCGGCTTGCCGTCCTTGGTCGCGGGCACCCGGCCCGTCGCGACGAGGATGTGCGAGCCCTGCACCGTCCGGCCGTCCTGCAACGTCAGCTCACCCGGCTTGATCGCCGCCGCACGCCCGCCCAGCAACACCTCGACGCCGTCCGCCTCCAGACCCTCGACGACCAGAGGGCCGACGAAGTCCTCCATCTTCGGCAGCGGCCGGTCGCCGGACACGACGAGCTTGACCTGCGACCCCAGCCGCGCCCACGCCTGCGCCATCTCGACGCCGACGACACCACCGCCGAGCACGACCAGGGAGTCCGGCACCTCGCGGGCCGACGTGGCGTCACGCGAGGTCCACACGGGAGTGTCGTCGATGCCGTCCAGCGGCGGCATCTTCGGCACGCTGCCGGTGCACACCACGACGGCCTGGCGCGCGCGGTACACCGTCTCGCCGTCCGCCCCGCGCACGGTGACCTCGCGCTCGCCGGTGACCTCACCGTCGCCCCGCAGGACGTGGATGTTCTCGGACTCGGCCCACTTGACCTGACCGGTGTCGTCCCAGTTGGAGGTGAAGCCGGTGCGCCGCTCCAGCACCGCGGCCGGGTCGAGCGACCCGCCGACCACGCCCTTGACCCGCTGGGCGGCGGCGAGCGCGTGCCCGGAGCGCAGCAACGCCTTCGAGGGCATGCAGGCCCAGTACGAGCACTCGCCGCCGACCAGTTCCTTCTCGATCATGGCGGTGGACAGGCCTCCCGCGGCCGTCCGCCAGGCCACGTTCTCACCTACGGGTCCACCACCGATGACGATGACGTCGAAGTCCATGGCCGCCACAGTAGGCCCGGATCAAGAAAGCCACACGAGGCAGAGGGGGTGCCTCAGAGCCAGTCCGCCTCGATCCCGCGGGCGCGCAGCGCCTCCAGCGCCTCCTGGTTGCCCGTGTAGAGCAGTGTCATGGACTTCAGATTCGGGAAGTGCCGCACGTCGGCGAACTCGTCGACGTCGAACAGGCCGTCCTCGCCGTCCCAGCCCGGCGCGATCTCGAGGTAGATCTCGTTGCCGCCGTCCATGTAGATCTCGGTGATCTCGCCGGCGAGCTCGGCGGGGACCTCGAGGGCCTCGAAGTAGGCCAGCGCCTCGGGCACCGCCCCGAAGCTCCTCTCGTCGTAGGTGAAGCCCTGCGCGGCGGCGTACTCGCGCAGGTCGAACCTCGGCAGGAGGTTCTGGTTGTACATCAACTCCTGGACGACGGCGAGCTTGAAGTTGGTGTCGGCGAACGGGATCGGCTGGCTCATACCCGCATCGTATGGATCAGGAGAGCCACACGAGGCAGAACGTGTGCCCCACCGGGTCCGCGTAGACCCGGAACGTGTCGTCGTTGTCGCGCTGCAGCAGCTTGGCCCCGAGCGCCAGCACCTTCGGTTCGGCCTCCTCGATGTCCTCCACCAGCACGTCGAGGTGGAACTGCTGCGAACCGCGCGGATCGGGGAACGTGGGCGGCTCGTACTCGGGGGCGAGCTGGAACGCGACCCGCGTGCCGTTCGCGACGATCACCTCCCAGTCCTCGGTCCCGCCAGCCAGGCGTTCGGCCCCGAGCAGCTGCTCGTAGAACGAGGCGAGCTCGGAGGTGTTCGGGCAGTCGAGCACGACAGAGCGAAGTTGTCCGACCATGCCCTCAAGCCTCTACCGGCTGACGGGCAGCCGCAACGCCTGCTTGGCGATCGGGTCGAGCGACGGGTCGCCCGCACCGCCCTCCCACACCGCGAACGCCAGCGTGACGTGGCTTCCCTTGACGTTGTTGGCGAACGCCGCGTTCTCCAGCGGCTTGCCGTCGAGACCGTGCACGCCGCCCGATCCCGGCAGCACGACGACCGCGTGCAACGCCTTCGCGCTCGGCGCGTCGTAGAGGTCCATGTCCGCGACCAGCACGGTCGCCTGCTTGTCCTGCACCGTCGTCTCGTAGGTGGCGCGCAGCAGCACACCGCAGTCGTTCGCCGTCAGCCACGCCTTGACGTCACCGAACGCCTGCGTCTTGCAGTCCTGGTCCTTCTTCATCTCCTTCGGCACGAACGCCGTGCCGTCCACGACCACCGTCGTCGGCTGCGCGGACGACGGCGCGGGGGTCGCGTCGGCCGGTTTGTCGTCGCCGGGAAGCGCGACCACCAGCCACACCACGAGGACCAGTGCGAGCAGTGCGGCCGCCGCGAGGTACGGCCAGGTCAGCTTGCCTGGCAAGCGTTTGCGTCCGACGGCCTGGCGCAGCTGGGCCTTGGGGATCAGCATCGTGGTCTCGGCCGCGAGGTCGGACACCGCGTCGCTGAAACCCTCGGACAGCAGCGACCGCGACTCCGGTGGCGTGCCGGTCGTCTGCAGGATCGCGAGGAGCTTCACGGCGTGGTCGGCGGTGCACGGCACCGTCGACGTCGCGAGCTCGCGGGCCGCACTGAGCAAAGTGGACGGTTTGGGGTGCAGCACCCGCACGCCGCGGTTGAGGTCGTTCGTTGGCTGCACGACCTGGCTGACGAACGGGCCGACCGCCACGACCGTGCTGACCGGGAGCGGTTCCGCGCGCATCGCCTGGATCCGCTGCGCCACCGCCGTCGCCGCGGCCACGGCCTCGGTCGCGGGGTTGGGCGAGCCGTCCTGGGAGACGAGCGGCCAGCCGTCGATCGTCCACTGGCCGCCGAGCGGGGCCTCGAGCTTCACGCCGGGGTCGGGCAGGTCGACGCCGACGATCACCAGAACGCCCTTGGGCAGCACGACGATCGCGTCGAGCGGCACGGGGCAGTCGGGGGGCTGGACGCCGAGCAGCGCCACACCACCCAGGACTCCGGTGCCCGCACCCCACGCCGTGAGGGCGGCACGGACGTCCGCCCCAATGGCCGAGGGTTCAGCGCCCAGACGGATCAGCCGCACGAGTCCCCACCTTTCCGCACGGGGGGACACGGTAGCGCTCCGGGGTCGTCCCACCGCACTCGGTCGAGACATTGCGTGATGGCCGTCACCGTTATGTGGATCACTCGTTAGAAGGATTGCCTGCCAATGTTCACGGAGGGTCCATGTACAAACGCGCTGCATCGCTCGCCGTACTGCTGGTGGCCGTCGCTTCCCCTGTCGCGACGGCCGCACCGACCTCCACGGTCTACGTCCACGGCACCGACATCGCCGCCGCCGAACAGGCGGTCGAGGCGGCCGGCCTGCAGAAGCTCACGAGCTTCCGCAAGATCGGCGTGGTCGCCGCGAGGGGTGACGCCGCGCGGATCTCCTCCGCCAGGGCGAAGTCCGGCGTTACGCGCGTCGAGGTCCAGAGGCCGATCAAGTTCCTGGGATCGACCTCGCACATCGCGACCCGCGGCCTCGACGCCCGCACCAGCCTCGGGCTGACCGGTGAGGGCGTGTCCGTCGCCGTGATCGACTCCGGCGTCGACCCGACCCACCCGTCGTTCGGCGGCCGGATCGTCCGCAACCTGAAGAGCCTGTGCCTGGACGGCACGACGCAGACGAACTGCATCGTGCCGGTGCCGAACTTCCTGGACACCGACACGACGTCGTTGGGCGGCCACGGCACCCACGTCACCGGCATCGCGATCGGCGGTGACGTGCAGACCACCGGTGGCCCGGTGATCCGCGGCGCCGCTCCGGGCGCGAAGGGCGTCGTGATCTCGACCGGCGCGGCGATCCTCATCCTCGGCGCGGACGCCGCGCTCAACTGGGTGCTGGAGAACCACCGGGCCCCGTGCGGCGCCGGGGTGCCCGCGGCGACCTGCCCGCCGATCAAGGTGATCAACAACTCCTACGGCCCGTCCGGCGGGGGCGCGTTCGACCCCGAGTCGGTGACGGTCAAGCTGCAGCGCCAGCTCGTCGCGGAAGGTGTCGTCGTCGTGTGGGCGAACGGCAACGACGGTGGTGACGGGTCCGCGAACCTGTCCAACCCGCCCGGCGTCGACCCGACCCCCGGCGTGATCTCGGTCGCCTCCTACGACGACCAGGGCACCGGCACCCGCGACGGCGCCCTGTCCGACTTCTCCTCGCGCGGCCTCGCCGCGGACTCCGCGACGTGGCCGGACATCTCGGCGCCGGGGGAGAACATCACCTCGTCGTGCCGGCTCTACCTGCCGATCTGCGCCACCGGCCTGGACCCGCAGAACGGGCCGGGACTGCTCGACCTCGGCACGTTCAACACGATCAGCGGCACGTCGATGGCGGCGCCGCACATCGCCGGGATCGTCGCACAGCTGTTCCAGGCCAAGCCTTCCGCGACCCCCGCCGACATCGAGCGGGCGCTGAAGTCGACCGCCCACAAGTACGGCACGGGCTACCAGCCGGCCGGGCCGTACACCTCGTCGTTCGACAAGGGAACCGGCCTGGTCGACGTCGTGGCCGCGGTAAACGCGCTCTAGATCACGATCAGGCATCGCTCGGCCGGGGAGATCGGGACTTAAGACCTGTATCTGCCCCGGTCGGGTGATGATCGAGCTGGTTCTTATGGCGGACATGCCTCAAGTCGAGGCAGAATGCAGCGAACGGGTTTCGCGGTGATCACCTCACACTCGGCAAAGGCGTAGGGGAAGACGTCCCTCGTCGAGTAGCGGAGGTCAGCAGTGAGCACCCGTGGCAGCACCAGTGGCGTGGTTTACGTCCACTCGTCGCCGTCTGCGGTCTGTCCGCACGTCGAGTGGGCGATCTCGGGCACCCTCGGTGTCCGGGTAGACCTCAGGTGGGCAGCGCAACCCGCGGCACCAGGCCAGTTGCGCGCTGAATGCGCGTGGACCGGAGACGCCGGCACCGGCGCCAAGCTCGTTGCTGCGCTGCGCGCGTGGCCGATGCTCCGGTTCGAGGTGACCGAGGAACCTTCCTCCGGTCAGGACGGGGAGCGCTTCTGCTTCGCGCCCGTGCTGGGGCTCTGGCATGCCAGAACCTCGGCCAACGGTGACATCGTCGTGAACGAGGACCAGCTGCGTGCACTCGCGGTCCGGGCTCGTGGCGGTGAGTCCTTCGCGCACGGCGTCGACGAACTGCTCGGCGCGGCGTGGGACGACGCCCTGGAACCGTTCCGCCGTGCGGGAGACGGCGCGCCGGTCACCTGGCTGCACCGCGTCGGCTAGTCCTGAGTGGACCCCGCTCACCGTTTGGGCAGCGGGGTTTCCACTCGGTGCGTGGGATCCCAGGCCAGCATGAGCCGCCCGTAGAGCGCGGACGTCCTGAGCAGGTGCTCGTGCGTGCCGAGCAACGGCCTGCCGCCGTCCATGACCAGCACGCGGTTCGCCCGCAGCGCCGAGCTCAGCCGGTGCGCGATCACCACGAGAACCCCTTGCCGTTCCGCGAAAGCCCGTTCGACCCTGGCTTCGGCGGCGGGGTCGAGGTGTGAGGTCGCCTCGTCGAGGACGACGACGCCCGCGGACGTCACGTAGACCCGCGCGAGCGCGAGAAGCTGTGCCTCACCAGCGGAAAGTCCTTCACCACCGTGGCCGAGTGTCCCGTCCAGGCCGCCGATCCTGTCCAGAAGTCGTTCGGCGCCAACCTTCTTCGCCGCCTCGACCAGTTCGTCGTCGGTCGCCCACGGCGCGAGAAGCGCGAGGTTCTCCCGCACGGTGCCGGTGAACAGGTACGTCTCCTGCGGGATCAGCGCGATCGCGTGGTGCCGGATCGCCGGCGTCACCCGGTGGACCGGCGCTCCGCCGAACAGCACGTGGCCGTGGTCCGGTGGCATCAGCCCGGTGAGCAGACCGGCCATTGTGGACTTGCCGATGCCGGACGGGCCGACGACCGCCAGGTGGTCGCCGGGACGCAGGTCGAGCGACAGGCCGCGCAGCACCGGTTCCGCGTCCGGGCTCCAGCCGAACGTCACGTCCCGCAGCACGAACTCGCTGGTGGCCGGGCTCTCGGTGCCCGCCTGAACGTCCGTGCGCGGTGCCGCTTCCTGAAGTCGTTTGAGTGCGACCATCAACCGCATCACGACCGTGCTGGTCGTGCGGGCGAGGCCGTGCAGCGCGGGGTTCACGCTGGTGGTCAGGTAGACGACCGCTGCCAGGACCGCACCCGTCGTGAGCTGCCCGGACGCGACCAGCGGGGGAGCGAACGCCACCAGCAGCGCCACGGGCGCGAAGCCGCCCAGCGCGATCACCGTGGCGCGCAACGAGTTGGCCCACGCGACGGTGACCGCGGCCCTGGCCTGCAGGTCGACCTGCGTCGCGATGTCCCGGTAGGCCTCGGAGGAAGCGTGGCAGGCGGCCACGTCGCGCAGTCCGCTCAGCACCGCGCCGGACGCCTCCGCCGTGCGTTCGTCGGCGATCACGGCGTCGCGTTGCCGTTGGGCGAGCGACGGGAGCATCAACCCGAAGAGCACCAGCGCGGCCACGATCGGGAGCACGACCAGCCAGATCAGCGCGGCGGCCGTCGTCGCGAGGCCGACCAGCGCGGCCACCGTCGTGACCAGGAGCGCACGGGCCTGCACCAGCACGCCCGCGGTGGCGTCGCGGACCACCTCGACGTGCCGGGTGATCATGGCGACCGCGCTGGCGTCCGGGGTGCGGCGATGCGTCGGGTCGTTCAGCACGCCCCGCACGACCCGTGCGACCAGGGCGTCGCGCATCGGTTCGACGACGGAGCCGAGCCGGGCGAACACCTGCCGCTGGCCCAGCGCGCCGGCCACCGCGAGTGCGGCGAACGCGAGCAGCCACAGCACGCCGGCCAGCGGGTTCCCGGCCGCGAAGCCCCTGTCGACGGCGGTGCCGACGAGCCTGCCGCCGAAGAACGCGGGAACGCCCTCGAGCAGCGACCAGCCGAGCAGGACCAGCACGCCTCGGCGGTGTCCTGCCAGCGTGGAGAGGTAGAAGCGCATCACTCGCCCCCGGTGAACACGGCTCGGTAGTGCTCGTTGTGCCACAGGGCCCCGTGGCTGCCGGTGCCCCTGATCCGGCCGTTCTCCATCCACACCACGAAATCCGCCCTCGCGGCCGTGGCCGGGCGGTGCGTCACCACTATCCGCGTCCTGTCGGGCAGGGCCGTGGTGAGCGCCTTGTCCACTTCGGCCTCGGTCACGGTGTCCAGACTCGCGGTCGCGTCGTCGAGCACGAGCACGTCCGGATCCCGGACGATCGCGCGGGCCAGACCTATCCGCTGCGCCTCACCGCCGGACAGCGGGGCGTCGGCCACCGGGGTCTCGTAGCCCTGGGGCAGCCGGATGAGCACGTTGTGCACCTGGGCGGCGACGGCGGCGTCCCTGACCTGGACCTCGTCTGCGTCCGTCCCGTAGCCGATCGAACGGCCTATCGTCGTGCCCAGCAAGGCGGGACGTTCGAACGCGTAGCCGACCGCGTCGTGACCGCGCACCTCGCCCGAGTCCACAGCGGACAGTCCACCGAGCACCGCCGCCAGCGTCGACTTGCCCGCGCCGGAACTGCCGACGACCGCGACGAACATGCCGGCCGGGATCATCAGGTTCACGTCGTGCAGCGCGCCTTCGACGCTGACGTTCCGCAGCTCGATGACACCGTTGGACGCCTTAGCGACAGGCCTCTTCGGCACGGGGGTGTCGAGGACCTCGGCGATCCTGGTGGCGCTGGCGCGGGTCCGTTCGAGCACGGTCAGCTGGGTCATCTGGCCGACGATCCCCATGCCCAGGGCCGCGTAGCCGAGGGCGGCGAGCACGTCACCCGTGCTCAGCCTGCCCTGCATCACGCCGAAACCGGCGGCGGTGAGCACCGCCACCTCGACGGCGGGCAGCAGCAACCCGGCCCGCCACATCATCCTCGCCTGCGTGCGCCACATGCCGGCGCCGGCCGCGGCGAGCCGGGGCAGCGGCTCCAGCACGCGGTCCGCCTCCCGGTCGGCGATGCCGGCGGACGCGATCGTGCGCAGACCGGACACGGAGTCGAGCAGCCGTGCCGAGACCTCACCGGAGACCTCCTGGTAGGTCAGCACGTCGTCGGCCGTCATGCGCATGTGCGTGCGGATCAGCAACCCCGCCAGCGGGACGCTCAGCACGAACACGGCCGCGAGCCGCCAGTCCAGCAACGCCAGCGCGACCACGGCACCCGCCGAGGACACGGCGGTGACGACGAGGGTGATCATCGTGACGGCGATGCCGCCCGCGTTGCCGCAGTCGCCCGTCACCCGGCTCACCGCGTCACCGGCGGCGAACGGGGAGGGGTGGCCGAGGGTGAGGAGTCGCCGGGAGAGCTTGCGGCGCAGGAAGGCCGTCGCCCGGCTCGTGGTGCTCGCGGCGAGCACCACGCCGATGGCGTCACCGATGATCTCGACGGCCGCCAGCGCGAGCAGCCACACGATCGTGACCAGCACGAACGTCCCGCTCAGGGCCATGTCGACGGCGTCGGCGAGCGCGGCGGGGAGCAGCAGGCCGCCGGTCGTGGTGACCGCGGCGTTGAGCAGCAGCGCCCACGGACGGTGGTCGCGGCGGATCACGGAGAACAGCAGGGCGTCACCTGGTTTGGCCATCGGCTGTTCCTCCGGGGGTGTTCAGGGCGCATCATGAGCGAGGGCCCGACAGCTGGCCGGCTGCCGGGCCCTGCAGTCGGAGGGTGAGCGGCATACTTCGCCTATGCCGCTCACTCACCGCGGTGTTGCAGTTGAAGCGCAGGTCAGCAGGCCAGCAGGCTGACGGTGCTGTGCGAGCAGGGGAGCAGCAGCGACGCGTTGGACGCGGTCGTGGAGCCGCCGCCGCCACCGTGGCCGCCGCCCGCGAGCACGTTGCTCGGCGCCTCGGGGGTCTCGATGTCCTGCAGGTCGAGGATGAAGCCCATGACTGTCTCCTAATTCGAGGAATCGATCTTCTTGCTACCGGCCCGAGCGGGCCGGGGTCTGGGCCCTTCCGAGGAAGGGGAGTGGTGGACGTCCGTCCACTGTGGAGGCGATGGCGAGCAGCACGCCCGCACCGCCGGTGTTGAGGTCCATGGAGAGCCGGCGCAGCTGCACCCCGGGGAACGCGAGCCCGCCGCCGTAGCGCACGGCGTGCCAGCCGAGTGCCTTGAGGTGCCGCTGGACGGAGCGTTCCAGGCGCTCGTCGGGCCGGTGCCTCGTCGCGTGGGCGAGGGTGGCCATCAGCCCGGCCCTGCCGAGCGTGAACGCGGGCTGGATGACGAACTCGCCGGTGCAGCCGTCGAGCAGCTCGGGAAGCCTTGCCGCGCAGGGACGTTCCGGTGCCGCCTTCGCGAACTCCGTGAGCACCAGCGCGATTCCCGCGCCGCCGATGCCGACGTAGGGCAGGCTTCGGAACGTCCCGTCGCGGACCTGCAGTGAACCGTCCAGTGCGACCATCGTCTCGGCCAGGTCGCGTTCGAGCGCCTGTTCGGACAGGTCGAGCCAGCGCTCGTGTCCGGTGTGCTCGAACAGGCGCAGGAAGAACAGGGCGGGACCGGACCAGCCGTGCAGCAGGCCCGCCCTCGCCGTGTCGCCGGGCGGCGGGGCTTCGGAGAGCTGCTTCGCGAGCCGTTCGGCCAGCTCTTCGGCCTGGTCGGTGAAGTTCTGGTCGCCGCGCTCGTTCGCGAAGTGCAGCAGGTTGAGGCCGATGCCGGACAGGCCGGCGCCGAGCCCGTGGTCCCGCGTGGTGCGGACGAGCGGGGCGTAGCGCTCGACGATCTCGGTCGCGAGGTCGTGGTGGCCGAAGTTCTCCAGCACGTGCGCGATGCCGTGGGCGCCGGTGAAGAAGCCGGGCTGCTGGGGCGGGTCGTTGCGGACCGCCTCGACCAGCCACTCCTCGTGCTCGGGGTAGCGGCCCTCGCCGCTCTCCGCGAGCGCGTGCAGCACACCCGCGGCACCGTGGCCGAAGCCGAGGCCGCCGGTCTCGAACTGCTCGATGTCGCCGGGGAACAGCCTGTCCCTGCGGTGCGGTGTCGCGCTGTGCAGGATCGCCGCGGCGATCTCCTTGCGCACCACCGACCAGTCCGGGTTCTCGTCGTCGAACGCGGTGAACGCGGGATCGGCCGGCGGGTCGACGCGCGGGGTGAGCACGTCGAGGATCTGCCGCTGGTAGTCGTCGCCCAGGCCGAACCGGTCCGCGATGACATGGACGTGCTGGCGCAGCTTGGCCGGCGCGAGCTCCAGCACCGCGTTGAGCGGCAGGAAGATCCACAGCTTGAGCGCGGCCAGCGGGTAGGCGTCGATGTCGAAGCCCTCGCGGTCCTTCGGCGCCTGGAAACCGGGTGCGCCGAGCGTCGGTCGGTGCACGTCCTCGATGGTCGAGGAGAGTTCGAAGTCGATGAGCGAGACGTTGTCGTCCTCGTCGACCAGGATGTTCATCGTGTGCAGGTCGCCGAAGACGACGCCGCGCTCGTGCACCTTCTCGACGAGGCGCTCGACCTTGGTGATGAGCTCCTGTGCCCTGATGCGGTAGTTCTCGAGGAGTTCGGGCGTGGTGTCCTTGTGTGTCAACGGGTAGTTGTGGCCGAGCCACTGCCCGAGCGAACGCCCCGGCATGAACTCCATGGCCACGAACAGGTGCTCCCACTCGGTGAAGCGGTCGTACACCTCGGGAACGCCGTCGATGCCGTGCAGCTTCGTGAGGATCTCGTGCTCGAGTTCGAGACGCGCCACCGCGTCGCGGCCCTCGCGGTCGAGCCCGGCGTGCGGCCGCGCCTCCTTGAGCACGACCTCCTTGCCGTCGCTCTTGCGCGTCGCGAGGTAGACGCCGCCGCCGTTGGAGAAGTGCAGCGAACTCTTTATCTGGTAGGGGAACTTGTCCGCGTCGCCTGCGTTGCGCTCGGCGAGGTGCGGCTCGAGGAAGGCGGGCAGCTCGATCCACTCGGGGAGGCTGAACACCGGCTTGCGCGTGTCCGCCACCAGTTCGCCGTCCGGGCCCTCGATCGCGAGCACCTGCCGGCCGTCGATCTCCAGCCACTGCTCGGCGAACCCGCCGTAGCGCACGTAGAGCGGACCCCTGCCGACGCGGAGGTCGCTCAGGATGTAGGCCCCGTGCTCACCGTCGAGGACCTGCGCGAGCTCGGTGCAGAGGGTCTCGAGCTGCTCGGCGTCCGCCGGGTAGATCGTGATGAGCTTGCCGCTGCCGTCGCGCGGGGCGTACTTCGAGTTGCGGGCCAGCACGATCGAGACGGTCTGCAGGTACTTGAAGGGGACGCGCCGCTCGACGCAGTGGTCGAAGGTCGCCTTCAGCACCCGGCCGGCGTTGTCGAGACCGGCGGAGACGTGGATCTTCCACCCCTGCCGGGGGAGCTCCACACCGTTCGGGTGGTGGTGCCTCCACACGTTGCGCTCGACGGTCGTCCAGCCGGGCGGAAGTGCGGGGAGTTCGAGCGAGAAGTCGTCCGCGGGAGTGGTTTCGGTGCTGCTCTGCAGATCGTAGAACTGCCGGTCCGCGAAGCAGTACGCCTCGTATCTGAGGTCCACCGAATTCCCCTCTCCGACTCGTTTGCGTTTTGTTTGACGCGGCATATTCCCGCACAAATCCGCGGCTATGGGGAATCCGCCGTTAGAGTCATATGGGTCCCCTGTTCGTGGCCGAAAGGGTGTCGGTTACCGATGCGTATGTGACGCCTCGTGATGAGGTTTGGGTCCATCTCACCCGGTTGAGATGTTTGTTGACCAGCCGGTGGACGGGCTCTGCTCGGGCCTCCGCTAAACGGAACTCTGGCGTTCTGCTTCTGAGGCGCCTCTGAGCTGCGCTATTCCAGATCGTGTCCGACGTATAGGCGGATGCAGCGATGTGTCGTGCACGCGCAGTGGCGACTGCTCTCTCCGGGTGAAGCCTTGATTGGCTGCAATTGCGTGTTTGATGCGGCCGAATGGCGGTATTGAGTGCCCCGTTGGAACCCATTCGTTGGAGGAGATTGCCCATTGACTTTTATGTACCAAACATTGTCTTACTACATGCAACTGAGTAAATTCCGGTGTGATGTAATCGTTCGAGTGAAAAATTGTGTTTTGATGTAACGCGACCCGTTTCGTGAGTGGCCCTCTGCTGCTCGGCGTGTTGTGCGACTAGGCTGGCGGCCGTGGGGAGCGTGGCGAGCCGCTGGCTGGTGCCGGCCGTGGTGGTGATCACCGGAGCCGCGGTGGCGGCCGGAATGGTGGGCCGGACCGTGTACGCCCGCCCGGCCGAGGCCAAGGGCACACCGGCGGTCGAGTCGTCGGTCGTGGGCACGCTGCCGGGGTCCGCGGAGGTGCGGCTGAGCCCGGACTCCTTCACCCACCCGGACCGGACCTCGGTGCAGCGGGTGCTGCAGGAGTACTTCGACGCGATCAACGCCGGGGACTTCGCTTCGTGGCGTGGTGTGGTGTCGGCCCGGCGGGTGTCCGGGACGCCCGAGGCGAGCTGGATGTCGGCGTACGAGACCACTCGCGACGGCGGGATGGTGGTGCAGCGGATCGAGTCGGACGTGGTGGGGCGGCGGCTTCGGGTGCTGCTGTCTTTTGTGTCCACTCAGGACGTTGCGAAGGCGCCGCCCGCGTTGCCGGAGGGGTGCATTCGGTGGCGGGTGGTGTATGTGCTGGTGTGGGAGGGTGGGGAGTTGAAGGTGGACGAGGCGGCGGAGAACCGGAACCCCCAGATGGAGAAGTGCTGAGCTCCTGGTCGCGGGTTCGCGGCTTGTGCGGGTGGTTGTTCTGCTTGCGGCCTGGTCGCCTTGCGTGCTTCCCCTGGGGCTCTGCCCCAGACCCCGGCAATCTGATCAGGGGGTAGCGCCGCGGGCAGGCTGATGGCACGCCTGTTGCGTAGGGCGGCTGCCTGTTTCGTAGTTTGGTTGCGGTGGCGGTGGGGTCCCATCCCAAGTCGCACCAAGAGCGGGCCACACCTGAGGAGGGGTGTCAAACCGCCGAAAAGCGTGGCGGTTTGACACCCCTCCTCAGGTGCAGCAAGAGCTATGGCGCGACTCGTGATGGGACCCCACCGCCGGTACCTCTTTGCTCAGGACGGCTCGCCTGCGGCATCGCGGCAATCGTTCGGCTCGCCTCCGGCATCGCACCGATCCCACGACTCGCGTGCCGCGCCTCGCCTCTCCCGTCTGCTGCGTCCCGCCCACCACCCCGCCCCCGTCTTGCGCGTCCCGCGCCCGCCTCCCGCCGCCCGTCTGCCGCCTTCCGCGTCTCGCTCGGCCCGCCCGCCGTCGCCTGCCGCGTCCCGCCTGCGCGTTCCGTTCGGCCCGCCCGCCGTCGCCTGGCCCGCGTCCCGCCTGCCGTCTCTGGGCCCCGCGTCCCGTCAGCCGCGTGCAGCTTGGCCGACCGCCGTCTCCCAGTCCGCGTGCCGCTTGGCCCGCCTGCCGCCTCCCGGCCCGCGTCCTGCCAGCCGCGCCATGGCTCCCCGCCGGGCGTCCCCGGGCCGAGCCTTCCCGCCTCCACCTCTCCCTGGCCGCCTTTCCCCGCACAGCACAACGCCCCGGTCTGCGGAGCAGACCGGGGCGTGCGGTGGAGCGTGTGGCTAAGCCGGGGTGAAGGCCAGCGCCACGTTGTGGCCGCCGAAGCCGAACGAGTCGTTCACGGCGGCCTCCAGCTTGATCTTGCGGGGTTCGCCCGCCACCACGTCCAGCGTGACGGCCGGGTCGAGGTTCTCCAGGTTGAGCGTCTGGGGAACGATGCCGTCGCGGATCGAGAGGACGGTGACGATGGCCTCTACCGCTCCTGCTGCGCCCAGCAGGTGGCCCAGTGCGCCCTTCGGCGCGGTCAGGACCGGGTGGTCGCCGATCGCCTTGCGGATCGCCACGGTCTCCGCGACGTCGCCCACCGGGGTGGAGGTCGCGTGGCAGTTCACGTGGCCCACGTCGGCCGGGTCGATGCCGCCCGAGCGCAGGGAGGCCGCGATGGCACGGGACTGGCCCACGCCCTCGGGGTCCGGGGCGGTGATGTGGTAGCCGTCGGCGGAGGTGCCGATGCCGGCGAGCTTGCCGTAGATCTTCGCGCCACGGGCCTCGGCGAACTCGCGGCGTTCCAGGACCATGACGCCCGCGCCCTCGCCGAGGACGAAGCCGTCGCGGCCCGTGTCGAACGGGCGTGAGGCCTTCTCCGGCTCGTCGTTGCGGGTGCTCATGGTGCGGGCCTGCGAGAAGCCCGCCACCGGGATGGCCGTGATGCACGCTTCGGCGCCGCCCGCCACGACCACGTCGGCTTCGCCGGACTTGATCATGCGGTAGGCCCAGGCGATGGCCTCGGCGCCCGACGCGCAGGCGGAGACCGGGGCGTGCACGCCCGCCTGTGCCTTGAGCTCCAGGCCGACGTGGGCGGCCGGGCCGTTCGGCATCAGCATCGGGACGGTCAGCGGCGACACCTTGCGCAGGCCCTGCTGCTCCAGGAGGTCGTCCTGGGTCAGGAGGGTGATCGCGCCGCCGATGCCGGTGCCGATGATGACGGCGAGGCGCTGGCGGTCGACGGTGTCGTCGTCGTGGCCCGCGTCGGACCACGCCTGGCGGGACGCCACGATGGCGACCTGCTCGGAGCGGTCCAGGCGGCGTGCCTCGACTCGGGGGAGCACCTCGGTCGGGTCCACCACGAGCTGCGACGCGATCTTGACCGGCAGGTCGTACTTCTCGACCCAGTCGTGGGTCATGGGGCGGACCCCGCTCTTGCCGGCCAGCAGCGCGTCCCAGGTGGACGTGATATCACCACCGAGCGGGGTGGTGGCACCCAGCCCGGTGATGACGACCTCGATGCCCGAAGTCACTTGTTGCTGGTGATGTAGTTCACCGCGTCACCAACGGTCTTGAGGTTGGCCAGCTCGTCGTCCGGGATCTTCACGCCGAACTTGTCCTCAGCCTGGACGGCGATCTCGACCATCGACAGCGAGTCGATGTCGAGGTCGTCCACGAAGGACTTCTCAGCGGTGACGTCGTCGGCGGCAACGCCGGCGACCTCTTCGACGATCTCGGCAAGACCGGACAGGACGTTGTCGCTCACTGAAGTTCCCTTTCGATTGAAACGGTGGAAGAACTCATGGGCACCGGACCACCTGTCCCGCGTAGGACAGGCCCGCGCCGAAACCGACCATCAGCACGACATCTCCCGAGGAGATCTCGCCCGCCGACCTCATGTGGTCCAGTGCCATGGGGATCGAGGCCGAGGAGGTGTTGCCGGATTCGACGATGTCTCGAGCGATCTTCAGGTCCTCGCGCGCACCATTCTTGTGCAGGCGCTTGGCGATGGCCTCGATGATCCTGAGGTTGGCCTGGTGCGGGGCGAACACGTCCACGTCGGACAGTTCGACACCCGCGAGCTCGGCGGCGCGCAGCGCCACCGGGGCGATCTGGGTCGTGGCCCACCGGAAGACCGTCTGGCCCTCCTGGTGGATGAACGAGTCGCGGTCGTCGATGCGGATGACCTCGGACATGCTGCCGTCCGAGCCCCACGCGACGGGGCCGATCTCGTTCGTCTCACCGGCGCCGACCACGACGGCACCCGCGCCGTCCGCGAAGATGATCGCGGTCGAGCGGTCGTCCTGGTGGGTCCAGTCGGTGAGCTTCTCGGCACCGATGACGAGGATGTTCTTCACGGTGCCGGCGCGGACGATGTCCGCGGCCGTCGCGACGGCGTAGCAGAAGCCCGCGCACGCGGCGTTCAGGTCGAACGCGGCCGCGGCCTTGATGCCGAGGCGGGTGGCGACCTGCGCGGCGGCGTTCGGGATGGTCGACGGCATGGTGCACGTCGCCACGATCACGCCGCCGATGTCCTCCGGGGTGAGGCCCGCGTCCTCGATCGCCTTCGTGCCCGCGAGGACGGACATGTCGACGACACCCTCGTCCTTCGCGGCCACGCGCCGGTTCACGATGCCGACGCGCTCGCGGATCCACTCGTCCGAGGTGTCCATGCGCGCGGCGAGGTCGTGGTTGCTCACGACGGTCTCGGGCTGGTAGCTGCCGAGCCCGATGATGCGGCTACCCGCGGCTGCCTGCGGGGCCTGGAAGGTCGTCACTTATCGGCTCCAACGGTCTCGATGAGCTCCGAGACCTTCTCCAGCTGGTCGGGGGTCTTGAGGGCGAGGGTCGCGGTGCCCTTCATCGCACGCTTGGCGAGACCCGTCAGCACGCCGGCGGGCGGCAGTTCGAGCGAGCCCGCGACACCCTTCTCGACGAAGGTGGCCTGGCAGAGGTCCCAGCGGACGGGGCTCGTGACCTGGGTGACCAGGCGCGAGAGCACCTCGGCGCCCTCGGTGACGAGCTGACCGTCCTTGTTGGACACCAGCGGCAGCGACGGGTCCTGCGTGGTCACTTCGGCGGCACGCGCGCGCACGGCGTCTTCCGCGGGCGCCATGTACTTGGTGTGGAACGCGCCCGCGACGGCCAGCTTGCGGATCTTCGCCGGGCCGGGCGGGTTCTCGACGAGCGCGTCGAGCGCGGAGTGCGGACCGGCCGCGACGATCTGGCCGGCGCCGTTGCGGTTCGCGGGCACGAGACCGAGCTCCTCGAGGCGCGCGAGCACCTCCAGCTCGTCGCCGCCGAGCACCGCGGCCATGCCGGTCGGCTCCAGGGCGCACGCCTGCGCCATCGCGGCACCGCGCACGGCGGCCAGGGCGACGGCGTCGTCGGCGCTGATGACGCCCGCGACGGCGGCCGCGGCGAGCTCGCCGACCGAGTGGCCACCGACGATCACGGCGGAGGGCAGTTCCACGCGCTTGCGCAGCTCACCGAACGCGAGCACGGCGAGAGCCACGACCAGCGGCTGGGTGATCGCGGTGTCGACGATCTCGTCGGCCTCCGCGGTGGTGCCGAGGCGCACCAGGTCCAGGCCCGTGATCTCCGACCACGTCCGGACCTGCTTCTCCGCCCCCTCCAGTTCGAGCCAGGGGGTGAGCATGCCGGGCGTCTGGGACCCTTGTCCGGGCGCGAGGAGTGCGATCACGTCGATTACTAAAGCCGGTGAACCCACCGGTACCCCATGTCGTGAAGAACGAAGTACGGCGATCGTATTTGTAGAGACCCTACAAAAGTGACTCCCAGGTGAACGCTCCGCGACGTAACCCCAGCTCAGCGCTATCCGAGGTCGTTCGGCCCTCACCCCAACGGCTGTGTGCGAAGTCCGTCACAGGCCGTTCGCTACCACAGGCCCCGGGAGCGCGCTAGGCGTCCTACAGACAATGCGACGCGAAGCACAAGCGCGTCTCGAGCGTCATGTGCATTTCTTCCCGTCATTTCCTGAACGCGCCGAAGGCGATATCTGACCGTGTTCGGGTGCACGAACAGTCTTTTCGCGCACGTCTCCAGCACGCCCCCGACCTCCAGGAACGCGTCCACGGTCTCCAGCAGCGCGCCGCCCGCGTCCTCCAGCGGCCGGGCGACCCGGTCCACCAGCTGCCACTCGGCCTCCGGGTCGCCCGCCAGCGCCCGTTCCGGCAGCAGGTCGAGCGATCGGACGGGCCGGGGCGCGGCGGGCCAGCCGACCACGGCGCGCAGGCCGCTCAGCGCGTCACTGGCGCTGCGGTGGGCCTCGGACAGGCTGGCCACCGTCGGGCCGGCCACGACCGGCCCCTCGCCGAAGCCCTCGGCGATGCGCCCCAGCACGTCCTCCCCGGTCTCCGTCGGCCCGCCGAGCACGACGACCAGCCGCGAGCCCTGCACGGACAGCAGCACCGGCCGCCCGGCGCGGGCCGCCTTGCTGCGCACCGAGTAGATGATCGCGGGCGGGTCCTCGCCGCCGGGGTTGCCGACCAGCACCGTCGCCTCCAGCGCCGGGTCCCAGCCCAGCGCCGCCGCGCGGGAGAGCAGCGACTCCTCGGGGTCGCCACGCACGATGCCGTCGACGACCAGCGCCTCCAGCCGGGCGTCCCACGCGCCGCGCGCCTCGGCGGCCGCCGCGTAGGAGGTGGCGGCGGAGAACGCGATCTCCCGCCCGTACCGCAGCACGCCCTCCATCAGCAGCGCGCGCTCGGCGTCGTCGGCCGCCATCTCCGGCAGCTGCCCCTCGAACAGCTCCAGCGCGATCCTGACCAGCTCGACGGTCTGGCGCAGGCTGACCCAGCGGGAGATGTCCTTGGGGGCGCTGCGGAACGCGTCCGCCGTCAGCCGGATCGCCTGCTGCCGGTCGTGCAGCCACTCGCAGAACCCAGCGACGCCGTTCTGGATCAGCAGCAGGACGCTCGCCCGCTGGTCCGCGGGCATCCGGGCGAACCACGGCAGCCGCCGCTCCATCTCGGACACGCTGGCGGTCGCGAGCGAACCCGACGCGCGTTCGATCTTGCGCATGGTGCGGGCGGAGAGCGTCGGCGGGTGCTCCTCCTTCGCCTTGCTGCTGGTCATACCCGCAGCTTAGGGCCAGTCGAGCCCCATCACCGGTACGGGTGACAGAACCCATGGACCCGTGTGAACCCCCATACCTTCGGGCAGCAGAGATCTTTCGGTCCGGCGCGGAGGTTCGATCTTGCACAGGTTCCCGGTACTCGCCCTGAGCGTGGTGACCCTGCTGACGACGACTGCGATCGCCTCGGCCGATCCTCCCGACCCCCTCACCGAGTTCCACGCACAACCGGTCAAGTGGGCGCCGTGCAGCGGAAAACTCGCCGAACTGGAGTGCACCACGCTCGTCGCGCCGCTCGACTACGCGAAACCGGGCGGGGACAGGATCAACCTGACGGTCAGCCGCAGGAAGGCCGCGGCCGCCGACCGCAGGCGCGGCGTGCTGTTCACCAATCCGGGTGGACCTGGCGGTTCGGGGCTCGGGCTGCCGCTGTTCCTGATGAAGTCCGAGCTCGCGCAGGTCTACGACCTGATCGGCATCGACCCGCGCGGTGTCGGCGGCTCGACGGCGCTGAACTGCCGCAGCGCGCCCGCGATCGCCGCGCCCGAGTCCCGGCCCGCGGACGGCGAGTTCGGCAAGTGGGCGGCCGAGGCCCGCGAGGCCGAGGAGGCCTGCCAGATCTCGGGCGGCGGGATCCGGCAGTTCATCAGCACCGCCAACACCGCGCGGGACATGGACGTCGTCCGGGCCGTCCTCGGCGAGGCGAAGATCAACTACCTGGGCTACTCCTACGGCACGTACCTCGGCGCCGTGTACGGGACGATGTTCCCCGGCCGGCTCGACCGCAGCGTGCTCGACTCCGCGGTGCACCCGGAGTGGATCTGGCACGAGCAGTTCCGCCAGCAGGCCATCGCCTACCGGCAGGACGTCGAGGCGTGGGCGGCGTGGGTGGGGGAGCGCGCCGAGAAGTTCGGGCTCGGCAAGTCGCGGGACGAGGTGCTCGCCGAGGTCGAGAAGGTCGCGGTGAAGCTGCGCGCCACGCCGGTCGGCGAGTACGACCAGTCCTCCTTCGACGGCGCGGTGGGCGTCGGCGCCCGTTACCGTCCACTGTGGTCGGACCTGGCGTCGATCGTGACCAAGCTGCGGTCCGGGGAGCAGCCCGCGAACGCCGAGGGCGCCAAGGCCGGGCAGGTGCTCACGAAGACCGGGTTGCAGGAACTGCGCTCCGGGGTGTTCGACACGGTCACCTGCGAGTCGGACTGGCCGACGGAACTGCACGTCTACTACGAGGACATGCGGATGTTCCGCGAGCGCTACCCCTACGGCTTCGGGATCGTGCGGGCCGCGCCCATGACGTGCACGTTCCGCGCGTTCACGCCGCCGGAGGCACCGGTCAAGCTCGCGCGCGAGGGCTACCCGATCGGCGTCGTCGTGCAGTCCGAGGGCGACACGCAGACCCAGTACGCGGGCGGCCCGGCGATGGCGCGGCGGCTCGGGCACAACCTGATCACCGTCACCGACGAGGGCAAGCACGGCCTCTACAACGGCGGCAACAAGTGCGTGGACGAGAAGGTCAACCGGTACCTCGTCGACGGGGCGCTGCCGGGCAGCAGTTCCGAGTGCGCCGGCGACCCGAGGCCGGACGTGCCGAAGGACGGGCAGGGCGGCTCGGCGCTGACGTTGTCACCGGAGGGCATCCAGGCCTACCTGGACGGCCGCGGGTTCTCCGCGCGGCCCTAGCGACCGGCGGGAGGAATGTGGAAGGGCCCGCCACGGAGCGTGGCGGGCCCTTCCCTCTCCCCGGTCCCCACCGGTCCTTCCACTCTGGACTGTATTGAGACAAAAATCCACGTCAGCCACCCTTTCGTGTAGCAGTGTCGAAGTTGAACGGCGGTGTGATCCGCGAAACGATCAGACGGTCGGATCTTCACTCACCGCAACTTTTGTTCTAGGAGGGGCCCGTGGGCTCGCAAATCACCGAGGGCCTGGGCCAGGCGTGGGCGATGATCGCCACGTTCGTGCCGAAGCTGCTCGGCTTCCTCGTCGTGCTGCTCATCGGCTGGTTTATCGCCAAGGCACTGGCCAAGGGCGTCCAGTTCCTGCTCAAGCGCGTCGGCTTCGAAAAGCTGGTCGACAGGTCGGGCCTCAACGGCGCGATGCGGCAGTCGTCGATGGACGCCTCCGGTCTGATCTCCAAGATCGTGTACTACTTCGTGCTGCTCATCGCGCTGCAGCTGGCGTTCGGCGTCTTCGGCGCCTCGAACCCGGTCAGCACGCTGCTCAACGAGGTCATCGCGTACCTGCCGCGCATCGTCGTCGCGCTGGTGCTCGTGATCGTCGCGTCCGCGATCGGCACCGCCCTCAAGGGCCTCGTGACCGGCGCGCTCGGGCAGCGCTCGTACACGAAGCTCATGGGCAACATCACCTACGGCTTCGTGATGGCGCTCGGCATCATCGCGGCGCTCAACCAGCTGGGCATCGCCATCTCGGTGACCATGCCGGTCCTCATCGCGGTGCTCGCCACCGTGGCCGGCGTGATCGTCATCGGTGTCGGCGGCGGCCTGGTCCGCCCGATGCAGCAGCGCTGGGAGGGCTGGCTGACCCGCGTGCAGGACGAGGCGCAGGCCCAGTCCCCGATGCCGCGCGCGTCGCAGGAGGTGCCCCAGAACGTCGGTGCCCGCATGGGCGACGCGCCGACGCCCCCGTCGGGCATGCCGATGACCGACCGGTAGGTCTGATCTCGACGGAAGGGCCCGCGCTGGAGCAGCGCGGGCCCTTCTTCGCGTTTTAGGTCGTTCTCCAGTTGCGGTCTACCAGGGGCGGCGAACCTCGGTTCCACGTGACGGTGGAGGAGACGTTCCATGAAAGCCCTGGTGCTGTCCGGAGGCGCGGGAACACGCCTGCGACCATTCAGCTACTCGATGCCGAAACAACTGATCCCGATCGCCAACAAGCCCGTCCTCGAGTACGTGGTCGACAACCTGCGCGAGATCGGGATCACCGAGATCGGCATCATCGTCGGCGACCGCGCTCACGAGATCTCCGACGTGCTGGGCGACGGATCCGCCCTGGGCGTGGCGATCACGTACATCCCGCAGGACGCGCCGCTCGGGCTCGCGCACTGCGTGAAGATCGCGCGGCCGTTCCTCGGCGACGACGACTTCGTGATGTACCTGGGCGACAACATGCTCGTCGAGGGGATCTCCGAGATCGCCGACGAGTTCGCGGCGAACCGGACGTCCGCTCAGGTCGTCGTCTACAAGGTGCCGGACCCGCGGGCGTTCGGCGTCGCCGAGGTGGACGAGAACTCGCGCGTGACGCGGCTGGTCGAGAAGCCGCAGGAGCCGCGCAGCGACCTCGCCATGATCGGCGTGTACTTCTTCACCCCGCGCATCCACGAGGCCGTGGACGCGATCGAGCCGTCGTGGCGCGGTGAGCTCGAGATCACCGACGCGTTGCAGTGGCTGGTGACGAACGACCGCGACGTGCGGGCGCGGATCTACTCGGGGTTCTGGAAGGACACCGGGAAGGTTGAGGACGTGCTGGAGTGCAACCGCGAGGTGCTGCAACGGCTGCGCACCGACGTCCAGGGCATCGTCGACGAGGAGAGCACCCTCATCGGGGACGTCGTGGTCGAGGAGGGCGCCCGCGTCGTCCGGTCGTGCATCGTCGGGCCCGCGATCATCGGCGCCGGCACGCTCGTCGAGGAGTCGATCATCGGCCCGTACACGGCGATCGGGGCGGACTGCCGGATCACCGAGTCCGGGGTGTCCGACTCGATCGTGCTGTCCGGTGCCCACGTGCACGACGTGTCCGGCATCGAGACCTCGTTGATCGGGCGCAAGGCCCGGGTCGGCTCGGCGAAACAACACCGGCTGGTCGTCGGTGACGACGCACATGTGGAGGTGGCGGCGTGAAGCTGCTGGTCACCGGCGCTGCCGGGTTCATCGGCTCGCACTACGCCCGCACTCTGCTCGACGGCGGGTACGCGGGCTACGAGGACGCGCACGTCACCGTGCTGGACAAGCTGACGTACGCGGGAAACCGCGCGAACCTGCCCGAGTCGCACCCGCGGATGACGTTCGTGGAGGGCGACATCTGCGACCTGGAGCTGTTGCTGGAGCTGCTGCCCGGCCACGACGCCGTGGTGCACTTCGCCGCCGAGTCGCATGTGGACCGTTCGCTGACGGCCGCCGCGGACTTCGTGCTCACCAACGTCCTCGGCACGCAGACGGTGCTGGAGGCCTGTCGCCGCACCGGGGTCTCGCGGGTCGTGCACGTGTCGACCGACGAGGTGTACGGGTCGATCGACGAGGGCGCGTGGACGGAGACCTGGCCGCTGCTGCCGAACTCCCCGTACGCAGCCTCGAAGGCGTCGAGCGACCTGGTCGCCCGCTCGTACTGGCGCACGCACGGGCTCGACGTGTCGATCACGCGCTGCTCCAACAACTACGGGCCGTACCAGCACCCGGAGAAGCTCATCCCGTTGTTCATCACGAACCTGTTCAACGGCCTGCAGGTGCCGCTGTACGGGGACGGGTCGAACGTGCGGGAGTGGCTGCACGTCTCCGACCACTGCCGGGCGATCCAGCTGGTGCTGACCTCGGGGCGGTCCGGCGAGGTCTACAACGTCGGCGGCGGCAACGAGCGCACCAACCTGCAGATCACCGAGGCGCTGCTGGACCTGTGCAGTGCGGGGCCGGCCCTGGTCAAGCGGGTGGCCGACCGGCTCGGGCACGACCTGCGGTACGCGCTCGACGACACGAAGATCCGCGAGGAGCTCGGCTACGAGCCGCTGGTGTCGTTCGAGCAGGGCCTCGCGGACACGGTCGCCTGGTACCGCGACCACCCGGCGTGGTGGAAGCCGTTGCGGGACTTCACGTCCTGATCCAGTCCTGAAGGCGGTCGCACTCCTCGGCGACCGCCTTCCGCCTGCTCGGCGGCAGGTCGTCGATGTACTCGACCTCGACGGTGCGTTCCTTGGTGACCGCCCAGGTGGCGACGACGAAGCCGTCCACCAGGACCGTCGGCTTGCCGCCGACGACCACGCCGAGCCGGTCGTCCGCGATGACGCGGCGGCGGTCGGCGTGGGCGAGCAGGACGTTGTCGAACTCGGGCAGGAGCCGGACCGGGACGTCGGTGTCCGCGTCAGGCCGCGGGGCGTCCGGGAGGTCGAACAGCTCCTTGCCGGCCTCGGTGCGGAACGTCACGAGCTCGGGCCTGAGCTCGTCGAACACCTCGCCGAGCCTGGTGAGGCCGGACCACTGCTGGGCGTCCATGACCGTGGCGGGGCCGAACGCGGTCAGATAGCGCAGGACGAGTTCCCGCCGGTCCATGGCCTGCTGCGGTGCGTCGAGCCAGGTCTCGACGGTCGTGCAGACCGCCCTGCCGCTCCGGTGCCACAGGCCGCGCGGCGGGACCTGGACGAGGGCGAGCTTGTTGCGCAGGGCGTTGCCGAGGACGGTGTGCTCGCGGTCGGGCCAGAGCTCCTTGAGCTGCTTGCCCGCGTCCGCGGTGCCCTGCGGTGTGGTCTCGAGGATCGTGCGGCCGGCTTCGGCGACGGCGTCGAGGTCGAGGCCTCGCAAGCGCTTGGCGAACGGGCCGCTCTGCAGTTCGCGGTCGAGCCGGAGCTGCATGTGGGGGCGCAACGCGAGCGCGTCCCGCGCGCTGACCAGGTGGATCGTGCCGCGCATCAGCAGGATCCGCACCGCTTCGCGGGTGGTCAGCAGGTCTTCGAGCTCCTGCGGCCGGAAGTCCTCGAGGCGGGTCCAGAGGCCGACGTAGGGCGACTTCGGTTCCTGCGCCTGGATGCCGAGGAGGTGCTCGATGGTGGCGAGCGCGCTCTTACCGGCGCGCTCGCGCAACATCTGGCGTTCGATCAGCGCCCGGTTGAGGGCGTGCAGGCCGAGTGTCCCCATCGGGACAGACTAGAACCTGATGAACGCGAACCCGGTGCCGTCGGGGCGTTCGCCGTCGTGCACGACGAGGAGGTTGAGCTTGCCGAGCACGATGTCGGCGCCGTCGGAGTGCTCGACGTCCTTGACCTTGAAGTCCCTGAGCGGCTTCATGTCGGCCTTGCGGTAGGCCACGAACCGGGAGTCGCCCTGGCTGGAGGCGAGCAGCACGTCGTCCGCGATCGTGAGGCCCTCGGCGTCGGCTTCGAGCCACTGGCCGCCGAACCCGGGGTCGGGACCGTTGGGCACGCACTCCTCGGTCTCGGGGTCGTACTTCTGCGGGGCGCCCCAGGTGCGAACCTTCTCGACGAGCTGCGGCTTGCCAAACCCGTTGGCGCGCAACGGGATGCGCCAGATGCCGACGTCCTCCTGCGCGGCGTACAGGGTGTTCGTCTTCTCGTCGATCACCATGCCCTCGACCTGCGGGCCCTCGCCGGGCTCTCCGCAGACGGTCCACTGCTCGCCGTCTGGCAGGGTGAAGGTGCTCGGGAGGTCCAGAGTGGACACCTTCTTCGTGTCGTAGGTCCTGCCCTTCTGCACCTGGAGGAGCGCGATGCTGGTCTCGTTGCGGCGGCTGGTGACGACGACGTCTCTGCCGCCGACCCTGCCGGCGGCGAGGCCGTACACGGTGTGCTGGTCGTCGACCTCTGCCTCGGTCTTGCTGAACACCGGCCTGGTCGCCGGGTTGGTGACGTCGCGCGCACCGCGTTCGTCCACTTGGAACACCCGGATGCGGTCGCGTCCGCGGTCGCTCACGAACGCGAGGTCGCCGAGGACGTCGACGTTGTTGAAGCGGCCGGGCTTGGCGTCCGGGGTCGGCGGCGCGGGTGCCGGGTACACGCCGATCGTGCGGCCGTTCAGGTCGAACGCCGCCAGGCCGCCTTCCTTGAGCGTGCCCAGGACCACACTGCGTTCGGTGTCGCGCGGGTTCACCCAGATGGCCGGGTCGTCCGCGTCGGCGGGCTCCTCGAACGTCTGCGTGATCACGGTGGGTGTGATGACGGGCGTTGTGGGAGTGGTGAGGAACAAAGGCACGAGCGCGAGTGCTAAGGAAGATGACATGGTGGGACCGTAGGAAACACCGGTGTACTGCGACTGAACCGCGGGGGAACAACCGTGTGGTACGAGCTGGGATTGACGATCTTCGGGCAGAAGATCGCGTACACGGAGCTGGTCGGGCAGGTGCTCGCGCTCGCGGTGGTGTTCCTCGCGCAGCGCCGTTCACTCTTGACCTGGCCCGTTCAGCTGGTGTCGGTCGCCCTGCTGTTCACCGTCTACATGTCGGCGCACCTGGGCGGACTCGCGACGCGGCAGGTGGCCGTCGGCGCGATCGCCGTCTACGGCTGGTACGCGTGGGTGCGGCGCCGTGACCCGGTCTTCGGCGTGGTGGTGCGCAAGGGCTCCTGGCGCGAACGACTCGCGGTCGCCGGCGTCTTCGTCGCCGGCACGGTCGCGTTCGCGCTGGTCCTCGACGCGCTGGACGCCTCGTGGGCGCCGTGGCCGGACGCCGCGATCTTCGTCGGCACGGTCCTCGCCTTCGCGCTGCAGGGCCTCGGCCTGGTGGAGTTCTGGCTGGTGTGGCTGGTGGTCGACGCCGTCGGCGTGCCGCTGCAGATCCAGTCGGGCCTGTACTTCAGCGCGTTCGTCTACGTGATCTTCGCGGGCCTGGTGGTCCACGGCTTCATCGACTGGAACCGCACCGCCCGCCGGTTGACACAGGCGGCAAAGTCTCCTCTATGAGGGGACTGTTGATCGCTCTGCTGACCGCTGTCTCGTCGCTGGTAGCCGTTCCCGCGCACGCTGCTCCCGAGCCGCGCACCGGGTTCGAGCTCACCGGCCAGTGGACCACCGAGTCCGGGGAACAGGCCTACCTGCGGGCCACCGGCCTGCCTGTTTCCCAGATCGGGACGACCGCCCAAGGCCGTCCCATCCAGCTCGTGCGCGTGGGCTCCCGCAACGCGCGCACGGTGGTTCTCTTCATCTGCTCCCAGCACGGCGACGAACCCGCGGGCCGCGAGGCGTGCCTGATCCGCATGCGCTCCCTGCCGCGCTCGTCCGACGTGACCTACCTCTTCGTCCCGAACGCCAACCCGGACGGACGCGCCGCCGACACCCGCGGCAACTCCGCGGGCATCGACATCAACCGCGACCACCTGCTGCTGCGCACCGCCGAGGCCCGCGCGATGGCCGCCGTGATCCGCGACTGGCAGCCCGACGTCATCCACGACCTGCACGAGTTCGGTCCCTCCGAGCCGTTCTACGTGAAGGACGTGCTGTGGCTGTGGCCGCGCAACCTCAACGTGGCTCCCGGGGTGCACGACCTGTCCGAGACGCTGTCGCGCTCGTTCGTGAGGCCGTCGGTGGAGGCGGCGGGCCGCACGTCCGGCGTCTACGGCATCTTGATCGACCCGGAGACCGGCGAGCCGGTCGGGCAGATCGCGGGCGACGGCCAGGAACGCATCCTGCGCAACACCGGTGGCCTGAAGCACGGCATGGGCCTGCTGGTGGAGACCAACGTCGACAACACGCCCCGCTTCCGCGTCGACTCGCACCTGCTGGCGCTGGACGGCACCCAGTCGTTCGTGCGCGCGAACCGCTCGGCCGTCGAGGCCGCCAACGCGGCTTCTCGTGCCGTGCGGACCGGGCCGGTCTACTTCGGCGGCGCGGACAACCAGGCGCCGGATCCCGCCGACGTCGTGCCTGCGCCGTGCGGGTACGTGCTGACCGGCGCGCAGTACGTGGGCGTGCAGGACGAACTGGCGTTGCACGGGGTGGCTTCCCAGTACCTGCGCGGCGGTGACCGGATCGTGCCGTTGAAGCAGGAGGCGCGGGCGTTGGTGCCGTTGCTGCTCGACGCGCGTGCGGACGGACCGCTCGTCGCGGGGCAGCCCGTCGCGCAGTGCTGACCGGCGTGATCGGATGGCGGCGTGATCGACCTGACTGCCCGGATGGAACGCAACCTCGCCGAGCACGCGTGCCACCTCCACCGCCACCTGCCCGGCGCGACCGTCACCGAGACGGATGACCTGCTCATCGCGGACAGCGGGCTGCCCGACAACACGTTCAACATCGTCGCGGCGGCCCGCCCCACCGCCGACGTGGCCGGGGCGGTGCGCACGATCCGCGCCACCGGCCGCCCGTTCTCGTGGTGGGCCGGTCCTGACTCCGACGGCCTGGGGGAGCGGCTCATCGCCGCCGGGCTCAGCCCGTCGGAGACGGAGACCGGCATGTGGCTCGACCTCGGCGGGCCGCTGCCCGAGGTGTCCGGTCTCCACGTCCAGCCGGTGCGGACGCCGGAGCAGCTCGCCGACTACGCCGAGGTCCTCGCCGCGAACTGGGACCCGCCCGCAGCCACCGTTCGCCGCTTCTACGCCGATGCCGCCCCGCACGCGTTGACCAGCTCGGCGCGCTACCTCGTCGGGTACGTGGACGGCCGTGCGGTGTGCACGGCGGAGGTGTTCCTCCACGCAGGGGTCGCCGGGATCTACAACATCGCGACCCTCACGGATGCCCGTCGGCGTGGCTACGGCGGTGCGATCACGGCGGCCGCGTTGCACACCGCACGTGCCGAGGGGTACCGCATTGCCGTCCTGCAGGCCTCTGAGGACGGCGAGAGGGTCTACCGGCGTCTCGGGTTCAAGGCGTGCGGCCGCTTCACCGAGTACGCGTGCGCCTGACCTCCTCACGAGGTACTTCAGCCGTCCCTCCGGCGCAGCACCTGGACGAACGCGTTGTTCAGTTCGCGCACCTCGGGTTTGTCGGGCCACCTGCGCAGGACCGCTGACAAGGTGCACAGTTCCGACCGGATGGTGTCGGAGGCGATCATCGGCGTCACCTCGAGCAGTCGTGCCGCCAGATCGCAGGTTCGCTCGAGGTCACCGGCACCGGCGTGGGCCAGTGCCTGGCGCGTGCCGAACCTCGCCCACGCGCGTGTCGCGGTGGACGGGATGAGCGCGACCTCGCGATCGAGCACGTCGGCCGCCTCGCCGGGACGTCCCAGGTCGTAGAGGCACCAGCCGGTGACGACCCCGACCGGGTCGGCGATGGTGCTCGTGCCCAGCACAGGCCCGTCGACGGGCCGCTCGGCGGCTTTTCCGAGGTGTTCGCGAGCACGGTCCAGCGCGCGCATGCAGCTGTCGTAGTCGGCGGCGAGTGCGTGGCCCTGAGCTTCGCGTTGTGCGGCGAGTCCGAGCACGCGGTGCGGTGTTCCGTCCATCATCTGAGCCCGCCGGGCGAGCTCGATCGTGGACGCCGCGTCACCCTGGTACATCGTGATCAGCGCTTGCCGGACCAGCGAGTAGGCGTTGAGGTCGTGCTCGCCCACCTCAGCCGCGATCGCGACCGACTTCGCGGTCCACCAACGGGCGGCGTTCAGGTCGCCTGCCTCCTGGGCCATCCATCCCGCGTACTCGGCGTGCCGTGCCGTCAGCACCGCGATCCGCGTCCGTTCCGCCTTCGTGGCGTGCGGGACGAGACCGCGCAGGCCGTGCGCGTGCGCCACGACGATCGGCAACACCATCGCAGGCGTGCTGGTCTGGCCGAGTCTGCGGGTGGCGTCGAACGTCGTGGCGAAGTAGGAGATGGAGTCGCCGACACCGGCCGCGGGCCTCGTCGGCGCGCCGACGGCCATTCCCGCGATCGTGGCCGCGCTGAAGGTCAACACGTCTCTTCTGTTCATCGGGTGGAAGACGCTTCCTCCACCGGGTCCGAGGCCGACGATCCAGACGTCGTCCTTCTCCTCCGGCGGGTCGATGGTGGCAGGGGCCTTCAACGCGGAGTGCACGAGAGCGAGCAAGGCACCGTTCGCTTCCAGCAGCGAGTCGCACATGCGGGCCAGGTACTCGGACGGCTGCTTCTTGCCGTTCTCGACCTTGCTCAGCTGGCCCTTCGAGTAGTGCGTGTGCTGGCAGAGGTCGGTCAGGGACAGACCTCTCTCGTGGCGGAGGCGCCGCAGTTCCACGCCGAACGCGGACATCGGAAACTCCTCACGCGTACAGGGTCGGGTTGGCCCAGGCGAGTTCGGGCAGGTTGTTCGACTTCCCGCTGATCGCCAGCACTCCGGCGAGCATCGGGTGCCGGGTCGTGCCGGGGCGGTGGGCGATCAGTTCGAGCCGGAGCACGGTCGACACGTCGACGTCGATCACACAGGGCGCGCCGTGGGAGGCGGTCCGTTCGGCGAGCATGACCCCGTCGCCGATCACCTGGAACACGCCGGTCTGATGACCTTCCAGCGCGTCGTCGAGCACGCCGGCGGTCGTCCTGAAGGACCGGAACCTCCTGCCCAGGTTGAACGCGATGCGGCCGCGGACCGCGTTGGCGAAGTCGCTGCAGCGGTACACGATGCTCTCGCTGTAGTACCTGCCGTTGACGTTCGCCTCGGACAACGAGATGTCGGCGGTGCGGCTCGCGGCGCCGAGGCTGGTCAGCATCGTGACCTGGGCTGGTGGTGGTGGCAGCACGCTGTTGTCGGACGTCACCAGCGCGCGGACGGAATCCGCGATCTGGTCGAGGGAGTACTTGGCGCTGCGGTGGTGCAGCCGGATGTACTGACGACCCGCGAGTTCTCGGATCGTCTCGGGGAGGTCGTCCTCGGCCGGCATCTTGATGTCGCCCACGAGGATCGGGATGACCTTGGCGTCACCGGCGAGCGCAAGCTCGATCTCCAGTCGCACCCAGTCCGCGGGCGCCGCGATGCTCGCCACGGATCCCTTGGTGATGGTGAGCCACCGCGGACCGATCACGACCAGCATCACCTCGCACGCCGAGGCCGCTTCGACCAGCCGGGGCTCGAAGGCCGTTCCGGCGGTGATCCCGGTGCTGGACCTGAACACCTCGTCACGGCCGAGCTCGGTGACGAGCCGCTGTTCGAGCAGGACGGCGCTGTCCTGACCGTCGCCGACCCGAAAGTTGATGAAGACCTTGCTGATGGCGCACCTCCCCTTCTCATCGAGTGTGCCGTACCACAGGTGAGGCGCGGTACCTGTTTCCCGTTTCCTTCCGATTGTTGGCCAACAGAGCCGAAGAACGTCATCCGTGCGCGATGTTGTCCATTCCCGTGTCCGTTTTTTCTCCTGTTGATTGTCCACTTGTGACATCTTTCGCCGCCTGTGATGTCCTGGTTGGGCCGAGTCTGTCGGCCGTGCAGGAAAACGGAGGCCGCGGATATGGCGCGAGCGTTGGGTACTCATTACCGGATCGATGATGAAATAGGTCGCGGAGCGGTGGGAACCGTCTACCGGGGAATCGACACCGACACCGGCGCGGAAGTGGCGTTCCGGGAGCTGGACCGGCAGCTCGCGCAGGACACCCACATCCGCATGGGGTTCATGGACGACCACGACCGCATCAGGTCCATGTCTCCACATCCGAACGTCGCCCGCACACTCGACCTCCTGTACGAGGGCAAGCGCGTCACGGTCGTCATGGAGCATCTCGCCGCCGGTGACCTGCGGCAGCAACTGGCGAACCACGAGGTGTTGCTGCCGTCACAGGTCGCCGAGATCGGTGCGGGGGTGGCACGCGGGCTCGCCGCGCTGCACGAGCAACTGGCGATGGGGCACGGCAACGTGCGGCCGGAGAACGTCCTGTTCGCCGCCGACTCCACCCCGAAGCTGACCGACTTCGGCACCACCTGGCGTGCCGCCGCAGCCGACTTCGGCAGGCGGACCGGCTACCTGCCCCCGGAGTTCGAACCCGCCGCGCCGCCCACCCCGGCGGGGGACGTCTTCGCTCTGGGCGCGGTGCTGTACGAACTCAGCTGCGGCGCCCTGCCGTTCCGCGGTGCACGTCCTCAGGAGCGGCGTGCGGCGCGTCCTCCGGCGCCTCAGGGCATCGATGCGGACCTGTGGAACCTCCTGAGCAGGATGCTCTCGCCCGATCCCGCCGCCCGGCCGTCCGCGGGCGACGTGGCCGACCTGCTCACCCTCCTCGAACCCGCACTGCGCTCAGCGCCGTTCGCGCGACCACCGGCACCTGAGCCCGCCGCGCAGTTCGTCCCCGTTCCACCGCCGCCGTCAGGAGTTCCCATGGCCAAGCGTCGCCGTCGCACCGTCGCGCTCGCGGTGGCAGCGGTCGTGGTCGTCGTCACCGGTGGATTTCTCGTGTTCCGCCAGGACGAGGAGCCGGCGGCGCTGCCCGGCCCGGACGGCGAGACGACCCGAGCCCTCGCGACGACGTCGGCCACCACGACCACGACCTCGTCATTGCCGTCCGTGGTACCCGACTTCATGGGCAAGACCCTCGCCGAGGCGCAGAAGGTCTTCCCCGCCGTGCAGTCCGAACCGGTCGTGGACGAGTCGGTTCCCGCGGGCACCATCGTCGGGCAGGACCCGAAAGCCGGCGAGCCGTTCACCGGCGCGGTGAAGGTCAGCGTGGCGCAAAAGGGCGCTATCACGTATCTCGCCGCGATGCCCGCCAGCACGAGCTACTGGTCCGAGAAGGACACCGTGGCGCACATCGCGGGCAACGAATACCTGCATTCGCTTTCGTCCTCGACCTCCGCCTGCCAGGAAACCTGGAGCGTCGAGTACAACCTCTCGAAGAAAGCTCGCAAGCTGGAAGCCGTGGCGGGTATCGACGACAACAGCACGGACTCGAGCCTGCAGGTTCACCTCGAAATGTTCGCCGACGGCGCGAAGATCGTCGACGAGCGCGTCGGGTTCGGCAAGGAGGTCAAGATCAGCCGGGACCTCGCGGGCGTGCTCCGGCTGAAGATCGCGTGGCGTGGTATCCCCGCCAAGAAGTGCCCCACGCCGAACGAGTTCGTGCTGGGTGACGCGAAGTTGCTGTTGCTGCCAGGGGACTCGCTGCTGTCGACCAGCCCCGCCGCCACGACCACGACCACGTTCCGTTGACCCGGAAGACCTGAGCTGGCAACGGGAAACGTCCTGACCTGGGAAGCTGTCCTGCCGAGGATGTGTGGCGTGGCGAGCATCTTCATCAACTTCCAGACCGGCGACGGCGACGGTGCCGCGTGCGCGCTGGACGAACGGCTGTCGTCCGAGTTCGGGCGGGACGAGGTCCTCAGGTCGAGCCGGTCGATCGAGCTGGGCGTGGACCACAGGCCCGCGCTCGAGGAGGGCGTCCGGCACTGCCGCGTCCTGCTCGTCGTGATCGGACCGCACTGGAACGTGAAGGCTCTGTGGGAGGACGACGACTGGGTTCGCAGGGAGATCGCGGAGGCGCTCCGGCTGCGCAAGCGCGTCATCCCCGTGCTCTTCGGGAAAGGCACCAGGCTGCCGGACGAGGACTCCCTGCCGGACGATGTCAAGGGCCTGGTCCATCAGCAGAACTCCACGTCGACCCATCGCGATCTGCACGTGTGGCTCGACTTCCTGCCGCGGCACCTCGTCGAGGTGGAGCCGGAACTGGGAATCGGGGTCGTACCCGGACTGCACCGGCTGACCACCTGGTGGCAGGAACGCCCGGAGTCGAGGATCCTCCCCGCCGGATTCCAGCTCGCCGGCCGTGACGCGGCGGTCCGCAGGATCGAGGACTGGCTTTCCGGACCCGCGTTCGCCCTGGTGATCAGGGGGAACTCCCGGTACGAGGCGCAGACCTTCGTCGCGGCGGTGGTCAGCACGTCGCACCCGCCTCCGCGCGCGGTGCTGGTGGACTCCGCGGACGGCGCGAAGCACGCGCTGCGCCTGCTGCCGTTGCTCATCGTCACGCCGCCGGGGCAGATCGACGTGCAGACCGCTGTGGACAAGGGACACCACGTGCTCGTGGTCGCCGATTCGCACGAGGCGCCGCGCTCCGGTGAGATCGCTTTGCCTCGAACACCCCGGGACGAGGCGAGAGAGGTCCTGGTCGCCCACGGCGTCGACCCCGCTGAAGCCGACGCACTCGCGGCCGCGGCGAGGAGAAGTGTTCGCGCGCTGACGCGACGGTTGACCGTCGGCGCCGAAACACCGCCGTGGGCCGGCGCCTCGGCGACCGACCTCGCGGTGACCTTGGCGCTCGTGGGCGAGTGGGCCGCGGGCACGGAGGACACCGCTGAGATCGACCCCGACCGGCGGATCCTCGAAAGGCTCACCGGAAGGCCCTACCAGAAGGTCGAGCGTTTCGCCCTCGATCACTCGAAGGCCGACGATCCGCTGCTGCATCGGACGTCGACGTCGTACCAACTCGCCGACGTGCGGGATGCCTGGGCGTTCCTGGGCAGCCGGCTCGGCGCGAGCGGGTTCGGGCGCTGGCGGAACCTCGTGTTCGAGGTGATGTTCGGCGACGGTGCGAGTGGACACCTGCGCCGGGGAGTCGTGCAGGTGCTGGCCGCGGCGGGGACGGCGGGTGACACCCGTGCGGAACGGCTGGTCGGGGAGATCCTCCGGTACGCGGAGGAGGACCGGTCCGGGCAGCGGTGGAGCAGGCTCGCGAAGGCTTTACCGCTGATCGCCGAAGCGTCGCCGACGGCCTTCCTCGATGCGGTGGGGAGAGGGCTCTCAGGCGAGAGTCCCGCGTTGGCGTTCCCGATCCCCGGCAACAGCTACGGTCCACCACCGCGCACACACCTCCTCTTGGCACTCGGCAGGCTGTGCTGGTCGGGGGAACACATCTCGCGCGCCGCGTGCGCGATGGCGCGCCTCGCCGAGCTGGATCCCGAGCCGGACGGCAACCACCGCAACAGTCCACTTGAGACACTGGTCGACGCCCTGGTGTCGGTCGTGCCCCTAGCCACGGCGACCCCCGGACACCGGCGTGCGGCGATCATGGACGTGCTCCGGCACAACCCGCGGATCGGTCGGCAACTCCTCCTCCGCTCCCTGTCCGGTGACAGCGGTGCGCACACCCTGGTGGACCGGCCGGAGTTCCGCGACTGGCCTGCCCCGTTCGTGACGGTCCCGCAGGAGGACCGGGAGCCTGCGCCCGAGTGGCTGGTCGATCGTGCCCTGGGCGAACTGCGCGAGTGGCCGGCCTGGTGGGTCGATGTCGTCGGCTCGATGGCGCAGTTCCGCGACGAGACGCGGCGGAGGTTCACCACAGCCTTGGTGGACCTCCAGGTGGAAGCGGTTGATCCTCATGTCCGGATGCGGTTGTGGTGGGCGGTTCTCGACCACCTGACGCAGTTCCCGGAACCCGTTCTGTGGGAGTTCGCCGTCCGGTGGGAGCCCGTCGAGTTGCCGGAACGGCACGCGAGGTGGTTCAACTCCGAGATCGTGCCCGTCGAGGTGTTCGACGACTTCCAGGGATTCCTGGAGCGGGTCTTCCTCGGCAGGAAGGCGGTGGTCGAAGAGCTGCTCTCCTCGTGGGGCGTGGAGGGAATCGTCCAGCTCGCCTCCGAGGTGAACAGTCCTCGCGATCTCGGTTCCCTGGTGGCCGAGGTCGCGGACCCGCTGTTGCTGGAAGAGTTGTTCCCCTTGTTCGCCGGATACGGCCACTCCGCCGAGCTCGCGTCCGGCTGGCTGACCGCGGCCGCACGGACGGAACCCCTGCGGGTCGGCGAAGTGGTCTCGTCCGGGTTGACGTCCTGGGACCCGGCCACCCAAGCCAGGGTGCTCCTGGCGCTGCCCGGTTCCGCGGACGTCCTCGAACTCGTGAAGACGGCCGACCGTGCGGCTCAGGCCGTGTACTGGCAGCGGACCACGCTCGTGCCGGAGGACCACAGCAGGGAGCGGTACCTCGGCGAACTCGTGGCACGTGACCGGGCCGAGTCCGTTCTGCACGCCTTGTACGTGGCGGTGCGGACGAGGTCGTGGACACCGTCGGCGGCGTTGTTCGTGAGCGCGCTGCGGGCCGTCGCGCAGCGACCAGGCCCCTTGCCGGCGTCGCTGTCGCACGAGGTGGCGGTGCTGCTCGACCACCTCGGGGCGACCAGCGACGACCAGGACGTGGTCGCGGATCTCGAGATCGCCTACTTCAGCGTGCTGCGACGTCAGCGTCCGCCGGTCTCCCTCTACCGGCGGATCTCGACCGACCCGCACCAGTTCGTGCGACGCGTCCGGCAGGCGGTGGAGGGGACCGGCGGCCTGTCCAGGCCTGAGCTGTGGCTCGCGTTGACCGAGTGCCGGAGCGTTCCCGCGACCGCGCACTGGGTGGACGAGGCGCTGGGTCTTCTCGCCACGACCGGCGTCGCGAGCTTCGGTGAACAGTGCATCGGTTCCATGCTGGCCGGCAGCCCGGTGGGCGAGGACGGCACGTGGCCCGCCGAGTTCGTGCGCGACCTGCTGGAGGAGCTCGAGCGCCCTGACGTCGACGAGGGCTTCGTCCGAGGTGCGCGGAACGACCACGTCGCGGGGAGCCGAATCGCCGCAGGGGGAGGTGCCGAGGAGCGTGAGCAGGCTGTCGAGCACGAGAAGTGGGCGAACCGGATCGAGCAGCGGTGGCCTCACACGGCCTCTTTGCTCCGTGTCTGCGCGGACGGCTTCGTCCGCTCGGCCATGCGGTTCGACGAGCACGCCGAAGACGATCACGACGCCTGAACGGACGAGGGGCCGTCCCGCGGTGGCGGAACGGCCCCTCAGATCGCTTCTCAGCGACTCGATCGGCTCCGGTGGCTACGCGAGGCCCGCGTCCGACGTGGACGGGCCGGCGGCCTGCACGTCGTCGATGCGGTACTTGCGGGCCGCCTCGACGACCTTCGACTGCTCGACCTCGCCGCGGCGGGCCAGGGAGGCCAGCGTGGCGACGACGACGGACTCCGCGTCCACCAGGAAGTGGCGGCGGGCGGCCGGGCGGGTGTCGGAGAAGCCGAAGCCGTCCGTGCCCAGGGTCGTCATGTCGGTCGGGACGTACGGGCGGATCAGGTCCGGGATCGCCGACGCCCAGTCGGACACGGCGACGACGGGGCCCTCGACGTCCTTGAGCACCTGCGTCACGTACGGCACGCGCGGCTCGGCGTCCGGGTGCAGCAGGTTGTGGCGGTCGGTCTCGACGGCGTCGCGGCGCAGCTCCGAGTACGACGTGGCGGACCACACGTCCGCGGAGACGCCCCACTCGTCGGCCAGCATCTGCTGGGCCTTGAGCGCCCACGGGAGGCCCACGCCGCTGCCGAGCAGCTGGGCACGCGGGCCACCGGTCCGCGGGCCCTCCTGGTAGCGGTAGAGGCCCCGCAGGAGGCCTTCCACGTCCAGGCCCTCGGGCTCGGCTGGCTGCACGTACGGCTCGTTGTAGACCGTCATGTAGTAGAAGATGTTCTCGGCGTTCTCGCCGTACATCCGGCGCAGACCGTCCTTGACGATGTGCGCCACCTCGAACGACCACGCCGGGTCGTACGCGATCACGGCCGGGTTCGTGTGCGCCAGCAGGATCGAGTGGCCGTCGGCGTGCTGCAGGCCCTCACCGGTCAGCGTGGTGCGGCCCGCGGTGGCACCCAGCACGAAGCCGCGCGCCATCTGGTCCGCCGCCGCCCACAGGCCGTCACCCGTGCGCTGGAAGCCGAACATCGAGTAGAAGATGTAGATCGGGATCATCGGCTCGCCCTGCGTGGCGTAGGACGTGCCGACCGCCGTGAACGACGCCGTGGAACCCGCCTCGTTGATGCCCTCGTGCAGGATCTGGCCCTGCTCGGACTCCTTGTAGGCGAGCATCAGGTTGGCGTCCACCGAGGTGTACGCCTGGCCGTTCGGGTTGTAGATCTTCTGCGTCGGGAACATGGAGTCCATGCCGAACGTTCGTGCCTCGTCCGGGATGATCGGCACGATGCGCGGGCCGATCTCCGGGTCCTTCGCGAGGTCGCGGACGAGCCGGACGAACGCCATCGTCGTGGCGACCTCCTGCTTGCCCGAACCGCGGCGCACGCCTTCGTAGACCTTGTCGCCCGGCAGCACGAGGGCCTTGGACTTGGTGCGGCGCTCCGGTACGAAGCCGCCCAGCTGGCGACGGCGTTCCTGCATGTACTGGATCTCCGGCGAGTCCTGCCCGGGGTGGTAGTACGGCGGCAGGTACGGGTCGGCCTCGAGCTGCTCGTCCGAGATCGGGATGCGCAGGCTGTCCCGGAAGCCCTTCAGGTCCTCCAGGGTCATCTTCTTCATCTGGTGCGTCGCGTTGCGGGCCGCGAAGTGCGGGCCGAGCGAGTAGCCCTTGATGGTCTTGGCGAGGATCACGGTCGGCTGGCCGACGGTCTCGGTCGCCGCCTTGTAGGCCGCGTAGACCTTGCGGTAGTCGTGGCCGCCGCGCTTGAGGTTCCACACCTCGTCGTCGCTCATCGCGTCGACGAGAGCCTTCGTGCGCGGGTCACGGCCGAAGAAGTGCTCCTTGACGTACGCGCCGTCGTTCGCCTTGTACGTCTGGTAGTCACCGTCCGGCGTGCTGTTCATCAGGTTGACCAGCGCGCCGTCGCGGTCCGCGTGCAGCAGCGCGTCCCACTCGCGGCCCCAGACGACCTTGATGACGTTCCAGCCGGCGCCGCGGAAGAACGACTCCAGCTCCTGGATGATCTTGCCGTTGCCGCGGACCGGGCCGTCGAGGCGCTGCAGGTTGCAGTTGACCACGAACGTCAGGTTGTCGAGCTGCTCGTTCGCGGCGAGCTGCAGCAGGCCGCGCGACTCCGGCTCGTCCATCTCGCCGTCGCCGAGGAACGCCCACACGTGCTGGTCGGACGTGTCCTTGATGCCGCGGTCGCGCAGGTAGCGGTTGAACCGCGCCTGGTAGATCGCGTTCATGGGGCCGATGCCCATGGAGACCGTGGGGAACTCCCAGAAGTCCGGCATCAGCCGCGGGTGGGGGTACGACGGCAGGCCGCCGCCCAGACCGGCGTGCGAGTACTCCTGGCGGAAGCCGTCGAGCTGGTGCTCGGACAGCCGGCCTTCGAGGAACGCGCGGGCGTAGACGCCGGGCGAGGCGTGGCCCTGGATGAAGATCTGGTCGCCACCGCCGGGGTGGTTCTTGCCGCGGAAGAAGTGGTTGAAGCCGACCTCGTAGAGCGACGCGCTGGACGCGTACGTCGAGATGTGGCCACCGACACCCACACCGGGCCGCTGCGCGCGGTGCACCGTCATCGCGGCGTTCCAGCGGATCCACGCACGGTAACGACGCTCCACCTCCTCGTCACCGGGGAACCACGGCTCCCGCTCGGTGGGGATGGTGTTGACGTAGTCGGTGCTCGTCAGCGACGGCATCCCGACGTGGTTCTCACCAGCGCGTTCGAGCAGCCGCAACATCAGGTAGCGCGCCCGCTGCTGCCCGCCGCCCTTGAGCACCTCGTCGAACGACTCCAGCCATTCCGAGGTCTCCTCCGGGTCGATGTCCGGCAGGTGGGCTGCCAGACCGTCGCGAATGACACGCACCCGCTCGGGGCCGGTGTTCTGCGGGCTCAAGGTGTCTCCTCGGCTTCGTTGGCGGTACACGCGCTGGCCCGGAAGACCGTGCCACGCGCTCCTATCGTTGTCCTTGCGTGGCGACTTCGTCATCGCTACCGGTCGGTAGTTCTGGATCGTGTCGCTCACGCGCGCGCGATAAGAGGTATGTAGAGCATGCGTCATGCCAGTCTAGGGGTCTTCACGGGGGTGTGCGTTACGGCGTGTCACGTGGTCAACAGTTGCGCCGGAGGTAGCTGACAGTGTTCGCTAGCCCGAGTAACGGACTTCAGCGGCAGTCTTAGGGCTGTCGCTCTTGCGTAGTTGGAGGAGTGAAAACCGTGGTCGCCGCGGAAGACGCCGGCAAGATCGGCGTCGCCGAGAAGCTCGGGATCGAATCGGGCATGGTCGTCCAGGAACTCGGCTGGGACGAGGACGTCGACGACAACCTCCGTGCCGCTGTCGAGGAGCGGATCGGGGGCGATCTCCTCGACGAGGAAGCCGATGAGACGGTGAGCGTCGTCCTGCTCTGGTGGCGGGAGGACGACGGCGACCTGGTCGACGCCCTGCTCGAGGCCACCGGGGTGCTCGCGGAGGACGGCGTGATCTGGGTTCTCACCCCGAAGACCGGCCGTCCCGGCCACGTGGAGCCTTCGGACGTCGCCGAGGCCGTGCCCACCGCAGGCCTGTCGCAGACCTCCAACATCAGCGTCGCCGACGACTGGGCGGGCATCCGCCTGGTGTGGCCGAAGTCGGCCAAGGCCAAGCGCTGAGCTGACATAGGGTTGGACCACGGGCGTTCACGCGTCCGTGGGTCCTGTGTCTTGCTGGAGGGGTTTGTCTCATGGCGGTCGAGGTCGGTTCGGAAGCCCCGGACTTCACGCTCAACGACTACAACAAGCAGCCCGTGACGTTGTCGTCGTTCCGCGGCTCTCGTGCCGTGCTGCTGGTGTTCTACCCGTTCGCGTTCAGCGGCACCTGCCACGGCGAGCTGTGCCAGCTGCGCGACGAGATCGCGACCTACGAGGACGAGAACGTCCAGGTGCTGGGCGTGTCCGTCGACTCCCCGTTCGCCCTGAAGGCGTGGGCGAACCAGGAGGGCTACCGGTTCCCGCTGCTCTCCGACTTCTGGCCGCACGGGGCCGTCGCGCAGGCGTACGGCGTGTTCAACTCGTCCGCCGGCATGGCGCTGAGGGGCACGTTCCTGGTGGATGTCGACGGCGTGGTGCGCTTCGCCGAGGTGAACGGGCCCGGTGAGGCCCGCGATCAGGAAGCCTGGAAGAAGGCCGTGGCCTCGCTCAGGGCATGATGTAGTGGTACCCCGCGCGTCTTGTGGCGCCGGGTCGGGGCGTGTAGCTCAGCGGAAGAGCACTCGGTTTACACCCGAGCGGTCGCAGGTTCGATCCCTGTCGCGCCCACCAGCCCGAACGGCGCCTTCATCCGTGTCCGAGGCGCCATTGACATCATCAGCTGACATGCGGTGAGCGGCGAGTATGAACACGTTGCGCATGTGTGCCTGTCGGCCTGCCGTGTCGACACGGTGTTCTGCACCTGAACGGTCGCGTGGAATCGCGTAACAGCCTCACGGCTCCGGTCGAAGTAGCAAGGGCGTAGAACCCGCTGCCGCTCAGGAGGTCCTGTGCAGGACAGACCCGAGCAGAGACCGGCGTTCGAGACCACCGACACCGTCGAAGGCGATGTGGGCACCGCCACGCAGGTCGGCACCATCGCTGTCTTCCGAGGCAACACCTTCATGTTCGACCGTGTCGGATCCGTCCGTCGGGCACGAGCGGTGGACGACGTGGGAGCACAGCAGGGACGGGGCGCAGGCGAGTGAGGCGGTGTTCACCGTCGTCGCGCGGACGGCCTCCTGCGACTGCACGTGGGTGGTCGAGCTCGGCTGGTCGGCCGGTGGCAGGAGCGGGGTGCAGACGGTCGGGCGCAACGGGAAGCCGTTCCGCATGACCCGCGCGGCGAACGCAGTCCACTGCTACATGAACGAGCCGTTCTCGTGCTCGTGATCACTGGAACGAATTGAGACGGTGCCGTACCTTGTTCGAGGTTTGCCACCTCCGAAGGACGACGAAGACCCGTGAAGCGCAAGGGCAAGAACGCGAAACCCGTGCCCGCCACCGTCACGCAGGAGCAGGTCAAGCTGCTCGCCCTGGTCGAGCAGGGCGGCGTGCACCGCGGCGCCACGCGCTGGTACCTCGAGCACCGGCCCGCCAAGGAGTGGGACGCGGACGACCTCGAAGTGCTGCGGCACAGGGACTGGATCACCTGGGAGCAGCCGGCGGACCACGGGATGGCGGCGCCCGTCGACATCACGGCGCAGGGGCGCGCGGCGTTGCGGCACCACCTGCCGGAGTGGGTGCTGGGGCGCAAGGCCATCGCCTCGGAGCCGCCCCGGTTGCCTTCGGTCGAGACGATCGGCGCGTTGGACTCGCTGCGTTAGCGCGGTAGAACGGTCTTGGTCGATTCCAAACGACGGAGGCGAAGACCGGCATGTCGAACCTGTTGGCCGGCGGCGATTTGCGCGCTCGTGAGCACCATCGGATCGAGGACGAGGCACGAGAACTAGGCCCATTGCACGCCGTGACGTTGCCCAACGGCGTCACGATGCAGGTTGTGACGGTGGGGCTGGAGCTGACCCGTCAGCTGCTCACGGACCAGCGGCTCTCCAAGGACAGCGCGGCATTGCAACGCGAGATCAAGCGACAGCTGGCGGAGTCGGGCAGCGCGCAGGAGAACCTCGCCGGGCTCTTCGGGCCGAGCATGCTCAACAGCGACAACCCGCAGCACGCGCGGCTTCGGGCGCTCGCGGTGAAGGCGTTCAACGGCAAGGCGGTGCAGCAGCTCGCGCCGCGCATCGAGGAGATGAGCGCCGCGCTGGTCGACGCGCTGCCCGAGGGCGAGGAGGTCGACCTCGTCGCGCGGCTGGCCGTGCCGATGCCCATGCACATCATCGGCGAGGTGCTGGGGCTGCCTGCGGGGGATCGCGCGCACGTCCGCGTGTTGATCGAGACGATGATGTCGATGGAACCCGAGGTGTCGCAGCCCGCGAGCGACGAGCTGGGCGCCTACTTCCACGGCCTGCTCACCGGCAACGCGCTGGACCCGCGGTCGTTGTTCGGTGTGGTGACCACCGCTGTCGACGACGACGGCGACCGCCTGAGCCACGACGAGCTGATGGCGATGGCGTTCCTCCTCGTCGTCGCGGGCCACGAGACGTCGGCGAGCCTCATCGCGAACGTGGCGCACGACGCGTTGGACAACGACCTGTGGCGCGCGGCCGCCGACGATCCCGGGTTGGTGCCCGGGCTCGTGGAGGAGACGCTGCGGCACAACCCGCCGGTCCGCAGCGCGACGCACCGGATCACCACGGAGCCGGTCGAGATCGCCGGCACGACGGTTCCCGCGGGCACGCTGCTGCTGATCAACCTCGGCTCCGCCGGACGTTGCCCGCGGGCACACGAGAACGCCGCCGAGTACCGGCTCGACCGCGGGACCGCGGGCCACGCGACGTTCGGGCACGGCCCGCACTTCTGCCTGGGCTCGGCGCTCGCGCGGCTGGAGACCGAGACCGTGCTGCGGCACCTCACGAGCCGGTTTCCGGGCACGACCCTTGCGGGCGACGAGCCGCCCGAGGTGACGCACAACGACATCATGGCCAGCCTTAAATCGCTTCCGGTCGTCCTTCGCCGGTGACAGGCTGACCGTCGTGGAGATCATCCGAGGGGGACCTGAAGACGTCGACACGGCCGCGTTGATCTGGGCGCACGCGGTCAGCAGGCGGGACGGCTACGAGGTGCCGACGCTCGCAGAGGCGCGGCCGGGGGTGGAGAGCGCTCTCGCGAACGAGCCCTCGTTGCTGCTGATCGCGAGGGATGGCGGCGAGGCGGTGGGCTTCCTCGCCGGAGGTCCACAAGGGACGGACACCGCCTTCGTCAACTACGTGGGCGTGCACCCCGACGCGTGGGGCAGGGGTGTCGGCGAGGCGATGTTGCGCGCCCTGCCCGGGGTCCTGGCCGAACTCGGGTACGCGAGGGCGGAGCTGCTGGTCTTCGTCGACAACACGCGGGGCGTGCGGCTCTACGAACGCCTCGGGTGGATCAAGGTCGGCGCCCCTGTGCCGCATCCGCGCAACGGCCGACTGGAGCAGCGCTACTCGTTCGCTTCCCCGTTCTGAGCTCCTGGGGTGCGGGCCGGTTCAGTGGGGGATTAGGGGATGAACCCCAATGCGGCTGACCAGGGCTATGCCGAAGTCCATTTGAGACGTAACTTTTGCTCATGTCAGTGCGGACGTTCGCCGTCGTGGTCGGTCTCGCGTTCTTGTTCGGTGGGGGTGCGATCCTCTTCGTGTCGCTGGCCGTCGAGGCCCCGAGCGGGTCCTTGATCCCGTGCGGCAACAGCCTCGGGCTCGGTGCCGACGAGCCGGCGGCCTCGGCGGTCAGTCCGGCCTATGTGGACATCTGCGCCGACCTCAGGCAGCGCCGGCTGCTCTGGGGCCTGCCGGTGATCGGGGTGGGCGCGATCCTGCTGCTCGGCTCTCTGATCGGTTCCCGGAGGGCTACTCGCCGGTAGGGTGCACGGCATGACGTGGATGGTCTACGGCGCCAACGGCTACACCGGACGTCTCATCGCCGAGCTCGCGGTCGAGCGCGGGGAACGGCCGGTCCTCGCCGGGCGCTCGCGCGAGAAGGTCGAGCCGGTCGCCGCCGCTCTGGGGCTGGAGCACCGGGCCTTCGACCTGAGCCGGGCGCGGGAGCACCTGGAGGACGTCGACGCCGTCGTGCACTGCGCGGGCCCGTTCTCGCAGACCTCCGCCGCCATGGTCGACGCGTGCCTGGGGGCGCGCACGCACTACCTCGACATCACGGGTGAGATCGACGTCTTCGAGTTCGTCGCCTCGCGGGACGCCGACGCGCGCGAGGCGGGCATCGTGCTGTTGCCCGGTGCCGGCTTCGACGTCGTTCCCACGGACTGCGTCGCCGCCATCCTGAAGAACGCCCTGCCGACCGCGACGCACCTCGACCTCGCGTTCGTCGTCGGAGGAGGGGCGAGCGCGGGCACGACCAAGACGTCCGTCGAGGCCGCGGCGGTCGGCGGGCGGATTCGCGTGAACGGCGAGCTGAGGAGCGTCCGCATCGGGCACCGCAGGCGCACCGCGCACTTCCGGTCGGGGCAGCGCGAGGTCGGCAGCATCCCGTGGGGTGACGTCAGCACCGCCTACCGCTCGACCGGCATCCCGAACATCACGACGTTCACCACCGTGCCCGGCCTGCTCGGACAGCTCCAGCAGGTCTTCGCGCCCGTGCTGCGGACGTCGTTCGTGCAGAACCTGGCGATGACCGTCGCCGGCAAGGTCAAGGGCCCGGACGAGCGCAAGCGCGCGAACACCAGGGCCGAGGTCTACGGCGAGGCGTGGGACGCGCAGAAGCGGGTCGAGTGCGCGCTCACCACTCCGAACCCCTACAGCCTCACCGCGGACTCGGTGCTCCGTGCCGTCGGCAAGGTGGGAGGCGCGGCACCGGGGGCGCACACGCCGTCGAGCGCGTTCGGTGCCGACTTCGTGCGGGAGCTCGACGGGGTCGTCGTGAGCGAGGTCCGCTTCACCTGAGTGAGAGGTTCTCGCGGACGCGCGGCTGAGGGCTGTCGTGTCACGACGGTGAGGGGTTCTAACGGGCTCGCGGCCGGTGAGTTGTCTCGTCACGACGGTGAGGGTTTCTAACGGGCTCGCGGTCGGCCAGTTGTCTCGTCACGACAGTGAGAGCCTCTAACGAAAGTGCGGCCGGCGAGTCTCGTCACGACGGTGAGAGGTTCTAACGGCGCTGCGAGTCAGCGCCTCTCGCGTCACGCGAGTCAGGAGCTCCAACAAACCTGAGGCCGGAGGTTCTCGCCTCCGGCCTCACGCGCGTTAGAAGTTCTAACGTCACTTCTTCAGGTGCTTGGCGACGCTGTCGACGACCCCGCCGACGGCGTCCTTCACCTTCTCCACGCCGTCCTTGACGGCCGCCTTCGCCTGGTCGGCGCGGCCCTCGTTGGCGAGCTGCTGGTCGCCGGTGGCCTCGCCCGCGGTCTCCTTGACCTTGCCGCCGAGGTCCTCCGCCTTGTTGCCGATCTTGTCCGACAGCGACATGTCGTCCTCCTGAGTCGAGTTCCTGGAGCCGGAGTTCGTCCGACGCCTGTTCGACACCCACCGCCCCACCTTCGTCACGCCACTGTCGGGTGAAAACCGGGTGAGTGTGATCACGAGCGGGAAAACTGGGAACCGCGTGACGTTCCGCGTTCGAACGTGTCCATCAGGCGACCGAGCAGAAGTGGGCGGGGGTGTGCGCATGAGCGTGGCCGAAGCAGCCGCACTCGACGATGCCACGCTGGTGGCAAGGTCTCGCGACGGCGACATGAGGGCGTATGAGCAGCTCGTGCGGCGTTATCAGGGGCCCATGTACCGGCTGGCGTTGCGCATCGTGGGCAGCACCGGTGATGCCGAGGACGCGGTGCAGGACGTGTTCCTGACCGCGTGGCGGCGTCTCGGGCAGTTGAACGACGACGGGGCGTTCCTCGGCTGGCTCTACCGCACCACGACCAACCAGTGCCTGAACGTGCTGCGCAAGCGCAAGCCGCACGCCGACACCGAGCTCGACGAGCACGAGTCGCCGTCGCCGCGGACCCGGCCCGACCGCGCGGTGGAGGTGAACGCGCAGCTCGACGCGCTGCAAGCCGCACTGCGCGGCCTCACGCCGGAACAGCGGGCGTGCTGGGTGCTGCGCGAGGTGCACGGCCGGTCGTACGACGAGATCGCCGAGGCGATCGGTACGACCCAGCAGTCGGTGCGCGGCAGGCTCGCGCGGGCACGGGCACAACTCGCGGAGGTGATGGCGCCGTGGCGGTGACGTCCGACTACGTCCTGCCGTGCGGGCGGGACGTGGAAGAGGTCTGGGAGGCGATCGACCTCTCCGACGAACACACGCGCTCGTGCCCGCACTGCGCGGCGGTCCGGGAGAGCCTCCTGGTGCTGCGCGACGCGACCGCGGAGATGGTCCAGGAGGAGATCGAGCCGCCGTTCGACCTGGTGAGCCGGGTGATGTCCGCGGTGCGCGCCGACGTGCGGCGCTCGGACGTCGTGCCGTTGCCCGGCGACGGCCTGGCCCGCATCAGCACCAAGGCGATCGCGGCGGTGCTGCGGTACGCGGCGGACGGCGTCGACGGCGTGCGCGCGCGTGGGTGCCGTGTCGTCGAGGCGCCGGAGTCGACGGGCTCGGATCCGGTGATCGAGGTCGAGCTCAGCATCGCGATCACCGCGCTCCTCGTCACGCACGAGGCGTACGACGAGGTGCGGCGCCGGGTGCTGGCCGCCGCGTCCGCGCGGATCGGTGTGCGGCTGGCCCGCCTGGACCTCGTCGTGTCCGACGTTCTCGAGGGATGAGCGAGTGATCGAAACAGTCGTGTCCGCCCCGGCGGTGGCGGCGGTCGCGGTGCACGCGGCCGAGAGAGTGGCGGGCGTGCGCGTGCAGCCCGGTCTGGCCGGCCTGGTGAGTTCCGTGGTGCGGGTGGCGCGGCAGCAGATCAAGGGTCTGCAGCCCGCGCCCGTCGAAGGCGTTCGGGTGCGGTGGACGGGATCCGTCGCGCTGCTGGAGGTGGACGTGACGATCTCCGGGCTGGACCAGGCCGCGGCCGTGGCCGCCGCCGTGCAGCGGTCCGTGCGCGCGGTCGTGCCCGAACTGACCGGCGTCGAGGTGGAGTCGGTCGTGGTCACGGTGGTGGACGTCGAATGGTGATCGTGGCGGAGTTGTTGAAGGCACTGGAGAAGGTCGAGGGACTGCGTCCGTCGACGCCCGCGTCCGCGCCGGCGCGCTCGTGGATCCCTTGGGACGTGGACGCTTTGGCCGTCGACGTCGAGGACGACCTGGTGTGCGTCCGGGTGGTCGCCACCAGGTTGCCGTTGTCGCTCGCGGAGGCGGGCGAGTCGCTGCGCGCCGTTCTCGTTGGCACGCAGTGGGAAAAGGCGGTCGTACGCATCGTGGTGACCGATGTGGACAAACGTGCCCTCGATCACCTGAACGGGGCGTGACGTTTCCGCGCCCACCGGTGTCGATCTGGTGTGAACGCTTCGAAGGAAGGGATTGCGATGAGCACGCAGGCTGTGGAGAAGGTCAACACCGCGAACGGGAAGCTGGTGACCGACAAGGGATCCACCACCATCGCGGACGTCGTCGTGCAGAAGGTCGCCGGCCTCGCCGCGCGCGAGATCCGCGGCGTGCACGCCCTCGGCGGCGGCGCCACCCGTGCGCTGAGCGCGCTGCGCGACCGCATCCCCGGCGCCACCGCGAGCGCGGGCCAGGGCGTCTCGGTCGAGGTCGGCGAGAAGCAGGCCGCCGTCGACCTGGAGCTCGTCGTCGAGTACGGCGTGCCGATCGCCGATCTCGCGAAGTCGGTGCGCACCAACGTGATCACCGCGATCGAGCAGATCACCGGCCTCGAGGTCGTCGAGGTCAACATCAACGTCAACGACGTGCACATCCCGAGCGACTCCGAGGGCGACGAACAGCCCGAAACCGCACGCGTGCAGTGAGGGGCAACGCCATGAGCACCACCGCACTGGGCCTGCTGACCGGGCTCGCGCTCGGCCTGGCCGCCGCGTTCGGGGGCTTCAGCGCGTTCCTGCTCGTGCTCGTCTTCGGCGCTCTCGGCCTGATCGCGGGCCGGGTCGCCGAGGGCAAGCTCGACCTCGCGCAGCTGCTGGGCAGGGATCGGGACTGACCATGACCACACCGCTCGTTGCCGCCCAGCCGGGCTCGGCCGCACCCGTGCCGGCCCAGGGCCTGACGCCACCACGTCAGCCGGACGCGGCGCAGCCCGGCCTGACCACCGTCGCGGACCGCGCGGTGGGCCGCATCGCCGGACGCGCCGCCGTGGAGGTGCCGGACGTGCTCGACTGCGCCGTCACCGCACGGGTGACCGGGGGAGTGGCGACGCTCAACGCGCGCCTGGACCTGCGCTACCCGGCGCCGGTCGCGGCGACCGCCGCGCGGGTGCGCGCGCATCTGGTCGCACGGGTCGCGGAGCTCACCGGCCTGCGGGTGTCCGTCGTGGACGTGTCGGTCGGCGTGCTGCGGGCGGACGCCGCCCCGGTGAGGAGGGTCCTGTGACCCGCCGCTCCCGCCGGGCGCTGCCCGCCGTGCTCGCCGCACTCGTCCTGCTGGCCGCGTCCGTCCTGGTGGCGGTGTGCGCGATCCAGCTCGCGCTCGGGGAGACACCGCTGCTGTCGTACGAGTCGGTCGCGGGCCGGCTGTCCGGCACGACGTGGTCGGCGCTCGAGGTGGCCGTGGCGGGCGGGGTCGTCGCGGCCGTCGGACTGGTGCTGTTCCTCGTCGCGGTGGTGCCCGGCCGGGCGCGAACCGCGGCGCTGGACCAGCACACCGCGGTGTCGGTGCGCGGCCTGCGCAACGCACTGCGGTCCGCCGCCCAGGTCGACGGCGTCGAGTCGGCGGCGGTGAAGGTGCGCCGCCGCCGGGTCCGCGCGGTCGTGCGCACCCGGCGCTCCGTGGTCGACGGGCTCGGCGACACCGTCCGCACGGCGCTCGAACACCGCGTCGGAGAGTTCGCCCTCGCTCGGCCGCCGCAGGTCGTCGTGAGGGTCAAAGCCCTCAGGAGCACATCGTGAACCGCTTTCTCCTGGGCCTGCTCGGGCTGGTCCTGCTGCTCGCCGGCGCCTTCGCCGTCGTCGTCCACTACGGGCTCGTGACCCAGGTGGATCGCGACGCCTCGCTGGTGCCCGGCACCGCACTGCCGCCGGCGTGGGTCCTGTGGGTGGTGGCGGCCGCGGCGGTCGTGGTCGCGCTGCTGTGCCTGCGCTGGCTCACCGCCCAGATCCCGCGCCGCAAGGTCGCGACCTGGCGCTGGGCCGAGGAGGCGGGCACCACCCGCCTCAGCACGGCGACGGCCACCGCGCCGTTCACCGAAGAGGTCAGCGCCTACCCCGGTGTGCGCAAGGTCGAAGCCGCGCTGACCGGCTCGCACACCGCTCCGAACCTGGCCCTCGTCGTCCGCGCCCATGGCGACGCCGATCTGCGGGGGATCCGCCGCCGCATAGACGACGAGGGCCTGCCACGCCTGCGCGAGGCGCTCGGCACACCCGACCTCCAGGCCACCGTGGAGTTCCGGATGACGCCTTCCAAGGCCGAAGCCCGAGTGCACTGAGAAAGCAGAAGCCCAGGTCCGAAGACCTGGGCTTCTGTGCTGTCGAGGTGCTTACCGGGGGGCGAGCAGGCTCGTGATCTCCTGCGACGCCGACACCGTCAGCAGGTGCTGGAGGTTCTCCGGGAGGTCCTCGCCGCGCTTCTGCTTCGCCTGCGCGTAGAGGCGGCCGGCGCGGTACGAGGAGCGCACCAGCGGGCCCGCCATCACACCGAGGAAGCCGATCTCCTCGGCCGTCTCCTTGTGCTGGACGAACTCCTCGGGCTTCACCCAGCGCTCGACCGGGTGGTGCCGCGGCGACGGGCGCAGGTACTGGGTGATCGTGATGATGTCGCAGCCCGCGTCGTAGAGGTCGGCGAGCGCCTCCGTGACCTCCTCGGGGGTCTCGCCCATGCCGAGGATCAGGTTCGACTTGGTGACCAGGCCGAACTCGCGGGCCTGCGTGATCACGTCGAGGGAGCGCTCGTAGCGGAACGCCGGGCGGATGCGCTTGAAGATCCGCGGGACGGTCTCCAGGTTGTGCGCGAGCACCTCGGGGCGGGACTCGAAGACCTCGGCCAGCTGCTCCGGGACCGCGTTGAAGTCCGGGATCAGCAGCTCGACGCCCGTGCCGGGGTTCATCTCGTGGATCTGGCGGACGGTCTCGGCGTACAGCCAGGCACCGCCGTCGGCCAGGTCGTCGCGGGCGACACCCGTGACCGTGGAGTAGCGCAGGCCCATCGCCTGGACCGACTCGGCGACGCGGCGCGGTTCGTCGCGGTCGAGGTCGGCGGGCTTGCCCGTGTCGATCTGGCAGAAGTCGCAGCGCCGGGTGCACTGCTCGCCGCCGATCAGGAACGTGGCCTCGCGGTCTTCCCAGCACTCGTAGATGTTGGGACAGCCGGCCTCTTCGCAGACCGTGTGGAGGCCTTCGCGTTTGACCAGACCCTTGAGCTCCCGGTATTCGGGGCCCATCTTGGCGCGCGTCTTGATCCAAGACGGCTTCTTCTCGATCGGCGTCTGGCTGTTGCGGACCTCGAGCCGCAGCAGCTTCCGACCCTCAGGTACCACAGTCACGTCCTCACCCTACGCTGCACACCCGCGTGTCCGGGGTCACGCACTACTCGAGCTCCGGTGTGATCCCCGTCAGCTTGCTCGTGAGCTCCCAGAGGCGGTTCGCGGCCAGGTCGTCACGGGCTGCGGCGCTCATCCTGGCCGTGGCGGGGTGGCCGCGGAACTCGTTGAAGCCGCCTGGGCCGTAGTACTGCCCGCCGCGTGCTTCGGGGGCCGTCGCCGCGTAGAGCTGCGGCAACGCGCCCATCTCGACGGACTGGGAGAACAGGTGGCTGATCCTGCCGCCGATCTTGAGGACCGCGGACCTGTGCGCGTCGGCCATGTTGTTGGTCAGCTCGGTGACCGTCAGGCCGGGATGGGCCGCGATCGACGTCACGGCCGATGAACGGCGTTCCAGCTCGCGTGCGAACAGGATGTTCGCGAGCTTCGACTGGCCGTAGGAGCCGCGCAGCGTGTACGGGCGGCGGTCGAAGTTCGGGTCCGCGAAGTCCATGTGGCCCGCGTGGTGCGCGAGAGACGAGACGGTCACGACGCGTGCGCCCGGACGTTGCTTCAACACGGGCAGCAGGAGCCACGTCAGCGCGGCGTGGCCGAGGTGGTTGGTGCCGAACTGGCGCTCGAAGCCGTCGACGGTCCGGCCGTTCGGGACGGCCATGATGCCCGCGTTGTTGACCAGGACGTCGAGCTCCTCGACCTTGTCCGCGGCGGCGCGCACGGAGACGAGGTCGGCGAGGTCCAGCTCGAGCACTTCGGCCGAGCCCCGGACCGACTGGCGCGCGGTCTCCCCGCGCTGGACCGAGCGACAGCCCATCAGCACGTGGGCCCCCTTGGCCGCGAGCACCTGGGCGGTGCGCAGGCCCAGGCCGGAGTTCGCGCCGGTCACGAGGACGGTGCGGCCGGACTGGTCGGGGATGTCGGCTTCGGTCCAACGACTCATGGAGTCATTCCTACCGCCCGGTAACTGTCGAGCGGAAGGTGGGCGTCGAGGACTGCTCGCAACACCGGCTCGTCCGCGGCGAGTTCGGCCCGGACGCGGTCCTCGTCGACGGGACCGTTCAGCCCGGCGTTCTCCATGCGCGCGGTCAGCTTGTTCTGCCAGCGGTGGTCGAGCGCCAGCAGCAGTTCCCGCAGCGAGCCGAAGACGTCCGGATCCACGATCAGCGGTGCGGACGGGTCGCGACGGGCGTCGTTCAGGACGGCGTCGAGCGCGTCGCGACGGCGGTAGTGGTCTGCCCAGCCCATGTCTCGTACCCCCGGTCTCTCGCATACTGTCGGTATGACACGACCATACCACCGGTACGTACCGTCGGTATGTGAGATACGTTTCGTCCGTGCGAACACGACGCTCCGAGTACTCGGAGTCGACCAGGCAGGCGCTCGTCGACAGCGCCGTCGACCTCTTCACCAAGCGCGGGTACGCCGGCACCTCGCTCGACGAGGTGGTCAAGCGCGCCCGCGTGACGAAGGGCGCGCTCTACCACCACTTCAGCGGCAAGCAGGCGTTGTTCGAGGCGGCCTTCACCCAGGTCGAGACGCGCTCGATCGAGTCGCTGACGGCCGTGGTCACCGGTGAGGGCGACGCCTGGGACACCGCGGTCGCGGGCCTGCGCGCGTACGTCCGCAAGTGCCTGGAGCCCGAGTACCAGCGGATCATCGTCCACGAGGCCCCGGTCGTCATGGGCTGGGAGCGCTGGCGCGAGGCGGAGGAGCAGTTCAGCTTCGGTCTGCTCCGCACGGCCGTGCAGCTGCTCGTCGACGCCGGCGAGATCGAGGAGGCACCGGTCGAGATCATGGCGCGGCTGCTGTTCGGGGCGCTGTCCGCGGGCGCGAGCACCATCGCCAGCTCATCCGATCCGAAGCGCACCGGGCGCGAGGTCGAACGCGCGATCCTGCGCGTTTTGGAGGGTTTGCGCAAGAAGTAGTCGAGTTGGGCCCTAGCGGCCGGGCGGAACGTCGATCACCACGCGGACAACGAGGTGGTCAGCATGATCGAACCTGTCAACACGCGCCTGGGACTCGACGGCAAGATCGCTCTGGTCACGTCGGGCACGCACGGTCTGGGCCTTGCCATCGCGAGCAAGCTCTGCGACAACGGCGCACACGTCATCATCACCACGTCCCCCGGCGACGTCGACGCCGAACGGGCCCTGCTCGTGCTCGGCGGCAAGCCCGGTTCGGCGTCCGTGGTGCCGCTCGACGTCCACGACGAGCACGCGGTGCGGGTCCTGCTCGAGCAGGTGAAGCAGGATCGCGGGCGGCTCGACCTGTTCGTGCACCACGCGGTCTCGCCGGACCTCACGCCGTTGCTGAACCTCGTGGAACCGCTCGCGAAGGCGTTCGTCGACGGCGGCCGCGTCGTGATCGCCGGCTACACGGTGACACCGGTGCACGGCGTGATCCGCACGCTGGCGCTCGAGATGGCCTGGTACCGGGTGGCGGTCAACGCGGTCGTCACGACCGTGGTCGACAACGGCCCGATGAACATCGACCCGGAGCTGGTGGACCGGCTCGCGATCAAGAGCCCGTCCGGCCGGGTGACGCTGCCAGAGGACGTGGCGAACGCCGTGGCGCTGCTGTGCGCGGACGAGGCCGCCTGGATCCAGGGGCAGGTGATCACCGTGGACGGCGGGCTGGAACTGCTGGAGCGGTGGGGCGAGACGCGCTGAGCGACCACCGGACGTTTTCGGGAGTCCCGGCCCGGCCGATGTCCATCGGCCGGGCCGGTTGTCTTGTTCACGGTTGTGATGCGCAGAGGTTATTGCGGCTATGCCGGTTCGGTGGAGTTCCGCTCGTGCGAGGCCGGAGTCGTGTCTATCTGTCAGCGCGCAGTGACTCGACGTCATCAGCCTATAGGTGTTGCAAATTGGGAGTAGCGCATTCGGAGTAGTAAAAAGTACGCTCAGCTCAAATGCTTGTCCGGCGCGGTGACCGAGTGTAAAACTCGGAAAGTCGGCAGGGGGGACCGCGCTAGGGGGCTGATGATGATCAGGGTCTTACTCGCCGAGGACGTGCAAATGGTCCGGGGCGCATTGGTCGCCTTGTTGAACCTCGAACCAGATATTGAGGTGGTCGCCTCCGTGGCGACGGGCGACGAAATCGTGCCGGCGGTGGCAAAGAGCCAGCCGGACGTAGCGGTGCTCGACATCGACCTCCCGGGTATGGACGGCCTTTCGGCGGCGACGGTCATCCACGACACCGCACCCGGCACTCGCACGCTGATCCTCACGAGTCTCGGCCGTCCGGGAACTCTGCGCCGGGCGCTCAACGCCCGCGTGAACGGATTCATCCTCAAGGACGCTCCGGTGAACGAACTCGCCGACGCGATCCGCGGGGTGTCGGTCGGGCGCAGGGTCATCGATTCGCAGCTCGCGCTTTCCGCGTGGGACACCGACGAGTGCCCGCTCACGCCGCGCGAGCTGGAGGTGCTCCGGCTGGCCTCCGACGGCGCGGACGCCATGGAGATCGCGACGACGTTGTTCCTGTCGGTCGGGACCATCCGCAACTACCTGACGGCGGCGACGGCCAAGCTGGACGCCCGCAACCGGGTCGACGCCGTGCGCATCGCGCGGAAGGCCGGCTGGTTCTGATTCAGCGTCGTGGCCGGTCCGTCGGCTGCGGGAACTGATATGTCGGTTCCCGCCGGTGGTCAGGCGGCGGTCGCCGTCGGGATCGACGCGTGGACGTGGAAGCGGTCGGTGCCGACGTGGCGTGCGATGAAGGTGCCGCCCGCCGCGTGGACGCGTTCGGCCTGGTTGCGGACGCCGTTGCAGTCGGACGAGATCGGGCGGTCGGTGGCGCCGTCGTTGACGACGTCGAGCTCCACCGTGCCGTCGGCCTGGCGGACGGTGATCGCGCAGTTCTCGGCGTCGCTGTGGCGCAGGACGTTGGTGATCGCCTCGCGCAGGACCGTGGCCAGGACGGTCTCGACCTCCTCCGGCATCGGGGTGTGGTCGAGTTCGACGCGGACGTCGATGTTCGCGGCGGCCAGCATGGTCTTCGCCGAGTCGGAGGTGTCGGACAGCGACAGGCGGCGGTAGCTGCGGGCCAGTGAGCGCACGTCGGAGAGGGCTCTACCGGCGATATCCAATATATCGGCGAGGTGCTCCTGCGCGCGGTCCGGCTGCGACGGCGTCAGGCGGTGGGCCAGTTCGCTCTTCAGCTTGATGGCGCTGAGGCTGTAGCCGAGCAGGTCGTGCAGGTCGCGGGCCAGGCGTTGCGGTTCCTCGGGGGACGTGGGCGGTGCGGATGCCTGCTGGTGCTGGCGGAACGCGTGGCCGGAGATGAGCAGACCCGTCGCGGTCGTCGCGATCGCGGCCTCCAGCGGTGAGGAGCCCGGTGACCAGGGCAGCAGGGCCGGGGTCTGCAGGAGGCTCGTCGCCGCGACCACCAGGGTGAAGGCGACCCAGCCCGCGATCCGCGGGAAGAGCGCCAGCGCGTTGCCGGCGATCAGGCCCGGTACCGCGGCCCACATGTGGCCGACCAGGGCGAACGGCAGGAATGTGAGCACTGCTTGTGTTGCCAGCATGATGCGATAAGTGGGCGCGTTCAGCGGACTGAATTGAAGTGCCTGCAGAGCGAGAACCAAGGTCAATGAGATGACATATATGGCGGAATGCGACGCTTCCTGGTCGCTCAGAAGCAGTCGCGCCAAGTCGGCCAGGCAGATGCCCACCGCCGCCACCACCACCGGGGCGCCGACGATCCTGCCGGGAGCCGGCGCTTCAGGCGACTCATTCACGATTCCCCCAAAAGGAGCCGAGCTCGCCCCTTCGGCCCACTCGGCGAACCCAGGGCAAATGCTAGACAGCAAGCACCCGGTGCGGATCATGTTCTGAATCGGTACAGACGGAACTGTCGCAGTTACCGTTTTTGACAAGTTTCGCTCAAAAGGACGAGTATTTGTCGTGCTGATCACGACGGGTGTTCAAGCGGTTACCGATAGGATTTGTTCGGGTCCGTCCGGCTCCGTGAATATCTCATGCGGGGAGCGGTAGTCCGCCATCTCCGACTCGTGCCGCGCTACGTGGCGTTCGATAGCCCGCCTCAGGTGAACTTGATGTCACGACAACAGCAAGCCGCCGCTGAAACTGGAACTGGGGAGGGCTCCCACCATGGAGATCAAGGTTCTCGGACCGCTGGAGGCCAGGGAGAACGGCATCTCGATCACGCCGAGCGCGGTGAAGCCGCGTCAGGTGCTGTCACTGCTCGCGTTGCAGGCCGGGCACGTCGTCACCGTGCCGACCCTGATCGAAGAGCTGTGGGGGGTCACTCCGCCGCGAAGCGCCCTCACGACATTGCAGACATACGTGCTCCAGGTGCGCCGCCGCATCGAGGCCGCGCTGCCGGAGGGCAGTGCCGGAGCCGCCAAGAACGTGCTGGTCACCCGCTACGGCGGCTACATGCTGGACGTCGCGCCGGAGACCATCGACGTCCGCAGCTACGAGCGCCTCGCCGTCGCCGGCCAGCGCGCGCTGGAGGTCGGCGACCTCGAGTCCGCGTCACGCCTGCTGCGCTCGGCCACCGACGTCTGGCGCGGGCCGGTGCTCGTGGACGTGCAGATCGGCGTCCGGCTGGGCATGGAGGTCACGCGGCTGCAGGAGTCGCGGCTCGGCGTCCTCGAGGCCCGCATCGAGGCCGACCTCAGGCTCGGCAAGCACCAGTCGTTGCTGAGCGAGCTGTCCGTGCTGACCGCGCAGCACCCGATGCACGAGAACCTGTGTGCGCAGTACATGCTCGCGCTCTACCGGGCCGGCCGTCAGTGGCGCGCCCTGGAGGCCTACCAGTCGCTGCGCGACACCCTGATCGAGGAGCTCGGCCTGGAGCCGTCGGAGCGCCTGCGCCAGCTGCAGTGCGCGATCCTCAGCTCCGAGCCGACGCTGAACGGCCCGACGTCCGCACTGCAGCTGGAACGTCAGCTCGCCGGTTGATCCGCCTTCGATCGGGGAGAGCCAGAAAAGTGGATACCGTCACCGGTGCGAGCTCACTGGTTCGAGCGCTCGAGGACGCCGGCTGCGAAGTGGTCTTCGGCATTCCCGGCGGGGCCATCCTGCCCGCGTACGACCCGCTGCTGGACTCGGCGAAGATCCGGCACGTGCTCGTGCGGCACGAACAGGGCGCGGGGCACGCCGCGTCGGGGTATGCGCAGGCGACGGGCAGGGTGGGGGTGTGCGTCGCGACGTCGGGGCCCGGCGCGACGAACCTCGTCACCCCGCTCGCCGACGCCTACATGGACTCCGTGCCGGTCGTGGCGATCACCGGGCAGGTCAACAGGTCGGTGATCGGCACGGACGCGTTCCAGGAAGCCGACATCCGCTCCATCTGCCTGCCGATCACCAAGCACGCGTTCCAGGTGACCGAGCCGGAGGACATCCCGGCGGTGATCGCCGAGGCGTTCGCGCTCGCCGCGGGAGGCAGGCCGGGTCCGGTGCTCGTCGACATCCCCAAGGACGTCCTGAGCGCCACGACCACCTACACCCCGGCACTTCCCGTCCACACCCCGAAGGTGACGCCCGCGGCCAACGAGGTCCGCAGGGCGGCCACCCTGATCACGTCCGCCAGCCGCCCGGTGTTCTACATCGGCGGCGGGGTGGTCCGCGCCGGCGCCGCCGCGGAACTGCGGACGCTCGCCGAACGCACCGGGATCCCCGTCGTCACCACGCTGATGGCGCGCGGCGCGTTCCCCGACTCGCACCGCCAGCACCTCGGCATGCCGGGCATGCACGGCACGGTGCCCGCCGTCGCCGCGCTGCAGCAGTCCGACCTGCTGATCGCGCTCGGCACCCGCTTCGACGACCGCGTCACGGGCGTGCTCGACCTGTTCGCCCCCAACGCCGCGGTGATCCACGCCGACATCGACCCCGCCGAGATCTCCAAGAACCGCAAGGCGGACGTCGCGATCGTCGGCGACTGCAAGGACGTCCTGGTCTCGCTGATCGCGGCCGTGCGCCAGGCCCCGGTGCTCACGTCGTGGTGGGCGTACCTCGACGGCCTGCGCGACCGCTTCCCGCTCGGCTACGACTGGCCCGCCGACGGGAAACTCGCGCCCCAGCACGTGATCGAGCGCATCGGCACGCTCGTCGGCCCCGAGGCGATCTACACCTCCGGCGTCGGCCAGCACCAGATGTGGGCCGCGCAGTACGTCGGCTACGAGCGGCCGGGGTCGTTCATCAACTCCGGCGGGCTCGGCACGATGGGCTTCGCCGTCCCCGCCGCGATGGGCGCGCAGTGCGGCGTGCCCGACCGCGCGGTGTGGGCGATCGACGGCGACGGCTGCTTCCAGATGACGAACCAGGAGCTCGTCACCTGCGCGCTGGAGGGCATCCCGATCAAGGTCGCCGTCATCAACAACGGCAACCTCGGCATGGTCCGCCAGTGGCAGACCCTGTTCTACCAAGGGCGTTACTCCAACACGGGCCTCTCCACGCACAAGCGCGTGCCCGACTTCGTCGCCCTCGCCGAGGCGCTGGGCTGTGCGGGGTTGCGGTGCGAGGAGAAGTCCGAGGTGGACGACGTGATCCTGCGGGCCATGGAGATCCGGGACCGGCCCGTGGTGATCGACTTCGTGGTCGGCGAGGACGCCCAGGTGTGGCCCATGGTGGCCGCGGGAACCGGCAACGACGAGATCATGACCGTGCGGGACTTCAAGCCCCTGTTCGACGAGGACCTGTGATGACCAGACATGTGTTGTCGATGGTGCTGCACAACGTTCCCGGCGCACTGGCCAGGGTCGTGGTGCTGTTCTCCAGCCGCGGCGTCGACGTGGAGTCGCTGAGCCTCGATCCCACCGAGCGAGGCGACGTGTCCAGGATGGACGTGGTGGTGGGCCTGCCGGCCGGACGTTCTCCCGACCAGTTGGTGAAGCAGCTTTCCCGGCTGGTCGACGTGAAGAGCGTCGTGGCGGTGGCCGACCAGGCACGGAACCAGATCGGCGCCTGAGAGGAAGAGTCCCGCCACCCCGAGCCTCCGGGGTGGCGGGCCTCTTCGCGTCGCCGTGCGGGGGAGTGGCGGCGCGCGAGGAGAATGGCCGCGCTGCGGTAAGCGCACGGGCCTGTGCCAAGAGCCCCAGGCAAAGCAAGAGCCCGCTCTCACACCGAGAGCGGGCTCTTGTCACGCGGGCGGGGTCACACCTTCGCGGGTGTGTGCTTCAGAACCGCCGTCGCGTACTTGGCGAGCGTGTCGCCGGGGCTCGGGCCGTTCAGGGCGCCGTAGATCTGGCCTGCCAGCGGCTGGCCGTGGCGGTCCAGGTCGGCGTGCGTCAGCGTCACCTTCGTGGTGTTCGGGCCGGCGGCCTCGAAGTCCACCTTGATGAACGACGCCTTGGTGTCCTCGTAGATCGGCTGCCAGCCGGGGCCGACGCGCCAGGTCATGACGAGGCGGTTCGGCGGGTCCCACTCGGTGATCGTGCCCCAGGCGATCTCCTCGCCGTCGGCACCGGTCTCGTAGTAGCGGCCGCCCACGACGGGCTCGATGGTGATGGAGCGACGGTCCTGCACGAACACGTGCTTCTCCGGCCACCAGTCGAGCGGGTGCTCCGCGAAGATCGCGAACGCCTGCTCGATCGAGCACTCGACCGTGACGGACTTGGCGACATCGGGAGTTGCCTCCGACATGAGCCCTCCAGGTGTGATGGACAAATCGGACCCAGCTTCCGCGAAACCACTGCACGCCAACTAGAAGCGGCCTCGAACGAGAAGTCCTCCACCGGGCTTCCACCGCCCGTGTGGATCGTCGATAGCACAGATCACAGGAGGAGGGAGTCGTAGTGTCCCCAGTCAGCGTGACCACCTACATCGAGGTGAAGACCTTCTACGCGCTGCAGATGCGGCTGCTCGATGCACTCGACATCGAGGGGTACGCGGCGACCTTCACCGTCGACGGCATCACCGACCACGCCCACCGCGGCGAGAAGGTCGTGGGCAGGGCGCAGCTCATCGCGGGCGCCAACGCCGCGTTGCCGCGCTACGCCAACGGTGCCGTGCGGCACTGGAACGACCACTACCTGATGGAAGAGGTCGACGAGAACACGATCAACGTCTCGTACTGCTCGCTGGTCACCAGGACCGACAAGGCGGGAACCGTGACGTTCGAGCCGACGTTCTTCATCGAGGACGTGCTCGTGCGCGTCGACGGCGGGCTGCAGGCCAAGTCCCGCACGATCCACCGCGACGAGCCCTCTCCGGTCGCCATCGCGGCAGCGGCGGCGGCCCAGAAGGGAGCCGCATGAGCGACACCGGTCTCGTCCCGGTCGCGGAGAAGGTGGGCGCGCTCGCCGCCGAGCACGCCCAGGAAGCCGACCGGACGCGCAAGCTCGCGCCCGAGGTCGTCGAAGCCGTGCGGGAAGCCGGTTTCGCCCGGCACTTCGTCGCGAAGTCCCACGGCGGCAACGAAGGCGGGTTCGCGGAGCTCACGCAGGCCGTCATGGCGGTCGGCGAGGGCTGTGCCTCGACGGCGTGGTGCGCCTCGCTCACCGCGCTGTCGGCCCGGTACGCCACGCACCTGCCGCAGCTCGGCCACGACGAGCTGTGGGGCTCCGGCGCGGACACGTTCGTCGTGACCGCGCAGCCGCCGCTCGGCAAGGCGACGACGGCATCGGGCGGCCACCGGCTGAGCGGCCGCTGGGCCTACGTCAGCGGTGTCGACTTCGCCGACTGGGCGCTGGTCTGCGGCATGGTCGCCACCGGCGGTGAGCCCGAGGCGCGGTTCTTCGCACTGCCGCGCAGGGACTTCACGGTCGTCGAGGGCTGGGACAACGCGGGCATGCGCGCCACCAGCAGCCACAACGTGATCGTCGACGACGTCTTCGTGCCGGAGCACCTGTCGTTCCTGCGCGCCGACTTCATCTCCGGCAAGAACTCCACCAGCGACCTGCCGGCGCACAACGTGCCGTTCCAGGCGGTCGGTGGCCTCACGTTCGTCGGACCGGCGGTCGGCGCGGCGTACGGGGCGCTCACCGCGGCCATCAACGCGATGAGCGGCAAGAAGGTGAACACCACGCAGGGCGTCGACCTCTGCCGGGCGTCCGCGCAGATCGACTCCGCGCGGTTCCTGGTGGAGCAGAACGCCCAGGTGCTCGACGAGCGCACGTTCACGCCGAGGCTGATGGCGCGCTGCGAGCGCAACGCCGCCTTCACCGCGGAGAGCCTCGTCGACGCGGTCGGCACCCTCGTCAGGGCCGCCGGCACCAGCGGTTTCAGCGAGAACTCGCCGTTGCAACGGTTCTGGCGGGACATCGTCAGCGCGTCCAGTCACGTCGCGCTGCGGTACGAAACGGCGGTGGCACGGACATGGCCAGCGGCTTTGACCGGCGAGTGAGGCTCGGCGTCGTCGGCTGTGCCGACATCGCCCGGCGCAGGATGCTGCCCGCGTTCGCCGGAGTGTCCGAAGTGGACATCGTGGCGGTCGCGAGCAGGGACTCCGAGAAGGCGGGCAAGCTCGCGGCCGACTACGGCTGCGAGGCGGTGACCGGGTACGAGAAGCTGCTCGGGATGGACCTCGACGCGGTGTACGTGCCGTTGCCCGCGGCGCACCACGCGGTGTGGATCGAACGCGCGCTGCGGACCGGGAAGCACGTGCTGGCCGAGAAACCGGTCACGCCGTCGCTGGAGGAGACCGCCGACCTCGTGGCGCAGGCCAGGGAGTGCGGGCTCGTGCTGCGGGAGAACTTCCTGTTCCCGTTCCACTCCCAGCACCACGAGGTGCGCCGGCTCGTCGTCGGGGGAGCGGTCGGCGAGGTGCGGTCGTTCGAGGCGGCGTTCACGATCCCGCCGCGGCCGTCCGGCGACATCAGGTACCGCAAGGACCTGGCCGGAGGCGCGTTGCTGGACGTCGGCGTCTACCCGCTCAAGGCGGCGATGCTGATGCTCGGCCCCGGTCTGCGGGTGCTCGGCGCGAGCCTCAAGGTCGACAGCACCTACGGCGTGGACGTGTCGGGTTCGGTGCTGCTGGGCGCTCCCGGTGGCGTCACGGCCCACCTCACGTTCGGCATGGAGCACACCTACCGGGCGAACTACACCGTGTGGGGCAGCGAAAGCCACATCACCGTGGACCGCGCCTACGCCCCGCCGGTCGACCTCACGCCGATCGTGTCGCTCGGGGGTGAGGAGGTCGTGCTCGAACCGGACGACCAGTACACCAACGCGGCGCGCAGCTTCGTGTCGGCGGTCCGGACCGGCGGTCCCACCTCCGGTGAGTCGGTCGAGCTGGCCCGGCTCGTGGACGAGGTCAGGGAAGCGGCGAGGTAGACGAGCGAACGAAGAAGGGGCCCGGTGATCCGGGCCCCTTCTCCTGCGTCTCACGCATCCGCGGGGATGTCCGGCCGTGGGGTCGAACCCGGCACGGTGACGACCTTCTCCGGCAGCACACCGTCGACGAGGTACGCGTTGACGATGGCGTCGAGAGCGGAGTTGCCGACGAACGCGTACACCTCGTGGTCACCGGAGTCCTCGATGACGACCAGGTGGTGGCCGAGGCGCTCGGCCATCGCGACACCGCCCTCGTAGCGGTCGTACTGGTCGCCGTCGGCCTGCACGCACAGCCCGACCGGGTAGCCGACCCGCTTGAGGTACGTCGGCTCCTCCAGGTTCTCGAACGTGCGGAACGCGCCGACCCACGGCTGGGCGCGCAGCACGCCGAAGCCGTACGGGTGGTGCTCGCGGTGGTGGCGCATGTCGTTGAAGTAGACCTCGAGGTCCGAGGGCCACTCCGTCTCCATCGTGATCGCCTCCAGCACCCCGATCCGGAGCTCACCGGTGGTGTCCTGCGGGCGCCACGTGCCGTTGCCGGCGATCAGCTGCTGCGCGGTGGCCACGTCCTCTGCCTTGCGCAGGTCGCCGACCAGGTAGCCGAGCGAGTCCCACTGCGCGCGGTCCGTGGCGCGCGTGCCGACGGCGCCGTCGAACAGCGTGCGCAGGTGGATCGCGCCGAACTCCTCCAGCGCGGAGACCACTTCCTCGACGCTCTCCAGCACCGCGGCGGCGGACGTGCCGAGTCCGAAGTGGACGTTGCGCTCGGCGGTCCACTGCGCCCACTTCTGCACGTTGCGGTAGACGCCCTCGGCCTGCGTGACGAACTGCTCGCGCCAGGTCCAGTTCGGGTTCACGCACGAGTCGAGGACGCTGCGGTCGAGGCGCGAGGGGAACATCGACCCGTAGACCGCGCCGACCAGCGTGCCGTACGCGTACCCGACGAAGCTGATCCGCTCTTCACCCAGCACACCGCGGATGACGTCCATGTCCCGCGAGATGTTGCGCGTGGTGATGTGCGGGCGCAGGTCCCCGCCCGCCCGCGCGCACGCCAGCTCGCGCTCGCGCATGTCGATCGCGATCTGCTCGAACAACGAGTCCGGCGGCCGCGAGTCGAACGGCGCCACCGGCACCGCGACCTCGCTGTAGAGCTTGGTGGACTCGCCGATGCCGCGCGGGTCGAACCCGATCAGGTCGTAGGCCTCGCGCACCTCCGCCGGGAACTGCAGCGGCAGCTTGAGGCCCTCGCCGTTGTCGCCGCCCGGGCCGCCGTTGACCGAGAGCAGCACACCGCGGCGCTTGGCCGGGTTCGTCGCGCGCAGGCGGGAGACGGCGATGGTGAGCTGGACGCCCTGGGGGTCGTTGTAGTCGCGCGGCACCGAGATCGTGGCGCGTTCGAGGCCGTCCTCCGCCGACGGCGCCGACCATTCCGGTCGCTGTTCGTAGAACTCGTGCAGTGCGTCGGGCACGGTAAGACCTCCGCGTCGGTTGCGTCGGGTTGTGAGGGTCGCAAAGGGACCTAGAGGAGGTCTCGAACGCGTTCGAGGGGAGTTCCAGGGGATCCCCAGACGTCATCGGCACTGTGACTTCCGTCCGGCGAGCCGATTTTCCGTGGGGAGACACCGCGATGGCCAAGATCACCTATGTCCACCCGGACGGGACGTCGTCGGTCGTCGACGTCGAGCCGGGCAACTCGATCATGCGGGGGGCCAAGCTCGCCGGCGTCGAGGGCATCCTCGCCCAGTGCGGCGGTGGCGCGACGTGCGGGACCTGCCACATCTACGTGGACAGGGACAACACCAAGCCGTTGCCCGCCATGCACGACCTGGAGGACGGGCTGCTGTGCGTCACGGCGAGCCCCCGCCAGGACAACAGCCGGCTGAGCTGCCAGATCCCGGTCTCCGAGGAGCTGGACGGGCTCGTCGTGCACCTTCCCGAGAAGCAACTCTGAGGAGCGTTGAACCATGACTCGACGGGTCGCCTTCGTCACGGGCGCAACCAGCGGAATCGGCCTCTCCGTCGCGGAGTCGCTCGGCGCGGCGGGCCACGCGGTGTTCGTCGTCGCCCGTGACGCGGAGAACGTCGCGTCCACGGTCAAGCAGTTGCGCGAGGACGGGTACGAGGCCGACGGCACGACCTGCGACGTGAAGTCCACGGAGGACATCCGCAGGGCCGTCGCCAAGGCCGTGGAGACGTTCGGCCGCATCGAGATCCTCGTCAACAACGCCGGTCGCGGCGGCGGCGGCGAGATCGCCACGCTCGACGAGGCCATCTGGACCGACGTCATCGACACCAACCTGCACAGCGTCTTCCGCGTCACCAAGGAAGTCCTGTCCACGGGCCGGATGAACCAGGGCGACTGGGGCCGCGTCATCAACATCGCGTCCACCGGCGGCAAGCAGGGCGTCATCTACGCCTCCCCGTACAGCGCGTCGAAGCACGGCGTCGTCGGCTTCACCAAGGCCGTCGGCCTGGAGCTCGCGAAGACCGGCATCACCGTCAACGCCGTGTGCCCCGGCTACGTCGAGACGCCGATGGCCGGCAAGGTCCGCCAGGGCTACGCCAACCACTGGGGCATCACCGAGGACGACGTCCTGGAGAAGTTCAACGCCAAGATCCCGCTCGGCCGCTACTCCACGCCCGAGGAGGTCGCCGGCCTGGTCACCTACCTGACCACGGAGACCGCGAACTCCATCACCGCGCAGGCGCTCAACGTCTGCGGTGGCCTGGGGAACTACTGATGACCGACGGTGCGATCGTCATCGTCGGTGCGGGCCAGGCGGGGTGCCAGGCCGCGGTGTCCCTGCGAGAACGGGGACACCGCGGCACCATCACGCTGATCGGCGACGAGGGCGCGCTGCCCTACCAGCGCCCGCCGCTCACCAAGGCCTACCTGCAGGGGGACATCGGGTTCGGCGACCTGGTGTTCCGCCAGGAGACCTACTACACCGAGCACGACATCACGCTCGTGCTCGACGACCCGGTGGTCTCCGTGGACCGCGCGGCCCGCAGCGTCACGTTGCGCTCGGGCCGCGCGGTCGGCTACGAGAACCTCGTGCTGGCAACGGGGTCGCGGCCACGGCCGATCCCCGGCGCGCACACGATCCGGACCGTCGCCGACGCCGACTCCGCCCGTCCCCAGGGACACGTGGTCGCGATCGGAGCCGGGTTCATCGGGCTCGAGTACGCCGCCGTGGCGAGCGAGGCCGGGTGCGACGTCACCGTCATCGAGGCGCAACCCCGTGCGCTGGCGCGGGTCCTGTCCGAGGAGACGGCCGCGCACGTCGTGCAGGTGCACCGAAGGCGAGGCGTGAAGTTCCTCTTCAACGCCATGGTGTCCGAGGTGCGCGAAGGCGAGGTCGTGCTCGCGGACGGCACGGTGCTGCCCGCCGACGTCGTCGTGGCGGGCATCGGCGTGGTGCCGAACGTCGAACTCGCGCAGGAGGCCGGGCTGACCGTGGACGACGGGATCGTGGTCGACCCGTGGCTGCGCACGTCCGACCCGGCGGTGTTCGCGATCGGCGACTGCGCGCGGTTCCACCACGGCGCGGAGCAGGTCCGGCTGGAGTGCGTGCAGAACGCCGTCGACCAGGGCAGCACGGTCGCCGCGGTCATCACGGGCTCGGCCGAGCCGCACGGCCAGGTGCCGTGGTTCTGGAGCGACCAGTACGCGATGAAAGTGCAGATCGCCGGCGTCACCACCGGGCACGACAGGGCCGTGGTGACGGGAGATCCGATCTCCGGCGCGTTCTCGGTGTTCTGCTTCTCCGGTGACCGGCTGCTCGGCGTCGAGTCGGTCAACAAGCCCGTCGACCACGTCCTCGCGCGGCGGCTGCTCGCGGCGAACTGCCCGATCCGGCCCGAGATGGTCGCGGTCCCCGGCTTCGACCTGCGCACCGCGGCCTGAGGAACGCGAAGAAGCCCCCTTCTCCTGCGGAAGGGGGCTTCTTCGCGCGTTCAGCGGACGTGGCGGAAGAAGGTGCGGAGCTCCTGCACGAGCACGTCCGGGCGCTCGATGCCGGGGAAGTGGCCGCCCACCTCGGCGTCGTTCCAGTAGCGCAGGTCGGTGAACCTGGCCTCGATCCACGCCTTCGGCATGCGCGCGTCCTTCGGGAAGATCGTCACGCCGGTCGGCACGGAGACCTGGTGCATCGAGACCTTGTTGTGCGACTCCCAGTACAGCCGCGCGGCCGACGTCGCCGTGCCGGTGAACCAGTAGATCGACACGGCGTCGAGCAGCTTGTCGACGGGAACCACTTCCTCGAACGCGCGGTCGTGGTCGGTCCACGAGTAGTACTTCTCCGCGATCCACGCCAGCAGCGCCACAGGGGAGTCCTGCAGGCCGTAGCCGATCGTCTGCGGCTTGGACATCTGGATCGCGGAGTACCCGGCCTCCGTCGCCTGGAACTGCTTCAGGGCGGCCAGCCCGGCGTAGTCGCGCTGGGTCAGCTCCACCTGCGCCTCGGGCGGTCCGGCGAACACCATCGTCAGGTGGATGCCGATCAGCCGGGACGCGTCGACGTGGCCCAGCTCCGCGGTGACGAACGAACCCCAGTCGCCGCCGTGCGCGGCATAGCGCTCATAGCCCAGGCCGGTCATCAACGACGACCAGGCGCGCGCGATCCTCTCGACGCCCCACCCGGTTTCCGCCGGCCGGTCGGAGAACCCGTAGCCCGGCAGGGAGGGCACGACGACGTGGAACGCGTCCGCGGGGTCGGCGGGGTTCGTCAGGGGCTCGATCACGTCCAGGAACTCGAGCACCGAACCGGGCCAGCCGTGCGTGAGCAGCAACGGCGTGGCGCCCTCGTGCGGCGAGCGGACGTGCAGGAAGTGGATGCCCAGCCCGTCGATCTCGGCGCGGAACTGGGGGAGCGAGTTCAGCTTCGCCTCGATCGCGCGCCAGTCGTACTTGTGCTCCCAGTGCTCCGCGAGCGAGCGGACGAAGGACAGCGGCGCGCCCTGCGACCAGTCGGACACCGTCTCCGCGTCGGGCCAGCGGGTCAGCGACAGACGGGCGCGCAGATCGTCCACAGAGGACTCAGGGACCGTGACCTCGAACTCGGTGACGTTCATGCGTGGCACGTTACGGACGGCACCTCGAAGTGCCCTCGAAGCCGGTCCAGCGGACATCCAGGGCATCTCCACGCGCGGCTGGCACGGTCAAGCGCGGCTGACGAGAAGGGAACCGCCATGACCAACGCCGAGACAGAGCTGACGCCTTTCCCCTGGCACCGCAAGTGCCCGTACCAGCCCCCGGAGGAATACGCGCAGCTCCGGCCGGAAACCCCCATCGCGAAGGTCGGGCTCCGCACCGGTCGCGAGGCGTACGTCGTCACGAGCTACGAGCACGTGCGCAAGCTCCTCACCGAGCCGAACGCGAGCTCCGACCGCGGGCACGAGGGTTTCCCGTACTACATCGACATCCCGCCCCAGTTCCGCACCGAGGGCTCGTTCATCGGCTGGGACCCGCCCAAGCACACGGTCTACCGCCGGATGGCCGCGGTCTCGGGTGAGTTCACCAAGCAGCGCGTCCGCGCGATGCTGCCCCGCATCGAGCAGATCGTCGACGAGCGGATCGACGCGATGCTGGAGCAGGGCGGGCCGATCGACCTCGTCACGGCGCTCGCGCTGCCGGTGCCGCTGACGATCGTCTGCGAGATCCTCGGCATTCCGCACCAGGACCACGACTACCTGCACGACCGCACCGACAAGCTGTTCGGCGGCAAGTCCTCCGCCGAGGTGCGCATGGCCGCCATCACCGAGCTGAACGGCTACCTGGCCGGCCTGCTCGAGAAGAAGCTCGAGGAGCCGGGCGAGGACCTGATCAGCCGCATCGTCGTCCGCTTCCACGAGGCCGGTCTCTACGACAGCCGCGAGCTCGTCAACCTGGTCCGCCTGCTGCTGAACGGCGGTCACGAGACCAGCGCCGCGATGATCGCGATCGGCGCCATGACCCTGCTGGAGCACCCCGACCAGCTGGAGAAGCTGAAGAACGACTGGAGCCTCGCGCCCAACGCCGTCGAGGAGCTGCTGCGCTACCTCACGCCGGGCGACCTCGCGTCCTCCCGCGTGGCGCTGGCCGACATCGACGCCGGCCCCGTCACCATCAAGGAGGGCGAGGGCATGATCATCTGCGGTGGCGCCGCCAACCGCGACCCCGAGACCTTCCCGGAGCCCGACAAGTTCGACATCGAGCGCCCGAACGCGCGCAACCACGTCGCGTTCGGCTACGGCGTGCACCACTGCATCGGCGCCGAGATCGCCCGCGTCGAGCTCACGGTCGTGCTCACCAAGCTGTTCCAGCGCATCCCGAACCTCCGGCTCGCCAAGCCGTGGAACGAGCTGCAGTACAAGGACGGCGCGGTCATGTACGGCGTCTACGAAATGCCCGTCACCTGGTGACTTCCAGCGCCACAACGAGAAGGGCCCGCCGGTTGCTCCCGGCGGGCCCTTCTCGTGTTGTGCCTAGCGGACAGCGGCAACGACATCCTCCTGCGGGGACGTCTGCAGCGGCTTCACGGGCGTGCGGCCGAACTTCCGCATGAACGGGGTCTCCACCCACGCGAACAGCGCCCAGGAGAGCAGCAGGGACACCGCGAAGGCCGCCACGAGGAACGCCAGGGCGACCGGGGTCGACCAGGCCTTGCCGCCGAAGCCGCCGAACGCGTTGATCTCCGTGCCGAACGCCCAGTGCCCGTACGTCAGCACCAGCCGGTGCACGAGGTAGAACGCGAACGACACCTCACCCAGCCACACCATGCCGGGACGGGCGAAGAACGTCCTGCGCCCCTTGACGTCCGCGACGGCCGCGGCCGGGATCAGCAGGGCCAGCGGGATGATCGTCGCGCCGGTGAACGCCCACAGGAACGGCACGAACAGCGAGGCGACGTAGCCGACGACCGCGAGCGCGACGCCCCACTTGACGCCCAGACCGATCCACCGCCCGGTCATGACGATCCGCGCGAGGACCATGCCGAGCGCGAACTCGAACAGGCGCGAGACCGGGAAGTTGTAGACGAACCAGATCTGGGTGTAGGACGCGGGACCCCACGGCCAGACCGGCGCCGACGGCAGCGCCAGCTTGGCGATCAGCGGCACCAGCAGCACCGCGAGGACCGCGGCGCCGGCGTAGAGCCACAGCCGGGACGGGCGGATCTTGTTGACCAGCACCAGCAGGAACGGGAAGGACAGGTAGAACAGGGCCTCGACGGACAACGACCACGCGACGCCGTTGCCGGACAGCAGGACGTCGTAGTTCGGGACCCACGCCTGCAACAGGAACAGGTTCGCCAGGGCGGAGGCCGGGTCGACCGCCTGCCGGAACACCAGCAGCAGCACGATCGCCGCGACGAACGTGACGACGTGGTTGGGCAGGATCTTGGCGAACCGCCGCCGGAAGAAGTTCCCCTTCGTGTCACCGGGCCGCGCCGAGTACGTCAGCACGAATCCACTGAGGACGAAGAAGAACGACACGCCGACGAACCCGGCGGTGCTCGTCGCGAGCATGTACAGGAAGCCGATCTCAGGAGTCCTGAAGAGGAACTCCAGGCTGCCGTGGAAGACGAAGACCATTGCCGCGGCGACGAACCGCATGCCCGTCAGCGACGGGAGTCTCGACGAACTCGCTACTTGGCTCGACACGGTGGGGACCTTTCGGAAAGCGGATCGACGGTGGTCGCCCGATGGTGGGAACACGCCATGGCGAATGGCTCGCGACCTGCTCGAAGGCTTTTCCCTCCGCCACTTCCCGATCCGTTCTCCAGCGGGCGCGGACACCGTTTCGGAGTCGAGGGAAGTCCCCCAGGGAGGTTGCCGTGCCACCGTCCACCACGGAGCTGCGCAGGCGGGAGGACACCGACCTCCCGACGAGGCTCGCGAAGTCCGCCGCCACCGAGCAGGGGGCGTTCCTGCAGACCGAGCACTTCGACCTGTGGCTCACCGAACGCTGGCTCGCCAACGCGTTCCGCGTCGAGCGCATCCCGTTCGCCGACCTGGACCTCTGGTACACCGAGGAGGAGACGGGGAACATCCGGCACCAGAGCGGGAAGTTCTTCACCGTCGAGGGCCTGAAGGTCGACACGCCCACGCGGTCGTGGAGCCAGCCGATCATCCGCCAGCCCGAGGTGGGGATGCTCGGCATTCTGGTCAAGGAGTTCAACGGCGTTCTGCACTGCCTGATGCAGGCGAAGATGGAGCCGGGCAACCCGAACCTGCTCCAGCTCTCGCCGACCGTGCAGGCCACGAAGTCGAACTACACCCGCGTGCACAAGGGCGCCAAGGTGAAGTACCTGGAGTACTTCGCCGAGGGCGCCCAGCGCGGCCGCGTGATCGTCGACGTGCTCCAGTCCGAGCACGGTTCGTGGTTCTACCGCAAGAGCAACCGCAACATCGTCGTCGAGGTGACCGAGGACGTGCCCGCCGACGACGACTTCGTCTGGCTCACGCTCGGCCAGGTCAACTCGTTGCTGCACCGGGACAACCTCGTCAACATGGACTCGCGCACGGTGCTCTCGTGCCTGCCCGCGCGCGGTTTCGGCGAGCCCGCCACCGAGTTCCAGTCCGCGCTGCTGGCGTCCCGGGACCCGCACGCGGGCGCGCTGTCGGCGACACCGGACGTGCTGAGCTGGTTCACCGGCCAGCGCGCCGACCACGACATCGACGTCTCGCGCGTGCCGCTGGGCCAGGTGCCGGGCTGGATCCGCACCGACGACGAGATCAGCCGCGAGGACGGGAAGTTCTTCCGGTGCGTGGCGGTGCGGGCGATCGCCGGCAACCGCGAGGTGACCAGCTGGACGCAGCCGCTGTTCGAACAGCACGGCAGGGGAGTGGCGGCGTTCATCGTCAAGCAGTTCGCCGGCGTCCTGCACGTGCTGGTGCACGCGCGGCTGGAGGGCGGGTTCCTCGACACCGTCGAGCTGGGGCCGACCGTGCAGTGCGTGCCCGGCAACTACCACGACGCCGAACGGCCGCCGTTCCTCGACCACGTGCTGTCCGCGGAGAAGTCGAGGATCCACTACTCGACGGTGCATTCCGAGGAGGGCGGCCGATTCCTCGACACCGAAAGCGACTACCTCGTCGTCGAGGCGGACGATTCATTCCCGACGGATGTTCCGCCGCAGTACGCGTGGGTCACCGTGGGCCAGCTGACCGATTTGCTGCGGCACGGCCGTTACGTGAACGTGCAGGCCAGGACGCTGGTGGCGGCGCTCAACGCCCTCGGCTAGTCGACCGGGCGGGAAATAGTACCTGCGTCACCTGCGAAAAACACGATCGGGTTACGCGGCTCTAGCGCGAATCGAGTGCCACCCGATCCGGCTTGAATAGCGTGGTCACCATGAAGATCCTAGTGAGTAGCGGTCCGTCGTTCGGGCTCTACTTCCCCGTCGTCCCGCTGGCGTGGGCCTTGCGGGCCGCGGGTCACGAGGTGCTCGTCGCGAGCCCGGAGAGCATGGCCGCCACGGTCAACGGCTCCGGGCTCCCGCATGTGGCCACGTACGGCCCCATGCACATGCGCGAGGTCATGCTGCACGACCGCGCGGGCAACCCGCTGGCACAGGCGAGCACCGAGGAGGGCCTGCTGGAGCAGGTCGGCCGCGGGTTCGGCCGGCTCGCCGCCCGCACTCTCGACGGCATGCTCGCCATCACCGAGGCGTGGAAACCGGACGCCATCATCGGCGAGGCGCACGCGTTCTCCGCCGGTGTCGCCGCGAAGCTCCACGGGATCCCGTGGTTCGAGAACGGCATCGGCATCGGGTACCGCTCCGACATCGACGGCTGGACCGCGCAGGAGTTCGCGCCCGAGCTGGAGAAGCTCGGGTTCGACGCGTTGCCGCACCCCGACCTGGTGCTGGACACGTGTCCCGCGATCATCCACCCCGCGGACGTCCGCGACAACGTCGTTGCGGGACAACCGATGCGGTGCGTCCAGTACGACACCCCCGCCCCGGTCCCCTCGTGGGTCTTCGAGAAACGCGACCGCCCGCGCATCATGATCACGCTCGGCACGATCCTGCCGAACTCCCCCGCGGGCCCGGCGATCTTCAACGAGCTGGTCCGCACCCTGCCCTCGCTGGGTGTGGAGCTCGTGCTCGCGATGCCGGACGAGGCGGTCGCCAAGCTCGCTCCGCTGCCCGACGCCGTCGTCGCCGCCGGGTGGATGCCGCTCACCTCCGTGCTGCCCGCCTGTGATCTCACGGTGCACCACGCGGGTGGGGGATCGACCATGTCCTCCCTGATCGCCGGACTCCCTCAGCTGCTCGCTCCGGGAGTCATGGCGGAGCAACGGGATTCCGCGCAACGCCTCTGCGACTTCGGCGCCGCCAGGCAGCTGCAGTCGCAGGAGGTGGAACCGGCCGAGGTCCTCGAGGCCTGCCGGGCGTTGCTGGAGGACGCGTCCTACACCGATCGCGCGAGCGAGTTGAAACAAGCGATAGAGGAAATGCCCTCGCCCGGCGCGGTAGTGCCGGTGATCGAGGACTTCGTCCGTCACCGCGCCGTCGGCGCAGCGGAAGAAACTGAGTGAGGAGCTATGACCCAGAACATCGACGCGGCGCCGGATTCAGGTGCGCAGAGTTGGCCCGGTGCCAACGCGAACCAGGGTGAGCCGTTCAAATGGCGCTGGCTGGCACTCGGTGTCATCCTGCTGGCCACCGCGATGGACATTCTCGACTCGTTGATCACGGTCATCGCCGCTCCGTCCATCGTGGCGGACATCGGTGGTGGCGCGACCTTCATCCAGTGGCTCGGTGCCGGCTACACGCTCGCCATGGCGTGCGGCCTGATCATCGGCGGCCGGCTCGGTGACATCTTCGGCAAGAAGCAGATGTTCATCGTCGGCGCCACGGGCTTCACGCTGGCCTCGGCGCTGTGCAGCGTCGCGACCACGCCGGGCGTGCTGGTCGTCGCCCGCGTGCTGCAGGGCCTCTTCGGCGCGATGATGCTGCCGCAGGGCCTCGGCGTCATCACCGAGGTGTTCCCGCCCAAGGAGATGGCCAAGGCGTTCGGCGCCTACGGCCCGATCCTCGGTCTCGCGACCATCGGCGGCCCGATCCTCGGCGGCTGGCTGATCAACCTCGACCTGTTCGGAACCGGCTGGCGCGCGATCTTCCTGATCAACCTGCCGCTCGGCCTGCTGGCGATCATCGGCGCCATCAAGACGTTCCCCAAGGCCAACAAGACGGCCAAGAAGCTCGACCTCGTCGGAGCGCTGCTCGCCTCCGGCGGTGCCGCGCTGCTCGTCGTCCCGGTCGTGCAGGGACGTGAGGAGGGCTGGCCGGCGTGGACCTTCGTGTCCATCGTGGCCGGTGTGATCACGTTCTTCGTGTTCGGCTGGTACGAGGGCCGTCGCGACAAGAACGGCGGCGAGCCGCTCGTCGTGCCGTCGCTGTTCAAGAAGAAGGCGTTCAACGGCGGTCTGGTGGCGGGCCTCGCGTTGTTCTCGGCGCTCACCGGCTTCTCGCTGGTGCTCAGCATCTACCTGCAGCTGGGCCTCGGGTTCACCGCGCTCGGCGCGTCGCTCGCGGTGCTGCCGCAGGCGATCGGCTCGACGTTCGGCTTCGCCGCGTCCGGTGCGGGCCTCGCCGCCAAGCTGGGCCGCCGCCTGATCCACATCGGACTCACCGGCATGATCCTCGGCCTGGTCGCGTTCTACCTCACGATCAAGCTGGGCGGCCCGGACGTCGGCGGCTGGGCGATGTCCCCGTCGCTGTTCTTCGCGGGCATCGGCATGGGTCTCGCGATGGCGCCGTTCTTCGAGCTGATCCTCGCGGGCGTCGACCCGCACGAGACCGGTTCGGCGTCCGGCACGCTGACCTCCGTGCAGCAGTTCGGTGGCGCCCTCGGCGTCGCGGTCCTCGGCACCGTGTTCTTCGCGGTGGTGGGCGGATCCGGCTACCTGCCGGCGATCGAGACCAGCATCTGGGTGGTCGTGGCACTGGAACTCGCCGCGGCCGGGCTGATCTTCTTCCTGCCGAAGATGCCGAAGCCCGCCTGGGACCCGAGCGCCTGGGAGGGCGGTGACGGCGGTGGCGAGTGGAGTGCCGAAGCCGCCGCGCAGTGGGGTGGTGGCGACACCGCCGACAAGGCCGCGGCCGACTGGAACGCGGACGCCAAGAAGTAAGCGCAACACCTGAATTGTCCGGAAGGCTCGCCGATCTCGCGATCGGCGGGCCTTCCGCACGTAGTGGGCTCTTTTCAAGAAATCTTCGAGGGAGACTCAATGACCGCGGTGGCAGAACCTTCTCTGGACGTCGCGCTGGCCGCGACGTACAAGAAGTCGATCAGCGAGCACTACAAGGACCTCGCGCTCAAGCTCCAGGTCGCGCTGAACACCCAGGACCTCAGCCTGGTCGACGGCCTGATCCACGACGAGTTCCTCGACGTCACGGGCCCTCCCGGGATGTTCCCGGACGGTCCCGAGGGCGTGCGGCAGCACATCCTGTGGCTCAACCGCCGGTTCAAGGACGCGAAGTGGGAGGTGCAGCAGGCCGTCGCCGAGGGCACCACCGTCGTGCTGCGCGTCCGCTTCACCGGCATCGAGACCGAGGAAGGCCAGGCCGCACCCGTCGGCACGCGGTTCACCTACGCGCAGGCGCACTACTTCGAGGGCCGCGACGGCCTCCTGGTGCAGCACATCGGTGTCCGCAGCGAACAGGACATCTCCCAGTAAGGGACTTCCATGGACGTCATCGGACGTGGCTTCCTCGCCACGAACCTCGCCCGAATCGCGGGAAAGCATCATGACGTCGTCGCGTTCGCGGCCGGATCCTCCTCGACCGTCGCCACGTCGTCGGACGAGTTCGGCCGCGAGACCGGCATCCTGCACGACGCGATCGGCAGGTGCCGCGCGGAAGGCAAGATGTTCGTCTACTTCTCCACCGCGTCCGCCGCGATGTACGGATCCCCGGACTCGCCCGGCACGGAGGACGGACCGGTCTACCCGGGCAACGCCTACGGGCGCCACAAGCTCGCGATGGAGGCGCTGATCCGCGCCTCCGGGGTGGCGCACCTCGTGCTGCGCCTGGGACATCTCGTCGGTCCCGAACAGCCGCCGCACCAGATGATGCCCACCCTGGTGGCGCAGGTGCGGTCCGGCGAGATCGAGGTCTGGCGAGGCGCGCACCGCGACCTCGTCGACGTCCTCGACGTGGTGCGCCTGCTCGACGCGATGCTGACCGTCCGCGTGTCGGACGAGGTCGTCAACGTCGCCAGCGGCGTGCCCGTCCCGGTCGAGGACGTCGTGGCACACCTCGAGAACAGGCTGCGCGTGCCGTTGCGGAAGAGCTACCGCGACGCGTTCGCGCGGCACGACATCTCCCTGGCCAAGCTCACCCGCCTCGCACCCGTCGTGCGCGAGCTGGGCTTCGGCCCCCACTACTACCGGCGCGTCGTCGACCGCTACCTCAGCGCGACGACCGGCGTGCCACTCGAAGTCCTACCGTCAGCCGGATGAAGGAGCAACGGCAATGCGAGTACTGATCAGCACGTGGCCGGCGAGCGGGCACCTGCAGCCGATCGTCCCACTGAGCTGGGCACTGCGCGGTGCCGGTCACGAGGTCGTCGTCACCACACCCCAGCACCTCGTGCCCTTCGTGAAGTCGACCGGCCTCGACGCGATCGCCCTCGGCGAGGAGCAGGACCAGAAGATGATGCTGCAGGGCATCATCCAGCAGGCCGGCGAGAACGCCTCCCCCGCAGAGGCGCTGCCGCGGCCGGACCGCCAGTTCTGGGGCAACATCGCCTACGGCCCCGCCGGTCGCACCGCGGAGGTCCTCCCGCTGCTGCTGGAGAAGGCCAAGGCGTTCGCGCCCGACCTGATCGTGTCGGACCCGATGGACCTGTCCGGGCGGCTGCTCGGCGGCATCCTCGGCGTGCCGGTCGTGCGGCACCGCTGGGGCGTCGACCCGCTCACGGAGGCGTTCGAGGAGACCGCTCACATGGTCCTCGACCCGGTGGCGCAGCAGATGGGCCTGACCGGCCTTCCGGAACCGGAGCTGACCATCGACCCGTGCCCGCCGTCGTTCCAGCTGCCCGGCCTCGAGCAGGGCCGCCCCGTGCGGTACCTGCCGTCCAACGGTTTCGGCGCCGTGCCGGCGTGGGCGCTCGAGGAGCCGTCGAAGCCGCGCATCTGCGTGTCCTTCGGTTCCATGCCCAAGGAGCTCGGCATGCGCAAGGTGCTGGGCTGGGTCTACGAGGCCATCGCGCGCCTCGGTGACGTCGAGGTCGTCCTCGCCGTGCCGAACGGGATCGACGCCGAGGACCACTCGGTCATCGCGGACAAGGTGATCTCGTCGTCGCACCTGCCGCTGAACCTGTTCATGCGCACGTGCTCGGTGATCGTGCACCACGGCGGTTCCGGCACGGGCCTCACCGCGCTGAACGCCGCCACGCCGCAGCTGGTGCTGCCGCAGTTCGCCGACCACTTCCCGTGGGCGGAGCGGCTCGAGGCGACCGGTGCCGGCGCGTTCGTCGAGGGCACGGAGAAGCAGCAGGACGTGTCGTTCATCCAGGACCTCCTGGAGGAGCTGATCCACAAGCCCGAGGCCAAGGAGGCGTCGCTGGCGCTGCAGGCCGAGATCCACGGCGCGCCGTCCCCGGCCGCGCTGGTGCCGGAGCTGGAGGCCCTCGCGGGCGTCTGAACCCCGGACGTGGAGAAGCCCCCGGCTCGCGAGCCGGGGGCTTCTGCGTTGTCCTCTAGTCGTTGAGCTGGAGCACGACCGTGCCCGCGTACTTCTTGTCCAGCAACCCGATGAACGCCTCCGCCGCGAACGGCACGCCGCCCTTGACGACGGTGTGGGCGAAGGAGATCTTGTCCTCCTTCAGCCACGTGGAGAACTGCTGGTTCCACGCGGCCAGCTGCTCCTCGGTGTCGAAGGTGGCGAAACCCCTGAACGTCAGCTGCTTCGCGATGGCGCGCATCAGGGCCAGGCGCGGGTGGTCGCCGTCCGTGCCGCCGATCTGGCCGCTCAGCGCGCCGCACAGGGCGAACCGGGCGCCGGGCTGGGCGTGTTCGACGGCGGCCTCGAACTGGTCGCCGCCGACGTTGTCGAAGCACACCGTGATGCCGTCGGGGGCGAGCGCGCGCAGCTGGTCCAGCACCGGGCCGTCGTGGTAGTCGAACGCCGCGTCGAAGCCGGCCTCGTTCAGCAGGAAGTCGACCTTCTCCTTGCTGCCGGTGGAGCCGATGACGAGCTTGGCGCCGCGGGCCTTCGCGATCTGCCCGGCGAGCGTGCCGACCGCGCCGGTCGCACCGGAGACGAACACGATGTCGCCCTCACCGGCGCCGGCCATCTCGACGATGCCGCGCCACGCCGTGGGGCCGTTGGCGAGGTAGTACTCCGCGCCGGGCAGCAGCGAGCGGTCGAGCTTCTTCACGCCGAAGCCGGGGCTCACGACGGCCCACTCGCGCCAGCCCTCGTAGTGCAGGACGAACGTGCCCACCGGCAGCTCTTCGTTGTGGGAGACCACGACGGTGCCGACGGTGGTGCACCACGGGGTCTTGCCGATCTCGTAGTTGGGGATCGGCAGCGCCGTCTCCTCGTTCATCAGGTCGCGGTACACCGAGCCGAGGAACATCCACTCGTTGCGCACCAGCACCTCGCCGTCGCCGGGGGTGGGCGTCGGCACCTCGACGAGCTCGAAGTTCTCCTGGGTCAGCCGGTCCGCCGGACGCGAAACCAGGCGCAGCTCCCGCGACGTCGTCGGAATCGCTTCGGCGCTCATACGGATCTCCTTATGCCTTGCACAGTGGGGTTTCCACCGTCCCCCCGCACGGCTTCGGCTGCCTTGAGAGGTGCCTGAGCCACCTCAAGGCACGTGCGAGCGCGGTTGCAGGGCGCACTGGCTGACTTGGGGCCATGGCTGACTTCGACGTCATCGTGGTCGGCAGCGGCTCGGCGGGCGGCGTTCTGGCGGCACGGCTGTCGGAGGACCCCTCGCGGCGCGTGCTGCTGCTGGAAGCGGGACCTGACGACCCCGCCGCGGGCCCCACGCACAACTGGATGTACCGGTCGGAACCGCAGATCGGCGGAGAGCCGCTGAACCTGCCGCGCGGCAAGATCGTCGGCGGTTGTTCGGCGGTCAACGCGTGCATCGCGTTGCGCGGCGCGCCTTCCGACTACGACGCGTGGCCGGGCGACTGGTCGTTCGACCGGGCCCGGTCCTACTTCGAGACCGTCGAGTCGGTCGTGCCGATCCGCCGGCCCTCCGACGACATGACCTCGACGAACCGCGCGTTCATCGAGACCGCCGTCTCCCTGGGCATGGAGCGGCTCGAGGACCACAACGCGCCCGGTGCCGTCGGCGCCGGCCCGGTGCCGCTGAACGAGGTCGGTGGCGTGCGGCAGAGCACGGCCGTCACGTACCTCGCGGCCGCCCGGTCGCGGGAGAACCTGACGATCCGGCCGAACTCGCTGGTGTGCAAGGTCCTGGTGCGCGACGGCCGCGCGGTCGGCGTGGTGCTGCTCGGCGGTGAGACGGTGTCGGCCTCGACGGTCGTGGTCGCCGCCGGCGCGTACGGCTCGCCCGCGGTGCTGATGCGGTCGGGGATCGGGCCCGCCACGGCGTTGTCCGCCCTGGGCATCTCGGTCGTGGCCGACCTGCCGGTGGGGCAGGGGTTGCAGGACCACCCCCTGGTCACGGTGAAGCTGATGGGCCGCGGTCCCGCGCTGTACCAGGCCGTCGCCACGACGCCGTCCGGCCTGCAGTTCCTGCCCGGCGCCCCGTCGCCCGCCGAGACGACCGGCGCCAACCTGATCATCTCCGTGGCGCTGCTCAAGCCGACCTCGCGCGGCCGCGTGTGGCTGCGCTCGGCCGACCCGACCGACGCGCCGCACATCGATCTCGGCCTCTTGCGGTCCTACGAGGACAGAGCGCTGATCCGGTCCGGTGTGCGCGACCTGCTGCGCCTGATCGGCACCAAGCCGTTCGCCGGGGAGATCGACGGTCCGCCGCTCAACAGCCCGCCCGCGGACCTGTCGGACGACCAGGCGCTCGACCGGTGGATCTTCGCGAACACGGGCACGTACCACCACGCGGTGGGCACGTGCGCGATGGGGTCCGTGGTGTCACCGGACGGGCAGGTGCTCGGCGTGGACGGCCTCTGGGTCGCCGACGCCTCCGTGATCCCGGAAGTGCCCGCAGCCAACACCAACCTGCCCACCATGATGCTCGCGGAGCACGTCTCCGCGGTACTGATCGAGGAGTCGCGCAATGTCGCTTGAGCTGGACGCCGCCGCCCAGGACCTGCTGTTCCGGGAAGCCCGCACCGCCAACACGTTCTCGTCCGACCCGGTCTCCGACGAGACCCTGCAGGCCGTCTACGACCTGGTGAAGTACGCGCCGACGTCGATGAACCAGCAGCCGCTGCGCATCGTCCTGATCCGCACCGACGACGCCCGCGAGCGCCTGGTCAAGACGATGTACGGCCCGAACGGCGCCAAGGTCGCGCAGGCGCCCCTGGTCGCGATCCTCGCCGCGGACCTCGAGTTCCACGAGCTGATGCCGCGGGTGTTCCCGCACTTCCCCGAGGCCAAGGACATGTTCGCGGACCCCGCGATCCGCGAGGCGTCGGCGATCCAGAACGGCACGCTCCAGGCCGCGTACTTCCTGCTCGGCATCCGGGCGGCCGGCCTGAACGCCGGGCCGATGATCGGGTTCGACGCGGAGGCCGTGAACCGCGAGTTCTTCCCGGACGGCAAGCAGAAGGTGCTGCTGGTGATGAACATCGGCAAGCCCGGTGAGAACGCCTGGTGGCCGCGGTCGCCGCGGCTCGAGTACGACGAGGTCGTGTCCGCCGCCTGAGGTGGAGCGGGAGGAAGGCCCCGGCCGGGTGGCCGGGGCCTTCGTCGTGGCGGGAACGGGAAGCCCTGCCTGCGTGGGCAGGGCTGGTGCCTCACGGCTTCGGTCGCGGGATCGCCACCGACGTGTAGCTCGTCTGCGGCGTCGCCTCCGTCGTGAACCGCCCGTTGATCACGTACAGCAGGTCGTCGTGCAACGCGAGCGAGCTGGGGATGTCGAACCGCGGGTCGCTCACCCGCCGCAGCACCTTGCCGACCGTGCCCTCGTGGTTGAGCCGCAGGAGCACGACCTCGTTGCGCACGCCCATCGCCACGTACAGCAGGTCGCCGTCGAGGACCATGCCGTCGCAGTCCATCAGGTCCTCACCACCGAGGTCGACGCTCGTGGCGCGGCCGGTGGCCGTGTCCACGTGGAACAGTCCGCCGGTGTTGGACTGGTTGACGAGCAACGCGGTGCCGTCCGGCGTCTGGCAGATCCCGTTGGCGTTGAAACCTTCCTCGAGGTACTCGATGTCACCGCTGAGCGGCAGCTGGGAGACCTCGTCGAGCTCCGGCAGCTCGCCGTTGCCGCCCAGGGGGAGCTTCCACAGCACCGGCAGCACCGAGTCGGTCGCCCACGCGGCGGTCGGGGTGAGGGCGAAGTCGTTGACCAGTCCCGCCAGCGGGTAGGAGGCCAGGGTGGCGCCGGAGGCCGCGTGGATCACGTGCGCGTCGCCCGCGAAGCCGCCCGCGATGAACAGGCGGCCCCTGCGGTCGAGCTTCACGCCGGCCGAGGCGGTGCCGGGGCCGGGGTGGATCAGCCTGCCCTCGCCGGTGATCAGGTCCGCGCGGTAGATGGACCCGTCGGCCAGCGAACCGAAGTACGCGAACGGACCGGGCCCGATCGTCATCGACTCTGGCCGGAATCCGTCCGGCAGCGCGATCGTCGTCATACCGGCCAGAAAACCGCAGCTCGCTCCAGGTTCACTCGAAGATCACGGCGTGGTCCGCACCGGGCGCCACGAACTCCAGCAGGCGGTGTCCCTCGGCCTCGACCAGCGCGCTGTCTCGTTTCAGGAGCCGCTGGTACGGGGAGAGCGACAGGGTTCCCTTCGCCACCTTCCAGGTACCGCTGACGAACCCGTCGACGGTGAAGCCGCCGCGGGTGGACGAACCGTTGAAGCCGGGGGAGGTGATCCGGGTGCGGTCGGCGTGCGAGAGCGCGACGTTGTCGAACTCGGGCAGGAACCGCGGCGGCGCCGGGGTGTCCTCGTCCGGCCGCGGCGAGTCCTCGTGGTCGAAGAGCGTCCTGCCGTTCTCGTCGGTGAACCGCCGCAGCGGCAACCGGTCGAACACCTCGGACAACCTGGTGAGACCGGACCACGTCTGCGCGTCCTGGACGCTCGCCGGTCCGAACGCCCTGAGGTAGCGGGACACCACCTCGGTGATCGACGGTGCGGGCAGGGACTCGGCGCCGAGCCAGGTGTGCAGCGTGGCGTGGTCGCCCCGGCCCTGTGCGACGCCCCAGACGCCTCGCGGGGGGATCTGCGCGAGCGGGACGAGCAGCTGCACCGCGTACGCCAGGGCGGTCGCCTGATGGCCGGGCCAGCGCTCCTGCAACAGCTTGCCGAGGTCTTCACGCGTGCGTGGTTCCTCTTCGAGCAACGAACGGCCGTGCTCGGCGAGTTCTTCGGGGTCGATGCCCGCGATCTGCTTCCCGTTGTGGCCGGTGAAGTTCACACGGTCCAGCACGGGTTTCAGCAACGGCCGCAACAACAGTGCGTCGCGGGCGCTCACGAGGTGGATCGTGCCCCTCATCAGCACGAGGCGGACCGCGGAACGGTCCTCCAGGGTGGCGGCGAGGGCGGCGGGCTGAAAACCGCTCACCCGCGACCACAGGCCCACGTACGGCGACAGCGGGACCTGGGACTGCATGCCCACCAGGTGTTCCACGACCTCCAGAGGTGCCTTCTCGCTGCGTTCCAACAGGAACTGCCGGGCCAGCAGCGCCCGGTTCAACTGCCGTGCGGAGAGCTTCACCCGACCACGAGCTCCCGCGTCGTCGCGTCCGGAGCGGCGAAGCGCATCAGCGCGTCGGCCTCCTGCTCGACCACCTTCAGGTCCTTTTTGGACAACGGCTTGAACAGCGTCAGCGTCAGGGTCGCGGTCTTCTTCTGCTCCTTGAGCTTCCAGATCCCGTGCACGAACCCGTCGACCAGGAGCGTGGCCGCGATGCCCGCGCCGACGCAGACCTTCTTGCGGATGTCGTCGTCCATCACGCGGGTGCGGTCGAAGTGCGACACCATCAGGTTGTCGTACTCGGGCAGGAAGCGGACCGGCGCCGGCGTGTCCCCTTCCGGCCGAGGTGCGTCGCGCAGGTCGTAGAGCTCCTGGCCGGTGTCGGACCGCAGCACCTCCAGCTCGGGACCCATGTCCTTGAACACCTTGGCCATGAACGTCAGCCCGGTGAACGCTTGGAGGTCCTTGACGGTGGCCGGCCCGTACGCGGCGAGGTAGCGGCGCACCAGGTGCTTCGGGTCCGGGTCCTTCGTGAGCTCGCGGTCGAGGAACGGCTCCGCGAGCGTCGACGGCACCGACCCGCCCTTGCCCCACGGCGGCACGTGCACCAGCGGCACCAGGTACTGCACGGAGTACGCGAGCGCCAGCGGATCGCGGCCGGGGAACCGCTCGCTCATCGACTCGCGCAGCTGCACCTGCGTCAGGGCCTTGCCGCGCAACAGCTTCTTGCCGTGTTCGGCGATCTCGGTGAGGTCCAGGCCCTCGGTCTCGCGGCCGAAGAAGCCCTTCTGCGCGCGGTTGAGGACGGGCTGGAGCAACGGCCGCAGCCACAGCAGGTCCGTCGTGGTCACGAGGTGCATGGTGTAGCGCATGAGCGACGACCGGACGATCTGGCGGTCCAGGATGAGCTTCGAGAGCTCGTCGCGGTCGAAGTGCTCCAGGCGTGCCCACAAACCGATGTAGGGCGGGAAGGGCAGCTGCGCCTGCAGCCCGACGAGCTGCTCGGTGGCTTCGAGCACGCCGAGGTCGTGGCGCTGCAGCAGGAGTTGGCGCGCGAGGGTGGCTCGGTTGATCGCGCGGCGGTCCAGCACGGGAAGGCCTTTCTGTAAAAGCACGGGAAACGCGGAAACGCGGCCGTCACCGGAGGTTACCGGTGACGACCGCTTCAGGACGGGAAGGACGCAGGTCAGGCAGCGTCGCCCTCGATGCGCGAGCGGAACCACGACATGAACAGGTGGTCGGTGCCCGCGGTGAGGTCCTGGCCGCCGTCGATCGTGATGATCTGGCCGGTGACCCAGGAGCTGGCGGGGCTCGCGAGCTGGGTGATCCACGGCGTGATGTCCTCGACCGTGCCGGTGCGGCCCAGCGGCATGATGTCCGCCAGCGTGGCGAAGATGCCGTCGGTCTCCTCCTCGTTGAGACCGTTGGCCGCGTACACCTCGGTGCGCACGCCGGCCGGCGCGACGGCGTTGACCCGGATGCCGAGCGGGGCCAGCTCGCGCGCCCAAGTGAGCGTCAGGCTGTGCATGCCGGCCTTGCTGGCCGCGTACAGCGCCGCGCCGGGCTCGGGGTTGTGGCCCGCGACCGACGACACGAACACGATGTTGCCCCCCGGCTTGGCGAGGAACTGGTAGAGCGCGCCGGTGAGGCGGACCGGGCCGAGCAGGTTGATGTTGAGCAGCTCGTTGCTGGCCTTCTCGTCGAAGTACTCGGCCAGGGTGTTGCGGAAGATGCCGGCGTTGTGCACGAGCACGTCCAGCTTGGCGCCGTTGGTCTCGACGGCGTCGGCGACGGCCTGCGCGCCCTCGGCCGTGGTGACGTCGGCGGCCACGGGGACGATGTTCGGGTGCAGCTCGGCGACCTCGTCCAGCCGCTCCTTGCGGCGGCCGGTGATGATCACACTCGCGGCGCCGAGCTTCGCGAACTCGACGGCGGCGTGCTTGCCGATGCCGGTGCCACCACCGGTGACGACGACTCGCTGGCCTTCAAACGGCTGGTCGGACATGGTCTGGGTTCCTTTCGAAAGCCATCGGGTGTCACACCTATCCAGCCAAAAGCGTCTGGCATCTCACTTGAGCGGCGGTCAGGCCGCCCAGGACGGCTTCGCGTCGATCTCCAGCACGGCGCAGCCCCAGCTGTACCCGGCGCCCACGCCGAACAGCACGACGCGCTGCCCCGGACGGGCCTGACCGGTGTCGACCAGGTGCCCGAGCCCGGCGAACTGGTCGCCCGCGCCGAGGTGCCCGACCGTGCGGCTCCACTCCCACGTCGTGCGCGAGGTGTCGATGTCGTACGGGCGCAGGTAGTTCACGTCGAGGCGGCGCCGGCCGAAGTGCGGCAGCACCACCCAGTCCGCGTCACCTATCTTCATGTCCGCGTCCGCCAGCGCCTCCTCGACGGCGGCGGCCTGGCCCGCGTTGGCGCGGTTGATGCCGAACGAGAGCCCGTACTGCCTGGCGAACGAGTTCTTGGCGGCCTCGAAGTCCACCGGCATGCGGTGCGAGAACGGCGCGAGCCCCATCGGTTCGTCGCCGCGGTGCAGCGGCTCGAGATCGGAGTCCGCGTTGATGGCCAGGGAGAGCAGTCGCGCGTACCCGCCTCGCCGCGACAGGACGACCGCGCTGGCGCCGTCCGCGTAGGGCGTGCCGGGGTCGGTGCGCCACCGGTCGATGCCGGGCAGGCAGAACCGGTCCGCGGTGGTCAGCAACGCGTCACGACCGGGGCTGAGGTACCGCACGGCGAGGTCCAGCGCGGCCATGCCGCCGTTCGACATCTGCCGGATCTCGAGCGCCAGGCAGTTGTTGCGCACGGTCTCGCGCTGGATGTAGCTGCCGACCGGCCACAGGTCCTGGCCCTGGTGGTAGGTGGTGGCGTGCAGGATCAGCTCGACGTCGTCCCCGGTGCTGCCGGCCCGCGCCAGTGCCTGCTGGGCCGCCTTGACGCCCATCTCGGCCGCCGACTCGTCGGGGGAGTAGGCGACGCTGGTGACGTCCGTGCGGGCGACCAGCTTCGGCTCGCACTCGCCGGAGTCGATCGCGTCCTGCACCCTCAGCGTCGCGGGGAGGCGGATCCCGTTGCCCCGCAGGTAGATGCCTTCGACGCGCACTCAGACCTCCTTCAGCGCACGGGCGACCCGCACGACCCGGTCGGCCTGCACGCGGGCGGACTGCAGCGCGACCTCGCCCACCGGCTTGGAATCCGAACCCAGGACGTGAGATGTGCCGTACGGGTTCTCGTTCAGCCCCGGCGGCACGATGATCCCGCCGAAGTGGCAGACCATGTTGTGGATGGAGACGATCGTGGTCTCCATGCCGCCGTGCGTGCTGCCGCCCGACGTGAACGCGCTGTACACCTTGTTCGCGAGGCGCCCCTGGAACCACGCGGGACCCAGCGTGTCGATGAACTGCTTGAGCTGCGCGGACATGTTGCCGAACCTTGTGGGCGTGCCGAACAGGACCGCGTCGGCCCACAGCACGTCCTCGACCTGGGCGACCGGCACGTCCTCGGTCTGCCGGAGGTGCTCGGCCCACGCCGGACGCGAGTCCACGGCGGCCTGGGGCGCGAGTTCGGCCGCCCTGACCAGCCTGACCTCTGCTCCCGCCTTCTCCGCGGTCTCGGCGATCTCGGTGGCGATGCGGTGGATCGTCCCGGTGGACGAGTAGTAGACGACGGAGACGTTGACGCTGCGTTCCATGGCGGGATCCCTTTCGCAGGCAGGTCCCCACCACCGTTGCCGGTGCGCCTCGACGCGGCGTCGAGCGCGGCCTGAACGCCGGGGGATATGGTTCTCGCCGGAGGGGCGCAATGATCAGGGTTCTGCTGGCCGAGGACATGCACATGGTGCGCGGTGCCCTCATCGCGCTGCTCAACCTCGAACCGGACATCGAAGTCGTGGCCGAGGTGAGCTCGGGGGACAAGATCCTTCCCATGGCGCGGCAACACAAACCGGACGTGGCGGTGATCGACATCGACCTGCCAGTCCTCGACGGCCTGAGCGCGGCCGCGAAGATCCGGGAGACGATGCCGTCGGTCCGCACGCTCATGCTCACGTCGCTGGGCCGCCCCGGCACGCTGCGCAAGGCGCTGGCGGCCCGCGTGGACGGGTTCCTGCTCAAGGACGCCCCGCCCGGCCAGCTCGCGGGCGCGATCCGCGACGTGGCGGCGGGCAAGCGCGTGGTCGACTCCCAGCTGGCGCTCGCCGCCTGGGACCGCGGGGAGTGCCCGCTGACGGACCGCGAGCTCGAGGTGCTGCGCCTGGCCGCGGCCGGGTCGGACGCGCCGGAGATCGCCGTGGCGCTGTCGCTGTCGACCGGGACCGTGCGCAACTACATGACGACCATCATCACCAAGCTGAACGGCCGCAACCGGGTGGACGCGATCCGGATCGCGGAAGAAGCCGGCTGGATCTGAGCAGGCAGCGGGAGAGGGCGCCGCGAGGCGCCGGACCTCCGCGCGACACCGCTCAGCTGCCCAGCGGGATCTCGGCGTGCAGGCGGAACGTGCGGTCCGACGTCGGACCGGCGTCCAGGCTCCCGCCCAACGCCCCCACGCGCGTCGTCAGGTTCCCGATGCCGCTGCCGTCACGCGAGTTCCGGTCCATCGTCGGGATGCCGTCGTTGATGATGTCCATCGTCACCAGCCGAGGTGAGCTCGACAGCACGATCTCGCAGCGCTCGGCCTTGCTGTGCCGCAGCAGGTTCGTCACGCCCTCGCGCAGCACCGTCGCGAGCGTCACCCGCACGTCGACCGGCAGCCCGTCGCACGAGTCGATGCGCACGGTCACGTCGATGTCGGCCGCCGACAGCAGCGCCTGCGCCGACTGGGTCTCCTCGTCCAGCGACAGCTCGCGGTAGCTCAGCGCCACGGACCGCACGTCCGCGAGCGCCTGCCGGGAGATGTCCAGCACCTCGCTGAGCTCCTGACGGGCGCGGCCGGGGTCGATCGTGAGCAGGCGGTGGGTGAGCTCGCTCTTCAACGTGATGGCGGACAGGCTGTAGCCGAGCAGGTCGTGCAGGTCGCGGGCGAACCGCAGCCTCTCCTTCGTCACGGCGGCCGTCGCTAGCTCCTCGCGCGCCTCGTGCAGCTCGCTCACCATGGACCGCAGCCGGGCCAGCGCGTACAGCACCAGGCCGTGGTTCATCGCGGCCATGACTCCCCACGCGACGTACACGGCGTCCTGCCCGAGCACGCTGAAGACGACGCCCTGGCCGGCCACGACGACGAGGAACCCCACCCAGCCCGCGGTACGGGGCAGCAGGAGCGCGGCCGACCCGGCGATGAAGCCGGGCAGACCGATGAACGGGCTGCCGTACACGAACTGGGGCACGTACACGCAGACCGCGAGCGCGCCGAGCACCGCGGCCGTCCGCGCGGGGGTCAGGTGGACCTGCGGACGGCTCACGAGGCCCAGCACCAGGGCGATCATGCCGGCGATGCTGACCAGGGCGACCGCGATCCCGAACGGTCCGAGCAGCTCGTAGTCGTGGAACGACAGCGTCGCCGCCATGAGGCCGTACCCGACCACCACGGACGTGACGAGCACGTGCGCGAACCGCGTCGGGATCGGCAGGCCCGCCGTGCCGCGCTCGCCCGCCGGTTCCTCCGGCGCGGGGGTGACCGGCACCTCGGCGTGCAGCCGGTAGGTGCCGTCCGGGGAGGACTGGGCGGACAGGGACCCGCCGATTCCCTTGGTGCGGGTGGCGAGGTTCGTGAGGCCGCTGCCCCTGCCGGTCGTGGTCTCGCCGGGAGCGCCGTCGTTGACGATGTCGATCGACACCCGGTGCGCGTCGCCGGAGATCCTGATCGAGCAGCGGGTCGCGTCGCTGTGCCGCAGCAGGTTCGTCACACCCTCGCGCAGCACCGTCGCGAGTACCGTCCGCGAGCGCGGCGACAGCTCACCGCAGTCGAACTCGATCGTCGTCGCGACCCCCGCCGCGGCCAGGACCGACCGCGACGACTCCACCTCGTCGGTCAGCGACAGCTCGCGGTAGCTCGACGCCACGGCGCGGACGTCCTTCAACGCCTCGCGGGCGATGGTGAGGATCTCGGTCAGCTCGCGCAGCGCGCGTTCGGTGTGCTGCCCCACCAGCTTGCGGGCCAGCTCCACCTTCAGCGTGATCGCGGACAGGCTGAAGCCGAGCAGGTCGTGCAGGTCGCGGGCGAACCGCAGCCGCTCCTGCGACACCGCGAGCTCGGCCAGTTCGGAGCGGGCCGTCTCCAGCTGCCTGACCAGCGTCGGCAGCCGGGACAGGCCGTAGACGACCAGGCCGGAGACCACCGGTGTCAGCACGTAGTAGGCGAGCTCGGCGAGGTTCGCGACGTACAGGTACTTGATCCCGCCGTTGGTGAGCGCCACCGCGGCGAACACGAACCACCGCACGCGTCCCGGCAGGACGAGCAACGCGCTGCCGGCGAAGAACCCCGGCATGCCGGACCACGCGTTGGGGAAGTAGAGGACGGGGACGAAGACCAGCAACGCCATCGCGCCCAGTGCCAGGTACGCCCTGACCGACCGCAGATCGGCCCCCGGCCGCGAGAACACCCGCAGCTGCAGGTACCCGATCGAGAACAGGCAGGCAAGCGATCCGACGACCCGCACCGGCGTGACGCCGGCCTGCAGGACGTAGAAGAAGGCGTTGCCGAGGTAGTTGGCGAACACGACGCTGATCACGACGTACGCCAAGCGACGGGACACGGATGAGCGTTCCTGTCGCAGTGTCACAGCAGCAGCTCCCACGCGAGGGTCTGGACGCGGCCATGATACGGGCGCTTCCTGGGAAATCTCGCGTTTCGCGGACCTCGAACGGAGCAACATGGCGGCGTATCAACACCTCGGGACGACGAGTTGCGCACCGGCGAGATAAGCGACGACGTCCGCGACCAGCGTCCTGCTGACGTGCAACGCGTCCGAGATGTGCGCGATGGTGGTCTCGCCGTCGAGCAGGGACTTCGCGATCTCCGTCGCGGGCGCGCTGTGCAGGATCACCTGGTACTGGCGTCCTCCGCAGGTCAGCGCCTGGTCGCCGTTGAGCCGCTCGATCTCGGTGCCCGGCCGCATGGACACGGTCTCGTGGTCGCCGATGTGCGGCAGCGTGAACACGGCGTCCCCGGTCACGGCCACGACGGACAGGATGGGGCCGGCGCCGTCGTCCATGCCGAGCGACGGCACGACACATCCACCCAGTTGGTCGAGCGTGTTCTTCAGCTTGCGCCAGATCAGGCACGGTCCGCCGCCGGTCTTCCACCGCACGAAGTTCTCGTGCAGCGCGGAGATGTTCTCCAGGGCGACGGGCCCGAGACTCATGCGGTGCAACGCCTCCCGCACGACCGGGCTGGTGTCCGCGAGCTGGATCGCGCCCCACCTGCCGTGCACGGTGAGGTGCTCGGAGCTCTCGTCGACGAAGGCGTCCTCCAGCAACGACCACAGCGGGCGTCCCGTCGGGACGTGCGATTGCGTGGGCACCACGGCGCTGCTCCGCTCCGGCAGGTGGGTCACATGAACAACGGGATCGGGTTGAGCTCGTCGTACCGGCGTGGCCGGTTCAGTCGCCCCAGTTGTACCGGCACGTCGTAGAGGCGCCCTTGAGCGAACCTCGACCAGAAGTGGCGCAGCCCCGGCACGACGACCCTGACCACCGGGAGACCGAGGTCGGGCCTGGTCTGGTCCAGCACGAGCACCTCCATCCCGCGTGCCTCCAGGGCGTCCCGGATGCCGCGGATGTCGTCGGCCAGGTCGTCGCGGTGCTGGTGGTCGTGGTGCGACGCGTCGTGCGGTGCGACGGCCGGATCGGGTACCAGCCAGGGCTGCTCGGCGACCCGGGTCTGCTCGAACCAGGTTCTCGTGTCGGTGTCGAACGAGTCCAGGCCGGCGGTGCCGCAGACCATCGGCATGCACTGGTTCAGCTCGGTGAGCGCCCTGCGTGCGGCGATCCGCGGGTCCAGGTGCGCGCCGCAGCCGAGCATGACGTCCTCGCGGCCGCCGCCGGTGCGCCGTGACAGGGCCACCATCACGGGCACGCCGAGGTCCGCGGTCACGTCGAGCAGCCACACCTCGCGGCCGAGACCGGCGTGCACCTCACGGCACTCGTCGATCCACCGGTCGCGGAACGAGTCCAGGTCGACACCCGGCACCGGCGTGCGGTTGTACCACCAGATGGCGACGGCGTCCCGTTCGACGAGTTCCAGCAGCGCCTGCAGCACCGCGTCCTCGAGGCTGCTGCCGGCGGCGCACCCGTTGGAGTTCGCCGTGACGCTCGGCGGGCAGGGGGCGCCGAAGTACGACATGCCGGTGGGCAGGTACCTGTGCCGCTGCTCGGTGAGCGACCAGTACGGGGTCCAGCTCATCACCTCGTCCTCGTCGAACGGGGTGGTGACGTGCTGGAACTTCGAGTGGGCCGCGTTCCAGGCGTCCCTGCCGGCGAACTGGCGCGGGTCGTAGAGCTGCACGGCGCCGGGGTGGACCGCCCGGTCGCCCAGCGACCGGTAGCTGCCGCTCACCTGGGCCTCGTCGCCGCAGAACGTGCCGCTGCGCCGTTCCACCGCCTCGCACAGGGCGCCGACCTCGGCGTCGAGCGGCGTCACGCCCTTGCCGCCGGTTTCCGTCCGCAGTGACGAACGCAGCCCCTCGATCCCTTCGCCGTCGGCCGCGATGTTCGAGCCGGACCAGAAGGAGTTGAAGAACGCGGGTCCGGTGGTGTTGCGGCGGATGTCCCGCACGATCCCGGTGAGCGGGCCGACGAGGTGCCGGTAGGTGTCGAGCACCTCCTGGGGCGACGCGGACCGGTGGCCGCCGCCGGAACAGGAGCGCTTCCTGCGGCTTTCCAGCCGGACGGGCTCGAACGCCCTGCGTGCGACCACCTCCGGGTCCCCGCAGCCGGGGCACTGCGGGCGGACCCGCACCTCGTGCTGCGCGACCTTCATGGTGAGGCTGTCGTAGCTCCAGATGGACCGCTGCGCGTCCTGGCGCAGGCCCGCGAGCCACTTGGCCGCCTCGACGGAGGCGATCTCGAGCGCGGTCGCCCGCAGCGACGGCAGCCCGATGGTCGCGCGGGGTGCGGGACCGCGTTCCCCGCACCGCGCCCGCACGTGGGCCTCCGCCGACCGGTTGGCCGACAGCCTCGTGGCGAGGCACCGCCAGCACGGGCCGTCGCCGGGCGTGAAGAAGGGACCCACGCACACCTGCGCGCCGACGGGCTTGAGCAGCAGCCAGGGGGTACCGGCGGCCCGGTGCGCGGCGTCGAGCTCGCGGAGTTCGGGAGCCAGGTAGTCCGCACACGCCACGACCGTCAGGTCACCACTCCCCGAGGTGACCGCCAGTCCGTTGCGGTGCAGCGCGTCCACGACCGCGTCGCGGTCGATGTCGCCGATCGTGACGACGGAGACGAGCGACGTCGTTGTCGCCGCCACCGCGTCCGCGGGATCGAGGCCGGCCGCGTCCCAGTACGCGAGTGAGGCCTCGATGTCGGCCGAAACGTCCTCCGCGCCCCTGCAGCTGATCAGGCCCGCCGCGGTGAGCCGGGCGAGCATGCGTTCGACCTGGTCCGAGGTCAGGTCGGCGGATGCGTCGCGCAGCAGCGCCGTGAGGTCGCGGGTGCCGTCGAGCAGCAGTGCGAGCGTCTCGACGTGCGGGCCCTGCAACGCCGTGACCCCGGATTCCCCGAAGAGGTACACGGCTTCGCCCCGCACGATCTGCGGCCGGAGGTGCCGTTTGAACCCGATGCGTCGCGCATCCGGCTCGGCCAGGTCCTCTCTCATGCCGCGAGGACTTCTTCGTACCTCACGAACGACCGGGTGCCGGGAGAGGTGGCGCACCAGTTCATGGGCAGGAAGTCGGCCGAGGACTCACGGTCGAACTCGTAGATCTTCACGTCGGCGGAGTCGTCGACGGCGGTGATGGAAACCAGCTGCTCCACGGTGGCGGTGGGGTACATGTTGAACTCCGATGTTTGCGACCGAGTTGACGTGGGTAATCATGAGGACTTCGGCTAATGGCCTGGTAGTTACCGCTTAACGCGCCTCGGTATGAAGTTTTCATACCCCCGCCGGGGAGAACTCACCCGAGATCGATGGCCGGTGCACTAACGGCGTCCCCACCTGCGGACCACACTGGTTCTCAAGTTCGAGCAGAAGGGGGACGGCGATGCACATCAAGGTCCTGGGGCCGGTCGAGGCCAAGGTGAACGGCCGATCGGTGACGCCGTCGGCGGCCAAGCCGCGGCAGATCCTGGCGCTGCTCGCGCTGCACTCGGGTTCGGTCGTGTCCGTGCCGACCCTCATCGAGGAGCTGTGGGACGACCGCCCGCCGCGCAGCGCCCGCACCACGTTGCAGACCTACATCCTGCAGCTGCGCCGGCTGATCGGGGACGCGCTGGCCGCGTCGGACGAGAGCGGCGCCAAGGAGGTGCTGGTCACGCGCTACGGCGGCTACCTGCTGGACGTGCCGGAAGAGGCCGTCGACGTGCACGAGTTCGAACGGCTGGCCCGGGCGGGCCAGAACGCCTACGACGCGGAGGACTTCGCGGTCGCGTCGAGGCTGCTGCGGTCGGCGCTGGACATCTGGCGCGGTCCGGCCGTCGTCGACGTCCGGCCGGGCATGCCGCTCAGCGTCGAGGTCGTGCGCCTGGAGGAGTCCCGGCTCGGCGTGATGGAGATGCGCATCGAGGCGGACATGCGGCTGGGCAAGCACAAGGCGTTGCTCAGCGAGCTCTCCGTGCTCACCGTGCAGAACCCGATGAACGAGAACCTGTGCGCGCAGTACATGATCTCGCTCTTCCGCGCGGGACGGCAGTGGCAGGCCCTGGACGCGTTCCGGGCGTTGCGCCGCACCCTCGTCGACGAGCTGGGGGTCGAGCCGTCCGCGCGCCTGCAGCAGTTGCAGCACGCCATCGTGACGTCCGATCCGCGGCTCGACCGCGCGGAAGCCCGGCAGTTGCAAGGACTTCTCGCCTAGTCCAACGCTCGAGCGGCCCCCGCCACACTGTGGCGGGGGCCGTTTTTCGTTGCACCCCAAGCATTTCCGGGTGATGGGTTCGAGGAACCCTCCACCGGACTACCAGCGCACCCTGGCAACCTCACTGGTGGGGCGAGTGGATACGCCCGGTGAGGAAAGGAAAAAGCCGTGAGCGCACTGACCATCGAGGGTCTCAAGGAGATCCTCAACGAGGCCGCCGGCGATGACGACTCGTTCAAGGCCGGCCAGGACATTCTCGACACTCCGTTCCTCGAGCTGGGCTTCGACTCGCTGGCCCTGCTGGAGACGGTGGCGCTGATCAAGCGCAAGTACGGCGTCGCCGTCGGCGACGACGAGCTCGCGCACCTCGAGACCCCGCGCCAGCTGCTGACCAAGGTCAACGGGGACATCGCGGCCTGACCGCGGGCCGAGCCGAGAACGGAGACACGGGGACATGACGCACACCACCACGCACACGGTCATGATCGGTGCCCCCGCCAAGGTGGTGTACGACCTGATCGCGGACGTCACGCGCTGGCCGTACATCTTCGGGCCCACGGTGCACGCCGAGGTGTTCGAGACCGACGGGCCGACCGAGCGGCTGCGGCTGCACGCCTTCGCCAACGGTGACGTGCGCACGTGGACGTCCCGCCGTGAGCTGGACTCGGCGAACCTGCACGTCAGGTTCGAGCAGGAGCGTTCGGCGGCGCCGGTGAAGTCGATGGGAGGGGAGTGGCGGATCACGCCGATCGCCGACTCGGCGACGCGCGTCGACCTCCTGCACCACTTCACCGTCGCCCAGCCGGAGGCCGTCGACCTCGTGCTGAGGGCGGTGAACAACAACAGCGACGCCGAGCTCGCGGCGCTCAAGCGTGCCGCCGAGTACGGCGACGAGTACGACAAGCTGGTGCTGTCGTTCTCCGACAGCATCACGATCCACGCGACCCGCAAGGACGTGTACGAGTTCCTGTACCGGTCGGACCTGTGGCCGCAGCGGCTGCCGCACGTCGCCCGGCTCGACCTCACCGAGGCCGTGACGGGCGTGCAGTCCATGGAGATGGACACGCGCAGCCCGGACGGCTCGATCCACACGACGCACTCCGTTCGGGTGTGCACGCCGCACGACACGATCGTCTACAAGCAGACCAGGACGCCGCCGATCATGGCGGCGCACATCGGCAGGTGGACGTTGCGGGACATCGGTGACGGCATCGAGGCGGGCATCGAGGCCACCTCGCACCACACCGTCGTCATCCGTCCCGAGGTCGTGCAGGAGGTGCTCGGCGCGGACGGCACGCTCGAGCGCGCCCGTGAGCTGATCCGCCACGCGTTGGGCACGAACAGCCTCACGACCCTGCGGCACGCCAAGGAGTTCGCCGAGAACGGCTGATCTGTGAGGTGGTGGGCGATGGGGCTGGTCGGTGTGGACCTGTTGACCGCGGCGGCTCGTGCCGCGAGCCGCAACGGCCTGCACGTGGTGTCGATGTACCTGGAGAAGGCCGCGGTCGAGCACCAGCGCAAGGGCTGCCCGTCCGACGTGGCGCCCTGCGCCCAGGAGATCGAGGCCTCCCGCGTGCTGCTGTCGGGGTTCTGACGGGACGAAGCGCGAGGGGGTTCTGGGTGGAGCTCTACGACATCTCGCTGCGCCGCGCCGGCTCGTCCGTCACCGACAGGCTGGTCGCGGCGCGGCACCTCGACGCACTCGGCGTCGCGTTCGTCGACGGAGGCAGGCCGGACCGCCGGTTCTACCACCGGGCGGCCGTCGAACTCCGGTTGCGGACCGCCACGCTGACCGCCTCCGGCCGGCCGGAGGACCTCACCGCGCTGCTCGCCGCGGAGACGACCGCGGTGGCGGTGGTTGTTCAGGGGCACGGCTTCTCGGTCCTCCGCGAAGCCGTGCGCCAACTCGTGCGCGCCGGACGGCGAGTGGTCGTCGAGGCGCGGGACTTCTTCGACGGCTGGCTGATCGACCCCGAACACGCTTTGGAGGTCGTGCGGACAGCCGCGGAGGCCGGGGCGGACACCGTGGTGCTGCACGACACCGCGGGCGCGTTGTGGCCGGACCAGATCGGCGAGATCGTCGAGTCGGTCGCGGAAACCGGTGTGCCCCTTGGTTTCGGTTGTCCCGACGACGGCGGATCGGCGGCGAAGCAGTTGTTCGCGGCCGATGCGGGGGCCGGGCTCGTACAGGGGTCCTACGCCGTCGTTCGAGGTGGCCTCGATCGGGCCGTCTCACCATTGCCCTGTCCGAGATTGGAGCAGACCGTGTCCGCACAGAAGGCGATTGGAGGTGTCCGATGAGTCGTCGCGCCGTCATCACCGGGGTGGGCGTGGTCGCACCTGGTGGCATCGGAACGAAGGCGTATTGGAAACTGCTGTCCGAAGGGCGTACGGCGACTCGCAACATCACGCACTTCGACGCGTCTCCGTACCGCTCCCGCATGGCGGGAGAAGCAGATTTCGACCCAGTGCGCGAAGGCCTGACACCGCAGGAGATCCGCCGGCTCGACCGGGCCGCGCAGTTCGCGGTCGTCGCGGGTCGCGAGGCGATGTCCGACTCGGGCATCGAGTTCGACCAGCTCGACCCGGGCCGCATCGGCGTCTCGCTCGGCACCGCCGTCGGCTGCACGACCTCGCTGGAGCGCGAGTTCATCGTCGGCTCCGACCGGGGCCGGTACTGGGAGGTCGACCAGTCCTACGCCGTTCCGCACCTCTACGACTACTTCACGCCGTCCTCGATGGCGACGGAGCTGGCGTGGACGGTCGGCGCGGAAGGTCCGGTCTCCGTGGTCTCCACGGGTTGCACCTCCGGCCTCGACTCGGTCGGCTACGCCGCCGAACTGATCATGGAGGGCTCCGCGGACGTCGTCGTCACCGGCGGCACCGAGGCCCCGCTCTCCCCGATCACCGTGGTGTGCTTCGACGTGATCCGCGCGTCGAGCACCCGCAACGACGACCCCACCACGGCGTGCCGGCCGTTCGACAAGACCCGCGACGGCCTGGTGCTGGGCGAGGGTTGCGCGATCATCGTGCTGGAGGAGCTCGAGCACGCCCGTGCCCGCGGCGCCCACATCTACGGTGAGATCGGCGGCTTCGCCTCGCGGTGCAACGCCTACCACATGACGGGCCTGCACCCCGAGGGCATCGAGATGTCCGACGCCATCAACATCGCGCTGAAGCAGGCGCGGGCGGACGCCACGGACGTCGGCTACATCAACGCGCACGGGTCGGGCACGAAGCAGAACGACCTGCACGAGACGGCCGCGTTCAAGCGTTCGTTGGGTGCGCACGCCTACAAGACCCCGGTCTCCGGCTTCAAGTCGATGATCGGGCACTCGCTGGGCGCGATCGGGTCCCTGGAGATCGTCGGCTCGCTGCTGGCGTTCGAGCAGGACCTCATCCCGCCGACGGCGAACCTGCACGAGCCGGACCCCGAGTGCGACCTCGACTACACGCCGCTGGTCGCGCGCGAGAAGAAGGTCAACACGGTGCTGACCGTGGGCAGTGGTTTCGGTGGATTCCAGAGCGCCATGGTGCTCAAGAAGGTGGAAGGGGCAGGCCGGTGACTCGGGCGGTGGTGACGGGAATCGGCATCGCGTCGCCGAACGGGCTGGGGCCGACCGCGTACTGGCGGGCGACCCTGCACGGGGAGGCGGCGATCAAGCCGATCACCCGGTTCGACAGCGCGAACTACTGGGCGAAGATCGCCGGCGAGGTGCCCGGCTTCGAGGCAGGGCGGCACCTGCAGGGCCGCCTGCTGCCGCAGACGGACCACATGACGCGGCTGACACTGGTCGGCACGGACTGGGCGTTGCGTGGTGCGGGCGTGCAGCCCAACGACATCCCGGACACCGACATCGCGGTCATCACCGCGGCGACGGCGGGCGGGTACGAGTTCGGCCAGCGCGAACTGCAGAAGCTGTGGCACCAGGGCCCCGAGTACGTCTCGGCGTACCAGTCGTTCGCGTGGTTCTACGCGGTCAACACGGGCCAGATCTCCATCCGGCACGGCACGCGCGGTCCCGGCGCGGTGGTCGTGTCGGAGCAGGCCGGTGGCATCGACTCCATCGGGCACGCGCGGCGCCAGCTGCGCAAGGGCGTCCAGCTGGCCCTCACGGGCGGCATGGACTCGTCCCTGTGCCCGTGGGCGTGGGTGGCGCACCAGGCGTCGGGTTGCCTGTCCCGCAACAACAACCCGAAGCGCGCCTACCTGCCGTTCGACCGCGACGCCTCCGGGTACGTCGCGGGCGAGGGCGGCGCGATCATGGTGTTGGAGACGCCGGAGTCGGCGGCCGAGCGTCCCGGCACGCGCATCTACGGCGAGATCGTCGGGTACGCCTCGACGTTCGACTCGCGGATGCCGTCGCGGGAGCCGGGTCTCAAACGGGCCGCGGAGCTCGCGCTGCGCGACGCCGGCATGGACGCCTCCGAGATCGACGTGGTGTTCGCCGACGCGGCGGGCATCCCCGAGCTCGACAAGGCCGAGGCCGAGGCGATCAAGGGCATCTTCGGGCCGTACGGCGTGCCGGTGACGGCGCCGAAGACCATGACCGGCCGGCTCTTCGCCGGTGGCGGGTCCCTGGACGTGGCGTCGGCGATCCTCTCCATCTACTGGAGCGCGATCCCGCCGACCGTCAACGTCGAGAACCCGGTGCCGGAGTACGAGATCGACCTCGTGATGAACGAGGCGCGGCACGGCAAGGTCAAGGCCGCGCTGGTGCTCGGCCGCGGCAAGGGCGGCTTCAACTCCGCCATGGTGGTGCGCGAGTACAGGTGATGTCATGCCTCGGGGGCCGTGAAGGTGTCACCTTCACGGCCCCCGAGCCGTTTCTGGAGGGGACTTGTGGACGTAGCACTGATGTTTCCCGGGCAGGGGTCGCAGTACCCGCGGATGGCGGCCTCCCTGTACGGCACGGACGCGGTGTTCACCTCGGTGGTCGACGAGGTGTTCGAACTGTTCGGCGAAGTGGGCTCGATCGCCTGCGACGACTGGCTTTCCGGCGCGGACATCGACCACGTGTCGCGCGCGCAGCCGTTGCTGTTCGCGATCGACTACGCGCTGGGGCGCACGGTCCTGTCGTGGGGTGTGAAGCCCGTCGCGCTGATCGGGCACTCCGCCGGCGAGGTCGTCGCGGCGACCCTGGCGGGCGTGTTCTCGCTGGAGGAAGCGGTGTCGCTGGTGCGGGACCGGGTGGTGTCGGCCGTGTCGATCCCGTCCGGCGGCATGCTCGCGGTGGCCGCCTCCGAGGCCGAGATGCTGCCGTACCTGCAGGGCGATGTGGCGATCGCGGCCGTGAACTCCGCCCGCCAGACCATGCTGGCCGGCTCGGACGCGCCGCTGGCCGAGGTGCGCGCCCGGCTGGAGGCGGACGAGTTCATCGTCGTGACCGTGCCCGCCACCACGCCGTTCCACAGCCCGGCGATGCAGCCCGCCGTGGACGAGGCGCTGGCGGCGTGGAACGTGTCGCCGCGAGCCCCCCGGATGCCGGTGTACTCCGGGTACACGGGCACGCTGATGACCGAGCACGACGCGACGTCGGCGCGGTTCTGGACGCGTCAGCTGACCGACGCCGTCTACTTCGGACCTGCGCTCAACGACCTGCTGGCGATGTACGACGTGCTGCTGGTCGAGGCCGGTCCCGGGCAGACGCTGACGTCGTTCGCGCGGCGCACCAAGGCGGTGCGGCACGGCGCTTCGCAGGTGCTGCCGCTGCTGGACGCCAACGACTCCGTCGAGACCGCACGCGCTCGTCTGGTGTGAGCACATAAAAGGGCCGCCCTCCGGCTGGAGGGCGGCTCTTTGGCGTTCATTCAGTGGTGTGACTCAGAACGTTGGCGGCGTATCCGCGCTCAGCAGGGCGCCTCGCGGCACCACGACGCACCCGTCTGAGCACGAATACACCGGCAACGTTCCGAGCCACGCCACTAATCGATGCCGCGGACGATGTGGTCTTCGGACTCCGGTGGGTAGAACTCGTTGTCATCCATACTTCCCAAGGTAAGTACGGTGATTCAGCTCTCACTTGAGCCCGGGTTCGAAACGAACGTTCGCGTGGTGTCAGTCGTCGAGCAGCGCGACGGCCCTGGTCCAGCCCGCACCGGCGCCCTTGATCTTGACCGGGAACGCGACGACGGTGAACCCGAAGTCCGGCAACGCCTCCAGGTTCGACAACCGCTCGATCTGGCAGTACTCGCGGTCGCGGCCGGCGAAGTGCGCGGGCCACAGCACGCTCTCGTCCTGGGTCTGCAGGTACCGCTTGACGATGTCGGGGAACGGCGCGTCGAGGCTGAACGCGTCGGTGGCGATCACCTTGACCCCGAGGTCCAGCAGGAAGTTCGTGGCGGGGCCGTCGAGCCCGGTGTAGTCGGTGAAGTAGGTCTGGGTGCCCGCGTGCTCGGCCGCGCCGGTGTCGAGGACGACGATGTCCATCGGCTTCGGCGTGTAACCGATGCGCGCGAACTCCTTCTCGAGCACCTCGACGCCGATGACGCCGGTGCCGTGACCGCGGACGTCGAGCTTCACGCCGGGGTTGTGGAACCACTCCAGCGGCATCTCGTCGATGTGGCGCGGGATCCCGTTGCCGTACGTGGTCTTCGAGCCGTAGTGCGACGGCGCGTCCACGTGCGTGCCGGTGTGGGAGGTCAGGCTGATCCGGTCCAGCGTGAGGAACTCGGAGTCCCGCAGCACGGAGACGTCGAACTCGATGCCGAGCCGCGCCTTGAGCTGCTCGGCCATGTGTTCCGCGCCCTGGGCGGCCGTGAGCACCTCGTGCGTCACCGGGTCCGCTTCGTACGCGGATGCGTCAATGGGGGAAGACAGATCGATGATGCGCATGGAGCCGAGCTTGGCGGGCGTTCCTTGAGCACGTCTCAAGAGGCGGTGTGCATGGTTTTCCCCAGTCGGACACCGTTTTCTCCGAGGAGCCACGTCATGATCACCTTCGTCAACCGCTTCACGCTCACCGGTGACCCCGAGGAGTTCGAGAAGGCCTTCGACGAGACGGCGGCCTTCCTGCGCGAGCAGCCGGGCCTGGTCCAGTACACGCTGTCGCGCCAGCTCGACGACCCGGCCTCCTACGTCAACATCGCGCTGTGGGAGAGCGCCGACGCCCTGCGCGCGGCCCTCGCGCACCCGGACTTCGGCAACCACGCCAAGGCGATGCGCGGCCTCGCCGAGTCCTCCGGCGCGATCTTCAGCCCGCGCCTGTCGTTCGTGTCCTCCACCGAAGCCTGATGTCACCCCTGGAGGGGCTGAAGGTCGTCGAGTTCGGCGGCATCGGTCCCGGCCCGCACGGCGCCATGCTGCTGGCGGACCTCGGCGCGGAGGTAACGCGCGTCGAGCGTCCGTCCGGCGGCCTGTCCGTCGTGCCGGACGCCTCCCGCGACTTCCTGTTGCGCGGCAGGCGTTCGGTGTCGGCGGACCTGAAGTCCGCCGAGGGCCGTGCCGCCGTTCTCTCGCTGATCTCGTCGGCCGACGTGGTGATCGAGGGCTTCCGCCCCGGCGTGCTGGAGCGGCTCGGCCTCGGGCCGTCGGACTGCCTGGCGGTCAACCCCGGGCTGGTCTACGCGCGGATGACGGGCTGGGGGCAGGACGGACCGCTCGCGCAGCGCGCCGGTCACGACATCAACTACCTGTCGGTGACCGGGGTGCTGCACGCGATCGGCAAGCCGCCGCTGAACCTCGTCGGCGACTTCGGCGGCGGCTCGCTCTACCTCGTGCTCGGCGTGCTGGCGGCGTTGTGGGAACGGCAGCGCACCGGTCGCGGCCAGGTCGTGGACGCGGCGATCGTCGACGGGGTGGCGTCGCTCGCGCAGATGATCTGGTCGATGAAGGCGCAGTCGGTGTGGGAGGACGCGCCGGACGCGAACCTGCTCGACGGCGGGTGCCCGTTCTACTCGATCTACGAGTGCGCGGACGGCCGTTCCGTCGCGGTGGGGTCGCTGGAGCCGCAGTTCTACGCCCTGTTGCTGACCGGTCTGGGGTTGTCCGCCGACGACCTCCCCGCGCAGATGGACCGCGCCTGCTGGCCGTCGCTGCGCAAGACGTTCACCGAGGTGTTCCTGACCAGGACGCGCGACGAGTGGTCGGAGGTGTTCGCGGGCACGGACGCGTGCGTGAGCCCCGTTCTGACGCTGGAGGAAGCCGCCTCGCACCCGCACCTCGTGGCACGCGGGGTGTTCACGCAGGAAGGCGCGGCCGTTCCTGCACCGCGGTTTTCCAGCGACTAGATTTGGTCTTCGTGGAACTGCGCATCTTCACCGAGCCCCAGCAGGGGGCGAGCTACGACGACCTGTTCCGGGTGGCGCGGACGGCCGAGGACGCCGGCTACGGCGCCTTCTTCCGCTCCGACCACTACCTCAAGATGGGGTCGGTGGAGGGACTGCCCGGCCCGACCGACCCGTGGATCACGTTCGCCGGCCTCGCCCGCGACACGTCGACGATCCGCCTCGGCACGCTGATGACCGCCGCGACGTTCCGCCACCCCGGGCCGCTGGCCATCAGCGTCGCCCAGGTCGACCAGATGTCCGGTGGCCGCGTGGAGTTCGGCATCGGCGCCGGCTGGTACGAGGCCGAGCACACCGCGTACGGCATCCCGTTCCCGCCGCTGGGAGAGCGCTTCGAGCGCTACGAGGAGCAGGTCGCGATCATCACCGGCCTGTGGGAGACCCCGGAGGGCGGCACGTTCTCGTTCGAGGGCAAGCACTACACGTTGACGGACTCGCCCGCGCTGCCTAAGCCCGCGCAGGAACGCGTCCCGCTGCTGATCGGCGGCATGGGCGCCAAGCGCACCCCGGCGCTGGCCGCGTCCTACGCCACCGAGTTCAACCTGCCGTTCGTCGGCATCGACGCCGCCGTCGAGCAGTTCGCCCGCGTCGACGCCGCGTGCGAGGAGATCGGCCGCGACCCGAAGGAGCTCATCCGCTCCGTCGCCCTCGTCGCCGCCGTCGGCCGCACCGACGCCGACGTCGCCCGCCGCGCCGCCGCGATCGACCGCGAGGTCGGCGAGCTCAAGGAGAACGGCCTGGCCGGTACCCCCGCCGAGGTCGTCGACCGCATCGGCGCGTGGCGTGACGCGACCGGTGTGCAGCGCGTGTACCTGCAGGTCCTCGACCTGGCCGACCTCGACCACATCACCGAGATCGCGTCGGACGTGGCGCCCCAGCTCTGATATGTCGGATATCAGGCGAGCGCTTTGCGCACCGACGCCGGCATCGGCATCACGTACCCCGCGAAGCGCCGCCGATGTCCGATGTATCGCAGTTGCAACCCCGGTTCGTCGAGGTAGCGCTTCTCCAAGCCGTCCTGGCCGAGCACGACCTTGAGGCCGCGCCCGAGCATCGACGGCGAGTCGAGGCCGAAGCGCGCCCGGAGCACGTCCGCGGCCGCGTGGTCGCCGAACTCCAGCGCGGCCCGCCGCACGGACTCGACCGGCACGACCAGGTACGGCTCGTCGGCGCGGACCCCGTCGCGGTGCGCGATGCCCAGCGCGGTCAGCGCCCTCTGGTGCGCGCCGCCGTCGAGCCCGAGGTGGTACTGCTCCCACTCGCCGACCTGGATCTCACCGGACCACGTGCGGACAGGAGCGGCCACCGCCGCCGGTCCTGTCCCGAACCCCGTGGACGTCAGTGCCGTGATTCCGGCAGCAGTGAACAACTGGCGTCGGGACAACCTCACGACGCACCCTCCTCCGCAAGCCTGCGGTTCCCCGCCGCAGGGCTACGGAATGCTAGCGAAGGTGATCCCCGCCGCGACGGGGCCAGAGCGGGTCAAAGTGCGGTCCGTCAGGGGGAGGGTTCCGTCGAGCGCCGCGAGCACGGAGTCACGGGCGAGCGGAAGGACCTCGGCGACGGTGACGTCACGGCCCAGTTCGTGCGAGAGGGAAGCGACGCCCGCGTCCGCGATGCCGCACGGGATGATGTCGCCGAACGCGTCGAGGCTCGCGTTGCAGTTGATCTCGAAGCCGTGCATGGTCACGCCGCGCTGCACGCGGATGCCGATGGCGGCGACCTTGCGCTCCGGACCGCGGTCGTCGGCGGGGATCCACACGCCGCTGCGGCCCTCGACCCGGCCGGTGTGCACGCCGAGCTCGTCGCACACGGCGATCAGGCCCTGCTCGACGCGCCGCACGTAGTCGACGACGTCGATCGGGTCGGAGAGCTTGATGATCGGGTACCCGACGAGCTGGCCGGGGCCGTGCCAGGTGATCTTGCCGCCGCGGTCGACGTCGATGACCGGGGTGCTGCCGCCGCGCGGGCGCTCCTCGTCGAGGGTGCGCTTGCCGCAGGTGTAGACGGGCGGGTGCTCCAGCAGCAGGAGGGTGTCGGGGCCGCCGGCCGCGCGCGCCTCGGCGACCTCCTTCTGCAGGTCCCACGCCGCCATGTAGTCGATGAGCCCCAGCTCACGGATGACGACGGGGTCTGACGTGGTGCGACACGAGTTCACGACCCGACGTTACCAACCCCAGCACCATCGCGGCCAAGAGACCGACGCCCGTCACACCCAGCACGGCACCGACGACGTCGGTGACCCAGTGCATCTCGAGGACGATCCTCGCGAACCCCGCCACCAGCACCGCGAGTACGGCCCACAGCACGCCGCGCTTCAGCAGCACGACCATCGTGAACCCGACCGACGCGACCGCGACCGTGTGCCCGCTCGGGTAGCTCGGCAGGTGGTACTCGACGGGCCGCACGCGGTCGAACAGGAACCGCGTCAGCAACGTCGCGCAGCAGATCGCGTGCAGGGCCAGCGCCTTCCACAACCGCGCGTCACGCCGCTTCCAGGCGAGCACGAACAGCACGGCCGCGAACGCCCAGCCGATCGTCGGCCCCATCACGAGGCTGACCGCGAACGCCGTCGCCTTCAACCACTCCGGCCGGGGCAGCGCGTCGTGCACCCACACGTCCAGCCCGGTCGTCTCGGGGAGTCCCAGGAGGATCCACGAGATCACGAGCACCGCCGCGACAGCCCGCGTCATGCGACCGCCGCGGTCAGCGCGGAGGGCAGTGCCGGGTGCAGGAAGTGGAACCCGCGGCTCTCCAGCACCTTCGGTGTCAGGCCGGGGCCGGTCAGCAGCAGTTCCTGCGCCATCTCACCGCCGAGCAGGGCCTTGAGCGCGAACGCGGGCACCGTCCACGGCGTCGGCCGGCCCAGCGCGTTGCCGACCGCCTTGGTGAACTCGGCGTTCGTGACCGGCGCCGGGCCCGCGACGTTGACCGGCCCGCGGATGTCGTCGTGCTCGACGACGAACCGGTAGGCGGACACGACGTCGTCCAGCGACACCCACGGGAAGTACTGCTCACCGGTCCCGAGCTTGCCGCCCAGGAAGAACTGGAAGACCGGCTTCAACCGGCCGAACACGCCGCCCGAGGGGGAGATGACGACGGCGGTGCGCATCAGCACGACGCGAACGCCGCCCTCCTGGGCCGCGGACGTCGCCGCCTCCCAGTCCTGGGTCAGCCGCGACATGAACGTGTGGCCGCCCGGCGCGTCCTCGTCCACGAGCCGCGAGCCGGTGTCGCCGTAGAAGTGGGCGCCCGACGAGCTGACCAGGGTGGGCACGCCGTGCTCGACGACCGCGGCCGACAGCACCTCGGCGGGCACGACGCGGCTGTCGTGCAGCACCTGCTTGCGGGCGTCGTCCCAGCGCTTGTCGCCGATGCCCGCGCCGCACAGGTTGACGACGGCGTCGACGCCGTCGAACGTGCCGTCGTCGATGCGCCCGGCGTACGGGTCCCAGCCGCGTTCGTCGGGAGCGGCGGCCTTGCGGCGCACCAGCCGCAGCACCTCGTGGCCGGCGGCGCGCATGGACGCCACCAGGCTCGTTCCGATCAGGCCCGACGATCCCGCGATGACGACTCGCATACCTAGATCGTTCCCCACCGCGACGTCACCTGCACAGCCGCATCCGACATATCGGACCCAGGATGTGCCGAAGGCCACCCCGGTAAACCGGGGTGGCCTTCAGATCACACTGCGTCTCGCATTGCGACTCACAGGGCGGCGATATCCGATATATCGGATATCAGTCCTGCTCAGAGGCCGAGGTCGGCCTCGAACGCGCCCTCCTCGAGACGGTTCTTGACCGTCGTGAGGAAGCGGCCCGCGTCGGCACCGTCGACCAGGCGGTGGTCGTAGGTGAGCGCGAGGTACATCATCGAGCGGATCGCGATGGTGTCGTTGCCGTCCTCGTCGGTCATGACGACCGGGCGCTTCTTGACGACGCCGACGCCCAGGATGCCGACCTGCGGCTGCTGGATGATCGGGGTGTCGAAGAGGGCGCCGTTGCTGCCGAGGTTCGTCAGCGAGAACGTGCCACCGGCGAGCTCGTCCGGCGTGAGCTTGTTCGAACGGGCGCGCGCCGCCAGGTCACCGATCTTGTGGGCGATGCCCGACAGGTTCAGGTCACCGGCGTTGTGGATCACGGCGTTGAGCAGGCCGCGCTCCGTGTCGATCGCCAGACCGAGGTGCTCGGCACCGTGGTAGGTGACCTCCTTGCGCTCCTCGTCGATCGACGCGTTGAGCACCGGGTGGGCCTTGAGGGCCTCGATGGCGGCCTTCGCGAAGAACGGCAGGAAGGTGAGCTTCGCGCCCTCACGGGCCTCGAACGCCTTCTTGGCCTGGTTGCGCAGCCGGGCGATCTTGGTCACGTCGACCTCGAACACCTGGGTGAGCTGGGCCGACTGCTGCAGCGACTCGCGCGTGCGCTGCGCGACGATCTGGCGCAGGCGCGGGAGCTTCTGCACGGTGCCGCGCTTGCCCGAGTTGTCGACCGCGGCCGGGGCGGCGGTGCGAGCGGCCGGAGCGGACGCCGCGGGAGCAGGGGCGGCGGGGGCCGGAGCCGGGGCCTTCTTGGCCTCGACGGCGGCGAGCACGTCCTGCTTGCGGATGCGGCCACCGACGCCGGTGCCCTTGAGCGAGCCCAGGTCGATGCCGTTCTCCGACGCGAGCTTGCGCACGAGCGGCGTGACGTACGGCGTGCCGTTCGCGTCGTCGCTCGAGGAAGCGGCGGCGGGAGCGGGCGCGGCCTGCGGGGCCGGGGCCGGAGCGGCCTGCGGAGCCGGAGCCGGCTTCGGGGCCTCCTCCTGCTTCGGAGCGGGAGCCGGGGCGGCCTCCTGCTTCGGCTGTGCCGTCTCCTGGGGCTTGGCCTCGGGGGCGGGAGCGGCCTGCGGGCTGCCGGAACCGACGACGGCGAGCTTGCCGCCGACCTCGACGGTCTCGTCCTCACCGGCGACGATCTCGAGCAGCGTGCCCGCGACCGGCGAGGGGATCTCGGTGTCGACCTTGTCGGTCGAGACCTCGAGCAGCGGCTCGTCGACCTCGACGCTGTCGCCGACCTGCTTCAGCCAGCGGGTGACGGTGCCCTCGGTGACGGACTCGCCGAGCGCCGGCATCGTGACGTCGGTGCCCTCGGCGGAACCACCCGACTGGGCGGGGGCCGCGGGGGCCTCCTGGGCTTCCTCGGAAGGCTGCTGCGGCGCGGGCTGCGTCTGCTGCGGCTCGGGCTCCGGGGCGGACTCCTGCGCCGGGGCGGGCGCGGGCTCGGCGGAACCGCCGTCACCGTCACCGATGACCGCGAGCTCGCCGCCGACCTCGACGGTGTCGTCCTCCTGCGCGACGATCTTCTGCAGGACGCCGGCCGCCGGGGACGGGATCTCGGTGTCGACCTTGTCGGTGGACACCTCGAGCAACGGCTCGTCCACCTCCACCCGGTCGCCTTCCTGCTTCAACCACCGGGTGACCGTGCCCTCGGTGACGCTCTCACCGAGTGCGGGCATCTGGACGGAGAAGGCCATTGTTCGCTGACTCCTCGTGCTCTCGTGTGGCTGACTTTGTGTGGGGAACGGTCAGCCGTGCACGTGCAGCGGCTTGCCGGCCAGGGCGAGGAACGCCTCGCCGAGGGCTTCAGTCTGGGTCGGGTGGGCGTGGATCAGCGGAGCCACGTCCTCCGGGAAAGCCTCCCAGCTGTAGATCAGCTGGGCCTCACCGATGAGTTCGCCGACGCGCTCGCCGACCATGGTGATGCCGACGACCGGGCCGTCGGGCGCCTTGACGAGCTTCACGCCACCGGCGGTCTTGAGGATCTGGCTCTTGCCGTTGCCCGCGAGGTCGTAGACGAACGTCTTGACGTCGCCGTACTTCTCCTTGGCCGCGGCCTCGGAGAGGCCGACGGAGGCGACCTCGGGCTTGCAGTAGGTGACGCGCGGGATGCCCGCCTCGTCGATGACCTTCGGGTTCTGGCCCGCGATCTCCTCGGCCACGAAGATGCCCTGCTGGAAACCGCGGTGCGCGAGCTGCAGGCCCGGCACGATGTCGCCGACGGCGTAGACGTTCGGCAGGTTCGTGCGCAGGCGCTCGTCGGTGATGACGAAGCCGCGCTCGATCTTGATCCCGGCCTCCTCGTAGCCGTGGCCCGCGCTGTTCGGGCCGCGGCCGACCGCGACGAGCAGCAGGTCGGCGTCGAGGACGTCGCCGTTCTCCAGCGTGACCGACACCGACGAGTCGGTCTGCGTCGCGCCGGTGAACTTGACGCCGGTCTTGAACTTGATGCCGCGCTTGCGGAAAGCGCGTTCCAGCTGCTTGGACGCGTACTCGTCCTCGGCGGGGACCAGGCGGGGCAGGGCCTCGACGATGGTCACGTCGGCGCCGAACGAACGCCACACGCTCGCGAACTCCACGCCGATGACGCCGCCGCCGAGGACGACGACCTTCTCGGGGATGAAGTCGAGGTTGAGCGCCTGGTCGCTGGTGATGACCCGGCCGCCGATCTCCAGGCCGGGCAGGCTCCGGGCGTACGAACCGGTCGCGAGGACCACGTTCTTGCCGGTGTAGCGCTGGCCGTTCACCTCGACGGTGTTCGGGCCGACGAACGTGCCGGCGCCCTCGACGAAGGTGACCTTGTTGGCCTTCGCGAGACCCTGCAGGCCCTTGTAGAGCCGCGAGATCACGCCGTCCTTGTACGAGTTCACGCCGGCGATGTCGATGCCCTCGAGCGAGGACTTGACGCCGAACTGGTCGCCTTCGCGGGCGTTGTCCGCGACCTCGGCCGCGTGCAGCAGCGCCTTGGTCGGGATGCAGCCGCGGTGCAGGCAGGTGCCGCCCAGCTTGTCCTTCTCGACCAGGACGACGGACAGGCCGAGCTCGGCCGCGCGGAACGCGCAGGCGTAGCCACCTGAACCACCGCCGAGGATGACGAGATCGGCGTTGGTGGCCGACTCCAGTTCCGGCGAAGTCACTTCGGATCTCCTCGGGATTACTTACTACGCGCGGGTGCGCGCGAGGTACGCGGCCATCTTGTCACTAGTTGTCGAAGCGCGGTGATCCGGCATGGGCAACACCGCCTCCGAATCTCGATCATTCACCTACTCATAACACCCTTTCCTGGCACCATGGAGGTGGCAAGCCACAGGAGGTGCCCGATGGGGCTGTTCGACCGTTTCCGCAGGAAGCCGCGCCCAGGTGTGCTGCGTACCGCCTCCAACCAGGACACGAGTCACCTCGAGCAGTGGACCAGGAGCCGCCAGGGCGTCGAGGCCTATGTGGAACCGAAGACCACGGTGACCGAAACCACTGTGGTCCTGGTCGCCCACGACGGCGAGTGGACCCGCCGCCGGGTCGCGTCGCCGGACGCCGCGAGGTCGTTCGCACGCAAACTCGGCATGCCGATCTACGACGCCGGCATCGTCGGTTACCCCAAGCGCATGCGCGACTACACGGCGCGCCAGAAGAAGCTCGGCAACGGCTAGACCGCGCGGACCGCCGCGGCGATCCACGCCTCGCTCGCGCCGGTGCCGACGTCCTCGGTCCGGTTGATCGCCGCCATCAACGCCAGGTACCGCTCCAGCACGCCCTCGAACTCCGCGACGGCCTCCCGCGCGTGCCGGTCCACGACCGGATCGGGTTCGGTCAGCGCGCGCCGGACGTCCGTCGTCCCGCCGGTGAGCCCGGCCAGCGAGGCGAGCAACCGCCCGCCGATCTCACGCCCGCGCGGCGAGCCGGGCTCCACTCCGGACCGTTCCGCCTCCCAGGCCTCGACCTCGATCAACCGGTGCGCCTCGACGCGCGCCATCACCTCCGGCGACGTCGCCCGGCCCGCGCCGGCCGAGGCGAAGGCGGTGTGGAAGTACGTGCGCACCTCGCGCCGGAAGTCCGCGTCCTGCACCAGGTCCGCGAGCTCGATCCACGCCTGCAACTGCTCGGTGTCCGGCTCCGGCGGCAACACGGGCCGCATCCGGTGCAGCTGCTCGACGAACGCCGGGTGCACCACCAGCCCGTCCGCGACCTCATCCCAGAAGTCGTCGAGCAACCGCTCACGGTCCTCATCGGACAGTGACACGAGCGCGTGCATCAACGCGGTCTGCCGTGCGCTGCTGCCTTGCCCCACAACGGTCCGCAGCACCGCTCGCCGCCCCTGCAACTGCCGCAGCTGCCGTTCGACGACCACGAGGTGCGCACTGGCGAGGTCGTGCAACGACATCTCGTCGGCCAGCACCCGCCGCACGTCCTCGACACCGGCCCCGAGATCGCGCAACGTCCGCACGAACTCGAGCCGCGCGATCGCCTCGACGTCATAAAGCCGATAGCCGCCACCGGTGAGAGCGGTGGGCGGCACGACACCTTCGTCCGCGTAGAACCGGATGGCGCTCACACTCAACCCGGTGCGGCGCGCGACGTCCCCGATGGGGTAGAGCTGTTCGTCGGTCATGACAGCCACCCTGCTGTCTCGACCGGCTTGAGACTCAAGCCGTTTTCACGATCGGCTCGTGCCGCACCGGGAAGTTGACGCTGGCCGCGATGAAGCACATCGAATGGGCCTTCTCGTGCAACGCCTGCGCCGTCTCCCTGGTGCCCGGATCGGCGACGGTGACGACGGGGTTCAACATCACCCCGGTCATCCGCCCGGACCCGTCGGGGTGCTCGGTCATCGTGCCGGTCGCGTGGTCGCGGTAGCCGGTGACCACGACGCCGTTGACCGACGCGAGGTGCAGGAACCACAGCATGTGGCACTGCGACAGCGCCGCGACGAGCAACTCCTCGGGGTTGTAGCGGCTGCGGTCACCCCGGAACGACGGGTCCGACGACCCGAGGATCGTCTCCTTGCCCTCGATCCGGATCTCGTGCGCGCGCTCGTAGGAGTTGTACCCGGAGGTCCCGCTCCCGGTGTTGCCGGTCCAGACGACGTCGGCTTCGTAGCGATGCGTCCCCATGTGGAAATCCTCCTCCCCCCGGGCCCGGACTGCGAGAATCGGCCGAAATTCGCACCTGGGGGAGCGGACGTGCGACTGGGACGCCTGCCTGTTGATGAGCAGGTCAAAGCTTTGCAAGAGGTTCTAACGCACAACGAGGTGCTGACCGGTGTCCTCGCCGGCGCGGCCGAGCTGGACCTGCCCGGCTGGTACCTGACGGCGGGATGCGTGGTCCAGACGGTGTGGAACGTCGTGAGCGGCAGATCCGCCGCGGACGGGATCCTCGACTACGACCTGTTCTACTTCGACGCGTCCGACCTGTCCTGGGAAGCCGAGGACGCCGCCGTCCGGGCCGGTCGCGCGAGGTTCGCCGACGCACCCGTCGTCGAGATCCGCAACGAGGCCCGCGTCCACCTCTGGTACGAGCGGAAGTTCGGCGTGCCGTGCCCGCCGCACGACTCGACCGAGTCGGCCATCGACTCGTTCGCCGCCACCACGTGCTGCGTCGGCGTGCGCGTGGACCCCGACGGCCGGTGGCGGGTCTACGCACCCCACGGCCTGTCCGACGTGTTCAACCTCGTCGTCAGGCCCAACCCGGTGCTCGCGCCCCGCCACGTCTACGAGGCCAAAACGGCCCGCTGGCGTGAGCAGTGGCCGGAGCTCACCGTCCTCCCGTGGCCGTGAAAAGCCGAACGGGCGGGAACCCCGGAGGATCCTCGCCCGCTCGAACGAGAGAACTCAGCCGTTGGCCGCGATGTCCGCCAGCACGGCCGCGATGGTCCGCACCGGGACACCGGTGCCGCCCTTCGAGGTGTAGCCGTACGGCCCACCCGTGTGGAACGCCGGACCGGCGATGTCGATGTGCGCCCACTGCACGCCCTCGGCCACGAACTCGCGCAGGAACAGGCCCGCCGCGAGCATGCCGCCCCAGCGGTGGCCGGTGACGTTCGCGAGGTCCGCCAGGCGCGAGTCGAGGTCCGCGCGCAGCTCCTCGGGCAGTGGCATCGGCCACGCCGACTCGCCGACGGCGGTGCCGATGGCGGCCACGCGGTCGCGGAACTCGTCGGAGCCCATGACGCCCGAGGTGCGCTTGCCCAGGGCGACGACCTGCGCGCCGGTCAGGGTCGCGGTCTCGATCAGGTAGTCCGGGCCGTCCTCGCACGCGCGCACGATGGCGTCGGACAGGATCAGGCGGCCCTCGGCGTCGGTGTTGAGCACCTCGACGGTCTTGCCGCCGTACATGGTCAGCACGTCGCCGGGGCGGTACGCGTCACCGGACGGCATGTTCTCCGCCATCGGGATCGACGCGATGATCTCCAGCGGGTACTTGAGCTTCGCGGCGAGCACCATCGTGGCGACGATCGCGGCGGCGCCCGACATGTCCGAGGTCATCTCGTCCATGCCCGCGGCCGGCTTGATCGAGATGCCGCCGGTGTCGAACGTGATGCCCTTGCCGACGAGCGCGACCTTCTTCGTCGCCTTGGCGCCCTTGTACGAGATGCGCACGAGGCGCGGCTGGCGGGTCGAGCCGCCGCCGACGCCCAGGATGCCGCCGAAGCCCTGCTTCTTCAGCGCCTTCTCGTCGAGCACCTCGACGTCGAGGCCGGCGGCGGTCGCGAGCTTCGCGGCGCGGTCGGCGAACGAGCCCGGGTAGAGGTCGTTCGGCGGCGTGTTGATGAAGTCGCGCGCGATGGCGACGGACTCGGCGATCGCCACGGCGGCCTTCAGCGCGGCCTTGTTCTCCTTGGAACCGGCGGCGTGCAGGTCGACCTTCGCGACCGGACCCTCGCCCTTGTCCGACTTGTACTCGGTGAACGAGTACGCGCCGAGCAGCGTGCCCTCGGCCGCGGCACCGACGTGCAGCGCGGCGAGCGTGTTGATCGCGCGCTTCTTGCCGCCGAGCGCGCGGGCGGCGACACCGGACGCGCGGCGCACCTGCTCCTCGCCGGCGGTCTTGCCCAGGCCCACGGCGAGGACCAGCGGAGCGGCGATCTTGCCGAAGGTCGGCACCTTCACGAGCTCGTCGGCCTTGCCGGACGCGCGCAGCGTGCCGAGCACGTCGAGCAGCGCGCCGTCGAACGCGGCGGCGACCGCTTCCGCACCGGGGGCGAGCTCCAGACCGTCCGCACCCTGCAGGGTGCCCACGACGACTGCGTCCGCGGCGGTGGTGCTCAGGTCACCCTCGGTGAGGGCCAGCTTCGGGGCTGTCACGTGCTGCTCCAGGGTTGTGCGTGCGGGGGCTCAGGATCGTGACCCATGCTAAAGGTCGGATTGGTCCAGCCAAGCCCAGCCCCGCCACGTTCGCCGCAATCCGTGACGTTCACAGTTGCGCACAGTGGCGATTCGCCCGTTTCACGCATCAACCGACCGGGTGGTTACGGCCGGATGCCCCATCTGAGAACGTGTACGCGTGACCCACAAGCCACGCGAGGTCGTCACGACGGTCGCGCTCGGTCTTCCCGCGGTGCTCGGTGCGGGGGTCTTCGCCGGATTCGCCCCTGCCGCAGGTCTTGCGGGCTGGTGGGTTCTCCCGGCGCTGGCCATCTCCGCGTTCGCCGCCCTGTGCTCGGCCTTCTCCACCGCTGACCAGTCCCGGGCCTACCCGGACGTCGGCGGCGGTTACGGATATGTGCGGGCCCAGCTCGGCGTGTGGCCCGCGAGGATGACGGCGAGCGCACACCTGCTGGGCCGCGCCGCCATGGCCGGCGCCGTCGCGTCGATGTTCGGCGCGTACGTCGTGCCCGGCCAGCCGGTGCTCGGCGCGCTCGCCCTCGTCGTCGCCACGGCACTGCTCGGCGCGGTCGGGTTCCGCTTCACCACGGGTGTCAGCGTGCTGGTGTCGGTGGTCGTCCTCGGCGTGCTGGCGCTGGTCGTCGCGTCGAGCTTCTCGATCGCGCCCGTGCCGTCGGCGGGGGAGGCGGGCACCGTCAACGAGCTCGTCGGCGTCGCCGGGCTGATGTTCGTGGCGTTCGCCGGGTTCGAACGGATCACCGCCCCGCACCGCGGCGAACAGCCGCACCCGCCGTCCGTGCTGAAGATCGCGATCCCCGTCCTGATCGGACTGTCGTTCGCCGTCCACCTGGCCGTGGGCGCCGGTGTGCTCCGCCAGCTCGGCAGCGCGCGCCTCGCGTTGTCGCCCGCCCCGCTGCGGGACGCGCTCGTCGCGGCCGACGCGGCGGCACTGGTGCCGCTCGTGCAGGTCGCCGCGGCGGTGGCCGGTGTGGCCGCGCTGCACTTCGTCCTCGCGTCCGCGCACCGCACGCTGACCGGCCTCGCCGAGGACGGCGACCTGCCGACCCGCCTGCGGCCCGGCGCGCTGTCGGTCGTCGTGGCCGTCGCGGCCGCGCTCGCCGTCGTGCTGATGCCGCTGGGGCTCGCGCTGGGACTGGCGGCGTGCAGCACGTTGTTCTACTACGCCTTCACGAACGCGTCGGCGCGCGTGCTGCTGCAGAACGACCGGACGTGGCCGATGCGCACGGCCTGCCTCGGCCTCGGGCTCTCGGTGCTGCTCGCGATGAGCACGCCGGTGCCCGCGCTGCTCATCTCCCTCGCGGGGCTGGGCGTGGGCACGGGCCTGATCGGCCTCTCGGCGTCGGTCAGGACGACGCTGAAAGGAAAACGAGAAGCGGAACGAGAACACACACCGCAAGGCCGATGATGCGTCCGTTGTCGGCCTGCTTGTCCTTGGTGATGGCGTGATAGCAGAAGAGGAAGATCGCGGCGATGAAGACCGCGAACACCACTCCGCCGACACCGCCGAGCACCCAGCCGTCCAGGAGGGTCATCCCGGTGCCCAGGACGAGCAGTGCTGCCTGCAAGACGGTGCGGACGTCGGCACCAGTTGAAGATCGCTGCGGCTCGGTCATGTCCGGGGACTCTATAAGCTGTGACTTAGTAGGACGTCCGAGTTTTGGGAAGTGGATTTTCCGTATCCCCACCTGCGGGTTACCGTGCTCCCATGACGAGCGCGTTGCCTTTCACCCGGACTCCCCACCCGCACCCGGCGACCCCGGAGCGCGTAGCGGAGGTACTTGCCAAGCCGGGCTTCGGGCAGCACTTCACCGACCACATGGTGACGATCCGCTGGAACCGCGAGAAGGGCTGGCACGACGCTGAAGTCGGCCCGTACTCCACCCTCGCACTGGACCCCGCGGCAATGGTGCTGCACTACGGCCAGGCGATCTTCGAAGGGCTCAAGGCCTACCGGCAGCCCGACGGTTCGATCGCGTCCTTCCGCCCCGCGGCGAACGCCGAGCGCTTCCGCGCGTCGGCCCGCCGCATGGCGATGCCCGAACTCCCCGACGAGCTCTTCCTGGAGTCCGTGCGGCAGCTCCTCGCGGTCGACGACCGCTGGGTGCCCTCGGCCGCGGAGGAGTCCCTCTACCTGCGCCCCTTCATGATCTCCACGGAGAAGGGCCTCGGCGTGCGACCCGCGTCCGAGTACCTCTACGTGCTGATCGCCTCTCCCGCCGGCTCGTACTTCGCGGGCGGCGTCCGCCCGGTGAGCGTGTGGCTCTCGACCGAGTACGTCCGCGCGGCTCCCGGTGGCACCGGCGCGGCCAAGTTCGCCGGCAACTACGCCGCGTCCCTCGTGGCGCAGGCGCAGGCCGCCGAGAAGGGCTGCGACCAGGTCGTCTGGCTCGACGCGGTGGAACGCCGCTGGGTCGAGGAGATGGGCGGCATGAACCTGTTCTTCGTCTTCGGGGACAAGGTGGTCACGCCCGAGCTGACCGGCACGCTGCTCCCGGGCATCACCCGGAACTCGCTGCTGGAGCTCGCCTCCGACCTCGGCCTGACCGTGGAGGAGCGCCGCATCTCGACCGACGAGTGGGAGAAGGCCAACGCCTCCGGTGAGCTCACCGAGGTCTTCGCCTGCGGCACGGCGGCGGTCATCACGCCCGTCGGCCACGTCAAGCACGCCGGTGGCGAGTTCGACATCGCCGACGGCGGCACCGGCTCGGTGACGATGAAGCTGCGCGAGCGCCTGACCGGCCTGCAGCACGGCGCCGTCGCCGACACCCACGGCTGGATGACGACGCTGAAGTCCTAAGCGATCACCAGTACGGCCAGGAGCGCGATTTCGGCGGCAGCACCGAGCACATCACCGGTGATGCCGCCGAAACGCTTTCCGGTGTGCTGCACGAGCAGCCACACGAGCGCGCCCGCGACCACGACTCCGACGACGGCGCGGATGCCGAGCGGAACCGCCGCAAGTCCCAGCACCGACCACGTCGCGATGACCATCCCGGGATGCTGTGTGCCCGCAACGAGTGCACCGAGCCCCTCAGGCCGTGCGGCGGGCACGCCGCGCATACAGCAGATGCCGAACGCCGCCCGGCTGGTCGCGAACGCCAGCAGCACCACGGTCCAGTGCGCGTGGGGGAGTGCGGCGGCCTGCGCGCCCAGCACCACGATCAGCGAGACGACACCGAACGGCCCGGCGCCGCCGTCCTTCATGACCTTCAGCGCGCGTTCCGGCGGTCCGTAGCACCCGAGCCCGTCGGCGACGTCCGCGAGCCCGTCGAGGTGCATACCGCGCGTGAACAACGCGACGACGCCGACGACCAGGAACCCGGCCACGAGCGCCGATGTATTGGATATCGCGAGTGCTTGGAGCACGCCGACGACGAGCGCGCCGATGACGACGCCGACGACGGGTGTCCAGGCGATGGCCCGGCCCGCCGCTCCGCGATCGACGTCGTCGACGCGCAGCGGCAGGACCGTCAGCCAGGAGAACGCCAGTTTCACGGGCGGAGCTTCATTCCTTGTTCGTCACGCCGGCGCTCTCGAACGTCGCCATCTCCGCGAGCACCTTCACCGCCGAGACCAGCAACGGCAGCGCCGCCACCGCGCCGGAACCCTCGCCGAGCCGCATGCCGAACTCCAGCAGCGGCTTCAGGTTGAGGTGCCCGAGCGCGATCGCGTGCGCGGGCTCGGCCGACTCGTGCCCGGCCACCCACCACGCGCGCGCACCCGGCGCGAGCTCCTCGGCGACGACCGCGGCCGCGCCGACGACGACGCCGTCGAGCACGACCGGCGTCTTGCGCACGGCGGCCTGCGCCAGGAACCCGGCCATCGCCGCGATGTCCGCGCCACCGGCCGTGGCGAGCAACGACACCGGGTCGCTGATCTGCAGCCGGGCCCGGCGCAGCGCGTCGCGGATCGCCGCCGTCTTGCGCATCCACGCCTGGTCGTCGATGCCGGTGCCGCGCCCGACGACGGAGACGGGCTCCGAGCCGGTGAGCGACGCGATCAGCACGGCGGCGGGCGTCGTGTTGCCGATGCCCATGTCGCCGGCGACGAGCACGTCGGCGCCCGCGTCGACCTCCTCGTCGGCGAGCGCGCGGCCCGCCGCGATCGCGAGCTCGCACTGCTCGCGGGTGAGCGCGTCCTCGCGGTCGATCGACCCGGACGAGCGCCGCACCTTGTGCTGGCTGACCGCGGCCGGGGTGTCCGCGTCGACGGCCATGTCGACCACGCGCACCGTCGCGCCCGCGACCTGCGCGAGCACGTTCACCGCGGCGCCGCCGGTGAGGAAGTTCGCGACCATCTGGCCGGTCACCTCGCTCGGGAACGCCGACACGCCCTGGGCGGTGATGCCGTGGTCGCCCGCGAACACGACGACCCGCGGCCGCACGAACGGCTTCGGCGGCACGACGCCCTGGCAGGCCGCGACCCAGTTGCCCAGCTCCTCGAGCCGTCCGAGCGAGCCGACCGGCTTGGTCAGCACCGCGTGCCGGGCCTCGGCCTCGCGCAGAACGGTCTCGTCCGGCGGTTCCACCGGCGGGAACTCGGTGCTCACCTGGTCGCTCCTAACCCTGCTCGTGATCAACCCTGTTGTGATCAACGCAGTTTCAACGGGATGCCGGCGACGAGGAGCGTGACCTCGTCGCACACCTCGGCGACGCGCGCGTTGAGCGCACCGAGGTGATCGCGGAAGAGCCTGCCAGAGCGCGTCGACGGGATGACGCCGAGGCCGACCTCCGCCGTCACGAGCACCAGCCGCGCCCGGCACGTGGCGACCGAACGCACGAGCTGGTCGAGGTGGGGAGTGACCGAGTCCGAGTGGTCGCCCTCCCACGCACGGGCGTCGTCCAGCACGCCGACCAGCCACGTCGACAGGTCGTCGACCAGGATCGGCGGGTCGTCGTACCGGGTCGCGGTGAGCAGGGCGGGCAGGTCGGCCGGAGCGGACGCCTCGACCGTGTGCCACGTGGACGGCCGCCGCGCCACGTGCAGGGCGATGCGCGCGTCCCAGTCCGGGTCGTCGGGGTATCTGCGCGCCGTGGCGACGTAGGTCACGACCTGCTCCGTGAGCAGGCCTTCCGCGTGCGCCGACTTGCCTGAACGCGCTCCTCCGAGCACGAGCGTGCGAGGTGACAAGAGTTAGCCTTCGTCCGTGGAATACCGCTGGCGGTACCAGGATGCACACGGACGCGACGTCGCGGGCCCGGATGTGATGTTCGCGGACCAGACCGAGGCCGAGGAGTGGTTCGGCGCCCAGTGGCGTGACCTGCTCGACGCCGGGGTCGAGCAGGTCACGCTGCTGCGTGCGGAGTCCGAGGTGTACGGCCCGATGAGCCTGCACCCGGCCGAGTAGATCAGCCCTGGGCGGTGAGCCGCGGGTCGTCGGTGACGAGGCCCTCCAGGACGGCGTCGATCTTCTTCAGCAGTTCCGCGTCGAGCTTCACGCCGACGGCCTTGACGTTCTCCGTCACCTGCTCGGGACGCGACGCGCCGATGATCGCGGAGGCGACGTTCGGGTTCTGCAGCACCCACGCCACGGCGAGCTGGGCCAGCGTGAGACCGGCCTCCTCGGCGATCGGCTTGAGGTTCTGCACGGCGGTGAGGACGTCGTCGCGCATCCACCGGGCGATCATCTTCGAGCCGCGCTCGTCGGCCGCCCGCGAGCCCTCCGGGAGCTCGGCGCCCGGCAGGTACTTGCCCGTCAGGACGCCCTGGGCAATCGGCGAGAAGACGATCTGCGAGATCCCCTCACGCTCGGAAGTGGGGATCACCTGGGGCTCGATCACGCGCCACAGCATCGAGTACTGCGGCTGGTGGGAGACCAGCGGCACGTTCAGCTCGCGGGCGAGGGCGGCGCCGCGCGCGATCTGCTCGGCCGTCCACTCCGAGACACCGAGGTAGAGCACCTTGCCCTGCCGGACGAGGTCGGCGAACGCCGTCATCGTCTCCTCCAGCGGGACGGTCTCGTCCCACCGGTGCGCCTGGTAGAGGTCGACGTAGTCGGTCTGCAGCCGCTTCAGGGACGCGTTCGCGGACTCCATGATGTGCTTGCGGCCCAGGCCCCGGTCGTTGGGGCCGCCGGGCCCGGTGGGCCAGTAGACCTTCGTGAAGATTTCGAGGGACTCGCGGCGCTCGCCCTTCAGCGCGCGTCCGAGCACCGATTCCGCCGCTGTGTTCGCGTACACGTCGGCGGTGTCGTAGCTGCTCACGCCCGCGTCGAGGGCCGCGCGCACACACGCGGTGGCGGCGTCCTCCTCGATCTGCGAGCCGTGGGTCAGCCAGTTGCCGTAAGTGATCGCGCTGATGTTGAGGCCGCTGCGCCCTAGACGTCGAAACTCCATGCTCGCAGCCTAGACCAGATCGTTCGTGCTGCTAATGAACTTCCGGAGCGTGCCACACCATGGAATACCGCCAGAAGAGGCGCCTGCGGATCCGCGCGCCGGGCACGATCTCGGCCGCCGCCGCACGGATCTCGTTCAACGTCGGGGCGTGCATCACGACCGGCATCTCGGGGTCGTGCGGCTCCTCGCCGCCACCCAGGGCCTTCACGAGCCCGACGAGCGTGTTCGCGGGCAGTGTCACGAGCTCCATCGCCCTGTCCGCCCGCGTCGCCGTCCTGTACAGCCCGACGACGACCAGCCTGCCGCCCGGCCCGACCAGCTCGGCGAGCCGGGTCAGGCCCACCCGCAGCGGCAGGTGGTGCAGGCTCGCCTCCGCGGTGACGACGTCGTAGCGCCCGAGGTCGTGGGTGAGCACGTCACCTTGGATCCACCGCACCCCGGCGCTCGTCGCGCTCGCCCGTTCGATCATGCGGGCGCTGGCGTCGATCGCGGTGACCTCGTCGGCCCTGATCTGCCGCGCCAGCTCGCCGAGCCCGCAGCCGACGTCGAGCGCCGACCCGGCCCGGGACGGCAACTGCCGGAGGAGCCATCGGCGGTACCACGCGTTGTGGTTCCACCGGAGCTTCTCCGGCAGCTGGAGCCTGCGAGGCTTCTCGCGCACTACTTGAGCGTGTCGCCCGGCTTCACGCGCGGCTTGGGCACGCGCAGCTTGCGGATCTGGCTCGCGCGGATGAACGAGTACCAGCCGATCGACAGGCCCTTGATCGGCTCGGTCGGGAACTTCGCCCGCACCCGCTTCGTGACGAGGCGGCCGAGCACGATGCCCTCGATGACCATCGCGAGCAGCATGAACGTCGTCGCGAGCGTCGCGTAGCGCTGCACGGCCAGCGACGGCGTCAGCAGGGCCACGAACACCAGGATCGCGAGCGGCATGAACAGGCCCATGAGGTTGCGGCGCGAGTCGACGAGGTCGCGGATGTACGCCTTCACCGGACCGCGGTCGCGCGGCAGCAGGTACTTGTCCTCGCCCGCCATCATGCGCTGACGGCGCTCGGTGGCCGCGGCACGGCGCTCTTCCTTGCTCACCTTGTTGCCGCGCATGCGCTTGAACGCCTCGCGCTGCGTGCGGGGAGGCGGCGGGACCGGACCGGTGCGCCGACCCTGCGCCTCACGCCTCTTGGGCGTGGGCCGGCCCTTGCCCGCGGTGCGGGTGGACTCGGCGACCTCGTCGGTCGCCTCCGTGGCCGTGGCTGCGGTGTCGTCGGAGTTGCGGCGCAAGAACCTCACACCATCAGGGTAGGGCAGCGGGTTTTCTGTACCTTTCGCGAGGTGCGCGTACTCATCGCTCCGGACTGCTTCGGCGGCACCCTGACCGCCCGCGAGGCCGCCGACGCCATCGCCACCGGCTGGCACGAGGCCAAGCCCGACGACGTCGTCGTCCAACGCCCGCTCGCCGACGGAGGCCCCGGCTTCGTCGACGTCCTGCACGCCGCGACGGGCGGCGATATCCGATATGTCACCGTCACCGGCCCGCTGGGCGAGCCCGTGGAGGCCCGCTGGCTCAGCGTGCACACCGATGGTCCGGATGCAACCGGTCGACACGTTGCCTACATCGAGTCCGCGGAAGCCTGCGGCCTCCACCTCATCCCGAAGGAGCTCCGTCCGCAGGTCTGCGAGACGGCGACGACGCGAGGCGTCGGCGAGTTGATCGCGGCAGCCGTCGCGTCCGGGACGGACGCGGATGACAACGATGTCATCCCGGCCGGTGCCAGCCGCGTCGATGTCGTCATCGTCGGGCTCGGCGGCTCCGGCACGACCGACGGCGGTGCCGGCATGCTCGCCGCCCTGGCCGAGGCCGACGACGGCGCCGGCGTCGACCTGACCGGGGTATCGCTGGTCGCCGCGTCCGACGTCGAGAACCCGCTCCTCGGCCCGCACGGCGCCGCCAGGACGTTCGGCCCGCAGAAGGGCGCGTCCCCGGAAGCCGTCGAACGCCTCGAAGCGAAGCTCGCCGCCATGGACGTCCTCGAACCCGTATCCGATATATCGGGTGCCGGGGCGGCGGGTGGCCTGGGTGCCGCGCTGCTCTCCCTGGGCGCGACGGTGACTTCGGGCGCCGGTCTCGTCCGCGAACTCACCGGCCTCGACGCCGCCCTCGACGACGCCGACGTCGTCGTCACCGGCGAGGGCAGCTTCGACTGGCAGTCCCTGCGCGGCAAGCTCATCACCGCCGTCGCGGGCGGCGCCGCCGAACGCGGCATCCCGTGCGTCGCCGTCGCGGGCCAGGTCAGCGTCGGCCGCCGCGAGATGGGCGCGGCCGGCGTCCAGGAGGCGTACTCGGTGTCCGAGCACGTCGGCTCCGTGCAGAAGGCGATGGAGGAGGCCCGCGACAGCCTCGTCACGACGGCCAGCCACGTCGCGAACCAGTGGTCTCGCTGAAGTGCGTGTCCAGCGCTGATATATCGGCCGGCCCCAGCGTGGTCCACGTGACAGTCGACACCCGGGGCGACATGACGTGTCGTTGTGGGACCATGGGTAGTGGAACAAGGCGGGGCACGCCCGTGTTGTTGATGGGTGAACCGCCCGCAAAGGACCTCTTAGGAGAGCCATGACGACCGCTCAGGATGCCGCTTCGACCGCCTCCGAGGCGCCCAGCCACGGCGTGACGCTGACCGATGCGGCCGCCGTCAAGGCCAAGGCGCTGCTGGACCAGGAGGGTCGCGACGACATGCACCTGCGCATCGCCGTCCAGCCCGGTGGTTGCGCAGGCCTTCGTTACCAGCTGTTCTTCGACGAGCGTGCGCTCGACGGTGACGCGATGGTCGACTTCAACGGCATGAAGGTCGCCGTCGACCGCATGAGCGCCCCGTACGTCGAAGGCGCCGTCATCGACTTCGTGGACACGATCGAGAAGCAGGGCTTCACGATCGACAACCCGAACGCCGGCGGGTCTTGCGCCTGCGGCGACTCGTTCCACTAAGGCGACCACGCGGAGAGGCCGCGTTCCCGCATCGACGGGAACGCGGCCTCTCCGCGTGTGGACCGAAAACCCCTGCCGGGTGAGACCTGGACGCGAGACCTGGGGTCAGGTTTTCGGGAGGTGGCTCCCGGGATCGGATGCCCGGAGGTCGGTTCCTGGAGGTCGGAGCCCGGCGAGCAGGCGCAGGACCGCGGATGCCGGGGGACCGGACCGCCGAGGGTCGGCCCCTGGTGTTCCGATGCCGGCGACCGGAGTGTCGAGCGCGGCGCTGGAGGTCGGATGCCGGGAACCGGAGTGTCGGGGGCTGGTGTGGAGGTCGGATGCCGGCCCTCGAGGTCAGGACGCCGGAGATCGGATCCCGCCGATCGGGCCCCGGAAGCCGGACCCCGCAGACCAGGCGCCGGAGACGGAGTTCCGGCCACCAGATCCTGGAGACCGAGCCCCTGCCGAACCCGTGCCGGACCAGCCCCGAAGGTCACACGCCGTACTCGGCGAGGCCTTCGACCTGGTGGGCGCACCGCTCGTCGACCTGCCACGGCGCGGCGTCGCGCGGGACGGGGAGGGGGTGCTCGGGGTGGATGAGCACGACGGGGAGCTGCGCGCAGTCCTCGATCAGTTCACTCATCGTGGTCGCCTCTGGGATCGTCACCCCGTGACCGTATGTCGGCGGTCTGACCTGCGATAGCCCTACCAAACAGTAGTCTTCACGCGGTACTCGTCCGGGTGAGTTGTCACGTAGCGCAACAAAGAAAAGAGGAGCCGACGTGCCCCTAGCCGTGTGCGGCAGCATCGCGACCGACCATCTGATGCACTTTCCGGGTCGTTTCGCGGACCAGCTGGTCGCGGAGCGTCTCGACCGCGTGTCACTGAGCTTCCTGGTCGACGACCTCGTGGTCCGTCGCGGTGGCATCGGCGCGAACATCGCGTTCGGCCTCGGTGTGCTCGGGGTCAGGCCGGTGCTCGTCGGCGCCGTCGGCAAGGACTTCGACGACTACCGCTCGTGGCTCGAGCGGCACGGCGTCGACACGTCCGGTGTGTACGTGTCCGAGGTCGCGCACACCGCGCGGTTCGTCTGCACGACGGACGACGACATGTGCCAGATCGCCTCGTTCTACGCGGGTGCGATGGCCGAGTCGCGCAACATCGAGCTCGCGCCGATCGCCGGTCGTGTCGAGAACCTCGAGCTCGTCGTCATCAGCCCGGACGACCCCGCGGCCATGCTCCGCCACGCCGAGGAGTGCCGTCAGCGCGGTTACAAGTTCGCCGTCGACCCGTCGCAGCAGCTCGCCCGCATGGACGGCGACCAGGCGCGCGCGTTCGTCGAGGGCGCCGAGTACCTCTTCAGCAACGACTACGAGTGGGAACTGCTGCTGCAGAAGACCGGCTGGACCGAGGCCGACGTCCTCGCCCGCGTCGGCAAGCGCGTCACCACGCTCGGCGCCAAGGGCGTCGAGATCGTCGACCGCGACGGCTTCTCGCTGCACGTCCCCGCCGTCCCCGAGGTCGCGAAGACCGACCCGACCGGCGTCGGCGACGGCTTCCGCGCGGGCTTCCTGGCGGGCATCACCGCGGGCCTGAGCATCGAACGCGCTGCTCAGCTGGGTTCGTTCATCGCCGTCGAGGTGCTCGAGACCGTCGGCACGCAGGAGTGGGTGATCGAGCGCGAGGCGGCGCTCGCCCGCATTCGTGGCGCGTTCGGTGCGGAAGCCGCTGAGGAGATCGCCCCCGTCCTGCCATGATCGGACAATGGGGACGTACCTGTTCGGCGACACCGCTGAGTCGCCCGACCCGAAGTTCGACGCGCTGAGCTCCCTGCTCGACGCGGGCACGTTCGCCCGCGTCGAGCAGCTGGGTGTCGCGGACGGCTGGCGCTGCCTCGAGGTCGGAGGTGGCGGGGGATCGGTGGCGAACTGGCTGGCCGACGTCGTCGCCCCGTCCGGGCACGTGACGGTCACCGACATCGACGTCAGGCGGCTCGAGGAGCGTGACAACGTCACGGTCCTCGAACACGACGTGGTGTCCAACATATTGCCGGGCAACGCGTTCGACCTGGTCCACGCCCGTCTGGTGCTCTTCTACCTGCCTGCCCGCGAACTCGTCCTGCGCAAGCTGCGCGACTCGCTGCGGCCCGGCGGCTGGCTCGTGCTGGAGGAGTTCGACTGCCTCCCGCTCGAAGTCCTCTCCGCCGCTCCCGACGACGCGAAGCTGATCATGCAGGTGAAGAACGCCCTGCTGACGCTGCTCGACCAGGCAGGCGCCGAACTGGCGTGGGGCGCGCGCATCGAGAGGGCGCTGCTCGACGCCGGGCTGAACGACGTCAGCGGCTCCCGCGACGTGCAGGAGTGGGAGGGCGGGTCCGCCGGCTGCCGGTTGCTCGCCACGACCGCACGCCTGGTGCGCGCGAAGCTCCCGCTCACCGACGCCGAGTTCGACCGCTACCTGGAACTGATGGCGTCCCCCGAGGTCGTCCTCAGCTCGTACGCGATGTGCAGCGCGCAAGGACGCCGGTAGAACGGGAGAGGGCCCCTCCGGAGAGGGGCCCCACGACCTACAGCTTGACCGGGTAGTGCGGCTCCGGCACCACCGGCTGGATGCGGCCCTCGACGAAGATGCCGTGCCAGATCATGAACACCAGCAGCGCCCAGATGCGGCGGCTGTGGTCGAGCACGCCCGAGCGGTGCTCCTCGATCAGCCGCAGCACCGCGGTCTTGTCGATGTACTGGTCCGTCTGCGACGCGCGCACGACGTCGACGGCCCAGTCGTGCATCTCGTCCTTGAGCCAGTGCCGGATCGGCACCGGGAAGCCGAGCTTGCGGCGGTTCAGCACGTGCGCCGGCACGATGTCGCGGATCGCCTTGCGCAGCGCGAACTTCGTCGTGTCCTTCGTGATCTTCAACTCACTCGGGATCTGCGACGCGATCTTGAAGACCTCGGGGTCGAGGAAGGGGACGCGCAGCTCCAGCGAGTTCGCCATGGTCATCTTGTCGGCCTTGACCAGGATGTCGCCGCGCAGCCACGTGAACAGGTCGACGTGCTGCATGCGCGTCACCGGGTCCCAGGTGGCCGACTCGCGGTACGGCTTCGCCGTCACGTCCATGTGGGACACCGACGGGTCGTACGTCTTGAGCACCTGGCGCAGGTGGTCGTCGAGGAAGATGCGCGCGTTGCCGTAGTAGCGCTCCTCCAGCGTCAACGCGCCACGACGCAGCAGGTCCTTGCCGCGCACGCCGTGCGGGATCTTCGTGGAGACCTTGCCCATCGCCTTGCGCAGCGCGCCCGGCACCTTCTCGAAGCCCGCCAGTGACAGCGGCTCGCGGTAGATCGTGTACCCGCCGAACAGCTCGTCCGCGCCCTCACCGGACAGCACGACCTTCACGTGCTGACGCGCTTCACGGGCGATGAACCACAACGGCACGAGCGCCGGGTCGGCCACCGGGTCGTCGAGGTACCACGTGATCAGCGGCAGGGAGTCCATCATCTCCTGCGCGCTGACCGTGCGGACCACGTGCTTCACGCCGATCAGCGCCGCCGACTCCGCGGCCACGTCGACCTCGGAGAACCCCTGGCGCTCGAAGCCCGTGGTGAACGTGATCAGGTCCGGGTTGTGCTCCTTGGCCAGGGCCGCGACGACCGTCGAGTCGATGCCGCCGGACAGGAACGAGCCGACCGTCACGTCCGCGCGCATGTGCTTGGCGACCGAGTCGCGCAGCGCGGCCGTGATCTCGTCGTACAGCGCGTTCGCCTCGGCCTCGCTGCGGACCGTGCGGACCTTGAACTGCGCCGGGAAGTACCGCTCGAACCGCGGCGACTCGCCCGGGACCAGTGTGAACGAGTGCCCGGACTCGACGCGGTGGATCGGGTCGTGCAGCGACTCGGGCTCCGGCACGTACTGCAGCGTGAGGTAGTGCTGCAGGCCCTTGACGTTCATCTTCGGCGCGATGCCGATCGAGGACGCGATCTCCAGCAGGACCTTCTTCTCGCTGGCGAACGCGACACCGCTCTGGCCCTGCGCCCAGTACAGCGGCTTGATGCCGAACGGGTCGCGGCCGCCGAACAGGACCTCGCGCTCGGCGTCCCAGATGATGAACGCGAACATGCCGCGCAGCTTCGAGATCGCCGCCGGGCCGAGGTAGTGGTACGCGGCGACGATCGTCTCGGTGTCGCCGTCGGTGTGGAAGACCGCGCCGTGCTTCTCGGTGAGCTCGGCCCGCAGCTCGAGGTAGTTGTAGATCTCGCCGTTGAAGTTGATCGTGTACCGGCTCGGCGACTCCGCCGGACCCCAGGTCAGCGGCTGGTGGGAGTGCTCGATGTCGATGATGGCGAGGCGGTTGAAGCCGAAGACGACCTCGTCGACCCGGCGGGTGCCGCTCTCGTCCGGACCGCGGTGCCGCATGCAGCGCAGCGCCGCCTCCACCGCCGGACGTGCGTTCTCAGCCTCGTTCTCGCTGGGGCAAACAAGTCCTGCCAGGCCGCACAAGGCTCTCGCACCTCTCAAAAGACATGAAGGGGAAGACCACGGGGAAGTCCCCAGTATGCCGAAAGGGCTCCGTGTGACCGAAACTGCACCGCAGCGGCGGTGCCCCCAAGGGGTGAGCGAGGTTGCGCTGGGCTACGCTCCCGCTTGATCCGTTGGCATGACCAGTAGTTGTGAACGAGGAGGCGGGCGAGCAGTGGGCCTGAAGGAGGGCACCAGGGCATCCCGGCTGGTGAAGACCGCTGGGCTTGTGAGCCTGGTCGGTATCGGGGCCACCGGTTGCTCCACGGACGAGGTGCTGCGCTTCGGATGGCCGCAGGCCGTCACGCCGCAGGCCGAGAAGATGCGCGAGCTCTGGACCTGGTCCGTGATCGCCGCGCTCGTCGTCGGCGTCATCGTGTGGGGCCTGATCCTGTGGTCGGTGGTGTTCCACCGCAAGAAGTCGGAGGAGCTGCCGCGTCAGACGGCGTACAACCTCCCGCTGGAGATCGTGCTCATCGTCGTGCCGACGGTGATCGTGGCGGTGTTGTTCTACTTCACCGCCATCACGCAGAACTACGTCACGGACAAGTCGGGCAAGCCCGACGTGAACGTCGACGTCATCGCGTTCCAGTGGAACTGGGAGTTCCAGTACCCGGACCACAAGACCGAAGAGGGCAACGTCGTCAGCACGGTCGGCACCTCGGGCGAGGTCCCGATCATGGTGCTGCCGGCCGGCAAGCGCATCCAGTTCACGCTGCGCTCGACGGACGTCATCCACTCGTTCTTCGTGCCGGAGTTCCACTTCAAGCGCGACGTCTTCCCGCAGCCGGAGAAGAACAACCAGGACAACGTCTTCCAGATCGACCAGATCGACCGTCCCGGTGCGTTCGTCGGCCGCTGCGCCGAGCTCTGCGGCTCGTACCACGCGGTGATGAACTTCGAGGTCCGCGCGCTCGAGCAGGCCGACTTCGACAAGTACATCGCGCTCCGCAAGGAGATCAACGAGAAGACGGGCAAGCCGTACACCACGGCCGAGGCCCTCTCCCAGGTGAACTGTGACGAGTGGTGCTCACCGCTGGCCACGACGACGACCCCGTTCAACACCGACCGGACGGCTCGTGAAGCCTCCGGCGCGGGCCAGAAGTAGGGACATTCCGCGATGAAGATCGAAGCTCGCGTATTCGACCTGGTGATGGCCTTCTCGTTCCTGATGGCCGTCGTCTACGGCTACTGGACGCACCTGGCGACCGGCCACGTCGAGCCCACCGGCACGGTGGCGCTCGCGCTGACCGGTGGCCTGGCCCTCATCACCGGCACCTACTTCCGGTTCGTCGCCCGCCGCATCGAGGTGCGGCCGGAGGACAACCCCGACGCCGAGGTGTCCGACGGCGCCGGTGAGCTGGGCTTCTTCAGCCCCGGCTCGTACTGGCCGGTCGGCCTCGCGGCCGCGGCGGCGACCACAGGTGTCGCGGTGGCGTTCTGGCACGTGTGGCTGCTGGTGATCGCCGTCGTCATGGTGCTGATCATGGTCGGTGGCCTGGTGTTCGAGTACCACACCGGTCCCAACCACGACTGATATCCGACATACCGGATATCGCGCAGGTTCGTTCGGGGCCCTCTCCGTCACGGAGGGGGCCTCGAATTTTTGCCGCTGATATGTGACACATCGCATATCGCACGAAAAAGGCCCCCTCCGTGACGGAGAGGGCCTTCGTGGTTTCCGCGGGAATCACGCCGCCGCGGGCACCGGGGTCTTCTGGTACGCGTCCACGTACTCCTGGCCGCTCAGGTCCAGGATGCGGTAGATGATCTCGTCGGTGACGCTGCGCAGCACCGGCAGCGACTCCTCCATGCCTTCGTAGCGGCTGAAGTCGAGCGGCTCGCCGAAGCGGACCGTCACCGGGACGATCTTCGGGAACCTGCTGCCGACGGGCTGCACCTTGTCCGTGCCGATGATGCCGACCGGGATGACCGGGGCGCCGGACTCGAGCGCCATGCGGGCGACGCCCGTGCGGCCGCGGTGCAGCATGCCGTCGAGCGAGCGCGTGCCCTCGGGGTAGATGGCGAACGCGTCTCCGCGCGCGAGGATCTCGGCGGCCGTGTCGAGGGCCGCACGGGCGTCACGGCCCTTGCCGCGGTGCACCGGCACGTGGCCGAGCGAGGAGAAGAACCAGCGCGACAGCGACCCCTTGAGGCCGGTGCCCGTGAAGTACTCGGCCTTCGCGAGGAACGACACACGGCGCGGCACGACCATGGGGATCACGACGCTGTCGATGAAGCTCAGGTGGTTGGCCGCGAGGATGACGGGGCCGTCGGTGGGGATGTTCTCCAGACCTTCGACCACCGGGCGGTAGACGAGACGGGCTGTGCGAGCGACGACGTGCTTCATCACCGGGTAGAGGAAGGCCATGTCTCCAGCATTCCAGGTGAGGATTGCCACGGCGTTACCACGTGAGCCGCATCTCCGGCCGATCACTCGCTCGGGCTAGGCCGATGCGGCGTCCGTGCGAGCAGGGTCACGCGCCGACGACGACGCGTGACCGAAACCGCTCCGCGGTTCCCGCAAGGTCTGCTCCGGGCCTACTCGGAGGCCCTACTTCGGGGACGCCTTCAACGCCTGTGAGAGCTCCACCCAGCGGCTCAACAGGCCCGCCGCGGCACCGGAGTCGATGGCGCCGGCCGCGCGGCTCAGCGAGGCCGTCAGGTCCGCGTGCAGGTCATCGGAGAACCCGCCGTGCGCCGCGATGGCCCCGGCCGCGTTCACGAGCACCGCGTCCCGCACCGATCCGGTCTTTCCCGCCACCAGGTCGCGGACCACCTGGGCGTTGACCGACGGGTCGCCGCCCTTCAGGTCCTCCTCGCGGGCGGGCTTCACGCCGAGCACGGCCGGATCGATGGTCGCGGTGCGCACCACGCCGTCCTGCGCGAGCCACGCGGACGTCGTCGTGGTCGTGGTGATCTCGTCGAGGCCGTCGTCGCCCCGCACCACCAGCGCCGTGTTGGTGCGCCGCGCGAACACGCCGGCGATCAGCGGCGCCGCGGCCGCCCGCGCGCAGCCGATCAGGCCGACGGTGGGTTGCGCGGGGTTCGTCAGGGGGCCGAGCAGGTTGAACGACGTCGGGATGCCGATCTCGCGCCGCACCGGGCCCGCGTGCCGGAAACCGGGGTGGAACACCGGCGCGAAGCAGAACCCGATCCCCAGCTCGCGCACGGTCTCCCGCACACCCTCGGCCGGCAGGTCGATCGCGACGCCCAGCGCCTCCAGCACGTCCGCCGTGCCGCACTGCGACGACGCGGCCCGGTTGCCGTGCTTGACGACGGGCACGCCCGCGGCGGCCGTCACGATCGCGGCCATCGTCGAGATGTTCACCGAACCGGAGTGGTCGCCGCCGGTGCCCACGATGTCGGTCGCCCGCACGTCCACCGTGAACCGGTTCGCGTGCTCGAGCATCATCGTCGCGAGGCCGTCGACCTCCTCCGGAGTCTCGCCCTTGGCGCGCAGCGCGACGATGAACGCCGCGATCTGCGCCGCCGTCGCCTCGCCCGACATCACCTGGTCCATTCCCCAGGCGGTGTCGTCCGCGGTCAGGTCGACGCCGTCGAGCAGCCGGTTGAGCAGCGAGGGCCAGGTGCGCTGGCTCATGACGGGATCAGCCCTTGACGACGGGCACAGCCGAGCCCCGCAGCACCTCGGCCACGGTCTCGGCGGCGGCCAGCGGGTCGAGCGGGTGCACCAGCACCGCGTCCGCCTGCGACCAGGTCGCGAGCCACCTGTCGTCCTTGCGGCGCACGGCCACGACGACCGGCGGGCAGTTCGTGATCTCGTCCTTGAGCTGGCGCGACAGGCCCATGCCCCCGGTCGGCTGGGCCTCACCGTCGAGGATCAGCAGGTCGACGGTGCCGTTGTCGACCTCGTAGAGGACGTCCGCGATGGTGCCGACCTCGACGTACTCGACGCGGGACAGGTCCGGCGCCGGACGGCGGCCGATCGCAGTGATGATCGTCTCACGCACCTCGGGACGGTGGCTGAACACCAGGATCTTCGTGGTCTGCGTGCTCATCTCTGGGCCCTCCGCTGCGACTGCCGACTGCGGTCCTGAAGAAAGTGACCAAGGTCGCCGTGATGCTATCGGGCGGGCTCGCCCGGCTTCTGCAGGGCGTCCCACCCCAGGGCCTCGCCGCCGAGCCGCTGCGCCAGCGAGGCCATCCGCGACCGCTCCTGGGCGCAGTGCAACGCGTCCAGCTTCTGCACCCGACTGATATGCGATATATCACCGGCGACCAGCACCCAGCCGTCCGGCGTGAGCAGCTCCCGCGCGCGTTCTACCTGGTCAGCGGGGATGCGCACGTGATGTCGGAGCACGGCGAGGTCGTCGGAACGCCACCGCGGGGACCGCGCCAGAGCGGCCGAATCGGCCTCTGCGATGTCGAACGCCTCGACCACGACGACGAGGTCCGGGTCGTCGACCGCCAGCGACGGTTCCTCCTCGCGACCCAGGAACCTGCGCAGCACGTCGCGCAATCGGCCCAGCAAGCTCATTCGTCGATCTCCTCGCGATCACCTGTGTGTGACCCGCCCGGCCCAAGATCTGCCCAGGACCCGATGGGCGGACGGAAATAGCGCAAGCAATAATGCTGCTCGTGACCACGGCAGCGCCTTCAATCGGCCAGCGCGTGCACTCGCTGAACCGCCCGAACATGGTCAGCGTCGGCACGATCGTCTGGCTGTCCAGCGAGCTCATGTTCTTCGCTGGCCTCTTCGCCATGTTCTTCACGGTGAAGGCCCAGAACGAGGGACCTTGGCCCCCGCCCCCCACGCACCTGAACATCCCCTACGCGTCGGTCTTCACGATCATCCTGGTCGCGTCGTCCTTCACCTGTCAGTGGGGCGTGTTCGCGGCGGAGCGGGGAGACGTCTTCGGTCTGCGTCGCTGGTACATCGTGACGCTGATCATGGGCGCGATCTTCGTGGGTGGTCAGGCGGGTGAGTACATCGAGCTCGTCGAGAACGGCACCACGATCCCGTCCTCGGCCTACGGCACCGTCTTCTACCTGACGACCGGCTTCCACGGCCTGCACGTCATCGGCGGTCTGATCGCGTTCGTCTACCTGTTGATCCGGACGAAGCTCAGCAAGTTCACGCCGGCACAGGCCACCTCCGCGATCGTCGTGTCGTACTACTGGCACTTCGTCGACGTCGTGTGGATCGGCCTGTTCGCCATCATCTACATCGTGCCCTGACCCAGCCGGCACGCAGCCAAGCCACGAGCTCCCGAACTGACAGCAAGGGTTGCCGCACACCATGACCACCACGACGAAACGCCCCCGCGGCGCCCGCACCAAGCTGCGCCGCCGGGTCGCCGGACTGCTCGCACTGGGCTTCGGCCTGCTGAGCGCCGGCATGCTGTTCGCCGCCTTCGCGCCCCAGGCGCAGACCGCCCAGGCGCAGCAGCAGGACGCACTGGTCCGCCAGGGCGAGCAGATCTACCTGAACACCTGCCTGAGCTGCCACGGCAACTCGCTCGAAGGTGTCGAGGGCCGCGGGCCGAGCCTGATCGGCGTCGGCGACGCGGCGGTGTACTTCCAGACTTCCTCCGGCCGCATGCCCATGGCGCGGCAGGAGGCGCAGGCCATCCGCAAGCCCGCGAAGCTCTCCCCCGAGGAGATCAACGCGCTGATGGCCTACATCACCGCGAACGGTGGCGAGGGCCCGAAGAAGCCCTCCGAGTCCGGTGAGGCCCTGCGCGGCGACAACCCCGCCCGCGGTGGCGAGCTCTTCCGCCTCAACTGCGCCAGCTGCCACAACTTCACGGGTCGTGGTGGCGCGCTGTCCTCCGGCAAGTTCGCACCGGCGCTCGACGGTGTGACCGAGGAGCAGATCTACACGGCGATGCTGAGCGGTCCGCAGAACATGCCGAAGTTCGGCGAGCGCCAGCTCACGCCGGAAGAGAAGAAAGACATCATCGCGTACGTCAAGTCGGTCACCGACGGGAACAACAACTCCGGCGGCAACGCCCTGGGTGGGTTCGGACCTGTTTCCGAGGGCTTGATCGCGTTCATCGTGGGCATCGCCGCGCTCATCGGCGTGACCCTCTGGATCGGAGCCAAGGCATGAGCGGCGACAAGCCGACCGAGCTGCCCAGCGAGGCAGAGCTCGCGGAGATGAGCCGGGACGACCTCGTCAAGCTCGGCACGAAGATGGACGGCGTCGAGCTCGTCCACTACGAGGAGAAGTTCCCGGTCCCCGGCACCCGCGCCGAGCGTCGCGCTCAGCGTTCGGTGGCCGTGTGGTTCCTCGTCTCGGCGCTGTCGGGGCTCGCGTTCCTCGGCGTCTTCCTGTTCTGGCCGTGGGAGTACGAGTCCCCGTCGAACGAGTCGGGTCACTTCCTGCACAACCTGTACAACCCGCTGATCGGCCTGTTCCTGGGCCTGTCGGTGGTGGGCCTCGGCATCGGCGCCCTGCTGTACACCAAGAAGTTCCTGCCCGACGAGCTCGCGGTGCAGCAGCGCCACGACGGCCCGTCGACCGCGGTCGACCGCGCCACGCTGGTCGCGGAGCTCGCCGACGCGGGTGAGCGCAGCGGCATCGGCCGCCGCAGCCTGATCAAGCGCACCGCGGGCCTCGGCGCCGGCGTGCTGGGTCTCGGCGTCGCCGCCGTTCCGCTGGGCGCGCTGGTCAAGAACCCGCACTCGGACAACGAGACCAAGAACTCGCTCTGGCACACCGGCTGGAAGCCGGAGAAGCCGGGCGAGAAGGTCTACCTGCGCCGCCACACCGGCAACTTCCACGAGGTCTCCCTCGTGCGTCCCGAGGACGTCGAGCCCGGCGGTTTCGAGACGGTCTTCCCGTTCCGCGAGTCCGAGCGCGACGACGAGCACGCCCTGGTCGCCGCCCTCAAGCGCGCCGACGCCCCGGTCATGCTCATCCGCATGCGCCCGAACCAGGCGATCACCAAGCGCGCGGGCCAGGAGGACTTCAACTACGGTGACCTCTACGCGTACTCGAAGATCTGCACGCACCTGGGTTGCCCGACGTCGCTGTTCGAGCAGCAGACCGGTCTGCTGCTCTGCCCCTGCCACCAGTCGCAGTTCGACGTCTTCGAATACGCGAAGCCGCGGTTCGGCCCGGCGACCCGTCCTCTTCCGCAGCTTCCGATCACTGTGGACGAAGAGGGATACTTGGTAGCCCGCAGTGACTTCATCGAGGCTGTGGGTCCGGCGTTCTGGGAGCGGAAGTCATGAGTGCCATCACCACGCCGACGAAGCCGGCCAACGCGGCCGCGCGCGTCGC
>NZ_FOFV01000039.1 GCF_900111005.1 Lentzea albida
CCCTGGTCGTAGCCCTGCTGGCCGTAGCCCTGCTGCTGGCCGTAGCCCTGGTCGTGCCCCTGCTGGCCATAACCCTGCGGCTGGCCGTAGCCCTGCTGCTGGTCATAGCCCTGCTGGTCGTAACCCTGCTGGCCGTAGCCGCCCTGACCATAAGGGTCCTGGCCGGGCTGGCCCTGTCCTTGTCCGTAGCCGGGTGGCTGGCTCATGGATCGGTCTCCTGCGGTGCGAGGTGGTGCTGACCGTCGGCTGGCCGCTTTCACGTCGGGGTCGACGGACGAGCTGGTTCGGAACTGTCCGGTGTGCAGCGCCTCGGAGCGCTCCAGGGAGACTACGACGTCACCATAGGTATCCCATCCGGACTCGGCCAGGTGCTCTCGCAGGCCCTCTGCGAGAAGCTGTGTGATGCGTAGTTCATCCTGCTCGTCGCCCGCAAGACGTTCGTGGTCCTGAGGTCCGAGGAGCACCTTGTAGTGGTTGGGGGCTAGCAGTCTGCCACCCGCGAGTTCGCGGATGTTGCTGTCACCCTCCCGTTGCAGTGCCTGTGCCACCTCTTGGGGCACGACGCTGCCGCCGAACACGCGCGCGAAGGTGTTGCCGACCAGACCTTCCAGCTTGCGCTCGAAGCGTTGCAGGCCCATGTCGACTCCTTCCGCGCGGACGGGCTCCTGTACCGATCGTATCCGGGTACGACCGGGCCTACAGGGGGCGATTAGGAACCTGGTTTGGACGCGTGCTAGTGTTTCCAACGTCTCCAGGGGCAAGTGGCGGAATGGCAGACGCGCACGGTTCAGGTCCGTGTGTCCGAAAGGACGTGGGGGTTCAACTCCCCCCTTGCCCATAGATAGACAGAGAGAACCCCTCTCGCGGAAATCGCGAGGGGGGTTCTTTCGTTGATCGGCAGTATCGGATTCCTTGATCCACCGGGTGATGTCTGTCACTCGTTCGGGGGGCACCATGTGGGCGATCGCGGCGGCCGACTTCGGCGCGGACCTCGACCTGGTCGAGCTCCCCGAGCCCGAGGCGGGCCCGAACGAGTTGAAGGTCCGGGTGCTCGCCGCGAGCGTGAACCCGTTCGACCGCAAAGTCGTGAACGGGATGCTCCGCGACTCCGCTCCACATCAGTTCCCGTTGGTTCCCGGAACCGATGGTGCGGGAGTGGTGGAAGGGTCGGGGGAGAGGATTTTCGGAACGTTCTTCCGTCGCCCCGTCGGCGGCGGTACATACGCCGAGTACGTCACAGTTCCGGCCGGAAACCCGTTGGCCCCGTTGCCGGATGACATGGATCCCGCCGTGGCCGCCGCATTGCCCACTGCCGGCATGGCCGCTCTGCAGTTGGTCGAGTCGCTCGGCGACTCTCGGTCCGTTCTGGTCGTTGGTGCGTTCGGCGGCGTCGGGTCGTTCGCCGTCCAGATCGCCCGTGCGGCCGGGAAGCGCGTGATCCCGATCGGCCGCGGCGACTCTCTTGTGGAGGCCGACGCGCTGATCGACCTCGTCAGCACAGACCGTTCGTCGTTCGAGGCGAACGCGCGCTACGCGCCGTTGGCCTTCAACACCAACTACGTGTCCGCCGACTCCGCGCAGAACTTCGGCATGAAGGGCTCGCGAGAGGCGTTGGTGCACCTCTCGTCGTTGGTGCAGGCCGGCGACCTGGAAGTGCCGATTTCGCGGCGTGTGCCGTTGCGCGACGCTGTTGATGTTTTCGCAGGTCACGGACCGGGTAAGACAGTGATCATCATGTAGGTGGTCGTTCTGGCGCGGTGAACGGTCGGCGGGCGGCGACCGGCGCCGGTGAGCGGCATTTCGCCGCCACGCCTGGAGTACCCACTTTGAGCAGGTCTTTTGGTGCGTCCATACGGATTAACGTCACCCAGACGGCAGCACCGTAGGACCGAACTCCCCTCGCCATTCCTCGACCGGTCACCGACCGGTCGGCGCCGTCGATCGCAGGGGGTCCTGTGACCTGGGGGCGGGCCGTGCGCTTCCTGCTAATCCTTATCCAGAGCACGAGTCGAAACGTGGCGGATCTCCCGCCGCGGGTGACGAGGAGGCACTGGCGTGAGCAGCACCCCAGCAAGGATCGCGGCACTCGACAGCTCGAACGGTCTGTCGACCACCCCGGTCCCGGTTCCGGAACTGCCCGCGTCCGTCGAGGAGTTGGCAGCCGCTGCGGCGATCCGCCTCGGCTGGCACGGTGTGGTTCTCCCCGAAATGGTCCTCATGGGCCGCAAGGTCGTCGTCGTGGCCGAACTGCTGGCCGACGCCCACGCCGAGCGCGTGTGCGTGGGTGCGGGCCCCGAGGCCGACAAGACCACCGTCTCCACCTGGGTGTGGCCGGAGATGGAAGGCCGCGTCCCGCCGGCCGCCGTCCGCATCGTCGGCGTCCTGGCCGTCGCCCGCCACTGGCGCACCGCCCTGGCCTCCGCGGTTCCCTTCGCCCGCTACGGCAACGCCGCGGTCGTCCTCCCCGAGTCGGTCGCCTTCTCGCACGACTACCTCGCGAACTGCCTGCCGCGCGTCCGCCGCTACGGCGTCTCCGTCCTGCTGGCCGACGACGAGAAGGACCTCTCCGTCGACGTGTCCGGCCGCCAGGAGAACGCGCCCGCCGAGGACACCGCCATCACCCGCTGGGTCAACGAGCTGGTCTACGAGCAGGTCCTCGCCACCGCCTCCTGATCCACGCGTCGTGCCGGCAGCGGATCACTGATCTACGGTCGGACCATGCGAGTAGTCATAGCCGGTGGGCACGGGCAGATCGCGCTGCTCCTGGAGCAGCAGCTGGCCGCCCGTGGGGACACCGCCACCGCACTGGTCCGCAATCCCGATCATTTTGGTGACGTGCAGGAAGCCGGAGCCGTTCCGGTGTTGTGCGACCTGGAGTCCGCCGATCTGGACTCGGTCGCCTCGTATTTGAACGGCGCTGACGCGGCCGTGTTCGCCGCTGGGGCTGGTGCCGGATCCGGTGCCGCCCGCAAGGACACCGTGGACTACGGGGCCGCTGCGCTCTTCGCCTCCGCTGCCGTGGAGGCGGGGGTGCGGCGGTTCCTGCAGGTGTCGACGGTGGGGATCGAAGCCGCTGACTCCCCTGAGATGGATCCTTCGTTCGCGGTTTATCTGAAGGCCAAGAAGCTGGCTGAGGAGGATCTGCGGGAGCGGGATCTGGAGTGGACGATCCTTCGGCCTGGGCCGTTGGTTGACGATCCTGCGACTGGGCTGGTGACCCTTGCTGCGCCTCGGTTGCCTCGGGCTTCGGTCACTCGGGCTGATGTTGCCGCTGTGTTGGCGGAGTTGGTTGGCGCTCGGAACACGATCGGGAAGACCTTGGAGCTCACCAATGGTGAGACTCCTGTGGTTGAGGCGGTTCAGGCCGTTCTTTGAGCCTGTTCGGTCCGTGGTTCTTTTGCGTGCGGCCTGTTGCTGTTGCGTGCTTCCCCTGGGGCTCTGCCCCAGACCCCGGCAATCTGAGATGGGGGCCAGCGCTGGGGGCAGGTAGATGGCACGCCTGTTGCTTAGAGCGGCTGCCTGTTGCTTAGTTTGGTTGCGGTGGCGGTGGGGTCCCATCCCAAGTCGCACCAAGAGCGGGCCACACCTGAGGAGGGGTGTCAAACCGCCGAAAAGCGTGGCG
>NZ_FOFV01000012.1 GCF_900111005.1 Lentzea albida
AGAGTGTTGTCCGACAACGGATCCTGCTACCGCTCGCATGCCTGGCGCGACGCCTGCGCCGAGCTCGGCGTCCGGCACAAACGGACCCGGCCCTACCGTCCGCAGACCAATGGCAAGATCGAACGCTTCCACCGCACCCTGGCCGACGGCTGGGCCTACGCCCGCCACTACCCCTCAGAAACCCAGCGCCGAGCAGCCCTGCCCGGCTGGCTGCATTTCTACAATCACCACCGAGCTCACTCCGCCCTCGGAGGCCAGCCACCCATCACCCGGCTGACCAACCTCCCTGGACATCACAGCTAGGCCACATCCCCGGGCCCCGGCGACGGCCTGGCGCCCAGCACGGCGTGCGCGGCGGCGAGCCGTTCGGCTTCGGGACGCTCGGAGCTCTCCCCCGACACCTCGTCCGCCCAGTCCAGCAACCGGCGCAGGTGCTCGTCCGCCCCTGCCGTGACGACGGGCGGCGTGCCGAGCACGACGTCTCCACTGGTCCCGTCGATGGTGATCGTCGCCCCCACGCCGATGTCGTTGCCCGCGAACGCGACGGACCTGGGGCCCACGACGAGGTCGGCGACCCCCACAACGGCCGGTTTGCCCATCGAGCGGGCCACGACCGCGGCGTGGCTGGCCGGACCGCCGCGCGCGGTGACGATGCCGGTGGCCGCCGCCAGGCCGCGGATGTCGTCCGGTGACGTCTCCGGCCGCACCAGCACCACCGGGTGCTCGGCGGCGAGGCGCACCGCTTCGTCCGAGGTGACCGCCACCCTGCCCACCGCCACTCCCGGACACACGCCCAGCCCGCGTGCGATGACGTCGGCATCCGAAGCGATCCGCGGTGTGCGGACGTGCTGGAGGTGGTGTGGCGCAACGCGGACGAGCGCTTCGGCGCGGGTCAGCACGCCTTCGTCGGCGAGGTCCACGGCGAGGCGGACCGCGGCGGCTCCGGTGAACCCGCCGGGCCTCACCTGCAGCAGCCACAGCTCCCCCGACTCGAAGGTGAACTCGACGTGGCAGGCGTCGCGGTAGTGCTGTTCCAGGCGGCGCAGCGCGGCGAACAGGCCCTGCCGCACCACGGGTTCGCGGTCGAGCTCGCGCAGTGGCCCGGTCAGCGACCGGCCGGAGACGACGGCGGAGCCCTGGTGTCCGAAGAGGACTTCGCCGAACGGCGCGTTCTCGCCCGTGGTCGGGTCGCGGCTGAACGCGACGCCGGAACCGCTCGCGGAGTCGCGGTCGCCGAGCACCATGCGCTGCACGACGACGGCCGTGCCCAGGTCGTGCGGGATGCCGTGCAGGGTCCGGTAGGTGCGGGCGCGCGGTGTGTGCCACGACGCGAAGACGGACTTCAGCGCCTGCGCCAGGGTTTCCGGTGTGGGACGCAGGTTCAGGATCGTCTCCATCATGCCGGGCATGGAGACGGCCGCGCCGGAACGCACCGCGACCGTGGACGCGCCCAGGGTGCCGACGGCGGTGACCAGCTCGTCGAGCAGGCCTGCCGGGAGCTCGCCGTCGCGGAGGAACGCCCTGCACGCGTCGGTGGTGACGACGACCCCGGCGGGCACGGGCAGGCCGAGCCGGTGCAGCAGCACGAGCCCGTGTGCCTTGCCGCCCAGCACCTCCGGCGGGTCGGCCAGCGAGCCCGACAGGTGCCTCACCCACCCCATCGCGCGATCCCCAGCGTCGCGAGCAGGTCCTCGTGCAGCTCGGCCCAGATCGTGTGGAACGAGTCCACGCTGTCGGCCAGGCAGGCCAGCTCGCCCGCCTGTGCACGGGTGAGCGCCGTGGTCAGGCGCGGTTCGTAGCGCCCGAACCGGGGCACGGCGGCGGCCAGCGCGGCGATGACGACGACGGCACGTTCGTGCAGGTCGGCGAACAGCGCGAGGACACGGGCGTCGTAGACGGCGTCGCTGTGGTCGTTGACGGTCGTGACTCCGTCCGCGGACCGCATCTGCCACGCCGTGCAGAGGTCGAGCAGCTCGGGGTTGAGCACGAGGAAGTCGTCGAACGCCGCGACCAGCGCGGGACGGGTGCCGGCCGGTTCCAGCTCGCCCTCGGTCGCGGCGGCGTCGGCGGCGCGGCCCGCCTCGGTGAGGGACCACCCGCCGAAGACGTGCGTCACGTGTCCGATGACCGCGAGATCGATCAGTTCCGACTCCACATCGGACTCGGTGAGCCCCGTGAACGACGCCAGGCGGGCGAGCCCCGTGCTGCCGACGCACCGCAAAGCGTGCAGCACCGGCGAGTTCACAGCGCCTCCCGCCTGCGCGCGCCCGCGGCGTGGCCGGCACCGCGTCCGCGGGCACGGGCGACGACCACGCCGTCGCGCACGCTCACCGCGGCCTCGGTCTCGTCGTCGGCGTCCGTGATGCCGATCGCGGACGCCACCCGCGCTTCGTCGTCGAGGACGAGCCGCACGTGCTGCCAGACGTCGGCGGCGAACACCCGCCGCAGGCACCCGACGGCGTCGGCGACGCGGAGCCGGACGAGGCGGCCGGTCTCCTCCCGGTCCCCGGTCACGACGGCCACGACGACCTGCTCACCGGGCTTGGCGGCCCGCACGGCCTCCTCGGCCGCACCGAGACGGCCCGCGCCCAGCACGACCACCAGCCCGTTCGCGAGGTCGACCTCGTCGCCGCCGATCTGGTCCACGAGCCCCTGGGGCGCGGTCCAGGCGTCCGCACAGGCGACGGCCGGTGCGACGTACGGCAGGTGCGGCGGCGCCCAGACGTCCTCGAGATCGATGTACGCCAGGTGCCGGCACGCGTGCGCCACGTCGAACGGGTCACCGAACCCCGGCGCCGTCCCGGCCCGGTGGCCGGCGCCGTCCAGCAGGGTCAGCACCGTCTCGGCCAGCCGCACCCGCCGCTCGGGAGCACCCCGTTCGAGCGCGATGGCCAGCAGCAACGCCTCCAGGCGCGCGACCTGGGCCAGCACCGCCGGACCGTGCCCGTCCTCGAACACGCCGTCCAGCGACCGGAGCTGCAGACGACCACCGGGTGCGGGGTCGCCCACCAGCGGCAACCGCTCGAGCCACACCCGCGCGAACACTCCCAGCGCGTCGACGCGGGAGGACGGCGACACGGTCGCCCGCGGCTCCGCCGCCCTCTCGACCAGGTCGATCAGCACGGCCAGGTACAGCGCCCGCTTGCTCGGGAAGTTCGAGTACACCGCGCCGCGCGTCAGTTCCGCGCGCTCGGCGATCCGGTCGACCTTGGCCGGCACGAACCCGTGCTCGGCGAACTCGTCCCGCGCCGCCGCCAACACCGCGGCCCGCGTTCGCGCCTGCTGCTGCACCCGAGTCAGCCGTGCCACCGCACCCTCCAGATGTTGTCGACATCCAGATTACATCAACATCGGAGATGTCATGCCCTGAGGGTATAGAGCGCGACGCAGCAGGTCTTGGACGGTCCGTTCGATCCCGCCGAAGCTGGAGGCACCACAGGAAAGGACCAATGATGAAGGTGTTCGTCACCGGCGCGTCCGGTTACATCGGCAGGGCCGTGCAGGCCGCGCTGCTCCGCCACGGCCACGCCGTCGAAGCCCTGGCCCGCTCCGCGGCGGCCGCCACGGCGGTGCGCGAGGCGGGCGCGACCCCGGTGAGCGGCGGGCTGTCCGACCTGGACGTCCTCACCGCCGCCGCGGCCCGCGCCGACGCCGTGATCCACCTGGCCCAGGCCGACAGCGGCGAAGCCGACCTGGCCGCCGCGACCGCGATGCAGGACGGGCTCGGCGACGGCGTCTACGTGCACACGGGCGGTACCTGGGTCTACGGCGACACGGCCGGCGTCGCCGACGAGGACGCCCCGTGGAACCCGCCGTCCCTGGTCGCGTGGCGCGAGAGCGTGGAGGAGAAGGTCCTCTCACGCGGCCGGTCCGTCGTGATCAGGCCCGGCCTGCTGTACGGCCGGGAGAACCGCCTGATCGACGTCTTCTTCACCCGGCCGGGCAAGGAGATCGGCGCGATCCCCCACATCGGCGACGGCGCCAACCACTGGTCGCTCGTGCACGTCGACGACCTGGCCGAGCTGTACGTCGCCGCGCTCGCGGCCCGCGCCGGTTCGGTGTACCTGGGCGTCGGCGGAGTGGACCCGACGGCACGTGAGGTCGCCACGGCGGTCAGCCATGGGGCCGGCCTGGAAGGCCGGACCGTCTCGATCACGCTCGACGACGCCCGCGAGCGGATGGGACCGATCGCCGACGCGTTCGCGCTGGACCAGCGGTGCACACCGGCTCGGGCGCGGGAGGAGCTCGGCTGGGTGCCCCGGCACACCGACCCGCTCGCGGTCTTCGCGCGGGGGTGATGCGCCCCTGCCCGACCGTGCAGCGGGACGCCCTCCGGCACCCAGGCGGGCCCTCACGGCCGTCATCGTGACGCGACGTCCACCGCTCGCCAGGCGTGGTAGCCGAGACCGATCGCCCCCACCGCCATGGGAACGCTCGTGAGCAGCCCGGCGATCCCGTTGCCCGGCACCACGAACGTGATCACGACGAACAGCAGCAGGACCGGCACCCATTTCGGGACGGCGTGCGAACGGAACAGGCCCACGCACTGCAGGACCGTGCCCACCAGCACCAGCACGGCGCCGGGGATCATGAACGCGAACAGGTGCGCGGACTCGTTCGCAGCCCGCACCACGGACTCCCCCGCGGCCACGCCGACCGAGGGGTCCGTCGGGAAGAAGTACGCGGCCGCCCAGCCCGCGACCCCCGCCCCCTGCAGGCCGCCGCCGATCCACATCAGCGCGCCGCCCCAGGTCGCCCACCCGCTGCCGCGGCGCCGGACGAGGACCATCGTCGCCAGCGCCTGCAGCGGGATGTTGAGGACCTGCATGGCCGCGAGCCCGGTGAGCAGCGTCCACCACAGCGCGCGGTGGGGTGCGATGTCGGTGTAGGAGTAGGTCTCGCCGCCGCCCGCCGGTTCGGGCCAGAGCAGTCCGCCCGCGACGGCGGCGACGGACGTGACGCCGAGGACGACCGCGAGGACGGCGAGGCGGGTGCGGGTGGAGGTGGCGGCGCCGGGAGGTGCCGCGGTGACGTCGACGGACATGGTCTCAGGCCTTTCGGTCGGGTGAGGAGCGCCGGACGGATCCATGCAACGGGCCCGGACCCGTCCACCACATCGGTGCCGCCCCCTGACCGCGTCTCCGTGCTGACACGGACGCCTGGCGGCCGCACCGGCCTTACCCTGGGCCGATGAGGTGGCCGCGACCGGCAGCACCGGGTCTTCTGGGCGTCTCCGCCGTGCTGACGGCGGGAGGCGCCTGGCTCCTGGTCCGCGCCCCCGGGCAGGTGCTCGCGTTCGCCGGCTTCGCCGCCCTCGGACTGGCGATGGCCGCGCTCGGCGTCACGATCGAGTTCCGCGTGCGGGGCAACCCCGTCGGCGCGCTGCTCGCCTGGGTCGGCGCGATCGTGGTGTTCCTGGCCGCGCGCGACGTCTACTACCGCGCCTGGCTCGCCGATCCCGCTTCCGTGCCGCTGGACGCCCGCGTGGTCGCGCTGCTCAACGAGAGCGGCTGGTGGCTCCTCGCCGCCGTGGCGTTGCTCCTGCTGCACTTCCCGGACGGCACGCTGCCCGGCAGGCGGTGGAGGGCGTTGCCGCCGTTGATCGTCCTGCTCGCTTTGGTGCAGCAGGGGTTCGGTGCCACACCGAGGGAACCGTTCACCGTACCCATGGAGGGCCTCGCACACCCCTGGGGGCCTCCGAACGACCTCGTGCACGCCCTGAGCTACGTGGTGACCATCGGTCTGGTCCTGACGCTGCTCGCCGCGGGTGCCTCGCTGGTGGTGCGGTTCCGCCGGTCCACCGGTGTCGTGCGGGCGCAGCTGAAGTGGCTCGCGTTCGCCGGGCTGGCGGTGACCGCGTACCCGGTGGTGTGCCTGGCCGAGATCGTCGTGACCGGCCGGAGTGGTGTCGTGGCCACGGTGTTCGGCGTGGTGACCATCGTCGCGCTGTTCTGCTCGGTCGGGGTCGCCATGCTCCGCCACGACCTCTACGACGTCGACCGCGTGCTGGCCGACACGATCAGCTACACGATCGTCCTGCTGGTCCTCATCGGCGCGTACGCGGTGTCGGCTCTCGCGCTCGGTCTCGTGGCAGGCCGGGACTCCCCCGTCGCCGCGGCCGGTGCCACCGCGGTCTGCGCCGTGCTGCTCACCCCGGTGCGCCGTCGCCTGCACCGGGCCGTGGACCGGCGGCTCTTCCCCCGCACGAGGGCCGCGCTGCTCGCGGTGGAGGACCTGCAACACCGCGTGCACACCCAGGCCGCACAACCGGAAGAGCTCGAAGCCACCCTGCGCACGGCGCTCAAGGACCCCACCCTCCGCGTCGGTCTGCTGATCCCCGCCTCGGCGGGCTTCGTCGACACCGCGGGAGTTCCGGTCGCCGACACCGGCCTGGTCCCGATCACCCTCGGCGGTACGCAGATCGGCGTGCTCACGTCATCCGGCACCACCCCGGCCGTGCTCAAGGTCGTCGCCACAGCGGCCGCCAGCCTCGTCGAGGTGGCTCGTCTGCGGGGAGAACTGGCGCACGCCCTGCGCGAGGTCGAGGCCAGCCGCATGCGGATCATCCAGGCGGGCGACGCCGAACGGCACCGGCTCGAACGCGACCTGCACGACGGCGCCCAGCAACGGCTGGTGTCCCTGGGCATGGCCATGCGACTGGCCCAACGCCAGCTCGCCTCCCAGCAGGTCGACGTGCACGCCCTGCTGGACCAGGGCGTCGCCGAACTGGCCACCGCCATCGCGGAGCTCAGGCAGATCGCGCACGGCCTGCGTCCCACCAGCCTCGACGACGGCCTGCACTCCGCACTGGCCGCCCTGACGCACAAGCTGCCGGTACCGGTGGAGCTGGAGATCATGCCCGAACCCCTGGCCGACGACATCGCGATCACCGCCTACTACGTCGCCGCCGAAGCGATCACCAACGCGGCCAAGCACGCACGCGCCAGCGCCATCACCGTTCGCGTCACGCAACAGGCCGACGAGGTCAGCGTGTGGGTGAGGGACGACGGCTGCGGAGGCGCCGACCCGAGGAGCGGCTCCGGGCTCTCCGGGCTCGCCGACCGGGTCGCGGCGCTCGGCGGTTCGCTCCAGCTCCACAGCCTGCCCGGTGCGGGCACGACGATCCGGGCGGTGCTGCCGTGCGCATCGTGATCGGTGAGGACTCGACGCTGTTCCGGGAAGGTCTCGCGAGCCTGCTCTCCCACGCGGGCCACGAGGTGGTCGGCCGTGCCGCGGACGCCGAGGCCCTGGTGGCGGTCGTCGGAGAGCAGGAACCCGATCTGGCCATTGTGGACGTCCGGATGCCACCTGACCTGACCGACGACGGCGCACGAGCCGCACGCCGGATCCGGCAGGCCCAGCCCGGGGTCGCGATCCTGCTGCTCTCCCAGCACGTCGAGACGCGGCACTCCGTCGAACTCGTCAGCCAGGGCGGTTTCGGCTACCTGCTCAAGGACCGCGTGCTGGAGGTCGACGACTTCCTGGAGTCGATCGCCCGGGTCGCCGCCGGCGGGTCCGCCCTCGACCCCGAGGTGGTGGGCCGGCTGCTCGGACGGCCCACCACCGGGGCGCTCACCCCGCGCGAACGCGAGGTGCTCGGCCTGATGGCCGAAGGCTGCACGAACGTGGCGATCGCGCGCCGGCTCTGGCTCACCGAACGCACCGTCGAGACCCACGTCGGCAGCATCATGGCCAAGCTGGGCCTGGCCGCGAACGTGGAGGAGCACCGCCGGGTGCTGGCCGTCCTGACCTACCTGGCCGAGTACGGCTGATGCCCCTCCACCACCTCACAGCACGCAGAGCAGCGAACAGGCCTTCGCGGACGACCAGTCGCTGTAGGTCCTCGTGCCGTTGACCGGTGTGAACTTCGCCTTCGCCTTGTTGGTCAAGGGGAACAGCGACAGCAGTGCGTAGGTCGAGCAATGCACCACTTTGGACTCACCGGGTTGCAGTGTGAACGGTCCGGTCTGGCAGTTCGGTTCCACCTCGTCGACGACGTAAGCGTCCACGACCGGGATCGCGCCGTTGTTCTTGACGGTGACCCGCCAGTACGCGGTCGCGTTCAGCAGCCCGAGCGTGCCCACGGGTGCTTCCTTCACCCACGGACCGGAGCCACCGGCCTTGCAGTTCGCGGGTGTGTACGAACCGCAGATCTCCTTGTTCACCACCACGTTCGGCGCGCACGCCGGGCCCGGTGCGATCTGGCGCGTCACCGTGTTGGAGGTGAGGGAACCGGTGGCGTCCGTCCCGTTCGCCGTGTTCGTCACGGAGGTGACGGGGCACTCCGGGGAGATCGCGGTGCGGAAGCACACCTGCGGCGCGTCACCGGTGAACTCCACCGACAGCGACGGCTGGTTGCCGCCACCGAAGTCCGCGGAGTTGTTCAGCACGATCGACGCGGTGACGGTCAGCGAGCCGGCCGTGGCACCGGAGAGGTCGATGGTGCCGTCCGAGGCGAACCCCGGTGTGGTGACCGGGTTCCCCCCGCCGTCCACGACCTTCACCGCGGACGCGCCGAAGTTCACGTTCGCCGGGGTCACGCCGACGAGCCGCGCCTTGGTGTAGGTGGTGGCGTGCGGTTTGCCGTCGCAGTAGAACTGCGAGGGTGTGAGCGACACGGAGGCGCCACTGCGTACGCACGGCGACGCCCCCGTGTCAGGATCCAGTGAGAACAGCACCTGCGCGTCTCCCAGCCCCAGCAGGCAGCCGGTGGGAGCGTCGTAGGCGTAGCCGTAGTCTCGGGTCACACCGTTGTTGACGGTCGGGTGGGTGACGCGCAACGGCATGCCCGGACAAGCGGTTCCGGTGCTCCAGTCGTGGCACGCCGTCACGCCCGCGTACGGGCCGCCCCAGATGCCGAAGTAGCTGCGCACGCGGTCACCGGTGCGGACGACCTCCGGGGTGAACACCAGGCTCATGCTCTCCAGTCCGGCCACGGCGGCGGGGGGCGCCAGGGACGAACCGTCGATCGCGTAGCACGTGGTCACGTTGAAGGCGCCGGCCGTGCTCGCACATGCCCCGGTCTCCGCACCCGTTGTGCTGTAGGCGGTGTACGCGTTGTAGGTGTGGTTGTTCACCGGCCCGAGCGGCTTCGGCGACGGCCAGCCCGCGCAGGTGGCTGCGGGACCGGGGTCGAAGCAGCCCATCGTCGGGACGACACCGCTCATCCGCGACGACGACGCGAACAGCTTGCCCCCGGCGACGGCCAGCGCGCCGAGGTAGTAGCCGCCGTGTTCGGTGAACGGCACGATCGGCGCGTAGGGCTGGCCGCCGCACGCGCTCTGCGACGCGGCCGTCCAGCAGACCACGTGCCCGGAGTTCGCGACCCCGTAGAGGTTTCCGCCGATCTGGACGAGGCCTGCCATCTCGAACGTCTGCGCGGAACGGTTCATCAGCGGCCAGTAGCCGCAGTTGCCGGGCGCGGCGAGGTCGAGGCAGCCGACACCGATCGAGGTCGCCGTGGTGGCCGAGTAGTACACGCGGGCGGGGTTCGCCGGGTCGCGGACGTACTGCGGCGCCATGGGGCTCGCGATGTCCCCGGTGTTCCCCGTCCCGAACGGGCCGGACGCCGTGTTGAGCGGCTTCGGCCAGGGACCACCCGCGCACGGCGCGTTGGTCGTGACGTCGGTGCACACCAGCTTGGCGGCCGCGGCGGACGCGTGATGGTAGACGTTCCAGGCCTGCAGGCGGCCGGCCGGCGTGCGGTGCAGGATCGGGATGAACCCGTCGCCACCGGTGAAGGCGGCACTGGCCTGCACGGGCGGTGTGAGCAGGGTGGAGAGGGCCCGTCCGCCGTTGCGCACGCCGGGGTTCGTGGCGCTGAGCGGGTTCCCCTCGGTCCCGGTCCAGCCCGGCGGCACCTGCAGCGATCCCTGGAGGTAGCTGTGGCCGGCGGCGATCGGGTCGGTGATGGTGGCGGCGCCGTTGGCACCGCTGTCGTAGGACACGACCCAGGTGGCCGTGTCGCCGTGGGAGGCGGGATCGGACACGCCCTGCACGGACTTGGTGAGGCTCGAAACGGGCGGCTGGGCGACCACGGGCACAGCGGCGGTGAGGGTGGCGCCGGCGAGCACGCCCGCAAGCACCATTGCCGGCAAACGTCTTCGCACGATGATCCCTTTCGGTGGCGGTTCGGGAACTGACCGCCGACGCTAGGGACGTCCCGTGTGCCGCAAACACCCCCTCACCCGCGTGCACGGGATGTCTGCCCCATCAGACCAATGCGGATGGGCGGAACATCTGACCGGGCAGGACATTCCAATTCGTTGCCGAATCAAATTTCACCTGAACGCGCCAGAAATGCCTATCCGAGAACCGAATGTTCGCGGTGCGGGGTCCAGCGCAGGTGCACGTTCCGGTCCGGCGGGTCCGCCCGCAGCAGCGACAACCGCGGTCGCACGGCGTCGGTGCGCGCGGAGGGCGGCTTGCGGCTGCCCGCCCGGTACTGGACGGGCCACTCGACGGTGTGGCCCTGTTCGGCGGCCGCGTGCAGCGTCCAGTGCGGGTCGTAGAGGTGCGTGCGGCCGAGCGCGCAGAGGTCGGCGCGGCCCGCCAGCAGGATGGAGTTGACGTCGTCGTAGGACGCGATGGCGCCCACGGCGATGACGGCCGCGCCCGTGACCTCGTGGCGGATCCGGTCGGCGAACGGGGTCTGGTAGCTGCGGCCGTACGCGGGGCGTTCGTCCGCCGTGACCTGGCCGGTGGAGACGTCGATCGCGTCGGCGCCGTGGGCGACGAACGCTCGGGCGATCTCCACGGCGTCGTGCTCGGTGTTGCCGCCGTCGACCCAGTCGGTGGCGGAGATGCGCACGATCATCGGTCGTTCGGCGGGCCACACCGCGCGCACGGCGTCGAACACCTCGAGCGGGTACCTCAGGCGATTGGCCAGCGAGCCGCCGTACTCATCGGTGCGCCGGTTCGCGACCGGCGAGAGGAACGACGACAGCAGGTACCCGTGCGCGCAGTGCAGTTCGAGCAGGTCGAAGCCCGCTTCGGCGCCCCGGCGGGCGGCCGCCGTGAACTCCTCGGTGATCCGGTCCAGGTCCTCGCGGCTCGCCTCGGCGGGGACGGCCGAGCCGGGGCCGTACGGCAGCGGTGACGGACCGACGACGTCCCAGCCGCCTTCGGGCAGCGGTTCGTCCATGCCCTCCCACATCAGGCGCGTGGAGCCCTTGCGGCCGGAATGGCCCAGTTGCAGGCCGATGCGGGCGCTGCTGCGCTCGTGCGCGAACGACACGATGCGCGCCCACGAGTCGCGTTGCTCGTCGGTCCACAGGCCGGTGCATCCCGGCGTGATGCGGCCATCCGGGGAGACGCACACCATCTCGGTCATCACCAGGCCCGCGCCGCCCATGGCCTTCGAGCCGAGGTGGACCAGGTGGAAGTCGCCCGGCACTCCGTCGGTCGCGGAGTACATGTCCATCGCGGAGACGATGACGCGGTTCTTGAGCTCGAGTTCGCCGAGGTGGAATGGCTGGAACATCGCGGGCACGACGGACCGGAGGCCCTGGGAGGCCGCGAAAGCGGCGTCCACGCGGTCGGCGAACTCCGGGTCGCGCGTGCGGAGGTTGTCGTAGGTGATCCGGCGCGAGCGCGTGAGGAGGTTGAAGCAGAACCGCGTCGGCTCCTGGTCCGCGTACATGCCGATGTTCTCGAACCACTCCAGGGACGCCTGCGCGGCGCGTTGCGTCGACTCGACGACGGGGCGCCGTTCGGTCTCGTAGGCCGTCAGGGCCGCTTGGACATCGCGGTGTTCGTGCAGGCAGGCGGCCAGGGCGAGGGAGTCCTCCATCGCGAGCTTGGTGCCGGAGCCGATGGAGAAGTGCGCGGTGTGCGCGGCGTCGCCGACGAGGACCAGGTTGCCGTGGTGCCAGCGTTCGTTGCGCACCGTGGTGAAGCTGAGCCACTTCGAGTTGTTGGCGAACACCTCGTGGCCGTCGAGCTCCTCGGCGAACAGCGCGCGGACCCGGTCGACTGCGCGTTCGTCGGAGGCACCCGGCCGGAACTCCTCGCCCGTGTCGAAACCGGCGCGGCGCCAGACGTCCTCGTGCATCTCGACGATGAACGTGGACCCGGTGTCGGAGTAGGGGTAGCCGTGGACCTGCATGGTCCCCCACGGCGTCTCCTTGACGAAGAACTGGAACGCCTCGAAGACGCGGTCGGTGCCGAGCCACATGTACTTGTTGCTCCGGCGGTCAACAGTGGAGTTGAAGACGTCCGCGAACGACTGCCGCACCAGGGAGTTCACGCCGTCCGCCCCGACGACCAGGTCGTGCTCGGACCGCAGGACGTCGACCGGCGGTGCGGGTGTCGAGAAGTGCACGACCACACCGAGGTCGCGGCACCGCTGTTGCAGCAGGCCGAGCAGTTCCTTGCGGCTCATCGCGGCGAACCCCTGCCCGCCGACGGTGTGGCTCTCGCCGCGGTAGTGGATGTCGATGTCCGTCCACCGCGCGAACCGGCGGGCCATCGCGTCGGCGAACTCCGGGTCGGCGTTCTCGATCCCGCCCAGCGTCTCGTCGGAGAACACCACGCCGAACCCGAACGTCACGTCGGCGGCGTCGCGTTCCCAGATGGTGACGTCATGCGACGGGTCGAGCTGCTTCATCAGCGCGGCGAAGTACAGGCCACCGGGGCCACCTCCGACGACGGCGATCCTCATCGCAGCACCTCCTCCTCGACGATCTTGCGGAGTGCGAAGCGCTGCAGCTTGCCGCTCGCGTTGCGGGGCAACGAGGTCCGGAACCGCACCTCGCGCGGGTACTTGTAGGGCGCGATCGTGCGCTTGACGTGGTCCTGGATCTCCCGGGCCTTCGCGTCGTCCCCTTCGAGGCCTTCGCGCAGGACGACGAACGCGCACACGACCGAGCCGCGTTCGTCGTCGGGTTTGGCCACGACGGCGGACTCCAGCACGTCCGGGTGGGTGTCGATCGCCTCCTCGACCTCGGGACCGCCGATGTTGTAGCCGGAGGACACGATCATGTGGTCGCTGCGGGCGTGGTAGTGGAAGTAGCCGTCCTCGTCGCGGTGGAACATGTCACCGGTGACGTTCCAGCCGCCCACGACGTAGTCCTTCTGCCGCTCGTCGTCGAGGTAGCGGCAGCCGACCGGGCCGATGACGCCCAGCCGTCCGACCTCGCCGGGGCCGAGTTCCTCGCCGGCGGCACCGAGCACGGTGGCGCGGTAACCCGGCACCGGCCTGCCCGTGGCGCCCGGCCGGATGTCGTCGCCCGCCGCGGAGATGAAGATGTGCAGGAGCTCCGTGGCGCCGATGCCGTCGACCACCCGCAGGCCGAGCCGGTCGTGCAGCTGTTGCCAGGTCTCCCGGGGGATGTGCTCCCCCGCCGAGACCGCGGTCCGCAGGCCGCTCAGCTTGGCCTCGGCGCCGTCGCGCAGGATCGCCTTGTACGCCGTCGGCGCGGTCGCGAGGACCGTGACTCCCTGCTGTTGCACGAAGTCCGCGACCTGGGCGGGCGTGGCGGCCTCGGTCAGCAGGGCGCAGGCACCCGCCCTGAGCGGGAACACGACCAGCATGCCGAGGCCGAACGTGAAGGCGAACGGGGCCGTGCACGCGACGAGGTCGTTCTCTTCGAGCCGCAGCACGTGCCGGCCGAAGGTGTTGTCGATGGACAGGACGTCGCGGTGGAAGTGCACGGTGATCTTGGGTGATCCGGTGCTGCCGGACGTGGGCGCGAGCAGTGCCACGTCGTCGGCCGCGGTGTCGACGGCCGTGAACTCCCCCGGCTTCGCCGCCGCGCGCGCTCGGAGGTCGTCGTGGTCGACCACGGTCAGCAGGCCGCGGATCTCGTCGGCGAACCGCGGGTCCGCCAGCGCGAGCGACGGGCGCGTCCGTTCGACGACGGGGGCGACCTCGCGGGCGCGCAACGCGGCCATCGTCGCCACCACGACACCGCCCGCCTTCAGCACGCCGAGCCACGCCGCCACGGTCCACGGGTTGTTGGGCGAGCGGAGCAGGACCCGTTGTCCCGCGACGAGACCGAAGTCCTCGGTCAGCACGCGGGCCACCTGGTTCGCGCGGGTCAGCAGCTCGCCGTAGGACCAGACCTCCCCCGCCGGCGTGCGCAGCGCCGGCCGGTCGGGCCCGAACCGCGCCACCGCGGCGTCGATGAGCTCGGTGGCGGCGTTGAGCCGGTCGGGGTACCGCAGCTCCGGCGTGGTGAACTCGATCGTCGGCCACAACGCCGAGGGGGGTAAGTGGTCGCGGGCGAAGGTGTCCATCGGTGAAGTCCTTCCGCGGGCGGCGGGTCAGGAAGCGCGGATCATGCCCTCCTGGGCAACGGTGGCGAGGTGGAGACCATCGCGGGTGAAGAAGCGCCCGTACCCGAGGCCTCGGCCCGAGTCGGCGGCGACGGCCTCCTGCGCGTAGAGCAGCCAGTCGTCGACCGGGCCCTCGCGGTGGAACCACATGGCGTGGTCGAGGCTCGCGGTGACGAGTCCCGGCCGCGCCCAGGGCAGGTCGAGCACGCGCAGGACGGGTTCGAGGATCGTGTAGTCGCAGACGTAGGCCAGCGCGGCGAGGTCCCGCTGGGCGTCGGTCAGCCCGTCGACGGGGCGCAGCGGGTCGAACGGCTTGACCCACACGGCCTGGTGGGGGACCTTCGCGCCCTCGACGGTGAGGTAGACGGGTCCGGGCACGTGCCGCATGTCGAAGCTGCGGCCTCCGGCCCAGTACGCCTTCGACTCGTCGGTCATCGTGCCGCCCGCGCGGTCGGCGAGGAACTGCGCGGAGCTGGGCAGCTCCTCGGGGTCGGCGAGGCCGGCTGTCTTGGACCGGCGGCCGGCCAGAATCTTCGCGGAGCTGGGCAGCTCCTCCGGGTTCGCCAGGCCGGCCGTCTTGGAGCGGTAGCCGTCGCCCGCGCCGTCGGCGAGAAACTCCAACGAGCTGGGCAGCTCCTCCTCATTCGTGAGGCCGGCCATCTCGGCCCGGTAGCCGTCGCCCGCGCGGCCGGCGCGGAACCCCGCCGAGCTGGGCAGCTCCCCCTCATTCGTGAGGCCGGCCATCTCGGCCCGGTAGCCGTCGCCCGCGCGGCCGGCGCGGAACCCCGCAGAACTGGGCAGCTCCTCCGGATTCACGAGACCGGCCAACTCGGCCCGGTAGCTGCCACCCGGCTCGCCGGCGGCGAAGTTCGCGAAGGCGGCGTAGAGGGGCTTGCCGTTCTGGTAGCCGCGGACCTGCCGGGTGCTGTAGCCGCGGCCGTCGCGCAGCAGCTCGACCTCGTAGCGCACCTGGGCGCCGATGTCGGCCGGGCGCAGGAAGTAGCTGTGCATCGAGTGCAGCGTCTTGCCGTCGGTGACCGAGCGCATGGCCGCGGCGGCCGCGGCGGCGACCAGGTCTCCCCCGTACGCCTTGGGCCACGGGCAGGGCTGCGTGACGGCGGTGAACGCGAGGTCGAAGTGCTCCGGCTCGGCCTTCTCCAGCGTGACGGCGTCGGTGAAGATCCCGGATGTCGTCATCATCGGGTCAGCCAGTCGCGCAGGTCCTCGTCCGGCACGTCGTCGAGGTTCACGACGATGTTCTCCGGGGTGCGCGTCGTCATCCACGTGAGGGGCCTGTTGCGGTCGAGGTTGCACTCGATGTGCGGCATGAACGGCGGCACGAAGACCCAGTCGCCCTCCTCCATGTCGACGTAGTCCGCGAACTCCTCGCCGAAGTAGATGCGGGCCCGTCCCGACAGCACGTACCCGCCGGTCTCGGCCTCGCCGTGGTGGTGGGTGACCGAGCGGTAGCCGGGCTCGTTGGTGACCTTGCCGAACCAGAGCCGCGTCGCCGGGGTGTGCTGGATGCTCACGCCCGAGATCCGGATCGCGCCGCCGGAGTTCGCGGTGTCCGGGTTCTCGGCGCCGCCGCGCGTCACGACCGGCGCGACCAGTCCGCTGGGCAGCCGGTACATCGAGTTGTCGCCTTCGAGCCGGTACTTGCTGAGGTCGGGCTCCATATCTCGTATTCTTCACGACCGTCAGATAGTGTCAATACTCATGAGGCCAGCAGCAGTGAACCCGGCCAGCCTTCCTGCGCCGAGCGGTTACTCCCACGGCACGCTCTCCGGCAACACCCTGTACCTGGGCGGGCAGACCGCCCTGGACGCCCACATGAAGATCGTCCCCGGCGGGATCGTCGAGCAGTTCCGCCAGGCGTTCGGCAACGTGCTGACGACGTTGCGCGCGGCCGGCGGCGAGCCGGAAGACCTGGTCAGCATCACGATCTACCTGACCGACATCCCGGACTACCAGGCGCACGGCAAGGAGATCGGCAAGGTGTGGCGCGAGCTCGCCGGCCCCGTCTACCCGGCCATGGCGGGGATCGGCTGCACGGCGTTGTGGCAGCCGGAGGCCCTGGTCGAGATCCTCGGTGTCGCCGTGATCCCCGACGAACGGCTGGTCAGGCCCAGCTGAATCGATAGCGTTCTTATGATCTACGAAACATGTGCGCAATATCTTCGGGAGGTGCGGTGAGGCTGGCTTCCGTGACCGTCGACGGCGTGCGTCGCGGTGGTGTGGTGGACGGTGGGTCGATCACGCTGCTGACGCACACCGTCGACGACGTCGTGCGCGGAGCTCCGATAGTCCGCACAGAGGTCGTGGAGTTGGCGGACGTGCGGCTGGAGTCGCCGTTGCACCGCTTCAACCGCGACGTCCTGTGCACCGGGTGGAACTACTGGGACCACTTCGAGGAGTCGGCGGGCAAGCGGGAGGGCCAGGACCCGACGTCACGCCCGTTGCGCCCGACCTTCTTCACCAAGGGCCCGGATACAGTCATCGGCCCGTTCGACCCCATCGCCTACGACCCGTCGTTGTCGCAGAAGTGGGACTACGAGGCCGAGATCGCGATGGTCATCGGCCGCGACGGCCGTTCGATCCCCGAGCAGAAGGCGCTGGACCACGTGTTCGGCTTCCTCGTCGCCAACGACGTCTCGCAGCGCGACCTCCAACGCGCGCACGGCGGTCAGTGGCTCAAAGGCAAGAGCCTCGACGCGACGATGCCCCTCGGCCCGTGGCTCACGACCACGGACTCGGTCGACCTGTCCGAGATGCGGGTGCAGTGTGAGGTCAACGGCGTGCTGCTGCAGGACGCGTCGAGCACGCAGATGGCGTTCTCGTTCGCGCAGATCATCGCCGAGCTCAGCGAGGGCATGACCCTGCGGGCGGGGGACGTCGTCCTGACCGGCACCCCCAGCGGCGTCGGCAACGCCCGCGACCCCCAGGTCTTCCTGCGCGACGGCGACGTGGTCGTGACGAGGGTCAGCGGGCTCGGCGAGCTGCGCAACACCGTCACGCTGACCGACCTGGGCGGACGTTAAGCTCCGCTGATCGAGACGAGGAGAGGGCACTGGACGTCGCGGAGATGACCACGGAGACCACGGCACCCGCCGGTCGCGACCGGCTGGGCCCGCTCATCATCACGATCTTCGGTCTCTACGCGCGCGGCGAGCACAACTGGCTCTCCGTCGCCTCGGTCGTGCAGCTCATGGCGGACCTGGGCTTCGAGGGCGCGGCGGTCCGCTCGTCCATCTCCCGCCTGAAGCGCCGTGGGGTGGTCCGCGCCGAACGCCGCGACGGCGCCGGCTACGCGCTGTCCGAGTCCACTTTGGAGACGCTCGCCGAGGGCGACACCCGCATCTTCGAACGCCGCCGCGCCAACGTGGCGGACGGCTGGCTCGTGGTCGTGTTCTCCGTGCCGGAATCGGAGCGGGAGAAGCGGCACGCGTTGCGGACCAGCCTGACGCAGCTCGGGTTCGGGACCGCGGCTCCCGGGGTGTGGGTCGCTCCCGGGAACCTCGCGGTGGAGACGCGGCGGACCCTGGAGCGGCGCGGGCTGGCCGAGTACGTCGACATCTTCGCCGGGGAGCACTTCGCCTTCGAGGACCTCCGGTCGAAGGTCCGGGCCTGGTGGGACCTCGACGAGCTGACAGACCTCTACGCGGACTTCCTCCGTCGCCATCGCCCTGTGGCCGAGGCCGGGGTCTCGTCGGTCCGGCAGGCCTTCCAGGACTACGTGCCGATGCTGACCGCCTGGCGGCGGTTGCCCTACAGCGACCCCGGGTTGCCGCTCTCCCTGTTGCCGCCGGGCTGGAACGGCGTCACGGCCGAGGCGCTGTTCGAGGAGCTCAACGGGACGTTGAGCGCTCCCGCTCGCGAGCACGCGCTGGCTGTGATCCACGGGCGGTAGGGCCCGGCCTCACCCGACGGCGTCGCCCTGCGGTTGCGGGCACTCGCCGCCGGGCGTCGTCAGCAGCTCGAAGTGCCACATCTCGTTCGAGTAGGCCTGGCACAGGCCGTAGTCGGCGCCGTGCTGGATGAGCCAGTCGTCGGCGTTGGTCGGGCCGATGTCGATCGCCTTGCCGGTGACGTGCGCGGACTTCTCCGGCGGGTGCACCCAGCGCCGCGCCTCCTCCTCGGACCGGTAGAGGTCGACGGCCTCGTCCAAGAGGCGTTGCTGGTGTTCCTTGCTCCGCCAGCCCGAGGTGACGCGGAACTCGACACCTGCCCGCTTCGCGTCCGCCGCCGCCTTGCGCATGGCGGTGAGGAGGGCGGGGTCGAGGTTCGCGATGGCGGCGTGGGTGTCGTCGTCGAGCGAGATGCTCTCGTTCTTCGGGATGCTGCCGTCGTCGGTCACCTGGGTTTTCGTCGACGGGGTTCCGCCGGGTGTGCAGGCCGTCACGATCACTAGTGCGCCGGCGAGCACCGCCCGGCGTCCTTTGCTGTTCACGTCCTCGACACTGCCGAACCGATGTCCCCGGACGGCCAGCGGAACGTGCGCATTGTGTAATGACCTGTCGACTGAGTAGAACGGTGATCATGGAGTCACGGATCACCGTGTGTCGCGGTTGTTGTTGCGGCACCGAGCGCAAGCATCCCGGGGTCGATCACGAGCGGCAGCTCGAGGCGTTGCGCGCGCGGGCGTCGGTGCGGGTGGCGGACTGCCTGGACGCCTGCGAGGTGTCGAACGTCGTCGTCGTGCAGCCCAGCCGGACGGCGCGGGAAGCCGGTGCCCGGCCCGTCTGGGTCGGCGAGGTGCTGGACGACGACGCGGTGCTCGGGGTGGCCGACTGGGTCGATGCCGGTGGGCCCGGGCTGGCCGCTCCCCCGGACTCGGTGCTGGCGCGGATCGTGCCCGCCCCTGGCGGCCGCGGGGCATGAACTAACTTGGGGGCATGGAGATCTACGACATCCCCGTTCGCACGCTCGCCGGTGAGCCCGGTGACCTAGGTGCGTTGCGGGGCAAGGTGGCGCTGGTCGTCAACGTCGCCTCGCGCTGCGGCCTCACACCGCAGTACGCCGGGCTGGAGCGGTTGCAGGAGAAGTACGGGGCCGAGGGCTTCACCGTGGTCGGGTTCCCGTGCAACCAGTTCATGGGGCAGGAGCCGGGCACCTCGGAGGAGATCGCCACGTTCTGCTCGACCACGTACGGGGTGTCGTTCCCGCTGTTCGAGAAGATCGAGGTCAACGGGCCCGACCAGCACCCGGTCTACCAGGAGCTGACGAAGCACGCGGACGCCGACGGCACCGCCGGGGACGTGCAGTGGAACTTCGAGAAGTTCCTGGTGTCGCGCGACGGGCAGGTGCTCGGGCGGTTCCGGCCCCGGACCGAGCCGGAGGACGCCTCCATCACCGAGGCGATCGAAGGCGCCCTGCGCTAGTGGTGTGATGTCCAGGGACGTTGTTCCGGACGTGATGGCCTGCGGTGAAGACAGGTGAAGGTCTCCGGGTGTGAAGCGGAACTGCTGAGGAACCGCTTCACGGCCTGGAGTCCTTCGTGTCCCACCCAAACGCGACGCTGACGCCACGCACCCGGTTACCCGGCCGGGATGAATGACCACAGCTCCCGGCCGCACCACAGCCCGGACCGCACCACCGAACCGGTGGTGCGGCGGATCGTGACGCTGCGGTCGCGGCACCGTCTGGGGCCGGTGCAGATCGTGGGCCGGCTCGGGATGGCGGCCTCGACCGTGCACGCGGTGCTGGTGCGCTGCCGGATCAACAGGCTGTCCCGGATCGACCGGGTCACCGGCGAACCGTTGCGCCGCTACGAACATCCACACCCCGGTTCGCTGCTGCATGTCGACGTCACCAAGTTCGGCAACATTCCCGACGGCGGCGGCTGGCGCTTCGTCGGCAGGAAACAGGGCGATCGCAACCGCGAGGCCACCGCCAAACGCACCGGCGCCCGGCACGCCCACTACGAACCCAACGTCGGCACCGCGGTCCTGCACACCGTGATCGAGGCCGGCCGCCCATCACCCGGCTGACCAACCTCCCCGGACATCACAGCCAGGTCGTGCGGCTCGCCGGACCCGGCTACTCGGTGAACATGGTGAACGAGCGCATGTTCTCGAAGCGCCGGGCCGCGAGGTCGTCGAAGCAGATCAGGAAGCACCCGTAGTAGAACTCGCTCGCCGTGTAGAACTGGGCGAGCGGCACCCACTCCCTGATCAGCTGGTACTCACCCGCGTCGCTCAGGTCGGCGAACCCGGCGTAGGTCATCTGCGTCCACGGGGTCGCCGACCCGCCGATCAGCGCGCAGTAGCCGCCGAGGCGGAACCCGGAACTCCGGTCCACGTCCGGCCAGAGGACGTCGACGAGCTCACGCAGCTCTTCGACGTGCTTCAGCTCCTCGAACAGCCGCTCCTCGACCAGCGAGTCGAAGTCGTAGTCCTCCTCGGTGATCCACTTCGGCAGGGCGGGCTCGACCCACGCGGTGAGCCGGTGCTCCGGCTGCAGGAACGGGAGGTTCTCGTGGAAGAACGTCCTGGTGTCGTGGTCCGGCGGCGGTGACGCGACCACCGTCTCCGTGCCGGCGGGGACGTGGAGGACCCGCGCGTGCACCGGCTCTTCCGTGTGGGCCTCGGCTTCGACGTCGTCGTCGTGGTTCAGGAAGAACAGCAGCGAGCCGTCCTCCGGCAGGGGAAGTCCCTCTGCCCGCGGCAGGAGCGCGCAGTCGATCGAGGCGATGAACGGCAGCGGGGTCCCGTCGCGGTCGGCCGGCCAGTCCGTGCCGACCGGTAACCGGGGAAGCCCGCCCTCCTGGCCCACGACCTGCTCGTCGGGGCCTGCCGTGCCCAGCCACACCACGAAGCGGAGGTGGTCGGCGAACTTGACGGCCTCGTCCTCGGGCAGACCCCGGTCGATCGCCGCGCTGCGGAACTGTTCGTAGCGGTCCATGGCGGAGCATGATCGCAGACCGGCGCAAGGCCGCTGAAAGCGCTCCCACAAGTCCGAAGTGGACGTCCACAGTGGAACCAAGAGCTGGTCGGCATTCGGAGCCGCGCGTTGCGCCGAAGCGCGGCCCCCACCGGGGTCCGCACGGGCGAGTGCCATGCGGAAACCCGTGCCATGGCGCGGACCGGCAATTTCGAGGTGGGCACTACCTCAACGGCCGTCGGCTGGTCGACACTCTCGGTGTCGGACATACCGGGAAGGTGGCGACCAGGTGGCAACGGGAGACGATCCGCCGCAGTTCCGGGTGCTGGGCACGTTCGAGGTGACGCGGGGCGGCCGCCGGTGCACGCCGACGGCCCCTAAGCAACGGGCCCTGCTCGCGTTGCTCGCGTTGCACGCCAACGAGTTCGTGCCGACGAGCCGCATCGTCGACCAGCTGTGGTCACGCGACGCGCCCCGGTCGGCCGTCGCGGCGCTGCACGGGTACGTGACGGCGGTGCGGCGCGTGCTCACGCCCAGCCGGGTGAGCTCGAGGAACTCGCACCCCGTCCTCAGCACGCGCCCGTCGGGCTACGTCCTCGTCCTGGAGCCGCACCAGCTCGACCTGACCCGGTTCCGCGCACTGGCGAAGGAGGGCCAGGGGGCGATGGCGGCCGGCGACTGCGCCCACGCGTGGGACAGGTTCTGCGCGGCGCTGCGCCTGTGGCGGGGTTCGCCGCTCGCGGACCTGCGCGGCACGGGGGCGTTCGACCACGACATCGCGCGCCTGGAGAAGGAGTACCTGGAGCTGTTGCGCAACCGGTTCGACGTCATGCTCTGCAACGGCGACGGGCACCTGGCCGTGTTCGACCTGGAGGAGCTGTGCCAGACCCACCCGCTGTGGGAGGGATTCCACGAGCAACTGATGCTCGCGCTGTGCCAGGCGGAGCGCCGCGCCGACGCGTTGACGGCCTACGCCAGGGCGTACCGGCTGCTGTCGAACCACGCCGGCATCGAGCCGGGACCGCGCCTGCGGTCCCTGCACCAGCTCATCCTCAACGGGGACGACCCGCTCGACCGGGTGCACCGGCACGAGCGGGCCACCACCGGGTCAGAGCCGGCGCGCACCGCTTCCCCTTAGCCGCCAGTCGAACAGTCGGCGGTAGAAGACGAGCGGCTCGGCGTCCTCCACCAGGGTGCGGCTCACCTCACCGATCAGGACGGTGTGGTCGCCGTGGTCGAACACGGCGGTCGCGGTGCAGCGCAGGTAGATCGGCGCCGCGCACAGCCGCGGGACCGGCCCGTCCCACTCCCAGGCCACGCCGGCGAACTTGTCCGCGCCACGGCTCGCGAACGTCCGCGCGGTGCGTTCCTGCGCGCTGCCGAGCACGTGCACTCCGAACTCGGCACAGTGCGTCAACGGTTCGAGGCAGCGGGAAGCGTGGTCGACGACCACGAGCACGGACGGTGGATGCACGCTGTACGAACAGATCGACGAGACGAGCAGCCCGCACGGACGGCCGCTCGCCCGCGTCGTCACCACGGCGAGGCCCGAGACCAGCCGACTCATGGCATCGGTGAACGCGGCCACCGGAAGTCCGGCGGCCACGTCCTCCGTCGCTGTCACGGGGCTCTCCTACCTGGCCGACGCCGCGGCGCAGAGTTCCCTGCGCTCCCTGGCGTCCTCGTCGTCGGTCACCGCGAGCACCGCGTCGTAGTCGAGGATCGCGGCGGCCAGCTCGCCGGACTCCTCGTACGCGACCGCGCGGTTGTAGCGGGACTCCGGGTTGTCGTCGAGCGTGATGGCCCGGCTCAGGTAGCTGATCGCGTCGGTGAGTTCGCCGGACGCCACCGCGATCGTGCCGCGGATCGCCCACGCCTCGGCCAGCCTGTCGTTGCGCCGCACGGCCTGGGCCAGCACCTCGGACGCCTGCGCGTACTCGTCCCGCTCGACCAGCAGCTGGCCCTTGAGACACAACAGGTGCGCGTTGTCCGGGGCGAGTTCGAGGGCGGCCGACACGTCCCGCCACGCCCCCTCGACGTCGCCCTGCGCCAGCAGGTGTCCGGCGCGGTTGATCCGGGCGTCGACGTGGCGCGGGTCCAACTCGATGACATAGCTGAAGGCGGCCATCGCGCCTTCGACGTCGCCGAGCGCGAGCAGGGCGTCGCCGATGTTGTAGTGGGCCTCGGGGAACGGCGGTGACAGGCGCAGCGCCTCGCGGTAGGCGTCGACCGCCTCCTCGTCGCGGCCGAGTCTGCGCAGGACGTTGCCGACGTTGAAGTGGTGCTCGGGGAAGTTCGGGTCCCGTTCGAGGACGTGGCTGTAGTCGGCGAGCGCGTCGTCCAGGCGACCCATCGCGCCGTAGACCTGCGCGCGGTTGTAGCGCAGCACCAGGCGGTGCAGCACGTGCTCGTCCGGGCCCAGTTCGCGGTCGAGGCGCGCCATGCCGTCGTTGACGAGCGCGAGCGCGACCTCGGGCTTCTGCTCGCGCACCTCGACCAGCGCCAGTCCGTTGCGCGTGAAGACGGACTGGAACGCCTCCTTCTTCGGGTCTCCCAGCTGCGACGCGAGCGCGATGGCGAGGTTCATCCACGCCCTGGCCTGGACGTAGTCGCGTTCCGCCTCCGAGTAGTGCCGCGCGTACAGCATGGCCATCGCGTACGAGAGCTCCAGGTGGATCGCCGGGTCGAGGGAGGCGGCACGGCCTTCGACGTACAGCCTCTCGGCCTCGGCGGCACGACCGACGGCCGCGAGCACGATGCCCGTCTGGAACGTGAGGTGCCACCACATGTCGGGGTCGGTCTCCCGGTCCGCGGCCGCGCGGCCGCGCAGACCGTGGTCCGCGGCGGCCTGGTAGAGCCCGACCTTGTGGCAGTGGTCCAGCGCTACGCGCAACGCCTGCGCGCCGGCACCCGCGGGGTCGCTGCCGTGTTCCAGGTGGTGCGGAATCGCACCGAGCCGCAACGAGAACTCGTCCGACTGCGCGAGTCGCGCGGCACGGGCGTCGTGCAGCGCGGCACGCGATTCGGTCGGCAGTGAGAGGTAGGCGGCGAGCAGCCGCGGGTCGTCGTCCGTGCCGTCACTGTCCACATAGGCCCGCGCGGGGTCTTCCGGCAGCTCCCCGAGCTCGACCGGTTCCGCGTCGACGACCTGGGCGTGCGCGGCGATCGTCCGCCCCAGCGACACGTCGATCTCCCCGCGCGGGTCCACGAGCGGCGCACGGCTCGTGCCCACGACGACGGTCAGGTCCGGGATGTCGCCGCGGCGCAGCAGGACCGCGATGAACTCCTGGTCGGACGCGTCCGCCTCGTGCGCGTTCTCGACCACGAGGGTGCGCGGACCGCCCCCGAGTGCCGCGAGGTAGTCGCGCACCAGCTCCGCCAGGCCGTTCGCGATGTTGCGCGTGTGCAGCCGCGAGTAGTACCGGGTGCGTTCGCTGTCCTGCACGGCCCACTCGAGCGTGTGCCAGGCGCTCGGCACCCGGCCGGCCAGTTCCGGCGTGGTCGTGAGCAGCTCGATGTTGTGCCGCTCCCCCAGTTCGGGACACCGCTCCAGCAGGTCGTCGGCGATCTGGCGCAGCAGCGACCCGGCAGCCGTGTACGGCCCGCGCAGCCGCCGGTGGGCGTCGAGGACCGCCCAGACCGGCGGGAGGTCCAGTGCGGCGAGGGCGTCTGCCCGGTCGCGCCGCCGGTCGGCGCGGATCCAGTAGCGGCTGTCCATCGGTGCGTCCCTTCAGTGGATGACGTGGTGCAGGCGGCGGTCGCGGCGCGCCCGCACGCGCTCCCGGACCACGAGCCAGCCGAGCACGGCGCACTGCGCGAGCGCGACGGCGCCGAAGACGATCGAGTCGAGCAGTTGGGCCGTGGGCACGCCCTCGCCCGTGAGCCGGCCGAGGACGCCGGTGACGAACCGGTAGAGCACGGGGGCGCCGGCGAGCGCGAACGTCGTGAGGCTCGCGGTGTAGCCGACGACGACGAGCCACGAGTACCAGCGCGCCACCCGGCGGTCGACGGGGTGCAGCGCGGACTCGTCCTCCTCCGGCCGCCCGGCGAGCCGCCGGAAACGGTTCTTCACGATCCGCAGGGCGGCCCCGTGCAGGTCCACGCAGCCGAGCACGGTGCTCACGAGCACATAGATGTCCGTGCGCAGGTACAGGAAGAACTGCCAGACCACCCGCAGCAGCGCGGCGAACGCGACGGCCAGCAGGAACCGCCCGGGACCCGACAGCGAGCCGTCCGCGTGCCGCGTCAGGTCGGCGGCGACGGTGCACGCGGCGATGCCGAGGACGTCGGCCAGCAGCCCGGCGACGATCGGCAGGTAGCGCTGCCCGCGCGGGACCGCGACCAGCCCGTCGAGCGAGGTCTCCAGCACGATGAAGTAGAGCCGCCGCCCTATTCGCAACCTCGATCGCACCCCCAGCCGCCGCCCCGCCAGCGCGTGGAACGACTCGTGCAGGAAAAGAAGGGGAATCGCGGCGAGGAACAACCCGACCTGGATGACCACGTAGTAGTCGGAGAAGAAGATGCTGTGATAAGTCGGCCGCAGGTCCGCTTCGAACACCATCGCCGACAACGCCCAGGCGATCAGTCCCGAGTACAACACCCACGCGACAGGCGAGAACAAAGCGGCACCGAGCCCGCTGAATCGAACAGGCGCGGTTTCGGCGGTCTTCTCGCCGGAGGTGCGAATGAGGTCGAGCTCGTCCAGTCCGGCGAGGACGTCCTCGACGTCGACCTCCTCCCCGTACTCGCGCTCGAACCACTCGGCGGCCTGGCGCGGGGTGTCCCCGTCGACCAGTCTGCGCACGAGCGCGGCGCCCTCACCGGGGAAGATGCCGTACGAGTCGACATCGGCGCGCCCGATCGTCACCTCGTCGCCGTCCTCCAGGAACACCAGCGGGTGCAGCGGCACCGGGCGGTCCAGATCGAACTCGGTCACGACGTTCCTCCCCCGCGGATCGGGTGCGCCGGGTCCGGGAACCCGGCGCACCCTCGTCTCGCCTTAGGCCGGCTTGACGTTGTACTGCGAGCAGGCGGCCGCCGTGAGGCGGACCGGGCCCACCTTGCGGATGGTGATTCGCTTCATCTTCGCCTTGGGCTTCTCCACGAGTGCTCCTCCCTCGGATGTGCAACTGACATCGAGAAGTCTGCCCTCGGGTTCCAAGAAAGCTCCAAAAGCGCTCCAAAAGGAGATTGCTCCGAATGAGCGACGCGAAATCCAATGGGCAGATTCACCCGTTTCCACGGTGAAGTGACATCAGGCGAAGGTCTTCGCCAGCAGTCCGCTCACCCGCTCGGCGATCTCGTCGACCTCCTCCTCCAGCGCGAAGTGGCCGGTGTCGAGCAGCACGACCTCGGCGGACGGCACGTCGCGGCGGAACGCCTCGGCACCCGCCGGGACGAAGAACGTGTCGTTGCGGCCCCAGATCGCGAGCACCCGCGGCTGACGGGTCCGCAGCCACTCCTGCCAGGACGGGTAGCGGCCGGGATTGACCCGGTAGTCCCACAGCAGTGCCTTCATGTAGTCGGCGCGGCCGGGCAGGTCGATGACGTGCTGGTCGGCGACCGCCTGCTCGGGGTCGATGTGCGCGGGGTCCTTCGCGCCCACGAGCCACTGGTGCCGCGTGCCCTCGGCGCTGACGACCCAGTCGAGCTTGTCCTGGTCCTGGGACCTGTCGTTCCAGTGGTTCTGCAGCACGTCCATGTCGGGGCCGAGGCCGTCGACGTACGCGTTGCCGTTCTGCGTGATCACGGCACGCACGCGCTGGTCGTGCTCCAGCGCGATGCGGAACCCGACCGGGGAGCCGAAGTCGAACACGTAGACCGCGTAGTCGCCGATGCCGAGCAGGTCGATCGTCCTGCCGGTGACCTCGGCCAGCCGGTCGAACGTCGGCTCGCCGGGCAGCGGGTCGGACGAGCCGAAGCCGGGGTAGTCGATCGCGACGACGTGCCAGGCCGCGGCGAGCCGGTCGATCAGCCGCACGTAGGAGCGACTGCTCGACGGATAACCGGGCAGCAGCACGATCGTGGGCCTGCTCGTGTCCCCTGCCTCGCGGACGAACACCTTGAGGCCGTCGACCTCGACGTGGTGGTGGCGGATCGCGGGCATGTCGTTCTCCTCGATTCGGTCTAATGGATAGAACGACCGTATACACGTTAGATCGCACGCCGCAAGGTCTCGCACCGAGAATCTGCTAATGTCTAACCAGTCGCTCCAACCGTTAGGAGAGGGCGTTGGGACTGTCCGACTTCCAGGCAGCGGGCTTCGTGATGGGCGCGGAACCGCTGGTGGCGCTCGACCTGGTCGACACGCACGCGTTGTGCCTCGACCCGGTCAAGGACTTCATCGCGGACGAGGCCGGCCACGCCCGCTGGTGGGCGCTGCAGGCCGACCGGCTGCCCGCCGCACCGCCACCGGCGATGACCGCGACCCGCAGGCTGCGCTCGGTGCTGCGGGCCCTGTTCGAGGCCCACCTGACCGGAGCCGAACCCGACCCGCAGCTGATCGCGGACCTCAACGCCGTCGCGGCCGCCGTCCCGACCAGCCCGCGACTCGACGGGTGGGGCGCCGGCGCGGTCGCCGCGACCCGGTGGCACGACGACTACAACGGACACCCCGGACTGGCCGCGATCGCGGGCGAGGCGATCGGGCTGCTCGCCGACCAGGAGCGGCTCGCGAAGCTGCGGGCGTGCGCCGACCCGACCTGCTCGATGCTGTTCCTGGCGGAGAACAGGCGCCGGGTGTGGTGCGCCGCCAACGTCTGCGGCAACCGGGCGAGGGTCGCGCGGCATTACGAACGCACCCGCGGCTGAGTACGTTCGACCCCATGCGGATCATCAAGCGACTCGCGCTCGTCACCGCGGCCGCCGGCCTGGCGGCGGTCGTGGCACCGGGCGCCGCGAGCGCCACACCGGGCACCGGGGTCAGCGCCGTCACGATCTTCGACCACGTGCTGGGTGACACGCGGTACGTGCTCAGGGAGATCACCGTCGCGCCGGGCGGCTCCACCGGCTGGCACTACCACCCCGGACCGGTCAAGGGGGTCGTCGCGAAGGGCGTGCTGACCCACCACGAGTCCGACTGCTCGGTCGACGGCGTCTACCGGCCGGGGCAGGTCATCACCGAGGACAGCGGCCCCGGGTACGTCCACCTCGGGCGGAACCTCGCGGGCGCCCCGCTCGTGCTGGAGGTCCTGTACCGCACCCCGGTCGGCGACCCGCTCGCGGTCAGCACGCCGAACCCCGGCTGCTCCTTCGAGTGAGCGCTAGCGGCGGCGGTGGGCGTTGATCTCGTCGCTGTGCTCCAGCGCCCACTCCGCGAGCGCGATCACCAGCGGCATCAACGTCCTCCCGAGCCCGGTCAGCTCGTACTCGACGCGCGGGGGCACCTCGGCGTAGGCCGTGCGGCTCACCAGGCCGTCCTCGGCGAGGTGCTTCAGCGTCAGCGTCAGCATGCGCTGCGAGATGCCGGTGACCGCCTTCTCCAGCTCCCCGAAGCGCAGCGGCCCCTCCCGCAACGCGCCGACGACCAGCAGGCTCCACTTGTCGCCGATGCGGTCGAGCACCGCGCGGACCGCACCCCCGTCGTCCATCGGCGGCGGACAGCTCCTCACCCGAGTGAACCCCGTCACAGCTACGGCTCCTGTCCTGGACACATACATCCGTGTGCCTTTTGTGGCGCCCTCGAAACACACACACGATGAGGCTACGCACAAGTGGTAAGGATCGGAGTGTGCAATGAACATCGCGCTGTGGGTGGCCCAGTTCCTGCTGGCGGCGGTCTACCTCGGCAGTGGCCTCGTCAAGCTGCTGCGCTCGCGTGAGCAGGTCATCGCGTCCACCGGCGCGTGGGCGGAGGACTACTCCGACGGGGCGGTGAAGGGCATCGGCGCGGTCGAGGTGCTCGGCGCTCTCGGAGTGGTCCTGCCGTGGCTCACCGGCATCGCCCCGGTCCTGACGCCGATCGCGGCCGTCGGGCTGGTCGTCGTCCAGGTCGTCGCCATCCGCGTCCACCTCAGGATCGGCGACACGAAGACGTTGCCCGTCAACGTGGTCCTGCTGCTCCTGGCCGCGTTCGTCGCGATCGGACGGTTCGCCGGCTGACCGGTCGCCCGATCGGGTCCTGGCACGCGGGGTACCGTCCCGTCGCATGAGTGCTCGGTTCCAGGAACTCGACTACCGCCAGACCCCGCTCGGTGAGCTCTCCCTGCGGCGCCGGCTCGAACCCGGCACCGGCAGGGAGATCCACGAGATCAAGCTGAACGAAGAGTTCCTGATGTCCAGCATGTTCGTCGTCGCCGAGGTCGAGCTGGCCCGCCTCGCGCTCGCGGAACTGACCGGCGACTCGCTGAACGTCGTCGTGGGCGGCCTCGGACTCGGGTACACCGCGCAGACCGTGCTGGAGGACCCGCGCGTGGGCTCGTTGCAGGTCGTCGACGCGTTGAGCGAAGTGATCGAGTGGCACGAGCAGGGCCTCATCCCGGCGGGCAGGACGCTCGCGGCCGACGAGCGGTGCCGCCTGGTGCACGGCGACTTCTTCGACCTGGTCCGCTCCGGCCAGGGGTTCGGTCCCGCACTCCTCGACGCGCTCGTCGTCGACATCGACCACTCCCCGCGGCACCTCCTGCACCCCACCAACGCCGACCTGTACGGCCCCGAGGGCTCGCGGCGGCTCGCGGACCTGGTCGCGCCCGGCGGGGTGTTCGCGCTGTGGTCCAACGACCCACCCGAGGACGAGTACGCCGCCACCCTCGCGACGGTCTTCACCGACGTGCGGGCCGAGGTGGTCCGCTTCCCCAACCCGTTGCAGGACAGGGAGTCGACGAACACGGTCTACCTCGCACGGCGCGGCTGAGCCATTCGCCGCAACTTCGCGGATCGTGGTTTGGCCGTCAACGACAGCGGGCAATGAGCCCCTCATGATGGCGTCGTACTGGGAGACCGCCCGGACCGGTTTCCTGGCGTTCGTGGGTGTCGGGCTGTTGGTCCTCGTGCCCCTGGTCCTGTTGCACTACTTCCGCTTCCGGCGGGTCGAGCCGCGCAGGGCGTTCGTGCTGTACGGCCTGCTGGCCTACGGCCTGGTCGCCCTGGCGCTGATCTTCCTGCCGTTCCCGCGCGACGTCGGGAACCTGTGCACGGGCGAGCAGATGCTGTCCACGGTCCCGTTCCAGTGGGTCACCGACATGAGCAACAACATGGCGGCCTACGGACGTTCCGGCATCCTCGCGATGGTCCAGTCGCAGGCGTTCCTGCAGCAGCTGTTCAACGTCGCGCTGTTCGTGCCGCTGGGCGTGGTGCTGCGCAAGGCGTACGGCAAGGGCCCGCTGGCCGTCATCGCGATCAGCCTGGGGCTGTCGCTCGCCATCGAGGTCGTGCAGTACACCGGCAACCTCGGTTTCTACCCGTGCCCGTACCGCATCGCCGACGTCGACGACCTCATCTCGAACACCTTCGGCGGAGTCCTGGGCTGGATGATGGCGCCGGCCGCGTTCGTCGTGCCCAGGGTGCCGTCGTCCGACGAGTCGACCGCGCCGCCGACCACCGTGACCATCCCCCGCAGGCTCATCGGCCTGGTCGCCGAGCTCGTGCTGGTGATCGTCGTCGCGAAGCTGTGGCTGCACTCGGACCCGCGCTGGGCCGTCTGCGTGCTGGTGGCGTCGCGGGTCGTGCTGCCCGCCGCGGCGAACGGCGTGACGATCGGCGGGATCCTGCTGCACTACCGGATCCGTTCTGACGACGGCTCGCGCGCCAACCCGCTCCAGCTCGCCCTGCGCGAACTGCTGGGCTTCACCGGCTTCATGGCCTACGCGACCGTCGTGTCGCCGCTCATCGACATCGGCTGGTGGGACCTGGTCGTCGTGGCGTTGTTCGTGGGCGGCGCGTTCGTCCTGCCCGTGTTCCGCCGCGACCAGCGCGGGTGGCACGAACAGGTGGCGCGCACGCGGGACGTGTTCGCCGTCAGGGAGACCGGGTACCCCGAGCGCCATGACGACGTACACGCACACAGCTGAGGCGGACATCCCGGCCGACACCCTGTTCGCGTTCCTGGCCGACCCCACGAACCTGCCCCGGTACTTCCCGCAGATGACCGCCGCCGAGCCCGAGGGCGGTGAGCAGGTGCACGTGGAGGCCGAGGTGCACGGCCACCACGTCGAGGGTGAGGCGTGGGTCCGGCCGGACGCCTCCCGGCGAACGCTCGAGTGGGGTGCCGAGGGCCCGGACGACTACCACGGCGAACTGCAGGTCGAGGAGGTGGCGGCCGGCCGGTCGCGTCTCACGATCAGCCTGCACAGCGTGCGGGAGGCCAAGGGGGACGAGGTGCAGCGCGGTCTGGAGGAGACGGTCGCGGTGCTGACCCAGACCGCGGCGGCGGACGACCGGGCGAACGACCAGGCGTGATGTCCGCCGAGGCGGTCGTGCCGCAGCCTCGGCGTCCGTCTCAGAGCAGCTCCGCGAGCAGCGCCGCCGCCCGTGCCGCTCCATCCGCCTCCACCTCCCGGTAGCCGACCTCGCGCCCGATCTCCTCGGCCATGGCGGCGGCCAGCACCTCCCGGTCAGCTACCTCCTCGTACGTCATGCACCGGCCCGCTCCGTAGCGTTCGAGCCGGTGCCGGACGTGGAAGTTCTGTTCGAAGTGGTGGCGCAGCGGAACGTAGAGGAACGGGCGCCGGGCGGCGGTCAGCTCCATGCACGTCGTCAGGCCGCCCTGCACCACCGCCAGGTCGCACGCGGCGAGGTGCCGCGGCAGGTCCGGCACGTACCCGCGCAGCTCCACGCCTGGGACGTCCGGCAACGAAGCCGGGTCGATGCGCGGCCCGGTGACGACCAGGAACCTCAGCCCGGGCACCTTCCTCCGTGCGAGTGGCACGGCGTCCAGCACCCGCCGCAGCAACGACGACCCGACGCCCGAACCGCCGACCGTGACCACGCAGACCTTCTCCTCCGAGGTTCGCGCCGCCACCTCCGGCGGGTCGAACCCCGTGACGTAGCCGCAGAAGTCGAAGTTCTGCTCCGTCCACTCGCGGATCGCGGGCAGCCCCTCGCCGAAGTGCAGCGGGACCACGTCGTCCGGGTCGCCGACGAACACCGACCGGTCGCGCACGCGGCGGTGGCGGGCCCGTTGCTCGATCATTTCCAGGTTGTAGTCGGTGGCCAGGCGCTGCTCGCGGGCGCCGCCGTCCGGCATCGGGAGCCAGCCGACGAAGTCCGTCAGCCACGCGAAGGAGAACCGCTTCAGCTCGGGGTTCTCGTGCAGGAAGTGGTCGACCTCCCAGGCCTCGTCGCCGATCACCAGGTCGTACCGCTCGGCCTCCAGCAGGTCGTGGAACACCATGAAGTTGTTCACCAGCACCGCGTCCAGGCGCCGGAACGCCCCGAACACGTGCAGGTCGTGCTCGCCGGCGTCCTCCTCCACATGTGATGACTCGTTCGCGAGCCACGCCGACGCCGGGTGCACGCGCTCCCCCGCGGGTCCGAGGACCTCGGTGACGGGATGCTGTGCGAGCCAGTCGACCTCCAGCCGCGGGTGGAGTTTGCGCAGTTCGGTGGCTATGGCGAGGTCGCGCCGGGCGTGGCCGAGGCCGATCGGGGAGCTCAGGTACAGCGCTCGCGGCGGCCGGACGCGCGACACCCGCTTCCGGTGCGCGACGGGGTGCACCCGGTCGACGAAGTCCTTGATGAGCAGGTTGATCCGCACCGGGTCGCGGGCGTGCACGCCGTGCCCGGCGCCGTCGACCAGCACGAGCGAGCCGCCGGTGAGTTCGGCGAGGCGTTCACCGATGGCGTGCGGTCGGATCAGGTCGGCGGTCCCGTGGATCACGAGGACCGAGCAGCGGACCTCGCGGCAGGCGTCCTCGACGGACGCCGAGGCGAGCCGTCCGGCCGTCGTGTCCACCAGCGTGGCGGGCTCGATCTCGTGCGCCCACCGCACGGCGTCCTCGATCTGCTTCGTGGAGTGGGGCTCGGCGAACATCCTCGCGAAGAACCACTCGGTGAAGTCGTCGTAGCCGCCGTTCAGCCAGTGCTGCCGACTGTACGGCCCGTCCCCCGACTCCCAGGCCAGCCTCTCCTGCTCCTGGACGCCGATGAGCGACCCGCTGGCCGGGCCGACAGCCACAATTCCGCTGACCCGCTCGGGATGCTTCGCGGCGGCGAGCACGGACCAGGCGTCCCCGCGCGACAACGCCACCAGCACGGCCTGGTCGGTGTTCGTCGCGTCGAGAACCGCGATCGCGTCCTCAGCGCACTCGGAATCCACATAGGACTCACCGCCGACCGGCCGGTCGGACTCGCCGGAACCCCGCCCGTCGAACGTGACGACCCGGAAGTGCCGGGACAGGAACGGGACCTGCGCCTTCCAGAACCTCGACGGCACGATCGACCACGTCGGCATGAGCAGCACGGTCGGCCGGCCGGGGTTGTCGTACACGCGGAACGCGAGCCGCACCCCGGCGCGCTCGGCGAACCCCGACCGGTCGGCCTCGCGCACCGGGCGCGGCTCGGCGTTCACGGCCGGACTTCGAGGACCTGGTTGAACGGCGTCCCGGCCACCCCGGCGAACCGGGTGAACCCGCCGGCCACCGCGACGTCGCGGATCCGCGCGGGCCCGGCCTGCGTGCCGAGCGCGAGTCCGACGTCCTGCGACAGCGAGGCAGGCGTGCACAGCAACGTGGAGAAGCCGTAGTAGGTGCGGCCGACGGGGTTCAGGTTGTCCTCGACGTGGTCGCCCGCCATCGGTTCGACGATCATCCACGTGCCGTCGGGTGCCACGGCGTCCCGCACGTGTCGTGCCGCGCCGACCGGGTCGCCCATGTCGTGCAGGCAGTCGAACATGGTCACGAGGTCGTAGCCGGTGCCGCTGAAGTCCTTGGCGGACGCCACCTCGAACGTGACGCGGTCGCCGACCCCGGCGGCCTCCGCCCGTTCGCGGGCGATCCGGACCGACTCGGGGTGGTAGTCCGAGCCGGTGAAGGTGGAGTTCGGGAAGGCCTGCGCCATCAGGATCGTTGATGCGCCGTGGCCGCAACCGACGTCGGCGACCTTGGCGCCTCTCTCGAGCTTCGCGATCACGCCGTCGAGCGCGGGCAGCCAGCTCCCGACCAGGTTCGCCGCGTAGCTCGGCCGGAAGAACCGCTCGCAGCCGACGTGCACGTCGGTGTCGTGCTCGTGCCAGCCGACCCCGGACCCGCTGCGGGCCGCCTCCAGCACGCGTCCGGCGTCGTGCACGGTGCCGAGTGCGATCTGGAACATGCCGGGCAGGAACGCGGGGCTGTCCTCGACCGTGAGCGCCACCGCGTGCTCGACGGGGAGCGCGTACCGGCCGGTCAAGGGGTCGTAGGTGACGTATCCGCCGGCGGCCTGGGCGTTCAGCCACTCCCGCACGTACGGCTCGGCGGTCGCGCTGCGGTCCGCGAGCTCGGCGGCGCTGACCGGCTCGCCGTCGGCCATGGCGCGGTAGTAGCCGAGCTTGTCGCCCATGACGACAAGAGCGGCGTTGAGCGTGGCGCCGACCTCGTCGACGGCCCGGAACACGAACTGCATGAGCTTGTCGGTGTCGACCTCGGGTCTTGTCGTGGTCATCTGCTCTTCCCTCCATGTGAGGGTCGGAACCTATGAGCGCCAACGGGACGGTCGCATCAGGTGCCCCACCTAGTGCCTGGGCCGACCTAGACTCCCCCGTGTGCTGATCGGGCGCGACTCGGAGCGGCAGCGGATCGAGCGACTCGTCGCGAGCGCTCGGATCGGGCACGGTGGCGCCCTCGCGATCACCGGTGAGCCCGGTGTCGGCAAGACCGCGCTGCTCGGGTTCGCGGCCGAGTCGGCCGTCGGCATGAACGTCCTGCGGGCGGCCGGGATCGAGTCGGAGAAGGAGATCCCGTTCGGGGCACTGCACCAGGTCCTGCGGCCCGCCCTGGGTCGTCTCGGCGAGATCCCCGGCCCGCAGGCGCAGGCCCTGTCCGTCGCACTCGCGTTGCGGCCGGGGCCCGCCATCGACCGGTTCGCGGTCGGCGCCGCCACGCTCAGCCTGCTCTGCCGGTTCGCCGAGGAACGGCCGGTCGCCGTGCTGCTCGACGACCTGCACCTGGTCGACGGGTCGTCGGCGGACGCGCTGGCGTTCGCGGCGCGCAGGCTCGTCGCCGACCCGGTCGTGCTGCTCGCGACCACGCGGTCGCCGGACCCGCCGCTGCCTGCGCTGGCGCTGACCGGCATCGACCTGGCCGCCGCGGACGAGCTGGTGTCGAGCCGTTCGGACGTCCCGGTGTCGCCGGAGCTGATCGCGCGGCTGCACCGCGCGACGGCCGGGAACCCGCTCGCGTTGATCGAACTGGCGGGGTCCCGGCTCGAGCACCTCTCCCCCGAGGCGCCGCTGCCGGTGTCCGCGGAGCTGGCCCGCGCGTTCGCCTCGCAGGCGCGGTCGCTGGGTGCCGGTGGACGGGCCGCGCTGGCGGTGGCGTCGGTGGCGGGCACCGATCTGCGGGTGGTGGCGTCGGCGTGCCGGGTGCTCGGGATCGCGGTCGACGCGCTGGCCGAGGCCGAGAGCGCCGGACTCGTGCGGATCGCCGGCGGCCGCGTCGAGTTCCGGCACCCGCTGATCCGCGCGGCCGTCTACGGGGACACCGATCCGCGCCGCCGCCGGGTGATCCACCGCGCGGTGGCCGAGGCGGTCGGACCGCACGACGCCGACCGGCACGCCTGGCACCGGGCGGAGTCGGTCGTCGGACCGGACGCCCAGGTCGCCGACCTCCTCGTGCAGGCCGCCCGGCGCGCCCACGAACGGAGTGCGCACGACGTCGCCGCGGCCGCGTTCGAACGCGCCGCGCGGCTGAGCCCGGACGTGTCGCGGCACGCCTCGTTGTGCGTGGCGGCGGCGGAGTCGGCGTGGCTCGCCGGTGAGACGAGGCGGTCGGTCTCGTTGCTGGACGAGGTGGGCGGCGAGGCGGGGGCCGTCGAGCTGCGGGCGGCGATCGCGGCCCGCACCGGTTCGCTGACCGAGGCCCGCGACCTCTGCCGGATCGCCGCCCGCGAGTCCGCCGACGCCGACTCGGCGGTGGTGCTCCTGGCCGACGCCGTCCACGCGTGCTTCTACCTCGGCGACACCAGGTCGGGTGTCGAGCTGGCGCACGAGATCGAGGCCCTGCTGGACGGGGTGGTGACACCGAAGGCCCGGGGCCTCGGCCAGATGGCGGCGGGTGTCGCGCGGATCCTCGCCAACCGCGGCGGCGCCGACCAGATCCGGGCGGGCGTCGGCCTGCTCGCCTCCACCGGGCTGCTGCGCGACGACCGGCGCCGCGTGTCGTGGCTGATGATCGGCCCGCTGTTCCTGCGCGACGCGGACTCCGGCGAGGAGCTGCGCCGCGTCGTCGCGGACGCGCGCGCGGAGACCGCCGTCGGAACGCTGCCCGCGCTGCTGTTCCACGTCGCGCGGGACGAGGCCACGACCAACCAGTGGGTCCGCGCGGAGGCGACCTACGACGAGGCCACCCGGCTGGCGCGGGAGACCGGTCAGGAGACCGACCTCGCGATGTGCCTGGCCGGGCTCGCGTGGCTGCGGGCGCGGCTCGGCGACGAGGAGCGGTGCCGTGCGCTCGTCGCGGAGGCGTTGCCGATCTGCCGCGCCCGTGACATCCACATCGGACGGGTCTGGTCGCTGTTCGCGTTGGGGGAACTGGAACTCGGGCTCGGCGACCCGCTCAAGGCGTTGGCGCACCTGGAGGAGCTCGCCGCCCTGCTGGAGGACCTGCGGCTCACCGACCCGGACCTGTCACCGGCACCCGAGCTGACCGACGCGATGGTCCGCCTGGGCCGGCGCGACGACGCCCGGGAGGTGGCGCGGCGCTACCGGGCCGAGGCCGCCGCGAAGGGCCAGCCGTGGGCGCTGGGCCGTGCCGAGCGGACACTCGGCATGCTCAGCGAGGACGGGTTCGACACACACTTCGAGGCGTCTCTGCGCCACCACGCGAGGACGTTGGACGACTTCGAGACCGCCCGCACCCGGCTCGCCTACGGCGCCCGCCTGAGACGGGCCCGGCGCAGGGTGGACGCCCGGCCGCACCTGCACGCCGCCCTGGAGACGTTCGAGAACCTGCGCGCCGCCCGCTGGGCCGACCTCGCCGCGGTCGAGCTGGGCGCCACCGGCGAGACGATCCAGCGCAGGAAGCAGGGCGAAACCCTGACGCCGCAGGAGTTGCAGGTCTCGCTCCTGCTCGCCGAGGGCAAGACCACCCGCGAGGTCGCCGCCGCCCTGTTCCTGAGCCCGAAGACCATCGAGTACCACCTGCGCAAGGTCTACACGAAGCTCGGCATCCGCTCACGCGCCGAGCTGGCCGACCGGCTGCCCTGACGCCCACGCGAACCCGTCGGGGTCGGTGAACCGCCCGGCTCCGTGCAGCTCGATCCGGTGCGAGCCGGACCCCTCCGGCGCCACCCCGGCGTCCTTCGCGAGGGCACGCCGCCGGTACAGCCCGAGCTTCACCGCACCCGCGGCGGCGAACTGGACGTACATGCGGCCGAAGCTCTTCTCGACGGTGAACCCGTGGTCGAGGTAGCACTGCCGGCTGGCGGCCACGTCCGTCGCGCCGAGCAGGAGCACCACGTCGCCGATCTCGCCGGTGGCCGGCCCGGTGTTCTTCCTGGCCGAGGTCGCGACCTTCCAGATCGTGCCGTCCGGCGCCTGCACGACACCGCCGTAGCCCCACAGCGATTTCGCGGCGGGCTTGAGCGCGGTCGCGCCCGCGTCGAGGGCGTTCCCGACCAGCAGGTCCACGTCGGCGGGCTGCGCGACCGTGAGGGACAGGGTGAAGCCGCGGAATCCCGTGGCCGGTTCCTGCGACGCCCGCAGGCGCAGCAGCGGGCCGAGCCCGAAAGCGTTGGCGTAGAAGCGTTCGGCGGCCGCGAGGTCGGCCACTTCGAGGGTGATCGCGTCGAGTGAGGTCATGCCGGAAACGCTAGGCGCCATCCCGTGCCCGGTGCTTCTCGATTCCTGACCGGACCACGACCACGGCCACGACGACCACCACGGCGGCCACGACCGTGCTTCCGGTGCCGACGATCTTCTCGATCCTGCGGGCCGTCTCCCCCGCCGCGGCGCCGAGCCCGATGTGCAGCGCGCACCACCCGGTCGCGCCGGCGAGCACGGCGGGCAGGAACGTCCGGTACGGCAGTCCGGCGGCCCCCGCGGCCGCGGGCAGCAGCGTGCGCAGGACGGGGAGGAAGATCGCGATCAGCACCGCGACGGCTCCCCGTCGCCGCAGGAAGGCGGTGGCGCGGTCCCAGTGCCGCCCGCCGTGCCGCCGCACGATCCGCGACTCGCGCAGCCGCGTGCCGTACCGCCTGCCGAGCCAGAACCCGACCGAGTCGCCACCGACCGCGCACACCGTGGTCACCAGCCACATCACCACGAACGCGGGCGGACTCGTCGCGGTGGTGCCGAGCACGAACAACCCGGTCTCGCCGGGCGCGATGAACCCCAGCCCGAGCGTGCACTCGCCGAACACCAGCAGCCCGGCCGCGACGACCACCCAGACCTGCGGCAGGTTCGCGAGCCAGTCGAGGAACGCGGTCACGGGACGAGCCTCGCGTCCGGGTGGGCGGGCGAGTCGCCGTCGAACAGGGTGGTGGACCGCCCGCGCAGGTGCAGGTCGAAGAAGGCGGCGACGTACTCCCGTTGCGCGGCAAGGCTTCGGCCGGCGTCGATGGTGCCGATCGCCGCCGCGAGCCGGTCGGCGGGCAGCGGGTGCTTCCGGTTGATCTGGGGCAGCAGCACCTGGGCGTCGGTGAAGCTCGCGTGTTCCGCCTCGCGCAGGTGCACGTCCCGTTTCCAGCCCGTCGAGTTCGCCCAGAACGACGCCCAGTCCGGTGCGTGCACGTGGTCGTGCGGCAGGTCGTCCGCACCGCTGGTCCCGCCGCCCATGAGCAGGAACGGCCGGTCGGCACCCCGCGCGCTCGCCTGACCCGACCTCGGGTCCAGGCCGCCGTCGAGGTTGGCCCCCGCGGCGATGCGCCGGTCGCTGAGCATCGCCTCGGCCGCGGTGAACCCGCCCATCGAGTGCCCGGCCATGCCGACCTCCGACACGTCGAGCCCGGTGGCGGCGAGCCGGTCCAGCACGAAACTCGTGTCGCGCACCCGTTCCCGCATCATCAGCGCCGTGTCCGCGCCGCGGACCGGGAGCTCGACGCGGTCGGGGAACTCCACCGGCCCCGCGAAGGTGTGGTCGATCGTCACGACGAGGTAGCCCCGGCTCGCGAGGTCCTCGACGAGCGTGGTGCCGAACGACCGCGACTGCCCGCGCCCCGGCGAGTAGAGGACCACCGGACGGCGTCCGGGCAGCGGAGGCGAGACCTTCGCGTGGGTGGCGGTGCCCGCGAAGTCGGCGACACCGGGGGCCAGCCCGACGGAGGCTGCGGAGGTCTGGTCGTAGAACGCCGCGATGCCCGGGCTGAGGTGGCGGGCCGGCGGCCTGTGGGAGGGCAGCGCGGGGTACCAGAGGGAGATCATCAACTCGCGCGACCGGTTCGGCGCCCACGGGTCGGCGCGGGTGGGGTCGACCAGGTGGAGTTCGGTGGTGCCCACGGGGAAGGGGCCCGACGGACGCGGCAGGGTGAGCTCGATGGAGGTGGTGGGCGAGCCGGTGGCGGTGGGAGCGGTGGTGTCGGGAGCGGTGGCGGCGGAGGCCGCAGGCGAGCGGTCGGTGAACCTCGTGGGCGAGCCGCCGGCAGTATCGGCCGAAGCCGCGAGCGAGCCGGTGGCGCCGATCTCGGCCGAGGCCGGAGCGACCCCCACCCCCAGCATCCCCACGCACACCGCCGCGACACGGGCCCTGTACCTGATCTTCATGCGACCCAGCCTGTCGATCACCCCCACCGACCGGCATCTGTCGAACGCCACCCGGCGCACTGACCGGAAGACATAGGTCAGTCCCGGTCGACCAGCCCCGCCTCGAACGCGATGATCGCGGCACGCACCCGGTTCGGCACCTCGAGCCGGCGCAGGATGGAGCTGACGAACACCTTCACCGTGCCCTCCACGACGTGCAGCCGCCGCCCGATCTCGGCGTTGGGCAGCCCGGCGCCGACCAGGGCGAGCACCTCGCGTTCGCGCTCGGTGAGCCCCGCGACCAGGTCCCGTGCGCGCGCCGCGCCGGACACCCGTTCGCCGCCCAGCCGCCGGATCGCCCAGTGCGCGATCTTCGGCGACAGGTACGCGGCCCCCTCCGCGACGGCCCTGACCCCGGCGAACAGTTCCCTCGGATCTCCGGTCTTGAGCAGGAACCCACTGGCGCCGCCGTCGAACGCGCGGGCGATGTGCTCGTCCTCGGAGAAGGTCGTCAGCATGATCACGCCGGTGTCCGGGACGGTGCGGCGGATCTCGGCCGCCGCGGCCAGCCCGTCGAGGCGCGGCATCATGATGTCGAGCAGCACGACGTCCGGCCGGTGCGCCTGCGCGAGGTCGACCGCCTCACGTCCGTCGGCCGCCTCGCCGACCACCTCGAACTCGGGCTCGGCGCCGAGCACGGCGCGCACCCCGGCCCTGGTCAGGGGTTCGTCGTCGGCGAGCAGCACGCGGATCACCGCGCCTGCCCCGCCGAGATCGCGCTGCGCGGCACGGTCTCCTTGAGCACCAGCCGGTCCGCGGCGAAGCACAGGCGGAAGAAGAGCCGGTCGTCCGTCTGCTCGGTCGACCAGTGGTAGCGGCAGTCGGCGCCCGGCGGCGGGTCGGACAGCATGCGTTCGGGGTCCCCCAGGATCTGGAACGGTGGCAGGCGCGCCTCGACCTCCGCGCGCGGCGCGTCGAGCCGGATCTCGTCGAAGGTAGCGGGGTCGAGGCTGTTGCCGGCGCCGACGGTGGCGTAGAGCGCCATCGCGAGCACCGCGACGGAGAGGCCCGCCAGCACGGGGCCTCGGGCCACGCCGGCCAGGTCGCGGCGGGCGGGCCGGGCGACGGTGGCGGGCCTTGCGTCGTGCGGCAGCTCGGCGACCAGCGCGAACCCGCCGTCGCGCGGCTCGGCGGTGAGCGTGCCGCCCAGCAGCCGGGTGTGTTCGGCCAGGTCCACCAGCCCGGTGCCGCCACCGGCCGGATCGGGTTCGCGGGTCGCCGGTCCGTTCGCCACGGTGACCTTCGTGCTGGCGTGCAGCCGTTCCACCCGCACGCTCACCGGTGCTCCCGGCGCGTGCCTGGCCGCGTTCGTCAGTCCTTCCCGGACGATCCGGTGCACGGCGCGTTCGACGACCTCGGGTGACCGCTCGGCCGGGGTCCACGACACCTCCATGCCCGCCGCGGCCGCGTGCTCCACGAGCGCGCCGGTGTCGGGCCGCTCGTCCCGGGGCCCCAGCACCCCGATGATCTCCTGCAGCCGTTCGGTCGCCGCCGCGACTCCGGCTCGCAGTTCACCGGCCGCCGCCCGATGGTGTTCGGGCAGGTCCGGCGACACCTCGAGAGCGGCCGCGCGCAACGCGATCAGCCCCCACTCGTGGCCGAGCGAGTCGTGCATGTCCCGTGCGATGCGGGTCCGTTCGAGCAGCGCGGCCTGGTCCAGTCCCGCTGACGTGAGCTCGGCGCGCACCCTGAGGTACCGGCCCAGCAGCCACGGTCCGAGGACCACGACCAGCACGACCAGCACGACCAGGAACCAGTCGTAGACACCGAAGACCAGGCCGAACCCTCCCCGCACCGAGCCGTCCGCGAGCATGCTGACCGGCAGCCCCGCCAGCAGCACGGCGACCAGCGGCACGAGCACCGGGTCCGCGACCCGCCGGCCCGCGCGGAACCCGAACGCCCCGGCCGCGAGGATCGGCCAGACCCACGGCGGACTCGTCACGGTCGGGGCCAGCACCAGCGCCGGTATCGCCGCGGCCGCGACGAGCGCGCAGACCGTCCACACCGGAAACCTCGGGAAGAGCACCACCGCGGCGGTCAGCAGGACCAGACCGGCGACCAGCTCGACGGGATCACCCACGGCTCCGGGGACCAACGGCACCACCAGGACCACCCACAGCACGGCGTCCGGCCACCGCAGCCCCCAGCCGCACCTCATCGGTTCATCGTAGAAGAACTGCTCAGGAGCGAGCGTCCGCCGGGCGCGCGCGTGACGGCACCAGCCGCGGCACCACCCGCACGAAGACGACCATGCCGACCACCTCGACCAGCGTCTGCGCGACCACGACGACCGCGGCGACGTCGTCGAGCGCCAGCGCCAGCGGCAGCACGACCAGCGAGTTGCGGGTGCCCCCGGTGAACACGACCGCACGAGCGTCCGGCACGCCGAGGCGGAACAACCTGGCGACCGCGAGCCCGCCGAACGCCATCACCACGAGGAACGCCACGTAGAACGGCACCACCCGCACGACCTGCGGCAGGTCTCCACCGAGCTTCGGCACCTGCGACGCCACCACGGTGAACAGCGTCACCGCCATCAACGGCACCATCGACGTGCTGATCGCGCCGATCAACCGGCCCGCCCACACCTGGGTGAGCCACGCCAGCGCCAGCGGAACCGCGATCAGCACGACGAAGGCCTCGACGAACGGACCGGGCTCGATCACGGCCAGGTCGTCACCGAGGAAGAGCAGCAGATAGCCAGGCAACAACACCATCTGCGCGAGGAGCAGCAACGGCGTGGCGGCGAGCAACCGCTGGTTGGCGGCACCCGCCAGTCCGCTGAACACGATCACGTAGTCGACGCACGGCGTGAGGAGCACCAACAGCACGCCCATCCGCACGGCCTGATCCGCGGGCAAGAACGCGAACATCGCGGCCACCACCAACGGCACCACGGCGAAGTTCACGACGAGCGCGGCCGCGAGGAACCGGCCCGAGCGCAGCGACCGCCCCAGCTCGGCCACCGGGACCTGCAGGAACGTCACGTACAGCAGGACCGCCAGTACGGGGTTGATGAGGTGTTCGAGCGCCGGTCCCGCCGCCGGCGCCGACCACCCGGCCACACCGCCTGCCGCCAGCGCGCCGAGGTACACGGCGACCTGGTGACGTTCCACCCCCGCGACGAAGCCCGGCACGACACCCTCCCGATCGGACGATCAGGACGCTATCCCCTCACCTCGTCGCCAGCGCGTCCAGCACCTCGGCCCGCGACCGCGGCACCGAGATCGCGAGGCTCAGCGCTCCACCGGTCGCCGTCAGCTCGAACGTGAAGAACGAGCAGCAGCCCGTCTCCCGCACCGCCAGGTCCGCCGCGCGTGCCGCGACCTCCGGCCGCGGCTCCAGTTCCAGCACCAGCCGCGTGTGCTCCGGGCGGTGGCGCACCGCGCCGGCGAGCAGGTCGTCGAACTCCGCCACGCGGAACGGCCTGTCCGCCGTCGGCAGGGTGCACGCGTCCGGCACCCACGCTTCTGCGTCGTCCATGCCACGACCGCAGGACACCGTCAGGGCCGGAAGAAGTCCCCCAACGCGGCCGCCACCTCGTCCGGCCGTTCCTCCGGCAGGTAGTGGTCGCAGTCCAACGCCTCGCCGCGCACGTCCCGCGCGTACTCCCGCCACACCTCCAGCACGTCGTAGTGGCGGCCGACGAAGCCGTGTTCGCCCCACAACGCGAGCAGCGGCGCCTCGACCACGCCACCCGCGGCGTCGTGTTCGAGGTCGATGCCGGCGGCGGCGCGGTAGTCGGAGCAGGACGCGGCGATCGCGGCGGGGTCGGAGAAGCAGCGGACGTACTCCTCGACGGCCGCCGGGTCGAAGGCGGCGCCGCCGTGGTGCCGGGCGTTCATGCGGGTGGTGATCCAGAACCTCGGATCGGCGCCGATGAGGTGCTCGGGGATGCCGTTGCCCGCGGCCAGGAAGAACCAGTGGAAGTAGCCGAGGCCGAAGTCCTTGTCCGCGTGCTCGAAGGTGTGGCGGGTGGGCACGATGTCGAGCACCGCCAGCGCGGTCACGGCCTCGGGCGCGTCCAGGGCCAGGCGGTGGGCGACCCGGCCGCCGCGGTCGTGGCCCGCGACGCCGAACCGGTCGAAGCCCAGCGCGTTCATGACCAGCAGCTGGTCGCGGGCCATCCGGCGCTTCGAGTACTCGTGGTCTCCCGGGCCGGGGGCGGGCTTGTCGCTGTCGCCGTAGCCGCGCAGGTCGGTGAGCACGACCGTGTGGTCCGCCGTGAGCCGCGGGGCGACGCGGTGCCAGATCACGTGGGTCTGCGGGTAGCCGTGCAGGAGCAGCAGCGGCGGCCCGTCGCCCGCGATCGCGCACCGGATGCGCACGCCGTCCGCGTCGACCGTGCGGTAGGAGAACGGCAGCGGGACGCTCACCGGAGCGAGTCCAGCACGGCGCTGGTGAACTCGCCGGTCGACGCGGTGCCGCCCAGGTCGGGCGTGCGGATCGGGGTCGTGGCCAGCACGTCCGCGATCGCGCGCTCCACCTCGGCGGCGGCGTCGGGGTGGCCGAGGTGGTCGAGCATCAGCGCGGCGGTCCAGATCGCGCCGAGCGGGTTGGCGACGCCCTTGCCCGCGATGTCCGGCGCGGAGCCGTGCACCGGCTCGAACATCGACGGGAAGTCGCGCTCGGGGTTGATGTTCGCGGACGGCGCGATGCCGATGCTGCCCGCGACGGCGGCGGTGAGGTCGCTGAGGATGTCGCCGAAGAGGTTCGAGCCGACGATGACGTCGAAGCGCGCCGGGTCGAGAACCACTTTGGCGCACAACGCGTCGATGTGTTCGGAGTGGAGCGTGACGTCCGGAAAGGACAGTGCCTTCTCCGCGACGACCTCGTCCCAGAACGGCATGGTGTGCACGATCCCGTTCGACTTGGTCGCCGACGTCACGTGGCCGCGCCGCCGCCCGGCCAGCCGGAACGCGTAGTCGGCGATGCGCTCCACCCCGGCCCGCGTGAAGACCGACTCCTGCACGGCCATCTCCTCCGCGAACCCGCGCCCGAACCGCCCGCCGACCTCGCTGTACTCGCCTTCGACGTTCTCCCTGACGACGACCAGGTCCATCGCGCCCGCCCCGCGCACCGGGCTCTCGACGCCGTCGAAGACCTTGACCGGCCGCAGGTTCACGTACTGCCGGAAGCTCCGCCGGATCGGGATCAGCAGTCCCCACAACGACACGTGGTCCGGCACCGAGGGATCACCGACCGCGCCGAGCAGCACCGCGTCGTGGTGGCGGATCCGGTCGAGGCCGTCGGCGGGCATCATCGCGTCCTGCTCGGCGTAGCGGGCGCAGGACCAGTCGAACTCGTCGTAGGAGAACGAGATGCCGTGCCGCGCGCCGACGGCCTCGAGCACTCGGCTGGCGGCGGGCGTGACCTCCTGCCCGATTCCGTCCCCCGGGATGAGCGCGATGCGGTGAGTGACCATGACCCCGATGACACCACCGGCCGCACACCGCCGTCCAAGACCAGGCTCCACCCAGCGTTAGAGGCTCAGGCTATGAGCGACGTGCAGGAACGCACTCGCCGCCGGCGTCAGCTCACCGTGCCCCGTGACCAGGGCCAGGTGCAGGTGGCGGGCGGGTTCGAGGTCCAGCACGAGCGCACCGGCCTGGCGCGCGAGCGGCGCCCACGAGTCGGCGAGCACGGCCACCCCGACACCGCCGAGCACCAGCGGCAGGATGGCCTCCCGGTGCTCGGTCTCCACGACCTCGGTCAGCTCCACCCCGGACGCCCGGATCTCGTCGACCACCCGCCGCATCCCGGTGCCGGGCTGCCCGACGATCAACCGCTGCCCGGCCAGGTCCTCGTGCCGCACCACGGTTCCCGCCGCGAACGGCCCGCCCGCCGGGCAGACCAGCACGAACCGCTGCCGCCCGAACTGCCACACCCGCACCCGCGCGTCCCGCAACGGCTCCGGAGCCCCGAGCAGCCCCAGCTCGGTCCGTCCACTCCGGACGGCGTCGACGACGTCCTCGGCCGTCGAGGCGGCCCCACCGCCACCGACAGCCCAGGATGCTCCTCCGTGACGGCCTGGACGATCCGGGCCAGCGGCTCCACCGCCTGCGACGGCATGGCCGCGATCTCGACCCGCCCGACCCGCAGCCCGGCGACCTCGTCGACACTGGCCCGCGCCGTGGCGAGCACCCGCACCACCTGCCGGGCGGGCCCGATCAACGCCTCACCGGCGTCCGCCAGCACCAACCGCCGCCCGACCCGGCGGAACAGGTCGACGCCGAGGTCGCGTTCGAGGGCCCGGATCGCCTGGGACAGGGAGGGCTGCGCGACGTGCAGGACGGCGGCCGCCTTGTTCACGCTGCCGTGGTCCACGACGGCGAGGAAGTAGCGCAACTGCCGGACGTCCATCCTGCGCAGGCTAGCGGGCGACGTCCATCCGGACGAACCCCGCGACGCGCAGCGCCTTCACCCCCAGAGCCGCGCACGCCTCCGCCTCCCCCACCACGCGCGGCGCCGTCAGGTCGACGTCCTCGCCGTCGACCGCGAGCTGCGCGCGCCCGGCCGCCACCACGTTGCGCACCCAGTCCGAGCCGGGCCCGCGCACCAGGTAGCCGCCCTCGACCGGGTGCGCTCCCACCGGGGTGCGGTAGGGCATTCCCGAGCTGCGGCCGACGTGGGTGAGCACGGCCCGCGTGCCGGCCACGCGTCCGTGGATGCGGCCCCACCACCTGGGCATCGGCATGTCGGCCTCCTCTCCTCGTCCAAGACGCCGTCGACGGGCGATCCGTTGAAGTAGCGTGCGCGCGTGGAGATCACCGACGACCGCGCCTTCCCCGCCGCGCTGGCCGCTTTGAGCGGCATCGACTTCCCGTGGAGCGAGGACCCCGCGCAGGGCAGCATCGACTACGAGCCGTACCAGGAGTTCGACTCCGCCGAGGAGACGACCGACTGGATCCGGTCCTGGACCGGGAACAAGGAGCTGGACGGTGCCGCGTTCCGGCCGTTCGGGCAGGACGGCACCGGTGGGCTCGCGGTGCTGTGGCTGGTGCGCGAGGGGCCGCTGACCGCTCAGCCCGTCGTGTTCCTCGGGTCGGAGGGCGAGGTCGGGCCGGTGGCGACGAACCTCGGTGAGTTCCTCTGGTTGCTCGCGGGTGGGGTGGGGCCGCAGGAGGCCGTCGAGTTCGGGTCCGACAGCGGGGTGCCGCACGCGGAACTGCGCGCGGTCGCGGAGAAGTACTCCGGGACCGCACCGCGCACGCCCGCCGAGGTGCTGGCCGCGGCGCGGGCGGAGTTCCCCGACTTCGAGGAGACTGTCCAGTCCTGGTGCCGTTAGGGACGTGCGGGGAACCGGAACCAGGACCGGTTCCCCGCTGGTCTACACCACTTTGCGCACGAGGGTTACGCTCGACGAACCCTGTTGTGCCGCAAGGTAAACAGGACCTCAGTCACCGGAGGTCTGCCCTGTGAGAAAGTTCCTCGCGGCCGCACTTCTGCTCAGTGCCGCCGTCATCCCGACTCCCGCGGCCGCCGCGGCCGACCCGATCTACAAGGACCCGGCGCAGCCCGTCGCGGCCCGCGTCGCCGACCTGCTCGGCCGCATGTCGCTCGACGAGAAGGTCGGGCAGATGACGCAGGCGGAGCGCAACGCGGTGAGCAACGCCGACCTGACGAACTTCCGGATCGGGTCGCTGCTGTCCGGCGGTGGTTCCGCGCCGTCGCCGAACAACGCCACGTCGTGGGCGAACATGTACGACGACTTCCAGCGCGCGGCTCTGGCCACCCCGCTGGGAATTCCCATGATCTACGGCGTGGACGCCGTGCACGGCCACAACAACGTCGTCGGCGCCACGATCTTCCCGCACAACATCGGCCTGGGCGCGACGCGTGATCCCGCTCTGGTGCAACGGATCGGGCGCGCCACGGCCGAGGAGGTGTCGGGCACCGGCATCGACTGGGACTTCGCGCCGTGCCTCTGCGTCGCGCGCAACGACCGGTGGGGCCGCACCTACGAGTCGTTCGGCGAGACGCCGCAGGACGCGACGTCGATGACGACGATGATCGCCGGCCTGCAGGGCGCGAAGCTCTCGGACCCCGGTTCGGTGCTCGCGACGGCCAAGCACTGGATCGGCGACGGCGGCACGACCGGCGGCACCGACCAGGGCAACACGCAGGTCAGCGAGGCCGAGCTGCGGGCAACGCACCTGCCGCCGTTCCGCGAGGCCGTCGCCCGCGGCGTCGGTTCGGTGATGATCACCTACAGCAGCTGGAACGGCACGAAGCTGCACGGCCACAAGTACCTCATCACCGACGTGCTGAAGAACGAGCTCGGCTTCGGCGGCCTCGTCGTGTCGGACTGGAACGCGATCGACCAGATCGACGGCCAGCCCGGCTTCACCCCCGCCGAGGTGCGCGACTCGATCAACGCGGGCCTGGACATGATCATGGTGCCGTCCGCGTGGCGCACCTTCATCACGTACCTCAAGCAGGAGGTGCAGGCGGGCCGCGTGCCGATGTCGCGCATCGACGACGCCAACCGCCGCATCCTCACCAAGAAGTTCGAGCTGGGCCTGTTCGAGAAGCCGCTCACCGACCGCGCCTACACCCCGACGGTCGGCAACGCCGCTCACCGCGCACTGGCCCGCGAGGCCGTCCGCAAGTCGCAGGTGCTGCTCAAGAACCAGAACGGCGTCCTCCCCCTGCCGAAGACCGCGTCGAAGATCTTCGTCGCGGGCAAGAGCGCCGACAACATCGGCTACCAGAGCGGCGGCTGGACGATCTCCTGGCAGGGCGGCAGCGGGCCGGTCACGCCGGGGACCACTGTGCTGCAGGGCATCCGCTCGGCCGTCTCGTCGTCCACCACGGTGACGTACAACCGCAACGGCACCGGGATCGACGGCACCTACAACGCCGCGATCGCCGTCATCGGTGAGACCCCGTACACCGAGGGCGCGGGTGACCGGCCGGGGAGCCTGGGCCTCGACGCCGAGGACGTCGCGACCCTGAACACGCTGCGCGCCACCGGTGTCCCGGTCGTCGTGGTGCTCGTCTCCGGCCGCCCGCTGGACATCGCCGCGCAACTGCCGCAGTGGCACGCCCTCGTGGCGGCCTGGCTGCCCGGCACCGAGGGCAACGGCGTGGCGGACGTCCTGTTCGGCGACCACAAACCGACCGGCACGCTGCCGTTCACGTGGATGCAGAGCGCCTCGCAACAGCCGATCAACGTCGGCGACGGCAAGACACCGCTCTTCCCGCACGGCTTCGGCGCGCAGTTCCCCACCACGCAGAACCCCTACAACATCATCGGCGCCTCGTACTACGACGACCAGCGCGGCACCCAGGTCGAGCGCTGCACGGACTCGGGCTGCGGCCAGAACGTCGGCTACCTGACGCCGGGCGACTACGTGGCCTACGCGGACGTCGACTTCGGCGCCACCCCGCCGACCTCCGTGACCACGCGTCTCGCCTCCGGCTCCACGGCCGGCGGCACCCTGCAGTTCCGCCTCGACAGCCCGACCGGCCCGCTGGTCGCGACCGTCTCCGCGGCGAGCACGGGTGGCTGGCAGACGTGGACGAGCCGCACGGCCGCGGCCTCGGGCGCGACCGGGGTGCACCGGTTGTACCTGGTGGCGACCGGGGGCACCGGAGGCGACCTGGCCAACGTGAACTGGTTCCAGTTCGCCCGCTAGTGCTGCGGCTGGACGGGGTTCCGGACGGGAGCCCCGTCCAGCCGGCTCTGCCCGACCCGCACGGCGCACCAGCCGAGGAACGCGAGCCCCAGCCAGACGTAGGTGTTGCCGACGACGTGCTGCCACCACGTCCACGCGAGCTCGCGGTCGCCTGCCGTCGGCAACAACCAGTGCGGCCCCACCGCGAACACCATCACGACGGCGATCCTCACGCGGCCGCGCAGCAACACCAACGCCGGCGCGATCCACACCCAGTGGTGCGACCAGGACACCGGCGAGATCAGCAACCCGGCCGCCGCCGTCGCCACGAGGGCCGTGAGGTCGTCGCGCAGCCGGGGCAGCACCACGACCGTCAGCGCCAGCACCGCCACCGCCGCGACGATCCAGGTGGACTCCGGTGCGCCGAGCCGGGAGAACAGGCCGCGCAACGACTGGTTCGCGCTGTAGGCGACACCGCCGACGCGGTCCGGGTCGAGCATCGCGTGCAACCAGAACTGCTTCGCCTGGCCGGGTGCCAGCGCGGCACACGCCACGAACGTCGCGACGGCGGTGAGGGCGGGCTTCCAGCGCTTGCGGCACAGGAAGAACAGCACGAAGACCGCCGGGGTCAGCTTGATCGCGGCGGCCAGGCCGACGAGCGCTCCCCGCGGCCAGGGCGTGCGCGGCAGCAGGCAGTCGGCGGCGACCAGGCCGAGCAGGACCAGGTTGACCTGGCCGAGGTCGAGGGTGACGCGCAGGGGTTCGAGCAGCAGGCACAGCGCGATCACGCCGAACCCCGCCCAGGTGCGGGCGGCCGCCGTGAAGAGGCCGATGCCCAGTGCGGTGAACAGCAGCGCCGCGGCGGCCAGGGGAAGCGGTGTCAGGGCGCTGAACAGCATCGCCGCGAAGGGCGGGTAGGTGAACGGCAACCCGCCCGGCGCGTGGAAGTACGCGGTGTACAGGCCGGTGCTCGCGAGCCACGCCTCGCCGCCCGCGAGGTAGACCCTCAGGTCCAGGACACCGCTGCCGAGGCTGCGCACGAGGACCCACACGAGCAGGCCGCCGGAGATCGCGGCCCAGAACCTCCGGGCGTTCACCGGTGGGCCACCGCTCGGTCGCGCAGCACCACGTATCCGGCCGCTGCAGCAGCCGCCGCCACGGCTCCCGCGCTGTTGTTGAGGAAGTCCTGCGTCTCGCACAGCCCGCGGCCGATCAGCGGCTGGACGACCTCGATCGACGCGCTCAGGGCGACCGCCGAGACCGCCACCGCGAGCGGTCGGCGCGTCGCGAGGACCGCGCACCACACCAGCGGCACGAAGAGCAGCGCGTTCAGCAACTCCCCCGAGCCGTTCAGCGAGAACCCGTTGACGTGGCAGAACTCGTGGGCGGGCCACCGCGCCCAGTCGGGCACCGCCCGCGAGAGCGTCACCCCGAGGACGACGCCCAGGAAGATCCCCGCGAACACCGCGGGAACCGGCCGCCACCCGAACCTCCGCGCGGCGAACCCCGCGCCGAGCCCCAGCACCACGGCCCCGACCAGGAGACCACCCGCGATCAGCGGGTTCTCCAAGGCCCTGCCGATCTCGCCCACCACCGACCACACGTTCAGCACGACTGAAAACCCCTCGCCCACAACGAAATCCGATGTGGACGATCCTGTCGGCGGAGCGGGTCCCGCCGGATCGGCCCGGGGGACGGAAGATCATGGCCATCAGGCCACCCGCGGGCCCCGGGACTGGCCGAACGGCTCGGGTCAGCCGGCCACCACGTGCGCGCGGAACGCCCACGCCACGATCTCGACGCGGTTGCGCGCGCCGACCTTGGTCTGCACCGACGCCAGGTAGGCCTTGACCGACGACACGGAGACCTTCATCGCGGCCGCGATCTCGTTGTTGCTCAAGCCTTTCGCGACGTGGCGCACGACCTCGAGCTCGCGCTCCGTCAGCACCTGGGCGTCGGCGGACGCGACCGGTGGCGTCGACCGGCGCAGCACCCGCAGCACCACCTGCGGTGACACGAGGACGTCGCCGCGCGCCGCGGACCTGACCGCTTCGGCAAGCAATCCGGGCGACGCGTCTTTGGTGAGGAACCCGCACGCGCCGAGGTCGAGCGCCTTGTTCAGCACCTCGTCGCTGTCGAACGTCGTGACGATCACGACACGGGTGTGCGCAGCGAGCTGACGGGTGACCTCCAGGCCGTCGAGCCCCGGCATCCGCACGTCCACCAGGCACACCTGCGGTTCCAGCGAACGGGCCTGCTCGACGGCGCTGATCCCGTCCGCGACGTCCGCGACCACGCTGATGTCGGGCTGCGCGTCGAGGATCAGCCGGAACCCGGCCCGCACCATGTCCTGGTCCTCCGCGATGAGCACGGAGATCACGCGCGCACCTCCAGCGGCAGTTCGGCGGTGACCAGCCAGCCTTCCCCGGTGGGCCCCGCGAAGAACCGCCCGCCCAGCTCGTGCACGCGTTCCCGCATGCCCACCAGGCCGAACCCGCCGGAGTGCGAGGGCCGTGCCGTGCCGTTGTCCACAACGGACAGCATCACCGCGCCGGCGCCGAGCCGCACGTCCACCTCCACGTCGGTCGCGTCGACGGCGTGCTTGCGGACGTTGGTCAGGGACTCCTGCACCAGCCGGAGCACCGACCGCCCCAGCTCCGGCGGCACGTCCGCGGGGAGCTCGACGTTCGCGCGCACCTGCAGCCCGGACTTCTCCACCAGCTGCAGCAGGTCGGCGGAGAGGTCACCGGTCGCGGCCGCGGCACCGTTGTCCCGCAACGTCCTGACCATCAGGCGCATCGCGCCCAGCGCGTCGGTCCCGCCGTCGACGATGCCGTTCAGCATCCCGCACGCCCTGTCCTTGTCCTGCTCCGCCACGACGAGCGCGGCCTGTGCCTGCACCAGCATGCCCGTGACGTGGTGCGCCACCACGTCGTGCAGCTCGCGGGCCATGTCGAGGCGTTCGTCGCGTCGTGCCCGTTCCTCCGCAGCGGCGGCCCGCTCCGCCCGTGACCGCTCGAACAGGCGCGCGTACAGCCCCGCGCCGACGGCGACCAGGCCGGCCGCGAGCACCAGCGGGAGGTAGGTGAAGCGGAAGCTGACCCAGGTGGCGTGCGCGGACACCAGTTCCAGTGCCGTCACCAACGCCACCGCCGGCCACAGCGGCGCCTTCCAGGCCAGCCAGAAGACGACTCCCAGCACGAGGAGCGCCTGGACGGTCGCCACGAACGGGGTCCGCAACAGCGTCTGGCCGACACCGGGAGCGTCCTGGAAGAACGCCCGGCTGAAACCGTTGCTGAGCCCGGTGATCACGAACACGGCCGCACAGACGACCGCGGTGGCGACGAACGGCCGATGGTGTACCCGCATGCGGGCGATCGTAGGAGAGCCGGTGGACCACCCGCCTCGGCTGTCGGACCGAGGCGGATGGCCAAGTGGTCAGGCGGCGCCGATCGCCTCGTCCAGGACGCCCAGCCCGAGCGCCAGCTCCTCCTCCGTCGCCGTCAGCGGCGGCGCGATCCGGAACACCCCGCCCATCCCGGGGATCTGCACGATGTTCATGTGCAGTCCCAGGTCGAGGCACCTCTGGGTGATCGGCGCGGACAGCGACTCGTCCGCGATCTCCAGACCCACCAGCAGCCCGCGCCCGCGGACGTCCGTCACCAGGTCGTGCTTCGCGGCGATGTCGTCGAGGCCGTTGCGCAGGAACGCGCCGAGCTTCGCCGCCCGTTCGTCGAGGCGTTCCTCGGTCAGCACGTCCAGCACGGTGTTGCCGACGGCCGCGACCAGCGGGTCCGACACGTGGGTGGTGAAGAACAGGTACCCGCGGGCGTGCGCCTCCGCCTCGATCTCGGCCGAGGTGATCACGGCGGCCAGTGGCAGGCCGGCGCCGAGGGTCTTCGACAGCGTCAGGATGTCCGGCACCACGCCGTCGCGTTCGAACGCGTACCAGGTGCCCGTGCGGCACAGGCCGGTCTGGGCCTCGTCGAAGATGAGCAGCATCCCGCGTTCGCGGCACTTCTCGGACAACGCGGCGAAGTAGCCGACCGGCGGTTCGAGGATCCCGCCCGACGACAGGATCGGCTCGACGATGCAGGCGGCCAGCGAGCCCACGGACTGGGCGTCGATGAGGTCGAACGCCAGGTCGAGCTGCGCCTGCCAGTCGCCGGACGGCGCCGGGATCGCGAAGTTGCCGGGCGCGGCGGGGCCGTAGCCCTTGCGGCCCGCGCTGTAGGTCGCGGCGGCCGCGGCGGCGGTCATGCCGTGCCACGAGCGGGCGAACGCCACCACCTCGTGCTTGCCGGTGACGAGCTTGGCCATGCGCAGCGCGGCCTCGTTCGACTCCGCGCCGGTCGTCAGCAGCTGCACCTTCGACAGCCCGGCGGGCAGCGTGTCCGACAGCCGCCGCGCCAGGTCCACGACCGGGCGGCTGAGCATGCCGCTGAACAGGTGGTCGAGGTTCGCGATCTGGCGCTGCACCGTCTCGACGATGCGCGGGTGCGAGTGGCCGAGGATCGCGCTCATCTGCCCGGACGTGAAGTCGAGGACCCGGCGCCCGTCCTCGGTGAACAGGAAGCTCCCCGACGCGCTGTCGATGATCTCGCGCGTGAACGTGCCGCCGTAGCGGACGAGGTGGCGGTCGACGTCGTCCCAGAAGGTGTCCATGTCCGAGACGCTAAAACCGGCCGAGCAACAGGTCCATCTCACAATGCCACGCTCGCTGTTCGGAAATACTGCACAGCATGACGCTCAACCCGTGGCGCCTGCGCCTGCTCAGCCAGCTCGACGCGCTGGGCACCGTGCGGGCCGTGGCGCAGGCCGCGAACCTGAGTGCTTCGAGCGTGTCGCAGCAGCTCGCGGTGCTCGAGAGCGAGACGCGCACGCAGTTGCTCGAACGGACCGGCAGGCGCGTCCGGCTCACCTCGGCAGGGCTGATCCTGGCCCGCCGGGCGCGGTCGATCCTCGACCAGATGGAGGCGGTGGAGGCCGAGCTGCGAGAGCTCAGCCAGGAGCCGTCCGGCCTCATCCGGCTCGGTGCTTTCCAGAGCTCGATCCACACGCTCGCCGTGCCCGCGATCCAACGCCTCGACCACCCCCACCTGCACGTCGAGATCGTCGAGATGGAACCGCACGCCAGCATGCCCGCGCTGCTCGCGGGCGAGGTCGACGTGATCATCACGACCACCGACTTCGTGGAACAACCGGTGCCGCGCGACATCGACGTCGTGCCGCTCGGCGAGGACCCGATCGTGCTGCTCACGCCACCCGGCCAGCCGAAGAACGACATCGCGGCGTGCAAGGACGAGCCGTGGGCGTTCGACGTCCCCGGCTCGTACATGGCGAACCTCGCCACCCGGCTGTGCCGGCAGGCGGGCTTCGAGCCGAGGGTGGTCGGCCGGTTCAGCAACTACATGCTGACGCTCGAGCACGTCGAGGCCGGGCTCGCGGTCGCCGTGCTGCCCGCGCTGGCCGTCGACCGCCGGTTCGACGTGGTCACCAGGGAGCTGCCGGTGACGAGGAGGATCACCGCCGCCGTGCGCCGCGACTCGCGCGCCGCGATCACCGCGGTGCTCGACGCCCTGCACACCCGCTCGCAGTCGGACGAGAGGTGACGCTCGTTTCTCACCATCCGGAACTAGTTGAGATGTCATCTAAACTTGGGAGGAGACGTCGAAGGAGGGTTCCGTGCCGCGGAAGTCAGAGCCGTTGCGGAAGCTCGGTTTTCTCACCATCGGGCTGTTCGACGAGCACGATCCGGGGGCGGGCCACCGGAACACGCTCGACGTGATCGTGCTGGGCGAGGAGCTCGGGTTCGACAGCGCGTGGGTGCGGCACCGGCACCTGCAGTTCGGCATCTCCTCGCCGGTCGCGGTGCTCGCGGCCGCCACCCAGCGGACCAGCCGCATCCAGCTCGGCACCGCCGTCATCCCGCTGGGCTGGGAGAACCCGCTGCGCCTCGCCGAGGACCTGGCCACGGTCGACGTGCTGTCCGGCGGCAGGCTGAACCCCGGCATCAGCGTCGGACCGCCGATGCACTGGGACGACGTCAAGGGCGCGCTCTACCCCGAGACGGCGGACGTCGAGAACTTCAGCTACGACCGGGTGCAGCGGCTGCTGAACTTCGTGGGCGGCGAGAAGGTCGTGTCGTTCAGCGGCGTCGAGGGCATCGAGGTGTGGTCGGACCGCGTCCAGCCGCACGCCCAGGGCCTGCGCGACCGCATCTGGTACGGCGGCGGCAGCCTGCGGTCGGCGCGGTGGGCGGGCGAGCACGGCCTGAACCTGCTGACCAGCAACGTGGCCCAGTCGGAGATCTCCGAGGACTTCGCCGAGACCCAGCTGTCGCACATCAGGACGTTCCGCGAGGCCGGTGGCGGGCGGGTCTCGCAGGGCCTCGTGGTCATCCCGACCGACTCGGCGTCGCCGGAGCAGCGCGCGAAGTACCAGGCCTACGTCGACGGACGGGCCGGGCGGATCGGCAAGACGTTCGGGCCGCGCAGCATGATGTTCGAACGCGACCTGATCGGCACCTCGGCCGAGATCGCCGAGCAGCTCTACGCGCACCTCGCGTTCCAGGAGGTCGACGAGGTGGCGTTCGCACTGCCGTTCAGCTTCGACCACGAGGACTACGTGCAGATCCTCACCGACGTCGCGACGAAGCTCGGTCCGGAACTGGGCTGGTCACCGGCTTAGAGCGTCCACCAGGTGTCGATGCGCGGCACAGACCGCGTGTCGCCCTCGGCCACCCGTGCGGCGTGGAACAGGAACCCGGCGATGCCCGCCGCCCCCTGCATCCAGCCGACGCCGGGCGGCAGCAACGGTTCCTCGTCGCGGTGCTCGGTGAACCGCCAGCACACCCCGTCGCCGTCCGGGATCGCGTGCTCCACCACCACGTCGGCGAGGTGGAGCGCGAAGTCCGTGTACTGCCCGGAGTCCAGGAGCACGTCACCGACACCAGCGGTACCGCAGCACCGGCCGTCGTTGTCCCAGAAACCGGGGTACCTGCGCTCGGGCAGCCCGGAGACGCGCACGCTGTGCAGGCAACGCCGTCGCCACTCCTCGACCTCCACGCCCGCCACCTCGGGCACGCCCGCACGCCCCAGCGCGGGCCACAGCAACGAGGTCCCGGTCGGGCCGTGGCACCAGCCGTAGCTGAACTCGTCCACCTCCTCGATCTGCGGAATCCGCGTCCGCAGGCGCAACCCGCCGTCGGACCGGTCGCCCAGGACCACCAGGTGCTCGGCACCGGCGGTGGCGGCCTCGACGAGGTCCGGTCGCCCGAACTCGGCACCGGCCAGGGCCAGCGCCGTCGCGACACCCGCGAGGCCGTGCGAGAAGTTCGGGAGCTCCCTCTGCTCGACGCAGAACCGCACCGGCACCATCCGCCAGTTGAGCCCGGCAGGCACCTCTTCCCGTTCGGCCAGCAGGATTCCGGCCGCGAGGTCGGCGAGCTCCTCCGCCCCCGCCACGCCGCGACGCCGTGCCCACACCGCGCCCAACAACACACCGGCCGTGCCCACCGTCAGGTCGTGGCACCGGGCCCCCTCCCGGAACCTCGGCGGCACGAGGTGCTCGTTGGGCCACCCGTCCGGTGTGGACAGCTCGAGCGTCCTGGCGACCGCCTCGTCCGCACCGGGTGCCCCCAGCGCCGTCAGCACGCTGATCGCGCTGACCGTCCCGCTGAAGAAGCTGATGTCGTCCGTCGCGCTGGTCCTCGCCCCGACCCTCGCCGCGATCGCGTCCGCCAGCTCCTGCTCACGGGCCGTCCACTCCCGGCACAACCGGATCTCCGCCAGCACGTGCGCCAGCCCGCCGACACCCGAGTACATGTCCTCGCGCCACCGGGGTTCCAGGTCACCACCCCGGAACTCCGGGATCCACACCCCGTCGGCGTCGTGCCGCACCTGGTCGAGCACCCATCGCCAAGCAGCCTCGGCGGTCCCCCAGAACGTCGCCATGCCCCGATGATCGCACGGGCGGGCGCGCGCACCGGGTGTTCGCACCTGGTCGCCGCTCGTGATCTGGAAAGCTGGAACCGTGCGCGTGGCATTGCTGGGACCGACGGCCGTCGAGGCCGACGACGGCACACCGGTCGACATCGGTGGTGCCCGCGTCCGCATGCTCCTGGCCCGTCTCGCGCTCGACCCCGGCCGTCCGGTGCCGACGACGACGCTGATCGACGACCTCTGGGGTGAGCAGCCGCCCGCCGACGCCGGGAACGCGCTGCAGTCGCTGGTGTCGAGGCTGCGCAAGGTCTGTCCCGTCGCGCTGGAGCCGGGCGGGTACCGGCTGGGCGTCGCGACCGAGGACGTCGACGTGTTCCGGTTCGAACGGCTCAAAGCCGCCGGGCGGCTGGACGAGGCGCTGGTGCTGTGGCGGGGTGACGCGCTGGCCGACGTGCGGGAGGCGCCGTTCGCCGGGCCCACGGCCGCGCGGCTCGAGGAGGCACGGCTCGCCGCGGAGGAGGACCGGGGCGAGCTGGACGTCGCCGCGCTGACGGCGTTGCACGAGAAGCATCCGCTGCGGGAACGGCTGGCCGGGCTGCTGATGCGGGCGTTGTGCGCGCAGGGCAGGCAGTCCGACGCGCTGGGCGTCTACGCCGAGGTCCGCGGCAGGCTGGCGGACGAACTGGGCGTCGACCCCTCCCAGGAGCTGCAGGACGTCCACCTGGCGGCGTTGCGCGGCGAGCTGGGGCCGCGTCCCGTCGTCGACCGGTTGCCGGTGCGGCTCACCAGTTTCGTCGGACGGGACGACGAGCTCGCGGAGATCGCCGCGCTGCTCGGCCAGGCCCGGTTGGTGACGCTCGTCGGGCCCGGCGGGGCGGGCAAGACGCGGCTCGCCACCGAGGTAGCGGCACGGCATCCGCTGCACGGCAAGGGGCGCGTGTGGTTCGCGGCGCTGGCCGGCATCCGGGCGGCGGAGGACCTGGCCGGCGCGGTGCTCAGCGCGTTCGAGCTGACGTTCACCGGCGACCCGAGGCGGCGGGCCGCCGAGGGCATGGACCGGATCGCCGAGGTGCTCGGCGCCGGGGAGTCGTTGCTGGTGCTCGACAACTGCGAGCACCTCATCGGCGCCGCGGCCGAGTTCACCACCGAGCTGCTGCGCCGGGTGCCGAACCTGCGCGTGCTCGCGACCAGCCGGGAGCCGCTCGCGATCGACGGCGAGTCGCTGTGCCAGATCGGCCCTCTCGCCGTGCCGAACGGGCAGGCGGACGTGGCCGGGTTCGGCTCGGTGCGGTTGTTCCTCGACAGGGCGAGCGCGGTGAAGCCCGGCTTCCGACTCGACGAGTCCACTGTGGACGACGTGCGGCTGATCTGCCGCCGGCTCGACGGCATGCCGCTCGCGCTGGAACTGGCGGCCGCCCGGCTGCGGTCGATGACGATCCGGCAGATCACCCAGCGCCTCGACGACCGGTTCCGGTTGCTCACCTCGGGCAGCCGCACGGCGTTGCCGCGCCAGCGGACGTTGCGCGCGGTCGTCGAGTGGAGCTGGGACCTGCTGACCGACGAGGAGCTGCGGCTCGCCAGGCGGCTCGCGGTGTTCCCCGCGGGTGCCGACCTGGACGCGATCGAGGCCGTCTGCCTGCCGGACGCGTTGTACGTGCTCACGTCCCTGGTCGAGAAGTCCATCGTGGACGCCGTCGAGATCGACGGCGAGCCGCGCTACCGGATGCTGGAGACGATCAGGGTCTACGCCGACGAGCAGCTCGACGCGTCCGGGGAGAAGCGGGAGGTCGTCGGCCGGTTCCGGCGCTACTACCGCGAGCTGACCGAGCGGTGGGAGCCGCTCACCCGCACCGCGCGCCAGCTCGAGGCGATCGACGTGTACGAGGCCGAGCAGGACAACATCATCTCCGCGCTGCGCGGGGCGATCGACGACCGCGAGGTCGAACTGGCCGCGGACCTGCTCGGCGGCTCGTTCTGGTACTGGCTCGTCAAGGGCGACAACGAACGCGCGGAGACGTCCGTGCGCGACGTGCTCGCGCTCGGTGACCTGCTGCCGCCCGACCGGGCGGCGACGTTCCGGGCGATGCAGCTCATCATGGCCGCGGTGCCCGGCGTGACGGACCCGGCGGAGGCCGCGGTGGTCATCGAGAGCTGCGTGAACAGCGGCGCCGTCCAGAAGTACCCGTCCCTCGCGATCGCGCTGCCGATGCTCGCGTTCCTGAGCCAGAACACCGAGCTCGCGCGGCGCGAGGTGCAGCGGGCGGCGGCGAGCGAGGACGCGTGGGCGCGGGCGGGCGCGGAGTGGGCGCTCAGCTTCATGCTCGTCGACGAGGGTGATCTCGAAGGCGCCGAACAGGCCCGCGACCGCGCGTACGACCAGTTCACGGCCATCGGCGACCGGTGGGGTTCGGCGATGACGCTCGGCATGAAGGCCGCGTTCGTCTCGCACACCGGCGACAACCAGGCGGCGATCGACCTCTACGAACGCGGGCTGGCGGTGGCGACGGAACTGCGGTCGCAGGACGACGCCGTGCAGCAGCGGTGGCGGCTCGCCGCGGAGTACGCCCGGATGGGCGACCACGCGGCGGCCGCGCGCGAGGTGGTCGCGGCGGAGCAGTTCGTGAGGGACGTCGGCAACGACCAGCTGTCCACGATGCTCGGCTACGCCAAGGCCGAGGTCGTGCTGCGGGCGGGGGACGTCGAGCAGGCACGCGCGCTGAGCCGGTCGTTCCGGCAGCAGGCCACCGCGTCGGCCTCGTTCGGGTCGTTCGTCGCGGAGTGGGCCGCCATGCTCGACGCGCGCATCGCGCTCGCCGACGGAGACCTGGACGGGGCGGCGGCCTTCACCGCGGAGGCCGTCCGGACGACGTCGGAACGGGCCGACATGCCGGACCTCGCGACGGTCACCGAACTGCTCGCCCTCGTCCGCCACGCACAGGGCCGTGACGACGCGACCGTGCGCGTGCTCGCTCTCGCCCACGTGATCCGCGGCCGCCTCGACATGGGCGACCCGGACGTGCGGCGGCTGGTCGCCGAGCTCGGCGAGCCGGAACGGCTGACGATCACCAAGGCCGAGGCGCTGCGACGGGTGCGCGAAGAGGCGGGCCTCAGCACCGGCTGAGACCCGCCTCTTCCGCGATTCACACGCGCTTGCGGTAGGCCCACATCGCGAGCGGGAAGAACACCGCGACCACGGCGACCATCCAGATCAGCGACCCGGTGAGCGGCCCGGCGATCGCGCCGCCGTTGAGCAGCCCGCGCAGCGCGTCCGACAGGAGGCTGACCGGGCTGATGTCCGCCCAGGCCTTCAGCCAGCCCGGCATCGTCGAGGTGCCGACGAACACGTTGCTGCCGAACGTCAGCGGCATGATCAGCACGAACATCAGTCCCTGCACGGCCTGCGGGGTCTTGAGCAGCATGCCCACGAACACCGAGGCCCAGCAGAAGCACAGCCCGAACAGGATCGCGAGCCCCGCCGCGATCAGCAGCTCCGCCGGACCGGTCTGCACCCGGAAGCCCATGACCGTGGCCACGACCAGCAGCACGACGATGCACACGACGTACCGCACGATGTCCGCCAGCACCGCGCCGATCAGCGGCGCCGACCGGGCGATCGGCATCGAGCGGAACCGGTCGAACACGCCCTTGGAGACGTCCGTGTTCAGCTGCACGCCCGCCGTCATGCTGGCCTGCAGGATGTTCATGACCAGGATGCCCGGCACGAGCATCTGCAGGTAGGCGTCGGTGTTCCCGGCGAGCGCACCGCCAAAGAGGTAGGTGAACATCACCAGGAAGACGATCGGCGCGAGCGTCACGTCCGCCAGCTGCTCGGGGTTCTTGCGGATCTTGAGGATTCCCCGCCAGGCCAGCGCGAGGCCGTGGCGCGCTCCCCGGTCCAGCGCGATCGTGCTCATGCCAGGCTCCCCTCGGTCTGCTTGCCGGTCAGCGCCAGGAACACCTCGTCGAGCGAGGGCAGCCGCAGCGCCAGCTCGTCCGCGGTGATGCCGGCCTCGTCGAGCTTGCGGACCAGGGTGGACAGCAGCACCGGGTCGTTCACCGGCGCCGTCAGCAGTCCCGTGTCGTCGTCCCGCGTCGGCCGCGCGCCGGTGAGGTCACCGAGGATCCGGTAGACGCTGTCGAGGTCGCGCAACGACGTCGGCCGCACCTGCAGCGTCTGCCCGCCGACGCGCCGCTTCAGCTCGTCGGGCCTGCCCTGCGCCACGACCCGGCCGTGGTCGAACACGGTGATCGAGTCCGCGAGCTGGTCGGCTTCCTCCAGGTACTGCGTGGTGAGCAGGACCGTCACGCCGTTCGCGACGAGCTTGCGCACCACCGCCCACACCTCGTTGCGGGCGTGCGGGTCCAGCCCCGTCGTCGGCTCGTCGAGGTACAGCACGGACGGGTTGCCGACCAGGCTGGCCGCGAGGTCGAGCCGCCGGCGCATGCCCCCCGAGTACGTCTTGGCGGCCCGGCCGGCGGCGTCGGTGAGCTCGAACTGCTCCAGCAACTCGCGTGCCCTGGCCTTCGCCCCCGCGCGCGAGAAGTCCAGGAGCCGGGCCAGCAACACGAGGTTCTCCGTGCCGGACAGGTCCTCGTCCACCGACGCGTACTGCCCGGTCAGCCCGATCAGCGACCGCACCGCCCTCGGGTCCTTCACGACGTCGTGCCCGTGCACCGTCGCGTGTCCCGCGTCCGGGCGCAGCAACGTCGCCAGCACCCGCACCGCCGTGGTCTTGCCCGCGCCGTTCGGCCCGAGCACGCCCACGACCCTCCCCTCCGGCACCTCGAGGTCGACGCCGTCCAGCGCCTTGGTCTCCCCGTAGTGCTTGACCAGGCCTTCTGCCCTGATCGCGAGTGCCATCGTTCCTCCCTGTGGTTCAGGAGGAACTGTGCGCCGCCGCGCTGGCAGGCCGCTGGCAGCGCGCTGTCAGCGGCTGGCGGCCATCCTGCGCACGGCCTCGGTGATGATCTCGGGTGAGGTGCCGATGTTGAACCGGGCGTGGCCCTCTCCCCCGCTGCCGAAGCCGGCGCCGGACATCAGGGCGACCCGCCCCCGTTCGAGGAAGAACGCCGCCGGGTCGTCGCTGACTGCCCGGCAGTCGAGCCAGGCCAGGAAGGTGGACTCGGAGGGCCGGTAGCCGATCTCCGGCAGGTGCTCGGCGAGCAGGTCCTGGAGCAGCCTGCGGTTCTCGTCGAGGCCTTGCAGCAACGCGTCGAGCCATGCGCCGCCCTCCCGGAACGCGGCGGCGTGGGCGATCGCGCCGAAGTGGCTCGGCCCGTGGCTGACCTCCTCGGGCAGTGTCGCGAGCTCGTCGGTGTTCGAGATCGCGACCGCCGCCCGCACCGCCGCCAGGTTCCAGCCCTTCGACGCCGACATGAGCGACAGGCCGACGGGGTCGACGCTGAGGTAGGGAACGAACCTCGCGCTCGCGGAGACGAGCGGCGCGTGGATCTCGTCGGCGATCACGCGGATCCCGTACCGCGCGGCCAGTCGCGCGAGCGCGGTCAGCTCCTCCGCGGTGTGGACGGCGCCGGTCGGGTTCTGCGGGTTGCACAGCAGGTACACCGGGCGGTCGGCCTTGACGTGCCGGAACGTCCTCTCCAGCACCTCCAGGTCGAGGCGCCCGTTGCGCAGCGGTGCCTCCACGACCGCGCGGCCCATGCTCCGGACGAAGAGGTAGAACGGCGGGTACACCGGTGGGCTGACGATCACCGGAGCGCCGGGCCCGGAGACCAGCTTGACCAGTTCGACCACGCCGAGCATCACGTCGGACACGAGAGCGGTGCGCCCGACCGGCAGGTCCCAGTCCCAGCGCTGTTTCGCGAAGCCCGCGAGCGCCTCGGGGTAGGCGGTGCCCGCCGGATAGCCGGTGTCACCGAGGGCGAGCGCGTCGGCGATCGCCTTCCTGATCGGCTCGGCGGGGTCGACGTCCATCTCCGCGATCCACAGCGGCAGCACGTCCTCGGGGAACTCCCGCCACTTCGCGCTGGTGCGCTGCCGCACCCGTTCCCACGACACCTGGCTCAGCGGGTTCGGCATGAACCTCAAGGTAGATCACCCGGCGCGGGCCGTCACGTGCCCAGCGGGGCCGCACCCCCGGTGGGAGTGCGGCCCCTGCCGGCGAAGCGGATCAGGCGAACGGCGACCTGTCGATGCCGCAGGTCTTCTGAGCGGGCAGCACACCGGTGAAGAGGTACTCGCGCTTCACCTTCTCGGCGCACGTGCTGCGCACGTACATCGACGTGTGCCCGTAGCCCTCGACGGTCAGGAACCCGGTGCGCGCCATCTCCGCGGCGCCGTCCTGGGCACCGTGCAGCGGCGTGGACGGGTCGAACCTGCTGTTGACGAACAGGATCGGCGCCGAAGTCCGGCGGTTCCACGGACCCGTGTAGCGGTCCTCGTCCCGGCCCTGCCAGAACGCGCAGGCCATCATGTCGAACACCACCGCACGACCCCAGTACGGCACGCGCTCGTCCTCGCTCTCGCCGTACCGCGAGTACGCGGCCGGGTCGCGCGGGAAGTCGCTGTCCGAGCACTGCACGGCGTTGAACGCCTCGAACCGGTTCGACACGTAGTCGGCGGACGCCGTCAGCGACGCCGGGGCCTCCCACACGCCCTGCAGCACGCGGGCGGTGTTCTGCCAGGTGTCCGGCTGGGCCAGCGAGTCCCACACCGTGCTGATCAGCGAGACGCGGTCGAACCGCCCGTCCGGAGTCGTGACCGGCGACGCCGTCACCTTCGCGACGAGGTCCGCCCACTTCTGCTTCAGGTCACCACCCGCGAACGCGCACTGCGCACCGGGAGCGGCACAGAGCTCCAGGAACTTGTCGAACGTCTCGGCGACACCGCGCGGCACGTCCTGGCGGGTGTCGAGCGGCACGGTCGTGCCCTGGTCACCGTGCCCGGTCGCGTTGCCCACGAAGTCGAGCGAGCCGTCGAACGCGAGCGCGCGCACCTTGTCCGGGAACAGGTTCGCGTAGATCGCGCCGAGGTGCGTGCCGTACGAAATGCCGTGGTACGTCAGCTTCTTATCGCCCACGGCCTTGCGCAGCAGATCGAGATCACGGGCCGTGTTGGCCGACGACACTTGGTCCAGCAGGTCGCCGGACTTCTCCTCGCACCGCCGCACGAACTCGCGGTAGCTGTCGTAGAACGCGGGTTCCTCCGCCGCCGTGTCCGGGTAGACCGGGATGGAGTTGAGGAACGCCTGCTGCTCGTCGACGCTGTCGAAGCAGCGCACGGTCGCCGAACGGCCCACCCCGCGCTGGTCCCACGACACCACGTCGAACCGCGACCGCAGTTCGGAGGAGAAAAGCCACTCCCACTTGCCGCGGGCCCGCAGCCGGTCCACACCGGACGCTCCGGGCCCGCCGAAGTTCACGAACAGCGAGCCGATCCGCTTGGACGGGTCGGTCGCGGGCAGCCTGATCAGCGCGAGGTCGACCTTCGCGCCGGACGGCTGGTCGTGGTCCAGCGGCACCTTCGCCGTCGAGCACTGGAACCCGTCCTGGCAGTCCTGCCACGACAGGACGGGCGTCTGCGCTTCCTCAGCCGCCAGCGCGGCCGGCGCCAGGCCTACGACCAGCGCGGCCGTCAACAGTAGTGATCTCACATGAAGCTCCCCAGTTCTGACCTCTCGACCACGAAGACGCCGTGGAGATCAACTGGGTTGCGTGGGTCAAACGTCAACCGTTCAACGCATGTGTGGCCGTGGCCCCTCCGTCCACCACGAACTCGCCGCCCGTGCAGTACGCACTCTCGTCACTGGCCAGGAACAACACGACGTTCGCGACGTCCTCCGGCTGCCCGATCCGCCGCAGCGCCAGCTTCTTGCCGATCGGCGACACGTCGACCGGCCGCCCCAGCGCCTCGCTCACCATGGGCGTGTCGATGGCGCCGGGGTGCACCGAGTTCACCCGGATCCCGTGCTGTCCCAACTCCATCGCGGCGACCTTCGTCATGCCGCGGATCGCGAACTTCGACGCCGTGTACGCCGTCAGGTACGGCATCCCGCCCAGGCCTTCGACGGACGACACGTTCACGATCGAGCCGCCGCCGGCCGCCTTCATCGACGGCACGACCGAGCGCATGCCGAGGAACGTGCCGACCTGGTTGATGCCGATCACGCGCTGGTAGTCGGCGAGCGAGGTGTCGGCCAGCGCGGAGAAGTGCAGGATTCCGGCGTTGTTCACCAGCACCGTGATCTCGCCGAAGGTCTGCACGGTGAACGCGACGGCCTCGGCCCAGGACTCCTCCGACGAGACGTCCAGGTGGCAGTACTCGGCGCCCAGTTCGGCCGCGAGCTCCTTGCCCTGGTCGTCGAGGACGTCGGTGATCATCACCTGGGCGCCCTCGGCGGTGAACCGGCGTGCGGCGGCCGCGCCCTGACCCCGTGCCGCGCCGGTGATCAGGGCGACCTTCCCGGTGAGCCGCATCTACATCATCTCGTCGGTGAGCGGCATCATCACGGTCTTGAGCTCGGTGTAGGCCTCGTAGGCGCTCTGCCCGCCCTCGCGGCCGAGGCCGGACTGCTTGTAGCCGCCGAACGGGATGTGCGGTTCGAGCTGGAAGCCGTTGATGCCGACCATGCCGACGCGCAGCGCCTTCGAGACGCGGAACGCGCGGCGGACGTCGTTGGTGTAGACGCCCGCGCCGAGGCCGTACTCGGTGTCGTTCGCGATGCGGACGGCTTCTTCCTCGTCGTCGAACGGCACGACGGTGAGCACCGGGCCGAAGATCTCCTCGCGGGCGATGGCCATGTCGTTGCTCGCGTCGGCGAAGATCGTCGGGGCGACGAAGTTGCCGGACGCGTAGTCGCCGTCGAGCCGGGTGCCGCCGGTGACCAGGCGCGCGCCCTCCTCCTGGCCGCGTTCGATGAAGCCGAGCACGCGGTCGAGCTGCTTGCCGTTGATCAGCGGGCTGGCGAGCACCGCCGGGTCGAACGGGTCGCCGAACGTCACGGCGGTCGCGAGCATCTGGGCCATCGAGATGAACTCGTCCTGCGCGTCCCTCTGCACCAACGCCCTGGTGTGCGCGACGCAGGCCTGGCCGGACAGGCCCATCGTGACCATGCCCATGCAGGTCATCGCGGCGAGACCGACGTTCGGGGCGTCCGCGAACACGATCGCGGGCGACTTCCCGCCCAGTTCCAGGGAGACCCGCTTCATCGTGCCGGCCGAGGCCTCGACGATCCGGCGGCCGATCGCGCGGCTGCCGGTGAAGCTGATCTTGTCGACGCCGGGGTGGGTGATCAGCGCCTCGCCGGTCGGGTTGCCGGGTCCGGTGACGAGGTTGACGACGCCTTCGGGCAGGCCCGCCTCGATCAGCAGCTCGACCATGCGGATCACGCAGAACGACGCGTACTCCGACGGCTTGACGACCACCGTGCAGCCGGCGGCCAGCGCGGGTGCGAGCTTCTGGGCGAACAGCACGAAGGGCGCGTTCCACGGCAGGATCGCCGCGACCACGCCGACGGGCTCGCGGAACGTCATCGCGAGGTGGTCGCCGCCCTGGTACGGCGGCAGGGTCTGGCCGCCGACCTTGTCGATCCAGCCGGCGTGGTGGTCGAAGATGTCGGCCGCGATGCCGACCGAGGTGGCGTAGATCTGGCCGAACGACAGCGGCACGCCGTTGTCGAGCGCCTGCAGGCCGCGCAGCTCGTCGGAGTGCTCGCGCAGCAGGTCGCCGTACTTGCGCAGGACCTTTATGCGCTGGCTCGCCGTCGAGCGGCGCCACGGCCCCTCGTCGAACGCCTTGCGGGCCGCGAGCACGGCCGCGTCCACGTCCTTCGCCGACGCGACGGCGAAGCTGCCGATCTCCTCGCCCGTGGCGGGGTGGTGGTGGGTCCAGATCTCGTCCGCCTCGCGGAACTCGCCTCCGATGAGGAGCCGGCCGTCCTTGAGGCCCAGCGTCTCGCGGTGCGGTTGGACGGTGAGCGTCACAGCTCCTCCTACAGGGCCATCGTGTCCGTACAGGCGAAAGTCCTTTGTAGATCGCGATCGGCGAAGTAGCCGTCGAGATCGGTGAACGCGCTGAACTTCTGCTCGACGGTCGGTGGCGCCATCAGCGCGACCATGCCGCCGTGCACGACGAAGACCTGTCCGTTGATCCTGTCCCCGGACGGTCCCGCCAGGTGCGCCACGAACTTCGCGACGTGCTCGGGCGCCAGCGAGTCGTCGCCTTCCGGTGCGTCGCCGAACACGTGCGCGGTCATCCGGGTGCGGGCGCGCGGGCAGATCGCGTTGGCGCGCACGCCGTAGCGGCTGGTGCCCCGCGCGGTCGCCACGGTCAGTGCCGTGATGCCCGCCTTGGCCGCCGCGTAGTTGGCCTGGCCCTCCGACCCGAGCAGGAACGCCTCCGAGGAGGTGTTCACGATCCGCGCGCAGACCGGTTCCCCCGCCGCCTTCGACTGCTGCTTCCACAGCGCGACGGCGTTGCGCGACAACAGGAAGTGGCCGCGCAGGTGCACGCGCACGACCAGATCCCACTCGTCGTCGGTCATGTTGAACAGCATCCGGTCGCGCAGCACGCCCGCGTTGTTGACGACGACGTGCAGCCCGCCGAACTGCTCGACCGCGGCGGCGACGAGGGCGTCGGCCGTGGCCCGCTCCCCCACGTCCCCCTCGACGACCACGCACTTCGCGCCCAGCTCCTCGATCTCGGCCGCGGCGGCGTCCGCCGCTCCCGGCAGGTCGTTGAGCACGATCGACGCGCCTGCCCGCGCGAGCTCCAGCGCTTCCGCGCGGCCGAGCCCCGCACCGGCGCCGGTGACGACGGCGACCTTCCCCTCAAGGTCCACAGAAGACTCCTAATCGAAGAGGATCACCTGGCGGATCAGCGATCCACCGCCGCGCAACGCCTGCAGTCCCTCGTTCACGTCCTCGAGCTTGATCCGTTTGGAGATCATGCCTTCGAGGTCGAGCCGCCCCTGGCGCCACAGCGCGATCATGCGCGGCACGTCGCGGCGGAAGTTCGCCGTCCCGTAGAACGACCCGTGCAGGGTCTTGTCGTGCAGGAAGAGCTCCTGGGCGCTGAACGACACCATCGCGTCCGCCCGTCCGGCGCCGACGACGACGGTGTGGCCGCCGCGGCGGGTCAGGTCCCACGCCTGGCGGATCGTCGCGGGCAGGCCGACGACGTCGAACACGTAGTCGAAGCCCATGCCGGAGTTCAGCTGGTTGTTGAGGTCCGCGATGCCGTCGGGCGCGGTCGCGTGCGTCGCGCCGAAGTTCCGCGCCACGTCGTGCTTCTCCTCGACCGGGTCCACGGCGACGATCTTCGCCGCGGCGGCGAGCCGGGCACCCTGGATCACCGCGATGCCCACACCGCCGCAGCCGATCACGGCGACGCTGGAACCGGGTTCGACCTTCGCCGTGTTCAGCACGGCGCCGACGCCGGTCAGGATGCCGCACGACAGCAGCGCGGCGACGTCCCACGGCACGTCGTCGTCGATCTTCACCGCGGCGTCGGCGGGCACGACCATCTCCTCGGCGAACGCGCCGAGCCCGGCGTAGCCGAAGGCCGGGCTGCCCCCGACGACGAACCTCGGCGACGTGAACGCGGAGATGGTGTGCACGAGGCAGAGGTGTGCCTGACCCGTCACGCACTGGGCGCACTTCCCGCACGGCGGCACGAACGTGATCGCCACGTGGTCGCCGACCGCGAGCGACGTGACGGCACTCCCGATCTCGGCGACCTCACCGGCGCCCTCGTGACCGACGACGCCGGGCGCCAGGGCGGGAAGAGTTCCGTCCATTGCGGACAGATCGCTGTGGCAGACACCGCACGCCTTGATCCTGATGCGGATCTCCTGCGGCCCGACGGGTGTCGTGGTCACGTCGTCGCGGAGCTCGAGCTTGTCGTCGCCTACCTGGTTGAGCACGGCAGCCTTCACCGGTATCACTCCTCGCTGAGCTCACGGCCGAAGTACGTTTGGCACACTAGAATCTGTTCTTGTTCATGACAAGGCCCATCAGCGTGAGAGCCGCAGTGCGCCCTTGGGGCACGACGCCACCGCGCGTTCCGCGGGAGCCTCCTCGCCGGAAGTGAGTTCACCCTCCCGGATCTGCAGAACTTCATCGTCGTCGAGATCGAAGACCTCGGGCAGGATGGACATGCACTCCCCGTGCGCCTCGCACAGCGAAGGGTCGACGCCGACCTTCATCGCGGCCTCCTGACATCAAGTAGAACTTGTTCTAGAGTAGCGGTCATGCGCATCGGTTTCACGCCCGAAGAGGAGCAGTTGCGCCAGGAGTTGCGGGCGTACTTCGCCGCGCTCATGACGCCCGAACGCAAGGCCGGGCTCTCCGGTGGCGGCGACTACGGCGACGCCGCGGTCTACAAGGACACCGTCCGCCAGATGGGGCTCGACGGGTGGCTGACCATCGGCTGGCCCGAGGAGTACGGCGGGCGCGACCGCCCGATGCTCGAGCAGCTGATCTTCCTCGACGAGGCGTCGGCGGCCGGCGCGCCCGTGCCGTTCCTGACGCTGAACTCCATCGGGCCGACGATCATGTCGCTGGGCACGCCCGAGCAGAAGGCCTTCTACCTGCCCAAGATCGCGTCCGGCGAGCTGCACTTCGCCATCGGCTACTCCGAACCGGAGGCGGGCACCGACCTCGCTGGCCTGCGCACGCGGGCCGTGCGCGACGGCGACGAGTACGTGATCAACGGCCAGAAGATGTGGACGAGCCTCATCCAGTACGCCGACTTCGTCTGGCTGGCCTGCCGCACCGACCAGGAGTCGCGGCGGCACAAGGGCCTGAGCGTCATCATGGTGCCGACGACGGCTCCGGGCTTCTCCTGGACGCCTGTGCCGACGATGTCCGGCCCCACGACCAGCGCCACCTTCTACGACGACGTGCGGGTGCCGGCCGAGAACCTCATCGGCGAGGAGCACCAGGGCTGGAAGCTCATCACCAACCAGCTCAACCACGAACGCGTCGCGTTGTGCTCGGCCGCGCCGCTGCAGACCGCGTTGCGCGAGGTTCGTCGATGGGCGGACGAGACCGGTGCCGCGAAACAGGAGTGGGTGCGCCTGCACCTCGCCCGCGTGCACGCGAAGACCGAGTTCCTCAAGCTTATCAACTGGCGGATCGCGTCCGGTTCCGACGAGGCGCCCTCCCCGGCGGAGGCGTCCGCCACCAAGGTGTTCGGCACCGAGTTCGCGACCGAGGGCTACCGGCTGCTCATGGAGGTGCTGGGCGCCAACGGGATCGTGCGCGCCGGCTCGCCGGGAGCGCTGCTGCACGGCCGGGTCGAACGCATGCACCGCTCGTCGCTGATCCTCACGTTCGGCGGCGGCACCAACGAGATCCAGCGGGACATCATCGCGCGCGCGGGCCTCGGGCTCCCCGCGGTACCCAGGTGAGGAGCACTGCCATGGACTTCACGCTCACCGAGGCGCAGCGCGAGCTGGCCGCGCTGACCCGCAAGATCCTCGACTCGTCCGACTCCCCGTGGACCGACCTCGTCAAGTCCGGTGTCGTGCCCGAGCAGCCCGGCGAGTTCGGTGTGCTGGAGCAGTGCGCGGTGCTGGTCGAACTGGGCCGCGCGGTCTCGGACGTCCCCTACCTGCCCACGACGGTGGCGGCGTCGGCGCTCGCGGAGTTCGGCACGCCCGAGCAGCGCGCACGCTGGCTGACGCCCGGCACCGTGCTGTCGGTCGCGCTCTCCGAGGCCGACGGCGTGAAGACGACCGTGCCGTTCACGAGCACCGCGGCCGCTTTCCTGGTGCCGCAGGGCGAACAGGTGTTCCTGGTCGAGGCGGGCGAGCTGGAGATCACGCCGCAGGAACTGGTCGACGGCTCGGACGCGGGCTCGTTCGAGCACTCCGGCGGTGACCTGGTGCCCGGTCTCACCCCCGGCTGGCTGCTCACGCGGTACGCGCTGGGCCTGTGCGCGCTCCAGCTCGGCGTGACCGAACGCGCCCTGGAGCTCACGGCCGAGTACGCGCGGACCCGCGTGCAGTTCGACCGGCCGATCGGCAGCTTCCAGGCCGTGGCACAACGGCTCGCCGATGCGTACATCGACGTCGCGGCCATCCGCCTGACGCTGTGGCAGGCCGCCTGGCGGCTCTCCGAGGGCATGGACGCGACGGAGGAGGTGGCGACGGCCAAGTTCTGGGCGGCCGACGCCGGGCACCGCGTGGCGCACACGGCCGTGCACGTCCACGGCGGCACCGGCATCGACATGAGCCACGACGTGCACCGCTACTTCACCGCGGCCAAGCGCCACGAGTTCGAGCTGGGCGGGGCGACCGCCCAGCTCCTGAAGCTCAGCGCAGCTTGGTGAGGCGTTCGACCGTCTCGTCGAACTCGCGCAGCAGGTCCGCCAGGACGTCCGCGACCGGGCGGACCTCGTTCATGCGCCCGACGACCTGCCCGACCGGCATCGACACCACGGACGGGTCGTCGGACCGGGCGATCCGCAGGTGCGCCTCGCTGACCAGGATGTTCTGCAACGGCATCGGCAGCGGGTCCGGTGCCTCGTCCGACGTCCACGCCTCGGTCCACCGCGTCTTCAGCAGCCGCGCCGGTTTGCCGGTGTAGATGCGGGTGCGGACGGTGTCGCTGGACCCGGCGGCGAGCAACGCCTCCTGGGTGCTGGAGTTGCCGAGGGTGTACTCGGCCGTGGTGAGCCAGTACGAGCCCATCCACACCCCGGACGCGCCCAACGCCATCGCCGCGGCCGCCTGGCGTCCCGAGCCGATGCCACCGGCGGCGAGCACCGGCACGTCGACCGCGTCGACGATCTCCGGCACCAGCACCATCGTCGCGACCTCACCCGTGTGGCCACCGGCCTCGTACCCCTGCGCCACCACGATGTCGACGCCGTTCGCCACGTGCCGGCGCGCGTGTTCGGCCTTGCCCGCCAGCGCCGCCACGGGCACTCCCGCCGCGTGCACCCGTTCGATGACGTCGGTGGGAGGCGAGCCCAGGGCGTTCGCGATCAGCCGGATCGGGTGTTCCAGGGCCACGTCGACGTGCGAGCGCGCGACGGAGTGCAGCCAGCCGAGCACGCCCTCGCCGCCTTCGCCGTCGGGCAGTGGTGGCACACCGAGCTTCAGCAGGGTCTGGGCCACGAAGTCCTTGTGGCTCTGCGGGATGAGCCCGGCGAGGTCGATCTGCGTGCCCTCCTTCGGCACGGTGGCGGGCATGACGATGTCGACGCCGTACGGCTTGCCGTCGGTGTTCTCGTCCATCCACGTCAATGCGCGGTCGAGGTCCTCCGCGTCGTTGAACCGCACGCACCCGAGGACACCGAGCCCGCCCGCTCTGCTGATCGCCGCCGCCACGTGCTCGGACGGCGTGAAGCCGAAGACGGGGTGCTCGATGCCCAGCTCGTCACACAGGCTGGTGCGCATGGTCCTCCACGTGGCGCTTCGCCCACTGGTAGTCGGGTTTGCCGCTGGGGGTGCGGCCGATCTCGCCGACGAGCCACAACGACCGCGGCACCTTGTAGCCCGCGAGGGTCTCGCGGACGTGGGCGTCCAGTTCGGACAGCGTCGGCGTGGTGCCGTCACGCGGCTGGACGATCGCGCCGACCCGTTGGCCGAGCAGGTCGTCCGGGACGCCGATCACGAGCGCGTCGAACACGTCGGGGTGTGACTTCAGCACGCCCTCGACCTCTTCGGGGAACACCTTCTCGCCGCCGGTGTTGACGCACGTGTTGCCGCGTCCCAGCAACGTGATGTCGCCGTCGGACTCGAAGCGGGCGAAGTCGCCGGGCACCGTGAACCGCTTGCCGTCGACCTCGACGAACATCCGCGCGGTCTTCTCGGGGTCCTTGTAGTAGCCGATCGGGATGTGCCCGCCGCGGGCCAGCTTGCCGATCACGCCGGGCTTCGGCTCGAGCCTGTTGCCGTCGTCGTCGATGACGATGGTGTCCTCGTTGAGCTTCACCTTGGTGCCGTCGGTCTGCACGATCTCCTTGGGCACCGCGCCGATGCCGGTGGACCCGGTCTCGCTCGACCCGATCGACTCCAGCAGCGTCGTGTGCGGCAGGAGCTCCTGGTACTGCTTCTTGACGGTGTAGGAGAACAGCGCGGCACTGCTGTTGAGGATGTAGAGCGACGAGCCGTCGTAGGTGCCGCGCTGGAACTCCTCGATCAGCGGCCGGCCCATCGCGTCCCCGGTGATGACGGCGACCTGGACCTTTTCCCTTTCGATCACCCGCCAGATCTCGACGGGGTCGAACTTGGGCACCAGCACCACCGTGCTGCCGCTGAACAACGCGCCGAGCACGGCCCACTGCGCCGCGCCGTGGATGAGCGGCGGCAGGCACAGCCGGACGAGCCCGTAGTCCTTGCCGGACTTCGCCTGGTGCCATTCGTCGGTGAGCCGCTCGCCGGTGACGAAGTCGATGCCGCCGCCGAGCGTGCGCCACACGTCCTCGTGCCGCCACATGACGCCCTTGGGCATGCCTGTGGTTCCACCGGTGAAGAGGATGTAGAGGTCGTCGGGGCTGCGCGGCGGGAAGTCCCGCTCGCCGGACTCCTCGCTCAACGCGGTCTCGTAGTCCGCGCCCTCGAACGGTTCCTCGGTTTCGTCGTCGATCACGACCGTGTGGCCGGGGGCGCCGACCTCCGCGACCAACGGCGCGTACCGCCGTTCGTGCACCAGCGCGGTCAGGTCCGCTTCACCGAAGAGGTAGTGCAACTCGTTCTTGGTGTAGCGGTAGTTCACGTTGATGGCCACGGCCCGCAGCTTGTAGACCGCGAGCATGGCCTCGACCAGTTCGATCGAGTTGCGCGCGTAGAGGCCCACGTGCGAACCCTGCGTCACGCCGTTCTTTGCCAGGTGGTGAGCCAGTTTGTTGGCTCGCGCCTCGAGTTCGGCGTAGGTGACCCTCTTCGGGCCGCAGACGAGCGCGGTCCGGTCGGGCACGGTGTCGGCGGCGTGTTCAACGAGGTCTGCGACGTTGAGGGCCATGGTAGGCAAAGTAGAACGTGTTACTGTTCTCGACAATCCCCCGTGCGGTCAGACTCGATCCAGGAGGCGCGCGAATGACGACCACGACAGAACCACACGCGTTGGTGGACTTGGTCGACAACGTCTTGGTCGTCACGATGAACCGCCCCGAGGTCCGCAACGCCCTGTCCGGCCCCATGTTGGCCATCATGAAAGAGGCGTGGGACCGCGTGGACGAAGACCCGGACGTGCGGGTCTGCATCCTGACCGGCGCCGGCGGCTCGTTCTGCGCCGGCGCGGACCTCAAGGCCATGACGTCCAACCACCCCAGCGAGAACGCCGGCAAGTTCGACTTCTCCGTCATCGAACCGCTGCTGAAAGGACGTCGATTGACGAAACCGCTCATCGCGGCGGTGGAAGGCCCGGCGGTCGCGGGCGGCACGGAGATCCTTCAGGCGACGGACATCCGCGTGGCGGGCGAGAGCGCGCGGTTCGGCGTCTCCGAGGCGCGCTGGGGCCTGTTCCCGCTCGGTGGTTCGGCGGTGCGGCTGCCGCGCCAGATCCCGTACACGGTCGCGGCCGACCTCCTGCTGACCGGGCGGCACATCAGGGCCGCGGAGGCCAAGGAGATCGGGCTGATCGGCCACGTGGTGCCGGACGGCCAGGCCCTGGACAAGGCGCTGGAACTGGCCGCGCTCATCACGGCCAACGGGCCGATCGCAGTGCGGAAGATCCTGCAGACCATGCGGGAGACCGAGGCGATGCACGAGAACGACGGGTTCACAGTGGACGCCCGGCTCGGCATGGAGGTGTTCTCCAGTGAGGACGCCAAGGAGGGGCCGCGGGCGTTCGCGGAGAAGCGCAAGCCGGAGTTCAGGGGAAGGTGAGCGCCCGGCCGGAGGGGCCAGGCGCCTGAACGACTACCCCCTGATCCAGCGCTGGTCGTTGTAGTTGGAGTTGCACGGCGAGATGAACACGTTCCCGTTGGCGTGTGCCGCCAGGCAGTTGCCGGGGTATTGGCGGTTCTCCAGCAGGCCCGGGTCCGGCGGGTACGGGGCCCACCGCTGGTCGCGGTAGCCGGAGTTGCAGTCGGACGTGAAGACCGCGCCGCCGTGGGTGGCCAGACAGCCGTTGCTGAACTTGTTCTGGATCATGCCGAGGTCGGAGTACCGGATCCAGAACTGGTCGTCGTACTGGCCGCAGAAGCCGCTGCCCGAACTCGGTCCGTAGTGCATGAAGACGGTCGGATGATGGTTGGCCATGCACATGTTCGGCAACCCCTGGTTGCGCCACACGGCATAGTGATCGGCGAGGACCACGGCGTCCTGTTGCGCGGCGACCGCGGGTGACGCTCCGAAGAGAAGCGTCAACGCGGCCAGCACTCCGAAGAAGCGCGCGGCAAAGCGTTGCTTGAGCATGAGCGTGCAGATCCCCTCTGTCCCCAGTTCGCGTCCCGGTTCACGGAACTCGAGGCACGATAACGAGGAGCGGACTGGCCACCTGATCATTTGTGCCCGCAGTTGTCCGCGTCAGGAGGCGCTCGTGGTACCACCGGTCGTCATCATCGACCTCGACGACTGCCTGATCCCGGACGGCACCGCCGCGCGTGCCGCCATCGCCGCGGTGCTCGACGAGCTCTCGATCACCGCGGACGAGCAGGCGGTCGACACCGTGCTGGCCGCCGCGCGCCGGGAGTGGCGCGAGAACCGGCAGATCACTCACCGCGAGGTCGAACGGGTCGCGTCCTGGGAGGCGCTCTGGGCGGACTTCCACGACCTGCCGATGCCACCCGAGGTCGTGGACGCGCTGGTCGGCAACGACGTGCGCGCGTGGCGGCTCGCCCTGGACGACCTGGGCAGCTCAGCCGACGCCCAGGTCGCCGCGCTCGCGTTCCGCAGGCTGCGCCGTGCTTTGGTGGTCCCGTTCCCCGGTGTGGAACAGGCGTTGGAGTCCCTCGGCGAACGGCACGAGCTGTGGCTGGCCACCGACGGGTGCCGATCGCTGCAACGCGCGAAGATCGCGCTCTCCGGGCTGGCCGACCGGTTCGCGCGCGTGTTCGTCTCGGGCGAGGTCGGTCACCCCAAGGGCACCGCGGGGTTCACCGACGCCGTCCGCGCCGCGCTGACGGACGGCCGGACGGTGTGCTTCGTCGCAGGCGACAGCGAGACCACCGATCTCCTGCTCGCGAAGACCGGTGGCTGGCCGTTCGTGCGCATCACCGACGAGGTGAGGTTCGCGGGCGCGGCCGCGTTCTGCCGCTGCCCTTAGATGTCGTTGGCCGCGATGTACCCGAACGTCATGGCGGGCCCGATGGTCGACCCGGCCCCGGCGTAGCTGCGGCCCATCACGGCCGAGCTCACGTTGCCCGCCGCGTACAGGCCGGGGATGACCGAGCCGTCCGGCCGCAGCACGCGGGCACGCGCGTCGGTGACCAGGCCGCCCTTCGTGCCGAGGTCGCCGGGCACGATCTTGAAGGCGTAGAACGGCGGTGCCCACAGCGGTGCGAGGCACGAGTTCGGGAAGATCGCCGGATCGGTGTAGTAGTGGTCGTAGGCGCTGTCGCCGCGGCGGAAGTCGGCGTCGCGGCCGGTCACGGCCTGGCCGTTGAACCGGCTGACGGTCGACCTGAGGTTCGCCGCCGGCACGCCGATGGCCGCCGCCAGGCCGTCGAGCGACCAGTTCTTCACGACCGCGCCGGAGGAGTACCAGCCGTCGGGCAGCGGCAGGGTCGGGGCGACGTCGGCGAAGAGGTACCTGTTGCGGTAGTTCTGGTCCACGACGAGCCACGCCGGGATGCACGGGTCGGTGGGGTTCTTGTCGTACATGACGTGCACGACGTCGCTGTAGGGCGCGGCCTCGTTGACGAACCGGCGACCGGCGGCGTTGATCATCAGGCCGCCGGGCAGCGTGCGTTCGGCGAGGCAGAAGTACGGGGAGCCGGGCGTCGGGATGGCGGGGCCCCACCAGGCGTCGTCCATCAGGTCGACGGCGGCGCCTGCCCTGAGGCCCGCGCGGTGGCCGTCACCGGTGTTCTCCTTCGCGCCGACCGTCCACTGCGTACCGATCGGCTGGCGCTGGTACTGGGCGCGCATGGCGGCGTTGTGCTCGAAGCCGCCGGAGCCCATGATCACTCCGCGACGGGCGCGCACGACTCCCCGCGAGGTCACCACGCCGCGGACGGCGCCGTTCTCCACGACGAGGTCCTGCAGGCCGGTGTTCAACCACACCGGGACGTTCGACTGCAGCAGGCCCGCGCGCAGACCACCGGCCAGCGCCTGGCCCATCGTCAGCGGCTTCTCCCCCGCCAGCGCGGCCGCCGTGCCGCGGGCGAGAGCGGCGGCCGCGGTCGCCGCACCCTTGGCGTTGACCAGGGCCAGCGCGAGCCACTTGTAGTCGGCGCCGTAGATGACCATGCCGGCGGGCGGGCTCAGGTACGGCGCGTTCAGGTTCGCCAGTTCGGCGCCGAGGACGCGGCCGTCGAGCACCTCCGGTTCGATCGAGCGGCCCTTGGCGATGCCGCCGGGGAACTCCGGGTAGTAGTCGCTGTAGCCGTCCATGTGCCGGAAGCGCAGCGGGCTGTTCCGCATGACGAACGAGATCATCCGCGGTCCCTGCGCCAGGTAGGCCTGCTGGCGGGCCGGCGGGATGTCGCCGACGACCGCGGCGAGGTACTGCGCGGCCTTCGCCGGTGTGTCCGGCACCCCGGCGGCCAGGATCACCTCGTTGTTGGGGATCCAGATGCCCGCGCCGGACCTCGCGGCCGAGCCGCCGTACGTCGGCGCCTTCTCCACGACCACGCAGGTCAGGCCGCGCTTGGCGGCGGTCAGCGCGGCGGTCATGCCCGCCGCGCCCGCACCGACGACCACGACGTCGAACTCCCCGAGGTCAGCGGACGCCGAGCCGGGTCTGACCAGTCCGGAGGCCAGCGCGAGGCCGGCTCCGGCGAGCACCTGACGGCGGTTCAGGGTCACGGTGTCACTCCAGACATCGTCTTCCGGTGGTCCCAGCTGGCGGTCTTCGTCGGGCGGAAGACCACGGCGACGCGCCTCGACATCGCCTTGCGCAACGCGTCACGGGCCTGCGGGTCGTCGCCGACCTCGCCGAAGTTGCGCGCCACCACGGCGTCCACGACCGGGCCCAGCTCGGTGAACTCGGTGACGCCCTCCATGTGCACGCCGCACAACTGCTCGTAGGACTCCCCCGCCTCGGCGAGCACGCTGCACCGCGGGTCCCGGCGCAGGTTCACGATCTTCTGCGACTTGCGGTCCGTGCAGAACACGATCTCGCCACCGACCCAGGCGAACCACATCGGCGCGAGGTGCGGCAGGCCGGTGCGGCCGATGGTGGCCACGACCAACGTCTTCTGCCCGCGCAGGAACTCCTCGACCTCGGCGGCCGACATCCTGATGGCGTCACGCACGGTCGCGCAGCTTTCGCTTGTACAGCTTGCCGTTGGGGTCACGCGGCAGCTCGGTCACGTACTCGACCGTGCGCGGCAACTTGAACTTGGCCAGCCTCGTGCGTGCGAACTCCAACAGCTCCTCGGTCAGCGCTTCATCGCCCTCGACGCCGTCCGTCGGCTGCACCACGGCCTTGATCGCCTCGCCCCAGTCCGGGTGCGGCACGCCGAACACCGCCACGTCCGCGACCTTGGGGTGGCAGATCAGCTCCCCCTCGATCTCCGCCGGGTAGATGTTCACCCCGCCTGAGATGATCATGTCGTTCTTGCGGTCGCACAGGAACAGGTAGCCGTCCTCGTCGAGATATCCGATGTCCTGCAACGTGAACAGCTTGCCCACGCGCGCGGCCCGCGTCTTCTCGGAGTCCTTGTGGTACTCGAACGTCGAGTCGCCCATCCGCATGTAGACGAGCCCCTGCTCACCCACCGGGAGCTCGGTGCCGTCCTCACCCAGGATCTTGATCTCGGACGTCGGCCACGGCAGTCCGACGGATCCGGGCTTGCGCAGCCACTCCTGGGCGCTGATCGCCGTGCCGCCGCCCTCGGTGGCCGCGTAGTACTCGATCACCACGGGACCCCACCAGTCGAGCATGCGGCGCTTGACCTCGAGCGGGCACGGCGCCGCGCCGTGGATCATCGCGCGGAGCGATCCCATGTCGTACTTGGCTTTGACGTCGTCCGGCAACGCCAGCAGGCGGTGGAACTGGGTCGGCACCATGTGGCTGTGGGTGACCTTGTGACGCTCGATCAGCCGCAGCATCTCCTCCGGCGCCCAGTGGTCCATGAGCACCGCGGTGTGGCCGAGCTGGAGGGAGATGGTCACGAAGTTGAGCACGGCCGTGTGGTAGAGCGGAGATCCGCACAGGTGCACGTGCCCGTCGTGCGGCTTGATCCCGAAGATGCCGAAGAACCAGGCGGCACTCGGCGGCACGACGTCGGGATCGGCCCCGGTCAACGGCCTGCGCACGCCCTTGGGGCGCCCGGTCGTGCCGGAGGTGTAGAGCATCGGCGAGCCGGTGGTGCGTCCGTCGGGCCTGCCCTCCTCGCCCGCGCCGAGCGCGCTCAACGGCTCGAAGCCCGCGATCTCGCCGACCGCGAAGCGGGCACCGGGTGGCAGGCTCGCCGCGGCTTCGGTCGCCGCCGCCGCGAAGCGTTCGTGCGCAACGAAAGCCTTGGCACCGCTGTCCTGCACGAGGTACGCGACCTCGGCCCCGGTGAGGTGCCAGTTGGCCATCACGACGTAAAGGCCGGTCTGGTAGGCGGCGAAGTACACCGCCACCAGTTCGGCGCTGTTGGGCAGCATCAGCACGATGCTGTCGCCGGGTTCGAGCCCCAGGGCCCGGAACCCGCGTCCATAGCGGTTCGCGTCGGCGGCGAGCCCGGCGTAGGTGATCTCGCGACCGCTCGGATCGACCAGCGCGGTCAGGTCCGGCTGATCGGCTGCGATGTTCCAGAGTCCTGTGACCACACCCTCAAAGTAGAACGCGTTTCACCTACTGACAAGCCTCCGACAAGGCCTTGATCGAGGCAACGTCGCGGCAGCCGACGAGCAGTGTCGTGACGCCCGCCTTCTCCCACCGGCGGACCTCCTCGCGCACGTGATCGGCATCGCCCACGATGCTGATCTCGGCCACCAGTTCGTCCGGGACCACCTGCGCGGCCTCGTCCTTGCGCCCGGCCTGGAAGAGCTTCCCGATGTCCTGCACGACCTCGCCGTAGCCCATGCGCGTGAACACCTCGGCGTGGAAGTTCATCCCCGGAGCGCCCATCCCGCCGATGTACAGCGCGACGAACGGCTTCAACATCGCCCGCACGGCCGCTGGATCGTCCGTCACGACGACCTGGCAGGTGGCGGCGACCTCGAAGCCCTCCCTGCTCCGCCCCGACTTCGCAAAACCCTCGTCGAGCCATTCGTCGTACATGCCGGCGAGCCGCGGCGCGTAGTAGATGGCGAGCCACCCGTCGGCGATCTCCGACGTCAGCGCCACGTTCTTCGGGCCCTCCGCACCGAGCCAAATGGGCAGGTCAGCGCGCAGTGGATGGGTGATCGACCTGAGTGGCTTGCCCAGCCCCAAAGCACCAGGCCCCTGGTAGGGCAGCGGGTAGTGCGGGCCGTCGTTGCGCACGGGCGCCTCGCGGGCCATCACCTGGCGCAGGATCGACACGTACTCCCTGGTCCTGGCCAGGGGCCGGGCGAACGGCCGCCCGTACCAGCCCTCCACGACCTGCGGCCCGGACACGCCCAGCCCCAGCACGAACCGGCCGCCGGACAGGTGGTCGAGCGTCAGCGCGTGCATGGCGCAGGCGGCCGGCGTGCGTGCCGACATCTGCACGACCGACGTGCCCAGCCGGACCCTCGAAGTCTCGGATCCCCACCACGCCAAGGGGGTGAAGGCATCCGATCCCCACGCCTCGGCGGCGAACACCGCGTCGAAGCCGAACTCCTCCGCCGCCGCCACGAGATCGGCGGCGTTCGTGGGCGGCTGAGCACCCCAGTACCCGAGCTGCAGACCGAGCTTCATGCACCCATCTTGCCACCATTTCGAGAACCTGTTTCACTTTGATCTGTGACTCGGCCGCTGAGTGCTCCGCTCGACGTTGGCTTCGACTACACGCGCTCCCTCGGCCCGACGCTGGGCCGGTTCCTCTCGGATCTGCGCCGCCGCAGGGTGACCGGGATCCGCGGCAGCGACGGGCGCGTGCACGTGCCTCCGCTCGAGTACGACCCCGTGACCGCCGAACGCCTCCACGAGTTCGTGGACGTGGCGGCGACCGGTGTCGTGCGCGGGTGGTCGTGGATCCCCGAGCCCCTCGAAGGGCAGCCGCTCGACCGGCCGTTCGCCTGGGCGCTGATCCAGCTCGACGGCGCGGACACCTCGTTGCTGCACGCCGTCGACGCCGGATCACCGGAGGAGATCTCGACCGGCGCGCGGGTGCGGGTGCGATGGCGTGGCGAACGGGTCGGGGCCATCACGGACATCGAGTGCTTCGAGCTCTCGGACGAGCCGGCCGAGGAACCGGCCGAGGCCGAGGACGTCACGATGGTGACCACGCCGGTCACCCTGCACTACACCCACTCGGCGTCGCCGACGGAGGACCCGTTCCTGCGCGGTCTCATGGAGGGCAGGCTGCTCGGCCAGCGCTGCCCGTCGTGCGAGAAGGTCTACTTCCCGCCGCGCCCGGCCTGCCCGACGGACGGCGTGCCGACGACCGAGCAGGTCGAGCTCGCCGACCACGGCACGATCACGACCTTCTGCGTGGTCAACGTGCCGTTCCTGGGCCAGCGCATCCCACCGCCGTACGTCTCCGCGTACGTGCTGCTCGACGGCGCGGACATCCCGTTCCTGCACCTGCTGCTCGGCGTCGCACCCGAGGACGTGCGGATGGGCATGCGCGTCGAGGCGGTGTGGAAGCCGCGCGAGGAGTGGGGCCCGACGATGCAGAACATCGACCACTTCAGGCCGTCCGGTGAGCCGGACGCGCCGTTCGACTCCTACTCCCAGCACCTGTGAGGCTCGCGTGCGTGACATTGCGGTAGTCGGCTTCGCGCAGACGCCCTGCGTGCGCGAGACCGACGGCACCACCAACGGTGTCGAGATGCTGGTCCCGATCTTCCACGAGGTGCTCGGCGGGCTCGGGCTCACCAAGACCGACATCGGGTTCTGGTGCTCGGGTTCCTCGGACTACCTGGCGGGGCGGGCGTTCTCGTTCGTCTCGGCGGTCGACGCGATCGGCGCGTTCCCGCCGATCGCCGAGTCGCACGTCGAGATGGACGCGGCCTGGGCCCTGTACGAGGCGTGGGTGAAGCTGCTCTGCGGCGAGGTCGACACCGCTCTCGTCTACGGCTTCGGCAAGTCGTCGGCCGGTCAGCTCCGGCGGGTCATGGCGATGCAGCTCGACCCGTACCTCGTCACTCCACTGTGGCCGGACACGCTCGGCCTGGCCGGCATCCAGGCGCGGATGGGCATCGAGAACGGGCTGTGGGACGAACGCGCGATGGCCGCCGTGGCCGCGCAGAGCCGCAGGAACGCCCTGTCGAACCCGCTCGCGCAGCTGTCCGGCGAAGTCGACGCGGACGACCTGCTGGAGCTCCCGTACGTCGTGGACCCGTTGCGGCGGCACGACTGCGCGCCGATCACCGACGGCGCCGCCACGGTCGTGCTCGCCGCCGGAGATCGCGCACGGGAGCTGTGCGAACGCCCGGCGTGGATCACCGGGTTCGAGCACCGCACCGACTCGCCGTCGTTCGGCACGCGCGACCTCACGACCTCCCCGTCCGCGGTCGCCGCGGGCAAGGCGGCGGGCGCCGACGGCGTCCAGGTCGCCGAGCTGCACGCGCCGTTCACCCACCAGGAGATCCTGCTGCGCCAGGCACTCGGGCTCGGCGACGACGTGACGGTGAACCCGTCGGGCGGTGTGCTCGCGGGCAACCCGATGTTCTCCGCCGGCCTGGCGCGCATCGGCGAGGCCGCGCGCCGGATCCACGACGGCACGGCGTCCAAGGTCCTCGGGCACGCGACCAGCGGCCCGTTGCTCCAGCAGAACCTCGTCTGCGTCATGGAAGGGCGGGAGTAGATGCGACCGGCAGCAGTGGTCGGCACCGGCCAGACGCACCACGCGGCGAAGCGCCTCGACGTGTCGATGGCGGGCCTGTGCCGCGAGGCGATCGACCGCGCGATGGCGGACGCCGGCGTGGACTGGTCCGACATCGACGCGGTGGTCCTCGGCAAGGCACCGGACCTGTTCGAGGGCGTGATGATGCCCGAGCTGTTCCTCGCGGACGCGCTGGGCACCGTCGGGAAACCGTTGCTGCGCGTGCACACCGCCGGTTCGGTCGGCGGCAGCACGGGCAACGTGGCGGCGTCGCTCGTCCAGTCCGGCGTGCACGACCGCGTGCTGGCCGTGGCGTTCGAGAAGCAGTCGGAGTCGAACGCGATGTGGGCGCTGTCGGTGCCGACGCCGTTCACCATGCCGGTGCACGCGGGCGCGGGCGGCTACTTCGCGCCGCACGTCCGTTCCTACATCCGCCGGGCGAGCGCGCCCGAGCACATCGGCGCGATGGTCGCCGCCAAGGACCGCCGCAACGGCGCCCGCAACCCCTACGCGCACCTCAAACAGCCGGACATCACCGTCGAGTCCGTGCAGGCCTCGACCATGCTGTGGGACCCGATCCGGTACGACGAGACGTGCCCGTCCTCCGACGGCGCCTGTGCGGTCGTCATCTCGTCGGAGCCCACGTCGGGCCGGGCGGCCTGGATCCGCGCGACCGCGATGCGCACCGAGCCCACGACGTTCGCCGGACGCGACCAGGTCAACCCGCAGGCGGGCCGGGACGCGGCCCGCGCGCTGTGGAAGCAGGCAGGCATCACCGATCCGCTGTCCGAAGTGGACGCCGCCGAGATCTACGTGCCGTTCTCCTGGTTCGAGCCGATGTGGCTGGAGAACCTCGGCTTCACCGACGTCGGCCAGGGCTGGAAGCTCACCGAGGCGGGCGAGACCGAGATCGGCGGCCGCCTGCCGGTGAACCCGAGCGGCGGCGTGCTCTCGTCCAACCCCATCGGCGCCTCCGGGCTCCTGCGCTTCGCCGAGGCCGCCATGCAGGTCATGGGCACCGCGGGAGACCACCAGGTGGACGGCGCGCGGGTCGCGCTGGGCCACGCGTACGGCGGTGGGTCGCAGTTCTTCGCCATGTGGGTCGTCGGATCGGAGAAGCCATGAAGTTCACCGTTGGCATCGCCATGAGCCCGCTCGACCAACTCACCGAGCTGGCGAAGTGCGCCGAGGAGTGCGGCTACGCCTCCATCGCGCTGCCGGACTCCCTCTTCTTCTCGGAGAAGGTCTCCGCCGACTACCCGTACACCCCGGACGGCTCCCGGATGTGGAACGCCGACACCCCATGGGTCGACCCGTTCGTCGCGGCCGCCGCGATGGGCGCCGTGACGTCCCGGATCACCTTCTACACGCAGGTGCTGAAACTGGGCTCCCGCAACCCGTTGCTGCTCGCCCGCCAGGTCGGCTCGGTCGCGCACATGACCGGCAACCGCTTCGGCTTCGGCGTGGGCCTCGGCTGGTCGCCGGAGGAGTTCGAGTGGTGCGGAGTCCCGTTCAAGAACCGCGGCGCGCGCGTGGACGAGATGATCGACGTGCTGAAGCTCGTGCTCGGCGGCGGCATGGTCGAGTACCACGGCGACTACTTCGACTTCGACCGCCTGCAAATGTCGCCGGCCCCCACGTCCCCGGTGCCGTTCTACGTGGGCGGCCACTCCCCCGCGGCGTTGAAGCGCGCCGCCCGCGTCGGCGACGGCTGGACGTCGGCGATGATCAAGTTCGAGGAGCTCAAGTCGGTCATCGCGACGCTGGACGACCTGGGCGCGTTCGAGCGGCCGTTCGAGATCCAGGCCGTGTGCATCGACCGGTTCGGGCTCGACGGCTACAAGCAGCTGACCGAGGTCGGCGTGACGGACACGATCGTCGTGCCGTGGCTCTTCTACGGCGTCGGTTTCGACGGCAGCCTGCAGGCCAAGAAGGACGGACTTCGGCGCTTCGCCGACGAGGTGATCGGAGAGTTCGCATGACAGCGGTGACCTGGACGGCGTCGAAGACCGAGACCCCGGCCCGCGTGGCGTCGTGGCGTTCGATGGACTGCGTGACGCGCGGTGCCAAGGACGAGTGGCTGGCCCTGTTCGCCGAGGACGCCGTGGTCGAGGACCCGGTGGGGCCGTCGATGTTCGACAACGAGGGCAAAGGGCACCACGGCAAGGAGGCGATCGCGGCCTTCTGGGACCTGGCGATCGCCAACGTGGAGCGCTTCGAGTTCGCGATGCACGACTCGTTCGCGGCCGGTTCCGAGTGCGCGAACGTCGGCACGATCAGCGCGTTCCTGCCCGGTGGTGCGCGGGTCGACACCGAGGGCGTGTTCGTCTACAACGTGAGCGAGGACGGGCTGATCAAGTCGATGCGGGCGTTCTGGGAGACCGAACGGGCGATGGCGACCCTTCGCGTCGAAGGCTGACGCCACACAGCATGAGGCCCCTCCATCCGCAGGTGGAGGGGCCTCAGTCGTGTCCGGTTGCTCGAAACGGCGTAACGCGGACGTTGATCGGCGCGACCACAAGAAGAATCGAAGGAGGGACTCATGAGAGCAGTGCTCGCCGCCGTACTGCTCATGGCCGTCGCCGCTTGCGGCGCGAGTGGGTCCATCCAAGCCGCGCCGACCACGACCAACGCGATGACCACCACGACAGCGCCGACCACGACCACGAGCAAGACCAAGTTCCTGCAGGTGTGGGAACGGGAACTCACGGCCGCGTCGCCGCGTGCCAAATGTCGGGGTGGTGACGCGTTCACCGCTGACTGCATGCTCGCGCTGGAGAAATTCGCGACCACGATCGAGAAGCTCGTGAAGACCGTTGCGGCTGAAGGCACCAGGTACTTCGACGCGGGCCTGGAGGCGCTCGAAGTCCGGGACGCTGCCCGGACGTGGAACGAGCAGTGCATCACCGAGCCGGCTGAAGTGCGCATCGAACGCGGGTGCTTGCAAGCACTCTTCAAGGCGACCAACGGCGAGGAAGCGATCCTCGCCGAGATCTACGAGGCCGACCAGGCCCGCTGATACGAAGCGGGCCTCAGTCGTGTCTCACGCGTACTGGACGCGGAACTCCTTGATGCCGTTCAACCACCCCGACCGCAGCCGCCGCGGCTCCGCGAGCTGCTTGATGTTCGGCATGGCGTCCGCGATCGCGTTGAAGATCAGGTCGATCTCCAGCCGAGCCAGGTTCGCCCCGATGCAGAAGTGCGCCCCGCTCCCGCCGAAGCCGAGGTGCGGGTTCGGGTCCCGGGTGATGTCGAACGTCTCCGGCGACTCGAACACCTCCTCGTCGAAGTTGGCCGACGAGTAGAACATCCCGACCCGCTGCCCCTGCTTGATCTCCACCCCGCCGAGCTCGGTGTCGGCCATCGCGGTGCGCTGGAACGACACGACCGGCGTGGCCCAGCGGACGATCTCGTCGCCGGCGGTGGCGGGCCGGGAGGCCTTGAACAGCTCCCACTGCTCGGGGTGGTCGAAGAACGCCTTCATGCCGTGCGTGATGGCGTTGCGGGTCGTCTCGTTGCCCGCCACGGCCAGCAGCAGCACGAAGAAGCCGAACTCCTCCGACGCGAGCCCGGCACCGTCCACGTCGGCCTGGACGAGCTTGGTGACGATGTCGGCACGCGGGCACTTGCGGCGGTCCTCCGCCATCGTCCACGAGTAGCCGAGCAGTTCGGTGGCGGCCGTCAGCGGCTCGATCTCGAACTCGGGGTCGTCGTAGGCGATCATCTGGTTGGACCAGTCGAAGATCTTGCGGCGGTCGTCCTGCGGGATGCCGATCAGTTCGGCGATCGCCTGCAACGGCAACTCGCACGCCACGTCCGAGACGAAGTCGCCGCTGCCCTTCTCGAGCGCCTCCGCGACGATCCGCTCGGCGCGGGAGGCGAGCGCCTCGCGCAGGCTGTTCACCGCGCGGGGCGTGAAGCCGCGGGAGACGATCGCGCGCTGCTTGGTGTGGGTCGGCGGGTCCATGTTGAGCAGGAGCAGCCGCTGCATCTCGATGTTGTCGCGCGGCATGTCCTCCTTGAACCGGATGATCGCCGTGTTCTCGCGACTGGAGAACAGCTCGCTGTTGCGCGAGACCTCCTTGACGTCGCGGTGCTTCGTCACCACCCAGTAGCCGTCGTCGGGGAAGCCGGCCGATCCCTGCGGTATGGAGTTCCACCAGATCGGCGCGGTCTGGCGCAGTTCGGCGAACTCCTCGAACGGCAACCTGCTCGCGTACATGTCGGGGTCGGTGAAGTCGAAGCCTTCCGGGATGCGCGGCTTGCTCACGAGCAACCTCCTAGGTGGAACGCGTTCTATCCGATTCAAACACGGTTGCGCCTTGTGTTGAAGCCCCCACACGGCCAATCTGGAGCTTCACAGGAACGTGTTCTAGTTTCTAGGTCGAGGAGGCTCGCGTGGGCAGTCCGGTGATCGTGGGAGCGGTGCGCACGCCCATCGGCAGGCGGAACGGCTGGTTGTCCGGCCTGCACGCCGCCGAGCTCCTCGGTGCGGCACAACGAGCTCTTCTTGACAGGACAGGCCTCGATCCGTCCACCGTCGAACAGGTCATCGGCGGGTGCGTCACCCAGGCGGGCGAACAGTCGAGCAACATCACCCGGACGGCCTGGCTGCACGCGGGCCTGCCGCAGACCACCGGTGCCACCACGATCGACGCCCAGTGCGGCTCGGCCCAGCAGTCCACGCACCTCGTCGCCAGCCTGATCGCCGCGGGCGCGATCGACTCCGGCATCGCGTGCGGCGTGGAGGCGATGAGCCGCGTCCCGTTGCGCAGCAACATCGGCGAGACCGGCATGCCGCGCCCCGACTCGTGGACGATCGACCTGCCCAACCAGTTCGTCGCAGCAGAACGCGTCGCCGCCCGCCGCGGCATCGGGCGCGAGGAGGTGGACCGCTTCGGCGTCCAGTCGCAGAACCGGGCACGGGCGGCGTGGGCGGCGGGCAGGTTCACCGCCGAGGTCGTGCCGGTGAAGGTCGGCGAGGACCTCGTGGACACCGACCAGGGACTCCGCGAGACGTCGCTGGAGGCACTCGCGACGCTCAAACCGGTCGTGCCGGACGGCGTGCACACCGCGGGCACGTCGTCGCAGATCTCCGACGGCGCCTCGGCCGTGATGGTCGTGGACGAGGAGTTCGCACGAGCCCACGGCCTGAAGCCCCGCGCACGGATCGTGACGCAGTGCCTGGTCGGCTCGGACCCGTACTACCACCTGGACGGCCCGGTCGACGCCACCGCGCGGCTGCTGAAGCGCAGCGGCATGAAGATGGCGGACATCGACCTGTTCGAGGTCAACGAGGCGTTCGCGTCCGTCGTGCTGTCGTGGGCGGCGGTGCACCGGCCGAACCTCGACCGGGTCAACGTCAACGGCGGCGCCATCGCTCTCGGCCACCCTGTGGGCAGCACCGGCACGCGGCTCATCACCACGGCGTTGCACGAGTTGGAGCGGCGGGACGCGACCACGGCGTTGATCACGATGTGCGCGGGTGGGGCCATGGCGTCCGGGACGATCATCGAACGGATCTGAGGTCGGCCGCCGGGTACGGGGTTCGTCTGCTCTCGTGCTGGAAGCGGCGGTAGAAGTCCTTCATGATCGCGGCGACGTCGTTGTGGCGGTTCAGGACGGCCGCGATGCGCGGCGGAACTCCCTGTGAGCGCAGCTGGTGCGCGAACCACATCACCAGGTGCGTGACGGTGTAGTGGCGGTCGTAGCCCTCGTTGAGGGCGAAGAACGCGGTCTCCTCCTCGGACGGGTCGAAGCGTGAGGAGATCGCGAGGCCGTAGTCGGCGAAGTAGAGGCGTTCGCCGTCGGTCAGGATGTTCTGGAAGTGGCCGTCGAAGTGCAACAAGCCCTGGGAGTTCATGAAACCCACCCCGGCCGCCAGCTCGCGTTCGACCGTCTCGCAGGCGCTTTCGAGGTCGGCAACGCCGTCCAACCAGTCGTGCAGGTTGTGCGGGAAGTGCTCGAGGAACAGCGCGATGCTCGACGTCGACGCCCGCAGCGCTTCGATCCGCGGAGCGATCTCCGGCCCCCAGTAGGCGACCGCCCGCTCCAGTTCCTCGGGCAACGTCTGGCCGTGGTGCGGCAAGACGCGCCAGTGGTACATCAGTGGGAAGCCCTCGTGCTCGCCGTCGAGCACCCAGTTCGTGGTCATCGTGTGGACGGCCAGCTCGCGCCACGCGCCGAAGCCCGCCGCGCCGATCAGGCCGACGCCGTAGTGGGTGTGCACGGGCAGGTCGTGGAGGTTCGCCGTCGACCCGGGGTTCCGCGCTTCCAGGTCCGTGAGGGGCAGCCGCTTCACGAACACCCGCGTACCCCCGACGTCCAGCACCGCCGTCGGCCCGCCGATCCCCGCCCCACCGGGCTCGGCCCTTTGCAGCAGCTCAGCCACCTCGTGATCGCTCAGCCGGGACAGCGCGGCGGACACGGCGGCGTGTGCGGCGAGACGGGTCACATGATCGAACCTACTCGGCCCCGTAGACCGGCACCGGGTGGTCGTCCGCGACCAGCTTGCGCACCACAGCCCCCAACTCCTCCACAGACCAGCGCGCCCCCTTGTCGACCTCCGGCCCGCGCCGCCACCCGTGCACCACGCAGACGCGCCCGCCGTCGACCTCGAACATCCGCCCCGTCACGTCCCCGGCCTCCTCGCTGCCGAGCCACACGACCAGCGGCGAGATGTTCTCCGGCGCCATCGCGTCGAAGCCGTCCTCCGGCGCCGCCATCATGTCCGCGAACGTCGCCTCGGTCATGCGGGTGCGGGCGGCGGGGGCGATCGCGTTGACCGTGACGCCGTAGCGGGCCAGTTCGGCGGCCGCGACCAGCGTCATCGAGGCGATGCCCGCCTTGGCCGCCGAGTAGTTCGCCTGGCCGACGCTGCCGAAGAGGCCCGCGCCGGACGACGTGTTGATCACGCGGCCCGACACCGCGCCGCCGGCCTTCGCGACTCCGCGCCAGTGGGCGGCGGCGTGGTGCAGCGTTGCGAAGTGGCCCTTGAGGTGGACGCGGACGACCTCGTCCCACTCGTCCTCGCTGCAGCCGACGACCATGCGGTCGCGCACGATGCCGGCGTTGTTGACCAGCACGTCGAGGCCGCCGAACTCCGACACCGCGGTCTCGACCAGCCGCCGCGCGCCCGCCCAGGTGCCGACGTCGTCGGTGTTGACGACGGCCCGCGGGCCGATCTGCTCCGCCACCTCGCCCGCGACGGCGGCGGACAGGTCGTTCACCACGACCCTGCACCCGGCGGCGCCGAACGCCAGCGCGTGGGCCCGGCCGATGCCCCGGCCCGCTCCCGTCACGATCACGACCCGGCTCATGCGGTACCCCCATCGGCAGCGGTCAGGAACGCGGGTGCCTCTCCCCCGCCGTGAACGACCAAGGTCGCGCCGCTCACGTAGGACGCCAGCGGTGACGCCAGGAACACGGCGCACGCGCCGACCTCGTCCGGTGACGCGAGACGCCCCAACGGAACAGTGCGAGCCACGGCCTCGATCCCGGCCTCGGAGCCGTAGTGCAGGTGTGACTGCTCGGTGCGCACCATGCCCACGGCCAGCGCGTTGACCCGCACCTTCGGCGCCCACTCGACGGCCAGCGAAGACGTCAGGCTGTCGAGACCGGCCTTGGCGGCGCCATAGGCGGCGGTGCCCGGCGAGGGACGCCGTCCGCTCACGCTGCTCACGTTGACGATCGAGCCGGAACCTTGCTCCTGCATGACCTCGTTGGCCGCCTGGGACACCAGAAGTGGCGCCAGCAGGTTCAGCTCGACGATCTTCGAGTGGAAGCGCGGCGACGCCTTGTCCGCCAGCGCGAACGGCGCCCCTCCCGCGTTGTTCACCACCACGTCCACCCGACCGTGCTCGGCGACGATCCCGGACACCAGCTCGGACACCTGGTCGGCGTCCCGCACGTCGCACGGCACGAACGACGCGCCTTCGACCTCCGCGGGGCGTCGTGCACACGTCACGACGGTCGCGCCCGCGGAGAGGAACGCGCGGGTGATGCCGAGACCGACGCCCCGCACGCCGCCCGTCACCAGGACCACTGCTCCGTGAAGGTCCAGTTCCACAAGCACCTACCCCGGTCGCTTCGGCACTGCTAAATTACCAAGCAATCGCTTGGTTTGGAAGGCGGCTCCATGGGAATCTCCAGCAGCCACACCGAAAACGGCATCATCGAGGTCACCGTCGACTACCCACCGGTCAACGCCATCCCGTCGCAGGGCTGGTTCGAGCTGGCCAGGGCCGTGAGGGCCGCGGGCGAGGACCCGGACGCGCGGGTGGTGGTCCTCAGGGCCGAGAACCGCGGTTTCTGCGCGGGCGTCGACCTCAAGGAGATCCAGCGCGCCGAGGGCTACAACGCGCTCGTGGCGGCGAACCGGGGCTGCGCCAAAGCCTTCGCGGCCGTGTACGACTGCGAGGTGCCGGTGATCGCCGCGGTGAACGGGTTCTGCCTCGGCGGTGGCGTCGGGCTCGTCGGCAACGCGGACGTCATCGTCGCCTCGGACGACGCCACGTTCGGGCTGCCCGAGGTCGATCGCGGAGCCCTCGGCGCGGCGACGCACCTGGCCAGGCTCGTGCCGCAACACCTCATGCGGACGCTGTACTACACCGCGCGCAACGTCAGCGCGCAGACGTTGCACCACCACGGGAGCGTCGTCGAGGTCGTGCCACGCGCACAGCTGGACGAGGCGGCCCGCGAGATCGCCAGAGAGATCGCGAAGAAGGACACGTCGGTGATCCGCGCGGCCAAGGAGGCCATCAACGGCATCGACCCGCAGCGCGTGCACCAGAGCTACCGCTTCGAGCAGGGCTTCACCTTCGAGCTCAACCTCACCGGTGTGTCGGACCACGCCCGGCAGGCCTTCCTGGACGGACACCATGCGCGACAAGCGAATGACGGCTGACGAGGTCGTCGGCACCATCAAGGACGGGATGACCGTCGGCATCGGCGGCTGGGGCTCGCGGCGCAAGCCGATGACGCTGGTCAAGGCGTTGCTGAAGAGTCCTGCCGCAGACCTGACCGTGGTCACGTACGGCGGCCCGGACGCCGGGTTGCTGTGCGCGGCGGGCAAGGTCCGCAAGCTCGTCTACGGGTTCGTCTCGCTCGACTCGATCCCGTACGACCCGTGGTTCAAACGGGCGCGCGAGACCGGCGCGATCGAGGTCCTCGAACTCGACGAGGGCATGTTCCAGACGGGGCTGCGGGCCGCCGCGCACCGGTTGCCGTTCCTGCCGATCAGGGCGGGTCTCGGCTCGGACGTGCTGACATACGCGCCGGAGCTCAAGACCGTGCGGTCGCCGTACGACGACGGCGAGGAACTGGTCGCGATGCCGGCGTTGAAGCTCGACGTCGCCCTGGTGCACCTGAACCGCGCGGACAAGCACGGCAACGCCCAGTACCTCGGGCCCGACCCGTACTTCGACGACCTGTTCTGCCTGGCCGCGGACCGGCGTTACGTCTCGTGCGAGCAGGTCGTGGAGGCGTTCGACGGTCCGCCGCAGACGTTGCTGCTCAACCGGATGATGGTCGACGGCGTGGTGGAGGCGCCCGGTGGAGCGGGGTTCACGAGCTGCGTGCCCGACTACGGCCGCGACGAGGCCCTCCAGCGCGAGTACGCCAACGCCGCCACGGACCTGGGGCAGTGGCCGGACTTCTACGAGAGGTTCCTCGGATGAGCGACATCACGCGAGCAGAGGTCTGCGTCACGGCGTGCGCCGACCTGTTCCTCGGCGCCGGTGAGACGCTCGCCAGCCCGATGGGCCTCATCCCGTCCCTCGGGGCGAAACTGGCCAGGCTGACGAACGAACCCGACCTGCTGCTGAGCGACGGCGAGGCGTTCCTGCTCACGCCCGAGTCCACTGTGGAGGGATGGCTGCCGTACCGGAAGGTGTTCGACGTCGTCGCGCACGGCCGCCGGCACGTCGTGATGGGCGCGAACCAGGTAGACCGGTTCGGCAACCAGAACATCTCCGCGATCGGCGACCACGCCCGGCCTACCAGGCAACTCCTGGGCTTCCGGGGTGCGCCGGGCAACACCGTCAACCACCGCACCAGCTACTGGGTGCCGCGGCACAGCCCGCGCGTGCTGGTCGAGGCCGTGGACGTGGTGTCCGGTGTCGGCTACGACCGCGCGGCCGGGCCGTTCCACGACGTCCACCGCGTGGTCACGAACCTCGCCGTGCTCGACTTCGGGACCCCCGACCACTCGATGCGCATCGTCTCCGTGCACCCCGGCGTGTCGGTCGACGAGGTCCAGGAGCAGACGTCGTTCCCGCTCGTCGCCGAGGACGTCGGCGAGACCCGCCTGCCGACCGGCGAGGAACTGGACCTGATCAGGACGAGGCTCGATCCGCACGGCAAGCGGGACAAGGAGGTGCCGCAGTGAGGACAGCGCTGACCGAGCTGGTCGGTGTGCGGCACCCGGTCGTGCAGACCGGCATGGGGTGGGTCGCGGGCCCGCGGCTGGTCTCGGCGACCGCCGAGGCCGGTGGGCTCGGCATCCTGGCCTCCGCGACCATGACCTACCCCGAGCTCGAAGCCGCCATCAAGGAGACCCGCTCCCGCACGTCGGCGCCGTTCGGCGTGAACCTCAGAGCCGACGCGCACGACGCCCCGGAACGGATCGACCTGTTGATCCGGGAACAGGTGAAGGTCGCCTCCTTCGCGCTGGCCCCGAAACCGGACATGATCGCGAAGCTGAACGACGCCGGGGTCGTGGTGATCCCGTCGGTCGGTGCGGCGAGGCACGCCGAGAAGGTGGCGAAGTGGGGCGCGCACGCGGTGATCGTGCAGGGCGGCGAGGGCGGCGGGCACACCGGTGGTGTCGCGACGACGTTGCTGCTCCCGAGCGTGCTGGACGCCGTCGACATCCCGGTGGTCGCGGCCGGCGGCTTCTTCGACGGCCGCGGGCTCGCGGCGGCGCTCGCGTACGGCGCGGCCGGCATCGCGATGGGCACGAGGTTCCTGCTCACCCGGGAGAGCACCGTGCCGGACGCGGTCAAACAGGCCTACCTCCACCGGGATCTCAACGGCACGGTCGTGACCACCCGCGTCGACGGACTCCCGCACCGGGTCCTGCGCTCGGACCTGGTCGAGCACCTCGAGAGGTCCGGCCGGATCAGCGGCCTGGCGCGAGCCGTCGCGAACGCCGCCAGGTTCCGGCAGCACACCGGGCTGACGTGGCGCGCGATGATCCGCGAAGGCCTGGCCATGAAGCACGGCAGGGACCTCACCTGGTCGCAGGTCGTCATGGCCGCGAACACGCCGATGCTGCTCCGGGCAGGCCTCGTCGAGGGCCGCACCGACGCCGGCGTGCTCGCGTCCGGGCAGGTCGCCGGACTGCTCGACGACCTGCCGACGTGCGCGGATCTGGTCGAGGGGATCGTGAAGGACGCTGAGGCGGCGATCGACCGGCTCAGAGACGTTCGATGATCGTCACGTTCGCCTGACCGCCGCCCTCGCACATCGTCTGCAGCCCGTACCGGCCGCCCGTCCGCTCCAGTTCGTGCAGCAAGGTGGTGAACAGCTTCGTGCCGGTCGCGCCGATCGGGTGGCCCAGCGCGAGCGCTCCCCCGTTCACGTTCACGCGCCCGAGATCGACCTTCAGCTCCTTGGCCCACGCCATGGCCACCGACGCGAACGCCTCGTTGATCTCGAACAGGTCGATGTCCGAAATGGACATCCCGGCGCGCTGCAGCGCGTACTTCGTCGCCCGGATCGGCGCGGTCAGCATGTAGATCGGGTCCGAGCCGCGGGCGGACATGTGGTGCACGCGGGCGCGTGGCGTCAGCTTGTGCTCGCGTACGGCCTGTTCCGACACGACCAGCACCGCCGAGGCGCCGTCGGAGATCTGCGACGACAACGCCGCCGTCGTCCGTCCGCCCGGCCGCAACGGTTGCAGCTTCGCCATCTTCTCGGCGCTGGTGTCCGGACGCGGGCACTCGTCGGCCGCGATGCCGTTGACCGGCGCGATCTCGCGGTCGAACCGGCCCTCCTTGATCGCGGTGATCGCCCGCAGGTGGCTCTGCAGCGCGAAGTCCTCCATCTCGCGCCGCGACAGGTCCCACCGCACGGCGATCAGGTCGGCCGCCCGGAACTGGCTGACCTCCTCGTCGCCGTAGCGGTGCTGCCAGCCCTCGCAGCCCTCGAACGGGCTGCCCACCTGCGAACCGGCCGTCATCGCCGAGCCGATCGGCACCTGCGACATGTTCTGCACGCCGCCCGCGACGACGACGTCGGCCGTGCCGCTCATCACCGCCTGCGCCGCGAAGTGCAGCGCCTGCTGGCTCGACCCGCACTGGCGGTCGACCGTCACGCCCGGCACCTGTTCCGGGAACCCGGCGGCCAGCCAGGACGTCCGCGCGATGTCACCCGCCTGCGGGCCGACGGTGTCCACGCAACCGAAGATCACGTCGTCCACGTCAGTCGGGTCGACGTCCACGCGGTTGAGCAGCGCCGTGATCACGTGCGCGCCGAGATCTGCCGGGTGGACGTGGCTCAGCTCGCCACCACGCCTGCCCGCCGGGGTCCGCACAGCCTCGATGATGTACGCCTCGGCCACGAGGGGCCCTCCTTCAAGCTATGTCTTGGAGTTCTTCCGGCGGCCCGTGGCGATGCCGTCGAGCAGGATCGCGAGGTACTGGTCGGCCACCGCCTCCGCGCGCAGTTCGCCGTCCGGCCGGTACCAGCGCACGGCCACCCACACCGTGTCGCGGATGAACCGGTACGCCACGTCCACGTCGAGGTCGGCGCGGAACACGCCCGCGCTGATCCCCTCCTCCAGCAGCACCGTCCACAGCTTGCGGAACTCCACGCTGCGGTCGTCGATGTAGGAGAACCGCTCCAGGCCGGTGAGGTGCTTGGCCTCGTTCTGGTAGATCGCGACGGCGGCGTGCCGGGTGTCGATCGCCTCGAACGACGCCACGACCAGGGCCTTCAGCGTCTGCTTGGGGCCGAGCCCGGCGTCGACGATCTCCCGGTACCGCGTGAACAGCTCGTCCAGGAACGTCCGCAGGATCTCGTCCACCATCGACTCCTTGGAGTCGAAGTGGTGGTAGAGGCTGCCGGACAGGATCCCCGCCGCGTCCGCGATGTCGCGCACGGTCGTCTGCCCGTACCCGCGTTCGGCGAACATCTTCGCCGCCAACGCGAGCAGTTCCTGCCTTCTGGTGCTCACGGTCTTACCTTCCTCACGGGTGCTGACTGCTCACCGAGACGACCTCGCCCGTCAGGTAGGACGAGTAGTCGCTGGCGAGGAACACGATCACATTCGCGACCTCCCAGGGCTCGGCGGCGCGCCCGAAAGCCTCCCGGGACGCCAGTTCCGTCAGCAACTCCTCACTGGTGACCTTGGTCAAGAACGGGTGCGCCGCCAAGCTCGGCGCGACCGCGTTCACCCGGATGCCGTGCTCGGCGACGTCCATCGCGGCGCACCTCGTCAGCGCCATGACGCCCGCTTTCGCTGCGGCGTAATGGGCTTGACCCTTCTGGGCGCGCCAGCCGATCACACTGGAGTTGTTAACGACGACACCGCTTCGTTGGACGACCATTCGGCGTAACGCGGCCCTGGTGCAGCGGAAGGTGCCGTTCAGCGTGACGTCCAGGACTTTCGCCCACTCGTCGTCGGTCATGTCCAGGACGGACTTCTCGCCGCCCAGGCCGGCGTTGTTGACCATCACGTCGATGCGGCCGTAGCGCTCGACCGTCTCGTCGACCAGGTGCTGCACCTGCTGCTCGTCGGTGACGTCGCACGGGACGGCGTGGGCGGTGCCGAGAGCCTCGTGCGTCTCCTTGAGGCGGCGCTCGTGCCAGTCGCTGATGACCACCGTGGCGCCCTCTTCGAGGCACCTCTTGGCGGTGGCACTGCCGATGCCGGTGCCCGCCGCGGCCGTGACCACGACGACCTTGTCCCGGAGCAGGTCGTGGCCGGTCATCGCGGCAGTCCCAGGACGCGGTGGGCGATGATCTCGCGCTGGATCTCGTCCGAGCCGCCGTAGATCGTCTCCGCGCGGCTGAACAGGAACAGGCGCTGCCACTCGTTGTCGTCGATCATCGACTCGGGCCCGAGCGAGTCCATCGCGAGCTCGCCGAGCCTGCGGTGCCAGCTCCCCCAGAACAGCTTCAGCACGGACGCCTCCGGGCCCGGTTCGTCGTTCAGGGTCCTCATGGTGTGCGAGCGCATCACGTGCAGCTCGAGCCACGCCCTGGTGAGGCGTTCGTCGTCCGGGTTCGTGGCCATGATCGCGTCGAGCTGGCGGCGGAAGCCCACCTGGTGCCCGAGCATCGCCGTGCCGCGTTCGAAGCCGAGGGTGGCCATCGCGATCTTCCAGCCCTCGCCGGGCTCGCCCACGACGTTCGCGCGCGCCGTCACCGCTTCGTCGAAGAAGACCTCGTTGAACTCGGACGTGCCGGTGAGCTGGCGGATCGGCCGGACCTCGACGCCGGGCTGGTTCATCGGCACGAGCAGGTACGAGAGGCCGTGGTGCCGTTGGGAACCGGGTTCGGTGCGGCACAGCACGAAGATCCAGTCCGAGTAGTGCGCGTTCGACGTCCAGATCTTCTGGCCGTTGATCACCCACCGGTCGCCGTCGAGAGCGGCCTTGGTCTGCACGGACGCGAGGTCCGAGCCGGCGCCCGGTTCGGAGTAGCCCTGGCACCACAGCTCGTCGAGCGTGCGGATCTTCGGCAGGAAGCGCGCCTTCTGCTCCGGTGTGCCGAAGGCGAGCAGCGTCGGGCCGAGCAGGCCCTCGCCCACGATGTCGACCTTCGCCGGCGCGTCGGCCTCCGCGTACTCCTCGTGGAAGACCACCTGCTCCTCCACGCTGCGCTCGCCGGGCCAGCCGAGGCACGTCCACCCGCTCCGCGCGAGATGGCGGTGCCACCGCAGCCTGCCCTCGAACGCCTCGTGCTCGCGGCCAGGTCCACCCAGGCCGCGCAGCTCAGCGAACTCACCGACGAGGTTGGCGGACAACCATTCCCGCACCTCGCGCCGGAAGGACTCCATGGGCCATACTCTAACCTACCAAGCACTTGCTTTGGAGGGCGTTGTGGCCGTAGATCCAAGCAGGCAAACGGTTTCAGCCGTGCTCGACCGCGCTGCTGCTTCGTACATCGACGCGGAGGCGTTGGTGGACGGGGAGGTCCGCCTCAGCTGGCGCGAGCTCCGCTCGGCGGTGCTCGACGCGGCGCGCGCCCTCGTGGGGATGGGCGTCCGTCCGGGTGATCGGGTGGCCCTGTGCGCGCCCAACTCGGCGCGGTGGGTGGTCGCGGCGCTCGGGGCGTTGCGGGCGGGCGCCGCGCTCGTGCCGATCAACACCCGGTTCACCGCGACGGAGACGCTGGACGTGCTCCGCCGCAGTGCCGCTCGGGTGCTGGTCGTGGAGGGCGAGTTCCTCGGCCGCGACCGGGAGGCGGAACTCCGTGTGCTGTCCCCGGAACTGCCCGCGGTGGTGCGACTACCGACCACGTGGGTTCCGGCCGATGCGGATCTGCCCGAGCTTTCCGGGGAAGCGTTGTGCGACGTCATGTTCACCTCCGGTACGACGGGGCGCAGCAAGGGGGCGATGAGCGCGCACCGGCAGTCGATCGGGGTGGCCGAGGCCTGGGCGGCCTGTGGTGAGCTGACGTCCGCGGACCGGTACCTGGTCGTCAACCCCTTCTTCCACACCTTCGGGTACAAGGCGGGGATCCTCGCCTGCCTGCTCACCGGCGCGACGATCGTGCCGCAGCCGGTGTTCGACGTCGTCGAGACGATGCGGCTGGTCGAGCGGGAGCGGATCACCGTGCTGCCGGGGCCGCCGACGATCTTCCAGACGCTCCTCGACCACCCGGAGCGCGGCTCGTTCGACCTGTCGAGCCTGCGGCTCGCCGTCACCGGCGCCGCGGTCGTGCCGGTGGTGCTGATCGAACGGATGCGGTCGGAGCTCTCGCTGACCGTGCTCACCGCGTACGGACTGACCGAGGCGGTCGTCGCCACGATGTGTCGGCCGGGTGACTCGCCGGAGACGGTCGCGCACACCTGCGGGGCACCGATGGCGGGGTTCGAACTGCGGCTGGGCGCGCGGGACGAGGTGTTGCTGCGCGGCCCCAACGTGATGCTCGGGTACCTCGACGACCCTGCCGCCACCGCCGAGGCCGTCGATGCCGACGGCTGGTTGCACACCGGTGACGTCGGACGGCTGGACTCCCGCGGCTACCTGTCCATCACCGACCGGCTCAAGGACATGTACATCTGCGGCGGGTTCAACGTCTACCCCGCAGAGGTCGAGCAGGCACTGGCCCGGTTGCCGGGCGTCGCCGAGGTGGCCGTGGTCGGCAGGGCGGACGCACGGCTCGGCGAGGTGGGGCTCGCCTTCGTCGTGACGGCGCCGGGGTCCTCGCTCAGCGAGTCCGACGTGATCGCGTTCTGCCGCGAACGGCTGGCCAACTACAAGGTGCCGCGCGCGGTCGAGTTCGTGCCGGCACTCCCCCGCAACGCGATGGGCAAGGTCCTCAAAACCCAACTGCGCAAGGAGAACGCGTGACAGTCTCGTATGAGCGGCGGGACGCGGTCGCCGTCGTGACCATGAACCGCCCGGAGTACCGCAACGCGCAGAACTCGGCGATGACCTACGCGTTGGACGAGGCCTTCACCCGCGCGGTCGACGACGACGAGGTCAAGGTGATCGTCCTGGCGGGCGCCGGCGACCACTTCTCCGCGGGCCACGACATCGGTTCTCCCGGCCGTGACGTCGACGTCTCCTTCGAGCGCAGGGCCGTGATGTGGTGGGACCACGTCGGCCGCGAGGGCGGTGACCTCCGGTTCGCCCGCGAGATGGAGGTCTACCTCGGCATGTGCCGGCGGTGGCGGGAGATCCCGAAGCCGACGATCGCGATGGTGCAGGGCGCGTGCGTGGCCGGCGGCCTGATGCTCGCCTGGGTGTGCGACCTGGTCGTGGCGTCCGAGGACGCGTTCTTCGCCGATCCCGTCGTGCGCATGGGGATTCCGGGCGTCGAGTACTTCGCGCACCCGTGGGTGCTCGGGCCGCGCGCCGCCAAGGAGGTGCTCTTCACCGGCGACCGGTTCTCCGCCCAGCGCGCCTACGAGTGGGGCATGGTCTCGCGCGTCGTGCCACGTGCCTCGCTGGAGTCGTCCGTGTTCGAGCTGGCCGGGCGGATCTCGGCGATGCCGCGGTTCGGGCTGGCGCTCGCCAAGAAGGCGGTCAACCAGTCCGAGGACCTGATGGGCCTGCGCGCCGGCATGGACTCGGTGTTCGGGCTGCACCACTTCGCGCACGCGCACAACGCCGAGGTGAGCTCCGACGCGCTGGCGGGGATGGACGCCCGCGCGATGAAGAAGGCCTCCGGCTGATGGACCTCTCGCTGGATGCCGAGACCCTGTCGTTCCAGGCCGAGGTGCGCGCCTGGCTGGCTTCGCACGTGCGTTCGCTGTCGTCGATGGACACCGCCGAGGGCTTCGAGGAACACCGCGCGTGGGAACGTTCGCTGGCCGCCGAGCGGTTGTCGGTCGTGTCGTGGCCTGCGGTCTACGGAGGTCGGGAGGCCTCGCTGCTGCAGTGGCTGGTGTTCGAGGAGGAGTACCACGCCTCGGGCGCACCGGGACGCGTGTCGCAGAACGGCATCTTCCTGCTGGCGCCGACGTTGTTCGCGCACGGCACCGACGAGCAACGCGCGCGGATCCTGCCCGCGATGGCCCGCGCCGACGAGGTGTGGGCGCAGGCCTGGTCGGAACCCGAGGCGGGGTCGGACCTGGCGTCGTTGCGCAGCACGGCCACCCGCTGCGACGGCGGCTGGCTGCTGCGCGGCCAGAAGACCTGGAGCTCCCGCGCGGCGTTCGCGGACCGCGCGTTCGGCCTGTTCCGCACCGGCCCCGGCGAGCGCCACCGCGGTCTGACCTACCTGCTCTTCGACCTGCGTTCGGACGGCGTCACCGTGCGCCCGATCGACCAGCTCGACGGCGAGCCGGGCTTCGCCGAGATCTTCCTGGACGACGTGTTCGTGCCGGACCACGACGTCGTCGGCGAGGTCGGCGACGGCTGGCGCGTGGCGATGAGCACCGCGGGCAACGAGCGCGGCCTCACCCTGCGCTCACCGGGCCGTTTCACCGCCGCGGCCTCCCGCCTGGTCGAGCTCTACCGCAAGAACCCGGACCCGGCCCTGCGCGACCGAGTCGTCGACGCGTGGATCGGCGCGCAGGCCTACCGCCTCCACACCTACGGTGCTTTGGCCTCGCCGTTGAGCGGACCGGCCGCGAGCGTGACGAAGGTGTTCTGGTCGGAGCTGGACGTCGCCCTGCACGAGACGGCGCTCGACCTCCTGGGCGAGGTGGCGCCGGGGTGGCGGGACGGGTGGCTGTTCTCGCTGTCGGGGCCGATCTACGCGGGCACCAACGAGATCCAGCGCAACGTGATCGCCGAACGACTCCTGGGGCTGCCGCGATGATGTTCACACTGTCGGCGGAGCAGACCGACTTCGCCTCCGTGCTGCACGACTTCCTGAAGGCGGGCGGGACGGACCTGGCGTCGCTCGGGGTGGACCAGGTGACGGACCCGGTCGACCTGGTGGTGCTGTTCGAGGAGGTGGGGCACCACGCGGTGGCGGGGCCGCTGGTGGAGACGCTCGCGGTGGTGCCGGCGCTGATCGGGTCGTCAGGCGGGTCGAGCTGTTCCGTGGCGTTCCCTCCCCTGCTCCCCCACGCCCCCGAAGCCGACCGCTACCTCCTGGTCGACGGCGACACCCTCCGCGAAGCCACCCCCATCACCGAACTCGACTCCGTCGACCCGACCCGCCGCCTGGTCGAACTCACCCCCGGCCCCGTGATCGCGACCGACGCGCCCACCGGCAGAGCGTTCGACCTGGGCGTCCTAACCACCTCCGCGCAGCTCCTGGGCCTCGGCCGCGCCCTGCTCGAGATGACCACCGAGCACGCCAAGGCCCGCACCCAGTTCGGCACGCCGATCGGCCGGTTCCAGGCGGTCAAGCACCACCTCGCGAACGTCCTCATCGGACTCGAGCTCGCCCGGCCGCTGGTGTTCGGCGCGGCCGTGACCATGAGTGCGCGGGACGTGTCCGCCGCCAAGGTCGCCACGTCCGACGCCGCGTGGCAGGCCGCTCGCGTCGCGTTGCAGGTGCACGGAGCGATCGGGTACACCGCCGAGCACGGCCTCGGGCGGTTCCTGCTGCAGACCCGAGCCCTGCGCACCGCGTGGGGCAGTCCGTCGATGCACCGAGCACGTGTGCTGGAGGCGTTGTGACACCGGAACAACTGGCTCTCAGGGACGCCGTCCGCAGCCTGTTGGCCAAGCACTCGGACGTGCGCGCGGCCATCGAGACCCCGCACGGCTACGACAAGGACGTGTGGGCGCGGCTCACCGACATCGGCGTGCTGCCGATCCCCGAGCGATACGGCGGTTCGGGCGCGACACGAGCCGAGACCACCATCGCCCTCGAAGAGCTCGGCCGCACCCTCACGCCCTCGCCGCTGCTGGCGTCGACGCTGGCCGTCGAGGCGCTGCTGGCCGCGGAGAACGAGGAGGCGTGCGAGCGGTTGTTGCCGCGGATCGCGGACGGGACGGTCGCCACGCTCATCTGGCCCTGGCACGGCACCGAGTACGACCTCGACGGTCCGGCGCGCTACGTGCTGAACGGCGACACCGCCGAGATCGTCCTCGCGACCGACGGCACCGACCTGTACGAGGTCGACCCCGGCGCCGCCCGCGAACACACCCCGACGATGGACCAGACCCGCCGCCTGGCCACCGTCACACCGAGTGGCGCGACCCGTCTGGGTCCGTGGGATCCGGGAGTCCGCGACATCGCGTTGGCCGCGTTGTGCGCCGAACAGGTCGGCACGGCCGCGCGAGCCCTGGAGCTCACCGTCGAGCACACGAAGACCAGGGTTCAGTTCGGCAGGCCGATCGGCTCGTTCCAGGCGTTGAAGCACCGCATGGCCGACATGCACGTTCTCGTGGAGACCGCGAGGTCGGCCGCGGGAGCGTTCACCGACGAGATCTCGGCGGCGGTGGCGAAGGTGTACTGCTCGGAGGCGTTGTTCGAGGTCGCGGCCGAGATGGTCCAGTTGCACGGCGGCATCGCGATCACGTGGGAGCACGACGCGCACCTCTACCTGAAGCGGGCGCACGGCAGCGGACAGCTGTTCGGCAGCCCTGTCATGCACCTCCAACGCCTCAAGGCCAAAATCTGACAGGTGGACGTCAAGACCTACGCGGTGGTCACGGACCTGTGCGCGCGGTTCGCGGGGCGGCTGGACGACGACGCGCTGAACTCGGTGCGGGTGCACTACTTCGCCGGGGAGCCCGCGCTGGCGGAGGCGACGCTGCTGCTCACCCTGGCGCACGGGGACATCGGCATCACGCGGGAGGAGCACGACCTCATCCGGTCCACCTCGGACGATCCCGACCTGGCCGCCGTGCGCATCATCGACCAGGTGCCGCCGCTCGCCTACCGCTTCAGCCCCACCGGTCCCGCGGACGCGCCGGACCCGGGCAGGGCCGACCAGGTGCTGGCCGACGAGGCGGCGCGGTACGGCGGACGCGTGCTCCGTCGCGCGTGGCGCGACCCGTTGCCCGGCGCTCCGGACACCGCGAAGTGGACGTACCTGCTGCACACCGACGACGCCGACGTGCTCGGGGTGTACGCGGGCCTGTCCGGACGGCTCCGGGTCACGCTGGAGGAGAAGTGGCCGCTGGAGGTGGTGCACACCAACGTGTCCCCGTACCAGGCCGCCGCCTCACTGGCCCCGCGGATCTGGGTGGCCTAGGAGGCTCCGGAACCGGGGGCACTCCAGGTGCGTCGGCGCCGGGCACGCCGCCGCGTGCCGCAGGTCGTCGCGCATCAACGCCAGCTTCTGGATCGTCGCGTCCAGTTCGTCGGCCTTCGCGGCGAGCATCTCGCGGTTCGGCGACGGGCGGCCGTCGGGCGAGAACATCAGCGTGATCTCGTCGAGCGAGAACCCCGCCGTGCGGCAGACCGCGATCAACGCCAGCTGTTCCAGCACGGCCGACGTGAACACGCGCGTCAGGCCTTGCCGTCGCACGGAGGCGATCAGGCCGCGCTCCTCGTAGTAGCGCAGGGTCGAGGCGGGCACGCCCGAACGGCGGACCACCTCGCCGATGCCGATCTCAGCGGAATCCACGACACTTGACCTCAAGCCGACTTGAAGTAGGACGGTAGGACCATGACATCCAACAGCGCCCAGGCCGAGTGGTGGAACGCAGCGGGGCAGGGCTGGGCGAACGCGCAGGACATCGTGGGTCTGATGCTGCGGCCCTTCCAGGACGTGCTCGTCGACGCCGCGGCCCGGCGCCCGCGCACCAGCGTTCTCGACGTCGGGTGCGGTACGGGTGCCGTCACGAGGGCGATCGCCGAGGCCACCGGGGCGGCCTGCGTGGGCGTCGACATCGCCGAGTCGATGCTCGAAGCCGCCCGCGCGCACGGCAAGGCGGAATACGTCCGGGCGGACGCGCAGGTGCACACGTTCGACAGGAGCTTCGACCTGGTCGTGAGCCGGTTCGGGGTCATGTTCTTCGACGACCCGACGGCCGCCTTCGCGAACCTGCGCAGGGCCGCGACCGGCGAACTCTGCTTCATCACCTGGCGCGGCAGGGACGAGAACCCGTTCATGACCACCGCCTCCGAAGTCGCGGCGACGCTGGCACCCGACGCACCGGCACCGGACCCGAACGGTCCCGGCCCGCACGCGTTCGCCGACCCCGGCCACACCCGCTCCGTTCTCGCGGACGCGGGCTGGACGGGGATCGACGTCCAGCCGGTCGATCGGACCTGCACGATCCCCGAGAACCTGCTCGCCATGTACCTGAGCAACCTCGGCCCCATCTCCCGCGCGCTCGCCGCCGTACCCGAAGAGGACCGCCCGGGGATGCTGGCCGGCGTCCGGAGCGCGTTCGACGGCTTCGTGCACGGCGACGAGGTGCGGGTGCCCGCCGCGTGCTGGCAGGTCACCGCGTCAGCTCCACTCTGACTGGCGCTGCCACGTCAGGAGGGTGTCGAGCACCTCGCCGGACCAGCCGCGCGGGTCCAGCTCGGCGTGCGAGGCGTACCGGCCGCGGTAGAACAGCAGCGGCTGCGCCTCGCGCACCGGGCCCAGCTCGACCACGGAACCGACGACCATGTGGTGGTCGCCGGCGTCGTGCACCACCGACACCTCGCAGTCGACCCACGTCAGGGTGCCGTCGAGCACCGGAGCGCCGGTGGCCGACGGCGTCCACGACACCCCGGCGAACTTGTCCGCGCCCGCCCTGCCGAACACCGTGGAGATCTCCCGCTGGTCCTCCGCCAGCACGTTCACGCAGAACGAGCCGGAGGACGCCATCGCCGCCCAGCTGCGCGAGGTCCGCTGTGGACAGAACACCACCAGCGGCGGGTCCAGCGAGAGAGCCGCGAACGCCTGGCAGGCGAACCCGACGGGGCCCTCGGCGGACATGCCGGTCACCACGGTCACCCCGGTGCAGAAGTGGCCGAGCACGGAACGGTAGCGGGCCGTTACCTCTGACCGCATTACTTCTGGACGCCGACGCTGAAGTCGTGACCCCACAGGCTCACCGCCGTGCTCTCGCGTGCGATCCAGTCCTCATCGTCCACCTGCCGTCCCTCGCACCCGAACTCGACGTCGAACCCGCCGGGAGTCTTCATGTAGAAAGACAACATCAGGTCGTTGACGTGCCGGCCCAGGGTCGCCGACATCGGCACCTTGCGGCGCAGGGCGCGGTCCAGCGTCAGGCCGACGTCGTCGGTGTTCTCGACCTCGACCATCAGGTGCACGATCCCGCTCGGCGTCGGCATCGGCAGGAACGCGAGGCTGTGGTGGCGCGGGTTGCAGCCGAAGAACCGCAGCCACGCGGGTGGTCCGTCGGCGGGACGGCCGACGAACTGCGGTGGCAGGCGCATCGAGTCGCGCAACCGGAAGCCCAGCACGTCGCGGTAGAAGTGCAGCGCGGCCTCGTCGTCCGAAGTGGACAGCACGACGTGCCCGAGCCCCTGTTCCTCCGTCACGAACCGGTGCCCGTACGGCGACACCACGCGCCGGTGCTCCAAAGCCGCGCCGTGGAACACCTCCAACGTGTTCCCGGACGGGTCCTCGAACCGGATCAGCCCGGTGACGCGCCGTTCGGCCAGGTCTTCCGCCGAGCCCTCGACGTACGAGACACCGGCCGAGGCCAGGCGTTTCGCGACCTCTTCCAGTTCGGCCTCGGTGGCCGCCTCCCAGCCGGAGGCCTGCAACCGGTCCTTCTCGCCCGGCACGATCACGAGCCGTGCCGGGAAGTCGTCCATCCGCAGGTAGAGCGCGCCGGGCGTCGAGCCCCTGCCCTCCACCATGCCGAGGACCTTCAACCCGAACTCGCGCCACCGGTCCAGGTCGGTGGCCTCGATCCGGAGATACCCCAGCGACCGGATGCCCATCACGCCTCCGTCAGGAAATCGAGGGCGAGCCTGTTGAACTCGTCGAACTTCTCGAGCTGCGCCCAGTGCCCGCACCCGCCGAACACGTGCAGCTGTGCCCGCGGGATCAGTTTCGTCGCCAGCAACGCGCCGTCGAGCGGGTTGACCCGGTCCTCCCGGCCCCACACGAGCAGAACCCGTTGGCGCAGCTTGTAGGCCTCGCGCCAGAGCATGCCCTGCTCGAAGTCGGGACCGGAGAACGACTTGCCCAACGCCGCCATCGCGCGCAGCGACTCCGGTTGCCGGGCCGCCTCGAACCGTTCGTCGACCAGCTCCTCGGTGATCAGCGACTGGTCGAAGACCATGATCCGCAGGAACTCCTCGATCTTCTCCCGCGTGGGCGTGCGGGCGAACGCGCTGAGCTTGCGCACGCCTTCGGTCGGATCGGGCGAGAAGACGTTCAGCGACAGCCCACCCGGCCCCATCAGCACCAGCCGACCGGCGCGTTTCCCGTGGTCGAGAGCGAATCGGACCGCGGTACCACCGCCCAGCGAGTTGCCCAGGACGTGCGCCCGCTCGACCCCCAACTCGTCGAGCAGGTCCAGCAAAGCCCTGGAGGCGAAGGAGAAGTACTGGTCGTGCTCGGCCGGCTTGTCCGACTGGCCGTAGCCCGGCATGTCGACCGCCAGCACCCGGAACGACTTCGCGAACACCGGGATGTTCGCGCGGAAGTTCGACAGCGCCGACGCACCGGGCCCGCCGCCGTGCAGCAGGACCAGCGTCTCGGCGTTGTCCGCGCCCGCCTCGTGGTAGTGCAACCGCACGCTCATCAACGCCCCCTCAGAAGAGCCCGTCGCGGACCTGGATGCCGAGCTCGTTCTTGCCGTACAGCACGAGCACGCGTTCCGGGTCGTTGCCCGCGTGCACCCGTGCGGCGTGCGCGTCGCGCCAGAACCGTGGCAACGGCAGTCCGGCGTTGATCGCCTTGCCGCCCGCGCTCTCGAACAGCAGGTCGATCGCGCCGAGCGCCCGCCCGCTGCCGAGCACCTGGTCGCGCCGGGCCCGCAGGCGCAGGTCGAGCGGGATCTTCGTGTCGGCGACGGCGTGCGCCCACTCCTCGGTGATGTCCTTCTCGAGCGTCCACCACGCCACGTCGATGTCGGCCGCCGCGGTCGCGATCCTGACCTGCGCGAACGGGTCGTCGACCGACTTCTCCCCCAGGTACGCCGCCCGGACGCGGTCCCGGGTCGCGCCGACGTGCAGCGCGTACGCGCCGGTCGCCATCCCGATGATCGGCGCCGTCACCGCGTACGGGTGGATCGTCCCGTACGGCATGCGGAACAACGGGCCGGCGTTGACCTCCTGGCCGGGGCACTTGCAGCGCGCGGTGTTCGCCATGCTCAGCGCCCGGTGCTCCGGCACGAACACGTCGTCCACCACGATGTCGTTGCTGCCCGTGCCGCGCAGGCCGACGGTGTCCCAGACGTCGTTGATCGCGTAGTCGGCGATCGGCAGCAGGAACGTGCGGAAGTCGACCGGTTTGCCCTCGTCGTTCATGACGAGCCCGCCGAGCAGCACCCAGGTCGCGTGGTCGCAGCCGGACGAGAAGCTCCACCTGCCGCTGAACCGGAACCCGCCCTCGACCGCCTTCGCCCGGCCCGTCGGCGCGTAGGAGGACGAGATCCGCGTGTCCTGGTCCTCGCCGAACACCTCCTGCTGTGCCCGGTCGTCGAACAGCCCGACGTGCCACGGGTGCACGCCCAGCACGGACGCGACCCAGCCCGTCGAGCCGCACGCGCTCGCGATCAGGCGCACGGCGGTGTAGAAGTCGAGCGGGTGCGACTCGAAGCCGCCGTACCGCGCGGGTTGCAGCATCCGGAAGAACCCGGTCTCCTGCAACGCCTTGATGGTCTCCGGCGGCACCCTGCGCAGTTCCTCCGCCTCGCCCGCGCGTTCGGCCAGCGTCGGCAGCAGTTCCCGCACCTTGCCGAGGATTTCCTCGCTCATCGGACGTTCTCCCTGCTCAGCTCCAGTGCGATGTCGATCAGCTGGTCCTCCTGCCCGCCGACGAGCTTGCGCTCGCCCGCGCGGACGAGGATCTGCGCGCCGGACACGCCGTAGCGCTGTGCCTGCGTGTAGGCGTGTTTGAGGAAGCTGGAGTAGACGCCCGCGTAGCCCATCATCAGCGCCATCCGGTCGAGCAGGCACTCGTCGGGCATGACGGGCCGGACGACGTCCTCGGCCGCATCCACGATCTTGAAGAAGTCGACGCCGGTCTCGAAGCCGAGCTTGTCGCAGACGCCGACGAACGCCTCCAGCGGCGTGTTCCCCGCTCCCGCACCGAATCCGCGCACGCTGCCGTCGATCTGCTCGGCACCCGCCCGTGCCGCGGCGACGGAGTTCGCGACGCTCAGCCCGAGGTTCTCGTGCCCGTGGAAGCCGACCTGGGCGTCCTTTCCCAGTTCCGCGACCAACGCCTCGACGCGCTCGGAGACCTGCTCCAGCACCAGGGCTCCGGCCGAGTCGACCACGTAGACGCACTGGCAGCCCGCGTCGGCCATGATCCGCGCCTGCTTCGCCAACGCCTCCGGCGGCTGCGAGTGGGCCATCATCAGGAACCCGACGGTCTCCAGCCCGCGTTCGCGGGCCAGCTGGAAGTGCTGCACGGACACGTCGGCCTCGGTGCAGTGCGTGGCGATCCGCACGATCGAGGCGCCGTTGTCCTGGGAGACGAGGATGTCGTCCTTCACCCCGACACCCGGCAGCATCAGCACGGCGATCCTGGCCCGCGTCGCGGTCTCGGCCGCGATCTTGATGAGCTCCTGCTCCGGCGTGTGGCTGAAGCCGTAGTTGAACGACGACCCGCCCAGCCCGTCGCCGTGCGTCACCTCGATCACCGGCACCCCGGCGCCGTCGAGTGCCGCGACGATCGAGCGCACGTCGTCCGCCGTGAACTGGTGTCGCTTGTGGTGCGAGCCGTCACGCAGTGACGTGTCGGTGAGCCGCAGCTGCATTGGCGATCTCCTCCCCCACCTTGGTCGCGGCGGCCGTCATGATGTCGAGGTTCCCGGCGTACTCGGGCAGGAAGTCGCCCGCTCCCGCGACCTCGACGAAGATCGCGACGCGGCCGGCGTCGTACTGCGGTTCGCGCAGCAACCGGAATCCCGGCACGTACGAACGGATGTCCGTCTCCATGCGCGCGATCGAGTCGGTGATCGGGTCCGGGTCGGTGTCCTCGGGGATCGCGCAGAAGATCGTGTCGCGCATGATCATCGGCGGGTCGGCCGGATTCAGCACGATGATCGCCTTGCCCTTCGCGGCACCCCCGATCTCCTCGATGCCCCGGCTGGTCGTGCGGGTGAACTCGTCGATGTTGGCCCGTGTGCCCGGCCCCGCCGACACCGACGCGACGCTCGCGACGATCTCGGCGTACGACACCGGTACGACCCGGGACACCGCGTGCACCATGGGGATCGTGGCCTGGCCACCGCACGTGATCAGGTTGATGTTGGGCGCGTCCGCGTGCTCACCGAGGTTGACCGGCGGCACGACGTGCGGCCCGACCGCAGCCGGTGTCAGGTCGATCGCCCGCACGCCCGCCTCGGCGTAGCGCGGCGCGTTGGCCCGGTGCACCGCCGCGGACGTCGCCTCGAACACGACGTCCGGCAGTTCGTCCTGGCGCAGCAACCACTCCGCGCCGTCCACCGAGACCTCGAGCCCCAGATCGGCCGCGCGCCGCAGCCCCTCGCTGGCCGGGTCGATGCCCACCATCCAGCGCGGTTCCAGCGCGTCCGAGCGCAGGAGCTTGTAAAGCAGGTCCGTGCCGATGTTGCCGGAGCCGACGATGGCCGCCTTCACCCAGTCACCTCACTCGAATTTCAGGTCGACGGAGCCGAGTCCGGCGAACTCGGCGTGGAACTCGTCGCCGGGCCTGGCGTCGATGGCACGGGTGCACGACCCGGGCAGCACGATGTCGCCCGCCAGCAGCCGGACGCCGAAGCCCGCGACCTTCGCCGCGAGCCACGCCACGGCGATCGCCGGATCGCCCAGCACGGCGTCACCCCGTCCTTCGGCGACCACCTCGCCGTTGCGCCGCAACGTGGCCGCGACCGCGCCGATGTCCAGTTCGGACGGACGCACGCGCTCCGACCCGAGCATGAACCCGGCCGACGACGCGTTGTCGGCGATGGTGTCCTGCAGGCCGATCCGCCAGTTCTCGATCCGGCTGTCGATCAGCTCGATGGCCGGGACGACGAACTCGGTCGCCTCCAGCACGTCCTGCACGGTGCAGCCCTCGCCCGGCAGGTCGCGGGCCAGCAGGAACGCGATCTCCACCTCCACCCTCGGGTAGAGGTACGCCGAGGCGTCCGCGGTACCGGCGAGCTGCATGTCGTCGAGCAGGTGGCCGTAGTCCGGTTCGTCGACGCCCATCATCTGCTGCATCGCCAGTGACGACAGGCCGACCTTGTGCCCGATGACGTCGCGGTTGCGGTGGCGGACGTTCAGCAGCTGGATCTCGTACGCGTCGACGACGTCGATCTCGGGATACAGCTCCACCAGCGGTTTGATGGGCACACGGTCGCGTTCCGCCGTGCGCAGCAGTTCGGCGGCCGCCTCCCTGGACTGGATCGTCAGCACCTGGCCTCCTTCGCGACGTGACTTCCCGCCCGGCGACCGGAGAAGACGCAGTCGGCGAGCGCGAGGCCGCTGACGTAGGACTCCGAGCACACGCCGACCGCCGACCTGCCGGCCGCGTACAACCCCGGAACCCCCTGCACCTGGCCCGTGTCCTCGTCCACGACGAGCCCGCCGAGCGTGAGCATCGGGCACGGGTAGCCGAACCCCGCGCGCACCGACACGTTGATCAACGAATAGGGCGGCGTCCCGAACGGCTCGGGCGTCGCGATACCGGCCTTGCGGGCCACTTCCTCGATCGTGGGCGCGGTGACGAGGCCACGACCGAGCAGGTGGCGGACCTGCCAGCGCTGGAACGGCGCGGTCTGCGTCTTCACCTGCGCACGGGCCACCTGGAGGATCTCGTCGTCGACCAGCAGCCACGCCTTGCCGCCCCGCGCGACGATCTCGCTCCCGTTGGCTGCGCCGTACAACCTCGCGTCACCGAAGCGCTGTCCCGCCGAGTCGACCAGGACACCGCGCTGCAAGGCACTGGGCGGTGTGACGAACCGCCACACCGAGATCCTGTCCATCCGCGCGGTCCTCCCCCCGGCGGCGACGCCGAGCCGGATCCCGCCGCCGTCGTCACCGGGCGTGCCGAGCGCGAGTCCGCCGCGGTGGGCCGGTGCGTGCTCGTGCACCAGGGCCCTGTCGGCGATGAAGCCGCCGGCCGCGATGACCACGCCCTGCCCGGCGGTGATCACCAACGGCCGGCTGAACCGTTCGAGCCGTGCGGCCAGCCCGAACAGCCTCCTGCCCAACGGCGGGTAGTACAGCCACGGTTTGGCGCCCGCCTTGGACAACGCGCTGTGCAGGACGCGCGGCAGACCGGTGAGCGCACGGCACCGCACGCCCGTCACGCGGCCGTTCTCCTGGACCAGTTCGACGGCGCGGGTCTGCGGCATGATCCGCACGCCCGCGCGCCGGGTCGCCTCGGCCAGCCGGGTGAAGAACTCCCTGCCCGACGTGCCCTTCGCCCTGGTGCGGTGCCCGCGGGGCGCCGGGTCGGGCCAGGCGTCCTCGCTGCCGGACAGGTAGAGGTAGTAGTCGTCGGTCGGGTACGAGGTCTTGAACGGCGACAGCCGCGCGTCGAACGGCACACCCTGGTCCTCGAGCCAGGCCAGCATCTTCGCGCTGTCCTCGCAGAAGCGCCGCAGGGTCTCCGGCGACACGGCGTCGCGGACCTCGTGCCACAGGTAGGAGTACATCGCGTCGACCGAGTCCGGCACACCCGCCTCGACCTGCTGCCGCGTCCCGCCACCCGCGTAGACGACCCCGCCGGACAACGCGGTCGCGCCCCCGCCACCGAACCGGTCCAGCACCACCACGGACGCACCGGACGCGGCGGCCTCGACGGCGGCGCACGCGCCGGCCGCGCCGAAGCCGATGACGACCACGTCCGCGGTGACCTCCACGCAACCCTCCTGGAACAGGCTCTTGGCCAGAAACAGGTTCTTGGTGAGTCGACTTGCCTGGAACTCCTACACCATAGCGCCAAACCGCCTCAGAACTATAACCTGTTCTAGTCTGAGCTTCCGGGAGGTGCGATGTACGACGTGATCGTCGTCGGCAGTGGCGCGGCGGGCATGACAGCCGCGCTCTGCACCGCTCAACACGGCCTGCGGACCTTGATCATCGAGAAGGCCGCGCACTACGGCGGGTCCACCGCGAGGTCCGGTGGCGGCATCTGGGTGCCGAACAACGCCGTGGTCGCCGCCAACGGCGTCAGCGACTCACCGGAGCGGGCCGGCACCTACCTGGGGCACATCGCGCCCGAGGTCCCCGCCGAGCTGCGCCAGGCGTTCCTGGACGCGGGACCGGCCATGCTGGCGTTCGTCCGCGCGCACACACCGCTGGAGTTCCGCTGGGTCCGCGACTACTCCGACTACTACCCGGAGGCGCCCGGCGGGCAGCCGCGGGGCCGGTCGGTCGAGCCGTTGCCGTTCAGGACGAAGCTGCTTGGCGAGGAGGTCGAGGACCTCGAACCGCCGTACGTGCCGACGCCCGCGGGCATCGTGATCACCCAGACCGACTACCGCTGGCTGACGCTGATCGGACGGCACCCGCGCGGAATCGCCACCGCGGTCAAGGTGTTCGCCCGCCGGTTCCTGCCGGGCCGCCGCCTCACCATGGGCCAAGCGCTGACCGCGGGACTGCGAGCGGGCCTGAAAGCACTGAACGTCGAGATCAGGCTCAACACGGCGATGACCGACCTGCACCACGAGAACGGCCGCGTCGCCGGAGTGCTCGTCGGCGAGAAGCTCATCCTGGCGAAGCACGTGGTGCTGGCGTGCGGTGGCTTCGAGCACAACGAGCAGATGCGCAAGCAGCACCAGAACATCGGTACCGAGTGGACGGTCGGCGCCAAGGCCAACACGGGAGACGGCATCGAAGCAGGTCAACGCGCCGGCGCGGCCGTGGGGCTGATGGACGACGCCTGGTGGGGCCCGTCCGTCCCGTTGCCGCGCGGCCCGTTCTTCCTGCTGGCGGAACGGTCGCTGCCCGGCTGCGTGCTGGTCGACAAGACCGGACGCCGGTTCGTCAACGAGTCGGCGCCCTACATCGACGTGGTCAACGCGATGACCGGCGACACCTGGCTGGTGTTCGACCACTCCTACCGCGGCCGCTACCCGTTCTGCGGCATCCCGCCACGGCGTCCGCTCCCCCGGCGGTGGAAGGACTCCGTCCTCACCGCTCCCAGCCTCGAAGAACTCGCGCAGCAGGCCGATCTGCCGGAACTCGTGGACACCGTACGGCGGTTCAACGCGCTCGCGGTCGCCGGGGAGGACCCCGACTTCCACCGCGGCGACAGCGCGTACGACCGCTACTACGGCGATCCCCGCACCAAGCCCAACCCCAACCTGGCGCCGCTGACCACCGGACCGTTCTACGCGGTCAGGATCGTGCCGGGCGACCTCGGCACCAAGGGCGGCCTGCGCACCGACGCCTCCGCGCGGGTGCTGCGCGAGGACGGTTCGGTGATCGAGGGCCTGTACGCGGCGGGCAACACCAGCGCTTCCGTCATGGGCCACACCTACGCGGGCGCGGGCGCCACCCTCGGACCGGCGATGACGTTCGGATACCTCGCCGGCCTCGACATCACTGGAGGAGAGCGATGACGCAGGACGGTGTGCGGACGATCGACGCGGGCGCGCCGCCGGCCCGGTTCGCGCGCGGCTGGCACTGCCTCGGCCTCGCGAGCCACTTCCGCGACGGCAAGCCGCACGCCGTCGAGGCGTTCGGCACGAAGCTCGTGGTGTTCGCCTCGGAGGACGGCGAGATCAACGTGCTCGACGGGTACTGCCGGCACATGGGCGGCGACCTCACCCAGGGCACGGTCAAGGGCAACACCATCGCCTGCCCGTTCCACGACTGGCGCTGGGCGGGCAACGGCCGCTGCGTCGACATCCCCTACGCCAAGCGGGTCCCGCTGCGGGCGCGCACCCGGTCGTGGATCACGCTGGAGGAGAACAAACAGCTCTTCGTGTGGAACGACCCGCAGGGCAACCCGCCGCCCGAGCACGTCACGATCCCGCGCATCGACGCGGCGTTCTCGACCGAGTGGAGCAACTGGACCTGGGACTCCGTCGTCATCGACAACGCGAACTGCCGCGAGATCATCGACAACGTCGTCGACATGGCCCACTTCTTCTACATCCACTTCGCGTTCCCGACCTACTTCAAGAACGTGATGGAGGGCCACGTCGCCTCGCAGTACCTGACCACGCGCGGCCGTCCGGACGTGGCGATGGGCTCGAACTACACCGGTGACGTGGAAGTCCGGTCGGAGGCCGCGTACTACGGGCCGTCATACATGATCGACTACCTGTGGAACGACTACAAGGGCCTCGAGATCGAGACCGTGCTGATCAACTGCCACTACCCGATCTCGCCGACGTCGTTCAAGCTCCAGTGGGGCGCGATCGTGAAGAAGCTGCCGGGCGTGGACGACGAGCACGCCGACAAGATCGCGGCGAAGTTCGCGCGCGGCATCGGGGTCGGGTTCCTGCAGGACGTCGAGATCTGGCAGAACAAGTCGCGCGTCGACAACCCGTTGCTGTGCGAGGAGGACGGTCCGGTCTACCAGCTCCGGCGCTGGTACGAGCAGTTCTACGTCGACGTCGAGGACGTCAGCGACGACATGGTGCGGCGCTTCGAGTTCGAGGTCGACACGAGCAGGGCGATCGAGGTGTGGGAGAAGGAGGTCGCCGAGAACCTGGCCAGGCAGCAGCCCCAGGAGCAGGCGACGTGAGCGAGCGCGACGAGTTCCTGAAGGGCGGCATGGTTCCCGTGGGCTGCGACTGCGGGAACCGGGTGCTGGTGAAGAAGAACAGCCCGCAGCACACCAGCGTGCAGTGGCTCTCCGACACCAAGACCTGTCCCGAGTTGTGCGGTGCACGGGCCGCCTTGGTGCCGACCTGCCTGCGGTTGCGCGACAGCATCGAGAAGGCCGTGCGCGAGGGGACGCTGGAGGTCGCCGATGGCTGAGGTGCACCGGCTGCGGGTCGACGCCGTGATCGAGGAGACCGCCGACGCGCGTTCGTTCGTGCTGTCGGGAGCTTCGTTCGCGGTGAAGCCCGGGCAGTTCCTGACCGTGCGGGCGGGCGAGGTGGCGCGCTGCTACTCGCTGTCCAGCGCGCCGGGTGAGCCGTTGAAGATCACCGTCAAGCGCACGCCCGACGGGCACGGGTCGCTGTGGATGTGTTCGGAACTGCGGGCCGGCATGGAACTCGACGTGCTGGCACCGGCCGGGGTCTTCACGCCCTCGTCGCTGGACGGGTCGCTGCTCGCGTTCGCCGCGGGCAGCGGGATCACGCCGGTCATGTCGATCATCAGGGCCGTGCTGCACGGCGGCTCCGGACAGGTGTTCCTCTTCTACGCCAACCGGGACGAGTCCTCGGTGATCTTCGCCGGCGAGCTCTCCGAGCTGGCTCGCGCGCACCCGGACCGGCTGACCGTCGTGCACTGGCTCGAATCGGTGCAGGGGCTGCCGCACGGCCTGCGGGCGTTCGTCCGCCCCTGCGACGAGGCGTTCGTGTGCGGGCCGGCACCGTTCATGGAGGCCGCGCGGAAGGCCTTGCACGACGTTCCGGTCGTGCACGTCGAGAAGTTCGTGTCGCTGTCCAGCGATCCGTTCGGCGCGGAGGAGCCGATCGCGGACGACCGGCCGGACGCCGTCGTCGAGGTGTCGCTGGACGGTGAGCGGCACCGGTTCCCGTGGCCCGCCCGGACGAAGCTGCTGGACCTGTTGCTGGAGAAGGGACTCGACGCGCCCTACTCGTGCCGGGAGGGCGCGTGCAGCGCCTGTGCCTGCCGGCTGGTCGAGGGCGAGGTCAAGATGCTCAACAACGACGTGCTCGACTCCGAGGACATCGCCGAGGGCATCGTGCTGGCGTGCCAGTCGGTTCCGGTCACGGACAACGTGAAGATCACCTACGAGTGAGGGGCGCCTGATGCCGATCGATCCTTCCGTCGCCGTCGGCGCGGAGCTTCCCGAGGTCAAGTTCTCCTGGACCGAGTCGGACGTGCTGCTCTACCACCTCGCGCTGGGGGCGACGGAACTCCGGTACGTCTACGAGCAGGGGCTGCGGGTGCTGCCGACCTTCGGCGTGGTGGCGCCCCGCTTCCACGAGACCGCGGCACCCGTCGTGTCGTTCCCCGGTGTGGACATCGACCTCGCGCGGGTGTTGCACGGCACGCAGGAGATCGCCGTGCACTCTCCGCTGCCCGCGTCCGGAGAAGCGGTGCTGCGGACGCGGATCTCCGACGTGTGGGACAAGGGCAAGGCCGCGGTGATCGTGCAGGAGGCGACCGCCGTGACACCGGACGGGACGGCGTTGTTCACCACCCGGTCCAGCATCTTCGCCCGCGGTGAAGGCGGGTTCGGCGGCGACCGCGGACCGTCCGGAAAGGTGGAGGTGCCCGCCCACGAACCGGACTTCCTGATCGAGACCGCGACCCTGCCGCAGCAGGCCTACCTGTACCGCCTTTGCGGCGACCGGAACCCGTTGCACGCCGATCCGGAGTTCGCCGCGCGGGCCGGGTTCGACGCGCCGATCCTGCACGGGCTGTGCACGTACGGGGTGGTGTGCAAGGCCGTCATCGACGCGCTGCTGGACGGGCCGGAGCAGGTGTCGTCGTTCTCGGCCAAGTTCGCCGGGGTGGTGTTCCCCGGCGAGACGCTGACGACGCGGGTGTGGCGGGACGGTACCCGGCTCGTGGTGTCGACCTCGGCCGGGGACCGTCCCGTGCTCTCCGACGCAGTGCTACGCCTGACCGAGGACTAGACCGCTGGTCGGGACGCCGGTGCCGGCGGTGACCAGGACGTGGCCGACGTTCGCGACCTGGTTCACCGCGGTGCCGCGGATCTGCCGCACCCCTTCGGCGATGCCGTTCATGCCGTGCAGGTAGGCCTCGCCGAGCTGACCGCCGTGCGGGTTGAGCGGCAGGTCGCCGTCGAGTTCGAGCGCGCCGGTGCGGATGAAGTCCTTGGCCTCCCCCCGGCCGCAGAAGCCCAGTTCTTCGAGCTGGACCAGCACGAACGGGGTGAAGTGGTCGTAGAGCACGGCCACGTCCACATCGGACCGCGTGATGCCCGACCTCTCCCACAGTCCGCGCGCCACCACGCCCATCTCGGGGAGGCGGGTCAGGTCGTCGCGGTAGTAGCTGGTCATCGTGAACTGGTCGGCGCTGCTGCCCTGCGTCGCCGCCTTGACGTGCGCGGGCTCGTTCGGCAGGTCCTTGGCGCGTTGTGCCGACGTGACCACGAGCGCGACCCCGCCGTCGCTCTCCTGGCAGCAGTCGAGGAGCCTCAGCGGTTCGGCGATCCAGCGCGACGACTGGTGGTCGTCCAGCGTGATCGGCCGGTCGTGGAACCAGGCGTGCGGGTTCGTGGCGGCGTGCTTGCGGTCGATCACGGCGATTCGGCCGAAGTCCTCGCTCGTGGCGCCGTACTCGTGCATGTACCTCTGCGCGAACATGGCGACCATCGCGGCCGGCGTGCCGAGTCCCATCGGGTACGACCAGCTGTTGTCGATGTTGGCGGCGGCCGCCGTCTGGACCTGCCCGAACCGGTGCCCGGACCGTTCGTTGAAGGCCCGGTAGCACACGACGACCTCCGCCGCCCCGGTCTCCACGGCCATCGCGGCCTGCTGGACGGTAGCGCACGCCGCCCCGCCGCCGTAGTGCACCCGGCTGAAGAACGTGAGTTCCGGGATGCCGAGTTCCCTCGCCACCGCTATCTCGGCGTTGGTGTCCATGGTGAAGCTGACCAGGCCGTCCACATCGGACGGTGTCAGCCCGGCGTCTTCGAGCGCGGCTCTCACGGCCTCGGCGGCGAGCTGGAGCTCGCTGCGGCCGGAGTCCTTGGAGAAGTCGGTCGCGCCGATCCCGACGATGGCGGCGTTCACGCGGGCACCTCGATCTTCACGGTCCCGGTGACGTGGTCACCGTGCGCGGTCCGGCCGACGACCTCGATGGTCAGGTCCTGCTGCTCGCGTCCGACGACCTGGCCGAAGAACTTCAGCGTGTCGTAGGCGAAGCAGGGCGCGCCGAGCCGGATGTTCACCTGCCGCACGAGCGCCCGCGGGCCCGCCCAGTCCGTGACGTAGCGCTGGACGAGGCCGGTCGTGGTGAGGATGTTGATGAAGATGTCCTTCGACCCGCGCTGGACCGCGAGATCCCGGTCGTGGTGGACGTCCTGGAAGTCGCGGGTGGCCAGCGCGGTGCTGATCACGAACGTCGGCGTGGCCTCGACGTGCCACTCGGGCAGGGAATCACCGATCCGCACGGGGCCTCCAGCTCGGCATCGTCAACTCGTCGTCGACCTTCGTGAACACGACCTCGACCCGCTGCCCGATCTTGGGTTCGCCGTCGAACTCGCCCAGCATGCGCACGCCCTCGTCCAGCTCGACCAACGCGATGACGAACGGGGTCTGCCTGCCCGGCACCTGCGGGTGGTGGTGCACGACGTAGCTGTAGATCACGCCGTTGCCGTCGGAAACGAGGTACTTCGGTTTGGTGGCACCGCATTCGGGACACATCGGACCCGGCGGATGGCGCAGGAGGCCGCACCCGCCGCAGCGCTGGATGCGGAGCTCGTGCTGCCGGGTGCCCTCCCAGAAGTACTCGGTGTCGCGGTTGACGGAGGGGCGGATGGCCTGTGCCTTCGGCGCCTCGGGTCGTGGTTCGGGTTTCTGCGCGGGTTTGAACTTCAGCACCCGGAAGCGCATCTCCGCCACGGCTTCGTCCCCGACCCACCACGTGCTCCGGGTCGTGACGAACCACCCCTCCCCCAGCCCGGTCCTCTTCGGCCCGGTCACGTCCTCCAGGCTCGTCGTCACGGAGAGGTGCTCGCCGACCTCGAGGTACCGGTGGTAGGTCTGGTCGGAGTTGGTCGCGACCACCGACGTGTACCCGGCCTCGTCGAGGATCGTCATCATCTGCCCGAGCGGGTCGTCGAGTGTCCTTTGGCCGTGCAGCCCGGCCATCGTCCACACCTGCACCATCGCGGGCGGCGCGACGCCGTCGTAGCCGGGATGCTCGTCGCCGAGGGCCTCCAGCCAGTTGTTGATCATCGGCTGGTTGACCGGGTCGCGTGCCAGCCGCGGTGCGCATTCGCCCTGTTCGGCGATGCGGGCGGCCTCCTTCTCGATGTCGATCATCGCACCACCCGCGGTAGTCCGAGCCCGATGTTGGCGATCAGTTCGCGCTGGATCTCCTGCACGCCACCGCCGAACGTCAGCACGAGGTTGCGGCGCGCCTGCACGTCGAGCCAGCGCACCAGGTCCGCCGGGGCGCCGTGCCGTCCGACGACCTCCTCCAGCAGCCGGCCGACGCGCTGGGTGCGGTCGGCGGCGAACACCTTGGTGGCGCTGGCGTCCGCGACCTCCAGCTCACCGCTCGCGACCTGCCAGTTGAGCAGTTCGTTCACGCGGTGGACGGCCCGTACCTCGGCCAGCGCCCGCCGCACGTCCGGTTCGTCCAGCAGCTGCCGTTCCGCTGCCCAGCCGTGGACGCGTTCCACCAGCGCGCCGATGCGCCCGGACGGGCCGAGCATCACGCGTTCGTGGTTGAGCTGGGTGGTGATCAGCCGCCAGCCCTTGTCCTCCTCGCCGACGCGGCGGGATTCGGGCACGCGGACGTCGTTGTAGTAGGTGGCGTTGACGTGGTGCGCGCCGTCGCAGGTGATGATCGGCGTCCACGAGTAGCCGGGGTCCTTCGTGTCCACGATGAGGATCGTGATGCCCTTGTGCCGCGAGTCCGGCTCCCCGGTGCGGCAGGCCAGCCACACGTAATCAGCGTCGTGGCCGCCTGTTGTGAACGTCTTCTGGCCGTTGACCACATAACCGTCGCCGGAGCGGACGGCCTTGGTGCGCAACGCCGCCAGGTCGGTGCCCGCGTCGGGTTCGGTGTAGCCGATGGCGAAGTGCAGGTCGCCGCTGAGGATCTTCGGCAGGAAGAAGTCCTTCTGCTCCTGCGTCCCGTACGACTGCAGCGTCGGGCCGACGGTCTGCAGCGTCACGTACGGCAGCGGCACGTCGGCGCGCGCGGCCTCGTTGACGAAGATCTGCTGCTCGACCGGCCCGAACCCCAGCCCGCCGTACTCCCGCGGCCAGCCGACGCCCAGCCTGCCGTCGCGGCCGAGCCTGCGGACCAGTTCGCGGTAGGTCTCGCCGTGCCGTTCGGTGAGCATCGCCTCGCGTTCGGCGGGCGTCATGACGGTCGCGAAGTACTCGCGCAGCTCGTCGCGCAGCTTCAGCTGCTCGGTCGTGAGGTCAATGAACATCGATGGCCCCCAAGCGGTGCTCCACTCCGCCGACGAACCGCGTCAGCTCCTTGGCCGTGCCGTAGTAGCGGTGCAGGGGGTAGGTGATGTCGAGCCCGAGGCCGCCGTGCAGGTGGTGGCAGGTGTGCACGGCCGGCAACGCCTCCGCCGCGAGCCAGTACGCGGCGGTGTCGAGGTCGTGGTCGTCGAGGCTCCAGGCGGCCGTCAGCGCGGCGAGGTGCAGTGTGCGGGAGGCGATGTAGACGTCCGCGACCAGCGCGGCGGCGACCTGGAAGGTGGCCAGGGGCTTGCCGAACTGGTGGCGGGTGCCGACGTGCTTCACGGTGAGGTCGAGCGCTCCGGCGAGGACGCCGTCGGCGACCGCGCAGGCACCGGCGAGGGCGAACCGGCGGAGGTCGTCGGCCGCTCCGTCGAGCAGCTCGCCGCGAGCGCCCTCGAACACCACGGTCCCCTCCGAAATGGACACTCCGGGGCCTGCCGGGTCGACGACGAACACGCCGCCGTCCGTGCTCACCAGCATTCGCTGCGCCTCGGCGGCGAACGGCACGTTGATCTTCGTGCCGAAGATCCCGTCCTCACCCGCTCTCGTCCCCGGCGCGGAAGGCAGTGGCCTGCCGGGCTCGCTCAGCGCCGCCGTCAGCACCCCGTGCTGCTCGGTCACCAACGGCAGCAACGCGTCCTGTTGCCCAGCGGTGCCGTACCGCGCGATCGGCAGCACGCCCAGCGCGAGCGTGGCCAGCGCCGGCACGTCCACCGCCCGCCGGCCCACCTCGGTGAGCAGCACGGCCGTCTCCAGCACGCCGAACCCGTCACCCCCCAGCCGCTCCGGAACGGCCAGTGCCAGCAGTCCCGCCTCCCCCAGCGCCTTCCAGGGGGTGTCGCTCTCCCTGCCCAGCACGTCGGCCGCCAGCCTGGCGATCTCCTGCTGGGTCTCGTCGAGCTCGAAGTCCATCAAGGCTCCCTCGGTAGACCGAGAATCCGCTCGCCTGCCAGGTTCATCAACACCTGCGTCGTCCCGCCCGCGATGCTCAGGCACCGCGACAGCAAGAACTCGTACATCTCGCCGCTGTCCACGGCACCGTCCGGCCCGAGCAGCTCGACCGCGAACTCGGCGACCTCCTGCCGCTGCCGCACCCCGACGAGCTTGCGCACGCTCGACTCCGCGCCCGGCCCCTGCCCGCTCAGCACCCGCAGGCTCGCCCGCAGGTCCAGCACCGACACCGCGAGTCCCTGCGCCACCAACGCACCCAGCCGTTCGGCGTGGTCGTGAGCCGCCGGGGACTTCAGGACCTGCTCCAGCGGCTCGCCCAGCGACGACCCCATCGCGACGCGCTCGTTGGCGAGCGTCGTGCGGGCCAGGCGCCAGCCGTCGTTCACGGCGCCGACCACGCAGTCGTCCGGCACGAACACGTCGTCGAGGAACACCTCGTTGAACCGCGCGTCGCCGGTGATCTCCCGCAACGGCCGCACGTCGACCCCCGGCGACCGCATGTCGACCAGGAAGTACGTGATGCCCTTGTGCTTCGGCACACCTGAGTCCGTGCGGGCCAGGCAGATCGCCCAGTCGGCCTGGTGCGCGAGCGACGTCCACACCTTCTGCCCGGTGAGCTTCCAGCCGCCGTCCACGCGCACGGCCCTGGTGCGCAACGACGCCAGGTCCGACCCGGCCTCCGGTTCGCTGAACAGCTGGCACCAGGTCAGCTCGCCGCTCAACGTCGGCGGCACGAACCGCTCCTGCTGCTCGGGCGTGCCGTGGTGCAGGATCGTCGGCCCGGCCCAGCCGCCGATGACCAGGTCCGGTCTGCGCACCCCTGCGCGCGCGAACTCGTTGTCGATCACCATCTGCCGCGCGGGATCGGCGTCCCGCCCGTACGGCGCCGGCCAGTGCGGAACCAGGAACCCGCTGTCCGCCAGTCGTTCCCGCTGATCGGCCGGATCCAGTCCCGCGATCTCCTCGGCGAACGCCCGCACGTCCGGATCGGACTCGACCCGGACGGCCAGTGAACGGCGTTCACCCGCCAGCGCCAGTTCCGCCACCCTTCGGCGCCAGAGGGCCACGCCTCCCGCGAGTTGCTGCAACGCCAACGCCCGCCGCAGGTAGCGGTGCGCGTCGTGCTCCCAGGTGAACCCGATGCCGCCCAGGACCTGGATGCAGTCCTTGGCGTTGCGGACCGCCGCGTCGAACGCGACGGCGCCCGCCACCGCGGCGGCCAGCGGGTGTTCGTCCTCGCCGAAGGATCGCGCCGCGTCCCACGCGACCGACGACGCCTGCTCCGCCCGGCACAGCATCTCCACGCACAGGTGCTTCACCGCCTGGAACGACCCGATGACACGCCCGAACTGCTGACGCTGCTTCGCGTACTCGACAGCGGTGTTCAGGCACCACGCCGCCACCCCGCTCGCCTCGGCCGCCATCAACGTGATCGCGAGGTCCGTCGGGTCCGCGACGGCCTCTCCAGGTCCGTCGACCACGACCGACCCGAGTGAACGCGTGTGGTCCACGGCCTCGAGCGGCGTCACCGAGACCTGGTCCGCCGCGACCAGCGACCACCTGTCCGGTCCGAGCAACAGGTGCGTCGCCTCGGCGGCGCCGACCACGTGCCGCGACGAGAACCCGAACCCGGCGATCCCCTCGAAATCGGGCAACAGCACCGACACCAGCGCCGTCGGCAGCAACGGCCCCGGCACCAGGTTCTCGGCCGCGCGCTCCAGCATCACCGCGAGATCGGCGACCGTGCCGCCCTCGCGCGTCACCTCGAAGAACCCGACCCGGACGAGATCGGCCCACTCACCCTTGGCGGCGTCCACGCTGTCGCGCAGCGCTCGCCCTTCCCCGGTCGTGGCGATCGGCATGCGGCCTCCTCACAGGATGTGAAGAAGTTTATAGAACGTGTTCTATTTCGAGCAACAGATCATGGCCGGGAAACCGATCGAGTATGATGCGGAGGCAGCTGCAACACGTTTCAGGAGGATCATCTCCGTGTCACCTTCGAAGTCGCGCACGGACGCGCTCATGGCGGGCGACGAGCTCAGCTCCGCCGCGCAGCGCGAGCGTCGCAAGCGGATCGTCGACGCGACCATCGCGCTGGCGTCCAAGGGCGGGTTCGACGCGGTCCAGATGCGCGCCGTGGCCGACCGCGCGGACGTCGCGCTGGGCACGTTGTACCGCTACTTCCCCTCGAAGGTCCACCTGCTCGTGTCTAGCCTCGCCGTGGAGCTGGAGCGCGCCCAGGAGAAGATGGACCGCACCACCGTTCCCGGCGAGTCGCCGTACGAGCGCGTGCTGTTCGTCCTCGGCCGCATCACCCGCGGCCTGCAGCGCAACCCGCACCTCACCGAGGCGATGACGCGCGCGTTCACCTTCGCCGACGCCTCCGCGGGCGCCGAGATCGACAGGGTCTCGCTGCTGATGGAGTCCATGTTCACCAAGGCGATGAGCGACGAACCGGCCACGGACGAGCAGAAGGCCATCGCCCGCGTGATCAGCGACGTGTGGCTGTCGAACCTGGTCGCCTGGGTGACCCGCCGCGCCACGGCCACGGACGTCGCGAACCGCCTCGAGCTGACGGTGCGCCTGCTGCTCAAGTGACCACGATGCGGGACGGCTGAGCGCGGGGAACACGGGCCGTCCCCGCGGAGTTCCCCCGGGGTGAGCGCCGCGGACGGCGCGATCCGTCCTCACCGCGGAGTCACCAGATGAAGTTCCAGGTCCTCGACATCCTGCCGAACCTCACCAACCCGGTCACCGGGCGGCAGGTCCGCGCCGACGAGCGCTACGCCCAGGCCCTCACGTCCGCCCGGTATGCCGAGGAGTTCGGCTACGACGCCGTGGCACTCGGCGAGCGGCACGCGGGACCGTTCCTGAGCAGCGGCGTCTCCGTCCTGCTCGGGGCCATCGCGGCGACCACGAGCCGCGTCCGGATCCAGACCGGCGTGTCCGTGCTGTCGATCCACGACCCGTTGCGGGTCGCCGAGGACTACGCGACGGTCGACCAGCTGTCCCGCGGCCGCCTGGAGCTCGTCGTGGGCAAGGGCAACCAGCAACAACAGCTGCCGATGTTCGGCATCGAGGACGGCGACCAGTGGGAGTCGTTGCAGGAGAAGTACGAACTGCTCCGCCGGCTGTGGCGCGAGGAGGACGTCACCTGGCAGGGCCGCTTCCGCGGCCCGCTGAACGGCGTGACGAGCCTGCCGCGCCCGTTCGCCGGAGCGCCCCGGATCTGGCACGGCCCCGCGACCACCCTCACCTCGGCCGAGCTCGCCGCCAAGTGGGGCGACCCGCTCTTCTCCGCCAACGCGATCCAGCCCAGGGACAACTACACCGTCCTCATCGACCACTACCGCGCCAAGTACGCCGAACACGGTCACGACCCGCGGTTCGCGTACGTGGCGGCGGGTGCCGGGTTCCTCTACCTCGCCGACACGACCCAGGAGGCCCGCGAGGCGTTCGGCCCGACCTACGAGAAGATCGTCGAGTTCTTCAACCTGCCCGGCAACCACACGCCCGGCAACGAGATGACGTTCGCGACCATCGACGACGCGATCGAACGGGGACCGGTGCTGGTCGGCAGCCCGCAGCAGATCGCGGAGAAGATCCTCTGGTTCCACGAGGGGTTCGGACACGCCCTGCAGTCGTTCAGCCTGCCCACGATGATCCCCCACGAGCAGCAGCTGCACATGCTCGAACGCCTGGCGAGCGAGGTCATCCCCGTGGTGCGCGCCGCCGCACCCACCACGTTGTGGAGTGCCGAGGACCCGTACGGCGGCCGCCCGGCCGTGCACGGGCGCACCACGGCGGACGCGGCGAGCGAGGTGGAGAAGACGCAGACCGCGTCCTGAAGTCCCGTCGGGAGGCGGTAGCGGGCGAGGGCCTCGGAAACGGCACCGCCTCCAGGCCTCTCACCCACGCCTGTCACCGGACGAACTTCCGCGGCACGGACGTCGACACACGCCTAGTTCCGCGGTATGACCCGCGAGTCACTCCGCCGAACGATGCCGGTGCACACGGCCACCACTACCGTCTGTCCTATGAAGACGCTTCTGGTCGTGGTGGCCGTGCTGGCCGTCGTCGGCGGCGGAACCGTCGCCCTGGTGAACCACCTCGGAGGGTGGACGACCCTGACGGGCAAGGCCTGGGCGATCACCTACGAATTGTCGGCCGAACCCGCGCAGACGCTCGTGGACCTCACGTACGCGAAGTCGCCCGACCGCAACCGCAAGGAGACGCCGCAGACCGTCACCGCCGAGAACCCGCTGCCGTGGACGGTCGAGGTCATCATCAACGCGGGCGAGAAGGCACAGGTCTCCGCCACGCCGAAGGGCGACCAGGTGCTGTCGTGCCGCATCCTGCTCGACGGCGTGAAGGAGCTGGCGAGCGCGACCGGGCAGCCCGGTCAGCCGGTCAGCTGCGAGACCGTCACCGCCGCCTGAGCTCAGCCCAGCAGGCCGGCGAACGTCCTGGCGAACAGGTACGCGTCGCCCGGCCAGCGGGCCGACACGTAGTTCTCGTCGCGCACCACGAACGCCGGCGCGTCGTCTGTCGCCGTGCCGCGGCGGGTCAGTTCGACGGGGCCGCGTTCGAACACCGCCCCGGACGCCACCACCTCGTCCTGCACGTAGGCCGGGTAGGTGCGGTAGTACCGCCCGCGCCGCCACGCCGTGAGGTAGAAGGCCGAGCGCTCCATGTACTTCGGCAGACAGGTGGTGCGGCGACCGGCGAGCACGCCCGCCCGCGCCAGCACGAGCGGTCCGTGGCAGATGGCGCCGACGGGGCGGTCCAGCGCCCAGAACGCGGCCACCTTGCCCTGCAACGACGGTGAGCCCAGGTACTGGCGCATGCCCGGTGCATGGCCGCCCGGCAGGACCAGTCCGTCGTACCCGGTGGGATCGACCGCCTCCCACGCGATCGGCGCGCGGTAGGCCGCCGACTCCAGGAGCTGGGCGTGGAACCGCTTCGGTTCCTCCTCGGCGCCGAGCTGTCCGAAGAGGACACCGGTGAGCAGCAGGGGGTCCGCCTGCGCCGGGCCACCCCGTTCGGTCGCGAAGACGACCTCGTGGCCCGCGTCGGTCAACAGGCGCCACGGCACGGCCACCTCGGTGACGTCGAAGTCGCGGTCGGGCAGGGGCATCAGCACGCGCACCCGCACGATCCTGCCAAACGGGAGGTGAGGCGGGCCGGCCGGCACCGGCCGGCCCGCCGGGGATCACACGTTGTCGACGTGCGTGACGCCCGCGGTGCGGTAGTCCTGCACCGCCGTCTTCACCTGCGCCGGGCTCAGCACCTGGTCCTTGGCGAAGTACACGTAGTCGACGTCCTGCTGGTAGGCGCGCTCGGCGCTGCTGCCCTGCAGACCGCCCGAGATGAACCACAGGTTGAAGTTGATCGACATCGGCGTCTCGGGGTAGTACTTGTCGCCGTGGTCGGCGACGAGGTTGCCGTCGATGTAGTACTTCACGCGGCCGTTCGCGACCTGGAACACGAGGTCGTGCCAGCCGTTGTAGCTCTGGCGCTGCTCGTTGTGGATGTTGTCCGCGACCCAGGGCTCGTTCTGGTAGGTCTCCCAGGTGGTCTCGTACATGATGTTGCCCTGCTCGCCCCAGCCGCCGTTCGGCAGGTACTCGAAGTCGATCTCCCCGTAGTTCGGGGCCATCGGTGCGTCGAGCGGGGTGATGGTGAAGAACGTCTGCACGACGTGGTCACCGTCCGGACCGAAGACGGGCGCGTCGCTGAACTTCACGCGCGCCGCGTAGGTGCCCTCGAAGAACTTGCGCTGGTGGAACAGCTCCGTCTGCTTCGCCGCCGAGCCGTTGTTCCACGAGTCGAGGCGCAGGACCTTCTGGCCGTCGACGGTCGGGAACGTGACGCGCGAGGCGTCCCACTCGGCGCCGGGGACACCGGGGCCGCCCGCGCCCGAACGGACGGTCCAGCCGCGCTGGCTGATCCGCGAGTCGCTCGAGTTGTTGTACGCGAAGTCGTCGAACATCTTGGGGCCGTTGGGGTTCGGCGGCGTGGAGCTGGTCGTCGTGGTCGTGGGCGGGGTGCCGCCGGGCGGGGTGCCCCACAGCAGCGTGCTGCCGCGGTACACCGCGACCTTGTTCGACGCCGAGTAGCTGCTGTCGGCGCGGAACGAGTAGTCGTCGGTCTGGGTGATCGAGCCCCAGTTGGTGCGGTAGAAGCGCAGCTGGAGGTCGCCGGAGTCGGCGCCGGGGTTCAGCGTGCCGGCGCCGGAGGTGAAGCCGACCTCCAGGTATCGGTCGGCCGGACCGCCGGTGAGCGTGCCGAACTGGCCGGTCACGTTGCCGCAGCCGCGCACGGCCCACGAGCAGGCGAACCGGTAGCCCACGTCCGGGGTCTCGCTCTTGAAGTAGTAGCGGATCTTCACCTCGGACAGCGGCACGCTCGTCGTGCCGGAGTTGACCAGCTTGAACCACGGTTCGACCTGGTCGGTGGTCGCACCGGACGCGCTGGTCCGGTACTGGGCGGTGATCGCGTCGGCGGCGAACGCGTTCGGTGCGACGGCCAGTGCGGCCACCGCCAGCGCCGCGCAGGACGCGGCTAGGAGTGCTCGCAACGTTCTCTCCTCATTTCGGCAGGGATGGACAGGGCGGCGAGCCGGGACGAGTGGAGGCGCATCCTGGTGGTGAAGCCCTCCCACTCGGGGCGCTGGGACCAGAGGGTGTCGGCCAGCGCTGCTAGTCGGGGAAACGCGAGGTACTCCAGGTGGTCCTTCGCACGGACGTGCTCGGTCCACAGCTGGCACTGCGCGCCGAGCACGCCGTCGGGCAGCGGCACGTGGTAGACGTCGCGGCTGGTGACGACGTACCCGGGCTGGCCGGGTGGTTCACGCGGGTCGTCCGAGCGCGGGTAGTCGAGGTAGGTGGAGGTGTGCGGGGTCATGACGACCGGCTGGCCCCGTTCCAGCGCCTTGGCGGCCTGGGTCTCGTCCTTCCACGGCATCACGACCGAGCGCGGATCGCCGGTCGGTTCCCAGGCGGCCGGGACGCGGCCCTGGTCGAGCACGTACTCGCTCACCTGGCGGAGGAACCGGCCGTGCACGTCCTCCGGCAGCAGGCACTCGTCGCCACCGAGGTGGACGTGCTCGCCGGGGAACACGTCCAGCACCTCGTCCAGCACCTCGCGGACGAAACCCAGGGCGTGCAGGCCGAACGCCGCGTCGCTGATGCCCCAGCGGGTCCAGACGGGCAGTGCTTCCGGCGCGACGCCGAGGTCCGGATAGGCGGCCAGCGCGGCGCGGGCGTGACCGGGCATCTCGATCTCCGGCATGATCCGGACACCGCGTTCGGCCGCGTGGGCCACCAGGCCTTCCAGCTCGCCGCGGGTGTACGTGCCGCCGTGCGGGACGCCGTCGCCGTTGGTCTCGGCGCGCCAGCCGCCGACCGACGTCAGCAGCGGGTGCGCGGGCACCGGCATGCGCCAGCCCTGGTCGTCGGTCAGGTGCAGGTGCAGGACGTTGAGCTTGTGCAACGCCATCAGGTCGATGAACCGGCGGACCACGGGCACCGGCTGGAAGTGCCGGGCGACGTCGAGCATGAACCCGCGCCACGGCAACCTGGGCACGTCGCGGATGTCGACGCCGGGCAGTGTCCAGTCCACACCGGACACCCGGGACGACCTCAGCGCCTCCACGGGCAGGAGCTGCCTGATCGTCTGGATGCCGTGCGCCAGGCCTTCTTTCGTCGCCGCGCGCAGCATGACGCCGTGCTCGTTGACGGTCAGCGCGTACCCCTCGGCGCCGAGCCCGACGAGCTTGGCGTCGAGCGCGATCAGGACCTGGCCGTGGTCGTTGATCGGCAACGGGAGACCCGTGGCGGGCCGGAGCAGTGAGCGGAGGAGCCGCGCGACCGGCTCGGCACCCGATGTGACCCGGACGCTCGTGTCGCTGTCGAACGTGAACCCCTTGCTGCGGCGCACGATCCTCGTCGGGAGCGGGACGATCACCCCTTCACCGCCCCTCCGACGATGCCGGTGGTGACCCGGCCCTGCAGCACGATGAAGATCAGCAGCACGGGCAGCATGAACAGCGTCGACGCGGCCATGGTGGCCCCCCAGTCGGTGCCGAAGGTGTTGTTGAACGAGGACAGCCAGACCGGCAGCGTGCGGTCGTCCTGGTCCTTGATGATCAGCACGTTGGCGAAGGCGAACTCGTTCCACGCGGTGATGAACCCGAACAGCGAGGTCGCCAGCAGGCCGGGCGCGAGCAGCGGGAACACGACCTTGCGGAACGCCTGGCCGCGCGTGCAGCCATCGACCTGCGCCGCCTCCTCCAGGTCGACCGGGATGGCGGCGAGGAACCCGCGCAGTGTCACGATGGTGAACGGCAGCGTCATCATGAAGTAGACCAGCGTGAGGATCCACAGCGTGTCGAGCATGCCGGTGTCGCGCGCGATCACGTAGATCGGGATGAGCAAGGCCTCCCACGGCGTCATCTGGGCGATGAACACCATGAGCACGAACGCCCTGCGCCCCTTCCACCGCAGGCGCGCGATCGCGAACGACGCCAGCAGGGCGACCAGCAACGCCAGCAGCACCGCACCGCCCGCGACCAGGAGGCTGTTGCGCCAGAAGGAGAAGAACCCCTTCGCGGCGATCGCCGTGCCGAAGTGGTCGAACGTGATCGGGATCGGCAGGAACGTCGGTGTCGCGCTCTGGATGTCCTTGGTGGGCTTGAAGGCCGTGAGCACCATCCAGTAGACGGGGAAGACGGAGATCACGAAGATGACGAGCGCCGCCGTGGTGCGCGAGATCCGGCCGATCATGAATCCTGCTCCTGCCGGTAGAGCTGGCGGAAGTACGCGAGCAGAGCGAGCACGAGCAGCAGCACCATGAGCATCGACACCGCGGCGCCGAGGTCGTAGCGCTGCAACGACTGCGCGACCTGGAAGGCGTAGACCGGCAGCGTCGTCGTGGCCTGGCCGGGACCGCCCTGGCTGATCACCCAGATCTGCACGAACGCCTTGACGACCCAGATCACCTCCAGACACGTGATGAGCCCGAACATCGCGCGCAGCATGGGAAAGGTGATGGTGGTGAACACCCGCCACGCGCCGGCGCCGTCGATGCGCGCGGACTCGTACAGCTCCTGCGGCACGGTGATCATCGCCGCGTACAGCGACAGCGCGGCGAACGGCACGGACTGCCAGACGATCAGCGTGACGAGGATGCCGAACGTCGCGTCGCCGTCCGCGAACCAGGTGTAGTCGCGGTACTCCTCGAAGCCCAGCGACACGAGCGCCCAGTTCACGATGCCGAGCCGGGACTGGAAGAGCCACTGGAACACCGTGGTGGCCGCGATGATCGGCGTCGCCCAGGTGAGCACGAGCCCGCCCATCACCAGCAGCCGCAGCCACCGGCCGAGCCGCACGAGCAGCAGTGCGACCAGGGTCGACAGCACCATGATCAGCACGACGTTGATCGCGGTGAACCACAGCGTCCGCTTGACCACGGACCAGAACTCGGGGTCGGACAGCACCTTCGCGTAGTTCGCGAACCCCACGAACTTCGCGTCGCCGCGCACGAGCTGCGGCAGCCCGTACTCCTGCAGCGAGATGACCACGTTGCGCACCAGCGGGTAGAACAGCAGGTACGCGGTGGTGAGGAGCGTCGGAGCGATCAGCAGGTACGGCAGCACCGGCCGCCTGCGGCGCTTCGGCGGGGCCGGTGCAGTGGCCTGCACCGGCCTCTCGGCGAGGATCGTCATTTGCCGGAGTTCAGCGCTTGGGTGATCACTTCGTCGGCCTTCGCGGCGGCCGTCTTCGGATCGGTGCCGGTCAGGACCGCGGTCTGGAACTCCTTGATCGGGTTGCGGGCCTCGACCGCGCCCCAGTTCGGCGAGTTCGGGGTGGCGTGCCCGTTGGCCGCGCCCTGCGCCATGGCCGCCGTGCCGGGGTCGCCGCCCACCGAGGCCGCGAGCGACTTGCGGTTCGGCACGTAGTTCATCGCCTTCGCGAGCTCGACCTGCCACTTCTCGCCGGCGAGCGCCTTGACGACCTCGTACGCGCCCTCCTGCCTGCTGGAGGCCAGCGGGATGATCAGGTCGGAGCCGCCGGTGAACACCGCGCCGGGCTTGTCCGCGGTCTTGCCGGGGATCGGGAAGAAGCCGATCTTGCCCGCGAGTTCCGGGTTGGCCTTCTCCACGAGCTTCGCCGCACCGGGCACCGCGATGAACTGCGCGACCTTGCCGCCCGCGACGACGTCGGTCTGCTGCGGCTTGGCCTCGTCGGAGTCCTTCGGCCCGTCGCCGAGTGCCTGGAGCTTCTTGTAGAAGTCCATGCCTGCCAACGCCTCCGGCGTGTTCAGCGAGCCCTTCCAGCGGCCGCCGTCCTGCTTCGCGAGGTCGCCGCCCTCGTCCCAGACGAACCCGGACAGCGTGTACCAGTTCTGCCCGGGCAGGTAGATGCCCTGCTGCTCGCCCTGGTCGAGCTCGGCGGTGGCGGCGAGCCACTCCTCACGCGTCTTGGGCGGCGTGACCTGCGCGGCCTCGAACAGGTCCTTGCGGTAGATCACGACCCTGTTGGCCGCGTAGAACGGCACGCCGAACTGCTTGCCGTCGACGGCACCGGGTTCGGACAGACCGGGGATCCAGTCGTCCCCCTTCAGCTCGGCCTTCTTGTCCGAGAGGTCCGTGACGCCCTTGCTGGCCACGTACTGCGCGACCTGGGTGTTGCCGACCTCGATCACGTCGGGCGGGTCGGTGCTGGCCAGAGCGCTGGTCACCTTCTGCGTGATGCCGTTCCACTCCTGGATCTGGATCTTCACGTCGAGGTTCGAGTGCTCTTTCTCGAACTCGCTCTCGAACTTCGACACGAACTCCTCGGTGGCCGTGTCCTTCATGAGCCACACGGTGATCTCCTGCTTCTCACCTCCCCCACCGGCGGACGTCCCGCAGGCGGACAACGTGAGGGCCAGGACGAGTAAGGCAGCGGAGCGCGACACGACTCACCTCTCGCTGGGATGTGACCAATTGGTCAGGTCCGATGGAGTGGATAGAAAGTGGCATAGACCACTTGTCAGGTCAATCCCCTGCTTGGACGCGCGCAAGTGGTCTCGATCTTCACCAGGCTGGCCACACGCTCGCTCGGACTGGTTACTTACCAGTGGTATGCCATACTGGCCGCCGACCGAGCGGAGGGGCATGGCCGAAGCGATCCTCAAGCGCGAGCAGGTCCGCGACTACCTGCTGGAACTCATCGAGACCCACCCGGCAGGCGCCCCGATCCCCGCCGAACGCGTGCTGTGCCAACGGCTTTCCGTGTCGCGCCCGACCGTCCGCTCGGCCGTGGAGGAACTGGTCAACACCGGCCTGCTGGTCCGCCAGCACGGCCGCGGCACCTTCGTGGCCCGCGCCAAGATCACGCAGGAGATGGTCTCGGGCACCGGTTCCATGTCCCTGCCCCAGGCCTCGGGCACGTGGTCGTCCCGCGTGCTCGAACACGCCCGCATCCCGGCCGGTGCACGGGTCGGCCGCCGCCTGCACCTCTCCCCCGCCGCCGACATCCACTACATCGCACGGCTGCGGCTGGTCGACGACGAGCCGATGGCGCTGGAGTACCTGCACGTCCCCGCCTCCGTCGCGCCCGGACTGAGGTTGCACGACATGGAATCCGGCGACTTCTACGAACGGCTGCGCGAGCACGGCGTGCACGTGTCCGAGGCGGTGCAGTCGATAGAGCCCACCGTGGTCAACGAGTCCGAGGCCGCGCTGCTCGGAGTTCCCGAGCTGGCACCGGCTCTGCTGTTCGAGCGGCTGACGACGGACGCGCAGGGGCGGCAGGTCGAGTACGTGCACTCGATCTACCGCGGGGACCGGTACAAGATCGTGTCGCGGCTGACGCTCGGGGCGTCGCCGCGCAGCACCGTGGACGTGCGGGCGAAGGTCGGCGGCGACCCGTTCTGATCACAGGAACCGGGCGCTCTGGCTGTCGATGAAGTTCTGCGCCTTCTCCAGGGTGTGCGAGGCGTAGGTGCCGCCGGCCCGTGCGTCCAGCAGGGCGTTCTGCTGCGCGTCCGCCATCATCCGCTGCAGTTCGAGGCGTTGGCGCAGCTCCAGGTCCGAGGCCTCCTCGCTCAGCTTCTTCTCGATGTTCTCGCTCATGGCGACGACCCGTTCGAGCGTCTGCTCCAGCAGGTGCTCGTCGAACGGCTCGCCGTTCTCGCGGCACAGCGCGTCGCTTTCCAGCAACGTCCGGCTCGCCGTCACGAGCTCGCTCGCCAGGCGGGCGTACTCGCGGCGCTCGTGCTCCTCGTCGTTGCCGCGGATGCCCAGCCACCTGATCACCAGCGGCAGCGAGCCGCCCTGCACGACCAGGGTGAGGATCGCGACCGTGAAGGCGATCAGGATCAGCTCGTCGCGGTGCGGCAGGTCCTCGGGCAGGGTCTGGGCGGCCGCCACCGTCACCACCCCACGCATGCCCGACCAGGCGAGCACCGCGCCGCCGCGCCAGCTCAGGCCCTCGCTCGCGTAGAAGGCCACGTCGGCCTGTTTGCGTTGCAGCATCCGGATTCCGCGTTCGTAGCGCTTCTCCTCGCCGGGCCGGGGGCCACGGGCGGTGAACCTGTCCGCGAAGGCGTCGAGCTTGCCGGTGAACGCGTCCGCGCGGCGTTGCTGGCGGCGCAGCAGGGCTATCACCGGGATCATGAACGCTACCCGCAGCACGACCAGTGCCAGCGTGGCCAGGACGCCGATCACCAGCGTGCGCGCCAGGCCCTCGTCCGCCACGGCGCCGACGACCGAGGTGAGCTCGAAGCCCACCAGCAGGAATACGCCGTTCTCCAGCAGCAGCTGGATGGTGCGCCAGTTGGTGCGTTCGGAGATGCGGTCGTGCGCGGTGAACTTGCGCGCGCTCTGGTGACCGGTGATCAGGCCCGCCACGACGACGGCGATCACGCCGGACGCGTGCACCTCCTCGGCCGGGATGAACGCGAGGAACGGCACCACGTACGAGATCGCGGTGGTCAGCACCGGCTGCCCCTGGATCCGCGACCGCGTCCACACCGACACGATGCCGACCGCGGCACCGATCGCCACGCCCACGGCCACGGCGTACGCGAAGTCGCCCAGGGCGCTGCCGAACGACACGCTCGCGGTGATCGCGACGACGGCCGTGCGCAGCAGCACGAGCGCCGTCGCGTCGTTGACCAGGCCCTCACCCTCCAGGATCGTGACGAGCCTGGGCGGCAGGCCGAGCTTCTTGCCGATCGACGTGGCGGCCACGGCGTCCGGCGGGCTGATCACCGCGCCCAGCGCCAGTGCGGCCGCGAAGCCGATCTCGGGCAGCAGCCACCAGATCAGCAGGCCGGTGCCGAACGCGGACACGGCCACGAGCAGCACCGACAGCGCGCCGATGGACCTGAAGTCGCGGCGGAAGTCGACGACCGGCACGTTCACCGCCGCCGAGTACAGGATCGGCGGCAGCACGATCGTCAGGATCCACTCGGGCTCCACGACCAGGTGCGGCGCTCCCGGCATCTGGCTGCAGCCCATGCCGACGAGCACGAGCAGCACGGGTGCCGCCACGCCGAGCCTGGGGGCGAAGTAGGAGACCGCCACGATGATCAGCACGGCCGCGACCGCGAGCAAGGCCCATTCCTGCATGACCCGCAGTCTGTCTGATCAGGACGGACCTCGCCCGCGCAGCCACGCCGGTCAGGTCGCCGGCAGCACGTGGCGCCCCTCACGGTCGGTGCTCAGGCACAACGAGCAGATCTCGCCGCCCTGCGCGCTCGCCACCACGTCCGGCCGCTCGTAGGACTCGCCGCACACCACGCAGTCGTACCGCGTGCCGCTCGGGTTGCCGTCCTCGTCGAGGATCGGCTCGGCGATGCCGTCGTCGGTGCGGCGCAGGTAGAACCGGCCGCGCGTGACGATCGCGAGCAGCGGCGTCAGCACGATCGGGATCCCGACCGCGACCAGCGGCGAGTACGGCTGGATCGCCGCGCCGAACAGTCCGAAGTAGACCGAGATGGACAGGATCGACGAGGCGAGGAACGACCCGACGCCCACCGGGTTGACGGCGAACAGCATGCCGCGGCGGAACTCCGGCTGCTTGGGCGACAGCTTGAGCAGGTACTTGTTGATGGCGATGTCCGCGGCGACCGTGACGACCCACGCCATCGCGCAGTTGGAGTAGAAGCTCAGCAGGTTGTTGAGGAAGCTGAACATGTTCGCTTCCATCAGCACGAGCGCGATCGCGAGGTTGACCAGCACGAACACGAGTCGTCCTGGGTAGTGCCTCGTCACGCGGGTGAAGGAGTTCGTCCACGCCAGCGACCCCGAGTAGGCGTTCGTGACGTTGATCTTCACCTGGCTCAGCACCACGAGCACCAGGGCCAGCGGCACGACCAGCCACGCCGGCATGAACTGCCGGAACACGCCGGTGAACTGCTCGATCGGCTCCACCGCCGCGATCTTGCCGACGGCGTCGAGCACGTAGATCGCCATGAACGCGCCGATCGCCTGCTTCAGCGCGCCGAACACGACCCACCCCGGCCCGGCGAGGACCATCGACGTCCACCACGCGCGGCGGTTCTGCGCGGTGCGCGGCGGCATGAACCGCAGGTAGTCGATCTGCTCGCCGATCTGCGCCATCAACGACAGGCAGACGCCCGCGCCGAGCATGACCGCCGCGAGGTTCACCCCGCTGTCACCGTACGCGAGCCAGCGGCTCACCGACGACGGCTCCGCGATCACCAGGAACAGCAGCGGCGCCACCATCAGCAGCAGCCACAACGGGTTCGTCCAGCTCTGCAGCTTCGCCAGCACCTTCATCCCGTAGATCACCAACGGGATGATCACCAGCGTCGACACGAGGTAGCCGAGCCACAGCGGCAGTCCCAGCGCGTACCGCAGACCCTGGGCCATGATCGAGCCCTCGAGCGCGAAGAAGATGAACGTGAAGCTCGCGAAGATCACGCTGGTGATCACCGAGCCGTAGTAGCCGAAGCCCGATCCACGCGTGATCAGGTCGAGGTCGATGTTGTACCGGGCCGCGTAGTAGGCCAGCGGGAAGCCGGTCACGAAGATGACGATCGCGGCGAACCCGATGGCCAGCAACGCGTTCCCGGTGCCGTGGGTGAGGGCGATGCCCGCACCGATCGAGAAGTCCGCCATGTAGGCGATGCCGCCCAGCGCGGACGCCCCGACCACCGCGGGTGTCCAGCGCCGGTACGTCCGCGGGGCGAACCTCAGCGTGTAGTCCTCGAGCGTCTCCTTGGACGCCGCGGGGGCCGGCGAGCGCTCCACAACCTCTTCAAGGGTCATGGAGTTCGACGCTACGAAGCCGTCGTTTCCTGCGATAACGCCGTTTGTGTCGGGACGATGACGCTATGTTCACCAGCTGTGGACGACCTTGTGACCTTCGCGAAGCAGCGCAGGCTCGACGACGACTGGGCGCGCAAGGTCGTCGTCCTGCTGACCGACCACCAGGTGCCCGCCGAGCACACGTGATCGAGGCGTTCGCGGACACGCTGGAACGCCACGGGATCGACGTGTTCGAGCTCGAAGGCCTCTAGGGCGTGTGTCGAAGTCCGGTTCGATGAGAGTCGCGCTTGAGGTGGTTCCTGGTGGTGCGGCCGGGACGGCCGCGTACCGGTGTTGTACGTGGGCGTTTCGGCCGTGCCGCCAGGGGCCGCCTCGGGCCCGGCTGTCGCGGATCGGACTTCGACACACGCCCTAGTTCCGCGTCACGCCGCTAGATCTTCCAGATCCGCACGGTCTTGTCGTCGCCGCCCGCCGCGATCCGCTTGCCGTCGGGCGAGAACGCCACCGTCTGGATCTGCCCGCCCGAACCGATCACGGTGGCGCGGATCTTCTTCGACTTCACGTCCCACAGCTGGACGAAGTTGCCCTGACCCCACGCCGCGACCGTCTTGCCGTCGGGGTGGAAAAGGGCGCTCGACAGCGTGAGGTCGTCGTCGGCGCGCGGGAAGACCGCCTTGCTCTGCCCGGACTCCACGTCCCAGAGCTGCATGCTGTTCTCGCCGTCGCCGTCGACAACGGCCAGGGTCTTGCCGTCGGGCGAGAACGAGCCGCCGTCGCCGGTGGAGTCGTTGATGGTCTTGACCGTCTTGCCGGTGGCCGGGTCGACGATCCTGATCTCCTGGTACTTGGTGCCCGCGTAGGCCAGCAGCTTGCCGTCCGGGGTGAACGACAGCTCGCTGCTGCCGCGGGCCTCGGTCAGGCCGATCTTGACCTTGCGGGTCGCGACGTCCCAGACCAGCAGGCGACCGGTGTGGGTGACGCCGACGAGGGTCTTGCCGTCCGGGTGGAAGCACAGGGTCTTCATGATGGACCGGCTGTCGTCGAGGCCGCCGATCATCGAGCGGTCGGCGATGTTCCACAGGTACGTGGTGAAGTCGCCGGTGCGGTTGCCGCCCGCGGCGAGGACCTTGCCGTCCGGGCTGATCGCGACCGCGCACGCCGAGGCGCCGCCGGGGCCGTCCGGGTTCTGGACGGTGCCGATGAGCTTGTTCGTCGTCGTGTCCCAGATGCGGACGAGCGCGCCGCCGTCGCCCAGGCCGTCCTCGGCGCTGGCGAGGATCTTGCCGTCCGGGCTCCACGCGACCGACGACACCGACGCCTTGTGGTCGACCAGCTGGACGTGCTCGGTGAACTCCTCCGGGCTTCCCGGCTCGGCCACCGACGACGTGGTCGACTGCTCGGAGCCGCCCTCCTTGTTCGCCGCCGCCTTGTTGTCACCGGTGGACGGCAGCTGGGCCCCGTCACCGCTGGTGTCGTTCTTCGAGCTGAGCCACCAGGCCGTGCCGCCGCCGACGGCCACGACGGCGCCGACGCCCGCGAGCAGTGCCGTGCGCCTGCGGACGCCGGGCTTGGCCACCACCGGCAGCACGACGGGTGCGCCGGCCAGCATCGCGAGGGCCTGGTCGACGGTGGCGCGTTCGGCGGGGTTCTTGCGCAGCAACGCGCCCAGCAGCGACGCGAGGTGCCCCGCGCGCTGCGGGGGCGGCGGGTCCTGGGTGAGCAGCATCGACAGGGTCGTCATGAAGTCCTGGCCCTGGTACGGCGGCCTGCCCTCGACGGCGGCGTACAGGGTGGCGCCGAGCGACCACAGGTCTGTCGCGGGCGTGATCGGCGCGCCGGTGCCCTGCTCGGGCGCCATGTAGGCCGGGGTGCCGACGATCGAGCCGTCCGTGGTGAGCGGGACGTCGCCGGTGAGCCGGGCGATGCCGAAGTCGGTGATCACCACGCGGTCGCCGGACAGCAACACGTTGGCGGGCTTGAGATCGCGGTGCACGATGCCGGCCTGGTGCGCCACGCGCAGCGCGCTCAGCATCGACGTGGCGACGTAGGCGACCTGGTCCGGGGGCAGCGCGCCCTGGGCCTTGATCGCGTCGGACAGCGACCCGCCGCGGACGAACTCCATGACGATCATCGGGGTGCCGTTGTACTCGACGACGTCGTGCACGGTGACGATGCCGGGGTGGTTGAGCTGGCCGGCGAGCTGCGCCTCGCGCATGGCGCGCTGGCACAGCAACGCCCGCTGCTGCGCGTCGAGCCCGGCGGGCAGCAGCAGCTCCTTGATGGCCACCTCACGGCCGATGACCTCGTCACGGCCGAGCCACACCCGGCCCATGCCGCCGGTGCCGATCACCTGAACGAGCCGGTAGCGCTGCGCCACCAGACTTCCCGTCGCATCTGTCACGGCGCGCAGCATAGAGGGGAGCGCGCTCTCACCCGCACGGCTTCGGCAAGTTCGTTGACGAATTCAATTCGCTTGGTAGCAAAGCAACATCGTGCCCGCTCAATCGGTCGACAATGGACCTGTCCCTAGTGGACCTTCGCGACCTCGATCCCGACCTCGCCGAACATCCGCAGCTTCCGGGTCCGGGTCGGCTCCAGGGTGAACCCCGCCGCGGCGATCCCCTCGGTGACGTGACCGTGGTGCGCGATGTCGGCGAGCACGAGCACCCCTCCCGGTTTCAGGACCCGCCGGACCTCCGCCAGCATCTCCCCCTTCGACGGGCCGTCGAGGTGGTGCAGCATCAGGCTGGAGAAGACCGCGTCGAACGAGTCGTCGGCGAACGCGAGCTCCTGCGCGAACCCCCTGTCGAGCCTCGCCGGCAGTCCCGCCCTGCGCAGCTTGCCCTCCGCGCGCGCCAGCATCTTCAGGTCGGGATCCACCCCGGTCAGCTCGACGTCCCGGTGCCGCTTCCCCGCCGCCCGCAACAGGTTCCCGGTGCCGCAGCCGACGTCGAGCACGCGCTGTCCGGCACGGAGACCGGCCAGCCCGACCATGTCGTCGTGCACGGCGGCGAGACCGGAGACGCGGTGCAGCACGTCGTAGAACGGCATCAGGTAGTGCTTGCCCATGCCGGGCAGGTAGTCGCGCTCCTGGGACGATTTTTCGGTCATGAACCGATTGTGTCCTCGGCAAAGCCTGGATTTCTGTGTCGATCCACGCTTCGAATGGGACGATTTGACGGTGCGAACCCAGCGAACGGCCCTGCAGGGCGACGAGCCCGCCCGGTACGCCTGGCGGCCCGCCCCCGGCGAAATGCCCGTCGTGGCGCTCCGGCTGGGCCACGGCGCGGACTTCGACGGTGCGCACGAGGCCCACTCGCACGACTTCCCCGGCATCGCCTACTTCGGCACGGCGGGCGGCGTGGTCCGGCACGGCAGGCGGGCCAGGGAGGTCGAGGCGGGCGACCTGTTCGTCATCGCGCCCGGCGACGTGATGGGCAGGACCCGCAGCGACGACCTGCTCGGCGCGCACGGCTGGGGCGTCTTCTTCACCGCGGACGCGCTCGGCAGGGACACGCCGGGCACGCACCTCGCGTGGCGCACCCACCCGCTGCTGTTCCCGTTCGTCCACGGCGGCGCCACCGGGGCGTTGCGGCTCAAGGTCCCGCCGAAGCAACGGCCGGGGTGGACCTCGCGCATCGAGGCGCTGCACGACGAGCTCCAGCACCGCCGCGACGGCTACCGCGAGGCCGTGTCCGCGCACCTCACGCTGCTGCTGGTCGGGGTGTCGAGGATGGCCGCGGACGTCGTCGGCGACCTGCGCGAGAACGCGGAACCGCTGCTGGCCGAGGTGTTCGACGTGATCGAGCGGCGCTACGCCGAACCGCTGTCGCTGCGCGAGGTCGCCGCCGCGGTCAGCATCTCCCCCGGCCACCTGACCTCGACGGTGCGCAGGCGGACCGGCCGCACGGTGCAGGAGTGGATCACCGAACGCAGGATGGTCCAGGCGCGCCGCCTGCTCGCCGTGACGGACCTGCCGGTCGGCGACATCGGCCGGCGGGTCGGCATCACCGACGCCGGCTACTTCGCGCGGACGTTCGGCAAGCTGCACGGGATGAGCCCCACCCGTTGGCGGAGGTTCAACCACCTGAACACCCGCTGAACTCCTGCGAACGGCCTGGAGCCCACCAGGTCTTTCGTCGTTTTCGTCCCTGCCGACCGTGGCACTGTCGTGACCATGACCGGCGGGACGCCCACCTTGAGCGACAACGGAAGAGACCTCGGCGCGAGGTTCCACGACCTGATGGAGGTCGTGGTGGGGTGGCTGCCGGGGCGCCTGTCCCGCGTGGTCGCGCCGAGCTTCCTCGGGTTCGCACTGATCAACGGGTTCACGTTCGGCGTCGACCTGCTGCTGCTCACGGCGTTCCGCAGCGGTCTGGGCCTGCCGGTGCCGCTCGCGTTCACGATCGCCTACGTGCTCGCCTTCGGACTGAGCTTCGTCCTCAACCGGGCGCTGAACTTCCGCTCGCACGCGCCCGTCGGCCCGCAGGCGGGGCTCTACGCCGTCGCCATCACGATCAACTACCTGGCGTTCATCCTCGGCGTCGGCAGCGCGCTGACCGAACTCGGCCTGCAGTACCACCTGTCGCGGATCGCCGCGGGCGCGTGCGAGGCCGCGTTCATGTACAGCGTCATGCGGTGGGTCGTCTTCCGCGACACCAAGGCCTGACCTACTGCAGGTAGCCCTCGACCTCGCCGACCGAACGCGCCGGCACGTCCTCGGCGTCCTCGCCCTGCGACCGCGCCGACCGGCGGCGCCGCAACAGGTCCCAGCACTGGTCGAGGGCCTCCTCGAGCGACCGCAGGCGGGCGTGCTCCTCTTCCGTGGAGATCTCGCCGGAGGCGAGCTGCTGACGGAGCTTGTGCTCCTCTTCGACCAGTTCGCCGATGCGGCCCAGCACGTTCTCGTCACTCATCTGCCCGACTCTACGGCCATCCCCTCACGGCAGCGCGGCCAGCGAGAGGCTGTTGCCGTCCGGGTCGAGCACCTCGACGTGCCGCACGCCGTTCGAGTACGTCTCGACGGGCCCGTGACCCACGCCGTGCGCCGCGAGCCGATCCAACGCCCCGTCGAACTCGCTCATCGCAACCCCGAACGTGAGCATCGAGCCGCCCACGCGCGCCGCCCGCACGTCGCGGGCGTCGAGGACGACGTACGCGTTCTCCCCCACCCGCCACAGGTGTTCCTCGCCGATGACCTCGTCCGCCGTGCGACCGAAGAACACCCCGTACCACTCCAGCGCCTTCGCCAGGTCGCTCACACACATCACGCTGTGCAGGTCCACACCCGTCCACCTTCCGTTCGTCCTGCCGGGGTGGACCGGCCGCGCGACCGGCACTCATCGGTACGGCGGGTGATTCGTCCGATTGGTCGCATGAAATGGTTCAACCACTTGTTTACGCTTGTGAACAGGGCCGCCGACACGTCACGCGACCACCTCCCCCTGCGGAAGCGGTCGCCACCTCCGCCTGCCAGGAGGCGCAGTGAAGACACGCACTCGGCTTGCCCTAGCGAGCCTCACGTCCACCGCCGCGGTGGTCGTCGCGTTCCTCGTCCCCACGACGCCCGCGATCGCCCACGGCACGATGTCCGATCCGGCGAGCCGGGTGTACACGTGCAAGAACGAGGGTCCGGAGACCCCGAAGTCCGACGCGTGCAAGGCGGCTGTGGCCGCGGGTGGCACGCAGGCCTACTACGACTGGAACGAGGTGTCGCTGCTCGAAGCGGGCGGGCGCCACCGCCAGCTCATCCCCGACGGCAAGCTGTGCAGCGCGGGCCGCGACAAGTACCGCGGGCTCGACCTGCAGCGCGCCGACTGGCCCGCCAAGCGCGTCTCGGCCGGGCCGCTGACCGTGACCTACCACGCGTCGGCACCGCACTCGAACAGCAACTTCGAGTTCTACATCACCAGGGACGGCTGGAACCCGACCATGCCGCTGCGCTGGTCGGACCTCGTGCACCTGCAGACGTTCAACAACCAGAACCCGTCCACGTTCACGAACTGGACGCTCAACCTGCCGGGCCGCTCGGGCCGTCACATCATCTACTCGATCTGGCAGCGCGTGGTCGGCAGCAACGAGGCGTTCTACACGTGCTCGGACGTCGACTTCGGCGGCGGCAGCACGCCGCCCCCGACCACGACGACCACCACGCCCCCGCCGACCACGACCACCACGACGACTCCCCCGCCGGCCGGTGGCACGTGGGCCGCGGGCACGACGTACTCGGTCGGCAACCGCGTCACCTACGGCGGCGTGAACTACGAGTGCCAGCTCGCGCACACCGCCCTCGCCGGCTGGGAACCGCCGAACACGCCCGCCCTGTGGCGACGCCTCTGATGCGGTTCTTCTTGCTGGTGCTCGCCTTCATGGTGTCCGGCTGCGCCACCACGCAGCCGGACGCCGTGTTGCGCGGTGATCCGCTGGACGTGATGTTCCTGCAGATGATGCTCCCCCACCACCAGCAGGGGGTGGAGATGGTCGCCCTCGCGAAGGACCGCGCGCGGAACGAGGACCTGCGCATGCTGGCGGCCGCGATCGAGCAGACCCAGGCGACCGAGGCCGAGACGATGAGGAACTGGCTGACGTCGTGGGGCGAGCCCCTGACGGCACCGCCGGACTCCCACGCGGGTCACGGCGGCATGCGGGAGTCCGATCCCGAGGAGGTAGGGCGCCTGTCCGCGCTGCGCGGCGCGGAGTTCGACCAGCGCCTGCTCAACGTGATGATCGCCCACCAGGACGACGCCGTCCAGATGGCGCGGTGGGAGACGGGCAGCGGCGCGAACCAGGAGGTCAAGGCCCTGGCCGACCGGATCGACAAGTCCCGCACCGCCCAGATCGCGATGATGAAGACGTTCCTCGGCAAGGTCTAGCGGGTACTCGGTGGCCCCAGCCACCGAGGAGGTCAGGACATGGTCAGCCGCTCGTTGCTGCGGCAACTGCCCGCCCGCGTCGTCACCGGTGCGTTCGTGCTCCACTCAGGACTCGGCAAGCGCGGCGCCGACCAGGAGACGGCCGAACAGCTGCACGGCTGGGCGTCGAGCACGTACCCGGTGCTGCGCGGGATCGACGCCCGCAGGTTCGCCAAGCTGCTGGCCGCCGGCGAGATCGCGACGGGTGCGGCGCTGCTGCTGCCCGTCGTGCCGGCGGCCGTCGCGGGCGCCGTCCTCACCGGGTTCGCCGGCGCACTGCTCGGCCTCTACGCCAAGACGCCCGGCATGCGACGGGAAGGCAGCATCTGGCCGACCGAGCAGGGCATCGGCCTCGCCAAGGACGTCTGGATGCTCGGCATCGGCCTGTCGCTCGTCGTCGACGGCGTCACCCGCAACGACTGAAGGAGGCGGACGTGCAACCGATCCCGTTCATCCCGTGGGTCTGGCGCGACCCCTCCTGGACCGGGGAACCGCGGCAGGACCTCGACGACCGTCCCGACACCGGCCTGATCGGTTACGAGGTCGAGGCCACCGACGGCGGCATCGGCAAGGTCGACGAGGACAACGCGAAGGTGCCCCACGACTGCCTGATGGTCGACACCGGACCGTGGATCTTCGGCCGCAAGGTCGTGCTCCCGGTCGGCACCGTGCGCCACGTGGACCACGCCGAACGCAAGGTCCACGTCGACCGCACCAAGGAGCAGATCAAGAACGCGCCCGAGTACGACGCGGACGACCACGAGGGCTCCCGCACGCGCACCGGCGACTACTACTCCGAGAGCTACCGGCTGATGCCTCCGATGCTCTAGCGGGCCGAATACGCTGGCGCGCATGACATCGGTGCTGCAGAACGTCGCGATCGACTGCGCGAACGCCTACGAGCTGGCCCTGTTCTGGAGCAGGGTGACGGGTCGCCCGATGCACCCCGACGACAAGCCGGGCGACCACGAGACCGAGGTGCTGATGGCCGAGGGCCCGGTGCTGTTCTTCAACCAGGTGCCGGAACCCAAGACCGTCAAGAACCGCCTGCACCTCTGCCTGCGCCCGGACACGACGCGCGACGAGGAGGTCGAGCGGCTGCTCGGGCTCGGCGCGACGTTCGTCGGCGACCACCGCAACCCCGACGGGACCGGCTGGGCGGTCCTGGCCGATCCCGAGGGCAACGAGTTCTGCGTGCTGCGCAGCGCGTCCGAACGCGGCTAGTGGCGCAGGAGCTTCACGAGGTGATGCGCACCCAGCAGGGCGCCTCGCGGCACCGGTCTGACCGCGCGTTCCCCCCGGCAGCCTCCTGCGCCACACCACTAGAGACGCGCCATCGCGTCCGGCACCGACGGCCGGACGCCCAACATGGTCGTGAGCTCCAGGGCCCGCAGCGGCCGCAGCACCGCCGCCGTGTTCGCGACCACCACGAACTCGCTGCCCCGGCTCAGGCAGTGGTCCTGGTGGTCGAGCAGCAGGCCGATGCCCTGGGCACCGAGGAACCGCACCGCGGTCAGGTCGACCACGACGGGTGCGGGGGCGGTGACGGCCCTGACCGCCTCGCCGAGGCATTCGGCCAGCTCAGGGGCTGTGGAATGGTCTATCTCGCCGGCGATGTGCACGAGGACGGCGGCGCCCACGCTCTCGCGGGCGGTGTGGAAGGGAACTCGACCGTCGGTGGGCACGCGGCATCCTCCAGCTGACGGCACGATCGGCCGCCAGAAGGGCTGGCTGTTCAACCCTCGACGACCGTAGCGCAGTGCACCGGTCGGCGCGGCGCGACGGTCCCGAACGTTCGCGAAGTGCCGGTTCCCGGGGATGGCCTGGGGAAAGCGCGCGTAGCATGCGTTGTCGTGACCGGTTTCTTCCACGAGACCGCCTTTTACGGCTCCGACGACGACTTCCTCGCTCACGCCGTCCCGTTCCTCGAGGACGGCCTGCGCGCAGGGGAGCCGTCGGTGGTCGCGTGCTCGGAGTGGAACACCGCACTGCTGCGCGCCGCGCTGGGCGACGCCGCCGTGCTGTACCGGCCGAGTGCGAACCAGTACTCCCGGCCGTCCGAGTCGATCGTGGCCTTCCGCGACCTCTTCCGCGAGCACACCGAGGACGGCGCGCGGCAGATGCGCGTCGTCGGGGACGTGCCGCATCCCGGCGTGGGCGCGTGCTGGGACTGGTGGGCGCGGTACGAGGCCGCGGTGAACCAGGCGTACGCCGAGTTCCCGGTGTGGGGGCTGTGCCCGTACGACACCAGGACGACCCCGGCCGAGGTGCTGGCCGACGTGGTCCGCACGCACCCGAACATCGCCACCTCGCCCGGTACGCACGAGGTCAACCCCGGTTACCGCGAGGGCCTGGCCGCGTCGGCGCCGGTTCCGGACGTGCTCGAGCGGGGCGTTCCGCGAGTGGAGCTCGTCGACCCGACCGCGGGCGCGGTGCGCGAGGCCGTGGGAGCGGCCATCGACGGGATGGACCTGTCCGAGGACGAGGCGCACGACGTCGTCTACGCGGCCAGCGAGGTCGTCACGAACGGGCTCACGCACGGCGTCGCGCCGGTCCGGTTCCGGCTGTGGGCGGACGGCGCGCGGGTGCTGGTGGCGGTGACCGATCGCGGCCAGGGGCCGTCCGACCCGCTGGCGGGTCTGGTGCCGACCACCGAGACGCTGTCCGCCGGGCTCGGGCTGTGGATCCTGCACCGCACGTGCGACTACGTGTCCATGGGACGCGAGGCCGACGGGTTCACCGTGCGGGTGAGCGTCGGCGGCCAGACGTAGGGCAGGTCGTCCGGCACGTCCGGGAAGAACCGGCGGTAGTGCTCGGGGTCCTTGCGCACCAGCGCGGACTGGTGGCTGAGGTGCAGGTCCTGATCACCCAGCCAGCCGGGGAGCTCCCCCGCGGCGGCCAGTTCGTCCTGCGTGCGCACGACCGTGATGCCCCTGGCGCGGGCGAGGTCGGCGCGCATCGTCGCCTCGCACGAGTCGGTGAACCCCAGCAGACGCCATTCCGCGCAGACGTCGAGGCCGTACCGCACGAGCGCTTCCTCGTGGCCCGTCCACATCTTGACGGCGGGGTGGTGGCGCCAGCCGTAGCCGGGCACCACCAGCCCGCGCTGGACCTGGATGGTCTCGACCCGTTGCTTGCCGAGCCGGCTCCGGTCCAGCACGCGGGCTGAAGCGGCGAAGTCCGGGTACGGTAAGAAGGTCTGCATGGGTCAGAGCACGTACTTCGCTGCCTCGGCGGCCCGCGCCCGGTCGACGTGCACCTCGTAGCGCTTCGCCTGCAGCGTCATGACGCTCGCGAAGTCACGGCGGCCACGCGTGCTCCAGTGCGCGACGAACCCGAAGACGGCGCCCCAGAAGGCACCGACCACGAGGCTGATGAGCACGAACCACACCCAGGCGGTACCCGTCGTGAAGAGCCCGAACAGCAGCCCGATGAACACACCGAACCAGGCGCCGCTGGCCGCGCCCGCCAGTGCGGCGCGGCCCCGCGTCAAACGCCCCGTCACCTGCTCGACCGTCCGGACACCGTCGCCGATGATCCGCACGCTCTCGACCGGGAAGCCGTCGTCCGACATCCGGTCCACGAGCTGCTGGGCACCGAGGTAGTCCGGGAAGCTGGCCAGCAGCGACGACTCGGTCTGGGTCACTTCTTCGTGCTTGATGTCCACTTCGTCCGGCTACCCGCGATCACGCAGAGCAAACGGAACTCGATCAGGTGCCGCGGCCCGTCTTCTCCTGGAGCCGGTCGATCAGCTGGGACGCCTCGACCTTGGTGAGCTCGGCCGGCACCTCCTCGCCCGCTTCCTGGGCGAGGGTGCTCAGGTACGACTCCTGCGGACCGGTCATGGGCTCGTCGCCCGTCGTCCAGTCCTGCGGGTCCTTCTCCGGCGTGCGGTTCACATCCGTCCCCTTTCACTCGAACGCCCGTTCGAGATACCCGGGGTGACGGCGGGCCAATCATCGGCCGAGGACGACGTCCCCCGGAGTGGACGGACCGGGCACGACCATCGGCGGCCGCACGCGGGACAGCAGGCGGTGGGCGACGGTCAGCAGCATCCGCGCCTCCATCCGCTCGTTGTAGCGCAGGTGCTCGTCCGCGGCCGTGACACACCCCAGGACCTGCGGAGACACGACGGCACCCGCTTCCGTGCACGCCGCCAGCGCCTCCTTGATACCTCTGCGCGCGGCATCACCCTCGACGTTGGCGAGCGCGGTGCAGACGGCGTTGTCGAGCTTCTGCACCGCGGTGGTGCGCAGGTGTTGCAACGACGCGGGGTCGAGTTCGGTGGTCACGGTCAGCTCCCGCCTTCACAGCCGAGGGGTGTCAGCGCCGACTGCTTGACGCATTCGGGCCCGAGTACCCGGTTCGAGCGCCCCGAAACCGGCACTTCACCGGCCCCGGCTACGGTGACGGGCATGCGTGCGACCTGGCGCGAGAAGAACGCGCGGCAGTGGATCTCCGAGCTGTCCGGCCGGATCGGGATGGCCGGGTGGGCGGCGCTCGCGGTGACCCCGGCGCTCGCCGCCGAGGTGGACCAGCACGCCGCGGCGGTGCGCGACATCCTGCTGCTGGGCGTCGAGGGCGCCGGCACGGTGGGCGCGGTCGTGCTCCTGGCGGCGTACGGGCGCGGTCTGCTGGAGGACGTCGTGGACGGCGACTGGACGCCGACGTCGTGGCTCGGCGTCCGGCTCATGGCGGTGTGCCGGCTGGCGCACCTGCACGACGTGAAGCCGCTGACCGACGACGTGCACGCACTTCCTGAGCTCACATGAGAACGAGGCGCACCCCGTGGGATGCGCCTCGTCGTGAAACAGGGGTTCAGCGTTCCTCTGGCCTCCGCGTGCCGAGCACCGGGTCGTCCGCAGGTACCTGCGGGCCGGTCGGCGTCTGGCTCGCCACCGGCACCGGCGCGGTCACCGGCTCCTGCACGGTGGCCGGCTCCTGCGCGACCGGTCCGGCACCGACCCGCGAGGCGTCCTCACGGCCGCGCTGGTACGCCTGCGCCTGGGCCTGTGCTTGCGGCAGCTCCTGCTCCGCGCGTCCGAGCCAGCGCTCCCAGCGCTGCTGCATCGGCCGGACGAGGCCACCGCCCACGCCGACGACGAGGATGCCGCCGACTGTCGCGAGCACGGCGATCAGCACCGGGGTGGTGACCGTGGTGGCGACACCGATCTGGTTCAGCGCGGCGATGATGCCGAGCGCCCAGATGAAGATCGACGCGATGTTGGCGAGCACCCGGCCGTAGGAGAGACCGCCGAGCGCACCGCCGATGAAGTCCCTCACGGCGTTGGCGACCGCGCCCGCCACGACGACGATGATGATCGCGACCGCGGCCCTCGGCAGCCACGCGACGATGCCGGTCAGCAGGTCCGAGACCGGGTTCGGGCCCCAGACGCCGAACGCGATCTGCAGCGTGATGAGCAGCAGCGCGTAGTAGACGAGCTTCGCGATGAGGTCAGAGGCGTCGTACTTGCTGTGGGCGAGCATCTGGCGGATGCCGCCGCGCTCGACGAGCCGGTCGAACCCGACCCGTTCGAGCACCTTGTCGACCAGCTTCGCCACCGCCTTCGCGACGAACCAGCCGACCAGCAGGATCAGCAGGAACGCCGCGAGCTTCGGCACGAACGTGGCGACCGCCCGCCAGGCGTCGGTCAGCCCTTGTCCGAAGTCCATGTCGAGCTCCCTTCGCACGGGCGCCCGGCCGGGTCACCCGATCAGGCAGTACCCGATCGAGTGTCCCTTCACACGGATTTCACGAGACCTGTCGCAGCTCGCGGTCGCAGGCGACCAGGTGCTCCCACGTGCGGCCGCGCTGGCTGGGTGGCGCGGAACCGTCCGCGTTGCACACCGGGTAGACGAGGCCGAAGGGAACAGGCTGATCGAACTCGTCACCGGTTCGAACGTCGACGAGACGACGCAGGTGTGCCATGACAACCACTCCTCACGACCGCGCGGAGGCCGCACGCGTCCGGTCATTCCACCCGGACGGGGGACCTGGGGTTTGGGATCATCGAATACCCCGCGACCTGCGAGAACATGCGTGCCGCCGTTGCGACATAAGAGTGAAACCGTCCGTCCTCTGTGGACTAACGCGCCGTGACCACGAGCGTGAGGTCCCCGTCGTGCGGCACGGTGAGGATCTCCATCCGGCGGCCGGGGTAGGTGATCGACGACGCCGTCCGGAGCCGCGGCTCGAGCGGCCGCCCCCAGTCGAACCGGACCACCGTCCTGCCGCGGGTGAGCGTCAAGCCGCGCGAGTCCAGTGCGAGCGTGTCGGAATCCCTTACCACCAAGGGGATCTGCTCGGTCGCGGCGGACTGCGCGCGCACCGAGCGCACGATCCGGTCGCCGACGGTCACCTCGGTCACCACCGAGCCGGACGCCGTGCGGTAGCGGAACCGGTAGGGCTCTCCCCCGAGGAACTCCGCCTGCTGCGGCCCGTTCGAGTCGACCACCTGACCGGGGAACACCGTGCCCCAGCACGCGTGGTTGTTGTTGTTCACCGACTGCACGAGCGTCCCCGCCACCGGGTGCCACAGGAACGTCAAACCGGTGCGCGCCAACGAGGTCGCGCGCCGCGTGCCGAAGTAGCCGCCGACGTACCACTGCGGCCGGCGGACGAACAGGAAGTCCTGCCCCTGGTCGCTGCGGCGTTCGGTGAAGTGCGCGCGCTTGTAAGGCAACCGCGCGATCGCCGCCGTCCGTTGCGCACGGCTCGGGTAGCGCTCGCCGTAGATCGCGTGCGCGAGGATCCGCGGTGACGTGTCCTGCTTGACCAGCGCGGGCACCGGCGCCGGCGAGGCGGCCCAGGCGGTGCGCGCGGCGGCCAGGTCCTCGCGACTCGACACGAACGCGGCGAGGTCCGGCACCTCGGAGACGAACTGGGCGTTGAGCGCGGTCCGTTCGGGGTCGGGCCGCACGTCGGCGTAGAACCGGGACGACGTGCGCGAGTTCGTGGCGATGTTCGCGAACCAGCCGGAACCGTCGGGCTCGCGCAGCAGGTTGTAGCCGAGCCAGTCGGTGTACTTCCTCGTCATCGCGACGAGGTTCGGGTCGCCCGACTGCCGCCACGCGTCGGCGAGCTCCGGCAGCATGACCTCGAAGTTGTAGTTGGTGTCCGCGCCGGACTCCTCGTGGAAGAAGCCGGCGGGGCTCTGGCCCACCTGCGCCAGGCGGGCGAACGCCTCGGTCAGCCGGCGGCTCAGTTGCGCGTCCGGGTCCTGCCGCAACGCGAGCGCGGCACCGGCGAGTCCGGACGTCGTCTGGTTCGCCCAGGTGAGGGGCGACTGCCAGACCACGCCGTTGGAGCCGTCGAGGAACCACGTCATCGCCCTGCGCAGCGCCGCGGAGATCTGCGCCCGCCGCGACGGCAGCGTGCCGGCGCGCCGGAGCAGCGCGTTGGTCTTGCTCAGGTAGCCCATCGCGAACCCGGTCGCGGCCAGCGAGTGCTGGTCGCGCGAGTACTCGGGCCAGGAGCCGTCGGCGTGCTGGAGACCCAGGTAGTGGCCGAGCCCGGCGTCCAGGGCGGCGACCACCCCGGCGTCGCCGCGGTACGGGTTCCACGCGCGGGACTGCGTCGCGAACCAGGCCAGCGTGTAGACGTGCTCCTGGACGCGGGCGTTGTACGACGCGTTCGGGTTGCGCCACCAGCCACCGCCGAAGAAGCCGGTCGAGTCCATGTCGGCGACCATCGGTGCGACGGCCGTCAGGTACGACGCGAACCGTTGCTCGTCAGGCGCGAAGGCGCGGCGGTCCGGGGTGACGGGCGGGGGCGCCGGCAGGGCGAGCGCTCCGGTGGGCAGCGCGGCGAGCAGTCCTGCCGCGGTCGCACCGGTGATCAGGCTGCGACGGCTGAATGCGTTCACGGGCCTACCTCCTTGGCGGAGCACCCTCGCTCCCGCGGTGGCGGCCCGTCAAGATGCTAATTCGAATTATTACAGGGTTGACGGCGGCACGGGTGCTGTCGCAGACTCCGTGCCAATTCGAATTGGCAGGTGGTCATGGCCAAGAGGCTCACCCAGCAGGACATCGCCCGGATGGCCGGCGTCAGCCAGGCCACGGTGTCGCTGGTGCTCAACAACCGGACCGACGGTGGCGTCCGGATCGCGCCGGAGACCCGTGCGCGGGTGCTGGAGGTCATCCGCAGGACGGGCTACGTCGCGAACCCGATCGCCCGCAGACTGCACGACCAGCGCAACCGCATCCTCGGCGTCTTCACCTACGAGGCCGTCTTCCCGAGCACCCGCGCCGACTTCTACCAGCCGTTCCTCGAGGGCATCGAGGAGCAGGCGGAGGAGGTCGGGTGCGACCTGCTGCTGTTCACGAGCGCCAAGGCGGGTGGGAAGCGGCGGATCTTCAGCGACGACAGCAGGATCCGGCTGGCCGACGGGTGCTTGCTGCTCGGTCGTTCCGTCGACCGCGACGACCTGGCCCAACTCGTGAGCGAGGGCATCCCGTTCGTGTCGATCGGCCGGCGCGACGACGCGGGCGGCCCGGTGCCGCACGTCGGCGCCGACTACGTCTCGGCCGTGCGGGACCTGGTGGACCGCGCGGTCGCGCTGGGCCACCGCGAGTTCGCCTACGTGGGCGCCGGAACGGGTGCGGAGTCGTCGGCCGACAGGCTGCGCGGTTTCAAGCAAGCCGTTGCGGCGCACGGGGTTCGGGGAACGCACCTGCCGTTCGCCGGGCTCGAGCGGCTGAGGGACGCGGGCATCACGGCCGTGCTCTCCGAAGAGGTTTCGGACGGTGCCGCGCTCGTGCTCGCCGCCCGCGAGCGCGGCCTGTCGGTCCCCGGCGACCTGTCCGTGCTCATGCTCGGCGCCGCCACCCGGCCCGCGCCGGACGACGTGGCGCTCACCGGCTTCCGCATCCCCCGCCGCGAGATGGGGCGGCGGGCGGTGCAGGCGCTGACCGAGGTGCTGGAGCGAGGCACCACCCCGCGGGAGCTGCTGGCCTGCGAGTTCGTCGAAGGCACCACCCTCGGCGCGCCCCGCCGTTGATCTGGAGGAACCTGTTGTCGCACAACACAGATGTCGTCGTCGTGGGCGGCGGACTCGGCGGCGTCGCCGCGGCCCTCGCGCTGCTGCGCGCCGGCCGCCGGGTGGTGCTCACCGAGGAGTTCGAATGGCTCGGCGGGCAGCTCACCAGCCAGGCCGTGCCGCCGGACGAGCACAGCTGGGTCGAGCGCTTCGGCGTCACGGCCAGCTACCGGGCGTTGCGCGACGGCATCCGCGACCACTACCGCCGCAACTACCCGCTGACCCCGAGGGCGCGGGCGTGGCGCGAGCTCAACCCCGGCGCGGGCAACGTCAGCCGCCTGTGCCACGAGCCCCGCGTCGCCGTGGCCGTGATCGACGAGATGCTCGCGCCGTACCGCGGCAGCGGCAGGCTCACCGTCCTGCAGCCCGCCAGGCCGGTCTCCGCGCGCACCGATGGCGACCGGATCGTGTCGGTCACCGTCGAGCACCACGGCTCCGAGGTCGAGCTGGCCGCGCCGTACATCCTCGACGCCACCGAGACCGGCGAGCTGCTGCCGTTGTCCGGCACCGAGTACGTGACGGGTTTCGAGTCCACACTGGACACCGGTGAGCCCAGCGCACCGGAAACCGCCCAGCCCGCGAACATGCAGGCGATGTCGGTGTGCTTCGCGATCGACCACGTCGACGGCGACCACACGATCGACAAGCCCGCGCGCTACGACTTCTGGCGCGAGTACCAGCCGGACTACTGGGGCGACCGGATGCTGTCGTTCCGCTCCCCCGACCCGCGCACGCTCAACATCGCCGAGCGCACGTTCACCCCGAACCCGGACGACGACCCGTTGAGCGTGCTGTCCGACCAGCGGCTCAGCGCGGGCGACAGCAACCTGTGGACGTTCCGCCGCATCGCCGCGCGCCGCAACTTCGTCGAGGGCGCCTACGACAGCGACATCTGCCTGGTCAACTGGCCGATGATCGACTACTTCGAGTCGCCGGTCATCGACGTCCCGGACGCGCAAGCGCACATCGCGGCGGCCCGTGAGCTCTCGAAGTCGGTTCTGTACTGGCTGCAGACCGAGGCACCGCGCCCGGACGGCGGCACGGGCTTCCCCGGCCTGCGGTTGCGCGGCGACGTCACGGGCAGCGCGGACGGGCTGGCCCAGGCGCCCTACATCCGCGAGTCGCGGCGGATGAGGACCGAGTACACGATCGTCGAGCAGGACCTGTCGCTCGCCGTGCGCGGTGACAAGGGCGCCGTGCAGCACGCCGACGCCGTGGGTGTCGGCATGTACCGCATCGACCTGCACCCCTCGACCGGTGGCGACAACTACCTCGACGTCGCGAGCTGCCCGTTCGAGATCCCGCTCGGCGCGCTCATCCCCCAGCGCGTCGAGAACCTGCTCCCCGCGGGCAAGAACATCGGCACCACCCACATCACCAACGGTTCCCACCGGCTGCACCCGGTCGAGTGGAACGTCGGCGAGGTCGCGGGCGCGCTCGCGGACTTCTGCCTGGCGCACCGAGTCACCCCTCGCGCGGTGCGCAACACCCCCGCCCTGCTCGCGGACTTCCAGCACCGGCTGGACCGCGACGGGGTCGAGCTCCGCTGGCCGGACGTGTCCGGTTACTAGGCCTAGGGAGACAACGATGTCCAGGCTTCTAGCGTTGATCTGCACCGCCCTCGTCGCCCTGACGGCGTGCAGTGGATCGTCCGCGCAGTCCGGCCCCAAGACGCTGCGCATGACCGTGTGGACCGCCAATGAGGCGCATCTCAAGCTGCTCAACGAGATCGCGTCCGAGTACAAGGCGTCGCACCCGGACGTCACCGAGATCAAGTTCGACTCGATCCCGGCCGACGGCTACACCACCACCCTCACCACCCAGATCGCCGGCGGCAACGCCCCTGACCTGGCGTGGATCCTGGAGGAGTCGGCGCCGGACTTCGTCTCGTCCGGTGCCCTCGCCCCGATCAAGGCCAAGGTCGAGAAGGCCGACGAGCTCGTGCCGTCCGCGACCAAGCTGTGGGAGAAGGACGGCGAGCTGTACGCCTACCCGTTCTCCACCTCGCCGTTCGGGCTGTTCGTCAACACCGACCTGGTGAAGGACCTGCCGGCGACCTGGGAGCAGGCCGTGGCGGCGTCGGCCGGCAAGAACCTCGTGCTGCCGGACTTCAAGTACCAGAACTGGGCCGTGCTGTCGGCGATCTGGCGGGGCTGGGGCGCCAGCGCGTGGAGCGAGGACGGCAGGCAGTGCGGGTTCTCGAGCCAGGAGATGAAGGACGCCATGACGTTCGTCCACAAGGCGATCTTCACGGACAAGGCGATCCCCGGCCCCGGCACGACGGTCGACTTCTTCGCGGGGGACGCGGCCATGGCCGTCAGCCAGATCTCGCGGGCCGGTGCGCTCAAGGACGCCAAGTTCGGCTGGACGCTGCTGCCGCTGCCCCAGGGTCCCAAGGGCGACTACGCGGTGATCGGCCAGGCCGGCGTCGGCGTGCTCAAGCGCTCGAAGAACGCCGAGGCCGCCGCGGACTTCCTCGGCTTCTTCACCAACGCGGCCAACTCCGCGAAGCTCGCCCAGTTCTTCCCGCCGGTGCGCCAGTCGCTGCTCAACGCCGACACCCTGGCCAAGAGCAACCCGCTGATCAAGCCGGAGCAGCTGCAGTCGGTCGTGATCGACGGCATCAGCAAGGGTGTGGTGAAGCCGAGCCACCAGGGCCAGGAGGAGCTGAACCAGACGATCCGCGCGGCCCTCGACCCGTTGTGGAAGCCGGACGCGAACGTCTCGCAGGTGCTCGACGGCGTGTGCGCGAAGATCAAGCCGTTGCTGGAGCGCTCGTGACGTTCTGGACGTATCGCAGGCGCGACAACCTGGTCGGGTACCTGTTCGTCGCGCCTGCTCTGCTCGGCAGCCTCGCGTTCGTGCTCATCCCGTTGGGCATGGTCGGCTGGTACAGCCTCAACGAGTGGAACGTGCTCGGCGGCACGTTCGAGTTCATCGGCATCGAGAACTACCAGCAACTGCTGGGCGACGAGAAGCTGCGCGACTCGCTCGTCGCCACGGCCTGGTTCGCCGCCGGGCTGGTGGTGCTGAACCTGTCGCTGGCGCTGCTGCTCGCGGTGCTGCTCAACCAGAAGCTGCGCGGCACCACGTTGTTCCGCACGTTGTTCTTCTCCCCCGTGCTGGTGTCGCTGGTGGCCTGGACCCTGGTCTGGCAGCTCATGCTCCAGCCCGAGGGCAGCGTGAACGGGCTGCTCGGGTTCTTCGGCATCGACGGCCCGAACTGGCTGCGCGGCGACACCACGGCCATGGTGTCGGTGATCGTCGTGCAGGTCATCAAGAACGTCGGCCTGAACATGGTGCTGTTCCTCGCCGCGCTGCAGGGGGTTCCGGCCCCGCTGTACGAGGCGGCGAAGATCGACGGTGCCGGGGCGTGGACCCGGTTCCGGCGGATCACGATCCCGTTGATCAGCCCGACGATCCTGCTCACGTCGATCATCACGATCGTCGGCTCGCTGCAGGTGTTCGCGCAGATCGCGGTGCTCACCCAGGGCGGTCCGGGCACGTCCACGACCGTGTTGATCTACTACCTGTACCAGCAGGCGTTCCAGTTCCACCACTTCGGCTACGGCGCGACGATCTCGGTGCTGCTCTTCGTCATCGTCGCCGCGCTGACGCTGCTGCAGTGGCAGATGCGCCGGAAGTGGGTGCTCCATGAGTCGTAAGGTCTGGCTGTACGGCCTGTTGTGCCTGCTGTGCGTGCCGTTCGTGTTCCCGACGTGGTGGATGGTCACCTCGTCGATGAAGCCGATCAGCGAGATCTTCTCCGAGTCGCTGCTGCCGTCCGAGTGGACGTTCTCCACCTACGAGACGGTGTTCAGGATGCAGCCGTTCGGGCAGCAGTACTGGAACAGCCTCTACATCGCGGTGGTCGTCACGATCGGCACGATGGCCGTCGCGGCGCTCGCGGGCTACGCGTTCGCGCGCATCCGGTTCCCCGGCCAGAACGTGCTGTTCGTGGTGGTGCTGACCGGCCTGCTCATCCCGAGCGAGGTGACGATCGTGCCGCTGTTCCAGATGTTCCAGTCGCTGGGCCTGACGAACACGCACTGGCCGTTGATCATCGTGCCGATCTTCGGCGCACCGTGCGTGCTGGCGATCTTCATCATGCGCCAGTTCTTCATCGCGCTGCCGCCGGAACTGGAGGAGGCCGCCCGCATGGACGGCCTGGGACGTGCGGGCATCTTCTACCGGATCGCCCTGCCGCTGTCCCGTCCGGCGCTGGGCGCGGTAGCGATCTTCACGTTCCTGCACTCGTGGAACCTCTACCTGGAGCCGATCGTGTACCTGTCCACTCCGGACATGTTTACGCTGCCGCAGGCGTTGACGCAGTTCGTCGACATCTACGGCGGTCCGATGTGGAACGTCCAGCTGGCGGCGGCGACGATGACCGCCGTGCCGATCCTGATCGTGTTCGTGCTGGCGCAGCGGCAGTTCATCGAGGGTCTGGCGCACACGGGCGTGAAGGGGTGATCGATCCCGAGATCGCGGCGGCGGTGGACCTCTCCCGGCCCCCGCTGACCGCGGCCGGCATCCCGGCGAGGCGGGCGGCCGGCCGGGTCGTCACCGACGCCGAACTGACCCGCGGCGGCACGGTGACGTTCACCGAGGAGGACGCGGACGGTGTGCCCGTGCTCGTGCTGCGTCCGGCGGGCTCGTCAGGGCCGCCCGTCCTGCACGTGCACGGCGGCGGGATGGTCGCGGGCACCCGGCGCTCCGACCTGCACGTACTCGCCGAGTGGGTGTCGGAGGCGGGCGTTACGCTGGTCTCGCCCGAATACCGGCTGGCGCCCGAACACCCGCACCCGGCGCCCGTGCAGGACTGCTACCGGACGCTGGAGTGGGTGCACCGCGCCTTCGGCTCCCCGGTCGTCGCGGGCACGTCCGCGGGTGGCGGGCTGGCGGCGGCGGTGACGCTGATGGCCCGCGACCGCGGCGGACCGTCCGTCCGGGGCCAGCTGCTGATGTGCCCCATGCTCGACGACCGGTGCGAAACGCCTTCCAGCCACCAGTTCCTCAGCGGTACCACCTGGGTGCGGTCGTCGAACCTCACCGGCTGGACCGCGCTGCTCGGCGAGTCGCGCGGAGGACCGGACGTGTCCCCGTACGCCGCTCCCGCACGGGCCACACACCTGTCCGGCCTGCCTCCCACCTACGTGGACGTCGGCTCGGTGGACGTGTTCCGCGACGAGGCCGTCGAGTACGCCTCCCGGATCTGGCGTGCCGGCGGGGACGCCGAACTGCACGTCTGGCCGGGCGGTTGTCACGGCTTCGACCAGCTCGTTCCGGACGCCGCGCTGTCGCGGCGTGCCAGGTCGGCGCGAATCGAATGGCTGCGCCGCCTGCTGCATTAGGCCCTATCGCGGCTCAAGCGTCATTCGATCAGCGCACGGGACCCTCGTGCGATGGGCCGTGATCGCAAAGCACAACCAGGACCTGACACGTTCGCCGCCGACAGCCACGACGTGATCGAGGTGCGGGGCGCGCGGGAGAACAACCTGCGAAACGTCTCGCTGGACATCCCCAAGCGCCGCCTCACCGTGTTCACCGGTGTGTCCGGCTCGGGGAAGTCGTCACTCGTGTTCGGCACCATCGCCGCCGAGTCGCAGCGGCTCATCAACGAGACCTACACCGCGTTCCTGCAGGCCATGATGCCGAACCTGGGCCGGCCGGACGTCGACGAGCTGCGCAACCTCAGCGCCGCCATCATCGTCGACCAGGAGCGGATGGGCTCCAACTCGCGGTCGACCGTCGGCACCGCGACCGACGCCTACACGATGCTGCGGATCGTGTTCAGCCGCCTCGGCAAGCCGCACATCGGCACGTCCGCGGCGTTCAGCTTCAACTCGACCGAGGGCATGTGCCCCGAGTGCGAGGGCATGGGCAGCGCCCGCGGGCTCGACATGAACGAGATGTACGACGTCGAGAAGTCGCTCAACGAGGGCGCCATCACGATCCCGAACTTCCACCCGCGCTCGCAGTACTGGCAGACCTACAACATGTCGGAGTTCTTCGACATGGACAAGAAGCTCAAGAACTTCACCAAGAAGGAGTGGGAGCTCTTCCTCCACGCCCCGGCGGAGATGCTCAAGCGGGACAAGTTCAACTTCAAGTACGAGGGCCTGCTGGTCAAGTTCCACCGGATCTACGCGGGCAAGGAGCGCGACACCGTCCAGCCGCACGTGCGGGCGTGGATGGATCGCGCGATGACGTTCACGACGTGCAACTCCTGCGAGGGCACCCGGCTGAACAAGGCCGCGCTCGACTGCAAGATCAAGGGCAAGAACATCGCCCAGCTGTGCGCGATGCAGATCAGCGACCTGGCCGAGTTCCTGCGCAAGGTCACCAACTCCGAGGTCGCACCGCTGCTCGCGAACCTGCTCGGCACCCTCGACTCGCTCGTCGAGATCGGCCTCGGCTACCTCAGCCTCGACCGCGAGTCCGGCACGCTGTCCGGCGGTGAGGCGCAGCGGGTGAAGATGGTGCGGCACCTGGGATCCGCACTGTCCGACGTAACCTACGTGTTCGACGAGCCGACCACCGGCCTGCACCCGCACGACATCGAGCGGATGAACAACCTGCTGCTGATGTTGCGGGACAAGGGCAACACCGTGCTCGTCGTCGAGCACAAGCCCGAGGCCATCGCGATCGCCGACCACGTCGTCGACCTCGGGCCCGGCGCGGGCGTCAACGGCGGCGAGCTCTGCTACGCCGGTGACCTGGCGGGCCTGCGCAGGTCCGGCACGCTCACCGGTGACCACCTCGACCACAAGGTCGGCCTGCGCGACCAGGTCCGCACGCCCAAGGGCCAGATCAGCGTCAAGGGCGCCAAGCTGCACAACCTCAAGAACGTCAGCGTCGACGTACCGCTCGGCGTGCTCACCGTCGTCACCGGCGTGGCGGGCTCCGGCAAGTCGTCGCTGATCCACGGCTCGCTCGGGTCGCTGCCCGAGGTGGTCAAGGTCGACCAGTCCCCCATCCGCGGTTCGAAGCGCTCGAACCCGGCCACCTACACCGGCATGCTCGACTCGATCCGCAAGTCGTTCGCCAAGGCCAACAACGTCAAGGACTCGCTCTTCAGCGCGAACTCCGACGGCGCCTGCCCGAACTGCAAGGGCATCGGCCTGATCTACACCGACCTCGCCATGATGGCCGGCGTCGCCACGGTGTGCGAGGAGTGCGACGGCAAGCGCTACACGCCGAAGGTGCTGGGGTACAAGCTCAACGGCAAGAACATCGCCGAGGTGCTGGCCATGCCCATCGCCGAAGCCGCCGAGTTCTTCACCGACGGCCCCACGAAGGCGATCCTGGGCAGGCTCGTCGACGTCGGCCTCGGCTACCTCGGGCTCGGCCAGCCGCTCAACACGCTGTCCGGCGGTGAGCGCCAGCGCCTCAAGCTCGCGATCAACATGACCGACAAGGGCTCGGTCTACGTGCTCGACGAGCCGACGACGGGCCTGCACCTCGCGGACGTCGACCAGCTGCTCGGACTGCTGGACCGGTTGGTGGACAACGGGAACACCGTCGTCGTCATCGAGCACCACCAGGCCGTGATGGCCCACGCCGACTGGATCATCGACATGGGCCCCGGCGCCGGGTCGGACGGCGGCAAGGTCGTGTTCACCGGCACGCCGCACGACCTGATCGCGTCGAGCGAGACGCTGACCGCGCAGCACCTGAAGACGTACGTGAAGGGCTGAAAAAGCAGGAAACGCGGCCCTGGCCGCGTTTCCCACAGTCGATCACTTGTATCGCGGGTGGGTGGTGTGCCATTCGAAGCCACCACCCATCCAGGCCTTCGTGCCCTTCAGGAACCGGTGCAACTCCACCGAGGGCACGGCGAGCAACGCCTTGTGCCCCGCCTCGAAGTCGCGCACCAGCTGGTTGTGCAGCTCCACGGTCCGCGCGGTGGCCTCGGCGATCGAGCACTCCCGGTCCGCCGCGATCTGCAGCACCATGTTGCAGACCGGCTTCTCGTCGGCGGCGTCCTTCTCCACCGACACCAGGTCGTTCACGATCACCGACGCCGTGCCCGCGGCCGTCAGCAGCTGCCGCACGCGCGGGTCGTAGTACAGCGGCGCGGGCAGTTCGTAGCCGCCGACGGCGTCGATGAGCGTCATCGACGTGTAGAAGGTGTCGTGCTGCCGGGTCGCCAGGTACTGCCACGCGGGCGGGTAGTCACCGGTGTGCCGCCAGGCCGCGTACGCGCCCCACGACACGAACATCGCGAAAGTCGAGTAGCAGACGCGTTGCACGACGGTCGGAGTGCTGCGCGAGGTGAGGTGCGCGATGCCCGACCGGAGGCCCACGAGCACCGGGTCGGACGCGATCCGCTCCTCCAGGTCCTCCGTGAACTCGGCCGCGGGCGCGACCGGGTCCATCGCGGCCATCGCCAGCGCGAGGCGCGGCGGCAGCTCGGCCGGGACGGCTCCCATCTCGGTGTCGTCCGCGTAGAGGTCGTCGGCGGCCCACCAGGCCGCGTTCAGCCGGGCCGCGATCAGCAGCTGGTCGACGTCGTCGGTGTCGACGTGCGTCAGCACGGCGAGGCGGCCGAACATGCCGCCCAGGAACCGTTCCGGCTCCTCGAATCCGCAGTCGTCCGCCCACGCGACGAGGCGCTCGTCCACGGCGGCGGCGAGCAGGGCGTCCTCCCGTTCGAGCACCGGCACGTACAGCGGCGGCGCGGTGCCGTCGCCCCACGGGCGTTCGGCATACCCGGGTTCGGCCGGCGGCGCGACGGCCTCGGGCCGCCCGAGCCGGGCAGCGGAGGTGCCCAGCCCGGACGGCCCGGTGAGGAGGTCCCTCATCAGATCCTGTCCGCGACGATCAGCAGGTAGTGGAACGAACCTTCCTTGTAGGCCGTCAGGAACGGGTCCTCGACGCCGGTCGCGACCGACGACTGGGCGCGCAGCTCCCAGTACGGGATGGTGTCGGGCGTCAGGTCGACGACGCTGATCGGCACGAAACCGTTGTCCGCCAACGCCCTGAAGTACTCGCTGCGCGGGTGGATGTTGCAGATGTAGTGCTGGTCGATCTGGCTGACCGCGCGCGACCGCAGGCCCGTCAGGTCGTTCGAACAGCCGGTGATGCAGACGTACCGGCCACCCGGCGCGATGAGCCGCGCGAACTCGCCGTACAGCTGCTGGAGGTCCACGTACATCGTGGTCTCGTTGGTCCAGATGCCGTTGAACGAGCCGGTCTCGAAGCCGGTGTCGAGCATGTTCTTGAAGTGGAACCGGACCTGGTCGGCGACACCGCGCTCGACCGCCTGGCCGTTGGCGAACGCCACCTGCTCCTCGGAGATGCTGACGCCGTCGACGCGGGCGCCGAAGCGGGCGTTGGCCATGAAGCTCGTGCCGCCGCGGCCGGAGCCGCCGTCCATCAGGTGGGGGTTGGCGGGGAGGTCGCCGAACGCGTCGAGCAGCACCTCGGCCTGCGCCGTCTCCAGCCGGTGCATCTCGGCGATCATCACCTGGTCGCGCACGTCGGCGGGCGCCTCCAGCACCGCCGGGTCGTACTGGCCCAGCCCGTAGTGGTGGTGGTAGAGCCCGTCCACCTCGCCGAGCTTGATGTTGACCGGGTCCTTCTCCTTGTTCCAGTAGTCCGCGACGGAACGCTGGTAGTCGGTGCGCAGAACCGGCTTCACAGTGGGGCTCGCCATGACCTGAGTGGCTCCTGTTCGTTGAACGCTCACTGCCGAACAGGAAATGACCTTTGCACCTGATGGCCCACCTAGCGATCCGCCGTTCAGGCTTGGTTCGGCCACGAACGGGTACCGCGAACGCCTCCTCGGAGTGGGCCCCTTAACCCGTGCAAGCCGATCCACATCCCCACTTTCGTGGGTTCTCCACGCCCGACCGGATGACTTGAGGAGCCTTCATTCCACGCGACCTGGGAGAAATCCCGGTCCGGGGGCCCGAAGGCTCCCCGACGACCGCCCGGCACGGACAGGGCCCGTTCAGCTCGCACGATTCAGACGCGTGAGCTGCCCCGAAGACCGGCCACCGCGGTCGTCAGCCGTCATTGAAAAGCGTTGCAGAATTACCTATTTCAGGAATGTGAATATTTGACACCCATCTAAACCATCAGCTACAAAGAAATGGCCCCGCCCTGCCGAACGAGGGTTGTCGATGACGAAAACCTCTCCTCCCCTGCTGTCCATGTTGTTAATCGTTTCTTTGGTCGTTCCCACTGCCACCGCGGTCGCCGCACCCGCGTTGACAGGCCTCGACGTCTCGCCGGCGAACCGCCGCGGACCTGTTTCCGGCCTCTACGACTGGTCGAAAGCCGGATATCGCGGCAATGGTGTTCTGCCGGGGAACGACGAACTGAACCCGAGCGCCGCCTGCCAGATCACGGCGGCGGAGCTCGCCTCGCAGTTCAGCGTGCGCCCGAACGACGGGGTCGACGACACGGCGGGGTTGCAGGCCGCGATCGACTCCATCAGGACGCAGTGCTCCCCCAGCGCGAGCTACACCAAGCTCAGCCTCATCACCTTGCCCGCGGGTGAGCTCAGGGTGTCCAAGGAGATCCACGTCGACGCCGACTACCTGGTCATCAGAGGTGCCGGCGCGACCGCGACCAAGGTCGTCTACACGCCCGACGCGAACACCCGCTACGACGCGCTCACGCCCGACGGGTCGGACTGGGACGAGGACGGCATGACGTTCGGGCAGGGCAAGGGCGGCTGGCTGTGGCCGGGCCGCGGCCTGTTCCGGGTCCAGTCGCGCGGCGTGCACCCGAGCTACGCGAGCGACCACTCGCGCGCTCCGGAGAACCGCAAGGACATCTTCGAGGGCACGGTCAACGTGCACTGGAAGGCCGGCACGAAGGTGAGCGCCGCCGCGAAGGCCGGTGACCGCGCGATCAAGGTCGCGTCCGCGAGCACGATCAAGGCCGGCATGTTCGTGAACGTCCGCGCCGCGAACTCGGTCAAGTTCTACGACCAGCAGTTCGCGACGGGAACGCCGCACCCGCTGCTGAACATGCACATGCGGCAGCAGATCTTCACCGTCGCGTCGGTGTCGGGCACGACGGTCACCCTCGACAAGCCGCTGGAGTTCGACGTCCCCGTCAACTCCACCTCGGACGGTTCACCGGCGATCGACGGCACGACCTACGACTCGAAGGTCTCGCCGCTGGTGGACCCGGTCCTCGGCGTCGGGTTCGAGAACTTCGGCTTCACGCAGGCGATGCCGGGCCTCGACGCCGCCGAGGCCGTGAACAACTACGGCAACATGGCGCCCGCGGACGAGATGCACGGCATCATCTTCAAGTGGGCGGCGAACTCGTGGGTGCGCGGAATCCGTGCGGAGATGACGGGGTCGCACCCGATCGTCACCGAGGAGGCGAAGAACCTCCAGATCGTCGACAACCGGCTCGACGGCTCGTGGAACAAGGGCAAGGGCGGCAACGGCTACTTCCGCGGCTCGCGGGTGTGGGACTCGCTCTACGCCGGCAACACCTCTCGCAACCTGCGGCACTTCACGTTCCAGTGGTCGGCCTCGGGCAACGTCGTGATCGGCAACGACTTCGACTCCGACCTGAACCTGCACGGCGGCTGGGAGCGCAACAACCTGTTCGAGAACAACACAGTCCGCGTCTCCTACGCCCACCGCTCCGGCAACTGCCGCGCGAACTGCGGTGAGGAGGGCGGTGGCGGGCCCGACGACTCGAACTGGTTCCCGATCTGGTGGGGCGCGGGCAAGAAGGCCGTGAAGTGGTCGGGCGCGTCGGGGCCGCGCAACGTCTTCTTCAACAACGCCATGACGAAGCAGCTCTCGACCGGCGGCTCGTTCGACCCGTTCTACAGCGAGAAGTCGCGGATCTACCAGTTCGGCTGGAACGGCGGCTCCTACAGGCACCTGGACGTCGGTGGCACGGCCATCGCGGACTGGGCGAAGAACGAGCAGCGCGACTACTCGGGCGGTCACGGCGTCGACACGGCGAAGACAGATTCCGCGAAGTCGTTGTTCCTCAGGAACATCCCGGTCACCCCGTAGAAGGCGGGGGTTGCAGGGGTCCCGGCCGGTGCACGGCGGCGTCACCGGCCGGGACCCCTGGCTCCGCTCAGGCCGTCTGCCGCATCGCCCGCACCTCTTCCCTGAGCGCACGGACCTCCTGCAACACCAGGTCGTCGTGGCCCGCGGAACGGGGTGCGGGCAGCGTGATCTCCTCCTGCATCGCACTGCACACCACGGCGATGAACAGGTTCAGCATCGTGAACGAGCCGACCATCAGGTAGATCAGGAAGAAGATCCACGCGAGGGGCTTCTGCTCCATCAGGTCGCGCATGACGTCCGACCAGCCGTCGCCCGTGGTGATCTGGAACAGCGTCAGCAGCGTCGGGCCGAGACCGGTGAAGCGCGGGTCGCCGGTGTCGCCGAACAGGTTGCTCGCGATCACGCCGCCGACGTAGACGAGCAGCACCAGCAACCCGGACAGCGACACCAGACCCGGGATCGACCGCACCAGCGCCGTGACGACCCGGCGCATGCTCGGCACCATCGCGACGAGCCTCAGCGCACGCAGGATCCTGAGGCTGCGCAACACCGACAGCGGCCCCGCCGTCGGGATCAGGGCGATGGCGACGATCACGAAGTCGAAGACGTTCCACGGGTCCTTGAAGAACCGCCAGCCGAACGCGTACAGCCTCGCCGCCAGCTCCAGCGTGAAGATCGCCAGCGCCAGGTGGTCGATCGTCGTCAGCACCGGCCCGAACTCCGCGTGCAGGACGGTCGACGTCTCGGCGCCCAGGGTGATCGCGTTGATCACGATCACGCCGACGATGAACATCTGGAACCGGTTGCTCTCCACGAGCTCGCCGACGCGGGCGCGCACCATCTTCACTTGCTGCTCCTACGACAGGGGTTGTGCTCCCTATCGGCGTTGGAGCCGGTCCAACTGTTCACCCGGTCGTGTTGATCAGCTCCAACCGGCTGGCGGTGCGGGCGAGGTCAAGCGCCTCACCACCGACGATGTCGCTGAGCGGGTGGTCACTCACCAGTGTCAGCCTGACGTCGGCGTCCACCAGCACGTCCACGACGTTCGCGAACCTCTGCTGGGCCTCGCGGTGCTTCGTGGCGAGACGCGGGACGCCCGTGATCACCCAGTCGTCGAAGCGGTCGGCGAGCACCAGGTAGTCCTGCGTCGAGGTCGGCTTCTCGCACAGGTCGCCGAAGTCGAACCAGACCTTGTCGTTGTCAATGCCCAGTGCGGTGATCGCGCGGCCGTTGACGTCGAGCGTGACGGGTGTCGCCGGCGGTGCGGCGTGCGTGGTGATCTCGCCGGTCTCGAACCGGGACCTCGGTGCGCCGCGCAGGTGCCGGTAGTCCGTCGGGCCGTCGAGGTGGACGACCTCCATGAGCTGCTTGACGAGCGCGATGCCCGGCAGGAAGTGGTCGTGGTACAGCGGATCCGGCAGCAGGCCGTCCGGCGGGTAGTTCGAGGTGGCGATGATCATGACATGCCGCTCTTGGAGCACCTCCAAGAGCCTCGTCATCAAGATGGCGTCACCGACGTCGTGCACGTGCAGCTCGTCGAACGCGAGCACCTCCGTCCGCCCGACCAGCTCCCCGACCGCCTTCGCGACGGCCCCGGGCTCGTGCAGCCGTGCGGAGATCCGCCGGTGCAGCTCCCGGAAGAAGGCGTGGAAGTGCACCCGCTTCTTGGGCCCCGGCACCGCGTCGAACAGCGCGTCCGCCAGGAAGCTCTTCCCCCGTCCCACCGGTCCGTGCAGGTAGACGCCCCTGCGCCGACCGGCCAGCTCCTCGAGCCTGGCGATGACGTGCAGCTGTGCGCCGTCGAGCTCGTACCCGCTGCCCGACACCTGCGCGCGAAGATCCACTGTTACCCCCGGCGCCAGCTTACGATCGACCCCGTGAGCAATGTCGAGGCCGAGCCCGCAGAAGTGACGTGCACCTCCACCCCGGGAGGCGTGGAAGTCCTGACCCCGCGAGACGTCCCCCTGGGCGGCCCGCGTGCGATGTCGGTGCGCCGAACCCTGCCGCAGAAAGAGCGCTCACTCATCGGCGCGTGGTGCTTCTGCGACCACTACGGCCCCGACGACGTCAACATGGACGTGGCCCCGCACCCCCACACGGGCCTGCAGACCGTCAGCTGGCTCTTCACCGGCGAGATCGAACACCGCGACAGCCTCGGCGTCCACGCCTACGTCCGCCCCGGCGAACTGAACCTCATGACCGGCGGCAGCGGCATCTGCCACTCCGAGGTCTCGACGCCGTCGTCGTCCGTCCTGCACGGCGTCCAACTCTGGCTGGCCCTGCCCGACGCCCACCGCGACGCGCCGCGCGACTTCCAGCACCACGTCCCGCCGACGGTCTCCGTCTCGGGCTGTGCGGTCCGCGTCTTCCTCGGCACGCTGGCCGGCTCGACCTCCCCGGTGCGCACCTTCACCCCGCTGCTCGGCGCCGAGGTCGTGCTGCCCGCGGGTTCCCGCGTCGAGTTCGAGGTGTCGCCGTCGTTCGAGCACGGCGTCCTGCTCGACACCGGTGACGTGTCGGTGGAGGAGACGGTCCTGTCCCCCGGCTCGCTCGGGTACGTGGGCACGGGCCGTTCCACCCTCACGCTGTCCTCTCGCGAGGGCGCGCGGGTCGTGCTGCTGGGCGGGGAGCCGTTCGGCGAGGAGATCGTCATGTGGTGGAACTTCGTCGGGCGCACGCACGACGAGATCGCCGCGTTCCGGGAGGAGTGGCAGGCGGAGGGCGAGCGGTTCGGGCGGGTGCAGGGGTACCCCGGTGACCGGCTGCCGGCGCCGGCGCTGCCGGGCGGGCGTCTGCGGCCGCGGGGGAACCCGGCCTGACGCCGCCGGGCGGCGGTCGTCGAGGAGGAAGCGCAGCGCACTGCTGTACCTCAACGGAGTGGACAACGTCCTCGTCACCGAGCCCCTCCCGGCCCTGCTCCGTGACGACCGACGCACGGCAGGCCTCGAGCCCGCTCACTATCCGTGCCGAAATAGCTACGGATAGCACCAATTTCCTTAAGTCGAATTTAAGGTGAGGTCATCCCACGGTCCCAGGATTTGGTCCGCAAGCACTCGTGATCCTGTCCACAGATGACCGAACACATTCACGCTAAACACCGTGAACAGCCAGGTCAGGCCAGGTGAGCAACATCGTCTCAGCTGGTCAGCGCCGCTGGATGTCAAAAGTCATACTTCGGGACCATTGAAAATCACGTTCCGATCGCTTTTCCTGATCGAGGCATCCACGGCGGTTGCCGGACGTCTAAGGGGGCATGAGGAACGTGACACGAGTGGGCGCCGACTCGACATTCGCCTTCATCGCTCCGTCCGGGCGTCCCCTGCCCGTCGACGTCGAGCTCGGCTACCGCGCCGACGACCCGCACGCGGTGACCATGACGTTCCGCATGGGACGCCAGGAGACGGTGTGGCTCGTCAGCCGCGACCTGCTCGCCGACGGGCTGATCACCACGAGCGGCGCCGGTGACGTGAGGCTGCGGCCGCACAACTCCACGACCGCCGTGCTCGAGCTGCGGTCGGACGTGTCGCACGCGGTGTTCCACGTGCAGTCGTCCGAGCTGCAGGAGTTCCTGAACTCCACCTACGACGTGGTCGCCCCCGGTTGCGAGAACGACTACGTCGACTTCGACGCGGAGCTGCGCAAGCTGCTCGACTGAGCGCGGGGTTTTCACCCGAACGAGCCCGTACCTTGGAGTCGTTCCAACCCATACGTTCGGTGTCGTGACAGTGACGACTTCCACCGCGTACAGCAGGGACCTGGGCGACGAGCTGCGCCGGCTCCGGCAGAGGTTCACCGGTCTGAGGGGCCGCGCGATGGCGCAGCTGCTCGGCTGGGACCCGAGCAAGGTGTCCAACCTCGAGCACGGCAAGATCCGCGGCAGCGAGATCGACCTCGCGCAGTACCTCACCGCGTGCGGCAAGGACATCGACTTCTTCGAGGACTTCGTCCGCCGCTACCACAACGCGTTCGACGCGTACCTCGCGCAGGACCCGGACAACCTGCGCACGCTCTCGATGACGGAGGCGATGGCCACCGACATCACGGCGTACGACGTCCTGACCGTGAACAGCCTCCTGCAGACGCCGAAGTACGCGCGCGCCGTGCAGGCTGCGACCGGGCAGCCGATCGAGGACCTCGACAGGCAGGCGGTCATGCGCCGGCCCGGTGGTCCCCGGTGCGTCTTCTACCTGCACGAACTGGCGCTGCGAATGCGGCTCGGTGACGCACGGGTGATGGAGGAGCAGTTCGTGTGGCTGCTCGCGAACTCCTCGATCGTGCGCGTCGTGCCCGAGGAGGCGAGCTCGGCGGCGTTCCAGTCGGCCTGCACGCTGTTCGAGTTCGAGAAGGCCTCGCCGCTCGTCTACGCCGAGTCCGGACTGGCCAAGGTCTTCGCCCAGGACGAGGCCGCGGTCGAGCGGAGCCGGCGGCTCTTCGACCTGCTCGACGAGGTCGCCCTGGACGAGAACCAGTCGCGGCGCAAGCTCGCGGAGTACCGCGGGCCCACACCGCTGCGCGCGCTGGCCAGGACTCAGTAGCCGTAGACCAGGTCGAACGCCAGCTGCGGGTCGAACTCGCCCGCGTCCACGCCCGGCGCCTTGCCGCACCGGCCGTCGGAGTCGCCGGGCACCTTGACCCACAGCAGCATCTCCGCGCCGCCACCGGTGCGGGCGGGCGTGCCGAGCTTGCGGCCGCCGGGGTTGCACCACTCGCCGTTGTGGCCGTTGCCGTTGCGGCTGGTGTCGATCACGAACGGCTTGGTGTAGCCGGGAAGCGCCGCGCTGACGGCGTTGCCGTACGTCGTCGAGGCCGCGGTGGTGTGGTAGTTCGACACGTTGGTCGAGAACCCGCGGACGTTGCGCACGCCCGCCGAGTCGAGGCGCGAGGCCATGGTCGCGGCCGGCACCCACTGCGCGTTGCCCGCGTCGAGGTAGGCCCACGTGTTGGGCGCCTTGGCCTTGAACTGCTCGGTCGCGTACTTGATCATCGCCGCGCGCTCGGCGACCTCGGCCGCGTCCATGCAGTTGAAGTCCGCCAGCGAGTCCGGCTCGATCACCACCACGGCCGGGCGCGTGCCGATGGCGGCGGCGAAGGAGGAGATCCACGTCCGGTACGCCGCGGGCGTGCCGGCACCGCCACCGGAGTGGCCGCCGCACGCGTCGCGGCCGGGGATGTTGTACGCGACCAGCACGGGCAGCTTGGTGCCGGTCCCGCCGACGTACGACGACACGGCGGGGCCGATGTCCCCGCTCCAGGCGCCGAACCAGCGGGCGATCGGCTTGGTGGAGATGTTCGCCTTGATGGCGGCCTGCCGGCCGTCGCCCGGGTGGTCGCGCACCCACACGGCGGGGTTGGAGCCGGGGTCGACGTAGAAGCCGTCGGTCAGGCCGACGGGACTGGCGGCGTGGGCGGCCGGGGCGGTGGCGACGACGGCCAGGAGGGCCAGCGCGAGTGCTCTGATCATGGCTCGGACCCTCGCGCGGGCCGCTTAAGAGGCGGTAAGTCGCGGCGAAAAGCGCCGGCACGACGACACGAGCGTCAGGACGACCGCGGCCGAGCCGTCAGGGCGCGAGCAACCCGGCCTGCAGCGGCAGCAAGGGCGCGACCACCTGCCCGAACGGCCCGCTCTTCGCCACTCCCCCACCCGGTCCCGCGAACGGCGCCGCCGGGTCCAGCGAATCCGGCATCCGGGCCCACACGGCCCACCGCTCGTCCCAAGCCTGGATCACGTCGAGGTGCCCGCCGGGGAGGAACCGGGCCAGGTGCACCCCTGCGACCTGCCCGGTGTTCCCCAGCAACGGGAGCAGCCGGAAGCCGCCCTCCCGCCGCAACCTCTCGATCAGCTCAGCGCTGTCCATCTCACTGTCACGTTCCCGTCTGGGCCGCCAAACTCGTGTCTGCCCTATAAGCCTCTACCGCAGCATCACGCTCTTCGGAGGACCAATTCAGAGGTCCGGCGATCAGATCAGCCACCTGGCCCGCAACCGATGCGCCGAAGTCCAGGTGCTCCATCGCGATGCGCGTCCGCCGCGCCAGCACGTCCTCGAGGCCCAGCGCGCCCTCGTGCGTCACCGCGTAGACGATCTCCGCGGCCAGGTACCCGGCCACCGGCGAAGCCAGCGACGGGTCCTGCGCGACGAGGGCCAGCACGTCGGACACGGCTGAGCCGTAGCGGCGCAGCAGACGCTCCACAGTGGACGTGGGCAGGCCGGACTCCACAGCGACTCGAGCCCGGTCCGCCCACAGCTCTTGGAAACCGACGGCGCCGCACAACGGCAGCCGCGCGGTCAGGGAGGGTGCCACCGCGCGTCCCAGGCCTGAGACAGCGGCGTTCACGACGTCGGCGGCCATCACGCGGTACGTCGTGTACTTGCCGCCCGCGATCACGAAGAAGCCGGGCTCCGGCTCGGCGACGGCGTGCTCGCGCGACAGCTTCGAGGTGTCGCTGGAGGCGCCGGCGAGCAGGGGACGCAGGCCCGCGTACGTGCCGACGACGTCGTCCACCGACAGGGGCGACCGCAGCACGGCGTTCACGTGGTCGAGGATGTAGGTGACGTCCTCGGCGGTGGCCGCGACGGCTTCGGGCGCACCGGAGTAGGGCGTGTCGGTGGTGCCGATGATCCAGTAGGCGCCCCACGGGATCACGAACAGCACCGACTTCTCGGTCTGCGTGATGAGGCCGCCGTCCAGCTGGATCTTCGACCTCTCCACGAGCACGTGCACGCCCTTGGACATCCGCACCTCGAAAGGCGGTTCACCAGGGGACATCGCGTTCAGCGAGTCGGTCCACACGCCGGTCGCGCTGATCACCCGCCGCGCCCGCACCACGTGCGTCACGCCGGACAGTTCGTCGCGCACCGACGCACCGGAGACACGGCCGTCGGTGCGCAGCAACGAGGTGACCCGAGCGCGTGAGACGACCGTGGCGCCGTGCTGGGCGGCCGTGCGGACCAGCGTCGACACGAGCCGCGCGTCGTCCATCTGCGCGTCGTAGTAGCGGATGGCCCCGGCGAACGCGTCGGCGTCGATGGACGGGCCGACCGCGGACATCTTGCGGCGCGAGAGGTGGCGGTGCATCGGCACGGCACCGGCGCCGCCGATCGAGTCGTAGAGCATGACGCCCGCGCCGACGTAGGCGCGCTCCCACTGCTTCTTCAGCGGGAAGAGGAACGGCACCGGCCGCACCAGGTGCGGTGCGAGCCGGCGCAGCAGCAACCCGCGTTCCTTCAGGGCTTCCCGGACCAGCTTGAACTCCAGCTGCTCCAGGTACCGCAGCCCGCCGTGGACGAGCTTGCTGGACCGGCTCGACGTGCCCGCCGCCCAGTCGTCGGCCTCGACCAGGGCGACGGACAGGCCGCGCGACGCCGCGTCGAGAGCAGCGCCCGCGCCGACCACACCACCACCCACGACGAGAACGTCGAACTCCGTGCCGCCCAACGCCTCCAGGGCCTGGGCGCGCCGAGCCGGATCCAGCCTCGCGAACAACTTCTTCAGCTCCTAAAGGAAGGATTTCCTAGCGGACGTCGGCGTCGACCCAGTCGAACGACTTGGTGACCGCCTTCTTCCAGTTGCGGTACTCGCGCTCGCGCTCCTCGCCGTCGAGCTCCGGCGTCCAGCGCTTGTCCTCGGCCCAGTTGGCGCGCAGCTCGTCCAGGCCGGACCAGTAGCCGACGGCCAGACCGGCGGCGTACGCGGCACCGAGAGCGGTGGTCTCGGCGACGACCGGACGGACGACCGGCACGTCGAGCACGTCCGCCTGGAACTGCATCAGCAGCTCGTTGGCGACCATGCCACCGTCGACCTTCAGCTCGGTCAGCGGCACACCGGAGTCGGCGTTCATCGCGTCCAGCACCTCGCGGGTCTGGAACGCCGTCGCCTCCAGCACGGCACGGGCGAGGTGGCCCTTGTTGACGAACCGGGTCAGGCCGACCACGGCACCACGGGCGTCCGCACGCCAGTACGGGGCGAACAGGCCGGAGAACGCCGGCACGAAGTACGCGCCACCGTTGTCCTCCACGGACCGGGCGAGCGTCTCGATCTCCGGCGCGGAGCCGATGATGCCGAGGTTGTCGCGCAGCCACTGCACCAGCGACCCGGTGACGGCGATGGAGCCTTCCAGCGCGTAGACGGGGGCCTCGTCGCCGATCTTGTAGCAGACGGTCGTGAGCAGGCCGTTCTTCGAGGCGACCTTCTCCGTACCGGTGTTGAGCAGCATGAAGTTGCCGGTGCCGTAGGTGTTCTTGGCGGTGCCGGGCTCGTAGCAGGCCTGGCCGAACGTGGCCGCCTGCTGGTCGCCGAGGATGCCCGCGATCGGCACGCCCTTCAGCACGCCGCCGGGGCCGCCGGTGCCGTAGACCTCGGAGGAGGAACGGATCTCCGGCAGCATGGACACGGGGATGCCCATCTCGCCGGCGATCTCGGCGTCCCACTGCAGCGTGTCGAGGTCCATCAGCATGGTCCGCGACGCGTTGGTCACGTCCGTGGCGTGCACACCGCCGTTGGGGCCGCCGGTGAGGTTCCACAGCGTCCACGTGTCGGTGTTGCCGAACAGCAGGTCGCCTGCCTCGGCGCGCTCACGCGCACCCTCGACGTTGTCGAGGATCCAGCGGATCTTGGGGCCGGAGAAGTAGGTCGCCAGCGGCAGGCCGACCTTCGCCTTGTAGCGCTCGGCACCGCCGCCGAGGGCGCCGAGCTCCTCGACGATCGCCTGCGTGCGGGTGTCCTGCCAGACGATGGCGTTGTAGACGGGTTCGCCGGTGTTCTTGTCCCACACCACCGCGGTCTCGCGCTGGTTGGTGATGCCCACGGCGGCGAGGTCGCCGGTGTTCAGGTCGGCCTTGGCGAGCGCCTGACCGATCACGAACCGGGTGTTCTCGGAGATCTCCACCGGGTTGTGCTCGACCCAGCCGGCGCGCGGGAAGATCTGCTCGTGCTCCTTCTGGCCCACGGCGACGATCGAGCCGCTGTGGTCGAAGATGATCGCCCGCGTGCTGGTCGTGCCCTGGTCGACGGCGAGAACGTACTGCGTCATCGAAGAAGTCCTTTCGGGATGGTCAGCGTCAGAACGCGAGCGAGGCGATCACACCGGCGAGCGCGCCACCGATGATCGGGCCGACGACCGGCACCCAGGAGTAGCCCCAGTCGGAGTCCTTCTTGCCGACTGCCTCGCCGTCGGTTCCCTTGTAGGACAGGGGAAGCAGCGCGTGCGCGATGCGCGGGCCGAGGTCGCGGGCCGGGTTGATCGCGTAGCCCGTGGGGCCACCGAGGGAGGCGCCGATGCCGACGACGAGCATCGCGACGGCCAGCGGGCCGAGCTGGGTCGGGGTCTTGCCCAGGGCGAGGACCACGAAGACCAGGACGAACGTGCCGATGATCTCGCACACCAGGTTCCAGGTGTAGCTGCGGATCGCCGGGCCGGTCGAGAAGACGGCGAGCTTGAGGCCCTCGTCGGGCGTCTCGTCGAAGTGCGGCTTGTAGGCGAGCCACGCGAGGACGGCGCCGAGGAACGCGCCGAGCATCTCGCCGGCGAAGTAGACGAGCGTCGAGCCCACGCTGACCGGCACACCGGGGGCGAACTCGTCCGCGCCGCTGGTGAGGATGCCGACCGTCACGGCGGGGTTGAGGTGCGCACCCGACTTGTACGCGATGTAGACACCGGCGAAGACGCCGAGGCCCCAGCCGAAGTTGATCAACAGCCAGCCGCCGTCGAAGCCCTTCGACTTGGCGAGCAGCACGTTCGCCACCACGCCCGCACCCAGCAACAGCAAGACGCCCGTACCGAGCACCTCGCTGAGGAACACTGTCCCGAGACCCACGCTGGCCTCCCATTCGTCCTTGAACGGCTGATCACCCCGTGGTGATTGACGCGGAACGTAATGAGCTTCCGAACACCTGCTCAACAGGCACGTTTCGACAATGTCGACACCTGTGACCCCCGAACGCGTGACCGACCGGTCACGCTGCGCGCAGACAAGGCGTTTCAGGCTCGTATCCGGAGGTGACGGGCGTCGTAGCTGTTCGACATTGCCGACACGGGTCGTCTCAATTACGTTTCTCGCGTGCCGGGACCCATCCAGTCGATCGAACGCGCCGCCGCCGTGCTGCGGCTGCTGGCGCGCGGCTCCGGCCACCACGGTCTCACGGAGATAGCCGACTCGCTCGGGCTGGCGCGGGGCACCGCGCACGGGATTCTCCGTACGCTGCAACGGGTCGAGTTCGTCGAGCAGGACCCGGCGACGGGCCGCTACCGCCTCGGCGCGGCGCTGCTGCACCTCGGAACGTCCTACCTCGACGCCAACGAACTGCGTTCTAGATCGATCAACTGGGCCGACACCCTGGCCGCGCGCAGCGGTCAGGAGGTGCGGATCGGAATGCACCACGACGGCGCCGTGCTCGTCGTGCACCACGTGTTCCGGCCCGATGACTCCGTGCAAACACTCGGCATCGGCGCGATGCTGCCGTTGCACGCCACCGCGCTCGGCAAGGTGCTGCTCGCCTACGACCCGGACCTGTCGGCGGCCGCACGCCGGCGGGAGCTCACGTCGCTGACCCGCAGGACGATCACGCGCACCCAGATGCTGGAGCGCGTGCTGACCGAGGTGCGCGGCCAGGGCTGGGCCGGTGAGGCCGAGGAGTACATGCCGGGTGAGGCCAGCATCGCCGCGCCGATCCGCATCCCCGGCGGGCTCGTCGTCGGTGCGATCGGCATCTCGGGTGCCGCGGACCGGTTGTGCGACTCCGCGGGCCGTCCGCGTGCGACGCTGGTGCGTCAGGTCGTCCAGGCCGCCGAGGCGGTCACCACTTCTCTCGTCGACGAGAACTGAGGGGCTCGCCGTGCAACGGTTCGTAATGGCGATCGACCAGGGCACGACGTCGACGCGCTGCATCGTGTTCGACCAGAACGCCCGCCTCGTCGCGGTCGCGCAGCGCGAGCACCGGCAGTACCACCCGCGTCCCGGCTGGGTGGAGCAGGACGCCGTGGAGATCTGGCGCAACGTCGACCGGATCGTGCCGCAGGCGTTGCGGCAGGCGGGGATCAGCGCCGAGCAGGTCGTCGCGATGGGCATCACGAACCAGCGCGAGACGTTCGTGCTGTGGGACCGGCACACGGGTGTCCCGATCGGACGCGCGATCGTCTGGGAGGACATCCGCACCGAGGACCTCGTCGCGGAACTCGGGCGCAAGCCCGGCATCGAGGAGGTCCGCGACCGCTGCGGCCTGCCGCTCGCCACCTACTTCTCGGCGCCGTCGCTGCGGTGGATGCTCGACAACGTGGCCGGGCTGCGCGCGAAGGCCGAACGCGGCGACGTCCTGTTCGGCACCATGGACACCTGGCTGATCTGGAACCTCACCGGCGGCGTCAACGGCGGCCTGCACGTCACCGACGTGACCAACGCGTCGCGGACGATGCTGATGAACCTCTCGACGCGCCAATGGGATCCGATGCTGCTGGAGTTCTTCGGCGTGCCGGCGGTGGTGCTGCCGGAGATCCGCCCGTCGACCGAGATCAGCGGTGTGACGACCCGCGTGGTGCCGGGCATCTCGATCACGGCGGCGCTGGGCGACCAGCACGCGGCGCTGTTCGGGCAGACGTGCTTCGAGAAGGGATCGATCAAGGGCACGTACGGCACCGGCGGGTTCCTGTTGATGAACACCGGCGACGAGCTCGTGCGGTCGAAGCACGGGCTGCTGACCACGATCGGCTACCAGATCGGTGGCGAACCCGCGTACGCGCTGGAGGGGTCGATCGCCGTCGCCGGGTCGCTCGTGCAGTGGTTCCGCGACAACCTCGGGCTGATCCACTCGGCGCCGGAGATCGAGACGCTGGCGCGCACGGTCAAGGACAACGGCGGCTGCTACATCGTGCCGGCGTTCTCCGGGCTGTTCGCGCCGCACTGGCTCGCGCAGGCGCGCGGGCTCGTCGTCGGGCTGACGTCGTACATCAACAAGGGCCACCTGGCGCGGGCCGTGCTGGAGGCGACGGGCTGGCAGACGCGGGAGGTCGTCGACGCGATGAACGCCGACCTCGGCGCGCCGACGCCGGTGCTGAAGGTGGACGGCGGGATGACGGCCGACCACCTGCTGATGCAGTTCATCTCGGACGTGCTCGACATCCCGGTGCAGCGGCCGCTGGTCGCCGAGACCGTGTCGCTGGGCGCCGCCTACGCCGCCGGTCTGGCCGCCGGGTACTGGCCGGACCTGGAGGGGTTGCGGCGCAACTGGCACCTCGCGGCCCGGTGGAACCCGGTGATGGACGCGAAGTACCGCGAGAACGAGTACGCGAACTGGAAGCGGGCCGTGGAACTCACGTTCGCGTGGGCCCGCTCCAGTCCGTCCACTTAGGAGCGCTGCTTGCGCACCCAGGCCGCGACCTCGTCGGCCTCGATCGGGAGCGAGTCGGACAGGACGTCCGCGCCCGTCGACGTCACGACCAGGTCGTCCTCGATGCGCACGCCGATGCCGCGCAGCTCCGGCGGCAGCGTCTCGTCGTTCGGGTGGAAGTACAGGCCGGGCTCGACCGTGAGCGCCATGCCGCGTTCCAGGATGCCCTGCTGGTAGGTCTCCTGGCGGGCGTCGGCGCAGTCGTGCACGTCCAGGCCGAGGAAGTGGCCGGTGCCGCAGACGATGTAGCGGCGGTGGTGCTGGCCGGACGGGTCGAGCGCCTTGTCGACGCTGACCGGCAGCAGGCCCCAGTCGTGCAGGCCCTCGGCGAGCACGCGCATGGCGGTGTGGTGGAAGGCGCTGTAGTCGTTGCCGGGCCGCACTTCCGCGAGCGCGGCGACGTGCGACCTGAGCACGAGGTCGTACACCTGGCGCTGCGGCTCGCTGAACTCACCGCTCACCGGGAACGTGCGGGTGACGTCGGCGGTGTAGAGCGAGTTCATCTCGACACCGGCGTCGAGCAGCAGCAGGTCGGCGTCGTTCACGCGGCCGTCGCAGCGCGTCCAGTGCAGCACCGGGGCGTGCGGGCCGGCGGCGACGATCGAGGTGTAGCCGGGGCCCTTGCCCTCGGTGCGGGCGCGGCGGTCGAACGTGCCCTGCAACCAGCGCTCTCCCCCGCCGCGCACGGCCTGGCCGAGCTCCATGGCGACGTCGGCGAAGCCCTTGACCGACGCGTCGACGGCCTGGCGGAGCTGGTCGACCTCCCAGTCGTCCTTGATGCGGCGCAGCTCGGCCAGCACGGTCCGCAGCTCGTCGCTGTGCGAGCCCGTCAGCGCGTCCAGCACCGGGTCGACGCCCTTGGCGACGAGCGTCTCCGGGTGGCGGCCGCGCAGGGCGTTCGCCAGGTCCTCGAGCGGGCGAGCCGTGATGCCGAGCGCCTCGCCCCACTCCTTCGGGCCGGCGGCGGCGCCGATCCAGAACGGGCTGCGGTCGGCGTCACCGAAGAAGTCGACGCTGTGGGCCTCGGACGGCACCGGCACGAACAGCGTCGCGTCGGCGTCGGTCAGCACCAGCACGGCGCCCTCGACCTGGCAGCCGGTCAGCCACACGAAGTCGCTGTCGGCGCGGAACTCGTGGAACGTGTCGTTCGACCGGACGTGCGCCCGCCCGGCGGCCAGCGCGATCCGCTTGCCCGGCAGCGCCGCCGTGAGCCGGGCGCGGTGGGCCGCGGCCGCTTCCGCGGTGCCCGGGGGCAGGTCGACGGAGCTATACCACTCGCCCCAGTTGTCGCGGATGTACGTGCGGAAACCGTCCGCGTCCACCAGTTTCGCCATGTCGCGGCGTGTCCGAGCCAATTCGGGTCCTTCCAGGGTTGTCCTCGCCTTATCAGCCTTCCCGTGCCGGGAGGGGTCCCGCCAATCCCAGTTGGCCATAGCTTCGAGCTATGGAACGCGGTCGATGTATCCACCGGTCGGCGGCACGCCCCTACGTACTGGAGGAGGCATCCGCCATGAACCGAATCCACGTCTGCCTGGTGACCGCCGCCGTGCTCGCCGCCTGCGGCCGACCGGCCCCGCCCAGCTCGGCGCCGCCCGCCGCGCCGCCGCCCTCGGTGCCGTCTGTCGAGGTCACGACCACGACGACGACCACCACGACCACCGTCGCGCCACCACCTGTCATCACGACGACGCCACCGCCGAAGCCACCGCCCCGGGTCACCACCACGACGAAGCCGCCACCCCCACCCCCGAAGCCCCCGGACCGGTTGGTGCTCACGGACAACCTGCGCAAGTCGATCGAGTCCCAGACCGGGCTTCCGTTCTCGCAGTCCTGGCAGCAGACCACGGGTCGGTTCGCGGAGTTCTGTCCCGATGAGAAGCCGTGCGTCGGACACACACGGGTCGTCGAGGCGTCGCCCGAGGCCAGTGGGGACTGCACCGTCGTCAGCATCAAGGTGCCCGATCCCCTGTTCGTGGGTGACAAGATCGTGTTCGGGGTCAACAACGACATCAACTGCGCCGGGGCGTGAGCCGTGCGCGCCGCTCCCGCCAGGCCGAAGGACGAGGCGCCATCCAGGGCGTTGAAGGTGTTCGGTTCCCTGCTGGCACCGACGACCGTGCTGACCGCCCTGCTGTTCTACTTCGGCGTCCGGCACGCGACGTTCTTCTGCGAGTGGTTCGGCGTGCACTACTCGGTGCTCGGCCTGTCCGCGCCCGACTACCTGATCCGCAGCGCGGACGGCATGTTCGTGCCGCTGACGGTCCTGTCGGCCGCCGGGCTCGCGGCGTTGTGGGGCTACCGCCTCCTGCACTCGGTGCTGGCCCCGAAGATGTGGCGCGTCCTGGCCAGGCGCGCCGTCCCGGTGCTGGTGGCGTTCGGTCTCGTGTTCCTGCTGCTCGGGCTGAGCGGGCTCGCCGTGCCGCTGCTGCTCTACGAGGTGCCCGGCCTGCCCGGCGTGTGCGTGGCGCTCGGGGTGATCTCGTTCCCGCTGGCGGAGCGCCTGCACGCGACGGTGGCCGGCAGGCACGCCACCGGGGTCGTGCCGGTGGTCCAGTGGACGTTCACGTTCGTGCTCGCGAGCATCGGCCTGTTCTGGGCGGTCAACGACTACTCGGCGGCGGTCGGCGAGGCCAGGGGCTACGAGTACCAGACGAAGCTCGGCACGATGCCGCGGACGGTCGTGTTCAGCACCAAGGACATCGCGTTCCACGGGCCGGGCGTCACGATGACCGCGTGCACGGCCGCGGACTCGTCGTACAGGTTCCGCTACGACGGTCTGGTGCTGGTCGTGCAGTCGGGCGGGCAGAGCCTGCTGCTGCCGAGGGAGTGGAACCGCCGTGACGGCGCCGCCCTGGTGCTGCCCCGGTCGAACGACGTGCGCCTGGAGTTCTCGCGCGCCGAAGCCGAGCGCGACGGTTCGTGCTGATCCCGTATAGCCTCGGGCTATGGAACTGGAGATCCGGCACCTGCGGGCCATCTGCGCCATCGGCGACGCGGGCAGCCTCTCCCGCGCGGCGACGCAGCTCGGGATCTCCCAGCCGTCCCTCACCACGCTCCTGCAACGGGTCGAGCGCATGGTCGGCGGCACTCTCTTCGACCGGGGCCGCTCCGGCGCGGCCCCCACCCCGCTGGGCGCGCAGATGCTGCAGCGGGCCAGGCTGCTGCTGGTCGAACTGGAGGCGTTCGGCTCGGACACGGCGGGCCGCGGCGGAACCGTCCGGTTCGGTTCGGTGCACATGGAGTGCGTGGCGTCGCTGTACTCCCGCCTCGAGGAGGCGCTGGACGACGTCACGCTGGTGGTCGACCCGTCGTCGACGGGCCTTTCGCTGGCGCTGGCGAACGGCCACCTCGACGCGGCGGTGATCGCCGTGGACGAGGAGGGCGACCTGGGCCTGCCGCGCGGGGTGGCGCAACGCGTCGTCGTGCCGTGGGTGCCGGTCTACATCGCCATCCCCGCCGGCCACCCCCTGGCGTCACGGCGGGAGGTGGACCTCGCCGACCTCGCCGGGGAGGCCTGGGTCGGCCCGCCGGGCGCCGAGGACGGGTCGCTGACGGCGTTGCGCGCGGCCTGCCGGGCAGTCGGGTTCGTGCCGCGGATCCGGTTCGAGGTGCCCAGCGGCGCCGGGCGCCAGCTGATCGCCGCGGGCAAGGCGGTGCAGCTGGTCGAACCGACGTCGCAAGGTGGTCCGGGAGTGGCGGTGCGCCCGCTGGCCGGTGCCCCGATGCGGATGAGGCTGGTCTTCGCGTGGCGGCGGGAGCGGCTGACCTGGAGCCAGGCCAGCCGCGTGTTCGCCGAGGTGCTGGGCGCCTACTCGGACCAGGCGCTGACCAGTCCGGTGATGCGCGAGTGGTGGCAGTCGGTCCAACCGTCGCTGAGGGCCCAGCTGTCGAATTAGCGCACGGCCGCGAGCCAGCCGTACCAGTCGGCGTCGTAGCGGCTGCCGATCACCCGCGTGAGGTGGTCGCGCGCACCGGCCCAGTCGCCTGCCCGGTAGTCCGCCAGCACCGCGGCGATGTCCTCCGGGTGCTTCTCCAGCAGGTACCGGACCGCCAGATAACCCCAGTTGTAGACCCGCTTGGTGTCGTGGTCGTAGGTGGTGTCGAACAACGTGCTGAGCGCGTACGTCCGCTTCTTGGCCTCGGCCAGCGCGTCGGCGTAGACCTCACCGCGGTAGCTGTAGGACAGGTGCTCGGCGAAGCCCTCGATCCACCACACCGTCGGCGTGGTCATGTTCTCCTCGAAGTCGCCGTGCATGTCGAACCGGCCGTCGAGGTAGTGGGTGTACTCGTGGTTGAGGTTCCAGATCGCGAACGTGGGCAGCCAGTCGGCCTCGTGCGCGATGAACCGCGCTTGGTTGAGCGCCGGGTCGCCTTCGAGGTACATGCCACCGTTGTTGGTGGAGATGTCGAACAGCACCCCGGCGTACGTGCGGTAGTCGTTGCTGGTGTTGAAGACGACGACTTCCAGCGAGGTGTTGTTGTCCCCCGCCACCGGCCCCGGATCCCGCACCACGCGGTGGAAGGCGGCGTCCTGCCCCGCGAGCGACGCGCAGGTCTGGCGGAGCTGCGCCGCCGTGAGCTGCTGGGCGCGGATCCTCAGCGTGGCACTGCAGGTGTGCCGCACGGTGAGCACGCGACGGTCGATCTTCGCGCGGAAGTCGCACGTGTTGTAGCGACGGCAGTTCGCCTTGTCGTACCAGTCGACCATCTCCGCGACGCCGACCCACAACGGCGCGAGGCGGCCGACGACGTCACCCCGTGACGCCAGGTCCACCAGCAGCGGACGGACGCGTGGCGCGATGTCCTTGTGCTGCAGGAACCTGCCGAGTTCGCGGGTCGCGTTCTGGACCAGGTACTGCCGGTCGGTGCCGAAGAAGTCCAGGTGGCTCAGGACGAACCGGCGCAGGGCCCGCAGCACCTCCGGCTCGGCGCGCACCGCGGCGAGGAACTCCGGCTGCGTGTGGCCGTAGTAGAGCAGAAGCATGCTGGCGTGCACGGCCTCGTCGTCGGCGCTGGTGTAGGTGTCCAGCGTGCGGGTCAACGCACGCAGTTCGGCCGGGTAGTCGGTGACGGCGGCGGTCTGGATCGCCGCGTCGGTCGTGGGGTGGTGGATGGTCCTGGCGACTGCGGGTGGGAGCAGAGGGCTGTTCGGGGATGCGTTGGCGCTGGGGACCGCGGTGTCAGCGGGGGCCGGAGCGGCGGCGGGAGCAGTGGCGTCGGCAGGGGCCGCGTGCGCGTCGGCGTTCACCGGGACCAGCAGCCCGGCCGACATCGCCACCACCAGGGCGAGTGTTCTCATGGGGTTCCTCCGCAGGGTTCGAGGTGCCCCAGAGCGTCACACCGCCCGGCGTGCCGCGATCATCCCTTCCGCTCATAGCCCGCGCCTATGGCCGTTCACTCCGGCTTGGTCGGCTCCGCGTACAGCAGGTGCCGCACCCGCGCCGGCCCCTTGGCGAGTCCGCGGGCCACGTCCTGGTTCTGCTGGTCCACGACGGTGCCGCGCTCGACGTGCTGGCGCAGGTGTTCGTGCCACGTCGCGACGGTGAAGGTCTCGAGGAACGTCTCGACCTCCTCGGTGTCGCGGAACAGGCCCCACATCGTGGCGCCGGTGCGCCGCCGTGCCCTGCCGACCCGTTGCATGGCCTCGATGAACGCCTCCTCGTTCTCCGGGGCGACGGACCACTCCACCGTGACCAGGACGGGGCCCGCCTCGGTGTCGGTGATCTCCGGTGGTTCCTCCCAGTACGTGGCGGGGCTGACGTCGAGGGGGCGGTCGTTGAGCGGCAGCCAGCGCGTGGCCGCCAGTGCCAGCACGGCCATGGCCGCCGCGGGCACGATCATGGCCACCTGCAGGCCGTAGGCGTCCGCGATGGCGCCCCACACGACGGCGCCGAGGGCCTGGCCGCCCATGAGGATCAGCTGGTAGTAGGCCAGGGCGCGCGCTCGGGTCCAGGCCGGCAGGAGGACCTGGGCGGTGGCGTTGAACGTCGAGAGGGTGGCGATCCAGCAGGCGCCCGTCAGCAGCATCGCCACGATCACGAGCGGGAAGCTCCTGGTCAGCACCGCGGTGCTGGTGGCGGCGGCGTAGACGAACGTCGCGAGCAGCACCATGCTGTTCTTGCTCATGCGCTGCAACAGCTTCGGCACCACGAACGCGCCGCCGATCGCGCCCGCGCCGACGCTGCCGAGCAGCACGCCGTAGCCGCTGGCGTCGAGTTCCAGCGGGCCGCGGGCGATCGCCGGGAGCAGGGCCCACAGGCCGCTGCCGAACACGATGAACAGCGTGAGCCGCGTGAGCACCCGGCGGAACAGCGGTGAGCTGCCCACGTACCGGGCGCCCGTGCGCATGGCGGTCGTGATGTGCTCCGTCCCGAGTGGACGGTGGTCGGACGGCCTCTTCCACCGCGCCAGCACGATCAGCACGCCGAAGAAGCTCACCGTGTTGAACGCGAACGTCGCCTCCGAGCCGGCCAGCGCGATGAGCAGGCCGCCGAGCGCGGGGCCGATGGCGCGGCCGACGTTCATGTTGACGCCGTTGAGGAGAGCGGCCTGCGGGATCTCCTCGCGCGACACGAGTTCCGGCTGGATGGCCTGGAACGACGGCATCGACAGCGCCTGCCCGACCGCCATGAGCGCGAGCAGGCCGAGCAGGCTCGCCGGGGTCGCCCTGTCCGTACCCGCGAGCAGCATCAGCCCGCCCGCGCCCGCGAGCATCAGCGCCTGGCCGGCGATCAGCACCTGCCGCCGGTCGAGGATGTCGCCCAGCGCCCCGGAGGGCACGACCAGCAGGAACACGGGCAGCGTCGTGGCGGTCTGGACGAGGGCGACCTGGAGGGCACTGCCGCCGAGGTCACCCATGAGCCACTGGGCGCCGACGGTCTGCGCCCACGTGCCGATGTTGGAGGCGAACTGGGCGAGCCACAACGCACGGAACGCGCTGCGACGCAGGGGCGCCCACGGGGAGACAGTCACCCGTCGATCCTCACACCTGCGGGTGCGCGCTGCCGAGCACGGGCCGCCGTGCCCGGCGACTGCGACCGCGGGAGACCGGACGACCCCGCCCCAGCCCCATTCGGACGTATCGGACAGCGTCAGCACTCACCCACTGTGTGATTTACATCACAGCGAGTCAGTCCGGAGGCCCCTCCGACGCGGGCGAACGAGCCTCTCCCGACCGTCCACACGACCCGATGAGAGCGCTCCCAAATCCCGCGCGAACAAGCCCCTCCCAGGTCGCCGCCCGCCAAAGCGGGCCGATTGCGGGCATCGACCCACATTGTGAACATTCCGTCTCAACCGGGTGGGCATTCGCACGATCAGGAACGGATTGCGCATTTCTGCCCGATACTGCGCCCAAAGCAGGCAGAGCAGAAAGGTTCCGAGCACTCGTGATCACGCCCGAGTACTTGCTGTCGACCCGCGAGTTCGAGGTGCTGTGGCAGACGCTGCGGCTCGGCAGAATGCCGTACCCGCTCGACGTGCCCAGCGAAGGAGCGACCGAGCGAGACGTCAAGGAGCTGCAGGACAGGACCATCGCCGGACTGCGGCAACGCGGCATCGCGGACGACCCCCGGCTCGAGGACCTGATGCGGCTGCTCGGCGACCACGAGGTGTCCGTGGACGCCGTCGCCGGGCTCGGCCGGACCGTCCGGGCACTGGCCGCCGCCAGCGGCGGGGAGGCCGTGCTGGCCGTCATCGACGGTGACGGCGTCGGCCTCTCCGAGATCAGGCCCACCGCGCTCGCCCGCGAGATCGTCGGCGTGCTGCCGGACGGCGTGGCCGGGCCCGGCAGCGCGCTGTCCGTCCGCCTGGAGACGCTGCAGCAGGCCGTCGCACTGCAGGAGGCGGAGCAGGAAGAGGAGTCCGAGGACCCCTGGGGTGCGGCCGACGAGGAGCTCGACGACCGGGAGGCGCTGCTGAAGGCCGGACTGTCCGCTCAGGACGCGAGGCAGATGGACGAGCTCGCGCAGAACCGCGTGGCGGGAGGCCAGTTCGGCGTCACGCACGGCCGGCACCGCGCCGACGTGGTCATCAACTGGTTCGACACCCACCAGGGCCGCTACCTGATGGTCCGCTCGGACGGCTGGCTCAGCCTGTCCCCCAGCGACAACGACCGCATCGCGACGCGGATCGACGCGGTGCTGGCCTGATCGTGAACATCATGCGTCGTGGCGCACAACAATGATCCAAAACGGACATCGCGGGCGTACTCTGAGGGGTGCGCCCGCGTTTCTGCGCCCACCGATCGTTTCAGCCGATCCGGTGAAAGCCGAACCAGCCGGTGACGACCTCAAGACAGCCCTAAATCCCGGTTAAATAGCCACTGTGATTTAGGTCACATCCAGGCGTGGTCAAGGGCCGATCCAGGGATGTGAACAGAGATCGGAAGCCCGTACGGGCAGCAACCCGAGAGCGCTCCCACAACCAGGGCAAACGATCACGTCGTTACACGACGTTCACCTGGTAGTGGCCCGTTTTGGTACGCGGCAACGCATTGTGAAGGCGGGTCTCAATTGGCAACTCGTTCGCGTCAAAGTCAGCGATGCACCAAAACACACCCGATACTGCCCGCATGTACATCGTCGGTGACAAAGACGCTGTCCCGCTGAGCGAGACCGTCCGCTCGGGTCAGGTCCAGATCGACCCGACCGCGGGCGAGGACCTGCGCAAGCAGCTGCAGGCCCAGATCGATCAGGTGGACACGTGGATCCAGCGTGCGAACACCAGCATCGCCCGGCCGGCTCCGCTGGGTGCGAACCCGGTGGGCGACAAGATGCGCGACAAGTTCACCCATCGGGCCGAGGGTGAGCAGTACTCGTTCGTCAGCGTGATGACCGCCTACCGCACGGTTCTCGAGCAGACGAAGAACTCCATCGTCGAAGCGATCGGGAACTTCCAGGCGCTCGACGAGGACCAGCAGGCCGAACTGAAGAAGCACATGGGTAACAGCTGATCTTGTGGCCAGCTGATCCAACGACGTGAGAGGCGAGCCGGTCATGCCCCCCGAGACCGACCCGAGCGAGGTCGAGAACGTCCCGGTCCTCACGGACCCGCAGAACTGGGCGTCCCGATCGCACCAAGAGCTCTATGCCGCGGTGCACAACAACAACGACCCCGGTCAAGCCGGCCAGATCAGCTCCGACTGGGGCAAGTACGGCAACGAGCTGACCGAGGCGTCGAGGACCATCAACTCGGTCATCACCTCGTCGGAGTCCAAGTGGACCGGCGACGCTGCCGAGGCCGCCCGTGCCGCGATGAAGAAGCTCGGGGACTGGGTCGACGAGACCGCCCGCACGGCCGTCGAGGTCGGCAACAAGGTCGCCGACCAGGGCCGGGTCATGGAGACCGCCCGCGCGCAGATGCCGCAGCCGGTCCAGTTCGACTGGGCCAAGGCCACGGCCGCGCTCTCCCAGCCCGGCACGCCCGCCTTCGTGCTGGCCTCCGCGGACATCGCGCTCGCCAACGCCGCCTCGCGCGCGGCGCACGAACAGGCGGTCACCGTGATGACCGACATGGAGAACAACTCCCGGCAGATCGACTCGTCGACGCCGGCGTTCAAGCCCCCGTTCAACCCGAACACCGGCAAGGTCGAAGAGCCGGTCCTGGCGCTGCCGCAGTCCGACGTGGCCGCGTTCACCGGCGGTGTGGACGGCCTCATGACCACCCAGGCCGCGAGCGCGGGCACGGCGACGGCCCCCGTCGGCTCCCCGACCGGTTCCGGCGCGGGTGCCGGTGCGGGTGGCGCGAACCAGCCCGCCGCGGCGGCCTACAACCCGAGCGCGCCCGGCTACAACCCGGCCGCGAGCTCCGGTGGCGGTGCCGGCGGTGGCGCGGGCAGCAGCTACACCCCGCAGATGGGCGGCAACAACTTCGGCAACACGAGCACGAACACCGCCGCGGCGTACACGCCGACCGCTCCGGGGTACACGCCCCAGAACACCTCCGGCAGCACGTACACCAGCGGCAGCGGTGGCGGCAGCCCCGCGGCCTACACGCCCACGGCCCCCGGCTACACGCCGCAGATGGGCGGCAGCAGGAACACCTCCGGCCAGAACAACCAGAACGTCCCCAAGGTTCCGGTGGTGGGCAAGGACGTCGCGAACCCGAACTACAACCCGCAGAACCCCGGCTACACCCCGCAGGGTGTCAAGGGCGGTGCCGCTCCCTACTCGCCCACGGCTCCCGGCTACACGGGTCCCGGTGGCGCGGGCGGCGGTGCCGGTGGCGGCGCTGGTGGCGGCGGCGGTGCCGGTGGCGGCATGAAGGGCCCGATGCCCTACTCCCCGCAGATGGGCGCGGGTGGCGGTGGTGGCGGCTTCGGCGGTGGCGCGGGTGGCGCCGGCACGGCCGGTGCCATGCAGCCCGGTGGCGCGGCCGGTGTCCAGGGCCAGGGCGGCCGTCCGGGCATGCCGATGGGCATGGGTCCCGGTGGCGCCGCGGCCGCGGGTGCGGGCATGGGTGGCGCGCCGATGGGTGGCGCTCCCGCCGGTGGCCGCGGCGAGGAGGACAAGGAGCACCGTTCCGCCAGCTACATCATGGGCGGCGACCTGTTCGAGGTCCCCGGTGAGAACCTGCCCCCGTCGGTGATCGGTGCCGCGAAGGTGAAGAAGCAGAAGGGGGCCGAGTCGCAGTGATCACGCCCGAGTTCCTGCTCTCGCCGCTCGAGTTCGACGTGCTGTGGCACGACCTGCGGCTCGGCAGGGTGCCGTACCCGCTGGACGTGCCGAGCGAGGGCGCGACCGAGCAGGAACGCCGCGTGCTGGTCACGAGGACGCTGGACGAGCTGCGCTCGCGCGGGCTCGTGGACAACCACCGCCTCGAGGACTTCCTGCGGCTGCTCGACGACCACAAGGTGTCCGTGGACGCCGTCGCCGGTCTCGACCGCACCGTGCGCGCGCTCGCCGTCTCCAACGGCGAGCGCGCCGCGCTGGCGATCATCGACGGCGACCGGGTCGGGCTGCTGGAGATCCGGGAGACCGGCATCGCCCGCGAGATCGTCAAGGTCCTGCCCGACGCCGTGCCGGGACCGGGCACGGCGGTGAACGTGCGGGTCCAGTCCCTGCAGGACGCGGTCGCCCTCCAGGAGGCCGAGGACGCGAAGGACGCCGACGACCTGTTCGGTGACGGCGGCCTGGACGACCAGGAGGCGTTGCAGCAGGCCGGCCTGTCCGCCCAGGACGCGAAGCAGTTCGAGGAGCTCGCGTCCAACCGCGTCGCGGGCGGCCAGTTCGGCGTCACCCAGGGCCGGCAGCGGTCCGGTGTCGTCATCAACTGGTTCGACACCCACCAGGGCCGTTACCTGATGGTCAACTCGGACGGCTGGATGAGCCTCTCGCCCACCGACAACGACCGCATCGCCACCCGAATCAACGCTGTGCTCGCGTGATCTGACGCACCACAGCCCGACCGCAATTGAACCGCCGCCGCCGGAGGACCGTGTGACTGCCGCGAACCCGTATCAGTGGGTCGAAGAGTACGAGGCCAAGCTGGCCGACCTGAAGCAGAAGTCGGAGGACCTCACGGAGAACTTCGCGGCGGCCTCCGCCACCGTGACGTCGAAGGACGGCTCGGTCACGGTGACGGTCGGTCCCAACGGCGGCCTGCAGAACCTGCAGCTGGGACACCGCGCGGTCGAGCTGGGCGGTCCCCGGCTCACCGCGCTGATCCTGGAGACCGCGCGCGCCGCCCAGAAGCAGGCGGCGACGCAGGTCCTCGAGCTCTTCAAGCCTCTCGGCGAGGGCACCGAGGCCTACCAGATGGTGTCGGACTCGATCCCGGACGACGAGGTCGACGAGGACACCGAAGACGACTACGACGAGGTCGACGACGAGCCGGAACCTGCTCCGGCTCCGCCGCCCGCGAGCCGTCCCGCGGCGGCGCCCCAGCCGGCGCCCGTCCGCGGCAGGCCCCGCGCGGCCGACGACGATGACGACGACAACCAGCCCTGGTAAGGAACAGCGATGACCGCGCCGGAAACTCCAATCTCGTCTCCTCCCGGGATGCACATCACCGAGGAGAACAAGCTCAAGGGCTCGCTGTTCATCGAGGCCTACGGCAGCCTGATCGACGGCATCAGCAAGGACGCGGAGTCCGAGACCGAGAAGGCCCTGGACATCACGTTCAACGCCATCGGCGCGGCCTCGGCCACGGTGATGCTCGCGATCGACCCGCTCGGCAGCATCATCGGCGCCGGTGTCGGCTGGCTGATCGAGCACGTGTCGTTCCTGCGCGACGCCCTGAACCAGGTGATGGGCAACCCGGAGGAGATCCAGGCCAACGTCGAGGCCAACAAGGCCCGCGCGGCCGAGCTCCGCGTGCTCGCCGAGGACCACAAGAGCGGCCTCGCGACGTTCGACGGCTGGACGGGTGCGTCCTCCGAGCGCTTCAAGGCCTCGATGGACAACATGACCCACGAGCTCGAGGACCTCGCGAACGCGGTCGAGACCAAGGCCAAGATCGTCGCGATCATGGGCATGCTCGTCACGGTCCTGCGTGACATCGTCCGCGACCTGATCGCCCAGCTGATCGGTTCGCTGATCGGTGGCGCGCTGATCGCCGCCGCCATGATGATCCCGACCTTCGGCGCGTCGATCCCGATCTTCTGCGGCTTCGCCGTCGGCAAGGCCGTCGCCCTGGGCGTGAACATCGCGTCCCGCGTCGCCCGCGTCGTCGCGGCCCTCGGCCGTCAGATGAAGCGCATCGGCGACCTCGACGAGATCACCAAGAAGGTCAGCAAGGGCTGGGAGCGGTTCGAGAACTCCGCCGACGTCGCCGAGATCACCTACGAGGGTTACAAGGCGCAGGACGGCGTCAACGACAAGATCGACGAGGCCATGGCGAACCGCGGCGGCGCCGGTGGTGGCGGCAACACGCCTCCCGGTGCGACCGACGGCAAGACCGCGGCGGACACGACCGCCACCGCGACCGCGGCGACCCTCCCGAACGCCCGCGTCGGCATGGTCCAGCAGGACGCCGTGGCGGCGACCCTCCCGAACGCGACGCTGAGGGCGATGGACGCGGGCGAGCCCATGCAGGCCACGGCCACGCTGAGGGCCAGGGACGCGGGCACGCCGATGCAGCCCACGCACGCGCTCAAGGCCATGGACGCGGCCGAGCCGATGCAGGCGACCAAGCGCCTCGCGTCCGAGCCCCTCCAGCCGATGCAGGCAGCCCGGCTCGTGGACGCCGAGCCGCTGCAGCCGATGCAGGCAGCGCAGCGCATCGCGGCGGAACCGCTGCAGCCGATGCAGGCAGCGCAGCGCATCGCGGCGGAACCGCTGCAGCCGATGCAGGCCGCCCGGCTCGTGGACGCCGAGCCGCTGCAGCCGATGCAGGCCGTCAGCCGGTCGATCCCCGCGGAGCCGCTGCAGCCGGTCCAGGCCTTCCAGCGGGCCGAGGCCGTGCAGGCGCCCATGGCGTTCCAGCGGGCGGAGGCCGTGGAGGCCCCGATGGCGTTCCAGCGCGCCGAGGCCGTCCAGGCGCCCATGGCGTTCTCCCGCGTGGACGCTTCGGACTCCACGATGGTCTCGGGCGTCAGCATGACCTCGGGTGGTGGCGGGATGCACGAGCCCGTGCAGCCGATGCAGGCGCGCGAGATGTACATCAGCCCGGAGGCCCCGTCGGAGCCGTTGCAGGCCCAGTCGGGTTACGAGCCCCTCGCGCGCACGCAGATGTCGCACGCCTACGACGCTCTCGAGCCGTCGCAGCCGCGTGAGGTGTATGCGCGCGTCGACGCGGAGCCCGCCCACTACGAGAGCGTCAACCCGCTCATGTCGGGCGAGCCCCTCCAGTCCTACGAGGCCACCGGCGGTGCCGCCTCGTACGAGCGTTCCGTCCGGCCGACAGAGTAAGACCCAGCCAACAGCCGGGATCCCCCGATCCCGCCTCGTTCTGACGCAGTTCTGGAGAATCGCCACTCATGGCCAAGGGGAACGTCAACCCGAACCCGTCGTCGAACCCCGGGGCCACCCCGCCCCCCTCGACGCCGCCGACCAGCGGAACGGGTGGGGGCGGCCCCACCGGCAACAGCGGTTACTCCATGAACGACTCCTCGATGCAGGGGTTGCAGAACAAGGCGGGTGACCTGGGGTCCCGGCTGTCGAGCATCTCGAGCGGCCTGCGGGGCCTGAACTTCAGCGGCAACGCCCTCGGCCCCATCGGCCTGTTCGCGGTGCCGGCGCTCAACGCGTCCAACGACAACGCCGTGACGCAGGCGGACCGCGGCTCCAAGGCGTTCACCGACGTCCAGTCGAACCTGAAGGCGACGCTGCAGACGTCGCAACAGGTCGACCAGACCAACCAGACGAACATCAAGTCGATCGACACGACGACCGACGCGAAGAACGTCCGCGGCAACGGAAACAACACGTCGGGCAACTTCACGCCGGGCGGCGCCACGGCCAACGGCACGCAGGGCATCAAGGGCGGCGGGACCGGTAGCTCCGGCAACTTCACGCCCGGCGGCGCCACGGCCAACGGCCCGCAGGCGATCAAGGGCGGCGCGAACAACCAGACGTCCGGTGTCAAGGGACCCGGTGGTGGCCCCGCCGCCGCCGGCCCGAACATCAAGGGCGGTACCGGTGCGACGCCCGGCGGCGGTGTCACCACGCCCGGTGGCAACGCGGCCACTGCCGCACCCAACATCAAGGGCGGCGCGGGAGCAACGCCCGGCGGCCCCAAGGCACCCGCCGCGTACACCCCCACCGCGCCCGGCTACACGCCCCCTGGTGGTGCGGGCGGCAAGGGCGGCACCGGCACCACGGGCGGGAAGACCCCCGGCGGCGGCACCACCGCCGGTGCTGCGCCGAACATCAAGGGCGGCGCGGGAGCCACCCCCGGCGGCACCAAGGCACCCGCCGCCTTCACCCCCACCGCGCCCGGCTACACCCCTCCCGGTGGTGCGGGCGGCAAGGGCGGCACCAGCACGACCGGCGGGAAGACCCCCGGCGGCACCACCGCCGGCGCGGCACCCAACATCAAGGGCGGCGCCGGAGCCACGCCCGGCGGCACCAAGGGCCCCGCGTCCTTCACGCCCACCGCTCCCGGTTACACCCCTCCCGGTGCCGCGGGCGCGGCCGGCAAGGGCGGCGGGTCCACCCCCGGCGTCAAGAGCCCGGCCGCCTTCACCCCGACGGCCCCCGGCTACACCCCGCCCGGCAGCGCCGGCGGCAAGGGCGGCGCGACTCCTCCCGGCACTCCCGGCGCGACCCCTCCCGGCGGCAAGGGCGGCGCGACGCCCGGCGGTGCCACCCCCGGCGGTGCCACTCCCGGTGGTGGTGCCAAGAGCCCTGCGGCCTACTCGCCGTCGGCGCCCGGTTACAAGGACCCCGGTGGTGCGGCCGGCACCAAGCCGTCCACGACCGTTCCCGGGCCGCAGAACGCCGTGACGTCGCCTTCGCGCGGCGGCGCGGCCGCTCCCCCGATGGCGCCCGGCATGGCCCCGCCGATGGGTGGCGCGACGCCTGGTGCGACCGGCGGCGAGCGCGGCGGCAGCAAGGTCCCGACCGGTGGCTCGAAGGGCGTGTTCGACGCGCCCAAGCCCCCGACGCCCGACAGCACCATCACCAAGGCGCCCGGAACGTCGTCCTCGACGCCCCCTCCGGCCCCCAAGCCCAACGCCAACGTCCCGCTGCCGCCCACCTCGACGCCTGGTGGCGCGACTCAGGGCGGTGGCGTGAAGACCCCGGCGGCGTACACGCCGTCCGCACCCGGCTACAAGGACCCCAGCCTCGGTGGCCCGACGCCCGGTGGTTCCACCACGCCCGGTGGTTCGACGCCCGGTGGCTCGACGCCCGGCGGTTCCACGCCCGGCGGTTCCACGCCCGGTGGTTCCACGCCCGGTGGCGGTGCGAAGACCCCCGCGGCGTACACGCCCACGGCACCCGGCTACAAGGACCCCAGCAGCACCCCCGGCTCGCAGAGCGCCGTCAGCACCCCGCCGCAGAGCGCGGGCCCGCGCGGCGGCGCCGCCCCGAGCATGACGCCGACCCCGCCGGCCGCCTCCCCCGGCATGGCCCCGCCGATGGCACCGGGCGGCGCGCCCGGCGCGACCGGTGGTGAGCGAGGCGGCAGCAAGTACGTCCCCAGCACGGGCGGCACGAAGGGCGTGTTCGACGCGCCCAAGGCCCCGACGCCCGACAACACCATCACCAGGGCACCGGGAACGTCGCCCTCGACGCCCCCGCCGGCCCCCAAGCCCAACGCCAACGTCCCGCTGCCGAACACGTCGTCGCCGAACACGCCTCCGCCGAGCACGCCGTCGCCCAACGCGGCGACCGCTCCGCCCGCGCAGACGCGCCCCGCCCCCGCGGCACCGCCGGTCAACACCCCCGGCACCCCGGCGCCGAACACGACGACGCCTCCGGCACAGACGCGTCCCGCACCAGCCGCACCGCCGGTCAACACGCCTCCGCCCAACACGCCCGCGCCGAACACGAACACGCCGCCCCCGGCTTCTTCGCGCCCGGCCCCGCCGCCCGTCAGCGCGCCGCCCGTCAGCGCGCCGCCCGTCAGCGCGCCGCCCGTCAGCGCGCCGCCCGTCAGCGCGCCGCCCGTCAGCGCGCCCTCGACGAACGTCAACACGCCGCCGGCGAGCGTGAACACGCCTCCGCCCGCAGCCACGCCCGCACCGCGGCCCGACACGACGCCGGCCCCGCAGCCCAGGGCCGACACCCCGCCCCCGGCACAGACGCGCCCGGCACCCGCCGCACCCCCGGTCAACACGCCGAACCCGGCGCCTGCGCCTGCGCCGAACGTCAACACGCCTCCGGCGAACGTGAACACGCCGCCGGCGAGCGTCAACACGCCTCCGCCCGCCGCCACGCCCGCACCGCGGCCCGACACGACGCCGGCCCCGCAGCCCAGGGCCGACACCCCGCCCCCGGCACAGACGCGCCCGGCACCCGCCGCACCCCCGGTCAACACGCCGCCCCCGGCACCCGCACCCGCACCCAACCCGGCACCCGCGCCTGCGCCGAACCCGGCTCCCGCGCCGAACACGCAGTCGCCGAACCCGAACACCCCGCCGGCCACCACCCCGCCGCCGAACACGGCGACGCCGCCCCCCGCCGTGCCTTCACCGCGTCCGGAGACGAACGTCCCGGCGCCGAACACCTCGCCGAACCCGAACCCGAACCCGGCCCCCGCGCCGAGGTCCGAGACCTCGGCTCCGCCCGTCCAGACGCCGAACCCGGCGCCGAACACCACCGTCCCCCCGGCGAACACGCCGTCGCCCAACACCGCGGCGAACGTGCCGCCGGCCAGCCCGCAGACGCGGCCGGCGCCGCAGGTCGACGCGCCGGTCAACGGCCCCAACACCGACGCACCGCCCGTCCAGACGCGGCCGGCGCCCGCGCCGCCCACCGGCGCGGCGCCGAACCCGAACACCACGGCGAACCCGACGGCCAACCCCACCGTCACGCCCGACCTCGTCGTGCTGCCGCCGGCGGCCGCCGGAACGAACGCCAATCCCAACACCGACACCGACTCGTCCACCGACGTCCAGCAAGAGACCCCGCCCTCTGACGCCGCTCCGACGGTGAAGGACCTGCTGGCGGACGTCGACAACGTCATCGTCGCGGTGGACAACGCGGCGGGACTCGGCCACCAGGCCGCCGCGACGACGCTGGTGAAGGCGCTGCGCGACGGCGGCTACCAGGACAAGATCACCTTCGTCACCGATCCGGAATCCGTGCCGAAGATGGAACTCCTGATCACGCCGGACCTGGGCGAGGTCGAGGTCAGCAGCTCGCCGAACCATCCCGCCGACAGCAACACGTTGCTGATGTCGGCAGGCGACGACTCGCTCAACGCGCACGACACGAAAACCGCCGCCAACTACCTCGACAAGAACAAGGTCAACGAAGCTGTCATCCTCAAGCCTTATGCCTGGGACAGCAGCAAGCGGCTTCTGATCAAGCGCGACGCCCCTGGCGGCGAGGTCCAGATCATCGATCTGGACCCGCACATCAGCCCGGACGCCAGGTACGTCTACGACGTTCCGAAGATCACCGATCCGCAGGCGCTGGCCAACCTCATCGACCAGGAGATGCCCGGCAACCCGAAGGCGGAGGGCATCAAGACGGTCGCCGACGCGGTGCTGGGCGGCAAGGCCGACATGATGCCGGTCTACGGCCTCGTGGCTGTCGACCCCATCAGCCGTCCCGGTGTGTCCAACCACCTCGCGATGGCTCTGCACTCGCTGGACCAGAAGCCCGCGATCATGATGGAGATCACCCCCTCGTCGGTCTGGTTCGTGCCGCAGCCCGAGGTGGACGGGATCCAGCGCGCGGACATCACCTCACCCGACCTGCAGGAGAAGATCGACAACCTGAAGCAGGGCGACGTCCTGGTGGTCAACACCGGGTCCATGCCCCAGGCGGTGTTCCAGCAGGTCTTCCAGCTCGGCACCCTGCCCGCGATCAACGAGGGCGCGAACTCCACGAACCTCGCGCACCTCGTCGAACGGCCGAACATCTCCGTTCTCACCAGCAAGACCCCTTACCCGAACGTCCCCGGTGCCGACGCCGCCACCACGAACCTGAACAACGCGAGCAACGGCTTGCGGGCGGACACCGCATGGACTGCGAGCTTCAACGCGGCCTTGGAAGCGGACACCGACCCCAAGAACCCGTCGCCTGCGAAGCAGGCGTTCAAGGTGACCACCGCCATCGAGACCTTCAAGGCGCTCGGGGACTACGTGGTGTCGCCGGACCGCGAGCCCGGCGAGGCCGCCAGCTCTGTCTCCCAGATCTCCTCCATGCTCTCGCCCGCGCTCCACGGCAAGGGCGAGGAGGTCACGAACATCCTCTCCGGAATCCCCGAGGACGCGGCCCAGGAGATCAAGAGCGTCATCAACGGCAACCAGCCGTCGCCGAAGTTCCTCGACGACTCCGAATATGCGGTCGACCTCACCAAGGAGCAGGTGGACCAGATCATCGATCTGCTCGAGTCGCGGAAGCCGGAGCTGCAGCAACAGCTGGCCGACGACTTCCCGAGCAACAAGCCGGGCGATCCGGTCGATCCCACCGACCCGGATTCGGGTCGAAACGACGTTGCCCAGCTCGCTGACCTGCTGAAGAACCTCTCGCAGAAGGACAGTCCCGAGAGCAACTACTTCGCCCAGGTGTTCGAGGACGCTCGCGCACCGCAGAACAACCAGGTTCTCCAGGCGCTGACCCTCCGGCAGGACCCGCCGTCCCCGCCGCCGCCTGCCCCGGCAGAGCAGACGCCGGACGCCGAGGTGCCGAGTCCGCAGACGCCGGTGGAATCGGCACCCCCGGCCCAGCAGGCTCCGGCCCAGCAGGCCCCTGCTTCGGTGGCGCCTCCCGTCGTCACGACCCCCAGCACCACCGTCGAGACCAACACCGGCAGCGACGTCGAGAGCGATGCCGAGTCTGACGGCCCCGACATGAGCGGCGGCCTCTTCGGATTCGACAGCGACGTCGAAACCAACACCGGCACCAACACCAACGCCGAAACCAACGTCGAAAGCGACGTCGAGTCCGACACCGAATCCGAAGGCCCCGACATGAGCGGCGGCCTCTTCGGATTCGACAGCGACGTCGAAACCAACACCGGCACCAACACCAACGCCGAAACCAACGTCGAAAGCGACGTCGAGTCCGACACCGAATCCGAAGGCCCCGACATGAGCGGCGGCCTCTTCGGATTCGACAGCGACGTCGAGACCAACACCGGCGCCAACGCCCAGTCCGACAGCGACAGCGAGTCCGACAGCGACGTTTTCGTGGACGCCGAGTCGAATCCCGGCACCACCAGCGACGTCGAGTCCGACAACGACGCCTTCTTCGACGCCGAGTCCAACCCCGGTACCCGTGGCGCGCCCCCTGCGCCCGGCACCGAGGTCAGGCCGAACACCGAAACGACCACGTCCGCGGACACCGACACGCCGTCCCGCAACGCTCCCCAGACCACCCCGCAGAACAACGGCCCGGCGCCGACCAGGGACGCACCGGCCACTCCGCCGCCCGCGGCCCCGCCGGCACCTCCCGCTCCCCCGGCACCACCCGCACCGCAGTCGAACCTGAACCCCGACGGCACCCGCAAGGACGTGCCGAAGGTCGGTGCGCCGCCCGCCATGACTCCCCCGACCCCGGAGTCGCACCAGGGCAAGGACGTCCTCACCGACGAGTCGTGGCGCCACGACCCCGCCAGGACGGCGGACTGGTCGACCCCGAACAACCCGGCCGACCGCAGCACCTGGGCGGACCGCCGCAACGACACCGACGTCCGGACGGTCGACCAGGTCGTGCACGACGTCCGCACGGACAGCACGCCGTCGAACGTCAAGTCCTACCAGGGCCTCATCAACTACGACCTGCGCCGCATCGAGACGAGCCCCGGCAACTTCGTGCAGGAGTACACCGTCAAGGTGCACATCGACCCTGCCGCGAACATGACGCCAGAGGCCATCGCGCAGGTCAAGGAGAACGCCACCAACGGCGTCAACAACCTGCTGAACCAGGGCCACCGGCTGCCCAGCGGTGACCAGTTCCACCTGAACCTCGAGTTCACCGACAACAAGGCCGACGCGCACACCAGCATCAAGGTCGACAAGAACACCACCAACCCCGACCAGACGCACTGGGGACCCGACACCAGCCCCGAGGTCCTCGCCCACGAGACGCTGCACTACCTCGGAATTCCGGACGAGTACAAGGACTCGACCCGCGTCTTCCAGCAGCACGACACGAACTCGGGCGTGCACCAGAACGACGGCGGCATGATGGGCGCCGACATCCACCTGGACGACCCCGGCATCCGGCCGCGCCACCTGTGGCTGATCGAGCGCACCGCCAACAGCCAGGTCATGGTGCCCGACACCACGATCAACCCGGCCGGCCCCGCCACGGTGCCTCCGCCCGCGGACTGGACTCCCAAGCCCGCACCGGACAGCGCACCGTCCACCCAGGACGCCAAGTCGGGCCCGGACATCGGTCCCGACGTGCAGACCCGGCCGATGCCCACGGACACGCCGGGCCTGCCCGGCAGCTTCGACGTCGACTCCGACGTGGACGTGGACGCCGACGTCCGGCCCAACAACCAGACGCACCTGCCGAACCTCGACAGGGTCGGCCTGGTCGAGTCGGTGCTGCGCAGCGCCGCGTTCCAGGGCGTGCAGGTCCCGAACTCCTCGCCGCTGGTGGGCATCAGCGACGTCAAGTCCACTGTGGACAACGTTCGTGCCGACGTCCAGCAGAACCCCCAGAACCACGACCACCCCGGGCTGAACCCGCCCGCGTTGTCGAACTGGGTCGCGAACCAGGTCTCCCCCGACTCGCTCGCGAAGTTCCACCCCGACCTGGAACCGAACGTGCCCGGCCTCACGGGCGACGCCAAGGTCGAGCAGTGGCGGGCGAACGTCGCGAACGACCTCGCGAACGGGTCCGGCAGGCGCTGGGACGTCGTGAACGCCGGCCTGAACACCGGCGGCATGAAGCCCGGTGACGTGGACATGATCAACCACGTCACGCAGGAGGTGAAGGCGAACGGCGCGCTGCCTTCGTCGGCCGACCTCGTGGACCACGCCCTGCAGACGCCGTCGTGGGCCGACTCGCACGTCGGCTCGCACCTGCCCGACTCGATCGCGCAGTCGTTGGGCGTGCAGATCGTCGTCGACAACAACGGCGTGCCGACCGTGCACGGCCCCGATGGCGCGCCTCAGGTGCAGATCAACACGCAGAACGGCACGTTCGGCGCGCTGGGCGGCCCGACGCCGCAGGAGGTACGGGCCGGCATGGAGGCCTGGCTCGGCGGCAAGTCCTCCGCGGAGGTCAACCAGACCATCGGCGACCTCTACAAGGGACGCCAGGACGAGGGCCTCTACACCGCGGCCCAGAACACCCAGCTGATCAAGCGCGCGGCCGCGCACCCCGGCGGCCCCCAGGTCTTCATGAACGACCTGATGCAGCGGTCGGCGGACCTGCAGAGCCGGATCGACGAGGCGAAGTCCCAGGGCTCCCGCAAGCCCGAGATGATGCAGTCGCCGCAGGAGCTCGCGCAGACGGCGGCGATCAAGGAACAGGTCGCGACCCTCACCGACCTGAAGAACAACACCGACAACCAGATCAACACCCTGAACGCCCAGGGTCCGAGGGTGGGCGTCACGCACATCCTCGACACCCAGGTCGCGGGTCCGAACGCGGACGGCCTCGCGGACATCAAGCCGGACGTGCTCCCCCAGCTCGACGCCTACCTGACCCAGCAGATCGCGGCGGCGGAGAACGCCGGGTTCGACGCCCAGAACCTCAGGGACCTGCAGCAGCGGGTGCAGAACGAGGCGGACGTCCGCACGGTGCTCGGCCACGCCTCGACGCGCGGTGTGGACGGGTTGGCCACCCAGGTGGAGGACCTGACGGTCGCGCTGGAGAACACGCGCGCCGGCAAGGCGGCGAACACCGGTCTCACCGGTGCCTGGAACTACGTGTTCGGCGGCGGGGTCGACACGTCGACCGACTTCGACCAGAAGATCGCCGAGATCGAGGGGCTGAAGGCGCAGGCGGAACGCAACCTGTCGTTCGTCAACAATCCCGACTACGCCAACCGCTTCGCCAAGGCCGCTGACGCGCACGCGAACATCGTGTCCGTCCAGGAGCGGATCGCGAAGATGAACGCGGACACCGAGGCGCGCGCGGAACGCCTGCGGGACCTCGACGCCAGGACCCGGGAGTTCAACAACCGCCAGTTCGAGCTGCAGCTGGAGCAGATCCGGCAGGAGAGGGCGAACGAGGCCGCCGTCGACGGCCCCGATTCCGACGTGCGGTCCGACGTCGACTCGCAGTCGGACGCACAGTCCGATGTGGACACGCGCGCGGGCGGCCGCGAGCTGAGCCCGCGGCAGGAGTTCGCGGCGTTCCGGGCCGAGCTCTTCGGCAAGACCCCGGCCGAGCTCGCCGATCTCAGGACGCAGCACCGCAACGACCCGTTCCACCTGCAAGAGATCGACCAGATGTCCCGCAACCTGGAGATCGCCCAGAAGCCCGGTGGCATCCAGCAGCACCTGAGCGACCTCCAGAGCGAGATCAACACCTCGCACGGCAAGGCGAAGGACCTGAAGCACTTCGCCGACGCGCTTCCGGACATGTTCAAGTCCGAGGTGCAGCGCACGGACCAGGCCCAGCGCGAAGCGGAGGTGCGGAACCTCAAGCAGCACCAGCAGCAGCTCTCCAACGAGCTGCTCACGCTGCAGTACGACCGCAAGGACGCGCTCACGACCTACGCGCTGAGCCTGCCCGCAGACCTCGACGCCCCCGGCTGGCAGTCGGTGACGCCGCAGGACGTGGAAGTCCTCATGGACCACGTCACCGACCTGATCCACGACGCGCGCGTGGGCGGCCGGCCGACCCCGGAACTGGACCAGCTCTACGGTCAGCTCCAGGACATCAAGCTCACCGACGCGGCGATGTCCTACCGCCCGGAGACGCCGCCGGCGGACGTGGACGACGCCTCGTCGGTCCGCTCGGACGACGACGCCCCGGCGCAGCCGGCCGGCGACGTCCGGGACACCGCGGCGGCGGACGCGAACCAGCAGGCCCAGCCCGCACCGGCGCCCGCCCCCCAGCCCGAACCGCGCCCGTTCATGCAGGACCCGGCGGCGCGGCCCGCGAACCCGGACGTGGACCTCGTCGTCCCCGGCGGCTTCGGCCCCGTGCAGGAGGGCACCTCGCCGCGGTCGTTCGCGGCGTCGCTGTACGGCCTCGACTCCGCGGCGCTGCGCGAGATGCAGCAGAACCCGGCGTACAACACCCATCCCGACCGCGCGGCCGCGATCCAGAACGCGCTCGACATCTCCCGCAACGCCGGTCCGCCGCACATCTACGACCAGCGCACGCAGATCGCCGAGCAGGGTCTCGCCAAGGCCAAGGCCGACAGCACCCGGTGGAACGCCGCCGACATGGTGCCCGACGCCCTCAAGACCCAGTCGATGCTGGACGAGCAGGCGGCCCGCCGGGAGCGGGCAGGCCGCGACGTCCAGTGGCGGCAGAACCAGGTCGACCAGCTCACGGCCAACCGCGACGCGTCGATCACCACCTACGCGTTGCAGCTGCCGGCCGACCCGAACGCTCCGGGCTGGCGCCAGTTCAGCGACGCCGACGTCGCGGCCGTGCAGGCGCACGTCGACCAGCAGATCCAGGACGCGCGGGAGGGCGGGCACAACACCAGCCACCTCGAAGCGTTCCGGGACTTCACGCAGGAGGTCCAGCAGGCGCGGCAGGACGCGGACACGCGCCCGGCGCCGCCCGCCCCCGACGCGGACACGCGCCCCGCACCGCCCGCGCCCGACACGCAGACGCGGTCGGCCCCCGCCGCGGACGCGAACAGCGACGCGAACACCGAGGTCGAGACCCGGCCCGCGCCGCCGAAGCCGACGCCGAACCCGGTCATCCCGATGACCACCATGGCGCCGCAGCCCGTCGGCCAGGTCCCCGGCACGAACCTGCCGGGCTTCTTCCAGGACAACAAGGCGCTCGGCTCGATCACGGCGACCGACGTGAAGGGCGCCGACGCCGTCGTCGCCGAGATCCCCGGTCTCAAGCCGAACGACCAGGCGCGCATCAAGGACGCGCTGGAGAACGACTTCGAGACGTTCCTCGACGGTGGCCGCAACTTCCAGGTGAAGATCGGCAACGCCTGGTTCGAGGCGAACGTGCGCGCCGAGATGCACGCGGACGCGTCCACGGACGTCCAGGCCAACGCCGACACCAAGGTGGACAAGAGCTACCAGGCCGGCGCGTCCACGGGCACCACGAACACCATCTCGACGTCCAACGACGTCGGCGCTTCGGCGACGGCCGGTGTCGCGGCGGGCCCGTACGGCTCGCTGGGCGGCAAGGCCGCGCTCGCGACGCCCGCTGTCTCGCAGTCCACCAGCAACTCCGTCACCGAGGCCCGCGCGATCAAGGGCTCGGACGACGGCTCGAAGAAGGCGACCGTCCCGGTCTCGTACGAGATCACGCTCACCGACGCGAGCGGCGAGGTCAAGCAGTTCTCGACGCTGAGCACGGGCACGGACGTCACGCTGCAGATCCCGCAGGACCTCAGCTCGATCGTCGACTCCGGCAAGACCTCGGCCTCCGTCACGCCGCCCGACGCGCAGTGGGGCGCCAAGGTCGAGAACGCGGTGCCGGAAGCCGTGGTGGTCAAGGACTCCGGCAAGGCCTTCACCGACGTCGCCGCGAAGCTGCACCCGTCGATCACGAAGGTCGGCTCGCCCGGCCGCGAGGCGCTGCAGAACTTCCTCAGCCCCACCTCCATCCGCAACAACCTGCCGGCGATGCTCGGCGGCTTCGTCACCTCGCCCGACCTGCTCAGCCCGCACGCGAGCAAGGGCGGCGCGGTACAGATGACCGCGACACTGAAGGACGCGAAGCTCGTCGGCACGAGCGGCAAGGCCGCGCTGGACCTGAAGGACACCTCCGCCTTCGGCAGCAGTGTGTCCGCGTCCACCAAGACCGGGTTCGACATCACCGCGGGCGTCGGCGCCAACATCGGCGTGCCCGGCCAGGTCGGCGGCACGGTCGGCGCCACCGGCAGCTACTCCACGCGCACCGCCGAGGGCGTGAACGCGGGCTCCAGCAGCAACCACAAGACCGGCATCGGCGTGAAGTCCGAGACCGGCCTGTACGAGGTCACGGCCGAGGTCGAGGTCCGCACGCCCTCCGGTGAGAGCGTGAAGATGCAGGTCACGACCTACCAGCGGATGGGCCTGGGCGAGGCCGGTGCGGTGGGTCTGCCGACCCCGGACGGCACCAGGAACTCGATCACCGACCCGGCCACCGCCGGCACGAAGTACCTGCCGCCGTTCGTCGCCGACACGCTCGCCGCCGGCAACGCGAAGGTCGGCGAGTTCACGCCCGCCAACCAGGTGCAGAGCCAGGTCGAGAACAAGCTCAAGGAACTCCCCGGCTTCGAGAAGTTCCTGCCGAAGTGGAACAACCCGGACGCGAACCCGCGCAGCAGCAAGGGCCAGAGCTTCTCGGACGTCGCCGAGCAGCTCGCGAACCAACGCAAGATCACGGCGACGCTCTCCCCCGCCGCGCTCAAGGCCAACATGGACAGCCTGCTCGGTCCGGGCGTCTCGGTGCAGCTGAAGAACTCCGGCACGACGAAGAACACCTACGTCAACGTCACGGTCAAGGCCAAGCTCAGCAACCCGCAGCACCTCGGCAAGGCGGACGCGCACACCGTCAGCGACTCGACGACGACCGGCCCGAAGCTCGACGCCAACACCAGCACCACCAAGGGCTGGACCGGCGGCGTGCAGGGCCGCGCGAACATCCCGGTGAAGACCGGTGTCGCCACCGTCTCCCCGATGCCGCAGGCGGGTGTGTCCTACAGCCACTCGTGGACGGACAAGACCTCGGCAGGACCGGCGGTCTCGGCCACGCAGTCGCAGTCGGGCAGCCCGGACTCCCAGGTGTTCTCGAACGACGTCGAGTTCGAGATCGAGATCACGACCTTCGAGCGGCCGCGCACGTGGGTGCGTTCGGTGACCCCTGGCGCACCAGGGTTCCAGTCGCCCGAGGTGAAGACGGTCGCGAAGACCGGCGCGGGCCTCGACAAGATCGACGGCAAGGTCACCCTGTGGGTGCAGGACGGCGCGACGCTCAAGGACAACCCCGGCGACGGCTTCAAGCCGGGTGACCCGCAGTCGACCAAGCTCGACGACTCACCGTCCATCAAGGACCTGTTGAGCCCCAAGGAGGCCCGGCCGAAGTCGCCGGAGTTCCTCAACGTCGAGGCCGTCGCGAACACGGCCGAGCTGCGCGACCAGGCGATCGACGCCCTGAACCGCGCGGCGAAGGGCGACTCGGCGCTGACCACGCCGGGCACCGCGTCCCGCGCGCAGATCGACAAGATGTTCGCCCCGGAGAACATCAAGGCGAACCTGCAGCGGCTCATCGAGACCGGTGTGCAGGAGCAGGGCCTCAAGTACGACCGGCGCGTCACCGACCGGTCCGGCGCCATCGGCATGTCGGTGAAGCTGGGCGAGGCCAAGCTGGTGGCCGTCTCGGACACCACGGGCACGGACAACTCGGTCAGCGGTGGCTACAAGGCCGGTGAGTCGTCCACGACGAGCCGGTCCGTCGACCTGACCGCCGGCATCAACGTGCCGGTGCGCCCGAACGTGACCCCGCCGCCCGCCGGCACGCCGACGAACCCGAGCGGGTCCGGTGGCGTCGCCGCGACGGCGAAGTTCACGCCGTGGTCGGACAGCAAGACGACGTCGAACGAGATCGGCGGCACCGTCGACCGCGGCAAGAGCACCTCCGGCGAGGCGCGGACCGTGCTGGTCCAGATCGACGCCGAGTTCACCATCGTCGGTGAGAGCCGTGCCGGGAACTTCCTGCACGGCGGCACGCCGAACGCCGAGGGCGTCACGGTGAACATGCCGAAGTCGGTGTTCGTGCGGGTGTCCGAGGACGTTGCGCGCGACCTGGGCGCGCTGCCCAAGGTCGAGTCGAGCGTGCCGAAGCCGGAGTTCCCGAAGATGGCGCCGCCGTCGACGGTGGCGACGAACGAGCCGGGCGCGCTCGGTCTGTCCAACGTGGAGTCGGTGCCGGACCTGTCCGGTGTCGTCAACAACCTCACGGCGGAGCTCTCGACGAAGACCAAGAAGTTCGGCAGCGACGCGCTGATCCCGGACTCGGTCCTCAAGGACTCGATGAGCAACCTCCAGCGCATCGTCGACCTCAACTCGCCGGCCAGCGTCAAGGCGATGATCGACAGCGCCATGGACGGCGGCGTGCCGCTGCTGGTGCACCAGCCCGGCACGTTCGGCAAGGACAGCTACCAGGTCACGTTGCGCGCCAAGGCGGGCACGCCGCAGTTCGACCAGGTCGTCAACGACGGCGTCGACATGTCGCACAACGTCGCCGGCTCCAGCAAGACCACCGACGGCACCGGTCGCGGCACCGGCTGGGGCGCCGGTCTGCGCGCACCCGGCCTCGCCTCGCCGGGCAGCGCGAACCCGAACGTCTCCGGCACCGCCGGTGTCGCGGCGGGAGCGAACATCGGTGCCAGCAAGGGCACCTCGGTCTCGACCTCGGTCACCGAGGGCTTCGGCGCCAACCGCACGGCGAGCGGACCGGCGGCGCAGTACACCGTCCCGGTCGAGTTCGAGCTCGTCGTCGAGAAGGGCTCCAAGGAGATCGCGCGGGCCGAGAGCGGCCCGCAGGAGATGAAGGTCCGCACGCACGCGGACAACCAGAAGATCGCCGGCGGCGCGACCCCGCAGCCGTACATGTCCGCGGCCAGCAAGCGCGGCAGCGACCAGGGCACGCCGGAGGCGGCGGCCGCGTTCCAGCAGGACCCCCGTGCCTCGCAGTTGCCGCCGGCCGCGTCGGTGGAGAACCTGCGCGGTGCCAAGGACCTGCGTGACGCCGCCGTGCGGGCCATGACGGAGGCGGGCGCGGGCAAGGGCCTGACCGGCAAGGGAACGGGCTCGCTCAACGCCCTGTTCTCGACGCTCAGCCCGGAGAACCTGCAGCCGCACCTGCCGTCGATGCTGTCCGGCCCGCTCGACGTGCCGGGCCTGAAGGAAGCGGCGCTGACGTTCGGCCAGGACGCCGACGTCAAGGTCTACGCGAAGCTCGTCAACCCGCAGCTCGGGTCGCTCAGCGACGACGTCAAGATCGAGAAGCCGCTCGACTCGAGGTCGACCGAGACCTCCAGCGAGGCCAAGGTCTCCGAGACCGCCGACGTGTCGGTCGGTCTCGCTCAGGGCAGCGCGGCGATCAAGCAGGGTGCCCCGACCGACACCGTCAACTTCGGCACCGGCGGCGTGGAGCTGCGGCACGGCGCCGAGGACTCCTCGGCGGTGTCCGGCAACCCCACGCAGTCCGCATCCGGTGCGGTCAAGCCGAAGGACGCGTCCCGCAGCGGTCTCGTGCAGTTCGACGTCGAGTACCGCGTGGTGGCGACGATCGGCGGCAAGACCGGTGTCGTCGACCTGACGGTGCCCGGCTCCGCCGGTGTGCGCATGCCCGCCGCCGACGCCGAGACCGTGCTGAACCACCAGTTCAGCGACTCGCTCAAGGACGCGCAGGCCGAGGTCAAGAAGGCGGCCGACGACTGGCGGACCGCCGAGAAGGCCGTCGAGGACGCCCGGCACGACGCCCAGGACAAGATCAACGAGGCCGCGGCCGTGATGGCGCGGACCGACCAGCCGCTCGGCAAGGCCTCGGTCGAGGCGAACACGGCGATCGAGAACCACAAGGCCGCCGTGGCCGACGTCGAGTCGCGGCAGACGCAGTTCGACAACACGATCAGGGACGCGGCGCAGACGCGCACCACGATCAGGGACCTCAACGCGCAGGTCGTGTCGCTGAGCCAGGACGCGCAGGTGGCCGACAACGCGGTCACCGACGCCAAGGCGAACGGCGCGCCGCAGGCCGAGATCGACCGCCTCACGCAGGAGGCCGACGCGGCGCACACCGCGTTGACCGACGCGCAGCAGCAGGTCGCCGACGCGCGTGCGGAACTCGATTCCCAGCGCCAGACCGCGACGGACACCCGCACCGAGATCAAGGCGCACGAGGCGATCGCCGCCGAGAAGGCCGCCGCCCGGGCGGAGGCCGAGGCCGCGCGCCAGAAGCTCGTCGACGAGCAGTCCGCCGCTGAGAAGGCGATCAAGGACGCGGAGACCAAGCTCGACACCGCCCGCCGCGAGGCCGACGCCAAGCAGCAGAAGTGGTGGGACGCCAAGGCCAAGGTCGACGGCGAGATCACCACCTTCAACACCACGCCGCCGCCCGTGCCGCCGAAGGACGGCACGACGCCGGCGAACACCGGCACCACGCCGGCGACGAACACCACGCCGGACGCGAACCAGAAGCCGCTGCCGGCCCTGCCTCCGCAGGACTCCTCCGTCGCGGAGTCGAGCAGGAGCGGTGCCGAGGCGGGCTCGTCGCGTCCCGCTCCCGCGAACGCCGACGCGCAGCCGAAGAACGTCCGCGCGGGCGGTGCGCCGCCCGCCATGACTCCCCCGACCCCGGAGTCGCACCAGGGCAAGGACGTCCTGACCGACGAGTCGTGGCGGCACGACCCGGCGAAGACCGCCGACTGGTTCGCGCCGGAGAAGCCCGCCGACCGCAGCACGTGGGCCGACCGCCGCAACGACAAGGACGTGCGCACCGTCGACGTCGTCGTGCACGACGTCCGCACGGACAGCACGCCGTCGAACATCAAGTCCTACCAGGGCCTGATCAACTACGACCTGCGCCGCATCGAGACGAGCCCCGGCAACTTCGTGCAGGAGTACACCGTCAAGGTGTACGTCGACCCCGCCGCGAACACCGACCCCGCGCTCGTGGCGCAGGTGAAGGAGAACGCCTCCCAGGGCGTCGACTCGTTGCTGAACCAGGGCTACCGGCTGCCCAGCGGTGACCAGTTCCACCTGAACCTGGAGTTCGTCGACAACAAGGCCGACGCGCACACCACGGTCAAGGTCGACCCGAACAACCCGAACGCCGACCAGACGCACTGGAACCCGAACACCAGTCCCGAGGTCCTCGCCCACGAGACGCTGCACTACCTCGGCGTCCCGGACGAGTACAGCGACTCGTCGCGCGTCTTCCAACAGCACGACACGAACTCGGGCGTGCACAAGGACGACGGCGGCATGATGGGCGCCGACGTCCACGGCAAGGAGCCCGGCCTGCGCCCGCGGCACCTGTGGCTGGTCGAGCGCACCGCCAACAGCCAGGTCATGGTGCCCGACACCACGATCAACCCGGCCGGCCCGGCCACCGTGCCGCCGCCCGCGGGCTGGACGCCGAAGCCCACCACGGGCACGGCCAACCCGGCCCCCGCCACCGCCAAGCCGGACGTCGAGGGCGACACCCGGCCGGTGAAGCGCGACCGCAGCCCGGAGAGCGACAACGGGAGCCGGGCCGACGACCGCACCACCAAGAAGAAGCCCGAAGCGAACCGGTGGACCAACACCGAGGCCGGTCCGAGCAACGCCGACACCGACGCGATGGAAGTCGACTCCGACAGCGATGTCGACTCCGACATCGAGGTCGATTCCAGCAACGAGGGCCAGTTCGCCGACCTGACCGAGGCGTTCGGCGGCCTGTCGCTGGGCAACGTCGACTTCCAGTACAACAAGGCGTTCGGGGACCTCGCGAGCGGCAACCTCGAGGTGCCGGACAAGGCCACGTACCTCGACAAGCTCAGGAGCAACGTCGAGAACGACGCCCCGCCGTCGTTCGTCATCAACATGATCGTCAGCCACGACCAGCTCGGCGACATCGACAGCGTCATCGACGCGATCACCGCCGACGCCGGCGACTTGAAGAACAACATGGTGTTCGTCGTCGGCGTGAACGGCCGTGAAGGTGCCAGCGGCGTCGACATGGACGCCAACATCGCCACGGCGAACACCGCCGTCGCGAACCGCACCGAGCCGATCGCGCTGGTGCCGCTGGGCAAGCTGCCCGAGCAGGGGGCGTTCCCCTACGGCCAGATGCGCAACGGCACGATGCACAGCTCCGCCACCAAGTTCGCGGTCAGCGCGCTGAACGGCAAGGGCACGCACCCGTACCTGTCCATTCAGGACTTCGACTCCGGGTCGAGGAGGGTGCCGTCCGGCACGGACGTCTTCAACCACTTCGACCAGACCCTGCACTCTCCGGAGACCGGCCCGATCCGCCCGCTCATGTACGCGGGTGGCTACCGGGTCGGAGACGCCGACGCGCTCGTCCGGGACGTCGAGGCCCGCCGCGTCAAGGAGCAGGCGAAGCTCAACGCCGACAAGAAGCTGACCGCCAAGCAGAAGGCGGAGAAGCAGCGGCAGCTGGACCTGGTCGCCGACCACCTCAAGCCGGAGAACCAGGCCGCGTTCGTCGAGAAGTTCGAGCAGGCCATGCGCGACGACATGGACGCGCGCGTGCGGCAGGGTGCTTCGGCGCCGTTGCTGCCGTACCTGCCGGAGCCCAACCTGTTCATCGACGCGAACGTGCCGATGGTCGACCCGTCGGTGCGGTTCAGCGACGCCGAGGCCGAGTTCAACGGCCTGGGCAAGTCGATGAACGAGTTCGCCGGCAAGGAGATCGTCGAGATCCACACGGCGAAGCTGCCCCGGCCGGAGCTCAACGCGGACCTGCTGGAGGCCAGGGCGCAGATCAAGGCCGACATCGCCGAGCAGGGCGGCCGGGCGAGCGCGGGGCAGACCAGGGTCCTGGAACAGGTGAACAGGGAGATCGAGGCGAACGACAGGTTCGTCCGGGGCAACGCCGAGTTCGAGGCCGCGGTCACGGCGGTCGCGATCGAGTCCGGCATCGAGGTCGACCTGCAGTCCAACCGCAACCCCTACCGCGGTCAGACCTTCTCGACCGACTTCGTGGGGGGCGCGGTCGGCACCGACCTGTCCCGCATCGCGCTCGACTTCGCCATGAACGACGGCAAGTCGTGGGCGCAGTCGCACGTCGACCTGAAGACCGTGCCGAACCGGACCTTCGGCGGTGAGCCGGGTCAGGCGTCGAAGGCGGCCAAGGGCGAGATCAGTGCCGCGGACATCCGCAACGGGTTCCAGGGCAAGTCGCACGCCCAGCGGGAGTCCCAGACGCGGATCGACCACCGGTACGTCCGCGACGCGGCGACCGGCAAGATCATCGACACCAGGACCGGTGGCTGGAACCCGTCGAAGGTCGACTCGCTCAAGCTCGGCTGGGAGGACAAGAACACCCTCAACTACGGCATCTCCAAGGAGATCCCGGGCCACGGCCACATGGGGGTCGACCCGCAGACCGACGCGAGCACGCAGTACCCGCCGCCCCGGCAGAAGCCCGCCGGCGGCAAGCCGCTCGCGCCCCGGACGGAGGCCGAGCTCGGCCACATCGTCCCCACCGCCAAGCAGCAGAAGATGGCGACAGTGCTGAACATGGCGCTGTCGGACAACAACAGCAACGTGGCCCGCACGTTCGGCATGCTCGAACACGGCATCGCACCGAACGTCGCCCCGCCACGCACCAACGGCGTGTACAACGCCGTGCACGAGGTGCTGACCAACGAGGCCAACGCCCAGGGCGGCGGCGTCGCGGTTCCCAGCCCCACGGATCTGCGCACGAGCACGATCCAGAAGGGCTCCCTCGCGTCGACGAGCGTGACGACGCAGATCTCGCAGTTCCGCCAGCAGCACGACCTGGAGAACGGCCACCTGGTCAACTCGTTCATCGAGCCCAGGCCCACGACGCCGCTCCCCGGCCACACGCAGGCACCGCCCGTCACGCCGTACGAGCCCGATGCCGCCGAGATCGAGAAGTCCGAGAGGGCCGAGGACCTCACCGTCCAGCTGCTCGCGACCGAGCTGAACCGGCCGATCGTCGTGCACAACGCGGACGGGACGGTCGACACGTTCGCGCCGCTGCACGACCTCAAGCCCGAGGTCCAGGAGCACTCCACCAAGGCCGACAAGGACAAGGCCAAGAAGTGGAAGGCGCCGGCACACGGGACCGAGCTGCACATCGACCGGCAGACCAACCCCGACGGCAAGTCGACCTTCAGCGCGCACGACGACCGGGGCGAGGGACCGTCGACCCGGTCGGCGCCCCCGGTGTGGACCGCGCCGGAGACCGACGCCCCGACGCGGCCGGCACCGCCGAACCCCGTCATCCCGATGACCGTGCTGGCCCCGCAGCCGGTCGGCCAGGTCATGCCGGCCGCGCAGACGCTGCCCGGCTTCTTCCAGAGCAACAAGGCGCTGGGCACGATCGCGCCGACGGACGTGCGCGGCGCCGAGAACGTCACGAACGCGATCGACAACCTCAAGCCGGCCGATGCCGCCCGCATCCAGCAGGCGATCAAGGGCGACTTCGAGTCGTTCCTCGACAAGGGCCGCAACTTCCAGGTCAAGATCGGCAACACCTGGTACGAGGCGAACATCCGCGCCACCATGCAGGCGCAGACCGACGTCGCCCCCGAGGCGGCGCCCGGCGTCAAGGTCGACGCGACCGCGCAGTCGGGCAACTCGTCCTCGACCGCGCACACCGTCGCCACGGCCAACGACATCGGCGGCTCGGCCTCGGCCAGTGCCGGGTTCGGCGCGTACGGCTCGCTCGGCGGCAAGGCGCAGTTCGCCACGCCCGCGCAGTCGCAGAGCACGTCCACGTCGCTCACCGACCAGCGGATCATCCGCGCCGGCGAGGGGTCGACGCAGGCCACCGTCAAGGTGTCCTACGAGATCACGCTGGCCGACCCCAACGGCGGGCTCAGGCCCGTCGCGACGGTCGACACCGGCACCGACGTGACGCTGCAGATCCCGAACGACCTCGCGAAGATCACGGCCTCCGGCAACTCGACGGTGTCCGCTCCCCCGGCGGACCCGAACTGGGGCACCAAGCTCGAGCACCCCGCACCGGAGGCGGTGACGGTCGGCGACCCGTACAAGGCGTTCGCCGACGTCGCACGCGACCTGCACCCGTCGATCGTCAAGATCGGCTCGCCGGGCCGTGAGGCGCTGCAGAACTTCCTGAGCCCCACGGAGATCCGCAACAACCTCGGCGCGATGCTCGGCGGCGCCTACGTGACGTCGCCGGACCTGATCAGCCCGCACGCCAGCAAGGGCGCCGCGGTGCAGATGACCGCGACGCTGAAGGACGCGCGGCTCGTCGGCACGCTCGACACCGGTCAGCTCCGCCTGCACGAGACCACCGCGCACAGCAGTGGTGTCTCGTCGACGACCAAGTCCGGTGGTGACGTCACCGCCGGTCTCGGCTTCAACGCCGGTCTGCCGAACGTGGTGGGCGGCCAGGCCGGCGCCACGGTCGGTTACGCCGCGCGCACGGCGGAGAACGTCAACGCGGGCATCAACACCGCCCACAAGAGCGGCATCCAGCTCAAGGGCGACACCGGTCTGTACGAGGTGACGGCCGACGTCCAGGTCCGCACGCCCAAGGGCGTCGTGACGATCCCCGTCACGACCTACATGCGCGTGGGTCTGCCCGAGGCGGCCCACGCCGGACTGCCGACGCCGGACGGCACCCGCCGCTCCCTCGTCGACGAGTCCAACAAGGGCAAGAAGTTCCCGCCGCCGTACATGGGCGACGCGATCGCCACCGGCAACGCCAAGGTCGGCGAGTTCGCGGTCGCCTCGGAGGTCCAGACGCAGGTCGAGGACGCGCTGCGGGACATCCCCGGGTTCGCCAAGTTCCTGCCGACGTGGAACGACCCGTCCGTGAACCCGCGCAGCGGCAAGGGCAAGGGCTTCGCCGACGTCGCCGAGCAGCTCGCGAACCAGCGCAAGCTGACCTCGCAGCTCTCCCCCGCGGCGCTGCGGACCAACATGGACAGCCTCATGGGTCCCGGCGTCCAGGTGCAGCTGAAGAACAGCGGCACGTCGACCAACACCTACGTCAACATCACGGTCAAGGCGAAGGTCACCGACCCGAAGCACCTCGGGCAGGCCGACGCGCGCAACGTCCGCGACGCCTCGTCCACCGGCCCGAAGCTCGACAGCTCCTCCAGCACCACCAAGGGCTGGAGCGGCGGTGTCGAGGGCAAGGTCGTGATCCCCGGTGAGACCAAGGCCGCGAAGCTGAGCCCGGCCCCGCAGGCGGGCGTCAAGTACAACCACTCCTGGACGGACAAGACCACCGCCGGGCCGACGGTCAACAGCACGTCGCTCAGCGTCGGCAGCCCGAACGCCCAGGTGTTCCGCGGTGACGTCGAGTTCGAGGTCGAGATCACGACGTTCACCCGGCCGCGGGCCTGGGTGCGGCGGGTCGTGCCCGGCGCCCCCGGCTTCCACTCGCCGGAGCAGACCACGGTCGCGAAGACCGGCGACGGCAAGCTCGCGCCCATCAAGGGCGAGGTCAACCTCTGGGTGTCGGACAGCTCCACCCTGGACGACGACCCCGGCAAGGGCTTCGAGCCGGGCAAGCCGGAGGTCGGCACGCTGGCGGACGCCCCGTCCGTCAAGAAGCTCCTCAGCACGAAGCCGAAGGAGAAGGCGCCGGAGTTCCTGCACGTGGAGGCCGTCGCGAACACGACGGCGTTGCGCGACCAGGCCATCGACGCCCTCAACCGCGCGGCCGGTGGTGACTCGGCGCTCACGGTGCCGGGCACCGCGTCCCGCGCGCAGATCGACAAGATGTTCTCCCCGGAGAACATCAAGGCGAACCTGCGCACGCTGACCGAGACGGGCATCCAGGAGCAGGGCCTCAAGTACGACCGCCGGGTCATCGACCGCACCGGCGCGATCGGTGTGAAGTTCGGGCTGAGCAACCCGAAGATCGTGTCCATCTCGGACAACACCGGTACCGAGAACGCCAGCACGGGTGGGTACAAGGCGGGCCAGTCGTCGACGACGAACCGGGCCGTCGACATCACCGGCGGCATCAACGTGCCGATCAAGCCGAACGACCCCGCTCCGCCCGCCGGGGAGCCCACGCCCACCAGCGGCGCCGGTGGCTTCGCGGTGGCGGGCAAGGTCACGCCGTGGTCGGACTCGAAGACCACGGGCAAGGAGGTCGGCGGCAGCCACGACCGCAACTACGTGACGCCCGCGGGTGCCCGCACCGTGCTGGTGCAGCTCGATGCGGACGTCACCGTGGTCGGCGAGAGCCGGGCGGCGAACTTCATCGCCGGCACCACGCCGAGGTCCGAGGGCGCGACGATCACCCTGCCGAAGTCGGTGTTCGTGCGGGTGACCGAGGACGTGGCGCGGGACATGGGTCTGCTGCCCGACGTGCAGCCGAACGTGCCCAAGCCGGACTTCCCGGAGATGGCGCCGCCGGCGACGGTGGCGAAGGACGAGCCCGGCGCGCTGGGTCTGTCCGTGGTGGAGAGCGTGCCCGACCTGTCGGACGTGGTCGCGGACCTCTCCACGAAGGTCAACGAGAAGACGGCGAAGCGCTTCGGCGACCCGCTGCTGCCGGACTCGGTGCTCAAGGACTCGATGAGCAACCTGCAGCGCCTGGTCGACTTCAGCTCGCCCGCCAGCGTCAAGGCGATGATCGACAGCGCCCTGGACGGCGGTGTTCCGCTGCTGGTGCACCAGCCCGGCACGTTCGGCAAGGACTCGTTCCAGGTCACGTTGCGGGCCAAGGCGGACACGCCGAAGTTCGAGAACGTGGTGAACGACGGCGTCGAGATGGAGTCGACGATCGCCGGCTCGCACAAGGTGACCGACGGCCAGGGCCGCGCCACCGGCTGGGGCATCGGGCTCAAGGCACCGGGCCTCGCCTCGCCGGGCAGCGCGAACCCGAATGTCTCCGGCACCGCGGGCGTGATCGCCACCGCGAACATCGGGCAGTCGACGAGCAGTTCGGTCACCACCTCGACGACCGACCAGCAGGCGAGCTTCCGCGCGGGCAGCGGACCGGCGGCGCGCTACACCGTGCCGATCGAGTTCGAGCTCGTCGTGGAGAAGGGCGACAAGGTCATCGCGACCGCGCCCAGCGGCGTGCGGGAGATGACCGTCCGCCTGCACGCGGACAACCAGAAGGTCCACGGCGGCGCGGCGCCGCAGCCGTACAGCAGGGAACAGCACTCCCGGACCCCCGACCAGGGCAACGCGCAGGCCATCGACGACTGGCGGCAGGAGGGCAGCCCCTCCGCGCTGCCGCCCGGCGCGTCGGTGGAGAACCTGCGCGGCGCCAAGGACCTGCGGGCCGCGGCGATCCAGGCGTTGCAGGACGCGGGCGCGAAGAAGGGCCTGACCGGCAAGGGCACGGGCTCGCTCAACAGCCTGCTGGCCACGCTCAGCCCGGAGAACCTGCAGCCGCACCTGCCGTCGATGCTGTCCGGCCCGTTGTCGGTGCCGGGCCTGCACGAGGCGGCGCTGACGTTCGGCCAGGACGCCGACGTCAAGGTGTACGCCAAGCTGGTCGACCCGACGCTGGGCTCGCTCAGCGACGGCGTGGCGCTCGAGAACCCGAAGACGCAGATCACCGCGACCAGCACGGACTCGAAGGTCACCGAGACCGGTGACCTGTCCGCCGGTCTCGCCACCGGTGGCGCCGGGATCAAGCAGAACACCGACCCGAAGGACAACGTCAACTTCGCCACGAGCGGCCTCGAGGTCCGCCACGCCGGCGAGGACGCCACCGCGAACTCGGGCGGCCAGACCGACAACAAGGTCAACAACCTCAAGCCGAAGGCCACGACCGGCCTGGTGCAGTTCGGCGTCGAGTACCGCGTAGTGGCGACGATCGGCGGCAAGACCGCCGTGGTCGACCTCTCCGTGCCGAACTCGGCCGCGGTCCGGATGCCCACGTCCGACGCGCAGGTCGTGCTGCGCAAGGACTTCAGCGCCGAGCTGACGTCCGCCCAGGCCGAGGTCAAGGCCGCCGCGGACGCCTGGCGCGCCGCCGAGGTCGAGGTCGACAACCGGCGCCACGAGGCCCAGCAGGTGATCAACACCTCGGCCGCCGTGCTCGCGAAGAACGACTCGGCGTTCACCTCGGTCCAGATCGACTACAACAAGGCGATCGGGAAGTTCGAGGAGCAGCAGGCGAAGCTCCCGGAGCTCGAGGCCAGGGCCGAGAGCGCCCGGCAGGAGGTCGCCCGGACGCTGCAGTCGATCTCCGAGCTGTCCCCGAAGGTCGGCGGCCTCGGCGCGCTGGCCATGACGGCGCAGTTCGAGGTGGACGACGCGAAGGCCGACGTCGAGACCAAGGCGGAGACGCTGCGGTCGCTCGAGGAACAACTGGCGGGCAACCCCGGCCTGCAGAGCCAGGTCGACCTCGCACGCCAGGCGCACGCGGACGCCCGGACGGCGTTGGAGAACGCGGAGACCACGTTCACCAACACGCAGAAGTCCATGCAGGAGGCGCAGAAGCAGCTCGACGCGGCCAACGCGGCGATCGGCGACCTGCGCACGGAGGCAGGCGACCGACGGGCGGAACTCGTCGCCCAGCAGCAGAAGGTCGCCCGCTTCGACGCCGCCCGCGTCGGGGCGATGGCCCGGCACGACCAGGCGGCGGCCCAGCTCGCCGCCGACCGCGCCGCGCAGGAGGCCCTGGTCCGGACCGCCGAGACCAACCTCGACAACGCCCGGCGCACGGCCGACACGCGGCAGCAGGAGTGGTGGAAGAAGAAGGAGGCGGTCGACCAGAAGATCGCCGAGTACAACAACCCGCCGGACACGACCACGTCGTCGTCCACTCCTCCGCCCCCGCCGCCACTCCCGCCGGCGCCTCCTTCGGCGCCTGAGAGCTCGCGGTCCGCGCCGCCCGCCGAGGAGTCGGCCGAGGCCTCGACGAGCCAGGACGCCCGGACGCGTCCGGCGCCGCCGCCTCCCGCGTCGTCGTCCGCCGTGGACTCCACTGCGGACTCCACGCAGGAGGCTCCCGCACCGACCGAGACCGACGTCCGGCTCGCGGCGCTGACCGCGGACGCCGAGGCGAACGCCTCGGACTTCGCGAAGTCCGTGAAGGCGAAGCTGGAGGGCGACCCCGGCAGGTTCGTGCAGTCCAAGGCGGGCCTGCACCTGCTGAAGGCCTCGGTCGTGCTCGACACCAAGACCGACGAGATCGCCGAGCTCATCAGGACGCACGGCGTGGAAGAGGTCGCGGCGTCGTTCAACAAGGCGTTCGAGCGGCCGTACGTCGAGGGCGCGCAGCTGGAGCAGTTCGCCGACCTGGACGACCCGGACAACCGGGCCAGGTTCGACGAGTGGGCGCACCAGCTGTGGAACACGGTCAGGGAGTCCGACGCGCTGAGCTCCGACGCCGACAAGGTGGCGGACCTCTTCAACCACGACAAGGGCTACAACCGCGGCTTCAACATGGCCCAGGACGCCGCCCTCGCCGAGATCATGCCCGCGCCGGAGCTGGCCGAGGCCGTCGGTGCCACCCCTCCGTGGGGCACCGACCTCGACGACCAGGCCATGTGGGTGCAGACCGTGCTCGGTCAGGCGAAGGTCATCCCGGCGAACAAGGCCGTCACCCCGGAGGTGTTCACGCAGGCCGCCGCCGCCAACCGGGGCGTGCTCGGGGACGCGCTCGGCTTCCCGCTGACCGACGCGAAGATCGCGGAGCTGCGCAAGGAGTTGGAAGAGCAGGGCATGGTGAAGACGCCGGACGCGGACACGCGTCCGGCGCCCCAGCCGCCCAACGCCCCCTCGACCAACGCCCCCTCGGCCGACGGCACCACCTCCGCCAACGCCGACGACCAGGCGCCCACGCGCGTCCCGGACGTCGTCGTGCGCAGCCACCTCCAGGCCCTCACCGCCGACGCGATGTCGAACGCCTCTCCCCTGGCCCTCCAGGTCCAGGCGACGCTCACCGCGAACCCCGGCCGCTTCGTGCAGGCCGCGGCGGGCCTCGACCTGCTGCGGGCGTCGGTCGTGCTCGACACCAGGGCCGACGACATCGCCACGATGATCCAGCGCCACGGCGTCGAGCAGGTCGCGCGGGCGTTCAACAGCGAGTTCGGCCGCCCGATCATCGAGACCGCGCAGCTCGCGCAGTTCGGTGACCTGAGCACCCCGGAGAGCAGGGCCGCGTTCGACGGCTGGGCGCACCGGATGTGGGAGACCGTCAACCACACGCCGTCCTACACCGCGAACGCGGACAAGCTCGCCGCCGACGTCTTCAACCACGACAAGGGCTACAACCGCGGCACGAACTTCGCGCAGGACGCGGCGTTCGCGGACCTGGTGGGCGCCCCGCCGCTGGCCGACGCCATCGCGGGCACCCCGCAGTACGGCACCGACACCTACAGCCAGGCCCTCTGGGTGCAGAAGGTGCTGGGCGACGCGCAGGTCATCCCGTCCGACGCGATCGTGAGCCCCGAGGCGTTCACGCAGGCGGTCGACGGCAACCGGGCCGAGCTGGAGGCGGCGCTCGGCGTCGAGCTGACGCCGGAGCTGGTCGCCGAGCTCAAGGTGCACCTGCAGGGTGACGGCATGGTGGCCGACGACCCGGACGTGGAAGCGGCGTCCGAGGTCGAGGTGCCGGTGGTGTCCGATGTGGACACGACCGCCGAGTCCACGCCTGAGGTGTCAGTGGTGTCCGAAGTGGACACCACTGCCGAGTCCGGGACCACGTCCCAGGACAACGGCACCACCGGCCGGTCCGCCGAGCCCGAGCGCTCGTCCCCGGTCCACGACGTGGCCGACCGGTCCGCCGAGCCGGAGGCCGCGTCCCGCGACACGACCACCGACCGCTCCGACCTCCTCCCCCCGTCCGCCCCGGCCCCGCTCCCCGAGGCCGAGGCCAAGCTCCTCGCCCTCACCGACGAGGCCATGGACACGGCCACCCCGCTGATGAACCAGGTGAAGGCCGAGCTCGAGGGCAAGCCCCGGACCTACCTCGACCACGAGGCCGGCCTGCACCTGCTCCGCGCGTCGGTGGTCCTGCACACCCGCTCCGACGAGATCTCGGCGTTGATCGACGAGCACGGCCTCGACGCCGTCACGAAGGCGTTCAACGACCAGTTCAAGCGGCCGATCATCGAGAGCCAGCAGCTCACGGCGTTCGCCGAGGACCCCGGCAGGTTCGGCGACTGGTCGCACCAGCTGTGGAGCACGCTCGAGGGCAGCGCCACCTACTCGGCCGATCCCGCGAGGATCGCGTCCGAGGTGTTCAACCACGAGAAGGGCTACAACCGCGCCTTCAACATGGCGCAGGAGACCGCCCTCCTCGACATCATGGGCGCCCCGCCGCTGGCGGACTCCATGAACAAGGTCGCGCTCCAGGGCACGGAGTCGTCCCACCAGGCGCTGTGGGTGCACGAGGTGCTCGCCAAGTCGAAGCTCGTGCCGGACGGCCTGGTCGACCCCGAGGTGTTCACCCGGGCAGTCACCGACAACCGGGCCGAACTGGGCGCGAAGCTCGACGTCGACCTGACGCCGAAGCTGGTCAACGAGCTGAAGGAGACCCTGCAGTCGTACGGCATGGTCGACGACGACCCGGATGCGGAACCGTCCGCTCCCCCGGTCGACGCGCCCGTGTCGCACCAGCCGCCCGCGGACCCGAGTTCGTTGCACAGCACCGACTCCAGCGCGCCGTGGTTCGACCCGCGGGACCCGGTGTCCTCGCAGGCCATCGCCGACGCCCGTGCCACGACCCCGGCCACCAGCTGGGTGCGCGGTGAGGACGGCGGTGTCCTCGACTCCACCAAGGTCGGCCCGCACGGCATCTCCATGAAGGCCTGGCGCGGCCCGATCGCCTACGACAACCGCGTCCTGGACGTCGACGGCGTGCCGGTGCGGGACTTCACCGTCCGGCTGCACCTGAACGGCGGCGACGCCGACGTGCGGCAGCGCACGCTCGCGGGCGTCGAGGAGATGTACAACCAGGGTTACCGGCTGCCCAGCGGCGAGCAGTTCCACGTCACGGTCGAGTTCACGAACGACCCCGCTGACGCGCACGCCACGATCGACGTCACGAACGACCCGCAGGGGCGGGCCAACCAGCTCACCTGGCCCGCGCACACGGACGCGCGGCGCCTGGCCCACGAGGTCGGGCACTTCGTCGGGTTGCGCGACGAGTACCTCGAGCCCGGCGACGTGAAGCCGATCTTCCAGCACCAGGACGGCCGGGGTCACGTCGTCAACGACAACACCCCGATGACCCAGGGCATCGACAAGGCGGACGCCAGGCTCAAGCCGCGGCACCTGGAGCTGGTCGAGAACCGGATGAAGGCGCTGCAGTCGCACAACAGGCCGCAGCCCGAGGTCGCGGAGCGGTCGGACCTGCCGGCGCCGAACATGCCGAAGCGCGGCAACGAGCACCTGCCGGCCGACCCGGCGGGTGATGCCGTCAAGCGCGCCCGCGAGGACCTCGCCGAGATGTCCATCGAGGACACCGACGTCGAGATGACCGACCGGCACGTCGTGCTGGACAACGAGAACGGCGTGCAGAACGCGGCGTTCGAGAACCTCGCGAACGGTCAGGTCCTGACGCCGATCACCGCCGCGAACTACCTGCAGCGGACGCGGGACGGCATCGCGAACAACGAGAAGCCGTCGTTCGTGGTGAGCATGATCGTGCGGGCGAGCGAGCTCGACCAGCTCGACAGCGTGATCGACGGCGTCATGGCCGGAGCGCAGGACGTGGACGGCCGCGTGGCGTTCGTGCTCGGCGTGAACGCCTCGACGCAGGCGGAGATCGACGCCGCGATGGCGGCCCACGCACCGACGATGAACGGGCGCACCGAGCCCGTCGCGCTGGTGAGCGTTCCCCACGGGCGCAAGGGCTTCAAGTTCGGCGAGACGCGCAACGCCACGCTGGACAGCAACGCCCACGAGTTCGCGGTGACGGCGCTGGCCGCCAACGGGACGCACCCGTACGTGTCGGTCATGGACTTCGACGCGGGCGACCGCACGACCCGCCAGGGCGGGCACGTCTTCGACCACGTCACCCAGCTGATCGACGGTCGCGTCGGTGACGAAGCGGGCGACCCGTCGCGGCCGCTGCTGATCGGCGGCGGTTACCGGGTCGCCGTCACCCCGGAGAAGCTGCACAGCGACGTCCTCGACCGCATCAACGGCGACTCGAAGACCTCGGACGCGCAGAAGGAGGCGCTGCGGGACAAGCTCGCCGAGGCGGGCTTCTACGAGAAGTTCGTCCAGGCGATCGACGCGGACATGCAGGCGCGCCGGACGCAGCAGGGCATCCACCCGCTGCTGCCCTACACGCCGGAGCCCAACCTGTTCGTCGACGGCCTGGTGCCGCTCGTGGAGCCGAAGGTGCGGTTCGGCGAGGGCCAGGCGGAGTTCGGGCAGCTCGGCCAGTCGCTCAACCGGTTCTACGCCACGGAGATCGTGAAGCTGCACACCCCGGCCGACGCCGCGGGCATGGACGCGGCGCTGGAACTGGCCAAGGTGGACGTCCAGAACAACCGGCACCCGGTGCGCGGCGAGGCGTTCACGACGGACTTCGTCGGGGGCGACACCGGCACCGACCTGTCCCGGATCGCCTACGGGCTGATCAAGGACGGCAAGCTGCCGCAGTCGCACACCGCGCTGCCGAACGTGTCGGAGCGGTTCCTCGACGGCAAGTCCGCCAAGGCGGGCACGAAGTTCGCCGAGGAGCGCGAACGCCTCGGCACCGGTGACCACGCCGTGGTCGAGCCGTTCCTGCCACCCGCCGAGGGTCGGACCACGAACACGTGGAACCCGCCGAAGAAGGTGGAGACCCAGCTCGGCGCACCGCAGAAGAACCGGATGAACCCGGCGGTGTCCGCGCCGATGCCCGCGCCGTTCGACCAGGTGCAGGCGGGCATCCAGAAGGAGCACAAGGTCGTCGCGGCGCACGGGCTGGTGTCGTCCGACCACGTCAGCACCACGCAGCGGCAGTTGCGCTACCTCAACGAGAGCGTGCTGGTGCGCCAGCCCGTGCCACCGGTGACGAGCAACGGTCTGTACGCCGTCATCGGTGAGGCCCGCGGTGTCGACCCGGTGGCGTTGCGCCGGCAGGTGGTGAGCCTGGCGGCGACCCACCAGGCCGTGACGAAGGCCGTCGCGGACTACTCCGTCGGCCGCCCGATGCACCAGGGCCACCTGTACGGGGCGCTGGTGGAGAACCTCAACTGGCGGATGCACAGCGACCCGGCCGAGAACAACGGCTTCTACAACGCCCGTGACCTGCTCGGACACCTGATCGCGACGGAGCAGGGCGTCAACATCCGGATCCACCAGGCAGGCCGCGAGCCGGAGCTGCTGCGCCCGCTGGGACCGCCGTTCCCCGACACCGTCGAGGTCGAGCTGGTGCTCGACGGCGGCCAGGTCACCTACCGGCGGTACCAGCCTCCGGGAGGGGTGCAGCAGGACGTGCAGATGCATTAGCGTGACCAGCGTGGACGAGTTCGCGCAGGCTCTCCGGACGGCGATCACGAATCGCGGTCTCGGTCTGGAGCGCCTGCGCGAGCACCTCTCGCAGAACGGCGTCTCCGTCTCCATGGCGACGCTGAGCTACTGGCAGACCGGCCGCAGCCGACCGGAGCGGCAGAAGTCGCTGCAGGCCGTCGTCCACCTGGAGCACATCCTGCAGGTGCCGCCGGGCCACCTGTCCGAGCTCCTCGGTCCGCCCCGGCCTCGTGGCCGCTGGTTGCGCGGTGCACCGGCGCCCATGTCCGCGTTCTGGCCGTTCCCGGCGCCCGTCGAGCACGCGTTGCACGACCTCGACACCCAGTGGGACGACCAGCTGCTGCGGGTGAGCCAGCAGGACTTCGTGACGATCGGGGCCGACCGCACCGAACGGGTCTTCCGGTCGCGGCAGGTCCTGTCGGCGTCCATGAGCGGGCCCGACCGGTGGGTCGTGATCATGCACCTCGACGACCACGACCGGCCGTTGCCGCATGTCAACGCGTTGAAGAACTGCACGGTCGGGCAGGTCGTGCGGGAGCCTGCCGAGGGGTTGCTGGTCGCGGAGCTGCTGTTCGAACGGCCGTTGCGCAAGGGTGAGAGCGTCGTGATCGAGCACGAGCTCGTGAACCAGGACCCGTGCCCGCCCGCGTCGAACTACGAGCGCAAGTTCCGGCTGCCGACGCGGGAGTACGTGCTGGAGGTGACGTTCGAGGGCGACGCCCCCACCTCGGTCCTGCAGCTCGCGGACGGGTCGTCCGTCGCTCCCGGCCGCACCCTGCTGGACGTGGCGCTGGACGTGCGGCCCGGGGTGCGCGGCTTCAGCTGGACCTGGTGAACCCCTTCGAGGACGGCACCAGCGCGGCGGCCGCGGGGGCGGCGAAGCAGACGACGGCGCAGGCGCCGAGCACGACACCGCTGCCGAACTCGTCGACGGCCGGGGCCATGAAGGCCAGCCCGACCGGGGCGAGGCCGAAGGACAGCAGGAAGTCGAGCGAGGAGACGCGGGCGAGCTTGCCCGGTTCGACCTCGCGCTGGACCGCGGTGAACCAGGGGACGTTGAACAGCTCCATCCCGATGCCGCCCACCACGTACGCGGCGATCAGCACGAACGGGTGCACCGGCAGGAGCAGGGCGAGCGGGACGAGGCCGTAGCAGGCCATGCCGGCCAGCGCGGTCCAGCCCGGTGTCCTCGGGCGCCAGCGGGCCATCAGCGCGGCTCCCGCCAGCGCGCCGATCGTGTACGCGGTCGTGGCCGCCGCCAGCACCGCCTCCGTGCCGTAGCGGTCGCGGCTCACCACCGGCAGCAGCACGGCCGTGGCGGAGTAGCCGAGGGCGACCATGGAGGTCAGCGCGCCGAGGCCGGCGAGCAGCCACGGGTGCCGGCGGGCTTCGTGCAGACCGTCGAGGAAGTCCGCCGCGAAGCTCGTCCTCCCGGTCGTCCGGGCCGGTGCGTCGCCACCCTTGGGCGGCACGAGCGCCGCGACCAGCCAGAGCACGGCCGTGACGACCAGCAGCACCTTCGCGTCGGTGACGAGGGCCGCGAGGGCGGTGAGGCTCGGCGCGACCAGCGTCGTGACCCTGATGGCGAGCGTCGTGGCGGCGTTGGCCTGCTGCCGCTGCGGCTCCGGCACCACCTCGGCCACCAACGCCTGGAACGCGGGCCGGCACCCGCCCTGACCCGCGCCGACGACCGCGGCCGCGACGGCCATGAGGAGCAGCGACCGGCCCATGCCGAGCGCGATCACCGGTGTCATGACCGCACCCGTGAGGCACGACCAGAAGACGACGCGGCGACGCGAGTGCCGGTCGGCGAGGACACCGGCGACGGGAACGGCGACGAGGAAACCGACGGTTCTGGTGGCGAGCACGACACCGAGCTCCACGGCGGTGATCGAGCGTTCGAGCACGGCGAGGCCCAGCACGAACGGCAGCGCCCACATCGCGAGCCCCGACGCGGTGGTGCCGGTCCACAGCCGCAGGAACGCGGTGTTCCGCAGGACAGATGGCGCCGTCGCTTTGTCCGTCACGGCTTTTAAAGTCTCACTCCGGACGGGTCGGTGGCCACACCTGAGATCACTATTCCCAGTGAGCGCGAAACAGCACGGCGGACGGCTGTTCCCCCGCGCCTTGAAGGGAACACCCGCCCGCCGTGCTGTTCTGACCGTCCTTTGCGGACAGATCAGCCGATCTTCTCGATGCGCGCGTTGCGGATGAGGAACTTGCCGGGCTCGCGGACCTGTTCGAAGGCCGCGTTGTTCAGCAGCGCGCAGCTGCCGGACACCGACGCGACCTTGACGGTCGTGGACTTGTTGTTGTCCAGGTTGGTGACCTTCAGGGTGGTGCCGATCGGGAACGTGCCGCTGGACGCGGCCGGCGCGCCACCCTCACCGGAGAGCGTGACGGTGGAGCCGTTGCAGACCTGCTGGCCGGTGGCGCCGTCGCCGGCACCCTGGTTCGCGTCGGGCTGCTGGGGCTGCTGCGTGGGCTGGGCCTGGTTGCCACCGTTGTTACCGGCGTTGCCCTGGTTCGCGTTGCCCTGGCCGGCGTTCGCGTTGCCCGCGCCGCCGTCACCCGCGCAGCCCGCCGCCTTGCGCCGCTGCTGGATGAGGTCGACCACGGCCTGCCGGTTCGCGATGCGGGCCTCGGACTGGGAGTCCGGGGCGGCCTTCTGCCCGGCGATGAAGTTCAGGTTGTTCTGCAACGCCTTGTCGAGCCCGCCGCAGTCCTCACCGGACGTCGCGGCCTGCCCGGCTTCGGGCTTGGCCTGCACGTTGTTGCCGCACCCGGCCGCCGCACGGCGCTGGTTGATGAGGTTGACCACCTGCTGGCGGTTCTGGATGCGCGCGTCCGACTGGGCGTCGGGGTTGGCCTGCTGGCCCGCGATGAAGTTCAGGTTGTTCTGCAGGGCGGTGTCCAGTCCGCCGCAGTCCTCAGCCGCGTTCGAGTTGGTGCCGCTGAAGGCGAAGATGCCACCGGCGACAGCAGCGACCGCCAGCACGGCGCCCGCGCCGATCATGGCGGGCTTGCGGTGTCGAGCGCCCATTCTGTGTCTCCTCGGGGGGTCGGGCGGTGTTGTACCGATGACTACGGGGAGGTCACGGAGCGGGTTCAAAGAGGAGTCGATGTTGTTGGTTTTAAATGGTTTTAAGGTTTTCGGGGTGGTGGTGATCTTGCTGGTCAGGGGCGCTTTTCCACGGGTGTGGCGGAAATCGCCGGTGATACCGGTGGAATCGGTGGTCATGTCGATCGGCCACTTCTCACTGAGATCAGCGGGTCAGCAGCGTCCGAACGGCCACGGTGATCCACGCGGCCACGAGCGCGCCGTACAGCACCACGGCGACGACGGAGAACATCGCCGACGGCACCCGCGCCGCGAGCGCACTGGTCCCGGTCACCAGCGTGCCGAGCGGGAAGACGAAGCTCCACCACGTCAACGCGAACGGCAGTCCGCGCCGGGCGGTCCGCACGGTCACCGCCGCCGCGAGCGCCACCCACAGCAACGCGAACCCCCACGCGATCGTCCCGTACAGCACGCCGAACGCGGTCTGGCCGGGCAGCACGGGCACACCGGCCAGCAGGTTCGCCGCGGTGATCGACTGGCCCAGCGGCCCGAGCACGATCCACAGCGTCGGCACGGTCGAGGCGGCGCCGAGTCCGTGCCGCACCAGCCCCTGCCAGATCTGCGGCACGATCACCATCGTCGCGAACAGACTCACGCCGAACAGCGCGTAACACCCGAGCACCAGTGCCTGCCGGGACGGGCCTTCCGCCACGTGCCGCGCCAGCACCGCGCAGGAGGCGGCGGACACCATCGGCGGCACCACGGGCATCAGCCACCCGGCGAACGCGCGTTCGCCGCTGCCGATCATCCGCAGCGGCACCAGCACCGACGTCGCCAGCCCGAGCAGCGTGCCGACCGTCCACAGTGTCCAGTCGAGCGCGAGGGCCGCGGGCAGCCCGATCCAGTCCTCGCCGAGCAGCACCGCGCCGGTGCCGACGGTCATGAGCGCCATCGGCGGCGCACCCCAGAACTGCGCCATCACCGGGTCGGCGAACTGCTCGCGGACCGTCGTCCACGTCCAGCGCCGCAGCGCGGCGGTCACGAGGAGGACGAGCAGCGCGGCGTCCAGGGCCCACACCACCGTGGCGGCGGTGCGCAGACCGGGCAGGGACGCCCCGGCCGTGGCGACGATCCCCGTCCCCATCACGGACGCGAAGAGGTTCGGCCCGAAGGGCGCCGCTCGTCGCACCTCTGGGGCACGGTGTGGTCGAGGTGCGAGAGCGGTCACGACATGACAATCCTCGTGCCCGCGCTCCTCCGGTAGACGGCAATCACCGATGTGCACATAGGCTGTCCCTATGCCTCTGCCGTCCAGGGTCGCCGACCTGACCAGCTTCGACCTCCTGCTGAGCGTCGCCGAGCTGGGCAGCATCGGCCGCGCGGCCCAGGCGCACGGCATGTCCCAGCCCAGCGCCAGCGAACGCCTCCGCACCCTCGAGGGCCGCGTCGGCGTCACGCTGCTCGAACGCACCCCGCACGGCGCGCGCCTCACCACGGCGGGCCAGCTCGTCGCCGGCTGGGCGGCCCAGGTCCTGGCGCGCGCGGCCGACCTCGACGCCGGCATCACCAGCCTGCGCGCGGACCGCCAGAGCCACCTCAGGATCGCCGCGAGCCTCACCGTCGCCGAATACCTGCTGCCCGCGTGGCTGATCGCGCTGCGGTCCACCAGCCCGGACACCGCCACGGTGCTGACGGCGGGCAACTCGGTGCACGTGGCCGAGCAGGTGCTGGCGGACAAGGCCGACCTGGGGTTCATCGAGAGCACCGACGTCCCGGCGGGCCTGGCGTCCCGCGTGGTGGCGCACGACGAACTGGTGCTCGTCGTGGCTCCCGGACATCCCTGGGCCAGGCGCCGCAGGGTCACCGCCACCAGGGCCGCCGCGACGCCGCTGGTCAGCAGGGAACCCGGTTCGGGCACGCGCCAGGCCTGGGAGCACGCGCTGGCGGCCGCCGGCATCACCGAGTCCGCCGGGCCGCTGCTGGAGATGTCGTCGACGACGGCGATCAAGGCGGCCGCGATCGGCGGCATCGGCCCGGCGGTGCTGAGCCTGCACACGGTGGCCGCGGACGTCGCCGCCCGCACGCTGGTGCGGGTCCAGGTCGGTGACGTCGACCTGCACCGGGCGCTGCGGGCGGTGTGGCCGGCCGGGCGGGCGCCGCGGGGACCCGCCGCCGACCTGCTGGCGATCGCGACGCGGTAGGCGGTGTCCCGGGAGTTCGTCCGGTGGCAGGCGCGGAGGCGGTGGCGCCGCGATGCCCTCACACCGAGCGTGTGCGGGCGCTGCGGGCGGTGCCGTCTCCGGGCCCCAGGCCGTCGTCCTCGCCTGCGAGACGGGCCTCGTCACGCCCGGTGCGTGACCTCCGTGCTGGCACGGATCCGCGCGGGCGCGCCGGTGGTGAGACTCGGTGCACCAACCCGAGGAGGCGACCATGTACGCACAGCTCACCTACTTCGACGGCCCCCGCAGCGCCGAACTGCTCGCCGCCGCGGACTTCGCGGCCAGGGAACGGATCGAGCCCGTGGCCCGGTCGGTGCCGGGCACCATCAGGACCTACGTGCTGCGGAAGTCCGACGGCGCCGAGATCGTGCTGACGATCGCCGAGTCCGAACAGGCGCTCGCGGACGTCCAGACCGCGATCATGGGCACCCACCTGCTGCCCGGCGAGGACGCGGCGCTGCTGCCGGGCGCCGATCGGGTCGAGGTCTACCCGGTGCTGACCGTCGTCGAGCACACCGGAGCGCGGTCATGACCGCCACGAGCACCCTCACTTCCGGCGTCTGGCGGGCGGACGTGCGCCGCAGCACCGCGTCGTTCGAGGTCGCCAACCTCGGACGCGGTGTCCACGGCACCGTGCCCGTCACCGCGGGCACCCTCGAGATCGGCGCGGACGGCGCGCTGCTGGCCGTCCACGGCACCCTCGACCTGGGCTCGATCGACACGGGGAACGCGCGCCGCGACCTGGACCTGCGCAAACCGAACCTGCTCGACCTGGACCGGCACCCCACGATGACGTTCCACTCGACGTCCGCGCGGGCGGACGGGTCCGGCTGGCACGTCACCGGCACGTTGTCCGCGCGGGGTGCGGCGACCGAACTGGACGGCGTGGTCACCCTGTCCTCCGCGGAGGGGGCGGAGGCGGTGCTGACCGCGACCACCCGGCTCGACCGCCGGACCCTGGGTGTTCGCGCGCCGCGCTTGCTGATCGGCCGGTACGTGGACATCACCGTCACGGCGGTGGTCCGGCCGGCATGACCCGCTTGAGCCGCCGAGGGACCTGCGGCCCTCGGCGGCGTTCACCGCTCGTACCGGTCTTTCGCACGGTCCCGACCGGGACAGACACCACGCAGTACCGTTCTCCCTGGCCACCGCACCTGCCCGTCCACCGGCTGCTGACATCGATGTCTGCGTCGCCAAATCCTGTCTCGCTTGTCTTGTTGACCAGCCAGGTAACGAGACCGAAGCTTTCTGGCAACGTTGTCAGGACAGGGATCGGAGCTCGCAATGGCGCAGGACTTCGGCAGCGGCGTGTCGCGGCGACAGGCGCTGGGCGTGGGAGGCGGATTGCTCGCCGGGTTCGGCGTGAGCGGCCTCCTGGCGAGGACCGCGTCGGCCGCGCCGGAGGTGGCACAGCGGGAAGAGATCGACCTCGCGTTGTTCCGGCCCGTGTCGGTGTCGTCGACGGACTACGCGGCCACGCCGGGGCAGTTCGCCGTGGACGGTCTGGCGCAGGTCGGGGTGCGGGGCTCCGGCTGGCGGGCCGGGCAGGGCGACGGGCAGTGGCTGGTCGTCGACCTGCAGGGGCGGTGCGAGATCAGTTCGGTGGTGCTGACGTTCGAGGCGAGGCCCGGTGACCCGGCGTTCGACGCGAACGCGTCGCGGGCCGAGACCCTCGGCACGGAGGTCCTGTCCAGTTACGCGGTGGCGTTCGACCTCGACGTGTCCGACGACGGCCGGACGTGGAGGACGGTCCACCACGCCGAGTCCGGTACCGGTGGCGTGGTCACCGTCCCGTTGGCTCCGGCGGTCAAGGGGCGCTGGGTCCGGTTCTCGGCCACGCGCAGATCGACGACGAACCCGTTGGGCCTCAACGGTCTCCAGGTCTTCGGCACCAGCGGTGACACCCGCCCCGCCGTCCGGGGCTGGACCAACTGGCCGGTCCAGAACCACGAGAACCCCGCGCTGACCGTGGCCGCTGACGGCTCGGTGCCGCTCGAGTCGGGCTGGGTGCTCACCATGGCGGACCTCGCTCCGGTCCAGGACGGCGCCGCGATGTCGGGTCCGGGCGTCGACACCCGCGGCTGGGTGCCCGCGACCGTTCCCGGCACGGTGCTCGCGTCGCTGGTCGAGCAGGGCCACCTGCCCGATCCGGTGCACGGCATGAACAACCTCCAGATCCCGGAGGCCCTGTCGCGGCACACGTGGTGGTACCGCCGCACGTTCGGCCTGCCGCGCGGCCTCGACACCTCGGCGGGCCGGCACGTCTGGCTCGAGTTCGACGGCATCAACCACGAGGCCGAGTTCTGGCTCAACGGAGCCAAGATCGGCGCGCAGAGCAACCCGTTCGGCCGGGCCGTGATCGACGTGACCACGGCCCTGAAGCGGTCCGGCGACCAGAACCTGGCCGTGAAGATCACGCCCATGCCGTACCCCGGCAGCCCCGGCGACAAGGGGCCGCGCGGTGAGGCGTGGGTCGGCGCGAACAGCACGATGTTCAAGAACTCCCCCACCTACCTCGCGGTGTCGGGCTGGGACTGGATGCCCGCCGTCCGCGACCGCGCCTCCGGCATCTGGAACCACGTCCGGTTGCGCTCGACCGGTGCCGTGGTGGTCGGCGACCCGCGCATCGACACCGTGCTGCCGGACAAGACGACGGCCGAGGTCACGTTCACCGTGCCCGTCCGCAACGTCGAGGCCACCGCGAAGAACGTCACCGTCACCGCCGAGTTCGACGGCGTCGAGGTCAGCAAGGCTGTCACCGTGCCGCCGAACGCCGAGTCGGACGTCGTCTTCGCCCCGGCCACCCACCCCCAGTTGCGCATCAGGAACCCGAAGCTGTGGTGGCCCAACGGGTACGGCGAGCCCGTCCTGCACGACCTGACGCTGACGGCGACCGTCGGTGGCGCGGTCAGCGACCGCAAGAAGCGCAAGTTCGGCATCCGCCAGGTCACCTACCAGTACGACCTGCCGATCACGATCGTCGACGGTGCCGCCGAGCAGACCGTCGAGTTCCCCTCCCAGCAGGCGCGCTACGTCCGGATGCAGGGCCTGAAGCGGGCCACCAACTGGGGTTTCTCGGTCTTCACGATGTCCGTGGTGGACAGCGGGGCTCCGGACACCGACCTGGCGCGCGGCAAGACCGCCACGGCGTCGTCGGCCGCCGACTGGACCTCACCCGGTGCCGTCACCGACGGCGACCCGAAGTCGCGCTGGACCTCGAACTACAACGACAACGAGTGGGTGCAGGTCGACCTCGGCGCCGCCACCTCGTTCGACCGCGTGGTCCTGCGCTGGGAGACCGCCTACGCCGCCACGTACAAGATCCAGGTCTCGCAGGACAGCGACACCTGGACCGACGTGGCGTCGAAGGACAACTCCCCCAAGCCACTGATCATCCTCGTCAACGGCGTCAAGATCTTCGCCCGCGGCGGCAGCTGGGGCTGGGACGAGCTGCTGCGCCGCATGCCCGCCTCGCGCGCGGACGCGGCCGTCGCGCTGCACAAGGACATGAACTTCACGATGATCCGCAACTGGGTCGGCTCGTCGTACCGCGAGGAGCTGTTCGACGCCTGCGACCGGTACGGCATCCTGCTGTGGAACGAGTTCTGGCTCGGCTGGTCGTCCGATCCCGCGAACCACGAGCAGTTCTTCGCGCAGGCCGAGGACACCGTGCTGCGCTACCGCTCGCACCCGTGCTGCGTGGTGTGGTTCGGCTGCAACGAGGGCAGCCCGCCCTCCTCCGTCGACAAGGTGCTGCGGGAGATCGTCCACACCAACACCGACCTGATGTACCAGCCGAACTCGGCGAGCGGCGTGATCACCGGCGACGGCACGTACCGGTGGGTCGACCCGCGCTCGTACGGCACCGGCGAGGCCACGGGCGGGAAGTTCGGGTTCTGGAGCGAGATCGGCCTGCCCACGGTGTCCGTGGCCGAGAGCATGCGCAACCTCGTCGGGCAGGGCAACGCGGGCTGGCCGATCGGGGAGGCCTGGTACCACCACGACTGGTCGGAGAACAGCAACCAGCAGCCGAACGGCTACAAGGCCGCGATCGACGCCCGCCTCGCGCCGTCGAGCAGCCTGGAGGAGTTCACCCGCAAGGCGCAGTTCGTCAACTACGAGAACATGCGCGCGATCTTCGAGGCGTGGAACTCGCGGCTGTGGAACGACGCCACGGGCGTGCTGCTGTGGATGTCGCACCCCGCGTGGCACAGCACGGTGTGGCAGACCTACGACTACGACATGGACGTCAACGGCAGCTACTACGGCTCCCGCAAGGGCTGCGAGCAGCGGCACGTCCAGGCCGACCCGACGACCTGGCAGGTCACCGCCGTCAACCACACCGCGGCCGCGCTGACCGGCGCCACCGTCAAGGCGCAGCTGCTCGGCCTGGACGGCAAGGCGATAGGCCAAGCACAGCAGCAGAAGCTCGACGTGGCCGCCACCTCGGCGAGCAAGCTGTTCACCGTGCCGTTCGACGACGCACTGCCCGCGTTCCACCTGCTGCGCCTGACCCTCACCGACTCCACAGGCAAGCAGTTGTCCGAGAACGTCTACTGGCGTTACCGCACACCGGAGTCGATGCACGCGCTCAACCAGTTGGCCTACACGCAGCTGCAGACCACGTTGAGCACCACCAAGAACGGCTACACCGCAATCATCCGCAACACCGGCAGGACCGTGGCCGCGATGGTCCGGCTGTCGCTGCGCGAGCGCAACGGCACCGACCGCGTGCTGCCGACCCTGTACAGCGACAACTACTTCTGGTTGCTGCCCGGTGAGGTCCGCACGGTCACGATCGATCCGCAGAGGTCGGTCCGGAACCCGCGGCTGCTGGCGGAGGCGTACAACTCGGCGCCGAAGCTGACCTGAGGTCCTCCCTGCCCGGATGCCGCCGCGCCGACCACGCGGTCAGCGCGGCGGCAGCCAGGCACACCAGCGCCGACGTCCAGATGTTCAGGCGCAGGCCGAGGATCGTGTTCGCCTCGTCGATCCGCAACGCCTCGATCCACAGCCTGCCCAGCGTGTAGAGCACGACGTACAGGCCGAACGCCCGGCCGTGCCCGAGGGTGAACCGGCGGTCGGCCCAGATCACCACCGCGGCCGCGGCGAAGGTCCACAGCAGTTCGTACAGGAACGCCGGGTGGAACGTGCCCAGCACCACCGCGAGCCCGTCCGGCCCGGTCACCGCGCGACCGGCGGCCTGGTCCCACTCGTGGATCGTCAGAGCCCACGGCAGGTCGGTCGGCGCGCCGTACACCTCGTTGTTGAACCAGTTGCCGAGACGGCCGATCCCCTGCGCCAGCAGGATTCCCGGCGCCGCAGCGTCGGCCAGCGGAGGTAGTGCGACGCCGGCCCGCTTCGCCCCGATCCACGCTCCGAGGGCGCCGAACGCGATCGCGCCCCAGACGCCCATCCCGCCTTCCCAGATGTACAGGGCCTTCACGGGGTTCCCGCCGGGACCGAAGTACGGCTGCCAGGACGTGGCCACGTGGTAGAGCCGGGCGCCGACGATGCCGAACGGCACGCCCCAGGTGGCGATCTGGTTGACCACCCCGGGCCGGCCGCCGCGCTGGACGTAGCGGCGTTCGGTCAGCCAGGCGGCGACGAGGACGCCGGCGATGATGCAGAACGCGTAGGCGCGGATCGGCACCGGGCCGAGGTGCCAGACGCCCTGGGTCGGACTCGGGATGGCCGCGAGCAGCATCGCGCCAGGCTAATGAGACCGGGGCCTGCGCACTGTGAAGTGCGCAGGCCCCGGTCCGTCAGCTCACCGGTTCACCGTTGCGCTGTCAGCGGGGCACCACTCCCCCGACGATCGGCAGCACCACCTTGCTCGCGCCCAGCGACACGTTCAGCGACACACCGCTCGCCGCCGAGTCCGACGCCAGGTAGGCGTTGTGGTTGGTGACGAGCACGATGCCGATCCGGTGCCCTGCCGGGATCAGCGCGTCACGGGCGTGCAGCTTCCAGGTGACGTCCGCGGTGGTCCCGTTGGTGGGCAACGGGGTCGCGGTCTCCAGCGACAGCCGGTTCTTGGCGTCGATGGCACCCTTGGTCAGCATCGTCGCGGTGACGGCCTGGACCGAGACGTCCGGCGGACGGGCGCAGCCGGTCTTGTCCCGCAGGTCGTTCTTGCCGCACACCTCGGTCGAGAGCTGCAACGGGCTGCGTTCGCTCAGCACGGTCTGCGTGCTCGGGCCGTAGTCCACCAGCAACGCCGTGAGCGGCGTCGACGCCCGGTTCGAGGCGACCCGGACGGTCAGGCTGACCTCACCGGACAACCGCGTGTCCTTGGTCAGCGGCGGGGTCACGTAGGCGAGCCTGTTGGTGTTCGCGGTCTCCGGGTTGGCCATCATGCTGGCCTCGCTGATGTTCGCGTTCGCGGCGAGGCGGTGCGTGCCGCTCGTGACCGGAGTGGTGGTCAGCGAGCCGGACATGCCACCGGACGCAGGACCGAAGTACAGCGTGGTGTCGCGGGTGTCCGGGCGCGGCCACGAGGCGGCCTGCTCCCAGCTGCCGTCCGGCTTCTGCACGTCGGCCATGGGCTCGGACATGATCCCGTTGTCGGCGCCCTTGAGCCAGTGGTCCATCCACAGGCCCATCACGCGCTGCCACTCGGCCTGGCGGAACGAGATCGGGTCGAGGTGACCACCGCGGTGCAGCCAGATCTTGCGCGGCACGTCGTGGCTCTCGAGTTCCTTCCACCAGCGGCCGAACTGCGACGGCTTGACGTTCCAGTCGGCCTGGCCGTGCACGACGAACACCGACGCGGTCGTGTTCTGCGCACCGGGCCGGTAGTCGCGGGCCTTCCAGAACGACGTGTAGTCCCACGACTCGTCGCCGTCGTCGGCGGACAGCTTGTCGAACACCGGCTTGCACTTGGACTTCTGCGCCGCGCTCACGACGTAGTTGGCGAGGTACGTCGGGTAGTTCGACTCCCAGCCCTTGTAGCCGATCCCCTGGTCACGCGCGTACTCGTACCAGCTGGAGATCGCCGCGATCGGCACGATCGTCTTGACGCCGGGGATGTTCGCCGCGGCCGCCGCGTTGGGCAGCGTGCCGTTGTAGGAGACGCCGAGCATGCCGACGTTGCCGGTGCTCCAGCTGGCGACCGCTGCCCGGCCGTCCGCGTAGAACGCCTTCGCGCGGCCGTTCAGCCAGTCGACGACCGCGCGGACGCTCGCCGTGTCCTCGGGACCGCCCGTCGTCGGGCAGCCGGTCGAGCGGGAGGTGCCTTGCATCTCCATCTCGACGACGGCGTACCCGCGCGGCACGAAGTACTCGTCGTACCAGCGGCCGAAGCCGCGCGGCACGGTCATGGACGACGCGGCCGCGGCGCCCAGTCCGTAGTAGGGGCTGGCCTCCATCACGATCGGCACGCGTTCGGCCGTGTCGGGCCGCATGACGTCGGCCGCGATGCGGTCGAGCTTGCCGTCGGAGTCACTGTCGATCGTGGACTCGACGTAGACGGTTTCGGTGATCGCCGCGGCCGCGGGGGCCGCGTTCGTGGCAGGCGTGTGGATCGTCGCGGCCGTGAGCAGGGTGGCCGCGACGAGGTAGACCCTTCGCATAGGTTCCTCCGTCGGAGGGCCCGATGAAGCAGCAGGGGTGTCGCTCGGGCCCTACGAAGGAATCTCACCGAACTCGGCGGTGTCGCCGGTACGGCCGAAAGATCTAAACCATTGCTTGTCTCAGGCCGCGACCAGTTCCTTGTCACGGTCCGCGGTCTTCTTGACCTTCGGCTTGCGGTTCGGCAGCGACAGGCGGAAGACCTTGTGCCACGCCGAGAAGACCTGCTTGGGCAGCGGGCCGGTCACGTAGTCGAGCTCGTACTTCTCGAACAGCGCCTTGACCTTCACCGCGACCTCGGCGTACCGGTTGCTCGGCAGGTCGGGGAACAGGTGGTGCTCGATCTGGTGCGACAGGTTGCCCGTCATGAAGTGCATGGCCTTGCTGCCGCTGATGTTCGCGGAACCCATCATCTGGCGCAGGTACCACTGGCCGCGCGTCTCGCCCTTGATCGAGCGGCGCTCGAAGGTCTGCACGCCCTCGGGGAAGTGACCGCACATGATCACCGAGTGCGACCACAGGTTGCGGATCAGGTTCGCGGTGAACGTCGCGGCGAGCGTCGTGAGGAACGACGGGCCCGACAGCAGCGGGTGGATCACGTAGTCCTTGAGCACCTGCTTGCGGATCTTGCGGCCCACGGCCTTGGCCCGCGCGCGGAACTCGGGGTTCTTGCGGCGGCGCTTGTGCAGGTTCTTGCCGAGCTCCAGGTCGTACGCGGCGATGCCGTACTCGAAGAAGCAGGCGTTGATGAAGTTCCACACCGGCTGCCCGAGGTGCATCGGGTGCCACTTCTGGTCCTCGTCGACGCGCATGATGCCGTAGCCGAGGTCGTTGTCCTTGCCGATCACGTTGGTGTACGTGTGGTGCAGCTCGTTGTGCGAGTGCTTCCACTGATCGGCCGGGGACACGTGGTCCCACTCCCAGGTGGTGGAGTGGATCTTCGGGTCGCGCATCCAGTCCCACTGGCCGTGCAGGATGTTGTGGCCGATCTCCATGTTGTCCATGATCTTCGCCACGGACAGGCCGGCGGTGCCGATGATCCACGCGGGCGGGAAGAACGAGAACAGCAGGATGCCGCGGCTCGTCAGCTCCAGCTTGCGCTGCGCCGAGATGACCTTGCGGATGTAGGCCGCGTCCTTCTCGCCGCGGCTCGCGATGACCTCGTCGCGGATCGCGTCGAGTTCGCGGCCGAGCTCCTCGATCTGCTCGTCGGTCAGGTGGGCGGTGGGGTCGATGGCGGTCATGAAGCTCGCTTTCGGGGGGAGCAGTGGCTGGGGGGTGGGCCACTTCGCGGGGGAAGAAGGTCTGTGGTGGGGCTAGCGTTCGAGTTCGCAGGGCCCGGCGGCCGCGGACACGCAGGTCTGGACCAGCACGTGGGCGGCGGGGCCGTCGTCGGCCTCGGTGATCTCGCCGGTGCGCAGGTCTCTCACCGCGCCGGACTTCAGCGGCGTCACGCAGCCGAAGCAGATGCCCATGCGGCAACCCGACGGCATCAGCACACCGGCTTCCTCGCCGACGTTCAGCAGCGGCGTGGCGCCGTCGGCCTCGACCGTCTTGCCGGTCTTGCCGAACGTGACCTCGCCACCCTCGCCCGCCACGACGACCGTGGGGCGGAACCGCTCGGTGTGGAGCTTCTCGGCGATGCCGTGCTCGGCCCAGTGCGCCTCGGCGGCGTCGAGCAGACCGGCCGGACCGCAGGCCCACGTCTCGCGCTCGGCCCAATCGGGCACCAGCTCGTGCAACTTCGCGACGTCGAGCATGCCGTCGGTGTCGGTGTGCAGCTCTTTGAGCGTGAGGGCCTTGTCCGCGACCAGGTCGTGCAGGTCGTTGCGGAAGATCACGTCTTCCTTGCGCGGCGCGGAGTGCACCATCACGACGTCGGCGAGCCTGGCGTCGCGCAGCATGCCCATCGCGGGCGTGATGCCGCTGCCGGCCGTCAGGTAGAGCACCTTGGCCGGGGCCTGCCTCGGCAGCACGAACTCGCCGGTGGCCTGGTCGAGCTGGATGATCGTGCCGGGCTTGGCCTTGCGGACCAGGTGGTTGCTCACCTTGCCGCCGGGGATGGCCTTCACGGTGATCGTGATGCGACCGTCGGCGCGGTTGGTCGGCGACGTCACCGAGTACGCGCGCCACAGGCGCACGCCGTCGACGTCGATCCCGATCCGGACGTACTGGCCGGCGACGTGACCGCGCCAGCCCTTGCCGGGCCGGATCACGATGGTCGCGGCATCGTCTGTCTCGCGGTGCACGGCCTCGATGCGGCCGCGCAGGTCAGCACCCGCCCGGAGGGGGCTCACCAGGTCGAGGTAGTCGGACGGCAGCAGTGGCGTCGTGACCAGCTCAAGGAACTTCCACGCCCTGCTGCGGAGGGCGGCACTCGTCATGACTCCAGCTTGATGCGCCTCAGGGCGTAAAGTCCTGTCCGCAGGACGTGAATTTGAACCTTCAGATTGTTCGCAGGGAACAAATCATGACGCACGCAATGAGGAGAGCCACCGAACTCGCCCTCGACGAGAAGACCGTCACCGCACTTCGGGCGGTGTTGCGGCCGACCGCGGACGAGGTGGTCCGCGCCATCATCGCCGAGGTGCCGTCGTACGCGAACGCCCTCTCCGGACGCATGGGCAGCACTATCCGCCGTGCGGTTCGAACGGCGCTAGGACACTACTTGGACCTCGCCGGAGGCACAGGCGGAGGAGGCGACGCGAGCGACGCCGCCTACGAACTGGGCAGGGGCGAGGTCCGCGACGGCCGCTCGATGGACGCCCTGCTGAGCGCCTACCGGGTAGGCGCCCGCGTGGCCTGGCGAGGCCTGGCCGCAGGCGCCGTACCAGCAGGTCTGCCGGCCGCCGAGGTCGCGAAGTTCGCCGAACTGACCTTCGCCTACATCGACGAGCTGTCCGCGGCCTCGGCCGCGGGCCACGCCGACGAACTGGCCGCCCGAGGCCTCGCCCACGAGCGCCACCTCGAACAACTGGCCCGCGACCTGCTCGCCGGCGCGAGCACCGAGGTGCTGCTGGCCTCCGCGGGACGCGCCGGCTGGCAACCGCCCGTGACGCTGACCGTGGTGCTGCTGCCCGCCTTCCAGGCCAGGCCCGCCTACCGGCTGCTCGACCCCGGCACCCTGGTGCTGGACGACCTGCCGGACTCCATGGGCGTGCTGCTGGTGCCGGACGCCGACCGGTCGCATCTCCTGCGGCAGCTCATCGGCCGCAACGCCGTCGTCGGACCTGCCCGTCCTTGGATGCGTGCGTGCGCGTCGTACGAACGGGCCGTGCGTGCTCGGTCGCTCTCTGCTGACATCCGCGACACCGAGGAGCACCTCGCCTCTCTCGTGTTGAGCGCTGATCCTGACGCTTACGCGGACCTCCGTGCGCGTGTGTTGGCTCCGTTGCTGGAGTTGCCTACCACGTCTGCGCGGCGGTTGGAGGAGACGTTGCGGGCGTGGTTGTTGCACCACGGGCGGCGGGAGGAGGTGGCGGCGGCGTTGTTCGTGCACCCGCAGACCGTTCGGTACCGGATGGGGCAGCTTCGGGACCTGTTTCCGGATCTGGGGTCTCCGCAGCGGGTTTTGGAGTTGACGCTGGCGGTGGGGCTGCCGATGGCGCCGGATTAGTTTTGGTCTGCACTGAAGTCATAGAGTGGGGTGAGGCGACGTTGTTGGCCTGCACCGTGTCCGCGGGCACGGGCGCGGCTTGCGGTCCGGGCCGTGGCATCGACGCTCTCCGGGCCTGCGGCGCCACCCTGCCCACCAGCGCTTCCTCGCCCAACAGCACTCGGCACCCGCCAGCTCTGCGGCACCTACCGCCGCTCGGCAGCCACCAGCCCTCCTCACGCCACCAGCCCTTCACCCCAACCGGCCTTCACACCGCCAGCACCGGCCCACCCATCCCGCTTCCCCACTCCCGGCCCTCCGCGACCACAGCCCCGCCAGCGCACCAGCCCTGCGCGCCCGACCACCAGCGCCCACCGGCGTGCCGTGGTGACGCACGCCACACCGGCACGAGAACCTGACCCGTGATCCCCACGTCTTGCGGAGTGTGAGAGCCATCCGGGGTGAGCCGGCCGACCTCGACGAGGAGCAGCTCGTGCGCCGAGTCGCACGAGGTGACCGGCGTGCGTTCGAGGAGCTGTACCGCCGCACGTCGCCGTGGCTGACCGTCCGGCTGCGCCGGCGGTGCGCGGACGAGCAGATCGTGGCCGAGGTGCTGCAGGAGACCTATCTGGCGGTGTGGCGGGCGGCGGACGCGTTCGCCGGGGCGGCTGCCGGTGGGAGTGCGGTCGGGTGGTTGTGGACCATTGCGGCGCGGCGGTTGATCGACGCGTTCCGGCGGCGGGCGCACCACGCCGCGCCTCCTGCGGCTGCGGCGCCGGGGACGGTGGCGCCTGCCGACGAGGCGGTGCTCGACGGGGTGGTCGGGGACGAGGTCGGGGACGCGTTGCGGCGGTTGGCGCCCGAGTTGCGGCAGGTGTTGCAGGCGATGGTGCTCGACGGGTTGTCGGTGCGGGAAACGTCGGTGCTGCTCGGGGTGCCGGAGGGGACGGTCAAGACCCGTGCCCGGCGGGCCCGGATCGCTATGAGGGAGGCGCTGGCATGAACCGGGGACCACGCGGCGGGACCGCTCACCCGAGCGATCAGCTGCTGCACCGCTACTCGCACGACCAGGACATTCCCGCCGACCAGCTGTGGGCCGTCGAGTCGCACCTGGAGTCGTGCGGTCCGTGCCGCGGCAGGCTCGCGCCCGAGCCGATCGCCGAGGCCGTGTGGGCGGGGCTCGAACCGTTGCTCGACGCCACACCCCAGATGCCGCGCACAAGGGCGTGGCGGCGGGTGCACGCGTGGGTGTCGCCCGCGGCGGGGCCGTGGCTCGCGATGATCCTGCTGGTCACGGCGGCGGCCGTGGCGCTCGACCGGGTGGGGGTCGTGGTGGGTGACCGGGTGTCGCTGGTCGTGCTCGTCGCGCCGGTGCTGCCGGTGCTCGGGGTCGCGGCGTCGTGGGGGCGGTCGCTGGACCCGGCGCACGAGTTGACCGCCGCCACGCCTCGGGCGGGGTTGCCGCTGGTGTTGCGGCGGACGGCCGCGGTGCTGGCCGTCACGGTTCCCGGGCTGGCGGCCGCCGGCCTGCTCACCGGCATCGGTGTCGTGCGGTGGTTGTTGCCGTGCCTGGCGTTCACGGTCGGCACGCTCGCCCTCGGCACGCTCATCGGTGTCACGCGGGCCGCGGTCGTGCTCGTCGCGGCGTGGGCCGTGGTGATCGTGGCGCCGACGATCGCGTTCAGCCGCACCGCCTTGGCGTTCGACCAGGCCGCCACGCCGGTGTGGGCCGGGCTGCTCGTCGCGGGGCTCGTCGTGACGGCGGTGCGGCGGATGACGTTCACGCGGCTGGAGGGGAACCGATGACCGCGCCCACCACCTACGCCTGGGAGATCGAGGCCAGGGACCTGCGGGTCAGGGCCGGCCGGAAGATGGCCGTCGACGGCGTCACGCTCGCGCTGGGGCGGGGCGTGCACGGGCTCCTCGGACCCAACGGTGCCGGCAAGACGACGCTCATCCGCGCGCTCGCCACCGTCCTGAAGCCGGCGAGCGGCGAGCTGAACCTGTTGGGCGGCATGGAGTTGCGCGAACTGCGCCGCCGGGTCGGCTACCTGCCGCAGGAGTTCGGGCACTACCGCCGGTTCACGGTCCGCGAGTTCGTCGCGTACGTGGCGTGGCTCAAGGAGATGCGCGACATCCCGGCGGCCGTGCAACGCGCCGTCGAACGGGTCGGGCTCGCCGACCGGGCCGACGACAGGCTGAAGACGTTGTCCGGCGGCATGATCCGCCGGGTCGGCATCGCGCAGGCCATCGTCAACGACCCCGAGGTCCTGCTCCTGGACGAACCCACCGCGGGCCTCGATCCCGCGCAGCGCCTCAAGTTCCGCGAGCTGCTCACGGAGATCGGCACCGACACGTGCGTCCTCGTCTCGACGCACCTGGTGGAGGACGTGGCGGCCGCGTGCACGGACGTTCTGCTGCTCTCCCAAGGGAAACTCGTCTTCCAGGGCACCCCGGACCAGCTCGCGGCGAAGGGCACCGGGCAGCACCCCGGTGACAGCCCCATCGAACGCGGTTACAGCGCCGTCCTCGGCTTCCCCCACCGCCCCGGATCTTGGTGACCGAGACCCAGATCACACCACACCGAGAACCACGGGAGCCACCCCACCGTCTAGCCGGGTGGAAGCGGCGAACCACTTGAGGGAGAACGGGATGCAGGCGATCGAAGCCGACAGCCTGGTGGTGCGGTTGGGCAAGCGCAACGCGGTGAACGGCTTGAGCCTCAGGCTCGGTCAGGGCGTGCACGGCCTGCTCGGCCCCAACGGCGCGGGCAAGACGACGTTGATCCGCACGCTGGCGACGGTGCAGTCCCCGACGTCGGGAACGCTGTCCTTGCTGGGAAGTCCGGCGAACGGGAAGCTGAGGCCGGTGCGGCGCAGGCTCGGTTACCTGCCTCAGCACTTCGGCTACTACAAGCGGTTCAAGGTGCGCGAGTTCGTCGAGTACCTGGCGTGGCTCAAGGAGATGCCGTCCGCACGCATCCCCGGGGCCGTGAAGACAGCGCTCGAACGGGTCGGGCTCACCGACCGCGCCGAGGACCGCATGAAGTCGTTGTCCGGCGGCATGGTCCGCAGGGTCGGCATCGCGCAGGCCATCGTCAACTCCCCCGACGTGCTGCTGCTCGACGAACCCACGGTCGGCCTGGATCCCGCGCAACGCCTGCGGTTCCGCGAACTCGTCGCCGAACTGGGCCGCAGCTCCTGCGTGCTGATCTCCACCCACCTGGTCGAGGACGTCGCGGCGGCCTGCACGGACGTGGTGCTCGTCAGCGAGGGATCGCTGGTGTTCCGGGGAACTCCGGCCGACCTCGCCACCGCGGGCACGACCGAGCACGTCGGCGACAGCCCCATCGAACGCGGCTACTCGGCGCTGATCAGCGCGAACGCCGGAGGTGCCTGGTGAGCGGACTGCGCATCGAACTGCGGCGCTCCACCGCGCTCTGGGCGGGCCTGCTGGTCCTGGTGTCCGGCACGGGAATGCTGTTGCTGGTCATGACGTCGAGCGTGCGGTGGTCGGGAAACTCGACCTCGGTGGTGCTCGCGTTCCGCCTGCCGCTCGCGTACGTGTGGGCCCTCGTGGTCGGGCTGGCCGTGTTCCAGGGCATGCGGGACAGCCGCGCACGGGTGACGGAGCTGTTCGCCACCACCTCACGGCCGGGCTGGGTCCGGCTCGGCACGCTCTCGGCCGCGGTGGCCGGAGTCGTCGCGGTGGCCACCGCGGCGCTCTGCGCCGGTCTGGTGGCCAAGGTGGCGCTGGGCGGCGGTTTCGTGTCCATCGGGTTCGTCCCGCTCATGATCACGGTCGTGCTCGCGCTGGCGTCGAGCGTCCTGGTCGGACTCGCGATCGGCAGGCTCCTGCCGCACCCGCTGACCGTGCCGGTGGCGCTGGTCGCGACGTTCATGCTCGCGACGACGGCCGGGCGCGCGCTCGAGGTCCGCTCCCCCGGCGACGAGATCTCCCGGCTCGCCCTGCTGGCGCCCGTGCTCGACGCCCCGAGCTCGGACCTGATCACCACCTCGACGTCGGTGGACCTCGGCCAGATCGCGTGGTTCACCGGCCTGGGCGTGACGGCGTTCCTCCTGCTCGTCGCCAGGTCCCACCTCGGACGGCTGGCAGCACTCGTCCCGGCGGGGCTCGCCCTCGCCCTCGCGCTGTCGATCATGCCGGTCAAGTACTCGGACGTGCTGGTCCCGGACTCCATCGCGAGCGAGCTCGTCTGCGACGGCGAGGTGTGCGTCAGCCGGGCGCACCAGGACAGGCTGCCGGTGGTGGCCGCGGCGGGACGGGCGGCGCTGGCCAAGCTCGCCGTGCTGCCCGACGCGCCGAGGGAGGTCCGCGAGGACACGTCGGCGATGGCCCATCTCGTCGCACCACAACGGGATCAGCGGATCGTCTACGTGCCGTCGGACGGGTTTCCCAGGCCTGTGACCATGTCGGAGGACGAACTGCGGCTCGAACTGCTCGCGGGTGCGGGCGTCGCGGGGTGCTCCGGGCCGAACACCTCCAACACCTACGAGACCGTGGTCCGCTACGTCACGGCCGGCTACTTCAACGGCGAACTGGCCGGACTGGCGTCCGACATCTTCATGTGGAACAACGGCCGGATGCGGGGCGAGATCGACCAGGCCTGGCAGCAGTTCCGCGGCCGGTCCGCCCAGGAGCAGCTGAACAGCGTCGCACAGGCCCGGCGGATGTTGCTCACGTGCGAGGACTCCGAACGCGTTCTCGACGTGCTGAAGGGGACGCGATGAGGCCGCTCGCGCTGTACGCCCGCTCGCGTGGAGTACCTGCCGCCGTGGTGGCACTTCCCGTCGTGGTGCTGGTCGCGTGGTCGGCACTGCACTCGCCCTGGACGCCGCTCAGCGCGTCGCTGACGAGCCTGGCCGCCGTCCTGGTGACCACGGTCGGTCTCACCGGCCAGGACCCGGAGCTCGACCGGTCGGCCGCGTTCCCCTGGCCGCTCTACCGGTTCGGGCACCTGCTCACCGCCGCCGTCCTGGCCACGGCCTCGGTGCTGCTGGTCCAGGAACTCGGCTACGAGCCGTTCCCCGCCGCGTTCGTCGTGCGCGACACGGCGGGGATGATCGGCCTGGCCGGGCTCGCGGCCGCGGTGGCCGGAGCCCGGTTCGCGCCCGTCGCGCCGGTGCTGTGGTGGGCGGTGGCGGCGATCATGCCCCCTGCCGGGTCGGTGACCGGCCGGATCGTCACCTGGCCGCTGGGCTCCCCGGACGACGCGCTGACGAGGTGGACGGCCGCTGTGCTGTTCGTGGCCGGGATCGCCGCCTACAGCGCACGCGGCGGGCGTCGCTGACCTACGAGAGGTCCTCCAGGGCGATGTACTCGGCGATCGCCTGCTGGCCCGCGATGTTCACGTGCACGCCGTCACCGGTGTCGTAGCGCGGGTCGATGCTGTTCGGCTTGACCGGGTCCTTGAGCACCTGGTCGAAGTCCTGCACCGACGCGCAGGTGTCCGAGCAGTCGCCGCCGCGCCGCACGAACTCGTTGACAGTGTTGCGGTCGCGGTTGTTCTGGTCGCTGTAGCCGGGCCGGGGCGTGATCGGGGTGACGTGCACCGCGATCCCGGCCTGGCGCAGCCGCTGGAACACCGCGCGGTAGCTGGTGAGGATGCTCTCGGCGGTGCAACCGTTCGCGAGATCGTTCGTGCCGTAGTAGTAGATGACGTCGGTGACGCCGTGCAGCGCGAGAACGTCCCTTTCCAGGCGCGACAACGCATCCAGCCCGGCGACACCCGCCGGGCTGTTGGGGCAGACCGAGCTGGTCGTGCCGTTGATCCCGGCGTTGGCGACGGCGATCTGGGGCCGCGAGGAGGCCACGACCCGGCGGGCCAGCAGGTCGCTCCAGCGCTTGTTGGTGCCGAGCTCGGTGCAGCCCGGCCCGCAGTTGGTGCTGCCAACGCCGTCGACGACGGAGCTGCCGAACGACACGGCCGTGCCCGTCAGGCGGGGGTTCAGGACGTCGACCGCGCTGACCAGGTAGGTCGACTGGACCTTCTCCGTGTACGCGGCGCCCTGGTCGGTGGTGTGCGAGCCGGAACCGGGCGGGGTCAGGTAGTTCTCGCGGAACGCGGCCTCGTGCCGGCCTGGCACGACGTCGCCGGAGACGTACATGCTGACCGCGAGGTCGGTGTCCGGCCCGGTGGTCAGCGACGTCCTGTCGCTCCACACCTCTCCCCCGGCGGGGATCGTGACCGCCCGGCGGCCGCCGAACGTCACGTCGCGCGTCCCCGCCACGGTCGCGCCGCCGGTGCTCAGGCCGACCGTGGTGCGGTCGACCGTCAACGGCCGCGTGCCGAACGTGTTCTGCACCCGGATCCGGACCGCGCTGCCGCCCTGGCTGAGGTGCGTGATCATGCGCAGGGACTGGTCGTGCAGCGTGACGGGCGCGAGGTGCTGCTGCGACGCGGCCCACGAGGTGAACCAGACGGGACGCTGGGCCGCGGCCGACGGCGTCAGCAGCGCACCGGCGGCGAGAACGATCGACAGGATCGCAGGGATTCTCATGGTCCTGGTTCTTACCGCTTCGTGACGATCACGTCACGTCTTGTAATTCCTCGGTAAGGGATCAGGTCACCAGCCCGCGGCGGTACGCGTAGACGACGGCCTGCACGCGGTCGCGCAGGTCGAGCTTGGTGAGGATGCGCGACACGTACGTCTTCACCGTCTCCTGGCTGATCACCAGGGCAGCGGCGATCTCGCTGTTGGACAGGCCCTCCGCGATCAGCTTGAGCACCTCGAGCTCCCGGGGCGCCAGCTGGGTCTCCGCGACCTCCTCCACCGGCCGGATGCGCGCGGCGAACCTCCCCACCAGCTGCCGCGTGACCTCCGGCGCGAGCAGGGCGGCACCGCTCGCGACCGTCCTGATGCCCTGCAGCAGCTGCGACGGGGGCGCGTCCTTGAGCAGGAACCCGCTGGCACCGGCCCGCAGCGCCTCGTAGACGTACTCGTCCAGGTTGAACGTCGTGACCACGAGGACCTTGACGGGATCGGGCACGCCGGCGCCCGCGAGCAACCGGGTCGCCCCGATGCCGTCGAGCACCGGCATCCGCACGTCCATCACGACCACGTCCGGCCTCAACCGCCCGGCCAGCTCGACCGCCGCGCGCCCGTCACCGCACTCCCCCACGACCTCGAGGTCCGGCTGGGAGTCGATGATGGTGGCGAACCCGGTGCGGATCAGCGCCTGGTCGTCGCACACCAGGACGCGCACGGTCACGCCGGGCTCCCCGCGGGGATGCGGGCCCTCACCACGAAGCCGCCGTCCCGCCGCCCCGCCGAGAACTCGCCGCCCAGCACGTCGACGCGCTCGCGCAGCCCGGCCAGGCCGCGCCCGCTGCCGCCGACCGGGGCGGACGACTTCGCGCCCTCGGTGCCGACCTCCACGGTGATGTCCCTTTCGCCGTAACGGACGTACACGTTCGTCGGGTTGCCGTGCGCGTACTTCAGCGCGTTCGTCAACGCCTCCTGCACGACCCGGTACGCGACGGCCTCAGCACTGCCCGCGTCCCGGGTCGACTCGCCTTCCTCCGCGAACTCGACGGGCTGCCCGGCCAGCCGCGTCTGCTCGACGAGCGTGCGCAGATCACCGACCGACTCGGTGCTGTGGTCGGGGTTCAGCAGGTCCAGCAGGTGCCGCAGGTCGGTCAGCGACCGGCGTCCGGTGTCGGTGATCGTCCGCAACGTCTGGTCGAGCCGCTCGGGCGCCGCCGTCAGGTATCGCGCGGCCTCCGCCTGCACCACCATCGCCGTGACGTGGTGGGTGACCACGTCGTGCAGCTCGCGGGCGATCGTCGTCCGTTCCGCGACCCGCGTGGCCGCGGCGACGTGCCGGCGGCGTTCGGCCTCGGCCTCGCGGGAGAGCCGCAGCCACGCCCCGACGCCCCACGCGGCGGCGATCGCCAGGTAGAAGGTCACGAACCCGGCCACGCCCTCGGTCGCCCCGCGGAGCTGCAACGCGACGGCCAGTCCCGCGTAGCCGGCGGTCAGCGCGATCACGGTGGCGCGCCGGTGACGCGACACGTGCAGGCCGGCGCTGATCAACGCGATCGGCAGCGCCGTCCCGGCGACGGTGTGGTAGCCGCGCAACTGGTCGACGGCGAACGCGATCGACACCACCACGAGGCAGAGCAGCGGCCACTTGCGGCGCACGACCAGCGGCAGGCACTCGAAGGCGATGACCGCGATCGCGAGCAGGTCGAACGGCCGGTTCGGCAGCCCGCCGAGCTGGGTGCCCTTGTCGTGCAGCGCGGGCACGACCGACCCCAGCGCGAGCAACAGCGCGAGTGGCGCGTCCTGGACGCGGACGTCCCAGCCGCGCCACCGCTGGAGGCTGATCACGCGTCGAGCGTAGCGGCCGACGCGGCACGGCCCCGGCGCGGCACGAACGTGCCCCGGCGCTTGGCCAGCCACAGGAACGCCGCCGTCACGACCACGCCCGCCAGCACCGAGTACGCGCTGGCCTCGGGTCCGAACTCGCCACCGGTGAGGATCGCCGGGCCGGACGTGACGCCGTCCAGCAGCCCCTGCGGAGCGTCCTTGCCGGACACGCTGGTGCTGAAGATGCCGCCCTGCGCGAAGTTCCACGCGAAGTGCACGCCGATCGGCACCCAGAGGGTGCGCGTGGCCACGTAGGCGGCGCCGAGCATCAGCCCGGCCTCGATCGCGATGGCGAGCGAGCTCCACACCGTGGCGCCGGGGTTCGGCAGGTGCGCGAACCCGAACACCAGCCCGCTCACCACCAGCGCGAGCCACGTCCCGATCTTCTCCTCGACGATCCGGAACAGCACGCCGCGGTACAGCAGCTCCTCGGTCACCGCGACCGCCACCATGAACCCGAAGATCGCGATCATGCCGGTGACCGACCCGATGCCGCGCACCTCGTACCCGCCGAGGAACGCGATGTTGACGATCACCGCACCGAACATCGCGAGTCCGATGAGGACACCGCGGCCGAGCGCGCCCGGTGCGGTCTTCACCGAGACCTCGGTGGGCTCGCGGTGTTCGGTCCTGCGGACGATCCAGGCGTAGGCGGCCAGTGCCAGCGCCGCCGCGAGGAACCCGGCGACCAGGGTGAGCGGCCAGTTCCAGCCCAGGGCCTGCACACCGGCTCCACCGGCGAACGACACGACCACCACGACGACCAACTGCTTCAGAAATCGCATGGCCGAAAAGCTAGGGATTTCCGGCGTCCGGAACGTCCCCGCGCGGTGGACATTCGTTCGTAGCTCTCGCGGGGGACAACTCCAGCGCCGCGGACAGCCAGGCGAAGGGCATGAAGTCGGCCGCGTCCTGCGAGGTTCCGTTGATGATCCCCACCAGCGACTGGTACCGGGTGTGCGGGTCCCGCGGCTCCGCGGCCTCCGCGATCGACTCCAGGTGCAGCTCCTCGACGCGCAGGACGTCCGCGGCCAGCCGCTGCCGCAGCTCGGTGCTGTCCGGTTCCCCCATGAGCTCGCGCAGGTGGTCCGCGTAGGCGTCCGCGATCTCGCGCCCCTGCGGCGAGTCCGCCGGCACCCCGTCCCTGCGGGCCTGGTCCGCCCGCTGGAAGATCGCGCCACCGCGGTCGAACGAGCCCAGCACCTCCGGTGACATCATCACCTGGGCACCGGGCGTGGACACGGTCTCGTGCAGCTGCTCGTGCACCGCGCGGCGGAAGTCCGCGTCCTGCAGCAGGTTCGCCAGCTCGATCCACGCCTCCAGCTGCTCGGTGGCGGGTTCCTCCGGCAGGACCGGCCGCTCGCTGCGCAGCAGGTCCAGGAAGGCGGGCGTGGCCGCGAGCCCGTCGCTGATCTCGCTCCAGAAGTCGTCGATCAGCCGCTCGCGCTCCTCGTCGGACATGCCGACCAGCTTGTGCAGCAGGACCACCTGCTCGGACTCGGTGTGCTGCCGGGCGATCGTGCGCAGCACGGCCGTCCTGGACCGGATGCGCCGCGCCTGCTCGTCCAGCCGCGCCAGGTGCGCGGTCGCGAGATCCGTCAGCGTCACGCTGCCGTCGAGCAGCCGCCGGATGTCCTCGAGCCCCGCGTCGAGGTCGCGCAACGTGCTCACGAACTCCAGCCGGGCGATCGCGTGCACGTCGTAGAGCCGGTGCCCGGCCGTCGTGACGCGCGCGGGCGCCACGACACCTTCGTCGGAGTAGAAGCGGATGGCGCTGACGCTCAGCCCGGTGCGGCGCGCCACCTCACCGATCGCGTACAGCCTGTTGTCGTCCATGACGCCTACGATCAAACCTCAAGCCGCTTGAGATGCAAGCCACGATCGGATTACTTGAGCATTACCAACCCTTTACCTATGCTGTCCGGCGAGGGGAGTACTTCCCAAGCGTCTGCCCGGTCAGTACGGACATCCGGAAGGTGTCCCCGGGAGGCCACCCGACCTCGGGTGAAGGAGACCTCGAACGATCGTTGTTCGAGGAGGTCCTGTGCCCGTGGAATCCGTGGCAACGCCCGCACTGTGGTTCATCAGCATCGCGGTGCTGCTCGGTCTGCTGGTCGTCGACTTCCTGGTGACGCGGCGCCCGCACGAGGTGTCGATCAAGGAAGCGACCGGCTGGTCCGTCTTCTACCTGGCTCTGCCGTTCGTGTTCGGACTCTGGCTCTGGTACGAGTTCGGCAGCGGCCAGTCCCTGGAGTTCGTGACCGGTTTCGTCGTCGAGAAGTCGCTCTCGGTCGACAACCTGTTCGTCTTCATGCTGCTGCTGGCCGCATTCAGCGTGCCGTCGGAGATCCAGCAGCGCGTCCTGCTCTACGGCATCGTCGGCGCACTGGTGCTGCGCGGCGTGTTCATCGCGGCCGGCGCGGCCATGCTGTCGGCGGGCACCTGGGCGTTCCTCGTGTTCGGCCTGGTCCTCTTCGCCTCGGCCGTGAAGATCCTGCAGTCGGCCCTGTCCGGCGAGCCCGCCGAGAAGGACACGTCGAAGATGCGGTCGGTGCGGCTGCTGCGCAGGCTGATGCCGGTCACCGACGACTACCGCGGCACGAAGATGCTCGTCCGCGAGAACGGCCGCCGCGCCCTCACCCCGCTCGCGATCGTGGTGGTGGCGATCTTCGCGACCGACGTCGTGTTCGCGATCGACTCGGTGCCCGCCGTCTACGGCATCACCGAGGACCCGTACCTCGTGTTCACCACCAACGCGTTCGCGCTGCTCGGCCTGCGCGCGCTGTACTTCGTGCTCCAGTCCGTGCTCGCGAAGCTGGTGCACCTCAACCACGGTCTCGCGATCATCCTGGCGTTCATCGGCCTGAAGCTCGTGCTGCACTGGGCCCACGGCGTGTGGCCGGCCGTGCCGACGATCCCGACCCCGGTCTCGCTCGGCGTCATCGTGGTGACCCTGGCCGTCGTGACCTTCACCAGCCTCCGCTCCCGCCGCGAGGAACCCGTCAGTTTGGACTGATCGCCATGGCCACCGCGCGCCTGATCGATTTTCTCGTCGACGTCAGCGTGACTCTGCTCGTGCTGGCCGCACTGGTGGTGGCCTGCGCGGTGCTGACCTCCAGGCCCTGACGCTCCCACGATAACGGACACGTGTCCGTTATCGTGGGAGCATGCCTGCTCGCCCTGACACCGGCCCCGACTTCATCGAGGCGCTCGCCCGCGGCCTGGACGTGATCCGCGCGTTCCGGCCGCTGCGCCCGGTGATGACGCTCAGCGAGGTCGCCGCGGCCACGGACCTGGCGCGGCCGACGGCGCGCAGGATCCTGCTGACGCTGGTCGAGCTCGGGTACGTGCGGCAGGGCGAGAGCGGGTTCGCGCTCACGCCGCGGGTGCTCGACCTCGGTGTCGCCTACGTGCGGTCGATGGGGCTGTGGGACGTGGCCCGGCCGCACATGGAACGGCTTTGCGCCCGCACGAACGAGTCCGTCTCCATCGCGCAGCTCGACGGGTCGGACATCGTCTACGTGGCGCGGGTGGCGGTGCCGAAGATCGTCACACTGTCCGTGCAGATCGGCACGCGGTTCCCGGCCCTGCCGACCTCGCTCGGGAAGGTGCAGCTCGCGGCTTTGCCACCGGACGAGCTGGAGGCCGTGCTCGCGCAGCCGACGCGGTCCGGGCTGACGTCGCGGTGGCAGCCGGACGTGGCGGAGCGCGACGCCGAGCTGCGCGACGTGCGGGCGCGCGGGTGGGCGATGACCGACGAGCAGCTCGCGCTCGGGATCCGGTCGGTCGCGGCGCCGCTGCGGGACGGGACCGGCGCCGTGGTGGCCGGGATCAACGTCAACTGCCACGCGTCGGAGACGTCGGTGGAGCGGATGCTCGAGCACCACCTGCCGTTGCTGCTGCAGGTCGCGGGCGACATCAGCGCCGACTTCGCCCGGCTCGGCACGGTGCCGCACGAGGTCGTCGCGTCCTGAGGGGTTGACCCGGCGCGGAAGAAGGTTGAGGATTCAACGGACACCTGTCCGCCTGACGGTCAAGGAGTTCCCCATGAGTTCCGTCGTCCTCAGAAACGGCACCGTCCTGACCATGGACGGCCGCCAGCCCCTCGTCGACCACGACGTCCTGGTCACCGGTGACCGCATCGCCGCGATCGGGCCGCGGCTGGAGGTGCCGGAAGGCACCGAGGAGGTCGACGCGACCGGCGGCATCGTCATGCCGGGCATGATCGACACGCACCGCCACCTGTGGCAGACGGCGATGCGCGGCTACGGCGCCGACTGGACGCTCACGCAGTACTTCGTCTGGTACTACCTGGAGTGGGGCAAGGTCTTCCGGCCCGAAGACGTCCACGCCGGCAACCTGCTGGGCGCCGCCGAGGCCCTCGACGCCGGTGTCACCACGACCGTCGACTGGTCGCACGGCCTGCAGACCACCGACCACGCGGACGCCGCCGTCGACGCACTGCAGGCGATCCCCGGCCGGTTCGTGCTGGCGTACGGCAACATCCAGGACAGCCCCGCGTCCTGGACGGCCAAGCCCGAGTTCCGCGACTTCGTCTCCCGCCGCATCACCGGCGACGACCTGCTGGGCTTCCAGCTCGCGTTCGACGTGACGGGTGACCCGTCGTTCCCCGAGAGGCCCGCCTTCGAGGTCGCGCGCGAGCTCGGCGTGCCCGTCACGACCCACGCGGGCGTGTGGGGCGCGACGAACGACGACGGCATCAGGCTGATGTACGACAACGGGTTCATGACGCCGGAGACGATCTACGTGCACGCGGCGACGCTGTCCGCCGACTCCTACCACCGCATCGCGGCGACCGGCGGGTCGATCTCCGTGTCGACCGAGAGCGAGCAGAGCGCGGGCCAGGGCTACCCGCCCACCTGGGCGATCCGCGAGCACGGCATCCCGGTGTCGCTGTCGATGGACACGTCGGTGTGGTGGAGCGGCGACCTGTTCTCCGCGATGCGCACGACGCTGGGCGCCGACCGGGCCCGGGAGCACATGGCCGCGCACGCCAAGAACGACACCGTCACGCACGCGGCACTGCGGGCCGAGCAGGTCGTGGAATGGGCGACGCTCGGTGGCGCACGCGCGTTGGGACGCTCCTCGGACCTCGGCAGCCTCGAGGTCGGCAAGAAGGCGGACGTCGTGTTGCTGCGCAACGAGAACTCCCCCGCCATGTTCCCGATCCTCAACCCGTACGGGCACGTGGCGTTCCAGGCGCAACGGTCCGATGTGGACACGGTGATCGTGAACGGCCGCATCGTGAAGCGCGACCACAGGCTCGTCGGCGTCGACCTGGACTCGATCCGCGCGAAGGTGCGGAACACCGTCGAGCACCTGCGGTCGGAGCTCGGCGAGGAGGCGTGGGCCAAGGGCATGAACCCCGACATCCCGGAGTCGAAGGTGCTGGACAACCCCTACACGTACACCGAGTACCGCGGCGACACCCGGACGTCCGTCTGATGGGTGGTCCACTCGAAGGTCTGCTGGTCGCCGACTTCTCGCGCGTGCTGGCGGGTCCGTACGCGACCATGCTGCTGGCCGACATGGGCGCCACCGTCGTCAAGGTCGAGGGCCCGGGCGGCGACGAGACACGCACGTGGATGCCGCCCGTGCGGGAGGACGTGTCGACCTACTACCTCGGCGTCAACCGGGGCAAGCGGTCGATCGCGCTCGACCTGCGCTCCGAGGAGGATGCCGCGCTGGGCCGCGAACTCGCCCGCCGCGCGGACGTCGTGATCGAGAACTTCAAGCCCGGCGGCCTCGCCAAGTACGGGCTCGACCACGCCTCGGTCAGCGCGGGCAACCCCCGCGTGGTCTACGCGTCGATCACGGGTTTCGGCTCGGGCGAAGGAAAGCACGTCCCGGGCTACGACCTGATGGTGCAGGCGATCTCCGGGCTGATGAGCCTCACCGGCGATCCGGACGGGCCGCCGTACCGCGCGGGCATCTCGGTGTTCGACGTGATGGCGGGCAACCACGCCGTGATCGGCATCCTCGCGGCGCTGCGGCACCGCGACGCCACCGGACAGGGCCAGCTCGTCGAGGTGAACCTGCTGTCGTCCGCGCTCACGGGCCTGGTGAACCACAGCTCGGCGTACGCGGCCGGCGGGGTCGTCCCGTTACGGATGGGCAACGCGCACCCCAGCGTGTTCCCCTACGAGCCGCTGCCGACCGCCGACAACGACCTGATCGTGGCGGCGGCGAACGACGGCCAGTTCCGCAGGCTGTGCGAGGTGCTCGGGCTGCCCGAGGTGCCGGACGACCCGCGGTTCGCGCGCAACGCCGACCGCACCCGCCACCGCGAGGAACTGCGGCCCGTGCTGGAGGAGCGGCTGCGGACCAGGGGCGCCGTCGAGTGGTTCGACCTGCTCGTGGCGGCCGGGGTGCCGTGCGGGCCGATCAACACGATCGACGGCGGTTTCGCGATGGCCGAGCGGTTCGGCCTCGACCCGGTCGTCGTGGTCGGGGACGTCCCGACGACGCGGCACCCGATCCGGTTCTCCGAGACCCCTGCGGTGTACCGGTTGCCGCCGCCGGGGCTGGACGAGCACGGTGAGGAACTGCGGAAGTGGCTGGAGGAGGAGAAGTGAGGGAGCCGGGGCCACCACGCCCGCGGACACGCCACCGCCCCTCGCAGTCACGCCATCTCCCCTAGGAGCACCATGACCACCTACGAGACCGCCCTGGGCGCCTCCACTCCGGACACGATCACCCTCCTGGGCCACGACCTCGCCCGCGACGTGATGGGCACCGTCGGGTTCGGCGAGCTGGCGTTCTGGCTCGCCACCCAGCGCAGGCCGAGCCCCGGCGAGACGCGGCTGTTCGAGGCGGTGCTCGCGGCCCTGGCCGACCACGGGTTCACGCCGACCGCGATCGTCAGCCGCCTCACGTTCCTGTCCGCGCCCGACTCCGTGCAGGGCGCGCTCGCGGCGGGGTTGCTGGGCGGCGGTTCGCGGTTCCTCGGCGTCACCGAGGACTGCGGCCGCTTCCTCAACGCCGTCGTGCGGGCCAACCCGGAACCGGACGACTGGGACGCGCTCGCGCTGGACACCGTGAAAGCACAGGGCAAAGCGCGCATCCCCGGCCTCGGCCACCACGTGCACAAGAACGGCGACCCCCGCACTCCGCGGCTGTTCGAGATCGCCGAGGAGGAGGGCCTCGCCGGGCCGCACCTGTCGCTGTTCGCCGCGATCGGCCGGGTGCACCCGCGGGTGCTCGGCAAGACGTTGCCGCTCAACGGGGCCGGCACGTGCGGCGCGGTGCTCGCCGACCTCGGCCTGCCGCTGGAGCTGTTGCGGGGCTTCGCGTTGCTGGCCCGCACCGCGGGGTTGATCGGGCAGCTCGCCGAGGAGCTGCGCAACCCCGTCGCCAACGACATCTTCCTGTCCGTCGACACGAACACCAGGTCCGTCGCACCCGTCGAGGAGTGAGCAATGCAGCTCGTCACCGAGGACAACATCACCGCGCTCGCCGAGCAGCGCTGGGCCACCGCGAAGGACCCGCGAACAGCGCAGCTGATGACCGCGCTGGTCCGGCACCTGCACGACTTCGCCCGCGAGGTGCGGCTCACCGAGGCCGAGTGGATGGCGGCCGTGCGGTGGCTCACCGCGACCGGGCAGATCAGCGACGCCAAGCGCGAGGAGTTCATCCTGGCCTCGGACGTGCTCGGTCTGAGCATGCTCGTGGTGCAGATGAACCACCGCTTCGACGTGGGCGCGACACCCGCCACCGTGCTCGGGCCGTTCCACATCGACGGCTCCCCCGAGCTCGGGTTCGGCGGGGACATGTCCGACGACGTGGACGGAACTCCGCTCTACCTCACCGGAACCGTGCGCTCGCTGGACGGCACGCCGGTCGCCGGCGCCGTGCTGGACGTCTGGCAGGCCGACGCCGAGGGCGCGTACGAGGCCCAGCTCGACGTGGACGAGGCGCGGCTGCGCGCGAAGTACCGGGCCGAACCGGACGGCTCCTACTGCGTCCGCACGATCACGCCCAAGGGGTACTCGATCCCGATGGACGGGCCGGTCGGCGCGTTGATCGAGCAGACGGAGATCAGCCACTTCCGGCCCGCGCACGTGCACTTCCTGCTCACCGCCGAGGGGTTCGAGCCGCTGATCACGCACCTGTTCGAGGAGGACGCCGAGTACCTCGACAGCGACGTCGTGTTCGGCACCAAGCAGGAACTCGTGGTGAGGTTCGTGCCGCGCGAGCCCGGCGTGACCCCGGACGGCAACGTCTCCGACGTGCCGTGGGTGCTCGCCGAGTACGACTTCGTGTTGCAGCCGTGCGCGCCGCAGTAGTCGTTCGTCCCGGTCAGCCGCCGTCGCTCGCTGACCGGGGCGAGCCTTCCGCTGCTCCCGGCGAGGTCGTCGTCGACGTCCTCGCCGCGCCGATCACACCGCTGGACCTGTTGTGCGCCGGCGGTACTTCGTACTTCGGCGTGCCCGAGACGCCTTATGTGCCCGGTGTGCAAGGGGTCGGGACGGTCGACGGGCGCCCGGTGTGGTTCCCCACCCGTGCCGGGATGGCCCCGGGGGACGGCAGCATGGCCGCGAAGGCGTTGGCACGGCAGGAAGACCTGGTGTTCCTGCCGGACGTCGACCCGGTCGCGCTGGCGGCACTCGGGTTGTCGGCCGTCGCCGCGCACATGGCGATGACGTGGCGCGGCGGGCTGGTGGCCGGGGAGACCGTGGTCGTGCTCGGCTGCGGTGCGGTCGGGCAGGCCGCGATCCAGCTCGCGCGCCTGGCCGGTGCCGGACGGGTCGTGGTCGCCGCGCGTTCCGCCGAGGCCCGCGACCGCGCGGTGCGGTCGGGAGCGGACGTCGTGGTCGCGCTGGAGGACGTGGCCGAGGCCGCCCAGGACGCGGACCTGCTGCTCGACCCGTTGTACGGGCCACCCGCCGCGGCGGCCGCGCAGGCGTTGCGGCCCGGCGGCCGCTGGGTGAACCTCGGCGGCTCCGCGGGCGAGACCTGCCCGATCACCTCGTCCACGTTGCGCAGCAAGTCGTTGCGGTTGTCCGGGTACACGAACAACGAGCTGACCGCGCAGCAACGGGCCGACGCGATCTCCGTCATCGCCCGCTACGCGGCGGCGGGCCTGCTCACCGTCGACCACGAGGTCGTGCCGCTCGACGACGTCACGGATGCGTGGCACCGCAAAGGCCGGGGCCGGGTCGTGCTCGCGGTGCGCGGGTGATCACGGCGTGCCAAGATCGATCGGGTGGATCGACGCAGGTTTCTGAAGGTCGCCGGGCTCGCCGGTGCCGGTGCCGCGCTCGCGGCCTGCACCTCACCCGCTCCCGTCCCGGTGGCGCCACCGTCCAGTTCGTCCGTTCCGAGTGGACCGCCCGACTGGACCGGCCTGCGGTCGAAGCTGTCCGGCCAGCTCGTGCTCGCCGGCGACGACGGGTTCGCCTACCAGGGCTTCAACCCCGTGTGGGACGGCCAGAAACCGGCCGCGGTCGCCAAGGTCAGCTCGGCGGCAGACGTGCAGGCCTGCGTCGAGGCCGCCCGCGGACGCGTCGCGATCGCCGCCCGCAGCGGAGGCCACAGCTACGCCGGGTACTCGTCGCCCGCCGGTGGCCTGCAGGTCGACGTGCGCGGCCTGTCGGACGTCGAGGTGCTGCCCGGCGACCGGGTCCGCATCGGCTCCGGCGCGGCCCTCGGTGACGTGTCCCAGGCCCTGGTGGCATCCGGCCGCTGCCTGCCGACCGGCACGTGCCCGTCCGTCGGCGTCGCGGGCCTCACGCTCGGCGGCGGCATCGGCGTCCTGTCCCGCAAGTACGGGCTGACGTGCGACCACCTCGTGTCGGCCGCGGTCGTGACGGCCGACGGCAAGCTGCTCACCGGGTCCGCCGAGCAGGAACCCGACCTGTTCTGGGCGTTGCGCGGCGGCGGTGGCGGCAACTTCGGCATCGTCACCGAGTTCGTGTTCTCCACCGCGCCCGCCCCTGAGGTGGCGGTCTTCTCGCTGTCGTACCCGGCCGGTGCTGCGGCGGACGCGCTCGGCGCGTGGCAGAGGTGGATCGCCGGCGCGCCGAACGAGATGTGGTCCAACGTCGTGGTGCGCGGTGGCGCGCAGCCAAGTTGCAAGATCGGCGGCTGCTTCGTCGGTTCGGTGAGCGGCCTCAACGCTTTGCTGGCGCAGTTGCCTCCCACGGCCGAGCGGTTCGTCCAGGCGCAGACCTACGCCGAGGCCACGCGGTACTTCGCCGGAGGCCCCATCGCCCGCGAGTCGGCCGTGGCGTCCTCACGGGTCGTGCGCGACCCGATCAGCGACCCCGCCAAGGCCGTGGCGCTGCTGGCGGGCCAGTCCGACGAGACGTACCTGATCTTCGACGGCCTGCGCGGCGCGGTGGCCGACGTCGCGCCGGACGCCACCGCGTTCCCGCACCGCACGGCTCTCGCGAACGTCCAGATCTACCTCAAGACACCACCGGAGAACGCCGCCCGGGCCCGTGCGAACCTCGCCGCGATCCGCGACGGGCTCGGGGCACTGGTCGGCGAGACCGGATACGTCAACTACATCGACCCGCAGATGCCCCAGTGGGCGCAGGCCTACTGCGGCGGCAACCTCGCCCGGTTGAAGGAGGTCGCCGCGAAGTACGACCCGGACCACGTGTTCGCCTTCGCGCAATCGGTCCAGGGGTGACGCCCGGTCCTACACGGCTCCGGCGTCTTCGTTCCCCTGACCGCTGATCAGGTCCTCCCGCGCCCGCGCCACCCGCGAGCGCACCGTCCCGATCGGACACCCCGCCACCTCGGCGGCCTCCGCGTACGACAGGCCGAACACCTGGGTCAGCAGCAGGGCCTCGCGGCGTTCGGGCGTGAGGCCCGCGAGCATGACGGTCAGCTCGACCACGTCCTCGAACCCGGCCGAGCGCGCGTGCTCGGCGTAGCGGTCCGCGTCCGAGGCCACCTGGTAGTCGGCCGACCAGGCGATCGACGGGCGCGCGACGGCGGCCCGGATGTGGTCGACGACGGTGCGGCGGGCGATCGAGAGCAGCCAGGTGCGGGCCGACGAGCGGGCCTCGAAGCCCGGCAGCGACCGCAGGGCGCGCAGGTAGACGTCCTGGGTGAGGTCGTCGGCCACGCCGATGCCGCCGAGGTGCGCGACCAGCCGCCAGACGTCGCGCTGCGTGAGGCGGATGAACCGCTCCAGCGCCTCGCGGTCACCCGCGCCGGCGGCCAGCGCGCACGCTGTCACCGCCTCGTCGTCACTCCTCGAAGTCGCCACGACTCGGCAGAGTAACCCACCGTCCGAGACCACCCGGAACCGCGAAGGGCCGGTGGACGCGCACCTCGAGAGCTGCGCGTCCTGCCGGGAGTGGACGGGGGTACCGCCGCCTGACCGCTATCCGATGCGCGCACCCACCGCGGCGAGCGCCCTGGTGACGGGCTGGAAGAACGTCACCCCGCCGGTGCGGCAGTTGCCGCTGCCCCCGGAGGTGATGCCGATCGCGTTGCCGTTGTTCGTGAACATCGGGCCGCCGCTGTCGCCGCCTTCGGCGCACACGGTGGTCTGGATCAGGCCGGTGACACGGCCCTCCGGGTAGTTGACCGTGGCGTTGAGGCCGGTGACGCGGCCGGACCGCAGTCCCGTCGTGCTGCCCATGCGCTGGACCTGCAGGCCGACGCGTGCCTCGGCGGCGCGCTCGATCCGCACCCGGCGGCCGTTGCCGGTGTCGACCTCGCTGGGCGCGTCGGTGTTGCGGTTGTTGTAGGTGAGCAGGGCGAAGTCGCCGGCGCCGGGGAACGTCGAGCGCGCGACGGTGGCGGCGGCGCGTCCGCCCGGTGTCAGGGAGAACTGCCTGCCCGCGGCCGTGCAGTGGCCCGCGGTGAGGATGGCGGGGCTGCCGTTGCCGGTGACCACGTTGAAGCCGAGCGAGCAGCGGCTGCCGCCGGCGAAGATCGCGTCGCCGCCCTCGGCGAACAGCCGGAACTCGCCGGAGGTCCGTTGCAGCTTCACCCCGGCGCCCATGGCGTCGACCGTGGCCACCAGGTTGTCCCACTTCGCACCGGTCACGGTGCTGTCGGCGGTGACGAGCACCTCGTTCGTCGCCGGGTCGACGGCCCACGCGGTTCCCGTCACGGAGGCCTTCTCCCGCAACGTCTCGGTGGCCTTCTCCGGTGACGTGCGCACCTGGGGCGCCGCCTGGCTGGCGGTGAACGTCGCGCCTGTGATCGCCAGGGCGACGAGACCGATGGCGCCCGCGATCACCTTTCCGCGGCGGTGGTCATCGTGGTGCTTGCCCATGTGGCGTCCTCTCGTTACCGGACTGAGATCCGCTCATGTCCGGGAGTACGTACGGCGCGGCGTCCCGGTTTAGGTGAATGGTCGGAATCGGTCCGTCCGGAGCAACGCCTGCGGATGTCCTTTGTGGACGCGCGGGCCAAGATGGGCCCATGAACTCGCTGTTGCTCGCCGCCGCGTTCGCGATGGTCGTCCGGTCGCTCGCGGCGAACCGCCTGGACCGCTGGCTGCTCGGCGCTCCGCTCGTGATGGTGCTGGCCGGGGTCGTGGTGGGCTGGTTCGAGCCGAGCGGGATCGCCGACGGCCTCAACACCGAGTCGGTGCAGCACGCGGCCGAGATCATCCTCGCGGTGCTGCTGTTCGTCGACGCGACGGAGGTGCGCGCGGGCCGGCTGTGGGGTCCCTATCCGGGACTGGTGGCGCGGGTGCTGCTCGTCGCGATGCCGATCAGCATCGCCGTGGCGGCGCTGCTGGGCTGGTTGCTGTTCCCGCGCCTGCCGTGGGAGGTGCTGCTGCTGATCGCGTGCGTGACGGTGCCGATCGACTTCGCCCCGGCCGAGCGCGTGGTGCGCGACAAGGGGCTGTCGGCGCGGGTGCGGAGCACGCTGAACGTCGAAGGCGGCTACAACGACGGCATCGTGACACCGCTGTTCCTGTTCGCGCTGGTCCTGGCCGGTGACGACACCCAGGAGCGCACGCCGTTGGAGGCGCTCGGCACGGTGCTGCCGTTCGCGGTGAAGGCGTTGCTGGCCGGGGTGGTGATCGGCGCGCTGCTCGGCTGGCTGATGGACCTCGCCCACCAGGCGGACTGGGTGAGCGACCAGTCCGCCCGCGTCGCGGTGCTGCTCACGCCGTTGCTGACCTTCACCGCGACGGTCGCGATCGACGGCAACGGCTTCGTCGCCTCGTTCGTCTGCGGCATCACGTTCCGGTACGTGCACCGGCTGCTCAAGGCCCGCCGGGTGCGCACCGGACGGGCCGAGGCGCGCACGGACGCGCTGAACTCCGACCTGCACCTGCTGGAGGACGTCACCGGGCTGCTGACGATGACCATGTGGTTCGTGGTCGGCATCGCCGCCGTGCTGACGTTCTACCTGGGCGTGTCGTGGCAGGTGCTGCTGTTCTGCGCGGCCGTGCTCACCGTGGTGCGGCTCGGGCCCGTGCTCCTCGCCCTCACCGGGTCGCGGATGCGCCGGCGTGAACGCCTGCTCGTCGGCGCGCTGGGACCGCGGGGCACGACGACGATCGTGTTCGGGTTGCTCGCGTTCAACCGGCTGCCGGAGGGGCCCGCCGCCGACACGATCCTGACGATCACGGTCGTGTGCGTGCTCGGCAGCGTCGCCCTGCACGGCGTGGGCGCGACGCCGTTTCAGAGGCTCTTGGCGAAGTGGAACGCGGGGATGACGAAGCCGGAGGCCAGGTAGAGGCGGTGCGCGTCGTGCCGCTGCGTCCCGGAGTCGAGGTGCACGCCCGCGCAGCCGAGGCGGCGGGCCTCCTCGTCGACCCACCGCAGCAGGGCGCCCGCGTGCCCCTTCCCGCGTGCGGAGGGCAGCGTGCTCAGGTCGTCGATGTAGAGGTGTGAGCCTGCGTAGAGGCTGGTCTGGTGCCGGAACCCGGCGAGTGAGACCAGGAGGCCCGTCTCGTCGTAGGAAACGACGAGACGGTAGCCCTCACGCCGTTGGGTGCGGACGAGTTCCGCGAACTCGTCGGCGTCGGTGAGGTGTGGGCGGAGCTCGCGCATCACGTCGAACGCCAGGGCCGTGTCCGCGCCGCCGAGTTCCTCGATCTTGATGGTGTGCTGAGTGGTCACGACGACGATGTTGCCGTGGAGAAGTGGCCTCTCAGAAGACCCAGTTGAGCGGTGTTCTGAGAGGCCACTTCACGTCTTACGGGGCCAGGTTGACGCCCCACGTGTCGATCGTGCCGACGTCGGACGCCGCCAGGTCGCGGATGCGGAGCTTCCACGTGCCGTTGGCACCTTCGCCGGACACGTTGACCGTGTAGGTGCGGTCGATGTTGTCCGCGCTGCCGCCCGCGCGGTTGTGCAGGGTGTACGACGTGCCGTCCGGCGCGATCAGGGCCACCGTCAGATCACCGATGTACGGGTGGACGATCCGGACCGTCACCACCGAACCGGCGGACGGCGTGGACGAGCACCCGGAGATCACGACGTCGCTGTCGACCGCGGCGCCCGCGTCCGGAATGGCGACGTCGTTCGCATTGGTGCCGGTGCAGCTGCCGCCACCGCTGCCCGTGACGGTCAGCGTGTAGGTGGCCGTGCGGGTCGCCGTGCCGGTCGCGGTGATCGTCACCGGGTAGGTGCCCGCGGGGGTGGACGCCGTGGTGCTGACCGTCAGCGTCGAGCTCGCTCCCGTTTGGACGGACGCCGGGCTGAACGAAGCCGCTGCGCCGGAGGGAAGTCCGGACGCGGACAGCTGGACGGTCTGCGCGTTGCCGCTCACCGTGGCGGTGCCGACCGTCGCCGAGACCGACGACCCCGCCGCCACCGAACCGGACGCCGGCGACACCGACACGGAGAAGTCCGCGCCGGGCGTTCCCGTGCCGACGGCGGACTTCCACAGGGTGTAGGCGATGCCGTCGACCGCGCGGTTGAGGTGGGTGTCGCTGATGTTCGCGGTGGTGTCGCAGGACGCGTGGTAGCAGGGGTCGAACGCGCTGCCCGACGTGCCGCCCCACTTCGTGGCCTGGGCCGCGGTCTTGCGGGCGCTCGCGCCCATCGCGTACCCGGACGCCGGGATGCCCGCGTTGGTGAACGACGCGTCGTCGGACCGGTTGCGGCCCTCGGTGTTCTCCTCCGGCTGCAGGCCGAGGGAGTCCCAGTACGCCTTCATGTGCGTGGACTGCGCGGAGGTGATGTTGTTGATGAAGTAGCCGCCGTTGGTCGAGCCGACCATGTCGAAGTTGTGGTAGGTCTTGATCTTCGAGCGTTCGGTGGACGGCAGCTGCGAGACGTAGAAGCGCGAGCCGTTGAGGCCCTGCTCCTCGTCGGTCCACCAGCCGAAGCGGACCTTGTTGACCATCGACGGGTTGCGCTGGGCGAGCACGAGCGCGGACTCCAGCAACGCGGCCGAGCCCGAGCCGTTGTCGTTGATGCCCGGTCCCGCGGACACGCCGTCGAGGTGGGCGCCGAACATGTAGACGTTGTTCGCGTCGCCGCCGGGCCACTCCGCGATGACGTTCGGGCCGGCGCCGGTGGTGCAGCCGGAGGTGCAGGCCTGCTCGGTGACCGAGTACCCGGCCGCGGTGAGCTTGTCCTTCACGTACGCCACCGACGCGCGGTAGCCCGCCGACGTCGAGCGCCGGTTGCCGCCGTTCTGCGAGGCGATCGTGCCGAACTGCGCCAGGTGCGCCTTGACGTTGGCGATGTCGATGTCCGGGATCTGCGGCCCGGTGCCGCCCGTGACCGTCAGGGTGTAAGTCGCGGTCTTCGTCGTCGTGCCCGCCGCCCGCACCGTGATCGGGTACGTGCCGGACGAGATCGACGTCGCCGTGCTGATCGACAACGTGGAGCTGGAACCGGACGTGACCGAGGCCGGGCTGAACGACGCCGTCGCGCCGGAGGGAAGGCCGGTGGCGGTCAGCGCGACGGTCTGCGCCTGACCGGCCGTCGTCTGGGTCTGGACGGTCGTCGTGGCCGTGCTGCCCGCGGCGACCGAGCCGGACGTCGGCGAGACGGCGACGGAGAAGTCGTTGGCGGGCGTCGAACCGCCGAGGTTCAGCGACCAGCTGTCGATCCGGCCGGTGTCGTTGTTCGCGTTGTCGTTGACGCGCAACTTCCACGTGCCGTTGGACGTCTCGCCCGACAGGTCGACGGTGTAGGTCTGGTCGATGTTGTCCGCGGACCCACCGCTCCGGTTGTGCAGGACGTAGGCGGAGCCGTCCGGGGCGACCAGGCTGACCTGGAGGTCGCCGATGTAGGTGTGCACGATCTTCACCGGCACCGTGGCGGTGGCCGACGGCGCCGACCCGCACTCGCTGATGGCGATGGGCGACTCGACGGTGGTGTTGTCACCGATCGCGAAGTCGCCGTCGTTGGTGCCGGAGCACCCGGCGGCCTGGGCGGGGGCGGCGGGCAGGGTCGCCGTCAGCGCCAGGAGTGCGGCGACGAGCAGGGGTCTTCTTCTTCGCACCTTCGGGCTCCTTGGTTCGCAGGGTGACGCGACGGTAGCCGCCAGGACCGCGCCCGACATCCAGTCGTTCGGAGGGTTGTGGCGCTCGTTCCCGTGTGGCGGCCCGGCGATGTCCGATTTCACTGCTAAGTCCGGGCTTCCGTTGCGCCATAAGAGGGATGGCGTCGGCAGACCTGCCGGAAGGAGACAACGATGTCGGGCGACCGGCGGCCGCGTCGAACCAGTGGCCGGCGAGCTGGCCGCGCAGGTTCTGCGACAGGCCGTCGACCCGCTGGTGCGCCTCGGCTTGCAGGGTCGTCGCATCCGGCTGGGCCAGGCTGTGGGTGGTGCCGAACGGGCCGATCGCCAGAACCGATCCGGACGCGGCAGCGATGATTTCGCCGCGCACTCGCAGGAGTGGAACTCCTTCGCAGGCAGGGATGCCGGAACGGTATTCCGCAAATCCCGCCGCCCGCGAATTCGACTTCTCGGTTTCACCTCTTCAATTCAGGCCAGCGCACGTGGTCGGAGTTGATGTGGAACTCGTGCGAATGCGTCCACACACCGCCTTCTGAGTCGTGGTGCTCGTGTTCGACGACTTCTGGGTCGTGCGTCGGCCAGAGCCCCAACGCCACGATCGCGCCTGCAGCGGTCAGAACACCGAGCACGATGAAGGCCACGGCGATGCCGAACGTCGTCGCCACCCAGCCGGCGAGCGGGTAGCAGAGCAGCCAGCAGGCGTGGGACAGCGCGAAGTCCGCGGCGAACAGCGCGGGCCGGTCGGCCGGGTCGGCGGAGCGGCGCAGCAGGCGGGCACCGGGGGTCAGGGCGAGCGCGCACCCGGCGCCGATCAACGCCCACAGCACCAGCAACAGGAGCCAGTGCCCGGCGAACACCGTCCCGGCCAACAAAACCACCACGAGCGTGAACGCCGCGCGCATCACCACCACGCGATCCGGGAAGCGGTCGAGCAGCCGGGGCAACGCCAAGGCCGCCATCAGCGAGCCCGATCCGTTGGCCGCCAGCGCGATCGCGACGGCCGAGGCGTCCATCCCCAGCCCGTCCCGCACGTGCGCCACGGTGTTCACGAACACCATCGACCCCGCCGCCGCGGCGGTGAGGTGAACGGCGAGCAGCCCGCGCAGACGCGGTGTGGCGAGGTAGATGCGGATGCCGCGCGTCGTGGCGTCGTACCGGCCCCCGTTGCGGGGCAACGGTTTCGGTCGCGGGAGCGCGGCCGAGAGCACGAGCAGGGCCGACGCCGCGAACCCGAGCGCGGTGCCGAGGAAGAGCTGAGGGAAGCCCACCCACGCCAGCGCGGCCGCGGCGAGGGCCGGACTGAGCAGGCTCTCCAGGTCGTAGGCCGTGCGCGACAACGTGATCGCGCGCGTGTAGTCGCGTTCGCGCGGCAGCACGTCCGGGATGGTCGCCTGGAACAACGGCGTGAACGCGGCGGATCCCGCCTGCAGCACGAAGATCAGCAGGTAGACCTGCCACACCTCGCTGACCCACGGCAACGAGGCGGCCGCCAGAACCCGCACGACGTCCAGCGCCACGAGCACGGCGCGGCGGGGCAGCGACCCGAGCAACGCCGTGGCGATCGGCGCCACCGCCACGTACGCCACCATCTTGATCGCCAGCGCCGTGCCGAGCACCGTTCCCGCCCGCGGTCCGGCGAGGTCGTGCGCCAGCAACCCGAGCGCGACGGTCGCCAGTCCCGTCCCGGTCAGCGCGACGACCTGGGCACCGAACAGATTCCGGTAGGCCGGATCGCGCAGAACGGAAATCACGGCGGAACTATAAGCACACGAACAGGTTTGCGTCGACGGTGCAACAGCCGCTCACTGGCAACAGCCATTCTTTTCCAACAATTCGCGCTAGGCCGTGTCCCGGATGTTCGTCCGGTGGCAGGCGCGGGCGAGAGACCCGGAGGCGGTGCCGCCGCGAGGTCCCTCATACCGGGTTGTATTAGGGCATCGCGGCGGTGCCGTCTCCGGGGCCCTCGCCCGCTACTGCCGCCCGACGAGACTTCCGGGGCACGGCCTAGGGTTCCGGCCGTGACTCCTTACGACTCGGTCGCACCCCTCTACGCCGAACTCTTCAGCGACATGCTCGACACCAGGCCGTTCGAACGCGCGATGCTGGCCGCCTTCGCCGAGCTCACCGACGGCCCGGTCGCCGACCTCGGCTGCGGCCCCGGCCACCTCACCGCGCACCTCCACGGGCTGGGCCTGGACGTGTTCGGGCTCGACCTCTCCCCCGCGATGGTGGAACTGGCGCGCGAGGCCCATCCGCACCTCCGGTTCGAGGTGGGCTCGATGGCCGAGCTCGACCTCGCAAACGGTGCTCTGGGCGGCATCCTGGCGTTCTACTCCGTCATCCACCTGCCGCCCGCCGAGCTCCCCGCCGTCTTCGCCGAGTTCTTCCGCGTGCTGGCACCGGGTGGCCACCTGATGCTCGGGTTCTTCGCGGGCGACGACCCGGAACCGGTGGAGTTCGACCACAAGGTGACGCCGGCCTACCGCTGGTCGCCCTCCGGGATGGGGGAACTGCTGCGGCAGGCCGGTTTCGCGGAGGTCGGGCGGCTGGTGCGCGAACCGATCGAGGGCGAGCGGTTCCTCCAGGCACAGCTGCTGGCACGCAAGGACCGGCACGGCTGAACCCCGCAGGACGTCAGCGGAACACCACCGTGCTGTTGCCGTTGAGCAGCACCCGGTGCTCGCAATGCCAGCGCACCGCCCGCGAGAGGGCGAGCGCCTCCGCGTCACGGCCGGCGGCGGTGAGGGCGCGCGGGTCGAAGGAGTGGTCGACGCGCAGGACCTCCTGCTCGATGATCGGGCCCTCGTCCAGGTCCGGCGTCACGTAGTGGGCCGTCGCGCCCACGTACTTCACGCCCCGGTCGTAGGCCTGGTGGTAGGGCTTGGCGCCCTTGAAGCCGGGCAGGAACGAGTGGTGGATGTTGATCACGCGCCCCTCGAGCTTCGCGCACAGGTCGTTCGACAGCACCTGCATGTACCGCGCCAGCACGACCAGGTCCGCCTGGTACTCCTCGACCAGCTCGACCAGCCGCTGCTCGGCTGCCTGCTTGGTCTCGGCCGTGTTCGGCACGTGCACGAAGTCGAGCCCGGCCGCCTCCGCCATCGGGCGCAGGTCCTCGTGGTTCGACACGACGGCCGCGATCTCGCCGCCGAGACCGCCCGCGCGCCAGCGGAAGAGCAGGTCGTTCAGGCAGTGGCCGGCCTTCGACACCATCACGAGCACGCGCGGTGCCCGCTCGTCGTGCAGCTCGAACTCCATCTGGAACTCCGCTGCCACCGCGGCGAACTCGCCGGCCAGCGAGTCCACCGTCGCACCGGCGCAGGAGAAGGCCGTGCGCAGGAACAGCTTCCCGCGCACGTCGTCGTCGAACTGCTGGTGCTGCACGATGTCGCAGCCGTGGTCGACGAGGAACGACGTCACGGCGTGGACGATGCCCGCCCGCTCGGGGCAGTGCAGGGTCAGGGTGAACCGGGTCATCACGGCACCGCCAGGTACTCGGTGCAGGCGTCCACGAGCCAGGCCGCCAGGTATCCGGCGAACGACGAGCGCACCAGGACCGTGACGCGGTCGTCTCCGGTCACCTGCAGGACGATTCCCGTCCTGGCGAGGAGTGTCTGCACGCAAGTGCCGCGGGGAGCCGAAGCCGGGTGCAGGTCCACGGAACATCCGTGAGCCAGCACGTCCCGGACGCGCGGCCCCTGGAGGACCACCGTCGTGCGTTGAGCCGAAGTGTCCACAACGGACCCCCAGGCGGTGCCGAGCGCGCCACGCAACACCTCCTCGATCGTGACCTGCTGGTCGGGCGGGGCCGTGACGAGGAACTCGTCCGGTCCGAGCCAGAGCACCTCGACGTCCCCGCATGGTCCGGTGCCCGAGGTGAAAGTGCAAGCAGCGGAGGGAAAACCGACACCGAGGGTAGAACCCATCGCCGCGATGGCGTCCGGATCGGACACGCGGACGGTGAGCTGCGAGCGGAACGGCACCTCGGCGGCGTCCAGCACGGGGGCCAGCGCCGCCAGCCGGTCGCTCCAGGCGGCGAGTGGACTAACCGTCACGGCGGGCTCCTTCCTTGTCGTAGAGCACGGATTCGGTGACGGTGACCGGCACCAGCGAGTCATCGACGGGCACGTACAGCGTCTCGCCGATGCGTTCGTGGCCGGAGCGCACCAGCGCCAGCGCGAACGTCCGCCCCAGAGCGGCGCTCGGGTAGCTGGAGGTGACGTGGCCGAGCATCCGCACGGGCGGTTCCGGCAGACGGTCGGTCTCGACGATCTGCGAGCCCTCCGGCAGCAGCACGGACGGGTCCGCGGGCAGCAGGCCGACGAGCTGCTTGCGGTCCGTGCGGTTGTTCTCGGCGCGGGCGAACGACCTCTTGCCGATGAAGTCCCGCTTCTTCTTCGACACCGCCCACGACATGCCGAGGTCCTGCGGCGTGACCGTCGCGTCGGTCTCCTGCCCGATGATCGGGTAGCCCTTCTCGGCGCGCAGCACGTGCATGGTCTCGGTGCCGTACGGCGTGATCCCGTACCGCTCCCCCGCCGCCATCAGCGCCTCCCACACGGTGATGCCGTGCCAGGCGGTCACGTTGATCTCGTACGCGAGCTCGCCGGAGAAGCTGATCCGGCACACCCGCGCCGGCACCCCGGCGACCTCGGTGTCGCGCCAGGTCATGAACTCGAAGGCCTCGTTCGACACGTCGAGGTCCGGTGCCACGGCCGCGAGCACGTCCCGGGATCGCGGACCCACCAACGGGATCGTCGCCCAGTGCTCGGTGACGGAGGTGCAGTGCACGTCGAGGTGCGGCCACTCCGTCTGCAGCCACTCCTCCATCCAGTCGAGGACCTTCGCCGCGTTGCCGGTGGTCGTGGTGACGAGGTAGCGCTGCTCGCCGACGCGGATCACCGTGCCGTCGTCGATCACCATGCCGTCGACGCCGCACATCACGCCGTAGCGGATCCTGCCGACCTTCAGGGTGCTCATCATGTTCGTGTAGAGCATGTCGAGGAACGCGCCCGCGTCCCGGCCCTGCACGTCGATCTTGCCGAGCGTCGAGCCGTCCATCATGCCGACGCCCTCGCGCGTCGCCTTGCACTCGCGCAGCACGGCGGTGTGCAGGTCCTCGCCCGGCCTCGGGTAGTACCACGGCCGCTTCCACTGGCCGACGTCCTCGAACAACGCCCCGTGCTCGACGTGCCACGGGTGGATCGACGTGACGCGCACCGGGTCGTGCAGCTCGCCGCGGTCACGTCCGGCCAGGGCGGCGAACGAGACCGAGGTGTAGGGCGGGCGGAACGTCGTCGGCCGCTGTTCGGCCAGCTCCACGCCGAGTGCCTCGGCCACGATGCCGGCCGCGATCATGCCGGACGTCTTGCCCTGGTCGTGCGCGGTGCCGATGGTCGTGTAGCGCTTGATGTGCTCCAGCGACCGCAGGCCCGCGCCGGTCGCCCGCAGCACGTCCGCGACCGTCGAATCCCTTTGCAGGTCGACGAAGCTCGTGTCGTCGGAGCCGGGGACGCGCCACAGGACCAGGCCGGAGCGGGCGGTGCACCGGGAGTCGGAGGCGGGCAGCGGGACCTGGCCGCCCGCGGTGAACCCGGCGGCCCGGGCGGCTCCGGCGCCGGCGTCACGGCCCTGGCGGGCGCACGCGGTGAGGTCGAGTTCACCGGTGGCCGAGCCCGCGACGCGGACGGAGGAGAGCTCTTCGCCCGGCACGAAGGCACCGAGTTCGGCGTCGTAGCGCAGCTTGCCGCGGGCCTGGCTGAACAGGCTCACGACCGGGTTCCAGCCGCCGGAGACGAGAAGCGCGTCGCAGGCGATCCGCTCGTCGCCGACGTGGGCCGCCGTGATGCGGCCTGGTCCGTCGGTTCCGGTGACGACCTGCCCGGCGCGCACCTCGATCCCCCGCGCCGCGCACTCCGTCGCGAGCCGGGCCGGAGCCTCCGGCCGCGCGTCCACGACCAGCGCGACGTCCACACCGGACTCCGCGAGGTCGATCGCCGCGCAGTACGCGGAGTCGTTGGTCGTGAACACCACCGCCCGCGAACCCGGCAGCACGCCGTAGCGGTGCAGGAACGTGCGCGCGGAAGAGGCCAGCATGATCCCTGGCCGGTCGTTGTCCGCGAACACCACAGGGCGTTCGTGCGCACCCGTGGCCAGCACGGTCTGCCGCGTCCGGATCCGCCAGACCCGTTGCCGCGCCGCGGAAGCGGGCGCCGCGAAGCCCAAGTGGTCGGTGCGCTTCTGGAGGGCGAGCACGAACCCGTCCTGGTACATGCCGAACGCCGTGGTGCGCTCCAGCACCAGCACACCGGGCGTCGACCTCAGTTCGGCGACGACGTCCGCGACCCACTCGGCGGACGGCCGGTCGTCGAGGTACTCGTCGACGCCCAGCAACGCGCCGCCGGCCTGGTTCTGCTCGTCCACGAGCACCACGCGGGCACCGGCACGAGCCGCCGTCAGCGCCGCCACCAGCCCGGCGGGACCGGCGCCGACCACGAGAACGTCGCAGTGCTCGTGCTTCGCGTCGTACCGCGCCGGGTCCGGTTCGGCCGACAGTCTCCCCTGGCCCGCCAGGCCGCGTGCCACCAGGCCGTCGTACAGCTCGACGGTCGTGGCGAGCAGCATCGGCTCCGAGAACGGCGCCTCGACCTGCACCAGCGACGTCGGGTCCTCCGAGCCCGCCGCGACGATGCCACGCGGACGGCCGAGCTTCACACTGCTGCCGATCTCGTGCACGCCGTGGGCCAGCAACGCCGATGCGAGCGTGTCGCCGGGGTGCCCGGTGTACTCGGTGCCGTTGAAGGTGAAGTGCAGCACGGTGTTCCGGTCGACGGCGCCACCGGTGGGAGTGCGGAGGTTCATGCGGTCACCTCGGGCATGGGCTCGCCCACGCGGTAGACGGCCAGCAGGTCGTGGGTGCGGGTGTCGCGGACGGCGTTGAACCACCGCCGGCACCCGGCGTTGTGGCTCCAGCGCTCGGCGAACGGGCCGCTCGGGTTCTCGCGGAAGAACACGTACCGGGCCCACTCCTCGTCGGTGAGCGCCGACGGGTCCTCGGGGTACGCGACGTGGGCCTGGCCGCCGTAGTGGAACTCGGCCTCCTCGCGCGGGCCGCACCACGGACACGGGATGAGTTGCATCGTCAGCGCTCCTAGTGGGCGACGGCTGCGGCGCCGTGCTCGTCGACGAGAGCGCCCGTGGTGAAGCGCTCGAGGGTGAACGGCTCGTTGAACGGGTGCGGCTTGTCGTGGGCGATGGTGTGCGCGAAGCAGTCGCCGACACCGGGTGTGGCCTTGAAACCGCCGGTGCCCCAGCCGCAGTTGAGGTACAGCCCGCCGACGGGCGTGAGGCCGACGATCGGGGACGCGTCCGGGCTGACGTCGACGATGCCCGCCCACGTCCGCAGCAGGTGCGCCCGCGCGAAGACGGGGAAGAGCTCCAGCGCCGCCGCCATCTGCTGCTCGATGATGTGGAACGAGCCCCGCTGGCCGTAGCCGTTGTAGCTGTCGATGCCGGCGCCCATCACCAGTTCCCCCTTGTGCGCCTGGGAGACGTAGACGTGCACGGCGTTCGACATCACGACGGTCGGGTGCACGGGCTCCAGCAGCTCGGACACCAGTGCCTGCAACGGGTGGGAGGCGAGGGGCAGCGGGATCCCGGCCATCTTCGCGAGCACCGAGCTGTGCCCGGCCGCGCACAACGCGACCTTGCCCGCCGCGATCCGGCCGCGCGACGTCCGCACCGCCGTGATCCGGCCGCCCGCGGTCTCCAGTCCGGTGACCTCGCAGTCCTGGATCAGGTCGACGCCCATCTCGTGCGCCGCCCGCGCGTAGCCCCAGGCCACGTAGTCGTGCTTCGCGATGCCCGCGCGCGGCTGGTAGGTCGCGCCCAGCACGGGGTAGCGCACGTCCGGCGAGGTGTTGACGATCGGGCAGATCTCCTTGACCCCGGCCGGGTCCACCCACTCCGCGTCGATGCCGTTGAGCCGGTTGGCGTTGACGCGGCGGACGCTGTCGCGCACGTCCTGCAGGCTGTGCGCCAGGTTCAGCACCCCGCGCTGGTCGAACAGGATCGGGTAGCCGAGGTCCTCCTCCAGGCCCTCCCACAGCTTCAGCGAGTGCTCGTAGATGCCGGAGCTCTCGTCCCACAGGTAGTTCGACCGGATGATCGTCGTGTTGCGGGCCATGTTGCCGCCCGCGAGCCAGCCCTTCTCGAGCACCGCGACGTTCGTGATGCCGTGCACCTTCGCGAGGTAGTACGCGGTCGCGAGTCCGTGGCCGCCACCGCCGACGACCACGACGTCGTAGGAGGACTTCGGTTCCGGGTCGTCCCAGAGGAAGTCCGGGTGCTCGGGCAGATGTGCTCCGGGCGGGCTGGTCATTCCGTCGCCTCCAGCGAATCCATCTGGTCGACTACTGGTATATCAGTCTTTGCGTTACGGTAGGTCACATGAACGCACGGGTCAACGACGAGCCCGCCTCCGTCTCACTCACCGAGCAGGCGTACGCGGTCCTGCGGGACCGCCTGGTCATGCTGGAGATCAAGCCGGGCGAGCCCATCAACGAGGACAGGCTGCGCACCGAGCTCGGCGTCGGCCGCACGCCGATCCGCGAGGCCCTCAAGCGCCTGGAGCAGGAGCGGCTCGTCGTCGCCTTCCCGCGCCGCGGCACGTTCGCCACCGACGTGAACATCTCCGACCTCTCCCACATCTCCGAGGTGCGCCGGACGCTCGAACCCCTTGCCGCGGCGGCCGCGGCCGACCGCGCCACGGAGGACGACCGCGCCGCCCTGACCGCGCTGCGGTCCCAGCTGGAGACCGCCGCACGGCCGGGCGACAACACCGGACTGCTCCGCGATGACGTCGGCGTGCACCGCGCGATCTACCGGTGCGTGCACAACCCGTTCCTCGAGGACACCCTGATCTCCTACGACAACCTGGCCACCCGGATCTGGTGCGTCTTCCTGCCTCGACTGTCCGGGATGGCCGGTCACGTCGACGAGCACGTGCCCCTGCTGACCGCGGTCGTCGAGGGCGACGCCAAGAAGGCGAGCGAGCTCGCCTCCCAGCACGTCATCGGGTTCGAGCAGGCGATTCGGGCGTTGATCTGACCTGGTCGTCGTTCTTGACGGGCGCGGCCTCCACCTGCAGGCGGAAGTCGCCGTCGAACTCCTCGTTGCCGGTCGCCACCGCCTGCTCGACGATCTCGGCGCAGTGCTTCTCCCGCACCACCATCGGGTCGCTGCGCAGGTCCTTCGCCAGCGCCACGCAGAGCACGACCATGACGAGTCCGAACGGCGCCGCGGCGATGATCGTGAGGTTCTGCAACCCGGTCAGCGCGGTCGCACCCCCTCCGCCGACGAGCAGCATCACGGCCGCCACACCACCGGTCGCCACGCCCCAGAACACCACCAGCCGGCGGTGCGGTTCGATGGCGCCGCGCTGCGACAGCGTGCCCATCACCAGCGAGGCCGCGTCGGCACCGGAGACGAAGAAGATCGCCACCAGGACCATCACGACCACACCGGCGACCGCGGCGAGCGGGAACTGGTCGAGCACGCCGAAGAGCTGCGACTCCGGGTTCGCCGCCCCGGCCAGGTCGGTTCCGCCGCGCTGCAACGTGATCGCGGTACCACCCATGATCGTGAACCAGATCAGGCTGACCACCGACGGCACCAGGATCACGCCGCTGACGAACTGCTTGATCGTGCGGCCGCGGCTGATCCGCGCGATGAACATGCCGACGAACGGGGTCCACGAGATCCACCAGGCCCAGTAGAAGATCGTCCACGACGACAGCCAGCCCTCCATCGCCGAGCCACCGGAGGCGGCGGAGCGGGAGACCATCTCGCCCATCTCGCGGAAGTAGTCGCCGATCGCCGCCGGCACCAGGTTGAGGATCAGCACGGTCGGCCCGACCAGGAACACGAACACCGCCAGCACGGTCGCCAGCACCATGTTGATGTTCGACAGCCACTGGATGCCCTTGGCCACACCCGACACGGCCGAGGCCACGAACGCCACCGTCAGCACCGCGATGATGCCGATCAGCACGCCGACACCGGGGTTCTCGGCCACGAACCCGCCCGCCTTGAGCCCGCTGCCGATCTGCAGCGCGCCCAACCCGAGTGAGGCGGCCGACCCGAACAGCGTCGCGAAGATCGCCAGGATGTCGATCAACCGGCCCAGCGGGCCCTCCGACACCCGGTCACCGAACAGCGGCGCGAACGCGGCGCTGATCAGCTGCCGGCGGCCGCGCCGGAACGTGCCGTACGCGATGGCGAGGCCGACGACCGCGTAGATCGACCACGGGTGGATGGCCCAGTGGAAGAGCGACGTGGCCATCGCCGTCTCGACCGCCGCGTCCGTGCCGCCCTCGACCGTGCCCGGCGGCGGCTTCACGAAGTGCGACAACGGTTCCGCGACGCCGTAGAACATCAGCCCGATGCCCATGCCCGCGCTGAACATCATCGCGACCCACGAGACCGTCCGGAACTCCGGCCGCTCGCCGTCGTGCCCGAGCGGGATCCGGCCGTAGCGGCTGAACGCGAGCCACAGCGCGAAGACCACGAACCCGGTCGCCGCGGTCAGGAACGCCCAGCCGGTGTTGCGGATGACCCAGCCGAGCACCGCGGTCGAGACGCTGCTCAGGCTGTCCGTGCCGATGATCCCCCAGGCGAGGAACGCCGAGGCGACGGCCGCGGAAACGACGAAGACGACCTTGTCGGTGTGTGTTCTGGTGGTGGGTAAGAACGTTTTCGGTTCGGGCATGGCCTTCTACCACCTCTTGGTTGCTGTGGCTTCCTGGACCCAGCGGTGGAACTCCCCGATGTGGTGTTCGGAGGGAACCAGCACACCCCCTTGCGCGTAGGCCCGCGAGGACATCGCGGGCTGACACCGTTCGCAGGCCTCGAAGTCCTGCTCGTTGACGCGGTGGAAGAGCTCGACGGACCGCGAGACGTCCTTGCCGGTCGCGACGACGTCCTTGGCGTAGAGCCAGTCGCACTCGACGACCGTGCGGTCGGCGGCCAGCGGGAACATCCGGTGGATGATCACGTGGTCGGGCACGAGGTTGATGAACACCTGCGGCCGCACGGTGATCGCGTAGTACCGGCGCTCCTGGTCGGAGGCGACGCCGGACAGGGTGTCGAAGCCCTCGCTCCCGTCGATGGTGAAGCCCTTGATCTCCTCGCCGAACACCGCGCCGTGCCCGACGTAGTACTGAGCCGCGTACCCGTCCGCGAACTCCGGCAGGACCTCCGTCAGCTCGGGGTGGATGGTCGCGCAGTGGTAGCACTCCATGAAGTTCTCGATGATGAGCTTCCAGTTGGCCTTCACGTCGTAGGTGATCCGGCGCCCCAGCTCCAGCTCGCTGACCTGGTAGTTGCCGATCGCGTCGAGGTTGCCCAGCCGTTCGCGCACGTCCTGCTGCACGGTCTCCTCGAACGACGCGGGTTCGTCGGCCAGCGACAGCCACGCGTACCCGAGCCACTCGCGCAGGTGCACCTTCTTCAGGCCGTACTCGACGCGATCGATGTCCGGCATGGAGGTGAGGTTCGGCGCGGCGACGAGCCTGCCGTCGAGGCCGTAGGTCCAGGCGTGGTACGGGCACTGGAAGTTGCGCTTGACCGTGCCGGTCTCCTCGACGCAGAGCTTCGCGCCGCGGTGCCGGCAGATGTTGAGGAACGCGCGCAGCGAGCCGTCGCGGGAGCGCGTGACGAGCACGCTCTCGCGTCCGATCTGGACGGTCCGGAAGTTGCCGGCGTCGGGGAGGTCGGCGCTGCGGACCGCGCAGAACCACATCCGCTCGAAGATGTTCTGCTGCTCCAGCTCGAAGATCGCCGGGTCGGTGTAGGTGCTGCCCGGCAGGGTGGGGATCAGGCTTCCCGGGAGCTCGGTCGCGGTCATGATCACTCCGTGGTGGTGTCAGAGAAGAAGGGAACGCGCGTCCGAGCCGGCGCAGATCACCAGCAGCGGGGCGGTGTGGGTGCTCGACCGCGTCAGCACGCGGGCACCCGTTCCGGACGGCTCGACGTGGAAGTCGATCACCGTCTCCTCGAAGCGCAGGTCGGCGCCGGCGCGGAAAGCGTCGTCCGAGCTGGGCAGTTCGGCCTGCGACCGGCTGTCCAGCCCGAGCACGCGCAGTCCCCGCGCGGCGAGGCGGTGTGCGGCCGCCCCGCCCAGGTCGCCGAGTCCTATGACGATCACGTCGTGGCTCATGACCGGATCCGCAGCATCTTCGGGTCGAACAGCGGTTCCGCCGCCACCACCGCGGCGACGCGGTCGCCGAAGTACTCGATCTCGACCCGGTTGCCCTCGGTCGCGACGTGAGCGGGCAGCCAGGCGTAGGCGATGTTCCTGCCGATCGAGTACCCGCGGGCCGCGCTCGTGACGTACCCGACCGCCACGCCGCCCGCGTACACCGGCTCCGACCCCATGACGACCTGGTGGTCGTCGTCGATGAGCAGACACGTGAGCTTGCGGGTGGCCGTCTCCTCCGACTTCCCCTCCAACGCCTTGCGGCCGTGGAAGTAGCCCTTGTTCATGCGGACCGCGAAACCCAGCCCCGCCTCGAACGGGTCGTGCTCGGTGGTCACGTCGGTGCCCCACGAGCGGTAGCCCTTCTCCAGCCGCATGCTGGTGAACGCGCTGCGGCCGGCGGCGATGACCCCGTGTTCCCGACCGGCCTCCCACAGCGTGTCCCACAGCCTGCGGCCCATGTCCGCGGTGGTGTAGAGCTCCCAGCCCAGCTCGCCGACGTACGACAGGCGCATCGCGGTCACCGGCACCTCGCCGATGAACACCTGCTGCGCCTTGAAGTAGCCCATGGCCTCGTGCGAGAAGTCCGTCTTGGTCAACGGCTGCAGCAGGTTGCGCGCTTCCGGTCCCCACAGGCCGATGCAGCACGTGCCGGGCGTGATGTCGGTGATGTGCACACCGCCGTTGGGAGGCAGGCGCCGGCGCAGCCAGTCGAGGTCGAGCGGGCCGTTGGCGCCGACCTGGAACCGGTCCTCGCCGAGCCGCGCGATCGTCAGGTCGCTGCGCACTCCCCCGTCCTCGTTGAGCAGCAACGTGTAGACCACCGCGCCGGGCTTGCGGTCGAGCTGGTTGGTGGTCATGGTCTGCAGGAACGTCAACGCCTCCGGGCCGCTGACCTCCAGCCGCTTCAACGACGTCATGTCGAACATCGCGACGCGTTTGCGGGCGACCAGCGCCTCCGCACCGGCGATCGGCGACCAGAACCGGGACGCCCACTCGTTGCGGTCCGGGATCTCCGCGACCTCGGGCAGCGAGGCGTTGGCCTCGTACCAGTGCGGCCGCTCCCAGCCCGACGCCTCCAGGAACACCGCGCCGAGTTCCTCCTGCCGCTCGTGGAACGGACTCGTGCGAAGCGGCCGCGGGTTCTCGGCGGGCTGCAACGGGTGCAGCACGTCGTAGACCTCGACGAACGCCCGGCAGCTGCGTTCGTGCACGTAACCGGGGGCGCGCTGCACGTCCTCGAACCGGTTGAGGTCGCAGCCGTGCAGGTCGATGCCCGGCTGGCCGTCGACCAGCCACTCGGCCACCGCCTTCGCGACCCCGGCGGAGTGCGTGATCCACACGGCCTCGGCGACCCAGAACCCCTCCAGGCCGGGGTGTTCGCCGAGCAGCGGGCTGCCGTCCGGGGTGAAGGAGAACAGGCCGTTGATCCCCTCCTCGACCTTGGAGTCGCCGAGCGCGGGCAGCAGGTCGACGGCGGCGTCCCAGGAGGTCTCGAAGTCCTCCGGGGTGAACGCGATCTCGGACGGCATGGTCGGCGCCACGTCGAAGTCGAGGATGTCGTCCGCCGAGATCGGCATGGGCCGGTGCCCGTACGCGCCGATGCCGATGCGGTCGACGTGCTCGCGGAAGTACAGGTCGGCGTCCTGGTGGCGCAGCAACGGCCTGGACATCTCGGACAGCTCGGTGTTGACGCCCTGCAACGACGGCAGCGGCGCCGTCTTCGCGTACTGGTGGGCCATCGGGACGAGCGGGATGTCGAGGTCGACCATCCGGCCGATCCGCGGGCCCCACATGCCGACGCACGACACGACGACGTCGGCGGGGAACGTGTCGTGCTCGGTGACGACGGCCTTGACGCGACGCCCGGTGCGTTCGATGCCGGTGACCTTGTGGTGCGACAGGAACTTCGCCCCGCGCTCCATGGCCCGGCGTGCCTGGGCCTCCGCCGCCCTCAACGGCTTCGCGATGCCGTCGCTGGGGATGTGGAAGCCGCCGAGGATCTTCGAGGGATCCAGCAGCGGGTACAGCCGTGCGACCTCCTCGGGGTCGCGCAGGAAGCTCTCGACGCCCCACGACGTGGCCCAGCCGTGGCGGCGCTGGATGTCGGTCCAGCGTTCCGGTGTGGTGGCGACCTCCAGGCCGCCGACCTGCTGGAAGCACCACCGGTCGTCCAGCGTCAGCGCCGTGTACTTCTCGACGGTGTACTTGGCGAACGACGTCATGGTCTTGCAGCCGGTGGTCTGGAAGACGAGACCCGGCGCGTGGGAGCTCGACCCGCCCGTGGCGAACAGCGGTCCCTGTTCGAGCACGGTGACGTTGGTCCACCCGCGGGCGGTCAGTTCGTCGGCGAGCGCGCATCCGACGATGCCCGCGCCGATCAGCACGACTCTCGGCTGCGTCACAGGACCACCACCGAACGCAGGACCCGGCCGTGGTGCATGTCGTCGAACGCCTTCTCGACGTCCTCCAGGCCGATCGTCTCGGTCACGAACGCCCCCAGGTCCAGCCTGCCCTGCAGGTACAGGTCGATGAGCAGCGGGAAGTCGCGGCTGGGCAGGCAGTCGCCGTACCAGGACGACTTCACCGCGCCACCGCGGGAGAACACGTCGATCAACGGCAGTTCCAGCGTCATGTCCGGTGTCGGCACGCCGACGAGGACGGCCAGTCCGGCGAGGTCGCGGGCGTAGAACGCCTGCTGGAACGTCTCCGGCCGGCCGACGGCGTCGATCACCACGTCGGCGCCGTTGCCCTCGGTCAGCTCGCGGATCGCCTCGACGACGTCCTGCTCGCGGGCGTTGACGGTGTGCGTGGCGCCGAACCGTTCCGCCCACCGGAGTTTCGTGTCGTCGAGGTCGACGGCGATGATCGTGCGCGCACCCGCCAGCCGGGCGCCCGCGATGGCCGCGTCCCCGACACCGCCGCAGCCCAGCACGGCCACGCTGTCGCCGCGGGTCACGCCCCCGGTGTTGATCGCGGCGCCGATGCCCGCCATCACCCCGCACCCGAGCAGGCCGGCGACCTCCGCCGGTGCCTTCGGGTTCACCTTCGTGCACTGTCCGGAGTGGACCAGCGTCTTCTCCGCGAAAGCACCGATGCCCAGCGCGGGCGAGAGCGGAGTGCCGTCCTGCAACGTCATCGGTTGCGACGCGTTGTGGGTGTTGAAGCAGTACTGCGGACGGCCGCGCAGGCACGCCCGGCACGACCCGCACACCGCACGCCAGTTGAGGATCACGAAGTCGCCGGGTTCCAGGTCCGTGACGCCGGCACCGACCGACTCGACGACGCCCGCCGCCTCGTGCCCCAGCAGGAACGGGAACTCGTCGTTGATCCCGCCCTCCCGGTAGTGCAGGTCCGTGTGGCAGACCCCGCACGCCTGCACCTTGACCACCGCTTCGCCGGGACCGGGATCCGGCACGAGGACGGTCTCGACCGAGACCTTCGCCCCACGCCCCGCAGCCACCACGCCGTTCACCGCTTGTGCCACTCGAGTCGCTCCCGTCAGAGGTGGGGGTAGAGGGGGTTCTTGCCGGCCAGCGCCGCGACGCGGGCGGACAGGTCCGCCTCGTCGAAGTCGGGCCGGAGGGCCGCGGCGACGACGTCGGCGACCTCGGTGAAGTCGTCGGCGGTGAAGCCGCGGGTGGCCAGGGCGGGCGTGCCGATCCGCAGGCCGGAGGTGACCATCGGCGGTCGCGGGTCGAACGGGACCGCGTTGCGGTTGACGGTGATGCCGATGCGGTGCAACCGGTCCTCGGCCTGCTTGCCGTCCAACGAGGACTCGACCAGGTCCACGAGGACGAGGTGCACGTCGGTGCCGCCGGAGAGCACCTCGACCCCGGCGTCCCGGCAGTCCGGCCGGGACAACCGCTCGGCGAGGATCGCCGCGCCTTCGAGGACGCGCTGCTGCCGTTCGCGGAACTCCTCCCCCGCCGCGACCTTGAACGCGACGGCCTTGGCGGCGATGACGTGTTGCAGCGGTCCGCCCTGCTGGCCGGGGAACACCGTGGAGTCGACCTTCTTCGCCAGCTCCTTCGTGGAGAGGATCACGCCACCCCGCGGACCGCCCAGCGTCTTGTGCGTCGTGGTCGTGACGAGGTCGGCGAACGGCACGGGGTTCGGGTGCAGACCCGCCGCGACGAGCCCGGCGAAGTGGGCCATGTCGACCATGAGCTTCGCGTCCACGAGATCGGCGATGCGGCGGAACTCGGCGAAGTCGAGCTGCCGCGGGTAGGCCGACCAGCCCGCGATCACGAGCTTCGGCCTCGATTCGAGCGCGAGCCGTTCGACCTCGGCCATGTCCACGCGCCCGGACTCGCGGTCGACGTGGTACGCCACGACGTCGTAGAGGCGGCCGGAGAAGTTGATCCGCATGCCGTGCGTCAGGTGACCGCCGTGCGCGAGGTCGAGGCCCATGATCGTGTCACCGGGCTGGAGCACCGCCGCCATCGCCGCCGCGTTGGCCTGCGCGCCAGAGTGCGGCTGGACGTTCGCGTGCTCGGCGCCGAACAACGCCTTCACCCGCTCGATCGCCAGCGCCTCGATCACGTCGACGTGCTCGCACCCGCCGTAGTAGCGGCGGCCCGGGTAGCCCTCGGCGTACTTGTTGGTCAGCACCGACCCCTGCGCCTGCAGCACGCCGACCGGCGCGAAGTTCTCGGAGGCGATCATCTCGAGCGTCGACTGCTGGCGGTGCAACTCGGCGCGGATCTCGGCGGCGACCTCGGGGTCGAGCTCGCCGAGGTCCTGGTCCAGGACTGTGGTGGTGGGAACGGAGAGTGACAACGGGCCGACCCTTCCGAGCGAGTTCCGTAATACGCAACCTGGTTCGCATTATGCAACTGCGGCGCGCATCACGGTGCGACTCGTTCGAGCCGTTGTCAAGGCCTTGTCGCACGGACGGAGGCATCCGAAAAGACGAAGAGCCCCCGGCCGCGGCCAGGGGCTCTTCGTTCGTGAATCCGTTTCACAGCACGGGATGCCCCATGCGCACGGAGAGGTCCCGCGACGCCACGCGCAGCTCCTCGACGATTTCGGGCATGCGCTTCTGCGAGAGCCGGTAGGCGGGGCCGGCGGCGCTGATCGCCGCCACGACGTCACCGCGCGAGCCGAACACCGGCACCGCGACGGCGTGCAGACCGGCCTCGAGCTCCTCCATGCACGTGGCGAACCCGTCCTCGGCCGTGCGGCGCAGGACGTACCGCAGCTTCACGGGATCGGTGATCGTGCGCGGCGCGCAGGACTCCAGTTCGCCCGACAGCAGGCGTTCCTGCTCGTCGGCCGGTGCGGCGGCGAGCAGGACCTTGCCGCTCGACGTCGCGTGCAGCGGCGTGCGCTGCCCGACCCAGTTCTGCGCGGCGACCGCGGAACTCCCCCGCGCCTGGCTCACATTGAGCGCCACGTCGCCGTCGAGGACCGCGATGTTGACGGTCTCGCCGAGCCGGTCGGCGAGCTCCGTGCACACCGGGCCGCCGACCCGGACGTAGTCGAGCTGGCCGGTCACCGCGCCCGCGAACCGGAGCATGCCGATGCCGATGCGGAACGGGCCGCGTTCACCCTCCTGCTCCACGAGTTCGCGGGCCTGGAGCGTGTGGACGAGTCTGGACGCGGAGGACTTGTGCACACCGAGCTCGGCGGCGATCTCGGTGATCCCCGCCTCCCCGTTGCGGGCCAGCAGCTCGAGCACCGCCACCGCTCGATCGACCGATTGCACCAGTGTCTTGTCACGCGCAACCTCGCTGTTGCTCATGACGCAACGGTATCCGATAGACGCAACCCGCTCGGGTTCTTGACGGCGTTCATGATCCTGGTTCATCCTCGCTGTTGCGTATCGCACACCGTGTTCCGTAATACGCAACGGAGGTTCCTCTGATGATCACCGCATGCGCCGTGGACGACCTGCCGGTGGGCGAGTCCGTGGTCGTGACCGGCGACGTGGCGATCGCCGTCTTCAACGCGGACGGCGAGTTCTACGCGATCGACGACACCTGCACCCACCAGGACGCCTCGCTGTCGGAGGGGTGGCTGGAGGGCTGCCTCGTCGAATGTCCGTTGCACGCCGCGAGTTTCGACCTCCGCACCGGCCTGCCGACCTGCCTGCCGGCCAAGAGGGCGGTGCGCACCTACCCGGTCGTCGTGCGGGACGGCGTGATCTACGTGGACACGGGTGGCCAGGAGGCCGTGGCATGAGAACGGTCGCGGTCGTCGGCGCGTCGCTCGCCGGGCTGCGGTCCGTGGAAGAACTGCGCTCGCAGGGCTTCGACGGCCGGATCGTGGTGGTCGGCGAGGAGCCTCACGCGCCCTACGACCGTCCGCCTCTCTCGAAGGCCTTCCTGCTGGGCGCTCAGACCGCGGCTGATCTGACGCTCTCCGACGAGGACTTCGGCGCGGAGTGGCGGCTCGGTGTGCGCGCGTCCCGGCTCGACCCGTCCACGGGCTCGGTCTTGCTGTCCACGGGCGAGGTCGTGCGCGCGGACGGCGTGGTGATCGCGACCGGCGGCCGCCCGCGCACGGTGCCGGGCACGGCCTCGTTGCGCGGCGTCCACACCCTGCGCACGCTCTACGACGCCGTTGTGCTGCAGGGAGAACTAGTGCCCGGCGCTCGTGTCGTGGTCGTCGGCGCGGGCTGGATCGGCGCCGAGGTCGCGTCCACGTGCCGCGCGCTCGGCCTGGACGTGACGGTCGTCGAGGCCGCCGCGATCCCGATGGAACGCTTCCTGGGCCCCGTCCTCGGCGCCCTCTGCGCCGACCTGCACACGGACCACGGCGTCGACCTGCGCCTCGGCGTCGGCGTGGAGTCGTTCGCGCACAACGGGAAGCGCGTCACCGGTGTCGTCCTGCGCGACGGCACGCACCTCCCGGCCGACGTCGTGGTGGCCGGCATCGGCATGGAACCCGCCACCGACTGGCTCGCCGGCTCCGGCCTCGCGGTGGACAACGGCGTGCTGTGCGACCACGGTTGCGTCACGTCCATCCCGTCCGTGGTCGCCGTCGGCGACGTGGCCCGCTATCGGCACGGCGGTCGCCACGTCCGCCACGAGCACTGGACGAACGCCTCCGAACAGCCGGTCGTGGCGGTCCGCAACCTCCTCGCCGGCACGTCGGCCGAGACCTACCGGCCGTCCGGGTACGTCTGGTCCGACCAGTACGGCGTCCGCCTCCAGCTCGCGGGCGAGACCGGCGGCGCCGACGAGGTCGTCGTGGTCGACGGCTCGCCGGACGACCGCAGGTTCGCCGCGGAGTTCCGCCGCGCGGGCCACCCGGTCGGCGTGCTCGCGATGAACGACGCCAAGCTCTTCGGCCGCCTGCGCCGCGGGCTCACCGCCGTCTCATAGGCACTCGAGCAGGGCGTCCGTCCGCGCCCGCAGATGGGGCCCGGCATCGTCACCGGTGAAGATCCACGGCTTGCCGGCCTCCATCGCCGCCAGCACCATCTCCCCCACCTCGTCGACACCCGGCCCGCTGCGCAGGAACTCCTGGACGACCGGCACGAGCTCGTCCCTGATCGCGAGACTCCGATGCAGGGCACCGGTGTTCGCGACGATGCCCGTGTCGACCGGACCGGGGCACAGCACGCTGACCCCGACCCCGTGCTTCTCCGCGGACAGGCGCAGCGACTCCGAGAGCCCGACCACGGCGAACTTCGACGTCACGTACGGCACGTTCGGGTCGGCCACGAGCCCGGCACCCGACGCCGTGTTCACGACGTGGCCGGACCGGCGGCCGATCATGCGCGGCAGGAACGTCTGGATCCCGTTGACCACGCCGGTCAGGTTCACCGCGAGCACCAGGTCCCACGTCTCGTAGGTCAGGTCCGCCGCGGTGGCGTACGGCACCACGCCCGCGTTGTTGAACAGCAGGCCCACCGGCCCCAGCTCCCGTTCGGCCGCGTCGGCGACCTCGGCGAACCTCGCGCGGTCGCGCACGTCCAGCTCGTAGGTCCGCACGTCCGTCACGCGGGCCAGTTCGTCGGCCGCCCGTTCCAGCGCCGGACCGTCGACGTCGGCCAGCGCGAGGCGCACGCCCCGCCGGGCCAGCGACCTCGCGATGCCCAGGCCGATGCCCTGCGCGCCGCCGGTGACGAACGCGACCGATCCCGTCCACTCCATGTCGGGAGCCTTTCTGTGCTGATCTGACGACACTATGTTGACTGACACAGTAGCCTGCTCAGCATGCCTTCGAGAGCAGAAGATCGACCTTCGGCAGCCGCGACCGACGCCCGTCAGGACCCCGGATCGCTGCGCGCGGTCCTCGCCACGGGCGGTGGGGCCACCGTCGGGGTGCTGGCGGGCCTGCAGGTGCTGGACAGCGTCGACGGCGTGATGTTCGTGGTGTTCGCGCCGGAGATCCGCGAGTCGCTCGGCATCAGCACGGCGGCCGTCGGCGTCGTCGGAGCCCTGACCGGGGTGATGGTCGCCCTCGCGGCCCTGCCCCTCGGTCTGCTGGGAGACCGGTACCGCCGCACGACGATCGCCGGCGTCGCCACGCTCTTGTGGGCGGCCGCCGCCGGACTCCTCGGCCTGGTCCAGAACCTCTGGCAGGCCTCGGCGGCCCGCGTCGTCGCGGGCATCGGCAAGGCCAACGAGGGTCCGATCCAGTCGGCGCTGCTGGTCGACGCCTATCCCCCGGCCGTGCGCGGCCGGGTGCTCGGACTCCACCGGGGCGGGCAACCGCTGGGCATCGTGGCCGGGCCGTTGGTGGCGGCCGCGTTCGCGGCGCTGATCCCGGAGGAGCACGAGCCCCTGGCGGTGGGCGTTCGCGTTTCTCGCGGTACCGGCGCTGCTGCTGGGGTTCGCCGCCCTGCGCCTGCCGGAACCGGCCAGGGAGCACTCGAGCGCCTCGTCCCGCGGTGTGTTCGCGAGCCTGCGGAAGATCCCGACGCTGGTCGGGGTGGTGATCGCGCTCGGCACGTTCGGCATCAGCGTGACGACGGTGCCGATCTACCTGAACGTCGTGCTCGAGGAACAACTCGGGCAGGGCGCCGCGGCCAGGGGCGTGATCACGTCCGTGTGCGCGGCGGGAGGACTCCTCGGTGCCGTCGCGGGCGGGGCGATGAGCGACTGGCTGTTCCGGCGCAGCCCAGGAGCATGCCTGTACTTCGCGGCCGTAACGCTGTCGATGATGGGCATCGGGTTCGCGGTGCAGGCGTACGCGCCCGACGTGACGACCTACGTGGTCATCGGGATCGTCATCCAGGCGATGACGTTCGCGGGCATCGTCCCGCTCAGCGTGGTCGTCGCCGCGGTGACGCCCGCCGAGTCCCGTGCGACGGCGTTCGCGCTGGTCGGCGTCTTCACCGCGTTGATCGGCGGACTGGGCGGCGCGGTGCTCACGGGTGCGGCGGAGGAGCTCTGGGGCCTGCAGGCCGCGGTGGCCGTCGTCGCCCCGGCCGCCTCGGTCGTCGCCGGTGTGGTGCTGGCCGCGACCGTCCGGCACGTGCGGCGGGACGTCGACCGGGTCGTACGATGATCGTCGTGACCTCCCCCGGGCAGCGCCGGATCGACGAGATCGGCGACGAGAGCCGCCGCCGCATCCTCGACGCCGCCGAGGAGCTCTTCGCCGAGCGCGGGTTCGACCGGACGTCCTTTGTGGACATCGCGAAGCGGTCGGGCATCAGCCGGGGCTCGATCCCGTGGCACTTCAAGAACAAGGACGGCCTCGTGATGGCCGTCGTCGAACGGGCCGTCGCGCGCATCTGGCCCGTCGAGCGCTACGAGTCGGTGCCGTCGATCACCGAGGTGTTCTCCGAGACCGCCGAACTGCTCAGGACCGGCAACTCCGCGCTGGTGTTCATGATCCTGGTCGAGGCGCTCGGCGGCCGGGGCGTGGTGCACGACCAGTACCGGGAGTTCTTCTCGCGCCGGCGGGCGGGCATCGAGGAACTGCTGCGCTTCAAGCGCCCGGCGGGGCTCGACCCCGAGCAGGCGGCCGAACGGGAGCGCACCGCCGCCGTGGCGTTGAACGGCGCGCTCCTCGGCATCCACCTGCAGGCGCTGGTCGATCCGGAGAACGTCGACCTGGACGCCGCGCTGGTCGCGATCGCGACGATGTTCGACCGGAACCTCGCGGACGTCTGGCGCTAGGTCGTGTCCCGGAGGTTCGTCCGGTGGCAGGCGCGGTCGAGAGACCCGGAGGCGGTGCCGCCGCGACGTCCTCATACCGGGTTGTGTTCGGGCGTCGCGGCGGTGCCGCCTCCAGGGCCCTCACCCGCTACTGCCGCCCGACGAGGCCTCCGGGACACGGCCTGACGGAGTCGGTGCAGGACCAGGCCGATGTCGGCCTCGGACGTGCGGTGGTTGGTGACGCAGGCGCGGATGCCGCGCCTGCCCGCCACCACCACGGGTCCGAGCAGCGCCACGTTCTCCGCGATCAGCCGCTCCAGCAACGCGCGGTGCTCGTCGTCCGAGGCACCGTCCACGGCGAAGCACACCGCCGTCAGGGTCACCGGCGCCAGCAACGTGAGGCCGGGCGTGGCCTCGATGCCGTCGCCCAGCCGCCGCGCCAGCGCCAGGGTGCGCGCGTTCGCGTCGCGGAACGCCGAGACACCGAACGCCTGCAGCGCGCTCCACACCTTGAACGCCTTGAAGTTGCGGGAAAGCTGCAGCCCGTAGTCCATGTAGTCGGTCATCAGCGGGTCCTCGGCGACCGTCAGGTACGAGGAGTCGAACGCGAACGCGTCCCGCAGCTTCGCGCCGTCGCGGACGAGCAGGCAGCCCGCCTCCAGCGGCGCGTGCAGCAGCTTGTGCGGGTCCAGTGTGATCGAGTCGGCGCGGGCGCAGCCGCCCATCAGGCCGCGCATCTCCTCCGACAGCAGGAAGAGCGCGCCGTAGGCACCGTCGACGTGCAGCCACAGGTCCTCCGCGGCGCACAGGTCGGCGATCTCGTCCAGCGGGTCCACCGAGCCCGTCGACACCGTGCCGCAGGTGCCGACCACGTACCACGGCCGCAACCCGGCGGCGCGGTCTTCCTCCACGGCCGCCCGGAGTGCGTGCACGTCCATGCGGTGCAACGGATCCGTGGCGATGTGACGCACGTTGTCCAGGCCGATGCCGAGGACCGCGGCGGCCTTGTCGACACTGCGGTGCGCCTCGACGGACGTGTAGACGACCAGCGGTGCCGCGTCCCGTTGCAGACCGGTGGCGTGGAAGTCGGGCACGCGGTCGTGCAGCGCCGTGGCCAGTGCCTGCAGGGTGGCGAGCGAACCGCCACCGGTGAGGATTCCCCTGGCGCCAGAGGGAAATCCGACGACCGAGGCCAGCCACTCCAGCACGGAACGCTCGACCACGCTGGCCGCCGGCGACAGCTGCCAGAAGTTGCAGTTCTGGTTCATGGCGGCGGCCATCGCCTCGGCGTACGGGGCGATGCCGTTGGGCGGGCCGAGGACGTAGGCGAGGAACCGCGGGTGCGCGACCGTCGTCGAGTTGGGCAGGATCGTGCTCTCCCAGGCGTCGAACAGCCCGTCCACACCGACGCCGTGCTCGGGCATCGGCGTGGCGAGCAACGACGACAGCGCGTCGCGGTCGGGCGCCGGCAGGATCTCGGCCTCGGGCAGGCCTCGTTCGTAGGAGTCCAGCAGCGCCACCAGCCTCGCGCCTGCCCTGTCACGTTCTTCGTCGGTCAGAAGCAGTTCGTTCACGAGGAGCAGATTAGGCCGGATGGACTGGCACACGATTGCCACTTCAACCCCTCCGAAGCTGCTTCGTGGCACACTCTGCCAGTGGACCGCATCGATCGCGCAATCATCCGCCACCTCCAGGAGGACGGTCGTCTCACCAACACCGAACTGGCCGACAAGGTGGGCCTCACGCCGTCGCCGTGCCTGCGGCGGGTTCGAGCGCTGGAGGAGGCCGGGGTGATCACCGGCTACCACGCGGCCGTCGACCCCGTGGCGCTCGGCCGGGGCTTCCGCGTGCTGCTGCACATCGACCTCCACGCGCAGGACCTCGGCACCATCGAGGCGTTCGAGGCGCGGATCGCGGAGATCGACGCCGTCGAGTCCTGCGTGCGGATGTTCGGACAGCCCGACTACCACCTGTGGATCGCGGTCGCCGACATCGCCGCGTACGAGCAGCTCTACATGTCGGCGCTGACGAGGTTGCCGGGCGTGGCGCGCACGAACTCGCAGTTCCCGATGAAGACCGTGCTACCGCGGTAGCACGCGAAGAGTGCGCCGGGGTACGACGACCCGGCGGCGCGGTCCTGCGACCGTTCTCGCATGCCCAGAACCACTTCGGTCGCTGATGTAAGTTCGACGGAGGTTCCGTGGGGGCGGTGGGGGTCCGTGAAGTTCGCCGAGGTCAAGCAGTTCCTCCTCACCGGTGCCGCCACGCTCTTCGCCGCGCGCCGGCTCGTCAGGACACCCCCTCCGGCCCGGTGGAGGCACGTCCGGCTGGTGCTCACGCTCGGCCTGGCCGCGCTGGTGGTGGCCCTGGACGTGGCCGTCCCGCCCGGCCGCTACGGCTGGGACTACCCGGTCCCGGGCTGGTGGTTCACGGGGATCGCCGCGGCGTCGGTGGTGATGTCGCTCAGGAACCCGCTGTGGGCGTGGCGCGGGTGCGCGCTGCTGCTGGCCGTCACCCCGATGATCAACTGGCTCTGGAGCGACGACTGGCTCTGGCCCTGGTCGCCCGGCCTGGTCGTCGCGACCACGGCGATGGCGCTGGTCGTCGGCCAGAACTACCGCCAGGTCGTGCTGGCGTGGGTGTTCCTCTTCACCGTGGCGTCCGCGTGGGTCTGGTCCGGGAACTACCTGCAGTTCACGCTCATGGCCAGTGCCGTCGTCGGCGGAGCGCTCGTCCTCGGCAACGCCATGCGGTTGCGGCGCATCGCCGAGGCGGACAGCGCCGAACAACACACACGGGCCACCAAGCTGGAGGAACGCGCGGTCATCGCGCGCGAACTGCACGACGTCGTGGCGCACCACATGTCCGTGCTGGCCCTCCGCGCCGGGAGCGCGCGCTACCGGTTCGACGACCTGCCACCGGAACTGGTCACCGAGTTCGACGAGATGCAGTCCACGGCACGTGAGGGTCTCACCGAGATGCGACGGCTGCTGGGCGTCCTGCGCAACGAGAACGGCGAGCTGGAAACCGCACCGCAACCGCGCGTGGAGGAGATCGCCGACCTGGTCGACCGGCTGCGCGGCGCGGGAGTCGCCGTGTCGCTGGAGGTCGAGGGCAACGTGCGGGACGTGCCCGCGGGCGTGGCGCTGTCGGCGTACCGCATCGCCCAGGAGGCCCTGAGCAACGCCGTGCGCCACGCGCCGGGCTCCACTGTGGACGTCGAGATCTCCGCGACGCCGGGGGAACTGCGGCTCGTGGTGGCCAACAGCGCTGCAACCGAGCCCGTGCCGGCCGCCGACGGCAGGACACGGCACGGGTTGCTGGGGATGCGCGAACGGGTCGCGGCGCTCAACGGCGCGTTCCGGGCAGGGCCGGACGGAGGCGGGTTCGTCGTGGCGGTGACGTTGCCGTTGAACGGAGGATGACCAGGTGGGCATCACGGTGCTGATCGTCGACGACCAGACGATGGTCCGGCAGAGCTTCCACGCCGTGCTCGACGCACAGCCGGACATCACCGTCGTGGGCGAGGCCGGCAACGGCGCCGACGCCGTGCACGCCGCCGTCCGCGACCGGCCGGACGTCGTGCTGATGGACGTCCGCATGCCGGTCATGGACGGGCTGGAGGCCACCGGTGCGATCCTCGGCCACCCGGACCTGGCGGACGTGCGGGTCCTGATGCTGACCACGTTCGACATCGACGAGTACGTCTACGGCGCTCTGCGGGCGGGCGCCAGCGGCTTCCTGCTCAAGGACGCGCCGCTGGACGACCTGGTCAACGCCGTGCGCGTGGTCGCAGCGGGCAACGCCCTGTTCGCCCCGGCGGTCACCCGTCGCCTGGTGGCGGAGTTCGCCGCGCGCCTGCCGGTGAAGCCCGACCGCGCTCACCGCCTCACCGCGCAGGAGCTCAAGGTGCTGCGCCTGGTCGCGCGCGGCCTGTCGAACACCGAGATCGCGGCGGCGCTCGTGATCGTCGAGCAGACGGCGAAGACGCACGTCAGCCGCGTGTTCGCCAAGCTCGGGGTGCGCGACCGGGCGCAGGCGATCGTCGCGGCCTACGAGATGGGTCTCGTCGTGCCGGGCGAGAACTAGAGCGTTTCCGTCCGGTCGGTCAGGCCAGGTCCTCGGCCTGCAGCTCCGCCCGTGACGACACCCCGAGCTTGCGCAGCACCCGTGCCGCGTGCTGCTCGACGGTCCGCGGCGACAGGAACAGCACGTCCGCGATCTTGCGGTTCGTGTGCCCGGCCACCAGGAGCCGGGCGACCTCCTGCTCGCGCGGCGAGAGCTCGTCGCCGTACCCGCGCCTGCCCCGGCGCGACGGCTTGCCTCCGCCGATGCTGCGCAGCTGGTGCCGGCACCGGGCCGCGTCGCGGGTGGCGCCCAGGCCGTCGAACGTGTCGACCAGCGCCGACAGGATCTCCGCCGCCTTCTCCTGGTCGGTGGCCAGCAGGCACGCGGCCTCGCGTTCGGCGACCAGCGCGGTGAGGTAGGGCGCCGGCAGCGCCGAGTACCTGTCCGCGGCCTCGCGGTAGAGCGCCACGGCGGTGTCGGTCTGGCCGCGTGCCTCGGCGAGCAGGGCGCGGCACCAGGCAACCGAGGCGAACGCCATCGGCGCGTCACGGCCCTCCACGCCCGTGGCGAACTCCTCGATGAACGTCTCGGCGTCGGTCTCCCGGCCGGCCGCGAGGAACGTGGCCACGGCGATCGGGCCCAGTTCGGTCGCCCACACCCACACGCCCTTGCCCCGCACGATCGCGAGGCCCCGGTCGACGTCCACGCAGGCGCGGGTGACCTCGTCCTGGGCCAGCACGGTCCGCGCCAACGCCGCGCAGCCCGCGATGGCGACCGGGGTGATCGACTCCTCGGGGGCGAACGCGCCGGTCTCGGTGAGGTAGCTGGTCGCCTCCGCCCACTCGCCGCGGGCCGTGGCGAGCGAGCCGAGGATCAGGCACAGCTCGCTGGCCAGCGGGAACAGGTCGCGGTACTCGTCCAGCAGCGCCATCGCCCGTTCGGCCAGGCCGTCCCACCCGCCGGTCAGCCAGTCCAGGCGCGCTCTCGTAGCGTGCGCGGTGCTGGCCACGAACGGGGCGCCGCACTCGGAGGCGTAGCGCAGGCCGTCGCGCAGCAGGTCGGCGCAGAGGTCGAGGTGACCGGTGGTGGTCAGCGCGTCGGCGAGGTTGCAGTGCGCGCGGGCGACCTGGCGCAGTTCGCCGGGTGTGGAGGCGGGCAGGAACTCGAGTTCCGCCAGCACGGCCGGGTCACCGGTGTGCATCCGTGAGCCGATCTCGTTGGCGTACAGGGACATCTTCAACTCGGGGTCGTCGAACTCCGAGCGGGCGCGGGCGATGCGGTCGAGCCACGGCTGGACCTCGCTCATCGGGGTCGTGCCGAGGTACGACAACGCCAGCACGGCTTCGCCCCGTGCGGCCAGGTCCGGGCGTTCGGTCAGGTCGGCGACGGCCCGTTCGAGCTCGGACCGGGCCTCCTCGATGCCGCCCGCCTGCCGGATCAGCAGCACGCCGCGGTAGTGGCGGACCTGCCCGCGCGCCGCCGTGGACAGCCGCCGGTCGGACAGCAGGCGTTCGAGGGCCTCGGTCGGGTCGAGCTGGTCGAGGCCCTGGTGGGCGATCTGACCGAGCTTGATCGCGAGCCGGTCGACGTCGGTGGTGGGCACGGCCGGGTCGAGCAGCAGCCGTTGCAGCAGGGCCGTGGCGGTGCCCGCGTCGCCGTTCTCGACGGCCCGATCTGCCGCCGCCTCGCCGTAGCGCAGCCACGCGGACGTCCGACCGGCGCGTTCGCTGTGTTCGGCGAGCTGCACCAGCGGGCGGGGCTCGACCTGGTCGAGCACCTCGACGGCCCGGTGGTGCAACGCCTGGCGGTCGGGACCGCTCAGGGTGTCGTAGACGGCCTGCTGGGCCAGCGCGTGCCGGAAGCCGTACCGCCGTGCGTCGACCTCGTGCAGGACATGGCCCGACAACGCGTGCGTCAGCGCCTCACGGCTTCCGCTGATCTCGGCCACCTCGCCGAGCAGTTCGACGGACGCGGGCGCGCCCAGCACCGCGGCGGCCTCGACCAGCCGGGTGGCGTCGGCGGGCAGCGCGGCCAGGCGTTCGGCGATGGCGTCGCGCAGCAGGACCGGCACGTCGACGTTGTCGAGCAGCCGGCGGGCCGTGGCGCCGTCCGCGTGCACGGCGCCGGCCGGATTCCGCAACGCCCGCAGCGTCTCCTCGACCACGAACGGGATGCCCGCCGTGCGTTCGTGCAGCTTCGCCGCGAACTCCGCCGACACGGGCTCGCCGTCGAGGATCGCGGACGTCAGGGCCCGCACCTCGGCCACGTCGAGAGGCTCCAGCTCCAGCAACGCGCTGGTGATCCCGGTCGGCGGCCGGTACGCCGACCCGAGCGGCACCCCGCCCGGCACGTCCTCGCGCCGGTACGTGACCACGATCGACAGGTTCGCCGGCGGATCGCCCATCAGGAACCGCAGCAGCTGCCGCGACCCGTCGTCGGCCCAGTGCAGGTCCTCGACGACCAGCAGCACCGGCCCGAGCACGCCGATCAGTTCGCGCATCGCCCGGAACAGCCGGTGCCGGTCCGCCCGCGGATCACCGGTCGGGGGCGGCGGATCGGGCAGGTACGCCGCGAGTTCCGGCAGCAGCGCACCGAGCACACCGGACACCGGGCTCAACCGCGAGCGGTTGCGCGCCAGGCGTTCTGTGCAGTCGCGCAACGCCTCCAGCACCGCGCCGTACGGGAACGGCTCCCCCACGGGCTGGCAGTGCCCCATGAGGACGGCGATCGGCCCCAGGTCGGCGTCCAGCAGCTCGCGCACGAGCCGCGACTTCCCGACGCCCGCCTCGCCCTCGACCATGACCACCGCGGGCTGGCTCGGCACGGCGGCGCGCAGTGCGCCGAGCTGGTCACCTCGGCCCACCAGCACCGGCGAGCTCGTGCGCATCAGTCCGCCGGGGTCGCCGCGCCGCGCCCTGGACTTCGGTGTCCGGCTCATCCGCACCGATGGTAGGTCATGAACTCGTCCCTGGAGGAACGAGCTCGCCGGCCGCCGCGGGTGCCGCGTCCGGTGCGCAGAGGAAGTCTTTTGGCCTGCAACCGTTTCCGGATCCGGTTCTGGCGTTCGCGGCAGCGGTTCAGGCGCGCACGATTTTCCGGCGAACGGAATTCAGGTTAAAGACGCGTATCCCTACGTAGGGATATCCGGATTGTTCGTCGTTCGAGGTCGCCCGATGGTGATCGGCACGTGGTCGCCCACCCCTGCCGAGGCGGCCGGAGAACGGAGAACCAGAGATGCGACTTGATCGCACAACACGCGTGCTGGCGGCGACCGGGCTCGGCCTGGCCGTCGCGGCGGCGGTGAGCAGCCCCGTGTCCGCTCAGACGGGGTCGATCCAGAAGACCTCCGACCCCGTCGCGGGAAGCTACATCGTCGTGTTCAAGGACGGCGCGAGCGACGCTCCCACCACGAACGCGAAGGCGCTCGACCTGGCCCGCAAGCACGGCGGCAAGGTCAGCAACACCTACGTCGCGTCGGTGCGCGGGTTCGCGGTGAAGCTCGACGAGGCGGCGGCCAAGCGCCTCGCCGCCGACCCGTCGGTCGCCTACGTGCAGCAGGACGGCTGGGCGCGGATGTCCGACACCCAGACGAACCCGACGTGGGGCCTCGACCGGATCGACCAGGCGAACCTGCCCGTCGACGCGAAGTACACCTACCCGAACACCGCGTCGAACGTGACCGCGTACGTCCTGGACACCGGGATCTACAAGGCGCACACCGAGTTCGAGGGCCGGGCCGAGGACGGCTACGACTTCATCGACAACGACCCGGACGCCTCGGACTGCCAGGGCCACGGCACGCACGTCGCCGGCACGGTCGGCTCGAAGACGTACGGCGTGGCGAAGAAGGTCAACCTGGTCGCGGTCCGCGTGCTCGACTGCTCGGGCAACGGCCAGTACTCGCAGATCATCAAGGGCATCGACTGGGTCGCGCAGAACGCGAAGAAGCCCGCCGTGGCGAACATGAGCCTCGGCGGCGGCGCGGACTCCACTGTGGACAACGCGGTGAAGCGCGCGATCGCGGCGGGCGTGACGTTCGGCCTCGCGGCCGGCAACAACAACGGCAACGCCTGCAACACCTCCCCCGCCCGCGTGCCGGAGGCCATCACGGTGGCCGCCAGCGACTCGGCCGACAAGCGCTCGATCTACACCGGCGGGCAGGCGTCGAACTGGGGCTCGTGCGTCGACATCTTCGGCCCCGGCTCGAACATCACCTCCACCAAGAACGGCGGCGGCACCACCTCGATGGGCGGCACCTCGATGGCCACCCCGCACGTCGTCGGCGCCGCCGCGCTGTACGTGTCCGCGAACCCGTCCGCCACCCCTGCCCAGGTTCGCGACGCGCTGGTGAACAACTCGACGCCGGACAAGATCTCGGACGTCCAGGGCTCGCCGAACAAGCTGCTCAACATCAGCTTCATCGGCGGCGGTGGCCCCGACCCGGAGCCGTGTGCCGCGGCCACCAACGGTGACGACGTGTCCATTCCGGACAACAACACCGCCGTGTCCTCGTCCGTCAGCGTGACCGGCTGCACGGGCAAGGCCTCGACCACCACCAAGGTGAAGGTCGACATCAACCACCCCTACACCGCGGACCTCGCGATCGACCTGGTCGGTCCGTCCGGTGCGACCTACAGCCTCAAGAAGGCGAAGGGCGCGACCTCGACCGGCGGCGTGCACGAGACCTACACGGTCGACGCCTCGGCGGAGAACCGCAACGGCACGTGGAAGTTGCAGGTGACCGACGTCTGGACCTACGACGCCGGGAACATCGACACCTGGACCCTGACGTTCTGACGACGCCTGGAAGGACTTCCCATGCACCGCACCACCTGCGGGCTCGCCGTTCTCCTCGTCGCCTCCGCCCTGCTGGTCACCCCGGCACAGGCGGCTGAGGCCGACTTCGTCAAGGCCAAGAACCCCGCGGCCGGCGGCAGCTTCATCGTCTCGCTCAAGCCGGGCGCCGCCGTCCAGGCGTCGTCCACCGCGCTCACCCAGAAGTACGGCGGGAACCTCGACGCCGTGTTCTCCCGTGCCATGAACGGCTTCCAGGTCACGAACCTGAGCGAGGCCGCCGCGCGGAGGCTGGCGGCCGACCCGGCCGTCAAGGCCGTCTACCAGGACGGCACCGCGAAGGCGTCGGACGTGCAGACCAACCCGACGTGGGGCCTGGACCGCGTGGACCAGGCGAGTCTCCCGCTGGACAAGAAGTTCACCTACCCCAGCGGTGGCGCGTCGAACGTGACGGTCTACATCACCGACACGGGCGTGAAGACGAACATCGCCGACTTCGAGGGCCGGGCGTCCGTGGGCGCCGACTTCATTGAGGACGGCCAGAACGGGCAGGACTGCTCCGGTCACGGCACGCACGTGGCCGGCACGGTCGGGTCGAAGACGTGGGGCGTGGCCAAGAAGGCCAAGCTCGTCTCGGTCCGCATGCTCGGCACGAACTGCTCGAGCAACGGACCGGACTCGGCCGGCGTCAAGGCCATCGAGTGGATCACGGCGAACGCGCAGAAACCCGCCGTGGTCAACGCCTCCTGGACCTTCGACACCGCCGACATCGGCAACGACGCCATCGCCGGCATGGTCGCCTCGGGCGTCCAGATGGCGGTGGCGTCGGGCAACAGCTCGACGAACGCCTGCTCCACCGGTCCCGCCAAGATCGCGTCCCTGATCACGGTCAACGCGACCTCGTCCAACGACGCACGCGCCTCGTTCTCGAACTACGGCACCTGCACGGACATCTTCGCGCCGGGTGACAACATCACCTCGCTCGGGCTCAACGGCGGCAGCACGAACATGTCCGGCACGTCCATGGCCACCCCGCACGTCGCGGGGGTCGCGGCCCTGTACCTGTCGGCCAACCCGTCCGCGAGCCCACAGGCCCTGCGCGACGCGCTGGTGAACAACGCCACCGACGGCAAGGTCACCAACCCGGGCTCCGGTTCGCCGAACAAGCTGCTCTACAGCGGTTTCATCGGCGGCGACCCCAACCCGCCGCAGTGCGGTCCCGGCACGAACGGCGACGACGTGTCCATTCCGGACACCGGCACCGCCGTCTCGTCGTCGGTGACGATCTCGGGCTGCACGGGCAACTCGACGGCGTCGGCGACGGTCAAGGTCGACATCAACCACACCTACACCGGCGATCTGGCCATCGACCTGGTCAGCCCCTCCGGCAGGACGTACGTGCTGAAGAAGGCGGGCGGCGCCTCGTCCTCGGCGGGGGTCCACGAGACCTACACCGTCGACCTGTCCTCGGAAGCGCGCAACGGCACCTGGAGGCTCCAGGTGAAGGACGTCTACACCTACGACACCGGCACCATCGACTCCTGGACCTTGACGGTCTAGGAACGCGCCACGCGAAGAGCCCCGGAGCCATCAGGCTCCGGGGCTCTTCCCCTGTCCCCGAAGGGGGTCTAGCTGTGATGTCCAGGGAGGTTGGTCAGCCGGGTGATGGGTGGCTGGCCTCCGAGGGCGGAGTGAGCTCGGTGGTGATTGTAGAAATGCAGCCAGCCGGGCAGGGCTGCTCGGCGCTGGGTTTCTGAGGGGTAGTGGCGGGCGTAGGCCCAGCCGTCGGCCAGGGTGCGGTGGAAGCGTTCGATCTTGCCATTGGTCTGCGGACGGTAGGGCCGGGTCCGTTTGTGCCGGACGCCGAGCTCGGCGCAGGCGTCGCGCCAGGCATGCGAGCGGTAGCAGGATCCGTTGTCGGACAACACTCTTTCGACCATGACATCGCGGTCG
>NZ_FOFV01000024.1:0-372 GCF_900111005.1 Lentzea albida
GGCGGCACGCTCTCGAGCACGGTCCGCACGCGACGCACCTGTTCGGCGTCGGGCCATTCGGGCTGCTGGGCGGCCGGGCGCGACAGGGCGTCGTCGAGCTTCAGGCGAAGCGGCAGAGGCAGTGATGGAAGTTCTGGCAACGCGTCCACCGGCACGTCCACGGTCCAGTTCACGGATCGAGACTACGGCAGCGAATCGGTTGTGTGGCAGGCCGTTCCGCAGAGCTGAACACTGTAGACTGTGCATAGTGGACTCACGGACTCACGGACTCACGGACTCGCGGACTCGCGGACTCGCGGACTCGCGGACTCGCGGACTCGCGGACTCGCGGACTCGCGGACTCGCGGACTCGCGGACTCGCGGACTCGCGGA
>NZ_FOFV01000024.1:447-140557 GCF_900111005.1 Lentzea albida
TCGCGGACTCGCGGACTCGCGGACTCGCGGACTCGCGGACTCGCGGACTCGCGGACTCGCGGACTCGCGGACTCGCGGACTCGCGGACTCGCGGATTCCTGCAACTTTCGTCGATCCGCCGCACCGCCGGATTCAGGCCGGCGTCGCCGGTGCCGCTCCCGTGCGCGACCGGCTGATGCCCGTGGCGAGGCGGGGTGTGTAGTGCTCGACGAGCTGGTGCTGTTCCGCGGAGCTCAGCTCGAGGTCGAGGGCGGCGACGGCGTCGGTGAGGTGGTGCGGCCTCGTCGCTCCCAGGATGGGCGCGGTGATGCCCGGCTGCTGCGCCACCCAGGCGAGGGCCACCTGCGCGCGGGTGACCCCGCGGGACTCCGCGACCGCGGCGACGGCGTCGATGATCGCCTTGTCGGCCGTCGCCGTCGCGTCGTAGAGGCGGCGGGCGGACTCGTCGACGCGGCTGCGCGTGGTCTCGGCGTCCGAGGCCCGCGTGAGCCGTCCTCGGGCCAGCGGACTCCACGGGATGACGCCGACCCCCTGGTAGCGGCAGAAGGGCAGCACCTCCCGCTCCTCCTCGCGCTGCAGGAGGTTGTACTGGTTCTGCATCGACACGAACCTCGTCCAGCCGTGCAGGTCCGCCGCGTGCTGCAGCTCGGCGAACTGCCACGCGGACATCGAGCAGGCGCCGAGGTAGCGGACCTTGCCGGCGCGCACCACGTCGTGGAGCGCGGACATCGTCTCCTCGACCGTGACGTCCGGGTCGAACCGGTGCACCTGGTAGAGGTCGATGTAGTCGGTGCCGAGGCGGCGCAGGCTCTCGTCGACCTGGGTCAGGATCGCGGTGCGGGACAGGCCACCGCCCTTGGGGCCCTGGGTCATGTTGCCGAACACCTTGGTCGCGATGACCACGTCGTCGCGCCGGACGAACTCGCGCACCAGCTTCCCGACGATCTCCTCGCTGGCGCCGTGCGAGTACACGTTCGCCGTGTCGAACGTGGTGATGCCCGACTCGACCGCGTGCCGGAACAACGGACGCGCGTCATCGATCCCCACCGCCCACCGGTGGGTGCCGCCGCCGGGATCACCGAAACCCATGCAGCCCAGCACGATCCTCGACACGGTCAGGCCGCTCTTGCCCATCCTCACCGACTGCACGGCGCGTCACCTCCCGCAAGCCGGCGCAGCCACGTCGCCACGACGTGGCCGGCCGCGGGCAGCATGGTCAGGTGGTCGCCGGACGCCGTGGCCGCCTCGTGGGGCAGCTCCCAGGTCGCGCCGGCGGTCTCGGCTCCGACGTGCAGCACCGGCACCTCGAGCGGGCAGGGCGTCCAGCCGTCGAGCAGGCGCAGGTACGCGCCGGTGGCCGTGAGCCTGGTCAGGCCGACCTCGTCGATGCCGAGCGCCTCCTCGCGTTCCACCGAGCCGGCGAGAGCGGCGGAGGCCTTGTCGCGGATGAAGTCCGGTGACGGCCACGAGGCGTCCAGGAGAACCACACCGCGCAGATCGACCGGCGGATCGCTCGTGAGCCGTTCCGCGACCAGGTGTGCGATCCAGCCGCCGGACGAGTAGCCGCACAGCACGGCGGGCCTGTTCCCCACGACGGGGGTGAGCGCCGCGACGTGCGCGGCGATCAGCGCGTCCGCGTCGGCGGGTACCGGCTGCCCCTCCGCGAAACCGGGGTGGGCGACACCGTGCACGTCCGCGACGCCGTCGAAGGCCCTGGCGAACTCGGTGAACTTCGTCGGTGTGGTCATGGGGAGCATCGACGAGAAGCAGACGACCACCACGGGACCGGACCCGCTCGCGAGCGGAATTACCTGACCCGCGACCGGATCGCCCGCCGTGAACACCGGCCGCGACACGGACGCGGCGCGGATCAGGTCGGCGGCCGCACGCGGGTCCTTCTTGCAGAGCAGGCGGTAGAGCTGTTCGAACCCCGCGGGCGGGGTGTGCGCCGCGGCCGCGGTGAGGTGCCGTGCCAACGCGGCAGGAGTCGGGTGGTCGAACACGGCACCGCTGGACAGGGACAGGCCGGTCGCGGCAGCGAGTTCGTTGCGGAACCGCACGGACGACGCCGAGTCGAAGCCGTAGTCGCGGAACGTCCTGTCCGGGTCGATGAGCGCGGTGCTGCCGAGGAGGCGTGACGCGCACTCGCGCACGACGCGGAGCAGATCCGCGGTGGCCGCGCGCTGTCCGCGGGTACCGGTGCGCGAGGTGGCCAGCTCCACGAGCTTGCCACGGCGGATCTTGCCCGACGGCGTCAACGGCATCGCGTCGACGGTGACCAGTTCCAGCGGAAGCTTGTAGTCCGCCACACCGGCCTCCCGCAGGGTCGTCACGGCGTCGTCGAGCGTGAGGCGCGGCTCGTCGGTGACGAGGCACGGGTACTCGCCGAGCCGGTCGTCGGGCATGCCCACGACCGCGACGTGTCCGACGTGCGCCAGGAGGTCCTCGATCTCGCGGGCGACGACCTTGCGGCCGCCGACGTTGATCAGGTCGCCCGTCCTGCCCCGGTGCTCGACCCGTCCGTCGTCGTCGATCCTGGCGAGGTCGCCGGTGCGCAGCCAGCCGTCGTCGGTGAAGCACGCCCTGGTCAGGTCCGGGTCGGCCAGGTAGCCGAGGAACGTCGTCGCGCTGCGGAACTGCAGCTCGCCGTTCCGCACGCGGACCTCGGCGCCGGGAAGGGGGTGGCCCACGGTGGACGAGGCGGCCTCGTCGGGGTCGTCCGGCCGCGTGGAGGTGCCGGCGCCGATCTCCGACATGCCCCAGGTCACCAGCACGGAGGCGTTCACCGCCGCACGGAGGTCCTCGACCAGACGAGCCGGCACGGGTGCGCCGGAGGTCCGGACGGTGCGCAGCGCGGGCAGCGACCGCCCGCCGAGCCGGGAGAGGACGTCGTGCAGTTGTGCCGGCACGGCGCAGAGGGCGGTGACCGAGGCCTTCTCCGCCAGCGCCAGGAAGTCGTCGGCGTCCCAGCTGGGCAGCAGGGCGACCACCGCACGGCCCAGCAGGCTGAGGTGGACCGAGTGCAGGCCGAACAGGTGGGAGAACGGGCTGGCGCTGACCACGACGTCGCTGCCGTGCAGGGGACTGGTCGAGGCCAGCGCGGAGGCGTTGGAGAGCAGACCGTCGTGGCTGTGCAGGCAGATCTTCGGCCGGGTCGAGGTGGTGCCCGACGACGGCAGGGCCACGAACGGCATGGACGGCGTGACCGCGACGGGACGCGGTGCACCGCCCTCGCCCTCGGCGCGGATCCGTGCCCACTCCTCCCGGTCGACGACCGCCACGGGCCGGGCGAGACCGAGCAACGCGTCCACCTCTGCCTGGCCCAAGGCCAAATGCAGGGGCATCAGGACGGCACCCAGCTGGGCGAGGGCCACGTGCAGGGTGAGGAACTCCCAGCCGTTGGGCAGTCGTGCCGCGACGAGGTCGCCGGGCTTCACGCCGCGGTCCTGGAGTCCTTTCGCGACGGCAGCCGCGTCGGACTGCCACCGCGCCCAGGTCCACGAGCGATCACCATCGGTCACGGCGACCGAAGAACGGCTCGCGGAGACCGCAGCGGCGAACAGCGCGGGGAAGGTGAGTCCCTGCTTCTCGCCGGCGGACAACGTCGGTGTCCGTGCCACCGCGGTGGTGTTCATCGTCCACTCCGTTCGGGTCGTGCGCTCTCGGGTGCCGCGTACTCGTCCATTTCGGACTCCGGTTGCGTCTCAGGCGGTGACCCGCTCGGTGACGAACCGGTCGAGCACGTCCGCGGCGGTGCGGACGTCCACGTCCAGCCCGCGGTCCTCGTCGATCGGCGGGATCTCCGCCGCCAGCGCGTCCACGAGTTCCGCGCACTTGTGCGCACGTGCACCGTGGGGACGCAGGTGCGCGGCCTGGCGGAGACCGACCGCCAGGCTGCCGTGCAGGATCCTCAGGTTCTGCGCCTGCTCCAGCGCGGTGAGGGCCGCCTGGGTGCCGAAGGGCACGACGTCCTGGTTGTGCAGGTTCGTCGGAAGGCTCTGGATGCTTGCAGGCACGCACGCCCGGCGCATGGCCGCGACGATCGCCGTGGTGGCGAGCTGCACGCCCTGGACGCCGTGCTGCCGGCCCGGCCGGGTCGTGAGCATCGGAGGAAGTCCGCTGCTGCGCACGGGGTCGACCAGCAGGTCGAGCTGGCGTTCGGCGAGGTTGCCCATCTGGGTGGCGGTCATCGAGAGCAGGTCTCCCGCGAACGCGACGGGCTGGCCGAAGAAGTTGCCGCCGTGGGCCACCAAGTCGTCGTCCGGGAAGAACAGGGGGTTGTCGCTGACGCCGTTGAGATCGCGGTCCACCACGTCCGCCGCCCAGGTGAGGGCCGACAGCGCCGCGCCCATGAGGTGTGGCACGCACCGGATGCTGTAGGGCTCCTGGAGGGGCCGGTCGCCGGTGGGCCTCGTGCCCTCCAGGTGCGCTCGCAGCGCGTCACCGACGGTCGCGGCCTCGGGGTGGCCGTACGCGTCGAGCAGCTGGGGCACCAGGAAGGCGGGTTCCGCGCCCAGCAGGTCGGCCAGCGCCGCGGTGAGCAGCACACCGATCCGGTGGGACCGCCGCAGCGACGCCACGGCGAGCCCGGCCGCGGCGCTGGTGACCGAGGTGCCGTTGACCATGGACAGGCCGTCCCTGCCGGTGAGGGTCAGGGGGCGCAGGCCCGCCGCGGCCAGCGCGTCGGCGGCGCTCATCCTCGTGCCACCCGCCAGCGCGTGGCCGTTGCCGCGCAAGGCCTGTGCGATGTGGGCGAGAGGGATGAGGTCGCCGCTCGCCCCCACCGAGCCCAGGCCGGGGACGACGGGGGTGAAGTCGGTCTCGAGGGCGGCGCAGAGCGCGTCGAGCGCCGTCGGCGAGATGCCGGAGACGCCGCGCGCCAGCGACCAGGTGCGCACGAGCATCGTCGCGCGCACGACCTCGGGCGGCAGCTCGCGCCCCTGCCCGGCGGTGAGGTGCTGCAGGGCGTTGTCGCTCTGCGCGGCCTGGTCCTCGCTCCCGTCGTAGGTGACCAGCGGGCCGAACCCGGTCGTCGCCCCGTAAACCTGCTTGTTCCCCGACAACGTGTCCCGCACGAACTGGAACCCCCGGCGCACGCGCCGGTCGAAGTCGTCGTCCCGTGTGATGGCGACGGGACGTGCCGACGCTTCGAGCATGTCCGTGGTGAGCACCGCGCCGGTGTCCAGAGTCGTCTTCTCCGCCGCCTGAGTCATGAAACCCTCCGCCTTGTTGGGTGGTTGTGGATCGGCACGCGTCGCCTTGTGCACCAGGACCTTAGGAAGCGAGGGGATGTCTTCCCACACCATTCCGCTCACCGGAACGGTCCCCTCGGACACCCGTTCCGGTGGCTGGAACGCTTGTGGTGTCCCGGGTTTCCGCCTTCCGCGCGATCCGGCCGCCAGGGGTCCACATGCGACAGACGTACGGGCGTCCCGGTGGAGCGGGGGCGGCGCGGGCGGGTCTGAGGAGGTCCGGCTGCGCGCCGGCCGTGAGGTCCCGCCGGCCGGCTTATCAGTCGATTCGGCTCATCGATAAATGACGATCACGTGTTGATCGGAGCGGAATCGCCTGGTTACGCTCCGCCGCGTTCAAAGATTCTTTTCAGAATCCCGGTCATCGGAGGTGGAGATGACGTCTGCGCGCGTTTCCTCGGTGAGCACGGCGATGGTGGACGGGACGTGTTCCGCGGAGAAGACCCAGGGTGCCGTCGAGAAGGCGGTGCTGATCATCCGTTACCTCGGGGAGAGGGGCGGGGTCTGCGCCCTGGCCGACATCGCACGGGACCTGCAGCTCGCCAAGACGACCACGCACCGGCTGCTGCGCACCCTCGAGGCCGAGCAGGCCGTCCGGCGGACGCCCATCGGGTACGAGCTGGGCGACCTGAGACTCACGGCGGGGCTGACGAGCCACGACCACGACCTGCTGCGGCGGCACGCGCTGAAGGGCATGCTGCGCCTGTACGAGCTGACGCACCTGCTCGTCCAGCTGATGGTCGTGGAGGACAACGAGGTCCGCTGCGTGGAGCAGTTCGAGCCACCCGGTGCCGGCCTGCTGTCCCGCCCGATCGACTTCGACCGGTCCTGGTCCGCGCTGGAGACCGCCGCCGGAAAGGCGGTGCTGACGCTGAAAGCGCACCGGACCTCGCCCGGCCGAGCCGCCTCCCGGGTCGCCCACGACGACGGAGTCACCCACCGAGGGCTGCGCACCTGTGCCGTGCCGGTCGTCGCGGACGGTCCGTTGTTCGCCGCGGTGTCGGTGAGCGGGCCGCAGGCTTTCGTCGCGCGGCCGGAGGTCCAGACCGCGCTGGCGCACGTGGGACGCTTGTACGAGCCGTTGTGCGCCGGTCTGGCGAGCTGAGGCCGGACGGGAGCGATGGGGTCCGTCATCCCCTGGCGACCGACCGATCGGTGAGTGCTCGTGGAAATAGCGCAGCGCACCTGCGCGAGAATGCAGGAGTGGTCGTCGTCACCCGTTCTTGAGCCGGTGTTCCAGGCACGCCCGCGCGTTCCTCACGTTCTCCTCCTTGATCCCCCGTTCGAGTGAATTCTCGGGCGAACCGAGCTGATCCCGACATGGCACCGGTAGATCGAGAACGTTCACGTTCCAGCCGGTTGCGATCTCCTTGTCCGTTGACATAGGGTCGCGGGCGGGCAGCCGAGTGTGACGGCGGTGAAGGTTTCCGCTCGGGCTGGCCTGGCGCCGCGAGGTGAATGGTGGTTTCCGTGAGCAACAAGGTGGAACTCCGGCACCTGCGTTATTTCGCCGCGGTGGCTGAAACGTGCCACTTCGGTCAGGCCGCGAAACGTCTCAACATCGCCCAGCCCGCGTTGTCGCACGCCATCAGGCAGTTGGAGGAAGAGCTCGGCGTCAGCTTGCTGACCCGCACCACACGGCGGGTGGTGCTCACCGACGCGGGCCGGTTCTTCCTCGACGAGGCGCTGTACACGTTGAACCGCGTCGACGCCGGCATCAACGGTGCCAGACTGCTCGGCGAGGGGCAGTCCGGCCTCGTGCGCATCGGGCTCACCTGCACGGCGACCTTCGCGCACATGCCGTTCCTGATCCAGTCGATCCGGAAGAAGCTGCCCGGTCTCGAGTTCGAGGTCCACTCGGACCTCTCGACCGAGGAGCAGTGGGTCAAGCTCCGGGAGGAGACGCTCGACCTCGGGGTCGTGCACCCGCCGGTGCACGACGGGGACGAGGACGTGGAGTTGATCCCGATCTGCGAGGAGCCCCTCATCGTCGTCCTCCCCGTCGGCCACTCCCTCGCGGAGAAGGAGTCGCTGGACATGGCCGACCTGCAGGACGAGTCCTTCATCACCGGGGTGAAGCCGGAGTCGGGCATCGCCAACGCGGTGATGAAGATGTGCCTGGACGCCGGTTTCAGCCTGACGAAGAAGCACGCGGTGTCGAACATGCCGAGCCTCCTCGCGTTGGTCGCCTCCGGGCTCGGCATCGGCGTGGTGCCGGCCGCCGCCCGGTCGGTTCCCGTCCCCGGCGTCGTCTTCCGTCCGCTCGACGGGTCGCCGGTGGTGCCGGTGGCCCTGGCGTGGCTCAGGTCGAAGCGGTCGCCGGTGATGGCCGGGGTCGTGGAGGCGTTCGAGGACCTCCTGCCGAAGGCGTAGCTCCGGGCGCGGTGCTCGACAGCACGCCCATGACGCGAGCGCGGTCTCAATTCGTTGCGTCCTGTTTGTTTGGATGCGAGAACTTCTTTCACGACCCGCATCGCGGCGTTCCGGGACAGCGCGGCGGTTGAGTCCACCGGGGTGCGGTGGTCCTGTTCAGAACTCAGAACTGCGAACTCCGCAAATCGGCAAGTAAATGAGAACGCTAACATTTGGTGCGGTTGCAGCGGCGGGTCGGAGTGGACATACTGTTGTCAGTCGACAACCGAACGTGATGGCGTGCAGCGGTGCGCACCACCGTGGTGGCAATGATCAGCCACTGCGGAGGCGCTCTGTTGTTGCGGTCGTGAGGGCCGGGATCAACGAACCGGTCTTGTGGCCGGATGATTGAGGTTCTTCATGGGCAACAGGGTCGAACTCAGGCATCTCAGGTACTTCGTCGCGGTTGCCGAAACACGCCATTTCGGCCAGGCCGCCGAAATGCTGAACATGGCCCAGCCGGCCCTGTCGCACGCGATTCGGCAGCTGGAGGACGAGCTCGGCGTGTGCCTTCTGGCGCGGTCGACGCGAAGCGTGGAGCTCACCGAAGCAGGGAAGTTCTTCCTCGACGAGGCCTTGAACACGTTGAACCGGATCGACGCCGGGATCGACGGTGCCCGGCTGCTCGGAGAAGGCCAGTCGGGGCTCCTCCGGATCGCGCTCACGGGATCGTCCTCCTTGGCGCACATGCCGTTCTTCGTCCAGACGATCCGCAAGAGGCTGCCCGCTCTCGAGTTCGAGGTGCACTCGGACATCTCCACCGAGGAGCAGTGCGTCATGCTCCGGGAGGAGACGCTCGACCTCGGGGTCGTGCACCCGCCGGTGCACTGCGAGGACGTGGAGTTGCTGCCGGTCTTCGACGAGCGCCTGGTCGTCGTCCTCCCTGCCGGCCACCCGCTCGCGGAGCGGAGTTCGCTGAGCTTCGGGGAGCTCCGCGACGAGGCTTTCATCACCGAGGTGAAGCCGGAGGCGGGCATCGCCAAGGCAGTGCTGCAGATGTGCCTGAACGCCGGCTTCAGCCCGAAGCGCAAGCACGTGGTGTCGAACATGCCGACGCTCCTCGCTCTGGTCGCGGCCGGCCTCGGGATCGGTGTCGTGCCGGAGTCGGCCCGTTCGATCCCGTTGCCGGGCGTCGCGATCCGATCCCTTGACGACGCGTTGACCGTGAGTATCGCCCTCGCCTGGCACGAGTCGCAGCGTTCGCCGTTGATGGCCAACGTGCTGAAGGCCTTCGGCTCCGGCGCCGGGCAGGAGCGGCGGTCCGACGACACACGGGTGGCCGGCTGAGGAGACCGCTCAGGCCGAGACGCTCACGGGCGCATCCTCGCCGGCAGCTCGCACGAGTTTCATCAGCACCGATCTGGCGCTGCACTCGAGGTAGGTGTGGTGCCCCTCCGCGCCGAGCGCCAGCAGGCTCTCCAGGAAGCCGACCGGACGCACGAGGTGGCTCGTCAGCACTTCGCGCACGTCCTCCGGGCGCACGATCCGCCGACCCAGCACGGGGGAGTGGACCGGGATGCCCGGTGCCGCACAGGTGACCGCGTCCACCGCGGAGGAGAACCGGGCCGCCGCCTCGTCGAGGAGCGCGTTGTGGAACGGATAGGACACGTGCAGGTGCGTCGTCTCGACGCCCGCCGCGGCGGCGAGGCGCGTCAAGCGCCGCAGTGACTCCGCCGGTCCGGAGACGACGACCTGCTCGGGGCTGTTGACGACGGCGAGCGCGGCTCGTCCGTCGGCGAGCCCGGCGAGCAACTCGTCGGCGCGGTGCCTGCCGGTGCGCAGGGCGAGCATGCCGCCCGTCGGCAGACCTGCGCCGCGCAGTGCCTCGTCCCGCGCGATGATCAGCCGGACCGCGTCCTCGAGTGCGAGACATCCGGAGGCCACGAGAGCGGCGAACTCGCCGAGGCTGTGACCGACCAGTACGGCGGGCGACAGGCCGCAGCAACGGGTGTAGAAGTCGTACAGGCAGATCTCGGTCGCGAAGATCGCCAGGTGAAGGCTGCAGGGGTCGTCTTCGACCAGACTCCGGAGCGTCGGAGCCGTGCGGTCGGTGAGCAACTCGGCCACCTCGGGTCCGCCTGCGGCCGTGGACGCCGCGTTGATCCGCTCCAGTACGGCGGGGAGTCCCGCGAAGTCGTCCGCGAACTCGTGCAGGCCACCCGGAAGAAAACCGCCGTGGCCGGCGAACAGGAAAACCGGGTCGGTGCATCGCTGGTTCACAGAACTCCCTCGTCGGTGTGCTGTGTTCGAAATATCGTCGTGGCGCCGCTGAGGAACAAGACGCTATTCCGCTACGTGGAACGTCGTGATGGCCGTCGTGGAGATGGCTGCGGAGCCTCCTGTGGTGATTGCGGAGTTCCGCAGGTTCACCGTGACCGGTATTCCATAGCGTCGGGCATCTCTCCTCCGCAGGGTGCGTCGAGGAGGTCGTGAGGAGTGGTGGCGGTGTTGTCGATCAGCACGTCTCGCACAGGTGCACCGACCGGGGGCGATGCCCCGCGACCGGATGGGAACATCGCGACGGGCCGGACCTCCGCGGCGAAGGTGCTCGCCGTCCTGGAGGCCTTCAGCCTCTGCCGAGGTGAGGTCGGCGTCGCCGAGCTGGCGAGGAAGGCGGGGCTGCCGAAGTCGACGACGCACCGGATGCTGGGCGTCCTGTGCGACGAGGGCTTCGTCAGGACGGCTGCCGGGCGTTACGAACTGACGGTCAAGGTCGCGACGTTGGCGCATTCCGACACCGACGTCGAACCCGGGCTCTACGACCGGGTCCTCCCGCATCTGACCGACCTCCACGAAACGGTCAAGCACCCGGTTCTGCTGGTCGTGCGCGACGGGTCCGTCGCCCGTGTCGTCAAGCGGGTGTGCGGCAGCCGCACCGCGGGGTTCGCGACCCACCTCGGCGACACGCTGCCCCTGCACTGCACGGCTGCGGGCAAGTTGCTCCTGGCGCACGTGGACGGGGGCAGGCTCCAACGGCAACCGGTGCCGGCCGGTGGTGTCGCCGTGGACGTCAACGAGTGGCGGTTCGGCGTGACGAGCTTGGCGGTCGCTCTGCGGGACTCCGCGACCGCGCCGCCGGTCGTGATCACGGTGGTCGGTCCTTCCGCCAGGGTGGATGTGCGAGCGGTGGCCCCTGCGCTGAAGCGGGTCGCGCACCACGCCGCACTGGGCGTGCGGGACTCGCAACTCCGGTCCATCGCGACGTGATGCGGCAGGTGGTGGACGACCTCTCCCGCGAAAGCATTCTTGATTTCCGTCGACGCTTGTCAGGGCTGTCGGTGACGTCATTTCCGTCGAACCGTCCGCGTTCCGGTGATCGGGACGGCGTCTTGACCAGATCATGATCCACTTCCAAAGTGGATCACCTGGGAAAGGCGCCTGCGACCAATCGAGAGCCGAGGAAGCAAGTGATGTCGTCCGACTTGGAGTTCTCTGCCGCTGCCGTGGAAAAGTGGCTCGTGAAGCGCATTTCGGAAATCACCGGCACTCCTGCTCATTTCGTCGACGTGGACGAGCGGGTGAACAGGTACCTCCTCGAATCGGTGCGCATGGTCCGCCTGCTGGCCGACCTCGGCGCCGAGCTGGGCAGGCCGCTGCCGCCCACGATGATGTGGGAGAACCCGACCACCAGGTCACTGGCCAGGGCGGTGTGCGCCTCCGCGCGACCCGAGGAGCCGCACCCGGCCACGGCGCCGGTCACGCGCGGTGCCCTCCCGGACGACCCCATCGCCGTGGTCGGCATGTCCTGCCGCTTCCCGGGAGCCGTCGATCCGGACGCGTACTGGTCGTTGCTGTCGAACGGCGTGGACGCCGTCGCCGGCGTGCCGTCGCGGCGCTGGGACGCCGAGCCGGCTCAGGTCGAGACCGGCGGCTGGCGCGGTGGTTTCCTCGACCAGGTCGACGGATTCGATCCGCGGTTCTTCGGCATCTCGCCACGCGAGGCGGCCGAGATGGACCCGCAGCAGCGGCTGGCCATGGAGCTGTCGTGGGAGGCGCTCGACGACGCGGGCATAGCGCCGCACAGCCTCCGCGACACCCGGACCGGCGTCTTCTTCGGTGCCATGTGGCACGACTACGCCCAGTTGGCCGCGGGGGACGTCGACGGGGTCACGCAGCACACCGCGACGGGTCAGGACCTCAGCATCATCCCCGCCAGGGTCTCCTACTTCCTCGGGCTGCGCGGGCCGGCCATCACGCTGAACACCGCGTGTTCGTCCGCGCTGGTCGCCATCCACCAGGCGCGGCAGAGCCTCCTGCTCGGCGAGTCGTCCCTCGCACTGGCCGGAGGGGTCAACCTCATCCTCGCACTCGACAGCATGGTGGCGATGGACCGGTTCGGTGCGATGGCCCCGGACGGGCGGTGCAAGGCGTTCGACAGCAGGGCCAACGGGTACGTGCGGGGCGAGGGCGGCGGTGTGGTGGTGCTCAAACCGCTGTCCCGCGCGCTGGCCGACGGCAATCCCGTCCACTGCGTCATCCGGGGCAGCGCGATCAACAACGACGGCTTCAGCAACGGCATGACCGCTCCCAGCCCGGCCGCGCAGGTGGAGGTCCTGCGCGCCGCGTACGCCAACGCCGGGATCGACCCCGCGGAGGTCGACTACGTCGAGGCGCACGGCACCGGGACGATGCTCGGCGACCCGATCGAGGCGGGAGCGCTGGGCGCGGTGCTCGGAGCGGGGCGCCCTGCCGACCGTCCGCTGGTGCTCGGCTCGGCGAAGACCAACATCGGACACCTCGAAGCGGCCGCGGGGATGGCGGGCTTCATCAAGACCGTCCTGGCGCTGGGCAACCGCTCGATCCCGGCGAGCCTGCACTTCGAGACCCCGAACCCGCACATCGACTTCGACGGCCTGCGGTTGCGGGTCGCCGCACAGCGCACGCGGTGGCCGCGGCGTGACCGTCCCGGGCTCGCCGGGGTGAGCGCCTTCGGTTTCGGCGGAACCAACTGCCACGTGGTCCTGCAGGAGACGGACACGTCCGGGGCGTACCTGGTGCCGGTGTCGGCCCGTGACGAGGACGGCCTCCGCACCGCGGCGGCGGAGCTGCGCGAGGCGTGCGGACGCCCCGGCACGACGATGCCGGAGCTGGTGTCCGCCGTCGTGGCCGGGGGAGCCGGCCAGAGGCGGAGGCTGGCGATCACCGCGCAGGACCACGCCGACCTGGCGAGGCGGCTCACCGCGCACCTCGACGGCCATCCGCTGCCCGGCACGGTGTCCGGTGCCGCGGAAGCAGAACGCGGGAACCCGGTGTTCCTGTTCGCCGGTCAGGGATCGCAGTGGCTCGGCATGGGCAGGGACCTGCTCCCCGAGCCCGCCTTCCTGGCCTCGGTGCGGCGCTGCGACCGCGCGATGCGCTCCTACCTCGACGTGTCCGTCGTGGACGTCCTGCTCGCCGACGACCCGGCCTGGCTGGAAGACCTGCGGCTGGTGCAACCGGCGATCTTCGCCGTGCAGGTCGCCCTCGCCGACCTGTGGCGCTCCTGGGGAGTGCACCCCGCCGCCGTCGCGGGGCAGAGCATGGGCGAGATCGCGGCGGCCCACGTCGCGGGCTGCCTGAGCCTGGACGACGCGGTCCGGATCGTCTGCGTCCGCAGCGAGATCGTGCACGGAGCCGCCTCCGGCTCGGGCGCGATGGCCGTGGTCGAGCTGCCCGCCGAGCGGGTTCGCGGTTTGATCGCGAGCCGCGCGGACGAGATCTCCGTCGCCGTCAGCAGCGGTCCCGCCTCGACGGTGATCTCCGGAGCGGCGGACGCCGTGCGGGACCTGTCGGCCGAACTCGCGCGGTCGGGGATCACCCTGCGGCCGATCCAGGTGGACTACGCGTCGCACTCGCCCCGGATGGACCCGCTGCTGCCCGAGCTGCGCTCGGCGCTGAGCGGCGTGCGCCCCCACCTCGGTGCGATCCCCTTCTACTCGACGGTCGTCGGCGAAGCGCTGACCGGCGACGAGCTGGACGCCGAGTACTGGTGCGACAACCTGCGCGAGCCGGTCCTCTTCGCGGAGGTCGTGCGGCTGCTCGTGGCGGAGGGGCACCGCGAGTTCATCGACGTGAACCCGCATCCGCTCCTCGTGCACAACGTGGCCCAGTGCCTGGAGGAGGCCGGGTGTGAGGGGCACGTGCTGCCGTCCGCCCGACGCGCCGAGCCGAGCCGCCCGGTCCTGCTCGACTCCCTCGGCCGGCTCTACTGCCAGGGGCAGGACGTGAACTGGTCGCGAGTGCACGCGCGGATCGGCCGACAGCCGGGCGTGCTCCCGCAGGCACCGGACGAGCAGGAGCAGGAGCCGGTGGTCGTACCCCTGTCCGCCCACACCCCTGCCGCGCTCGCCCAGGCCGCCACCGAGCTCGCCGCGGTCGTGCGGACCGCCACGAACCTCGGGGACATCGGCCACACGGCCGCCCGTCGCTCTTCACACGCGCATCGACTGGCTGTTGTCGGTGCTTCGCGCGCCGAACTGGCCGACGCCCTCGAAGCAGCCGCGGAACGGCCGCCGGCACCGACCTGGAAGAAGCCGTCCGTCGTGTTCGTCTTCCCCGGACACGGTGCGGCGTGGCGGGGAATGGGCCAGGAGCTCGCCGCGACCGAGCCGGTGTTCCGGGACGCGCTCGAAGACTGCGCTGCGGCCATCCGGCGGATCAGCGGGTTCTCCGTCCTCGAGTTCCTGCGGCGGGAGGACCGCGAGACCGACGTCCCGCTGATCGAGGAGGTGCAGCCCGCCCTGTTCGCGATGGAGGTCGCGCTGGCAGCCCTGTGGAGGTCGTGGGGAGTCGAACCGGACGCGGTCGTGGGGCAGAGCATGGGAGAGATCGCCGCTGCACACGTCGCCGGCGCGCTGTCCCTCGACGACGCCGCACTGGTGATGTGCCGCCGCAGCGAACTCCTGGCGTCGATCCGCGGGCAGGGAGCGATGGCGGTGGTCGAGCTCGGTCTCCAGGACGCGCTGGAGCTCGTCGGCCGGTGGGACGGCCGGATCGAGATCGCGGCGAGCAACGGTCCGTCCTCGACGCTGCTGGCCGGAAGTCCCGAGGCGGTCGAAGAGGTGCTGGGCGAGCTGGAGCGCGCGAACGTGTTCGGGCGGCGCATGGTCGTCGACGTGGCCGGGCACAGCAGGCAGGTGGAGCCGCTGCTCGGCGAGCTCCGTGCTGGGCTGCGCGGAGTCTGGCCGGCCCCGACCGCGGTGCCGTTCTGCTCCAGCGTCACCGGCGCGGTGCGCGCGGGCGAGGAGCTGGGCACGTCCTACTGGCTGCGGAACCTGCGCGAACCGGTGATGCTCGGGCCGGCCGTCGCCCTGCTCGCCGAGCAGGGACACCAGGTGTTCCTGGAGATCGGCCCGCACTCCGTCCTCGGCCCGGCGATCGACTCGACCCTGCACTCCGTCGGCGCGACGGCCACCACGATCGCCAGGGCGCACCGCAAGCGCGGCGAGCGGACGGGCCTGCTGGAGGCCGTGGCGGCGCTGTACACGGCGGGGCACGAGATCGACTGGGACCGGGTGCAGCCGGCCGGCCGCACGGTCCCGCTGCCGACCTACCCCTGGCAGCGTGAACGGCACTGGCACGACCGCGTCCCCGGCGCCCGGCGGACGACCGCGGTCGACGACGGCTCATCCGCCGATCAGGGAGAAGTCGCGGGGCACGAGGCCGCGGGCGCCGACGACGGCGCCGACTTCGAGGAACGGCTCGCGAACCGGGTGGCCTGGGTGCTGCGCCAGCGGCAGGACGACGTCCAGCGGGACGTCCAGCTGAGCAAGCTGGGCATGACCTCCCTGATGGCGATGGAACTGCGCAACCTGGTGCTGCGGGACCTGGCCGTGTCCCTCCCGGTCTCGCGGGTGCTGCAGGCGGACGGGATCTCCGCACTCGCGGCCGAGGCGCAGGCGCTGACGGGCACCGGCCGGACGGCGCCCGGCGCCGCGGCGGTCGTGGGATCGATGGACCGGATGGAGCTGTGAACACGATGACCTCGTTGGTGGAACTCGTCGGCAGGGGCGTGCAGCTGACGCCGGCGGGCGACCGGCTGCGGCTGCGGGCGGCGCCGGGCGTCCTCGACCCCGCCGGGCAGGACGCGGTGAAGGAGCACAAGTCCGAGCTCCTGGACGCGCTCGGCGGGCGCTCCGCGTGCCGGCTGACCGGTGTGCAGGACCGCATCTGGTTCCTCACCAAGCTCGACCCGACGGGAGTGGCGTACACGTTCACCGTCACCTACCGGATCGAGGGACCGGTCGACGCGGCGGCGCTCGCCTCGGCACTGGAGACCGTCTGGCGCCGCCACCCCGGTCTGCGGGCGACCTTCGAGGAGATCGGGGGAGTGCCGGTCCAGTTCATCGAGCCGGGGTCGGCGCCGGTGCTCAGGACCGCCGACCTCCCCGGTGCCACCCGCGAGGAGGTCGACCGGGCACTGCGGGACGCCCTGATCGCGCCTTTCGACCTGTCTCGCGGCCCGTTGGCGCGTTCGATGCTCGTGCGGACCGGGGAGCGGGAGCACGTGTGGGGGCTGACCCTGCACCACCTCGTCGCCGACGGGTGGACGACCGGGCTCGTCGTGCGGGAGGTCGCCGAGATCCTCTGCGGTGAGGACGCTCCGGCCGCGGTCGTGGGCCTGGACTACACCGACTACGCCGAGTGGGAGCGCACGCACGCCGACAGCCCTGCCGCCGCCGCGAACCTGGACCACTGGGTGGGTGCGTTGTCGGGCAGCACTCCGCTGGAACTGCCGCTGGACCACCCGCGCCCCGCCCAGCGCGGTCACGCCGGCGCGCGGGTCGACTTCGTCCTGCGGCCGGGGCTGACGGCCGGGCTGACGGAGTTCGGCCAGGAGGAGTCGGCGACGCGGTTCGCCACGCTGCTCGCCGTCCACCTGGTGCTGCTGTGGCACTACACCGAGCGCGACGACATCTCGATCGGCACGCCGTTCGCCAACAGGCTGGACCCCGCGTTCGAGCGCACCGCCGGATGCTTCGTGAGCACCCTGGTGCTGCGCGTCGGACTGTCGCCCGAGCTGAGTTTCCGCGAGTTGGTGCGCAGGACCGCCGCGGTGTGCGCGGACGCCTGGGACCACCAGAACTACTCGTACGAGAAGCTCGTGGGCGAGGTGGCGGGGAGCCGGGACCTCAGCCGCAGTCCGCTGTTCCAGGCGTTCTTCGCGTTCCAGGACGCGTTCCACCCGCTGAGGCTGCCCGGTGCCGCGGCCGAGCTGCGCCCGTTCGACACCGGCAGCGTCCAGTTCGACCTCGAACTGCACTTCCACCCCGGCGTCGACGCACGGGGACTGCTGGGCAGCTTCTACTACGACACCGCCCTGTTCGAGCGGTCGACGGTCGAGGCCATGGCTCGCCGCTGGCAGCACCTCGCCATGTCACTGCTCGGCTCACCAGATCTCCCGATCGGCGACGTCTCCCTGATGACGGAGCTGGAGCGCCGAAACCTCCTCCGTCGCAACAACACCACGTCGGACCACGTACGGGACACGACGGTCGACCGGCTCGTGGCGCAACGGGCCGAGGCCGCCCCCGAACGCGTCGCCGTCCGCTGCGACGGCCGTGAGCTGAGCTACGCGGAGCTCGACCGCGCCGTGTCCGCGTTGGCCCGCCGGATCGATGCGGCGGGAGGCCGCGGGCGACGCGTCGGGATCTTCCTGGACCGCGGTTCCGAGATGGTGGTGGCGGTGCTGGCGGCGCTCCGCGCGGGCGCGGTCTTCGTACCGCTGGCCACCGATCTGCCCGAGGAGCGGATGGCCTGGATCGTCGAGGACACCGGCATGTCCCTGGCGATCACGTCGTCTGATGTCGCCATCCGCCTGCCGGATCAGGTGGTGCCGCTGCCGGTCGACGAGCCACCGGGCACGACGCCCGGCGGGCCCCTGGAACCACCCGCCTCCGACAGCCCCGCCTACGTGCTGCACACGTCCGGGTCGACGGGCCGGCCCAAGGGCGTCGAGGTGAGGCACGACAACCTGCTGAACCTGCTGCACGCGATGGCGGTGAAACCGGGAATCCGGCAGGACGACGTGTTCCTCGCCGTGACCAGCCTGTCGTTCGACATCTCGCTGCTGGAGCTCCTGCTCCCGCTGGTCACCGGTGCGACGGTCGTCGTCGCCACGCTGGAGGAGGCGACGGATCCGGCTCGCCTGGCCGGCCTGCTGGACTCCAGTGGCGCCACCGTCATGCAGGCGACGCCCTCGACGTGGCGGATGCTGTTCGACTCCGGCTGGAAAGGGCTTTCCCGGCTCACGGCGCTGTGCGGCGGGGAGGCGCTGAGCCGTGACCTGGCCGACCAGCTCCTGGACGGGTGCGAGGAGGTCTGGAACCTCTACGGTCCGACCGAGACGACGATCTGGTCCGCCCGCTGGAAGGTCGACGCGACCGATCCGGTCCGCATCGGGGAACCGATCGAGAACACCCGGTTCCACGTCGTCAACGGACGCGGCCTGCTCGTACCGCCAGGAGTGCCCGGCGAGCTGTGCATCGCGGGTGAGGGCGTCGCGAACGGTTACCTGAACCGGCCGGAGGAGACCGGGCGGCGGTTCGCCGAACTGGCGGAGGTGCCCGAGCGCGTCTACCGCACCGGCGATCTGGTCCGCGAGCTGGCGGACGGCACCCTGACCTTTCTGGGCAGGACGGACCAGCAGCTCAAGGTGCGTGGTCACCGCGTCGAGGCCGCCGAGGTCGAACACGTGCTGCGCCGGCATCCCTCGGTCGCCGACGCCGTGGTCACCCTCACGGCGGACGGTGTGCTCGTCGCCCACGTGGCCACGCACGAGGGCGGCACCACGCCCGCGGAAGAACTCCGCGACCTGCTCGGTCCCGTGCTCCCCGCCTACATGGTGCCGCAGCGCTTCGTCGTGCACACGGCATTCCCGATGACACCCAACGGCAAGGTCGACCGCAAGGCGCTCTCGTCGATCGTCCCCGAGCCGGCTCCGGCCGACACCTCGAGCGCACCGCCGGTCGGCGAGACCGAGGAGGTCGTCGCGCGGATCTACGGCGACCTCCTCGGCCGGACCGGCGTCGGCAGGCACGACGGCTTCTTCGACCTGGGCGGGCACTCCCTGCTGGCCACCAGGGCGCTGTTCCAGGTCGGGGAGCGCTTCGGCGCGCGGGTCGAGCTGCAGGACCTCTTCGCGAACCCGACGGTGGCCGCACTCGCCGCGCGGATCGACGACGGCCTGACCCGGGGCGCCCAGGACGACCTCGCCATCAGCGCGGCCCTCGACCGGCTCGAGTCGATGTCGGACGAGGAAGCCGCGCGCCTGCTCGACGGCCTCCACTGAAGAACCAGCGAACCAGGAGAGAGAGCGCGATGAACACGACCGACCGGCTCCAGCGGCTGTCCGACACCAAGCGGCTGGCGTTGTTGCGGCTGCTGGAGAACAGGAACATCGGCAACGACCGGCTGCTCACCCTGGAGGGGTCGAACGTCAAGGTGCTGCGGGAGGGCAGCCCGATCCTGTTCCTCTACCCCGCCACGGACGGCAGCGTGAGCTACATGAACAACTACCTGCCGCACATCCCCGAGTCCTGGGGCGTGTACGCGTTGCAGACCCCCGGCATGGAAGGGGAGCAGCCGCCGTACCGGACCGTCGCGGAGCTGGCCGCGCACGGCATCCGCCAGATGCGTCGCGTCCAGCCGGAGGGCCCCTACTACGTCGCCGGGAACTGCATGGGCGGGCTGCCGGCCTACGAGACCGCCCGCCAGCTCCACGAGCAAGGCGAACGAACCGGCCTCGTCCTGCACCTGATGCCGAACTTCAACCGCCCCTGGAAGGAGCTGCCGGTCGACGGCGGCTCGTTGCAGCAGCGGGCGATCATGGACTACGTCTACATCATCGAACGCCTGCTGGACGTGCGGATCGACCTCCCGTGGGACGAGCTGAACGAGCTCGACGAGGAGGCGCAGGTCGAGTACGTCGTCCGCTACGTCGACGAGCACGACCTGCTGTCCGGAATGGACCTCGACGTGTTCCGCAACCGGATGGCCATCTACAAGGCGAACCTCTCGGCGATGCTCACCTACGACCCCCCGAGCGGTTTCGACGGCAGCATCACGATCCTCGCCGTCGGCGAGGCCAGCCGGCAGGAGACCGCGATCCACGCCCTGTCGCCCTACGCCGCACCACTGCGGTCGATCCACCGCGACCAGATCAACACCATCTTCGTCGACGCCGACGGCGGCGCGCTGTTCGACGGGGCGGAGCCGGACATCGGCAGGATCGGCCGCGAGCTGCGCGAGATCATCGCCGCCGCGGGCGAAGGCGCCCGCGCGTGATCTCCGCGCAACAGGACCGCTATCCGCACCTGTTCTCCCCGCTGCAGGTGGGCCGCGCGCGGTTGAAGAACCGCATCGTGTTCCCGGCCATCATGAACAACTACGCGCGTGAGGGACTGGTGACCGACCGCACGGTCGCCTTCTACGCCGAACGCGCGGCCGGTGGTGCGGCGATGGTGGTCTCCGAGGGGTTGTTCGTCCACCCGAGCCCGGTACCCGCGCAGACCACGTTGGCGGCGTACGAACCCGCCAACATCGCGGGGTTCGAGCGCATCGCGGCCGCGGTCGAGGAGCACGACTGCCGGATGATCGGTCAGCTCATGCACTCGGGCAGGCAGCAGGTGCGAGGTCCCGTGTCGGACAGTTCGATCGGAGTGTCGTCCCTGCCGGACCCCTACAGCTGGACGGTTCCGCACGTGATGTCCACGGCGGAGGTCCGGATGGTGGTCGAGGCGTTCGTGACCTCCGCCGCCGTCCTGCAGCGCGCGGGGTTCTCCGGGGTCGAGGTGCACGCGGCGCACGGTCACCTGATCACGCAGTTCCTGTCGCCGTGGTCGAACACCAGGCAGGACGAGTACGGCGGCGACCTGGACGGCCGGACCAGGTTCCTGCGCGAGGTCCTGGCCGGGATCAGGTCGGTGTGCGGGACGGACTTCGTGCTGGGCTTGAAGATGCCGGGCGACGAGCTGGTGGAGGGAGGCATCACCGCGCGGGAGTCGGCCCGCATCGCGAACCGGGTGAGCCGGGAGACACCTCCGGACTACCTCGCGTTCGGGCAGGGCAACTCCTCGCTCAGCTTCGGCGACCACGTGCCCGACATGCACTACCCGCCCGGCCCGTACCTCGGGATCCAGCGGGATCTCCGGACAGCGGTGAGCCCCCCGGTCCTGGCGTTCGGCCGGATCACCTCCGCCGCCCAGGCCGAGGCCGTGATCCGCGACGGGACCGGTGACCTGGTCGGTCTGGGACGCCTCCTGGTGGCCGACCCCGGGTTCCCGGTCAAGGTGCGGGCGGGCCGCGAGCGGGAGGTGCGGCCGTGCGTCTACTGCAACGTCTGCTGGGGCGAGGTCACCAGCGGTCGCACGATCGCCTGTGTCGTCAACCCCGACCTCGGCACCGGCGGCGAAGCGGCTCGCCCGGTCCGCCGGTCGCCGAGGCGGCGCGAGGTCACCGTCGTCGGTGGCGGTGTGGCTGGTCTTCAGGCCGCCGCGGCGGCCGCCGAACACGGCCACCGGGTGACCCTGCTGGCCGGACCGCGCCTGGGAGGCAAGGCGAGGGTGGAGTCGCTGCTGCCGGGACGAGGCGATCTCGCCGCCGTCCTGGAGCGGCAGCGGTGGCTGGTGGAGCACACCGGGGTGCGCGTCGAGCAGAGCGGGCACGTCACGGAGGAGGCGGTCCTCGCGACCGGTCCCGACGTCGTCGTCCTCGCCACCGGGGCGCACATGATGCGACCGCCCACCCTCGGCGCCGACAGCGAGGACGGTGTCAGCGTGCGGGACTACCTGGCCCAGGACGACGCCGGAACCGGTGACGGCACCGCGGTGCTGTTCGACTTCGACCACTCGGCCGGGACCTACGCGGTGGCCGACCTCCTGGCGCGGCGCTACCGCGACGTGGTGGTCGTGACGGCCAGGACGTCCCTGGGCGACGGCGTGCCGTACGTGAGCCGCCTGGGCGTCCACCGGCGACTGCACGAGGCGGGCGTGCGCATCGAGCTGTCGACCGAACCGGTGCTGTACGAGGACCACGTGCTGCGCTGCGCCAACGTCTTCACCGGACAGCTCACCGAGATCGAGGACGTGGCCCTGTTCACCTGGTCGACCCCCCGCCGGCCGGTCGACGAGCTGTCGCAGCCGCTGTCGGCGCGCGGGATGTCCGTGCACGTCATCGGGGACGCGTACGCGCCGGGAACGATGCTCACGTCCATCCGGGAGGCCGAGATGCTCGGCAGGCGGCTGTGAGGGCACCTCCGCGGTCGTTGTTCCGAGATCCCGTTCCACCCGGTCACCTTCGTGGAGATGAGATGCCGAACAGCAGCACGGGCCGGTGCCCGGTGCAGGGCCGATTCGACCCGCTGGCCCCCGACTACCTCGCGGACCCGTACCCGGCGCTCGCCGCCCTGCGCGAGGAGGGCCCGGTCTTCTACGAGCCGCGGCTCGACATGTGGCCGGTGACCAGGCACGAGGACGTCAAGCGGATCCTCACCGATCACGAGAGCTTCTCCGGCGCGATCACCCAGACGCCCTTCTACCCGCTCGCGCCGCAGGCGAAGGAGATCCTCGACGCCGGGTTCCACGCCACCCCGACGGTCTCGAACTGCGACCCGCCCAAGCACACCAGGGTCCGCGCGTTCAACGTCAAGGCGTTCTCCGCCCGCAGGGTCGCGGGGCTCGAACCGGTCATCCGCGCCCGCACCACCGAACTGCTCGACGGTGTCGCCGGCCGGTCGCGGTTCGACCTGGTGCAGGAGCTGACGGCGCCGTTGCCCGCCACGATCGTCTTCAGCCTGATCGGCTTCCCCGAGTCGGACTGGGATGGGCTCAAGGCGCTCGCGCTCAACCGCATGGCCTTCACCTGGGGACGGTCCACAGAGGACGAACAGGTCAGAATCGCGGGGAGGATGGTCGAGTACTGGCGGTACTGCACCGACTTCGTCGCCGCGCGCAAGGAGGACCTGCGGGACGACTTCACCAGCGAACTGCTCCGCTCCCACCTCGCGGATCCCGCCGCGCTGTCGGTCGAGGAGATCGTCAACGTCATCCACGCGGTGAGCTTCGCGGGCCACGAGACCACGACCAACGCGTCGTCGAGCACGCTGCAGCGGCTGCTCACGCACCGGGAGCAGTGGGAGGAGATCTGCGCCGACCCGTCGCTGATCGCGAACGCGGTCGAGGAGGGCCTGCGCTTCGACCCGAGTCTGCACACCTGGCGCAAGATCACCACCAGGCAGGTCGACATCGGCGGTGTCACGGTCCCGGCGGGCGCCAAGCTCCTGCTGCTCCTCGGCTCCGCGAACCACGACCCGGCGCGGTTCCCCGACCCGGACCGGTTCGACGTCCACCGCCCCAACTCCCAGCAGCACCTCACGTTCGGCAGGGGGATCCACGCCTGCTTCGGCGCCCCGCTGGCGAGGCTGGAGATGCGGGTCGTGCTGGAGGAGCTGACGGCCCGCCTGCCCCACCTCCGGCTCGCGGCCGACGAAGTCGTGCGGTACCACGAGAACGCGTGCTTCCGCGGCCCCGTGCGGCTGTGGGTCGACAACCCGGCCCCGGTCTGAGGGCCGGCCCAGGGCACCACGGCCGACCGGTCACCTCGTCACACGCTGATCAGGCAGCCCTGGTCGTCGCGCGCGGAGGCGTCCGCGTCCTCGAACCGGTGGCCGTTCGAAGCGAGCCGGCGAAACCGCAGCGTGGTGCCGCGAGGCACCACGACCGCCGCGGTGCGCTTGCCGTTGGAGCGCGCGCGGAGCTCGGTCGTGCCCGGCGTCCAGTCGTTGAAGTCGTCGACCACGCTGACGCGGCCCGGCGGCCCGTACCGGGGCAACGCCCACGTCACACGTACTTGCTGGTCCTCGGCAGGCATGATCCGGATCATCGAGTCGTCGTCCTCTCCGCGTTCCCCGGTCACTTCGCCGCGCCGGCCTGCCGCCGGACGCCGTCCCGACCGCCGCGCCCGTGCGGGGCGCGCGATCCCCGGTTCAGGTGACTTCCTCCAGGAACGCGGCCCGTTCGCGACCGGGCCCGCGATCCGCCGGCAAAACCGATCAAACCCAGGAGAATCAAGGTGAAGTACTGCGAACGTCAGGTCGTGTCGCCGGCCGATCCTCTGCGCGTGGTCACCGCGCTCGCGGCCACGTCGACCGAGGACAACGTGCTCTACGAGAACCAGGGATCGGTCTGCTGGGGCGAAGGCGCGCACGCGACCGTGACCACGCGGGCGGGCGAACCGCTGTCGGCGATCGCCTCCCGGCTCGCGGAGGTCGACGTCGAGGACTGGCGCGCTTACGGCTGGGCCACCTTCGAACTGTCCTATGCGTTGCACGGGCTGGACGACGTGCCGGAGACCGGCGCGGTCACGTTGATGATCCCGAGGCGCGAGGTGCGTGTCGACAACGGCACCGTCCTGCTGCGCGCGCTCACCGCGGCCGACCTGGACGTGCTGGAGTCGAGGCTCGCCGACGCCGTGCTGACCGGCGGGATCGAGCCGGTGGACACGCGCGTCGACGTCGACGTGGACGGCCACGACGCCGAGAACTACCGGGCGGCGGTCGCGGCGGCCGTCGCGGAGATCCGCTCCGGCGCGCTCGACAAGGTGATCCTCTCCCGCGTGGTGCCGGTGCCCGAGGACATCGACCTGCCCGCGACGTACCTCACCGGCCGGCTCGCCAACAGCCCGGCACGCTCGTTCCTGCTGTGCCTGCGAGGCTGGCGGGCGCTGGGGTTCAGCCCGGAGATCGTGATCAGCGTGAGCTCCGGACGCGAGGTGGTCACCCAGCCGCTGGCCGGCACGCGCGCCTTCCTGGGTGACCACGCCGCCGACCAGGCCCGGCGCAACGAGCTCTACCGCGACCCGAAGGAGGTCTTCGAACACGCGATCTCGGTGCGCTTGGCGGCGGTCGAACTGTCCACCGTGTGCACGCCGTCGACCGTCCGCGTCGAGGAGTTCATGAATGTCAAGGAACGCGGCAGCGTGCAGCACCTCGCCTCCCAGCTCACGGGCTCGCTGGCGCCGGGTCGCACCGGCTGGGACGCGTTCGCCGCGCTCTTCCCGGCGGTGACGGCGTCCGGTGTGCCGAAAGCACCCGCTTGCGAGCTGATCCGGCGGGCCGAGACGCAGCCACGCGGCCTCTACAGCGGCGCCGTGCTGACCGTCGATCCCGACGGCGCCATCGACGCGGCCCTCGTCCTGCGCAGTGTGTTCCGCCGCGACGGCTCCACCTGGCTGCGGGCGGGCGCGGGGATCGTCGCCCAGTCCACCCCCGAACGGGAACTGGAGGAGACGCGGGAGAAGCTGCGCAGCGTGTCGCGCTTCCTCGTACCGGCACGGCAGTACGCCTCGGTGGACTGATCGCGGACGAGCCCGGTGGCGCGCCACGCCCCGCGCCGCCGGGCTCGGATCAGCGACGTTCGACGACGAGCGCCGTCGCGGTGAACCCCGCGCCGAGGCCGACGAGCAGTGCGCGGCCGCCGGTGGTCAGGCTGTCGAGGCGGAGGAGGTCGGCGAGGTTGGCGATCGTGTCGCCGGCACCGAGGTGACCCGTGGTGTCGCCGAGCAGCACGAGGCGGTCACGCGCGGCTTCGGGGAGCGCGGGGAGCACGGTGTACCTGATCGTCTGCGGGCGCAGCCGCGCGGTGCAGACGACCTCGACGCGATCGGCGTGCTGCAGATCCGCGTCGGTCAGGGCCTGGCGCACCGCGGTGGCCACGGTGATGCGGATTTCCTCGGCGGTCGTGCGGAACTCGAGCAGAGCGGCGCTGTGGTCGAGCGCGGGTGGGAGCGGCCGGAACGGGTGGAAACGCGGGAAGGCGCCTTCCAGCCGAGGGTTGCCGGCCCGGCCGGTGGCCAGAACGGCCAGCGGTCCCCGGTCGCGGTGCAGCAGCGCTGCGGTGCCCCCGTCGCCCAGAACGACCTCGGGTGCGGTGCGCCAGCGGTCGTAGGGCAGGTCGCGGGTGTTGGTGCCGGTGCACGCGAGAGCGTGGCGGGTGCCGGGTTCGGTGAGCAGGGTGGTGATGGCGGCGTGCAGTGCCGCGTCACCGCCGCTCGACATCTGGTTCACGCCAACGGCGACGGCGTGCGTGGTCTCCAGCGCGGCGGCGAGCCGGTGTGCCGGGGACGCCGGGTCCTCGTCGGTCGCGGACATGCCCGCGTAGGCGAGGAACTCGACTTCCTCCGGCGTGGTCCCGGTGGTGGAGAGCACCTCCCGGCAGGCCTCCAGACCGAGTTGCCACGCCTGCTGCCCGTCGGCGACCGCGACCTCGTGGCAGACGGCCGACCGGGCGTCGATGTCGCTGAGCGTGCCCGCCGCGACCGCGTCGGCGGCACGGGATCGTCCTGCGGGCAGCCAGGTCGTGGCGGCGGAGACGCACACCCGTCCGGAAACCCTCATGCGGCCGCACCGCCGAGGTCGACGGGCATCGACTCCAGCCTGCGGTCGAACACCATGTCGCTCCAGCACAGCTCGCCCGGGTCGACGGCGAGCCGCAGCCGCGGGAAGCGGAGGAACAGCGAGCGGACCGCGACGGCGATCTCCATGCGGGCCAGCGGTGCGCCGATGCAGCGGTGCACGCCGCTGCCGAACGACAGATGGGTGGGCTCGCCCTCGCGGTGCGAACGGACCGCGTCGGGATCGTCGTACGCGCGGGGGTCGCGGTTGGCGGCGGCGAGTGACAGCAGCACGGTCGCGTCCTTCGGGATGACGACGTCGCCGAGGTGGACGTCGGCGGTGGCGAACCGCCAGATGGCGAACTGGAACGGCGGGTGGTGGCGCAGCAGCTCCTCCACGATCCGCGCGGTGGACGCCTCGCTGCCCAGGGCTTCCGCCCGCAGGTCCGGTCTGGCACCGAGCGTGGCGGCACCGTGGCCGATGGCGGTCGCGGTGGTGGGTGGTCCTCCCACGAACAACGCCATGACCGTGCTGAGCAGGTCGCGGACCCCGACGGGCTCCGACCGGGCGAGCAGCATGGAGATCAGGTCGTCGCCGGGGTCGCTTCTGCGGTGTTCGATCGTGGCGAGGACGAGGTCGACGAGCTCGTGGTAGTGGCCGATCATCTCGGGGCTGTCGGTGGGCTTGCTGGACAGCAGCTCCCGCAGCAGCGCGGCGGCCACCGGCGTGTCCGCGGGGCGCAGGCCGAGCACGGTGCTGATCACCGAGACGGGGACCTGGTTGGCGAAGGCGGTCATGAGGTCGACCGGGCCGCCACCCGCCTCGGCGCCCCGCCGCTCGAGGTGGTCGAGCTGCTCGTGCACGATGCGGTCGACGGTCGGGCGCCAGCGACCCACGGCACCGCTGGAGAGCTCGGCGTTGACCAACGACCGCAACCTGCGGTGCTCGGCCCCGTCGGTGTTGAGCATGTGCCGCCCCGTGGAGCTGAGGGTGTCCTCGGGCACGCGCCGTCCGCCGAACTTGTGCTCGGGCGAGCTCAGCAGCCGGGGGTCGACGGCGAGCCGCTCGTCGCGCAGGCAGGTCCGCACGTCGTCGTACCTGGTCACGAGCCAGATCGGGAACCCGCCGGGCAGCTGCACCTGCTGCACGGACGCGGCTTCGCGCAGTCGCGCGTAATAGGCGGTGTTGGTGTCGTCGTCAGGCAACGAGACGAGGGTGGGCAGGCTCATGACCGGTCCCTGTCCGCGACCGCGGTCCTGGCGGACTCGACCAGTGCCGCGAGCTGCGCCACCGTCCGCGCGGTCACCAGGTCGTCCTCGCTGAGCTTGACGCGGCTCGTGTTCTCCACGGAGGTGATCGCGTCGAGCAGCCGCAGCGAGTCGACGTTGGGCAGGTAGGCGAGCCGGTCGTCCGGCGACAACTGGTCTGCGGGGATCTCCAGCACCCTGGCGAGCTGCTCGACCACCACGGTCAGAGCCGGGGCCTCGTTGTCGTGCACCGGTTCGGTCATGCCGCGTTCTCCTCTCCGAACAGCCGGCGGCGGAGCTCGTCGCGCTTCCACTTGCCGCTGGTGGTGCGGGGCAGCCAGCGCCGGTCGACGGTGCGCACGTCGGCGTCGGTGATGCCGAGGCGTTCGCCGACGGCCCGCCGCACGCCCTCGGCCACCGCCGCCCGGTCGGTCTCGACGGTCTCCACGACCACGACCACCCGCTCCCTCTCCTGATCGGCCACCGCGACGCAGTGGCGCTGGTAGACGCCCGGCACGTGCCGGGCGACGTGTTCGACTTCCTCGGCGTGGACGTTGCGGCCCCGCACGATGATCATGTTCTTGTGCCTGCCCGCGACGTGCACTTCACCGCGCAGCAGGAAACCCCGGTCACCGGTGCGCAGCCAGCCGTCGTCCAGGACGCCGGAGGCGGTCGCGGAGTCCTCGGCGAGGTAGGCGTCCATGAGGCTGGGACCGCGCACCTGGAGCTCGCCGACGCCGGCCTCGGGCAGAACGGTGCCGGCGGTGTCGACGACCCTCACCTCGGTGCCGGGCAACGGGGGACCCTGCGACACGATCGTCCAGCCGGATTCGCCGGTGACGGGGACGACCCGGCCGTCAGCGGCCGCGGTCCGGTCGATCTCGACGGTGCGAGGCGCCAGATCCGGCAGGTCGATGGTGATGCCGGCGCAGTACTCGGCCATGCCGTAAGCGGGCGTCATCGCGCCGGCCGGCAGTCCGTGGCGGCCCAGGACCTCGGTGACGGCGCGGACCGTGGCCGGGGAGACCGGCTCGCCGCCGTTGAGCGCCAGGCGCCAGCGTCCGAGGTCGAGTCCGTCCGGGTCGGCGGTGCGGGCGGCTTCGGCCAGCCGGTCGTAGGCGAAGTTCGGTCCCGTGCAGATCGTGACGCCGTGCTCACCGAGGTAGCGCAGCGCGTCCAGCGGGCGCCGGATGAACGTCGACGGCGAGACGAGGTGGGTGTCGAACCCGGCGCACAGCGAGATCAGCAGTCCGATCATGCCGAAGTCGTGGAACAGCGGCAGCCACTGGTAGCCGACGTCGGCGGGGGTCAGTTCGCAGCGCGCGACCGGGGCGAGGACGCCGTTGACGACGGCGCGGTGGGACAGCACCACGCCCTGCGGCCGGGCGGTGGTGCCGGAGGTGAACTGCACGACGGCGCGATCATCCGGGCCGGGGGTGTGCGTGGTCGGGACGCGCGTGGCCGGAGGGCACCGGTCGGCGTTGACGACGCGCAGTCCGGGGCAACGGCGCCGCAGCGGTTCGAGCGCGGCGGCGAACAGGTCACCGGTCACGAGGTGCCGGATGCCGACGGTCCGGATGAACGCGGCGAGGTCGTCGGCGACGCTGTCGACGTCGTGGGCGACGGCGGGCAGCGGGAGCACGCTGACGGCGGCGCCGATCGTGAGCACGCCCAGCAGGGCCGGCGGGAAGGAGGGCGTGGCGGGCAGCAGCACGCCGACCACCTCGCCGGGTTCGGCGCCGGAGGCGAGGAGTGCCGCGGCGACGCCGTTGGCGCGGGGACCGAGCTCGGCACGCGTCAGGACGGTCGTGGACTCCGGGAAGATCATCCGGCCGCGGTCGCCGGGCGCGCAGGTGATCGCGTCCACGAGCGTGCCGGAAAGGTCGGTCGCCATGCGTTGTCCTTGGTGTCGCGGTGTGGTGGGCAGCCGTGCCGGCAGGCCGGGAACGCGGCTGTCGGCACGGCGGGTACTCGAGGTGGTGTGGCAGCGGCGGCGAATCCGCGATGGCCGCAGTGCCCTCGGACCTGTGCGTCGTGTCCGGGCCGTCGGAGGTCGGCGGAAAGTGCGCGACGACGACCTAGGTAGTCCACTGTGGACAGAGGAGTGGCCGGTGTGGCGGTGAGTCGTGACGACGCCTTCCGGCCGGCTCCTCGATCATCTCGTCAGTCCCGTTCCGCTCGACCGGTTCTCGAGATGAGTCTGGCAAGCCCGCGTTCCGGTGTGACTGCGGAGATCCGCAGCTCCGCACCCGGGGTTGCCGACGACCGCATCGGCAGCACGGCCAGTGGTGTGTCCCAGAAGGTCGGCGAGGTGATCCACACTCAGCAGGGCGCCTCGTGGCACCGCCCCCACGTCCCCGTACAACCAGTACGAGGACGTGGGGGCGGCACCACGATGCACCCGTCTGACCGCGAATTCCCCCGGCAACCTCCTGCACCACACCACTAGCGACCGTTCGGAAGCCCGCTCTCCACCAACGACTGGAGGTCGTCGACGAAGGCTTCGAGTGGGGGCAGTGCGAGCATGTCGCGGCGGATTCGCCTGGCGTTGCCCCGATACCGCGGGTCCTCCAGGACTTTCCGGCACACGGCCAGAACGTCGTCGGTCGTCATGGTCCCGGTGTTGAGCTGTTCGCCGACGCCGGCTTCCACGCACCTGCGCGCGTTGTACGGCTGTTCCGAGAACAGCGGGGTGCACACGAGCGGAACGCCGGAGCGCATGGCCTCGCGGACGCTGTTGTGGCCGGCGTGGGTGATGAAGAGATCGCAGCACTCCAGCAGGAGCGGCTGGGGAACCGTCTCCACCAGGACCACGGTGGGCGGCAGGGCCCCGAACACTTCGTGCGCCACGTCGCGTCCTGTGCTGACCACCGCGACGCAGTCCAGTCGTGCCAGGGCCGTGACGACGGATCTGAGCAGGGAGGGGCCGTCTGACGCGAACGCGGACAGCGTGCCCAGGCTCGCGAACACCCACGGCTTGTCGGTGGGCAGCTCCGCCAGAGCGGGCGGCAGGGCGTCGCCCCTCCTGCCGGGGTTCTCGTGCCGGTAGAACCGGGAGTGGGGAACGGCCGCCTCAGCCGCGTCGTAGGTCTTGGGCATCAGGCAGGCGTGCAGGTGGCGGAAGCTCGCTTCTCCGCTGGGATCGGGCGGCAGGCCGAACGACGCCCGGAGCGGGGCCATCAGCGGCGCGAGCGTGGAAGGCGGTGAGACCACGTTGACCGCGCCACCGATCGCGACGGAGGCGTGCGGCACGCCCAGCACCTCCGCGGCGAGCACGCCGCCGAACTCGAGCGTGCTGCGGACGATGACGTCGGGGTTCCACCCCGAGGCTATGATGTCCGTGGCCATCGCCTCGGCCGGAGGGCCGATGAAGAAGTCCACCGTCCTCTCCATCGCCGTGAGGTCGGCGAACGTCATCCCGGTCTTCTCGAGCGTCCGCGCCACGAGGTCCAGGATGTCCACACCCGCCGGCAGGTGGTCGACACCGTAGGCGGCGATGTCCGCGGCGGAGCCCGCGCCGGTCGCGATCCCCACCGTGTGCCCCGCGGCCTCGGCGGCCCTGACGACCGGCACCAGCGCCCGGATGTGGGACGGTGAATTCGCGACGGTGAAGAGAATCCGCAAGGACATGCTCCCATTCTGATGGCCGCTGCCGCGTCAGATCCCGGTTGTTGACGAGGATCACCGCTTGTGGTGGCCGCATCGGCTGCGGACGTGAACCGGATCTGATGTCGGCAAGGCCGCCATTGCCCGGAGGTGCGGAGCCTGTACGGCGTCCGCAACCGAGGAGGACCGGATGTGTTGCCGTGAAGGTCTGTGAAATATCTGACACGTGTTCGGATGACCTCGATCCGAGTCAGCCTCCGGATTCGCGGTGAATCGCGATGTCCTTCATCCGCCGGCCGGAGAGCTGCGAGGAATCAGTAGGGGAAGTGGGCGCGGCCCCGGTTGACCGAGACCCACCTGACCGTCGTGAACGCGTCCAGGCTCCAGTCACCGTTCACGCGGCCGAACCCGGACTGCTTCTCGCCGCCGAACGGGATGTTCGGCTCGTCGGCGATGGTCGAGTCGTTGACGTGGACCATGCCCGTGTGCAGCCGCCTGGCCAGCTCGACACCTTTGTCGAGGTCGCTGGTGTGGACCGCACCCGACAGGCCGAAGGGGGTGTCGTTGGCGATGGCCACCGCCTCGTCCTCGGTGTCGAACGGCACCAGGCACGCGACCGGGCCGAACAGCTCCTCCCGCATCACCGACATCTCGGGCGTGACACCGGTCAGCACGGTCGGGTGGAAGAGCGTGCCGTCCACCTTTCCGCGCAGCAGCACCTCGGCCCCTTCGGCGATGCCCCGTCCGACCTGCTCCGCCAGCCGGTCGGCCTGCCGCTGGTTGATCAGCGGGCCGAGCACGGTGTCCGGGTCGCGCGGGTCGCCGACCGGCAGCGACGCGGCCTTCGCGACGTACCGGGAGGCGAACTCGTCGAACACGTCGCGGTGCACGAGGACCCGGCTGGCCGACATGCACACCTGGCCCTGGTGGGTGAAGCGGCTGAACACGGCCGCGTTCACCGCCACGTCGAGGTCGGCGTCCGCCAGGACGATGAGCGCGCTGTTGCCGCCCAGTTCCAGGACCGGCTTCTTGAGGTTGCGGACCGCCACCTCGGCGACGTGCCGCCCCACCTCGGACGAGCCGGTGAACGAGATGGCACGCGGCACGGGGTGCTCGACGAAGGCGTCACCGATCACCGGGATCTCCGTGATCACGACGTTGAGCAGCCCGGCGGGCAGGCCGGCGGCCTCGAAGACCTCCGCGACCAGCGTGCCGCCCGCGATCGGGGTGTCCTCGTGGGGCTTGAGCACGACACCGTTGCCCGCGGCGAGCGCGGGTGCCACGGACTTCATGCCGAGGAAGAACGGGAAGTTGAACGGGCTGATGACCCCGACGACACCGACCGGCTCCCGGTAGACCCGGTTCTCCCGGTCGGGGCTGGAGGAGGGCGGGGTCCGCACGTCCATGCGCAGCGGGAAGGTGCCGGCCTCCGCGAGCACGCCCAGCACGAGACCGATCTCGAACTGCGCCTTGAGCCGCGTGCCGCCGAGCTCGTCGATGATGATGTCGACGATCTCCGGCGTGTGGTCCTCGACGTAGGAGGCCGCCCGCTCGAACACCGCCCGTTTGTCGTCGGGGCTCACCGCGTCCCACTCGGACCTGGCACGCTGGGCGGACCGGTACGCCTCGTCGACGTCCGCGATGCTCGCGCAGCGGAACTCCGCGACGGTCGAGCCGTCGAACGGGTTGCGGTCCACGAGGACCTCGTCCGTCGAGCCGGTGCGCCAGGTCCCGCCGATGAACTGCTTGTGGTGCCCGGTGTTCCGCTTCCTGTCGCGGGTGTTCTCCATCAGCTCTCCCGTCCTGCGTCCGGTGTGGTGGTCAGGACCGCGCCCCGGTTCGGGAACGGGTCGCGCGAACGGGGGTTCGCGGCGCGCAGGTGCTCGGCGACCGCGTCCACGCCGTGACGACGTTCGAGCGCCGCACGCCCCCGCCGCTCGGCGATCGGGAGCAGCGCGGGGAGCCTGGGGTTGTCGCAGAGGACCGTGGGCCCTGACCGGAACTCGTAGACGCGGCCGATGGGCTCGGTCAGGCTCAGGTTCTGCACGGTGTGCGCGAACTCGCGCCCGGCCGGGATCGGGAGCAGGTCGCCGGAGTGCTGCACGGCGTCGTGTTCGAGCTGCTGCCCGTGCAGGGTGAGCGCGCCCTCTGCGGGGCACTCGGTGGGCAGCACGAGGACGTCGGTACCCGGGTGGTGGTGGGGATGGGCGAGGAAGGCGCCTGGCACGTCCAGTCCGCCCACGGAGAGACGCATCCCGGGGGTGGTGCCGCCGGGTTCTCCGTCGACGAGTGGCCGGATGCGATGACCTTGCGGGGTGACGACGGGAGCGACGGACGTGAACGGCACCACGGTGCAACGGCCGGGTGCGGGCGCCCACTCCTCCCAGTTCTCGCGGGCGGTGCGGGCCATGGCCGCGGCCCGGTCGTCGAGGTCCGGCCGGGCCAGGTTGTCGTCGAGCAGGCTGCCGGTGGAGCGCACCACGTACCCGGTGCTGCCCAGGTGCCCGGACAGGACGTCGACGACGTAGGGCGTGCCCCTTGGGATCGTCAGGAGGTCGCCTGGCCACTGGACGGACCAGAAGCGCAGGTCTTCGCCGTGGTAGGTGAGGACCGGGCCTCCGGCGGTGAACAGCAGGACGGTGTCGCTGTCCGGGTGCTGCTGCGGGTCGCCGCGGAAGTTCGCCGGGAGCTCCAGTCCGCCGGCTGCCAGGGAGAACCCCGGCACGGTGCCCTCGGCACGTCCGTCGACGAGCACGCGGATCCTCCTCCACCCCGGCACGGGTCCGGGGGCGACGGACTCGAACGGGATGGGGCGGATGAGGGTCCGCGACGGCCGGACGGTGTCTGTCCCGGGTGGATGGATCATCATCGTGGAACCTCTCCGAAGTCCACGCTGCATTCGACGCTCAGGAGTTGACGCGGACGACAGTCTCGTGACGGGGGTGGGGAGTTGCGCGATGGTGTAGCGGCGGCTCCCATCCGGCATCGGCTATGAATAGTCGGAGATGAAATGTGTCGGCAACGGCCTGTTCCGGAGGCTGGAACACCGAGCGCGGCGACAACCATCGGGTGGGCTTTACTGGCGTCCAATCACTTTTCCGTCATTCTCCAGGAGGTCGCGGCGGGCGAAGAACGGAATCCGCACAGCTGTCACCGGCTGGCAGGGTCGTTCGGGTGGTGCCGCATTTCCAGGTTGCAGCCGAAAGGATTTCCCGATGACGTCGTCCGATGACCTCGTGCGGGTGGTCGTCAGCCACCTGTCGGCCGCGCTCGGTGTGCCCGCCGCCGACGTCTCCCTCGACGCACAGCTCACCCACCTCGAGAACGCCAGCTCGCTGCGGCTGCTCACCGCGGTCAGCGCCATCGAGGACGAGCTGTCCCTCGAGCTGGATCCCGACTACCTGGTCCGGGTGCGGACGGTGGCCGACCTGGCGAACCTGGTCGAAGCCGGGGTCCGCTCCTCCCGGGCGCTGTGACCGGGTTCGCGATCGCCGGGTGACCCGAGCCGGCTCGGTGAGCGTTCCGGACGGTGGAACGAGCGGGTGGCAGGCGTCGTGCGCACGTGCTTACGGTCGACAGGCGTTCGCGTCGTCATGACAGCACATAAGGACCACCTGGAGGAAATGCCGATGCGGCTGGAAGTCGAGGCGGCGACCCGTTCCGGTGCACGGGCCGGAGGGCCGGGACTCCGCTGGCTCGCGGAAGCGCGGGAGCTGCGCACCATGGCGGACCTGCTGCCGGTCCTCGCGCGGCGGACGGCAGGGGAGGTGGTCTTTCCGGAGCTGAACACCTCGCTGGCCCACCGGGAGATCCCGGCGCGGGCGTACGGGGTCGCCGCGGAACTGCGTCGCGCGGGTCTGGACGACCGCCCGGACCAGCGGGTGGGGATCCTCGCCACGACGTCGCCGGAGTTCGTCTCGGCGCTGTTCGGGGTGTTCGCCGCGAACAGCGCGGCGGTGCCGGTTCCCGTGCCGTCGTTCGCCGGGGGACTGGAGTCCGCTCTGGAGCGGCTGGACGCGCTGGTCCGCGGCGCGGGCCTGCGGTGCGTCCTGGTGGGGCCGCCGTTCGACGAGTTCGGTGACGCCATGTGCGAGCGGTACCCGGACGTCGCGGTCATCCGCATCGCCGACTGCGCACCGCTGCCCGAAGCTCCGCGGACCGCGCTGCCGGGTCCGCGAGACCTGGCCGTGGTGCAGTACAGCTCCGGGAGCACCTCCTCGCCGAAGGGGGCGATGATCGAGCACGGTGCGCTGGTGGCCAGCGTGCTGGGCACGGCCGAGCGGGGCGGCGTGGAGGACGGCGACGCCGCGATGGTGTGGGTGCCGCTGTTCCACGACTTCGGCCTCGTCACGCTGCTGACCCACCTGGTGACCGCCAGCGACCTGCACATGTTCAGCCCCGTGACATTCGTCCGGCGCACCGCGGAGACCATCCGGTACTTCGCCGACCAGCGCATCGCGTTCTTCACCGGCCCGAACTTCGCCTACGACCGCATCCTCGACGCGGCCGCGGCCGGGCGGCTCGACGGCGTCGACCTCTCGAGCTGGAAGGCCGCGATCAACGCCGGTGAACCCGTCGCCGCCGAGACGCTGCGACGGTTCGACGAGCTGCTCGGCCCGCTCGGCGCCCGGCCGACGGTGATGACGCCGGGGTACGGTGCGGCGGAGTTCTGCGTGGGGATCTCGCTGCAGCCCGCGGGCCGGGTCGCGAAGCTGGTCCACGTCGATCGGGCGTCACTGCGGGACGGCGCGCGGGTGGTGACGCGCGACGGCGCGGAGGCCGGCACGGTGCCCGTCGTGTCCCAGGGGCCCGCCTTCCCCGGTGTCGAGTTCCGGATCAGCGACGTCGCGGGCCGGGTGCTGGACGAAGGGCACTTCGGCGAGATCGAGGCACGGGGGCCGAACATGCTGCGCGGCTACCTCGACGACCGCGCCGCCACCGACGCCGCGCTGCGGGACGGCTGGTTCCGCACGCGGGACACCGGGTTCGTGCTCGGCGGCGAGCTCTACGTCTCCGGGCGGCTGAGCGACATGATCGTGGTGGCCGGCCGGAACTTCCACGCCCACGACGTGGAGATGGCGGTCCGCGATGTCGACGGTGTCTACCAGCGTCACGTGGTCGTCGTGGCCGACGTGGCCCGTGAGCGCATGGTCGTCGTGGCGGAGACGCAGGCCGACGACCACACGGCCCTGGTCGCCGGCATCCGCGCCCGGATCGCCGATGAGGTCGGACTGGCGGACGTCGACGTCCGGCTCGTCGCGCGGGGCTGGCTGCCGCGGACCAGCAGCGGGAAGTGGCGTCGTGGTGAGGTGCGCGAGCGACTCTTCGCCGACAGCGAGGTGTGAACCGGTGTCCCGCGTCTTCGCGCTGAGTCCGGACCAGGCCGACAACGACTCGATGCTGGCCGCGCTGTCCGAAGGAGGCGCGGTTCAGCAGGTCGTGCTGTCGACCGGGCTCCGAGTCTGGGTCGTGGCCCGCTACGCCGAGGCGAAAGCGGTCCTGTTGGACAGCCGGCTGAAGAAGGATCCTGCGACGCTGTCCGATCCCGCGCTGCTGTTCGACGGGGGCCGGCACCCCGAGGACAGCTACGCGGTGCTGGGCCGGCACGTGCTGAACACCGACGGAGCCGACCACCGCCGTCTGCGGGAGCTGCTCACGAAGTGCCTGGCCCCGAAGGCCGTCGATCGACGCCGCGGGCGGATCGCCGAGATCGTCGAGACTTCACTCGACGTCCTGGCCGCCTCGGCGGAGCCCGACCTGGTGACCGAGTTCGCCGCTCCGGTGCTGACCTCGGTGATGAGCGAGGTCATCGGAATCGAGCAGACCCTGCTCGACCGGTTGCTCACCGCCGTCCGAGTGGTGGTCGCGGGCCCGGATCCGCGGAGCGCGGAGGCTCGGGAAGCCGCGGACGAGCAGCATCGGCTCATCCTGGAGGCGATCGACGACCACGACCGGTTCCCCGGCACCGACACGTTGCTGAAGCTGGCTTTCCGCGATCACCACCCCCGCGGCAAGCTCAGCTTGGCCGAGGTGATGTCGATGGTCGCCTTGACCGTGTTCGCCGGAACCACGACCTCGACGACACTGCTGGCTCACGCCGCCGCTCTCGCGTCCACCAGGGAAGACCTGCTCGACGCGATCATGGCCGGTCCGGCGTCGTGCTCGGCGGTGCTCTCGGAGGTCCTGCGCCGGTACCCGCCGACGCCGTGCGCGACCTGGCGGTTCGCCGCGGAGGACGTGGAGGTGGGTGGGGTCACGATCCCGCGCGACGCCACCGTTCTCGTGCTCGTCGCCGCCGCCAACCGTGATCCCCTGGCCTACGAGGACGCGGACCGGCTCGTCGTGCCCCGCCCCGGCAGCCCCGCGCACATCGCCTTCGGGCACGGCCCGCACTTCTGCGCGGGTGCCCCGTTGGCGCTGACCACGGCGACCATGGCGCTCCCCGCGTTGTTCGCGCGGTTTCCGCGGCTGTCCCTCGCCGTCCCGGTCGAGAGGCTGCGCTGGACGACGAACCTGGGGGACCGCAGCCTGTTCTCCGTGCCGATCCGCCTTCGACCCGATGAGCGGCCGGCATGAAGGTCGAGCGCACCGTCCGGATCACCGCCGCGACGACGTGGTTGCCCGACGAGCGGTACCCGGCGGCGAACGCCGTCGCATCCGGGGCGACGACCGCGGAGCAGGCCGCCGGGGCCGCCTGCTCGGAGGTGCCGGTCGGCGCCGCGGTGCCCGCCTGGTGGATGGGGTGCGAGGCAGCCCGGCAGTGCCTCGGCGAACGAGGAACGGATCCCGCGGAGATCGACTTCATCGCCTACGCCGGCATGACCCCGGGAGTGGAAGAGGATCCCTGGTCGCCCGCGCACCGGCTCGCCAGGGTGCTCGGCGCGTCCCGGGCGGTCGCGATCGGGCTGGCGCAGATGTCGAACGGCGGAGCCGCGGGGATCGGCTGGGCCGCCACCTTGATGCAGGCGGACGAGAACGTCCGGCACGCGTTGTGCACCACCGCGGGCAACTTCAGCGCGCTCCCGTACGACCGGTGGCGAACGGCTCCCGCCACCGTCTTCGGGGACGGCGCGACCGCCGTTCTCCTGGGACGCGACGAAGGCCCGCTGGTCATCCGTTCGATCGGCTCGGCGGGTCGCCCGCTGCTCGAGGAGACCTTCCCGGCCTTCCACCCGTTCCGCCCGTTGCCCGAGCCGGTCTCCGGCACCGGGGCGGACGCGCTCGGGTTCGCGTCGAACCTGAAGGGCTCCCGCGAGGTGATCCGGGAGGCCGTCGACGTCGCACTGGCCGACGCCGGTCTGGGGGACGAGGACACGGCCCGCGACCGCATCGCACTCGTCTCGTCGAACCGGCTGGGTGCGCAGGTGACGGACCAGGTCGTGCGGCGTGCCCTGCCGCGGGCGCTGCGCGATCGCTACCGCGCGTTCGGGGCGCGGACCGGGCACCTCGGGGCAGGGGACCTGCCGGCGAACCTGGCCGACATCGTGGCGGGTGACATGTTGGGAGCCGGTCGTTGTGCGCTCCTGATCGGGACGGGCGCGGGGTTGACCGCCTGCGCGATCGTCGTCGAACGCGACCAGCCGGGCCCAGGAGGAGTTGCCGCCGCACCGGCCGTGCCGTGAGCCCGAGCGGAAGTCCACTTCGGACTGTTCGGCGGGTGTTCGGACGTGCCGAACTGGAAAGTCGGTACAGCGTGCGCATTCAGCGCGACGAACGCGTGCTTGACACCGCGCTGTCCGCCTCCGACACCACCATCGCACTCCACAACGTCCTCGACACGCAACTACGGAAGCAATCCCAGGAACACCCGCCCATCAATTTCGCACGGAGGTGCGCACGCCATGGAAGCCCGCCTGAGCTACGCCAAGATCGTGGTCAGCGATCTGGAACGGTCCATCGCCTTCTACACGAAAGCGATCGGGTTGTCGGTGCTGCAACGGGTCGAGTTCACCGCACCGGACATCACCGAGGTGGTGCTCGCCGACGCGAGCGGTCAGGGCAGGGTGGTGCTGATGTGCGGCGACAGCATGCCGGTCCAGTCCGGCGCGCCCGCGTGGACGCCGTTCGTCCTCACCGTCGACGACGCCGCGGCAGCCGCCGCCGAGATCGCGGACGCGGGCTACGCCCTCGCGTGCGACCCGCCGCTGAAGGTCGGCGGCATCACCATCACGCTGGTCCCGGACCCCGACGGCTACCTCGTCGAGGTCATCTCGTTCCCGCCGGACCAGTCGGGCCGGCCGCCGGTGCCCGAGGGCAAGGTCCCGCACCCGCTCCCGCAGTTCCACGACCGCGTCCTGAACTGAGGCCGCTCCGGAGGTGGTCGTCCCGCCCGCTGGCGACCTATCGCCCCGCCCCGCCTCGGCGGGCGGGGCCGACCACCTCCTCGGGGCGCTCAGCCCCCGAGCCGACCTCGTCTCCGGCGGTGGCATCGACGTCCTGCTCTCCGCCCGCCGCGTCGGCCCCTCCGGCAAGGCTCACGGCCTCGGCATGACCGACGAGATGCTCTCGCAGGCGATCTCCAACGCAGCCAGGGCCGGCGCCACCAACGTCGAGTTCCTCGAGGGCAACATCGAGTCGATCCCGTTGCCCGGCAACACCATCGACGTCGTCGTTTCCAACTGCGTCATCACCCTGTCCGTCGACAAGCCCGCCGTGTTCGCCGACACGTTCTGCGTCCTGCGTCTGACCGACGCGGTGTCGAGCGGCCGGTGTCCGAGCCCCGCCGTCTTCGCCGTGCTCATCGGCGCCAGGCTCGTGTAGGACTCGTTCTACCGGAAGGTGGTCTGGGAGAAGGCCAGCGCTTCCAGCCTGTCGTGAAGTCGCGGCACGAAGTCTTCGAACTCGGGCTTCATCAGCACGCTCCGGATGATCCGCGCCTCGGGGGCGTCGGCGGTGACACCGGGATGCCGGCTGACGAGTGCGTCGGACCGCACCTTCAACGTGCTCAGGAACACGGGATCCGCATCTCTCGCACCGCTTTCCAGCATCCGGGCCGAAGTCTCGTCCACGAGCCGCATGCTCGCGGGCCGGACGGCCGGAAAGTAGGTGACGATGTCCAGCTCGGGCTCCTGGTACAGCTCGAGCGCTTCGGAGGACCGAATCCTGGTGGCCCAGTCCAGGGCGGCTCGCCTGCCCGCGCCGAGCACCTGGCCCAGCCCCGAGGGAGTCGGTGGCAGGACCTGGAAGGTGAGCCAAAGAGCTGCGGCGGCCGCGCCGGACCGCGAGCACTCCAGGCTCGTCTCACCGGGGTTGAACTCGGCGGGCGCGCAGTAGGTGTACGGGGAGTCGTGGTCGTAGAACCGGTCGACGGCCGGGTCGTTGAAGAGCACCGCGCCGCACCCGTAGGGCTGCAACCCGTGCTTGTGGGGATCGACCACCACGGAATCACATCGGGAAATCGCCTGCCACGGTTCTGGTGGTAGCGCCTCTGCCGTACCCGATCCCTGCAGGAGGGTGAAGAAACCACCGTAGGCGGCGTCGACGTGTATGCGGATGTCGTAGCGTTCCCTCAGCGCGAGGACGTCGTGGATCGGATCGACCGCACCCAGTCCCGTCGTGCCGGCTGTCAGGACGACCGTACCGATCTGTCGTGTCCGCAACAGCTCCTCGAGGGCCTCGACGTCCATCCGGCCGTGTCGATCTGCCCGCACCTCGTGACCTTCCACGCCCAGCACGCGACACATGCGGCTGTGGGTGAAATGGGCTTCCTCGCTGAAGGCGACACCTTGGCCGGGGCGGAGTTCACGTGCCACGTAAAGAGCTTCGAGGTTCGCGATCGTGCCGCTCGTCGTCAAGTGGCCGAGCGAGGTGTCGAACCCGAACATCGCGGACAGCTGGGCGACGACCTCCCTCTCCATCTCGACGGTCGCCGGGCCGCCGTCGAACGCGTGGTTGTTCGGGTTGACCAGCATGGTCGCCAGGTAGCCGATCGTGGCGGCGAAGTGCGGCGGACGAACCATGTGCCCGGCGTACGAGGGGTGGAAGAAGGGGTAGTTCTTCTCCAGCCTCTTCGTGAAGTCGTGGAAGACGGCCGCGAACGCCTCGTCCCCGACCTCCATCGACGGGTGAGGTGAGAACGAGGAGAACGAGTTCTGCCACTTCGTGTTCTCCTCGTGTGCTCGGATCATCCACTTCAACAGGTCCACGGCTGTTTTCGACCTCCGTCGCCAGTCCGGCTCATGAGTTGTGGTGAGAAGAAGCCTGTTCGCTGATCGGCCAGAAGAGGCGGTTCTCCATGCATCGCCGCAGATACTCGATGCCTTCGGTCCCGCCGGTCCCGCCGCTGGTCCCGATCATGGACTTCGCGATGGAGTGGTGAGTGCGCTTCCACTTCTGATGACTTCGTTCCAGGCGCTGCACCGCGTTCGTCACCATCTCGCCTTCGGCGACGCTCCACCTGTCCTGCTGACGGCCGTGCCAGGAGGACAACGTCTTGTGCCCGGACAGGGCGTGCAGCCGCACGTCGGGAACGGAGAGGAAGGCGGGGGAGTCGAGCCGAGCTCTCTTCGGCAGGGCGCAGAAGATCTCCACCAGCTTGTAGGCCTCCGACTGGATGGCGCTCGACCCGTCGGTTTGCATGCGAAAGGACCGGAAGTGCGCAGGAGGCATGGTGGCGAGCAGGCTGAACAGCCCTGACGCCTGGTCCAGGGTCGTCGCGGCCGAGTCGACGTGGCGGGCGACTTCTCGGACGCGGTCCGATCCCGCGGCCAGGAGTGCTTGCCCCAGCATCGTCGCCATGGTCGTGAAGACCGTCTCGTAGCACTGCAGAACTCGGATGAAGAGGTACTCGTCGTGCTGGCTCGAGACGGGAAGAACGCTGAAGCGCAGAATCTTCTCGACCAGCTCTCCCGCAGGGGAGGTACTCCTGCCCGCTGAGCCGGCGCCTCCCCGCAGAAGATCTATCTTGCGAATTCGCCTGAGTGCGACGTGGCGGTCCGGCCGACCGTTCGGCAGGAACTCGCTGTCGTGGTCGTCCAACGTCATCTGCTCGAACTCGGCCAGGTCGAGCAGGAGGTGTGACACCAGCTCCCATCCACTCCGGACGTCTCCCGACGGGGGGAGCAGAGGACTGAGGACGTCGAGTGCCAGGTAGCTCCGGTAGGAGTAGCGGTTCTCCGCCTTGTCCAGGACGCAGTCGTAGAACGCCGCGGTCGTCGGCTCGATCGCGGTGCCGCTGCGGCTCGCCCTGACCTGGTCCAGGACCTGCTCCGCGAGCCGGTCCTTGCCGTGTCGCAGTATCTGCGAGCGGATCGAGTTCGCCAGACCCGGTGTCGATCCGCCTTGCCGGGCGCCGGCGGTGGAGGCCGCCGCGTGCTTGCTCACCGCACTGGTCGCGGTCATGAGAATTCCTGCCTCACCTTTGAGTCGAGTCAGGTCGGAATGTGGTGACAGGTGATGTGGCGCGAGGTTCCGCTGTCGTCGGTGCCGCTGGCCGCCGTGACTCAGATGTCACGTTGGAGGGCGTCGGGAACCGCGGCGCCCATCCGCGCCAGCGCATGAGCCTGGTACGGGCCGGAGTAGACGTTGATGGCGTGGTTCAGCCCGGCGTGCGCGTCGCGCCAGAAACGCTGCATCGGCCGATCCGATCGCAGGGCGTTGCCGCCCGAGTGGCTGTAGAGGCGGTCGAGTGCCTCCACAGCGCGCCGGCTGCCGCGGACCTGGTCGCAACGCGCGGCCGCGCGGATCTCGAACGGAACCTCTCTCCCGGAGTCGACGATGTCCCACATCCGGCTCAGGTTGGCCATCATCTGAGCCCGTGCCGACTCGACCTCGGAGTAGCACTCGCTCAGTTGCGCCAGGAGGAACTTGTCCTCACGAACCAGCCTGCCCGTCTCGTCGACCCGATCGCGCTGGTAGTCGAAGGACGCCGCGAGCGCCCCACGGCACATGCCGATGACGGCCGCGGTGATCGCATTGGGGAAGATGGCGGACCAGGGCATGCGGAAGAGGGTTTCGCTCCTGCCTGCTTCTCGTGCCGCGAGGCCGCTCACGACCTTCTGCTCCGCTATCACGCGCTCGGCGGGGATGAACGCGTTGCTGACCGTGACGTCCTTGCTGCCGCTGCCGCGCAATCCGACCGCGTTCCACGACCCGTCGACGATCGTGTAATCGCCGCGTGGCAGCAGCATGTGCAAAGTGCCCTCGGAGCCGGCGCGATCGCCGTCCGCGTCAACCACGGTCGCACCCAGCCAGGCCCATTCGCAGTGGTCCGTGCCGGACGAGAACTGCCACCTGCCGCTCAGGAGGTAGCCCCCCTCGACCGTGCGCGCCTTGCCGAAAGGCGAGAACGGCGATGCGATCCAGGTGTCCGGATCGGTCGCCCACACGTCGTTCTGAACAGGTTCCGGCATCAGGGCCATCTGCCAGGGGTGTGACCCGAGGACGCCTGCGACCCAGCCCGCGGCGCCGCAGGACTCGGCGGTCAGGATCACCGCGTCGAAGAAGTCGCGCGGATCGGCCTCGAGGCCGCCGTGCCTCGCCGGTTGCAGCATTCTCACCAGGCCGGTCTTCTTCAGGATGTCCGCGGTGTGCCCGGGAAGCGTCCCCAGCTCCTCCGCTTCGGCGGCTTGGGCTTCCAACTGCACGCGTGAGCCCTCGAGCCTTTCGAGCACGTCGTTCACCATGTCAGATAGTCCTTTCCCTGCTGCTACAGGCGATTCGGCGTCGAGGTCGCCGAATCGGGAAGTGTGTTCTCGTCCGTCACGAGGTTTTGAGCTCTTCCGCCGCGACTCTCGGCTTCATCCGGGAACGCAGGAGGTGGGCCGTCGCGGCGGCGAACAACGCACACAGGACGGGCAGGAGGAAGGTCGCGCGGGAACCCATCTCGTCCGCGATCCTGCCGACCGCGGCTGTGCCCGAACCGAAGCCGAGCGAGAGGCTCGACCACACCCAGTTCATCCCCTCGGTCTGGATCGCCACCGGAACGAGCTCGTCGAGCAGGTGGAAGGCGTTGATCACGGTCGGTGCCATGCTGAGACCGTTGACCGCGGAGCAGGCCATGAGGGCGACGAAGCTGTCCGCGGTGAGGTAGAGGACGGGGAGCAGGCCGAACGCCGAGGCGCTCAAGGCAAGTCGAAGCGGCGCCGGCCTGGTTCGTGTCCGTGCGCCGTAGAGGACGGCCGAGACGCCACTGCCCACCGCGAAGCAGGCCAGGACGAGACCGGCACCACCGGGATTGCCCAGTTCGCCTGTGCGTGCCACGAGCAGCACTTCCGCGGAGCCACAGGTCGCTCCGACCGCGAGCAGCAGCACGAGCAGCAACGGCATGCCCGGATACCGCGCGGCGAGGCGTCGGTGCACACGGGCGGCGGGAGGTCGCCGGGGCGGCTCGGTGCGGCGCTGGAACAGCAGCCAGGTCCCACCGCAGGCAGTGAGCAGGAACGCCGAAGCGACGGCGAGGTAAGGAGAAACCTCGATCGCGAGTGCCGCTGCCAGAAGAGGGCCGATCGCGAAGACGACCTCGTCCAGAACCGTTTCGACCGAGTAAGCGGCAGACCTCTCCGGAGTGCCGTCCGGCCACATCGCAGCCCATCGCGCACGTGTCATGGGGCCGGTGTTGACCACCGAGGCGCCGAGGAGAAGCGCCAGGACGAGGGTCGTCGCAAGAGACGAGTCGAGTGCGACTGCCCCGAGCGTCATCGCGGCGAGCACGAAATGGGCGACAACGGACAGGAGCAGGGTCTTGTACTGCCCGAAACGGTCGGCGGCCATCCCGGCGACGGGGCTGCCGAGTGCGTTGCCGATCGTCCAGCACCCGCTGACCAACGCGGCCTTCCCGTACTGGCCGGTGGGCAACGCCAGCAACAGGAGCAGGGCGAGCGGGTAGATCCCGACGAAGAGGCGTGACAACACACCTGCTGCGCAGAAGGACGCGGCCCCCCTCGTGGAGAAGGCGCTGCGGTAAACGTCGAACACAGCTGACCTCCAAGGGGCGGTTGAGGATGCCGCTGGGCAGGGGGCGGCGGCACCTGACCGCGGTGACGGTTCCCAGGATTCGGCGGACGTGGACAGCGCCCTCGACCGCGCCGAGCGGTGGACCACCGCTCTCGAAAGTGTGTGGAAATCGTGTCGCCGCAGTGCTCCGACACTGTGCAGTCCGGACGGTCTCGAGTGCGAGACCCGTTTCGCCTGGCGGAACGGTAGTGGTGAAGAGCTCGTCGGCGACCCGGCCACCGCGACCCGTCGGGAAGGCGGTACTGGCGTCGCAGGAGCGGGAACGCGGTCGGGCGAGTGCACCGCAGGAGCGTTCCGCGCAACTGTTCACCGACGCGTTGAGACCTGCAGGATGTGCTGAGAAGTTCTTCTTCCCCTGGGTGAAGCGGGGATGTCGCCGCTGACACTCGATATCGCGAGTGGATGTTGGAGAACCTCTGTCGGGCGGCCGACCACTTCGGACTGATCGTCATCAGCGAGCCGCGGCGCGGGTGGCTTGACCGTTCCGTGGGTGCTCTTGCGCATGGAGGCGAAGCCAACTACTGGCTTCGTGTGGTCTCCGAGGACAAGCGATGAACCGGTGGAGCTTTCTGGACTGGCAACCTCGATTCGAACGTGTTCACCGGTCTGAGGGTGTGCTGCACCGTTAGGTGACGTAACGGTGCAGCAGGCCCGGCAGCACCGCCGCACCGGTTGAAACCCTCCCCTCTGACAGACAAACCACGGTTCGTCATCCTCGGGCTGAGGGGAGTACCTCAGTGATCGAGTCCCGCGTCATCGGGCGGGGGCACGAGCCGGGCGGCAGACTGATCACGTGCTGCTTCCCACTCCCGCCCCTGGGCCCGAAGCCGCGGAGCTGTGGGTGCGCACGCACCTCGGCGACCTCTGCGGTGACACTCCGGAGGCCTCGCCGACGTTCCGGGGCGGTCAGCAGGCCGCCGACGCTGCGCTCGTCACCCTCGACCTCGCCGGGTACGCGGCGCGGCGCAACGAGGTGCTCCCGCGCGGCAGACGCGGTGCCAGTCGCCTCTCGCCCTACATCCGGCACGGCCTGATCGCCCTGCCGGAGGCGTGGGCCGCCGCCGCGGCCGCACCACCACGTGACCGCGCGAAGTTCCGCGACGAGCTCGCCTGGCAGGAGTACGGCCGCCACCTCTACGCCAGACTCGGCACTCGCAGTGCCGCCGCCCTGCGTGCCGCACCGGCCCGCGCGACGGTGCGGTGGACCGACCCCTGGCCCGAGCAGATGCGGTGCGTGTCCTTCTGCGTCGAGGAGTTGGAGACGGACGGGTGGCTGGTCAACCAGACCAGGATGTGGCTCGCGTCGCAGTGGACCGTGCGGGCGGGAGCGGACTGGACGGTCGGCGAGAACCGGTTCTTCGCACACCTGCTCGACGGGTCCCGCGCGGCCAATCGGGTGGGCTGGCAGTGGACTATCGGCGCGGGCACCGGCAAGCCCTACGGATTCTCGCGCTGGCAGGTGCGCAAACGGGCTCCTCAGCTGTGCCGGGAATGTCCCCTGAGTTTCGACTGCCCGATCGAGGACTGGCCCGCGTCGCCACCTCCGACCGAGCAGCCGGAGCCGGAACCCCTGCTGCGCCACGATCCCGACCCCGAGTCGACCGGTGGACCCCGCAGCCCGGCCGGGCACGGTAGGCCGGAGGCCGTGTGGCTCACTGCGGAGTCGCTGGGCGACGCCGACCCGGCGCTGGCCGCGCACCCGGACCTGCCCGCCGTGTTCGTGTTCGACGCGCCCCTGCTCGCCCGGCTCCGCCTGTCGGGCAAGCGCCTGGTGTTCCTGACCGAGACCCTCGCCGACCTCGCCACCCGTCGCGAGGTGGCGATCCACCGCGACGACGTGGTCCAGCAGCTGCGGGAACGCGACGTGGCCGTCACCTTCGCGCCGGTGCCGGGTTTCCGATCCCGCGCCGCGGCCGTCGGACCGAGCACCGTGCACCCCTGGCGCTGGCTCTTCCGCCCGCACGGGGGACCGGTCAGCTCGTACACCGCCTGGCGCAAGAAGACGGCCGCGCACCCCTGCTGACCGGCGCCCGCGCGAGCCGGGGATCGCACCGCGTGGCGGTCCCGCCGGACCCAGGGCGGCGCGGGCCGCCACGGCGCCCGCCGGACGGCCGATCCCGGTCGCCCACCTCGTCCGGTCCTGTGCGCACTCGATCCTGCTCGGCGTCGGGCCGCACCGCCGTGCCGGCCTGCTCGCCGGACGCGAGTGGTCTGGCGACCTCCTCGCCCTGCTGAACGAGATGATCGCGACTGGTGTCGAGGCGGGAGGGCTGCCGCCCGCTCACACCCGCCGTGACGTCGTCACCCTCGTGACCAGCCTGGCTGGAACCGCCACCGTGTACGAGACCGCGATCGCCGATGGCCCGCTCGTCCTCGACTACCTGCGCGAGACCGTCGCCGAGCACGCTCCGGCGAGCCTCATCCGGTTCCGGTACCGGGTCGTGCGGGCCTCATGGGACAGCGGGCGTGAGGTGAACGTTGACGGTCGAGCGCGTCGTCGTCAGCCGGGAAGCCCGCCGGGCTCGTCACCATGCTCCAGCGCACCCCGACGTACCTCATGTCGCTCGGCCGGGTGGACGAAGACGCCGTCTGGCTGCCCCTTGTTCTGCGGACGATCTTCGGGATCGGGTCACCGCGGCCTGTGGGGAGGTGACCGTGCACTCTCCCGGGTGCGCTGTGGTGCACCGTGCACCACCCACGAGTGTGCCGAAATTGTCAATTGTGGACTCAAGCGTGGTGGGAGCGGGGGCGAACCGCAGTGCGCGACCTCGTGCACGACGGCGAGACCAACTTCCACCCATCATGCGGGTTGGCGGACGCGCCCATAGCGTTGAAGTCGGTCAAGTGCTTAGGGCGAAAGGTGTTCTCATGAGGTTCATCGCGGCGGCGGCAGCGGTCGTGCTCGGGTTCTCCCTGGTTCCCGCGCAGGCTTCGGCGGAGACGACCGGCGGAGAGGTGCGTCCGGTGCGCTCGGTCGACCTCGAGCGGTATCAGGGGCGCTGGGTGCAGGTGGCGGCGATCCCCCAGCCGTTCCAAGCCCAGTGTGCCCGCAACGACGGTGCGCGGTACACCCTCCTGCCGGACGGACAGGTCCAGGTCGTCAACTCCTGCACCCGCGCGGACGGCACGACGACGTCGCTCGAGGGCAGGGCCCGGCAGGAGAGCCCGGACTCGACGTCGAGGCTGCAGGTGTCGTTCGTCAAGATCGGCGACACGTGGAACTTCGACCGGCCGGGCGCCTACTGGGTGATCGGTCTGGACCGCGACTACCGCTGGGCGGTGGTCGGCGCACCGGACCGTCGTTCCGGGTTCGTGCTGGCGCGCACTGCCACGCCGTCCAGGAAGGACGTCGCGGGTATGGCCACCGCGTTGCTGCGCAACGGGTACGACCTCTGTGCCTTCAAGATCACGGCACAGGACGGCGGCGCGCCGGAGTCCGTCTCGCTGTGCCCCGTGAGCTGACCGGACGTACCCGATCCCGAAGCGGTGCCCGCCCCGTGCGGGTGCCGCTGGGGTGGATCTTGCTCCCGCTCAGCGCGAGCGCCTGGCGGCGGAGTGTGATCGCTGGGGACGCCGGCGTGCGGGAACGGGCTGGCGCGCGGGGTGCCTCGGCGGGCCCGGGAGGCCGCTGTCCGGACTCCACCTGAGTCGCCGACGAGGTCGACCGAACCCCGTGGCGGGGACGGCGCCGACTCCGGGGTCGACCTCGTGCTCTCGCCGGCGGAGTGACGCCGAAGCGCCGCGAGTCGCACTGCGTCGCAAGTGTCCGAAGTGGACACGAGAAGCATCTGGTCTTCCAGAGTCACCAGCTTGGACGGATCGGGCGGGCGTTCGTCTCTCCGCTGCCTGAGTTCGGACACCCCGGCGCTGCAGGCGGCTCCTCCCCGCACCTGGGGCGATCTCGTTGTCGTGGCGATGTGCTTGTACCGCAGGTCCTCATGGGAACACGAGCGCCGAGAGCGTGCCGTTGTTCGCGGGGCAGTCCACTGATCGCCTGCTGCGCGGCTGCGCGGCTGTGCGGTAGTCCGGACCGGCCGATCGTCGGTAGCTGCGTCAGGGGACGGTTCGACGTCTCGGTTGCGGCATGGGGTGCGGCACTCGGCGCTGAGTCTGTATCACGACCGCGCCGGTCGAAGCGGTAGATCAGGCGTGGACCCTCAAGGGCTTCCCTCACCCCTCGAGCTCGTGCGACATCGCATCTGGTCCTGATCCGGCAGGTGGCTCGTGCGTCAGGGCAGTCGGCGCAGGATGGCTGAAGCGGCGGTTGTGAGAGTGCGCTCTTCGAACTCCAGTCGTGCCAGATCACCAGGGAGGGCTCGTTCGGTCAGCAGGCCGTTGACGACGGTCAGGAGGAACCGGGCGTGGTGTTCGAGTTCTCCGGGAGCGAGGGCCCCCTCGTCGTGCAGCGCGGCGAGCCATCGCACGACCCTGTGTACGGCGAACTGTTCGAGAGCCAGGAAGACGTGGCTGTCGTCCTCGGACGCAGGCGACGCCACGTAGGCGTTGTACAGCGAGCCCCAGTGGTTGCGGGCTTGTTCTCCCGTGCCCACCTGTGACAACACCAGTTGCAGGCACGCCACCAGGCGCTCTGAGGGCGTCCGTGTGAGGTCCTGCATCGGGTCGTCCGGGAGGTCCACCTCGTGTAGCCGCGCGACCACCTCGTCGATCAACGCCCGCTGAGTGGGGAAGAAGTGCCGTAGCGACCCGGTGCTGACGCCCGCTCGTGTGGCCACGGCGCGCACGCTCAGCCTGGCCGTCGGATCCTCGCCGAGCATGGTCGCCGCGGCGATCAGGATCTTGTCTCGTGTGCTGTGGGTCATGTGCTGGTTCACCTCGTGCGATTGTCTTGCTTCTTCTTATCACGGCGTACTAGATATGTGCTCTAGTACAGTGTGATAGAAAGTAGTACGGCGTGATAGAAGATGATCGCGCAGCGACCCGAGGAGTGGAAATGTCCGGTAATGGCCGATCTTGGCTTCTGCAAGGTGACCAACCGGTGCCTGTGCGCGGTGTGCCGGCAGGCAGCGAGTACCACCGCGCGTACGCGGGGGAGGGGCGACGCGTTCTCCGGGGAATCCTCGCGATCGTGCTCCTGGTAGTGGGGTTCGTCGGTTTCGCCGTCCTGTTCCAGCGGCTCTCGGAAGTCGCCGATCTCGCCCTGTTCGGTCGTTCGGGACCGTCGACGCCACTGCGCCAAGCGGCCGGCGCGCTGGGGCTGGCCGCGCTCATCCCGTACTCGATGCTGGTGCAACGCATCGTCTACGGTGTGCGGGCGGGGTCGTTGCACTCCGTGGCGGGCCGGTTCCGGTTCGGAGTTCTCGGTCGCGCACTGCTGGTGTTCGGACCACCGCTGCTGCTGGTGGTCTCGGTTGTCGCCTTGAGCGGCGTCAAGTCCGTCCCGTGGACGACCGTCGATCTGATCTCCTTCTTCGTCATCGGGATGCTGCTGAACCCCCTCGCCGCCGCGGGGGAGGAGTACGGATTCCGCGGACTGCTGTTCCGCGTGTTCGGTGGCTGGACCCGCGGGGCGCGGTCCGGCGCGATCTTCGGCATCGTCATGACCACCGTGCTGTTCTCGCTCGCCCACGGAACGCTAGACCCGTTCCTTTTCACGTCCTATCTCGTGCTGTTCTCGTCCATGGCGATCGTGACCTGGCGTACCGGTGGTCTTGAGGTAGCGGTCGTCCTGCACAGCGTCTACAACGTCACCGCCCTCGTCCTGGCCACGACGTTGCATGTCGACGTCGGTGCCGAGTTGGCGAACCGGGGCGCGGCGGTCGGTGCCTGGAACAATCTCGCGCCCAGTGCCGTGCTCGTCGTCATCACGGCGATCGTTTGGTGGATGACGCGCAAGGGCGGGCCCGCGTGCACGCCTGAGCCGGCTGCGTGATCTTTCGCTCTGCCGGGCGATGACGCGACCTCACGACGACCAGGCTGGACGGGAGACATCGGCTCGAGTTCGAGCGAACGCCGCCCGTCCAAGCGTGTGATGCCGGGTGACGGGCGGCCATCGGCACCGATCGCTGGTGACAGATGACACGCCATTCGGCCTCGTCGAGGTCCGAGGACGACCGGCTGTGCACGCGATGTGCATCACGGACGAAGGTGGGCGCATCGAGGTCGGCAGGCAAGGGCGGGGCTTGGCCCGCGCCTCGCGGATGTCCCGAAGCGTTACCAGGAATGTCCGCCTGACCTGAACTGTGCGGCCGGCTCTGGTTTCAGGCACTCACACCCTTCGTCCTCGGAGCAGCGCACCAGGCCGTCGAAATCCTGTTCCCCGGCCAGCCGGAGCTCGGCCCGATCCACCTGACACCACCGGACCAGCGCACTTTGTTCGCAGGAGAACGTGGTCACGCTGGTGGCCATGGTGATCGTGGCGACGATCGTCGCGCTGGTCGTCGACCGGGCGGCACGGCTGGGGGAGCAGGGCGCCCGCGCCCGGACCGAGGCCGCGCTGCTCGCCTCGTACTCGCGCACCGTGCTCACGAGCCCGTACCCGCTCGCGCGGCTGCTGGAGGAGATCCGGGAGAACTTCGGCCTGGAGTCGCTGGCACTGCTGGAGAAACGCTCGACCGAGTGGGAACGCGTCGTCTGCGTGGGAGCGCGCCCGTGCAACGACCCCGACGAGGCCGATGCCGACGTCGCCGTCACCAGCGACATCCACCTCGCGCTCAAGGGCCGCACGTTGCCCGCGAGCGACCAACGAGTGCTGGAGGCGGCCGCGGGGCAGGCGTTGATGGCTCTGCGGCAACAGCGCATGGCCGAGGAGACGAGGGACGCTCAGCGCAAGGTGGAGACGACCGAGCTGCGCACCGCGTTGCTGTCCGGCGTCGGCCACGACCTGCGGACTCCGCTCACGTCGATCAAGGCCGCGATCGGCAGCCTGCGCGACCGCGACCTGCGACTGTCCGAAGAGGACACGGCAGAGCTGATGGAGACCGTGGAGGAGTCCGCCGACCGCCTCAACGGCCTAGTGGACAACCTGCTCGACTCCTCCCGCCTCGCCACCGGATCGGTCGCGCCGATCATGCGGCCGGTCGGCTGCTACGAGGTCGTCGCCAGGGCACTGTCGGCCGTGGACGAACGCCGAGCGGTCACGGTCGACGTCGACGAGGACCTTCCTATCGGCCTGCTGGAACGGGTGGTGGCCAACGTGATCGACAACGCGCTGCGCCACGGCCGGATGTCACCGCGCCGTGAGGTCGACGTCGACGGCGACGGGCGGGTCGCCGACGACGAGCCGGAGATCGCCGTCAGGGCGAGCACTCACGGCTCGTTCGTCGAACTGAGGGTCGTCGACCACGGCCCCGGCCTGCACAAGAAGGCCCTCGCCGGGGTCTTCACCCCGTTCCAGCGGCTCGGCGACCGCGACGCCACCCCCGGCGTCGGCCTGGGCCTGAGCGTGGCGAAGGGCTTCACCGAGGCGATGGGCGGCGAGCTTCACCGCGCGGTTCGGGCACGACGCGGTGGTGCTCACCGGATGTGCGCTCGGCGCGGTCCTGCTGGTCTCGACCTTGCGGGTGGCGTCCGCGTCGTTGCACGAGGATGAGCACGACAAGAACGTGCCGACGATTCCCCGGCCACGAGCCCCGCACCTACTCACCCCGGCGAGCTGATCACGAACCGTCCTGGTGACTCGACCTCACCCCAGGCGGCAGGGATCGGGCCTGTGCAGATCAGGATCCTGTGGGGTACCAGAGATCCGCAGGCACACGCTGAGCTGCGGTGATCGGGTCCTGTCGGCCTGCACGCATGATCGTGGGCGTGGCACTGCGACTGCCGCATCTCGTCTTCGTCCTGCTGGGTGGCCGGCTGGTTCTACTCGGCCGGTCCTCGGCGGCCAGGGACGTCGAGCTGTTGGTGTTGCGGCACGAAGTCGCGTGTTGTGCTGCTCGGGACACGTCGTCTCCTGGTCTGCGCCGGTCAGCGGGGGAGCGGGTGACGTCAGGCCTGGGCCCAGCGCTGGTCGGAGCTGCCCCGGCAGGTGGTCACGGTGACGGCCGCGCCGTTGCCCGTGCCGCCGGAGGTGAGGCACAGTCCTGTCTGGACGCTGGTGACGGTGCCGCCGCCGACGGTCCAGCTCTGGTTGGCCCCGCCGTGGCAGTCCCAGATCTGCACCCTGGTGCCGGAACCGGCGCCGGTGGGCTCGTCGAGGCACTTGCCGACGACCTGGAGCGCCTGACCGTTCCGGGTGAACTGCTGGTTGGCGTTCGCGTGGCAGTCCCAGGTGATCAGCTGGGTGCCGTTGGCCGTGCCCGCCCCGGACACGTCGAGGCAGCGGCCGGAGGACTCGCCGCGCAACCGGAACGACGTGGGGCCCGGGGTCGTGTCACCGGTGAAGAACTTCCACACCTCGGTCTTGACCCAGCTGCGGGCACCGCTCTCGCATCCCGCGCACCCGTCCACCGGTCCCTGCTGGTGGCCGCCGTCGAACGGTGCCCACACCACTGGGTAACCGCTGCGGCAACCCGAGTAGGTGGTGGTGATGTGCGTGTTGCTGCCCCGTGCGGGCTCCGGGGCGTTCTGCGCGGTGCAACCGTTGTTGCGGACCCAGCGGTCGCGCTGACCGCGGCCCGACCCGATGTTGTCGTTGATGCCGTGGATGCCCATGAACGCCACGGGCGCGGTGCCGCCGGCACACCCGCTGATCTCACCCGGCGAGGCGATCGCGGCGATGGCGCGGAACACCGTCGGCCGGGAGCAGGCGAGCGAGATGCTCATCGCGCCGCCGTAGCTGAAGCCGAGCGAGAAGCGCTGGGTGGTGTCGACGCAGAGGTCGTTCTCGATGCGGCTGAGCATGTCGTCGACGAACCGGACGTCCTCGCCGCCGGAGTTGCCCCAGCCGTTGTTCAGGCCCTGCGGCGCGACGAAGATCGTCGAGTTGTTCGCCAGCCGGCGCAGGCCGTAGTGGGCGTAGACGTCGCCGTCGCTGCCGCCGCCCGCCACCTGGCCGGCCGTGCCGCCCAGCCAGTGGAACCCGAAGACCAGCCGGTACGGGCGCGTGTTGTCGTAGTTGTCCGGGATGCTCAGGATGAACGAGCGGTTCTTGCCGCCGCTCTGGATGGTCTGGTCGCCGTTGCGCAGCGTGGGGGCCTTGCCACAGCCGGCGGTGCCCGCGAGCACGGCCGGGTCGGCCTGTGCGGCACCGGTGCCGGAGAGGACCAGCGCGGCCGCCGCGATCAGCGACCGCGCCCGTCGTTGGGTGGTGTTGCGTCGCATGGGTTTCTCTTCCGTGGTCAGGAGGCTGCGCACGTGGTGCCGTTGAGGGCGAACGAGGCGGGAGCGGAGGCGTCACCGGTGTGGTTCGCCTGGAAGCCGACCGTGATGGACGCGTTCGGCGCGATGTCGGCGTTGTAGGAGACGTTCCTGGCCGTCACCTGGCCCGACGCGGGGGAGTAGGTGGCACTCCAGCCGGACGTGATGGACTGCCCGCCGGGCAGGGTGAAGACCAGCGACCAGCCGCTGATCGGGGCGGAGCCGGTGTTCGTGATGGTGATGTTCGACGTGAGGCCGTTGTTCCAGGCGTTGATCACGTCGCCGACGCGGCACGTCGCGCCACCCGGCGGGTTCGAGGTCGTCGTGGTGGTCGTCGTCGGGCCGGTACCACCGCCGAACTGGGTGATGAACTTCCACGCCTCACCGGAGGTCCAGGTGCGCCAGCCGTCACCGCCGGAGTCGATCGGGCCCGGCGTGTGGCCGCCGTCGAACGCCGCCCACACCACCGGGTAACCGGCGCGGCAGCCGCTGTAGGCGGTCACGATGTGGGTCCGGCTGCCGGCGCTCGGCTCACGGGGGCTCTGCGCCGTGCAGCCGTTGTTGCGCACGAACCGGTCGCGCAGACCTCGGCCCAGCCCGATGCCCAGGACGTTGTCGCTGACGCCGTGGATGCCCAGGTAGGCGATGGGATCGCTGCCACCGCCGCAGCCGCTGAGTTCGGCGCCCGAGTAGACGACGACCGCGCGGAACACCTTGGCGCGGGCGCAGGCGATGGCGTACGACATGCCGCCGCCGTAGCTGAAGCCACCGGCGTAGCGCTGGGTCGTGTCGACGCACAGGCTGTTGTCCAGCAACCGGACCAGGTCGTCGATGAACGTCAGGTCCTGCCCGCCGGGGTTGGCCCAGCCGTTGCCGTTGCCCTGCGGCGCGACGAAGATCGTGCCGTTGTTCGCCTGGTCGGACAGCCGCCGCAGGCCGTAGTAGGACCAGTTGTAGCCGTCGGTACCGCCGGAGTCGACGTCGTTCGCGGTGCCGCCGCGCCAGTGCAGGCCGACGAACAACCGGTACTGGCGGTTGGCGTCGTACCCGGACGGCACGCGGAGGATGTACGTGCGGTTCTGCCCGCCGCTGCTGATGGTGTGCTGGCCGCTCGTGAGCGCCGGCGCCTTCCCGCACCCGGCCGTTCCGGCCAGCGCGCCGGCCTGGTCCGATGTCGTGCCGCCGGCGGCGATGCCCGCCGCACCCAGCAACACGACGGCACTCGCCGCGGCCAGCGCGAGCACGACCCTGCGCCGGAACCACTTGACCTGCTGGAACATCGTCGTTCCTCCGGTTCGTCAGGCTGGTTGGAGCTGGAACCGCTGGTTCTCGGCCCCGCTGGGGTTCCACTGGGAGATCCGGGCACCGTCGGCGGCCGAGGCCTCCCACACGTCGAGGGCGAGGCCGCTCTGCCGGTTGACCAGGCTGATCACCCCGCCGCCGTGGTCGGTCACGCGCCACTGCTGGGACGTCGCACCGGTGTCGGTCTGCTGGGTGACGACGGCGCCCGTGGCCGAGCTCGCGACCTGGAGCACCAGGCCGCTGTGCCGGGCCCGGACGCGGTGGTAGCCGCCGCCGGAGTCGACGAACTCGAACTGCTGGTTCAGCCCGCCGGTCGGGGACCACTGCTGCAACACCGCACCAGCTGCCGTGGACGCGCCGCTGATGTCGGCGTACTTCCCGCTGTGCCGCGCGATGAGCCGGTAGAACACGCCAGGTTGCACGCCTGATCCGGTGCCCTGGCCGGTCGCGCGGTAGGTGTGTCCGGTCTGGACGGTGAGCTCCACGACGTCGGCCTCGGGTTTCGTCGCCTGCACCACGGCACCGGTGGTCGTGTCGCGCAGCTCGAACGTGCCGGTGAAGATCCGGTTGCGGACGCGGACCGTGCCGTTGCGGTCCGCGGTGACGGACAGCGTGATCGCGCCGTCGGCCGTCCACGTCGCGCCGACCGTGTAGCCACCGCGGCCGCGCAGGCCCGTGACGCTGCCCGCCGGCCAGGCCGGTGGCAGGGCGGGGAGCACGTGCAGCTCGCCGTTGTGGCTGTGCAGCAGCATTTCCGCGATGCCGGAGGTCGCGCCGAAGTTGCCGTCGATCTGGAACGGCGGGTGCAGGTCGAACATGTTGGGCGCCAACCGGTCCGTGGTCACGAGCGACCGCACCAGGTCGTGCGCCCGCGCGCCCTCCTCCAGCCGCGCCCAGTAGTTGATCTTCCAGGCGAGCGACCACCCGGTGCCCGCGTCCCCGCGCAGTTCGAGGGTGCGGCGGGCGGCGGCGTGCAGCTGAGGCGTGCCGCGCTTGGTGATCTGGTTGCTCGGGTGCAGGCCGTACAGGTGCGAGACGTGCCGGTGGTTGGGTTCGGTCTCCACCCAGTCGTACAGCCACTCCATGACGTTGCCGCGCGACCCGACCTTCATCGGCGCCAGCCGCTGCCGCGCCGATCTGACCTGCGCGCGGAAGTCGGTGTCGACGCCCAGCACCTCGGACGCGCTCGCGCAGCCGTCGAACAGGTCGCGCAGGATCTGCATGTCCATCGTGGGCCCGGCGCACACCGACGCATTGGCGTGGTGGTTGAGCTCCGGTGAGTTGGACGGGTTCGTGACGAGGTGGCCGAGGCTCGGTTCGGTGACGAGCGTGTCGAGGAAGAACTGCGCGCACCCCTTGAGCGCCGGGTAGTACGCGCGCAGGAACTCCACGTCGCCGGTGAACCGGTAGTGTTCCCAGATCAGGGTCGACAGCCACGCCCCGCCGGTCTGCCACATGCCCGCCGCCGCGAAGTCGACGACGGAGGAACCGCGCCAGGCGTCGGTGTTGTGGTGGGTGACCCAGCCCCGCGCCCCGTACTGCACCTGAGCGGTGCGGGCGCCCGTCGTGGTCAGATCGCTGATCATGCGGAACACGGGCTGGAGGCACTCGCCGAGGTTGGTGGTGTCGGCCGGCCAGTAGTTCATCGGCAGGTTGGCGTTGATCGTGTACTTCGAGTCCCACGACGGCGCCATCTGGTCGTTCCAGATGCCTTGCAGGTTCGCCGGTTGCGTTCCCGGCCGGGATGACGAGATGAGCAGGTAGCGGCCGTACTGGAAGAGCAGCGCGGCGAACTGGGGGTCGGCGGTGCTCGCGTGCCGGGAGATCCGGACGTCGGTCGGCTGGTCGGCCGCCGCCGTCCGTCCCAGGTCGATCGTGACGCGCCCGAACAACGCCTGGTAGTCGGTGACGTGCCGGGTCCGCAGCGTGTCGGACGAGAAGCCCTGAGCGGCGTTCAGGCGGCTGCGGGCGATGCCCTGGTAGTCGCCGTTGACCGTGCGGAAGTCGACATAGCTGCTGCCGATGGAGATCAGCACGGTGACGGCGTTCGCGCCGCTCACCCGCAGCGTTCCCGCCGAGCTGCTGACACTGCCGCCCTCGGCCACCGCCCTGGCCAGCGCCAGGAACCGCACGGTGCCCGCGATTCCCCGCTGGGTGCCGGAGATCCCGTCCAGCGCGATCGTGGTGGCGTCCGGGCTGGACGTCGTCGTGCTCTGGGGCGAGCCGAACGACGCGGTGAACGAGATCGAACCCGGCGTCTCGGCGGTCAGGCGCACGACGACCACCTGGTCCGGCGCGCTGGCGAACACCTCCCGCCGGTGGCGCACGCCGTTCACCACGTAGCCGACCGAGGTCGTCGCCGTCGTGAGGTCGAGCGCGCGCTGGTACCCGGACGCGGTGCTGGACGGCAGTACCAGCCTCAGCTCGCCCACCGGCTGGTAGGCGAGCTGCCCGGCCGGGCTGCCCAGCATCGTCTGGTCGATCAGCGACTGCGCCTGCGTCCACTGGTTCGAGAACACGAGCTGCCGGATCTGCGCCAGTGATCCGGCACCCCGCGGGTTGCTGTAGTCGTGCGGACCTCCCGCCCAGACCGTGTCCTCGTTGAGCTGCAGGCGTTCGGTGTCGGTGTTGCCGAACACCATCGCGCCGAGCCGCCCGTTGCCCACCGGCAGCGCGCGCAGCCAGTCGCCGCCGGCGGGGCGGTCGTACCAGAGTGCGAGGTCGTTCGCCGCCCGCACCTCCTCGGGTGCCGCCGAGGAAGTGCCGGCGGCCGTCCAGCCCGCCTGCGTCAGCACGACTCCCGCGCCCAGTTTCATGAGCTGGCGGCGATTCAGGTCGGACATGACTGCTCTCCAAGGGGTTCAGGTGGATCAGGCGCCGAACTGCCACCAGTTCACGTTGAGCAGGTAGCCGCTGCCTCCCGCGAACCTGAGGTAGAGGTCGCGGGTGCCGGTCAGTCCGCTGACCTGGCAGGAGACGGTGGTCCAGTTCTGCCAGCCGCCTGTGTTCGGTACAGAGCACGTGCCGGCGAGAGCACCGGTGGGGCCGCCCGACCGGACCTCGACGGAGCTGCCCGCGACGGTGGACGCGACACGGGCCGTGAAGGTCCTGGCGCCGTTGCCGAAGGCCACGTTCTTCAGCTTCACGTAGTCGCCGTTGTCGACGTAGCCGACGTTCATGCCACCTTCGCTCGACGGCTCGGTCTCGATGCCGCTGCCCCAGGCGATGGTCTCGGCTTCCTGGCGCACGAACGGGTTGAGGGTGTCCGCCGCCGGTGGCCCGGTCGTGGTCATGGTCATCGTCGGGATCGTGCCGTCGGAGTTGTAGCTGAACTTCTCGACGGCGACGGAGCGCGTGAAGCCGCCACCGCCGGGCAGCGCGCCGTTGTGGTAGAAGAAGTACGAGCTGCCCTTGAAGTCGACGATGCCGGGGTGGTTGGTGAAGCTGCTGCCCTGCGTGGGCATCACGGTGCCGCGGTAGGTCCACGGTCCGGTCGGGCTCGGCGCGGTGGAGTAGGCGATGAACTCCGAGCAGCACTTGGCCGCGAAGACGTTGTAGTACAGGCCGTTGCGCTTGTAGACCCAGGGACCCTCCTCGTAGAGGGTGGGCCGGTTCGGGTCGCCGGTGCGGGTGCCGAAGCCCGCCGTGGTGAGCGGGATGCGGTTGACGCCGCCGCTGTAGGAGATCATGTCGGCGTTGAGCCGGACGTAGGACAGGTTCGGGTTGCCCCAGTACAGGTAGGCCTGGCCGTCGTCGTCGATCATGACGGTCGGGTCGATCTCGCCGTTCTCGACCAGCGGCCTGCCGAGCGCGTCGCGGAACGGGCCGGTGGGGCTGTCGGAGACGCCGACCCCGATCGCCGGACGCCCGGTCGCCTTCGTGACGACGGGGACGTACCAGTAGAACTTGCCGTTGCGCTCGATCGCCTGCCCGGCCCAGGCGTCCTGCTTGGCCCAGCTGAAGGTGGCGAGGTTCATGGGGGAGCCGTGGTCGGTCCAGTTGACCATGTCGGCCGAGGACCAGACCCGCCACTCCTTCATGGTGAACCAGGTCGAGCCGTCCTCGTCGTGTCCTGTGTAGAGGTAGACCCGTCCGTTGTGGACCAACGGCGCGGGGTCGGCGGTGTAGATGTGTTGCACGATCGGGTTGTCCGCTCGCGCGGGGGCGATCACTGTCAGGACCAGTCCCACCACTGCGGCGGCGGTCGTCCAGAACCTTCGTTTCGTGGCCATCGTCGTCTCCCGAGGGCAGGGAGGCTCCGCGGCCCGGATGCCCGGGCCGCGGGAGCCGTCGTCCGGTGGTGTGTCAGGTGGCGGCGCAGGTGGGGTTGAGCCCGGACCCGCTGCCGGTGCCCTGGAAGCCGAACTCGGTGGACTGACCGGCCGGCACCGCGCCGTTGTAGTCCACGTTGGTGAAGGTGACGGTTCCGCTGGTGCCGCTGCGGTTCGAGCTCCACGACGAGGTGACCGTCCCGTTCGACAGGGTGGTCGTGACCCGCCAGCCGTTCAGCGCACGGGATCCGGCGGTGACCTTGACCGTGGCGACGAACCCGCCGTCCCACTGGTTCAGCGAGACCGACGCCGTGCAGCCACCGGGACCGGGGTCGTTCGACGTCGTGGTGGTGGTCGTCGTGGGACCGGTGCCTCCCGCGTTCAGCGCGTCGAGCACCGAGTTGTAGGCGGCCTTCTTGGCGCCGGAACCGGTGAACAGCAACGGGTTCTGGCCGGTGCGCCACGAGTCGGTGTCGCGGATTCCCCACACGGTGATGCCGGCGCAGGCACGGACGGCCATGCAGGCCCTGGTCACGGCTCCGTAGGCGTTCGCCTGGTTGCTCCCGGAGATGTCGAGCTCGGTGATCTGCACCTCGACGCCCAGGTTCGCGAAGCGCTGGAGGTTCGCCTGGTAGTCCGACGGCGCGGTGTTGGTGAGGTGGGCCTGGAATCCCACGCAGTCGATCGGCACACCGCGGGACTTGAAGTCGCGCACCATGTTGTAGATGCCGGTGGACTTCGGGTTGATGCTGTCGGTGTTGTAGTCGTTGTAGCAGAGCTTCGCGGCGGGATCGGCCGCACGGGCCGCGCGGAACGCCGCCTCGATCCAGTCGTTGCCGGTCCGCTGCAGGTTGGAGTCGCGCCGGCCGCCGCTGCCGCCGTCGGCGAAGGCCTCGTTGACGACGTCCCAGGCGTAGATCTTGCCCTTGTAGTGCGTGGCGACCTGGGTGACGTGGTTCATCATGGCCTGGCGCAGGTCCGACCCCTCCATGCGCTGCGCCCAGCCCGGTTCCTGCTGGTGCCACAGGAGAGCGTGCCCGCGGACCCGTTTGCCGTTGCTCACGGCCTGGTTCAGGACGCGGTCCCCGCCGGAGTAGGTGAACTGGCCGCGGTTGGGCTCGGTCGCGTCCCACTTCATCTCGTTCTCGGCGGTCACCATGTTGAACTCGGTGTTGAGGATGTTCACGTACGTCTGGTCGTTCAGCTTGCCCGCCGCGACGGCCGTGCCGAAGTAGCGACCGGACTGCGCCGCGGCGGCGCCGAGGGTGGTCGCCGCGCTGGCGGGAGCGGACACGACGAGCACGGCGCCGAGAGCCGCCGCCGATGCTGTCGCCACGATCGGGACGAGTGAGACCGACCTCGATGTCAGTTTCATCTTCCACACTTTCACCGGAGGTGCCCGGAATGCGGGCGTGATGGGCAGGGCGATCCAGTTCGCGCTTCAGAGGTGCGCGCGGAATCGTCTTCGGTGGAAAAGCGTCATCGCCGTCCCCTTCCGCATGCGACTGCGAGTGCGCCGGTCAGGAGTGTTCCAGCTGGATGTTCACGCTCACAAGAAGGTGCGTGCCAGTTGTCCGGATAATTGCTCTGGATGGCGCACGGGAGTGGGTCGAAATAGTGGTGAACCAGTTCGAACGCAGTCGAATGTCGTCGAAAATATTCGAACAAATCGACCCCTTGCTAAAGTGAGCGCTAACACTTTTAGCTTTCCGCGGGTACGGCCGCGCTGCCGTTCGCCTCTCGCGGCGGACGGCAGCGCGGTGTGGTCGTGCCGGTCAGCCGCGCAGGCTCCACTGCTGGTTCAGGCCGCCGTGGCAGTCCCACAGGATCACCGCGGTGCCGTTGGCGGTGCCACCGCCACTGGCGTCGAGGCACCTGCCGCCGATCGTGAACTGCCGGGCGGACGTGTGGTTCCACCGCTGGTTCGCTCCGTCATCGCAGTCCCACAGCCTCACGGCGCTGTTGTTCGCCGTGGACGCGACGTCGAGGCGCCGGCCCGACTGGGTGCCGACGACGGTGACGTTCTCGCGTCCGCCCCGGTGCCGCCGCCAGGTCCCGCGTTGGCCACCACCGCCTGGGCGCCGCCCGGCCAGCTGCCGGCGGAGACGACGACGTCGCCGTTCACCACGTTGCCGCGGTCTCCGTGGGAGATGTTGCTGCTGCCGTTGCTCGACCAGTCTCCGGTGAGCGTCCAGTCGCCCGCGTTCTCGCCGCCGCCGTAGTCGGCGGTGGCCCAGGTCCCGGTGGAGGAGAAGACGTTGCCGGTCGCGCGGTGGTGCTGGGAGCCCTCGTCGAAGTACAGGCCGAAGGAACCGTTGGTGCGCGGGCAGTGGTTGCCGCTGATCTCCGCGTTAAGGTTCCAGCCCGACGTGTAGATGCACCCGCCGTCGGTCATCTGCTGCATCACGTCGTGGACGTAGTCGTTCAGCAGCTTGTTGCCGGACGCCGTGGTGGGGGTGGAGTGGCGGGGCTGGTAGTGGTGGAGACCCCTGCCCGGGTTGTGGTTGCTGCCGCCCGCGTCGTTGGAACCCCGGCCGTAGCCGAGGGAGATGCCGGAGTACGGCAGGTTGTAGACCTCGTTGTGCGCCACCGTCGCGTTGGTGACGTACGTGTTGAGCACGGAGACGATGCCCCGGTACTCGATCCCGAGGTCGTGCACGCGGTCGTAGCTGACCGTGATGTCCCGGTTGACCATCCGCTGGTCGCTCGGGTGGTGCGCGTCGGCGCGCACGCCGCCGACCACCACGCCGCCCTCCGAGTTCTGCGCGATCTCCGAGCGGGTGATCGTGATGCCGGCGCACCGAGGCCGACTCGGCTGGTGTGCGCGTTGGCGTCGTTGCCGATGCCGATCGCGGTCTGCCCGAGGTCGACGAAGCGGGAGTCGGTGAAGGTGACGCGGCCGGCCGCGAAGATCTGGACGGCGGCGGGCATCTGCGACCAGTGCGGCCGGACCGCCTCGAACGCCGGGCAGCCGCTGCGGCAGGAGTTCAGCCCGTCCGCCGGCCGGCTCCAGTTGCCCGAGGTGTAGGCGCCGGTCTGCTGGTCGGCGTACCCCTGGTTGCCGCCGGGGCCGAGCCACGACGTAGCGGTGAAGGTGATGCCGCTGAACGAGATGTCGTGCGCGGGCGCGTCGTAGGTGCCGCCGACGGCCACGAGCGACTGCGGGGTGGGCAGTTCGACGCTGACGTTGTTCATGTTCTGCCCGGAGCGGGGGATGTGGTTCAGGACCCCGGTGCCCGGGTTGAGGCACCACCCGATCGCCCGCCGTGTCCAGGAAGTCGTACGCGTTCGTCAGGTGGAGCGGCCCGGTGCGGAACGGGTCGTTGAGCGTGTCGTGGCCGAACTTGTTGTTGTTCCAGGCGGGTTGCTGCGTCGTCAGGAAGTTCCCGCTGATGCTCTGCACCGGCTGAGTGCCTGTCGGTGAAGGAGTTGACGCTCTCCACCTCCACGCGGTTCTGGTTCGCCACGCTGTTCAGGTGGCCGGTGGCACGACCGGCTGAACTCGGCTTCGGCGTCAGCCGCGGGAGTGGCTCGCCCCGTCCGCCTTGGCCTTCTCCGCGATGGCCTGCAGCGCCGCGATGTGCGCGCTCAGGGCCGAGCGACCGGGACCGGTCAGGTTGAGCCAGGTCCGCGGCCGCTTGTTGACGTACCCCTTGCGGACCTCGACGTACTCGTTCTTCGACAGCGTGGTGACCTGTTTGGACAGTGCGGAGTCGGAGAGCCCCACCGAGTCCCGGACGAACCCGAACTCGGCCCACTCCGCCGCGGTCAGCAGGGAGACGATGGCCAGTCTCGTCGGGTCCAGCAGGAGCTGGTCAAGCTCGGCCACCACTCACCTCGTCCTGCCTGCGCAACAACCACAGCTGGAACTTCGGACCGAGGAACACGACGTAGAGCCCGGCCAGCGCCCCATAGTAGATGGCGGCGTGCGGCACCTGCAGCCACGCGATCAGCAGCGCCCCGACGATCCCGATCGCGAGGACGGGTACCAGGCGCAGCAACCGCCACCGGAGGCCGACCGGCAGGCTGCGGTTCGACACGGCGACGCGACGGCCGAGAAGGGCGCCACCGGTCCGCGTGCGCAGGGCGAAGGACAGGCCGAGGCAGACCAGCAGGAACGGCCAGAGCAGCCAGCTGCCCACGGCGGGCGCGAGGTCGATCACCACGCAGTAGGCGAAGAGGGCGAGACCGCACGCGATCCACAGCCGGCGGGACCCGAGCGCGGACCTCGCCACCTGGTCCTTGCCCTGGCGAACCGCGTGCAGTGCCGCCGCGGCCTCTTCCGGCGTCGGTTCGGTCATCGTTCCTCCGTCTGCTCCTGGTGCCGGTTCAGGGTGCGCAAGATCAGCCACTGGTCGAACCACGCGCCTGCCGTGGTCAGGACCAGGAGCACCAGCCCCATCACCAGGTGCGCGTAGCTGTGCAGGGGCGCGGTCTCGTCCACGGCCTTCGTCAGGACCAGCTGGAGGCCCAGTCGGACGGCGAACAGGAGCACGGCCAGCAGCCGCGCCCGCTTCGAGCGCCACACCGAGCGGATGAACTCGCGGCGGCGCGAAAGCACCGTGAACCAGAGCGCGATGTGCGCGACGGCGAGTACCAGGGGCAGCGCCGCGACGGCCGGGTGGGCAGGGCTGAACTGCTGGCTGATGTCGAAGCTCGCCACGAGCGAACCGGCCAGGACGAAGTACCACGCCGGCAGCCCCTCGACGGCCGGCGGCGTCGGAGTTCGTGCTGGTCGCAGTGCGGTGAGCGCCATCTCATCCTCCTCGGGAAAGTAGTTGCCTGAGAGGAAAGTAGCGTGCACTTTCCGCTCAGGCAAGTGGAGGAGGGGTCTGCTCAGCCGCTGACGGACGCCGAGAAGTTGTCGACCGCCAGGCCGACACCGCCGTTCCACGGCTCGAACCCGGCCTGGATGCTCGTCAGGTACCAGGAGTTCGTGATCGCGCCGCGGTTGCGCACGTCGTTGACGAAGTCGAGCACGTTGAACGACCACGAGCTGATCGGCGACTGCGCGAGGTAGGAGATGACGTTGTTGGAACCGTTGCTGCCGCGCCACACCTGCCAGCTGCGCCCGCCGAGGGTGGTCGTGCCGACCGCGCTGCCGATGGGCTGGATCGAGCCCTGGCGGTTGAACCAGATCATGATTTCCACCTGGTTCACCCCGTTGGTCTTCGGCGTGGGGTCGAGCCAGATGTCGTAAGAGGCGTTGTAGGTGCCGCCGGCGTAGCGGTAGTTGATCGCCGACGTGGCACTGCGGATCCGGCTCACCTGCATCGGCAGAACGGAGCCGGGGGAGCAGTTGCCGTAGTGGCAACCGAGGAACGCCGACGGGTAGGACACGGGCGCCCCGTTGGTCGGCGACGAACCGTCCTGGCGGGTGATCTGGAAACCGGACGACGTGACGTTGACGCACTGCTGGGCCGACGTGCCCCACCGGTTGTTCTGGACCACGTACCGGCCTTGGATCGTGGTCGACCCGTACTGGTCGCAGATGGTCACGTCGGCGTGCGCGGGGCCCGCCGTCGCGACGAAGGTGCTCGCGACGAGCAGGCCTGCGGCGACGGCCGCGCGAAAGGTCTTTCGCATGACGACTCCTGGGACAGGGTTATGGGAGCGCTCCCAAGTTAGCGGGCCGTCAAATGCTCCGCAGAATTCCTGCGGCCTGATCGTCGAATTCACGTCGAATCGATCGGCGGGTCCACAAGATGAACCGGCCGATGGGTGAGGAACTTGGTGCGGGCGTGATGGCTGAACGAGACTGCGTCGATGGTTTCCGAACACGCCCAGAGCGACCAATTCCGCGGTGCTCGTATCCATGTTTGCGATCTCGGGATCCGCGATTGCGAGGTGAGTGGTTCGAGGATCGTCGACTGCTGCGGCAGCGACATCTACCTCCGCCGTCCACCCCTTGGCGATCTCGGCGCAGGGCGTCAGAAGGTAGGCGGGCCCAGCGCGGCGCGGAACGAGTTCTTGCCGGCGACACCGTCACGGGCCGACAGCACGCGCGAGGTGACCTCGGCGACCTGACGGGCCTGGAAGACATCGGTGATCCCGAACCCCGCGCCACGGCGACGGGGTCCGTGCCGAGGCCGGTGTGGCCCGGCCGCATGCCGGTCTCGCCGAAGTGGCCGTTGTCCAGCACGACGACGGTGAGGTTCGCGGGACGGGCCGCGGCGACGGTGCCGAGCGCGCCGATGCCCATCAGCTGTTCGCCGTCGCCGGTCAGGGCGGTGACCGGGTGGTCCGGCCGGGGTGAGCGCGAGTCCGGCGCTGCGCGCGCCGCCACGTCCCTTCCCGCGAACAGGCCGCGGCGCTGCTCACCGCACTCCGGCAGTGATGCTCCCTCGTCGCGACGCGCAGGAGGAGAGGCCCGACTTGTCGGGTATGCGCACGCTGGGGACGGGATCACGGACAGCAACGCGGGCGCAGCGCCGTCCCGCATCAGGGTGCAGGGCTCTGCATGATGGCGCGGCGGACCTGGTCCAGGCGCAGCAGCTCGTAGACGGCCATTCCTCCACGAGGTGGAAGCCGCGACGAGTACCGTGCGCCGACGCAGGACTGTCGCCCCGGCTAGAGCGGTGCGGCGGAGGTGGCCCGCACTTCTGTCCGGCATTGAGGATCCGAGGTGAGGGCACTCCAGGTCTCGTGCGCATCGAGGAAGCGCCAGGCGGGCCACGTGCCCGATCCGCCGTGGGCGAGAGCAGCCTCGGCCGTGAGGGCCGCCACGAGTCCGCTGAGCCGGTAGGGGTCGTCGGCCTGCAGGAGCCGTTGGCCGACGAGGCGACCCGACGGGATGTCCCTCCGCTCCGCCAGGATCGTGTAGCTGGGCCGGTGTTGTGCGAGGTCGGCTGTCGCGGCGGCGGCCAGTTCGCCCGCCCAGGAGGTGGGGTCGTCCGGGGAGTCCGCCCACGCGGTGGCCAGCGTGGTCGGGATGCGTTCGGAGACGTAGACCGAGTGCTGCCGGACCTCGCCGAGGCCGTGGTGGCGTGCGATGTCCGCGGTCTCGGTGGTCAGGTAGGGCAGGGCGTGCACGTCGGGACCGAAGTGCGGAAGCGTGGTGTGCCAGCGCGCGGTCGCGGTGCCGGGGGCGACTCGGCCGTCACGCCACGTGGCTGAGGGGGTGCCGAAGTCGGGGCCGGTGGCCAGCAGGATGTCCTGCGCGGACGCCGGGGTGATGCGCACCGGGCCGCCGACGTGGAGGTCGATGCGCGTGGTCGCGGGATCGTCGCCGAGCAGGGTGAGCGGCAGGATCGCGGTGAGGCCGGGCATGACCCCCGCGGACACGACCTCGAGGCGGTCGGAGGGCGGCAGGGCGCGGAGGCGGCGCAGCAGGGGGAGGTCGCCCGCGACGTCGACGTAGTGCGCTCCCGCCTCGCGGGCGGCGAGCGCGACGGTGTCGAGCACGCGGTACGACGGTCCGGCGCAGTTGAGGACGACGGTGCTGCCCGCGCAGAACGCGGCGACTGAGGCGCTGTCGCTCAGGTCCACGGTGTGCGCTGTGGCGCCGTCGCCGAGTTCCTCGCACAGCGCCGCGGCGGAGCGGAGGGTGCGGCCGCCGATGCGGAGCGGGGACGCGGCACGGGCGGCCAACCTGCGCGCGGCTGCGGCTCCCACGGCTCCGTAACCGCCCAGGATCGCGATGGTCATGCGGGGTGCCCTTCCGGTTCGGGGTGTCGACCACCCACGAGGTTTCTGATAGTGATAGTCATTATCGAAAACTGGAGGTGGGATCGTGTTCGACGTCGTCGTGATCGGTGGCGGGGCGGCGGGCCTCAGCGCCGCACAGGTGCTGGGCCGGCAGCGGCGGTCGGTGTTGGTGGTGGACGGGGGAGAACCGAGGAACGCGCCCTCCGACGGCGTGCACATGTTCCTGAGCAGGGACGGCTTCCCCCCGGCCGACCTGCTCGCCACTGGACGCGAGGAACTGGCCGGCTACGAGACCGTGCGGCTGGAGCAGACGCGGGTGGTCGCGGTGTCCGGCGCGCTCGACGACTTCCGCGTGGAACTGGCCGGCGGGCGGGTCGAACGGGCGCGCCGGCTCGTGCTCGCCACGGGGCAGGTCGACGAGCCGTGGGAGATCCCCGGACTCGCGGAGCGGTTCGGCCGGTCCGTCTTCCACTGCCCGTTCTGCCACGGCTACGAGACCAGCGGCAAGACGCTCGCCGTGCTCGGCCGCGACGTGCCCCAGGTGATGCTCGGGTTGTACGTCGCCGACCGGTTCGGCAAGGACGTGGTCGTGCTGACCGACGGCCCGCACGAGCTTCCGCCCGAGGTGCTGGCGCGGCTGGACCAGGCTGGAATCCCGGTGCGGACGGACCGCGTCGAACGGGTCGGCGGCGAGCTCGGTGCCGTGGAAATCCACCTCGAAGGTGGTGAGGTCGTGCAGCGGGAGGCGGTCTTCCACCGCGCCCCTACCCGGCAGGGTGCGCCCTTCGCCGCCGACCTCGGCTGCGAGATCCTCCCGGACGGCTGCGTGCGCGTCGACGAGTTCCAGGCCACCACCGTCGCGGGTGTGTCGGCCGCGGGCGACATGGCCAGGCTGGCCGTGCTGCCCGACGCGCTGACGCTCGTCAGCCAGGCGGCGGCCGACGGTGTGCGGGCGGCGGTGTGGCTGGAGCAGGGCCTGTTCCGCGCCGGGCTCGCCGCCGCGGAACAGGCCTAGCGGGACACTCACGCCGGGTGTGGCCGCGCGGTGCGGATCCGTGCGGCCACACCTGCCACGGTCGGCGAGGCCAGGAAGTCGCGCACGCTCACCGCAGTCCCGGTCTCCCTGGCCAGCCGGGCGAGGGTGCGCACGGCCAGCAGCGAGTCTCCGCCCATCGCGAAGAAGTTCCCCGCCCGGTCGACCTCGGCGACGTCGAGGACGTCCTGCCACAGCAGCGAGATCTGCTTCTCCAGGTCGTCGCGCGGCGGACCGCTCTCCGAGTCCCCAGCGGTGTCGGTGCGTCCGTATCCGCCCAGCACCAGCACGTCCGCGGAGTGCTGTGGGTGCTCCGCCGCGGGCAGCGGCACGGCCGAGTCCCAGGAACCCGGCTCGGCGAGCGTGCGGACGTGGTCGAGCAGTTCGCGGAACATCCGCTCGACGAGACCGGGTTCGAAGATCTCCTCCACGTAGGAGAACACCGCCGTCATGGTGTCGTCGAGTTCGAACAGGCGGACTTCGAGCGCGACCTGCGGTGTGCGGAGCTGCTGGTGGTGGTCGTGCATGTCGATCACGCCGAGCGGTCCGGCGTCCTGCGGGAGCCGCTGGCCCATCGCCGCGTCCATGCCGAGCGTGCTCTGGAACACCACCGGTGCGACCGGCCGGTGCGTGCCGCGGTGGCGGCCCAGTTCCCGCGACACCTCGACACCGCTGATCAGGTTGTGCGCCGCCGCGTCACCGAACTGGCGCTGGCAGGCGAGGGCCAGGTCGGCGAACGAGGCCGACGGTTCGAGCTCGACGGGGATCAGCATGGTGGAGGCGAAGGCCCCGATGATGCGGTGCACGTCCGGGTGCAACGGCAGTCTGTTGAGCTGCAACGAGTTCAGCAGCATCACGCGGTGACCGGCCGCTCGCGCGAGCACGCAGGCGTAGGCGGTGAACACCGCTGCCGACGGGGTGACACCGTGAGCCGCGCACTGGGCGCGCACGGCCGCCCAGGTGCTGCTGTCCACGGTCTGCTGGGTCGAGGCCATCAGATCGGGACGTGCGTGCGCCGGGTCGAGCCGCAACGGCAGGGCCGGCGGCTGTCCGAACTCCGGCAGCCGGTCGAACCACCAGTCCCGGTCGGCCTCCCAGGCCGCGGTGCCGGGCAACTGTCGCACGGACGTCACGTAGTCGCCGTAGTCGACGTCCAGCGGCGCCAGGGTGGCGTTCCAGTCCGCGACGAGGGCGAACAGGTCGCGGTAGAAGACGTTCGAGGACCAGCCGTCGATGATGAGCAGACTCACCGCGCAGTGCAGCCGGGCGCGGTCGTCGTCGAGCAGCGTGAGCCGGATGTCGATACCGGGGCCGTCGGCGGGGTTGGGGCCGTTGGTGCTCATCTCGTGCCGCGTCGCGGCCAGAGTGCGAGCGGCGTCGTCGGCGGGGGTGTCGCGCAGGTCGGTGACGGTCAGCGTGGGTACGGCGGCTGGGTCGTCGGCGGGCAGGATCCGCTGCTGCCCGTCGGGGAGCACGCGGGCCCGCAGGGTGGGCTGGTGTGCCACGAGCCGGCGCAGGGCGTCCTGCAACGACTCCGCCGCCTCGTCCACCTCCACTTCGGACAGTCCGATGTCGACGTAGTGGTGCGCGGACGGGTAGGACAGCTCCCACCCGTCCTGCTGACCGACGAAGTAGCCCTGTTGCAGGGGCAGCAGGGGGAACGGCTCGTCGGGGTCCGTGCGGCGCAGGACGTCGACGGGCAGCGCCCGGCCGCCGCCGGAGGCGCGCTGCGCGACGAGGTCGGCGAGCTCGGACAGCGTGATCTCGACCCGGACGTCGGACAGCGCCAGCACGACGCCGAGCTGCTTGCGCACCTGCGCGGACATCCGCACGGCGAGGACGGAGTCGCCGCCGAGGGTGAGGAACCCGGCGTCGTGCGGCACGGCGGCGGCGTCGAGCCCGAGCAACCGGCCCCAGATGCCGGCCAGGGTCTCCCGGTGGTCGAGGGTGTCGGTCATCGCGTTGCTCCCGGAGTTGTGGGTGTGGCGACCAGCAGGAGCTGGCCGAGTGCGCTGAGGGGGTGGTCGGGGTGGGGGAGGTCGAGCACAGGGCTCAGGCCGTTGTCGCGCAGCGCGGTGACCCACTCGTCGCGGGTGAGGAAGATGCGGTCCTCGCCCGCGCGGAGGTCGAGCGAGCCCGCGGCGGGACGGCCCGGCGCGGGGGACATGAGCAGTTGCATGGAGACCGCGGCCTGCAGCAGTTCGCCGCACGACTCGACGACCAGCAGCAGGCCTCCTGGGCGCAGCCAGGAGCGTGCCGTGGTGAGCACGGCGTTGACGTCGATCGCGTTGTGCAGCACGTTGGCGGCGATGACGGCGTCGCACGAGCCCGCGTCGACCGTGTGCGACGCGGGTTCGTTGATGTCGAGCTCACCGAACCGCACCCGCCCGTCGGCGGAGAGCAGTTCTCCCGCGGTGTCGAGGAAGTAGCGGGAGACGTCGGTGAACAGGTACTCGAGCGGACCCGTGAGGCTCGTGAGCACCGGGACGGCGGTGGCCCCGACACCCGCGCCCAGTTCCAGCACGCGAGGTGCGGGCGGCAGCGTGCCGCGCAGCACCTCGACGAGGGCCGCGTTGAGGTAGCTGTTGATCACGTTCTCGCGGTAGACGCCGTCCGCGGTCTCCGTGCTGTCGGCCCCGAACAGCACTGACTGCAGGGTCACCTCGTCGCGCAGCAGTTCCGGCAGACGCGCGGCGGCGGACGTGAAGAACGTGGCGACCTCGGGTGGATATCCCAACCGGGCGCACAGCTCGGGCAGGGGCGCGGGGGTAGCCGGCGCAGGGGAGAGGTCACGCAGCACCGCGCCGTCGGCGGAGGCCTGGAGGCGACCGTGCCGGACGAGCGCGCGCACCCAGCCGCGGACGATCCAGCGGTGCCGGTCGGCCACGCGCAGGCGGTCGAGCACCTGGTCGGCGCGGTGGCTCACGCCGGGCCGGAACAGTCCCGCCCGGCGCAGCACCGCTGCCATCGTGTCCAGTGCGGCCTCGTCGAGGGCGCGCATCGCCTCGGGCAGCGCGGAGAGGCCGGCCTGGTCGACGGCGGCGAGCCCGGCCCGGTCGCAGCGCTCGATCACGACTCGGCCGTCCGGTGCGGAACGGGAACGACCTCGACGTGGACGTCCTTCGCTCCGGGGACGTCGCGCAGACACCTGCGGACCACCGAGCGCAGTCGCTGCGCGGTGAAGCGGCGCAGCGGTTCGTGCGCGGCACCGCCGCCCAGCGAGGCGACCTCCTCGGCGGGACGCCACGCGGCTGAGGCGGGTGACACGATCTCCAGCGAACGGGGGTCGTGCGCCGCCAGCGTCACGCGTGCGTCGAGGCCTGCCACGAGGCGGGTCAGCTCCGCCGCGGTCGTCGCCGGGTCACCCGTGCCGGGCAGGGCGCCGTTCGGGATGCCCGTGACGCGCACACCGGACCCGTCGAGGACGTCCGCCGCCTGCGGCCACGGCAGAGCGCGCGGCTCGGCGACCGGTGCGCCGGAGTCGACGGACAGGACGCAGTCGAAGCGGTAGCGGGTCAGCTCCGAGTCGGCGTCGAGGAGCTTCGGGAACGTCGCGATCCGCACCTCACGCCCGGTCGACGCCCCCGCCTCGGCGGCGACCCGCGCCAGCACGAGCGGGTCGAACAGCAGCTCCTCGTCCCGCTCCCTCCTGGCGCGGGCCCGTTCGGCGAGGTCGGGACCGGCTCCGCGGTGTTCCTCGACCCACGTGCTGAAGTCGGCGTGCAGCCCGGAGTGCCGGTTGTCGCCGATCACGACGTGCCCGCCGCCGGCCACGACGCGCACCGCCTCGCGCACGACCTCGCTGAGGTAGCCGACGTCGGGGAAGCACTGGGTCACGGAGTTGAGCACCACGCAGTCGGGGGTCGCCGCGGGGAAACCCGTGGCCGCCATCGCCGCGGCCACGGACGGCGCCGCGGCCTCGTGTGCCGCCGCCCGCACGGTGCGCACCGCGCCACGGGCCTGGTCGAGCCCGCGCACGGAACCGCTGACGACGTCGGTCCCGACATAGCCCCGCACCCGCGGCGCGAGCCGGTGCAGGAGCATGCCGGTGCCGCAGCCGAGCTCCAGCACCCACCGGGGGCGCAGGCCCGCGACGAGTTCGACGGTGCGCTCGACCCACTGGCGCATGTGCCCGGTGGGCAGCGGTTCTCCCGAGTCGGAGGCGCGCCAGCCGCTCAGGTCCAGGTCGCCCGGGGTGTCGGCGGACGCGGAGGAGTAGGTCAGCTGGTAGACCTCGCTCCACTGCTCGAGGTACTCGGTGACGAGCGCGCCCGGTTCGGGAGCGGTGTCGAGCAAGTGCGGCGCGGGGTGCACGCGCACCCCGTCCTCGGTCCGTTCGCAGTGCCCGATCCAGGGGTGGGCGCGCAGGCGCTCGATCACGGCGAGCACCGGCAGCTCGGATGTGGTCACCGGGTGGTTCCTCCTCGGGTGGGGTGACGGGTTGTCTCGTCGGAGAGGGCGTCGTGCCGCCAGCGCAGAACGCGGTCGGCGCACCGGACGAGCCGCGGGTCGTGCGTGGCCGCGAGCACCGCGAGCCCGCGCGCCCGGTGGTCCGCGAGCACGCCGAGGACGGCCTCGGCGGTGCGGTCGTCGAGCGCCGACGTGGGTTCGTCGGCGAGCAGCAGCCGCGGTTCGGCGACCAGCGCGCGGGCGAGCACGACGCGCTGCCGCTGGCCGCCGGAGAGCTGCCGGGGCCGGCGGTGCCCGGTCGCGGCGTCGAGCCGCACTGCGGCGAGCAGCTCCAGCGCTGCGGAGGTCGCCCGGTCGCGAGAGAGCCCGAGCAGAACCCGTGCGGCGCGGGCGACGGCGGACGTGGCGCGGTGCGCCGGGTTGAGCGCGGCGAACGGGTCCTGCGGCAGGTACTGCACGGCGCGCAGGTGCTCCCGGCTCCGCCGGGGCAGGGGTGCCAATGCCGTTCCGCCGACCTCGACCAGGCCGGTGTACTGCTCGTGCAGTCCCGCCAACGCGCGCAGCAACGTCGTCTTCCCGCTGCCCGACGGACCGACGACCACCACGAGCTCGCCGCGGCGCACCTCGAACGTCGCGTCGTGCAGCAACGGCACCGGGTGCGCGATGCCCAGCGCGTCGACGTGCAGGACGACGTCGTCCTCCGGGGGTGGCGCGGCGGGCGGGGTGAATCCGGAGCCGGTGGATCCGAGGTCGACGACGTGGTCGGCCAGCGCCGACACGAACTCGTGGTCGTGGGAGATCAGCAGGGTGGCGCCGAGTCCTTCTTCCCGGCGCCGCCGCACGAGGTCGGCCACCAGCCTGGTCGTGTCGGCGTCGAGCGAGCTGGTCGGCTCGTCGAGCAGGAGGAGCGCCGGGTCTCCCGCCGTCGCCCTGGCGAGCGCGACGCGCTGCGCCTGCCCTCCGGAGAGCTGGTGGGGCCTGCGCTGGAGCACCTCCGCGGGGTCCAGGTCCAGCGCGTGCAGCCGTGCCGCGTCGGCACCTCCCTCCACTTCGGACAGAAGACGCTCGACGGTCCAGAGCGGGTTGAGCGTGCTCACCGGGTCCTGTGCGAGCAGGCCGGTGCACCGCCGCCGCCACCGCACGGCCGCACGCCCTGGCGCCACCGGCGCGCCCGCCCACCGGACCTCGCCCCCGGTGCGCCGCAGGCCGGGTGGGAGGACGTCGAGAACGGCCTTGAGCACCGTGGACTTCCCGCTGCCTGAGGGGCCGGTCACCGCCACGACGGAATGCGCGGGCACGTCGAGGTCGATCCCGGAGAGCACGGCGCGACCGCGTCCGTCGTGGACGATCAGGCCGCGCACGGTCAGGTCCGTCATGCCGTCACCTCCGCGTCCCTGCGGGACCGCAGCGCCAGCGCGACCACGCAGGCGAGCGTCGCGAGGAGCAGGGCGGGCGCCGCGACGGCGGAGGGGTTCGCCGCCGCGCCCGGCAGGTTCTCGCGCAGCATCAGGGCCCAGTCGGCGGCGGGTGGCTGGGCCCCGAACCCGAGGAGTGTGAGGGTGCAGGCCAGCTGGAGACCGAGGACGAACCGCAGCCCGGCCTCCGCCACGACCAGCCCCGACATCGCGGGCAGCACCTCGCGCACCAGCAGAGCGGCGGTCGTCTCTCCCCGGCACCGGGCGGCGTCCGCCCAGCCCGCCGACTTCGCCGACCGCGTGGCGTCCCGCACGATCTGCGCCGTGAGCGGAGCTCCTCCCGCGACGGTGGCGGCGACGACGGCGACCGGACCGGGCACGGCGATCGCGATCACGAGTGCCACGAGCAGGACCGGCACGGCGGTGAGCACGTCGGCCACGGCGGTGATCACCCGGTTCGCCCAGCCTCCGCGCCACCCGGCGACGAGTCCGCACGCCACCCCGATGCCGCACGTGACGGCGCCCGCCAGGGCGGCCAGCACCACCAGACCGGCGCCGCCGGTCAGCGACCGGGACAGCACGTCCCTGCCCAGCACGTCGGTGCCGAGGAGATGGTCGCCACCCGGCGCGGTGAACGGAAGGCCGCTCACTGCTACCGGATCGTGCGGTGCCAGCAGACCGCCGGCGAGCACGACGGCGAACACGGCCGCGGTGGGCCACGCCGATCTCATCGGTGGTCCCTCCGCACCTCGACGACAGCGGCGGCGAGGTCCGCGAGGGCCGTGCCCGCGACGACGACCAGCGCGCCGATGAGCCCGACGGCCGCGACGACCGGGGTGTCCCTGCCCGCCACCGCCGTCACCAACAGCTCTCCGAGGCCCTGGTAGCCGAGCATCGTCTCGACGACGGCCGCCGAGGTGGCGGTGCCCGCGGTCACCACCGCCACCGCGCGGATCGCGGGCGAGAGCACGAACGGCAGCACGTGCCGGGTCCGCAGCCGCCAGCCGGTCACCCCGCGGGCGACGGCGTCGCGCACGTGCGGTGCGCTCCAGGCGTCCGCCACCGCACCGCCGAGCAGACCACCCGCCCAGGCGGCGGCGGGCAGCGCGAGGGCGAGAGCGGGCAGCACGAGCAGGTCGGGCCGGCCCGCGGGAGAACCGCCCGGTGGCAGCAGGGACAACGGCGGCAGCCAGCTCAGCAGTCCACTGAGGACGACCACGAGCACCGCGACCACGACGGTCTGCGGCACCGCGGCGCCCGCCGTGGCGAACGCCGCCCAGCGCCGTGCCGACCGGGGCCGGGTGGTTCCGGCCGCGAGCGCGAGGGCGAGGGCGAGGGGAACCGCCAGGGCCACCGCCACCGCGGTGAGCACGGCGGTGGCCTGGAGCCGGGGCGCCACCAGGTCCACCACCGGCCGGTCGGTGACGAGCGAGCGTCCCCAGTCCCCGTTCAGGATCGTCGTGGTCCACCGGCCCCACCGCTGCCACAGCGGCGCGTCCAGGCCGAGCGTCTCCCTGAGCTGCGCCAAGGTCTCCGCGCTCGCGCGGCCACCGGTGCGCGTGTCGGCCGCGTCCGAGGGCAGTGCGCTCACCGCCGCGAACACGGCGGCCGAGACGACCACGGCGGTCGCGGTGGCCCGCGCCAGAACGACTCCTCCGGCGCGGGCCAGGGACGCGGCAGCACTCATGCCGTGATCCGCACCTGGTCGATGAACAGGCGGGCGAAACCGGGTCCGGTCGGCAGTCCGCTGACGCCCGCGCGGGCGAGGTCGAGGCCGTCGCCCACACCCCAGACGAGGTAGCCGCCCTCGTCGCGCACCGCCGTCTGCAACGCACCCAGCGCTCCGGCCCGCTTCGCGGCGTCGGGCTCGGCGAGCGCGGCGTCCAGGTCGCGTTCCCACGACGGGTTCTTCCACGCGGTCTCGTTGGTGGGCGAGGCCGCGCGCAACGCGATGCGGGAGACGTCGAGGAAGCCGATCCCGCCGAGGTAGCTCACGTAGAAACCGGCCTGGGCGTAGGTCTTCGTCCAGAAGCTCTCCGGCGGGTCGACCTGCACGGCGACCTTCAGCCCGATCTCGGCGAGCTGCGCGGAGAGCAGCGTCGCGGTCGAGTCCATGCCGGGGTAGGCCGTCGTGGTGTGCAGGGTGACCGACGTGCCACCCGCGTAACCCGCCTGCGCCATCAGCGCGCGAGCGCGGTCGAGGTCGCGGTTCCGCTCGGGCAGCCGGGGACTGGTCGGGTCGCCGGGGGTCAGCAGGTCGTTGCCCACCTTGCCGTAGGCGCCGAACACGGTGTCGGTGAGCTGCTTGCGGTCGGTCGCGAGCTTCACCGCCTCCCGCACCTCGGGCTTGTCGAACGGTGCCTGGTCCAGCCGCATCACGACCGGGTACGTCGTGACAGCCGGTCGGCGGAGGACCTGGACGCCCGCGCTCTCGGCCTGGGCGGCGGCGGTCGGGCTCACGCTGCCCGCGACGTCGGCCTGTCCCGAGCGGACCGCGTCGGCCCGTGCCTGCGGGTCCGCCACCGCGCGGATCTCGATCCGCTTCGTCGGCGGCTTCGGTCCCCACCACGCGTCGTTGCGCTCCAGGGCGGCGTTCGCCGGGTCACCGCCGGTCATCCGGTAGGGCCCGGAGCCCGGTGGCGGCGAGCTGAAGTCCGACGTGCCCTCGGGCACGACGAAGGTCGCCGACTGCAACGCCTCCGGCACGGCCGCGAACGGTGACCGGGTGCGCAGCTCCACAGTGGACTCGTCGAGCGCGCGTGACGCGTCCAAGTCGAACATCGCCATGCGGCCGTAGTTCTCGGCGGCCTTGCTCTGCATGCGGCGCAATGAGAACAGCGCGTCGGCGGCCCTGACCTTCCTGCCGTCGGCGAAGGTCGCGTCCGTGCGCAGGGTGATCGTCCACCGGGTGAGCGTGGAGTCGGGTTCCCAGGCGGTGGCCAGGCGCGGCGCGGTCGTGCCGTCGGGACCGGCCACGGTCAGCACGTCGTAGAGCAGCGCGAAGCGCAGGGCGTCGGACTCGTTGCCGAGTCCGCCGTGCGGGTCGTTGCTCGCGGTGGCGGCCGAGCCCACCGCGGCGTAGCGGACGAGTTCGGCGGTGGTGGACGCGGTGCTGCCGGTGGCGCAGGCGGTGGTGGTCAGCGCGGCCACGGCCAGCAGGACGAGGCGGCGGGGGAGGCGGGTCACGGTGCGGGCCTTTCACAGCGGGTGAGTTCTTCGTTGACGAGTGCGGCGATCACGGCGAGGGGGTCGCCGCGCAGCAGGGAGTAGTGGTGGGCGTCCACCGGTTCCGTCCGGGGCGGCCGGGCCAGCAGCGCGGTCCACCCGAGGTCCGCGGGGTCACCGGGCACGTCGTCGACGCCCATGCCGACGCCCGAGTTGACCGGGGCCTTCCTCCCGGCCTTGACCACGAGGGTCCGGGTGCCGGGATCGTTCAGCCTCCGCGGTTCGTACGCGGCCAGGCCGCGCAGGTGCCGGGCGAAGACGGCCACCCGTTCGGCGGCGCTGGAACCTGGGCGCAGCAGGCCCTGCGACCGCAACGCCGTGTCGACGTCGTCCTGGGACGGCTGCTCTCCCGCGTCCAGCGGCACGCCGAGGAAACCCGCCAGCGACGCGACGTAGCGGCGGCGCACCTCCGCGTCCGCCTCGGCGGGGGAACCGGGCACGTCGACGATGTGCGTGGGGTCGTTGGAGTCGAGCATGACCAGCAGGGCGGTGTGCTCGCCCGCCTCGTGCAGCAGACAGGCCACGCGCTGGGCCAGGTCGCCGCCCATCGACCAGCCGCCGAGCAGGTACGGGCCGTGCGGCTGGTGACGCCGCAGGACACCGAGGTACAGCTCGGCCAGGGCGTCCACGCTCTCCGGCGCGGCGTGGCCGGACAGCCCGGGGTCGGTGAGAGCGACGACGGTGACGCCGGGGTCGATCAGCCGGGACAGGTCGGTGTAGCACAGCACGTCACCGCCCGAGGGGTGCAGCAGGAACAGCGTCCTGCCGGGCGTGGTGCCCTGCCGCAGCAGCAACGCCACGTCGGCGTCGTCGACCGGTGGCGGAGCCCCGTCCGTCCACGACGCGGGGTCGTCCGCGAGCCTGCGCACCCGTGCGGCGTGATCGGCCACGGCGGCGGCGACCTGCGCGGGAGGCACGACGGGTTCCAGCACGTCCCACTGCAGCAGCAGTTCTCCGCCCTCCTCCAGCACCTGGTGGTCGAGCAGCGTCTGCGGCGTCTGGCTGAGCGCGGCGACCTTCGTGCCGATCCAGCGCGGGTCGTGGTCGGCGCCGATCACCTCGGTGAGCCCCAGCGCGCTGGTGAACACGACCGGCACCGACGCGACCCCGCCCTGCGCGCTCGACTTCTCGGCGAGCACGTCCAGCGCGGAGTGCTCGCGGTGGTCGAGATCGCGGAACATCCGCTGCTGGGTGCGGTGGGCACGCTCCGCGAACGTGCCCACCGACGCGTCCTCGACGGCGTGCAGCACCAGGGAGGTGAAGTCCCCGACCACGTTCGCGACGTCCGGGTGGATGTCCGGCCGGTCGAACAGGGTGAGCACCACGCTGAACGCGTCCGCGCCGGACCAGTCGGCCAGCACGTCGGCGTACACGGTGAGCAGCACGGCGGTGGGGGTCACCCGGTGCTGCGCGGCCAGTCGCTTCAGCTGCTCCCAGCGGCCGGCGTCCAGCGTCGCGCGGTGCCGGGCGAAACGTCCCGCGGTGACGGTCTCGTCCACCGGAATCGGCGGTGCGGCGGGAAGTCCGGGAAGCCGAGCCCGCCAGTAGGAGGCCGCCCGCTCACCGTCCGGGCCGCGGCGCCGGTCCTCCAGGGCCTGGACGCACGCGGCGGGATGGATGCCCACGGGGGCGAGTTCCCGGGACGGATCGGTGTAGCGGGCGTGCAGGTCGCGGTCGATGACCCACCAGCTCGCCGCGTCGCAGATCAGCACGTCCACGCCGAGGAACAGCCGGACGCCGTGGCCGGGCAGGAGGGCGGCCTGCACGGTGAACAACGGCCAGCGGTCGGCCGGTCCCGATTTGCGGCTGACCCTCTCGCGCAACGTCGCGAGCCTGCGTTCGCGGTCCTCTTCGGACAGTGCGGTCAGGTCGTGCGTGCGGATGCGGAACCGCGGCAGGTCGTGCAGCACCTTGGCCTGGCCCTGCGCGTCCACGACCGCGCGCAGCATCGGGTGCCGGGCGATCACGGCGTTCCAGGCGTCCTCGTACCGCGCCAGGTCGAGATCGGCGCAGTCGTACTCGAGGAAGAAGTGGCACGGCACGTCACCCCAGCGGTAGCCGCCGTCACGGCCGATCCAGTAGGCGTGCTGGACCCTGGTCAGCGGGAACGAGTCGGGCTCGGCCGCCACCGCCTGGAGCACCGGCGTTGGCGGCGCCACCTCCCGCGTGCGCAGCAGCGCGGCGAGCCCGGCCACGGTCGGGGAACCGAGCAGGTCCGCGAGGCGCAGGCGGACGCCGTACTCCTGGCCCAGGGTGGCCAGCATGCCTGTGGCGAGCAGGGAATGGCCGCCCAGCGCGAAGAAGTCCGCGTCCGGTGCCGTGATCGCGATGCCGAAGAGCTCCGTCCACAGCTCGGCGACCCGCTGCTCGAACGGGTCCGCGAGCGTGCCCACCGGGGACGACCCGGCGGCCTCGGTGAAGGCCGCGTCGTTCCGGCGCCGGGCGAGGTCCGTGCGCGACACCGCCACCACGGAGGGCGACACGCCGATGAAGTGCTGGTCCAGCACCAGGTCCAGGGCCCTGCCCCCGGTCGCGGCGTCGAGCGCGTCGCGCAGCACCACGTCGCGCTCGGCGCCACCGGGACCGACGCTCCAGCCGTCCCACACCACACTCGTCCAGCGGGGCTCACCGGTCGCGATCGCGTCCAGCGCCGCGTTCGCCGCCGCGTAGGGCCCGGTGCCGATGCCGCCCACCAGCGTGGCCGCGGAGGACATCAGCACGACCAGGCCCGGCCGGGACGACTCGGGCACCACCGCGAGAGCCTCGCGGAGCGCCGTCGCGCCACCGACCTTGCCCCGCAGGTGCGCGGTGACCTCGTCGGAGGTGACGTCGCGCAGCGGAACCGCTCGCGCCGTGGCGGCGGCACCCGCTGCGTGCACGACCACGTCGGGCGAGCACTCGGCCAGCAAGGCCGCCCACCCGTCCACATCGGAGGCGTCGAGCGTCCTGGTCCGGATGTCGAGTCCTTCCGCCGTGAGCGCGTCCACGGTCTTGGCGGCGTCGGGCACGTCGCCGAGTGCGCGGCGGGAGGTGAGCACGACGGAGGCGCCCCGCCGGGCCAGCCGTTCCGCGACGACCAGACCGACGTCGCCGAGCCCACCCGACACGATGGCGCGAGTCAGACCGGTCGTGGCACCGGTGACCGGGGTGACGGGCCACGGCTCGATGTCGCGCCGCCACCTGGTGCCGGACCGCCAGGCGATGTCGCCGCCGCGTTCGTCCGGTGTGCCGAGCAGGTCGGCGAGCTCGGCGAGGACCGTGCGTGCGACGACGTCCGGTTCGGCCGAGGCCGGGAGGTCGAGGGTGCGCCACCGGATCCCGCGGTGTTCCTGGGCCAGGACGCGGGTCAGGGCACGGGCCGCGGCGGCGCCGGGGCAGACCTCGTCCGTGCTCTCGACCCGGTCCGCGCCGAACGTGACGGCGAGCAGCCTGGGCACCTCGATCCCGCCGAGCCCGCGCGCGAGGTCGGCGTGGGCGAGCACGACGGACTCGACGTCCTGTCCGGGTCGCGTCAGCACGACCACCCCGTCGACCGGTGTGGCCGGGTCGTGCTCCAGGACGGAGGGCAGGCCGAGTGCCCGTGCCGCCGGCAGGTCCGCGTCCGCGGCCAGCAGGAAGTGGCCGTCGGGCAGGGCTTGCGGCAGCGGCGGGAGCTGGTGCCAGCGGGGGAGTTGGAGCAACGCCGGCACGCGCGGCGCTTCTCGCTGTTCCCGGGGCGCGTCGATCCACAGCCTTCGTGACTGGAACGCGTAACCGGGCGCGACGACCCGGCGGCGCCGTCCTCCTCGCAGGCCGTCCAGCGGAACCTCGGCACCGCGTGCCCACAGCCGGGCGACCGCGGCCCGCACGGACTCCGCCTCGGCACCGGCGTGGTCGTGGTCGTGGTCGAGCGTGGTGACGGAGTCGGCCAGGGGCAGGTCCTGGTGCGCGCGAGCCAGCGTGACGAGGCTGCTGCCCGGCCCGACCTGGACGAGCACGGACGGTGTCGTACCCACGGCCTCCCGCAGCGCCGGGGAGAACCGCACCGGGTCGCGCAGCTGCCGCGCCCAGTGGTCGGCGGTGCCCAGCTCGTCCGTGACCGCGGCACCGGTGAGGGTGCTGACCACCGGGATCTCCGGCCGCGCGGGGGAGAGGCGTGCCGCCGCGGCGCGGACGGCGGGAACGGCGGGCTCGACGAGCCGCGAGTGCAGCGCCGCGTCCACGCGCAGCCGCCGGTAGCGCAGCCCGGCTGCCCTGGCGGTGGCTTCGAGCGCCGCGATCGCATCGGCCGTGCCGGAGAGCACCGTGCCGGCCGGACCGTTGAGGGCGGCGAGGTCGACGTCCGGGTGCTCGGCGAGCAGGCCCGAGACGTCGGCGAGGTCGACCGACAGCATCGCCCCACCACCTGCGGCGCGGGAGACCTCGGTGCAGCGCACGGCCACGAGCCGTGCGGCGTCGTGCAGGGTGAGCCCGCCGGAGACCACGGCGGCGGTGTACTCGCCGAGGCTGTGGCCCAGCACCACGTCCGGCCGCACGCCCCACGACGTCAGCAGCTCCGACGTGCCGAGGGACACCGCGAACAACGCCGGCAGCCCGACGGCCGCGTCCCCGACCCGCGCGGCCCTGCCGTGCACGACGTCGCGGACGTCGTGACCGGTCAGGGGAAGCAGCAGTTCGGCGCACCTGTCGACGGCATGGGCGAAGACCGGTTCGGTGCGGTGGAGCACGGAGCCCATGCCGGAGTACTGGCTGCCCGCGCCGGGGAACGCGAAGACGATCCGCGGTCTGGCTGCCTCCACGGGCCGCGCCTCGCGCAGTGCCGAGGCGGCGGAACCGAGATCACCCGGCGAGCACACGACGCTGATGCGGTGCTCGTGGTGCGTGCGCCCCGCGTCGAGGGTGTGTGCCAGGTCCGCGAGTGCCGCGGAGTCCGTCACGGCGGGCAGGTGCTCGCCCAGTGCGCGGGCCGTGGCACGGGCGGCCCCGTCGGTCTTCCCGGACACGACCAGGACCTGTGGTCGATCGTCCGGAGTGGACGCGGGCAGCTCCGGTGCCGGTCCGAGCACGACGTGGCAGTTCGTCCCGCCGATGCCGAAGGAGCTGACGCCCGCGAACTCCGCGTCCTCGGGCCACGGCCGGGCCTCACCGGAGAGGTGGAAGGCCGACCCGGTCAGACCCAGCTCCGGGTTGACGGGCTCGTGGTGCGGCGCCGGGGGCACGACACCGTGCGACCGCGCGAGCACGGTCTTGATCAGCGACGCGATCCCCGCCGCGGTGTTCGCGTGCCCGATGGTCGCCTTCACCGAACCCAGCCCGCACCAAGGCCGTTCGCTCGGACCGAAGACCGAGCGCAGCGCCGCGACCTCGATCGGGTCGCCGAGCGCCGTCGCCGTGCCGTGCCCTTCGAGGTAGCCGACGCGGCGCGGCTCGACTCCCGCGACCGCCTGCGCCTCGGTGATCACCCTGGCCTGGCCGCGCGGAGAGGGTGCGGTGAACCCTGCCTTGAGCGCCCCGTCGTTGTTGACCGCCGACCCGTGCAGCACGGCGAGCACCGGGTCGCCGTCGGCCAGCGCGTCCTCCAGCCTGCGCAGCACGACCGCGCCGACCCCTTGCGTGTAGACGATGCCGCTGCCGTCGGCGCTGTAGGGCCGCACCACGCCGTCGTCGGAGTAGATGCCGTCCGGCACGTGCAGGTAGCCGTGTCCCTGCGGCACGATCAGCGACACCCCGCCCGCGAGCGCCGTGTCGCACTCCTCGGCGAGCAGGGCCTGCGCCGCCACGTGCACCGCCACCAGGGAGCTGGAGCAGGTGCTCGTGATCGACATCGCCGGTCCGGTGAGGTTCAACCGGTAGGCGACCTGCAAGGGCAGGTAGTCGCCGTGCGTCGCCATCGCCGTGCGCAGACTGCCGACCGGATCGGCTCCGCCGCCGGTGGGGTCCCAGCGTCCGCGCAGGTTGCTCTCCAGGTACGCGCTGTGCGACGCGCCCGCGTAGACGCCGACGGTGCCCGCTCCTACGCCGCCGCCGTGGCCGGCCTGTTCGAGCGCCTGCCAGCACGTCTGCAGGAACAGCCGCTGCTGCGGGTCCATCAGCGCCGCTTCGGCGTCGGTGAGCCCGAACGCGTCGGGGTCGAACGCGTCCTGGTCCTCGATGAGCCCGCCGACGGGGACGTAGCCCGGTGCGGAGAGCAGGTCGGTCGGAACTCCGGTCGCACGCAGCTGCTCCGGGGTGAACCGGGTGAGGCCGCTGCGCCCGGTCCTGATCAGCTCCCAGAACGCGGTGGTGTCGACGGCGCCCGGGAAACGGCACGCGAGTCCGGTGATCGCGATCATCGGACGACCTGCTCGGCGCGTCGGCGTGCGTCACGACGGCCCTGCGGCCGGGGCACGGCCGCAACGGGATCGGGAACGGGTTCGGGGGCAGCAACCGGTGCGAGGAACGCGGCGAGTGACCGCACGGTCGGGTTGGCGAACAGGTCGACGACGGTCAGCGTCCCGAAGCCCTGCGCGGTCAGCCTGCGGTACGCGAGGACCAGGCTCAGCGACGTCGCGCCCAGCTCGAAGAACGACGTGGTCGCGTCGGCGTGCGGTCCGAGCACCGAGCGGAACACCGCGAGCACGGTCTCCTCCAGTTCCGGGCCGGCCGGTGCGGCCGCCCCCGCCGTGACGGCTTGTGCGGCCGCCTCCGCTGCGACGGGCGGTGCGGCCACCCCCGTGCGCGGTGCGACGGGCCGCTGCCGTGCCGGTGCCGCGGGAACGGTCAGGCGCAGCAGCCCGTCCGCGTTGAGGCTCTCGCGGAGCTCCACTCCCAGAGCCGCGGCCGCCGTCGCGGTGGCGCGGCTCCACTGAGCCGCCGCGGCGAGCGCGTCCGACGGTGTGTGCGCGCCGGGCCCGACGGTCAGGGACACCTCGAGCCCCAGCTCGGCGGCACGGGCCACGGCCTCGGTCAGCCACAATGGCTCTCGAACGTCCACAGCGGACTGTTCGGGCACGGCCGCGGGGATCTCGTCGCGGCGGTAGGGGTTGGGCAGCGCGGTGTGGTCGACCTTGCCGTTGGCGGTGATCGGCAGCTCGGGCAGGAAGGTGAACCGCGACGGCACCATGTACTGCGGCACCCTGGTCAGCAGGTGCGCCGAGAGGTCGGGCGCGGCCGGGGGAGCGGCGGGGTCGGCGGGCACCACGAAGGCGATCAGCCTGGGCCTGTCGTCCGGTCCCGGAACCACGGCGGCCACGGACTTGCGCACGCCCGCAGCGCGGTCGAGCACGGACTCGACCTCCCCGAGCTCGATGCGGTGCCCGCGGACCTTGACCTGCCGGTCGGCCCGGCCCAGGAACTCGATCGTCCCGTCGAGGCGCCACCGCCCGAGGTCCCCGGTCCGGTAGAGCCTGTGGCCCAGCACCGGGTGCACCGCGAACCGCTGTGCGGTCTGCTCCGCGTCGCCCACGTATCCGCGCGCCAGTCCGTCACCGCCGATGTGCAGCTCACCTGGCACGCCGACCGGCACGGGCAGACCCTCCTCGTCGAGGACGTGGAAGCTCTGCCCCCGCAGCGCGCTGCCGTAGGGGATGCTGGGCCACTCGGGGTCCACCTCGCCGATCGGGTGGCAGATCGACCAGATCGACGCCTCGGTGGCGCCGCCGAGGCTGACCACCTGCGCCTGCGGAGCGAGTTCGCGCAGCCGGTCGGGCAGGGTGACGGGGATCCAGTCGCCGGACAGGAACACCAGCCGCAGCGCCCGCAGAGCCCGGCGGGCGAGGGCGGGATCGATCTCCGCGTACTCCACCAGCATCTCCAGCAGCGCCGGTGCCGTGTTCCACAGCGTGACGCCGTGCCGGTCCATCAGGTCCAGCCAGTGCTCCGGATCGCGTTGCCGTTCGGCGTCCGGCACCACCAGCGCGCCGCCGACACCGAGGACGCCGAACACGTCGTGCACGGAGAGGTCGAAGCTGAACGCCGACAGCGCGAGCATCCGGTCGTCGCGCGTGATCGGGAACCGGTCGACCAGGTCGTCGATCGTGGTGCGCGCCGCGCGGTGCTCGATCGCCACGCCCTTGGGACGGCCGGTGGAACCGGACGTGAAGATCACATAGGCGAGCTCCTCGGGCGAAGGACGCACGGGAGCGGTGGAACCGCCGTCCGCCGCGTCGAGCCGGTGGACGCGCACGGTCTCCGGCCAGATCGACGGGACGTCGCCGGTGACGAGCGCGTGCTCGATCCCCGCCTGCGCGCACACCGAAGCCACTCGTTCGACCGGCCACGACGGCTCGACCGGGACGTAGCCGGCGCCGCTGGCCGCGACGCCGAGCAGTGCCACGACCTGGTCGATGCTCTTGGGTGCCGAGACCGCGACGAGGTCGCCGGGGCCGACACCGGACGCGGCGAGACGGCGGCCGATCGCGTCGGCGTCACGGGCGAGCTCGCCGTGGCTGAGCGACGACCTCGAGTCCAGCAGCGCCGGTGCGCCGGGGTCGAGGTCCGCGGCCGCCCGCAGCGGGTCGTCGAGCAGCGGTCCGGCGTCGGCGAACGGCGCGACGTCCAGCGGCACGTCCGGCCGGAAGGACGGTGTCCAGCCCAGCGAGGGGTCCTCCCAGCTGTCCGGCTCCCCCGCCAGGGCGGTGAGCAGCCGCAGGTGTGCGTCGGCCATTCCGGCGACGAGCCCCTCGGGGTAGACGCCGTCGACGCCGTCCCACCACACCTTCAGGCGGCCGGCCTCCTCGTGGACGATGTGGTCGAGCAGGACCTGGGGCGTCTGCGAGATCCCGTAGACCTCGGAGCCGAGCCACGCCGCGGGGTCCGCGTCGCCCGTGGTGAGGCCGAGCCCGCTGGTGAAGACCACCGGGTGCGGTGGGGCATCGATCGCGTTCCCGCCGGGCCGGACGGCCTGCGTCCCGCCGGCCCCGCGGTGGTCCATGTCCGACCAGAACCGCTCGTTCACCGCGCGCACGTAGGCGGCGAAGCCGTCGCGGGCCTCCCACACCGGCATCCGCACGAGCATCGTGGAGGTGAAGTCGCCGACGACGTGCGCGAGTTCGGGGTCGTCGGGGCGGTCGAACAGCGTCGTGTTGAGGCAGAAGTCGGCGACCGGGCTCCACCGGGCGAGCGTGAGTCCGCACGCCGCGAGCAGCAACGCCGTCGGGCTCACACCGTGATCGGAAGCCGCCCGCCTGAGCGCGGCCCAGCGCTCGGCGTCCAGTTCGGTGGCGGTCCTGGTGAACCTGTGCCGCCTGACGGACGCGACGTCGGTGACGGTGGGCAGTGCCGGGCCCGGCGGCAGCGCGCGGTCCGCCCAGTACCGGCGGGCGCGGTCGTCGTCCGGGCCGAGTCGCTGCGCGGCCCGGCGGCGGGCCACCTCGGCGAACGTGGTGCCGGGCTCGGGCAGCGGGGTGTCCGGGTCGGCGACGAGCGCGCCCCATTCGCCCATGACCTGCATCCAGCCGGCGAGGTCGAGCGAGAGCACGTCCACCCCGACGCACACGCGGCTGCGTTGCCCAGGCAGCAGGACGAGGTTCAGGTCGAACAGCGGCCAGCACCCGGTGGGTCGAGTCTGGTGCGACCACTTCTCGCGCAGTTCCGCCGCTACGCGCGCGGCTTCGTCCGGCGGCAGGTCGCGCAGGTCGGTCACCGGGATCTCGTGGTGCGGCACGGTCGCGAGCACGCGGCCGGTGGCGTCGTCGTCGACGACCATGCGCAGAGCGGAGTGCCGCCGCACGAGCGCGTTCCACGCGGTACCCAGCCGGGCGGCCTCGTCGTGGCCCACCGGTGTGTCGTGTTCGAACTCGCGGTAGTAGAACGTCGCGACGCCGCCCAGGGGAAATCCCGGGTCACGGCCCACCCAGTACGCCGTCTGGATCGGCGTGAGCGGGAACGACTCGTCGCTGGGCTCGTCGGCCGAAGGACCACCCGCGTCCTCGTCCTGCGCGTTCAGCGCCGCGGCGACGGTGCGCGCGGTGGCCTGTCCGAGGAAGTCGGTCAACGCCAGAGCGACTCCCGTGGTGTCGAGCAGGTGGCGGCGGAGGCGCACCGCCGTGAACGACTCCAGTCCGAGCGCGATGAGCGGCGTGTCCACGCCGACCGAGGCGGGCGGAACGTCGAGCGTCTCGGCCACCGCCTCGACGACCTCGTCCAGGGGGATCGCTGTGTCGGCCCGCACCACGCTCACCGGATCTCCTTCGCGTTCAAGGCAACAGCGCGTGGCGACGACCGGCACGCGCTGACCATTCATACACGAAAACGAGTATCATGTTCACCTGGTGGGGTGATCGCGACTATGACGGGGAGCACGCTGCGTGTCGAATTGCGATCGGTGCATGAATCGGGCCGGCGTGAGGCGCGCGTGGCGTTGTCGTGCACCGCTTCCCGCAACCTGGGGGTGGTCGACCCCGGGTCTGCTGCCCGGCCCCGCCGCCTGACCGTCCTCTTCGGACGCAGTCATCACCCGCGCGGGCCGGCGGCTCGCGGTGCGGAGCACGCCGCGTCGTCGAGACCCCGACGACGCTGCACCACTGCTGAAAGGAACTTCATGTCCGACGGTTTCTACGACCGCACGGCCGAGCACGTCGCCGTGTTGCTGCGCGACGCGTGGACCGGGCTCGGCCCTGCTCTCACGCGTGCCGTGTCCGGAATGGACACCAGCACCGGGCCGGTGCTCGACATCGGCGCGGGCACCGGACTGGGCACCGCGGTCCTCGCGGCGGCACTGCCCGACGCCGCGATCGTCGCCGTCGAACCGAACCAGGCCCTGCGCACGGCGCTGCTCGCACGCTGCGCCGATGACGAGGACCTCAGGCGCCGCGTCACCGTTCTCGGCGACGACGTGCTGTCCGCCGCCTTGCCGGACCGCCTGTCCGGCATCGTGGCGATGAACGTGCTCGGCCACTTCCCACCGCCACAACGCCAGGCCCTCTGGCGGTTGTTCGCCGGGCGTCTCGACGCGCGTGGGCGGGCGGTGCTCAACCTCCAGCCGCCGTTCATCCCGGTCCGCGTGTCGGCGACGCCCATGGCCGAGGTGCGGGTCGGCGGGCTGACCTACGTCGGGGTCGCGGCGGCCGAGCCGTCCGGGGAGAACGCCATCACCTGGAACATGACCTATCGGGTCGAGCGTGACGGGGAGGTGCTGACGGAGCTCACCGCCTCCGACGAGTGGGCGGTGACGAGCCCCGGGGTGCTGGCCGCCGAGGTCGCCGAAGCCGGTCTCGCCCTCGCGGTCCTCGACGCCGACCAGCACCTGTACGAGGTCCACCCGGCGACCTCGTGACGTGAAGGGCGGCCGGCGCGGTCACGAGACCTCCGGCCGATCCACCCGCGTGAGGGCCCGCGCTCGGGCCGCGGAGCGCCGGGGGTGTTGTCTCCGGCCGGGACATCTCTCACCGGTCCGGTGAGCAGAGGTGGGGCCGGCGGGAAGGCGAGCTGTTCGTCGCTGATCTGATCGCACGCTGCCCCTGAGCACACGTCGAGGTGGCCGAGCGGGTAGCGGCGGAGGTCGGCGAAGGCGCTCGACGCCTGGAGGTCGTGGTCGGCCAGGCCCGACCCGCAGGTCTTGGACAGCCCCTCCACGTCCACCGCGGGAGAACAGGACGCGGCAGCCGCCTCGGCCACCGCCGCGAGATCCACCTGGCTGCGTCGACTGATGCGTCAGGGGCCCTGCTCGCCACACCCCGCGGTGCAGAGCCGGTGGTCCCCGCCGCAGGCCGTCCTCCGCCCCGGTTCGGGCCGAGGCCGGAACACCGAGACGGGAACTTCGTTCACCTGCGCCGGTGCCGGACCGGACGCTCGCAGGAGCTCCGGGACCGGAGGAGGTCCGCTGCCGGGGTACACCGATCACTTGCAGCCGCGGCGCCGTTGTCAGCGCGGTCTCAGCGCCGTGCACCCGACCGGAGCGAGCGCCCCACGTCGGGTGCACGGGCCCGGACCTCCGGCCGGGCTGAACCGACCAGAGGTCCGGCTGATGACGTCCACCGCGCCAGTTCGCTTCGATCAGTTCCGGGGCTGGTCCTCGATCGTGCCGACCAGTTCGGGGTCTTCCGGGGCGGGCATGTGGCGGATGCTGTCACTGCCCTTGTGGTCGTGGGCGCGGTCGTACCGGGAGTCCAGCACCCTTCCCAGCTTGTGCGCGGCACCGGTGTAGGCGTCGTCCACGGTGGTCGCGTGGTGGGTGACCGCGACCGGCTGCTTGCCTCCTGGGCGCGCCTCGATGACGCATTTCTTGTCCTCCGGCTTGCTGCCCCCGTCCTCGCTGAGGTGGACTTCCACGCGGGTCAGCCAACCGCTGAACCGGGACAGACTGCTTTCCAGGTCGGTGGTCACATAGGTGGCAAGTCGTTCGCCACCGTGGATGTTGTGGTCGGTGTTGACCTGGATCTGCATGAACACCCTCCGGAACGGGACAGAAATGGTTCTGGTCGATACCACAGGAGCGGCCGGCCCAAACGCGACGGCGTTCGGCGGGCCCGGCCGCGGTGCCGAGGTGGCATCACGAACTGGTCAAGCGCAACCACGTCGTGCAAGCACGCACTCGCGGAGTCTGTCACGAGTACCGGTGCGCTGCCCAAGTGGACGCACGTGGTTGTCGGCACGCACGAACACTTTCATCGGAACATCGGGGGGCGTCAGGTCGCAAAGTCCTGCTCCGATCGGGACCTGCGGCATTTCCTCCCGGCGGTGGGCGGGAGTGGCGTTCCGGGGTCACCCGGGGAGGGGCCGTCCCTGATCGGCGAGAACCTGTGGGGCTCGTGAAAGCCGTCGTCGCAAGTGGAAGTCTGCGTGCACAGCCCTCCGGCGGCGGCTGATCGGCGTTCCTCGAACATCACACCCGCACGCTCCACATCACCGGTGTCACCGCGCATCCGACCGCACAGCGGGCGATCCGGCAGGCCCGTGACCTCGCCGGCGATGTGGGTAGCCGTGTCGAGTCCCTCCGCTTCCTCCCGATCGACCGCAAGTACACCGCGTCCTTCGACGCCGTCTTCGAAGCCGACGAGATGAGGGTGCCGCTCAGCGCGCCCCAGACGCCGCGCATGAACGCCCACTGCGATGCCAGCGGCAGCATCGCCTCGTTCGGTGCGGCGTGAATGCGAGGCGGCCCCCCCGGCGGCCGGGCAAGGCCGACAGGTCAACGGTCCGAGGCTGGACGGTCCCCTGCGGACCGGGGCGCCCGACGTGTCGCACTGCGGTCGGGGCATCACCTGCTCGTGACGGCCGTGTCCCGGTCCTGGCCTGCCAGGACCGGCGTGGTCGCAGTCGAAAGCGACGCGACCAACAGGCCGGTCACCGTGCTGCACAAGGACGCGCGGCGCCAACGGATAGTCCGCATTCTTCTCATGAATACCCCAGAACGTGCATGACAGATAGCAACGACTGTGCCGTCGGTTGATTGGTGTTGGATGAATATCGAAGGCTCGCATTCGGCTGACATCAAGGATTCTAATGCGCGACATTCGGTCCAGTGTGCGCAAGTCAGGCCCTTCGTCCCTGTTTGTGAAATGTCTGTCAGGACGACGCTTCGGTGGACCCTGTTTCAACCAGTGGAGCGAGGGTGTATGCGATACATGCCATTTCGTGACGAATATCGTGGTAGACGCACGCGAATTCTTGTAATTAGCGTGCTGGTGGCGGGCACGTTGTCCGCGCCGGTCGCGGTCAGTGCTGCGCCGGTCAGCATCAACGCGACGCAGAACCGTGCTGTGACGGCGGGGGCACGCGTCACCGCTGCGGTGTCGGACCAGCCGCGCAGCTACACCGAAGCGCAGATCGCCGAACTCACCGGGCGCAAGCAGGCCAAGGAGAACCAGACCGCCAACCTCGGCAAGCAGGGACCTGAGCCGCGTCACGGCGCCCTGGGGCCCGAGATGGCGGTGCCCGGCGGGATCAGTGCCGCGACCGCGAGCGTGCTGCGCAACTCGACGATCCCGGCGAGCGGGATTTCTGGTGGTGCGTCGTTCTCGTCGTTCGTGCAGGAACCGAGCACGGACGCCAACGGCGCCAACATCTTCCAGGTCGGCAACTGGTACGCGAGCCGGTCGACGAACAACGGGGCGACGTGGAACTTCCTCGACCCGTTCACGCTGTTCGGCAGCGGGTTCTGCTGTGACCAGGTGACCCAGTACGACGCCGCGACGGGCCGCCAGTTCTGGTTGTTGCAGTACAACAACCGGCTCGTGATCGCCAACGCGTCCGCGGCCGGCGCGGGCGCGTTCACCAACTGGTGCTTCTGGAACATGGACGCCACGTGGTTCGGCCTGGCCGCAGGCACCACGCTGGACTACAACGACATCACGATCACCAACAACTTCGTGGCCATCTCGACCAACTTCTTCCCGGCGTCCGGACCCCAGGGCTCGGCGATCGTGCGGCTGCCGAAGTTCCCGATGAGCACCTGCAGCGGGTTCAGCTACAACTTCCTCAACCGCACGGACAGCTTCACCTTCAAGCTGGTCCCCGGCTCGACCGACACCCTGTTCTGGGGCAGCAACTGGGGTCAGACCAATGGCTCGTCGTTCCGCGTCTACGCGTGGGCGGAGAGCTCCGGCAGCTACTCCTGGTGGGACCGGACCGTGGCGTCGTACGGTTTCTTCACCCGCAACAGCGGGCAGAACTGCGGCAGCACGGACGGCGTCGTGCGCAACTGGTGCCAGTTCGCCGACTCCCGCACGCTCGGCGCCTACCGGGCGAGCGGCATCCTGGGATTCTCCTTCAACGCCAAGCAGGACGCCGCGCACCCGTTCCCGTACACGAGGATCGTGTGGTTCAACGAGTCGACCAAGGCCTACATCGGTGCCGGTGACCAGTGGGGCACCTGGGGCGCGATCCAGTTCATGTCCATGGCGCCCAACAACGCTGGCCGCGTCGGCAACACCTTCGCCTGGGGCGGTGGCACTGGTACCACGCACTACTACCCTGGCGCGGCGGTGAACAACTCACCGGCCAACGCGATCGACACGTCACCGAACTACTACCTGTGGGGCGGCGGGAACACCTGCACCTCCACCGGCGGGCTCTACCGGTGGGGTGACTACCTCACGGTGCGCACCTACAAGGCGAACCCGGCCCAATGGGTCGCCGCAGGGTTCGCGATCACCGGCGGGCACTGCGGCGCGGCAGGCGCTTACTCGGAGCCGCACAACGTGCTCTTCTCCTGACAAGCTGAAGGTGGCGGGCCGGCGGCGTCCCGCCACCTTCCGGTGATGTTGTGGTGGTGTTGCCGATGAAGCGCGTGACCGTGGTATCGGCACTTGTGCTGCTGGCTGTCGGATGCGGGCAAGTGCCAGCGGCACCGCGGGCCTCCGGCGTCGAAGGGACGACCGTGGTGGACGGAGGTTGCCCGCCGGCCCGCGATGCGCCACCCTGCCCGGACGAACCGCTCGCCGCCGAGCTCAGGGTGACTCGAGCGGGCTCGGACGAAGCCGTCGTCACGGTCACCAGCGGCGAGGACGGGCGGTTCCGCATCGCCCTGGCGCCGGGCGACTACACGCTGCACGCTGCGAACCTGGCCGGAACACCGCTGCCAGTCGCTCAACCGGTCGACGTTCATGTCGACGCGAACCGCTTCGCCACTGTGGAGGTGTCCTTCGACTCAGGCATCCGCGAGGCGCCGACTCCGCCTGGATGAGGCTCCTGCAGCGCGTCACCAGGCTTCACAACGGAACGTGTGCCCGTGAGGTGCTGTGATCCGGTTGCGGCAGGAGCGCGCAAAGGTTGCGACGCCCCTGATGCTCCATATCGGTGACCGCAACTGGGGCCGGAGCGTTCTGGAAGGCTCAGCGGAGATCTCTGGCGGTCCCGGCGGTGACGTCGGCGACCGCCGAGAGCCACCGGGTCCGGGAATCAGCCGGCCGGGGAGTGCTCGCGGATCTGTGGCGGCAGCTCGAACGGCGAGCCCGACCCACCAGCCCGTTCGACGTCGAGGTGCCGCGCGAGCACGCACGCGGTTTGTGCGCCGACACCGGCTGCCACCACGTCTGCTCCGCCGAATGCTCGGGCAAAGAGGCCCACGTCCTCAGCGAGCGGATGAGCGCTGAGCGGTCCATCCGCCGAGCAGCACCAGCAAGGGGCGTGGCAGACGGGATCGGAGTTGATCACTTCGACAGCGCGATCACGGTGGCTCAACAGCAAGGCTCGTGGCGAACAGCACGTCGGCCCGATCGTGCCAGTCACGCGAGCGGCCTGCGGGTGAGCACGGCGTTGTGGGAGCACGACCGCGTTTTTCCCATACCGCGCCGAGGCCACCCGACCGGTGCGGTGGCCGGAGCCGGGGGGCATGCTGACGGTCATGAATCGTGAGCACGACGTCGTCGTCTACGGCGCTACCGGGTTCGTGGGGGCGCTGACGGCCGCATACCTGGCTCGGCACGCCCCCGAGGGCGTGCGGTTCGCGCTGGCCGGGCGGTCTGCGGACAAGCTCGCCGCCACCAGGGCCTCGCTGCCTGTGGCGGCGCGGGAGTGGCCGCTGGTCGTCGCCGATGCGGGGGACCCGGTCGCGCTGGCGGCGCTGGCCGCGTCGACGCGGGTGCTCGCCACCACCGTCGGCCCGTATGCGCGTTACGGGCTCCCGGTCGTCGAGGCGTGCGCGCGGGCCGGCACGCACTACGCGGATCTGACCGGCGAGGTGTTGTTCGTCCGGGCCGCGATCGACGCCGTGCACGAGCTGGCCCTGGAGTCCGGAGCCCGGATCGTGCACGCCTGCGGCTACGACTCGATTCCGTCGGACCTGGGCATGGTGTTGCTGCACGAGCGGGCCGTGGCCGACGGCGCGGGTCCGCTCACCGACGTGCGGTTGGTGGCTGCGGTCCGCGGCGGTTTCAGCGGCGGCACGATCGACTCGCTGCGGGCGCAGATCGAGGCCTACGAGAGCAATCCCGGCCTGCGCCGCGTCGCCGCCGATCCGCATGCGCTCAGTCCCGACCGCGCAGCGGAGCCGGCGCCCGCCCAGCCCCGTGACGCGGGGATGCCCTCCCGCGCCGCCGACGGGACGTGGCAGGCGCCGTTCGTGATGGCCCCGTTCAACACCCGCATCGTGCGGCGCAGCAACGCCCTGCTCGACTGGGCCTACGGGCCGCAGCTGCGCTACGGCGAGGTCATGGGCGCGGGGAAGGGCGTCACCGGAGCGCTCATGGCGGCCGGTATCACCGGTGGGCTGGCCGGGCTGGTCGGCGCGATGTCGGTCAAGCCCGTCCGCGGCCTGCTCGACCGGGTGCTGCCCGCGCCCGGTACCGGGCCCAGTGAGCAGGCTCGTGCGAAGGGCTGGTTCCGTTCGGTGCTGCACGCCACCACCGGCTCGGGGCGCCGCTACCGGGCCACGGTCGCCGGACCAGGTGATCCCGGCTACGCCGCCACGGCCGTCATGCTCGGGCAGAGCGCCCTGTGCCTGGCCCTCGACGACCTCCCGCAGCGGTCCGGCTCTCTCACGCCTGCGACGGCGATGGGCCGGCCTCTGATCGATCGCCTGCGGCTCGCCGGCCACACCTACGACGTCACGACCGCCTGACCCACGCCGCCGTGGGGTGGCTGCTTCTTGCGGCCTCGGGAAGCGTGTCCTGGTCGTGGTGCTGAAGCCCCGGACGGATGGCTCTCGGTGTCGAGGCATCACGCGGGCCTTGAGGGAAGGTGATCCAGGCGAGCATGTCGAGCCTGGTTTGAGTGGCCCGTGGGGGAGGACTCCGGGCTGGGACAGAGGCCGGCGACCACCTCGCACGGCGCAGGCGAACTCACCGCCGACATGGGTCGGCTGCGATCTGGAAGGGGCCTGCAGCACTGTGGGATGACATCGCTGAGTTGGTTCGCCGTGTCGGTGAGCTGGCCGGATTTCTGGTGTGGCCCGCTCGTGGTCTGTTCGGGTGGCGATGGACAGGGCGTCGTCACGATGCCTTTTGGCTGTTGGCTCGGGCAAGAGGTTGCCAGCTCGACGGTGCCGACCTGTTGCGCTCCCTTGGTGAAGGCCTGCTGCGCTTCGCGTGAGTCGACTGCCGTGCACGCGGTTCGCTCGCACCGTCAGGTCGCTCATCACCTGAAATCAGTGCTGGACCGTTACGTGTCTCGCCATGGCTGCCGTCGACGGTGGGAGCGCGGCACTGCACGCGGCCGAGCCCCGACCACCCGATGGTGAGGCGGAGCGGCATGTCCTGGACACTGCCGATGATTCGACGGTTGATCGACGAGTATGAGCCTGCGGCCGCGTGATGCGCAGGTCAGGCCGCCCGGCCAGGTTCGTGGTGCCCGTAGCCGACGCGATGTGGCCGTCCGTCCCCGGTTTCTGCCGTGCAGCGGGATTCTCCCGCCCTCGATGCTTCTGTCCTCTTTGGACTACGTCGACTCGGTTAGAATTGGGCATGGACGAACGGAATTCTCGCCGGGACGAGCTGACACCCTTTCCGTCCTCTGTGTACCGATGTGGGAGCAGGCCGGATCCGCGGTTCAGCCTCGCCAACGAGCGCACGTTCCTGGCGTGGATCCGCACGTCCTTGGCGTTCCTCGCGGCTGGGGTCGCGCTGGAGGCCCTGCAAGTGCCCATTCAGCACGGCTTCCGCACCGCCGCTGCGGGTGTGTTCGTGGCCTTGGGGCTGCTGTCGGCGGTACGGGCCTGGTTCGGCTGGATGCGGACTGAGCGCGCGTTGCGGGAGGACCGCACCTTGCCTTCGCCCGCGTTGGGAGCGGTGCTCTCGCTCGGCGTGGTGATCGCGGTCGTGCTGATGGTGATCGGCTTCTTCTGGTGAGCACGCCGTTCGACTCCGGTTTGCAGCCCGAGCGCACTTTGCTGGCGTGGCGGCGCACGTGTCTGGCTCTCGCCGTGGCGTGCGCGACGTCCGTGAAGTTCGCGGCCGAGGCCGTCGGTGGTGGTCTCGCGGTCGGGCTCGGGTTGGCGGGGATCGCGCTGGCCGGGTGGGCGTACCTGGCCTCGGCGCTCCGCTACGGGCGGGTGCTCCGGGGCCTGGTCCGTGCCGGGACCGCGCCCTCGCCCGGTGTGCCGGTGCTGGCACTGGCCGCCACGACGGTGCTGCTCGGGCTGGCCTGCGTCGCCTACCTCGTCCACCGCGTTCTCGGTTAGAGCCACTGCGGGAGCGGGCTGGCCCGATGCGGTGACGACGTCGTGGAAGGCGCGCCCCGCCAGCCAGGCGGCGATCTCGGCTGCCTCGCCGTGCACTTCGGGAACGGTGCCGCGTCTGGCGCGGATCTCCGTTGTCAGTGCGGTGGTGAAGTCTCTCGGCAGAGCGGCGAACGGGACATCGGTGGCGAGGTCGACGGCGTGCACCACCAGTTCGCGGGCACGCAACCACGGCTCTTCGCTCGCGGGCAACCTTCGGCCTTGCGCGGTGCGGATTCGCGCGTTCCACTGTTCGTCCGTCATCCGGGCCGGAGCGTCGTCCAGTGCGGATGCGCTGACGTCGAAACAGTCGCGCAGCCGTGCGCCTGGCAGCGTGGCGCCCTGCTCGATCGCATCGAGCCGTGCCTGCGGCGACGGGTACATCGGCGTCTCGGCACCGGTGCGGTCCCCGTCGCGAGGTTCGTCAGCCCTTCGGCGTTGCCTGCGAGGTGAGCGACGAGGTGCTTGCGGGTCCGACCCGGCAGCGCGGTCGAGACGTACCGCACCAGGTGCACGGGGTCGAAGAGCAGGTCTCCGGTGTTGTGCCGTTGCATCACGACCCCGTCGGCGCTGCTTGTGAAGTCCCGCAACGGTCGCACGCCGCCGACGTCGTCAGGCGTCACGAGCTCGCGGGAAATGATGTCGTTGGCGACGCTCGGTCCGCGTCACGCTGACCAACCGCAACGCCGGTACCGGCCGCACGGGTCAGGCCGGGTAGGGAGTCGGGCGGGCCGGTTGTGCGGCTGTGCGTTCGCCGCCGGTTCGCCCAGCTCGGCGACGAGCTTCCCGATCGCGCGCAGCGCGTCGTGTTCGGCGTACTCCGCCTGGAGTCGCCGTGCGGCCGAGCGGAAGGAGTCGTCGCCCAGCACGGTGCCGACCGTCTTGCGGATGTCTTCGGCGTGCGGCCTGCCGGTGGCGAGTTTCACGGCCGCACCGGTCCACGCCGCGTGCGCCGTGGAGTCCATCTTCTCCTCGGTCTCCCCTGCCGGCACGAGCGGAACGCCGCATCCGAGCGCCTGCTGCACGCCGCCGAACCCGCCGTTGCAGACGAACACGTCGACGTGCGGCAACAGCTTCGAATACGGGACGTAGTCCGTGGCACGGACGTTGGGCGGCAACGGTCCCAGCACGTCGACGGGCTGCCGGCCGGTCGTGGCGATCACCAGGCAGTCCTGGCCCACCATGCTCGTGGCCTTCGCCCGCTACAGCAGGGACAACAGCTTCAGCGTCCTGCGTCAGAACCTGCGCTTCGCCACCGTCATGGTCGCCGGGTCGATCGTCGGCGCCCTGCTCGGCGGACTGCTCCTCGGAGTCGTCCCCGACCTGGTCCTGATCCCCGCGCTCGCGATCATCCTGCTGATCTCAGCGGTGAAGATCGCTCGTCATGACTGAGTCAGTCGAGCAGTTCCGCGAGCAGGCCGCGCACGCGGCGGTCGATGTCGTCGCGGATCGGCCGGACCGCGTCGATGCCCTGCCCGGCCGGGTCCTCCAGCTGCCAGTCGAGGTAGCGCTTGCCGGGGAACACCGGGCAGGTGTCGCCACAGCCCATGGTGATCACCACGTCGGACGCCTCGACGTCCGCGGTCGTGAGCTTCGACGGGATCTCGGCGGTGATGTCCAGGCCCCACTCGGCCAGTGCGGCCGCGGCGGCGGGGTTGACCTTCTCGGCGGGTTCGGAGCCTGCCGAGCGGACGGCGATGCGGCCCATGCCGTAGTGCTGCAGCAGTGCCGCGGCCATCTGCGAGCGGCCGGCGTTGTGCACGCAGACGAACAGCACTTCGGGAGTCTTGGACACGTCGGTTTCTCCTTGCTTTCCAGCGGGTTTCTCAGTCTTGGAGCAGTTCGGACAGCAGACCACGCACGCGACGATCGATGTCGTCGCGTACGTCGCGGACGGCTTTCAGCGAGGCACCGGCCGGGTCGGCGACGTCCCAGTCGAGGTAGCGCTTGCCGGGGTAGACCGGGCAGGAGTCGCCGCAGCCCATGGTGACCACCACGTCGGCGGCGCGCACGACCTCGTCGGTCAGCGGCTTCGGGAACGCCTCGGTGAGCTCGATGCCGAGCTCGGCGAGCGCGTCGGTCACGGTCTGGGGGATGGTGCTCGTGGGCCTGCTGCCTGCCGAGCGCACGGAGACCTTGCCGAACGCGTGGTGCTCCAGCAGTGCCGCGGCGATCTGCGAGCGGCCGGCGTTGTGCACGCAGATGAACAGCACCTGCGGCACGGTGATGGTCGTCAGGCCGTCGGCGCGGCCCTGGTCGGTCAGCCGCTGGCGGGCGAACCTCGCGGTCAGGACAGGCAGGTAGGTGGTGACGGTGGCGTTGTCGGCGAGCAGGTCGTAGGTCTCGTCCACGACCTTGGAGATGGTCTCGCGCCCGAACACGCCGTGGAACTTGTCCGAGAGTTCGTCGGTGATCCGGAGCAGCTGGGCGCTGAGCTCGTGCTGGGGGAGTCCGCTGGTGCGGGACATCAAATCTCCTTGGACCGAAGTTTGTCGATGCAGATCACACTCGGTGTATCGACTTTTGTCAATCCAAGCGGCTATGGTCTTGCTCATGACGAGCCAGGACCAGACGCTGCTCGACTCGACGACGGCCGCCCGCCTGTTCAAGGCGCTCGGCGACCCGATCCGCGTCGAGCTGGTCGGGCTGGTCCGCCGGACCGAGGGCCAGGAAGCCTGCTTCTGCGACCTCGCCGACCAGTTCGACATGCCGCAGTCGTCCCTGAGCCACCACCTCAAGATCCTCGTGCAGGCCGGAGTCCTCAGCCGCGAACGTCGCGGCACGTGGAGCTGGTACCGCATCGACAACGCCGCCATCGACACCCTCGCGGCCGTGCTCGCGCCGGGAGGGCCGTTGCGCGACGCCAGCGCCTGCTGCGACTGATCTGACCGAACAGCCCTACCCGACCCTCGTCGGGCGATCACGCCTGCCCACACCCAGGAGAACCCGTTGACCACCAACCAGACCGCGGCACCAGACGTGCTGCACCGACTGTCCTTCCTGGACAGGCTGCTGCCGGTGTGGATCGGCCTCGCCATGGTCGCCGGGCTCGGCCTCGGCCGGTTCGTACCGGGCCTGCAGGGCGTGCTCGAGGCGGTGAAGATCGGCGAGGTGTCCCTCCCGATCGCCCTCGGCCTGCTGCTGATGATGTACCCGGTGCTCGCCAAGGTCCGCTACGACAAGCTCGACACCGTCACCCGCGACCGTCGCACGATGGTGTTGTCGCTGGTCCTGAACTGGCTCCTCGGCCCGGCGCTGATGTTCGCGCTCGCCTGGATCTTTCTCGCCGACCTGCCCGAGTACCGGACGGGCCTGATCATCGTCGGCCTGGCCCGCTGCATCGCGATGGTCATCATCTGGAACGACCTGGCGTGCGGTGACCGCGAGGCCGCCGCGGTGCTCGTGGCGCTGAACTCGGTGTTCCAGGTGATCATGTTCGGGGTGCTCGGCTGGTTCTACCTCGACCTGCTGCCCGGCTGGCTCGGCCTCGACACCGCCTCGGTGAACTTCTCCGCCTGGGAGATCGCGAAGTCCGTGCTGATCTTCCTCGGCATCCCGCTGCTGGCCGGGTATCTCAGCCGCAAGCTGGGGGAGCGCTCGAAGGGCCGGGAGTGGTACGAGTCGAAGTACCTGCCCCGCGTCGGCCCGATCGCGTTGTACGGGCTGCTGTTCACGATCGTCATCCTGTTCGCACTGCAGGGCGAGACCATCACGAGCCGCCCACTGGACGTCGTACGGATCGCGCTGCCGCTGCTGGTCTACTTCGCGATCATGTGGGCTGGTTCGTACGCGCTGGGCAAGGCGTCCGGGCTGTCGTACGAGCGGACCACGACCCTGGCCTTCACGGCGGCCGGCAACAACTTCGAGCTCGCCATCGCCGTCGCGATCGGCGTGTTCGGCGTGACCTCGGGGCAGGCCCTGGCCGGTGTGGTCGGGCCGCTGATCGAGGTGCCGGTGCTCGTCGGGCTCGTCTACGTGAGTTTGTGGTTGCGGCGTCGTTGGGCGGCCCGTGCGGAAGTCTGATGTCGTGGTGATCGGTGGCGGCCAGGCAGGTCTGGCCGCCACCTTCTACCTGCGCCGCGCCGGTCTGTCCTATGTGGTGCTCGACGCCCAGCCGATGCCCGGCGGGGCGTGGCCGCACGGGTGGAACTCCCTGCGGCTGTTCTCGATCGCCCGCCACAGCTCGTTGCCCGGATGGCCGATGCCGGCCTTCTCGGACGGCTACCCGACCGCGCAGCATGTGGTCGACTACCTGGCCGCCTACGAAAAGCGCTACGACGTGACGGTGCAACGGCCGGTCGTGGTGAACTCGGTGAGTCATGACGGCGACGAGCTGGTGGTGCGCACCGATTCCGGGGACTGGTCCGCGCGGCACGTGATCAGCGCGACCGGCACCTGGTGGCGGCCCTTCCGGCCGCTGATGGACCTGCCGGGCCGCCAGCTGCACACCGTCGACTACCGCGACCCGCAGGAGTTCGCCGGGAAGAAGGTCGTCGTGGTCGGTGGCGGCAACTCAGGCGCGCAGATCGCCGCCGACCTCCTGCCGCACGCGTCCCTGACGTGGATGACCCGGCGACCGCCGCGGTACATGCCCGACGAGATCGACGGAAAGGCGCTGTTCGACATCGCCGGCCGTCGCGTGGGCGGGGTCGGCGAGTTTGGCGACATCGTGGCGGTGCCGCCGGTACGGGAAGCTCGGGACAGCGGTCTGCTCGTGGCCACACCGATGGATCCTGGTGTGCTTGCCGAGGCCGACGCCGTGATCTGGTCCACCGGGTTCCGGCCCGCTCTCGGTCACCTCGCGCCGTTGCAGCTGCGCGACGAACACGGCCGTATCGCGGTGGACGGAACGACCGCGATCGGGGAGCCGCGTCTGCACCTGCTCGGCTACGGCGGCTGGACCGGAGCCGCGTCCGCGACCCTGATCGGCGTAGGGCCTACAGCGAAGGCCACCGTGGCGAAGATCAGCTCGGCTTTGGACGCTCGATCGTGACGTCGAGCAGTTCCTGGGCTTCGTTGATCGAGGCTGACAGCGTCTCGTTGTTGAGCAGGTCGTTGATCGTGAGAGCCACCTGGACCACGGAGACCGCGGCAGCCGCGAGGAAACTGCCGAAAATGCTGATCACGGGGTGATCCGCGAGACCGCCGTCCTCTTCGCGGATGTAGGCCTCGGCGCCTTTCGCCGCCGACGTGATCGTGACGACGGGTTGCGGCGACGCCTGCTCCGTGTTCCCCGGCAAGCGCTACCTCGACTGGACCCTCGACGACCCTGCGGGCGAGGACGTCGCCGACGTCCGCCTCGTGCGCGACGAGATCGAACGCAAGATCCGCGGGCTGCTCGCGGAGTTGGGCGTCGAAGCTCGCGCCTGAACGACGAACGGGACCGTCCGAGTCGGACTGTCCCGTTCGTTGTTGCTCACGACGCCGAGGCGCGGTCTGCGCTCACGCTCGCCAAGAGCGCGGCCATCCGATCAGTGGTCTCCGGCCGCGACCGGTAGTAGACCCACGTCCCGCGTCGTTCGGAGTCGACCAGACCGGCCTGCCTCAACAGCTTGAGGTGATGTGAGATCGTCGGCTGAGAGAGGTCGAACGCTGGCGTCAGATCGCAGACGCACACCTCGCCCGAAGGCCCCGACGCGATCATCGAGAACAAGCGCAGTCGTACGGGGTCACCGAGCGCCTTGAACACCGTCGCCATCTCCTCGGCCTGCTCCTTCGCGAGCGGTTCCTCTGACAGCGGCGCGCAGCAGCCCTGACCTTGGTTCGACATACTTCAATATTGACGCGACTTCGCCCCCGGTGCAAACACAACATAGACAAACGTCTATACAACCTGGAGGAGTGCCGCTCATGAGCGAGCAGACTGAACTGCGCGAGACCGTCCGAGCCCGCTACGCCGCGGCCGCGATCGCCATCACCGAAGGCGGTGGCGGCTGTTGCAGCGGTCAGGCCGTCGCGGTCGACGAGACCTTCGGCGCCACGCTCTACCAGGCGGCTCAGCGCGAGGAGCTCCCCGCCGAAGCGGTCGCCGCGTCACTCGGCTGCGGCAACCCCACCGCGGTCGCCGAACTCCGCGAAGGAGAGCGGGTGCTCGACCTCGGCTCCGGCGGTGGCATCGACGTCCTGCTCTCCGCCCGCCGCGTCGGCCCTCCGGCAAGGCTTACGGCCTCGACATGACCGACGAGATGCTCTCGCCGGCGATCGCCAACGCGGCCAAGTCCGGCGCCACCAACGTCGAGTTCCTCAAGGGCAACATCGAGTCGATCCCGTTGCCCGGCAACACCATCGACGTCGTCATCTCCAACTGCGTCATCAACCTCTCCGTCGACAAACCCGCCGTCTTCGCCGAGACCTTCCGCGTCCTGCGTCCCGGTGGTCGCCTCGGTATCTCCGACGTAGTCGCCGACGACCATTTCACCCCGGCGGAGCGCGCCGAACGCGGCTCCTACGTCAGCTGTGTCGCCGGTGCGCTCACCTTCGCCGAGTACCGCGACGGACTGGAGGCCGCGGGGGTTTTCCGACATCGAGATCACGCCGACCTTCGAGGCGGCCGACGGCATGCACGGGGCGATCGTTCGCGCGGTGAAGCCGCATTGCGCCGAGGCTTGTGCCGCCCGGAAAGTCATCGGTGCTGTGAGCGGTGAGGTATTCCCAGCTGAGAGCATGCCTGGGTGATCGCTTCGCTGTTGTATCGCAGGTTCATCGCCCGCAAGTGGGAGTACACCACGCGCGGCCGAACCGGGCGTCCCTCAACCGCAGCAGCGATCAAGGCGCTCGTGCTCCGACTCGCCAGAGAGAATCCGCGGTGGGGCCATCGGCGGATCCATGGTGAGCTGGGTTCGGCTTGGTCATCGCCTGGGTGCCTCGACGGTCTGGGAGATCCTGGACCGCGCGGTCATCGATCCGGCGCCGCGGCGATGCGGCCCGACGTGGCGGGAGTTTCTGACCGCGCAGGCCGAGGGGATCATCGCGGCGGGTTTCTTCCACATCGACACCGTGCTCGGAGCACGCCTGTACGCGCTGGCGTTTCTCGAACACGGCACCAGGCGCCTGCGCATCACCGGCGTCACCACGCATCCGACGCGGGAGTGGACGGTGCAGCAGGCAAGGAACTTGGCCGACGAGCTTGGATCGCGCATGGAGTCTCTCCGCTTCTTGCTGCGTGACTGCGACGGCAAGTATGGAGACGCGTTCGATGCCGTAGTTGAGGCAGAGGAACTGCGTGTGATTGCGACTGCACCACGAGCTCTGCGGATGAACGCGCATTGCGAACGGATCATCGGCAGCACCCGCCGCGAGATTCTCGACCACGTCGTCATCATGGGAGAAGGTCACGCGCGTCATGTCCCTGCTGCCTACCAAAAGCACTACAACGAGCACCGGCCCCACCAGGTACCGCCAGACGTTCACGAACACACCGGAACGGTGCACGATCTTGACGCCTCTGGCTGTCGACCCGTCCGCACGCGGATCCTCGGCGGGGTGATCAACGAGCACCGATATGCGGCTTGAGCTGCAGCGATGAGTTTCCGGGCGGTACAGGTTCCTCGCACACGTCGAGGGCGAGAAATGAATCTTGCGAACTCCGGTTCTCTCATTGCTCGCATCGCCGTGGTCAGCGGTGCCGCTCTCGCGGCGGTTGCCGTCCACAGCGGACCCGCGATGGCGCTGGGCACCGAACCCAGGCCGAACGCCACCGTGAACGCCGCGGGCAGCCCCTACTACTACAGCGGGCAGGGGTACAGCGCGGATTACTCGGCGGCGTTCAACTACGCCTCCACCGACGCCCGCGCCAAGCTCGCCCGGTACGTCCACGACCGGGGTCACCAGGTGTCGTGCGGCGACACGACCCTCCTGCGGACCGTGCCGATCGACCAGAGCGGAATCTGGAAGGTCGACGTGCACTACCGCGCGACCTGCAAGCAGGTCTGACGTACCGAGAACCCCGCGATGCACAGGGCACGACGGCTCGCGACGAGCGGACGTCGTGCCCTGGCGTTCATCGAGGGCCGGCCCCGTCCTCGGAACGCACGTGCCTCGCCACGACGACGGGCGGCCACGCGTCGGGGGTCAGCACGCCCAGGTGGTAGGCGCGGGCGGTGATCGCCCCGGCGTTGTTCGCGGGACAGCGCAGCTTCCTGGCCAGCTGCCGCAGGTGGTAGTCGACGCCGCGACGCGTCATGTCCAGCTGGGCGGCGATGTCGGTGAGGGCGCGGCCCTCCGCGCGCAGGGCGAGAACAGCGGCCTCGGTCGGGGACAGCCGCAGCGTCGTGCGCGGTGTTTGTGGCGGTGCCAGCGGTTGCGCGATACCGACGATGGTGTCGGCGCGGTCGGCCGGGTCGCTGACCCTGATGGCGGTGATGTCGACCTGCGTGCGCGCCTGGTCCGTTGCCCGCACGTAGGTCTTGCGGAACCTGGCCGTGGTGGTGCGGCGCGCCATGACGTCCGCGAGGGCGCTGTGCTCCGCATCGTCCTGGTCCGCTTCGGAGAACTCGCGCACGTGGCGGTCCCGCAGCTGGGATGCGCGCAGACCGAGCAGCTCGCAGAAAGCGGGGTTCGCGTCGAGCACGACCCCGTCGAGGTCCGTGATCGCCATCGGTGTCGGGTTGCGGTCGAAGAGGGTGCGGTAGCGGTCGCGCCAGCGACCCAGTTCGGTGCGGACCTGGTGCAGCTCGGTCGTGTCGATCCAGATGCCGGCGACCCCGGTCTGCCCGTCGGGCAACGGCAGCGGGAACCGGTAGCCGGTGGCGCAGGCCTCGCCGTGCGAGCCGTCGTTGCGGATCCGGCGGGCGGTGCGGCCGCGCAGCGTGGCCTCGTCCTCCGCGATGTTGCCGGTCGCGAGCTCCGGCGGGTCGAGATCGCGGGTGGACATGCCGACCAGTTCGCCGAGGGTCGTGCGGTAGAAGGCGAGGTACGTGGGGTTGGCCCAGACGTGCCTGCCTTCGGAGTCCTTGATGTAGGCGGCCGCGGGAACGTGCCGCATGAACGCCTCGAACCGGTCGTGCGCGACCGCGGCCGCCGACCGCGCCTGTTCGAGCTCGGTCACGTCGGTGAACACCCCGGCCAGCAGGCCCTCCTCGTCCGCGCCACCGCTCGGGAACAGCCGGAAGACCTGTCCTTTCTGGATCCTGCGCGTGCCGTCGACGACGTAGTCCCCGCGCACCTCGAGCGGGGTGCCGAGGCGCAGGGCCGTGTCGTCCTCGGCGTCGGAGTCCCCGGTGTGCCAGGGCGCGCCGAGCTCCTCCGCCGTGCGCCCGACCACGTCCCGCAGCGTCAGCCCGCCGAGGTGCTGCAGGTGTAGTTCGTTGGCCCACACGTAGCGGTGGGCCTTGTCCTTGATCCACGCGCCGACCGGTGCGAGCCGCATGAACGCGTCGAACCGGGTGTGCTGCCCAGCGTCACCCATCAGTCTTCCGACCCCTCCGGCCCACCACTCGGTCGCTCTGCGTTCCCATCGTCCATTCCTGACGTGGTTCGCACATGACGGCAACGGCTGATCATGGTGATCAAGAGTGCGGATGCACACTCGTGGGTGAGCGGTTCGACACCGGTTCGAGGTGCAATGGGTGCCGCGACTGCGACCGCCGCAGCGTCAGCGACCGCGCCATCGGGAGTGCACGTGACCTCACGAAGAGCACTCGACCGCACCGGTGTTCCGCACGCGGTCGCCGTGCGGTCGCACGACCTGCACGACTACCGCTCGATGTTCGCGCTGGCCGAGGCCGACCTGCAGGCGGGCCCGATCCTGGACGTCGGAGGAGCCGCCGGCACGTTCGGCGCGCAGCTGCGGTCTCGTGGCGGCCAGGTCGTGGCCCTCGACCCCCTCTACGGTCTGCCGGGCGCGGCACTGCTGGACGCGGTGCGCCGTACCGCGCGGCAGGAAGCGGCGACGGCGTTGCGGCAGCCCGAACTCTTCCGACCGCTGATCGCGCGCGATCCCGAGAAGTTCGTCTCCACGTGGACGGACAACGCGCACTGGTTCGTCGTGGACTACCGCCCCGGAGGACGCAACTACCGGCTTCCCCACGACGGGCTGGACGTGCCGGCGGGCCACTTCGCGCTGACCCTGGTCAACCACTTCGTGCACGAGCGACCTGATGCCCCCGAGGGTGACGAGCTGGTGGAGTTCCTGCTCAGACTCGTGCACGTCACGCACGGCGAAGTGCGGATCTTCCCCGTGGTGGAGGGGCCGGTGCTCACCTCGCTCGTCGAAGGCCTCGTGCGGAGGGACGTCGTGACGACGCTGGAGAAGAGCCGGGACCGCCACCGGAGGAGAGCTGTGTCGATGCTGGTGGTGACTTCGTGACGTGGATGAACGGGGTGCGGCGCCGTCCAGCACCGCACCCCGCCTGGGGCGTGGGTCAGTTCTGCACGAAGTAGCACTTCATGCCGGTCGGCACGCCGATCCAGCCGTTGCCCACCACGACGTCGTTCGCGCCACCGCCACCGATCGCCCTGTTGCGCACGAGGTACTCGTACTTCGAGTACTCGGGCACGCCCCACACCCGGCCGCCGCGGGCACCGACCGTCGCCGTGCAGCCGTTGGTGATCGCGATGCTCTTCGAGAGACTGGCGTCCACACCGAAGGTCGTCTGCAGCGAGTCCTTGATCAGGGTCACGTTGACGCTGGCGTTGACGCCGGCGGTCACGGTGTAGGTGCGGTTGTAGCCGCACGTGATCGTGCCTGCTCCCACGGCGGAGGCGGAACACAGCGGCGACGCGCCCGGAACCGTGTAGAACCCGACGAACTTCTTGTTGGACACGTAGCAGCCGAACGGCGCGCACAAGTCGGAATTCGCGCTCACCGCAGCCTGAGGTGCCTGTGGTGCCTGTGGTGCCGCCGACGACGGCGCGGCACCGAGCACTGCGGAGGCGAGCGCCACCAGCACGACGGGGACGAGGCGCAAGGAGAATTTCATGAGGACTCCCGAATTGGGTCTGTTCTCGCGGACCGGCTCGACACGTGCTCGTGCCGGTAGTTCGAATCCTCGGGGTCCTGCTGGTGAGTCCGGCACCGGCCAGGACGGGAATCTCGCCATCAGGTTCCGCACCGCGCGGATGGTCCGAGTCGCGGCCGAGCCACTGTGTGCCCGACCGGCTGCCGGCTCGGTCGTGCTGACTGGATTCGCGTGATCAGAAGGGTCCGTGCGCTGTGCACGCCGTGCCGGTCGGCCGGACCAGGGGCGGTCAAGTCCACGCCGGACTCGACGCAGGGGGCGTTGCCGCGCCTTCGTGCTCGACCGCCGATGACGGACAGGGGAATTCCGCGCATCGCGCATGGATGCCGCACGTCGTTCCTCCGAGGCTGGAGGTCCTTGCAGTCCGAGTCCAGGAGATGACACCCATGCGTTCCACCCAACTGCTCCCCGTCGTGGCGGCGGCCACGGCGTGTCTCGTGCTCGCCGCGACTCCCGGTGCGGTCGCCTCGACGTGCCCCGGCGGCGCGGCGCCGCGCTACCCCGCGGGCGGTGTGATCACCATCGAGTACCGGTTGCCCGCGCTGACGAACCCCGCCGCCTGCGGAACGCCCCCGGCGCTGGAGTTCCAGGTCGTCGACGGGCGCAACACCGTGCTCGCGTCCTTGTCGGGCAACTCGTACCCCGGACCGACCGGCGCACCGCAGCTCACCTGGTCGGCGGACAACCCGGGTACTTACTACGTCACCGCCCGCTTCCCACGTCCGGCGTGCCCGGTCGACGCGTTCACCGACCCGATCGCGACCGGGCGTTCCCTCGGCCAGCCGAAGCGTCCGACGACCACGGCGTGGCGCGGGTTCTCCTTCTCATCGGCCGAGGTGAGCCCGGCTCCGGCCTACAAGCAGATCAACGGGCCCATCACGTTCTACGCCGAGGTGTGCTGAACGACGGGAAGGGCGGGGCCACGACGTGACCCCGCCCTTCCCGTGCGCTGTCAGGCGATTCCGGTGCCGGTGCGGCCGTCGGTGAACACCTGGGCGTAGTGGACCCGTGAGCACGCGCCGGACGTGCACGTCCAGCTGTTCAGCTGGAAGTACGCGACAGCCGAGTAGTCGAAGGTGGCGTTCTGGTCGATCGACCAGGTGTACACCGTGTCCCTCACCGTTGCCGTGCGCACGCCGTAGTCGACGAGCCTTCCGTCCTTGTAACCCACGAGGAACTGCTGCGCCAGCACGGTGCCCGCGGCGCAGTCGTTGGCGGTGAACGCGTTGTTCGCCGTCGTGGACGCCTCCACCTGCCCGGGCCGGGCGGAGGACGAGTTCCAGGCGACGAGCGTCTGGTACGCCTCCGGACACGCGGCGCTGTACACGGTCTGGGTGGCGATGTCGTTGTACTGCCCGGCGTTCGCGGTACCCGCGAGACCGAGTGCGCTCAGGGCGGTCGTCAGCAGGACCGCGCCGACTCGGATCGACCTTCTCACGTGGACTCCTCTGGGAAGGGGGACGAGATCGGTTCGACTGTGCCAAGTGGACGGCCGACCGTCTCTGCACGCTTGGCGGATCGCGTCGTGCCACTTGCGCGACTCGCGGATTCCCGAAGCCGCACGGAGGTGGTTTCGTTGGGTCACATCGTGTTCGTGGAACTGAACCCCAGGAGGTGGCTCGTGGTGTTGTCGAGAGCAGTCGCGGCGATCTTGGCGGTCGGTGCGGTCTGCGCCCCCGCCGTCGCGTCGGCGAGCGAATGGCCGACGCTCGACCCGCAACCACCCGCGTGCAGCACCCCGCCGCCGGTCAGTGGTGACTGGTGCACGTCGTTCAACTCGCAGAACCCATCCGGCCAGGTCCGCGACGGCCACCACTACCCGGCCGGCTCCTATTGGAACCAGGAGACCTGCGACGCGGTCGTCCGCGAGAAGGTGGTCGTGGGAGGCCAGTGGGACAAGGGTTTCTGCGGCACGACCACCGTCACCGGCAGCCAGTACTACCGGTACTACAACGTCTACCTCCGTTCCCGGTGATCCGCTTCCAGCGCCTCGCCCAGCTGGGAGTTCAGCAGGGCGAGGTAGTCGGGGTTGGTCGCGGCCCGCCGCCGGTACCACCGGCGGGCCGCGGCGAGCACGACCGACGTCGCCTCGGGTCGCAGCCGTTCCGGTTTCCACGCGAGGAAGATCCGCCGGGTGGGGCCGTTCTCCAGCGGCTTCAACAGGAACTCGCCCCTGGTGTCGATGGTGGGCGAACTGAGGGAGAGGGCCTTGCCGTGGGAGAGCAGCGCGCCGACGGTCGACGGGTCCTCGGCGACGTGGCGGACGTCGGGGACGAATCCCGCGGCGGAGCACATCTCCGCGAGCATCTCGTGCAGCGGGCCGCGTCCAGCGGAGATCCACTTCTCCCGCACGAGGTCGGCCGGGGTGATCGAAGCGCGTGTCGCGAGCCGGTGCCCCAGCGGAAGCGCGAGCCACACGGGCTCCTGTACGAGGTCCTGCACGGCGAGACCCTGCGAAGAGGAGGCGATCTCGGCGCGCTGGGAGGAGGTCGTCGTGTAGCAGAGTGCCGCGTGCACCTCGTCCCGTGCGAGCTGGTGCAGCGCGGGTTCTGGCGGGAGTGTGGCCACGTGCCACTCCACCTGTGAGTCCTCGGCCTCCAGTTCCTCCATGAGGTGGCCCACCGAGTAGGAGTAGCTGGCTATGTGCACCTCGGCAGGCAACGGTCGCGTGCAGGCGGCGATGCCGCGCAGCGCGTTGTCCTCCATCCGCGCGACCCACTTCAGCAGCGTCCGGCCCTCCGCGGTGAGCCAGACCTCCCTGCGGGTGCGGCCGAACAACGCGGTTCCCAGCTGCCGTTCGAGCCGTTGGACCTGCCGCGTCACCGTGGGTTGGGAGGTGTGCAACTCCTCTGCTGCCCTGGTGAAGTTGCCGGTCCTGGCCACGGCGAGGAACGCTCTGAGGTCGTCCCACGCCGGCACCGCACCCGAACCTGCCTCGTGGGCGACCTGCAACGCGGTCATGGCCCGCCCTTCCCCTGCGCACGCCGGACCTTCAGCATGTGATCACGACCGGAGGCTGCGTGGCGTGGTGTCGTGGTGTGCGGATGCACTGTGGTGCGGGGCGGCGTCCAATCGCGAGGTGAACAGCGCCGAGGAGAGCAGACGCACCCCTCGGGTCGTGAGCGGGTGCACCCCGCACATCTCCTCGATCTTCTTGAGGCGGTAGTCCAGCGTCGCGCGGTGCACGTGCATGGCCGCCGCGGCCGCCCTTCTGTCCAGGTCGTGCCGGTAGAGCGCCTCCAGGGTGGCCAGGAGGTCCGGGCCGCCGGACAGCGCGGTCAGCAGGCCGGACAGGTGCCGCCTGGCCGTCTCGTCGCGGGACAGCGCCCGCTCCACGAGCACGTCGTCGAGGGCGCAGCCACCGTGCTGCTCCGCAGCGGCGGCCAACTGGGCGGTGGTGCGCGCCTCGGCCACCGCGGCGGGAATCCCGCTCGGGGAACGGGGGAGGGACAGGCCCGCGCTCACCGGGACACCGAGGCCGGCGGTGAGATCGCCGATGAGCGCGTCGACGGTGGCGCGCGGTGGCGAGCCGGGGAGCAGCACCACCAGGTTGCGGCCGTCCGACGAGCTCAGCACGTCCTCCTGCTCGCAGATCAGGCCTGGGAGGACGAGGTCGGGAGGGGCGAGCAGGTAGACGACCACGTACGTGCCGGCGACCGCTATCCCGGCCTGCCTCGCGGTGGCGGGACAGATCTGTCCGCCTTCCACCAACGCGGTCGTGAGCCGTGACCTGGCCGTGCGCCACGAAACCTGGGACGAGGTCGCACGAGCCAGGGCGTGCCGCGTGTTGCGGGTGACGACCGACTCGAGCGCGGCACACCACGCTCCGACCTCGCGCAGACGCGGCTGGTCGTCCGGTGCGGCACGGTCCCACAGGTGGTGCAGGACAGCGTACAAAGCCGCCCGCAGAACCGCGTTGGTGTCTCCGGCAGCGTTTCCCGCCAGTGCCGAACCCACGAAGTGGTCGACGAGAGGTGCGGTCTCCTCTGTCCGTGGGGGACCGGTGACCTGCTGCAACCTGGCGGACACGCAACGGGCGACGTGCTGCAGCACCACGTCGTGCGGGTGCGGCGTATGTCCGGTGTGGATTTCAGGAACTTCTCTCATCAGGGCGACCAACTTTCCTTGCCCTGCTGTTCCGCCCGCTGTGACCGGTGTCCGCATGGTGTCGCCCCCGTCCCGCTCCCGCAGTTCGTGCACCCCCAAGCTAGGGGCAGCGGAGGTGCGGGCTGAAATGCGGATAAGCAGGCATGCCACCCGGTCATGCACACGTGGATCACCGAACGGGAGTGTTGCCCTCCGATGCCGCCTCCGCTGGTCGGGTGGTGTGCGGATGCACCGTTGCTCTCCCTTGCTCGCACTCGCCGTCACCGGAAACGTCGACTGTGACCACGCCGAGTCACCGCGTCGCGGGGTCGTTCGACACCAGGAGTGAACATGCCCGGACCAAGCGTTCTTCTCGACCACGCACTGCGTGACGCCTCCGATTCGGTGCAGGCGATCACCACGACCACCGGAGTGCTGGTGGCGGTCAGCGCGTCGTTCAGCGACCTGGTCGGCAGGCCGGGCAGAGCGCTGCTCGGGCGGTCCTGGTACGAGTTCCTGTCCACCCGTGACGCCGCGCGCGACAGGGCGTGTGCGCGCCGCCTGGCCCGTTCCGGAGAGGTAGGGCGGTTCTCGGTGGAGATCTCGCGGCCGTCGTGCGGCAGCGTGCTACCCGCGGAGATCACCCTTGTGCGCGTGTGGGCCGAAGCACGGCGGACGACCTGGCACGTGCGATCGGTGCGAGGCCGTCCGGTCCGGCCGGCGGTGCGCGAGGTGTCGGCGGTGCGGAGGAGGATCGTCGAGATGATCGCCTCCGGGAGGACGAACCAGCAGATCGCCGGAGCGCTCGGCGTGAGCAGGCAGGCGGTCGAGTACCACGTCACCCGCCTGCTCCGGTCGACCGGCACGAGCGACCGCGCCCACCTGACGTCCTTCGCCTACCACCACGGGTGGCTGAAGACGGCGGACTGGCCACCCGTGACCGCCTGAGGATCAGCCGGCGAGCCGCCGCCGGCCTCGTGCACGCACCACCGTCAACGCGGTCGAGAACAGCAGCACACCGCGAGTGGACGTCGGGCAGACCCCGGTGAGCCGGCGGACTCGTTGCAGCCGGTACTCGAGCGTGCTGCGGTGCACGCCCAACGCCTGCGCGGCTCTGGTACGGCTCAGGTCGTGGTCGTACAGGGCCTCCAACGCTTCCACCAGGTGAGCCCCTGCAGCACGGAGTCGCGCCATGACGACGGCGACCCGTGCGGACACCTCGGCGTCGGTGGCCACCGACGCCTCCACCACGACGTCGAGCCCGGTCACCACTCCCGCCAGCCCGCCCGCGCTACCGAGCGAGGCGAACCCCGCGACCTGCCGCACCACGTCTGGCAGGTCCTCCGACCGGACCGGCCCTGCCAGCCCGACGACGACCGGGTGTGCGTTCCCGGCTGCCCGACGAGCAGACTGCTCCTCGTCGGGGCCGGTACAGGCGGAGAGGACGCACCACACGTCTTCGTGCCAGGTGATCAGGTGCCCCGGCTCGGCCAGGTGTCGAGCGAGCTGCGCGTCAGCGGTGGCGGAGACCACCCACCGGCGGGGGAGCGGTGTACCGAGCACTTCTGCGACGGCGTGAGCGGTGCCGGGGTCGGCGAGCAGTGCCTGCGCCCAGAGCTCTCGTTCTGCGGTGCCGTGCTCTCCGCTTTGCCGCAGCAGGAGCAGCAACACCGAGGACCGCAGCTGCGCGCACCGTTCGGCCACCTGCTCGGACCGTGCCGCCGCACTGGCGAGATCACCAGCCGGGGACGCCGGCCACACTTCCCTCTGCACGAGCAACTCCAACCTCCTCACGGCGAGGAGTGCTTCCTGGAGTGAGGAACACCCGGTGCCGACGCGGTTCGCGATCGTCCGGCTGAACGTGTGCAGCTTGCGCTCCCACCGCCGTCCCGAGACCTCAGGCCGGCCACTGTCGTCGCCCAGCGCGAACGCCAGCAGCCTCGCCGGGATGGTGCTGCTGTGCTGCATGTGCCAACCTCCTTGAACGCCAACGAGTTCCGAGCGCCACGCTAAGCGCCCGCCGGTTCGGTGCGGTTGCCGTTCGTTAGGGCATTCCGAGGTGTGCCTGCGCAGTGCCTCCATCCGCGATGGGCGGAAAGCCGGCACCGATTGCCGCATTCCGTTCAGCGTCCCGCCGGTCGTGCTCTGCGACCGTTGCGTCGCAGGCAAAGGCACCAGCGAATAAGGAGCGGGCGATGACGATGAAGAAGATCGGAGCGGTTGTCGCGGCGGGAGTGGTCGCGCTCCTGTGCTCCGCCGGCGCACCCGCGCAGGCGGCGAGCTCGATCCAGTTCGGCCAGGTCCACGACGTGGCGGCGAAACCGGAGTTCTACGCCGGAGCGACGTTCTCCGTCGGCTCGGGCTACTACAGCTGGTCGTGGTGGGCGGATGGACGAGCCGTGGGGCCCACCTATGCCGGCAACTGTGCTGTCGTGAGCTGTTCGGTTCAGGCCCCGACCCACCAGGCCTACGAGCGGATCATCAACTACGGCGCCACCCTGAAGAAGTTCACGATCCGGGTGGTCGGCACCACCCCGGCGAACATCCAGCTCGCGGTTCAGTGACGCGCGACCCGTCGGAGGGCGCGGGGGCACTCGCACCGGGAGAGAGGAGCGAGAGCCCCCGCGACGGCGGACAGAACCTCTCGGTGACGCGGTGGTGGGAGTCACCGGGGTTCTTGCCACTGACCGAGTTTCTCTGCGAGGACGCGACACGGCGGCTCGTGTTGGTGTGCATCTGCACACCAACAAATCCTGGAGCTCACCCGCAGTCGTGGATGCTCTCGTTGTGAAGCACGCACGACGCCCGCGACGCCACCACGTCACGGCCTGCTGATGCCGGGCCATGTCGTGGTGGTCGGGTACGGCGCGATGGCGGTGGATGCGCTGCGGCACATCTGTTCGTCCGACGCGACGGACGATCTCGTGGTGCTGGACGTGGACGCGTTCGCGTTGACCGCCGCCCTCGCCAACGGTGCCAAGGCGTTGCGCGGAGACGGGCGGGATCCCGGCGACCTGCGGCGTGCCGGGGTTCCGTCCGCTGCGCGCGTGATCATCGCCGCACCGGACGACGACGGGTTGCTCACCGCGATCGCCGTGCGCAGCCTCACCGAGTCCGTAGCGGTGACCGCGGTGATCCGGCAAGCCTCCCGGCGGGACCAGTTCCTGCGGGCGGGGGTGGACGAGGTGCTGCTGAAGCTGCCTCGGGAGGACTGAGCCGCACTGTCTGCGGCGACGCTCCGCCCGTGGCGGACGCTGCTCCGCCTCACTCCGGCGGACCTCGCGCGAAGGTGGCGACAGGTCGATGTCACCATGAACCTGGTGAGCACCGCACCGCGCGCCGGAGAGCTGCGCGCCGCAAGCGCGGACATCAGTGTCCACGGGAACGCGGGCGGCATCTTTCCGGTCTGCCGTGCGTCTGCAGGGCGCGGGTGCGGTTCGATTCTCGTCGTGCCCTGTCCGGCCGTCTTCAGCGGTCGGGGACCGGCGGCGGTGTTCCGGTGAGATGCCGCGCCAGAACGGATGCGGGCGGCTGGACCGGAGTTCTCCCGTCGAGCGCTCCTCCAGCCGCGGCACGGAACCTGCTGCGAACCCGGGGCGGCCACCTCTGCTGGTCGAGCACACCCAGGTGGTACGCGGTCGCGATCATGAGGGAGCTGTTGTTGGCACAGCGCAACTTCCGCGCCAAGCTGCGCAGCTGGTAGTCCACGCCTCGCCGAGTGATCCCGAGCCGGCCTGCCGTCTCCTCGTTGGACAGACCGAGCGCTTTGATCTCCAGCACCACGATTTCGTTGTCCGTCAACAGGATCGGTCTGATCTCCTCCGAGGCGGTGCGCCGTGGACGCAGGATCGCGACCACCGAAGAGGATCCGTCCTCCTCGCCGGGAACCAGAACACAGGTCACAGCCGCGTGCACGACCCGCCCGTCTCGTGTGCGGTACCTGCGCGCGAAAGCGACCGCACGGCGGTTCCCGGACAACAGCGCGGCGATCTGCTCCTCGGCGTCAGGCGTGTCATCGGTCTCGTGGAAGTCGGCTACAGCCTGTCCTCTCAGCTCCGAGAGCCGAGCGCTGAAGATCTCGCACAGGGCGGGATTGGCGTCGAGAACGATACCGGTCTCGGACAGCACCAGCATGGGAATCGGAGCCCGGTCGAACAGGGCCTGGTAGCGGTCACGCCACCTCACCAGCTCGCGGTCGGCCAGGACGCGCTCGGTGAGGTCCAGTCCGATGTTCCCCTCGAGATAACGGCCCTCAGCGTCGGTGAAAGCGAAGCGGTGCCCGAAGATGTGCACCTCACCCTGTGCCAGCGGAATCCGCCACACCCTCGTCTCCGCGCCACCTGACTCCTTGAGCCTCGCGTGCATCACGTCCATGGCGTTCGCCACCACCGGTGCGAAGGCGGCGCTCGCAGCGAAAGGGGGGTGCACGGAGTCGGGTACCTGGTAGGCGCGGCGAGCTGCCTCGTTGAGCCAGGTGTAGTCGCCGTTCTCGTCGCGGATCGCCGCCGTGGCGGGCGACCGATCCATGAACAGCCGGAATCGGGCCTCGGCCGAGTACCTCGCGTGGTCGGCGGTGACGAGGTCGTGCACGTCGATCGCGACACCGAGCACACCGACCACCTGGTCGCCGCACCGTTGCGGGACCGCGTAGCCCTGCGTCCAGCGGCCATTCCACAGGTAACGCCCGTCCGCGTCCCGTCCGCCCAGCGCGGTGCGGAAGATGCGCAGCACCTCCTCCCGAGCGGGATGTCCCACGGGCACCAACTGGTCCACCCGTTCGCCTTCGCCGTTCAACTGCGGACTGAACAGCGTCGAGCCCGTGACCACCCTGACCCTTCCCGTGAGATCGGTGACGGTGAAGACCACGGGGAGCCGGTCGAGCAGCAGCTTCATCTGCTCCACCGCGAACCGGTGCTCGGTCACGTCCTGCACGGAACAGGCGACCAGGTGGCCGTCTTCTCCGCTCTCGACGCCGAACATGCGGAGCTCGACCCACCCGGTGGAACCGTCGGGCTTGCGGCTGCGCACCACGACCACCTCGGGAGAGCCACCGCCGGCCACGCGGCGCTCGGCCTCCACGACCTCCGCCGACCGCTCGAACTCCACGTCGTCGCGGGCCGTGTGGCGCCACACCACGGCGCCACCTCCGTCCCGAACCTCCGCCATGAGTGGTGCCGGCAGCCGGAGCACGTCGAACAGCGCCTCCCGCGGAACAGCGCCTGTGCGCATCGCCATCCTCCGGGCTCGATGGAACTTGATCAGCATCGCGCGGGACGTTCGTCGGCGGCGCCGGTGGTTGGTGTGCGCGTGCACACCAACCACACGGTCACTTCCGTTGCGACGGCGCTGTCGTCAGTGTTCCTGGAAGACGCACTTCATGCCGGTGGGCACACCGACCCAGCCGCTCCCGACGACGGGGTCGTTCGCTCCGCCACCACCGATCTGCCTGCTGCGAACCTGGAACTCGTGCTTCTGGAACTCGGGCACACCGAAGATCCGGCCGCCCTTGGCGCCGAAGGTCCTCTCGCAGGTGGCGTTGATGGCGATCGTCTTGGACTGGTCCGCGTTGACCCCGAAGTTCGCCGACAAGGAGTCCTTGACCAGGTTGAAGCCGATGTTCGAGCTGTAGCCCACGCTGCCGGTGAAGGACTTCGTGTAGCTGCAGTAGAGAGTGCCGGGGTAGACGGACGACGCGGAGCACAACGACGTGCCCGACACGCTGTAGAAGCCCTTCGCCGTGATGTTCGAGATGTAGCAGCCGAAGGGCTCGCACACCCCCGCTGCCGAGGCGGGAACGGTGCCCACGGCCACCGTCGCCACCGCGAACGCGGCAGAGATGACGACACGCGCCAGTTTCCTCATTTTCTTCTCCTTCAGAAGACGGCGGAATCACGATCTGCCTCGTTTTCAGGAGGTCGATCCGCCTGGAGCCGATGACCGGCTTGGAACTCGTGCACGGCCAAGGCTGCCAGTCGTTCCACAGTGGAGAACCGATGTTTGAGGTGCAGCTGCACACATCGAATTTCGCCAGGGTCGACGAGGTCCCACGCCCGCCCCTGTGACGTGCGGTGCGCATTGCCGGCAGTCGAACCGAACCGCCCCTGTTTCGAACCACAGGTGAAACGGAGGTGTGACCATGGGTTCACGACGTCACCCAGGCAATGCGCGACATGCGCGTCATGTCCCTGCGGCATAACAAAAGCACTGCAACGAGCACCGGCTCACCAGACCCGTGACCAGCTACCGCCAGATGTTCACGAGCAGTTCGGAGCGGCGCATGATCTTGACGGCGCTGGCCGTCGACCCGTCCACACGCGGAGCCCCGGTGGGGTGGTCAACGAACACCGATATGCCGCGATGACCTTCCGTGCGGCACAGGTACGAGCCCTTCACCATTGGCCGAGTGGGTGGACCCGTACTTCAGCCTGAGGGGCCATGCCCTTGGGGGCCGGCATTCGGGGCGATGAGGGTCTTCTCCAACCACCACGGTGAGGCTGCGGCAGGCGGCATGATCGTCGGGATTGCGGGCGCCAGGCGATCAACCGCTTCGGGCGGCGGGCGATGAACGTGCGCCGGACACCGGCAGCCACCGCCTGCGAGAGCAGGCCCGCTGCGGTTGCGGCGAGCAGGACGGCGACGATCACCAGCACGACCGAGGCCGGCTTGGTTCCGATCTGCTTCACTACGCGTTCCAGTTCGCTCGCGAGCCGAACGATGTCCAGGGCGTGCCGGTGACCGAGGAACTTCGCCACCGCGACGGCTGCCACGAACAACAGGCCCGGGAGGGCCAGCGCGGTGAGCCGGCGGTCGGCGAGCTTCTTGCCAGCTCGGATAGAAACGCCGTCACGGGCTAGTCCGCCCGAATGATCCGGGCACCGCAGGAGTCCACACCGGACAGGAGCAGCGGTGCCGGCTCTTCTCCGGCGGACAGGTCGTCAGCCGGTCGTCTCTGTTGTGGTGTTCGCGGTTCGGGTGCGCAGCCAGCTGGCGGTGACCGCGGTGACGAGCACCGTGGCGACCACGGCGAGGGAGACACCTGTGGGGATCTTGAAGATGTCCAGCAGCAGCATCTTGACGCCGACCCACACGAGCACCAGCGCGAGGCCGAGCTTGAGGTAGACGAAGCGGTGCATCAAGTCGGCGAGCAGGAAGTACAGGGCGCGCAGGCCGAGGATGGCGAATGCGTTGGAGGTGAACACGAGGAACGGTTGCTGGGTGACGGCGAAGATGGCGGGGATGGAGTCCACGGCGAACACGACGTCGGTCACCTCGACCAGGACCAGGACCGCGAGCAGCGGCGTGGCCACCCAGCGCCCGGCCTGCCGCACCAGGAACTTGGCGCCGTGGTAGGTGTCGGTGACCGGGATCAGTCGACGGAACAGGCGCAGGACGACGCTGTGTTCGGGGTCCATGGTCTCGTTGCGGTGCAACGCCATCCGGATGCCGGTGACGACCAGGAACGCGCCGAACACGTACAGGATCCAGGCGAAGCTCGCGATCAGCACCGACCCGGCGGCGATGAAGACGGCGCGGAACACCAGTGCGCCGAGCACACCGTAGAACAGCACTCGGTGCTGGTACTCGCGGGGAACGGCGAAGTAGCCGAAGATGATCGCGAAGACGAAGACGTTGTCGACGGCGAGGGACTTCTCGATGACGTAGCCGGCGAAGTACTGACCGGCGAACTCCGCGCCCCACACCCACCACACGACGGCGCCGAAGCCCAGGCCCAGCGCCAGCCACACGGCCGACCACACGGCGGCTTCCCGCACGCCGATCACCTGTGCCCTGCGGTGGGCGAACAGGTCGATCACGAGCATCAGCAGGATGACGCCGAGCACGGCGGCCCAGGCCCACAGGGGAACGAGCATCGGTGGTACACCTCCGGTTCGTGAGCGGAACCAGAGGTCTCCCCGACCACCTCGCGGCGACGTCGTCGCGCGTGGTGGTGCCGGGACCGGGCGGCCGTCGGGGCTGCCGTACTGACGATCCCGGGCGAGGTGGGTACTCCCCTCCGTGCCTCAAGAATGACGAACTGGAGTTCGTCAGTCAAGGTTGATCCCCGTCACTCGTGGACCATTAGGCTGGATGTCATGACGCCTGCCGAGCACTCAGCGCCGCCAGGGGAGCGCGCCGCCGGCTCGTGGACGTTCCTGAGCAACCACGCGCATGTGCTGCTGTGCCTGGCCTCCGACCCGGACCAGACGTTGCCGGTGATCGCCGAGCGAGTCGGCATCACCAGTCGCGCTGTGCAGCTGATCCTCGTGGACTTGATCGACGGCGGGTACGTCGTGCGAACGCGGAACGGTCGCCGCAACCACTACGAGGTCAATTCCGACGGTCACCTGCGCCACCCGCTGGAGGCCCATCACAGCATCGCCGACCTCATCGCGGCGCTTGGTCTGGCCGAACCCGGCGAACCACCTCCTCGTGGCAGCTGACCATCCCTGTCCTGTGGACCGGATCGCACGAGATCGCGCGAGCGGAAAAGCCCTCGGGTTTCTCACACGGTCCGATTCGCGGAGGTTGGTGCCGCAGTTCAGCTCGTGGCGGTGCCACGGTGAACGAGGTCGACCAGGGAGACCAGTCAGGGGCCGGTGGGGTCGGAGTGTTCGAGGAGCACCCGGTGCATGATCGCGCCGACGAGGGTGAAGATCACTTGTTGCGGGTCTGCGTCCTCGCGCCATTCGCCGCGGGCGCGGGCTCGTTCGGCGATGGCGAGCACGGGTGATGCCTGCTCAGAGATCTGCTGTGCGGCAAGGGCTGCGATGTCGCCGACGGCCTCCGCGCTGATCGCGGCGCGTGCCAGGGCGGTGCCCTCGGGGCGTGACAGGAGCGCGGCGACGGCGTGGAGGTCGCCGCGCAGGGTGCCGGTGTCGGCGAAGTCGGTGCGCAGTCCGTCCATCGCGGCGGCGACCAGAGCCTCCTTGGTGGGCCAGTGCCAGCAGACGCCGGTCTTGTTGACCTCGGCTCGCTGCGCCACCCGGTCGACGCTGAGTCGTGATCCGGGCGTCCGCGGCGATGCTGTCGCGGGCACCGGCCGCCGCGGACGTCTCCCGGTCGTCCGCCTCCATCGTGAGCCAGGTGCCCAACCCGACGCCCGCCACGACCGCGAGCGCCACTGCCGACAACAGGACCGCGGGAGTCGTCACGAAGCTGTGCGCGGGGTTCCACACGTCGACCTCGCCGAGCCAGGTGTACAGCGGCACCAGCTCGCCGGGCAGCCGCGGGTCCGGCGGCGGGAGCAGGTGCAGCGCCTTGGCCACCACCCAGCCGCCACCCGCCGGCATCGCGCCGAGAAGTGCGGCGCTGAGGAGGGCACCGGGCACCAGCAGTCCGGTCCAGAGCAGCCACAGCTTCCAGTTCCACCGGTTCACCAGCCGTCGTGGTGCCGGCCCGGACCCGGCGAGCTCCCACCATCGGAACATCGTGGTGTGGGGGTGTCGAGGAACCTGGCCAGGTGGTGCAACCAGCGTTCGGCATCGGCAGACTCGAACCACGCGGCTGATTCGGTCGCGAGGTCCGGCGACTGTTCGCGCGGTTCGTAGGCGGCTTGCACGTACGACCGCAGCAGCTCCGCCTCGACCGACTCCCGCGTGTCCAGGTTCAGCACCAGCAGCTCGGCGGGATCGCGGCGCGAGTCCTCGAACACCACCCGCGACAGGTGGAGCATCAACGGCGTGGACAGCGCCTGCGCAACCGGACTTCCGCCGTCCCGCATCGCGTCGAGCACCGAACGCCACGTCGCCGGCTCCACGCTGGACTTCACCAGGTAGTCCTCGGCGGACGTGAGCGACACCGGTTCGACCCGCACCACGTGCGTGCCGGTCGAAGAACACAGCAAGTCGCGCTCTCGTGACCGTGCCTTCGGGCAGCTCGGCGCCGCCGAAGCTGTACTCCTCGTAGTCGCGCAATCGTAGTTCGCGGTCCTCAGTGACCATCTCGGCGCACCGCTGGGAGTTGGCGCGTCCAACTTCGTCGGCGTAGTGCTGTCTGCCGTCGCACTCGATCACGCTGCGGTTCCGCCGCGGCTTCAACGGATCGACGTCTCGCTGTCGTACTCGTTGGCACGTGGTTCGGCCTGCACCGCAATGGTTCTGGACAGCATACGAGTCGGACGTTCACGAGGATGGAGCAGTGATTGCCGGTTTGTCCAGCGGTTTCTCTTCGGGGCGGCCGGTTGAAGGGGCCGACGCCGTGCTCGCCTTCGACGAGCACGGCAGCCCACACTCGGTTCCAGCGAAACCCCTAGTGCCCAGAAGCCTATTTTCGCTCCTGAGGAACAGGTCCGTCCCACTGTGGGCCCCGGCTGACGCTAGGAGAGGAATCGGCATGGCCAGGCGTGCGCTGATCACCGGAATCACCGGACAGGACGGTTCCTACCTGGCCGAGCACCTGCTCGCCCAGGGTTACCAGGTGTGGGGGCTGATGCGGGGACAGGCGAATCCACGCAAGACGAGGGTCTCCCGGCTCATGTCCGAGCTGTCCTTCGTGGACGGTGACCTGATGGACCAGGCATCGCTGGTGTCCGCTGTGGACCTGGTGCAACCTGACGAGGTCTACAACCTCGGCGCGATCTCGTTCGTGCCGATGTCGTGGCAGCAGGCCGAGCTCGTCACCGAGGTGAACGCCATGGGCGTGCTGCGCGTGCTCGAGGCGATTCGCATGGTCTCCGGCTTGTCCAGCAGCCGGCACAACGGCGAGGCTGCCAGGAACATCCGCTTCTACCAGGCGTCGTCCTCGGAGATGTTCGGCAAGGCCGCCGAAACCCCCCAACGGGAGACGACGATCTTCCACCCACGCAGTCCGTACGGTGTGGCGAAGGCCTACGGGCACTTCATCACCCGCAACTACCGCGAGTCGTTCGGCATGTACGCGGTCGGCGGCATCCTGTTCAACCACGAGTCGCCGCGCCGCGGTGCGGAGTTCGTGACCCGCAAGATCTCGCTCGGCGTCGCGAAGATCAAGCTGGGCCTGCAGGAGACGCTCGCGCTGGGCAACCTGGACGCGCTGCGCGACTGGGGTTTTGCCGGGGATTACGTTCGTGCGATGCACCTGATGTTGCAGCAGGACGAACCCGCCGACTACGTCGTCGGCACCGGCGAGATGCACTCGGTGCGCGACGCGGCGCGCCTGGCGTTCGAACACGTCGGGCTGAATTGGGAGGACCACGTCCACATCGATCCGGCGCTGGTTCGGCCCGCCGAAGTGGAGGTCCTCTGCGCCGACACCGCGCGTGTGCGCCACGAACTCGGCTGGGCGCCCGAGGTCGACTTCTCCTCACTCATGAAGATGATGGTGGACGCCGATCTGAAGCACGTCGCCGCAGAGCGGGAGTACGGCGGTCTGCTGGCCGCCGGCAGTTGGTGAAGCATCCTCCCCGAGATCCACAGCCGCTGCACCGCGCGGCTGTGGATCTTTTGCGCTTGCGCGGGGTGCGCCGGCCGAATGCGTCGCAGGGCGCGTTCGAGCAGCGTCGCCGACGACGGACAGGAAGAGGGCACCGCCTGACCGGCGCGACGGAAGCGCGCGATCAGGAGGCTGGACCGTGAGCGGTTGTCTCACTTCGTGCAGAGGCTTGCGTAGAAGCCCTGAGCGGCAAGAAGTTCCTCGTGCGTACCGCGCTCCACCACCTCGCCCTCGTCCATCACGACGATCAGGTCGGCGTCGCGGATCGTCGACAGCCTGTGGGCGATCACGAAGCTGGTCCGCCCGGCTCGCAGGGACGCCATCGCTCGTTGAACCAGCACCTCGGTGCGGGTGTCGATCGACGAGGTCGCCTCGTCCAGCAGCAGGACCGCGGGCTGCGCGAGAAATGCCCGCGCCAGTGCGATCAGCTGCCTCTCGCCCGCGGACAGGCCGCCGTGCTCCTCGTCCAGCACCGTGTCGTAACCGTCCGGCAACGACCGCACGAAACGGTCGACGCACATCGCCCTCGCCGCGTCCCTGACCTCGTCCCACGTCGCATCCGGTCGTCCGTACGCGATGTTCTCGGCGATCGTGCCCTCGAACAGCCACGTGTCCTGCGGGACCAGACCGATGGCGGACCTCAGTTCCTCCCGGTGAAGCCGGGCGATGTCCCTGCCGTCCACCAGGATCCGTCCGCTGTCGAGCTCGTGGAACCGCAGCAGCAGATTGCCCAGAGTCGTCTTGCCCGCACCTGTCGGCCCGACGATCGCGACGAGCTGGCCGGGTGTCACGGTCAGGCACAGGTCCTCGATGAGCGGCTTCTCAGGCGTGTAGCGGAAGGAGACGTGCGAGAACTCGACGTGGCCCCACACCGGTGGGACGACCTCGGGCGTGGCAGGTGACGGCGGCTCCTCCGGCTCGTCCAGCAGCTCGAACACCCGCCGGGCGGAGGCGATGCCGGACTGCACCTGGCCGGAGAAGGCGGCGACATCGATGATCGGTCTGGAGAACATTCCGGCGTACTGGATGAAAGCCTGCACCTCGCCGATCGACACGGTCCCGGTCGCGACCCGCAGCGCACCGGCCACCGCCACGAGTACGTAGTTGAGGTCGGTGATGAACCTGATCCCGGGCTCGATCAGGCCTGAGATCGCCTGCGCTCCGAACGACGACCGGTACGTGTTCTCGTTGTGCCCCGCGAACTCGCGGGCCGCCTGCTCCTGACGGCCGAAAGCGGTGACCAGCGAGTGGCCGCTGTACATCTCCTCGACGTGCGCGCTGAGCGCGCCGGTCGACCGCCACTGCTCGCCGAACTTCGGCATGGCGCGCTTGGAGAGCCAGGCGGCCAGCAGCAGCGCGAGCGGCACGCAGACGAGCACGAGCACGGCCAGTTCGGCCGAGATCACCAGCATGATCGCCAGAACACCGAACACCGAGATCACCGAGGTGAGCATCTGGCCGATCGACAACTGCATGGTGCGCTGCAGGTTGTCGACGTCGTTGGAGACCCGCGACAGCACCTCGCCACGCGGGTTCCGGTCGAAGTAGGACACCGGCAGCCGTGTCAGTTTGGCGTCGATCCGCTCGCGCAACGTGAACGCGGCGTCCTGGACGATCCTCGTGTCGATCCGGCCCTGGAAGAACATCGACAGGGCACCGATGAGGTACACGCCCACGACGATCAGCAGGAGCCGGCCGAGCGCGGAGAAGTCCACGCCCTGGCCCGGCACGAAGTCGACCGTGCTGATGACGTTGGCGAGCGTGTCCTCTCCTCGTTCTCGCAGCTGTGCAACGGCTTGTTCGTCGCTAATGCCACCGGGCAGGGTGCGGCTGACGAGGCCGGCGACGACTAGGTCGGTGGCACGGCCGAGCAGGACCGGGCCGAGCAGGCTGAGCCCGATCGTCACGACGGCGAGCAGTCCGACCACGACCAGTCGACCCTTGAAGGGCAGCAACAAGCCGAACATCCTCCTGGCGGTGCCGGATTGTCCCGGTCCTCCGTTCTCCGTCGTGGGATCGGTGAGCGGTGTCATCGGACAGTCCCTCCTGCGGGCTGGGAGAAGGCGATCTCCCGGTAGGTCCGGTTGGTGCCGATCAGTTCGGCGTGCGTGCCGGAGCCGGCGATCCTGCCGTCCTCCAGCACAACGATGCGCGACGCCGTTTCGACGGTCCGGATCCGCTGGCTGACCAGCAGGATCGTGGCATCGGCGAGCTCGCGTTCGAGTGCCGCGAGCAACCGTGCCCCGGTACGGGGGTCGAGCGCGGAGAAGCAGTCGTCGAGCAGGTAGATCTCGGGTCGCCGCACCAGCGTTCGCGCGATCGCGAGACGTTGCCGCTGTCCGCCGGAGAGCGTCGAACCGGCCTGCGTTGTCGGCGCGTTCAGCCCGAGCGGCCGGACGAACTCCGCGGCCTGCGCGATCTCGAGGGCGTGCCACAGCTCGTCGTCGGTGGCGTCCTCCCTGCCGTAGCGCAGGTTCGATGCGATCGTGCCGCTGAACAGATGTGCTCTCTGCGGCACGTGGCCGACAATGGTGTGCAGTGCCGACGCGGGGAGGTCGCGTACGTCCACTCCGTTGACCAGGACGCGGCCACCGGTGACGTCGTAGAGCCGCAGCGCGAGGGCGAGCAGTGTCGACTTGCCACTGCCCGTGCTGCCGAGGATCGCGACGGTCTCACCGGCGCGGGCGACGAGGTCGATGTCGCGCAGCACCGGCTTCTCCGCGCCCGGATAGCCGAACGTGGCACCGCGCAGCTCGAGGTGGCCGGTCATGGCCGTCGGCGTGATCGGCCGGACGGGCTCGGCCGTGCTGGACTCGGCCTGCAGGACCTCGTTCACCCTGGCCGCCGACACGGCGGCGCGCGGGGCCTCGGCGAAGACCAGCACCGCCATGATGATCGCGACGACGATCAGCGTGATGTAGGACAACAGCGCCACGAGCGCCCCGAGCTGCATCGTGCCGTCATCGATGCGGTGACCGGAGAACCAGATGATCCCGACCGTGAGCACGTTCATGGCGGTGATGACCATCACCGGCACTGTGGCCATGATCCGCCCGACCCGCGACGCCGTGTCGTGCAGCGCGCGGTTGGTGGCGTCGAAGCGGGCGCTCTCATGAGCGTCGCGGACGAACGCCCGGATCACCCGCACCCCGGTGATCCGCTCGCGCAGCAGGTGGTTGATGCGGTCCAGATGGTTCTGCATCGCCTCGTAGAACGGCGACAGCCGCCTGAGCGCGAGGACGAGCCCGACGACCACGACGACGACCAGCGCGAGCAGGAACAGGGCGACAGGAACGTCCTGCACCAGCGCGAGCACGACACCACCCGCGCACATGATGACGGCGGACACGGCGACGTCCGATGTGGTCATCACGACGTTCTGCACCTGCTGGACGTCGTTGACGGTCCTGGTGATCAGTGACGGCGTGCCGATCCTGTCCAGTTCGCGTGCCGACAAGGACATGACCTTGCCGAACACCCGCGCCCGCAGGTCCCGGCCCAGTCCCGCCGACATTCGGGCGCTGACCAGCACGGCGCCGCTCGAGGTGAGGATCTGGACCGCCGCGACGCCGAGCATGGTCAGGCCCGTGTTCCAGATGTAGGCGGAGTCGCCGCGGAGCACACCGTTGTCGATGATGCGTGCGTTGAGCGTCGGCAGCAGCAGCGTCGCGGCTGTCTGGACCAGCTGCAACAGCACCAGCAACACCAGCGGTCCCCGGTACGGCCGGAGGTGGTGGGTCAGGAAGCGGGTCAGCACGCGCCCAGCACACCGCAGCACCGTTACCTGCATTCACTAGACTTGTCGCCCGTCGGCGGAACTCCGGGCGTACACGACGGAGCGCACGCCGAGAACGCGGTCCGCGGCCTCCGTGAAGCACCTCGGCAGCATGTGACCACGCGGGCGAGGTGTCGTCCGGGAAAATGGTGAAGAGACCAACTGGTGTTGTGCGAACCTTCGCTCGACATTGATACGCACCCCCTCAGATCACTGCCCCTGGCCGCCGGGTGGCTCCTCTCCGCTGGATCCGCGGTCTAGTGGTGTGTCCCAGGAGGTCGGCGAGGTGATCCACGCTCAGCAGGGCGTCTCGCGGCACCGCCCCCACGCCCCCGCACAACCAGTACGAGAGCGTGGGGGCGGCACCACGACGCACTCGTCTGACCGCGAATTCCCCCGGCAACCTCCTGCGCCACACCACTGTCACCGTGCTCGCTCTGCAAGTCGGTGCCCGCACGTGCGCGTCGCAGACCTGACGTTCCTCAGCACATCTACGAATTCGTTGTGCGCATTTCTGTGGGGGGCGATCCGAACCTGGGGTCGCCTGGTGCTCGTCTCAATTCGCGAGATGTCGTCAGGGCTGGTGGGAAGCACTGTCCGAGCCAGTTGAGACGCCTTCGTGGGGCCCCACCGAAGATTTCGGAGGCCCCCCGAACCACGGGCCCGCACCTACCACAACATTAAGCGCCATGCGCCCGTTCTCGTTGACCGCGCCAGTCGCTGCTTCCTACCATTCGCCGGGTCAGGGATTCAGCGGTGGAAAGTCAGTGGATCTGGTGACCACCTCGAGTTTCTCTTCTCCTGCAGACGCGGAACGCCGATTCAGGCGAGACCAAGAGGATTCTTTCCCATGCGCACTGTTGTCGCTGGTACTCCGTCACTCCACCACGACTGCGTCGTTCCGGACGCCGATGTCTTCCGTTCACTGCTCGAACGCTCCGGTCTCTGCCTCGCGCGCCTCGACCTCCAGTTCCGCGTGGTCGAGGCCAACGACGACTTCGTCGCCCAGTTCGGCCACTCCCGCGGGTCCCTGCTCGGACGCAGCTTCTACGAGCTGCTCCACCCCGGAGTGCACGGTCCGATCCGCAAGCAGTTCGACCGCCTGGCCGACGGTCGCCGGCAGCGCTTCGTCGAGTACCTGGTGGGCATCGGTCCGCGTCAGATCGTGTTCAGCGGTGACATCACAGGTGTCGTCGTCCACGACTCGCACGGTGATCTGGTGCAGTTCGTCGTCGTCGTGAACCCGGAGAAGGGCGAGCAGCCCAACGCCGTCTCCGTCGATCGCAACCGCATCCTCACCGAACTCGACGCGCGCATCCTCGAGGGCATCGCGACGGGTGAGTCGACCGTGCGGCTGGCTTCGCGCCTCTTCCTGTCACGCCAGGGTGTCGAGTACCACGTCGGCACCATGCTCAAGAAGCTCAAGGCGCCCAACCGAGCCGCGCTGGTCTCCCGCGCCTACAGCCTGGGAGTGCTCAGCGTGGCGAGCTGGCCGCCGCGCGTCTCCCCGGACTACATCAAGTAGCAGATGCGGTCCCGCGAGGACCGGATTCCTGGCCGCTCCCGCGCACGCCCGAGCGCGGGAGTGTTCGTGCTGGTCGAAGTCTTCCCCGCGCCCCTAGGGGAATCTGCTGCGCGCGGTCCTGCACAGTAGTCAACGGTGCGACGTGGGCATGACCGTGCCAACGCGGATCCGGCGAGACAGCTGTGCCGGTCGCGTGAGCACGATGTTCCTGCGTTCGACGCGTATCCAGCCGCGTTGTGCGAAGCAGGAGAGCGTCTTGTTGACGGTGTCGCGGCGTGACCCGATGTACTGGCCGAGCTCTTCCTGCGTCAGGTCCTCGACCACCGGCTGCATGCCGTGCCGGCCGGTGCTGAACCGGTGTGACAGGTGCAGCAACGCTTTCGCAAGACGCGCAGCCGTGTCCAGCTGCGCCATGTCCGTGCGCATCTCGTGAGATCTGCTTTCCCCTCGGGCGATGCAACCGAGCAGTCGCTCGACGACATCCGGACACAGCGCCAGCCACCTCGTCAGGTCCTCGCGCGCGATCCTGCCCACCTGCACGTCGGTGATCGCGGTGGTCGTCGACACCGCAGGGGCCGAATCGAACAGCGCCGGCTCCACGAGGACGTCTCCCGCGCAGTGGAAGTCCAGGACCAGCTCATGTCCACCGGCGGAGGCGCAGCAGGTCTTGGCCTTGCCCTCGCGGATCACGAACAGCTCGTCGGTGGGGGAGCCGAGCTGCAGCATGACGTCACCGCGGCGGAACTCGACTCGTTCGAGCGAGTGCTCGAACCGGCTCCACCCCTCGTTCTCCGCACGGAGATGCGGCCGTCGCGGCTGGGCGAGCAGCTGTGTCACCACCTCGGACTCCACTTCGTCGCACGACCAGCCGGCCACCTGACCGTAAAGAAGGAGGATCTGGCGTGGTGCTGGAGAACGCTGGGGTTTTTCCCACAGCGACTACTGCTTTGCTCCGGAAGTGCCGAGGAGTGAAGGTGTTGTGCGCGTCGACGTCGATCGCCTGCTGAAGCGAGAACTGCGCGCCGTGTACCGCGCGGCCTGCGCTGACGACAACGGGTGGCGGGAGCTCGCTGAGGTGACCGCACGCGGTATCGGAGCGGGTCTGGGCGCGGTGGGCGTCTCCTTGCACGACGTCGCCGCGGCGGTGCGCTCGGCCCACGGAGTGCTGATCGAATCCATGCTGGACAACGCGAACGCACGCGCGCTGGCTCTCGTGGGCACCGTTGTGGCGACCGAGCTGCTGGAGGCCTTCTGCACCCGTGCGGAGGGGCTCGCGGACGCGCTTCTGGCCGGTCGCGTTCCCGACGGTGCTGCGGTCTCCTACACGGTCGTGTCGGTGCGCGGAGCGGCGCGGGACGAGACGGTCGACGCGTTTCGCCGTCGTGGCGCTGTGCTGGAGGCGACCTCCGGTCACCTCCTGCTGCCACTGGCGGAGTCTGCGACGTTGTCGTTGTGCGAGCACGTGCGCGGGGAGATCGGTGGTGAAGCCTGGCTGTGCATCGCGGAACGGCCCGTCGCCCTGGTCGCTTCGGCGCGCGAGGAAGTCGACGAGATCGACGCACTGGTCGAGGCGCTGGGCCGGCCACCGGGGGTCTACCGGATCGACGACGTGGCAGTCGAGAGCGCTCTCGCGGCGACACCGGAGGTTCGCGACGAGCTCGGCAAGATCATCGCACCGCTGCTGGCGAACCGTGTTCTGGTCCAGACCGTGCTCGCACTGCTCGAGGCGGACGGGAACCGGGCGGTGGCGGTCAAAAAGCTCTTCATCCACCGCAGCACCATCGACTACCGGTTGTGGCAGATCGAGCAGCTCACCGGACTGCGTCCTGGCAATCCGCGCGATCTCGCCCTGCTCGGAGCAGCGATCGCACTGAACCGGGCAAAGCCTGGGGATTGAGCGGATCCGGCTGCGGCCGGTGAATCTTAAGGGTGCCTCAAGCGACCTGTGCCCGTCCTCGGCATGTGCCTAGTGTGTCAGTGCGACACCGCAGTTCCCCGAGGAGGCGACGCGTGACCACGGTTCTCGGCAACAGGTTGCTCACCGACGTGTTGGGTGACGTGCTCGTGGCTCGTGGCCCCGCCCTCCCCGAGTACGTGCCGTCCGGCGGTCGTGCTGGCAGGACTTCGCCGTTCTCGAGCGGCGGCGGTTCCTCCGCGGACTCCGCGGCCGCGTACGCCGTGGTGGCGTACCGCGCGTCTGCCGAGGGCGCCGCCGCCGAGATCCTCGACTCCCTGCAGGGCAAAGTCGACGCGATCGTGCCGGACGGAGGCGATGGCGGTCATCTGCTGCTTCCGTGTGAGCCGGATCGCCATGCCGCGCTGGCCCGCGAGTTGTACGACGATGTCGGGGTCGACGCGTGGATGGCCGTGGTGTGGGCGCCGCGCGAGGACCTGGTGTCGGCGTGCGCGGTGGCCGAGGACGTGCTCCGGATCGCTTCATGCCGCGCTCCCGGTGTGTACGAGCTGCGTGACGTGCTGGCGGAGTTCGCCGTGTTGCGGCGACCGCACGTCGCCGAGAAGCTTGCCGGCATGTTCGAACCCGTCGCGGCGCGGCAACCTCTGCTGGACGCGGTGCGGGCGATTCTGGCCGAGGAGGGCAACCGCGCAGCCGCGTCGCGTCGGCTGGGGATCCATCGCAGCACGCTCGACCACCGCCTGCGGACGGTCGAACGGCTGATGGGCTGCCGTGCGGTGTCACCGAGCGGCTTGCTGACGTTGAGTGTCGCCTTGTCCGCGCGCTCACCATCCTGAACGTCGTTGCCCACCTCGCCAAACCCGCACAGTGAGGTTTCCGCGTGCCTGACGCAACCCGAAAGTGCCCTGAGGGTGGGAAAACTCCCAGTGCTTCACCGGACATCCCTCGCTATAGTTCCGTTGGCCGGGCGTTCGAGTTCCGGCCAACGGCGGGTGCGACTTCGTGACGGGCGGACGGGGATACCCGGATGGTCAGCCAGATCCGGCGGGGCAAGCACATCGCCGTCCTGGACAATCCCGTGAACGGGCGGACCCTTCCGACGCTGGCGGTGGTGGAGGAGTTCGTCCGCCTGGGTTTCCGCGTCACCTACGTGACCAGCGCGGAGGTGGCATCGAGGCTGGCGTTGCTCGATCCGGACCGGGATTCCTGGTGTGCCGTCGGTTTCCTGGACGACAGCGTCGAACCGGTCGCAACGGTACGCGGTTACTTCCACGAGGACCGGCCAGACCTCGTGGTCTACTGCACCAACACCTGTGCGACCGCCGAACGACTTCTGGTGAACTGGCGCGTTCCCGCCGCGCACCTGATCTCGGGGGTCCACGAGCGACAGGTCTCGGCCTTCGGCAACTCCCTGCACGCACACGTCCGCGAGTTCCTCGCCCGGCACGGCCTTCACTGGGCGCCCCACGACGACTTCGACTCGTGGGTGCTGGCCCTCGACGGGAGCGAGCCCTGAACCAGCACCGCGGAGGTGCCGCGCGCCGGACGGCGCCTGCGGTCACCGGTGCCGGCGCTCCGTCGAGGCGGTCGGCTTGCGGGCCACACCACTCGCCCAGGTGATCCGGCGGGAGCCATCTCCGACGTCACGCCCTCGATCATGGCGGTCGGCCCGTGGACGCCTCAGCTGCGGCACGGCTGTCTGGGGCTCCGCGCAAGGGGTGTGTCAGTGTCCGAATCGCAAGCTGCAGGTCGGCATTCGCTGCGGTCGATCGAGAGTCGATCGCCTGCCGTGACGAGGGTGATCGGGGTATTCGCTGAGCTGTCTCGTCGCGGCCTTCCCACCCGGCTTGCCGATCTGGCCCGATCTCTCAACCTCGCGAAGTCGACGGTGGCCAACGTGTGCGCGGCGCTGGAGGACTCCCACGTGGTCCGTCGGACAGACGGGTTGTGGGCATTGGACCACCGGGTGGTCGAGTTCGGACAGAGCTTCCTCGCCAGCACCGACATCGTCGCGGAGTTCCGGCGTACGGCGGCGACGTTGCCCACGGCGCACGCCGGGACGATGCTCCTCGCGATCCTGGACGGGACGGACGTGCCGTACCTGGCACGGCACGACGGCACCCAGCCGATCCGGCCGGCCAGCGACATCGGTCGGCGAATGCCCGCGGTCGTGACCGCGCTGGGCAAGGCGATGTTCGCGCAACTGCCCCCTGCCCAGCTGGAACAGCAGTTGGCGCAGGCCGGGTGCTCCCGGTCCTCACGTCCAGATCGCACAGGACCGTCGAGTCCTTGAAGGAGGACCTCGAGCTGACCGCGCGACGCGGATGCGCGGTGGACGACCAGCAGAACACCGAAGGGGTGTCCTGCTTCGGTGTCGCTGTGCCAGGTGATCCGTCGCGGAGCATCGCGGTGGGTGCGACACTGCTGTCGGCCGGGCTCACCGACCGGTTGTGCGAGGACATCGTGGCCGACCTGACCGAGTTGTCCCGCGCGGTGGCGAGGGTGATCAAGTCCCAGGTGCACCTGGCCGACGGGCAGGTCGCCGCCTCAGCCCGACCTCTCCTCGATCGTGCACGCTGCTCGCACCTGCGACCGTCCCGAGATCCGGAGTTCGCGGTACGCGCCTTGGTCAGGTGGATCTCAACCGTGCGCAGGGTGTCGGCTCGCCGAAGGGTGAAGTCGAGCCAGGACGGGGTTGCCGCGTCGTGGGTGCGGAGGTCGTCGACCAGCAGGCAGACCGCCCTGCTAGCGGTGATCCGCGCTATCACCCGCTGAAGTCTGCGGAACACCGGGGTACAGGTTGACGCCCGCACCGCCGATGCGCGTGCCGGTGGGCTCGAGGACTTCCGAGATGGCCCACAACGCCAATCGACCGGCGCTGGTCTTCGGCATCAGCACGAGGTCACCCGACCGGGTCGCTCGTGCGGCCACCTCGTCGATCAATGCCGTCCTGCCGCTGCCGCGACGACCGCGAACGATCACGCAGTGTCCTGCCGTGATGAACGGAGTCGGCCAACCGGGCCAGCGTGATCAGCGCGGGATCACGGCCAAGGAGACGCACGGATCCTGTCCTTCTCCTCATCGGCTCACCCTCTGTTTTGGAGAAGCCGCCCGTTCATGCGGAATTTTGACGTCCTGTAGTCATGTGGAGTCGTTCTGTCGCTCCTGCTGGTGACTTGATGAGCCGTACGACGTGCATGTGCGCAATTTGCGGTTCTGCGTTCCATATTTCGTACGCACGTCGTCCGTGTGGGCACTCCGCGCTTCGGCGGCCGGAGCCATCACCTGGTGCCGCCCGGTCCTGGTTCGGACGGGCGCCGGAACTCTAGTCATTTCGCGGTTCGGCACCCGCTTGACTCGATCTCGGGCCCAGGTGCGTGCACCGGACGAGATCGGCGGCGGTGGACGATCCGGGTGCCGGCGGCCTGTCCGTGATGACGAGAGGAACCCCATGAGCAAGCGGGCGCTGATCACCGGTATCACCGGGCAGGACGGTTCGTACCTGGCCGAACACCTGCTGGAACAGGGTTATCAGGTATGGGGTCTCGTTCGCGGTCAGGCGAATCCCCGCAAGTCCCGGATCGGCAGGCTCATCTCCGACATCAGCCTCGTCGACGGGGATCTGCTGGACCAGGCGAGCCTGGTCTCCGCCGTGGACCTCAGCCGCCCGGACGAGGTCTACAACCTCGGTGCGATCTCCTTCGTGCCGATGTCCTGGCAACAGTCCGAACTGGTCACCGAGGTCAACGGCCTGGGCGTTCTCCGCATGCTCGAAGCGATCCGGATGGTCAGCGGCCTCGACCGGTCGCGACCGGTCGAGGGCAGCGGAATCCGTTTCTACCAGGCTTCTTCGTCGGAGATGTTCGGCATGGTGGCGGAGACCCCGCAGACCGAGCGGACCGTCTTCCACCCCCGGAGCCCGTACGGCGTGGCCAAGACGTACGGCCACTTCATCACCCGCAACTACCGCGAGTCGTTCGGCATGTTCGCCGTGTCCGGGATGCTCTTCAACCACGAGTCTCCGCGCCGGGGCACGGAGTTCGTCACCCGCAAGATCTCGCTCGCCGTCGCGCGGATCAAGCTGGGCCTCCAGGAGAGGTTGTTCCTGGGGAACCTGGACGCGGTGCGCGACTGGGGATACGCGGGTGACTACGTGCGGGCGATGCACCTCATGCTGCAGCAGGAGGAGCCCGTCGACTACGTCATCGGAACGGGCGTCATGCATTCGGTCAGGGACGCCGTGCGCATCGCCTTCGACCACGTCGGTCTCCACTGGCAGGACCACGTCGTGATCGACCCGTCGTTGGTGCGGCCGGCGGAAGTGGAGACCCTGTGCGCGGATCCGGGCAGAGCGCTGGCCGACCTGGGCTGGAAACCCACCGTCGAGTTCGCTGACCTGATGCGCATGATGGTCGACGCCGATCTCCGGCAGGTCGCCCTGGAAGAACGGTTCGCGGACATGGCACTCGGCGCGAGCTGGTAGCGGCAAACACTAGGGAGATCAGCACGCGAGAGCTGTGATCCTCCCGGAAACACGTCATTCGTCTGGTTCCTGGTGTCCGGCTGACACTTCAGTCGCCGAGATGGGTTGAGTGGGATGGACCACGAGCAGAGGCTTCGGGACTACCTCAAGCGCGCGACCGCCGATCTGCGGACCACGCGCCAGCGACTGCACGAGCTGGAGACAGCGAGCACGGAGCCGATCGCGGTGATCGGCATGAGTTGCCGCTATCCCGGAGGAGTGACGAGCCCCGAGGACCTGTGGACGATGGTCGTCAACGGTGAGCACGGGATCTCCGCCTTTCCCACCGGACGCGGGTGGGATGTGGAGGCGCTGGGCGGCTCCGACACCGCGTCCGGCGGATTCCTGCACGAGGCCACCGATTTCGATGCTGACTTCTTCGGCATCTCACCGCGCGAGGCCCTGGCGATGGATCCACAGCAGCGGGTCGTGCTGGAGGCCGCCTGGGAGGCGTTCGAACGCGCGGGTGTCGACCCCGCGTCCATCAAGGGCAGCCCCACAGGCGTGTTCATGGGCGCGATGGCCCAGGACTACCGGGTCGGCCCGGACGACAACGTCGAGGGCTTCGGTCTGACCGGCACCACCAACAGTGTCCTCTCCGGACGGATCTCCTACTCCTTCGGTCTGGTCGGCCCGGCGGTCACGATCGACACGGCCTGCTCGTCCTCCCTGGTCGCCCTGCACCTGGCCGCCCAGTCGCTGCGGTCGGGAGAGTGCTCCCTCGCGCTGGCCGGGGGCGTGACCGTGATGTCGAGCCCGGCCACGTTCGCCGAGTTCAGCAAGCAGGGTGGCCTTGCGGTGGACGGGTTCTGCCGCTCGTTCGCCGACTCCGCGACCGGCACCGGCTGGGCCGAGGGCGTCGGCGTGCTCGTCCTCGAACGGTTGTCCGACGCGCAGCGCAACGGTCACCAGGTGCTGGCCGTTATCAGGGGATCGGCCGTCAACCAGGACGGGGCGTCGAACGGCCTCACCGCTCCCAACGGTCCCTCCCAGCAGAGGGTCATCGAACAGGCGCTGATCAACTCCAGGCTCTCGGCCGACCAGGTGGACGTGGTCGAGGCGCACGGCACCGCGACGACGCTCGGTGATCCGGTGGAGGCCCAGGCCCTGCTGGCGACCTACGGGCAGGCGCACCCGGCGGACCGGCCGCTGCTGCTCGGATCGGTGAAGTCCAACATCAGCCACACGCAGGCGGCAGCCGGTGTGGCGGGCGTCATCAAGATGATCATGTCCATGCGGCACGGCGTCGTGCCCAGGACCCTGCACGTCGACGAACCGACATCCAAAGTGGACTGGACGTCGGGTGCCGTCCGCCTGGTGACCGAGAACGTCACCTGGCCGGAGACCGGAGAACCGCGCCGTGCCGCGGTGTCCTCGTTCGGCATCAGCGGCACCAACGCCCACGCCGTCATCGAGCAGGCCCCGGAACTGCCCGTCGAGCAGCGTCCCGCGCGCGGGTCCGCTGCGGTGCCCGTGGTCGTCGCGGGCAGGACGCGTGCGGCACTGCGGGCGCAGGCCGAGCTGCTGTCCGATGTGGACGGAGAACTGGTCGACGTCGCCTATTCGCTGGCGTGTTCGCGCTCGGCCATGGAGTACCGCGCGGCCGTGGTCGCGACGGATCTGGAGCAGCTCCGGACCGGCCTGGCCGCGCTGGCCGCGGGCGAACCCGCCGCCGGACTGGTCGGGGGTGTCGCACTCGGCCGTCCGAAGCTCGCGCTGCTGTTCACCGGGCAGGGTTCCCAACGCCTGGGGATGGGACGCGAGCTCTGCGGGCGCTTCCCCGTGTTCGCACAGGCCCTCGACGAGGTGCTCGCCGAAGTGGACGCGCACCTCGACCGGCCGTTGCGGGAGGTCATGTGGGGCGATGACGCCGAGACGCTCAACGACACGAGCTACGCCCAGCCCGCGTTGTTCGCCATCGAGGTCGCGCTGTACAGGCTGGCCGAGTCGTGGGGTGTGCGGCCGGACTTCCTCGCCGGGCACTCGATCGGTGAGATCGCCGCCGCGCACGTCGCCGGGGTGTTCTCCCTCGCGGACGCGGCCGTCCTGGTGACCGCGAGGGGGCGGTTGATGCGCGCGTTGCCCTCCGGCGGCGCGATGGTCGCGATCCAGGCGACGGAGGCCGAGGTCCGCCCACTGCTGCCGGGCCCGGTGTCGATCGCGGCGATCAACGGCCCGGCGGCGCTCGTCGTCGCGGGTGACGAGGACGCCGTCACGGAGGTGGCCGCCCGATTCGAGGACCAGGGACGCAAGACCAGCCGCCTGAGCGTGTCGCACGCGTTCCACTCGCCCCTGATGGAGCCGATGCTCGCCGAGTTCCGCGAGGTGGTCGCGAGCCTGTCCCCGCAGGTGCCGCTGGTGCCGTTGGTGTCGACCGTCACCGGGGACCAGGTGGCCGCCGATCTGCTGGTGTCGCCCGATTACTGGGTGGACCACGTGCGGCGGACGGTGCGCTTCTCCGACAGCGTCGAATGGCTGCGGCAGCACGGCGTCACGACATTTCTGGAGATCGGGCCGGACGGTGTCCTCTCTGCTCTCACGCAGGACTGCGCCGACGACGTGACGGCCATTCCTCTGCTGCGCAGGGGGAAGACCGAGCCTGACGGTGTCGCCGCCGCGCTGGCGTCCCTGCACGTGCACGGGGTCTCCCTGAGGTGGGCGGACTACTTCGCGCCCGCCGAGCCGCGACTGGTCGACCTGCCGACGTACGCCTTCCAGCGCAAGCGCTTCTGGCCGAAGAACGCCTTCGCCGATCTCGGTGACCTGCGCACCGCCGGACTCGGCGCCGCCGGTCACCCCCTCCTCGCCGCCGCGATCTCCCTCGCCGGCTCCGACGGCGTGCTCCTGACCGGCAGGCTCTCCGTCGAGTCCCACCCGTGGCTCGCCGACCACGTGGTGCGCGGGAGCCTGCTCGTGCCGGGGACGGCACTGCTCGAGCTCGCGCTCCGGGCGGGGGACGAGGTCGGCTGCGACCTGGTCGAGGAGCTGACGCTGGCTCTGCCGCTCGTGTTGTCCGAGCAGGGCGGCGTGCAGGTGCAGCTGTGGGTGGGCAGTGCGGACGAGACCGGTCGCCGTCCCCTGACGATCAATTCGCGCCCGGACGGCGCGGACGACGAGCCCTGGACCCAGCTGGCGAGCGGCGTGCTGACGACGGGGGCCCGTCCCGCGGAGTTCGACGCGCGGGAGTGGCCGCCCGCCGGGGCCGACCCGGTCGCACTGGACGGCCTGTACGACGAACTGGCCGAAGCGGGCTTCGGCTACGGCCCCGTGTTCCAGGGCCTGCGCGCGGTGTGGCGGCGTGCGGGTGACGTGTACGCGGAAGTGGTCCTTCCCGATCAGGCCGAGGACGGCACGTCGTTCGGGATCCACCCGGCGCTGCTCGACGCGGCCTTGCACGCGGTCGCCTTCACCGGCATGACCACCCCCGGTGCCCTGCCGTTCTCCTGGGAGGGCGTGTCACTGCACGCCTCGGGCGCGACGGCGATCCGGGTGCGCTTGACCAGTGCGGGGGAGAACGCGGTCGCGATCGCCGCCGCCGACGAGTCCGGTGCGGCGGTGGCGTCGATCGACACCCTCGTCCTGCGGGCGGGTGCCGGCACCCTCACGGCCACCGACGGTGGTTATCGGATCGAGTCCGTTGCCCTGCCCAGCGGGCCCGGGGTGGCCGCGGTCGCCGTCATCGGCGCGGACACCTTCGGCCTCGACGCCGAACGGCTCGACGGCCTCACCGGGAGGTCCGGGGGAACCGTCCTCGTCGCGGTGGAGGGCGCCTCGGACGACGTGGTCGGGTCGACGCACCGCTGCACGTCCTCCGCCCTCGCCCTGGTCCAGGAGTGGCTGGGTGAGGAGCGTGACGCCGGTTCGCGCCTGGTGTTCGTGACTCGCGGTGGACTGGCTGCGGCCGCCGTGCGCGGTCTGCTGCGGTCGGCTGTGTCCGAGCATCCCGGCCGGTTCGGGGTGGTGGACCTGCCGCCCGGTGACGTCGATCCCGCCCTGCTGTCGGCCGCCTTGGGCGCGGAGGAAGCCGAGGTGGCCGTGCGGGACGGGCGGCTGTTCGCGCCCCGGCTGGCCCGCCTGGCGCCGGTATCGGCCACCGAGGACTCCGGCTGGGATCCGGAGGGGACTGTGCTGGTCACCGGTGGTGTGGGTGGTCTGGGTGCTGTGGTGGCTCGGCATGTGGTGGCTGAGTGTGGCGTGCGGCATCTGGTGTTGGTGGGTCGGCGTGGGATGGAGACGCCGGGTGCTGGTGCGTTGGTGGAGGAGTTGTCGGGGCTGGGTGCCTCGGTGCGGGTGGTGGCGTGTGATGTGTCGGATCGTGAGGCTCTGGCTGCTGTGCTGGCGGAGGTGCCTGATGCGCATCCGTTGACAGCGGTGGTGCACGCGGCGGCCGTGCTGGATGACGGTGTGGTGGAGTCGTTGACGCCGGAGCGGGTGTCGGCGGTGTTGCGGGCGAAGGCCGATGCGGCGTGGCACCTGCACGAGCTGACGGCCGGCCTCGATCTTCGTGGTTTCGTGCTGTTCTCGTCGTTCGCCGGTGTCGTGGGCGCCGCGGGCCAGGCCGGCTACGCGGCGGCGAACGTGTTCGTGGACGAGCTGGCTCGGTATCGGCGTGGTCTCGGTCTGCCGGCGGTGTCCCTGGCCTGGGGGCCGTGGGAGACGGGCATGACCGCCGGCGCGGACCTCGAACGGATGTCCAGGTCGGGGGTGCCGGCGCTGTCGGTGGAGCAGGGGCTGGCGATGTTCGACGCCGCCCTGGCCGCCGGTGAGCCGGTGGTGGTGCCGGTCCGGCTGGACGTTCCCGCGCTGCGCGCTGGTGGCGACGTCGCCGCCGTGCTGCGCGGGCTGGTCCGCGTCCCGGGGCGCCGGACGGTGGCCGGGACCGGTGAGCTGGCGCGGCGGTTGTCCGGGCTGGACCACGACGAGCGCCGGAGCGTGGCCGTGGAGCTCGTGCGCGCCCAGGTGGCCGCCGTGCTCGGGTACGCGGACGTGGGCGAGGTGGATGCCGCCCGTGCGTTCAAAGACCTCGGGTTCGACTCGTTGACGGCGGTCGAGCTGCGCAACCGGCTGGCCGCGGTGGCGGGCGTCCGGTTGCCCGCGACGCTGGTGTTCGACTACCCGTCCGTCGACGCGCTCGCCGCGTTCCTCGTGGACGAGGTGCTCGGCTCGGTCGCCCGGATGGCGAGTGCGCGGGCGGTGCCGGTCGTGTCCGGCGATCCGATCGTGATCGTGGGGATGGCGTGCCGGTATCCGGGTGGGGTGGCCTCGCCGGAGGACCTGTGGCGGTTGGTGGTGGACGGTCGTGATGCGGTGACCGGTTTTCCGGTGAACCGCGGCTGGGATCTGGAGGGGTTGTACGACCCGGATCCCGATCACGCCGGTACGTCGTACACCCGCTCGGGTGGGTTCCTGCACGATGCGGGTGAGTTCGATCCCGGGTTCTTCGGGATGTCTCCTCGGGAGGCGTTGGCGACGGA
>NZ_FOFV01000014.1 GCF_900111005.1 Lentzea albida
ATAACCGCTGAAGGCATCTAAGCGGGAAGCTCGTTCCAAGATGAGGTATCCCACCCTTTGTGGGTTAAGGCCCCCAGCTAGACCACTGGGTTGATAGGCCAGAGGTGGAAGACCGGTAACGGTTGGAGCTGACTGGTACTAATAGGCCGAGGACTTGTTACAAAGACGCTACGCATCCACTGTGCGGTTCTGGAAGAACCGAGCGGCATACCGATCGCCGCAGGTACAACTCCACAGAGTTTCGGTGATCATAGCGTTGGGGAAACACCCGGTCCCATTCCGAACCCGGTAGTTAAGCCCTTCTGCGCCGATGGTACTGCACTGGTTACGGTGTGGGAGAGTAGGTCGTCGCCGAACATTATTTCCAGAAGACCCCTGAGGGTCGAGCACTCCGGTGCTCCCCTCAGGGGTCTTCTGCATATCCGGATCTCGCTTGCGCGGCCTGATTCGATGGACCCCATGGACGCGGTCGTGCACGTCACACTCGAATCGTTCGACGCCGCCACCCACGAACGGCTGACAGCCGATCCGGTGCGGAACACGGTGGCCCTGACCTCCCTGGACCGGATCCGCCGCTCGCCGGCCACCGAGGAAGCGCCGATCCTGATCACGTTCCACGACCGCGGCGAAGTCGTCGGCTCTCTCGTCCGCACCCCGCCCTGGCCCTTCCAGGCAGCCGACCTCCCCCTCGACGCGGTGGAGCTCGCGGTCTCCGTCGCCGGCAGGGTCGATCCGGACGCTCCCGGCGTGACCGGTCCGCGGGAGAGATCTGAGGCGTTTGCCACAGCGACCGGCAAGGAGTGCAGGGAGACCCTGGCCACCCGGCAGTACCGGCTGACGACCCTGGCCCCACCGGCCGTCGAAGGCACCAGCCGCATGGCGACGGAAGACGACGTGGAACTCCTCGTCGCCTGGCGCGAGGCGTTCGTCGCGGAGGCCGTGCCGGAGGCACCACCCGCCCCGGCCGCGGACGCGATGCGCACGTCGTTGCGACTGGGGCAGGGCCACGCCCTCTGGGTGATCGACGGCACACCGGTCGCGTGGGCCGCGGCCAGCCTCCCGCAGGCGGGCATGACGAGGATCGGCCCGGTCTACACCCCGCCCGCGCACCGCCGCCGCGGCTACGGGGCCGCGGTCAGCGCGGCCGCCACGCAGTGGGCACTCGGCCAGGGCGCCGCGGACGTCCTGCTCTTCGCGGACCTGACCAACCCGACCTCGAACTCGATCTACCAGCAGATCGGCTACGAACCACTCGACGACTGGGCGGAGTTCTGGTGGAAGCACTGAGCCACAACGACATCAGCGATTTCCTCGCCACGGCGGGCGACTTCCTCGACGCGGACCCGGTGAACCACAGCGTGCACCTCACCGGCGTCGACGCGGCGCTGCGGGGACGCAGACCGGCGGTGACGCTGATCTCCCTGCACGACAACGGGAACGTCGTCGGCGCGGTGACCAGGATGGAGGGCCGCCCGCTGCACGTCGCGGCCATGCCGGTCACCGCCGCGCCTCTCGTGGCCGAGGTCCTGCGAGATGAGGACATCAACGAGGTCACCGGCACGCGGGACAGGGTCGAGGCGTTCCGCCGGCTCTGGCGGGAAGGCGGCACGGAGACGTACGCTCTGCGCCTGTACCGGCTGGAGGAGCTGCTCGTGCCGGACGTCCCGGGGGAGTCGAGGCTCACCACCCCGGCCGACGACGACCTGATCACCGAGTGGTGGATCCGGTTCGTGGAGGAGCTCGACGGCCTGCCGCGCGAAGAAGCCGAGAAGCGGGCGATGGACAGCCGGTGGATGGACGCGGGACACGTCCTGTGGCTCGTGGACGGCGTCCCGGTCTCCTGGGCGGGCAGCACCGCCCCCGTCGGCGGCGTGTCCAGGGTCGGCCCTGTCTACACCCCGCCCGAGCACCGCCGGCACGGCTACGCGGCCGCGGCCACCGCGGCGGTCAGCCAGTGGGCGTACGGCGAAGGCGTCGACCACGTCGTGCTGACCGCGGACCTCGCCGACCCCACGGCGAACTCGGTGTACCAGGGCATCGGGTTCCGCCCGGTCTCCGACTGGTCGGAGTACCGCTGGTCCTAACCGAACAGCTCGGGTGACAGCGGGCGGTTGCGCACGTGCGACGAGAACACCAGCGACGTCGTCGTGTCGCCGTACCGCTGCATCACCTCTACGAGCTCCTCCAGTTCGACCATCGACCGGCAGACGACCCGCAGCAACCAGCAGTCGTCGCCGGTCACGTGGTCGGCGTCGAGGACCTGCGGCAGCACCAGGACCTGCGTGCGGAACCGGGGCGTGTCGAGCGACCGCACCCGCACCCGCACGATCGACTCGATCGGCAGCCCCAGCCGCGCCGGCGACACCACGGCGGTGAAGCCGGTGATCACCCCGAGCGACTCCAGGCGGCGGACCCGTTCGGTCACCGCCGGCGCGGACAGCGACACCTCGCGTCCCAGAGCGGTGAACGACAGCCGCCCGTCCTCCTGCAACAGCGACAGGATCTTCCAGTCCACAGCGTCCAGTTCCACCTGGAAATCATAGGGAGAACGGTTCGAACGCCTGGACTTCCGCATGTCCTCAGAGGACCGGCGCCAGCAGGATCGAGGGCATGACGAACGCACTGCGCTTCCCCGCCGCCACCCCGGAGGCCGCCGCCGCCCACTTCGCCGCCGACCTCGCGTTCGAGGCCGACCCCGACGACGTGCACCGCGACCTCCAGAACGGCGACACCACCGGCTACGTCCTGGTGGAGACGCGGGCACCGGAAGCGTTTGCGCAGGCGCGCATCCCCGGCGCGATCAACCTGCCCTACCGCGACCTGCCCGCCACCCTCGACCTCGACCCGGACCTGGTCTACATCTGCTACTGCGAGAGCTTCCAGTGCAACGCGGCGACCAAGGGCGCCCTCGCGCTCGCCCAGCGGGGTTACCGGGTGAAGCGGCTCTCCGGCGGCATCACCGCGTGGCGGGAGGCGGGTTACCCGATCGAGTCGGACGGGCTCGTCACGGAGGGTGTATCGAAGGTCGCGTGTCACTGCTGACCTGCGCCCACCTAGTGCCGCGACAGCCGGCCTTCGCCGCGCCTCCGGCGTTCAGCGGGCCACCTCGCGGCACCGGCCCCGCGCCCCGGTACAACCAGTACAGGGACGCGGGGCCGGCACCACGATGCGGCCACCTGAACGCCGAAGCCGGGGCAAAGGCCGACTGCCGCGGCACTAGGCTCGGGTGCGTGAACGCACCACGCCTGCTCGTTCTGCAGCCCTCGGAGTCGGACCCGCTGGCCAAGCTCGGCGACTGGCTCGAAGCCGAGGGCGTCGAGCTCGACCTCGTGCAGCTGAAGACCGAGCCCGCGCCGCAGAACCTCGACGGCTACCAGGGCGTCATCTGCCTCGGTGGCGAGATGGGGGCGCTCGACGACCTCGACCACCCGTGGCTCGCCGACGCCCGCCGGCTGCTGTCGAGCGCCGTGTCGAAGAAGCTGCCGACGCTCGCGATCTGCCTCGGCGCGCAGCTGCTCGCGGCCGCCACGGGCGGTCAGGTGCGCAAGGGTCCACAAGGGCCGGAGGTCGGCGTGCTGCTGGTCGCGAAGCGGGACGCGGCGGGCACCGACCCGTTGTTCGCCGACCTGCCGTTCACCCCGGACGTCCTGCAGTTCCACAACGACGAGGTGCACCTGCTGCCGCCCGGCGCCGAACAGCTCGCGGCGTCCCCGAAATATCCGAATCAGGCGTTCCGTGTCGGTGCGAGTGCTTACGGCCTGCAGTTCCACATCGAGACGACACCGGAAATCGTCTTGAACTGGGCGGCCAAGGACCCTGATTCGGCGGCGTGTGCGCGGGCGCACCACTTCGACCAGGAGTTCCTCGAGCAGGCGCACCGCGACTTCGAGGAGGTGTGGCAGCCGTTCGTCGCCAGATTCGCGAAACTCGTTCGGGGAGAACTGTTGCCCGCGGGCGGTCTCGGCACACAACTTCCGTTGGTGTGACGTTACTTTCGTAGGTTTTAAGACGTCCTCCGTTGGCGGTACCGTAACCTCCTGGACAGCTTGTTCGATCCAGCCGGAGGATCAGTGTGGATCCCGCACTTGTAGTGATCATCGTTGTTGTCACTGCTCTCATCTTCGATTTCACCAACGGGTTCCACGACACGGCCAACGCCATGGCCACCTCCATCGCCACGGGTGCTCTGAAGCCCCGCACGGCGGTCGCGTTGTCGGCGGTTCTCAACCTCGTGGGGGCGTTCCTGTCCGTCGAGGTGGCCAAGACCATCTCCGGCGGCATCGTCGACGACGCCCAGATCACGCCCGCGATCATCTTCGGCGGGCTGGTCGGCGCGATCATGTGGAACCTCGTCACGTGGTACGTCGGCCTGCCCTCCAGCTCGTCGCACGCGCTGTTCGGCGGCCTGATCGGCGCCGCCTGGGTCGCGTCCGGTGTGGACGCCATCCACTTCGCCAAGGTCGTCGACAAGGTCCTGGTGCCCGCCATCGTGGCGCCGCTCGTCGCCGGCCTGGTCGCGGCCATCGCCACGATCGTCGTCTACCGCCTCAAGAAGGCCGCCGACCCGCGCGTCGCGCACACCGGCTTCAAGGTCGGCCAGGTGGCGTCCGCCTCGCTCGTCTCCCTCGCGCACGGCACGAACGACGCGCAGAAGACGATGGGCATCATCACGCTCGCGCTGATCACGTCCGGCTCCCTCGCCCCCGGCTCCGGCCCGCCCACCTGGGTGATCGTCAGCGCCGGTCTCGCGATCGCGGCGGGCACGTACCTCGGCGGCTGGCGCATCACGCACACGCTGGGCCGCGGCCTGACGACCATCGAGCCCGCCCAGGGCTTCGCGGCGCAGACCTCGACCGCCACCGCGATCCTCGCGTCGTCGCACCTCGGCTTCGCCCTGTCGACCACGCACGTGGCGTCCGGCGGCATCATGGGCTCCGGCCTCGGCCGTGACCGCCGCGGCGTCAAGTGGGGCACCATGGGGAAGATGGCCGCGGGCTGGCTGCTCACCCTCCCCGCCGCCGGCATCGTCGGCGCGCTCGCGGGCAAGTGGGCGTCCACCGGCACCGGCGGCATCATCGGCGTCGCCGCCATCGGCATCGTCGTGTCGCTCGTCATCTGGATCATGGCGCGGCGCGAGCCGGTCAAGCCCGAGCACATCGTCGACGAGGTCGCCGCCCAGGCCGAACTGCACAAGGTGGCGGCATGAAGGTCGACTGGACGGCGCTGCTCCAGGTCTTCGGCGCCACGCTGCTGGTCACGGTTCTGGTCGTGACGTTGTTCGTCGTCGGCATCCGCGCACTGTCGGGTGACAAGAAGGTCCCCGCGTACGCGAGCTTCGCCGGGTGCGTGGCCGTGGTGCTGTACGGGCTCTCGCTGATCGTCTTCTAGAGGTGTGCGGGCATTAGGGTTGGCTCACGATGAGCGAACCAGTCCGCCACGCGTCTCCCGCAAGATTCGGCCTCACCGAGCCGCGCAGCGAGGAAGTGCTGCGCGGTCTCGGCCTGTGGGCCGACCGCCGGCCCACCGAGGGTTCCGAGCCGGTGCTGTCCGCGCTGTCCCGCTGCCCCGATCCCGACCTCGCGCTGCGGGGCCTCGAACGCCTGCACGCCGTCGCCGACTGGGACGCCCTGTCGGCCGCGCTGCACGAGGACGTCGTGGTGCGCGGGCGCCTGCTCGCCGTGCTCGGCTCGTCCACCGCGCTGTCGGACTTCCTCGTCGTGAACCCCGAGCGGTGGCGTTCGCTCACCGACGAGGTCGACGTGTCGCTCGAACTGGGCGACGGCGACGTGCTGCGCACCGAGTACCGGGCGAAGCTGCTGCTCGTGGCCGCCAACGACCTGGCGCACGTCGTCGAGCCCGATCTGCCGTTCGTCCCGTACGACACGGTGGCCGCGCAACTGTCCGATCTGGCCGTGTCCGCTCTTCGGGCTTCGTTGAAGCTCGCCGAAGCACGCGTGAACGGGGCCTCGGACCGGTGTCAGCTCGCGGTGATCGCCATGGGCAAGTGCGGCGCCAACGAGCTGAACTACGTGAGCGACGTCGACGTCGTGTTCGTCGCCGAGGGTGATCTGGGCGTGGCGACCCGGCTGGCCAGCACGATGATGCAGATCGCGGGCCAGTCGTGCTTCGAGGTCGACGCGGCGCTGCGGCCCGAGGGCAAGGCGGGCGCGCTGGTCCGGACGCTCGACGGGCACGCGTCGTACTACAAGAAGTGGGCGCGGACCTGGGAGTTCCAGGCGCTGCTCAAGGCGCGGCCGGTCGCCGGGGACGCCGAGCTGGGACAGGCGTACCTCGACGTCGTGCGGCCGTACGTGTGGACGGCGGCGGAGCGCGAGAACTTCGTCGAGGACGTGCAGGCGATGCGGCGCCGGGTCGAGGACCACGTGCCGACCCCGCTCGCCGACCGCGAGCTGAAGCTCGGCCGCGGCGGTCTGCGCGACGTCGAGTTCGCGGTGCAGCTGCTGCAGCTCGTGCACGGGCGTTCCGACGAGGGCCTGCGCATCCAGGCGACGACGGCCGCGCTGGCCGCGCTGGGCCAGGGCGGGTACGTCGGGCGGGACGACGCCGCGGACTTCGGGCGCTCGTACCGGTTCCTGCGCACGCTGGAGCACCGGCTGCAGCTGCAGCGTCTGCTGCGCACGCACCTCTTCCCGGCCGACGACGACGTGACGGCGCTGCGGTGGCTGGCGCGGTCGGTGGGGCTGGCGGCGGACGGGCGCAGGTCCGAGGGGCAGGTGCTGCTCGCGGAGTTCCGCAGGCACGCCAACCAGGTCCGGCGGCTGCACGAGAAGCTCTTCTACCGGCCGCTGCTGCAGTCCGTGGCGGGCGTGCCGACCGAGGCGTTGCGGCTCACCACCAAGGAGGCCGTGGCCCGGCTGGCGGCCTTGGGCTACACCTCGCCCGACGGCGCGTTGCGGCACATCCAGGCGTTGACGCACGGGATGTCCCGTCGTGCCCGCATCCAGGGCGCGTTGCTGCCGGTGCTGCTCGACCTGTTCGCGGGCACGCCCGACGCGGACGGTGGGCTGCTCGCGTACCGGAAGGTGTCCGAGGCACTCGCGGAAACCCCCTGGTACCTGAGGCTTCTGCGGGACGAGGGCGCGGTCGTCGAACGGCTCGCGGTGCTGCTGGGCACCTCGCGGCTCGTGCCGGACCTGCTCGTGCGCGCGCCGGAGGTGTTGCGGCTGCTGGCGGACACCGACGCGCTCGTCGGCGGTGACCCGCACGCGATCGGGAAACCCTTGCGCAGCGCCGTTTCCCGGTACGGCGACGCGGCGCGGGCCATCGCGGCCGCGCGGTCGTTGCGGCGCCACGAGATGCTGCGGATCGCCGCCGCGGACCTGCTGGGGTTCATGCCCCTGGAGACGGTGTGCGTCTCGCTGTCCGAGGTGTGGGGTTCGGTGCTGCAGAGCGCTCTGGACGCGGCCGTGCGCTCGTCCGGTGAGCCCGTCGCCGCGCTGTCCGTGATCGGCATGGGACGGCTCGGCGGCCACGAGCTCGGCTACGGCTCCGACGCGGACGTGCTGTTCGTCTGCAAGCCGCTGGACGGTGTGTCCGACGCCGACGCGGTGAAGTGGGCGAGCGGGGTCGTGGAGAAGATCCGGCGGCTGCTCGGCGCGCCGTCGCAGGACCCGCCGCTGCAGGTCGACGCGGACCTGCGGCCCGAGGGCAGGCAGGGGCCGCTGGTCCGGACGCTCGACTCCTACCGCGCGTACTACCGGCAGTGGGCGGAGATCTGGGAGAAGCAGGCGCTGCTGCGCGCCCGGTTCCTCGCGGGTGACGCCGAACTGGGTGCCGAGTTCGAGGCGTTGATCGCGCCGCTGCGGTACCCGGCCGACGGCCTCGACGCGGCGTCCGTGCGGGAGATCCGGCGGATCAAGGCGCGGGTCGACGCGGAACGGCTGCCGCGCGGTGCCGACCCGAGCACGCACACCAAGCTCGGTCGCGGCGGGCTCGCGGACGTCGAGTGGACCGTGCAGTTGTTGCAGCTGCAGCACTCCGGGGCTGTGCCGGGACTGCGCACACCGTCCACAATGGCCGCGATGGGGGCCGCCGTCGACGCCGGCCTGCTCGCCGCCGGGGACGCCGCCGAACTGACCGCCGCGTGGAACCTCGCGACGCAGGCCCGCAACGCCGTGACGCTGGTGCGGGGCAAGGCCTCCGACCAACTGCCGACGTCCGGGCGCGACCTCGTCGCGGTGGCGTCGGTGATGGGGCACCCGCCCGGCGGCGATCCGGGGGAGTTCCTGGAGGAATACCGCAGGACCACCCGCCGTGCACGTGCGGTGGCGGAGCGTGTCTTCTACGGTGAGAAACCGTGAAAGCCATCGCGCTGACCGAGTTCGGCGACGCCGAGGTCATGTCGTTGCAGGAGCTGCCCGACCCGTTGCTCGGGCCCGACCAGGTCCTGGTGGAGGTGCGTGCCGCCGGGGTGAACCCGGTGGACTACAAGATCAGAGCCGGGTACCTGCAGGGGCTCATGCCGCACCACACGCCGTTGATCCCGGGCTGGGACGTGGCGGGCGTCGTGCGCGCCGTCGGCATCGGCGTGCAGGACTGGGAACCGGGCGACGAGGTGCTCGCGTACGCGCGCAAGGACCATGTCCAGTTCGGCACCTACGCCGAGCTGGTCTCGCTGCCGGACCGGATGGTCGCGCGCAAACCGTCCACCGTGGACTTCGTGACCGCGGCCGCGTTGCCGCTGGCCGGGCTGACGGCGCTGCAGTCGCTGAAGGCCGTCGGTGCCGGTTCCGGTGACGTCGTCCTCGTGCACGCGGCGGCCGGCGGCGTCGGGCACCTCCAGGTGCAGATCGCGCGGGAACTGGGCGCGTCGCGCGTGATCGGCACGGCGTCGCCGCGCAACCACGAGTTCGTGCGGTCGCTGGGCGCCGAACCGGTCTCCTACGGCGACGCGCTGGTGGACGCGGTCGCGGAACTCGTCGGCGGCGACGGCCGGGTCGACGTGGTGGTCGACAACGCGGGAGGACTCGCGTTCGACCAGTCGTTGCAGCTGGTGCGCGACCGGGCGCGGATGACGTCCATTGTGGACGGGCCGAGGGCGCTGGAGAACGGCGTGGTCAACACCTGGGCGCGGCCGAACGCCGAGCAGACGCAGTGGCTCGTGGACCTCGTCGCGGACGGCAGGCTGCGCGTCGAGGTGCAGCAGACCTTTCCCTTGCAGGAAGCCGTCAAGGCGCACAAGCTGCTCGAAGGTGGCCACGTGCGTGGAAAAGTCGTGCTGACGGTCTGAAACCTTCAGGTATTTCTTCAGGTTCGGGGGCGTTCCGCGCGGAACGCCCCTCGCCTGTCCTGCTCAGTCCTCGTCGGAATCGGGGTCCACCGCCGGAGCGCTGGTGTAGACCTCGACGACCCATTCCTCGACCAGCGACTCGGTGTCGTCGGTGTCCGGGACGAGCCTGTTGTAGACGCGGACACCGAGATCGAGCACGTCAGCGGCCTGAACCGCCTCGAGGGCCTCGGCCGCCGAGTCGACGACGTGGGTGGTGAGCAGCTGAGGAGCCGTGAATTCGGCGACATCTTGAGACACGCGCGGACACTAGCGCATTGACGTTTCACCCAATCGAGATGAGACTAGGGCGCGCTCAGCGGGGAGCTGTAGTCGTCTCGGGGGTCTAGCAGAGGAAGTCATGCAGCATCGCAGGGTCACGCGCCGAGGAAAGACCGTGATCGCCATCGCGGGCGTGGCTGCCGGAGTGCTCGCACTACTCGGTGTGATCGAGTATGCACTGAGTGGCAACAACTCCGCCGCTCAGCCCAACGCCACCGCCACGACGACCACGTCGAACGTCGTCGACACTCCTGACGCCGCACTGGAAACAACAGAGCCGTCCGCGGACGTGAAGGTCCAGACGGGCTCGTTCAAGCAGCAGCGCGGCATGCTGACCATAGAGGTCAACCGCGTGGAAGCGGCGAACGGCCGCGTGAAGCTCTTCGTGACGGCCACCAACGCCTCCCAGGCCAGGATGACCCTCCCCGTCGTGGGAATCGCCGTCCTGGACGACTCGAACCGCACCTACGCGGCGTCGAGCAGCAAGTGGGACGGCCTCGTCACCCAGGGCACCACCACCTCGGGCACCGTCGTCCTCGACGAGAAGATCGCCAACGGTGTGAACTCGCTCACCCTGACGTTCTCGTCGATCTCCGGCCAGTTCGCGCCCACCGGCGCCGCCATCACGGTCACCGGAATCCCGCTCCCGAAGTGATTTCCCGGCCGTTCCGGGTACCTCCAGTTGCATGACGCAACGCGGAAGTGACACGCACGGCTTCATGAAGGACGACCACCTGAAGAAGGAGGTCGAGAACGAGCTCCGCGCCAACGGCCCGACGCGCTCCGAGGCGTGGCGCGAACCGGAGATGCCGGAGCCGGACGAAAAGCCCGAGGAATCGCGCGAGTAGTTCGCCTAACCTGCCTGTGTGAAGTACCTGTTCTTCTGGGGCCACCAGCCCGAACACAACGGTGAGATCGGCAAGGGTTGCCTGTCGCAGTGGTGGCCGTGCACCTTCGAGGTGGACGGCCGGTCGTTCGCGTCAGCCGAGCACTACATGATGTGGCGCAAGGCGTTGCTGTTCGACGACACCGCCGTGGCGGCGCGCGTGCTGACCGCCCGCACCCCGGCCGAGGCCAAGGCGCTCGGCCGTGAGGTGTCGGGTTTCGTCGGCGAGGTCTGGGACGCGCAGCGCCTGCCGATCGTGGTCGAGGGCAACCTGGCGAAGTTCGGCCAGGACCCGGCGCTGCGCTCGTACCTGCTGGGCACCGGATCCCGCGTCCTGGTCGAGGCGAGCCCACAGGACCGCGTGTGGGGCATCGGGCTGGTGGCGTCCGATCCGCGCGCCTCGGACCCGTCGCAGTGGCTGGGGCTGAACCTGCTCGGCGAGGCCCTGATGGAGGTCAGGTCGCGCCTCGCCGCGTGAGTCCTCTGTGGATCATCGTGAACCCCGCGGCCGTCCCGCACGTGTGTCACTGCGTCAGGGACATCTCGCAGGGGAGAACTGATGTTCAGCTACTCGGGACCGGCCAGGCTCATCTACGCGGACGGCAACGCGTTCGCGATGGAGCGGGTCGACCTCATCGAGACCGTGAACGACGGCGGTGAGTGGCAGCTCTCCGGGGCCGGCACCGCCGCCGAGGAGCTCACCGGCGGTGAGGCCCGGATCAAGCTGCCGACAGGCGGGGAGGCCGACGTCCTCGTCTCCAACGTCCGGGTCAGCGGGTCGTCGTCGACCGTGACGCTGCTCGGGGCCTGAGCCGCCGGATACCTTCACCGGATGACGGACGCTCGCGATTTCCGGCGCGCCTGCCACGAGGCTGCGCGTCGCGTGGGCGGCGAGGTGGTCGAGTTCCGCCTGGCCGACGACGTGACGCCCAACTTCCACCAGGGACTCATCGCCTGCTGCGGCCGCACCGTCGCCGTGGCGTGCACGCGTGACTCCGAGGTGCTGGCCGTCGCGGAACCCCGCGGTGCCGCGGACGCCGGTCCGCTCACGTTCGTCGAGGCCCCGGAACTGGTGTCCGTGGTGTCGGCGCTGCTCCCCGGAGTTCGGGTGCTCAACCCGTCAGAGCTGAACGGTCCGTTCGACGCCGCGGCCTGGCCGCACCTCTCGCCGAACGACGTCACCTACTGGCGGCCGGGCACGTTGGGTGAGGCGCTCTTCAACCATTGGGACTGAGAACGCGGACAAGACGAAGGGCCGGGCGACTGAGACAGTCCCCCGGCCCTCGGCCTTGGTCAGATCACGCGGTCGGGCCGCCGATCACACGTCGTAGGTTTGTCGCCGGTGGCCGGCTAGCTGCGGTTCGGGCTACCGCACCCTGTTTGAGCTGCTGGTTTGTTCTCGACGTTTGCCGTCGTTGATCGACGCTGATCCACGTCTGACGGCCTGGAGACGGCCTGATCTTGGTCTGGCGCTTCCCAAGGCGGCTGACTCAAAGCCAGCCTTGCAAACAGCGGTGCGGGTCAAGTCTTGATCTCCTGTCTTGACGCCGTACCGCTGTTCGTGACCACCATGTCGTCGGCAGATGCTGTGTAGGAGGTCGGCAAGTGGTGCTGGGCTTTATGGGACACGCCGAGTGGCAAGACATGTCTGACTACCTTGTTCACTTGACTGGCCGGGATGCACTTCGTTCGATCTTGGAAGCAGGTGAGATTGCTGCTCCGAGCGCCTTCGGGGTCGCCCGTGACGTCAATGGCCTAGGAGTGACGCAGCACTCCGCTTGCTTCAGCGAGATCCCGCTTGGCCTGTTGGACAGGCTTGCTGACCGCCATGGCCGGTATGGCTGCGGGTTTGAACGAGCCTTTGTACGCGATCAGGGTGGGGCACCGGTTTGGTACCTCCCGAGGAACACGGTTCAGGCTGACAACGTGCATGAACTCAAGGTCCCTGAGATGCGCGGAGGCGTGGACCAGGGGCACCCCTTGTGGGGACTCACGCCGTTCATCGACAACCCTGGCTCAGGACCGGGATGGACCTACGAGTTCGAGTGGGAGCGGGAGTGGCGTGTGCCGGGTGGGCTCCGCTTCACCCTCCTCGATATCCGATTCCTCTTCGCTCCTGAGGACGAGCATGAGCGGCTGCGCCAGAAATGGCCCAGTTGGAATGAGCGCGGCGAGCCCTTCAGCGGCGCAATCATCGACACATCTTGGACGATCGAGGACGTTCAGGCTGAGTTGATTCGAGCCGGAGTGCAGTCCAGTGGATGACACATACCGATGGCAAGGCGGCGTAGCCGTCGCGGCAGTCGATGGGTCTGCTGCACCGACAGGTGACATCTGAGTTGGCTTGCCGTGATGGTGAGCTGGGAGGATGTCGCTGTGCCCAAGCCCTACCCCCAGGAGTTCCGCGACGATGTCGTGCGGGTCGCGCGTGACCGCGAGCCCGGTGTGACGGTCGAGCAGATCGCGAAAGACTTCGGGGTGCACCCGATGACGTTGTTCAAGTGGCTGCGCCAGGCCGAGGTCGAGGAAGGCGCCAAGCCCGGTGCGAGCCGGGCCGAGGCAGCGGAGCTGCGCGAGGCGCGTAAGCGGATCAAGCTGCTGGAGCAGGAGAACGAGATCCTGCGCCGCGCGACCGCGTACCTGTCGCAGGCGAACCTCCCGGGAAAAGGCTCTACCCGCTCGTGAACGAGCTCGCCGCCGACGGGGTCCCCGTCGCGGTGACGTGCCGGGTCCTGAACATCGCTCGACAGCCGTACTACCGATGGCGTGCCCGCCCTGTCACCGCCACCGAGCTCGAGCGGGCTCAGCGGGCGAACGCGTTGTTCGACGCGCACCGCGACGACCCGGAGTTCGGCTACCGGTTCCTGGCCGACGAAGCCCGCGACGCCGGCTGGTCGATGGCGGATCGGACCGCGTGGCGGATCTGCTCATCCATGGGCTGGTGGAGCGCGTTCGGCAAGAAACGCGGCCGCACCGGCAAGAAGGCCGGCCCGCCGGTGCACGACGACCTGGTCCGGCGCGACTTCACCGCTACCGCGCCGAACCGGCTGTGGCTGGCCGATATCACCGAACACCGCACCGCAGAAGGAAAGCTGTATCTGTGTGCGGTCAAGGACGTCTGTTCCAACCGGATCGTGGGCTACTCGATCGACTTCCGGATGAAGTCGCGGCTGGCCGTCACCGCGCTCACCAACGCTCTCGCCCGCCGCGGTGAGGTCGCCGGCTGCGTGGTGCACACCGACCGCGGCTCGCAATTTCGTTCTAGGAAATTCGTCCGTGCGCTCACTCATCACGGCTTGGCCGGATCGATGGGCCGAGTCGGCGCCGCTGGTGACAATGCCGCGATGGAAAGCTTCTTCGCGTTACTGCAGAACAACGTTCTCAACCGACGCAGCTGGCCTACGCGCGAGGAACTGCGGATCGCGATCGTGACCTGGATCGAGCGCACTTACCACCGTCGCAGGCGCCAGGCCGCTCTCGGCCGGTTGACCCCTATCGAATACGAAGCAATTATGACCACGCCAGCCAGCCGGGCTGCGTGACTACCACTGTCACCTACTCGTGCAGCAGACCCGATCGCCGTGCCCAGTTCGGTCAGCTTGACCACCGCGCGATCGTCCCGACCGGAGTTGGCTGATAGCTAGTGGTGTGGTTCCGCTGTTGGCGGCGCGCTGCCCACGCCACCGCAGAGGACCGCGCCGTCGTGGCCGGCGGGCGGAGCGAAGCGGGAGCCCGACGTGCCCGGATGGATGCGGGCCACGCTGGTAGGCGACTGGCCCGCCGCGCGCCGCCGACGGCGGCGCGCCTTGATCCAATAAAGCTGAATTCAGCAGTGCACGAGTGTCGCTCGTCGTCGGTATCCTCCCGCCATGCCCACGCAGACCATCCTCATAACGCTTGCGGTAGCAGGGATTCCTGCAGTCGCGGCGATAGTTTCCGCGATCTTCGCTGGCCGATACGCTCTCCGCACTCGCCGGGCAGAAAGCGACGCTCAGCGGACACGAGAGCTTGAAGCTCGCTTATCAGAGAAGAAGTTCAACACGTATGAACCGATGATCAACATGCTAAGTGAAATGCTTGATGGTAGGTACAATGCGAGTGAAGATGCCATGGACCCGATTACGAGGATGAGGGACTTTGCCACCTGGATTGCTATTTTCGGATCCGATAGAGCTGTTCAGGCTTACCATAATTGGATGCAAGCGATCTACTCAGCGGCGCCGGCGCCTATCTTGATGTACTTGTACGGCGAATTTCTGGTCGCTGCTCGTGAGGATCTTGGGTATGGTGCCACTGCGGTTCAACGCCAGCATCTTCTCGGTATGCGAATCAAAGATATCTACACGTTTCACGGCATTGGGACACTTTCCTTTAAAGAAGTCTGCAGGGAACAGAAATGGAAGCCGACGTGGCAGGGAAAGAAGAAGGGGCTATTCCGAAGGTTTGCAGGCTAAAAATACAACCCCTCGGGGATTGTCGGGGCATCAGTGCTCAGTGCTGCTGATCACTTACTTGCCCTCTGAGAGTTCTAGGGGCATGGACGTGCCCTTGCGTGCTCGAATTTCTTCTATTTTCTCATCGAAGTCGGGAGTCTTCAGGAGCATGTGTTTCAAGGTATCCGCCGTGAGTGTCACGGATTCGTCTGCGAGATCAAATAGGTCACTTGCATTTCCGGATTTCTCCGGTCGTGCAATTATTACGCGCTTGCCGTAGTCCTGAACGGTCTTAACTGCTTCTGCAAGATCGGTATCTCCCGCAAGCAGCAAAAGCGTGTCGTAAGAATTTAGTTGGGCAAGTCTCACCATGTCCAGGACAATAAGGGTGTCGACCCCTTTCTGCTCGTACCGATACTTCGACATCGGATAGTATTTCTTGAACTCGTCTGGGTCTGCGCCAATTTGTCGTAGTGCTTTTCGGATCTCAGACCACTCTGGGTTGGGGCGCTTCGAGAGCTTTCCTAGGCGAGTCTGGATTCCTGCCTGATTCCGAAGGCCGCGAACGCGAGCCAGCTGCGTTTCGTATTCTGGATTCGATGGCTCATGAATTCCGTCGTACCAGTATGCCCGCATGAAGTCTGCGCCTATTCGCCGAGCAGAAAAGTTGCACCAATTCGATATTCTGAGTGGATTTAGATGCAAATCGTCTACTGTAATGTTCAGCGTAGCGCAGCCTGCCTTGACGAGGAATCCTCCGTCAATCATCACCGCGAGCTTGGTCTGCGTCAAAGTGGCCTCCTGGTGCAAGTTGAGCTGATAGGATCGCTAACCTTAACACGAGTGAAAGCGGGTATAACAGTGAAAGACTTCCCTCGGGTTCGAGGTAACCACGAAGGCGATAGGCTTCTGCGAATGATGGTTTCGTTCCTGGATAAGTCGCTGCAGAGCTTTAGTCTTGCGGTCGTCGTCGGCGGTACGGTGTTTACTGGGTTGGCGGTATCGCGAGAATTCTGGGTGCAGACCTGGCTGGATCGAATGCGCGCCTCAGGGATTGGAGGTGAAGGGCTTTCAGATGGAATATTGGCGTTGATTGAAAATAATGGAATCTACCTGATCGATGACGACCTTCCGGATGTTGACATGCCGACCTATCTTCACATGAACGAAGTAAAAATAGTTGGAGAGGGAGATCTTATTGACGTTCCGCCGTTGTGGAGGTTCCGATTCAAAGAGATTTCAGCTTGGTGTCCGAATAGTATGAGCCGGTTCGAGGGCTGACTATCGAAGCCTTGAGCGATCGGTAGACTAGGTGCTTTTCGAGATTGTCGATTGTACCAATTCGAGAAGTTGGTCGGCAATTCCAGGGGCTGCGGCAATTGTGTGCTTTGAAGCGGCGGTGTGAGTGTTTCCTGTGCTGTCCAAGATGATTGCTCCCGCCTCGCGTGCAATAAGCACACCTGCTGCAAGGTCAAGGGTTTGGTTGGACATCACGATTGCTCCATCAATTCGACCCTCGGCCAACCATGCAAGATCGTGCGCAGCTGATCCGAACATGCGGACACGCTCGACCTTAGAGGCAAGCTCGGCGGTGAGGTCGATCCGCTGCCGATTCTTGGCGGCGGCATCTTCTCCTAGAGCATAGTCGCCAATGGCTACGATGGATTTGGTCAGCTTGGCGGTTTTGCTTGCTTCGAGTTTTCTGCCATTAACGAACGCGCCTCCGCTTGCCGTGGCAGAATAGTGAAGATCCAGGTATGGAAGTGAAATTACACCGACGACAGTGCGGTCGCCTTGGATAAGTGCCAGAGAGACGCCGCAGAGGGGCACGCCGTGAACGAAGTTCGCCGTGCCGTCGATTGGGTCCAGTCCCCACACAAACGGGCTGTCAGCGTTGACGTCGCTGCGGCCTTCTTCCTCGCCGACGAAACCGATCTCCGGGGTCGCCTCGGCGAGGTAGGTGCGTATATCGCGCTCAATCCGAACATCCACCTCGGTGAAGGTGTCGCGGTCGGCCTTCTCGGTGACAGTGTGTGGGCGGGTGGTCTTGATCAGCTCGGTTCCGATTCGGACGGCACTCCTGGCCACGTCCGCCAAGTGGTCGAGCTGGTGCATCAAGCAACCTCCTGGGCGCGGTCCCACATGGAGTCGAAGACCTGGGCAAACGTCGTGTAGAGACCAGGCATGGTCTCGTTCTTCTCGATGACCATCGTCGGGGACTCAACTCCGCGGGCGTCCGGCAGGTACGACTGCACGACGCATTTCCGCTGGTCAATGATGGTGATGTTGAAGCGAAGCGGCTCGTCGTAAACGCGAATCCCGAGTGATCCCGCTGCCCCCGCCGACACCTTCGAGCCGACGCGGCGGATCGCCTCGATGTTCAAGCGCGTAAGGGTGCTGAGGTGCCCATCCGGCAAGCCTTCCTCACGCTCGCGGGCCGCTGTGTAGGTGCCGTTCGGGTCGAGGAACAAGGCCTTGATGACCGTGCCCTGCTCGATCGCGTCGAGGATGCTCCGGTCCGAGTACTGCTGGCAGAACATGTTCAGCGAGAGGCCGGCCATGTAGATCTCCTGCGCGCCGTCGAACAGCGTGCGCGGGGTGACGTTGTGCAGGAACTCGGTCCTCGTGGGGTAGACGGCCGTCAGATCTGCAAGGCGGGTCTGCTGCGGAAGCTGTACTGGACGCGGCGCTGGGTGGGCGGGCGCGGCGTCTCGTTGGGGCGCGGTCACCAGGCTGTCGCTGTCGCCCTCGTGGGGTTCGAGAAGCTGCTGTGCGCTCCAGCCGGGGAACATTTTCTCCAAGATCCGGCAGTGGTCCGCGTACGGCAAGCCCTGAAGGTCGCCGGACATCCACCGGTAGAACTGGGCCTTGCTCGGCCACTTGCCGATGAGATCGCTGTCCAGTTGCTTCGCGACACGGTCGTACTCCTTGCGGAACGTCGTGTAGCCCTGCATGTGCCGCTGTCGCAGGAGCACCTTCAACAGCGTCGATTCGGCGGCCATGAGCCCTCCCCCGTGGTGAGACGAGACCACGCTACCAGCGAGACGAGACAAAGAAGAGACTATTTGAGCCTTCGGCGCGTCAGACGAGACCTCGGCGGAACTCAGACGGGACGAAACGGCTCCGACTCTGAATGGGCAATGCCCGATAGGGCAAACAGCCGCAGATGAGCGGCCCCTTCAGAGGAGCACAGCATGGGCATCACAAAGGGCCACCGGTTCCCTGTCTCGTTCGATGACGCGTTCCCTCAGGGCCTCGTGATGGTGGGAGAGGTCGCCCCGGACACGGAGTACCAGACCCGCGACGAGAAGAACGCCGGCCGACCGGTGCGGCAGCGCATCGACGAGTCCACGGGCAAGCGCCAGTGGAAGGTCTCCGTCACGGACCCCAGCGAGCCGAACGCCAAGCGCAAGAGCTTCGAGATCACGTTCCTCGCGGACGTCCAGCCGGTCCCGACCACGGGTGAGGTGCTGCCCGGAATGCGGCCGATCGAACTGGACGGGCTCACAGCTGAGCCCAAGGTCGCTGGGACCGGTGAGTTCAAGTACCAGAGCTACATCTACCGGGCTACGGGCTTCCGCGCCTCGGGCAGGTCGGCGGGCAACCCGCCGCAGGCGAACAAGCAGGCTGGCGCTGGAGCCGCTGACTCCTCCAAGGCGGCGTAACCCGTGTCGGAGTTCGACTTGCTCTCCTCCCAATGGGAGGACGCCTACCGCGCCTACACGGCGGCGGAGGACGCCAACCGGTACGCGGGTGCGGTCGATCCGGAGAAGGTCGCCCGCCTCGTCGCTAGCTGCCGCGAGGTGGCTTCGGTCTGGCGGAACCTCGCGGCCTTGCCGAAGACCGACTGGTGGGCGAAGGCGGCGGCTCTTCACGCGGCCGACATGTTCGAGCACCACGCGGCCGCGACCGAAACGCGAACGCTCGGGTGGCAGGAGGGGCAATGATGATCAAGCTGCTGCTCTCGCCCGGGCCGGATGCGGCGGCGGACATCGTTTCGTGGCCCGACGCGACCGCTGCGGGCTACTGCCTGCGGTTGAACCTGGACCCGTCGCAGATCGCCATCCACGTGCCAGAGGGTCCGGACGGTGAGCGGCAGTTGGCGGCCTTCCTGCGGAAGCTGTCGCAGCATGCCGGGTTGCTGGCCGCCGTGCTGGAACCGAAGAGCGGCACGGGCTGGGTTGGCGGGATGCCGGACAAGCTCTGAACGGCCATCACGTCAGGCCGCAACTGATCAACAACTGAAGATCCGATGTTGGTGTGTCGCACGGGAAACAGTCGAAAGTCTTGGCGGGCCTCGACTGCTTCCCGGCGATTCACACCGACTCGAACAGCCATGTATTCGTTGGGACACAAGGGGATTCGAGTCATGCAGAGCGTATCGCCACACTCGTGTGGCACGTCAAGCGGGGCCGGTCGTCCATCCGTGTGGAAGCTGCCGAACGGTCGGCGGTGCCCCGTATGCCACCGGTTCGGCATCTACGCCCCGGGACAGGTCAAGTGCTGCACCTGCCTGGGCTGGCTGCCGCTGATCTTCGTCACGGTCGTTGTGAACGGCGGTGAGGCGTGATGTCCGGGAACAGGTGGGTTGATCCTGCTCCGTTCGAAGGTGTCCGTCCTCGTCTGCCGTGGTGGTTCTTTCTGCCACGGTGGGTGAAGGTCGTGTCCTTGCCCATCGTCTTGGTGCTGCTGGGCTGCTGGCTCGTCGTGCGCCTGGTCGCGCTCGCGCTGCGGTATCCAGTTGCTGTAGTCGGCGGCCTGGCGGTCTACCTGATCTACATCCACTTCGGATTGTGGGTTCTGGTCTTCGTGGTCCTGGCGCTCACTGGCGGTCTGGTGATCTGGGCAGGGCTTCACCGGTCGTCATACGTCCGGCACGTCTGGTTTCGGGTGCTGACGGAGTGGCGGCGTGCCACGGTCTACGTGCCGCAATGGCGCACCGTGACGCGGCTGGCGGACCTGTCCAAGGACAGTCGGGGCAAGGAGTATCGCCCGAAGCTCGGCCGCGTGCGCTCGGAAGGCTGGCGGGACCGGGTGCGGGTCAGGATGGTTCCCGCGCAGTCCCCGGACCAATGGGAGGCGCGGCGGGACAACCTGGCGCACTCGTTCAACGCCAAGTCATGTCGGGTGCGCGTGTTGCGGCCTCGAGTGCTGGAACTCGACTTCATCCACTCGGACCCGCTCGGCCGGCCGGTCCTCGTTCCGGCGCTGGCTGACGACGTGGCGGCGGTGAACCTCAAGCGGGTCGTCGTGGGAAAGACGGAGACAGGCCGGCCGTGGTCGCTGCGGCTGCTCGGGTCTCAGCTCCTGGTCGTGGGCGTGCCCGGCGCGGGTAAGGGCTCGGTGCTGTGGTCGATCGTCTGGCAGCTCGCCCCGGCCATCCGTGCGGGGCTCGTGCGCCTGGTGGGCATCGATCCCAAGGGCGGGATGGAGCTCGGCCAGTGTCCGGACGCCTTCGCGAAGGTCGTCTACGACAGCGGCCCGGATGCGGTGGCGCTGCTGGAAGAAATCGCCACTGAGGTGAAGGAGCGGGCGTCTCGCTACAGGGGTGTCCGACGCTTGTGGGCTCGCTCGACGGGGGAGCCGTTCACGGTCCTGATCGTGGACGAGCTGGCGGACGTGATCGCCTACCAGACGGACAAGAACCTGCGGGAGCGCGCTGCTCGGGCGGTGCAGACGATCACCTCGCAGGGACGCGCTCCGGGCTTCGCGGTCGTCGCTCTGGTCCAGGACCCGCGCAAGGAAATCGTCGGGTTCCGACACCTGTTCACCACGCGCGTTGCGCTGAGGCTCGATGAGCCGGTCCAGGTGGACATGGTCCTGGGCGAGGGCGTCAGGCAACGCGGTGCGGCGGCTCACGAGATCAGCGAGAACACGCCCGGTGTCGCCTGGGTCAAGCAGGACGGCCGCAGGGAGCCGGAACGGGCTCGGGCCTTCCACGTCACTGACGCGGACCTGGTCGAGCTGGCCCTGTTCTTCACCGCAGAGGACGCGACGGTGCACGAGTTTCCCGGACGTCCGGACGGCCCGGAAGGGATGGCGGCGTGATGACCAACGAACAGTCCACGACGGACGCTGTTGACGTTCTTCCTGCTGTGCCGCTTGACGTTGCGGGCATGAGGTCGGCTGAACGGGCACGCCTGCCGCTCACTCTGGACGTGGTGAAGGCGGCGGCTGAACACCACGGCGTGTGCACGCGGCCCGTTGTCCGTGAGGTGGTCGACCTCGACACCGGAGAGGTGCGCATCGTTGCGGTGCGGTGCAACTCCACGCAAGCGAGCAAGTGCCGGGCTTGTGCGGACCGCAACCGCAAGTCCCGCATGGCGCAGTGCCGTGAAGGCTGGCACCTCGAACAGGAGCCGGTGGCCGAACGGGAAGCGCCTTCGGCTGACCAGGTCGAGTTGGTCACCTACCGGTCCGACCTGACGGCGGAGTACCGGAAGGCAGCGGCGGAAGGTGCGTTGGACCAGGTCGATGACCTGCGTGAAGCCATCCGGGAAGCGGACGCGGACCTGCGCGGGGAGGGTGTCCGCGGCAACCTTCCATCGGTCGATCTACCTGCGAAAAAAGCTCCGATTCGGTCCACTCGCCGACGTCAGGACGCGCCCAACCTTCCTCGGCGCAAGGTGGACAAGCGAACGGTGGGCAGGGAGTTCGCGGGCAAGTACCGGCCGTCCACCTTCGTCACGCTCACGCTCGACACCTACGGCAAGGTGCGTGAGGACGGCTCCCCGGTCGATCCGTCGACGTACGACTACCGTCGTGCTGCTCGGGACGCGGTGCACTTCGCCTCGCTGGTCGACCGGTGGTGGCAGAACCTGCGGCGGGTCGTCGGGTTCGACGCCCAGTACTTCGGCACGGTGGAGCCTCAGAAGCGGATCACGCCTCACGCGCACTTCGCGGTGCGGGGCTCGATCCCGCATCGGGTCATCCGCGAAGTCACGGCGGCTACCTACCTCCAGGTGTGGTGGCCCAACCACGACGAGATCAAGTACAGCGGCGATCGGATGCCCGTGTGGGACTCGCAGTTGATGGGGTTCGTGGACCCGGACACGCGCGTACAGCTCACGTCGTGGGGTGAGGCCGTTGCTGACCTCGACGTCCCGGCACACGTGGCTGAGTTCGGCGCACAGGTCCACTCCAAGGGGATCCTCGGCGGTACCGAGGAAGCGGGTCGCCACATCGGTTACTTGACCAAGTACCTGGTCAAGTCGATCTCCGAAGTGGTGCACGCTGACGCGTCCTCTCGGGTCTCCGACCACGCTGACCGGTTGGTGGCAGAGCTGGCTGTCACACCCTGCTCGGACCGGTGCGCGGTCTGGCTGGCCTACGGCGTGCAGCCCAAGGGCGCGCACTCTCGGATGGCTCCTGGGCGCTGCCGGTCCAAGGCACACCGCAGGGAGACGCTCGGCTTGCCCGGCCGGCGTGTGCTGGTGTCGCGGCGGTGGTCGGGGAAGACCCTCGCCGAACACAAGTCCGACCGGGCGGCCTTCGTCAGGGAAGCGCTGGCGGCGGCAGGTATCGCCAAGCAGGAGACCGACCGGACGCGGCTGATGTGGTCTCCGGTTCAAGCGGGTGACCCGCATGTCCCCGGCCGCGCCGAACTGCTCATGCAGATGGTCGCCCAGCGGCTGAAGTGGAAAGCGGAGTACGACCAGGCGCAAGCCGTCCTGGCCGTACTCCCTCGCCCCGCGCCAGATGTTTCAGCAACTTCGGTACAAGCGGCCTGATCTGGGGGGATCTCATGTCGAACGTCGAACCGCTGTGGACAGTGGAAGACCTCTCGGTCTTCCTCGGGGTGCCCGTGCACACGATTCGTGGGTGGCGGACCAAGAACTACGGCCCGCCTGCGCGGCGGGTTGGCAAACACCTTCGTTGGGACCCGGCCAAGGTGCGCGAGTGGTTCAACAGCGCTGAAGCGGCCTGACAGCACTCGAATTCGAACAAGGGGAGAAGACTGTCATGGGCCACATCCAAGACCGCTGGTGGACCGTCAAGGACGGCGTGCGGGAGAAGACTGCCTTGTACGGCAAGGGATTGCGCTACAAAGTGCGCATCCCGTTGCCAGGTGGTGGGGAGCGAACGAAGTCGTTCCCGGACCGCCAGAAGAACGCGGCGGAAGCCTTCTTGCACGAGATGGAGAACGACAAGAACAAGGGGACGTACCTCGACCCCGACGCGGGGAAGATCGCGTTCAGGAAGTACGCGGAGGAACACTGGCTCGACGGGCAGACGTTCGACGAGTCCACGCGTGAGCAGGTTGAGATTCGGCTGAAGCTCCACGTGTTCCCGTACTTCGGGGACGACGAGTTGCGCGTGATCTTGCCGTCCACGATCCAGACGTGGGACCGGAAGCTCCAGAAGAAGGGCCTGGCGGAGACCTACCGCCGAACGATCTTCGCCAACGTTTCAGCAATCTTCACGGCGGCCGTGGACGACGAGCGCATCCGCAAGAACCCGTGCAACGCCAAGTCCGTGAAGAAGCCGCGCGGCGAGTACCCGAAGATCGTTCCCTGGGAGCCCGAACGAGTGCACGCTGTCCGGTCCTCGATCGGAGAGCGGTACCGCGTTGGCGTGGACCTGGGCGCGGGTGCAGGCCTGCGGCAGGGAGAGGTCTTCGGCTTCTCGCCGGATGACGTGGATGAGTCGGAGGGTGTCCTCCACGTCGTGCGTCAGATCAAGATCGTGCGCGGCAAGATGATCTTTGCTCCGCCGAAGCACGGGAAGACTCGGGACGTACCTCTGGCCAGCAGCCTAGGGGAGTCGATTGACGCGCACGTCCAGAAGTTCGAACCGCTGCCGATCACGCTGCCGTGGGGGACACCTGACGGCAAGCTCGTGACGGTGCCGCTGTTGATCTACACGCGGGAGTCGAAACAGATCTACCGGCATTCGTTCAACCACCACGTGTGGAAGCCCGCACTCGTAGAAGCCGGCGTGCTCGCCCCTGGGCGCGCGGAAGGCTTCCACGCGCTGCGGCACTTCTTCGCCTCGATGCTCCTTGAGGACGGCGTGAGTATTCGTGCTCTCGCCGAATACCTAGGACACGCCGATCCGGCGTTTACACTTCGGGTCTACACCCATCTGATGCCATCGAGTCACGAGCGAACGAGAGTGGCGGTCGACAAGGTGTTCGGTACGAAGTTGCCGGATGCAGCATGATGCCTGCTCTCGTCCGCGACCCCACTCGCGACTATCCCGCCCGATGAGCGAACAAGAAAGAAGAGGATCATGTTCAGCTACACGGGAGAAGCTCAGCTAGTCGACGTGACTGGTCGCGTATTCCAACTGCCAAGGGTCGTGTTGAAGGAAACGAAAAACGGCCTGCACTCCGAGTGGGGCGGTACCGGTGTCGGTGGCCCCGGCATCAACACCGGCCTCGGACAGATCCACCTCTCAACCGGCGTTGTTCTTGAGGTTGAGGTGTTGGACGCGCCCGTGAACGTCAGTTCGTCGGGCGTCGTTGCTCAGGTGATCTTGGGTGGAGTCGGAGACCCTCCCGGTGCTTCTGCATAACGCACTGACATAGCCAGAGGGCCGGGCGACTGAAACAGTCACCCAGCCCTCGGCCTGTGGTCGATCAGGCGGCCTCTCCACGCTGGACGGCCTGGAGACGGCCTGGCTGGGGCTTCAACCGGTGAAACGGCTGGTCAAAGCCCCGCGCCGATCACACGTCGTAGTAGAGCGCGAACTCGTAGGGGTTCGGGCGCAGACGCAGCGGGTCGATCTCCTGCTCGCGCTTGTACGAGATCCAGGTGTCGATGACGTCCGGCGTGAACACGCCGCCCTCGAGCAGGAACTCGTGGTCCGCCTCGAGGTTGTCGAGCACGGCGTCGAGGGTCGCGGGGACCTGCTTGACGTCGCGGGCTTCCTCGGGCGGGAGCTCGTAGAGGTCCTTGTCGATCGGGGCCGGCGGCTCGATCTTGTTCTTCACGCCGTCGAGGCCCGCCATGACCATCGCCGAGAAGGCGAGGTACGGGTTGCCCGAGGAGTCGGGGCAGCGGAACTCGATGCGCTTGGCCTTCGGGTTGTTGCCCGTGATCGGGATGCGGACGCACGCCGAGCGGTTGCGCTGGGAGTAGACCAGCGAGACCGGGGCCTCGTAGCCCGGGACCAGGCGGTGGTAGCTGTTCACCGTCGGGTTGGTGAAGGCCAGCAGCGACGGGGCGTGGTGCAGGATGCCGCCGATGTAGTGGCGGGCGGTGTCGGACAGGCCCGCGTAGCCGCTCTCGTCGTGGAACAGCGGCGCGCCGTCCTTCCACAGCGACTGGTGCGTGTGCATGCCCGAGCCGTTGTCGCCGAACAGCGGCTTCGGCATGAAGGTGACGGTCTTGCCGGCCTGCCACGCGGTGTTCTTGATGATGTACTTGAACAGCATCAGGTCGTCCGCGGCGTGCAGCAGCGTGTTGAACTTGTAGTTGATCTCGGCCTGGCCGCCGGTGCCGACCTCGTGGTGGGCGCGCTCGACGGTGAAGCCCTGGGCCTCCATGTTGAGGACCATCTGGTCGCGCAGGTCGGCGTAGTGGTCGTTCGGGGTGACGGGGAAGTAGCCGCCCTTGTACTTGACCTTGTAGCCGAGGTTGCCGCCCTCTTCCTCACGGCCGGTGTTCCACCAGCCGGAGACCGCGTCGACCTTGTGGAACGAGCCGTTCGCGGTGGTGTCGAACTGCACCGAGTCGAAGATGTAGAACTCGGCCTCGGCGCCGAAGTACGCGGTGTCGGCGATGCCCGAGTCGGTGATGTACTGCTCGGCCTTGCGCGCGATGTTGCGCGGGTCGCGGCTGTACGCCTCACGCGTGAACGGGTCGTGCACGAAGAAGTTGACGATCAGCGTCTTCTCGATCCGGAACGGGTCGAGGCGCGCGGTGTAGAGGTCGGGCAGCAGCAGCATGTCCGACTCGTGGATGGACTGGAAGCCGCGCACGGAGGAGCCGTCGAAGGCGAGACCCTCTTCGATGGCGTCGGCGTCGAACGCCTTCGCCGGCAGCGTGAAGTGCTGCATGACGCCGGGCAGGTCGCTGAACCGCACGTCGACGAACTTGACGCCCTCGTCGGTGATGAACTTCAGCACCTCGTCGGAATTCTTGAACACCCTCGTCGACTCCTTGACTATGGACAACGGCTTGTCATCAGGAGCGACCGTATGTCGGCGGTGTTGCCCGTCCGTCACTCCGATGTTTCGCCAGTGTTAACGGGGACGCTGAACAGGGCAAGACGACCTGGCCGTGCTCACCCGTTGAGCACGGCCTTACTCTGGTGGGGTGAGCAGGTGGACCGGTACGTGGCTGTCTGGACCCAACTCGGTGCTGTCACCGGGTGACGACTCGAACGACGGCACGCAGCAGCGCTGGCGCGGCGAGCGCCACGGCTTCCCAGAGAAGGGGCCGGGCTCGATCGCCTCGATCGGGCGGCGCACGTTCGCGATCCTCGTCGACTTCCTCCTGGCGGCCGGCGTCGCGGGCCTCTTCACCATGCCCGACCTGCCGAAGAACTGGAGCCTGCTGGCCTGGTTCGTGATCACCACGGTCGCGGTCGCGTTCTTCGGGTTCACGCCGGGTCACGCGCTGTTCGGGCTGCGGGTGGCGCGGATCGACGGCAAGGCGTTCGTGCACCTGCCGCGCGCCCTGCTGCGGACCGTCCTCATCTTCCCGCTGATCCCGGCGCTGGTCTGGGACTCGGACGGGCGGTGCCTGCACGACAAGGCGGCCGGCACCGTCGTCATCAAGGTCCGGTAGCCCCGCGCCGGAACCTGCCGGGCGCCACGCCGAACTCCCGCTTGAACGCCGTCGCGAAGGCGAACTCGGACGTGTACCCGACCTGGCGCGCCACCGCGGCCAGGGTCTCGTCGCCGTCGCGCAGCATTCGTGCGCCGCTGCTCAGCCGCCACCAGGTCAGGTACGCCATCGGTGACTGCCCCACCAGCGCGGTGAACCGGCGCGCGAACGCCGTCTTGGACATGCCCGCCCGTGCGGCGAGTTCGGCGACGCTCCACCTGTGCGCGGGCTCGCGGTGCACGTGGCGCAGGGTCGCGGCGATGACCGGGTCCGTGAACGCGGCGCACCAGCCGGTGCCGGGGCTGCGTTCGGACTCCTCCGCGAGCCACGCGCGCAGCAGGTACACGAGCAGCAGGTCGAGCAACGCGGGCAGCGCGGCTCCCGCGCCGGGTTCCGACTCCACGACGTCCGCGCCGAGCAGGTCCACGGCGGCGCGCAGCGCGGGATGCCTGCCGGGCCGGGCGCGCAGGTGCAGCACCTCCGGCAGCGTGCGCAGGAACGGGTGCGCCTCGCCGCGGTCGAGCCGGTAGGCGCCGCACACCAGGTGGGTGTGGGCGTCGGGGTCGTCCGGGGCGTCGTCGGTGTCGCGCGCCGGCGGCAGTTCGGCCGCGGTGCGGTCCGGGCGGTCGCTCAGCCCGTGCATCGCGCCGTGCGGGAGGAAGACGACGTCACCGGCGTCGAGGCGGATCGGTGCGCCGGCCGGCGGGATCAGCCAGCACGACCCGCGCACCACGACGTGGAAGCCGGCGCCGGGGTACGGGCCGAAGCGGTGACCCCACGGCCCGCTGAAGCGTGAGCGGGTGAACTTGGCGCGGCCCACGCGCATGGTGGCGATGACATCGGTGAAGACGTCCACGGTGCCACCCTAGCCTGGTCTTCTCGCGTATTTCTTGGGTCGTTTTCGGCATGGGAAAGACCAGCGCCTGGTTTCTACGGTTGGTCCCATGACCGCTTATGTAGTGATCGACTCCGACATCGCCGACGACGAGGGCTTCCAGCAGTACGTGGACCAGGTCTTCCCGCTCCTGGAGAAGGCGGGGGCCCGCAACGTCCTCGACGAGGCCACGCCGCTCGTGCTCGAGGGCGACTGGTCGTGGCGCAGGCTCGTGATCCACGAGTTCGAGAGCAGGCAGGCCGTGCAGGAGTTCTGGGACTCGCCCGCGTACCAGCCGCTCAAGGAGCTGCGGCGCAGGTACTCGACCGTGCGGGTCGTCGTCGGCGAGGCCTGACGACGCGAAACGGCGCCTACCCCCTCTGCTGGGGGACAGGCGCCGTTTCGCGAGAACTGCCGGTCAGCCCCGGCGGCGCATGGCGCGCTGGACGTTGCGCATCTTGGCGCCTGCCGGCATCGGGCCCTTGGGCAGCGCGGCGCCGCGGCTGGCCAGCGCGGCGAGGCGGGTCTCGAGCGTGTCGACCTGGGCCGCCGTGATGTTGCGCGGCAGCTTCATCAGCGTCGACTGCAGCTTCTTCAACGGGACCTGGCCGTCACCGGAGCCGATGATGAAGTCGTAGATCGGGGTCTCGCCGACGACGCGGGCGATGCGCTTCTTCTCCTGCGCGAGGAGCGGCTTGACGCGCTGCGGGGCGCCCTCGGCGACCAGGACGACGCCCGGACGGCCCAGCACGCGGTGCACGGCGTCGAGCTGCGTGGTGCCCGCGACGGCGGGCGTGACGCGCCAGCGGCCGCGCAGGTTCTCGAGCGCCCAGGCGCCCGCGCCCGGCTGGCCGTCCGCCTTGCGGAAGACGTTGCTCTGCACGCGGCGGCCGAAGATGATCACGGCCAGCAGCGCGCCGAGCGCGACGCCCAGCGGCACGAACATCCAGACCGCGTCGAAGACGATGCCCAGGACCACGGCGATCGCGGTGACGCCCAGCAGGGCGCCCAGCATCATCGGGACGAGCGCCTTGTCCTCGCGGCGCTGCATCTTGAACGCCTCGAAGATCTGCTTGCGCCGTTCGCGCGATGCCGCGCGGCGAACCTTCGCCGCTTCCTTCGCCGCCGCTTTGTCCTGCTTGCCAGCCATGCCCTCAAGGATACGGCGCGCTGGTCTCGGTGTTGCATCGGCCGTCTGCGAGACTGCCTGGCTATGGACGCGTTGCTGGAGGGTCTCGATCCGGAACAGCGTGCAGCGGTCGAGGCTCCGCGTGGCCCCGTGTGCGTGCTCGCGGGCGCCGGCACCGGCAAAACGCGCACCATCACGCACCGCATCGCCTACCTGTGCCAACGCGGCCACGTCGCTCCGTCGCAGGTCCTCGCCGTCACGTTCACCAAACGCGCTGCTGGGGAGATGCGCACGCGTTTGCGCTCTCTGGACGTGCACGGCGCACAGGCCGTGACGTTCCACGCCGCCGCCTCACGCCAGCTGCGCTACTTCTGGCCGCGCGTCATCGGCGGACCGCGCTGGGACCTCGTCGACCAGAAGATCCGCGTCGTCGCCCGCGCCGCGACCCGGCTGGGCATGTCGACCGAGCCCGACGCGCTGCGCGACCTGACCAGCGAGATCGAGTGGGCGAAGGCGTCGCTGCTGACGCCGGAGGACTACCCGGTCGCGGCCGCTCGCGCCGCGCGGGACATCCCGGCGCCCGCCGAGCAGATCATGAAGCTCTACACGACCTACGAGCAGCTCAAGAACGAGGCGCAGCTGCTCGACTTCGACGACCTGCTGCTCTACACGGCGGGCGCGCTGGAGGACAACGCGGAGGTCGCGCAGGAGTTCCGCGACCGCTACCGCTGCTTCGTCGTCGACGAGTACCAGGACGTGACGCCGCTGCAGCAGCGCGTGCTCGACTCGTGGCTCGGCAACCGCGACGACCTGACCGTGGTCGGCGACGCGAACCAGACCATCTACTCCTTCGCGGGCGCCTCGCCGCAGCCGCTGCTCAACTTCGGGCGCCGGTTCCCCGAGGCGGTCGTCGTCCGCCTGGAGCGCGACTACCGGTCGACGCCGCAGGTCGTGGAGCTGGCCAACGACGTGATCAAGTGGGCGCGCGGGCGTCCCGCCGGGTCGCGGCTGCAGCTCATCGGGCAGCGCCCGGACGGGCCGAAGCCGCGGTTCCACGAGTTCGACGACGAGCCGGGCGAGGCCGACGCCGTCGCCGGCCGCGTGAAGGCGCTGCTCGACGAGGGCGTCGCGGCGTCGGAGATCGCGATCCTCTACCGCGTCAACGCGCAGTCCGAGGTGTACGAGCAGGCGCTCGCGTCGCTCGGCATCCCGTACCTGGTGCGCGGTGGTGAGCGCTTCTTCGAGCGCGCCGAGGTGCGCCAGGCGATGATCACGCTGCGGTCGGCGGGCTCTCCCGGCGGCAGCCTGCCGGAGGTGGTCCGCTCGGCGCTGGGCCGTGTCGGGCTCACCGACGAGCCGCCGACCGGTGGCAGCGCGCGGGAGCGCTGGGAGTCCTTGCTCGCGCTGGTCGAGCTCGCCGAGGAGTTCGCGGTGTCCTCTCCCGAGGCCGACCTGCCGCGGTTCTGCGTGGAGCTGGACCTGCGCGCGGAGGCGCAGCACCCGCCGACGGTCGAGGGCGTGACCCTGGCGTCGCTGCACGCGTCGAAGGGCCTCGAATGGGACGCCGTGTTCCTCGTCGGACTGGTCGAGGGCACGATGCCGATCCAGTACGCCGACGGCGACGACGCCAAGATCGAAGAAGAACGCCGCCTTCTGTACGTAGGTGTCACGCGCGCGCGTGAGCACATCTGGCTGTCGTGGGCGCTGGCGCGCGCCGCGGGCGGGCGCAAGTACCGCCGTCGTTCGCGGTTCCTCTACAGCCTCGTTCCCGAGAACCACCCGGCCGCCCGTGTATCCGCGGGCGCCGCCCGGCCTCCTCTCATGAAGAAGGAGAAGCCGACCTGCCGGGTGTGCGCGTCGACGCTGGTCGAGGCGCAGGCCGTCAAGCTCGGCCGGTGCCGCGGCTGTCCGTCCGATGTGGACGAGGAGCTGCTGGAGTCGTTGCGCCAGTGGCGTGCGGGGCGGGCGCGGGAGCTGAAGGTGCCCGCGTACGTCGTCTTCACGGACGCCACGCTGATGGCGATCGCGGAGCAGCGACCTACGGATTCGGCCGGGCTCGTCGCGATCTCGGGCATCGGCGCCTCGAAGCTCGACAAGTTCGGCGACGACGTGTTGGGCCTGGTCCGAGCCGGTGTCGGGTACTCCGCCACCTGATCGGGACAAGTTTCGTTAAATAGGTTGCGAGCCCCAGGTACGGGGTCATAACCTGCTCATGCCGGGTCCGGAGGACCCGTCTGGGGAAGAAGAACTACTACTACACGCTCTAGCTCTCTGCAGCAGAGCTCTCTATGGAGGAGGTGGCCGTTGTGAAGTTCACCATGACTTCGCGCGCGCTCGGCCTCCCCGTGTCCGAGGGCTTCTGCGCGTCTGCCAACGCCCAGGCCTTGTGGCAGGAATCTGCCCTGAAGCCAATGGCACTGCAGGCCCGCGAGCGGGCCACCGGACTGCGCGGCACCGATCTGCGCAGCGAGCAGCCGATCGTCGCGCTGCCGGTGATCGATGGCGTCCACAACTACACGAATGCGCTGTCCGCGCATCAAGTGAGAAGGCTCCTGCCGACCCCATAAGGGGGTCGAAGGACCACCAGGCTCACGAAGGCCGCGGACTCGCACAGAGTCCGCGGCCTTCGTGTTTTTGCAGTACCCCACACAAGGAGAAAACCCTGATGTTGACGGCAACTGTCCCGCTCACGGGCGAGGCACTTCCGGACCTCGCGGAGGGACTCGACATCCCCTGCCGCACCCACAACCCCGACCTCTGGTTCGCCGACGCTCCTGCCGACCTGGAGAAGGCGAAGTCCTTCTGCGGCACCTGCCCGGTGCTCGCGGAGTGCCTTGCCGGCGCGATCGCTCGTCACGAGCCGTGGGGCGTCTGGGGTGGAGAGATCTTCGAGCGCGGTGTCGTCATCGCGCGGAAGCGGCCGCGTGGCCGTCCGCGCAAGGACGCGGCAGTCGTTCCGGCCAGCAGGACGGAGTCTGCAGCGTGAACACCGTGCAGCTCAACCACAGCGCAATGCCCGCCTACCTGAACGAGGGCCTGACTCCCATGTCTCTGAACGAAGAACTCGTGCGAATACGAATACAAGAAGCCCAGAGGTTCGCTGAAGAGCAACGCGTGGCGAACCGCCTCGCGTCAGCGCAACGTTGGCGCAGGTTGTCGCGATGGGCGGGACGCAGAGCGGCTCGCTTCGACCTCTGACAGTCTCGAGCTGAGGCCGTCATCCACGAGAAGGTGGATGGCGGCCTCGGCCGTTCCTCCGTACCGTCCCCTTTGTGCCGCACCACACACACGACGGAATCGACTGGTCCTCCCGCCTCCACGCGATGAGGCGCTACGGCTCGCTCCAGGCGGAGGCGCTGACCTCGGTCGCGCGCCGCCTCGTCGAACCACTGCCCGACTCACCGGTGGTGATGGACGTCGGCTGCGGCGCCGGCTCCATGAGCGTCCCCCTGGTCTCCGCGCTGCGCGACCACGGCGGCGGCGTGCTGGTCCTGGTCGACGCCACCCCCGAGTTGCTGGACGCGGCCTGCACCGCGGCACGTCTCGAATCGGACGGCGTCGTGCAGGTCAAACCGGTCCTCGCAGACCTGTCGTCCGAGGACCCGCTGTCCTTCGCGGGCCCGGTGGAGCTCATCTGGGGCTCCCGCGTGATCCACCACCTGCCCGATCAGTTGCGCGGCGTCAAGCGCCTGGTCTCGGCCCTCGCCCCCGGCGGCTGGCTGGCCCTCGCGGAAGGCGGACTCGAAACCCGCTTCCTCCCCTGGGACCTCGGCGTCGGCGCACCGGGCCTCCAGGACCGCCTGGCCGCGGCCCGCGCCGACTGGTTCGTGTCGATGCGCGAGAACATGACGGGCACCGTCCGCCTCCCCGTCGGCTGGAACGTGGCCCTGGCCGACGCGGGCCTCGGCGAGATCAGCGCCTTCAGCTTCGTCGTCGACCACCCGGCGCCGGCGAAGCAGCTGGTCCGGGACTGGGCAGCCGACCGCCTGACCTGGCTGGCCGAGGTCACGAGCCCCTCGCTGCATCCTGCCGACCGCGAGGCGTTGCGTCGCCTGCTCAACCCCTCCGACTCGGAGTACGTCGGGGCCCGCGAGGACGTGTTCCTGCTGGAGACCGACACCGTGCACGTGGGACGGCGCCGGTGACCGCTGGTCCGGCGGCCTCTTCGGCCTCTTGCCACAGATGTGGGCGGCTGCGTTCCTCCGTTCCCGACCTCGAGTTGCTGGCCTGGTCTTCGGAGCGGGTGGGTGGGGGACTGCGGTGGTTGTGCGTGGGGTGTTCTAAGAGCCACGTGCGGGACATCGAGGGGAAGTTGCCGGACGAGTACTGGCGTTGAGTCACCTTGGGGCGCGGATCGCGCGCTGGTGGGGTGGTGTGCGGCCCGCCGTTGGGTGTGTTGGGCCTGGGGTGGGGTGTTGGGGGAAGCGCGAGTTCTGGGTGGCTGGCGTGAGCGCGGGGCTCGGTGCGTCGCGCGGCCTCGGGTGGCTCACGCGCGCGGAAGTTCGCGCGAGGGGGCTCGTCTAGGGACTGGCTTGTGTGGCGAGGGGGTCGCACGAAGGCAGGGTTCGCGCGGGCACGGCTCGAGAGGGAGTGAGCTTGCGTCGTGCCTGAGCTCGTATGGGGACGGGGGCCGCAGGGCCGCCTGGCGGGGTGTGGGCTCGTGTCGGGGCTTGGGCTCTTATGGGGCGGGTCGCGCGGAGACAGGGCTCATATAGGAGTGCGCTCGCGTGGACGCGTTCGCGCCGGGGCGGGCTCGTGGGTGTGAGTCGCCGGCCGCAGGGTGCCGCTTTGCCGTGTGCTGGGCGCGGCGCCGCAGCGTTGTGAGGTGCTGGGTGTCGGGCGCTGGGGTGAGCGGTCCGTTGGCTGAATGCCCGATGAGCAACCGCACCTGAAGGGCACGTGAGCGGATGACCCGCGTCAGGAAGGCGCGCGTCCCACAACACGCGCCGCCGCCGTCAGGTCGGGTAGAGGTGTGCCAAGGCCTGCCTGACCAGCGCCGTCCCCCGTCGGCACCCCGCCTCCACCTCCTCCCGCAGGTCGGCCGGCGAGCACAACCGCGCCTCCACCACCGCGTCGAGGACGGCCACCACGGTGCGCGGGTTCAGCTCTCGCCGGGCCATGTCCACCGCGGCCCGTGCTGCGCCGGCGAGTCGCAGGCCGTGGCGCTGCACCACGTCGGGTGGGCGACTCGTGCGTTCCAGCAGGATGCCCGGGTGGGCTCTTCGCGTGTTCGAGCCGCCGAGCACGTGGACGTGGCGGGGGAGGGGGACGGCTGCGCCTTGGCGGACCAGGGCGTCGGCTCCCGTGATGACCGACGTGGGGCCGGTGAAGGCGAGGACGGCGCGCAACCTGTCCAGGCGGGTCGGCGGGGACGGGGAGGTCAGGACCACGCCCGGCAGCAGGCGCTGCCACGGCCCGAGTGGGGCGCAGCGGCGCACTGCCTGACGTGAGGAGACTCCGGATCGGCGCAGGTCAGCGGTGGTTGTGATGGGTGCCATGGGTTCATCGTGGCCCATGCGGACAGGGGGAGATCGGGCTCGACCGCAACCTGTGGACAACTCTGCCCAGGTTCACTCGGACGAGTCAGTCGTCGAATCCCGGCTGCCAGCGGGCGACGATCTCGCGGGCCGTCACGTGGGCGTCGAGCTGGCAGAGGATGCCCGTCGCGCCCAGCGTCACGCGGTGGATCAGCAGGTACTGCGGCGGCAGGTTCAGGGAGCGGCCCGTCTGCGAGTCCGGGCTGCGCAGGTCGCCCACGCGCTCCGCCTGCGACTGCAGCCAGCGGCGGGTGAAGTGGAACGACTCGGTGCGCAGCGGCTCCACGAAGGGGGCCAGGTAACCGAGGACGTCCTCACCGTGCAGTTCCATGCCCTCGCGGATGAAGTTCTCGGTGCGCAGCAGTTCGACCAGGTCGTCGGAGCGGCCGTCCAGCGCGAGGCGGGTCATCAGGCCCAGCGTCTTCGGCAGGCCGTCGGGGAGGCGGGCCACGGCGCCGAAGTCGATCACGCGCAGGCGGCCGTCGTCGCCCAGCATGAAGTTGCCGGGGTGCGGGTCGGCGTGCAGCAGGCCCGAGCGGGACGGGGCCGAGAAGTGGAACTCGGCCAGCCGCTGCCCGGCCAGGTCGCGTTCTTCGACCGTGCCCTCGCGGATGATGTGCGACAGGCCAACGCCGGAGGTCCACTCGGTCACCATGACCTTGGGCGCCGAGGCGATGACGCGGGGGACCACCACGTGCGGGTCGTTCTCGAAGGCCTTCGCGAACGTGCGCTGGTTCGCGGCCTCGTCGCGGTAGTCGAGCTCCTCCAGGTACCGGTCGCGCAGCTCCTCGAGCAGCGGGCGCACCTCGGCGCCGGGCATGATCGCCTGCAGCAGCCTCGAGAAGCGCAGCAGCTGCTTCAGGTCGGCGCGCAGGGCCTCGTCCGCGCCGGGGTACTGCACCTTCACCGCCACGTCGCGGCCGTCGTGCCACACGGCGCGGTGCACCTGGCCGATGGACGCCGAGGCGGCGGGCGTGTCGTCGAACGACTGGAAGCGCTTCGCCCAGGACGCGCCGAGCTGCTCGGCGAGGACGCGGTGCGTGGTGCGGGCGGGCATCGGCGGGGCCGCGGTCTGCAGCTTCGTCAGGGCCTCGCGGTACGGCGCGGCGAGCTCGTCCGGGACCGCCGCCTCGAACACGCTCAGGGCCTGGCCGAACTTCATGGCGCCGCCCTTGAGCTGGCCCAGCACCGCGAAGACCTGCTCCGCCGTCTTGGCCGTCACCTCGGCGTTGACCTCGTCGGCCGCGCGTCCGGTGAGTCGCTTCCCCCAGCCGCCGACAACCCGGCCGGCCACCCCGATCGGGAGGCTCGCCAGCTTGGCGGTGCGCTGCACGGCCTTGCGCGGAATCTCGGTCACTCGGCCATGTTATGTGCGGAGCACTGACAGTCAGGGTGCGGATACCAGCTTCGCCTCTCAGCAACCCCGGTCGCGAGGTCCAGTTCGAGGGTGGCGTTCAGCACTGCCGGCGGGGCCTGCTCGTGCCCGTTGACGTAGACCAGCGACTCCAGGACCTGCGCCACGGCCAGCGCCGCCGTGCCCGACGCGAACAGCACGTCGGTGGACGCGGGCCTGCCCACGAGCTGGGCCGCGATGACGGGCCAGGCCGGGTCCTGGTCGGCGCGGTGCAGGTCCGCGCAGTTCAGGCACGACGAACGCCCTGGCAGCACCAACGGGCCGACGATGCCCACGCCCTCACGCACGCGCACGGCCAGATGAGGCGTCCGGAATGCCATCAGCGTGCTGACGAGGTTCGGATCGGGGACGAGCGTCGCCGCCAGCACCGTCAGATCCGCGTTGTGCGCGAGCTGGACGTTGGATTCAGCCAGAAGCGAAGTGATGGAAAGCGCGAGGTGCCCGGACCCGTGGACGGCGGCCGTCCCACCCCTCGCGGGGGACTCGCCGTCGAGCAGACCGGCTTCGTCGAGTGAAGCGAGAACTTCACCCAGCTGGGTGGGGTCCTCGCCGCGGGATTTCAGCTTTTCACCCAGTTCAGCGACCGTGTGCCGGCCGTCGAGGGTGACCAGCTCGTCGACCAGCGCCTCGGGCAGCGAGTCGATCACGACCGCGTGCTTGGGGTCGATGCCGACCTGGACGACGCCGAGGGATCTGCGCACCACGGCCAGTCCTGCACGCACGCGAGGTCTCATGTCCACGACGGCAAGACTGGCAGGGGGCGGCGCCCCCTGCCAGCGCGAACGTCAGACCTTGGCCTTGCCGAGGATCCGCGTCATCTTCGTGCCGCAGACAGGGCAGGTGCCCTTCGCCATGCGCCGGCCATTGGTCTCCTCGACGTTGCCGTCGAAGTCGCGCTTCTCGCGACACTTGACGCAGTAGCCGTTGTAGGTGTCGGCCACAGCCCCTCCCTTGCAGTTGTGAGTGCGGACACACTCGGGGACCTTGGCGCGACGGTACCTCCGCGAGCGCGCGAAACCGCGCATGTCGATCCCGCGCGTGTCCAGCCGCCGTTCGGTGGAACTTCACCCGCCGGGTGCGCGCCTGCCGCCGGTTGGGGGCCGAAAATTGTCGGTGACGCCGTTTACGGTGACTGCATGGCCGAACCGCGGGTGGAAGTGCGGCGGAGCCCCCGGCGCCGCCGCATGGTCAGCGCGTACCGGGAGGGTGACACCGTCGTCGTCCTCCTACCGGCACGGATGACCAAGGGGGAAGAGAAGCACTGGGTGGCGGAGATGTTGAGCCGCCTCCAGCGCAGCGAGACGCGCAGGAAGTCCCCTGCGCGGACATCGGACGAGGCGTTGATGGCGCGGTGCGCCGAGCTGTCGGCGCGCTACCTGGACTCGCTGGCCGATCCGGTGAGCGTGCGCTGGGTGCCGCCCATGCGCACGCGCTGGGCGTCGTGCACGCCGACGGAGGGCACGATCCGCGTGTCCGAACGGCTGCGCGACGTGCCGCCGTGGGTGCTCGACTACGTGCTGGTGCACGAGCTCGCGCACCTGCTGGTCCCAGGGCACGGCAAGGACTTCTGGGAGTGGGTCCACCGCTACCAGAAGACCGAGCGGGCCATGGGCTACCTGGAGGGTCTCTCGGCCGCCGCAGGCTGGGGGATCACCGAGGACTGAAGGTCCGACCACGCGAAGCGCGCCCGGCGACGGTGTGTTCGCCGGGCTTTCGCGTGTTCGGGTGCGGCAGCCGGTGTGGTGAGCGCTTGCCGGGGTTCGAACGAGGCGCACCTCGAGAACGCGGCGCGCCCGGCGAGGAAGTCCTCACCGGGCGCGTCACACGTTCAGGTACTGGTCAGGCTCCTTCGGGCTTGCCGCCGTCCTCCGGCTTGTCGCCCTTGCCGCCGTCCTCGCGCATGGTGCGCTCCAGCTCGGCGATCGGGTCCTCGAGGGCGTTGCGCGTGTTGGTGAGGCGCTCGGCGAACTCCAGCGGGTCGTCCAGGTCCTCGGCCGTCGGGACGAGCTCGGCGTGCTCCCAGACGCCGTCGCGCACCTCGACGCCGTGCTGGTCGCCGATGAGCTTCCACAGCGCGGAGGCGGCGCGCAGCTTGCGCGGGCGCAGCTCCAGGCCGACGAGCGTCGCGAACGTCTGCTCGGCCGGGCCACCGGAGGCGCGGCGGCGGCGCAGCGTCTCGCGCAGCGCGGGGGCGCCGGGCAGGCGTTCGGAGACGGCGGCGTCGACCACGACGTCCACCCAGCCCTCGACCAGGGCGAGGAGCGTCTCCAGGCGGTTGAGCGCCGCCTTCTGCTCCGGGGTGGTCTGCGGTTCGAGCAGGCCCGAGCCCATGGCCTCCTCGATGGAGGCGGGGTTCGACGGGTCGATCTGGCCCGCGAGCTGCTCCAGCGCGGAGGTGTCGACCTTGATGCCCTTGGCGAACTCCTCGACGGTGTCGAGCAGGCGCTGCCGCAGCCACGGCACGTGCGTGAAGAGGCGCTGGTGCGCGGCTTCGCGGGCGGCGAGGAACACCATCACCTCGGACGCGGGACGCTCCAAGCCCTCGGTGAACTTCTCGATGTTCGCCGGCAGCAGCGCCGCGGTGCCCTCGGGCCCGAGCGGCAGGCCGACGTCGGTCGAGGTGAGGACCTCGGAGCCGAGCTGCGCGAGCGCGTTGCCCAGCTGCGAGCCGAACGCCATGCCGCCCATCTGCCCGAGCATGGACAGCAGCGGACCGGCCGCCTGCTTCGCCTCGGCGGGCATCGCCTCGACCCAGGCGCCGGACATGCGCTGCGCGACCGGGTCGCACAGGCGCTGCCACGTCGGGATGGTGCGCTCGATCCAGTCGCGCGCGGTCCACGCCTGCGTCGTGCGGGTGCCGGCCGGCAGCGAGGTGACCGGGTCGAGCCACATCTCCGCCAGGTGCACGGCGTCGGTGACCGCGCTCGACTGGTCGGACGCGAACCCGATCGTGGTCGTCGTCGAGGACAGCTGCTGGAACGCGATCTGCTTGGCGAGGTCGTAGTTGACCGGCCCGCTCGACGTCCCGGCGCTGCTCAGCATCGCGCCCAGCTGGCTCAGCATGTTGCCCAGCTGAGAGAAGTCGAACGGGTTGTCTCCCGGCTTCCCGCTCTTGTCGTCGGGGTCGTGCGGGCTGAACCCGAACGGCACGTCACTCATGCCTCTACCGTACGCGGATCGACATGGTCGTACGCTGTTCAGCCGTGAGTGAAACCGTCACGACCGCACCCCCACCCGCGCCCCCGCCGAGGGAACGCGGACTGACCCGCCGGACGTGGACGCTGATCGTCAGCTTCCTGGTGGTGGCGATACTCGGGACAGCGGGCGGCTTCGTCCAGGTCCCGTACGTCGCGCTGGGCCCCGGCCCGACCTACGACGTGCTCAGCAAGGTGAAGGACGCCGACGTGGTGTCGGTCGACGGCCAGGACACCTTCCCCACCGGGGGAACGCTGCGCATGACGACGGTCTCGCTCACCGACGACGTCTCGCTGTTCGGCGCGCTCGGCCTGTGGTTGTCCGGCCGGTACGCCCTGGCGCCGCGCGAGGAGTTCTTCAAGCCCGGCGAGTCCGAGGAGCAGGTGCAGAAGAACAACGAACTCGCGTTCAGCGAGTCGCAGACCTCCGCCGAGGTCGCCGCGCTGCACTACCTCAAGTATCCGGGCATGGTGATCGCGAACCAGGTCACGAAGGGCAGCCCCGCGGACAACGTCATCCCGCTCGGCGCCCGGATCATCTCGGTCAACGGCAAGCAGGTGCAGAGCGCCGCGGACGTCAGCGCCGCGCTCGAGAACACCAAGCCGGGCGACCGGATCGAGGTGGCGTTCGAGAAGGACGGCACCTCCCAGTCGACCCAGCTCACCCTCGGCACCCGCGACGACGGCCGCCCGGCGGGCTTCATCGGCATCTCGCCGGTCGACCGCGCGGACGTGCCGTTCAAGATCAAGATCAGCCTGTCGGACGTCGGCGGTCCCTCGGCGGGCCTGATCTTCGCGCTCGCGATCGTCGACAAGCTGACGCCGGGCGAGCTCAACGGCGGCAAGGCCATCGCGGGCACCGGCGAGATCACCGGCGACGGCACCGTGAAGCCCATCGGCGGCATCGCCTTCAAGATGGTCGCCGCGAAGGAGGCCGGCGCGGAGGCGTTCCTCGTGCCCTCGGCCAACTGCAACGACGCGAAGCAGCAGGCGCCGGACGGCCTGAAGCTGATCAAGGTCGAGAACCTGTCGGACGCCGTGTCGTCGCTGGAGGCCCTCAACTCCGGCAAGGAGACGCCGAGCTGCTGACCTGTCCGCTCGCCGCGAACAGCGCACAAAGACTTGACAACCCCGGCGGGTTCACCCGCCGGGTTCACCCGCCGGGGTTGTGCCAGCCTGGGGACGTGACGACTAGGGCCGCAGCGTGGCGAGCAGCGCGTCGGTGAGGTTGGGAGCCAGCTCGGGGTGTTCGACGAACTCCTCGGGCATCTCGACCGTGCCGCGCAGGCGCAGCACGCAGGAGACCGAGCCGTCGCGCAGCACGGCCGCGACCAGGCGGGCCTCGCGGCGTGACGGGTGCTCGGCGGCGAACCTGCGTGCCGCCTCGTCGTCCAGCTCGCCGTGGCTCAGTTCCGTCTCGGCCTCCGGCGGGAGGACGACGATCTCCTGGGCCAGTGCGCAGCCGGTGACGGTCTGCGGCCACTCGATGCCCGCGAGCGCGTCTCCCAGATCGCCTTCCAGGGCGTCCTGGGCGATCGGGGTCAGCGGGCTCGACTCGGGGTCGAGCTGGCTGCGCAGCTCCGGCTGCTGGTCGAGCAGGTCCGAGGTGGCGACGAGGGAGAAGAGCTGCGGTGGCTGGTCCCAGCCGCCCGCCGCTACGAACTCCTCGACCTCTCGGGCGACCGTCGGGAGGATGACCGCTGGCGTTTCACTCGCTGACACGCGTGTCATCGTAAGACGGCGGACTTCACGGGAACCCAGGGCGTCGTCCGTAGAGTTGGACTAAACGTACGTATCGATTTACCGCGATCCAGGAGCGTGCCTCGTGGCCACACGGCCTCCGGTCGGACTGCCGAAACTGTCCCGACGCAGCCGAATACTGCTCATCGTGGGTGTTGTGCTCCTGTTCGGTCTCATCACGGGATCGCGGCTGCTCGACACCTACGTGAACTGGCTGTGGTTCGGCGAGGTCAAATTCCGCGACGTCTACAGCACGGTGCTGCTCACCCGCCTCGGGCTGTTCGTGGCCGTGGGCGCGGTGGTCGGCGGAGTCGTCGCGCTCAACCTCTACCTCGCCTACCGGGCGCGGCCGGTGTTCGTGCCGGTGTCCGGTCCCGACGACCCGGTGGCGCGCTACCGCACCGTCGTGATGCGGCGGATGCGGTTGTTCGCGATCGGCATCCCCGTGTTCGTCGGCCTGATCGCGGGCGCGTCGGCGCAGGCGGACTGGCAGCAGATCCAGCTGTTCATGAACTCGCAGCCGTTCGGCGTGACCGACCCGCAGTTCGGGCACGACATCGGCTTCTACGCGTTCCAGCTGCCGTTCTACGAGTGGCTGCTGTCGTGGCTGTTCATCGCGACGGCGGTGTCGTTCATCGGCGCGGTGATCGCGCACTACCTGTTCGGCGGCATCCGGCTGGCCGGTCGCGGCGGTCAGCTCTCGGGCCCGGCCCGGCTGCACCTGGCGCTCGTCGCCGGCACGTTCGTGCTGCTCAAGGCCGTGGCGTACTTCTTCGACCGGTACTCGCTGCTGCTGCACGAGAACGAGAAGTTCGTCGGCGCGAGCTACACCGACCTCAACGCCGTGCTGCCCGCCAAGCTGATCCTGCTGTGCATCGCGGTGTTCTGCGCCGTGGCGTTCTTCGCGGGCGCGTTCATGCGCAACGTGCAGCTGCCCGCCATCGCGACCGTCCTGCTGGTGCTGTCGAGCGTGCTCGTCGGTGCCGCCTGGCCCGCGGTGCTGGAGCAGTTCTCGGTCAAGCCGAACGCCATCCAGAAGGAAGCCGAGTCGATCACGCGCAACATCGCGGCGACGAGGCAGTCGTTCGGGCTGACCGACGACAAGGTCGAGACGAAGCCGTACGACGGCAAGCAGAACGTCAGCAACGACCAGATCAAGACCAACGACGCCGCGACCCTGGGCAACATCCGCCTGCTCGACCCGGCGGTGCTCTCGCGCACGTTCACGCAGTTCCAGCAGCTGCGGCCGTTCTACGGCTTCCCGAACAAGCTCGACGTCGACCGGTACACAGTGGACGGCAAGCTCCGCGACTACATCGTCGCGGTGCGCGAGCTCAAGCTCGACAGCCTGCCGCAGGGCCAGCGCGACTGGATCAACCAGCACCTCATCTACACGCACGGCAACGGCTTCGTCTACGCCGAGGCGAACAAGGTGAACGCGGTCGCCGACGAGTCCAACGGCGGCTACCCGGACTTCAAGACCAGTGAGGTCAAGTCCAACGGCGACGTCGGCAACGCGCAGAACGGCATCAAGGTCGACCAGCCGCGCACCTACTACGGCGAGCTGTTCGGCGTGAACGACTACTCCATCGTCGGCGGCCGCCCGGCCGGTTCGGCGGCGGAGTACGACACGGACGCCAAGTCCTACACCTACACCGGCACCGGTGGCGTCCCCATCGGCAGCCTGATCAACAAGCTCGCGTTCGCGGCGTACTACGGCGAGCGGAACATCCTCTTCAACCAGTCGATCGCCGACGAGTCGAAGATCCTGTTCAAGCGCACGCCGCGCGACCGCGTGCAGGCCGTCGCCCCGTGGCTCACGGTGGACAGCGACCCGTACCCGGCCGTCGTCAACGGCCGCATCACGTGGATCGTCGACGGATACACCACGCTCGAGAACTACCCGTACGCGCAGCGCACCCAGCTCGGTGACGCGACCAACGACTCGCTCACCGCGGACGGCGTCGTCATCTCGCAGGTCAACAAGCCCGTCAACTACATCCGCAACTCGGTCAAGGCCACTGTGGACGCTTACGACGGCTCGGTGAACCTGTACCAGATCGACGACAAGGACCCGGTCCTCAAGGCGTGGATGGGCGTCTTCCCGGGCACGGTCAAGCCGGGCAGCGAGATCTCGAACGAGCTGCGCCAGCACTTCCGCTACCCCGAGGACCTGTTCAAGGTGCAGCGGCAGATCCTGTCGAAGTACCACGTCTCGTCGCCGTCGGACTTCTACTCCGGTGTCGCCTACTGGGCACCGCCGCAGGACCCGACGATCGACAACGTGACGACGGCCGACGCCCAGCGCGACGCGGCGAGCAAGCGCCGGGACGCCCAGCCGCCGTTCTACGTCCTCGCGGGCGACCCGAGCGACCCGAGCAAGGTCCGCTTCCAGCTGACCAGCCCCCTGGTGCGCGAGAACCGCGAGTTCATGGCGGCGCACGTCTCGGTCGGGTCCGATCCGGACAACTACGGGAAGATCAGCGTCCTGCAGCTCAACCAGGACGCGAAGGGCCCGCAGCAGATCCAGACGCAGTTCCTCACGTCGGACAACGTCAGCCGTGAGCTCAACCTGCTGACCCAGCAGAAGACGACGGTCGTCTACGGCAACCTGCTGACCCTTCCGGTGGGCGGAGCATTGCTCTACGTGGAGCCCGTGTACATCGAACGGGCGTCGAACAACACGTCGTACCCGCAGCTGTCCAAGGTGCTCGTCTGGTACGGCGACCGGGTCGGCTACGCGTCCACGTTGAACGAGGCGCTGGACCAGGTGCTCAGCGGCGCCGGCGCGGTCGTGCCGCCGCCGTCGGACGGAAACAACAACGGCAACGGCCAGACCTCCACGCCGCCGTCGTCCACGCCTCCTGCCAACGGGACGCTCAGCCCCGACCTGCAGAAGGCGGTCAACGACATCGACGCGGCGCTGGCCGACATCAAGCGGGCGCAGTCGAGCGGCAACTTCACCGAACTCGGCCAGGCGTACGCGAAGCTGGACGACGCGACGAAGAGGTTCAAGCAGTACAACACCGGGGCGGCCGCGCCGCCGCCCACGGGCCAGTCGTCGGTTGTGCCGAGCCCCACACCGTCCGGCTGACCTGACGATTTGCTTTATCCGCTCCACCCCGCGTAAGGTTCTATTCATACCGACGCGGGGTGGAGCAGCTCGGTAGCTCGCTGGGCTCATAACCCAGAGGTCGCAGGTTCAAATCCTGTCCCCGCTACAAGGCAGAAGCCCGGAGCCATCAGGTTCCGGGCTTCTTGCTTTCGTGCAACTACACCCGCCGCCTCGCTGACACGGCTTTCGCGGGCGAGATTGCTTCCGGCGGCGACCGCGAGCCCTCGACCTGCGGAAACGCGGTTAGAGGGGGGTGGTGAAAAAGCGGTTTTTCGAGGGTGTAGAGTTCTCCTTACAACAGCAAGACAAGCTAGAAGCGGCGCGGGGTGGAGCAGCTCGGTAGCTCGCTGGGCTCATAACCCAGAGGTCGCAGGTTCAAATCCTGTCCCCGCTACTAGACAGAAGGCCGGAGCCATCAGGCTCCGGCCTTCTTCGTTTTGCACCGGGTCGAGCCCCGGCCTTCTGAGCGGCGCGGGAGGCGGTGGGCCTCCCGGACGCCGTGGCGGGTCTTTCAGGTCATGTTCTCCGCCCAGTACTGGGCGCACAGCATGCTGGAGCAGATGCGGCCCTCCCCGTTGACGGTGCGGTGCTTGCGGATCTGCTTGCCGCAGACCATGCACTCGTCCTTGCCCGCCTGCTCCGGGATGCCTCCCGTGACCCACGCCCTGGTGTGCGCCGCCACCTTCTTGTGGTCCAGCCACTTCAGGTTCAGGTTCTTCATGGTCTCCCCGACCTCCGTCGTCGTGCCGCCTGCCTGGCAGTGATCATTTTCCCGGAGTTGCGGGCGCTGGAAAGAGGTCCGCGCGGACATCACCAGGTCGTGCGACCACTTGCCCCGACCGTCCATTCGGGTGGCTCCGGCCGGTGAGAGTCGTACCGCCGATCGAGTGAGGGCGGGGGAGTTTCGTTTATGACAAAGGACTTTTCCATCCGGGATGGACACGGACGGTCAAGCGGCCAAACGCGTGAGCCTGGGAAACTGCCGCTTACTCAGCGAGACTTTTCGTTGCTCCGCATGGCCCATCAGACTAGCCCGGTGATCAGCCACTGTGGACAGAACGGCTGACCATTGTGGACAGCTTCCCCCAGACGTGGGAACGTTGTCGTTGTGTCAGACCTGAATGCGACCGCAGCCGCCCTGCTCGGGCTGCTGCACGACGGACCCAAGACCGGTGGCCAGTTGGTGGCGGAGGCAGGAGACCGCTTCGGCGCGTTCTTCAGCGTGACCCGCTCCCAGGTGTACCGCGAGCTGCCCGCGCTGGCTGACCAAGGCCTGCTTCGCCTCGGCAAGCAGGGACCGCGGTCGAGCCAGCAGTACGTGCTGACGGCCGCGGGCAAGAAGGCCTTCAAGAACTGGCTGCTGTCCGAGCCCGGCCCGGACCACCTGCGCAGTCCGCTCATCCTGCGCCTGGTGCACGCCGGCTCGTTGACCGCGAAGCAGCGCGAGTCCCTGATCACGACCGCACGCACCACGTACGGTCAGGAGCAGGAGAGCGCCAAGAGCGCGGCCAAGACGGCGGAGGACCCCTACGCCAAGGCGGTGGCCGAGTTCGGCCTCGCTCACGCGAAGGCGGTTCTCAAGCTCCTCGACGCGATCCCCACCGCTTAAGCACCACGGCGGTGGCGTCGTCCGGACGACGCCTGCGAGCACCGGTCGCGAACTGTGACCGGTGCTGGCGTAATCTTTTTGCGTGAACCCGGACGTCGAAGCAGACATCAAGGACCTCTCCGCGACGCTGTCGAGCATCGAGGCGGTGATGGACCTCGATGCGTTGCGCGCCGCTGTCGCGGACCTGGAGACGCAGGCCACCCGCCCTGACCTCTGGGACGACCAGGAGAAGGCGCAGAAGGTCACCAGCCAGCTGTCGCACAAGCAGGGCGAGCTCCGCCGGGTCACCGGCCTCCGCTCCCGCCTCGACGACCTGCCGCTGCTCTACGAACTCGCCGAAGAGGCCGAGGACGCGGAGGCGCAGGCCGACGCGGACAACGACAGGGCCAAGCTGCGCGAGGAGATCGCGAGCCTGGAAGTGCGCACGCTGCTGTCCGGCGAGTACGACGAGCGCAACGCGCTGGTCACCATCCGCGCCGAGGCCGGTGGCGTCGACGCCGCGGACTTCGCCGAGATGCTGCTGCGCATGTACTCGCGCTGGGCCGAGCGCCACCAGTACGGCGTCGAGGTCTTCGACACCTCCTACGCGGAAGAGGCCGGCATCAAGTCCGCCACGTTCCGCGTCACCGCCCCGTACGCCTACGGCACGCTGAGCGTCGAGCAGGGCACCCACCGCCTCGTGCGCATCTCGCCGTTCGACAACCAGGGCCGCCGCCAGACGTCGTTCGCGGGCGTCGAGGTCGTGCCCGTCGTCGAGCAGACCGACCACGTCGAGATCGACGAGAAGGACCTGCGCGTCGACGTCTACCGCTCGTCCGGCCCCGGCGGCCAGGGCGTCAACACCACGGACTCGGCGGTGCGCCTCACGCACATCCCGACCGGCATCGTGGTGTCCTGCCAGAACGAGCGCTCGCAACTGCAGAACAAGGCCACCGCCATGAACGTCCTGCAGGCGAAGCTGCTCGAGCGCCGCCGGCAGGAGGAGCAGGCGAAGATGGACGCGCTGAAGGACTCCGGCTCCAGCTGGGGCAACCAGATGCGCTCCTACGTGCTGCACCCGTACCAGATGGTCAAGGACCTCCGCACCGAGCACGAGGTCGGCAACCCGTCCGCGGTGCTCGACGGCGAGATCGACGACTTCCTCGAGGCGGGCATCCGCTGGCGCAAGCAGTCCCAGCAGGCGTAGCCCTGAGCTGATCCGAGAGTCGAAGAGCACGTTCCGCCCTGAACGAGGGCAGGACGTGCTCTTTTCGTGGACGCGTAGTGCCTGGTCGGACACGCCGGGTCGAGATTCGAACCGCCCTTCCGGGGCCGGAAGTAACCGGAACGGGGGCTTTACCCCGGCCATGAGTAGACTCGCGCCTCGTGATTCGTCTCGAACACGTTTCCAAGGTCTACAAGACCTCCACGCGTCCCGCGCTCGACGACGTGTCCGTCGAGATGGAAAAGGGCGAGTTCGTCTTCCTGATCGGGCCCTCCGGGTCCGGCAAGTCGACGTTCCTGCGCCTGCTGCTGCGCGAAGAGGTGCCGACCAGGGGACGCGTCTACGTCTCCAACTTCGACGTCGCCAAGATGTCGCGGCGCAGGGTCCCCCGCCTGCGCCAGTCGATCGGCTGCGTGTTCCAGGACTTCCGCCTTCTGCCCACGAAGACGGTCGCCGAGAACGTGGCGTTCGCGCTCGAGGTCATCGGCAAGCCCCGCAACACCATCGTCAAGGTGGTGCCGGAGGTGCTGCAGCTGGTGGGCCTCGACGGCAAGGAGGACCGGTTCCCGACCGAGCTGTCCGGTGGTGAGCAGCAGCGCGTCGCGATCGCCCGTGCGTTCGTGAACCGCCCGCTGGTGCTGATCGCCGACGAGCCGACCGGAAACCTGGACCCCGACACGAGCCAGGACATCATGTTGCTGCTGGAGCGGATCAACCGCACCGGCACGACCGTCATCATGGCCACGCACGACCACGGCATCGTCGACTCGATGCGCCGCCGAGTGGTGGAGCTCTCGTACGGCAAGGTCGTCCGTGATGACGCGCGCGGCGTTTACGGCGTTGGCCGTTAAGCGTCCCTAAGCCCCCGAACCCCAAGGAACCCCGCCCCCGATGCGTACCAGCTTCGTGTTCAGCGAGGTCATCACCGGACTTCGCCGGAACGTCACGATGACGATCGCGATGATCCTCACGACCGCCATCTCGCTCGGGCTGCTCGGCGGTGGCCTGCTCGTCGTCCGCATGGTCGACAAGATGCAGGCCAACTACGCGGGCAAGCTCGAGGTCTCCGTGCTGCTGACCAACGACGTCAGCGCCAACGACAAGGACTGCACCCAGCAGCCGTGCGCGGGTCTGCGCTCGCAGCTGGAGCAGACGTCCGGTGTCGAGACAGTGGTGTTCCAGAACCGCGACGAGGGCTTCGAGCGCTTCAAGCGCATCTTCGAGGCCCAGCCGGAACTGCTCAAGCTCGCGCGTCCCGAGGCGATCCCCGCCACGTTCCGCGTGAAGCTCGAGGACCCGGAGCGCACCGACGTCATCAAGCAGGCCTTCGAGGGCAAGCCCGGTGTGAAGGGCGTCGACGACCAGGGCAAGTTCCTGGAGAGGTTCTTCGAGGGCCTCAACGGCCTCCGCGACGTCGCCCTGATCCTCGCGCTCATCCAGGCGTTCGCCGCCCTGCTGCTGATCTCGAACACCATCCAGGTGTCGGCGTTCACCCGCCGCGTCGAGGTCGGCATCATGCGACTGGTCGGCGCGACCCGCTGGTACACGCAGCTGCCGTTCCTCATCGAGGCGGTCGTCGCGGGCATCATCGGCTCGGTCACCGCGGTCGCCGGCCTGGTGCTGTTCAAGGCGTTCTTCCTCGACCGGATCACCAGGAACCTCACCGAGTCGGGGATCATCCCGCCGATCGGGTACCTGGACATCCTGATCGTGTCGCCGTGGCTGTTCCTCGTCGCCATCGTCATCTCGGCGACGACCGGCTACGTGACACTGCGTCTCTACGTGCGTCTTTAAGAGTTTTGCCGACCACTTAGACTGGTTGTCATGGTCAAGGAACGCGGGCAGAAGGTCATCGCGTCGAACCGCAAGGCTCGGCACGACTGGTCCATTCTGGACACCTACGAGGCGGGCATTCAGCTCGTCGGCACCGAGGTGAAGAGCCTGCGCATGGGCCGGGCGTCCCTCGTGGACGCCTTCGCCCAGGTCGACGACGGCGAGATCTGGCTGCACGCGCTGCACATTCCGGAGTACGTCGCGGGCACCTGGACGAACCACGAGGTCCGGCGCAAGCGCAAGCTGCTGCTGCACAAGAGCGAGATCGAACGGCTCATCGGCAAGACCAAGGAGTCGGGTCTGTCGCTCGTGCCGCTGCAGATGTACTTCAAGGACGGCTACGTCAAGGTCGAGATCGCCCTCGCGAAGGGCAAGAAGGCCTACGACAAGCGCCAGGACCTGGCGAAGCGCGACGCGAACCGCGAGATCGCGCGTGCGCACGGACGGGCCTTGAAGGGCCGCTACTGATGGCATTGGTGGACGTCCACGTCCACTTCATGCCGGAGAACGTCCTGAACAAGGTCTGGGCGTACTTCGACCGCGTGCGCGAAAGCGGTGTCGACTGGATCATCTGGTACCGAACTGACGAGAACGCCCGGCTCGCCGCACTGCGGGAGCTGGGCGTTTCCGCGTTCGCGCCCCTGCTCTACCCGCACAAGCCCGGGATGGCGGAGTGGCTGAACGCGTGGGCGGCCGACTTCGCGGCCCGCGTGCCCGAGGCCGTTCCGACCGGCACGTTCTACGCCGAACCCGGTGCCGAGGCGTACGTGCGCAAGGCCCTGGAGGCCGGTGCGCGGTGCTTCAAGTCGCACGTCCAGGTCGGTGCCTACGACCCGCGTGACGCCCTGCTGGACGGTGTCTGGGGCCAGCTGGCGGAGGCCGGCGTGCCGGTGGTCGTGCACTGCGGCGACGGGCCGATGCCGGGTGAGTTCACCGGGCTGGACGTCTTCGAGGAGGTGCTTCGGCGGCATCCGCGGCTGACGGCGGTCCTCGCGCACGCGGGCATGCCGAACTACTCAGGCGCTTTGGACCTCGTGGAGCGCTATCGGAACGTGCACGTCGACACGACGATGGTGGGCGTTCCGTTCTCGGAGGCCATGGCGCCGTTGCCGGCCGACTGGCGTGCGCGCGTCGCCGGGCTCGCGGACCGTGTGGTGCTGGGGTCCGATTTCCCGAACATCCCGTACCCGTACGAGGTGCAGATCGACGCCATCAGGTCGTGGGGCCTGGACGCCGCCGCCCTGCAGATGGTGCTGCACGACACCGGCGCCCGGCTGCTTCAGCTGTCCAGGTAGGCGAGGACGGCGCGCACGCGGCGGTGCTCGGAGTTCGACGGCTCCAGGCCGAGCTTCGCGAAGATGTTGCCGACGTGCTTCTCGACGGCGCCGTCGGAGACGACGAGCGCGGCGGCGATGGCCGTGTTGGACAGGCCCTGCGCCATCAGCCCGAGCACCTCGCGTTCGCGCGGCGTCAGCTTGTCGACGGGGCTCTTCTTGCTGCGCACCATGAGCTGCGTGATCACCTCGTGGTCGATGCTCGTGCCGCCGTCGGCGACCCTCCGCACCGCGTCGACGAACTCCTTCACGTCCGCGACCCGTTCCTTGAGCAGGTACCCGACGCCGCTCGCGCCGCCCGCGAGGAGTTCCACGGCGTAGCGCTCCTCGACGTACTGCGACAGCACCAGCACCGGCAGGCCGGGGTAGCGGCGGCGGCACTCGATGGCGGCCCGCAGGCCCTCGTCGGTGAACGTCGGCGGCATCCTCACGTCCACCACGCACAGGTCCGGCTTGTGCTCCGTCACGGCGTCCAGCAGGCCGTCGCCGTTCTCCACGGCCGCGACGGTCTCGATGCCCTCGTCGGCGAGCAGCCGCTGCACGCCCTCTCTCAGCAGGACCGAGTCCTCAGCGATCACCACGCGCACGGCAACTCCGCTCGAATGACGGTCGGCCCACCCACGGGGCTGACGACGACAACCACACCGTCGATCGTGGCAGCCCTGTCGGCGAGCCCGGCGAGACCGCCGCCCGGCTTCAGCTCCGCGCCGCCCTGACCGTTGTCGGTGACCTCCACCAGCACCCCCGTGTCCACCCTGTTGACCCGCACGGTCGCCCTGGTGCCGTTGGAGTGCTTGGTGATGTTCGTGAGCGCCTCGCCGACGGTGAAGTACGCGGCGCTCTCGACCGCCGTCGGTGGGCGCGGCTCGACGTTGACCTGCAGGTCGACCTCGATCGGCACGCGGGCGGCGAGTGCGGACAGCGCCGCGTCGAGCCCCCGGTCGCCCAGCACCGACGGGTAGATGCCCCGCGCCAGGTCCCGCAGCTCCTTGATGGCGAGCTTCGCGTCCGCGTGCGCCTCCGCGATGAGCTCGGCGGCACCCTGCGGATCGGTGTCCATCTTCGACTTCGCCCGGCCCAGCCCCATCGCCACGGCCACGAGCCGCTGCTGCGCGCCGTCGTGCAGGTCGCGTTCGATGCGCCGGCGCTCCGCCTCGGCCGCCTCCACACCCCGCGCCCGGCTCGACTGCAGCCGCTCCGCCTCGATCGCCAGCGCGTCGGCCCGCGTCGGCCCGAGCATCCCCCGCGCGAACCGCCCGTGCAGCGTCCCCAGCCACCGCGTGCCGAGCGCCGCGAACGGGATCAGCGCCAGCCCGATCAGCGTCACCGGCAGCGCCGACGCGAACGAGTCGATGGTCCAGAACTCGCCCACGACCACCGCGAACGGCGCGTCGCCGATCCAGAACGGCACGGCGATGAACGCCGCCGCGACCGACCACATGGCGACGACCGCGCCGAACTCGAAGATCCCGAGCGGCAGCAGCAGGAGGAGGTAACCGAAGTCGCGCCACGTCGCCGGGTCCGTGAACTGGGACTTCCAGCGCTGCCAGAGCGTGCCCTCCGGCCGGTCGCGGTACGGCGTGGGGATGTCCGTGCGCAACGCCGCCCTGACCCACGCCCGCTCGACCGTCGCGCCGCCCCGCACGACGTTCATCGCGAGCCACAGCAGCGGCAGACCCACCCAGAGGACCGCCGTCGCGAACCCGACCACGGTCAGCACGACGGTGAGGGTGAACCAGAAGATGCCGGTCACCAGGTTGGTCAGCAGGTAGACCCCGGCTGCGAGCGCGTTCGGTTTCCTCATGACGTCCATGCTGTCGTTCCCGCTGGTCAGAGACCATCTGGCCAGCCATCCGGTCGAAGGTGGGGACAGCCCTACCTGCCTCGGGAAGAACTCAGTGGCTGCAGTCGTTATGCTATGCGTACCACTACAAGGGGGTGAACGGTTTCGACTGTGGACGTTGATTCAGGGGAAGCGTGCCGGTGCAGGCGAGAGACCACCGCAAGCGTCATCGCAAACCAATAAGCGCCACGTCTAACGACAAGCGCACCGCTTACGCTCTCGCTGCCTGACAGCAGAGCTAGTGGTTGTCGACCTAGGAGTGCCTTCGGCCTAGTGTTCGGCATCAGCTAGAGGGCTTACCAGCAGTCCCGGTCGCGGGGGCTGTTCGGGAAACTCACAGCGACTGGGCCCGTCACACCAGCTCGTCCGCATGACTGGTGGGGTCAAGCAGAGACAGAGCGGACTGCGCACGGAGAAGCCCTGATGAACCGCCACAGGACCCGGGTTCGATTCCCGGCACCTCCACTCCATGGGTGAGCGCTGTTCGCGGACAGCGCTCACCCTTTGTCGTTCCGGGTGTCTTCTGGGGGCCGAGCCCCCAGACCCCCAGCCGGCGGGCTCCGCCCCCGGACCCCCGGGCCGGCTCGTCGCTTTGCGACATCGCGGCCCATCGAGTGTGCGGGGCGACGTTGGCCGGCGCCGATTTTGTGGAGTTTGTCAAGAACTGCCGCTGACCTTGATGACGTCTGCCAGCGACCTCAGGAAGTCGGGTGCGTCGAACATCTTGCCCGCGGAGGCGACGCCGGTCGTGGTGAAGCGGCCGGACAGCAGGCGTTCGGTGGCTTCTACGGCCAGAGGGGCGCTCACGGCGTAGATGTCCTTGCCCGTCGCGGTCAGCCGGCGTTCCTCGCCCGCCCGGCGGACTCGGACGTCCACCTCGAAGGTCTCAGGCTCCTGGCGCACTCCTCCTGCGGCCAGGCCGGCGGCGGCCGTGGTGGCCATGTGGTCGGTCACCGTGGCGATTCTGAGGTGGCTGGGGATCGTGACGACGTCGGCCATCGAGAACTCGGCGATCACCTCGCGGGTGCCGTCCGGGAAGTCCCAGTCGAGGGTGGTCGGGGTGTCGTCGTGGTAGGTCAGCTCGCCGTTGTGGAAGCGGACGCGGCGGCCGCCTCGGCGGTCTCGGGAGACCTCGCCCGCGGTGAGGGTGCCCGGGCTGGGCTGCCAGTCGCTCAGGCCGTAGGCGATGCGGGCCTCGTCGGCTGCCGGCCAGTCGGCCATCGCGGCGGTGGTCAGGAGGTCGGCCAGGCCGCCGAAGAACGCCATCGCCGGGACCACCGGGACTGAGGCGCCTCGGGCGAACGTGTCGGCGTTCGCCTCGATCTCGGCCGCCACGTCCACGTACGGGATGCCGGCTCGTTCTGCGGCGGCGATCAGCGGTAGGGCCGTCACGGCGAACGGGCCCGCGGTGTTGATCACCGCTGCGGCGCCGGAGAGGGCTCGGTCCAGGGCCGCCGGGTCGTCGGCCGTTGCCTGTGCCCGGCCGAACGGGAGGGCGGTGTGGCCGCGCTTCTCCAGTTCTGCCACGACGAAGCGTCCCGTGAGGCCGGAGGCGCCGTAGACGGCGATGTGGTGTCCCATGTGGACCATCCAAGTCGCGGAGGCGGTCCCCGGCCAGTGTCTGGAACGACGTGATGCGTACAGTTTCGGACATGCTGGCGTTTGCCGTGACGGACGGGATGCTGCACTTCGAGCTGACCGCGACGTACGAGATCTTCACCGCCCCGCACCTCGACTACGAGGTCCGGATCTGCGGTGACTCGCCGGTGCGGGTGGGGCGGTTCACGGTGGAGCCCGATCTTCCGTTGAGCGGGCTCGTGCACGCGGACACGGTGGTCGTGCCTGCGGTTGCGGACGTCGACCGGCCGCTCGACCCGGATCTCGTAGAGGCCGTGAAGGCGGCTCACGGGCGACGGGCGCGGATCGTGTCGTTGTGCACCGGGGCGTTCGTGCTGGCCGAGGCCGGGCTGCTGGACGGGTTGCGGGCCACGACGCATTGGGGGCACACCGACGAGCTGGCCCGGCGGTACCCGCGGGTGGAGGTCGACCCCGATGTGCTCTACGTCGACAACGGGCAGGTGCTGACGAGTGCGGGCAAGGCGGCGGCGATCGACCTGAGCCTGCACGTGATCCGCGGTGATCACGGTGCCGCCACGGCGAACACGGCCGCGCGCCGGCTCGTCGTGCCGCCGCACCGCGACGGCGGGCAGGCGCAGTTCGTGCCGGCGCCGGTGCCGTCGGGGGAGGGGCATCCGCTCACCGAGTTGTTCGAGTGGGTGTCGGCGCGGTTCGACCAGATGATCAGCGTCGAGGACATGGCGCGGCAGGCCGGCATGAGCTCGCGGCACCTCACGCGGCTCTTCAAGGCCGTGACGGGCACCACGCCGCTGCAGTGGCTGCACACCCAGCGGATCCGGCGGGCGCAGGAGCTGCTGGAGATGACGGACGACAGCGTGGACCGGATCGCGGAGGCGTCCGGGATGGGCACGGCCACGACGCTGCGCCGCCACTTCCAGCGGACCGTCGGTGTGCCGCCGGACACGTACCGCCGCACGTTCCGCCCGACGGGTGGCAAATAGGTTCGGGCCCTGGCGTTAGGTTGTCCTGATGAGCAACGGACAGCGCATCGGGGCGCGGGTGTTGCGGCGCAAGCCGATCGACCAGCTGACTCATCCCGGCAGCGAACTCAAGCGCACCATGGGTGTCGGCCACCTCACGATGATCAGCATCGGCGCCACGCTCGGCACCGGCATCTTCGTCGTGCTGGGCGAGGCGGTGCCGCTCGCCGGACCCGCCATCGTGCTGTCGTTCGTGCTGGCGGGCATCACGGCGTTGTTCTCCGCGCTGTCGTACGCCGAGCTCGCGGGCCTGATCCCCGCGTCCGGGTCCTCGTACTCCTACACCTACGCGACCCTGGGCGAGCTCGTCGCGTGGGTCTGCGGCTGGTGCCTCGTGCTGGAGTACGGCGTCTCGGTCGCGGCGGTCGCGGTCGGGTGGGGGCAGTACGTCAACGAGCTGCTGCACCTCGTGACGGGGCTGCGGATCCCGGACGCGCTGAGCCAGGCGCCGGGAGCGGGCGGGATCGTCAACGTGCCCGCCGTGCTGGTCGTGGTGATCTCGATGCTGGTGCTGCTCGGCGGCGCGAAGGGCAGTGCGCGCACGAACACCGTCCTGGTGTGGGTGAAGGTCGGTGCGCTGCTGATGTTCTGCGCGGTCGCGTTCACGGCGTTCAAGGCGGGCAACTTCGCGCCGCTGTTCCCGTTGGGGCTGGCGGGGATGAGCGCCGGCGCGGCCACGTTGTTCTTCTCCTACATCGGGTTCGACGCCGCGTCGACCGCCGGTGAGGAGGCGAGGAACCCGCAGCGCGACCTGCCGCGCGCGATCATCATCTCGCTGGTCGTCGTCACCGCGCTGTACTGCGCCGTCGCGCTGGCCGCGGTCGGGGCGATGCCGTGGCAGACGTTCGAGGGCACGGAGGCGGCGCTGGCGCGGGTGCTGACGGACAACACCGGCAGCACGATCTGGCCGATCCTGCTCTCGATCGGTGCTGTCGTGGCGATCACGTCCGTGGTGCTGACCGTCCTCTACGGACAGACCCGCATCCTCTACTCCATGTCGCGCGACGGACTCGTGCCGTCGATCTTCTCGAAGCTCAGCCCGCGCACCGGTGTGCCGTTCGCGAACACCGTGATCGTCGGCCTGTTCATCGCCGTGCTGGCCGCGCTCGTGCCGCTCGGATCGCTGGCCGACGCGACGAGCATCGGCACGCTGTTCGCGTTCGGGCTGGTCAACGTCGCGGTGATCATCCTGCGCCGCACCGAGCCGGACCGCGAGCGCAGCTTCCGGGTGCCGTTCTCGCCCGTGACGCCGTTGCTGGGCCTGGCCTTCTGCGTCTACATGATGTTCAGCCTCGGGCTGGACACCTGGATCGCCTTCCTCGCCTGGATGGTGCTGGGGTTCGCCATCTACTTCGGCTACAGCGTGCGGAAGGCGCGTCTCGAGGTTCAGGCCAGGGACTGAAGTTCCCTCGCCAGGTTGGCCCGCGCGGCGGCGTCCCACAGCTGTCGCGCGGGCTCGGTCACGAACAGCGCCTCGCGCTCGAGCAGGGTCTGGAGCACCTTCGACCGGCCCGCGCGCCACGTCGCGTCGTCGTACCGCGCGTACTCCTGCCGCACGGCCAGGCTGTAGCGGTCGTAGTGCTCGGGCTCCGAGCCGAGGATGGCCAGGTCGGCGTCGAGCAGCACGTGCGCCAGCGGGTCGTCGGACGAGTGCGTGATCGTGGCCAGCACCAACGACTCCACGCGCGCGATGTGCGGTTCGTCCAGGCCCGCCAGGCGTTTGCGGGCCCACGCCGCCGACGCGCGTTCGTCCTCGCCGGGCGCGCCCTCGTAGATGACGTCGTGCGCGCAGGCCGCGAGTGCGAGCACCGCGCGTTCCTCCACGGTGAACGCGAACGCGTCCGCCAGCGCCGACGAGTCGCGCACGACCGACACCACGTGGAACGTGTTGTGGTAGGTCCGGTGCGGTTCGGCGTAGCGCTCCATCAGATCGCCCGCGTCCGGTGCACCACCGAGCGTGCGGACCGCGTCGTCCCAGACCCGTCTCACCGCGCCAGCTCCTCCTCGACGACGTCCGCGGCGGCCGCGCTGCCGGCCGCCCGGTGCATCATGCGCCGCATGGCCCCCACCCGCGCGGGAATCGCGGAATCAGTGGCCGGTTGATCCATCAGCGGGCGGACGCCCTCCACGCTCACCTGCTCCTGTCCCACGGGCGCTCCGGCCAGTGGTGCTTGGGGTAGCGGCCCTTGAGCTCACTGCGGACGCGCGCGTAACCGTTGCGCCAGAACGTTCTGAGGTCGCTCGTCACCGCGGTCGGACGGCCGGCGGGGGAGAGCAGGTGCACCACCACCGGCACTCCCGCGATCTGCGGGGTGTCGGCCCACTTCATCGCGTCCTGGATGCGGACGGACAGGACGGGCTGGTCCTGCGTGTAGTCGACCTTGCCCTGGCCGATGCGTTCCGGGGCGAGCTTGTCGAACTCCGCCGCCTCCGGCCACGGCAGCAGGCTCCGCAGCAGGGCCACGGTGTCGATCTTGGCCAGGTCGGAGCGCTTCTTCGCCTTGCCGAGGTCGATCGCGCGGACCAGGGCCTCGTCGTCGACGCTCGGCCAGTCGCGGGTCCGGTGCAGGAACGCCATGCGCTCGCGCAGGCGCAGGGCGGCGTCGGGCCACTTCAGCAGGCCCAGGCCTTCGGCTTCCAGACCCAGGCGCAGTGCCTGCTGCGACTTGGCGAGGTCGTTCAGCGGACGTTCGTCGAGGGTGATCGCGCCGAGCTTGCGGACCTCGTTCGCGATGACGTCGCCGCCCCACCGGATGTCGTCCTCGGTGTGCACCAAGGCCTTCGCTGCGGTGACGGCGAGCTCCTCGTCGGCCGGGGCGGCGAGGCGGACGCGGCCGTGCTTGCTGCCCGGCTCGCGGTCGGCGATCGCTACCGCCAGCCACTTGTTGTGCGAGTCGGTGTGCTCGACGGCCGTGCCGTTGGCCATCAGGTAGACGTTGCTGTTCTTGGACCTGCGCTTCGCCAGCCGTTCCGGGTAGGCGAGGGCGACGACCAGCGCCGGGTCGCCGTTGCCTGCCGGGTTCGTGCCGAGCTTCTCGAGCTTCTTGGCTTCCTGGCGCCACTTGCCGGGGGACTTCAGAGCCGTCGCGAGGTCGCTGGTGGCGGGGTGCGCGCTGTCGTCGAGCAGGGCCACGACCTCGGCGGCGGTCCGGTTGCCCGCGAGCGCGCTGCCGTCGATGAGGGCGCGGCCGAGCCTCGGGTGCAGGCCGACGTTCGCGATGCGGTCGCGGCGGTCGGGGTCGAGCGCGCCGATGGCGTTCAGCGTCTCCTGCGCCGCCGTGAGCGCACCCTCCGGCGGGGCGTCCCACCAGTTCAGGGCGCTGCCGTCCGGCGTTCCCCACACCGCGAGCTCGAGCGCGAGCCGGGTGAGGTCGGCGGTCTTGATCTCCGGTTCGGGGTAGCGGGGGAGCGTCGAGTGCTCGTGCTCCGGCCAGCAGCGGTAGACGCGACCGGGCGCTTCACGCCCGGCTCGTCCGGCGCGTTGGTCGGCGACGGCCTGGGAGACCCGGATCGTGGCGAGGCCCGCGAGGCCGCGGCGGTGGTCGACGCGCGGCACCCTGGCGAGGCCCGCGTCCACCACGGCGCGGACTCCGGGGACGGTGAGGCTCGACTCGGCGATGCTCGTGGCGAGCACGACCCGTTGGCGCGGGCCGGGTCGCAGCGCCTCGTCCTGGATCCGCGAGTTCAGCTGGCCGTGCAGGATCACGGTGTCCGCGTTGAGCAGGCCCCTGGTGCGGTTGATCTCCCGGACACCGGGCAGGAACGCGAGCACGTCGCCATCCACTTCGGACAGTGCTTTGTTGACGGCCCGCGCGACCGTGTTCTCGATGTGCTCGTTGCGCGTCGGCGGGACGTACGTGATCTCCGTCGGGAACATGCGCGACTCGGACTCCAGGACCGGGGCGTCGAGCAGGTCCGAGAGCCGCTGCGCGGCAACGGTCGCGCTCGTGGCGAGGAGCCTGAGGTCCGGGCGCAGGCCCGCCCTGGCGTCCAGCAGGAGCGCGAGGAGCAGGTCGGCGTCGAGGTGGCGTTCGTGGCACTCGTCCAGCAGGACCGTGCCGACGCCCTTGAGCTCCTGGTCGTGCTGGAGCCGGCGGACGAGAAGACCGCTGGTCACGACCTCGATGCGGGTGTGCCTGCTGGTCTTGCGGTCGCCCCTGACCGAGTAGCCGACGGTGTGGCCGACCGGTTCGCCCAGCAGGCTCGCCATCCGTGCGGCGGCGGCTCTGGCGGCGATCCTCCGCGGTTCCGCGACGACCACCCTGCCTTCGAGGGCGAGCGGGACCAGCGTCGTCTTGCCGGTGCCCGGCGGTGCCACGAGGACGGCTGCCCCGCGTTCCCGGAGCTGCTCCAGGAGTCGCGGGAGGACGGATTTCACCGGGAGGTCGGGCAGGTCCACGTCGTCCAGTGTGTCAGGGTTGCAGGAGCCCATCGGAAGGACTGCCGCGTTGGTTGACCCGTTGCGAGACCCGGACGACCCGGAGCTGCTCGACCCCTACCAGTCGCGGTCGCTCGCGATCCTGGTGGAAGGGGCGCGGCTCGCGTCCGGCGCCGTCCGGTACGGGAAGGTGGGCAAGGTCGGCAGCGCCGCGGTGGTGGTCAACCGCGAGAACCCGCTGCCGTCCGGCAACTTCGGCTGCGCCCTCGACGGGACGTCGGTCGAGGTCGCGTCGACCCTGTTGCAGCTGGAGCAGACGTTCGCGGACGTGGGGCGCGCGGAGGCCGTCGTGTACGCGTCGCCGACCACAGTGGACGAGATCGAGGGCATCGCGGACGACTCCGGCTGGTACGCGGTCGAGGAGTTGCTGACGGTCGTGCACCGCGGGGCTTCGTCGGCGTCCGCCGAGGTCAGGCGGGCCGTCGACGCGGACGTTCCGGGGATCGTGGAGCTGCTGTCCGACGAGCTGGTCGGCAACCGGGAGCGGTTGTCGCGGTGGCTCGGGCACCGGCTGGACGACCCGCGGTGCCTGGTGCTCGTGGTCGACGACGGCGACCGGATCGGCGGGTTCGCGTCGGGGTTCGCCGAGCGCGGTGTGGGCCTCGTCGAGCAGTGCGTGGTGCGTCCGGCGCGGCGTCGCCGGGGTGTCGGGCGGTCGCTGGTCGTCTCCGCCGTGGCCGCGCTGCGGTCGGCGGGCGCGATGCTGGTCGCGTCGCAGGTCGACGAGGGTCCGGGCGAGCGTTTCGCCGAGGCCTGCGGGTTCGTCGCGGCGTATCCGGTGACGGCGTACGTACGCAGGGTTGATGAGCTACTCGACTGAGTTACTTAGTTGCCGCGTGACATATCCTTAGCAGGGCTAAGGGAGGCTTTGTGCGCGAGCGGTTGCCGGTCGAGGTGTGGGTTCTGGTCGCGGCGAGTTTCATCATCGCCGTGGGGTTCGGGATCGTGGCGCCCGTTCTGCCGGTGTACGCGGCCTCGTTCGGCGTCGGTCACACCGCCGTCGCGGCCCTGATCAGCGCTTTCGCGTTCGTCCGGCTGGCGTTCGCGCCGGTCAGCGGCAGGCTGGTCAACCGGTTCGGCGAGCCGCGCGTGTACATCGTCGGCATCCTCATCGTGGCCCTGGGCACGGCGATGTGCGGGTTCTCGACGAGCTACGCCGAGATGCTGTCGTGGCGCGCGGTGGCCGGTGTGGGGTCGACGATGTTCACCGTCGCCGCGCTGGGCCTGCTGATCCGGATCACCCCGGCGCCGATGCGCGGCCGGGCCTCCGGGATGTGGGCCGCGGGCTTCCTCATCGGCAACGTGGCGGGGCCGATCCTCGGCGCTGGGCTCGTGCCGTTCGGGCTCTGGGTGCCGTTCGTGTCGTACGGCCTGTTGCTGTGCCTCGCGGCGTTCGTGGTCTGGTTCTTCCTGCGGCGCTCGACGCTGGTGGAGATCGACAGGACCAACACCGAGACGCCCATGACCGTGCGCGAGGCCGTGCGGCACGGCGCCTACCGGGCCGCGCTGGCGTCCGGGTTCGCGAACGGCTGGGCGGTGTTCGGCGTCCGGATCTCGCTGGTGCCGGTGTTCGTCATCGAGGCCCTGAAGCACAGCCCGGCCGTGGCGGGCATCTCGATGTCCGTGTTCGCCGGCGGCAACGCGGCGATGCTGTTCCTGTCCGGCCGGCTCGCCGACACCCGCGGCCGCAAGCCCGTCGCCATCGCCGGCCTGCTCGTGAGCGGTGCCGCGACGGTCTGGATGGGCTTCACCGGAGACCTGTGGACGTTCATGGCCGCGTCCCTGGTCGCGGGCATGGGCGCCGGCCTGCTGAACCCGCCGCAGAACGCCGTCGTGGCCGACGTCATCGGCCCGCGCGGCAAGGGCGGCCCCGTCCTCGCGGGCTTCCAGATGGTGACGGACCTGGGCGCGATCATCGGCCCGCTGTGCGCGGGCGTACTGGCCGACTCGTTCGGCTTCGAGGCGTCGTTCGCCATCACCGGCGCCGCACTGCTGCTCTCGGTGCTCTTCTGGTTCACCGCCCCCGAAACGCTGCCCACGCACGAAGAGGAGCACACGGCCGCCGCAGTCGCACCCGAATGCGGCTGCCTGGACGAAAGCGCCGAGGTCCCGACCGGCGAACGCGTGGGCGGCAAGCCACGTCACCCGGAAGCGTGATTGCGCGCTCAGCTTTCTTTTAGTTTGTGTCGCTACCCTCGTCGCCGTGGGTGGAGCAGAGCGCAGTGCGCGGAAGAAGAAGCAGGCCGCGCGTGCGGTGGTCCAGGCCCGTTCGACGGGCGGTTCCGATCGCACGAAGGTGATCGCGGGCATCGCCGTCGTGGCGGTCCTGGCGGTGGCGGTCATCGGATACGTCGTCTACGAGCAGATGAAGCCCTCGACATCCGCCTCGGACGCCATCCCGCTGGCCCCCGCGGACCACACGATCTCGGCCCCCGCCGTCCGCGAGGGCAACACGGTGCTCGTCGGCAAGGACACGGCCACCGTCACGGTCGACGTGTACGAGGACTTCCTGTGCCCGATCTGCGGCACGTTCGAGAAGACCTACGGCACCGACATCAAGAAGGCCGTCGAGGACGGCAAGGTGAAGATCCGCTACAACATCCTGCCGATGCTCAACCGCCTCTCGAAGCCCGAGGGCTACTCGACCGAGTCGGCCAACGCCGCCCTGTGCGTGGCCGACGACGGCAAGTTCAACGCGTTCCACGCGGCGCTGTTCAACAGCCAGCCCGAGGAGGGCGACGCCGGCTACACCAAGGACCAGCTCATCAAGCTGGGCAAGGAGGTCGGCGTGACGTCGGCCGGCTTCGAGTCGTGCGTGCAGAACCAGACCTACAAGGCGCAGCTGGACGAGCTGATGTCCAAGACCAGCAACGACCCGGTCCTCCGCGACGCCGAGACGGGCCGGTTCCGCGGCACGCCGAGTGTCGCTGCCGGCGGCAAGCTCGTCGACCTGGACAACAAGAACTGGCTTTCCGACCTGGCCAAGTAAGGCCTTCCGCGCCGGTTGACGCCCGGCCCTGCTTCTCGCGGGGCCGGGCGTTGTGCGTTTTGGGGCTCATCTGTGCCGTGAATCACTCCCGCTGACGGTGGGCGGAGGCCTGGAATTTTGGCTGCTCCGGGGGAGTGCTCTGGTTGTGGGCACCCGGTCCTACCAGGTCGAACGTGGTTCGGGGACCCCCGATTTTTATCTTGTGGCACGGGTGTTGTACGGTATTGCCACACGAGAACGACAGGGAAACCCGCCGGGAACGTGCACCTTCAAGGGGCTGTGGCGCAGCTGGTAGCGCATCACACTGGCAGTGTGAGGGTCAGGGGTTCGAGTCCCCTCAGCTCCACTTGAAGCAGAAACCCGTCTGACTGGCGAACCTCGCTGGTCAGACGGGTTTTTTGCTGTTCCGGGTGGATCTTGGTGTGCGCGGTGCGCCGTTGACGGGTGATGTGCAGGGCGGCACCGGAGGTAGTCGAGGATCCGGCGTCCCCTGCGCGATCTCGGGGCCGGGGCGGAACGGCGCCGGGCGGCGGGGAGGCTCTGCGCCGCAACCCTGTTCCGCTTTCGGTGATGAACCTGCCGTCGTACTGCCACGGCCCTCTTCCTCGGCCGACAACGGTCCTTTGTGGACTTCAATGGCAGTGCACGGATTTCGAGTCTCTTTCGCTCCGCAATCGGCGACGTGCGGTTCGCTCGCCTGGGTTGGCACATTTTTGTCCATTGTGGCGGCAGCGGCGTGCGTCGGGTGTGTTCGCCCGTTCCAGTGAAGTTCTGGGCGGGGTTCGTCCCGGTTGGACGCTGGTGGCCAGGCCATTGGCGAAGGTGGTCGCTATTCCAGGCCGTTGCGAAGACTTCGATGTGCCGGTGTGGACTGTTAACGGAATTTCTCGCGTCGTCGATACGACGGTCGACGAGTGATCGTCACCGCTGCGTACAGAAACGAACGTCTTCCGCGGTGTGCTGAACCGATGTGCGTTCGGGCTGCCGATAATCCTTGCAGCTGCGAAAGAGGGATGTGATGCACGATGTGGGCACTGCTGCACCGAGCCCGCGTTGCATTTGCGAATGGTCGTGCGGATCCCGCAGGGCTGTCCGCGGCGGACGGTGAGTTCCGCAACCGCCGTCAGGTGCTGCTACGTCGTGCGGCGCGCGCTGTGATGTCGTTGCCGGACAGCGACAAGACCCGGTTCGTGGTCCTGTGCGTGCATCCCGCGGACATGGCGCTCGTGGGCCGCGACCTGATCGATGACGAGCGGTCGTTGAACGTCCAGGTGCTGGAGTTGGGCGGTGCCGCGGTCCGGATCCGGGAGTACCGCGAGGACTCCGGCGTCCTGCTGGGCAGAGCGCGGGTGACGATCGCGGGGCAGGACGGGCCGAAGCCCGTCACGCACCTGCTGGAGCCGGGGGAGCCGGCTCGCGTGGGGCCGAGGCAGCAGGCGCGGCTCGTCTCGATCGACGCGCCGGGGCAGTGCTTCTCCCTGCCGGCCGGGGGAGGCGTGATCGGCAGGGACGCGGACGAGTGCGAGATCGTTCTGGACCTGCCCACGGTCTCCCGCAGGCACGTGCGGATCGCGCCTCGGCTCGGCGGCTTCACCGTCGAGGACCTCAACAGCGCGAACGGGATGACGATCAACTCCCGGACGACCGAGCTCGGAGTGCTGGTCCACGGCGACATCCTCGGGCTCGGCAGGAAGGTTCGGTTGCGGTTGGAGCTGCATGGGAACGCCTGACGCCGAGGACTTCGTCCCGGCACCGGGTGAGTCCGTCGTGGCGGTGTGGCGTGACGACCGCTGCGTGCACGTGGTCAGGCTCGGGCTCGACGAGGACCTGCTCGTCGGCCGCGGGACCGATCTCGGCGACGACCGGGTCAGCGCCCGGTCACGGGTCCTGCGCATCCCGTCCGACCAGTCGTTCATCTCGCGCAAACACCTCGTTGTGCGCAACGGCGTCTCGGCCGCCTCCCTCTTCGTGCTCGCTGAAGTGCGCAATCCGGGCAAGACGAGGCACTGGGGTGAGCTGACCTGGCGCTCCGTCGGCGCGGGCAGCCGGGTGGAACCGCGGCACGGTCTGCTGGCGTTCCGGCTTCCCGACCGCCCGGCCTGGGTGCTCACGGTGCACTCCGGCGATCGGCGAGCCGGTCGTGGCCCGCTCGCCGGTCCGGACGACGAGATCACCGAACTCGAAGGCGCGCCACCGCCGATCGTGGTCTCGCCCACGCAACGCGAGGCGTTGGTCGTGCCGCTGATCGATGCCGTCCGCTGGCCTCCCTCGGCCGAGCCGGGGCGAGTGCGGGCCTGGTCCGAGGTGCCGGGTGGCGCGTCCCACCGGGTCGCCTACCACCGGCTCGCCGCGGCGGCCGACGCGAACGCCGCGTTCCCGTGGTCCGACATCGGCCGCAGGGGCGCGGATCCCGAGCTGCTCGAAGACCTCGTCGTCACGGGATCGATCAGTTACGCCGATGTCCGGCGCCTCCGTCCGTGGCGCCTGTCCGCGCCGGAGGGTCTCGTTTCCGCCGTTCAGCACGAGAACTGAGTGAGGTAGGACCACAGTGAACAGCCCTGGTCTGGAGTCCGACGTGCTGGCGACGGCCAAGCCCCGCTGGCCCCTGCAGCCGATCTGGTTGCTGGGAAACGGTTTCGCGTGGCTCGGCGGCGCGTCCTGGCGCGGGATCACCAGCCGGCACGACCGTTCGTCGTACCAGTTGTCCGGCTTCTTCGTGCTCCTGAACGGCTTCATCGCCTGGGGCCTGTTCTCGCTCGCCGCGGTCGGCATGGGGGTGGCGCCGAGTTTCGCCGCGGCGCTGCCCTACACGTTCGCGTGGGGTCTGTTCGTCGCGCTGTTCGACCGGGCCATCTCGGCGAGGACGGTCGACCCGTCGCAGGGCAAGGGCGTCACCACGACCGGTTACGTCGTGCGCGGACTGGTCGCCTGCATGTTGGGATTCATCATCGCGGAGGCGGGCGCGATGGCGTTCTTCCGGGACGACATCGAGCGAACGATGCGCGACACGATCTCCCGCCAGGTGCAGGACTCGGCGGTCGGTGTCCTCGGTACCCAGGACGCCCCTACCGCCAGAGCGGCTGCGCTCGACGAGATGCGCGGGCAACGCGACAAGTTGCAGAACGACCTGACCGCGGCCGAGGCGAAAGCGGCCGAAGCGGGCCGCATCGCCGTGTGTGAACGTGAGCCGGACGGCTGCGACGACCTCGTGCGAGCCGGCAAGGTCACCGGGAAGCGCGGCGAGGGGGACAAGACTCGGCTGCGCGACGCGGAGAAGGCCGCGGCCGAAGCGGAACGGGACAAGGCGCGCCAGGAGTGGGAGACCAAGGGCAAACCGCTCGACCCCAAGATCAGCGAGCTGGAGAAGAAGCTCGCCGAGGAGGTCGGTGTGGTCACCACGGCCGCGCAGGCCAGCCAGGGCATGCCCGCCCGCTGGCGCGCGATGCTCGACTTCACCAGGAAAGACCCGGCCGCGGCGTTCCTGCACCTGCTCATCGTGGTCTTCTGCGTGCTGCTCGACCTGGTCCCGTTGCTGCTCAAGATCTGGAGGGGGCAGACGGGCTACGACATGAACGTGGTGGCGAGCCGGAACCTGACCCGCGCCAGACTCGACCGCGCGGTCATCAAGGACCGCTTGACCGGCGACGCGGAGATCGAGGAGGTGAGGGTGATGGCGGCGGCACGCCTGGAGATCGTGACGAAGCGGGAGAAGCGCAGGGTCGAGGCGGCACTGGCGCGGCTGGACGCTGAACCGCTCCCCGACGACGAGCCGGCGGCCCCGGTCGAGCAGCCCGGCCCCGCCGACCGCGCCGACAGCGGCGCGGAGCCCGACGCCGGTGAGGACATGCAGATCCCCGATCACTGGAGCGACGAGGACCGGGAGCTGGTGACGCACCTCTTCGCGGGCCGCTACCGCGCGATCGAACCGCTGGAGGGAGCGGACCGCGGTGCGTTCGGCCGCATGCTGCTCGGCCGCGACCTCCAGACGCGCAAGCGCGTCGTCATCAAGGCCGTCCGCGACCAGGAGGGCGACCAGCGGAAGCTGTTCCGCAGCCCGCTGCGCCGCATGTGGCAGCGCGAGATCGAGGCGGCGGCCAAGCTGCACCACCAGAACATCGGTCAGATCCTCGCCTCCGGACGTGAGCTCGGCTACCTGTGGACGGTCTCCCCGCTCTACCAACCGGGCAGCCTGGTGCAGTGGATCGAGAGCACGACCGAGCGGTCGATGAACGCCTACACGCTGAGGCACTCGATCGACCACGTCCTGCAGCTGACCAGGGCGCTGGTCCACGCCCACAACAAGAAGGTCACCCATGGCGACATCAAGCCGACGAACGCCGTCCTGGACGGCCCGACGCTGATGCTGGTGGACTGGGGCTTCGCCCGTGTGCTGAACCAGGTCGAGCAGAACGACGAGGCCTTCGGGGGCACCCCGCTCTACACGGCGCCGGAGGCGCTGCTGCGCCGCGACTTCGACGCCGAGCTGGCGGACGTCTACTCGATCGGCGCCACCTGGTACTTCCTGCTCACCGGCCGACCTCCGTACCACGACGTCCCGAGAGACCTGGGAGCGAAGGAGATCGCGAGGCGGATCTCCGACGGCAAGGTCAAGTGCGAACGGCTCGACGAGCTGGTCCCGGCACTGCCGAGCCAGGTCGTCTCGCTCGTGCACGACCTGATCGAGGTCGTTCCGCGGCACCGCCTGTCGTTCGACCGGGATGAGCGGCCGGCGATGCGGCTGGAGCGCGCCATCAAGGAGATCGAGCCCCTGCTGGGCTCGACCAGCGGGTTCTCGGCGCCGGTCGGCCCCGAGGCGGCGGGCAGGCGCTCCGCGGTGAGCGCTCTGCCTCGCACTCTGCTGGAGGACACGAGTTCGCAGCTCGACGCGGATGCCGCCAAGCCGGCCCACACCGCCACCAACGGCCGTCTGGAGACGCCGATGCCGACGCAGCTCGACAGCACGGCGTTGCTGGACGGCACCACAAGGCTGAACGGTGCCGCCGTCCCGGAACTGGCAGCGACTCGGCAGGAGGACGATGTGACGGAGCTTTGACGTCCTGGCTCGTCGCGAACGTTCCTGCCTGACGGGACCGGTAGCAGCAGGGGTGCACGTGCCGATCGGCGCCCCTGCGGGCATGACCTCCGGCGTGCGACGTGGCCGGTCGGGACTTCGGCGCACGCAGGCGCTTTTCCTAGCGTCGGTGGCGTGACGGACAACAGGATCGTCTTGCCGAGGTTCGGGGCGGTGTGCGGGGTGGTGCTCGCGCTGTCCATCGGGGTGCCGGGGGCCGTGGAGGCCTTCACCGGGGAGACGGCGTTCACCAGCGCGGTGATCGGGCTGGGGACGGCGTTCGGGGTGCCCGCGGTGCTGGCGTTGCACGGGCACCAAGCGCACGCGTCGGGGCGGTTCGGGGTGTTCGCCTTCGGGGCGAACCTGCTCGGGCTCGGGGTGTTCACCGGGGTGGCGTTCGCCTTGAACCTCGTGGTGTTCTTCCTGGAACCGGGGTCGGTGGTGCCGTTCACCCAGGTGGTGCTGAAGGCCGGGTCGCTGGTGTTCGTGGCCGGCTCCGCGTTGTTCGGGGCGTCGATGGTGCGGGCGAAGGTGTTCCCCGCGGTGCCGGCCTGGGGTTACGGGATCGGGTTCGTGTCGCTGGCGGTGTTCGCGGTGCTGCCGGACACGCCGGTGTCGGCGCTGGTGCACGTGGCGTGCGCGGCGGTGCTGGTGTGGCTTTCGGTGACGGTCTGGTCCGCTCGGCCGGCACTAGCCTGAGCGGCATGTGGACCTCGCGACCGGCGTTCTGGGTGTCGCCCGTGATGTGCGCGGCGGTGCTGGTCGCGGGTGTGTACGCGGCGGTGTCGGGGCTTGGTCGCACCAACGTGCCGTTGCTGGCCGGTGGGCTGGCGGTGCTCGTGGTCGTGGACCTCGTCGAGTTCCGGCGGTACCCGGTGCGCACGCCGAGGCGCGTCGCGGCGGGACTGCTGGTGCTGCGGGTGGTCGTGTACGTCGGACTGGCCCATGTGGACGGTTCGGGGCTGGCGCGGGTGCTGTTGCTGCTCGTGCCGTTCACGGCCTACTTCGCGTTCGGGCCGGGGGTGGCGATCGGGTTGGCCGCGGCCTGCCTGGCGGTGGCCGTGGTGAGCACGCCCGACTGGTACGCGCACGTCGAACAGGCGTCGGACCTGGTGATGTTCGCGGTGGGGCTGGTGCTCACCATCACGATGGCCGCGGTGGCCGTGCGGGAACGCGACGGGCGGATCCGGCTGCAGGAGTCGCATCGGACGGTCGCGGAGCTGTCGGCGGCGGCGGAACGGGCTCGGGTGGCGCGGGACCTGCACGACGACCTCGGCCACCACCTGACGGCGATCGTGGTGCTGCTGGAGAAGGCCGCCGTGTTCCACGACCGCGAACCCGGCACGGCCAAGACCGCGGTGCTCGACGCCGAACGGTCCGCGCGGAGGGCGCTGGGGGAGGTGCGGGAGTCGGTCCGGTCGCTGCGGTCGTTCCACCTGCCGTCCGCGCTGGACGAACTCGTTGCGGGACAAGGGGATGTGACGCTGACCGTCAGCGGGTCGCCGGAGCGGCACGACACCGGTGCGTTGCACGCGCTGTACCGGGCGGCGCAGGAGGGCATCACGAACTCGCGCCGGCACGCCGCCGCGACGCGCATCGACGTCGCGGTCGAGCTCGACGCCGAGCGGGCACGGCTGGTCGTGGCCGATGATGGACGGGGCATGGGTGCCGCGGCGGAGGGGCTCGGGTTGCTCGGGATGCGGGAACGGGTCGCGCTCGCCGGCGGCAGGGTCGACCTCGCCAGCACGGCGGCGGGGACGCGGCTGACCGTCACGATCCCCGTGGCGAGGCCGGCGTGACGCGCGTGCTGGTCGTCGACGACCAGCGGCTGATCCGCGAGGGCATCGCGTCGTTGCTCGGGATCCAGCCCGGCGTCGAGGTCGTCGGCACCGCCGCCGACGGGCACGAGGCCGTGGAGCAGGCCGTGCTGCTGGCGCCGGACGTGGTGCTCATGGACGTGCGGATGCCGGGGATGGACGGCGTCGAGGCGGTGGCGTCGCTGCGCAGGCGGGCGCCCGCGTGCAAGGTCGTCATGCTGACGACGTTCGACGACGAGGACTACGTCGTGCGGTCGCTGCGGGCGGGCGCGAGCGGGTACCTGCTCAAGGACCTGCCGTCGCAGGAGCTCGCCGCGGCGGTCAAGCTGGCCGCGGCGGGGGTGGCGCAGTTCGACCCGGCCGCGGCGGCACGGCTGGCGGCGGTGCTGGACAGGTCCGGTGGTGAGCGCGAACCGCTGACCGTGCGCGAGGTCGAGGTGCTGCGGCTGGTCGCGAGCGGGGCGACGAACAAGGAGATCGCCGAGCGGTTGTACCTGTCCGAGGGCACGGTGAAGAACCACATCTCGCGCATTCTGGGCAGGCTCGGACTGCGGGACAGGACACAAGCGGCGCTTTATGCCCAGTCGCGCGGACTTGTGTAACGACGCGTCGCGATCGCCACGATGTGGCGGCCATGACCGTTTTCACGCAGCTGTCGAAGGCTGCCGCGATCGCGGCCGGCACCCTGCTGGTGGTGTCCGCGTGCGGCACGCGGGAGCCCACCGAACTCGCGGCCGTCGCCTCCACCACGAGGACCACGGCCACCACGGCCGTCACCACGACGACCACGACGACGACCCCTCCGCCGGTCACCGTGCAGTCCGTTGTGGACGGTCGGACGGTCGTGCTGTCCAGTGGGGTCAAGGTTCAGGTCTCGGGGCTCGCGGCGCCGGGTGAGTGCTGGGCGGGGTCGGCGACCGACTTCGCGACGAAGAGGTTGGTGGGCAAGGCCGTCCGGGTGGTGGCGTCGGGCCTGCCCGCCGATGCCGTGGTGTCGAGCCTGCAGGTGGTGGGTGGCGGGGACTACGCGATCCTCGCCGTGAGCGAGGGCGCCGCGCGTGCGGCGGCGGGGGCGGGAGCGGCGATCGAGGCCGCGGAGGCGGCTGCCAAGACGGCCGCGCTGGGCTTCTGGGGACCGTCGTGTGGCGGCCTCGACGTGAAGCCCGCACCTCCTGCACCGCAACCCGTCGCACCGCAGCCGCAGCCGCAACCTCAGCCGGTACCGGTTCCCGCGCCCGCCTACTTCGCGAACTGCGCCGCGGCCAAGGCGGCCGGCGCGGCACCGCTGCACCGGGGATCACCCGGCTACCGCGCGGGGCTCGACCGGGACGGGGACGGCGTCGCCTGCGAGTGACCCGGCACCTCACCCGCTGACACTTCGGTGGCCCCCGGTGTCAGCGGAATGTCAGCGCCTCGCGGAATTCTTCGGCCGTAACGAAGATTCCCCTGCACAGGCCGGGGGACCTGTGAGCGAAAAGGGTCGATCGTGCTGAAGAAGTTCACCTTTGTGGCGTTGATGGGCGCGCTGGTCACCGCGTCCTTCGGTGCCGGTGTCGCCAACGCGGCGACGGAGCGCAACGGTTCCTGCGAGTCGGGCGAGTTCTGCCTCTACTACAACAGCGACCAGGCCGGTTCGGTGTCCGACTTCGCGGGCTCGGTCGCGGACTACGGCGACTCGCAGCCGAGCTGCTACGAGTTCAAGAGCGCGGGCAACGGCCAGGGCGTGTGCGTGAAGAACAACGCCGCGTCGGTCTGGAACAAGACGAACAAGGCCGTCACGGTCTTCTACAACAGCAACTACGGTGGCGCGAAGCAGACGTTCGCGGCCGGCGCCAAGGGCAACCTGAAGGCCGAGCTCAAGAACGAGAACGCCTCGCACCGCATCGGTGACGCCGGGGGCGACCCGGATCCGGCTCCGGGCACCTACCCGGCGCCGGAGGCGAACCCGCACCCGGAGGCGACGGCGAAGGCGCCCAACGCGACCAAGCGGACGCAGTTCATCGACGACCAGATCGCCTCCAAGACCGGCGAGAAGCAGTGCTGGGTGGGCGACTACCGCAGCTACGAGTCGGCGACGAGCAACCACAACACGGGCAACGCGCTCGACTGCACCATCTCGAACGCGATCGGCACCTACCCGACCGAGTCGCAGAAGGCCCAGGGCTGGAAGCTGGCCTACTGGCTGCAGAAGTACGCGTCGAAGCTCGACGTCCGCTACGTGATCTGGCAGGGCAAGATCTGGAGCGTCGCCCGCGCGTCCGAGGGCTGGCGCACCTACACCGCCGGCACCGGTGTCACCAACGGTCACTACGACCACGTGCACGTCTCCGTGCAGAACCCGCACGGCGACTGATCTGAGCGGACCGAAGAAGGCGAGCGCACTCCGGTGCGCTCGCCTTTCAGGCGTTTCAGTTCCTCAGGTCGTGCACGATCAACGACGCCGAGAGCAGCCTGATGTCGGTGGGGTCGGCGGGGTTGTAGCCGGTGAGCTCGGCGACGCGGCGCAGGCGGTAGTTGAGCGTGTTGCGGTGCAGGTGCAGTTCGTCGGCCGTGCGGTGGCGGTTGTGGTCGCTGTTGATGAACGTCCGCAGCGTGTGCAGCAGGTCCGGGTGCTCGGACAGCCGGTCCATCACGCGTGCCAGGCGCTTGCGGCCGGGGCCGGGACGGCAGAGCTGGTACTCCAGCAGCACGTCGTCGAGGACGTACGCGCCGGGGTGCCGGCCGAGGCGCTGGGCGAGCTCGGCGATGTCGGCGGCCTGCCGGGCGGCGGCCGGGACGTCCTCCCTGCTCTCGGCGGCCGCGATCCCGCCGATCAGGCCGGTGCCGGCGGCGGTGTGCAGGGTGCGGACGAGCTCGGCCGCGCTCTCCAGTTCGTCGTCGACGCCGTCTGCGGTGGTCGGCAGGAGCACCGTGCCACCGTCGTGGTCCAACGCCGAGAGGGCGTGCTTCGGCAGTTCGGCTCGTAGGCGGCGCACGAGGCCATGAGCGGCGAGCCGTGCGTCGGCGCCATCGGCCAACGGCGGCGCCTCGACGCGCACGGCGACCACGACGTGGTGGCCGGACAGCTCCAGCCCGATCCGTTCGGCGAGGGGCTCGGCCTCCCTGCCGGTCAGCAGGGCGGCGACCAGCGCCCGCCCCGCCTCGCGGCGTTCGGCGTGCAGGGCCTGCTGCTCGGCGAGGTACGACCCGGCCACCGCGGGCACGGCGACGCTCAGGTACCGCAGCAGCGCCGGCACCGTCGCGAGCAGGTCCGGCACCTCCTCCGGTTCGGCGACGGCGGCCATCGCCTCCCAGCCGACGGTCGCGGCGACGTGGTAGGTGCTGAGCACGATGTCGAGCGGAACGCCCTGCTGGGCGCGCCGCACGGCCGTGGCGATCTGCATGTCGAGCTCCTCGGCCGCCGGGGGCCGTTGCTCCCGCAGCGCGCGCAGGAAGACCTGCAGGTGGCGGGTCACCGCCTCGGTGATCTCGCGGTCGACCAGCTGGTGCGGCAGCTGCCGGTAGGTCGCGGATCTGGCGAAGAACGCCTCCAGCACCTTCTCCGCGATGCGGGGGATCTGGGTCGCGGCACGGTCGTAGAGCGGTGCGGCGGGGTCCGGGGCGGGGATGTCGACCACCGCCAGAGGCTTGCGCATCCGGCCGCTCGGGGCGATAGCCCGTTCCGGTCTGGTTGTGTGCACGAAAGAGGGACCCCGGCGTTGTGCACGTGCCTCAAACGTTTGACCCTATCGAGTGACGGAAGTCGAGGACGGCTCCTGCGCGCAGCCAGAATCGGACGTTGTGAGCAGCGTCGAGGAATGCATGAAGTTGTTGCTGCGTCGCGGGTTCAAGCGAAGCGTCGTGCACGACCGGTTCACCTGCACCAACGCCGTGATGTTCAGACGGGTGTGGCGTGGCACCAACGAGACGGTGCTCGCGCTGTCGGAGACCGAGGCCCTGGCCTACCGCGTGCGGGAGACCGACGCGGACCCCGCGGACCCGTTCGTCGTGGACCCGGACCTGACGCTGTGGCAGTGCGGCGGCGAGTTCCTGGACGTCGCGGCCCAGCTCCTGGAGTTACCGGCAGCGCCTGGTCACTCGGCGTTCGAGGGGAAGTAGTAATCTCGGCTGGTGGGTGAGACCGTCCGGATCGGAGTGTTCTACGACGGCACGTGGTTCGCCTACCTCAGCGATTTCTACGCCACCGCGCACCCCCGAGGCGCGCGCATCGCCCTCGACGGCCTGCACGACGCGGTGCGCTGGTACGTCCACACCGAGACGGGCCGTCCGCTCGACGAGTGCGTGGTCGCGGAGGCCCACTACGTGCGCGGCCGCATCGACACGCCCGCCGAGTCGTTCGACCGGGCCCTGGCCGCCGCCGGCATCACGCGCCACGACCTGCCGCTGCACAACGGCAAGGAGAAGGGCGTCGACGTCCAGCTCGCGCTGGAGGCGTGGGACAGGGCGATGACGGTGCCGCTGCAGTGGGTGGTGCTGCTGACCGGCGACTCGGACTTCGCGCCCCTGGCGTCCCGGCTGACGGCGCGGGGCGTGCACGTGATCGTGCCGGTGGTCGACATCAGGACCGTGCAGGCGCCTCCCGCGTGGACTCCGCGCACCGCCGCGCCGCTGCGTGCCGCCACGCCGTTCACGCCCGGTTTCGACGAGCTGTTCGCGCCCGGCGACCAGGCCGACTACCCGTTGCGGCGCGCGTTCGTGCGGTCGTCGCAGGCGGTGGCGTCACCGGTGGGGGCGCCGCGCGGTCGTCGCAAGGGCACCGTGGCGAGCTGGAAGACCGGGCAGGCGCACGGGTTCATCACGGACACGCGCGGCGGGTCGTGGTTCGTCTCGCGCGACGAGCTGCCGTCGGGACTGACGTTGCTGCTCGCGGGCACGCCCGTGTCGTTCACCGGGTCGCCCGCGCCGATGCCCGGCCGCAAGTACCCGAGGGCGCAGGCCGTCCGGCCCGAATGACATTTGTCATCCGGACCTCGTGACTGGGCTTCACTACTGACGAGCGCCCGTTCCGGCCAGGCTTCCGGGCATGGAAACGGTGCTGGAGGTGCGAGGGGCACGGCACAAATACGGTGCCACGCAGGCGTTGGACGGCGTTGATCTCGACGTCGCCGCGGGGGAGTGCGTGGCGCTGCTCGGGCCGAACGGCGCGGGCAAGACGACGCTGGTGAACCAGGTGATCGGCCTGCTCCCGGCAGGAGACGGCGAGGTGCGCGTGTGCGGCGGGGACCCGCGCGTCGCGGCGACCCGCCGGCGGCTCGGGGTGGTGCAGCAGGCGCTCGGCTTCCCGAACACGTTGAAGGTGTCCGAGCTGGTCACGGGAGCCGCGGTGCGCGCGGGCAAGCCCCGTGCGGCGGCCGGGCCGGTGATGGCGGAGCTCGACCTGACGGAGCTGGCGGGACGGCGCGCGTCGAAGCTCTCGGGTGGTCAGAAGCAACGGCTGCAGCTCGCGATGGCGCTGGTCGGCGACCCGCGGCTGCTGGTGCTGGACGAACCGACCGCGGGCCTGGACGTGCCTGCCCGCAGGCGGTTCTGGCAGATCCTCGCGGAGCGGCGCGAGCGCGGCACCGGCGTGCTGCTGACCACCCACATCATCGAGGAGTCGTCGGCCGTCGCCGATCGCGTCGTCGTGCTCGACCGCGGCCGCGTGCTCGCCGGGGGCACGCCGGACGAACTGGTGGCGCGGCTGCCCGACCGCACGGTGATCGCCCGGACAGGGTTGGGCTTGGAACGCCTCCAAGCGCTGCCAGGCGTTGTGTCGCTGCGCACCGACGGCGAGCACGTTCGCCTGGGCACGCGCGCTCCGGAGGCGTTGCTGCGGGTGCTGCTCGCGGAGGACCCCGGCCTCACCGATCTTCGGGTCGAGGGCGCCGGGCTGGAAGAAGCGGTGGCGGGTCTGATCGAGAGAGGTGCGGCATGAGCGCGGGGGTCTTCGGTGTCGAGGTCGCGGACGAGCTGAGGGGTATCGTCCGCGAACCGGCCGCGTTGTTCTTCTCGATCGTCATGCCGGTGGCGTTCTTCGCGCTGTTCGTGTCGCTGTTCGGGAAGTTCGGCGACGGCGGCCTGTCCGCGGGCACGACGATGATCGCCACGTTCGGCGCGTTCGGTGTCATCTCCGTCGTGCTGATGAACCCCGGCCTCGGGGTGGCGTCCGATCGGGAACGCGGTTGGCTGCGCTCCAAGCAGGTGTCCGCGGTGCCGATCGGCGTGACGCTGGCGGCGAAAGTGGTGGCGTCACTGCCCTACGCGGCCGGGGTGATCATCGCGATGACGGTGACGGCGGCGCTGACCGGTGCGTTGAACGCGCCCCTGCCCGCGTTGCTGCGGGTGCTCGTCGTGCTGGTGGTGGGCGCGCTGCCGTTCGCGCTGCTGAGCCTCGCGGTCGGGTTCCAGGTCGGGGCGGGGGCGGGCGCGGCGCTGCTCAACGCGGTCCTCATCCCGACGTCCGTCGTGTCGGGACTGTGGATGCCGCTCGACATCATGCCCGCGTTCTTCCGCGACGTGGCGGTGTTCCTGCCGAACTTTCACCTGTCCGAACTGGCCCGCGCGCAGCTCGCCGGTGGTCCCGTGCTCACCCACGTGCTCGTGCTGCTGGGTTTCGCGATCGTGGCCGCGGTGCTCGCGGCCGTGTCGTATCGTCATGCGCGGTCATGAAGAGAAACGTGGGGGTCTCCCGCTGGTTCCACCTGGTCTACCTGGGGAACCTGGTGTGGGCGCCGGTGTTCGACCCGGCCGCCGACTGGGTGGACTGGGCGCTCGTCGCCGTCGTGGTGGTGGCCTTCGTCCCGATGTACATGCTGTCGTGGCGCCGTCCTGAGCACGTCCGCCGCTGGAGCCTGGTGCCGACCGTCGTGCTCGGCGCGCTCGCGACCCCGTTCAACGCCGGCGCCGCCGTGCTCTTCGTCTACGCGGCGGTGTTCGCGGGCCTGTCGGAGTCGCGGCGGGTGGCGATGAGGTGGTTCGTCGGCCTGTCCGCGCTGATCTGCGTGTTCGGCGTCGTGTCGGTGGTCGAGATGCCGTACCGGGTGTGGGCGCTGCTGCCGTCGTTGATCTTCCTGTGGGTGGTCGGCCTCGTGCAGGTCGAGTGGGCCGAGCGCGAACGCGAGGGCTCCGAGCTGCGCATCCGCACCGCGCGGGTCGAGCACCTCGCCACCCTCGCCGAACGGGAGCGCATCGCCCGCGACCTGCACGACCTGCTCGGCCACACGCTGACCGCGATCATCGTGCGCGCCCAGCTGGTCGCCGCGGATCCCGCACGGGCGCAAGCGGAGGCGGCGGAGATCGAACGCACGGCCCGCGCGGCGCTGGGGGAGATCCGCGACGCCGTCACCGGGTGGCGCACCGCGTCCCTCGAGACCGAGCTGGAGGCGGCGCGCGGCGCGCTGGCGAGCCTGGGCGTGGAGGTGGTCGTGCGACGGGACCCGGACCTGGTGATCGTCGGCTCCACCGAGCACGAACTGGCGCTGGCGCTGCGCGAGGCCGTGACGAACGTGGCCCGGCACGCCCGCGCTCGCACCTGTCACATCGGCGTCGAGGCCCGCGACGGCGAACTGCGGCTGGTGATCGCCGACGACGGCGTCGGCGGGCACGCGAGGGAGGGCAACGGCCTGACGGGCATGCGGGAACGGATCGCCGCACTGGGCGGCGTGGTCGCGCGCACGGTCACCGCGGGCACCACCGTGACGATCGCCGTGCCGCTGGAGGTGGCGACGTGATCAGGGTCGTGCTGGCGGAGGACCAGGCGATGGTGCGCGGCGCGTTCGCCCAGCTGCTCGACCTGCAGCCGGACGTGACGGTCGTCGCGACCGCGGGCGACGGCGACGAAGCCCTTGCGGCCGTGGCGGAACACCGGCCGGACGTGCTGCTGACCGACATCGAGATGCCTGGCCGCACGGGGTTGGACGTGGCGCAGGAGCTGCGCGGGCGGACCCGCGTCCTGATCATCACGACGTTCGCCCGCAGCGGGTACCTGCGGCGCGCAATGGACGCCGGCGTCGCGGGGTACGTGCTGAAGGACGCGCCGATCGCGGAGCTCGTGTCGGCGTTGCGCCGCGTGCACGCCGGTGAGCGCGTGGTGGCGCCGGAGCTCGCGATGGCCGCGTGGGACAGCGCGGATCCGTTGACCCCGCGGGAACGCGAGCTGTTGCAGGAGGTCCAGACCGGGGCGAGCAACGCGGACATCGCCGTGCGGCTGAACCTGGCGGAGGGGACCGTCCGCAACTACCTGTCGACGGCGATGGCGAAGCTGGGGGCGCGCAACCGGTCGGAGGCGGCGAGGACCGCGAAGGAACGCGGCTGGCTCTAACCCTTGCGCCGCACCATCTCGTTGATCCAGATCGGCGCGAACGGCGACGTGCAGTTCGGCGGCGTCGGGTAGTCCTTGAGGACCTCCAGGCGTTCGCCGATCTCCAGCGCGCGGGCCCGCAGCGCCGGGTGCTCGATCCCGATCTGCGCCAGGCAGTGGTTCTGCGCCCACTGCAGGCGTGGCGGGGCGTCCTTCATGTCCTTCTCGATGACGTCGAGCAGACCGTCGAGGTCGAGGCCCTCCGGCTTCTTCGCCACGCGGTCGATCGTGAGGGCCCAGCCGGCGCTCGCGACCACCGGGTCCGGGTCGTCGAACCACAGCACGCGCAGGGCCTCGGCGTGCGGGCTCTTCTTCACCACGTAGTTCACGAGCCAGTCGTGCACCTTGGGGCGCACGGCCTCGCGCAGCATGGCGTCCAGCTCGTCGTGGGAGAACGCCTTGGGGCGGCAGACCAGCAGCGCCAGCAGCCTGGCCGCGGTGTCGCCGGTCGCCCACAGTTCGAGCGCCAGGTCCTGCTGGGTCTTGAGGCGCTTCGCGATCGCGCGGAGCTTGCCGAGGTTCACGCCGTGGTCGTCGCCGTGCTTCTCGTTGACCGCACGTGCTTTCGGGTCGTCCAGTGCCGCCAGTTCGGCCATCAGGCCCGTCACCGTCTCCGCCACCGCTCGACCTCCCGTTCGCCACCGGTGCCCGACAGCCTACGAGCCCGGAACGCGGGTCGTGCCCCGAGACACGACCCGCGAGCAGAGGGGTGGTCAGCCGATGGTGAACTCCTGGGCGCGGTGGGTGATGCAGGTGTTCTGGTGCAGCTTGGACTTGTTGTCGAAGTTCCTGCCGTCGATCTCGAGGCAGAGGCCGCTGTGACGGGCCCGGAACTTCGTCGTGCCGGTCGCGGTCGTCTCGACGAGGAACTGCTGGTTCCACTTGGTGGCGCTGCAGGTGTACTGGATGGCGTCCGCGGTCGGGTCCTGGCTCGAGTCCCAGATGTCGACGCACTTGCCGCTGTGCGCGACCTTGAGCCGCACGGCGTCGCTGCCGTCGCCGACCTGCTCGAGCGTCCACTGCTGGTGCGACTTCGACGCGTCGCAGGTGTACTGGACGATCGCGGTCTTGTTGTCGCGGCTGCCGTCGGCGACGTCGAGGCACTTGGCGCTGTGGGAGTTGCGCAGCAGGTCGTAGGTGATGGCGGCGGACGAGGTCCCCGCGCCCGCGAACGCCGTCGCGGCGGCGGCCAGCGCGATCGCTGCGCTGATGCGGCGAAGAGAAGTCATGGTGTCCTCCGAAGCTCTGATCGGGTCCCTGCGACCGATCTGTCGCGGCGGAGCTTTCCCACCCGGTGTTCGGCGGGGATTCGGTGATCGTGTGATCGGCAGGTCAGGGGCGGTGGAGTTCGGACTGCTCGGCGACGTCGAGGTCCGCGTGGACGGGCGGGTCGTGGACGTCGGTCACGCCCGGCAGCGGTGCGTGCTCGCGGTGCTGCTGGTGGAGGTGAACCGGCTGGTGCCGGTCGACGCGCTCGTCGACCGGGTGTGGGGCGAGCACGTGCCGCACCGGGCGCGCAACGCGGCCGCCGGGTACGTGTCACGGCTGCGGCAGGCGCTGCCGGGGGTGCGGATCACCGGGCGGCAGGGCGGGTACGTGCTGACCGCCGACCCGATGTCCGTCGACCTGCACCGGTTCCACGCGTTGCTGGAACGGACGCCGGACGAGGCGGTGCTCGGCGAGGCGCTGCGGCTGTGGCGGGGCGAACCCTTCTCCACTGTGGACACACCGTGGTTCTCGGCGCTGCGGACGGCGTTGGAGGCGCGGCGGTTCGCGGCCGTGCTCGACCGCAACGACCTGCTGCTCGCACGAGGACGGCACGCGGGGCTGCCGGCCGAGCTGGAGGCGATGGCGGACGCGTTCCCGCTCGACGAACGGCTGGCCGGGCAGCTGGTGCTGGCGCTGTACCGGTGCGGCCGGCAGGCCGACGCGTTGATGCGCTACGACCAGGTCCGCGTGCGGCTGGCCGACGAGCTCGGCGCCGATCCGGGGCCCGAGCTCCGCCTGCTGCACCAGCGGATCCTCACCGCGGACCTGGAACCGCCCGGCCGGGTGGACACCCTGTGGAGCTCGGTCGAGCGCCTGCGCCGGGACCTCGACGACCTGACCCGGCGGCTCCACCGGCTGACCGGCTGACCGGCTGACCTCAGTCGCTCAGCGCCGCGACCACCGGGCACTGCTCCCGCACGCCGTTCTCGGCGACGTCGAGCAATGCGAGGCGCACCCGCTCCAGGTCGCGCATCCGCTGTTCGATCTCGGCGACCTTGCCGGTGACGACGTCGCCCACGTCGGGCTTGGTGGACGCGCTGAGGAGCTGCTCGACCTCGGTCAGCGTGAAGCCGAGCCGGGCGGCGCGGCGGATGAACCTCAACCGCCGCAACGCCTCCTGGTCGTAGTGGCGGTAGCCGCCGTGGGTGCGGGCGGTGGGCACGACGAGGCCGCGGCGTTCGTAGAACCGCACGGTGCTGATGCCCACCCCGGCGGCGCGGGCCAGTTCGGATATGCGCACCACCGGAAACTACCTCCGCAGCAACGCGCGGAGCTGGGCCGCGCCCCAGAACAGCTCCAGCACGAGGAACCCGGCCAGCGCGGGCGTGTGGCCCTGCAGCAGCGCCCACGTGAACCAGACGCTGAACAGCGCGCGGCCGGCCGTGTCCGCGGCGATCAGCAACGGCTGGGGGCGCAGCCAGCGGACGATCGACCACATCACCACGACCGTGCCGAACAGCGTCGCGAACAGGAGTGTCTGGGACGTGTGGGGTGTGCCGAGCAGGTCGAGTGCGAGTGCGGCGGTCCAGGGCGTGACGAACGAGATGCTCGCCACGAAGTCGTACAGGGCTCCGGCTCGGCCCCAGCGGGCTACGGGATCTTGCGTCATGCCGGTCACGATGCGCCCTGCACCGTGGTGCAGGGTCAAGCTACTTTGGCGGTGAGTTCGCTTATCCGGGGGAGACGAGTGACCGGTCAGATCGTCCGCCACGCCGCCCAGGTCGAGGCCGTGCGCGTGCGGTTCGCGGCCGTGCACGAGGCCAGCGCGGTCGTCGTGGGCGACGAGACCGTCTACGGGCGGCTGTGCCGGTGGATCATCGGCACGGTGCTGGAGAAGCACGCCCGGCAGGACGAGCTGGTCTCCTACGTCGAGGAGAACCTGCGGCTGATCGTCGCCGGCCTGCACGACCTCTACGGGGTACGGCGGCCGCAACCGGATCCCGTGCGCGAGGCCGCCGTGCCGTCGCTGGTGGCGCCGGTCGAGGACTCGGCGCGGGCGGCGATGGAGCGGATCGGGCCGTTGCGGGAGGTGCTGGACGACCTCACCGGGCTGCCCGACGTCATCGCCGCGCACGCCACGACCTGGTACAACATCGCGGCCGAGCAGCGGGCCATGGCCGAGGAGCTCGAGGCGTTCCTGGAGCACGACGTCCCCGCGTGGACCGGCGCCGAGGAGCACGTGCGGCTGATGGGCCACAACGTCGAGGCGATCCGGGGGCTCGCGTCGGTGTCGGCGGCGTTCGGGGAGATCACCGAGAGCGTCGGGGTGCTCGTCGCGCAGACCCGGCGGCTCGTGCGGGAGCTGGTGATCGGCCTGGCCGTGGCGCCGTCGGAGGCGACGCTGTGGCGGCTGGCGTGCCGGATCGCGGTGTACGGAGTGGCGCTGGAGGCCACCCTCACGCAGCTGGAGAACCGGCTCGACGGCTAGGCCCTGCGGGCCCGGCGGCGGGCGATCTGCGGCAGGAACCACATGTAGACGCCCGTTCCCATCAGGACGAACAGCGGCAGCAGCGGCACGTACGACACCCACACCGCCTCGGCGTTCACGGTGAGCGCGACCGCGGTGAACACCACGGTGGCCATGAAGACCATGCTCACGACGCGGTGGAACTGGCGGATTCCCTTGCTACCGGCCATTTCTCTGTCCTCCCTGGATGGTGGTGAGGACCACGGTAGGACCGGGTGCCCTGCGCCGCTTCTCGATTCCTGACCGGCTGGTCCACGAGTACCCTCGGGCGCCATGCAGTCCCCGGTGCTGGTCGGTCGCGCGGAGGAGACCTCCGCACTGCGGGCGGCGGTCACGAGGGCCGAGCACGGTCGTGGCGGCGCGGTGTTCCTGGTGGGGGAACCCGGGATCGGCAAGTCGCGGCTGGCGTCCGAGACCGCCGGGCACGCGTCGCGACGCGGGTTGCGGGTGCTGAAGGGGCGCGCGAGCCGCGCGGTGCCGCTCAGGGCCTTGTGCGAGGCGGTCCTGTCAGCGTTCCGCAGAGGCGGGGCACCGGACGAGACGCAGCTCGGCGCGTACCTGCCCGTGCTGCTGCGGATGACGCCGGACGCGCCCGCGGGCGTGCCGGACCCGGCGGTCGTCAGGGCCGAGGCGGTGCTGCGGTTGCTCACGGCGGAGAAGACCGTTCTGCTGCTGGAAGATCTGCACGAGGCGGATGACGAGACGCTGGCCGTCGTCGACTACCTGCTCGACAACCTCGCGGACGCGCCGGTGCTGTTGCTCGCCACGACGCGGCCGCATCCCGAAGGCGCGCAACGACTCGTGGACGCGGCCACCGCGCGGCGCACCGCCACGACGCTGCGGCTCACCGGGCTGGGCGCCGCCGAGGTCGCCGAGCTCGCCCGCCACTGCCTGGGCGAACCGGTGCCGGACGACGTGGTGCGGCAGCTGGTCGCGGTCTCGGACGGAGTGCCGTTCGTCGTGGAGGAGCTGCTCGACGGCGACCTGCGGGCCGTGCCCCCGACAGTCGCGGCGGCCACGCTCCAGCGGGTCGACGCGCTCGGACCTGGGAGCAGGGCGGTGCTGGAGGCCGCCGCGCTCTTCGGCCGGACGTTCCCGCTCGACGTCGTCGCTGCCGTCGTGGACAGCGCGGACGTGTCGGAGGCGGTGCTGGAGGCCGAGCGCGCGCAGCTCCTGCACGGCCACCAGTTCCGGCACGCGCTGACCGCCGACGCGATCACGGGGCGGATGACGCCGACCGCGCGGGCGGCGCTCGCCCGCAGAGCCGCCGAGGCCGCGGAGGCTTTGCGGCCCGGCGAACCGGAGCTCGTCGCGGAGCTGTGGGAGGCGGGCGGTGAGACCGCGAAGGCCGTGCGGTGCCTGGTGCGGGCCGGACGGCACGCGGGGGCGCTCGGCCGGTTCGGCATCGCCGTCGAACTGCTCGAACGCGGGCAGGCGCTGACGGACGAACCGGACCTCGCCGCGGACCTGCTCGACGCGCTCGCCGCCGTGCTGCCGCTGGCCGCGGTCGTGGTCCCCGCCGACAACGGGGCGAGGGCCTTCGCGCTGGGAGAACGACTGCAGCAGTCGCTGACCGAGTCGCACGCCGAGCCTCGGCGCCGCGGCGCCGTCCGGCTCGCGCAGGCCAGGGTCGCCGCCGTCGCCGGTCAGTGGGAACGAGGTCTCGACCTGCTGGAGACGGCCGGGGAGACCTCGCCGGCCGTCGACGTCGTCAAGGCCGCGCTGCTGCTCGGCCTCAACCAGCTCGACCTGCTGCCCAAGGCCCGCGCCCTGGCCGAGCGCGCCGCCGCCACGGGCACCCCGGAGATCGTCTGCGAGGCCCTCGAGGTGCTCACCCGCTGCACGCGGGGGCAGGACCTGGCCGAGGCGCGCCAGCACGTCCAGCGCTGGCTCCGGACGGCCGAGCAGCACGGGCTCGCGGCGTGGCGGCTGCGGGCGTTGCTGGAGCTGGGCATCACCGACAAGTACCTGACGACCGGCGTCGGCACCCTGCTCGCCGCCCGGCAGGCCGCGCTCGACACCGGCGCGATCGTCATCCTGATCGCCGCCGACCTGCATCTGGGCGCCACGTACCTGGTCCGCGGTGAGTACGAGAAGTCCGCGTGGCACGGCGCGAGCGCGGGGGAGGCGGCCGGGAAGCTGGGGCTGCACGCCCTCGGGGGTCTCGCCGTCGCGATCGAGGCGGGCATCGCGGCCGTGCACGGCGACAGGAGGGCGACCGACCGGGCGCTGGCGCGGCTGCGCGACCACGGGGAGTCCGAGGAGATCTGGTCGTACAGCTCGGCGGTCTGCGCGCTGATGGAGGAGCGGTACGACCGGGCGCTGGCCGAGTTCGACGAGGTGGAGAAGGCCGTCGTGGAACCGCGCATCCTCCGCGGCACCTTCTACCAGGGGCCGCGGCTGCTGGTCCGGGTCGCGCTCGGCCTCGCCGGTCGACCCGAGTTCGACCGGCTCGCCGAGTCGCACCTCTCGCAGGTCCAGCTGCACCGCACGTACTTCGCGTGGAGCCGCGCGATCCTGCTGGGCCGCGAGGGCCGCACGGCCGAGGCGAACGCCGCCGCGGCCGAGGCACTCGACCTGAGCAAGGGCCTCGGTCTGCCCCGGTACCTGGGCCTGCGGCTGGCCGGCCCGCGGGCGCTGGCGGACGGCTGGGGCGAGCCGCTGGAGTGGCTGGGCGAGGCCGAGGAGTACTTCCACCAGCTCGGCGTGCCCGCCGTCGCCGCCGCGTGCCGGGCGGTGCTGCGCGAGGCGGGCGCACCGAAGCAACGCCGCCGCCGCGACCACGAGACCGTGCCCGCAGCGCTGCGCAAAGCGGGCGTCACCGTCCGCGAGTACGAGGTGCTGTGCCTGGTCGTCGAACGGTTCGGCAACGCCGAGATCGCCGAGCGGCTCTTCCTGTCCCCGCGGACGGTCGAACGCCACGTCGCGAGCCTCAAGGCCCGCACTGGACGCCGGACCCGTGCCGACCTGATCAGCCACGCCCGCCCGTCAATTGGGGGCTCCACCCCCATGTGAGGGTCCTGAGCAGCGGGAAGACTCCACGATCAGCCGGCGGCGCCGAACTCGGAGGGGTGTTCGGCGCCGCCGAGACCCATGCCGGAAAATCTCCTGGCGCGAGATGTCGATTCCCGCCATCTCCCGTTCGACGCATTGATGACAGCAAGCGCGAACACCAAGGAGAACCAGATGCGCACCCTCATCGCCACCGCTTTCGTCTCCCTCGACGGCGTCGTCGAGGCACCCGGTGGCGAGCCCGGCCACCGCAGCTCCGGCTGGACCTTCAAGGACATCGAGTTCGACGAGGCCGCCTACGAGATCAAGGGCCGTGAGCAGGAGGAGGCCACGGCGATGATGATGGGCCGGGTCAGCTACGAGGCGTTCTCCCCGGTGTGGCCGACGCTCGACTACTTCCCGCAGTACAACGTGATGCCGAAGTTCGTCGTCTCCAGCACGCTGGAGGAAGACCAGCTGGTCGACAACTGGGGCGACATCACGATCCTGCGGTCGCTCGACGACGTGGCCGCGCTGAAGGAGACCGAGGGCGGCCCGATCTCCATCCACGGCAGCGCGACGCTGAACCGCAACCTCTCCGACGCGGGCCTGATCGACCGCTACCACCTGCTGGTGTTCCCGGTGCTGCTCGGCGCGGGCAAGCGGCTGTTCAGCGAGACCGACAAGGACAAGCAGCTGCTGAAGGTCGTCGAGAGCGAGTCGTACTCGAACGGCATCCAGAAGCTGGTCTACGAAGTCGTGCGCTGAACGGCGGCCACCGCCTCGCCGAACGAACCGGCGAGGCAGGTGGGTTCCGCGCTGAGCAGCTGGTCGACGCCGTGCACCCCGTAGGTGACAGCGACGGACGACATCCCGGCACCGTGCGCCATGTCGATGTCGTACGTCGTGTCGCCGACCATCACGGCGTTGCGCGGCGCCACCCCGAGCCGGTCCAGCACGAGCAGACCGGCACCGGGGTCGGGCTTCGGGTGCGCGACCTCGTCCGCCCCGACGACGACGGAGAACTCGTCGCGCAGGCCGGCCGCCGTGAGCAGCTCCTCGGCGGGCGCGATGAACCTGTTCGTCGCCACGGCGAGCAGGAAGCCGTTGTCCCGCAACGACCTCAGCCCGTCGTACACGCCGGGGAACACGAGCCCGGTCGCCACCGGCAGCACGATCTTGCGGAACGTCGGCCGGTAGAGGTCGACGCACCGGGACACCACCGGCTCGTCCTCGGGCACGCCGAGGACCTTCGCGAACGCGGCCGGCAGGCCGAGGCCGATCGTGCCGCGGATCGTCGGGGAGTCCGCGGTGGGCAGGTCGAGCTGGGCGAACACGGCGGCGAACGTCGTGACGATCCCGCGCGGGGTGTCGACGAGCGTGCCGTCGAGGTCGAAGATCGCGCACCGTCTCATCCGGAGAACTCCTTCGCGTGGGCGGCGGCCAGCTCTCCCGCGACCTCGGCGACGGTGACCAGCACCGCGGCGTCCTCCTTGGAGAACGTGGAGGTGTCCTCGGTGCCGTCGACCTCGTCCGAGGCCTTGGTCGGGGTGGTGACGACGAACGAGCCGCGGTTGCCGAGGGCCCAGTGCGCCTCGACGGCCCTGACCAGCACCCGGAGGTCGTCGACGCGGTGCGGGCTGCGCAGTCCGCTGGAGACGCGGAGGTGGCCCGGGAAGTCGTCGGACCGGTAGGCCACGACCGGAACGCCCTGCGACTCCAGGAACTCCAGCGCGGCACGGGGATCGTTCTCCGCGCCCGCGCAGACCACCACGACCCCGGACCGCGTGAGGTGCACGAGGTCCGCGCCGATCGTGGCCGAGGACACGAACTTCAGCCCCGCGAGCGCGGCCGCGACCACCGACGACGAGACGGTCGTCGCGGCCGGCGTCCCGTGGGCCAGCACGACCGGGAGGTCCCGGCCGCCGACGACCGGAACCGCCCGCGCGGAGGCGAACCTGTCGAGGTCGACGTCCGAGAGGCCGACGAGGATCCGTCCCTTGTCGACACCGATCGTGGCCGGCACCGACCCGCTCGCCCGGATCGCGTCCTCGGCCCGGCGCGCGGTCTCGGCACCGTCCGGGCCGCGGGTGATCACGCCCGACGGGAGCGCCACGACGGGCTGGCCCGCCGTGACCGCCTCGGCCACTTCCTCGCAGTACACCAGCGGAATGCGCATCGGCACCTCAGTAGGTCGGGGTCTTGCGCAGGAGTTCCTTGCGTTCCACGATCTCCGGCGCGTAGACCTGGTCCTGCCACGCCTGCGGGTCGACGGGTTCCAGCGCGATGGACACGACGCCCTCGTCACAGCCGAACGCGCGCGTCACCGCCCCGGTGATGGCCGCGACCAGCTCGGACGCCTGCTCTTCGTTGAGCGGGGCAGGGAAGTGCTTGATGTTCACGTGCGGCATGCCGGACTCCTCACGACTGGCCTCCCGTGATGGCGAGGGTGACGGCTTTGGTGACGGCCGCGATCAGTTCGGCCATCTGGTCGGCGGACAGCACCACCGGCACGCGGTCGGCCTCCTGGCGCACCGCGGCGCGGCGCCGCATCGACGTGAGCAGCTCGTCGACGTCGGGCTCGCGCAGCAGGCTGTAGTGGTCGGCCTCGAGCTCGACGACGACCGGGCCGTCGGCGGAGAAGCCCTCGCTGCCCTCGATGAACGAGTAGTCGTCGCCCCGCGCCTTGAAGATGGTGAGCGGCGCGGAGATCGTGCGCTCGGCCAGCTCGCTGAACGTGTACTTGAAGGAGAACGTCTCGGTGACGATCTTCGTGATGCGGCGGACCAGCTCGCGGTCGAGGTCGGGGAACTCGCCGCTGATGAAGCCGGAGAACGTGTACTCGTCCTTCGAGACCTCCAGGCAGCGGGCGAGGCGCGGGTCGGTGATGCTGCCCGCGAAGACCGAGAACAGGATCGTCACGAACGCCCTGTTGCCGAAGGACGCCTCGTCGCTGTCGCGCTCCGACCGGACCTCCGGTGATCCCGGCGCGATCAGGTGGAGGGTCGCGACCTCCTCGCCCGCCTGCTCCAGCTGGTAGGCCGTCTCGAACGCGACCCGCGCGCCGAAGGAGTAGCCCCACAGCGTGTACGGGCCCTCCGGCTGGACCTTCCTGATCGCCTCGATGTCGTTGGCGGCCATCTCGCGGATCGTGCTGTACGGCGTCTCGCCCTCGTTGATGCCGTGCGCCTGCACGCCGTAGAACGGGCGCTCCGACCGGCTGGCGAGCGTGCGCAGGTTCATCGGGTAGCCGCCGAGACCGGGCCAGCAGAACACCGGCGGTCCGTCCCCGTTCGCCTGCAACGGGACGAGGCGGGAGACCGGACCCTCGTGCAGGCCGTCGACCCGGCGCGACAGCTGCTCGATCGTCGGCGACTCGAACAGGACCTGCAACGGCAGGCTGCTGCCGAACTCCTTGTTGATGCGGTTGACCAGGCCGACCGCGATCAGCGAGTTGCCGCCGGTCTCGAAGAAGTCGTCGTGCGTCGAGACGGTCTCGCGCTTCATCAGCTTCTTCCACATCTCGCTGATGCGGCGTTCGGTGATGGTGCGCGGCGCGACGAACGGCCGGTCCTGGTCGTCGGCGTCGGTCTTGTCCGACGCCTCCAGGGCCTTGACGTCGATCTTGCCGTTCGCGGTGACCGGCAGCGCGTCGAGGACCACGACCTTGTTCGGGATCATGTAGTCCGGCAGGAAGTTGACCAGGTCGTCGCGGATCAGCTCGGCCGGTCCCTTCATGTGGACGACGTCCTCCTTCATGCCGGGGCTGCGGCGCTGGGCGTAGGAGACCTTGCCGCCCAGGAAGAAGTACGACGGTCCGGGTTCCTCGCCGATGTCGGTCAGGATGCCGTTGATGCGCCGGGCCGAGGGCAGGTCGTTGTCCGACTTCGAGCTGTAGCCCGACGACATGAACCCGAGGTCGACGTCGTTGGCGGACAACCGGTGCATGGTCCGGCCGAGGTCGACGTAGCGCCGCCAGTCCTCCGCGGACCTGCTGATCGCGGTGACGCCGAAGCTCGCCCGCTCGTAGACCGCCTGGTTGATGGCGATGACGTGCTTGCGCAGCACCAGTTCGTCCGACACGCGCTCGAACTCGCCGTCCGAGTACCGGTACTGGCCGCCGGGCAGGTTCGCGACGCGGCCGGGGTGCGTCTGGACGTAGAGGTCGACGTCGTCCTCGTGGACACCGGTGTACGCGCACAGCTCGAACGTGCCGAGGTAGTAGTCCTCGTCGGAGACCTCCAGCAGCTCCTTGGTCTCCGGCGTGTGCGCGGCGGCCCGGACGTCGAGGCCGTAGCCCGGCAGGACCTCCTCGAAGAGCCCGACCATGTGGCCGGTCTCGATCTCGAGCACCTCGAGGATGTTGTTGAGGTACACCGACTCGATGGCGGCCTTGCGTCCGATGAAGTGGAACTTCGCCTGCGTCCCAACGCTTTCGGCGACCGGCGCGATCAGCACGAGCTGGTGGCGCAGCGGGTGGTAGTAGTACAGCCCGGCCGGCAGGTTCGCGACGTGGTGCAGTTCCAGGTAGAGCTGGGTCGCGTAGAGCGAACCCGGCGAGGCGTACCCGTACTTCGGCAGCAGGCGCTGGTCGCTGAAGTGCGCGCCGAAGTAGCGCAGGATCTCGCCCAGCTCCAGGACGTCGACCTTCTCCGGCGCCTTCGAACCGGCACCGGAGGGCTTGCGCTCCAGCAACCGCCGCAGGTCGTCGTCGGTGACCTGGCCGCCCTCGTAGAAGCGGTAGGACTTGCGCGAGAACACGACTTTGCGTTGCAGGCAGGACGCTTCCTCGCCGGGCAGGTCGACCGTGTGCCGCCCGCCGAGGTCGTCGCGCACGCCGGGGTTCGAGAGCTGCGCGCGGACCTGCAGGCGGCTGGCCTTCGACTGGTGGTGCGAGCCGGCGTTGCCCTGGTCCATCAGGGCGGCTTCCTTGGGGTTCAGCTCGACGCACGCGATCAGGTTCTGGAACCCGGTGCGCTGGTCCTCCTTCACGATCACCGCGGCGTTGCGCACCCAGTCGTGGGTCTCGATCGCCAGCCGGATCTCGTCCAGCTCGACGCGGTAGCCGCGCAGCTTGACCTGGCTGTCGGCGCGCCCGGCGAACTGCACGGTGCCGTCGAGGTTCTGCGTCACCAGGTCGCCGGTGCGGAACATGCCGTCCACGAAGCGTTCCCGCGTCAGCTCGGGCTGGTGCAGGTACCCGCGGGCGACCTGGACGCCGCCGATGTACAGCTCCCCGATCTCGCCGGGCGTGACCACGTCCCGGTTCTCGTCGAGCACCAGGTAGGTCGTGCCCGCGACAGGAAGGCCGATGGAGATGGACTTCGGGGCCTCGGCCAGTTCGTCGGGGTCGACCACGTGCGACGACGAGTTGATCGTCGTCTCCGTCGGCCCGTAGACGTTGATGAGCGCGACACCGGGCATCTCCGCGACGAACGCCTGCGCCAGCGTGCGCGACAACGCCTCGCCGCCGCTGAAGACCTGCTCCAGCGACGTGACCGTGCCGAACTCCTCGGTGTCGATCAACGCCTGGAGCAGTGTCGGCACGCACTGCAACGTCGTCACGCCGTGCTCGCGCATCGTCTCGATCAGCATCTCCGGGTCGCGGTAGATGCCGGGACGGCCCATCACCACCGTGCTGCCGACCGCGGGCGCGAGGATCTCCCACTGCGCCGCGTCGAAGCTCATCGGCGTCTTCTGGACCACGCGCTTGGTGTCGTCGATGGCGTGGAAGTCGTGCAGCCACTGCATCTGGTTGACGATGCTGCGGTGCTCGATCATCACGCCCTTGGGCCGGCCGGTGCTGCCCGAGGTGTAGATGATGTACGCCAGGCTGTCGTGCGCGGGGGAGAAGCCGTCGTCGAACGCCTCGTCGCAGTCGGCGAGGGTGACGACCCGCGTCGTGGCGGGCGCGAGCTCCGTCAGGCGCTGCTTGAGCGCGGGCTGCGTCACGACGACCTTCGTGCGCGAGTCCTCGATCATGTACCGGAGGCGTTCCTCGGGGTACTCCGGGCTCAGCGGCAGGTAGGCGCCACCGCCGCAGAGGATCCCCCACGCGCCGACGACGAGGTCGAGCGAGGGTTCGACGAAGATGCCGACGCAGTCGTCCTCGCTGATCCCGAGCCGGCGGAGGTGTGTCGCCAGCGCGGAACTCTGTTCGAAGAGCTCGCCGTAGGTGATGCTTTCCTCGCCGAAGACGACGGCTGTGCGATCGGGGTGTTCCTCCACCTGCTTGCGCAGCAGGTCGGGAAGGCAGCCGCCGTCCACTTCAGCTTCCTGCGACATCTCAGAAATCCCCCAAGGTAGCAAACGGCACCAGCGGGTACGTGAGCTGACTACCTCGAGAAATCTACGAACGCCGGCTCGAAACCCGCTGGAGCGCCTTGTCTTCCGGCCGGGACGGGACCGCGGAGACCCCCGCCGGACCAGCGCTCCGGCGGGGGTCTCCACCTCAGCTCAGGGGCCGGGAGAACACCTCCAGGCGGGGTCGCGGGTCGGTCGTGCCCTGCAGGACCGCGTAGAGCCGCTGGGAGTCCGCCGACCAGGCCAGGCCCCGGTCGGCCGGCACGGCACCGCCCAGGTCGTAGGACCTCGTCGCAACGGTGCCCCCGACCGGGAAGATCGTGATCGCCTTGCTCCTCGTGGTGTAGGCGCCGGTGGCGACGTGCGTGGTGTTCGGGGACGGCGCCACGGCGTTCGGGTACGGCCCCGTGCTGTAGGAGCCGCGGCCGGACAGGTCCTCGGTCGCGAAGCCCTGCACCTGCGTTCGGGAGCCCGCCGCGGTGTACATGCCCGTGCCGTCCGGGCTCAGCGCGACGTCGGTCAGGTTGCCGCCGGGTGCGTCGCCGGAGGCGCCCGGCGTCAGGCCGCCGGCCTCGGCCCGGTAGACGTGCACGCCGGACAGGCTCGTGGTGAGCTGGCCCGCCACCACGGTCGTTCCGGCCGAGGTGACGAGCGGCGCGCCCTGGAACAGCACGTCGCCCTGTTCGTCGAGGGTGACGGGGGTGGCGGCCGCCGGGTCGAGCCTGCCGACGCCGCCGTTCCACTCGTCCTCGCAGCCGTAGCCGAACCACACCACGGTGCCGGTGCGCGCCAGGTGTGCCGGGCACGTCCGGGCGCCCGTGGGATAGCGGGCCGTCTCGGCGAACGTCGTGGTGTCGATGGCGGAGATCGCGTCTCCCGCCGCCTGCGCCACGTAGAGCGTCCTGGCGTCCTCGCTCAGCACGAGGCCGCTCGCCCCGAACTGGTTGTCGATCTTCTTCTTGACGCGTCCGTGCTCGTCGACCACCACGACGCTGTTCGACGACCTCCCGCCGCTGACGAACACCCGCTCGCGGGCGTCGTCCACGGCCAGGTCGCCGAATCCGGGCAGCGGCAGCACGTCGCCGCCCGTCGCCCGCGCCGCGGTGACCGCCGAACCGAGTGCGAGCACGGTCATGCCGATGATCATTGCTCTGCGAATCACCTTGACCCCCAAGGTCCGTGCACTAGATGTCCACAGTGGACATTTCCCCCTGGTGCAGTGCCTCGATAGTGGCCCGGCTGCACCGAGTCGCGCAACGCCAGGCGAGCGGATTGCGCCGATCGGCGGATGGCGAGCGGTGGCGGTGTCACTACCGTCGGTGGTGCTTGCCGGGGGATTCACCGTTGTGTCCGGGTTGGGGAACCCGGCGCCTGTAGCCGAAACGCCTGTCGCACAAGCACGTGCCGGCGTCTGTCCGGCTGCCCCCTGGCGCGTAGGGGGAGGGTGGCTGTGGGGACAGTCCGAAAAGCCGGAACGATCGCACTGCTCGTCGCGCTGGTCGCGGCCGGCTCACCGGTGCAGGCGGCACCGGTTCCAACTCGCTTGGAACAGCGGCAGAACGCGGAGCTCCGCTCGCAGATCCGTTGTGTCACAACAGATGCGGTGTCATCCGCGAGATCCGCGACGACGGCGCCGGTGCCACGTGCGCCACAGGCGGTGGCGGAGACATCACCCGCCTACTCGGCTCTGCTCACGCCACAGCGGATGATTCCCGGCGAGGAGTACTCGGTCGAGGTCGAAGTCACCAACACGACCGCGGCGGCGTTGTCCAAGGCCGACATCGTCCTTTCGTACCAATGGAAACTCCCCGACGGCACGGACTACACGACACCGTCGAACCGCGCCGACACGGCGCTGCCGGAGGACCTCGCGCCCGGCCGGTCGGTGACACTGCAGGCGAGGGTCAAGGCGCCCACGGGCACCGGCCTCGGCCCGCAACGCGAGTCGTTCGTGCTGGACTGGGACCTGCGCGACAAGCGCACGGGCAAGTGGCTCTCGGAGACCGCCGGGGTGCCGGTGCTGAGCCAGCCGGTCACCGCCGAGCACCCGACGTCGGACCAGCTCGGGCTGGAGAAGTTCTACCAGTACAACGGGATCGACGCCGGCACCGGCTGGTCCGCGACGGTCAACCAGTACTCGGGCAACGCCGTCGTCGGCCTCAACGCCTACACCAACCCGAACCTGGGCCTGAGCACGTTCGTCCGGCTCAACTACAACAGCCTGGACGCTTCGAACTCCTACCTCGGCACCGGCTGGTCGCTCACCACGTCGAGCCTGCACCGGCTCGGCTCACCGTTGCAGTTCCACCGCCCGTTGCTGAGCGATCCCGACCATCCGGCGAAGGTCACGCTGATCGACGGTGACGGCACGAGCCACTGGTTCGAGCTGAACAAGAACGGCAGCCACGACAAGACGAAGTGGACCTACGACAGCCCCGCCGGAGTGCACCTGCGGCTCGCCCGCGCCGGAGGCCAGGACAAGGCGCGGACCTGGGTGATGACGCACCCGGACCGCACGAAGAACTTCTTCGACGCCGACGGCTACCAGACCGCCATCGCCGACAAGAACGGCAACGAGCTCAAGTTCACCTACGTCCGCACGACGCACGGCAACCGCAACACCGGCGTGCTCACCGAGATCACCGACGCGTCCGGCCGCCGCGTGCTCACGCTCGACTACTACCAGCGCGGCGACGACTTCTTCTCGTTCGTGGACGACGTGAAGGTGTTCGGCAGGGACCTGGCGAACACGTCGATCACGAGCCAGCTCCGGTCGATCACCGACGTGAGCGGTCGCCGGACCACCTTCGCCTACAGCGATCGCGGTCAGCTGCAGGAGGTCGTGGACGGCGCGGACACGCCGGGGCAGAAGGTCGTCTCCTTCTTCTACGCCGATCCCCGCGACCACGACTCGAAGCTGGTGCGCGTCAACGACGCGCTGGGCCGCGGCACCCAGCTGAAGTACTACGAGGACCTCGGCGACCCCGTGCGCAGGCACCGCCTGCAGCACCTCGTCGACCGGCGCGGTCACACGACCGGGTTCGAGTACCACGACGTCGACGGGCGCAACGGCGAGGCCATGTCGTCCACCGTCACCGACGCGAACCGCAACGGCACGAAGTTCCTCCTCGACGGGTTCGGCAGGCCCACGAAGCAGACGAACGCCAAGGGCGAGACGACCGATCTCGCCTGGGACGACGACAACAACGTCCGTCTGATGCGCGAGCACAACGGCGCCACGTCGACGTGGAGGTACGACCCGAAGACCGGGTACCCGCTGGAGATCAGGGACGCCGAGGCGAACGTCCACGACACCGCGCCGACGAGGCTCGGCTACCGCACCGGGCCGGACGGGTACACCGCCGAACTCTCCGAGAAGACCACCCCGGAGGGTCGCAAGTGGACGTTCGGGCACGACGAGCGCGGCAACCTGACCTCGCTCACCGACCCGCTGGGCAACGTCAGCAGGAACGAGTACGACGACGCCGGCCGGCTGGTCGTCGCGACCGATGCCAACGGCCACGCGACCCGGTTCGAGGACTTCGACCCGACCGGCTACCCGCGCCGCTCGGTCGACGCGCTGGGCTGCGTCACGACCACGGCCTACGACGTGCTCGGCAACGTCGTGTCGATCACCGACGCCAAGCGGAAGACCAGCACCTACACCTACGACGTCTTCAGCCGTCCCGGCACGACCAGGGTCCCGCAGGACGCGGCCGCCGGGAAGTTCCTCGTCACCCCAGGACCGCGCTACGACCAGAACGACAACGTCCTGGTGAAGACCGCTGCCAACGGTGCCGTGTCGACCGCGACCTACGGCGCGATGGACGAGATCACGTCCGTGACGTCGCCGAAGGACAGCGCGACCGGCAAGGTCAGGACGGCGACCTACGAGTACGACGCCGTCGGCAACCTCGTGAAGGACACGGCGCCCGAGGGCACGCTGACGAGGAACGACGACAAGGACTTCGCCACCACCTACACCTACGACCAGCTCAACCGGCTGGTCGCGACGACGCTCGCGACCGGGGACAGGTCGACCACCACGTTCGACGTCGTGGGCAACGTGGTCGCCGAGACGAGCCCGCTCGGCAGGACCTCGAAGTCGGAGTTCGACCTCAACCACCGCGTGACCAGGGTGATCGATGCGGCCGGCCACAGCACGCGGTCCGAGTACGACCGCGACGGCAACGTGGTCGCGGCGATCGACCAGGACGGCAACAGGACCGTGCGCGTGCTGGACGGACGCGCGATGGTGCGGGAGATCAGGTCGCCGCACGCCGAGAACGTCGAGCGGGTCAAGCGGTTCGAGTACGACGCCGTCGGCAACAGGACGAAGACGGTCACGCCCAAGGGAGTCGAGACCGCGGACGACCCCGAGGACTTCACCGAGCAGGTGGTCTACGACGAGCTGAACCGCGTCAAGGAGAAGCTGGCACTCTTCGACAAGGACGACGCGCGGGTCAAGACGCCGGACCGCACGCTCTACGGCTACGACGAGGTCGGCAACGTCGTCGAGACCAGCGCACCGCCGTCGGGCGGCCAGAGCGTCCGCAACGTCACCACGAACACCTACTTCGACAACGGCTGGCTGAAGTCGTCCACCGACCCGTGGAACATCACCGCCACCTACGAGTACAACGCGATCGGCAACCAGACCAAACGCGTGCTGACCGCGGCGGGCGGGTCGGCCACGCGGTCGATGGAGTGGGAGTACACCCCGGACGGAAAGCAGTTGTCGCGCAAGGACGACGGCGTTCCGGTGGGCAGGGACGTGCTCGTCGTCGACAACTCCGACCAGGCGGTCGAGGTGCAGGGCGAGTGGGGTACGGCGGGCACGGCCGGGGGTGACCACGAGGGGTTCGACTACCGCACGCACGACGCGGGCGACGGCGGCGACTCCTTCCGCTGGCTCGTCGACGTGCCGCGCACCGGCAGGTACGAGGTGTTCGTCCGCTACGCGGGCGCGGCCACCGCGAAGAACGCCTCCTACGCGGTCGAGCACGACGGCGGCACGGAGACCAAGCAGGTCGACCAGACCCAGCAGGCGGGGCAGTGGGTGTCGCTCGGCAGCTTCGGCTTCACCGAGGACGCGGTCAAGAAGATCACGCTGTCCGACCGGGCGAACGGCACCGTCGTCGCCGACGCCGTGAAGGTCGTCCGCGACGGCAGCGGTGAGGCCGACAACGAGCAGAAGACGTTCGGCTTCTCCTACGACGCCAACGGCAACCTCGTCGAGATGACCGACAGCAGCTCCACCGCGAAGGTCAGCAGGTACGTGGTCGGCTACACGCAGCTCGACCAGATCAAGCAGGTCGAGGAGATCGGGGCCGGCAACAAGGTCACCAGCTACACCTACGACGCCGACGGGAACCCCAAGACCCGTGAACATCCCTCGCAGTCGTCGGCGTTCGAGTACGACGCCCGCAACCTGATCACCAAGGTCACCAACACGGCCCGCACGCCGGGTGCCGAGGCGCAGGTGGCCACCTTCACCTACACCGCGCGTCGCCAGGTCCTGAAGGAGACCAAGGCCAACGGGAACTCCGTCGACTACCAGTACTTCCTCGACGGGCAGCAACGGCACTACGCCGAGAAGAAGCCCGACGGCACGCTCGTCAACGAGCACACGATCTCCTACGACGCGAACGGCCAGCGAGTCAAGGACATCGCGAAGACGATGAACGCCGACAACAACTCGGCGTACCTCGACCGCACGCTCACCTACGAGTACGACCCGGTGAACCGCCTGCGCAAGCAGGTCAAGTCCGATGCCTCCGGCACCGAGCTCAAGACCGAGTCGTACGTCCACGACGCCAACGGCAACGTCGTCGAGCAGACGCTCGAGGGCAAGACGACGAAATACACCATCGACCGCAACAGGGTCACCTCCGCGTCCGTCGACGGTCAGACGGCGAGGCACTCGTACGACCCGTTCGGCCGGCTGGACAAGGTGACCGCCCTCGGCAAGACGATCGAGAAGTACCGCTACGACGGCTTCGACCGGGTCGCCGAGCACCAGAAGCTCAAGGACGGCAGCACCGACCTCGTCACCATCAGGTTCGCCTACGACCCGATCGACCGGACGACCACGCGGGTCGACGGGGACAAGACGACCGAGTACGCCTACCTCGGCCTGTCGTCGGAGGTGCTGACCGAGCAGCTCGGCGGCAAGCTGACGAAGTCGTACCAGCACAGCCCGAACGGCAGGCGGCTGTCGCAGACGACCCACAAGGACGACGGCACCACCGAGCAGGCGCAGTACGGTTTCAACCCGCACACCGACGTCGAGCTCCTCACCGACGCCGGCGGCAACACCAAGTCCACCTACGGGTACACGGCCTACGGCAAGGACGACGAGGACTCGTTCACCGGCATCGACAAGCCGGACCCGCAGCAGCCGGGCAAGGAGCCGTACAACTTCTACCGCTTCAACGGCAAGCGCTGGGACAGCACCACCGGCGGCTACGACATGGGGTTCCGCGACTACGACCCCGGCCTGAACAGGTTCCTCACGCGTGACAGCTACAACGGCGCGCTGGCGGACCTGAAGCTGGGCACGAGCGCGTGGACCGGCAACCGGTACGCGTTCACCGGCGGCAACCCGATCAGCCGCGTGGAGGTCGACGGGCACTGCTGGGCGTGGAGCTTCCTCTGCGACGCGGGCGAGGCCGTCGGGGACGCGGCGGACGCGGTGGGCGACGCGGCCGACGCCACGTTCGACTACCTCGGCGACCACATCGACGACATCGGCGGCATGATCGGCGGTGCCGGCCTGATGGTCGGCGGCGGTGCCCTGGTGGTCGTCAGCACGCCGCTGCTCGCCACCCCGGTCGTCTGCGCCACCGGCGTGCTGTGCCCGGTCGGAGTGGGCGGTGCCGCGCTCGGAGCGGCCGGCATCCTCACGGGCGGCACCATCGCCGTCGGCGGAGCCGCGTTGTTCGCCCAGAGCCTCGGCGGGATGTTCGAGAGCTCCAGCAGTTCCAGCTCGTCGAGCAGTTCGAGCTCGCCGGGCAAGGAGATGGCGCCGGAGTCCCCGAACATCGAGAAGGGCAACTGGCGGGGCAGGTACCAGGCGGAGCTGTGGAGGCAGGGCAAGCCGCGGTTGCCGGACGACTGGGACGCACACCACGCGATCCCGCAGGAGTACCGCAACCACCCGGAGTTCAAGGACTTCGACTTCGACGCGCCCTCGAACATCCGCGGTGTGCCCGGCAGCCGGGCGAACGTCCCGAACCACGGCCGGCCGGACAACCACCACCAGGACATCACGAACCGGTGGGCGGAGTTCGGCAGGCAGAACCCGAACGCGAGCCGGTCGCAGATCGAGCAGTTCGCCCGGCGCATCGACGAGGAGTTCTCCGGTTCGTTCTGGTATTGGCCGTGACCGTCCGCGGGGAGGCCCGGACCCGGGCCTCCCCGCCTTTCCCGCGAGTAAGGTGCGATTCGTGAACGGCTTCGACTACGAGCAGTGGCTGACGTCGGTGGACGGCCTCGCGGCGCGCTTCGTCGCCGGGTTCACCGCCCGGTTCGGGTACCCGCCCGGTGAGAACGGGGTCAGGCGCGCGGCCGGGCCTGTGCCGGACGGGGTGGCGGACCTGCCCGCACCGCTGGCCGAGTTCTACCGCCACGTCGCCGAAGTGTCCTTTCCGGACCTGCGGCAGGGGCTCTTCGTCGCCCCGGCGAAGGCCGTGGTGGACGGGCGGGACGGCAGGTGGCCCGTCCGGATCGAGGGATCCGAGCGCATCGACGTGGTGAGCTTCGGATCCGACGGCGGCGGAACGCACTTCGCGCTCGGGCTGCCGGGTGGCGCGCCCGTGTACGCGCTCCCACCGAGTGCCGTCGACCGTGAGGGCGTGTACGACGACCACGACTCGCGGGCGCGGGTGATCGCGGCGACGCTGCCCGAGTTCCTCACCGAACTGCACGATCTGCTCTCGTCCGCAACTTCTGCGGAGTGATCCCTGGTAACGCGGTCTTCTCCGCGATCGGTCCACAGGCGAGCGAATGCCGGACCGTCCACAACGGTGTTGGGTTGACGCCGACTTCGGCGGGCGGGGCCACCAGGTGGATGTGTTCGAGCACGTGGCCGATCGGTCCGCGTGACGGGCGTCAGGAGTCGGCTGAGCCCTTGCGGTCGGTGTGGCCCAGCGACCGCTCCGGCGCCACCCGGTCCCGCACGAGCTGCTTGAGCACGGCGAGGTCCGGGAAGCCCTCCTGCTCCTTGCGCGACCACAGGGTCTCGCCGTCGAGCCGCACGTCGAACACGCCGCCGGTGCCGGGGATCAGCGCGACCTCGCCCAGCTCCGCGGTGAACGTGGTCAGCAGCTCCTGGGCCGTCCACCCGGCACGCAGCAGCCAGCGGCACTGCGTGCAGTACTCGATCTCCAGACGCGGTGTTCTCACGCCTTAGTAGTAACAGAGCGGGAGGCGTCGGTACCCCAGTTGGCCAGCAGCTGCAGCCCCTCGGCGGACGGGGAGCCGGGCTCGGCGTGGTAGGTGTTGAGGAACATACCGGGCTCGGCCGGCATCGCCAGCGCCTCGTAGGACAGCGTCAGCTCGCCCACGAGCGGGTGGCGCACCACCTTCGTGCCGAAGCTCTTGTCCTTGACCTCGTGCGCGGCCCAGAGCTGCCGGAACAGGTCGCTCTTCAGCGACAGCTCGCCGACCAGGGCGGCCATCTCGGGGTCGTCGATGCAGCAGGCGGCGTCCGAGCGCAGGAACGCGACGATGTCGGCGGCCTTGGCCTCCCAGTTGACGAAGAGCTCCTGGTAGCGGGGCCGCAGGAAGATCAGGCGCGCCCAGTTGCGGTCGCGTGGCTCGAGCTCGCCCCAGTCGCCGAACAACGCCTCGGCCATGGGGTTCCACGCGAGGATGTCCGTGCGCCGCCCGCTGATGTACGCGGGCACGCCGATGCTGTCGAGCAGGTGCCGCAACGCGGGCCGCACCATCGTGCGCGTGGCGGCCTTCTTCTTCGGGCGCTTGCTGCTGGTCAGGTTGCCCAGGTAGTCGCGCTCGGCGTCGGTGAGCCGCAACGCGCGGGCGATCGAGTCCAGGACCTCGGTCGAGACGTTGCGCCCGTTGCCCTGCTCCAGGCGCGTGTAGTAGGCGACGGACACGCCCGCGAGCTGCGCCAGTTCCTCCCGGCGCAGGCCCGGTACGCGGCGGGCCCGGCCGTACTGCGGCAGCCCCACGTCGTCCGGCGACAGCCGTGCGCGGCGGCTGCGCAGGAAGTCGCTCAGCTCGGTGCGCGGATCGACGGTCATGGGGCCGAGTATCCCCGCGTCCCGGGGAGCGTGCCTGACATTGCTGGTAGTAGGCACAGCGCGCATACGAAAACCAGGTGCCTGGGTAATCCTCGCGGACGGGAGCAGTGTCGTCACCGACACGACGAAACGAGGAGAACAGCCTGATGAGCACCGTCGCTGCCTACGCCGCGCCCGCACCCAAGGCGCCGCTGGAGCGCACGACCATCGAGCGTCGCGCGGTCGGCGCGCACGACGTCCTGATCGACATCAAGTTCGCCGGCATCTGCCACTCCGACATCCACCAGGTCGACGAGGGCTGGGGCGAGGCCATCTTCCCGATGGTGCCCGGCCACGAGATCGCGGGCGTGGTCGTCGAGGTCGGTTCCGAGGTCACCCGCCACGCCGTCGGCGACCACGTCGGCGTCGGCTGCATGGTCGACTCGTGCCGCGAGTGCGACTTCTGCAAGCGCGGGCTGGAGCAGTACTGCGCCAACGGCAACACCATGACCTACAACGGCGTCGACCGCCGCGGCGACGTCACGTACGGCGGCTACTCGCAGCAGATCGTCGTCGACGAGAACTACGTCGTGCGCATCCCGGACTCGCTGCCGCTGGACGTCGCCGCGCCGCTGCTGTGCGCCGGCATCACGCTGTACTCGCCGCTCAAGCACTGGGGCGTCGGACCGGGCAAGAAGGTCGCCGTCGTCGGCCTGGGCGGCCTCGGCCACATGGGCGTGAAGATCGCCGCCGCGCTGGGCGCCGAGGTGACCGTGCTGTCGCAGTCGCTGCGCAAGAAGGAGGACGGGCTCAAGCTCGGCGCCCACGACTACCGCGCCACGAGCGACCCGGCCACGTTCACCGAGCTCAAGGGTAAGTTCGACGTGATCGTCTCCACGGTGTCCGCGCCGCTCGACTTCACCGCCTACCTCGGCCTGCTCAAGACCGACGGCGCGCTGGTGAACGTCGGCGCGCCGGAGGAGCCGGTCTCGATCAACCTGTTCGGGCTGCTCGGCGGCCGCAAGACGCTCGCCGGTTCGATGATCGGCGGCATCGCGGAGACCCAGGAGATGCTGGACTTCTGCGCCGAGCACGACCTGGGCGCGGAGATCGAGCTGATCAGCGCCGACCAGATCAACACCGCCTACGAGCGCGTGCAGTCGAGCGACGTGCGCTACCGGTTCGTGATCGACACCGCCACCATCTGAGTGCCGGCGCCGTGCCCGCTCAGGAGGGCGGGCACGGCCTTCCGGTCTCGTAGGCCGCCGTGGCGCTCACGATCACGTTGTCGAGCTGCAGGAGCGTCTCCTGCAGCTCTTCGATCTGCTTGACCACCGACGACCGATGTCCCCGGAGCTTGTCGATGACGTGCGGCGCGCCCACGCCCGTCACCACGCACGGCAGCATCTCGAGGATCGACGCGCTGGAGATCCCGGCCGCGTAGAGCTGCTGGATCAGCCGCACCCTGCCGACGGCGTGCTCCTCGTAGTGCCGCTGCCCGCTCTCGCTGCGTTGAGCTGCGAGAAGGCCCTGCTCCTCGTAGTAGCGCAACGCGCGCACGCTCACGCCTGTGCGTTCCGCGAGCTCACCGATGCGCATTGAGACCTCCGCCACAAAAGCTACCTCTGACGTTAGTGTCAGGTTTCTAGCCTAGCTCTCATGCTGCTCACGAGCTACCGACTCGGCAACCTGACCCTCCCGAACCGCGTCGTCATGGCACCGATGACCCGCTCACGGGCCGTTGACGGCGTTCCGACCGCGGAGACGGCCACCTACTACGCCCAGCGCGCCACCGCCGGACTCATCGTCACCGAAGGCGTGCACCCGAGCGCGGTCGGCCAGGCCGGTCCGGCCATGCCCGGCCTGCACACCGACGAGCAGGTGGCGGCGTGGCGCGTGGTCACCGACGCGGTGCACGCCAACGGCGGCCGCATCTTCGCCCAGCTCATGCACGGCGGCCGCATCGGGCACGTCGAGGTCGCGGGCCACCAGCCCGTCGGCCCGTCCGCGATCGCCGCAGACGCCCAGGTCTTCACGCCCACCGGCATGCGGCCGGCACCGGTGCCCCACGCGCTGACGACGGCCGAGGTCGCCGACCAGGTCCAGGCGTTCGGCGACGCGGCACGACGGGCCGTCGAGGCCGGGTTCGACGGGGTCGAGCTGCACGGCGCCAACGGGTACCTGATCCAGCAGTTCCTGTCCTCCAGCGCGAACGAGCGCACCGACGGCTACGGCGGCTCGACCGCCGGGCGCATCCGGTTCGCCGTCGAGGCGGTCGAGGCGGCGGTGGACGCCATCGGGGCGGACCGCGTCGGCATCCGGCTGTCACCCGGTGGCCAGATCCAGGGCATCGTCGAGGACAACGTGCCGGTGCTCTACGGCGAGCTGCTGAAGGCGTTGCCGGACATCGCCTACATCCACGTCATGGCCACCGCGGACGACGAGGTGCTGATGGACCTGCGCAAGGCGTGGCCGACCGCGTTCCTGTTCAACCCCGGCGGCCAGATCGGCCCGGAGGAGGGCACCCTGGAGCAGGGGCGGCGCTGGCTCGCCAACGGCGCCGACCTGATCAGCTACGGCCGCGCCTACCTCGGCAACCCCGACCTGGTCGAACGGTTCCGGCTGGGCCTGCCGCTGCGCGTCACCGACCGCGAGACGTGGTTCGGAGCGCCCAACGGGTACGTCGACTACCCGAGCTATCAGCACTGAAGCGCGCGCACCAGGTGGTCGACGAGCCGTTCCAGGTAGTCGGGTTCCACGGGAGCGCGCCGGACGGACAGCCGCCAGTAGACCGGTGCCGCGACCAGGTCCAGCGCGATCTCGACGTCGAGGTCGGCCGGCAGCTCGCCGCGTGCCACCGCGCGCCGGAGGGTCACGGCACCGAGCGCGCGCCGGGGTTCGCCGATCGTCGCCGCGATCGCCTCGGACAACGCCGGGTTGCGGACGGCCTCGGCGGTGAGGTCGGGGAGGATCGTGGCGAACCGGGGGTGTGTCAGCCAGTCGTGCACGGCCGTGACCGTGGCCAGCAGGTCGCCGCGCAGTGACCCGGTGTCCGGGACCTCGGCCAGCGGCACGGAGAACTCCGAGAGCGCCGCGACGACCATGTCCTGCTTCGACGGCCACCGCCGGTACAGCGCGCTCTTGCCGACCTCCGCGCGCTTGGCGACGGCCTCCATCGACAGCCGGCCATAACCGTTGCGGGCGAGTTCGTCGAACACGGCGTCGGTGATCGCCTGCGTCACCTGGGGCTGCAGCACGGCGGCGCCGGTCGGGGTGCGCTTGGTCATGGCGCACATCATAGGACTGGACGAGACGGTCCCGTCCCGCCTAAGTTGGACGGGACGGGACCGTCTCGTCCATTTCTTTCGGAGGCTGTCGTGGACCTCATCCCGAGGGCGCTGCAACTGCTGCTGGACAAGGACATGCTCGGGTTCGCGGGCCTGTGGGCGCCCGACGGCGTGATGGAGTTCCCCTTCGCCCCGCCCGGCTGGCCCGCCAGGCTGGAGGGCCGTGCCGCGATCGAGGACTACCTGCGCGACTACCCGAAGACGCTCGACATCCAGGGCTTCCCGAAGCAGGTCGTGCACGTGACGACCGATCCGGACGTCGTCGTCGCCGAGTTCGACGCGGAAGGGGTGGTGGTCGCGTCCGGCAAGCCGTACCGGGCGTCGTACATCGCCGTCGTCACGACCCGCGACGGCGAGATCGCGCACTACCGCGACTACTGGAACCCGTTGCTGGCACAGGAGCTCGCGTGACCACGTTGATCATCGGCGGTACCGGCACGACCGGCAGCCGGCTCGCGTCCCTGCTGCCCGGCGCCCGTGTCGCCACCCGGAAACCGGAGCGCGCCGACCAGGTCCGCTTCGACTGGAACGCGCCCGGGACGTTTGACGGCGCCCTGGAGGGGATAGATCGTCTCTACCTGATCCCCCCGGTCGGTGTCGTCGACCCCGCGCCGGTGGTCGAGTCGCTGCTCACGCGAGCGCGGCTCGTGCGGCGAGTGGTGCTGCTCAGCTCGTCCGCGGTGCCGGAGAGCGCCACGGGGATGGGCGCTCTCCCAGCACTCGTGCGCGCGATGCCGGAGTGGGCGGTGCTGCGGCCGTCGTGGTTCATGCAGAACTTCACCGGCGACCACCTCGTGGCGGCCGGGGTCCGCACCGGCGAGGTCGTGACGGCCACCGGGGACGGCAGGGTCGGGTTCGTCGACGCCGCCGACATCGCCGCCGTGGCCGCCCGCGCGTTGACGGACCCGTTGCCGCACAACACCGAACACCTCATCACCGGCCCGGAGGCGCTCAGCTACGCGGACGCCGCCGCGATCATCACCGACGTCACCGGCAGGACCGTCCGGCACCGTTCGGTCGGCACCGCGGAGTTGGCGGAGCGCATCGCCGCCGTGCTGCCGCGCGAGTTCGCCGAGGTGCTGGCACGTCTGGACGAGGACATCCGCGGGGGAGCGGAGGACCGCGTCACCACCACCGTCGAGGACGTGACGGGCAGGCCGGCCCGGTCGTTCCGCGACTTCGTCAGCGCAACGCTGCGCACGGAACGATGAAGAACCAGTCCTGCGGCTCGTGCTCGAGCCGTGCGTTCTCCTTGCCTGCCGCGCACTCGGCACGGGCGTTGGCCACGCTCTCGTCCCACGGGACGCCGTCCAGCACCGTGCCGGGTTCGCGCAGGTGGGCGAAGACGCTGACGACCACGAGGATTCCGACGAGGTAGCGGCTCCCGGCGACCACCGCGCGCTCCCAGGTCCGTGCCGGCACCGCGTCGAGGCCGACGAAGATCGCGGTGAACAGGAACAGGCACGGCGCGATGCTGTAGCGCTGCGCGGCCATCACGACGCCCGGCGCCTGCACCTGCAGGACCTGCGCCCAGTTCAGCACCAGGCACGCGACGATCAGCACCACGCTGAAGGCCGTTGCGACCAGCACCAGCGCCCGGCCGTGCCGATCGCCGAACCGCAGGGCCGCCGCGATCGGCACGGCGGCGACCAGCACCGCCGCGAGGATCACGAGGTTCCCGTTCGCCGGGTAGAACTCGCTGACCCGCTCGGAGCCCGTGAACGCGACCACGGGCACCCGCAGCAGGCTCGCGAGCAGCACCTGCACCGGGTCCACCTCGTCGTGGGAGTACGGCGTCCTGGACGCGAACACCATCGTCAGACCCTGCACGGCCAGCGCGGCGAGGAACGCGATCGGCACCTCCCGGCGCGGCTGGGGGAGCCGCACGAGCGCGATCGGTGCCAGCAGGAAGATCAGCGGGCTGGTCAGGGCGGAGAGGACCACGAACACCGCGACCGGCACACGCGGGGCGTTGCGCCACAACAACGCCCAGAAGGTGCCGTAGAGCAGGAACCAGTGCAGGTTCGTCACGTTGTTCAACGTCTCGGAGTTGCCCGCGGGCAGCACGACGACGAGCGCCGCCAGCGCGAACCGCGCGGGCGCCGACCGGAGGTACGCCTTCGAGCCCGCGAACGTGATCAACGCGACGAGGGCGCGCAGCACCGCCGAGCAGACCGCGAACCCCGCCGCCGCCTGCTCGACCGGCAGCAGCGCGACCAGTTCGGCGACCAGGCGCGGCAGTGCGTGCAGGTAGCCGCCGTACGGGTCGGCGAGGTTCGACAGGGCGGGCGAGCTCAGCGCGTCGAGCAGGAACCGGGCGCCGTCCTCGGCCCACAGGTGGTCGAGCCTGGCCCAGCCGGCCGGGATCAGCAGCAGGAACGCCACGGAGGCCACGAACGCGGCACCGTGGCCGAGCCACGCCAGTTCGTGCCGCGGCTCGTCCGGCAGGGGCAGGACGCCGTCCGCCAGATCCGCGCGCCGTAATGTCGTTGATGTCATCTTTCGGTCCCCCATGTCCGATTCGACGTCGGTGGAGAACCTAGCCGGTCAGCGCCGGACGAGATCCGGCAGGCGTTCGTACTCCGCCCACTTCTCGGCGGACACCTGCGTGATCGTCGACGAGTTCAGCGTCGCGACCTCGGGGGACCCGACCACCCACAGCCTGCCGTCGAGCAGGAGCCCGACCTGGCCGTCCGGGCGGCTCACCGCGGGAGCCCCGGCCGGGACGGTGAACGCGAGCTTGAGGCCGTCGACTCCCTGCGGCCGTGAACCGAGCACACCGCGCGAGAACCTCTCGGCCACCGACCGGCGCTCGAAGCGCATCACGCTGCCGCCCACGACGACGTCGAGCGTGCGTTCCGGGGACGGCACCGCGAACCCGTTGAGCGCCCTCGCCTCACTCGTGGTGGCGCACCCCTTGAGACCGACCGCGTCGATGCCGAAGTGGGCGATGTTCGTCGGGCCCGCCGGACCCTCGACGGTGCCGCGCAGCACGTCGATCGCCACGCGCCCGCACGGGTCCCGCGGGTCGACCACCGCGTGCCCCTCCGGGGTGCGCAACAGGCCGGGACCTTCCTTCCAGGGGCCGGGGATCACCACGGGCTCGAACGGGTGGCGGGTGAAGTCCCTGTTCCAGAAGGTGATCGTGGTGCCCGCGTCGGTCTCGTGGGCGATGGCGAACGAGCCCGCCGCCTCGATCCACATCCAGTCCGCGCTGAACGCCTCGACGACCGATCGCGTGCGCGGGCTGTTGTTCGACGTCACCGGCTTGAAGCCCTGCGTGCCGAGCGCCTCGACGCCCTTGGCGAACGTCGGGTCCTGCGACCGCAGCACGTACTGGCCGGCGCCGTTCTGGTGCGAGGCGAGACCGGTGGTGTCGGTGAACATCAGGTACACCCAGCCGTCGAGGTAGACGGCCGACTGCTGGCCCGCGCCGTAGGTGTTCTCGCGGATGTTGTCCCCGGCGGGACCCAGCAGCGCCTGGCCGCCGTTCGCCCGCGTCCAGCTGACGCCGTCCTTGCTGGAGGCGACGCCGACCGAGCTGCCGTTCGCGTGGTTGTCCCGCGCCGCGCCCGTGTAATACATGTAGTACGTGTCGCCGATCTTGATCAGCGACGGGTCGCACGTGTGCATCGCGTCGAAGCTGCCGCCGCTGCCGGAGAACACCGGGACCGCCGTCGAGAACGGTCCGCCGACGGCAGAGCCCTCGCTGTAGAGGATGTCGTCGCCGCCGGGAGGGGCCGCGCTGAGCTGGCTGCACCACCACGCGCGCACGCGGTCGCCGTCGACCATCACGGCGGGCGCGTAGTTGTACGGCGCGTCACCGGCGCCGGCGATCACCGTTCCGCCGCTCTGCCTGCCGTTCTCCACGCCGAGGGTGATCTTGTTCCGGGGTGGTGCTGCCGGAGGCGCCTTCTTCGTCGACGTGGGCTGCTGCGACTCGACCGCCACACCGATCGGGTCGCCGACCGCCGCGTTGGTGCACGCCGTGACCGCACTGAGAAGCGTGAGCGCAGCGAGCAACGCGACAGGTGGGCGACTCAGGGGCACGTGCCCATCATAGAGATCAGGTCACCCGGACGGGTGAAGTCCGCCGTTGTGGGCCCGTACGACCGCCGTGAGCAGGACGAACTCCGGCCGCTTTCGCTGTCGGTGCGTCGTGGTCTCGCCGGTCCGGCACATCCCGCGACCGCCCGCGGTCCTCAGCCGAGCGGTGGGTGCTGCCGGAGCGCGCAACGGCGGCGAACCAGGCCGGGAAGCGTGCCGGGGCGCCTTCCTGCCGCAGCACGGACGCCGCGCCGGTCAACGGGAACGTTGCGGCGTGCGTGAGCGCCCGGTCGTAGAGGGCGGGCCGGACCCGTTCGACCAGCGGCCAGCCGTAGGCGGCGAACGCGGCCGCGTCGAGGGCCGGATCGCGGAGGCAGGCGAAGTCCCAGTCGATGATCCCGCTGACCTCTCCGCCGCGCCGGCGGAGGTTCACCGGTGCCAGGTCGCCGTGCACGAAGCCCACTGCCTTCGGCAGCTCCCGCGGGGCGCAGCGGTTCTTCCAGCAGGGCACCAAGTTCGGCGCACGGCCGCTGGGCCGCCAGCGCGTTGAGCACGTCGCGGACGGCTTCGTCGCCCACGGTCTTCCGGTCCTCGAGGACCTCCGGCACGGCGAACGGCGCCACCCACCTGCCCGGCAGCACCACGACGTCGCTGAACGTGCCGCGTGCCCCGTGGGCGCCCGGTGTCCTGGGCAGCTCCTCCCTCAACTCCCCAAGTAGCGGACGACGGCCATCACGCGGCGGCTCAGGCCGGACGAGCCGGAGAGGCCGAGCTTGTCGAAGATCGCGTTGATGTGCTTCTCCGCGGCGCTCTGCGAGATGTGCAGCGTCTCGGCGATGCGCGTGTTCGTGAGGCCCTGCGCCATCAGTTCGAGCACGTCCTTCTCCCGTGCGGTCAGCGTGTCGAGCGGGTCGACGTGTGTCGTCCTGGTCAGCAGCCTGCGCACGACCTCCGGGTCGAACGCGGCACCACCCGCCGCGACCCTCTCGAGTGCCTCCAGGAACTCGTCGACCTGCGCCACCCGGTCCTTGAGCAGGTAGCCGACCTTGCCGCCGGTGCTCGTCATCAGTTCGGTGGCGTAGCGGTTCTCGACGTACTGGGAGAGCACGAGCACGCTGACCTCCGGCCACCGCTCGCGGATCTCCAGCGCGGCGCGCATGCCGTCGTCCTTGTGGTCCGGTGGCATCCGGACGTCGGTGACCACCACGTCCGGCCGGTGTTCCCCGGTGGCCCTGAGCAGTTCGGGTGCGGTGCCGACAGCGGCCACGACGTCGTGGCCCTCCTCGGTGAGCAGGCGGATCAGCCCCTCGCGCAGCAGCGTCGAGTCCTCGGCCAGGATCACTCGCACGGCACCCTCGCGTAGATCGTGGTGGGACCGCCTTCGGGACTGGTCACCTCGAACTCCCCGTCCACCGCCCTGACCCTCCTGGCCAGCCCCGACAACCCGCTGCCGGCCGGGTCGGCGCCGCCGACGCCGTCGTCCCACACCATGACCGTGATGCCCTTCGCGTCCGGCCACACCGAGATCTCGACCACCGAGGGGTCCGCGTGCTTGGCCGCGTTGGTGACCGCCTCGGACACCACGAAGTAGATCACCGTCTCCAGCGCGGTGCCCGGCGACGCCTTGAGCTCGTTGCTGATCTCGACCCGCACGCTCGACCGCTCGGCCAGCACCTCCAGCGCCGCGTCCAGGCCCGCGTCGTCGAGCACGGCGGGGTAGACCCTGGTCGCGACCTCCCGCAACTCGTCGATCGCCTCGCCCGCCGTGTCCTGCGCCTGGTCCAGCAGCTCCTGCAACTGCTCCTCGCCCTTCGCCCGCCGCGCCCTGCCGATCAGCATCCCGAGCGCGACGAGCCGCTGCTGGACGCCGTCGTGCAGGTCGCGCTCGATGCGCCGCCGCTCGTCGTCGATCGCCTCGATCACGCCCGCCCGCGTGCTGGTCAGCTCGGCGACCCGCCGGCGCAGCAACGCCTGCTGGTTCGTCCCGAGCATCTCGGTGGCGAGCCACCTGTCGAGCGCCGCCACCCCCACGACACCGGCCGTCGTCACGAAGACGGCCAGCACACCGGGGACCGCCACCAGCCCGATCAGGTCCAGGGACACCCGGTCCCCGTCCTCGACCAGGCCCCAGTCGCCGTCGAACAGCCACGCCGTCACCATCGAGATCGCGACGGCGTACCAGAACGCCAGCATCAAGATCACGCCGGCGCCGAGCCCGCCGACCAGCCACCGCACCGCGAGGTAGCGGCGGCATCTCGTGCGCGTCAACGGGTTCGTGTGCACGGCCCGGTCGAACAGCGCGATCCTGCGCAACTCGTACCCGGTCTGCCGGACCGCGCCCGCACCGCTGATCGCGGCGGCGAGCCCCAGCAGCCCCGTCAGCGACCCGATCGCGAGCCCGAAGAGCATCCGGAACCAGCCCCGCACCAGCGAACCCGCACCGAGCTGCCCTTCCTGATGCACGTTCGCCACCGTACCGACCGGCACACGCCCCGGCATTGCGGTTTACCGCAATATCGGCCTGCGGTTTCCCACACCATTTCCGACGGACAACCTCATGGTCCCGAGCCTTCCCCCTTCCTAGCGTTGATCCCGAGCGATTCGTCCACACAGGAGGGGAAGTCGAATGCTGGCTGACTGGGCCGTTTCACTGATGGAGTCGCTGGGAGGCGTGGGCGCCGCCGTGGTCGTGGGCCTCGACAACCTGTTCCCGCCCATACCGAGCGAACTGGTGCTGCCCCTGGCCGGCTTCTCCGCGAGCAAGGGCGTGTTCAGCCTGTCCGAGGCCCTGTTCTGGACCACGCTCGGCTCGGTGGCCGGCGCCGTGATCGTCTACTGGGCGGGTCTGCTGCTGGGCCGTGACCGAACCCGGGCCCTGGTGGCCCGCATCCCGCTGGTCCGCGTGACCGACTTCGACCGGACAGAAGCCTGGTTCGCCCGCCACGGCACGAAAGCCGTGTTCTTCGGCAGGATGGTGCCGCTGTTCCGCAGCTTCATCTCCCTGCCCGCGGGCGTGGAACGCATGAACCTCCCGAAGTTCCTGCTGCTCACCACTCTCGGCAGCCTGATCTGGAACACCCTCTTCGTCGGGGCGGGCTACCTGCTCGGCGAGAACTGGCACCGCGTCGAGTCCTACGCGGGCATCTTCCAGAAGCTCGTGATCGCCGCCGTCGCCGTCGCCGTCGCGCTCTTCGTGATCACCCGGCTGCGCCAGCGCACGAAGGGCGACCCGGAGGCGACCGCGGTGTTACCCCGCGTGCGGCGGTGAAGCCCGGTGCGCGGGCCGGCCGGGTTCAGCGGCTGCGCCACTCCTCCCGGAGATCGCGGGCGGCTTCCCGTGTCGCTCGCGCACCGGGGCCGGTCGCGGCATCCGCGGCCGTGCACCTCGTCCGCCGCGTGGAGGTCCTGCCGCACTGCGGAAGCAGCTCGGCCTACCCGCCCCGCGCCACCAGGAGTCCGAAGTGGACATACGAACCAGTCCATCGCTCTCGTCTTCGGAGCGGGGTCGTGATGCCCGGCCTCCGAGCCCCACCCCCGAACGCGAAAGCGCCCCAGGCCGGGGAACCGGCCTGGGGCGCCTGGAGAACGCGCTGAGGTCAGAGACCCGCGTGCACGTCGTAGCGGTCCGCGTTCATCACCTTGTTCCACGCGGACACGAAGTCCGTGACGAACTTGGAGGAGGCGTCGTCACTCGCGTAGACCTCGGCGACGGCGCGCAGCTCGGAGTTCGAGCCGAACACCAGGTCGTTGCGGGTGGCGGTCCAGCGGACGGCACCGGTGGCGCGGTCGCGGCCCTCGAAGTTCTCCTGGTCCTCGGTGACCGACTTCCACTCCGTCTCCATGTCGAGGAGGTTGACGAAGAAGTCGTTGGTCAGCGTCTCCGGCTTGGCCGTGAGGACACCCGCCTGCGAGCCGCCGTGGTTGGCGCCCAGCACGCGCAGGCCGCCGACGAGCACGGTCATCTCGGGGGCGGAGAGGCCGAGCAGGTTGGCCTTGTCGATCAGCAGGTACTCCGACGGCAGCGGGTTGGCCTTGCTGCCGAAGTTGCGGAAGCCGTCGACCTTGGGCTCCAGGACGGCGAACGACTCGGCGTCCGTCTGCTCCTGGGTGGCGTCGGTGCGGCCCGCGAGGAACGGCACCTCGACGTCGTGGCCCGCGGCCTTGGCGGCCTGCTCGATCGCCGCGGCGCCGCCGAGGACGATCACGTCGGCCAGCGAGACCTTCTTGCCGCCGGTCGCGGAGCTGTTGAACGCCTCCTGCACGCCTTCCAGGGTGCGCAGCACCTGGGCGAGCTGGTCGGGCTCGTTGACCTCCCAGCCGCGCTGCGGCTCGAGGCGGATGCGGGCACCGTTGGCGCCGCCGCGCTTGTCGCTCTGGCGGAACGACGAGGCCGAGGCCCACGCGGTCTTCACGAGCTGCGAGATCGAGAGGCCGGACTCGAGGATCTTGGCCTTGAGCGACGCGATGTCGGCGGCGTCGATCAGCTCGAAGTCGCGCACCGGCAGGCGGTCCTGCCAGATGAGCTCCTCCTGCGGCACCTGCGGGCCGAGGTAGCGCTGGATCGGGCCCATGTCGCGGTGGGTCAGCTTGAACCACGCACGGGAGAAGGCCTCCGCGAACGCCTCGTGGTCCTCGGCGAACCTGCGCGAGATCGGCTCGTAGATCGGGTCGACGCGCAGCGCGAGGTCCGAGGTGAGCATCATCGGCTGGCGGTTGAGGGTGCCGTCCTCGGGGTCCGGGACGGTGTTGGCGCCCGCGTCGCCCTTCGGCTTCCACTGGTGCGCGCCCGCCGGGGACTTGGTGAGCTCCCACTCGAACTCGAACAGGTTCTTGAAGAACAGGTTCGTCCACTTGGTGGGCTGCTGCGTCCAGGTCACCTCCAGGCCGGAGGTGATGGCGTCACGGCCCTTGCCGGTGCCGTGCGTGCTGACCCAGCCGAAGCCCTGCGCGTCCATCAGCGAGCCCTCGGGCTCGGAGCCCACGAGCGACGGGTCGCCCGCGCCGTGCGCCTTGCCGAAGGTGTGGCCACCGGCGATGAGGGCGACGGTCTCCTCGTCGTTCATGCCCATGCGGCCGAACGTCTCGCGGATGTCGCGGGCGGAGCCCAGCGGGTCCGGGTTGCTGTTCGGGCCCTCGGGGTTGACGTAGATCAGACCCATCTGGACGGCCGCGAGCGGCGTCTCGAGTTCGCGCTCACCGCTGTAGCGGGAGTCGCCACCGAGCCACTCGGTCTCCGGGCCCCAGTAGACGTCCTCGTCCGGCTCCCACACGTCCGCGCGGCCACCGGCGAAGCCGAAGGTCTTGAAGCCCATGGTCTCCAGGGCGCGGTTGCCCGTGAAGATCATGAGGTCGGCCCAGGAGACCTTGGCGCCCCACTTCTTCTTGACGGGCCACAGCAGACGGCGGGCCTTGTCCAGGTTGCCGTTGTCCGGCCAGCTGTTGAGCGGCGCGAAGCGCTGCATGCCCGCGCCGGCGCCACCACGGCCGTCGTGGGTGCGGTAGGTGCCCGCGCTGTGCCACGCCATGCGGATCATGAACGGGCCGTAGTGCCCGAAGTCCGCGGGCCACCAGTCCTTCGACTCGGTGAGCACGGCGTCGACGTCGCGAGCCAGCTCGTCGAGGTCGACGGTCAGGAACTCCTTGCCGTAGTCGAAGTCACCGCCCATGGGGTTCGCCTGGACGGGGTGCTTGCGGAGGATCCGGAGGTTGAGCTGGTTCGGCCACCAGTCTCGGTTGCTGCCGCCCTCGCTCGGGTGGCTGCGCCGGCTGTGAGCCACCGGGCACTCACCCTTCGACTCGCTCACCTTGGCGTCAGTGCTGTCGGACACGGGAATCCTTCCGGGTGTTCAGGAACTTTTCGCGGCGGTCGTGCACTCGGGGCAGGAGCCCCAGTAGATGACCTCGGCCTCGTCGATGACGAACCCGTGGTCGTCGGATGCGTCCAGGCAGGGCGCGTGGCCGACCGCGCAGTCGACGTCGGCGATGGCACCGCAGGATCTGCACACGACGTGGTGGTGGTTGTCCCCGACGCGCGCCTCGTAGCGGGCGACCGAGCCCTGGGGCTCGATCTTGCGCAGCAGGCCGGCTCCGGTCAGTGCGCGGAGCACGTCGTACACGGCCTGGTGGGAGACCGCGCCGAGGTTCTGACGCACGACGCCGATGATCGAGTCCGTGTCGGCGTGCGGGTGGGAGTGCACCGCGGACAGCACGGCCATCCGCGGAGCCGTCACCCGAAGCGACGCTCCACGCAACATGCGCTCGAAATCGGAAGTCGTGGGCACGGACGCCACACTGCCGTCTTTTCTGGATTGAGTCAAGTTAACGAACGATGCAAGTCACCCGATCCGGTCACCGCCGCACGGCGGACACGGCCTCGGCCAGCCGCCGGACACCCTCGGCGAGCACGTGCTCGGGCGCGCCGCCATAGGTCAAACGGAGAAAGCTGCCCGGTGGTTCAGCGGCGAACCACGGTCGTCCGGGGAACACCACGACGTCCCGCGCCGCGGCCGCCGTCGTCAGCTCCAGGTCGTCCACGCCCTCCGGCAACGCCGCCCACAGGTGCAGGCCGCCGGACGACCTGGCGATCTCGAACTCGGGCAGGTGCTCGCCGATCGCCCGCGCCAGCGCGTCGCGGCGGGACCGCAGCGCCTGCTGCAGCGTGCGGAGGTGCCGTCGCCAGGCCGGGGACGTCACGAAGTCGATCGCCGCGTCCTGCAACGGCCCCGCGACGTACAGGTCCTGCCGGGACCGCGTGTTCTTGAGCCGGGTGCCCGCCGGTCCGCGCGCCCCGATCGCGGCGACGCGCAGTCCGGGCGCGGCGACCTTGGTGAGCGAGCGGACGTGGACGACGTGGCCGTCGGTGTCCTGCGAGACCAGCGTCGGCGGCGCGGTGCCGTCGATGGTGAAGCCGCGCGCCCAGTCGTCCTCGACCAGGAACGCGCCCACGCGGCGGACGATCCGCATGACCTCGGCGCGACGCTCGTCGGACAGCACGGCACCGTGCGGGTTCGCGTGCAACGGCTGGCAGTAGAAGACCTTCGCGCCGGTCCGTTCGAACGCTGCCTGCAACAGGTCGGGCCGCACGCCGTCCTGGTCCGCGGGCACGGGCACGACCTTGAGTCCCGCGTCCCGCGCCGCGGCGATCGCGCCGAGGTAGGTGGGCGACTCGACGAGCACGGCGTCACCCCGGTCGCCGAGCCCGCGGAACACCGTGGCGAGCGCCTCCTGGGCGCCCGCGCACACCGTGATGTCCCCGGCCCTGAGCTCGCCGCCGGCCTCCTTCGCGAACCACGCGCGCAGCTCCTCGCGACCCTCGACCGGCACGCGCCCCCAGCTCGCGGGCCGGCGCGCGGCACGGGCGAGCGCCGCCCCGAGCGCGTCGGTGGGTTGCAGCTCGGGGTCGAGGTAGCCGCTGGTCAGTGGGATGGCCTCGGGCTTCGGCACGGCGACCAGGTTCGCCACCAGGTCCTCACCCGGCCGGCCCTCGCCGAGCGCGACGGCCTGCCACGAGAGGTCGTGGCCCGGGGTGGACGCGCGCGAGGCGACGAAGCTGCCCCGGCCGGGCCGCACCTCGACCAGCCCTTCGGCGGCCACCCGCTGGATGGCCTGCTGGACCGTCGCGGGCGAGGCCCGGTGCCGCGCCATCAGGTCGCGCACCGAGGGCATCCGGTCACCGGCGCGACCGGCACGTGCCGCCGCTCTCAGGTCCTCGATAACGCGAGCGGCTGCGTTATCCTCATTCATGAGAGCCAAGAGTAACGTTATCGTGCCAGCGGGGGTAACACTCGGCGCGCTCGGCGTCCTGGGTTTCAGCTTCTCCCTGCCCGCGACCCGGCTGGCGGTGGCAGGTCTGGACCCGTGGTTCGTCGCGTTCGGCCGCGCACTGGTCGCCGGCGTCCTGGCCATCGCCTACCTCGCGTTATCGCGCGCGCCCCGCCCGACGGTGACACAGCTCCGCCGCCTGGTCGTCGTCGCGATCGGCATCGTGATCGGCTTCCCGCTCTTCACCTCCCTGGCCCTCACCACCCAGACCTCGGCCCACGGCGCCGTCGTGATCGCCGTCCTCCCCATGTCCACGGCGATCTGGGCGGTCCTGCGCGCCTCGGAACGCCCGCCCCTCGCGTTCTGGCTCTCGAGCGGCGCCGGCCTGCTCGCCGTCCTGGCGTTCGTGGCCACCGGCGGCGGCCTCTCCGGCTCGCTGGGCGTCGCCGACCTCTACCTCTTCGTCGCGGTTGTGCTGTGCGGCTTGGGATACGCCGAAGGAGGCGCGCTGTCCCGCGAGCTGGGCGGAGCCAGGACCGTCTGCTGGGCCCTGGTCGTCTCCCTGCCCGTGACGATCCCGATCTCCTTGTACACAGCGGACTTCTCCCGCGCCGACGGCGTCGTGTGGCTCAGTTTCGCCTACGTGGCCCTGATCTCGATGTTCCTGGGCTTCTTCGCCTGGTACGCGGGCCTGGCCGCGGGCGGTGTCGCCAAGATCGGCCAGATCCAGCTGGCGCAGCCCGTCCTCACGCTGCTGTGGTCCGCGGCGGTGCTGGGGGAACCGGTCGGCTGGCCCGCTCTGGTCACGGCGGCGGTCGTGCTCGTCTGCGTGGTGCTGACCCAGCGCAGCCGCGTGCCGGGCGGCCCGGAATTGTCAGACCCCCCTGCCATGCTCGAACCATGCCCGTCGAAGTCGCGAGCAAGCGACGCAAGGTGAACCGCCCGGACGCCGTGGTCGTCGACGTGACCTCGCGCGGTCCTGAGCCGTGGGTGCGCTTCAGCCCGTTCTTCCCGCACGGCGGCATCCCGGTGCCGTTGTCACCGGGCGTGACGAGCGAGTCGGTCGAAGGTCTGTGGCAGGCGCTGAAGGTCTTCGAGGATGAGGACGTCGGCCCGGCGAAGCTCGCGGTCACGTCGATGAAGGGCCTCAGGCGCACGGTGCGCCGCCTCGGCCCGGTGCGCGGGCATCGGGCCGGCATCGAAGGCGACCACCTGCTCGACTACCCGACCCGCCGGGAGATCTACTTGCCGGCGTACCGCTGGGTTCTGGAGCACCGGGTGCGAACCGAGGTGGCGCAGCTGCGCGAGCTGGCCACGTCGGCCGATGTCGTACTGCTCGACTACACGACGAACGGGGACGTGGAGGATCTCAGCAGGCCGCTGTCACACGCCGCGCTGATCGTTGATCATCTGATGGACCGCGGCGGTCAGCGCGCGTCCAGAGCCAGCGTGCGCTCCGCTGACTCGATCAGTTCCTGATACGTCATCACCTCGATGCGGCTCAGGGTCGCGTTGTACGTGCGAAACGCACCGGAGATCTCTTCGGCCGTGTAGGGACCTCGGACGAAGGACGGGTGTCCGATCAACACCGTTGCGAAGGACCGGCGGCATTCGATCCCGTGTTCCGTGAGGATTCGCTCGCGGTTCTCGTCCAGTGAACGGAGGTAGTTCGCGACCTGGGTCATGGCCCGGTGAACATCGATCCCGACTGCGGGATGGGAGCGCGGTTTCTCGATCAGACCGGGGACGTCGGCCTTCTTCAGCTCAACGACGTGCAGTGCTCCGTCCCCGCGCAGCAGCGGGATGTCGAGCTCGTCGCCGGGTGCCAGCCGGCGACGTGACAGTTCCTCGACGTAACGACCACCGAAGATCCACGTCTGCTGCTTGAGCTCATCATGGATGTCCTTCTCGCTGCTACCAGGACTTTCCACGACCGACCGGAGACGATCGAGGGCGGTTTTCCGACGATGCCACTGGACGGCTTGGGCCAGTGCCTCAGCACCGGGCACATCGGCGAGTTCCTCTGCGAGCTCTTCGGTGAGGTGTTCTCGCGTCCCTGGGTCTTCCGCGAGCACGAGCTGAATCCGGCTGAACCAGGTCAGGGAGTCCGGAATGTTCCTCGGCAACTTCACACCACCGAGCCGGTCCTCTCCGATCTTCCACCGCTCCATCACTCTGGACACGTCACGCATCCAACGCCGGGCATCGTCGGCGGTCGCGTCCGGGCGGTGTCTGGTGAACTCGGTGAGCAGTTCGGTGCACCTCTGCAGGCCGATCTGGAGCATCGAACGCATCATCTGCTCGCTGGACTCTTTTGTGCCCGGCTCGTAGAAGTGTTCGAGAAGAGTCAATGGTATTTCGCCCGCCGCGTACTCGGCGAAGTCCGTCAACCGATTGCTGATCTCGGGCTCATCTGCCTGGCCGGCGGCGAGCGCAGCCGCCTTCAAGTGGGTCACGAGCGGTTTGCCGCGGTGGTAGGGCGGACCGTCACCAGAGCCGGCCGTGATGAAGGCGATCGCGTCATCGAGGTGCTGACCCACCTCGGAAGACCTGGTCATCGCCTTGGCTTCCTTGAGGAATTGCAGGAGCACGAAACCGGATCGGTAATTCACGCATCGAGTGTGGCACGGGCGATACGGTGTCGTTCGTGACTGACGAACTCGGGCGCGAGATGCGTGCGTTGCTCTCGAAGATGAGCGGATATCCGATCGGTGAATCCGACTACGTCTCCTACTTCGTGAACGAGCACGGAGAGCGACTGGTGTTCGTGCGAGGTCGGAAGAAGAAGACGGCGGTGCTGCTGCACTCGGACCTGGGGTGGGAGCCGAAGCAGATCGCTGGCCCGCCGACCAGCGGAGGGGCGAACAAGGATCTTCCTGCCGGAGTTCGGCGCTTCTTCGGCGACGTGCCGGTCGCGGGCGACATCATCCTCAACCACCCGGAAGCCCTGTGGCTCAAGGCGTGCCTGATGGCGACCGACTAAGGCTGCCCTGGTTGGTCACCGTGATCGTGGTGGCACGAGAGCGGACCGGCCGCCTCGCGATGCCCGATTTATACTTTCCGCTCTTCGGCTTTGGGGGTCGGTTGTGGCGACGACGAACAAGCAGCTCTTCAGGATCGTGGACGGGCTCGCCGAGGCGACGCGCTCGTCGGGGCAGCAGTACGACACGTTCCGCGTGCGCGGCAAGGTGTTCGGGTACTACTGGCCCCGCACGCAGACGGTCGGGTTGAAGCAGACGCTGTCCGAGCAGCTGGCCCTGGTGGCGGAGCGGCCCGACGTGTTCGAGGTGCAGTTCACGGCGGGCGGGTTCGGCTGGGTCGTGGCGTACCTCGAGGGCGTCGAGGCGGACGAGATGAAGGAACTGGTCTTCGAGGCGTGGCGGTTGTCGGCTCCGGAGGAGCTGATCGCCCAGGTGCCGGACCTCGCGCGATGACCAGGGTCAAGTTCGAGCTGCCCGCGGACGACCTGGCGCGGGCGACGGCGTTCTACCGCGACGTGTTCGGGTGGTCGGCGCAGCGGTTGCCGTTCGACTACGTGCTCGTCGACTCCAGCGGGAGGCCGGTCGACGTCGCGGACGCGGACGGCGGGATCTCGCCGCGCAGCGAGTTCGTGCAGGGGCCGGTGCTGATGATCGACGTGCCGAGCATCGACGAGGTGGCGCGGAAGGTCGAGGCGGCCGGTGGTGAGCTCCTCAACGCCAAGGAGCGCGTCGGCGACTTCGGGTTCTCGCAGTACGTCAAGGACAGCGAGGGCAGCGTGCTCTGCCTGTGGGAGTCGATTCCGGGCTGACGCTCAGCGGAACAGGATGCGCGTGATCTCCGTGTCCGTCTCACGACCCTCGTCGTAGGCGCCCTCGCCCCGGAGGTCGTTCATGATCGCGAGTGTGTACCGCTCGTCCTTCCCGACGAACCCGACGGAGTTCATGACCCAGCCGCCGTCCTCCTCCGACCAGCCGTTCTTCGCGCCGGAGTCGGGGCCCCAGACACCCCACTGCTGCACCGGGCCGACGTCACGCATCTGCCCGACGATGTAGTCGCGGTCGGCGGCGGGCACGGCGTCGAGGACGTGGTTCATCAGCCGGTCGAGGTCGTTCGCCGTGCACTTCTCGAAGCCCCAGTAGGGGAACGTGGACGAATACCCCTTCTGCGGCACCAGGTCGGTCATCCCGTACTTGGCGAACGCCGCGTTGAACGTCGTGCCGTTGTACTTCTTCCACAGCGAGTCCGCCGCGTCGTCATCGGACGTGTGCAGCATCGCGCTCATCAGCGTGCGGTCGCCGGCGCTCAGCGTGATCTTGCCGGCGCGGTGGCGTTCGAGCAGGTTGACGACCATGGCGAGCTTGATCGTCGAGGCCGTCCACGTCAGGTCGCCCGCGTGCTCGTTGCGCCAGACCACGCCGGTCTTGCGGTCGCGCAGCACGAAACCGACGGATCCGGGCCTGGTCTCGGCGTAGTCCTCGGCGGCTCTGATGCGCTTCTGGAAGTCGCACTCGAACCCGCTGTCGGGCAGCGGGCAGACCTCGGGCGTCGCGACGAGGGGCGCCGCCGCCGGCGTGTGCGCGGCGGCGGGTGGTTCCGCCGTCACTGCGTGACCGCAGGCCGTGAGGGCGAGCGCGCACGCGACGAGCATCGGACGGAGCATGCGCGGCACGCTAACGGGTCCGATCGGACGTAGTCGACCGCCATCCGGCCGCCGCGGCCGTGCTGGCACCGAGTCAAAGATGTTTGACACGGTGTCTGGTTCGCTTTACCTTGGTGATGTCAGGTTTCTTTGACATCAGGAGCGGGACCATGGCGTTCGAAGAGAAGCGGGCGTGGGCGTTGGCGGTCATCTCCGTGGTCGGATATGCCTTGTACGTCGTGCTTGTGGTGAATGGCGCGGCGGGCAGACCGCTCGTGAATGCGCCGTACGTCACACCGATGCTGTGGACGATCGGGCTCGGCGTCGTCGCCGGCATCGTGTCGGGCATCTGGTTCGGCATCGCCGCGCGCAACGACGGCCTGCAGGCCGACGAGCGCGACCGCGAGATCGGCCGGATCGCCGACAACATCGGCCAGTCGTTCGTCGTCATCGGCGGCGTGTCCGCGATGGCGCTGGCGATGATCGAGGCCCCGCACTTCTGGATCGCGAACGTGCTCTACCTGTGCTTCGTGCTGTCCGCGGTGCTCGGCTCGCTGGCGAAGATCGCGCTCTACCAGCGGGGAATGCTGTGAAACCGACGAAGGTCACGAACTCCATCCGTGCGCTGCGGTTCGCGCACGGCGAGATGAAGCAGGCCGACCTCGCCGCGGCCGTCGGCGTGACGCGGCAGACGCTGATCGCCATCGAACAGGGGAAGTACTCGCCCTCGCTGGAGGTCGCTTTCAAGATCGCGCGGGCGTTCGGGGTGTCGCTCGACGAGGTGTTCCAGTACCCGGAGGAGGACTGATGAAGGCTGTCGTGCAACGAAGATACGGATCGGCGGTGTTCGGTGAGCTCGCTGTGCCTGTGCCTCGGGAGGGCGAGGTTCTGCTGGAGGTGCGGGCGGCGGGCGTCGACATGGGCGTCTGGCACCTGCTCGAGGGCAAGCCGTACGTGGTGCGGATCCTCGGGTTCGGGTTCCGCGGACCGAAGTCGCCGGTGCCGGGACGGGACGTCTCCGGCGTCGTGAAGGAGGTCGGGCCGGGCGTCACCGCGTTCGCGGTGGGCGACGAGGTGTTCGGCACGTGCGAGGGGTCGTTCGCCGAGTACGCCGTCGCGCCGGTCTCGCGGCTGGCGCGCAAGCCGGAGGGGATCTCGTTCACCGAGGCGGCCGCGGTGCCGATCTCGGGAGGAACGGCGCTGGAAGGACTGCGCGGAGTCCGGCCCGGACAGCGGGTCCTGGTGCTCGGTGCGGGCGGCGGCGTCGGCTCGTACGGCGTCCAGATCGCGAAAGCCCTGGGCGCGCACGTGACCGGTGTGTGCAGCACGACCAAGGTCGAACTGGTGCGGTCACTGGGCGCCGACGAGGTCTTCGACCACACGGTCGCGGACTTCACCGGCACGTACGACCTGATCCTGTCGTGCGGCGGGGCCAGGCCGTTGTCCAGGCTGCGCCGGGCGACGGTCGCGGGCGGCCGGATCGTCCTGGTCGGTTCCGAGGACGGGGGAGCGGTCACGGGCGGGTTCGAGAAGTCGCTGGCCTCGGTCCTGCAGAACCCCTTCATCAAGCAGAAGTTCGTCCCGCTGGTGGCGCGCGAGCGCGCCGAGATCTTCGACGAACTGCGCGTGCTGGTCGAGGCCGGCCGCGTGAAACCCGCCGTGGGCAAGGTCTTCCCGCTGTCCGAGGCGCTGGACGCGATCGACCACGTCTACTCGCGACGGTCGGCCGGCAAGACGGTCGTCGCGATCTGACCACCGATCACCACGGTCGTCACGTGGTGCAACGCCGTGATGTCCCGCATGGGATCTCCTTGCACGGCGATCACATCCGCGTCCCATCCCGGCTTCAGCGCGCCCTTGGTGACCCCGCAGGCCCTGGCCGCCCCACTGGTGGCGCTCGCCAGCACCACCGAGTTCGGCATCCCGGCCTCGACCATGTCGCCGAGGGCGTGGGCGGTGATCCCGTGGGCCTTGCCCGCGCCGATCCCGCCGTCGGTGCCGGAGACCGCGCGCACGCCGTGGTCGTACATGCGACCGACTGCGTTGATCTTGGCCGCCAGGCTCATCCCCATGCGCTCGAACGCCTCCCTGATGTGCGGGGGCGGCGTCTCCGTGGAGCCGAGCGTGTGGCAGACGGCGATGTCGGCCTCGGCCAGCGCGTCCATCAGGTCGACGGGGACCACCATGGCCCCGCCGGACAGGCACGTGCAGTGCTCGATGCCGTCGACGCCCGCGGCCACGGACCGCTGCACGGCCGCGAGGCTGTGGGCGTGGGCGGTCACCGGGAGGCCGAGCGAGTGGGCCTCCTCGACCACCACGCGCAGTTCGTGCTCGGTGAACTGGCAGTCGTCGACGATCGTGCCGGGGGTCGCGAACCCGCCGCTGGCCATGACCTTGACGACGTCGACCCGTCGCTCGGCCCGTTCCCGCACGGCCGAGCGGAGCGCCTCGTCGCCGGACGCCTCACCGCCCATCGACCAGCAGTGACCGCGCGGGCTCGTGATGGGCGGGCCGGAGGCGAGGACGCGCTGCCGGTGCCGGTCTCGCTGGTCCACCACGGCCCACGCGCGGTCGCCCAGGTCGCGGACGGTCGTGACACCGGCCCTCAGCTGCCGGTCGAGGCCGTCCGCGATCACCGCGTCGAGGTGTTCGGAGGTGAACTCGGGCAGGCGGTCCAGCGCACCGTTCTCGCTGTCCGCGCACAGGTGCACGTGGGTGTCGATCAGTCCGGGCAGGACGGTCGCGGTGCCGAGGTCGGCGACCTCGGCACCCGCCACGTCGGGGTGGCCGCGCTCGACGGCCCTGATCTTCCCGTCCTCGGTGACGACCGTGACGGGACCCGCGATCGACCGCTCACCGTCGAACGCGCGCGCAGCCCGCAGCGCCAGCATCGGCCCAGTCTGAGCCCCGCGTGCCGGCAAAGCAACGGTCAGCGGGCGTGCGGCAGCGTCGTGAACCCCTCCACCTGGGGCAGGTCGTGCCCGAGCCGGTCGCGCTTCGCGGTCAGGTACGCGATGTTGTGCTGGTTGGGCTTCATCAGCGACGGCACCCGCGCGGTGACCGGGATCCCGTGGGACTCGAGCGCCGCGATCTTGTCCGGGTTGTTCGACATCAGCCGCACGGACTGCACGCGCAGGTGCTTGAGCACGCGCGCCGCCGGGGTGTAGTCGCGCACGTCGACGGGGAGCCCGAGCGACGTGGCGGAGTCCAACGTGTCCAGTCCCTCGTCCTGCAGCACGTGCGTGCGGATCTTGTCCACCAGCCCGATGCCGCGGCCCTCGTGGCCGCGCAGGTAGACGAGGATGCCGCTGCCCTCGCGCACGATCGTGTTCAGCGCGGCGTCGAGCTGTTCCCCGCACTCGCAGCGCATGGCCCCGAAGATGTCGCCGGTCATGCACTCGGAGTGGATGCGCACCAGCACGTTCTCGCGCAACTTCGTCTTGCCGTGCACGAGAGCCATGTGTTCGTGGCCGTCCGCGCGGAACGCGACTGCGCGGAAGGTGCCACGCCGTGTCACCAGATCGGACTCCGCCACGTCTTCGTCGTTGAAGGCCTGCTCGAACATCTCCGGTCCCCTTGTCGCCAGGCGCCTTCCGAACGTGCAGCTACGCTCGGATGGAGGTCGCACCGTAACCCGACCGCACAGCGGAGGTCATCCTGTTCAGCATCACCGTCCGCGATCACGTGATGATCGCCCACAGTTTCCGCGGCGAGGTCTTCGGTCCAGCGCAACGTCTGCATGGAGCAACGTTCCTGGTGGACGCAACGTTCAAACGGACTGAGCTCGATTCGGACAACATCGTCGTCGACATCGGACTCGCGACCCAGGAGCTCAGCGGCGTCCTGGCGGAGTTCAACTACCGCAACCTGGACGAAGAACCGCAGTTCGCGGGCATCAACACGTCCACGGAGTGGCTCGCGAAGCACATCGCCGACCAGCTCGCGGACAAGATCTCCGCGGGTGCCCTGGGTGAGGGCGCTCACGGGATCGATGCGATCGCCGTCACACTCCACGAGTCGCATGTGGCGTGGGCGAGCTACGAACGTGCACTTCGTCCTTCCGGCTGACGTCGCGGACCCCGGCAGTCCCAGCGGCGGCAACGTCTACGACCTGCGTGTGAGCGCGGGCCTGGAGCGTGTGCTCGTCGCTGGTGACTGGCCGCGTCCGAGCGACCCCACCGCGTTGGAGCAAGCGCTTGCGGCCATCCCGCGGGGAGACGTCGTGCTCCTCGACGGTCTCGTGAGCTGCGGACTGCCTGAAGTCGTCGTTCCCCACACGCGCAGGCTGGAGATCGTCGTGCTCGTCCACCTGCCGCTGGCGGACGAGACCGGCCTCGACCCGGCGACCGCCGCGTTCCTGAACGAGAAGGAGGGCCAGGTCCTGCGGGCCGCGAGCGCGGTCGTCGCGACCAGCCCGACGGCCGCGCGGGACATCAGGACGCGGCACGGGCTCGACCACGTCCACGTGGTCGTCCCGGGCACCGATCCGGCGCCGCTCGCGCACGGCACGGACGGCGTGCACCACCTGCTCTGCGTCGCGTCCATCACACCCCGCAAAGGCCACGACCTGCTGGTCAGGGCGTTGCGGAGGATCGACCGCGACTGGCGGCTGACGTGCGTGGGCCCGCACCGGCCGTTCCTGCGCGAACTGCCGCACGACGACCGCGTCAGCTTCCCCGGCCCCCTCGCCGGCGAGGCCCTGACCAGCGCGTATGTGGGTGCGGACCTCTTCGTCCTGGCCTCCCGCGCCGAGACCTACGGCATGGTCGTCACCGAGGCCCTCGCGCACGGTCTGCCGGTCATCGCGAGCGCCGTTCCGGACGCCCTCGGCGACGGCGGACTGCTCTTTCCCACCGAGGACGAAAATGCATTGGAAGCTGCACTAACGCGCTGGTTTGAAGATCAACAATTCCGGTCGGAGTTGCGTCGCAAAGCGCTCGCGCGGCGGGCCGTTCTGTCCACTTGGGACGAATCCACAGAGGACCTGCGGAGGGTGCTGGCTACGCTCCGGCCATGACCTTCTCCCCGGAATGGCTGGCACTGAGGGAAAACGCCGACGCACGGGCGCGCTCGACCGAGCTCGTGGACACCCTCCGCGAAACTCTGGTGAACCGAACCCCCCTGACCATCCGTGACCTCGGGTGTGGAACGGGATCGATGGGACGATGGCTCGCCGGCAGGCTCGGCGGCGTGCAGCACTGGGTGCTGCACGACCGCGACCCCCGGCTGCTCGGGCTGGCGGAGGCCGGCATGAGCGCCTTCGAGAACGTCACCGTCGAGACGCGTGAGGGCGACCTCACGTCCCTCGAAGCCTCCGACCTCGCGGGCGCCGACCTCGTCACGTGCTCCGCGTTGCTCGACCTGCTCACCGCCGAAGAGATGAACGAACTGGCCATGGCCTGCGTAGAAGCTCATGTGCCCGCACTGTTCACGCTCTCGGTGGCAGGCCGGATCGAACTGGATCCGGCCGAGCCGCTCGACGCCGCCTTCCAGGACGCGTTCAACGCCCACCAGCGTCGCGTCGTGGACGGGCGCCGTCTCCTCGGGCCCGACGCCCCCGCCGCCGCCGAAGAGGCGTTCGCGGCGGCAGGCGCCTCGGTCCGGACGGCTCAGAGCCCCTGGCGCATGAACGCCGACGCCCTGCAGCGGGAATGGCTGCGGGGCTGGGTCGGTGCCGCGGTGGAGCAGGAACCCGCACTCGCCGCCGAGGCGCCCGAGTACCTGCGTCGCAGGTCAACGGCCTCCGCGGTGGTCCACCACGTCGACCTGCTGGCACTACCGGGAGCTGTGTGAGATGAAGAAGTTCTGGCCGTGGCTCCGACTGCTGCTGGCGGTGGGCATCCTGGTGGCCCTGGGCGTGCGCCTGGGCACCGGTGCCTTCCTCGACGGACTGCGCGCGATCGACGCGTTCTCCGTGGCCGCCGCGCTGGCGATCGGGCTCGTGACGACGGTGCTCAGCGCGGGTCGCTGGGTCCTCGTCGCGCGCCGCCTCGGCCTGCCGCTGACGTTGAAGACCGCCGTCGGCGACTACTACCGCGCCCAGCTCGTCAACGCCGTGCTGCCCGCCGGCGTGCTCGGTGACGTGCACCGCGCGGTCAACCACGGCCGGGAGTCGGGCGACGTCGGACGGGGCGTGCGCGCCGTGTTCTTCGAGCGCACCGCCGGCCAGGTCGTGCTCATCGGGATCGGGCTCGCGGTGCTGCTCACGCACCCCGCGCCCGGCCTCGACCTCGCACCCGACGGCACCACCGTCGCGCTCGTCCTCGCCGGTCTGGTCGCGCTCGTGGTCGTCGGCTGGCACATCCGGCCGGTGCGCAGGGCACTGGTCGACACCCTCGCCGACGGCATCAGGCTGCTGTCGTTCAGGACCTGGCCCGCGGTTCTCGGGCTGTCGGCCGCCGCGGTCGCGGGCTACGTCGCGCTGTTCCTGGTGGCCGCCCGCGCCGCCGGGTCGGACGCGACGACCACCCAGCTCGCGCCGGTCGTCGTGCTGGCGCTGCTGATCATGGCGATCCCGGTCAACATCGGCGGGTTCGGCCCGCGCGAGGCGTTCCTCGCGGTGGCGTTCGGCGCCGCCGGTCTGGGCGCGGCGCAGGGCTTCACCACGGGCATCGTCTACGGCGTGCTGGCGCTCATCGCCGCCCTGCCCGGCGCGGTCGTGCTGTTCCTGTCACGCCGTCCGAGGACCGAACAGGTCGAGGTAGTGGCGGAACGAGTCGGCCAGACCCGCGAGCAGGAGCTCGCCCTTGCGCGCTGACGCGAGGGACGGGCGCCCGACGACACCGGACCCGGTGTACGGCGCCAGACCCAGGGTGAGCATGTGCCGCCGGTCCTCCGCCAGGTGGTCAGAGGTTTCGTAGCCGGGACGGATGAGATCGGGGTGCGCGTGCAGCAGGATCGAGGTCTCCAGCTCGCCGGCGTGCATGTCGCTGTAGGCCGAGGTCTCGATGCCCGCCTTCTCCCGCGCGAACGCCCAGTCGTCCCGTCCGGGGAACAGCGCCAGCCCTTCACCCTCCTGCACGACGTTCGACAGCACGTAGTTGCCGCCGTGGCCGTTGACCAGCACGACGTGCTCGACACCGTTGCGCCGCAAGGACTCCGCGATGTCCTCGACCACTGAGATCAACGTGCGCGCGGAGATGCTGACGGTCCCCGGCCAGTCGGCGTGCTCCTGCGAGCACGAGAACTGGATCGGCGGCAGCAGCCGCACCTCGGGGTACCTCGCGGCGATCTCCGACGCGATGGTCCACGCGATCACCGAGTCCGTGGCGAGCGGCAGGTGCGGGCCGTGCTGCTCGGTGCTGCCGACCGGGAGCACGGCCACGCTCCTGCCCCGGACGTCGACCGTGGTGTCACTCGGGAACATGGGCCTGACCGTAGTCAATCCGGTGGCACAGCGCAGGAATCGTGCCGTCGGCCAGCCGCGGCATCACGTCCGGGAGCTCCTCGAACGCGCTGTGGCCCGTGATCAGCGCGTCGAACCTGGCGTCGGCCAGCAGGTCCAGCGCGACGGCCATGCGTTCGGCGTAGGTGCGGTCCGGGCGGCCGACAGCGCCGACCTGGCTGCTGCGGATCGTGAGCCGGCGCGAGTGGAAGAACTCGCCGAGCGGAACCGAGATCTTCCGGTCGCCGTACCAGCTGAGCTCGATCACCCGGCCTTCCGGCGCGAGCAGGTTCAGCGCGGTGGTGAGGCCGGGTTCGGTCGCACTCGCGTGGAACACCAGGTCACAACCGTCGAGGGCGTTGCCCGGCAGGGCGAACCCGACGCCGAGACCGCGGGCGATCTCCTCCCGTGCCGGATCCGCGTCCACGAGCTCCACGCGGGCGCCGGGGAACGTCGCCAGCACCGCGGCGATGCTCGACCCGACCATGCCGCCGCCGACCACCGCGATCCGGTCGCCGACCAGCGGACGCGCGTCCCACACGGCGTTGACCGCGGTCTCCACGGTGCCCGCGAGCACGGCGCGAGCGGCCGGAACCGCCTCCGGCACCGGCGTGACCGAGCTTTCCGGCACCACGTAACGGGTCTGATGTGGATAGAGGCAGAACACCGCGCGCCCGCGCAGGTGTGCGGGTCCGTGTTCGACGACGCCCACGTTGAGGTACCCGTACTTGACCGGCCACGGGAAGTCGCCCTCCTGGAAGGGAGCCCTCATCACCGCGTACTGGTTCTCCGGGACACCGCCGCGGAAGACCAGGGTCTCCGTGCCCCGGCTCACGCCCGAGAACAGCGTGCGCACCTCGACCTCACCCGGACCCGGTTCGGCCAGTGCGACCTGCCGAACCTCCCCGTTTCCGGATTCATTGAGCCAAAAGGCACTCGCCGTACGTGTCACTCACAACACCTCCGCCGCACGAAGTTCGTTAGGGGCACCTGATGATCACACTTCAGCACACCAGGACCGCGCCCGTCCTGCGGGAGCCTGCCATCTGGGCCGGTTTCCAGGTCGTCGCGCTGGCCGTGGTCGGTGCCACAGCCGGGCTCGGCCCGATGGGCTGGGCCGCCGGGCTGGCCTACGGCTTCGCCACGTGGGCGTTCCTCGGCTACGGCATGCAACGGCACCGCACCGCGGCGTTAGGCCCCGCCGACCGCGTCACGCTGGCCCGCGGCCTGATGGTCGGCGCGGTGACCGCGCTGGTGGCGGACCGGGCCGGTCAGGACGTCCCGGTCGCGCTGGTCGTGACGCTGGCGGCCGTGGCGTTGTCCCTCGACTGGGTGGACGGCCAGGTCGCCCGGCGCACCGGCACGTCGACCGAACTGGGCGCGCGGTTCGACATGGAGGTCGACGCGTTCCTCATCCTGGTGCTCAGCGCCTACGTGGCCGTGCACATGGGTCCGTGGGTGCTCGCGATCGGCCTCATGCGGTACGTGTTCGTCGCCGCCTCGTGGCGCCTGCGCTGGATGAACGCTCCGCTGCCCGCCAGCTACGCGCGCAAGGTCGTCGCCGCGGTGCAGGGGATCTTCCTCGTCGTGGCCGCGTCGGGCCTGCTGCCGTTCGCCGAGGTGCTCGTCGGTCTCGCGCTGGTGTCGCTGGTGTGGTCGTTCGGTCGCGATGTGCTCTGGCTGTGGAACAACAGCGCCGTCGCGGTGGGAGAATCCCGCCATGCCTGAGCAGACCTCAACCGCGGCGAAGGTCGGCAACGTCGTCGTCTGGATCCTGCAGATCGCGCTCGCCGTGCAGTTCTTCATGAACGGCTACGCGCTGTTCACCGACCAGTTCGTCGCGAAGTTCGACGACATCGGCTTCGGCCAGTGGTTCCGGTACTTCACCGGTGTGCTGGAGATCGCGACCGCGATCGGCCTGCTCATCCCGCGCATCTGCGGTCTCGCGGCCCTCGCGCTGGCGGGCATCATGGCCGGCGCCGCGCTGACCGAGCTGTTCCTCGTCACCAACGGCGGCCTCAAGGGCGCGTGGATGCCGTTGATGTTCGTGGTGTGGGCGCTGGTGATCGCGGTCTACCGCCGCGAGCAGATCTTCGGGGCGCTCAAGCTCGTTCGGAAGTGACTTTCGGGAAGTAGCGCAGCACCGCGACGTCCCCGACTTTCGTGACGTCCTCCAGGTGGAAACGGCGTGCCGGTCCACCGGGGAATTCCGCGGGATTCACGAAACGCGGGGCCGTCGCCTGCCCGATCAGCATCGGTGCCACCGCCACCCGGATCTCGTCGGCCAGTCCGGCTTCGAGGAACGCCGTGTGAATGCTCGTGCCGCCTTCGACCATGAGCTTTCTCACGCCCCGCGCGCCGAGGTCGTCGAGGATCTCCGCGAAATCGCTGAAGGTCTTCGTTTCGGCCAGGTGCTCGACGGTGGTCCGGGCGCTCCTCGTGTAGACCAGCCGCTCGCCGCCGCAGTGGAAGAACCGCAGGCCGGGGTCCAGGTCGCCGCTCCTGGTGACGGTGACGCGCAAGGGGAACTCCGGTTTTCCGTCCGCGATTCTCCGCGCGCGCCGCTCGTCGCTGTAGACGAGCAGTCGCGCGTTGTCGCGGCGCAACGTCTCGGCTCCGGCGAGAATCGCGTCGGACTCCGCGCGCATCCTGTCGACGTGGTCGAAGTCCTCGGCGTTGGAAAGCGGAAACCTCTCGGTGCCGCGGTCGTCGATGTGGCCGTCGAGGCTGACGGCGACGCTCAGCAGAACGTGCGGGCGGGTCACGAGGCCGATCGTAGAGGAGTTGAACCGGTGGCGTGCCGCGCCGCGTTTACCTCGTAGGGTTCGGGAAAGGGGTGCTCGGTGAAGACGGTGCTGCGGCGGACGGTGACGGTCCTGGCGGGACTGTTCGTGTTGTTCGTTCTCATCGCACCGAGCGACCTCGAGAAGTTCACGTTCGAAGCGTTCCTGCGGGTACCGCTCGAAGGCCTCATCGGCGTGATGGTGCTCGTGCTGCTGCCGGACCGGTTCCGCAGGCCCGCCGCGATCGCCTGCGGTATCGCACTGGGCCTGTTCACGGTCGTGAAGATCATGGACATCGGCTTCGACATGGTGCTGTACCGGCCTTTCGACCTCGTGCTGGACTGGCCGTTGCTGGTACCCGCCATCGACTTCGTGGACGTGACCTTCGGCCGCTTCGCCTCGGTGCTGGCCGTCGGTCTGGCCGTGGCGCTGGTCGTGGGCATCGTGTGGGTCGCGGCTGTTTCCGTGCTGCGCCTGGGTTCCGTGGCCGCCGGCCGCCGTCCCGTCGCGATCCGCGCGGTGGCCGTGCTGGCCGTCGCGTGCGTTTCGCTTGCCGTGCCTGGCGTTCCGGTCTACTCCGACGCCGCCGCCACGTCGCTGGTCGACCACGCGCGGCGCGTGCAGGCAGGCCTGAACGACCGCGAGGTGTTCGCGGCGGAGGCTTCGGTCGACGCGTTCCACGGCCGCTCGGACCTGCTGTCCTCGTTGCAGGGCAAGGACGTCGTGTTCACGTTCGTGGAGAGCTACGGCAAGTCGGCGCTCGACATGCCGGACGTGGCCGCGAAACTGGCACAGGGCGATGATCGCCTGAAGGCGGCGGGGTACACGGCCCGTTCGGCCTACCTGACCTCGCCGACCGCGGGCGGTGGCAGCTGGATGGCGCAGGCGACGCTGCTGTCCGGGCTGTGGATCGACAACCAGCAGCGCTACCGCAACCTGGTGGCCTCCGACCGCCTGACGCTGCCGCGCGCGTTCCGCGAGTCGTCGTGGCGTTCGGTCGGCGTCGTCCCGGGCATCACGCAGGCGTGGCCGGAGGGCGACTTCTTCCACTACGACGAGATCTACGCCGCCCAGGACCTCGGCTACGCCGGCCCGCGCTTCGGCTACGCCACGACGCCGGACCAGTTCACCTTGGAGTCGTTCCAACGCAACGAGCGCGCGAAGCAGCACGGCCCGGTGATGGCGGCGATCCCGATGGTGTCCTCGCACGCGCCGTGGTCACCGACGCCGGACTCCGTCGACTGGGACAAGCTGGGCGACGGCTCGATCTACTCGACGATGCCCGCCTCGAACGACCCGCCGGAGTCCATCTTCGGCCGCGACCCCGGTGCCGTGCGCGCCGACTACGCGCACTCGATCTCGTACTCGCTGGAGTCCGTCATCTCGTACCTGGAGCGTTACGGCGACGAGAACCTGGTGATGGTGTTCCTCGGCGACCACCAGCCGGCGCAGATGGTGACCGGCGAGGGGGCCTCCCGGGACGTGCCGATCACCATCGTCGCCAAGGACCCGGCGGTGGTGGCCGGGACCGACTCGTGGAAGTGGGACGACGGGATCAAGCCGGGAGGGTCGGCCCCGGTGTCGCGGATGAGCGACTTCCGGGACCAGTTCCTCGCGGCCTTCAGCCCGCCGAAGGTCTAGCGGGGCGAACGAACGACCGTTCAGCCCAGGGCTCAGCCCATCGTCTTCTGACCGTCGATCGTCTCGCGGATGATGTCCGCGTGGCCCGCGTGCTGCGAGGTCTCCGCGACGATGTGCGCGAACACGCGCCGCGCCGACCACGACTTGCCCTCGGGGAACCACGGTGCGGACGGCAGCGGGTGCGACAGGTCCATGTCGACGGTCTTGATCAGCTCGTCGGTGTGGGCCGCGACCTCCTGGTAGCGCGCGAGCAGGCCCTCCAGCGTCTCGCCCGGCGCCATCTTGAAGTTCGCCTCGTGGCTGTCGTAGGCCTCGGAGCCGGGGTCGGCCTCCATGGCCGAGGTGCCCTCCTCGACGAACCTGATCCAGTTCGCCTCGACCGACGTCACGTGCTTGATCAGGCCGCCGACGCTCAGAGCACTGACCGTCGGCGTCGAGGCCGCCTGCTCGTCGCTCAGACCCTGCGCGGTGAACATCAGGAACCAGCGGTGCTGCTGCAGGGCCTCGAGGAGGTCCGCGCGGTCGCCGGTGAGGGTCTCGGTGGTGGTCATTGGTCCTGTCCTTCGCTCGTTTGTCCCGACACGAAGGACTGTATGACCACTTGCGGTCAGCTTGTGTCCTAGAGGAACGGCCGCTCCAGCGAAACTCCACCGGCGTTCGAGCGATCGCGCGCTGACCTGGGGTCACTGTGCGTGAATCAGCCTAAAGTGACGCGCTCGAGCGCCGCTGGGGCTCAACTGTCGAGGTAGCCGTCGTCCGGGCGGTCGACGCGGCCGCCGCCCTCCTCCGTCTCCTCGATGTGCATCGCGGTCTCCTCGGGGGCGGTGACGTGCTCGCCGTCGAGGTCCAGCGCGACCGCGTCCGGCTCCTGGTCGACGGGCTCGCCGCCGCCTTCGGGCGTCGTGAACTGGTGTTCGCTCATGCTTCGTGGTTGCCGCTGATCCGAACGCACAAACTTCACGACCGGGTGCTGCCAGACTCGTCGCATGCTGCGAGCCCTGCCCCTGCTGCTGGTGCTGACCGCGTGCTCGCCGTCGCCCGCGGACCCGGTGGCGTTGCTGCGGGAGTGGCGGCAGACCATCCAGTCGCAGGGGTCGGTGCGGTTCGACGTCACCGTCGAGCCGCGCAAGCGGACCTTCGCCGGGGTGCTGCACGTCGCCAGCGGTGGTGCCACGGCCCAGCAGGACGTCACCGCGCACATCGAGGGCGAGCACCGCGTCGTCGACTACCGGTCGGTGCGGGTGGGCGACGAGAGCTACCTGCAGCACAGCGCCCTCGTCCTGCCTCCGGGCAGGACGTTCTCCGGCATGGGGCTCAACGACGCGCCCTGGGTCGGTCCGTACGCGAGCGACCTGTCGCTGGACGAGCGCTACTACCACCCGGGCAACCTCTTCGCCGACGTCGACCGCACGACGTTGCGCCTCACCGAGCACGACGGCGACAGGTACGTGTTCACCGCGGGCGGTGTGCCGCGCTCCGGCGGTTACACGATCGGCGAGGTGCGGATCGTGGTCCAGACGGACGACGAGGACCGGGTCGTGCGGATCGAGCAGACCACGCCGTCCACCGACCGGCGGCAGCAACGCCTCGTCGCCGTCTACAGCCAGTGGGGCACCGCGCCGGACGTCCTGCCACCACCACGACAGACCGTCGCGCACCCGAAGGAAGTGAGGGCAGGAACATGATCGCCGCAGACCTCCAGCGCTACCTGCAGCAGTCCCGCGACTCGGTGCTGTCCTCCCTGGACGGACTGGGCGAGTACGACGTGCGGCGCCCGCTCGTGCCGAGCGGCACCAACCTGCTCGGCCTGGTGAAGCACCTCGTCGGCATCGAGCTCGGCTACCTCGGCACGAGCGCGGGCCGTCCGGCGTCGTTCACCCTGCCCTGGGTCGAGGACGGGTCGATCTGGGAGAACGGCGACCTGTGGGTCAAGCCGGACGAGACCCGCGAGTACGTCGTCGGCCTCTACCGCGCGGCCTGGGAGCACTCCGACGAGTCGATCGCGCAGCTGCCGCTCGACGCGCCCGCTTCGGTGCCGTGGTGGCCGGAGGAACGCAGGCGGACGACGTTCGGGCACCTGCTCGTCCGCGTCGTCGCGGAGACCGCGCAGCACGCCGGGCACTGCGACCTGGTGCGCGAGCTGGTCGACGGCCGGTCCGGCGCCGACAACCCCGAGGGCTACCACGACCTGGTCCTCCGGATGGCGAGCGAGTCGGTCACCGGGCCCGCCTGACGGGGACCCTGTCGAAAGTTAGGGGCAACCGGTTCCGATGGGCAGAGGCGCGCGCGAGAGGACCTTCGTAGTTTCGGCTGGGTGACTTGGCTGACTGTGGGCACCGACGCGGTGCTCGGTGTGTTCGCGTTGATGTTCTTGTTGTTGTGGTTCCAGCACAAGCTCCGTGCGTTCCTCGCGGGAGCCGGGGTCGTGGTGGCCTACGCGGTCAGCGAGGTCGTCAAACTGGTCGTGCAGGAGGAACGGCCGTGCCGCACCGCGCCGTCGATCGCGGAGTGCCCGGCGCCCGGTGACTGGTCGTTCCCCAGCAACCACTCCACGATCGCGGGCGCCTCGGCGATGGCGATCTTCCTGCTGCACCGGACCTACGGCTGGATCGCCGTGGTGTGCGCGATCGCGGCGGCTGCCTCGCGTGTCGTCGTGGGTGTCCACTATGTACACGACGTCATGGCCGGGCTGGCGCTCGGAGCACTGGTGTCGTGGGGGATCGCGTTGCTGCTGAAGAAGAAGATGCCGGTGAAGCGCGAGGAGGCGGACGCGCCGACCGTGGTGATGCAGCGGCTGCGATGATTGCCGCCGTGTGGGAGGTTCTGCTTTACCTGGTCCTGTTCGCGGTGGCGTTCGCGTTCGTGCGCAGCCGGCCCGCGGTCGCCCTGGGGACCGGGCTCGGGACGTGGATCGTCTGCTACCTCGTCACCGTCGAGTTCGACGTCCGGGTGGTGGCGCTCGCTCCCGCGCTGGCACTGCTCAGCTTCCTCGCCGGACGGCACGCCGCCGACCCGAGGCCGACCGCGATCGCGCTGACCCTGGCCGAGATCGCCGGTGTCGTCGTCGCCCTGACCGAGCGCGGTGGTTCCGACACCGCGCTCGCCGTCACCTCCGGCGTCGGCGTGCTCGGCGTGGTGCCGTGGGCGTTCGGCCGGTTCCGGCGCCGGTTCGCGGAACTGCGGGAGGTCGGCTGGGAGCACGCGGCCCTGCTGGAGCGCAGCGTCGACAACGCCCGCAACGCCGAACGCGCCCGGCTCGCCGGCGAGATGCACGACCTCGTCGGCCACGAACTCGCGCGGGCCGCGCTCCTCGTCGGTGCCCTCGAACTGGAACCGACCCTCACCACACAGCAACGCGAGGCCGCCAAGACCGCCCGTGCCAGCGTCACGGCCGCCGCGGAACGGCTCGCCGACGTCATGCAGGTGCTGCGGGCCGACGAGGACGAGCCCGTCGCGACGATCGAGGAGGTCGTGGCGAGGAGCGGGCTCGACGTCGACCTCGCGAACCACCGCAGGACCGCGATCGACGGGATCATCGCGCGGACCGTGCACCGGGTGACCGCCGAGGCGCTGACCAACGTGATCAAGCACGCGCCCGGCGCGAAGGTCACCGTCACCCTCACCGCCAACCTCGAACTGCGGATCACGAACGGCCCGGCGCCGCGCACCCAGGCGGTCGGCAGCGGCAAGGGCCTGGTGGGTCTCGCCGAACGCGTCGCGCTCGTCGGCGGCTGGTTCGAGGCGGCGCCGAGCGACGACGGCGGGTTCGAGGTCAGGGCCAAGCTCCCGGAACGCCCGCGCGCCCGGACGACCCCGACGCACGTCCGTCGCGAGCGCACGGAGGAGGAGATCCGCAAGAGCGCGCGCCGGACCGTGCTGATCACATCGGTCGTGTGCGCCGGAATCGCGATCGGTGTGCCGGGCTACATGGTGTTCGACGCGGTGACGTCGGTGCTGACGCCGCAGCAGTTCGAACGGGCGGAAATCGGGCAAGACGAGGACGCCCTCGACTTGCCGTGGCGCACCCGCGTCGACAACCCGCTCGGCGTCACCGCGCCGCCCGGCACCGAGTGCCGCTACTACAGCACGCACCCCAACCCGTTCGACGGCGACCGCCACGACCTGCACCAGCTGTGCTTCCGGGATGATCGGCTCGTGTCCAAGCAGTGGCTCGCCAGGAGGAGCGGTTGATCAGGGTCGTGCTCGCGGACGACGAACCGGTGGTCAGGTTCGGCGTGAAGGCCGTCCTCGCGACCGCGGGGGACGTCGAGGTGGTCGCGGAGGCGGAGAACGGCAGCGCGGCGATCGACCTCGTCGCCCGGCACCGGCCCGACGTGGCCGTCCTCGACATCCGCATGCCCGTGTTCGACGGCCTGGACGCGGCCAAGGTGATCCGCGAGTGCCATCCGGGCACGAAGACGCTGGTGCTGACCACGTTCGCGGACGACTCCTACATCAGCCGCGCCCTGGGGGAGGGCGCGGCCGGGTTCGTGCTGAAGACCGGGGACCCGCAGGAGATCATCTCCGGCGTCCGCGCGGTCGCGGCCGGCGGCGCGTTCCTGTCCCCGCTGGTGGCCAAGCGGGTCGTCGACCAGCTCTCCCGCGCTCACCCGCGACCGCGTGCCACGCAACGGATCGAGGTCCTCACGGCACGCGAACGCGAGGTGCTCGGCCTGGTCGGCGCCGGCCTGTCCAACGCCGAGATCGCGGCACGCCTCCACGTCGTCGAGGGCACGGTGAAGGTGTACGTGAGCACGATCTTCCGGCAGTTGGGCGTGAAGAACCGCGTGCAGGCAGCGATCATCGCCCACGAGTCGGGGATCATCCCGGACTGACCGAATTCTGCCGGTCTGTGCTTGCCGTGCAAGCGAAAGCGGTCGCACGTGGCCCGAATCTCCGTACACTTCGGACCTTCCTGGAACGGGCGATCGGAGGCCGCGGTGAGCGGTGTCAGGGTGTTGGTGGCGGGGGCGAGCATCGCGGGACCCGCGCTCGCGCACTGGTTGCACAGGCGGGGAGCCGAGGTGACCGTCGTGGAACGGGCGCCCGGCCTGCGTCCAGGAGGCCAGGCGGTGGACGCGCGCGGCGTGACCAAGGAGGTCATCGCGCGGATGGGCCTCGACGCGGAGGTGCGCGCGGCCTGCACCGACACCGCGGGCGCTCACAACGTGGACGCCGACGGAAACGTCGTGGAGACCTTCCGCGCCGAGGACGACGGCGGTGACGGCTACATCGCGGACATCGAGATCCTGCGCGGAGACCTGTCCCGGCTGCTGCACGACGACACCCGCGACGGCGTCGAGTACGTGTTCGGTGACCGGATCGCCGGGCTCGTCCAGGACGCGGACGGGGTCGACGTGACCTTCGCGAGCGGCGGCAGCAGGCGCTTCGACCTGGTCATCGGCGCCGACGGGCTGCACTCGTCGCTGCGCGCGATGGTCTTCGGGCCGCGCGAGCGGTACCTGCACCACCTCGGGCTCGTGCTGGCGTTCTTCACCGTGCCCAACGAGTTCGGGATCGACCGCTGGATGATCGACCACAAGGACGCCGCGACCGGCCGCTCCGCGGGCCTGCGGCCACTGCGGGACGCGACGCAGGCGATGGCGATGTTCTCGTTCCCCGCCACCGGCTTCGACATCGACCACCGCGACGTCGAGGCCCAGAAGCGCCTGCTCCGCGAGCACGCCGCGGGTCTCGGCTGGCTGGCCCCGCGGATCCTCGCCCACGCGGACGACGCCCCGGACTTCTACCTCGACCAGGTCGCCCAGGTCGTGATGGACCGCTGGTCGGACGGACGGGTGGCGCTGATCGGCGACGCCGCGTTCAGCCCCTCGCCCATGTCCGGCCAGGGCACCGGGCTCGCCCTGGTGGGCGCCTACGTGCTGGCGGGGGAGCTCGCGGCCGCCGGGTGGGACCCGGAGAAGGGGTTCGCCGCCTACGAGGCGCGGATGCGCCCGATGGTGGAGGCGAGCCAGGAGGTCGGCCGGATGCACGTGGCGAGCCTCGCCGTGCCCGACCCGGACGCCGAACCGGGTCCGGAGCCCGACATGGACGCGTTCATGGCGCTGGTCGACCGCGCGCTGAACGGCGTCGAGCTGCCGGACTACGCCGGGGTGCCGGACCGCAGGGCGTGAGCGTCAGGTCCGGGCACCGATCCCCGAGATCGCCCGGACCTCCATCTCCGCCGCCTTGCCGTCCATCTCCGGCTCGCGCTTCGAGAAGATCGTCGCCAGGAACCCGCACAGGAACGAGAACGGGATCGACACCAGCCCGGGGTTGCCGAGCGGGAACCACGCGAAGTCGACGTCCGGGAAGATCGACGTCTTCGCGCCCGACATCACCGGCGAGAAGATGATCAGCACTAGGCACGAGCCGAGGCCGCCGTAGATGCTCCACAGCGTGCCGGTGGTGTTGAAGCGGCGCCAGAAGATCGTGTAGAGGATCGTCGACAGGTTCGCCGAGGCGGCCAGCGCCAGCGCGAGCGACACGAGGAACGCGACGTTCTGCCCGTTCGCCGCGATGCCGCCGAGGATCGACAGGAAGCCGACGACGACGGCGGTCAGCCGGGCGACGCGGATCTCCCTGCGCGGCTCCACGTTGCCGCGCTTGATCACGTTCGCGTAGACGTCGTGGGCGAACGAGGCGGAGGCCGCCAGGGTCAGGCCGGCGACGACCGCGAGGATCGTGGCGAACGCGACCGCGGACACGATGCCGAGCAGCACCGCACCACCGATCTCGAACGCGAGCAGCGGCGCGGCCGAGTTCTCGCCACCGGGTGCGGCGGCGATCTTGTCCGTGCCCACCAGCGCCATCGCGCCGAAGCCGATCACCAGCGTGCACAGGTAGAAGATGACCATCGTCCACGTCGCCCACACGACCGAGCGGCGGGCCTCCGAGGCGTTCGGCACGGTGTAGAAGCGCATCAGCACGTGCGGCAGCGAGGCGATGCCCAGCACCAGTGAGAGCGCCAGCGAGACGAAGTCCAGTTTGGACGTCGAGCTGAACCCGTACTTGGCGCCGGGATCCAGCACGGCGTCGCCGAGCCGGTTGTTCTCGGTGGCCTGCTGCATGATCCCGGACAGGCTGAAGCCGAACTTGCCCAGCAGGAAGATGCTCATCATCGTCACGCAGAGCAGCAGCAGGACGGCCTTGATGATCTGCACCCAGGTCGTGCCCTTCATGCCGCCCAGCAGCACGTAGAGCACCATGACCATGCCGACCACCGCGATCAGGACCGCCTGGCCCCACTTCGAGGTCACGTTGAGCAGCAACGCGATCAGACCGCCGGCGCCCGCCATCTGCGCGATCATGTAGAAGAACGAGATCACCAGCGTCGCGTTCGCCGCGGCCGCGCGGACCGGGCGCTGCCGCATCCGGAACGCCAGCACGTCGCCGACGGTGAAGCGGCCGGTGTTGCGCAGGCCCTCAGCGATCAGCAGCAGGCCGACGAGCCACGCGACGACCCAGCCGACCGAGTACAGGAAGCCGTCGTAGCCGTGCGCCGCGATGCCGCCGGAGATGCCGAGGAACGACGCGGCGGACAGGAAGTCGCCGGACAGCGCCACGCCGTTCTGCGCGCCGGTGAACGAGCTGCCCGCGGCGTAGTAGTCCGACGCCGTGACGTTGCGGCTGCTGAAGCGGTAGACGATGTACAGGGTGATCAGGACGAACACCGCGAAGACGCTGAGGTTCAGCACCGGGTTGCCGGTGGTGGGCATGCCTTACTCCTCGACGCCTGTCATCTCGGCGAGCAATTTCCGCTGCGGGTCCAGCCGTCGCTTTGCGTAACGGGCATAACCGAGCGTGATGATGATCGAAGTCACAAACTGTCCGAGGCCCAGCAGGATCCCGAGGTTGATCACGCCGATCACCTTGGTGCTGACGAAGTCTTTCGCGTACGCGGACAGCAGTACGAAGGTCAGGTAGGACGCCAGGAAAAGCGCGGTCATCGGGAAGATGAACGTCGTGAGTCGGCGACGCAACACGCGGAATTCGTCGGTCTGCTGAATCAGCGCGAAGTTCGGGCGCCCGTCGGAATCGACGTACGACAAAGCATCGGGGTCGTCGAACGACGCGAAACCCCGGATTTCCCGGTACTCGTGGTGCGCTTCGCCAGGCGACCTCATCGCCTTGGTCATGTGGCCCTGCCCCTCGGTGTGCGGCGCCTACTGTAGCGCCCTCACGTGTGCAGTCAATGTCGCGTGGTGCGCGGAATCGGGCCAAACCGGACCAACCGCGAACCCGAATCGGACCACAACCGGACAGGAACCCGGGCTTTTCATTCGTCTCAAATGGTTCGACCCGGGGGTTGTACCAAGCTGATCGCGGAAGTTGCGAGACGTGCAACACCTGAAGGCTTCCTCAAGACCGTTGTCGCACGTGTGCACCTGGCCTAGGATCCGGTCGGTCCGCGTTATTGGTGACGGTTGGGGATAAAGTGGGGTTCTTAGCGCGCGAACGCCAAGTCGCGCCTCCCGGATGGAACCGCTGGCTCGTTCCGCCTGCGGCTCTGGCGATTCATCTCTCCATTGGTCAGGCGTACGCCTGGAGCGTCTTCAAGACGCCCCTGGAGAAATCGCTTGGCATCACGGGAACGCAGTCCGCACTCCCGTTCCAGCTCGGCATCGTGATGCTCGGGCTGTCCGCCGCCGTGCTCGGCACGACGGTGGAGCGCAGGGGCCCGCGCTGGGCGATGCTGATGTCCACGATCGCCTTCTGCTCCGGTCTGCTGATCTCGGCGCTCGGCGTCTGGGCCGGCCAGTACTGGGTCGTCGTGCTCGGCTACGGCCTGGTCGGCGGCATCGGCCTCGGTATCGGCTACATCTCGCCGGTCTCCACCCTGATCAAGTGGTTCCCCGACCGGCCGGGCATGGCCACCGGCATCGCGATCATGGGCTTCGGCGGCGGTGCGCTGATCGCGTCGCCGTGGTCGACCTCGATGCTGACGGCGTTCGGCTCCACGACGACGGGCATCGGCCAGGCCTTCCTCGTGCACGGCATCGCCTACGCGGTCTTCATGAGCCTCGGCGTCCTGCTGATCCGCCTGCCCTCCAAGGAGTTCACGGCGGAGAAGGAGGCGCTGCTCAAGGACAGGCCGAAGGCGACCGTCGCGTTCAACGTCTCCGCCAACAACGCGATCAAGACGCCGCAGTTCTGGCTGCTGTGGGTCGTGCTGTGCTTCAACGTCACCGCGGGCATCGGCATCCTGGAGAAGGCCGCCCCGATGCTGGTCGACTTCTTCAAGGAGTCCTCGACGCCGGTCGCCGCGACTGCCGCCACCGGTTTCGTCGCGCTGCTCTCCGCCGCGAACATGGCGGGCCGCTTCGTCTGGTCGTCCACTTCGGACATCGTGGGCCGCAAGAACATCTACCGCCTCTACCTCGGCGTCGGCGCACTGCTCTACCTGGTGCTGCTGACCGTCGGCTCGACCAGCACCCCGCTGTTCGTGATCGCGGCGATGGTGATCCTGTCGTTCTACGGCGCGGGCTTCGCGACCGTCCCGGCCTACCTGCGGGACCTGTTCGGCACCTACCAGGTCGGCGCGATCCACGGCCGCCTGCTCACGGCGTGGTCCGTGGCCGGTGTCCTCGGGCCGCTGATCGTCAACGCCATCGCGGACGCGGGCAAGAAGGCGGGACACACCGGTCCTGACTTGTACGCCACGTCGTTCTACATCATGATCTCGCTGCTGGTCGTCGGTTTCGTCGCGAACGAGTTGATCCGCCCGGTCAACCCGAAGTTCCACGAATCCGCGGCCGGGACCGCGCAGCCCTCGCCCGAGCGGGACGAGGACGCGGTCGCCAAGTGGAACGAAGCAGAAGCTGCGGACGCCGCCGAGTCGGCCGAGAAGCAGGACGCGGAAGGCGCGGTGAAGAAGTGAGCTCACCCCAGGAGAACCGATCGAGCACGTTGTTGCTGATCGGAGCGTGGCTGTGGGTGGGCCTGCCGCTCGCCTACGGCCTGTACCGGCTCTTCCTGAACGCGGCCAAGCTCTTCGTCTGATGTTCAACGCGCTCGTCAACTGGCGCAACTGGCGCCTGCCGGTGAAGCTCGCCGCGGTGTTGATCGTTCCGGTCATCATCGCGACGGGCGTCGGCGTTCTGCAGATCATGTCCTACATCGACCGGGCCGACTCCTACGCGGAGTTCCAGCGGCTGGTGAAGGTCCGCGCCTCCCTCGTCCCGGTGATCGAGGGGGTGCAGGGAGAGCGGCGGGCCATCGCCGAGGGGTCGGGTGCCGAGTCGCTCACGGACCGGTCGCGCCGCACCGAGAGAGCGCTGGAGGGGCTGCGCGGCCAGATCGGCCAGGCCGGGTTCAGCGAGGTCATGACGGCCAGGGTGGCCGACGTGACGGCGAAGCTCGGCAGCCTGCCGCGGTTGCGCGAGCAGGCGGGCGACGTGCCGGCCGCGCTCGCCGGCTACACCGCCGTCACCGAGTCGATGCTCGCCGTGGACGAGGTCCTCGCCGGCGAGTTCAGCGACATCGCGCTCTCCCGCACGGCCATGGGCATGCACCACGCCCTGCACGTGCAGGAAGAGGTGATGAACCAGCAGTCGGTCGTGCTGGCGGGGCTCGAGCGCGGCCGTCTGACCAGTGCCGAGGTGCGCGCGCTGCTCGAGTCGAACGTCAAGCTCGGCTACATCGCCGACCAGTTCGCGGCTCTCGCGACGCCAGAGCAGATGAACACCTACTGGACGTCGAAGTTCAACGGGCCGGACATCGAGGCGCACCGCAAGATGCTCGCCGCCGCGATGCTGCACCCGACCTCCGACGGTCCCAATGCCGGCACCAGGCCCACCCCGCTGCCGATCTCGGCGGCGGAGTGGAGCGGTGCCTCCGGCGCGGTCGGGAAGTCGATGGACAGCGTCGTGCAGGGCATGCAGGACGACCTGCTGAGCACCGCGAACCGGCTGCGCGACGAGACCAGCGACCAGGCCGGCACGGCGTCCGTCATCCTGTTCGCCACCCTGATCCTCGCGGCCACCATCGGCTTCGGCGTGGGTCGCTACCTGCTGCGCTCGCTGAACACGCTGCGCAGGTCCGCGCTCGACGTGGCGTGGAACAAGCTCCCCGAGATGGTCGCCACCGGACGCGGCAGCACGAAGATCGAGCCCGTGCCCGTGGACACGACCGAGGAGCTCGGCCAGGTGGCGCGCGCGTTCGACGCGGTGCACCAGCAGGCCGTGAAGTCGGTGATCGAGCAGGCCGCGATGCGCGCGAACATGCGCAACATCTTCGTGAACCTCTCGCGCCGCAGCCAGAGCCTCGTCGAACGCCAGCTCAAGCTGATGGAGGAGCTGGAGAAGTACGAGGAGGACCCGGACCAGCTCGCGAACCTCTTCAAGCTCGACCACCTCGCCACCCGCATGCGCCGCAACAACGAGAACCTGATGGTGCTCTCCGGCGGCGACGTGGCCCGGCGGTTCCACAAGCCGATCCCGCTCACCGACGTGCTGCGCGCGGCGGCCGCGGAGATCGAGCAGTACCAGCGGGTCATGGTGCACACGGCACCCAACGCCGAGGTCGTCGGCTACGTGGCGAGCGACCTGGTCCGCCTGCTCGCCGAGCTCCTCGACAACGCGACGGCGTTCTCGCCGCCGCACACCCAGGTCTCGATCAGCGCGTCGATCGAGGCGGGCGGCATCGTCCAGATCGACGTCGTCGACAACGGCATCGGCATCGACCCCGAGGCGCTCGCCGCGGTGAACGAACGCCTCGAGGCCGCCGGCGAAGGTGTTGACGTGCAGGTCTTCCGGGAGATGGGTCTCTTCGTCGTCGGAAGGCTCGCCGCGAGCCACCAGATCGTGGTACGTCTGGACGCGAAACAAGGCAAGGGGACTCGCGCGATCGTGTTGGTTCCGGCCGAACTGGCACCACGGCGGCAAGAGTCCTGGGAGTCTTTCCGAGGGGAGGCGATCGAACGGCAGCAGACCTCGTGGTTCCAGCAGACGACGACGGCCGCCGCCGCCGCACCGCCACCTCCCCCCGCACCCGCACGTCAGACGCCAGAAGCCGCACGAGGTTTCCTCAACGCCTTCCAGCGCGGTGTGCAGCGCGGCCTTCCCGAGAACCAGGAGAGTCGATGAGCACGCAGGTGGACCAGTTCGGCTGGCTGGTCACCAACTTCGCCGAACGCACGCCCGGTCTCGAGCACGCCGTGGTGATCTCCGCGGACGGCCTGGTGTTGATCTCGACGTCGAAGCTGCCGGCGCACGTCGCGCCGCAGTTCGCGGCGATCGTGGCCGGAGTGGTCTCGCTCGCGGAGTCGGCGTCGCAGTGCTTCGCCGGCGAGGCGGTCGTCCGCACGGTCGTGCAGATGGACAAGGGCGTCATGCTGCTGTCCTCGATCAGCGACGGCTCGGTCCTCGCGGTGCTCGCGTCGTCGTCGGCCGACGTCGCGCAGGTCGCCTACGAGATGACGGTCGTCGTCCGCCAGGTGGGCCAGCTGCTCACTCCCGAGCTGAGGGCTGAGCTCCTGTGAGCGGGGAACCGGACGATCAGGTCAACTTCGGTGACCTGATGAGCGGGTTCAGCTTCGACAGCGAGCGGATCCGCAAGCGCGGCAAGAAGAAGGCCCAGCGCGCGCCGGAACCGCCGCCGGAGCCGGATCCGTACGCGACCCTCCCGTTCGACGAGATCCCGCCGCTGCCGTCGGTCGAGTCGGGCTACGACTCGTCGTCGATCGTGCGCGCCTACGCGTGGACCGGCGGCCGCACCACCTCCGACGTGCACCTGGAGATCGAGACCCTGGTCTCGGTCAACGAGTTCTCGGCCACGGCCGTGCGCCCGGAACACCAGGACGTGCTGGCGTTGTGCGCGCAGCCCCGTTCGGTGGCGGAGATCGCCGCCCTGCGCGGGCTGCCGCTGGGTGTCACCAAGGTGCTGCTCGGCGACATGGCCGGGCACGGGCTGATCGACGTGCACCGCACGGCGTCGTCCTACGGCGGCGACAGGCCGGACGGGATGCTGCTCGAACGCGTGCTGGCGGGCCTGCGCCGGCTCTGACCCCTGCGCTACGGTCGAGTCGAGACGACTGGGGGTAGCCGTGGAGTTCCAGGACGTGGTCCGTCGCCGGCGGATGGTGCGCAGGTTCACCGACGAGCCGGTCAGCGACGAGAGCATCCAACGGATCATGCGCAACGCCGTGCGCGGTCCGTCGGCGGGGTTCTCGCAGGGCCAGGGGTTCCTCGTGCTGCGGGGTGAGGAGCTGGTCGAGCTCCGCGAGATGTTCGAGTGGTGGGGCGGGGAAGAGGCGAAGACGGCGCCTGTCGTCGTCATCCCGTTCTCCGCCAAGTCCGTCTACCTCGAGCGCTACTCCCAGTCGGACAAGGCCTGGACCTCGCTCGGCGACGAGGACCGCTGGCCGGTGCCGTACTGGGACATCGACACGGGCATGGCCGCGCTGCTGATCCTGCAGACCGCCGTCGACGAGGGCCTGGGTGCCGTCTTCTTCGGCACGGACAAGGAGACCTGGCCGGAGCTGCGTGCGGCCTTCGGCGTGCCGGACGCGTACGTGCCGATCGGCATGATCGCGATCGGGCACCCGGCGGAGGAGGGCATCTCCGAGGGGGCCTCGCCGCTGCGGCGCAAGCGCAAGTCGTTCGACGAGGTCGTGCACTGGGGTCAGTGGACGTGAGGTCGTTCGGCCTGCTCGGGCCGTTGGAGGTGGTGCTCGACGGGCGCCACGTCCACGTCCCGCCCGGCAAGCGGCGCGTGGTGCTCGCCGCGTTGCTGCTGCGGCCCGGCCAGGTCGTTCCGGTCGACGAGCTGGTCGACCTGGCCGGTTGTTCCCGCAACGCGCTGCAGACCGCGGTCGGCCGCCTGCGCGAGGTGCTGCCCTCGCTGGTGCTCACCAGGCCCGGCGGGTACCTGCTGGACGTGCGGCCCGACGAGGTCGACGTCCACCGGTTCGACCACCTGGAACCCCGTGAGGCACTCGCGTTGTGGCGCGGGCGCCCGTTCGCCGACATCGGCAGCGACGCCCTGGAACGCGACCACGTGCCCGCGCTGACGGAGAAGTACCTGACGACGCTGGAAGCCCGGATCGAGGCCGACCTCGCCCGCGGCGGCCACGAGCGGCTGGTGCCCGAACTGCGGTCGCTCACCCGCCAGCACCCCGTCCGGGAACGGCTGTGGGCGCAGCTGGTCGTGGCGCTGCACCGCTGCGACCGGCAGACCGAGGCGTTGCAGGCGTACGACGACATCCGCGGCCGCCTCGCCGAGGAGCTCGGCCTGGACCCCGGCCGGGACCTGCAACGGGCCCACCAGCAGGTGCTCACGGCCGACAACAGACCGCGCGCCCGCAACGACCTCCCGGGCGACATCGCCGACTTCGCGGGCCGCACCGAGGACCTGGACGAGATCCTCGCCGCCGTGCCGTCCGGGTGCGTCGCGATCACCGCGATCGACGGCATGGCGGGCATCGGCAAGACGACCATCGCCGTCCGCGCCGCCCACCGCCTGGCAGCCCGTTTCCCCGACGCACAGCTGTTCGTGGACCTGCACTCCCACACGGCGGGCGTCGAGCCGCGCACCCCGTCGGACGCCCTGATGGCGTTGCTCACGGCCCTCGGCGTGCCCGCGCAAAGCATCCCGGACGGCCTGGACGCCCGCGCCGCCCGGTGGCGCGCGGAAATGGCGCACCGCAAGGCACTCGTGGTCCTCGACAACGCGGGCAGCGCCGCCCAGGTCCGCCCGCTCCTGCCGGGCGCCGGCCTCGTCCTCGTGACCAGCAGGCGCCGCCTGGTGGACCTGGACGCCGCCCACACCATCTCGCTGGACGTGCTGTCCGAAGAGGACTCGCTGAAGCTGCTGGCGAGCATCGCCCGCAGGACCGGAGAGGACTGCCGGGAGGTCGTGCGGCTCTGCGGCCACCTCCCGCTCGCCGTGCGGATCGTCGGCGCCCGCTGGCGCACCAGGCCGGCGTGGTCCGCGCAGGACCTGGTCCGCCGTCTGAGCGAGCAGCGCCTGGCCGAACTGATCGCGGGCGAACGCAGCGTCGCGGGCGCGTTCGCGTTGTCCTACCAGCAACTCACCGCCGAGCAGCAGCGGCTGTTCCGGTTGCTGGGGTTGCACACGGGCCAGGACTGGGACGCCCACCTGGCGGCGGCGGTGATCGGCACGACCCGTGCCGAGGCCGAACGGCTGCTGGACGAGCTGCTCGACGCGCACCTGGTGCAGCAGAAGGAGAACGGGCGTTACCGGTTCCACGACCTGCTGGCGGACCACGCGAAGGCGTGCGTGGAGCCGGAGGAGACCGAGGAGGCGGTGTTGCGCATCCTCGACTACTACCTGCACGTGGCGAGCACGGCGGAGCTCAGGATAGCTCCGGGAAGCCCGCAGATCGCCTCCGCGGTGCGGTACCTGCCGTTCGACCCACCCCCGCTCACCACCCCGCGGCAGGCCGTGGCGTGGCTCGACACCGAACGCCGCAACCTCAGGGCCGCCGTGTACCTGGCGGCCTATCGCGGCCACTACGCGCACGCGTGGCAGTTGCCGCACCACCTCGCGCACTACCTGCTCCGCGGCTACGGACGTGAGCGGATCGAACTGCAGAGCGTCGCGCTGGCCGCCACGCACCAGCTCGGTGATCTGAAGGCCCGCGCGGAAGCGTTGAAGGGCCTGGGTTCGGCCTACATGAACCGCAACGACGACACTCCGTTCAAGCACCTGCACGAGGCGCTTGACCTGATGCGCCAGATCGGGGACGTGCGGGGAGAGGCGTCGGTCTTCGGCCTGCTGGGGATCATCGCGCGGGAACGCAACGACCTCGACAACGCACAGGAGTACTTCGACCGCGGCCTGGAGCTGATGCGCAGCGCGGGAGCGCCGACCGGTGAGGCGAGGGCGCTGCACAACGTCGGCGTCATGTACGCGCTGCGAGGCGACAACGACAGGGCGATATCGCACCTCGAGTCGGCGCTCGCGTTGATGGAAGCGCACGGCGACGTGAACCGCGCCGCGATGGCGTTGCAGGACATCAGCTTCGTGCACTACCACCTGTCCAACGACGACGACTGCGTCGCCTACCTGGAGCGGTCGCTGGCCGCTTACCAGGAGGTGGGCGACTGGCGGGGCGAGGCCACCGCCCGGTCCGACTTCGCCCACACGGCGCTCGAGTTCGGCATGCCGGGCAAGGCGCTGGAGATGGCACGGGCGGCGGCGGAGCTCTACCGGACGGGCATGGGGGTGACCGACGACGACGAGGTCCTGCAGACCATGAAGGACATGGGCGACCACTACGCGGAGCTGGGCCATTCCTTCGTGCTGGCCATCCTCGCCGAGATCGAGGGCCGGCTGGCCGACGCGGTGCGGTACGGCGAGTGGTGCCTGGCCGCGGTCGAGCGCTCCCAGCGCCGGTGGGCGGGTGACCGGGTGCTCGGCCAGATGTGCCGCCTGCACCTGGCGCTCGGCGACCGCGACACCGCCGTCCGCTACGGCGAACGGGCCGTGCGCGCCGCCGAGCGCCTGCGCCAGCCCAGGGCCGTCGCCGTGGCGGAGCGGATCCTCGCTAAAGCGCAATCCCCAGCGCCACCAGCGTGATCACGGCCGCCGCCAGCACGGCGAAGGCCACCCACTGACCGATCCTGTCCGACGTCCTGCGCATCCCCTGGCTCCCCTCGGTGGTGATGCCACCGAGGGTGTGCGAGCCCGTCCCCACGGCGTCCCCACCGCGATCACACGGATTCATCGGAATGCGTCGGGACGTGTTTTGATCACCGCAGTGTGAGGTACTCGTGAGGTATTGCTCCAACGGAGTGCTTGGCGCGCTCGTAAGATTCCGTTAGGGTCGCATTCGCGGACAATTGGCGGGGCGGGGTGCGTTACCGAAAATCGCCCGAAAATTGATCCAAAATTAGCCACTTGTTCGATTGAAACCATCTCGCTGCTCCGTCCGGGTGGTGCCGTCCACGGCAGGACCAGTCACCGCTCACCCTGCGGGACGGTGTTGACGGAGCGGTGTGCGTGCAGTGGTGTGGGGTCGGCCAAAAGGGGCTTGCGAGTCGTGCGAACCGGACCAGTCTTGTCTAATGGCATCGCCGGGATCCGTCCGGCGGACGGTGGCCTCGACCAGGGGGTGGAACGCACCATGGGTGGTGTCCCGACGTTTCCCCACGGCAGACCGCTGACGTGGGCGGACCTGGAGGCGATGCCTGATGACGGGCACCGTTTCGAACTCGTCGACGGGGTGCTGGTCATGAGCCCCTCACCCCGCCCCGTGCACCAGCGCGTGGTCGCCCGCCTGCTGGTGGCGCTGACCGCTGCCTGCCCACCGGAGCTCGAGGTCCTCCCGGCTCCGGTCGACGTCGTGCTCGCCGACGACACGGTCTTCATCCCCGACCTGGTGGTGGGGCGCCGGGAGCAGTTCTCGAAACAGGCGCTCATCGGGCCGCCGGTGCTGGCGGTCGAGGTCCTGTCGCCGCGCACGCGACACGTGGACCTCGAACTCAAGCGGGCGAAGTTCCAGGAAGTCGGTTGCGAGAACTACTGGATGATCGATTACGACGCCCCGTGGCTGCGGTGCCTGCACCTGGAAAACGGCGTCTACGTCGAACAGGCCCGTTCCGACGGTGAGGAAATCATCGAGCTGCAATTCCCGTTCCCGGTGAAGCTCAGCGCCCAGTCGCTGGTGCGCTGAGTATCGCCCTCCGCGACCTCGCTGGGCTGAACGGGCGACACCACGCCACGCTCGTGTGGATCACGGTGCCACCATCTGGCGTTCGCGTGCGCCGGGCTGGTTGCGTGCAGTGCGTCCAGCCCGACGCGCGGAGGTCCAACGCACATGCCGTTCCAGCTGCCGGAGTTCTACACGCCCCACCCGGCCCGGCTGAACCCGAACCTCGACCGCGCCCGCGTCCACAGCCGTGCCTGGGCGCACGAGATGGACATGATCGGCAACGGTGTCTGGACCGCCGGGGACCTGGAGTCGCACGACTACGGGTTGCTCTGCGCCTACACCCACCCCGACTGCGACGGTGAGGTGCTCGACCTCGTCACCGACTGGTACGTGTGGGTCTTCTACTTCGACGACCACTTCGTCGAGCTGTACAAGCGGAACCCGGACATCGAGGGCGCGCAGGCCCACCTCGACCGCCTCCGGCTCTTCATGCCCCTCAACGGCGTCATCCGGGAAACCCCCGCCAACCCGGTCGAGAAGGGCCTCGCCGACCTCTGGCGCCGCACCGTCCCGGCGCGTTCACGCGACTGGCGCGAACGGTTCGCCGCCAACACGAAGCACCTGCTGGACGAGTCGATGTGGGAGCTGCACAACATCAGCACCCGGCGCCTGTCCAACCCCATCGAGTACGTCGAGATGCGCCGCAAGGTCGGGGGCGCGCCGTGGAGCGCGAACCTCGTCGAGCACGCCGTCGGCCTGGAGGTGCCGGCGGGCATCGCGTCCAGCAGGCCCGTCGGGGTGCTCAGGGACACCTTCAGCGACGCCGTGCACCTGCGCAACGACCTGTTCTCCTACGAACGCGAGGTGCTCGACGAGGGCGAGCTGTCCAACGGCGTGCTGGTGTTCGAGAAGTTCCTCGGCCTCCCCACCCAGCAGGCCGCCGAGGCCGTCAACGACCTGCTGACCTCGCGGCTGCACCAGTTCGAGCACACGGCGCTCACCGAGGTGCCGATCCTGCTGGACGAGCACGCCATCGACCCCATCGGGCGCGCGGCCGTCCTGGGCTACGTGAAGGGCCTGCAGGACTGGCAGGCGGGCGGGCACGAGTGGCACCTGCGGTCGTCGCGCTACATGAACAAGGCCCCGAAGCCGCAACCGGGGATCCTCGGCTCGTACGCCAGGACGATGCCGCAACGGATCCGGCAGTTCTCCAGCACGCCGAAGGTCGTCGAGCCGTACGTGCTGCCGGAGTTCACGACGCCGTTCACGCTGACCCTGAGCCCGCACGTCGACCAGGCCAGAGACGAGTGCGTCGCGTGGGCCGTCGAGCACGGCATGACGAGCGAGGGCGTCTGGGACGCGGCGAAGGTGCGCGGGTTCGACTTCCCGCTGTGCTCGGCCGGCATCGACCCGGACGCGACGCCGGAAGAGCTGTTCCTGTCCGGCTGCTGGCTCACCTGGGGCACCTACGCCGACGACGTCTACCCGCTGTGGTTCGGCCAGACCCGCAACCTGCTCGGCCTGAAGACGCAGACGGCGCGGCTCAAGGCGTGCATGCCGCTCGACCTCGTGCAGACCCTGCTGCCCGCCAACGCCATGGAGCTCTCGCTGGCCGACCTGTGGGGGCGGACCGCGGCACCCATGACGCCCGCTTTCCGGGCGACGTTCCGGGACACGATCGACGCGATGCTCGACGCGTGGGTGTGGGAGGTGGTCAACATGCACCACAACCGCATCCCCGACCCGGTCGACTACGTGGAGATGCGGCGCAGCACGTTCGGTTCCGAGCTGACGACGTCGCTCTCGCGCTTCTCGCACTCCGCCACCGTCCCGGCGGAGCTGTGGGAAACGCGGGTCGTGCAGACGATGGAGCGTTCGGCCATGGACTACTGCACGATGCTCAACGACGTCTTCTCGTACCGGAAGGAGATCCAGCACGAGGGCGAGGTGCACAACATGGTGCGCGTCGTCGAGAACTTCCTCGGTGTGCCCCAGAAACGCGCCTTCGAGATCACCTGCGCGTTGATGGACGCCCGCCTCGGCCAGTTCGTCGAGTCCGTCGAGACCGATCTGCCGAAGCTCTTCGAGGACCTCGCGCTGGACGCCGGGGCGCGCGCCGGCCTGATCCGGTACGCCGACGAGCTGAAGGACTGGATCGCCGGGATCGTGCACTGGCACGAGGAGACCAGCCGCTACACCGAAACCGCGGAGCTGCCCGTTTTCCAGCAGGGCCCCTCCGGCCTCGGCACCTCGGCGTACCGGATCGCTGTCCGGCACTGACCGCGTCCGGTCAGCCGGCGGTCAGCGCCGGTCGGCACCTTGTGGGCATCACCGACCCACAGGGGGAACACCGTGAAGAACGTCCTGATCTCCGGCGCCAGCATCGGCGGCCCCGCCCTCGCCTACTGGCTGCGCCGCCACGGCTTCACCGTCACGGTGGTCGAGCGCCACCGCGCCCTGCGGCCCGGCGGCCAGGCCATCGACGTCCGCGGACCCGCGCTGGAGGTCGTCGAGCGAATGGGTCTCGGCGACCGGCTGCGGTCGTCCAGCACGAACATGCGCGGCATGAACGTGGTCGACGCCGACGGCACCGAGCTCTTCCGCTCCACCACCCACACCGTGAGCGGCGGCGACCTGTCGAGCCCCGACATCGAACTGCTGCGCGACGACCTCGCCCGCATGCTGTTCGACGCGGCCGACGGCGTCGAGTACCTCTTCGACGACACCATCACCTCGATCGACGGCACCCGCGTCACGTTCGAGAAGGCGCCACCGCGCGACTTCGACGTGGTCGTCGGCGCGGACGGCCTGCACTCCCAGGTCCGCAGGCTCGTGTTCGGGCCCGAGTCGCGGTTCGTCTCGCACCTCGGCACGAACCTCGCCGTCTTCACCGCGCCGAACTTCCTCGGCCTCGACCACTGGCAGACGTTCCAGCAGGGCGACGTCATCGGCGGTGGGATCATGAGCGCCCGGTCGAACACGGAGTGCCGCGTCTACATGGGTTTCACGGGCGAGGTCGACTTCGACCACCGCGACGTGGACGCGCAGCGCCGGTTGATCGCCGAGAAGTTCGAGGGCGCCGGCTGGGTGTGGCCGACCGCGGTGAAGCACATGTGGGAGGCGCCGGACTTCCACATGGACTCGATGAGCCAGATCCGGATGGACTCCTGGTCGCGCGGCACCGTCGTGCTGCTCGGCGACGCCGGCTACTGCGGCTCGCCGTTGTCCGGGCAGGGCACCAGCATGGCGCTGGTCGGCGCGTACGTGCTCGCCGGCGAGCTGGCGAAGGACCCCTCGACGGCTTTCCGGCGCTACGAGGAGATCCTGCGCCCTTACGTGCTCGCGAACCAGGACATTGCGCTGAAGAACCAGGCCGGCGGGGGCGCGCCCACCGACGAGTTCGCCGAGGTCGTGAACAGCCTCAGCCTTCCCACCTACTGACCCTCGCGCGGATCACGGCCGTGAGTTCGTCCTGGGGGAGCGCGACGCCGGTGAAGCGGGCCACCGCCGTGATCCCCTTGGCCTCCTTGTGCCGCCACGCACCGAAGTCGAGCCCGGCGAGGGCGGCGGCGACCTCCGGGTCGTCGCCGAAGTCCGTGTGCTCCCAGGGTTCCCGGGAGACGAGGACGCGGCCGGCCCGGGCGAACGACAGGCACCTGTCGCCGTTGCCGTTCCAGAAGTGGCTGGCCGCTTTTCCGTTGCGGGACAGGCGTTCCAGCACCCCGCGTTCGGTACCGGCGAAGCCGTCGGACTCCAGCACGACGACGCCGCCGTCGACCTCGACGGTGATCGCGTCCGGTCCGAAGCCGTCGACGTCGGCCACGCCGGTGACCACCGTGACGGTCGCCGCCGCACCGAGCAGGGCGGGCAGCCACCTCAGCGCGGCCTCCGGGGCTGCCGCGCGGGCGGGCTCCGGTTCCCCGCGCAGGCGGTGGCCGACCCGGTCGGTCTTCTTGTGCACCAGCGGTTCCGCGTGCGGCGCGGGCCAGATCAGCAGGTGGTGGCTCTCGTCGTCGTCCCCGTCGCGGCCGTGCGCGTGGACGCGGACGCGAAAATCGCCCGGCCAGGGCGGCATCCCGCCGTGCCCGAACCGCGCGTCGCCCTTGCGAGCGGTGAAGCTCGTCTCGGCCACCTCGTCCCAGTCGGCGAGGTCCGGCTCTCCCGGCTCGTCGAGCACCACCCGCACCGACACCGGGACGGTGCCCTCCGCGATCCCGGTGCGCACGGCGAACCCGGTGTCGATCGCGGCGACGAGCCCGGTCGCCGTGAAGTCCGTGCCGGGGAGGGCCGCCTCCTCGGCGAACACGAACTCGTGGTCGAACACCGGGACGGTCGTGCTCCAGGAGGAGCCCCTGTACTCGGCGCGCCGCTTCTCCAGCAACGCCTGCTCGTACGCGGCCGGCATCGGGACGTCCGGCAGGACCTCGGCGGTCGCGCCGATCGCGATCCCGATGGCGGCGACCGGATCCGCCGCGGTCGGCGTGCCCAGCGCGTTCAGCACGGCCCTCGACACGACCACCGCCACGGCGAGGTGTGCGGCGCCGCGCTTCGCGGCGAGGGCCGCCTCGTCGCCCGTGACGTCGCCGAGGTCCGGGAGCAGTGCGCGCACCCGCTCGACGACGAGGTCGGCGGCGCCGGGGTGCACCGCGTTCACCATGCTCATCGGTGTCGTCATCGCGCTCTGCCCGTTCGCCGACAGCAACATGAAGCTGTTGCCGTCCGGCAGCGGCCGCAGGCCCGCGACGACGTGGGCGGGCGCGGTCAGGTCCAGCCGGGCGACACCCAGTTCCAGCGCGCCCAGCAGCCGTTCCGCGGTCAGCCCGGGAAACAGGTGCAACGCCTGCTGCGCGACCGATCCGCCGGGAAAGCGGTCCGGGCTCCTGCGCGCGGTGTGCCGGCCCAGTTCGGCCGCCGGTTCAGCCGGGATCAGCGCCTCGACCGACGGCGCGGCGGTGCGGACCAGCTCCTCGAATTCCCCCATGCCGCCGATTCTGCCGGTGGATGGCCCGGCTCACAGCCATTTGACTCGAATCGATCCCTCCCGCACGACCCTGGGTCGACAACCGCCGTTATCGTCGCGGTGACGGCGCCCGTGCTGCTCCGGACGCTGCGCCGGACGGCCCGGAAGGCTGCTTTCGAGCCGGTCCCGAACAAAGAATTGGCTCAGACCATTGACGACAAAAGGGATGCTTGAGCACGCTGGAGGCAGGGTCGCCGCCCCCGACTCGTGAGGAGGAGTCGTGAGAACTCGCGTTCTGGCCGCGGTCGTCGCTGTCACCGCAGCGCTGTCCGTGAGCGCGCAGTCGCAAGCCGCGGAGCCACTGCAGAGCCTGGTGCCGGTCCCGGTGTCGGTGCAGGCCAAGAGCGGTGTCACGCACACGCTGACGGCCGCCACGAAGATCTACACCGCACCGGCCGCCCGTGACGTGGGCACCTTCCTGGCCGGCGTGCTGCGGCCCTCGACCGGCTACGCGTTCCCGGTCTCCGACACGTCCGGCACGCCGTCGGACGGCATCTCGCTGCTGCTCTCGGGCGCGCCGGCCGCGGTCGGTCAGCAGGGCTACCAGCTCGACGTCTCGGCGGGCAGTGTCGTCCTGCGCGCCAACACCGCGGAAGGCCTGTTCGCGGGCGTGCAGACGCTGCGGCAGCTGCTGCCCGCCAAGGTGGAGAGCACGACCGCGCAGGCCGGTCCGTGGACCGTGCCGGGCGCTCTCATCGTCGACCACCCGCGCTTCTCCTACCGCGGCGCGATGCTCGACGTGGCCCGCCACTTCCACCCCGTGCAGACGGTGAAGCGCTACATCGACCAGCTGGCGCTCTACAAGATCAACTACTTCCACCTCCACCTGAGCGACGACCAGGGCTGGCGGATCGTCATCGACAGCTGGCCGCGCCTCGCGACGTACGGAGGCAGCACGCAGGTCGGCGGCGGCCCCGGCGGGTACTACACGAAGGCGCAGTACAGCGAGATCGTGCAGTACGCGGCCTCGCGCAAGATCACGGTGATCCCCGAGATCGACCTGCCCGGCCACACCAACGCCGCGCTGGCGTCGTACGCGGAGCTCAACTGCAACGGCCAGGCCCCGCCGCTGCGCACGGACATCGAGGTCGGCTACTCCTCGCTGTGCGTGAACAAGGAGATCACCTACCAGTTCGTGGACGACGTGATCCGCGAGATCGCCGCGCTCACGCCCGGCCCGTACTTCCACATCGGCGGCGACGAGGCGCTCTCCACGCCCGACGCCGACTACCAGACGTTCATGGACCGGACGCTGCCGATCGTGAAGAAGTACGGCAAGACGGCGCTCGGCTGGCACGAGTTCGTGAAGACCACGACCGACACCGCCACCATCCCGCAGTACTGGGGCACCTCGACGTCCAACGCCGTGGTGCAGGCAGCGGCGGCGCGCGGGCACAAGGTCGTCATGTCGCCCGCGAACAAGGCGTACCTGGACATGAAGTACAACTCCAGCACGCCGCTCGGCCTGTCCTGGGCCGGGCTGATCGAGGTCCAGACCGCGTACGACTGGAACCCCGGCACGCACGTGAGCGGGGTGCCGGAGTCGGCGGTCCGCGGCGTCGAGGCTCCACTGTGGAGCGAGACGATCGTGACGGCGCAGGACATCGAGTTCATGGCGTTCCCGAGGCTCGCCGCGATCGCCGAACTGGGCTGGTCGCCGTGGTCGACGCACAACTGGGACCAGTTCAAGGTGCGGCTGGGCGCGCAGGGCCCGCGCTGGACCACGATGGGCATCAACTTCTACAAGTCCACGCAGGTCCCGTGGGACACCGGCGGCGGTCCGGGGCCCGGCCCCTGCACGCAGCCGGCGTGGGAGCGCGGCAAGGTCTACACCGGCGGCAACGTCGTGTCGCACAACAGCCGGAAGTGGACCGCGCAGTGGTGGACGCAGGGCGAGGAGCCCGGCACCACCGGTCAGTGGGGCGTCTGGCGTGACGGAGGCGTTTGCTGACTCCTCCGGGGTACTCCGCGGTCATGACGGATCCGGAAGTGGCCGAGGAGTTCGCCGAGGAAGCCGGTGTCGACCCGACTCCCCAGGAGGTCGACGAGTACCGCGACATGACGCAGCCTGGGGAGTGGCGCGCCGACGAGAAGATGGGACCGGACGGCGCGCCACCACCGCAGGACGGTGATGACCCGACCGGCGGCTCCGGGGCGTGATGTCTGATTCATCCGGTGCGGGCGAATAGTGTTCGCCCGCATCGGGTACCAGGCTGTCGTGGATGCCCGAGTTGCCGTATTTGCCCCGTCCCCCCAGCTGACCGTCACCGTCGAGGACCTCGACGGTGAGCCGGACGTGCACCTGCACGCCGGCGGCCAGGGTTTCTGGCAGTCCAGGATGATCGCCGCCCTGGGCGTCGAGGCCGTCGTCTGCGCGACGTTCGGCGGCGAGACAGGCCGTGTGCTGCACACGTTGTTAGAAGGCGAACACGTCGACCTGCGCTCACGGCAGGTCGCCGCGCGCAACGGCGCCTACGTGCACGACCGCCGCGACGGCAGCCGTTCCGAGATGGTCGAGATGCTTCCGGACGCGTTGTCCCGCCACGAGCTCGACGACGTCTACGAGATGGCGCTGGTCGAAGGGATCCGCGCGGGCACCGCCGTGCTGAGCGGGCCGTCCGACGACCGCGTGCTGCCCCACGAGACGTACTACCGCCTCACCTCGGACCTGACCAGCAACGACTGCCGCGTGATCGTGGACCTGGCGGGGGACCGGCTCGCCGAGGCCGTGCGCGGCGGTCCGCACGTCGTCAAGGTCTCGCACGAGGAACTGGGCGAGGAAGAGCTTCCGAAGCTCATCGAGAAGGCCCGCGAGATCGCTTCTTCCTGCGTGCACGGCGTGGTCGTCTCCCGTGCCGACGAGCCCGCGCTGGCGTTGCTGGAGGACGAGCTGTACCTGGTGCGCATGCCCAAGCTGGAGCCCGTCGACACGCGCGGCGCCGGCGACTCCATGACCGCGGGGATTTCAGCGGGCCTGGCACTGGGTATGTCGTTGACGGACGCGGTGAAGCTCGGCGCGGCCGCCGGCGCGGTGAACGTGACGCGGCACGGCCTCGGCAGCGGCAGTGGAGAGGCCGTGCGCGAGCTGAGCAAACGCGTCGAACTGGAGCCGATCGAGGAATGAGCGGATGCGCGCGCTGATCACGAACGACGACGGAATCGACTCACCCGGCCTGTGGACCCTGGCGGCGGCCGCCGCGGACTCCGGTCTGGACGTGGTGGTGGCGGCACCGGTCACCCAGGCCAGCGGCACCAGCGCGTCGGTCGCGGCGATCGGCGACGACGGCCGCGTCGTCAGCGAACGCCGCTCGCTGCCCGGCCTCGACGTGGAGGCCTACGCGGTCGCCGCGCACCCGGGACTGATCTCGCTGATCGCGTGCCGCGGCGGTTTCGGCGGCAAGCCGGACGTGGTGCTCTCCGGGATCAACCTCGGCGCGAACGTGGGCCGCGCGGTCCTGCACTCCGGCACGGTCGGGGCGGCGCTCACCGCGCACCTCAACGACGTCACGTCGATGGCGGTGTCGCTCGACGTCGGCCTGGACGGACCCGAACCGTTGTGGGACAAGGCAGGCGACGTGGTGCGCGTCGTGCTGCCGATGCTGCTGGAGATGCCGGAGACCCCGGTGCTGTCGCTGAACGTGCCGAACGCCGACGTACGAGGACTCCGCTGGGCCGAGCTCGCCCGGTTCGGCACCGTGCAGAGCCGGGTGGACGACGTGGGTGACGGCGAGGTCGAACTCGTCCACGTCTACGCGGAGCAGTCCCTCGTGCCGGGCACGGACACCGCGTTGCTGGCAGAGGGTTTCGCGACCCTGACGGCACTGCGTTCCGTCGACCGCGACGTCAGCCGGGAGCGCGCTTTGCCGGCCTGGCCAGCGTGATCACGAGCCCGACCAGCGCCGTTCGCACCCCGAGGAACCCCTCGGTCGTGATGTTCTCGAGGGAGAACGCCAGGATCCCGAACCCGAGCAGCAGGACGAGGCCGTACATGCGCGCGGTGTCGAGCCGCCACGCCATCACGATGCCCATGACCCCGACGCCGAGCTGGACGACGCGGTAGTTGGGGTTCAGGGCGAACAGGTCCAGCCATCCGAACGCGAGCTGCAACACGCCCGCCGTGAGGGTGAGTGCCTGTGGCCTTGTGAACTCGAACTGCGCGGTCGACAAGGCCATAGGTCTCTACCCTTCGGATCGCCGCCAGACCGCGTCGTACTTGGCCTGCTTCTCGCGGTCCTGCACGGCGTTGCGGTCCCGGCGCCCCTGCGTCGCCGTTCCTCTCGGATACCCGTATTTCGTCAGCCTATGGTCCACACTTTCAGGTGCGTAGGACAGCGCGAAGTACAGCCCCACAACGAAACCGAGCGCACCGCACGCGATCGCGAGCGGCCACGGCGAACCGAGTCCGAACACGAGTGCGAGCGCGATGACCGTGGTGAGTGGCGTGACCTGCACGAGGCTGCGCACCGTGAAGCGCAGCAACCACTTCGGACCGGTCACGTCGTCGTACACGAACTGCCGGTAGCGCTGCGGCAGCCTGCCGCCCGCGTAGTACCAGACCTTCAGCGCCGGGTTCACCGGGTCGCCTTCGCGATCACCTTGTGCAGCACCTGGTTCAGCTGCGCGAGCTCTTCGAACGTCATGTCGAGCTGCTCCACGACCTTGAAGGGAATCTTGAGCGCCTCGTTGCGGAGTTCCTGCCCCGTGGCCGTCAGCGTGAGCGCGAGCGCGCGCTCGTCCGCCTTGTCCCGCTGCCGCTCGACGTACCCGATCGCCTCCAGCCGCTTGAGCAGCGGGCTGAGGGTGCCGGGGTCGAGCTGCAGGGCGTTGCTCAGGTCCTTGACCGTGCGCGGCGACCGCTCCCAGAGCGCCAGCATCACCAGGTACTGGGGATGCGTGAGGTTCAGCGGCTCCAGGATCGGCCGGTAGACCGCGATCACCGTGCGTGATGCCACGGCGAGGGCGAAGCAAACCTGCCGCTCGAGCTCGAGCGGGTTCTCCGGAACGATTGGTGTACTAATCATTGGTGTACACACTAACTGGAGGGCAGGCTCGGGTCCACGAGGTGTGGTGCACGAGACTCGGCTACTTCAAGGCCTCCGCGAGCACCTCCGCCGTGACGGCGGCGCCCTTCCGCGTCAGCACCGTGCCCCCGTGGTCGACCTCGGTGATCAGCACCGGCTCGCGCAGCACGGGCAGCGCCGCGCGGAACCCGGCGGCCTGCTCCGCGGTGTACGCGGGCGCGCTGTCCGCACCGACGCTCCACTCGGCGTGCACGAACCACGTCGGCACGGTCAGCTCCTGCCAGCGCGACTCGCCGAAGACGACGTCACGGGTGTCGGCGAGCAGCGTCTCCGCGGGTAGCCGCAGGTGCCCGTCGGCGGTCAGGTCGTGCGTGTAGTACTCGCGGACCAGCGGGTCGGTCGTGTCGATGAGCGGGTCCACCACCGCCTGGACGGCCAGGTACTCGTCCGGGGTCCACGTGCGTTCGCGGGCCGCCAGTTGCGGGGCGAGGGCGGCCGTGAGGATCTCCTCGGTCATCTGCGCGTGCGCGGGCATGGGGAAGCCGCCGTCCACGAGCACGAGCGCGCGCACTCGGTCCGGATAGCGCACGGCCAGGTCCACGGCGACGTAGCCGCCCATCGACATGCCGGCCACCGTCGCCGACGGGAGTTCCAGGGCGTCGAGCACGCGGACCATGTCGTCGGCGTGCTGCCGGATCGTGGCACCGGGGACCCCGGAGCTGTCGCCCCGGCCGCGCAGGTCGGGGGTGATCAGCGAGAACCCGTGGGCGGCGACCCGGTTCCACAGCTTGCGGCTGCCGCTGACGCCGTGGATCGCCAGCACGGGCGCGGTGTGGCCGTCGTGGATCTCGACGGCGAGGTCGCCACCGTCAACGGGAACGAGCATGCGAACTCCTTAGGCCTTGCCCGGGTTGAAGATGTTCAGCGGGTCGAGCGCGTTCTTGACGGCCCGGTGGACGGCGTGCGCGTCGGGGCCGAGTTCGCGGATCATGCCGTCGCGCTTGAGCAGGCCCACGCCGTGCTCGCCGGTGACGGTGCCGCCCAGTTCGAAGGCCCCGTCGATGATGTCCTCGAACGCCGCCTGGGCCGCGACGCGCGCGTTCTCGTCGCCGGGCGGGGTGATCAGCAACGGGTGCAGGTTGCCGTCGCCCGCGTGCGCGATGGTGGCGATCCGAACTCCGTGGCGCGCGCCGATGTCCTCGATGCGCGCGAGCATCGCGGGCACCTGGGTGCGCGGCACGCACACGTCCTCGGTGAGCAGCGGGCCCAGGCGCTCCAGTGCCGGGTAGGTGAGGCGGCGGGCGGCGAAGAGGGCTTCGGCCTCGGTCGAGTCCGTGGACCGTTCCGTCCAGGCGGCGCCCGCGTCCGTGAAGGCCGCGACCAGGCCGTCGGCGTCCTCGGCCGTCTCGGCGCGGGCCAGCAGCATGGCCTCGGTGTCCGGCTCGATGCCGAGGTGCTTCCAGTCCTCGACGGCCTGCAGGCACGCGCGGTCGACCAGTTCCAGCGCGGCGGGCTGCAGACCGCGACCGGTCGCCAGCGCGACGGCCTGACCGGCGGCGACGAGGGTGTCGAACGCGCCGACGACGGTGTCCGCCGGGCGCGGGGCGGGACGCAGGCGAACGGTGATCTCGGTGACGACGCCGAGCGTGCCCTCCGAGCCGACGAGCAGGCTGGTCAGGTCGTACCCGGCGACGCCCTTGGTGGTGCGCCGGCCGAGTCGCACCGCCGTGCCGTACTCGACGGGCCCGCCCATCACGGCCTCCAGGCCGAGCACGTAGTCGCGCGTCACGCCGTACTTGAGGCAGCACAGGCCGCCCGCGTTCGTGGCGACGTTGCCGCCGATCGTCGACCACGGCGAGCTGGCCGGGTCCGGCGGGTACCAGAGGCCCTGCGCCGCAACGGCTTTCTTGAGGTCGTCGTTGACGACACCCGGCTGCACGACGGCGAGCAGGTTGTCCCTGTCGATCTCCACGACCTCGGTCATCCTGCTGAGGTCGAGCACCAGGCAGCCGTCGACGGCGTTGGCGCCACCGGACAGTCCCGTGCCCGCACCGCGCGGCACGATCGGGATGTGCTTCTCCGCGCAGAACCTGACGGCCTCCTGGACGTCCTTTGTGGACTGAGGGCGGAACGCGGCGTACGGCGTGCCCGCCGGTGCCCACTCGGCCTCGTCGTGGCTGAGTCCGGCCAGGGTGTTCGGGTCGGTGATGAGCTTCATGGCCTCTCCAACGCGCCGTGCGCGGCCTTGTGCACCACGCGTTCCAGTTCCGCGCCCCACGCCGGCGGGGTGGTGTCCGCGTGGACGGGCACGACCCCCATGCCCGCCACCGCGAACCGCGCGAAGAGCAGCAGGTCGAAGGCCTGGGCGGGGGACGCGAGCGGCGGCGTCAGGATCGTCGCGATCTGCTGGGCGCCGGTGGTGAGCTCCTGGGTGCCGGTCGCGATCAGGTCGGGCTCGGAGATGATCACCGCCCGGCGGCCGAGCTCCAGCGCCCACTGCTCCGGGGTGATCGTGTCGACGGCCGTGCGCACCGCTTTCGCCAGCGCCGCAACGGGATCCGGGTCCGGCGCGAGTGCGCGGACGACGCGGCTGAGGAACGCGTCGTACCAGAAGATCGCGGCCTTGGTGCCGAACGTGCGGAAGAGGGTGCGTTCCGACACGCCCGCGCGATCGGCGATGGCCTTGGTCGACGTGGCCGCGAAACCCCGGTCGAGGCACAGGGTGATGGCCGCCTCCTGGATCGCCAGGCGGGTGCGCAGCTCCTTCGCGGCGCGGGTGGTCAAGGTGTCCACGCCGTCACCGTAGCCGAAAAAGTCAGTAACTGCCATATTTCATGTCAGTTGATGTCATGTGTAGGGGCGAAGCGTCGGGGTACTGGAGGACATGGCCCGGACCACGGTCGTCATCGCCACGCGGAACCGCGCGGACAGCCTGCTGCACACGCTCTCGCGGCTCAGCGAACTCGCTGTGCCGGTGATCGTGGTGGACAACGCCTCCACCGACGACACGGTCGCGCGGGTGCGGCGGGACTTCCCGAGTGCCACCGTGTTCCAGGCGTCGGCGAACCAGGGCGCGGTCGCGCGCAACCACGGCGTGCTCGCGGCGCTCACCCCGTTCGTGGCTTTCGCGGACGACGACTCGTGGTGGGCGCCCGACGCGTTCGAACGAGCCGAGCCGATCTTCGACGAGCACCCCGGCCTGGGGCTCATCGCGGCGCGCACGCTCGTCGGGCCGTCGGACCGGCCGGATCCGATCACGCCGCTGCTGCGCCACAGCCCGTTGGGCGACGGGGTGGCGGGACCGTCCGTGCTGGGGTTCCTCGCCTGCTCGGCGATCGTGCGGCGGAAGGCGTTCGTCGAGGCGGGCGGGTTCAGTCCGGTGCTGTTCTTCCGCGGCGAGGAGACGTTGCTGTCGTGGGACCTCGCGGCGGCGGGATGGGCGCTCTGCTACGTCGAGGACGTGGTGGCGCACCACCACCCGGCCACCGGGCGGTCGCCGGGAGGGGAGCTGGTCGAGCGGCGCAACGCCGTGCTGTCCGCGTGGATGCGCAGGCCGTTCGACCGGGCGCTCGCGGCGTCGGTGAAGGACCCGAAGGCCTTCGGGGCGGCGCTACCCCGGTTGCGTCAGGCGCTCCGGCAGCGCCGAGCGCTGCCGGACCACCTGGAAGCGCAGGTCAGAGCGATCGAACGGCCGCGGCGAGGCGCGTGATGCCCTCGTCGATCTGCTCCGGCGTGACGCCCGAGAACGCGAGGCGCAGCGCGTTGTCGCCGCCCTCCAGCAGGAAGTCGGAGCCCTTGACGAACTCGACGCCGTGCTCCTTCGCGACCGGCGCCAGCTTGTCGATCGACACGCCCGGCAGCTCGACCCACATGAAGTAACCGCCCTGCGGCGCGGTGAAGACCGCCTCCGGCAGCTCGCGCTGCAGAGCCGCCACGAGAGCGTCCCTGCGCGCACGCAGCGCCGTGCGGACGTTCACGACCGACTCCTCGAGACGGCCCGAACGGCAGTACGAGTTCACGATCGACTGCGCCACCATGTTCGGCGAGATGTACGTGGTGGTGGCGATGTCCTGGATGGCCTTGATGGTCGCCTTCGGGCCCACCAGGTAGCCGCAGCGGATGCCGGGCGCCATGGTCTTCGAGAACGACGACGCGTAGACGACCTTGTCGTTCTCGTCCTGCGACAGCATCGTCGGCAGGGCCTCGCCCTCGAAGCGCACCTTGACGTACGGGTCGTCCTCGAACAGCACGAAGTCGTACTGGGCCGCGAGGTCCAGCAGTCGCGCGCGCTTCGCCTCGGACAGCGTGTAGCCGGCCGGGTTCTGGAAGTTCGGGATGATGTGCGCGAGCTTCGGGCGCACCCCGCTCTCCAGCAGCTTCTCGAGCGCGTCGACGTTGATGCCGTCGGTCTCGAGCTCGATGGCGTGGACGTTCGCGCCGCGCTGGCGCAGGTTCAGCAGCGTGCGGTCGTAGGTCGGCGACTCGACCACCACGTCGTCGCCCTTGCCGACGAGCAGCTCGAACAGGAACGCGTCGGCCTGCATCGAGCCGTTGGTGACGAGCACCTGCTCCGGCTCCACGCCGTGCTGCTCCGCCAGCCAGGCGCGCAACGGCACGTAGCCCACGCTCGTGCCGTACGCGAAGGTGCCGCCGGGGTCGTCCGTGAAGGCTTTCTGCGCTGCTTCGCGCAGGCCTTCCTGGTCGATGATGTCGAGAGAGGGCGCTCCGCGCGTGAACAGGATCGAGGCCATGCGCGGAGCGTACAACTCCCAGCATTTGGGCTACGGCCCATATACGTATGAGTTCAGGCGGCCGACGGCCTGCGCCGCGCCGCCGAGGTCGTAGTGGTCGACGGCGAGGAAGTTGGGCTTCTTCCTGGCCGCGGGCTGGCAGAACTGCTGTGCCCGGTTCGCGAGCTTGCCGTTGTCGGTCGTGGCGGTGCTCGTGAACGGAACGTCCCGGAAGTGGTTCATCACGAACAACGGCCGGAAGCTGCCCGTCGCCGTGAGCGGTTTTTCATCCCATCGGGAGTAGCAGGACCAGTCGGAGCTGCCCAGCCCCGATCCCATCGACCAGTAGTTCTCGACCGTCCAGTCCTTCTGGTAGAGCACCCCCGAGTCCTCGCGCCCGTCCTTCCCGTGGTCGGTGAAGATCAGCAGCCGCTTGTCGCTGCTCCGCATCTGGCTGCGGGTGGGCCAGCCGTTCTGCCGCACGCCCTCGGCCCGGTACAGGACGTCGTTCAGCCCCTGCACCTTCCGCAGCTCGGCCCTGAGGGTGTTCGCGTCGACGTAGTCCTCCAGGAACACCGTGACGATCTCGCTGCGGTTGGCGCGCAGGAAGTCCACGATCCGCTGCAGGTCCACGTTCAGCGCCACCGGCTTGCTGACCAGCGTGCAGCTGTTGTGGCACAGGATCGCGCCGTCGGGCGTCTGGTGGATGTCGAGCATGAAGCCCCGCACGCCGTCGTTCAGCTGCTGCACGATGCCGCGCGTCTGGTTCTTGGCGAGGTTGACGAACGGCGGCGCGAACCCGCCGTCCACCCCGTTCGCGTACGCGTTGTGGGAGGTCAGGAACGTCATCTCGTCGAGCCGGGGATCCGCCGGCATCGGCGAGGTCTGAGCGGTGACCGGCGTCAGGTACCAGCGCGACTCACCGCTGAGGGTGAAGAACTCCCACTGATCCCCGAACTGGACGGGCTGGTGAACCGCATCCCCCTGGGAACACGAACCCATGGTGAGCTGACGGGTGATGCACTGACCCGGCGAGTCGGTGTTCTCGAACCTCCCGTCGCTCAGCCGCCACTGCTGGCGGTCCTCGTTGCCCTTGGGGCGGTGCAGTTCGACTCCAGCGCCGCTCTGGGCGACGTTGAGACCGGTCCGGACACCGGTGACGTAGAACGTGCCGGCCGGGGCCGCTTGCGCGGGGGCGGGCACCAGGGGCAGGAGCAGCAGGGCTGCGATGGCAGGGAGGTATCGCATGTGACCAGGGTCATCCATCCGGGTGAAACATGAAACCGCTTCAACCGTTTGGACGTTTAACACTGTGGGTATCCCACGCAACGTGAACCGCTCTTGCCGAGCAGGGCACACCGCACGAACAGAGCAGTACAACTCCACGGCAGCCGTCGCCCAGCCGAAGGGTTAGGGCCGGTCTCGGGCGCCGCCTTCACAAGCCGCGCAGGGTTCGACTCCCTCGGTTGCCACTCGCTCGCAGGGCTTCCTGCCGGGCACTCCTCGTCGACATCCCGCGGCGGGCAGGACAGGCGTCGTGGCCGACGGGCCGCGGCGCCTGTGTCGTGTGCGGGGTGCCGTCCTCAGCGCTCGCCCCGGCCGGACGGCCGGGCCGCTCCCGGACCTCCCCACCGCCCCCGAGGAGCGCGCGGCACCACGTCGGCCCGCCGGTCCCCGAGACCCGTCCCGAGCCTGCGGGCCCAGACCTGGGTGGGGAGCTCACCGCGGAACGAGGCGACGATGCGCACAGCGGGTACCGGCCTTTCGATCGTGGAGCGCTCCGGTCGAAGCACGTGATCACCATGGCAGGCAGGTCTGACAATTTCGGGAAACCGCAGTTCAGGGCATCAAAAAGGCCCGCCCGGCACGAATGCCGGACGGGCCCCGAAGAGCTCACATCAGATGACGCGGACGTCCTGCGCCTGCGGTCCCTTCTGACCCTGACCGATCTCGAACTCCACGCGCTGCTGCTCGTCGAGCGACTTGAAGCCCGAGCCGGAGATCTGCGAGTAGTGCACGAACACGTCCGGACCACCGCCGTCCTGCGCGATGAATCCGAAGCCCTTCTCGCCGTTGAACCACTTCACGGTGCCCTGCGCCATACCGATTGCTCCCTAGATGATGGACCCCCGCCAGAGCGAGGTTCGCGCGCAGTCTGCCAGGCACAGGTCTCTCTCACATCGTGGTTAGCCCGGTGGTGTGAAGAAGTAAGTTGGACCGGGTACCACCGAGAGGAGCAGGGATGACGAACTGGCTGGACGTCGCGCACGAGGTTGCGGCGACGCTCAGGTCCGACGCGGCCGACAGGGACCGGGCCAACCAGCCACCCGCCAAAGAGGTGGAACTGCTCCGGCAGAGCGGCCTCCTGAACGTCACCGACTGGACCGAGCAGCAGCGGATCGGCCGGGTCATCGGCGCCGCCGACGCCAACGCCGGCCACCTCCTCGGGTACCACTACCTGCAGATCTGGCGCAGCGGCCTGTTCGACGCCCAGTTCACCGTCCACCCCGACCAGTTCTGGGCGGGCGTCAGCAACCCGCTCGACGCGGCCCTCGAACTCACCCCCCACGGCAGCGGCTACACGCTCAACGGCCGCAAGACCTTCGCCACCGGAGCCGCCGTCGCCGACCGCCTCGTGGTCAGCGCGACCCGCACCGACAACGGCGAGAAACTCACCTTCCTGCTCGACGGCAAGGCCGACGGAATCACCTATTTGGACGATTGGGACAACATCGGCCAGCGCCTCACCGCGTCCGGTGGCGTGAACTTCGAGAACGTCCAGGTGAGCGAGGTCCTCGGCGTCCAGCCGGCGAACGAGGACCCGCGCCTGAGCCTCGCCGCCCTCGGCTTCCAGCTCGTGCTCGCCCAGCTCTACGTGGCCATCGCGGAGGGCGCGCTCGCCGAGGCCGCCGACTACACCCGCACGAAGACCCGCCCGTGGTTCGTCAGCGGTGTCGAGGCGGCCACCGAGGACCCGTACATCGTCGTCGCGTACGGCGAGATGGTGTCGCAGACGAGGGCCGCCGGACTGCTCGCCGACGAGGCCGCCCGCCGGCTGCACGAGGCGTCCGAACTCGGCCGCCACCTCACGCCCGCCAAGCGCGGCGAGGTCGCCGTGACGATCTCCGAGGCGAAGGTCGTCAGCACCAAGCTCGTCAACGAGGTCACCAGCCGCATCTTCGAACAGGTCGGCGCACGCGGCACGGCCGCCAAGTACGGCGTGGACCGCTTCTGGCGCAACGCCCGCACGCTCACGTTGCACGACCCGGTCGTCTACAAGGCCCGCGAGGTCGGCGAGAACTTCCTGACCGGCGCGCGCCCCGCCCACACCGGGTACAGCTGATGCAGCCGGTGCTCGCCGACTCGGTGCGGCTCACCGGCGACGGCGTGCTGATCCTCGACCGCCGCCAGTTCCCGTTCGAACGCGACTGGGTGCTGTGCCGGACGGCCGAGGAGGTCGCCCGGGCCATCGAGGACATGGTCACCCAGTCCTCTGGCCCGTACTTCGCCGTCCTGTACGGCATGGTGCTCAAGGCGCGCACCCTCGAAGCCCTGCCGTTCGACCAGGCCCGCGCACAGCTGGGTGAGACCGCTCGGCTGCTGGAGAACACCAGGCGCACCAACAACGCCCTGCGCAAGGCCACCGAGGTCGTCCTGGAGGCGGTCGACGCCGCCCAGGACGTCACGCACGCCCTGCGGGGCGCCGAGGAAGGCGACCGCCGGTACCGCGCCAAGAGCCAGGCGCTGGGGGAGCACACCGCGACCCTGTTGCCCGACAAGGCGACCGTCCTGACGCACTGCTGGGCCGACCTGTACCTGACGGAGACGGTCAGGGCGGCCCAGGCGCAGGGCAAGACGCTGCGGTTCTTCTGCACCGAGACCAGGCCGTACCTGCAGGGGGCCCGGCTCACGGCGGAGACGTTGATCGAGATGGGCGTCGACACCACGCTCATCACCGACGGCATGGGCGCCGCGGTCCTGCAGAGCGGCGAGGTCGACGCGTTGGTCACGGCGGCGGATCGCGTCACCATGGACGGGCACGTCGTCAACAAGGTCGGCACACTGGGACTGGCCGTGGCCGCGCACGCGTTCGGAGTGCCGTTCCACGCCCAGGTGCAGGCACCCGACCTGCTGGCGCCCACGACGGCCCAGGTGGAGATCGAGTACCGCGACGGCGCCGAGGTGTTGCAGGTCCTGGGCAGGCCGAGCGCCACGCCCAGGGTGAAAGGCCACTACCCGGCGTTCGACGTGACGCCGCCGCGCTTCGTCACCGACGTGGTGACGGACCGGGGCGTCTACCGCGCCGGTGAGCTCGACAAGTACTACGAGGGAGAACAGCGGTGAGCAAGTGGGTCGTGCTCGACATCGAGGGCACGCTGAGCGCGACGGACCAGGTGCTGGTCGTCCTGTACGACTACGCGCGCCCGCGCCTCGGGCCGTGGATCGAGCAGCACGGTGACGACCCGGTGGTCGCCGAAGCCGTGAAGCAGATCAAGGAGCTCAGCGGACACGACGACGTCGTCAAGGCGCTGCACGACTGGATGGACGCCGACCAGAAGGTCACGCCCCTCAAGACGTTGCAGGGCCTCATCTGGCAGCAGGGCTACGCGCAGGGCGACCTGGTCGCGGAGTTCTTCCCGGACGTCGTCCCCGCGATGCGCAAGTGGCACGACGACGGCATCAAGCTCGCGATCTTCTCGAGCGGCTCGGTCGCGGGCCAGATCGCGTTCTTCCAGCACACCACGGACGGCGACCTGACCCCGTTGCTGGAGCACCACTTCGACACGGTCAACGCCGGCCCGAAGCGCGAGGCGGCGTCGTACCACAAGATCGCCGAGACGCTGCGGTCCGACGACATCACGTTCTACAGCGACGTTCCCGCGGAGCTGCACGCCGCGCAGGAGGCGGGCTGGAAGACGGTCGGCGTCGCGCGCGCCGGTGAGCCGTACGGCAACGCCGACTTCACGCCCCACCCGACGGTCTGGGAGCTCTCGTGACGGCGGAGCTCGCCCGCGAGTGCGTCCGCTACGCCCAGATGGGCTGGATGCGCGGCACCAGCGGCAACCTCTCCGTTGTCCTGCAACGTGATCCGCTCCGGCTCGCCGTCACCGTCAGTGGCGTCGACAAGGGTGAGATCACGGCCGAGGACAGCGTCGTCATCGACGTCGACGGCAACGCCGTGGACAGCGACAAGGTCCCGTCCGCCGAAGCCGGTCTGCACGCGCGGATCGCCCACGTGGCGGGAGCCGGCGCCGTGGTGCACGTCCACGCGCTGGCGCCGGTCGTGGCGGCCGAGCACTGGCCGAACGGCGTGGTGCTCAAGGACCTCGAGATGCTCAAGGGGTTCGGCCGGTACGACCACGAGGAGGTCGTGATCCCGGTCGTCCGCAACTCCCAGGACATGCTCGAACTGGGCGACGCCTTCGAGAAGGGCTACGACCCGGGAGTCCCCGCGCTGCTCGTCGCCCGGCACGGCGTGTACGTGTGGGGCGACGACCTGGTGCAGGCCCGGCACCGCCTGGAATGCCTGGAGTGGTTGCTGCGCTTCAAGGTGGAGACGCGAGACATCTTTACGGGGAGGAACGCATGACGCTGCTGACCGTGTGGCCGGAGACCGGCCCCGAGGAGACCGTGCTGCGCACCACCGACGCCGAGGAGATCGCCACCGCGCTCAAGGAGCACGGCGTGCGCTTCAGCCGGTGGTCCGTTGTGGACGGTGTCACCGCCGAGAACGCCTTGCAGGTCTTCGAAGCCGACATCGCGCGCGTCAGCGAGACCGAGGGCTACGGCTACGTCGACGCGATGGAGATGACCCCGGCCGACACGGACGAGTACCGCGCGAAGGCCGTCGAGTTCCGCAACAAGTTCCTCGCCGAGCACACGCACGACGACGACGAAGACCGCTACTTCGCCCGTGGCGCAGGCGTTTTCTACCTGCACATCGGTGACAAGGTCTACGCGGTGTACTGCACGGCGGGCGACCTGCTGAGCGTCCCGGCCAACACGACGCACTGGTTCGACATGGGCACCGAACCCGACTACGTGTCGATCCGGTTCTTCCACGACGACGACGGCTGGATCGGCAACTTCACCGGCAGCGACATCGCCACGAGGTTCCCGACGTTCGACGAGCTGCGCGCCGGGCTGTGATCGAGTCCGGCACGCTCGAGGTCGGCGACGGCCACTCGCTGTACTGGGAGACGTCCGGCAACCCGGACGGCAAACCCGCTGTCGTGCTGCACGGCGGTCCGGGGTCGGGCAGCTCACCGCGCACGCGGAACCTGTTCGACCCGGACCGCTACCGCGTGGTCCAGTTCGACCAGCGCAACGCGGGCCGCAGCACGCCTTCCGCCGCCGACCCGGTCGTCGACCTCTCGGCGAACACCACCCAGCACCTCATCGCCGACATCGAGGCCCTGCGCGTCCACCTCGGCATCGAGCGCTGGCTCGTCGAGGGCGGCTCGTGGGGCGTCACGCTCGGTCTGGCCTACGCCCAGGCACATCCGGAACGGGTGACCGAGCTGGTGCTCGCGGCCGTGACGGCGGGGGGCCGCGGCGAGACCGACTGGATCACCCGCGACATGGGCCGCGTCTTCCCGCGCGAGTGGGAACGCTTCCGCGACGTCGTACCTCCCGCCGAACGGGATGGCGACCTGGCGGCCGCGTACAGCCGCCTGCTGCACGACCCGGACGCCGAGGTGCGCGCACGGGCAGCGCACGAGTGGTGTCTGTGGGAGGACACGCACATGTCGCTGGCTCCCGACGCCGAGCCGTTCCTCTCGGTCGCCGACCCCGGCTTCCAGCTGGCGTTCGCCCGCCTGGTGACGCACTACTGGTCCCACGGCTGCTTCTTGGAGGAGAACCAACTCCTGCGGAACATGGAGCGGCTCCACGGCATCCCCGGCGTGCTGATCCACGGTCGCTTCGACGTCAGCGGTCCGCTCGGCACGGCCTGGGCACTGCACCGCGCATGGCCGGGCAGCGAGCTCGTGGTCCTCGACGACACCGGCCACGGCGGCGGCAGCATGTTCGACGCGATCCGCACAGCCACGGACCGTTTCTCGGCGAATTCATGAATGTGAAAAGTTCGCCCATCTGAACATTGTTCCGGAAATTGAAGGAAGTATTGCTCCCTCCGCCTTCCATACCCACAGTGGTACAGACCACTTATGGAAGTCGGAGGGATTCACCGTGGAAACCCCTGCACTCCACACGCGACGCTCCGTGCTCGCCCTCGCGTTGACCGCACCCCTGCTCGTGGCCCCGGCTGGAGCGGCCCTCGCCCAGGACGTTTCAGCGCAGTGGGTGTCAGCGCCGTACACCTACACCGTCCAGAAGCCGTACAACCTCGCCACGAGCGCGCGCTACAAGTTCGAAGGCGGCGTCCACACGATGTGGGTGTACGACTACGACCAGCCGCACACCCAAGGCAGCCCAACGGATCCGCGCACCGAGCTCCGCTTCAACCAGGAGTACTCGAGCGGCTCACGCGCCTGGGAGGGCGAGATCTACATCCCGTCCGGCGTCAGCGGCCCGACCGTCGTGCAGATCCTGCGCGGCAGCCGCCCCGACGGCACTCGCGCCACCGACGTGATGCTCAACGTCGCCAACATCAACGGCGGCACCCTCCGCAAGGACAGCAACCAGGTCATCGCCACCGGCATCTACAACAAATGGTTCAAGATCCGCGTCGAACACACCGCCGTCGCAGGCGGCCGGGGCACCGTGAAGACCTACTACAACGGCGCCCTGAAATTGACGCACCAGGACGAAGGCCCCGCCACCCGTTACTTCAAGAACGGCGTCTACCACCACGGCAGCGGTCGCGCGGAGGCCCGTTTCCGCAACATCACCTACTGGCGCCAGTGACACTGCTCGGCGCCATAAGCCTCGAAGTGCTCGCCTTCGGTGAAGCCCAGCTTCGCCAGGAGACGCATTGAGGCGGTGTTGGCGACCTGCGTGCAGCTCGTGAGCAGCTCATCGGGGTGTGTGGCGGCGTACCAGTCGAGCGCCGCCACACACGCCTCGTACGCGAAACCCTTGCCCCACGACGAAGGCAGGAACAGGTAGCCCAGCTCGCGGCCTTCGTCCACCACGTCGAACGAGATCATGCCGATCATCTCGCCGTCCAACTCGACGACGAACACGCCGTGACGCCGGCCCGGCACCTCCGGCGCCGTGCGGTCGACCTCCTCTCGCGACTGGGAGCCGCCGATGTAGGTGCCCACCTCCGGCGACGAGAACAGCTCGACGAACGCGTCCCGGTCGCGTGCCTCGGACGCGCGCAGCACGAGCCGTTCGGTCTTGATCGGGGCGGGCGGCCAGGCCGCAGGTCCGGTCATGACATTGACCCTAGAGTGGCTGGCATGAGCTCAAAGGTGGCGGTGGCATCGCTCGGCGGCACGATCACGATGACGGGCTCCGGTGCGGTGTCACCGACCCTGGGCGCCCAGGACCTCGTGCAGGGCCTGGAGGTCGGCGAGATCGCCACCCTGGCGACGATCCCCGGCGCCTCCCTCACCTCCACCACGTTACTGGAGACCTTCGACTGGGCCCTGAAGCAGGTCTTCGACGGCGCCGCGGGTGTCGTCGTCATCCAGGGCACCGACACCCTCGAAGAGACCGCGTACTTCTTCGACTGCCTCTGGCCCCACGACGAACCGATCGTCGTCACCGGCGCCATGCGCCACCCCGGCCTCCCCGGAGCCGACGGCCCGGCCAACCTGACCGCCGCCGTCTCCGTCGCCGCTGCTGCGAACTCCCGCGGCCGCGGCGCGCTGCTGGTCTTGAACGACGAGGTCCACGCCGCCCGCTGGGTCCGCAAGACCCACAGCAGCCTCATGAACGCCTTCGCTTCTGTCCCGGGCCCGCTCGGACTCGTCGTCGAGGGCGCACCGCAGTACTTCCACCCGGCCCACCGGCTGGCTGCGTTGCCGCGCCCCCTCGACGTGCCCGCGGTGCCGTTGCTGGAGGCCACTGTGGACGATGACGGCTCGCTGCTCGACTGGCTCGACGTCAAGGGCGTGGTGGTCGCGGCGTCCGGCGTCGGGCACGTGTCCGCCGGGATGGCGGAGGCGATCTCGCGTGCCCGGTTCCCCGTGGTGGTGGCGTCGCGGACCGGAGCCGGGACGACGTTCCGCGACACCTACGGGTTCGTCGGGTCGGAGTCGGACCTGATCGGGCGCGGGGCGGTGATGGCCGGGTGGTTGTGTCCGCGCAAGGCACGCGTCCTCCTCAGGCTCGCTCTCGGTTCGGACAGCCACGTCGAAGACGTGTTCGCGGCCCGCGGCGCGATCTTCTGACCGCGCCGGCCCCGTGGGTGGGGTCGGGTGGTGCTGTGGGGTTTGGTGCGGCCGGGACCGGTGGGGCGGGGTTCGGGTGGTTGCGGGGGCACCGTCTGCGGGTGGTGTGGGTGGCCCAGGTGTGGTGTCCGGGAGCGGGCAGTCCTGGGCACCACACCTAGGCGACGTGGATCGGGTTGGTTCTCGGTCTTCGGCGCGGGTCCACGAACGCGGGTGGGTGGAACACCGGCAGGCCGGCCGCCATCCGCACCTGCCAGTCCGAGTGGTGGACCAGGTCGTGGTGGCGGCGGCAGAGCAGGACCAGGTTGTCGATGGTGGTTGCGCCGCCGTCGGACCAGAACCTGATGTGGTGGGCCTGGCAGTGCTTCGGCGGACGGGTGCAGCCGGGGAAGGCGCAGCCCTTGTCGCGGGCCACCAGCACTCGCCGGAGGCCTGCGTTGACGGACCTGGTCCTGCGGCCCACGTCGTGGACCTGTGACCGGCTGCCGAGCAGGGTGGGGATGATGCCCGAGTCGCAGGCGATCTTGCGGACCTGGTTCATCGGGAGGTGCTCGCCGTTGTCGAGGAGCGCGGTGCCGAGGCCTGCTCGCAGCTTGTCGTAGTCGACGGTGACCGTCAGCTGGACGCGCTCGCCGCCGTGGATCCTGGTGCCGGCGCCGCGCAGGGCCAGGTCGACGACCTCGCACAGCGCGTCGCCGTCCCGTTCGGGGGCGAGCCTCGCGTCGTTCGGTTCCGGCTTGGCCAGCGGGTCGATCAGCGCGTCGAGCTTCGCGCCCGTCTCGGTGTCGAGGTCGGCGGACAGCAGGTACCGGCCGTCCCTCCACTGGCGCCGCAGCGAGTTCTTGACCTGAGAGGGCTTCGGCTCCTTCGGCTCCGGACCGTCCTGGTCGAGCCGGTAGGCCAGCTCCTTGCAGAACGCCTTCGCCGACCGCGGTTCGTGCTCCAGCGCGTACCCGACGACGTGCTCCTCCGCCACGGCGGGAAGGCCCGCCATCGCCTCGGCCAGCACCTCGACGTGGTCCTCGGACAGCTCGCCCTCGGCCATCGCGGCCGCGACACCGGGCAGCGCCGGGCCGATCGGAGAACCGGTGGGCGTCACCGAAGGGCACACCACCTGCGCCTGCTTGATCCTGCGGCGCGACACCCTCGGATCCCAGCGCAACGTGTGCTTGAAGACCTCGACGAGGTCCTTGTACCCCAACGCCTCCGCCGCGCCCTGCTGGTCGAGCGCGCCGATGATCTCCAGCACCTGGAACTGAAGCCGTTGCAGCGCACGGACCTTCCGCTTGAGCTCGTCGAGGAGCTCAAGCGGGGAGGAGAGTGCGAAGGTCGGCATGCATTGATCGTGGCATGAACAGGTGTTCGAATACCATCCCACGATGAGGTGAACGTGCAGGTCAGAGCCTATGGCGCCGTGCGCGCCACACGCACTCATAGGCCACCACGTTTTCACCCGAACGAGCCCGTGGCATGGACCGAATCCAATCCATAACGTGACTGGGCATGACCGCGACCATTTCCACCCCTTGCAGCCGAGAGCTCGGCGACGAGCTACGCCGAGTCCGGGAGTCGTCCACCCAGTTCCACGGCCGCGGGATGGCCATCCACCTGGGCTGGGATCCGAGCAAGGTGTCCGACATCGAACTCGGCAAGGTGCGGGCGAGCGACGTCGATGTGGTGCAGTACCTGGCGACGTGCGGCAAGGACATCGACTTCATCGATGCGTTCCGCCGTCGCTACTACAACGCGTTCGACCTTTACTTCGCCCAGGCGTCGGACAACGTGGGCACGCTCGCGCTGACAGAGGCGATGGCGACGAGGATCTTTTCCTACGACGTGCTGATCGTGCACGGTCTGATGCAGACGGAAGAGTACGCGCGACAGCTGTTCATCGACTCCCACATCGAAGCGCCCGAGGACATCGCGAGGCTCGTCCAGGCGCGCATGGATCGGCAGACGATCCTTAGGCGGCCGAACCGGCCCGAATGCGTGTTCTTCGTGCACGAGCTCGCCTTGCGGATGCAGTTGGGTGATGCGCGCATTCGCGAAGACCAGTACCTGCGTCTTCTCTTCAACACCCACATCCTCAGGGTCGTGCCTGCCAGCAACTGTGCCTTCCGTTCTGCGGTCACGCTTTACGAGTTCGGCAAGGCGGCGCCGGTCGCTTACACCGAGTCCGACACGGCGCAGGTGTGGTCACAGGACACGGTGGCCGTCGCTCAGGCCAGGAGGCTCTTTCAGCGGCTGGATGCCGTCGCGCTGGATGCGGAACAATCGAAGCGCAAGCTGGCGGAGTACGTCAGCGGTCTTCGAGAGGATCCCCATGTCGGCGGAACGGGCCTGGCGTAAGAGCAGCTACAGCAATGGTGGTACCGCGCAGAGCTGTGTGGAGGTGTCGCTGGCTCAGGACGCGCTCGTCCGCGACACGAAGAACGCGAGCGGCGACGTTCTCGCGTTCTCCACCCCTGCCTGGCGCGCCCTGCTCAAATCGCTCTGACCACCGAGGTGTTCGCGGTCTCCACGGTCACCCGCACGGTCTGAGGCGCCAGCGACTGCAGGTACTGCGCGTGGTCCGACCCGATCGTGTCGCTGAACGCGATGAACGCCAGCCGGGGCATCTCGAACGCCGTGGTGGCGCAGAAGTCCTCCAGCCGGTCGAACCCGCGCCGGATCCCGGTCGCGTCGAGCCCGAACACGGCGTGCGACGACAGCTTCGCCGCGCCGATGTCGAGCAGGTGCAACGCGTGCATGGCGTGCGTGAAAGCCATCGCGCACACCTCGATGCGCGAGCACGACTCCAGCAGGGTGCGCACCATCGACGGGTGCAGCGACTTGCCGGACGTGCGCAGGACGACGTCGATGCCGGCCTCGCGGAAGAGTTCGACGATCTCGAACAGGCCGGGCACTCCGAGCGGTTCACCGCCGCCCAGCGTGACGGTCTCCGGGCGCATCGAGATGAGCGCTTGGGCGACGTGCAGCATTCGGTCGTGGCTGAGTCGCGCGTGAGCGACGTCCCAGGTGATGTCCATGCGGGCCCCCTTCGGCGGATACGCCGATCCAATCGGGGGACCTGTCCCGCCCGCAGGTGACCGGTGTCCCGATCTACGTGGGACTTCCGAGGCCCGCCTCCCGCGCCCGCACGATCGCCTGCGCGCGGTCGGCCACCTGCAACTTGGTGAAGATCGCGGACACCCGGTTGCGCACGGTCTTGCCCGACAGGCTCAGCCGGTGCGCGATCGACGGGTTGTCGAGCCCGGACGCCATCAGCTCCAGCACATCCCGCTCCCGGTCGGTGAGCTGCGGGAACAGCACCGCCTTGGACGACGAGATCGCGGTGAAGTAGCCCATCATCCGCTGCGCGATGGTGGCGCTGAAGATCGCCTCGCCGGCGCCGATGGCCTGCACGGCCCGCACGATCTCGTCGTCGTCGGTCGTCTTGACCAGGTAGCCGCGCGCGCCGGCCTTCATCGCCGCGAAGACGAGTTCGTCGTCCTCGTGCATCGTCAGCACGAGGACACCGACGGACGGCAGCACGTCCAGGATCTGCTTCGCCGCCTCGACGCCGCCGAGCACGGGCATGTGCAGGTCCATCACGACGACGTCCGGCTCCAGCTCCAGGGCCACCCGGACGGCCTCCTGCCCGTCCGCGGCGTCGCCGACGACGTCGACACCGTCCTCGCCGTCCAGCAACGCCTTCAGGCCGCGCCGGAACACCGGGTGGTCGTCCGCGATCACAACGCGCGTCACTGGGCCTCCAACGGGATCCGTGCCACCACCTTGGTGCCGTGTGGTTCCGCGGGTCCCACTGTGCACGATCCACCCAGTTCGGCGCAGCGTTCTCGCATCGAATCCAGGCCCACACCCGGCTTGGAATCGGCCGCGACGCCACGTCCGTCGTCCACGACCTCCACCACCAGGTCGCCGTCGGCGCGCACGGTGATCACGCACGACGAGGCGCCCGAGTGGCGGGCGGTGTTGGTCAGCGCCTCGGCCACGATCCGGTAGGCGGCGACCTCGACGGCCGCGGACAGGCCCTCGATCGGCTCGGCGTCGACCTCCACGCGCAGTTCGCCGTTGAACCGCGCGGCCTCGTCCCGCACGGCCAGCGCCAGGCCCTGGTCGAGGATCGGCGGCCGCAGCCCGTCCACCAGGCTGCGCACCTCCAGCGCGGTCGTGTCGACGTCGGCCAGCACCGGGTCGAGCACGTCACCGAGAGACCGCCGCAACGCCTTGAGCTGCAACCGGATGCCGACCAACGCCGGTCCGACGCCGTCGTGCAGGTCGCGCCGCAACCGCAGCCGTTCTTCTTCGCGCGCACGAACCAACCGCTCCCGCGCGAGCTGCAGATCGGCGGTCAGCTTGATCGACTGGGCGGCGGGGGCGGTCGACCGCGCGAGCTCGACGAGCAGGCTCAGCTCGCGGTCGCTCAGCCGTTCGTCGGGAGCGCGCGGCTCGACGACGAGGTCACCGACGGCAGATCCCCGGTACGTCATGGGAAATCGCAGCTGCGGCCACCCACGACTACGGCCGTGCTCGGCCAGCACCGATCCACCGCGAATGGCCACGTACGGCAGTTTCAGCGACTCCGCGACGGTGGCGGCCACGGTCGGAAGCACGTCCTGCGACCGTTCGAGCTTCTCGCTCAACGTCGACAGGGCGGCATAAGGATCCGAGCGCTGACCATAGAGCCACAGATCGAGCCTGCGCTGCACCCACGTTCGAAGAGGCGCGAACGCCAGCCCGGCGGCCACGACCCCGATGACCTCGGCGTCCTGGGCGAACAACTCGCCGGCCCCGACCATCACGCCGAGGTAGAGCAACAGCAAGACCACGGTCAACGAGCCGTAGAGCAACGACCGGTGGATCAGCAGGCTGATGTCGTACAGGCCGTAACGCACGATGGCGATGACAGCAGCAGCCGGAAACGCGAGCACACCGACGACCCACGCGACGTGCCCGTCCGTCGTCTCCACGACGGTCGCCACGCCCGCCAGCGTCAGCAACGCGAACGCCCACACGAGCAGCCGGCGTTCGTCCCCTTCAGCCCTCCGCCACCGCAGAGCCAAGGACACCACCGCCGCGATCACCGAGACCCCGGCCGCCAGCACGGCGACCAGCGTGATCGTCTTCGCGAGCCCGCCCCCGCCCGACTGCCAGAACGAGGCGGGATCGCCCCAGGAAGCCCAGGCGATCCCCACGGTGCCGACGACAGCGCTGAACAGCGACGCGCCGATGGCGATCCACCAGCGGCCGCTGAGCGGCTTGCCGTTCGGGAACACGAGGGCCACCGCGGGCAGCAACGCGTACGTGGGCCACCAGACCCACGCCTCGACCCACCGGGCGGGGTGGTCGTCGGGCTGACCCGCGACCGCGACGGCGACGGCGCCGAACAGGCCCATGGCGAGCAGCAGCCACCCGACGGCCGACCTGCGGACGTGGCCGATCACCCGCACCCCGAGCAGGGTGCAGGCGAACGCGACCAGCCAGTTCCGCGGATGCGAGACGGCGCCGGTGACCGCTGTGTGCACGACGGCGAAGAGCACACAGGCGGCCACCAACGCACCAATGACGCGAGCGAGGAGGACCTCGCGTCGCGTCAGTCGCTGAGCCAGTGCCACAGGTTGTGGAACGGAGAACCGGCGTCCAAGGTGCTCAGACCTCCCGGCCAGCCCTGGAACGTCATGATCCGGTGACGCAACTGCTCGACCGTCACCGGTTCGGCTGCCTTGTGGACGTGGTCGAAATCGACGTCCCCAGGCGGCGGGTTGACCGCGCGCGCCTGAAGCTCCGCGTACCAGGCGAGGAGCTCTTCGTCGGACATGTGCGAAAAGTACGGCGGTACCACTTTCTGCCCGGACTTCGACATGTCTGGAAGGAGTCGTGGGCACTCGTCTGGATACACGAGTGCCCACGAACTTCGAGAACTTTCTGAGAACGACCTACGGCAGGACCTGGATCTTGCGGCCCTTACCGGCCTTGAACTGGTCCAACGCCCCCGCGTAGTCGTCCAGCGGCACCCTGTCACTGATGAAGATCTCGGGGTCGAGTACTCCGGTCGCGAAGAGGTCCGCCGCCCGTTCGAACGAGTGCAGCACCGCCATCGAGCCGGTGATGGTGATCTCCTGGTTGTAGATCTTGTACGGCTCGATGGTGACGCGGGCGGAGTAGTCCGAGACGCCGAACTGGAGGAACGTGCCACCCTTGGCGACCCGGTTGAGGCCGTCCTGGATGGCCTTCTCGTTGCCGGTGGCGTCGATGACGACGTCCCAGCCCTGCGGCCGGTCGAGCTCGTCCGGCGTCGCCGCCACGGCCGTGACGCCGAGCTGCTTCGCCGTCGCCAGCCGGTCCGGGTTGAGGTCCACGACCTCGATCGACGACGCGCCGGTCAGCTTGCCGAGCTGCAGCATCATCAGGCCCATCGTGCCCGAGCCGTAGATCAGCACCCGCGACGCCATCTGCGACCGCAGCACGTCGTAGCCGCGCACGGCGCACGACAGCGGCTCGATCAGGGCCGCGTCCTCGGTCCGCACGTGGTCCGGCAGCTTCACGCAGTTCGCCACCGGCGCCTTCGCGAACTCCGCCGCGCCACCGGACGTCGTGACGCCGATGGCCGCCCAGCGCTCGCACAGGTTGTTCTTGCCGGAACGGCACATGCGGCACTCGTAGCAGTAGAGCGACGGGTCGACGGCGACCCGGTCGCCCACGGCGACCTCGTTGACCTGCGAACCGATCTCGACCACCGTGCCGGCGAACTCGTGGCCCGGCACGACCGGCAGGGTGGGCGCGAACTCGCCCTGCAGGATGTGCAGGTCCGTGCCGCACAGGCCGCAGGCGGCGACCTGGACGACGACCTCGCGGGGACCGCACGTGGGATCGTCCACAGTGGTCACTTCGACGGACCCGACGCCGGTGATCACTGCTGCTTTCACTTGACCGCTCCCAACGAAAGGCCCTGGACGAGCTTGTCCTGGGCGGCGAACCCGGCGATGAGCACCGGCAGAGACACCACGACCGCGGCCGCGCACACCTTGGCCAGGAACAGGCCCTGGGAGGTGACGAACCCGGTGAGGTACACGGGGGCGGTGCCGGCGACGACACCGGTGAGCACCCGTGCGAAGAGCAGTTCGTTCCAGCTGAAGATGAAGCAGATCAGCGCCGTCGCCGCGATGCCGGGCATCGCGATGGGCGCGACCACCCTGCGCAGGATCGTGACCAGCCCGGCGCCGTCGATCGAGGCCGCCTCGAGGATCTCCTTGGGGACCTCGGACAGGAACGAGCGCATGAGCCACACCGCGATCGGCAGGTTCATCGAGCAGTACAACAGCGTGAGGAACGAGATGTTGTCGAGCATCCCGGAGAACTGCGCGATCAGGTAGATCGGCAGCAGCGCCGCGACGACCGGCATCATCTTGGTGGAGAGGAAGAAGAACAGGACGTCCGTCCACTTCTCCACCGGCTTGATCGACAACGCGTACGCGGCCGGGATCGCCAGCAGCAGCACGATGATCGTCGACCCGATCGAGGCGCTGAACGAGTTGATCAGCGGCGGCCACGCGCCGGAGTCGAAGAACTCCGCGTAGCCGTCGAACGTCAGTGGCGCCAGCACCGACGGCGGGTTCGTGGCCGCGTCCGTCTCGCTGTGCAGCGACGTCAGGAACATCCACGCCACCGGTGCGAAGAAGACGATGCCCGCGAACCAGGCGAGCACACCCCAAACGCGGCTCATCGCTTCTCCTCCTTGAACAGCGAGGACACCGTGCGCAACGCGAAGGTCGCGATGATGATCGACCCCGCCACCACGATGACACCGGCCGCGGAGGCCTCGCCGTACTCGTGGGCCTGGTAGAAGGTCTGGTAGATCATGTACGGCAGGTTCGCCGTGCCCAGACCACCGGACGTGATCGTGAAGACCGCGTCGAAGTTCTGCACGATGTAGATCGACCCGAGCAGTCCGCCGAGCTCCAGGTACTGGCGCAGGTGCGGGAACGTCAGATAGCGGAAGATCTGGAACGACGACGCGCCGTCGATCGTCGCGGCCTCGACCGGTTCGATCGGCTTGGACTGCAGGCCCGCCAGCAGGATCAGCATCATGAACGGCGTCCACTGCCACACCAGCGACAGCACCACGGCGCTCATCGGCATGTTCGAGATCCAGTCCGGCTGGGCGTCGAAGCCCAGCCAGTTCAGGATGCCGTTGAACAGGCCGTACTCCGGGTTGTAGAGCACGTGCTTCCAGATCAGCGCCGCCGCCACCGGGACGACGAGGAACGGCGCGATGAGCATGGTGCGCACGAATCCGCGGCCCGCGAACTTCTTGTCCAGCAACAGCGCGAGGCCGAGGCCGAGCACCAGGCTGATCAGGACCACCGACGCCGTCAGGACGATCGTGTTGACGACGGAGGAGCGCAGGTCGGGGTCGGTGAAGACGTTGACGTAGTTGTCGAACCCGGCGAACCCGCGGTTGGTGGGGTCGAGGGAGTTCCACTTCATGAACGAGATGACGAGCGTCGCCACGAACGGCAGCTGCGTCACGATGATGAGGAAGATCAGGGCGGGCAGCAGCGGCGCCCGCCGCGCCCACTTCGAGTACCCCTTGCGGGGGACGGGAGGCGGCCGGTCGACGACCGACCGCTCCCGCGTCATGACAGCCATGTCACTGTCCCTTGTACTTCGCGGCGACCTTCTCGGCGAGACCCTGACCGTTGTTCAGCGCGTCGTCCACGGACGTCGCACCCGCGATCGCGGAGCTGATCTGCTGCGACACCTGGGTGCCGAGGTCGGTGAACTCGGGGATGCCGACGAACTGGATGCCGGGGGCCGGACGCTCCTGCACACCGGGGTTGAGCGGCTTCGCGCTCTTGATCGCGGCCTCGGCCATCGCGGAGAACGTGCCCGACGACTGCTTGTACTCGGCGCGCTGGTAGGTCGACGAGCGCTTGCCGTCCGGGACCTTCGACCAGCCGAGCGTCTTGCCCGCGAGCTCCTCGTAGCCCTTGCCGGACGCCCAGGAGATGAACTTCCAGGCGTTGTCCTGCTTCTTCGACGCCTTCTGGATGCCGAACGCCCAGGTGTAGAGCCAGCCGGAGCTGTCGGTCTTCACGACCGGGGCCTGGGTGAAGCCGAGCTTGCCCTTGACGGGGGAGTCGGCCGCTTCGAGCAGGCCCGCGGCGACCGTGGCGTCGTACCACATCGCGACCTTGCCCTGCGTCATGTTGTTGAGGCACTCGGCGAAGCCGGCCTGCGGGGCGCCGTTCTCACCGTGGGTGCGGACGAGGTCGACGTAGAACTTGGTGGCCTCCTTGAACTCCGGCGCGTTGACCTGCGCCTGCCAGTCCTTGGTGAACCACGTGCCGCCGAAGGTGTTCACGACCGTCGTCAGCGGCGCCATGACCTGGCCCCAGCCCGGCTGGCCGCGCAGGCAGATGCCGCGGACCTCGGGGGTGGAGACCTTCGCGGCGGCCTCGGCGACCTGCTGCCAGGTCGGCTTGTCGGGCAGCGTGACGCCCTTCTCGGCGAAGATGTCCTTGCGGTACATGAGGAACGACGACTCGCCGTAGAACGGCTGCGCGTAGACCTTGCCGTCGGCGGCGGTCAGCGACTGCTTGATCGGCTCGAGGATGTCGGCCTGGTCGAACCCGCTGTCCTTGGACACGAAGTCGTCCATCGGCGCGAGCCAGCCGTTCTTGGCGTACATCGGCGTCTCGTAGTTGGAGATCGTCGCGACGTCGTACTGCCCGGCCTGGCTGGAGAAGTCCTGGCTGATCTTGTCGCGGACGTCGTTCTCGGGCAGCACGGTGAAGTTCACCTTGATGCCCGTCTCCTTGGTGAAGTTGTCCGCGGTGAGCTTCTGCAGGTCCTGCATCTGCGGGTTGTTCACCATCAGGACGTTCACCGAGTTCTCACCGCCGCCCCCACCACCGGCTCCCGAGCAGGCGGACGCGAGCAGCAACACCGCGGTGGCGGCTCCGAGTGTGCGAATCGACGACATCGTCGGTTCCTTTCAAGGGTTTTCGGGCGCGTCGAACACAACGGGGGATGTACGCCCGAAGGGTGAGGGCAAGTCAGGCTCTGACGACCTTGGGGCCTAGCAACGTGTACCGGTGGGCCTCGTGCGCGCTGAGACCGCTGTCGGTGACGACCGCCTCCAGATCGGAGACCTCGGCGAACCGGTGGAAGCTGGACACGCCGAACTTCGTGTGCGTCCCGACGAAGATCTTCCTGCGGGACGCGCCGAGCGCCTTGGCCTTCACCGCGCCGACCGCCGGGTCGGGCGTGGTCAGGCCGTGCTCTCGGGAGATGCCGTTGGCGCCGATGTAGGCGAGGTCGATGACCATCTCGCCGAGCATCCTGGTGGTCCAGTGGTCCACAGTGGCCAGTGTGTGGCCCCTGACGCGACCGCCCAGCAGCAGGACGGTGCACGACGGGTGCTCGGACATCGCCGCCGCGGTCGGCAGCGACGCGGTGATGATCGTGAGCGGGTTGGTGGTGGGCAACGCCTCCGCGACGAGTTGCGGCGTGTACCCCTCGTCGATGAAGACCGTCTCGGCGTCGTCGAGCCGTTCGGCGGCGGCCTTCGCGATCCGCCGCTTCTCCGGCACGTGGGACCCGGCGCGGAACCGGAGCCCCGTCTCGAAGCCGGCGCTCTCGACCGGGACGCCGCCACCGTGCGTGCGGCGGACCAGGCCGTGCTCGTCGAGCACGCGCAGGTCGCGCCTGACCGTTTCGGGAGCGACGCGCAGTTCCTGCGCCATCTCCACCACGTCGACCCGGCCGTCGGCGCGGGCCCTGGCCAGGATGCGCCGTTTGCGTTCCTCGGCTCGCATGTCACCTGCCCACTCGGCTATCTGGTTGCCCGTTCGGGCCGTGCATAGATGAAACACCCTTGAAACATTGTGGTCGGCACCACAACTGGGTGACATCCTGCCCGATTTTCGCCCGGTTCGCCCTGTGTGACGCCTCGTTCACGCAGGTCGACCAGACTGGGCACGCCCGATTCGCCCTCCTCGTGTGCCCGGATGGCCTCCAGGCGACTGCTGAATTCGGTGGAACCGGGCGGGACGGCACGAAGTCCAACCAGGACCGACGAGGGGACGAGACGCATGAAGTGGGCCGCTGGGTTGTTCGCCCTGGTGATCTTGGGTGCCGGCGTCCTGCTGGGCCTGACGGGCTTCACGAGGTTCGACCCGGCCGCGGGCACGAAAGCGGTTGCGGACTCGGGCGTTGCGCGGGTGACCGACTGCACGAGCAGGGGACCGGTCGGCAGGTACGGCTTCGGCACCTGGTGGATCTGCCAGGCCGACGTCGAGTGGGAGAGCGGGACGACGACACGAGTGACGGCCGAACCCGGTCAGCTCACACCGTCGGACAAGGGCACCGGTGTGGCCGTCGTGCAGCGGGGCGAGGGCGCGGTGCGCAACGGCTCCGGCAACGCGCCGGTGTACCGCGCGGACTTCGAGCCGAGCGTCTTCCTGGGCATCGGTTCGGTGCTCGGGGGCCTCGCGATCGGTGGGATCGGGGCGCTGGCCGTCATCGGCTCGCTGGCGTCCCGTCGCAGGAAAGCACAGGAGAGGGACTACTAGATGAACCCGGCAGCAGCTGATCCCGACGCGATGATGCGCCAGTGGAACGAGCAGATCCAGGCGAAGCTCCGGCAGGCCGACGAGATGAAGCAGGTCGCGAACGCGGTCTCGGTGACCCAGCGCTCCTCTGACGGCTCGGTGTCCGTCACGGTCGACCAGAACGGCATCGTCTCGGCGCTGGACCTGACCGACGCGGCGCTGCGCAAGCAGCCCGCGCAGCTGTCGGCCGACATCCTGGGCGCGATGCGGACCGCCCAGGCGCAGATCGCCGCCAAGATGCACGAGGTCATGGCGCCGATCATCGGTGAGGACTCCGCGACCATGGACGCGCTGATGGGCGGCTACGAGGAACGCTTCCCGGAGCCTCCGCCCGTGGACCCGACGCCTCCGCGTCCCACCGGTCCCGTTGATGACGACGACTTCGGCGGGCACAACTTCGCCCGCGACGACAAGGGCTGGTGATCACCATGACCTCTCCCGGGTTCAACGTCCACACGCAGGCCATGCGCGATCACGCCCGGCGGATCGACGGCATCGTGAAGCAGATCGAGACGGCCCAGCAGGCCATCGGGCAGGCCCAGATCAACGGCGCCAACGCGTACGGGATCCTCTGCAGCCCGTTGCTGGAGCCGCTCATGGGCACCATCGAGGCGGCCGGCACGGGTGCCGTCACCACCGCGCACGGCGTCGTCAACGCCACTGTGGACGGTGTCAACGGGATGGCCGACGCGTACGACAACGTCGACCAGGCGCTGAGCGGCAACTTCAAGAAGATCGTCGAGAAGCTCGGGGAGCTGACGTCATGACCGCGCCGAACCCGTTGGTGGCTCCCGCTCCGCAGGCACCGGGCGCGCTCGCCGGCCTCAACCTGGTCGAGCCGGCGGCGGACGCGGTCTCGGCGGTCCAGCGCGGTGACTGGGCGGAGGCGGGCATCAACGTCCTCGGCGCGGGCGTCGACGCGCTGGGCTTCCTGACCGACCCGTTCGGCACGCTGCTGTCGTCGGCGTTCGCGTGGTTCATCGAGCACGTCGAGCCGTTGACGTCGATGCTCAACTCCCTCGCGGGCAACCCCGGCGTGATCAACCAGAACGCCGCGACCTGGGGCAACGTCGCCGATCACCTCAAGAGGGCCGGCGAGGACATGGCCCGCGTGGTCGACGCCGACACCAGCGCGTGGCAGGGCGCCGCGGTCTCGGCCTACGCCGCCGTGGCCAAGGCGGAGGCGACCGGGGTGAAGGCCGCGGGTCTCGCCGCCGAGGGCGTCGGTGCCGCGCTGACCGGTGCGGGCGTCGCCGTCGCGACCGTGCGGACGATCGTGCGAGACCTGATCTCGATGGCGATGAGCGAACTGGTGCAGGCGCTGATCCGCTGGGCCGCGGCCGCGCTGATCACCGTCGGCCTCGCCACGCCGGGCATCGTCGCCGACGGCATCCGGCTGGTCATGAAGTGGGCCAAGAAGGTCTCGGACTGGCTCGAGAAGGTGATCACGACGATCAAGAACCTGTCGAAGGTCGTCAGCAAGATCTTCGAGATCCTGGAGAAGTGCAAGACGGGCCTGGCGGCGATCATGCCGAAGGGCGCGGCCGACGCCATCGTGGACACCACCGCGATCGGCATCGCGAAGAACCTGCCCACCGAGGCCGCGAAGGTCGACGACTCGCCCTACGCGACCAGGTGAGAACGCGGGGGTGGCCTGTCCAGGCCACCCCCACCTTCCCCCTACAGCCAGGCCGCCGCGTCCGCGGGCAGCTTGCCGTCCTCCAGCGGAACGCTGGACAACGTTGGCATGCCCGGCAGCGCGATCGGCGCGTCCGACAGGTTGACCACGCAGGTGTGGTCGCCGCGCCGGAACGCCAGCACGTCGTCGCCGAGGTCGAGCCACTCCAGGTCGCCGTCGATGCCGCGGCGCTGCGCGAACACCTCGCGGTACAGGGCGAGCATCGAGGCGGGGTCGTCCTGCTGGGCCGCGACCGAGAAGTCCTGCCAGTTCTCCGGCTGCGGCAACCAGCTCGGTCCGTCCTCAGTGGACCAGGGCAGCGGCACGCGGCAGCCGTCGCGACCCCGGTCGGTGAAGCCGGAGCGGTGCCACACCGGGTCCTCGCGCAGCTCGTCCGGCAGGTCCTCGACCTCCCAGAGCCCCAGCTCCTCGCCCTGGTAGACGTACACGCCACCGGGCAGCGCGGCGGTGAGCATGATCGCCGCGCGGGCCCTGCGCGTGCCCAGTTCGAAGTCGGTCGGGGCGCCGTGCTGCCGGTCCGCGAAGGAGAAGCCGGTCTTCTCGCGGCCGTAGCGGGTCACGTGCCTCGTGACGTCGTGGTTGGAGAGCACCCAGGTCGGCGGCGCGCCAACGGGTTCGTGCGCGGCGAGCGTGCTGTCGACGACCTTGCGCAGCTCGCCGGCGTCCCACGGGCAGCACAGGAAGTCGAAGTTGAACGCGCTGTGCATCTCGTCCTGGCGCAGGTAGCGGGCGAACCGCACCGGGTCCGGCAGCCACATCTCGCCGACGAGGATGCGGTCGCCGTCGTACTCGTCGACGATCTGGCGCCAGCGGCGGTAGATGTCGTGCACGCCGTCCTGGTCGGAGTAGGGGAGATCGGCGTTGGGCCTGGAGAAGTCCTTCACCAGGCCGTCGGCCACGTCGATGCGGAAGCCGTCGACGCCGCGGTCGAGCCAGAACCGGAGGATGTCCTCGAACTCGTCGTGGACGACGGGGTTCTCCCAGTTGAAGTCCGGCTGTTCGGCGGCGTAGAGGTGCAGGTACCAGCGGCCGTCGTTGAGCCTGCTCCACGCGGGGCCGCCGAACCGCGACTGCCAGTCGTTCGGCAGGTCCTCGGTGTCGCGGACGTGGAAGCGGTCCCACAGGCCGTCCTTGAACCACGGGTGCTGGTCGCTGCAGTGGTTCGGGACGAGGTCGATGATGATCCGGATGCCGAGGCCGTGCGCGTCCGCGATCAGCTTCTCGGCGTCGGCGAGCGACCCGAACACCGGCTCGATGTCGCGGTAGTCCGCCACGTCGTAGCCGCCGTCCGCGAGCGGGCTCGGGTACCAGGGGTTCAGCCAGATCGCGTCGAAACCGAGGCTCGCGATGTGCTGGAGCTTGGCGCGGAGGCCGGCGATGTCACCGATGCCGTCCCCGTTCCCGTCCGCGAAGCTGCGCAGGTAGACCTGGTAGATGGATGCGTTGCGCCACCAACTCATCTGGTGTCCTTTCAGCCTTTTACGCCGCCCGCGGTGAGCCCCGCGAGGATGTGCCGCTGGAACGCCAGGAACAGCGCCACCATCGGCAGGCTCGCCAGCACGAGGCCCGCGAGCAGGAGGTTGATCGGGGTGTCCGGCGCGAAGCGTTGAAGCGCAACGCTGAGCGTCTGCTTCGCCGGATCGGGGAACACGAGCAGCGGCCAGATGAAGTCCTTCCACGCCGCCACGACCGCGAAGATCGAGACGACGGCGAGGATGGGCCGCGAGATCGGCAGCACGATGCGCACGAGGGTGGTCCAGGTGCCCGCGCCGTCGATCCTGGCCGCTTCGAGGAGCTCTTCCGGGATCTGGTCGAAGAAGCGTTTGAGCAGGTAGACGTTCAGCGCGTTCGCCGCGGCCGGCAACCAGATGCCCGCCGGGTTGTTCAGCAGGTCGAGGTCGGTGAGCGTCAGGTAGACCGGTACGAGCACGGCCGTCGAGGGCAACATCAGCGTCGCCAGCATCAGGCCCATGATCGCGCCGCCGAAGATCGGGCGCAGTTTGCTCAGCGCGTAGGCCGCGGGGACGATCACGGCCATCTGCACCGCCCACGCGCCGATCGCGACGACGAGCGTGTTGACGAAGAACTTGCCGAGTTCCATGTAGTTCCAGGCCTCGACGTACGCGCCCGGTTCCCACGTCCGCGGCAGGATCGTCGGTGGTTGCTGGGCCAGTTCCGCCGGCGGCTTGAACGCGCCGAGCAGCACCCAGACGAGCGGGAGCAGGAACGCGGCGGTGAACAGGACCAGCGTGATCGTGAGGACGACCCAGTAGAGCGGGCCGGTGTTCTTCGTGAGCGTCCTCATGCGTCGGCCTTCTTCGTGATCTTGAGGTAGAGGAAGGAGAAGACGCCCAGCACCGCGAACAGGATCAGGCTCAGCGCGCTCGCGGTGCCGAAGTCGTTGTAGTAGAAGGCGTACCGGTACAGCAGGAGCAGCACGGTGACCGTGGACTCCTCCGGCCCGCCGCCGGTCATGATGAACGGCTCGGTGAAGATCTGCATGGTCGCGACGACCTGCAGGAGCAGCAGCATGAGGATCACGAACTTGGTCTGCGGGATCGTGATGTGCCAGACCTTCTTGACGATGCCCGCGCCGTCGAGGTCCGCAGCCTCGTACAGCTCACCGGGAATGGTCTGCAGTGCCGCCAGGTAGATCAGCGTCGCCGAGCCCATGTTCGCCCAGGTGATCACCAGGACGAGGCTGATCATGCTGGTGTCCGCGGAGTCCAGCCACTGCAGCGCGGGCAGGCCCAGTCCTCTGAGGACGGAGTTGAACAGGCCGGGTCCCGGGTCGTAGAACCACTTCCACAGCAGGGCCGTGACGACCGGTGGCAACATCACCGGCAGGTAGACCAGCAGGCGGAAGTACCCCTTGGCGTGCCGCAGCTCGTTGAGCACGACGGCCGTCAGGAACGGGACGCCGAAGCCGAGGAGCAGTGCGAGAAGCGTGAAGTACAGCGTGTTGCGCCACGCCACCCCGAACAGCGGGTCCGCGAAGAGCCTCTCGAAGTTCTCCCAGCCCACCCAGTCGGGACTCGTGACGAAGTTGACCTGCTGGAAGCTCAGGACCACCCCGCGCACGATGGGGTACCAGGAGAACACCGCGAAGACGACCAGCGCGGCACTCAGGAAGCCGTACGCGGTGACGTGGCGCCGCACCTACTTCACCTGCGCCAGGACGGCGTTGACCTTGGTCTCGGCGTCGGCGAGCAACGCCGCGTGGTCCGCGCCGGAGTTGGTCAGCACGGCCTGCACCACGGAGTCGAGGATCGCGTAGACCTGCTGCGCCTGCGGCGGTTCGAGCGAGCCCTTGGTCTTCTCCGAACCGTCCACGTAGGCCTGGAAGTTCTTCACCGGCATGGTGGCGTACTTGGCCTTGAGCTCTTCCTGCTTGCTGCGCGGCTCACCGGTCCAGACGTCGGCGATCGGCGGGATCGGCAGACCCACGGGCTGACCGCGATCCTTGTACTTCTGCAGGTTGGTCTCGAGGCGGTCCGGGTTCAGGTACTTCCACTGGACCCACTTGAGGCCGGCCTTGATCTTCTCGGGCGTGGCCTTCGGGTTGATCATGTAACCCTCGCCGCCGAGCAGGGTGCCCTTCTGCTCCGGGATCGCGGCCAGGCCGTAGTCGTCGTACTTGCCCTTGAACTGGTTGACGATCGCGGCGACGTTGTCGGGCGCGGCCAGGTACATGCCGAGCTGCCCGGCGCCCATCATGTTCTGCACGTCGCCGATCTCCAGGAGCTGCTTCTCGCCCATGGAGTTGTCGTCCCAGCGCATCTCCTTGAGCCTGCGCAGGACTTCCTTGCCCTTGTCGTTGTTGAAGTCGGCGACGTACTTGTCACCGTTCTTCCTGGCGATGTCACCACCGACGGACTTCATCCACGTGGTGAAGTGCCAGCCGCCCTGGTTGCTCTTGCTGTACTCGGCGAACCCGGTGACACCGGCGTCCTTGAGCTTCTTGGCCGCCGCGCGCACCTCGTCCCACGTCTTCGGCGGGTTGTCGGGGTCGAGTCCCGCCTTGGTGAAGTTGGTGCGGCTGTAGAGCAGGCCCATCGTGTAGTTGGCCGTCGGCAGCCCGTAGACCTTGCCGTCGGCCGTGAAGACGTCCTTGAGCTCCTGCTTGATGTCGCCGTAGTGCGGCACGTCCTTCACGTAGTCCGTGAGGTCGGCGGCCTGCCTGCGGGCGATCAGCGCCGCGGGATCCGTGAAGTAGACGTAGAAGACGTCCTCCAACTGCCCGCCGGCGAGCTTGGCGCTGAACGTCTTCGGGTCCATGAACCCCTCGTGCGGCACGAGGTCGATGTCCGGGTTCGCCGCCTCGAACTCCGCGACGTCCTCGTCGAACACCTTGCGGTCGAACGCCTGGGTCTGCGGCGGCTGGCCGTTGATGTTGACCTGGACCTTGCCGCCCGGCTCGGTCGTGGAACCGCTCCCACAGCCGACCGAGCTTAGGGCCAGGACACCGCCAATCAGCACGGCAGCGGACTTCTTCATGGTGGAGCCGCCCTTCTCGCGAGCGCGTCGATGTGACGGCGACCATAAGTCCCCGTTACATCTGAACGCAATATCCAGACGAAAACTCGCAAGAAGCTGACTGCGTTCGTTACCTCGCGGGCGCGCTGCTGGCCCTCACCACCAACTCGGGCTCGAACAGCAACTCGTCCGGCGCCACGGCGTTGCCGGAAATCTGGTTCGCCAGCAACTCCACCGCGGCCCGCCCCATCGCCTCGATCGGCTGCCGCACCGTCGTCAGCGGCGGATCAGTGCAGGTCATGAAGGCGGAATCGTCGTACCCGATGATCGACACGTCCTTGGGCACGTCCAGCCCGGCCCTCCTGACTGCCCTGATCGCGCCCAGCGCAAGGGGGTCGCTGGCGCAGATGATGGCCGTGACCCCGCGCTGCACGAGCTTCGTCGCGGCAGCCTGCCCGCCTTCGAGGCTGAACATGGCGTGCTCGACATCGGCCCCGCCACACCGGTTGATGGCCTCGAGCTTTCGCAGGCTCGGCACGTGGTCGGTCGGCCCCAGCACAGCCCCGATCCGCTTGTGGCCAAGGGAAGTCAGGTGCCCGTACGCCTGCTCCACCGCCACCGCGTCGTCACACGACACCCGAGGGAACGCAAGGTCGTCTATCGCGGCATTGACCAGCACCGCAGGCAACTTCCGGGACATCATCTGCTGGTAGTGCCCGTGGCTCGCGTCCTTCTGTGCGTAGTGCCCGCCGGCGAACACGATCCCGCTCACGTGCTGCTCCAGCAGCAGCTCCAGGTACTCGGCTTCGGTGACCCCGCCGGCCGTCCTGGTGCAGAGGACAGGCGTGAAACCCCTTTGCGCCAGCGCGTTCCCGACCACGTCCGCGAAGGCGGGGAAGATGGGGTTCTGCAGCTCGGGCAGCACGAGGCCGACAAGCCTGGCGCGTTCCCCCCTCAGTTGGGTCGGCCGCTCGTATCCGAGCACGTCAAGTGCCGTGAGCACGGCACTGCGCGTGGCGTCCGAGACACCGGGCTTGCCGTTCAGCACCCGGCTGACAGTGGCCTCGCTGACCCCGACCTTGGCCGCGACCTCGGCCAGCCTCCGTTGCGTCATGGCGCAAGTGTACGCAATTTCTTGCGTCCGTTTGCAAACGAGCCTCACCCGCTCGGCAGGCGCTCGTCAGCCACGCCGCCGGTAGGCTTTTCCGCCATCCGCGAGGGGAGACCACGATGGCCACCGACCCGCTCAAGCCCGTACCGACCCCGGTCCCCAAGGACGCCCCGGCCTCGTGCTGGCCGCTCAAGTCGCCGGCGAAGGACAAGCCGGTGCGAGGCGTCGACTGGTTCCTGCGCATGCCGACGGGCGGCGGCACCGTCTACGTGCGGCCTGCCGACTGAGTTCCATGCGGTCCCGCGCGCTGGTCTACTTCGGTGGGCTGCTCGCGACGATCGCAGTGGTCAACACACCGGTACCGCGGATCGTCGTGTCCGCCGTGCGCCCCAAGCCGAGCTGTTGCGCGGGATCGACCGCGAGCTGGACGCGACGGGCGTCGTGACGGCGCCTGCCGTCCGGAAGCTCGTGCTCGACACCACGCCGCCCGAAGAGCTGGTCAGGACCGCGCTGGACCGCCGGCCAACGCGGTTCGCTGGAAGAGGAGTTCGTGCGCGTCCGATGCCAGTTGCGCTGGTCCGGCGACGTCGACGAGTACTGCCTGTGGTGGTACGCCGACCGCCCCATGTTCGTCAGGACGCTCACCATGGACGTGCGGGAGATCGTCCGGGACCAGCGAGGGAAGGCTTACGTCCAGGTGTTCCTCGGAAGCGTCGACTCGCTGGTGCTCGACGCCGAGGACGGCTACCTCTCGCTGAGACTCGACCGCTGGGTCGTGCAGGGGCAGGGAGCGATCGCGATCTGGTGAGTCAGCGGCGCTGTTCCCGCCACAGCAGCGCGACCCCGTGCCCCGGCAGCATCCACGACCGCACGTCCAGGTCTCCGAGCTGGTCGGCTCGCAACCACTGCGCGGCCTCCGTCCCGGACCGGAACGTGAACGGCATGATCCGGAACTCGTGACCGGGGGAGTGGTCGACCGCGAGCTCGGTCGCGTCGAAACTGATCGTGTCCACATAGGACGGATAGGGTGACTGCCAGTACGCGAAGCCGTCGTTGGTGCGCTGCAGCGAACGTGACGACACGGTCAGGCCGAGGATCGCGCGCACCACGTGGTCGTCGGCGATGCCGCTCAGGTCGCATTCCAGGATGCGCAGGTCGCTCATGTGGTCGACGGGGCTGAGTTTCGGCAGTGGTGCCATCGCCTCGCGGAAGAACGTCAGGTAGTTCGACCACTGGTCGAAGCGGACCTCCACCGGCGGGATCTGGCTGGGCTCGGCCGAGCGGCTCTGGCCGTCGTGGTCGAGGTAGTCGATGGTGATCTTGGTCGACTCGCGGATGTCGTCGACCGAGTCGAGGAACAGCGAGGCGTCCGGCATGAAGTAGAGCTCGAAGAGGGGGAAGCGGCACGCGGCGCTGATCGTGTCGCGCAGGGTGGCGTTGCTGGTGGCGAAGATGACGAACCGGTCGACGGGCACGCTGTGCCGGAACTGGTGCCTCTGCGTCGTGGTCAGGTGGTAGGTCTTGGTGTCGACGCCCTGCAGCGTCAAGCGGACCGTGGTGCGGGTGCTGATCGTCAGGTCGTCACCCTTGGGGCGCATGCCACTGCCGCCCAGCACCCCGGACACCACGTCGTCGTTCTGCTGGCCGGTGCCGTAGATCCTCGACAGGAACGTCCTGAGCACCTCGCTCGGCAACAGGTGCTCGACGATGCCGGGGCCGGAGATGCGGCCGATCTCGCTGACGAGGCGCTTGTGCAGGAAGAGTTCGTAGGAACCGAGCAGGAAACCCGCCAGCGCAGGCAACGGCCACACCACCACCAGCACGTCGTGCAGCAGGCTTCGCGAGGTCGGTTGCCACAACAGCACCGCGGTCAGGTCGGCGGCAGCCACGAGCACCAGGAGGAACGCGACGGCCAGCGCTCGTCTTTCCCTGCGCGCCGCCGTCACCTGGTCGCCGCCCCCTCACTCCACCCGGTTGTCCATACATGGTGGGAGTGGAGGGCGATCAGCGCCAGACCCTTTCGGCCCGTGCCGTATCAGCGACGCGTCAGCGCGAGGTGCCCCAGATGGGGTTGTCTGACACCCCTACATAGGTGCTGTGCGTGGCCTTCGGCGTCCCGTCCTCCTCGACGATGTCGTTGTAGAGACCGAGCAGATGCCTCGTCATCGCGCTCTTCGCGCCGACCTCGTCGTGCCGGCGGAGGAACCAGACGACCTGCTCGTGCTCACCTGCGGAACGGCTGTGCACCTCGCGCGACGGGTGTGCGTGCCGCTTGCAGTCCTGCAGACCCGGCACGAGCGCCTGGTACATGTTCTCCAGCAGCTCGTTGTGGCTCGCGCGGATCAGCGTCGAGTGGAACTCCTCGTCCGACTCGATCACCTCCTGCACGTCGTCGACGGAAGCGCGCTGGTAGCGGAGGTTCAGCTTGGCGAGTTCGTCGAGCTCACCGGCGTCCGCGCGCACGGCGGCGAGACTCGCCGCCGTGGTCTCCAGTGCGATCCGCACTTCCAGGAGGTCGGTGTGGGAGAACTGCTTCGCGGCGAGCCTGCCCTCGAGGTTCTGGTCGACGTCGGCGAGGTCGGTGCGGCGGACGTACCAGCCCAGACCGCGGCGGACCTCGACGATGCCCTGCAGCTGCAGCCTCTGCAGGGCGGTGCGCAGGGAGGACCGCGCGACGTTCAGCTTGTCCGCCAGGACGGGCTCGGTGGGCAGGCGATCACCTGCCTTGAAGGTGCCGCCGATGATCAGCTCGCGGAGCTTGTGCTCGATGAGTTCCGGAAGAGGCCGTCGCGAATCGGGCGAGAGCGACCAGCTCTCGCCGAGATGGACGTCGTCGGCGGGCATTGGTCCAGCTTAGGCCTGTTGCCTCCTGGTTGCAACTTGTCTGGCAACCAGTCGACCGTTGACAGACAACCTACAACGAGGGACCCTAAGACCATGGCGACACGCCTGGGGCCGCCCACACCCAGGAGCACGTGCTCGCCTAGTCGGGAGGGGAACGAGATGTCCGCAGGGAGTGCACTCGGAATCGCAGGAGTCGTCGCCGTCGCCGTCACCGCGATCGGCTGGCGCACCGTGCTCACCATGATCGCCGTCTCGGTCATCGCGCTGGCCGTCGTCGGCTTCGTGAACGTCACCAGCATCATGTTCGGCTGATGAGCAGACCAACCTGAAAAACGTGCCCCGGACGCGTCTCCCACAGGACGTGTCCGGGGCACCACTGTTAGTGGGGGACACCTATGGGTTGCGGATTCCGCTGTGTGCTCTACGCTGCGCGCCATCATGGCCGCACGGAGGTGCGGCCATGACTCGTTGGCGTCGGGGGACGTGAATACGGGGTCGTTCGATGACGGGTTCGCCCACCACGAGCACGCATGCGCTGCATGCGGCGCTGGTTCCTGCGCCCGCTCTGGTGGATGAGAGACGCACGCTCTACCGCCTCGCGGCGGAGATGTTCGCGCCGGGAACCGGGTTGTCCGACAACCTCGCGGATCACCCGATCGTCCGATACGAGATCGGCAGGGCGCTCGCCGGTCACGGCGATCTCGACCCCGCGGTGCTGACCCGAGTCGCGTCGATGAGCGTGCGCGATGCCGGCGTGCCCGTCGTGTCAGACCCGGCCGCAGTTGAGGTGATCGAGGCGCCGCTGCGCATCGTCGCTCCGCCCGGTGTGCGGCCGGAGCCGTTGACCGAAGCCGACGGCGAACGGTTCGAGAGCGCTCTGCACGTGGTGGAAGAAGGTGTCCGGCTGCTGTGGAAGTTCGCGCCGGACATGGCGGAGGACCTGCTCGCCCACGTCTCGATGCTCGCGGTGCTGAAGCGCGAGACCTCTGGCGGGCTGGTGTCGGCGTCGTCGCGGTACGTGCCCGGCATCGTGCTGATCGACGAACCCGTGCTGCCGATGGAAGTCGCCGAAGCGCTGGTGCACGAAGGTGCGCACGAAAAGTTCTTCGACCTCGCGATCGCAAGAGATTTTCTTGACTTGCACGCCGAGGACGCGGATTATTTCGAGAATTCGTGGTCGCACGCTCGATGGCCACTGGAACAGACGTTCGCGGCGTGGCACGCCTACAGCTGCCTTGCGCAGTTCAACCAGTCAATTGGGTCCGAACAAGCTGGTTCGGATTCCTTGCTGGAAAAAGCACGAGAACGGGCCGACGAGATCGTCGAGTGGTTGCTCGACCACGAGAGCGACCTGCGTGCGGACGCGCGCTGGCTCCTGCGTGCCCTCGCGGGCGACACGGCGGAGGCCGGCACCGGGGTTGCCGCGCAGTCATCGGCGGGCGGTGTCACACTGTCCACTGAGGATTCAGAAGACCTCCACTTTCACCTGCTCCCGGACGTGCGTTACAAGCGCGCTGCGTCAGGACGAGTGGTGGTGGGCAGGGCAGCACAACCGCCTCAGCTGTTCTGGCTCGACGACGACGCGAGCTGGGCTCTGGACCAATGGCGTATCGATAAAGCAACAAAATCGTTCGGGTGGATGCTCGCCCGGGCTGCCGAGGATTGGCAGGTCGACTACTCCGCTGCGGCTGAGCGGCTGAGATCGGCTCTCGGTTCTCTTGTTGACAGTTCGATCGTCGGGTCGCCCGAAGCACATTAAATACGCCTCCCGAGAAGGAACAATGACCTCCCCGAACCAGCTTCCACGCCTGCCGCAGTTCCCGCAGAACGCCGGCATGCCTGTTGCCCACCCCGCGCCGGTGGTGGGTCCGGTGATCGGCCAGCCGGTCACCCCCGTTCAGTGGTTCAGGCGTATGCCGACCGGGGGAACGGTCTACGTGAAGCCCGCCGAGGGCCAGCAGGGCTGAGCTTCGTGCGTTGAAGGGGGCCTTTTGCAGGCCCCCTTCGGCATGTGGGGGTTCGGGAGTAGGACCTCACGGAGTGGTAACGACTGGGCCACAAGGGGGAGTGCCCGCCGTAACTGAGCCGAACGGGTGTCGTCGATGGACTTAGATCGCCGCATTCCGCCGACCTCATGGAGCAACCCGATGCGTCAGACGCCCCTGAGACGAGCCTGCCTGGCTTCCGCCGCCTTCGCCGTGGCCATGCTGGCCCTGACCGCCACCGCGGTCGCGCAGCCGACCACTGACGACTCGCGCGCGACGGCCTACAGCGGCAACGTCGACATCAACCACAAGGACGCCTGCACGGTCGGCGGACTGACGGGCACCCCGATCGCTCCCGGCCAGTTCACGTCCACGGGCGGTGACGGCCAGTACCTGGACATCACGGGTGTGCCCGCCGGCGTCAAGGTCACGGGCATCGTCGTGAAGGGCGGGAACGCGTACAACGTCTACCTCGCCGGCAAGCTCGGTGGGGCACTGCCGTGGCTGGACCTGCGGTCACCGCTCAACAACGGCGGGAAGGTCCCGCAGATCAGCCACTGGTACGGCTGCGGCATCAAGGACACCACGACCACGACGACCACCACGACCACCGCGACGTCGACCTCGACGTCGACCGTGACGCACTCGTCGTCCCCCAGCTCCACCACGAGCACCACCGCGACGACCACGACCACCACCTCTGGTGAGGGCGCGTCCACCACGACCACGACCCAGGCATTCGTGCCCGTCGCCGACGAGGGCGGCCTGGCGTCGACCGGGTTCGGGTCCGCGTGGCTGCTCGGTCTCGGTGCCGCGCTCGTGGCCGCCGGTGCCGCTGTCGTGCTCGTGCTGCGCAGGCGTCGCGCCTAGGACCACTCCACGAACACGGCCCACAGCGCGCCGAACATGGTTCGTGTCTCCGCGTGGAACGCCACGTCCGAAGGAGCCGCTCCGCCGCCGTAGACCTCCACGGCGTGCCGGGCGGCTCCTTCGTCTTTCGACAGGCATGCCAGGTCCCAGGCGACCGGGCCCAGCCAGGCGTCCTCGAAGTCGTTCCAGACCGGTCCTGAGGGCGTGAGCAGCAGGTTCCCGGGGTGCGCGTCGCCGTGCAGGGGCTGGACGTCGTTGTGGTGCTCGGGCCAGCGGGCGAGCAGCGTGTCGCGCCACGCGCGGAACCTGTCCAGGTCCGGCGCGCCTCGGCCGTCGAGGTAGGTCAGGACGTTGTCGACGTCGTCCAGCGGTCCCCGCGTGGGTAGCGGCCCCTCGTAGTGCCGAAGTTCGGCGTGCAGATCCGGCAGGAGCTTCAGAACGTCGTCGTGGGGCAGCCGTACGCCGCGCTCGTGCGGGACGTACGTGCTGAACGACATCACGAAGCCATCGCGTACATGAGGCCCGGCGGGCAGCTCCGCAGAAGGTGTCACGACCGGCACGCCGCGGGAGTCCAGGAACGCCGACACGGACAGGTCGCGGGCGAAGTGCGAAGCCACGGAAGGCCTGATCAGGGCCGTGCGGGCGGCGATGCGCGCCACCACCGCGGCCGGGCGCAGGTGCACGAGCAGGTTGCTGCCGTGCTTGAGCACGTCGGGATCGTCACACCTCACGCCGTGCGACGCGGCCAACGAGACGGCAGCGCTTACAGCAGCAGATGCACTCACGCCATGAAGGCTGGCATCAGCCCTGGGGGAGGAGCGACTGCATTTCGGCGATCTCCTTCTCCTGGTGCGCGACGACGTCCTGCGCCAGCTTGCGGGTCTCGGGGTCGGTACCGGCCGAGAGGTGCTTCTGCGCCATCTCCACGGCGCCGCGGTGGTGCTGGATCATCAGCGAGAGCCACTGGCGGTCGAACTCGGCGTCGTCCAGGTCGGCGAGGTTGCCGAGGTCGACCATGCCGTGCGACTCGGTGTGGCCGTGCGAGGTGTGCGAGGACGCCTGGACCGGGGCGTTCCACGTGCGGAGCCAGCCGTTCATGCGGTCGATCTCGGGCTTCTGGGCGTCGGCGATGCGCTTGGCCAGGTCGATCACGCGCGGGTTCTCCGTGCGGGACGCGACCAGGCCGGACATCTCCAGCGCCTGCTCGTGGTGCGGCACCATCCCCTGGGCGAACGCGACGTCCGCGGAGTTGTGCGTGGCGGGGGTGCCACAGGCGGCCAGCACCAGGACAGAAGCGACAGCGAGCAATCGGAGCACGGCGGCAGGATACGTGTGACGTGCGCTACGCCGCTGGCCACCGGCCATGGGCCACCCGAACGGAGCTGATCGGCTCCGTCTAATATCCGTGGAGTTTCCCGAACGAACTGGTCCCACCAAGGCCTGGAGGCACCGTGACGGCCGTAGCCCCGCAGCCGATCGCAACGCGTCCTTATCCGACGCGCACTGCGGTCAAGGGGTCCTTCCTGCTGCGGATGTTCCGCACCACGGACCACAAGCAAATCGGCATCATGTACCTGGTCACCTCGTTCGCCTTCTTCATGGTCGGCGGCGCGATGGCCATGTTGATCCGAACCGAGCTTGCCCGGCCTGGCATGCAGTTCCTGAGCCAGGAGCAGTACAACCAGCTCTTCACGATGCACGGCACCGTGATGCTGCTGCTGTACGCGACCCCGATCGTCTTCGGTTTCGCGAACTTCATCCTGCCGCTGCAGATCGGCTCGCCCGACGTCGCGTTCCCGCGGCTGAACGCCTTCTCGTACTGGCTCTACCTCTTCGGTGGCCTGATCGTGATGGCGGGCTTCATCACCCCCGGTGGTGCGGCGGACTTCGGCTGGTTCGCGTACACGCCGCTGAGCAGCGCGATCCACTCGCCCGGCGCGGGTGCCGACCTGTGGATCTCCGGCCTGGTGGTCGGTGGTCTCGGCACCATCCTCGGCGCGGTCAACATGATCACCACCGTGGTCTGCCTGCGCGCGCCCGGCATGACGATGTTCCGGATGCCGATCTTCACCTGGAACATCCTGGTGACGTCGGTGCTGGTGCTGCTCGCGTTCCCGATCCTGACCGCGGCCCTGCTGGGCCTGCTGGCGGACCGGCACCTCGGCGCCCACGTGTTCGACCCCGCCAACGGCGGCGTGATCCTGTGGCAGCACCTCTTCTGGTTCTTCGGCCACCCGGAGGTCTACATCGTCGCCTTGCCGTTCTTCGGCATCGTGTCGGAGATCTTCCCGGTGTTCAGCCGCAAGCCGATCTTCGGTTACAACGGCCTCGTGTACGCGACGCTCGGCATCGCGGCCCTGTCCGTCGCCGTGTGGGCGCACCACATGTACGCGACCGGCGCCGTGCTGCTGCCGTTCTTCGCCTTCATGACGTTCCTCATCGCGGTCCCGACCGGTGTGAAGTTCTTCAACTGGATCGGCACGATGTGGAAGGGCCAGCTGACGTTCGAGACGCCCATGCTGTTCAGCATCGGCTTCATCGTCACGTTCCTCTTCGGTGGTCTGTCCGGCATCCTGCTGGCCGCCCCGGCGATCGACTTCCACGTGTCCGACACGTACTTCGTCGTCGCGCACTTCCACTACGTGCTGTACGGCACGATCGTGTTCGCGACCTTCGCGGGTATCTACTTCTGGTTCCCGAAGATCACCGGTCGCTTCATGGACGAGCCGCTCGGCAAGCTGCACTTCTGGACGACGTTCATCGGTTTCCACGCGACCTTCCTCGTCCAGCACTGGCTGGGCAACGAGGGCATGCCGCGCCGGTACGCCGACTACCTCGCGTCCGACGGCTTCACCACGCTCAACATGATCTCGACGATCGGCGCCTACGTCCTCGGCGCGTCGACGCTGCCGTTCATCTGGAACGTCTTCCGGAGCTACCGCTTCGGTGAGGTCGTGACGGTGGACGACCCGTGGGGCTACGGCAACTCGCTCGAGTGGGCGACGTCCTCCCCGCCGCCGCGGCACAACTTCACCGAGCTGCCCCGGATCCGTTCGGAGCGCCCGGCGTTCGAGCTGCACTACCCGCACATGATCGAGCGGATCCGCAACGAGGGCCACGTGACCTTCACCGGCAAGACGATCCCGCACGAGAAGGCGGCTCCGGCCCTGTCGGAGATGGCTGCATCGGCGATCAAGTCGGGTACGGCGTCCGAGAAGGACGATTCCGAGCACGACAAGTAACCTGCTCTTCACAGGTTCAACGACGAGCCCCGGCTGCTTCTCGCGGCCGGGGCTCGCCGCGTCTTACGAGGAGACGACGACGTGAAAACGCCCGTGCTCATCACCGTGACCGGCCCCGACAAGCCCGGTGTCTCCTCCGTGCTCTTCGCGGTGCTGACCAGGCACGGCGTCGAGGTGCTGGACGTGGAGCAGGTCGTGATCCGGGGCCGGCTGGTGCTCGGCGCGCTGGTGTCGACCGAACACGACCCCGAGGGTCTGCAGGAAGCGGTCGAGCAGGCCATGGCGACCGTCTCCATGCAGGTGGAGATCGAGATCGGCGCCGACTCGAAGCGGACGGCCCGCCTGGAGTCGTCGCACGTGCTGATCGTGCTCGGCCGCCCGGTGACGGCCAAGGCGTTCACCGAGGTCGCGCGCCGGCTCGCGTCCCTGGGCGTGAACATCGACGCCATCCGCGGTGTCGCCGACTACCCCGTCACGGGTCTCGAGCTGCGCGTTTCGGTCGCGGACGACACGATGGAGAACGACGGCGCGCTGCGGTCCGCGCTCGCCGAGGTGTCGGTGCGGGTGGGGCTCGACATCGCCGTGGAACGGGCCGGGCTGACCCGTCGCGCCAAGCGCCTGGTCGTGTTCGACGTCGACTCCACGCTGATCCAGGGCGAGGTGATCGAGATGCTCGCCGCGCACGTCGGGTGTGAGGAGCAGGTGCGCGAGATCACCGAGGCCGCGATGCGCGGGGAGCTCGACTTCGCCGAGTCGCTGCGGCGCCGGGTCGCGCTGCTGGAGGGCCTCGACGAGAAGGTGCTGGACGAGGTCGGGGCGTCGCTCGAGCTCACGCCCGGCGCGCGCACGACCATCCGCACGCTCAAGCGGCTCGGCTTCTTCTGCGGCGTGGTGTCCGGCGGGTTCACGAAGGTCATCACGGGCCTCGCCGACGAGCTCCACCTCGACTTCTGCGCCGCGAACACGCTGGAGGTCGTGGACGGCAAGCTGACCGGCAAGGTCGTCGGCGACATCGTCGACCGGCCGGGCAAGGCGGTGGCTCTGCGCCGGTTCGCCGACGAGGTCGGCGTCTCGCTGGCGCAGTGCGTGGCGGTCGGTGACGGCGCGAACGACATCGACATGCTCAACGCGGCGGGCCTCGGCATCGCGTTCAACGCCAAGCCCGCGCTGCGCGAGGTGGCCGACACGGCGCTGTCGCACCCGTTCCTCGACGCGGTGCTGTTCATCCTCGGCGTCACGCGCGCGGAGGTGGAGGCCGCCGACGCGGCCGACGGCCTGGAGCTGACCCGGCTGTGATGATCCTCGACCTGATCGCCTCCCGGAACTACGCCGAGGAGACCGAAGTCCGCGCGATGCCGATGGTGCTGCGCATCGAACGCGTCGACCCGCCGTCGCGGACGGCGCTGCTGGAGGCCGCGGCCGCTTCGGCGGTCGCGGTGTGCCTCGACCCGCGCGCCGACGTCGGGGGCGAGTGGCACGAACCCGTGCGGGCCTGGGTGGCCGGGCGGATCCGCAAGGTGGCGCGGCGCGCCCGCGGCGCGCAGTGGGAGGCCGTGCAGGCCCTGCCGGGCGTGACGATCACCGTGAACGGTGCGTCGGTCCGCTCGCTGCTGCCGGTGCTGGTCACCGAGACACCGCGGGAGGTCGCCAAGCTGCAGATCTCCGGCTCCGACCTGCCCGTCGACGAACCGGGCGAGGTGCCCGAGGGCGCACGGCTGCTGTACGTGAACCCGCGGGTGGAGATGTCGGCCGGCAAGCTCGCGGCCCAGGTGGGGCACGCGTCGATGCTGCTCGCGCCCAGGCTCTCCGAAACGGAGCTGAAGGCGTGGGCGGCGCTCGACTACCGCTGTGCCGTGCGGACCCCGTCCGCCGCCGAATGGGACTCGCTCGTCCACAGCGCGGACGTCGTGGCGGTGCGGGACGCCGGTTTCACGGAGGTCGAGCCGGGCACGACGACGGTGCTCGCGGTTTAGAAGCGCGCGAACCGGGTAAATCCGCGTCTCGTGGGCTTACTCGACGTTCTCGACGCCCGGCTCGGCGACGGGCTGGAGAACATGCTGTGCTCCCATCACACGCGCAGGTTGCGGCGGCTGGGGTGGGGCGACGTGCTCGAAGGCGACGGCGCGGGGTGGTTCACCCCGCGCCGGCCGGTGCAGCACGGCAACTCCATCGAGGTGCTGGTCGACGGCGCCAACGCGTTCCCCGTCATCGCCAAGGCGATCGAGGGCGCGCAGAAGTACGTGCACATCGCCAACTGGCACGCCTCGCCCGACTTCCGGCTGACCCGCGAACCGGGCGCGCCGCAGTTGCGCGAGCTGCTGTCGGCCGCGGCCGAGCGGATTCCGGTGCGCGTGCTGCTGTGGGCCGGTCCGCCCGTGCCGTTCTTCGAACCGACGCGGAAGCGGGCCCTCGCCGCGCAGAAGGAGTTCCAGGAGAGCGGCGCGATCCGCTGTGAGCTCGACGCGCGGGAACGGACCCTGCACTGCCACCACGAGAAGATCGTGATCGTCGACGACGTGGCGTTCGTCGGCGGGCTCGACATGACCGCCGTGGAGGGCGACCGCCACGACTCGCCGGAGCACCCGCCGCGCGACCTCGGGTGGCACGACCACATCGCCCGTCTCGGCGGGCCCGTCGTCGCGGAGGTGGCCGCGCACTTCGCGGCGCGCTGGCTCGAGATCGCGGGCGAGACCCTGCCCTCACCCGAGGTGCCGCCGGAGGCCGGGTCCTCGTCGGTGCAGCTGGTCCGCACGATCCCGGAGAAGACCTACGACTTCGCACCGCACGGCGACTTCAGCCTGCTCGACTCGTACCTGCGGGCGCTGCGGGCGGCGGAGTCGTTCGTGTACGTGGAGAACCAGTTCCTGTGGTCGCCGGAGATCACCGAGGTGCTCTTGGAGAAGCTGCACAACCCGCCGTCGCCGGACTTCCGGATGGTGCTGTTGTTGCCGCAGAAGCCCAGCAACGGCGCCGACACCACGCGCGGGCAGCTGGGCCGCCTGCTCGACGCCGACCCGGACAAGCGCGTTCTGGCCGCGACCCTGGTCTCGCACGGGGACGCCCCGGTCTACATCCACGCCAAGTTGTCCATTGTGGACGACAAGTGGATGTCGGTCGGCTCGGCGAACCTGAACGAGCACTCGCTGTTCAACGACACCGAGGTCAACGTGGTCACCGACGACGCCTCGGTCGTGCGCGAGACGCGGCTGAAGCTCTGGGCGGAGCACCTGGAGGGTCTCGGTGGTGACGTCTCCGGTCCCGTGCACGAGGTCGTGGACACCCTGTGGCGCCCGGCCCTGGAACGCCCGGCCCGCGTGACGTCGCTGCCCGGTGTGTCCCGCCGTGCCGGAAGATTGCAAGGACCGTTACGCGGATTGCTGGTCGACGGCTGACCTGCGGCGCTAGCGTGGCCGGGTGGCCAACGAGGTGACGATCCCGCTGCTGCCGTGCGCCTCCATCGACGAGGTGGCCGAGTTCTACGTGATGCTCGGGTTCACGGTCACGTACCGGCAGTACCGGCCGAACGCGTACCTGTCGGTGCGGCGGGAGGAGGTCAACCTCCACTTCTTCGGCATCCCCGGTTACCAGGCGGACCAGTCGTACAGCTCGTGCCTGATCCAGGTCGAGGACCCGCGTGAGCTGTACGAGGCGTTCGCCGCCGGCATGCGCGCCGTCTACGGGCAGGTGCTGCTCACGGGGATTCCGCGGATGACCAGGCCGCGCCGCGACGGGTTCCTGTTCGTCGACCCCGGCGGCAACTGGATCCGGGTGGTGCCGGCGGTGCGGGAGTCCGTGCGGACGAACGGGCTGTCCAGGGCGTTGACCAGCGCGGTGACGCTGGCCGGGTCGCACGGGGCCGAGCGGCAGGCGTTGAAGATCCTCGAAGGCGCGTTGGTGCGCGAGGTGCACGCCTCGGAGGAGGAGCGGGCGTCGGCTCTGGAGTTCCGCGAAGAGCTGCTTGAACGGCTTAATCTACATAGGTAGTCTTAGCGGTGTGGAGCCACTGCAGCGCATCGGCAAGGCCACCGTCGACGTGCTCTCCGTCCTGCTCGGCGCGGACGAGCCGCGCTGGGGTCTGGAGATCATCAAGCTCACCGGCAGGCCGTCGGGCAGCGTCTACCCGTTGCTCGACCGGCTGGAACGGGCCGGGTGGGTGACGTCCGAGTGGGACGACGACGCGCAGCGGCGCGGGCCGCGCCGGCGGATGTACCGGCTGACCGCCGAAGGGGCGGCAGAGGCGCGCAAGGTCGTGGCGCGGGTTGCTCCGGCGCCTCGGTTCGTTCCTCGGACGGCGACGTGAGAGCGGCGTTGTTGTTGGTGCGGCTCATGGCGCCGGACGAGCGTTGGCGCGAGCAGTGGGAAGCGGATGTGGTCGGGGCGCGTGAGCTCGGCCTGTCGCCGTTGCGGGTGGCGTTCGGGGCTGTGCGTGCCGCTGTTGTCATGCCGTCGAGAGGAGCTGTCGTGGTCGGACCGTTGGGAATCGCGTTGAAGCACGCCGGGACGTCGCGCGGGCGGGTGGTGGCGATCGCCGTCGTGTCCGCGTTGATGCTGCTGGGTGGAGTCGTGCTGCTGTTCGCTTGAGCAAATAGCTCGGTGTCGTTTCGGCGGGACCGGGCTTAGCTTCGGCCAATGGCCAACGAACTGACTATCCCGCTTCTGCCGTGTGCCGACATCGATGAAATGGCGTCCTTCTACGAGATGCTCGGCTTCTCGGTCACCTACCGGCAGATGAAGCCGAACCCGTACGTCGCGTTGCGGCGTGAGGACCTGAACCTGCACTTCTACGGGATGGAGGGACACGTCCCGGAGCAGTCGCACAGCACGTGCGTCGTCATCGTCGAGGACACCGGGCCGTTGTTCGAGGCGTTCGCGGCGGGGATGCGCGCGGTGCACGGGAAGGTGCTGATCTCCGGCATCCCGCGGATGACCCGGCCGCGGGTGCGCAACGACCGGTACACCGGGTTCGCCGTCGTGGATCCGGCCGGCAACTGGATCCGGATCAACAAAGCGGCCCAGGAACCCGAAGCGCGCACCCCGCTGGCCCGCGCGATGGAGAACGCCGCCCGGCAGGCCGACGCGCGCGGGGACGAGCGGCAGGCGTTGAAGATCCTCGAAGGCGCGCTGAAGAAGGCGTCCGGTGACGAGCCCGAGCTGCCGGACGTCCAGGCCTACCGCGACGAACTGGTCGAGCGGATCACTTCGTCTGGGCCGCGTCCAGGCGCTTGAGGGCGGCGCGGACGACCTCGGGGTCGTAGGTCGTCCAGAACGGGGGCAGCGAGGCCCTGATGAAACCGCCGTAACGGGCGGTGGCGATGCGCGGGTCGAGGACGGCCACCACGCCCTTGTCCGACATCGACCGCAGCAGGCGGCCGGCGCCCTGGGCCATCAGCAGGGCGGCGTGCGTGGCGGCGACGGTGAGGAAACCGTTGCCGCCGCGGGAACTCACCGCCTTCTGCCGGGCCGACGCCAGCGGGTCGTCCGGGCGGGGGAACGGGATCCTGTCCATGATCACGAGCTGGAGGCTGGGGCCGGGCACGTCGACGCCCTGCCACAGCGACAGGGTGCCGAACAGGCACGAGCGCTCGTCCTCGGCGAACTTCTTGACCAGCAGGCCCGTCGCGTCGTCGCCCTGGCACAGGATCGGGTGGTCGAGCTTGTCCCGCAACGCTTCCGTGGCCTGCTTCGCTGCGCGCATCGAGGAGAAGAGCCCGAGCGCGCGACCACCCGCCGCGTTCACCAGACCCTCGATCTCGTCGAGGTACTCCTGGGGCAGGCCGTCACGCCCCGGCTGCGGCAGATGTCTTGCCACGTAGAGGATTCCGCTCGTGCCGTGCTGGAACGGCGAGCCGACGTCGAGGCCCGTCCACTTCGGACCGTCGAGGTCCTTCTCGGTCGCCGCGCCCTCGATCTTGCGGACCTTCTCCGACGGCGGCAGGCCCCACTGGCGCGCCATCGCGTCGAAGGCGCCGCCGAGCGTGAGCGTCGCGGACGTGAGCACGGTGGTGCGCTTGGCGAACAGCCGTTCCCGGAGCAGCCCGCCCACCCCGAGCGGCGCGACCCGGATGGACGGGGCCTTCTGGTTGAAGTCGCCGGAGATCCACACGACGTCGTGTTCCTCGTCGAACGCCTCCAGCACCCGCACCGCGCAGTCGTGGACCTCTTCGAGCAGGGCGAGAGCGAGCTTGCGCGCCGTCGCCCCGTCCGGGTCCTCCTTGCGTTCGGGCCCCATCGCGGACACGCAGTTGTGCGCCGCGTCGCGCGTGGCGGCCAGCGCACCCGCGAGAGCGCGCGGCAGTGCGTCGAGACGGCCCGGCGGCATGTCCTCGAGGATCATCGCGAGCCCGTCGCTCGCCTCGGCCAGCCGGTCGGCGATGTCCTGGTCGATCAGCCTGCCGCACCGGCGCGCCGCCATGGAGACGCTCGCGCCGCTCAGCTCCTCCGTCGCCACCGACGTGACGCGGTCGACGAGGTCGTGCGCCTCGTCGATCACCACCACGTCGTGGTCGGGCAGGACCTGGTAGCCCTCCAACGCGTCGATGGCGAGCATCGCGTGGTTCGTGACCACCACATCGGCCTTGCCGGCCTCGGCCCGAGCCCGTTCCGCGAAGCAGTCGGACCCGATCGGGCACTTGCTCACGCCGAGGCACTCGCGGGCCGTGACGCTGACCTGCCGCCACGCCTGCTCGCTCACACCCGGCACCAGCTCGTCACGGTCACCGGTCTCGGTGTCCGACGACCACTCGTGCAGCCGCTTCACCTCGCGCCCGAGCTTGGACACGGCGAACGGGTCGAACAGCGCGTCGTCCTCGGGCTCGTCGGGCGCGCCGTTGTGCACGCGGTGCATGCACAGGTAGTTCCTGCGGCCCTTGAGGATCGCGAACGTGGGCTCCCGCCCGAGCTCCTTCTTCAGGGCCTTCGACAGCCGCGGCAGGTCCCGGTCGACCAGCTGCCGCTGCAGCGCGATCGTGGCCGTGCTCACCACCACCGTCTCGTCCTCGGCCACCGCGTGCCGGATGGACGGCACCAGGTACGCCAGCGACTTGCCGGTGCCGGTGCCCGCCTGCACCGCGAGGTGCTCGCCCGTGCGGATCGAGTGGTCGACGGCCTCGGCCATCTCCACCTGACCAGGGCGCTCCGCGCCGCCGACGGCGTGGACGGCGGTTTCGAGCAGGCTCAGGGTGGGGGGAACTTCAGGCACGGGACAGACCGTACCCGCCAGGTCCGACAGTCCCGTCAGACCCGCTGGGGTCGTGGTGGTTGGGGTGCTGCGGGGGCTGGGTTGGCGGCCGCGGGTCAGGTGCGGCGGGAGGAAGGCGGCGGAGGGCTCGTGGGTGCGGCAGGTGGGCGGCGCGTGAGAGGTCCGCGGGGCCCGGGGCTGCGGGGTTTCGGGCCTCGGGCGGCGACGACCGGACCGAGGCGGCGAGGCCGCGGCTCAGTCGCCGCCTCCACCGCAACCACCGCCGCACCCTCCTCCGCCGCATCCGCTGCCACCGCTGTCGCTCGACCCGCAGCCGCTGTCCGACGAGCACCCGCCCCCGCAACTGCTGCTGGACGTCGCCTCGCGCCCCGGCAGCATCCCGAGCGCGAGCGCGGACAACCCGAACATCCCCGCGATCGCGAGTCCGCCGGCCCGCCCGCGCAGTCCCCGTGCCGCGACGGCACCCACCGGGTCCTTCGAGGTCACCCGCCGCTGGGCACGCTTCACCAGCAGGTACCCGGCCCGCGTGCGCAGTCGGCCCGGGTCGCGGGCGCGCAGCACGGAGGCCCAGACGATCGCCACCACCGCCCCCGCGAAGAAGTACCAGAACGGGAACTCGGTGAAGGGCGGGCCGAAGTCGAGGAAGTCCACCAGGAGCTGTGGTGCCACGGCGCTCAGCACTCCGGCGACGAACAGCACCGGCGCTGCCAGGAACAGCCACGGGTACAGGCGCGGGCGCCACGAGCGGCGGCGGCGCAGCAGGCGGCGGTTCACCAGGTGGGTGCGCAGGCCTTCCGCTTCGGGTGAGCGGTACGCGCCGTAGACGACGTCGTTCAGGAGCCTTCCGTGGCGCACGGCCCGCAGGATCTGCGCCTCCAACGGGGTGGCGGGGCCCTGGCCCGGCACGTGGACGGCGCTCAGCACGCCCTCGCGCGAGACCCGCACCAGGCCCGCCTGGATCAGGCGGGCCAGGGCGACCTCCGCCGCGCGGGCCGGGCCGCCCGCGAGGCAGCCCAGCTCTTCGTGGGTATGCGTCGTCACGCGGATTTCTCGGCCGCGGACCTCACGCCGTTACGTCGGCCATGATCCGGTCGAACAGCTCGAGCGAGGCCTGGGCGTGCGCGACGGTCAGCGGCACGTCCGCGCCCCGGCGGGAGGCGACCAGGTCCAGGACCGGCAGGTCGGGCCACCTCGCCGCCGCCAGTTCGCCGGCGCGGGACTTGCTGACGATCTCGCCCGTGCGGATCGTGTGCCACAGCCTCGCCGGGCCGAGGCCCACCCACAGCAGCGACTCGCGCGGGATCGGCGCCGCCGGGTCCAGGGACGGGAGCACCTCGCGCAAGCGGTCGAAGTCCAGCTTCCAGTAGCTGACGAGGTTCGTGCGGCAGTAGTCCTCGACGTCCGCGGCCGTTCCGGGGCATGTGGGCCGTGCGCCGCGCACGGTCTGGCCGACGGTCCGCAGCTGTTGCCACAGCACGGGGGTGATCTCCCCGGCCAGCGGCGTCACGTCGAAGACCGGCTTCTCCAGCGAGCCCACCAGGACCACGGCGACGTCGGCGCCCTCGAACGCGGGCACCTCGGCGGCGGACGACAGCTCGATCACGACGTCGAGGTCCGAGTCGGGCACCACGTCGTCCAGAACACGGGAGCCATAAACGTGCGCGCCTGCCACAAGGCCCGGCAGGCGCGCATCCAAGAACGACAAGTACTCCCCAGGCGTGATCACCTGGTCCAAGCTACCGGCGGCGGACGAGCGCCCAGGCCCCCGGCAGCAGGCCCGCGGCCAGCGCGATCTTCAGCGCGTCCCCGATCAGGAACGGCAGCACGCCGACGGCCAGGGCCTTGCCGAACGACAGGCCCGCCGCGGCCATCAGCCACGGCACGCCGACCGAGTAGATGGCCAGGTTGCCCAGCGCCATCGTGCCGATCGTCCGCAACGGCGTCCGGTCGCCACCGCGTCCGGCCAGGTAGCCGACCAGGGCACCGGCGAACACGAAGCCCACGACGTAGCCGAGCGACACCGGGACGCCCGACGACCCGCCCTGGAACCACGGCACGCCCGCGACGCCCGCGATCAGGTACAGCAGCATCGAGGTCGCCCCGCGCTGCCAGCCCAGGGACGCGCCGACCAGCAGCGCGGCGAACGTCTGGCCGGTCAGCGGTACCGGGCTGCCGGGGATCGGCAGCGCCACCTGGGCGGCGAGGCCGGTGAAGGCGGCACCGGCGACGACCAGGGTCAGGTCGCGGGCCAGTGCGCCCGGCACGAAGTCGGCGAGCACGGTGCGACGAGGCGCGAGTGCGAGAGTCACGTTCCCTCCCAGGCGGAATCGAGTGAACCGAGGTTAACCAGGGAGACTCGAGAACGTCTTTGTTCGATCTCTACAAAGTGACCGGTCACACACGCGCTCGTCACACGTCGAGAGCCACCTTGCCCGCCACCCGGTCCTCGTTGCGACGTGTCTTCGTCCAGCCGTTGTGCCCGCGCACCAAACGGATCAGCGCGCGCCACGACGTGATGTAGAAGGTGTAGATGTACAGCGCGTAGCCGAACCCGTACCCGATGGACTTCCAGAACCCGACGTCCACGCAACGCGCGCGGTACACCGGCCCCCACAGGACGAACGGCAACAGCCCGAACGCTCCGTACACGGTGAAGAGGATCCACGCGCCCTCGAAGAACCACGTGACGACTTCCGAAGGCGACACCACGAACCGGTAGGCCATCATCGCCATCGGGATCGGGTAGATGAGCGTGCCGAGCAACTGCATCCACGGCTGGGCGAGGTAGTACATCATCTCGGCCGCACCGAGGGTGGTCAGGTGGTCGGAGTCCCAGATGCGCCGCAGATAACGCATGCACTGCATGGTTCCCTGCCCCCAACGGGTGCGTTGCGCGAGGAACCGGCGCAACGAGTACAGCGCCTCCTGGTTCACGTGCGTGTCCAACGAGAAACCCGTGTGCCAGCCCGCCGTCAGCAGGTGCACGCCGAGCTCGAAGTCCTCCAGCAACGAGCCGCGCCAGGGCGATCCGGTCGGTCCCGCGATCGAGTCCAAAGCGGACAGACGCGTGAACTGCCCGTTGCCGCCCATGGAGATCGTGCCCGTCGCACCGCGCGACATCTGGATCGCCGCGATGGCCGTGCGGAACTCCAGGTCCTGCATCCGCACGAGGCCGGCACCGAACGCGCGCCGCCACCGCGTCACGCCCGGCTGCCGCTCCCCGGCGTTGATCATCCGCACGTCCACCTGCACGGCGCCGATCCGCGGGTTGCCGAAGAGGTGCGTGGCCGCGCAGACCTCCAGGCAGTTCGCGGCGGGACGGCCGTCCGCGTCGACCACGACGACGATGGCGCGGTCGGCGTCGGCCCGGCGGCCCATCCACATCTTCAACGTGCGGTAGGCGTCGTTCAGCGCGTTGCCCTTGCCGGTGCGGGCATAGGGCCGTTGGCGCTGCACGAGGTGGATCTGCGGATCGCGGATGCCGCCGTTGCGCTTCAACGTGCGCACGACGCCGGCGGTGCGGTCGTCCGAGTCGTCGTCGATGACCCACACGTGCGCGATGGGGAACGTCTCGCGCAGGTACCTGATCGTGCCGCCGATGACGGCCTCCTCGTCGCGGCACGGCACGAAGAAGTGCCATTCGAACGACGAGGGCTCCCCGACGGGCGCGGGCTTGCGCTTCAGGTAGGGGACCACGATCACGAACACGTACGTCACGAAGGCCACGCTCATCGTCAGGGCGAGCGCCTGCGTGAACCCGAGGACGAGGTCGAGGCTCACTTCCGCGTGGCCAGCCAGACGAACGCGACCAGCGCGGCCGCGCCACCGAACACGCTCACCATCGAGCCGAGCAGCGTGTGACCCCAGTAGTACCCGGTGTCGACGCCCAGCCAGTTCACCAGGCCCACCAGCGTCAGCACGCGGAACTGGTTGACGACCACGACGGCGAGCCCGGCGACCGCCAGGGCGACCAGCACGCGGTTCTGGATGCGCGGGCGCAGCGCGATCATCACCGCGCCGACCACGATCAGCGGCAGCACCAGGAACGCCGAGGTGCACTCCGGCGTCATGCGGAGGCCCAGCGGGGTGTCCGAGCCGAGTCCGAAGTAGACGGTCTGGCGTTCGGCGACGACGTCGACGCCGTACGAGCTGAACACGGTCAGGACCGCGCCGGACAGGGAGATCTCGGCCGTGCGGTACAGGCGGTGTGCGAAGACGAGTCCCGCGGCGACGGCCAGCAGGACCACCACGGTCACCCGGCTCGGGAATGAGGTGCGGCGCAGGGCAAGCGACACCCGAAGATCCTTTCCACCGATGAGGGAGCGCCCAGACGGGCTACTTGACGTTCCATCGGTAGACGCAACGTCATCCCTCACCCCCGGATCGGGTGACACCGTAACCGGAAATTGATCAAAAAACCCACGATGAGTGGCGTCGATTGGTCGAGACGAGTGGTCGCGTCGCCCGATACGGGCAGTAACCCTCAGTTCCCTCGAAAGAAAGCCGATGCCGGTAATTGCCCCCGGAAAGCGTGAAACCAGATTGGTATCGGCACGTCCTGGGGGCCGGAGGAATCAAGGGAAGGAGTTTCATGCGTGTCCGAATGACGGGACTGGCTGGAGTCGTCGCGATTGCCGCACTCCTGGTCGGTGCCGCCCCTGCTTCGGCCGCTCCGGGGGACGCCTCGGCCTACGGTGCGAAGCTCGACGTGACGCTGCTCGGCAGCCCCGCGGTCAGCGCGGCGCCTTTCGCCGCGGCCGATGCGAACGGCCCGACGCAGAACACGTTCGCAGGCGTCGACCTCACCGGGATCCTGAAGACCGGTGTCATCAACGCCTCCGCGTCGCGGGACGAGAACTCCGGCGGTGTGTACTCGCGGGCGAGCACCGCGGACGTCCGGCTCGACCTGCTCTCCAAGGTCACCGGGAAGATCTCCGCCGAGCTGGTGGAGGCGGAGTGCACCGCGACCCAGAAGGGTCTGGTGGGCAAGGCCAAGCTCGCGGGCGTGAACCTCGGCAAGCTCGGCCAGGTCAACGCCGATCCCGCTGCGAACACCAAGCTCGACGTGCAGCTCGCGGGGATCAAGATCGCCGAGGTGATCTTCAACGAGCAGCTGAAGAACAAGGACGGCAGCCTGACGGTGAACGCGATTCACATCAAGCTGCTGCAGGGCGTGCTCGGCTCGATCGGCACCGGCGACGTGATCATCTCGTCGGCCACGTGCGGTCCCGCCGGCCTGCCCATCCCGATGGCGTCGGGTGCGGGCCTGTGGATCGGCCTCGGCCTGCTCGGTGTCGTCGCCGCTCCGGTCGCCTTCGTGGCGCTGCGCCGCCGCGCGTCGCTCAACGCGGCCTGACCTAGGAGAACGGCGGATGTACAAGGTCCCTGGTACCGGCGTGGGTGTCGGCACTGGAGTGGGTGCCCTCGCGGTCACCGGCGCGGACGTGACGTGGTGGATCGTCGCGGGAATCGTCCTGCTCGTCGCGGGTGCGGTGGTCCTGCACCTGACGAGGCAGAAGCGCCGCGCGGCCGTCCCCGTCCAGACCAGACCGAATCGAGCCGGCTGAACCGGTCCGCCTGGGGTTGCCCCCGGCCCCAGGCGGACCTCCCGGTCTCCCCGAGAGAGGACAACGGTGAGCAAAGAGGTTTTGCTGGTCGCAGGTACGCGGCCGGAAGCACTGAAGATCGCCCCGGTCGCCATCGCACTGCGGGGGCACCCCGGCCTCCACCCCACGATCGTCCACAGCGGACAGCACTCCGGCATGGTCGAGCAGGCGCTCGGCGCGTTCGACCTGGTGCCGGACGTGCGGCTGGACGTGCCCCGCAGCACCGGTACGCAGGCCGAACTGGTCTCCCGGCTGCTGCCCGAGTTCGACGCCGTGCTGGAGGAGCGCGATCCCGCGGTCACCCTCGTGCAGGGTGACACCACGACGACCCTGGCCGCGGCGCTCGCCTCCTACTGGCGCGGAATCCCCGTGGCACACCTGGAAGCCGGTCTGCGCACCGGTGACCTGTACGGCCCGTTCCCCGAGGAGGGGAACCGGCAGATGATCTCCCGCATCACGTCGCTGCACCTCGCGCCGACCGACGACGCCGCGAACGCGCTCAACTCGGAATGCCTGCCGGACAGCCACATCGTCGTCACCGGCAACACCGTCGTGGACGCCGTGCAGCGCGTCGCGTCCGCCGGCCTGCCCGCGTCCAGCCCCGACCTCGTGGCCCTGGAACGCAGCCTGGACGTCACCGGCGGCCGGCTGATGCTCGTCACCGTGCACCGGCGCGAGTCGTGGGGCCGCCCGCTCATGCGCGTGCTCAACGCCGTGCGCGCCATCGCCGACCGCCACCCCGACCTGCACGTGCTGATCCCCGCGCACCCGAACCCCGGTGTGCGCGAACAGGTCGTGTCGCACCTCGGCGGCCACGAGCGCGTCGTCATCACCGACCCGCTCGACTACCCGGACCTCGTGCGCGTGCTCAAGCGCGCCGCCCTCGTGCTGACCGACTCCGGCGGCATCCAGGAGGAGGCGCCCTCGTTCGGCGTGCCGGTGCTGGTGCTGCGCGAGACGACCGAACGCATGCTCGCCGTCGACGCCGGGTGCGCCTGGCTCGTCGGCACCGACACCACCCGCATCCTCGCCGAGGCGGGCTGGGTGCTCGGCTCCCGGCTGCGGCTTCCCCTGGGGCGCAACCCGTTCGGCGACGGGCGTGCCGCCGTGAGGGTGTGTTCCGCCCTGGAAAGGCTCGCGGGTCTGCCCACGGCCCTGCCGCGCCGGGAGCCGTACGCCACGCTGGTCGGCGTGGGATCCCGCTGACCAAGAATCATCGTCACTCAACCAGGTAATTGCCTACACGAATGGGTGACATGAGGTCCTGGGGCGTTATCAGCGACTCGTGCCCCAACCATTATCGGACGGTGGGAATCGAGGCAATGCGAAAAATGCGCAAGAGTGCGATCGCAGGCGCCGTGGTCGCGTTGACGTTCGCGACCGCGGGCCCCGCGCTCGCGGCCAACCCGCCCGGCACCGCGTCGGCGGGGTCCGCCGACTTCGCGAAGGCGGGGCAGGCGTACAAGGTCGCGCCGCTCGCGGTGTGCGACGTCAACCCGGACCAGGCGGGCACGGTCACCGGCTCCAGCCCGGCCGTGAGCAGGACCGGTCTCAAGATCGGCGAGACCGGCTCGACCTGCACGACCGAGGTGGTGAACCCGGCCGAGCTGCTCACGAAGACGAAGTCGGTGGCCACGGGCACGGCCTTCGAGCTGTCCGCGCTGGTCGCGGCGGGCGGGCCGCGCCTGAAGATCGGCAAGTGGACGGTCACCTGCGACGCCGACGACAAGAAGACGACCGCGGGCTGGTCGCTCGAGAAGATCTCGGGGTGGACCGGGCTGCCGCAGGACCTCACGCCCGGCTACGTGCACGACATCAAGTCGGGCAGCGGAACCGTGCTCGCCAGGGCCAAGTTCAACGACTCGGTGCTCCCGGTGCCGAACGACGGCAGCATCGCGCTGACGCTGCTGAAGATCACCTTCGAACCGTCGTCCGGCTACACGGGAAGCGTCACCGTCGGCACGGTGGCCTGTTCACCGACGCCTTAGTGCCGCACTAGGACACGCGGACGCCCGCGGCGAGCAGTTCTTCGACTGCCGCGTCGCGGGTCGTCTGGGCGACGGCCGCGGTCAGGTCGACGAGCACCGTCGTGCGGAAGCCGTTGCGGTGCGCGTCGAGAGCGGTGGCGCGCACGCAGTGGTCGATCGCGATGCCGACCACGTCGACCTCGGTCACGCCCTTGTCCGTCAGCCAGCCCGCGAGGTCGTTCTCCGCCTCGAAGCCCGAGTAGGCGGCGGCGAACCGGCCCTTCGAGAAGACCTGCTCGATGCCCGAGACGTCGAGCTCCGGGTGGAACGACGCCCCCGGCGAGCCCGCGACGCAGTGCACCGGCCACGAGTCGATGAAGTCCGGCGTCAGCGAGAAGTGCGGGCCGGGGTCGACGTGGTAGTCCCGCGTCGCCACGACGTGGTCGTACGCCGAGGTCGCGATGTGCTGCGAGATGGCCGCCGCGACGGCCGCGCCGCCCGCCACCGCCAGTGAACCGCCTTCGCAGAAGTCGTTCTGCACGTCGACGACGATCAGTGCCTTCGTCATGTCAGCTCTCCAGGTAGATCGTCGGGATCGCGGGCTCGCCGCGCGAGAGCTTGAGGCCCTCCCACGGCACGCTCACCAGCGCCGCGCGCAGGCGTTCGCGGCTCTGCTCCAGCGTGGGCACCTCGTCGGTGAGCTCGCCTGCGCGCACCAGCGGGATCTGCACCAGCCTGTCGTGCGGGCCGAGGTCGGGTTCCGCCGGGGCCTGGAACACGACCTCCTCGATGGCCGTGCCCGTGTCCTTGTGGCGCCGCAACGCCTTCTTCCAGCCGCCGCGCGACTGCTTCGACGTGCTGCGCTTCTCGACGTGCCTGCCGTCGACCTCGACCAGCTTGTAGACCATGCCCGCGGTCGGCGCGCCGGAACCGGTCACGACCGAGGTGCCGACGCCGTACGCGTCCACGGGCTCGGCGCGCAGGGCGGCGATGGCGTACTCGTCGAGGTCGCTCGACACGACGATCCGGGTGTTCTTCGCGCCCAGCGAGTCCAGCAGGTCACGGGCCTGCCGGGCCATCACGCCCAGGTCGCCCGAGTCGATGCGGATCGCGCCCAGTTCGGGACCGGCGACCGCGACCGCGGTCTTGATGCCCTCGGTGATGTCGTAGGTGTCGACCAGCAACGTCGTGCCGACGCCCAGGGCCTCGACCTGGCTGCGGAACGCCTCTTCCTCGGTGTCGTGCAGCAACGTGAACGCGTGCGCGCACGTGCCGGCCGTCGGGATGCCGTGGCGGCGCCCGGCCTCCAGGTTGGACGTCGCGTGGAAGCCCGCCAGGTAGGCCGCGCGGGCACACGCCACAGCGGACTCCTCGTGCGTGCGGCGCGAGCCCATCTCGATCATGTGACGGCCGTTGGCGGCGGTCACCATGCGGGCGGCGGCGGACGCGATCGCGCTGTCGTGGTTGAGGATCGAGAGGGCGAGCGTCTCCAGCACGACCCCCTCGGCGAACGACGCCCGGACCGTGAGCACCGGCGATCCGGGGAAGTAGAGCTCGCCCTCGGGGTAGCCGTCGATCTCGCCGGAGAAACGGTAGTTCGCGAGCCATTCCAAAGTGGAGTCGTCGACCACCGAGTTCCGGCGCAGCTGCTCGATCTCCTCCTCGCCGAAGCGGAAGTCGCCGATCGCGTCCAGCAGCCGGTTCACGCCGCCGACCACGCCGTAGCGGCGCCCGTCCGGGAGCCGGCGCGCGAAGACCTCGAACACGCACGGACGGTCACCGGTGCCGTCACGGAGCGCGGCCGCGAGCATCGTGAGCTCGTAGTGGTCGGTCAGCAAGGCCGTCGAGTTCATGGTCACCAACCCTAAGGTCGCATCCGGTTTACCCGCACGCGGTCTCCGTCACTGCGGCGAACATGACACCATTGGCGGTATGACCACGCCCGTCGAACAGGAACGGACGCAGCCGGAGGCCGTCGGTGAGGAAGTCGCCGCCGAGGACCGACCCTGGCAGACCGTGGTCTGGAACGACCCGGTAAACCTCATGTCCTACGTGACGTACGTGTTCCAGAAGCTGTTCGGCTTCAGCAGGGACCATGCGACCAAGCTGATGCTCGACGTGCACCACAAGGGCAAGGCGATCGTGACATCGGGGACGAAGGACAAGGTGGAGGCCGACGTGGCGAAGCTCCACGCGGCAGGGCTCTGGGCGACCATGCAGCGGGCCTCGTGAAGAGGTGGATGCGCGACGGTGACGTCGTCGTCGGCAGGCTGGACAGGCAGGAGGCCGCGGTCGTGCGCGGTCTGGTCAGCCAGATCCAGGACATGCTGCTGGCACGCGCCGAGGAAGCGCCCCAGGACGAGCTCGCGGAGCTGACCGGCATCAGGACGGGCCCGTCGGAGGCTCCCGACGACCCGATCCTGGGCAGGCTCCTGCCCGACTTCCACCGCCTCGACGACGACGCGCCCGACCCGGACGAGGTCAACTCGGCCGCGGCGTTGCGCTCGCTGCACGAGCCGGAACTTCTGGACCACAAGACGGCGGCGGCCGAGACCGTGCTGCAGACGTGCTCGCCCGACGGCGGTGAGCTGCGGCTGACCATCGCGCAGGCCGAGGCCTGGATGGCGTCGCTCAACGACGTGCGGCTGGCCCTCGGGACCGCTCTCGACGTCACCGAGGACATGCCGGACGAGCTGCCGCCGGAGGACCCGAGATCGCCGCACCTCGGCGTCTACCACTGGCTGACCTGGGTGCAGGACACCCTGGTCGAAGCGATGATGCCGTGATCCCCGGCGTTCTCGTCGGTCACCACCACCGCATCGAGGACGGCTGGGCGACGGGCACGACCGTCGTGCTCGTGCCTTCCGGTGCCGTCGGCGCCGTGGACGGACGTGGTGGCGCGCCCGGCACGCGGGAGACCGACCTGCTGGCCCCGGCGAACCTGGTCCAGCAGGTGCACGCGGTGTGCCTGTCCGGCGGGTCCGCGTACGGGCTCGCGGCCGCGGACGGCGTCATGAGCTGGCTCTCCGCGCGCTCGATCGGCTTCCGCGTGGGCGCCGAGCCGCACCACGTCGTGCCGATCGTGCCCGGCGCGGTGATCTTCGACCTGCCGATGTCGGAGTGGGGCAACCGGCCGGACGCCTCGTTCGGCCACGCGGCCTGCGAGAACGCCGCCGAGTCGTTCGACCTGGGCTGTGTCGGCGCCGGTGCCGGTGCGCGGGTCGGATCGCTGAAGGGCGGCGTCGGCGCGGCCTCGTCGACGGTCGGAGCCCACCGGATCGGCGCGCTGGCCGTGGTCAACGCTGCTGGCGAGGTCGTCGACCGCGCTTCCGGACTGCCGTGGCTGCCCTCGCTCGGGACGTCCCCCGTGGCGTTGCCCGAACGCAAGCCCGAGGGCCTGAACACCACGATCGGGGTCGTCGCGGTCGACGCGGACCTGTCCAAGGCGGAGTGCCAGCGGCTCGCGATGGCCGCGCAGGACGGCCTGGCCCGCGCCGTGCGGCCCGCGCACTCGATGTTCGACGGCGACACGGTGTTCGCGCTGGCCACGGGTGCTGTGCCGCTGGCAGAGCCGCGTGCGTTCGCGTTGGACGCGCTGTGCACCGCCGCCGCCGAGGTGTTCGCGGAGGCCGTGGTGTCCGGTGCGCGCGAGGCGACCTCGCTCCACGGTGTGACGGCGTTCCGCGACCTCTGAGCCTGGGTAACCACCTCGCATGGCCGATGTCATCGATCAAGCAGCAGGTGTCGTCACCGAGCTCGCGCCGCCCGGTGCGGCCCGCGAGATCCCCGGCAGGGAACTGGCCGTGGTCGCGCCCGCCGGGTTGTTCGCGCTCGCGTTCCTGGTGCCGCCGGGAGTGGGCAAGGTGCTGATGAAGCTGGGCGTCGCCGCCACGCCGCTCGCCGCCTGGGCGGAGCTGGCCGCGTGGCGGGGACTCGACCAGGCGCAGCGGCGGCGCGGGGTGGCGTTGCTCGCGCTCTACGCCGTGGTGGTCCTGAGTCGACGCCGCTGACCTGCGCGAACAGGTCGTGTGACACAGGTATCTCGCATTCCGAGACAACTCCGGCCAGCCCGTAGGATGAGAGCGTGCTGGTGATTCGCCGTGACCTGGTGGACGCGATGGTGGCCCACGCGCGCCGCGACCATCCCGACGAGGCGTGCGGGGTGATCGCAGGGCCGTACGGCTCCGACCGCCCCGAGCGCTTCATCGAGATGGAGAACGCGGAGCGGTCACCGACGTTCTACCGGTTCGACGCGGCCGAGCAGCTCAAGGTGTGGCGCGAGATGGACGCGAACGACGAGGTGCCGGTGGTCATCTACCACTCGCACACCGCGACGGAGGCGTACCCGTCCCGCACCGACATCTCGTTCGCGGGCGAGCCGGAGGCGCACTACGTGCTGGTCTCCACGCGTGACCCGATCGAGCACGAGCTGCGGTCGTACCGCATCGTCGACGGTGTCGTGACCGAGGAACCGGTCAAGATCACCGAATCCTGAGTTGCCCCTGTTTCCCGGAGGTAGAACCACCATGGCAGTCACCGTGTCGATCCCGACCATCCTGCGCACCCACACCGGGGGCGAGAAGTCGGTGTCCGCCAGCGGTACGACGCTCGCCGAGGTCATCGACGACCTGGAGAACAACCACGGCGGCCTCAAGGCCCGCCTGGTCAAGGAGGGCTCGCTGCACCGCTTCGTCAACGTCTACGTCAACGACGAGGACGTGCGCTTCTCCGGCGGCCTCGCGGCCGAGGTGAAGGACGGCGACAACGTCACCATCCTCCCGGCCGTCGCCGGAGGCTGATCCTCCCCATGGCCCGCTACGACTCGCTCCTGGACGCGCTCGGCGGCACGCCGCTGGTCGGCCTGCCACGCCTGTCGCCGTCCGAGGACGTGCGCATCTGGGCGAAGCTCGAGGACCGCAACCCGACCGGCTCGATCAAGGACCGGCCCGCGCTGGCCATGATCGAGGCGGCGGAGCGGGACGGCGTGCTGCGTCCCGGCGCGACGATCCTGGAGCCGACGTCCGGCAACACCGGCATCTCGCTCGCCATGGCCGCGAAGCTCAAGGGCTACGGCCTGGTCTGCGTGATGCCCGAGAACACCTCGACCGAACGCAAGCAGCTGCTGCAGGCGTACGGCGCGCGGATCGTGTTCTCGCCTGCCGCCGGCGGGTCGAACCAGGCCGTCGCCACCGCCAAGGAGCTCGCCAAGCAGAACCCGGACTGGATCATGCTGTACCAGTACGGGAACCCGGCGAACGCCGAGGCGCACTTCCGCGGCACCGGTCCGGAGATCCTCGCCGATCTGCCTGAGATCACGCACTTCGTGGCCGGTCTGGGCACGACGGGCACGCTGGTGGGCGTCGGCCGGTACCTGCGCGAGGCGAAGCCGGACGTGCAGATCATCGCCGCCGAACCCCGCTACGGCGAGCTGGTCTACGGCCTGCGGAACCTCGACGAGGGCTTCGTGCCGGAGCTGTACGACGAGTCGGTGCTGACCGGCCGCTACTCGGTCGGCTCGTACGACGCGTTGCGCCGCACCCGGCAGCTGCTGGAGACCGAGGGCATCTTCGCGGGCATCTCGACGGGCGCGATCCTGCACGCGGCGCTGGCCGTGGCGCAGAAGGCGTCGGTGGCGGGGAAGTCCGCGGACATCGTGTTCATCGTCTGCGACGCCGGGTGGAAGTACCTGTCCACCGGGGCGTACGCCGGGACGCTGGACGAGGCCGCGGCGAAGCTGGACGGGCACCTCTGGGCGTGAGCCGGCCGATCTTGTCGGTGGTCCCGAGTACGTTGTGACGCAGGGGTTCCCAGCTCGGGGGTACCCCTGCGCGAGCGCGGCTTGTGGTGGTGTGGCTGGCTGATGTCCTGCGGCCGTGCCGGTGAGCACTATCCTGCCGCGATGCCGGTGACCGCTGACGACCTCGAAGTCGCCGTCTCCTGCCTGGCCGACGCGCTCGCCCCCGCGACCACCCGCGACTGGACGACCCGGCCCGGCACGGGGGAGTGGAACGCCCGCCAGACCGCCGAACACCTCGGCGACTGCCTGCTGTCCTACGCGGCCCAGCTCGTCGCCCGGCCCGCCGGCCGCTACGTGCGGTTCCTGGCCGTCGCGGACGAGAAGGCGAGCCCGGCCGAGGTGCTCGAGTTCGCGGTGGCCGGCGGCAGGATCCTCGCCTCGGTGGTGCGGACGACGGAGCCGTCCGCGCGCGCCTACCACCCCACCGGCGTGGCCGGTCCCGCGCACTTCGCCGGCATGGGCTGCGTCGAAGTGCTGGTGCACGGCGAGGACATCGCCCGCGGCCTCGGACTGGCGCTCGACCCGCCCCGCGACGTCTGCGCCCGCGTGCTCGCCGCGATGTTCCCCCACGACGACCTCGACGTGGATCCCTGGACCGGTCTGCTGTGGGCGACCGACCGCGTCAGCCTGCCCGGCCGCGAGTCGCAGACGGGCTGGCGCTGGCAGGGCCCGCCGGAGTGAGCCTCAGCCGTTGAACGCGGTGCCCGGCACGCCCTGGCCCACACCCGGCAGCACCAGCACGGACCCGTTGAGCTGCCGGTCCATCAACGCCTGGTCGGACAGCCCCGACCGCGCCGAGGTCACGTACAGGTCGGTGAAGTCCGCTCCGCCGAAGCAGCACGCCGTCGGGTTGTCGACCGGCAGCTCGATCTCCCGGTCCAGCTCCCCGCCGGGCGTGTACCGGCGCACCGCGTGCCCGCCCCACAACGCGACCCACACGCACCCGTCGGCGTCCACGGTCAGTCCGTCCGGCCAGCCCTCGGTGTTGCCGACGTGCGCGAACGGACGCCGGTGCGCGATCGTGCCGGAGGCGTTGTCGAAGTCGAGGACGTCGATGCGCCGGGTCGGCGTGTCGATGAAGTACATGAGCTTCGCGTCCGGGCTCCAGCCGACGCCGTTGCTCGTGTTCACCTTGTCCAGCATGACCTTCGCCGCGCCCTCGCCGGTGACCCTGGCGAGCCAGCCCTCGTCGGCGGCCTGGTCGTAGCGCATCGTGCCGGCCCACAGGCGGCCCGACGGGTCGATGCCCGCGTCGTTGCCGCGCACGCCCTCGCGTGCCCAGTAGACGAGCCAGGACTTGGTGCCGTCGCGGTCGATGAGCGCGATGCCGTCGCGCAGGTTGCAGACGATGCCGCCCTGCGCGCGCGGCTTGGCGGCGCCGACGTGCTGCGGCACGGTCAGCACCGCGTCGTCGTCGCGCGCCGGTGCGTACCGGTGCACCTCGGAGGCGAGGATGTCCACCCACAGCAACGTGGAACTGCTGTGGTCCCACGTCGGGCCTTCGCCCAGCTGGGCGGACGCGCGCACCGCTACTTCGATCGACACCCAACCACCCTAAACTGCACGTACCCTGGTCATGTGGACCGCACCGCGCTCGCGAAACGGGTCATCCCGCCGCACCCCGTGCTGTCGTTGCTCGTCGTGGCCGGGTTCGTCGGCTTCCTCTACGTCGTCGAGGCCTTCGACGTGGCGACCGGCGGCTCGCTGGAGGACGACGGCGTGCGGCCGCGCGACTTCAGCGAATGGGACAACCTGCTCTGGATGCCGCTCGTCCACGGCGACTGGAGCCACCTCACCGGCAACGCCGTTCCGTTGCTGCTGCTCGGGTTCCTCGCGACGTCGGGCGGGTTGAAGCAGTTCTTCCAGATCACCGCGGTCATCTGGCTCAGCAGCGCGCTCGGCGTGTGGGTGTTCGGCAGTCCCGGCAGCCACATCGGCGCGTCCGGGCTGGTGTTCGGGTTCCTCGCGTTCCTGCTGGTGCGCGGTGTCTTCGCGCGGTCGTGGCTGCAACTCGTGATCGCGGTCGGCGTGTTCGCGCTGTACGGGGCCGCGCTGTGGGGCGTGCTGCCCGGGCAGCCGGGTGTGTCGTGGGAAGGCCACCTGTTCGGCGCAATCGGTGGCGTTCTGGCCGCGTGGGGCGTGGCTCGTGACCACCGCCGCAGTACAACACCGGCTACATTCACCGCGTGACGATCGGGATCATGGACTCGGGCGTCGGCGGCCTCACGGTCGCCCGCGCGATCATGGACCAGTTGCCGGGCGAGTCGATCCACTACATCGGCGACACGGCGCACGGTCCCTATGGGCCGCTCCCGATCGCGCAGGCGCGCAAGCACGCGCTGGAGGTCTGCGACCGGCTCGTGGACGAGGGCGCGAAGATGCTGGTGATCGCGTGCAACACCGCGTCCGCCGCCTGCTTCCGCGACGCCCGCGAGCGCTACGACGTGCCGGTGGTCGAGGTGATCCTCCCGGCCGTGCGGCGCGCGGTGATGACGACCCGCTCCGGCCGCGTCGGCGTGATCGCGACGGTCGGCACGATCAACTCGCACGCCTACCAGGACTCGTTCCAGGCCGCGCGCGACGTGACGGTGACGGCGGCGCCGTGCCCGCGGTTCGTCGACTTCGTGGAACGCGGCATCACCTCCGGCCGGCAGGTGCTCGGGCTGGCGCAGGCGTACCTGGAGCCGTTGCAACGCGCCGACGTCGACACAGTCGTCCTGGGCTGCACGCACTACCCGTTGCTGACGGGCGTGATCCAGATCGTGATGGGCGAGCACGTGACGCTGGTGTCGAGCGCCGAGGAGACGGTCAAGGACGTCGTGCGGCTGCTGACCGAGCGGGACGAGTTCGCCACCGAACCCGCCGTGCACCGCGTGACGTGCACCGGTCCGCCCGAGCGGTTCGCGAAGCTCGCCGCCCGGTTCCTGCCGACCTTCGAACAGTGGGGCTGACGTGCTGCTGACCGTGCTCGGCTGCTCCGGCAGCATCCCCGGACCGGGCGAGGCCGCGTCGGGCTACCTGCTGGAGGCCGACGGGTTCACGCTGGTGCTGGAGTTCGGCAACGGCGTGCTGTCGCGGTTCCAGGAGGAACGGCCGCTGTTCTCGATGGACGCCCTGGTGCTCTCGCACCTGCACCCCGACCACTGCGTCGACGTGTCCTCCCTCTACGTGGCGCGCAAGTACCACCCGGAGCCGCCCGCGGAACCGTTGCCGGTCTACGCGCCCGCCGAGGCGCCGTCGCGGTTCGTCGCCGCCTACGCACCGAACGCCGACGAACGGTCCTCACTGGACTTCACCGACGTGTTCTCGTTCCACGGCCTGGGCGCGAAGGTCGAGATCGGGCCGTTCACCGTGGACTCCGCCGTGGTCGCACATCCTTGCGAGGCCTACGGGTTCCGCATCTCGTGCGGCGGGGTGACGCTCGCCTACACCGGCGACAGCGGGCCGTGCGCGGCGCTGGACTCGCTGGCCGACGGCGTCGACGTGCTGCTGAGCGAGGCGAGCTGGACGCACGCCCCCGGCCGCCAGGCGGACCTGCACCTGTCCGGGCGCGAGGCGGGCGAACTGGCCGCGCGGGCGGGAGCCGGCCGGCTGCTGATCACGCACGTGCCGCCGTGGACGTCCCGCGAGGCCGTGCTGCAAGAGGCCCGTGCGGCGTTCGGCGGGCCCAGTGAGCTGGTCGTGCAGGGCGGCCGGTACGAGGTGGGGGAGCGGACATGATCAACCTGGAGCGCGTCGGCGAGCACGAGTTCGTCGCGACGAACGACAGAGGCGCGTCGGTGCGGATCGGGCGCAAGGGCCAGGACGGCTCGTTCAGCCCGGTCGAACTGCTGGTCGCGGCCGCCGCGGGCTGCGCGGCGGTGACGTCGGAGACGCTGATCCTGCGGCGAACGGGCGGCGAGGAGCTGACAGCCGTGGCGGACGCGGTGCAGTCCGAGAGCGGCAACGAGGTGATCTCCATCCCGGTGACGCTCTCGTACGACCTGTCCGCCGTCGACGACCCGGAGGCGCTCGAAGTCGTCGTGCGGCGCGCCGTGGAGCAGTTCTGCACGGTCACGCGGACGCTGAAGCAGTCGGCGACGGCGCCGCTTCAGCTCCCGACACCGCTCCAGACCGCCTCCGACCCGCTGTGACCGGCGCGCACGGTCTGGACCGTCGTCCCGATCGCGAGCAGCACCACCAGCACGGACACCACGACTGAGACCACCCGCCACGTCTTCGTGGTGGGTGCCTCGGCCTGGCGTTCGCGGTCCGCGAGCCGCCCGGCCACGAGCAGCGCGATCACCGCCACGCCGAAGCCGAGCGCGATGGGCAGCAGCATGTCGCCGAGGTCCGCGTGGGTCTGGATGGCGGGGTTGGGCCCGACCCTGGACTCGAGCGCGGCCTGGAGGTCCTCACCGGCCTGCTTGGCGACGGGAACGGCCGCGACACCGGCCAGCGTGACGCCCAGGACGGGCCACGCGTACCTGCGCCGCCAGGCCGGGACCAGGGCGATCGCGATCGAGCTGAGCGCCGCGAGGGGCAGCAGCACGACCACCGCGTGCACCAGCAACGGGTGAAGCGGAATACCGTCGATCGTCAGCATGTCTCTCCCTACGCCATGGCGCTCCGCAGGGTTCATTAGGGTAGGCGCCGTGGTGCGAAGCGACGGGCGAAACGACGACGTGTTGCGTGACATCCGGATCACGCGTGGATACCAGACCTGGCCCGCGGGCTCGGTCCTGATCGAGTTCGGGAACACCCGCGTGCTCTGCGCCGCGAGTGTCACCGAAGGCGTCCCCCGGTGGCGCCAGGGCTCCGGCCTCGGCTGGGTGACCGCCGAGTACGCGATGCTCCCCTCCGCCACGCACAGCCGCAGCGACCGCGAGTCCGTGAAGGGCCGCATCGGCGGCCGCACGCACGAGATCTCGCGCCTCATCGGCCGTTCGCTGCGCGCCTGCATCGACCTGGCGGCTCTGGGCGAGAACACGATCGTCATCGACTGCGACGTCATCCAGGCCGACGGCGGCACCCGCACGGCCGCGATCACCGGCGCCTACGTGGCCCTGGCCGACGCCGTGACGTACCTCGGCGCGGCCGGCCGCCTGGCCGACCCGTCACCCCTGTCCTGCGCCGTGTCCGCTGTGTCGGTGGGCGTCGTCGACGGTCGCGTGCGCCTCGACCTGCCCTACGAGGAGGACTCGCGCGCTGAGGTCGACATGAACGTCGTCGCCACCGACGCCGGCACCCTGATCGAGGTGCAGGGCACCGGCGAGGGCGCCACCTTCGCCCGGTCCACTTTGGACCGCATGCTCGACGTCGCCCTGCAGGGCTGTGCCGAGCTGAACCGCCTCCAGGCCGAGGCGCTCTCCGCTCCGTACCCCGGCGTCCTGCCCGAGCCCAAGGCGAGCAAGCGATGAAGCTGTTGCTGGCTTCGCGCAACGCGAAGAAGCTCCGCGAACTCCAGCGCATCGTCGTGGCGGAGTCGTTGGACGGCATCGAGGTGCTGTCGCTGGCGGACGTGCCCGAGTTCCCCGAGGCGCCCGAGACCGCGCCCGACTTCGAGGGCAACGCCCTGGCCAAGGCCCGCGACGCCGCCGCGGCCACCGGTCTGGTGTCCGTCGCGGACGACTCCGGGCTGGCCGTGGACGAGTTGAACGGCATGCCCGGCGTGTTGTCCGCGCGGTGGTCGGGTCGGCACGGTGACGACGAGGCCAACCTGGACCTGTTGCTGGGGCAGTTGGGCGACGTGCCTGACGAGCGGCGTGGTGCGGCCTTCGTGTCCGTGGTGGCTCTCGTTGTTCCTGGCGGCGAAGAGGTTGTCGTTCGCGGGGAGTGGCGCGGGACGTTGTTGCGGGCTCGTCGTGGGACCAACGGGTTCGGGTACGACCCGATCTTCGTGCCTGAGGGTTACGAGGTCACTTCAGCTGAGATGACGGCGGAGGAGAAGGACGCGGAGTCGCACCGGGGACGCGCCCTGAAGCTGTTGGTGCCGCACCTCCGCAAGCTGGTCTAGAACTCCCAGTCGACTGCGACGTCGGGGCCGAGTTCATCGACCCCGACGTAGGTGCTGCGCCGACTCAACCGCAGAGTCAGCGACAGATCGCGCAGCGGGCGAACGTCGAACTGGTTCACGCCGCTGATCCCCAGCACCTTCACCGACCGAGCGACTGCCTCGGCGTCGCACCAACCCCGGCAGTACAAGCTCTTCAAAGTCGGCATCTCGGCGAGCGCGCTCAGATCGCAATCAGGGGCCACTGTGCTGAGGTGCAAGCTTCTCAGCGATCTGCCGCGGAGGAAGTCGAGACTGCGCCAGGGCTCTGCCTGATTCAGTCCGAGCGCTGGGACGTCCGGGATCTTGTCGGTGTTCGTGTAGCGCTGGGCGCCTGTCAGATAGATCAATCGCGGTGCCGTGTGCTCCGAGGGACTGAGGTCGATCTCGCCTTCGACTCCCGCGTAGAAGTAGGCGATCCGCGGTAGGTCCTCGATGATCCGCAGGTCCGGCAGCCACTCGTCCGGTGACAACCAGAAGCCCACGCCGGTCAGATGCCGGAGACGGTTCAGATGCGGCACCAGCCGGGTCGACTCGATCCTGGCGATCCCCTCTTCCAGCGGTGCGTCCGCGAGGACCTCGTCCGCGTACCGCTCGACATCGAAGTTCTCCCATGCCTCCACCAGTTCACGCTGGATCCGTCGGTCACGTGCGTACCCGGCGAGCTTGGCCATGGCTTCAGGCGACGCGACCAGCGCAGCACTGCGCACCGTCTCCACCGCGGCGGCCTTGTGGAGTTCATCGAGTGTGTCCGGCAGGTAGCGGAGCACGCGGTGGCCGATGGTCGCGAGTGACGCGGTTTCCTCGGCATCGCGTGGCGGCACGAGCTGGTCCCTGATGATCGCGTCGATCCGGTCGCACAGGTCGGCGTCGACGTCGCGGACCGTCTCCAGGCATGCGGCCGCGAGCAGGTGCAACCGGCGGGCGTCCTCCGGCTGACGGTCGGCGAGGTCCAGCAGCGACGTCAGCAGTTCGTTCACCTGGGAGCGCTGCCCGTGCCCGCACGCCAGCACGATCGTCTGCGTCCACGAGTCCTGATGGGCGTGCGCGACCAGGGTTTCCACCTGGCCGTCCTGCATCGCCTCCTCACCCGCCAGGTACTCCTGGAAGGTCCTGTGCACGAAGTCGACCTGCCCCGGAACGGGCTCGCGGATCACACCGCTGCGCTCCAACAGGTGCGCGACGACGACACCAGGTTCCTCGTCCACGTTGGGCATGGAGCGGATCTTGCGGGCGACGTGCTCGTGCACTTTGGCGGTCGGCAGCTGCGACAGGCCACCCAGGGTCAGGCGCCAGGCCAGGTCGCGCAGCAACACCGTCTTGTCCGACGTGGTGAGGATTCGGGCGATGCCGCGTTCCGCGTCGCGCAGGTCGAGCAGCATCGTCAACGCCGCCGCGTACAACTCCATGCGGTTGTGCGGGAGGTCGGACACGCGACCGAGGTTCAGCGCGCACAACATCGCGCACAGCAAAGGAGAAGAGGCCAGGCCCTGGAGGTGCTGGCGGCTTTCGATCTGGGTGACCAGACGCCGCTGGGCTTCCTCGGGTGCCTCGGCCGCCTCGTGCCAGCGTTGCAGGAAGGCCTTCACGTCGGCGGGGCTCATCTGCTCCAGTGAGACCGCGGAGAAGTTGAGGTCTGCCAACCACTTGTCGTCCGTGGCGGCCGGGCGTGCGGTCACGACGGCCCGTGCGTCGGGGAAGGCCTGCAACAGGTCGCGCAGCCACTCGCGGACCTTGGAGCGCTTGTCCGGCGGCACCTCGTCGACGCCGTCGACCAGCAGAAGTCCTTTGCCCGCGCGGAGAACTCGGTGCACCCAACCCGCCGGCATGATGCCGGCGAGCCAGCCGGTGACGAACTCCTCCGGCTTGGTCGGGAGGGGCTTGTCGGCGTAGGAGCGCAGGCGGATCGGGAACGGGACCATGCCGTTCCACCGCTGGAGTCTGCCCGTGAAGCCGCTGCGGGCCGCGGTGACGGCCAGCCAGTCGAGCAGCGTCGTCTTGCCCGAACCAGCTTCGCCCCGCACGTAGGTGCGTCTCACCAACGCCGACTCGACTCGCATGCCGGAGTAGGCGTGCTGGTCGGGTTCGGCGAACCAGTTGTCGCGTGCCCGTTTCTCGCCGGAGACGGTGAGGCTCAGGTAGGCGACGCTCAGCGCCAGGCGGGGGCGGTCCTTCATGGTCAGGCCGAGGAGTTCGAGGCGGTCGAGGGTGGCGCCGATGTAGCGGAGGTACTCGTCGCGGAACTCGTCGTCGTTGTCGGTGCCCTGCGGGGCGTAGAGCGAGGTTCGGGGGAGGCGGGACAGGACGTCGTCCAGCATCGCGGCCTGGGCCGTGGCACGGGACAACACCTCGGCCAGCGCGCGGGGCTGGAACGAGGGCAGGTTCCGGATGATCTGTACCAGGTAGCGGCAGGACTGGTCCAGTGCGATCTCGTGGCAGCGGCCCAGATCGGCCCGCGGCAGTGAGCGGCGGATCTGCTGGGCCAGGACTTCCGGGTCCGCGTCGGCCGCCAGCAGTGCCGCGTCGGAGAGGTCCGCGGACGACAGCGCCTCCTCCACCGCGGTGAGGGAGGAGGCGATGTCGGCGTCGGAGAAGCGTTCCAGCGCGGTCTCGAGCTGCTCGGTGACCTGGTGGCCGATGTGGTCGACCAGGGTCTTGAGCTTGGCCTGCTGGGTGGGCTTGGAGAGTTCGGCCGCAGCGATCTCGGTCAGCGACAGGGTTCGTTCGTCGGTGTTGGCGGCGAGCCACTCGGTGGCGGCGCGCAGGGCGACGGACTGGCCCAGCTTGGAGACGGCGGCGATTTCTAAGCCCACCCAAACGAGGTTAGACGGCCGCCTGGGCGTGCGAGGCCACCGACACGACGCAGACGCCCGCGGCGATCAGGGCCATGCCGCCCAGCATCGCGAGGTTCAGCGGGTCGGCGAACAGGACTCGGCTCGTGATGGCCACGAGAGCGATGCCGGCGCCCGCCCAGATCGCGTAGGTGATGGCGACGGGCAGGCCCATTCTGATCACGAGCGATTCCAGGTACAGCGCGGTGAGGAAGCCCGCGGCCAGACCGGCGACGGGCCACGGTTTTGTGAAGCCCTCGGAGTATTTGAGGCAGAGGGTCGCGAAAACCTCCGCGCCCACGGCGAGGGCGAGCAACATCCACTTGAGCATTGAATTTTCCCAGCACGAAATGCGCGCAGCGTGAGGCGTGCGCGTTGAAGACAACGGGTGACGTCGAGGCGAAAAGCCCTGGTCAGCCGCCACGTGCGGGGAAGTGGACTCGCAAGGTGAAATCAGACGGGATGTCGGGGCCGTTAGGTGCCGTCAAACGACACACGGTGTATCACCCTCACCGGAACAGGGGCGGCTTTGTTGCACGCCCTCCACCCGACCATACCTGAAAAAAGGGCCGCCGTCGCAACCATTGCGACGGCGGCCTCACATCGGGTGGAAATTCAGGCGGGGAGTTCGCGCAGGAGCTTGGCGACGTGGCCGGTGGCGCGGACGTTGTACATGGCCTTGACGATCTTGCCGTCGGGGCCGACGAGGAACGTCGAGCGGATGACGCCCTGGACGGTCCTGCCGTAGTTCTGCTTCTCGCCGAACGCGCCCCACTCGGTGAGGACCTTCTTGTCCGGGTCGCCGAGGAGCGGGAAGTTCAGGCCCTCGCTGTCGCGGAACTTCGCGAGCTTCTCCTGCTTGTCGGGCGAGATGCCGACGACCTCGTAGCCCGAGTCGGCGAGCACGCCGAGGTTGTCGCGGAAGTCGCAGGCCTGCTTCGTGCAGCCCGGCGTGCTCGCGGCCGGGTAGAAGTACACGACCACGGACTTGCCGAGGTAGTCGGACAGGGACACCGGCTTGCCCTCGCTGTCGGGCAGCGTGAACGCGGGCGCGGTGTCACCAGGTTCGAGACGACTGGTCATGGCCAGAGACTATTCCGAGGAGCTACGCCTGGCCCTCGAAGACGGTGGGCGCGTCCTGGTCCTGCCCGCCCGGCTTGATGGTCAGTTCCACCTGCGCCGGCGACTCCGGCACCACGAACGCCAGCTGGAGCTGCGTGTCGCGGCCCGGCGGGAGCTCCGCCACGGCCGTGGCGAGGCCGTTGAGGCCCTGCACGGAGTCGACGAGCTCGGGAGCGGGCTGGCCGTTCGCCAGTGCCCTGACGGCGAGCTGGGAGGGGCGGTAGGACGTCTTGGAGCCGTTGTAGACGGTGATCGTGAAGACCGCCGTGCGCCCGGCCGGGGGAACGGCCGTCTCGGACGGCTTGAGCGAGCGGGGCGCGGAGACCACAACGGACAGACCCGACGCCCACACGCGTTGCGTGCCGAACGCGGCGGCACCGGACGCGCTCGGCGTCTCGGCCCGCTGTTCGACGGTCAGGTTCTCGTCGGGGGTGACGGCGACACTGGGGCCCGCACATCCCGCCACGGCCAGCAGCAGGCACAGGCCCGCGGCCGTGTTGGCGAACTTCACGAACTCCCCTTTCCCACCCCGGCGGTGGGTGTGAGCGACTCCCGTCAACTGTGACGGTGCCGAAGGGGGAGTGCGAACGAAAGAGGCCTGAAGAAGCGGACCTGGTGCCGGGCCGTGGCCGACTCGTGATGGGCGGCGTGGGCGGCGCCACAGTGGCACCGGCCCCACGCCGTCCTAGTGGTCGAGACCACTGGGTGAAGCTAGGGAGCGCGTCGGGGGGCGTGCGCGCTCACTCCGATCATCGCCCACTGTGTGCCACGCGCTACAAGCGGAGCCGGTTTTCACCCGTTCAGAGCAACGCCAGTCGTACAAAACGTGAAGCTCACGCCTGGGCGACTCACGTATGTGCGGCTGAACGGCCCAGCGACGGCGTCCGTTCGGCCACTTCGCTGAGCAGTTGGAACGAACGCAGACGGTCATCGTGCCCGTGGACGATGGTCGTCACCATGAGCTCGTCGGCCGCCGTCGACTCCATCAACTCGTCCAGCCCGGCGCGGACCGTTGAGGGGGATCCGATGATCTGGGTGGACATGCGGTCCTCCACCACCAGCTGGTCGATCTCGGTGTACGGGTAGTCCGCGGCCTCCTGCGGCGTCGCCAGCGGACCGGGCCGGCCCTGGCGCAGCTTCACGAAGGAGAGCGCTCCCGGGCCCGCCAGGTACCGCGCCTGCTCGTCGTCGTCGGCGATGAGGACCGAGGCGCACACCATCGCGTACGGCGCGTCGAGCGTCTCGGACGGCCGGAAGTTCCGCCGGTACAGCTCCAGCGCCGGCAACGTGTTCTGGGCGCTGAAGTGGTGGGCGAACGCGAACGGCAGGCCCAGCAGTCCGGCGGCCTGCGCGCTGTAGCCGGACGAACCCAGCAGCCAGATCGGCGGCTTGTTGCCCGCGGCCGGCACGGCGTTGAGCTCGGCGGTGCCCTCGAAGTACTTGATCAGCTCGGTCAGCTCCTGCGGGAAGTTCTCCGCGGACAGACCGGCCTCCGTGCGCCGCAACGCCCGCGCCGTCTTCTGGTCGGTGCCGGGGGCGCGGCCGATGCCCAGGTCGATGCGGCCGGGGTGCAGCGCCTCCAGCATGCCGAACTGCTCGGCGACGACGAGCGGGGCGTGGTTGGGCAGCATGACGCCGCCCGAACCGACGCGGATCGTCTCGGTGGCGTCCGCGACGTGCCCGATGAGCACGGCGGGCGCCGACGAGGCGATGCCGGGCATGTTGTGGTGCTCGGCGAACCAGTAGCGGTGGTAGCCGAGGCGTTCTGCCTGCTGAGCGAGTTCCCGCGAGTTCCGCAGGGCGGTCGTCGCGTCGGACCCCGCCGTGATGGGCGCGAGGTCGAGTACGGACAGCGGGATCTCACTCAGACGGCTCATACATCGATCAACACCGATACTTCGTCACTTCTTCCGTGAGCCGGGTAACTCGTTTCGCCGCCTTCTCGTAGCTGGTGCCCTCGGGGTGCAGGGTCAGCACCGCGACGACGCTGAACCAGCACGTGCCGGAGGTGTGCAGGGCCGGTGACTTCGTGTCGAGTTCCCACTGGATGCGCGGCCGCGGCCGGTCGACGCACGGCTTCGCCGGGTCGCCGAACCCGGACCAGCCCTGCTTGAACGCGGGGTTCCACGTCACCGACGGCAGCCCGAACGACTGGTCGAACCCGTCCGACGCGCACTTCTCGGCCCGTTGCAGGTGCCCCATGATCGTGCGGCGCACGTGTGGCCTGGCGTCCTCCAGGAGGTACTTGTAGATCTTCACGACGTCATGCGCACTCACGGCCGTGTAGCCCCACATGCCCCGGTTCTCGGGCGGCAGCGTGTCCTTGAGCTTCAACCGCTCGGCCGTGCGCACGACGAGCTGCTCCCAGCCGTTCTCCACCCACAGCTCACTGGCCGCGTTGTCGTCGCTGACCCGCAGCATGGGTTCGATGCGCGGGTCGTCGCCGCGCGTCTCCAGCTGTTCGATCGCGATCAGGATCTTCACCAGGGAGGCGGACCTGATCTTCTTGTGCACGTCCCGGCCGGTCACCTGGTGCGTGATCCGGTCGTAGACCGCGTAGGAGGCCGTCGGTGCGGGGACCGGGGCCGGGGTCGTCGGTGCCGCGAGCAACGCCATCGTCAGAAGTAGGTGCACGGCCCCGGAAGCTAGCGAGGTCTCGGACCTTTCGCCCGATGTTTCGTAGCTCACACGTGAGACGGACCGGTTGTCCCGGTTGGTTGTTCGTGGTGTGACGGACGTGGTGGTGATCGGTGCCGGACAGGCGGGCCTGTCCGCCTCCTACTTCCTGCGGCGGCGCGGTGTGGACCACGTCGTGCTGGACGCGAACCCCGCTCCCGGTGGCGCGTGGCTGCACCGCTGGCCGAGCCTGCGCATGCGGACCGTGCACGGCATCCACGAACTGCCGGGCATGCCGTTCGAGCAGCCCGCACCCGACGAACCCGCGAACGAGGCGATCCCGTCCTACTTCGCCCGCTACGAACAGCTCTTCGACCTGCCCGTCGTGCGGCCGGTGAACGTCACACAGGTCGTCAACGACGGTGCGCTGCTCAAGGTCGAGACCGGTGACGGCGTCTGGACCACCCGCGGCCTGATCAACGCGACGGGCACCTGGCGCCGCCCGTTCTGGCCGCACTACCCCGGCCAGGAGACGTTCCGGGGCCGCCAGCTCCACACCGCCGACTACCAGGGCCCGGCCTCGTTCGCCGGCAAGCGCGTCGTGGTCGTCGGCGGGGGTGCCTCGGCCACGCAGCAGTTGCTGGAACTCGCTCCTCTCGCAGCGGAGACCCGCTGGGTCACCCGGCACGAACCGGTCTGGCGGGAGGGCCCGTTCACCGAGGACTACGGCCGCTGGGTGGTCGGCATGGTCGACGAACGCGTGCGGGCGGGCCTGATCCCGCGCAGCGTCGTCAGCGTCACCGGGCTCGCCCTGAACGCCGAGACCCGCGCCGGGCTGGAGTCCGGCGTGCTGGACCGGTGGCCGATGTTCGAACGGATCACGCCGTCCGGTGTGCAGTGGGCCTCCGGGGAGAGGTTCGACGCCGACGTGATCCTGTGGGCGACCGGGTTCCGGCACGACCTCGAGCACCTCGCGCCGTTGCACCTGCGTGCGGCCGGGGGTGGGATCCAGGTCGACGGCACGCGGGTGGTGTCGGACCCGCGGATCCACCTGGTGGGGTACGGGCCTTCGGCCAGCACCATCGGGGCCAACCGGGCCGGGCGGGCCGCCGTCCGGGAGCTGACGGCGCACCTGGACGGCGCGAAGGTCGTCGGGTAGGTCGCGCTCAGGCGTTGGTGTCGGCCCGGCGTTTCGAGACGCGGGTGACCACGAAGACGACGACGGCCACGGCCGCGAGGCCCAGGACCACCTTCGAGCCGAGGCCCACGTACTGCTCGACCAGGTGCCAGTTGTCGCCCAGCAGGTAGCCCGCGAGGATCAGGGCCGTGTTCCAGAGCAGGCTGCCCGCGGCGGTGTAGGCGAGGAACGGCGCCAGGCGCATGCGTTCAACGCCGGCCGGGATCGAGACCAGGCTGCGGAAGACCGGGATCATGCGGCCGAAGAAGACCGCGCGGTAACCGTTGCGCAGGAACCAGGCCTCTGTTCTGTCCACATCGGACACACGGACCAGTGGCATCCGGGCGGCGATGCGGCGAACCCGTTCGCGGCCCAGCGACGCGCCCACCCAGTAGAGCAGGAGCGCGCCGGCCACGGAGCCTAAGGTGGTCCAGGCGATGGCGTCGAAGAGCGACATCTTGCCCTGGGCCGCCGTGAAGCCGGCCAGCGGCAGGAACACCTCGCTGGGCAGGGGCGGGAACAGGTTCTCCAGCGCGATCGCCAGTGCCGCTCCGGGTGCGCCGAGCGCGTGCATCAGGTCGGTGACCCAGTCGACCAGGTTCATGCCTTCCACGTTACGGACGGGATCGGCTGGTGACATTGGGGTGAACCGCACACTTGGGGTGGGGTTCACCCCACTCCGTCCTCGGGGAAGTCCACTAGTGGACAGGCGGATCCGAACATTATTCACAATAGAGGGTCTACAAAGGACGACTTCCGGTCCGTTGGTGCACATCGCGCGGGAAAGGCTTTTCCGGACGGGATTCGTTTGACTACGATCATTTCGATGGCTGACCAGGTGGGGACGTGCTCGACCTGCGGCACCGCGACCGCCGCCTCCCGGCGCAGGCGCGCGCGGTACTGCTCGAACGCGTGCCGCCAGCGGGCCTACCGGCAGCGCGTGAACGAACCGGGCCCGGCGCTGGACAGCTTCATCGGCCGCGACGCCGAACTGGCGCACCTCACGCGAAGCGACGCCCGCGTGCTCACCCTCGTCGGGCCCGCCGGCGTCGGGAAGAGCAGGCTGGCCAAGGAGTTCGCGCGGGACCGGGCGGCGTGGGTCGACCTCGCCGGCACGTCGGAGGTGGCGAAGGCGTGCGCGGCGGCGCTCGGCCGGCCCGCCGAGGAACCCGTTCTCGGCACCCTGGTCCGCGCGCTCGACGAGAAACCGCTGCTGGTGCTGGACAACTGCGAACGCGTCGCGGCGGACTGCGCGGCGTTGCTCGAACCGCTGCTGCTCGGCTGCCCGGCCCTGAAGGTCGTCGCCACCAGCAGGGAACCGCTGCGGGTGCCGGGCGAGGTGCTGTTCCCCGTGCGGCCGCTGTCGATCACGAACGCCGTGGAGCTGTTCGCCGACCGGGCCAGTGCGAACCAGGTGGGCCTGCGGCTCGGCGGACGGGACGCGCTCGCCGCCCTGTGCGCCAAGCTCGACCGCCTGCCGCTGGCCATCGAGCTCGCGGCACGGCTCGTGACCGTGCTGCCCGTCGACGAGCTGCTGAACCGGCTCGACGACCGGCTGGAGCTGCTCAACCGCGGCAACCGCACCGCCGCCGAACGCCACCAGAGCCTGCGCGCCGCGATCGGCTGGAGCTACGACCACCTCAGTGCCGAGGAGCAGCACGTGTTCCGGTGCATCTCGCAGGGAGCGGAGGACTTCGGGCTCGACGGCGCCGTGCAGGCGTGCGACCTGCCGACGGACCGGGTGCTGGTGCTGCTGTCCGCGCTCGTGGCCAAGTCGTTGCTCACGTCCACCGGCACCGGCCGGTTCGAGCAGCTGGAGTCGATCAGGCTCTACGGCCGGGAACGGCTGGCGGAGCAGGCCCGCCGCGGTCAGAGCACCGCGGCGAACCGCTGAAACCGCTGATCAATGAGGTCGGGGGGACTCGAACCCCCACTGGCTGGGACCTAAACCCAGTGCCTCTGCCAATTGGGCTACGACCCCTCGCGGGAAAGCCTATCCGCCTGCCGTGGACCCGCTCTCGCGGGTCGCGCGAAGCCCCGCCGAGGACCGTCCACTACGGTTGGCGGTAGAACCGCTGCTAGGAGGACATGTGGCTCGCGATCCCGACACCATCCAGCGCGAGATCGAGCAGGCTCGCACCGCGCTGGCCGCCACCCTGGACGAGCTCAGCGAGCGGGCCAACCCGCAGAAGCTCGTCGAGCAGGGCAAGTCGTCCGTGCTCGACGTGCTGAGCCAGCCCAAGGTCAAGTACACGCTGATCGCGGTCGGCGCGGTGGTCGGCTTCGCGCTGGTGCGCAAGCTCTTCCGCTAGGAGATCCGCACCAGGGGCAGGAGCACCTGCTCGACGACCTTCTCCACGAACGGCTCGTCGAGCGGGTCCCCGGTCAGCATCAGCCGGTAGATCAGGGCGGCGCCCGCGATCTCGACGGCCATGCCGCGCGGGGCGTCGGCCCGCAGCTCGCCCCGGTCGGCGGCGCGGTCCAGGATGCCGCGCAGCACGTCGCGCTGGGAGATCAGGAACGTCTCGCGGAACGCCGTCGCGAGCTCGGGCTCGTGCGGGAGTTCACCCACGAGCGCCTGGGCCGCCTTGCCGATCGGTCCCGAGAGGAACGCGGCGAACGACGAGAGGAACTCCCGCAGGTCTCCTGCGAGGGAACCGGTGTCCGGTGCCGCGAGGTTCTGCGTGGCGAGCTGGGTGCACGTGTCGATCACGAGATCGAGCTTCGACTCCCACCGCCGGTAGATCGTCGCCTTGCCCGCTCGCGCGCGGGCCGCCACCGCGTCCATGGTGAGGGCCCGGTACCCGACCTCGGCCATCACCTCGAGCGCTGCCTGGCGTAAAGCGTCGTCCCTGCTGGCGTCGCGAGGACGGCCCCGTTGCGGGGTCCTGCCCTCGTTGAACGCCGTTGTCGACACGGCCATGCCACCTCCTCGTACACGGGCACGGCACGCCGCGTGTCTCCCCGCCCCTTTGGCCGAACATCCTAGGCGTCCTGCCCACCTCTGAGGGTGAGCAGCACCCGTATGTTGCATCGTGTTGTAGTCGGTCGGGTTTTGCGCGATGCGCTCAGCTGGACCGGGAAACGACTCGTGCCCTGGCCAGCTGGGTCATGTACCGCTTCACGACCCTTCCGCCGTGCCGCGTGTCGATCAACCGCCGGATGTCCGCGATCAGCGAGTCGCGGTCCGGCAGCGCGATGTGGTTCGAGTACGTGAGCAACAGGTCCGCGTACCGCTCGGTGTCGTAGGCCTGCTCCCACTCGAACCGGAAGAACTCCGGCGGCTCGAAATCCGCGCTCTCGTCGAACTCGAACGGGATCCCCGCGGCGGGGGAGAGGCGCAGACCCGGTGGTGTGGAAGGGTCCCAGCGCTCGTAGCACTCCTGGACGTCCACGAAGAACTGCCCGGTCCCGCCCGCGACGTGGTGCGTCGAGATCACCGCCAGCACCCCGCCGGGCCGCAACGCCGCCGCGCAGCGGGCCATCCGCGTGGCCGGGTCGAGCCAGTGGAACGCCGTCGCGGACACCACGAGGTCGAACGGCTCCGCGGGCAGCGGCCAGACGTCGAAGTCCGCCACGACCACCTCGGCGGCCGGCGCGTGCGCGCGGGCGACGGCGGCGAGATCAGGGCTCAGCTCCACGGCCGTCACATCACCGAGCGACGTCAGCGGCAGCGTGGCCTGCCCGGTGCCCGGCCCGATCTCCAGGATCCGGGGACCGGACAGCAGGGCGAACAGCTCGGCGGGGTAACCGGGACGCGCCCGGTGGTAGCGGGCGGCGTCCCCGCCGAACGTCGTGCGCAGGTGCTCGCGGTCGCTCATCCGCCGAATTCAAGCGAGCGGGACGGCAGCGCGTCCATCCCGTTTCGCGCGAACCCGGCCCACAGCGAGCGCATCGTCCCGGCCAGCACGGGATCCGGCTCCTGCCCGGCGAGCATGCCGGCGCCGCGCCAGCCGTCCGGGTCGAACAGGAACGGCAGCTCCATGCAGTGGCACGAGCCCAGCGGCGCGTCGGCGGGCGCCCACCTGAAGGTGTACGTGGCGACCTGGCCGCAGGCCGCCGCCCAGTCCCGCGCCAGCTCGCGGGCACCGCCCGCGAAGATCAGTTCGGTCACGGCCTCCCAGTGCTCGCGGCTCGGCACGTACGGGCTGCCGTCGTCGGCCGTGTGCCCGACGAGCAGTTCCACGCGGGACGCCGCCGCGGTGAGGTCGACGTCGTCCAGCACCGGCGCGAACGGCATGCCGCCCGACGGCGGGAACTTCGGCCCCACCTCGGTGACGGCGGCGGTCTGGGCCGCCAGCGCGTCCTCGACCGACGTGGACTCGTCGACCGAAATGGACGATCGCAGCGCGGCCGTCATCTCCGCGCGCTCCGGGCTCCGCGTGCCCAGCGGCGCGCTCTGCAGGATCGCGCGGTGGAAGAGGTTCTCGGTGTCGACGAGCATCAGCGCGTAGACGGAGTCGCCGCCCGCCGACTGCCCGAACGCCGTCACGTTCGCCGGGTCGCCGCCGAACGCGGTGATGTTGTCCCGCACCCACCGCAGCGCCGTGAGCTGGTCGAGCAGCCCCAGGTTGTCGCGCAGGTAGCCGAAGACGCCGAGGCGGTAGCTGACGCTGACCACGACCACGCCCTCCGAGGCCAGCAGTGAGGCCTCGTACTTCGTGGACTCACCGCTGCCGGTCACGTAGGCGCCGCCGTGGAACCAGACCATCACCGGCAGTCCGGAGGCGTCGGCGGGAGCGGTCACCGAGAGCACCTGGCACCGCTCGTCGAACGACAGCCCCTCGACCGAGTTGCCGACCAGCGCGGCCAGCGCCGACGGCGGTTGCGGGCAGGCCGGGCCGCGCTCGGAGGGGCGCGCACCGTCCCAGGCGAGCGGTTCGGGCTTCGCGAAACGGGAAGCCGTCGCGTAACGGACACCGCGCGCCCGGACGAGACCATCGTTGATCAGCACGCTCCGATCCTAGGCACGCGTAACCAACTCCACAGCGTCTCGATTCGGCGGGAAGCGCCGACGAGGAGCACGATGCGAAGGACGAACACCGAGGCAGAGGAGGCGCCCCGTGCGGGCTACGACGATCTACGGCACCCGGGACATCCGCGTCGAGGAGGTGCCGGACGCGGCCGTCCAGGAGGCCACGGACGTCGTCGTCCGGGTCGAGCTCGCGTGCATCTGCGGCAGCGACCTGTGGGCGTACCGGGGCGTGGCCAAGCGCGAGGAGGGGCAGCGGATCGGGCACGAGTTCCTCGGCATCGTCGAGGAGGTCGGCGGGGACGTGAAAAGCGTCCAGGTCGGCGACCGCGTCATCGCGCCGTTCGTCTGGAGCGACGGCACGTGCGCGTACTGCGCGGCCGGGCTGCAGACGTCGTGCCGCAACGGTGGTTTCTGGGGCAGCAAGGGCAGTGACGGCGGCCAGGGCGAGGCCGTGCGCGTGCCGCAGGCCGACGGCACGCTGGTGCGGGTCCCCGCGGACGCGCCGGCCGAGCTGCTGCCCGCGTTCCTGAGCCTGAGCGACGTCATGGGCACCGGCCACCACGCCGCCGTGGGCGCGGGCGTCGGTCCCGGTGCGACGGTCGCCGTGGTCGGTGACGGCGCCGTGGGCCTGTGCGGCGTGCTGGCGGCCAAGCGGCTCGGTGCCGAGCGGATCATCGCGATGGGCCGTCACGACGACCGCGCGAAGATCGCGCAGCTCTTCGGCGCCACGGACCAGGTCGCCGAACGCGGTGAGGCCGCGGTCGAGCGCATCAAGGAGATGACCGGCGGCCTCGGCGCGTCGGCGGTGCTGGAGTGCGTCGGCACCGAGCAGTCGTGGGAGACCGCGATGGGCATCGTGCGCGACGGCGGCAGGATCGGGTACGTCGGCGTGCCGCACGAGATGCCGGGCCTGCCGCTGGGCAAGCTGTTCGGCCGCAACATCGCCATCGGCGGCGGTGTCGCGCCCGCGCGGGCGTACCTGCCGGAACTGCTGGCCGACGTGCTCGCCGGTCGCATCGACCCCGGACCCGTGTTCGACAGGACGGTCTCGCTCGCCGACGTCGCCCAGGGCTACCAGGCGATGGACGAGCGGACCGCCCTGAAGGTCATCGTGAAGCCGTAGTCAGAACGTAGTCCTCGGCGCGCACGCGCTTGGTCCGCATCCAGTACCGCCAGGTGAAGCCCGGCCACACGGTGCGGTTCACGCCCTGCGCGTCGAGGTACCAGCTCTTGCAGCCGCCCTGGGTCCAGACGCCCTTGGTGAGCTTCTGCTGGATCTCGGTGTTGAACTCCTGCTGGGCCTCCAACCGCACGTCCAGCTCCGCTGCGCGGTGCCGGTCGAGGAGCCGGAGGCACTGCGCGATGTACCGGATCTGGGACTCGATCATGAACACGACCGAGTTGTGCCCGAGTCCGGTGTTGGGGCCCAGCAGGAAGAACAGGTTGGGGAAGCCCGAGACCGTGATGCCGTAGTAGGTCTCGATCCCCTGCTGACGCCACTTCTTGGCGAGGTCGACACCGTCCTTGCCCTGGATGTCCAGGTAGTCGAACGAGTCGACGACGTGGAACCCGGTGCCGTAGATGATGACGTCGACCTCGTGCTCGACGCCCGCACTGTCCACGATGGACTTCTCGCGCACCTCGGAGACCTTGTCGGTCACCAGGTCGACGTTCGGGTAGCCGAGCGCCGGGTAGAAGTCGTTGGAGATCAGCACGCGCTTGCAGCCCATGGTGTAGTCGGGCTTGAGCTTGCGGCGCAGCGCGGGGTCCGGCACCTGCTTCTTCATGTGCCGCAACGCGATGCCCTGCGCGAACTGCATGATCTTCGGGTTCACCGCGAAGCCCAGCGCGGACGACTCGCGCGTCCAGTACACGAAGTTGCGGTAGGCCCGCTGCGTGAACGGCAGGGCGCGGAAGAGCTTCTGCTCCCAGCCGTTGATCGACCGGTCGGCCTTGGGCATGATCCACGGCGGCGTGCGCTGGAAGATCTTCATCGACCCGACCTGGCCCGCGATCTTCGGCACGAACTGGATCGCCGACGCGCCCGTGCCGATCACGGCGACGCGCTTGCCGGTGAGGTCGTAGTCGTGGTCCCACTGCGCGGAGTGGAACGCCTTGCCGGTGAAGTTCTCGATGCCCGGCAGCTCGGGGATGTTCGGGATGTGCAACGCGCCGACGCCCGCCACCAGGGCCTGCGCGGTGTACGTGTCGCCCTGCTCGGTCGTGACGTTCCAGCGCTTGGCCTCGTCGTCCCAGCGCGCGCCGGAGACCTTGGTGTTGAACCGGATGTGCGGCCGCAGCCGGTACTTCTCGGCCACGCGCTGCAGGTAGTCGAAGATCTCGCCCTGCTGCGCGAACATCCGCGACCACTTCGGGTTCATCTCGAACGAGAACGAGTACATGTGCGACGGCACGTCACACGCGCAGCCCGGGTAGGAGTTGTCCCGCCACGTGCCGCCGAGGTCGGCGGCCTTCTCGAGAACCACGAAGTCGTGCTCGCCGCGGCGCTTCAACTCGACGGCCATGCCCAGGCCGGAGAATCCGGTGCCGATGACGAGGACTTTCGTCTCTCGGTGCATGGGGAGGTCCCTCCGCTCGCGGTGGCTACTTCGCAGTAGGTTACTCGAAGTAAGTTACGAGCGGTAGACTCCGTTCGTGACTGCTCCGCGGCGCCGCATGCCCAAGGCCCAGCGCATGGCGCAGATGCTCACCGTCGCCGAGGAGATCTTCGCCGAGCAGGGGTATCTGGCCACGTCGATGGACGAGATCGCCGAACGCGTCGGCGTCTCGAAGCCGATGCTCTACGAGTACTTCGGCTCGAAGGAAGGCCTGCTCATCGGCTGCATCCACCGTGCGCGCACAGAGCTGCGCGAGAAGACGGCGGCGGCGATTGCGGGCGCGGCGACCCCGGAGGAGTTCCTCCGGCTCGGGCTGCTCGCGTTCTTCGAGTTCATCGACGAGCACCGCAGGTCGTGGGCGCTGCTGCGGCAGGAGGCGGCCGTGGCCGTGCCGTCGGCGCAGGAGGAGGTCGAGGGCATCCGCCAGCAGCAGACGGACATGATCGGGGCCGTGCTGGCGTCGTTCACGCCGGAGATCGACCCGCTGGAGGCGGAGGCGTTCGCGGAGATGGTCGTCGGGGCGACCGAACGGCTCGCGGTGTGGATGGAGCGCAGGCCCACCGTGGGACCTGCGCTCGCAACCGATTACGTCATGAACGTGATCTGGCCGGGCGTCGCTATGAAGCTGCCTTCACCCGTTCCGCACGCATAGCGGTGACGGCGGGCAGGTCGATCGGCGCGACCTTCGTGCCCGTCGCCCACTCGATCAGCATGTCCGCGAGCGCCGGGTTGCGCGGCAGCACCGGCCCGTGCAGGTACGTGCACACGATCCGGCCCTGAACGGCGCCCTCGACGCTGCCGTCGTTGCCCGTGCCCACCTTGACGTGCGCCAGCGGGCGCGCGGCCGGGCCCAGCACCGTGCGGCCCTGGTGGTTCTCGAACCCGGTCAGCGGGCCCGCGAACAGGCCGTCGGCGGGCTCGGCGATGACCTCGCCGATCGCGCGGCTGCCGCCGGCGTGCGAGGTCGAGTCGATCAGGCCCATGCCGGGGTGCGTCACGTTGTCGGCGCGGGTGAAGCTCTCGCCGAAGATCTGGATGCCGGCGCAGACGCCGAGCACGACGGCGTTCTTCGTGACGGCGCGCTGCAGGCCGGGGTGCTCGCGCAGGTGCTTCACCGCCAGCGTCTGCGCGGTGTCCTCACCACCGCCCACGACGTAGATGTCGCAGGAGTCCGGCACCGGCTGGCCGTAGTTGATCGGCACGATCTCGGCCTTGATACCGCGCCACGTCATGCGCTTCTCGAGGACCACGGCGTTGCCGAAGTCGCCGTACGTGCCGAGGAGATCCGGCAGCACGAGCGCGATCTGGATTGTCGACTCACTCATCAGCGGCAGCCCTGGCATTCAAGTCGCGGAACGCGGTGTAGTTGGCGATGACCTCGACCGCGCCCTGCGGCATCTGGTCGATGGCCTTCAGCGGGTCGGGCACGATCGTGTGCTGGACCTCGGCGTAGGTCAGGCGGACGGCCAGGTCGGTGGCGCGCTCGCCGGACGCGATGACCGTGCGGCCCTGCAGGCGCTCGAAGGGGACGTCCCACAGCCAGCTCAGGTCGCGGCCGTCGGCCTCCTGGGCGTTGATCACCAGGACGGCCGGGTGGTTGGCCTCCTTGACGACCGTGAGGGTCTCGCTCCAGCCCGCCGGGTTCTTGCTGAGCAACAGGCGCGCGCTGCGGCCGTTGCGTTGGATCGTGCGGTAGCGGCCACTCACGTTCGAGACGCCGCGCAGCCTGCGCACGGCCTCGTCCGCGGAGACGCCCATCGCGTGGGCGGCCGCGGACGCCATGACGGCGTTGGCCTGGTTGAACTTGCCCGGCAGCGTGAGGCGCAGCTCGAGCTTCTGGTGCTCCGGCGTGATCATCGCTTCGTCGGCGGTGATCCAGTTCGGGTGCGGGCGCGCGAGGTCGCAGCCCGTGCAGTGCCAGTGCTCGCCCTGCCACTGGATCGGGCTGCCGCAGCGCGGGCAGCTCGCCGAGTCGTGGTGCCAGCCGGTGCCGGTGGCGACCCAGACGACCTTGGAGGCGTTCCAAGCCGCGCTCGTCACCATCACGTCGTCGCAGTTGGCGACGATCGTGCAGTTCTGCAGCTTGTTGATCGCGTCGCGCAGCGAGCGCTCGATGGTGCGGACCTCGCCGACGCGGTCGAGCTGGTCGCGGCTCAGGTTCAGGATCACGGCGACGGACGGGTTGCTGGCGCCCGCGACGGCCGGGAAGTAGGCCTCGTCGCACTCCAGCACCGCGTAGGGCGCGTCCGGCTGCTTCGAGAGCGCCGTCACGTGGCCGTCGGGCATGTTCGCGCCGCTGTGGTTCGTGGCGACCTCGCCCAGCGCGCCCACGGCCCGTGCCAGCATCATCGTGCTGGTGGTCTTGCCGTTGGTGCCCGTCACGACGGCGACCCTGCGGCCCTGGGTGAGGCGGTTCAGCGCCTGCGGGTCGAGCTTCAGCGCGACCCGGCCGCCGATCATGCCGCCGGCGCCGAGGCCCATCTTCTGCGACAACGTGGAGCTCAGGTTGCCCAGCTTCACGGCGGCTGCGGTCCGCAGGGGGAGGCGGGCGGGGGAATCGTTCACGCAGGCGACTCTACCGGCGGTGGGATTCCACCCTTTCCGGACGGTCGTTGCGTTGGTGTGAACGGGGTTCGGTACAACTACCGGCTCAGCTCACCTGCTCAGGCCGCGCAGGATCCGGATGAGTTCGACGGTCGGGAGCTGGCACAGCTGTGCCATGTTCTCGAGCGCGGGCAGGTCGAGGTGCACCTCGGGTGAGGCACCTGGGGGAAGCGCGTGCAGCCGTCCGGCCGCCCACCGCCGCAGCGGCAGGATCCGCGGGTTGTCGGTGGCGGCGACCGCGGTGAGGCTGAGCGACAGGTGGCCGGCCGGGGTGTCGCCGAAGAAGCGTTCGTGCACGCGGGCGAGGACCTCGTGCGCCGGGACGTCGAGGGCGTGGCAGATCTCGACGAGGCGCACGACGGAGCACTGCCGCGTGCCGAGCTCGTACGTCGCCAACGTCTGCAGCGAGATCTCGGTCTGCAGGCGCTTGTTCAGCTCCTTGCGGGTCCATCCGCGCTGCTTGCGAAGGCTGCGGATCTCATCACCGAGCACGCGCTGGTACGCCGCTGTGTCGATTTGGCCGTTCGCAGTCTGCACTCTGGTCCTCCACCCCGTGAGCGGGTCTCACGGTGATGGAAGGCGCTGGTGCTTCGTCGCTTACGCAACTTGCCGGCAGAACCCCCCGAATGGGGGATACATCTCTACTCTGAGTATCAGTTCACGCAGCGCACGCCGTCTGCGGAGATGGGCGGAGGGGCCGCGGGGTCAGCCGGTTGCCGACGCGCACCGTCCAGGGCGAGCATCCCGGACCCGGCGAAACCCTGGGCGCCGGGACCCGCGTAGTCCGAGCCGAGGAAGACGCGGGCGGCGCCGGCCGGCACGTTGACGTCCTCTTCGATCTTGAGGCCGCCGAGGGCCTCCTGGACCGCGTTGGCGCCCGCCTCGCCGCCCTTGCCGTAGCGGACGACGGACTTCGCCATGGCCTCGGCGTTGCCGGTCTGGCCCTCCTTGAAGCCCTTCGCGACGAGCGACTGGAGCACCGTGCCCGCGAGACCCGGCTGACCGGAGGCGTTGCGGACGTCGACGGTCACCGTGGACTTGTCGAACTTCGGGTCGGCGGGGTTCGACGACGCGGGGGCCTTGCCCAGGTTCTTGACGAACGACTTCACCTCGGCGGCGTCCACCTCGACCGCGGAGCCGTCCTCCGGCGTCTGCAGGTCGGGGTTGCCGGTCGGGATCGTCTGGAACGTCAGGTTTCCGCCCGTCAGGTCCTTCATCTGCAGGGCGAAGTTGGTGATGTCCCAGCCGTCGTCGAGCACGATCGCGCTGCCCAGGGCCTTGATCAGGTCGGCGCGCTTGGTGCTGTCGGTGAGCACGCCCGCGGACAGCACCTTCTTCGCCAGGCCCGCCATGAACACCTGCTGGCGCACGACGCGGTCGAGGTCGCCCATCGGCAGGCCGTGGCGCTGGCGGACGAACGCGAGCGCGTCCTTGCCCGCGATGGTCTGCTGGCCCGCGGGGAAGTTCGCGCCGGAGAAGCTGTCGCGGACCTTCGCGTTGAGGCAGACGTCGATGCCGCCGATGGCCTTGGTGATGTCGTAGAAGCCGACGAGGTTGACCTCCGCGTAGTGGTCGATCGTGGCGCCGGTCAGGTCCTGGACGGTCTGGATGAGGTTGTTCGCACCGGCCTTGCGCGACTCCATCTCGACCTCGGGGCCGGTCTTGCCGCTGCCCTGCAGCTTCTCGGCGGCTTGACCCTTGGCGTAGCCGTAGGCAGAGTTGATCTTGTGTCGCCCGAACCCGCCCGCGATCTTCACGTAGGAGTCGCGCGGGAACGACACGGCGAAGGCCTTGCCGCTGTCGTTCGGGATGTGCAGCAGGATCAGCGTGTCGGTGTTGAACCCGCCGTCGTCGCTGCCGCCCGCCTGCAGTTCGTTGAGGATGTTCTGCGGCAGCGGGTTGCCCTTGGAGTCGGTGCGGCTGTCCATGCCGACCAGCAGGATGTCGATCGCGCCGTCGGCGGGCCTCTCGCCCGCGTCGGCCAGGTCCAGGTCCTGCTTGGTCAGGCCGTCGGTCAACGCCGTCAGGTTCTGCCAGGCGATGCCGGTGACCAGCAGGATCGTCGCCGACAGCATGGTGATGAAGATCTTGGCGCCGGTGGGGGCGCCGCGGTCGGCCCTGCTCGGGCGGCGGGCGGCGGCGGGCCTGGGCCGCGGGCGGGGCGCGGGGGCTTCGGCCTTCGCCTTGGCCGGGGTCGTGCGGACCGTGGGGCGGTCGGCGACCGGACGCGGGCGCGGTGCGGAGGACGACTCGCGGCCCGGCACGCGGCGCGGGGGTTCGCGGTGGGGCGGTTCGGAACGGCGCGCGGACTCGCTGCGGCCGACCGACTCGCTGCGGCGCGGGGGCTCGGAGCGACCGGCTGGTTCACCGCGCCGTGGGGGCTCGCTACGACGTGGTGGCTCGTTGCGGCCCGCCGACCCGCCGCGCGGGGGTTCGGAGCGCTTCGGGGGTTCCCGCCTCGGCGGTTCGGCCTTGCCCGGCTCCCTGCGGGGCTGGTCGGAGCCGCGCGGCGGCACCTGCGGGCGGCGGGGCCGGCCCGCCTGCGGACGCGGGGTGGCAGAGGGTCGCCTGGGATTCCCGTTCGGGTCTCCCGGCCGCGGCGGCCGGTTGTCCACACCCACTCCTCTCAGCGCATTCGGGTACTCCAAGTAGACGTGCGGGAGGTCCACTCGGTTGTGCAAAGCGTGACACAGTGGCGGAGGCCACCCGATTCAGGCCCCTTGACCAGCGGTTTTGTCTGTTTCGTAGACTCGTCGCCGTGTTGACGATGCAGGACGCGCTGCTCGCGCTGACCAAGTACTGGACCGACCGAGGTTGCATCGTGGTGCAGCCGTTCAACACCGAGGTCGGGGCGGGAACGCTGAACCCCGCGACCGTGCTGAGGGTGCTGGGTCCCGAGCCGTGGCGCGTCGCGTACGTGGAGCCGTCCGTGCGGCCCGACGACGCCCGTTACGGCGAGAACCCGAACCGGCTGCAGACCCACACCCAGTTCCAGGTGATCCTCAAGCCCGACCCGGGCGACCCGCAGGAGCTCTACCTCGGTTCGCTGGAGGCGCTGGGCATCGACGTGCGCGCGCACGACGTCCGGTTCGTCGAGGACAACTGGGCCTCGCCCGCGCTGGGTGCCTGGGGCCTCGGCTGGGAGGTCTGGCTGGACGGCCTCGAGATCACCCAGTTCACGTACTTCCAGCAGGCCGGTGGCATGACGCTCGACCCGGTGTCGGTGGAGATCACCTACGGCATCGAGCGGATCATGATGGCGCTGCAGGGCGTCGACCACTTCAAGAAGATCGCCTACGCGCCCGGCATCTCCTACGGCGAGGCGTTCGGCCAGGCCGAGTACGAGATGTCGCGGTACTACCTCGACGACGCGGACGTGGAGGCGAACAAGCGCCTCTTCGAGGAGTTCGCGACCGAGGCCCGCCGCATGCTCGACGCCCGCCTTCCCGTTCCCGCGCACAGCTTCGTGCTGAAGTGCTCGCACATCTTCAACGTGCTGGACGCGCGCGGCTCGATCTCGACGACCGAGCGCGCCCGTGCGTTCGGCCGGATGCGCGGACTGGCCCGCGAGGTGGCCGCGCTGTGGGCCGAGCGCCGGTCCGAGCTCGGGCACCCGCTCGGGGTCGCCGAACTCCCGGCCGTCGTCGAGAAGCCGTCGTCCTTCGAGGACGTCGTCGCGCCCGCGACGCTGCTGTTCGAGATCGGCACCGAGGAACTGCCGCCGCACGAGGTGCTGCGGACCGTCGACGCGGTGCGGTCGGCCGTGACGGCGAAGCTGGAGGCCACGAGGCTGACGTCCGGCGAGGTGACCGTGCACGGCACCCCGCGCCGGATCGTGGTGCTGGTGCCCGCCGTCTCCCCGCGGGAGCCGGACGCCGAACGCACCGTGCGCGGCCCGCGCGTCTCCGCCGCCTTCGACGCCGACGGCAACCCGACGAAGGCCGTGCAGGGCTTCGCGCGCGGCCAGGGCGTCGAGGTCTCCTCGCTGGGACGCGTGGTCGAGAACGACGTCGAGTTCGTGGCGTCGACGAAGACCGAGGCGGGCCGCGGTGCCGTCGAGGTGCTGAGCGGACTGCTGGGCGAGGTCGTCGCGGAGCTGCGCGCCGAGAAGAACATGAAGTGGAACGACCCGAAGCTGTCGTTCACGCGGCCGATCCGCTGGCTGCTCGCGCTGCTCGGGCAGACCCCGGTGCCGGTCGCGGTGTCGTCGCTCGCCTCGGGCACGTCGACCCGCGTGCACCGGACCGCGGACGAGCCGGTCGTCGAGGTGTCCACGGCGGACGGGTACCTGGACTTCCTGGCGGGGCACGGCATCCAGGTCGACGGCACCGCCCGCGCGGCCACGATCGTCGCCGCCGCGCAGGAACTGGCCGCGTCCGTCGGTGGCGTGGTCGAGGTCGACGGCCTGCTGGACGAGGTCACGAACCTCGTCGAGTGGCCGACGCCGATCCTCGGCTCGTTCGAGGAGCGGTACCTGGAGCTGCCCGCGCAGATCCTGACGACCGTGATGCGCAAGCACCAGCGCTACCTGCCGGTGCGCACCGCCGACGGCGCGCTGCTGCCGCACTTCGTGGCCGTGGCGAACGGGTCCGTGGACGCCGACCTGGTGCGGGCGGGCAACGAGGCCGTGCTGCGGGCGCGGTACGAGGACGCGGCGTTCTTCTGGCGGGCGGACCTCAAGACGCCGCTGGAGGAGATGAAGGCCGGCCTCGCGAAGCTGACGTTCGCGGACAAGCTCGGCTCGATGGCCGACCGCGCCGCCCGGATCGCCGCGCTGGCCGGCCGGTTCGCCTCGGTGGTCGAGGTGGACCGCGAGACCCTGGACCGGGCCGGTGCGCTGGCCAAGTTCGACCTCGGCTCGCAGATGGTGATCGAGCTGTCGTCGCTCGCCGGCGTGATGGCGAGGGAGTACGCGGCACGGGCGGGGGAGACGCCCGAGGTCGCGCTGGCGCTGTGGGAGATGGAGCTGCCCCGGTCGGCCGGTGACGCGCTGCCGTCGTCGGTGCCGGGTGCGCTGCTGTCGCTCGCGGACCGGTTCGACCTGCTGGCCGGCCTGTTCGGGATCGGCGCGCAGCCGACCGGCTCGTCGGACCCGTTCGGTCTGCGCCGGGCCGCTCTGGGCGCGGTGACGGTGCTGCGGGCCTTCCCGGACCTGCGGGAGATCACGCTGCCGGTGGCGCTGTCCCTCGCGGCAGAAGGCCTCGAGGTCTCCGCGGAGGCCCTGGAGACGGCACGCGAGTTCGCCGTCCGGCGGTACGAGCAGGCGTTGCTCGACGCCGGGCACGAGCACCGGTTCGTGCAGGCCGTGCTGCCGCTGGCCGATTCGCCCGTGCTCGCGGACGAGACGCTCGCACAGCTGGAGTCGTTGGCGGGCAACGAGTCCTTCGACGCCCTGGCGGCCGCGTTGCAGCGCGTGCGGCGCATCGTGCCGGGTGCGGTCGAGGCCTCGTACGACGCCTCGGTGCTGTCCGAGCCGGCGGAAGTGGCGCTGCACGAGGCGTTCGACGGCGTGCCGCGCGACGTCACCGGTCTGGCGGCGTTCTTCGCCGCCGCCGAGGGGCTCACCGGGCCGATCAACACGTTCTTCGACGAGGTGCTCGTGATGGCCGAGGACGAGGAGGTGAAGGCGGCCCGGCTCGGGTTGCTGGCGTCGATCCGCGACTTCGCGGCGCCGGTGCTGGACTGGACCCAGCTGTAGGACCGACGTGCACAAGAGGGGCGCTCCACGCGGAGCGCCCCTCTTGTGCTGTGGCACCAGGGTCTAGTTGATGCTGAAGCTGTCGCCGTACACCTTCCACTTCAGCGGCGTCTTCAGGTCGAAGTTGCCCGCCTTGAGCCACACGCGCTGGGCGGTCTCGATGCGGGAGACGTCCTCGTGGGCCGCCTCCTGCTTCATCGCCCACACCCGTGCGTCCATGAAGGCGTTGAGCCACGTGGTCTCGTTGCCGCCCTGCGACGGGGGCTTCGCCTTGCCGAGGGCGCGCTTGCGGATGTTGCTGAAGCTCGTCTTGTCGCCGCCGTCGCCGTGCACGACGATCGCGTCGTAGTAGGCGAACTGGCCGAGGGCTCGCACGCCGTCCGCTTTGCCTTGCGCCACAGCGGGGTTGAAGTAGACGCGGTCGCGTTCGGACTCCTGGGCCGCCTTGAAGGCGGAGTCCTTGGCGGCGGTCTTCCAGTCCTTGGTGAAGTTCGGGTCGAGGCCCGTGTGGGAGTCGCTGCCGTTCACCTTGCGCAGCGCGGGGAGGTACTTCTCCAGCACGTTGCCGGGTTTGCGGTTCTTGTAGAGCTCGACGAGGTCGAGCATGTCGCCGGTGCCGCTGCAGAAACCGATGATGCCCGCGGTGTAGCCGCGGCCGTCGTCGATGTCCTCGATGTAGCCGAACTGCGCCTTCCAGTCCGTGGAGGAGTTCTCCGCGCTGGACACGATCTGCATCGCGATGTCCTTGAGGCGCGGTTCGTCCAGGTCGGCGGCGGACGCGGTGCCGATGGTGGTGGTGAAGAGCGCGGCGCACGTGAGCAGTGCGGCCGCGATGCGACCAGTGGTTTTCACGACTGTCCCTCCGGGGCAGGGATGGTGGGGTCCCGGGCGGCGTGAATGCCACGGTAAGGGGTGCAGACCTTTATTGGCAAGGGTCTTTACTAATTCGCGAAACGGACAATTGTTGCCAGGCGGTGCATTCCGGGGCATGTCGCCTCGGTCCATTGTGGACGAAACGAGGCCGGCTCGCCCCGAGGCGAGCCGGCCTGTCGTGCGTCAGCCGGTCTGGGCCGCGCACTTCGTGTCGTTCGGCCGCCGGCCGCCGAGCAGGTACTCGGTGACCTTGTCGTTGGCGCACGTGTTCTTGCCGAACACGTAGGCGCCGTGGCCGCCCTGGTCGATGGTGATCATCGCGGCCCTGTCGCCGAACGCGCGGCGCGTCGACTGGGCGCCGGCCAGCGGCGTCGCGGGGTCGCGTTCGTTCTGCACCAGCAGGACGTTGCGCGGGCCGCGGTCGGACGGCAGGACCTGCTTCTCCACCGGCTTCGGGAAGAACGCGCACGGCTGGATGTTCGCGGCGCCCGCGCCGAACATCGGGTGGCGGAGGCGGTCGATCTCCACGTTGCGCTCGTAGGTGCGGACCGACGACGGCCAGGCCGAGTCACCGCACATCACGTTCAGGCGGCCCGCCAGCAGGGCCTGGACGCGGGGGACCTCCGGGTACTCCTGCGGCGGCTGCGGCTGACCGGTGTCGAACGCCTTCCAGGAGGCGGCGAGCTTCGCGAACGCCGCGTCGCCGGTGGCGTAGAGGCCGGTGAAGTTCAGGAAGCGGAACAGCCTGCCGTCGATGCCCTCGACCGAGGGCTTCTCGTCCAGGCGCGCGGCCAGGTCGAAGAACTTGGCGCGCACCTGCTGCGGCGTGGTGCCGAGGCCGTACTCGGGGTGCGCCGCCGCCCACTTCGCGAAGTCGGGGAACGTGTCCTCGACGCCGCGGCCCATCAGCCGGCCGCCCTCGACGTCCCAGCCGCCCGGCGGCAGGTTGCTGTCGATCACGACGCGGTCGGATGTCTTCGGGAACAGCGTGGCGAACACCGAACCCAGGTACGAGCCGTAGGAGTACCCGAGGAAGGAGGCCTTCTTCTCGCCCAGTGCCGCCCGCACCGAGTCCATGTCACGCGCGATGTTCGCGGTCGTGTTGTACGGCAGTTCGTCCGCCGAGGACGACTTCAGGCACTGCTCGGCGATCTTCTTCACCTCGGCGGCGCGCTGGCGCACCTCCGCGGAGTTGTTGGCGTACGGAGGCACGCTGCCGTCCGCCATCTGCTCCTCGGTCATGTCGCACGTGGACGGTGAGCTGTAGCCGATGCCCCGCGGGTCCATGCCGATGACGTCGTACGAATCCAGCACGCTCTGCGGCAGTCCCACCGCCTTCAGCACGGCCGGGAACGTCAGACCCTCGCTCGGCCCGCCGGGGTTCGTCAGCAGGATCCCCTTGCGCTGCGCGGGGTTCTTGCTCGCCAGGCGGGTGATCATCACCTCGGTCTTGCGCCCCTGCGGCTTGCGGTAGTCGAGCGGCAGCTGGAGCTTCCCGCATTCCAGGCCCGGCAGTCCCACGTCGGTGGGGCAGGTGACCCACTGCACCTCGGGCTTCGGCGTGGCGGCGGACGACACCCCCGGCACCGCCACCAGGGCTGCGGCGGCGGTCACGACCGCGGCCAGAGACAACGTTTTTCGCATTAGCAAATTCCTCCCCGACGACGTGCCCCCTCGGCACGCCAGACCAATGAGATGTCAGCCGTTCATGCGGACGAGAACGTCCAGCTGGGCCTTGTTGTAGAGCTCGACCATGACCTTCACGACCGTTCGCCTCGCGTGCTCCACGCCGCGGGGCGCGTCGCTCCACAAACCGGCCGGATCAGGAAACGCCGCACGCATCTCGGCCATGTAGGGCATGGCGCGCATGCGTTCGGCCAGGCGCTGCCGAGTCTGCTCGTCCGCGTCCTCCGGCAGGTGGTCGAACTCGATGACCGCCGGATCCCGCGAGTAGTCCTTCAGCGTCTCGGCGTACTTCACCAGCGTCTCCGGTGAGAGCAGCTGGGCCAGCACGACCGTGAACGAGCGGTCCTGCGGTGAGAGGTCCGCGTCCTCGATCATCACCGCCACGTCCGGCGGCAGATCGGTCGGCGTCTCCTGGCGCAGGACCAGCGCGAGCTCGGCCCGCACCCGTTGCAGGCGTTCGATCTGCGCCTCCAACTCGGCGTCGAGCTCCCGCAACGCCTCGCGCGGGTGTTCGTCGGAGTCACCGAGGTCCGCGATCTGCGCGAGCGACAGCCCGAGGTCGGTGAGCCGCTTGATCCTGAGCACCCGCACCAGGTGTGGCACGCCGTAGCTCTTGTAGCCGTTGGCCCTGCGTTCGGGCTCGGCCAGCAGTCCCACGTCGTGGTAGTGCCGGATCGTGCGCAACGTCGTGCCGGCGAGGTCGGCCAGCTGGCTGGTGCTCCACCCCACGACGCCTCCCGTTCTCGTTCCGCCCTGACGACGATCAGTGGAAACCATGCCGCTACGGCACGGTCAAGGCACGCCGGAACAGTTCAGACGAAGGTGGTCGCGGCAGTCCACTTTCGTCGCACGAGAAAGGCCCCCGGCAAGACACCGGGGGCCTTCGTCGTCGAGCAGGGGTTACAGGAACTGCTTCCCGCGGGTGACAGCGCCGTAGGCGTCCACGATGCCGTGACCGTAGAAGCCGTTGAACTTCGCGTCACCCTCACAGGTGGCGTCGAACTCCGGCGTGCGGCCCACGTTGACGTACGAGACAGTGCGCGGGTTCGGGCAGGCGCGCTGGATCGCGGTCTTGTAGAGGACCTTCTCGACCTTGTCCGGGTCGAGGGTCAGACCGGGATTCTTCTTGTCCTTCTTGCCGTACTCGCTGACGACCAGCGCGGCGACACCAGCGGCGTGCGGGGCGGCCATCGAGGTGCCCTGCAGGTACTGGTAGTAGCCGACCTTGTCGCCCTGCACGGCCTTCTTGACACCGGCGCCGAGGCCGATGTCGGTGATGTTGCCGGCCTCGTCGATCGCGCCTTCGGCGAGAGCGACGTTGCGCGGGTAGGTCGACAGGATCATGTTCTCGTTGGTGCGGTACCACGGCGTGCCGAAGTAGTCGCGGAAGTAACCACCGGGAGCCGAGAGCGCGGTCTGCTCGACGCCGTAGTTCGAGTAGTCGGCCTTGTTGGTCGACGGGCCGAGGGACGACACGGAGATGACGTGGTTTCCCTCGGTCGGCAGGTTGAGGCAGGTCGCGTTGTCGACCGGCCGCGGACGGTTGTGGCCCGGCGGGTAGTTCGGGCTCACGGTGTCCTGGCGCGGCTTGCCCAGGTCCTCGTGGTTGTTGCCACCGGCACCGATCAGCGTGACGCCCTTGCGGTGCGCGTAGTTCAGCGCGCGCTGCACGGTCGCGATGATCGTGCGCTGCTCCAGCTGCTCCTCGGCCGAGGCCGTGGGGTCGTTGGCGCAGTTCATGTACCAGGGGTCGACGTAGAACGACATGTTGATGACGTCCAGGCCGATGTCGGCGCCGTAGGTGAGCGCGTCGACGACGGGCGTCAGGAAGAACGAGCCCGCGTCCTGGCCGCCGCGGATGTTGACCAGTGACACGCCCGGTGCGACACCGGAGATGCCGAAGCCGTTGGCAGCGGCGCCGATGGTGCCGGCCACGTGCGTGCCGTGGCCGCCGTCGTCCCAGTTGGCCGGGTCGACGCAACCGCGGAACTCACACGGGCCGTCGAACTCGCCACCGTCGGAGTCGTTCGGGATGTCGACGGTGAAGTTGCGCGAGAGCTCGTTGTTGAAGTTCGGCGCGATGTCCGGGTGGGAACCGTCCACACCGGTGTCGAGGATTCCGACGTACACGCGCTTGTCGCCGGCCTGCTTGGCCCGCGCGATGTTGGAGCGGACGAGGTTCAGGCCCCACAGGTCCCCGTCGAGCGGGTCCATGCCGGCGGTCGACCCCTGCTGGGCGGGAGCCTTGTTCGGCTTCTCGCCCTTGTTCTCCTTCTCGACGTTGTCGCGCTTGGTCTTCTCGGCCTTCTTCGCCGCGGGCGCGTGCCCGATCGGCTTGGACCGAGCGGCACCGACGATCGCGCTCGAAGCGGAGACCTTCTCCGCGAAGCCGGTCGCGGGCGCCTTGACCGTCAGCAGGCCGACGGCGTCGTTGCTCCGCACGACCTCGCCACCCGCCGCCTCCACGGCGTCGATCGCGAAGTCGCGGTTTCCGGGTTCCTCCAGGAGGACGGTGTACTCCGTGGTCGGCCCCGTGGAGGCCGGAGCGGCCCCCGCCGCCGATGTGCCCGCCGCGATCAGCGACACCGTTGCCGCCACCGCCATCACGGTTCTGCGCGTTCTCACCTAGCTGTCTCCTCACACCCGGTCAGGGCTGGATCCAACAACACGGAACGGCCCCCGTTCGCCGCCCAAGTCCGACACACTGACACGAAAAAGCGCCCTGCATCAGCGCCTTTCGTACGGAATCGAACTGTAGCCGAACGGAAGCGGAGCGTGATGTTATGAGAAGAAATCTTGACTTAACAAGATTCAAGGACTGAACTCCGCGTTTATGCGAAGACGGGTAATGGCATCGTCGGCGTGCCTGCTCTTTCTCCTGACTGCTTGTGGTGATGCTGGTCAGGGCTCTCCGACGCTGCCTACGCGCGGTCCCAAACCAATCGTCGGGGTAATCCTTCCCGACCGAACGACATCCGCGCGTTGGGAAGAGCAAGACCGCCCCCTGCTCACACAGGCGTTCAACTACGCGGACATCGAACCGTTCATGGAGAACGCCGAGGGCGACGAGGCGAAGTTCGCGCAGATCGCCGACGAGATGATCCGCCGCAAGGTGAAGGTCATGATGATCACCCCGTTGTCGGCGGCGGGCGGGCTCGCGGTGCAGAAGAAGGCGAAGGCCGCGGGCATCCCGGTCATCGACTACGACCGCGTGACGCTCGGCGGCCAGGCGGAGTACCACGTCGGTTTCGACAGCGTGAACGTCGGCCAGCTGCAGGCGGACGGCCTGCTCGGCTGCCTCGGTGAGAAGCCGGGTGCCCAGATCATCGAGATCCAGGGCGCGCCGACGGACCACAACGCCACGCTCTTCGCCCAGGGCCAGAAGTCGAGGCTCGCGCCGAAGTACGACAGCGGTTCGCTGAAGCTCGTGAAGACGCAGCCGGTCGCCGACTGGAACAACGAGCTCGGCGGCAAGCTGTTCGAGCAGATCCTCACCGAGAACGGCGGCAAGGTCGACGGCGTCGTCGCGGCCAACGACGGTCTCGCGGGCGCGGTCATCGGCGTGCTCAAGAAGAAGGGCATCAGGGTCCCGGTCACCGGCCAGGACGCCACTGTGGACGGTCTGCGGGCCGTGCTCGGCGGCGACCAGTGCGTCACCGTCTACAAGCCGGTGCGCGACGAGGCCGAGGCCGCCGCCAGGCTGGCGATCGCCATCGCCCGCGGAGACCTCGAGGGTGCCGACGACCTCGCCACCGGCAACCTCAGGGACCCCGTCGCGCGGCGCGACATCAAGTCGGTGCTGCTCGGCGCGACGCTCATCAAGAAGGACACCGTCCGGACGCTGGTCACGGAGGGCATCGTCAAGCCGGCGGAGCTGTGCGCCGGTGAGCTCGCCCCGGTCTGCGCCCAGCAGGACATCGTCGGCGGTTAGCCGACGCTCGGACCCGTCACGGCCTGTCTTGATCAGGCAGGTCGTGACGCCCCGAGATGAACTCCTGCACGGCGATCTTCGCCCGGATGATCGGCTGCCGGATTCGCGCCTCCCGGCGGTAGGCGCGGCTCAGCTTGCGCGAGCCCTCCGGGTAGCGCCAGCGCGCCCACGGTGAGCCGGGCCTGGCCAGCCGCACGGCGCCCACGGCGGGCACCACCGGTACCAGCAGGCCCAGCAGACCGGTCCAGATCTTGCCCTTGAGCAGCGCCACTATCGCGAAGCACAGGTTCACGCCGATGGTGATCACCCGGAGCGTGAACGTGGACGCGGGGGTGGTGTCCGGGTTGAGCGAGAGCACCTCGTCGTAGCCGAACGGGCGTGCGCCCAGCAGGAACGTCCCGGTGAGACCCACGGCGAGGAACACGGCGTCGACGGACAGCCGGCCCGCCTTGGTCCAGTACACGTCCCTCAGGTGCAGGATCAGCGCGAACTCGTCCAGCACGAGCGCCGCGCCCACCCCGAGCCCGGCCGCGGCGGCCAGCCGCGCGCCGTGCAGGTCGTCCGGGATGACGAGGCTCGTGACGCTCGACAGGAGCAGCAGCACCGTGCCGAACACGACGTGGTGCACGTGCGTGTCGCCGGCCACGATGTTGCCCGGCCACCAGCGCACCTTCGCCCTGATCATGCGCACGCTGATGCGGATGAACACGAACGTGGTCACCAAGCCGATGAAGAAGAAGAGCAGTCGTTCGCTGCCGGTCAAAGCCACGGCCCCCTGGGTTTACGACCCTCCAGGTTACCGGCCGTCCCGCGGGTTCATGTTGTGCACGTGGCCGATCTGGTACGGGGTGCCGTGAACGTCGCCCGTGGACTCGTTGACCACGGCCCCTCGCCGCGGCCCTTCCGCGGGGCGTTCGGGATCTCACGGCAGCAGCGAAATCGATGGCTCGACTGAGGGCGGGGAGCCGTGGTTGACTGTCTTCGGTCGTACGTTTCGTGTTCGTGGAATCACCCCGCTCGCGGAACGAGGTCGCGAGTGTGCGGGTTCTCCAGGTTCCGGAGTTCACGCTGCTTCGACTTGACCCGGTGGTCGCGAGCGCGATCCGGCACCTGTTAGAGGAGAAGTAGCAAGATGGCAGTACAGGGCACCGTCAAGTGGTTCAACGCGGAGAAGGGCTTCGGCTTCATCTCCCCCGACAACGGTGGCGCCGACGTGTTCGTCCACTACTCCGAGATCCAGATGAACGGCTACAAGGCTCTCGAGGAGAACCAGCGGGTCGAGTTCGAGATCGGTCAGGGCCAGAAGGGCCCGCAGGCCCAGGGCGTTCGCGCCGTCTGAGTCTGACTGGTCAGCACATCTGATCTGACACCGAAGCCGTCTGTCCTGTATCGGACAGACGGCTTCGGTGCGTCTTGTGCCGGGCCGAACACGATCAGTAGCTTCGGCGCATGGGGAGACTGTTCGTAGCCGCTCTGTTGCTCTTCGTGGCCGGGTGCTCCGGCGGTACCGAGGCCGTTCCCGGCGCGGGCAAGATCGACGCGCTGCTGGCCAAAGCCCCTGTTTACGCAGGTGAGGTCACTCCTGGTTCGGCCGTCGACCGCATCAGGAAGCGCGGCGAGCTGCTCATCGGCGGCTCCCAGGACGCCCCGCTGCTCTCGCAGCTCGACCCGATCAGCGGTGAGCTCACCGGCTTCGACGCCTACCTCGGCAAGCTGCTCGCGCACTACGTCGTCGGCAAGCCCTCGACGGAGCTGCTCACCGCGACCTCCGAGACGCGCGAACCGTTGCTGGCCAACGGCACGGTCGACGTGATCATCCAGACCTACACGATCACGCCGGCTCGCCAGGAGCGCGTGTCGTTCGCCGGGCCCTATTACCGGTCCGGACAGTCGATCGCGGTCCGCAAGGGCACGTCCGGCATCGCGAAACCCGCCGACCTCGTCGGCAGGACCGTCATCGTCGGCGCGAACACGCCGGGTGTGAAGGCGGTGCGGGACGCGGCGCCCACCGCGGAGGTCGTCGAGTTCGGCTCCGACCCCGAGTGCGTGACGGCGTTGAAGCAGGGCCGCGGCGAGGCCTACGTGCAGGACCAGGCGATCCTGGTGGCCGACGCGTCGAAGGACGGCGAGCTGCAGCTCGTCGGCGAGCCGTTCACCGAGGACCTGTACGGCATCGGGATCAGGCACGGCGACGCCGAGTTCACGGCGTTCGTCAACGACTGGCTGCGCGAGATCGGTGAGTCCGGCCTCTGGCAGGAGGTCTGGAAGCAGACGATCGGCACCGTGGTCACCGGCGACGCGCCGGCGCCACCCGCGATCGCCTCATGAGCCTCGTCCTCGAAGGCTTTCTGAACACCGTGGCGCTGACCCTGCTGTCGTTCTGCGGCGCGTTGCTGGTCGGCCTGCTCGTAGCCGTGCTGAGGATCGTGCCCGTGCCCCTGTTGAGGGCCATCGGAGCCGTCTACGTCGAGGTGTGGCGGAACATCCCGCTGCTCGCGTGGCTGGTGCTGTTCGTGTTCGGGCTGCCCGAGGTGGGCGTGACGATGCCGTTGTTCTGGACCGCTTTCCTGGCGATCTCGCTGTACGAGGCGGCTTTCGTGGCGGAGGCGCTGCGCTCGGGCGTGAACTCGGTGGCGTCCGGTCAGGGCGAGGCCGCGCGGGCGCTGGGGCTGTCGTTGCGGCAGTCGTTGCGGCACGTGGTCCTGCCCCAGGCCTCGCGGCGCGTCGTGCAGCCGCTGGCGAACATCGCGATCGCGTTGACGATGGCCACTGCGCTGGCCGGTGTGGTCGGCGTGGTGGACATGACCCGTGCGGCGCAACGGATCAACCTGGAGCTCGCGCAGCCGTTGCTGGTCTTCACCGGTGTCGGGCTCTGCTACCTGGTGATGGCGGCCGGGATCGGGTTCGGGGCCCGTGCGCTGGAACGGCGGCTGGCCTGATGTTCGACGCTCCCGGCCCCCGGTCCCGCCGCAGGGTCTTCTGGGTCTCCGCGGTGTCCGCCTCGGTGCTGGCCGGGCTGGTGGCGCTGGGGTTGCGGCAGTTCGCGCTGAACGGGCAGCTGGACCCCGCGCGGTGGAGGCCCTACCTGACCTGGCCCGTGTGGCGTTACCTGCTGGACGGTCTGGGGTCGACGGTGCTGGCGGCGTGTGCGACGGGCGTGCTCGCGGCGGCGGGAGGGCTGGTGCTCGCGTTGCGGCCCAACCGGTTCACCCGTGCCTACGCCGAGGTCATGCGCACAGTCCCGGTGCTGCTGCTCGTGTACGTGATGCTGTTCGTGCTGCCGTCGTTCGGTGTGAACCTGCCGCTGTTCTGGAAGCTCGTGGTGCCGCTGGCGCTGTCGCACGCGGCGTCCTACGCGGTGATCTTCCGGGCCGGTGTCTCGTCGGTCGATCCGGGTCAGCGCGAGGCCGGGTTGTCGCTCGGGATGCCGGACGGGGTGGTGACGCGGTTCGTGGTGCTGCCACAGGCCGTGCGGCACATGACGCCGTTGCTCGTCACTCAGGCCGTGAGCCTGTTGAAGGACACCTCGCTGGGGTATGTCGTGTCCTACACGGAGTTGTTGTTCAACGGCCGTGTGCTCGCCAACTACAACGGTCTGCTGATCCAGACCTTCATCGTCGTCGCGTTCGTCTACCTCGTGGTCAACCTGGGGCTGTCCAGGCTGGCCCACCGGCTGGAGGCCGCCCGTGCCCGCACTGCTCGCTGAGGTGACCCGGTCGGGGTTCGTCGAGAGCCTGCACCACGGCAGCGTCGTCGGCCTGCTGCCGTCCGGTGAGGTGGGCGTCTCCCTCGGCTCCGTGCGGGACGTGGTGCTGCCGCGGTCGTGCATGAAACCGTTCCAGGCGCTGGCGTGCCTGTCGGCGGGCGCCCCGTTGGCCGGGCCCGGCCTGGCGATCGCGGCCGGGTCGCACACGGGGGAGGACCGGCACGTCGAGGTGGTGTCGCGGCTGCTCGGCGGGCTGTCCCCGGACTCGTTGCGGTGCCCTGCCTCCTGGCCTGAGGACGAGGAGACGCGTGCACGGCTCGAGAAGCCGTCTCGGGTGCGGATGAACTGTTCCGGCAAACACGCGGCGATGCTGGCGGCGTGTGTGGCGGCGGGGTGGCCCGTGGAGACCTATCTGGAGGTTTCGCATCCGTTGCAGCAGGCGGTGATGCGCACGGTGGAGGATTTGTCCTTTGAGTCCGTTGCGCACACGGCGATCGACGGCTGTGGTGCCCCCGTGTACGGGTTGTCGTTGCACGGCCTGGCGCGCGCGATGCAGGGGTTGGTGCGCACTCCGGTGGCCGAGGCCATGCGGGAGTTCCCCGAGTACGTCGGCGGGACCGGGCACGTGAACACCCTGGTCATGCAGCGGTTGCCGGGGGTCGTGGCGAAGGGTGGCGCTGAGGGCGTGCTGGTGCTTGCGTCCGCCGCCGGGCACGCCGTCGCGGTGAAGGTGCTCGACGGGAACCCCCGCGCCACCACGGCCGTGGGGCTGACCGCGCTGGCGGCGATGGGGTACGACGTGTCGCCCGCGAAGGAGCTGCTCTCGGTGCCCGTGCTCGGCGGCGGGCAGGTCGTCGGAGAGGTCCGGGTGGTGATCTAGAACTTCTCGGGGACGTCGAGCAGGCCGAGCTGGGCCATCACGGTCGCCGTGTCGCCGTAGACGCGCTGACAGGTGAGGACGTCCTTGTCGAACAGGAAGAAACCGACCATCCTCACCTTGAACGACCGTCCGGTGACCTCTTCGCCGGTGAGGCTGCCGAGGTGGGTGCCCTCCAGCTCGAACTCGAGGATCACGGCGTCGTCCGCGTGGTGGACGTCCATGACCTTGTTGCGCTGGTCGGGGAACGCCGCGCGGGTGCGCTGCCAGTAGCCGCGCACGGCGTCCACGCCTTCGAAGACCTGGCCGGACGCCATGATCTCGTAACGGGGGTGCGGAAACGTGTTCAGAGAGGTGTCGAAGTCGTGCTCGTTCTGCGACTCCATGTGCTCCAAGACGATCGCTTCACGCAGCGCTCTGAGCGCCTTGGACTCGGTCATTCCGGCCGACCCTCCTACGTACGCCGTACGTCGCAGGGAAGCTACTCCACGTCACGGGGTCTTCGCCAGTGTCGTCCCGTGAACCGCTGACCCGCACCCGCATCGTGGATGCGGCGGTGCGGTTGATCGAGCGAGAAGGCGTCGAGGCCGTCTCGATGCGGCGCCTCGCGGCCGAGCTGGGCGCGGGCACGATGTCGTTGTACAACCACGTGCCGAACAAGGCCGTGCTGGTCGACCTCGCGGCCGAGCGGATCATGGCCGAGGCGCGTCCGTACCACGTGGACAGCGACGACTGGCGTGACCACATCCGGGCGCACGCCCGTGCGGTGCGGGAACTGGCCCGCCGGCACCCCCGCGCGTTCGTGATGCTGGCGACGCGGCGGCTGAGCAGCGAGGCGGGGTTCCGGACGATCGAGGCGGCGTTGGTGAACTTCGACCGCGCGGGGTTCCGGGGCGAGATCGCCGTCGGGATGATGCGGGCGATGGTGTCGTACCTGCTCGGTACGTTGATGCGGGAGGTCGCGACGTCGCCGGAGCTCGGCGGGATCGCGTTGTCGCCGTACTCCGACGTCGACGTGTCGGCGTTCCCGCTGTCCGCGGAGGTGATGGACGAGCTGGGGACCTACGACCACGATCACGAGTTCGAGTTCGGGCTCGAACTCATGATCGCGGCGTTGGAGCGCTACCAGTCCTAGGTGTGATGTCCGGGGAGGTTGGTCAGCCGGGTGATGGGTGGCTGGCCTGCGGGGGCGGAGTGGGCTCGGTGGTGATTGTAGAAATGGATCCAGCCGGGTAGGGCGGTTCGGCGTTGGGTTTCTGAGGTGTAGTGGCGTGCGTAGGCCCAGCCGTCGGCGAGTGTGCGGTGGAAGCGTTCGATCTTGCCGTTGGTCTGGGGCCGGTAAGGACGCGTGCGTTTGTGCCGGATGCCGAGTTCGGTGCAGGCGTCTCGCCAGGCGTGGGACTTGTAGCAGGCGCCGTTGTCGGACAGGACTCGCTCGACGGTCACTCCGCGGTCGGTGAACCAGGCGACGGCTCGTCTTAGGACCGCGATGGCCGTGGCCGCGGTTTCGTCGGTGTGGATTTCGGCGTAGGCGACGCGGGAGTGGTCGTCGATCACGGTGTGCAGGACCGCGGTGCCGACGGCGGGCCGGTAGTGGGCGTGGCGCCGGCCGGTGCGGGTGGCGGTGGCCTCGCGGTTGCGTTTGCCTTGCTGGCGGCCGACGAAGCGGTGTCCGCCGCCGTCGGGGATGTTGCCGAACTTGGTGACGTCGACGTGGATCAGCGAACCGGGATGCGGGTGTTCGTAGCGGCGTAACGGTTCGGCGGTGACGCGGTCGATGTGGGACAGGCGGTTGATTCGGCAGCGGACCAGGACGGCGTGCACGGTCGAGGCCGCGATTCCGGGCTGGCCCGCGATCTGGACCGGTCCCAGCCGATGCCTCCATCGCAGGGTCACGATTCGCCGCACGACAGGTTCGGTGGTGCGGGCCGGGCTGTGGTGCGGGCGGGAACTCCGGTCGGTCATGCCCGCCGGGCCTTCGTCGCGGTAGCGCTGGGCCCATTTCCGGGCGGTTCTCTCGGCGACCATGAACATCTTCGCCGCCTCGGCCGGGCGCCAGTTCTGTTCGACGATCAGACGTGCCAGTCGTAACCGGGTGCGTGGGGTCAGCGTCGCGTTAGGGTGGGACACGAAGGCCTCCAGGCCGTGAAGCGGTTCCTCAGCAGTTCCACTTCACACCCGGAGGCCTTCACCTGTCTTCACGACAGGCCATCACATCCGGAACAACGTCCCTGGACATCACACCTAG
>NZ_FOFV01000018.1 GCF_900111005.1 Lentzea albida
CCCGGCGACTGCCCACCCGGCGACTGCCCACCCGGCGACTGCCCACCCGGCGACTGCCCACCCGAGTCAGGGCGCGTGGCCGCGCCCGTTGCCGGGGGTGCTCCGACTACGGGTGGTGCGGAAGGCGTCGGCTGGCCACCTGGAACTTGCTGGCCACCCGGCCCGTCGGCGTTTCCGGTCGAACCGCCACCCGGCACCGCGCCGGAAACGGCACCGCCGGGCACACCGCCGCCCGTTTGCGGCCGTCCGCCCGTGCCCTGGCCGGGGTTCGCGCCTTGACCGGGGTTCGCTCCGCCGCCGACAACGCCCACACCCGACGGCGGACCAGCCGTGCCCCCTGCCTGCGGCCCCACGGCGTCCTTCTGACCGCCGGAATCGGCACCTTCTCGACCGGTACCACTCTCACGAGCACCAGGCACGCCACCACCGGGCACCCCGGCACCAGGCACACCACCGCCGGGCACCCCAGCGCCAGGCACCCCACCACCAGGCACATCGGCTCCCTGCACACCACCGCCCCCAGCGGCACCACCCAGCCCATCGCCCCCAGCCGAGCCCCCCTCAGCCCCAGACCCGTTCCCACCAGAACCACCCGCCCCACCACCGGGAACATCCGGCGCACCCGGCCGCCCGATCTCCCCGATCGGAGGCGACTTGATGTACCCGGTCTCCCTGAGGTGGTCCTCGATGGCCTCCCCCGCGTCGTCGGCCTTCTTCTGCGTCCCACCGCTGAACATGCCACCGACCGCACCGGTCCACAGGTCGTCCATGCTGCCGCCGAGGATCCCAGCGGTGGCGGCGCCGACCACGACGTCGGCGGTGGCCTCGCTGGTGCCGTGGAACAGCACGTTGTCCTCGGCCTTGGGCTTCCACGCTCGCATGCCGGTGTGCATGCCGCCCGCGATGATGCCGGCGCCGGCTCCGGCGAGGCCGCCGATGATGGTGCTCTGGACGTCCCACTCAAAACGGTTGCCCTCCGCGAACTGCGCGATCTGGGCGATGGCGTCCTGGAAGATCTCGTCGACGCCCTCCTCGATGCCTTCCACGATCAGGCGGATCGCCCAGTGCAGCTGCGCGCTGATCTGCTGGATGGCGGTCCTGGCCGCGGTGATGAAGGCGGGCACCAAGGGGGCGGTGAACGGGCTCGCCAGCGCCCACAGGATCGAGGCCGCGAAGAACGCGATTTCGATGAGCATCGTGTAGACGGAGTGTTCGACGCTCAGCGCGAGCTTCAGCAGGCTGGTCGACTGATTGTTGGCGAGCTGGACGATGCTCGGGACCGAGTTGACGACGCTCGTCACGCGGTCGCGGAACGCGCGGCCCACGCGGCCGCCGATGGCGTTCTCGACGTTGCTGACCAGGTCGAGGACGCCGTTCGCCATCTCGCCGAGGGTGCGGCCGCTCTCGACCCAGTTCTGCGCGAGGGCGCGGGTGGCCTGCACGTCGATCCTCGGGGCCTTCTGTCCGGCTACGAGGATCCACAGCCAGTCGAACGTCGGATCGAACTTGATGTCCATTCAGTCCACTCCGAACTGCCGCTCAGCTCGCCCGCCGCGACGGCTCCTCCCTGGTCAACGAGTACGCGGAACGGACTCGATCGGACCGCGATCGTTCCGCAATCCAGCCACTCCGCCGGTGCAGGATCAACACGATCGGCCCAACCGGGAACCACAAAGGAAGTGTTTCCTGCCTCAACGCACCCTGGGACCGGGTCAGCGCACGGGGATGCGGGCGAGCTCGACCTCGACCTCGGCCCGCTGCTCCGGCAGCGACAGCTCGTCGAAGGTGGCCAGAGCGCACCGGAACAGGGAGTCCGCGACCTGGTGCTCACCCGAGTCGAGGCGGCAGCGGCCCTCCCGGAACGCGGCCCGCGCCTCGTGCACGGAGGCACCCACCTTCTCGTAAAAGCCACGCGCCTCGGCGAACATCGACGCCGCCCGGCAGCACTGCCCCACCGCGTGCAGGCACCGGGCCACGCCCTCGATGCACATCGCCAGCAACCTCATGCGGGACAACGCCAGCTCGCCGTTCTGGTTGTGCCGCAGCGCGTCCTGCAGCAGCTCCTCCAGCACCGCGAGCGCTTCGCGCGGCCTGTCGTCGAGCAACAGCAGCACGCCGAACTGGTAGCGCACCGTCATCCGCACCGTCCAGAACCCGAACGGGGCGGACAGCTCGACGGCCTGCCGCGCGTGCTCCAGGCTGTTCTGGCGGTCGCCCAGCATGAACTCCTGCGCGGTCACGTGCGCCAGCGCCCACACCCGCTCCAACCGGTCACCGGCCTCGTCGGCGCAACGCAGGGCGATCTTGTGCTGCTCCACCGCGCCCGCGCAGTCCTGTGCCATCACCAGGGCCCACCCGAGCAGGTTGCGCTGCTGTGCCTCCGCGGTCACGTCGCGCAGCGTGCGCGCCGCGTCGACACCGGCGCCGAAGACCTCGACCCAGTCGACGCCGTGCCGGTCGTCGTCGGCGTACCAGTGCATCGCCCGTGCAAGTTCCACGACTTCACGGTGCCGCCCGGTGCGCACCGCCTCCCGGAACGCGGCCAGCCAGCTGGACCGCTCCTGCTCCAGCCACGACCGCGCCTCGTCCAGCGAACCGAACACCTCGTTCGCCGGCTCCTCCGGCGAGAACCTCTCCCCCGCCGCCGTCGCCATGCCCAGCAGGTGCTCCAGCACCGCCTCCGTCGTCAGCAAGCGGTCGGCCTCGTCGTCCTCGGCCTCCCAGCGCTCACGCGCGAACAACCGCAACAGGTCGTGGAACCGGAACCGGCCCTCCGCCGGGCCCGCCTGCACCATGCTCGCGTCCACCAGCTCGTCGAGCTGGCCGAACGCCTCCGACTCCGTCACACCCCCGGCCACCTGCGCCAGCTGCACGCCGAAGTCCGCGCCCGGCACCGCCGCCAGCCGCCGGAACAGCATCCGGCCCTGCGGCGACAACCCCCGGTACGACACCTCGAACGCCGACCGCACCTGCAAATCCCCAGCGGACAACGACGTCAGCCTCGTCCGCTCGTCCCGCAGCTGGTCCACCAGGTACCGCAACGACCAGTGCGGCCTGCTCGCCAGCCGGTTGCCCGCGATCCGCAACGCCAGCGGCAGGTTTCCGCACAGCTCGATCAGACCGGCCACCGCGTCCGGCTCGGCCCGCACCCGGCCCTCACCGACGACGGCCTGCAGCAACGCCTCCGCGTCCCCGTCGTCGAACGGGTCGAGGTGCACCCACCGCACCCCCTCCAGGCCGGCCAGCATGCGGCGGCACGTCACGAGCGTCCGGCAGCCGGGAGAGGTCGTGAGGAACGGCCGGACCTGCGCCTCCGAGGCCGCGTTGTCCAGCAGCACCAGCACCTTCCGCTGCTGCAGCACCGCCCGGTACTGGCCGGACTGCTCGGTCACGGCCGTCGGCACGTCGCTCGTCGACACGCCCAGCGCCCGCAACAACCGGTCGAACACGACCTGCACGGGAAGCGGTTGCTCGTCGACACCGCGCAGGTCGACCGCCAGACAACCGTCCGGGAACTCGTCGCGCATCCAGTGCGCCGCCGACGCCGCCAGCACCGTCTTGCCGACGCCGGGCTGACCGACCATCGCCACCGACGGACTCGTGCGGATGCACTCCTGCAACCGGGACAGCTCCCGCCCTCTCCCCACCCGGTCCACGGGCAGGGGCGGCAGCTCGGCGACACCGGCGACCGACGCGGAAGACCGCCGCCTGCGCCCCTGCTCCGCGACCCGCAGGAACTCCTCACGCTCCTCGGCGCCCAGCCCGAAAGCGTCCGCCAGCACCTCGGCCGACCGGCGCTGCGCCGCACGGGCCCGCCCCTGCTCCAGCTCCCGCAACGCCCGCACGCTGATGCCCGACCGCTCCGCCAAACCCAGCTGGCTCAGCCCAGCGGCACGCCGGTACCCCAGCAACAGCTCACCAAAAGTCGACCAGCGCTCCGACTCGTCCACATAGACCAATGTAACTGCTAATACGTATTAGCAGGCGCCGTGAAAAAATAACGGAACGCGGCCGTACCAGGCCCGGGATGCTCCGGTGCGAACGAGCAGGATGCGCAGCGCGACAGGGCAGACTCCGTTGTCGCGCTTGCACCGCCACCAGCCGGACACTAGGCCGGAAAGCGCACCGCCGCCCCGCCGCAGCCGAGAACGGGAAGAACCAGTGACGAACACCGATGAGCTCGTCGACGCGCAGGACGCCGTGTGGGAGTGGCTGGCCGCCGACCTGAACTGCAGCCTGACCCGGTCCACGATGTTACGGCCCGAGCCGAGCGCGATCCTCCTCAACACCGGCGGCATCCTCCTGCACGACAACTGGGTGCGGGTCTACGGCGGGTCGGGCGGAGGACCGGACGGCATCCCCTGCATCGCCGAGGTGAACGGCTTCCACCAACCGGCCGGTGCGGACCGGCGGCCGCCGGCGGGACTGGTGGTCGCGCACGACGTGCTGGGTGGCGTGTTCGCGCGCAACGGTCCCGAGCCCCGGTCGCACGGCAGGCCGGGCCGCCCGGACGAGGTGATCTACTTCTGCCCCGCCACCCTCGCGTGGCAGACCACGGGACTGGACCACGACCGCTGGCTGGACTGGCTCGTGAACGGCGGCGCGGCCGGGCACTACCGCGAGGTGCTGTGGCCGACGTGGCGCAGCGACACCGCCGAGCTGGGTCCGCGCCAGGGGATGTCCGTGCACCCGGCGCCCTGGTCGGCGGAGGCCGAGGACGGCTTCGCCCTGCCGGTCCGCAGGCCGGTGCCCCTGCAGGAGGTCCTCGACGGGCACGTGGCGTCCTGCGTCCGGCTCAGCCGTCCCCACTCCGGCGCGCTGGGGACCGTCGAAGCGCGAGCGGCGCACACGCTTCCCGCTGTCCGATCCGGACGGTGAGGCGAGCGCACCCGCGGCGTTTCCGGCACGAAGTGCCGTGATTTCCTCCCACTGAACACGTTATCGGTACAGACGGACACATCACCCTGCCTCTTCGTACCTTGCGTGCCTCGGGGTTGAATGATCGACGTGACAGAGCTGCGCGATGAACCACCCGGTCCGTCCTTCAGCCACTGTCTGCTGAGGTACCGGGCCTCGGCAGGACTGTCACAGAGGGAGCTGGCGCTCGCCTCCGGGTTGCGCGTGCGCGCGTTGCGCGAGCTGGGGCACGGACGGGCGGCAGCCGCTCAGGAGAAGTCCACCGAGCTGCTGGCGACCGCGCTGGGGCTGACCGGCGACGAGCACGAGTCGTTCCTCCTGCTGGCCAGGGAGGGCAGGCGCAGGTCCAGCACGTCCGGCACCAGGACGATGCTGTACGGCCTGCCCGCCGTGCCCGCGCTGATCGGCAGGGACGACGAGGTCGGCCGGCACACCTGCGCCGCGCGGGCAGGGTGCACCGCGGTCGTGGTCAGGCCTCCCGGCGTCGGCAAGACCTCGCTCGCCGTCGTTGCCGCGGACCGCCTGAAAGGACACTTCCCGGACGGCTGCCTTGCGATCGACCTGCGCGGTGTGGACGACCAGCCCGTCCAGCCGACGCTCGCGCCGGAGCGGACACTCACCGCCCTCGGCGTGCCCGCCGGTCGCATCCCGCCGGGCGAGGCCGCGCGGAGCTCGCTCTTCCGCACGCTGATGCGTGACCGCCGCACCCTGGTCCTGCTGGACAACGCCGCGGACCAGGCGCAGGCGCTGCCGTTGCCGGCCGCTGCCGACCACAGCTTCACGATCATCACGTGCCGGCGTTCGCTCCCGGACCTGGACCTCGCGGCCCTGGGACCAGTGCGGCGCCTGGTGCTCGACGTGCGGCCCGAACAGAGCGCCGTCGACCTCCTGACCACGATCGTCGGCGACGATGTCGCGCTGGCCGATCCCGGTGCCGCCAAGGAGGTGGTGGACCTGTGCGGCAACCTCCCGCCGGCCGTGCGGATCGTCGGCAACCGGCTGGCGACCCGCCGCCACTGGTCGCTGTCCTACCTGGCCGGACAGCTCCGCGACGAACACCGGCGGCTCGACTCGCTCGCGGCGGGCGACCTGCGGCTCAGGTCCGCCTTCGAGCTGTCGCTGCGCAGGCTCAGCCCCGCGGCGCAGGAGGTGTTCCGCAGGCTCGCCCTCATCCCGGGAGCCCACTTGAGCGAGGAGCTCGCGGCGGTCGGCACCGGGGTGTCCGCGGAGGAGGAACCGGAGGACGTCAGGGCCCGGCTCCGGGACGACCTCCTCACTCACGTGCTGCGCAGGACCACCGACGCCTCGAAGCTGTTCCTCGCCAAGGTGACCGGCGTGCTGCGGGACAGCCCGTTCAGCTCCCAGGACGAGGCGAAGGAGTGGCTGGAGCAGGAGTCCACCAACTGGCTGCCGGTGGTGCGCCTGGCGACGGAGGCCGGCCGGTACCGCGAGGTGGTCGACTGCACCTGGGCGCTGTACGACTACGCGCACGGGCGTGAGCCAATGTACCCCTGGACCGAGGTGTTCGGCTGCGGCGTGCACGCCGCGAGAGCGCTGAAAGACCGGACGGCAGAGGTCAACCTGCTCTCCCAGCACGGGATGTCCTTCCATTCGAGCCTGGGCGACAGCGAACGGGCGCGGAGCGTCCTGCTGGGAGCGGTGGCCCTCGCCGAGGAGATCGGCCACCACTGGGGCGCCATGATCGCGCACTCGGCGGTGCGTGGCCGCTGGTGTTACTCGGGGAGCCCGAGGAGGCGCTGCGGCACGCCGACCTCGCGTTGGATGAACATCGCCGACTGCCTCGCCGGCCTCGGCCGCCGGTATGAGGCCGCAGAGCAGTACCACGAGGTCATCAGGCTGTTCGGGACGGATCGGCCGACCTACCGCAGCCGGGTGGAGCTGCTCGTGTGCGAAGGCACGGCGTGGCGCCAGACGGGCGACTTCGAGCGCGCACGCGAGTGCCTCATGCTCGCGCTCGAGCTCTGCGACACCACCAACGACCCGGCCGGCCGCGGTGATCGCGCGCCGGTGGAGGCGGAGCCGGCCCTGCTGCCGGCGCAGAAGACCACCACGATCGGATGACGTTCTCCCGAACGTCATCTCCGCTCCACATCAGTTCGCCCTTCAAGGCAGGGAGAGTGAGGGCATGAGCGCCACCCGCACCTCGGCATCCGAGTCGTCGTTCGGCGAGGTCCTGCTGGGCCTCCGCACGGCGGCAGGGCTGTCGCAGGCAGGCCTGGCCCTCGCCTCCGGGATGAGTGTCCGGGCGTTGCGCGAGCTGGAACGCGGCCGGGCGAGTGCACCGCAGGAACGTTCGACGGAGCTGCTCGCCGACGCGCTGGCGCTTGCGGGAGAAGCCAGGGAGTCCTTCCTCTCCCTGGCGAGGCAGGGGCGGCGCCGCTCGACCCGGACCGCGAAAGGCGCGGCGTTGCGCGGCCTGCCGGCCGTGTCCGGTCTCGTCGGACGGCAGCAGGAGCTCCAGCAGCTCTCCCTCGAAGCCGAGGCCGGTGGTGCCGTCGTGATCGCGGGACCGCCGGGGATCGGGAAGACGTCGCTGGCGGTGGCGGCGGCGAACGAGCTGCTTTCCTCCTTCCCGGACGGCTGCCTTGCGCTGGACCTGCGCGGTGTCGACGACCGCCCGCTCAGCCCCGCCGCGGCGCTGGAACAGATGTTGGCCTCACTGGACGTCTCGCCGGGGCGGATGCCCGTGACGCTCGAGGAGCGCAGTTCGTTGTTCCGCAAGGTGTTGCGCGATCGACGGGTGCTCGTGCTGCTGGACAACGCCTTCAACGAGGGCCAGGTCAGGCCGTTGCTGACGATGAGCGAGGGGTGCCTGACGGTCGTGACCTGTCGGCGCGTGCTCGCGGGGCTGGAGTCGGCGCGCTGGGTGCTGCTGGACACGCTGACGCAGGACGGTGCCGTGGAGCTGGTTGCGGCCGTCGCCGGCGAGCAGGTGGTGCGCGAGGAACCCGAGGCCGTGCGGGAGCTGGTGGCGCTGTGCGGGAACCTGCCGTTGGCGGTGCGGATGGTGTGCACCCGTCTCGCTGTGGGGCGCGACAGGCGATCGGTCGCCGCGCTGGTGGGTGAGCTGCGGGACGAGCGGAGGCTGCTGGACTCGCTTTCGATGGGCGACGAGGACCTGCGGACGGCGTTCTCGACGTCGTACCAGGCGTTGTCGCCGCGGGCCCGGTCGGTGTTCCGCCGGCTGGCCGTCGTTCCCGGCGTCCACTTCGACGACGATCTCGCCGCTGTGGCGACCGGTGTGCCGATGGCCGAGGTCGGTCTGGTGCTGGACGAGCTCGTCGAGATGTCCCTGCTGACCATCACGACCGAGTCGGTGCGCTTCCAGTTCCACGACCTGATCCGCATCTTCGCGCGCGAACGCCGGCTTGAGGAAGAACCGCGGGAAGTGCGCGACCAGCTGCGCGACGCCTTCACCACGCACGTCCTGGACCAAGCGTCCGCGGCGGGCGGGCTGTTCTTCCCGGACGTGCGGGAGGTGCCGCGGGACTGCCCGTTCCGCTCGTACGAGGAGGCGGCCGAGTGGCTCGACCGGGAGGCCTCGAACTGGTTGGCGGCGCAGCGGGAGGCCGCGGAACTCGGCCGGCACCGCCAGGTGCTCGACTTCGCAGTCGCGATCCACTGCTACGCCATCGGTCGCGAGCAGAAGCACCGCTGGAACGAGGTCTTCGAGCTCGGCCTGCAGGCCGCCAGGGCACTCCGCGACCGGCGCGGTGAGGCCGAGATGCTGAACCTGCTCGGCGCGACGCAGCACCGCTGCACCGACGAGCAGGAGCTCGCGCTCACAACGCTGCGGGAAGCGGTGGCGGTGGCGGAGGAGATCGGACACCGCCGGATCGTCATGTCCGCCAAATCGTCCATCGGCCTGGTCCTCTCACACCTCGGCAAGCACGCGGAAGCACTCGAACACATCACCTTCGCCTATGAGAGGTCCGGGGAGTTCGGCTACTTCCAGCACCGGGTCTGGACGTCCCTCGGCTTGGGCGTCTGCCTGCTGGCAGCAGGCAGGTTCGCCGACGCGTTGGAGCAGTTCGCGTCCACACTCGACCAGACGAAGCAGAACCGCGACCAGACCAACCAGGAGACGCTGCACCGGATGATGGCGTTGCTGCTGACGCTCATGGGCGACTGCCTGTCGGCGTTGGGCCGCTGGGAGGAAGCGGCGGACAGCTACCTCGGTGCGCGGACGACGATCGGTGCGCTCCAGATGAGCTACCGCACCGAAGCCGAGCTGGCTTTCAGCGAAGGTGTCGCGCGGCGGCACATCGGCGAGGTCGAGCAGGCGCGGGCCTGCCTGGTGTTCGCCCTCGGGAAGCTCGACGCCCTCGGCAACCGCGGACAGCGGGAGATGGCGGAAGCGGAGCTCGCGCTGCTGCCCAGCTGACGTCCGGTCCAGATCAGGAGTCGAGGCCGAACGCGACTTCCACGCACGCGTCTTGGACCAAAGCATGTGGCTGCGCAACAAGATCGCCTGGCCGACTGGTGTTCACCCGGCGCGGAGGACAACCACACCGTCCGGAGTACGTCCTGCATCAGTTCCACAAGCTCACCGAGCAGGCGGGACTGCCCAGGATCCGCGTGCACGACCTGTGTCACTTCGCCGCGACCACGATGCTCAGCTCGCAAGTCCCGCTGGCCATGGCATCGAAGACGCTGCGCCATTCGACCTTGTCGACAACCACGGAGATCTACGGTCACCTGCTCCGGCATGTCACACTCGATGCGGTCAAGGCGATCGAAACGGCCCTGAACGAAGCTGGAGCGGCGTAGCGCGACCACTCTGCGACCACAGTCGGGCGAAAACAACACCAGCGGGTTTACCTCGAAAGGTAAACCCGCTGGTCATTGGCCGTCGGGACGACAGGATTTGAACCTGCGACCCCTTGACCCCCAGATACGAGTTCACAGGCCGCTGACCTGCAAAAACAGGCGCGTTGGACGAAGTTCGGCGCACTTGACCGCGATTCAAGCGGGTTCGCGAATGTTGTAAGGCCTCCGAAGATCGACTCCTTCACCGATTCACACGTCGACACCCTCAGCCACAGCATGCGCCCATCCGGACAGCATGCACACGGAGCCACATCCAACCTTCGCCGACAGTTAGCGCTCAATGAGTGCTAATATCGAAAGTGCTCATCGAGTGCTCATGAAGAAGGCAGGGCTGACAAGATGGCGAACAACCCGGTGAAGCAACGTCGCACCGAGCTGAATCTCACCCAGCAGGAGGCAGCGCGGCGCGCTGACGTCTCGCTCGCGACCTGGCGACGCTTCGAGAACACTGTCGGCGAAGCCAGCGCACTGGACGGGTTCAGGGCAGACAACCTGCAGGGGTTTGCTCGGGCACTGAAGCTGGGCGTCCCAGCGCTGCGGCGATTAGCTCGCGCGAAGTCCGGGGACGACACAGACCCGCAGAGCGAGGAGCCGGTCTACACCGACCGGCAGACCCTCGATGTCGTGCGCCTGTTCAACAGCTCGTTCACCGGCGAGCCGCTCACCCCGGCCGACGCTATGACGCTGGCGAACACCGTCGACTTCTCCGACTTCGCACCCACCCAGGACGGCAAAGTGCACCTGAACAACTCGTTCACCTTCGAGTTCGCCTCATACCTCAAGGGCGAAGCGACAATCCGGGACGTCGACTTGCTGCGCGACCTTCCCGAGCTCGCACTCACACAAGTGAACAACCACTGGCTTGTACGCATGGGCGAACGCATCATGCGGGTCGGCAGCGAACTGGGAGAAGGGCGAGTTCCCCGACCGCAATGCCTCGCCGATGAGTACGCGCTCTGGATTGTCATCAAGAATACCGAACCGCCCCAGTTCAGCGACGTCCACCACACGTTTCCCGGCCTGCGGAGTGCCGAAGACGTATTCGGCTACGACCCCGACGTGGACGACCCTGACGACGAGGCTGCGATCCGGGAGGAGTGGATGAACCGCATCGCCGGCGGGCTCCTGCCACCCGATGACAGCCACGACCACCGCTGGTACGACCTCAGCATCATGGAAGCGCTTGGGCAAGGCATCTACGACCCGGCCGACCCTCGCCACCCCATCCGCTGGTTCGACCGGGACGACATGCGCGACAGGTGCCAATCAGAGCTGGCCTTCGTCAGACTGCCGAAAGAGGAACAGGAAGCCCAGACCGCCGAAGCGCTCAAACGGATGTCCGCGCTCTTCTCCCCTGGAACGACCAACGCTTGACCACCGCGTCCAACTCCGCCGCACTCTGGCGGCTGAAGCCACAGTGGTATCAGGCATCTTGGCGGCTACCGTATCGCCTCGCACATTGACCACCGCCGGGCCCGAAACTTCACTCCAGATCCCAGTCGACCGGTCCCACAACGCGAGAGATGGGTTTGGCAGAGTTGTGGAACCGCAGTCGACATGGACCTTCGATACCGGCAGCGGCGAGGTCAACGACCCATTCCAACTCGTCGTGACCGAGCTGATCCGGCTCCGCGAGATCAGCGACAAAGCGCTCCCAGCCCAGTTCGTCGTAAGGCGTGGGGAGGTTGCACCTCCGGCGACAGCACCATCGAAGATGGCGCGGCACCCCGCCGTCCAGCGGCCCTGCCCCACCATCGCGACGTGTAGCAACACCGGGGAGACACCTCGGCCCGTACGTCGTCGATCACCGAGTTCGAACAGCGGCGATGAGCTCGGCCAGATTGACTTCGGCGTCCTCCGCCAGCTCAAGAACCTTTGGTGGCACCGGCTCAAGCGGGTACTGCGTTCCGCTGCTGGGAAGTCCTTCCATACCACCGAGCAGGGAAAGCGGCGTACTCAGTGTCGGCAGTTGGTAGATCCGCCAGCGCGGGGCGACCGACTCCGTGATCGCCATGGTTGCACCGTGGCGGACAAGCGCGGTGGCCTTGGTGGCACTGCGGGCGAGCACCACGCACCGGGCACCCGCCATGGTCGCCACCTGCGCCGCGATGCGACGAGGGTTTCGAAAGTCGCCGTCGACGACCCACACACCACGAATCTTCCTCGCTGGCAGACCTTCACGCTCGAAAGCGTCGCGGAGTTCGGCGTCAGGATCGTCAACCACAGCCGTGGCTAGATCGATCACCGCGGTCACCTCGGCCGCGCTCGCCACCTGCGCGTAGGGCTGATCGGGCATGTAGAGGTATTCCTCGACGAGTTCCGGTTCCGCGTAGGCGGCCCAGTCTCCGGCGGCGTCCCAAGCGGATCTGGCGATCACGTCATGTTCGCTGCCGCCGTGCAGGCTGGCGTCCTGCAACAGCAACGCCAAACACACGGCGATCATCGATGATTGGTAGCCGAGCAGCTGGCCGGGCGATTCACGTTCCTCATCGTCGCTGGGGACGAGGGCACGCACCAGATCTCGCAGTTCAGCGCGCCAGCTCTCGTCGGTTCCCCACACGCCCGCAGCGAGCATCGTCAGATGGACGCGGGCCACAGCCATGCGCAGTGCCGGCCACAGCCGCGGGGGTGCGGCCATGGCTTTGACCCAGCGCCGTGCCCAGGTTCGACACCTTTGCCGTTGCGTCGGGGACATGGGCACACGGGCGGTAGCGGTGAGCAACGACTCGGCGACTTCATCGTCCTCATCGTCGGTGAGCGCCGACTCGTCTATCTCGCCGCTCACCGACCAGCCGCTCGGGCCACTCCCAGGCAGGGCGAGTGCACCGGGGAAGGTCAGGCCGGTCAAGGATGGCCCAAGGGCACCTTCCACCTCCCGCAGCCATGCACCCCAGCGATCGCCCGACGACACGGCGTCCACAGTGGAATTGCTGATGCGCAACGGCGTCGCACGCGCAGCTTGATGTTCGCGAACCTCGCTCAGCAGCCGGAGGAAGTCGGCGTGGAACCGTGCGGCCAACGTGGCATCGGTGAACACGTCGTCCAGCTCGTAGTCACGCACCAGACGAGGGCGATCCGCCACTTCATCGTTCCTGGGAAGGCAACGGACCGTGTCGGTGAGGAACACCTCCCGCGAAATGATCGGCTCGCCGTCAATCTCAACCCTCGCGCGGACGGCCCCGCCGACCTGTTCGGGAACCCGAAACTGGAGCGTCGAGCGCAGATCGGTGTCGGCGGTCCACATCAAGCCGGTCATCCAAGTTCCTGGCGTGCCGTCAGGTGAGGTCTCGATGGCGATCGGCACGCGGATGTTCGTGACCAGTTCAACCACGATCACGTCGTCACGGCGACGTGCGCCCAGCAGGTCCAGGGATTCCGGGCGCCGCAGTCCGTCGTCCTTCGGGATGGTGTTCTGAGTCTGGATCACATAGTGCGCGGCCGACTCCTCCCTGGGCAACAGGCTGTCGGCCACGGGATAAGAGGCGACCAGCTCGCAGTTCCCGCCGCCCGTGGTGGAGTTGAGCAGAGCCGCCGCGCTGAGGTTCGCACTTCCGACCAACGCCGTGGTGCTGCCGTCGAGAGTCCACTCGACGAGCTTTCCGTGGCTCGTGCGTACCTCGCCGAGATGCCAGAACTCCACGTGCGGCACAGTCGACGTAACGTCGGTCAACGACTCGCCGTCGTACTGCGAAAGCGTTGGCTGCACAGCGATGTCAACCCGATCGGGAACGAGCCTGGCGATCAGGTTCCGCACCGCTCGCGACTTGGCGTCGAAGAACGGCGCCGTGAGCCCCAACGCCTCTACCGGCCCCTCGGTGAGCTGCCCCAGGATCGGTTGCCGAAGATTGCCGAAGATCCGCAAGGCCCCGAACGAGTGGTCGATCTCGGCGGGAGTGATCGAAGCAGCGATGTGGGCGGTTGTCTCGGCGATCCACGACGGCATCGCCACCACGGTCGGCAGGTCGACCAGCCACGCTGCGAGATCGTGCAGCGCTGCCGGACCGACCTGGCGAGTCGACCGCACCACCAGCCACAGTTCGCGGTTGTACCCCCACCCCGACATCGTCGGGTTGCCGGAGCCGATCGCGATCCAGATGTCCTCGTCTCCCACCAGAATCACTAGTTTCGGATGGAACGCGCCCGCACAGACCGCATGGCCGTGCTGGTAGGCGCGGCCCGCGTGCCGCACGTCAACCGGCTCGTGCACGCTTTGACCCGCGTCACCGAGCACGGTGACCCGCGCGCCCAACGCACGCGCCGTCGACACGCAGTGCCGCTCGAAGAACACCAGATCCAGCGTGTATCCGGTCACAAGGAACTCTCGCAGGCGCGCACCGTCGCCGCGATCACGCCATTCGTACAGCAGCGTCAACGGGGAGTGGAACGCATGCGTCACGTCGCTCATGCAGGCAGCTCCAGCAACGCGGCACCCAGTGCGGTGACGCCGGAGCTCGGCGTGTCACCGCCGAACAAGCCCAGCTGGTGCGACATGGTCCCCAGCTGCGCGACCCGCAGGCCCACGTCCCCCGCTCCCTCGGGCACATCAGCGAAGTAGCGGCCGTTCCGTTCGTGCAGCTTCGTGAACAGCGTCATGCTCCCACGCTCGTCCACCTGCAGCTTGCGCAGTGAAACGCGGCGAGACTGCGCGAGCATGTCGTCAACGAGCGCACGGGCCAGTTCTCCCAACGGGCGATCCTCGTGTTCGCGCTGGCGATGCCCTACCCAGCTGGGATCGAGAAACTGTCCGCGGCCGTGTGACCGGCGACCCAGGAACGCCGACAGGCTCTTGCCAGTCAACTGGTCCAACCGTCGCGCACCGAGCAGCAACACCGCCAGATCGATCTCGACCCCGTTTGTCCGCTCCTGTTCAACATGTTCCTCCGCGGACAGCGGATGGCCATATCCGTCCATTGTGGATGGACATTCACGCAGGAAGTCGCGCACCGTCATCGACGGCACCTCACCACTGATCCAGTCGTGCAGGTCAGCGCGGGTAGCCGAACCAGCCGCGCCTATCACGACGTCGACCAGCTCAGCCCACAAGCGGCGCCACGCACCCACCGAAAATCGCCTGAGCAACACACCACGCCAAGCGAGCGCACGCTCCTCATTACGCAGCACCGGATCCGTTTCGACAGTGGACCCGTAAGCGACGCATGTCCTCATCGCACTCGTCCAGTCCGGGGCGTCAGGATGGAGTTGGACGGACCTCGCCAGTACCCGCAGCGTGGATCGGCGGGTGCGGTCGTCCCCGTTCCATTCGTCCCGTTCCCCAGCTCCATGGCGCATCGCCGCGAATAGCTCGCTCAGTGGCGCGAGATCCGCCGTGGCAGGTGCGTCCAGTGCCAGCGCGCTGAACTCGGGGATGTCGCTCACGGTAAACGTTCGCCGAGAGACGAGGTCGAACAACGGCTGGTACATCCGCCGCACCGGTTCGGGACAGATGTGCCTGCCGGCACTCAACGCTCCGCCGTTGAGCCGAACCGTTCCGATCGTGGCGCTCGGCCCACCATACTGCGACCAGAACCCCCACGGTCGCGGCGAGTACGAACCCCTGCCGACCTCCGCCATCGCCTCAACTCTGCCCTTGTCCCACAAGGACTTGACTCGATCCGCACCGTGAGCGAGAGGCGGTTGATCGTGCACCAGCGACACCCACGCCAGCCCGACCTCGGCCCGGCGCAGCACTGTTCGGCATTCGGTGGCGTCGAGCCCGCGCTCATTAGTATGTGCCGCCAGCGCCCAGTACAGCGAGTAGAACCGCACCAGCCGGGTCAGGGTCGAAACGCCAGGCACCAGCGTGTCCACCATCGCCATCACCGGCGCTTCGACTGCGAGCGGGTACCGGCCACTCCGCGACTCGAGTCCGGGTTCGCACCACGCAGGTTCGGTGACTTCGACTCGAAGTGCCGTCACCGGTTCATTCCTCGGCAGTGTTCAAACATGGCCACATGATGATCTCGCGCGTGAGCGCCCTTTCGTTTCAGACGCCAGTAACGCTCTGCCGGCATCAACGCGATCGAACGTCTGCAAGAAGCGTGACTGTGCACGACGACATGGCTGAGCCACGACGAACGCGATCTCCGTCTACGAAAGCAGCAGGTAAGGATCATGAGCCACCTCATGAACGACATCCGCAGCGCTGCCCGACGCGGCGACCTGCCCGCACGATTCCGGCCCGCAGACGTCCGCGCAGCTTGCCCCGGCTGGGCTGAGCAAACCTACGGGGTGTTCCTGCCGAAGCACCTTCGAGGCAATCCCGGCGGATACACCGCGCACTTCGAACGCAATGAGGACGGCACCTACAGCCTCATCAACTAGCTACGCCCAGCAGGTCGTTGCGCTGACGGCGGTCACCCAAGCCGAGCCCAGGCTCCGAACGGCGCCGTGGGAGCGTCCGGGCGATCTGGTTGCGACCGGCATCTGGAGAGTGCGCCTGACGACGTATTGCAACTCTAGTCGAACGGGTGTTCGATTACTGTGTGCGGCCCAGGTCATGGAGTATTCCGTCCCCTGAGCGGGCGAGGCCGGAGCCGATAGGGAAGGATCACGCCGTGCGAACCGCCCCCCACCTCACCCTCGCTGCATGGAGCCTGTCGCGATGACCTCTCCGCTGGCGAACACGGTGCAGGTGAAATCGGGCACGGCGCTCAACCTGCAGGACGCGCATTCGGCGCGGGTGCGGATCTTCAGAACGACCGCGACCATCGTCCATCGCCGTGACGAGGTCGAGCACGAGCGGCGGTGCCGCGCCGGCTTGGCAGACATCAACTCGATGGAGCTGCTCGACGTACTGCTAGACCTCCCCCATGAGATCGCGGTACCCAGGTCGTCGCTGACCCCGGCAGTTCTTCGCGTGCTTCAGCGAGCCCCTGCCAACGTCGTGCAGATCGACAGTGCCTCGGTCACCCGCCTGGCTTCGCCAGCCGTCACACCGGTTCTCGCGGTGGTGTACGCGTCGAAATGGCGTGACGGTCTGGAACGCGCTTCAGAGTTCGCGTCCTACATCCCGCGGATGTTCGTCGTGCCGGAAGCGCCCTCGAACTCGGAGGAAGTGCTGGCCGAGGCGTCCTGGTATGGCGTCGGCGTGGCGGTTGGTCCGCGGGCAGCACCGACGATGGTGCTCGAACCGGAGCCCCTGGCTGACTGGCAACCTACGACCGGGTGGTGGTGGTTCTGCGAGCAGGTCTACCGACACACGGTCGATCAGGTCTGATCGGTCAGCCACAACGGCAGGTTCGCCCACACCTTGAGCGGCTCCTGAGGTTTGATCGGCTTCGCCCGCCGGAGCTGCTTGGTGAACATCTCGTGGTAGCCGACCGCGTTGCGGCAGATGTTCTGCCAGTACTGCGCGCGCAGGCGCATTGTTGGCGCGTCGAGCATGTCGGCGGCGTACTGCGACCACGTGGCCACCGCATGCGCCATCGCCTCGTTCGAGTCGGTCCTCCGCTGGAAGCGGGACAACCGTCGCCCGCCGCACACCGCGCAGGGACACATCGGCACGAGGTTCTGCCGGGCACCGAAGATCTTCATGAGCTTGCTGCCCTTCCACCAGCACATCAGCTCCGGGATCAGCGCGCTCGGCGAGGGATCGAGCACGATCGCCTTCGACGGATTCGGCGGCTCGACAGTGTGGCGAACCGCGCCGCCAGTGCCGATCGCCCCCGCGAACGCCCCGTGCGCCACAAGATCGAACGCGTTGAAGTCGGTCCGCATGGGAAAGAGCTCGACCGAGGCCGCGAGCATCCGCAGGTTCTGGATGATCCGGTTCGCCGCCTGCTTCAGTGGGTCCAGCTGCTTGCCCAGCACCAGACCGATCGGGCACCCCACGTCGGCGAGAATCGTCGTCACCTGGCGGATGTGCCTGCGGTCGAGTAACGAGACATCAAGCGGTGCCGCGAAAATGACGTCGTTGCGCCCCAGTTCTTTCACCTGGCGGGCTGCCGCCTTCAGCGAGTCGGTGTCACCCGCCCGCACGAACTTGGTCGGCGTGATCGCCGCGCTGGCCCCGGCCATCAGCTGCTGGTTGAGCATGTCTTCCAGCGTCATGGGCAGGAGCTGGTCCTCAGGTGACCAGAACGGCGCGTCGGGAGTGGCGAGGTACTTCTCGTAGGCGGCCGGGTCCACGAGCACAATGCCGTTGTAGCCCGAGTCTTCGAGCAACCTCATGCGGCCGTTCGTGTTCGCGCCCGCGAGGACGAATCCGCTGCGGGCCAAGCTCACGTGCGGCTCGATGTTCGGCACCTGGTTCGGGCGCGCGTAGACCAACATGCGGTTGTGCAGGACGCCGACGCTGCCGGCTGGGCGTTGTGGCGCGGGACGGTCAGCGAGTTGCGCCAGCGCTCCCCGCGCGTCATCGCTCGGCGAGGTGCTGATGCCTTCCAGGTCAGTCATCGAGAACCCCCAGAAGCTGATCGCCCAGCATCGCGCGCAACTTGACGACCGTCGTACCAGCCAGGGCCGCGGCGGCCTCGACTCCACCTGCGGCGTCGACCGCAGCCCTCAGCAAGGTGGGTACAGCCGTCGCGGCCTCGTGCGGAAGCGGCTCGGGTTCTGCCGTCTTCCAGCCCAAGGCGGACATCTGCGTGTTGAGCGTGCGGTAGCGCGAGTCCGTGACCACGCCGAGGTCGAGAGCCCTCCGCAATAGTGCCGCAGCGGAGATCCGCCACCGTGCCTTGAGCTGCAGGAGCCGTGCCGGGGTGATCGGAGCCGCCTGGAGGTCGGGTCGCACCTGTGCGACGGGAGCGAGGAACTCGCTCGCGAAGGCCTGCGCCATCTCCTCGGCGTCGAGATCGAGCGCGGGCGCACACGCGATGTGTCCCAGCTCGTGCGCCTGCGTGAACCGCTGGCGGTCGGCCGGAGCATCCGTGTTGATCACGAACACCGGGGCCTCGCCGGGTGGGTGCAGGCTGGTCGCGTCCACCTCTCGCCCTCCCAGCGACATCGGCACCACCAGCGCGCCGACCCGTTCCGCCACCTCGGTCACGGATTCGATCGGCCCCTCGGGGAGTTCGAGCTCACGACGGAGCGCTCGGGCCGCATCCTCAGGGCCATCCAGACCCCCGACCTGCATCGGCACAAGATTGAACTCCCGCAAGGTCACGGTAGAGCCAGCCGCAAGCCTGCGCAGGAAAAGACGTAGGAGGTTGACCTGCGCGTGCAGCGCGCGCAGGGTCGAGGCCTTCGTCGACTTGCGGTTGCGGTGGTAGACGCACCCGTCGCCGAGTGACCACAGCTTCCCCTCGCCGGCCAGGAAGTCCGGGGTCACCTCCAGCGCCGCGCTGAACAGCTCGAGACGGTCGCCGGAGACCGACAGCGAGCCCTTTTCCACTCTGGAGACGTAGCCTTGGCTGATCTCGGGATCAGCTTTGGACAGGAGTGTCAGCTGTTCGGCGAGCTGTTTCTGGGTCCATCCGAGTGCTTCACGCGCGGCGACCAGGAGTTCGGGGTTGCCGTCTCCGGTCACGAGGTGAGCCGTCATGCCGGAAAAGATACGCAGAAATATTCCGCCTGTCCACAGGCGGTTACGAGCGGATAGTGGCCACGGCACGCCGAAGCATCGAACACGCGGCGGCTCAGTACCGCGGCACCTCACCCTCGTGTAGCGGCGCTGCACATCACAAACGACACTTGCCGCCCGCTCGAACGACGCCGCGTTTCACGACCATGCCGTTAGCGGTGCAGCAGGCCGATCTCGTAGAGGAACCGGCTCGGCTCAGCGGGCTTTGCCCGCCCGGCGGAGGTGGCCACCGAACGCGAGTAGAAAATCTTCACGGTGCTGCGCGCACGCGTGACCGAGACGTAGAACTTCCTGCGATCCTCTTCAAGCTTGGCCGGATCGTTGGCCGAACTCCAGTAGGGCATCAGCCCCTCGTCCGCACCGAGGAGCAATACGACCTCGAACTCCAGCCCCTTGCTGGACGACATGGTCGTGACGTTCACCCGGTCGCGCCTCATAGCCCGGCTGGCCAGATCCACGACAGTCGCGTCCGCCAACGCTCCGAGTTCCACCGCGTGCTGCATCCGGTCCAGCGCATTGGCGTTGTCGGACTGGGCGGGGCGTGCCATGGCTCGACGTAGCCCCATGCCGAGGAGGTCCGCGAGCATCCTGCGGGCGTAGGTGACGGGTTTGTCGCGGTAACCGACCAACAGCTCGGTCAACCGCACGTCCGTGTCGCGTGTCCACGTCGGACCGAGCAACCTCCGCCATCGCCGGTGGATGGCGCCGAGCCGGTGGCCACTCTGCTCACGCCCGAGCATCGCCCACGCCGCACACGACTCGACGAACAACGTGACCGGAGCACGCGGGTACTCGACTCCTGGCACGGCAACGGCCAGGCCGGCACCGCGGAGCACCTCCGCGACCTCGCGGCACTGAGCGTTCATCGAACAGATCACCGCGATCTCGTGCAGCGGCACCCCGCGCCTGTGCGCTAGTCCGACCGCAGCAGCGGCTTGGTGGCACTGCTCGGTGAAACCCGCAGGGCAGAAGACAGCCAGCACCTCGCCGCCACCGCGGACGGCCGTGACCTTCCGCCCGACGCGCTCGACCCGCGTCGACGCTCGGATGATCTCCTCGCCGCACCGGTAGTTGTGCTCCAGGTGCACGGTGCTCACACCGGGAAGCGAGCTCAGTTCGCTGATCAGCTCCGGCCGCGCGCCGTTCCAGCTGAAGATCGCCTGCCCTGGATCCCCAACGGCTAGTAGCTCGACGTCCGAGTCGGGCCGAAGACAGAGGGCTCGCACCAGTCGATCGAGCCCCGGCGCGAGGTCCTGATACTCGTCAACGTACAGGCGACGATATCGCGCCGAGAGCACCCGCCGCACAACCTCGTGCTGTTCGACGAGATCCACGGCGGCAGCCACCGCCCCCTCGAAGTCAATCAGCCCGTCACCGCGCAGCAACGACTCGTAGCTCGAGCAGGCCTCCAGAAGTCCTTCTCCGCCGCGGTTCCATTCCTCCACAGTGGACAGGCGACGCCGGTGGAACTCGATCTGCTTGCGCTTCTCCTTCCAGTTGCACGACGATCCGAACCGCGAGCCAACCGCGAGCCGGTAGGCCTCCTCCTGCTGCTCGTCGCTCGCGATCGACGCCTTGACCAGCTCGGGCTTGCCGAGCAGGGCGGCAAAGGGGCCGATGATCCGGTTGATGGCGAAGCTGTGCACCGTTCCCACGAAGAGCGACGGCCGCGCGGAGACCCCCAATGACGCCAAGCGCCTGCGCAACTCCTCGGCCGCGGCCGTGGTGTAGGTGATGCATGCCGCGCCATGAGGTTCGGGAATCCTGTTGAACAGGTCGTAGGCAAGACAGGTGACCAGCAACTTGGTCTTGCCGCTGCCCGGCGGGGCATGGACGACGCAATGGCCTTGTCGGTTCAGCACTTGCCACTGGCGTTCGTTCGCCGACAGCTCCCTGATCGACTGGGTAAGCGGGCCCATCATCCCGCCAGGTACCTCAAGGCACTGTGGACATAGTCCGGCGGCCAGATCTGTTGTGACGCAAGACGCTGAGCGAACCGTCCCTTGCCACCCGCCTTGTCGATCGTGGTCAGGTATGTGCCGATCTCGGGCCACTGCGAAACCCATGTCTCCATGGTGGCCCGCGCCCGATCGGCACTCAGCTCCCAGAGGGTGCCGAAACAAGGTTTGACGTTGCTGGGGTGCGCGTACAGCAGGTCGTACTCGAACGTGGACGTTCCGACGAAGATGCCGTGCTCCCCCGGATCTCCGTTCAAGGACAGCGCGGCGAGCAAGCGGCCAGCACGTGCCGGTCCCGCGTCGCCGTCGCCATCCGTGATCACCGCCCACCGGATACCGAGTGCCTCGCAGAACCGGGCATACGACGTGAAGTGGGTGCCGTGCACGACGCACACGGTGATGCCGAGCTTGTCGAGGTCCATTCCCACGGCCGCGGCCATCGATGGCAGCAAGGCTTGCTCGGCATACCCCTCGACGAGCAGAACACGACGCGCGAACACCAGTTCCGCTCTGGTGGCGTCGAGGTATCGCGCGATGTCGTCCCACTCGGCGTCGGTCAGTGCCGCGTCGCTAGCCGCAGCCGCTTCAGTTCTCCCGCCCGCGTCACGAAGCACCACCAGGCTGCGAGGGGAAGCAACGCTGGCGATGTGAGGTGAATGCGTAGTCACGAGAATCGAACGGTTCGTGCGGTGATCAGCCAGCAGTCGCCGGAACGCGAGCCTCTGCATGTGGGGATGCAGATGTGCTTCCGGCTCCTCGATCGTCATCACCACGTGCGCGATGTCCTGCTCCGCAAGGCGTTCCTCCAGCCCGAGCTCGAGCAGCGCGAGGTACAGCACGTTCAGGGTGCCGAGGCTCGTCGTGCTCAGATGCCGGCGCGCGGCGCCATCGACGAACAGCTTCATGGTGCGGATCAATCTCAGCGGATCCTCCGCCGCCACAGCCAGTTCGGTCTCCAGCGCCTGGTTCGCACCGAGGATCTCCATCATGCGGTCGCTGATGCTCGTGCCGACCCGTTTGATCTCCGCCAGATCGTTGAGCTGCGCGTTCGCCTCTCTCATCGCCGAGCGTACGCGGCTGAGATCGTCGTCGCCGATAGCTTTGGCCGCAGCCGTCAGCAGAACTCGCAACGGGGAGCGCCGCCACGTGGAGAGGTCCGCGTCCACGTCGCGCAGCGCACCGAGAAACGCGAAGTACAGGTAGCCGCGCAGATCGGCGTCGATCTGGTTCCCTTCGTCCTCGCCTCCGAAGATGGTCCATCTGTATTTGACCTTCGCTCCCGGCCCGGCGACACCGGTATCCAGCGGTGCGAACCGGTAGGTCAGTCGCGCGCGGAGGGGATCCGACTGCACCAACGCATCGCTCAATGTGCTCAACACGGTGTTGTCGTCCTCGAAGTCGGCCAGATCCACGGAGATCTCGATGACCTCGCGCGCATCCATGGGATCCCAGTCGTCGCTGCCGTCCGACAGACCGTCCCAGAAGTCCTCTCGCCCGAGGTGTCGGTCAGACGGTGACAGTGTGGGATCCAGAACGAGCCGCAACGCGTACAGCAGATTGCTCTTGCCCGCGCGGTTCTCACCAACGATGACAGTGCCCGGCTGGATCGCCACGCACAGGTCCGCGAGGTTCCGGAAGTTGGTCACCCGGATGCACTCGATACGCACCGACTTGCTCCAAACACTATGAGCCGCAAAGAGACAGCACCGTATGTTCTTGGCGCGCTTTCACGCCGCGCCTCGTGGAATTTCTCGCCGTTCAGCCAGCCAGTGTTACAGCCAACCGAGGCTGAACTCCACTCCTCACGACGAAATTGGTCCAGACAATCAACCTCCCCAATCTCACGCCGAACAACGGCACCGCCCCTTCGACGTCGAACGACTTCCGCTCACCAAGGGGGAGCACCCACACCTGTTACCCCAGGTCGAATCGCAGAGCTGAACCTGAAGTCGATCTTGCTCAATACCCTCGCGGCCTCACAGTCCACCCATTGTCCAGTTATTGACATGTTTTTAGCCGCCTTTCCCTGTTATCTTTCAGATCCCTTGGACGAAGATCCCCAGCGGCCCCAATTGACCTCGAGAAACAAGAAGCAATCCGTGTACGAGAACTACCTCCCCTTGCTCGGCGGCCTGGCGGGAAGGACCCCGCTCGCCCTCAACGGTGTTCCCGAGGGACTGAGAGTCGTCACCGTTCCAGTGCGCAGGCAAGGCGAAACCCGCGTACCCCGAGACACCCGGCGACGGACCCGTACCTCGCAGGCAGACGTGCACACGACCGCGAGGACCTCGCTCTTCGCGCCACCGGACGGAATGTCCACAAGAGACCTGACCTGGGTGCTTGACCGGCCGAAGCGCCGATGGTCCACGGTGGTCAGGAAGTTCGGCTCGTGCAGGGAGTACCTCACCGACGAACTGATCCGCGCTGGCGGCGTGGTGCTGAGGTGCGAAGTCGACGAGGACCGGATGAAGTAGGGGCAGCCCAGGGAGTGGCGCCTGTCCAGCGCGTGGCCGAAGCAGGCGCCTGACGTCCTCGCCGAGCTGCGTCCACGCCGGGAACCGATGTAGTGCGCCGAAGGCGAGGCCCCGGCTGAACTCGAGCCGGTGCAGCGAAACACCATGAACAACAACGCATGAACGACCCGTCAGCTTCTCGGCGATGTCCTGGGAGGCTCGCCGCTCGCGCTGTAGCCCTGCGTAACGGTCAGCCACCCTCAAACGAAATGGGCGATGTGCCGAATACGGACCAGCAAGCGACGCCGTGCCGCCCAAGCTGACACCACGATCAGCGGCCGGCATCTCCGACCGCCGGAGGACCAGATGACCGTCTCGTTCGCGGAGTACCAGGACACCAGCGTCGTCGACCCGCTCAGGCAGGGTGACGTGCTCGAAGCCGCCGATCCCGCGGCATCGCTCTGGCAAAGGCACCTTGTCGTGCTCACAGCCGACTGTGACCTGGCGCGGGCGAAGCATCACGGGCGCGTGACGTGCGTTCCAGTGCTCACCGAGCACGAGTACCTGCTGGAGATGCAGATCCCCGGTCTTCGCGACAAGGCCATGAACAAGTTCGTCGACGAACTGCGAAAGGCGCTACCGCCTGCGGCCCCGAAGATAACCGACGAGCGGCTCAGAGCATGGCCCTGCGAAGAAGAACCCAATGAGATCGTCGCGGCGCTCGGGCTGAGCGGCCGGCGCGCAGACGACGCCAAGGCTGCTTGCGAGTCCATCCGCCTGCTCAGCCGGAAGCCGGAGACGCTGGACGACGCAGTCAAGCTCCTGATCGATTCGCAAATCGGTGCCCCCAACCCACAGAAGCGGGACAAGATCGTCGACGGGATCGTCAACAAGTTCAGAAACGCCTACTCGAACCCTCCGGGGGACGCGTTGTTCCTCTCGTCGATCGCTCCCCGCAACAGCCTCGGATACTTCGCCTACCTACGTCACCTGGAACAGGTTCCGGAGGCCGAGATCGCGCTCGGCCCGGACAGGAGCGCGTCAAGGTATCGGCGCATCTCCCGCCTCCAGGACCGGTACACCCACGCGTTGGTGGAGCGGTTCGCGCACGTGTTCATGTCGATCGGTCTCCCCTCGGCGTACGAGGACGTGCGGGACCTCCACTCCGAGTACCTGGGGGCGACGTACAAGTGAAGCCGCTCGTCACAACGGTAGAAGCGCTCAAGGAACTGGCCACGGGGCTGTCACCTGAGGCCATTCCTTCGTCTCCGCGGATGTTCGAGCATTCCGGGGACGCTGCCGATGTCCTGCTGAGCGTGGACGACAAGTCCGACGAGCAGCGGATCATCGTGCTGCGGAGTTCGGCCACAAGAGACCGCATCACGCCTGACAGGATCACGGATCTGACGACCGACGTGCTCAGCCGAGCGGCGTCGTTCGCCGAGCGCGCTCGCACCACAGGGTCGCTGACACTGCCCCGCAGTTGGCACCAGTACAAGCACAAGAACCTGGTCGCCTTCTTCACAACCCCGCGTGACAACCCCGAAGCACGGCGGTGGATCGCAGAACTGCTGCCAGGCGAGCCCCCTGATATCGTCCTATGGGGCATGACGTCGTCCGACCGAACAACGACGCTGGAGCAATTCGAGTCGGGCAAGCCCACCCTTCCCCTTGACTGGGAAAAGGATTGGGACGCGGCTGTCGCAGCTTGCGCCGTACGGGTCGAGCAAACTAAGCGCATGCGGCCGGCCGATGTCGAGATCGAGCTGACGCCCCTGGAACAGTCAACGACGAAAGGCTGGTCGTACGACCAGTGGATGGGGAAGATCTCCGACGATCAACGCTCCTTCGTGGAAGCTCCAGCTACCAAGTCGATCCGGCTACGTGGACCGGCGGGTTCCGGCAAGACGCTGGCTCTCACGCTCAAGGCGATGAGAGAAGTGCTGAGCGCAAGGGAAGTAGGTCGCGAGCCGCGTGTTCTGATGGTGACCCACAGCTGGTCGCTGGCGACAGAGATCGCCGACTCGCTCGACTCCATGGGTATGGGGCCGCTGCAGGAGATCGACGTGTTCCCGTTGCTCGAGATCGCGACCACCATCTCGCCGCAATACGCCAAGGACGACTCCGGATTCAGCCTGGCTGGCGACGACAGCTTCAGCGGCAAGAGGGCTCAGCTGGACGAGATCCTGGAGGTGTTGAGAGACTTCGTCGCCGGTGACTGGATCACCTACCGCGCAGGCGTCACGGAAAGCCTGCGCGCCAGGTTCGACTCTTCGGACGACGACGATCGCAACGCGTTGGCCTGGGATCTTCTTGTGGAGTTCGGATCCGTCATCGGCGCCGCCGCGATCTTCCCCGGCGCCGGCGCGGAGTCGAAGTACTTCCAGCAGGCGAGGGCGACGTGGATGCTTCCGTTGCAGAGCCGGAACGATATGCGAGTCGTCTTCGCCGTCTACACCAAGTACATGGAGAGCCTCGAAGCTCGGTCGACGCTGACGTCAGACCAGGTGCTGGCAGACCTGTTGAGCCACCTGGAGACACACGCGTGGAACCGAGCCCGCAAGACCCAAGGCTACGACCTGATCTTCGTGGACGAGTTCCACATGTTCAGCCCACTGGAACGGCAGGTGCTCCACTACCTGTCGCGAGACGTCAGCGTCTACCCGCGGGTGTTCATGGCGGTCGATCCTCGCCAGTCTCCGTCCGAGGCGTTCATTGGCTTCGCGGCCGATGACACCCGATCGTCCTTGTCCTCGTTCGAGGACGAGATCGGCGACGTCACCAACCTCGAATTGACCACCGTGCACCGGTTCACGCCCCAGATCCTGGAATTGATCAAGCACGTCCACCACGAGTTCCCTACGCTGGACCTCGGCAAGGACTGGCAGATCAACATCAGCGCGGTGGAGTCCGCGCGGGAGCCAGGACCTCTCCCTCTCCTCAGCGTCGCCGCCACACGTGCCGCCGAGGAGAACGACATCGTCAAGGCGATGCATAGCCTGTACTCCCGCGGCCGCATCGCACTCGCCGTCGTGGACAACCGGCAGTGGAGCCGCTTCAGCGAGCTCGCGTCCCGTCTCAGCACGTCGGGGAGGTTCCACGTCTCGACGATCACCGGTAGGTCTGACGTCGAAGGGTTCCGCTACCGCAAGCGGGGCCTCGTCGTCGGCCCCGCCGAGTACCTGGCGGGCCTTCAGTTCGACGCCGTCCTGGTCGCGGGCGTCCCGGACATGGAGCCCACCAGAACCACCCCGAGCGAGCGCACCCGGCTCCTCTCCCTGTTGTACCTCGCCCTCAGCCGCGCCGAACTGGAGGCGCGCGTCTATGTGAACGAGGACGACGGCGGAATCGCCGAGGTGCTGAGCAGAGCAGTCACCAATGGTCTCATGAAGCAGGAGCGCGGCAGCCTGGCATGACAGGTGCGTCAGGGCGTTGTTCCGGCCAGCACAGCGCTCTGCCCCGGCCCTCAACCTGCGGCCGAACGGCGGTCACAGACGAACCAGACGTCGGTCAGGTGAGGTTCGGAGTCCGCATGCTGATCGTCACTTGACCGCTGTAGTCATGCAAACGAACGGTGAGCTGGACGGCCTCGAACAGCCAGCTAAGCAGCGGCACTGGTGCACGCTCGAGGCAGTCACGAAGCCCCGCCAGACGATCCGCCAGCACCACAGCGTCCTGCGCCTGTATGGGTTCCTGGCTGGCGGTGGACTCAAAGCTCGCGATCTCGGCGACTGCGACGGCCTTCTGGGACTCCAGGTCGTTGTAGCTGGTGCGCACCGCCGTCGTGAAAGGATCATCGGGCGCGCAGTTGTGGGCTTGATGAAGGAGGTTCTGCTGCTGCCGCTCGATTGTGGCCAGCCGACGACGCCACCACTCATGCTGTGTCACGACGCCGCCCGAGGTGTTCTGATCACTGCCCTCACTGGTGGTCTGCAGGATCGTAACGAGCTCAGGGACGAATACCTGCTCGGCAAGCAACGACGCAGCCGCTCGCAAGATCGCCTCTTCCCGGATGTACACCGCGTCGACCCCAGGCGGGTGCAGACCCTTCTTCCCACGATTGTTGTTGCGGGGCCAGCACATGTAGTAGACGAGACTGCGTCTCTGGTTGCCGAACATCCTCCGACCGCAATTGCAGAACACCATGCCTCGCAAGGCATAGGCGCGTTTGGTCTGTGGGTGAGAGCTGAGCGAGCTTCCTGACCGTGAGCCGCGGAGGGACTTGCTGGACGAGGTGATCTCGTCGAACATCCACTTTGGAATGAGAGGCTCGTGCGCGGGTTCGTGAGACCACACCCAGTGGCTCGGCGGGTTGACCTTTCCCCGCTTGGAACGCGAAGCGCGCCGGTTGAACACCTGGAACCCGGTGTACTTCGGGTTGCGCAGCACCTCGAAGACGCTGGACTTGCTCCACATACCGCGAGTACGAACCTTGCCTGGCGGTTCCGGCGGTGGATAGCTAGCCAGGTCCACGTTGAGCCGTTCCGCGATGGCCCCGTAGCCGAGCCCCTCGTAGTACCGCCACGACGCGATCTGGGTGACCGTCGCCGCCTGCGCGCCGTCCGGCTCGAGCCTGGTCTTGGTGAGACCTTTCTCCGCCTTGGCCGGGTTGGGATGGCGATACGTCTTGCCCGTGTAGCCGTACGGCGGCTTGCCGATGTTCGAGCCCTCACGGACATGCGTACACAGCCCGCCCCAGGACAGCTCCAGGGTGTTGAGCACCTCGTACTCGGCCACTGCCTGGTTGATCCGACGCTGCAGAATCTGCTGGGCCCGGCTGCCGTCGAGTTTGATCGGCTCGTTCCACGCGAACAGCGGCACGCCGCCCTTGTCCAGCACGCGTTCGACGGACAGGCCCTCGTACATGCGCCGCGCCACGCGGGAGGTGGACTCGCAGATCACCACATCGAAACGCCTGCTGGAGTGTTGTGTCTCGTCGAGCAGATCGGCCATGCTGCCGTCGCGCGCGATCGGGATGTCGAAGCGGTCGTAGCCGGTGCCGTGTCCTCGCTGGCCGAGCTCCATGCGGCCGGACTCGACGTCGTAGAAGTGGCAGACGATCACCCATGCAGCCGGCACCGCCCCACGGCAGCGGTCGAGCTGCCGGATCAGCGACTGCCGCGGATCTTGCCGTTCATTGGTGGACGTCCTGCCCAGCCATGCGACTCGAACCTCACCGAACAACAGGGAGGATGGCATCCCGAACGGCGACACCGCCAAGTCCGACAAGCCGGTCGCGCCGGAGCAAGCGGGTGCCGAGCCAGCTCGGCTCGGCCGGAGTTCTGGCATCCGCGCAGCCTTGCCGATCGGCTCGTCGGCCGACTCGAGCGACCTTGTCATGCCCGCCGATCCGTGGCCTCGTCGACGCGTGGCTGTTGTCCCGCCCAGTGGAGCAGCTCGCGTACGGCAGCGGTCAATTCCAGACGCCGGCGCTCACCGTCGGCACCACCGACCCTGCTGACCTGGCTGGCAAAGAGGAAGCGGCCACCGTTGCGGGCGCCCTCCCACTCGTAGGACTAACCTTTCCCACGTTTCTCGGCGCCAACACGTTCTTCGTGACCGCATCCCCCGACGCCGTCGTAGATCAACTCCAGCTGGGGAGGTGAGTACTCATCCATGTGCATCCGGTAGGTCCAGGCTCGCAACTTCACCGGATGCCAACAGATCGAACAAGATCTCCGACGCACAGCGAAACTGACAGAGCGACACTCGCAACGATCTTGTCGACAGAAGCGACTGTCATAAAGGTCGTCCGACTTGCAGTCCCGATTGACGGCGGACGCGACAGCAGGGCGCGAACCCTACCCGAGAAACCCGCTCGTCCCAGCGAACCCAAAGCTTTGCCACTCGATCGAGGAAGTCCGGCAATCCACGGCGGGCAAGTCCCCAGGAGAACTCAAGCGCACCCCTTTCGGCGTCGCGGCAGAACTCCGCGACGAAACCACCGGACCGTGAGCCAGATCAGGTCGAACTCTAGCGTTGGCGCCGGACCGGACGCTGCCGAAATCAACAGGGCCGTCAGCGGCCAACTGAGTACTTGTCCGTGCCGGCCGCAGTAGATCGCTACCCTGTCGCACCGGAATGTATCGAACCGATCGAGCAGTACATAGCCGAGCAGTTGCCGCAGCCACGCGGCGACGTCCTTCTGAGAGGGTTCGACGGCGAGCTTGACGTCGACCAACGTGCGACCGACAACCAAGTCAGCTACGCCGTATCCGATCGCCATTTCCGGCGCAACGATCACTCTGTCCCCCAACGAGAGCAAGCCTGGGCGGCCGCGGTCCAGGTAGGCAGCCCAACACTGGTGCAGCGCGTCGAGGATCCCGGAATTGACTTCGAGTTCCTCTTCCTGCATCACAGCGGTGGCAAACAGCGCGGCGCAGGCGGTGTGCCAAGAGCTGTCCAGGTGTCCAGCGCTGTAGCCTGACGGCACCGCGGTGGAGCGCCTGCCGGGGTAGTACAGGAGACCTGAGTGACGCAGACGACCGCCGAGGAGTTGCTGGTAAAGTCGCGGCTCCGAGTCAAAGCTCACGGCGAGGTGTTCACCCCGCGCCGGATGGTCGACCAGATGCTCGACCTGGTCCGCGATGACCTGGAAGTCGGCGCCGGTTTCGTCGACAAGACGTTCCTCGAACCAGCGGCGGGTGATGGCAACTTTCTCGTTGCGATCCTCCATCGGAAGCTCCAGGCAATTGAGAGGCAGTATCAGCCGGACCGCTGGGCTCACGAGTCCCTGTTTGCCCTTGCCTCGATCTACGGAATCGAGTTGCTGGAGGACAATCACCAGGACGCCAAGGCTGCGATGCTCCAGGAGTTCCTGCACTTCCACACGAGCCGCGGCATCACATGTGACCCTCACACAGATCTAATGCGCGCTGCAATCTTCCTGATCAACACCAACATCGTCCGTGGGGACACCCTGACCGGCCTTGACTGGTTGCGTGAGGAGATCAGGTTCTCATGGTGGCACCGCGACGACGTGGGCCCGAGTGTGGTTATCCGCGAGCCGTTCACGTTCAACTCCTTGCGTGCCAACGCGCCGGCCCCGAACCTGTTCGACTCCCTGATTGAGCCTGACCGCTACGCACCCTGTCGTATCGATCGCGTCCACGAAGAAGTGAGAGACGGTGACTAGCCCGAACATCAGCACGTTCCGCGAGGTAGTCCCATATATCTACTCGTGGACGACTCCCGACATCCCCAAGTACGACGGGTGGGAGAAGATCGGGTACACCGAGCAGGACTCGGCCGACAAGCGCATCAGCCAGCAGGCGTCCCAGCTCAACATCACGAAGATCAAGGTCTGGGCGTATAGGGCCACGTTTATCACCGAAGACGGTGGGACATTTCGCGACAGCGATTTCCATGAGTTCCTGCGCCAGCAAGGCATCGAACGCGAGTTCGACCCCACCAGCACCCCGCGTCGCACCGAGTGGCACAAGTTCGCCGGTGCCCCGAAGACATCACGGGCGTACTTTCTCGACTTCGCCTCGAAGACCTTTACTGCATCGCTCGAGGAATCGCAGGACGACTACACGCTGCGGCTCGAGCAGCAGCTGGCCGTCAGTCAGGCTATGACAGCGTTCGGCACCGACGGGGTGGGCGAAGTGCTGTGGAACGCCAAGCCGCGGTTCGGCAAGACCCTGACGACGTACGACCTGATGCGGAAGCTGGACGTCCGACGCGCCCTGATCGTCACCAACCGACCGGCCGTCGCCAACTCCTGGTTCGACGACTACCAGCGGTTCATCGGCCACCAGACCACCTACCAGTTCGTGTCCGACTCCCCATCGCTCGCCCAGCGGAATCCGATGACGCGTGAGCAGTGGAGGGCGTATTCACGGCAGAACGTCGACAGGGATCCGCGCATCATCGAGTTCGTGTCCCTACAGGACCTCAAGGGGTCGCAATACTTCGGCGGCTCCTTCAACAAGCTCAAGCACATCAGCGACGCCCAGTGGGACCTCCTAGTCATCGACGAAGCACACGAAGGCGTCGACACGACGAAGACCGACGTCGCGTTCAACCAGATCAAACGTCGCCATACATTGCATCTGTCGGGCACCCCGTTTAAGGCGCTAGCGTCGGGGCGTTTCGGCGAGGACCAGATCTTCAACTGGACCTACGAGGACGAGCAGGATGCCAAGGCGTCATGGTCGGACGACTCAAGCGACAATCCGTACGACCAGCTCCCGACCCTCAACCTCCTGACGTACCAGCTCTCCCGCATGGTCACCGACCGGCTCGCTGAGGGCGTCGCACTCGATGAAGAAAAGGGGAACGTCGACTACACGTTTGACCTCGCGGAGTTCTTCTCTACCAAGGACAACGGCTTCTTCGTGTATGAGGCCGACGTGCTGCGGTTCCTTGACGCGCTGACGACGAACGAGAAGTACCCGTTTTCCACCCCCGAGCTCCGTGACGAGATCCGGCACTCGTTCTGGCTGCTCAACCGGGTCGCGTCCGCCAAGGCGCTCGAGAAGCTTCTCAAGAAGCACCCGGTATTCAAGGACTACACCGTGATCCTGGCTGCCGGCGACGGTCGCCCTCACTCGGATGACGGTGATGGGCTGGACGAGGACGCCGATGACTCGGTGACCGTCGGCAAGTCGTTCGACAAGGTCCGCGCCGCCATCGCGAAGGCGGAGGTCGACGGCGGTAAGACGATCACGCTGTCGGTGGGTCAGCTCACGACGGGTGTGACCGTGCCTGAGTGGACGGCGGTCATCATGCTGTCCAGCCTGTCCTCGCCTGCCCTCTACATGCAGGCGGCGTTTCGATCGCAGAATCCGTGCACGTTCACGCGGGGCAACAAGGTGTTCCAGAAGAAGAACGCCTACATCTTCGACTTCGCTCCGGAACGCACGCTGACGATCTTCGACGCGTTCGCGAACAACCTCGCCCCGCATCCGCCGATCGATGGCGGGCAGCGTCGGGAGAACATCAGGCGGCTGCTCAACTTCTTCCCCATCTTGGGTGAGGACACCGAGGGCCGCATGATCGAGCTCGACGCCGAGCAGGTGCTGACGTTCCCGCAGGTGTTCAAGGCTCGTGAGGTCGTGCGGCGCGGCTTCCTGTCGAACCTGTTGTTCGCGAACGTTGGAGGGATCTTCCGGGCGGTGGATCACTTCAAGGACATCCTCGACCAGTTGCCGGTCGCCAAGGAGAACAAGGCAGAGAAGGGCAAGCCCATTGAGGTGCCTGTGCCGCCACCAACCACGGATGGCGACGGGAACGTCTCTGTCGATCTCAAAACGGTCATCAATCCGAAGGTTGAGCAGCTCGGTAAGCCGGTCTACTCAGACGAGGACGTGCCGCCACTAGACCCGGCGACGACGAACGCGTCCGAGGCGGCAAAGAAGCTCGCAGCGGTCGTGACGGAGAAGGCACACGAGGCCCGCACCAAGGTGGCCGCCGAGTACGGCATGACAGCCAAGCAGGTCGAAAATGACGAGAAGGCCACCGAGGCGCAGGTCAAGGTCAAGGTAGAGCGCGCATACGTCGACCACCAGATCGCTTTGAACCACATCCACGAAGAAGCCAAGGAAGCCGCCACCGAGGCCGAGTTCGAAGCCGTTGAAGCCAAGCGGGTCGAGGCCAAACAACAGCTCGACGCCCAGGTGCTTGCGATCTTCCATGACGCGCTCGACCACGTGACGGAGACAGTCGTCAAGCGCGAGGAGACGAAAAAGGTTCAGAAAGAATCCGACAAGGTGATGGACGCCGCCCGCGACCGCCTGCGCGGGTTCGCCCGGACCATCCCGATGCTCCTCATGGCATATGGCGACCGTGACATTCGCCTGTCGAACTTCGACGACTACACGCCCGAGGACGTGTTCGCAGAGATCACTGGGATCACCGAAGAAGACTTTCGCAAGCTCCGCGACGGTCGTGACGTGATCGATCCCGAGACCAGCAAGACCACTCACATTCCGGGGCTCTTCGACGAGGCTGTCTTCGACCAGTCCATCCAGGAGTTTATGAACAAGAAGGCCGAGCTCGCGGACTACTTCGACCCGGAGCTTTCCGAGGACATCTTCGCCTACATCCCTCAGCAGAAGACCTCACTCGTGTTCACCCCGAAGCGGGTCGTCACGCTGATGTGCGACATTGTTGAAGAGCAAAACCCGGGCATCTTCTCCGATCCCGACAAGACGTTCGCGGACCTGTTCTCCACCGCCGGCCTGTTCTGCATGGAACTCGTGCGCCGGCTCGACAAGGGTCTCGCCGAAGCGATCCCCCATCCCAATGAGCGGCTCCGGCACATCATGACGCGACAGATCTTCGAGATGAGCCACAACGAGATCCTGCACAGAATCACCATCGAAGCAGTCTCCGGCGGAGTGCCCGAACGCAAGGCGTGGATCGAAAACTCTGGTCACTACCGGATCGGCAACCTGGCCAGAATGACCCCTGAAGAACGCGAGAAGGCAGTAAACAAAATGCTGGGAGAACTGACATGACCAAGAAGTTCGATGTCGTGATCGGCAACCCTCCCTACCAGGAGGAGGCTCAGGGCGAGGGCACTCGCGACACTCCCGTCTACCATCAGTTCATGGACGCGGCTTACGAGGTCGGCACCAAGGCTGTGCTCATCACACCAGCTCGATTCCTGTTCAACGCCGGCTTCACACCTAAGGCGTGGAACGAGAAGATCCTGGTGGACGAACACCTGACGGTGGCATATTTCGAGTCCGACTCAAACCGTCTGTTTCCGAGCCTTAGAGACCCCATCAAGGGCGGCATCGCCGTCACATACCGCGATTCGGAGCGAAAGCTCGGCCCCATCGGTTTCTTCATCAGGCATCCCGAGCTAAAAACGATCTTGCATAAGGTCCGCGAGTCCGGTGCTAGGTCGTTGGATCAGGTTGGGATCACAAGTTCGCGCTCGTACCGATACACGGAGAAGCTCTACGAGGACCACCCGGAGGCGCGCGCGCTGCGCCCGGAAGGCAATGCAGCATTAGTCAACACGAACACGTTCGAACAATTCTCGTTCCTGTACCACGCCGAGAGACCAAGCGACGGAAATGAGTATGTGCAGGTGCTCGGCGTGATCAAGAACAAGCGGCATCGCCGGTGGATTCGCAGCGAGCACATCACCGGCCCCGACAGCCTCGCCAAGCACAAGGTCGCGGTCCCAGCGGCGAACGGGTCCGGGTCGACAACTGACTTTTTTGGCGTCGCGTTGAACAACCCGACTGTGCTTGGGCCAGGGATCGCGGTCACGCAGACCTTCATCACCATCGGATCGTTCCAGTCCGAAGCCGAGGCGCAGGCGTGCCTGAAGTACATCAAGTCCAAGTTCGCACGAACGATGCTAGGCATCAGGAAGATCACGCAGCACAACCCGGCGAAGGTATGGAAGTACGTCCCGGCGCAAGACTTCTCGAACGCATCCGACATCGACTGGACCAAGACGATCCCGGAGATCGACGCCCAGCTCTGCACCAAGTACGGCCTCGACGCCGATGAGATCTCCTTCATCGAGAACGAGATCGTTCCAATGGCGTAGGAAGCACCTCACGGCTAGCCTCACGCGACCCTCGACAACAACGCGGCTGTTGGGCGCGCTGCGCGGCCGACCTGACCGTCCAAACAGGACCGTCGCCAGCACGCCCGTGAGGAGAAGCATGCCCCCGCGGCGGTCACGGACCTGCCCGCCGGTCCGTGACCGCCGGTCAACCCCGGCGTGGGCAGCAACCCCAAGGATGGGCAACCGGATGCGCAGGTGATCCCGTTCCACTGGCCCGGCCGGGCCCGCCAGGGTGAGGAGGCCGTGGATTGGACGCGGAACGCCGCCGACGCCGCCAGCAGGCGGTCAATGACACACGCGCTGTGCCGCCTCGCCTGGGTGCGGGCCTGGCCCGATTGGGACTGCTGCTGCCACCCGACGACGAACTCACCGGAGGCGAGGCCGGGTGAGCGCCAACCCGCCGGTGCTCCGTCGTGCTGCCTGGACCGGCTCTGGCCCGCGACACCGCCGCCGGGTGGGCCAGTGGCGCACCTCGCGCCACCGGTTCGTCGCCGTGCTGCCGATGGATGCTGCCGGGGTACGCCCGACTCAGCCCGCGCCGGCGGATGCTGCACGACCTGCACCGGGCTGCCACGCACGTGCCCAACCCCCAACTATGCGCCCAGTCACACACAGTTGTGCCGTTCACGGCGAGCTACTAAGTCCGCTCGCGACTTGACATCCGCGGCGGATGGAGCGTTCATCGAGTGGCGGCAGCCGATCGCACAAGAGCCCGGAACTCAGGCGAATGTTCCTGCCCGTAGCGGTCGAGACGACCATTGCGCTGTTCGAACCGGATCAACGACATTAATTGTCGCAGCGCTCAGTTGCACTGACGCCCGCGTGGTGATACCTAAACGTCTCGGCAGATGCTTGCAGCTCCACACTCGCCTCTTGCAGCCGCCTGATCTCCGAACGCATGCAGCGCCCGCCCGACACGGTGGGCGGCTTCCTCGACGAGGACGTAGGACTGAACGAGAGATCCTTGTTCGTCCGGCAGATGGGGATTACTCACGTGGTCGAGCACCTCGACGAACGCGTCCCGCTCTCCCTGCCTACGCCAGCCTTCGGTATTCGGCTCCACGCTCTCTGCAGCCGTCGCCGGGTGGGTGTAGGTCCGCCACACCCACCGCGACAAAGTCGTCAGACTGGCCGAGAGCCGCAACACTGCTTCCTGCTCCGGCGCTGGCGGCACCACCGCGACCGTACGAGCCAACTGCCCATCACCGGCCTCCCACACAGCCATCAGCGCACGGCGAGTGTCATCGAAGGCGTACTGCGTCATGCCTCCATCTTCGCGGACCGGCAGCATTCGCTCACAGCGCGCACGCACAAGCCATCCTAGCCCAGCAGACAACCCGAAATCGTGTCCTCGAGGCTCGGCTCCGCCACGACGAGACACTGCGTGCCGGCCAGGCCGAGTCCAAATCCCACTGAAGCGCACTCCCGCAGGATCACCGCACCACGGGTCAATCAGGAGCGGTTCGAGCACGTTCGCGACATCAACGTGATCGACTCCTTCGCCCACAGACGCGCGGCCACTCACAGCCCGTTGGCCGCAAGGTGATGTCAAATCGGTTCGGCTGACGCCCGTTCAGGCACGTTCAGCAAGTTCACCCGTTCGTGGCGACCACATTTGGCGTTAGTCAAAACGAAGGAGCCAGCGCCTCCTTCTTGGCTCCCTTCATCGGCCTGTTGATCATGAAATTGATGATCAAGCGAAGATCGTTTCGAACGCACGAAAAAGCCCGCTGAACTGGGCTTTCACCCAGAATCAGCGGGCTGATTCAGACCGTCGGGACGACAGGATTTGAACCTGCGACCCCTTGACCCCCAGTCAAGTGCGCTACCAAACTGCGCCACGTCCCGGCCACACTCCCGGTTCCCCGGCATGCATGAGAAATCCTACAACACCGCGGACAGAGATCAAAAACGACCCCCTCCACAGGCTGCTAGCTGCGGAAATACGGCGGGGACCCGAAGTTCGGGTCCCCGCGTCCCTCGGTCCGACCGATCCCCCGATCCTCGACCGACACCCTGAACTATGCGGTCGCGGCGGCGGAGGCGCCACCTCCGAAAGTCGAGTCTTGGCCGTCGACCTTCGGCTTACCCGGTGGTAGGACGGCGCTGACGCTGAAGCCGCCGTCTGCCCGGAAAGAGGTGGTCAGGGTGCCGCCGGCCAGGCGGACCCGCTCGGACAAGCCGTGCAGACCCGCGCCTCCCCCATCGCCCAACGACGGCAGGTCTCCTGGGCCGTTCACCACGCTCACCCGCACTGGTGATGATCTGTCCACCGTCACCGTCACGGAGGCGCCTGGGGCGTGTTTCGTCACGTTGGTGAGGGCTTCCTGGACCACCCTGAAGAGGGCTCTGGAGACTGCTGGGGACAAGGGTGCGTCGCCGGATTCCGAGAGGGTGACCGAGACGCCGGCCACTCGGGCTCGGTCCACCAGTTCTTGGAGGGACGGGTAGGTGGTGTCGGAGTTCAGCAGGCCGAGGGCTGCTCGCATCTCGGCGAGCGATTCCTTTGCCAGGGCTCGTAGACGTAGTGCTGTGTCCCGCACTGTGTCGTCCGGGGCGGTGGCTGCCAGGGCTGCCGACTCCACTGCGATGAGGGTGGCGTGGTGGCCTACTGCGTCGTGGATCTCGCGGGCTATTCGGGCTCGTTCTGCTGCTCGCGCTGAGGTTTCCTGGGCCTCTAGTTCGGCGGCTCTCGCTCTGCGGGTTTCGTAGAGGGACTGGGTCAGTTCCTTGCGGGTGGTGACCAGGGCACCGAGGGCTGTGGGGGCTGCTGCGAGGCCGAACGCGAAGGCGAAGGCCAGCAGGAGCGTGCCCACGGGGATGGTTTCCAGGAGGAGGACCGGGGCTATCGCCGCCGTGGTGAGGAGTAGGACCCAGAAGAGTTGGAGCGGGAGGGACTTTTCCTTGCGGCCCAGGCGGAACTGGGCCACCAGGGCTGGTGCCCAGCCCAGGCCCCCCGCCACTGCCGGTACGCACAGGAGGGTGGCCAGCCAGGGCCAGCGGAGGCGGGTCGGGAGCAGCAGGGATGCGGCTACCGCGGTCCAGAGGGACCACGGGAAAGGGCGGTCCTGGGTCAGGAGGACTACTCCTGTGGTGAGGCCTGCGGTCAGAATTTCGCGCAGGACCGTCTTCACCAGACACCCACCTGGTGGGCCACCAGGGCTGCCTGCACCCGGTTCTCCACGCCCAGTTTGGTGAGGACGGTGGAGACGTAGCTCTTCACCGTGGCCTCGGACAGGCAGAGTTCTTCGGCTATCGAGTGGTTCGAGCGGCCGGCTGCCACGAGTTCTAGGACCTGGCGTTCGCGGGCCGACAACGAGTCCAGCTGCCGGTTGGCCCGGAAGCCTCGCAGGCGTGGGAGGAGGCGGGCGGTGATGCGCGGGTCCAGGACCGCCCCGCCTGCTGCCAGGTCCACCACGGCGCGGACCAGGGCTTCTGGTTCCGCGTCCTTGAGGAGGAAGCCCTGGGCGCCCAGGTCCAGGGCTGTCGCCACGTAGTCGTCCAGGTCGAACGTGGTCAGCACCGCTATCGCCGGTGGGGTGGCCCACGTCCTGAGTCGGCGGACGGCTTCCAGGCCGTCTACGCCGGGCATCTGGACGTCCACCAGCACCACGTCGGGGAGGTGGGCCAGGACTGCCTCGATCAGTTCGGCGCCGTCGGCCGCCTCGCCGACGACGTCGACTCTGCCGTCGGCTTCGAGGAGGACTTTCAGGCCCCGCCGCAGCAGGGCCTCGTCGTCGGCTAGCACCACTCGTACGGCCACGAACCCAACCAACCGCACCCCATGGCAAAGGGCAACCAGCCGGTTGGGTCGTCACCCGTGAAAACTACGGAGACCGCGGAGGAGCTACTTCTTGCCGGCGCCGGCCTTCTTCTTCTCGCGCACGCGCACGGAGATGCGGACCGGGCTGCCCTCGAAGCCGAACTCCTCGCGCAGCCTGCGCTCGATGAACCGGCGGTACGAGGCCTCGAGGAAGCCCGTCGTGAACAGCACGAACGTCGGCGGCCGGGTCGAGGCCTGGGTCGCGAACAGGACCTTCGGCTGCTTGCCGCCGCGCACGGGCGGCGGGGTCGCGGCGATCAGTTCGGTCAGCCACTGGTTCAGGCGGCCGGTCGGGACTCGGGTGTCCCACGAGTTCAGGGCGGTCCTCAACGCCGGCGCGAGCTTGTGCACGGCGCGGCCGGTCAGGGCCGAGATGTTGACCTTGTCCGCCCACGGGACGCGCACGAGGCCGCGTTCGAGTTCGCGGACCATCTCGGTGCGGCGGTCCTCGTCGACGAGGTCCCACTTGTTGAACGCCAGCACGCACGCGCGGCCCGACTCGACGACCATCGTCAGCACCCGGAGGTCCTGCTCCGCCAACGGCTCGTGCGCGTCCAGGAGCACGACGGCGACCTCGGCGGTCTCGATCGCGGACTTGGTGCGCAGCGACGCGTAGTACTCGGCGCCACCGGAGAACTTGACCCGCTTGCGCAGGCCGGCGGTGTCCACGAAACGCCAGATCTCGCCGTCGAGCTCCACCAGCGAGTCGACCGGGTCGACGGTGGTGCCCGCGACCGAGTCGACGACCGAGCGGTTCTCGCCGGTCAGGCGGTTGAGCAGCGACGACTTGCCGACGTTCGGCTTGCCGACGAGCGCCACGCGGCGGGGACCGCCACCGCGGCCGCCGAAGTCGTCGCGCGGGGTCTCGGGCAGCCGGTCGAGGATGACGTCGAGCAGGTCGCCGGAGCCGCGGCCGTGCAGGCCGGAGACCGGGTAGGGCTCGCCGAGGCCGAGCGACCACAGCGACGCGATGTCGGCCATCAGCCTGTCGTCGTCGACCTTGGACGCGCACAGGATCACGGGCTTCTTGGAGCGGCGCAGGACCTTCGCGACGGCCTCCTCGGTGGCCGTCGCGCCCACCGACCCGTCCACGACCAGCAGGATCACGTCCGCGGTCGCCATCGCGAGCTCGGCCTGCGCGGCCACGGAGGCCTGCAGCCCGACCGCGTCCGGCTCCCAGCCGCCCGTGTCGACCACGGTGAACTTGCGGCCGTTCCACAGCGCGTCGTAGGCGACGCGGTCGCGCGTCACGCCGGGCACGTCCTGCACCACGGCCTCGCGGCGGCCGATGATGCGGTTGACCAATGTGGACTTGCCGACGTTCGGCCGTCCGACCACCGCGAGCACCGGCTGGGGCGGCGCCGCTTCCTCGCCGTCACCACCGTCGAGGTCGTCGAAGGCTGACCAGTCGGCCTCGTCCTCCCAGGTGCCGTCCAGGTCCGTCATCGTCTTCCCTCACTCTTGCGATGTCCATCGAGTTCGGCGACCAGTGTCGCCAGGCGGTCACGCACCTGCTCGGTGGCAACGCCCAGGGCCGCCCGCCCCTTCCCTTCCGGGAGGTGGAACGGCTCACCGATCAGCACGTCGACCTCGGGGCGCCAGCCCTTGGCCTGGTAGGTCCCGCGGCAGGCGACCGGGAGCACCACCGCGCCGGAGGTCTTGGCGAGCCACGCGGCGCCGTTCTGCGCGCTCGCCACGTCGCCCTCGCCGCGCGTGCCCTCGGGGAAGACCCCGATCACACCACCGGCTTTGAGCACGGACAACGCGCTGGTCAGCGCCGTGCGGTCGGCTTCTCCCCGTTTGACGGGGATCTGCCCGATCTTGCGCAGGAGGTCGCCCACGACACCTTTGAACATCTCCTGCTTGATCAGGAACGTCACGCGCCGGGGAAGCACACCGAAGAGGATCGGCCCGTCCGCCGCCGAGCTGTGGTTGGCGACGACGACCACGCCGCCACTCAAGGGTACGCGGTCGCGGCCGTGCGTCCGAATCCGGAACTGCCAGGCGTAGGGAACCCGCGCGATCCAGCGGCCGAGGTCGAACAGCCAGGGCTGCGTGCCCCCGGGAACGCTCACCCGGTCACCCGCAGCCCACGCCGTTCGACGAGCTCCAGCAGAGCGGTGATCGTGCCCGCGAGGTCGAGGTCGGTGTTGTCGAGCTCCACCGCGTCGTCGGCCGGCTTCATCGGCGACACGGCGCGCGTGGAGTCGTACTTGTCACGACGCTGCACGTCCGCCAGCGCGGCGTCCACAGTGGACTCGCGGCCGGCGGCGCTGTCCTGCTTGGTCCTGCGCGCGGCCCGCGCCTCGGCCGAGGCCGTCAGGTACACCTTCAGCGGGGCGTCGGGCGTCACGACGGTGCCGATGTCGCGCCCCTCGACGACGATCCCGCCCACGTGGTCGACGGCGTCCGCGATGATCGCGCGCTGCTGGGCGACGAGGAGCTCCCGCACGTTCCCGGTCGCGGACACCGGTGACACGGCGAGCGAGACCTCGGGCGCGCGGACGGCGGACGACACGTCGTCGCCGTCGAGCGTGATGCCGGGCAGCCGGGGGTCCGTGCCGACGACGAGCACCGCCTTCTCGGCGACCGCGACGACCTTGGCCTCGTCGGCCGGGTCGACGCCCGCGCGCAGCACGGCGAGCGCGATCGCCCGGTACATCGAGCCGGTGTCGAGGTAGCGCGCGTCCAGCGCCATCGCGAGGCGCTTGGCCACGGTGGACTTGCCGGTGCCGGCCGGTCCGTCGAGAGCGACCACACCGCGCAACTGACCCTGGCCCACAGCAGCTCCCTCCGAGACACCCACGGTCCACATTGTGCCTGGTGCGGACGCTCACACCGGCACCGGGACGGTCCAGGGCGGAGGCGGTGCCGATCATCGGGAATCATGTCGCGGTGAACTCGGGCAGGTGGCGGCTCGCCGTCGTGGCGTTCGCCGTGTCGGTCATCGGTGTCCTGACTTGGCTGGCCACGTCGGAAGACGCGCTGGACGTGGGGGACAAGCTCGCCAGCGTGACGGGCGCGGTGCTCGCGCTCGCGGGCCTGGTGGTCGGCTTGCTGACCCTGCGCGCCGGCGCCGCGGCGGACACCTCGGGGGATCCTGCCCAGGCGCTCGAGGACCTCGCCGGCCTCGTCCTCCGGCAGTGGGAACGGGAGGCCGGTGCGCGCGGCCTCACCCGCCAGGACCCGCTGGACGTCCGCTGGGCGTCGACCCGACGACCGGTCGCCCCGAGCGCGAAGGACGTCATCGGTCCCGGCGTCGTGGCGGGCGAGCCCCTCCGGCTGAAGCTGCACGGTGGTGTGGGCCGGCTCGCGGACGCGCTGTTCGAACTGCCCGGCCACCAGCTCGTGCTGCTGGGCGAACCCGGCTCCGGCAAGACGAGTGCCGCGATGCTGCTGGTGCTGCACCTGCTCGCCCGGCGCGAGCCGGGCGACCTGGTCCCGGTCCTGCTGCCGCTCGCCTCCTGGGACCCGGCCGAACAGGACCTGGACGCGTGGATGGCGCAGCGGATCTCCGCGGACCACCCGGACTTCCGCGCACGCGGCGTCCACGGGCCCGGCCTCGCGCGCGCACTGGTCGAGAAGCGGCTGGTCCTGCCGGTGCTGGACGCGCTGGACGAGGTCGGTTCGAAGGTCGACGCGGTGCGGGGCATCGCCCGCGTGGTCGGCAGGAACTCGCCCTTCGTGCTGACCTGCCGCGCGGACGACTACGAGGAGATCATCCGCGAGACCGGTGTCCCGGTCGGCCGGGCGGCGGTCGTCGAGCTGACACCGGTCGGGGCGCGGGAGGCGGCCCGGTACCTGGAGGCGGGTGTGCTGGAGGGCGACCGGAGGTGGCGGCCGGTCACCGAGGCGCTCCTGCGGGAACCGGACGGGGTGCTCGCACGGGCGCTCTCGACCCCGCTAGCCGTCTACCTCGCGAGGACGGCGTTCACCCCGCTTACGAGCGATCCCGCGGACCTGCTGGAACTGCCGACGTCGTCCGCCGTCGAGAAGCACCTCTTGGAGGCCTACCTCCCGGCGCTCTACCCCTGCCCGGAGAACCCGAGGAGGTGGCTCGCGTTCCTCGCTCGACGGCTCGCGGCGAGGCCACAAGCGCGGAACCTGGGGTGGTGGCGCCTGTTCCTGATGCTGCCCGGACCTCGCACGGTCGTCGGCGCGAGCCGGGGTCTGCTCACCGGCGCCGTGTTCGCCACGACGATCCTGCTCCACGGCCGGCTCAGCGACCAGCCGGTCTTCGCGGTGTGGTGGCTCGTCGTCCTGGCGGTGGGAGCCGTCGCGGGCGCCGTGGCCGGTGCTCTCGCGGGAACGGTGGTGGGCGCGGTGCGCTCCCCTGACGCCGCCCGGTTGCCGTCGTACCTGGTGGCGTCCTGGGGCCGGGCCGCCGGCGGCCTGCTGGCCGGCGGGCTGGCGGGGATCGGGGCGTCCGCGCTCGCCGACCAGCTCGCCTCCGCCAGGACCCCGCTGGGCGTCGTGGTGACCACCGGCTCGATCATCGGCATCGGCTGGAGCAGCCAGGCGCTGGCGAAGCCGATCTCGGTCAACGCGCCGGTCGACCCCCGCGGCGGGCTGGCGGGCGACCGCAAGGCCACGATCTTCGTGACCGCGCTGGCCACGACCACGATCACCGTCGGGCTGTCGATGTGGACGTGGGTGGAGGGCGGACTGGACGTGCCCGCGCTCGTGGCCATGGCTGGGCTGGGGCTGACCGTCTCCTGCGTCTGGCCCCTGTCCGGCGCCTGGGTCGACTTCACCATCGCGCGGACCTGGTTCGCCCTGTGCGGCAGGCTTCCCTGGCGTCTCCTGGGCTTCCTGGAGGAGGCGCACGAACGCGGCGTCCTCCGGCAGGTGGGTGCCGCCTACGAGTTCCGCCACCAGCGCCTGCAGCAGCACTTCAGCCGGTAGGCGGTATCGATCGGTGGAATTCGCACAAGGCGCGCGCGGCCCGCGCCGATCTGGTGGGCGCACCACCGAGATCGATGGAGGACCCAGTGACCACCACTGAACAGCACAGCGCCGTCGAGGAGCTGCTGCACCGCACGCTGGCCACGCACAAGTCGATGTTCCTGGCCACGGCCGGTTCGGACGGCTCGTGGGTGAGCGGCGTCTACTTCGCCGAGGACGGGCCGCACACGCTGGTGCTCGTGCTGGAGGAGCGCGGCCGCACGCTCAAGGCGATCAGGGAGAACCCCGAGGTGGCGCTGGTCGTGTCGACCGGGTCGCCGATGGAGCCGTTCCTGCAGGCGCGGGGCACGGCCGTGGTGGTCGAGGGTGCCGAGGACGAGGCCGTGCGGCAGCACCTCGTCGCCAAGGTGCCCGAGGTGGCGCCGTTCCTCGCCACGCCGATCCGCACCGTCAAGGTGTCCGTTCCGTCCTGGCGCGTCACGGACATCCCCAACGGGTGGCTGCCCGGCAAGGACTTCAGCGCCTGAGGTCGCCGGCGCCCCGTGCCGGTCGGGGACGGGGCGCCGTCAGCAGGCCGAACTCCTCGTCGGAGATCGGCAGGAGGCCGTGCAGCACGGGCGGCTCGGTCGGTCGCCAGCCGTCCGACGTCCACCGCTCGTACGTCGACCCCTCGTGGCGGCCGTAGTAGGGGTTGAAGAAGCGCCGCACCACGAACAGCACCTTGCTGAAGTCGTAGACGTCGTCCTCGTCGGGGAAGACCGCGAAGTAGTCGTCGGGGCGGTCGCGGAACCTGTCCGCCCTCGCGCGGGTCGTGGCGAATCGCCGGGCACCGGCGAAGCCGCGTTCGCTGTACTCCCTCACCCACCAGCCCGGCTCCACGTTCCGGAGGACGTCGGCGGACCGCCAGCCGAGGTCGTCGGAGATCTGGTCGCCCGACGCCGTGTGGCACACGAGGACGTTGCTGTCCGCGCCACTGGGCCGCACCTCGAAGTACCTGGTCGCCGTGGCCTCCCTAGCCCGGATGACCTGCTCGGCGTTCTCGCGCCCCACCGGCAGCGCGGTGTCGGGCAGCGGTCCCCTGCCCCGCGTCCACACCCCTTCGCGCACGTAGGCCTCCCAGGCCCCGCGGCCTGTGGCGGAGCAGCGGACCAGGGCGTGTGCCCTGGTCAGGTCCACCACGTCGGCCAGGCTGTCGAACTCGGCGAAGTAGTAGTGGCCGTCCACCGGTTCGGCCCGCCTGCGCGCCTCGAGCAGTTCGAGAGCACCGGGTTTCTCCTGCGGTGGTGACGCCGGCGCAGGCCGCTCGGCGTCGATGCGCCGCCTGAGCCGGTCGGTCTCGGCCGGGGTCACCTCGCGGTAGGCGTACCGGGAGTCGTGTTCGCGGGCCTCCGAGAGGTCGTCGCTCCACTCCCACCCGCCGTGGCCGCGGTACTGCGCCTCGTCGAACCCCCCGAGGGAGCGGTAGAGGCCTTTCGCGTCGACGACGTCCTTCATGGAGCCGTCCTCGAGGAACAACGCGTAGTAGCGGTACTCCGCCAGATAGGGCTGGAACACGCGATCACCCCCCAGTGATCACCTGATCCTAGCGGGCACGACCGGTGCACGGGACGCACACCGGGCCCTCCGACCTGGAGGCACCCCGATGACGCAGCTGCCCCAGCTCCACGCCGACCTCTTCCTCGCCGACGGCGGCGCCGAGACGACCCTGATCTTCGACGACGGCATCGACCTGCCCTACTTCGCCGCGTTCCCGCTGCTCGACGACCCCGACGGCAGGGCGGCGCTCACCCGGTACTTCGAGCGCTACGCGGGCATCGCCGAACGGGACGGCACCGGCATCGTGCTCGAGACCGCCACCTGGCGCGCCAACCCCGACTGGGCGGCGCGGCGGGGTTACGACGGGAACCGCCTCGACCGGGTCAACCGGGCCGCCGTCGACATGCTGCTGGACGTGCGCGCGAAGTTCGCGGCCACCGTCGTCATCAGCGGGTGCGTCGGGCCGCGCGGGGACGCGTACAGACCTGAGACGATCATGAGCCGGGACGAGGCGCGCGAGTACCACTCCACCCAGATCCGCACGCTCGCCGACACCGAGGCCGACCTGGTCACCGCGATGACGCTGACGAACGTGCCCGAGGCCACCGGCATCGCCGACGCCGCCCGCGAGGCCGGCGCGCAGGTGGTCATCTCGTTCACCGTCGAGACCGACGGCAGGCTGCCAAGAGGGGACGCGCTGGGGGACGCCGTCCGCGCGGTCGACGAGGACACGAACGGCTACCGGAAGCTGCGAGAACGCTTTCCGAGGCTGACCGTGCTGGGCGGCTGCTGCGGCACGGACCACCGGCACGTCGACGCGATCAGCCGCGCGTTCAGTGGTTGAGGTCGGTCCGCAACGCCGCCGCGCCGCGCAGGTAGACGTGCTTGATCGACGACCGCGGCAGGTCCGTCTCGACGTGGGCCAGCAACCGGATCACCCGCGGCATCGAGCCCGGCACCGCGATCTCGGTGGCGGACAGCAGCGGCACGTCCTGCAGGCCCGCGAGGCGCGCGGCGTAGGCCGGGAACTCCGACACGAGGTCGGGGGTGGCGGTGAGCACCACGCTGATCAGGTCTTCCGACGTCAACGCGTTGCACGACAACACCTCCCGCACCAGCTCGGCCGTCGCCTCCAGCAGCAGGTCCCGCGAATCCGCGTCGATCTGCGTGGCACCCCTGATCGCTCGCACCGCCATGCGACCGACCCTACAGCGTCCTCAGTGGACATCACCCGACGTCTTGTTCCACAACGATGTTCGGGAACTTCACGGTGAGCCCGAGCAGGTTCACGACGTAGGCGGCCCACCCGCCGCCGAGCAGCACGAGCCGCCGGTCCCCCAGCACGCCGGCGGTCTCGATCAGCACGTGCAGGCCGCTGGAACCGATGAACGTCAGCCCGGCGAAGTCGACCACGACGTCACCCAGGCCGTCCCCGGACGAACAGGCGAGCGCGAGCTCGGCGCGCAGCAGGTCGCTGGTGTTCATGTCGACCTCACCGGTCAACGTCACCACCGCGCCGTCGCGGCGCACCTCCAGCTGGCCTGGATGGGGTCTCATCGTCGGTGCCTCACGGGTCGGGAGACAACAGGTCGCGCACCGCCGCGAGCACGCGGAGCGGGTGCGCCGGTTTCGCCAGGTAGGCATCGGCGACGTGCGCGGCCGGCTCCATCGCCGAGAGGGCCACCACCGGCACACCGGAGGTCCGCGCCGCCGCCGCGAACCTCGTTCCCTCCCCATGAGACGTCAGCAGGTCCACCACCGCCAGAGCCGGTCGACTCTGAATGGCCTCCTGTGCGGCCGCCACCGTCGTCACGAGCGACACCTCGTAGCCCTCGGCGTGCAGGAAGACGGCCAGGGCCTGGCCGGAGAGCCGGTCACCGTCCACCAGCAGCACCTTCGAGCGCTGTGCGGGCAGGTCCAGGGCGCCCGGCCGCGACCAGACCCGCACGAGCGCCCGCACGACCGTGCCGGGCCACGTCGGCTTGCCCGGCCGCACCCGCACCTCGTCGGCGACGCCGAACAGCAGCCGCAGCCCCAGCGGCCTGACGTCACCGGCGTCGTGGTCGAACACGCCGTCGTCCTCGATGGTGAGCAGCACGGCGTGGTCGCGCGGCTCCCACGTCACCCCGACGACGGACGCCCCGGCGCGCCGCACCGCGTTGTCCGCCGCCTCGGACACCGCCAGCACCACGTCCCGCGCGTCGTCACCGCGCAACCCGGACTGCCCGGCGAGCTCCCGCACGAAGTCCCGGATCTCCGGCAACGACCCCGACGCGGCCGGGAACCACCGGCTCCGCTCGGTCATCATGCGGCGTGCGACGGAGCCACCAGCAACGGCGTGATGAGCTCCCGCAGCGTGGTCGCGCGGCGCCGGTCCGCCTCGGCGTGCAGCGGTTCGAGCTTCTTGCGCGCGCGGGCCGACATCACGTCCCCCGCCTGCGCGACGGCCAGGACCCCCGCGGCCGCCGCCTCGTCCGCGTCCCCCAGCAGGAGGTGGTTGAGCGACAACGAGATCAGCGCGAACGTCCGGCTGCGCGCCATCTCGTCGCGGTAGCCGGACACCGCCTGGAGCAACGCCGTGATGGCCGGCTTGGCGTAACTCGCGTCGACCGTGCGCGCGAGAGAGGTGTAAATGGCCCCGGTCATGCCGGCGAGGTCGTGCACGTCGAAGAACGCGGCCCACGGCGGTGCGCCGTCCACATCCGCCCGTGCGAACTCGTCGTGCGCACGTCCCAGCAACGCGAGCGCGGACACCCGCTGCCCCATCTCGGCGTAGCACCACGCCTGGTTCGCGGCCAGGATCGCGTTCGTGTGGTGGCTCTTCGCGACGATCCCCGCGAGCCGGAACATGCCGAGCGCCTCGGCGGGCCCACCGTGGTGCAGGTGGACCCGCCCCATCCGGTACCGGATGTTCGCCACCAGGTCCTCGTCCTGGGCGAAGTCCAGGGCGAGCAGGAAGTGGCGGTGCGCTGATCCTCCGAGGCCCGCGTCGAAGGCCGTCCACCCCGCGAGGGCGTGCAGCTCCGCGATGGCGTCCCGGAAGTCACGGCGCACGGCGGCGCTGGCCGAGTGCGCGTAAGCCTTGTCGCACCACGACAACAGCGCCTGCACCTGCGTGCGGCACGATCCGCCGCCGTAGCGGTAGTCGACCGCGCGCAACGCCGACGTCATGACCCTCAGGTGCCTGACGTGCAGCAGTCCGATCCGGGAATGGGGCGACGGCAGTGAAGGTGAGGCGTCGTAGTGCATCGCTCGATTTTCAACGCGCGTCCGACGACCGAACAGGGTCGAACGATCCGGCCGGGCAGGGCCCTACGGTGACAGGTCGGCCAGCAGAAGGCCGCTGCGCGGCTTGGGCGTGAAATAGGTGCTCTTGCGCGGCATCTTGGTGCCCTCCAGCACTTCCCGCAGCGGCACGGGCGCGATCAGCAGCACCGCCTCGGCCTCGACCGACGGGTCCACGACCGCCCTCACACAGGGGCTCTCGGGGTCGAGGCCGAGAGCCTCGTGCAGCAGCAACGACTCCACGACCGCGTGGTCGATCCCCCGTCCCGCGGGCAGTTCGACCCGCAGCACCTCGTCCGGGCACCGCACCACGACCACTCCCGGTTCGGGATCGACGACGTAGGGCAGGGACGACACCGCCAGTCCTGCCCGTTCCCACGCCGCCACCAGGTCGGACGCGGTGAGCCCGCTGCCCGAGATCGCGCGGTGGATCGGCCCGACCCGCAGCCCCGGCCCGGACGTGACGAGCGCCAGCAGCCCGGCCAGCCCCGCTTCGCGCGCCGCCGCGACCCGGTGGTTGCCGTCCGCGACGAGCAACGGGTGCGCGCCGGCGGCGTCGAGGAACGCGTCCTGCTCCTCCCCCGGCCCGACCAGCCACACCCAGTGCCGCCGCCCGCCCGAGTCCACGAGCGACACGGCCGGCTCCCCCGTCATGCCGAGCACGAGCTCCGTGAGGGCGTCGTGCGGGGTGACCGGGACGAGCATGGCGGCGCTCGTCGCGATGCCCAGCGAGGCCAGCACCCGGCCGCGTTCGGCGACGACGTCCGGGTAGACGTCCTCGGTGTGCGCGATGCCGTCCGGGTCGACCAGGCACAGCACACCGCACGCCGTGCCGTCCGGCCCGTCCACCCGGTAGGGCGCGACGACGTCGGTGACCTCGACGTACGCGCGCCTGATCAGCGCCGCGAGCTCGATGCGGGCGTGCGGCAGGGCGTCGAGCAGCCCGACGCCCGCCGCCAGCGCCGCCGGGGTGCGGTGGGGGTGCTGGACGGCCAGCAGCGTGCCGTGCGGCGCTCTGGCCAGCGCCCCGATCACCTGACCGGGTTCGGCGAACTCGTCGACGTCGGGTCCGGGCACGCGATCGCGTACCACCCAACCGCGACGCACGGGGCGTACTCGAAGTGACATCCCCGTATCATGATCTGTGTGAACGTAGAGATCACGCCCCTGCCGGGCATCGGGACGCGTCAGGACTTCACCATCCGCGCCGGGCGGCGTGTCGGCGTGATCACCTACCGGGACGGCAAGTTCGAGCTCATCGTCTCCAAGGCGAACGACCCGGACTCCTGCTCGGCCTCCATACCCCTCTCACCGGAAGAGGCGAACACGCTCGCGGGCCTGCTCGGCGCGCCGCAGCTCGTCGCCCACCTGCGCGAGGAGACCCGCGACATCGCGGGCATCACCACGCGTCAGCTGCCGGTCACCGCCTTCGCGAACCGCACCCTCGGCGAGACCGCCCTGCGCACCAGGACCAGTGTGTCCATCGTGGCCGTCGTCCGCGCGGGCAACGCGCATCCGTCGCCCGGGCCCGACTTCCTCTTCGAAAACGGTGACCTCGCGGTCGTCGTCGGCACCGCGGAGGGCCTCGACGCCGCCGCTGAGATCCTCCACGGCGGTTAAGCACAGTGCACGAGACAACAATCGCCATGATCCAGCTCGGCGCGGTCTTCTTCGGCCTCGGCTTACTGGGTCGTGTGGCTCGGCGTGCCGGCATCTCCCCGATCCCGCTGTACCTGATCGGCGGGCTCGCGTTCGGCCAGGGCGGGTTCGTCCCGCTGCACGGCATCGAGGAGTTCACGCACCTGGCCAGCGAGATCGGCGTGGTGCTGCTGCTCCTGCTGCTCGGACTCGAGTACTCGGCGTCCGAGCTCACCACCGGGCTCAAGAAGTCGTGGATGGCCGGTGTGCTCGACCTGGTGCTGAACTCGGCACCAGGTGCGATCGCGGCCTACCTGCTCGGCTGGGGCACCGTCGGCGCGCTGGCGATGGCGGGCGTCACGTACATCTCGTCGTCGGGCATCGTCGCGAAGGTGCTCGGAGACCTCGGCAGGTTGGGTAACCGCGAGACGCCGGTCGTGCTGTCCGTGCTCGTGTTCGAGGACCTGGCGATGGCCGTCTACCTGCCGGTGCTCACGGCGGTGCTGGCGGGCGTGAGCTTCCTCGGCGGACTGACGTCGGTGGGCATCTCGCTGCTCGCGATCACCGTGGTCCTGGTGGTGGCGTTGAAGTACGGCCGGTTCATCTCGGCCATTGTGGACAGTCCCGACCACGAGGTGTTCCTGCTCAAGCTGCTCGGCTCGGCGTTGCTCGTCGCGGGCATCGCCTCGCAGCTGCAGGTGTCCGCCGCGGTCGGCGCGTTCCTGCTCGGCATCGCGATCTCCGGGTCGACGGCCGAGAACGCGACGCGGTTGCTGGAGCCGCTGCGGGACCTGTTCGCGGCGATGTTCTTCGTGGTGTTCGGGCTCAACACCGACCCGCGGTCGATTCCACCCGTTCTCGGAATCGCGGTGGCGCTGGCGGTGGTCACGACGGCGACGAAGGTGTTCACCGGCTGGTGGGCGGCGCGCCGGCAGGGCATCGGCAAGATGGGCCGCATGCGTGCGGGCGCGGCGCTGGTGGCGCGGGGTGAGTTCTCCATCGTCATCGCCGGGCTGGCCGTGGCGTCCGGGCAGGTGGCCGCCGACCTCGCGGCGCTCGCGACCGCGTACGTGCTGTTGATGGCGATCCTGGGGCCGATCGCGGCCAAGTACGTTGAGCCGATCGGTGAATTCTTTCAGCGCAGAAGGCAGATGGCCTGAAACGGGAGCCCCGATGTGACGACTCTCTAGTGAGGGCAAGTCGGAGAGTAGGGGCGAAACGTCATGACCGAACCCGCTGAAGTGGAGACCACCGGGCGTTTCCTGGTGTTGCTGCAGGAAGACGCGATCGAGGAGGGGGTGGCCGAGCTCGGTGCTATCGCCGGGTTCGACCCCAACAGCGGCGATCTGGACCCGGAGGCCGTGCAGGTCTTCCCCGAACTCGGGGTCGCGGTCGTGTCCGCGGACCCGAACCTGCTGGCCGAGCTGAACGGCGCCGCCGAGCGTCCCGGGCCGGTCCAGATCGTCGAACCGGAGCGCGTCGTGCACGCGTTCCAGGACGACGCCGCGCCCGTCGAGGAGGCGCAGGCGCAGGCCGTCGACGAGTCCGTGCTGACCTGGGGGCTGCAGGCGGTCGGCGCGGACGTCAGCACGGCCACCGGCAAGGGCGTCAAGATCGCCGTGCTCGACACGGGCTGGGAGCAGAACCACCCGGACTTCGCGGGTCGCGCGATCACCACGAAGTCGTTCATCGCCGGCGAGGACGTGCAGGACGGCCACGGCCACGGCACGCACTGCATCGGCACGTCCGCGGGCCCGCGCAAGCCCGCCACGGCGCCCGGCTACGGCGTGGCGTACGAGGCGGAGATCTTCGCGGGCAAGGTGCTGTCCAACGCGGGTTCCGGCTCCGACGGGGGCATCCTCGCGGGCATCGACTGGGCGATCTCGAACGGCTGCGCGGTCATCTCGATGTCACTGGGCGCCGACGTGCCGGCGGGCACGCCGTACTCGCAGATCTACGAGACCGTGGCGCAGCGCGCGCTGGCCAAAGGCACGCTGATCATCGCCGCGGCGGGCAACGCCTCCTCGCGTCCCGGCCGCATCGCGCCGGTCGGCCACCCGGCACGCTGCCCGAGCATCATCGCGGTGGCGGCGATCGACGTGAACCGCGCGATCGCGTCGTTCTCGTCGGGCTCGGCGGACAAGATCGGCCAGATCGACGTCTGCGCCCCCGGCGTCGACGTGTACTCCTCCTTCAAGCTGCCGGAGAAGTACCGCCGCCTGCGCGGCACGTCGATGGCGACCCCGCACGTGGCGGGCGTGGCCGTCCTGATCGCGGAGAAGACGGGCGCACGCGCGTACGAACTGTGGGCACGCCTGGCCGGCACGGCCCTGCGCGTGCCGCTGCCGTCCACCGACATCGGCACCGGGCTCGTCCAGGCGCCATGACCGCTCCGGTCGACCAGGTGATGGTCTCCGTGACCGACGGCAGCCTCCCGCAGGTCCTCGACGACCTGCGGGAGGCGGGTCTGGTGGTCGACACCGTCCTGGAAGCGCTGGGCGTGGTCACCGGCACGGCCGAGGTGAAGGCGATCCCGGCGTTGCAGGCGGTACCCGGCGTCCTCGACGTCGAACGGCAGTGGCGCGTGCAGCTCCCGCCGTACTGACTAGGCTCTCTGCTGACCCCATCCACGGCTGATCGAACACGTGTTCTATGCTGTGCGCGGGGTCACGTCGTTGCGCAGAGAGGAAACCTGATCGTGTCGGACACGCTCACCGAGGTTCAGGCAGTCGAGGAGACCGTCGTGGAGGAGACTCCGGCGAAGGCCGCCCCCGAGGCCGAGGCCCCGAAGCCCGTCGAGGCTCCCAAGCCCGCCGAGGCACCGGCGCCCCCGAAGGCTGAGAAGCCGAAGGCCGGCCGCCCGAAGAGCACGGCCAAGAAGACTCGCACCGTCGAGCTCACGCTCACGGTCACCGGCACCGCCGAGGGCGAGTGGCAGGCCGACCTGGTCCACGGCACGCAGCGCGTCGTGTCGGGCCTGGTCATCCCGGCGATCTCGGTCGCCAAGGCGGCCAAGGAGCTGCACGAGGACATCGCCGAGGGCATCGAGTCGGTGCTCGAGGCGGCGCGCGACCAGCACCGCACCCGCATGGAGGAGCTGGAGGCCGAGCTGGCCAAGGTGAAGGCCCAGCTGGCGGAGCTCTCCGAGTAGGTCCGGAGTCAGCACGAGAGGGCGGCCCGCTCAGGCGGGCCGCCCTCTCGGCGCTTCAGGCGACTGTTACTCGCAGGGTTACTGGTTCGCGTCAGCGAGCCGGGTCGAGCAGCAGCTTGCCCGCCGTCTTGCGCGACCGCAGGTCTTCGTGGGCCTGCCGGATCTCGCCCATCCCGTACTCGCCACCGGGAACGGCCTTCAGCTTGCCGTCCACCACGAGCTGGAACAGCTCGGCCATGGCCCGATGGGCGAGAGTCCCGTGCTCGGCGTCGCGAACCTTCAACGCGTGGGGCAGCCACATACCCGCAACGGCCGTGGAGTGCACCAGCAGTGCCCCGAGGTCGACCGGCTTCGGCCTTTCCCGCGAGGCCATGCCATAAAACGCAAGGCGCCCGAACGGAGCCAGCGCCACGAGCGACTGGTCAGTGATTGCTCCTCCGGTCATGTCCAGCACGACGTCGACCCGCCGGCCGCCGTTGGCTTCCTTCAGCGCGGCCGTCATGTCCGACGCACGTGAGTCAACGGCAACGTCGGCACCCAGGTCCAGTGCGAGCTTGCGCTTCTCCTCAGACGAAGCGGTGGCGATCACGCGGCCGGCGCCCCACAACTTGGCCAGCTGCACGGCGATCGTCCCCACACCGCCGGCGGCAGCGTGCACGACGACCGACTCACCGGGCTCCATGTGAGTCGACTTCCGCAGCAGCAACCAAGCCGTGGCGCCCTGCACGATCAACGACAACGCCGTCAGGTCGTCCACACCGTCGGGAACGTCGAAAGTCGTCAAAGCAGGCGCGACAGCCTTCTCCGCATACCCACCGGAGTTCTTCGTCAGAGCGACGACCCGACGCCCGTCGGAAGTGGTCCCGACGACCTCGCCGCCGGGCACCAGGGGCAGTTCCATCTTGGCCAGGTAGGAGTTCTCCGCCTGGTGCGTGTCGGCGTAGTTCAGACCGGCCCGCGAGACGTTGATCAGCACCTCGCCCTCACCCGCGACGGGGTCGGGCAGCTCCACCTGCTGCAACACCTCGGGTCCACCGAACTCGGTGATCTGGATGGCACGCACGGTCAGTTCTCCTTGAGCGCGATGGTGACGGGGTCCTTCTGGGCGGCCTGGATGCGCGAGCCGTCCGCGGCGCGGGGGCCGGGCGGGTTGCGGAAGCCGAACGGCTCCGGGGCACGGCCTGCCTGGACGAACCAGGCCTCGCCGGTGCCCGAACCCTCCACAATGGACATGAAGGCGTCCACCACGGCGGGCACCGGGATGATCGGCATGCCGATCTCCTCCAGCGTCGAGCGCAGCGGCACGATGATGTTGGTGTCGGCGAAGCCGGGGCAAAGGGCGTTCACGCGCACGTCCGGGTGTGCGCCGCCGAGAGAGCGCACGAGACCGACGACGGCGGCCTTGTTGGCGCCGTAGACCGGGTCGCCGGGCATCGGCATGAGGCCGGCCATCGACGCCGTGGCGATGATCTGGCCGCCGCGCTTGCGCACCTCGGGCAACGCGTAGTGGGCGCCGTAGACGACACCGTCGAGGTTGATCGCCATCGCGCGGCGGTACGTCTCGACGTCGAAGTCGTCGCCCAGCGAGCAGCCGGTGCCGATGCCGGCGTTCAGGAAGGCGATGTCGAGCCCGCCGAACTCGCGGACGGCGAGCGCAACGGCCTCCGCCGAGTCCGAAGGGACCGTGACGTCGCAGCGCACGAAGACGCCGCCGACCTCGTCGGCAACGGCTTTGCCCTGGTCAGCGTCCACGTCCGCCACGACGACGCGAGCGCCGTGCGACGCCAGCCGCCGGGCGGACGCGGCGCCGATGCCGTTGGCTCCGCCGGTGATGAGCGCGACCTTGCCGGTGAGTTCCACGGGCACCTGCCTCCTCGTAGTGCGACATTCCGACCAGTCGGTATGGTCGTCCGCACAGGCCTGGACGTCAAGCTGACTGATAGGTACGTTACTAAGCGCTTGCTTAGCTCACCACCGAAACCGAAGGAGGACCCGTGGCCGACAGGGTTGCGATCGTCACCGGCGCGGCTCGTGGCATCGGTGCCGCGGTCGCGCAGCGCCTCGCCGCGGACGGCCTGGCCGTCGCGTTGCTCGACCTCGACGAGCAGGGTGTGCGCGACGGCGCCGACAAGATCGTCGCGGGCGGTGGGCGCGCCATCGGCCTCAAGGTCGACGTCGCCGACGAGGAGCAGGTCAACGCCGCGGTCGCGAAGGTCGCCGAGCAGCTCGGTGCGCCGACCGTGCTCATCAACAACGCGGGCGTGCTGCGCGACAACCTGCTGTTCAAGATGTCCGCGAGCGACTGGGACACGGTCATGAACGTGCACCTGCGCGGCGCGTTCCTGATGAGCAAGGCCGTGCAGGCGTTCCAGACGAAGGAAGGCTTCGGCCGCATCGTCAACCTGTCGAGCACCAGCGCGCTCGGCAACCGCGGCCAGGCCAACTACGCCGCCGCCAAGGCCGGTCTCCAGGGCTTCACGAAGACCCTCGCGATCGAGCTCGGCAAGTTCGGCGTCACGGTCAACGCGATCGCGCCCGGTTTCATCGTCACCGAGATGACCAAGGCGACGGCCGAGCGCATGAAGATCTCGTTCGAGGACCTGGTCAACGGCTCCGCGGCCGCCATCCCGGTCGCCCGCGTCGGGCAGCCGGAGGACATCGCGCACACCGCGTCGTTCCTCGTCAGCGAGGGTGCCGGGTTCGTGTCCGGCCAGGTCATCTACGTCGCCGGCGGACCGAAGGACTGAGGCGGATGCGCGCGTTCGAGAACATCGACGAGCTGGTCGCCGCGAAGGGCCAGCACCTCGGTTTCGGCGAGTGGCACGAGATCACGCAGGAGCAGGTCAACCTGTTCGCCGACGCGACCCTCGACCACCAGTGGATCCACATCGACGTCGAGAAGGCCGCCAAGGGCCCGTTCGGCGGACCGGTCGCGCACGGCTACCTGACGCTGTCGCTGGTGCCCTACCTGGTGCGGGACGTCTACACGGTCAAGAACATCAAGATGGGCGTCAACTACGGCAGCAACAAGGTGCGCTTCCCGCAGCCGGTGCTCGTCGGCGCCAGGGTGCGCGGCGGCGTCGAGCTGCTGGACGTCACCGACATCGCGCTGGGCAAGCAGCTCGTGACCAAGGTCGTCATCGAGATCGAGGGCAGCGAGAAGCCCGCGTGCGTCGCCGAGATCGTCAGCGTGATCGTGCCCTGATCAGGCCTTGAGACTGTGGATCAGCAGGTCCGCGTAGTGCTGCGCCAGCTGCCCGGGCGGGATGTCCCCGTCCGGGCGGTACCAGGTGCCGAGCTGGTGCAGCGACCCGAAGAAGTAGTACGTGGCCACGTCCGCGGGCACGTCGGCGCGGAACGTCCCGTCCCGCTGGCCCTCCTCGACCAGCCCGCGGAACTTCTCGTGGTAGCGCCGCCGCTCGGCCCGCACCTCCCGCTGCTTCTCCTCGGAGAGGTGGTTCATCGACCGGAAGAACACCTTGGCGGCGTCGAAGTCGTCGACGCTGGTGACGATCACGTCGATCGCGGCCTCGCGCAGCCGTTCGGTGACCGGCCCGGTGCTCGACGCGATCTTCTCGAGGTGTTCGGTCTGCAACCGCAGCAGCCGCCCGTAGATCTCGTGCAGCAGGTCGTCCTTCGACCCGAAGTAGTGGTACATGGCGCCCTTGGTGACGCCGGCGCTCTCCACGATCTCCTGCACGGCGACCCGCTCGTAGCCCTTGTCCGCGAAGAGGCGGGTGGCGGCGTCGATCAGTCTTTCAGGCACGGTCACGACCGGAGAATACCTCCGACCAAGGAGAAGCGAAGGCAATGATCAGTCGCTGGACCGTCGTCGTCGACCGCGGCAACCTCGCCGAAACCGAAGTGCTGCACGACGAACTGCCCTCCGGGTCCGATCTGTCCGACTGCGAGGTCCTGCTGCGCGTCAGCCGTGTCGGACTCACCGCCAACAACGTCACCTACGGCGTGATCGGTGACGTCCTCGGCTACTGGAACTTCTTCCCGGCGGGCGGCTCTGGTCAGGGCGTGGTGCCGGTGTGGGGCTTCGCCGACGTCGTCGACTCCACAGTGGACGCCCTGCCCACCGGTACCCGCGTCTACGGCTACCTGCCGATGGCGAGCCACTTCGTCGCGCGGGCACGCCTGACCTCGTCCGGTTTCGTCGACACCGCCGACCACCGGGCCGAACTGCCCGCCGTCTACAACAGCTACCTGGTGACGTCGTCCGACCCGGCCTACGACGCGAACTCGGAAGACCTCCAAGTGCTGTACCGGCCGCTGTTCCTCACGTCCTTCCTGCTCGCCGACCAGCTGGTGGACAACGACTTCCACGGCGCCCGCACCGTCGTGATCTCGTCCGCGTCCAGCAAGACGGCGTTCGGCACGGCCCAGTGCCTGCGCGGGCAGGGCGTCCGGCTCGTGGGTCTGACATCGCCGCGCAACGTGGAATTCACCAAGGGTCTCGGCCTCTACGACACCGTGCTCCCCTACGACGCCGCCGTGGACGTCGAGCCTTCGGTGTACCTGGACTTCAGCGGGTCGGCCGACGTGCGGTCGGCGCTGCACTCACGGCTGGGCGCCGAGCTGAAGAAGGACGTGTCGATCGGGCTGACCCACAAGACGCCGTCGCAGGACTCGCGGTCGGAGTTCTTCTTCGCGCCGGACCAGCTGCGCAAGCGCACCGCGGACTGGGGCTCGGACGGGTTGGCTCAGCGGTTCGGCGAGGCGTGGCGCGGGTTCACCGCCCAGGCCGCTGGCTGGGTCGCGGTCGTTCAGCACCACGGGCCGGACGAGCTGGTCGAGGTGTGGCAGGCGGTGCTGGCGGGCAAGGCGAACCCGGACACGGCCGACGTGATCAGCTTCTGACCTGGTCCTTGACCATCGCGAGGAACGCAGCCCAGGCGGGCGCCGCGACCGTGGCGTCCTCCTGGCCTTTCGAGTCGCGGATGCGGGCACCGGAGCCGTCCAGGGCGATCTCCACGCAGTCGCTGTCCTCCGCGCCATTGCTACGGCTGCTCTTGCGCCACACGGCAGACACCTCGATCCCTACCTCTCTGCAGCCAGCCTCCCGATCCACTCAGCGGACTCGTCCGGCGCCAGCGCCAGCTTCGAGAGGTGCTTGAAGACCAGCCTACTGGCCTTCACCTGTTCAACGTCCTCGACGTGCGCGGCACCGGCGGGGTGCTCGACGTAGAGCACGGTCATGTCACCGGGGTAGGCGAAGTCAAGCAGGAGAAACGACCCGTTGAAACCGTCGTTCAGACCTGCGGCGTTGGGCAACACCTGCACCGACACGTTGGCCCGCTGGCCCGCGTCGTTGATGTGCAGCAATTGCTCGCGGTCGGCCTGGGGAAAGGCCGCTTCGGCGATGATCGCGTGGTACTGAAGCCCACTGGCGAGCCGTTCTTGCCGTCGAACGCGCACCGCGACCTGGTTCTCGATCCACTTCCGTGATCGCTGAACTTGCCAGCCCTGGAAGACCGCCCGCATGTAGCTCTCGGTCTGCAACAAGCCGGGAATGTATCCCAACGAGAACGCGCTCACTCGGACGGCGTCGTGCTCCAGGCTGATGTAGCCGTGGTTCTCGATGCCGTACGGGTGCCACCAGCCCTTCTCGCTGGCGCGCTCCCACATCTCGATGTACGGCGCCTCCTCCGACACGAGCACGCCGTACAGATCTAGCATCGCGCGCATGCCGTGGTACTCCGGCAACTGGCCGTTCTCGATGCGGCTCAGCTTCTGGTAGTTGTACCGCAGCCGGTACGCCGCCTCACGCTGGCTCAGCCCGGCGCGCTCACGCAGCCTCTTCAACGCCTCGCCGAGGCGCACCTGCCGGAACGTGGGGTCGGACATGACCCAAACGTTACGGACGAGGTCTGACATTCGTGAATCACGCTGGCGGGGTCTGATGAGGACCGTCCACTGCATGGAGTACGTCCACAGCATCCAGTACCACCGCCGCAGCCGGAACGGTCGCCTGACCCTCTCCTACGTCGAGTCCGTGACGGATCATGGTTGGTACATAAAGAAAGAAGCCGACTGGAAGTCGCGCTACACGATCGCCTGCGCCACCGAATACCTCGCCAGGGTCTCAGCCGAGGCAGGCACCTTCGCCATCACCGTCTGGCGGGAGTCCGAACGGGTCTGCACGGTCGGCATCGACTGGAATCCTCCGAACAGGTGATCTCACCGGCGGATCAACCCGGCCAGCAACCCGGCGATGTTGAACGCGTCGTCGTGGCCGCGGTGGTGCGTGCCGTCGATCCTGCGCCCGGTGAGCCGCACCGCCTCGGCCATGCCGACCTCGCGCGGCAACGCGTGAGCGAGCGCGAACAACGTCTTGACGTTGACGTGCCGCGGCCCGAACGGGTAGCGGACGCCGAAGTCGGCGCACTGCCGTTCGAACATCTTCCGGTCGTAGTCGCCGTACGAGGCCCAGACGCGGCGGTCCGAGCGGAACTCCTTGCGCAGCAGGGAACACGCCTCGGCGAACGACACGCCGGAGGAGACCTGCTCGGTGGTCAGGGTCGTCAGCGAGGTACAAAAAGGACTGACGGACGACCGGGAAGGCCGCACCAGCACCGAACGGCGCTCGCCGCGCTTCCCCGAAGCGACCTCGAGCGGGCAGATCCCGATCTCGATGATCTCCGACACCTCACCGGGAGGCGGCGAGCCCTCCCAGCACGTCGACTCCACGTCGACCACCAACACCTCGTCCAATGCGATCACGCCGTTGATCGTCCCCCACGCGTCTACTGGAATACGACGACCGGGAGCACGACGATCTCGCCGGTGGCGGCGTTCCAGGACTGCACCTTGCCGAGGCAGCGGGCGTTGAACTGGCCCGGTGGGAGGGTGTCGCGGAGGCTCGCCCGGTCGCATTCGACGCGGACCGTGCCGCCGCCGACCGGGGAGTGCAGGACGGCCGGGTCGTCGCCGTCCCCCACCTCGAAGCGGCCGTGCAGGGAGACGTAGTCGCGGATGTCGTTGAGGCGCATGGTCCTGCCTCCGTGCCGGGAGTCGGCTCGGATGGTCTGCGCGGTCAGGTCGACGTCCACCACGCCGTGGGCGGCGCGGAGGCCCGCCAGGACGACGCCGATGACGTCGATCTCGGTGGCGGGTTTCTCGTAGGTGTCGGTGTTCTGCTCCACGACCGAGCCGTCCACGCCTATGCCGAACTCGCTGGGGCCCACCTGGAGCTTGCCGTTCTTGGTGACGGTGATCTGCTTGACGAACTGACGGGTCACGGCGTCGTCGTAGCGGCCCACCTTGCACAGGTTGATCATGCGCTGGGCGTGGACGTAGAACAGGATGCCGGGGACCTCGGGTTCCACCTCGCGGCGGCGGATCCGGTGCCAGACAAGCGCGAGCACCGCTATCAGCGCGAGCACGGTCGCCGTCCAGACGAGGATCCAGCCCCACGAGACCGACCACCAGAGCGCTCTATCGACAGCCACGGATCTCCCTCACCGCTTCCAGCAACGGCTTCGCGCCGGCCTCGACGAGACGGCCACCGCTCGCCTGGGCCACCCGGTCCAACTCGGCCGTGGAAGCCTCGCCGAACCTGATCGGGTACACGGGCACTTCGCCGCGGCCCACCCGCAGGAACTCGTCGACCGACGGGCCCGCGTTGTTCTCGCCGTCGGTCATCAGCACGACCGCCGTCTCCCCTCGCGCCAGCTGCAACCCGCGTTCCAGCGCGGCCCAGATCGCGGTGTTGTCCCGCAGGTCCTCGGACGCGACGACGGCGAGCAGCGCGTCGAGGTCCTCGCGACCGCGCACGGTGATCGAACGCTCTTCCAGCACCGTGCCCGCGAACCGGATGATCGTCACGGTCTCCCCGACGTAGAAGCGGTCGAACCCGTTGAGCGACGCGAACGCCTCGCGCAGGCCGGCGAGGCGCGGGCCGCGCATGGACGTCGAGTAGTCCAGCACGAAGACCACCTGGCGGCCGTCGCCCGCGCGGTCGTGGAACAGCAGCAGCCGGTCGATCACCTCGGAGCTGTCCGGGAAGTAGAGCGCGGTGCCGAGGTCGGCGCGCAACTTCTCGTTGCGCCGCACGGACGGCTCGACCGGGCGGCGCCAGGTGCGGTCGGCGATCATCTGCTGGGCGGCAGGCGCTCGAAGCCACTCCACCACGCGGTCGTACACCGCCCGGTGCTCGGGTTTGAGCAGCATCAGCGGGTAGTCCGACAGGACGATGCCGTCACGCGGGTAGACGATCTCCAGCGGTTCCGGCAGGGAAGCGTTGAGGGACAACAACTCCGACTCGTGGGCGACCAGCCCGTCCACATCGGACCGCCGGGTGAACTCGCCCACCGGGTCCGGCACGTCGAACGCCCGTCCCGCGAGGAAACCCTGCAACCGGTCGCAGCTCACGTCCTCGGGCCTCAGGGGCGCGCCGGTCCCCGCGGCCGCCGTGGCGACCCCGATCAACGCCGCCATCCCACCACCGGACACGCGCGGATCCGCCATGCCGTAGCGGAACTGGCCCAGCGCGGCCCGGTCCGCGACGTCCGCCCACGTCGGCCGCTCCCCGAGCACGGCTCGCTTCGACCGCTTCACCCCGAGCACCACCGGGGAGGTCATGACGCTCGTCGCCAGCTCGGGTTCGGCGCCGCGCAGCCGCAGGAACCTGGTGGTGGACAACCAGGCCAGGTCGAAGCCGTCGAGCGACCTGCTCGCCTCGACCGTGCCGCGGTGCTCCACGGCCAGCTCGATCCCGGTGGCCTTCTTCAGCTCCGCGAGCACCGGTCCGAGGTCGGCCAGCTCCGTGCTCGCCAGCACCGTCAACCGGACCGGCGGCGTGCTGGACGTGCACGCGGTCAGCAGGAGCAGCAGGACCGCCGCCAGCACCCTCACTTGCACTCGCCGACGACGTCGAGCATGCGCTCGAAGAGCTCCGCCCTGGGCAGCTCCACCCTGCCCTTCGCCCCGGCAGGCGGTTCCGGCAGTCCGCGGGACGCGATGTAGGTCCCGAAGTCGGCGCCGGTCTCCCCGTTCCACCCCAGCGAGTGGAAGCCCAGTTCGACCGCGCGGCGGCGCAGGTCCGGGTCGTTCATCATCAGTTCGCCGATCCGGTCGCCCTCCGGCGTGAACGAGATCAGCTCGGGCGTGCTCTGGTGCTGCTTCTCCGGGTAGAGCAGCACCCGTTCGGTGTCGACGCTCTTCTGCCGCAACTGGTAGGCGATGTACTGGTGTTCGTAGATCACCGCGATGACGGCGTGGGTGCGCCCCTCCGGCACGAAGTACTTCGGGGCCATGTCGTCACCGGCCTGGCCCTGGGCGTCGACGTACGGCTTGACCTCCCGCGCCAGCTTCTCCGCCGCCTCGACGGTCTGCGGCGGCTCGTCACCGAAAGCGGTGGCGAAGAACCCGACCAGCGTCGCGCCCGAATAGGCCTTGCAGGGGTCCGGCGACTGCACGGTGATCCGGTTCTCGTTGGCCAGGCCGTAGTCCCGCCACCGCTTGCGGTCGTCGGAGAGTTTCTTGAACTCGTCCATCTTGAGGTCGTAGTAGAGGTCGCCGTTGCGGGTGGCTGCGCCGGCCTTCACCAGCGCCTCGGCGTACTCGCGGAACGTGGCGAGCACGACCGGCGTGAAGAACGGCCGGTACGGCACCACGTGCTTGCCCGCCCGGCGCGACTTCACCTGCTCGTTCGCCACGTGCCCGGACGGGAACACGAAGTGGTACGAGTCGAGGTCGGGCTTGTTCGCCAGGTCGCGGGACCCGACCGGCGTCACGTGCACCTGGTAGCCGCGGGCCATCAGGATCCGCTTGACCTGCTCGTCCTGGAAGAAGTCGCGCTTGGAGGCGAACAGCGCCCGCACGACCGTCACAGACCGGAACGGGCCGGTGACGTGCCCCGACACGAGCAACACCACCAGCCCGGACACGAACACCGCCAGCGGCGGCACGAACCACAGCAGGAACCGTCTTCGCGGGTCGACCACCTTGAACTCGGGCTCCCGCACGGCTCCCCCTGGAGTCAGACGATCACGGCACCACCGTCGACGACGAGCGTCTCGCCGGTAACGTAACCGCCCGCGGGCGAGGCGAGGAACAGAACGGCCGCGGCTAGTTCTTCCGGGTCGCCGATTCGCCCGGATGGCAGAGAGGCCTGCATCTTCTCGAGGTACCCGGGCGGGTACTGGTCGGTCATCTCCGAGGCGAAGAACCCGGGACAGATCGCGTTGACGCGGATGCCCTTGCGACCCGTCCACTGCTGCGCCAGGTCCCGCGTCAGGCCGAGCAGCCCGGCCTTCGACGCCGAGTACGCGGCCTGGGGGATGCCGCCGGTGACGAGCCCGAGCACGCTGGAGATGTTGATGATCGAGCCGCCGGACTTCATGACCGAGGCCACGGCCTGCGCCATCCAGTAGGCACCGTTGAGGTTGACGTCCACGACGCCGCGGAACTCCTCCGGCGTCTCCCGCGAAGCCGGCACGGCCGACGCGACACCCGCGTTGTTCACCAGCACGGCGACGGTGCCGAACTCGGCCGCCGCACGGGCGACCTCGCGGCAGTCCTCCGGCTTCGAGACGTCGGCCTGCACGACCAGGGCGCGCTGCCCGGCGGACTCGACCAGTGCGGCCGTGTCCTTCAGCTTGTCCGCACGACGGGCCGCGAGCACGACGTCCGCACCGGCTTCGGCGAGGCCCTTGGCGAACGCGACGCCGAGCCCCGAGGACGCGCCGGTGACGATCGCGACCTTCCCGTCCAGGCGGAACTTGTCCAGGATTCCCACTACGAAAGCCTTTCCAGGATGATCGCCATGCCCTGGCCGCCGCCGACGCACATGGTCTCGAGGCCGAACTGGGCGTCGCGGGCCTGCATGCCGTTGATCAGCGTCGTCATGATCCGGGCGCCGGTCGAGCCGAACGGGTGCCCGAGCGCGATCGCGCCGCCGTGCACGTTCAGCCTGTCGATGTCGATGCCCAGCGCGCGCTGGGAGCCGAGCACCTGCACGGCGAACGCCTCGTTGATCTCCACCAGGTCGATGTCCGAGATGGACAGACCGGCGTGGCCCAGGGCCTGCTTCGTCGCGTCGACCGGGCCGAGACCCATGATCTCCGGCGAGAGGCCGGAGACGCCCGTGGACACGATGCGCGCCAACGGGGTCAGGCCGAGCTCGCGGGCCCGCACGTCGCTCATGACCACGACCGCGGCCGCGCCGTCGTTCAACGGGCAGCAGTTGCCCGCGGTGACCGTGCCCTCGGGGCGGAAGACGGTCTTCAGCTGGGAGACCGCCTCGTAGGTCACGCCGGCGCGCGGGCCGTCGTCCGTGGAGACCACGGTGCCGTCGGCCAGGGTGATCGGCGTGATCTCGCGGGCGAAGAACCCGTCCGCGATCGCCTTCTCCGCGAGGTTCTGCGACCGCACGCCGAACTCGTCCTGGTCGTGCCGCGAGATCCCGAGCTGCGTCGCGACGTTCTCGGCCGTCTGGCCCATCGCGATGTAGTAGTCGGGCAGCTTGCCGTCCAGGCGCGGGTCGGTCCACGGCGCGTTGGAGGCCGCCGTGTCCAGGGTCCGTTGCTGCGCCTCGTCGAACAGCGGGTTGAACGACGGCGTGCCGGAGTGCATGTACCGCGACACGCACTCCACACCGGCCGAGATGAACGCGTTGCCCTCCCCCGCTTTGATGGCGTGGAAGGCCATCCGCGCGGTCTGCACCGACGAGGCGCAGAACCTGTTCACGGTCGTGCCGGGCAGGCCGTCGTGGCCGAGCTGCACGGCGACGCGGCGCGCGATGTTCTGGCCGTGCTCGTCCTGCGGCTCCGCGCACCCGAGGTGCAGGTCGGTGATCTCGGACGCCGGGATGTCGCCCAGCGCGGCCGAGATCACCTGCGCGGCCAGGTCGTCCGGCCGCATCGACGCGAGAGAACCCTTGCGGGCACGGCCGATCGGCGACCGGGCGGTGGAGACGATGACTGCTTCCGGCATGTCGTTCTCCTCCTACAGGCCCAGGTCGCGGCCGATGAGTTCCTTCATGATCTCGTTGGAGCCCGCCCAGATCTTCGTGACGCGGGCGTCCATCCACGCGCGGGCGACGCGGTACTCGGTCATGTAGCCGTAGCCGCCGTGCAGCTGCACGCAGGCGTCGATGACCTCGTTCTCGATGTCGGCGCTCCAGTACTTCGCCTGTGCCGCCTCGACCGGGCTCAGCTCGCCGCGGACGTGCTGCATCGTCAGCGTGTCGACGAACGCCTGCGTGACGTCGAGCTTGGTGCGCAGCTCCGACAGCAGGAACTTGTTGTGCTGGAACTTGCCGATCGACTGCCCGAACGCCTTGCGCTCCTTCACGTACTCGAGCGTCTCGTCGAAGATGCCCTGCGCGTGCGCGAGGTTCGAGATGGCGGCGCCGATCCGTTCCTGCGGCAGGCGCTCCATCATGTAGATGAAGCCCTGGCCCTCCTCGCCGATCAGGTTCGCGGCGGGCAGGCGCACGTCGGAGAAGAACAGCTCCGCGGTGTCGGACGGGTGCTGGCCGACCTTGTCGAGCTTGCGGCCGCGCTCGAAGCCCGCCATGCCGGTCTCGACGGCGAACAGCGAGATGCCGCGGGAGCCCTTCGACGGGTCGGTGCGGGCCGCGACGACGATCATGTCGGCGGTGTAGCCGTTGGTGATGAACGTCTTGGAGCCGTTGAGGATCCAGTCGTCACCGTCGCGCACGGCGTTGGTCTTCAGCGCCGCGAGGTCGGAGCCGCCGGACGGCTCGGTCATCGCGATGCCGGTCTTGATCTCGCCGGTGCACATGCCGGGCAGCCAGCGCTGCTTCTGCTCCTCGGTGCACAGGTCGACGAGGTAGGGCGCCACGACGTCGCCGTGGATGCCGATCGAGGACGCCACCGCGGCGTTGACCCGGCACAGCTCCTCGGCGAAGACGGTGTTGAAGCGGTAGTCGTTCGCGCCGCTGCCGCCGTACTCCTCCGGGATCTCCAGACCCAGCAGGCCTTGGCGACCGGCCTCGAGCCACACGTCGCGGTCGATCACCCGCTGCTCGATGAACTTCTCGATGTTCGGGGTGATCGTGCGCTCGACGAACGCCTTCGCCGACTCCCGGAACGCGGCGTGATCCTCGTTGAACAGCGTCCGCTGCACCACTGACCTCCATACTAAGCGGTTGCTTAGAGCTAAGCGCACGCTTAGCGTGCAGTACGATCCATCACCTGTCAACACGCTAGGAGCCGCCCGATGACGACGACCGGACTGGACGGGTTCGCGCTGCTCGACGAGACGTGGCGCACGGTCACCCCCGAGGCCGCCCGCCGGATGCTCATCGCGGCCGTCCAGGCGTTCGCGGACAAGGGGTACCACGCCACGACCACGCGGGACATCGCCTCACGGGCCGGGATGTCGCCCGCGGCCGTGTACATCCACTACAGGTCCAAAGAGGAGCTTCTGTTCAACATCTCGCTCGTCGGCCACGAGACGTCGCTCGCGCTGCTGTCGAGCATCGAGGGGCAGGACGCGGTGGAGCGGCTGAAGAACGCCGTGGCGGCGTTCGCGGGATGGCACGCGGAGTTCCACACGACGGCGCGGGTGGTGCAGTACGAACTCGGCGCCCTCTCGCCCGAACACCACGAGCAGGTGGCGGGGCTGCGCCGGCAGATCGAGCAGCGGATGCGCTCCTACATCGCGGACGGCGTGCGCGAGGGCGTGTTCGACGTCCCCGACCTGAAGGGCGCGACCCTGGCCGTGCTGTCGCTCTGCATCGACGTCGCGCGCTGGTACCAGCCGGAGGGCAAGCGCACCCCGGACGAGATCGGCGCGATGTACGCCGACCTCGTCCTGAGGATGGTCCGTCCGGCTAGCTGACCGACTTGCGGCCGTACACGCCGGCCACGACCGACACGCCGACCGCGGCGACCACGACCTGGACGATCAGCTCGATCCAGTCGATGCCCGGCGTGTCCTCCACGCCGAGCAGCCGCGCGATCCACGTGCCGATGAACGCGGCCACGATGCCGACGATGATCGTCAGCCAGATCGGGATGCTCTGCTTGCCCGGCGCGAACAGCCGGCCGAGCACGCCCAGGATCAGGCCGATGACGAGCGCACCGATGATGCTGCCGATGCCCATGCCGCCTCCTCCGCGATGATTTCGGATCTTGGCCGAGATCATCCCTTCAGCGGACAGAACACGCAGCACGAGGCCTAACGCCATCGACCGTTCGGGTTACCAGCGGCTGCCGGAGACCTGCGCCATCCACTGGTTGATCGTCGCGGTCCAGTCCGTACCGACGGCCTGCTGGTGCGAGACGGCGAAGCGGCCGTAGGCGTCACCACCGGCGCGGAGCAGGCCGGCGCGCTTGTCGGCCTCGAGGATCACGTGCAGCTCGTGCGGCGTCGTGACGAACGTCAGCTCGACCTGCTTGAGGCGGCCGGAGAACTGCGGCGGCGGGTAGAACTCGATCTCCTGGTAGAACGGCAGCTGCTGCGGGACGCCGTAGATGCGGCCCTTCTCGTTGTCCGCCTTGGTGAAGCGGAAACCCATCTGCCCGAACGCCTGGAGCACGGCGTCCTGCGACGGCAGCGGGTGCACCCAGATCGGGTCGAGGTCGCCGGGGTCGACGGCGCCGCGGACCTCGAGCTCGGTGCGCAGGCCGAGCCGCATGCCGTGCAGCTGCCCGCCGCCCACGACGTTGATCGGGCACTCGAAGGGCACCGGGACCTGGAACGGCAGCGAGATGTTCTGGTGCGGCTGGGCGAGGATCCGCTGGCCCACGGAGAACTTGTGGAACTCCATGTTGGTGTTGTACTCGTTGTCGCCGCTCTCGACCTCGACGCGGGTGAGCAGCGCGAGCGTGACGTGGTCGATCTCGGCCGGGTGGTCGCCGCCCGCGATGCGCACCTCGCCGGACAGCACCTCGCCGGGCCGGACGTTCGGGTTCGTCAGCACCGTGTCGACCGTCGGCCCGCCGACACCGAACGCGCGCATCATCCTCTTGAACACCACTGCGGCCTCCTGAAAGCCCTTCGCATGTTTGCGGGGAGTCTGCCAACTGGATCGCCCATTCGCGGCGAAGTGTTCCGTTGACGCCTCAGCACCACGATCGGTTCCGTATGGACTTCCGTTCACTTCAGATGGCAACATGCGACCGCCGTCACATACTAAGCGGTCGCTCAGGAGGTAACCCGTGCTGCTCGTCGCCAACCGGGGTGAGGTCGCCGTCCGCGTGCTGCGCGCGGCCGCTGACCTGGGGATTCGCACCGTGGCGGTGTACGCGGAGGACGACGCCTCGTCGCTGCACGTGACCCTGGCGGACCGGGCCGTGGCGCTGCGCGGGCCCTCTCCATACCTCGACGTGGACCAGCTGCTGGATGCCGCCGAGGGGTGCGTCGCGGTGCATCCGGGGTGGGGGTTCCTGTCGGAGAACGCGGCTTTCGCCCGGGCGTGTTCCGACCGCGGACTGACGTTCGTCGGGCCGTCCGCTGACGTTCTGGAACTGCTCGGTGACAAGCGGCGAGCACGGGAACTGGCGGCGTCACTGGGGATTCCGGTGCTGGACGCCCCACCCGGCACGTTCCCGGTAATGGTGAAGGCGGTCTCCGGCGGTGGCGGCAAGGGCATGCGGGCGGTGTTCGAGCCCTCCGAACTCGACGGCGCCGTCGCCGCGTGCCGGGCGGAGGCGCTGGCGGCCTTCGGGAACGACGACGTCTACTTCGAACGGCTGATGCCCTCCGCCCGGCACGTCGAGGTGCAGCTGGTCGGCACCTCGGTGATCGGCGACCGCGACTGCTCGGTGCAGCTGCGGCACCAGAAGCTCGTGGAGATCGCGCCCGCTCCCCTGCTGGACCCGGTGCTGCGCAAGGCGTTGCACTCCGCAGCGGTGTCGATCGCCTCGGCCGTCGGGTTCACCGGGGTCGGCACGGTCGAGTTCCTGGTGTCCGGGGACTCGTTCGCGTTCCTCGAGGTGAACCCCCGGCTGCAGGTCGAGCACACGGTGACCGAGATGGTGTCCGGAGTGGACCTCGTGCGCACCCAGCTGCTGCTCGCCTGGGGCGGTGACGTGGACTTCACGCCCCACGACCGCGGTGCGGCCGTGCAGGTGCGGGTCAACCAGACCTCCGGTGGCGTTCTGGGGGCGTTCGCGCTGCCGTCCGGCCCTGGCGTGCGGGTCGACACGCACGGGTACGTCGGCTACCGGGTCGGGACGCGGTACGACGGGCTGCTCGCGAAGCTCGTGGTGCACGGCGAGGACCTGGACGTCGCCCTGAACCGGGTGCGGCGGGCGTTGGGCGAGTTCCGGATCGAGGGCGTTCAAACGAACCTGGAGTTCCTGCGGGGACTTCTGGCGCGGGACGTCGTCGGCACGACGACCGACTTCGTGGTCGAGGAGCCCGTCACGGGCATGCGGGCGCCGCTGGCCGGCACGGTGGTCGAGGTGTCCGCGGACGCCGTGGTGCTGGAAGCGATGAAGATGCAGCACGTCGTCCGGGTGTCCGGCGAGGTGCTGGTGTCCGTCGGTGACACCGTGTCCGAGGGCCAGGTGCTGGCTTCCGGCGTCGGTGATTCCACTGAGGACGTTGCCGAGATCGATCCCTCTTTCGTGCGCCCGGACCTCGACGAGGTGCTGGCGCGGCACGACTTCTCCCGCCCGGAAGCCGAAGCGAAACGGCACGCACGGGGTGGACGGACCGCGCGGGAGAACATCGCCGACCTGTGTTCGGAGTTCGTCGAGTACGGCGGCCTCGCGATCGCCGCGCAACGGCAGCGCAGGTCGCTTCCGGACCTGATCGAGCGCACGCCCGCGGACGGGCTGGTGGCCGGCATCGGCGTGGTCAACGGTTCACGGGTCGTGGCGATGTCCTACGACTACGCCGTGCTCGCGGGCACCCAGGGCATGCGCAACCACCAGAAGAAGGACCGGCTCTTCGCGTTGGCGCAGCAGGAGAACCTGCCGGTGGTGCTGTTCGCCGAGGGCGGCGGCGGACGTCCCGGCGACACCGACCACAGCATGGTCAGCGGCCTCGACTGCGGCTCGTTCCACGCGTTCGCCCAGCTCAGCGGGCAGGTGCCGTTGATCGGCGTGGTCGCCGGACGGTGCTTCGCGGGCAACGCGGTACTGCTCGGCACGTGCGATGTGATCATCGCGGTGGAGGGCGCGAACATCGGCATGGGCGGCCCGGCGATGATCGAGGGCGGCGGGCTCGGCGTGTTCCGGCCGGAGGAGATCGGGCCGCTGGACGTGCAGGTGCCCAACGGCGTCGTGGACGTCGTGGTCGGGTCCGAAGAAGAAGCGGTGACCGTCGCGAAGAAGTACCTCTCGTACTTCCAAGGCACTTCGGCTGAATGGGCTTGTGACGACCAGCGCCTGCTCCGCCACGCCGTCCCCGAGAACCGCCTCCGCGCCTACGACGTCCGCGCCGTCGTCGACACCCTCGCCGACACCGGCAGCGTGCTCGAACTCCGTGCGGGCTTCGGCAAGGCGATCATCACCGCGCTCGTCCGCGTCGAGGGCCGTCCCATCGCGATCATCGCCAACGACCCGATGGTGAACGGCGGCGCCATCGACGCCGACGCCGCCGACAAGTGCGCCCGCTTCCTCCAGCTCGCCGACGCGTTCGACCTGCCGGTCGTCTCCCTGACCGACACCCCGGGGTTCATGGTCGGCCCGGACGCCGAACGCACCGCCACCGTCCGCCACCTCACCCGCATGGTCGTGACGGGCGCCAACCTGACCGTCCCCTTCGGACTCGTCGTGCTCCGCAAGGCCTACGGCCTCGGCGCCCAGGCCATGGCGGGCGGCAGCCTCAAGGTGCCGCGGTTCGCGATCTCCTGGCCCACCGGGGAGTTCGGTCCGATGGGGCTCGAAGGCGCCATCAAACTCGGCTTCAGGAAAGAACTCGACGCCATCGAGGACCCGGACGAGCGGAAGACGCGGTACGACCAGATGGTCGCGATGGCCTACGAGCACGGCAAAGCCCTCAACGTCGCCTCGGTCTTCGAGATCGACGACGTGATCGACCCGGCCGACACGCGCCGCTGGATCGCCACGGCGCTGGCCCCCGCAACTTCCCGTCCCCAAGGGAAGAAACGCCCGTTCATCGACACGTGGTGAAGGAGAATCCGTGGTCAGCGTCGCCCCTGCGGAACAGAAGACCTTACGCCGGCTGATGGCAGCCGGACTCGTCGGTTCGAGTCTTGAGTGGTACGACTTCTTCATTTACGCGACTGCCGCGGCACTGGTGTTCCCCAAGCTGTTCTTCCCCGAGGCCACACCGATCGTGGCCCTGCTCCTGTCCTTCAGCACGTTCTGGGCGGGCTTCATCGCGCGCCCGCTCGGCGGCCTGGTGTTCGGGCACGTCGGTGACAGGGTCGGCCGCAAACCGGCCCTCGTCATCTGCCTCGCGCTGATGGCCGGGGCCACGTTCCTCATCGGCCTGCTGCCCACGACGGCGTCCATCGGCGTCGGTGCTCCCCTGCTGCTGGTCCTGCTGCGCTTCCTGCAGGGCATCGCGGTCGGCGGGCAGTGGGGCGGCGTGGTCCTGCTGCTGACCGAGTCGGCGGGCCCGCGCAAACGCGGTTTCGCGGGCACGTTCGGCCAGGCCGGCGTTCCGATCGGCGTGCTGCTGGGCAACGTCGCCTTCATCAGTGCCACGACGTCTCTCTCACCGGAGGCCTTCGCGTCGTGGGGCTGGCGCGTGCCGTTCCTCGCTTCGGCGCTCCTCTTCCCCGTGGTGCTGTTCATCCAGCTGAAGGTCGAGGACAGCCCGGTCTTCAAGGAACTGCAGGAGCGCCGTGCGAACGCTCCGGCCGTGAAGCACGCACCGCTGAAGGAGGCCCTCCGCACGCACCGCAAGCCGATCCTGCTCGGCGCGGGCCTGATGTTCGCCTCGAACGCGATCTTCTACGTGTCGATCGCCGGCGTGCTGTCCTACGCGACGACCACGCTCGGCCTCTCTCGCGAGTCCGTGCTGGTCGTGAGCCTGCTGTCCTCTCTCGTGAGCGTCCCGGTGATCCTCTACGCCGGTGCGCTGAGCGACCGGATGGGACGGCGGCCGCTGATCATCGCGGGCACGGTCGGCCTGATCGTGTGGGCGTTCCCGTACTTCCTGCTCGTGGACACGGGCTCGCTGCTGTTGCTGTTCGTCGCGAACACGGTCGGAGGCGTCGCGTCCTCTCTCGTGTACGGGCCGATCGCCGCGTACCTGGGTGAACTGTTCGCGCCGCACGTCCGGTACTCGGGCGCCTCTCTCGCCTACCAGCTGGCGTCGATCCTGGTCAGCGGCGGCACGCCGTTCGTGATGACCGCACTGCTGGGCGCGACCGGGACGTCGATGTCCGTGTCGGCGTTCCTGCTGGTCATGGGCTTGTGCACGCTGGTGTCGGTGCTGAAGCTGCCGGAGACGCACCAGCCGGAACGGGCCTGATCAGGGACTGTGAAGGCCCGACATAACGACCAAATCGGGCCTTCACAGTCAAGACCTCTGCGGAACCTGGAGCCGATGCCGTACGTTGGCGCGTCGTGACCACTCTCATGGCGCGCTTCAAGCAGCGGATGCGCAGGTTCGCGCAGAAACCGGGCTCGGTCGACCTCGCCCCGTTCCAGGCAATGCTCAAGGACGTGGAGAAACACGCTGACGCGTTCAAGGCGTTCAGCGACGAGGAGCTGACCGCCCACGCGAAGAAGCTGCGCGAGGAGAGCACGGACACCGAGCTCGTCGCGCTCACGCGGGAGGCCGCGGAGCGCGCGATCGGGCAGCGGCCGTTCGACGTGCAGGTGCTGGGCGCCCTGGGCATGCTGAGCGGCCTCGTGGTCGAGATGGCGACCGGTGAGGGCAAGACGCTCGCCGGCGCGATGGCCGCGGCCGGGTTCGCGATCAAGGGCAAGCGCGTCCACGTGGTCAGCGTCAACGACTACCTGGCCCAGCGCGACGCGGAGTGGATGGGGCCGCTGTACCGGCTGCTCGGGGTCGAGGTGGGCTGGATCAACGGCTCGTCGAAGGCCGAGGAGCGCCGCGAGGCCTACCAGCGCGAGGTCACGTACGCGCCGGTCAGCGAGATCGGGTTCGACATCCTGCGCGACCGGATCGTCACGAGCCCCGACGACATCATCGTGCCCGAGCCCGAGGTGGCGCTGATCGACGAGGCCGACTCGGTGCTCGTCGACGAGGCGCGCGTGCCGCTCGTGCTCGCCGGCTCGACCAGCGCGGAGGCGGCCGACCCCGTCATCGCCGACCTGGTCAAGCGGCTGCGGCAGGAACTGCACTACGAGATCGACGACGAGGAGCGCAACGTCTTCCTCACGGGTGCGGGGTCGGAGGCCGTCGAGCGGGCGCTCGGCGAGATCGACCTGTACTCGCAGGAGCACGTGACGTCCACGCTGTCCAAGGTCAACGTGGCGCTGCACGCGCAGGTGCTGCTGCACCGCGACGTCGACTACATCGTGCGTGACGGCAAGGTGCACCTGATCAACGACACGCGCGGCCGCGTTGCGAAGCTCCAGCGGTGGCCGGACGGCCTGCAGGCCGCGGTCGAGGCCAAGGAGAACGTCCAGACGACCGAGTCGGGCGAGATCCTGGACTCGATGACGGTGCAGGCGCTGCTCTCGCGCTACCCGACGCGCTGCGGCATGACCGGTACCGCCGTCGCCGTCGCGGAGACGCTGCGGGAGTTCTACGAGCTCGAGGTGCTCGTGATCCCGCCGAACAAGGAGAACATCCGCGAGGACGAGCACTTCCGCCTCTACGCGACGCTGGAGCAGAAGGAAGACGCGATCGTCGAGGAGATCAAGAAGGTCCACGAGACGGGCCGCCCGATCCTCGTCGGCACGCTCGACGTCGCCGAGTCCGAGCGGATCTCCTCGAAGCTGCGCGCCGCGGACATCGAGTGCGTGGTGCTCAACGCGAAGAACGACGCCGAGGAGGCGTCGATCATCGCCGACGCCGGCTCGTACCGGCGCATCACGGTCTCCACGCAGATGGCCGGTCGCGGTACGGACATCCGCCTCGGTGGTCACGAGGGCGAGGACCACGACCGGATCGCCGAGCTGGGCGGCCTGTACGTGATCGGCTCCGGCCGCCACTCGTCCTCACGCCTGGACGACCAGCTGCGCGGCCGCGCGGGCCGTCAGGGCGACCCCGGCGGCTCGGTGTTCTTCTCGTCCATGCAGGACGACCTGATCACCCAGTACGCGCCGGACGCCGAGGACCCGTCCGAAGTGGACAACGACGGACGGGTGCACGACAAGGGCCTGCTGCACACCTTCGAGCACGCCCAGCGCGTGGCGGAGGGCGTGAACCTGGAGATCCACCGCAACACGTGGCGTTACAACAAGCTGATCGAGCACCAGCGCGAGATCCTGCTCAAGCACCGCGACGTCGTGCTGCGCACGAACGCCGCGTTCGAGAAGGTCGGCGAGAAGGAGGGCGCTCCCGACGAGGTGGCCGCCGACGCCGCCCGCAAGATCACGCTGTTCTTCCTCGACGACCTGTGGACGCACCACCTGACGTTCCTGTCGGACCTGCGCGAGGGCATCCACCTGCGTGCGCTGGCCCGGCAGAACCCGCTCGACGAGTTCCACCGCGAGGCCATCCCGGCGTTCAACAAGATCGTGCCGGAGTCGTGGGAGCTCACCAGGGAGAAGTACGAGGCGGCCAAGATCACCGACGAGGGCTACGACCTCGCCGATGCCGGGGTGAAGCGCCCCAGCTCGACGTGGACGTACCTCGTGCACGACAACCCGTTCGGCTCCGGCTTGGAGGAGACGATGAAGGGTCTCGTGAAGATGGTCCGCGGCCAGCGGCGCTGACGGTCAGATCTTCCCGGGGACGACGAGGTCGTCCGCCGGTCTGGCGGGCCGGGGCAGCGTCTCGGCCCGTCTGGCGTTCCCGGTCACCGCCGCCGCGGTCATCTCGTCGGTCAGCTTCCTGATCTCCGCGAGTATGTCCAGGTGCTCCTGCGACGGCGGCGGTCCCACGAAGTTGGACCTGTTGTGCGCCGTCCGTTCCGCCCGCTCGGCCAGCAGCCTGATGCGGCGGAGGAGATCGGGCTCCCCTTGGGGGAGCAAGAAGTTGGTCTGCTCCATCACCCGTGCCAGCTTTCGCGTGCACGGGTGACGAGTCGATCCCCTAGTCGGCTGATTCCAGTTTGCGGACCAGCCACGCGTGGAATCCGCCGATGTGGTGCTCCGAGGGCACCAGCACCCCTCCCTGCGCGTAGGCGCGGGACGCCATGGCGGGCTGGCATCGCTCGCAGGCTTCGAAGTCCTGTTCGTTCACCCGGTGGAACAGCTCGACCGAGCGAGAGACGTCACGCCCGGTGTCCACGACTTCCTTGGCGTAGAGCCAATCGCACTCGACGACCGTCCGGTCCGCGGCCAGCGGGTACATGCGGTGGATGATCACGTGGTCCGGTACGAGGTTGATGAACACCTGCGGTTTGACCGTGATCGCGTAGTACTTCCTGTCGCGTTCCTCTTCCAGGGCGGAGAGCTTCTCGAATCCCTCGCTGCCGTCGACGGTGAAGCCCTTGATCTCGTCACCGAACTCCGCGCCGTGCCCGACGTAGTACTGCGCCGCGTAGCCGTCGGCGAACTCCGGCAGCACCTCGGTGAGCTCGGGGTGGATGGTCGCGCAGTGGTAGCACTCCATGAAGTTCTCGATGATGAGCTTCCAGTTGGCCTTGACGTCGTAGACGATCCGTTTGCCCACGGACAACTGGTCGATCTCGTAGCCGTCGAGGGCGTCGAGCGTTCCCAAACGTTCGGTGACGGCGCTCAGCACGTCGTCCTCGAAGGTCGGAGGTTCGTCGGCGAGGTTCACCCACACGTAGCCGAGCCATTCGCGCAAGTGCACCTTCGTCAGTCCGTACGCAACGCGATCAACGTCCGGCATCGAGGTGAGGTTGGGTGCGGCGATCAGGTTTCCGTCCAACGCGTACGTCCAGGCGTGGTAAGGGCACTGGAACGCCCGTTTGACGCTGCCGGCCTCGTCGACGCAGATGCGCGCGCCGCGGTGCCGGCACACGTTCAGGAACGCGTTGAGGGCGCCCTTGCGGTCACGGGCGATGAGCACGCTCTCCCTCCCGACCTGCACCGTGCGGAAGTCGCCGGCGTTGGGGAGGTCGCCCGAACGGACCGCGCAGAACCACATCTTCTCGAAGATGCTCGCCTGTTCCTGCGCGAAGATCGCGGGATCGGTGTAGTAGCGGCCCTCAAGGGTGGAGATCAGGCTGCCGGTCATGCTCCGCCTCTCAGACGAGCAGGGTCGAACAGGGCGATCGGGTGCCGCGTGGCCCCGTCGATCGTGAGGTCGGCGAGGATCTCGCCGACGACGGGCACGAACTTGAAGCCGTGCCCCGAGAAGCCGCACGCCACGGTCACGCCGCCCTCGCGCGCGATGACGAAGTGCCGGTCCGCGGTGTTGGTGTAGAGGCAGGTCGCGGCGCGCTGGAACGTTCCCGCCACACCGGGCATCGGTGGCCCGGTGGCGTTCGCCATCGTCTCGACCTCGTGGGCGTGCACCGTGCGGTCGATGGTGTCGGGCGTGCAGGGCTGACCGCCGTGGTGGAACGCGACCTTCACGGCGCCGTCGATCTCGGGGAAGCCGTAGAACCGCGTGCCGTCCGCTCGGTCCCAGATGTAGACCGGGTGGTCGCGGAAGTCCTCGCGCGGGGTGAAGTAGAACTGGACGGCACGTTCGATCTCAAACGGGATTCCCAGGTGTCCCAGCAACTCCGGCGCCCACGGCCCTGGGCACACGACGACGTGCCCGGCCTCGTAGGTTCCGCGGGACGTCGTGACCCTGCCCGGCTCCCAGTGCGTCACCGGTTCCTCGAAGTGCAGTTCGGCGCCTACCCGCTCGGCGAGCGCGAGATGCGCCCGCACGGCGTTCTCCGGCACCACGTACCCCGCGCCCTCCTCGTGGAGCGCGATCTCGTCCGGCACGGGGTTCAGCCGCGGGAAGCGGGCGCGGATCTCGTTCGCGTCCAGCAGTTCGTGCCGGATTCCCCACTGCTCGGCGCTGGCCCGGCTGCCCCTGATCGCCGCGGAGTCCGGCGCGCCGACGATGATGCCGCCGACGCGGTGGAAGATCCGTTCGCCGCTGTCCCGCTCGACCTGGTCCCACATCTCGTGCGCCCGGAGCAGCAACGGCACGTACGCCGGGTCCTCGAAGTAGGCCTGCCGAGTGATGCGCGATCCGCCGTGGCTCGACCCCCGCGCGTGCACGGGCGTGAACTTCTCGAGCCCCAGCACGCGCAGACCGCGCTGGGCGAGCCGGTAGGCGGCGGCGCTGCCCATTCCGCCGAGCCCGATCACGATGACGTCGTGGGTCATCCGCGGAGTCGCTTCATCTCGGGGTCGAAGAGCGGCTCCGGTGCCGGGCGCGCGGTGACCTTCCGCCCGAAGTACTCGATCTCCACCTCGTCGTCGATCTCGCTGGGCAGCCAGGCGTACGCGATGTTGAGGCCCGTGGTGTACCCGTAGGCCGCGCTCGTCACGTACCCGACCGGTTCGCCTTGGTGGAACACGGGTTCACTGCCCAGCACGACGCTGTGCGGGTCGTCGATCGTCAGGCAGGTGAGCTTCTTGGTCGAGGTGAGGTTGTGCAGCGACCCCTTGCCGAGGAACTCCTTGTCCTGCCGCACCGCGAACCCCAGGCCCGCCTCGAACGGGTCGTGCTCCGTGGTCATGTCCGTGCCCCACGACCGGTAGCCCTTCTCCAGGCGCAGGCTGGTGAACGCGCCGCGCCCGGCCGCGATGACGCCGTGCCGCTGTCCGGCCTCCCACAGCGTGTCCCACAGCTTCGCGCCCAGGTCCGCGGTGGTGTAGAGCTCCCAGCCGAGTTCGCCCACATAGGACAGTCGCAGCGCGGTCACCGGGACGTTCTTGATGAACGCCCGTTGCGCGGTGAAGTACCCCTTCTGCGTGTCCATGGTGTGCGGGAGGTCGTTGATCAGGTCGCGGGCGAGAGGACCCCACAGGCCGATGCAGCACGTGCCGGCCGTGATGTCCTTGATGAACACGTCGGCGGGAGCGTGCCGGGTGAGCCAGTCGAGGTCGAGGTTGCCGTTCGCGCCGACCTGGAACGTCGTGGCGTCGAGGCGCGCGACCGTGAGGTCGCTGCGCACCCCGCCCTGCTCGTCGAGCAGCAGCGTGTAGACGACCGCTCCCGGCTTGCGCTGGAGGTTGTTCGTCGTCATGTGCTGCAGGAACTCCAGCGCGCCCGGTCCGCTGACCTCCAGCCGCTTCAACGGGGTCATGTCGAACAACGCGACCCGCTTGCGCGTCACGAGCGCCTCGGCCCCGCAGATGGGCGACCAGTAGCGGCTCGCCCACTCGTCGCGGTGCGGGACCTCGGCGACCTCGGGCAGCCCGGCGTTGGCCTCGTACCAGTGCGGCCGCTCCCAGCCGGACGCCTCCAGGAAGAACGCGCCGAGCTCCTGCTGCCTGCTGTAGAACGGGCTCGTGCGGAGCGGCCGCGGGCTTTCCATGGGCTGCAACGGGTGCAGCAGGTCGTAGACCTCGACGAAGTTCTGGCAGCTGCGTTCCAGCACGTAGTCCGGCGCGAGCTGCACCTGCTCGAACCGGTTGAGGTCGCTCGAGTGCAGGTCCAGCTCCGGCTGCCCGTCGACGATCCACTCGGCCACCGACCGCGCCACGCCCGCGGAGTGCGTGATCCACACGGCCTCCGCGACCCAGAACCCGCGCAGGCCCGGGTGCTCGCCCAGCAACGGCATCCCGTCGCTGGTGAACGAGAACAGCCCGTTGAACCCGCTCGCGACCCCGGCCTCCGCGAGCGCCGGGACCAGCTCGACCGCCGACTGCCAGGACGACTTGAAGTCCTCCTCGGTGAACGGCAGCTCCGAGCCGGTGATGTCCTTTGCCGCGATCGGCATGGGCTTGTGCCCGTACGCGCCGATGCCGAGCGCCTGGCCGTGCGAGCGGAAGTACAGGTCGGCTTCCTGATGCCGCAGAATCGGCCGGCGTGCCAACGCGTCCGCGTCAACGTCCAGGTCACCGCTGAACGCGTACTGGTGCGCCATGGGCACGAGCGGCACGGTCAGCCCGACCATCTCGCCCAGCACCGGCCCCCACATCCCGGCGCACGACACGACGACGTCGGCCGCGAACACGTCCGTCCCGGTCCGCACCCCGGTCACGCGGTCACCACTCGTCTCGACCGCGACGACCTTCTGCCCGAACACGAACCGCGCGCCGCGTTCGGCCGCCCGCCGCGCCTGGACCTCGGCCGCCAGCACCGGTTTCGCGAGCCCGTCACTCGGAATGAGGAACCCGCCGAGCAGCTGCTCCCGGTCCAGCAACGGGTGCAGGCGCGCGACCTCGTCCGCGTCGACCAACCGGCTCTGCACGCCCCACGACGTGGCCCAGCCGTGCCGGCGGGAGAGGTCCGCGAGCCTTTCGGGGGTGGTCGCGATCTCGAGGCCGCCGACCTGGTCGAAGCAGCCGAGCGCCGTGTACTTCTCGACGGTGTAGCGGGCGAACTGCGTCATGCTGCGGCACGGGTTCGTCTGGAAGACCAGGCCGGGGGCGTGCGAGCTGGATCCCCCGACCGCGAGACCGGCGGCCTGGTCGAGGACCGTGACGTCGGTGAAGCCCCGTTCGGTGAGCTCGTCGGCCAGCGCGCACCCGACGATCCCCGCCCCCACGAGCACCACGCGAGGCACTGCACCAGGCATCAGGACACCCTTCGCCGCAGTTGCGAGTAACAGAACTCGTTCCGCTATCAGCAACAAAATCCGGCTAGAGGGTCCGGCTGTCAATACCGCCGTTCGCGCGATCAGCGGGGAAACCGGGCGAACGCGTAGGTTCCGCGCATGGAGCCGATCACCCTGCACACGATGGCGCGCAGGTACCTGATGAGCCGCGACGGGAAGTTGCGGGCCGAGTACGCCGCGCTGCCGGACGACGGGCGCAGGAGCTTCGGCTACACCGACGAGGCCAAGCGGATCTTCCCCAGGTACGACGTGGTGGCCGCGATGCTGCTGGAGGTCGAGCGCCTCGACCCCGACGACCTGCCGCCCGTCGACAGGCTCGCCACCGCTCTCGCCACCGCCGCGTCGTCGGCGCGATCGGTCCTCACCACCGATCTCGGCGCGGTCGAGGCCGAGGCGACGGCCGCCGAACGCGAGCTGTTCCGCAGGGGGATCAGGAGCTGGGTGACGGCGGAGGACCTCGTCGTCGAACCGCTGCCCTACCGGCGCGTCTTCGGCGACGAGGAGGTGCAGGACTGGCGCTGGCGGCTCGAGCGGCGGTGGGGGTTCGCGAGGGACCAGACACTGTGGCACCCGTTGATCGCCGAGACCGTGCCGGAGGACGTGCTGGTGGTCAGCGCCGACGCGATGTGGGACGCGGGCGGGTTCGAGCGGGTGCACGAGGCCCTGGCGGCCACGGGGCTGCGCCGGGTGGTCGAGATCCGGGAGCACGGCGATCCGAGCTGCCTGCTCGACCTCGACGAGTTCGCGCCGAGCTACACCGGGGCGGAGGGGATCTGGACCGACGACACGCTCGACTGGATCGCGTACGCCTCGCACGAGTCGTCGGTGGCGTTCGGCGGCACGCTCGCCGAACACCTCCGCACGTCCTGGGCGGACCTCGCCGACTGGGGCTGGGTCGCGATCTGGGATCAGCCCGCGAAGTAGCCGAGCTGCGCCGAGAGGTCCGCGGCCGCCGACGACATCGCCGGCACGATCTCCCGCACCCGCTCCCGGGACAGCCGGTACGACGGCCCGGACGCGCTCATCGCCGCCACGACCTCACCGCGGTGCCCGCGCACCGGCACGGCCACCGCGTGCAACCCGAGTTCGAGCTCCTCGAAGCACGCCGCGTACCCCTTCGACGCGACCTCCTCCAGCTCCGACAGCAGTCGTGCGGACTCCACGACCGTGTTCTCGGTGTAGGCGTCGAGCGGCATCGAGACGAGTCGCGCGCGCTCGTCCTGCGGCAGGTACGCGAGCAGGACCTTGCCGGACGACGTGGCGTGCAGGGGTGTGCGCTGGCCGATCCAGTTCACGGCGGAGACGGCCGCCGAGCCGCGGGCCTGGGTGATGTTGATGGCGACGCCGGCGTCGTGCACGGCGATGTTCACGGTCTCGCCGAACGAGTCCGCGAGGGTCTGGCAGACGGGCTGGCCGAGCTTCGTGAGGTCCATGCGGCCGGTGGCGGCGCCGGCGAGGCGGACGACCCCGAAGCCGATGGCGTACTTGCCCCTCTCGCCGAGCTGCTCCACCAGGCCGCGCGACTCCAGGACGGAGACGAGTCTGGACACCGTGGACTTGTGCACGCCCAGCTCACCGGCGATCTCGGTGATGCCCGCCTCGCCCTGGGCGAGGAGTTCGAGCACGCTGATGGCCCTGTCGACGGACTGCACCTGAGCTGCCGAGTCGGAGTTGCTCATCGCGCAACAGTAATCGACAGGCAAAACAGGCTGTCGGACTCTTGACGGCGGGTCGTCCGGGCCTCACATTGTGTTGCGTCATTCGGAACGTGTGCCGTGTTACGCAACGGAGGCCGACGATGATCCGCGCCTGCGCTCTCGTGGACCTGCCCCCAGGGGAGGCGGTGCGCGTCGTCGGTCCTCACGCGCCGATAGCGGTCTTCAACGCCGACGGCGCCCTTTACGCCATCGACGACACCTGCACCCACCAGGACGCCTCGCTCAGCGAGGGCTGGCTGGAGGGCTGCTTCGTCGAGTGCCCGCTGCACGCCGCGAGCTTCGACCTTCGCACCGGCGAGCCGACCTGTCTGCCCGCCAAACGATCGGTGAGGACCTACCCGGTTTTTGTTAAAGATGGAGAGGTCTATGTCGATGTCGAAGTGAACGAGGACGTGGCGTGAGGACGATCGCGATCATCGGCGCATCACTGGCCGGTCTGAGGTCGGCGCAGGCACTGCGCCAGCAGGGGTTCGACGGACGGCTCGTCGTGGTCGGCGACGAGGTCCATCTCCCCTATGACAGGCCTCCTCTCTCGAAGGACTTCCTGCTCGGCAAGGTCGAGGCGGTGCCGCTCGCCGACCAGGAGGACCTCGACGCGCTCGACGCCGAGTGGCGCCTCGGGGTGCGGGCCACAGGTCTGCTCTCCACCGGCGAGGTCTCGCTCAGCGACGACTCGACCATCGAGGCCGACGGCATCGTCATCGCTACCGGTGGCCTGCCGCGCACGATCCCCGGCACGCACGTCCTGCGCACGCTGGACGACGCGGTCAAGTTGCGCGAGGCGTTCGGCACCGCGCAGCACGTCGGTGTCATCGGCGCCGGGTTCATCGGCGCCGAGATCGCCTCCAGTGCGCGCGCTCTCGGCAAGGACGTCACCGTCGTCGAGGCGCTTCCCACGCCTCTCACGCGTGTTCTCGGCGCCGAGATGGGTGCTGCATGTGGACATCTGCACGGTGACCACGGATCAACGTTGATTACCGGAATCAACGTTGATTCAGTCAACGTTGACGGCGGAATCAACCTCGCGGACGGTCGTCAAGTCAACGCTGACGTCGTCGTCGCGGGCATCGGCACGCGTCCGGCGACGGACTGGCTCGCCGGCGGACCGGTCCGCCTCGACAACGGCGTGCTGTGCGACGCGGGCGGCGTCACGAACGTGAAGAACGTCGTCGCGGTGGGCGACGTCGCGAACTGCGCGGGACACCGCGCCGAGCACTGGACGAGCGCGACCGAACAGGCACAGGTCGCCACCCGCAACCTGCTCGCGGGCGAGACCGTCGCCACGCACACCAACGGCGGTTACGTCTGGTCGGACCAGTACGGCGTGCGAATCCAGTTCATCGGGCGAGCGACGCGTGACGTTCGCGTCGAAGATGGGTCCATCGAGGACAGGAAGTTCGTGGCGACCTATCGAGACGACGAGAACCCGGAGGACGTCGTCGGCATCATCGCCATGAGCAACGCACGACTATTCACCAGGCTCCGCAGGAACCTGAAGTAGGAGACGGTCGTCACGGTTTACCGCCACCGGCGACCGGCTACACCCCGATGTCCTTCGTGGACAGACGAACAGGGAGGCCCAGTGTCGCCGGTGCGGCAGATCATCAACCCCTATGACCAGAGTGTTCTCACCGAGGTCGAGGACCAAACCCGCGACCAGGCGATCGCCGCGATCGGGAAGGCCAGGAACGCCTTCGACCACGGTGACTGGCCGCACGCCGGTCCCGAACACCGCGCCGCCGTGCTGCACCGCGTCGCGGACCTGCTGGAGCGCGACAAGGAGGACATCGCCCGCACCGAGACGCTCGACACCGGCAAGACGCTGGTCGAGAGCCGCATCGACGTGGACGACGTCGCCGCCGTGTTCCGCTACTACGGCAACCTCGCCGGGCTGCTGCACCCCAAGGTCGTCCCAGGGGTGCCGGAAGACGTCATCAGCCGCATCGACTACGAACCCGTCGGCGTCTGCGGCCTGATCGCCCCCTGGAACTACCCGCTGCTGCAGATCTCCTGGAAGATCGCGCCGGCCCTGCTCGCGGGCAACACGCTGGTCGCCAAGCCCAGTGAGATCACGCCGCTCACGACGATCAAGCTGTTCGAGCTGTTGCAGGAGGCCGGGGTCCCGGACGGGGTCGCGAACCTCGTCCTCGGCACCGGCGCCGAGGTCGGCGCGCCGCTGTCCGAGCACCCCGACGTCGACCTGGTCTCGTTCACCGGCAGCCTCGCGACCGGTCAGCGGATCATGGCGTCGGCCGCGAAGACCGTGAAGAAGGTCGCCCTCGAACTCGGCGGCAAGAACCCGAACATCGTCTTCGCGGACGCCGACCTCGACGTGGCCGTCGACTACGCGCTCACCGCCGCGTTCTTCCACGCGGGCCAGGTCTGCTCGTCCGGCACGCGTCTCATCGTGCACAGCAGCGTCTACGACGACTTCGTGGGCGAGGTCGCGCGGCGGGCCGATCTCATCAAGCTGGGCAACGGTTTCGACGAAGACACCGAGTCGGGTCCCTTGGTGAGCGCGGAGCACCGCGCGAAGGTCGAGAGTTACGTCGAGATCGCGAAGCAGGAGGGCGCGACCCTCAAGGCCGGCGGCAGGCGGCCCGACGAACCCGAGCTGCAGAACGGTTTCTTCTTCCGCCCCACCGTCTACGCGGACTGCACCAGGGACATGAAGCTGGTGCAGGACGAGACGTTCGGACCGATCATCACCGCCGAGCGCTTCGAGACCGAGGACGAGGCGATCAGGCTCGGCAACGACACCGAGTACGGCCTCGCGGGCGGTGTCTGGAGCCAGGACCTCGAGAAGGCGCAGCGGGTGGCGAAGAAACTGCGCCACGGCACGGTCTGGGTCAACGAGTTCGGCCCGTACCTGCCGCAGGCGGAGTGGGGCGGGTTCAAGCGCTCCGGTGTCGGCCGCGAGCTCGGCACCGCCGGTCTGCTGGAGTACACCGAGCCCAAGCACGTGTACCAGAACCTCAAGCCACAAGCCCAGAACTGGTTCGCGCGAAAGGACTCCCAGTGACCGCGTACGACTACGTCATCGTCGGCGGCGGCACCGCGGGCTGCGTCCTCGCCGCGCGGTTGACCGAGGACCCCTCGACCACGGTCGCGGTCATCGAGGGCGGGCCGTCCGACGTCGGTGACGAGAAGATCCTGAACCTGCGCAACTGGATCAACCTGCTCGAGACCGAGTACGACTACGACTACCCGACGGTCGAGCAGCCGCGCGGCAACTCGCACATCCGGCACAGCCGCGCGAAGGTGCTCGGCGGGTGTTCCAGCCACAACACGCTGATCTGCTTCCAGCCGCTGCCGCAGGACCTCGACGACTGGGGTCACGGCTGGACGTGGGACGCGGTCGGGCCGTACTTCGACAAGGTCCAGCTCAACATCATCCCGGTGGTGGAGAAGGACAGGAACCCGATCGCCAAGGACTTCGTCGCCGCCGCGCGCAAGGCCGTCGACGTCCCCGAGGTCGAGAACTTCAACGCCGCTCCGTTCGAGGACGGCGTGGGTTTCTTCTCCATCGCCTACCACCCGGAGAAGAACAACCAGCGTTCCAGCGCCAGCACCGCCTACGTGCACCCGATCCTGGAGCGCAGGAACCTGACCCTGCTGCTCAACACGTGGGCCGGGAAGATCGAGTTCGACGGCGACCGCGCGATCGGCGTGCACACCGACAAGGGGTATGTCGAGGCCAACAAGGAGGTTCTGCTCTGCGCGGGCGCGATCGACACGCCCCGGCTGCTGATGCTCTCGGGCGTCGGCGACGCGGAGCACCTCAACAGCATCGGCATCGTGCCGAAGCACGACCTGCCCGGTGTCGGCGAGAACCTGCTCGACCACCCGGAGTCGGTGATCATCTGGGAGACCACGAAGCCGTTGCCGGAGAACTCGGTGATGGACTCCGACGCCGGTCTCTTCATCCGGCGGGACTCCTCCGACCCGAGGCCGGACCTGATGTTCCACTTCTACCAGATCCCCTTCACCACCAACACCGAACGCCTCGGCTACCCGGCGGTGGAGCACGGGGTCTGCATGACGCCGAACATCCCGCGCCCGCACAGCAAGGGCAGGCTGTGGCTGAAGTCCAGCGACCCGGCCGAGAAGCCCGCGCTCGACTTCGGGTACTTCACGAACCCGGACGGTTACGACGAGCAGACCCTCGTCGACGGCTTCCGGATCGCCCGCAAGATCGCCGAGGAGGAGCCGCTGAAGTCGTGGCTCAAGCGGGAGATCGCGCCGGGCCCGGACGTCACGAGCGACGAGGCCCTGTCGGAGTACGGCCGGCGCGCGGCCCACACCGTCTACCACCCGGCCGGCACGTGCGCCATCGGGTCTGTTGTGGACGGTGACCTGAAGGTCATCGGGCTCGAGGGCCTCCGGGTCGTCGACGCGTCCGTGTTCCCCACCATGCCCACCGTGAACCCGATGGTCACGGTGCTCATGATCGGAGAACGCGCCGCCGACCTGATCAAGGGGTCCTGATGACGGCCACCGCCGAGGATCGGCTCAAGGACCTCGGGTACACGTCGGAGTTCAAGCGGGACATGAGTCCCTGGGCGAACTTCTCGCTCGGCTTCACGTACCTCTCCCCCGTCGTCAGCACCTACACGCTGTTCGGCGTCGCCCTCGCCCTGGGCGGCCCGCCGATGATCTGGAGCTTCGTCGTCGCGGGCGTCGGCCAGTTCCTGGTCGCGCTCGTCTTCGGCGAGCTCGTGGCGCAGTACCCGGTCGCGGGCGGCGTGTACCCCTGGGCGCGCCGCCTGTGGGGCACGCGGTGGGCGTGGATGACCGGCTGGGTCTACATGATCGCGTTGCTGGTCACCATCGCGTCCGTCAGCTACGGCGCGGGCCCTTATCTGGCCACTCTTCTCGGCTACACAGCCAACGTCGGCAACACGGTGCTGTGCGCGGTCGCGATCATCGCGGTCTCGACGCTGATCAACTACGCGGGAACGAAGGTCCTGTCCTGGGCCGCGATCTTCGGGTTCGCCGCCGAGATCGTCGGAGCGCTGGTGGTCGGCATCTGGCTGCTGGTCGACAACCGCGTGCACGGGCTGGGCGTGCTGTTCGACAGCTTCGGCGCGGAGGGCTCGGGCAGCTACCTTCCGGCGTTCTTCGCGGCGGGCATCATCGGCCTCTACCAGTACTACGGCTTCGAGGCGTGCGGGGACACCGCGGAAGAGGTCAAGGACCCCGGCCGCGTCATCCCGAAGGCCATGCGCCGCACCATCTACATCGGCGGCGCGGCGGCCACGTTCGCGTGCCTGTCGCTGCTGCTGGCGGTGCCGGACTTCGGCAAGGTCATCTCCGGCGAGGACGCCGACCCGGTCACGAACATCCTCACCAACGCGTTCGGCCCGGTCGGCTACAAGATCGTGATCGGTGTCGTGCTGATCTCGTTCCTGTCCTGCACGATGTCGTTGCAGGCGGCGGCCTCCCGGCTGACGTACTCCTACGCTCGCGACAAGATGCTGTTCGGGCACAAGGCTCTCGCGACGTTCAACAAGAAGCGCCACATCCCGCCGTACGCGCTCGCACTCGCCGGTGTGATCCCGGCGGTCATCGTGGTCGCGTCGATGTTGTCCACGAACGCGCTGGACAAGATCGTGTCGTTCGCGACGCTCGGCATCTACCTGGGCTTCCAGATGGTCGTGTTCGCGGCGCTGCGGGCGCGGCTCAAGGGCTGGACGCCGTCGGGTGAGTTCACGCTCGGCCGGTGGGGACTGGTCGTCAACGTGCTGGCGCTCGCGTACGGCGTCGCGGCGATGGTGAACATGGTGTGGCCGCGCACTCCGGACGCGCCCTGGTACGACAACTACATCGTCATCCTGAGCGGTGTCCTGGTAGTCGGTATCGGCCTGGTGTACATGGTGGTCGCCAAGCCGTTCGGCAACTCCGACGCGGCGGCCGGGGACGCGGTGCCCGTCGGACAGTCACGGCCCCTGCAACCGCAGTAGGCGCAGGGCGAGCTGCACCTCCAGCACGCGGTCGGGCGACTGCCAGTCGCCCAGCAGCGACGTGACCCGGTCGAGTCGTTGCGTGACCGTGTTGACGTGGAGGTGCAGCTCCGCCTTGGCACGGCTGAGGTTCGCGCCGCAGCGGAAGTAGACCTCCAGCGTGTGCACCAGTTCCGTGCCGCGCTCGGCGTCGTAGTCGAGCACCGGCCCGAGCACCGACCGCACGTACCCGGACACGTTCGCCCGGTCTCCCAGCAGCACGCCGACGAACCCGAGGTCGGCCATCGTCGCGGCGTCCTTCTCCCGGCCCAGCTGCCGCAACGCCTTCAGGCACCGCCGCGCCTCCTCGTAGGCCTCGGCGATCGCCGCCGGTCCCTCGACCGGACCGCACGCGCCGACCGTGGCGTCCAGTGCCTTGGCCACCTCCCGCGCGACCTGGGTGGACGCCGAGGGCAACGCCAGCACGACGTCCCGGCCGCGCGACCCGGCCAGTCCCCTGTGGACGGACGCGTAGTGCGTCGCCCCGGAGAGGTTCCCGTCCGCCACCAGCACCACGTGCGGGTCCGACAGCTCCACGCCCACCCGGCGCGCCCGCGCCAGCAGCCCGGCCGCGTCCCGCCCGTCCAGGATGTCGGTGATCAGCTCGCCGCGGACCTTGTTCTCCGCCTCGGCCACGGTCCGGCGCAGCAGCAACAGCAACGCCGTCACCGCCGCCGACCGCTCGAACACGCGCCGGTCCGCGTCGGTCAGGTCGGGACGCCCGGACAACGCGATCCCACCCAGCAGCTCCGACCCGGCCAGCACCGCGCACACCCACACGTCGCCGAGCAGCACGGCACGCCCGTTGGCCCGCACGGCCAGCGAGGGCACGGTCTCCAGCACCTCGACCGGACCACCGAGCAGCTCCCCCACCGCGGCGGCGACCTCGGCCGAGGAACCGCCGCGCAGCACCAGGTCCGTGAGCCGGTCGTGCGCCTCCTCGGCCCGTTTCATGGCCTCGTTGTGCGACTGGATCGTCGCGAACAACGACGCCGTGTCGATCGCGATCGCCGCGTGGTCGGCCAGCGACTGCAGCAGCGCGACCTCCTCGGGCGGGAAATCCCGCGAGGTCCGGTCGGCCGCGTACAGCACACCGATGACCTTCGAGTCGAGCTTCAGCGGCACGCCCAGGATCGCCGCCAGGCCCTCGTCCCGCACCGCCGAGTCGATCGGCCGCGTGTGGTTGAAGCGGGCGTCCGCGAAGTAGTCGGGGGTCGCGTACGGCCGGGCGGTCTGCGCGACCAGTCCGCCGAGGCCCTCGCCGAGTCCCAGCCGGACCTTCTGGAACAACGGCGAGAACGACCCGTCCGTCACCCTCATGTAGGTGCCGGCCGGGTCGTTCATCGACAGGTACGAGACGTCCGTCCCGAGCAGCGTCCGCGCTCTGCGCACGATCGAGCGGAGGACCGCGTCCAGCTCGCGCATGCCCGCGAGCTCGGACGCGGTCTCGAACAACGCCGCCAGTTCGGCCTCACGCCGTCGTGTCACACCCCAACCCTGTCACGATCCTCCAGATCCGCACCACGGGTCTCCTTGGCGAGCAGGATCGCGATGACCGTGATCACGCAGGTGATCACGACGTAGATCGAGATGGGGAACGACGTCCCGTAGGCCTTCAGCAGGGCCGTCGCGATCAACGGGGCCAGCGCGCCCGCCGCGATCGACGCCAGCTGGTAGCCGACCGACGCCCCGGAGTACCGCACCCGCGTGCCGAACAGCTCCGAGAAGAACGCCGCCTGCGGCCCGTACATCGCGCCGTGCAGGACGAGGCCGACCGTCGCCGCGACGGTGATCAGCACCGGGTCCTTCGTGTCCAGCATCGGGAAGAACACGAAGATCCACACGCCGATGCCGACCGCGCCGATCAGGTAGATCGCCCGCCTCCCGAACCTGTCCGAGAGGTGGCCCCAGACCGGGATCGTGACGAGGTGCACCGCCGAGGCGATCAGCACGGCGTTGAGCCCCACCGACTTCGACAGCCCGAGCCCGGTCGTCAGGTACACCAGGATGAACGCGGTGATCACGTAGTACGACACGTTCTCGGCGAACCGCGCGCCCATCGCGATCAGCACCTCGCGCCAGTTGTGCTTCAGCAGTTCGAGGACGGGTGCCTTCTCCTGCACGGGCTCCTTCGCGCGCTTCTCCTGCGCCGCCAGGAAGACCGGCGACTCGGACACCGTCAGCCGGATCCAGAGACCGATCACCACGAGCACACCGGACAGCAGGAACGGGATGCGCCAGCCCCACGCGAGGAAGTCCGCCTCCGACTGCACCGCGGCGAGCACGGCCAGCACCGCCGTCGCGAGCAGGTTCCCGCACGGCACACCGGCCTGCGGCCACGAGGCCCAGTACCCGCGCCGTTTCGCGTCACCGTGCTCGGAGACGATCAGCACCGCGCCGCCCCACTCGCCGCCGAGCGCGAAGCCCTGCACCAGGCGCAGGAACGTCAGCAGCAGTGGCGCCGCGACGCCCACCGACGCGTACGTCGGCAGCACGCCCATGAGCATCGTCGCGCCACCCATCAGCAGCAACGACAGCACCAGCAACTTCTTGCGCCCCAAGCGGTCTCCGTAGTGGCCGAAGACCACACCGCCGAGCGGCCGGGCGAGGAAGCCGATCGCGTACGTCGTGAAGGCGAGCAACGTGCCCGTCAGCGGGTCCGCCGTCGGGAAGAACAGCTTGTTGAACACCAGGGCGGCTGCCGAGCCGTAGAGGAAGAAGTCGTACCACTCGACAGTTGTTCCGATGAGCGAAGCGCCTACCACTTTTTTGATCATCGACAACTCCTCATTGAGCTGACCAGCCGCCATCGACGGCCAACGACGTACCGGTGACAAAACTGTTGTCGCACAACCACAGCACCGCGGAGGCCACCTCGGAAGGCTCCATCATCCGTTTGACTGCGCTGCGCTGGAGGAAGATGCGCTCCGGGACCTCCGCCTCGGGGATCCCGTGCACCTTCGCCTGGTCCGCGATCTGCTTCTCCACCAACGGGGTGCGCACGTAACCGGGCGCCACGCAGTTCGACGTGACGCCGTGCGGCGCGCCTTCCAGCGCGGCGACCTTGGAGAACCCCTCCAGGCCGTGCTTCGCGGCGGTGTAGGCGGACTTGAACGCGGACGCGCGGATGCCGTGCACGCTGGTGATGTGCACCAGCCGGCCCCAGCCGCGCTCGTACATGTGCGGCAGGACGTGCCGGGTGAGGCGGAACGCGGCCCCCACCATCAGGTCGAGCATCAGCGAGAAGCGCTCGACCGGGAACTCGTGGATGGGCGCGACGTGCTGCACGCCGGCGTTGTTGACGAGGACGTCGATCCCGGTGGGGAGCGAGTCGACCGGACCGGTCAGGTCGAGGACGTGACCGACGCCGCCGAGCTCCTCGGCGAGCGAGTGGACCTTGGGGTCGAGATCGACCAGATGGACCTCGGCGCCCTCATCGGCCAGCGCGCGAGCGCAGGCCAGGCCTATGCCGCTCGCGGCTCCGGTGACCAGCGCGGTGTGACCCGTGACACTCGACATGCCCAGAACGGTAGGCGTCCCGGAGCGGACGTGACATGTGGCTCACCCACATAACGCCTGGTCAACAGGTGGCTTTAGCCACCATTTAGCAAGAAGAGGGCATATGTGCCAGAAGACTGGGTACAGAGGCGTAAGCTCCCGTCACCTGAACGGGGGAAGATCTTTACGAGGGGGAAACACCCATGTCCGCCACACCCATTTACGACGATCTCCTGCGCGAGCTCGAAGGCATCGCGCAGGAGGCCGGTCTGACCGACTCGGAGCCCACTCCCGAGCCCGTCAAGTCGTAAGCGCTACTTCGGAGGGGCGATCAGCTCGGCGGGCACCGGCTGGTCCTTGCTGATCAGGTCGAACAGCGTGGACGCCTTCTCCCTGTCCCACTGCACGACCGAGCCCGCACCGGGCACCGTCGGCGTGGATCCGACCGGCACCGTTCCGCTCGTCGCGTCGCTCATGTTCAGCGCGACGCTCGCCAGGTGCCACACGTGGTCGTCCTCGTTGACCGACACCGCTCCGGACGCCGCGTTCATCAGCGGGATGACGCGGAACGGGTTCGCGAGCGTCGCCGGGCTCTTCACCTTCTCGAAGAGCGCCGACAGGAACTTGCGCTGGTTCTGCACGCGCTGCAGGTCGGCCGTCGCGAACGCGCGGGTCCGCACGAACCCGAGCGCCTGCGGCCCGTCGAGCTCCTGGCAGCCCGCGGCCAGGTCGATGCCGGCCAGCGGATCCTTGATCGGCTCGTCGAGGCAGATGTCGACACCGCCGACCGCGTCGACCATGTCGGAGAACCCGCCGAAGCCGATCTCCATGTAGTGGTCGATCCGCACGCCGGTCGCACCCTCGACGGTCTGCACGAGCATCTGCGGACCACCGAACGCGTACGCCGCGTTGACCTTGTTGCGCCCGTTCTCCGGGATGGAGACGTAGGAGTCGCGCGGGATCGACAGCAGCACCGGCTTGGCCGCGCTGTTGTCCGGCAGGTGCAACATCATGATGGTGTCGGTCCGCCTCCCGGCGGCGTCACCGGTGGCGAGCGCGTCCTTCTGCTCCTGCGTCAGGCCTTCCCGCGCGTCCGATCCGACGAGCAGCCAGGTGGTGCCCGGCGTCTCGGCGGGACGGCCCTCGTAGTCCGGCAGCGCGTTGATCCGCGTGAGCGTCGAGTCGACGTAGAACCCGAACCCGACGGCACCCAGAACCAGGACGAGCAGCAGCACCAGGATGACGCGTCCCGGACGCCTCTTCTTCCTCATCGGCCGCTGCGGCGGCATGGGACGCCGCGGCTGCTGGTAGCCGTGGTGATACCCAGCGCTCATGTGTCGCCAACCCCGATCGCTTCAGTTCCGCTTTGCAACTAGGGACGCCGTTCGTCCCCTTAGGTTGCGAGGAAACCTACCGGGGTGGCAGCACCAACGCCTCGAAAAGTCTGGTGACCTCGGCGGACGGGTCGTCGGTCCAGCCCGTGTGGGCCGGGGACGTCTGCACGATCGTGCTGCGGGGCGCGGTCAGCCAGCGGAACCGCTGCCCGATCGTCGTCCGGCTGACCGGGCCTGCCGCGGCCGCGCCGTCGCACGAGTTCACGAGGTGCTCGAGGCTGCTCTCGAGCACCTCCACGTCGAGGTGCGGGTCCAGCACCCGCAGCCGGTCACCGTCCACATGGGTCTTGGCGCACAGGAAGTCCAGCGGCGCGCAGTAGACGAGGACGCCGACGTTCATGAACTCACCGCGCTCCTGCCGCGGAACGGCCCGCAGCAGCGCGTACTCAAACACGTGCGGCACGCGCGGCCTCCAGCGAGTCGACCCAGCCGCGGTTCTGCAAGCGGTAGGTGAAGAAGTCCTTGTAGCGCTGACGGAGTTCCGCCGGATCGCCTTCCAGCCACTCGTCGGGGACGAGCGCGAGCACCTCGTCGAGCACCTCCGGCGTGACCAGTGCCGCCATCTCCGCGTCCACTTCGGACACCGAGGCCGCGTTGGGCAGCATCGCGTGGTCCGAGGCGTCGTAGCGGTAGTCCTTGGTGGCCGGGCGTTCCTCGCTCCACGAGTAGTGGAAGTACAGCGAGGCACCGTGGTCGATGAGCCACGGTTCGCGGTGCCACAGCAGCATGTTCGGGTTGCGCCAGCTGCGGTCCACGTTCAGGACCAGCGCGTCGAACCACAACAGCTTCGTGGCGAGCCCGGTGCCGGGATCGCGCACGACCGGGTTGAAGTCGAACGAGCCGGGCAGGTAGTCGAGCCCGAGGTTGAGGCCGCCGCTGGCCCGCAGCAGCTCCTGGACCTCCTGGTCGGGTTCGGCGCGCGCCAGCTCGGGGTCGAGGTGCACCAGGACGATCTCCGGTATGCGGAAGCCCAGCCTGCGCGCGAGCTCGCCGACGACGACCTCGGCGACCAGCACCTTCACGCCCTGCCCGGCACCGCGGAACTTCACCACGTACATGCCCAGGTCGTCGGCCTCGACCAGTCCCGGCATCGACCCGCCCTCGCGGAACGGGGTGACGTACCGGGTGGCCGTGACCTCCCGCAAAGAACTCCCTGCCACATTCACCGGCGCATGATCACACGAAGGCACGCTGGAAGCCGAGCAGGATTCCGCCCCAGCCGCCGTCGCCGCTGACGCCCTCGCGGAGCCGGTCCGGCTTGACGAAGTGCCGTTCGAAACCGCGATGCACCAGCTCAACGCGGGTGCCGGTCCCCTCGGCGGTGAAGGTGATCTCGACTTCGGAGGCCCTCGCCGGGTCCGGGTCGTAATCCCAGTCACCGTCGAGGTGCCAGGCCAGCAGCAGCCGCGACGGCGGCTCCCACGCCGTGACCGAACCCCAGTCGCACTCGGTGCCGTCCACGCCGACCTCGTACCAGCGGCCGCCCGGGCGCGGTTCGACGACGACGTCGCGCAGGTCCGCCTCGCCGATGTGGTGCGCCGGCGGCCACCACGTCACGAACTTCTCGGTGAACACCTTGAACGCGTGGTCCGCCGAGGCGTTGACCAGCACGGACCGCCGTACCTCAATCATGACTCCTCCACCGCCGCAGCGAAGTTCGCGAGCGCCTGACCCCAGGCTTCGTCGAGGTAGTCGCGCAACGCGGCCACCCCCACGTGGTCGACCGAGTACCGCCGCCGGGTCCCCTCGGCCTCGACGCGGACCAGCCGCGCCTCCTTGAGCACCTTGAGGTGCTGGGACACGGCCGGTCGCGACACGGGCAGCTCGGCTGCGATCTCCCCCACCGCCCGCGGCCCGGCCACGAGCAGCGTGAAGATCTCGCGGCGGGTCGGGTCGCCGAGCGCCGCGAACGCCGTTTGGTAAGTCTCCACGAACGGTAAGTCTGAACTTACCTACTGGCGGAAGTCAACGCCTGGAAGTACGCGGCCTGCCCCGTCTTGTTCGGGTGGTAGGAGTCCTCTGCCGGGTGGACCAGGGCGTTGATCCACGGCTTGGGCGAGCACACCCCGTGGTGCGCAAACGCTTCCCTGACATCCACGTACCGCGCGCCGGCACGTCCGGCCGCCTGCGCGATCTCACCGGAGAGCTGGTCGGCGGCGTCGTTGAGCGCCGCGCGCTTGACGGCCGACAGCGTGCGGCAGCCGTCGTCCGGCGTGAACAGCCGCGGGTAACCGAGCACGACGAGCGTGGCGTTCGGCGCCGCCGCCCTGATCGTGGAGTAGGTGGTGTCGAGCCGCCCGGGCAGTTGTGAGTGGAGGAAGTCGACCGCCGTGGCGACCCGTTTCGAGCAGGCCTCGTCACCTTTGAGCGTGCACGTGGTCAGGACGTCGGTGAACCCGAGGTCGTTGCCGCCGACGGTGATCGTGACGAGCGTGGTGCTCGGCGTGAGCGCCCGCATCTGCGGCTTGAGCGACTGGGTGGTCGCGCCGCTGCACGCCATGAACTCGAACGACGGGAACTCCGCACCCCGCAACGCCGGGTAGGCGTTCGAGCTGCGACGGCACGAGCCCTCCACATAGGAGCCGGCGCCCGCACCGGACGCGTAGGAGTCGCCGAGTGCGACGTACTCCGGTGCGGTCGGTGCGGGCGCCAGCAGTGCGACAGCGAGAACTCCAGCCATGAAACCCATGAACCCGGACTACCACTGTGGACGATCGACTTGTAGGGCGTTAACCCAGACGTGTGGGCAGCACGCAGACCGGGATGGCGGTCTGAAGCGGCGTGCCGGACGGAGTCAGCTTCCCGGTCGCCTTGTCCACCTTGAACGACGTGACGTTGTTCGAGTTCTGGTTGGCGGCGAACAACAACGTCCCGGACGGGTCGAACGTGATGTGCCGCGGGTACTTGCCGCCCACCGGGGTGGTGCCGACGAGCGTGAGCCCGGCGCCGCCGACGGCGAAATGCGCGACGCTGTCGTGCCCGCGGTTCGACAGGTAGACGTGCTTGCCGTCACCCGAGACCAGCACCTCGGCCGGGTAGTTCTTCACCCCGCCGACCGGCGCGGTCGGCAGCACCTGGCCCGGCGTCAGCTTCCCGTCGGCGTAGGCGCAGGTCACGATGGTCGAGTCCAGCTCGTTCGCGACGTACGCCGTCTTGCCGTCCGGGTGGAATGCGATGTGGCGCGGTCCGGCACCCGGCTTGACCTCGGCCTGCGAGACCTGCGTCAGCCGCCCGCCGGTGAACGAGTAGAAGAACACCGAGTCGGCGCCGAGGTCGACCGCGGCCGCGTACCGGCCGGCCTGGTCGAACACGACGTGGTGCGCGTGCGGGCCCTCCTGGCGGTCGGGGTCCGGGCCCGATCCCTTGTGCTGCACCTTCTGCGTGCGCGCACCGAGGCTGCCGTCCGCGTTGACCGGGAAGACGCTGAGCGAGCCGGACGAGTAGTCGGCCGTGATCAGGAACTTCCCGGACGGGTCGAGCGTCAGGTGGCACGGGTCGGCGCCACCGGTCGGCTGCTTGTTGATCACCTTCAGCGTGACGGCGTTAATCGCGGTGACCTCGCCGGTGGTGTTCTCGTTGACGGCGTAGAGGAACCTGCCGTCCTTCGACTCGATCACGAACGACGGGTTGACCACGCCCGTGATCACGCCGGTCGTCTTCAGCTGCCCGGTGACGGTGTCGTAGGTGCCGGTGCCGATGCCCTTGGCGCCCCCGCTCCACGTCGTGTAGGCGCCGAAGAACACTCTCCGCGTGGCGGCAGCCGCCTCAGCGGTCCCTCCGGTCATCAGCAGTCCCGCTCCTACGCCCATGGCTCCGAGAAAACGTCGCCGGTCCACACCCACGTCCGCACCTCCGGGATACTCTCTTCGGCGGCGGCGCACTCCACACTGGCCCAGACCACTGCGGGCAGGCAATAGGCGCAATCAAGATTGCAGCTAGCGCAACGGGTCGTTGTTGACCAAGCGGGCCTTCTCGGCCTCGAGGTCGTAGGCGGGCGGCGGGAACTTCGGATCCATCTCGCGCAGGGTCTCGAGCAGCAACCGGCTGATCGCCCAGTTCCGGTACCACTTGCGGTCCGACGGGACGGCGTACCAGGGCGTGTCCCGGCAGTTCTTCAGGGCCTGCGTGTAGGCGTCCTGGTACTTCGACCACTTGGACCGGACGTCGATGTCGGCCGGGTTGTACTTCCAGTTCTTCTTCGGGTCGTCCAGGCGCGCGAGCAGCCGTTCCTTCTGGACCTCGGGCGAGATGTGCAGGAAGCACTTCACGAGCGTGATGCCCGAGTCCGCGAGCTCCTGCTCGAACGCGTTGATCTCCTTGTAACGCCCCCGCACCTCGGCCGCCGTGATGAGGCGCTCTACTTTGGGCACGAGGACGTCCTCGTAGTGCGAGCGGTCGAACGCGCCGATGTGGCCCTTGTCGGGCAGGGCCTTGCGGATGCGCCAGAGGTAGTGGTGCCGCAGTTCCGCGGCCGTCGGCTTCTTGAACGACGCGATGCGCACGCCCTGCGGGTTCACCAGGCCCATGACGTGCCGGACCACGCCGCCCTTGCCGGAGGTGTCCATGCCCTGCAGCACCAGCAGCACCGCGCGGGTGTCCTCCGCGTACAGCGCCTCCTGGAGGTCTTCCAGCTCGGCCCCGGTGGCGACCAGGTCCTCGGCCGCCTCCTTCTTGTTCCTGGGGCCGATCGGCCGACCGGCCGGGTCGAGGGTGGAGAGGTCCACCTCGTCGAGCCGCAGGGCGTCGCGCACCGACTTCTTCGCCATCATCAGACCGTAGCGATTCACCGCGCCGTCCGCCTGCTGAGCAAGACATCACCACGGATTGGTGAATCTACGCAACGAACTGAGGCCGTGCGCAATGCTTGGCGGCTGAAATCGCTTGTTCCGGCCCCTAGCCTTGGAGGATGACCGCCATCGCTGAGCACAACACCACCACCAGCGCGGACTACGTCGCACTCGACGAGGAGTGGAGCACGCACAACTACCACCCGCTGCCGGTGGTCATCTCGCACGGCGAGGGGTCCTGGGTCACCGACGTCGAGGGCCGCCGCTACCTGGACTTCCTGTCCGGTTACTCGTCGCTCAACTTCGGGCACCGCCACCCCGCCCTGGTGGCCGCCGCCGTCGAGCAGCTCGGCCGCGTGACGCTGACCAGCCGCGCGTTCCACCACGACCAGTTCGGCCTGTTCTGCCGGGAGCTCGCCCACCTCACCGGCACCGAGATGGTCCTCGCGATGAACTCCGGCGCCGAGGCCGTCGAGTCCGCGATCAAGGTCGCCCGCAAGTGGGCCTACCAGGTCAAGGGCGTGCCGGAGGGCACCGCCGAGATCATCGTCGCCGGTTCCAACTTCCACGGCCGCACGACGACGATCGTGTCGTTCTCGACCGACGAGACGGCGCGCAACGACTTCGGCCCGTTCACGCCCGGCTTCAAGGTCGTGAAGTACGGCGCCCTGGACGAGATCGAGTCCGCGATCTCCCCTCGCACGGCGGCCGTGCTGCTGGAGCCGATCCAGGGCGAGGCCGGCGTCGTCGTGCCGCCCGCCGGGTACCTGGCCGGGATCCGCCGCCTGTGCGACGAGCACGGCGTGCTGATGATCGCCGACGAGATCCAGTCCGGGCTCGGCCGCACCGGCGAGCTGTTCGCGCTCGACCACGAGGGCGTGCGCGCGGACCTCTACACGCTGGGCAAGGCCCTGGGCGGCGGCATCCTGCCGGTGTCCGCCGTGGTCGGGTCGCGCGCGGTGCTGGGCGTGCTGAAGCCGGGCGAGCACGGGTCGACGTTCGGCGGCAACCCGCTCGCCTGCGCCGTCGGCCGCGCGGTCGTGCGGCTGCTGGCCACGGGCGAGTTCCAGGAACGCTCGCGCACGATGGGCGCGTACCTGCACGCCGAGCTGGGCAAGCTGGTCGGGCACGGCGTGGCCGAGGTGCGCGGGCGCGGGCTGTGGGCCGGTGTCGAGATCGCGCCGGGCGGCCCGGTCGGCCGTGCCGCGTCCGAGGCGCTGGCGACGCGCGGGGTGCTGTGCAAGGAGACGCACGCGTCGACGTTGCGCGTCGCGCCACCGTTGGTGATCACGCGGGACGAGATCGACCTGGGCGTGCGGGCGATCGCTGAGGTCGTTCGTCCTGTTTAGGGGGAATTTGGTCCTCACCTAGGTCACAAATGCGGCGGACGGGTCACGTTGCCCGTCCGCTGCGGGCATCATGACTCGTATGGGTGAACGGGTGCGCGCGCAGGCCGCTGCCGCTCTGGGCAGATGGGTTGAGCCGGAAGAGGTCTACGCCGAGGGACGCGCGCTGCGGTCCTCAGTGGACTTCAAGGCGCACCGCGCGATGTCGCTGGCCCCGTCCCGCCCGTCCGTGCTGGAGTTCCTGCGCGCCAGCAACGAGGGCCGGCTGGAGCACCTGATCCCGTTGCGGGTCGGGCGGATGCTCGAGAACCCGTTCGCGTTCTTCCGCGGATCGGCGGGACTGCAGGCGGGCGACCTCGCCGCCGGGTGCGCGACCGGCCTTCACGCTCAGTTGTGCGGTGATGCACACGCAGCGAACTTCGGCCTCTACGGCACGCCCGAGGGCCAGATCGTCATGGACATCAACGACTTCGACGAGACGCTGCCCGGCCCGTGGGAGTGGGACCTCAAGCGGCTCGTCGCCTCGCTGGTGCTGGCGGGCCGCGTCGGCGGCGTGTCGGACAAGGGGTGCCGCGACGCCGCCGAGGACGCGGTGAGCGCCTACCGGGCGGTGATCAAGCGCCTCGCGGAGATGCCGTTCATGGACTCGTGGACCGCGCTGGGCGACCAGTCCACGCTGTCGAAGGTGAAGGCCGACGACCTGATCAACGACTTCTCCAAGGCCGCCGAGAAGTCGCGCAAGAACACCAGCGCGAGGTTCGCCGCGAAGTGGACCGCGCACGACGGCGAGAAGTGGCGGTTCGTCACCAACCCGCCGACCTTCACCGAGGCCACTCCCCCGACCAAGGCGGCCGTGATCGCCGCGCTGCCGTCCTACGTGGACACCCTGCGCGAGTCGCGGACCAACCTGATCATGCGCTACGGCGTGTCGGACGTGGCGTTCCGCGTCGTCGGCACCGGCAGCGTCGGCCTGCGCAACTACCTGGTCCTGTTGCACGGCAACGGCTCCGAGGCGCTGGTCCTGCAGGCCAAGGAGGCGCGTCCGTCGGCGCTGCAGCCGTTCCTCGACGTCGAACCCGCCAAGCACGAGGGCAAGCGGATCGTGCACGGCGCCCGCCTCGTCCAGGCGGAGACCGACATCCTGCTGGGCTGGACGACGATCGAGGGCCGGCACTTCATCGTGCGGCAGTTCCGCAACCGCAAGGGCGAGATCGACGCGACCACCCTCAAGCGCGACGACCTCGACGACTACGGCCGCTTCGCGGGCGCGCTGCTGGCCCGCGCGCACACCAGGTCGCTCGACCCGCGACTGCTGGCCGGGTACTTCCAGAACGGCGGCGGCAACGACCTCGACGAGGCCTTCGCGAAGTACGCGTTCGACTACGCCGACCAGACCGAGGCGGACCACGAGGAGCTGACGAGGCTCGTCAAGAACGGGAAGCTGCCCGCGCTCGTCGAGGACCGCTGACGCGGGACGACCTGGGCGGCCGGGCGGGACGGCGTCCGGGGGTCGCGAGCGGCGCTGTCGCTCGTGACCTCGGTACCTGGGGTCCGCCGAACGCCGGGAGCGGCTCACCCCGCTCGACCCGGCCCGCCGGGCGGCTCGCCCCACCTGCCCGCACCGAGGGCGTTCGCTGCGGGCGTCGACCGACACGCCAGCGCCTCCACCGCACGGAGATCAACGCCGAGCATGCTTAACCTGGCGGTATGAAGATCCGCCGCGCCGCCTCCGCCGACGACGTGTTCGCCGCCGCGCACCTGTTCGACGCGCCGCCGCGGCCCGACGCGACCGCCCGGTTCCTGGCGCAGGACCACAGCCACCTGCTGATCGCGTACGTGGGCGACCAGCCGGCCGGGTTCGTGTCCGGGGTGGAGACCACGCACCCGGACAAGGGCACCGAGATGTTCCTCTACGAGCTGGGAGTGGACGACGCGTTCCTGCGGCGCGGCATCGGCACCGCGCTGGTCGAGGCGTTGAAAACCCTTGCGGTGGAACGGGGTTGCTACGCGATGTGGACCGGCACCGCCGCGGGCGACGCGGCGGCGCAGGCCACCTACAAGAAGGCGGGCGGGTCGGTCGACGACGGCGCCTTCGTCTCCTGGGAGCTCTAGGGCGCCCTAGGTCCAGACCGGTTCGTCCACTTCGGACACCTTGCCGTCGGCGCGGAAGTGCAGGAACCGGTCGAACGACTTGGCGAACCACCTGTCGTGCGTGACGGCGACGACCGTGCCCTCGAAGTCGTTCAGGGCGTTCTGCAACGCCTCGGCGGAGGCCAGGTCGAGGTTGTCGGTCGGCTCGTCGAGCAGCAGCAACGTCGCCCCGGACAGTTCCAGCAGCAGGATCTGGAACCGCGCCTGCTGGCCGCCGGAGAGGTTCTCGAAGCGCTGGTCGCCGGCGTGGTGCAGGCCGTAGCGCTGCAACACCGACATGGCGGCACCGCGGTCCTTGCCGGCGCGCCGGCCCTCGCCGTGCCAGAGGATGTCGACGAGCGTGCGGCCGAGCCACTCCGGGTGCTCGTGCGTCTGCGCGAACAGGCCGGGCACGACGCGCGCGCCGAGCTTCCACGCACCCGAGGTGCGTACCTCGTCGCCGCCGAGCAGGCGCAGGAAGTGGCTCTTGCCGGAGCCGTTCGAGCCCAGGACCGCCACCCGGTCGCCGAAGAAGATCTCCTGTGAGAACGGTTTCATCAGGCCGGTCAGCTCCAGCTGCTCGCACGTGATCGCGCGAACGCCCGTGCGGCCGCCCTTCAGGCGTGGGTGGACCTTCTCGTCCGTGGGGATCTCCGGTGGTGGGCCGGCGTCCTCGTACCGTTGGAGGCGCGCGCTCATCACGCGGTACTTCTGCGCCATCGCCTCCGAGAACTTGGCCTGTTGTTGGAGGGTGCGCACGAGTTCCTTCAGGCGCTCGTGCTCCTCGTTCCAGCGGCGATGGTCTTCCAGCAGCTTCTCGATGCGTTTGGCGCGGGCGGCGTGCCAGGTGCCGAACGAGCCGGCGTGCGTCCACGCGGAGTGCGCCTCGACCGTGACGACGTGCGTGGCGGCGTTGGACAGCAGCTCGCGGTCGTGGCTGACGACGAGCACGGCCTTGTCGGTGGCTTTGAGCCGTTCCTCCAGCCAGCGCTTGCCGGGCACGTCGAGGTAGTTGTCGGGCTCGTCGAGCAGCAGGACCTGCTCGTGGCCGCGCAGCAACGTCTCGAGGACCAGCCGCTTCTGCTCACCACCCGAAAGGGTGCGCACCTCGCGGAACCGGGCGCGGTCGTAGGGCAGGCCCAGAGCCGCGACGGTGACGGTGTCCCAGAGGACCTCGACGTCGTACCCGCCCGCCTCGCCATAGCTGGTCAGCGCGGTGGCGTAGCGCATCTGGGCGGCTTCGTCGTCGGTGTCCATCAACGCGAGCTCGGAGTCGTCGAGCTCCTCCGCCGCCTTCCGCAACGCGGCGGGAGCGACGGAGAGCAGCAGGTCGCGCACGAGGCTGTCGTCGCGGACCGAGCCGATGAACTGCGGCATCACCGCGAGGCCGCCCTGCACGTGCACGCTGCCCTGCTTCGGGGTGAGCTCCCCCGACAGGATCCGTTGCAGCGTCGTCTTGCCGACACCGTTCGCGCCGACGAGCGCGACCACGGTCCCGCCGCTCACCTTGAACGAGACGTCGCGGAACAGCTCCCTGCCGTCCGGCAGGGCGTACGCGAGCCCGTTCGCTTCCAGGTATCCCACGCCGGAGATGGTCGAGGGCTCCGGCCGGGAAAGCCAGCGAGTTTCGCTACCGGATGCGCAGCGGGTACCTGCGGAACACCAGCACCGCGGCAGTGACCAGCAGGCACTGGAAGGCGGGGCCGAACGCGCCGATCACCGTCAGCAGCACCGTGAGGCCGCCGAAGACGAGCAGCAGTCCGTAGAACAGCCAGGGACGGACCCCTCGGCTCATCGTGCGGGCGAGTCTCGGCTCGTCCGCCAGCAACCGCTGCTCGATCTCCTGGAGCGAGCGGCGTTCGGCTTCACTCAGCATCAGTGCCTCCGGAGGGCGTCGGGACGTCAGCATTCCCGCCCGCATCCAGTGGATACTCGAACACCGGGGGTGTCAAACTCGCCTCAGCCGGATCTCACGCCATTGGATCCGGTGATGATGTTCAACGGCTCAGCGCGACGAGCCTCGACACCGCCCGCAGGTACTTCTTGCGGTAGCCGCCGCGCAGCATCTCGTCGGTGAACAGCTCCGACAGCGGCTGCCCCGACACCGCCACCGGGATGTCGCGGTCGTAGAGCCTGTCGCCGAACGCCACGAGCCGCAGGCCGACGTTCTGGTCGGGCGCCGGCTTGACGTCCTTGAGGTGCACCGCGCTGACGCCGTCGAGCAGCCTGCCGTACTTCGACGGGTGGATGCGGGCGAGCGCCACGCACAGTTCGTCGAAGTCGTCGAGCGTCGACCCGTCGGTGTTAGAGGCTCTAACGACCAGTTCACCGTCTGACATCGGTGAGGGGGCGTCCGGCAGGCCGCGGTGGCGGTAGTCCGGGCCGTCGACGCGCACGACGTCGAACTTCGACGACATCGACTGGATCTCGCGCAGGAAGTCGGCGGCGGCGAAGCGGCCCTCGCCGAGCTTGTCCGGCAGGGTGTTCGAGGTGGCGGCGATGTGGACGCCCGCCGCCATCAGCTCCTTGATCAGGCGCGTCACGAGCATGGTGTCGCCGGGGTCGTCGAGCTCGAACTCGTCGATCGCGAGCAGCTTGTGGCCCGAGAGCCGCTTCACGGCCTCCGGGAAGGTGAGGACGCCGACCATGTTCGTCAGCTCCACGAACGTGCCGTAGGCCTTCGGGCCGGGGACGGCGTGCCAGAGCGAGGCGAGCAGGTGGGTCTTGCCGACGCCGAAGCCGCCGTCGAGGTAGAGGCCGAGCTTGCCCGGCTCGTCGTCGCGCGAGCCGAAGAGCGACCACTTCCTGCGGCGGGCGCCGACCCGCGCGGCGAACAGGCGGCCGGCCTCGACCGCGGCGGCCTGGGACGGCTCGTCCGGGTTGGGGATGTAGGTGTCGAAGCTGACCGTGTCGAACCTCGGTGGCGGCACCAGGTTCTCGATCAGCTCGTCTGGACTGATCTGGGGATCCCGGTCGGACAAGCGCATGCCGGGGAGCTTATCCGCGTGGTGGGATGGCCCAGTGGAGATGTTGTGGCCCTCACCGGGCGTTGAGATGACCGACACAGCACTCGAGTCGCTCTACGCCTACCCGCCGGGCCGCACGTGGGTGACCGCGAACTTCGTGTCCAGCGTGGACGGTGCGGTGTCGGTCGACGGGCGGTCGGCCGGGCTCGGCTCCCCCGCGGACAGGAAGATCTACCTGCTCGGGCGCGAACTCGCGGACGTGGTGCTGGTGGGTGCGGGGACCGTGCTGGCCGAGGGGTACCGAGGTGCCAGGCGCGCGAGGCCCTTGCCGATCGCGGTGGTCACGGCGAGCGGATCCCTCACGCCGGACCTGCCGCTGTTCACCGACACGGCGGTGCCGCCGATCGTGATCACGACCGGGGCGGCCCGGATGCCCGCGCTGCCCGCGGACGTGGTCGTCGCCGGGGAGACCGAGGTCGACCTGGAGGTGGCCGTCGCCGAGCTCGCGGCGCGCGGGCTGCACCGGATCGATCTCGAGGGCGGGCCCCGCCTGTTCGGGTCGATGGTGGCCGCGGGGCTGGTGGACGGGCTGAACCTGACCGTCGCGCCGGTGCTCGCGGCCGGGGACGCCTCGCGGATCGCGCACGGCCCGGTGGTCCCGCCCGTGGACCTTGCTCTGGCGTCGGTGCTGCGTGCGGACGACGTGCTCCTGCTGCGTTATCAGCGGCGGAATTCCAGCTGAAGAGGCAGGATGTGCGCGTGGACCTACCGCTGACGCCACCCCTGCAGCCGATGCTCGCCACGGCCGTGGACGGCATCCCGGACGACGCGAACCTGTTCTTCGAACCGAAGTGGGACGGGTTCCGGTGCGTGGTGTTCCGCTCCGGCGACGAGGTGCTGCTCCAGTCGCGCAGCGGCAAGCCGCTCAACCGCTACTTCCCCGAGGTCGCCGCGTCGATGCTCGACGTGCTGCCCGACCGCGTGGTCGTCGACGGGGAGCTGGTGGTCGCGAAGAACGAGGAGCTGGACTTCGACGCGTTGTCCGAGCGCATCCACCCGGCGGCCTCGCGGGTGGCGCTGCTGTCGGAGTCGACGCCGGCCACGTTCGTCGCGTTCGACCTGCTGGCGCTCGGGTCCGAGGTGCTGCTGGAGTCGCCGACGGTCGCGCGGCGCGAGGCGTTGCTGGAGCTGCCGGGGCTGAACGTGACGCCCGCGACGACGTCCGCCGAGACGGCGCGGCAGTGGTTCACGCTGTTCGAGGGCGCCGGGCTCGACGGGGTGATGGGCAAGCCGTCGGACGGCCCGTACACGCCGGGCAAGCGTTCGATGATCAAGGTGAAGCACGCCCGCACCGCCGACGTCGTGCTCGCGGGCCTGCGCTGGCACAAGGACACCGAGCCCGGCACGGCGGTCGGGTCGTTGCTGCTCGGCGTCTACGACTCGGACGACGTGCTGCACCACATCGGCGTCTGCGGGTCGTTCAAGGCCGCGGAACGGCGTGAGCTGGCCGAGGAGCTGGCGCCGCTGATCACCACGGCCGACGACCACCCGTGGGCGGGTCCCGTCTCCGGCCAGCGGATCCCCGGTGAGATCAACCGGTGGCGCGGCAAGCAGGCCGAGTACGTGGCGCTGCGGCCCGAGCGCGTGCTGGAGATCCACTACACCCAGACCGAGGGCGAGCACCCCGTGCGGCTGCGGCACAACGGCCAGTTCGCGCGGTGGCGGCCGGACCGCGAACCGCTGTCGTGCCGCTACGACCAGCTGGAGATCCCCGCCCGCTACGACGTGGCCTCGGTGCTGAAGGGCGAGCTCAAAGCCCGTTAGACGTCTGGCCTGGCCGACCTCGTCGCGCCGACCGACGCGATCACGACGCAGCCGACGGCGAGCCACTGGGCGGGTTTCAGCTGCTCACCGAGCAGCAGCAGACCGGCGACCGCGGCGACCGCCGGTTCCATCGACATCAGGATCCCGAACACGCGCGGCGGCATGCGGCGCAACGCCTCCAGCTCCAGCGAGTACGGCACCACCGACGACATCAGCGCGACCGCGAACCCGGCCGCGAGCACGAGCGGGTCGAGCATCGCCGTGCCGGCCGACGTGACACCGAACGGCACCGCGATCACCGCCCCGACCACCATCGCGAGCGCCAGGCCCCTGCCGTCCGTGGTCTGGCTGCCGAGCTTGGCCGTCACGAGGATGTACGCCGCCCAGCACGCGCCCGCGGCCAGCGCGAACAGCACACCCGTCCACAGCAGACCGCCCTGCACGCCGGTGAGCAGCACGACGCCGACGCCCGCGAGCAGCACCCACACGCCGTCGAGCCAGCGCCGGGAGCCCGCGATCGCCACCGCGAGCGGCCCGAGGAACTCGATCGTGACGGCCGCGCCGAGCGGGATGCGGGCGAGCGAGGCGTAGAAGCAGAGGTTCATCGCGGCGAGCACCGCGCCGTAGGTGAGGACGGTGATCAGCGTGCGGCGGTCGAGCCGCAGCGACGGGCGCCAGATCGCGACGAGGATCAACGCGGCCATGACCAGGCGCAACGTGACCGTGCCCGCCGAGCCCGCGACGGCGAACAGCTGTTTCGCGAACGCCGCGCCGACCTGCACGCTGACGATGCCGAGCAGCACGAGCGCCGTCGGCGGGACGCCGCCCAGGAGACGGGCCGCAGGCAGCCGATCAGCGTGGTCCATGCCCCCATCCTGTCTCACCTTCAATTCACCTGTGCCGTGCGAGGCTCAGGCTCCCGGAGTGTGGATGAGAGTGAGGAAATCTGTGCGTCGCGCTGCCTTGGCCCTGGTGGCGGTGAGCGTGCTGACGGCGTGCAGCGCGGGTCCCTCGAACCGGCCGGTGATCGCGGTCAGGGGTGAGGAGAACCAGCCCGTCGACCAGAGCGCGCTCGCAGGACCCCAGCCCGTGCCCCCGCTCGGCGAGTACAAGACGGACTCGCTGCAGTGGTCCCAGTGCGACGAGCAGATGAAGGACCGCTTCGGCGCGGACGCTCCCCAGGGCGACCTGAGGTACGAATGCGCGCGCATGACCGCCGTGCTCGACCCGCCGGGACGTCCCGGCCGCGGCCAGCTCGGCATCGCGCTGACCCGCGTCGGCACGGGCAAGAGCGCGCTGGTCGTCGTCAACGACCCCGGCGGCGAGCCCGGCACGCTGAAGGCCGCGCGGCTGGCGGCGGCGCTGCCCAAGGACGTCCTCAGCACGTACACGATCATCGGCATGGACCGGCGGGGCACGGGCCGTTCGGACGGCATGTCGTGCGTGCCGCCGGCGACGCGCGCGCTGCTCATGGAGTACGACCCGGCCGAGACCGAGCAGTCGAACCTCGTGGTCGCCGCCGGTGAGGCGTCGCAGGAGTGCGTGCTCGACCTCGAGGGCAGGCTGACCGCGTTCGACTCGTGGCGCGCGGCCGCCGACCTCGAACGGCTCCGCGAGTTCCTCGGCTCCGAGCGCCTCAACGCCATCGGTCTCGGCGAGGGCTCGCGCGTCATCACCACCTACGCGCAGCGCTACCCGAACCGCATCGGCCGCACCGTCCTCGACGGCGCCCCCGACCCGGCGCTCGACCAGGTCGGCGTCCTCGAGTCCCGTGCCGTGGCGGCCGAGGCGACGTTCGACGCGTTCGCCCGCGACTGCAAGACCCGCGGCTGCGCCCTGGCGAACCCGCGCGAGGACGTCGCCGCTCTCCTGACCCAGCTGCGGTCCGGACGCGTGCGCGGCGAGTACCTCGACCTCACCCCCGGCTCGGCGCTGAACGCGATCGTCGCGGGCCTCGCCGACCGCGCGAAGTGGCCGGCGCTGGCCGACTCCCTGGTCAAGGCCCGCGCCGGCGACAGCACGGGCCTGTTCGCCCTGCTCGACCCGCTGGTCAACGACCTGGACGAGAACCCGCCGCGCTTCGACGCGGGCCTGATCATCGGCTGCAACGACACCTCCACCCGCATCCCGCCGGACCGGGTCAAGGCCCTCACCGCGGACTGGCAGTCGAAGCACGCGATGTTCGGGGCCCTGTTCGCCCGCCAACTGCTGCACTGCAACCCGTTCGTGCCACCGAAGGCCGAGAAGGTCGAGCCGCTCAAGAGCGCGCCGCCGATCGTGGTCCTGAGCACGGCCAACGACGCTTCCACCCCCGCGCCCGGCACCGAGCACGCGGCGCAGCGGCTGCCGGGGTCGGCGTTGGTCGCGTGGCAGGGCAGCGGGCACGGCGCCCTGGGGTTGTCGGGATGTGCCACCACGGCGGTGCGGGACTACCTGGTGGACGCGAAGGTGCCGTCCAACGGCACCGTCTGCCCGCCCTGACCCAGGTCCGGGCAGGACGATTCACGGTCTCGCCCCGAGCCTTCGGACATGGCGCGGGGAGCCCTTCGCGTGACCTCGACGCGACGAGGGCTCCCCGCCCGAAACACCGTGTCAGCAGCTGGAACAGCAGCCGCAGCCGGGACCCGTGCACCCGGAACAGCACCCACACGTACCCATCAGGGCCTCCCCGTCCTCCAAGCCGGACCTGCCGCGGGACATCCGCGCACCCCACGGTCCGCCCCACCACCAGCCCTGGGAACCCCCCTCACCCGAACGCGTGGGGACTACCACCGGGGAGTCGCAGCGCGTGATACCGCTACGCGCCCAGGTCTTCCAGGGCCTTCTGGGCTGCCTCCAGTTCAGCGCGCAACTGCTCCACCCGGGCGAGCTGCTGGGCACGCGCCGCGTTCAGGACGCCCTCGACGATCTCGGCCACCTCGGGCGTGAGGAGCTTCGCCGCCTGGGCCACGGCGGCGGGCGGCACCGGGGTCGGCTTGACCGCCCTGCGGGTGCCCTGCAGCACCTCCACGGACCACTCGCCCTCGCCCGTCGTCACCAGCGTGACGGTGACCTCGGGGACGGCGGCGCTCTTCGCCGCGGGCTTGCGGGCGGGCTTCGGCGGCGCCTGCTCGACGGCAGCGGGCGCGGGTTTCGGCTTGGGGGCCGCGGGCTTCACCGGCGCCTCCGGGACGTAGGGGTGGATGATCTCAGTCTCGCGCGGCGGCTCCGGCGCCGCAGGGGGCGGGGTGGCCGGCTTCTTACGGGGCGGGGGCTTCTCCAGCGTCAGCTCGGCCAGGCCGAACGACATCTCGTCCTTCGAGCCCGTGGGCCGGACCTGGATGAAGTCGCCCTCGGGAGGATCGGTGACGGCCAGCAGCTTCGCCGACCTGCCCTCCTCCATGCCGACCGCGGCCGCCGTGAACCACACCATCGGCTGAGTGCCCTCGTCCAACTGCGCGCGCAGATCGGCGACGTCCTCCACCGACAGCCCGCTCTTCTTCGCCATCGCGCTGCCTCCCCAATCGAACACCTGTGCCCCAGCATGCCCTACACCCCCGACAATTCTGAGCACAGGGTCGGCAACAAGATCATCAACGGGTTGCGGATTTCGTGAGAGCGCTCTCACACTACGGAGATCAGGCCTCTTCCGCCTTCTCGACCTCTTCGGCGCGCAGCCGGTACTCGCACCCGTACTCGACCGCGTACGAGAGGTCGTAGACGTGCACGATCTTTGCCTCTCACGTCAGCTACCTGCAGCTATCCCTCACGGAACGGTGTTGATCAGGCATTTCCTGTTGAGCAGAGTTGGCTGTGATGAGTACCCGTTGGGTGCCTCACGGAACAGAGACGGAACAGCCATCGCGGATTAGGCCATCCGCGCCGGAGTCACATCCGACGTGGCGACGCACCCCGTGACTACCGTCAGCCGATGATCATTCGAGGGTGGGGCCGCCGGTGAAATCCAAGCGTCGAGTTGTCCGCGGCATCACGCCAGCAGGTGCCGACGTTCCCTTGGTCCTGGATGTCACGCCAGACCAGCTAATCGGGGTGTACGCCAGGACCGACGACACCGTCCTGTTCTCGCCGCGGCAGATCAGCCAGCTGATCGACCACCTGCGAGAGCTCCAAGCGCACGCACTGGAGGGCGTAGTCTGGCCCGAACCAGGCATCCCAGGTGCTCCTGAGATGTGAGGAAGGGGCGAGCCGAGTAGTCATCGGCTCACCCCTTCGTTCGTCTGCGGTCAGGCGTCGAACGTGCCCGCCTTCACCGCGGTCATGAACGCGGCGGCGGCACCCTCGCCAAGGCGGAGGGCACCCGCTGCCGGGTTCTTGCTGTCACGGACGGCACGGACGCCGGCGACGACCTCCACGCAGTTGCCGCCTTCTACTCCGCTGCGGCTCGACTTGCGCCACGCCGCTCCCGCAAGGTCCGGGGTCATCCCGTACCTCCTTCGCACTCTCACAGGTTGCGGGTCAATGAAACCAGGTGCGAGAGGCTGTCTTCAGGGCTGAGCGCCAGGCGCGTGATCTGCTCGAACTTGGCGCTGTAGCTGTCGAGGTCACTCTTTCGATCCAAATAGAGCGAGCCGCGACCGTTCTCCAGATAGACGGTGTTCATCCGAGGCTCCTCGTCGAAGCCGAGGAGAAGGAACGGTGCCGTCATGGCCGGGTGCGCACCAGCGGAGAACGGCAGGACCTGAATCGTGTGCTGCTCCGCAGCCTTGGCGAGAGCGCGAAGCTGGGCGGTCATCACATCCTTGCCGCCAACCAGACGCAGCAGAACGGCCTCGTTGAGCACCGCGTGGAACGACGGCGGATTCGCGTCGATCAACGTCTGCTGACGCAGCAAACGCAGCTCGATCTGATTCGCCAGCCACTCATCGGTGGCGGTCGGGTTGCCCGCCAGCAGAATGGCGCGGATGTAGTCGGGCGTCTGCAGCAGACCTGGCACCAACTCGGATTCGTACGCCTGAAGCGTGGACGCGTCGTGCTCGTATCCGAGGAACAGGCGGAACCAGTCGGGCACCAGCTTGGAATAGGTCACCCAGTAGCCCGGCTGATTCGCCTCGTGCGCCAAGCCCAGCAGTTCATCCCGCTTCTCGTCGGACAAGCCGTACCGCATCGCGAGAAGCTTCACGTACATCGGCTTGATCGATTGCCTGCCACCTTCGATCTTCGACAGCGTTCCGGCGGTCACTTCGATCTCGGCAGCCGCATCTTTAGCCGACACGCGGGCAGCGGCGCGGTGCTCGGCAAGTTCGTGACCGAGCTGCCATCTGCGGATCGTCGGGCCGGGCTTGCCGCTCATTCAGTCCTCCGTGGCGTCGATGTGCGTGACCATCCTGCACCCGCGCTCAACCGTGTTTCCTGCGGTTCACCCTTCTGCGGCAATGCCCGCAGGAAATTCCTGCGCTATGTTTCCTGAGCACCCGCCGGACGGCGGCGGGAGGCAGCCCGCCCCGCCGCACTCTCACAGGTCAACGGCGGGGCGGGCCCCGCTTCACGCACGTCGCCACTACTAGGTGAGCGGCGTACCCCTACGCGGGAGCGGGGTGCTTGCCCTACGCAGCAGACACCAGCCCGGTGAACACCTGCGTGGGGCAGGCCTCAGCGAACGGGAGGCGCACATGGTCGGGTGGTGGATCTCGATGGGCTGTCTGCTGGTTGCCGTTCTGGCCGTGACGCCCCGCTACAACCGCCACCGTGCGCGGAGGGTCCAGGTCGCTCGAGTCCGGGCGCGTCTCGCGGCTTGGCCCTCCGCCCCGCAGTCCCCGGTCGGCGGAATTCCCGCGCCTCGCAACGCACCGCCGACCGGGCCGAAGCAGCCGGTCAGAGCCCTGGACCTCCCCGACAGGGGCACTGGCCGGCGTCGTCCCAAGGTGGAGCTCGGTGACCCGAGTCTCCTGAGCTCCACCTTGGTTCCAGGTTGGAGGTTCAGGTGACTGCGCAGCTCACGGACGCGGCGAAGGCCGAGATCATCCATCACTGCGACACGGTGTGGCCGCTGATCTCCATACTCCCCCCGGACCCGATCGCTCTCGCTCGAGCGAACGTCTACCTCGACCAGCTCGAGGACCACGACGCCGCCATGTACGACGTGGTCATGCAGATGCTCGCCAAGGCCAAGGGGCTGAGCAGCGCGTGGCGGGCGATCCGGAACGGGCAGTGAGCGACACCCCGATAGCCGATCGGCTTGCGGCCGAACTCGGATCCCCGTGGCCGCTGAAGTGGCGGATCACAGGGTGGATCTTCGACTCAGCAGAGCACGTAACGCCGTCCGCTCCGGAAACGAGAGGTTCGCTGTGACCCGATTCGCCACCGCCTTGACGGTACTGGCCATGCTCGGACTCGCGGGGTGCGCCGGGCAACCTGCAGCCGATCCCGCCACCAGCACCGCGCCGGCCGCCGTGAACACGACGTCCGCACCCTCCGCTGCCTCCGCCGCGGGGATCCCGCCGAAGCCGGACGAAGCCACCGTGAAGGCCTACCTCGACGAGCTGCGGGCGATCGACCCCGCCATCGTGGACGAGGACAACCCCGACAAGGCCATCAACCGGGGCCGAGACCAGTGCTCGAGCGTGCAGTCCTTCCCCGCTGACCAGGCCAAGCTGATCGACCTGACGAACAAGCGCTTCACAGCGCCAGGCCAGAGCAACGGCTTCGGACCTGAGAAGGCGGAGCGCATCCTCGCAGCCGTGCGCAAGCACATCTGCCCCACGTTCTAGGAACAGCACAAACGCCCCTCGCTCGACCGGCCGTGGGGTAGGCCGGGGAACGAGGGGCGTTGTGTTGCCGCCACGGGGATGATGGCGGCAGACCGGGGGTCAGTCCGTCGTGAGGCTGTGGGAGCCCTCGATCACCACGGACTTCGGTTCCGGGCCGGGCGCGACGGCCACGCCCGCGGAGGTGAGGACCGCGACGAGCACGGTCATCCACTCCTGTGGGGTGACCCCGCCGGCGAGAACGGGTCCGAGGACGCCAGCGCCGACGACGAGGGCGAACACCCACGTCTTGATGGTCTTCAGTGCGGTGGTCGAAGGGACGAGCCACGCACCGAAAGACGCGAGGCCCGCAGCCGAGACGATCACGACGTCCTGCATGTCGATCGAGCCGTCGCCGAGCGCGGTTTGCAGCGCCAGCACGACGGTGCCGGCGAGCGCGGAGATCAGCTTCCAGTACCGCATCACAGGCCCACCGGCTTCTCCGGGACGGGCGCGCTGACGCGGTACTTCTCGCGCCGGTCAGCCTCGTCGTTGACGGCCTTGACCAGCTGGGCGAACTGCTGCTCGTCGATGCGGCCCAGCTGCGAGCCGAGGCCCTGCGCCAGCAGCTGCTTGGCCAGCTCTACCTCGTCGATGTCGCCGGCTTCACGCCCGAGCAGGGCGTCCAGCTTGGTGTTGACCGCCTCGACGAGATCGGCCGACTTCCACGCGGCGACGTTGGTCCACTTGAGCATCTCGCCCGCAGGCGCCTCGGTGCGAGGGTCGGCCTCGCTGGGCAGCTTCGGGATCGGGGTGTCCCACGACATGTCGTCTTCTCCTTGGGATCGCTTGAGAACTTCGTCGATGCGGAACTTGCCGGGGTCCCAGTGCCCGTCACCGGGGATGTGCTGGTGTCCGAGATGACCGGAGAACTCGCGCAGCTCCTCGAGGGAGATGCGGATCGGGCTGGACGGGGAGGCCAGCACGATGCCTTCACCCGCGCCACGGAAGCCGTGCCGGATGACGACCGGCGGCACGCCGATCAGTTCCTCGAGCGGGTCGACCAGGTCGTCCACGATGTTCTGCACATGCTCGTCGGACATGAGGTGCGCCTGCTCCGAGAAGCCGACCACCTCGATCTGGATGATGTACTCGTCGTCGGCTTCACCGTTGAAGAACGCGTAGCTGTGCCGGTCCAGCGGCACGTACTGCTCGAGCTCACGGGTCTTCGGGTCGTAGCCGATGTGTGGCGGGTACGCAGCGAACGCCGCACGTGCACCGGCGAGGGATGAGCCCTGCGTGAAGTGCCAGCACACCTTCGGCTTGCGCACGTCGTCGTACGGCCCGCCGGCCACGTTCGCGCCGAGGTTGACGCGCTTGGCCTTCGGCAGCCAGACCATGTTTCCTCCTTGGGCCTGCAGAGTGATGTCGGCCAGGCGCACGCCCGGCATCAGCGCGTCGAGGTCCACGTCCCCCTCGACACCGGGCAGCCGCCCGGTGTGGGAGTACTGGTGCATGACCGCGCGATCTGACTCGTGCGGTGTCTTGCCCGCCCACTCCTCGTCAGGCAGGCCGGGCGGGTCCGAGTACTTCGCCGTGTGGCCGACCCAGCAGCGCACCCACGGCGGCCAGTCCGCAGTGCCGCCGAGCAGCGACCGGAACCACGAGCCGGACGAGTAGATGATCAACGGCATCGCGGTGAGAGACCGCCACGCCGCGAAGAACGCGCGCGTCCACTCCGGCCAGTTGACCGCGTTGTCACCAGGTGTGTTGGTGAGCTCGATGTCCGCACACGGGATCAAGCGCCCTGGCTGATCGAGGCCGTACTGCCGGAGCAGGTCCACCATCCGGCGAGCTTCCTGCTCCGCCGTCCATCGGGTCGGATCGACTCGGTAGTAGCCGCCGATGGTCTTGCCGGCCTTGTCCGCCTCCGCGATGTTGCGGGCGAGAAAGCCGTCCACAACGGCGTTCTTCCAGTCCCACATGCCGAGGTAGGCGAAGTCCCGGTTCTTCGGGAGCTTCAGCCAGTCGATTAGCTTCTGGAAGCGCGAGACGTCGACTCCGCGCACTACGTCCAGGACGGCCACGGCTACCTCCTCGACGGCAGGAGCGACAGCCCGCCGGTGGTGGGAGACGGCGTCACCGTCTCGGTCGTGCACGCGTTGCCCGCGTCTTCGGTGGTGCCGTCCGTGTAGGTCACCTGCCACCTGCAGTCGACGACCTCCGCACGCTGGACCCCGCGCCCCGGCGCACCGGGCGGCCCCGCGGGCAAAGGCCCGGCGTCCTGGCGGGTGCCGTCGCTGAAGGTCACGGCCAACCTGCCGTCGACCGCCTCGACCGACGTGACGCCGCGACCGGGCGCGCCGTCGTCGCCATCGGTGCCGACGACCTGGCCGACGTCCTCGGTGGTGCTGTCCGAGTAGGACACGACCAGCCGACCACCGACAATCGCGGTGCCTACGACGCCACGACCGGGAGGGCCTGAGCTGCCCGGCTGGCCGACTACTGGGCCGACATCACGGCTGGTGCCGTCGTCGAACGCGATCAACAATCTGCCGCCGATCAGCGCGGTCCCGGCAATGCCGCGGCCTGCTGGTCCAGGTTCACCCTGGACGGGCTGCTGTGGCTGCGGCGGCTGAACAACTGGTACGCCGCCCAGCTTCTGCACCTGCTCGGCGAGCAGCTGGGCGGTTCTGGCATTGTCGGACGCTTGCTGGCCGAGATCATCGATCTTCCCGTCCTGGCGGCCGATCGCGAGGCCTGCCAGCAAGAGGCCGGCGAGTACGGCAAGGAAGCCGATCCACAGTCCGCGGTGTCGACCACGTGCGTCGTTCGCCGCATCGTCAACTACCCGCTCGATCCGCGTCACAGCTCCTCACCCCCTCGCAGTTCCTTGAGCACATCCGCCAGTTCGTCCGGAGTGATGTCGCCGTCTTCCGATGCGACGGCGAGCTTCTCGATCGCGCGCTCCGCTGCGTCTTTCCGCTCTTTCTTAGAGCTGCGGACCGTCGTCCATACGAGGACGAACGCACCGGCCGCCGCCGTGATGAGGCCGCCGACCGCTTGGAGCAGCGTCGCCACGTCACCCACCCACACCTCCTCGAATCGTCTTGTGCTGCAACGGAATGGGAGGAATGGTTGTGCGCGATGTGGACCGATCAGGGCAGGTATTCGACACTGATCTGCTGGTGGTTGATCGTGCCCGTGCCGCCGGACACCTTGAACTCCATCGTGATCAGGCCTGCCGCGTTCGGCGTGAGGCCGGTGACGATGGTCGGGCGTGCCCTGCTGCCCTCGTCGGTGCCGTTGGCGTAGATCTGTTTGTCGTCGTTGGCGGCGACTCCACCGGCAGCACCGCTGATGCTGTAGCTAGCGACGGTGTAGTTGGCCGCGGAGTTGTCCAGGGCGGCGAAGATGGTCACCCTGATCCGACCGCTTGGCGGTGCTACGAACGCCAGCGTCGCCGCGGTGGTGCCCGTCAGTGTGCTGGTGTACGTCGTGCTGGTCGTCGTACCGGCGACGACGTTGACGGTCGACTGCAGCCTCTCGGTGGCACCCATCAGGCCTGCCGCGGTGAGCGTTTCTCCTGCCAGGAACGGCATTGCCTTACCTCCTCCCCTACAGGGCGATGACGGCGCCGGGGTGCGTGTGCACCTCAGTGCCGGCCGCGTGTGCCTTGGTGAACCCGTTGACGCTGCGGGTCAGCGTGAATTGCTGCACGGTGCGCAAGCCGATCACCGCGCCCCGGCTGATCGCCGCCGCGCCGCCAGTGACGACGAACGACCCGGCAGGGTTGGTGATCGGTCGGTCGGGGTCGACGACGAGGAAGTCCCAGACGATGCCCTGGTCGTTGCCGAGCGTGCTGAATGGCTCGCCGAGCTCGGTGTAGCCGCCGATTGTGGCGACGCTGGTCCAATCGTCCTGCTTCCAGCCCAGCACAATCATGAGCGTGGCCACGGACGGCATCGCCACCTGAGCAGCCGGGTAAGCGATGTTCTGCGCCGAGCCGTTGAGCTGGGTGACGCCGGGTACCGCGATCTGCAGGCTGGTGTTGGTGAACGCGGCCAGCTGCGCCGAGCACGTCGACCCCGCGACGCTCGCAGTGAACGTCACCTGTGGCGCGACCTCCCCCGCCTCGGCGTACTTGCCCATCAGCCGCATGTTGGAGGCGTCGAGCAGAAGCGAGTAGCCCGCTGGGATGTTGGGCTCCAGGCTGCCTGAGGCGCGACCAGCGGCGAACAACAGCAGCAACTGGCCGGCGGCGAGACCGGCCGGCAGGCCGGGCGTCACGGGCGCATTGTCGGCATGCGCCGCCGTGCCGACCGAGACAAGCGCAGGTGTCGCGCTGCCGATCGCCGTGGCGGTGACCCGCTCGCCCCCGATAGCCAGAGGGATTGGCATCTGCGCCGGGGCAGTCGTCCACTTCTCCCGCTGCGACACCACCCACGCTGACGTCACACCCGCACCCAGTGCGCGGTCCAGGGTGGACGACGACGAATCAAGCTTGCCAAGGACGGTGTCGTCGAGCTTCACCACGTTGTACGGCGCAGCAGGCGAGCAGTTGAACGTGATGTCGTGCTCGACGTCTCCCACGACGTGCCCGATCGACTCGGTCCAGCCGCGGGTGATCTGCTCGATGTCGTCGTAGACGTGGATGCGGGTGTTGTTGACCATCACCACGCGGTCGTCCAGTCCCACCGACAGCAGCGAGCCGTGCAGCTGGTAGCTCGAGGCGATGGTGGGGTGGTGGAGCCTGACCGAGATCCGCGGGTAGCGGCCCCGGCGCTGGGTGCCCTCGTTGACCGCCGCGCCGGCGAGCTGCGGCAGCTGCGCGTCGTGCTCGACGTCGAACTCGTCGCTGCTGTCGTAGCGGCCGATACCACCCTGTTGCGGCGGCAGCACGCTCATCGGCCCGGTCTCGCGGATCACCCGGTACGACGAGCCGCCGGCGCGCTTGGCCACGAAGTCGTTCACGGTGAGCTGGTCGTCCGGGGCCTGCTCCGGCGCGTTGCTCACCTGGCCAGCCGACAGGTTCAGCGTCGCCACCGCCGCGGCGTTGTAGAGCGAGGCGCGCGAACGGAACACGAGCTCGTTGTGCCCGCGTGCCTCGCCCAGCGTGCCTCGTTCGGCCTTCGCGCAGCTTTGCAGCAGCCCGAGGAATGTACCGATGCCCTGCGGTCCCATGCGCTGGGTGTTGTCCGGGTTGCCCACATAGGACAACGGCTGCGCCTCCTCGGCAGCCAGTCGGATCGCACGACGACCAGCGGTCTCGCCAGTGTGCGCAGCGAGCTCGTCATCAAGCGTGAACAGGCTCGTGAGCTCGCTCTCCAGCGACACGTGGCCGATCACCACGTCGGTCATCGCCTGCTGCGGGCAGATCTGCACCTGAAGGCATCGGTCAACCAGGACGCCTGCGAGCGTGCCGCTGGTGAACCCGCCCACCGTGGACCCGACCTCCAGCACCGACATCCGCCAATCGACGTCGGCACCGTTCTGGTCGAGCTCGACGCTGACCCGCAACAGCTTGCCGTTGACGTTGAACCCGACCGTGCCGGTGTCGAGGATCGGCGTCCCGCTCGGGTTGTAGGCCTTGAGCTTCAGCCCACCGCCGGTCATGTAGACGAGCTCCCATAGCGACGCGGTGCCCCCGATGCCCATGCGGGCGATGATCCGGTCATCGACCGAACCAGAGGCCGGAACGCGCATCAGGAAACGCAACTGCACCACGCCGGTGCCCTCGTAGGCGGGCACGTCGCCGAACCAGGCGCTGCCGTTCATCTCCGGCAACGGCTGCGAGCACACGAAGTCGTCATTGGTGGCGAAGCGCGGTGAGCCGTAGACGACCATCGACGGGCCGCCCAGTGCTGAGGCGATTGACGTTGACCCGTTGCTGTCCTCGCACGGCCAGTACGCCTGCAGTGACGACCGCGCCGCGGTGGTGATGCCTCGATACAGCGGGGACTTCAGCTGTGGCTGCCCCTGTCCCAGGCGCCGTAGTAGACCCGAGGCGTCGACTTCCACCGTGGCGTCGTTGCCTGACAGGTCCCATCGTGGCGACCACGCCGAGATCTCGCCAGCGAATCGCATCGACCTCATCAGGAAGTTGTCGATCGTGAACACGATCGGCAATGGGTTGGTGTTCGCCGACGCCACGCCGTTGCGGACACCCACCGCGCCGGCGGTGACGATCCGTTCGTCGTGCACGGTGATCGTCCAGTCGTAGGGCTCCGGGCTCGCCGCCGCCCACACCTTGGCGCGCAGCGTGTTGCCCTCGGCTTGCGCACGCACGCGCAGCGTCTGCCCGCTGTGCGTCAGGCCTGCGACGGTGACCGGGGTGGCGAGTTGGCCGGCGCTGGAGTGCCGCCAGGTCACCGTGACCTGCTCGGCGGCGGTGACCACCACCCGACACAGATAGTGCTCATCGGTGACCGGGTTCTGACGCACGATGAGGTTGCCTGGCTCGAGGTCACCGCCGAGCACATTGGACACCGGCAGGGTCACGTCGCACTGGACATCGACGTCGCGGATGAGCGTCGAGGTCTTCAACACGGCCTGCCGGTTCCCGGACACGGTCGGCTGCGACATCGTGCACACGCCACCGCCCACGGCCCAGTTGGCATTGGCCACCGTCCCGCCGGAGCCCGTCAGCACCCACGTCTGACCACTGTCGGTGTTGCCCATACCGGCCGCCACGGTGCGGCTGAACGTGTCGCGCACAAGCAGCACGGCGACCCGCTGCGGGGTGTTGCGTCCGATCAGCCCGTAGTACTGGCCCAGCGGGTTGTCCAGGACGTAGCGGCCGTCCGGGTCGACCAGCGTCAGCGAGCAGTTCGACGGTGCGACCTGCCCGCCCTCGTTGGACCGGCCACCGGTGATCGTGACCTTCGTGGCCAGCTTGACATCGTCGGTGTTGTCGACCCAGCCCAGCCCATCCAGGTAGATCTCACTCGTCACACCCAGTGCGGTCATCGGGCCGTCACCTCCCCAATACCGTCTGCACGTCGCCGCCATTCACCCGGACGTACTTCCGCAGAAGCTCCACCAGGAAGTCGTCCATGCGGGAGCCGCTGGATTCGATGCGCAGCACGACCTGTCCTCCGCCGCCACCAGCACCCACAGGCGCCAGCGGTGCCGGGCCCACCGTTCCCATCTCGCCTTGGAGACCTTCGCGTGTGGAGCTCGCCAACTGGCGGGCTGCCGACACGGCGACTTCGGCACGGGACGTGATGCCCTCACCGAGAGCCGATGCGATGGACTGCCCGGAGTAGGTCACCCAGCCCTTACCGGAGAACGGGCCCTCCTTGGCTGGGCTGAAGGGGAACAGGTTGCGCACTTCCTGCAGCGCGCCCGAGACCTTGTTCTTGACGGTCTGCACCATCGACATGAATCCGTTCACCAGCCCGCGCAGCAGCGAGGCTCCGGATTCGTAGAGCATCGAGCCCAGGTTGCCGAGCGCCGAAAGGATCATGCCTGGGATGCTGCGGGCCTTTTCGACCAGCTCGCCGATCTTCGCTCCGGCAGCGGAGACCAGGCCACCGAACCACGCGGCGGCACGGCCGGGCAGCGAGCCCAGCCACGCTACGGCGTCCAGCACCCAGTTGACCCCAGCGCGGACGGCGGCGACGATCTGGTCCCAGTACGTGACCACGAGCGCGATGATGATCCCGAGCGGCCCTAGAACGATGCTGATCAACAGCTGCCAGTTGTCGCGCACGAACGAGACCACCCAGTCGATCGCTGCCGACACGGCGTCAGACACCCACTGCCAGGCCGCCTTCGTCGCTGCGACGATCTCGTCCCAGTAGACGACGATCAGCGTCACCAGGCCGATCACGGCGGCGATGACCCAGCCGACCGGGCCCATCGCGATGACCCAGGCCAGCGCCATGCGGCCAGCCTGAAGAAGGCTCTGGGTGCCGAGGAGCACCCACTTGCCGATCATCATCAGAATCTGTCCTGAGTGGACGACCGCTGCCGCGATGGCGGAGGCGTTCGACACCGCCCAGGCCGCGACGGACTTGGCCGCGGTGACGGTCTGGGTGACGCCAAGGGCGATGAGGTGCGGGATGAACAGACCCGCGATCAGGCCTGCGACGATCGTGATGGGAACGCGGTTCTCGTTGAGCCACTGAGCGAACGAGGTCACCGCAGGGATGACCTTGCCGGTCAGGATGTCACCGGCCGCCGACAGTGCCGGGCCAAAGTTCGAGGCCAGGAAGGATGCGACGTCGCTGACGATCGGGAGAACCTTGCCGCCGACGATCTCCACGAAGGCCATCTGGACCTGGTTCATGAACGACTGGATGTTGGTGGAGGCGTTGTTGTTCAACGTCTCGCCTAGCCTGCTGACGCTGCCACTCACGTCGCCGAGGCCGCTGCCCACGTTGGCCATGTTCGCCAGGAACGCGGGGATCTCGCCGACGTTCAGGTCCTCCAGCGGGGTACCGAACAGCGCGATCGCCGTGTTGGCCTGAGTCGCAGGGTCCTTGATGGACGTCAGCCCCTGCACGACCTTCTGGTAGGCACCCTGAGCCTTGTCGCCGCCGGCCAGGATGGCGTTCGCCATCTCGCCCGCGTTCAGTCCGAGGACCTTGTACGCCTCCTGGCTCTTGGTGCTCATGTCGGTGGCGCGTAGCGTGAACTCCTTGATCGCGTCACCGGTCTTGTCGATGCCGTACTTGCCCTTTGCGGAGGCGTTCACCAGCAGGCCGAAAGCCTGCTCGCCAGAGAAGCCGAGGGTGTGGAAGAACTGGCTGTACTCGTGAGCAGCCTCGCTCACGTCAGCCCGAAGAGCCGCGGGCACCTTCTGTGAAGCCGCGGTCATCAGGTCGAAGGCGTGAGTCGCGTCCTTCGCCAGGCCGGAACCGATCAACGTGCTCGCATTGGCCACCGACATCGAGACGTCCTCGTCGAACGCCGTGGCGAAGTTGATGGCCTTCGCCGTGACGTCTTCGAGGTCACTGGCGGAGCTGAGCCCCTTGATCGAGGACGCCACCGCCTGCACCGCGTTGGAGGTGTCCGCGAGGCTGGACCCGAGCGCGTCCTTGTACAGCGAGGCCGCGACGCCACCGGCCTCGGCAGCCCACGGCCCTCCGCCCAGCTGAGCGGAGAGCTTCGCGGTCACCTTCTCTTGGTCCAGCGCGCCGGCCACCGACGCGGTCAGCGCCGCGCCGATGCCGATACCTGCGGCGGCTGCGCCCGCCACCATCGAGTCGAAGCCACTGCCTGTCTTGTCCTTGGCCAGCAGGTTGAAGATCAGAGAGGTATCCGACGCCATGACGGCCTCCCCTCACTTGTTGCGCTTGCGGGCCTCGTCGATGTAGGCGCAGGCCTGTTCGAACTCGAGGACTGTCAGCTCGTTCTCCTGCTGGCGTGGCCCCAGGCCGGTCAGCTCGGCGATGGCAAGCCAGTAGCGTCCGAACTTGGCTTCGAGAGCGCTTTTCCCTCGGTGTCACCGGCGGGCGCTTCCTCGATCTCGGAGTCGAGCGCGCCGAGCATCTGCTCCCGGGTGGCCTCGTCCATGCCCTTGGCCTTCGCGACGCGGCTCTTCATCAGTTCCAGCTCACCGCGGGTCATCTCGACCTTGAGTTCAGAGGCCTCGAAGTCCAAGTCCTCATGGCGGAGGGTCGGGTGCGCACGCTTGAGCAGGTGCCACAACAGCACTCGCCGTGCCTTGATGGACCCGGACTGCACCGCGACCTTGAACTTGTCGTAGGTGTCGCCGAACCGCTTCTCGATCAGCTCACCCTCGACAGCGCGGACCTTGTCCGGGTTCCACTCCCATTCCTGCCTGTCTCCGCCGTCAGGCGTGTACGTGACGATCACAGCTACCCCACTCTCGATTTGATTCGCTTCGCGGTCTTCTCCATCGCCGCCAGCACCGCGTCTCGGTAGGCCGCACGACCACGTCTGATCGGGTCGTCGAACCAGTTCGGCTTGCCGAGCTGCGACACCCACCGCTCGACGTCGCCCCACAACGGGTGACGCCACCCCCTGCGCCGGTTGAGGCGCTTCGGTGCGTTGTCGAATCCGCGGATGTTGGGCGTCTTGCGGGTGCGCAGAGTCGCACCGGTCGCCTTGCCCGACATGCGGACTTGAATCGCCACCTTCTGGGCGACGGACTTGCGAAGAGACGGACCCGTGGACATGCCGGCAGAGGACATGCCCATGATCGAGGCCCGGACTGCTGTACGTGCTGGGCCAAGGGCCTCGCGCAGATCCCCTGCGAGGTCTTTCCTTAGCTGCTTGCCGTCCGACTCTTCACGCATCGCGCGGGCCAGAAGCCTCAGGGCTTCCTGGTCCACGCTGAACTCCATCACGCCTCAGCGCGGGTGACTGCGCCGCTGGTCGGGAACTCCACCTCGACCTCGGCCACGTCACCGACGCTGCCGCCGATGGGCTTCCACTCCTTGATGAGCACGCTGCCCGTGTACTTCGGGTTGTTCGCGGACACCGCGGCGTTGGACAGTCGCACCTCGAACGGGACGACCGTGCCGAACAGCGCCCACATGGTGTCGTCCAACGCGGAGTCGGCGACGTCCTGCTTGAAGCCGCACGACAGGGAACCGGACTTGAGTCCACCGAGGAGCTCGACCCAGCCGAGGGAGGCGAACGTGGTCACGTCCTTCTCCTCAACCTCGGTCGCCAGCTCGATCTTGCTCGTAGACGACGAGCGGTCCACACCGTTGAGCGACAGGTAGGACGCCGTCAGAACCATCTTGGGCACGGGGCCCTCCTTTTCAGACACGCCGAAGAGCCCGCACTCCAAGGCGGAGCCGGGTTGTCGGAAGGGGTTGGGTTACTTCACGCCGAAGGCGACGAGGAACAGGAAGCTGGGCGTGGTGCCGGAGATGGTCCAGCTCGCCCGGTACCAGGTGTCGGTGATCGGGCCCACGGCTCGCATGATCTGGCCGCCGCGGGCAGTCGCCGCGTTGAAGGTGATCCGCGTGACCGGCGAGGCGAATCCGGCGCTGTCATCAGAGCCGATCGTCACCGTCAGGGTGGGTGAGGAGGTGCCGGAGACCGACAGCACGTGAAGCGAGGCGTACAGGTACTGGCCGGCGGCAACTGCCGGCAGCTGCACGGCCGTGCCGTTGCCGGTGGCGGTGCGTGCCGTTCCGGGTGGGTGGCCGACCCTGCCGCGTGGCATCGCCCACGAGGAGGACGCTTCCGCCGTCCAGGGGGCGACGTCACCGACGCTGCCGCCGAGCTGGTAGTTGGCGGTGAGTGCGTTCGTCAGCCACGCCACGTCGTTGACGTTGGACCCGTTCGGGCACGCCGTCCACGGGCCGACTCCACCGAGACCCGACCACTGGGCGTTGTCCACCTTGGACGCGTCAGCGGCTTCCCACTGCCCTTCGCCGGAGATCTTCGTGGACGCGAGGCCCCCGATCATTTCCGACCAACCAGCCGAACCGAAGTTCGTGGTGTCCTTCTCCTCGACCTCGGCCGCGACCTCGAGCTTGTTGCTCACGCCCGTCAGGTCAGCGCCACCAGTGAAGAGGCGGACATCCTGCAAGATGAACTTGCCCACGGTTCAATCCCCCTCTCCGATGATGTGGATGTCGAGCTCAGCGCCGTAGAAGGTCACGCCGTTGTGCACATAGAGCCGGTATCCGGCCACACGCCTCACCCTCAGGTCGTCGCACGCCCCGCCGAGGGTGGGGTCTGAATGAAGGGCTGCCTTCAGGGACAGCGGGCCGTCTCCTGCCAGGTAGCCCTTGAGTAGCCGCTGCCCGGAGCGGTCGGATCCGTGGGCCACCAGCACCTGGCACCGCACGGTGAGTTCGTCCATGCCACGCCCGAACGCCCGGTCGAACTCGATCTCGACCTCGACGGGAAAGAAGCACGGTGGGGCGATGCTGTCCGGCACGTACTCGAAGCACCGCAGTTCAGGGATCGTGTTCGCGTTGTCTCGCAGGCCGACAAACACAGCCTCTACGTCCACCTGGCCCTCCTGTTCTAGGCAAAGCCTGGTTTGGCGTAGGGCTGAATGAGGGCCTCGACGTCCGGATCCACGCGAGACACCCGGATCCCTCCCCAGTCGGCAGAGCCCATGACGCCCTCGGGGGAGTCCTTGCGTGCGAACAACCGCGACGCCTGGATCAACGTCGCCTCGACGATCGCGTCCGGCACGGTCGGCCAGCCCCAGCGTGCGGTGACACGCAGGCGGGTGCGCGCACTGGAGATCGGCCAGTTCAGCAACAACAGGCCCTCAATCGGCCAACTGTCCGCCAACGCGTTGTCCGGGTACGTCTCGTAGTTCGAGGCGCTGATCGTCGTCCATGACGAGTCCCTGCCCACCTCGACGACGAGCCCTGTGGCGGAGCCGATGTCCGGCAACAGGAACAGGTCCCCGTCGTCGTGGCGCACCACCCGGTCACGCGGGTTGAACATCTTCGCCGTAGCGCTGGCGTCCAGGTCGAACCTGCGGCCACACCGGTTGTCGATGCCACGTGACGCCGCCGCCAACGCCCGGTTCAGCAGATCATCATCGTCGGTGTCAGTGATGCGTGGCCGATTCTTCAGCTGGATCAGCGTCGCGTAGTCCGCCGCCATCATGACTCCTTGCGGCGACGCTTCGGCGGCTCGACCGGCTCGAACAGCCGGCCTCGACCGTCCTGTGCCACGTGCTCATCGGCCGCGACGAGCTGCCCCGCGGTGTACTCGACACCCTCGAAGGTGAACGTCTCCTTGGCGCGCAGCATGTCCGCCATCGCCGTACCTCCTTCGTGGGTCTTCGTCATCGGGTCTGCTGCTTGGGCTGCGCCTTGGTGTTCTTCGGCGCGTTGCGCGGGTTGAAGTTGCGAAGCTTGAGCTGCTCGTCCACCTGCGACACCCGTTCGTCCAGGCCGCGGGCGACGTAGCCTTCTCGCTCACGCAACAGCGCAGCCACGAAGGGGTCTTCGGTCGCCGACGCCTCAGCGGTCTTGTCGTCCTGCATGGCGTTCTCCTTGGCGGTAAAGAGAAGGGGAGCCGTCCGCCAACGGCTCCCCTCCAGTCAGGAATGGATCAGAACGTCGGCGCGACCAGGCCGGTGCCGCCGACCTTGCCCATGCCGTTGGTGTAGCGACCGAACGTGTAGGCGAAGTAGCCGTAGACCACGAGCAGGACGCCGAGGTTCGCGGCCTTGACCTGCTCCGCCCGGATGTACAGCGGGGCGTTCGGGTCCTCCCACAGGTGGCACTCGTCCTTGGGGGTCACGTAGATCTCGTCCTCGTTGGTGCCCGCACCGAGGTTCGTGGCGATGTTGTTGTCAACGATCACCAGCATGCCGTTGGGGAGAACACCGCGGACGCCCTTGCCGTAGCCAGCACCGGTGTTGACGCCACCGGCCTGGGTCGGGATGGACGGCTGCGAGATGAACGGCCACGTGGACGACACCTGCGACTGCAGCCAGTTCCACCGACGCGAGTGCATCGTGACGTGGGTCGGCATGGCCTGCGCCAGGAGCGCCGCCTCCACGTTCGCGTTCGCGTTGAGGATCTTCGGGTACAGCTCGGCCGCAGTCGGCGACGCGTCGGTGTAGGCCACCGCCTGAGCGATCGCGGACAGACCGGTCGTCGCCTGCGTGATCAGGGTCGAGTCCAGCGTGGTGGCGTACCGCTTGAACAGGTCCTGCAGCGTGACGTCGTCGATGCCAGTACCGCGGTCGATCGCCTGCCGGGAGATCGTCTGCTGACCAGCAGCGGTCTGGACCGGGATCGACAGCGGGGTGTCGTCCATGTTGGTCTCGGACGCCGCGTCGTTCTGGTTGGCCTGCAGCGCCACCGAGGAGGCGGTGGTGATCCGGGAGATCTCCACCGTCATGCCCGACTCGGGCAGCTCGTGCGGGGTGCAAGCCTCGTCCGCGAACGGCCGAACCGCTGCGGTGGCCGGCGCGTACATGTCCGTCAGGTACTGGGGAACCGTGAGGCCGGTGAAGTTGCCCGTGCCGGTGGCGCGCTGCAAGTACTGGGCGCGCTCCACACGCTCCTCCGCCATGTGGCGGTCGAGCCGCTCCCGCGCCTCGTAGTCGCCGTTGGCGTGAGCGCGGGTGACGTCCCACAGGAACTTCTTGCCGTTGCGGTCCTGGTCGGGACGGTAGGTGCGAGCCTCCGCACCGACACGCGCCACCTGGTCGTAGGCCGGCGGACGAGCGGCACCAGGGGCGACCTCACGCTGGAGGCGGTCCGCAGCGTCGTCGCGGGCCTGCTCCTCTTCGAGGCTCTTGACGCGCTCCTGCATGGCGTCAAGCTCGCCGTCGAGCGCGTCCTTCGCGGCACGCAGCTCGGTCACCTTCGCCTCGTCGGGGGCGTCCTGTGCACGAAGCTCGTTGAGCTCCGTCGCCTTCTTGTTGCGCTCCGTCAGCTTCGTGGCCATCTGGCCCCGAATCTGCGCCATGAGCTGGGCGATCGTCATGATCGCTCCTCTCTCCCACGCTGGGCGGGGAATCGGGTTGGGTGATGGCCCTGCGGACAGCAGGCAGCGACGCTCAGGCCAGGCGCATGGCGCGGCGCGAACGTTGTGTGCGCGAAGTAGCAGGGGGTTGCGCGTCAGATGACGCGCAGTCGCGTGTCCTCATCGGTGATGAGCGACCGCGAAGCGGTAGGGGCCAGGCGGGCGCGGAGCGTCTCGAACGCCACACGGGCCTGGTCGTCGTCGAACTGGCGGACCAGGTCGAGCGGGTCTGCGGTGGCACGCAGCCCGGAACCCGTGGTGTGCGGGTTCGCTCCGTAGCCGACGATCGCCACGTCGCCGCGGTGAATGTCGACCTCTTCGATGTGGTACTCCATCCAGTCCGGAGACCAGGAGCCACGTGTGATGGAGAACTTGAACGACATCTCGTCGATCAGTCCACTGCGGAGCTTCGGCACGATGTAGTCGACGTCGCGGTCCTGCGGGTCGAGCTTCGGTGCGAGCACGTGCAAGCCGGTCTCGTCCTCGGCCAGCGTCAGCGAGCCGTTGGTGGTGCGGGCGATTCGGCGAAGGTCCTGGTGCTGCAACACGAGCGGCACGTCCAGGTCCGCACGGGCCAGGGTGGTGGCGAACGCACCGGGGCTGACCTTCTCGACGTACGGGCCGAACATGTCCCACATCTCGTAGGACGCGTCGGTGACCGACGCCCAGCCCTCGTAGGTGAGTAGGCCGCTTGTGTCGTCGGACGCTCGCACGTCCAGGCCGCGCACGCGGGAGGTCACTCGCGCCGGAGCGGTCGAGTCCTCCGCGTTGCGCCGCTGACGAGGACGGTCGGCCGGCGCACGGTAGCCACCCATGCCCTGCACCGGGTTCTTGGACTGGCGTTCCTGTGCGGCTGCTGGGTACATGTCGCGGCGCGACAGGCCAGCGAGCCAAGGTGCATCGGTCACGACGTCGCTCCTGACGCGGTAGTGGGCTGGGTTCGCGTCGGCCAGAACCGATCGAACTCGGCGAGTTGCTCTTCGGTGAACGGAAGGCGGTTGTCGATCGCACGCGCTTCGGACGGGGCGAGCAAGCGATCCTTGACCTGCTGGCCCAGCACCTTCGCCCGCGTCTCCGGGTCCATCCGCAAGATCGCGTCACTGTTGAGCTTCACGAACCGCGGCTTCGGCAGCAGGTCACTCAGCGCCATCTCGCGGCGGAACACCACCGGGCCCAAGTTCATGATGATGAACTGCAGGTTGCGCTGACTGATATTGGCGTAGGTGATGGCCTGGCCGGAGACCGCGGCTTCGATCAGGTCCGCCGGGCAACCGAAGAACCGTGCGATGTCAGTGATGCCGTACTGCAGCATCGACAGGAACGACTCGTCCGCAGTGTCCGCAGACAGGGCGTTGAGCTCCCAGTCCGAGCCGTGCACGAACACGTCACCGGCCGCGACAGTCGCCCTGTACTTCTGCTTGATCGCGTCCGATTCCCTGGGGTTCAGCGTCTTCGCCGTGTTCTTCAGCGACGCCGCGGGGATCGCTCCGCCCTGGAACCAGTCCAAGCTGAACTGCTGTGCGGACAGGTACTGCTGGATCGAGAAGGCCGCGTACTGCAACGGCGACATGCCCAGCGGGTTGCCGGAGTGCGGGTACTGCCGCTCATGCCAAATCTGGTACGGCTCGTACTTCTTGCCGCCGATCGTCCAACCAGTGATCTCGCTGCCGGTGCCCTTCACGGACACCGTGCTCAGGTCCTGCAGCTCAATGCGGGCCGGAAACCCGAGGCCGTCAAAGGCGGTGATGATGCCCACCGCGTTGCCGTGGCCGTCCAAGTCGTTCTGCGACATCCACAGCCACTCGTGCATCTTGACCTTCGCCCCGCCAGGTGCGAGGAGCACCGGAGGCTTGGCCACCTCTACCTGCAGATCACCCATCTTGCGGTAGGCGTCCACGGGCATCGTCGACAGCAGGTCGGCGCGCAACCGGCGGCACGCCCACACGGCGCTGTGCCTGCGCGCCATCTCGTCGTTCACCGCGACACCGCTGGTGCGCGTCGCGGTTCGGTCCGCAACCAGCTGCGACGCATCGGGCATGGGCAGGTTGCGAGAGAACAGGCTCACGTGCCCTCACCTCCACGCAGTCGACGCAACCGCGTCGCAACCCACTCGCCAAGCTGCCCCAGCCACTTCGGGCGCACAGCACCCTTCGAGACCCAGACGATCACCCGCGAACCAGCCAGCAACACGACAGCAGACGCCGTGACACAAGCCAGGCCGACAAGGGGGAACAGTGCGGCGCCGATCCCGAACGCCAGCAGCACCAGCCCCGCCAGGTCGAGAACGGTCGTCACCCTTTCCAGGGACATGCGGCCCTCCTCACCCGATGCTGTCCATCACGTCGTATTCCTCTTCGACCAGCAGCGGTGCGCGGGTCTTGTACGCCCATTGGGCTTCCGTGATCACCACGAGCGGGCAGGTGTCCGCCTCTGCGTTCTTGCGCGCCCAGGCCACCGTGTCGCCGGACTCCCGGGTCTTCGCGCCAGACACCGAGGCGTCCAGCGGTGGCTGTCCTTTGTGTCGGAGGGTGCCGTCGCGCACCGCGTCGAGAAGTTGGCCGCATGCTGCCGACATGTCCGCCGCTGACAGCACGATCAGGTCACCGCGTTCAGGCTTGTTCGGGTCCTCCGGAACCGTCATGCCAGCAGCGGTCAGTTCAGGCTTCATCGACTTGTAGGTGCCGGTCGCCATCGCGATCGCGATCGGGTTCAACTCCCGCTTCAGTTCCGCGAGGCGCTCGACCATCCACCCGGTGCCGGGCCGGTAGTCGGCAAGCTGCGTGTGCCCGAGGCCGTCAGCCCGCGGGCCGTACACACCGATCGCCGCGTAGTCGCGCTTCGGCGAGATGTCCACCGCCAGCGCCACATCACCGGCACGGTGTGAGTCCTGGTCAAGCAGCTTCGCCCACTGGCCCACGTCGATCGCCCTACCGCCAAGGTCAGGCACCCGAACACAGAGGTGCTCGGTCAGGAACGTCTCGTCGGGGTCGGAGTCCAAGAACCCTTGCAGCGTCTCGACGCTGATCGTGTACCCGAGGGCCGGGTTCGCCTGCGCCCATGCCTCAGGGTCACGCATCCGGCAGTCCGGACCGTGGAGCTCGCCAGGCTTCCGCTCGCAGTCACAGCGGATGTCGTCTGGTGCAGACCACTCGAACATCCCTGTGCCAGGACTGGCGATCTGCGGGTTCAGGGCAGCCGCACGGCCCTTTGCCTGGAGGTCGTTCAGCACCACGGAGCGGTTGTCGCCGGCGTTCGAGTACGCCCAGATCTGCGCGTGTGGCCGGGCGGTCGTCGTCTTCGTGACCGCGGCCCACGAGTCCCAGTTCAGGTGTTCCCGGAGCTCGTCCAGGCCGACATCGTCACCGGAGAGGCCACGACCACCGCGCCGTGAAGCCGCACGAACCTTCCAGCGGGATCCGCTGGTGAGCTTCAGTGTCTTCTTGCCGTTGACGAGGACGACGTCCTCAAGCTCCGGAGCCAGTTCCTCGTGGGCCTCGATGATGTCCTTCGCCGACGCCCAGGTCTCCTCTGCGGTGTCGAGATCCTGCGCCGTGGTGAGCACCAAGGGCACACCGAGCACGAACATCTTGAACAGGTTCTTGATTTCGACGATCTTCGTCTTGCCGTTCTGTCTCGCGACCATCACCAACACGGTGCGGAAGCGGAACCGGCCGTCCGGCAACAGTTCGAGCGCGTGGATGAACAGCCAGCGCTGCCACGGCAACGGCGGGATGCCCAGCGTCTCCGTAGCGAACTCCGTAGCCAGGAAGCCCTTGGAGGTAGCCGGCGTCAACGCGCATCCACACCCGCACGGACCGGGAGGACCGGTGACGAGCGGAGGGGTGAAGAGCCTAGGAGTCGTCTTCCCCAGCAGTGGATGCTGCGGCGGCAGCTGCGCGGATGCGAGCAAGGCTGCCCCCGATCGGCTCTTCGGCCTTCATCGCCTTCCGGGCAACCGGGGTGCCGCCGAGGTCACGCAAGACCCCTTGCAGCTGCTGGCCCAACCAGCCGATCGTCTTCGTGGCGTTGCAGTCCGCTTCGAGCTTCTGGAGACGCTTGTAGGCGGAGGGGTCCTCGATCAGCTCACGGCGCAGCGCGGCGAACTCCTCCGCCCTGTCCACTGCCTGCTCGATCTCGTCGGCGTACTTCAGTGCCAGCGCCTTGATGGCCTCGTCTGACGGCTTGAGCCAGGCCATGCCGCCGATCGCGTCGGCGACCGCGTCCCTCAGGTCGGGAGCCTTCTTGCGAGCCCTAGACGGGACGCTGCGGAGCTTGCGCTCAGCCATCAGCCCTCCCCTCCACCTGCTCGACCCCCCGGGGCAGCCTCGGGGGGAGATACAGGAAGCGTTGGCGCGAGGTGCGTCAGGGCCCCTGCCCTAAAAGAAAACCGCAGGTCAGAGGCTTGCGACTCGGTCATAGGTGATCACTGCGTTTGCGCAGGTCAGAGGCTTGCAGTTGCGTTCACTCGTGTGCCTCGTCATCGCTTGAGCCTCAGGCAGCGGCGAGGGGAGGCGGAGGTGGCTCGTCGGCAGGTGGTGTCCACCCGAAGCGCTGCAGCAGTTCGGCCACATCGGGCGCGAGGTACAGCTGGGTGTCGCCTTCCCATCCGGTCTCCAGGGCGACGAGCGTCAGCTCTGCCCGTGTCTTCGCGGGGCTGGGATCGAGGTGGACCGTTGCCCTTGTGACCAGGTGGCTGATGTCCTGGCCGTCCAGGATCACGCTCTTGGCCGTGAGCTGTAGGTGTCCGCGTGGTGCTGGCATGGCGGTGCCCTCTCAGATGGTGCTGATGTCGACGCTGAGCGTCGTGTGGGTCCTGTTGCCGCGGGCCTGGTTGGTGCGGGCCGTGTTGCAGCCGCGGTGTGCCAGCCGGCAGTTGTTGCGGTCGAGTGGTGGGCCGCCATCACGCAGGGCTTGGACGTGGTCGACCGTGCGGGACTTGGCGTGTTCCTGCGGGAGGTCTTGGTTGACCCACGTGCCGCAGATCCAGCAGTGGGATTCCTCGGCGAACACGGTGTGCTTGAGGCGTTCCCACGGGCGTCCGCTTCGGAGTCGGGCGCAGCAGGTCTTGCAGCGGACGCTGATGGCGGGGAGGCCGCAGTCCATGCAGGGCACGGTGAGCGTGACGTCACAGGACATGTGTCACGCTCCTGTCGCGTGACGTGTTTGGTGGTCCCGGCGGGGTTCGAACCCGCATACCTCCCGGCGTCATGACGGGTGCTCCATCGCACTCTTGCGAGCCTTGTTGAGCTACGGGACCTGGGTGGCTGTTCGAACACCGGCCGGATGCCCAGGTTGCCGTCCTAGCCGCGCTTAGCGTCCCCCGCGACCAAAGGGACCTCTGTCAGTAGATGACCAGGCGGTCCGGGGACTTGACGACCGGAGTCTCTGGTGAGGCGCTGACCTTCGCCCACAGCTTGTAGTTGCCGGGGGCGAGGGTGCCAACCGATGAGCCTGGGCCGACGAGCAGGACGGCGAAGGTGCCTCGTGCGCCTGTCTGCCACGTCGCCACCTTGTAGTCGCCCGAGGTCGGCGTGACCGTGGATTCAGGAACGACGGCGACCGTGACCGTGTAGCCGGTGGGGTTGACGGCTGTGCCGGCGACCGTGGTGGCGGTGACGCGCACCCCGACGAGTTCGGCGGAGTCGCGGGCGACGTACCTGTCCGGCATGTCGGGCTCCCTCAGATCAGTTCTCCGGCCGTCCAGCCAGTCCGGGTGTCTCCAGGCGTCCATCCGCTGTTGAGCCCGCTAGCAGCCCAGCCAGAGGCGATACGGCCTGCCGTGAACACCTCGTCCGGCGGATCCGGTTCGGGGAGCTCGTCGTTGGGGTCGACATCAGTCACTACGACGTCGGCCCAGTAGTTGCCGCCGTTGAAGCTCCCGTCCGGGAAGGCAGGCGGGCCGGTCTTGAACGTGCCCTGACCCCCGCCGTTCGCGTTCGCGGTATTGGGGGCGGTCAGGATGCCGTTGACCACGCCGCCTGCGCCAGGGCCGCCGTTCCAGTAGCCGCCCGTGGCTGTGTAGTGCCCGGGCACGTGCACGACGGTCTTGTAGCGGATGCCCGCGGCGATCTGGACCGGTGTGATCGCGGAGACCTGCCAGCCCGTGCCGGACGCCGCCGGGGCGATGACCTCTGCGAGCACCGTGCCCGTGCTCGAGGAGTCGACACGGTACAGGCGCAGGTTGTCCGGACTGACGTCGATGGTTCCGCGCCACCAACGCAGGTGCGTGACCCACGCTGTGGTGGAGACGAGGAACTCCGTGCCGACGTTGAGTGGAATGCCGTCGTCGAACGATACGAGTGGGCCATCGGAGGCGGGCCAGATCGAGTAATCGGCCACCGTGCCTCCCTGGACCCGGTAGCTCACTCTAACTAGAGGTGTGAGGGTAGTTGCTGTACGCCAAAGAGCCCCGATCGACCTCAGTGGATCGTCGGGGCTCTGGACACAGCTCTGCTACCGGCTTTCAGTCTACGTTCCACTAGATCAGCAAGCAACTCGCCCCTAGCGCGGCTCGAGTGCGAAGCGCAACGCTGTGGGGTCATGGCCATCAACCTGCTCGGTATCGTCACCGAGCTGTGCAAACGAGACCCTCGCCCCGAAGCGATCACCGCCTCGATTCTGGGCGACCTTTCCTCCGACGAGCAGCGCGAACAGGCCTATGCCGGCTTCACGGAGCTCGTCCGCCTCACCCTCGACGGATCACGCAGGCGTGGCCTGAGCGTAGTCGAGGTCGCGGCGACCCTCGGTGTCTCCGATGAGCAGGTGTACGCCCTGGTCGCCAAGGGCGAGATCGGGCACGTGCGGATCGGCAAGTTGATCCGCATTCCCGATCACGAGCTGGAGCGCTTCCTGAGGACCGCGGGGGTGGGCGCATGACCACCCGCGAGGAAGCGATCCGAGCAGCAGGGACGGTGCTGGCCCACATCAGGCACTTGATCGCTACCCGCACCCCGCGTGAGTCCGCAGAGGCCGCGTGGGTGCCCGGCGGGCCGTCACTGGACGAGTTGGAACGCCGGATCCGCGTGCTTCGCGGCGAGCTCCCCGAGAGCGAAGAGGACAAGCAGAGAGATCAGGCCGCTTTGCGGCGTGCCGGGCGTTCTGCCAGCGCACGCTGAACCTCGGCGAGGTCGAACAGGCCATCATCACCACGCGGGATGACGCCCCTGTTCGCCCACGCCCACACCGTGCCTGTCTTCTGCCCTAAAGCCTCCGCGATCTCGCTCAGGCGGAGCCGTGGGGCGTCCGTCGTCACGAGCGGCGGGATGACCCACTGGTGCCCAAGTTCCTTCGCCGCACTGTCGAGCGCGGCACAGCGATCCGGGGCGACTGCGAGTAGCTCGTTGCGGTACGAGCGGGCAACCGCACGGGCGATCTGCAAAGGTGTGTCATTCCAACGCTTCTCGCCGCTCATTGGCACTTGCCCTCTCGCCCGCCTCTACGCTTCGACAACAGCATGACGGACGTTCGAGCAGATGCAAGTAGACCTGGTCAGAGCAGGTCACCGATCACGACGCCTCCTCCAGCCGGGCCAGCGGATCGGTCCGACGCCGGAAGTCATCCCAGACGAACCGCACGCCGCAGTCTCGGCAATCGACGATGTCCGCCCCATCCGCGTGCTCGACAGCCGACACGCCACATGCGGGACACGGTTCCGGCAGTCGGTAGATCTTCCGGTCGACAGCGAGCACTCGCCCCGCACGGTGGTGGAGGTCGAGTAGCCGCAGGGCACCGTCCACGCCGTCACGCTCGAGGACCGTCCGCTGGTGGTCGACGTCCCAGACGAGTTGCGGTACATCCCGCAGGGCCAGCAGCACCGGCAGTCGGTCGGCGAGCAGCGTGCACGCCTGGGTCAGCAGCGGCCCCGGTCGGGAGTCGCGGGCATGCTGGGTATCCCACGGCACGCCGCAGGCCTCGGCGACAGGCTCAGACCAGCGCACGGCCTCCTCCACGATCTCCCGCTGCAAGCCCTCCACGTCCAGTCGGAGCGGCACCGGCAACTCCTTCGTGCCCGTGGCGAACTCCGCGGTGCCCGAGGTAGCTCGACCAATGTGGAGGTGTAGCCGGACGTAGTCCTCGGGAAGGCGCGTGATGGCCTGCCGGACGTGCCGCTCGTCGGCGAGACACAGGCCGGCGGACGTGTTCACCGCAGCCCCGACACGGACGCCGTCAACCGTGGCGGCATCGGCGCACCGGTCCGCCCTCACACAACGTGGTTCGGTCAACGTCCACTCCCCTCGTTCCTGTACCGGGCGTACGCCTTCGCGGTATCGCTGCGGTCGTCGATACCGATCAACTGCGGCACGTCGGGCTTCTTCTCGCGATCGATGGCGAGAAGGTTCCCGATGGCCTCCTCGATCTCCTCAGAGATCTCCAGCTCGTCTCCGGTCAAGGACCGTTCGAGCAGAGCCACCAGCCGCCTGCGGCCCTCGTCGGTGCGAAAGCGGCGCAACTGCTCGAATCGCCAGCGGGTGCGGAGACGCTTCTTGTCGCGCTTGTCGGCGTAGCTCTCCTCTCCGAGGAGCCTGGCCGCGTCGCGGGGCGTGATGCCCTGCAGGTCGTCGTCGTCCATCCTGGCGATGTCCTCGGCCGGGGCGTTCAACTGCCGGGCAGCACGCTCCTTGGCGTTCTGGGGACGCTTGGGCCTGCGGCTGGCAGGGGGTTGGCTGTAGCCACCACCGAACGGGTTCACCCCCGGTCGCGGCGCCTTGGGCTTCGGCTTGGGCTTCGGCTCATCGGTCACGCTGCTGCCTCCCGGCCTCGCTCGGGGTGCCGTTCCGCCCACAGGCGGGCGTCGCCTCGGATCTGGGTAAGTACTGCATCGAGCGCCTCGACGGTGGGGTTACGCCACTGCTCGCACCACGCCTTGATGCTTCCGCCGATGGGGTGTCTGCCGCGTTCGAGCGGCGTGCCGTCCACGTCCCAGCCTCCGCCGTCCTGGATGGGCAGTGAGCCGTTGTGCTCCCTGACGACCGCACACCAGATCGCGGTCAACTTCTGCGTCAAGGCCTTCGGGTCCAGGCCTACGAGGTGCTGGCCGTGGATTGGGGTTCTCGGATCGGCCTGCGCGTCAGCGTGGGCCCCCACGGGAGTGCCGCCTTGAAAACCCGTCTTCAGATCAGTCTTCTCACCCCCGTCTTCTTCTTTTATCGACTGACTTTCCGTCGACGGAGTTTCAGTTGATGGTGCGACCTGCGGTGATGCACTGTTTCCGCTGGTCGCGTCCATCGACTGACTTTCAGGGGATGGTGGAGCAGCGTCACGCCCGTTGTCACGCTGCCCGTCACGTGACCTGTCACGCTTCAGCGGCTGCGCAATCGGGTCCGCTGTCACGCTCCACGACCACGACCAGGCACCGTGACGACCGCGGACCTTGCTGCGCGACAGATAACCCTTGGCCTCCAGTCCAGCCAAGGCCTTAGTCACCGCGTCGCGTCCCTCCACCACGGACTCATCCAGCTGACGCCGGTTCATCCGCCACCCGTCAGGCAGCGAGATGAAGTAGCCCAAGAGCACACGCTCCAGAGCCTTCAGTGGGACGGGCAGGCGCCCGCGCAGGAAGTCGTTCGAGACGATCCTGAACTTGTCCGCCGGAGCGGGCGCCTGCCTGATGGTGAAGTCACTCACGGCTCGGGGGTCCAGAGGTCGGGCGAAGCACTTGCTGTAGCACTTGCTTTAGCAGGTGCTACAGCACTTGCTATGCGGTTGCCATCGCGTTTGCCATTCCTTGGGGACTCCGGCTGCGATCGCACCTGCGACGCTTCTGCGAGTCCCTGGGGTAGCCCCCCGTCCGTCTCCTCGGGGCACGAGTCGACTACCTGCGGCGCAACGGATCCCTGGCCTTCGCGTTCGCGCTGCCGGCGCTTCCGCTCCCGGGCCCCTTCGCGCTGCCGCTCCTCGGGTGTCTTGTCGACGCCCTGGGCTCGCTCGAGCAGCCACGCGACCGCGATCCGCTGGGCGTTCATCCACGTGCCGCACGGCCAATCAGCGGAGAAGTCCGGATCGGACCAGCACTCGCAGCCACGGGCGGCACACTTCACGCCACCCTCGTCCGGCTTGTGTTCCCTGTGGATGTCGTTCAGCAGGTCGATGACGGCGAGCATGAACGGGCGTCCGTCAAGCTCCTCCATCATGTGCAAGGCGGTCTCGAAGTCCTCGTCAAATCGGGTACCCATCAGGCACCGCCCGTCAGCAGCGTGCGGTACAGCAGGGGCCGGAGCGGGCGCGGCCCGTCCTCGATCACCTCGTCGATCAGCTTCACCGCATCCGGGTTCTCGGACAGCTGCGCCAAGCCCATCAGCGCCACCTCGCCGACAGAGAGGAACACCTCACCGTCCAGCTCGGACACGCCCCACCACGAGGACGGGAACACCTCCTCGGCACGCATCCCGAACACCGCGGCGAACTCGTCGAGCACGGCCGCGTATCGCGGGTCCTCCGGGGCGACCTCGGCCACCCGCACCTTGATGTCAGCCACGGTCGCCTCCGGTCTCCTCGGCGCGAACCACCGACAGGGGGTTGCGGGCGCGTCGGTCTTCGTCGATCACGTGCTGCAGCAGCACCGGCATCACGAGCACCAGGACGTCAGTCCACACGTCACTAGGCATCCGGTCGCCGATGGTGGCCGCGATCTCCCGGCGCTCCTCCGCGCTGAACATCTCCCAGCCCTCGACGGTGGGCACCACGCCGCAATCCGACAGGAAGTAGCCGATCAGTTCAGAGGAGATGGTCGGCACCGCCGGTGCGGCCAGGCTGCCGACCTCCTGGTACATCCGGTGCACCCACGCGTCGGCCATCTCCACGCTCAGCTCGTCGCAGGGCATACCCAGCCGCTGCAACGCCATCTTGGCCGCCGTGCGGTTGTCGACTCCCCCGCGGAGTTCCTCGGTGATCGGGACGTCGTGAGAGTTGTGCTCCTTGACGATCGCGTCGTACTCCCCCAGCAGCGGGTGGTCAGCGCAGTAAGAGGCGAGCACCTCGCCGTATGAGCGCTTGCTGGGGACGTCGTAGTCCAGGGTGTCGGTCACGCCGCACGCTCCTGCTGTTCGAGGTACTGGTTGACGATGTCGAGGTCGAGGCGGACGCCGAAGTGGTCGGCGAGGCGCTCAAGCCCCTTGCCGGTGATGCGCGTCCGGGCGGACCCGTCCTCTTCCTCACCGGTCTTCGGGTTGGTGTGCGGCTTGTCCAAGGCGAGGCGCACGTAGCCCCTCTCCACGGCGGAGCCCATCGGCTCACGGGAGCGCTGGAACACCCAGCGCCACTCCCGCAGCAGCGAGTACAGACGGGTGCGGCCGGTGTCCACGCCGTGCGCTGCAAGGCACTTCGCCGCCGCGCCCACTTCCATGGATCGGCCGGCGTCGAGGAACGCCGCCCACGCGTTCGCAGCTGGAGTCAGTGCGCGGACGTTCGACTCTGCGGACTCGGCGCGCTTCCGCTCGGCGAGCGCCAGGGCGACCGAGCGCGACAGGCTCTCGCTCGCCCTCTGCAACTCGAGCAGCGGATCCGACAGATCCGGTCGCATGTCCACTACACCGGTCTCACGCAGCTGCCGCAAGATCGCCTTCACCCGCGCCTTGATGGCCTTGGCGGTCGGTGTCCGGCTGACGAAGATGAGCTCCCAGATCCCGTCCTCCAGGATCACGTTCTCTCGAACTGCGGTCCCGTCTGCCCGCACAATGTGCGGGCACCACTCGTCAGCGTCGAGCAGTCGAAGGGCGTCGTGTGCGTCCCGCTTGCCGAGTGCCCGTGCGAACGGCAAGGCGAGGACGAAGCCCGTGCCATCGCGAGTGAGACCGAAGTGCTCCGGCTCGAGACCCATGTTGGACGTGAAGAGGTTGATCTCGGTCACTTCTTGCCCCCGTTCGCGATGCGGGCACCACACAGACCCATCCGCCAGAACTCGTTGCGCTCAGGCAGCTCGGAATACGGCTGTCCCTCGAACGCGGTAGCCAGGCGGATCACGTTCGCCACGGTCGCGCCCATAGCGCGGAGCGCGCCGTCCTTATCCGCGGGCAGCCGGTAGCCGTGCTTACGCAGCACGGCCACGAGATCCGCCAGCAGGCCCACTGTGAGGCGGGCCTGACCGGTCTGCTTCCTCATCGCCCACCGTCCTTGATCTCTTCAAGGCGAGCGGCGGCAGCGAGGAGTTCAGCAGCCAGGCGCATCGCCTTCGCCGCGGCCTCTCGCGCCTCGTCCGGCGAGCAGCCGTCGAGGAAGAACCGCTCGTCGGCCTCGATCGCCAACGTGCCGACGACGTCCTCGTCCGGCGAACCCGGACGACGCAACTCGCCGATGCAGTACTCGTCCATCGCGGTCAGCGTCACCATCGGCTCCGACCCAGCGGGGCGAGTGAACGCCACCGAGTGCAAGCGCGTGAGGCTCCACTCGCAGCCCTTGTCCGGGATGTACTTGTGCCCCGGCTCCGCGCAGAAGTCCGGACACGGGCGGTTCTCGATCTCGATGGGCAGCGTCATCACTCGCCCCCGATCTCGTCGAGCTGGGCAGCCGCCACGAGCAGGGCAGCGGCGAGGCCGCGCGCCTCGTCGGCCGTGAAGCCACGGCCGTCGGGGTCTTCGATGCTCAGCTTCGGCCCCTCCAGCGTTACGCCCTCGTCGCCCAAGTGCTCCAGGGCGTACAGCGAGACCGACAGCGGCGAGTCGCCCTTGAGGGTCCGCTCGTGAAAGCGCTCGAGGCCGTCACCCGGACGCATCGCGTGACTCGTGTAGTCGTGCACCTCGCCCAGCTCACACCAGGAGTGGGCGCAGGGCGCGGGGGTCTGGGTGTCCGGGGCCAAGACGGCCTCCAAGAAGCCCGGCGTCAGTTCCCCTGCGGGGACCGCCGGAGTCGCGGTACGGTGTTCGTCGTCGAACATGGACCCATCCATTCGTTCGTCAGACCCGTTCCCGGTGGCAGCCGTGGAGCGGGTCGTCTTGTTTCTGGGGTGTGACCTGCGGTCATGACGTCCTCCGCAGGATCAGGCAGCCGGGTTGTCCTTCTCGTACGCCTCGCGCAGGTAAGCCGCGACGTCCTCTTCCAGGTACGCGATTCGTCGGCCAACCTTGAACGACTTGGGGCCCCGACCAACCGATCTCATCCACCTGAGCGTCGCCTTCTCGATGCCTGTCCAGGCATGCACGTCATCGACGTAGAGCACCTTCTTCAGTGCCTCGTTGGACTTCGTCATGTAGTTCGTCTCCTTCTCAGTCCAGACGTCACGGGTGGAGCGACTCGCCCTCATCACCCTGTTGGCGTCATCCACAAGGTGTTGACGCTTGACGGACAAACTGTGTGTGAGGCGTTTCTAACACGCCCCAGCACGCCAACGCAAGCGTGGTGTTGCAGTGGCATCCACAAACTGATTACGCTCCTGCCGTGACTAGCCAACGGCAGCCAACAGGACCCGCCTACCCCTGGGAGGCGCGCTTCGTCGCGAACATGCAGCGCCTGCGGGAGGCGCGCTCGATGACACAGACCGACCTGGCGAGAGCGCTGAAGGCGGAAGGCCTGCCGTACTACCAGCAGACGATCCAGAGGATCGAGAGTGGCGAGAGGCCCGTGCGACTGAATGAGGCGCACGTGATCGCGCGGTTCTTCGAAGTCGACATGGAGACCATGGCCGAGTCTCTATTGGCGACTGGTCACGAAGTTTTGTGGACCATGGACCGGGTGTCTTCGTACGCCACACAGGTGGCCATGGACGCTATCGAGGCATACGAAGCCTGGCTCGAGAGGGTCGCTTCCTTCGCAGCCAGCCTAATGGATCTGATCGATCGCGAACAGGTCAACACGTTCGCAGACCTTTCACCTGGAGGTCAGGTAGGGCTGGCTTTTTGTCGACATGTCTTGAGCAGCTCAGAAATTCTACGCCAGGGCCACGAGTCGCTTCTCAAGACATTCGGAGATGACTCAAGCGAGACACGCGAGGACAAGTGGGAGTTCGCGCTGCCGGATGACCAAGTCCTTCACGACATTGAGGAGTACCAACGAAGGTTCGATTGCCCGGAGTTGACGGCCATGTCAAGCCGCTCCGTGGTTTCTCTGCTCGTCCACCTTCGGGTCGAACTTGACCGCGCAAGTAATTCAAGCACCGAGGCGGAGTAGGACTTTGGGATTCACTAAAGATTTGTGGACGCAGCCAGAGAAGCCGTCAAAGGCCATTTCCGAACGAGCTGCTGTCCGGGGTGAGATGTGCAGATGCGGCAAGCCAGCGCTGAAGGTCTGCACCATCAAGAGCGGCGAGGAGATCCCCTGGTGCGGCGAGAACGGCCGCATCCGCAACACCCGATGGGGAACTGGAAAGAGATGGCTCGCCGTATGGCTCGACCCGGAGGGGCGTGAACGGTCAAAGGCGTTCAAGACCAAGACGCCTGCGGACTTGCACTGGGCTGCCCAGGAGACTGACGTCGAACGCGGCCAGTACCTCGACCCGAAGGCAGGGAAGGAACTGTTCTCAGATGTCGCTGAACGCTTCCTCGCGTCCCGCTCCGTCGATCCGTCGACCGCGATCAAGTACCGGGGCGTATACGAGTCGCACATTAAGCCGGTGCTCGGGCAGAGGTCCGTCAAGGCCATCCGGCCGTCTGACATCTCCGGCTTCCAGACGAAGCTCGGCGAGACCCGAGGGGCGTCCACTGTGGCGTTGGCGCGGCTCGTCGTCGTCGGGGTTCTGGACATCGCGGTCGCGGACGACTCGATCAAGAAGAACCCAGCGCTGAACAAGATCGTGCAGAGCGTCAACAACCAGAGCCGTTCCAAGATCAGGGCCTGGGGCGACGCCACGGTGTTCGCGGTCATCGACGCGCACCCCGAGTACCTGCGAGCCATGCCAACACTGGGTGCGTCATGCGGCTTGCGGGAAGGTGAGCTCTTCGGGCTGGCGGAGGAGGACGTCGACTTCGAGGCCGGCGTGATCCATGTGCGCCGACAGATCAAGAAGCTGGGTGCAGACCACATCTTCGGCTTGCCGAAGAACGACTCGGAACGAGAGGTGCCGATGGCTGAAGGCACCGCGCAGGTCCTACGGGAGCACATGAGGAAGTACCCGCCACGACCGCTCACCCTTCCCTGGGAGAAGCTGACCGGCAAGCCGACCACTCACAAGATCCTGTTCCGCTGGAAGGACGGCGGGCACCTCAAGGCGCGCAACTATTCGCAGTACGTGTGGAAGCCAGCGATCGTCGCCGCGGGCGTGATCCCCAAGCCGGAGAAGGGTGCGGACGGCAAGCCGAAGTACGTCACCACGCGGAAGGAAGGCACGCACGCGTTGAGGCACTACTACGCCAGCGTCGTTCTGCAGGACGGCGTGAACGTGCGGGAGCTAGCGGAGTACCTCGGGCATCACGATGCGGGCTACACGCTGCGCCAGTACGCGCACCTGCTGCCGGACAGCCACGACCGCGCCCGCAAGGCGATCAACGCCCGCCTGTTCCGTCCTCGGGCCGTGAGCTGACACGCTCCGCCAGCGCCTGACGGAACAGTCACGGAACACCGGTCAGAACGATGATCAAAAGTGCGTTTGTCAGCTGACGAACCCGCGGATGGCGCTAGGCCTCTGATCAGGCATCTTCTGACTCAACAGCCCGAAGCCGGTACTCGCACCCGTACTCGACCGCGTACGAGAGGTCGTAGACGTGCACGATCTTCGGCCCGCCGTGCAGGTGCACGTACGTGACCGTCTGCTTCGGGTCGTCCGGCGTGGACGGCAGCGAGTCGACCCTGCCGTCGAGGGGACCGCCGACGTACCGCACGACATAAGGCTGGGACATGACGACCTCCTCTCACGTGCAGTCTACGAGGTCGCGGAGTCGATCCGTTCCCGATACATCCGGTTGGCTCACGCCTGTACCGCTTCTGTTGCCGCTCAACGCTTGTGTCAGCGGTCGGGGTCGACGAACGCCACATCGCCGCGTCCCCAGCGCTCCAGCAGGTCCCGGACCGGACCCAGCTCGTCGAACTGCGCGCAGTACTCGACCAGTTGCTGGGCACGTGCGGGAGTGGGCACCGACGCCGCGGCCTCGACGATCGCGGCGAAGGCGAGCGACCCGCTGCTGTGCGACGCGGACAACCCGTGCACGTTGAGGTTGCGGCGGTCCTCGATGATCGCGGGCAGGACCGAGGCCGGGATCGGCAACACCTCCTCCCAGTGCGAGATGAGGTGCCTGAACGCCTCGTTGCCGAGCCAGCCGTCCCTCATCGACCTGGACGCCGGCCCCGGCACGTACCCGTCCACGCCCGGCAACCGCGCATAGACCAGATCCTTGACGTCGTGGGTCTCCAGGAACTCCGCCACGAGGAGGATTCCGTGCCGCATTTCGCCCAACGCCACCTCGCGTTCGAGAGCCGGCGGCCGGACCACCATTCCGGCGCCGAGCCGGAGATCATCACCGGGCTCGGTGTGCGCGAACACCGCCTGTGCGACGGCGGCGACACTCGTGGGCTTCGCCTGGTGGACCGCCTCGAGAGCCGCGAACAGGTCGGGGTGACCGCTCCCTCCCAGCAGCCCGAAAGCATTCTCCAGCAACTCTTCTGCCGTGGCACGGCGGAGGTTGTTGTGCTCCAGGAAGGTCAGGCAGAAAATGATGATCTGGTGGTCTTCGGTCTTCTTCAGCAGCAGTCGAATGCAAGCGTCACCGCCATCCGCCCGGTACATGTCGTACAGCTGCAAGGCGATCTGCGGCACGACCAGGCTCTTGCCCGTCGTGATCATCGGCAGCACGCGCTCGACGATCTGCTCGGCCGTATCGCACGTCCGCAACACGTGACAGGCCGTGTAGTACTCCATGAACGTCCGGTGCGTGAACCCGAACCGGCGCTCCCCCTCCGCCGACGTGTCGACCTGCGTCAGCACCCACGCGCGTTCGGCGCAGTAGTCGAGGAACTCCCGCGCCTGCTGGTGGTAGGACCGCGCACCTTCTTCCTCGCGCTCGCTCAGGTGCGCGACCACCAGCCGTTCCAACGTCTTCTCGCCCTCGTCACCCCCGCCGTCGAGCGTGAAGAAGAAGTGCTGCGCCAGTTCCTGCACGAGGACCTTGGCGAGCTTCACCGAGCGGATCACCGACGGCACCTGGCTGACGGCGTCCCACCGCACCAGCATCAGCTCGGAGCACTCGCGGTACACGTCGGCGGTGTTCTCCGGGATGTAGCCCTCGCTCTGGTAGAGCATGCACAGCAACGAAAGCATCAACGGGTTCGAGCGCAGGTCAGCCAGGTGCCCGCTGTCGCGCAGGAACGCCTCCACCCGCCCCGGCGCGTGCACGAGACCGAACCAGGTGCGCACGTAGTGCTCGACCTGTCCGGGTTCGAAGTCGGGCAGCCGGCACACCGCGAACGTCGAGTCGAGCTTCGCCACCGGATAGCTCTCCTGGCGGCACGTCACCACGATGCGCGCCAACGGGAAGCGCGCAGCGAACGCCTCGATCGCGGCCACCGCCGAACGCCGCGACTGGATGTCGCCGACCTCGTCCAGCCCGTCGAACACGACCACGGCCTCGCCCGCGTCGAGCAGGTCCGCCACGTGCCGGCGGTCCTCCAGCCGCTGGGTCAGAGTGCGCAGCTCCCGCGCGATGATCGTGACGAAGTCCTCGGTGAGCTTCTGGTGCTGCTTGAGCTGCACCAGCAACGGCACCAGTTCCGCGCGGTGCAGGAGGCGGCGGATGAAGGTGCTCTTGCCCGCGCCGGGATTGCCCACCACCACGAACCGGCGGGCGGGCACCTCGTCCTCGCCGACCGGCCCGTCGTCGAACAGGAGCGTGCGCGGCACGTAGATCCGGTCGACCGGGAAGCGGAAGTCCGCCTTCGAGTGCGGCATCACCATGCGGTCGTGCGCACGCGCCGTCGCCGCGCGGATCACCTCACCCGTGGCCCGGGCTTCACCACGTCGACCCGTGTCCAGGGCCAGCGCAAGGCGTTCGGCGATCGGGCGTTCCGGCCCCGTCACCTTGATCCTGATCCGGTCCCGCACGCCCGCGGCCCGGAAAGGCGCGTTCTGCTCGATCACACCCCACAACGAGGACGCGAAGTCGGCGGACTCCGAGGTCTCGATCCGCACCGCCCGCTGGAACTCGCGGCGGAACGCCTCGGCGAGCTCGGCCCGTTCCGCGGCCTGCTGGAACCCGCCCTGCTCGGTGTGTTCGAGCTGGCACAGCAGTTCGAGCAACGAGGCGCAGTCCGGGCCCGAGAGGTACGTGGAGATCCGGCGCCGCACGAGCGCGGACATCGGCACCGGCGAATCGCGCACCCACGAGAGAGCGGTCTCGGCCAAGCCCCCGACGACGGTCGCGATCGCGGTCACGCACACAAGATCGGCACCGGGCGAGCGGCCGTTACTCCTGCTTGCGGGCACGGGAGGGCTGCACCCGCATCGGCTCGCCCGGCATCTTCGGGTAGTCCGGCGGGTACGGCATCTCACCGCGCGGGTCGGCCGCGTACCACTCCAGCAGCGTCTCGATCCCGAACGCCTCGGAGTCGAGCCCCGCGTGCGGGTCACCGCGCTCCCGCAGGTACTTCGGCACGGTCAGCACGTCGAAGTCGTCCGGGTCCACAGTGGACAGCTCGTCCCACTGGACCGGGGTCGACACGGTCGCGCGGGGCGTTCCGCGCACGGACCAGGCCGAGGCGATCGTGCGGTCGCGGGCGGCCTGGTTGAAGTCGATGAAGACGCGCTCACCGCGTTCTTCCTTCCACCACGCCGAGGTGGCCAGGGACGGCGCGCGCTTCTCGACCTCGCGGGCCAGTGCGATGACGGCGTGCCGGACGTCGACGAAGTCCCACTCCGGGCGGATGCGCACGGCCACGTGGATGCCGCGGCCGCCGGAGGTCTTGGGGTAGCCGGTCAGGCCGGCGTCGGCGAGCACCTCGCGCAGCACCGACGCCACGCGGGCGGCGTCGGAGAAGTCCGTGCCCGGCTGCGGGTCCAGGTCGATGCGCAGCTCGTCCGGGTGGTCGACGTCGGGGCGGCGGACCGGCCACGGGTGGAAGTCGAACGTGCCGAGGTTCGCGGCCCAGACGATCACCGCCTCGGAGGTCGGGCAGATCTCGTCGGCGGGGCGGCCGGAGGGGAAGCGGACCTGCACGGTCTCCACGTACGACGGGGCGCCCTTGGGCACGCGCTTCTGGTAGAACGCTTCGCCCTCGACGCCGTCGACGTAGCGCTTCAGCACCACGGGACGGTCCCGCAGCACCGAGAGCAGCACAGGCGCGACGGTGCGGTAGTACTCGACCACCTGCCCCTTGGTGATGCCCCGCGCGGGGAAGTACGGCTTGTCCGGGTTGGACACCCGGACGAGCTGGTCGCCCACCTCTAGCTCGATCGCCTTCGAAGCCACGCCAGCACACTAAAGGCCGCGGACGAACGCCGCGAGCGCCAGTTCGAAGCTGTCGCGGTCGAGCTCGCGGGCCACGCCCGGCAGCAGGTGCGCGCGGTCGAGGTGCGGGTAGCGGTCGACGTAGTCCGCCGGGTCCGACGAGAACCCGCTCGAGAACGAGCTCAGCGCCGAACCGAACACGATGTACATCAGGCCCGCGGCGATCATCGTGGCCTCGCGCCGCGACCAGCCGGCGTCGACCAGGGCGCCGTGCAGCAGGTCGAGGCGTTGCAGTGACTCCTCGCGCCCCGCGGGACCGTACGCGAGGAACGGCACGATGTTCGGGTGTGTCGACAGGGCCGCGCGGTACGAGCGCGCGCAGCGGATCAGGCCCTCGCGCCAGTCGACCGAGAACCCCGAGACGTCGACCGCCGACAGGATCGACTGCGCGATGTCGTTCAGCAGCTGGTCCTTGGTGCGGACGTGCCCGTACAGCGACGCGGCCTGCACGCCGAGCTCGGCGGCGAGCTTGCGCATGGACAGGCCGTCGAGGCCGTCGCGGTCGATGATGGCCAGCGCGACCGACCGGATGCGGTCGGGGCTCAGCAGGGGGGTGCTCGGCCGGGGCATGTGAGTTAACCTAACACTGTTCGGTTAGTCGGGAGGGTTCGTGGATCTAACGCTTTCGGACGAACACCGGCAGCTCAGGGAGCTGGCCCGGCGGTTCACTGACGAGCGCATCGTGCCGCACGCCACGCGCTGGGACCGCGACGAGGCGATCGACCGGGACCTGGTCCCGGCGCTCGGCGAGGTCGGGTTCCTCGGGCTCGGCATCGACGAGGAGCACGGCGGCAGCGGGGGCGACAACCTCGCCTACTGCCTGGTCCTCGAGGAGGTCGCCCGTGGGGACAGCGCGGTCAGGGGCATCATCTCCGTCTCGCTCGGGCTGGTCGCGAAGTCGATCGCGAAGCACGGCACGGAGGAGCAGAAGAAGCGCTGGCTGCCCGGCCTGACCGCGGGCACGCAGGTCGGCTGCTTCGCGCTCACCGAACCCGGCACCGGCAGCGACGCGGGCAACCTCGCGACCAAGGCCACGAAGACGGCAGACGGCTACCGCATCAACGGCCGCAAGGTCTTCATCACCAACGGCACGTGGGCCGACGTCGCACTCGTGTTCGCCCGCACCGGCGGACCGGGTCCCAAGGGCATCAGCGCCTTCCTCGTCCCCACGGACACCGACGGCTTCGAGGCCACGGAGATCAAGGGCAAGCTCGGCATGCGCGGCCAGGCCACCGCCGAGATCACCCTCGACGACGTCGACGTGCCGGAGGACGCGCTGCTCAGCACCGAGGGCTTCAAGCTCGCGATGGGCGCGCTCGACAAGGGCCGCATGTCCGTCGCGGCGGGCTGCGTCGGTGCCGCGCGGGGCGCTCTCGAAGCCGCGCTGCAGTACGCGAAGGAGCGCGAGCAGTTCGGCAAGCCCATCGCGGGCTTCCAGCTCGTGCAGGAACTCCTCGCCGACATGGCCGTGGAAACGGACGCCGCCCGCCTGCTGACGTGGCGCGTGGCCGACCTCGCCGACCGCGGCGAACCGTTCGGCACCGAGGCCAGCATGGCGAAGCTGTTCGCCAGCGAGGCCGCGGTGAAGGTCGCCAACAGCGCCATCCAGGTCTTCGGCGGCTACGGCTACATCGACGAGTACCCCGTGGGCAAGTACCTGCGGGACGCCAGGGTCACCACCCTCTACGAGGGCACCAGCCAGATCCAGAAACTGCTCATCGGTCGCGCGCTCACGGGCGTGAACGCGTTCATCTGAGAGGAAAGCAATGGACTTCACGCTCGACGACGAGCAGAAGGAGATCCGCGACTGGGTGCGGACCTTCGTGCGCAAGGAGATCATCCCGCTGGAGCCCGAGGTCCTGCGCCGCGAGCGCGCCGGGCAGCCCGGTCTCACCCGCGACGAGCTCAAGGCGTTGCAGGACAAGGCGAAGCAGGCCGGGTTCTTCGGCGTGCTGACGCCGCAGGAGTACGGCGGCATGGGCCTCGGCGGCACGATGACCGCGCTCATCGAGGCGGAGCTCGGACGCTCGTTCGTCCCGTTCCGCTTCGGCGGCTACGCGGACAACATCCTGTTCCACGGCAACGAGGAGCAGAAGCAGCGCTACCTCCTGCCGACGATCTCCGGCGAACGCGTCTCGTGCTTCGCGATCACCGAGCCCGGCGCCGGCAGTGACGCGAAGGCCATCCGCACGACGGCCGTGCGGGACGGCGACGAGTGGGTGATCAACGGCGAGAAGACGTTCATCACCCAGGGCAACGAGGCCGACTTCGTCATGGTGTTCGCCGTGACGGACAAGGAGAAGGGCGCCGACGGCGGCGTCACGTGCTTCCTGGTCGACCGCGACATGGGCTGGAAGTCCGAGCCCATCCCGACCATGGGCCAGTGGGGTCCGGCGGCGCTCGTGTTCGACAACGTGCGCGTGCCGCACGAGAACATCCTCGGCGAGGAGGGCAAGGGCTTCCACCTCGCGATGCAGTGGATCGGCCAGGGCCGCTACCTGCTGCCCGCCCGCGCGCTCGGCAGCGTCGAGCGGCTCGTCGAGATGGCGATCGAGCAGGCCAAGAACCGCGTCACGTTCGGCCAGCCCATCGCCGAGTACCAGGCCATCCAGTGGATGATCGCCGACTCCGCCGTCGAGATCGAGGCGCTGCGCTGGCTCGTGTTGCACGCCGCGTGGCTCGTCGACCAGAAGAAGGACTCGCGGCAGGCGCAGTCGATCGCGAAGCTCTACGGCGGCATCAAGGCCAACGAGATCGTCGACCGCGTGCTGCAGATCCACGGCGGCATGGGCTACACCCGCGAGCTGCCGATCGAGCGCTGGTACCGCGAACTGCGGCTGCTGCGCATCTACGAGGGCACCGACGAGATCCAGCGCCGCACGATCGCCCGCAACCTGCTCAAGGGCCACGCGAGCGTGCGGGGCACGCTCGGTTAGCCCTATCTTGGGCTGGTGCTCGACCACGACATCCTCGGCGTCGTCGAACGACAGGTCCGCACCTGGTCGTCCGGCGACGCCGAGGTGTACGCGGCGGCGACCGGCGGCCTGTCCCCCGCGTTCGCCATCCCCCTGCTGCAGCACGGCGGCCCGCAGCTCGGGCTGACCGGCGCCGACATGACCCGGGTGCTGCACGCCGAGCAGTCGTTGTGGCTGCACGGCAGGCTTCCGGCGGAGGGTTCGGCGGTCGTCACCAAGACGGTGGAGCACATCTACGACAAGGGGTCCGGCGCTCTCGTCGTCAGCACGTGGGAGTCGGAGTACGCGAGCACGCGCTCGTCCTGCTTCATCAAGGGCGAGGGCGGTTTCGGCGGCGACCGCGGCGAGACCCGCACCTTCACCGTGCCCGAGAGGCTGCACGAGGTCAGCCACTTCCGGACGACACCGGACCAGGCGCTGCGCTACCGCGAGACCGGCGACGTCAACCCGATGCACCACGACCCGGAGTTCGCGCGGCGGGCCGGGTTCGAGCGGCCCATCCTGCACGGCCTGTGCACGCTCGGGATCACCGTGAGCGGCCTGGACTTCACCGAGCTGCACGCCCGGTTCACCGCGCCCGTGACCCCCGGCGACGAGCTGCGGATCGAGCGCTGGCCGACCGGCGAGTTCCGCACGTTCGCGAACGGCAGGCAGGTGCTGATCGGATCGGTTCGGTTTTCCGAAGTGGACGGCCGCTGAGAACCCGCACGATCGGGTCATGAGTGGTGCCCTGGCAACCGTGGACCCCGGCATCGAACCGGTGCGCGTGGCGGTGGAGTCCCGAGACCTGATCAGCGCGGCCGGTGTGACCCACCTGCTGAAGAGCTCACCGCGCGTGCGGGTGGTGCAGGACCGCTCGGACGCGCACGTGCTGCTGGCCCTGGTGAACGAGCTGTGCGCGCAGCAGGCCGCGCGGCTGCGGGCGTGCGGCTCGTCCAGAATCGTGGTGATCGCGGCGCGCGTGCACGACCTCACCCCGTCGATCGCGGCCCAGGCCGGTCTCGCGGTCCCGCTGCGGCGGGCCGACGTCAACGCCGAACGCCTGGTCAAGCTGCTCGTCGGCGGTCAGGCGGTGCAGGAGCGCGCCCCCGTGCTCAGCGACCGCGACCTGCAGCTGCTGAGACTGCTGGCCGACGGGGCGACGATCGCGGAGGTCGCCGTGCGCCTGTTCTGCTCGGAGCGGACCGTCAAGTACGCGCTGCACCAGTTGCTGGAGCGGTTCGGGCTGCGCAACCGGGTGCACGCGGTGGCGTGGGCGCTGCGGTCCGGTCTGCTCTAGGCGGTGCCGAAGACGGACGAGAGCTGCACCCGCCTGCTGATGCCGACCTTGCGGTAGACGCGGGTGAGGTGCAGCTCGACCGCCCGTTGCGTGACGCCGAACCGCGCGGCGATCGCCCGGTTCGTCTCGCCTTCGAGCACCAGCGAGACGATTCGCGACTCGTGCGGCGTCAGCCCGTCCCACGCCGCACAGCGCGCCGGCCGCCGTCGCCTGGTGAGTGCCGCCCTCGCCTGGTCCGCCAGCTCGGCGGCTCCCGCCCGTTCGGCATCGGCCAGCGCGGCACGGGCACTGCCGAGCGCGAGGTGCAGGCGGGCACGCTGGTGCAGCAGCAGCGTGCACGTCCACACCGGCGGCAGCGTTCCCGTGTACCCGAGGCGCACCAACATCTCGCGGGCCTCGCCAGGACGTCCGGCGTCCACACAGGACGCGACGAACGCCGCCGCGCCCAGCGCCACGCAGCCGCGCAGCGGTGACGCCTGGGCGAGATCGCGCATCAACGCGGAGACCGCGGCGTGGTCGTCGCGCCGCGCCCACATCTCCAGCGCGGTCAGCCAGTCCCGTTCCGCGCCGACGAGCCTCGGCCGCAGCTGTGGCGCGAGCTCCAGCACCACCTTCTCGGAACCCCGTCGCAGCAGGCCGAATCCGGCCAGCGCCAGCTGCGGGACCACTCGCGGCCCGCTCTCCGGGAGTTCCCGCAGCACCCGTTCGGGATCGTCGGGAACCGAAGGGGCGCCGGCGAAACCGAGCAGGTCCTCGTCGCACTGCCAGTCGAGGACGACGGCGTCGAACCACTCCCCGGCGGCCGCGCGCTGCCGGGCGAGCTCGTCCGCCCTGGGCGCGATCCCGCAGCGCAGGTGGAGCTCCGCCATCGCCACCGCGACCCGCTGCGCCACCTCGGTCCGGGGTTCGCGCAGAGCGGCGCGCAGGCACCTCGCCGCCTGCTCCGGCCGTCCGGCGGCCCGGTGGACGCGTGCCGCGTCGTGCAGCGCCGGCGCCACCCACAGCGCCCCGACGGGTCGCGCGCACGCCACCACGTGGTCGGCGGCGGACGGGTCGCACCGCCGGTGCAGGACCTGGGCGGCGGCGCGGTGCAGGCGTTCGCGGACCTCGGGCGCCATCTCGTGCCGGATCGCGTGACGCAGGGCCGGTGACCGCACGCGCATCGGTTCGGCGACGGCGAGACGCGCGTCGACGAGTCGTTCGAACGCCGCCAGCGTCCGGAACGACCCCGTTCCCGCGACCTCGCCCAGCACGTCCAGCGGCGCACTCCCCAGCACGGCGAGGGCTCGGCCGACCGCCACCGCGTCGGCGTCCAGCGCCTCCCAGCTCCGCCGCACGGCCCGCAGGAGCCGCGGCAGCCGCAGTCCGGGAAGCACGTGGCGCACCGACTCCAGGTCGGTGACCAGGTCCAGCACGTCGCTCAGCACGCCCGGCGCTCCCCCGCTGTACTCCAGGCACAGCGCGACCACCTCTGGCGGGACCTCCGCGTCGAACCGGCGCCGGACCATCTCCGCCACCGCCTCGGCGCCGATCGGCCGCAACGGCACCCGCACGGCGTCCACGACCGCCAGGACGTCCGGATCGCAGTCCCCCGCGAGCAGCACCGCGCCCCGGAACCGCTCGAGTCGCTCGGCCTCGTCCCCGGAAAGCCGTTCGACGTCGTCAACGACGAGCACGGTGTGGCGGTCGACCCCGCTCAACGCGCGCAATCCGCGCACCGGCCGCAACCCGCTGCGCACCGCGATCGAGGAAGCAACGGACAGCAATGCGCTTTTGCCCATACCAGTTGCACCATGCACAACGCAGGACCGGGCGCCACCGCCGAGCGCGTCCGTGAGGACGGCGATCTCCCGTTCCCGACCCACGAGCAGGCCGCCCGCGTGGCGCACGGCGCTGCCGACGAGGCCGGGACGAAGTGGGGAGACCATGCCCACCAGCAAATCGCGGGTCAGCGCGCGGGACCATGCAGAAGCACCAGCAGAAGTTCCGCAGGTCTGCCCCTTCGCACAGCGCCCGCCGCGGCCGTGCGGACGAGGAACGCGGAAAGTGTTCGACCAATCAATTGGTAATCGACAACGCGAGACGTGAACCATTTAGCCGCCCATTACGTGATGTTCTTTGTAGGCAACACGAAACTTCAGGGAGTTCCGATGCGGGTCGCGTCACGCACCGTCTTCGACTTCGTCCGGCCCGGCGGCACCACGGCACCGGTCGAGACCGAGCTGGTCTACCAGGCGGAGGACCCGTTCGCCGTGACGATGCTGTTCCACTCGGGCGGCAAGGTCGCCACCTGGATCATGAGCAGGGACCTGCTCTCCGAGGGCCTGAGCATGAAGGCGGGCGAGGGCGACGTGCGGTTGCGCCCGCTGTCGAGCCGCGTGCTGCTGCTGGAGCTGATCTCCGACCAGCACGTCACGGTGTTCCGGCTGCCCTGGGACACGCTGCGGAACTTCCTCGACGCCAGCTACCGGCTCGTGCCGCCCGGTTCCGAGCGGTTCGACGCCGACGCGTTCCTGAGCACCGTCCTGCGCTGACCCGCTGCCATACGCTCCCGCACCTCCGCCGCGATCTCGCGGGTCGCGTCCGTGTCCCACCGTTCGCACGCCACGAGAGAGTCGCGCAGGTATCGCAGGTTCGCGTTGTCGTCGTCTCGTGTTTGAGCGTTGTCCGCGAGCGCTCGCAGGACCTCGATCTCCCCGAGGACGTCTCCGAGCGCACGGAACCCCGTGAGCGCCTGCTCCAGGTCCCCGTCGGACTCCTCGAGCCGTCCCGCCGCGCGGTGGGCCAGGGCGCGGTGCCACAACGTGCGCGCGAGCCATGAGGCCATCTGTGCGCGCTCGTAGACGTCTTCGGCCTCGGTCAGCGCCTCCACAGCTTCGTCGGGCCTGTCGACGTCTATCAGGGCGAGGCCGAGCCATCCGAGCGTGCGGCCCAGTGCGGAGAGTTCGTAGATGGTGCCGGCGTAGGCGCGTTGTTCCTTCGCTACTTCTTCGTGGGCGGTGACGGCGGCGATCGGGCGGTCCATCAACCGCCACAGCACGCCGAGCACAGACCTCGCGTAGTGCTCGTCGGCCGGTTCGCGCATCAGCTCGATCGCCTCCAGGCACACGCGTTCGGCCTCGTCGAAGTGGCCGAGCCCGCTGTGCGCGGCGGACGCGATCAGCCACACCCAGCCGAGGTGCCCGGTCTCCCCCGACTCCCCGGCGACCCGTGCCGCGCGGGTCAGCACCTCCAGCGCGGGACCCGGCCTGTTCGCCACGTCGAACAGCACCCAGCCGAGCTGACCCAGCACCACGACCTCCTGCCACGGCAGGCGCGCGGAGGTGAGCGCGAGGCGGTAGACGCGTTCCCAGACGAGGCCCGGTTCGATGGCCGCGTAGTGCGAGAGTGCGATCACCGCCCGGGTCACGTCGTCGTGCAGGCCCCTGGCCTGGGCGCGCGTGACGATCTCGGGCAGCAGGTCGCGGTGCTCGTCCAGCCAGCGCCGTCCCGTCGTCACGTCGGAGAAGGGTGCTTTTCGGGGGCTCACGCGACGCGCGTCACCCGTCTGTCCGAAGAGGACGCCCGCGGCGACCGTCGTCTCCAGCAGCCAGGAGAGCATCCTGCGGTCCGCGTCGTCGTCGGTGGCGTCGATCAGGCCCTTGGCGGACGTGCGGACGAGGCCGTGCATCGCGTAGCCGCGGTCGTCGGGGTCGAGGAGGCTGACGTCGGTGAGCTCCTCCAGCGCCTGTCCGGCCTCGCCGGCGGTGACGCCGGCCAGTTCGGCGGCGAGCTCCGGGGTGACGTGGGTGCCGATCAGCAGGCCGAGCCGCCGGAACACCAGGCGCGCGGTGTCCGGCAGGTGCGCCAGGGACACCTCGAACGCACCGCGCACGTCGAGGTCGCCCGCGGTGAGCGCGGCCAGGCGCCGTTCCTCGATCTGCTCCACGAGGTGGCTCAGCGGCCAGCGCGGGCGGCTGGCGAGGCGGTTGCCCGCGATCCGCAGGGCGAGCGGCGACGTGCCGCACAGCCGGACGAGCCGCAGTGCGGTCTCCGGGTCGGCCTCGACGCGGTGCGTTCCGACGATCGACGCCAGCAGCTCGACGGCGCACGGTTCGGTGAGCCCGCCGAGCCGGAGCCACGTGGCGCCCTCCAGGCCCGCGAGGCGGCGCTGGGACGTGACGATCGTGAGGCAGCCCGGGTCCGCTCTGAGCGTGCGGATCTCCTGCTCCGTGCGCGCACCGTCCAGCACGAGCAGCAAGCGCTTGCCCGCGAGCAACGACCGGTAGAGGCGCATCTGGCCGTTGGCGTCCTCGGGCACGTGTTCGGCAGGCACGCCCAGGTCTTTCAGCAACCGTTGCAGTGGCTGTGCGGAGCCCTCCAGGTCGATGAACAGCTGTCCGTCCGGAAAGCGGTCCTCCAGCAGATGAGCGGCCCTCACAGCGAGGCTCGTCTTACCGGTTCCCGCGGCCCCATGGACGACCACGAGTCCGTTCGGCTTCTTCGCGATGGCCTCTAGTTCGGCTTCACGGCCGACGAGGTCCGCCACGTACAGCGGCAGCGACCAGACGGGGCTGCTCGGCGCGACCCGGCCGGTCCGCGCGAGGCGGCGCAACTCGGCGCGGGCGCGTTCGTCGAGGTCGAGCGCGTCGAGGAGGGCTTCGGTGGTGCGGCGCTGCGGGGAACGGGCCCGGCCGCGTTCCATGTCGCTGATGGCGCGGACGCTGACACCGGACCGTTCGCTGAGCTCCTCCTGGCTGAGCCCGGCGCTCTTGCGGTGCTGCAGGAGGCGGGCGCCGAACATCATGTCACCGAAGTTAGTGGGTCGAACTCGTCAACATCTGCGCGCACACCCGCGAGAGGTGCCGGCGCATCACCGTCGACGCCTTGGCCGCGTCGCCGTCCGCGATGACCTCGACGAGCTCGTCGTGGTCGTCCAGTGACGCCTGCTGGTGCGGCGGGTCGTCGGCCAGCGCGCTGCGCAGGAGCACCACGCGTTGCTGCACGAGCCGCACCTGCTCGGCGATGTACGGGCTGCGGGCAGCGTCGAGCAGCGCCTGGTGGAACGCGAGGTCGAGCCGGTACGGGAACGGCTGCCCGGTCCGGTAGTTGCGGCGGCTCTCCGCGCACACGTCCCGCAACCGCACCAGGTCGACGTCGGTCCGCCGCGACGCCGCCAGCTCGGCCGCCGCGCACTCCAGCGCGGTGCGCAGCTCGAACAGCGCCCGGACGTCCTCGGGAGTCGCGGCCGGCACGAACGCGCCGCGGTGCGGCACGAGCGTCAGCAGCCCCTCGGAGGCCAGGTGCCGGATCGCCTCGCGCAGCGGCCCGCGGCTGATGCCGAGCTTCTGCGCCACCTCGACCTCGTTGACCCGCGACCCGGCGGGGATCTCCCCGGTGAGCACCTGCTCGCGCAGCACGTCGACGGCCTGCCCGGCGAGGCTGAGGTGCAGTGGGGTCGGGGGTGTCACCTTCGTCTCCTGATCTGGACGGCACCGGCCGTCCTCCCGCTAAACTAGCGAACATGTCAACTGTCGACAGTTGGCAGTTTGAGGTGTTGTTCTCGGCGATGTCGATCAGCGGCGTCGATCAGGGACGTCGACACAGGGATGTCATTCAGGACTGGAGGGGCGGCATGGGACACGAAGTGGTGGCAGAGGTCTGGCGAGGCGACTTCCTGGAGTCCGTGCACCACGGCACGGTCGTCGCCACCGACGCATCCGGCGCCCCGGTGCTGTCGGTCGGCCGCCCCGGCGACGTCGCGTTCCCCCGGTCGTCGAACAAGCCGCTCCAGGCACTCGCAATGCTGCGCAGCGGCCTCGACCTCGACGGCGAACTGCTCGCCCTGGCCTGCTCGTCCCACTCCGGCGAGGACTTCCACGTCGCCGGCGCCCTGCGGATCCTGGCCGCCGCAGGCCTGACCGAGGACGCCCTGCAGTGCACCCCGGACCTGCCCATCGGCGAGGCCGCCCGCACCCGGCACCTCGCCGCCGGCCTGCCCGCCGCCCCGAAGTACATGAACTGCTCGGGCAAGCACGCCGCCATGCTCGCCACCTGCGTGGCCAACGGCTGGTCCACCGCCGACTACCTCGACCCGGCGCACCCGTTGCAGGTAGCGACCCGCGAGACCATCGAGGACGTGACCGGCGAGCCCGTCACCGAGGTGGGCGTGGACGGCTGCGGCGCCCCGATCTTCGCCCTCACCCTCACCGGCCTGGCCCGCGCGTTCGGCCGCCTGGCCAGCGCACCCGAGGGCACCCTCGAACACCGCGTGGCCGCCGCCATGAACGCCCACCCGCAGTGGGTCGGCGGCACCGGCCGCGACGTCACCGAACTCATGAACGCCCTGCCCGGCGTCATCGCCAAGGACGGCGCCGAAGGCGTCTACGCCGTGGGCCTGCCCACCGGCGAGGGCGTGGCCCTGAAGATCGCCGACGGCTCGTCCCGCGCCCGCGCCGTGGTCGTCATCGCGGTGCTCAAGCGCCTGGGCGTGGACGTCAGCGCCGTCGAGGGCCTCGCCACCGTGCCGGTACTCGGCCACGGCCGTGCGGTCGGCGCCGTCAAGCCGTCACTCGCCCTCGCAAGCTGAACTTGACGACCGAGGTTGATCCGACGTTGACGCGTCCACCTACACATGGACGCGTCAACATGTCGATCCGGTCAACGTTGCGGATCAACACGTCAACCTGCAAGTCAACGTTGACGGTCACCCCCGCCGTCAACGCACGGCACACGGGAATCCCCCACCCAAGCCACTAGGCTGGGGCTTATGGGCGATTCGAAGGACGAGAGCGAGAAGTTCCAGGAGGAGCTGATCGGCCTCGACCCACACGACCCCGAGACGAAGGCGTTCGCCGACCACCTGGACCGGATGCAGCGGCAACGCCCCGGTTTCACCGTCGAGGGCTACCTGCAGGGCGTGCAGGACTTCGCCGACTCGGCGAACCGCACGACGGGCCACCAGCGGCTCGTCGCCGTCATCGTGGTGGGGCTCATCCTGCTCGGCGTGATCCTGACGATCTGGTTCGCGCTGGGCGACATCATCGCCATCATCTTCTGAGCCGCGGCCGCGGCCGGGGGGCTCTCGGGCCACGCCACGTGGCCCGCGCCATGTGGGCCGCGCTCGGTTCGCGTCGCGTAGGCGCGCTCGGTCCGCGCCGCTTCAGCTTCGCCACCTGGGCCCGCGCCCCTCGGGCCGCGCTGCCAAAGGCCGCGCCGCCGCGGCCGGTCCCGCCGGGCGGAACTCGCGCCACCTGGCTTTCGCCCGACGCTTCGACCACAGGTTCCCCAGCCTGCCCGCCCTGCTCGGCCGCCTCGGCACCGAGTCGCCGCCTGCCCGCGTCAGCCAGTCCGCCTCGGCCCGCCTCACCTCAGCCCGACCGTCCCACAACTCACACCCGGCCCTCGCCCCCACCCCTTCCAGGCCAAACGGGCCCGACTCCTTAACGGGGTCTTACGACCGCCCCCGCAGATCCCCGCCCGGGAAGCTCCACAGCCCCCGCGGAGTTATAAAGAGACATGGAACCTGTTGTCGGCGCCACCCCGAAAGTCGTGCGTTCCGAAGAGGAATGGCGCGCCCAGCTCAACCCCGCCGAGTACGCGGTGCTGCGGCAGGCAGGCACCGAGCGTCCGTGGACCGGCGAGTACACCGAGACCAAGACAGAGGGCCTCTACGAGTGTCGTGCGTGCGGAGCGGAGCTGTTCCGCAGCGACACCAAGTTCGACTCGCATTGCGGGTGGCCGTCGTTCTTCTCGCCGTTGGCCGGTGACTCGGTCATCCTGCGTGAGGACCGCACGCTCGGCATGAAGCGCGTGGAGGTGCTCTGCGCCACGTGCCACAGCCACCTCGGGCACGTCTTCGAGGGCGAGGGCTACCCCACTCCGACCGACCAGCGCTACTGCATCAACTCCGTCTCCTTGAAACTCGTTCCGTCCGAATAGGAGACTGGGCTCGGTCCGGTCAGCAGCGATCGGACGGACCTGGGAGGCATCATGATCTTCTTCGGCACCGACGGTGAAGGCTCCAGCGGAGTTGACGGCGGTTCGTCGAGCTAGCCCGCCGAGCGAGTCATAACCGGGAAACACAGGAGAAAGGCCGGCAACCCTAAGGCTTCGTCAACAAGCCTTGTGGGCCTGTGGCGCGGGCCACACCATTGACGCACCGAAGCACTTTCGGGGCAGTCAGGGGGTGGGTCGCATGGAGCCTTGGGGGTTGTCCGGGCCGGAGTTCCTCCAGCTGTACTGGGTCGGGCTGGCGCTGGCCGTGCTGGTCTCGATCGTCGTTCGGGTACGCGTGCGGGCGGGTCACAGCACCCAGCCCGTGCGCTCCCTGGACATGGACGAGCTCGCCTATCTTGCAGGCGGTCCAAGGCGCGTGGTCGAAACGTCCATCGCGCGGCTGCTCACCGCGGGTGAGCTCAGGACTTCACGGCGTGGCACCGTTCAGGTCACGTCCACCACCCAGTCGCTCAACGCGGTGGACCGCGCCGTCATCACCGACAGCCAGCGCTACACCAACCGCACCGTCAACCTCATGATCCCGGCCGTCGCCAAGGAAGGCGTGGTCACGGGCATCGGCCGGCGGCTCGAGGACATGGGTCTCCTGGTCAACCCGGACGTCGTGAAAAGCGCGGTGCGCAAGGGATCCATCGCGCTGTGGGTGTTGCTCGCGATCGGGATCGCGCGCTGGGTCAACGGCATCGCGATCGGTGCCGCGGTCGGCTGGCTCACCCTCCAACTCGTCCTCACCGGCCTTCTCATCCTGCTGCTGACGCGCCGCGGCAAGAACGTCATGCGCACCGGCAAGGGCAACGACGTGCTCGCGGCCGCCCGCACCAGCAACAGCTCCAAGGCGCGGGCGGGAACCCTGGACGAGGTCATGTACACGGGCGCGGCCGGTGCGGTGCTGTTCGGCGGGCTCGTCGTCTACCCGGACCTCGCGGTGCGCAGCTCGCTGCTCGCCTCGTCCGGATCCGGCACGTACAGCACCAGCACTTACAGCTCGTGTTCATCCAGTTCTTCTTCGTGTTCGAGCGGAAGCAGTTGTGGCGGTGGCGGCGGCTGCGGTGGTGGCTGCGGCGGCGGCAGCTGATCCGGAGTTCGGTCCTTTTCAGGTAACGACAGGAACCCAGGGGTAGATCTCACGTCGAAGATGCACTGACACCAGTGAGGGGAGTGCTGATGTCCCAGTCTTCGGCACCGCACCGGGCCACGTGGTCCGCTGAGGAGATCGGGTTCCTGTCGGGGGGACCGGGCAGGGCGGCGGAGGCCGTCCTCGCCCGGCTGCTGGACGGCGGTCTCGTGCGCATCTCCCGCGAGGGTCTCGTGACCGCCGTCCACCAGAACGGTTACGGCGCATCGAGTCCGCTGGAGGCGTACGTCCTCGCCGGACTCCGCGGTGCCGCACGTCCGATCAACCAGGTCGTGCAGGTGGCGATGGCGAGCCACGAGATGGGCGCGTTGCACGCGAGCCTCGTGCAACGCGGGATGGTGCAACGCCAGTGGGGCCGGCCTCGCGGCGGCAAGATCGCGTTGCGGGTGCTGCTGTTCCTGCTGGCGTTCGTCTCGGTCTTCGTCGCGTTCGCGATCGACACCAGGCTGTTCCTGGTGACGGCGCTGCTGGTGTTCCTGGCCGTCCTGTTGCGGAAACCGGGCAGGCTCACCAGGAACGGCAAGACCGTGTGGCTGCACGCGCTGAGGAATCCGCGCAGCAGTGCCGACTCGGTGGCGCTGTTCGGGTTGCGCAGGGGCAAACAGCGCATGAACACCGCAACGTCCACTTCGTACATCGCGAGCAGCAGCTGCAGCTCCTACGACTGGAGCCACCACAACTGCGGCGGCTCGTCGAGCTGTTCCGGCAGCAGCTGCAACAGTTCGAGCAGTTGCGGTAGTTCAAGCAGTTGTTCGAGCAGTGGCAGCAGCTGCAGCAGCTCGAGTTGCAGCAGCAGTAGCAGCAGCTGCGGAAGTTCCAGCAGCTGAGGGGGAAGCAGATGGGAACACCGGCAGCGGCGCGGGGGCCGTGGCTGTCCGCGGAGGAGGCCGGCTACCTGGCGGCCGGTCCCGGACGGGCGGCGGAGACGGTGCTGGCCCGGTTGATCGACACCGGCCTGGTGCGGGTGTCCCGCGACGGACTCGTGTCCGCGGTGCAACAGAACGGCCAAGGTGCCACCACGTCGGTGGAGGCGCGGATGCTGAACCACGCGCGGACACCCGTGCGCTTCGGCGCGGTCATCCTGTCGGCGACGCACAGCGCCGAGATGACGCAGCTGCACCGGCACCTGCTCGACCGGAACCTGATGCAACGGGGCCGCCGGCGCAACGAGGGCTGGTGGTTCTCCCTCGCGGTCGCGGGCCTGCTGGTCCTGGCGGGCATCCCGACACCGGCGTTCCTCCTCGGCGTGCCGATCGCACTCGGATTTTTCGTCTGGCAGTACGGCCGCAGCCCGGTCACCCAAGCGGGAACGGACGCGCTGAGGCAGGTGACCGCGCACGACAGGGTGCACGCGGTGGCGCTGTACGGGTTCTCCGGCACGGTGGGCGACCAACGCGTCGGCGCGCTGTTCGACCTCCCCGAGTCCGTGGCGAGAATGGTCCCGCCCACCGACGAGCGGCGGTCGTCGCCCGCGGTGGGGCGGCGGCCGTCCCCGAAAGGCCGCCGGACCGACCGGGCGGGCGACACCGGCGGGTGTGGCAGCAGTTGCGGCAGTGCAAGCGGTTGTAGTGGTTCGAGCGGTTCCAGTTGCGGCGGCGGGAGCGGCTGCGGCGGTGGTGGAGGCGGAGGAGACTGATGGCGACACCGGCGACGGAAAGGGGAACGCGGGTTCCCCCGGAGCGGATCGGCTACCTGGCGGACGGGCCCGGCAGGGCGGCGGAGACGGCGCTGGCCAGGTTGCTCGACGCCGGCCTGGTCCGGGTCTCGCGCGACGGGCTGGTCTCGGCCGTGCACCAGGGCACCTACGACACCACCACACCGGTCGAGGTGTGCATCCTCACCGGCCTCACCAGGCCGGTGAGGTTCGACGCGGTCATGCGCAACGCCGCGAAGAGCAAGGAGATGCGCGATCTGCACGACCGGCTGCGCGCCGAGGGGCTGACCCGCAGGGCCCGTCCCCGGCTCGCGGTGTGGTGGATCTTCCTCGTGATCGGGGGCGTCCTCGCTCTCGCCTCGCTGACGGAGCCGTGGCTGCTCATCGGCACGGTGGGCTTCCTGGGGTCAGCCTGGTGGACGTATGGCGCGAAACCGCTCACCAGGGCGGGCAGGGCGGCGCTGGAGGGCGCGAGCACGAGCGACCGCGTCATCGCGGTCGCCCTGGAGGGCTTCCGCGGCAAGGTCAGCGGCCGTCCGGTCGGTGACCTCTTCGACCTGCCGCAGAGCGTCGTCAAGACCCTGCCCCGCAAGAGGAAGAGACGGGGCACGGGCGGCGGCACCGCGTCGGGCAGCGCGGGCTGTGGCAGCGGGTGTGGCAGCAGCAGCTGTGGTAGCAGTTGTTCGTCGGGCGGCAGCAGTTGCGGCGGCGGTGGCGGCGGCGGCTGTGGCGGCGGAGGAGGAGGCGACTGATGGTGGGGATCAAGGACTTGGGCGTCGGCATCGGCTGGCGCTCGGAGATCGACCTGACCGTGGAACGGCTGCCCGGCGTGGACTTCGTCGAGGTCGTCGCCGAGAACCTCCACATCGGACACCTGCCGGAGTCGGTGACGCTGCTGCTGGAACGCGGCGTCCCGGTGCTCCCCCACGCCGTGTCGCTGTCGCTGGGCGGAGCGGACCCCGTCGACCTGCACCGCGTCGAGCACCTGGGCGCGGTCGCCGAGGCGGTCGGCGCGCCGATGGTCAGCGACCACGTGTGCTTCGTGCGGGCGGGCGGCCTCGACTCGGGCCACCTGATGCCGGTGCCGCGCACCAGGGACGCGCTCGACGTGCTCGTCGCGAACGTCGAGCTGGCCCAGGCGAACCTGCCGGTCCCGCTGGCGCTGGAGAACGTCGCCGCGCTGCTGGAGTGGCCGGACGGCGAACTGTCCGAGGGCCAGTTCCTCGCCGAACTCGTCGAGCGCACGGACTGCTGGCTGCTCGTGGACGTCGCGAACCTCTACGCGAACGCCCGCAACATCGGCACGGACCCCGAGCGGTTCCTGGACGAGATCCCGCTGGAACGCCTGGCTTACGTGCACGTGGCCGGCGGCGAGCAGCACGGCGACATCTACCACGACACGCACGCCCACGCGGTTCTGCCCGAAGTGCTGGAAGTGCTCGACGAACTGTGTTCCCGCGTCGCGCCGCCCGGCGTCCTGCTGGAACGCGACGACAACTACCCGTCCGACACCGAAATCGCGAGCGAACTGGCCGCGATCCGCGCCGTCGTGGACAAGCACCGTGGCTGAAATCGTGAACGAGAATGAACTTTTGGTTGCACGCGAAAGGCTTGCCGCGCAGCAGGCGGAGCTGCTAAAAGCATTGCTCGCGAACGGACCGGCACCGGCGGGATTCGACGAACAACGCCTCGGCGTCGAACGCCGCGCTTTGCTGTCGAAACGGCGCGGCATCGTGCGAATGCTCGGTCCGGCGGTCGCGGACGAGCTCGGCGACCGGTTCCGGCCGCTCTTCGACGCGTACGCCGTCGAAAACCCACGTCGTGCGGGCTCACGCGCCCGTGAGGACGCTGCGGCGTTCGCGGAATGGTGCCGCGCTCGCGGAGAACTGCCGGAGAAGCGCAAGGCCCGCTGGAAGTTCTGGCAGTCGAACTGACGGGCGAGTGGTTCAGGGGCCAGAATCCCCCGTTCGGCCCTGTGTGGCCCAGATCGCCATCGATACGTTCGAAAGGGTCGGGGGGCACTTTTTCCATTGCGTCAACATTGCCGCAAAGGCCTTCCGGCCTGCGCGGACCACAGCGCGCAGGAATTCGAACCGTCGAGGGGATTCGAATGCGCGGAAAAACGAAAGTGCTGGGCGCCGTCGCGGCGCTCGCCCTGACAGCGGCACCGGCCGTCGCCACGGCGGCACCGGTGGACGCACCCGGCAAGGCCGTCGACGAGGTCACGCTCGTCACGGGGGACAAGGTCCTGCTGGGCCACGACCGGCAGGTCGTCGCGATCCAGCCCGGCGAGGGCCGCCAGAAGATGGTCTTCAGGACCGCCCGCACCGCGGACGGCCACACGATGGTGGTGCCGAAGGACGCCTTCGAGCCCCTGGCGGCGGGCCGGCTCGACCGCAGGCTCTTCGACGTCACCACGCTGCTGGAGTTCGGCTACCGCGACCGCATGCCGTTGATCGTGGATGGTCGGGCGAGAGTCGGCGCCAGGTCGTCGAACGACTGGACGGCGCTGCGCTCCACGGCGGAGCGGGGCGAGAAGGTCTGGCTCGACGGCATCCGCAAGCCGAGCCTCGACCGCAGCGTCGCCCAGATCGGCGCGCCGGCCGCGCACCAGAAGGGCATCACCGGCAAGGGGATCAAGGTCGCCGTCGTCGACACGGGCGTCGACGAGAAGCACCCCGACCTCGCGGGTCAGCAGATCGCGGAGAAGAACTTCACGACCGACCCCGACAACACCGACAACGTCGGCCACGGCACGCACGTCGGGGCGACCGTCGCGAGCCACGACGCGAAGTACGGCGGTGTCGCGCCGGGCGCACAGCTGATCGACGCGAAGGTCTGCGTCGAGTACGGCTGCCAGGAGTCCTGGATCCTCGACGGCATGCGCTGGGCCGCCGAGCAGGGCGCCCAGGTGATCAACATGAGCCTCGGCGGCACCGACACCCCGGAGGTCGACCCGCTGGAACAGGCGGTCAACGACCTGACGGCCCGGTACGGCACGCTGTTCGTCATCGCGGCGGGCAACTCCGGCTCGCCGGGCTCGGTGGGCTCACCGGGGTCGGCCGACGCGGCTCTTACGGTCGGCGCCGTCGACCGCGACGACAAGCTCGCCAACTTCTCCAGCAGAGGCCCTCGCACCGGAGACAGCGGCCTCAAGCCGGAGGTGACCGCGCCGGGTGTCGAGATCGTCGCCGCCAAGGCCGGCACCTCCGACCACGTCGCGTTCAGCGGCACGTCGATGGCGACCCCGCACGTGGCGGGCGCGGCGGCGTTGCTCAGGCAGCAGCACCCGGAGTGGACGCCCGCGCAGCTCAAGTCGGTGCTCGCGACCACGGCCAAGCCTGCCGAGGGCGTCAGCGCGTTCGACCAGGGGGCGGGCCGCGTCAACGTCGCCAAGGCGATCGACCAGGTGCTGACCGGCGACGTGACCGTCAACCTCGGCCTGCACGAGTGGCCGCACGGCGACGACAAGCCGGTGACCAAGCCCGTCACCTACTCCAACCCGACGGACGCGGCCATCACGCTCGACCTGGCGCTCAAGACCACCGCGCCGGCCGGGATGTTCACCCTGGGGGCCACGAAGGTCACCGTGCCGGCCAAGGGCACCGCGTCGGTCGACGTCACCGGTGACACCCGCGCCGGCACGCAGGACGCCGCCTACTCGGGCGAGGTCGTCGCCACCTCCGGCTCGCACACCGTCCGCACGCTCGTCGGCATCGACCGCGAGGTCGAGAGCTACACGCTCACGATCGACTCGATCGGCCGTGACGGCGCGGATCCGGCCGAGTCGTCCTCGCTCCTCGTCGGCCTGGACAACAGCGTGTTCAAGCCCATCGGTGGCGCGGGGGACCTGAAGGTGCGCCTGCCCAAGGGCAGGTACTTCGTCGAGACCTCCCTGGCCAACGGTCAGCGTGGCTTCGACCTGCTGTACCAGCCGAACGTGGAACTCACCCGCGACCTGACGATCACGCAGGACGCCCGCCAGGCCCAGCCGGTGTCGGTGAAGGCGCCGGAGGAGACCGGTGACTTCACGCTGGGCATCATCAGCTTCCGCCGCTCGGTGGACGGACAGGACCGCCTGGGAGGCACGCTGTTCATGTTCGGCGGCTTCGACGGCCTCGCGATCGCCCAGGCCGGTGGGCCGCTGCCACCCGCCGACCTGTCCTCGATCGCGATGCTCCAAGCCAACACCACGGCCGACCCGCACACGTTCTACCGGCTCGCCTACCCGGCTCCCGGCGGCTTCCCCGTGGGCCTGGACAAGGCGCCGGCCAAGAAGGACCTGGCCAGGGTCGAGTCCACGATCGGTGGCCTGAAGCCGGACAGCCTCGCCCAGAAGGGCGAGATCCCGGTCACCGCGCTCGGGGTGAGCAGCGGCACCGCGCTCTACCCGGTGGCTGTCGGCGCCACCTCGGTCGACTACGTGTCGACCGAGGACGTGCTCTGGCAGTCCGCGGTGATGACGCGGCACGCCAACGGCGCGCAGGAACGCATCACCTCGTCGAACCGCAAGTACGCGGCGGGCAAGACCTATCGGGAGAGGGAAGTCCGGCCGGTGTTCTCGCCGGGTCTGCCCGAGTCGCCGTACGGTTTCGTCGAGCGGTACGGCACGCAGCTCTACGTCAGCCCGCCGATGACGAGCGACGGCACGCACGGCACCGGCGCGTCCACTGTGGACAGCGCCAGGGCCGCCCTGTACCGCAACGGCGTGCTGCTCGGGGAGACCACCACCCCCGGCGGCCTGTTCTCGGACGTGCCGCTGCCGCAGGGGGACTTCCGGGCCGAGGTGAGCCTCGACCGGAGCTCGCAGTTCGAGTTCAGCACCAAGGTGTCCGCGGTGTGGACGTTCAAGTCCCAGGGCGTCGAGGGCCGGGTCGAGTCACCGCCGCTGTCGGTCGTGCGCTTCGACCCGAAGCTCGACGACAACGGCGCGGTGCGCGCGGGCACGTTGCAGCGCATCGGGTTGCTCACGCAGACGCAGGGCGACGCGGGCAAGGTGCGCGTCACCGGTGTCGAGTACTCGCACGACGACGGCAAGACGTGGCGCCGTGCGGGTGTCGTCGGCAACAGCGCGCTGGTCTACAACCCGGCGAACGCGCAGTGGACTTCACTGAAGGCCACTGCGACGGACGCCAGGGGTGGAACCGTTGAGGTGACCGTGATCCGGGCTTACAAGGTCACCTCTCAGCACTAGGGCAAGTTGAGCACGAGTTCGGACGCCGGGACGCGGGTGCCCGTGTAGAAGGGGATCTCCTCTCGCACGTGCAGCCGCGCCTCGGTGCCGCGCAGGTGCCGCATGAGGTCGACGATGCGGTGCAGCTCGTCGGCCTCGAACGCGAGCAGCCACTCGTAGTCGCCGAGGGCGAACGACGCGACGGTGTTCGCGCGCACGTCCGGGTAGTCGCGGGCCTCCTTGCCGTGGTCCGCCAGCATCTTGCGGCGGTCCTCCTCCGGCAGCAGGTACCACTCGTAGGACCGCACGAACGGGTAGACGCAGATGTACTTGCGCGCCTCCTCGCCCGCGAGGAACGCGGGGATGTGGCTGCGGTTGAACTCCGCGGGGCGGTGCAGGGCGACCTGCGACCAGACCGGCGTGGAGACCTTGCCGAGCGGCGTGCGGCGGAAGCCCGTGTAGGCCTGCTGCACCTGCTCGATCTCCTCGGCGTGCCACCAGATCATGAAGTCCGCGTCGGCGCGCAGGCCGGCGACGTCGTACACGCCGCGGACGACGACGCCCTTGCCCTCCAACGCGTCCAGGTAGTTCTGGGTCTCGCTGGCGGCCGCCGAGCGGTCGTCCGGGAGCTTGCCGGGTTCGACCCGGAACACCGACCACATCGTGTAGCGGATGGTGTCGTTGAGCTCGTTGTAGTTCAAGCGCGCCATACGTCCATCTTGGCACGCGCCCCTCAACGGCGAACGCGGCCCAGCAGGTGTGCTGCGACACGGGCGGCGGCCGCGTCGCCGGACGCGATGCAGGCCGGCACGCCCACGCCGTGCAGCGTGGCGCCCGCCACGGAGAGGCCCGGCACGTCCGCGATGCCGCGTTCGATCGTGTCCACCAGGTCGACGTGACCGACGCCGTACTGCGGCAGCCCGCCGCCCCAGCGCTGCACCACGGAGTCGATCGGCGCGGCCTTGATGCCCGTCAGCTCGTGCAGGTCGTTGCGCACGGCCTTGACCAGGTCGGCGTCGCTGCGCTGCAGCAGCGCCGTCTCGCCGTGCCGCCCGACCGAGCCGCGCAGGATCACGGGGTCGCCGTAGTGCGACCACTTGCGGCTGGAGAACGTGAACGCCTTGGCGGTGAACGGGGTGATGCGGTCGGAGTACCGCTCCCCCTCCGCGATCAGGATGCCGGAGCGCTGCGGCAGTTCCGTGCCCGGCGGCAGCGCCAGCGCGACGACGGCCATCGAGGCGACCTCGACCTTGCCGTACGCGGCGGACACCTGGGGGGCGAGCTCGTGCAGCAGCTTGCGGGCGGACGGCGCCGGGACCGCGAGCACGACGCCGTCGCACTCCAGGTACTCCGGGGTCGCCGCCGAGCCGATCTCCAGGCGCCAGCCGTGACCGAGCCACGACAGCACGCGGACCGGCAGACCCAGCCTGACCTCGGGACGGGCGACCTCGGCGAGCCGGTCGACGAGCGACGACACGCCGTTCGCGAGCGACGCGAACACCGGCGGGCGGGCGACGCGGGGCTGCGGCGGCGCGGGCATCATCATCGCGGCGGCCGCGAGCAGCGAGCCGACGCCCTTGTCCAGCAGCGTCGCGATCTGCGGCATCGTGGCGCGCAGGCCCAGCTCGTCCGCGCGGCCCGCGTAGACGCCGCCCAGCAGCGGGCCGACCAGGCGGTCGGCGACCTCGGAACCGAACCTGTCCTTCATCAGCGCGCCGACGGCCACGTCGCCGCCCTGGAGCTCGACCGGCGGCAGCGTCGGTTCCATCTCCACGCGCAGCGCGCCCTCGGACGACAGCATGTGCCGCACCGTCTCGACGCTCGCCGGGACGCCCATGAACGTGTGCGCGGGCAGCTGGTGCGTGCGCCCGGCCGCGTGGACCGAGGCCTTCGCGCCCGTGGGGTGCACGACGTGGTCCTGCAGGCCGACCTCGTTGATCAGCTCCTGCGCCTCGGGCTTGCGGTGCAGGAACGCCTCGGCGCCCACGTCGAACCGCACCCCGGCGAGCTCGGTCGTGCGCAGCTTGCCGCCGAGGCGGTCGGCCTGCTCGACCACCGTGATCCTGGCGTCGGGGCCGAGCAGCATGCGCAACCGGTGTGCGGCGGCGAGGCCGGAGACTCCTCCCCCGACCACGGCGACGTGCGGCGCTCTGGCGTGCATTACAAGCTGTGGATCAGTTCGACGGTCCGGGTGATGATCTCCGGATCGGTGTCGGGCAGCACGCCGTGGCCGAGGTTGAAGATGTGGCCGGCGGCGGCCTTGCCCTCGGCGTGGATGCGGCGCACCTCGCGTTCGACGGCCTCGAAGCCCGCGAAGAACAGCGCCGGGTCGAGGTTGCCCTGCACGACCGGCTTCGGCAGCTCGGGGTGCGCCCGCTGCAGGCGCTCGACCGCCACGTCGAGCGGCAGGCGCCAGTCGACGCCGACGACGTCCGCGCCGGCCTCGCGCATGGCGGGCAGCAGCTCGCCCGTGCCGACGCCGAAGTGGATGCGCGGAACGGTGCTGATCGTCTCCAGGACGCGCTTCGAGTGCGGCAGGACGAACTCGCGGTAGTCGCGTTCGGACAGCGCGCCCGCCCACGAGTCGAACAGCTGGACCGCCTGGACGCCCGCGTCGAGCTGCGCGTGCAGGAAGGCCGCCGTGACGTCGGCGATCTTCGCGAGCAGTGCGTGCCACAGCTCGGGGTTGCCGTGCATGAGCGCCTTGGTGCGCTCGTGGTTCTTGCTCGGCCCGCCCTCGACGAGGTACGAGGCGAGCGTGAACGGCGCGCCCGCGAACCCGATCAGGGCGACTTCCTGCGGCAGTTCCTTGAGGAGCAGCCCGATCGCGTCCTGCACCGGCTGGACCTGTTCGGCGTGCAGCTCGGGCAGCGCCTTCACGTCGTCGAGCGTGCGGACCGGGTTCGCGACCACTGGACCGGTGCCCGCAACGATGTCGAGGTCGACGCCCGCGGCCTTGAGCGGCACGACGATGTCGGAGAAGAGGATCGCGCCGTCGACCCCGTGCCGCCGGATCGGCTGCATGGTGATCTCGCAGACCATCTCCGGGTCCATGCACGCGTCGAGCATCGCGGTGCCCTGGCGCAGGGCCCGGTACTCCGGCAGCGACCGTCCCGCCTGCCTCATGAACCAGACAGGGGTGTGCGACGGGGTGCCGCCACTTGCGGCCACGAGGAGGGGGACTTGAGTGCTCATATCTCTTTCATGGTCCCACGTCCCGGCGTGCCGCCGTCACTCGGCCGGATTGCGAGGCATACAGTCAGTTGCGTGACCGAGCCGGAAATCTTCCGCCGGGCGGTGGGGACGCTCAAGTCGGTTCGCCACAGGCCCGAGATCGAACTCACCGAAGTTCGCCCACCGCAGCGGCTCGCTCCGTGGGCGTACGCGCTGACGGCTGAGGTCACCGGCCCGTCGGACGAACTGTCGACAGGAAGGCTCGTGCTGCTGCACGACCCGGACGGCGACGAGGCGTGGGGCGGTGTCCTCCGCGTCGTGGCGTACGTGCGGGTCGAACTGGACCACGAACTGGCGTCGGACCCGCTGCTGCCCGAGGTCGGGTGGTCGTGGCTGACCGAGGCGCTGGAGCAGTCCGGGGCCGGGTTCACCGCGCTGGGCGGCACCGTGACGCAGACGTCGTCGGCCCGGTTCGGCGATATAGCCGGTCCGGCTCGCACCGACGACCTCGAGCTGCGCGCGTCGTGGACCGCGCTCGACGGGGAACTCGCCGAGCACGGCACCGCTTTCTACGAGCTGATGGCGACGGCCGTGGGGCTGCCGCCGGTCGGCGTCACCCTCTTCGGTCAGCGCTAGTCGGCGTCCTTCAGCACCCGGAGCACGTTCGCCCCGGCGAGCTTGGCGAGGTCGTCCTCCGACCACCCCTTGTCGAGCAGCGCGCCGAAGAGGTTCGGATAGGCCGACACGTCCTCCAGGCCCCGCGGGAGCGCCTGGACGCCGTCGTAGTCGCCACCGATGCCGAGGTGGTCGATGCCGACGACCTCGCGCGCGTGCTCGAGGTGCAGGACGACGTCGTCGAGCGTCGCGAGCGGCTTCGGGTGGTCCACCACCCACTTCTCGGTGAACGCCTTCCGCTCGTCCATGTCGGCGTGGCTCGCGCCGGCGGCCGTCATGGCCTCACGAAGGGCTGCGTCCCATTCAGCGACACCAGATGAGACGAAGTCCGGAACGAATGTGATCATGGCCACACCGCCGTTCGTCCTCAGCTTGATCAACACGTCGTCCGGAATGTTGCGCGGGTGGTCCGCAACCTTGCGGCACGACGAATGGCTGAAGATCACCGGCTTGACGCTGGTGTCGAGCGCGGCGTGCATCGTGCTGGGCGCGACATGGCTCAGGTCGACGAGCATGCCGATCCGGTTCATCTCGCGCACGACGTCGCGGCCGAACTCCGTCAGACCGCCGTGTTCCGGCTGGTCAGTGGCGCTGTCGGCCCACGGGGTGTTGTCGTTGTGGGTCAGCGTCATGTAGCGGACGCCCAGACGGCGCAACGCGCGCAGGACACCGAGTGAAGAGTTGATGGAATGTCCGCCCTCGGCGCCGAGCAGAGAGGCGACACGCCCGGACTCGAAGACTTTTTCGGCTTCGGCGGCGGTCGTGGCCACGCCGAGGTGATCGGAGTACCGCTCCGCCAGCTCGTAGACCAGTTCGACCTGCTCCAGCACGGCGGTGACGGCTCCGTCGCCCGCCAGCCTGCCGGGAATCCAGACGGACCAGAACTGCATCCCGAGACCGCCCTCGCGCATTTTCACGAGGTCCGTGTGCAGGCTGGGGTGACGTTCGGTCAGATCGATCTTCGCGGCGGTCGTGTAGACGTCCTCGCCCGTTCCGTCACCGAACTCGCGAAGAGCCCACGGCAGGTCGTTGTGGCCGTCGACGAGGGGCACACGCTGCAGCAAAGCCCGCGCTCGCTCGAGACCGGAACCGCTCGGCACAACCAACTCCTAGATGTCGTTCTGAGAGGGGCTCGCGTTACACCCCCTATCCAGTTGTCATCCAATCGTGTGACACATGAGGCCATCTGTCACAACTCAATAGGGATAGATACCCGATTGATCGTCCCGCAGACCCGCATGGGCGGCTACGCTGCCCCAGACGACACCACTTTCGGTCGATCAGTGGCGCGGCTGATTGGACGAAAGTCTCCGGTGCCGGTCGGGGGGCACGACCGACTCCAGGGAGGTAGTGACGTGGCTGCCGTCGGCTTAGGTCAGGCCGTTCGTACCACGCCAGCCGGCTCGTTGCCGGCGAACATGGTCCCGCACCCGCGGGAAGAGCTTTTTTCAGTGCTGGTGGTCGACGACCACCCACTGCTGAGGGAGGCGATATCAGCTCGGCTCACCCAAATGGGAGCCGGGACAGTGCATGAGGCCGCATCGGTGGCAGAGGCTCGGGCGCGGGCACTTGCAACCGGTCCTTGCGACCTCGCGATCCTCGATCTGGGCCTGCCGGATGGCACCGGCATCGACCTGGTCACGGAACTCCGTGCCCAGGGCTGGCCCCGCATCGTGGTCCTCGCATCCTCCGACGACCCCTACGCGGTCAGGTCGGCCTTCCAGGCGGGCGCCCAGGCGTACCTCCTGAAGTCCGCCTCGCCGATGGTGGTCACCGACGGGGTGCGCAGGGTCCTCGACGGCGGCGTTTACGCAGATCCGAGCGTGGCACCAGTACTCGCAGCGGGTACTCGGGTGCCGGGCACGGACAACACGCCGCGGGAACTCTCCGCGCGTGAGGTCGAGGTGCTCCAGCTGGTCGCCGATGGCCAGAGCAACAAGGAGATCGGCGAGGCTCTGAGCCTGTCCGCGTTGACGGTGAAGTCTCACCTGTCGCGGATCGGCCGGAAGCTGGGCACAGGAGATCGCGCTCAGATGGTCGCGCTGGCCATGCGTGCCGGCGTGATCCGTTAGATACCGGTTTGAAGCACTGAACCGGCCGAGAACACCTGTGAGTGGTGCGATCGTCGTAGGGTCATCCGCTGTGGATGTACCCGCCGACGAGCCAACCGCACCAACCGGACCAGAACCGGTACCGCTGACGGAACCTGCTGATGGGGTCCCGCCCGTGGTCGCCGATCCAGCTGCGCTCCGGCGAGCCGCTGACGCGCTCGCCGGGGCGAAGGGCCCGGTCGCGGTGGACACCGAGCGAGCCTCGGGCTATCGCTACTCACAGCGTGCCTATCTGGTGCAACTGCGCCGGGAAGGCGCCGGCACCTGGTTGGTCGACCCGATCGCCCTCGGCGGTCGGCTTGATCCCCTGGTGCAGGCGTTGGAGGGCACTGAGTGGGTGTTGCACGCGGCGTCTCAGGACCTGCCGTGCCTCGCCGAACTCGGTCTCCGACCCGGCGTGCTGTTCGACACCGAGCTGGCGGGCAGGCTGGCTGGGTTCGAACGCGTCGCCTTGGGCACGCTGGTGGAACGGCTACTCGGTTACAGGCTCGAGAAGGGGCACGGCGCGGCCGACTGGTCGCGCCGGCCCCTTCCTGCCGACTGGCTGACGTACGCCGCTCTCGACGTGGAGCTGCTCGTGCAGCTGCGCGACGTCCTCGAAGCCGAACTGGAGCGCCAGGGCAAGCTCGCCTGGGCGCTCGAGGAGTTCGAGGCCGTGCGGACGGCGCCGTTGCCGCGTCCCCGCACCGATCCCTGGCGCCGCACGTCCGGTATCCACCGCGTGCGCAACCAGAGGCAACTTGCCCTCGTGCGCGCGCTGTGGGAAGCCCGCGACACCGTGGCCCGTGAACGCGACATCGCTCCCGGCCGAGTCCTCCCGGACTCCGCGCTGATGGAGGCCGCCTCCCGCAACCCCGCCAACGAGGCGGAGCTGCTCGCCCTGCCCGTCTTCCGCGGCCGTTCCCAGCGCCGCATGGCCGGTGTCTGGATGAACGCCCTGCGCAAGGCGGGCGCGTTGACCAAGGCGGAGCTCCCCGAACCCGCGGGCCAGCACGACGGCCCGCCCCCGCCCAACCGCTGGGCGGACAAGGACCCGGACGCCGCGGCCCGCCTGGCGGCGACCCGCGCGGCGCTGGCGACCATCGCCGAGGCCAACACCCTCCCGGTGGAGAACCTGCTGCTGCCGGACCTGGTGCGCCGCACCTGCTGGCAACCGCCCGCCGACCTCTCCCCGGAGTCCGTTGCCTCCGTGCTGCGCGAAGGCGGGGCGCGGTCGTGGCAGATCGACCTCACGCTGGAAGCACTGACGAAGGCGCTGGCCGCGTCAGCTCCTCCTCCGGCCGGCTAGGCGCACCCGGCTGATATCCGATATATCAGCCGGCTGTTTGGTGGCACGAGCCATTCGCTGACGACTGCACCCGTCCTTGCGGGGCGGGTGCCGTCGTCGGGTGCTCGTGCTCATGCCCGGCAGCTGATCTCCATGCCGTCCTCGACCGGCAACGCGACGCTGACGTAGCCGTTCGCCGGGTCCCGCACGTAGGCGAGGTAGCCGGCCATCGACTCCTGGTCGATGTCGTCGGCCACCACGACCGCCCCGGCCGCGAGCCGTGGTTCGAGGTCGCGCAGCACGGGCAGGCACAGCTCCTTCCACCCGTCGAGCAGCACCAGCCCGATCGGCCCCTTCAGGTCGGCCAGCGTGCGGCGGGCGTCGCCGGGCAGGATCGTCGCGACGCCGCCCAGCCCCGCCTCGTCGAGGTTCTTCCTGGCCGCGGCGACCTTCGCCTCGGACATCTCGGTCCCGTACACGTGCCCCTTGCCGTTGTCCGCGACCGCCGCCGCGAGGTAGAGCGTCGAGATGCCGAAAGACGTGCCGAACTCGACCACGTTCTCCGGCCTGCTCGCCCGCACCAGCGCGTACAGCAGGTCGCCGCCCCGCGCCGAGATCGGCATGTAGATGCCGGCCAGCAGGTCGGCGCGTTCCTGCGCATCGGCCGACCGCACCGCGTCCCACTCCAGCGCCTCGAACGTGTCGTCGTCTCCCCCGGCGCCGTCGAACAACCGGTCCAGCACCGACCGCACCCGCGGCTCCCTCAAAGTGTTCGTCATGGCAGCTAGACTAGACGCAACGTTGCGTCTTGCCTAGCTCGCACTAAGGTACGGCCCCAGGGAGGCGAACGATGGAGAGCAGCACCACGCACAGCGACAACACCCGGCATCGCGGCAACAGGCACGGCCGCAGCGAAGAGGCGCGGCAGGCGGTCCTGGAGGCGGCCGACGACCTCCTCGCCGAACGGGGCTTCGCCGGCGTGACGATGGAGGGCATCGCCGCGCGGGCGGGCGTCGCGAAGCAGACGATCTACCGCTGGTGGCCGTCCAAGGTCGACGTCCTGCTGGAGGCGTTCACCGAGGACATGGCCGAACACCTCACCCCGGAGGACCTCGGCGACCTCGGCGCCGACCTGCGCGTCCACCTGGCACGCCTGGCGGACTTCCTGACCGAGTCGGACCCCGGCGCGGTCTTCCGCGCACTGACCGGCCAGGCCCAGCACGACCCCCAGCTGGCGGCACGCCTGCGCGACGACCACCTCAGCCACCAGCGCACCCGCGACGCCCTCCCCCTGCGCCGCGCGATCGCCCGCGGCGACCTCCCCGCCGACCTCGACGTGGACACGGCCCTCGACCACCTCGTCGGCCCGATCCACTACCGCGTCCTGGTCACCGGCGCGCCGGTCCCCCGCGAGTTCACCGACGACCTCGTCGCCGCCTTCCTGGACCGCCACCGGGCGGGCCCGCGATGACCGGTCGAGGGGGCAGCGGCCCGGCCGACAGCGGTTCGGCAGACGGTCCAGTGGACAGCGGCTGCGCAGGCAGCGGCTCCGCAGACAGCGGCTGCGCAGGCAGTGACTCCACAAGCAGCGGCGCCGCGGCCACCGACTCCGCAGACAGCGGCTCCGCAGTCAGCGGCTCCGCGGCCACCAACTCCGCGGACAGCGACCCAGCGGACACCAGCCCCACGGCGACCCGCCTCGCACGCAGCGGTCCAGCGGACACCAGCCCCGCAGCCACCGGCCCAGCGCCCACCGGCCCAGCGCCCACCGCCTCCTCACCCGTCAACATGGACCGCCTCACCCTGCTCCCCCTGGCCGTCGAGCACGCCGGCGAGATGGCCGAGGTCCTCGCCGACCCGGCCCTGCACACCTTCACCGGCGGCACCCCGCTCACCTCCGAAGCCCTCCGGGCCCGCTACGGACGACTGGCGGCGGGCTCCCCCGACCCAGCCGTCCGCTGGCTGAACTGGGTGATCCGCCTGCGCGACGAGAACCGCCTCACCGGCACCGTCCAGGCGACCGTCGCCGACGGCACGGCCGAGATCGCCTGGGTCGTCGGCACCCCGTGGCAGGGCCGGGGCATCGCCCGCGAAGCGGCCCAAGGCCTCGTCACCTGGCTTCGCACCCAGCCGGTCCACACCGTGATCGCCCACGTCCACCCGGACCACCACGCCTCCGCCGCCGTCGCCGCGTCCGCCGGTCTCACCGCCACCGACGAGGTGCACGACGGCGAGATCCGCTGGCGGCTGCACCTCAACTGACGCTTCAGGCCGAGTTGCCGGGCACGCACCCGACAACGGTGACGTGTTGACAGTTGCCGTTGCGAAATATCCGGCCGGGGTGACGGACATATGCCGCCGAGGAGTTGTCCGTCCCCAGAGAGGCCTCCGTTGAAGCGAAACCTCCCCCTCGCCGTGGCCGGCGTCGTCCTGGCCACAGCGCTGAGCGGCGCCACCCACGCCGCCGCGACCACCGCAGAAACCACCGCGAACACCACCGCCGGGCCCCAGCAGGGTGCGGCGAGCGAGCAGTGGATCACCCTGGTCACCGGTGACCAGGTGCTGACCGACGACAAGGGCAAGCCGAAGCAGTGGAAGCCCGCACCGGGCCGTGAGCACATCATGGTCGCCACGAGAGAGGACGGCGCGCACCTCTACGCCGTGCCTCAGGACGTCGAAGCGATGATCTCCGAGGGCAGGCTGGACCGGCGCCTGTTCGACCTCGCGCTGCTGAGCAGGCCCGAGTACACCAAGCGCAAGGGGCTCGGCGTGCTCGTGTCGGGCGGCACCGGGCTGCGGAACGCGCGCCAGTTCAGCCGCATCGGTGTGGACGCCGTGACGGTGACGGCCGAGACCGCGCCGGACGTGTGGAAGTCGCTCGCGAACGCACGCACGGCGAAGACCACGATCTGGCTGGACGCGGTGCGCAAGGCCGCGCTCGACCGCAGCACTGCCCAGATCGGGGCGCCGCAGGCGTGGCAGGCCGGGTTCGACGGCACGGGCGTCAAGATCGCCGTGCTGGACACCGGTGTCGACAACACCCATCCCGACCTCGCCACGCAGGAGATCGCGGAGAAGAACTTCACCGACTCCCCCGACAACGTCGACCGCGTCGGGCACGGCACGCACGTCGCGTCCATCGCGGCCGGCACCGGTGCGAAGTCCGGCGGGAAGTTCCGGGGCGTGGCTCCGGGCGCGCGCATCCTCGACGGCAAGGTGCTCGGGGACGACGGGTCCGGGTTCGAGTCCGGGATCCTCGCGGGCATGGAGTGGGCCGTCGAGCAGCAGGCGGACGTCGTCAACATGAGCCTCGGCGGTGACGACGGCCCGTTGCTCGACCCGATGGAGGTCCTCGTCAACAAGCTCTCGCAGGAGACCGGCACGCTGTTCGTCATCGCCTCGGGCAACTCCGGCCCGAACAGCGTCGGGTCACCCGGAAGCGCGGACGCCGCGCTCACCGTCGGTGCCGTGGACCGCGATGACGAGCTCGCGCCGTTCTCCAGCACCGGTCCCCGCAACGGTGACGGCGCCATCAAACCCGACATCACCGCACCCGGCGTCGAGATCGGCGCGGCCGCGGCGGGCGTGCTCGGGGAGACGAGGCCCAAGCCCGCCGACGGCTACATCGCGCTGAGCGGCACGTCGATGGCGACCCCGCACGTCACGGGCGCGGCGGCGATCCTGGCTCAGGTGCACCCGGACTGGAACGGCGAGCAGCTCAAGGCCGCGCTCACGGCGTCCGCGAAGCCGGGCGCGCACACCCCGTTCGAGCAGGGCGCCGGGCGTGCCGACATCGCCAAGGCGATCAAGCAGACGGTCACGTCGAGCTCGGTCTCGTTCGGCACGGCGTTGTGGCCGCACAACGACGACGTTCCGATGACGCGCGACGTCGTCTATCGCAACGAGGGCGACCAGCCCGTCACGCTCGCGCTCAAGCTCGACACGGCGGCGCCGCAGGGCTTCTTCACGCTGAAGGACGCCACTCTGACCGTGCCCGCGCACGGCACGGCCACCACCACTCTCACCGCTGACACCAAGATCGGTGGCGACGCGTCCGGCGCGTTCAGTGCGTACGTCAACGCGAGCGGCGGCGGCCAGTCCGTCGTCACCCCTGCGGCCGTGACGCGGGAAGACGAGCGCTACACGCTCACGATCAAGGCGATCGGCCGCGACGGCAAGCCCGCCGCGGACTGGCGGGCCGAACTGCAGGGCGTCACCGGGGACGCGCAGGGCGGCTTCGCTGGCCTCGGCACCGGGCTCGAGTCCCTGCGCGTGCCGAAGGGCCGTTACCTGATGACCGGCCGCAGCTGGGTCGAGCCGACCCAGCCGAACCCGAACTACAACTGGTTCAACGGCACCAACATCGACATCGCCGCCGACACGACGATCACGCTCGACGCCCGTCAGGCCAAGCCGGTCGACGTCACGTGGCCGGGCAAGGCCGAGGAGCGCCACTCGTACATCAGGGTCGGCCACAAGATGCCGGTGACCGAGTACGGCTTCGGCCTGCTGGGCGTGCCGCTGCGCTTCCTCAACACCGCGCACGTCGGCCCGGAGGGCAGGCAGGGCGAGATGAACGAACTGCTCGTCGCCTCCTACACCGGCGCCGACCGGGAGGAGTTCCACCTCGCCGACCAGTCGACGACGCTCACGAAGTTCTGGACCGGCTACCAGAAGCAGCTGAAGTCCAAGGACGTCGTGACCGTCGAGGCCGCGTCGGGCACCACCGCACCGGACCGCACGGGTTACCTGTACGCCAGCGCCGCCGTCGGCGACAGCCCGCTGTTCGGCGTCGCGTTCGGGCACGCGCTGCCGCACTCCAGGAAGATGTACCTCTACTCGCCCACGCACACCTGGGGCTTCCGCTTCGAGCAGGACACGAGCGCCGGCACCGAGGCGTTCTGGGCCGCGGCGGACGAGCAGTTCAAGCCGGGCCGCACCTACCGCAGGACGTTCAACACCGGCGTCTTCGGCCCGGCGCTCACGAACGAGCGCCGCGTCGGCCTCTACCGCGACGGGGACGTCCTGTTCGGCAGCCTGCCGTTCTTCGCGGACGGCCAGGGCCGCTCGGGCGGTTCGATCGTGGACTCGGGGTCGACCGTGCTGAAGCGGGGCGGGAAGGTGGTCGACTCGACCGACCGGCCGCTGGACCTCGAGACGTTCTTCTCGTTGCCGGCGACGCCCGGCCGCTACGAGCTGACGACCACGGCGAACCGGTCGGGCGTCGCGGCGATCAGCACCTCGGTCACCACGACGTGGGGTTTCGACTCGGCCACGACGCCGGCGGTCACGCAGGTGCCGCTGTCGATGGTCCGGTTCACGCCGGAACTCGGCCTCGACGGAACGCTGCCCGCGTACCGGGTCCAGCAGATCCCGCTGACGGTGCAGGGCAAGGTGAAGTCGCTGTCCACGCAGGTGTCCTACGACAAGGGCCGCACCTGGCAGCGGACGCTGGTCATCGGCGGCTCGATGATCGTCGTCAACCCCGGCCGCGGTGGCAGCGTCTCGCTGCGGGCCACGGCCGTCGGCAAGGGCGGTGACTCGGTCACCCAGACCGTGATCGACGCCTACCTGGCGAAGTAGCGGGTGCTGCGGCGGGCGCCCGCGGGCGCCCGCCGTTCAGCGCTTCGGGAACGCCTCGTCGTAGAGCGCCCGCAGGGACGGCTCGTCGGGCCCGCTGTAGCCGCACCCCATCACCTTCAGGTCGCTGGCCGCGACGAGGTACCTCCTGCCGGCCTCGGGTTCGAACCCGAGCAGCACGGGCGCACCGGTGGTGTTCCTGACCTCGACGACGTCGGCCTCCCCCGTCCAGGCGCGGTGGACCTGCAGCGTCACGACGTCGGCCTCGACCTTCAGGGCGGTGGCCTCGAACGCCATCCCCGCCTGTTCGGCGAGCACGGCCGCCTCGGGCGTGCGGCACCGGACGTCCCCGTCGGCCGGCGCCGCCGTGAGCACGGCGACCGTGGTCTTGCGGCCGCTGGACGACGTCGCCGTCGTCGGCGGTGCCTGAGTCGTGCTGGTGCCGGGCGGGGCCGGGGCGCTGGTCGCCGGCCGTCCCCCGCTGGTGTCGGGCAGGCCCGGCCCGTTCTCCAGACCGGGCCGGGTGGTCGTCGGCAACGCCACGTCCGGCCTGGGCGCCTGCTCGGAGTCCCCCCCGCCCAGCACCACCACCCCGGCGACCACCGCGACGACGGCGACGGCGCCGACGAGCACCGGCAGCAGCCGCGAGGCCGGCCTCGGCGGGGCGGGGGCGTCGAGCGCGGCACCGGCGACGAGCCGCCGTGCCTCGTCGTCCGGCAGGGGCCGCAGCGAGCGCGCCGGGTCGGCGCGGCGCATCCGGTCGCGCAGGTCGTCGTCGGTCATGGCCGCTCTCCTTCCGCCTGCTCGTCCAGCAGGGACTTCAACTTCCGGCGTGCCCGGTGCAGGCGGATGCTCACGGCGTTGGCGGTCGTCCCGACCACCTGGGCGATCTCGGCGGGCCCCAGTTCCTCCCACGCCCAGAGCCGCACCAGTTCGGCGTCGGCGGAGGACAGCCGCGCGAGCGCTCTGGCCAGGCCCGGATCCGGGTCGTCGCGCGCCGGTGTGTGCTCCGGCGGTCGGGCGAGCTGCCAGATCCGCACGAGCAGCCGGTCCTGCCGGCGCCGCGACCGTTCGGCGTTGGCGAGGCAGTTGCGCGCCACGGCGTACGCCCACGCCAGCGGTTCGGCCGGCATCTCGTCGCGCCGCCGCCACGCGACCAGCAGCGTCTCGGACAGCACGTCGTCCGCGGTCGCGGCGTCGGTCCGGCGCGCCAGGTACCGGCGCAGCGGCTCGATCAGCGCCTGCGCGACGGCCTCGAAGCCCGTCTGGCGCGGTTCCACGTCCACCTGCTCCACCCCGGGTCATGTCCGGCAGGACGCCCGCTCTTTCACCGGAGTTGCAAGCGGATGTGTCTGTTAAGGGGTCTAACGGAGATTAGACCTCGTCCGACGGGGGCTGTTCGCCGATCACCTCGCGCGAGACCTGGGCGTGGGCGAGCCGCCGGACGGCCTTGATGACCGTGTCGCCGATCAACGTCCCGACCACCATGGCCTCGATGACGTCGTCGCGCGAACCGCGCGTGGCGATGTACTCGAGGTCGGCGCGCGCGATGAGCTTCAGCCCCTCCAGGTAGGGGTCGAGCAGGTCCTGGAAGTGGTCGTGACCGATCGAGCGGGCCACCGACAGCGCGGCGGCGAGCATGTGGGTCACGTTGCTCGCCGTGACATCGGCGCACTCGGTCTCGCCCTGGCGTTCGAAGAACGCCTGGACGTCCTTGACCGCCATCGGGTCCAGCTCGACCGGGCTCGGCTGGCTGATGGCCTCCTGCACGGCGCCGAGCTTGCGGTGCAGCGACTCCTCGCGGGTGTCGATGACCTCGAGGACCTCCCGCACGGACGCGATCGACAGGCCGCCGACGTCCACGAGCGCGCGGACGAGCCGCAGCCTGCGGAGGTGCTCGTCATCGTAGTGGGCCTGGTTCGGGCTGGTCAGCACGCCGGCGGGCAGCAGTCCCTCGCGCAGGTAGTACTTGATCGTCGGCACCGGAACGCCGCTTCTCTTCGAAAGCTCGCCAACACGCATATGGATAGTGTAGCTTCCGGATAGTAGAGAGTGCCGCTATCCATTCAGGGGGTATCGAGATGTTCCGCATGTGGCACCGTCCGTTAGTGGTCTTCGGGTCGTTGATGGTGCTGTTGATCCCCGTCGCGCTCGTCGGGCTGCTGGTCGACGACCGGACGGTGGTCAACTCGCCGATCTGGCTCAAGCCGATGAAGTTCGCCGTGTCGCTCGCGCTCTACTCGTTCACGCTGGCGTGGCTGCTCACGTACCTGAAGAGGTTCCAGCGCGTCGGCTGGTGGGCGGGCACCGTGCTGGCGGCGGCCGGCGCGATCGAAATGGTCGTGATCGTCGGTCAGGTGATCCGCGGCCGGCGCAGCCACTTCAACTTCGAGACGCCGCTCGACACGACGCTGTTCTCGATCATGGGCTCCACGATCGTGGTGCTGTGGGTGACGCACGCGATCATCGCGATCCTGTTGTGGCGCACCGACATCGAGAACAAGGCGCTCTCGTGGTCGATCCGGCTCGGGCTCGTGATCTCATTCCTCGGCCTCGGCGTCGGGTTCCTGATGACCAGCCCGAAGCCCGGCCAGGCGCTCGACGGCGACACCCTCGGCTCACACACGGTCGGCGCGCCCGACGGCGGCGCGTACATGGCGCTCACCGGGTGGAGCACCGAGCACGGCGACCTGCGGGTCGGGCACTTCGTGGGCATGCACGCGCTGCAGGTGCTGCCGGTGGTCATCGCCCTGCTCGGCGCCCGCGCCACCACGAAGATCGCCTGGGTGACCAGCGCGTCGTTCCTGGGGATCTTCCTGCTCGTGACCTGGCAGGCGTTGCGCGGCCAGTCGCTCGTCCAGCCGGACGGCACGACGTTGCTCGCGCTCGCCGGAATCGTCGTCGCGACCGCACTGGGACTGGTGTGGGCGCGTGAACCGAAGAAGGAGCTCGTGTCCGCATGACCGCCCTGCTGTTCGACCTCACGTTCCTGGTGGCCGCGCCGTTCTGGGCGCTCATGGTCCTCGCGCCGAAGTGGTCGTGGACGAAGCGGATCGCCGAGTCGTACCTGATCGTCCTGCCACCGGCCCTGATCTACGTCGTGCTGCTGGTCCCGGAGCTGACCACGGTGCTGCCGCTGGTCACCCGGCCCGAGATCGGTCCGCTGGCCGACTACCTGGCCACGCCCGCCGGCACCGCGCTGGTGTGGGCGCACATGCTCGCGTGGGACCTGTTCGTCGGCCGCTGGATGTACCTCGAGGGACGCCGGCTGGACGTCCACCCGCTGGTGATGGCACCCGTTCTGGTGATCACGATCCTGCTGGCCCCGGTCGGGTTGCCGCTGTTCCTGATCGTGCGCAAGGTGTGTGACACAACGAACAGGGGTGCCGCTGTGGTTACCGGCCAGTAACTAGGGCTAGAGTTGGCGTTACCGACCGGTAGGGATGTCGCGCAGCCCGGCCGGAGTGGACAGAGTTGTCACCACAAGTGGAGGAGACGCCGTGGCCGCACCAGCAGCGCCGGCACGCGTTCGGAACGTGGTCTTCGTCGACGGCGTCCGCACGCCGTTCGGCAAGGCCGGCCCCAAGGGGATTTTCGCCGAGACCCGTGCCGACGACCTGATCGTCAAGGTCATCCGTGAGCTGCTGCGCAGGCACCCGGAGCTGCCGCCGGAGCGCGTCGACGAGGTCGCGATCGCGGCCACGACGCAGATCGGCGACCAGGGCCTGACGCTCGGCCGCACCGCCGCCCTGCTCGCGGGCCTGCCGAAGTCCGTGCCCGGCTACTCGATCGACCGCATGTGCGCGGGCGCGATGACCGCCGTGACCACGGCCGCGAGCGGCATCGCGTTCGGCGCCTACGACGTCGCCATCGCGGGCGGCGTCGAGCACATGGGCCGCCACCCGATGGGCGAGGGCGTCGACCCGAACCCGCGCTTCCTGTCGGACAAGATCGTCGACACCAGCGCGCTCGTCATGGGCCAGACCGCGGAGAACCTGCACGACCGGTTCCCGCACATCACCAAGGAGCGCACGGACGCCTACGCGGCCGCCTCCCAGGCCAAGTACGCCGACGCGCTGAAGAACGGCAAGATCGGGCCGGAGCTCGTGCCCGTCGCGACCCGTTCCGCCGAGAACGGCTGGGGCCTCGCGACGGCCGACGAGCCGCCGCGTCCGGGCACCACCGTCGAGGACCTGGCGAAGCTCAAGACGCCGTTCCGCCCGCACGGCCGGATCACCGCGGGCAACGCGGCCGGTCTGAACGACGGCGCGACCGGCTGCATCCTCGCCGAGGAGGAGACCGCTCGTTCGCTGGGTCTTCCCATCGGCATGCGGATGGTGGGCTACTCGTTCCTGGGCGTCGAGCCCGAGGTCATGGGCATCGGCCCGGTCCCCGCGACGGAGAAGGCGCTGGAGCGCGCCGGTCTGTCCATCGAGGACATCGGCCTGTTCGAGGTCAACGAGGCGTTCGCGATCCAGGTGCTCGCGTTCCTCGACCACTTCGGCATCGCCGACGACGACCCCCGCGTGAACCAGTGGGGCGGCGCGATCGCCACCGGCCACCCGCTGGCCTCTTCCGGCGTGCGCCTGATGACGCAGCTGTCGCGTCAGTTCGCCGAGCGCCCGGACGTGCGCTACGGCCTCACCACCATGTGCATCGGCATCGGCATGGGCGGGACCGTCATCTGGGAAAACCCGAACTGGAGCGGCAAGTGACCATCTCTGCTGAGGAAGCAAAGGCGATCTTCCCCGACGAGGTCGTCACCCACGCCAAGACGCGCCTGATCAGCGTTCCCGGCCTGGACAAGCCGGTCGCGTTCATCACGATCGACAACGGCCTGGACCACACGCGTCCGTCGACGTTCGGCCCGCAGTCGCTGGTGTCGCTGGGTGCCGCGTTCGACGAGGCCTACGCGGCCTCCCCCGCCGCCATCGCGGTGACGGGCAAGCCGTTCATCTTCGCGGTGGGCGCGGACCTGACGGCCGTCGAGAAGGCTTCCGACCGTTCGCAGGGCGTCACGATCGGCGCGCTGGGCCACGAGGTCTTCAAGAAGTTCACCGACTCGGACATCCCGACCTTCGCCTTCGTCAACGGCGCGGTCATGGGTGGCGGTCTCGAGCTCGCGCTGTCGTGCCACTACCGCACGCTGGCGTCGAACGCGGCCGCGATCGCGCTGCCCGAGGTGTTCCTGGGCCTGTTCCCGGGCTGGGGCGGCACGCAGCTGCTGCCGAACCTGATCGGCGCGAACGACGCCGTGACGGTGATCTTCGAGAACGCGTTGAACCAGAACAAGATGCTCAAGCCGAAGGAAGCGCTCGCGCTGGGCATCGCGGACGTGCTGTTCGACTCCGCCGACTACCTGGAGCAGTCGCTGCTGTGGCTGTCCGGCGTCGTGCGCGGCGAGATCTCCGTGCCCCGCAAGGAGATCGACCGCGGCGAGGCGTGGGACGCGGCCGTCGCGCGCGCCAAGGGCATCGTGCACGGCAAGACCAAGGGCGCGGCGCCGGGTGCGCTGAAGGCGTTGGAGCTGCTGGAGCTGGCGCGCGAGAACGACCTGGAGAAGGGCTACGCCGCCGAGACCGAGGGCCTCGCGGACCTCGTCATGAGCGACGAGCTGCGCGCGGGCCTGTACTCGTTCAACCTGGTGCAGAAGCGCGCGAAGCGACCGGCGGGTGCTCCGGACAAGTCGCTGGCGCGCAAGGTCACCAAGGTCGGTGTCGTCGGCGCGGGCCTGATGGCCTCGCAGATGGCGCTGCTGTTCATCCGCCGCCTGCACGTGCCGGTCGTGCTGACCGACATCGACCAGGCGCGCGTCGACAAGGGCGTCGGCTACGTCCACGCCGAGATCGACAAGCTGGCCTCGAAGAAGCGGATCTCCCCGGACGAGGCGAACCGCCTGAAGGCGCTGGTCTCCGGCTCGCTGGACAAGTCCGCGTTCTCCGACGCCGACTTCGTGATCGAGGCCGTGTTCGAGGACCTCGCCGTGAAGCAGCAGGTGTTCGCCGAGGTCGAGGAGCACGTCTCCCCCGAGGCGATCCTCGCCACGAACACGTCGTCGCTGTCGATCACGGACATGGCGTCGAAGCTCAAGCACCCCGAGCGGGTCGTGGGCTTCCACTTCTTCAACCCGGTCGCGGTCATGCCGCTGCTGGAGATCGTGCGCGCCGAGCAGACCGACGACGCCACGCTCGCCACGGCGTTCTCGATCGGCAAGCAGCTCAAGAAGTCCTCGGTGCTCGTGAAGGACGCGCCCGCGTTCGTCGTGAACCGCCTGCTGACCCGCTTCATGGGCGAGGTCATCAAGTCGGTCGACGAGGGCACGTCGTTCGAGGTCGCCGACAAGGCCACCGAGCCGCTGGGCCTGCCGATGTCGCCGATGATCCTGCTGCAGCTGGTCGGCTCCGCCGTCGCGCTGCACGTGTCGGAGACGATGCACGGCGCGTTCCCGGACCGCTTCTCGGTGTCGGAGAACATGAAGAAGTTCGTCGCCGCCGGCAAGGGCGCGGTCTGGCAGTGGGACTCCACCGGTGCGCAGACCGTCGACCCCGAGGTCCTGGCGCTGTGGGAGTTCGGCTCCTCGCCCCTGACGGGTGAAGAGGTGAAGACCCGCGCGCTCGAGGCGCTGGCCGAGGAGATCCGCATCATGCTCGACGAGGGCGTGGTCGCGGAGGCGCAGGACATCGACCTGTGCATGATCCTGGGCGCCGGTTGGCCGTTCTGGCTGGGCGGCATCACGCCGTACCTGGACCGCACCGGCATCTCGGAGAAGGTCACGGGCAAGCGCTTCCTGGCGCCGGGCGTGGCCTCCGTGCCCGCCTAGAGTGCTCGGCCGAAGCCCCGGCTCCTCCTCGACGGAGCCGGGGCTTCGTCGCGTCTAGGCCTCCGGCAGCATCACCGGCTGGTGCAGCTCCGCCGACCCGTCCTCGCGGATGAACCAGGCGTCGATGTTCGTGGCGCGCAGCGTCACCTCGGACCCGGCCACCAGCTCCCGGTAGCGCGTCGAGTCCGGCAGCCCGATCGCGACGGTGTCGAACGGGTGGTTCTGGCGCAGCATCAACGACCTGCGCAGCGCCTCGCCGAACGCCCACCGGGGAGACCCGTCGTCCTCCGGCACTTCGACCAGCGCGCCTTCGAGGTGGTGCTCGAGCGCGGCTCGCACGTGGTCCGCCGTACCCCACGCCGCGATGTCCGTGACAGTCATGTGTGACGTATCGGGATGAATCACGGGATCATTAGCACTTGGGATGTTTCGATCAGGTCATGTTCCCGTGTCCCGCGATCCTGCTGAACGTCGGCGGCCCGCTGAACCCGTACGTACGGATTCTTGCGGCCCGTGCGCGTGTGGCTGGACCCGTCGGACGGCAAGGTCCCGTGGACCACCTGGAACGGGTTCGCACGTTCCTCACTGGTGGAACGCGAAATCCCGAGCCGCTCACACCTGACGGATCGGCACGACCTCCACGAGCCGGCCGACGTCCTTGAAGTCCTTGACGTTCATCGTCAGCACCGGCAGGCCCGCCACTGCCGCCGTGGCCGCGATCTGCAGGTCCATCCGCCGCGGACGGGGTGACCGGCCGGCGCGTCTCACCAGCGACGCCATCTGGCCGTAGACCTTGGCCTCCTCGACGCCGAACGGCAGCACCTCGAACGTCTGCAGCGCCGCGTAGTACCGCTCCGTGCGCGCGAACCGCTCGACCGGGTCCTCGGTGTCGAGGCCGAACGCCAGCTCCGCGATCGTGACGGCGCTGAGGAACGGCTGGGCGTTCACGTACTCGCCCAGGTTCGCCCGCTCGAGCCTGATCAGCACACAGGTGTCGAGCAGGCAGTTCAGCTCTGCCACGGGTCTTCCAGCGGGTCGTCGCCGCCGAACACCTGGTCGGCGGCTCGCCGGTCGGCCTCCCAGCGGTCCGCGTCGACGGGCGGCAGGGTGCCGAAGAGCACCTGCACGTCACCGAGCGGCGGACGGCTCACGGGGCCCTCCCGGTACGGCGAGAGCTGGGCGACGGGTTTGTTGTTGCGGGTGACGACAAAGCTCTCACCCGCCTCGACGCGCCGCATGATCTCCGCGTTGTCGTTGCGGAGCTCACGCTGGCCGATGGCTTGGAGCTGCTGCATGCCACCACCGTAGCGCAGTTCGCCAAAAAGTGCTACAGAGTAGCTACAGGCTCTCGCGGCTATCCGGGACGTGTGATCAGGATCGGCACGTCGGGCTGGCGCTACCCGGAATGGCGCGAGGGCTTCTACCGCGGCGTCCCCCAGCGGCGGTGGCTCGCCCACCTCGCCGAGCACGTGGACACGGTCGAGATCAACAGCTCGTTCTACCGCCTCCAGCCGCGGACGAACTACCTCAAGTGGCTCTCGGAGACCCCGCAGGACTTGACGTTCTCCGTCAAGGGACCGAAGCTCGTCACGCACGTCAAACGCTTGCGCGACGTCGAGGAGCCGCTCAGGACGTTCTTCGACTCGCTGGCGCTCGGCGCCAAGCAGGGTCCGATCATCTGGCAGCTCCCACCCAGTCTGCGGTTCGACCGGGCCCTGGTGCAGGACTTCCTCGCCGCACTCCCGGCACAGCGCCACGCCCTGGAACCCCGCCACGAGTCGTTCCGCACCGACGCCTACTTCGACCTGCTGCGCGCGCACAACGTCGCCCACGTCGTGTCGGACGCGCCCACGTTCCCGTGCATCGAGACCGTCACCGCCGATTTCGCCTACGTTCGGCTGCACGGCCATGACGAGCTGTACATCAGCTCCTACGACGACCGCGCGCTCGACGAGTGGGCGGAGAAGATCCGCGGCTGGGACCGCGACGCGTACGTCTACTTCGACAACACCATGCACGGCGCGGCGCCGTACAACGCACTGGCTCTAGCGCAACGCCTCGGCACGCCTATACGGTCACATATGTGAAACCAATTCGCGTCTTGGCTCCCCTGCTCCTGGCCGCGAGTCTCGTGGCGCCCGCGCACGCCGACCCCGTCGGGGCGAACGCGGACGAGGCGACCTGGACCGGTCCCCTCAGCACCCGAGGCCGGTGGATCGTCGACGCCCACGGCGACCGCTTCAAGCTCAAGTCCGGCAACTGGCACGGTGCGAGCGGCACCTACACCGGCTCCGGCGACATCAACGACCCCGCCAACCACCACTCCGGCGAGAAGGCCGACCAGGTCCCGCTCGGGCTCGACCGCGCGACGATGGCCACGATCATCAGCGGTTTCAAGGAGATCGGCGTCAACAGCATCCGGCTGCCGTTCTCCAACCAGATGCTCAAGGACACCAATCCCGTCAACGGCCTCAAGGACGCGCAGCTCAACGGCAAGCGGCCGCTGGAGGTCTACGACGCGGTAGTGGCCGAGCTGACGCGCAACAACCTCGCCGTCATCCTCAACAACCACACCACCACGTCGCGGTGGTGCTGCGGCGTGGATGGCAACGAACGCTGGAACACCAGCCAGAGCACCGACCAGTGGATCAACGACTGGGCGTTCGTGGCCGACCGCTACAAGGCCAACAAGCGCGTGGTCGGCGCGGACCTCTACAACGAGGTGCGCCGCAACGTCTGGGACGACCCGAACTGGGGCTGGGGCAACGACCACGACTGGCACAAGGCCTCGCAGCAGGCCGCCGACCGCCTCCAGCAGGTGGCGCCCGACCTGCTCGTCATCGTCGAGGGCATCAACTGGACGGGCATCCCGGTCGACGGCTTCGCGCACGGGCGCCCGACGCTCGAGCCGGCGCGGTTCCTCAGCCACACGCTCGCCAACCCCGAGAAGCTCGTCTACTCCGCCCACTTCTACGGCTACACCGGCCCGAACCACAGCGGTGCCACGGGTGTCGGCGAGACGACCGACCCGCGCTACCAGGACCTGTCACCGCAGGAGCACGTCAACGTCCTGCAACGCCAGGCCTTCTTCATCACCGAGGCGCAGAAGCACTTCACCGCACCGCTGTGGATCAGCGAGTTCGGCGTCGGCGGGCGCGGCGAGAACAACCCCAAGGCACGGGACTGGTTCGAGCGGTTCGTGAACCAGCTCGTCGCGAACGACACCGACTTCGCCTACTGGCCGCTCGTCGGCTTCCACACCAACCGCGGTGGCAACGGCTGGGCGTTGCTGCACTGGGACGCCGCCGGCAACCGCATGGGCGTCAACGACGGCGACGACTGGCGCGCCGGCGCGTGGAACCGCCTCGTCAACGCTCCGAGCCGCACCGGGCAGATCGCGCGCGAGACGCGGTTCAACCAGCTGCTCAAGGAATCCTGCCCGCAGAGCGAGAAGCTCATCGGCATCAGCCACACCGGCAACCGCGGCCTGTGCGTCAGCGGTCCACAGTGGAGCAACACCACGAGGGTCACCAACGAGCAGCACGTGACCAACGACTGGGCGTCCGGGTACACGAAGTTGCAGTGCCCCAACGGGAACGCGGCCGTCGGCTACGCGAACTTCACGCTGGTCTGCGCGCCCGTCGCGCAGGGGAACCAGACCCGGGTCCTCTGGTTCGACCGCGGTGACAACAGGCCGGACCAGGGCGGCGACTGGGCCAACGGGCACTACAAGGGACAGTGCGCGCAGGACGAGCACATCGCCGGTGTCGCCTACAACTGGCGCAGGACGCCGGACGCGTTGCTCTGCCGGAAGTGAAGTCCCATCTCCTGCAGGAAAGCGGCCGCGGGATCTTCGACATCCGTCGAGGTCTTGCGGCCGTTCTCCGTCCGCACCACCTTCTTGTCCGTCACGGTGATCCGCCCGGCGGGCAACGCGAGCGACGCCATCGGCCCGGCGCGGAAGTGCGATTCCGGCGCGGTCTGGTGCCACCAGCAGGTCGGGACGAACTCGGCGAGCTCGCGCGGGCGGCGGTCCAGCCGGTAGCAGGGCTTGCCGTCCATCCGCACCTCCACGTCGTCGCCGACGTCCACGAGCCGGAACACGCCGAACGGGTCGTGCTGGTCCTCTCGCGACTCCCAGGAGAGCGGGTGCAGGGTGAACGAGCCGAACCCGACGTCGGCGAGCCACTTTCCGTCCACCAGCAGCGCCAGGTGGTCGAGCGGCGGGCCGAGCCGCCGCTCCTCGCCGATCGTCCGGGCGCCGAGGAGGTCGACGTGATGTCCCAGGTGCCGCAACAGCTCCGCGAACAACCCGTTGAGCTCGTAGCAGAACCCGCCGCGCCGCTGCACCACGATCTTGTCGTGCAGCCACGGGATCTCCAGCACGATCCGCGTGTCCATGTGCGTGCAGAGGTTCTCGAACGGAACGCTCAGCAGGTGCCGCTCGTGCAGCTCCGCCAACGACGACGTGCGTGCGGCACCGATGCGCTGTAGGTATGCGTCCACCGTGCCAACATAACCACATGGGCGAGGTCAGGATCGGCACTTCGGGATGGGTCTACCCGCCCTGGCGCGGGGTCTTCTACCCCAAGGGCGTCACGCAGAAACGCGAGCTGGCGTACCTGAGCGAGCAGCTCGGTTCCGTGGAGATCAACGGCTCGTTCTACTCGCTGCAACGCCCGTCGAGCTACCGGAAGTGGGCCGCGGAGACGCCGGACGACTTCGTGTTCTCGGTCAAGGGAAGCCGTTTCATCACGCACATGAAGCGCCTCAAGGACGGCGACGAGCTCCTCGCGAACTACCTCGCGTCCGGCGTCCTCGCGCTGGGCCCCAAGCTCGGCCCGATCCTCTGGCAGCTCCCGCCCACCCTGCGGTTCGACGCGGACCTGCTGACGAGCTTCTTCGAGGGCCTCCCCCGCACCACCACCGAGGCCGCCGAGATCGCGAAGCGCCACGACCACCGCGTCGACCCGGCGCACACCACCACGGACGCCGAACGGCCGATGCGCCACGCCCTCGAAGTGCGCCACGACAGCTTCATCACGCCGGAGTTCATCGACCTCCTGAAGCGCCACGACATCGCGCTCGTCGTCGCGGACGCCGCCGGCAAGTACCCGCTGATCGAAGAGGTGACGAGCGACTTCGTCTACGTCCGCCTGCACGGCCACGACGAGCTCTACGTCAGCGGCTACACCGACGAGGGCCTCGACCGGTGGGCGGAGAAGGTCAGGGCGTGGCGCGAGCACGGCGACGTGTTCGTTTACTTCGACAACGACGCCAAGGCCTACGCCCCGCGCGACGCGAAAGCGCTCCAAGATCGTCTGGCCGATTGACCCGAACGGACGCACACTCGTCTCCGACGGAGGTGCGCCCATGTCCACGAAGAGCCTCATCGCCGCCCTGGTGATCACTGCGGGCGCGGTCGCCTCCAGTGGGATCGCCGTAGCGCAGAGTGACAAGAGCTGCGACAAGGGCGAGTTCTGCGTGTGGACCGGCCCGGACTACACAGGAGCCGTGCAGCGCCTCGACGTGGAATCGGCGAACCCCGGCGAGTGCATCACGCTGACGCTGACCGGCAAGTCGTTCGCGAACCGCCTGAGCAGGGACGCGACCGTGTACCAGCGGGAGAACTGCTCGACGGAGGCCGAGTTCACCACCTACCCGAAGCACGGCACCTACGTCCCGGACGCCTACTTCGTGATCAGGGGCCTGCAGGTGTGGGGTCCCTAACGACCGAACCCTCCTTTAGTCACCCTATGTAACACCACTCGATCGTGTGAGTACTCACCAGTAGCTCCACTTTCGTGCCTAAGTTGCCGCCCTATCGAGTGGTGGCAGCTGGAGGAAATGTGACCGTGGCGGGTGAAGCCGGGTTACTCGAACTGATGGCCGGGCGACTGGCCAAGTACGAACTCACCCCACGTGCGGCAGAACTGGTGCTGGCGGCGTGCCGGGGCGACGCAGCGCTGGACCGCGCGCTCGCCGGTGTACCGGCCGAGGAACCACCCGCGCACGAGCGGTCCGACGGCCCCGGCCAGGGGATCTACCTGTCGGAGATCCGCGTGCGCGGCTTCCGGGGCATCGGCCCCCAGGCACGCCTGCCGCTCGCGCCGGGTCCGGGGCTGACCGTCGTCACCGGGCGCAACGGCTCGGGCAAGTCGAGTTTCGCCGAGGCCGCCGAGCTGGCGCTGACCGGCCACAACGCGCGCTGGACCCGTGCGCGGCACGACGTGTGGCGGCAGGGCTGGCGCAACCTGCACCAGCCCGACACCGCCGTCGAGCTGGACCTCGTGCAGGCGCAGCGGCAGGGCAGGACGACGATCCGAAGACGCTGGGCGCCGGGCGAGGAACCGACGCAGGGCGAGTGGACGCAGGACGACGAGCCGTTCGACGACCGCAGGTGGCGCGACGCGCTGGAGACCTACCGGCCGTTCCTGCCCTACAGCGAGCTCGGGACCGTGCTCGACGCCCAGCCGGAAGACCTCTACGAGGCGATGCACCGCCTTCTGGGCCTGGAAGCGATCACCGAGGCGCAGCAGGCGCTCGCCGAGCACCGCAAACGCCTGGCCGAGATCGTCGCCCGCCCCTACGACCGGCGGGAGAGGGTGCGGGCGGAACTGGCAGCGTCCCAGGACGAACGCGCTCACCGCGCGGCCGAGCTGCTCGGCAGCGACTCCCCCGACCTCGACGCGATCGCGGACCTCGCGCTGCGGGCCGACGTCGGCACCGGGACCAGCCTCCTGCAGCAGATCATGGACGTGGCGCTGCCCGCGGCGGACGAGGTCGACCGGGTCCGCGAGACCTTCGACCTCGCGCTCGGCACGGTGAGCGCGGTGGCGACCGACAACGCGCAGGACTCGTTGCGGTGCAGCGAGATCCTGCGACTCGCGATCCAGTTGCAGGAGTCCGGCGGCAACCAGGAGTGCCCGGTCTGCAACCTCGGCAAGCTCGACGGCAAGTGGCTCAGCAAGGCGAAGAAGCGGGCCGAGCACCTCGCCAGGGCCGCCGCGGAGCTGCACGAGGCCGCGGACCGGCTGGACGTGGCGGTGGCCGCGGCGCGGGCGCTGTGCCAGCCGGTGCCGCACGTGCTGACCGAGGTCCAGGACGTGCTCGACACGACCGCGGTGGTGCAGGCCTGGCAGGCGTGGCAGGCCTGCGTGTCGATCGACGACCCGGTGCGGCTGCGGCACGTGGTGTTCGACCGGTACGCGGAGCTCGCGCAGGCGGTGGAGCAGCTCAAGGCCGTGGCGCGCGAGCAGATCGAGCGGCACGACCTGGTGTGGCGGCCGATGGCGATCGCGTTGTTCGAGTGGCATTCCCAGGCACAGCAGGCACTCGCCGACTCCGAGGTGCTCGCCGACGTGACCGAGGCGGAGAACTGGATCCGCAAGACCGCGGCGAGGCTGCGGGCCGAGCGCAGCGCGCCGTTCGCCAAGGAGTCGCAGCGGATCTGGCAGCGGCTGCGCCAGCAGAGCAACGTCGACCTCGGCGCGGTGCGGCTCGGCGGCACCCGCAACGTCGAGCTGGACGTGTCGGTCGACGGGGTCTCGAACTCGGCGCTCGCGGTGATGAGCCAGGGCGAGCTGCACTCGCTGGGACTGGCGCTGTTCCTGCCGCGCGCGATGGTCGACGAGAGCCCGTTCCGGTTCGTCGTGATCGACGACCCCGTGCAGGCGATGGACGCGTCCAAAGTGGATGGTCTCGCCCAGGTGCTCGCGGACGTCGGGCTCACCCGCCAGGTCGTGGTCTTCACGCACGACGAACGGCTGGTGGAGGCGCTGCGGAGGTTGCGGCTGAGCAGCACGGTCTGGGAGGTCTACCGCGGCGAGGCGTCCCTCGTGCAGGTGCGGATGGCCGAGGACCCGGTCGGCCGGTGCCTGAGCGACGCCCGCGCGATGCGCACCGACGAGAGCCTGCCGGACGCGCTGCGGGCCGAGCTCGTGGCGTCGTGCTGCCGCACGGCCCTGGAGTCGGCCTCCCACGCGAGGTTCCGGCGCGAACGGCTGGTGCGCGGGATGCCGCACGCCGAGGTCGAACGCCAGCTGGAGCTCGCGATGACGACCCGGCAGAAGCTCGCGCTGGCCGTGCTCGACGACCTGGCGGAGCCGGCGAAGTTGTTGCCGCACCTGGAGGACGTCGTCGGGTCGTGGGCCGTGGACCTGCTTCAGGCATGTCGCGTCGGCGGGGACAGCGGGGACTTGGACGTGCTGATCAGAGACACCGAACTGCTCGCGGGATGGTTGCAGCGATGACCCTTTCCTCCGACGTCCAGGACCGGCTGACCTGCGTCGCGAACCTGCTGGCGCGCCCGGACGAGCTCGACGGCGTGCGCATCCGTTGCTGCGCCGAGCTCCTCCGCACGGCGGTGGAGCGCTCGGTCGCCCGCGCGTGCGGTGCCGAGAACTCCGACGAGCCCGTGCAGGCGCTGCTGATCAACCTGGCGTCCCACGTCGACGTCGACGTGGCGTACGACGTCTCCCAGCTGTGGCACGCGCTGAGCCGCGCGATCCGCCACCACGGCTACGAGCTCACCCCGACCGTCGAGGAACTGACCGGCTGGCACGCCGACACCGCCGACGTGGCCGAGGCCCTCCAGCTGCACCTGACCCTGTCCGGCACGATCGACATCCCTGAAGGCACCGGTGAAACTGCTGTTGTTCGCTGACCTGCACCTGGACACGCGCTTCCCCAGCGCCGGTCCGGTGCGGCGGAAGGCGTTGCGCGACACGTTGGGTCGCATCGTGGACCTCGCCGAGGAGACCGGCGTCGACGCGGTGCTCTGCGCCGGCGACCTGTACGAGCACGAGCGCTGCTCCCCCTCCACCGCCGCGTTCCTGCGGTCGTCGTTCGACTGCTCCGTACCGGTGTTCCTGGCTCCCGGCAACGACGACTGGTACGGGCCGGAATCGGTCTACCAGCAGGTGGACTGGACGCCGAACGTGCACGTGTTCTCGTCGCGGACGATGACGCCCGTGGATCTTGCGGACGGCCTGACGCTGTGGGGTGCCGCGCACGTCGGGCCCGGCCCGGCGCGGGACGTGCTCGACGGTTTCGCGGTGACCCGCGGCGGCGTGAACCTGGCGCTGTGCCACGGTTCCGCGCCCGGTGACGTCGCGATCACCGGGCTGGACCACGCCTTCCTGGGGCACGTGCACACGCCGGAGCATGCCGTGGACTACACGTTCCCCGGCAACCCGGATCCGTTGACCCCGGGGGAAACGGGCGAGCGCGGGGCGGTGCTGTGCACGGTCCACGACGACGGCTCGGTGTCGCGCGAGGTGTTCGATGTGTCGGCGTCGAGGTCGCTCGACTGGCTGGACTCGGAGAAGGCGTTCCCGTTGCTGGACTTCGACTCCGTGGCAGCGGAACGGACCGTGCGCGGCCAGTTCGTGCGCGACGTGCTGGCGGACACGGGGCTGGACGAGGCCATGCGCGGCCGCGTGCTCGCCACCGGCCTGCGGGCGTTGGAGGAACGATGAAGATCGAGTCCGTGACCGCGCACGCGTTCGGGCCGTTGCACGACCGCACGTTGCCGTTGGCACCCGGTCTGACCGTGGTGTCCGGGGTGAACGAGTCGGCGAAGTCGTCGTGGCACGCCGCGATCCGCGCGGCCTTGTGCGGTGACCCGTCCGCGCGGCACCGCCCGTGGGAGGGCGAGTCGTGGCGGGTGGCGGCGATGGTGTCGCTGGAGTCCGGCGAGGTCGTCTCGGTGGACCGCGATCTCAACGACGACTCGGTGCCGGACGTGTCGCGCCGGCTGGGTCTCGACCGCACGTCGTTCACCGCCACCGCGTGCGTGGACCAGGCGCAGCTGCTGACCGTGCTGGACGCGGCGGACGGCCTGCAGGACCACCTGCGGCGAGCGGCCGCCACGGCGGGCACCGACGGCACGGTGGAGCAGGCGCTGCAACGGCTGACCGCGCCGGTGGACGCGTTGAAGGAGGCGCGGAACCGGTTGCGCGAGGCCGAGACCGACCTCGCCGTGGCCCGTCGCGAGCACGCCCGGTACCTGGAACTGAGCGCGCAGGCCCGTTCCGCGGCGGCCGCCCGTGCCCGCCTGGAGGTCGAGGAGCACACCGCGGCGGTCGAGTCGCTCACCGCCCGCGTGGCGCGGATCGCCGAGCTGCAGGAGCGCTTCGGAGACGCGCCGCCGTCCGGGATCGCCGCGCAGGAGGAACTGGCGCGCCTGGTGAACCGCGCGACGGCCGCGTGGCGTGCCGCACCGAGTCCCCGCGTGCTGACGGGTCCGTCGGCGGAGGCGCTGGAGCACGAGCTCAACTCCCTGCCGGAGGTCCCGGTCGGCGAGACCACGCTGGACGACGAGCTCCGCGTCGTCGCCTCGGCCTACGCGACCGCGTCCGCCGTCGCCGCCGCGCACGACGAACGCCGGCCGTCCCCGCCGACCACCGCGGAACCGTCGGTGCTGCGCGGCCTGGCCACCCGGCTCGACCCCGCCGCCGGTGGCCGCCTGACCACCGCGTCGATCGAGGTGGACGCCGCCCGCGTGCACCAGGACGAGGCGGCGGCCGACGCGGCCCGCACGCAGGTCGAGGCCGACGTGGCCGCGGCGCGCGTGCAGGAGATCGCGATGCCGAACCCGTTCCTGCGCAACGCCTTGCTGGCGCTGAGCTGCCTGACGACCCTCGTCGGCGGCCTGCTGATCCTGACGGGCCAGCACCTCGCGGCCGCGGGGGTCCTCGTCGCCGCACTGGTGGCGGGCGTCGCCGGCGCGCTGTCCCGGGGCAACGCCCCCGAACGCGAGGCGGCCGTGGTCTTCGCCGCCGAACGAGCCGCCACCGCGACCGAGTCGCGCACCAGGCTCTTCACCGCCGACCGCGCCCTCGCCGAGGCCGAGGGCCAGCGCGCCGTGGCGGCGGAGGCCGTCCGGGTGCACGACGAAGCCGTCGCCGAGTGCGCGTCGCTGGGCATCCCCGCGGACCGCGAAACGTTGTGGCGCCTGGCGAATCGGGGCGCGTGGGAGGCAGAACACGCCGACCTCGTCTCCGAGGTCGCGCGCACCGAGAAGGCCGTCCGCGTGGAACTGGCGGCCCGCGGCAAGGCCGACCCCACCATGTCCGTGCCGGACCTCCTCGTGGACTACGAGACGGACTGCAAGGTGCGCGGCCGCCAGGCTGTGCTGGCCGCCCAACGCCCACTCCTGGCCCAGGCCCTCGCCGACCGCCGCCTGGCCGAGGCCACCGTCGCCGAGGCCGCCGCAGCCCACACCCGAGCGCTGGACCTGTTGCGCGAGGCCGTGAAGGCGATCGGCCGCACCGGCGAGCGCCCCGAGGACCTGCTGCGCGCCATCGCCGAGTGGCAGCGCGACTGGGACCGCCTGCTCCGCGAGGCCGAGGACGAGCGCAACGCGTGGGCGGAACTCCAGTCCCTGCTGGCCTCCGGCACCCCGGACGACCTGGAGGCGACCCTCTCGGCGGCCCAGACCTACCTGGTGTCGCTGCAGGAGGCCGCCCACCGCTACGCGGCCTGCGAAGCCGACCCGTCCCTGGCGCCGTCCGCCGACTCACTGGCGGCCACCGTCACCGAGATGGCCCGCTCACTCCCGAGCGTCCCGGACGCCGAAGAGGCGGTGCAGGCCGCCACCCTCGTGCTCACCGAGGTGACCACCGAAGTGGAGGCCATCGACCTCGCCTCGCACTACCTGACCGCCGCCCGCGAGAAGGTGCACAGCACCATCGCCCCCGCCCTGGAGGAAGCACTCCGCGCATGGCTGCCGTCAGTCACCGACGGCCGTTACGTGGACGCCGCCGTAGACGCGTCAACCCTGACCGTGCGCGTATGCACGGCCTCCGACGCGTGGCACGAGGCCTCACACCTCTCGCTGGGCACGGCGGAACAGATCTACCTGCTGCTGCGCGTGGCCCTCGCCCAGCACCTGGCCGCGGAACCCTGCCCCCTCCTGCTGGACGACGTCACCGTGCAGGCCGACGCGGAACGCACCCTCGCGTTGCTGGACCTGCTGCTGCGACTGTCCGCAGACCGGCAGATCGTGCTGTTCGCGCAGGACGCCGCGGTGGCCGAGTGGGCGCGGGAGCGGCTGGGTGAGCGGGACGTGCTGCACGAGCTCACGCAGGTGGCGGCCTGACCTGTCCGCAGGCCGCCAGTGCGGTGCCCAGGGCCTCTCCCCCTGGGCACCGCACTCATGTCTTGGGTGGAGGCGACACCGTGCAGCTTCACCGCCACCACTCGCGGTTCGCCTCCGGCAGCTGCCCGTGTTCCGGACGCGAGTGCCAGAAGCACCCACGCCCTTCGCAGCACCACGTCGACACGCCTGCGCCGGTTGCTCCCCGGGCCACGACGTCGACCCGATAACGCAGTGCCCGGCGTCGCGGTGCCCGCCTGACCACCGGCTCCCGCGCCGTGCCCGCGCGTCGACGTAGCGGTACACGACCAGCAGGTTTCCCGGAAATGTCAGACCCCGTCGCTACCGTCGTCCCATGACCAGCGCCGCCTTCCGCAAGCTCACCCCCACCGCCGACGAGCAGCTCGCCGACCTCGGCCTGCGCCAGGCCGTCCTGGACCGCGCGATCGCCGCCGGGATCGACGCCCGCGCCGCCTCGCCGCCGTTCGGGCCGACGAACGCGCCCGGCCTGCTCGACTGGATCCACCGGGTGGGCACGTTGCGGCAGCTGCTGGCGGCGGAGGGCTGGCAGCGCCTCGACCACTGGAACGCGGGCCTCATCCGGCACCCGTCCCGGCCCGTGCTGCTGGGCACGCTGCAGGGGAACCGCGGGACGGGGTCGGCCGAGGCGCCGCTGCGCAGCGACTACGCGAAGGGGCCTGCCATCGCGGCGATGATGCGGGACAACGACCACGACCAGTTCGCGCTGTTCGAGAACGTGCGCAGCAGCGAGGGGCTGAAGTTGTGGTTCCTGGTCACGTACCCGCTGCAGCTCGAGGACCGGCTCGTGGTGTTGCGCGAGGTGTCGCAGCCGGAGCCCACGCCGCAGAACCAGGTCATCGAGCGGTGGGCGCACCGGATCCCGTTGCCGCCGATGGAGTTCCCGCAGCTCAAGGCACCCAATGTGGACGGTCCGGAGGAGGTGGACTTCCCGATCTCGTTGCGGCGGTGACGGGCGCAGAGCCGCAGCGGAGGCTGTGCCGAGCTCGGCCAGCCTCGCTGTGAAGGGTGAGAACGCGTCGACCTGACGCGACACGCGCCTGCGATGCCGGAACGTCCGGACGACCGACCGGTACCTGGGACCCGCCTGGCAACGCGCCGCGGCAGGGGCGAGAATGACCGGATCATGCTCACGCCCAAGCGACTCACGCTCGCCCGCACCCGGCGCGGACTCACCGCGGCCGAGCTGGCGCGGAAGTCGGGTGTGCCGGCGCGGGCCATCGGCGACTACGAGCGGGGGCTGCGCACGCCCAAGGCCTCGACCGTCGAGTCGCTGGCGGGGGCGCTCGGGTTCCCGGCCGCGTTCCTGGCGGCACCGGAACCGCCCCGGCCCCAAACCGTGCCGCGGCAGGCGCTCGACGCGCAGGCCACGGCGGCGGCGCAGCTCGCGATCGAGTTCGGCGGCTGGCTGGAACGGTTGTTCGTGCTGCCCCAGCCCGACCTGCCCGCCCCGCGCACGTCGCCCCAGGGCACGCGGGAGGCGTGGCGACTCGCCACCGGGCCGGCGCCGAACATGGTGCAGCTGCTCGAGTCGCACGGTGTGCGGGTGTTCTCGCTGCCCGTCGACTGCACCGAGCAGGAGGCGTTCTCCTGCTGGCACATCGGAACGCCGTTCGTGTTCCTCACCCCGTCGGCGACGCCCGAGCAGGCGCGGTTCGACGCGGCCGTCCAGCTCGCGGTGCTGCTCGGGCACGACGAGCCGCACGAGTTCGCCGCCGAGTTCCTGATGCCCCAGCGGCACCTGGCCGGCACCGACCACCGCCACTGGCACGTGGGCAGGGACCAGTTCACGAGGTGGGCGAACCTGCACAGCCTCGTGGAGGGCGGCATGACGCGCCGCGAGACGTCCAAACTGCTCACGAAGGTGTTCAAGGTCCTCCGCGAGAACGGCACGACACCGCTGCACGTGGCCAAGGAACTGAACCTGGGGCTGGAAGAGCTCAACGGTCTCGTGTTCGGGCTGGTGATGACCGCCCTGCCGGGTGGTGGAGAACCCGGGCCGAGAGGACGCGCACGCCTTACCCTGGTCCACTGATCCGACCTGGGGGCTGCACGTGGTGTTCTTGCGGTATCTCGTTGCCGTGCCGTTGATCCTGCTCAGCTACGTCGCTGTGCCGTTCGGGCATCTGACGCTGTCGTCGTACCTGTTCCAGCGATCGCTGCCGTTCGGCGACGAGGAGTTCGACTTCGCCGCCGAGTTCACGGAGAAGTTCGCCTACCTCAACGGGTTCTGGCCCGTCACCGTGGCACTGCTGCTCTTCGTCGTGCTCTGGTGGATGACGGCGGCCTGGCCGCGCATCGCGTTGCTGCCGTCGGCGCCGATCGCGTTCGTCGGCCTGCTGACCGCGAAGGGCGCGGAGCAGTTCGTGCTGTGCGTGGCGACACCGCTGGTCGCGTGGGGTCTCGCGTGGCTCGCGGCGAAAGTCGTGTCGTGGCCGGTCACCGGTGACGTGCGGCGCTCACCGGTCGAGGTCCTCATCGGACTGCGCGGCGGCGGGCGGCTGCGGGTGCAGTCGCGCCGGCTGCTGGTCGACAAGCTCCCACCGCCCCGGCACCCGTCGTCCCCGGTCGGACGGGTCGCGATCCGATTCGACCGGATCGGCCACGTCGAGGCCGGCACGGTGGTCTCACCCGCGCAGTGGCGGTTCGGCAACACGAGCGAGCTCACGATCACACCGGGACCGGCACTGCGGATCATCGGTGGCGGGCAGGAGTGGCTGCTGCCCGTCGACGACGTCGACACGACGATGCGCCTGGTGCTGGAACGGGCGAGGCGCCGCGCCAAGGCGGATCCGCGGCCGCCGATGGACAGCACGCGGTGGGCGGAGGCGAAGAAGCTGTGGGACCTGGGGCCTTCGCAGCCGATGCGGCCGAACCAGAAGAAGGTCAGGCACGGCACGCACCACCTGATGCTGGTGCTCAGCGTCCTCACGGCGGCGATGGCCGGTTATTCGGTCTTCCGCGCGTTCAGCGGCAGCTGGAGCTTCGTCTTCGGGGCTCTCTTCTTCGGCGGCATCTCCTACGGGACGGCCCGCGGGTGGGCTTCGCTGGGCGCGGCGGTGAAGCTCGCCGAGGAGAACCCTCACTCACCGTTGGCGGATGAACCCGATCCGCGACGAATTCCTGTAACCGGCTGGAGTTCTCAGCCCACAATGCTGGGCCAAACGAGCGATTTGTGAAACGCATCGCCCGACTTGTCCGACACTGAGAGTGACGGGAAGCCGAGTCGTGAGGATGCCCCATGACGATGCAGCAACGCACAGAACCTTCGCCAGCCGCCGTCCTGATCGCCGTCGCCGTGCTCGCCCTGGTTCTGACCGTTGCTTTCGGCCCCCTGGGCTTCGTCATCGGCCTCGCGCTGTTCGGCCTGATGTTCGTCGGCACGAAGAACAAGACGGCCGACCAGATCACCCCGGTGCGCACGCGGTCCCGCCTGCGCCGCCTGTCCACGGCGGGACGGGTCGCGATCGTCGGCGAGTCGCACCACCAGGACGCCATCGCGGAGATCGCCGCGCTCGCCACCCACGAGCTCAAAGCCGACACCGGGAACGGCACCGCCGTCCCGGCCACCGCGGTCCTCGTGCCGGAACCCGCCACCCGGCACGACCTCACGGCGGTCCGGGTCGACCTCCTGCGCGGCGACGGCACCGCCGTCACCGCCGGCTACCTGCGCGGCGAGCAGGCCGTCGACTACCGGCCGCTCCTGCTCGACCTGGCCGGCCGCGGCGAGATCGGCTCGTGCCCGGCGCGCATCGTCGGCAGCGACCAGCGCTACGGCGTGCACCTGCACCTCGGCGCCCCGCGACTCCTGCTGCTCGACCACGAGGCACTCGGCACGGCACCGACGCTGCCCGCGGAACAGCAGGTCGCCGTCGTGGGCGAGCAGGTCCACCAGCACGTGCTGCACCGCGTCGTCAACGGCCGCACGCCCGCCCACGTCATCGCGGAACTGCGCGACTGCAGGATCGTTAGAGGCTCTCACATCGGTGAGCACACCCTCGAGGTGCTGCTCGAAGGTGAGTCCGTCGGCCAGCTCACGTACGCGATGGGGCTTCGCTACTGCGACATGGCACAGGAGTGGCGCGCCCGCACGGGGCGCGCGCTCTGCGAAGCCGTCATCACCAACGAGGGGACGCGCGGCCTTCAGGCGAACTTGCTGCTGCCCAAGTAGTCGGCGAACGTCCGCGGCGCACGCCCGAGCACCCGCTGCACGTTGTCGGACACATGCGCCTCCTCGCCCTTGCGGATGAGCACGATCAGCATCGTGACGAGGTCGGCGATCTCCTCCGAGAAGCCGAGCCCGCGCAAGGCCGCGGTGAACTCTTCGGGAGCGACGTCCACGTACCGGACGGGCTCACCGGTCACCTCGCTGATCCGCGCCAGCACCTCGGGGAACGACAGCGCCTCGGGTCCGCTGAGGTCGTAGGTCTTCCCGTGGTGACCGGGCTGCGTGAGCGCGACGACGGCGATCTCGGCGATGTCCACCACGTCGATGAAGGGGTGGACGCCGTCGCCGGCCGGGACGGCGAGCTCGCCCCGGCGCACCGGCTCCGCGAAGATGTCCTCGTCGAAGTTCTGCATGAACCAGGTGGGACGCAGGATCGTCCACTCGACGCCCGAACCCTTGACCGCGGCCTCGAACGGATCGTCGGCGGGCGCGCCGCGCATCGACAGCAGCACCAGCCGGGTCACACCGGCCTTCACGGCGACACCGACGAAGTCGTTCAACTGCACCGGGTTCTCCGGCGGCACGACGTAGACGGCGGTCGTTCCTCTGACCGCGGGTTCCCAGGTGTCCGGTGCGGACCAGTCGAACTTCGTGGCCGCCGACCGCGACGCCGGACGCGCGGCGGAGCCGAGGAGGCCGGTGACGCGGCGGCCGGTCTTGCCGGTGGCGCCGAGGACGAGGACGGTGTCGTCCGTGGACGGGGTGTTGATCGCGCTCAATGTTGACATGACCAGAGCTAATCAACGTTGACGCGGACGAACCATGATTGATCGGCCGCCATCCTTGCTCGTTCGTCCACGTGGTAATCAGTGGTGCATGAGTCAGCGTGATCTCGTGGACCTGAGGGACGCCCTGCGCGCGTTCGCCGCTGCCCGTGACTGGGACAGCTACCACACGCCCAAGAACCTGGTGATGGCCTTGTCCGCGGAGGTCGGCGAGCTGACCGACCTGTTCCAGTGGCTGACGCCCGAAGAGGCACGGGACGCGATGCAGGATCCGGAACTCGCCTGGAACGTCCGCGACGAGCTCGCGGACGTGATGCACTACCTCACCAGGCTGGCGGACAAGCTCGGTGTCGACCTCGTCGAGGCCGCGTTCGCCAAGATCGACCGCAACGAGCGGCGATTCCCGACCGGGAGCCTGACTCCCGTGCCGGTGGAGAAGGGGGAGCTGTGAGCTTGCAGGACGCGCACGCCTTACACGTGCACCAGAAGGTCACCTTCATGGTGAACCGCTACGAGGTCTTCCTGGACGACAACGGCGCACCGGGCGCACTGGTGGGGTTCGCCGAGCAGAAGCGGCTCAAGATCAAGGAACGGATCACCGTCTACACCGACTCGTCGAAGAACCGGGTGCTGTTCGAGTTCAACGCCCGCAAGGTGATCGACCTCGGTAGCGGCTACGACGTCATCGACGAGCAGGGCAGGTCGATCGGCCTGTTCCGCAAGGACTTCGGCAAGTCGTTGCTGCGCTCGACCTGGCACCTCGAGCAGCCGGGCCGCGGCACGGCGACCGGGGCGGAGCGCAACAAGTGGCTCGCGGGCTTCCGCCGGTTGTGGGACTGGATCCCGTACATCGGAGATGCGCCGTTCCCCATGCGCTACCACTTCGACTTCGCGACGGAGAACGGCGCTCCCGTGTTCAGCGTCGACAAGAAGACCTGGGTCCGCGACCACTACCTGGTCAGGATCCAGGATCCTGGCATCGACCGCCGGCTCGTGATCGCTCAGGCCGTGGCGCTCGACGCGCTGCAGTCCCGCTAGGACTAGAGGTAAGTCAGCAGGAGGAGGATCAGGCACACCAGCAGCACGACGCCGAGCACTGCGGGCAGGACCGACTGCGAGGACGGCGCGGGCTCGCGGGCGTGCCTGCCCCGCCTCCTGCGCGCTCGCCACCGCAAAGGTGCCTCCCCTGCCCACTGCTCGTTCATGACGATCACGGTAGGGAGGAACGGCAGGGGCCTGAGGCACGTCACCCGCTCGCCGGGGTCTCATCACCCGGTCAGCCGCTCAATGAGCACGAACACCTGCACGGAGACACGAAAAAGCCCTGCGGGGAGCGCTTGTGGCGCTCGACCCGCAGGGCAAATTAAGTTCGGCGGCGACCTACTCTCCCACACCGTAACCAGTGCAGTACCATCGGCGCAGAAGGGCTTAACTACCGGGTTCGGAATGGGACCGGGTGTTTCCCCAACGCTATAACCACCGAAACACTATGGAAATGTACAACCAGAGCCCTGTTCGAGCTCTCGATCGGTTCTGGTTGTTCTTCCAGAACCGCACAGTGGATGCGTAGCGTCTTTGTAACAAGTCCTCGGCCTATTAGTACCAGTCAGCTCCAACCGTTACCGGTCTTCCACCTCTGGCCTATCAACCCAGTGGTCTAGCTGGGGGCCTTAACCCACAAAGGGTGGGATACCTCATCTTGGAACG
>NZ_FOFV01000019.1 GCF_900111005.1 Lentzea albida
GTCACCCGCCAGACCGCCGCCTGTCACCCGCCAGACCGCCGCCGGTCACCCGCCAGACCGCCGCCGGTCACCCGCCAGACCGCCGCCTGTCAGCCGCCAGACCCCCGCCTGCCACCACGAGACCGCCGCCGGCCGCTCGCCTCCGCTGCCGGCTCGCCCTCCACTGCCTGCCGCCAGCCACCGCCGTCAACCCCGCCGGCCACCGTCCGCCCGCCGCCGTTAGCCGACCCGCCACCGCTACCAGCCCGCCGCCTCCAGCCTCACCCCTGGCGCGCCTTCTCCGGCGCCGCCACCCGCCCGCGCGTGCGGATGATCATCTTGCTCGCCAGCCGAAGCCCCTGGCGCGCGTTGAGGTGCGGGAGGTAGGCGCGGCTCACCGCGTTCGCGATGCGCGGCAGCGCCGCCGAGTCCGGGTACGCCATGAACATCGGCTGGTAGGCCGGCTGGAACTTCGCCTTGAACGCGAACAGCGACCGGAACCCGTACACCGGCTCCAGCACCTGGCCGGTGAAGTCGAGGACGCGCTGCAGCGCCCGCGGTCGCTCGCCGCGGTCCAGCCGGGCGAGCGGTGCCCCGGACAGGCTGAGGAACCGCGCGCCCTCGGCCTTGAGCAGGCCGGCCGCCGAGGCGATCAGGAACTCCATCGAGCCGCGGAACCCGTGCGAGCGGCGGCGCATGAAGTCGAGCGTCCACCCGACGACCTCGCCGTCCTCGTACACCGGCAGCCAGCTCGTGATGCCGTGCACGGTGCGATCGCCGTCCACGGCCAGCAGGCAGCGGACGCCCTCGCCGTTCAGTTCTTCCAGTCCTCCCAACGTGAAGCCCATTTCGGGCAGCCCTTTGTCCGCCACCCACTCCGACGAGATCGACCGGATCTGGTCCGTGATCGCGTACGGCGCGTCGGCGTAGGTGCACCACTCGGCGGTAATGCCGGCCTTGGCGGCCTTGTTCAGCGCCGTGCGCACGTCCTGCCACTTCTTGCCGGTGAAGCTGAGCTCGTCCAGCTCTATCACCGTGTCCTCGGCGACCTGCACCGCGGACCAGCCGAGGCCCTCCACCACGGCGCGCGTTTCCGCGCCCACGCTGTAGAGGCACGGCGTCCAGCCGTTGCGGGCGCAGAACTCCGCGAACCCGCGCACGGCGTCGATGCGCGCCGGGCCGATCGGATCGCCCACCGTGAGCGCGATGGTCGACACCACCCGGTACGCGATGGCCGTCTCGCCGTCCGGCGTGAACCAGTACTGGTTGCCGCGCCACGTCGTCATGTACGACAACGACGAACCGCCGTGGCGCCGCATGAGTTCACGGGCGTGCGCCGCTTCCTCCTCGCACGAGGACGGCCACGTCCGCCACGACGCCATCAGCAGACCCGCCAGCACGATCAGCCAGAACACCACGCCCGTGTACTCGAACAGCACCGCGCCGACGAACCCCTCGGCGGAGAACTGCAGCGGCACCAGGTCGAGGTACCCCGGCGGCAGGAACCGCGTCGGCAGATCCGCCAGGAGCGCGGCGAACCCCGGCTCCGGCGTGAACTGGTCGCGGACCAGGTAACCGCCGAAGACGTACAGCGCCGACAGCAAAGCGACGCTGATCGCCGTGAACCGCCAGAACTTCACCACGGCATGCCGAGGCAGACGCACGTCGAAATGCCTGCGCGTCACCAGCAGCACCACGATGATCGCGAGCGGTGCCAGCATCGGCACACCGAACGAGACCGACAGCTCCAGCAGGCTCGCGTCCGGGAACTGCGCGACGTACACGACGTACGAACCGATGAACGCCGCGAACGCCACGTTGAACACCAGCGCCGTCCGCCATGCGAACCGGCGGCCCCGCCGCAGCCCTTCCGCCAGGACGAGCAGCAGCAACGCCGGCAGCAACGACATCACGAGCGCGGGGAACCGGCCGTACGACAGCTGGACCACCATCGTCCGGCACAGCTCGACCGCGCCCGAGGCGCAGATCGCGTCCACGTCCTCCTGCGATGGCTGTGCGACCGCCACGACGTCCGCGAACCACCACAGCGGTCCGTTCGGGTACGGCGACATCATCGACACCACCGGCCCGAGCGCCGACGCCGCGATCAGCAACGCCACCAGCACCCGCGTCTCCTGCAGCGAACGCGCCAGCGCCACCGGCCCGTTCCTCAGGAACAGCGCTCCCAGCACCAGCCCGGCCACGCCACCGGACAGGCGGAGGAGGTCTTCCAGCCAACCCGAGTACAGGGTAAGGACCAGCACCGACAAGATCATCAACAGCCGGACGCGACGCCTCCACAACGGCGGCATCCGGAACGTCAGGGCGAGCACGAGACCCACCCCGCCGACCGACGGCCCCGCCGCGGCCTCGCCCATCAGCGACTCGGGCCAGCCCCACTGCACCTCGTGCCCGACCACCACCAGGAAAAGCCCCAGGAACGCGCCGGCCACGTGCGAGCCGAGGAAGATCGCCGCCGTCCGCAGCGAGCCCAGCGAGCGCTCGGCGTAGATCCCGGCGACGAGCAACAGCGGGGTGGTCGCGAGGTAGCCCGGCAGGTCCATAGACCACAGCGCCGAGGTCAGGACGGTCCACCACGGGCTGCCGGTGCCGAACCCGACGAGCAGGAGCAGGTCGTCGCTCGCACCGGCGATCGCGCCGGTCAGCGCCCCGACCGTCCAGAAGACGACGAGGAAGACGCAGGTCAGCGGCGCCGCGCGGAACAGTCTGGCGATCATCTGACCAGCCCTGTCCGCTGCGCGAGCCACGGCAGCGAGCCGTACAGACCCGGCCGCCACACGTTCCAGTCGTGCCCTCCCGGCAGTTCCTTCCACTGCACGTCCATTCCGGCCCTGCGACAGGCCTCGAACACCTCGGCTCCCGCCGGGCGGTACTGACCGTCGTCCCTGCCCACCACGATCACGCCGGAGAGCTGCGGGAACTTGGCCGTGGCGAGGACGTCGAGCGGGTTGACGCGGGCGAACGCCGCCTCGTCGCCGCCGAACGCCGCTTTGACCGTCTCGGCGCGCGTGCCGAGCGTGGGTTCGCGCTGGCCGGACAGGTCGATGAAGTTGCCGTACACGTCCGGCGCGCGCACTGCGAGCTGCAGAGAGCACGTACCGCCGTGAGAGAGACCCGCGATCGTCCACGCTTCACGGCGTTCGTCGACCGTGAGGCGTTCTTTGATCCACTTGGGCACGTCGCGGGTCAGATAGGTCTCCGCCTGGCCCAGCTTCGAGTCGAGGCACAGCGGGTTCGCGGTGAGCGAGCCCAGCGAGTCGGGCATGACGACGATCGGAGCGAGCCCGCTGTGGGCACGCGCGAACTCGTCCATGTTGTCGGAGATCCGGCCGGCGTCGTACCAGTCGCGGGGCGACCCCGGCTGGCCCGCCAGCAGGACCAGCACCGGCAGCCTCGGCCGGGACTTCGCGGAGTACGCGGGCGGCAGGTAGACCCACGCCGGACGCGTCTTCATCGCACCGGGGATCTCGATCTCGGACAGCGTGCCCCTGTCCGGCAGGCCGTCACCGGTCCAGACGTCGGCCAGCTTCTTGCCGGCGGGTACCTCCAGCACGTCGGAGGCGCTGTCCGGCAGGTCGACGCTCGGGTTGTTGAACACCTCCAGCGCGGCCCGTGCCGTCGGGTACAGCCCGTAGTACGCGTTCGTGGCCGTCAGTGCGCTCGAGATGACGACGACCGCGGCGATGACGGTGGCCACGCGCGCGTACCAACGCGACGGCCGTAGGCGTGCGACGGCCAGACTGATGGCCACGAGTGCGGCGCCCAGCCACACCATCAGGATGACCGGCATCGGCTCCGGCCACGGTTTCCACAGTTGGTCGATGACGAGCGTCAGCCCGGTCACCACCAGGGCGACCGCCAGCACGACCATCGGCAGCACGCGGACCCACCAGGTCCGGTTCTTCCGGATCACCAGGTACGTGAGGGCGAGCGCGGCCGCGACCGTGGCGGCCTTGGGGATCGGTCCGTTTATCAGAGACAGATCCAACGGGCTGAGCATGCCCTCAATGCTTCAGGAAGTCTTCAGGATCCACATCGGAGGTTCGTCTGAGTTCAAGGCCGTGAACATCAGCCTGAAGAATGACAACCCTTCAGCCGGACGGTGCGTCGCGCCACGCCCTGGTCAGCACCTCCAGGGCGTCGGGATGACCGGCGATCTCGGCAGCGCGGGACAAATCGGACTCCGCCATTCCCAGTTCCCGCAGCGAGGTCGCCGCGCCGAACCGCGTGGCCGTGTCGTGGATGCGTTGGGACAGGTCGACGGGTGCCGTGTGGGGGAGCAGCGCCGTGTGCGTGGCGGCGTGCGGAAGACCGAACGAACCGCCCAAAACGTGCGCAAGCTTGTGGTGCAGTCCCATCGGGACGGACGCGAGGCACGTGCCCGCGAGCCACGCCGAGGACAGCAGTTCCGTGCGTGCATCCACAGTGGACGGATTTCCGCTCAAAGCGTGCAGAACACCCTCGATCGCCCGGCGAGCTATGGCGTCGATCAACGGGTTCTCGTTGTCCCTTGCCGCGATGGCGTGCGCGAGAGCGTTGAGCGCGCTCGTGACTGTGACGTCGAGGGGAAGGTCCAGCGTCATGTCGACGTCGTAGATCACCGTGCCCGGCTGGATCGCCGCGTCCCGCCGCGTCTTCTTCAGCCCCGACGCCGTCTCACCGAGCACCTGGGTGACCTCGGAGCCCGCGTAGGTAGTCGGGATGATGATCTGCGGAACGCCCGCGCGCACCGAGAGCGCCTTCGCCAGCCCCGTGCTCGATCCACCGCCGACCGATACGACGCAGTCCGCGCCGTGTTCGCGCAACGACGCGAGCGCGCGCTCCGTGACCTCGACCGGCGTGTGCATCGCCGCGCCGGTGAACCGCGTGACCAGCAACGGACCGAGCTCGGCGGCCACCCGGTCGCCTCCGTGCCGGGCGATCAGCATCACCCGCTTAGCGCCTGAACGCTCTGCCTCCGCGCGCACGGAGGAGGTGGTGCCGCGGCCGAAGACGACACGGGTGCGGCCGGGTTCGAAGGTGAAGCTCACGAAGGACGAATATTCGTGAGGCCGGTGCCCGGCGCAACAGCTGAGGGTCAAGCCTTTCGGCTCTGACGGGGCGACTTCGTCACTCCTTAGCGTGAATCTTCATGAAGCGTGTTCGTGTTGTAGTGGCGTTGGCAGGGGCCCTGACCCTGACGCCACTCCCTGCCACAGCGGCGACACCGGCGTTCACCCTGTCCGGCGGCGTCACCGCGCCGATCCACTCGATGGCCGACGCCGTGCGCGAGACCGTCTACGTGGACTCCGGGCTCGACCTCGACGGCGACGGCACCCGCGACCGGGTGGCGGCCGACATCATCAGGCCGTCCACGACCGGGCGCGTGCCCGTGATCATGGACGCCAGCCCCTACTACCAGAGCGCGGGCCGCGGCAACGAGGGCGAGGTCAAGACCTACGACTCCGCCGGTGTGCCGGTGAAGTTTCCGCTCTTCTACGACAACTACTTCGTGCCGCGCGGCTACGCCGTCGTGCTGGTCGACTTCCTCGGCACGAACAGGTCGCGCGGCTGCGTCGACGTCGGCGGCCAGTCGGAGATCACCTCCGGCACCGCCGTGATCGACTGGCTGAACGGCCGCCGCACCGGCTACTCGACCCTGACCGGCTCCACCACGAAGTCCGCCTCGTGGTCGACCGGCGCCGTCGGCATGATCGGCAAGTCCTGGGACGGCTCGATCGCCAACGGCGTCGCGGCGACCGGCATCGACGGGCTGAAGACCATCGTGCCGATCGCGGCCATCAGTTCCTGGTACGACTGGTTCCGCTCGGACGGTGTCGCTTACCCCGGCTACAGCTCGCCCACCGGCCTGGGGTCGCAGTTCGAGAACTCCAACGCACGGTCTCGATGCGGTGCCGTGCGCACACAGATGACCAACGGTTCCCCTGCCAATGGCGACTACACGGCGATGTGGCAGACACGTGATTTCGTGCGCAACGCGTCGAAGGTGAAGGCGTCGATCTTCGCGATCCACGGGATCAACGACCTGAACGTGAAGACGCTGCAGTACGGGCAGTTCTGGGACGCCGTGCCCGCGTCCGTGCCGAAGAAGCTGTGGTTCTCGCAGACGGCGCACGTCGACCCGTTCGACTTCCGCCGCGCCGAGTGGGTCTCGACGTTGCACAAGTGGTTCGACCGCTGGCTGCTGGACGTGCCGAACGGCATCGAGAACGAACCTCAGGTGTCCGCCGAGCGCGCCCCGGACCAGTGGGTGGACGACCAGACGTGGCCTCCCGCGGGGACCGTCAGCACCGTGCTGCGTCCTTCTTCTTCGGGACTCGGCACGGCTGCGGGTACTGGCACGTCGGTGTTCACCGACAACGGCAGCGGCACGCCGACGAACTGGCTCTCCGGTTCGAACACCGGCAGGGCGGTCTACTCCACCGCGCCGCTGACCTCGGACCTGCGCATCGCCGGCACCTCGTCGATCACGGTCGGAGTGTCGTCGTCCACACCGACGGCGCACCTCACGGCGTACCTCGTCGACTACGGCCCTGCCCGCGTGCGGACCGGTGAAGGCATCCGGACGCTGACCACGGAGTCGTGCTGGGGCGAGAGCCGTACGGGCGATGACGCCTGTTACCGGAACACGGAAGCCACGGCGGGCAACGTCGACGCGCAGATCATCGCGCGCGGCTGGGCGGATCTCGCGAACTACCAGTCCCTCTCGACACCACGCACGATCACTCCTGGAACCAGGTACAGCATCACCTTCCGACTGTCCACAACGGACTGGAACCTGCCGGCCGGTCACCGGCTCGGTCTGGTGATCGGGGGCACCGACACGACCGCCATCGTGCGGCCGAGCCAGCTGCCGCGGCTGACCGTGGACCTGGCGAGCACGTCGGTGCGGATCCCGCTGAAGGGCTCGGTGCCCTCCGCGTCGGCCGCACCGCTTGCCGCGTCCAGCGTTTCCGCAGGTACGAGGAGCCAGTTGGGCTAGCGAACCGGACTGTCGGTGCTGCTCGCTAGCATCGGCGGCATGGGTTCAACCGACCACGGGGACGCGCTGCAGGTCCTGCAGCGCGTCTTCGGGTACCCCGAGTTCCGCGGCGACCAGGCCGCCATCGTCGAGCACGTGATCGCGGGTGGCGACGCGCTCGTGCTCATGCCGACCGGCGGCGGCAAGTCCCTGTGCTACCAGGTGCCGGCCCTGGTGCGGCCGGGCACGGGCGTCGTGATCTCGCCGCTCATCGCCCTGATGCAGGACCAGGTGGACGCGTTGCGCGCGCTCGGCGTGCGCGCGGGCTTCCTGAACTCCTCGCTGTCGTGGGACGAACGGCGGATGGTCGAGGCCGAGTTCGTCAACGGCGAGCTCGACCTGCTCTACCTGGCGCCGGAGCGGCTGACGTCGGAGGCCACCCTGCGCCTGCTGGAGCAGGGCGAGATCGCGCTGTTCGCGATCGACGAGGCGCACTGCGTCTCCCAGTGGGGCCACGACTTCCGGCCCGACTACCTCTCGCTCACGCACCTGCACGAGCGCTGGCCCAAGGTGCCGCGCATCGCGCTGACGGCCACGGCGACGGAGGCGACGCGCAAGGAGATCCTCACGCGCCTGGAGCTGGATGAGGGGCGCCAGTTCGTCTCCAGCTTCGACCGGCCGAACATCCAGTACCGCATCGTCGGCAAGAAGGAGCCGAAGAAGCAGCTGCTGGACCTGCTGCGCGGCGAGCACCAGGGCGAGGCGGGCATCGTCTACTGCCTGTCCCGCTCGTCGGTGGAGAAGACGGCGGAGTTCCTGGTGGCGAACGGGATCGCCGCGCTGCCGTACCACGCGGGGCTCGACTCGGCGGTCCGCCAGCGCAACCAGGCGCGCTTCCTGCGGGAGGACGGGCTGGTCATGGTGGCGACCATCGCGTTCGGCATGGGCATCGACAAGCCGGACGTCCGCTTCGTCGCCCACCTCGACCTGCCGAAGTCGGTCGAGGGCTACTACCAGGAGACGGGCCGCGCCGGCCGCGACGGCCTCCCGTCCACGGCGTGGCTCGCCTACGGCCTGCAGGACGTGGTGCAGCAGCGGAAGATGATCGAGTCGTCCGAGGGCGACCTGGCGTTCCGCCGCCGCTCGCAGGCGCACCTCGACGCGATGCTCGCCCTCTGCGAGACGGTCGACTGCCGCCGCACCAGGCTCCTCGAGTACTTCGGCGAGTCCGGTGTGCCGTGCGGCAACTGCGACACCTGCCTGACGCCGCCCGAGGCGTGGGACGGCACGGTCGCCGCGCAGAAGGTCCTCTCGACGGTCTACCGCCTGCGCAAGGAGCGCAACCAGAAGTTCGGCGCCGGTCAGGCGATCGACATCCTGCTGGGCCGCAAGACCGCCAAGGTCATCCAGTTCGACCACGACCAGCTCAGCACCTTCGGCATCGGCGAGGACCTGAACGAGAGCGAGTGGCGCGGCGTGGTCCGCCAGCTCCTCGCCCAGGGCCTGCTGGCGGTCGAGGGCGAGTACTCGACGCTGGTCCTCACCGAGGCGAGCGCCGACGTGCTGGGCCGCAAGCGCGAAGTGAAGATGCGCAAGGACCCGACGCCCGTCCGCTCGACGACGCGCACGGCGTCCTCGTCCTCGGGCGCCGCCAAGGTGAAGGTCGACCTCCCGGCCGACGCGGGCCCGCTGTTCGAGGCGTTGCGCGAGTGGCGGGCCGGTCAGGCCCGTGAACAGGGCGTTCCTGCCTACGTGATCTTCCACGACGCCACGCTGAAGTCCATCGCGGCGTCACGCCCCGACTCGCTCACGGCCCTGGGCGCGGTCAGCGGTGTGGGCCAGGCGAAGCTCACGAAGTACGGCGAGCAGATCCTGGAGGTCGTGGCGGGAGGCGGCCCGGCCCCCGCCGCCGAGCCCGCGCCCCCTGCCGCGAAGCCCAAGCCGAAGACGACGAGCACGGGCGGCGCCGCCTGGGGTTCGAGCGCGGACGCGGACGAGTGGCCGGAACCGGAGGAACCCGACGAGCCGATGGACTGGTAGGCCCTGGAACCCAGGTCAGGAGCTGGCGCACACGTCGTCAGGTCACCTTCTCGACCTGGGCCCGCTGGACCACAGTCTCACCGGGCTCCCCGACCAGGTCGAAGGCCGCGCTGTTCAGCACGACGCAGCCCGACCCGACGCCGACGACCTGCACGATCGTCTGCTTCCCGTTGTCCAGGTTGGTGACGCGCACCGAGGTCCCCACCGGGAGCTGGGACGAGAACGCTCCCGGTGCCCCGCCGACGGCCGACAACCCGACGGTCGCGCCGTCGCAGACGACCTGACCGACGGTCCCGGACGGCCGGATGCGGGAAACCGGGCTGCGGGTGGTGGCCGTGGGTGCCGGTGCGTTGCCGACGATCTCCACCCGGATGCCGCGCGGAACGCCGCCCGCCACGCCTCCCGCGGTCTCGGCCGACCGCAGCGAGTCGAGCGCGGCGGTGTTCAGCACCGCGCACCCGGCCGAGGTCCCGATGACCTGCACGGTGATCGCCCGGTTGTTCTCGGGGTTGGTGAGCCGCACGAGCGTTCCTGCGGGGAACCGGTCGGAGTAGACACCCGCCGGGCCCTTGGCGTTCGCCGCCTTCACCTGCTGCCCGTCGCACACCTCTTTGCCCGCCGGTCCCGACTGCCCCGTGGGAGCACCGGATCCCGCGACGGCGAAGGCCGCACCCCCGATGGCCACGACGACCGAGAAGACCCCGGCCCCCGCGATCCACCCCTTCGACCAGCGCATGCGCAACACCCGACCCTTCTGCCAGGCCGTACGGCCCGCAGATCAGGAAGGTTCAACGACGCGTGGCGCGCAGCAACGCCGTCGGGTCGCACGACGCGAGGTGGTCGCGCAGGGCGACGTGTGCGAAGCGGTACTCGCCGTCGACGCGGGTGAGCAGCAGGCGGTCCTGTGCGAGGTGGAGCAAAGCCTTGCGGCGGAAGGACAACTCGCCCAGCGACAGGGGCCGCGTGACACCTTCGGCGGCGACTTCGGCGAGTGCGTCGAACGGCCAGACGTAGTCGCGTGACGCAGTCGGGGTCACCAGCAACCCGAGCGCCACTCCCAGTGCGGTTCCCCAGGATCCGAGCGCGCCGATCCCGCCCAGCAGACCGACCGCGCCGAGCACCGGGACAGCGGGCTGGATCCACCACGGACGTCCCAGCCGCATGCGTTCCTGTTGCGCCGGAAGCACCGTGCGCCACACACGTCCCACCGCCGCAGCGAAAATCCCGCCCGCCACGCCGGCGGAGAAGCCGACGCCCATGCCCGCCAGCACGACGTAGGGCCCGGTCCAGATCATCGCGATGGCGGGCGCGGCGGCGATCAGCACCGCCCACGGCATGGGTGCCTCACCGGGTATGAACCCCAACGCCAAGAAGAACGACGCCACCACCACGAACACGTACGCCACGACGTACGGCCACGGCGTGCCGATGCCTCCGAGCCAGAGACCGACGAGGCCGACCAGCAACCCTCCGAACACGCCGGCGAGAAACCCCAGCGTGGCGGTGATGATGCCGTGCGCACGTCCAGGCGGATGGAAGACATGCGGCAGTTTGTTCACGAGGACGAGCAAAGAAGATGCAGCGACTACGAACGTCAGAGCGGGCCACAAGCCGAGGCGCAGCCCGGTCATGAACGCCACGGCACACACACCACCGGCGTATGCGGCGGGCACCGCGCGCACGAACAGCAGCCACAACGGACGCGTCGGCAGCAGCGGAAGCCACGCACGGCGGTGGGGCATGTGCACGGGTGCGCCGAGGTCGGGACGTCCCAACCGCGCGAGGAACTTCAACGCGCGAATGGTGGGCCCTGCGCCGCGTTGCCCGGACAGCCTCGTCACCACGAACGAGCCAACGAAGTCGGTGCCGATGGTGTCGACCTGCTTGTCCAGGTGCGTCAGCGCCAGCAGGTTCAGCGCCAGCGGTGAGTCGAGCCGCTCCCAGATCTCCGGGGTGAGGGCGGCCTCCAGGCTGTCGAGCCGGGGGCTGACCGAGGCGATGTACTCGAGGACCTGCCCCCGCGACAACGGTTCCACGCACACCGACGGGAGGTTCTCGATCGGTCCTGTCGAACAGACGACCGAGGCGAACGGCGCGAGTTCGGACTCGCAGTGCGCGCGGTCGACGCGGGGCACCTCGTCGAGGCCGTCGATGAGCACCGCGATCCGCTCCCGGCGCAGCCAGATCGTGCCGGCCGAGCGACTGATGCCGTACCGGCGGTTCATCTCCCGCAGCAGCCAGGCGGTGAACTCCGTGGGCTTGCGCGTGCCGTACGCACGCCACGTCGCCAGGTCCACGACGACGGGGATCGGTGCCTCGGGGTCGTTGCGCGCACGTTCGACCAACGTCAGGCACAGCTCGCGCAGCAACGTCGACCGCCCACTGCCGACGGGACCCACCAGGACCATGCTGTGGCCGAGGCGGTCGTAGACGTCCGCCAGGTCGGTCGTGGAGATCTCCTCGCCGTCGACCCGCACGGCGAGCTTCGGCTGCCGCAGGACACCGAGCTTGATCTGCGTCTGGGCCGCGAGCGAAGCGCTGAGCAGGGCTTTCACCCGCGCTTCGACGCGGGAGAGTGCGGCACTGCGGTTGCTGGTCTCGTGGCCGCGCAGGCGCTCCCACAGAGCGAGACCGATCGCGACGAGCACCATCACGCCGACCGCGGGCCACAGCCACCGGCCGAACTCGCCGAAGAACCCCGGCAGTGCTCCGCCGGTGCTCACGCTGATGGCCGCCGGGAGCAGGAGAACGACGGTGACCAGGCACAACGCGGCCAATGCCGTCAGCCGTGCCGCTCTTGTCACCCCGCTCGGATCCACCTTCACCTCCGCGATCCCGGCGAACGACGGTAACCGTGTCGCCGGGATCGCGGTAGTGAATCCGATCAGGCTTAACTCACACGCGAACCAGTCGCCTGTGCCGCCTCAGGAGCCCACTCGCAGTGGGTCTCCGTCACTGCTGCTGACCGCCGAAGTTGCGGAGGCCTTCCTTGAGCTTGTCCTCGCCCTGGTCGATGTGCTCGGTGTGCTTGCCGCCGGTCTTGTCGTCGGCGAACTGCCCGGCACGCTCGACGCCCTGGTCGACCTTGTCGCCGTGCTCGCCGATCAGGTCCTTCGCCTTGTTCTTCAACTCGTCGAATCCCATGACTGCATTACCTCCCTATGCAGTTCGGGTACCCGGTCCCGGATCCGGCACACGTCGCTTGATCGAGTGAAGCGTCGCCGGCGGGCCCGCCCTCCACAGTGATCCGTTAAGGCTTGCCGGGCCGTCACCGGCTCCACTAGGAAACGCGCATGAGGCGAATCGCAGCTGGACTGGCCGTGGCGGCGCTGGCCGTTGGTTTCATCACGACGGGCACGGCGTCCGCGGACACGCAGACGGCCCGGCCCGACTGCGGTTACACCGCGACCCCGGAGGAGCCGGCCGCGCGACCCGTGTCGATCCCGCGCGACCCGTGGTTCACCAAAGGCAAGGTCCTGGTCAAGGTGAAGACCAACCAGGGCGACATCCCACTGGTCCTCGACCGCACCAAGGCGGCGTGCACCGCGCACAGCTTCATCCACCTGGCGCACCGGGGGTTCTACAACCAGACCGAGTGCCACCGGCTCACCGCGTACCCGACGCTGAAGGTGCTGCAGTGCGGCGACCCGTCGAACACCGGTGAAGGCGGCCCCGGCTACCGGTACAAGGACGAGCTGCCGACGGACCTGCAGCCCGCCCCGAACGACCCGACCGGAGTGCGCCGCATCTACCCGCGCGGCACGCTCGCCATGGCCAACGCCGGCCCGGACACGAACGGCTCCCAGTTCTTCCTGGTGCAGTCCGACTCGATCCTGCGCCCGAACTACACCGTGTTCGGCCAGATCCTGCCCGAGGGCCTGGAGACCCTCGACAAGATCGCGGCCGGCGGCATCGCGGGGGAGAACCCGCTGGACGGCCGCCCGAACGTCAAGTCCGAGCTCAAGTGGGTGCTGCCGCTCGGGATCTAGCGCGAGGCCCAGCCCGTGAGCGCGCCGTAGAACGCGTCGGAGAGCCGCCGGACCACCTGCTCGTCAGGCAGTCCGGCGGTTTTCGTGAGGTCGAGGACCTCCCTCGGGTCGAACAACGCGTCGTGCAGGAACCGCGCGACGTCCAGCAGCGAGTCCGGCAGCCCCAGGTCGGCGAGCACGCCCTTCAACGCCGGGTCCCACGCGTTGCTCGACAGCGTCGCCATCGTCTCGCCGCCGCGCAGGCGTTCCAGGAAACCGCGCTGCGAGCCGGACCGCACGATCACCGGCCCGTGCACCTTCTGCAGCTTCACCCAGCACGCGGCTTGGTGCTCGAACAGGTCCTTGCCCGTCTTGCGAGACCGTTCGCCGTGTTCGACCAACGACGCCATGACCTCTTCGTGATAGGCCACCACGAGCGCTTCCACGGACGGGAAATGCCGATACGCCGTCGCCTGTGAAAGCGCCGCCCTGCGTGCGATCGACTGCATCGTCGCCGTTGCTGGTTCAGCCCGCAGCACGTGCGTCGCGGCATCCAGCAATCGCTTGCGGTTGCGACGCGCGTCACTGCGGCTGTTTGTCTCCTCCGGCAGAACGTCCTCCCACCCGCGAACCCAGTGCGAGCTGAAGGATAGGGCGAACGATCATCGAAATGACTGGATTCCGGTCAACGCGTGGCCGATGGATAGCAGGTGGATGTCGGAAGTGCCCTCATAAGTAAGTACGGATTCCAGGTTGTTGGCGTGACGCAGGGGCGAGTACTCGAGCGAGATGCCGTTCGCGCCGAGGATGGTCCGGCTTTCCCGCGCGATCGCGATGGCCGACTCGACGTTGTTGTACTTGCCGACGCTGATCTGCTCGGGCTTGAGCGTGCCCGCCTCCTTGAGCCTCGCGAGGTGCAACGCCAGCAGCATCGAGTTGCTGACCTGCACCGTCATGCTCGCGAGCTTGCGCTGGGTGAGCTGGAACGCGGCGATCGGCTTGTCGAACTGGATGCGCGTACCGGAGTAGTCGAGAGCCGCCTGCAACGAATCCCTGGCGGCCCCGACAGCGCCGAACACGATCCCGAACCGCGCCTCGTTCAAACACGTGAGCGGTGCGCGCAAGGAAGTCGCGAGCGGCAGCCGAGCGCTTTCCGGCAGCCGCACGTCCTCCAGCACCAACTCGGAAGTGACGGATGCTCGCATTGACAGCTTCTGCTTGACGTCCCGCGTCGAGAATCCGGGTGTGCCGCGAGGAACGAGGAATCCTCGAATTCCCTCCTCGGTCCGCGCCCACACCGTCGCCACGTCCGCGAGACCGCCGTTCGTGATCCACATCTTGGTGCCGTTCAGCACCCAGTCCGCACCGTCGCGCACGGCCCGCGTGCGCATGCCGGAGGGGTTCGACCCGAAGTCCGGTTCGGTCAGCCCGAAGCACCCGATCGCCTCACCGGCAGCGAGGCGCGGCAGCCACTCCTGCTTCTGCTCCTCCGACCCGTACTCCCAGATCGAGAACATCGACAGCGACCCCTGCACCGACACGAAGCTGCGGATGCCGCTGTCCACGGCCTCCAGCTCCAGGCACGCGAGCCCGTACGCGAGCGCCGACGTCCCCGCGCACCCGTAGCCCTGCAGGTGCATGCCGAGCACACCGAGCTTGCCGAGCTCCCGCGCCAGTTCGCGCGGCAGGACGCCCGCCTCGAACCACGAGGCGACGTGCGGCCGGACGTGATCGGTCAGGTAGGCCGCGACCGTCGCCTGGATGTCGCGTTCCTCGTCGCTCAGCAGCGACGGGATGTCCAGCAGCTCCAACGGGTCCTGCACGTCACTGCTCCAGCTTCGGCGGGCGCAGCCGGTAGGTGACCGGCGTGCGCGACAGGCGGATGGGGTTCGCGACCAGCGTCATGTCGCCGATCATCGCGGTGGGGTTGAGGTCCAGCGACTCGGCGAGCGCGAACGCACGGGCGACGTCGTTCACCGGACCGCACGGCACGCCCAGCGGTGTCAGCGTCTCGAACCAGTGCTGCGCAGGCCTCGTCCGCAACCGCGCCGCGAGCATGTCGAACAGCGCGTCCACGTGCTCCACGCGGACGGAGTTCGTGACGAACCGCTCGTCGGTCGCGAGCTCCGGCACGTCCAGCACCGAGCACAACCTCCGGAACTGCCGGTCGTTGCCCACCGCGAGCACGATCGGCTGGTCCGCCGTCGGGAACACCTCGTACGGCGCGATCGACGGGTGCCGGTTGCCCATCGGCTTCGGCACCGAACCGGCCAGCGTGAAGCCCGCGCTCTGGTTCACCATGCTCGACAACAGCACCGTCAGCAGGTCGAGCTCGACGAGCTGCCCCAGCCCCGTCGCCTCCCGGTGCCGCAACGCCGCCAGGATGCCGACGCACGCGTGCAACCCCGTCAGGACGTCGACCAGCGCCACCCCGGTCTTCACCGGCTCGTACGGCCCCGGCCCGGTCACGCTCATCAACCCGCCCACGGCCTGCACGAGCAGGTCGTAGCCGGGCAGGTCCGCGCCCTTGCCGGAACCGAACCCGGAGATCGAGCAGTAGACGAGGTCGTCCCGTCCCAGCGACTCGTAGTCGAGTCCGAACTTCTTCATGGTGCCGGGCTTGAAGTTCTCGACCACGACGTCCGCCCGCGCGATCAGCTCGCGCGCCCGTTCCCGGCCCGCCTCCGTGGACAGGTCGATCTGCACCGACGTCTTGTTCCTGTTGACGGACAGGAAGTACGTCGCCTCGTCCTCGTAGTGCGGCGGACCCCACGTGCGGGTCTCGTCGCCCCTGCCGGGCTGCTCGACCTTGACGACCTCGGCACCGAGGTCGCCCAGCACCATCGTGGCGTACGGCGCCGCCAGCACCCTGCTGAAGTCCGCGATCACCACACCTTCGAGCGAGCTCATGCGTTCCGCCTCTGCTGTTCCGTCGTGTGCGCCTCCGGGCACGCTCATGCGACACGCCCCTTCAGCCTCATCGCGGCCAGCACGCGTTCCTGTGCCAGCTCCCGTGCCGCCACATGTGTTGTGGTGCCACGGGTTCGCGCCTCGGCGACGACGTTCACCGCGTTCGCTCTCAGCTTCTCCGACACGGCCTCGAGCACCGTCACCGGGTTCACCGGGAACGGCGAGTACCGCGCGTCCATCCCGAACGCCGCCGCGACCACGCCGCCGGCGTTCGCGATGAAGTCCGGCACGACCGTGATCCCGCGCCGCGCGAGAACCTCCTGCGCCGCAACGGAAGTGGGCAGGTTCGCGCCCTCGACGACCAGTGCGGTGTCGAGCTCGCCCGCGAGATCCGCGTCGACCACGTCCTGCAGCGCCGCCGGCACCAGCACGTCGCACGGCACCCTGAGCTCGGCGCCGAGCGGACGGACCTCGCCGTACTCGCACACCGCGAGGTCGCCGGACGAAGCCCTCAGCTCGAGAAGCCGGGCGACGTCGAGACCACCGGCGTCGACCAGCGCTCCGTGCACCGACGACACGGCGACGACGACAGCACCGAGTTCGGCGAACCGCTTCGCCGCCGCGGCGCCGACCGCGCCGAACCCTTGTATGGCCACGCGTCTGCCGCGCAGCTCGACCAACTCGTCCGCCACCTCGGCCACGCCGTACCCGGTGACGCCCAGCTCGTCGTACGGAAGACCGCCGAGTTGAGCCGGTGCGCCCATCATAGCGCCGCGGTCCGACAGTTCGTCCTGGACGATCGCCGCGTCGCGTTCGGTGAGGCCCATGTCGAGGCCCAGCACGTACTCCCGCGGCACCTCGTTGGAGAGCTTGCGCGCGAACGCCCGCAGCACGGCCTCCTTGTCGGGAGAAGCGGGGTCGAACGCGATCCCCGCCTTCGCGCCGCCGAAGAACAGGTCGACCCCGGCCCACTTCCACGTCATCACGCGCGCGAGACGGGCGATCTCGGAGACCGTCACGCGAGGGCTCATCCGCGTGCCGCCCTTGCCCATGCCGCGCGCGGTGTTGTCGATGACGAGCACGCCCTTCATGCCGGTGCGCCGGTCGGACACGCAGACGACCTTCTCCGGCCCCCACTCGTCCATGAGCTCCAGAACGTCCATCGCTGTCCTCACACGCAGTTGAGTTCCGGCCGCGCCTGGTCGGCGGCGAACCTGGAGGCGTCCAGAGCGGACACGTCGACGAAGGGCTCGCGACCGAGCACGAGGTCCCGCACCACCTCGCCGACCGCGGGGCCCTGCAGGAAGCCGTGCCCGGAGAAGCCCGTGGCGTAGAAGAACCTGCCCGCCGAACCGATCAGCGCGTTGTGGTCCGGCGTCACCTCGTACAGCCCCGCCCACCCGTTGCGCACGCCCACGTCCAGCAGCCTCGGAGCACGCCTGCCGATCGCCTCGGTCAGGCGCGGCAGCCAGGCGTCGGACATGTCCAGCTTGAAGCCCGGCGTCTCGTCGGGGTCGGACATGCCGAACAGCAGTCCCGGGCCCTCGCGGTGGAAGTAGAAGGTGCTGTCGAAGTCGATGGTGAACGGAGTAACCCGATCGTGTAGCTCCGGCATGGGTTCGGTGAACATGATCTGGCGCCGCAGCGGGGAAACCGGCAGGTCAACGCCCACCATGTCGCCGATCTGCCGGGACCAGGCGCCCGCCGCGCAGACCAGGTTCGGCGTCGAAACCGCCCCTCGGGTCGTCTCGACGCGAAAACTGTCGGACCCCGTCCCTACTATCGATTCCACGGTGGTTCTGGTGCTGAAGCGGGCACCGAGCCGGCGGGCCGCGGTGGCGTAGCCGAGTACGACGGACTCAGGCGTGCAGTGTCCGTCGTCGGGCGAGTGAGCCGCCGCGAGCAGGCCGTCCGCTTCGATCAGCGGCGACATCCGCTGGGCCTCCTCGACAGTCAGCATGCGGCTGCGCACGCCGAGGGAGTTCTGGAGGTCGACGTTGCGCTCGAACGCCGTGACGTGTTCCCGGGAAGAAAGGAGGAACAGGTAGCCGACCTGGTGCAGATCGATGTCCTGCCCGGGCCGCTGCGGAAAGCGTTGGAACAGTTCGATGGATCGAGCTCCGAGCCTGATGTTCAGCTCGTCGGAGAACTGGGCGCGCACTCCACCCGCCGCTTTGCAGGTGGAGCCGGACCCCAGGTCATCCCTCTCCACGACCAAGACATCCCGGACTCCTGCCTCGGCCAGGTGAAAGGCGACGGATGTGCCGATCACCCCGCCGCCGATGACGACCACCTCAGCCCGAGCGGGCAGCTCAGGCGAGGCGGTGGTCAAGGTCCGCCTCGATCGCGAGAGTGTCCATCTGCGCCTTCTGCAGCTTCCCGGAATGGTCCCAGTTCAGGGACTGCCAGCGGGTGAACTGGTCGAGCACCCACACGCCCGACTGCCGGGAGCCGTTGCCGCTCTTGCCGTTGCCGCCGAACGGCAGGTGCGCCTCGGCCCCGGACGTCGAGTTGTTCACGCTCACCATCCCGGCGGAGATGCCGGCGCGGAACCGGAAGGCCTTGTCCGGGTCGGTGGTGTAGATCGAGGACGAGAGGCCGTAGCCCGGCTTGTTGCCGAGCTCGATCGCCTCGTCCAGGTCCGAGTACTCCATGACGCCGACGATCGGCCCGAACGTCTCCTGGAGGAACAGTTCGTCGTCGTCGCGCACGCCGGAAACGATTGCGGGGTGGTAGAAGAAGCCGTTCTCACCGGTGAACCCGTTGCGGGGACTGGCAGCCGAGATGCGGCCGGTCGGACCGTGCACCGAGTGGTGCTCGCCGATCCAGCCGAGGTACTTCTCGTACGCCAGTGCGAACTTCTCGTCCAGCAACGGTCCATAGAGGACATCGCCGATCGGGTCGCCGACGGTCGCGTTCGCGACGGCCTCGACGAACCGGGTCAGGAACTCGTCGTGCACCGACTCGTGCACGATCGCCGTGCCGAGTGAGGTGCAGCGCTGGCCCGCGGAGCCGAAGCTGGCGAAGAGCGCGCCCTGCACGGCGAGGTCGAGGTCCGCGTCCTCGGTGACGACCATCGGGTTCTTGCCGCCCAGTTCCAGGCACGGCGTCTGGAGGTGGCGGCCGCACAGTTCGCCGATGCGCACACCGACCTCGCTGGATCCCGTGAAGCCGACCTTGTCGACGAGTCCCCGCTGAAGGGACTGCTCGAGGCCGTCGAACGTCTCGGAGCCTTCGGCGAAGACGATCTCGAACACGCCGTCCGGGATGCCGGCGGCCTGGAAGAGGTCGTACAGGGCCTGGGCCGACGCGGCGGAGTACTCGGCGGGCTTCCACACGACCGAGTTGCCGCACAGCAGCGCCGGGATGACGTACCAGGACGGCACGGCGACCGGGAAGTTGCCGGCGGTGATGATGGCCGCGACGCCGACCGGGTTGCGGAACGTGAAGAGCTGCTTGTCGGGCATCTCCGAGGGGACCGTCTGCCCGTGGAGGCGCCTGCCTTCGCCGAGGAAGAAGTTCGCGGTGTCGACGATCTCCCGCACCTCGCCGCGGGCCTCCGCGATCGGCTTGCCGATCTCGCGGGTCACGAGCTGGGCAAGGGCTTCGGAGTTCGCCTCGACGAGGCGGCCGATGTTGCCGATGACCTGGCCTCGGACGGGTGCGGGCACGCGTGCCCACGCGCGTTGCGCCGCCTTGGCGCGCTGGGCCGCGTCGACGAAGGCGCGGCTGGTCCCGAGCTCGATCTCGGCGACCACGTCGGAGGTGTCCGACGGGTTCGTGGAGACGTACGCCATGCATCCCACCCTGGTGGGTGTGCGGAGGATGCGCCAGAGGTCGCAGAACGAGATCTGGCGACGTCGAGCATAAGCTGTCCTGGTGCTCAACCCGGTTCATCTCCGCACGCTCGTCGAGGTCGTGAAGACGGGGTCCTTCGCCGAGGCCGCACGTCGGCTCGGCTACACGTCGTCGGCCGTGTCGCAGCAGATCTCGGCGTTCGAGCGGGCGGTCGGCGTGACGCTGTTCGAGCGCGAGGCGCACTCGATCAGGCCGGCCGGTGCGGCCCTGCTCATCGCCGATCGCGGCGGTGAGCTGCTCGCCGCGCTCGACGGGTTCGAGCACGAGGTGAAGGCGATGGTCCAGGGCCTGCGGGGGCGCCTGCGGATCGGCACGTTCCCCACCGCGAGCGCGCGGATCGTGCCGAAGGCGCTGGCGAGGCTGCAGTCCGAGCTGCCGGGCGCCGAGATCCGCCTGGACGAGGCGGAGCCGGACGACGTGCTGCCGCTCGTCCTGACCGGCGAGCTCGACGTGGCGCTGGTCTACGCGTACGACCTCGTCCCGCGCACGTGGCCGGAAGAGCTGACCGTGCTGCCGTTGCTGGACGAGTCGCTCCTGGTGATGGTGCCGTCCGGGCACCAGGCCGCGAAGAACAACGTCAAGCTCGAAGACCTGAAGGACGAACGCTGGATCGCGTCACGCGACGGCACGGCCGGTGCCACCTGCCTGACGCGGCTCTGCGCGGCGGCGGGGTTCGCGCCCCGGATCGCCTTCCGGAGCAACGACTACGAGGTCGTGCAGTCGCTCGTGGCCGCGGGTGTCGGCGTCGCACTCGTGCCCGCTCTCGGGCACAAGGAGCTGCCCGGCACGCACGCCATGCCGTTGCGGCACAGGCCGTTGCGCAGGCACGTGCACGTCGTCCACCGCACGGCGAACACCAACCCGCTGCTGCGCGACGCGGTGACCGCGCTTCAGGAGGTCTGCCGCAACGCCGCGGTCGGGCACACGCACCAGCCGTGACGCTCGACTCCGCCGGGCCGGCTTGCGATCACTCGCCGGTCTGACCGTCGGCGAGTTCGCGCAGCAGGTCGAGGTGGCCGACGTGCCGTGCGGTCTCCTGCGCAACGTGGGCGAGGATCCAGCGCACGGTGCGTTCGCCGTCCGCCGCCATCGCGTCGGGGTCGAGCTTCTTCACCGCCTCGGCGTTCGCCCACTCCTGGCGGTAGGCCTCGATGAGCGATGCCGGGGTGTCGCCGTCCGCGAGGTCCCAGGACGGGTCCGGGTCGCCCTTCCACAGCGACGGCAGGTCGAGGCCCGCGCCCGCGATGCACAGCCAGTACCGCTCGACGGCGGTCAGGTGTTTGAGCACGCCCAGGGCCGTCAGCTTCGGGGACGTGCTGATCGGGGCCGCGGCTGCCTGCTCGCGGGTCAGCCCGTCGACCTTCAGCACGGCGGTCTTGCGGAGGAAGTCCAGGAACTCCCAGGCGAGCGCGGCCTCGTCGGCGGCCTTCTTCTCGGGCCAGGTTCGGGTCACCGGGTGAGTTTGTCAGCCTTCGCGGCGGTGAGGAACGCGGACCACGCGGCCGGTCCGAGTGCGAGGTGGGTGGTGGGAGCCTTGCTGTCGCGGACTCCGACGCCGTGTCCGACCTCCACGCAGTCGGTGCCATTGGCGCTGTAGCTGCTCTTCCGCCATCCGGTCATCTGGCAGGCTCCTCACACGGCGATGCGTTCGATCAACTCCTTCGATTGTTCCGCATCCAGCGCCGTGCGATCGAGTGACTTGAGGATGTTCGTGTAGGCCTTGGCAGAGGCTTTGTCGTCCAGGAAGACACCGTGGTTCTCGGCGTCGATGAAGACCACCGGGTCGAGCTTGTCGAACCTCATGAGTGTGAAAGAGCCCGCCTGCCCTGCGTGCGCGCCCGCTGAGACGGGCACGATGCGAACGGTGATGTACGAGCGCTTGCTCATGGTCAACACGTGGTCCAGCTGATCGGACATCACTTCCGGCCCGCCGGCGGGAAGCAGGAGTGCCTGCTCGTGGATGTAGAAGGTCATGGCGCAGCGGCGCTGGATCAACACCTGTTGTCGCGCCGAGCGGGCGGTGACGCGGGAGTCGGCTTCTTCGGCAGGTGAGTTCGGGTTGCTTGCGATCAACGCCCGCATGTAGTCGGGGAGCTGGAGTGCACCGGGGATCAGGTTCATGCTCCAGCAGAGGATCTCCGCCGCGACCGCCTCGTGCTCGCCGATCGTGCGAGGCAGGATGGGCTGCCGCTCGCCGTGGATCTGGAGCCAGCCCGACCGGTCGGCCTCCCTGAACATCGTCAGCAGGTGGTCGGACTCCTCCAGCGGGGTGCGGCAGACTCCCAGCAGGCGGATGAGGTCGTGTTCGCTGATGCCGCCCTTGCCGTTCATCAGGTCGGACAGCTTGGCGGGGTCCCAGCCGGCGAGGTGCGAGGCGCCGCGTCCGGTCAGGCCCGCCTTCTCGATGGCCGCGCGTATGCCCGCGCCGAGTTCTCGGCCTCGGACCGTGGAGTCTCTCTTTGGCATGAAATGAAGCTAGGGCCAAACATCGTGTGATTCCAACGTGTTCGGGCAAGTTCAGCCGAAGAGGGGTTCGTGTTGGAGAAGGTCCAAAGTCCTAAGTGGGCGGTGGTCTTTCAGTAGTAGTGGCGTAGTTTCGGCCAGAGGGTTTCCCATGGTTCCGTTGGGGCCGTGCACAGCCTTATCGCCGTGCCGTCTTCTTCGTTTTCCACTGGGTTGTGGTGCTGGGCGATGATCTCGCAGTCGGTGAACGGTGGGTTGTCGAACCCGACCAGGAGCACCTTCGAGGGGCCCGGCGGGGGAGGTCCCCAGTCGTAGAAGGACATGTGGCCGGACCAGACGGGCAGGCCGGTGTGGGTCTCGATCGCGCCGGCCTGGCCGTAGTTGCGGGTGATGACGGTGGGTCGGTCGTGCGCCAGGAAGGCGTCCTGGACGGTCAGGGCCAGTTCTCGCCAGCCGATCTGCTCGCCTTGTTCCGGGTTGATGGCGACGACCGGGGGTAAGGCGCTCGGCGGCAGGATCGGCAACGAGACGAGCACGGCGAGCACGATGCTCGAGGCGACCATGACGCTGCCGGTGGTCCTGTGTCGCAGCAGCCATTCCTGGGCTTGGCGGGCTCCTGCCGCCGTCAGCACGAGGAGCAGGGGGACGGCGTAGTACGGCTTGCCGCCGGTGATGAGGCACAGGGCGCAGAGGATCGGGTAGGCGAGTGCGATCGAGCGGTAGGTCCTGTCGCGCCACAGGTTCCGGAAGCCGAGCAGCCACACCGGCACGAGCAGAGGTGACAACAGCACGATCTGCATGGGGACGAACAGGATGCGGTTCTCGGCGCCGTCGTCCTCGCTGATGCCCCGGGCGACGGTGAGCAACGGGAAGTCGTGCAGCGCCTGCCAGATGACGACCGGGGTTGCGAGCACGGCGCACACACCCATGCCAGCCGGGAGGTACCAGGTGCGCAGGACGTCGTGGGGGCCGACGGCGAGCAGGGCGATCGCCATGGAGGCCAGCAACAACAGCAGCAACCACTTGTTGGCGAGGCCGATTCCGGCCGTTGCGCCGATGGCGAGCCACCAGCGGCGGTCGCGCGTCTTCAGGACCTTGATCGCGAAGTAGGCGAGGAGCACCCAGACCAGCAGGTCGACGGTGGCGGTGGACAGCATGTGGCCCACGGCGAGGACGAACGTCGACGTCGCCGCGGCCGCGGCCGCGAAGGTGGTGCCGCCGCCCAGTTCGTCCGCGATGAGGGCGACCACGACGGTGATGCCGAGTGCCAGAACCGTGGCGATCACGCGGAGGCCGAACGGGGTCTCGCCGAACACCTCCGTCGTGAGGCGGGCGAGGAGCGGGGTGATCGGTGGCTGGTCGACGTAGCCCCAGTCGGGGCGTTTGCCGGCCGCGATGAAGTAGAGCTCGTCGCGGTGGAAGCCGTAGCGGCCCGACAACGCGGTCAGCACCACCGCCTGGACGACGAGCACGATCACCAGCCCACGTCTCATGGACGGACGGTACCGAGGGCTCCCGTGATCAGGAGGACGTTTTGCGGTACCAGCGAGGGGAGGTGGTGATCGGGGGCTTGAGGCTCGCGTTCACCACGATCATGGTGGGGCCCTCGGCGTCGTCCAGCGCGGACTTCAGGTCGTCGAAACCGGAAAGGGTGACGGCCGGGATGCCGAAACTCTCGGCCAGCTTGGCGAAGTCGGGGCGGGTGAGGTCCACGCCGCTGATGGTGTGGTTCGCGATCTGCTGGTCGTAGCGGAGCATGCCGTAGCCGCCGTCGTCGACGAGCACGATGGTGAGCGGCAGCCCTTCCTGCTTCAACGTCGCGAGGTCGCCGCACGCGAAGAGGAAGCCTCCGTCCCCGACGACCGCGATCGTGCGGTGTTCGACGGCCGCGCCGATGGCCGCCGGGAAACCGAAACCGAGCGTGCCCCAGCCGACCGGGTAGGCGAGGCCACGGGGTCTGGTGACGTGGTGGAAGCCGCCGATCCAGTAGCCGGGGATGCACATGTCGGCGACGATCGTGGCGTCGGTGCCTTCCAGCGCCCGCAACAACTTCGACGCGTCGGGGGAGTCGGCTTCGGCCAGCGCGCGCACTTCGGCGTTGACCGCCTCCACGTCGACCACGGCCCGCTTGGCGGTCACCTTCGCGGCGAGGGCGGACGTCACGGTGGCGGCGTCGCCTTCGAGCGTGACGTCGGCCGGGTAGTTCTTGTTCGCCTCGGCCTTGTCGATGTTGACGGCCAGCAGCGTCCGCGGCTTCGGCTGCAACCAGTTCTGGGTCATCATGCCGTCGAAGTCGGTGCCGATCGCGATCACGAGGTCGGCGTCGTCCCACAGCTTGCCCACGGGCGGTGCGTGCACTGGACCGCGCACGACGAGAGGGCTGTCCGTCAGGCCGCGTGCTCCGTACGTCGTGATGATCGGTGCCTGGAGCTTGTCGGCCAACGCGCCGATGGCGGCTCCCGCACCGGATCGTGCCGCACCGCCGCCTGCCCAGATGAGTGGCCTCTCGGCCGCGGCGACGAGCTGCGCCGCTTCGGTGAGGTCGACGTCGGTGTGAGCAGGTTCGGTCTTCGCGACGGTGTGGTGCGGGACTTCGGCGGAGAGGAAGTCCGTTGGCACGCCGAGGTAGACCGGGCCGTGCGGGCTTTGCAAGGCCTGCCGCACGGCCCTGTCGGCGTACGTGGCGAGTTCGTGGGCGGACGTCACTTCGAACGCCGCCTTGGTGACCGGCGTGAACATGGCTTTCTGGTCGCGCGTCTCGTGCAGCGCGCCGCAGTGGACGCCGGGCCGCCGGAGCGTCGAGGGGATGTCCGTGGCGATCACGAGCACCGGGCTGCCGGACGCCCACGCCTCACCCGTGGCGCCCAGGGTGTTCGCCGCTCCGGGACCGGTGGTCACGACCGCCACGCCGAGCTTGCCCGTGGAGCGTGCGTAGCCATCGGCCGCGTAGACCGCCGTCTGCTCGTGACGCACACCGATCATGCGGATACCTGGACGCTGTTGGAGCGCTTCCCAGATCGCGAGGTTGTGCACGCCGGGCAGGCCGAACACCACCTCGACGTCGTGCGCGGCCAGCACGTCCAGCAAGCTCTCGGCACCCTGGGGCATGCGACCGACGCTAAGGCGCGCTCACTGGCCGGGCAACGGATGCGCAGGAGGTCTGGTGCTCAGCGTCAGCGGCGCTGTGAACGTTCCGGGCGCGCAACGCCGTCTGAATCGTGCCGAACGGAATTCGGGAGAGCTTTTCGCATTCAGAACCTGAATTGTCCACCGGTCCGCGAATTCTTCTGCATGTGATTGACATGTGAACCATGTGCACCGAGTTGTTCTTGTGCCACGATGTGCGGCGACCGCACGACCTGGGGGTGGAGATGCTGTACTTCGGAGGGCTGTTCGGAGTCCTGATGCTGGGACTGACGATTTTCGCCGTGGTGGACGTGATCACGACCGACGACGGTTCCGTTCGCAACCTGCCGAAGGTGTTGTGGCTTCTCCTGGTCCTGCTGTTCCCGTTGGTCGGCTCGATCGCCTGGCTCGTCGCGGGGCGTCCGGTGGGGACCGGACGCGCGCGTTTCGCGGCACAGGAGCGCGGTGCTCCCGCTTATCCCGAGTACGACCGGCCGGGGCGGTTCGCGGCCACGAACGCAGACGACGACCAGGAGTTCCTGCGCCGCTGCCGAGAGCGCGCGGAGGAACAACGACGCAAGGGACGCGAGAACCAGTGAGGATAGTCCTGCTGTTCTTAGTTGTTCTGCTCGCCGGTTGTGGCGGAAACGCGCAAATGGCGGCACAACCCCCTTCCCCGCAACCCTCCACTTCGGACGAACTGGCGCCGGCCGATTTCCAGGCGCGCTGGTGGACCTGGGCCACCCAGCCCTCCGGCACCAATCCGGTGTCCGACACCTCCGGGCGCTACTGCATGCGCGACCAGCCCGTCGACGTCTGGTTGCTCGCCGGGTCGCTCGGCGGGGGTCCCGTCGAGCGGCAGTGCCGGGTCCCCGCCGACAAACCACTGCTCGCTCCGGCCGTGAACCTCGCGAGCGACATCGCCTCCTGCGAGGCGTTCATGAAGGGCGCGCAGGGCGAGGTGCTCCTCGACGGCTCGACGCAGACGCTCACGAAGGTGACCGCCACGCCGTTCACCTTCGAGGCGCGGGCGGGCAACCCCTACGGCGCCCAGACCGGCCGGGTCAACTCGGTCGGCTGCGGCCTGTACGCGTGGATCCCCGCTCCCACCTCCGGTGAGCACGAGCTCGTGATCCGCGGATCCGGCGGCGGCAAGGAGATCGACGTGAAGTACAAGCTGATCGTCGGAGCCGACTAGGAACGCCGAGCGGGAAAACCAGGTGCGCCGATCCGGTAACGTGGTTCGTGGCGTCCGAGCAGACGTGAGGCTGGAGCCGCTCCCCGGCAGTGAGCGGCGTTCTCCGCCGCGGTGTTCAGCAACTCCTGCTCACCGAAGCGAACAGACCACGTAGACGCGTGACACATGCGTCCTTGTCTTGCCGAGCCGGGCGGCGGAAACGAGGACTGCTGTCATGGCACGTCTGTCCACCACGGACCAGCTGGCCGACCTCCGGCGCACCTACACGGGCGAGAACCTGTCCCAGGCGGTCCCGGCCGTCCGCGACGGGGGCCCGGTGCTGCCCGACGCGGCCACCGAGGCCCAGTGCCGGCTCGAGGCGCAGGTGCTGCTCGCCGGGTGCACCGCGGCGAGCATGCTCCAGCTGATGCCGCCCGCGAGCATCGTCACGCCCACCCACGCGTTCCGGACCGTGGAACCGGGGGAGACGCTCAGGCTGCACCTGGCCGACAGGGCTCTCGGCCCGCTGCTGTTCGAACTGCTGCCGCGCACCGAGGGCGGTTTCGGCATGGGCGTCGCCGGTCTCGAGCACCGGCAGTACCGGCGCTCGGCCGAGCTGACCACTGGTGACGCCGGCGTCGTGCTGGCCGGGGTCGACGAGCAGGCCTGGGACGTGGGCATGCGCTACGTCCGCTGGATGCACGAGCACCGCGGCGTCGACCACACCGACGGCGGCGGCAACGACGACGAGGTCGCGGAAGCGGCCACTGGGAGCGCCCTGCTGCGCCGGGTACACCTGTGGCATGACGCCAGTTGGCTGCGAGCACTCCCGATGGGCGGGGCCTGGTTCGCCGAATGGGCCGGCGGCCCGGCGGAGGACGAGATCAGGCGCAAGCTCGACCACCCGGAGTTCGGGACCACCCGCCAGGTCGTGCTGCGCCGCATCGACGCGCCGGCCGAGGACGTCGAGCAGGGCCTGCGCACGTACCCGTGGCCTGAGGAGTTCGTGTCTGCCGTCACGGCCACCGAGCCTGATCAGCGGCCTCACCGCCGGTAGACTGCTCTTTCGCCCGCAGGAACGATCGTCAGGAGGACCCCGGTGACCCAGCAGGCTGCCGAGGCCCAGTCCGATGCCACGCGCAAGGCCCCCCGCGTGCTCGTCGCCGAGGACGAGGCTCTGATCCGCCTCGACCTCGTGGAGATGTTGCGCGAAGAGGGCTACGACGTGGCGGGCGAGGCCGCAGATGGTGAAGAGGCCATCAAGCTCGCCACCGAGCTCGATCCCGACCTGGTGATCCTGGACGTCAAGATGCCCAAGGTCGACGGGATCGAGGCGGCGCAGCACATCGCGGGCAACAGGATCGCGCCCGTCGTGATCCTCACCGCGTTCAGCCAGCGCGACCTGGTCGAACGCGCCCGTGACGCGGGTGCGATGGCGTACCTGGTCAAGCCGTTCGCGAAGCGGGACCTCGTGCCCGCGATCGAGCTGGCGATGAGCCGGTTCAACGAGCTGGCCGCACTGGAGCAGGAGGTCGCCGGGCTCACCGAACGCCTGGAGACCCGCAAGACGGTGGAGCGGGCCAAGGGCATCCTCATGACCAAGCAGGGTCTGAGCGAGCCGGAGGCGTTCCGCTGGGTGCAGCGCACCGCCATGGACCGCCGCACGACGATGAAGGCCGTCGCAGAGGCCGTCATCGAGAACTTCGGCTGAGTCAGCGTCGGCTGAGTTCGAGCCACACGGAGTCCGTCTGCCGCCCCGGATCCTCGGGGCGCAGGCGGACTTCGACGTTGTGGCCGCCCTTCAGCGCGAGCCGCAGCTCGTGCCGGCCCCCGACGCCGCCCGGAATCGGCACGGTCGCCGCGAGAGAGCTGTCGACGTACACCTCGAAGCCCGCCAACGGCGCCACTGAACGCGCCGGAGCGGCGTCCAGGGTGATCGCCAGCGTCGCGTCGTTCGGGGTCACACGGACGAACTCAGCCGTCATCACGGGCAAAACGGGCGTCGGCTCCCGCGGGGCGTTCTCCAGCCGCACCGGGGACTGGCGCGGCACCTCGAAGTAGCTCTCCAGCACCTGCGCCTGCGACGCGCCCGGCATGCGCAACACGAACGGCGACAGCGCGTCGGTCCCGTCCTCGGTGAGCAGCTCGGCGGGCACGTCGCCGACCAGCGTCAACTCGCTGCCCTCCGCCGCCGACCAGCCGCTCACCACCGGCCGCAACGGCACCCTCGCGGTGCCGAGCTGCGCGACCAGGCCGTTCGGGTCACCGCCGTCACCGAGGCGCACCGTCGTCCTCAACCGCGCCGAAGGGGCTCCACGCAGTGGTGCGCGCGCCGTGCCGATGCCCGGCGCCTCCTCCTCGGGTTCGAGCACGCGCAGCGTCCCCGCGACGATGGACGTCTCGGTCACCTCGTCCACGGGTCCGCGCGACCCGGTGATGCCCACGGCGTCGATCTCCACGCGTCCGGGATAGCCCGGCGGAGGCGTCACGCCGACCAGAACGCTCGCCTCGCGCCACTTCGGCGACACCGGCACGGACGCGATCTGGGCGCCATCTTGCACGACGCGCACATCGTTATCTGTGACCACCGCTTCGAATCGATGCAGAACGCCTGCTCCGCGCGTTCCGGGCGCCACGGAGTCGTCCACGACCACCCGGACCGCATCAGCGGGAGGTATGGGTCCGAGTCGATCAGGCGTTCCGGGCACCAGGTCCAGCACGAGCCTTCCGCGCGGCCCGGCGGCGTCCGTCACCACGGCCACCCGGCCCCGTTCGCCCGAGTCGCTCAGCCGCAACGGCGTCCGTGCGCGCAGCACGGCCGTGTCGTCGCCGCACGGCATGTCGAGCACGAGACGCCCTCCGGAGCCAGATCCGGGGTTAACGCAGCCGTCACGGGCACTCAGGTGGTAGCGGCGTTCCAAGAACGAGTCGTCGAAGTCGTCCAGCCAGCCGTCGACCGCCTGGCGCCAACTGTCGTCACTCGGGCGCTCCTCCGCCCTGACCGGTGAAGATCGCTGCCCGAAGGCGTCCACCGCGCGCACCTCCGGCGTTCCGGAGCCCGTGATCTCGGGTGAGGCGACGAGCCGGCCGTCCACCTCGTACCCGGCCGCGCCGTCCACGGGTGCCCATTGGACCCGTCCGCCGCTGCTCCATACGGAGGACGGAGGCCTGGGCGGAGCCGGTCGAGGGGAAACCTCGACGAAATCTGCTGTGTACTTAGTTAAGCGAACTGCTTCTGAGCTGGGCTTCTTCGAGGCATCATCGGACTCGCGCAATGCGAGCACAGCGGCCACCACTACGGCCGCGGTGCACACGACTGCGATCACCCGACGACGGGGAGTCATACGACGAGGTTATGGCAGCCGTCCAAAGAGTGAACGAAGGTTACAGTCTGTGACATTGCTTAAGTGAAACATAACGCCGCGTTGCGTTATGGTCACGAGCCCATTGGCTTTGATGACTGCGGTCACAGTCATCGCCTAGGTTCCGGCCATCCCTCAGGAGAGGGTGATGGAGCGGTGCGCGGAGATCTCGCGTAGCCGGGAGCAGGGATATAGGAGGGACATCACGTGCGTAAGCACTCTGTGAAGTCCGCAGCGATCGTCGGCGCCTCGCTGCTTGTTCTTGCAGCCTGTGGCTCGAACAAGACCGAGGGCGGCGGCACCACCGGGGGCAGCTGCGACACGTCGAAGGGCACTCTGACCGTCGGTGTTGTCGCCCCGTTGTCCGGGAACCTGTCCGCTCTCGGCGTCGGCATCAAGCAGTCCGCCGAGCTCGCCGTGGACGAGGCGAACAAGAAGTGCACGGTTCCGGGCTTCAAGCTCGCCGTGTCGGCTCAGGACGACGAGGCCAACCCCGCCAAGGGTGCCCAGGCCGCCACGAAGCTGTCGACCGACCCGAACGTCGTCGGTGTCGTCGGCACGCTGAACTCGTCGGTCGCCCAGACCGTGCAGCCGATCCTGCGGGACAAGAAGATCCCCCAGGTGTCGCCCGCCAACACGAACCCGTCGCTCACCAGGGGCAACGACTTCCTGACGGCCCCGAAGCGCCAGTTCGACAACTACTTCCGCGTCTGCACCACCGACGACCTGCAGGGCCCGTACGCGGCCAACTACCTCGTCGAGAAGGCCGGCAAGAAGAAGATCGCGATCATCACCGACGGCAAGACCTACGGTGAGGGCCTCGCGGCCGAGCTGTCGAAGCAGGTCACCAAGAAGGGTGGCACGATCGTCGGCTCCGAGAAGGTCGGCGAGAAGGACACCGACTTCTCCGGCGTGATCGCCAAGATCAAGGCCCTCGGCCCGGAGGCCGTCTACTACGGCGGTGAGTACCCGGTCGCCGGCCCGCTGTCCAAGCAGATGAAGGACGCCGGTCTCGACGTTCCGCTGATGGGCGGCGACGGCATCTACGACGGCAAGTTCATCGAGCTCGGCGGCAAGGAGGGCGACCTCGCCACCTCCGTCGGTGCCCCGACCGAGTCCCTGGCCACGGCCAAGGCCTTCGTCGACGCGTACAAGGCGAAGTTCGGCAAGGAGGACTACGCCGCCTACGGTGCGTTCTCCTACGACGCCGCGAACGCGATCATCGGTGGTCTGGCCAAGACCCTCGAGGGTGGCGCTGCCTGGGACGACTCGAAGCGTGACGCCATGCTGACCAACGTCGGCTCCTACACGGGCTCCGGCGCGACCGGCAACGTCAAGTTCGACCAGTACGGCGACAGCACCAACAAGGTCCTGACCGTCTACTCGGTCACGTCCGGCAAGTGGAAGGACGTTCAGACCGGCGAGTTCACCGGCTGACGGCTACCTAGTCACTGATTGAGCCACGGCGGGGGCGGGCGTTGTTTGCTCGCCCCCGCCGTCTACGGAGGTAGTCGTGTCAGTCCTGCTCCAACAGCTGGCCAACGGGGTCGTTCAGGGTGCGTTGATCGCCCTGATCGCCCTCGGGTACACGATGGTGTACGGCATCATCCAGCTGATCAACTTCGCTCACGGCGAGGTTTTCATGGTGGCCTCGTACGGAGGCCTCGCCACGTTCACGCTTCTTCCTGACGACCTCAAGAAGTCGCCTGCCGTGGCACTGCCGCTCATGTTCGTCGGCGGCATCGTGGTGGCGGTCGTCGTGGCCGTGATCATGGAACGGTTCGCCTACCGGCCGCTGCGCAACGCGCCCCGGCTGGCACCGCTGATCACAGCGCTCGGCGTGTCCGTGTTCCTGCAGGAGGCTGTGCGCGTCTTCTACCCGAACGCCAAGTCGAACCTGCCGTACCCGAAGGTCTTCCCCGAGGGCAACCTGACGATCGGCTCGGTCAACATCTCGTGGACCGGCATCATGCTCGTCGTGCTCTCCGTGGGCCTCGCGGTCATCCTGCAGACCTACATCAACCGGTCCCGCATGGGCCGCGCGATGCGGGCCACCGCGCAGGACCCCGACACCGCGAAGCTCATGGGCGTCAACCCCGACCGCGTGATCGTGCTGACGTTCATCATCGGTGCCGTGCTCGCCGGTGTCGCGGGCATCATGTTCGGCGGCTACCTGAACAACATCAACATCGACATGGGCTTCCAGAACGGCATCTTCGCCTTCACGGCGGCCGTCCTGGGCGGCGTCGGCAGCATCCGCGGCGCGGTCATCGGCGCGTTCATCATCGGTCTGATCAAGACCGTGGCCGGTCAGTACATGCCGGGCGGCACCCAGTACGACTACGTGTGGATCTTCGTCGTGCTGATCCTCGTGCTCGTCTTCCGCCCGCAGGGTCTGTTCGGTGAGCCGGAAAGGGTGCGCGCATGAGTACGGTCGACACCTCTGCGAAGCGCTCCGCGCTCGCGCCTCTCGGCAAGCCGTTCGCGGCCGCCGGTGGCGTGCTCGGCATCGTCGCGGCACTCCTGCCGTGGGTCACGTTCACGCTCAACGACGGCAACTGGCCCGACAAGTCGACGCTGCAGTTCTTCGACGCGCCGTTCCAGGTCACCGGTTTCCGGTGGCACGTGCTGGTGCTGGGCGTCCTCGTCCTCGTCGCCGCCTTCGCGCCGGTCCCGTCCAAGGGCCGCGTCGTCCGGGCGCTCGGCTGGGGCCTCACGCTCGTGTCGTTCGTCAACACGGCGTACATCACCGTCAAGGGTGGCGGCCTTGGTGCCGTGACGGCCCTCGACGGCGCCACGGCGTTCGGTGGCATCGTCGGCCTCGTCGCCGGTGTGCTGACGATCCTGGCGGGCTACGGCATCGGCATCGAGCCGGTGGGCGAGTGGAAGTTCAAGGTCTCCACGCCGGTCGCGTACCTGGTGCTGCTGGTGTCGTTCGGCGCGGTGCTCTACGCCGTCGCCGCGATGCTGACCACCGGTGGCGTCGGCTCGGCCAACCCGTACGCGGGCGCGATCTTCCTGTCGTTCCTCGGGTTCGCCGGCGGTCTGCTGGCGGCGCTGAGCGGCGTCGGGTTCGTCCGCTGGATCTCGGCCCTGTCGGAGCAGCACCGCGTGTTCAGCGTGATCGTGCTGGCCGCGTGCGCGCTGCTGCTGCCGTTCACCGAGGCGGGCAACGAGTACTGGATGACGGTCGCGGCGAACATCGGCATCTACGCCGCCACCGCGATCGGCCTGAACATCGTCGTCGGCCTCGCGGGTCTGCTCGACCTCGGGTACGTGGCGTTCATGGGCATCGGTGCCCTCGTGGCAGCGAACTTCTCCGGTGCCGCCACCGCGTACTTCGGCTTCGACCTGCCGTTCCCCGTCGCCGCCGTCATCGCGGCAGTCGTGGCCGGCATCTTCGGCGCCATCGTCGGTTCGCCGACGCTGCGGGTCCGCGGTGACTACCTGGCGATCGTGACGCTGGCGTTCGGTGAGATCTTCACCCGCTCCGCGCAGAACGACATCGGTGGCTTCACCAACGGCTCCAACGCCATCCCGGGCATTCCGGCGCTGTCGTTGTTCGGGGCGGAGTTCAACAAGTCGTTCACGATCGGCGCGGTGAAGCTGCCCGCCGGTGTCCTCTACTACGTCCTCATCGTGCTGCTCGTCGCGGCGACGATGGCGGTGTTCGCGAACCTCAAGTTCAGCCGCATCGGCCGTGCCTGGATCGCGATCCGCGAGGACGAGGACGCCGCCCGCGCGATGGGCATCCGCACCGGCAAGATGAAGATCCTCGCGTTCCTCATCGGCGCCATGCTCGCGGGTCTCGCGGGCGCGGTGTTCGCGCACAAGAACGGCACCGTCTCGTACGAGTCGTTCAAGTTCCTCGAGTCGGTCACGCTGCTCGCGGCGGTCATCCTCGGCGGCATGGGCTCGATCCCCGGCGCCGTCCTCGGTGCCGCGCTGCTGTTCGTGCTGCCCGAGAAGCTGAGGGACTTCGAGGACTACCGCCTCATGATCTTCGGCCTCGCGCTGATCCTGATCATGCGGTTCCGGCCGGTCGGCCTGATCCCCGATGCGCACAGGCGCGCTGAGATGGTCGAACGCGCCGACGAGAACGCCGAAGAGGCGCATTTGGAGGCGAAGAAGGCATGAGCACGCCGGTTTTGGAGGCGCGCGACGTCTCGATGGTCTTCGGTGGCCTCAAGGCGTTGAAGGGCGTCACTCTGACGCTCGAGGAAGGCAAGATCGTCGGCCTCATCGGCCCGAACGGCGCGGGGAAGACCACCTTCTTCAACTGCCTGACGGGTCTGTACACGCCGACCACCGGGCAGGTGCTGCTCAAGGGCAACGTCCTGCCCGGCGACCCGGCGAAGGTGACGGACGCGGGCGTGGCCCGCACGTTCCAGAACATCCGCCTGTTCCCCAGCATGACCGTGCTGGAGAACGTCATGGTCGGCCGGCACGTCCGGATGAAGCAGGGCCCGCTGGCCTCGCTGTTCCACGGCCCCGCCTACCAGCGCGGGGAGAAGGCGGCGCGCGAGCGGTCGCGGGAGCTGCTCGCGTTCGTCGGCCTGAACGGCGTCGAGGACGAGCTCTCGCGCAACCTCCCCTACGGCGACCAGCGCCGTCTGGAGATCGCGCGTGCGCTCGCGACGGACCCGGCGGTGCTGCTGCTGGACGAGCCCACCGCGGGCATGAACCCGCAGGAGACGGAAGCGACGCAGCAGCTGATCTTCCGCATCCGCGAGACGGGTGTGTCCGTCGTGGTCATCGAGCACGACATCAAGTTCATCTTCGGTCTGTGCGACTCGGTCTCCGTGCTCGTGCAGGGCGAGCTGCTCGTCGAGGGCAGCCCCGAGGTCGTGCGGGCGGACCCGCGGGTGGTCGAGGCCTACCTCGGCAAGCCGCCGGAGGAAGTCCAGCACGACGTCGAGGCCGCCGCTGCTGCTGAGGAGGAGCAGGCATGACCGCGCTGCTCGAAGTCCGCAACCTTTCGGTCGCCTACGGCGCCATCGAGGCCGTCCGCGACATCTCGTTCACCGTCGAGGCCGGCCAGATCGTGTCGCTGATCGGCTCGAACGGTGCGGGCAAGACCACGACCCTGCGCACCATCTCGGGTCTGTTGCGGCCGACCAACGGCTCCATCCGGTTCCAGGGCAAGGAGATCCACGGCGAGCCCGCCCACGCCATCCTCGGCATGGGTATCTCGCACTCGCCCGAGGGACGCCGGCTCTTCCCGCGCATGACCGTGGAGGAGAACCTGCAGCTCGGCGCGTACGTCCGCAAGGACGACGGTGTCCAGGCCGACATGGACCGCGTCTACGAGCTGTTCCCCGTCCTGGGAGAGCGCCGCCACAACAAGGCGGGCCTCTTCTCCGGTGGTGAGCAGCAGATGCTCGCCATCGGCCGCGCGATGATGTCCAAGCCCCGCCTGCTCATGCTCGACGAGCCCTCCATGGGCCTCTCGCCGATCATGACGCAGCGGATCTTCGACACCATCAAGGAGCTGCAGTCGCTCGGCACCACCATCCTCCTGGTGGAGCAGAACGCCCTGGCGGCGCTCGCGTTGTCGGACCACGGCTACGTGATCGACCTCGGCAGGACCACCCTGGACGGTCCGGGGCACTCGCTCCTGGCCGACCAGCGGGTGCGCGACGCGTACCTGGGCGAGGCCCACTGAGGGTTTTCGTTCGGGGGAGCGGGGCGGAGGACTTGTCCTCCGCCCCGCTTTTCGTTTCAGGCGCGGTCGAAGTCGGCCAGGATCCGGGGCAGGGCCAGTTTGGCCGCCCTGCCGTGGTTCACGTCCGCGCCGAGGTCGACGAGCGTGCTGCGGGCGTGGCGCTGCTCCAGCCGACGGTCGCAGTACGCGGACGTTTCGAGGAGCGTGTCGCGGTCGCCTGCCGAGGAGTAGAGCGTGACGGGCACCTCCGGGCGCCAGTCGCAGGTGCTGTCCGCCTCGCGCAGTTTCGCCTCCAGGACGCCGGTGGGGTGCTGGAGGCGGGCGAAGTAGCCGTCGGTCAGGAGCTCCCGCATCGTGGCCGGGAGGCGCGGGAAGATGTCCTCGTTGCGGTGCTCGCCGTCGAACAGGGCCTCGATCGACGGGTCGCGGAAGACCTCGGCCGGGCTGTCGTAGAGGTGGAAGAGGCGGTTCCAGGCCACCGTCCAGTACGCCATGTACGCGACGCCGTTGGCGATCTCGTCCTTCAGCGCTCTGGCCACGAGCAGGCTCGGCTTGAACGGGCCACCTATCGGGGCCAGGGCGCCCACCTCCAGGCGTGGGTCGGCGCCGTGCTGCAGGGCCCGGCCCAGTGCCATGGCCGCGTGACCGCCCTGGGAGTGGCCGGTGATCATGACGCGCCGGTCCGGGCGCAGGCCCAGCGAGGCGGCGTGGGCGCGGGCGGCGCGCAGGGCGTCGACGGACGCCGTGACGGTGGAGCTGACGTCCACGTACGGGTGAAAACCGGGGCCGGTGCCCAGGCCCAGGTAGTCCGGGGCCGTGGTCAGGTAGCCCGCCGAGGCGAAGAGGTAGGTCGCGGCTCGGTCGTTGCCGTCCGCCACCGACGCGACGGAACCCCGGTAGCCCGTGGTGCCGTGCAGCCAGGTGGCCTGCCGCGGCGTGCGGTCTCCGTTGCGCGGCAAGGCGATCAGCGCGCTTGCCGTCGTCGGTCTGCCGAAGGCGTCGATGGTCCGGTAGGTGATGCGCTTCGCCTCCACGGCGAAGCGGACGCGCGAGGCGTCCAGGGCGTGGTCCCCCAGGTACTCGACCAGCTGGGTGGTGTCCACCGTGGACACCGGGACGACGTCGAGGAGCGCGCCGCGAGCCGTGCGGGCCGACGCGGTGGCCGGGGCCGTGGCCGCGACCAGCGCGCCGCACAGGACCGCTGCTGTCAGTCGAGTCGTGAAGGTCATGCGCACCACGATCTCGGGCTGATCTTGGTCGCACACTGGGGTGGGCCACACAAAAATGGTGTGGTTTACCCCAGTTCTCAGGCGCCCGGCGGCTTGGGGCGCAGGATGCAGGTGAGGCGGGCGGTGCAGGTGCGCCTGCCCTCCTCGTCGGTGATCACGATCTCGTACGTGGTCGTGCTGCGTCCCAGGTGGATCGGCCGTGCCACACCGGTCACGATCCCCTCGCGCGCCGCTCGGTGGTGGGTGCAGGACAGCTCGAGCCCGAGTGCGATGAGGCCGTGCTCGGAGGCGTGCATGGCGGACGCGATGGACCCCAGCTGCTCGGCGAGCACCGCGTTCGCACCGCCGTGGAGCAGGCCGAACGGCTGGCGGTTGCCCTTCACCGGCATCGTGCCGATCATCTCCTGCACATCCCATCGGGTGATTTCGATGCCCATGCGGGTGTGCAACTGCTCGTCGGCGAAGTCGAGTGGCAGGTCGGGGGTCACGCGTGCTCCAAGGGTTCAAGCAGAACTGTCAGACCCCCACCCTAGACTCGGGCCCGTGACTACCTCAGACGTGAAGCGGCTCCTGCTCATCGACGGTCACTCGATGGCCTACCGAGCGTTCTACGCCCTGCCCGCAGAGAACTTCGTGACGAAGACGGGCCAGGTCACGAACGCCGTGTACGGGTTCACGTCCATGTTGATCAACATCCTGCGCGACGAGAAGCCGACGCACGTGGCGGTGGCGTTCGACGTCTCGCGCAAGACGTTCCGCTCCGAGCAGTACCCCGAGTACAAGGCCGGCCGCTCGAAGACGCCGGACGAGTTCCGCAGCCAGGTCTCCCTGATCAAGGACGTGCTGGCCACGCTGGCCATCCCGACCATGGAGAAGGAGAACTACGAGGCGGACGACATCATCGCGACCCTGACCACGCAGGCCGTGGCGCAGGGCGTCGAGGTGGAGATCGTCACCGGCGACCGCGACGCGTTCCAGCTGGTCAACGACAAGGTGACGGTGCTGTACCCGGTCAAGGGCGTCTCGGAGATGGGCCGCTTCACCCCGGCGTACGTCGAGGAGAAGCACGGCGTGCGGCCCGACCAGTACGCGGACTACGCGGCGGTGCGCGGCGACTCGTCGGACAACCTGCCGAACACCCCCGGCGTCGGCCCGAAGACGATCATCAAGCTGCTCAACCAGTTCGGCGGGCTGAACGAGCTGGTCGACCGCATCGACGAGGTGCCGGGCAAGGTCGGCGAGGCGCTGCGCGGCAACCTGGCGAACATCATCATGAACCGCCAGCTCACGGAGCTCATCAAGGACGTCGAGCTGCCGTACACGATCGACGGCCTCGAGGCGCAGCAGTGGGACCGCGACGCCGTGCACGCGCTGTTCGACGAGCTGGAGTTCCGCGTCCTGCGCGACCGTCTCTTCCAGACGCTGTCGACCGCCGAGCCGGAGGCCGAGGAGGGCTTCGAGGTGTCCGGCGGCGCGATCCCCGCGGGCACGCTCGCGCAGTGGCTCGACGCTAACGCCCGCGGGAGCAGGGTCGGCGTCGCGTTGCGCATCACGACCGATCTGGAGGGCGTCGCGCTGTGCACCGCCACCGGTGAGGGCGGGTACGTCGACGTCACGCAGCTGAACGAGGCCGACGAGCAGGCGCTCGCCGCGTGGCTCGCCGACGAGTCCGTGGCCAAGGCGGGCCACGACCTGAAGCTGCCGCTGCGCCGGGTGCGCGCCCGCGGCTGGAAGTTGCGCGGCCTGACGTCGGACACGGCGCTCGCCGCCTACCTGGTGCGTCCCGGCCAGCGCTCGTTCGCGCTGGACGACCTCGCGCTGCGCTACCTCAAGCGCGAGCTGCGGGCTGAGGAGTCCGGTGACGGCCAGCTGTCGTTGCTCTCCGACGAGTCTGAGGAGGCGCAGAAGCTCGCCACGAGCACGATCCTGCGCGCGCGTGCCGTCGCCGAGCTCGCCGACCGGCTCGACGAGGAACTGGTGACGATCGGCGGCGCAGACCTGCTCGCGAACCTCGAGCTGCCGTTGATGAACGTGCTCGACGAGGTCGAGGCCGTCGGCATCGCGATCGACGTCGAGCACCTCTCGGAGCTGGAGGCGCACTTCGCGGCCGGCGTGAAGCAGGCGGCGCAGGACGCGTACTCGGTGATCGGCAAGGAGATCAACCTCGGCAGCCCGAAGCAGCTGCAGACGGTCCTCTTCGACGAGCTCAACATGCCGAAGACGAAGAAGACCAAGACCGGCTACACCACGGACGCCGACGCGCTGCAGAACCTGTTCGAGCAGACCGAGCACCCGTTCCTGCAGCACCTGCTCGCGCACCGCGACGTCACCCGGCTCAAGTCCACTGTGGACGGTCTGCTGAAGTCGGTGGCCGACGACGGCCGCATCCACACGACGTTCCACCAGACGATCGCCGCCACGGGCCGGCTGTCCTCGACGGACCCGAACCTGCAGAACATCCCGATCCGCACGGACGAGGGCCGCCGCATCCGCCAGGCGTTCGTCGTCGGCGAGGGCTACGCGGAGCTGATGACCGCGGACTACAGCCAGATCGAGATGCGCATCATGGCCACGCTGTCCGGCGACGAGGGCCTGATCGCGGCGTTCAACTCGGGCGAGGACCTGCACACCTACGTGGCGTCGCAGGCGTTCTCGATCCCCACCTCCGAGGTGACGGGCGAGATGCGCCGCCGCATCAAGGCGATGTCGTACGGCCTGGCCTACGGCCTGTCGGTGTTCGGCCTGTCGCAGCAGCTGCGCATCCCGACCGAAGAGGCCCGCGAGCAGATGGAGGCGTACTTCTCCCGCTTCGGCGGCGTGCGCGACTACCTCAACGAGATCGTCGAGAAGGCCCGCAAGGACGGCTACACCGAGACCGTCCTCGGCCGCCGCCGCTACCTGCCGGACCTGACGTCGGACAACCGCCAGCGCCGCGAGATGGCCGAGCGCATGGCCCTCAACGCCCCGATCCAGGGCAGCGCCGCGGACATCATCAAGGTGGCCATGCTGGGCGTCTACCGCGCGCTCGAGTCCTCGGACCTGCGCTCGCGCATGCTCCTGCAGGTGCACGACGAACTGGTGCTCGAGGTGGCCGAGGGCGAGCGCGAGGCCGTCGAGGCCCTCGTGCGCGACCAGATGGGCAACGCCTACCAGCTGCGGGTGCCGCTGGAGGTGTCGGTGGGCGTGGGCCGCTCCTGGGACGACGCCGCCCACTAGGGCGAGCCGCTTGGCCCGCAGCCCCGGTTGAGCCCCAGGCTCGGCCGGGGCTGAGTGCTGTCCGGGGGCGCGCGGGTGGGGTGCTGTGCGGTGAGGGTGGTGGATGGGTGGCTGCCGCGCTGGCGAGGAGTGGGATGGTGCGGCGTGGGGTGAGCGGTGTGGGCTGGGCGAGCGGCGTGGCTGCTGCGCGAGCGTGGGCGCTGGGTGACGCGATCGCTGAGTGCGGGGGATGCACGGCCGCCTGGCGGGCGTGGCTGATGGGCGGCGTGGCTGCTGCTGTCCGGGCGGAGGGGCGCGTGACACGGCTGCCGTGTGGGCAGCAGATGCGACGGCGGTGCGGCGCTCGCGTGGGCGGCGGCCGCGGAATCGTTTGCCCCATTGGAACTTATAGCGCGCGGTGGGGCTTGCCGCAAGACCCGGTGGCGGCCCCACAATTCGTGGCCTCACAGGGAATTGAGGGGTTCCGCGATGCGATTTCTGCTGTCCACCATCGGGTCTCGGGGCGAGGCGCAGCCGCTCACCGCGCTGGCCGTGCGGTTGAAGGAGCTCGGGAACGACGTCGAGGTCGTGGCGCCGCCGGACTTCGAGGGACTCGTCACGGGCCACGGCGTCGGCTTCACGCCGGTCGGGCCCACCCTGCGCGCCACCAAGGCGGTGGAGCTCGCGGTGGGCGAGTTGCGGAGGTTGGCCGAGGAGTCGGTCAGAGAGCAGTTCCGGGTCGTCGCGGGGGCGGCCGGTCGGGCCGATGTTCTCGTGGCAGGGGGTGCGTTGCAGCACGCGACGCGGTCCGTGGCGGAGAGCATCGGGGCGCGGTACGTGTACGCGAGTTTCTGTGCGAACACCATGCCCTCGCCGCATCACGCTCCGCCGGCGATGCTCGGGAACGTTCCGGTGGAGGGCACGGCTGAGGAGAACCTCGCGCAGTGGGAGCGGCAACGGCAGTACTTCACGAGTTCGCGTGAGGCGCTCAATGACGAACGCGGCAAACTGGACCTGGCGCCGATCGAGGACGTGCGTGACCACATCTTCGGCGATGCGCCCTGGCTCGCGGCGGATCCGGTGCTCGGGCCGTGGCCCGGGCCCGGTGAAGTGGTGCAGACCGGTGCCTGGTTGCTCGACGATCGGAGGCCGCTGAGTCCGGAGCTGGAGGCGTTCCTGGACGAGGGCGAGCCGCCGGTCTACTTCGGTCTCGGCAGCATGCGCGGCCGACTGGACGGGGCCGTCGAGGCAGCGCGTCGGCTGGGTGAACGTGTTGTCCTGCAACGAGGTTGGGCGGGCTTGGAACTGCCGGACGACGGCGAGGACTGCATCGCCATCGGGGAGGTGAACCAGCAGGCGTTGTTCCGGCGGGTCGCTCTGGTCGTGCACCACGGTGGCGCCGGCACCTCCACGACGGCCGCGCTGGCCGGGAGACCGCAGGTCGTGGTGCCCCACATGTACGACCAGTACTACTGGGGGAGGCAGGTCGAGCGGCTGGATGTCGGGTGCTCGGCACCGGCAGTGACGGCGGAGGTGCTTGGCGAGGCGCTCCGGCTCGCTCCGCAAGCGGCAGAGGTGGCCGTAGAGGTGCGCACGGACGGTGCGCGGGTTGCGGCGGAACGGCTGATGGCGTTGCGATTCGCCTGAACCGGGCCGTGGGTGCGTGGTAAGCCAACGGCATGAGGATCCTCGCCCTGGTTTTGCTGCTCACCGCCTGCACGGCGACGGAGCCGGGCACACCGGCGAGGGAGGAGTGGCTCACGGGCCAGCTGACCTTCCGGAAGGTCGAGGGGCAGGCTCCCACCTCCAGGCCGTCGGCCGACCATCCGGTGCGGCAGAACGAGGCGGGCGATCCGGCGGTCGGGACGGCGCGGGCGGTTCGGCAGAGTGCGGACGCGAAGGTTCGGGAGCAGGCGCTCGGTGTGCTGGACTGCGCTGCTCCGGACCCGCTGGTCGGCAACGACGACCCGGTGGCGCCGTTGGTCACCTGTGACGCCGGTGAGTTCAAGTACGACCTCGGGCCGGTCTTCCTGGACGGGGATCGGGTCGCTGCGGCGTCGGCGGAGGTCGACCCGTCCGGGGCGGGCTTCGTGGTGACGGTCGAGTTCGACGCCGGGGGTGCGCGGACGTGGAGCGACTTCACGACGGCCAACGTCGGTGAGCAGGTCGCGATCCTGATCAACGGGCGGGTGCTCAGCGCGCCCACCGTGCAGTCGCCGATCACCGGCGGCTCGGCGCAGATCTCCGGCGGGTTCACCCGGGACGAGGCCGACCAGCTCGCGCGGCAGCTGGTGGGCCGGTGAAGGACATCTGAACCGGGCCGGCTGGGACGTACGTGTGGTGGGTGTCCGCAGTGAGGGGTGACCCGCATGTCGTACCAGGTTGGGCTCGATCTCGGATCCGCAGGCACCACCGTCGCCACGGCCGGTGGCGTCACGACCGGCGGCCGGCGTCAGCAGGCGGCGGCCAGGGAGATCGCGAGCGTTCTCGACGACCTCGCTCACCGGCACGGGGAGCCGCCCAGCCGGGTGGCGATGACGCATCCGCTGTGCTGGCCGCACGAGCACCTCGAGCAGGTACGCCAGGACCTCATCGACGCGGGACGTGCGGACGTGTTGTTCGTGCCCGCACCTCATGCCGCCGCTATCGCGTTCGACGCTGACGCGCAGATGCCCGAGCACGGCACGGTGGCGGTGTTCGACTTCGGTGCCACCGGGTGCGACATCGCGGTGCTGCGCAAGCAGGGCGTGTTGCTGCTGGCCGGGCAGCCCGAACGGGTCGAGGTCGGTGGGTTCGACCTCGACGAGCTGGTGGCGGAGCACGTGATCGCGAAGATCGGCACGCACAGCCGTGAACTCGTGCGGAGCTGCGTCGAGGCGAAGGAGCTGCTGGGCAGCTATCCGGAGGTGCGGATCCCCTACGTCGCGACGAGTGGTGAGGTGCGTGAGGTCAGGCTGAGCCGGTTGGAGTTCGAGGCGGTCATCCGGCCGTCGGTCGAGTCGGTGGTCGACGCGCTGGAACGCGTGGCCGGCAGCGCGGGGTCGTGCCTGCCCGACGTCGTCCTGCTCGTGGGCGGGTCGTCGCGGATTCCGCTGGTGGTGCGGGAGATCGTGGAACGGCTGCACGTGCCGGTGGTGCGGGCGCCGGACGGTGCTGCCGCGACGGGGGCCTACCTCGAGGCGAGACAGCTCGAACCGGAGCCCGCGGAGGAGCCGACCGTCGAGGTGCCGAAGCCGCGGGAGGAAGAACCGGAGCGGCGGATCCCGACCACGCCGTTCATCGCTGCGGGGTTGCTCGTGCTCGTGCTCGGAGGTGGGTGGTTCGCGCACGACGCGATGAACCGGCCTCAGGTGAAGATGGAGAACACGAGCGTGCGGCTCGAGCCGCCGGGCACGGCCGAACTGCCCCGGATCAGCGAGCCAGCGCGCTGATCTCCCGCACGGTCCGGTCGATCTCCTCCGGCGTGTTGAGGATGGACGTGCCGACCCGCGCGTACGGGATGCGGTACGAGGCCGTGGTGATCTGGATGTTCTTCTGCCGCAACAGTTCCACCAGCTCGGGGCCGGTGCGGCCGGGGACGTCGAAGCACACCATGCCCGCGGAGACCGAGGCGTCGCGAGGCGTGTGGACGACGACTCCGGGGATCTCGGCGAGGCCGGCGGAGAACCGCGCGGACAGCTCGGTGATCCGGGACGCCACGCGGTCGCGGCCGAGGCGCTGGTGGAACCGCACCGCCGCCCGCACCGCGTAGTACTGCTCGAACGCGTGGAAGCCGCCGGGCCCGAGCAACGCCGTGGGACTGCGGTCGCTCAGGCTCGGCAGCAGCGGCACGATCTGGTCGCTCACCTCGGGGTTCACCCACACCATGCCGGTGCCGCGCGGCCCGAACAGCCACTTGTGCGTGCCGGCCACGAACACGTCCGCGCCCATGCGCGCCGCGTCGTCGTCGACCGCCGCCAACCCGTGCACGCCGTCTACGACGAGGAGGCAGCGGTCTTCCCGTGCGCGGCCACGGTTCGCTTCCGCCACAACGGAAGCGCACGCGCGCACGGGCATTCTTAGACCTGTGCTCGACTGCACCCACGTGATGCCCACGGCACGCGTCCGCGGTGTGATCGAGTTGCGCAGGCGCGTTGCGATCTCGTCCTCGGTGGCCTTCGCCGGGTTCTCGAAGAGCGTGCCGACCCTGACGTCCGCGCCCACCCGCCCAGCGGCCAGTCGTGCCGCCTGCTGGTGCCACGCGTGGTCCTGGTCGTTGAGCAGCAACTCCTGACCCGCGCGCAGTTTCAGCCCGCCGTAGACGATCGAGAGCCCGATGGTCGTGTTGGGCACGAACGCGATGTCGTCCGCGGCACCGCCGACGTACTGCCCGAGCGCGACGGCCACCTCCCGCGCCTCCTCGGGCATGAGGTCGTGCGAGTTCGAGTCGAGCCTGCGCCGGAACTGCTCGATCGCGTCCCGCACCTCCCGCGGGTTCGACGCGAGGTAGAAGAGCCCGAGGTTGGTCAGCGCCGGGTCCAGCCGGAACTCACGCCGCACGGCGCCCCAGTCCACTCCCCGCGCGGCCGACGACGCCGTCGGCGCGACGGCGAGCAGTCCTGCCCCTGCCAGGAAGTCACGACGGTCCATGCCGTCCATTGGACAGCTTCGGCGACGCGAACGGCAGTCCGGTGTTCAACTCCTCCGCTTCCACGGTGCACAGCATGCTCACGCCGATGGGCAACTGCGTTGGCGCGGGCCCGGACACCTCGACTCGCCGGAGTGGATCAGGCATCCTCGTAGACGCTTCGCTGGGGGACGACGGGGGTGTGGGCGTGCGAGCGCTCGTGTTGGGGCCGATCGAGGTCCGGGTAGGCGACAGACAGGTGGGTCTCGGCGGTCCCAAGCCGAGGACCCTGCTCGCCGCGTTGTTGTTGCAGCCGCGCCAGGTGGTGCCGGTGGAACGGCTGATCGACCTGATCTGGGGGGAGGCGCCACCGCAGACCGCGGGTGCGCTGGTGCACACCTACGTGTCGTCGTTGCGGCGGGCGGTGGGCACCGCGCTGGTCACCAGGGCACCGGGCTACCTGCTCGACCTGGACAGCGACGTCGAGCAGTTCCAGAAGCACCTGACGACGGCGCGGCAGGCGGAACGGGCCGGTGACCACGCCACCGCGACCACGCACTACCAGCACGGGCTCGCGTTGTGGCGCGGCCCGGCGTTGCACGGCGTCGACGCGCAGTTCGCCCGCGGGCACGCGCTCGCGCTGGAGGAGTCCCGGCTGAGCGCCGAGGAGGGGCTCGGCCGCTGTGAACTCGCGCAGCACCGGGTCGAGGACGCGATCACGCGGCTGTCGGCGCTGGCCGGTGCCCACCCGACGCGCGAGGAGACGCGCGAGCTGCTCATGCGAGCCCTGCACCGCGCCGGACGGCAGGCGGACGCGCTGCAGGTCTACCGCGACGCGCGTGAGCACCTGCTCGACGAGCTCGGCATCGAGCCGGGCGAGAAGCTGCGCGACCTGCACTCCCGCATCCTCAACGGCACGCTCGAGACCGCACCGCCGGAGCTGACCGCGGCGGCGGCCCCGGCGGCGGTGACCACGCACCAGGTCGTCCCGCACCACCTGCCGCCCGACATCAGCGACTTCATCGGCCGCCAGGAGGCGCTCAAGCAGGTGTTCGGCCTCACCGAGGACCGCGAGACGGGTACCGCGACGCCGACGGCCGTGGTGTCCGGGTTCGGGGGCGCCGGCAAGTCCGCGCTGGCCGTGCACGCCGCGCACCTTCTGCGGAAGTCCTACCCGGACGGCCAGCTGTTCGCGGACCTGCGCGGCGGCGGGCGCGACCTCGAACCGCAGGAGGTCGTCGGCCGGTTCCTCGGCCTGCTCGGCATCCCCGGCCAGGACCAGCCGGCGGCACCGGACGAACGCGTCGAGCTGTACCGGCGGACCGTGGCCGACCGGCGGCTGGTGGTCGTGCTCGACAACGCCCGCAGCGAGGCGCAGGTCAGGCCGTTGCTGCCGGGCAACCCGAACTGCTTCGTGATCATCACCAGCCGCCGCAGGCTCACCGGGCTCGAAGGCGCCGAGCCGATCGAGCTGGGCTTCCTCGGCGAGGAGACCAGCATGGAGATGCTCGGGCGGATCGTCGGCCCCGAGCGGATCGGCGCGGAGCCCGAGGCGGCGCGGCGGATCGTGCGGCTCTGCGGTGGTGTGCCGCTCGCGTTGCGGGCGGCGGGCGCGAAACTGCTGGCGCGGCCGCACTGGCCGTTGAAGACGCTCGCCAAGCGGCTGTCCGACGAACGGCGCAGGCTAGACGAGCTGGAGATGGGCGACCTCGCCATCCGGTCGTCGCTCAGGCTCACCTACGCCGAGCTGGACCCGTTGCACCGCAAGGCCTTCCACCTGCTGTCGGTGCTCGACCTGCCGGACTTCGGCGCGTGGGTCGCGGCGCCGTTGCTGGACATCTCGCCGTACGACGCCGAAGACGTCGTGGAGCACCTGGTGGACTTGCGCCTCGTGGACGTCGCCGGGGTCGACCAGATCGGCCGGGTGCGCTACCGGTTCCACGACCTCGTGCAGCTCTTCGGCGCCGAGCAGGCGGAGGGCGAACCCGTGACGGAGGCCGTCACGCGCCTGCTGCGGACGTGGCTCGCGCTGGTCGAGGCCGGGGTGCGGAAGCTGCCGCGGGTGACGCTGGGGCTGCGGCCGCGGCTGCACGCCGAGATCGAGGTGGACCCGCGGCTCGAGGAGGACGTCGAGGAGGACCCGACCGGCTGGCTGCACTCCGAGACGGACGCCGTCGTGCGGGCCGTCGAACGGGCGCACGACCTCGGTGTCGACGAGCTGACCACCACCGTGATCACGTCGCTGCTGTCGTCGCCCTTCGCGGCGCGCAACGAGTTCGGCAACTGGCAGCGCACGCACCTGGTGGCGCTGCGGTCGGTGCGCGAGCGCGGCAACCGGCGCGCCGAGGCCGTGCTGCTCGCCGGGCTCGGCCAGCTGCGCTACGAGCAGGACGACTTCGCGGCGGCGCTCGCGCACTTCGAGCAGGCGGCGGAGATCGCGGCCGCCATCGACGAACCGGAGACGCTCGCCGTCGCCTACGTCGGCATGGGTACGGTCCGGCGCGACCTCGCCGAGTTCGCGCAGGCGCGCGAGCTGCTCGACAAGGCGATCGCGCTGGGGGACGACGGCGTCGTCGCGGCCGCGAGTTACGGCGTCGGTGCGATCCACCGCGACCACGGCGATCTGGACGAGGCGCGGCGGGCGTTCGAACGCTGCGTGGAGCTCTACCGCGAGCAGGAGGACCGGCGCGGCGAAGCACTGGCGTTGCGCGCGCTGAGCCTGTGCCACCGGGCGGCGGGCGCGTACGCGGAGGCGGTGGGACTGAGCCGTGAGGCCGAGCGGATCCTGCGCGGGGCAGGCGACGAACTTGGTGCCACGTACGCGGCCCAGTCGCTCGCCAAGGCGGCGCTGCGGACGGGAGACCTGGAGGGCCTCGACGACCTGCTGGCCGAGTGCCTGGAGGTCTGCACGCGCCAGCGCGACCGGTTCGGCGTCGCGTTGACGACGCGGACGCTCGGAGAGCTCGCGCTGGCCCAGGACCGCCTCCCGGAGGCCTCCGACCTCCTCGCGGACGCGCTGGAGCAGTGGACCGCGCTGGGACTGCCGATCTGGCGGGCGCGCACGATGCGGGACCTGGCGGTGGCGACCGCGGACGAAGAGATGTGGCTGCGCGCCAAGGAGTTGTTCGCGTCGCTGGGAGTGCGGGAGGCACGGGAGTTGGAGGGGCTGAGTGCCGGCGGGTGGCGCTCGACCCTCTGACGCCGGGTGTTACGCCCTCGCCGTCACCTGCACGTCGCGCGCGGTCAGTTCGGCGGCGCACTCGGTGCACTCCACCTTCGCGCGCACACCACCGCCGCAGTCGCGGTGGTGCAGCTGGAACGACTCCTCTTCCTCGGGGGCCATCCACCTCTCGCCCCACGTGCGCAACGCCATCAGCACGGGGTAGAGGTCGCGGCCTTTCTCCGTGAGGCGGTACTCGTGCCGTGTGCGGCCGTCCTCGTGATAGGGCACGCGCTTGAGCACGTTCTCCTGCAGGAGCACGTTCAGCCGGTCGGTCAGGACGCTGCGCGAGATGTCCATCGTGGCCTGGAAGTCTTCGAAGCGGCGCGTGCCCAGGAAGATCTGGCGGAGCAGCAGCAGTGTCCAGCGCTCGCCCAGCAGGGCCGCGGGACGGCTCAGCGTGCAGGGCATGCTCGCGAAACTCGAGTACGGCATGACTCCAGGATATCCCTTGCGTTCGTTTTTCGAACTCAGCTACAGTTCGGATTCCGAACTCAGGGAGTCGATCCTCATGCGCGTCACCGAGCTCGACCGCGACACCGCTGGAGAAGCCGTCGACGCGGTGTTCGCGGGACTGTCCGCGCGCAGCCGCTACCTGCGCTTCCACTCGCCGACGCCGCGACTGACCGCGTCCGCGCGCCGGGTGCTCGTCGACGTGGACGGGGAACGTCACGGGGCCGTGTGCGCCCGCGTCGGCGGTGACCCGATCGGCATCGCGCGGGTGATCAGGACCGGCGGGTGCGACGCGGAGATCGCGGTCGCGGTGGTGGACCTGTGGCAACGCCGTGGCGTGGGCCGCCTGCTGCTGGAGGAGCTGACGTCCGTCGCGGCCAGGATGGGCGTCGCGGTGCTGCACGGCGACGTCCTGCCCGACAACCACGCGATGCTCGCGCTGGTCCGCAAGGTGCTGCCGGGCGTGCGGCTGACCAGGGACGCCGACACGGTCCAGCTGAGCTACCCGCTCGCCTGGGTGACCGCCGAGATCACCGACGCGGACCTTATAGAGAGCTTGCAGGAGATTTAGAGATCGAACCCCGACGCTGGCGGGGTGACCACCGCTCGTGCTGCCGGCCCGCTGATACTCCGCTCCGAGATCGTGGAGCGCGCGTGTTCGTGGCTGCGCGACTCGGTGCCGTACAGCCAGACGAGGTTCCACCAGAACGAGCACGGCATCTACCGCGCCGACTGCTCGGGGTTCGTGTCGATGGCGTGGGGCCTGCCCGGCAGGCCGGAGGACCGGCACGGCGGCTACGACACCCACGGCCTCGCCGTCGTGAGCAACCTGATCCCCGCCGAGCAACTGCGGGCGGGCGACGTGGTGATCCGCACCGACGGCACCAACCTGACGCGGCACGTCGTGATCTTCGCCGCGTGGGCCGAGGAGCCGGGGCGGTACTGGGCCTACGAGCAGGCCGGCGGCCAGCGCACGCGGCTGCGCGCCGTCACCTACCCCTACGAGACCTGGCCGGAGCTGTACGTGCCGCGCCGGTACCTGAGCGTGTCGGAGTAACTGGATGGGCCGTTCCGCCGATGAACGGACGACGACGCACGCCGGAAGGTCAGGTCCACCTGTGAGGAACCGCCCGTTGAAGATCCCTGCGAACCTGTCCGGTTCCGGACAGGACCCGACGTTCGACCGGACCGGAACTTCACATCGTCTTGCTACCGTGACCGGCATGAAACGGTGGGGGATGCTGGCGGTGGCGGCCGCGGCGATCACGTTCGGCTCGACGCTCGCCATGCCCGACGTGGCGGTCGCGGCCGAGGGCGGGGTCTTCTGCGGTTCGTACGAGGCCAACCAGAAGGTGACGCGCAGCGAGGTCCTGGCGCGGTCGCGCACCTGGCTCGCCGCCCGCGTGCCGTACAGCCAGAGCGACTGCTTCGGCAACAGGTACGGCGCCTACCGCACCGACTGCTCCGGCTTCGTCTCGATGGCCTGGGGCCTGCGGATCTCGTACACGACGCACATCCTCGAGCAGGTCGCGCACCGCATCGACCGGGAGGACCTCCGCCCCGGCGACGCGCTCAACGACCGCGAGAACCACGTCGCGCTGTTCATCGGCTGGGCCGACGCGGCCAAGACGCGGCCGATCGTGCGCGAGCAGGCGGGCCCGGACGGCAGCAGGCCCGTGCAGCGCGTGTGGAGCGCCGCCACGGCCAGCAGGTACGTGCCGTTGCGCTACAACAACATCCTCGAGGCCGGCAGCGGTGACACCGGCAGCGACACCCCGGTGACGGACAAGCTCGTCGTCAGCGCGGGCCCGCAGATCTCGAACACCGGCCAGCAGCAGCTCGAGATCTTCGCGCGCGGCGTCGACGGCACGGTGATCACGAACTTCCACAAGACGAGCCGCTGGGCGGGCTGGCAGCAGCTCGGCCCCGAGGTCTTCGCCGGCGACCCGGTCGCGCTGATGAACCCGCAGACCAAGATCGTCGAGATCTACGCCCGCGGCACCGACGGCAAGATCTACCACCGCGTCGACGGCCAGTGGCTCGCGCTCGGCGACACGGCCGTCGCCGGCGAGCCGACGCTGTTCTGGAACGACGGCACCAAGGCCGTCGAGGTCCTCGCCCGCGGCACGGACGGCACGCTGCTGCGCTTCACGGACAAGTGGGCGCCGGTCGGCGACCGCAAGATCGAGGGCGACCCGGCCGTCGCCGACAAGGACGTCTACGCGCGTTCCGCCGACGGCAAGCTGATCAAGTGGGACGGCACCTCGTGGGCCGACCAGGGCGACAAGAAGATCGTCAGCGACCCGAGCGTCGCCGTCGACCAGGTCTTCGTGCGCACCGAGTCCGGCAGCGTCGAGCAGTACGCGGCGGGCGTCTGGACGACGCTCGGCGGCAAGGGCACCGGCAAGCCGTCCGCGGTCTTCAACTCGACGACCGGCTCCATCGACGTCGTGCAGCTCGGCGAGGGCGGCTACGTCGAGCACTCCCGCGCCGCCGACAAGGGCTGGACCGCGTGGGCGAAGCTCGGCACCACCAAGGTCGCCGAGGCGCCGACCGCGATGTACCACGCGCAGACGAAGACCGTCGAGGTCTTCGCGCGCACGGACGACGGCAAGCAGATCCGCCGCTTCTACAAGGAGAAGGCGGGCTGGAGCCAGTGGGCCGTGCTGGGCGACAAGACGGTCAGCTGACCTGACGGACACGAAGCCGGGGATGCCACGGGCGTCCCCGGCTTCTTCGTCATTCCCAGCAGCTGCGGAACACCTCTCTCTCGGCGACCTTGGCCTTCACCTCGTTACCGGGATAGCTCTCGTGCGTGAACGCCTTTGCTGCCTCCTGGCACCGCTTCCACTGGTGCGCCATCGTCTCGGCGTCCGGTTACGTGAGCCTGCCCACCGGCGCCGGACTTGGCTAACGTGGGCGAAAACCTTTTCAAGGGGGACCGGCGATGGCGCGCAGGCGGTACGCGGTGGTCGGCACGGGCTCGCGGGCGCAACGGCACGTCCACGCCATCGCGGTCGAGCACGCGGACACCTGCGAGCTCGTCGCGCTCTGCGACGTGAACCGCACCCGCATGAACGTCCACAACGAGCGGCTGGCCGAGCCTGTCCCCACCTACGACGCCGCGGACTTCCTCGGGATGCTGGACGAGCAACGGGTCGACGTCGTCGTGGTGACCACAGTCGACCGTCACCACGACGCGTACATCGTCGCGGCGCTCGACGCCGGTCGTGACGTCGTGACGGAGAAGCCGATGACGACGGACGTCCCGTCGGCACGCAAGATCCTCGACGCCGTGCACCGCAACGACGGCAACGTCACGGTCACCTTCAACTACCGCTACAACCCGATCCACGAGAAGGTGCGCGCGCTGCTGGCGGACGGCGCTGTCGGTGAGATCGGGTCCGTGCACTTCGAGTGGTTGCTCGACACGCGGCACGGCGCCGACTACTTCCGCCGCTGGCACCGCGACAAGGCCAACTCCGGCGGCCTCATGGTGCACAAGGCGACCCACCACTTCGACCTGCTCAACTGGTGGGTCGGATCGGTGCCCGAAACCGTGTACGCGCACGGCCGGTTGTTCTTCTACGGCGAGGAGAACGGCAAGCGCCACGGGTACACCCACGACAAGCGGTTCGACATCGACCTGGAGCAGGACGACTGGCTGAAGAAGCTTTACGTCGACGCACGGCACGAGGACGGCTATCGGCGCGACCAGAACCCGTTCGAACCCGGTGTGTCCATTGAGGACGACATGTCCGTGCTCGTTCGCTATGCCAGCGGTGCGAACCTCACGTACCACCTCACGGCCTACTCGCCGTGGGAGGGCTACCGGCTGATGGTCAACGGCAGCAAGGGACGTCTCGAACTCGAGGTCGTCGAGAACTCGTGGGTGTCGGGACAGGACCTGTCGGTCGACGCCGGCCGCGAGCAGGGCTGGGCGAAGCTGTCGGTGCAGCGGCTGTTCGAGCAACGCGTGGACGTGCCCGTGGAGTACGACCGGGCCGGGCACGGCGGTGCGGACCGGCGCATGGTCGACGCGCTGTACGGGCCGACCGGGCAGGAGGACCCGTTGGGACGCAAGGCGACGCACCGCGACGGCGTGCTCTCGCTGCTGACCGGGTTCGCCGCCGGCCGCAGCGTCGAGACCGGGCGGCCGGTCCGCGTCGCCGAGCTCCTCGACCTCCCGTGAGGACCCCTTAGCGGTCTTCGTGCTCGCGGCGCCATTGCCCGTTCGGGTGGCGGCGTTGACCGCCGGTGCCCGGATGCTGTCGCAAACGTGTCTTGGTTGGCGCGGCGCATTGATATTCCAGTCACGGCGGCTGATGCTGGTGGGCGCGGTGGAGTCCGCCCGAGAAGGGTGAGAGCGATGCGTGTTGCGCTGGTCGGCGCTCGTGGGCACGGGGCGCGGCACGTGGAGAACCTGGTCCGGCTGGGGCACGACGGGCTCGCCACGTTCGTCGGCGTGGTCGACGTGGCGGACGTCGACGTGCCGGTGCCGTCCTACTCCGACCTGGAGACCCTGGCGGCCGAGCTGCACCCCGAGGTCGTCGTGGTCTCGTCACCGCCCGCGACGCACCGCGACCTCGTGCTGGCGGCGTTCGAACTGGGCTGCGACGTGCTGGTCGAGAAGCCCGCCGTGGTGTCGGTGGCGGACTTCGACGAGATCTCCGACGAGGCCGTGAAGCGCGGGCTGGTGTGCCAGGTCGGGTTCCAGACACAGGGCACGGGCTCGTACCGCCGCCTCTGCTCGTTGATCGGCTCCGGCGCGTTGGGGGACATCACCGGTATCGGCGCCGCGGGGCGTTGGGTGCGCACGGACTCGTATTACGAGCGCGCGGAGTGGGCGGGCCGGCAGGGTGAGGACGGGACGCTCGTGAACCCGTTCGCGCACGCGCTGCAGAACGCGTTGCTGCTCGCCGATGTCGAGGAACGAGCCGACATCGGCGTCGAACTGGAGCTGTACCGGTGTCGCGACACGATCAGCGCGGACGACACGGCTTGTGTGCGGGTCACGGCCGATGACGCGCCGCCGGTCGTCGTCGCCACCACGCTCTGCGCCACGACATCGTTGCCACCGGTCGTCCTCGTGCACGGGTCGCTCGGGCAGGCCATCTGGTGGTACGACGACGACAGGCTCACGGTCAACGACCACCGCATGGCCGTCGCGCCGTCCGTCGACCTGCTGGAGAACCTCCTGCGGCACCGGCTGACCGGCGAGCCCCTCGTCGCGCCGCTGGCCGCCGCGCGGGCGTTCACGACCGTCGCCGAGCGGTGCGGCAAGGCCGACGTGCCGCTGCTGCCCGCCCGCCGCGTCGGCGACCGGGTGGTGCTCGACGGCATCGACGAGGTCGTCGTGCGGGCCGCGGAGAAGATCGCCACCTTCGCGGAGCTCGGCTGCGGATTCGGGCGGTAGTCTCCCCGCGGAGTCCGCCGTGTTCGGGGAGCGTTTGCGTTGGACATCTACATCGACCTGAAGGACGTCCGGGTCACCGGCTACGTGAGCATGGGCCTGATCGCGCTGGTCGCCCTCGAGTCGATCTGGGGCACGATCAACGACTGGCAGGGCGGCTCGTCGTCGTGGAGCTTCCTCGCCATCGTGCTGATCGCGCCCGCGGCCGTGGCGTTCGTCGTCTGGTACCGCGGCGCGACGCACAACGCCGAGGCGATCGCGCTACACGGCGTGCGGATGGTGTCGCAGGTGTGGAAGGCGAGCGACCCGGCGCAGCGCGAGGTGCCGTTCGACCAGCGCGTCGCGAGCCCGTTGATCAAGCCCTGGCAGTACGCCTTCCTCGCCATGGTCCTGTGCGACGTGCTCGAGTCGTTGCTGCTCGACACCCCCGCCTACGTGGTGTTTTCGACGCTTTCGACGCTGTGCGCGATCGGGGCCGCCGGGCTCGCGTGCTTCCTCATCCTGAGGATCTCGCTCATGCAGCAGCGGTTCGCGGTGCCTCACCGCAAGCGCTAGTCGCCCGCATGGGGTATACTTCATTGCTGGTTGCAGTTTTGTGTTCGTGTCATCTCACGCTCGCCGAACTTCAGTTGCGAGCACTTCTCCTTCTTCGCGGTTGGGGCAAGTCAGCTCATGACCAACCACGGAGCGGCCGCACAGTGTGGCCCGCTCTTCAGCAATCAAGGAGAAGCAGTACATGGCTAACGGCACCGTCAAGTGGTTCAACGCCGAAAAGGGCTTCGGCTTCATCGCCCCCGAGGACGGCGGCGCTGACGTCTTCGTCCACTACTCGGCCCTCAACGGCGGCGGCTACCGCAGCCTCGAAGAGAACCAGCGCGTCTCGTTCGACATCACGCAGGGCCAGAAGGGCCCGCAGGCGACGAACGTCAACGCCCTCTGACGTTGAGTTGACGACGCAGGGCCTCCGGGACTTCCCGGGGGTCCTGCGTTTTGTGTTGTGATCATTGGCTTTTCGCTAACCTGGCCCGATGCCGCTGCTCGGACCAGCCGATCCGCTGCCGCACGTGCCCCGGCGCGTCCTCGTCGCGGGCAACGCCGGATCCGGCAAGTCGACGCTCTGCCTGCGCATCGCGGGCCTGCGGGACCTCCCCAGCGTCGAGCTCGACAGCCTCTACTGGGGTCCACAGTGGACACCGCGCCCGGAGTTCGCGGGCGAGGTCGCCGCGCTCGCGCGGGAGGACCGCTGGGTCACCGAGTACCAGTACAAGGCCGCGCGGCCCGCGTTGCTCGCGCGGGCGGACACGGTGGTGTGGCTCGACCACCCGTTCCCCACGGTGGTGGGCAGGCTGGTGTTCCGCACGGTCCGGCGCCGCGCGGCCAGGGCCGAGCTGTGGAACGGTAACCAGGAGTCCCCGCTGTGGTCGGTGTTCACCGATTCCGAGCACATCCTGCGGTGGGGGCCGAGGAGCTACCGCCGCAACCGGGCCAGGGTGCTCGCCCTGGTCGACGACGTCGTGGTCGTGCGGTTGCGCGGCCAGTGGCAGGTGGAGCGGTGGCTCTCGGGGCCGCTCGCCTCGGTCGGGGAGGAGCGTGCCCGGTGAGAACGGCGCTGGTGCTCGGCGGGACAGGCATGCTGGCCGGATGCGTGAGCCACCTGGTGGCACACGAGTGGCGGGTGGTGCTGCCGTCGCGCAGACAACCGCTGATGGCCGACGACGGACCAGGCAGGGCGGCGCGCGCGTCGATCTCGCACGGCCACCGCCCGACGTGGGTGAGGGCCGACTGGGCCCGGCCCGAAGCGCTGGCATCCGAGGTCGAGTACGAGCTCGGAGGCGATCAAGTGAACCTGCTGGTCGCGTGGGTGCACGACAGCTATCGCGTGAGTGTGCTCAACGCCGTGCGGCACCTTCTCGCAGAAGGCGCGCCGGTGGTGGAGGTGCACACATCCGCACCGGTACCCGACCCGGTGCTGCCGCACCCGACACAGCAGGTCCTGCTCGCCCACTTCACGCACGACGCCACGGTGCGCACGAACCGCGCCGTGCTGGACGCGGTGGAACGCGGCCTGAGCGGGCGAGCGCCCTCGCTGCACCACGAGGACGCCCGCTGACGTCTCAGACCTTCTCGATCTTCGCCCGTCCGATCTCCGCCTGCACCTTGATGCCGGCCGCCACGTCCACGAGCTGACGGACCACCACGTCCTCGTTGCGGACGTCGGCGATCTTCTGCTTGGTCTTCGTGACGAACGTGAACTCGGTGACCTGCGCGGCCTCGATCTCGGCGACCTGCTGGAAGTCCTCGCTGAAGTCGAGCACCACCTCGGCTCCGTCGAGCACGACCAGCTGGTAGTCGGTCGGCGCCGCGGAGGCGAAACCCTTCTGGAAGCTGCCGGTGACCTTGATGCCGTCGGGTGTCTCCTCCAGGTCGAGGACTCCGTCGACGGGCGTGAAGACCGCCTCCTGGAAGTCGGCGGTGGCCTTGACGGGCTCGGGGTCCGCCAGCGCGGGGGAGCCGGTGAGGGCGGCGGTGGCGAGCAGGACGGCGGCGATGCTCAGGAGTTTTGGCATGACTTCGTTCGTACCGGCGGGGATGTTGCCCCGCTCGGTCGAACGCGTCGCTCGATCGGGCGTTGCGGACCCGTCAGCGGCCCAGTCCCCGCACCAGCAGCATGACCGAGTCCCGCACCTCCGCCCGCGACCGCTCCGGCTGGAACACCTGCCAGTCGAGCGCGATCACGAGCAACGTGCCGAACAACGCCGCCGACGCGGTGCCGACCTCCACGCCCTCGGGCAGCCGGCCCGCGTCGGACAGGCGCTTCATCTGACCGCGCACGATCGAGACGATGTCGTCGCGCAGCAGCTTGAGCGTGCCGTGCCACTGGCCGGGCGTGCGCCACAGCTCCGAGACGAGCAGCTGGCCGAACGCCGGGTACTCGGCCCAGAAGCCGAGCATCTCGTCGACCAGCGCCTCCAGCGAGTCCTCGGAGCCCTCGGCGGAGCGCAGCCTGCCCGCGAGGATCTCCACGCCGTGGTGCAGAAGCGCTTCGACCAGGGCGTCCTTCGAGGCGAAGTTGTAGTAGATCGTGCCCTTGGCGACGCCCGCCTCCGCCGCGATCTCGTCGACGGTCACCGAGGCGGCGCCCCGTTCGCCGACGAGCTTCAGCGCCGCGTCGAAGAGCTTCTGCTTGGTCGCCGTCGTCCGCGCGCTCACAGCACGAGCTCCGGCTTCAGCTTGGACACCGTCCACACGCGCTGCTTGTAGGCCGCCACGGACGACAAGGCTAGGGCTCCGACCAGCCAGGCGAGAAGGATCAGCGCGTCCTTTCCGACGCTGCCGAGGTCACCGCCGTACATGAGGTGCCGCAGGCCGTCGACCGCGTAGCCCATCGGCAGGCCGTAGTGCAGCGGGTACAGCGGCACCGGGATCGTCTGCCACGGGAACGTGCCTCCCGCGCTGACCAGCTGCAGGATCAGCAGGATCAGTCCGAGGAACTTGCCGACGGCGCCGAACGCGGCGTTCAGCGCGTGCAAGATCGCCACGAACGTCAATGACATCAGTGCGAGGAAGCCGAACGTGCCGAGGGGATTCGACGGCTCGATGTCGACCACGAACCGTACGACCGTGAACATCACGAGCACCTGCACGATGCCGAGTAGCGCACCTGGCAACCAGCCACCCAACGCGACCCGCAGCGCTGACTGACCGGCGGCGAGCGCACGGCGTGAGAGCGGGCGCAGCAGCAGGAACAGCACGAACGCGCCGATCCACGTCGCCAGGCCCAGGAAGAACGGGGCGAGGCCCGCGCCGTACGTCGCGGCCTTCGTCTGGGACAGGCCGCGCACCGCCACCGGGTCACCGATGGCCTGGGCGATCGCGGCGCGGGTCGGGTCGTCCTGGTTCGGGATCTTGTCGACGCCGCCGGACAGGCCGGTGCTCAGCTCGGCCGCACCGGTCGCGAGCTGGGTGGCACCGTCCTTGAGCTGCGGCGTCGCCGTTGCCGCCTGCTGCAAACCGGCGTTCAACGCCGTGGCACCGTCGTCCAGCTTGGCGACGCCGGCGGCCAGCGGGGGCATCTTGGCCGAGAGCTGCTCGGCGCCGTCGGCGACCTGGTCCGCGCCGTTCGCGAGCTTGCGCAGGTCGCCCGCCGCGCCCTGGACCTTGGCGTTGGCGTCGTCGACGGGCTTGCGGACCTGGCCGAGCGTGGTCAGCACGCGCTGCACCTGTTCCTCGGTGAAGCCGAGGGCGCGCAGCCGGGTGGCCAGGTCACCGTTGAACTGGTCGAGCCCGCCGACCAGTTCCTGCGCCTTCTTCGCGTACGTCTCGGCCTCGGTGGCGGCGGTCTCGTTGCCGGTGGCGACCTGGCGCGCGCCGTCGGCGAGCTTCTTCGTGGCGTCGGGCAACTGCGCGGTCTGCGGCCGCAACTCGTGCAGGCCGTTGCTCAGCTGCGCTGCGCCGGGGGCGAGCTTCTGGACACCGGTGTCGAGCTCGGTGATCTTGTCGCGCAACGTCGCGTTGCCGTCGGCGACCTTCTTCGCGCCGTCGGCGGCCTTGGTGGTCTCCTGGCGGATCGTGGAGAAGCCGAGCAGCAGCTTGTCCGCGGCCTCGGTGGAGACCTTCGCGGTGACGGCCCGGCGGACCTCGTTCACGACCTGGTTCGCGATCGTGGAGCCCAGGTAGTTGTTGGCGTCGTTGGTGGTCAGGGTCAGCACGCCCTGGCGCGGCTTGTTCTGCTCCGCCGACGTGAGCGCCTCGGAGAAGTCCTCCGGCAGCGTCAACGCGAAGATGTAGTCGCCCTTGCGCACGCCCTCGTCGGCGTCCTCGACGACCTTCCAGTTGAACTTCCTGCCGTTGAGCAGCTCGTCGGCGACGTCCTTGCCGGCGTTGAGGTCCTGGGTGCCCTTGTCCTTCACGACCAGCGCGGCGGGCACGTTGTTCAGGTTCGCGTACGGGTCCTTGTTGGCGTAGAGGTACAGCGACGCGTACAGCAGGGGCACGAGCGCCAGAGCCAGGACGGCGAGCTTGGGGAGCTTGCCGGAGGTGATCCGGCGGAGCTCGTTGAAGGCCATGCGAAGGGCGCTCATGCGGTGATCTCCATCTTGGTGTCGTTGTCCTCACCAAGGCGCGCGTGCGGGATGTCGAGGATGTGGGCGGAGGAGTTCGAGCACAGGACGACGACGGACCGTTCGGGGGTCACGAAGTCGTGGGCAAGTGCGAGCCACTCGCGCGGGTCGGGGTGGTACCGGTCGGGGCAGTCGAGGACCAGCGCCGTGACGCCGGGGCGTGCGGCGGCCAGTTCGAGCATCACCGCGCAGCGGGTCTTCGGCGGGACGTACTCGAAGCGCTTGTCCGCGTGCTCGTCGGCGGCGTGCTCCACCAACCAGTCGTGCACCGCCTTCTTGCCGGACGGCATGCGGTTCATCGCGAGCTCCTCGCCGACGACGGCGCTGAGCGTCAGCGCCTCCTCCGGCTCGTTCACCTCGGGGGCGTCGACCAGGACGACGCGCTTGCGCAGCGTCTTCGCGTCCGGGGACACGCTGCCCGTCGAGGGCTTCATGCGGCCGGAGAGCAGGAGGGCCAGTGCCGTGTGCCCGCTGCCGGGCTCGCCCGCGACCAGGGTCAGCTCACCGGGCTTCACGGTCAGCGAAGTCGGCCGGAGCAGGGGACCATGGCCCCCGTTGACACCTGCGCGACTTGCGTGGATCTCCACGGCATTACCTTCCCTTTAAACTGACCGGTCAGTGCAAATTCTCGCGCAGACCTCGGCCGCTGGCAACTCGGACATAGGTCACCTAAGGGCTGCGGCGGGGCGTACTTCCCAGACGGTCCACAGCGGCCGGTAGCCCTGGCGGGGCCAGAACACGCTGCTCAGGGGGTTCGGCGGGTTGTAGTAGAGGTAGGTGCCGACCGCGCCCATCCGGTGCAGTTCCTGGTGGGCGTGGGCGAGGAGCTGCTGGCCTATGCCGCTGCCGCGGGCGCCGGGCAGCACGGAGACGCAGTTCACGTAGCCCCAGCGGCCGCGGGGGAGTCGTGCGGCCGCCGCCGTGCCGGGCTCGGACGACACGATCGCGCACTCGGCGAGCGCCACGGCGATGCCGTCGCGTTCGGCGAGCCAGATGGGACTCGCGGCCTTCAGGCGTTCGACGAGCGCGCGGCGCTTCACCTGGGCGGCGTCCGGGCGCACGATCGTGGAGCCCACGTAGGAGGAGTACTCCAGTTCCGCGAGCGACAGTTCGAGGACCGTCTCCAGGTCGTGCGGAGTCGCACGGCGGATGGTGAGCGTGCGCGAGACGTGCTGCGCCGGCGTCCTCAAGCGCACGGCGAGCACCGAGAGCGGCACGAGCCCGTGGTCGAGGAACGCCCGTGCGGCCTTCGTGTCGCGACTCGGCCAGTGCACGACGCACGCCGTGTCGTCGCCTATCTCCTGCGTGTCGAGGTGGCGGCGGAAGCGCGTGAGCAGCGCGTCCATGCCCTGCGAGCCGCCGACCAGCGGCAGCATCTCCCACACCTCGGCCGCCGACCACAGCCGCGTGGTCGTGTGCGGGGCGAAGGTCTCGTGGTTGACGACCCCGGCGACGCGCGTGCCGTCCGCCAGCGCCGCCGTGAGGACGTGTCCGTCCGCGGGCGGTTCGGTGGCGGGTGGGAGTAACGGGTCCAGTGAGGCGAAACGGGCTGACTGGGCCGCCACTAGTCCGCGTGCCGAGGTCATGGCACGTCAGGTTACGACGTCAGGCGGGTCCGGAAGATCGCGGTGCCGGGGAAGAGCTTGCCGCGCAGGGGGCTCCACTGGCCCCAGTTGCGGGTGTGGCCCTTCGGCCACTCGGGCTCGACCAGGTCCTCGACCGCGAAACCGGTGTTCGTGAGAGCCCTGACGTAGTCGCCGAGGGTGCGGTGGTGCTCGACGTACGTGGCCCTGCCTTCCTCGTCGACCTCCACGTACGGCGTGCGGTCGAAGTACGACTGCGTGACGGTGAGCCCGAGCGGGCCCGGGTCGTCCGGGAAGATCCACCGCATCGGGTGGTTGACCGCGAACACCCAGGGCGCGCCGGGCCGGAGCACGCGGGCGAGTTCGCTGAAGACCTCTTGGACGTCCGCCACGAAGGGGACGGCGCCGAACGCGCTGCACGCGGCGTCGAAGGAGTCGTCGCGGAACGGCAGCTGGTCGGCGCTGGCCTGCACGAGCGGGACGTCGATGCCGGTCTCGGCGTTGTTCTTCTGCGCGTGCCGGAGCATGCCGGAGGAGATGTCGAACGCGGTGACGTCGGCCTTGCCGGCCTTGAGCCAGCGCGCGCACGGGGCACTGCCGCAGCCGACCTCCAGGATGCGCTGACCAGCGACTTCACCCAGGAAGGCGACCTCCTCCTCGCGCAGCCCCTCCGGGCACCACACGAAGTCCGCCGCGCCCAGGAAGTCGCCGTGCGTCTCGTGGTAGTCGTCGGCGTCCGCGTCCCACCAGATCCGGTTCGCCACGCGCGACTCCGCGGCGTCCGCCCCGCGCTTGACGATCCCGGCGGTGCCGAGCGCCTGTTCCGCGCTCGCGTGCTGGTTGGACACACTGCTCCTTCACATGGGGGCTGGTTTGCTTGCGCGTCTCGCGGCCGCGTACGATATCGCGTGCGTAGTGGGTTAGTGCTGCCCATGATCCAAGACCGCCGGATTCCAGGTCGCTGCGACGCTGCGCGCGCACCACTACCAAGCCATCAATGCCAATCCGTACCGGAGCCACCTACCTAATGTCCACCGACACCACCACCGCCCCCGTTGCCGCTGCGCCCAAGCAGGTCGCGATCAACGACATCGGGACGGAGGAGGACTTCCTCGCAGCTATCGACAAGACGATCAAGTACTTCAACGACGGCGACATCGTTGAGGGCACGATCGTCAAGGTCGACCGGGACGAGGTCCTGCTCGACATCGGCTACAAGACCGAGGGCGTCATCCCCTCGCGCGAACTGTCGATCAAGCACGACGTCGACCCCAACGAGGTCGTCAAGGTCGGTGACGAGGTCGAGGCGCTTGTTCTCCAGAAGGAGGACAAGGAAGGCCGTCTGATCCTCTCCAAGAAGCGCGCCCAGTACGAGCGCGCGTGGGGCACCATCGAGGCCCTCAAGGAGAAGGACGAGCCCGTCAAGGGCACGGTCATCGAGGTCGTCAAGGGTGGTCTCATCCTCGACATCGGCCTCCGCGGCTTCCTCCCCGCCTCGCTCGTCGAGATGCGTCGCGTCCGCGACCTCCAGCCGTACGTCGGCCGCGAGCTCGAGGCGAAGATCATCGAGCTGGACAAGAACCGCAACAACGTGGTCCTGTCCCGCCGCGCGTGGCTCGAGCAGACCCAGTCCGAGGTCCGCAGCGAGTTCCTCAACCAGCTGCAGAAGGGCCAGGTCCGCAAGGGCGTCGTGTCCTCGATCGTCAACTTCGGTGCCTTCGTGGACCTGGGTGGCGTCGACGGTCTCGTCCACGTCTCGGAGCTGTCCTGGAAGCACATCGACCACCCGTCCGAGGTCGTCGAGGTCGGTCAGGAAGTCACCGTCGAGGTCCTCGACGTCGACATGGAGCGCGAGCGCGTCTCCCTGTCGCTGAAGGCCACGCAGGAAGACCCGTGGCGCCAGTTCGCCCGCACCCACGCGATCGGCCAGATCGTGCCGGGCAAGGTCACGAAGCTGGTTCCGTTCGGTGCGTTCGTCCGCGTGGACGAGGGCATCGAGGGCCTGGTCCACATCTCCGAGCTGGCCGAGCGCCACGTCGAGATCCCGGAGCAGGTCGTGCAGGTCGGCGACGACGTCATGGTCAAGGTCATCGACATCGACCTGGACCGCCGCCGCATCTCGCTGTCGCTCAAGCAGGCCAACGAGGGCTTCACGGTCGACACCGAGTTCGACCCGACCCAGTACGGCATGGCCGCCGAGTACGACGACCAGGGCAACTACATCTACCCCGAGGGCTTCGACCCGGAGACCCAGGAGTGGCAGGACGGCTTCGACAAGCAGCGTGAGGAGTGGGAGCGCCAGTACGCCGAGGCGCACACTCGTTACGAGGCCCACATGAAGCAGATCCGCAAGGCCGCCGAGGCCGAGGAAGAGGCTTCGGCCGAGGGTGCGGGCAACTACACCTCCGGTGGCGACGCTCCTTCCGCTTCCGTCGGCGCGCCGGCCCAGTCGGGTGGCACGCTGGCCTCCGACGAGCAGCTCGCTGCTCTGCGCGAGAAGCTGTCGGGCGGCATGTGAGTCGCTAGCTAGACGCTTTGGCCCTCGCACCCTTTGGGGTGCGGGGGCCTTTTGCTGTGTTTGTCGTGTGTCTTGTTGCGTGCGGCCTGGTCGCCTTGCGTGCTTCCCCTGGGGCTCTGCCCCCCAGACCCCGGCAATCTGAGATGGGGGCCAGCGCTGGGGGCAGGCTGATGGCACGCCTGTTGCTTAGAGCGGCCGCCGGTTGCTTGGTTTGGTTGCGGTGGCGGTGGGGTCCCGTCCCAAGCCGCACCAAGAGCGGGCCACACCTGAGGGGTGGGGTCAAGTCGACGAAGAGCGTGTCGACTTGACCCCACCCCTCAGGTGCAGCAAGTGCTGTGGCGCGACTCGTGATGGGACCCCACCGCCGGTACCTCATTGCTCAGGACGGCTCGCCTGCGGCATCGCACCTATCGCACGGCTCGCCTCCGGCGTCGCGTCGGTCAGGCGTACCCGCTGCTCGACCCGCGCCAGCCTCTGCCTGCCGCCCCAACCCAACTCCCTCCGCTCCGCCACGCTCCCACGCCCCCGGCCCCCTCGCGTCAGCCCGACCCCCAGCCCGTCCGCGCCACCCCGTTGGCCTCCGTCCAAAGGCGCGCCGAGGTCCACCCGTTCACTCTGTGGTGGAGGCCCAACCTCGTTGTGTAGGTTGACAAACCTATGCGTGGGAACAGGTTCTTCGTGGCACTGGGCGCGGGTGTGCTGGCGGTCTGTGCGGGGTGCTCCACTGCTGTGCCGCAGACTCAGGCGCCGCCGCCGCAGATTCCGAAGATCACGCCGCCCACTACGCCCTCCCGGACGCCGGTGATGGTCGATCGTCCGGCGCTGCCCGACGACTGCGAGCTCGTGGTGCCCGCTGAGGTCATGAACGCGACGCTCGGGCAGGAGTTGCCCGGGGAGCCGCGGATCATCGTCGGCATCAAGGAGCCCGGGATCGGGCGCACCGGGAAGATCGACTGCTACTACGGCATTCCCGAGAAGCGGAACCTGCCGGACGCGAAGATCGTCATCGGGTTGTCGACGTACACGGACGACCTGACGGCGCGGACTCGTGTCAACGAGAGCGTCGAGGCCGAGCGGGCCGAGGGGGCGAAGGTCACCGAGGTCGACGTCGGCAAGCAGAAGGGGATGCTGGTCGAGGGCAAGGACGAGCAGTTGCTCATCGGGTCGCTCGGCAAGTCGACGTTCGTGGTGCGCAACCGCAACAACTTCATCCCCAAGGAGAAGCTGGTCGCGATCCTGCCGGTGCTCGCCCAGCAGTCGATGACGCCGCCCGTCTAACCTGGCGGCATGCTCAGGGTGGGGTTGACCGGGGGAATCGGGTCCGGGAAGTCGACGATCGCGCGGTTGCTCGCGGAGCGCGGGGCCGTGGTCATCGACGCGGACAAGTTGGCGCGTGAGGTGCTCGAGCCCGGCACTGACGGGCTGGCGGAGGTCGCCAAGGCGTTCGGTGAGGACGTGCTCAACGCCGACGGCACGTTGGACCGGGCCGCGTTGGCGGCCAAGGCGTTCGCTAGCGAGGAGGCTCGGCAGACGCTCAACGGGATCACGCACCCGCGGATCGGGGCGCTCACCGGGCAGCGGATGGCCGAGGCTCCCGAGGACGCCATCGTCGTGCACGACATCCCGTTGCTGGTGGAACGGGACATGGCGGCCGTGTACCACCTGGTGATCGTCGTGTTCGCGGACTCGGCGACGCGGCTGGAGCGGCTCGTCGGCAGCCGGGGGATGGACCGGCAGGACGCCGAGAAGCGGATCGCCGCGCAGGCCACCGACGAGCAGCGGCGGGCCGTTGCGGACGTGTGGCTGGACAACAGCGGTGAGGTTCCGGACGTCACGGCGTTGTGGGACCGGCTGGTGGGGTTCGAGAAGAACGTGCGCACGCAGTCGTACGCGTCCGGGGCGCCGAAGGTCGTGCCGTACGACGAGACGTGGCCCGCGCAGGCGCTCCGGATCGCGCGGCGGATCAGCCTGGCGGCGGGCGGCAGGCACGTGGAGCACATCGGGTCCACGTCGGTGCCGGGACTCGCGGCCAAGGACGTGCTCGACTTCCAGCTCGCGGTCGAGGACGTGGAGACCGCCGACGGGCTGCGGGAAGCGCTGGCGCAGGCCGGGTTCCCGTACGTGGGGCCGTACGAGGACACACCGCGCGGTGAAGGCGGGTGGGACAAGCGGTTGCACGCCGGCGCCGACCCCGGACGGCGGGTCAACCTGCACCTGCGGGTCGAGGGCGCGGCGAACTGGCGGTGGGCGGTCGACTTCCGCGACTGGCTGCGGCACGACGCGCAGGCGCGCGAGGAGTACGCGAACCTCAAACTGGAGCTGTCACAACGGTTCGCGGCCGACGGTGACGGGTTCGCCTACGGGGACGCGAAGGAGCCGTGGATGGTGGCGGCGGTGCGGCGCGTCGAGGCCTACAGGGGCGGCCAGGCGTCGTAGATGCCGTGCCACGTCAGCCACGACGTCAGGTTGTGGTTGACGTTGCTGAGCTCTTCGAGGGTGCGGTGGACCGTGCGCAGCGCCTGGTCGGCGTCGCCGGGGCGCAGGACGCGACCCGCGACCGCGGCGGCGAAGTCCTCGCTGCGCACGATGCGGGCCACCGTGCCGCCGGGGACGGCCAGGCCCAGCAACAGGTCGGTGGTCTGCCAGTGGCGGTGGTCGCGCTCGACCCGCACCGCCGACAGCACGCTCGGGCTGGTGCGCGCGTGCCGCGAACGCGGGCGGTGAGTGGTCAGCCGCAGGCCCAGTTCGGGCATCAGCCAGCTGACCTCGGAGTCGGAGAACGGGTCTTCCGGTGTGGGGTGTTCGATTCGAAGACCCCACCGTTCGACATAACACGAACTGAGCGTTCGCGAGCCGCCGGACGAATATGAGCGCACGCCCGAAATGGTGTCGACGACATCGACCAACTGAGGTGTAGTGACCGCTCCCACGCCGCCGAGGGTAGTCAAATAAGTGCGCCCAGTTACACGCCGGGTTGATTTGTTACGTCACGGTCAGATGACGATCACACTCTGTGTATCAACGCCAGGTCGTGGGGCAACCCGAATAGGTGAGCCACCGGACCACATCGTGACCGTGCGCTGAAATGCCCGACACCGCCGAGTAGGTGGTCTCCAACGCCCATTGCGCGCGTTCCGGGGAGACGAGTTGGTGTTGAACTGCGGAGATCAACTCGTCCGTGTCCAAAACAGTGACGCTGTGGCCCGTTCGGACGATCAGGTCGAGGTACAGATCGGTTGTTTTCCAGACACTGCCGATCGCGTTGATCTCCACGACGTCGACGTAGAAGTCGAAGTCGAGCTGGTGCCCGGGGTGCCACGACTGGCGCGTGACCCGCAGGTTCAGCTTCGGCAGGAACCAGCTCTCGAAGTGGCTGATCTTCGGATGCCCGGCGAGCGGCCGGAACATGTAGAGGCCCGTCGGCGTGAGCCGGAACTCGTCGACCCTCCTCAGCTGCCCCTTGGGATCGGTGTTGCTCTTGGCGTCCAGGTCGAAGTACTCGATCTTCGGCGGATGGATGTGTGCCACGTCAGCGATACTGCCATCGCCGGGCCCCGCGGCCACTTAGGATGCCGCGCATGTTCGGGATCATCCGCCCCTGTCGCAACAGAATGGGCGCTGAGCTGCGGTCCGCGTGGCTCTCACACCTCTGTGGAATGTGCCTGGCGTTGCGCGACGAGCACGGCCACCTCTCGCGGCTCGTCACCAACTACGACGGGCTGATGATCTCGGCCGCTGTGGAGGCGCAGTCCTCGGTCTCACGGCGCTCCGCCGGGCCGTGCGCGTTGCGGGGCATGAAGTCCGCGGACGTGGCCATCGGGTCCGGGACGAGGCTGGCGGCGTCGGTGTCGCTGGTGCTCGCCTCGTTGAAGATCCAGGACCACGTCGACGACGGGGACGGGCTCGCCGCCAAGGTGCCGTGGGCCGGGCGCGCGATGGCGCGGCGCTGGGCCGCCAAGGGCCTGGAGACGGCGTCCGACCTCGGCTTCGACGCGTCGGTGATGGTGGACGCGGTCCGGCGCCAGTCCGACGTGGAGGGTGGGGCCGGGCTGGGCAGCTCCGTCCTCGTCGTGACCGAACCCACCGAGACCGCGACCGCGTTCGCCGTCGGGCAGACCGCCGTCATCGCCGGCAGGCCGGGCAACGTGGAGCCGTTGCGCGAGGTCGGGAGGCTGTTCGGGCGGGTGGCGCACCTGATCGACGCCGCGGAGGACCTGGAGGAGGACAAGGCTTCGGGCGCGTGGAACCCGCTCCTGGCCACCGGGACGTCCGTCGAGGAGGCGCACCGGCTGTGCCTGGACGCCCTGGCGGGGATCAGGCTGGCGCTGAAGGACGTGGAGTTCACCGACGGCCGCCTCATGCACAAGCTGATGGTGCACGAGCTCGAGGAGTCGGTGATCCGGGTCTTCGGCAAGCGTCGGCGGCACGAGTACCCGCCGGACAAGCACCGCTGGTCGGATCCGGGCAGCGGGCTGTGGGCGTACCCGAGGCTGAACTGGCAGCGGCAGCCGCGCGGGTGCTTCGAGGGCTGCGGCGCGTTCCTCTACATGTGCGGCACCTGCCAGTTCTGCTGCCGCGACCCGTTCCCGGGCCCGTGGAGCGACAAGCGGCGCGACGGGTGTGACGGCGGCGACTGCGGCCCGAACTGCGACTGCAACTGCTGCGACTGCTGCTGTTGCCCGTGCGATTAGGGCTCTGAACAGGCATAATCGGAAATTGTCAGACCTCCGGCGTAACGTGCTTCCCGTGGCTTTCGCAACCGAGCTCCCGCCAGAGGAAAGCACCGTCAAGGCGCACTCCGAACACCGTCCCGTCGGCGACATCGTCCGCACCGACGGGCAGTTCCGCGTGGTCAGCGAGTACCAGCCGGCGGGCGACCAGCCGGCGGCGATCGCCGACCTCGAACGCCGCGTGCGCTCCGGCGAGCGCGACGTGGTGCTGCTCGGTGCCACCGGTACCGGCAAGTCGGCGACGACGGCGTGGCTGGTCGAGAAGCTGCAGCGCCCCACCCTGGTGATGGCGCCGAACAAGACGCTGGCCGCGCAGCTGGCGAACGAGCTGAAGGAGCTCTTCCCGCACAACGCGGTGGAGTACTTCGTCAGCTACTACGACTACTACCAGCCCGAGGCGTACATCCCGCAGACGGACACGTACATCGAGAAGGACTCCTCGATCAACGAGGACGTGGAGCGCCTGCGCCACTCGGCCACGATGTCGCTGCTGACCCGGCGCGACGTCATCGTGGTCGCGTCGGTGTCGTGCATCTACGGCCTCGGCACGCCCCAGTCGTACCTCGACCGCTCCATCCCGCTCGAGGTGGGCGTGGAGGTCGACAGGGACGCGTTCCTGCGCCTGCTGGTCGACGTGCAGTACACCCGCAACGACATGTCGTTCACCCGCGGCTCGTTCCGCGTCCGGGGCGACACGGTCGAGATCATCCCGTCCTACGAGGAGCTCGCGGTCCGCGTCGAGTTCTTCGGCGACGAGATCGACAAGCTCTACTACCTCCACCCGCTCACCGGCGACGTGGTGAAGGAGGTCAAGGACCTCCGGATCTTCCCCGCGACGCACTACGTGGCGGGCCCGGAGCGCATGGAGCGCGCGATCCGCGACATCGAGGCCGAGCTGGAGACGACGCTCGCGCAGATGGAGCGCCAGGGCAAGCTGCTGGAGGCCCAGCGCCTGCGCATGCGCACGCAGTACGACCTGGAGATGATGAAGCAGGTCGGCTTCTGCAACGGCATCGAGAACTACTCGCGCCACATCGACGGCCGCGGCCCCGGCACCGCGCCGGCGACGCTGCTCGACTACTTCCCGGACGACTTCTTGATGGTCATCGACGAGTCGCACGTGACGGTGCCGCAGATCGGTGGCATGTACGAGGGCGACGCGTCCCGCAAGCGCAACCTCGTCGAGCACGGCTTCCGCCTGCCCTCGGCGCTCGACAACCGCCCGCTGACGTGGGAGGAGTTCGCCGACCGCATCGGCCAGGTCGTGTACCTGTCCGCGACGCCCGGCCCGTACGAGATGGGCCAGTCCGGCGGCGAGTTCGTCGAGCAGGTCATCCGCCCGACCGGCCTGATCGACCCTGAGGTCGTCGTGAAGCCGACCGAGGGCCAGATCGACGACCTGGTGCACTCGATCCGCGAACGGGCGGAGCGCGACGAGCGCGTGCTGGTCACGACGCTGACCAAGAAGATGGCCGAAGACCTGACGGACTACCTGCTCGAACTGGGCATCCGGGTCCGCTACCTGCACTCCGAGGTGGACACCCTGCGCCGCGTCGAACTGCTGCGGCAGCTCCGCCTCGGCGAGTTCGACGTGCTGATCGGCATCAACCTGCTCCGCGAGGGCCTCGACCTCCCGGAGGTCTCGCTGGTCGCGATCCTGGACGCCGACAAGGAGGGCTTCCTCCGCTCCGGCACCTCGCTCGTGCAGACCATCGGCCGCGCGGCCCGCAACGTGTCCGGTGAGGTCCACATGTACGCGGACAAGATCACCGACTCGATGCGGCACGCCATCGACGAGACCAACCGCCGCCGGGCCAAGCAGGTCGCCTACAACACCGAGCGCGGCATCGACCCGCAGCCGCTGCGCAAGAAGATCACCGACATCCTGGAGGCCGTCTACTCCGAGGCGGAGGACGAGGTCCAGGTAGGCGGCTCAGGCCGCAACGCGTCCCGCGGCAAGCGGGCCGCCGGCGAGAGCGGCCGGTCGTCCGGTGTCGTGGCGTCGCACGAGCGGGCCGGGATGGCCCGCTCGGAGCTGGCGGACCTGGTGCAGTCGCTGACCGACCAGATGATGAACGCGGCTCGGGACCTCCAGTTCGAGCTGGCGGCCCGGCTGAGGGACGAGATCCAGGACCTCAAGAAGGAGCTGCGGGGGATGGACGCGGCCGGCGTCAAGTGATCCCCGGCGCCGCCGGTGGCGTGGGCGGCGCGAGGGAATCGCTGTACGAGGAGTTGGCCGGCGCGGGTGGCCTGGAGTCTGTTCTCCGGGCCGCATGCCCCGGTTGCGAGATCCGTCATGGGCGGCTCTCGAGGCGCTTTCGGCGGCCGGAAAGCCGCGGTGCGCGAGATCGACTGCACCGTGCACGTCACTCCGGTCGTCGGCCGTTGTCTGGCCGTTCGCGGACTTCGTCGCCGACGCGTACAAGGGCGGCGACCGCGTCGAGTTCGCATGGCGGACGGTCCGTGTGAGTGGACGGCATGGGCTGACGGAGTTCGTCGGGGAGGCGATGCGGGACCCGCAGCCTCGGCGGGCGATCGCAGTCGCTGTGCGGAGGTGCGCCGCCTCGGCGCCGCATCTCCCGAGGAGCTTCACGGCAAGCACCTCGGCCAGCGGTGTGCGGCATCGCGTCGGGTTCGCACGCCGCTCCTCCGTGCGTCGGCGACTGCCGGTGTCGCCGTCCGGCAGGACCGTTCGTCTTCGGCTCGCCCTCGGCATCGCGGGATCGCTGTGTCTACTGTGGATCGCCGCGTGCGCTGAGTTAGATCGCCGTGCCGGTGCGTAATCCCGTGTGGTCATAACGATTTGCGCTTCCCGCGTAAATCGCCCTCTGGGGTGAGATGTTCGCTGACAGCTTTCGTCAGGGGCTCGGACGGCCATGATCTCGGGGTGGATGTGGACTCCCACCTCGCCGCGGTGGAGCAGGCGCTTATCGCTGTGCGGCGCAGTCAGTCACGTCGGGCGTTGGCAGAGCTGGCTGTTCCGGCGTTTGACGTTCTTGATGTCGTGGAGGCGGCGGAGCGGACCGGGGCCCAGGCCACGGTTTCCAGTGTTGCCTTGGCTTTGCACGTCGATCAGCCCCGTGCCAGCAAGCTCGTGACCAGTGCTGTCGACGCCGGGTTGGTGGCACGGATCGCGGACAAGGCCGACGGGCGGCGGGTGTTGCTCGTGCGGACGCCTCGGGGGCGGGCCACGTCCGCTGAGCTGCACCGGGCGCGGCAAAGTGCTTGTGCGGTCGCCATGGCCGACTGGAGCGAGGAGGAGCGGGCGGAGTTCGCCCGGCTGTTCTCGCGCTTCGTCGCCGTGTTCGGTGCGCGATAATCCTGTTGTGACACTGGATGAGTTGATCGTCTACTGCGCCGGGAAGCCCGGTGCGGAGGAGACGTATCCGTGGGGCGAGGCCGAGTTGGTGTGCAAGGTCGGCGGTAAGGCGTTCGCCTTCATCGGGCTCGACCTGCACACGGTCGGCCTGAAGTGCGGTGCCGACGCGGAGGCCGCCGGGGTGTGGCGGGAGCGCTTTCCCGGCGACGTCACCGTGAGCGGCTACGTCGGGCGGTACGGGTGGAACACCATCGCGCTCAAGGGGGCCGTGCCCGACGACGACCTGCTGGAACTCGTGGACGGGTCCTACGAGGCCGTCGTCGCGCGGTTGCCGAAGAGGAAACGGCCTGCCGTCTAGCGGTCTTCCGGTTGCAGGACGCCGAAGATGTTGTTCTCGGTGTCCCGGTAGTAGGCGAGCAGGCCCACGCCCGGCACCTTGTCCTTCGGCAGGGCCACGGTGCCGCCGTTGACCTCGATGGCCGCGATGGTGGCGTCGATGTCGAGGACGCCGATCGTCATGACGTAGCCGTGGACGGGTGCGTCCGCCGCCGGCTCGGGGCCCCGGCGGGGGAGCAGGCCGCCGTTGACGCCCGGCTGGTCGTCGTCTCCGGTCACGATGGTCCAGTAGGGGATGTCGCCCCACTGTTCGACCTTCCAGCCGAAGACCGAGGTGTAGAAGTTCCGCGCCCGCTCGGGATCTGCGGCGTGGATCTCGAAGTGCACAGGACGTGACATGGGACGGCACGCTACTCCGGACAGTGGTTGTCCGCATTGGGTCCTACGGTGCTGTCATGGCAATCGGAATCCAGGTCACGATGGACGCGGCGGACCCCGGCAAGCTGGCCGCTTTCTGGGCGGAGACACTCGGTTACGTGGTGCAGCCGCCGCCTCCCGGGTTCGACTCGTGGGAGGACTTCGCGGTCAGGAACAACATCCCCTTCGAATCGATCAACGACTTCTCGGCGATCATCGACCCCGAGGGCGGCGGCCCGCGGTTCTTCTTCCAGCGCGTGCCCGAGGGCAAGACAGCGAAGAACCGCCTCCACCTCGACGTGAACGCCGGGCTGGAGGCGGTGGAGAGGCTCGTGTCCCTCGGGGCCACCAAGGTCCAGGAGTTCAAGGACTCCAAGGGACATTGGGTCGTGATGCTCGACCCCGAGGGAAACGAGTTCTGCGTGCAGTGAGCTAGCTGGTGATGTCCTTCGTCTTGAACTGGCGTGCGGCGAGCAGCGTGAAGATGCCGCCGTAGACGAGTGCGGAGAACGTCCCGCGGGCCATCTCCGACCAGTCGATGTCGGTCGACATCAGGTCGGCCCACGCCATCGCGTAGTGCGTCGGCAGGTAGTTGCGCAGGTCCCCGAGCGGCTCGATCTGGTCGAGGATCTGCGACAGGATCGAGACGAGCACCGTGCCGCCGACCGCGCCGAGAGGCGCGTCGGTGGACACGGACAGGAACATCGCGAGGCCCGCGACCCAGAACAGGTTGATCGAAATGTAGACGACGGCGAGTGCCGTGGCCAGCACGCCGTCGCCGAACGGGGCGGCCTCGCCGGTCGGGCTCACCAGTTCGCCCGTGCCGTACCAGATCACGCCGACGCCCAGTGCCACCGCGGGGAGCAGGGCGAGGGCGAAGACGCTGAGGATCCCGCTGCTGATCGCCTTCTGGCGCAGCAGGCGGTGCCTCGGGATCGGTGCGGCGAGCAGGTACTTGAGGCTCGACCACGACGCTTCGGACGCGATCGTGTCGCCGAAGAACAGCGCCACGATCATCGGCAGCAGGAAGCTGCTGCTCACGAACAGCGTGAGCAGCACGAAGTTGATGCCGCTCGCGGTCGCGAGGTCCACGAAGCCGCCGGAGCGGCGGTTCGGGTCGGACTGACCGATCTCGAAGCTCAGGGCCAGGATGAACGGCAGCAGCACCAGGAAACCCAGCACGAGCTGGGTCCTGCGGCGGCGCAGCTGCCGTTGCAGCTCCACGTGGATGCGGAGCGTGCGGCGCGCCTTGTACCCGACCGACGAGCCGTCCGGAGCCACCTCGGTGTGCTGCTGGGCGGCCGCGTCGGTGAGGTCGGTGAGCGCGCCGGGATCGGTGTGGACGCCGTTCTCGCTCATCGGTCCACCTCCTGACGGATCGGGGCCTTCGTGCGGTTCGGGTTCGCGGTGAGGACCGTGCGCACCAGGGGCATGGGTTCGGCGGGACCGGAATTGTCGGTGTCGCCTGGGATAATTGAGTCAAGGGGACCCCCTTCGCCGGCGAGCAGCGTGCGCTCGCTCGACGAGGGGACCTCTGCTTCGGCGTGGGTCTCCGCGGTCGCGGAGGCGGCTGCCATCAGGAAGTCATTCACCGACCAGCTCCAGGAACGCGTCTTCCAGCCTGCGTCGCGGGCCCGCCTGGTCCACCGCCACACCGGCCGCCACGAGGGCGGTGAGCGCGGCGGCGCGCGGGACGCCGTTCATCGACGCGTGCACGGCGCCCTCGTCCTCGTGCACGTCGTGCACGCCTTCGAGACCCCGCAGGACATCGGCTGCCTTCGAGGGGGAGTCGACGCGGAACGTCGCCTCGCCGCCTCCCGCCGCGATGTCGGACACCTCGCCTGCCGCGACGAGCTGACCCTTGTGCATCACGACCACGTGCGAACAGGTCTGCTCCACCTCGGCCAGCAGGTGCGACGACACGACGACCGTGCGGCCGGCCGCGGCGTAGCGGCGCAGGACCTCGCGCATCTGGTGGATCTGGGGCGGGTCGAGACCGTTGGCCGGCTCGTCCAGGATCAGCAGGTCCGGGAGACCGAGCATCGCCTGCGCGATCGCGAGGCGCTGCCGCATGCCCTGGCTGTACGTGCGCACGCGGCGGTTGACCGCCTTGCCGAGGCCTGCGATCTCCAGCGCCTCGTCGAAGTGCGCCTCCTCGACCGGCCTGCCGGTCGCCGCCCAGTACAGGCGGAGGTTCGCGGCGCCGGAGAGGTGCGGCAGGAAGCCGGAGCCCTCGACGAACGAGCCGATGCGCGACAGCACGGGCGCGCCAGGCGTGATCTTGTGGCCGAAGACCCGGATCTGGCCCTCGGTCGGGTGGATCAGGCCCATCACCATGCGCAGCGTCGTCGTCTTGCCGGCGCCGTTGGGCCCCAGCAGACCGAGGACCATGCCGTGCTCGACGCGGAACGACAGGTCCGTCACCGCCTTCACGCCACCGGGGTAGGCCTTCGTGAGGTTCGAGATGACCAGCGGCACGTCCGCGAGGTCGGGGTCGGAGTCCTGCGCCATGCGGCGGCGGAACATCGCGACGACGCCCGAACCGATCAGCACCAGCAGCGCGATCACGATGCCCCACAGGGCTCCCGTCGGGAAGCCCTCGGAGACGTTGCGACCGGGCACCACGGGCACCGAGATCTCGTCGGAGGCCAGCGAGATCCGGTACGCGGCGGGCTGTTCGGCGTTCGCGAACGCCTGGTCTGTCGTGGACACCACGAGGGCCAGCTTGTGCTCGCTCTCGACGGGGCGGACGGCGCCCGGCAGCGTCACGGTCACCTCGGCGGCGGAGCCGTCCGGCGGCAGCGCCACGCGCAGCGGTGCGACGATCGAGCCCGGCAGCGTGCGGGTGCCGTCCGCGGAGACGTCGTAGAGCTTCGCGAACAGGATCGCCTCACCGGAGGTCTGGTCACCCCGCGCGACCTTCAGCCGCACCGTCGACGACCCGGTGAGCAGCACCTGTGAGGTCAGTTCCTCCGAGGTGAACACCGCGGCCTGGCCCGGCATGTCGAGCGAGAGCCGCGACGAGATCGCCGACGACCGCGACAGCGCCGAACCGAGGCCCGGCAGGTTGCTGATCGACGCCGGGTTGCCGCCCGCCGGGTTCACCACGACCTGCTCGCGCCCGCTCAGCTTCAGCGTCCTGCGCTCGGTGGTGGAGCCGGGGGCGAGACCGGGGTACGACGGCGCGACGACCGTGCGCAGCGACGGCTGGCCGGACGAGCGGAACGCGCCCTGCACCGTGTACTCGAAGCCGGTGCCGGGGTCGGTTCCCCTGCCGCGCAGGTGGAAGTCCATCCAGTCGGCGATCTCGCCGCGCAGCGCGGTGCCGGGGTTGCCGCCGTCGTGGCCGCCCGCGTACCAGACCATCTTGACCTGGCCGCCGGCCGCCGCGATCTGGCGCGCCGTGGCGTCGGACTGGTCGAGGCCGAACAGGGTGTCCTGCTCGCCCTGCACCAGCATCGTCGGCTGCTTGATCTGGTCGGTCACGGCGACCGGGGACGACTTGCGCAGCAGGTCGAGCGTCTGCTGCGAGGCGGTGCCCGTCGTGGCGACCTCGGTGTAGGCGGCGCAGACCTCCGGGGTGAAGCGGCCGCACGCGCCCAGCGACGGCGTGGGCGGCTGCATGCCCTGCGCGCCCGAGTTCCCACCCGGCTGCTGCTGCGGCACGGTGGCCTGCTGGTTCGACTCCCGCTGGCCCTGCTCCGGCGCCTCACCGGTCGGTGAGGAGAGGTCGATCGACGTCATGCCCGCGGAGAAGAAGATGCCCGCCCACGAACGCTTGAAGACGCCGTTCTCGGCGAACGCCGTGGCGGACGGGGTGGCGTCCGTGCGCGGGGTCGCCAGCGCCGAGTTCGGCAGCAGCGACTGCGCGAGGTCGTTGTACGTGATGACCGGGACGATCGTGTCGACGCGCTTGTCGACGCCCGCGAGCAGCAGTGACAGCGCACCGCCGTACGACGCGCCTGTCACCCCCACGCGCGGGTCGCCGCCGCTGTCCTTCTCGACCTCGTCACGCGTGCCGAGGAAGTCGAGCAGCTTCTGCGCGTCGCGGACCTCGCGGTCGACGGAGTTCAGCGCGATCTGGCCCGTGCTGCGACCGAAACCGCGCGCGGACCACGTCAGCACGACGAAGCCGCGCCGGGCGAACTCCTCGGCCTGCGTGTGCACGCTGCGCAGACTGCCGCCGAAACCGTGCGGGAGCATGATCGCGGGCGCGGGCGTCTGCTGGGGCAGGTAGAGGCGGGTCTCGATCGTCACCGTCTGAGCGCTGTCAGGGCTCTCGGGCGCGTCGATGTTCGCTTCTTTGAAGGAAACGGCTACGGGGTCGTCTCCGGATCGAGTGAAGTACACGCCGCCTGCGACGAGGGCGAGTACCACGATCAATGCGGGGATCGTCCACCTGCCGCGAAGGCGGGAGAGGCGGGACACGGTGATGACGATATGCGAGTTTTGCTGAGAACGGCCTGTCGGGATCCGGCGGCGGTCTCAGCATGAGTGGATCTTCAGCGCGCCTTCAGGTAGGGCCTGTTCCGATCCGAACGACACGCTGCGTATTCCCGTTGTACCTGGTTGCGTGGGTCTGCTCACCCTGTGTGGCGCCGATGGTGCCTGGTGGAGCACAATAATCACGCAGCATGGAGGGGAGTACTCCCTAAGCGGCGGTGTCGTCAGTACGGAGCTCGGCGTAGAGCTCCCGGTGCCGTCGGTCGTTCGAGAGATCATCTCGGCGGCGGAGGAGACCTCCGGGTGAATTTGGCGTGCGCTGAGAATCCCGGAGGTTGGGTTGTGAACGTCCCCGCATGGTTGTGGCTCGCGACGATCGGTGGTCTGCTCGTCCTGCTCGCTGTGGATCTCGTGATCGTCGATCGAAAGCCCCATGAGGTGACGATCGGTGAAGCCGCCCGCTGGGTGGTCTTCTACGTGGCGGTGGCCGCCCTCTTCGGTCTCGGGATCTGGTACTTCTCCGGTGGTCAGTACGCCACGGAGTTCTTCGCCGGGTACATCACCGAGTACTCGCTCAGTGTGGACAACCTGTTCATCTTCTTGATCATCATGACCACCTTCAAGGTGCCCGCGATCCACCAGCACAAGGTGCTGCTGGTCGGCATCCTGCTGGCCCTGGTCATGCGCGGCATCTTCATCGCGGCCGGCGCGGCGCTCATCAGCCAGTTCAGCTGGGTCTTCTTCATCTTCGGCGCGTTCCTCATCTACACCGGCTGGCAGCTGGCGCGGGAGAACCACGACGAGGAAGAGGAGTACAAGGAGAACCTGATGCTGCGCATGGTGCGCAAGGTCTTCCCGGTGACCAACGACTTCCACGGCTCCAAGTCGTTCATCAAGATCGACGGCAAGCGCTTCGTGACCCCGATGTTCATCGTGATGGTCGCGATCGGCTCCACCGACCTGCTCTTCGCGCTCGACTCGATCCCCGCGATCTTCGGCCTCACCAAGGAGCCGTTCCTGGTGTTCACTGCCAACGCGTTCGCGCTGATGGGCCTGCGCCAGCTCTACTTCCTGCTCGGCGGCCTGCTCGCGAAGCTCGTCTACCTGTCGATCGGCCTGTCGGTCATCCTCGCCTTCATCGGCGTCAAGCTGATCCTCGAGGCGCTGCACACCAACAGCCTGTGGTTCCTCAACGGCGGCGAGCCGTTCCACGTGCCGACGATCGGCATCGAGGTCTCGCTGTCGGTGATCATCGGCGTGCTGGTGATCACGACGATCGCCAGCCTGTGGAAGGTGAAGCGCCACCCCGAGGCCGCGAAGCACATCGGGGCCGACGCGAACCACTAGTCCACACCTGGTGAAGTGGCACGTGCCCGAGGGCGCGTGCCACTTCTGCTTTCAGCCGACGGTGACGCCGTTCTGGTAGACGGCGCGGACGGCCTGCTTCAGCGTTCCGGCCTTCACGTGCTGCTCGGCGTCACCCTCCACGAGAACGAGGTCGGCGAGCTTGCCCGGGGCGAGCTCGCCGAGTTCGTCTCCGAGGCGCAGGAGCTCGGCGGCGGACGTGGTGGTCGCGTGCAGCGCCTCGGCCGGGGACATGCCGTACTCGACCATCAGGCTCAGCTCGTTCAGGTTGTCGCCGTGCGGGCCCACGCCGGAGTCGGTGCCCATCGCGATCTTGACCCCTGCCTGGTGCGCCTTCTGGAACGACTGGAAGTGCTGCGTGACCACGGCGTTCGCCTTCTCGAGGATGACGTCCGAGATCGCCATGCCGGCCGCGGCCTGGTCGAGCACCATGCGCGGGGCCATCAGCGTCGGCACGAGCCAGGTGCCGTTCTTGAGCATCTCCTCGACGCCTTCGTCGGTGAGGAAGACGCCGTGCTCGATGGACCGCACGCCGTTGCGCACGGCCGTGAGGATGCCGTCGCCGCTCATCGCGTGGGACATCACGGCGATGCCCGCGGCGTTGGCCTCCTGCACGATCATCGCGATCTCCTCGTCGCGGAAGTGCGCGTGCCGGGGGTTGCTGCGCGGCGACATCACGCCACCGCTGGACGCGATCTTGATGATGTCGGCGCCGTGGCGGACCAGCGTGCGGATGACCTTGCGCAGCTCCTCGGGCCCGTCGGCCACGGTGTCGGGCAGGCCGGGGTGCAGCGGCGGGGACACGTGCGCGCCGCACTGCATCCAGTCGTCGTTGTGGCCGCCGGTCTGCGAGACCATGTTGATCGCGATCTGCATGCGCGGGCCCTGGACGAGGCCGCGCCGCACCGCCTCCGCGACACCGAGGTCGGCGCCGAGCGCGTCGCGCACCGTCGTGATGCCGCACTGCAGCGTCGCCTTCATGTTGCCGATCGCCTCGTAGAACGGCAGCGAGAACGGCGTGTTCAGCGACCGCACCAGGTCGGCGCCGCTGAACATGAAGTGCACGTGGCAGTCGAAGAGGCCCGGCAGGATCGTGTGGCCGGTCGCGTCGACCGCGGTGTCGCCGTCGAGTCCGATGCCCACGTCGACGATGCGGTCGCCCTCCACGACCACGTCGCCGGGTTCGGTCGTCCGGCCGGTGAAGACCCGGCCCCCAGAGAACACGATGCGCGTCATACGCGGGAATCTATGCCGCGAGTCAATTTTTGTGATCGGTCAACAAATAACTCTGAGCCTTGCTAACAAGTTCTGTTAACGTCCTGGCCGTGCGCCCTGAAGACCTGCAGCTGCTCACCACGCCCGGCACCGTCGCCGTGTCCGGAGACCTGGTGCTGGTCAGCATCACCACGCCCGACCTCGACGAGAACACGTACCGGGGCGGTCTGCACCGGGTGTTCCCGGACGGCACGACCACACCGTGGACGCACGGTGATCGCGACAACGCGCAGCGCATTTCTCCCGACGGCAAACTGGTCGCGTTCCTGCGTGTCAGCGGGAAGTCGAAGCCGCAGCTCTACGTCGTTCCCGTGGACGGCGGCGAGCCCCGCAGGCTGACCGACCTGCCGCTGGGCGCCGGTGCCCCGGTGTGGTCGCCCGACTCGTCGCGCATCGCGTTCGTCGCCCGCGTGCCCGAGGAGGGCCGTTACGGCACGACCGACGACGGCCCGGAGGCCGAGGCGCCGCGCCGCATCACCCGCCTCGACTACCGCGTGGACGACGTCGGCTTCCTGCTCGACCGCCGCCCGCGCGTGCACGTCGTGGACCTGGAGGGCTCGGTCACGGCGGTGACCGACGGCTCGCACGACGTCTCCGACCCGGCCTGGCTCGACGACTCGACGCTGGTGTTCGTCGCGCCGCGCGACCTCGGCGCCGTCGAGACGCTGCACTCCGACCTCTACACCGTGCCCGCCGCGGGCGGCACCGCCTCGCTGCTGGTGCAGGCCGCAGGCGAGGCGTCGATGCCGTTCGTCGCCAACGGCTCGTTGTTCTGGCTGGGCACCGAGTTCACCGGCATCGACGCCGTGGCGCGCAACCAGGGCCTGTGGAAGGCCTCTGTGGACGGATCGGGTGCCGTTCGGCTGACCGACGTCGAAACCGTTGACGTGGAACGACTTTCCGGTCAGCCCGTGGCCGATGCCGACGGTGTGCTGCTCGTCGTGCGCAACCGCGGCGCGCTGGAGCTGCGGCGGATCCCGTTCGACGGCGGCCAGGGCGAGGTGCTGGCGGGTTCCTCCGCTGCGGTCCGGTCCTTCGCGACCGACGGGTCCACTGTGGTCGCCGTGGTGTCCACTCCGGACAGTCCGGGCCAGGTCGAGTTCGTCGGAACCGGTGTGCGCACGGCGTTCTCGTCGGTCCCGGCGCGTCAGGTCGTGGAGCTCTCCGGCTCCGCCTCCGACGGCTACCCGGTGCACGGCTGGCTCGTGCTGCCCGAGGGCGAGGGCCCGCACCCCGTCGTCATGGCCGTGCACGGCGGCCCGTTCATGTACCACAGCTGGGGTTTCTTCGACGAGGCCCAGGTCTACGCCACCGCCGGGTACGCCGTGGTGCTGCCCAACCCGCGCGGCTCGGCGGGCTACGGCCAGGCCCACGGCCAGGCGGTGATCGGCAAGTTCGGCTCGGTCGACGTGGACGACGTGCTGTCGTTGCTCGACGTCGCACTGGAGCGAGACGATCTCGACTCCGAACGCGTCGGCGTGATGGGCGGCTCCTACGGCGGCTTCATGACCTCGTGGCTCTCGGCGCACCACGGCGAACGCTTCCGCGCCGCCTGGTCCGAACGTGCCGTCAACGCCTGGGACTCGTTCGGCGGCTCGTCGGACATCGGCTACTTCTTCGCCGACGCCTACTGCGGCACCGACCCCGAGGCCCAGCGCGCGATGTCACCGCTCACCTACGCCGAGAAGATCAACATCCCGTTCGCCGTCGTGCACTCCGAGCACGACTGGCGCTGCCCGCTGGAGCAGGCGCAGCGCATGTTCGTGGCGCTCAAGCGGCGCGGGGTGGAGACGGAGATGCTGCTCTTCCCGGGCGAGGGGCACGAGCTGACCCGGACGGGGCAGCCGCGGCACCGGCGGCAGCGGTTCGACGCCGTGCTCGAGTGGTGGGGCCGCCACCTCAAGGCCTGACCCGAGGTGGCGCTGCTCCGGTCTCGCGCCGGAGCAGCCCCATCCGGTCAACCTGTCAGTGCGCTGCGAAGGCCTGGAACCGGGCCAGCAGCTGCTACGTGGCTGCGGACGCCGCGAGCTGCTGCCGGTCGCCCTGGATCGTCCACGCCTCCAGCCGACGCGCCTGGGAGGCGTTCGCGGGCATCCGCGTGTTCGTGGCTTCGCGCGGCTCCACGGAAATCACCCCAGCAGTGTGTAGTTGAGCTCTTCGCACACGCGCGCCAGCGGCAGATCCAGACCCGGATGGTCCAACGGCAGCAGCACGTCCGGCGCCGCCGGCAGTCCCGAAGCCCCCGGCGGGTCCCACAGGCAGATGGCCGGGTCGCCCGAGTCCATCGACGACCGGTACCAGAGCCCGTCCAGCTCCGGATAAGCCGCCCGAATCGCCCGCGACCACGCCTGCGTCACCAGCTTCGGCCCGGTCGAGATCTCCTGCGACGCCCCGACCCGCGTCGGCCACAGCCCGCCCAGGTCCAGCAGCCTCAGGGTGCGGCGTGGGCGCAGCACCACGAGGAACGGGGAGCGGGTGCGCCGGTCCACGATCGAAGTGGCCTGGAAGACCTCGGCGATCGACGTGCGGACGGAGAGGCCGAAGTACAGGACGCCGTTCTCGTGGTCCTGGACCGGGCTGCCGTCGTCTGCCGGCTGTTGCGCGTCGAAGCGGGCGTGGGGCAGGGGGCCCGTGTAGCGGAACGTGTTCCAGCGCTGGGGGTGGGAGCCCTTCGCCGTGAACACGCGCACCAGGCGGGTGGCCCGGTGCACCGCGACGACGTCCTCGGTGCGGCGCAGGTGTGCTTGGAGCACGGCAGGGGCAGGCGGCTGTGGAAGCCGTGACATTCGGGTCCTGTCGGGTGTCCGGGAACGCGCTCAGGCCGGTGTGCCGAGTGCGGAGGCCAGGGTGGCGACGCGGCGGGGGTCTCCTCCTGCGAGGAGCCAGTCGCGCGGGGTCGCGGGCTTGCCGTCTACGGGCAGGTCCTCCTGGTCGGTGGTCATGAACGCGGCGACGACGAGTGCCGGTTGGTCCGGCGGGATCTCCGCCAGGACGGTTTCGAGGCCCGGCAGGACGCCGGTGCCCGCGAACTGCCACGCGGGCAGGCGCCAGCTGCCCCTGTCCTTCCAGCCGACGAGCCTGCCCACGCCGAGGCGGTGCCGGATGCGGCTGGTGTCGACCTGGAGCTGGCGCGCGGCCTCGTTCACGGTCAGGGCCGAGTCGCGCAGGACAGCGTGGGCCACGACGGTGCGGGTGCGGGCACGCGCGTCGGCCGGGCCCGCCGGGGAGAGGTCGAGGCCCACGTCGGTGAGCGCCGCCTGCTGGTCCGGCGTGAAGTAGGTGGCCGGTTCCGGGTGCGGTGGGGCGAGCCTGCGTGCCGCGTCGGACACGAGGGCCAGGAACTCGTCGGGGCTCACCTGCAGGCCGGCCTTGGCCAGCACCGTCTCCAGCGCGGGGCTCATGCGCACAGAATATCCCGTGCGTGCGCATTTGTGCGCCCTACGAACGGCTCAAGCTGGAATGGTCGACGTTGCGCGGTCACGCCGCGACGCTACGTGAGATTTCCCGGTCCGGACCGGTGACGTGGGCCTCATCTGGCACATCGATACCATTCCCGGATGCAGCTCGACCGCACCGCCAAGCGGGTCGTGGTGGCGTGGGCCGCCGTCATGGTGGCCACGCTCGTCTACGTCATGTACCGCCCGCAGGAGTTCTCGCTCGACCTGCGCGTCTACCGCAACGGCGGGGTGGCGTTCCTCAAGGACCTCCCCCTCTACGTCGACGGCTTCGCGAACCCGCTGGGCGGGCCCGACCTGCCCTTCACCTACCCGCCGATCGCCGCCGTGCTGTTCAGCCTGCTGGCGCTCGTGCCGCTCGGGGTCGCGATCTTCGTGGTGGCGGCTGCGAACCTCGCGGCCCTCACCGCGTTGTGCCTGATCGCGGCGAGTCGCGTGGTCGGCTGGGGGCCGAAGGCCGTGGCGTGGGGACTGGGCGCGGCGGCGGTGTCGTCGATCTTCGACCCGCTGCGCGAGACGTTGTGGTTCGGGCAGATCAACCTGCTGCTGGGCCTGCTGGTGATGGCCGACTGCCTGCTGGAACGCACCCGCTGGTGGCCTCGGGGCGCGCTGATCGGGCTGGCGGCCGCCATCAAGCTCACGCCGGCGTTCTTCGCCTTGTTCTTCGTGGCGCGGCGGCAGTGGAAACCCGTGTTCGTGTCCATCGGCTCGTTCTTCGCCTTCGGGCTGTTGGGGGCCCTCATCTCGTTCGGCGACGCGAAGGAGTACTGGACGCACGCGCTGCTGGATCCGGGCCGCGTCGGGCGCCTCACCTACACCGCGAACCAGTCCCTGCGCGGTGTGCTGGCGCGGTTCGGCCTGGAGAACGGTGCGCAGGTCGGCGTGTGGCTCGTGCTGTCGCTTCTCGTCGTGGCGTCGGTGTGGTGGTTGGCGTCGCAGCTCGGTGACGTCGAGGCGTTCTTCGTCGTGGCGATCGGCGGCCTGCTGATCTCGCCGGTGTCGTGGGGGCACCACTGGGTCTGGATCGCGCCCGCGCTCGTGTTGCTCGCACGACCGGCCCTGCGCCGCCAGTGGGCATCGTGGGCGATCATCGCCGTCTTCGCGGCCGGGCCGCACTGGTGGTTCCCCAATGACAACGACGTCGAGCGCGACTGGGCGTGGTGGCAGCAGGTGGTCGGCAACCTCTACGTGTTCGTCGGGGTCGCCGTGCTGGTCACGCTCGCTGTGCGTGTCGTGCGCGCCCGTCGGAGAGCCGCTTCAGCCGCAGGCTGAACAGCACCAGCACCACGCCCCACAGGATCGCGAACACGCCGATGGTGATCACGAACGCCAGGGCGCCCGCGGCCGGGTTCGTGATCAGGATGATGCCGAGCAGCACCGTCAGCGCGCCGGTGACGACGTAGAACCACTCGTTCGTCATCACCTTGCGCAGGCGGATGGCGTCGACTATCTGCAGCACGCCCGTCACGAGCGCCCACGCGGCGATGAGCAGCAACAGCGCGTTCGCCGTGATGCCCGGCAGGAACAACGCGATCAAGCCCGTGACCAGGCCGAGCACGCCGATCAGCCCGAGCGCCCAGCGTGCGGGCCACTCCTTGTGGGTGAGGGTCAGGTACAGCGTCATCACGCCGTCGAAGAACGCGTAGGCGCCCCAGAGGATGATCAACGCCAGCAGTGTGAGGCCCGGCCAGACCAGGGCGGCCAGGCCGAACAGGACAGCGAACACCCCGCGCACCGTGAAGAGCCACCACCGTTGCATGGCCAGGATCGTCTCGGCTGTCGCGGGGCTCGGCAACCTGAGACCCTCGTTCGGTGCTGATCCGAGTGGCTGACTGGGAACGCATCCGGTCCGGCGAGGTCACGCTGCAGTTCCGGCGGTGGAAGCGGCCGACCGTGCGGGCCGGCGGGACGTTGCGGACGTCGCTGGGCGTCCTCGCGATCGACGCCGTGGACGTGGTGTCCCGCGTGACGCGCGCGGAGGCGGTGGCCGCCGGGTTTCCGACCGTCGCCGCCCTGAAGTCCTTTGTGGACGGATGGGAAGGTGTGCTTTACCGCATCCGCCTGCGTTATCTGGGTGAAGATCCGCGCATCGAGCTGCGTTCGTCGTCCGATGTGGACGGACTGGAGCTCTCCGGCGACGCCGTGGCGTTGCTGCGGCTGATCGCCGCGAACCCGGCCGTGCGGGCCGCCGACCTGGCCGCCTCGGTGGGCCGCGAGAAGCTGCCGTTCAAGGCGGACGTCCGCAAGCTCAAGGCCGAGGGGCTCACCGAGTCGCTGGAGGTGGGGTACCGCCTCTCCCCGCGGGGAGAGGCGTACCTGTGCACCCTCGACCGGGGCTAGGACCTAGCCCTGGCCCGTGATGATCGAGACCGCCCGGTCCTGCGTCTGCTCGTTCACCTCGGCGACCTGGAAACCGCGCGCCACCGCGTGCGCCACCAGCTCGGGCTCCGGCGGGAGGCCGTACTTGCGCAGGTAGTGCGGCACGGCGCCGGCCCAGATCCAGGTGCCGTCGGTGCGGAAGTTGAGCGGCACGTCCTGCTCGCCGCTCTGCGAGAACTCGTCGAGGTCGTAGCTGCGCGCGGCCAGCACGACCGGCGCCGATTCGAGGTAGTTCAGCAGCCCTTCGAGCAGCTGCGGGTCGACCGGCTGGCGGTTGACCACGATGCGGCCGTCGTCGTTCTTGCCGTCGTACACGCGGGCCGTCCGCAGCTCACCGGAGGCCGCCTGCTGGTCCGGCTGGGACGCCGGGACCTGGAACTCCTGCTGCTGCGGCGCCTGCTGGGGCTCCGGCTCGGGCGCGGGCAGCGGCGGCAGGCCGACGCGCTGGCGCCACCAGTCCGGGATCTGCCGGTCCGGGCGCGGGAACGTCTGCAGCTCGTCGCGGAAACCGATGGGCGGCGGCGCGTTGCGCCAGCGGGGCTCGTCCTCGGCGTTGAAGTCCACCGTGAACGCCGCGGGCGCCTCGATCTCGTACGTCGCGCTCAGCCACGTGCCGCGCTCGGGGTGGTACATGCCCCCGCGCAGGTGACCGAACATCTGCACGACGTCCATCGGCGGCCGCACCGGGCGCAGCTGGCCGTCGGGCCCCGCGAACGCCAGGTCGACCTCGATGTGCCGGCCCGCGGCGCGGTACTCGGCACGGATGCGCTGCCAGCCCTGCGGTACGGCCGGCAGCATGGCACGGCCGATCTGCCGCACCAACTGCTGCTGGTCCTGCTCGCTCAGCGGTGTCGCCGGCTGGCTCATGTGGTCCTCGCCCCTCTCCCCGTGAAAGCCCGCTGATCTTATCGGGCCTCCGCGACGCGCGCGGGCCGGTCATGCACCTTGCGCCGTTCACACAACTCCGAGTGGGTGTCCGGCCCGGTGGTTCAGAGCTGCTTCTCGCCGACCCGGGTGCCGTCGAGGAGGTGCTGCGGCAGGTAGTCGGACTCGACGGTGATGCCGACGCCCGCGTCCCTGTCCTTGTCGTGCGTGCCCGGCGCGAAGCCGTCGTCGCCGGTCTTGGACCGGGTGCCGTCCGGGAGGATCTCGGGGTCGCTCGTGAAGACGCGGCCGTGGCTGTCGGTCCAGGCCGGCTTGGTCGGCGCGAGGACCGGCGCGTCGAGGTGCCGGGACAACTGCTGGGCGAAGTCGTTGCTACCCGCGTCGCACCCGATCAGCCTCACCGGCCGGCTGCCGTCGTACCCGCCCCGGCGCAGCATGTCGGCGTACTCGGCCGGGGTGCAGTCGTGGCCACCGATGCGGGCGTGGCCGTCCGGGGTCTGCTCCGCGTGGCGGGCGTGGGCCTCTTCCGGGGTCGGGCGGGGCGTCCGGGTCGTGGCTGTTCGGGATTGCCCTCGTCAGCGGTTCGACCAGGTGCCCCGCACCAGGTTCTCGGGCAGGTAGTCGGACTCGACCTCGACCGGGAAGCCGTTGTCGCGGCCGAGGATCGCCATGGCGAGGACCGGCAGTGCGACGAAACCGGAGGGGTCGTCCGCGAGGTCCGCCTGGCTCCAGTAGTCGCGGTGCCCCGTGGTCGCCTGCACCAGCGCGTCGTGGAATTGCTCGGACGTCCCTCGGAGCACGCGGTACAGCATGTTCACCGGCGGGTACGCGACCAGCAGCATGTACTCGCGGGACGCGAACTTCGCGTTCTCCGGATCGCTCAGGTCGATCACCGACTCGAGCAGTTCCGGCGAGATCGGGTCACCGCTCAGGAAGCGCTGCAGCGTCTCGATCCACGGGTGGACGTACTCCTCGACCTTCGCGCCGCTGCCGCGCAGCGTGTACTTGCCGACCGCGCACAGCTCCTGGATCCGCTCTTCGCTCCGGGTGATCACGGCGAGCCACGCCGCGGTCAGCCAGTCGACGGGAGTCGCGTGCCAGTTCGGGCCGACCACCGGCAGCGTCACGGTCTGGTCGCCGAGCTGGTACTGGACTTCCTCCTCGGACTTGGAGGTGCGGGCGAACACCGCGTTGGCCGCCTGCGAGGCGAGCACGGCGGCGCGCCACGTCTCCTCCTGGCCCGCGGTCGGGTCGAGCACCGTCAGGTAGGCGAAGCGCATGATCGCGCGACTGCGCACCGAGCCGAGGGCGTCCTCGTCACCGTCGGCGACCACGTCCTCCATGGCCGACTCGATCAGCGACTGGAGCGTGTCGACCTGCCTGCGGGCGAAGTCCGCGTCGATGTCGTGCCGGGGGATGGTCTCCATCGCGTTGTCGATCCTCACCTCAGTGGCAGACGCGGTCGGTAATCGTAACCCTCGTACGGACGGTACTTCCAACCGGTGAGCTCGTGGTCGACACCCTTCTCGTTGGTCTGCGCGCGCACTTCGACGTAGTCGAGCCGGCCGTCCTTCTTGGCCTTCCGCAGCTCTTCGGCGAGGAGTGCCTCGTCCCCGCCGCGGCGCTCCATCGCGCGCAGCGTGTCGTCGAAGTAGGCGGGGTGTCCCTGCTCGTAGTACTTGGGCTCGCCGTTGACGACGACCTTGCGCTCGCTCGGATCACCGCTGGGCGCCTTGGCCTCGTGGATGACGTAGTCGGGCTTCTGGCCGTCGAGGTAGTCGACCTTGTAGACCTGGTCGAAGTTGCTGTGGCCCGGCGTGCCCGGCGAGTGCACCGGGGTGATCTCGGCGAGCACCCGACCGGTCTTCGCGTCGTAGACCTCGAGGGTGTCGCGACTGGTGTGCGACGGGTCGAAATCGCCACCGCCCTTGGTGCGGAAGTCCACCTCCGCGTCGGGGAACGCGTGGGCGAACTGCCCGTGGACGCGATCCCTGAGCGCGTGCACGGACACCTGCTCGCCGAACGCCTCGGACGCCGCGGTCTGCGCCCCGATCGCGTCGGAACGCTCCTGGGAGCCCTTGGGCGTGTCGCGCAGGGCGTCCTGGACCTCCTGCATCTTCTCCTGGCGCGTCGCGGTCTTCTCGTCGATCTTGCGGTCGTCGGCGGCCTGCCACTCCTGGTCGTCGCGGTAGGCGTCCTGCCGGGTCTCCTGCGAGCCGTCCGCGGAGTCCGAACCGGACTCGTGCCTCGGTTCCGTCCTCGACCGGGTCTCGTCGAAACCGAGCGACTCCGCGGGCGGGCGGTCGGCCTTGAACTCCGGCGTGCCGTTGTTGAGGTTGACGGGCGGAGGCTCCATGCCGTCGACGTCCGGCGAGCGGTGCTTGTTGACCACGAGCTCGGTCTCGCCGTTCTTCGGGCGCTCGTAGTAGTGGTGCTCGATGTAGTCCTTGCTCGCGATCTTCTCGCGCGGCGACATACCGCTGGTCTCGCCGGGCTTGTCGCGCCAGTCGACCTCGTCACCGTCCGAGCCGCTGTCGCCGCGGTCGACGGCGCCGTCGGTGTCGGTGTCGGCGTCCGGGTCGTGGCGCTGGGTGTCCGGCGCGTAGCCGTCGTCGCCCGCGCTGGTCCTGCTGCCGTCGGGGTGGTGGGTCTCCCACTCGCCGTTCGGCGGGATCCTGGGCTGGCGGGTGCCGTCGGGGAGGATCTCGGCGTCGCTCGTGAAGACGCGGCCGTGCGCGTCGGTCCAGGCGGGCTTCGTGGGGGCCAGGACGGGCGCGTCGAGGTGCCGGGACAGCTGCTGGGCGAAGTCGTTGCTGCCCGCGTCGCAGCCGATCAGGCGGACGGGCCTGCTGCCGTCGTACCCGCTGCGGCGGAGCATGTCGGCGTACTCGGCCGGGGTGTACTCGTGCCCGCCGATGCGGGCCCTGCCGTCCGGCGTGACGTGGACGTCCGCCGTGAAGTAGCGCGGGTCCTCCGGCACCCGGTGGGGCAGGTCGCCCATGTCCCTGTCGCCGCCGTGGTGGGAGACGCCGGCCGGAGTGCTCTCGGCGTGGCGGGCGTGTGCCTCCGCGGGGCTCGGGCGGTCCGCGGACGGGGCGTCGGGACCGTTCGGGTCGGTGTTCGGGTCGGTGCTCGGGGAGTCGCCGTCGTGCGGCTTGTCCGGGGTGTTGTCGCGCGGCCGGTCGGCGTCCGGGCCGTGGTGGGGCGCGTCCGGGTGGTGGGGCGCGTCCGGACGGACGGGTGCGCCGGGGTGGCGCGGGGGTGCTGCCGTGTCCGTGCCGCGGGGACGGGAGGTGTCCGGGGTGTTCAGGCTGTGCGGACGCGTGCCGTCGGGGCGGTTGCCGTCAGGGCGGTTACCGGGGCCGCTGCCGTCCGGGCGGGACGGGGAGTCGGGCCGGTGGGGGGCGTCCGGGCGCGACGGGGAGTTAGGGCCGCCTTGCGGCGTGTTGGGGCCGTGCTGCGGGAAGGGGCTGTTGTGGGGAGTGTTCGGCCCGTGGGGCGCGTCGGGACGCGACGGCGCGTGGGGGCCGCCCTGCGGTGCGTTGGGGCCTGACGGGGCGTGTGGCGCGTCAGGTCGCGACGACGGCGTCGTGGTGCCGCTGTGAGGCGCGTCGGGACGGGCCGGCGGGTTGGGGCCACCGTGTGGCGCGTTGGGCGCGTGCGGGGTGTTGGGGCGTGACGGCGTGGTGCCTCCGTGCGGCGCGTCCGGCCGGGAGGTCGGTGCGTTGGGGCCGCTGTGCGGTGCGTTCGGCGCGTGGGGCGCGTTGGGACCGCCGTGAGGTGTGTTGGGGCCGCCGAACGGTGTGGTGGACGGCGCGTGCGGGGCCGCTGAGGACGGGGTCGTGGCGCGGCTCGGGGGAGTCGCGTCGGGCCGGGGCGCGGTCGGGGCGCCTCCCGTCGACGGGGAGTGCGGGGTGCCCGCCGACGGTGCGTGCGGCATGCCGCCGGACGGGGCGCCGCTCGACGGCATCGAGGGTGACGACGGTGTCGACGGCGAGTGCGGCATCGACGGCGACGTGGGCGTCGACGGGGCCGTCGGGCGGGGTGGTGCGTCCGCTCGGGCCGCCGACGTCGAGGTGTCCGGGGTGCGCGGGGCCGGGGCGCCCGAGCCCAGGTCGCCTCGGCTGCCGGGGGTGCCGGTCCAACCCTGGCCAGGGCCTGCCGGGGGACGGCCGGCCGCCGGGGAGGACGGGGCGTTGCCGCCGCCCGCGTTCGGGGCGCCGCCGCCCATCGGGCCCGCCTGGGCCGGGGTGGTGTCCGGGGTGCGCGGTGCGGCCGGTGCGTGCGGGGCGTCCGGTCGTGCCGGGGCCTCGGGCGGTGCCACCGAGGACTGGACGGTCTGGCCCGTGTTGCGGGGTGCGGGAGCGTCCGGCGTGGACGAGGGCGCGGCAGGGGCGTGCGGTGCTCCGGGGCCCGCCGGGGACGAGGGCGACGAGGGCGAGCCGTCGGGCGAACGCGGGGCCGAGGCGGAGTCGGGAGTCCGTGACGGCGAGTCGGGCGTGGAGCTGTCCGGCGTGCGGGACGGGGACGGGGCGTCCGGGGTCGACGGGCTGTCGGGCGTGCGCGACGGCGACGGGGCCGAGGGCGGGGACGCTGACGACGGCGACGAGCTGTCCGGGGCCCGCGAAGGCGCGTCCGGCGTCGAAGCCGTCGAGGGGGACGGCGGCGAGGACGGCGAAGTGTCCGGAGAGGACGGAGACGAGGGCGACGACGGCGAAGTGTCCGGAGACGAGGGCGACGACGGCGAACTGTCCGGTGTGGACGGTGAGCTGTCGGGCGACGAAGGCGTGCCGCGGCCGCCCGAAGGCGAGAGGTCCGGCGCGTCGGTGCGGTGGAACAGGCCGCCGGGCTTGATCGACTTGGTCGAGATGACGTCGAGACCGGTCACCTTGCCGACCAGCTTGCCGACGACCTTCATGATCTTGGTGAAGATCTCGACCAGGCGGCCGAGCAGCGGCGAGACCTTCTTGATGGTCTTGATGAGCTTCTGGATCAGCTCACCGATGCGCGTCGCCCACTTGGAGATCGCGGTGACGGCCTGCGCCACGATCACCGGCGTGCCGAAGCCCAGCGTGAACACGGCCTCGAGCACCCACGTGATCAGCTTCGCGACGAGGTCGGCGATCAGGTCCCGGACCATCTCGCGCACGAACCCGACGACCATGCCCATCACACCCACGACGGTGCCCACCGAGCCCGCCGTGGAGGCCGCGCCGGACAACGCGTCCAGCTGCTCTCCCGCCGCCCTGCGGTAGGAGTCTGCCGCGGCGCCCGTCCACTCGCCGGTGCCGTCGACGGCGGCCTTGTAGTCGCCCGCGATCTTGCCGAGCTCCTGCGAGACGTTGTTCCACGTCGTCGAGTACGACTGGATCACCGGCGGGTCGCCCGCCAGCCAGTCGAGCGCCTCCTTGAGCGGCTGCATGTGTTCCATCAGGAACGAGGCCGCGGACGACAGGAGGGTGCCGAACGGGTCGATCGCCATCGAGGCCGCGTCGGCGACCAGGCCGACGACGCCGAGGCCGCCCTCGATCCAGCTGCCCTCGGAGATGCCCTTGTAGGCGTCGACGGCCGAGTCGGCGATGGAGAAACCGGTCGCCCACCCGTTGTCCCCGGTGCCGGCGTTGAAGAAACCGGACGGTTCGGCAGGGGCCTGCGCCACCAACGGGTTCGGCGACGACATCAGACACCGCCCTTGAGGGTGCGGGTGATCTGGTCTTCGACGTCCTGGTAGTGCTTGGCGGTCTCGGTGACCTTCTTGGCGGTGGCGTCCATCGCCTCCGCCGCGCCCTTCAGCGCGTCCAGGCCCCACTGCTCGACCGGGTCGAGCAGCATCCGGAACGGCTGGCAGATGATCCCGTACGCGTCAGTCGGCATCGACACGGTGTTCGCCGCGTCGACCGCTCCCCGCAGTCGCCCGTGGAGGCCCTCCAAGGCCTTGGCGTGCGCTTCCAGCACGTCGGAGGTGACGTGGAAACCACCGGAAGTCATCGAACCCCCTCAAGTTCGAGCAACGGACAGGAAGATCAGGTGAGGACGGACTCCCCGCCGAAGTCGTCGTCGTCATCCCTGGGCGGACGGCGGCGCGGCGGCGGAGGCGGCGAGGTGGGGCGGGACGGGGGCGGCGGTGCGTCGTCCTCCACCCGGAAGTTGATCTCGTTGCGGTCGTACGGCGTGCGCGCCGGCTCCTCCGCGGGAGGCGCCGGGAAGTTCTTCTTGGCCTCGTTGAACAGCACGTTGGCCGTCTCGTCCTGCGTGCCGATGGTCTCGGCCATGGCGGACTGCAGCAGCTCCGGGATGCGCGACTGCGCGCGTTGCAGCAGCTTCATGATCTCGCCGCTGACCTCGGACATGCGCTTGCTCGAGGCGGACTCGTTGATCACGAGGTTCTGCAGGATGCCGTTGGACCCGACCAGGATCTCGATCGAGCCGTCCTGCGACCGCTCGGAGATCGTCATCCCCTGCACGCGCGTCGCCATCTCCTGGTAGCGGGCGGCGCGTTCCTGGATGTTCTGGTTCCAGTTCGCGAGCATCTGCTCGGACCCGGCGATGTCCTCGGGCACCGGTGGTTCCCTCCTGAAGCTGCGGCGGACTCAAAGGATGACGCAGCCGGATCCGATCTCGTTCCACCCCGAGGTCAAATCGGCCGAAAAGACGAACGGCGCCCCGCTGAACGAACCAGCGGGACGCCGTTGACCCGACAAGCTAGTTCACGCCCAGCAGGTCGACGACGAAGATCAGCGTCTCGTTGGGCTTGATCACGCCACCGGCGCCGCGCGCGCCGTAGCCCAGGTGCGGCGGGATGACCAGCTTGCGGCGGCCACCGACCTTCATGCCCTGGACGCCCTGGTCCCAGCCCTGGATGACGCGACCGCCACCGAGCGGGAACTGGAAGGCCTCGCCGCGGTCCCAGGACGCGTCGAACTGCTCGCCGGTCGAGTGCGAGACACCGACGTAGTGCACGGACACGAACTGACCGGCCTCGGCCTCCGCACCGTCGCCAACGGTGATGTCCTCGATTACCAGGTCGGCGGGCGCCGGGCCGTCGTGCGGGTCGACCTCAGGCTTCGTGGGGGCCATCACTACTTCCTCTCGAACGGGGGTGTTCGCGCCCGATCCAATCACGCGCGGGCGCGCGCGGCCGAATGGCCTACGCGGACCAGCCCTACCCGGTGCATGCGCACTCATGTCTTTCTTTAATGACCAACGGCCCTGCAGCCGATGGGACACAACAGAAGAAGGAGACGATCATGGCGGCAACCCTGCACCGCCTCCGGTCACTGCTCGGTGCGGCTCTGGCGGCGGCAACGCTGTCCATGGCCTGCGTCAGCGTGGCCGAAGCAGCTCCGGTCCCGACCGCCGACGGCGAGTTCGGCACCCAGATCGTCGGTGGCACGCGCGCGAGCACGTCCACCTACCCCTGGGTCGTCTACCTGGCCACGAGCAGCGGTTTCCAGTACTGCGGCGGCACCCTCGTCGCTCCCAACAAGGTCGTCACCGCCGCGCACTGCACCGTGGGCGACTCGGCCTCGGCCGTCCGGGTCGTGGCCGGTCGTGACGACAAGAACTCGACCGCGGGCACCGTCGCCAGGGTCACGAAGATCTGGATCCACCCGAGCTACCGCGACGTGACGCTCGGCTACGACGTCTCGGTGCTCACGCTCGACCGCAACCTGTCGCAGACCCCGCTCCCGTTCGCCACGTCCGCGGACAGCGGGCTCTACGCCGCGGGCACCAGCTCGACGATCCTCGGCTGGGGAACCACGTCCTCGGGTGGTTCGGCGTCGCGCTACCTGCTGCGCGCCACCGTGCCGCTGACCAGCAACTCCAGTTGCTCCAGCTCGTACGGCAGCGACTTCAACGCGACGCACATGGTGTGCGCCGGCTACGCGCAGGGCGGCACCGACACCTGCCAGGGCGACTCCGGTGGCCCGCTCGTGGCCGGGGGCAAGCTGATCGGCATCACGTCGTGGGGCGAGGGGTGTGCGGCCGCCGGGTACCCCGGCGTCTACTCCCGCGTCTCCACCTACGCGGCGCAGATCCAGGCGCAGCTGTGAGGAAAGGGCCGGGAGGGGCAACCCTTCCCGGCCCCGCTTACGTCCTCACACCATGAACGGCAAGAAGCTGTTGGCCGGCACCGCCGTGCTGGCCGTCGCCGGAGTGTGCGTGAGCTCCGCGGTGAGGGACGATTCCCTCGCACCACCACCGGTCGCGGACCAAGGGCCGGTGCGTCTCGTCGCGTTCGACTCGTGCGATAACGCGGTGACCGAACTGCGCCGCGCCATGGCCCCGTACGTCACGGCGTACGGCCTCGGCGGCGGTCCCACCATGTTCGCCGAGGGCATGGCCGCCGACAGCGGGGGCGTCGTGCAGAAGAGCGTGCCCGACGCGCGGGCCGCCACGCCGCCCGAGCAGCAGCAGGAACACTCGACGACGAACGTCCACGAGCAGGGCGTCGACGAGCCGGACGTCGTGAAGACGGACGGGAAGCGCGTCGTCTCGATCGCCGACGGCAAGCTGCGCCTGGTCGACGTCGCGAGCAGGACCGTCACGGGCACCGTCGACCTCGGTGAGCGCCGCGCGAGCCAGCTGCTGGTCTCCGGCGACCGCGCGCTGGTGGTGACCGAAGGCCCCGTACCGATGCTGAAGCCGACGCTGCCGCCCGACCGGCCGTCGTACGCGCCCGAGTCCGGTACCGAGCTCGTGCTCGTGGACCTCAAGGCGCTCAAGGAGATCAGCAGCCTCAAGACCGACGGCTTCTACGTCGACGCCCGCCAGATCGGCGGCACCGCCCGCGTCGTCGTCCGCTCGCAGCCGCGCCTGCCGTGGGTGTACCCGGACCAGACGACCAACGAAGCGGGATCGTTGCGCCGCAACAAGGAGATCCTGCAGAACGAGCCCGTCACGTCGTGGCTGCCGCGCTACGAGCTGAACGAGAACGGCGCGAAGTCGAGCGGCACCCTGGTCGACTGCGCGAACGTCAGCCACCCCGTCGTGCACTCCGGCGCGTCGATGCTGACCGTGCTGACGTTCGAGCTCTCCGGTCAGCTCGGCACCGGCCGGCCGGTCTCGATCGTGGCCGACGGCGACACCGTCTACGGCACCGACCGCAGCCTCTACATCGCCGACGACCACCGCCTGCTGCCGCAGCTCCCTTCCAGGACACCGGTCCAGCGCCCGATCAGCACGGCGATCCACCAGTTCGACATCGGTCAGGCCGGCCCGCCGAAGCACGTCGCGTCCGGTGAGGTCAACGGCACGCTGCTGAACCAGTACTCGCTGTCCGAGCACGACGGCGTCCTGCGCGTCGCCACCACCACGGGCACCGAGACCCGCTGCTGCTGGCGGATGCCCGCGGACGTGCAGCCACCGCAACCGCCTTCGGAGAGCTTCGTGACGACGCTGCGCCGCGACGGCGGTCAGCTCGCGAAGGTCGGCCAGGTCGGCGGACTGGGCAAGGGCGAGCGGATCTACAGCGTGCGGTTCATCGGCAAGATGGGCTACGTCGTCACGTTCCGCCAGACCGACCCGCTCTACACGCTGGACCTCGCCGACCCCGCCAAGCCGAGGGTGACCGGAGAGCTGAAGATCACCGGCTTCTCCGCCTACCTGCACCCCGCGGGCGACGGGAAGCTGATCGGCGTCGGCCAGGAGGCCACCGAGCAGGGCAGGACGACCGGCACGCAGGTGTCGCTGTTCGACGTGGCGAATCCCGCGTCACCGCAGCGACTCGCGCAGTACCACCTGCCGAACTCGAGCTCCGAGGCGCAGTTCGACCCGCACGCGTTCCTGTTCTGGCCGCAGGACGGCACGCTCGTCATCCCCGTGTCGTCCTACAAGGCGAACCACGATTTCTCGTCACTGGTGCTGCGCGTCGACGGGAACCGGTTGCGCGACAGCGGGAACATCGTCGAACCGGCGAGCGCGAACAACTACGGCGGACCCAGGCGGACCATCGTGATCGGCGACCAGCTGTGGTCGATCTCCGCGGCGGGCGTGCAGGTCAACGCGCGCAACGGACTCGCGCAGCAGGCCTGGCTGCCGTTCACGCGGTAGCGCGGTCCCCGTTGAGCAGGCGGTGCGAGAGGACCGTGCCGCCTGCCATCGCCGCCGGGATCACGACCAGCGCCGCCAGCGGGATCAGGCAGAGCAGGTAGGTGGGGACGGCGAGCCCGAGGACCAGCCCGCGGCGCGTCGCGAGGATCTGCCTGCGCTGCTTGAACGTCCGGCCGCGACGGGTGAACGGGATGCCGGTGAGCTCGATGCCGAGCAGGTAGCCGTTGATCAGCACGGCCAGCACCGGCACGACGGTCTGGCCGACGACGGGGATGAACCCGCACAAGAACAACGGGATCGCGAACGCGATCGAGGTCGCGACGAGCAGGATCGTGCTGCGCAGCCCGACCAGGAACCCGCGCCACCACCCGATCTGCTCCGCGTCCGGCACGCCGCCGAGCTCGTCCTCGACCTCTTCGGAGATGTACTCGTAGAACGGGCCGCCGATCATCAGCGTGATCGCGGTGAACAGCAGCACGCTGAGACCCAGCACGGCCGCGATGACCGAGATCCCGACGACGACCTCGACGACACCGCGCCAGGTGTCGCTCCACGAGTCGGCGAAACCGGTGAGCCACCCGGCGATCGAGTCGATGTTGGTGAGCAGCACCGTCCAGCCGGTGATCATCAGGACGGCCGTGATGACCGCCGGCAACGCCCCGACCAGCACGCGCTTGGGCGTGCTGAACACCAGGCGGAACCCACGCAGCAGCAGACCGACACCGGCACCGAAGTCCTTGATCACGCGCGCAGGATAGTCGGTGCCACGCCCGTGCCGCTGCGAACCGGACGAACTACCCGGGAGGTGCCGCGATGCAGGCCGTGCCGACGCGGCGGAACCCGACGCGTTCGTAGACCTTCGCGATCTCCGCGCTGCCCGCGGACAGGAACACCAGCTCCGCACCCCTGGCCAGCGCGTCACGGGCCAGTTCGGCGGTGACCGCGCCACCGAGGCCACGGCGCCGGGCGGCGGGCAACGTGCCGATCCCGGCGATCTCCACGACGTCGCCCGCCCGTTGCGCGGTGCCGGACGCCAGCACGCCCTCACCGGGCACGTCGGCCACGGCGTACCGGTGCCGGCCGGGCATCGGTGTCGCCTCCGCGAGCGCCGCGTCCCGTTCCGCGGTGCCGACCTCGCCCTTCGCCGTGCCCGGTGACGAGAACGCGAGCTGCGCCACGACCGTCACCTCCGGCGTCCGGGAGTCGAGCAGGCGCACGTGGGGATGCGGGTCCGGCAGCTTCGCGGGGTCGAGCACCATCAGCGGTGCTTCGAGCACGTCCAGACCGGCTGCACGGGCGACGGCGAGCAGGTCCGGTGTCGTCTCGTGCACCCACTCGAACGCTTCGGGCACCCCGAGCTCGCGCTGCCGTGCGCGCACCCCCAGCACGTCGTCCACGGTCGGCTTACCACCGGGGAACCGGGGCCGCGCGTAGAACGGGTAGCCGTCGCCCGCCTGCACGAACAGCACCAGCTCGCCGTGGTCCTCGACGCGGGATCCGGGCCGGGGCACGGAGTCGTAAAAGGTTTCGAGAACGTCCCACACGGACGGTGACGCTAGCTACCTTGGGCGCCATGACGCACGGCATTTCCCGCGGCGGGGTCCTGGTGGCGCTCGTCGCCCTGCTCCTGGCGCTGACCGGCTGCGGCGGCGAGCCGGAGGACCGGTTCGCCCGCCCCGGCGCGCCGGCGACCTCCCCCAGCGGGGAGTTCGTCGCGCACGCCGAGAGCGGGAGCGAGGTGCGGGTGACGGACCGCGACGGCGGTGAGGTGTTCCGCAGGTCCTACGAGTACGCCACGAGCTCGCGGGCCGACGGGATCGGCGTCGTGTGGCTGTCCACGAAGGACCAGCTGTGGGTCCTCGTGCCCGGCGACACGAGCGAGCGCATCGAGGCCGGGCCGGACGGGGTGTGGACGGCGGTCGAGGCCGACCTACCCGGGGAGATCACGCGGCTCGGGTGACGGGTCCTTCTCGCCCTCGGCCATCCGCCTGCCGCGCTCCAGTTCCGCGTCGAACTCGGCGCCGAGCAGCACCGCGATGTTCGAGATCCACAGCCACACCAGGAAGACGATGACGCCACCGAGTGAGCCGTAGGTCTTGTTGTACGAGGCGAAGTTGGCCACGTAGACCGCGAAACCGACCGTCGCGAGCGCCCACAGCACGATGGCGAGCAGGCTGCCGGGGGAGACCCAGCGGAAGCCGGGCTGCTTCACGTTCGGCGCCGCCCAGTAGAGCACCGCGAACGCGAGGCTCACGAGCAGCAGGATGACCGGCCACTTCGCGATGTCCCAGACCGTGACGACGGTGTCGCCGAGCCCGAGGAACTCCCCGACGGTGTCCGCGACGCCGCCGGTCAGCACCAGTGCGCCGAGCGTGAGCGACACCAGCACCACCGAGCCGAGCGTGAGCGCGAGCCGCAGCGGGATCGTCTTCCAGATCGGACGCCCTTCCTCGACGTCGTAGACGGCGTTGCACGCGCGCATGAACGCGCCGAGGTAGCCCGACGCGGTCCACAGGGCGGTCAGCAGACCGATGATGCCGAGCAGGCTCGCGGCGTTCTGGCTCTTCTGCAGTTCCTCGATGGACGACTTCACCAGGTCGCCGGCCTGGCCGGGCGCGACCTCGTCGACGTACTTGATCAACTCCTGCGTCGTCGTCTCGCCCAGCAGGGCGAGCACGGACGTCAGGACGATGATCCCGGGGAACAGCGACAGCACCGCGTAGTAGGTGAGTGCCGCTGCCCAGTCCGTCAGGTTGTCGTCGTTGAACTCTTTGACCGTGCGTTTGAGGACACCCCACCAGGCGTGCTTGGGCAGCCTGGTGGGGCCCTCCACGTCGTTACCGGCGCGCACGGCGCCAACTGAACGAACGGGTGCCGGAGCCGACACCGGCGAGGTGCAGCGCGAGCAGCAACAGCCCGAGCACGACCAGCGTGTTGACGGTGATCACGTCACCGAGCCCGGCCTTGGCCAGGTCCAGGATCAGCGCTAAGCCGAACGAAACCGCGGCGATGATGGCCAGCATGTCCGCCTCCTGCTAGGGGGTCGAGCACTGTGTTGGCGGCCGGATACCCACTTGTTCACGGGGGAACCGGGCCGTTCGGAGCAATGGACGTGTCATGATCGGTCCCGTGGACGTGGAGCGCTGGCAGGCAGCGGCGGTTCCGTGGTGGGTGACCAAGGTCGGGCTCGTCGGTGGGTGGGTCGTCGCCTTCTACTTCGCCGCGAGCGCGAACGAGGCCCCGTGCACGGCCGCGCAGCCGTGCCTGCCGGACCCGTTGTTCTCGCTCGCGGTGGTGCCGTTGCTGGCCACGCCGTTGCTGCTGCTGTTCGGCCGTGTGCTCACCGGCTGTGCGATGGGCGCCCTGTTCGGTGTGGTGGACATCGCCCTCGACGGCAGTGCGGCGGCCAACGTGGCGTTCGGGCTGCACGCCGCCGCGTGTGCGGTGGTGGCGGCGTGGACGGTCAGGTCGCGCGCGGACCAGCACGAGGCGGCCGGTGCCGCGCTGGTCTCGTTGCCGGACCTGCCGCCGCAGCGCGGGGTGCTGCGGGTCGTGGCCGTGCTGCTGGTCGTCTTCGGGTTCCTCACGTTCGTGCAGTACAGCCTCACCAACGACGCGATCGAGCAGCACATCGCGAACGCCAGCCGCGTGCAGGCCGAGGTCGTCGAGGTCAAGGACGTCTACGAGGTGTGGGTCGAGCTGCCGGACCGGCAGCGCGCCGCGTTCCAGCCGCTCGCGCCGGAGACCTACCGGGTCGGCGACGACGTGCCGGTGCTCGCCGACGGCACCTGGGTCCAGATGGCGAACGAGCCGGAGGACGTCACGTGGTGGCTGACCATCGGCGGGGCCGCCGTGTTCTTCGCGATCATGCTGGCCGCCCGGGAACGCCGCCGCCGTGCGTTGTGGACGGGTCCGGTGAAGGCGGTCCGGGTGACGGCCCACCAGATCGGGCCGCGCCGGATCCTGTTGCGCCACGGCAAGAAGGACCTCGCCACGGTCACCACCCTGGCCGACCTGGCGCTCGAGGAACCGCTCTACCACGACACCGAGGAGTTCGGCCGGGTGTGGCGCGGCGAGGAGGACCCACCGCTGCAGCTCGACCCCGTCGAGCTGCTGGTCGCGGGGGAGTGGCACCACGGCGGCCAGGTGGCGCTGCTGTCCGAGGGCGACGTCGTGGCGACCAGCACGCTGAACCGCGTGCGTCCGCGCCACACCGTCCACAGTGCACACCTGCCGGGCGTGCCGGTCACCGCGGGCACGCCGGTCGAGCTGCCGCACGCGATCTGGCCGGGTGACCGCCGCCGGGTCGAGGGCGTGGCGCTGCTGCTCGCCGCCGCCGGCGCGCTGATCGCGCTGAAGCAGTACCCGGACTGGATCGTGCTCGCGCTGATCGGCGTGCAGTGCGTGCTGTCGGCCGTCACGCGGTTCCAGCCGATGCTGCGCCTCGACCACAACTCGGTCGTGCTCTACACCGGCGTCTTCACCTACCGGGTGCCGTGGGCGCAGCTGCACGGTGTGCGCCGCTCCGGCCCGCAGCTCATGCTGGCGTTCGGCCCGCACGGCGACGTTCTCACCACACCGCACCTGCCGGACCGGGAGGCGGGCGAGAAGGTGATGTGGGCCCGCGCCCGGTCGTTGATCGCCGAGCACCCCGATCAGCGCGTGACCCGCAGGCTGAACGTCGGCGTGCTCGCCGCGGCCGCCTACGCCGCGCTCGTGCTGTTCATCTGAGCTTCGCCACGGCCTGGAGCAGGCGGTCCACATCGGACTCGTCGGTGTACGGACCGATGCCCGCGCGCACAGCGCCCTTGTCGCCCAGACCGAGCCACCGCGAGCACTCCAGCGCGTAGAAGTGCCCCGCGGGCGCGTTCACGCCCTCGGCCCCGAGCCGGCGGTAGACCTCGGCGGGCTCCAGTCCGTCGACGGAGAACAGCACGGTCGGTGTGCGCGAAGAAGCCTTGCTGTAGATGCGCACGCCGAGTTCGCGCAGCCCGTGCTCCATCTTCTCGCGCAGCTCGAGCTCGTACTCCTCCAGGCCGTCCAGCGACCGCATGAACTCGACCGCCGCGGTCGTCCCCGCCAGCAGCTCGTACGGCAGCGTGCCCAGCTCGAACCGCTCCGGCACGGCGTTCGTCGACGGCAGCAGCTTGTCCGGGCGCAACGTCTCCAGCAGCTCCGGCGCCGCCGCCAGCACCCCGAGGTGCGGGCCGAGGAACTTGTACGGCGAGCACACGAAGAAGTCGGCGTCCAACGCCTCGACGTCGACCGGCACGTGCGGTGTGTAGTGCACGCCGTCGACGTAGACGAACGCCGCCATCTCGTGCGCCGCCCGTGCGATCTCCGCGATGTTCGGACGCGTGCCGAGCAGGTTCGACGCGGCCGTGATCGCGACGACGCGGGTGCGGTCGGACAGCAGCTTCGTCACCGACTCGACGGGCAGCTCCCCGGTCGTGCGGTCGAACGACGCCCAGCGCACCGTGGCGCGCGCGGCCTCGGCGGCCTGCACCCACGGCCGGATGTTCGCGTCGTGGTCGATCCTGGTCACGACGATTTCGTCACCCGGCCGCCAGTTCTTCGACAGCGTGCGGGCGAAGTCGTAGGTCAGCTGGGTCATGCTGCGCCCGAACACGATGCTGCCGGCGTTGAGGAACTCCGCCATCGTGCGCCGTGCGGTCCGCACGATCTCCTCGGCCCGGCGTTCGGAGGCCGTGACGCTGCCGCGGTTCGAGACCGCCGAGATCAGCGTGTCCCGGACGGCGTCCGCGACGACGTCGGGCACCTGCGCGCCGCCGGGCCCGTCGAAGTGCGCGGCACCCTCGCGCAACGCGGGGAAGTGGGCGCGAACAGCTGCGACGTCGTAGGCCATGCCCTCATGGTGCTTCAGCACCCACGAATCGGGAAAGGATCAACCGTAGGGTCATCACCTGTTCGGTGGCGTCGAAGTCCGGGTCGATCAGCCTGCCGAACAGGCCGTCCACCAGCCCCTGCACCCAGGTCGCGGCCGTCGGCGCGCTCACCGGGAGGGTGATCTGACCCGCGTCGTGCGCCTGCTGGAGGAGCGCCGCCAGTTCGTCGCGCACCGCCTGCTCGTTGCGGCCGACCAGGTCCCACAGCTCCTCGTCGCGGCTGGCCTGCGCGACGACCTCCAGCACCAGGCCCGCCACCGCCCGGTCGAGAGCGGGCGCGCAGAGGTGGTCGAGCACCAGCTGAACGCCGTCCCACGGGGCCAGTTCGCGGGCCCGCGCGAACACGGCGGCGTTGTCCTCGGCGTCCTGCACGAAGATCTCGCGGAAGATCGCCCGCTTGGTGGGGAAGTAGTGGAAGAGGCTGCCGGTGCTGATCTCCGCGGCCCTGCAGATGTCCGCGACGGTCGTGCGTTCGAAGCCCTTCTGCGCGAACAACCCCGCCGCGGTGTCGGTGATGTGCCGCTTCTTCTCCGCGTGCTTGACCGGGTCTACCGTTCGCACCTGTAGTACTGCCTCTTCTTCTCGTCCCGCACGGAGACGCCGCGTTTGCGGATCTCCCGCGCCAATTCTGCGGCCTCCGCGTTCTCGTACTTCGCGATGGCCTTCCGCCGGGCCGTGAACAGCGCGTTCACGTCCGCGGGCAGCTCCGGCGCGTGCTCGACCCACATGCGGAACTCCTGCGCGAACGGATCGGCGTCGCGCCACCGGTAACCCTGCTCGGTGAAGGCCCGTTCGAGCTTCACCCGGCTCAGGTCGGACGTCTCGCGGGCCAGTTCGGTGCCGTCCGGCGCGAGCAGCACGAGCTGCTTGCCGTCCGCGAACGCCGACTCGACCTCCTCGCGGCCGAAGCCGAACGTCTTGTCGTCCTTGCGCAGCGTGACCTGCGAGGGACCGACCTCGACCGACATCATCTCGCTGGCCCAGAACAGCGCGAACACCGCGCCCGCGACCGCGCCGACCCCGACGGACGCGAGTGTCGCCCACGGTTTCGGGATGTCCGTGTACAGCTCGAACACGCCTTGGAACGGGAACCACTTGAGCGTCGTGATCCACGCGGCCGCCAGTCCGAGCCCCCAGCCCGCGGCGGCACCGGCGACCGGGCACACGACCCAGATGCCGTAGCGGACCGCCGCGGTCTCCTGCACAGTCGTCATGCGCCCAATACTAGACCGAGCGCTCGGTTTATTCTGGGTTATGGCAGGTAGAAGGTCAGTAGATCGCTCGTGACCGGCGGGAACAGCCTGGTCATCAGCTCGGTCCTCGGTCCGGGGTAGACGTCGGAGAAGATCCGGCGCAGGCCGTCGATGCCGTGCGGGCCGAACAGCAGCGGTGCCAGCAGGTCGGGGGCGATCCCCGCGCCTCCCAGCGATCCGGGGCCGAGCAGCGTGCCGCCCCACTCGTACGGGCCGATCCGCTCGCCGTCCCAGTGGAAGCGGACGTGCGTGCGGTAGAAGCCGAGCACCACGTCGGTGGGTTCGTGTCCCCGCAGGCGCCCGGTGAAGACCGGCCGCAGGTGCTCGAAGAGCCTCGGGACGTCGGGGATGCGCACCATGTACTGGTCCAGTTCCGGGGCGCGGTCCGCTAGGTGCGCCTCCAGTGCCGGGTGGCGTTCGCCGACCTGGGCCGGGTTCACCAGCGCCACCAGCGCCCTGACCGCGTCGTCGTCCACGCCGGCGATCTCGCCGAGGACGACGTCGCCCTCCTCCTCGGGTGTGCTGCGGCCGGTGGCGACCGGCACGCCGTCGCGCTCGACGACCCACGTGGTCGAGCCGGTGCGGCGCAGGAGCCAGCGCCAGCACGGCGTGGTGTGGGTCATCCGCAGGTCCGCGCCGCGCTGGGCGTCGTCCTGCAGGCGTGCCAGCACGGGGATGTCGGCGTCGGTCGCCCGCCGGACGACATGTCCCGCAACGGCTTGCGGCGCCTCGACCAGCGCGCGGGTCTGCTTGACCGGGATGGAGTAGGCGTAGCCGAACTGGCGGTAGAAGTACGGCACGCCGATCACGAGCTGGAGCAGGTGGCCGCGTTCGGCCGACCTGTCGTTCGCCCAGCCCATCAGCCGGCGCACCAGGCCCCTGCCCTCGTGCTCGGTGTCGGTGGCGACCTGTTCGACTTGGCCCGCGGGGATGTCGAGACCGGCGAGCGTCACCGTCTCGTCCATCAGGGTGAGGGTGGAGACGATCCGGTCGCCGTCGGCGGCGACCCCGACCCAGTCGCAGCCCGCGTCCGGGTCGGTCATCAGCAGGCGGGCGTCGACGCCGTCGCTGGGGTCGAGGCGGGAGACGATCAGCTTCTCGACCTGGTCCAGGTCTTCGGGGCGCGAGGTGCGGATGTCCACGGCCGGAGTGTTTCCAGGACGGTGGTTGTCCGCAAACGGTTTTACCGTCGTCGGCATGGACTGGAACAAGCAGTTGACCGACCAGCTCGAGTTCCACTGGAACATCGCGGCCCGGCCGCGGCTCGAGGGCATGACCGACGCCGAGTACTTCTGGGAGCCGGTGCCGGACGCGTGGACCGTTCATCGGGACAACTCGATCGACTGGCAGTACCCGCCGCCGTCCCCGGCTCCCGTCACGACGATCGCCTGGCGGATGGCGCACGTCATCGTGGGCGTGTTCAACGCGCGCACGGCCTCCCACTTCGGCGGTCCGCCCGCGGACCACGCGACCTGGCAGTACGCGATGACCGCGGACGAGGCGTTGAAGCAGCTGGACGACGCCTACGCGGCCTGGATGGCCGGGGTGCGCACGGCAGACCTCTCCAAGGCGGTCGGGCCGGCCGAGGGACCGTTCGCGGCCGAGCCGATGGCCACCCTCGTGCTGCATATCAACCGCGAGGTGATCCACCACCTCGCGGAGGTCGCCCTCCTCCGCGATCTGTACCTGAGGGAGAGCTAGTCACCAGAAAGTGCCTACTTTCTAAAAGTTGGCGCTAACTGCAAGATGGTCCCACATCGAAGACGTCAAGAGGGGATCATCATGCGAGTCATCACGCAGAAGACCGTCGGCGACCCGTCCGTGCTGGAGGTCGCCGAGGTCGGGACGCCCGTGGCCGGACCGGGCGAGGTCCTGGTCAGGGTCGGCGCGGCGGGGGTGAACCCGGTCGACACCTACATCCGCGCCGGTGGGTTCCCCGCGCTCGGCGAGCCGCCCTTCACACTGGGCTGGGACGTCGCGGGCACGGTAGTGCGGGACGGTGAGGGGTTCGCGGAGGGCGACGAGGTCTTCGGGCTCCTCGACTTCCCCGGCACGGGTGGCGGCTACGCCGAGTACGCCGTGCTGAAGGCCGCCAACCTGGTGAAGCGGCCGTCCTGGCTGACCGTGGAGGAGGCCGGCGCGGCGCCGATGGCGGCGTTGACGGCGTGGCAGGCGCTCGTCGGACGCGGCGGGGTCTCCGCCGGTCAGCGCGTGCTGGTCCACGCGGCCGCCGGTGGTGTCGGACACCTCGCCGTGCAGATCGCCAAGGCGCGGGGCGCGTACGTGATCGGCACGGCGTCGGCGGCGAAGCACGACTTTCTGCGCTCGCTGGGCGTGGACGAGGTGATCGACTACCGGCACCGCGACTTCACCGAGATCGACCCGGTCGACGTCGTGCTGGACACGATCGGCGGCGAGTACGCGGAGCGGTCCGCGCGGGTGATTCGGCAGGGCGGCGTGCTCGTGTCGATCATCCCCGGCAACCCGGCTTTTGACGTTGACCGAGCTTCGGCGCTCGGCATCCGGTTCGAACTGGTCCTGAGCGTGGTCGCGTCCGGTGCGGATCTCGCCGCGTTGCCGCAGCTCAAGGTGCAGATCGACCACGCGGTGCCGCTCGCGGAGGCCGCGAAGGCGCACGAACTCGTCTCGTCCGGCCGCACGACGGGCAAGGTCGTCCTGGTGCCGTGACCCCTCGTTAACCATTCGTTGACCATGTACACCGATCGTGTGCGCAACATCCACACGATCGGGGAGTGCTCATGGCACGGTGGAGTCCGCTTGCTTTAGTCGTAGCTCTGTTGGCGGCGGTCGGCCTCTACGGGTCGACCGCCGCTGTCGCAGCAGCTCCGCTCACTGTCGCCCAGGCGATCAGTCAGCAGAACGGGTCGTCGGCGACGGTCCGCGGTTATGTCGTCGGTCAGCCCACGGCCACGACGACTGTCATCCGTTCGGGTTACCCGAACGACTATGCGCTCGCGCTGGCCGACTCGGCGTCCACGACCAGCACGTCGAGCGTGCTCTACGTGCAGATCCCGTCGGCGTTCCGCTCGGCGTGGGGTCTTCGGACGAACCCGTCGCTGCTGGGCAGGCAGATCGACGTCACGGGCACGCTCAGCGCGTACTTCTCGCACGCCGGTCTGACCTCGTCCACGGCGTTCGCGTTCGCCGGCACCACGCCGCCGACCACCACTCCGCCGACCACCCCGCCGCCCACCACGACGCCGCCGACCGGGTCGTGCGAGAGCTACTACACGGCTGCCTGCGGCAAGTCCGGCGCGGCGCTGAAGTCGGCGTTGAACGGCATCATCCGCAACCAGACCAAGCTGAGCTACGACCAGGTCTGGGACGCGCTCAAGGCCACCGACCAGGACCCGGCCAACGCGAACAACGTGATCCTGCTGTACAGCGGCCGTTCGCAGGCGAAGTCGACCAACGGCGGCAACGCGAACGACTGGAACCGCGAGCACGTCTGGGCCAAGTCGCACGGTGACTTCGGCACGTCGACCGGACCCGGCACCGACATCCACCACCTGCGTCCCGAGGACGTGTCGGTGAACGCCACCCGCGGCAACCTCGACTTCGACAACGGCGGGTCCGCGGTGCCCGAGGCGACCGACAGCAGGTACGACGGCGACTCGTTCGAGCCGCGCAACGCCGTGAAGGGCGACGTCGCGCGCATGATCTTCTACATGGCCGTGCGCTACGAGGGCAACGACGGCTACGTGAACCTGGAGATCAACAACTCGGTGGCGAACGGTTCGGCGCCGTACATGGGCAAGCTGTCGGTCCTGAAGCAGTGGAGCCAGCAGGACCCGCCGGACGCGTTCGAGAAGCGCCGCAACCAGGTGATCTTCGACAGCTTCCAGCACAACCGGAACCCGTTCATCGACCACCCGGAGTGGGTCGCCTCTATCTGGCCGTGAGTCGTTCCAGGAAGGGGCGTTGCGCGGAGACGATCTTCGCGCTCGCCTCTTCCAGGCCGAACCACTGCACGCGGTCGACCTCGGGGAAGGTCTTCTTCTGCCCCGACTTCGGCGGCCACTCCATCTCGAACGTGCCGGGCGTGACGGCCTCGGGGTCGAGGTCGCCTTCGAGCGCCCACACCGTGATGACCTTGCCGGACCCCTTGGCCTCGCCGAGCTCGATCAGCTCGCCCTCGGGCACCGGCAGCCCGAGCTCCTCCTCGAACTCGCGGCGCGCGGCCGCCTCGGGCGTCTCGTCCTCGGTGTACTCGCCCTTCGGCACGGACCACGCGCCGGCGTCCTTGCGGGCCCAGAACGGGCCGCCCATGTGCCCCAGCAGCACCTCGAGCTGGGTGGTTCGTCTGAAGAGCAGGATCCCGGCCGACCGTTTCATACTGTCCAGCATGGCGGACTGGGTCCTGCACGTGGACCTCGACCAGTTCATCGCGGCGGTCGAGGTGCTGCGCGACCCGTCGTTGCGCGGCAGGCCCGTGGTGGTCGGCGGCAACGGCGACCCGACCGAGCGCGCGGTCGTGGCCACCGCGTCCTACGAGGCGCGCGAGTTCGGCGTGCGCTCGGGCCTGCCGCTGCGGACCGCGTTCAAGAAGCTGCCCGACGCCGTCTACCTGCCGGTGGACCACGCGCTGTACGAGGCCGCCTCGGCGGACGTGATGGCCGTGCTGCGCTCGTTCCCCGTGGTCGTCGAGGTGATGGGCTGGGACGAGGCGTTCGTCGGCGTGACGGCGGACGACCCGGTGGCGTTCGCGCGGTCGGTGCAGGCGGCGGTGCTGGCGGCGACGGGCCTGCACTGCTCGGTCGGCATCGGCGACAACAAGCTGCGGGCCAAGATCGCGACCGAGTTCGGCAAGCCCGCCGGCGTCTTCCGGCTCACGCGCGACAACTGGGTCGAGGTGATGGGGCACCGGCCGACATCGGCGCTGTGGGGCATCGGCTCGAAGACCGAGAAGAAGCTCGCCGAGCTGGGCCTCGTGACCGTGACCGACCTGGCGTCCGCGTCCGAGGACGTGCTGGCCGCGCGGTTCGGCCCGCGGATGGGCCCGTACTACCGTTCTGTCGCTCTGGGAGCGGGCGACACGGTCGTGAGCGCGACGCCGTGGGTGGTCAAGTCCCGTTCGCACGAGAAGACGTTCCAGCAGGACTTGGCGTCGATGGACGACATCCGCCGCGAGGTCGTGGCGCTGGCGCACCAGGTGGCCCACGACGTCGTCGCCGAGGGACGACCGGCCGTGCGCGTGGGCGTGAAGGTGCGGTTCGTGCCGTTCTTCACGAAGGTGCGGCTGATGAAGCTGCCCGCGCCGACGTCGTCCGCCGACGAGCTGGCCGCCGCCGCTCTGGTCGTGCTGGACCGCTTCGAACACGGCCGGGCCGTACGTCTTCTCGGAGTGCGCGCGGAATTCTCTGACGATGATGTCGAACCGAAGCCTTCTTCTTCGACGTATCTGTAAGTAGAGGATTCACCGCTGGGAGAAGAAGATGACCGACTCATCGCTGACACACCGCGACCGCGCCGTTCTGAGGGCGGTCGCCGAGGGCCGTTGTGAGATCGCCGGAAGCGCGTTGCTGGTCGACGGCCTGTGCTGCGCGGACCAGTTCGCCGGGCTCCGCCTGCGCACTGCGGGCCTGATCAGCACCCGTCCGGGCCCGGCCGCGCTGACCACCGCGGGCTACGAGGTCCTCGCGGCCTAACGCTTGCGGAAGACCGACATCAGGTACTTGTTCGAGAACCGGTAGCCACCGTCTGGAGTTCGGAACGGTTCAACGGCGGCCCTGATTTTCTCCACGACTTTTTCCTCACCCTCGTTGTCGATGATGCGCTGATAGCTGCCCACGCTCAGGAAGCTGCGCAGCATCGTGGCCTCGTCGGCGTGAACCTGGGGAATGTCGATCGTGAGTTCTTCGTGCGGTTCGGGCAGTTCCGCCCCCTTGCGCGCGCTCGGCCCCCGCACGGCCCGGCCGACCACGAGCAGATCGCTCCGCTCGCGGGGATGCCACTGGCACACGACCACGTAGTCCCTGCTGACCCGGACCGCCTCGGCGAACGCCAGGTCGGGGTCGTCGGCGAAGAACAGCGCGTTGAACGCCGTGACGACGTCGAAAGTGCCGTCCTGCCAGGGCAACCGCCCCAGCGGCAGTTCGTGGAACTCGGCGGTGCTCCTGCTCCTGGCCACCTCGACCATGGCCCGGGAGAGGTCGATCCCGGTGGCCTTCGCGCCCGCTTCCGCCGCCAGGGCGCAGAACTCACCGCTGCCGCACGCCAGGTCGAGCACCGTCGTGCCTTCTCGGACGCCGGTGCGTTCGATCGCGGTCTTCCAGGCGGGCAGGGACATCCTCGCACCGAGCGCCGCCCGCTCGGCTGCTTTGCGCCCCCACAGTTCGCCCTCGCTCACGGTTGCGACCCTAATCCGTTCGCGCTGCCGTGGATCATGGCAGGCATGGGTGTCTTGGCGAGGGTGCTGCGGTCCGTGGGCGGCGAGGAGGTGCTGGACCGGCTCGCCGGCCTGTCCGGCAGCGACCTGACGAGCTTGCTGCTGGCGCTGTCGCGCCGGCGTGCCCAGGCCCTGTCCGGACCGGACGTGCTGCGCCAGTACCGGACCGACCGCTTCGTGGCGCCTTCGTCGGTGCCGTTCTCCGTCCTGCGAGCGGCGGAAGACCACCTGCTGGCCGCGCTGCCGCCGTCGTTCTCCGTGCTGGGCCTCGCTCCCGTGGCACCCCTCGGCACGTGTTCCGCCGTCGCCCTGATGGACCAGAACAACGTCGTGTCGACCATGCGCGGCACCGAGGTCGCCGCCGACCCGACGAACGCGCTGGCGCTGGAAGCCGCGCTGCTGCGGCAGTCCGGGCCGGACGACGTCCGCCTCGCCGCCGTGCAACGCGTGGTGCGCGCACAGATGTTCAGCGGCGCCGGGAGGTTCGCGCACTTCTCGTTGTTCGCGGCGGTGTCCGCCGGCCGCGACCGCGGTTCGCTCGCCTTCGAGCGCGAGCACTTCGCCGAGCACGTGGCGTTTCTTCGTGAGGCCTGTGGGGATGTCGAGTTCCGCGTGACGGTGCTGGATCCGCGGTTCGAGGTGGTGCGCGGGGACCTTCCCGCCTATCCGTCGCGTCGGACCGGGTACTACAAGGGCTTGTGCTTCAAGGTGTTCCGCGACGGGGTGGAGATCGGGGACGGCGGATTCGTGGACTGGACGGCGCGGTTGACGGGGAACCGCAAGGAGCGGCTGCTGATCAGCGGCATCGGTGTCGACCGCTTCGCCACGCTCTGATTCCACGCGAGAGGAACAGGTTCTAGTAAGCGACCTCTGGCGGTAGATCGGTCAACTTTCTGGATCTACGCTCAGGTGTGGCCTTGTCGGGTCGGGGACCTTGCCGGGAGGGCGACCATGGCGGCGGAGCACACGTGGAAACGCAGCACCTACACGAAGGACGGCAGCCCCGACTGTGTCGAGTGCGCGAGTGACGGTCGTGTGGTGTGGATCAGGGACTCCAAAGATCGCGATGGCGAGCGGCTGGAGGTCCCGTGGTTCGGCTGGCGTGCGTTCCTGGGCTTCGTTCGTTCGTGAAGTGACCGAACGGGTGATGCGATCCACCCGGATGGAGCCTCGAAGTTGATCTGCGGCGCTTCAGCCTGCTATCCCTCCTCCTGAAATTGGTCAATTGGTGGCCAAGCATTGTGGAGGACCTCTAATTGGGGTCTACCATTCTGCTACCTAGCAAGTTCTGGGAGGAGGGGCGTTGCCCCGGAAGGAAAGTCCCGTCGTACTGCAGAAGCGACTGCTCACGGAGTTGAGGCAGACGCGGGACTCGCTCGGCTTGAGTCAGCAGGCCGTCGCCGACGCGATGGACTGGTCCGTGTCGAAGCTGATCAGGATCGAAAAGGGGGAGAACAAGATTTCGGTCACCGACGTCCAGGCCCTCCTCTTCCACTACGGGGTGCGGGACGACGCCCGCGTCGCCGAGCTCGTGGGGATGACCAGGGCGATCCGGCAGTCGAAGTCGGAGTGGATGGAGAAGTACCGGGGTTCGTTCACCGAGCAGTTCGCGAAGTACGTCGAGCTGGAAGCGTCCGCGATCCGGATCCGCCAGTGCCAGCTCAACGTCGTCCCGGGCCTGATCCAGATCCCGGAGTACGCGATGGAACTCGTGACGGCGTTCGGGCAGTCGGGTGCTCGGGCCCAGCGGGGTGTCGACATCCGCATGCACCGCCAGGTGCTGCTGGAGTCGGACGGACCGGAGATCGTGTTCTGCCTGGACGAGGCCGTGCTGCACCGGGTGATCGGTGGAAAGGACGTGCTGCGCAAGCAGTTGCTGCGGATGAGGGAGGTCTGCGAGCTCCCGAACATGCGAATCCAGATCCTGCCCTTCGCCGCCGGGATCCACCCGTCGATGAAGGGGTCGTTCTCGATCCTGGAGTTCTCCGAGGGGGAGGAGGACTTCGCACTGCTGCTGGAGTTCCCGGGCCGCGACGAGATCCAGACGTCCGGGCCGGACCTCAAGGAGTACCTGAACCACTTCTACCAGCTCGAGAACTTCGCGCTGCCGGCCAGCGAGACGCCGAAGTTGCTCGACCGACGACTCGAGGAGCTAGGAGGGGCCTGAACCGCACAGGCAGGGCGGGTGGCTGCGCCAACAGCCGCCCGCCCGATGGCAACCCACAACCGAACCCCAGTCCCATGAGGCGAGGCGATGTCGCCGTAGGCAAGCCTATGACGTTCGTGCCCAGATGAGTGCCGCCATCCAGGTCCCGTTCGGGTGACTGCTCCTCGCCGCACCGGTCGTCGCCGACCGGCGCGCGATCACACCCGCAGGAGGCGCACCATGAGCAATGCCACCAGAAATAGCGTCCACCCCCTCGTAGCTCATCACGGGAGAGGTCGCTGCGATGGCCATATTCGTTAGCTACAGCAGTAGCGATGGAGGCCCGGCCGCGTCCGCGGTGGTGGGGGCGTTGCGCGCCCGCGGGTTCGACGTGGTCTGGGACGGCGACCTGCCGGACGTCCGCCCGCTGTCCATCCCGGCCTGGATGGAGACCTCCGTCCGGGACTGCACGGTGCTGGTGATCGTGTCGGACGACTACGTCAAAGCGTTGGAGTCCAACGACTTCATGGAGCGCAGGGGAGTGCGCTACGAGGCGGGACTGGTGCGGCAGAAGATCTACCACCACCGCGGTGCCGACGGGGTCGCCGTGGTGCCGGTGGTGCCGCCGGACGCCGACGCGAACGCGTTGCCGTCCGTGCTGCAGCAGTTGGTGATCCACCGGTTCGACCCCGGCACGTTGCACGGTGTGGAGGAACTGGTGCGCAGCCTCGGCACGCTCGAGGAGGGGAACGGGGGTGACGTGATGGTTGTGGAACAAGGGGTGCAACGGAGCCGTGTGGTGCTGGCGGCCCTGGAGGCGCATCCGCCGTCGTCCGCGCTGGCCTACCGGCTCGCGCAGGACCTGGTGGAGCAGGGGGAGGGCGATCTCGAGATCGCCAGGGCGTTCGACTCGGTCGTCGGTGTGGCCAAGGCCCACGGGGACGTCGGACTGGTCAGCCGGCTGTCGCAGGTGTGCCTGAAGACGCTGTCGTCGACGTTGCCCCTCAAGGGCGAGGAGTCCGTGATGGCGAAGGTGCTGGTCTCGGGGAAGGCGTGGCACCTGTTGCGGGAGCACCGCTTCAGCCAGGCGGCGTCGGTGGCCGAGGAGGGGACGCAGATCGCGAAGAAGTACCGCGACCTGTACACGGCCGCCCGCGGCCAGCGCGTGCACGCACGCGTCTACCTGCACATGGCGGCCGAGGCCCTGCCGTACGACCGCGACTTCTACCTGCGCAGAGGAGAGCACCTGCTGATCCTCGCGACGACGCAGTTCCGCTCCATCTGCGGTCAGACCAGCGAGGAGGTCGGGGTGTGCGCCTCGCTGCACGCGGAGAAGCAGTTGCTGCTGCACGAGATGACGGGCGAACGCGACCACCTGACGACGGCGTGGGAGAGCGCGGGGGTGGCCGAGGGCCTGCTGACTCCGGGCACCGAGCCGTACCACTGGGTCAGCGTCCTGCAGGCGCGGTTGTGCCTCGCGGCGCGGAAGTACAACGAGGGCAAGGAGTTCGTCTCGAACGTCATCGCGACCGCGGAGTACCCGGAGGTGGTGGCGAGGTCCCGGCAGGTGCGGGCAGACCTGCTGCTCGCCACGCGCGAGAAGTCCGAGGCGCTGCGGGACCTGCTCGGCGCCGAGGAGCAGTTCCGCCGGCTCGGCTGCGACTACGCGGCGGCCACCTGCTGGTGGTCGATCGCGAAGCTCGACTCGACCAAGCTCGTCAGCTTCCGCCTGAGCACGTCCGACGTGCTGCGGCTGGAGGACCTCGCGCCCGACCCGCGCGAGCGGCGGCTGGCCGTGCTGGAACACGAACTGCGGACGACGAGACGGCCGGGCCGGCGGTGCGTGCCGGACTGGGCCTGCCTCGTCGACCGGGTGCAGCACGCCTGACTTCGCGGGCGCGGCCGTCGCGCGACGGCCGCGCTCACGTTGATCGTCAGCCCTTGGCGTAGCGCCGCACCAGTTCCTTCTCGCGATCCTCGGGCCACGGGCAGCGGATCTCGCCCTGGGTGGCCGCGAAGAACAGCTCCATGTGCACGTGCCACGCCGCGAGCGCTTCCGGTCCGTGGGCGTTCTCCTGCACGAGCGTGACCGTGGTGCCCTGCAACGGCACGTGCTCGAACTCCCACCGCACCCTGCCCTTCGGCTCGCCGTCCTGGAGCCACTCGTACTCGAGGAGCTTCGGCGCTTCGGACCTCGTCACCTCGCCCGGTGTGATGCCGGGATGTGCGGCGCGGACCGGCACGCCGGACTCGTCGCCCTCGGTGAGGACCTTCCAGACGTCGTCCAGCGGTGTCCACACCAGATCGCGTTCGAAGCGCACGCCGCCGGGTTCGTCGGTGCCCTCGTCGAGGCCGAAAAGCCGGACGTAGTGCTCGATGCGCGACAGCCACTCCGTCGGTGGCTCGAACTCCGTGCCGTCGGCGTGGGCGACCAGCGCGTCGAGGCAGGTGGTCCAGCCCGGCGCGTCGCGGCCCACGGAAAGCCTGTTCGTGACGACCGCGGTGAAGACCAGCAGGCAGCCGTCGTCGTTCGGCAGGATCTCGAACCGCAGCACGTCGTTCAGCCAGCGGAAGGCGAAGACCTTGGGCGGGTCGGACTCGAGCAGTTCGCCCTCGCCGCCGTCGGCGTCCACCGGTGCCTCGTCGGGGAACGTGAAGCGCATCCTGCGTCCGTCGACCTCGACCTCGGCCGGGAACCAGTGCTTCATCTCGGCGGGATCGGTGACGACCCGCCAGACCTTGTCCGGCGAGTGCCGCAGCCTGCGTTCGAAACGCAGCACGGGCTTGCCCTCGATCATCCGCAGTTCGGCGTCCACGGGTCAGTCCCCTTCGATCTCGTCGAGTCGTCGTTCCAGTGCGTCGAGGCTCTTCTCCCACATCCGGCGGTAGGGCGCGAGCCAGGCGTCGATCTCCGCCAGCGGCCCCGGCGACACCCGGTACCAGCGCTTCTGGGCGTCGGTGCGCACCTCGACCAGCCCGGCCTCGCGCAACACCTTGAGGTGTTTCGAGACGGTCGGCTGGGTGAGCGTCAGCCGGTCGACGAGGTCACCGACCGGCCGTTCCCGTTCCCGCAGCAGGTCGAGGATCTCCCGGCGGCTCGGATCCGCCAGCACCGCGAATGTAGATGCCATGACGGCAATATAGCTCAACTGGCATATGTCCGCTACGTGGGAAAACGCGTTGGGAGCGCGACGGGTGCGGATTAGCGTGCGGATCATGCAGCTTCCCGTGGCCAGCTCCCCGGTGCGCGACCTGCTCGCGCTGACCTCCCGCCCCGAGGTGATCTCGTTCGCAGGTGGCCTCCCCGCCCCTGAACTGTTCGACCTGGACGGCCTGCGCGCCGCCTACGACCTCGCGCTGCGCGAGCCGTCGGTCCTGCAGTACGCGCCCACAGAGGGAAATCCGGACCTGCGCGCTCTGGTCTCCGCGCGCCTGACGGGCCTCGGACTGCCCACTTCGGACGTCCTGATCACCACCGGCTCCCAGCAGGCGCTCGCCCTGGTCGCCACGGCGATGCTCGGACCGGGCGCCGTCGTGGCGGTGGAGGAGCCGACGTACCTGGCCGCACTGCAGTGCTTCCGCATGACCGGCGCCCGCATCGTGCCGGTCGCGAGCGACGCCGACGGCCTCGTCCCGTCGTCACTGCGGTCCGTGGTGGCCGCCGAGAAGCCCGACCTGCTCTACCTCGTGCCGACGTTCGCCAACCCCACCGGCCGCACCCTCTCCGCCGCCCGCCGGGTGGAGATCGCGGAGATCGCCGCGGCGCACGACCTGTGGATCGTTGAGGACGACCCGTACAGCGAGCTGCGCTACCGCGGCCCGTCCGTCCCGCCGCTCGCATCGCTCAGCGACAGGACGATCTACCTGGGCAGCTTCTCGAAGATCGGCGCCCCCGGCATGCGCCTGGGCTTGCTGCGAGCCCCCGCGGACCTGCTGCGCACGCTCACGATCGTGAAGCAGGCGGCCGACCTCCACACGTCCACAGTGGACCAAGCTGCCGCCGCGAACTACCTGGCGCACAACGACCTCGACGCCCACGTGGCCCGCCTGCGCCACGAGTACGGCGCCCGCCGCGACGCGATGATCGCCGCGCTCCCCGCCACCGTGCCGTCCGGCACGACGTGGAGCGACCCGGACGGCGGCATGTTCGTGTGGCTGCGGTTGCCCGGAGCCGTGGACAGCGCCGTGCTGCTGCAGGAGGCGCTGCGGCACGACGTCGCGTTCGTGCCCGGTGCGGCGTTCTTCGCGACCACACCGGACCACGCGACGTTCCGGATGTCGTTCACCACCAACACGGTGGCGGACATCGGCGAGGGCATGGCGCGTCTCGCGAAGGTGTTGCTGTGAGCCTGCGGGCTGCTGGTCCACACCGCTTCCTGGCTCGCTCCCGGAGGCCGGCTCGTGGCGAACTTCGACATGTCCGGCGTCCGTGCGACCACAGCCTGTTCGGCCGCGGCTGCCGTTCGCCTGCGCGGGTGCGGACGACCGGGTCGGCCCCAACTACACGGGCCAGCCCGCGGTGCACTCGTACTACGAGCCGCTATGACGCCCAGGGGCCGACGCCCGCTACGCGGTCGACCGTGATGCGCGTGACCAACCCGCGCGGCTCCTAGGAGAACAGCTCCATCGCGTCCTGGTGGTACTCGCAGCGCCCGCCGCCGGTCGCGATGGTGCAGGGCGAGCCCTTCTTCGTGAGGGCTCCGCACTGCAGCGCCGGGTCGTGCACGTGGCAGAGGCCGTTCGCACCCGCCGTGATGGGGCAGGGCGTGCCCTTCTTCGTCGGCGCGCCGCACGGTTGGCCGCTCAGCTCACGCGGCTGCCGGGGCTTGGCCGCCTTCTTCGGCTTCGCGCCGGGCTGTTCGGTCTTCCGGCCCGTCACCTCCTCGACCCCGCGCACGGCGAGGCGGTCGGCGCGCTCGTTCTCCGGGTGGCCCGCGTGGCCCTTGACCCAGTGCCACTCCACCTCGTGCCGGTTTGCCGCTTTTTCGAGGCGGCGCCACAGGTCCGAGTTCTTGACCGGCTCGCGGGCCTTCGTGAGCCAGCCGTTCGCCTTCCAGCCGTGCACCCACGAGGTGATGCCGTTCCGGACGTAGGTGCTGTCCGTGTAGAGCTTCACGGTCGACGGGCGCGTGAGGCTCTCCAACGCCGCGATGGGCGCCATCAGTTCCATGCGGTTGTTCGTCGTCGGGCCGATGTCACCGCCGTACATGTCCTTCTCGTGCTCGCCGTAGCGCAGCACGGCACCCCAGCCGCCCGGACCGGGATTGGGGCTGCACGCACCGTCGGTGTAGATCTCGACCTCCATGCGGCATGAGGCTACCGACGAGGTCCGACAGCCTTCCGCCGACGGTTGTTCGCGATGATGTGGCGGAACATCTCGACGAGCGCCGGCGCGTTGATCGGCTGGTCGCGGTACACGGAGATCATGCGCGCGGTCTTGTTGCCGTGGCCGCTCGTGATGATGTTGTGGGGATCCGGCACGGCCGCCTTGTCGTAGAGCATCACGTTCACGTGGTCCTTGGTGCCGAGCAACGCGCAGACGTTGCCGTCCAGCACGAAGTACGGCCGGTTCGTGAACTTGATCGTCTCCTCGACGTCCGGGTCGGCCTCGTGCACGAGCCTGCGCACTTCGCGGCAGATGTCCTGTTGCCACTCCGGCAGGCCGGCGATGTAAGCGTCTACGCGTGGGTCCATGACCTCATGTCGCAGCCCCTCGCCGTTTTTCGACATCGTGCTGTCCGCGCTGAGGCTCAGTTGAGGCGGTCGGGCTCGTCGCGGATCGGCGGGACGATCTCCATGACGTGCCGGAGCGCCGCGATCGGCAGGTCGGCCGGGCAGACCGGCATGTACTCGCTGTACATCTCCACGGCTTCCCCGTCCTCCGCGTAGAGGTCGGGGTGCGGGCCGAGGCTGAAGAACGTCATGCCGTCGAGGTGGTGCGCCACTTCGACCGCGGTGTCCGGCGGGAACCGGACCACCACGGCGTTTCCCGGCAGGAGCGTGTGCTGGTTGGCCCACGGTTCGAAGCACAACCAGAGCGCCTGGTGTTCAGCGCGCACGAGGAGGTTCATGGCGGCCAGGGTGCAACCTCCACCGCGCTGGAGGTCAACACCGCCGCGGCCACCAGGTCGGCCTCGCGCCCGTGCCGCGCCACCGCCTGCAACCCGACCGGCAGGCCCTCGGAGTCGAACCCGGCCGGGATGCTGATCGCCGGATGCCCGCTGAGGTTGAACGCCCAGGTCAGCGCGGTGTTGATCCGCGAACCCGGACCGTCGTGGCCGTGGGGCGGGCCGGGCGTCGTGGGCGTGAGCAGCAGGTCGGCGGTGCCGAACACCGCGTCCAGTTCGGGATTCGGGCCGCACCGGCCGGCGAACCAGTCGTCCGCGGGGTCCCGGAGCGCCAGCGGGACGGGGCTCGGGCGCAGGGGTGCGGCCGCTCGCCGAGCGATCTCCGCCTGCTCGTCGTCGACCTCGGCGAAGCCCAGGTCCGCGGACCAGACGGCGGTCGGCGAGCTGACCTCCGTGACGCCGAGGTAGGTCGCGAGCAGGGCGGGATCGCGGGTGAAGACGCCGACCGCGGCCCGTTCGGCGGAGGTGGTCTTCAAACCGAACACTCCGCACCACGCGGCCGGGACGCGGATCGAGCCCGCGCCGTCGACGCCCGTGGCCAGCGGCACGACGCCGGACGCCACCGCGACGGCCGAACCCGCCGACGAACCGCCCGGTGTGCGGTCGAGGTTCCACGGGTTGCGTGTGACGCCGCGAGAGTTGCGGCCCCACGTCTGCCAAGGGGTGCTGCCGTCAGGCGTGGTGGTCAGTCCGATTGGTACGCATCCCATGGCCGTGAGTGCCTCACGGTGGCTCCTGCGCTCGCCGCGCTTCACGGCGATGGGCATGCCGGCGAACGGCGACGCGGGGTCGACTTCGGGAAAGGTCCGGAAGACCTCGTGGAACGCGCACAGCACGGGTTCGACGACGGCCAGGCGCGCCAACGCCTCGTGCACCCGGTCAGGCATGATCCACCGCGTGAAGTGGACTCGTGCTGTGCACCACCTGGCCGAACTCGCCGAGAAGTGCGGCGACGTGCCGGCCTCGTTCTTCCGGTTCCAGGTGGTCGAGCTGTGGGTCTTCGGCGACCTGCTCGACGTGCCGCGCGACGTCGACGTCATCGAGGTCGCCCTGGTCACCGACCTGCCGGTGGACGAGGTGCCGTGGATGACCGAGCCGGTCGGCGCCGAGCACTGGGCGAACTCGACGAGGCTGTCGCGCAACCCGTTCGACGCCCGCTGGCGCTCGAAGGACGCCCCGGTGTGGAACCACCGCGTCGAACGCCCCGCGCTGCTGTGGAGCGCGGCGGACGGCATCAACGAGGAAGCGCTCGTCGCGGTCAACGACGGCACGGGGGAGCTGGTCAGGACCCCGGCGCCCACCCAGGACGAGCTGCGCGAGCGGATCGCGGACGAGCTCGACGTGAGCCTGCGTGCTCTGCGCCGGGTGAACCAGGAGTACACCGACCGCCGGTGGAGCCCCGGCAAGCTCACCCCGCACTCGGACGCCCTGTGGCGCACGACCACCGGCTACCTGGACCTGCTCGACGCGCTGAACCGGCACTCGTGACCCCCTTTGCGGGGCGATCCTGACACGCGCCGAAGAACGGCGACAAAAGGTGTTGCGCCGGTCATTCCACAATGGCGTCCGAATGGTCGCGCCGAACGAGCACGAAGGCCCGGCACCTCGTGGCGTTCTGACCTGGTGCACGGGCTTGTGCTGAGCAGCTTGACGTGATGACACCCGCTGTCTGGATACCCGCGCTGGCTGCGGTTGTGGGCGCTTTGGTGGCGGGCACCGCGGCGATCTACCAATCCCGGCGCACGCTCACCGCGCAGCGGAACCTCGAGCACGAAAAGCTGCGTGCCTCGGAACGAGCGGTCGAGCTGGCCCAGGAGAGGGCTGAACGGGCGCAGGAGCAGGCTCCTGCTGGCGGTGGACGAGTCGGACCTGGACCGCGTGGTCGACCAGCTGGTCGGCCTGACCGAGCAGATGTCCGCGATCGTGGAAACGCGTCGCAAGCTGTGGTTCGGCGAAGACTCGCGGGGCGATCTGTGGGAGGCGCAGCGGGAGCACGTCCGCATAGGTTATGGCCTGATGCTCGACATCAGGTCGGCTGTGCTGAGCAGGCCCACAGGAAATTCCCGTCCCGATTCGGGCGGCGAACGAGTTCACGCAGAGCCTCGGAAACGTGCTGCGCGGCATTCGGGAACGCGGTCGATCCATGGAATCGAACCTGTTCAGGTTCGGCGGGGACGGCGCGGACGTGCAGGTGTACTGCCTCTACGCGAAGTTCCCCGACGAGGCGTCCATGAAGGAGTTCCTCGACCAGACGGCTGCCGAGCTGAGGAAGGAATTCCCGATCGCCTGGTCCAGCTTGTCACGTGTGCCGGCGCGCGGCCGACGTCGGCACCTACCAGCCGCGCGAACGCCACTCCTCGGACACTCCGCAGCGGTGGTGGAGACGGGCGTGACGCGGAACGGGAACGCGCGGTCACGATCGTCGAGGCCGACGGGGAGTCCGCACCGCAGGCTCCCCGTCCGGCCAGGTTCACCAGCCGCGGGCTCGCCACTCCGCGAGCGCGGGGCGCTCCTTGCCCAGCGTCGAGTCGTCGCCGTGGCCCGGGTAGAACCACGTGTCGTCGGGCAGCACCGCGAACAGGCGGTCCTCGACGTCGTTGATCAGCGAGGCGAAGTTGTCCGCGGACGTGGTCTTCCCCACACCCCCCGGAAAGAGTGAATCTCCGGTGAAGAGGTGCGGGTGGCCGTTCGGGTCGTCGTAGAGGACGGCGATGGAGCCCGGGGTGTGGCCGCGCAGGTGGATGATCGACAGCGGGACTTCTCCCACGTTGATGGTGTCGCCGTGGTCCACGAGGACGTCCGGCTGGACCGGGAGGACGGCGGCGTCCAGCTCGTGCGCGACGGTGGTCGAGCCGTTCGCCTCCGCCAGGGGGCCGAGTGCCTGCCAGTGATCGGCGTGCTGGTGCGTGGTCACGATCGTGCGCAGTCCCGGGCGGTCCGGGGCGTGGCCCAGCAGGTCCGACAGGCGCTCGTGGTCGTTGGCCGCGTCGATGAGCAACGCCTCGTTCGTGGACCGGCAAACCAGCAGGTAGGCGTTGTTGTCCATCGGACCGACGGAGATCTTCGTGATGGTCAGCGCGTCCAGGGTGCGGCGTGCCGCCGGGCCCTCTGGATCGACATGACCGGTGTAGTTCTCGAGTACGTCCACGGTGGCAGACGGTAGTCGCTCGATGCGGCGGGACGCACACCTTCAGGTTGCATACAGGTCTCACTCATAGGGTAAGCAAGGATCAAGCCGCCAAGCCCGAGTGCTCCGAAAGAACCAACGAACAGGTCCCCGCCTATCGTGATCCCAACGCAACGAGAGAAGCCCCGGACCGCCCGCAGGGTCAGCTGGGACGTCCTCCGCGTCGTCGCCATCGGGTGCGTGCTGCTCCACCACGCCACGCTCACGAGCGTCAGCAGCCATCCCGACCTCGGGCCGCTGCCGTTCACCTTCCCGATGTCGATGGGCGCCAGCACGCTGATGGTCGTCTCGGCCTTCTTCGCCTGTGCCTCGCTCGACAGCGGGAGGCCGGGGAGGTTCCTGTGGCGAAGACTCGCCCGGCTGTTGCCCGCCTACATGGCGGCGGTCCTGCTCACCTACGCGGTGCAGCGGTGGATCGCGCCGGAGGGGTGGAGCCAGCTCGACGGCAGGGACGTCGTCTACAACCTGCTGCTGGTCAACCAGTGGTTCCCGGACGTCAACATCGTCGACTTCGCCTACTGGACGGTGCCGGTGCAGATCGCGGCGTTCATCGCCGGTGCCGCGCTGGTCAAGGTGCTGAGAGGGACGTGGCTGCGCGTCTTCCTGTGGGCGCTCGTCGTCACGCCGCTGCTGCTGCGGCCGTTGCTGGACCACTCGCACGCGCTGTTCACGCTCTACAACGGGTTCGCGCTGCACCGGGCGCAGCTCTTCGCCGCCGGCATCGCGATCTGGCTGTGGCACAAGGACAGGCTGAAGACGCCGCACCTGGTCGCGCTCCTCGCCGTCACCCTGGTGGCGCAGGCGATTCACACGACCGAGTACGGGTCGACTCTCGGCTTCGGCGTGCTGCTGCTCATGGTGTGCGCTGCGGCCGCCGGACCCGACTGGGTGTTCTTCAAGCCGGTCGCCAGGCCGATCACGTGGCTCGCGGGCATCTCGTACGGCGTCTACCTCGTGCACCAGCAGATCGGCACGGTGGTGATGGACCGCATGCACGCCTTCGGCCTGCGGTCCTGGTGGATCCTCGCCGGCTTCGTCACCTCGGCGCTGGTGCTGGGCTGGGCGATGACGAGGTTCGTCGAACGCCCCGCCTACCGGCTCCTCACTCAGATCCAGTCGGGCAGGTCGGGCAGCTCCCCGCGCAGTCCGGAGCCGTCGGTCCTGCCGGTCAGCCACCCGAGGACGGCGCTGGCGGACCCGCTGACCGAACTGCGGCTCGCCGGGCCGCTGACCACCCAGCTGCGCTGAGTGCCGTCGGGCAGGGTCACCTCGATCCCGAAGGGGTCGACCCTGCCCTCGAACTGCTGCACCGCGTCGTCGAGGAACTCCTCCACGAAGTCGGCGGGCAGGTCGTCGAACCCGACGCCCGCGTCGAGGTCGACGAGGTGGATCCAGATCTCGCGCAGGCGCAGCAGCGGCACCGCGGACGCCGGGATCGCCTGGCCCTTGGGCGCCGTGACCTCCGAACGCCACGCGTGCGCGGGGAACTCGCGGCACGCGGTGTCGAACCGCTGGCAGGCGGAGTCGAGGTCGGCCTTGATCAGCTGCAGCAGCCGGTGGGAGCCCTCCTCGATGTCCGCGTCGCGGTCCGCGCGCGAGGCGTACGCCTGGTGCTCGACCCCCGTCCTGGCCCACGTGAGCAGGTTCACCAGCGCGTCGGCGTTGCGCGCGAGGTGGGTGATGACGTGTCCGCGGGTCCATCCGGGCAGCAGGCTCCGGCCGCGCACGGCGGCCTCGTCCAGCTCCTCGACGACCTCGTAGAGCACGTCCGTCGCCTGGCGCACGGCGGTGATGTGCCGGTCGGGCACTCCTCGCGGCGCGGGCACGGACGTCTGCTCGGTGGACGGCGTGTAGGTCATGTGCTGCCTCTCCCCGACGTTGAGGCTTCTGATCGAAGTGACCAGACTATGGGTAATCCCAGATCAGGGGAATGCGGAAGCGGCCCGAACCGTTTTTGTCAGGGGTCAGCCCTAGCATGGTCGGCGGGTCGGTCGCAGCCTCCGAAATGATGCTAGTACTCTTCGAACGCTTGTTCGGAAGAGTGTGGCGTGAGTGACCCGCCAATCGCAGCCGAAGGGACCCCAGTGGCAGACCGTCTTGTTGTTCGCGGCGCCCGCGAGCACAACCTGCGCGGCGTAGATCTCGACCTGCCGAGGGACAGCCTGATCGTCTTCACGGGGCTGTCCGGCTCCGGCAAGTCGAGCCTGGCTTTCGACACGATCTTCGCCGAGGGCCAGCGGCGCTACGTGGAGTCGCTCTCCGCGTACGCGCGCCAGTTCCTCGGGCAGATGGACAAGCCCGACGTCGACTTCATCGAAGGCCTCTCGCCCGCTGTCTCGATCGACCAGAAGTCCACGAGCCGCAACCCGCGCTCGACCGTCGGCACCATCACCGAGGTGTACGACTACCTGCGCCTGCTCTACGCCCGCGCCGGCAAGCCGCACTGCCCGCAGTGCGGTGAGCCGATCGGCAAGCAGACGCCGCAGGAGATCGTCGACCAGGTGCTCGCGATGGAGCAGGGCACGAAGTTCCAGGTGCTCGCGCCGGTCATCCGCGGCCGCAAGGGCGAGTACGTCGACCTGTTCCAGAACCTGCAGGGCCAGGGCTACTCGCGCGCGAAGGTCGACGGTGTCGTCTACGCGCTCGCCGAGGTGCCGAAGCTCAAGAAGCAGGAGAAGCACCACATCGCGGTCGTCATCGACCGCCTGAGCGTCAAGGCCTCGTCCAAGCAGCGCCTCACCGACTCGGTCGAGACGGCGCTGCGGCTCGCCGACGGCCTGGTCGAGCTCGAGTTCGTCGACCTCCCGGAGACCGATCCGAAGCGGATCAGGGGCTTCTCCGAGAACCTGGCGTGCCCGAACGGCCACCCGCTCGCGATCGAGGACCTGGAGCCGCGGTCGTTCTCCTTCAACTCGCCGTACGGCGCGTGCATGGTCTGCACGGGCATCGGCGTGCGCAAGGAGGTCGACCCGGAGCTCGTGGTCCCGGACGACGAGCTGAGCCTCGCCGAGGGTGCCATCGCGCCGTGGGCGGGCGGGCAGACGGCGGAGTACTTCCAGCGGCTGCTGCAGTCGCTCGGCGAGACCATCGGCTACCGGATGGACGCGCAGTGGCGGCACCTGCCGGCCAAGGCGCAGAAGGCGATCCTGCACGGCATCGACGAGCAGGTGCACGTCCGCTACAAGAACCGCTACGGCCGTGAGCGCTCCTACTACGCCAACTACGAGGGCGTGATCCCGTTCCTCGAACGGCGTCAGGAGCAGACCGAGTCCGACTACATGCGGGAGAAGTACGAGGGCTACATGCGCGAGGTGCCGTGCCCCGCGTGTTCGGGTACGCGACTCAAGCCGGAGATCCTCGCCGTCACGCTGCACCACGGCAAGAAGGGTGATCGCTCGATCGCCGAGGTCTGCGCGATGAGCGTCTCGGAGTGCTCCGAGTTCCTCGACGGCCTCAAGCTCGGCAAGCGCGAGTCGATGATCGCGGGTGCGGTGCTCAAGGAGATCCAGGCCCGCCTGCACTTCCTGCTCGACGTCGGCCTCGACTACCTGTCGCTCGACCGCGCGTCCGGCACGCTGTCCGGCGGCGAGGCGCAGCGCATCCGGCTCGCGACCCAGATCGGGTCCGGCCTGGTCGGCGTGCTGTACGTGCTGGACGAGCCGTCGATCGGCCTGCACCAGCGCGACAACCACCGCCTGATCGAGACGCTGACGAGGCTGCGCGACCTGGGCAACACGCTGATCGTCGTCGAGCACGACGAGGACACGATCCGCACGTCGGACTGGGTGGTCGACATCGGCCCCGGCGCCGGCGAGCACGGCGGCAAGGTCGTGCACAGCGGCCCGTACAAGAAGCTGCTGACGAACAAGGAGTCGATCACCGGCGCCTACCTGTCGGGCCGCAAGTCGATCCCGATGCCCGCGAAGCGCCGCAAGGTCGACAAGAAGCGCCAGCTCACGGTCGTCGGCGCGCGCGAGCACAACCTGCGCGGCATCGACGTGTCGTTCCCGCTCGGCACGCTCACGTCCGTCACGGGCGTGTCCGGCTCGGGCAAGTCGACGCTGGTCAACGACATCCTGGCCACGGTGCTCGCGAACAAGCTCAACGGCGCGCGCCAGGTCCCCGGCCGGCACACCCGCATCAACGGCCTGAACGAGGTCGACAAGCTGGTGCGGGTCGACCAGTCGCCGATCGGCCGCACCCCGCGGTCGAACCCGGCCACCTACACCGGAGTGTTCGACCACGTCCGCAAGCTGTTCGCGGCGACGACGGAGGCGAAGGTCCGCGGCTACCAGCCGGGCCGCTTCTCGTTCAACGTCAAGGGCGGCCGCTGCGAGGCGTGCGCGGGCGACGGCACGATCAAGATCGAGATGAACTTCCTCCCGGACGTCTACGTCCCCTGCGAGGTCTGCAAGGGCGCGCGGTACAACCGCGAGACGCTGGAAGTGCACTACAAGGGCAAGACGATCTCCGAGATCCTCGACATGCCGATCGAGGAGGCCGCGACGTTCTTCGAGCCGATCAACGCCATCCACCGCCACCTGAAGACGCTGGTCGAGGTCGGTCTCGGCTACGTGCGGCTGGGCCAGCCGGCGCCGACGCTGTCCGGTGGTGAGGCGCAGCGCGTGAAGCTCGCGTCGGAGCTGCAGAAGCGCTCGACCGGCAAGACCGTCTACATCCTCGACGAGCCGACGACGGGTCTGCACTTCGAGGACATCCGCAAGTTGCTGGGCGTGATCAACGGCCTGGTGGACAAGGGCAACACCGTCATCGTGATCGAGCACAACCTCGACGTCATCAAGACGTCGGACTGGATCGTCGACATGGGTCCCGAAGGGGGCTCCGGCGGCGGTATGGTCGTGGCACAGGGCACACCCGAGCAGGTCTCCGAGGTCGAGAAGAGCTACACGGGGCAGTTCTTGCTGCAGGTGCTCGAGAACGAGGAGGTGTCGGCGGCAGGGTGATGATCCCACTCGATGTGCTGGCCCACCGCGAGCGCGTTCTCCAAGCGCAGCGCGGCGAGTCCTTGGCGCATCCGTTCAGCCTCGTGGAGGCGCTCGACTCGTCGGAGCAGGCACTCCGCCGAGTCGCGGCTGCCGGGTGGATGCGGGCCTTGGAACGGCTTCCTCGTCTAGCCGACAAGTGAACACGGGCGGACTAGCGGGACGCTCGAGTCCCGCTGGAGCCGCATGCCACTCGGTGAGGAATTTCCAGTTACCTGTGAGTTCCGTCGAGAACCTGTCACTCGGACGAGGTATCCGGGATGATGGCGGCCGTGCCGCTCAACCGCTATCGCTTCCACAGCGTGTGGCACGTGGACGCGTGCCCGGCCGATGTCTACGAAGTGCTGGCCGACATCGCGAACTACCCGGTGTGGTGGCCCGAGGTCCGCAAGGCCACGAAGATCGACGACGAGACCGGCGAGATCCGGTGCCGTTCGTTCCTGCCGTTCGACCTGGTCGTGCAGGTGAGGCACAGCATCCGCAACCAGCAGGCGGGCCTGCTGCGCGCCACGCTGTCCGGTGATCTCGAGGGTTACGCGAGCTGGGAGATCACCGGCCGCGACGGGGGCACGGACCTCGTGTTCGACCAGGAGGTCGTGGTCAACAAGGCGCTGCTGAGGCGTCTGGTGCTGATCGCGAAGCCGTTCTTCCGCGGCAACCACGACGTGATGATGCGCGGCGGCCTGAAGGGCCTGAAGCAGGTGCTCGAAGCCAAGACCGCCGCCCGCCGCGAGTCGTAGGCGCTGCGGTGAGTTGTTGCCCGAGTTCATCGGGAACGGCTTCGTCAGCGCGCCCAGTCACCAGGTAGCGTCCAGTCACCAGTTGTCGCCCAGGCGCACGACCGCGCCGTCGGCGTTGCGCTGGCACTGCAGCGGGTTCGCCACGTTCGGGCGATCGGGCATCGGGTACTTGGAGCACGTCCACACGTCGGTGACCCAGAACGTGCCGGTGCCCTGGGTCTGACCCGCTCGCGCCGCGGCGATGTACCGGTCGGCGATGTCGATCGCGACGGGGCAGCCGACGTCGTTCATGTCGGTCACCTTCGTGAAGTCGTTCGCGTCGCGGCAGACGACCGGCTCGGGCGTGCAGCCCACGTCCCAGGCCTTCCACACCTCCCGCGGGATCTCGCCGCAGGAGAAGCCTCCGGTGCCCGCGTTCCACAGCTGCCACTTGCCGTCCTTCAGTTCGAAGACGGCCGGGAACGCCTGGGCGAGTTCAGGGCGCTCGATCAGTCCCTGGGCGTGCACGTACCGGTCCTGCTGGCAGTTGATCTCGCCGTAGTAGGGCTTGTACCCCGCGACCTCTGCCGGAAGGGGGTAGGCGGCCATCAGCACCTCCGGCGTCACCAGCTCGCAGGGCGACTTCGGCAGCACGACCTCCTGCGCCACCAGCGAGGTCGGCACCGACACCTCCTTCAACGTGGTGACGAGTGCGGCGGTGTCGTCGGTGAAGCGGGTGGCCCGCGCCTCGGTCGCGTCGGCGACGGCCTTCAGGACCTTGGCCTGCTCGGAGCTCAGCCGGTGTCCGACGAACCGGAAGTCGATCTTCACGCCGGCCCGGGCGGAGTGTTCCCTGATGATCGTGCGCACCTCGTCGGCGCTCTTGCCGCACGCGTCGGCGCCGCCGCGGGCGACCACGACGACGCGGTTGGTCTCGCTGCCGCGGAACGGGTAGGTGCGCGCGAAGTCGTCGATCGCGGCGATCACGCCGCTGAGCAGGGTGGGCTTGCCGTTCGGGGTGATCGCGCGGGCCGCGTCGCCGATCTTCGCCGCCTGGCCGGTGCCGGGCGTGACCAACTCTGCTGTGTCCGGGGCGTCGCACGTGCCGCCGAAGCGGCGCAACGCCAGCGCGTCGTCCGGCGACATGTTCGCGGCCGCCGTCCCGACGGCGTCGGCGACGTCGCGGAAGTCCGCCGACTCGGAGGAGTCGACGAGGAACGTGGTGCGGTGAGAGGGAGTCAGGACCAGGAACAGGACGCCGCTGACCAGAGCCAGCACCACGACCACCGCCGCTGCTGCCACCCACCACCGCTTCACCGCACGCCCCCCGGCGCCTGGGCGCGCAACGACGTGAGCGCCTCGGTCATCTTCTTCGCCTCGGCGTTGTACGCGGCCGCGGCACGGGTGTAGACGTCGAGCGGCCCGGCCGGGTTCCGGCCCGAACGCGCCTCGGCGAGCAACGCCTCCGCACCCGCGACCACCTCGGCCTGCAACGCGCGCAGCCGCACCGACATGTCCCGCAACCGCACCGCGTCCGGTGTGCCGGTGCGGCCGTCGAGGTCCTCGATCTGGAGGTCGACGACCGCGGCACGGGCCTGTGCCAGCGCCGACTCGGCGAGGTCGAAACGGCCGTCCTGCACCGACTTCGTGGCCGAGTTGAGCTTATCTACGGTCGGGTTGAGGACGTTGACGACCGACTGCGACGACCGCAGCACCGGTTCGATCGTGGTGAACCACGCGAGCACGCGCCGCAGTTCCTCCGGCGAGTCCGTGAACGCCGGTGCCTGCTGCTCGAGCTGTGCGGCCAGCCGCGTCAGTTCACCGTCGTCGCTGACCTGGTAGCCGATGAACCGGAACTCGATCGACAGGCCGGCCGCGGCGACGCGGTCGCGGATCTGGGCCTGGACGAACTCGTCGTCGGGGTCGCACGCGTCCCTGCCGTGCCTCGTCACGACGATGATCCTGTTGACCTGCTTGGCCTTCAGCGACAACGGCGTGGTGAAGTCGCCGACCGCCTCGACGATCCCGCGCTGCAGCGTGGCCTTCGTGCCCTGCCGCACCGAGCGGGCCGCGTCGGCGATCTCCTGGCGGTTGCCCGTGCCGAACCCGACGAGTTGCGTCGTGTTGTCGTCCGACCCGCACTCGCCGCCGAAGCTGCGCAACGACTGGGAGTCGCGCTCGCCCGAGTTGCCGACGACGGTCGTCAGCGCACCGGTGACGCTCGCCAGGTCACCCGCGGCGGCGTCGATCAGGAACGTCGTCTTGTAGACGGGCGCGAACACCGGGACGATCCACCGCACCACGACGAAACCGGTGCTGACGACGAGCACGCCGGCGAGCAGGACGATCAGCAGCCGCCGCACGCTCTTCGGCAGTTCCCAGAACGTGTTCCACTGCCGGGCGTTGTCACCGACGACGACACCCTTGGCGTTGCGGAGGTCCACCGAGAACTTCGCGTCGGTGGCGGCCTCGGCCAGCACCCCGTGCGCCTTGTCGATCGCGACGGACATCTCCGGCGACAACTTGTTCGCCGCGCCGATGGGGACCCCCGTCTCGTCCATGGGAGAACGGTACAGAGTTTGGGGGGAAAGGAAGTCAGGTTCGGTCGGACAGGTGCCGCACCAGCAGGGTGAGCTGTTCCGCGTACTTCGTCGCGAACTCGGGCGTCGCCGGGTCCTCACCGGTGATCTGGCCCGCCGTGTGCCGCAGGGTCAGCGGTGCCGAGGCGGCGGCCATCAGCGCCAGCAGCAGGAGACCGGGGTCGAGGTCGGCGGGGAGTTCGCCCGCGGCCTGGCGCAGCCGCATCTGGTCGACCTGGGCGCGCAGGAACGCCTCGTCGGTGGGCGGGCTGTCGCCTGCCAGGTTCGACCACGCCCACAGCCTGCCGTGGTCGGTCAGGGTGGTGTGCACGAAGCTCGCGATCACGTCGGCCAGCGGTTCCTCGGTGCTCGCCATCTCGGCCGCGGAGGAGTGCCAGCTCGTGGCGAGCTCCTTGTAGAGGCCTTCCTTGCCGCCGAAGTAGTACGAGATCAGCTGCTTGTTCACGCCCGCCCGCGCCGCGATGTCCGTGGTGCGCGTGGCGGCGTAGCCCTTCGCACCGAACTCCGCCGCGGCCGCCTCGAGGAGCAGGGCCCGCGTGCGTTCCGGGTCCCGTTTGCGTTCCGAGGCGCTGGGAGAACGGCGTTGATCCACGGCGACACGGTAGCCGACGACCAACTTTCAACCGTCGGGTTGACTTAATCAACCGTGCGGTTGAAACTCGACCTCATGAGGATCGCTGTGGTGGGTGGGGGAATCGGCGGGCTGTGCCTCGCGCACGGGTTGCGCGGGGCCGGTGTGGACGTGGCGGTGTACGAGCGGGAGCTCTCGCGCACGGACCGCCTGCAGGGGTACCGGGTGCACATCAACCCGGACGGTGCCGCCGCGTTGCGGGAGTGCCTGCCGGAGGAGAGCTGGCAGCGGTTCGTGCGGACCGCGGGGTCCAGCGACAACGGGTTCGGCTTCCTGACCGAGCAGCTCGAGCCGTTGCTGGTGCTCGACCAGGACGAGGAGACGCACTACTCGGCCAGCCGGATCACGCTGCGGCAGGTGCTGCTCGACGGGCTGGACGTCCGGTTCGGCAAGAGGTTCGAGCGCTACGAGCAGAACGACGCGATCACCCTGCACTTCGCGGACGGCACGACCGCCGAGTGCGACGTGCTCGTCGGCGCGGACGGCATCCGGTCACGCGTGCGCGCGCAGTACCTGCCGCACGCGGGAACCGAGGACGTCGGCATCACCGCGGTCGCGGGCAAGCTCTTCCTCGACGACCACGACTGGATCCCTGGGAGCCTGCTCGTCCGGGCGAACTCGATCGTCCCGACCAGCGCGTGCGGCATGTTCCTGGTGACGCACGACGGACTGGGCCACACGGACGCCGACGGCGTGCTGTTCGACAACGTGCGCCCGTACCTGATGTGGGCCTACGCGGCGAAGGACCTCGACCTGACCAACGGCCTGCAGTCCGAGGTGCTGCGCCGCATCGCCGGCTGGAGCCCCGAGCTCCGCAGGGTCGTGGAACTGTCGCACCCGGAAACCGTCAGCCAGTGGCACATCAGGTCGGCGAAGCCCGTCGAGCGGTGGCGCCCCACCAACGTCACGCTGCTCGGTGACGCCATCCACGCCATGACGCCGATGCGAGGTGTCGGTGCCAACATCGCGCTGAAGGACGCGCAACTGCTCGCGCGGTGCATCACCGAGGGCGGCGACGCCATCGCCCGGTACGAGGCGGAGATGTACGAGTACGGGTTCGCGGCGGTGCGGGACTCGCTGCGGGCGGCGAGGCAGTTCGCGCAGGGTGGCGCGGTGGCGCGGACCCTGTTCCGCACGGTGCTCAGGACAGCCTCGGCGGTGCCCGCGTTGAGGCGCGCGATGTTCTAGGAAAAAAGTTTGAACCGTTCCGGCTCGCCCTGCGTGTCAGTGGCGTTGGAGGGCACGAGCCAGGAGGTTCAGGATGATCCGCAGGAGCGTTGCGGTCGTGGCGCTGGGGTTGATCTCGCTGACCGCCTGCACGGGGACGCCGGAGAGCAAGCCGGTGGCGCAGCAGCAGGACGGTGTCGTCGCGCTGAAGGCCACCGAGATCGCCGACCTCGGCCCGGTCGTCACCGACGACCAGGGCTTCACCCTCTACCGGTTCGACGGCGACAGGCCGGGCGAGTCCACTTGCGACGGTGAGTGCGCCGCGACCTGGCCGCCCGCAACGGTTCCCGGCGAGGACTTCACCGTCAACGGCGTCGACAGGAGCCTCGTCAGCACCTTCGTCCGCAAGGACGGCAGCCGCCAGCTCCTCGTCGACGGCATGCCGCAGTACCGGTTCGCCAAGGACACCGGGCCCGGCGAGACCAAGGGCCAGGGCCTGCAGGGCAAGTGGTTCGCGACCGGCACGGACGGCACCCGCACCCAGCTCGCGGCACGGACGGGTGTCGTCGCGGGCCTCGGTGCGGTGCTGACCAACAACGCGGGCCTCACGCTCTACCGGTTCGACGGCGACACCGCCCAGCCCCCAACATCCTTTTGCGACGGCAAGTGTGCGGAGAGCTGGCCGCCGGTGCTGGTCGAGGGCGAGACGCCACGCGTGAAGGGCGTCGACTCCAAGCTGCTCGGCACCATCACCCGCAAGGACGGCAAGAAGCAGCTCACGGTCGCGAACTGGCCGCAGTACACGTTCAAGAACGACACCAAGCCCGGTGAGGCAAAGGGCGTCGCGGTGGAGAAGTGGTTCGCCACCGCCACCGACGGCAAGAAGGCCCAGCAGAACAAGGCGATCGCGTTGACCAGCGCGACCGTGGGGGACCTCGGTGTCGTCGCCACGGACTCCGACGGCATGACGCTCTACCGGTTCGACGACGACTCCGCCGAACCGCCGACCAGCACCTGCTCCGGCAAGTGCGCGGAGCAGTGGCCGCCCGCCTTCGTCGACGAGGGCTTCCAGGTGCAGGGCGTGGACGCCTCGCTCGTGGGGACGATCGAGCGGGACGGGAAGAAGCAGCTCACCATCGCAGGGTGGCCGCAGTACCTCTTCGCAGGGGACGAGGTCTGCGGTGATGCCAACGGGCAGGGCGTTGGCGGGAAGTGGTGGGCCACCAAGGCCGACGGAAGTCGCGCCGGCCGGTAACGGGGGAAAGGGGAGGGCCCCGGCGGAAGCGCTTCCGCCGGGGCCCTTTCGCACGACCTACTTCAGGCGCAACAACAACGCCTGCTCCGGCTCGAGCACCGGCAGCTGGACCCCGACCGCCGACAGCACGGACCCGGGCAGCTCCACCGGGCTCCAGTCCGCCGGCTGCCGCTGGCACAGCGCGGGGTGCCCGGCGGGCGCGTCGAACGACACCCGGTACGTCCGCGCCGGGTCGAGCCCCGGCAGCCGCACCCGGCGCGGCTTGTTCTGCACCGACGTCGCGAGCTGCACGTACCCGAACAGGGCCTCGGACCGGTCCGTCGCCACGACTCCGTGCACCCAGGCGGCGGGGTCCGGGTGGTCGGCGTGCACGGAGACACCGGTGTGCACCAGCGACCGGACGTCCTTGTAGTACTCGATGGCCGCCTGCAGCCCGGCGCGTTCCTCGTCGGTGGCCGAGTTGATGTCCCACTCGATGCCGAAGTGCCCGAACATCGCCGCCACCACGCGGAACGACAGGTCGTGCACACGTCCGGTGGTGTGCGACTTCGTGGGGCCGACGTGCGCGCCCATCAGCTCCGGCGGCAGGAACACTCCGGTCCAGCGCTGGATCAGCTGGCGTTCCAGGGCGTCGTTGCAGTCCGACGTCCACACGCGGTCGGTGCGCGCGAGCACGCCGAGGTCGATCCGGCCGCCGCCGGACGAGCAGCTCTCGATCTCCACGTGCGGGTGGCGCAGCCGCAGGTCGTCCAGCAGCCGGTAGAACGCGGCGGTCTGCTCGTGCACGCGCGAGCCGATCAGGTCGCGGTTGTGGTCCCACTTCACGAACGCGATGTCGTTGTCCGTCAACACCGATGACACGCGCTCCAGGATGTACGCGTACGCCTCGGGATGCGCGATGTTCAACACCTGCTGGTTGCGCGACGGCGGCGGCAGCAGGCCGGGACGCGGCCCGAGCACCCAGTCCGGGTGCGCGCGGTAGAGGTCCGAGTCCGTGTTGACCATCTCCGGCTCGAACCAGAGGCCGAACTCCATGCCGAGCGCGCGGACGTGCTTGATCAACGGGGTGAGCCCGTCCGGCCACACGGTCTCGTCGACGAACCAGTCGCCGAGGCCCGCGGAGTCGTCGCGGCGGTGCCGGAACCAGCCGTCGTCCAGCACGAACCGCTCCACGCCGATCGCGGCGGCCGTGTCCGCCAACGAGGTCAGGCGTGTGAGGTCGTGGTCGAAGTACACGGCCTCCCACGTGTTGAGCACGACCGGGCGGGGCCGCAGCGAACGCTCGCGCAGCTGCCGGTGGAAGGCGGCGCTGATGCCGTCGATCCCCTCGGACGAGTAAGCCGCGTAGATCCACGGCGACTCGTACTCCTGGCCCGCCGCAAGGGTGATCTCGCCCGGCAGCAGGAGCTCGCCACCGCCCAGGACGGGGGAGCCGTCGACCAGGTTCTCCGCGTACGTCACGTGGTTGCCGCTCCACGCCACGTGCAGCGCCCACACCTCGCCGTCGCGGAACGAGAACCCCGGCGTGCCGGCCAGCAATCCGATGGTCGCGTCGTGCCCGGTGCGGCCGCGGCGGTTCTCGCGCACCCAGGAGCCGAACTGGAACGCCTGCCGCTGTGGCGCGCGTTCCCGGCTCCAGCGGCCGGTGAAGTCGAGCAGTTCGCTGGCGTGCGCGGGAACGGGAAGCGCGGTTTCCAGGCCCTCCAGCGAGTACGGCGTGCCGCCGTCGTTGCGGACGACGTGCCGCAGGCGGAGCATGCCGGACGGCAACAGCTCCAGCGTGCCGCTCACGGTCAGCTCCGCGGCCTCGTCCGAGGCGACGTACCGGAAGATCGAGCCCTCGTGGCCGAACGACGTGACCACCAGGGCCGGGGCGAAGTGCTCGCCGCCGCGGTGACCGCGCAGCCCGGGGCGGCCTAGGTACCCGGCGCCGGCGTCGGGCAGCAGCGCCAACGGGATCGGCGCGTCCGGCGCGTTGTTGGGGTTGGTCCACGACACGGCGTCGGCCAGGCCGCGCAAACCGGCCTGGCCGACGTCACCGAGCGTGCGCCCCCAGTGCGTCACGACCGGCAGGCTTGTGCCCGCGAGGGTGATGACGACGCTGGAGGTGTCGTCGTGCAGGTGCACGACCTCCGTGTTGCTCATGCGGGCCCCGTCCACATCAAACACAAATGAACATTGTGCCGATCCTCAGATGCAGGGCCCGCGTTGTCAAGCGTTCGAAATTGTTGAGTTGTGTCCGGTTAGACGACCAGGCTGAGCAGCGCCGCGACCACGAAACCGACCACGGAGAGGATGGTCTCGACGACCGTCCACGACTGCAGCGTCTCCTTCACCGACAGGCCGAAGTACCGCGACACGATCCAGAACCCGCCGTCGTTCACGTGCGAGGCGATGATCGAACCGGACGCGATGGCCATGACGACCAGGGCGAGCTGCGGCTGCGAGTAGTTCAGGTCCGCGAGCGTCGGTGCCACGATGCCCGCGGTCGTCACGATCGCGACCGTCGCCGAACCCTGCGCGATGCGGATGACGCAGCTGATCACGTACGCCAGCGCGATCACCGGCAGGCCGATGCCCGACAGCTCGTTCGCGAGCGTCTTGCCGATGCCCGTCGCGGCCAGCACGGCGCCGAAGAAACCACCGGCACCGACCACAAGCAGGATCATCGCGACCGGCTTCAGGGAGGCGCCGCTCAGCTCCGCGACCTTCTCGCGGGTCATGCCGCGGCGGAAACCCAGCAGCCAGAACGCGAGCAGCACCGAGATCGTCAGCGCCACCGCGGGCGTGCCGAAGAACGTCGCCACCGAGTACAGCCGCGATCCCTTGGTCAGCAGGATCGACCCGAACGTGCCCGCGAGGATCAGCACCAGTGGCAGGCCGATGATCGAGAGCACCAGGCCGAGCGACGGCGGTTCGCGGTCGCCGTTCTCCTCGCGCGCCGCCTCGGCCGCCGCCAGCATCTCCTCCGGTACCGGCACGTTGATGCGCTTGCCGATCCAGTAGGCGTACAGGATGCCGCCGACGAACCAGGACGGGATCGCCACCGCGAGGCCCATGATGATGATCCAGCCGAGCGAGACGCCGAGCAGACCGGCCGCCGCCACCGGTCCGGGGTGAGGCGGCATGAACGCGTGCATGACCGAAAGGCCCGCCAGCAAAGGCATGCTGAACAGCACGATCGACTTGCCCGACCGCTTGGCCGCCACGTAGACGAGCGGTGCGAGGACGAAGATGCCGATGTCGAAGAAGACCGGCACACCGAAGATCAGACCGGCGAGACCGATCGCAACGGGCGCGCGCTTCTCGCCGAACGCGTTCATCAGCTTGTCCATCAGCACCTGCGCGCCGCCGGACGCCTCGAGGATCGCGCCGAGCAGCGTGCCGAGACCGATGATCGCGGCGATGTGGCCGAGGATCGAGCCGAAGCCCTTCTCCAGCAACGAGTCCGAGGCCTTCTGCGCCGAGCCGACCAGCGTCTCCACCGGCACGCCCGCCAAGAGGGCGACCAGCAGGGCGACGACGATCAGCGCGATGAACGGCTCGACCTTGAACTTGATGATCAGCAGGAGCAGCACCGCGATGCTGACCACCGCGAGGGTCAGCAGACCCGGAGTTGAGTATTGCAACCAGTCGATCACGGGCGGCTCCTGAGTGAATGGCCTGGCAATGAGCCGGTGGCGGTTCCGTCGTCGATCACCGTCACCCCGTTGCAGAACACGTACGGGATGCCGGCTGCCTGCTGCCGAGGCTGGTCGAAGGTCGCCGTGTCGGCGATCGTCGAGGGATCGAACAGCACCAGGTCGGCCGCGTAGCCCTCGCGGACCAGACCCCGGTCGGTGAGCCGCAAGCGCTTGGCGGCACGGCCGGTGAGGTGCTCGACGCACTCCTCCAGGCTCAGCACGCCCAGCTCGCGGACGTAGCGCGCGAAGTAGCGGGGGAACGTCCCCCACGCGCGCGGATGAGGCCGGTCGCCGACCAGCAGCCCGTCGCTGCCGCCGGTGTGCGCCGGATGCTTCATGATCGCCTGCACGTTCTCCTCGTGGCCCACGTGCATGAGGCACGAGGTACCCATGCGCTCGTCGACCAACACGTCGAAGTACAGCTCGGCCGGGGTGCGCCCGAGCCGGGCCGCGGACCGCAGGACGCTGGACCCGACGAGGTGCGCGTTGCGCTCGTCGCGGACGCCGTTGATCTCGATCGAGTCCCAGTCGACGGGCACGCCGTGGCAGCCGTCCGACCCGATCTCCTCGATCTCCTCGCGGATGCGCTCGCGGGTGTCCACATCGGACAACCTTGCCAGCGCGCTGTCCGGCCCGCCCTCCGTGGCCCACGACGGCAGCAGCGCGGACAGGTAGGTCGCGCCCGGCAGGTACGGGTAGGTGTCGAGTGAGATGTCGGCGCCGTTCGCGATGGCGTCGTCGAGGAGCTCGAGCAGCTCGGGTGCCTTGCCCTTGTTCACCGGGAAGTTCATGGTGGCGTGCGCGAGGTGCAGCGCGCAGCCGGACCGCTTCGAGACGTCCACCATCTCGGCGTACGCCTCCAGCGCGCCGGCGCCGTAGCTGCGGTGGTGCGGGCTGTAGAAGCCGTTGTGCCGCCCGACGACCTCGCAGAGCTGCACGAGCTCGGACGTGTCCGCGTACATGCCGGGCGTGTAGGTGAGGCCGGACGACATGCCCACCGCGCCCTCCGCAAGCGATTGCGCGAGGACGGACCTCATGGTGTCCATTTCGGACTCGGTGGGTGTGCGGTCGTCCCAGCCGACGACGAGCATCCGCAGCGTCCCCTGCGGCACCAGGTAGGCGGCGTTCACCGCGATGCCCCGGTCGAGCCGGTCGAGGTACTCGCCGACCGACCGCCAGTTCCAGTCGAAGCCCGGCGGGTCGTCGTTCCACCCGGCGAGCTGACCGCGCAGCGTCGCGAGCACCTCGTCGTTCACCGGCGCGTAGGACAGCCCGTCCTGGCCGAGCACCTCGGTCGTGACGCCCTGCGAGACCTTCGCCAGGTGGTCGGGCTCGGCGAGGACCCGCAGGTCCGAGTGCGAGTGCATGTCGATGAACCCCGGCGCGAGCACCAGCCCGTCCGCGTCGATCGACCGCGTGGCCGAGATCCCGCTGCCGATGGACGAGATCCGGCCGTCCTTGATCCCCACGTCCGCCTGGTACGCGGGTGCGCCCGTGCCGTCGGCGACCAGCGGTCCGCGCAGGACGACGTCCTCCATGGCAGCACTCCTCTTCTAGAAGTAGGTACGGATCAGGTCGACCACGGTCGTGCCGCGCACGACCGGGATGAGCTGCCACTTGTCGAACACCGTGCAGGGGTGGGACAGGCCGAGCCCCACCCAGTCGCCCACCCGGACCGTGGACTCCGGCCCGAGGGACAGGAAGGCGTGCTGGTCGTTCAGCGCGGTGATCCTCGCTCCGGCCAGCGGGGCGATCGCGCCGTCGCCGCGGCGCACGAGCTGCGGTTCCGGCAGGCCCTCGTCGAACGACGCGTCGCGCTTGCCGATCGTCAGCAGCGCCAGGTCGCGCTGCGGCCGTGACGTCACCTGGGCCCACGCCCTGAGCGCGGGCTTGAACGGCTCCACGCCGTCGATCCGCGCGAACGGCGAGATCCCGCGGTAGAAGCCGTCGTCGTGCGTGATGTACGCGCCGCTGCGCAGCACCGGTGTCACCGGGAACGGCCACGGCTGCGACAACGTGGCGGCCACCTGGTCGAAGTAAGCGCTGCCGCCGGCGGTCACGACCACCGAGTCCAGCTCGTCGAGCAGCCCCGCGTCGGCGAGGCGCAGCACGAGCGTGCGCAGGTCGGTGAGGTATCCGTCCACAACGGACTGGGAGGCTTCGGAGGCGTCGTGCGCCAGCGCGCCCTCGTAGCCGCCGGCGCCGACGAGCCGCAGCACGGGGCTCTGGTCGACCGCCCGCGCGACGGCCAGCGCCGTCTCCAGGTCGCGGGCACCCGTCCGGCCGCCGGGGGCACCGAGCTCGACGATCACGTCGACCGGGCGTGAGGGTTGGAGCTCCTGCAACGTCTCGCTCATCAGCGTGACGCCGGCCTCGGAGTCGGCCCAGCAGCTGAACTCGAAGGCCGGGTCGGCGTCCAGTTCGCGGACGAGCCAGCGCAACGCGGCCGGGTCGAGGAGCTGGTTCGCCAGCAGGATTCGGGAGACGCCGAACGCCCGGTAGACGCGCAGCTGGGAGGCGTTGGCCGCGGTGAGACCCCAGACGCCGTGCTCGACCTGCCGCTGGAACAGCTGCGGCGCCATCGTCGTCTTGCCGTGCGGGGCCAGCTTCACGCCGTGGTTGTCGCACCACTTGGCCATCGTTGTCAGGTTGTGCGCCAGCGCGTCCTCGTCGAGCACGACGAGCGGCCCGACGAACTCGTCGGCGAACAGGTCGAGGCGCCGCTCGGCGACCTCGCCGATCGTCGACCCGAACGTGCTCGACGGCAAGCCCTTGAAGCGCCAGCTGACCTGTTCCGACCTGATGTCCGCGACGGCCGCGAGGTCCATCTCCATCAGATGTTGCATATTTTGCAACTCCCATTGCGCGATGTGATGCTGAGTTGTGTAGCATTCGGTCTCGCCGCCGTCAACGAACACCTCTGGAGCGCGCATGCGGTTCGATCACGTCGGCGGTGTCGTGTGTCTCGGCGAGACCATGGTGATGATGGTTCCGGCTGAACCCGGACCCGTGCATCTGGTGCGCACGTGGCATCGCGCCGTCGGGGGCGCAGAGTCCAACGTCGCCATGCACCTGACGCGCCTCGGCGTGCGGTCGTCCTGGGTCAGCGCCGTCGGCGACGACTCGTTCGGCATGGCGGTGCTCGACACCGTCGGCGGCTACGGCGTGGACGTCTCGCAGGTCCGGGTCGACCCGACCCGCCCGACCGGCCTCTACGTCAAGGAGGCCTCGCCGCACGGCAGCCCGGTGCGCTACTACCGGCGCGGCTCGGCGGCCTCGGGCATGGGGCTCGAGATGATCGACCGCCTCGGCCTCGGCGAGGTGAAGCTGGTGCACGTCAGCGGCATCACGCCGGCCCTGTCCGACTCGTGCCTCGCGATGATGCGCGAGCTGCTGCGCAGACCGCGGCACGGGTTCCGGATCTCGTTCGACCTGAACTGGCGGCCCGCGCTGTGGGCGGGCCGCGACCCCCGCGTGCTGCGCGAGCTCGCGGACCTGGCGGACGTCGTCCTGGCAGGGTCCGACGAGGCGGAGCTGGTGTGGGGCACCGGAGATCCCCAGCGGCTGCGGCGGTTGCTGCCCGGCCCGGTGTCGCTGGTGGTCAAGCAGGGCGCCGACGGGGCGACGCTGCTGGAGGACGGCGCGTCGTACTTCGAGCCGGCGCTGAAGGTCGAGGTCGTGGAGCCGGTCGGCGCGGGTGACGCGTTCGCGGCGGGCTTCCTCGCGGCCACCCTCGCGGGGGAGGGCCCGTCGGTGCGGCTGCGCGCCGGGCACCTGCAGGCGGCGTCCGCTTTGCTCACCGCGGAGGACGTCGGAGATCCTTTGCCGGACGACGTGACGGATCCGCTGCTGCGCGCCGACCCGCGGACCTGGGCGTCCGCCCGCCTGGAGGTCTGAATGAGCCAGAGCCTCGACAGAGCGCTCACCCTGGTGAGCCAGCTCGCGACGGGACCGAAGACGCTGGACGAGCTGTCCGGCGTCATCGGCGTGCACAAGTCGACGACGTTGCGGCTGCTGCGCACCCTGGAGTCGCACCGGTTCGTGCAACGCGACGGCGTGCACCACTACCGCCTCGGCACCGCCCTCTTCGACCTCGCGAACCTCGCCCTGGAGGAACGCGACGTCCGCCGCGCGGCCGAACCGGCGTTGCGCGAGCTGAACTCCCGCCTCGGCCACACCGTCCACCTCGCGTCCTACGAGGACGGTGAGGTGATCTACATCGACAAGTACGAGTCGCGCCACCAGATGCGCATGTACTCGCGCATCGGCCGCCGCGCGCCGTTGCACTGCACGGCCGTCGCGAAGGTCCTGCTGGCCGACCTGTCCGCGTCCGCGTTGCAGAAGGTGCTGGCGGGCATGGAGTTCCCGAAGCTGACCGAGAACACCATCCTGGGTCCCGCCGCGTACCTCGCCGAGCTGGACCGCGTGCGCGCCAACGGCTACGCCGTCGACAACTCCGAGCACGAGGACTTCATCCACTGCATCGCCGCCCCGATCAGGGGTGCGCGCGGCGAGGTGCTCGCGGCCGTCTCGATGTCCGTGCCGAAGGTGCTGCTCGACTACGACGGCCTGCTCTCACACCTGCCAGACCTGCTCGCCACCGCCGAGGCCGCTTCGGCCGAATGCGGTTTTGTTCCAAGGTAAAGGGGAAATCCGTTGTCCAAGGTAGAGATCAAGACCGCTGACGCTCCGCAGCCGGTGGCCCGCTTCTCGCAGGGTGTGCGCAAGGGCAACATCCTGCAGGTGGCAGGCCAGGTCGCGTTCGACCCGTCCTCGGGTGAGATCGTCGGCACCACCGTCGCCGAGCAGACGCGCCAGACGTTCGCGAACCTGCACGCCGTCCTCGCCGCCGGTGGCGCGTCCATCGACGACGTCGTCATGATCCGCGTCTACCTCACCGACACCGCGCACTTCGCGGAGCTGAACGAGGTCTACGGCGAGTTCGTGACGGACCCGGCGCCCGCCCGCACCACCGTGTACGTCGGGCTGCCCGCCGGCCTGCTGGTGGAGATCGACGCGCTGGCCGTCGTCGACTGAGAGCCTCGTCTAGGGTCGGACGGAGCGTGCCCGGTCCGCGGGCGCGCTCCGTTCGCTTTGGGGGAAGCGTTGACGCACTACCCGGACCTGTCGCCGTACTCGTACTTCCCGTCCCGCGTGCCGATGGTGAACGTCGGCTGGCTCGACCCGCCGCACGACTTCCCGACCGGCCCGGCACCCGACGAGCTGGTCGAGGCGCTGTGGCTGCTCGCGGAAGAGCCCCGCAACGTCGCTCGCGGCCTGCACTTCTGCGGGTTCTGCGAAGGAGCTCGGTTCGACGACCTCCCGCTCGGGACCGGCGAGATCCACGTGGACGCGGGCGGCGTCCGCCACTCCGCGCCCAGGCTGGTGGGGCACTACGTGCGGGACCACGGCTACCTGCCGCCGCAAGCGTTCTCCGACGCCGCGGTCGGGCGTTTCCGCGACCTGCGGGCGAGGACACGTGAGCTACTGGAGACCGCGGGCTGGGTGCAGGGGCGTTCGGTGGACACGTCCGCCTGGCGCCGCGCATTCCCTTCGCTCGGCTGGCACGACGGCGCGGAGAGGTTCCTCGCGGAGTTCGGCGGGCTGACGCTGCGCGGTGTCGAGACCGTCGTGCTCGACCCCCTGCGGTGCGCCGGGGCGGTGGACCTGTTCGAGCGGTGGAAGAAGGTGCGCGAGGTCGTCCCGGCCGGCGTGGCCGGTGACCACCTGCTCGGCGTCGGGGCCGGCGGCGAGCTGGTCGCCCTGTCCGGCGACGGGCACGCGTGGATGGGCTCGGGAAGCTCCGCGATCCGCAGGCTGAGCGAGGGTCAGCACCTGGACGAGGACGACGGCTGAGCGGCCGACCGGTTCGCCGACGCCGTGCTGAGCTGTTCGTCGCAACGGCGGCCCCCGGTCTCAGCTGGACTCCGGGCCGCCGTTGCCGTTGTGACACGATCCGGGCATGAAGTGGTACGCGGACAGACCTGTCAGGTTCACGCGTCAGCTGATCGCCGACCTCCTCGCCGTCGGCTGGGTCGCGCTCTGGATCTGGGTGGCGACGACGGTCCACGACTGGGTGCTCGAACTGCGGGCGCCGGGGGACGGGCTGGTCAACGCGGGTGGCAGCATCCGCGACGCGTTCACCAACGCCGCCGGCAAGGCCCGGGGCGTTCCCTTCGTGGGCGAGGACCTCGCGGGGGCGCTCGGCAACGGCAGCAAGGCCGGCGAGACGCTCACCAACGCGGGCAACGCGCAGATCGGCGTCGTCGAGGAGTCCGCGTTCTGGCTCGCGGCCGCGCTGGTCGCCGTGCCGGTCCTGTTCCTGCTCGTCACCTGGCTGCCGCTGCGCCTGCGCTACGCCCGCAAGGCCGCGAACACCGCCCGCCTGCGCGACAAGCCCGACCTCCTCGCCCTCCGCGCGCTCACGTCGTTGTCGCCGCGGGAGCTCGGCCGGTTCGACGGCGACCCGGCGGTCGCCTGGCGCACGGGCGACACGGACGTGATCGACGAGCTCGCGCGACGCCAGCTCGCCTCCGTGGGGGTGCGGGCATGATCGTCCTCGCCGTGATCTCCGCCGTCGTCGCGATGTGCGCGGTGGCCGTGTCGCTGTGGCAGGCCCGCGAGGCCAAGCGCGCCCAGGAGGCGGCCCGCGAGTCGGCCGAGGCGGCTCTCAAAGCTCAGGAGGAGGCGGCCGCCGCGCGCAAGGCCGTCGAACAGGCCACGTCGGCCGCCCTGCAGGCCAGGACGGCGGCCGAGGAGACCAAGAAGTCGGCCGGCAAGGCCGAGGAGGCCGTGGGCAGGGCGGCGCAGGAGGCCGCGGCGTCCCGGGTGCTGGCGGACGAGGCCCAGGTCATCGCCCACCAGGTGACGACGCAGGTCAACGAGGTGGTCGAGGCACTTGCCTCCCAGCGCAGCCGCGTCGGCGAGCCGACGTTCGCGATCACGCCCGGCGCGCCCGACGAGTTCCGGTTGAGCTACTTCGGCGGACCGGCCGTGATCCAGCAGCTCACCTTGTCCGTGGTGCCGGGCAGCCGCGTGCTCGGGCTGTCGCAGTACGACGAGCCGCCGGCCGAGCACCTCGAGATCGGACCGCTGTACAACGGGTCCGCGATCACGTTCCGGGCGGCGACGGGGCAGCGGGCGAGCGCGGTGTTCCAGGTGAAGGCGGAACCGTGGGAACCGGTCGTGGTGCGGGCCGAGTGATCCGGCAGGCAGCGAGGCTCGCACGGCCCTGCGGGACCTGCGGCGGCGCGGGGAACAGCTGGTTCGCGCAGATCGGCGAGAACGGCGCGCTGCGCTGGGAGCTCGACGAGTGGTGCGACGACTGCCAGGTGCAGGGATGCGATCGGGGGCGGGGGCCGTCGCCGGTCGAACTGCGCGCCGAGATCCTCGCCCAGCACGGCGCGTACCGGCTGCGGGACGAGGCGGCCCGGGGCGCGGGGGTGCTGAAGGCGTTCCGCGACGTGCTCGGGTTGTCGCTGCCCGAGGCGGCCGAGGCGCTGCGGGCGGTGCGGGGAGCCGGCTACGAGGGCACCTACGTGGAGCTCGCGCTCGTAGCCGGCCTGGCGGACCTGGAGGCGCCCGTCAGTAGACGGGACCCGTGAACTTCTCGCCCGGCCCCTGCCCCGGCTCGTCCGGCACCGCCGACGCCTCGCGGAACGCGCGCTGCACGGACTGCAGGCCGTCCTTCAGCGGCGCCGCGTGCGGGCCGAGGTACTCCGACGTCGCGGTGACCAGGCCGGCGAGGCCGGTGATCAGGCGGCGGGCCTCGTCGAGGTCGCGGCGCGGGGAGTTGTCGGGGTCCGGGTCGGCGAGGCCCAGGCGCTCCGCCGAGGCGGACAGCAGCATCACCGCGGCCCGGCTGATCACCTCGATGCTGGGTACGTCGCCCAGGTCGCGGACGTCTTCTTCAAGCGGATCGGTCACGCCCTACATTCAAGCAAGCGCCCTGGCAGGACCGACGTCACAGGCCGCGATTCGGGGGTTGACAAGAGCGTCTGCTAGTATTTCCGACGCGACCAGCTCTCGTTAGTGCGAGAGCGGCAAGTGGAGCCCCGCTCCCACCCGCGATCACCGCTTCTTGAGGTGGCCGGGTCCGGTCCTCCTGGCGGTCAGGGCGCACGGGCGTCCAGCGGTCAGGAGTGTGATCGGTCGGAAGCGGGCCCTGTCGTCGACATCGACGACGGGGCTCTTGTCTTTGGCGCAAACGAGTCTCAAAGGACGTGAATGACAAGTCCCTCGAACCGAGGTGCTCCCGCGAGCACCGAGCCGCGCATCAACGACCGAATCCGCGTGCCTGAGGTCCGTCTGGTCGGACCGAACGGTGAGCAGGTCGGGATCGTTCGCATCGAGGACGCACTCCGACTCGCGCAGGAAGCGGATCTGGACCTCGTCGAGGTCGCCGCGCAGGCTCGACCGCCGGTCTGCAAGCTCATGGACTACGGCAAGTTCAAGTACGAGACGGCGCAGAAGGCCCGCGAGTCTCGTCGGAACCAGCAGCTGACTGTGATCAAGGAGCAGAAGCTCCGGCCGAAGATCGACCCGCACGACTACCAGACGAAGAAGGGCCACGTGGCCCGCTTCCTCTCGCACGGGAACAAGGTCAAGGTGACCATCATGTTCCGCGGTCGCGAGCAGTCGCGCCCCGAACTCGGTTACCGGTTGCTGCAGAAGCTGGCGGAGGACGTCGCGGAGCTCGGCTTCGTGGAGTCCAACCCGAAGCAGGACGGCCGCAACATGATCATGGTGTTGGCGCCGCACAAGAACATCAAGGCGCGTCCGGTGAAGCAGGACGACGACGTCGCAGACGACGCCGGCGAAGCTGCCGAATAAGGACGCAGGTCCGCCCCCCGCCCCGGTGGGTAGCACAAGACGAGGACGGAAATGCCGAAGAACAAGACGCACAAGGGGACCTCGAAGCGAGTTCGGGTCACCGGCAGCGGGAAGATCGTCCGTGAGAAGACGGGCAAGCGCCACCGCCTGGAGGTCAAGTCCAGCCGGGAGACCCGTCGCATGGCCGGCACGACCGTCGTGTCGCCCGCCGACGCGCCGCGCTTGAAGAAGCTGCTCGGTCTCTGACCGTTCTACCCCTAGCAACTCGGGGCGGACCCCGACTCCGCCCCCATGAGATCGACAGGATGGACCCGTGGCACGCGTCAAGCGGGCTGTAAACGCCCAGAAGAAGCGTCGTACCACCCTTGAGCTGGCGAGCGGTTACCGCGGCCAGCGCTCGAGGCTGTACCGCAAGGCCAAGGAGCAGGTGCTCCACTCGCTCAACTACGCGTACCGCGACCGGCGTGCGCGCAAGGGCGACTTCCGCAAGCTGTGGATCCAGCGCATCAACGCTGCGTCCCGCGCGAACGGCATGACCTACAACCGCCTGATCCAGGGTCTTCGCCTGGGCGGCGTCGAGGTCGACCGCAAGATCCTCGCGGACCTCGCCGTCCACGACGCCACCGCCTTCACGGCGCTCGTCGAGATCGCCCGCAAGGCGCTCCCGGCCGACGTGAACGCTCCGGCCGGGGACAACGCCTGAGCCAGCACCCACGCGGGCACTACCGACCCGAGGCAGATCCGTTCACCGAACGGACGCCTCGGGTCGTTGCTGCTCGCCACCTGACCCGCCGCCAGGGCCGCGACAAGGCCGGTCGGTTCCTCGTCGAGGGCGCCCAGTCCGTGCGTGAAGCGCTCGCCTGGGACAAGGGCGAGGTGCACGAGCTCTTCGTCACGGCGACGGCCGCGGAACGCAACGCCGAACTGCTCCAGACCGCCGTGGACAAGGGCGTCCGGATCAGCGAGGTCACCGACAGGGCTGCCGACTCGCTGTCGGAGACCGTGACGCCCCAGGGCATCATCGCGGTCTGCGACGCCGTCCCGCAGCCCCTCGCCGCGGCGCTGAAGGGCACCCCGCGTCTCGTCGCGGTGCTGCACGGCATCTCCGACCCCGGCAACGCGGGCACCGTCACGCGCGTGGCCGACGCGGCCGGCGCGGACGCGGTGATCTTCGCCGGCGACACGGTCGACCCGCACAACGGCAAGTGCGTGCGCGCCTCCACCGGCTCGCTCTTCCACCTGCCGATCGCCCGCTCCCGCGACGCGGACGAGGTCTTCGCCGCGTGCCGCCAGGCGGGCCTGCGGCTCGTGGCCGCCGACGGCTACGCCGAGCACGACATCGTCGAGGCCTCGGCCAAGGGCGACCTCGCCCAGCCCACCGCGTGGGTCTTCGGCAGCGAGGCCCACGGCCTGCCCGACGACGTGATCGCGAAGCTGGACACGTCGCTGAAGGTGCCGCTCTACGGCGCAGCCGAGAGCCTGAACCTCGCGACGGCCGCCGCGGTGTGCCTCTACGCCTCCGCCAGGGACCAGCGGAATTGAGCTGACGGGTGCCGGGCGCGCCGTTAGTGTGCGCCCGTGCGCGAACCCGAGATCGAACTCCTCTGCTCCCAGCTCGCCTCCTACTACGTCTTCCCGGACACGGCCAACGAGATCGCGAAGGTCCTGCGGACCCGCCTCGACGAGGGCGCCTACTCCGATGTGGACGACGACGAGGAGTTCGCGGCCAAGGTGACTGCGGACCTGCAGTCGGTCAACGGGGACAAGCACCTGCGGCTGCTCTACAGCGCCGAGGAGGTGCCGGAGACGGGCCAGGAGACGGCGTGGGACCCGGTGGCGTACAAGAAGGAAGCCGAGCTCGACGCGTTCGGCATCCACCGCGTCGAGCGGCTCGAGGGCAACATCGGCCTGCTCGACCTCCGCCTGCTGCACGACGCCGAGATCGCCACCCCGGCCTACGTCGCCGCGATGAACCTGCTCGCCCACACCGACGCGCTGATCATCGACCTGCGCCGCAACGGTGGCGGCGACCCGAACACGGTCGCGTTGATCTGCAGCTACCTGTTCGACGAACCCGTGCACCTCAACGACATCTACAACCGCCCGGACGACTCGACGCAGCAGTACTGGACGCTCCCGCACGTGCCGGGCCCGAAGTTCGGTGGCAAGAAGCCCGTCTACGTCCTCACCAGCAGCCGCACGTTCTCCGGAGCCGAGGAACTGAGCTACAACCTCCAGCAGAACGAGCGCGCCACCCTGATCGGCGAGACCACGAAGGGCGGCGCCCACCCCGGTGAGCGCTACCGCGTCGGCCCGCACCTGAAGTCGTCGATCCCCAACGGGCGCGCCATCAACCCGGTCTCCGGCACGAACTGGGAGGGCGTCGGCGTCGTCCCGCACATCCAGGTGCCGGCGGACGAGGCCTTCGAGGTGGCCTACGAGAAGGCGACCGCGCACACCGCGTGACGGCTGCCGCGGGCCGGCCCGAGAGCGGACCGGCCCGCGCCCGGCTAGTCCAGCCGCGCGGTCAGCTCGCGCACCAGCGGGTCCGTGCCGGACGGCTTGTTCTGCCGCCGCAACGCCTCCGACAGCATCGACAGCACGTTGCCGACCTGGTGGTCGTCGGGCAGCAGCGACGCCGCCCGGCGCGCCTCGGCCTCCGCACCCGCGGCGTCGTCGGCGTTGAGCAGCATGTTCGCCGCCTTCAGCACGACGAACACGCGCCAGCCCTCGTCGCCCAGCGACACCACGAGCGCCTCGGCGTCGCGGTACTCCTTCATCGCCAGCGCGAACTCGCCTACCTGGCCGTGCACCCACGCGCGGATCGCGGCGATCTCGGCCTGCCGCCGCGTGACCTCGGTCGGGTCGTCGAGCTTCGGCAGCAACGCCTCGGCGTCGTCCACGGCCGCGCGCGTCTCCGTCACCTCGTCGTCGGGCAGGTTCGACGCCAACTCGACCAGCGAGCCGATGGCCTCCGAGAGGTTGCCCTCCTCCTGCCACAGCGCGGCACCGGCCCGCCACGACGCGATGGCCTCGTCGTGCTTGCCCAGCCTGCCCTGCACCGAGGCGAGCGCGTCGAGCAGGAACGCCCGGCGGCCCGTCTCCTCGGGCGGCAGCAGGCCGACCGCCTCGCGCAGGTACCGCTCGGCCGCCGGGAACTCGCCCAGCTTGCGGCACACCTGCCCGAGCCGGAACACGACCTGCAGCCGCAGGTCCTCCTGGCCGTCCTGCAGCAGCCGCAACGACTCCTCGAGCACCTCGGCGGCCTCGACGAACCGGTCCGTCTGCACGTAGCCGCCGCTCAGCGCGAAGCAGAAGTGGGCGGTGTGGCCGGGGGAGAGGTGCACGCGCGAGATCGCCACGGCGTCGCGCAGGTCGCCCAGGCAGGCGCCCTCCTGGTCGAGCTCCTGGATCGCCGCGACCTGGAACCAGCGGGCCTCCGCGGACTCCGGCAGCGGGAACGCCGCCACGAACGCGCGGGCCGTCGCCACCGCCTCGGGCACCTTCTGCATCACGGTCTCCAGCCGCAGCTGCAGCCGGTAGCCCTCGAACCGGGCGTTCGGCCGCAGCTCGCCCGCCATGGCCGTGAGGACGTCCGCGTACGCGCCTTCCAGGTCCTGCTGGCGCGCCTTGTGCTCCGCGGAGTCGACGGCGACGCGGCCGCGCAGCTCCGGGACGTCCAAAGAGGACGCCAGCGCGAGCATCTCGTCGGCCCGCTCGTGCGCGTGCTCGTTGTCGAGCAGTTCGGCCAGCGACAGCGCCGCGACCGTCCGCGTGTAGTCCGACGTCGCCTCGGCGAGGCACTTCTCCGCGAGCTCCCGGCCGCCTTCGAGCCCCATCGCGAGCCGCGCCTGGTAGCGCAGCGCGAGGTCGGCGGGCAGCGCCGTCAGCAGCTGGTCGAACGCCTCGTGGTCGAACGGGACCAGACCGGTCGTCATCCGCCGGATGCCCGCGTGCGCCGCGAGGTCGGGCGGCAGCAACGAGTCCATGTCCGCGGGCAGCGAGTCGAGCATCCGCCGCGCCTTCACGAAGTCGCCCTGGTCGTACAGGGTCACCATCGACTCGGCGATCTCGACCGGGTCGCCGGACACGACCGACTCCTCGGCGGGCGCGGCCACCGGGGCGGCGGGCACCGCGAGCTCGACGGCCGGGTAGTCGGCCTGCTCCAGCGACCTGGTGATCCGCTCGACCCAGGCGGGCGTGCCGTTGCGCTCGTCGAACTGCCGCGCGAGCTGCAGCGCCCGCTTCGACAGCCGGTCGAGCAGCTCGGCGGCCGTGCGCGTGCCGACGGCCGGCACCTCGAACACGGTGTCGGCCGGAAGCCGTTGCAGCAGAACGGAAGCGCATTCGGCGAACGACATCTCGTCGGCCGGCAGCTGCACGCCCGTCACCTTGTGCAGCGACCGGCGCAGGATGTCCTCGCCGCGGGAGAGGTTGCCCGTCAGGGCGCAGAACCGGATGTGCTCGTGCACGTACGACGTGATGTCGTCGTCCTTGATCAACCGGTACGCCGTGGTGTGCGCGTGCGCGGCCTTCTCAAGCTCGCCGATCTCCAGCAACGGCCACAGCAGCGCCGACAGGATGCCCTGCGGCTGCGTGGCGCAGCCGGAGTCGCCCGACAGGCCCTCCCAGCCGTGCGCGGCGGCCTCCTGGTGGCGGCCGAGGCGCGCGAGCATCCAGACCTGCTCCTCGACCACGCACGCCTCGCAGTCCGCCATCGGCCCTCGTTCCGTCGCGAGGTAACGGCCGAGGTGCTCGGCGAGGCCCGTCATGTCCCCGACGTGGTAGGCGTACTCCGCGCGGGCACCGTGCACCGGCTGCACCGAGAACCCGAGCTGCGCGTAGCGGTCCGCGAGCTGCCCGATCACGGCCTGCAGCTGCTCCAGCGAGAACTTCGGGTCGCGGCGAAGGCCCGTCGCGATCCACTTGTGCGCCCAGTTGAGCGAGTGGATCTCGTACTCGTTGAACGCCTCCGGGTCCTTCTGCTCCGCGGCCCGCACCCACGCGAACGGCGCGAGCATCAGGTCGTAGCGCGACAGGTAGTACGCCGAGTCGATCAGCGCGGTCCGGCACGAGACGCCGAGCGGCAGGTGCCCGAGCGCGTCGGACATGCGCGCGGCCCGTTCCAGCGCCTCGTGCTTCGGCATGCCCGTCGGCATGTTGTACGCGTCGAGGAACGCCCTCTCGGCGTCTTCGGCGGTGAAGTCGGCCATGTTCACTTGCCCCCAACGGCACGGTCGAGAAGTTCCAGGAACGAGCGGTTGAGCGCCGCCGTGTCCTTCGGTCGCATCGCCCGCCGAGCCTGCAGGACGGCGTGCACGTACAAGGATTCGAGCGTCAGCTCCACGAGCGACGGGTCGGTCAGCCGCGCCAGCCGCTGCACGAGCGGGTTGCGGCAGTTGAGGACCAGCTGCTCGGGACGCGACGAGTCGGAGCCCGCGGTCAGCTGCCCCAGCAGCTCCGCCCACAGCGGGTCCGTCACCTCCTCCGCGGTCTGCTCGGTGTCGAGCCTGCGCTGCTGCTCGGCGTTCGTGATCAGCAAGGCGGGCAACGAGACCGGGTCGAAGTCGCGGATCACCGCGTCGCAGTCGTGCCGGTCCAGCGCCGCCGCGCCCTCCGACAGCCTCAGCCGCAACGCCGCCTCGACGTCCGGTTCGGGATCGGCCAGCGCCGCCAGCAGCTCCGTCGGCGCCACCCGGCGGGCGACGGACGGGCCGTCCAGCGCGCTCAGGCGGTTCAACAGCTCCATGTCGTAGGCGTAGCCCGCGTTCACCAGGCCCAGGCCCTGCGCGGCGGCGACCGGCGCGAGCTGGTGGAACTCGTCGACGTCCGGGATGTAGAGGATCGCGCCGTGCTTGCGCTTGAACTGCCGCAACGGGATCGCGCCCTCGGTGGTCTCGAACGGCAGCCACCGCTCGACCAGCCGCAGCATCTCGTCGTCCGTGCGCGCCAGCGACTTGATGCCCAGGTGGTGCGCGGCCAGCAGCTCGCCGGCGCGGCGCGGTTCGATCGCGTCCAGCCGGATCAGCCAGTCGCGGATCTGCTCGCCCAGTTCCTCGCGCACCGCCAGCAGCATCTCGTCCTGGTACAGCGCCTCGCGTGACGCCGTCGGCCGGATCGAGGACGCGTCGACCACGCACCGCACGAAGTACGCCCAGTCCGGCAGCAGGCCCTCGACGTTGTCGCCGACCAGCATCCGCTTCAGGTACACGCGGTGGGTCTGGCGCGTTCCGGGGTGGACACCGGACGGCAGCACGAACGCGACCCCGGTCAGCCCCGCCGCCTCGACCTCGATCGGGATCGCCTCGAACGGCGTGAACCCGAAGACCCGCTCGCAGTACTCGGAGAGGTCGGCGTCCTCGTCGTCCCACGGACGTTCGCCGCGGGTGACCTGAGCGCCGTCCAGCGTCACGACGGCCGGCAGCAGGTCGCCGTAGTCGACCACCAGCGGGCGCACCACGTCGGCTTCGAGCCAGTGTTCGTTGCCGCGCGAAGCACTCATCGTCACCGTGGTGCCGACCGGGACGTCACCGTCCACAACGGACACGGTGTAGTTGCCCGACGAATCCGCCTCCCACCGCACGGCGGGACCACCGCGGGCCGAGCGCGTGATCACCGTCACGGACGAGGCGACGAGGAAGCACGACAGCATGCCGACGCCGAACTGGCCGAGGAACCCCTCGCGGGCGAACCCCAGGTCGTCCCGCTTCGACGTGCGGCCGAGCGTGGACAGCAGCTCGTGGACCTCGGTCTCGGTGAGCCCCACGCCGGTGTCGGTGATCGTCAGCGTGGAGCCGCAGGTGATCGTGACGGCGGCGGGGCAGGACGGGTCGAGCTCGCGCCTCGCCGTGATCGCGTCGACGGCGTTCTGCAGCAGTTCGCGCACGTAGACGCGCGGGCTGCTGTAGAGGTGGTGGCTGAGCAGGTCGATGATGCCGCGCAGGTCGACGCGGAAGGTGTGCGACATGATGCCGCCCATCCTAGGGACGAGGCGGGGGTCGGTGCCGCTCTTTAACGGAACGCTCCGGAGAGGTCAACAGCGCACCGACTAGGATCGGCCTGTTCATTACCGATGTCCGTGACGGGAGCTGTCCTACAACCATGTCCGGAGCCAACGACCCGTACGACCCGAAGCAGGTCGCGGCGCTGTCGGCCGAGAACCTCGACGCGGCCGTGCAGAAGGCCCGCGAGGCGTTCGCCGGAGCAGCCGACCTGGAGGCACTGGCCGCGGTCAAGCCCGGCCACCTCGGGGACCGGTCGCCCGTGCTGCTGGCCCGCCGCGAGATCGGTGCCCTGCCCCCCAAGGCGAAGGCCGAGGCGGGCAAGAGGGTGAACGAGGCGCAGTCCGCGATCAGGACCGCGTTCGACGAGCGCTTCGCCGTGCTCCAGGTCGAGCGCGACGAGCGGGTCCTGCGCGAGGAGTCCGTCGACGTCACGCTGCCCTGGGACCGCTTCCCGCGCGGCGCGCGCCACCCGATCACCACTCTCGCCGAGCGCATCGGTGACGTCTTCGTGGCCATGGGCTACGAGATCGCCGAGGGCCCCGAGCTCGAGACCGAGTGGTTCAACTTCGACGCGCTGAACTTCGGCAAGGACCACCCGGCCCGCTCGATGCAGGACACGTTCTACATCGCGCCGGGTGACTCGCAGCTCGTGCTGCGCACGCACACCTCGCCCGTGCAGGCCCGCACGCTGCTCGACCGCGAACTGCCGGTCTACGTCGTGTGCCCCGGCCGCACGTTCCGCACCGACGAGCTCGACGCGACGCACACCCCGGTGTTCCACCAGGTCGAGGGCCTCGCGGTCGACAAGGGCCTGACGATGGGCCACCTCAAGGGCACGCTCGACGCGTTCGCGCGCTCGATGTTCGGCGAGGACTCGAAGACCCGCCTGCGTCCCTCCTTCTTCCCCTTCACCGAGCCGTCGGCCGAGGTCGACGTGTGGTTCCCGGAGAAGAAGGGCGGCGCCGGCTGGGTCGAGTGGGGCGGCTGCGGCATGGTCAACCCCAACGTGCTGCGCGCCTGCGGCGTCGACCCGGACGTCTACTCCGGCTTCGCGTTCGGCATGGGCCTGGAACGCACCCTGCAGTTCCGCAACGGCCTTCCCGACATGCGCGACATGGTCGAGGGCGACGTCCGCTTCACCCAGCCTTTCGGAACGGAGGCCTGATCCGGATGCGAGTCCCGGTCAGCTGGCTGGTCGAACACCTCGGTTTCGACGAAGTCCCCACGCCCGACGAGCTCGCCGAGGCGTTCACGCGCATCGGCATCGAGGTCGAGGAGGTGAGCCCGCTCGGTCCCGTGACCGGCCCGGTCGTCGCCGGCCGCGTCGTCGAGATCGAGGAGCTCACCGAGTTCAAGAAGCCGATCCGCTACTGCAAGGTCGAGGTCGGTCCCGAGCAGACCAACCAGATCATCTGCGGCGCCACGAACTTCGTCGAGGGCGACTCGGTCGTCGTCGCGCTGCCCGGCGCCGTGCTGCCCGGCGGGTTCTCGATCGCCGAGCGCAAGACGTACGGCCGCGTGTCGCAGGGCATGCTCTGCGCCGCCGACGAGCTCGGCATCGGTGACGACCACTCGGGCATCCTCGTGCTGCCCACCGGCACCGCGCAGCCCGGCGACGACGCGCTGGAGCTGCTCGGCCTGAACGACAGCGTCATCGAGCTCGCGCCGACCCCGGACCGCGGCTACGCGTTCTCGGTCCGCGGCCTCGCCCGCGAGATCGCCTGCGCGCTCGACGTGCCGTTCGGCGACCCCGGTGTCGTCGAGATCCCCGAGCCCGAGGGCGAGGCGTGGCCGGTCCACATCGAGGACCGTCCCGGCTGCTCGCGGTTCGTGGCGCGCCGGGTCACCGGTGTCGACCCGACCGCGCCCACGCCGTGGTGGATGCGCCGCCGCCTGATGCTCGCGGGCATGCGCTCGATCTCGCTGCCGGTCGACGTCACGAACTACGTGATGCTCGAGCTCGGCCAGCCGCTGCACGCGTTCGACGCCGCGTCGCTCTCGGGCGCGCTGACGGTCCGCCGCGCGCTGGCGGGGGAGAAGCTCACGACGCTCGACGACCAGGTGCGCGCGCTCAACGTCGACGACATCGTGATCGCCGACGACTCCGGTGTGATCTCGCTGGCCGGTGTCATGGGCGGCGCGTCGACCGAGGTCGGCGACAACTCCTCGGACATCCTGCTCGAAGCGGCGAACTGGGACCCGGCGTCCATCGCCCGCACGGTCCGCCGCCACAAGCTGCCGTCCGAGGCCGCGAAGCGCTTCGAGCGCACCGTCGACCCGGCTCTCGCGCCCGTCGCGCTGGAGCGGGCCGCGAAGCTGCTCAACCACTACGCCGAGGGCCAGATCAAGCCCGGCCGCACCGACGTGGGCGCCCCCGCGCTGCCCGAGCCGGTGTCGATGCCGATCGACCTGCCCGACCGCATCGCCGGTGTCCGCTACGCGCGGGGCGTCACGGCCCGCCGTCTCGGCCAGATCGGCTGCCAGGTCTCGGTGACCACCTCGGAGGAGGGCCAGACGATCGTCACGGCCGTGCCGCCGACGTGGCGCGCCGACCTCGTGCAGCCCGCCGACCTGGTGGAGGAGGTGCTGCGGCTGGAGGGCTACGACACGATCCCGTCCGTGCTGCCGCCCGCGCCCGCCGGTCGCGGCCTGACCGAGCAGCAGCGCCGCCGCCGCACGGTGTGGCGCACGCTGGCGGAGGACGGTTTCGTCGAGGTCAAGCCGTTCCCGTTCATCGACCCGTCGGTGTTCGACGCGTTCGGTCTTGCCGAGGGCGACACCCGCCGCGACACGGTCGGCGTGCTGAACCCGTTGGAGGCGGACAAGAACGTCCTCGCGACGACGCTGCTGCCGGGTCTGCTGGAGACGTTGCAGCGCAACCTCGCGCGCGGGGCGAAGGACGTCGCGCTCTACAACATCGCCCAGGTGACGCTGCCGCGCGCGCAGCAGGTCCCCGTGCCGTCGCTGGGCGTGGACCGCAGGCCGACCGAGGCCGAGGTCGCCTCGATGCTGGCCGCGCTGCCGAACCAGCCGCTGCACGTCGCCGGTGTGCTCACGGGCCACCGCGAACTGGCCGGCTGGTGGGGCAAGGGCCGCATCGCCGAGTGGTCGGACGCGGTCGAGGCCGCCCGCCGCGTCGGTGAGGCGTACGGCGTGAAGCTGCGCGTCGTGGCGTCGGACCTGCTGCCGTGGCACCCCGGCCGCTGCGCCGAGCTGCGCGTCGGCGACTGGCCCGTCGGCCACGCCGGCGAGCTGCACCCGAAGGTCGTCGAGAAGCTCGGCCTGCCGAAGCGGACCGTGGCGTTCGAGCTCGACCTGGACGCGCTGCCGCTCGACGACCACCGCCCGGCCCCGATGGTCTCGCCGTACCCGCCGGTGCTGCTGGACGTCGCGCTGGTCGTCGACGCCTCCGTGCCGGTGCAGTCGGTGTCCGAGGTGCTCGGCGCGTCCGCGGGCGACCTGCTCGAGGACATCCGCCTGTTCGACGTCTACACGGGTGAGCAGCTGGGCGAGGGCAAGAAGTCGCTCGCGTACTCCTTGCGCTTCCGCGCCCCGGACAGGACGCTGACGGTGGAGGAGGCGACGTCGGCCCGCGACGCCGCCGTTGCCGCCGCCGCAGAGCGTCTGGGCGCCGCACTCCGCGCCTGACCGATCACAGCGCGTGAGGCCCGGGATTCCGCGAGAATCCCGGGCCTTTTCGCGTAAGGAACGGCCTGACCTCCAGTCCGCGTACGCGTGTAGCCGATCCATGCCCGTTGACAACAGTGCCGCCAGGGTCCCTGTTCTGGTGTCTTGTGCACGCTGTGTAGTGATTGAAGGTTCTCCAAACTTGGTGCCGTACCCACCGAGCACCACCTCAGGAGAACGAACATGCGCAAGCGCACCGCGGTCATCGCAGCAGTCGCAGCCCTCGCCGTCGGAGGCGGTGTCGCCTACGCGGCGTGGACGAGCACCGGCTCCGGTTCCGGCTCGGTCGGCTCCACCACGAGCGTCAACTCGACCATCAGCCCGGTCAACGGCGCCGGTGGCCTGTACCCCGGTGCCACCGTCGACTTCCAGGTGACGATCAGCAACCCGAACGACTACCCGGTCGCGGTCTCGTCGATCAGCGCCGGCGTCTCGGCCATCACCGAAGGCGGCTGCGCCGCGGGCACCGTCACCAGCCCGGCCGTGAGCAACGCCGGCACCATCGTCGCCAAGGGGACCGGCACTTACACGCTGAAGGCGACCATGAACGCCGACGCCGCGAACAACTGCAAGTCGCAGACCTTCACGCTGCCGCTGACCGCCGAGCTCGTCTCGGCCGCGTAGATGATCCGCCTCGTCCTCGCCGTGCTCACCGTGCTCTGCGTGCCGGGCGGCTCCCCGGCACCCGGCAAGGCGTTCACGATCGCGGACGCCGGCGCGGCGACGGGGTTGGTCCCGGGTGGGACGGTGACCCGGGTCGTCCGGGTCACCAACCCGAACAACCAGGACGTGAAGCTCACCCGGCTCGTCACCTCGGTCGGGCGCCCGTCCCCGGACTGCCCGGCGAACACCGTGACCGTCGCACCGCTCGCCGCGCCGGTCGTCATCCGCAGGAACTCGCGCGCCGACGTGCCGCTGAGCGTCCGGATGGCGGCGTCCGCGCCGAACGCCTGCAAGAACCTCACCTTCCCCCTCACCTACTCGGGAACGGCGACCAAGCCATGACCAGCTCCACCGCACTCGTCCGCCGCCGGTCCGTCCGGCGCGGCGCCGTCGTCCTCGCGCTCACGACGGCCGCGCTCGGCTCGGGCGTGGCCTACGCGGCCTGGACGAGCTCCGGCACCGGCAGCGCCACCACGAAGGCCGGCACCGCGCTGGCCCCGGTCGTGGCCGCGGGTGCCGTCACCACCGGGACGCTCTACCCCGGCGGCACCGGGGACGCGGTCGTGACCGTGTCGAACCCCAACCCGTACCCGGTGCGGGTCACGTCCATCGCGCCGAACGGCGCGGGAACCTGCGGCGTCACGTTCTCCGAGCGGTTCCCGGGCACGCAGCTCGCCGCCAAGAGCGCACCGGTGGCCATCACGTTCAGCGTGACCATGTCGGTGGACGCCCCGAACTCGTGCCAGGGCGCGACGATCGACGTGCCGGTGACCGTCACGATCGCCAGCGGGACCGGAGCGTGAAGCGGCCGGTGCTCGCGGCGGCGGTGCTGTGCGTGCTCGCGGCACAGCCCGCCTCGGCCGCGTGGCAGACCTCGGCACCGGGAACGGCGAAGGCGAAGGCCGCCGCGGTCACCGCGCCGACCGGCATCACGTGCGCCACGTCGACCGGGGTCGTCACCTGGCAGGCGGTCGGGGGCGTACCGAACTATGATCTTCGGTGGAGCGACAAGGGCAACGGGGACGGCAACTTCACCACCCCCGTCCGCGTCTCCTCGACGTCCTACACCGTCACCGGCGGAACTCCGCTGCGGGTGAGGGTCCGGGCCGTCGCGGGCAGCTGGACCTCCAGCTACACCGAACAGAATTGTTCCTGATAATTCGCTCGATCGGCTGAATCCCGTTCATCGGGATTTGGGGTCAAACCAGCAGGTGGTAGCCCTGCGTAGCTGTCAAGGTGTCAAAAGTCCTTCATTACAAGGGGAAATCGGCGCCCGTCGGACGCTTGCGCAGTAGGTGAAGGTTCTCCAAGATTGGCAACGCGGCCCGCTGGGGCCGAGGGGCGAAGCGATGAACCACCGGGCGAGTCTGGTCGCCGGTCCGGTGGGGAGCTAGAGGCGAACCCACCGCCTGGGAGCAACGACTCTGGAGAGTTGCGCCATGCGAAGTCTGGGTCCGCGCCTTGAGATCGCCGTGTCCTTGACGATCCTCATGCTCGGAGCGGCGGTCGTCGCCGCCATGCACCTCACGTGGCCCGAGCCGCAGAAGCCCGCGATGGCGTACTCCGTCAGCAGCGGCGAGTCCGGCATGCAGCAGCTCAAGCCGTTCGAGATCAACGACATCTCCGGCGCCCCCGTCGAACTCACGCCGGGTGCGGTCGGCGAGCGCAAGGTGCGGCTGTCGAACCCCAACCCGGTCCTGATCATCGTCGAGAGCCTGTCCGCCGTGCCGGGCCAGCCGCTCGACGCCACCCAGCAGCGCGTCGCGGGATGCCCGGCCGGCGTGCTGACCGTCGTGCCGCTCACCGACATCGTCGAGATCCCGGCCGGGGGCGCCGTCGAGGTGACCATGAAGGTCGAGGTGGCGCAGGACGTGCCGGCGGAGTGCGCCGAGCTCGTCTTCCCGCTCACCTACTCGGGCCGCGCGAAGCACGGCTAGCCCGCACGCGAGCCGCGCCACGACCTCACAGGTGCTTCAGCGCCTCCCGCCGGGACAGCGGCGACAACCCCGGCCGCTCCGCCACGAACGCGCGCACCCACCCCGGCTCGGTCTTCCCGAAGTCCCGCAGCGCCCACCCGATCCCCTTGCGCAGGAAGAAGTCGGGGTCGTCCGCGTTGGCGTCGACGCACGCCGTCAGCAGTTCCACGTCCGTGGCGCCCTTGAACCCCAGCTGGCAGATCACCGACGTGCGGCGCCGCCACCGGTCCGCGTCGACAGACCACTTCAGCACCAACGGCCGCACCACGCCCGGATCCGACCGCAGCAACGGGCCGACGCGTTTCGACGCGATCTCGTCGACGTAGTCCCACCACGCGCCGGTCACGATCATCTCGTCGAACCACGGCAGCAGATCAACGGACTGGAATCGGCGATCACCGCTCAGCGACAACGCCATGTAGCGCTCTTCGCGATAGGTCGCCTCGCGCCACAACGCCTGCACGGCGCCGAGCCACTCGTCGCGGTCGTGCACCCGCGGCAGCGACTTCAACAGGGCCGCGCGCGCCGGTTTCTGCACGCCCAGGAACGGCATGTCGGACTTCATGTACGCCTGCATCTCCGGCGCCTTCACCGGGTCAGCGAGCTCCTCGAGTCCCGTTCTGACCGCTTTGATCAAGGAAACCTCAAGAGTCACGTCCAAACGGTATAGCCATTAGGAGTAGCCCTGTTGAGATTTATGGCCCCATCGGTACCGAAAGTGCTAACGAACCAGCAAAACATCACTTGACCGGGCGCTTCTGTGAACGGAAAGGGCACTCCGCACCTATACAGTTCGCGTTCATGCGTGTGCTCATGGTTGTGGCGGCGCTCGTGCTGGGCAGCATGGGCGCCACCAAAGCGGACGCGGTGGGTTATCTGGATCTGCCGCTGGTGAACGGGAACGGCGAACAGCGGGGTGGCGTGCACCCCGACCTGCCGACCGACCGCGCCACGATCGAGCAGTTGCTGGCGGGCTACCGCGCCGAGGGCATCTCGCCGGTGCGGTTCAAGGCGTTGCTGTGGCAGTACTGGATCGTCCGCGCCGCCGAGGACGCGGGCGTGAACCTGTCCGAGTGGGACCCGCAGCGCACGGCCGCCGCCAACAAGGCCGTGATCTTCGCCGTCTACGACTTCTACGCGAAGCTCCACCTGACGCACCCGGACACGTTGCGGTGGATGGGTTTCGCGAACATCGGCGCGCCCGCGTTCGCCGCCGGCATGCTCGACCTCGGCTCGGTCCCGGAACTGCGCTGGTTCTCGACGATGCTGATGTCGATGCAGAAGCACATCTTCATGGACCTGGGCGCGATGCACGCCGCCTACCTGCACGGCGGGATCGAGGCCGTCCGGGAGATGCGCGACGCGGGCATCATCGACGCGGACACCACCGCGGCGTGGGAGGACCCGGCGCAGGCGGTCATGGAGTTCTCCTCGCGCGAGCAGAACCTGGTGATCGCGGACCAGTTCAACCGCATGCGATCGCGGTTGCTGCCGCCCGGTGAGATCGTCACGTACGCGATCACGGTCGCCGGGCCGATGCCGGTGCCGGGCGGGAAGACGCCCGCGCAGTACCGGCCGCTGTTCGGCGGTCCGCTGCCCGCGTTCAACTACGCGGACCGGGTGGCGCGCTGGGACTTCCTGAGCAACGACACGGTCCCCGCCTACGAGCGGTTGAGCTCCGAGGCCGTGCACCGGATCGTGCAGCGGCCGTTCGCGGACCGCGTCGCCGAGTACCGGGCCACGACGCGCCTGATCGACCTGCTGCCGTTCACCGGATCCGACGTGGAATCGCAGCCGTCGAAGTAGGCTGGCGGCCATGACGTCGTACGACTACGACCTGATCGTCATCGGCTCTGGTCCTGGCGGCCAGAAGGCGGCGATCGCGGGTGCGAAACTGGGCAAGCGCGTCGCCATCATCGACAGGCAGGAGATGATCGGCGGCGTCTGCGCGAACACGGGCACCATCCCGTCGAAGACGCTGCGCGAAGCCGTCATGTTCCTGACGGGCATGAGCCAGCGCGAGTTGTACGGCGCCAGCTACCGCGTCAAGCAGGACATCACGATCAACGACCTGATGGCCCGCACGCAGCACGTGATCGGCCGCGAGGTGCAGGTCGTGCGGGCGCAGCTGCACCGCAACGGCATCGATCTCCTCAACGGCTTCGGCCGCTTCGTCGACGAGCACACCGTGGCGGTCGACGGCAGCCACCGCGGCGACCACACGACGATCACCGGCGAGTTCGTCGTGATCGCGACCGGCACGACGCCCGCCCGTCCGTCCGGCGTGGACTTCGACGAGGAGCGGATCCTCGACTCCGACGAGGTCTTCGCCTTGCAGGAGATCCCGTCGTCGCTGGTCGTGGTCGGCGCGGGGGTGATCGGCATCGAGTACGCGTCGATGTTCGCGGCGCTCGGCACCCGCGTGACGGTCGTCGAGCAGCGCGAGCGGATGCTCGACTTCTGCGACCCGGAGATCGTCGAGTCGCTCAAGTTCCACCTGCGCGACCAGGCCGTCACGTTCCGGTTCGGCGAGAAGGTCGTGAACGTCCAGGTCTCCCAGGGCGGCACCATCACGACGCTGGCCTCGGGCAAGCGCATCCCGGCCGCCGCCGTCATGTACTCGGCCGGTCGCCAGGGCACCACGGACAAGCTGGACCTCGCCGCCGCCGGTCTCGAGGCGGACAACCGCGGCAGGCTGAGCGTCGACGAGCACTACCGCACGCCCGTCGAGCACATCTACGCCGTCGGCGACGTGATCGGCTTCCCGGCGCTGGCCGCGACGTCGATGGACCAGGGCCGCCTGGCCGCGTACCACGCGTTCGGCGAACCGGTGCACGAGCTGACCGGCCTGCAGCCCATCGGCATCTACACGATCCCCGAGATCTCCTACTGCGGTGCCACGGAAGCCGAGCTGACGTCGTCCGCCGTTCCCTACGAGGTCGGCATCTCCCGCTACCGCGAGCTCGCGCGCGGCCAGATCGTCGGTGACGCGTACGGCATGCTGAAGCTGCTGGTGTCCACTGTGGACCGCAAGATCCTCGGTGTGCACGTGTTCGGCACCGGCGCCACGGACCTCGTGCACATCGGCCAGGCCGTGATGGGCTGCGGCGGCACGGTCGACTACCTGGTCGACACGGTGTTCAACTACCCGACGCTGTCCGAGGCCTACAAGGTCGCGGCACTCGACGCCACGAACAAGATCCGCGCGCTGGACCGCTTCACGGCCCAGTGACCGTCACGACCGGGTGAGGCCGCCGTCGTGGGCCACGATGGCGGCCTGCACGCGGTTGGTGACCTCCAGCTTGGGCAGGATCCGGCTGATGTGCGCCTTGACCGTGCCGGTCGCCATGAAGAGCTGTTCGCCGATCTCGGTGTTGGACAGGCCTTCGCCCACGAGCCTCAGCACGTTCCGCTCGGTCTCGGTGAGCGCGTCGATCTTGCGACGCGCGTCCGTGCCGGCGTCGGGTGCGACGAGGTGCTTCTCGATGAGGCGCCTGGTGATCTGCGGGGCGAGGATCGGTTCGCCCTGCGCGGCCTTGCGCACGGCGTTGATCAGCTCCTGCGGCGGGGTGTCCTTGAGCAGGAACCCGGTCGCGCCGACCTTCAGCGCCTGCGCCACGTAGGAGTCCTCGCCGAACGTCGTGAGCATGACGACGTTGGCCCTCGACGCGATCTGCTCGGCGGCCTTCAGCCCGTCGCCGCCCGGCATGCGGATGTCGAGCAGCGCGACGTCGACCGAGTGCTTCAGCGTCAGCTCCACGGCCTGCCTGCCGTCGCTCGCCTCGGCCACGACGGTGATGTCCGGGTCGTTCTCGAGGATCAGCCGGATGCCGGCGCGCATGAGCGTTTCGTCGTCGGCGATGAGCACTCGGATCACGTCCCGCACCCTACGGCCTCTCCTGCTCCTTGGAGTGCAGCTTGCCGTCGCGGAAGCACAGCTTGTAGACGAGCTCGGCGTTGTGCGACGTCCGGAACCGCGAGCACCCGTCGACGCCGAGCTGCCCCACGCCGAACTGGTCCATCACCTCCTCTTCGGGGGTGACGCCCACCTTCAGCGAGTCGAAGTACGGCGCGTTCATCTGGCTCGTGTTCAGCAACGCGAAGAGCAGCAACACGACCAGCGCGCCGACGATCGGCACCAGCGCCAGCAACCCGAGGCAGCCGCCGCCGAGCACGCGGGGCACGGTCAGGACCTCGGCGGCGAGCGGTGGCGGCACCTCGACCACCTCGGTGCTCGCCTGGTCCGCCTGCGCGGGCGGGTGCAGCGGGACGTCGGCCGCGACCCGGAACCCGCCCTCGGGCGGCGGTCCCGCGGTGAACGAGCCGCCGAGCAGCCCGACGCGTTCCTCGAGGCCGATCAGGCCGCGCCGGGTGCCCTTGCCCGGCACCGCGGTGGACGGTCCGTTCAGGACCTGGATGCGCGCCCGGCCCGCCTGGACCGCGACCTGCACCCGCGCACGGGCGGCCGGGGCGTGCTTGTGGAGGTTGGTCAGGGCCTCGCGGACCACGCGGTGCACGGCCCGGCGGGTGCGCGGGTCGGCGCCGTGCAGGTCGTCGCCCGACCAGTCGAGCGAGACGGCGATGCCCGCGTCCGCCGAGCTCTCGACCAGCGCGGTGATGTCGGACCGGGTGCCGGTGTCCTCGTCGAGCGACTCGGGTTCGGGGTTGGTGCGCAGCACGCCGAGGATCTCGCGCAGCTCGGCCATCGCGAGCGACGACGTGGTGCGGATCAGCTCGGCCTGCTCGTGCAGCTGCGGTGCCTTCGTCGCGGTCGCGAGCTCCAACGCCCCGGCGTGGATGGAGATCAGGCTGAGCCGGTGGCCGAGCATGTCGTGCATCTCGCCGGCGATGTGCGCGCGTTCCTCGGACCGGGCGGAGGCGGCGGTCAGGGCGCGGGCGCGTTCCAGGTACTCGTTGCGCTCCCGCAGGAGCCGGACCATCGGCTTGCGGCGGCCGAGCAGCATGCCGGACACGGCGGGGAAGACCACGAAGAACGCCGACCCGAAGAACCCGCCGACCAGGGTCTGCCACAGCGGCGCGTTGTCGTAGACCTGGAACAGGCTGAACGCCGTCTGCAGGAGCGTCGTCACGCCGAGCAGCGCCCACAGCCTGCCGAGTCGCGGAACGCGCCGGGACACGGCGAACACCACGAAGGCCGTGAGGGACATCGCCCAGAGGTTGTTGACCGCGAACAGCGGGGCCGTGAGCAGCAGCGCCCACTCCGGCTTCTTCGGCGCGAACCACACGAGAGCGGCGATCCACAGCGCGCTCGCGATGGTCAGCAGCGGGTGCGGGACCGGGGCCAGCGGGGCGATCAGCGGCACGAGCCCGACGAGGAACGCGAGCGACGGCCAGACGAACCTCATCGTGCGAGCTCCCTCTTCGTGGTCAGCAGACCGGTGTCGCGGTCGAAGCACAGCTCGACGTCGCGGTCGTCCGAGTCGCGCAGGTGGTAGCGGTAGCAGCCGGCGTTGCCCGACAGCACGCCGAAGCCGAACGTCTCGGTGACCTCCTGCTCGTGCGTGACCGACTCCTGGAAGCCGGCGTACTCCTGCGGGCTGATCTCGCTGCGGCTGAAGATCGCGATGATGAGCAGGACCATCGCCGTGCCCAGTGCCGGGATGACGGCGAGCGTGCCGAGGCACCCGCTGCCGATCACGCGGGGCACGGTCAGGATCTCGGCGGTGATCGGGGGCGGTGCCTCGGCCACGGCACCCGCCGTGCCCGCCTCGTCCTGCGCGACCGGGTGCAACGGCAGGTCGGCCGTCACCCGGAACCCGCCGCCGGCCGGGACCCCGGCGAGGAACGTGCCGCCGATCAGCTCGACGCGTTCCTCCAGCCCGATCAGCCCGCGCCGGGTGCCGCCGCCCCGTGGTTCGCCACTGGGCGCGTTGACGACCTCGACCTTCACCCGTTCTGCGACGACCACGGACACGCGCGTGCGTGCTGACGGCGCATGTTTGTGCACGTTCGTGAGTGCTTCGCGCACGACCCGATGCACCGCCCTGCGCAGCCGTGCGTCGGCATCGGCCAGGTCGGGTCCCGACCAGTCCAGGTGGACGGAGACGCCTGCTGACGTCGACGCGGCCACGAGCCGTTCGACGTCCGTGCGCGTACCGGCGTCCTCGTCGTTATCGGCCGAGGTGCCGAGCACACCGAGGATCTCGCGCAGCTCCTCCATCGCCACGGCGGACGTCCTGCGGATCAGCTCGACCTGTTCACGCAGCTCAGGAGCCTGCTCGGCGGCGGACCGCTCCAGCGCTGCCGCGTGCGCGGTCAGCTGCCGGAGCCGGTGGCTGAGCATGTCGTGCATCTCGCTCGCGATGTGTGCGCGCGTTGCGGACCTCGCGGTGTTCGCGGTCAGCACGCGCGTGTGTTCCAGGTAGTCGTTGCGCTCCATCAACACCTGGGTGAGGGGCTTGCGCCGACCGACGAGCGCACCGGCCACGGCGGGGAAGACCAGCAGGAACAGCACGGTGAACGCGGTGTCGAGCAGGTACTCGGTGAGGTTGTTGCCCACCCGCCACGAGTGCAGGGCGCTGAACCCGGCCTGCAGCACCGCGCTGACCCCGACCACCCAGGCCACCTGCCACGGCGAGCGCGCCGACCGGGCCGACCGGAAGATCACGAGCGACGTCGGGGCCACCGCGAGCAGGTTGTTCACGCCGTGCAGGGGAGTGGTGAGCACGATCGCCCAGCGCGGCCACCGCGCGCTGATCGGCACGAGTGCGGCCGCCCACACCGCCGAGGCGACGACCAGCCACGGCTCCACCGGCCTGCCCAGCGGCGCCACCAGCGACAACAGCGCCAGGAGGAAGGCGCCGGCCGTCCACAGCCCGTCGCGCGGCTTCACGTCCACGCTGATCATCATGGTCGACCGGGGTCACCCGCCCACAGCGCCAGGTGGCCCCGATCGGGTGGCCAGGTGGCCACGTTCACGGTTGAGTGGGTTTGCATGACCGTGCATAATCATGCGCATGACAGTGAGGATCGCGGTCGCGGGCGCCAGCGGGTACGCGGGTGGCGAGCTGCTCCGCCTGCTACTGGGCCATCCGGACATCGAGATCGGCGCGCTGACGGCCAACAGCAGCGCCGGTGACAGGCTGCTCAAGCACCAGCCGCACCTCCTGCCGCTCGCAGACCGAGAACTACAAGACACCACAGTCGAGACGCTCAAGGGCCACGACGTGGTGTTCCTCGCACTTCCCCACGGTCACTCAGCCGCGCTGGCCGAGCAACTCGGCGACGACACGATCGTGATCGACTGCGGCGCCGACCACCGCCTGACCAGCGCCGACGACTGGACGCGGTGGTACGGCGGCGAGCACGCGGGCACCTGGCCGTACGGGCTGCCCGAGCTTCCCCACGGGCGGGACGCGCTCGTCGGCGCCCGCCGCGTGGCCGTGCCCGGCTGCTACCCGACCGTCTCCTCGCTGGCGCTCGCACCGGCCGTGGACCTCATCGAGGACGAGGTCGTCATCGTCGCCGTGTCCGGCACGTCAGGCGCCGGCAAGTCGTTGAAGACGAACCTGCTCGGCTCCGAGGTCATGGGCTCCGCGAGCGCGTACGGCGTCGGTGGAGCCCATCGGCACACGCCCGAGATCAAGCAGAACCTGTCCGCGGCGGCCGGTCGTCCGATCAGCGTCAGCTTCACGCCGGTGCTCGCGCCGATGTCCCGGGGCATCCTCGCCACCTGCACCGCGACGCTGAAGGACACCGCCGCAAACGTTCGCGAGGCCTACGAGAAGGCGTACGCGGACGAGCCGTTCGTGCACCTGCTGCCCGAAGGTCTCTGGCCGACGACGAACGCGGTTCTCGGTTCGAACGCCGTCCAGCTGCAAGTCACCGTCGACGCCGACCTGAACCGGCTCGTGGTCGTGGCCGCCGTCGACAACCTGGCCAAGGGCACCGCCGGTGCCGCTGTCCAGTGCATGAACCTCGCTCTCGGACTGCCGGAAACGACCGGCCTCTCGACCGTTGGAGTCGCTCCGTGAACCGCAACAAGGGCGTCACCGGCCCCCAGGGCTTCCGGGCCGCCGGGATCGCCGCCGGGATCAAGGAATCCGGCGCGCTGGACCTCACGCTCGTCGTCAACGACGGGCCGTCCGACGCCGCCGCGGGCGTCTTCACCACCAACAAGGTGAAGGCCGCGCCGGTGTTGTGGTCGCAGCAGGTCATCCAGTCCCGGCGCCTCACCGCGGTCGTGCTCAACTCCGGCGGCGCCAACGCGTGCACCGGTCCCGAGGGCTTCCAGGACACGCACACCACCGCGGAGAAGGTCGCCGAGGTGCTCGGCACCGGCGCGGTCGACGTCGCGGTCTGCTCCACCGGCCTGATCGGTGAGCGCCTGCCGATGGACAAGGTCCTCACCGGCGTCGAGAACGTCGTGAAGGAGCTGGACTCCACCGTCGAGGCCGGCCTGAACGCCGCCACCGGTGTGATGACCACGGACAGCCGCCCGAAGCAGTCGTGGAAGGCGTCCGAGCAGGGCTGGTCGGTCGGCGGGTTCGTGAAGGGCGCGGGCATGCTCGCCCCGAACATGGCCACGATGCTGTCGGTCATCACGACCGACGCCAAGATCTCCGGCGACCAGCTCGACAAGGCGCTGCGCCAGGCGACCTCGCGCACGTTCGACCGCCTCGACGTCGACGGCGGCACGTCCACCAACGACACCGTGCTGGTGCTGGCCTCGGGCGCCTCGGGCGTCGAGCCGTCGTTCGACGACTTCGTCGCTTTGCTGACCGAGGTCGCGGGCGACCTGGTCAAGCAGCTCCAGGGCGACGCCGAGGGAGTCACGAAGGAGATCAGCATCACCGTCAAGCAGGCCGCCACCGAGGCCGAGGCCGTCCACATCGGACGGACGGTCGCCGAGGACAACCTGGTGAAGACGGCGTTGTTCGGCAGCGACCCGAACTGGGGCCGCATCGCGATGGCGCTCGGCCGCGCGGACGCCGAGATCGACCCGGACGTGCTGCAGATCATCATCAACGGCGTCTCGTTGTACCGGAACGGAACCCGCGACCGCGACCGCTCCGAGGCCGACCTCTCCGGTCGTGACATCGAGATCGTCATCGACCTCAACGTCGGTGAGGCCGAAGCCACCGTGCTGACCACGGACCTGTCGCACGACTACGTCGAAGAGAACAGCGCGTACTCCTCATGAACGCACAGGAGAAGGCGGCGGTCCTCGTCGAAGCGCTGCCGTGGCTGGAGCGCTTCCGGGGCGCTTTGGTGGTCGTCAAGTACGGCGGCAACGCCATGGTCGACGACGAGCTGAAGAAGGCGTTCGCCGAGGACATGGTGTTCCTGCGGCTGTGCGGCCTGCGCCCGGTCGTCGTGCACGGCGGCGGCCCGCAGATCAAGTCGATGCTCGACCGGCTCGGCATCCACAGCGAGTTCCGCGGCGGCCTGCGCGTCACCACGCCCGAGGCCATGGACGTCGTGCGGATGGTCCTGGTCGGGCAGGTCGGGCGCGAGCTCGTCGGCCTGATCAACCAGCACGGTCCCTACGCCGTCGGCATCTCCGGCGAGGACGCGCACCTGTTCACGGCCACCCGCCGCGGCGCGGTCGTGGACGGCGAGGAGGTCGACATCGGCCTCGTCGGCGACATCACCGAGGTCAACCCGGACGCGGTGCTCGACATCGTCCGTGCGGGCCGCATCCCGGTCGTGTCGTCGGTCGCGCCGGACATCCACGGCGTGCCGCACAACGTGAACGCGGACACGGCGGCCGGCGCCCTCGCGGTCGCTCTCGGTGCCGAGAAACTCGTGGTGCTCACGGACGTCGAAGGCCTTTACTCGAACTGGCCCGACAAGTCGTCCCTGGTGGACCAGATCCGGGCCTCCGAGCTGGAGAAGATCCTGCCGGACCTGGAAAGCGGCATGGTGCCGAAGATGGAGGCCTGCCTGCGCGCGGTGCGCGGCGGCGTCCCGCAGGCGCACGTGATCGACGGCAGGCTGGCCCACAGCGTTCTGCTCGAAGTCTTCACCTCCGAAGGTGTGGGGACGATGGTGTTGGGGGACAACAAATGACCACCCGCTGGCAACAGTCCATGATGGACAACTACGGCACGCCCACGTTGCAGCTCGAACGAGGCGAGGGCGCGCACGTCTGGGACGCCGACGGCAACCGCTACGTCGACCTGCTGACCGGTCTCGCGGTCAACGCGCTCGGCCACGCGCACCCGGCGATCGTCGAGGCCGTGTCCACGCAGATCGCGAAGCTCGGCCACACCGGCAACCTGTACGTCAACGAGCCCGCGCTGAAGCTCGCCGAACGCCTGCTGGACCTCGCGGGGGAGCCCGGCAAGGTCTTCTTCTGCAACTCCGGCGCGGAGGCCAACGAGGCGGCGCTGAAGATGGCGCGCCTCACCGGCCGCACGAAGGTCGTCTCCACGATCGGCGGGTTCCACGGCCGCACGATGGGCGCGCTGACCCTCACCGGTCAGGAGCCGAAGCGCGCGCCGTTCGCACCTCTGGTCCCCGGCGTCTCGCACATCCCGTTCGGTGACGTGGCTGCCCTGGAGGCCGCGATCGACGACGACACCGCTGCGTTCGTCGTCGAGCCGATCCAGGGCGAGCAGGGCGTCATGGTGCCGCCCGCCGGATACCTGCAGGAGGCCCGCCGGATCACCGCCGAGCACGGCGCGCTGCTCGTCCTCGACGAGGTGCAGACCGGCATCGGCCGCACCGGCACGTGGTTCGCGTTCCAGCAGGCCGGCATCGTGCCGGACGTGATGACGCTGGCCAAGGGCATCGGCGGTGGCCTGCCGCTCGGCGCCACCATCGGGTTCGGCGCGGCGGCGGACCTCTTCAAGCCGGGTCACCACGGCACGACCTACGGCGGCAACCCGGTGTGCTGCGCCGCCGGTCTCGCGGTGCTCGACACGATCGCCTCGGAAGGCCTGCTCGAGCACGCCTCGTCCGTGGGCAAGGAGATCGCCGCGGGCGTGGAGGCGTTGCACCACCCCGCCATCTCCGGAGTGCGGGGAGCCGGCCTGCTGCTCGGCATCACGCTGCGCGAGGCGGTCTCGGCGAAGGCCGCGGCGGCCGCGCAGAAGGCCGGTTACCTGATCAACCCGATCCAGCCCGACGTGCTGCGGCTCGCCCCGCCGCTCGTGCTGGAGGAGTCCGACGCGCAGGCCTTCGTCGCCGCGCTCCCCACCTTCTTCGAGGAGACGCCGTGAGCCCGAGGCACTTCCTGCGCGACGACGACCTGTCCACCGAGGAGCAGGCGGCCGTCCTCGACCTCGCGGACGCCTACAAGGCGGACCGCTTCACCGCGAAGCCGCTGGCGGGCCCCAAGTCCGTCGCGGTGATCTTCGAGAAGAACTCCACGCGCACCCGCCTGTCGTTCGAGGTCGGCATCGCGCAGCTCGGCGGCAACCCGGTGATCATCGACGGCCGGTCGATGCAGCTGGGCCGCGAGGAGACGATCGAGGACACCTCGCGGATCCTGTCCGGGTACGTCGACGCCGTGGTGTGGCGGACGTTCGCCCAGGCGCGCATGGAGGCCATGGCGTCCGTGTCGCGCATCCCGGTCGTGAACGCGCTGACCGACGAGTTCCACCCGTGCCAGGTTCTCGCGGACCTGCAGACGATCCGCCGCCGTTATGGTCGGCTGGCCGGTCTGACGCTGACGTACCTGGGCGACGGTGCCAACAACATGGCGCACTCGCTGCTGCTGGGTGGCGCCACGGCCGGTATGCACGTCCGCATCGGCGCGCCCGCCGGCTTCGTGCCGAACCCGCAGTTCCTGGAGGACGCCAAGAAGCGCGCCGCCGAGACCGGCGGTTCGGTGGCGCTGATCAGCGACCCGCGCGAGTCGGTCGACGGCTCGGACGTGCTGGTCACCGACACCTGGACGTCGATGGGGCAGGAGAACGACGGCAAGGACCGCGTCGGCCCGTTCCGCCCGTACCAGGTGAACGCCTCACTCCTCGAGGCCACCGGGAAGCCCGACTCGACGGTGCTGCACTGCCTGCCCGCGCACCGCGGCTGGGAGATCACCGACGAGGTGCTCGACGGCCCGCAGTCGCTCGTGTGGCAGGAAGCGGAGAACCGGCTGCACGCGCAGAAGGCGCTCCTCGTGTGGTTGCTGGAGCAGTCGTCATGACCCGCACCGCCCGTCAGGGCCGCATCGTCGAGATGGTGGCGCACCAAGCCGTGCGCAGCCAGTCCGAGCTCGCGAAACTGCTTGCGGCGGAAGGCATCGACGTCACGCAGGCCACGTTGTCGCGCGACCTCGACGAACTCGGCGCGGTCAAGCTGCGCGGCCCCGACGGCGGTGCGCCCGTCTACGTGATCCCGGAGGACGGCAGTCCCGTGCGCGGCGTCCAGGGCGGCACGACGCGCCTGGTCCGCGTGCTGGGCGAACTGCTGGTGTCGACGGACTTCTCCGGCAACCTCGCGGTGCTGCGGACGCCTCCCGGCGCCGCGCAGTTCCTGGCGTCGGCGCTCGACAGGGCGGCGTTGCACGAGGTGGTCGGCACGATCGCGGGCGACGACACGATCCTCGTCGTGGCCCGCGAGCCGATGACCGGTGCCGAGCTCGCCGACCGGATCACCGCGCTCGCCGCGGGCGACGTCGATGAATGAGCCCGTGCACGCCGTACTGACGTTCGACGCGGGCGTCGTCGTGGCGGTGGACGGCGAGACCGTCTCCGTCGCCGAGGCCGTCCGCGAGCTCAACTTCCGCGCCGGCGTGATCAGGTCCAGCCTGGGTTCCGTCGCCGTGCGGGTCGCGCGGATGGCCTTGCCGTCGGGTTCCGGCGAGGTCGACGTCGCGCTGTACGAGGGGCGCGTGGTCGGGCTCGTGGCCCGTTCGGAAGAATCGCTCTACGACTTCGCCAGCTGAGAGCTGGCCAGATGAAAGTTGCGCAGCAATGAGTTCTTTGTGGGGTGGCCGGTTCGAGTCGGGACCGGCCGAGGCGATGGCGCGGCTGTCGTTGTCGACGCACTTCGACTGGGTGCTGGCGCCGTACGACATCGCGGGTTCGCGCGCACACGCCCGTGTGCTGCACGCCGCGGGTCTGCTGACCGACGACGAACTCGCCGGCATGCAGAAGGCGCTGGACGAGCTGCTCGCCGACGTCGAGTCGGGCGCGTTCACCCCGGTGCTGGAGGACGAGGACGTCCACACGGCGCTGGAGCGGGGCCTGATCGACCGCGCCGGCACCGAGCTGGGCGGCAAGCTGCGCGCCGGCCGTTCCCGCAACGACCAGGTCGCGACCCTGTTCCGCATGTGGCTGCGCGACGCGGCCCGCCGCGTCGCCGCCGGTGTGCTCGACGTCGTCGACGCGTTGGCGGCCCAGTCCGAGACGCACTTCGGCGCCGTCATGCCGGGCCGCACGCACCTGCAGTCCGCCCAGCCCGTGCTGCTCTCGCACCACCTGCTGGCCCACGCGCACGCGCTGCTGCGCGACGTCGACCGCCTGCACGACTGGGACAAGCGCGCCGGCTTCTCCCCGTACGGCTCGGGCGCCCTCGCCGGTTCGTCGCTGGGCCTCGACCCCGCGAAGGTGGCCGCCGACCTCGGCTTCTACGCCCCGGTCGAGAACTCGATCGACGGCACCGCCTCCCGCGACTTCGCCGCCGAGATCGCGTTCGTGCTGGCCATGATCAGCGTGAACCTCTCGCGGGTGGCCGAGGAGGTCATCATCTGGACCACGGCCGAGTTCCGCTTCGCGGTCCTCGACGACGCCTGGTCCACCGGCAGCTCGATCATGCCGCAGAAGAAGAACCCGGACGTGGCCGAACTCGCCCGCGGCAAGTCGGGCCGCCTGATCGGCAACCTCGCGGGCCTGCTGGCGACGCTGAAGGCGCAGCCGCTGGCGTACAACCGCGACCTGCAGGAGGACAAGGAACCGCTGTTCGACGGCGTCGGGCAGCTGGAGCTCCTGCTCCCGGCGTTCGCGGGCATGGTGGCGACGCTCAAGTTCGACGTCGACCGCATGGCGTCGCTCGCCCCGGCGGGCTTTACCCTCGCCACGGACATCGCGGAATGGCTTGTGCGCCAAGGCGTCCCGTTCCGCGTGGCCCACGAGGCCGCCGGCGCGTGCGTGCGCGCGGCCGAGTCCCGCGGCGTCGGCCTGGAAGACCTGACCGACGAGGAGTTCCTCGCGATCTCGCCCGCCCTGACCCCGGACGTCCGCTCGGTGCTCACCGTCGAAGGCTCCATCGCGTCCCGCGACGCCCACGGCGGCACGGCGCCCTCCCGCGTCCGCGAACAGCTGGACGCCCTCGTCGCGAAGGCCGCTGCCGCACGTGACTTCTAGGCTGCTGACCAGGGAGGAGCTGGCCATCGACCCGGTCGATGCGTCCCGGCTCCTCCTCGGTTCGTACCTGGAGGCGGGCGGCGTGTGCGTGCGCGTCGTCGAGGTGGAGGCGTACCGGGGCGGCGACGACCCGGCGTCGCACTGCTACCGCGGCAAGACCCCGCGCAACGAGGTCATGTTCGGCCCGGCAGGGTTTCTCTACGTCTACTTCGTCTACGGCATGCACTTCTGCGCGAACGTCGTGTCCTTGACCGACGGCGTCCCCGGTGCCGTGCTGCTGCGCGCGGGCGAGGTCGTCGAGGGCGAGGACATCGCCTTCTCCCGCCGCCCCGCCTCGCGTTCCGCCGCCGAACTGGCCAAGGGCCCCGCACGGCTGTGCAAGGTCCTCGGGCTCGACCGGTCGTCCAACGGCCTGGACCTGACCTCCGCTTCCTCGCCCGTGCGCCTGTACGCGGGCGAACCGGTCACCGAGGTGCGCTCCGGCCCGCGCGTCGGCGTGGCCGTGGCGATGGACGTGCCGTGGCGGTTCTGGATCGACTCGCCGGCCGTGTCGACGTACAAGAGGGGCGGCAAGCGCCGCAGGTCAGCGTGACAGCTTGTCCAGCGCGGCCTTGAACTCGAGCTCCAACGCCGGCTCCACCTCGAACACCAGCGGCACCGTCATCTCGATCCGCTCCCCGGCCGTCAACCGCTCGACCAGCGTGTCCGCCACCTGCCGCAGGTCCTGCGCGACCTCGTGCATCGCCTCGAGCTGCCGGTCGGCGAACCGCGCCTGCACCCGAGCGGCGGCACGGGCGTTGCCGTCCGCGTAGCTCGTCCCGTGGATGGCGCGTGCCCAGTCCAGGATCTCGTCGAACGTCCGCACGAACAGCTCACCGAGGTGCACGATCCGTTCGGCGTCCCCCGGCTCACCGGCCCTGCCGAACGCGGCCTCCTGCGTCTGCGGCGTGAAGACCGACTCGACCGCGACCTTGATGATCTCGCTCAGCACCACGTTGCGGTCCCGGATGAGCCCGATCCCGTTGCCGTGCTCGACGGTCCCGTTGCGCGGCGAATACCGCAGGAAGTGCTCGCGGTACTTCGGCTGCAACTCCGCGAGCCCTTGTGCCACAACGGTCGCGTAGAGCAGGTACTCCCAGCCCTTCGGCTTCTCCCGAGCGAGCGCCGCCACCGACTTCGCGGTGATGGGCGTCGTCGAGGTGAACTCGGCACGGTGCTGCGCGAGCTTTTGCACGACGGACTGCGCGACCACCTCGTCGTCGTGCTTGCGCAGGTCCAGGTACCCGATGCTGGGCAACAGGCCGGGCACCTCGGTGTCGTCGAGCCGGATGGGCAGCAGGAACTCGTTCTGCTGCACCAACGCCCGCGCCTGCGCAGTCCGGCGTTCGTGCCGCACCAACCCCTGCTCGACGTAGTGCCGTGACGCGAACATCAGCACGTACCGAACCTTGTGCGTCAGCGTGTCAGCGATGTGCTCGACCAGATCAGCGCCCCACCGCGCCACGACCTGGTCGTCGTCGTAGTAGACCTTGACGCCCAGGTCCTCCAGACGCCGCACGATCGGCAACACCCTCTCGCGGTCCTTCTCGGCGAACGAGGGTGCGACGTCGAACTGGTACTCGGCCACAGGTCCAAAGTACGGCCCCGTACGTGTCGCGGAACGAACTGGACGCGGAACTGGTCAGAACGCGCGACATCGCCGTCGAGCGCCCCGCTGCGGCGCTCGACGGCGAAGAGTCGCCGCGTCAGCGGACGGCCGTGGTCCTGCGGTACCAGGCCCGGCGGTGTCCGGAAGGCAGTGCGACACGAGTGATCAGGTTCGTCAGCAACGCACCGATGACCAGCCACAGGAGAGCGGCCAGGCCCTCGTTGAGCAGCGTCGCGACCGACGCGTTCTCCGGGGTGAAGAGACCGTCCAGGCCGAGGGTGATCCCGTCCGCCCACCCGGAGACGAACTGGAAGAACCCGTTGCCCGCGTTCGCACCGGCGATCACCAGGAAGATGTGCACCAGCAGCACGATGGCGAACGTCCAGCACACGATGTCGATGACCGCGCAGACGGTCCGCACCGTCCGCACCCTGCGGTAGTCGTCGTCGCGCTGGACGACCTCCTCGACCACCGGCTCGTTCACACGCGGCATATGTGGCTCGTTCACGCGCGGCATGTGTTCAGTGGGCCGCCGTAACTCCGCATCACGAGGATCCGTCATGCCCTCGGGCGTACCCATGCGAGTACCAGGTCGAAACCCGTTGGACCAGGTAGGCGACAATGAGACGCGTGAGCGAGCACATCCTTGACGAACTTGCCTGGCGCGGCCTGATCGCGACGTCCACCGACCTCGACGCACTCCGGAAGGACCTGGACGCCGGCCCGCTCACCCTCTATTGCGGTTTCGACCCGACGGCGCCGTCGCTGCACGCCGGCAACCTGGTCCCGCTGCTCATGCTCAAGCGCTTCCAGATGGCGGGGCACCGGCCCGTCGTGCTGGCGGGCGGGGCGACGGGCATGATCGGCGACCCGCGCGACACCGGTGAGCGCACGCTGAACTCGCTCGACACCGTCGCCGAGTGGGCCGGGCGCATCCGCGGCCAGCTGGAGCGGTTCGTCGACTTCGACGACTCGGCCACGGGCGCGGTCGTCGAGAACAACCTCAACTGGACCGGCCAGGTCACCGCGCTCGAGTTCCTGCGCGATGTCGGCAAGCACTTCTCGATCAACGTCATGCTGTCGCGGGAGACGGTCAAGCGCCGCCTCGAGGGCGACGGCATGTCGTACACCGAGTTCAGCTACCTGCTCCTGCAGTCCAACGACTACCTGGAGCTGCACCGCAAGTACGGCACCGCGCTGCAGATCGGCGGCTCGGACCAGTGGGGCAACATCGTCGGCGGCGTGGACCTGATCCGCCGCGTCGAGGGCAAGCACGTCCACGCGCTGACGGCGCCGCTGGTCACCGACGCCGAGGGCAGGAAGTTCGGCAAGTCCACCGGTGGCGGCAACGTGTGGCTCGACCCTGAGATGACCTCGCCGTACGCCTGGTACCAGTACTTCGTGAACGTCGGTGACGCCGACGTGCTGCGCTACCTGCGGTTGTTCACGTTCCTCACCCGTGAGGAGCTCGACGAGCTGGAGAAGCAGACCGCGGAGGAGCCGCACAAGCGGGCCGCGCAGAAGCGCCTCGCGCAGGAGTTCACCGACCTGGTGCACGGCGAACGCGCGACGGAGCAGGTCATCCTCGCGTCGTCGGCGCTCTTCGGCCGGGGCGAGCTGCGCGACCTCGACGCGTCGGTGCTGGAAGCGGCGCTGGCCGAGGCGCCCAAGGGCCAGGTGCGCCTGGCGGACGAGCCCACGATCGTCGACCTGCTGATCGCGTCGGGCCTGGCCGAGAGCCGGGGTGCCGCGCGGCGGACGGTCAACGAGGGCGGCGCCTACGTGAACAACGCGAAGGTGACCGACGAGGAGTGGAAGCCGGCGTCGTCGGACCTGCTCCACGGCAAGTGGCTGGTCCTGCGCCGCGGCAAGCGCAACAACGCGAGCGTGCACGTGGAGCTCTGACCTGCGCGTTCAGGTCATGGAAGGCCGTCGGTCCCACTCGGGGCCGGCGGCCTTCGACGTTTCTCTGTGTGATCGCGGTCACAGTGTGCACGGGTTTGGGCTGCGATAGCGTGATCAGAGGGTCCTGTACGGGGCTGCTGACCTGCGGTTTCTTGATCGCGGGCGGCCGGGTTGCCCCCGATTTGACCCTCAGTTGGCGTGCGTGTAACTTTCTCCATGTCAGCGAGGAACGGGCCGGGAACACCGGAACGGAGCGCGACACAGGTCACGAACCAAGCTTCCACGGACTGTGGTAGAGTGGGTGACCGCGAAACGATGAAGACCCAGCCGGTAGCTCGTCTGAGCTCAGAGGCCAAGGGCGTCGGAAGTTTCAAACACAAGCTTATGTATGACACAGCCTCGGATCGAGTCGCCCTGTGGCGGATCGTGATGATGAGCGCGTGTTCTTTGAGAACTCAACAGCGTGCCGAAACACAGCCAGTAATATGAATACCCCTCGTCGGGGTATTCCTTTGAGATGCAAGACCAGATTGCCAGACATATTCCGTCTGGAGCGATCAAACACAATCCTTATTGGAGAGTTTGATCCTGGCTCAGGACGAACGCTGGCGGCGTGCTTAACACATGCAAGTCGAGCGGTAAGGCCCTTCGGGGTACACGAGCGGCGAACGGGTGAGTAACACGTGGGTAACCTGCCCTGTACTCTGGGATAAGCCTTGGAAACGAGGTCTAATACCGGATACGACCTTCTTCCGCATGGTT
>NZ_FOFV01000020.1 GCF_900111005.1 Lentzea albida
CGGACAACGCTCGCACCCTACGTATTACCGCGGCTGCTGGCACGTAGTTAGCCGGTGCTTCTTCTGCAGGTACCGTCACTTGCGCTTCGTCCCTGCTGAAAGAGGTTTACAACCCGAAGGCCGTCATCCCTCACGCGGCGTCGCTGCATCAGGCTTTCGCCCATTGTGCAATATTCCCCACTGCTGCCTCCCGTAGGAGTCTGGGCCGTGTCTCAGTCCCAGTGTGGCCGGTCACCCTCTCAGGCCGGCTACCCGTCGTCGCCTTGGTAGGCCATTACCCCACCAACAAGCTGATAGGCCGCGGGTCCATCCCATACCGCCGGAACTTTCCACCACCGAACATGCATTCAGTGGTCGTATCCGGTATTAGACCTCGTTTCCAAGGCTTATCCCAGAGTACAGGGCAGGTTACCCACGTGTTACTCACCCGTTCGCCGCTCGTGTACCCCGAAGGGCCTTACCGCTCGACTTGCATGTGTTAAGCACGCCGCCAGCGTTCGTCCTGAGCCAGGATCAAACTCTCCAATAAGGATCGTTGTGATCGCTCCAGACGGAATATGTCTGGCAATCTGGTCTTGCATCTCAAAGGAATACCCCGACGAGGGGTATTCATATTACTGGCTGTGTTTCGGCACGCTGTTGAGTTCTCAAAGAACACGCGCTCACCGCAGCTCATCTCCGAGGAGAGTCACTTCCGGGGCTGTGTCAGGCTTAGAAGTCTTTCGCCGCGCTCCGTTCCGGTCTGTTTCCCGGCCCGTTCCGCGCTGGCAGAGAGAAATTTACACGGGCGCCCTGCGAGATCCAAATCGGGGGTCCCGCACGGAGTAACCGCAGGTCAGACGCCACGCAGACGGCCCAAACCCGCCAAGATCGACGCACAGTGTGACCGGGGCCACGCGAAGAATCTCGCATTCGCCGTCAGCGGGGTGCGCTCGGCAGGTGCACGGTGACCGACAGGCCACCGGTCGGCACGGCCACTGCCTGCGCAAACCCGCCGTGCGCGGCCACCGCGGCACGCACGATCGACAGCCCGAGACCCGTGCCCGACTGGCTCGTCCGGTCCTTGACCCCGCGGCGGAACGGCTCGAACAGCTCCTCCACGCGATCCGGCGGGATCACCGGCCCGGACGACGACACCCGCAGGACCGACCACTGCGGCCCCGTCTCCACCACGGTCTCGATCCACCCGCCGACGTGGTTGTGGCGGACGGCGTTCTCCAGCAGGTTGCCGGCGATGCGCTCCAGCAAGGCGGGGTCGCCGACCGCGAGAGCCGGAGCGCACCGGAACACCGTGCGCAGGTTGCGTGCCTCAGCCTCGGCGCGTGCGGCCCTCCACGCGGACTCGACCACAGCGGACAGGTCGACCGGCTCACGGACGGCGAGGCCGATCCCGTCCGTGCGCGCGAGCAGCAGCAGCGCGGACACCAACTGTTCGGCGCGCTCGCCCGCCGCCCGCACGACGCCGGCCATGCGGCGCAGCTCTTCCACGTCGGCATCCGGGTCGGACAGCGTCACGTCCAGTTCCGTGCGCACCACCGAGAGAGGAGTGCGCAGTTCGTGCGATGCGTTCGCCACGAACCGGCGCTGCGAGTCGAACGCCGCCTCGAGCCGGTCGAGCATCGTGTCGAACGTGTCCGCGAGCTCCGCGACCTCGTCACGGGGTCCTTCCAGGCGCAACCGCGACCCGAGCGACTCGGCCGACAACTTGCGCGCGGCACCCGTGACGTCGTGCAGAGGTTTCAGCACACGGCCGGTGAACGTCCACGCCAGTACGGCGGCGGCCACCACCATGCACGCGAACGCGATGAGGCCCGCGCGCAGCAGGTCCTGCCGAGCCGCCGCCGTCAGGGCGTCGGTCAGCGTCTTCACGGTGACGGTGACACCGTCGACCGTCACCTGGCTGTCGGAGGGGAACGACGGCGACGAGTCGAAGACCCGCCCGACCAGCGTCCACCCGAGGAACAGCAGGACAGCGCCGACCACCGCGACGAGCGCGGTGGTCAGGAGCGTGATCCGAAGGCGAAGCCCTGGTCCGCGCCTCCGCATAGGTCAGTCTCCGAGATCAGTCTTCAGCGGATCCGTTCGAAGCACTCGGGACCCGGTAGCCCGAGCCCACGACGGTGTCGATGATGCCCGGTTCGCCCAGCTTCTTGCGCAACGTCATCACGGTGACGCGCACGGTCGTGGTGAACGGATCGGCGTTCTCGTCCCACACGCGCTCGAGCAGTTCCTCGCTGCTGACGACCGACCCCTTGGCCGCGAGCAGCACCTCGAGGACGCCGAACTCCTTGCGCGTCAGCTCGACCGGCTGCCCGCCGCGGGCCACCGTGCGGCGCGCCGGGTCCAGCTCGACGTCCTGCGCGGACAGCACGGGCGGTGTCGCCGGCGTGGCGCGCCGGGCCAGCGCCCGCACGCGCGCGACGAGCTCGGGGAACGCGAACGGCTTCGCGAGGTAGTCGTCCGCGCCGAGTGACAGCCCGGAGACGCGGTCCTCGATCGACCCGCTCGCCGTGAGCATCATGACCCTGGTGAGCGCGCCGGAGCTGAGGATCTCCTTGCACAGCTCGTCGCCGGACATCCCCGGGAGGTCGCGGTCGAGCACCACGACGTCGTACCGCGTGACGGTCGACTTCTCGTGCCCGGTCTCGCCGTCGTAGGCGACGTCCACGGCCATGCCCTCACGCCTCAGGCCACGAGCGATCGCGTCTGCCAGAGGTGCCTCGTCCTCGACTACCAGAATCCGCACGCGTCCAAGGTGCCACACGCACCTGAGAAGCCGCTTAACGACACCTTCACGCGCGCTGTCGGATCTCCTCCTCGGTCCGCTCGGCCGCTGAGGAGAGGAAACGCAGGATCACGGCCTGTTCGGTCTCGTCGAATCCGGCCAGGTCGGCGCGGTGGCGTTCGTTCAGCGAGTCGTAGAGGCCACCCACGCGGCGCACCGCGTCCGGGTCCGGTTCGATGACGACCTTGCGGCGGTCGTGCGGGTCCGGCACGCGGCGCACGAACCCGGCCTGGACGAGGCGTTCGATCATCCGCGAGGCCGAGCCGCTGGTCAGGTTGACCCGGCGGGCCAGCTCACCGGGCGACGCCGGTCCCGAGTTCGCGAGGACGTACAGCGCCTGGAGATCCGTCCACGTCATCCCGAGCTGCTCGGCGAGCATGCCGTTGAACTGGATGACCGGGATCTGCCACCGGGCGATGGCTCGCAGGACCTCTTCCGTCATGGCCCGCTAGTCTACTTGCACCACGCAGTCGCTGCGTCACGCAGCAATTGCGTGATACATTCACTGCGTGATGCAGCGAATCTCGATGTACGACCACCCCGTCTGGATCGTCACCGACACCGACCTCGCCCGAACCGTCCTGGCGGACAGCCGTTTCGCCAAGGACCCCGCTCTCGCGCCGGGACACTGGAACGCGCGGACCGCCGGCCTCGAGCCCACCGCGGCCGAGCAGATGTCGCTCACCACGCTGGACGGTGAACCGCACGCGCGGTTGCGCAAGGCGTTCGCACCGCTGTTCAGCGCCGCCAAGATGCGCGCCTACCACCCGCGCGTCCGCGCCATCGCCGAGAACCTGCTCAGCGCGTTGCCCGCCGAGGTCGACCTGATCGACGACTTCACGACCAGGTACCCGCTGGCCGTCCTCTGCGAGCTGCTGGGCATCCCGGAGCGCGAAGTCGATCTCGCGATCGAGGCGTGCCGGCTGATGCACGTCGACTACCCGGCCAACGTCCCCGCGGCCATGGGGAGTTTCGCGCGCCTGGCCTCGCAGGCGACCGCCGAGCTGCGCATGCCGGAGGGCAGCACGGAACAGGACCTGCACTACCAGATCTTCACGATCCTGTTCGCGGGCCAGCTCACCACCGACCTGGCGGCGGGCTTCCTCGTCGCGCGGCTGATCGGCAGCGACGAGACGGCGGACGAACTGGTCCGGGAGACGCTGCGCGCGCATCCCCCGGCACCGTTCACGTTGTGGCGCTTCACGACCACCGAGGTGGAGATCGCGGGCACCGAGCTCCCCGGTGGCTCGCCCGTGCTCGTCGACCTGACCCGCGTGCCGGACCTCGTGTTCGGTTTCGGTCCGCACTTCTGCATCGGCGCCCAGCTGGCCCAGCTCGAGCTCGAGGCACTGGCCGAGGCGTTCCGCGCCCTCTACCCCGACGCCCGCGTGACGGCACCGCTGTCGCAGAGCTCACCGGGCGGGATCATGGGCAGCAGGCTGGACGCCCTGCCCGTCAAGCTCGCTTAGGTCGCTCCACCACGACCGTGGACGCGGCCTGCAATGCGCGCAGCTCCAGCAAGGCGGGGTGCTCCTCGGCGAGCCGGGCCGCGTTGAGCAACGAACGCAGCGCCGCAGTCTCCCCGCGTGCACGCTCCAGCGCCGCACGTCCCTCGGACGCCGCCACGAGCTCCGCCAGTGCCGCTCGGCGCAGTTCGCCGGGCATGACGACATCGCGCACGGCCACCTCGGAGACCGAGATGCCCAGCTCAGCGGCTCGGAGAGCCACAGCAGCCAGCACTTCGGCGGCGATGGCCTCACGCTCGGGATCAACGGCGGAGTGCACGCGCGTGATCACCGCACCGCGCAGTGCGAGCTGCACGGCCGTGTAGAGCTCGGCCTCGGGACCGGCGGATGCGACCACGAACGCCGTCGCGGACGACACGGCCCAACGGACGACCACGGTCACACGGACCAGCACGCCGTCGGCGGTCGGCACGTCCTGTGCCGCCGGGGTGAGCGAGCGCGCCCGGAGGTCGACGCGGTGCAGGACGACGTGCCGCGGGAACTTGTGCTCGCCGGGCTCCACCTCGCCCACCAGCACTCCCCGATCGAACCTGACCGCCCGCTCCCACGGGTACAGCGTGTGCTTCATCGTCTCCACCTCCGTCCAGGTTGACCGAGACCCCGGCCGGCGAGGCCGCGAACGGGAGTCCACAAGGGACTCGCAGAGCTCACGGCCCCCGTGTGCGACCGGGGTCTCGGCGTTCAGGATTTGAACCTGGTGCTTCTACAGCGCCACGCGCCGCCCCGATTGCGGAACCCGGCGAGGAAGGCCTGCCGGGCCGCGGAAGGCGGCGCGTGGTGGAGGTTAGCCGAACTACTTCTCCGCGGGCGCGTCGATTTCGACGGGCAGGCACTCGAGGCGAGCGGCCCACTCCGTCACGCGGCGCGCCACGTCCTGCGCGGTGATGCCGCACAGCGCGAGCACCTCGCCACGCGAGCCGTGGTCGTGGAACTCCTGCGGCAGGGCGATGTCGCGCAACGGCACGTCGACGTCGGCGTCGCGCAGGGCGGCGGCGAACGACGACCCGAAGCCACCGTGCCGGCCACCGTCCTCGACGGTCACAACGAGCTTGTGCGACGCGGCCATCTCCACGAGGTCGGACGACATCGGGTAGATCCACCGCGGGTCGACGACCGTCACGCCGATGCCCTGGTCCTCCAGCCGTTGCGCGGCTTCGAGTCCGAGCTCGCCCAACGCGCCGACCGTCACCAGCAGCACGTCGTTGCCCGACTGCCGGAGGACGTCCACGGACCCCACGCGCTCCAGCGCGGGCAGGTCCGGGCCGACCGAGGCCTTCGGGTAGCGGATCACCGTCGGCGCGTCCGCGATCTCCACGGCCTCGCGCAGCTCCTCCGTCAGCGTGCCCGCGTCCCGCGGCGCCGCCACGTGCACGCCGGGGATGACGCCGAGGATCGACATGTCCCACATGCCGTGGTGCGACGCGCCGTCCGGGCCGGTGACGCCCGCGCGGTCGAGCACGACCGTGACGCCCTGCCTGTGCAGCGCGACGTCCATCAGCAGCTGGTCGAACGCCCTGTTCAGGAACGTCGCGTAGACGGCGACGACCGGGTGCAGTCCACCGATGGCGAGACCGGCGGCGGAGGTCAGCGCGTGCTGCTCGGCGATGCCGACGTCGAAGAACCTCTCCGGGAACGCCTTGGCGAACGCGTCCAGGCCGGTCGGGCCCTGCATCGCGGCGGTGATCGCCACGACGTCGGAGCGCTCGCGGCCGATGTCGACCAGCGAGTCGGAGAACACGTGCGTCCAGGTGCGGCTGGACGGCTTCAGGTCCTCGCCGGTGATCGGGTCGATGACGCCGGTGGCGTGCATCTGGTCGGCCTCGTGGTTCTCGGCCGGCGCGAACCCCATGCCCTTGCGGGTCACGGCGTGCACGATCACCGGGCCGCCGAACGACTTCGCGCGCTGCAGAGCGGACTCCAGCGTCGCCATGTCGTGGCCGTCGACCGGGCCGATGTACTTGAGGCCGAGGTCCTCGAACATCGCCTGCGGCGCCAGGGCGTCCTTGATGCCGCGCTTGGCGGCGTGCAGGGCGGCGTAGAGCGGCTTGCCGAAGATCGGCGTCTGCTCGAGGACGCTCTTGCCCTTCTCGAGCACGCGCTCGTAGCCGGGGCGCAGGCGCAGCGACGACAGGTGGTCGGCGAGACCGCCGATCGTCGGCGAGTAGGAGCGGCCGTTGTCGTTGACCACGATCACGACCGGGCGGTTCTTGTCCGCCGCGATGTTGTTCAGCGCCTCCCAGCACATGCCGCCCGTGAGCGCGCCGTCACCGACGACCGCGACCACGTGGCCGTGCGCGCCGTTGATCTGCTTCGCCTTCGCCAGACCGTCCGCGTAGGACAGCGCCGTCGAGGCGTGCGAGCTCTCCTGCACGTCGTGCTCGGACTCCGACCGCGACGGGTAGCCCGACATGCCGCCCTGCTGGCGGAGCTTGTCGAAGCCGTCGCGGCGGCCCGTGACGATCTTGTGCACGTACGACTGGTGACCGGTGTCGAACACGATCGGGTCCTGCGGCGAGTCGAAGACCCGGTGCAGTGCCAGGGTCAGTTCGACTACGCCCAGGTTGGGGCCCAGGTGCCCGCCCGTCTTGGACACCTTGTCGACCAGGAAACGCCGGATCTCCTCGCACAGCTGCGACAGCTGCGCCTCGTCCATCCGTTTCAGATCAGCTGGTCCGTGCACGGACTCCAGCAGGGTCACCACGCCCACCTCACTCCTGAAGACTTCGGCTCAGTCTACGGAGACGCGACTGAGACGCATGGTCAGCTCGTCTCAGGTACGAGCAGGGCGATGCACTCCATGTGGTGCGTCATCGGGAACGCGTCGAACGCCCGCAGGTCCGCGAGCCGGTACCCCTGAACTGTGAATTCGGCCAGGTCGCGAGCCAGTGCGGCGGGGTCGCAGGCCACGTAGACCACCCGCTGCGGACGGCGCCGTGCGACTTCAGCCACAACGACCTTGCCCGCACCCTTGCGAGGGGGGTCCAGCACGACGACATGAGGGTCTTCCACGGGCAGACGGCGCCCCACGGCGCGCTCCACCTTGTCCACCACGAACTCGACCTGGGACATGCGCCGGAGGTTGCGCCTGCCGTCTTCCACGGCACCGGGAAACGACTCGACGACCAGCACGGACCCGGTCTCGCCGACCTGCCGGCCGAGCACCGACGCGAAGAGCCCGGCGCCGCCGTAGAGGTCCCACGCGCGTTGCCCCGGCTCGGCCGCCGCCCACTCGCCCACGACGGTCGCGAACGTGTCCGCGGCCGCCGGGTGGACCTGCCAGAAGCCGTCCGCCGAAATTCGCCACTTTCGAAGGGCGGCGATCTCGACGGCCGTATCGCTCCCGGCGCGTCGCACGGTGTGTCGGCCGCGCACCTCACCCACATGACGGTTGCCGTCACCGTCCTGGACGATCGTGAGCTCCTGGGCCCGCCACTTCCGGTCGGCCACCGCCTCGACCATGCCCGGCCGGGAGATCACGCAGTGGTCGACCGGGATCACATCGTGGGATCGGGTACCGCGGAAACCCGGCCGTCCGTCGCGGTCGACGGCCATCCTGATCCGGGTCCGCCACTCCAGCGGGCCGCCCGGCAGCGCCTCGACGACGACGTCCCGTTCGATCTTGGCCAGGCGGCTCAGCTGCTCGCGGACCACCTGGGCCTTGAGCTCCCGTTGCGCGTCCCACGAGACGTGCTGGAAGTCGCAGCCGCCGCACAGCCCCGGTCCGCTGAACGGGCAGGGCGCCTCGACGCGGTCCGGTGACGGCTGCAGGACCTCGATGGCGTCCGCACGGCAGAACGAGCCGCCGTTGTCCTCGTACACCGACGCCACGACGCGTTCGCCAGGCAGTGCGTGGCGCACGAACAGAACGCGCCCCTCGTGCCGTGCGACGAAATGCCCGCCGTGCGCGACAGGGCCTACTTCTACCTCGAACTTGCGTCCGGTCCAGTCTTCCTTGGTGGTGCTCATCGGTCGTCAAGTCCCCTTCGGACAGCGCCGGGCGCGATGACGTCCTTGTCCTTGACCTTCACCGACGACTCGAGCTGCCAGGGAACACTGGTCACCATCACACCCGGCTGGAACAGCAGCCTTCCCTTGAGCCGCAACGCGCTCTGGTTGTGCAGGAGCTGCTCCCACCAGTGGCCGACCACGTACTCGGGGATGAACACCGTAACAACGTCGCGCGGGTTGTCCGTCTTGACGCGCTTGACGTAGTCGAGAACGGGCTTGGTGATCTCCCGGTAGGGCGACTCGATGACCTTGAGCGGGATCTTGAAGTTCTCCTTCTCCCACTCGGCGACGAGCTTGCGGGTGTCGCCGTCGTCGACGTTGACCGTGACGGCCTCCAGCACGTCCGGGCGCGTGGCCTTCGCGTAGGACAACGCCCGCAGCGTGGGCATGTGCAGTTTGGACACCAGCACCATGCAGTGGTTGCGCGCGGGCATCGTGCGCACGCGCTCCTGCTTGCGCAGCTCCTCGGCGACGGTGTCGTAGTGCTTGCGGATCGCCGTCATCAACGCGTAGATGGCGGCCATCGCGGCGATGGCGATCCACGCGCCCTTGGTGAACTTGGTGATCAGGACGATGATCAGCACGGTCGCGGTCAGCGCCAAGCCGAACGTGTTGATGGCCTGCGAGCGCCGCATCCGGGTGCGCGCCTGGGCGTCGGTCTCGGTCTTGAGCAGCCGCTGCCAGTGCTTGATCATGCCGAGCTGGCTCAGCGTGAACGACACGAACACACCGACGATGTAGAGCTGGATCAGCCGGGTCACCTCGGCGTCGAACGCGATCACCAGCACGACCGCGAAGCCCGCGAGGAACAGGATGCCGTTGGAGAACGCGAGCCGGTCGCCGCGGGTGTGCAACTGGCGCGGCAGGTAGCGGTCCTGGGCGAGGATCGAGCCGAGCACGGGGAAGCCGTTGAACGCCGTGTTCGCCGCGAGCACGAGGATGAGCGCGGTCACACCGGCGATGAAGTAGAAGCCGGGCGGGAAGTTGTCGAAGACGGCGTGCGCGATCTGCGCGACCATCGTCTTCTGCTCGTAGCCCTCGGGCGCGTTGGTGATCTGCTGGTCGGGGAACTCGGCCATCCGCACGTCGGTCAGCTGGGCGAGGACGATCAGGCCCATCAGCATGACCACCGAGATGCCGCCCATCAGCAGCAGCGTCGTGGCGGCGTTGCGGGACTTGGGCTTGCGGAACGCGGGCACGCCGTTGCTGATGGCCTCGACACCGGTCAAAGCGGCGCAACCGGACGAGAACGCCCGCAGCACGAGGAACACGAACGCGAGCCCCATCAGGTGGTCGGACTCGGCGTGGATCTCGAGGCCGGAGCTCTCGGCCCGCATCTCGTCGCCCATCACGAAGCCGCGGAACAGGCCGTAGCCGATCAGGCCGAAGACACCGATCATGAACGCGTAGACCGGGACGGCGAACGCGCTGCCGGACTCGCGGATGCCGCGCAGGTTCACCGCCGTCAGCAGCACGATGGCCGCGACCGCGAACTCCGCCTTGTGGGTCGCGACGAACGGGATCGCGGACCCGATGTTCGCCGCCGCCGCCGAGATCGACACCGCGACCGTGAGGATGTAGTCGACGAGCAGGGCGCTCGCCACCGTGAGCCCCGCTCTGCGGCCCAGGTTGACCGTCGCGACCTCGTAGTCACCGCCTCCGGACGGGTAGGCGTGCACGTTCTGCCGGTAGCTGGCCACCACGGTGAGCATGACCACGACGACCGCGACACCCACCCACGGCGCCATCGCGTAGGCGCTCAGGCCGGCCACGGACAGCATCAGGAAGATCTCTTCGGGCGCGTACGCGACCGACGACATGGCGTCGGAGGCGAAGACCGGCAAGGCGATGCGTTTGGGCAGGAGGGTGTGAGCGAGGCGATCGCTGCGGAACGGCCGTCCGACCAGGAGGCGTTTGGCGGCGGTGGCGAGCTTGGACACGGCCAGAGCGTAAGGGGTCCGCTCACCGGGACGGGCTAATGCTCGGTAGGTTCTGCGCAGAGTTCGCCTGAGGAGGCATGTCGTGCACGTGGTGATCATGGGGTGTGGCCGGGTGGGAGCCTCCCTGGCCAGGGCCCTCGAGCGACTCGACCACCAGGTCGCCGTGATCGACAAGGATTCGCAGTCGTTCCGCAGGCTGGGCAGCGACTTCCACGGACAGCAGGTCGTCGGCAACGGTTTCGACCGCAACGTCCTGATCGAGGCCGGGGTCGAGCGCGCGGGCGCGTTCGCGGCGGTCTCCAGCGGCGACAACTCGAACATCATCTCGGCGCGGGTCGCGCGCGAGACGTTCGGCGTCGAGCACGTCGTCGCGCGCATCTACGACCACAAGCGCGCCGCCGTGTACGAGCGCCTGGGCATCCCGACCGTGGCGACGGTGCCGTGGAGCACCGACAGGTTCCTCCGGATGCTGTTGCCCGAAGGGGCGGCGACCGCGTGGCGCGACCCGTCCGGCACCGTGGCGGTGCTGCCGATCGAGGTCTCCGAGGAGTGGGTCGGACGGCCCGTCCGCGAGCTCGAGGAGGCGATCGGCGCGCGCGTGGCGTTCGTGATGCGCTTCGGCACGGGTGTGCTGCCGGAGCACTCGACGGTCGTGCAGGCCGACGACACCATCTACGTGGCGGCGCTGTCCGGCACGATCACCGACGTCGCGGCCGCGGCGCTGCAGGCACCGGAGGAGAGCTGATGCGGGTCGCCATCGCCGGCGCGGGAGCGGTGGGCCGTTCCATCGCGCAGGAGCTCGTCTCGGACGGGCACCAGGTCATGCTGATCGAGCGGGACCGGGCGCACTTCGACCCGAACTCCGTCGAGCAGGCCGAGTGGGTGCAGGCCGACGCGTGCGAATTGTCCTCTTTGGAGGACGCCGGCATGCAGCTGTGCGACGTGGTGATCGCCGCGACCGGGGACGACAAGGTCAACCTCGTGGTGTCGCTCCTCGCCAAGACGGAGTTCGCGGTGCGCCGCGTCATCGCGCGCGTGAACGACCCGACGAACGAATGGCTGTTCACCGAGTCGTGGGGCGTCGACGTGGCCGTGTCGACGCCACGGCTGCTGGCCGCCATGGTCGAGGAGTCCGTGACGATCGGTGACGTCGTGCGGCTGATGACGTTGCGGCAGGGACAGGCGAACCTCGTGGAGATCACGCTCGACGAGTCGACGCCGTTCGCCGGCCGGGCGGTCTCGGAGCTGACGCTGCCGCGTGACGCCGCCCTGGTGACGATCCTGCGCGGCGGGCGGGTCATCGTGCCGCAGCCCGACGACACCCTGGAGGGCGGGGACGAGCTGTTGTTCGTCACGACCGCCGCCGTCGAGCAGGACATCAAGAGGGCTCTGGGGTACTGACGGTTCTCACGCGGATGCCCGGCAGGCCAGGCCTGCCGGGCATCGGCGTTTCCGGGCTCAGTCCCTGGACTTGTCGCGGGACTCGGCGTCGACGACGCGCTTGAGCTCGTCCATGTCCGGGGTCATCAGGTCGTCGGCGGTGCGCGCGAGCACGCCCTCCACCTCGGCCTGCGACTTGGCCTCCGCCTCGGCTGCCTCCTCGGCCGCCTTGAGGCGCTTGTCCGCGCGGCGGACCGCCCAGACCGTGGCGAGCAGGGCGATGGCCATCAGCGGGTAGCCCATGCCGAGGCGGGCGACGGCGAGCCAGCCGACCTGGTCCTCGTCGTAGAGCCAGCGCTGGACGACGAAGCGCGCGAAGAAGACCAGGGCCCACACGAAGGTCGCGATGTCGTAGTCGCGGACCGAGGCCTTGTCGTCGCGCCAGGAGCGGTCCCTGCCGTTGAGGAACGTCCAGATGACGCCGGCGAGGGGCCAGCGCACGACGATCGACAGCAGGAACGCGCTGCCGTACACGACGCTCTGCCAGATGCCGAAGAGGAAGAAACCCTTGGCCTCGCCCGTCTTGTAGGCGATGAAGGCCGCGATGCCGACGCCGAAGACGGCGGAGATCGCGGGCTGGATGGTTCCCTTGCGCACGGCCAGGACCGCGCCGATGACGACGGCGGCGGCGAGGGAGCTGATGATCGCGGCCATCAGGTTCTTGGTCGCGAAGTTGACGATCACGAAGACGAGCACGGGCAACGAGGAGTAGAGCATTCCGCTCACTCCGCCCATCTGCTCGAGGACGGTGGGCTGCTTTTCTTCGGTCTTGGCTGAAGTCATGAAGCGTTCTGCAACTCGTAATAGGGGTTGTAGAGCACCTTGCGCCCGTTGCGCACGGCGATGCGGCCACGGACCTTGATCGTCCGACCAGGCTCGATTCCCGCGATGCGACGGCGGCCGAGCCAGACGAGGGTGACGCCCTCGGTGCCGTCGTAGAGTTCGGCCTCCAGCGTGGCGGCCGCGTCCCGGGGGCAGAGCTCCACGCTGCGGAGCCTTCCGAGGACGGTGACCTCCTCACCGGACTTGCAGTCGCAGGCCTTCACCGCGCCGACGGCCTCCGCTTTTCGCGACAGGTCGTCCGCGTCGAGCTCGGCGACGTCGCTGGTCAAGCGACGCACCAAGCGGCGCCAATAGCCGCTCATCCCCGACTCCCGCAGTGCTCTGGTGGCCCCGTGGTGTGGGCCGTCTGACAGTGAGGGTACGCAGAGGCGGCGACAATCCCAGGCGTGCCTGCCGAGACCGTCCTGCTGCTGCCCGGAACCGCCTCAGACGAGGTTTTTGTCCGATCCGTGTTCACCGAGCCGTTGTCGCAGGTAGGTGCCGTTCTCCACGCACCACGCGTTCGCACACTCCGTGAACGGTTGACGGCCCTCGAAAATGCCCCCGCAGGCCACCCGATCGTGGTGGGCGGGGTCTCACTCGGCGCGCACGTCGCGGCGAGGTGGGCGGTGGCCAACCCGGACCGCTGCGCGGGTCTCGTCCTCGCCCTGCCGGCCTGGACCGGCACCCCGGACGGGGCTCCGGCGGCGCTCGCGGCCAGGGCCAGCGCGGAGATCGTCAGGACCCAGGGGCTCGCGACGGCGCTGTCCGGCACGTCCGGCTGGTTGCACGACGAGCTGACGAGGGCCTGGCACGGCTACGGAGAGCAGCTCGTGCCGCACCTCGAGGAAGCCGCCGAGTCGCTCGCACCGACGCTCGACGAGCTCGGGTCGCTCGACGTGCCGGTGGGGATCGTCGGGTGCACCGATGACCCGGTGCACCCGATCGCGGTCGCACGCGCGTGGGCACAAGCCCTCCCCCGCGCCGTGCTCGTCACGACGACGCTGGACGCCTATCCGCACGCGCTGGGGCGTGCGGTGCAGGCGTGGCGACAGGCGCGTTAGCCCTGCTGCTGCTGGATGTGGCGCGCGATGGCCTCCGGCAGCTCGACCGGCAGCGGCGTGCGGGGCGGCATCGGCTGCTCGCCGCGCACGACGACCGTTCCGCGCAGCATCTCGCGCAGCGCCTCGGCGTTCTGCTCGAAGTGCTCCTCGGGACCGGCCGCGACCCCGCGCAGCATCCAGCGCGGCCGGTCGACGCCGATGAAGAGGATCTTCACGCCCTGGTTGCGCGCGGTGATCTCCTCGCCCCACTCGCCGTTCTCGCGGTTGATGCGGGCGCCGTCCTCCTTGAGGCCGTCGATCAGCTCCGCACCGACCTCCTTCCAGAGGTCGCCCGACTTCGGCGCGGCGAACGCGCTGACCGTCAGCTGACCGACCGGCGTGAGGACGTGCACCGCGCGCACGGCGTTCGTCTGCTGGTCCATCTCGACCTGCAGCTGGGCCTCCTCCGGCATCGGCAGCAGCACCGAGCCCAGGTCGAGCCGATCCACGTCGTCCTGAGGCGCCACGGTCGAGTCCCACGGGCCCTCGACGTCGTCGAAGTCCTCGTCGTGCTCCGGACCGGTGTCGACCGCGCCCGAGGAGTGACGACCGCGCTTGCGGCGCCTTCCGAACATTGCCCTACCCCTCCGCCTTCATCCTGGCGAGCACCACGTGCCCGCCGGTCGAGCCATAGCCTCCCGCACCGCGTTCCGTCTCCGGCAACTCGGCGACCTCGCGGAACACCGCGTGCTCGACGCGTTGCACGACGAGCTGGGCGATCCGGTCGCCGCGTGACAGCGCGATCGGCTCACGAAGATCATGGTTCACGAGGCAAACGCGGATCTCACCGCGGTAGCCCGAGTCGATCGTGCCGGGCGTGTTCACCACGCTCAACCCGACCTTCGCGGCCAGTCCGGAACGCGGGTGCACGAACCCGGCGAAACCGGCGGGGAGCGCGATCGCGACACCGGTGCCGACCACGGCGCGCTCGCCTGGTGGAATGACCACGTCCGACGTGGTGACCAGATCGGCGCCCGCGTCGCCGAGACGGGCGTAGGCGGGCACGGGAACCCCCGGATCGAGCCGGGTCAGCAACACCTCGACGCTGGACACGGCGGCCGAGATTACCCTGACGACGTGAGTGAGACTGCCGTGACCGCCACTACGACCTTCCGCGAACGCCTGTACGTGACGTGGTGGATCTGGCCGCTGCCGCTGCTCGCGGCCGCGCTGCTGGCCGCCGAGGTGCACATGGGCTTCCCCGGAGTCCGGTCCTGGCTGCCGTACGTGATCCTGCTGCCGCTGACGGTCGTGCTGATCGTCCGGCTGGGCTCGACGAAGGTCGAGGTCTCCGGCGGCGAGCTGCGCGCGGGCGACGCGCACATCCCGCTGGAGCTGCTCGGCGAGGTCGAGATCATCCCCGTCGAGGACCGCCGCCGGACCATGGGCCGCGACCTCGACCCGGCGGCGTACGTCGTGCACCGGGGCTGGGTCAAGCCGCTCGTGCGGGTGCGGGTGGACGACCCGCAGGACCCGACCCCCTACTGGGTGATCAGCACGCGGCGCCCGGAAGAGCTCGCCGCCGCGATCAAGTCCTGAGAGAACACAACTGGGCGCCACCCGTGAGGGTGAGCGCCCAGTTTTTCTTCGGCGGACTGAACTCAGGCCTGTGGGATCAAGCCGTGCGGATCAGGCGCAGTCGCGGCAGATGTACGTGCCGCCGTTGTCCTCGGCAAGCCTGCTGCGGTGGTGCACCAGGAAGCACTTCGAGCACGTGAACTCGTCGGCCTGCTTGGGCAGGACCTTGAACGTGAGCTCCTCGCCGGACAGGTCGGCGCCCGGGAGCTCGAAGTTCTCCGCGCTCGCGTCCTCGTCGACGTCGACGACGCCGGACTGCGTCTCGTTCCGCCGGGCCTTCAACTCCTCGAGGGAGTCCTCAGCGAGTTCGTCCGCCTCGCTGCGACGCGGCGCGTCGTAGTCGGTCGCCATCTTCTTCACCCCTGCGGTCTACGGAGACTGTTCGTGTCGCTGGTTAACGCTCCAGCGACCTCTTTTGTGCCCCACGTCAAGGTGACGTAGGTCTCCCACACCCGGCGGGCAAGCCAACCCCCTTGACGCGACCGTCGGCTTGATCGAAATGTGTGCGGAGCGCGCAGAGGGTAGCTCATTGTCAGAGTGGCTCGACATCGGGTTACCCCTTACCGACCGGACGGGTGACACAACCTTTCTACGCTGGACCGATAGGCTGTGCGGGAGCACATGTGTCTCGGCGTGCAACCTGACGCCAGGCCGGTACCGTCCTGACTGTGAGCAATGGGACCGGTGCAGTGGGTCACGCCCGTCAGGGCGCGCAGCAGCCGGGCAAGGCCTAGGCTGATCTCAGGGGACGGATCACGGGGAGGGCTTCGAACGTGGGATCCGCATCGGGGAGCTTGACGCCTTACAAGAGGCGTCGGCCCGTGCCCGCGCTCGTCCTGTTCGCGGTGCTGTTGGTCAGTTCCGTGTTCGTGTGGGTGAAGGTGCTCGGCAACGCAAGCGACGTGGACGCGGCCATCAAGTGCAACGCGCCCGGCAACGTGACGGCGTCCTCCACCGCCCCGGCGGGGGCCGACCCCGTGGCGGGCGAGACGCCGACGGCGCCCCCGCCCGCGCTGGGCACCGTCCTCGAGCACGACGCGCTCGACCGCACCGATCCGGTGCCGGTCGGCGACGTGAACTTCAAGGTCGTCAACGCCTCGACGCAGCGCAACCACGCCAAGGCCGTCGCGACGATGTTCACCGAGCTGGGCCTGAAGCAGGCGGCCGAGCCCGGCAACGACCCGGTCTACCCGGCGGGCGACATGACCTGCCGCGGCCAGCTGCGCTTCGGCGCGCCCGGCGCCTCGGCCGCCAGGACCCTGTCGCTGCTGGAGCCGTGCCTGGAGCTCGTGCGCGACGAGCGCCAGGACGCCACCGTCGACGTGGCGATCGGCAAGAAGTTCGACGAGGTCAAGCCCAACAGCAACGCCCGCAAGGTCCTCGACCAGCTCAGCGAGTGGGCGGCGCAGCAGCCGGATCAGCAGGGCGGGCAGGTGGCCGCGGCCACGCGTCCGACGCTCAACGCGGACAACCTGGCCGGGGCGCGCGAAGTCACCTGCTGACGTTCAAGTGCTGACGTTCAAGTGCTGACGTTCAACTAGGCGGGCAACCGCTTCCAATGGCTCGACTTTCTCGCGAGAACGGCGTCGCCCCTGGTGCAGGGGCGACGCCGTTCTCGCATGTCCGCGTCACGTTGCTGTCAATGTTGACTGGACAGGCCGCGAATCAACGTTGACTGGACGGGACCGGCGTCAACATCCCCGTCAACATCGACTCATTCGTCAACCTCGACTCGGCCGTCAACGTTGATTCCGCCGTCAACGTCGAATCAACGTTGATCCGAGCCTCAGACCTTGCCGAAACCGCACTCCGCCAGTGCGCCGTACATGGCGTCGGCGATGCCGGGCGCGGCGGCGAACGTCGCGTCCTCCCCCAGCTCGGGCGACGACCCCGGCAGCCGCACGACCGCACCGGCCTCCGCGGCGATCAGCCCGCCGGCCGCCCAGTCCCAGCGGCCGAGCCCGTGCTCGGCGTACGCGTCGAGCCGGCCGGACGCCACCGAGCACAGGTCGAGCGACGCCGCGCCGGCCCGGCGGAGGTCGCGCACCCGCGTGGCCATGCCCGCCCACGTGTCGGCCTGCCGCTGCCGGCGCTCCGGCCGGTACGCGAAGCCGTAGCCGAGCAATGACAACGACAGGTCGGTCGTCGCGGACACGCCCAGCGGGACGCCGTCGAGGAACGAGCCGTACCCGCGCGCGGCGGTCCACATGCGGCCGGTCGCCGGTTCGAACACGGCGCCCGCGACGGACTCGCCGTCGAGCTGCGCCGCGATCGACACCGAGTACCAGGGGATGCCGTAGAGGTAGTTGACGGTGCCGTCGATGGGGTCGACGACCCACGTCAGGCCCTCGACGACCGTGCCGCCCTCCTCTTCTCCGAGCACGGGCTCGCCGGGCCGCAACTCGGACAGACGCGTCCGGACGAGTTGTTCCGAGGCGCGGTCCGCGGCGGTGACCACGTCCGTCGAGGTGCTCTTGGTGTCGAACGAGACGACGGCGGAAGCGCGCATGCGCTGAACAAGAGCGCCCGCTTCCCGTCCGATGGCCGTCGCGATGTCTACGAGTGGCCGGGGATCGAACACGACCGGTTCCCTCCTGCGTCACTAGCACGGGACTATCGGACGACGTCAGGCTAGTGTCTGCGCACCACGGTTACTGAATCGAACGAGTAGGAAGGACCACGGGGAATGGGCATCACCCGCGGGTTCGGTGTGGACATCGGCGGCTCCGGCGTCAAGGGCGGACTGGTCGACCTCGGGGCAGGAGCACTGGACGGCGAACGCTTGCGGATCCCCACGCCCCAGCCTTCGACACCGGAGGCGGTGGCGGAGGTGGTCGCGGAGATCGTCGAGAAGTTCCAGTGGGACGGCCCCGTCGGCATCACGCTCCCGTGCGTGGTCAAGCACGGTGTGGCACTCAGCGCGGCGAACGTCGACAAGGGCTGGATCAACTGCGACGCGCAGACACTCTTCGCCCAGCGCCTCAAGCGCAGGCCCGAGGACATCGTCGTGATGAACGACGCGGACGCGGCCGGCATCGCGGAGATGTCGTTCGGCGCGGGCGTCGGCAAGAACGGGACCGTGGTGCTGCTGACGTTCGGCACGGGCATCGGCAGCGCGGTGTTCCTCGACGGCAAGCTGGTCCCGAACACCGAGTTCGGCCACCTGCAGGTCGACGGGCACGACGCGGAGAAGCGCGCGGCCGCCTCCGTGAAGGAGGAGAAGGACCTGTCCTGGGAGGAGTGGACGCCCAGGGTCTCGCGCTACATCAGCGTGCTGGAGGACCTCATCTGGCCCGACCTCGTCATCGCGGGCGGCGGCGTGAGCAAGAAGGCGCACAAGTGGTTGCCGTTGCTCGAGGTGCGCACGGAAGTGGTCGCGGCCGCGCTGAAGAACGACGCCGGCATCGTGGGCGCGGCCTGGGCCGCCGCACACGGCGTCAGGCCCTAGTGCGGTGACCACGATCCTCACCGGGTTCCGCACGGCCCAGGTGGACGCCTCGTGGTAGCACCCCTGACCGTGCACGACCCGGTGAGGGTGCAGTGGTCACCGCGCTGGAGAAGCGTTCGACACCGAAACGTGTCCGACTCGATCTAGCTGCGAAAACGCAGGTGAGCGCGCCTCGAAGCACCTCGGGGCGCAACACCGCGTCACCGACGTCGTTACAATGGAACGCACACCCGCCGGGCAAGATCGGCGGGGAGATCCCCTGAACTCTGGCGACCGAGGTTTCGCGCCCTCTGGTCCGCCTTGAACGACCGTCGCGAAAGGGCGTACGTGGCAGCCGCAGAAACCGCAACCCGACGCTCCAGCTCCGCCGCGAGCGCCGCCAAGACGACCAAGGCGACCGCGGCCGGCGAGGCCGAGGAGAAGCCGAAGCGCAAGACGACTGCGGCAGCGAAGAAGCCCGCCGCCGCCAAGGCCCCGCGCAAGACGGCCGGCAAGGCCGATCCTGCCGCGAAGGGCGCCGGCAAGCCCGGCGAGGACCCCGAGGACATGGAAGGCGCTCCCGGCGCCGAGGACCTGGAGGACGTCGAGATCGTCGACGAGCCGGTCGTCGACGAGCCGGAGGAGGCGGAGGACCCCAAGAACGAGGGTGACTTCGTCTGGGACGAGGAGGAGTCCGAGGCCCTGCGCCAGGCGCGCAAGGACGCGGAGCTCACCGCCTCGGCCGACTCCGTTCGCGCCTACCTCAAGCAGATCGGCAAGGTCGCCCTCCTCAACGCCGAGGAGGAGGTCGAGCTCGCCAAGCGCATCGAGGCGGGTCTCTACGCCGCCGAGCGCGTGCGCCGCTCCGAGGAGGAAGCGGAGAAGCTCACGCCGCAGCTGCGCCGCGACCTGCGCTGGATCGTCCGCGACGGCGAGCGCGCCAAGAACCACCTGCTCGAGGCGAACCTCCGCCTCGTCGTGTCGCTGGCCAAGCGCTACACCGGCCGCGGCATGGCGTTCCTGGACCTGATCCAGGAGGGCAACCTGGGTCTGATCCGCGCGGTGGAGAAGTTCGACTACACCAAGGGCTACAAGTTCTCGACGTACGCCACCTGGTGGATCCGTCAGGCGATCACCCGCGCGATGGCCGACCAGGCCCGCACCATCCGCATCCCGGTGCACATGGTCGAGGTCATCAACAAGCTCGGTCGCATCCAGCGCGAACTGCTCCAGGACCTGGGCCGCGAGCCCACCCCGGAGGAGCTCGCCAAGGAAATGGACATCACGCCCGAGAAGGTGCTGGAGATCCAGCAGTACGCGCGTGAGCCCATCTCGCTGGACCAGACGATCGGCGACGAGGGCGACAGCCAGCTCGGCGACTTCATCGAGGACTCCGAGGCCGTCGTCGCGGTCGACGCCGTCTCGTTCACGTTGCTGCAGGACCAGTTGCAGTCCGTGCTCGCGACGCTGTCCGAGCGCGAGGCCGGTGTCGTGCGGCTCCGCTTCGGTCTCACCGACGGCCAGCCGCGCACGCTGGACGAGATCGGTCAGGTCTACGGCGTCACGCGTGAGCGCATCCGCCAGATCGAGTCCAAGACGATGTCGAAGCTGCGTCACCCGTCCCGTTCGCAGGTTCTGCGGGACTACCTCGACTAGGTCTTACCGAGTCATACGCACACGGCCCCGCACCGGTTCGGTGCGGGGCCGTCGTGTTTTCGGAAAACGGACAAAAGTGGTGAGCGGGGCGCCGTTCACGCACAGCGAAATCGGACTTCGATCACGGTCCCGCGTCCGAATCGTGGGACGTTCGTGACCTGTTCGCTGCGGGCGTACAAGCGCAACCGATATCACACTCCCGGTGGCACGCAACCGACCGAACGGCCTGAACATGCTGCTCCACCAGCGGGTTTCCGGTTGCGCAGCGTGCGTGTCAAGACGGTGAACCGGTGGCGAACGCAGGTGTAAGCCTGCTGCAGCCGGGTAAATCGCATAGTGACGCGAGTCGCCACGTACACGGGAACACTGACTATCACCGAAACGTCTGTCAGAGTGGAGCCAGCGAGCACCGCGCACCAATCCAGGGGCGCTGTGGTCGCAGCTTGGTAAGAGGGCACCGGGACACTTCGTTCCGTTGCTGGGACGGAGGGAGATTCATCATGACTGCAGCACTCACCCGCCCCGAGTTGACCGCTGCCGACCGCTGCGACCGCTGCGGGGCTGCTGCCCAGGTTCGCGCCTTGCTCCCGTCCGGGGGCGAGCTGCTGTTCTGCGGGCACCACGCTCGCGCGCACAGTGAGAAGTTGCGCGAACTCGCTGCTGAGATTCAGCAGGGCTGACTTCCACCCCACCTAGCCGCTCGGGGCGGAGATCCGCGAGGATCTCCGCCCCCTTCGCTTCTCCGGGGTGTTCCGGGCCGTCCAGGGGCCTTCTAGAGGGTCTCGAGGACCGGTTCGAAGGCCAGTTCCGCGGCGCCGACGAGCTTCGCGTCGCGGCCCAGGGGTGACGTCACGACCTGGGTCCCGCCGACCGCCCGGGAGACGAGACTGCGCTGCTGCACGGCCGAGCTCACCGCGTCCACGACGGACGCCGGCAGCGCCGTGTAGAGGTCGCCCAGCACCACCAGTTCGGGGCCGAGGACGTTGACGATGTTCGCGAGCCCCAGGGAGAGCCAGCCGGAGAACTCGTCGAGCACCGACGGGTCGTCCAACGCCCGCAGCGCCGCCACCACGGCACCCCGCGGTGCGTCGTCGGGAAGGCTCAGCGCCCGGCACAGCGCCGGTTCGCCCACCTCGGTCTCCCAGCAGCCGTCGCAGCCGCAGTAGCAGCGCCGTCCGCGCGGGTTGACCACCATGTGCCCGAGCTCGCCGACGTAGCCGCCGGAGCCGCGCAACGGCTGCCCGGACAGGATCACTCCCCCGCCGACGCCGACGTCCGCGGAGATGTAGACCATGTCCGAGGACTCCCGCGCGGCACCGCGGACGTGTTCGGCGAGAGCGCCGAGCTCCGCGTCGTTGCCGACCTGGACCGGCAGCTTCAGCACCGCTTCCAGGCGCTTGCCGAGCGCCACCCCGGTCCAGTGCAGGTTGGGTGCCTCGTGGACGTGCCCGTCGGCGCGCCGCACGACGCCGGGCACCGAGATGCCCACCCCGACCGCGGTGGCGTCGAGGTCGTCGGCCATGAGGCGCGCCGACTCGACGATGTGCGTGATGACCTCCCCCGGATCACGCGTCCGGTGCAGGTTCCAGCTGTCCCGCCCGAGGATCTCCCCACCGAGGCCGACGAACCCCATCGCCACGTGCTCCACGCGCACGTCGATCGCGATGACGACGGCGGCGTGCGGCTGGGGCAGCACCAGGAGGGACGGGCGGCCCGCTCCGCTGCGCAGAGCGGGCACGCGTTCGGCGACCACACCGGCTTCGGCGAGGCCGTCCACCAGGGCCTTGATCGTGCTGCGGTTGAGGCCGAGCTCAGCCGCGAGCGACGCCCTGGTGGACGGTCCGTCGACGTGCAGGCGGCGCAGCAGCGCCGTCCTGTTGTGCCTGCGGATCTCGTCGGGACGGGTGCCGGACGTGGGACCGGTCACCGCGTCATCGAGCCGCGGTGGCCGCCCGGCGGCGGGACAACGCGTCGACGCTCGCGGCGAGCAGCAGGACCAGACCGGTCACGATGAACACGACGGCGGCGGGCTGGCGGAGCAGGCCCATGCCGTTCTGGATGATCGCGAGCACCGCGCCACCGATCACCGCGTCGCGCAGGCGGCCCTTGCCACCGAACAGCGACGTGCCACCGATGACGGCCGCACCGACCGACAGCAGCAGCGTGTTGCCGCCACCGGCGTTCGGGTCGACCGAGCCGACCTTGGACGAGTACACGATGGCGCCGATCGCGGCCGCCGCGGAGGCGATCACGAACACGCTCATGCGGATGCGCTCGACGTTGATACCGGCGCGGCGAGCCGCTTCCTTGTTGCCGCCCACCGCGTAGATGTGGCGGCCGTAGGAGGTGCGGTCGAGCACGAACGTGCCGACCACCAGCAGCACCAGCACGAGCGGCACCACGTAGGGCACGCCCTCGATGACGATCAGGTTGCTCGGCGCCCGGTTCAGCGACAGCGCGTAGGTGATGACCGCGGCCAGCACCGCGAGGGCGCCGATCTTGCCCAGCACCAGCGAGGTCGGCTGGGCCACGAGACCCTTGCGCAGGCGGGAGAAGTGCCGGTTGAGCACGATCGCCGCGTAGCCGCCGACCGCGATGACGAACAGCGCCCAGGAGCCCACGAAGTTCAGGTTGCCGTTGGCGACGTTGAAGATCGTGTCGTCGCGCAGGCCGAGCGTGCCGCCCTGCCCGATGAGCTGCAGGACGACACCGCCCCACACGAGGAAGAACGCCAGGGTCACGACGAACGACGGGATGCCGACCTTGGCGACCAGGAAGCCCGTGATGGTGCCGATGGCCGCGCCGACGCAGACCGCGAGCAGCATCTCGAGCCACGCGTTCGCGGGGATGCCGACGGCGGCGATGACCAGGGCGACGGCCGACAGGGCCACACCCGCCCAGACCTTCATCACCGCGCCGAGCACGATCGCCAGCACGAGCAGGCCGCAGAACACGTAGAAGACCGTGTCGCCCATGCCGCCGAGCAGGTTGCCGTTGTGGATCAGGTGCAGAGCCATCACCGCGGCCGTCACACCGGACGCGGTACCGGCCGACAGGTCGATCTCGCCGAGCAGCAGCACGAACACCAGGCCCATCGCGATGATGGTGATGCTGGCGCCCTGCTGGAGCAGGTTCGCGAGGTTGCCGAGGGTGAAGAACGTGTCGGACAACGACGAGAACACGATCAGCAGCACGACGATGCCGAGCAGCGCGGGCAGCGAGCCGAGCTCACCGCCGCGGACCCTGGCCCAGTAGTCGCGGACGGCCTCGCTGGTGGACTGCGAGGTCGTGTCGATGCCGAAGTCGGAGATCGCGCCCTGTGGCTGAGGGGTGTCGTGGTCGTGCGTGTGCTCGTGCGCTTCGGTGGTGTCGGTCATGCTCGCCTCTTCGGAACTCATCAGATCGTCGCCGCCTCGGGGCGGGCGATGCCCAGGTCACCGGAACGCCCGGCGGTGATCAGCTCGACCACCTGGCCGTGCGTGACGTCCTTGGTCGACACGACCGCGGCCATGCGTCCGAGGTAGAGGCACGCGATCTTGTCCGCGACCTCGAAGACGTCGTTCATGTTGTGGCTGATCAGGACGACGCCCAGGCCCTGCTCCGCGAGCCGGCGGACCAGGTCGAGCACCTGCCGGGTCTGTGCGACGCCGAGGGCGGCGGTGGGCTCGTCGAGCAGCACGACCTTGCTGTTCCACAGCACGGCCTTGGCGATCGCGACGGTCTGGCGCTGGCCACCGGACAGCGAGGAGACCTGCGTGCGCACCGACTTCACCGTGCGCACCGACAGCGAGGCCAGCGTCTTGCGCGCGGCCTGCTCCATGTCGGTCTCGTCCAGCAGGCCCGCCTTGGTGCGCTCGCGGCCGAGGAACATGTTCTGGACGATGTCCAGGTTGTCGGCCAGCGCGAGGTCCTGGTAGACGACCTCGATGCCGAGCTCCGCGGCGTCGCGGGGACCCTTGATGTGGACGGGCTCACCGTTGAAAAGGACCTCACCGGAGTCGGTGGGGTGGATGCCCGCGATGCACTTGACCAGCGTCGACTTGCCCGCGCCGTTGTCGCCGACGAGGGCGGTGACCTCGCCGGGGTTGACGTCGAGGTCGATGTCGTGCAGGACGTGCACGGGACCGAAGCTCTTGTTGATGCCGCGCAGCTCGAGAATCGGCTCGCTCACTGGGATTCCTCCGTGGTTACCACGCGGCGAGAGGCGGGGTGCGGCCGAGACCGCACCCCGCCCTCGTCGCGAGCGGTCCTACTTGATGCCGAGCTCGGTGCAGGCGGCCTGGGTGTCGGCCACGCAGATCTCCGAGGCCTTGACGAAGCCAGCGTCGACCACGGACTTGACCTTGTCCTTGGTGATCAGCTGGGCGGACAGCAGGACGGACTTGACCTTGCGGTTGCCCTTGCTGTCGTCCGTCGAGCCGGACGCGAGGGCGTCGGCGGCGGCGGTGTCACCCTTGGCGAGGGCGCCGGCCAGCTTGGCGGCGGCCTCGGCCTCGTCCTTGATCGGCTTGAAGACGGTCATGTACTGGTCACCGCGGAGCACGGCCTGCAGGCCGTCCGGGGTGGCGTCCTGACCGGTGACCGGGACCTTGCCGTTCAGGCCGACCTTCTTGAGGACGGTGATCACGGCGCCGGCGAGGCCGTCGTTCGCGGCGACGACGCCGTCGACCTTGCCGCCGTTGGAGGTCAGGATCTGCTCGAAGACCTGGCCACCCTTCTGGTTGTCCCAGTTGTCGATCGGCTGGGACTGGACCAGCTTGAGCTTGCCCGAGTCGTAGAGCGGCTGCAGGACCTTCTTCTGGCCCTGCGTGAAGAGCGTCGCGTTGTTGTCCGTCGGCGCGCCCTCGATCTCGATGACCTGGGAGCCCTGCGGCTTGTCCTTCATGGCGTCGGCCAGACCCTGGCCCTGCAGCTCGCCGACCTTCACGTTGTCGAACGACACGTAGTAGGACGAGGAGCCACCGGTGTTCAGGCGGTCGTAGTCGATGACCTGGATGCCCTGGGCCTGCGCCTTCTTGGCGACGGACGCACCGACCTCGCTGTTGGGCGTGGCGATGATCAGGACCTTGACGCCGGCGTTGATCATGCCGTCGGCCAGGGTGCTGAACTTCTGCACGTCGCCCTGGGCGTTCTGGATGTCGGGGCTGAGACCCTCGGCCTTCAGAGCGGCCTCGAGGAGGGGCTTGTCGAAGCCCTCCCAGCGAGCCGAGGACGCGGTCTCGGGCAGGATCACGCCGACCTTCGCGCCCGTGCCGCTGCCAGAGTTCGTTTCAGAGGTTCCTCCGGTGCCGGAGGAGGAGTTGGCGCCGCATGCCGAAACCGCCAGGGCGAGGCCCGCGGTCACGGCGATGGAAGCGAGAGTCTTGCTGCGCATCCGCCATCCCTTTCACTGCGCTGTGTCACAGAGAATGTTGTGGCGCACAACGTATGCCCGACATATGCGTGACCGGAACCACACTGAATCGATTAAGTCGCAACGATGCGGTAACCGTGGCGAAATATGGTCACGGAGAGTCGTGAGAGCGTTACCACCGAGCTACCGATTACAACGGCATCATCTCGGCCTCCGCTCGCGGCGAACACTCGCCGGTCACCTCCCGGACATCCCTAGGTTGGGTGCATGACCGTCGACAAGGAAGCCGCCGAAAGGCTGGCGAGCTCGTTCGGCGCCGAGGCAGCGCGGTACGACCGCACGCGACCGCCCTACCCGGAGGAGTTGATCGGCAGGATCGTCACCGCGAGCCCCGGCCCGCGGGTGGTCGAGGTGGGATGCGGCACCGGCGTGCTGTCCCGGCAGCTGCGGCAGGCCGGACTGGACGTCCTCGGCGTCGAGCACGACGAGCGGATGGCGGGGTTCGCCCGCGGCACCGGCGTGGCCGTCGAGGTGGCGAAGTTCGAGGACTGGGACCCGGCCGGCCGCGAGTTCGACGCCGTCGTCGCCGGGCAGTCGTGGCACTGGGTGGACGCGGAGGAGGGCCCCCGCCAGGCCGCACGGGTGCTGCGGCCCGGTGGCGTGTTCGTGGGACTCTGGCACGTGTTCGGGACGCCGGAACCGATCGCCGACGCCTACGTCGCGGCCTATGCCAAGGTGACGCCGCGGATGCCCTACCGCGTCGGCCACTCCTACGACGAGGCGTTCGAGTCCTACCAGGCGGGCTGCGTGCGCACCGGCGAGGCGTTCGCCGCCACCGGGGCGTTCTCGCACGCCGAACACTGGCGGGCGGACTGGGAACGGGCCTACACGACCACCGAGTACCTCGACCTGATGCGCACCATGAGCCCGATGGCCCTGCTCAGCGCCGAGCAGGGCACCGAACTGCTCGCCGGCGTCGGCCGCGCGATCGACGCGATCGGCGGCGGGTTCACGGCGCGCTACAGCACGCTGGCCGTCGCCGTCACCCGCACCTGACTACCAGGAACGCAGCGTCGCGATCCGTTCCTCGAGCTGCTCGATGGTGGCCATCGCCGTGGGCGGGCCGCCGCAGTACTCGCGCAGCTGGTTGTGGATCTTGCCGTGCGGCTTCTTCGTGCGGTGGTGGTGCATCGCGACGAGGGTGTTGAGCTCCTTGCGCAGCGACGTGAGACGTTCCTGCACGCCCACGGGCCGTGCCTCGCGCACGGGGGCCTCGGGCTTGGGGCGCTTGGCCGCGAGCGCCATCTGCTCCTCCTGCCGCTGCAGCAGCAGGGTGCGCACCTGGTCGGGTTCGAGCAGACCGGGCAGGCCGAGGTACTCCTGCTCCTCCTCCGAACCCGCGTGGGTCGGCGCGCCGAACGACGAGCCGTCGTAGATGACCTGGTCGAGCTCGGCGGTGGTGCCCAGGGCCGTGAAGGCGCGTTCGTCCTCGCCCGGTTCGTCCTTGGCCTGGTTCGCCGCGGCCATGAGCTCGTCGTCCCAGCCGTCCTTCTCGCGGTGCGGCTTGCCCAGGACGTGGTCGCGCTCCGCCTCCAGCTCCGACGCGAGCTGCAGCAGCACCGGCACCGACGGCAGGAACACCGTCGCGGTCTCGCCGGGCTTCCGGTTGCGCACGAAGCGGCCGATGGCCTGGGCGAAGAACAGCGGGGTCGACGACGACGTCGCATACACGCCGACGGCGAGGCGCGGCACGTCGACGCCCTCGGACACCATGCGGACCGCGATCATCCAGCGCTCGTTCGTCGCGGAGAACTCGGCGATCCTGCCGGACGCCTTCGGGTCGTCGGACAGAACGAGCGTGGGGACCTGGCCCGTGACGCGTTCGAGCACCTGCGCGTAGGCCTTGGCGACGGTCTGGTCGGTCGCGATCACCAGCCCGCCCGCGTCCGGCAGGCCGTTCTGGCGCTTCTGCGTCAGCCGCTGGTCGGCGGCGCGCAGCACCGAGGCCATCCAGTCGCCGGCCGGGTCGAGGGCCGTGCGCCACGCCCGCGCGGTCTGCTCCTGCGTCAGCGGCTCGCCCAGCCGTGCGGTGTACTCCTCGCCCGCGCTGGTCCGCCACGAAGCCTCGCCCGAGTACGCCAGGAACAGCACGGGCCGGACGACGCCGTCGCGCAGCGCGTCGGAGTAGCCGTAGGTGTGGTCCGCCTTCGACGTCTTGAAGCCGCCGTTGCTCTCCTCGTACTGCACGAACGGGATCGGCGAGTCGTCGGACCGGAACGGCGTGCCGGTGAGGCACAGGCGGCGCACGGCGGGCGTGAAGGCCTCGCGGATCGCGTCACCCCACGACTTCGCGTCACCGCCGTGGTGGATCTCGTCCAGCAGCACGAGCGTCTTGCGGTTCTCGGTGCGCACGCGGTGCAGCGTCGGGTGGGCGGCGACCTGTGCGTACGTGACCGCGACACCGTGGTAGTCGCGGGAGGTCATCGCGTTGGTGTTGCGGAAGTTCGAGTCGATGTGGATGCCCTGCTCGGCGGCGGCCTTCGCCCACTGGTGCTTGAGGTGCTCCGTGGGCGTGACGATCGTGACGGCCTCGATCGTCCGGTCGGCCAGCAGTTCGGCGGCGACGCGGAGCCCGAAGGTCGTCTTGCCCGCTCCGGGCGTCGCGACGGCGAGGAAGTCCTGAGGCTTGGCGGCGAGGTACTTGGTCAGCGCGCGGCGCTGCCAGGCTCGCAGCGGTCGCATCGCGGCCGGCGTTGCTGCTGGCGCTGTCACAGGCGTGTTTCTCCTCATTTGTGCAGGTCAGACATAGCAATACCCTCAGGCGGACGAGGGCCGAGGGCACCGCGACTCTACCTGTTCCGGGCGTCGATGCCGCGAAACGTGGCGGTATGCACCATGCTTGTCACTGCGATGGGTTCGCCTTCCGACAACGACGCACCACGCAGGTCCGGCCGCAAGGGGCCGCTGCGTCTACTCGCGCGCACGCTGTCGAAGGCGTGGCAGGGCAACATCTTCTCAGAAGCGGCCGAGGCCGCGTTCTGGCAGACGCTGTCGTTCCCGCCACTGCTGCTCGGCGTGCTCGGCTCGATGGGCTGGATCGGCACGTGGTTCGGCCCGGAGATCGTCCTGTCCGTCCAGGAGAAGATCATCGGGTTCACCCGGACGATCTTCAGCGCGGACGTCGTCAACGGCGTGATCGCGCCGACGGTCGCGGAGATCCTCTCCACCGGCAAGGGCGAGATCGTGTCGATCGGCTTTCTGATCTCGCTGTGGGCGGGCTCGTCGGCCATGTCGTCGTTCGTCGACGCGATCACGGTCGCCCACGGCCAGTACGGCGTGCGCAACGAGCTGTGGCAGCGCATCTTCGCCCTGCTGCTCTACATGGTGTCGCTGGTCGCACTGGTGGTCGGCCTGCCGGTCCTGGCGCTCGGCCCGGACGTCCTGCCGCAGTTCTTCCCCACGACCTGGCAGCCGTACATCGAGACGTGGGTCGGGCGTTTCTACTACCCCGGCGTCGGACTGCTGCTCGTGCTGTCGCTGTCGCTGCTCTACAAGGTCGCCCTGCCGCGCAGGCTGCCCTACCACCGCGTCCTGCCGGGCGCGTTCCTCGCGATGGCCGTGTTCATCCTGTCGTCCATCGGCCTGCGCCTGTACATCCAGTGGATCACCACCACCGGCTACACCTACGGCGCGCTCGCGACGCCGATCGCGTTCCTGCTGTTCGTGTTCTTCATCGGCCTGGCGATCACGATCGGCGCGTACTTCAACAGCGCCGTCCAGGACATGTGGCCCGCCCGCATGACCCGCCGCCAGCGCCGCCGCTGGCGCAGGCTCGAGATGGAGCGCGCCGCGTCCCGCATCCGCGAGGAGGCCGCGCAGCCGCGCGAGACGTCCGAAGAGACGTCACAGCGGGAGCCGAACAACGGCTACTCGGCGCCGTCCCCCGCGGACACGCAGCTCACGACGCCGCTGCGGATCCAGGACCAGCGCCCGCACTCGGAAGAGGAGAAGCAGCGGGGGTAGCCGGAGCCACCCCCGCTGGTCACCGCTCGCGATGCGTCAGCTCGGGTTGACCGGCGTCGCCCACCGCTGGTTCGGACCGCCGTGGCAGTCACCGATGATGATCTGCGTCCCGTCATCCGGCAACGCACCGAAGACGTCGAGACACCTGTTCGACATCGGGTTCACGATCGTGCCATCGTGGCGCGCGGACCAGATCTGCCCGCCGTCACCCCGGCAGCCCGCCAGGACGGTCAGCGCCGCGTTGGCCGTGCTCTGGATGTCGAGGCACGAGCCCAGCGCCCTCAGGGTGCCGTCACCGGTGGACCACCAGTTGTGCGCGGACGAGCCCACACACGTGTGCAGGTTGACCTTGCCGCTGGTGGTGCCTCCGAACACGTCGACGCACTTCGTCGCGAGACCCACGACCTGGCCCACCGAGACGACCTGCGAGCTCAGCCGGAAGCTCTGCGCAGGGGTGCCGTTGCAGGTGGAGATCAGCAGCGGTGCGAACTCCCCGCCCGCCGACGCCAGGCAGCGGCCGGTCAACGGGTTGACCAGCGTGCCCTCCTGCTGGGCGAGCCACTGCTGGTGCTGCGAGCCGTTGCAGTCCGCGACGTTCACGGCGCTGCCCTCGCCCGGGGTGTTCGAGGCGATGTTGAGGCACTTGCCGGAGCCCCGCACGGTGCCGTCGCCGGTCATGACCCAGGACTGGTTCAGCCCGCCGTGGCACGGGTGGACACCGATCCTGTTCTGCGTCACGTCGGAGTTGAAGATGTCGATGCACTTGCCGACCGGCGCGACGATCTGACCGACCCTGCCGCCGTTGGCCTCGGGCACGACCCAGGTCTGGGACGCGTCACCGAGGTTGCAGGCACGCAGTTCGAGCCGGGCCAGATCGGTGTTGGACCGGGGCGTGAGGCACCGCCCGGACTGCCGGTGGACCAGCCGGTTGTCGCCCCGCAGCGTCCACTGCTGGAAGTCGTCACCCGCGCAGCCGCCGAGAACCGCCTCGGTGCCGTCGGTGGTGCCGGCCGCCCGCAGGCACCTGCCGCCCGCGAGGACCAGACCGCCGTGCATCGTCCACACCTGGGCGAAGCCGCCGTGGCAGGTGAACAGCTCGACGACCGACTGGTTGGGATCGGCGTTGAACATGTCGAGGCACCGGCCACCGGAGTTCTTCACCACACCCGACAGCACCGGCGTGTCCCGCTTGATCCGCACGTTGCGGAAGCGCACCGGGTCACCGGTGTTGTCGTTCTGCAGGCCGATGAACGTGTTCCTGCTCGCCGCCGTCGCGTCCGAGAAGCCGTGCTCGTTCACCAGGGTGTCGTTGAGGTACACCGTGACGGTGTTCCAGCGGAACACGAACTTGAAGGTGTTCCACTGGTTGACCGGCTTGACGGCCGTGGTCGTCAACGGCGGCTTGATCCCGACGACGCCACCGGTCTGCATCGTGCCCGTCGCGCCCGTGGGCCCGATGTTGATCTCGTACCCGCTCTGGCCGGGGGCCGCGGCGTTGGTGCCGGGGTTGGTGATGCCGACGAACACGCCGGAGTCGGAGTTGTTCGTGGTCGCCTTCCAGTCGACCTTCAGCGTGTAGTCGCTGTTGTAGGTGTGCGCCGTGTACCAGTTGACGTCGCTGGTGTTGGCGGTGACCGCCTCGCACCTGTCCGCCGTCATCTTGGTGCCGGTGGACCGCCAGCCCGCGAGGTCGGACTCGGACCGCCCGTCGAGGATGCTGGTGAAGCCCGGCTCGTCCGCCGCGGTGACGCAGGTGTCCGATGCCGGGCCGGTGACCTTCGCGCTGCCGACGAAGTAGCCGGTGACGTCGGCGCTGAGCTTCGTCTGCCCGCGTTCGTTGCGGACGCGGACCTCACCGCTGCTCCCGAGCGGCACGAGCGCGAGCCCGGAGGCGGGTTCCGCCTTGCGCGTGCTCACCTGGCTCGCCGGAAGCCAGCCGACCTCCTTCGACACCGCGCTGAGCTCGGTGCCGAGGTTGTCGTCGCGACCGGTCAGCACCATGGCCGCCGTCGTCGCCGAGTCCGGGATCCCCGCGGTGCCGGTCACCTGGAACGCGGCGCTCTGCCCGTGCCCGATCAACGCCTTGGGCACGCCGTTGCCGGTGGCCGTGTCCGCGACACGGCCGACATCGCCGAACGGAACGTACCGGGCGCCGGAGTCGCCGTCGGCGAACCAGCCGACGACGTCCAGCGCGGCGCCGGCGGTGTAGCCGCTGCTCGTGTTGGTGAGCCGGATCTTGCCGTCCGCGCCGATCGGGACGACGACGAGGTTGCTCCGCCGTTCACCGGGGCCGAGCACCAGCGACGTCGTCACCGGAACGGACGTCCCACCGGCGTGCACGACCAGGAACTGCACCTGCGTGGCCTCGAACCCGGTGAGGTTCACGACAACCGAGGTCGCGGTGGTCGGGACCTGGCCGACACCGCGGACCGGGACGTCCACGGTCTTCTCGGTGTCGTTGGCACCGATGAGGGGCGTCTTGCGGGTGCTTCCACCGGTCACGACCGGGAAGCCGCGCGTGTCGAGCACCCTGGCGGGCTCCTTCAGCGCCGTGAACGTGCTCACGCCGTTCGGGTGGAAGTAGCCGAGCCGTTCGACCACGACGACGACCGGGCCGTTGCCGCGGTTGCGCATTTTGATCGACCGGGCGCCGTCGAGCGGGGCGAAGAGCGTCATCGTCGTCCACGTCCACGAGTTCTCGCCGCGCCCGTAGATCGTGGGCACCTTGCCGCCGAGCACCGCCGGGTCGCCCTGCGCGATCTCGAGGCCGAACTCGCCGATGCTGTCCTGGTTCGCCCTCACCGACACCGTGATCGCGACCGCGGTCGACTCGCTCGGCAGCGAGGAGAACGGGATCGTCCTGGTCTCACCGGCCGCGAAGACCTGGCCGGCGACCGTGCGCGTCGGTACCGGGTCGGCCGTGTACTTGGAGCCTGCGGGGGCTGTGGGCACGTTGGTCGCCGCACCGACGTTGAGCACGCCGCTGCCCCACGTGTTCGGGTCGGCGTTGGCCGGGCGCACCGCCCTGCCCTGCAGGGCGGACTGGAGCTGCGTCGCGTCGAGCGCGGGGTTCGCGGACTTGAGCAGCGCCGCCGCGCCGGCGACGTGCGCGGTCGCCGCCGAGGTGCCCCGGAAGTCCGGGGCGGGCCACATCGACGTGCTCGTCCGGTCGAAGCCGATGATGTCGGGCTTGGTCCTGCCGTCGATCGTCGGGCCGCGGCCGCTGAAGTCCTCGACCTGGCCGCTGCCGGGCTGGGTGGCGCCGACCGCGAGCACGTGCGGGGACGTGGCCGGCTCGGTGATGCTGCCCGCCTCGGTCCAGTACTGGATCTGCTCCGGACCCGCCACGAACAGCTCGAACGGCGTGGTGAACCGGGCGTTGTTGTTCTTGACGTAGACGTAGAACGGCCGGCTCGACGCGGCGGTGTTGCTGATCTGCACCTCTTCGGTCGGTGAGAGCCCGCCCTGCGCGTCCTTCTGCGACCGCAGCGACACCTTCCTGGGTGCGGGTGCGTTGGGCGCGTCCGGCGCGATCATCTGGTCCATGACGTAGAGGTCGAGGTCCTCGTTCGTCGTCGGCCAGGCGTCCCAGCGGATGCTGATCGTCGCGGACTGGTTCGCGCTGAGGATGATCTGGTTGAACTGGGTGTCGTTGCGGAACTTGACCCACCTGGTGTCGCCGGTGACGACCGGCGTGCCCGCGAAGTGCGTGCGGGCCAGGTTGCCCGCGGCGACGTTCCACAGCACGCCCTTGGCGCGGCTGCGCTTGACCACGTCCGCGGGGCTGTCCTGCGGGCCGCTGCCGTCGCCGCGGCCACCGGACGGGCTGAGGAAGCCGACCGCCGAGGAGATGATCTTGACGCCCTGCTGGTCCATCCAGTCCGCCGCGGCGGAGAAGCTCACGCTGTCCTCGACGCACGCGAGGTAGAGCTCGGCACCGGGTGCCATGTCGTGCACGGTCTCGGCGACGTTCGTGCCGTGCACGGACTTCGTGGTCGCGTCGAGGCAGCCCGCGTCCCGGTAGGCCAGCTGCGGGCCGGTCGCCGGCAGCTCACCCGCCGCCTGGGACGCGGCCAGGTCGCCGAAACCGACGTCGATGATGCCGACCTTGACGCCGGCGCCCGTCTTGCCGGCGGAGATCCACTCGTTCGCGCGCGACGGCACCACACCCTCGGACGTGACACCCATCGGCACCGCCCGGTCGGGCAGCCGGACCTCGGTCACGCCGGCCTGGCTCGCCACGACGTCGAGCTTGTCCTGCGGCACGACCGCCTTGACCCGCCCCGCGTCGGCGTCGGCCACCACGCCGCCGGCCTTCGCGACGGCGGCCCGCAGCGACGACTCCTGCGCGCCCTCGACGTAGACGATCATGCGGCCCTGGGCGTCCTTGGCGACGTCCTGGCTCCCGACGACGTGCCTCGCAGAGTTGACGACGTCCGGTCTGGCGCCGTTGCCGGGGGCCGCCTGCACGGGCGAGACCGCCCCGGCGACTCCCAGCGTGAGGCACGCGGCCGCGACGGCCACGCGTCTGGTTCTTCTCATTCTCGGTTCCCCTCAGGTCCGGCCGTCTCCGGCCGGTTCGACCATGCCTCAGTCACTTTTCCGGGCTGCGCGTAGAACGTCAGCGGATCCTCTGGTTCGAATTCGAACAGTTCACTCCGAAGACTCCCCGAAAACAACTCGGCGAGGTAGTCCGAAGCAGTTCCCTCAAACTCTTCCCACCGGAGGAATTGCTCGTCGCAGGCGACGATCGTCCAATCATCCGGGCCGCCTCGGTCGGTGCGCCAGAACACCGTGCAGGCATCGCCCGCGTAGGCCCACGGGATCAAACCCCCGGACACGGGGAAGAGCGCGTGCGGCAGCGTCTCCCTGAGCCTCCCAACCTCCAGCGTGTCCTCGGACTCCATGACGTAGGAGCTGAAGGACGACTCGTTCTGCGCTGGCGCGAGCATGAAGACGTAGTGGTGGAAGACCCCGCTGCCGAATGTCGACGCGATCTCCTTGAAGTCACTCGGGAAAGCGAACCCGAGGCGCCCCTCGACCATCTCCCACGAAAGTGTGGTCAGATTCTGGGACGGTCTGCGGAACAGGGTTCGCAGCCTTTCAGCACTTGGGAGCATTGGGATTCTTCCCTGGAATGTTGTCGATAGTGGCGACACAATAGAAACCCTTGCTGCCGATGGCGACCAGGGTAGTGGACTGCGGAATCGCGTCCTCCGGATCGGCGTATTTCGCGGTCACATGCAGGTACACGTTCTCGCCTGCCAGAACTCGGTTCTTGATGGACCTCTCGATGCTCCTCTGGTGCGGAGAGTTCGGGTGCTGCCACTGAGGAACCAGGTTGTCCAGTTGGTTCGCTCCGCGCAGCTTGTCGCCGACCAGGTGACCGCTGTGCATCTTGTTGCCGTGCGCGTCCTCGTGGACCCATCCCGCCGGCTTCTTCGTCTTCAGCGACACTCGCTCGGCGGGAAGGGTTTCCAGACACACCGCACCGCCGGTCGCCCTCTTCGCGTCCTTCGGTTTGATCCCGTGGTAGGTCGGGCCCGTGAAGTCCTTGATGTCCTCCATCGGTGCGTAGATCGGCTGGTCGGCGAGCAGGCCGATGCTCTTGCAGAAGTCGCCGCTGGTGCGATTCGCCTGCGCGGCGTTCGCCGCCGCTTCCTCCCGGGTGATCCGTTTCGACCCCTCCATGTAGGAGTAGTTCTTGTCGAACAGTTCGTTGACCATCAGGGCGACGTCGTTGGTGGTGTACCTGACGTGGCTGCCGGCTGCCGACCGAGCCCACGGGTTGAGGGCGTTGACGATCCACGCGGGCGGAGGCGGAGGCAGAACGACCTGGTAGGGGTTCCCGATCCCCGTGGTGGAAGGCGGCACCGGCGAGTTCGGAGCCGGCGGTCTGGGCAACGTCACCCGTCCTGGGAAGAACGACGGCAGGTCGCACTCGGCCGCGCTGCGGCAGACGGACCGCTCCATTTCGTTGCCGCAATGGCGCCGCCTGCAGTTGCGCTGCTCCGGGCGCGACTGTGTGCTGACCGAAGGCCACGAGATGGACGGCGCCCGCGTGTTGGACGCGATGATGGCGGCGACACCCACGGCCGCGAAGGCGACGATCAGGCAGCCACCGACAGCGGCCGGTGCGGCTGGTCCCGCGAAGGCACCGAGGCCGCAGACCGCCGGGTTGTGACCGGTCGGGTCGGTGTGACCGACCGGGTCGTTGTTGCCGTAGGCGTAGCGGTTGCCGGCCGCGGACGGGCTCGGGTTCACCTCCAGCGGGTCACGGCTCTGGAACTGCCCGGTGCCGGGCGAGTACCAGCGCGCGGTCATGTTGACCGCGCCGGTGTCGGCGTCGGTCCAGTCACCCTGGTAGCCGATCGGCGAGACGTCACCGGAGGAGGAGACGGTCTTGCCGAACGGGTCGAGCGCGCGCTTGCCGTCGACGCTGCCGCCCAGGTACCGGCTGATCACGTCACCGTGCTGGTCCGCGAAGAGCATCCTGCCGGAGCCGGTCGCGGACCTGTCGGAGAACGGGGTTCCGTCGGGCAGGCGGCTGATCTGCCTGCTGCCGTCGGTGACGGCCTCGTTGCTCAGGCCCGCGTACTGGAACCGTGTGCCGTTGCGGTCGGCGACCCGGCCCACCGCGTCGTAGCTGTAACGAGCGGCACCGCTTGCGGTGAGCTGGTCGAACGCGTCGAACGCCGAGGTGTTCGTGGTGCCGTTCGTCGTGGTCGAGGCCAGCGTGCCGCGGGCGCTGTAGGTGTAGGTCGAACCGCCGCCCGACTTGAGCCGGTTGCGCTCGTCGTAGGTGAAGGTCTGGCCACCCGCGGACGTGCGGTTGCCCGCGTCGTCCCACCCGTAGGAGGTGACGGTGCCGGCGTTGTCCTTCCAGGTGCTCAGCCGGCCCGCGCCGTCGTAGGTGTAGGTGTTCGCGGCACCCGGCGCGGACTTCGACGTCATCTTGTCGTCGCGGTCGTAGCCGTAGTCGGTACCGGTGACGACGCGCGGCGGCAGGCCGACGTCGATCATCTGCTGGACCTGGTCTGTGCTCTTGCGGCCGAGCTCGTCGTAGCCGATGCGCCGGTTGATCCGGTTCGCCACGGTGCGGTCGCTGATCAGCGACACCCGGCCGGCCTCGTCGTAGCCGTAGTCGGCGGTGCGGCCGGTGACGGGGTCCACGACGCTGGTCATCCGGCCCGCGTTGTCGTACCCGAAGGTGGCGGTGCCGGTGACGTCGGTGCGCGTCGCGAGCGTACCGTCGCCGTTGTAGGTGTACGTCGCGGCACCCGCGGGGCCCGCTGACTCGAGGAGGTTGCCCCGGTCGTCGTAGCGGTAGGTGCTCACCCCACGAGGGCCGCTGACGCTGGTGGTCCGTCCGGCCTTGTCGTAGCCGACGGTTCGATCGGCGGTCGTTGTCTCGGCCCCGGTGCCGCGCTCGGTCGTGAGCCTGCCCTGCTCGTCGTACTCGCGGACGACCGTGACGCCACCCGGCTTGACGAGCTTCACCGCCTGGCCACCCCTGTCGTAGCTGGTCGTCCAGGTTCGGTCGGCCGTGTTGGGGTGGTCGGGCGTCGGCGGTTCGACGATCGACTCCGGCAGCCCCGTCGAGTTGTAGGTGTAGGTGGTCGCGCGGCTGTTGCCGTCGACGAACCGGCTGCGGTTGCCGAGCTTGTCGTAGCCGAACGACGTCGTGATCGACTTCGTCGCGTCGACCTTCTCCACCTGCTCGTCGAGTCTGTCGCGCTCGTCGTACTCGTACCTGGTGACGCGACCTTCCGGCGTCGTCACCGTCGCGACCTGGTCACTCGGGTGGTAGGTGGTCGCCCACTCCCGCTTCTTCACCCCACCCACGAGGTGCGCGGTCGCGGTCGGCCGGCCCAGCAGGTCGTAGGTCGTCGAGGAGACGACCTTCGCCGGGTCTGTCGTGGTGGTGACCCGTCCGGCGATGTCGTAGCCGTACTCCGTCGTCACACCCGTCGGGTCGGTCGTGCTGAGGACCTCGCCAGCCTTGTTGTAGGTGTGCTTCGTCGCGAAGCCCTGGGGTGTCTTCGATTCGAGGAGGTTGCCAGCGATGTCGTACGACATCTGCGAGGTGTAGAAGAGCATCGAGCCCGACGACGTGTCGGTCTCGGTCGTCGTCAGCTTCCGGCCGAGCTCGTCGTAGGTGTAGCGGATCTCGGCCTTCAGCGGATCGATCGACGTCAGCAGCTGACCGACTCGGTCGTAGCGTTGTTCCAGCGTGGTCGGGGTCGCGCCGACCTGCGGCAGAGTCGTCGTGCGGACGCGGCCGTACGGGTCGTGGGTGTTGGTGGTGACGCGGTCCAGGGCGTTGATCGTCTTGGTCACGTCGCCCGCGAAGTTGTACTCGGTGCGAGCGGTCGGTGTGACCGGCGTGCCTCCGGGCGCCGTGTAGGACGGGTACGCGACCTCGACCACCCGGCCCATCGAGTCGTACTTGGTCGTCGAGACTCCACCCGCAGCGTCACGTGCGTGCGTGACCTCACCGAAGGCGTTGCGTCCCAACGTCTCCGTCGCCGCGAAGTTCTGCGTCGCGGTGCCGGCGACCCACACCTCGGTGGGCGGGTTGACCGTGTTCACGAGCTCGCCAGCGGCGTTGTAGGTGAAGGACGTCGAGAGCTGACGGCGGTTGGTGAGCTTGACGACCAGTCCTCGCTCGTCGCGGTCGACCGATGTCGTCAGTGCCGCGCCGACGTTGAGGAACGCGTCCTCGCTCTTGAACTCGCCGGCCGTGTCGTAGGTGTTGACGGTCGTCTCTACGCGGTTCGGGTCTGCGGCACCGCGGCGTTCCGTCCTGGTCGGTAGCCCTGCCGCGTCCCGCTGGTAGGTGATGCTCCGGTTCAGCCCGTCAGGGTCGAAGGTGGCCTTCGTGAGGAAACCGGCCGCGTCGAACGTCTGCACGGTCTTGCGACCGCCCGTGACGACCTGTTCGACCAGGTTGCCGGCCGGGTCGTAGACACGGTCCTCCAAAACCGGGTCGCACGGACCGTTCGGCCGGACACAGCCCTGCAGCTGTGTGGACGCGAGCAGACCGTCGTCGTAGTAGGTGTACTTCCTGGTGCGGCCCATGGCGTCGGTCGTCGCGGAGAGCCGACCCACCGGATCGTAGGAGTTGAACTCGACCGCGAGACTGGTCGCCTGGGGGTTGAGCGGGTCGACGCCCACGCCACTCGTGCTGCGCGAGAGGATCCGGCCTTCCTCGTCGGAACGGGTGGTCCAGACGGTGCCCCGGACGTCGGTCGCGACCTCGGTCAGGGTGTCGTCGAGGTACTCGGTTCGCTCAACGCCTCCGTCGGGGAACTCGGTGCGGACCAGGCGGTCGTTGGCGTCGTAGAACTGCTTCGTGACGCGCGCGGCGTCACCGCCCTGCAGCACCGGCGTCAGGTCGGAGACCACGGCTTCGACGACGTTGCCGTTGCCGTCGTACTGGTTCGTGGTGACCTTGGTGTGCGTGATGCCGGTCAACGGGTTCACCACGGCCGGTTCGGTGACCTTGGCGATCTGCGACCGCGGCGTGTACTCGTAGGTCGTGGTGCCGAAGACCGCGCCGCCGGGGTTGGCGGTGGTGACGGTCTTCTGCCTCCCGATGGCGTCGTAGGTGAACCTCGTGTGCAGCTTCGACGGCGAGACCTGCGTGGCGAGATCACCGTTGGAGCGGTACGAGAACACCGTCTCGTCGCCGCGGCGGCCGACGGATTTCACGAGCAGCCCGGCCGGCACGAGGCCACCGCCCACCGCCTGCTCGTTCCCGGTGGAATAGGTGTTGGTCTCGACCGGGGCGACGGTGAACCCGTCCGGCAGCGGGTAGGTCGTCTTCAGCAGCCTGCCCACGCTGTCGTACTGGTAGGTCCGGCGGTAGCGGGTGTCGTTGGCGTCCGTCGATCGTCCATCCGAGATGGACTCGACCTTGTCACCCCTGGGGTCGAGCGCGTTGGTGCCCGTCACGTAGGTGAAGTAGGTCGTGTTGCACGAGCCGGCGGCGCGACAGGTCTTGTTGCTCAGCACGTTGCCGCGGTCGTCGGTGGTGAACTCCGACCGCTTGCCGTTCTCGTCGACCAGCGCGGACCGGAAGCCCGCCGTGTTGTACTCGAACGAGACCGTTCGTCCTCTGTGGACGCGAGACTGGAGGCGACCACCGTTGTCGATGTCCGACCGGTAGGTCCAGTCACCGTGGTTGGCGGGACCGCGCAGCACGGTCGTGCGCGTCGAGTCGAGCACCTGGGGGACGTCCATCGTCCAGGTGCGGCCGACGTGGTCGACCATCGTCTTGACGCGGTCGTTGACGTTGTCGTAGGTCAGCTTGACGAACTGGCGGGCGTCCTGGGGCAGCTTGACGGCGGTCAGCTCGTCGATCGCGGACCGCGCCCCGAAGTGCGCCGCCGCGGCGAGCGAGCCGAGCGGCCTCGTGTAGACGGCGACCTCGTCGATGGCGCCGGCGAAGAAGTGGTTGCCGCCGTTGGTGGCGGGCCAGTCCTTCGTGTGGCCGGCACCGAGGGTGTACTTGCCCTGCTTGCGGTGGTCGACGTAACCGTTGAGGTCGTCGCCGACCTTCACGCCGTCGAGGTACATCGTCTGCTTGTTGATCGCGGCCGACAGCACGACGTGGTGCCACTGGTCGTCGTTGACCGTGTTGCCGCTGACGATCTGTCGGGCACCGCCGTTGTCCCGCAGCGTGAATCCGCCGTACAGCAGGCCGTCGGTGCCGACGTAGAGCAGTGGCGTCGATTTGGTGGCGCCGGGGTCGGCCGGGGGGAACGCCTTGTCCGAGTAGCTGATCAGAGTGCCGTGCGAGGTGGTCTTGAACCACAGCTCGACCGAGGCCGACATCGTCGCGGTCGTCATGTCGTCGGGCAGCGTCGCGTAACTGCTGACACCGTCGAAGGTCGCGGCCTTGTCCGTCGTGCCACCGAGTGCGCCGTCGCCGCCGAGCACGACACCGGTCATCGCGGCCGAGTTCTGGCCGGGCCTGCGGGCCATGACGTTCGCGAACGCGGTGCCGGAGGTCTCGCCGAGCCGCCAGTAGGCCTTCGGGTTGTCGTCGACGACGGTGCTGCGGTAGTGGTTGCCCTGGGTGTGCTCGTAGTCGGTGCAGTTCGGCGCGGCGCCGGGCACGCAGGCCGAGGTCATCCGGTCACCGGTGTAGCTGTAGGTCCACTCCAGCTGCGCCCCGCCGGCCTCGGGCGCCTGGGTTGTCACCTTGGTGACGTGCGTGCCCTGCCAGGTGAGCGTGAGAGCGCGGTTGCTCGTGCTGCTCGTGATCGTGCTGGGACGGTCACCCGAGTTGTAGTCGAGCGTCTGGACCAGTCCGGCGGGGTCGGTGATCCTCGCGAGCCTGCCGAGGATGTCGAACTCCCACTTCGAGCCGGAGTTGTCGCGCAGGGTGTAGATGCCGGTCGCCGTCGAGAGGACGAGGTCGGTGCTGTCACCGAGCGGCGAGCTGAAGGTGTTGTCACCGCCCGGGTTCTTGCCGAACCGGACCTGCCTGCCCGTCGGGTACGTGACGACCACGTTCTCGGAGCCGTCGTCGTCCGCCTTGAGCCGCATGTCGAGCCGGGAGGCCCAGCCGACGCCGAACGCCGTGTCGCGCCGGGGGTCGAGGCTATTGTAGGTGCGGGTGATCGTGAGGTCGGGGCCGGCCGTGGCGACGGTCGCGTCGGTGACGACCGTGGAGTAGTTGCCGATCCCCGCGTCGAGTCCGGGTCCCTGGACGCTGTCCGGGCTGCCCGCGAGGTGTGAGGTGATCTGCGGCTGCGCCACGCGCGTGGTGATCGCGAGCGGGCCGACGCCCCGCGCTCCGACCCAGTCCGGAGTGGCGTCGACGGTGTCGTGGACCTTGACGCTCCAGTAGTAGGTCTTGTGCCAGCGCAACGCCGCCGGCGCCCACGACTGAGCCGTCCAGTCCGATTCCTGGCAGTCCGCGGTCAGCGCCGCGTCGGTGCAGATCCGGAACTTGTAGTTGAACCCCTTGCCCGGCCAGTTGTCGTCGTCCACCGGGTCCGCGTACAGCGTGGGGGTGTTCGTCTCGACGACCGCGCCGGTGCCGGGCTGCTGGTTGTTCGACATCGGCGGGACGTTGCTGACCTTGATGCTCGCGACTCCGAACGGAACCTCGTGCGCGTCGCGGAAGTTCGCGCCGCCCGGCGTGAACATGGTCAGCTCGAGCCGGTACTCGTCCGGGTTCAGCGGGCTGATCGGCACCTCGAACGTGCCGGTCTGCGTCGGCGCGATGGAGATCGCCGGCGCGAACGACTCGGTGCGGACGAACGCGTTGTCGGACGCGCGCCGGACGTTGAAGCCGAACTTGAAGCCGTTGCCCGGCGTCCAGGTCGACGAGCCGAGGTTGGTGACCTTGGCCTTGATCGAACCGGCGCGGTTGGCCGTCGGCAGCAGCACCTCGGCGACCTCGAACGACGCGCCCTCGTCGGAGTAGCGGACGTCGAGGTACGGGGTGTTGACCGCGGCGGCGTTGGCGGAGGCGAACCGGTGACCGGTGCCGTTGGCCTCGTTGCTGGCGCGCACGCTGATGCCGTTGGCGAGGGCGCGGTTGTGCGTCCAGCTGGTCATGACCTCGCGGTTGAGCGGGATGGCGGACCAGCGGTTGTTGGCGCACGAACCGAGAGATCCGGTGCCGAGCGCCTGCCCGACGGCGGCACCGGGCCAGCTGATGCCCGTCCCCGTCCAGGACTGGGTCACCTCGAACGCCGTGAAGGGGTACTGGGTGCAGGACGGGTCGGAGTTGTTCAGTGCCAGCGATGCGCCGACGACGTACTTGTTGGACAGCGCCGCGGGCAGCGGGAAGTGCAGGTACGCGCGGCCGATGCCACGCCCGTCGCCGACGGCCCCGGCGATCAGGTTGACCTCGGAGGAGTGGCCGCTGGGCGAGCCCGGCTGCACGTACGTGTCGTCGAGGCTGGTGTTGAAGGTGCCCACGGTGGGATCCACCGTGACCGGGAAGACGCGCTGCGAGTCGAAGAGCCATGCCTGGTCGAGGTCCATGCGCAGCGTCCAGGTGCGGTCGCCGGCCTTGTCCAGCGCGTAGCGGACGTCGCGGGAACGGACACCCGCCGCGTCGTCCATGAACCCGGCGGGCAGCATGGCGACGACGCGGTCGCCGTCCACGAGTTCGACATCACCCGCGCTCGTGAGCCTGGGCTGCAGGCGTTCGGTCGTGAGGGTGAACGAGAACGAGGTGGGTGCGCCGGCCGAGGCCAGCACGAGGTCTTCCTTCACGCCTGTGCGGGTCGCGGTCAGGCGCAGGTCGACCTCAGGCCGCACGGCGCGGTAGGTGACCTGGGCTCCGTCGACCTCGCCGCGCACTTCGGCGGCGTCACGCAGTCCGTAGGTGAGTCGGTGGTCGGGGCCGAACGCGAGGCGAACGAGGTCGCCGCGGGCGCTCGTGGTCGCGATGGTGGTGTCCGCGGGGCTGTTCTTCGGTTTGAGCCGGCCCTCCGACGGCACGAGCGCGAGATCGACCGGAAGGTAGGTGCCGTCGGACTGGCGGACGTTCACCTGCTCGTTGTGCACGCGGACGGTGTGGGTGCCATCGGGGTTGTCGAACGTCCGCGTCGTGTCGGTGCGGTCCTGCGGACGTTCGGTGGCGTTCGGGTCGATACCGTCGAGGGAGGCCGGCTGTTCGACCTTCGGGGTGACCTTCTGGCGTTCGGGCGAGGACCTGCTCACCTCGGGCAGAGGGACGGGCTGGTCGGCGACCGCGTTCGCGGGCCTCGGCTGGTCGCGCTTCGCGAGGGCGTTCCTGGCGCGGGTGGAGTCCGAGGTGGCTTCGTGGGTGGAGCCTTCGGCGGTACCGGTCTGCTGCTGGGGCGGAGTGGTCGACGCACCCAGGGGGAACGTGCCGGACAGTGACGGCGGTAACTCGGCTCCCGACACGACCGAGAGCACAAGGGCCACGACGAGCAGCAGGCAGATCTGTCTACGCGTGCGTCTGTGCGCAGCGCTGAACCACGCGTATCTCAACGCGTTCCCCCCAGTTTGCGGTTGTCACCCTCCCGAGGCGGGAGTGCGCGCGAAAGCTAACCGGGGCAGCTCACACTTCGCTCACGCATCGCTGACGTCGCCGCGACAGCGAACTGAGACAGCCGCGCCCGGTGCCTCGAGTCAGGTCGAGGCACCGGGCGCGGCCGTCGGTGCGGTTCTGGGGTGTGGCTCAGTCGCCGTCGCCGCCGGGCGGCAGGCTCTCGTAGATCTTCTTGCAGTCCGGGCACACCGGGGAACCGGGCTTCGGTGACCGCGTGACCGGGAAGACCTCGCCGCACAGCGCGACCACGTGCGTGCCCATCACGGCGCTCTCAGCGATCTTCGCCTTGCGCACGTAGTGGAACATCTTCGGGGTGTCGTCCGAAGACTGGTCGGTCTCGTCCGGTCGTACGTCGACCTCGGGGAGAGTCTGGGTGCTCACGCGCCCAGGGTACCTGGGATGATGTCCCCTCGTGACCACGCTGCAGATCGCTGACGAAGTTGCCGCCGCCCTGGCCGAGAACCGGCCGGTCGTCGCTCTCGAGAGCACCATCCTGTCCCACGGCCTGCCCGCGCCGCGCAACCTGACCGTCGCCGCGCGCCTCGAGAAGGTGGTGCGGGAGGCCGGTGCCGTTCCCGCCACGATCGCCGTGCTCGACGGTGTGCCGCACATCGGGCTCTCCTCGGCCCAGCTCGACCGCGTCTGCACCTCCGGCGACCTCGTGAAGCTGTCGTTGCGCGACCTCGGGGCCGCGTACGCGCTGGGTCGCAGCGGCGCGACGACCGTGGCGTCGACCACGGCGCTCGCCCACCAGGCGGGCATCCGGGTGTTCGCGACCGGTGGTCTCGGAGGGGTGCACCGCGGGGCGCGCGAGACGTGGGACGTGTCCGCCGACCTCGACGTCGTGGCGACGACGCCGGTGCTGATCGTCTGCTCGGGCGTGAAGTCGATCCTCGACATGGGCGCGACGCTGGAGGTCCTCGAGACCCGGTCGGTGCCGGTCGTGGGCTACCAGACGTCCCGCTTCCCGGCCTTCTACCGCCGCGAGTCGGAGTTCGACGTGCCGTGGCGCGTGGAGAACCCGGCCGAGGCCGCCGCCGTGTTCGCGGCCGGTGGTCGCGGCATGCTGCTGGTGAACCCGATCCCCGCCGCGTTCGAGATGGACGCGGGCCTGCACGACCGGCTGCTCGCCGAGGGCCTGCAGAAGCTGGTCGACCAGGACGTGCGCGGCAAGGACGTCAGCCCCGTCCTGCTCGAGCACTTCCACACCGCGAGTGAGGGCGTCAGCCTCGACGCCAACGAGGAACTGGTCGTCAACAACGCCTCCGTGGCCGCCGCCACCGCAGTCGCGCTCTCCGGTGAGCTGGCCCGATGAGGCCTGTGGTCGTCGTCGGGGACGCGGGCCTCGACGTGGTGGCCCGCCACTCCGGCCCCATCGCCCACGGCGGTGACGTGCGCGCGAAGGTCACCATCGAGCCGGGCGGCGCCGGCGCGAACACGGCCGTGTGGCTGGCCGCGTGCGGTGCGTCCCCGGTCCTGGTCGCCCGCGTGGGCGCCGACTCGGCGGGCCGCCAGGTGCACGCCGAACTGACCTCCGCGGGCGTGCAGTGCGCGTTCGCGGTCGACCCCGACCTCGCGACCTGCTGCGTCGTGGTGCTCGTGGACGACGACGGCCAGCGCTCGATGCTCCCCGACCGGGGCGCCAACGCCCGCTTCTCCCCCGCCGACCTCGACCCCGGCCTGCTCGCGGGCACCGGCGGCCACCTGCACCTGTCCGGTTACGTGCTGCTCGACGCGACTTCGCGTCCCGCGGGTCTCGCCGTGCTGCGGGCGGCCCACGAGGCGGGCTGGACGACGTCCGTGGACCCCCAGGCGGCCGTGCTGATCCACTCGGCCGAGGCGTTCCTGGAGGACGTGCGCGGTGTCGACTTCCTGCTGCCCAACGCCGACGAGCTGCTCGCGTTGACGGGCTCCTCCGAACCGGCCTCGGCGAAGTCGCTGCTGTCGCACGTCGGTGTCGTGGTGGTGACGTCGGGACCCGACGGCGCGACGTGGGTGGACGAGGACGAGCTCATCTCGGTCCCCGCTGAAGTCACCGAGTGCGTCGACTCAACGGGCGCGGGCGACGCCTTCGACGCGGGTTTCCTCGCGGCGTGGCTGGACGGCGCGTCCAAGCGCGACGCGCTCCTCGGCGGCGTGCGGGCGGGCTCGCGCGCGGTCGGCGTCGTCGGAGCGCAACCGCCGCGATAGGCGGAAGGGCTAGCCGTCGATGACGGTCGTGCTCTTCTGCGTGATGGCGCGGCGCTCGACCTCGTAGCGGTTCGCCTTCTCGGTCTTGCGCGGCGGCCGGTCGTTCGCGATCAGCACGGCCATCCACGGCAGCGGGACCGACAGGACGATGAAGAACAGGGCGAGCCACCAGGTGTGCGCGAACAGAGCCGCGAGGATGAGGCACGGGAAGCGCAGACTCATCATGATCGCGTACTTCTTGCGCCGGGCGGCGTGCTGTTCTTCGTAGGACGGGGCCGCCTCGGTGATCAACACCGGGGTGTCGTTCCGGTCGGGACTGCTCACGACACCACCTCCAGGTGTTCCATGGTCCCACGTCCGAGTGAGGGCGGGGACAGCCGGTCGGCGGTTAACATCCGCGAGTGGTCGCCCTTGATCGGCTCGTGGACGTGCTCGGCAGCCTGGGCACGCATCTGGCCTGCGCACCGAGGGGCCGCGACGCCGAACTCCGCGGTGTCGCCCTGCACGACCCGGCGGAGAACACCCCGGCGGCCGCGGGCGACGTGCTCCTCGGTCTGGGCACGCCCTCGGTCGCCGCGGCCGCGCGCCTGGTGTCGTCCACCGCGGCCTCCGCCGTCGTCCTGCACGGCAGGCCGCCGCTCGACGAACGGGTGGTCGCCGCGGCCAAGAAGTCCGGCGCGGCCGTGCTGCTCGTCGACCCGTCGGTGCCGTGGAGCCAGCTCGCGAACGTCACGCAGACGCTGGTCAACGGCGGTACGCGCACGGGCGACCTGTTCGGGCTGGCCGACGTCATCGCGGGTGTGGTCGGCGGGCCGGTGACGATCGAGGACCAGCAGTCCCGCGTGCTCGCCTACTCCTACCGGCAGGAGGACGTCGACCCCGTCCGCGTGCAGACCATCCTCGGGCGGCGGGTGCCGGAGGAAGCGCGGCGGGCGCTGGACGAGTTCGGGGTGTTCACGCACCTCGCGTCGTCGGACGAACCGATCTTCGTGCCCAAGCTGACCCCTCAGCTGGGCAACCGGCTCGTCGCCGCCGTGCGCGCCGGCCGCGAGCTGCTCGGATCGGTGTGGGTCGAGGTGACCGGGCCGGTGGACCCGGCCCGCAGCGCCGCGTTGGTCGACGGCGCGCGCACGGCGGCGTTGCACCTGCTGCGGTCGCGGGCGTCGACCGACCTCGAACGCCAGGCCGAGGCGGATCTGGTGATCAGGCTGCTGGAGCACCCGGAGTCCGCCGACGTCGCCCGCCTCGGGTTGCCGTCGGCCGACCTGCGGGTGATCGCGGTGCAGGCCCACGCGGGTGAGGGCGAGCACGGCGCCGCGGTCCTCGCGTTCCAGCGCGCCACGGCCGGCTTCGGCTGGTCGCGGCCGGGGCGGAGCGCGTTGTTCGGCAACGTCCTCTACACCGTCATCCCCGCCGCCGACGACGCCGTCGCGTGGGTGCGGTCGCTGGTGCGCGAACTGCCCGCCGAGGCGGAGGTGGTGGCGGGCATCGGCGGACCGGCCGAGGCGGCGCAGCTGCCGACGTCACGGCAGGAGGCCGACGAATGCCTCGCGCTCTCCACGGGTGTACCGGTTGTATACGACGACGCGTGGGCGCAGGTGCTGCTCCACCGGCTCGCCGCCGTCGCGGACGCGGGACGCCTCCCGACCCGTGGCCCGATATCCAATATATTGCGCTACGACGCCGAGTACGGGACGCAGTACGCGACGACGTTGAGGGCGTGGCTCGCGGCCCAGGGTGACGTGCGGGCGGCGGCGAAGGAGCTCAACGTGCACCCGAACACGCTGCGGTACCGGATGCAGAAGATGGCCGAGGTGACCCCGCTCCCCCTCGACGACCCGGACCAGCGGCTCGCGATGGCCATCGCCCTCCGCGTCACGCGATGAACCCGGGGGCGTGAAAGCATCTCCTCCCGTGCACCCCGATCTTTCTGCAGACCTGTGCGCCCGTCTGCGCGAGGCCTTCCTGAACACCGGTTACACCGCTGACGGCGTCGTCGACGCCCTCGGCCCCCAGGCCCACGCCGCACTCGGCCGCGGCGAGCCGGAGCCCGCGCGCCGCGCCAGCGAGGACGCCGGGTCGCTCGGCACGCTGATCCGCCTGTTCCTGCTCGGCGACGAGGAGCCGGAGAAGGACGTCCGCGCCGCGCTGGCGGGCGTCGACGTCGACGACGCCGTCAAGAACGAGATCGTCGCCGCCGGCCGGACCTCGGGGGACTTCCGGGCCGGGCTCGACGTCAGGCCGTACGAGGACAACTGGTGGGTCATCGCCGACCTCGACTCCGACGTGCGCGGCGGCGCCGTCCCCGAGGACCACGTGCTCGGCGTCGGCCACGCGTCCATCAGCCTCGCCCGCGCGACGAAGCGCACCCCGGTCGGCACGCTGCTCGACCTCGGCACCGGGTGCGGCGTGCAGGCGCTGCACGCCAGCACGCACGCCGAGCGCATCACCGCGACCGACCTGTCCGAGCGCGCGCTGAAGCTCGCCCAGGGCACGTTCCGCATCAACGAGCTCGACGTCGAGACGCTGCAGGGCGAGTGGTTCGGCCCGGTCCGCAACCGGCGGTTCGACCAGGTCGTGTGCAACCCGCCGTTCGTCGTCGGCCCGCCGCGCGTCGACTTCGTCTACCGCGACTCCGGCCTCGGTGGTGACGACGCGTCGGCGCTGGTCATCCGGCAGCTGCCCGCGTTCCTCAACGAGGGCGGCGTCGGTCAGCTGCTCGCGTCCTGGGTGCACCGCAGGGGCGAGGACTGGGAGGAGCGTGTCTCCAGCTGGCTGCCCAGGGGCGGCATCGACGCGTGGTTCGTGCAGCGCGACATCGCCGAGCCCGCCCTGTACGTCGGCACGTGGCTCAAGGACGCGGGCGTCGACCCGCGCAGCCCCGAGGGCCGCCAGAAGGCCGCGGCGTGGCTCGACTGGTTCGAGGAGAACGACGTCCAGGGCGTCGGCTTCGGTTACGTGACACTCCGTCGCACCGATGAGATGCACTCACAGGTCATCTGCGAAGACCTGCGCCACGCCTACGACGACCCGCTGGGCCCGGAGGCGGCGCGCTGGCTCGACAACGTCGCGTGGCTCCGCGCGAACCCCGACCTGCTCGGTCAGCGGTTCCGGGTCGCCGACACCGTGCTGCTCGAAGAGGTGTCCGAGCCGGGCGACGAGGGCTGGCGCAAGGTCGTCGCGCGCCTGCACCGCACGGACGGGCCCGGCTGGCAGCACGAGGTCGACGAGGCCACGGCGAAGCTCGTCGCGGGCTGCAACGGGGCGTTGCCGCTCGAGGACCTGCTCTCGCTGCTCGAGTTCGCTTACGGAGAAATCGACGCCGAAGCGGCCTTGCCGATCGTTCGTGATCTCATCCGGCACGGAATGTTGATTCCCGCGTGAAAGCGGTTGTGGCGCGCGTCACAGAGGCGAGTGTCGAAGTCGAGGGGAAGATCGTCGGCGCGATCGACGAGCCCGGATTGCTGGTCCTGCTCGGCGTCCACCACGACGACACCGACGACCACGCCCGCAAAATGGCGCAGAAGCTGCACGGGCTGCGCATCCTCGACGACGAGCGGTCGTGCGAGTCGACCGGTGCTCCACTGCTGGTCGTCAGCCAGTTCACCCTGTACGGGGACACGCGGAAGGGTCGCCGTCCGTCCTGGACGGCGGCCGCCCGGCCCGAGCACGCTGAACCCTTGGTGAACGCCGTGGTGCGGGAACTACGCCAAAAGGGCGCGCGCGTCGAAACGGGACGTTTCCGGGCCGAGATGAAGGTGCGGAGCGTGAACGACGGCCCGTTCACGGTGATCGTGGAGCTCTGACTAAAGGGTTCTCAGGCAGTTCTCAGATTAGTCGCGCAACCGCTGTGACAGCGGTGACGTCTTCAGGTCATGGAAGTCGGGAACGAATTCGGAATCGCGTTCGTTACCCAGGTATCAGCCAGCTAGCGATGGGATCCCGAGCGGGCCCGCCGCAACCGGCAACCAGGGCGCAGCGCCGCGCCGCCTTGACCGCCACGCGCGACTGATCGATCAGGAGCCACAGGCCTGACCGACAGCAGCGTCGCCCGCACCAGGGGGAGGGAGATCCATGACCGTCACGAGGATCTCCGACCGTGAAGTCGGAGAGAACACGCCCACCGTCGTCGAGCACGAACTCGACGCCCAGGGTCCAGCAGCTGACCTCGTTCGAGTCTACCTGAACGGAATCGGCAAGACCGCGCTCCTCACGGCCGAGGAGGAGGTGGAGCTCGCCAAGCGCATCGAGGCCGGTGTGTTCGCGCAGCACGTCATGGAGACGGCCAAGCGCCTCACCCCCACCCGTCGCGAAGAGCTGGGGGCGCTCGTCCGCGACGGCCGCCGCGCCAAGGACCACCTGCTCAAGGCGAACCTGCGTCTCGTCGTCTCCCTGGCCAAGCGCTACACCGGCCGCGGCATGCCGCTGCTGGACCTGATCCAGGAGGGGAACCTGGGTCTGATCCGCGCGGTCGAGAAGTTCGACTACACCAAGGGCTTCAAGTTCTCGACGTACGCGACGTGGTGGATCCGCCAGGCGATCACCCGCGGCATGGCCGACCAGGGCCGCACCATCCGCCTCCCCGTCCACCTCGTCGAGCAGGTGAACAAGCTCGCGCGGATCAAGCGCGACCTGCACCAGACGCTCGGCCGCGAGGCGACGAACGAGGAACTGGCGAAGGAGGCCGGCCTCAACGTCGACAAGGTCGCCGACCTGCTCGACCACGCCCGTGACCCGGTATCGCTCGACATGCCGGTCGGCACGGAGGAGGACGCGCCCCTCGGTGACTTCATCGAGGACTCGGACGCCACCGACGCCGAGAGCGCCGTCATCTCCGGGCTGCTGCAGGACGACCTGCGCCGTGTGCTCGCCACGCTGGAGCCGCGCGAGCAGGCCGTGATCCGGCTGCGCTACGGCCTCGAGGACGGCCAGCCGCGCACGCTCGACCAGATCGGCAAGCGGTTCGGCCTCTCGCGCGAGCGGGTGCGCCAGATCGAGCGCGAGGTCATGTCGAAGCTCCGCCAGGGCGAGCGGGCGGCGAAGTTGCGGGCCTACGCCTCGTAACTCACCCGTCCGGCAGTATTGACTTGTGACTCAACTCACGGCACGGTCGGGCGTTACCAGAGCCACGCGTCGCCCGTCGTGAGCCGGGAGTCGCACGCGAAGGAAGGTCGGGACGGCCGGGGGCCGCCCCGGCCTTCCGCGTTTGTGGGGTACGGAACAGCGCGGTGGTCGGGGATCACATCGGAACGCCCGTTTGATGGCGGTACGGTTTTCTGATCCGAACTGCACACCGTTGGAGTTGTGTACGACGTGCCCACCACTTTCGAGTACACCGACGTCCTGCCGCTCGCGAAGGACACCGAGACCGAGTACCGCCTCGTCACCTCCGACGGGGTGAAGCTGATCGAGGCCGGTGACCGCAAGTTCCTGGAAGTCGCGCCCGAGACGCTGACGCTGCTGGCCAAGGAAGCGATCCGCGACATCCAGCACCTGCTGCGCCCGTCGCACCTCGCCCAGCTGCGCAAGATCGTCGACGACCCCGAGGCGTCCGGCAACGACCGCTTCGTCGCCATGGACCTGCTGCGCAACGCGGCCATCTCCTCCGGCGGCGTGCTGCCGATGTGCCAGGACACCGGCACGGCGATCATCATGGGCAAGCGCTCCGAGACCGTCCTGACCGGCGGTGACGACGAGAGGGCGCTGGCCCGCGGTGTCTACGAGGCCTACCAGGAGCTCAACCTGCGCTACTCGCAGATGGCTCCCTTGACGTTCTGGGACGAGAAGAACACCGGTACGAACCTGCCCGCGCAGATCGAGGTGTTCCACAAGCCCGGCCAGGAGCCCGTGTACGAGTTCCTGTTCATGGCCAAGGGCGGTGGCAGCGCGAACAAGACGTTCCTCTACCAGGAGACGAAGGCGGTGCTGAACCCGAAGCGCCTCGCGTCGTTCCTGGACGAGAAGCTGCGTTCGCTCGGCACGGCCGCGTGCCCGCCGTACCACCTCGCCGTCGTCGTCGGCGGACTGTCCGCCGAGCAGAACCTCAAGGTCGCGAAGCTCGCCTCGGCCCGCTACCTCGACACGCTGCCGACGGAGGGCTCCGCGTCGGGCCACGCGTTCCGCGACACGGACCTGGAGCAGCAGGTCCTGGAGCTGACCCGCAACTTCGGCATCGGCGCGCAGTTCGGCGGCAAGTACTTCTGCCACGACGTGCGCGTGATCCGCCTCCCCCGCCACGGCGCGTCCCTGCCGGTCGGCATCGCGGTGTCGTGCTCGGCCGACCGCCAGGCGAAGGCCCGCATCACCGCCGACGGCGTGTTCCTGGAGCAGATGGAGCGCGACCCGGCGCAGTTCCTGCCCGAGATCGAGGGCGAGGACCTGTCCGACGAGGTCGTGAACATCGACCTGACCCGCCCGATGGCGGAGATCCGCCAGATCCTCACCAAGCTGCCGGTGAAGACCCGCGTCTCGCTGACCGGCCCGCTGGTCGTGGCGCGCGACATCGCGCACGCCAAGATCAAGGAACGCCTCGACGCCGGCGAGGACATGCCGCAGTACATGAAGGACCACCCGGTCTACTACGCCGGTCCGGCCAAGACGCCCGAGGGCTACGCCTCCGGTTCGTTCGGCCCGACCACCGCCGGCCGCATGGACTCCTACGTCGAGCAGTTCCAGGCTGCGGGCGGGTCGATGGTGATGCTCGCCAAGGGCAACCGCTCGAAGCAGGTCACCAACGCGTGTGCGACGCACGGCGGCTTCTACCTGGGCTCGATCGGCGGCCCGGCGGCCCGTCTGGCGCAGGACTGCATCCGCAAGGTCGAGGTGCTCGAGTACCCCGAACTGGGCATGGAGGCGGTCTGGAAGATCGAGGTCGAGGACTTCCCCGCGTTCGTCGTCGTCGACGACAAGGGCAACGACTTCTTCGCGGAGACGTCGACCCCGACGCTGCAGATCAGTTTCCGGCGCTGATTTCCTGGCGTTAGAACCTCTCACCCGGACCCCCGGTCGAACGGTGCGCGTGTCCGCCACCGCCCGGCCGGGGGTTTCGCATGGTTCCGGGCGCTGGGGCGCCGATCAGCGGGCCAGCAGCCAGTCGAGGCCGTCCGAGGCGTGGTCCAGGACCGAGATGTGGCCGTCGCCCGGTGTGATGCGCAGCTCCGCGCCGGGAATCCGCGAAGCCAGCCACCGGCTGTGCGACGGCGGGTTGATGCCGTCGCGGTCGCCGTGCAGCAGCAGGGTCGGCGCGGTGATGGCCGCCGGGTCGCAGCCCCACGGCGTGACGTAGGCGAGGTCGTCGTCGACGAGCGGTCCGGGACCGTCCGGCAGCGCCGACCCGGCCACCTCGCCGAGCCACGACCACGGACCGCGCAACGTGGCCAGGTCCGCCTCGGAGAACTCGTGCTCGTACTCGACGCCGGACGCCTCGTAGCGCTCCTTCTCCTCGCGACCCGCGGCGGCCGCTCTCAGGGACCCCTCGGCGGAGGAGATCATGCCGCCGAACCAGTCCAGGCCCTCCGCGGTGAAGGGCGCCAGCGGTGCGACGGCCAGGACGGCGGTCACGCGGCCGGGCAGCAGGGCGGCGCACGCGAGGGCGTGTGGTGCGCCGCCGGAGTGCCCGGCCACCGCGAACCGCTCAATGCCGAACTCGGCGGCGATATGCGATATATCAGCCGCCGCCGTTCCGACAGGCCTGTCGCCCACGGGCGTGGACCCGCCGTAACCGGGTCTGTCGTAGGAGATCCAGCGCACGCCGGGACGGAACAGCGGTCTCGGCGGCTTTCCGAGGTTGGGCGTGCCGTGGCACCAGAACACCGGCACACCCGTACCCACGTCGTATACACGCAGTACGCGGTCGCCATACGCGATGTCGACGGATTCCACGGGTGCGCTCTCAGCCGGTTTCTTCGCGGGATTCCAGCACGAGCCGGCGGTCACCGAGCGGCGCGTCCAGCCGAACGGTCAGCGGTACCTGGCGGACCTCCTGGGTGCACATGGTGCCGGGAGGCTGCTTGGTGATCGTGACCAGCGTGATCTGGACGACGTCGGCGGACTGGCCGGTGATCTCGGCGCGGGCCTCCTTGCACCCGCCGCCCACGCCGAAGACCTCGACGTCGCGGCCGTCCCCGAAGACGTAGGCCTCGTCGCGGTAGGTGTCTGACAACGATGTCGTGTCGACCTTCTCCTTCGCCACGGGCGTGACGTTCGGAGGGATGACCGGCTTCTCCTCCGAGATCGAGACCGGGGGCTGGGCCGGGGCGGTCGGGTTCGCGCCCGACGAGCCGGGGGTGCCGCTCGAACCGGGCGCGGTCGTGGCGGTGGAGGAACCGCCCTGCGAACTGGAGCCGGGCGCGCCGGACTGCGTGCCGGAAGAACAGCCGGCGAGCACGACGGCGAGAGCAACGGCAGCGACGGCGTTTCTCATGCGCACCATCCTCGCAAACCGGGACAAGAAGTCCCTGTGAAATGTCCTGCGACCTGTCCGGTCGAATATTTCGATGTCGCGGAGAAGAGGTCGAGGAGAAGAGATCGAAAAAAAAGGGGGGATGCCCGGCCGGCGGGGCAGGTGCCGGCCGGGCACCGCGGGGAGGGAGGTCTACTTCTGCTCCTGCCGCGACGTCAGCACGACCGTGCGCTCACCGAGGGGTTCGGAGAGCTGCACCGTCAGCGGGGGGAAGCGGATGTCCATGGTGCACATCTGCTTCGTCAGCGGCGTCGTCTCCAGCAGCTCGATCTTCACCGCGGACGCGCTCTGCTCCAGCACGGACGCGCTGGCCTTGCCACATCCGCCTTCCTGGCCGATGACGCCGACGGTTTTGCCGTCGCCCACAGTCCACACGGTGCGCGGCTGGTCCTCCGGCAGCGCGTTCGTGTCGAGCTTGGTCACGGGTTTGCCGTCCGGCGGAACTTCACCGGGGGACGCGTTCGGCGGTGCCTCGGGGGGCGCTTCGGAGGACGAGGTGGCGGTCGGCAGCGTCTCGCCGCCACCTGCCCCGGGCGCCGCGTTCTGCGCACTGCCACAGGCCGAGATGGCGAGGAGCAGTACGCCGGTGCCGACTACGGTTCCTATGTGCCTCATGTGAGAAGGACGGAACCGCGCTCACAACGGGTTGCAACGACTTGCTTTCACAGTTACCGGCTGACGGTGGCCACTGCTTCCCGCAACGCTTCCAAACGAGCGGCCGAAGCCAATCCTCCGTGGTAGAGGTGGAACTCCTCGACACCGGCGTCGAGGTACGCGAGCCATTCCTTCGACAGCGCGGCGCCGTCGGCGGGCTTCGGCGGCAGCCCCAGCACGTACGCCGCGATCCGGCTGTCCGGAGCCTCGGCGCGCAGGGCCTCGATGCCGGGCACGGCGACGTCCGGGCCGGGCCAGCACATGGTCGTCAGGACATCGATGTCAGCGCCGACTCCCCCGGCCACCGTCGCGAACGGCCCGGTGCCCCAGGGGTCCGCCGTCACGTGCATGCCGACCCGCACCGAGGGCGCGGCGGCACGGATCTCGCCCACGAGCCGCTGCCGCAACGACCGCACCACGCCGGTGCGCACGGCCCGGACGTCGTCCGCGAGCGCTCCCAGCGCTTCCTCGACGGCAGGAGCGCCGCGGTCGACCCCGGCCCGGACCGCGTCTCGCAGAGCATCCGGGTCGGCGTAGAGGGCGGTGCAGGCCGAGCAGAAGCACAGCGACAACAGCTTCTGCTGCACCGCGTCCCAGTCCGTGCCGTCGGTCTTCTCGTGGTGCCCGCCGTGGAAGAACCCGAGCGGCCCGCAGGCCTCCAGCACGATCCCGTCGGGGGCACCGAGCTCCAGCACCTCCGACACCAGCACCGACGTGTACTCCACGACGTCGGGCTGCGCGGTGCACAACGCGTACGGGTAGCGGTCCCCGAACGCGTTCACCACCGTCACGTCCGGGTGCAGGTCGCCGAGGCGCGAGTTGTGCGTGAGCACGGTCCACGCGTACACCGGCAGTCCGGCGGCACGGACCAGGGCGGCCGCTTCGCCGAACGAGTCCGCACCGTCCACCCAGGACGGTTCGGCGGGCACCAGGCGGCCGTACCTCTCCGGCCGCACCGGCAGGTAGAACGCCGCGTGCCGGGCGTCGACCAGGCGGTGCTCCGGGTGCAACGGCGTCGCGGCCCGCACCGTGTGGTACGACGCGGCGAGCGCGATCGCGTCGACCCCGAGCGCCTGGTACCGCGCGACGGCGTCGGGATCTCCGATCAGGTCCCACGGATAGGCGTGGACAACCGACTTCACCACCGGGGACGCTTCCTCTCGTAGCTCGGGTCGAACTTCTGCATGTAGCCCGTGTCGTCGCGAGCCGTGATGCCGCAGCGGACGTAGTTCTCCGCCAGGCGGGCCAGCGCGTCGCGGTCCAGCGACACACCGAGCCCCGGCGTCGTCGGGACCGGCACCGCGCCGTCCACGAAGGACAGCACACCGGGCTCGACGACCTCGTCGGCCGCATTCCACGGGTAGTGCGTGTCGCACGCGTAGTTGAGGTTCGGCGTCGCCGCGGCCAGGTGCGTCATCGCGGCCAGCGAGATGCCGAGGTGCGAGTTCGAGTGCATCGACAGGCCGATGCCGAACGTCTGGCAGATCATCCCCAGCTGGCGCGAGCGCTGCAGGCCGCCCCAGTAGTGGTGGTCCGACAGCAGCACCTGCACGGCGTCCTGCTCCACCGACGGCTTGAGGTGCTCGAAGGCGACCACGCACATGTTGGTGGCCAACGGCATCGGTGCCTTCGCGGCCACCTCCGCCATCCCGGAGATCTCGGAGGTCGGGTCCTCCAGGTACTCCAGCACGCCGTCGAGCTCCGCGGCCACCCTCAACGACGTCTCGACCGACCAGGCCGCGTTCGGGTCGAGCCGCAGCGGGTGGTCAGGGAACGCCTCGCGCAGCGCCCGGATCGCTTCGATCTCCTGCTCCGGCGGGAAGACACCGCCCTTGAGCTTGATCGACCCGAACCCGTACCGCGAGATCATCCTCGAGGCCTGCGCGACGATGCCCGCGGGGTCGACCGCCTCGCCCCACTCGTCCGGCTCGGCGCCGGGATGCCCGTCCCACTTGTAGAACAGGTAGGCGGAGTAGGGCACGGAGGAACGGACCGCGCCACCCAGCAGGTCGCTGACCGGACGCCCGAGCGCCTTGCCCTGGATGTCGAGGCAGGCGACCTCGAACGGCGAGTACACGCGGTCGACGGTGCTCTCCGCCGTGATCTTGCCGGTCAGGCCGTGCTTGTCCGGCCCGGCCTCACCACCCAGCGCGGCCGCCACCCGTGCGTGCATCTCGTTGAGGGCGAACACGTCCAGTCCGATGAGGGAGTCCACAACGGACCGCGAGCGCTCCAGGTGCCCGAGGTCGCCGTAGGTCTCCCCGAGACCCGAGATGCCCTCGTCGGTGTGCACCTCGACGATCGTGCGCAGCGCCCACGGCTCGTGCACGCCCGCCGAGTTCAGCAGCGGCGGGTCCCGGAACGCGATCGGTGTCAGAACGATCTCGGTGATCTTCATGCCGGACGCCCTCTCAGCTCAGCAGTGCCTTGCCCGCGCCGATGATCTTGTCCAGTGCGGCGAGGTGCTCGTCCGTCGGGTCGATGAGCGGCGGCCGCACTCCCCCGACCTCGAACCCGTTCGCGCGCACCGCGGCCTTGACCAGGCCGACGGCGTAGCCGGGGACCTTGTCCCGCAGCTCCACGAGCGGCTTGTAGAACTCGTGCAGGAACCGGTTCACCAGGTCCGTGTCACCCGCCTGCACGGCGTTGTAGAAACCGATCGAGATCTCGGGCGCGAAGCAGAACACCGCCGACGAGTAGAGCTCGACCCCGATGGCCCGGTACGCGAGCTGCGTCATCTCCGCGGTCGGCAGGCCGTTGAAGAACTGGAAGGGCTTGTCAACGTTGGCACGCACCGACAGCACGACCCGCTGCATCTGGTCGAGGTCGCCGAGGCCGTCCTTGAAGCCGACGACGTTCGGGATCCGGGCGACCTCGACGGCCGTCTCGGGCGTGAACACCGCGTTGTTGCGCTGGTACACGATGATCGGCAGTTCGGTGACGGCGGCGGTCTCGGCCACGTACCGCACGAGACCGGCGGCCGGGTTGCTCACGAGGTACGGCGGCAGCAGCAGGATGCCCTGCGCGCCGGCGCGTTCCGCCGCCTTCACGAACTGCTTGGTGGCCACGATCGAGCCGCCCGCGCCGGCGAACACCGGCACCTTGCCCGCCGTCGCCTCGACCGCGACGGCGACCGCGCGTTCGAACTCCTCCAGCCCCAGCGCGTGGAACTCGCCGGTGCCGCAGGCGGCGAACACGGCGCCCGGCCCGGCGGAGACACCGTGCTTGACGTGCTCGGCGAGCACGTCGTAGGCGATGTTCCCCTCGCCGTCGAACGGGGTCACCGGGAAGAACAGCACACCATCGAGTTGCATAACCAGACTCATCCCTTGATCGCTCCGGTGGTGATCCCACGCAGGAAGGACTTCTGCAGCGACAGGTACACGACCAGGCTCGGCACCAGCGCCAGCAACGCACCGGCCAGCACGATGCCCGTTCCGACCTGGTCGTCGGAGCGGAGCGCGAGCAGTGCGACCGTGAGCGTGTAATCGGAGGGGTCGGCGGCGACGATCAGGGGAAGCAGGTACTGCTCCCAAATCATGTTGAAGCCGAACACGGCGATGACGCCGAGCGCGGGTTTGCACAGCGGGAGGATGATCTGCGCGAAGAGGCGCAGCTCCCCTGCACCGTCCACTTTGGCCGCCTCCTCCAGCTCCGCAGGGATCTCCCGCATGAACTCCGTCATGACGAAGATGGAGAAACCCCACGCCCCCAGCGGGAGGATGACGCCGAGCAGGGTGCCCTTGAGGCTCACGTGCACCAGCGGCAGGTCTCCGATCACCAGCGACAGCGGGATCGCGATGACCTCCTCCGGCAACATCATCGTGGCGAGGATGACCAGCAGTGCGATGGCCTGACCGCGGAACTTCTTGCGCGCCAACGCGTAGGCGGCGAACACGCTCACCGACAGCTGCAACAGCAGCGCGCCACCGGCGATGACCAGCGAGTTCGTCAGGTAGTGCCAGATCCTGTTCTCCGCCGCGACCTGGAAGTTGATCAGCGACGGGCTGTCCGGGACCACCGACAGCTTGGTCGGGTCCGGGTTGTGGTCGAACGCGCCGGAGAAGATGACCAGCAGGGGGCCGCAGAAAAGGATTACAGCGACGGCGCTGAAGACGAACCGGATGCCCTTGCTGACCCACGCGTCCGGGCGGGTGGACCAGCCGATGGCGCTGTCGAAGCGACTCGAGTTGACGCTCATCGCGCCTCCTTCCACCGGCGGTACCACTGCACGCTGACCGTCAGGACCAAGGTAACCAGGAACAACAGCACCGAACCAGCCGAGGCGAGCCCGGCTTCGGACTGTTCGAACGCCGTGGTGTAGACGCGGGTCATCCAGACGTCGGTCGATCCCGCGGGCCCACCGCCGGTGAGCACGTACACCTCGGTGAAGACGCGCAGGCCGCGGATCGCCGCCAGGGTCAGCAGGATCGTGATGACCGGGCGCAAAGCGGGCAGTGTGACGTTCCAGATCCGTTGGGGCGTCGAGGCACCGTCGATCGCGGCGGCCTCGTACTGCTGGCGGTCGATGCCGGCGAGCCCGGCGAGGATCAGCACCATGTCGTACGGGGCGTGCTTCCAGATGCCCACGAACATGACCGACACCAGCGAGGTGTCCGTGCTGTGGATGTACTCCCAGGGCCCGAGACCGACCCACGAGATCAGCTCGTTGAGGAAGCCCTCGGGCGCCGGGTAGAAGAACAGCCGCCAGATCTCACCGATGACCGCGGTGGCCGCCACGACGGGCAGGAACACCGCGGACCGGACGAACCACAGCGACTTGGTGTGGCCCTCCAGCAGCAACGCCAGGAAGAACCCGATCACCATCGCGCCGACCGTCTGACCGCCGGCCAGCACGAGCGTGTGCCAGCTGGCGGTCAGGAACTTCTCGTCCTGCAGGATCGTCGCGTAGTTCCGGAACCCGACGAAGACGTCGCCGAGGAAGGGCCGGACCTCGAACAGCGAGAGCCGGATGCCCTCGGCCATCGGGATGAACTTGAAGACCAGGAAGATCAGCGCGGCGGGGAGCAGGAACAACCACGGGATGAAGGTGGCTCCCGTGAGGCGGCGCCGGCGGCGCCGCCTCACGGGGTGGGTGTCGACGGCACCGCCGCCACTAGCCGTCGAGCCCACGTCTCGGGTGTCGCCGAAGGACTGAACTGCCGTCACTTCGACGCCTTCTGGTTGTCGAGCTCCTTCTTCAGCGCGTCCGCCAGCGACTTCAGCTCGGCCGAGGAGTCGGCGGGGCACTTGGCGAAGATGGAGTTCAGGGTCTCCGAGGTCTTCTGCCGGAACGGCGCGAAGTTCGGGACGCTCGGGAACGGCCGCGCCTCGCTGGAGTACACGCCCGCGACGGTCGCCCAGCGCGGGTCGTTGTACGTCGCGTTGACGTCGACGGTCTTGTTGACGGGCAGGCGGACCACGGGCTGCGGGTCGCCCTTCATGCCGGCCTGCTGCGCTTCGGGCGTGATCAGGTACTCGGCGAGCTTCTTCTGCTCGGCGGTCTTCGCGGAACCCGCCATCTGGTAGATGTTCTCGCCCTCACCGAGCACCGTGGCACCGGCCGGTCCCTTCGGGGACGCGACGACCTCGTACCTGTCCTTGCCGAGCGACTTGTCGAAGCGGCCGATCATGTACGGGCCGGTGAGGTAGATGCCGCTCTTGCCCGACTCGAACAGCGGATGCGCGTCGTTCGTGCCCAGGGTCAGCGAACCGGGCTGGATGACCTTGTCGTCGCAGAAGAGCTTGCGCAGCCGTTCGACGGCCTTGGTCGACTCGGGCGAGTCGATGCCGACGCGGAACTTGCCGCCGCCCTCGTCCTTGAGGATGTCGCCGCCGCCCTGCCAGATGTAGCTAGACGCCCACCACGCGAGGTAGCCGCGGTCGGTCGTGCCGGGCACGAGCATGCCGTAGGTGTCGTTCTGTCCGTTGCCGTCGGGGTCGTCGCGGGTGAACGCCTTCGCGAGGTCGTCGAGCTCCTCCCACGTGGTGGGGATCGGCTTGCCGAGCTTCTCGCGCCAGTCCTTGCGGATCAGCGTGACCATCGCCTGGGTGGAGTACGGGATGGCGTAGTACTTGCCGTCCGCGCCCTTCCCGTTGTTCCAGGCGCGGTCGACGATGTCGCCGGCGCCCGCCACGTCGTCCTTGGCGACCTCGGTCGTCCAGCCCTGCTTGACGAAGTTGCCGAGCGAGCCGGTGTCGGTGATGACGACGTCCGGGAGGTCCTTGGACGCGGCGCGCTGCTGCACCTGCTTGTCGAAGTCGTTGAAGATCGGCTTGTAGTCGACCTGCACACCGGTCTTCTCGGTGAAGGACTTGAAGATCTTCTCGTAGACCTTCGCGGTCGCCTCCGTCGAGCGGGTCCACACCTCGAGGGGCTTGTTCGGGTCCTTGTTCGACGCGGCGGTGCTGCCACCGCTGCCGCATCCCGCGAGCAGCGCGGCCACGCCGAGCGTGGCGAGTGTGGTGGCAGTTCTACGGCGCATCGTCGGAGCCCTTCGTGTTCAGATACGTGAACCTGGGTCGTACTTGTGAACCTGGTGCAGGACTGTAAGAATCAGCACAGCAACGTGTCAAGGGCAAGTTGCTTAACTGTTTCGAGGAGGTCAGGTGGCGTCGCCGATCGACAAGGGCACAGCGCGTCCCGGGGCGGTGAAGTCCGCCGACCGCACGGTGGAGCTGCTCGAAGTGCTGTCCGCGTCAGACCGCAGGCTGACGCTCACCGAGCTGCACCGCGAGCTCAGCTACCCCAAGTCCAGCCTGTACATGCTGTTGCAGACGCTGGTGGCGCGCGGCTGGGTGGAGGTCGACTCGGACAGGGGCACCTACGGCATCGGCGTGCGCGCACTGCTCGTCGGTACGTCCTATTTGGACCACGACCCCGTTGTGCGGGCGGCGATCCGCGTGATGGAACAGGTTCGCCAGGACATCAACGAGACGGTCCACCTCGCCCGCCTGGACGGTGCGGACGTCGTCTACCTGGCGAGCCGCGAGTCCGAGCACCACCTGCGCGTCGTCTCGCGCGTCGGCCGCCGGCTGCCCGCGCACTCGACGTCCCTGGGCAAGGCCGTGCTCTCGACGCGCACGCCCGAGGAGGTCGACCAGATCCTCCCCGACGAACTGGCGCCGCTGACGCCCAACACCGTGACGGAGAGGGCCGCGCTGCACGAGCAGCTCGCCGGGTTCCGCAACGCGGGTTTCGCCCACGAGCGCGAGGAGAACACGCCCGGCCTGGGCTGTTTCGCGGTGGCACTGCCCTACCGCAACCCCGTGCTGGACGCGATGAGCTGCTCGGTGCCGCTGGGCAGGCTCACCCCGGAGCACGAGCGGCAGGTCATCTCGGCCCTGCTCGACGCCGCCCGCACGATCACCGAACTCCTCCGCCAGTTCGGTCGCTGATTTCCTGCCGATCCACCTGATCAAGACGGAGGGCTCCAACCCGTGACCGCACGCATCCTGATCACCGGCGCCGGCGGAGGGGTGGGCACGCTCATGCGCCCCCGCCTCGCCGCGGAGGGCCGCGTCCTGCGGCTGCTGGACATCGCGGAGCTGCCCGCGGCCGCCGACGGCGAGAACGTCGAGCTCGTCGAGGCGTCGGTGACCGACATGGCCGCCATGGAGGCGGCGCTGGAGGGCGTCGACGCGGTGATCCACCTCGGCGGCCACAGCCTCGAGGAGTCGTGGGACAAGATCCTGCGCGTCAACATCGACGGCACCCACACGGTCCTGGAAGCCGCACGGCGTGCCGGCGTCCGCCGGGTGGTCCTGGCGAGCTCCAACCACGCCGTGGGCTACGTCGAACAGGCCGACGGCGAGGCAGGCGACTACCTCTTCCCCCGCCCGGACACCTACTACGGCGTGTCCAAGGTGGCGATGGAGGCACTGGGGTCGCTGTACGCCGACCGCTACGGCCTGGACGTGATCGCGATCCGCATCGGCTCGTGCTTCGAGAAGCCGCGCGACGTGCGGATGCTGTCGACGTGGATGTCTCCGGACGACGCCGCGCGCCTGTTCGAGGCGTGCCTTTCCGCCCCCTCACCGGGTTTCCGCGTCGTGTGGGGCATCTCGGCCAACAAGCGCGCCTGGTTCTCGCTGGACGAGGCCCGCTCCCTGGGGTACGAACCGCAGGACGACTCCGAGGTGTACGCGGCCGAGGTTCTGGAGAAGCACGGGGAGCCGGATCCCTCGTCGCCCGCGGTGAAGTACCTGGGCGGCGTCTGGTGCGGCCCCGATTTCGACACGGCAGTCAAGGAGGCAGGGCGTTGAGCCACGGCGTGCAGGGATACAACCCGCGCACCGGTGAGCCGTACGGCGAACCGGTTGCGAAGACCCCCGACGGCGAGGTGGACCGCATCGCCTCGGCCGCGGCCACCGCGTTCCCGGCCTGGTCGGCCGTCGCGGCGGCGGACCGCGCCGTGGTGCTGGAGAAGGTCGCGGACGCGCTCGACGCCGAGTCGGCGTTGCTGATCGAGACGGCCGACAGCGAAACAGCTCTGGGCGTGCCGCGGCTGACGACCGAACTGAAGCGCACGACGAACCAGTTGCGGCTGTTCTCCGAGGTGCTGCGCGAGGGCAGCTACGTCGAGGCCACTTTGGACTCGGCGAACCCGGACATCATCCCGCCGCGGCCGGTGCTCCGTCGCGTTCTCCGTCCACTGGGGACGGTGGCGGTGTTCTCCGCGTCGAACTTCCCGTTCGCGTTCTCGGTGGCGGGCGGTGACACGGCCTCCGCGCTCGCGTCCGGCTGTTCCGTTGTGGTGAAGGCACATTCGGCGCACCCGTCGACGTCGCGCGAGACCGCGCGGGTCGTGGTCGACGCGCTGCGCGAGGCCGGTGCGCCCGAGGGCGTGTTCGGGATCGTGTACGGCACCGAGGCCGGTGTCGCGCTGGTGAAGCACCCGGCGGTGCGCGCGGTCGGCTTCACCGGCTCGACCGGCGGCGGCCGGGCGTTGTTCGACCTGGCGCAGGGCAGGCCGGACCCGATCCCGTTCTACGGCGAGCTGGGCAGCGTGAACCCGACGGTGATCCTGCCGGGCGCGGCCACGCCGGAGATCGCGGCCGGGTTCGCGCAGTCGCTGGTGATGGGCGTCGGGCAGTTCTGCACGAACCCCGGCCTGGTGTTCGCGCCGGAGTCGATCGTGCCCGCGCTGGGCGAGGCGGTCGCCGCGTCGTCCGGTGGCGCGATGCTGAACGAGCGCATGTGCGACTCCTACAAGTCGGGCACGGACGCGCTGGCCGCCTCGGACCTGGTCTCCGTGGTGTCGACCGGCACGCGGCCGGACGAGGCGTGGGCGGTGGCGCCGCTGCTGTTCAGCACGTCGGTGAAGGTGTTCGAGGAGAACCTCGAGAAGCTGACCGAGGAGCACTTCGGCCCGGCGGCGCTGGTCGTGACGTACTCGTCGCCGGACGAGCTGCACCCGGTGCTCGCGAAGCTGCCGGGCACGCTGACCGGCACGGTGCACGCCGCCGAGTCGGACCACGCCGAGGCCGGTGAGGTCGCCGAGGTCCTGCGCCGCGTGGCGGGCCGGATCATCTTCAACGCCTGGCCGACCGGTGTCGCGGTGGCGTGGGGCCAGCACCACGGCGGCCCGTGGCCCGCGACGACGAACCCGCTGCACACGTCGGTGGGCGCCACGTCGATCCGCCGCTGGATCGCCCCGGTGACGTACCAGTCGTGGCCGGACGCGCTGCTGCCCGCGGAGCTGCAGGACGCGAACCCGCTCGGCATCCCCCGCCGGGTGGACGGTGTGCTCGGCGTCCACTGAGTGGTGTCCCGCGAACGGGGCCGCTGACACGATGGTCAGCGGCTCCGTTCTCGTCGGGAGGACGTGCCGTGGTCGGTCGCCGGGCGTACGACTTCATGTACCGCACCTTCGCGCCGTGGAAGAGCGGGACCGGAACCCGTGCGCGGCAGCGGTTCGCGTGCTTCCTGATGACGCGCCGCTAGACCTTCGCGGCGATCACGCGCGCGCACTCGACCGCCTCGGCCTTCGCGGTGTCGACCTCGATGTCGTAGGTCATCCCCCGGTGCACGAGCTCGGCCTGCGCCTCGGCCATCCCGGCGACTCGGTCACCGCGGGCGAGCTCACGGCCGGCGGCGACCCCGGCGTCGCACCGCACCCCGACCCACAGCACTTCCAGCCCGTCCAACGCGGACTCCCACCGCCGCCGCGACTCGGCACCGCCGAGGAACACGTCGTCCACGATCACCCGCGCCCCGGCCCGCACCATCGCGGCGACGCCCGTCATCCACGCGTCCTCCAGCACCCGGAACTCGGCGCCGACGCTGACCTCGCCGCTGCCGTCGTCGTCCGGGAACCCGATGCCCTCCGACCCGAGCCGCAGCCGCGCGGGCATCACGTCGATCAGCGTGTCCACGCCGATCGCGAGCCACGCCTGCGGCAGCGCGGCCTGCAGGCAGCGCGCGATCCCGGACTTGCCGGAGCTGGACCCGCCGTTGAGAACGATCACCTGAGCACTAGACGACACGGTCCGACCGTACCCACGTCCGCCGTTCCCGGAGCAACTCACGCTGGTAGCCGAGGAAGTCGACCTCCAGCGTGTGCCGCTTCGACTTCACGTACTTGCGCCGCAGCCTCTCCCGGTAGGTGGTGATCTCGGCCTTCATCTCCGGTACCGGTGGCAGGGCGCCGCGGCCGGAGACCAGGTCGGCGACCCACTCGGCCTGGGCCTCGGCCAGCGGCATGATCGCCCCCAGCGGCTGGATCAGCCCGAGGAAGTACAGGCCGGGGTGCGCGGGGTCGACGACCCGCCGGTACAGCGACACCTCGTTGTCCGGCGACGAGACGGCCGTGAACTCCGTTGGATCCAGGAACGGGAATTCCACCCTGTAACCGGTGCAATAGACGATCACGTCGACGTCTTCCCGCGACCCGTCGGCGAACACGACGCCGGACCCGTCGAGCCGTTCGACGTTCGGCTTCACGGTGATGTCGCCGTGCCCGAGCCTGGTCAGCAGGTCGTCGGACACCGTCGGGTGCGCTCCGAGGATGCCGTGCGACGGCTCGGGCAGCCCGTAGTCGGAGACCTTGCCGCGCGCCAGCCGCAGCATCAGCCCCAGCGACAGCGCCTGCAGCCAGCCGGGGGCGAACCGGGCGAGCGGCGAGGTCGTCAGGTGGTCGGTCGGCATGCCGAAGAGGTACTTGGGCATGATGTGCGCTCCCCGGCGCATCGCGAGGAACGTCCGCGCGGAGACGCGGGAGGACTCGACCGCGATGTCGCACGCCGAGTTGCCGATGCCGAGCACGAGCACCTTCTTGCCCGCGAACCGTTCCGGCGTCTTGTAGAAGTGCGCGTGCATCTCCTCGCCGTCGAACGAGCCGGGGAAGGCCGGTTCGGGCATCCGCGGCGACCAGTGGTGCCCGTTCGCGACGATCACCGAACGGTAGGTGAGCGCGGTCTCGGCCCCGGTGTCGCGGTCGCGCGTCGTCACCAGGTAGCCGCCCGGCGCGACGGCCACCGACGTCACCTCGGTCCGGAAGCGGATGCGGTCGCGGAACCCGTGGTGCTTCACGAAGTCGTCGAAGTACTCGGCGATCTGGAAGTGCGAGGGGTACGCGGGCAGGTGCGAGGGCATCGGGAAGGACTTGAACTCCATCATCTGCCGCGAGGTGTTGATGTGGAGCGACCGGTACGCCGACGACATCCCGTTGTCGTTGAGGTAGCGCCAGTTGCCGCCGATCTCCGACCCGGTCTCGTAGCAGTCGAACTCGATGCCGCGGGCGCCGAGCACCTGACATGCGGCGATGCCGGACGATCCCGCCCCGATGACGCACACGCGATCCATGCGACCGAAGTATTTTCACGTTCGCGGCGGCTGTCAATGACCCGGACGCGGATAGACGGGAAGACCGGGGCATGTCGACCGCTCGCGTCGTCCGCCGAGTGGGACGGGGTGCGCTCGACGGGCTCGCGCAATACGTTGTGCGCCATGCGAAATCTTCTCGTGGCAGTCACGTCGGTACTGGCGTTCGCGGTCTCCACGGGCACGGCGGCGGGCGCGCCGCTGCCGTCCCCGGAGATCTTCGCGACGAACAACACCGCGATCATCACCGATCCCGCCGATCCGAGGCTCCAGGACCGACTGGTGCGGTTCGACCGTGAAGTCCGCGGGATCGTGCTCGCGAACGGCGGCCACACCACGCGGTCGACGTTGCTCGACGGCGTGTTCTGGTCGAGCGACCTGCAGCAGACGACGTTCGAGCGTTCGCGCAAGTTCGACGTCACCCTCGGCGAGGAGAGCCTGCGCCACACGGCTTCGGCGATCGCCAAGCAGTTCCGGCAGGAGTCGGTGCTCACGTTCCGGTTCCTGCCCGCGAACTCGCCCTCGGTCGACGCCGTCCAGGTCGAGGTCGACGGCCTCACCGCGCAGCAGGTCCGCACCGGTCTGCTCAACGACGCCGTCGCGCGCGAGAAGCTCGGCGGTGGCAGCGTCACCCTGCAGGGCAAGGCGATCCTCATCGCCTCCGTCGACGACCTGCCTGTCGTGCGGGCGTTCGTCACGAACATCGGCGGAGACCTCCGCAAGGCGAAGTTCCGCAAGGGCACGTGGGAGTTCGTCGGCGCGGAAACTCTTTTGTGGAACGGGCGAACCGCCGCCTAACCTCGTGGACATGGCAGCAACCCTGGTCCGCGGCCAGAACGTGGACATTCGCATGTGGACTCGACCGGACGAGGTCGAGGAGTTCGCCATGCGGCAGCTGCAGAACATCTCCTCGCTGCCGTGGGCTTTCAAGCACGTGGCCGTGATGCCCGACGTGCACTACGGCAAGGGCGCCACGGTGGGTTCGGTGATCGCGTTGCGCGACGCCGTCTCCCCCGCGGCCGTCGGCGTGGACATCGGCTGCGGCATGACCGCCGTGCGCACCTCGCTCACGGCGAGCGACCTGCCGGAGACGTTGCGTGGTCTGCGGTCCCGCATGGAGGCCGTGGTCCCCGTCGGTTTCGGCCAGCACAAGGCGACCGCGTTCACCGAGAGGGACGCGTCCGACTGGGGCACGTTCTGGAGGGGGTTCGACGACCTCACGCCCGCCGTGAAGGCGCGCGCCGACAAGGCGATGCACCAGATGGGCACGCTCGGGGGCGGCAACCACTTCCTCGAGATCTGCCTGGACGGCGACCAGCGGGTGTGGGTCATGCTGCACTCGGGTTCGCGCGGCATCGGCAACGAACTGGCGCAGCACCACATCGCGGTGGCGCGCACGCTCGCGCACAACTCCGAGCTGCCGGACCCGGACCTCGCCGTGTTCCTCGCGGGCACGCCCGAGATGGCGGCGTACCGGCACGACCTGTACTGGGCGCAGGACTACGCGCGCCGCAACCGCTCGGTCATGCTGCGCCTGGTGTGCGACGTGCTGCGCGCCGAGTTCCCGCAGGTAGTTTTCGAGGAGCCGATCTCCGCTCACCATAATTACGTCTCCGAGGAGAACCACTTCGGCGAGGACGTGCTGGTGACCCGCAAGGGCGCCATCCGCGCACGCCGTGGCGAGCTCGGCATCATCCCGGGGTCGATGGGCACCGGTTCGTACATCGTGCGCGGGCTCGGCAACCCCGACTCGTTCGAGTCGGCGTCGCACGGCGCCGGCCGCAGGATGTCCCGCAACAAGGCCCGCAAGACGTTCACGACGAAGGATCTCGCCGACCAGACAAGTGGTGTCGAGTGCCGCAAGGACTCCGGCGTCGTGGACGAGATCCCGGGCGCCTACAAGGACATCGACACCGTGATGGCGAACCAGTCCGACCTGGTCGAGGTGGTCGCGAAGCTCAAGCAGGTGGTTTGTATCAAGGGTTGATGTTTCCCTTGTGAGTGAACGGGAAAGCCTCCGGACAGCCAGATTTTCTGCCTGTCTTGGAGGTTTTTCCATGTCAACGGGCGCCATCATCGGCGTGGTGGTCGCGGTTCTCGTGGTGCTGGTGGTCCTCGCGTTCGTGCTGAGGCCCGCCATGCAGCGCAAGAAGTTGCGCGACCGCTTCGGCCCTGAGTACGACCGCGTGGTCGAGCACAGCGACAACAGATCGGCCGCGGAGAAGGAACTCGCCGAGCGGGAGCACCGCCACAGCGAGTTCGACCTGAAGCCGCTTTCCCCCACGGCACAGGAGAGTTACCGCCGGCACTGGGCGACCGTGCAGGCGAAGTTCGTCGACTCGCCGGAGAGTTCCATCGCCGACGCCGACCGCCTCGTGACCGATCTGATGGCCGAGCGCGGGTACCCCACCGAGGGGTATGAGGCGCAGCTGAGCGTCCTGTCCGTCGAGCACGCGCGGACGCTGGAGCACTACCGCAAGGCGCACGACATCTCGGAGCGCCAGGAGATCGGCGAGGCGAGCACCGAGGACCTGCGCACCGCGATGGTGCACTACCGCGAGCTGTTCACCGATCTGCTGGAACACGGCGCAGCGCCGCGCAAGGACCGGGAAGCCGTGCGGAAGGAGAAGACCGATGTCTGAGACCCCCACCCACGCCGCCGGCGTCCCCACCCCGGCCCGGCCGCAGCAGACCGAGCGCGCACCGCAGACGGAACGCGTGCCGCAGCAACGGCCTGACGCACAGCGCACTGACGCACAGCGGACCGAGGGCCAGCAGGCGGACGCCCACCGGGCGGAGGCGCAGCGGACCGACGTCCAGGCGACGCAGGCCCAGCGCGGTGACGGCCAGCGCACCGACGGTCAGCACACCGGTGGTCAGCGCGTTGAAACCCAGCAGCGCAACGACCACGAGCGCGGGGAGCAGCACCGCGCCGAGCAGTACCGCGCCGACCAGCGTCACGCGGACCAGCGGCACACCGAGCCGCAGCGCACGGACCAGCGTCCGGTCGGCAAGCTCGAAGACGAGTGGCAGGCGGTGCAGTACGAGTTCGTCGACGACCCGAAGGCGGCCGTCAGCAAGGCGGACGCGCTCGTGACGCGCGCACTCGAGGAGCTCACCTCCCGGCACCGCTCCCTCACGAAGCAGCTCGAGGGAAACAGTGATCCACAGACCGAGGACCTGCGACTGGCACTCCACCGCTATCGGGAACTGTTCAAGTCGCTGGTCGCCGTCAAATAAGTGCTGGAAGCCCCGGCGCCGTGGCCGTGACAGGTGGCGGCGCCGGCAGGCATGTCCGGACCAGACCCATCCCCTCAGCTGGGCAGCTCGCGGATCTCCATCTCGAGCACGTCGATCTCATCGCTGATCGCCTCGTCGAGCATGTCGTCCAGCAGCTTGCGGCACTCCGCCGATCCGCATCGCGGCAGTCCCGCGCCGAACCTCGGCACCTGCTCCCACCACACCGCGGGGTTGTTCCAGAACGAGCCGGAGCCCTGGTCGACGCCTTCGAGGCTGCGCAGCCTCTGGTCGACCTCCGGAAGGGCTCGCACGAACTCGATGAACAACGCGAGTGCGTCGGGGTTGCTGACCGGGACCGCGCCGTAGCCGCGCAGACAGTCCTCGAGTTCTGCGAGGAACTCCGCCTTGAAGGACACGGCACACCCCCGCTCCTCCGCACCGTTGCGGACACCTGAAGTTCTTCCCACCAACAGTACCTCCGCGACTTGAGCGGGGAACGAGTGCGAACGGGTCGTATCTTCCTGTGCCCGCACGGGATCGCGGTGACCCGCAGTCACTTCGAACGTCCGGAGGGGCCGCATTTCGCCACGATGCGTCCGGTCGTCAGCCGCCCGGACGCGCCCGGGAAGTAACACAAAGTGCGCGGCCCGCCTCGAGCCGTCTCCGTTGGGACCCAAAGGAGTGCGGTCGCGCTTGGTCCACTGTGGACTGTCGGTGTTCAGCGGTCGGCGTGCAGCCTCGCGACGAAGCTGAACCGATCGCCCCGGTACAGCGATCGGGCGCGTTCGATCGGGTGGCCCTCGACGTCGTAGGAGACGCGGTGCAGCAACAACATGGGCAGCGCCGGGTTCGTGCCGATCAGCAGCGCCTCGCGGGGCGTGGCGAGCACCGTCTCGACTCGTTCCTCGGCCTCGGCGAAACGCACCCCGAGCCGTTCGGTGAGGCACGCGTAGAGCGACCCGGCGGGGTCGAGCTTCTCCAGCAGGCCGGGGAAACGAGCGAGGCTCAGGTAGGTGGATTCGAGGCCGATGCGTTCGTCGTCGGCGAGCAGGACGCGTTCGAGGTGCACGACCGGGTCGCCGGGCTCGATCATCAGATCGCGGGCGAGGCCCTCGTCGGCACCGAGCTCCTCGACCGTGATGACGGTGCGGTTCGGCTCGACGCCCTGGCGGCGCATGCCCTCGGTGTAGCTGACCAGGGACAACGGCTGGACGAGTTTGGGCGGCGCGACGAACGTGCCGCTGCCCTGGCGGCGGATGAGCTTGCCCTCGAGCACGAGTTCGCTGACGGCCTGGCGGAGCGTGACGCGCGAGACGGAGAACCGTTCGGCGAGCTCGCGTTCGGACGGCAGGACGGTGCCTTCGCCGAGGTTCTCGACGAGGTCGAACAACTCGGCCTTGACCGCGTAGTAACGCGGGACTCGGCCGTGTTCTGGGATGCCCGCGCGAACAGGACGATCAGCGCGGTGCGGCGGGACGCGGTTCACGTGGCGTGAGCATACGTTACGCGCCGTGTGATCACGGGGCCAGCAGCGGCGGGTCCGGGATCTTGTAGCCGGAAGATCCGATGTTGGCCTCGAGCGACTTGCGCCAGGCACCCGTGTCGATCATCTTCTGCAAAGCGGCCTGGACCTTCGCCTTGCTGGCCGGGTCGTCGCGGTGCAGGCCGACGCCGTACTCCTCCTTGCTGAACGGGTCGCCGACGACCCGCAGGAGCTCGGGGTTCTGGGCGGCGTAGCCAGCGAGCAGCACGTCGTCGGTGGTGACGGCGTCGACGTTCTCCGCGAGCAGCGCGGTGACGCAGTCGCTGAACTTCGCGTACTCGACCATCTTCACGTCCTTCGCGAACTGGTCGCGGACGTACTCGGCAGAGGTCGACCCGGCCGTGGAGCACAGGCGCAGGCTCGAGTTCAGCGACTTCGGGCCGTCGATGCGGTTCTCGTTCATGCGCACGAGCAGGTCCTGGCCCGCGACGAAGTACGGGCCGACGAAGTCGACGATCTGCTTGCGCTTGTCCGTGATCGAGTAGGTGGAGACGACCATGTCGGCCTCACCGCTGGTCAGGAGCGTCTCGCGGTTGCCCGGCTGCGCTTCCTTCCAGGTGATGTTCTGCTCCGAGACGCCCAGCTCGTTCGCGATGTACTTGGCGACGTCGACGTCGAACCCGCGGTAGCTGCCGTCGAGCCTGCGCACCGACAGTCCCGGCTGGTCGTACGACACGGCGATGACCATGCGGTCGTCCGAGCTGACCTTGGCGGCCATCCCGGAGCCGCCACCGCCCGCGCACGAGGCGAGCAGGAGCACGGCAGCACCCATGGTCGCCAGCAGGCGGAGAAGTGCTCTCGGCGTCATTCGTCCCTCTACAGCTTCAACTTCAGCGATATTCCACGGGCATGCGCCTGCGCACCTGGGTCGGTGCTGCTCGGCGATGCGGGAAACCTAAGCGGCGGCGGGACGCATGTCCATACCTTGGTACGAATGGAAACAACGGAATCGGTGCCGTAACAGTTCAGTCCAGCGCCGGCCGGTGGTCAGCGCAGCCGGCGCGGACCCGCGTCGTGCAGGGACGGAGGAGGGCCGATGACGATGCGGGCGCTGCTCACGAAAGCCCCTGCGGCAGAAGCAAGAACGGGTTCGAGCTTCAGCGACCGCACCTCCGGCAGGTCCTCCGCCAGTGCCGCCAAACGGAGTACCAGATCCTGAAGTGCTTTCAGGTCCGCGGGTTCGTCGCCGCGGTACCCGGTGAGCAGGGGCGCTGCTTTCGGCGCGGCAACGAGTTCCGCCGCGTCGGTGTCGGTGAGGGGTACCGCCCGGTAGGCCCGGTCGCCGAGCAGATCGCTGACCAGTCCCGACAGTCCGAACCAGACCAGCGTGCCGAAGCTCGGGTCGTCCTGCAGGCCGAGGACGCAGCTCACTCCCTTGGGCGCCATGCGTTGCACGTAGACGTCCGGCTTCCCGGAGAGCGTGGCGAGGTCGTGGTAGGCGGCTTCGACGGACTCCCGCTGGGCGACGTCGAGCCGGACGCCGACGAGGTCGGTGCGGTGCCGCAGCCGTTCGCTGGTCGCCTTCATCGCGACGGGGTACCCGAGTTCTTCCGCCGCCGCGGCGGCTTCCTCCGCGCTGTGGGCGATGCGGAACGGTACGACGTCGATGCCGTAGCACTCCAGCAGTTCCACGGCCTGCAGGTCGTCGAGGCGAAGCTCGGCCTCCGGACTGTCCACAATGGACCTAGCGCGGTCGAGGTCGATGCCTTCGGGGCGCACGAAGGTGCCCTGCGGCGCGGCGCGCCAGCGGGCGTAGCGGACGGCGCGGGCGAGGGCGAGCACAGCCCGTTCGGGACTGGAATAGCTGGGAATCGAGCCCCTGCCGGGCATCTTGAGCTCGTCCGGGATGCCCTCGACCGCGAGGAACGTGCTGACGATCGGTTTCGTGCGGTGCGCGGCTTCCTTGAGCGCGCGGGCGTAGGCGGCGCCGGGGACCGCGATCGGGGGCACGAACACGACGACGAGCGCGTCGGTGTCGGAGCGGTCCAGGGCCTCTTCGACGGCCTTCGCGAACTCCTCCGGCGTGGCCTGTGCGCCGACGTCGACGGGGTCGCCCGCGAGGTCCAGGCCCTGGGCCAGCAGCGTGTCGGCGGCGAGCAGGCCGATGGCGGTGGAGTTGCCGACGACGGCGACGCGCTTGCCGCCGGGCAGCGGCTGGTGGGCCAGCAGGAGCGCGGTGTCGAAGAGCTGGGCCAGCGAGTCGACCCTGATCACGCCGGCCTGCTCGAACAGGGCCTGGACGCTCGCCTCGTCGACGTTGGCGGCGGTCGCGGCGAGGCCGGGGACGACGGCGTGCCGGCCGGACTTCACCGCGACGATGGGCTTCGTGCGGCCGAGCCGGCGGGCGAGCCTCGCGAACTTGCGCGGGTTGCCGAACGACTCGAGGTAGAGCAGCACGACGTCGGTCGACGGGTCGGTCTCCCAGTACTGCAGCAGGTCGTTGCCGGAGACGTCGGCGCGGTTGCCCGCCGAGACGAACGTGGACAGGCCGAGGCCCCAGCCCGCGGCGTTGGCGAGGATGGCCGTGCCGAGGGCGCCGGACTGGCAGAAGAAGCCCGCGCGGCCGCGTGACGGCAGTTTGGGGGCGAGGCTCGCGTTGAGGCGGACCTTCGGGTCGAGGTTGAGCACACCCAGGGCGTTCGGGCCGACGACGCGCATGCCGTGCGCTCTCGCCTCCGCCGCCAGCCGCCGTTCGGCCGACAGACCGTCCGGTCCCGTCTCGCCGTAGCCCGAACTGACGACGACGAGCGCCTTCACGCCTTTGGCGAGACAGCCGTCCATGACCTCGTCGACGCTGGCCGCGGGCACGGCGACGATGGCGAGGTCGACGTCGTCGGGGATGTCGAGCACGGTCGGGTAGGCCCGGACTCCCCTGACGGCGCGGTGCTCGGCGTTGACCGGGTAGACGGGCCCGTTGAAGTCGGCTTCGAGCAGGTTCTTGAGGACCGCGTGCCCGATCTTGGTCGGGTCGGTGGACGCGCCGATGACGGCGACGCTGCGCGGGTGCAGCAGGTTGTGCACGCTGCGGGCCTCGGCGGCCTGCTCACGGGCCCTGGCGACGGCGACGGACTCGTCGGTGGGGTCGATCGCGAACTCGAGGTGCAGCACGCCCTCCTCGAACGCCCTGCTGACCTGGTAGCCGGCGTCGCGGAACACCCGGACCATCTGCCCGTTCTCGGCGAGCACCTCGGCCTCGAACCGCGCGAGCCCGACCTCCCTGGCCGCCGCGGCGAGGTGTTCGAGCAGGATGCTGCCCAGCCCGCGCCCCTGGTGCCCGTCCTCGACGACGAACGCGACCTCGGCGCTGTTCCCGTCCTTGGTCCCGTCCTTGGCCCCGTCCCTGGCGACCCCGCCGTTCTGGTGGCCGTGCAGCCGGTCGAACCGGCCGACGGCGACGATGTCGTCGCCGAGCAGCGCGATGAGCGCCACCCGGTCGTGGTGGTCGACGGTGCTGAACCGCTCCAGGTCGCGCTGCGGGATCCGCGGGTACGGCCCGAAGTAGCGGAAATACCGCGTCCGCTCCGACAGCCGCCCGTGGAACTCCCGCAGCTTCTCGGCGTCGTCGGGCGTGATGGGCCGCAGGTGGACGGTTCCGCCGTCGCTGAGGACGACGTCCGCCTCCCACCGCCGCGGGAAGTCGAACGGATCTCTCGCGCTCGGGTCTGCAACGCTGTCCGGCACCGGTGTCAGTCCCTGGGGTCGTCGGGATCAAGTCCGTGCAAGGGGAACACAGCCCGGCGCGTCTCGCGGATCGCCTTGTCCACCGGCTCCTCCACGTCCCCGCCCCACGGCTGGTGCCCAGCGTCGCACCCATCGGTCATCGACGCAGGCAAAGGCCACTCAGGTGCGATGCGCGTCGCATGGGCCACCCAGTCCGCCGGCAACGGCCGGTTCGGGTCGACGTCGCGGTCCAGCACGGTCGCCAGCAGGTGCGTCCACGACCGCGGCACGACCCTGAGCAGCTCGTACCCACCGCCCCCGAGCGCGAGCCACTTGTACCCGTGCTCGTTCACCAGGTCCCGGAACGCCTGGTAGATCGCCCGGTGCCCGTCCACGCTCAGCGACAGGTCGGCGAGCGGGTCCTCCTTGTGCGTGTCGACACCGCACTGCGTGACCAGCACCTGCGGCCGGAACGCCCGCAACAGCGCCGGCACGGTCGCGTGGAACGCCCGCATCCACCCGCCGTCCCGCGTCCCGGCGGGCAACGGCACGTTGACCGCGCTCCCCTCGGCCCCGGCGCCACCGACCTCACCGGCCCACCCGGTACCCGGCCACAGGCTCATCGGGTGCTGGTGCAACGAGATCGTCAGCACCCGCGGGTCATCCCAGAACGCCGTCTGCACCCCGTCCCCGTGATGGACGTCGACATCGACGTACGCGACCCGCTCCACCCCGCTGCGCAGCAACCACTCGATGGCCACCGCGCAGTCGTTGTAGACGCAGAACCCGGCCGCGCTGTCCGGCATGGCGTGGTGCAGCCCACCGGCGATGTTGACCGCCCGGTCCACCTCACCCGACGCGATGGCCCGAGCCGCCACGAGCGACCCGCCGACCACCAGTGCTGAAGCCTCGTGCATCCGCTCGAACACGGGGTTGTCCGCCGTCCCGAGCCCGTGCCCGACGTCCCACCCGGCGGTGGGCGCCGCCTGCACAGCGCTCAGGTACCCGGGCTTGTGCACCAGCTCGATCTCTTCGTCGCTGGCCGCCACCGGCTCCCGCAACCCGACACCGTCCAGCACCCCGAGCGCCGTGGCGAGCCGCACCGTCAGGTCGAGCCGGACCGGATTCAGCGGATGGTCGCCACCGAGGTCGTACCCGAGGAAGGACCTGTCCCAGACAACAGCGGCTGGCTTACCCATGCCCTGCAACCTACAGTCGCCAACGCCGAACCGATCCGCGGAACCGATCTCACCGAACAGGGGTCAGAGGCGACATGCACCTGAGACCAGCGGCCCTACTCCTCGCACTCGGCCTGACCCTCGCCGCCGTCACGGGCTGCGCCGAGCAGGTCAAGGGCAACGCGACGGCCGGCACCAACGCGGTCCAAGAGCCGGCCGACCCGACCACGACCTCGAAGAAGGCACCCGCCAGCACCCCCGCCTCGAAGCCGGCGAGCCCCACCACCGCCCAGAAGCAGGGCGACGTGAAGATCACCACCAGGAAGAAGGCCACCGGCCTCGAGACCTGCGGCGTCCTCAAGACGGCCGACATCGAAGCCGCCACCGGCGGCAAATCCACGGCGGACGGCGGCTGCATCCACACCACCACCAACCCGTCCACCGTGATCACCCAGATGGTCACGGTCCCGGACGTGGCGGACCAGGAAGGCGACAAGAAGCAGATCGAGATCGGCGGCAACACCGCCTGGCAGGTCAACGCCTCCAAGGAGGACTGCCAGGTCACCGTCATGCTGACCGACGACCCGGACGTCATCACCCCGGCCTTCTCGGTGAGCGTCCTGGCGATCGACGACGTGGACACCTGCGCCACGGCCCTGAAGCTCGCCACCGAGGGCTTCAACCGCATCCCCAACGCCTGAGGCGCCACGCCCACGCCGCACTCCTCCGGCGGCCTCAGCCACCGGTGGCGACCTCCCGGTCCAGCGCACACCAGTTGGACCACGACCCGGCGTAGAGGGCCGCCGGCTTCTCTGCCGACGTGATCCCCGCGACCTCCAGCGCGAGCACGACGGACGAGGCCGTCACACCCGACCCGCAGTACGCGCCCACAGCCACCCCACCGGACACCCCGAGGCCGGCGAACCGCGCGGCCAGCTCCTCCGCCGGCAGCCACCGCCCGTCCGCCCCGACGTGCCCGGTGGACGGCGCGTTGAGGGCACCGGGGATGTGCCCGGCCTTGGGATCGACCGGCTCGGTCTCCCCGCGGTACCGCGCGGCCGCCCGAGCGTCGAGCAGCACACCCTCCCGCGCGAGCGCCGCCGCCTCGTCCGCGTCCAGCACCGGCATCCGCCCCGGCCGCACCACCACGTTCCCGACCGCCTGACCGGCCGCGTCATCGGCCGGGGCCGCCGGCACGTCCGCGGTCACCGGCAGCCCGGCGGCCTCCCACGCGGCGAACCCGCCGTCCAGCACCGCGACCTCACCGAACCCGGCCCACCGCAGCAGCCACCACACCCGAGCGGCGACCGACCCGTCCCCCGCGTCGTAAGCCACGACCCGGCCACCCTCGCGCACGCCCGCGGCGCGCAGCACCGCCTGCAACCGCTCCGGATCCGGCAGCGGATGACGGCCCCCGGCACCGGGCGGAGCGGACAGCTCGGTGTCCAGATCCACGTACACCGCGCCGGGCACGTGGCTGACCTCGTAGTCTTGGCGTCCGGGTGGTCCGCCGAGACGCCACCGGACGTCCAGCACGACGGTGGCGGAGCGCGCACTCAGCGCGTCGGCGAGGGCCTCAGGGGTGATCAAGGGATGCACGGCTCACATCCTGCACCCGCGCGGACACCTGTGTCCCCCGGCACGACTACCATTGACACCATACGAAGGGGAGCGGGTGTGAACGACCTCATCGACACCACGGAGATGTATCTCCGCACGATCTACGAGCTCGAGGAAGAGGGCGTGGTGCCACTGCGCGCCCGCATCGCCGAGCGCCTCGGCCAAAGTGGACCGACGGTGAGTCAGACCGTCGGCCGCATGGAGCGCGACGGCCTGGTGGTCGTGGCGGAGGACCGCCACCTGGAGCTCACCGAGCAGGGCCGCAACCTCGCGATCGCCGTCATGCGCAAGCACCGGCTCGCCGAGCGCCTCCTCGTGGACATCATCGGGCTCGAGTGGGAGCACGTGCACAGCGAGGCGTGCCGCTGGGAGCACGTGATGAGCGAGGCCGTCGAACGCAAGCTCATCAAGCTGCTCGGCAACCCCACCACCTCGCCCTACGGCAACCCGATCCCCGGCCTCGACAAGCTGGGCGACGGCGAGCCGGCCCCGCCCGCCGAGGCGGACCTGGTGCGCGTGGACGAGGTGGCCCGCCGCGGTGGTGGCCGCGTCGAGATCCGCCGCATCGCCGAGCACGTCCAGCTCGACCCGGACCTCATGGCCGAACTGAAGGACGCCGGCGTGGTGCCGGGCGGCACCGTGGAGGTCGAGGCGCTCGGTGGCGCCAAGGTCATCCACGTGCGCGGCGGCAACGGTCACATGGCAGAACTCGACCCCGCGGTCGCCCACGCCGTCCTGGTGCTCGCCCGGTGACCCAGGCGACGACTCCAGCGGCGAAGGCGGCAGAGGCGTTCGAGCGCCTCCACGGACGCGCTCCGGAGGGGGTCTGGTCGGCTCCTGGCCGCGTCAACCTCATCGGCGAGCACACCGACTACAACGACGGCTACGTGCTGCCGTTCGCGTTGCCCCACCGCATCGCGGTCGCGGCGTCGCCCCGTACCGACGGTGTCATGACCGTCAGCACGATGGGCGACGACGGCGGGTTGCAGGAAGCGGACCCGGTCGTGATCGCCGACCTACTCCCCGGCACCGTCAAGGGGTGGGCCGCGTACCCCGGTGGCGTCGCCTGGGCCCTGCGTGAGCAGGGGATCGCCGTCACCGGCGGGGCGGACCTCGTCATCGCGGGCGACGTTCCCGCCGGGGCCGGTCTCTCCTCCTCGCACGCTCTGGAGTGCGCCGTCGCGCTCGCGCTGCTCGGTCTCGCCGGCGTCGACGCCGAGCGGCCGGACATCGCGCGCTGGGTGCAGCGGTCCGAGAACGACTTCGTGGGCGCGCCGACCGGCATCCTGGACCAGACTGCATCGCTGTGCTGCGTCGAAGCGCACGCCCTGTTTTACGACGTGCGCTCCGGCAAGCCCGAGCAGGTCGCGTTCGACGCGGCTGCCAGCGGGCTCGAGGTGCTCGTGATCGACACGCGTGCCAGCCACGCCCTCGTCGACGGCGGCTACGGCGCCCGGCGGGCGGGGTGCGAGCGCGCGGCCGGGATCCTCGGTGTTCCCGCGCTGCGCGACGTCGACATCGCCGAGCTCGACCAGGTGCTCGTCCGGCTGCCCGAAGACCTGCGTCCGCTGGTGCGGCACGTCGTGACCGAGAACGACAGGGTCCTGCAGACCGTCGAGCTGCTCCGCGAGGGCAGGCTCGCCGAGGTCGGGCCCCTCCTCTCCGGCTCCCACGCGAGCCTGCGGGACGACTACCGCGTCTCGTGCCTCGAGCTCGACGTCGCCGTCGACTCCGCGATGGCGGCCGGTGCCCTGGGCGCCCGGATGGTCGGTGGCGGTTTCGGCGGCTCGGCCATCGCCCTCGTGCCCGTCGAACGGCACGACGAGGTCGAGCGGTCCGTGCTCGCCGGCTTCGCTTCGCGCTCGCTCACGCGGCCGAGGCTCTTCACGGCGGTTCCGTCCGCGGGTGCGGGCAGGGACCGGTAGCCAAGAACGATCTTGACCAGGATTGCGAGGACTGTGGTGAAGCTGCTCGTCACGGGCGGGGCCGGATACGTCGGCAGCGTGTGCGCTGCCAGGCTGCTCGAAGCCGGGCACGAGGTGGTCGTCCTCGACGACCTCTCGACCGGGCACGAGGACGCCGTCCCTGCGGGAGCGCGCTTCATCCAGGGCGACATCGCCGAGGTGATCGGCGATGTCCTCGCAGAAGGGTTCGACGGCGTTCTGCACTTCGCGGCGAAGTCCCTCGTGGGCGAGTCCATGCAGGACCCCGGCAAGTACTGGACGGGTAACGTCCTGACGGCGATTCGCCTGCTCGACGCGATGAAGGATCACGGCACGCCGAAGCTCGTCTTCTCCTCGACTGCCGCGACGTACGGCGAGCCGCGGGAGGTGCCGATCCCCGAGACCGCCCCGACCGCGCCGACCAACACCTACGGCGCCACCAAGCTGGCCATCGACCACGCGATCACGTCGTACGCCGCCGCGCACGGCCTGGCGGCGACGAGCCTGCGGTACTTCAACGTCGCCGGCGCCTACGGCAGCATCGGTGAGCGGCACGCCACCGAGACCCATCTCATCCCGCTCGTGCTGCAGGTCGCGCTCGGTCAGCGCGAGCACATCTCGATCTACGGCGAGGACTGGCCCACCGAGGACGGCACCTGCGTCCGCGACTACATCCACGTCCTGGACCTCGCCGACGCCCACCTCCTCGCGCTGGAGAACGCCACCGCCGGCGAGCACCGGATCTACAACCTCGGCAACGGCACCGGCTTCTCGGTCAAGCAGGTCATCGACACCTGCCGCGAGGTCACCGGCCACCCGATCCCCGCCGTCGTCGCCCCCCGGCGCGCCGGCGACCCGGCCGTCCTCGTCGCCTCCGCCGAGCGCGCCCGCGCCGACCTCGGCTGGAAGCCCGAGCGCGCCGACATCACCGGCATCGTCCGCGACGCGTGGGAGTTCACCCGCGCCCGGCACGGAGCCTGAGCCGGGATGACCGACTTCGCCTCCTTCGAGAGCTACAACGCCACCCCGCGGCTCGCGTCGCTCGCGCTGTCCCCGGACGGCACCCGGCTCGTCACGGTCGTGTCCACGCTCGCCCCGGACGGCAAGACGTGGCAGGGCGCGCTCTGGGAGGTCGACCCCACCGGGGAACGGGAGGCCGTCCGGCTCACCCGCTCCGGCAAGGGCGACTCCTCCCCCGTGTTCGCGCCGGACGGGTCGCTGCTGTTCCTGTCGGCCCGCCCGGACCCGCTCGCGAAGCCGGGCGAGTCCCAGGACAAGAAGGCGCTGTGGCGGCTTCCGGTCCGCGGTGAGGCCGGCGAGGTGCTCCGGCCCGGTGGCGGAGTCGGTCAGGTCCGTGCCGCCGGCGACACGGTGCTGTTCACGTCGTCGGCGCACCGCTTCACGGAGTTCGGTGACGACGACAACGCCAAGCGCAAGGCCCGTGAGGACGCCGGCGTGACAGCGATCCTGCACGAGTCGTACCCGATCAGGTACTGGGACGCGGACCTCGGTCCCGCCTACCCGCGCCTGTTCGCGGCTCCTCTCGCGGACGTCGCTACCGAGACCGTCACCGCTCTCACCGAAGACTCCGAAAGCAGGCTCAGCGACGAGGACGTTGAGCTGAGCCCAGACGGGAAGTGGGCTGTCCACGGCCACTCCGTGGACGTCAGCGCCGCCTACGGCCGCCGGACCGAACTGCGGGTCGTGGCGACGGGCGGCGGCGCGGCGCGCACCGTCGCCTCCCAGGAGGGTTTCTCCTTCCACGGCGCCACGTTCACGCCCGACTCCTCCGCACTGGTCGCTGTCCGCCACCGCGAGTCCACTCCGGACTCCCCACACCGGCGCGAGCTGGTGCGCGTCGACCTGGCGGACGGCTCGATCACGCCATTGGCGCCCGGCTTCCAGGAGGAACCGGACCACCCGGTGGTGAGCCCGGACGGCACGGCGGTCTTCTTCACCGCGAGCCACCTCGGGCACCAGCCGGTGTGGCGGCTCGACCTGGCGACCGGCGAGATCACGAAGCTGACGGTCTCCGGCTACTACAGCGACCTGGTCGTGAGCCCGGACGGCGAAACGCTGTACGCGCTGCGCAACTCCGTCGACCACCCGCCGCAGCCAGTGCGGTTCGCGGCCACCGGCGCCGACCAGGACCCGGAACGGCTGCGCGCGCCCGGTGCCCTCGACTCGGTGCCCGGCACGCTCACCGAGATCTCCACGGTCGTCGCCGACGGCAGGACCGTGCGCTCCTGGCTGGTGCTGCCCGAAGGTGCCTCCGCCGACTCCCCCGCGCCGCTCGTCCTCTGGGTCCACGGCGGTCCCGTCATGAGCTGGAACGGCTGGACCTGGCGCTGGAACCCGTGGCTGATGGCCGCTCGCGGCTACGCCGTCCTGCTGCCCGACCCCGCTCTGTCCACCGGCTACGGGCCCGACTTCATCAAGGCCGGTTGGGGTCGCTGGGGTGCCGAGCCCTACACCGACCTCATGGCCATCACGGACGTCGCCGTCGAGCGGGCCGACATCGACGCCTCGCGGACCGCCGCGATGGGCGGGTCGTTCGGTGGTTACATGGCCAACTGGATCGCCACCCAGACCGACCGGTTCCGCGCGATCGTCACGCACGCGTCCCTGTGGCACCTCGACGCCTTCTCCGGCGGCACCGACAGCTCCTACTTCTGGATGCGGGAGATGGGCGACCCGCTCACCCAGCCGGAGCGGATCCTCGCCAACTCCCCGCACCTTCGGGTCGCGGACATCAAGACCCCGATGCTCGTCATCCACGGCGACAAGGACTACCGGGTTCCGATCGGTGAGGGGCATCGCCTCTACTTCGACCTCGTCCGACACGGGGTCGATGCGAAATACCTTTACTTCCCAACCGAAAACCACTGGATCCTCACCCCCGGGAACTCTCGGGTCTGGTACGAGACGGTGTGGGCGTTCCTGGCCGAGCACGTCCTGGATCAGGACTGGGAGCGCCCCGAGCTCCTCTGAGCGCCGGCGAGCAGCTCACGGGCGCTGGCCAGGTACTTCACGGCCAGCGCCCGCATTTCCGACGGCGGGAACGCGGCGCTGACGGCGGAGCGGATGAGCTTGCTCAGCGAGTGGCCGGGACAGGCTTCCTCGGCGGCGTCGAGCGCGATGGACGCGATCCCGCCGTCGCCGCGCTGGTAGGCGTAGAATGCGAGCAGGCACGCAGGCTCGGCTCGTTCCGGTGCGGGGCAGGCCCTCGTGAGCTCGAGCCACAGGCGTTCGGCGTGCCGGGACCTCGCCTGCGCCGCGAACCCCATGCTCGCGTCGCGCACCTCGGGCACCGCCAACGCCCTCGCCAAGGCGACGACGTCCTTGTCCGGCAACGATCCCTTGCGGTGTTCCACCGCGTCGACCGCGTCGCTCACCCGCCGCAGTTCGGTGCGCGGATCGGGCTCTTCCGTGGTCGTCATGAGTTCGTCGAGCAACGCGGATCTGCGTTCGAGCGCTTCCGGCGGGTCCAGGGCGGCGATCGCGGCCATGGCGGCGCGCGACTCGAACGTCACGTTGCCCTCGTGCGCCGACGCCGCGGCGACAGCGGACAGCTGGGGATCCGGCAACGTGCCGTGGCAGTCGATGTCGAGGTAGCAGAGCCACTGCGCGTCCTTCTGGCACGACGGCAGCCACACGGCTTCGACGACGTCGATGCCCACACCGCCCAGCCGGAGGTCGAGCGTGGTGACCAGCGGCTCGTGCGGTAGCTCTTCGGGCATGTGCTCGGTCGGCGCGCACACCACCACGAGGATCACCTCTGTCGCGCCTTGTTCGAGCAGCGGCCCTTCCAATTGGGCCGCGAGGAAGCCTCTATGTCGCGGGCGTGGCAGATCGACGCGCATGGTCATGCTGACCAGGTTGTCTTTCAGCACCAGCACGACGAGCGAGTCGGCCGGGTGGAACCCCATGAGGTGCGGGATCGCGGCGTAGAGATCGCCGGCGTCCCGGACCCGGATCGGCTTCGAGAGGGTTGAGGGCATGGGCCCACTGTGGAGGGTGGGCGCGGTGGTGGGGCGGGGGTGTCGCGAGGTTGTGGACAACTTTGCGGGTGTGGACAGGTTGAGATCTTGGGGTGCTCGGGAGCGGTGTTCTGTCGGGGGTGGGTGCTAGGTTGCCGTGCTCCGGCCCGTCGGACCGGAGCACGGCACCACCTCAGAACGACTGGAGCACGGTGCGCCAGCCGCCGACGACCGGCAGTTCCACCGACGTCCGGGTGAGGTCCAGGGACAGGCCGACACCCGGCTGCGGGCGCAGGGTGTAGTCGTAGTCGCTGGAGATCACGACGAACTCGAGCCGGTGACCGGTCTGCAGGACGTAGTCGTCCGGCACGATAGGCACCTCGACGTCGTAGAACTTGCCCGGCTTGATCGGCGACGTCCGGTCGGGGCGCTCCCGGTTCTGCGGGTCGGTCGAGCCGCGCGTGATGACGTGCGACCTGCCGTCCGGCGCGCGGTCGACGAGCAACGTCGTCACGTTGGCCGCGGGCCGGTCGAACGCGATCCGCAGATTCGCCGTCGACTTGCCGGACAGCCGCAGCGGCTTCTTCGCCGGCTCCGAGCTGTAGGAGAGGCGGTTCGGCGAGGAGGCCTGGTCGATGAGCGACTCAGCGGTCTTCGTCGCGTCGTCGGTCAGCTTCTCCACACCGCGACCGGGCAGGATGCCGAGGCCTCCCTTGGCGGGTCCGCCGGCGGACGGCCGCAGCCGCACGTCGGAGGTGCCGGGGGCCGGCCAGTCCTTCTCGTCGACCCACGTCTTGTCCTCGCGCTGGATCGTCGCCTTCGGCTCCTTGTCGACGCCGTTGCGGTGACCCCACAGGTACTGCGTGAACCAGCGGTTCAGCGTGCGCCGCCACTCGACCGAACGCAGCGTGTCGGCGTCCGTGTGACCGGACTGGTGCAGCCAGATCTTGTGCGGCGCGCCGACCTTCTTCAACGCCGAGTACCACTGCTCGACGTGCGTCATCTTGACGTTCCAGTCGTTGAGGCCGTGCACCGCGAGCACGGCCGCGCGAACCTTGCGGACGTCGTTGAGGTAGTTGCGCTTGTCCCAGAACCGGCTGTAGTCACCGGTGACGCGGTCCTGATCCCTCGCGATCTCGGCGAGGATCGGCTTGCAGATCTCCCTGTCCGCGCGCGTGTAGACGTACTCGGCCAGCACGTCGGCGTCCTCACCCTGGAACGTGCCAGGTGCGACGACGGCGCCGTCCGCGCGGTAGTAGTCGTACCAGCTGGAGATCGCGGCGATCGGCACGATGGCCTCGAGGCCGCGCACGCCAGTGGAAGCGACGGCGTTGGGCAGCGTGCCGTTGTACGAGACGCCCATCATCCCGGTCTTGCCGGTGGACCAGGTCGCCTTGATGGTCTCGCCCGTGGCGGTGCGTGCGGTCGCACGGCCGTTAAGCCAGTCGACGACGACACGTGCGCCGATCGTCTCGTTGACGTCACCCGTCGTCGGGCACCCCGTCGACTTACCTGTCCCGAGCGACTCGGCGTAGACGACGGCGTATCCGCGGGCGATGAAGTAGGCCTCGTAACGGCCCGAGGTGATCGGGTTCGGGCCGAGGGCGGCGGTGATGCGTTCGTCCGAGTTGGACTTCAGCAGACGCCCGTTGCGCTTGTCGGGCACGTAAAGCTCGACGTCGACGTTGTGGTTGGCGACGTCGTTGCCGCCCGAGAAGTACGGGCTGACCATGTAGACGACGGGGACTTTGAGACCGCGTTCGGTGGCGCGCGGCCGGACGACCTCGGTGTAGACCTCGTCGTCCTTGCCGTCGCGGTCGCTGTCGACCGGTGCCCGGACCCAGAGGCTCTCCTTCACCACGTCCTTCGGATCGAAGACGGGTTGCGCCTCGCCGTCGGAGAACACCGGCCCTTCGGCGGCCTGGGCGGTCGCGGGCAGGAATGGCAGAACCAGCACCGCTGTCAGCAGTGCAACTCTTCGTGCGCCCCTCACGAGGCACCCCCAATGCGGAAGCCAGAGACAGGGATTCGCCTGCACCCTCTCCTTTGACTGCAAGACATGTCACCCGTCGAATGGCCCTTGACCTGAGAGCATGGACCGTGCACATTTCCGACTTCGTCCACGCGCTGCCGAAGGCCGAGCTGCACGTCCACCTCGTGGGCGCGGCCTCGGTCGAGACGGTTCTCGCGCTCGCCCGCAACCACCCCGGCGGGCGAGTGCCGACCGACGAGGCCGCGCTGCGGAAGTTTTACGAGTTCAGGGACTTCCGGCACTTCATCAACGTCTACGGCATCGTCAACGACCTGGTCACCACCGGCGAGGACGTCCGCACGCTCGTCGTCGGATACGCGCGTGACGCCGCACGGACCAACGTCCGCTATGCGGAACTGACGATCAGCGCGACCAGCCACCTGCGTGCCGGCATCGAGCCCGACGAGCTCGTCGAGGCGTTGCGGGCGGGGCGGGACGAGGCGCTCGCCGTGCACGGCGTGACGCTGCAGTGGATCTTCGACGTTCCCGGTGTGTGGGACCGCGACTGGGGCATGACGAGTGCGCGGTTCGCGACGGAGTACCGGCCCGAGGGACTGGTCGGGTTCGGGCTAGGCGGGTTCGAGTCGGACTCGCCCAGGTCGAACTTCCGCGAGGCGTTCGCGCTGGCCCGCGACGCGGGGCTGCACATGGTGCCGCACGCCGGTGAGACGACGCCGCCGAGCGAGATCTGGGCCGCAGTGCGGGACCTTCGTGCCGAACGGATCGGGCACGGCGTCAGCGCGGTGCAGGACCCCGACCTCGTGCGGTGTCTCGCCGACGAGGGCGTCGTCGTGGAGGTGTGCCCGACGTCGAACATCCGCACGGGCGCGGTGCGGTCGCTGGACGAGCACCCCCTGCCGCGGCTCGTGGAGGCCGGGGTGCCGGTGACGATCAGCACCGACGACCCCGGCATGTTCCACACCGACCTCGATCGCGAGTACCTGCTGTGCCACGAGCGGTTCGGGTTCGGCCGCGACGACCTCGCCGGACTCGCGCGAGCGGCGGTGCGGGCGTCGTACGCGCCGGTCGAGTTGAAGGACCGACTGATGAAGGAGATCGACGCGCTGTGAGTGGTGCGAGTGTGGTGACGACGACGGTCGACTCCCCCGAGGCCGCGGAGTCGTTGGCGAAGGGCATCGTCGAGGCCCGGTTGGGCGCGTGCGTGCAGATCGTGCCGATCCGCAGCGTCTACCGGTGGGAGGGCGAGGTCCGCGTCGACGCGGAATGGCAGTGCGTCGTGAAGACGTCCGCCATCCGCGTCGACGAACTCGTCGCGCACATCAAGGCGCAGCACAGCTACGACGTGCCCGAGGTCGTCGTCACCCCCGTGACCGGAGGCAACGACGACTACCTCGCATGGGTCTCAGAGGAGACCTCGTAGGTGGCGCGGCAGCGGTTCGGTGTGCAGGACGCCGAGCCGCTGTGTCGCCCTCGTCAACGCCACGTAGAGCTCGCTGGGTGCCATGCTTTGCGGTTCGACGACGAGGACGACGTCGAACTCCAGGCCCTTCGACGCGCGCGGTGACATCCAGCCTTCGCCGATGACGGCGATCGTGCGGTCGCTGCGTGTACCGGCGTGCGCGTCGAGTTCTTCGCGTACCGCTGCCGACACGTCGGTCACGCGGCGAGCCCAGGGGCGAACGCCGGCGTTGCGCACCGAGACCGGTGCTGACGCGTCGGGGTCGACGAGCTTCAGGACCGGGGTGGCGACGGCCATGATCTCGCCGGGGGTGCGGTAGTTGACCTCGAGCCGGCGGTAGGTGAACCGCTCGAACACCGAGCCCCAGCTCCGGACGCCTCCCGCCGCCTGGCGCTGGGCGAGGTCGCCGACGACCGTCATCGACTTGTTCGGGCATCGGCGCAGCAGGACTCGCCAGTCCATCGCGGACAGTTCCTGTGCTTCGTCCACGACCACGTGACCGTAGGTCCACGTGCGGTCGTCGGCGGCCCGTTCGGCGAGAGTGCGCCGGTCGCGAACCTCGTGCCTGGCCGCCAGCACCTCGGCGTTGACGAAGTCCGTGACGATGTACTCGTCGGAGTCCGCGCGCTTGTCGATCGACAGGACGTCCATGACGCCGCGCGCGTATTCGAGCTGTTCCTCCTCCTCTCGTCTCGCCGCGCGTTCCGCGGAGCCGTCGGAGCCGAGCAGGTCGGCGAGCTCGTCCAGCAGCGGCACGTCGGACACCGTCCACGCCGCGCCGTCGGGCCGGTAGAGCTCCGGGGCGCCGATCCGGAAGCAGCGGCCTTCGTAGAGGTCGGCGAGCAGTTGCTGTGGTGTGAGCAGCGGCCACAGCCTGTCGACGGCGGCGAGCAACTCCGAGCTGTGGCGGAGTTCGTGGCGGACGTCCTCCTCGATCTCCGGCCAGTCGACGCCGATCAGCCGCATCGCCGGCGCGACGAGTTCCTCGGCGAGCGCGAGGAAGAAGTACTTGCGGGCGGCGTTGTGCGGCAGTCCGTAGTAGCGCGTCTTCTCCCGTGCGACGGCGGCGATGTGCGCGTCGAGCGGGACGACGACGTCCTCCAGCTCGATCTCGACGGGCTCGTCGGGGAGTTCCTGCCGGTCGGCGACGGCGACGGCGAGCAGGTCGAGAACCGATATGTCCCCCTTCAGGCGTTGCAGCGACGGAGTGTCCTCCACGTCCGTCGCGACGCCGGGATACAGCTCGCCAGGGGTCGCGAAGACGACGTCGGTCTCGCCCAGCGACGGCAGGACGTCGCCGACGTAGTGGAGGAAGCCGGTGTTCGGGCCGACGATCAGGACACCGTGCCGCGAGAGGCGTTCACGACGCGTATACAACAGGTATGCCACTCGGTGCAGCGCCACGGCGGTCTTGCCGGTGCCCGGTCCACCCTCGATCACCAGCACACCGGGGCCCGAGTAGCGGATGATCTCGTCCTGTTCGGCCTGGATGGTCGAGACGATGTCGCGCATGGTCGCGGTCCGCGGCGCGTTGAGGGCGTCGAGCAGTGCGGTGGCGTCGGTGAGCAGTTCGTCGTCGTGGAAGTCGCACAGCTCCCGATCGCGTACGCGGAAGTGCCGCCGCAGCACGACGCCCTCCGGATTCGCTGCGGTCGCCGTGTAGAACGGCCGTGCCGCCGGTGCACGCCAGTCCAGCAGCAATGGTTCGAAGTCGTCGTCGAACAGGCCGACCCGTCCGATGTAGGTGCGGTCGCCGTTCTCCGAGTCGATGCGGCCGAAGCACAGCCCTTCCTCCGCCGCGCGGTACTTCCCGACTTGCCTGGTCAGCACCTCGACGGAGGCCTCGCGGTCCAGGCGCCGGGTGGTCGTGTCCCGCAGCACGGCCGCCAGGTCGGCGGCCGCTTTGTTCCGTTCTTCGTCGAGCTTTTCATACAGAGAGGTGATCCGTGCCTGTTCGCTCGCCAACACCTTGCCCCCTGTGATACAATAATTCTGTCTTCCGGAAAATTCATTCCGAAAATGCAAAGCCATTCTTTCTATCACGTTCCAGTCGCGCGCGGAACCCTTTGAGAGATCCCGCGACTGACCGGTTCCAGCACCATCGAAGGCAAGCTGAGCTGCCGCGATGAGACCGGCGCGACAGCGACGTCGGACTCGTGCAGGGCTGCATGCCCCTCGGCCAGTCATTCCGCGCCGCTGACCTGCGAGCTGTCACGAGGTCACCCCTGGCAATTCGCTGTTCACCGCAGCTGGAAATGTAGGATCGGCGGAGCGGTTAGCACTGCGGAAGAGGCCCGAATGGACGTGGTCGAGGCATGAAGCTGGTCATCCTGGGCGGGGGCGGCTTCCGCGTGCCGCTCGTCTACCGGGCATTGCTCGCCGATCGCTCGCCCGGCCGCGTGACCGAGGTCGTGCTCCACGACCTCGACGCCGCCAGGCTCGCCGCGATCGGGGGTGTGCTCGCCGAACTCGCGACCGATGTGCCGGACGCGCCGGCCGTGTCGGCGTCGACCGACCTCGACGAGGCGCTGCGTGGAGCGGACTTCGTGTTCTCCGCGATTCGCGTCGGCGGGCTCGAGGGGCGCGCGGCCGACGAGAGCGTCGCGGCGGGGTGTGGCGTGCTCGGCCAGGAGACCGTCGGCGCCGGCGGCGTTGCATACGGGTTGCGTACCGTGCCCGTCGCGCTCGACATCGCGCGCCGCATATCTGTGCACGCGCCGGACGCCTGGGTCATCAACTTCACGAACCCCGCGGGCATGGTCACCGAGGCGATGTCGGCGCACCTCGGCGAGCGCGTCATCGGGATCTGCGACTCCCCCGTCGGGCTCGGCAAGCGGGTCGTCCGGGCCGTGGGGGCGACCCTGGAAGACGCCTGGCTCGACTACGCCGGCCTCAACCACCTCGGCTGGTTGCGCGGTGTTCACGTACGGGGGCGGGACGTGCTGCCGGATCTGCTCGCCGACGCCGGGCGGCTCGAGTCGTTCGAGGAGGGCAAGCTCTTCGGGGCGGAGTGGCTGCGGACGTTGGGCGCCATTCCGAACGAGTACCTGCACTACTACTACTTCACGCGTGAGGCGGTCGCGTCCGGCGCGTCGCGTGGGGCGTTCCTGCTCGAGCAGCAGAAGCGGTTCTACGCGGCGCCATCGTGGGAGAGCTGGGAACGGACCCGTCTCGAACGGGAGCAGACCTACATGGCGGAGACCCGCGACGACGAACGCGACGCCGACGACCTCGACGGCGGAGGCTACGAACGGGTCGCGCTCGACCTGATGCACGCGATCGCGTCGGACAAGCGGGCCACGCTGATCCTCAACGTGCCGAACGGGACGACGTTGTCGTGCCTCGACTCCGACGCGGTCGTCGAGGTGCCGAGCCTCGTCGACGCGAACGGGGCGCGGCCGGTCTCGGTCAGCCAGGTGCCGGACGAGGGCGTCGGACTCGTCACGGCGCTGAAGGCGGTCGAGCGCGCGACGATCAAGGCGGCCGTCAGCGGCGAGCGGGCGCACGCCGTGAAGGCGCTGGCGTTGCATCCTCTGGTCGACTCCGTCAGCGTCGCCCGCCAGATCGTCGATGCTCATCCGCTCTTGTCGGGAGTCTTCCGCGCTACCTTCTGAGGTCGTGGACACCGACCTGGTGCGGCAGCTCAACGACGACGTCTGGCACCCGTTCGCGGTCGCCTACGCGCGGCTCGACGCCCCGGCGTTCCTGGCTCTGCACGCGCCGGAGCTGATCCGCGCCGGTGGGCCCGCGAAGCAGGTGATCGGGTTCGCGGAGTACGCGGACCAGATCGGGAAGTGGTTCGCCGAACTCGCCGGCCGCGGTAGTTCGGTGAGCATCTCGCTCCGGTTCGTCGAGCGCATCGTGGCGAACGACGTCGCGAGCGAGCGTGGCGTCTTCCGGCTCGTGTCGACACGTGCGGATGGTGACGGGCGCACGTTCTACGGCCGCTTCCACACATATTCGCGGCGCACGGACGGACGGTGGCGCATCTGCGTCGACTACGACACGGACGAACGGTCGGCGACGCTGGAGGAGGAGTTCCTCGCCGCGTTCGACGTCGACGACGTCGACGCGTTCAAGGAGTGACGAGGGTCTGATGCCGAGTGGTGGTGTTCTTAACTACGCTCGACCGCAAATGGACACCACCACCTCTCGCCGCGTGCCACTCGTCATGGGCATCGCCGTGCTCGTGCTGCTGCTGGACCAGGCCACGAAGTTCTGGGCCGAGAGCGCGCTGACCGGCCGCGCGCCCATTCCCGTGCTCGGGGAGTTCCTGCAGCTCAGGCTCCTCTACAACCCCGGTGCCGCGTTCTCGATCGGCGCGGGGTCGACGTGGATCTTCACCATCGTCGCGGCCGTCGCGGTCGTCCTGCTCGCCCGGTACGGCATGCAGCCGCAGACGAGGCTGCGCGCGGCCGCGCTCGCGTTGATGCTGGGCGGCGCGACGACGCACCTGCTCGACCGGCTGTTCCGGCAGCCGGGGTTCGCGCGCGGTCACGTCGTCGACTTCATCGACTACAACGGCTGGTTCGTCGGCAACGTCGCGGACATCGCGCTCGTCGGCGGCGCCATCCTGCTCGTGCTGATGAGCTTCACCCCGACGAAGCAACCCGCCGAGTGAGCGTGTCGGCGCGGCGGGTCGTCTCGGGCAGCCGGTAGCGCGGAGCCAGGCGCAGCACTTCGGCGCACGCGCGGTCGAGGTCGATCCGGTGGCCGACCGACACGAAGACGGGCTTCACGCCGTCCTGCGTCCGCAGTGCCCTGCCGACGACCTCGTCGCCGTGGTCGTCGTCCATGACGAGGTCGCTCATCGCCCCTCGCGCGTGACCGGGCTGCTCGAACCTGCCCATCGCGTTCTTGGCGACGCCAACGCTCGGGATGCCGGTGTGCACGCCGAGGTGGCACGCGAGGCCGAACCGGCGCGGGTGTGCGAGGCCTTGGCCGTCCGCGACCAGCAGGTCCGGCACGACGGTCAGGCGTTCGAGGGCGCGCAGCAGGACGGGCATCTCGCGGAACGCGAAGAGGCCGGGGATGTAGGGGAAGTCCGTGGTGTCCTCGACAACGACCTCGTCGAGGACGACCAGCGATTTCGCGTCGAACACCACGCAGACGCCCACCACCGCGTCATCACCGCGGTAGCCGACGTCGAGGCCTGCGACGGTGTCTATGCGCAGGTCAGGAGCACTCGTCGTGATCACCTGGGTGCGCAGGCGCTCCTGCAACGCGACGGCGTCGTCAACCGTTCTGGGCCACTCCACGGCCGACAGTGTGCCGTGACGTGTCGTAGTGGGCGGCGAGCAGGTCGTCGCCGAAGTCGCCCGAATGACGACGCCACACCGTGTGGACGTGGTTGGCCTCGTTGGCCGTGTTGTCGTACTCGATGAGCAGTTCCGGGCCTTGGACGCGGTAGTAGTGGCCTTCGCCCCGGCGGAGGGAGCCCTCCCACGAGAAGTGCAGGCGGTCCGGGTCGATCTGGGCGAACTCCTCGTCGGCGAGCTCGTAGGCGAGCCGGTCGAGGTAGAAGCGGACGATGTCGACGAGCAACTCCGCGGCGGGCTTGCCGAGTTGGGCCGGCGTGACGCCGACCGGTTCGGACGGGCTGACGCGGGGCGCGTTGCCGGTGCGGATGTCGTGCGGCGCGGTGTCGGCGACAACGGCCAGGCGGCGCGCCGTCGGACCCATGCGGTCGAGGAGTTCGCGGGCGAGTTCCTCCTCCAGGCGCAGCGGCTGGCCGACGACGCGGCCGCGGTAGGTGACGCGGGCCGGGTTCGCACCGAGGAAGAACGGTGTCGCCGAGACGCGGCCGTCGGCCACGACGACGTTCACCGACAGGTGGTGTCCCTCGACGCGCCATCCCCACGGTTCGTCGCCGCCGGGCGTGCCGAAGAGCACGGTCCAGTAGTCGTTGTTGTGCCGGTCGCGGTGTCCGCCTTCGCGGTGGTCGAGCACGTCCTCCAACGCCATCACCGCTGCCGCCTGCGCGTAGGCGTGCGGGCTGAGGACGGTCGCGAGCATGCCGTGCACCGCCTTGCGCTGATCCCGGCGGAGCTCGCCGAGCGCAAGTCCGGGGCGTGTACCGGGTGTGTACGCCCAGCGGTGGCGCAGGTCGTCGTCGGTGACCGCGCGAATCGCGTGTTCGCGCTGGTCACCGGCGAGCGAATCAATGTAGTGGTGCGTGGCGTCGGCGACGTCGTGCAGCATCTCTCGAACTTATAGGCGTTGTGGCGGTGCAGCAGGGCTCATCGGGCAGCAGGGCTCATAGGGCAGCCGCGGCAACCGGGACCTTCCGCGTCAGCAGCAGCAACGCCAGTGGGATGAGGACGACGGCGGTCAACGAGACGACGTTGCCGACCTGGTCGGCGAACGGCATGTGCGACAGGTGGTTCAGGTGGAAGACCAGGTGCGGGACGGCGAACACCAGGTAGCCGGCCAGCGCCGCCTGGACGAGCCTGCGTTCCATGGTCACCGCGGCGAACACGAACACCGCGCACAACGCGAGGTTGAGCGCGCCGAAGTCCCGGAGCAGGTGCTCGTTGAACGGCGGGAAGTAGGCGACCCACGGGTTCGACGGCAACGGGAAGTTGTCGTAGAAGCCCTGGGGCGCGAACAACGGCCAGCCACCCTGCACGGCCTGGACCAGGGCGAGGAACACGAGACCTCCGCGAAGAATGCTCATGTCGATACGGACGAGGTACGGCGCCGACTTGTGACCCGGCCCTCGACAGCCGGGCCGACAGGTGTTAAAAACCTTACGTAATGAAGTTGCCACATGATGACGACGCCGTCTGGCGCGCCCTCGCGAACCCGCTGCGGCGCGCGATCCTCGACGTCCTGCGCAAGGGCCCGTGCACCACGGGCGAGCTGGTCGAGGCGTTGGAGACCGGCCGGCACGTCGTCATGCAGCACCTCGGTGTGCTCCGCGAGGCCGATCTCGTGGTCGTGGAGCCGCGGGGCCGGAAACGGGTCAACCACCTGAACCCCGTGCCCATCCAGCAGATCCACCAGCGGTGGGTCGCGCAGTACGAGGAGAACTGGGCAGCGGCGCTGGTCGGCCTGAAGCTCACGGTCGAGAGCGCCGAACAGGAGGATGAGGACGTTGGCTGAACCCGGTACCGAGCTGGTGCACAGCATCGTGATCGCCGCGCCCATCGAGAAGGTGTGGGCGGAGATCACCAAACTCGACGGCAGGCAGCGCGCCATGATGGACGCGGTTCTCGACTCCTCCCTCGAACCGGGCGCGCCGCTGTACTACCGGTCGGCCGACGGCAAGCGCGTCTTCGTCGTCGGCCGCGTCGTCGAGGTCGATCCGCCGCGGCTGCTCTCCCACACGCAGCGGCTCACCATGCGCGACGACCCGTGGACCGTCGTCTCGTGGGAGCTCGAAGAGGTCGACGGCGGCACGCGCGTCACGTTGCGCAACTCCGGATGGCCCGAGGGCGTCGAGCGGCTCGACAAGGTCGACTCGACCTGGAAGGGCATCCTCGCCGCGCTCAAGCAGGTCGTGGAGTCCGGTGACGTCGGCACCGGCCTGAAGTTCCAGTACGCGATGATGCGCGCCTTCATGTGGGCGATGCCGTCGGGCACCAGGACGGAGAACGTCCCCGAGCCGCCCGGCCTCGACCAGTCCGTCTGAGACGTGCGCCCTCGTCGGACCGGTCGAGGCAACTGATATATCGGTTAGGCGTGGCAGGCGATCGGGCCGCCGTGGAGTTCCGTCATGTCCGTCCAGACGGCGAGGAGTTCCAGGCGTTCGGAGAGCGGTTTGCCGTCGAGCTCGTGGTAGGCGCGATGGAGGTTGCCGACCAGGCGTTCGGACTCCTGCCACGACGAGAACCGCGTCTCCCCCGCCTCGCGGACGACCTCCATCGGGGTCTTGGCGGCGGCGTGGCCGGACGCGGCCAGTTCGGCGAGGTAGGTCGTGTACGCGACGAGGTCGTCCAGGACGCGGTTGATCTCGGGACCTCGTAGCAGCGGTCCGTGACCGGGGACGACGACGTCGGCGTCGAACGCGCGCAGGAACTCCAGCGCGGACAGGTAGCCGGTGATGCTGCCTTCCGCGAGGAACGGCTGCCCGCCCGCGAAGACCAGGTCGCCGGTGAACAGGACGCGCTCGGCCGGCAGCCACACCACGGTGTCGCCGCGGGTGTGCGCCGGGCCGGGGTGGCGCAGTTCGACCACGCGCGTGCCGAGGTGCAGCGTCAGCGACGTGCTGTAGGTGAGCGACGGCGGGCGGACCTCGATGTGGCCGTAGTCCGGGCCGGTCAGGACGTGTGCGGCCAGCAGGCCGGCGGCGAGGACCTCCTCGCGGCACGCCTCGTGGCCGACGATCACCGTCGACGGCGGCATGAGCCAGTTGCCGAACGTGTGGTCGCCGTGGTGGTGCGTGTTGACCACGTAGGTGGGGTCCGCAGGAGACACCGACGCCACCGAGGCGAGCAACGCGCGGTTGCGCGCCTCGGTGGACGTGGTGTCGACGAGCAGCAGCGTGTCGTCGGTGCCGACGACGACGCCGGTGTTGTTGATCATCCAGGACCCGTCGGGCTGGACGTAGGCGTAGATCCCTGGTGCGACCTGCACCAGTTCTGGGGCGAGATCGGGCCGGCCGGGAGAAGATTTCACCCGGTCGAGCGTAGTGATCAGCCCTGGGCGATGTAGGCCTGCAACTGGTCCTGCGACTGTTCGAGCTGGCCGATGCGGCTCTTCACCACGTCGCCGATGCTGACGATGCCGACCAGCCGCCCGTCGGACAGCACGGGCACGTGGCGGAAGCGCCGTTCGGTCATCACGACGGTGAGGCTGTCGACCGTGTCCGACGGGGTGCAGGTGAACACGTCGGCCGTCATGATCGCCGACACGGGGGAGGACAGCAGGCCGACACCCGTTTCGTGCAGCCGCCGCACCACGTCGCGCTCGGACACGATCCCCTCGACGCCCGAAGACCCGACGACGACGATGGCGCCGACGTTGTGTTCGGCGAGCGCTCTGAGCAGTTCGGACACGGGTACGTCCGGGGCGATCGTCGCGACCGCCGATCCCTTGGTCCGCAACACGTCAGCGATCCTCATCAGGCGCCTCCGATCCTGTCGGTCCGGTAGCACCTCAGGCTAGATCGGATCCGGACAGAACGGGAGATCAGGCCCACGAAGAGAGCAGGGGACGTGGTCGAAAGACCACGTCCCCCGCTGGTGTCGCGCCCCGTTCGGCGTCGGCTACGCGGATCCTCCGCGGCGACGCATCGCGAACTGGCGCGGCTGGACCACCGGCACTCGCTGCTGCGGCAGCGCGAAGTGCGTGTTCTGGTCCTGCTTGCCCCGCTTCCGCGCACGACGCGCGGCGCGGTTCCCCTGTTCGGGCTGGGTGGTGTCAGGCATGCGAAAGCCTCCTCGCGAAGAGGTCGTGCAGAAGGCACGGCGATAGGACGGCCGTGAGAGATGGACCCGCTCCTGGGTCACCGGAGAACAGCGCGACATCGAGGTCGCGAGGGCGGCGTCGAGAGCGCCGCGGGGCTTCATCAGATGAAGAACATGCCCGCAACGCTAGCGACGCCGCCACCTCGTGCCAACCGAATTAATCCGGCGCGAACTACCCCCGTGCGCGCGCTGCCGCCGCACCGGCGCCGAGCATCACCATGATGATGGTGACCATCGCCCACTTGCGGGACTTGGTCATCGGCGTGGTCTCGGGGTCGAGCGCGAGATCTTGGCGCGCTTGGGTTTTCTGGCGTGCGGTGCGCACCGGCGCGGGTTGCGGCGTCGCCGCGGGTGACGTGGGCGTGGCGGCCGGAGGCTGCCGCACGACGGGAACCGCGCCCGGCGCGGGAGGGGCGGGGGCCTGCACGGGTGGAGCGGGAGGCACGAGCGAGACCTCCGGACGCGGCTCGGGAGGTTCGACGCGGGGCGGCATCGGGTTCGGCAGGCACCCCGCCGCGTCGATCAGGCCCATCTGCGGGCCGGTCGACAACTCGACCGCCGCGGTGCCCGTGGTGCTGTAGAGACGACTACGGCCCTGATAGCCGTTGTTGATGGCGTGCACGGTGCCGGCCGCGTCGATCACCACGGCGCCGTAGGTGGACCTGCCGGGCAGCCCGGCGATCTCGGTCCTGCTCAGCACCCGTCCGGTCACCGGGTCGAACGACACCACCTCACCCGGCCCCCAGCCCGCCGCCGACACCCCCGTCAGCCTTCCGGTCAGCGGGTCGGGGGTGAAGTCGTCGAGCGTGAGCGCGGGCCAGTCCAGCACGGCGGTCCGCACGATCCTGAGGTACGACGGGCTGGCGGGGTCGATGTCGATCGCGTGCAGGCGGGCGTGGTCGCGCACGTAGAACGTGGTCCCCACGACGGCTCCCGCGGACACGTCGTCGGTGCGGAACCAGTGCGCGTCAACGGGTCCGAGGTCGTTGACCGCGCCCTTGGTGTCGATCAGCACGACGTGGGAGGGGTTCTTCCACCAGTGGTGTCCCTTCGACGTGATGCCGACCAGACGCCCCAGGGCGGACGAGTACCCCAGTGCATTCACCGCGTAGTCCAGGCGAGCTACTTCTGTCACTCCACCGGATGAAACGTCCACTTTCGTGAACATCGAGAGTTCTCCACGATGGGATGAACGCACTTGATAAGCGTCACAGTTCGGCGCCGCAGCCTGGGCAACGGCGCTGGTGAACGGCGCGGAAAGCGCGAGAAGGGACGCGACCCCACCCAGTGCGAGCGTATTCCGCCGCAACCGGAATGGAGCAGCCCAATACGACAACCGGGTATTACTGCTGTGGCCCCGCATTCCCACCTGACCATTGCTCGTCAACCAGACCGTGCTGTACCGGTCACAGTAGACCGTGGTCTAATCCCACACCAGAAAGGAGCCGAATTGAGCATTTACCTCAGCGGCGCGCTCTGGGTTCTCGGCGCCGCCGTCATCTCCGCCGTTCTCGTCGTCGTCACCCGCCGGTTCGGCTCGGAGGAAGTGGGCGAGAAGAACCTCGGCGCGGGCGGATCGGTGTTCAGCATCGTCGCCGGCCTGCACGCGGTGCTCGCCGCGTTCATCCTGATCTCCCTGTTCGACGCGGCCAACGGCGCGGAGGAGCAGGTGCAGAAGGAGGCCAACGCGCTGGTCGCGGTCGACTGGGCGTCGGATTCGCTGCCCGAGCCCGCGAAGTCCACCGTCGACGAGCTGATCCGCGACTACGTGTCGACCGTCGTGCAGGACGAGTGGCCCCGCATGCGGGAGGGCGAGAACGTCGACAACCAGGGCTGGCTCACGCTCAACCGGCTCAGGGACACGATCTCGGCCGCGGCACCGGACGGCGACTGGCAGGAGGACCGCAAGGCCGAGGCCGCGAACCAGCTCTGGAACGTGTACCAGGCCAGGCAGGAGCGGCTGGACGCGGCGGACAACGGCGTCAACCCGGTCGTGTGGCTCGCGCTGCTGATCGGCACGGGGCTGTCGCTGCTGTTCCCGTACCTGTTCGGCGGACCGACGCTCACGTCGCAGTTGCTCATCACCGTCACGCTGAGCTCGGCGCTGGTCCTGCTGCTGTTCGCGATATACCAGTTGCAGAACCCGTTCGACGGCGGCGTGCTCATCCCGTCGGACGCGTTCAGCTCCGCACTGGACAGGCTGAGTTAGCGCGAATCGGTCGTTCCGTCCGATTCCTCGATCTCCACGGACAACACCTCGCCGTCGATGACCTTCGGCAACGGGTTCGCCTGGGCGAAGTAGCGATTTGCGAATGAGCCGACCGCTCTGGTAGAGGCGGCGTCGACGCCACCGCCGATGACGCCGCCCAGCAGGGGAACGCCCTTCGCCGCGATCGTGCCGAGTTTCTTCGTGCCGTATTTCGTGATGAGCGCCGACGCGGCTTTCTTGGTGAACTGCTTGATGCCGACCTTTTTGAACAGTTCGGTTCCCGCGTTGCCGAGCAGGCACAGCAGGATGGCCATCTGAACTTCGTCGCTATCGACGTCGTGGCCACGCAACGACGCGATGGACGCGATGAGGTGCGTCTGGATGACGTAGGTGGCCGCGACGTTGGACGGCAGCGAGACCGGCAGGGTGATCAGGCCGCCGAGGTTCGTGACGAAGCCCTGGGCACCCGCCAGCGCGACGTGCGTGCGGATGAGGTGCCGGATCGCGGCGGCCTCGTCGCCCTTCTTGACCAGCGCGTCGGACGCGGACTCACGGGCGCTCTTGAACGGTCCGAAGCCGTCCACGCCGGCGCGCAGCAGGTAGTCGGCGATGCCCTGCTGGACCTTGTTCAGCTCACCTTTGGACTCAGCCACGATCCCGACATTACGCGTCCGGCTGCCGCGTCGCGGCGTCAACGGTCTGTTCCAGCAGAACGGCGATCGTCGTCGGTCCCACGCCTCCCGGAACGGGCGTGATCAGGCCCGCGTGGGCCGCAGCCTCGAAGTCGACGTCACCGACGTTGCCCTCGTTGTACCCGGCGTCGACCACGACCGCGCCGGGCTTGATCCAGCCGCCCCGCACGAGCCGCGGCCTACCCACGGCCGCGACGATGATGTCCGCCGTGCGCACGATCTCGGCGAGGCCCGCGGTCTTCGAGTGGCAGATCGTGACGGTGGCGTCGCGAGCGAGGAGGAGCATCGCGGCGGGTTTGCCGAGGATCGGGCTGCGGCCGATCACGACGGCGTGCTTGCCGGCGATCTCGACGTCGTACGCGTCGAGCAGGCGCACGATCCCGCCCGGCGTGCAGGACACGAACTCGTTGTGCCCGAAGGACATCGCGGCGAACGAGTGCGTCGTGACGCCATCGACGTCCTTGTGCGGGACGATCGCCTCGAACGCCGACCGCTCGTCGATGTGGCCTGGTACCGGGTGCTGCAACAGGATGCCGTGCACGGCCGGGTCGTCCGACAGCGCGCGGATCCGCGCGACGAGCTCCTCCGTCGTCGTGCTCGCCGGCAACGCCACGTGCACGGAGTCGAGTCCTGCCTTGCGGCAGCGGTTCTGCTTCATCCGCACGTACGTGACGGAAGCGGGATCGTCGCCGACGATCACGGTGGCCAAGCAGGGTTTGCGGCCGGTGCGCGACGTGTACTCGGCGGCCTTCTCAGACGCTCGCTGAACGATGTCGCGCGCGAGCTCGGTTCCGGACATCAGCACGGGCGGCCTCCACAGGTGGATTCGCCCAGGCGCGCGGCTCAGCTCGGTCCGGGGTCGCTTCCCGGTGGTGCTCCACCTCGATTGCGCCAGTCACGCCCCGTCGTCCAGTGCAGTGACCGCGCCGGTGCTGCCGTCCACGGTGATCCGCTCCCCCGTCCTGATCCTGGACACGGCCTCCCGCACGCCCACGACCGCCGGGATGCCGTACTCCCGCGCCACCACCGCGCCGTGCGAGTTCGCGCCGCCCATCTCCATCACCAGGCCGCCCGCCGTCAGGAACAGCGGGGTCCAGCCGGGGTCCGTCGACGGTGCCACGAGGATCTCGCCGGGTTCGAGGTGTGCGCCGACCGGGTCCATGACGACGCGCGCGACACCGGTGATCGTGCCCGCCGACGCCGGCGTGCCGACCAGGTCGCCCTCCACCGGTGTGCCGTGGTGGACGGCTTCGGGTTCCGTACCGTCGGACAGCAGCACGCGCGGGATGTGCCTGCGCCGCATCTCGCGGTCGTGGACCTCGCGGCGCGCGGCCACCAGCGGGCGCAGATCCCCTTGCGAGGAGCGCATTTCCTCGAAGTCCAGGAAGAACACGTCGTCCGCGGTGTCGAGGCGGCCGTCCGCGACGAGCTGTGCGCCGAACTCGGCGATGCGCTTCCGCAGCGCCCCGAACAAGGTGATGATCAGGTACTTCGGGTACTCGCGCAGACCGGCGAGCAGTCTGGTGCGGCGCAACGCGAAGCGCACGAACCAGCCGCGTCCCCTGGCGCGCCGGGCGAGCGTCTCGATCATCGCCTCGGCCTCGGCGGCGCCTCGTGCGAACACCGCGTCCGGGTGGGCCTGGCCGTCCTCCAGGAGCAGGAAGTTCCTCACGACGCCGATGACGTGCGCGGGGTCGTCCGACCACCTCGGCAGGCCCAGGTCGATCTCGGCGACGGCGCGGTGGCCCCACCGCGAGAGGAAGCGGTCGAGTGCCGCGGGGCGTTCCCCGTCCTGGAACTGCCGCAGCGCGACGGGGTCGTGCCGGATCTCCTGCGCCAGGTCCCACATCGCCATGTCCATCTCGGTGGTGATGTTGTTCGGCAGTCCGCGCAGCACGGTCTGCAGCTCCCCCGGCTTCGTCTTCACGACCTTGCCGACCAGGCCGAGCATCGCGAACCCCATCAGCGCGGTGGGGGCGAGCCCGGGCAGCACCGGCACGGTGCACTGCCGCAACGCCTGCTCGATCGAGAGGTTCGCGGACTTCTCCAGGACCTCGCGTTCCATCAGCAACGCGGTGCGCACGGCCTTCTCGGGGTCCACCAACGCCTTCACCGCCGTCACGGGCACGCGGAACCGGCGGGCGAGCCTGAAGACGCGCTTGAGCGCGGGCGTCGGCGAGGAGTTCCTGATCGCGAACCTCGGATCGTCGAACAGGCTCTTCAACACCTCGGACGAACGCGCCTCCATCACACCGAGCAGGCGCGTGACGAACTCCCGGCCGACCTTGCTCTGCAACACCTTGGTGACGTCGAAGAAGATGCGTTCACCGGCCTCCACATAGGACTGACTCGCCGGGTCGCCGATCACGATCTCGAACGCGGACTGGGCGATCTCGCGGAACGCCGCACGTCCCATCGGCGTGATCGGGCGTTCGAGCCCCTGGGCGAGGCTGAAGCAGAAGTAGGCGTGAGCACCACCGTCCGGGTTGTCCGGCAACGGGAACAGCGTCGTGATCGGACGCGCCTGGGTCAGGTGCAGCTCGCCGTCGTCGTCGATGGCCCACTCGGTGTCCTGCGGTGATCCGTAGTGCGCCTGCACCTTGCGGCCGAGGACGGCGAGCGCGTGGACCTGCCCGTCGGTGAGGCACTGGTCGCCGCTCTCCCCTACCTCGACGTGCTCGGTGCCGCCGCCGGGCAGCGAGCGGATGACGAACTTCTTGTCGCCCAAACGCTTCTCGACGATCTCGTCGCCGTCGACGACGAAGTGGTCGGGGTTGACCGCGCCGGACACCACCGCCTCGCCGAGGCCGGGACTGGCGTCGATGACGATCTGGTCGCGCGTGCCCGTGACGGGGTTCGCCGTGAACATCACGCCGGACACCGCGGACTGCACCATCCGTTGCACGACAACGGCGAGGTACGTCGTGGTGTGGTCGATGCCGTTCGTCTCGCGGTAGCTGACCGCGCGATCGGTCCACAGCGAGGCCCAGCACCGGCGCACGGCGTCGACCACCGCGTCCTCGCCGACGACGTTGAGGAACGTGTCCTGCTGGCCCGCGAAGCTCGCGAACGGCAGGTCCTCGGCCGTGGCGCTGGACCGCACGGCGACCGGCACGGCGTCGCCGAGCTCGCGGTACCCGGCGACGACCGCGTCCCGGATCTTCTGCGGCACAGGGGTTTCGAGCACCGTCCTGCGGGCGTTGTCCGGGGTCGTGCCCGCCAGGTCGCCGGCCTGCACGACGGCGCGGTAGGCGTCCGTGGTGACGCAGAAGCCCTGCGGCACCGGAAGGCCGGCCCTGGTGAGCTCGCCGAGGTTCGCGGCCTTGCCGCCCACGGTGGCGAGCATCGAGCCGTCGATGGACTTGAAGCCGATCGTGAGCGCCATGGTGTCCCCTCCAGGTTCGCCTGAAGAGGAGGTTACGAGCGTTCGGCCAAAAACTCAACAAGCGATGAATAAATCACCCCGCCGGGGTCACCGCTCCTGATCAGAGCGGCTCACCCAGTCCGGAAGGGGTTCACGGGCCTGCCGCCAGTCCTCCGGCGGGCCCGTGACGACGCCTCCGACGATCGCGGCGGTGGTGTCGACGTCTCCCCCGGCCCGGACGCACGCCGTGATGGCGGCGCGGTAGTCGTCGAGGTGGTGGGCGGCGACCCAGAGCGTGAACGGCACGGTGTCCTGCGCCGTGACGCGCGAGCCGTTGCCCAGCACGTAGGCCGCCTCCTCGGCGTCGCCGATCTTGCGCGCCCTGTCGATCCCCTTGCGCACGACCGAGTCCTCGAGGTGGTCGAGGACGGTGCCGAGCAGGTCGCGCGGCGGTGTGCCCGTCAGCCGGGCCCTGGCCGCGACCGCCGCCGCGTGGGCGACCGCGACACCACCCATGACACCCTCCGGGTGCTGGTGCGTCACCTCGCTGGCACGGATCGCCTGCGCCGTGACGGTTGCCGGGTCGTCGGCGAAGTAGGCGCCCAGCGGTGCGATCCGCATCGCCGCTCCGTTGCCGCACGAGCCCTGACCGCCGAACGCGCTGGAGGCCGCCTCCTTCCACGGCGTGCCCTGCCGGATCTTGCGCAGGATCGTGAAAGCCCCAGCGCCGTAACCGCGGTAGGGCTCGCAGCGGTCGGCGAACGTCGCCGCGAGCCGGGTCTGGTCGACGGCGCCGTGGTCGCGGAGTTCGGCGACGAGGTTGCAGGCCATTTCGGTGTCGTCGGTCCACTCCCACGGGCCCCGTGGCGGCGTGCCGGCCACGAGGTCGGGCAACGAGCGGCCGACCATGAAGAACTGAGCGCCCAGAGCGTCGCCGACGGAGAGCCCGTCGAGCGAGGCGTATGCGAGGTCCAGGCGCGCACGAGTGTGCAGAACTATGCGCATCACCTGCGATTTTATCGTTCTGACCTACGCTGGTCGCATGGATTTGGACCTGCGGAAGCTGCGGTACTTCGTGGCGGTCGCGGAGCACCTGAACTTCGGCCGCGCCGCCGAGGCCCTGCACATCGCGCAGCCGGTGCTGTCACGGCAGATCCGCGCGCTGGAGGCAGAGCTGAAGGTCCAGCTGTTCGACCGTTCCTCCAAGGGGACCGTCCTGACGCCGTCCGGGGAGCAGCTGCTGGCCGACGCGCGGCCGTTGCTCGCGCAGGCTTCGGCCCTGCTGCGACGCGTGGGCGCGGCCGGCACGTTCTCGGTCGGGTTCATGCCCGGCCTGATCATCACGCCCGCGGTGCGGCTGCTGGCGTCACGGCATCCCGGGCTGCGGGTCGACGTGGTGCGCACGACGTGGACGGACCAGGTCGACGTGATCCACGACGGCCGCGTCGACGTCGGGTACGTGCGGCTGCCGGTGCCGGTGGACGGGCTGGGGATCGCGCCGCTCTCCACCGAACCGTGCGTGGCCGTGCTCCCGGCGACGCATCGGCTGGCGGGCAAGGAGAGCGTGCGGCAAGCGGACCTGGCCGGCGAGCGGATCGTGCACCACGACAGCACGCCGGGGATCCGGTCCGTCGAGGAGAAGCTGGAGCACGTCGCGCTGCACGGCGGAGTGACGATCCTGCCGTTGTCGACGGCGGTGTTCTACTCGCGCGAGGACCTGGTGCACGTGCCGGTGGAGGACATCGCGCCGAACGAGGTCGCGCTGGCGTGGGCCGCCCACCGGCACACGCCGCTGATCGACGACTTCATCTCGATAGCCCGGCAGGTGTGAAGACGAAGCTGTCGCGGAAGCCGCCGTCGCCGCGCCTCGTCGCCATGAGCCGCATCTCGGGCATGAAGTGGAAGAACACGAGCGCCCCCGACCTGTCCGGGTAGCCGAGCGTCTTCGAGTACTTGGGGTTCGTGCCGCCCAGCCACAACGGCGGCTCGCCGTACTCGGCGATCACGTCGTCGAGCAGGCAGTCGTGCTCGCCGAGCACACCGGGGATGCGGCTGTCCGCGTCGAGGCTGAGCCAGCCCTGCCGGTGCGCGAGGTCCGCGTACACCGACGCCATGACGTCCTCGCTGCGGTGGCCGAGCACCTCGTGCACCGCTCCGCTGACCATGGCCGCGTTCGCCGCGCCGCGCTTGACCAACGACTCGAGCTCGTTCTGCCACCGGTCCGTGCGGTCGTCGGCGAACGCCAGCGCGTCGAGCAAGGTGAGGATCACCGCCTCACCGCCGTACATGCCGGGACGCCGGACAGCGGCGTTGAGCTGTCCGAGCAGGTAACGGCGTAAGTCGTCGAACGAAGGCATCTATCCCCCTTAATGCGAGATGTTCTATCAGTTGCGAGTGGGCGAAACGGAATCGCCTTCACGACCGACAGGGGAGGCAAGAACTGGGGAGGACCACTTGGGCATCACCAACCGGCAGGTCGTCGCGTACTGGGTCGAGCACGAGGTCGACCTCGTCATCGACTGGAGCACGGCCCACGAACGCTGCTGGCGCTGCGGTTACAGGTCCTCACTGGAGCAACACCTCGTCGTGCCGCCGTCCATGGGCGGCGTCCGCACCACGGACAACGTCGTGCTGCTGTGCGGCCGGTGCGTCAGCGAGTCGCCGAGCCACCAGGACCCGCAGTACCTGTGGCGCTGGCTGCGCGCGACGTCCGTGGCGGTCAACGACACCTACTGGACGCTGCGGGGCTGGGAGGAGTTCGAGGTCATCTTCGGCCGCAAGCCCCTGGAGTGCTTCAAGGAGGCGGGGGTCGACCACCGCTCGCTGAACGCCGAGTGCCGGGCGCTGGCGGCCGACGAGTTCGCGAAGACCGTTGTCCGCTTCGGGGAGGGACGGCTCAACCCGTCGACGATCGCGTGCGTGATCGCGGAGGTCGAGAAGAAGCTGGCGGACCGTCACGGCATCAAGCTGCCGTGACGGTCCGCAACTCCGGTTGCAGCGTCTAACAGGCGGGGCCTCGAACGCGTGACGCGTCGAGGCCCCGACCGCTGTTCGGCTACAGCGTCCAGCTACCGCTGTCAGCTGCAGCCGGAGGTGCTGCCGCAGCCCTCGCACAGGTAGCACGAGCCGGCCGGGCGCATCTTCGTGCCGCAGGTCATGCACAGCGGCGCGTCGGCGGCCTTGCCGAGGTGCAGCTCCAGCAGCTCGGTGGAGCTGCCGACGTGCTTCGGCGTCTCGACGACGGTCTCGACCTGCTTCGGCGCGGCCTCGACCGCTTCCACCGACTGGCGCAGACCCTCGAGGTCCACGTCGGACGTCACCGGGCCGCCGTACTCGCCCGCGACCTGCGCCGAACGCTCGTCGGCGGTGAAGATGCCGAGCTGCGCGCGCTTGTCGTAGGGCAGGTAGTCGAGGGCCAGGCGGCGGAACAGGTAGTCGAGCACCGACGTCGCGATGCGGACGTCCGGGTCGTCGGTCATGCCCGCCGGCTCGAAGCGCAGGTTCTGGAACTTCGAGACGTAGAACTCGAGCGGGATGCCGTACTGCAGGCCCACGGAGATGGACATCGAGAACGCGTCCATCACGCCGGCCAGGGTGGAGCCCTGCTTGCCGAGCTTGACGAAGACCTCGCCGAGGCCGTTGTCCGGGTACGAGCCGGCCGTCAGGTAGCCCTCGGCGCCACCGACCGTGAACGACACGGTCTGCGACGGGCGCTTCTTCGGCAGGCGCTTGCGGACCGGGCGGTACTCGACGACGGTCTCGCTGGCGGCCTTCTTCTCCTCGGTCGCCTTCGCGCCCTTGCCGGCGGACAGCGGCTGGCCGACCTTGCAGTTGTCGCGGTAGATCGCGAGCGCCTTCAGGCCGAGCTTCCAGCCCTGGTAGTAGATCTCCTCGACGTCCGCGACCGTCGCCGTCTCCGGCATGTTGACGGTCTTGGAGATCGCGCCGGACAGGAACGGCTGCGTGGCCGCCATCATCCGCACGTGGCCCATGGGCGCGATGGAGCGCTCGCCCATGGCGCAGTCGAAGACCTCGTAGTGCTCGCGGCGCAGGCCCGGCGCGTCGACGACGTGGCCGTGCTCGCCGATGAACTCGACGATCGCCTCGATCTGCTCGTCGAGGTAGCCGAGGGCCTTCAGGGCGCGCGGCACCGTCTGGTTGACGATCTGCATCGAGCCGCCGCCGACGAGCTTCTTGAACTTGACCAGGGCCAGGTCCGGCTCGATACCGGTGGTGTCGCAGTCCATCATCAGGCCGATGGTGCCGGTGGGGGCCAGCACGGACGCCTGGGCGTTGCGCCAGCCGTTCTTCGCGCCGACCTCGAGGGCCTGCTGCCAGGCCTCGGTCGCGACCTTGTGCACCGCCGAGTCGTTCGCGTGGTAGGTGCGGATCAGGTCGTTCGCGGCGGCGTGCTTGCGCATGACGCGCTGGTGCGCGGTGGCGTTGCGCTTGTAGCCGTCGTAGGCGCCGACGATGCCCGCGAGCTCCGCGGAACGGCGGTACGAGACACCCGTCATCAGCGAGGTGATGGTCGCGGCGAGCGCGCGGCCGCCCTCGGAGTCGTACGCGTGGCCGGTCGCCATCAGCAGGGCGCCGAGGTTGGCGTAGCCGATGCCGAGCTGGCGGAACTTGCGGGTGGTGTCCGCGATCGGCTCGGTCGGGAAGTCCGCGAAGCAGATCGAGATGTCCATCGCGGTGATGATCAGCTCGACGGCCTTGGCGAACGTGACGGCGTCGAAGCGGCCGTCGTCGCCGAGGAACTTCATCAGGTTCAGCGACGCGAGGTTGCAGCTCGAGTTGTCGAGGTGCATGTACTCGGAACACGGGTTGGACGCGGTGATGCGGCCCGACTCGGGGCAGGTGTGCCAGTCGTTGATCGTGTCGTCGTACTGGATGCCGGGGTCGGCGCACTCCCACGCGGCCTTGGCGAGCTTGCCGAACAGCTCCTTGGCGTCGACGCGCTCGATGACCTCGCCGGTCTGGCGGCCGCGCAGGCCGAAGTCGTTGCCGGCCTCGTAGGCGTGCATGAACTCGTCCGACACGCGGATCGAGTTGTTCGCGTTCTGGTACTGCACGGACACGATGTCCGCGCCGCCCAGGTCCATGTCGAACCCGGCGTCGCGCAGCGCGCGGATCTTGTCCTCTTCGCGGGCCTTGGTCTCGATGAACTCGACGACGTCCGGGTGGTCGACGTCGAGGACGACCATCTTGGCCGCGCGGCGGGTGGCACCACCGGACTTGATGGTGCCCGCGGACGCGTCGGCGCCGCGCATGAACGACACGGGGCCGGACGCGGTGCCGCCGGAGGACAGCAGCTCCTTCGAGGAACGGATGCGCGAGAGGTTCAGGCCGGCGCCGGAGCCGCCCTTGAAGATCAGGCCCTCCTCGCGGTACCAGTTGAGGATCGACTCCATCGTGTCGTCGACCGCGAGGATGAAGCACGCGCTGACCTGCTGCGGCGAGCTGGTGCCGACGTTGAACCACACCGGCGAGTTGAAGCTGAACACCTGGTGCAGCAGCATGTAGGTGAGCTCGTGCTCGAAGATCTCGGCGTCCTGCTCGCCCGTGAAGTAGCCGTGCTCCTTGCCGGCGCCCACGTAGGTCTTCACGACGCGGTCGATCAGCTGGCGCAGCGACTGCTCGCGCTTCTCGCTGCCGACGGCACCGCGGAAGTACTTGCTGGTGACGATGTTCGTGGCGTTCACCGACCAGGACTCGGGGAACTCGACACCGCGCTGCTCGAAGTTCACCGAGCCGTCGCGCCAGTTCGTCATGACGACGTCGCGGCGCTCCCACGTGACCTCGTCATAGGGGTGGCGGCCTTCGGTGGTGTAGACGCGCTGGACCTTCAGCGCGGCAGGCTTGGCAGCCGCCCGTGCGGCTGTCTTCTTGGCTGAGCCGCCGACGGTCTCGGTCACGGTGGATCTCCCTCGTACTGGTGCTTCAGGAAAAAAGATGGCTTGCCTCGCGCGCTTCACCGCGCGCGGATCACTGCTCGGCCGGTGCTTCCTCGGCTCTCGCAGTGCGAAGATCAAGGATTTCCTTCTCGAAGTCCTCGACGGACGAGAAGGACCTGTAAACGCTCGCGAAGCGCAGATACGCGACCTCGTCGAGTTCACGCAGGGGGCCGAGAATGGCGAGTCCCACCTCGTGGCTCGCGATTTCCGCGCACCCCGTCGACCGGATCGACTCTTCCACCTGCTGCGCGAGCACCTGGAACGCGTCCTCGTCGACCGGGCGGCCCTGGCACGCCCTGCGCACGCCGACGACGACCTTGTCGCGGCTGAAAGGCTCCGTCACGCCGGAGCGCTTGACCACGGCGAGAACCGCTTCTTCGACCGTGGTGAACCTTCGGCTGCAGCTGTTGCAGGAGCGGCGACGACGGATCACCTGACCCTCGTCCACCTCGCGGGAGTCGACCACCCGCGAGTCCGAATGGCGGCAGAACGGACACCGCACGCCACCTCACCCCTTCCCCCGCGCAGCAACCATCGCAGCAGCCTCACTGGTCGGGTTACCCACAACCTGTGGACTACTTACAACGGTGCAACCACTAGATGTAGGGGTAGAACCTAGATCGCAACCGACGCCGACGCAACTCGACACACCACTCGAACGGGGGAACGTTGCGCCGATCAGCGGCGATTACGCAAAAAAGCCCGCCGGTGACGGAGCGTTCACGTCACGGCGGGCGCCAGAACACAAGATGTGGGGGTGGAGCTACGGGGTGACCCCCGCCTGCTGTAGGTAGAGCACGCCGAGCGCGACCACCGTGAGTGCGCTCAAGACGCCGACCGCGATCAGTTCGAACAACGACTCGCGCTGCGGCCGGACCTCGCACGAGCTCGACTCGCGCTTGGCCGGGACGACGACGGGATGCGGCCTCGTCGCCGGACGGCGCGGCATGACCCGGGGACCCGAACGGAGGGGACGTCCCGCCGCGACGGCAGCGACGTCACTGCCCTCGCCACCCGGCAACCGCTTCTCGACGAGCACCGCCATCACGACCTCCATCGCAGGTCAACCACCTTGATCGAACAGGGGTTCGATCGAACGTCCGTGCGAATTTCTACCAGACCCGCTCTCCGAACGCCACAACACGCGGCCAAATACCTCGAACAGGTGTTTGATCTGTGCAGCAAACACGACTACCGTCGACCACGAAGATCGACGGAGTGCCGGAATCCCATTCGAACTGGGGGCGGCGAGGAGGACAGCGACCGTGGCAGGCAAGACGATCGACCCGGATCCCGCTCTTGTGGAGACACAGGTGAACGAGATCGCGGGAAACGCCGGCCTGACTCTGCGTCAGCGCAAGGTGCTCGACGTGATCCGCGATTGGGTCGACCGTTTCGGCTACCCGCCGAGCGTGCGCGAGATCGGCGAGGCCGTGGGCCTGACGTCGACCTCGTCGGTCGCGTACCAGTTGCGCGCGCTGGAGCGGAAGGGCTTCCTGCGCCGCGACCCGAACCGCCCGCGCGCGGTCGGGATGCTGCCCACCGAGATCGACCCCGGTCTCGACCCGATGTCCAAGCCGACGCCCGCGTACGTGCCGATGGTCGGCCGGATCGCGGCCGGTGGCCCGATCCTGGCCGAGGAGTCGATCGAGGACGTGTTCCCGCTGCCGCGCGAGATCGTCGGCGAGGGTGAGCTGTTCCTGCTGCGCGTCGTCGGCGACTCGATGATCGACGCCGCGATCACCGACGGCGACTGGGTCGTGATCCGCAAGCAGCCCACGGCCGACCAGGGCGAGATCGTCGCCGCCATGATCGACGGCGAGGCGACGGTGAAGACGTTCAAGCGCAAGGACGGCCACGTGTGGCTGATGCCGCACAACCCGGCCTACCAGCCGATCAACGGCGACGAGGCCACCATCCTCGGCAAGGTCGTGACGGTGCTGCGGCGCCTTCCGTAGTTCTCGACGGACTCAGAGCCCAGAACTGATATATCGGTTCCGGGCTCAGGCGTGTCTGCTGTTGTGACGCCGGAATCCTTGGCCGTCCGCCACTGCTCTCCGGGCGGCGGTCAGGCTCGGCGGCGGAAGCGCAGGCCGATGACGAGGGCGACGACAAGCACCAGCCCGCCCAGGCTGAGAGCCAGGGGCCAGTTCTGCCACGAGCCGTTCGACGAGTCCGCGGGTGCGGCCTGCTGCTCGTCGGCCGGTGGCGGTGGCGTCGTGGTCGTCGGCGCGGGTGGCTGGGCCAGGGCCGCGGCGCCCGCCACGGCGCGGATCGGGGTGCCGGCGCCCTCGGACGCCGAGAGCAGGGTGCCGTCCGGGTCGAAGGCGATGGCCTCGCCCTGGGGTTCGTTCGGCAGCGGGACTCGGACCGGGTCGCCGGACAGCGCCTTGACGACGTCGCCGTCGGGGACCGGGTAGAGGTACGCGTCGGTGTAGGTGCGCAGGGCGATGACGGAGCCGTCGGCCGTGGAGGCCGCTCCGGTCACCAGGCGCGAGTCGAGGGTGCCCTCCAGGGGGCCGCCCGGGGTGTCGGTCGACGACAGCGACACGCGGCCGACCTGCTCCAACGGCACCGATATATCAGTTCGCAGCGGGGCTGTGGGGCGGTAGACCAGCGCGGAGCCGAGGGGTTCCTTGGTGATGATGTACGGCGTTCCGGACTTGTCGACGAGCAACGCCTCGGCGTCGTGCTTGCCGTCCGGGTAGGTGACGCGGAACCGCTCCACGGCGCCCGAGGGCGAGACCTTGTGCAGGGCGACCGTGGAGCGGGACTTGTTGTTGTCGCCGGTATCGGACGCCCAAAGGGTGCCGTCCGGCGTCATCGCCAGGTCCTCGACGTCGTACGGGTCGACGGGCGCGGTGATCGTGCGCTTCACGACGCAGTCGCGGCCCATGACCTGGATGCGCAGCGTGCCGTTGTCGCTGTCGCTGACGGCGAAGAACTCTGAGCCGTTGGACGTGAGCCCGGAGAGCTCCTGCATGGCTACCGGGCACACGTCCACCGGTGGAGGCGGGAGGATCAAGCAGGCGTCCCGTTCGTCGCGAACTCCTCCAGGACGCCGGCCAGGTCCGGGCGCACCCGAGCGCTGATCAGCGTGCCCGACTCCGTGTGCTTCTCGGACAGCATCTCGCCGTCGCGGTGCACGCGGGCGACGACCTCGCCGCGCGCGTACGGCACGAGTGCCTCGACCACGACCTCGGGACGTGGCATCAGGTCGGCGATGCGGACCCGCAGCTCCTCGATGCCGGTTCCCGAGTGCGCCGACACGAACGACGCGTCCGGGAACAGGTGCCGCAGCCGGGCCATGCCCAGGTCGCCCACCGCGTCGATCTTGTTCACGACGAGCAGCTCGCGCGGCATGGGCGCGTCGGCCTTCTCGTTGATCTCGGCGAGGACCTGGCGCACGGCCTTGACCTGCTGTTCCGGCATGGCGTCGGAGCCGTCGACCACGTGCACGAGCAGGTCGGACTGGCCGACCTCCTCGAGCGTGGAGCGGAACGCCTCGACCAGCTGGTGCGGCAGGTGCCGGACGAAGCCGACCGTGTCGGTCAGCGTGTACGGCAGGCCTTCGGGCGTCAGCGCGCGGCGCGTCGTCGGGTCGAGGGTGGCGAACAGCGCGTCCTCCACCAGGACACCGGCGCCCGTCAGCGCGTTGAGCAGCGACGACTTGCCCGCGTTCGTGTAGCCCGCGATGGCGACGCTCGGGATCTCGTTCGCCGTGCGGCGGCCCCGCTTGGTCTCGCGGATGACGCCGATCGCGGCGATCTCGCGGCGCAGCTTGGCGATGCGCGCGCGGATCCGGCGGCGGTCGGTCTCGATCTTGGTTTCACCGGGACCGCGCAGACCCACACCGCCGTTGCCGCCGCCGGCACGACCACCGGCCTGCCGCGACAACGTCTCACCCCAGCCGCGCAGGCGCGGCATCAGGTACTGCAGCTGGGCCAGCTCGACCTGCGCCTTGCCCTCCTTGGACCGCGCGTGCTGCGCGAAGATGTCCAGGATGAGGGCGGTGCGGTCGATGACCTTGACCTTGAGCTTCTCCTCCAGCTGACGCAGCTGGCCCGGCGAGAGCTCGCCGTCGCAGATCACCGTGTCGGCGCCGGTCGACTGCACGACGTCGCGCAGCTCGGAGACCTTGCCGGACCCGATGTACGTCGCCGCGTCGGGCTTGTCCCGCCGCTGCACGACGCCTTCGAGGACCTCGGAACCCGCGGTCTCGGCGAGGCGCGCGAGCTCGGCCATGGAGGCGTCGGAGTCGGCTGCCGTGCCCTCGGTCCACACCCCGACGAGCACGACCCGCTCCAGGCGAAGCTGCCGGTACTCGACCTCGGTGATGTCCTCGAGCTCGGTGGACAGCCCCGCGACACGGCGCAATGCGGCGCGTTCGGCGAGTTCGTAGTCACCCGTCGAGAAGTCGTCTTCCCACGACTCGTCGTCGAACTGGGGGTCGAACTCTGTGCTCTGGATGTTTTCCGTCATTTGCCCTTCATCGTCCCACGGACCTGTTCAGTCCCCCGGATACACCGCGAGGTAGATCGCCACACGGGGAACATCCGGCTTGACCGGTTGCGCGGCCAACTCCTCCATCAACGCTTCGAGCCGCTGCTTTAGTTCCTCCGGGTCGACGGTCACGACCAGGCGGCTCTGATCCACGTCTCCGAGCCCGATGTCGGCGACCTCGCCGAGGAAAGCGTGCAACATCGCCTCGCCGACGGCGACCGCATTTTCGCTGTTGTCGAGTTCCCAGGACAGCTTCGTGGACCGGTAGGGGATCTCCTTGGCGCCCCGGTTGCCCGCGCGGGGCGGCATCGCCTCCAGGAATCCGGCGGCCACGAGTTTGCGCACGTGGTGCAGGGTCGTGGCCGGGTCCTTGCCGAGGCGCCGCGCCAGCTCCTTGTTGGTGAGGGGGCGGTCGAACGTCATGCGGATCATCCGCAACCGCAGGTCGGAGCTCAGGGCGGCGGCTTCCTCGCTCGTCGCGGGCCGGCGTCTCCTCGGGGGTGGCACCCGCCCAGTGTAAGTGAGTGATTGACAGTTTCCAATCACTCGGCGCAGACTCCCCTGCATGACGCTTTGGGGGCATCAGGACTTCCGCCGGCTGTGGATCGGCGACACCATCAGCCAGTTCGGCGCCAGTGTCGGCATCACGGTGATCCCGCTGCTCGCGGCGGGGGTGCTGAACGCGACGCCGTTCGAGATGGGGTTGCTGGCGGCGGCGAGCACGATGGCGTTCCTGCTGATCGGACTGCCCGCGGGCGTCTGGGTCGACCGGATGCGCCGCAAGCCGCTGATGATCGCGATGGACGTCGTCCGCGCCGCGCTGATGCTGAGCGTGCCCGTCGCGTGGTGGCTGGGCGTGCTCGACCTGCCGCAGCTGGTCGTGGTGAGTCTCGCGATCGGCGTGTGCACGGTGTTCTTCGACGTCGCCTACCAGTCGTACCTGCCGTCGCTGGTCGGGCGGGACCAGCTCGTCGAGGGCAACTCGAAGCTCCAGGCCAGCATGTCCGTCGCCGAGGTGTCGGGACCCGCGATCGGCGGCTACGCGGCCCAGTTCCTCGGCGCGGCCAACGGCGTGCTCGCGACCGGCCTCGGCTACCTGAGCTCGGCGCTGTTCCTGGCCGGGATCCGCACGGCCGAACCGGCGCCGGAACGCCACCCGGACCCGCACCTGCGCCGCGAGATCGTGGAGGGGCTGCGGTTCGTCTTCAGCAACACCACGCTGCGCAAGATCGTGGCCTGCACCGGGACGTCGAACTTCTTCCACGGCATCCAGAACGCCGTCAGCGTGCTGTTCCTGCTGCGGGTCGCCGGGTTGAGCGAGGGAACGGCGGGCCTGGTCTTCAGCGCGAGCGGGGTGGGCGGCGTGCTCGGCGCGATGGTCGCGCACCGGCTCGGCGTGCTGATCGGACAGGCCAGGATGATCTGGTTCGTACCACTGCTGACCTGGCCGTTCGTCCTGCTGATGCCGTTCACGACGCCGGGCTGGGGCATCGTGTTCGCGATGGCCGGGCTCGCGGTCAGCGCGTTCGGCGTCGTCGTCTACAACATCGGTCAGGTGAGCTACCGGCAGGCGATCTGCCCCGATCACCTGCTGGGCCGCATGAACGCCTCGATCCGCTGGGTCGTGTGGGGCGCGACGCCGCTGGGGGCGCTGCTGGGCGGCGGGCTCGGCTCGTGGATCGGGATCGTGCCGACGCTGTGGGTCTCGCTGATCGGCTCGGTGGCCGGGATGGGGTGGGTGCTGTTCTCGCCGTTGCGGTCTATGCGGGACCTGCCGACCACGTCTAGCGTCGAGGCCCATGGCTGAGACGAAGGTTGTGCGCGACGGTCTTCACTTCGGCGAGACACCGCGGCGCGGCCCCGATGGCCGCCTCTACTACTCCGACTTCTACGCGGGCGAGGTGCACGCCCTCGACCTCGCCGGGGGCGACGACGAGGTCGTCGCCGCCTTCGACGGCCAGCCCTCGGGCCTCGGCTGGCTGCCGGACGGCACCCTGCTCGTCGTCTCGATGCTCGACCGGACGGTCCGCAAACTCGTGAATGACGAACTGGTCGTCCACGCCGACATATCGGATATCGCGACCTTCCACGCGAACGACATGCTCGTCGACGCCGAGGGCCGCGCGTACGTCGGCAACTTCGGTTTCGACCTGCACGGCCTGATCGACGAGGTCGGCATCCCGCGGCTGCTCGAACCGGACTTCGACCCGCTCGGCGCCAAGCTCGCGCTCGTCGGGCCCGACGGGTCCGTCCGCGTCGTCGCCGAGGACCTCAAGTTCCCGAACGGCATGGCGTTGCTCCCCGACCCGAGCGGCGAGGCCGAGAGCGGGAACGTCCTGGTCGTCGCCGAGACCGTCGCGTTCAAGCTCACGGCGTTCTCGGTCGACCGCGACGGGTCGCTGCGGGGCCGCCGGGTGTGGGCCGACGTGAAGGAGCTCGGGATCGCGCCGGACGGGATCGCAGGCGACGGCGACGGCGTGTGGGTGGCGCCGGCGTTGCAGCCCGCGGTGTTCCGCATCGCCGAGGGCGGCAAGGTGACGCACAAGGTCGAGACGACGCAGACGTGCTTCGCCGTCGCCGTCGTCGACGACCACCTCGTGTGCCTGACGGCGCCCGACTCGAACCCGTCCGTGGTCAAGCCCGACCGGCTGGGGAAGATCGAGGTCTACGAGCTCGCCTGATGCCCGACTGATATATCGGATATCGGCTGGGCCGGACCAGTTACACGAGGGCGTCCCACCAGGACTTGTCGAGCTCGCCGCGCGCGACGAGCACGGCAGGTCCGGTGAGCGTCGACGTCGTCGGCTCGATCGTCACGCGCACCTGGCCGCCGAGGACGTCGACGGTGGCCTCACCGGTCGTGCGGCCCTGGCCGGCGAGCCACGACGCGACGGACGCGACGGTGCCGGTGCCGCACGAGCGGGTCTCGCCGACGCCGCGCTCGTAGACGCGCATGCGCAGCGCGTTCTCGCCGATGACGTTGATCAGCTCGACGTTCACGCCGTGCGGGAACATCACCGGGTCGAAGCCGGGTGGCACGGTGAGGTCGAAGCTCCCCACCGGGAGGTCGGTGACGCACGCCAGGTGCGGGTTGCCGACGTCGACCGCGAAGCCGCCGATGCCGGCGCCGTCGACCGCGGCGATGGACGTGCCGGTGACCCGCGCGGGGCCCATGTCGTTCGTGACGGAGCCGTCCGGGTGCGTCGTCACCGTGCGGTCGCCGGCGCGGGTGCCCACCACGAACGACCCCTGCGGCTGGTGGCCCGCGTCGACCAGGTAGCGGGCGAAGACGCGCAGGCCGTTGCCGCACATCTCGGCGATGGAGCCGTCGGCGTTGCGGTAGTCCATGAACCACTTGCCCCCGGAATCGCCACCGGAACGCACGACGCGCAGCACGCCGTCGGCGCCCAGGCCGCGCTGCCGGTCGCACAGCGCCTGCACGCGGGCGACGGTCAGGTCCAGCTGGTCATCGAGGTCGGGCAGGACGACGAAGTCGTTCTCCGTGCCGTGCCCCTTCACGAACTCCACGGGACAAGGCTACCGGCGGCGTCCAAGAGATCCGGCCGAGCACCGTCGAGCCAGGTGATGCGCCGGTCGCGCCGGAACCACGACCGCTGCCGGCGCACGAACCGGCGGGTGGCGCGCTTGGTCTCCTCCGCGGCGAAGTCGATCGTGCAGGCTCCGTCCATTGCGGACAGGACCTGCTGGTAGCCCAGGGCACGTGAAGCCGTCTTGCCCTCACGCAGGCCGAGCCGGACCAGTGCGCGCACCTCGGCTTCAAGGCCCGACTCGAACATCACGTCCACGCGCCGGTCGACGCGCGAGTCCAGTTCGGACACCTCGCGGTCGATGCCGATCTGGACGGTGCCGTACCGCGCGGGGCCGGGCTTGGGGAGGTTCGCGGAGAACGGCTGCCCCGTCAGCTCGATGACCTCCAGCGCGCGCACGATGCGGCGGCCGTTGGACGGCAGGATCGCGATCGCGGCGGCCGGGTCGAGCTCCCGCAACCGCTGGTGCAGCGCCTCGGGCCCGACGGACGCCAGTTCGGCCTCGAACCGCTCGCGGACCGCGTCGTCGGTGCCGGGGAACTTCAGGTCGTCGAGCACCGCCTGGACGTAAAGCCCCGAACCTCCGACGAGGACCGGCGGGCGCCCGGCGGCGAGCAGGTCCTCGACCACGGCCCGCGTCTCGCGCTGGTAGGCGGCGACGGACGCGGTCTCGGTGACGGACAGGACGTCGAACAGGTGGTGGGGCACGCCGCGGCGTTCGGGCACGGGCATCTTCGCCGTGCCGATGTCCATGCCGCGGTAGAGCTGCATGGCGTCGGCGTTGACGACCTCTCCCCCGAACCGCTCCGCGAGCGCGACGGCCAGGTCGGACTTGCCGGTCGCGGTGGGTCCGACGACGGCGATGGGCGTGATCGGGGTCGTGGTCACGGGCGCTCCCAGACGGCGACGTGGTAGCCCACGCCGAACGGTGCGAAGAACTCGGCGCTCGAGCAGCGCCACGGACCGGGCACGCCGGCGAGGACCTGCCACGCCGCACGCCCCTGCGCGCCCAGCTCGCGGGCCAGATCGGGGTCTAGGCCGAGCAGGCCGTCGACGTCGGCGGCGGCCAGGAGGTCGTGGACCACCGAGTCGAAAGGCCCCGAACGCTCGTCGTCGGACCCCGGCGAGCGCGGGCCGTGCCGCGTCGATCCGTCCCCCAGGACCAGCAGGCCCGCGGCCCCGGTGTCGGCGGCGAGTCGTTGTCCAAACGAGACACAATCCGAAGTGGGCAGGTCGTGCGGCACGAGTTCAACGCGTGACACCTCGACTCCGCAGCGTTCCCGCAGCCACGCGGTGATTAGCACCGGCAAAGGAATCGTGGCGTCGGGCGGCAGGTCACCCCCGAGTGTCACGGGGACGTCGACCCCATAACCGAGAAAAGTTCCCGACAACGGCGGCACGAACGTGGAGGGGCCACTTCCGTCGACGGCCACCGCGACCCACGGACCGGGCAGTTTTCCTGCTGCGGCAAGGGTTGCGGCGCGCACGGGCTCGGTCTCGGCGGCGGCGCCGGAGACCAGTTCCGGCACCAGGAGGGGTGGGTGCGGCACCACCGCAGCGCGGGTGATCACAACGAACGAGGCTACCTATCGTGGACTCCCAGTACCGAGTCGAGCTCTGACCTGTTTGAATGCGCGCGGGGAACTGGGGACGGGAGACCCTCCAGCGCCCGTATTGCATCGGCCCCGCCAACGGCGGGGCGCCCGTGGCAGGCACGGGCGTCAGATGGGAGGAACCGGCGATGTCGGAGCAGGACAGCACACCGCAGGCCGTGGCGGAGACCGCCCCAGTCGAGGGTGCAGCCGAGGGCGGGGTCGAACAAACGCCGAAGGAGACCGCGGCGCAGGCGACGCCTCCGGCCGTCCCCGTGGCGTCGGACCACCCTGACCGCTGGGGGCGCGTGGACGCCGACGGCACCGTGTACGTGAAGACCGAGGACGGCGAACGCGCTGTCGGGTCGTGGCAGGCCGGTGAGCCGGTCGAGGGCCTCGCGCACTTCGCGCGGCGCTTCGACGACCTGCGCACCGAGGTCGAGCTGCTCGTGTCGCGGCTCGCCTCCGGCGCCGGCGACCCCAAGCACGCCCTGACCAGCGCGAAGCACGTCAAGGAGCAGCTGGCCGAGGCCGCCGTCGTCGGCGACCTGAAGGCGCTGGCCGCCCGCGTCGAGCACGTGCTGGAGCGGGCCGAGGCGGGCATGGAGAAGGCGAAGGAGGCCAAGGAGGCCGCCCGAGCCCAGTCCGTGGCGCGCAAGCAGGCGCTCGTCGACGAGGCCGAGTCGATCGCCAACGAGTCGACCCAGTGGAAGGTCGCGGGCGACCGGCTGCGCGCGATCCTCGACGAGTGGAAGACCATCCGCGGCGTCGACCGCAAGACCGACGAGCAGCTGTGGCGCCGGTTCTCGAAGGCCCGTGACGCGTTCAACCGCCGCCGCGGCTCGCACTTCGCCGACCTCGACCGCCAGCGTTCGGTCGCGAAGTCGTCGAAGCAGGCGCTGGTCGAGGAGGCCGAGAAGCTCGTCGACTCCGACGACTGGGGCCCCACGGCCGGTCGCTACAAGGAGCTGATGGTCGAGTGGAAGGCCGCCGGGCGTGCGCCCAAGGAGGCCGACGACGCGTTGTGGCAGCGGTTCCGCGCCGCGCAGGACGCGTTCTTCCAGAAGCGCTCCGAGGCGTTCAGCGAGCGTGACGCCGAGTTCTCGGCCAACGCGAAGCTGAAGGAGGAGCTGCTCGCCGAGGCCGAGACGATCGACCCGTCGACCGATCTGGAGGCGGCGCGCAACCACCTCTACAAGATCCAGGAGCGGTGGGACGCGATCGGCAAGGTGCCGCGCGAGCGCATCCGCGAGCTCGAGGGCAAGCTCCGCGCCATCGAGGAGAGGGTCCGCGGCGCGGTCGACGCCCAGTGGCGCCGGTCCGACCCCGAGGCCGAGGCCCGCGTGGCGCAGTTCCGCGAGCGCGTGGAGCAGTTCGAGGCGCAGGCCGCGAAGGCCCGTGCCGCGGGCGACAAGCGCCGCACCGAGCAGGCCGAGGCGCAGGCGGCGCAGTGGCGCGAGTGGCTCGCCGCCGCCGAGCAGGCCCTGGCCACCCGCTAGAGGCTCTAACGCCTGCTTGAAGTTGTGGCGAAGGGCCCTTCTCCATCCTCGGAGAAGGGCCCTTCGTCAGGTCAGCAGGTCGACGCCTTGGCGTTCGCGTCGAAGGTCGCGCCGCCGTTCCAGTCGGCCTGGCCCCAGCCGCACCTCGTGGCTCCGGGCGAGTAGACCATGTTGCCCCAGTGCGCACCGGCCGCGGGGGACGCGAAGAAGTCCACGTACTTGTTGCGCGGACGGTCCCAGACGGTGAGCTGCAGGTCCTTGCCGGGACGTGTGCTGCCGCCCTGGTAGGCGGAGAAGCGCACCCACTTCGTGCCGCAGGCCGACGAGTAGCGCAGCTCGAACAGCCCCTTGGCGGTGGACGACGAGCCGACCGTGGTCGCGCCCGACGCGCAGCCGGTGACCTCCGGGTCCCTGTTGTCGCAGCCGGTGCCCGAACACGTCGCCGCGCTCGCCACCCCTGGTGCCATCGACAGCAAAGACGCGCACGCCGTGACCAGCAGTGCGGCCCTGCCGAGTTTTCCGAGCGTCATCAGAGGACTCCCCCCTCGTGGATCTGCACGAACGGGAAGAACACTGGCAGCCGGGAACCAGGGCGAACAGCGACAACCTCCACGACCGACCTCCACGTTCGATCGTGGAGGTCGGGCCGAGATCAGAGCTGGGGCGGGCGGGACGCCGCGATCTTCACCCACTTGACGAGCAGCACCACCACGGCGATCACCGCGATGACCAGCCCGATGCCGGGGCCGGGTCCGATGGTCTTGTTGCTCGTCGTCGTCTGCTGCGTCCAGATCGACAGCACCCCGATGATCGACCCCGCGAACAGCCCCAGCGAGCACACCCAGGTGAGCACCCAGCGCCGCACCGCGAGCGTGATCCCGGAGCCCGCCACGCCGACGGCGAGGGCCAGGTACGAGAACAGCGTCGGGAGGAACAGCTCCGACTCGCCGAGCACGACCTGCAGGCCCGAGTGCTCGCCGACCCACGGCAGGATCAGCGACACCAGGATCGCGAGCACCGCGATGGAGATCGTCAGAGCTCCCGTGCCGGGGTCGATCCTCTTGGCCGCCTGGCGCTCGACCGCGTCCACTTCCTTGCGCAAGAAGTCCTCGTCACTCACTGGGCCGCACATCCCGACACGGCGGGCAGCGGGGCGGGCGCCCCGAACGACGGCAGACCGAGGCCGATGCCCGCGGTCTTGGGCTTGATGCCGGCCTCGGAGCGGTCGCCGGCCTTGGTGCGGCGCCACGACAGCGGTTCGCCGTCCGCCACGAGGTAGTGCGGGGCCGCGTACGTCACGACCGTCTCCACCACGTCACCGGGACGCGGAACCGTCGCTCCCGGCGTGAAGTGCACGAGACGACCGTCGCGCGCACGGCCGCTCATGCGCAGCGTCTCGGCGTCGCGCTTGCCCTCACCGGTGGCGACGAGGACCTCGACCGTGCGGCCGACCTGCTCCTTGTTGAGCGTGTGCGTCATCTCGTTCTGCAACGCCACGAGCCGGTCGAAGCGCTCCTGCACCACGGCCTTCGGCAGCTGGTCCGGCAGCTCGGCGGCGGGCGTTCCCGGCCGCTTCGAGTACTGGAACGTGAACGCCGACGAGAAACGGGCCTGGCGCACGACGTCGAGCGTGCCCTGGAAGTCCTCTTCGGTCTCACCGGGGAACCCGACGATGATGTCGGTGGTGATCGCGGCGTCCGGCATGGCGGCGCGGACCTTCTCGATGATCCCCAGGTACTTCTCGGTGCGGTACGAGCGGCGCATCGCCTTGAGCAGGCGGTCCGAACCGGACTGCAGCGGCATGTGCAGGCTGTGGCACACGTTCGGCGTCTCGGCCATCGCGGCGATGACGTCGTCGGTGAAGTCCTTGGGGTGCGGCGAGGTGAAGCGCACGCGCTCCAGGCCCTCGATCTCCCCGGTGGCGCGCAACAGCTTGCCGAACGCGAGCCGGTCGCCGAACTCGACGCCGTAGGAGTTCACGTTCTGCCCCAGCAACGTCACCTCCAGCACGCCCTCGTCCACCAGCGTCTGCACCTCGGCCAGCACGTCACCGGGACGGCGGTCCTTCTCCTTGCCGCGCAACGACGGCACGATGCAGAACGTGCAGGTGTTGTTGCAGCCCACCGAGATCGACACCCAGCCCGAGTAGGCCGAGTCGCGCGCGGCCGGCAACGACGACGGGAACGTCTCCAGCGCGTCGAGGATCTCGACCTGCGCCTCCTCGTTGTGGCGCGCGCGTTCGAGCAGCACCGGCAGCGAGCCGATGTTGTGCGTGCCGAACACGACGTCGACCCAGGGGGCGCGCCGGACGATCTCGCTGCGGTCCTTCTGCGCGAGGCAGCCGCCGACGGCGATCTGCATGCCGGGCTTCGCCGCCTTCTGCGGGGCGAGGTGGCCGAGCGTGCCGTACAGCTTGTTGTCGGCGTTCTCGCGGACCGCGCAGGTGTTGAAGACGACGACGTCGGGCTGCTCGGCCTCGGTGGCCCGCTCGTAGCCCGCGTCCTCGAGCAGACCGGCGAGGCGCTCGGAGTCGTGCACGTTCATCTGACACCCGAACGTGCGGATCTGGAAGCTCTTGCGAACCTGCGCGGTACTCACGCCAACACGATAACCCCTGGTCAGTGGCCCGAGTTTCGCGGACCGGGCAAAGCGGCGCCGACGTGCGCCGTGACCAGGCGAGACCTTCGTCGGGTGCAAGCACCGCCCACCCCCGTGGCACGATGCGCTGGTGCTGGGACGAGTGCATGCCGCCGTGAGCCTGTTGACCGCCGCAACGGTCCTGACGGGCTGTAGCAGCACGGTGTCGGACATCAAGATCACGATGGCCACCGGCAGTCCCGGCGGGGTCTACTACTCGCTCGGCCGGGGTCTCGCGGACATCTGGAGCGGGCGGCTCGGCATCGCGAAGCCCCAGGTCGTCGCCACCGCCGGGTCCAAGGACAACGTCACCCGGCTGATCAACGACCAGGCGCAGGTCGGTTTCTCGCAGGCGGACGCGCTCGAAGGCGTCGAGGGCTCCGGCAAGCTGCGCGCGTTGGCCCGCATGCACGACGACTACCTGCAGGTCATCGTGCGCGCCGACCTTCCCGTGACGAAGCTGCGCGACCTGTCCGGGCTGCGCGTGTCGATCGGCGGGCGGGAGTCCGGCGTCGAGATCATCGCGAGCGAGCTGCTCAAGTCGGCGGGCGTCACCCCGCAGGCGGTCAACCTCAACCTCGACGACTCGGCGCAGGCGATGCGGGAGGGCAGGCTGGATGCGTTCTTCTGGTCGGGAGGGTTGCCCACCCTGGCCATCACGGACCTCACCAAGGGCCTCGGCGTGCGGATGCTCGACCTGAGCGACGTGCTGCCGAAGTTCCGCCAGGAGAAGCCCGTCTACGGGTCGGCGACGCTGCCCGCGTCGACCTACAACCTCCAGTCCGACCCGGTCGGGCCGGTCATCACGCTCGTCGTGCGCAACTTCCTGCTCGTCAACGAGAAGATGCCCGACGACGTCGCCGAAGCGCTGGTGCGGCAGCTGTTCGACGGCCAGCCGGAGCTCGTGAAGGCGCACTCGGCGGCCCGCACCATAGAGCAGCGGTCCGCCATCGAGACGTCACCGGTGCCGCTGCACAACGGCGCGATGCGCTACTACCGCGAAGCCAAGGTCTGAGACCTAGATCGCGGGCAGTTCCACCACGACCTTCAGGCCACCGTCCTGCGGGGACTCCAGCCGCACGACGCCGTCGACGCGTTCCACGACCAGCCGCACGATCGAGAGCCCCAGCCCGGATCCGGGCACGTTCTGGTGCGCCGGGCTGCGCCAGAACCGGTCGGTGGCCCGTTCCAGCTCGTCCGGCTGCAGCCCGGGCCCGCCGTCGGCGACGGAGAGCCGCACGACGCCGTCGGCCTTGCGGGCGTCGACGACGATCAGCGTGCCCTCCGGGGTGAACTTCAGCGCGTTGTCCAGCAACGCGTCCAGGATCGTCTCGACGCCGCGCGGCGGGGCCAGGACCATGCCGACCTTCTGCCCGTCCAGCACGAGGTGCACGTCCTTCGCCGCCGCGGCCGACTGCCACGCCGACAGCCGTGCCGCCACGGACCTGTCGACGTCGACCGGCACCGGGTCGACGGAGCTCGACTCGGCGCGCGCCATGGCGAGCAGCTCGTCGAGGATGCGGTTGAGGCGGTCGGTCTCGCTCAGCGCCTCGACCTGGTGCACCTCCGCCTCGGAGTCGACGTGACCCTCCAGGTTGGACAGACGGAGTTTCAGGGCGGTCAACGGGTTGCGCAGCTGGTGCGAGGCGTCCGCGACGAACGCCCGCTGGGACGCGAGCACATCGCTCACGTTCGCGGCCATCTGGTCGAAGGAGCGGCTGAGCTGCCGCAGTTCCGGCGGCCCGCTCTCCGCGCCGACCGGCGGCACCGGACGGCCCGACACCACCGCCGCGAGCAGCTTGCCCGTCGCGTCGTCGAGCGCCTGCACCGGGCGCATCGTCCAGCGCACCACCGGCAGCGCCAGCAGCACCGCCAGCGCGAGCACCAGCAGGCTCGCCGCGAGCAGCAACGCCCACCAGGCGAGCACCTCGAAGCGGGTCTTCGCCGTCGGCGAGAACGTGATCACCGCGCCGCGCACCTCGCCGTCGACCAGGACGGGTTCGGCGAGCACGAGCCGCGTCTCGTCCCAGGGCATGAACAGCGTCGGCGCTTCCGGCAGCCGCCCGGCCAGGGCCTTGCTGACCAGGTCCTGCACGCCGCTCTCGCCGAGCGCGAGGTCGTTGCGCGACGACACCAGCGGCACCGTCGGGGCGTCGCGCGCCACGACGGCCACGCCGATGTCGTAGAGCTCGTCGTAGCGCTGCAGCTCGGGCCGCAGCAGGTCGGGCTTGTCGTCGATCAGCGGCCGCGCGGCCAGCGAGGCGAACCGGCTGGTGTCGGTGAGCCGGTCGAGGAACATCTCCTGCTGCTCCGCGGCCGCCACGTTGCGGCCCAGCGGCACGCCGAGACCCACCAGGACCAGCACGACGAGGGCGAGCACCACGCCCAGCAACCGGGACCTCACAGGCCCTCACCCCACCCGATCACGACACGCCGACCCAAGATCACCCAATCGAGATCACACCTGCCCCAGCCGGTAGCCGACGCCGCGCACGGTCTCCAGCAACGCGGGCCTGCCGAGCTTGGTCCGCAACGTCGCCACGTGCACGTCCAGCGTCCGGTTCGCGCCGGACCACGTGCGGCCCCACACCTCGGCGAGGATGCGCTCGCGCGTGCACACAGCGCCACCGGCCGCCATCACCAGTGCGAGCACCTGGAACTCCTTGCGCGACAGAGCGACCGACTCCCCGGCCACCGTGACCTCGTGGCGTCCCAGGTCGACGCGCACGTCGCCGGTCTCGAACACCTCCGTCGACGCCGCGCCCACCCCCACGGGATCGGCGCCGCGCCGGCGGCGGACGGCGTGCACGCGGGCGACCAGCTCACCCACGTCGTAGGGCTTGACCAGGTAGTCGTCGGCCCCGGCGTGCAGGCCGAGGATCCGGTCGTCGATCTCGCCGCGCGCGGACACCACGATGATCGCGACGTCCGAGGCGGCCCTGATGGCACGGCACAGCGTCACGCCGTCCATGTCGGGCAGGCCGAGGTCGAGCAGCACCACGTCGACGCCGGCGAGGCGGTCGAGCGTGCCGCGGCCAGTGGCCTGCCGGTCCACGTGGAAACCCCGCCTGGTCAGGGCGGGGACCAAGGCCTCGGCGACCCTGTCGTCGTCCTCGACGAGCAGCACGCGCACTTTCGCTACCTCCCGGGCAACCGATGTCTGCCTGTGACAGAGTTGAGACCCTAAGTCTTGCTCAATGTCCTGGACTGGTGTGGTGGCGGACACCTAGGTTTCCGCCAACGCCGACGACCCCAAATGGAGGACTGGATGACTGCCGCCTCTGCACCGCCGATGATTCGCGTGGCGGGTGTGGACAAGTTCTTCGGCCCGTTGCACGTGCTCAAGAACGTGCAGCTGGAAGTGCCGAAGGGGCAGGTCGTGGTCGTGCTGGGGCCGTCGGGTTCCGGTAAGTCGACCCTGTGCCGGACCATCAACCGCCTCGAGCCGATCGATTCCGGCGTCATCGAGGTCGACGGGCAGCCGCTTCCCGCCGAAGGAAAAGAACTGGCCCGACTCCGTGCCGACGTCGGCATGGTGTTCCAGTCCTTCAACCTGTTCGCGCACAAGACCATCGTCGAGAACGTGATGCTCGCTCCGGTGAAGGTCCGCAAGACCCCGGCCGCCGACGCCCGCAGGACCGCGATGGAACTGCTGGAGCGGGTCGGGATCGCGAACCAGGCCGACAAGTTCCCGGCTCAGCTCTCCGGTGGGCAGCAGCAGCGCGCGGCGATCGCCCGTGCGCTCGCCATGAAGCCGAAGGTGATGCTGTTCGACGAACCGACCTCGGCGCTCGACCCCGAGATGGTCCAGGAGGTCCTGGACGTCATGACGGGCCTCGCAAAGGACGGCATGACGATGCTCGTCGTCACGCACGAGATGGGCTTCGCCCGCAAGGCCGCGGACCGGGTGATCTTCATGTCCGACGGCGAGGTCGTCGAGGACTCGACCCCGGAAGAGTTCTTCTCGGCCCCGAAGTCCAACCGCGCGAAGGACTTCCTTGGCAAGATCCTGACTCACTAGTAGTCAGCCCACTTTCGAACGAATGGCAGGAGAAGGACGATGAGGGTTCGCACCCTTGCGGCGGTGCTGCTCACGGGCGCACTGGCCCTGACCGCGTGTGGCAAGGAAGGCAGCCCGGCCGACCAGGGCGCCGCGCCCGCCGGTCTGTTCGAGGTCGCCAAGGACGTCAAGGTCGACGGCTCGCCCACGTTCGAGAAGATCAAGTCTCGTGGCTCGCTGATCGTCGGTGTGAAGGAAGACCAGCCGGGTCTGGGCTACAAGGACCCGACGACCAACAAGTACACCGGCTTCGACATCGACATCGCGCGACTGGTCTCGGCGAAGCTGGGCTTCGACCCCGAGAAGATCCAGTTCAAGACGATCCAGTCCGCCGCGCGCGAGCAGGCGCTGATCAACGGTGACGTCGACTACTACGTCGGCACCTACACGATCAACGCGGGCCGCAAGGAGAAGGTCGCGTTCGCGGGCCCGTACTTCGTCGCCGGCCAGGACCTGCTGGTGAAGAAGGACGACTCGTCGATCACCGGCCCGGAGACCCTCAAGGGCAAGAAGGTCTGCTCGGTCACCGGCTCCACGCCGATCAAGAAGATCCGCGACAACGGCTACACCGAGCCCGAGAACATCCTCGAGTTCCAGGGCTACTCGCAGTGCGTCACGAAGCTGCTCAACGGTGAGGTCGACGCGGTCACCACGGACGACGCGATCCTCAAGGGCTACGCGGCCGCCGAGGAGGGCAAGCTGAAGGTCGTCGGCAAGACGTTCTCCAGCGAGCCGTACGGCATCGGCCTGCCCAAGGACGACAAGGCCCTGCGCGACAAGGTGAACGACATCCTGCAGGCCGCGCTCGACGGTGGCGACTGGCAGAAGATCTACGACGGCACGCTCGGCAAGTCGGGTTCGGCGGCCCAGAAGCCGACGATCGACCGCTACTGACGGCTGATCACGTGGCCGGTGGATCCCACGTGGGTCCACCGGCCGTTCCTTTGAAGGCGGACGGACGGCAAGGAAACCGATGAGCGTCCTCACCAACAACCTAGATCTCTTCCTGCGGCTTTTCGGCCAGACCCTGCAGCTCTTCGCGATCTCCGCGGTGCTGTCGCTGGTGCTGGGCACGCTCCTCGCCGCGCTGCGGGTCAGCCCGGTCCCGGTGTTCCGGGGCATCGGGGCGACCTACGTGACGGTGCTGCGCAACACGCCGCTGACGCTGGTGTTCGTGTTCTTCCTCTTCGCGTACCCGCTCCTGGAGATCGTGAAGATCGAGCCCTACACCGCGGCCGTGACCGCGTTGTCGCTCTACACCGCGGCCTTCGTCTGCGAGGTCGTGCGCTCGGGCATCAACACCGTGCCGGTCGGGCAGGCCGAGGCCTCCCGCGCGCTCGGTCTCACGTTCACGCAGATGCTCGGCAACGTGGTGCTGCCGCAGGCGTTGCGCTCGGTGGTGCCGCCGATGACGAGCACCATGATCGCGTTGCTGAAGAACACGACGGTCGCGTCCGGCTTCGCCGTCCCCCAGGCCGGTTCGATCCGCGACGCGCTGTCGGAGCAGGGTGACAACGTCCTGTTCGGACTCCTCTGGGTGGCGATCGGCTTCGTCGTCCTGGTGATGCCGCTGACGTACGTCCAGCAGGTCTTCGAGAAGCGGTGGAGCGTGGCCCGATGAGCATGGTGCTGTTCGACGTCCCCGGCCCGAAGGCCCGCGTCCGTCACAAGATCATGGCCGTCGTCGGCATCGCCGCGGCGCTCGCCGCGATCGCGTACGTCGTCATGCGGTTCATCGCGACCGACCAGTTCACCGCCCGCAGGCTCGACTGGATCAACTACAAGCAGATCCAGCTGTCGCTCGTCGAGGCGATCGGCAACACGCTGTCGGCGTTCGGCGTCGGCGCGGTGCTCGCACTGGCGTTCGGCGCGATCTTCGCGGCGGCCCGGCTCTCCGACCACGCCTGGGTGCGCGGTCCCGCCGCGGTGATCGTCGAGATCTTCCGCGCCATCCCACTCGTGATCATGATGTTCTTCTTCTACTACGGCCTTCCCGTGGCCGGGGTGAAGCTGAGCGCGTTCACGGCGGTCGTGGTCAGCCTGATGCTGTACAACGGCTCGGTGCTCGCGGAGATCTTCCGCGCGGGCATCAACTCGCTGCCGAAGGGGCAGTCCGAGGCCGCGTACGCCCTGGGCATGCGCAAGACGCAGGTGATGACGTTCGTGCTGCTGCCGCAGGCGCTGCGGGCGATGCTGCCGACCATCATCAGCCAGCTCGTCGTGCTGCTGAAGGACACCGCGCTCGGCTTCCTCATCACGTTCGAGGAACTGCTGCGGTGGGGCACGCGCATCGGTGGTGACGCGGTGAACTTCGGCCGTCCGATGATCTCGGTGATGATCGTGGTCGCCCTGATCTACATCGGACTGTGCCTGTTGCTCACGTGGTTCGCGAACTACCTCGAGAAGCGCAACCGCCGCAACAAGAAGGTCATCCACCGCGAGGACGACAAGGCCGAGATGCTGGTGCTCACCAGCGACGCCAACGCCTGACGGTTCCCGCGGTACAGGGGCGTGTCCACTCCGGACACGCCCCTTTCGCTTGTCAGACGTTCCAGTCGACGACACCGCTCCAGTCCTGCCCGGACTCCCCCACGACGTCGAGGCAGAAGGTGGTGCCGGCCGGGAAGTTCGCGCCGAGCAGCCTGCGCGAGCGGTCGCCCGCCGGGAACAGCACGGGGGAGCCCGCGACCCGTTCGTCGCGGCACCACCGGATCTCCAGGTCGACCGGGCTGTCGGTGACGCGGAGCCAGACGTCCGAGCCGTCCACGGTGACCGTGCGGACGGCGAGCAGGTCGGCCGATGCGGTGCGCATGCAGCGGAACGTAGCCGCGGCAGCGGAACCGGGTCGTCCCACGGGGAGTGGATCTCCCCTCAACTTTCGCGGTACGCTCCTGGTGGGGGACCTTCCGCGGTGACGTCACATGGATGAGGGGCATCGTGACGCGCGTGCTTGTGGTCGACGACCAGCCGTTGTTCCGTGCGGGTCTGGTCGCGTTGCTCAACGCTTCACCCGGTCTGACCGTCGTCGGCGAGGCCGGGGACGGCGACACCGCCGCCGCGCTCGCCGAGTCGTCGCGGCCGGACGTGGTCCTGCTGGACATCCGCCTGCCGGGGCTGGCCGCGCTCGCCCGCGTGGCGACGTCCGCGCGGGTGCTGGTGCTCACCACGTTCGACCTGGACGAGCACGTCCACGAGGCGTTGCGGCTGGGCGCGGCAGGGTTCGTGCTGAAGGAGTCCGAGCCGGCCAGGCTGATCGCCGCGATCAAGGCAGTCGCGTCCGGGGAGATGCAGTTCAGCCCCACGGTGATGCGCAGGCTCGTGGCGGCCTACCTGAGAGGCGACTCCGACGCGTCGCCGTGGCGTTCGGTCGGGCTGGAAGAACTCACGGACCGCGAACGCGAGGTGCTGCGGCTCGTCGGCACGGGGCTGACGAACACGGCGATCGCGGCCCGGCTGTCGGTCACCGAGGGCACGGTGAAGACGCACCTCAACCGCGTCATGACGAAGCTGCGGCTGACCAGCCGGGCCCAGGCCGTGGTGATGGCGTACGAGTCCCGGCTGGTCGTGCCGCAGGGTGTCGCTAGGACCGCCTGAAGAGCTTGTTGCCCAGCCAGACGATCGGGTCGTACTTGCGGTCGGCGACGCGCTCCTTCATCGGGATGAGCGCGTTGTCGGTGATGTGGATGTGCTCGGGGCACACCTCGGTGCAGCACTTGGTGATGTTGCACAGCCCGAGACCGTGCTGGTCCTGCGCCTGGTCGACGCGGTCCGCGGTGTCGAGCGGGTGCATCTCCAGTTCGGCGACGCGCATGAGGAACCGCGGCCCCGAGAACGCCTCCTTGTTCTCCTCGTGGTCACGCACCACGTGGCAGGTGTTCTGGCACAGGAAGCACTCGATGCACTTGCGGAACTCCTGCGAGCGCTCGACGTCGACCTGCTGCATCCGGTACTCGCCCGGCGCCAGGTCCTTCGGCGGCGCGAACGACGGGACCTCGCGCGCCTTGGTGTAGTTGAAGGACACGTCGGTCACGAGGTCGCGGATGATCGGGAACGTCCGCATCGGCGTGACCGTGATCGTCTCCGACTCCTCGAAGACCGACATGCGGGTCATGCACAGCAGGCGCGGGCGCCCGTTGATCTCCGCCGAGCACGAGCCGCACTTGCCCGCCTTGCAGTTCCACCGCACCGCGAGGTCCGGCGCCTGCGTGGCCTGCAGCCGGTGGATGATGTCGAGCACGACCTCACCCTCGTTGACCTCGACGGTGAAGTCCTCCAGCGCGCCGCCGGAGTCGTCACCGCGCCACACCCGGAACTTCCCCTGGTAGCTCATGACAACTCCTCGGAGGTGAGGTACTTCTCCAGTTCGGTGCGGTCGAACAGGTCCAGCAGGTCGGACCGGATCGGGATCTGCGGCTTCTCCACGACGCTGACGCCGTCGCCGGAAGCCGTGCACACCAGCAGCTTCCGCCGCCACTCCGCGTCCATCGACGGGTGGTCGTCGCGGGTGTGGCCGCCGCGGGACTCGGTGCGCAGCAACGCCGCCTTCGCCACGCACTCCGACACGAGCAGCATGTTGCGCAGGTCGAGCGCCAGGTGCCAGCCGGGGTTGAACTGCTGGTGGCCCTCGACGGTGAGCGACCGCGCGCGTTCCTTGAGCTTCTCCAGCCGCTGCAACGCCTCTTCCATCTCCCCGGCGCGGCGGATGATGCCGACGAGGTCGTTCATCGACTGCTGCAGCTCCATGTGCAGCGTGTACGGGTTCTCACCGCCCTCCTGCTGGAACGGTTTGAGCGCCGTGGCCCGTGCCTCGGTGACGATGTCCTCGGCGACGACGGGACGGTCCTTCAGCGCCAGCACGTACTCCGCCGCTCCCGCACCCGCTCGCCGGCCGAACACCAGCAGGTCGGACAGCGAGTTGCCGCCCAGCCGGTTCGAGCCGTGCATGCCGCCGGAGACCTCACCGGCCGCGTAGAGCCCTGCCACGGAGGAGGAACCGGTGTCCGGGTCGACCTCGACGCCGCCCATCACGTAGTGGCAGGTCGGGCCGACCTCCATCGGCTGCGCGGTGATGTCCACGTCGGCCAGTTCCTTGAACTGGTGGTGCATGGACGGCAGCCGGCGGCGGATCTCCTCGGCGGGCAGACGTGTGGACACGTCGAGGAAGACGCCGCCGTGGGGTGATCCCCTGTCCGCCTTGACCTCGGAGTTGATCGCACGGGCGACCTCGTCCCGTGGCAGCAGCTCCGGCGGGCGCCGGTTGTTCGCCTGGTCGGTGTACCAGCGGTCGGCCTCCTCCTCGTTGTCCGCGTACTTGTCCTTGAACACCTCGGGGATGTAGTCGAACATGAACCGCTTGCCGTCGGAGTTGCGCAGCACGCCGCCGTCACCGCGGACCGACTCGGTGACGAGGATGCCCTTCACCGACGGCGGCCAGACCATCCCCGTGGGGTGGAACTGGATGAACTCCATGTTGATCAGCGAGGCCCCGGCGCGCATCGCGAGCGCGTGGCCGTCGCCGGTGTACTCCCAGGAGTTCGAGGTGACCTTGAACGACTTGCCGATGCCGCCGGTCGCGAGGATCACCGCGGGCGCCTCGAAGAGCACGAACCGGCCGGACTCGCGCCAGTAGCCGAACGCGCCGGCGATCCTGTCCCCGTCCTTCGCGAGCTCGGTGACGGTGAACTCCTGGAACACCCGCAGGCGTGCCTCGTAGTCGCCGAACTCCTTGAAGTCGTCCTGCTGCAACGACACGATCTTCTGCTGCAGCGTGCGGATCAGTTCGAGGCCGGTGCGGTCGCCGACGTGGGCGAGGCGCGGGTACTCGTGGCCGCCGAAGTTGCGCTGCGAGATCCGGCCGTCCTTGGTGCGGTCGAACAGCGCGCCGTAGGTCTCGAGCTCCCAGACCCGTTGCGGCGCCTCCTGTGCGTGCAGCTCGGCCATGCGCCAGTTGTTGAGGAACTTGCCGCCGCGCATGGTGTCGCGGAAGTGGACCTGCCAGTTGTCGCTCTCGTTCGCGTTGCCCATGGCGGCGGCGATGCCGCCCTCGGCCATGACGGTGTGGGCCTTGCCGAACAACGACTTGCAGAGGACGGCGGTGCGCAGGCCGTGCTCACGGGCCTCGATCGCGGCTCGCAGACCGGCACCACCCGCGCCGATGACGAGAACGTCGAACGAATGCCTTTCCAGCTCGGGCAAAACCACTCCTAGTTGATGAAGCGGAGGTCGGAGATCGTTTCCGAGGCGACCAGGGCGACGTACAGGTCCGTGAGGCAGACGAAGATCAGCGAAGCCCAGGCGAGCTGCATGTGCCGGTTGTTCAGCTTGGAGATCTGCGTCCACGTCCAGTAGCGGACGGGGTGCTTGGAGAAGTGCTTGAGCCGCCCGCCCGCGATGTGGCGGCACGAGTGGCAGCTCAGCGTGTACGCGGCGAGCAGGCCCACGTTCACCAGCAGGATGATGTTGCCCAGGCCCAGGCCGGTGCTGAACGCCGAGACCGCGTCGTAGATGTTGACCAGCAACAGGATCGAGGCCGCGTAGAAGAAGTACCGGTGCAGGTTCTGCGCGATGAGCGGGAACCGGGTCTCACCGGTGTACTTGCTGTGCGGCTCGGCCACGGCGCACGCGGGCGGCGACGCCCAGGCCGCGCGGTAGTAGGCCTTGCGGTAGTAGTAGCAGGTGATCCGGAAGCCGAGCAGGAACGGGATGATCAGCAGCGGCGGGGTCAGGAAGCCCGGCAGCGCCGGGAACCACTGACCGAAGTGCGATGCCGCCGGGATGCACTCCTCGGTGAGACAGGGCGAGTACATGGGCGTCAGGTAGTGGTACTCGTCGACCCAGTAGTAGTTCCCCTGGAACGTGCGGAACGCCGCGTAGATCGAGATGAGCAGCAGGCCGACGAACGTCGTCAGCGGTGGCAGCCACCATCGGTCCGTGCGCAGAGTCCTGGCGGCGATCTCTGCCCTCGCCATTGGTCACCTTTCCGGGGGTCCACGTCGTTGTGGAGGAAACGCGTAACGGCCCCCGCTGACTGCGAGGGCCGTGAGTTCGGGCTGGGTCAGGTCCGGTGCCGGTACCCACCGAGTCCTTCGTCGTCCGCGTCCTTCCAGAGCGACTCGTCGTAGGGCGTGTCGGGCACGACCACGACCTCGCGTTCCACTTGAGGCGCTTCGCGCTGCCTCGGGGTGCTCAGGTCGACGAGTTCGGTGGCGTCGATGTCCATGCGCTCTACGTCGTTGGCCAGCCGTTGCACGGCCGCCACGTCGCCATACCTGGCGCGCAGGTTGCTGACGGCGTGCCGCATCTGACCGATGACCCGGCGCAGCTCGACGATCTCCGTGGAGTTCATGGGACACCTCCGTTCCAAGGTCGTGCCCCGCACTCTGCCCAATCTCAAGCCATGTGACAAGCACCACACGCCAAGATTCAAAACTGGCCCCCTCCCACTTACTGAATCGTTTTTGTGTCTGCGACCAGCCATGACTTACTGTGTGTGGCGTCACGCCCGTCCGTGGGACGCCACCGTTGTCGTCTCGTGAGGGCCCCACCACGGCCCGTGATGACCCGGAGACCCCCATGACCGAACTGCATCCTGTTCTGACCGAGGTGACGCGCCGGATCGCCGCTCGAAGCGCCGACTCCCGCCGCGCCTACCTCGAGCGCGTGGCCGCCGCCGCGCAGGACGGAACGTCCCGGTCCGGCTTCGCGTGCAGCAACCTGGCGCACGGCTTCGCCGGAATCACCGGCGGCGACAAGGCGGCGCTGCGCGCGCTGCGCAGGTCCAACGTCGCGATCGTGTCGTCCTACAACGACATGCTGTCGGCCCACCAGCCGTTCCAGGAGTACCCGGCCTGGATCAAGGACGCGGTGCGCACCGCCGGCGGCGTGTCCCAGTTCGCGGGCGGCGTTCCCGCGATGTGCGACGGCGTCACGCAGGGCCGTGACGGCATGGAGCTGTCGCTGTTCAGCCGTGACGTCATCGCGATGTCGACCGCCGTCGCCCTGTCGCACGAGATGTTCGACTCCGCCCTGCTGCTGGGCGTGTGCGACAAGATCGTGCCGGGCCTGCTGATCGGCGCGCTGTCGTTCGGGCACCTGCCGTCGATCCTGGTGCCCGCGGGCCCGATGGAGTCGGGCCTGTCGAACAAGGAGAAGGCCCGCGTCCGGCAGCTCTACGCGGAGGGCAAGGCGTCGCGCGACGACCTGCTGGAGGCCGAGGCCGCCTCGTACCACTCCCCCGGCACCTGCACGTTCTACGGCACCGCGAACTCGAACCAGATGGTCGTCGAGGTCATGGGCCTGCACCTGCCCGGCGCCTCGTTCGTGCCGCCGGGGACCGCGCTCCGCCGCGCCCTGACCGAGTACGCGGGCCGCCGCGCCGTCGAGATGGCCAAGGGCGAGGGTTACACCCCGATCGCGCACGTCGTCGACGAGAAGGCCGTCGTGAACGGCGTCGTGGCCCTGCTGGCCACCGGCGGCTCCACGAACCACACGATGCACCTCGTCGCCATCGCCGCGGCCGCGGGCATCGAGCTGAGCTGGGACGACTTCTCGGACCTGTCGTCCGTCGTGCCGCTGATCGCGCGGGTCTACCCGAACGGCAGCGCCGACATCAACCACTTCCAGGCGGCGGGCGGCGTCCAGTTCGTCGTCGGCACCCTGCTGGACTCGGGCCTGCTCCACGGCGACGTCACCACGGTCGCCGGCCACGGCCTCGACCGCTACCGCCAGGAACCGAAGCTCGTCGACGGCGAACTCACCTGGGTCGACGGCCCCGGCCGCTCGCTCGACCTCGACGTCCTGCGCCCGGCCACCGACCCGTTCGCCTCCGACGGCGGCCTGCGCATGCTCTCCGGCAACCTCGGCCGCGCGGTCATCAAGGTCTCGGCCGTGGCGCACGAGAACCACGTCGTCGAGGCCCCGGCCCGCGTCTTCACCACCCAGGAGGCGTTCCAGGAGGCCTTCAAGGCGGGCGAACTCGACCGCGACGTGGTCGTCGTCGTCCGCCAGCAGGGCCCCCAGGCCAACGGCATGCCCGAACTCCACAAGCTCACCCCGCCGCTCGGCGTGCTGATGGACCGCGGCTACAAGGTCGGGCTCGTGACCGACGGCCGCATGTCCGGCGCGTCGGGCAAGATCCCGGCGGCCATCCAACTGACCCCGGAGGCGGCGGTCGGCGGCCCGCTCGGCCGCGTCCGCGACGGCGACGTCGTGCGGCTGGACGCCACGGCCGGGACGCTCGAGGTGCGGGTGCCGGCGGAGGAGCTCGCGACCCGGCCCCTGGTGGACTTCCCGCCGACCAGCCGCGAGTGGATGGGCACCGGACGGGAGCTGTTCGGCGCGTTGCGCCGCAGCGTCGGGCCGGCCGACCGCGGGGCGACGGTGTTCGGTCCCATCACGGCCGACCACTTCGCGCCGGTCACACACCACTAGTCGGGGGCGGCGCGGCCAATATATTGGTCGTGGGCGCTGCTGACCTGCTGGTGAGCAGGTGGGACCGTGGACGACGAAGTCGACGGGCTCGCCGCGCGGGACGTGGGGCGACGAAGTCTTCGGGCTCGCCCCGCAGGACGGTAGGACGACGAAGTCGTCACGCTTGCCGTCCAGGTGGTGAGGCGACGAAGTCGTCACCCGCCGCGGGGTGGCAGGACGACGAAGTCGTCGGGCTTTCGCTCCGGAGTGGCGGAACGACGAAGTCGTCACGCTTGCCCTGCGGGGGATGGCACGACGAAGTCGTCGCCTTCGCCCCACGCGGTTGCGGGACGACGAACCCGACGGGCTCGCCGCTCAGGCGCGGTGGGGCGACGAAGTCGTCGCGTCAGCTGCGGCGGCGGGCTTCCCGCGACGACCTCGTCGCACAGACGTGGCGAGCCCGGCCGACGACGAAGTCGACGGACTCACCCACCGGGCGGCGGCCCACCGGCCACCCGCGGACGCCGCCCACCAACGCCAGACGCCACCAGCAGGCGGCCGGCCAGTATGCGATACATCGGTTTTCGATCAAGGAGTTGACCAGTGACCCACGGCGCGACCACCGGAGCCGACCTGCTCGCGCTCTCGCCCGTCATCCCCGTCGTCGTGGTCGACGACGCCGACCACGCGGTGCCGCTCGCCCAGGCGCTGCTGCGCGGTGGCGTCCGCGTCATCGAGCTCACGCTGCGCACGCCCGCCGCGCTCGCCGCGATCGAGAACGTCGCGCGCGAGGTGCCGGAGATCGTGATCGGCGCGGGCACCGTCACGGCGCCGGAGCACGCCGAGCAGGCGGCCAAGGCCGGAGCGGCGTTCCTCGTCACCCCCGGCACCACCGACCGCGTGCTCGACGCCGCCGACGCGACCGGGCTGCCGTACCTGCCGGGCGCGGCGACGGTGTCCGAGGTGATGCGGCTGGCCGAGCGCGGGCTCGACGCGCTCAAGTTCTTCCCGGCCGAGGCGGCGGGCGGGGTCGACTACCTCAAGTCGATCGGCGGGCCGATCCCGCACATCCGGTTCTGCCCGACCGGCAGCATCACGCCGAAGAGCGCGCCGAACTACCTCGCGCTGCCGAACGTCGGCTGCGTCGGCGGCTCGTGGCTCGCGCCCAAGGACGCGCTCCAGGCCGGCGACTGGGACCGCATCGAGACCCTCGCGCGCGAGGCGTCCCAGCTCGGCTAGAGCTCAGGACCACAGGGCGGCGACGAGCTCGGCCCGTCCCGCGATGCCGAGCTTGCGGTAGGCGCTCGACAGGTGCAGCTCCACGGTGCGCCGGGTGAGGTGCAGGGCTTCGGCGATCTGCCGGTTCGTGAGGCCCTGCACCGCCATCCGCGCGACCCGGTTCTCCTGCTTGGTGAGGCCCTGCACCTGGTCGTCCCCGTCGCGGACCTCGTCGCCCGCGAGCTTGGCCAGCGGGTGCGCGCTCAGGTGCCGGGCCAGCTCGAACGACCGCTGCAGGTGCTCGGTCGCGTCGGCACGGCCCTTGCGGCGCAGGTGGTGCCCGAGCCAGTACGACGACTGGGCGTGCAGCAGCCGGTGCGGTGTCGAGGCGAGGAGGTGTTCCGCCTCGGCGAGGACGTCGACGTCGTCGGTGCTGATGCCGACGCTCATCAACGCCGTCCCGACCACCCTCGGCGATCCCCACCGCTTGGCCAGGTCGAGTTCCTCGTGCGCGAGCCGTGCCGCGTCGTCGCGGTTTCCCAGCGCCAGGTAGGCGCGCACGGCGTGATGACGCCACGGGACCAGCGCCGGATTGGGCATCTCGCGCGCGGCGAGGCGCCTGCCCGCCTCCAGCAGGTCCTCGAGCCCGCCCTCCGCGTGGCACGACGCGAGCTTGAGCCGGCCGCGGGCGTAGACGACGTTGATGTGCTGCAGCAGGTTCCCGTCCTCGGCGACGAGCGGGGCGGCCTCGTCGAACTGCCCCATCTCGATGCACACCTCGGCCAGCTTCGCGGTCGCGAGCACGACGGCGGGGCAGTCCGCGCTGCCGGTCGACACCGGTGGCGTCAGGAACGTGTACGCGCGCGCCAGGTCGCCGCTGTTGTGGAACGCGGAGGCGCGGGCGATCATGCTGAGCGTCCCGCGGCGCAGGTGCGGGTCGTGCGAGACCGGCGCGGTGCTGTGCGAGAGCCAGAACTTGGTGATGTGCTCGGGGTTGTCGACGAGGACCGGCAGCAGGAACGTGAACGCGTAGGGCTCGCCGAACACGTCGACCCAGTCGCCCTCGAGGGCTTCGAGCGCGTGCCCGACGGCTTCGGCGTAGGAGTCACCGCTGCGCGCGTGGCCGATGGCGAGCAACGCCGACCGGGCGCGCTGGAGGTCGGGGGCCTGCGGGGTCTCGCCGACGAGGTCGTCGAAGTACTTGCCGGCGCAGTTGGCCATGCGCGCGTCGCGGTTGGCGGCCAGCAGGTAGGTGGTGCAGACGAGGTTCCAGACCATGTCGCGGTCCTCCGGCAGCAGCCGGGCGACGACCATGATCGCGAGCGAGACGGCGAAGTGCGCGTCCGTGCCCGTGCACATGCGCCGGATCAACGCCAGCGCGACGTCCGCGGACAGGTGCGGGTCCTCGCACCGCATCAACGCGTCGCGCACCCGGTCGCGCCCGGACGCGTTGTCCTGCAGGTGTTCCGTGTGTCCGAGCTGGACCTCGATCGCGAGCCTGTCCTGTTCGGACAGGTGTTCCTCCAGCGCTCGTTCCAGGTGCTCCACGCCGCCGGCCTCGCGCAACAGGCCGACGGCCCAAGGCAAGCGCACGGATCTGGCCTTCAGCACGTGCTCGGCGACGCGCTCGTGCGGCGCGTCCGACTCGAACAGCAGCCAGGCGGCGCGGGCGTGCGCGGCGGACCGGACCGCGATCGGCATGTCGGCGAGAATGCTGTTGCGCACGAACGGATACCGGAACGTCAGCGGGTCGGTGTCGGCGAGCACGCCGAGCCGGACGAGCGTGTCCACGGCGGGCAGCGCGTCGAAACCGGTGAGCGCGGACAGCAGTTCGATGCCGGCGTCGGAGTCCAGGACGGCCGCGGAGCGCGCCACCTCGGCGGCTCCCGCGTACTCGCGCAGCCGCATGCCGATCAGCTCGCCGACGGACGCCGATCCCTCGCCTTCCTCGCGCAGCAGGGCTTGCAGCAGGTAGGGGTTGCCTCCCGTGAGCTCGTGACAGCGCTTCGGGTCGCGGCCGGGGAGGTGCTCGGTGAGGACGCCGACGGCGGCGACGTCGAGGCCGTCGAGGTCGAGGCGGTTCGGGTGGGAGCCGGCGATCTCGGGCAGCGTGACCTCGTCCGTGGCCAGATATCCCTGGGACGCGCCGAGTGCGATGACGACCGGCATGTGCCGCAACCGGGGACGCAGGTAGGCGAGGGCGCGCTTGGAGAAGGTGTCGGCGACGTGCACGTCGTCGACGACCATCAGGATCGGCGCCTTGCGGGCGGAGTTCGCGGCGCGCGCGTACAGCTCCTCGAGGTCGTGCTCGTTCGCGAGGCACGGCGCGAGCTGGCGCACGACGGCGCCGGGGAGGTGGCTCTCCAGACGCGCGCTCTTGGCCAGGCGGACGGCGAAGCCGCGGTCGCGGGCCTCGGCGGCGAGCGCGTCGAGCACCGCCGTCTTGCCGATGCCGAACCCGCCGGTGACGACGACGCACGAGCCGGTTCCCGCGACCGCGTCGTCGAGCAGGCGTCCGAGAGTCGCGAGTTCCGCGTCCCTGCCGAGTAGTGGAGATGTCATCGCTGTCCACTCCCTGCCTTCGGTACCGAGAGGACCTCAGGTCGAAGGTGTCGGTGTTCCTTCGGTGGCGACCGTAGAGACCTGCGCTTCGTCGTCGGGCAAACTTACCCACAGGTAACGGTCGGCGGAACTGCGAGCTGTTCGCAGCCGGAGGGTGAGAGCGAGCGATGATCTTCGCCGGGCTGGTGCGCGCATGGGTGCGCCTCGCCTGCCTGCTCACCGGCTCCCGCCAGGACTCATCCGCGTTCGAGCAGCGGGAACAGCTCGGCGTGAGCGGGCTCGGCGCGGATGAGGGTGCTGACGTCGACGGGGTCGGCGTGCGAAGCGAGCGACTCCACGACCGACAGCACCGCGGCGATGGCCACCACGACGCCCGCCGCCACCACCAGGACGCTGCGCGCGATCGAGCACGGCCGGCGCCCGCCGGGCGGATCGTCCCGCAGCACCGGCCGCAGCACCGGCGCGAACTCACCGAAGTCGGCCGCGTCCCGGCGGCAGTTCTCGCACCCGGCTAGGTGCCGGGAGAAGGCGACTTGCTCCGCCGGGTCGAGCACACCCAGCGCGAACGCCGCCACGTCACCGCACGGAGCCTCCTGGCCCGCGCGGTCTTCCCGCTCCTGCTCCGCTCCCGCGTGCCCGTGATGTGGTTGACGGATCACCATCACTAGCTCCTGTCCTGCAGCGCCCGGCGGATCGTGTGCATCGCTTTGTAGAGCCGGGACTTGACGGTTCCTTCCGGGACTCCGAGAACGATCGCCGCCTCCTTCACCGTTCGTCCCATGACATACGTTTCGTAGACCGCTGAACGGTGTTCATCACTCAATTGGCGTACTACGTCGATGATAACCATCACCGAAAGTGTTTGTTCCGTGTCGTCCGGGGATTCGGCGATGTCCGGGCGCAACAATTCCACTTCCTGCGGACGCGCCTGGCGGCTGCGCCATCCGTCGATCACAATGCGACGAGCCACAGTACAAAGCCAGCCGCGCAACATCCCCGGTTCCCGAACGAGGTGCGCGGAGTTCTGCCAAGCCCTGATCAACGTCTCCTGGACGACGTCTTCCGTCCACTGGCGGTCGTAGTTGGTCAGGCACAGGACCTGCGAGAACAGCATCCGCTGAAACTGCCCGTAGAGCAGCGTGAGCAATTCTTCGTCCTGGTGGGCTTGTGCGACCTTGCCCTGATCACCCATGAAGCTGACGACCTCCCCAGATATCGGCGACGGGTTCGCTTCGGGCGGCAGTCCTAGCGACTCGGTGGCCGAGCGTGGAATCCATTGGATGGTACAGCGCGAACGCGAAAACCTCTCGGGTACGTAAATCGAGCGCCAATGGTTCGCGAAATGTGCTGTGATCCACATCACACGGCATCGTCATGCGTTCGGTGAACTCCGATCTCACCTGCGCGTATCACCTTCGAAGGCAGCTCGATCGTGGGGAGGAACGGGCACTATGCGTCACCGTTTGGGCACTCTGGGACAGCGCACTGCGCTGTTCACCGTGTTGTCCGTCGTATTTCTGGGGGCTTTCACCGGAGCCGTCCCGGCTCATGCCCAATCGACGGAAGTGACCTCGTCGGACCGTTCGTTCCTGGTATCCCTGCGCCAACTGAACTCCTGGCTCGTCCCGGTGAGCAAAGAAGTGCCTTCGCGCACCACGGACGCCGCCATCGCCAATGCCGGGCGGGACATCTTCGAGGGCCATTCGCGGCTCGACGTCGATCTCCGGAAAACAGCGCAGGAACTCGGCGTGATCATGCAGAACGACGTCAGCGGTGAACACCAGTCACTCATCGACGAGATGGCGGAACGCACCGGTGACAACCACGACCGCGCTTACGCGACGATCGTCCGGCAAGCGCAGGGCGGTCTGTTGGTGATGTCGGTCCAAACGCGGGCGACAACGCAGAACACCGAGATCCGGACGCTTTCCCATCAAACCGTCCAAACGCTGATCCGCACGATGACGGTCCTGGAGAACACCGGTAAGGTCGACCCGTCGGCACTGGAACTGGTGACCGCCAAGGCGCAGGTGAACGCGGTCCGCGTCCTCGGCCAGAACGTCGAACCGTCGGACCGGGAATTGCTCGTCCTGCTCACCCGGCATTCCCTGTGGCAGAAACCGGCGAGCCGCGAGAGCTCGGATCGCGCCCGTGACGCGAAGGTCCGCAAGGTCGCGGGTCAGCTCGCCGCCGAGCACACCCAGCTGACCCAGGCGGTCACGGAGGCCGCCCGCCAGATCGGCGTGGACCTCCCGTCCGAGCCCACGACGGAGCAGAAGTCGTGGGCTAACGCCATCTCGTCCAGCTCGGGCGCGGAGCTCGACACCATGTTCGCCAACCTGTCCCGCGCCGCCGACGGCTCGCTCATCACCCAGGTCGCCCACTCGCGCGCGACGACGAAGAGCCTTCCCGCGCGCATCGCGTCACAGACCGCCCTGACCCTGCTGCTCAAGCACATGCTGCTGCTCGAGGGCACCGGTCTGGTCAAGGCGAACTCGTTGCAGATGACCGACGTCCCGGCCATCGCGCAGTCGAAGTCCAGCAGCGGCCCGCCGCCGCAGGAGGGCGGTGGCTCGTCGACGAGTGTCGCCCTCCTGACCGGGATCGTCGTCCTCGTCGTCGCCGGCGCGGGCACCCTGTGGCTCGTCCGCGCCGTCGGCCACCACGGCGAACACCGCCGCTGACCGCTACCCACCGCTCGAGCGCGGTGCCGTGTCCACGCGTTCGACGGTGTGCGCCTCGGTGGGGTCGACCGCCTCCCACCTGTCGACGAGCCGGTCGATCACGGCGGCCGGCACCGGCGCCGGACGTGCGCGGTTGCGGGCGTGGACCACGTCCTTCGGTGCTTCCAGCCCGACCAGGGTGACGCGGGCGTGGTAGTCCGCGGCGAGCCCGATGCAGCGCTCGCGGAGTTGCTGGGAGATGTTGGTGGCGTTCCAGACGAACGGCTCCCCCGCCCGCAACAGCACGCGGGCCTCCTCGAACGCGGCGGCGGCCACCGCGCGCTGGTCGCCGTCGGGTGCGATGCCGAGCCGGGCACGCACCGCGTCGAGGCTCACCACCGGCAGACCGGGCCTGTTGTGCGCGATCCAGTGGTCCTTGCCGACGCCCGGCAGGCCCGACAGCACGGTCACCTCGACGCGCGTGTCGTCGTAGGCGGCGTAGTCCGGGTCGCGGCCGGGCGTGCGGAAGTACTGGAAGCGGGCGTGGTCGGACGGGAAGACGCGCGGGCGGTCCAGGCACGAACGCTCGCGGCAGTACTCCTCGAACAGCGCGATGTTCTCCAGCACCGACTCCGCGTCACCGCAGATCCGGCCGAGGATGTCAGCGCGGGCGAGCGTCGCCAGGTCGTCGTTGCGCGCGAGCAGGCTCACCCGGAACGCGATGCGGTCGAGGTCGGGCCGTTCCAGCGCCCAGAACGGCACCTGGTGGTGCCGCACCAGGGCGGCGACGTGCTCGCGCCAGGCGATCGGGCGTCCCATCTCCCACAACAGCCTGCGCGCCAGCAGGTCACCGGCGCGCGAGTGGCCGTGCGCGGTGACACGGCCGTCGGCGATCTGGGTGCGGAACGGCTTCGCGGCGTCGTGCAGCAGCACCGTCGCGAACAACCGAACGCGGTCCGCCTCGGAACGAGCTCGCCATTCGGGCAACGACACCAAGGCCTCGCACGCCATCCGGGTGTGCGTGGCGACGTCACCTTCGGCGTGGTGCACCGGGTCCTGCGGCACGCCCTTCATGGCTCGGACCCACGGGAACGCCGCACGCACGGCGTCCCAGTCCAGCGTCCACTCAGGACCGGAAGGGCAGAGTTCCTCAAACACTGGCCACCACCTGGTTCGGCAGGATCGGGCGGTCCTGCCAGTGGCTGCCCGAGTCGAGCACGGCGGTGAGGAACGTCGGCCGCACCCACTTGTAGCGCCCGACCGTGCGTCCGTCCTCCTCCACCTTGACGTAGAGGCCTTCCATGTCGTCGTCCGAGTCCGTCTCCGCGACGACGACCTCCGGGTCCTGACCGGCCGCGCGCGCCGCGCCGACCAGCGCGTCACGCCAGCCGGAGGTGCGGCACGTGGACGGGCCGACCAACGCGGTCAGGTCCTTCAGGCGCCGCAACGGCCCCTCGTGCAGCACCGGCACGGACACCACCGGCGTGCCCGCGAGCAGCCGCCGCCGTTCCGGAGTGGACAGGAACTCACCCGAAGAGCGGTCGAGCACGTCGAACTCGCAGAAGTGGTGCGGCAGCGCGTCGTAGAAGACGGTGTGCTTGGCGTACAACCATTCCCCGTACAGCACGTACCGCGTGCCGAGCCTCTCCCACAGCACGCCCTGGTGCGTCGCGGCCCACGCCTTCAACGGCGCGAACTGGCGTTCTCGCGGTCCACCTGTCAGGAAATGGCCGCGTGACTGGAGTTTCAGCACGCCGCCGGAGTCGAAGCTGATGCCCGCGTTGGCACCGTCGAGCTTCTCCTCGACGACGAGGTGCCGCCCCGCGATCGCGCGGAACGGCACCTGGTCGAGGTCCTCGTCGCCCGGTTGCAGGCGCGAGCCCTCGAGGTGGGGCGTTCGCGGGTACTTGCGCAACATGCCCCGATTTGTAACCCGCCGGCGTGCTCGCGGGCCACCGGTTTACGCCTGGCCGACGAACGCCGCCTTGTCGGAGTTGAAGGTCGGCTCGAACACGAGCTGCATCTCACCGGGCTGCGCGCCCACCGAGTACGCGACGTGGAACGTGTACGCCTTGCCGGGCAGCACGGTCGCCGAGTCGACCGTGCTGTCGCAGGCACCGCCGCTGTCGAACACCCTCTCGGCCTTCTGCCCGTTGAACTGCGCGTCGGTGCCCATCGACATCAGGGCGGTCTCGAACGCGGCGGTGGTGCCGTTGGTGATGGTGACCTCGAACTTCACCGCGCGGGTGATGGTGGACGGCGACGCGAACTTGCCGGGCGTGCACGCGACCGGCGCGGCGACGTCGATCGAGAGGCCGTTCGCCCACGAGTACCTCTTGCCCCAGGTCGGGTTCTCGGCCAGCGCGTTCTGCTTCGCGGTCTCGCCGGGCGCGCTGACCTGCCCCTGGTTCACGTCCCCGTTCAGGATCTTGTCGAGCTCCTTCACGGCGGCCTGCTGCGCGACCACCGTCAGCACGATCGCGAGGACGCACAGGGCGACGCCGACGAGCGCGAGGACCTTGCGGGTGCCGAACAACGCGATGACGCCGAGCACGATCCCGACGAACGCGGCGACCGCGGTGAGGTTGTTGAGGAAGATGACCCACGAGCCGACGACACCGACGATGCCGAGGATCACCGCGGTCCAGGCGAGCGCGCCGAACCTCGCGGGCTTCGGCGGTGCGACCGGGGGCTGGGCGTAGACGGGCGGCGGGTAGGTCATCACGGCTCCTGTCGGCGGCGACATGTGACCACCACGTCGATTGGTCCGCTTCACCCGTTAGCACCACCGAACGCGCTCACCCGATCGAACTACAAGGGGCCAGGCGGCCGACTCCCGAAGGTAGCTGACTGACTACGATGAGTGCATGGTTCGACTCGTCGGAACTCTGCTGGCCGCGATCACCGCACTCGGCGTCGTACCAGCGCCCGCCCAGGCCGCGGTGGACTTCAGCGGCACCGTGAAGCTCAGCAACTGCTCCGGCTCGCTCGTCCGCCCGCCCTCCTCGGCCCCCGACGACAAGGCGCTCGTGCTCACGAACGGGCACTGCGTCGACCTGATGAAACCGGGCCAGGTGCTCGTCGACCAGCCGTCGGACCGCACCTTCACGTTGCTCGGCGGCTCCGGCTCGCAGATCGCGAAGCTGCAGGGCACCAGGCTCGTCTACGCGACGATGACCGGCACCGACGCCGCGCTCTACCGGCTCGACAAGACCTACCGGCAGATCGAGCAGCAGCACGGCAGCCGCGCGCTGGAACTGTCGGCCGCGCGCCCCGTCGCCAAGTCGGAGATCCGGATCGTCTCCGGCTACTGGACGAGGATCTACTCCTGCCAGGTCGACGACTTCGTCCACCAGGTCAGGGAGGCGAGCTGGACCTGGAACGACTCGCTGCGCTACACGCCCTCGTGCAACACCATCGGCGGCACTTCGGGTTCGCCGATCATCGACGCCGCGAGCGGCAAGGTCGTCGGCGTCAACAACACCGGCAACGAGAGCGGCGGCCGCTGCACGATGAACAACCCGTGTGAGGTCGACGCCGTCGGCCAGATCACGGTCCGCAAGGGCACCAACTACGGCCAGCAGACGTACGGCTTCGCCGCCTGCTTCGCCCCCGGCACCCGGCTGGACCTGTCGCTTCCCGGCTGCGAGGTCGCGAAGCCCTGAACGCGAAGGAGCCGGGACGCCCCTGCCCGCGTCCCGGCTCCTCCGTCTCTCCCCCTACCGCGCGGCGCGCACGATCAGGTCGGCCACGGTGTCCGGGTGCGACACGGCCACCGAGTGCGAGGCTCCCCGCACCTCGACGACCGCACGGCCGTGGGCGCGCTCGGCCATCCACTTCTGCGCGGCGATCGGGATGTTCTTGTCCTTGCCCGCCACCACGAAGTACGACGGGATGGTCTTCCACGCGGGCTCGCCGGCCTTCTCGTTCAGCGCGGTGTCGTTGATCGGGCGCTGGGTCGCCGCCGCCAGGGTCGCGTCCTCGCGGGACACGTCCGCCGCGAACTGCTGCCAGTACTTGTCCTGCGCGATCACGAGATCGGTCGTGCCGTCGCCGAGGGCGATGGGCCGCACCGCCTCACCGAGGGTGCTGCCGGGCAGCTTGTTCGACAGTTCGAGAGCGCTCTCGCCCTTCTCCGGCGCGAACGCCGCGACGTAGACGAGCGCCTTCACGTTCGGGTTGCCGAGCGCCGCCTGCGACTGGACCATGCCGCCGTAGGAGTGTCCGGCGAGGACGATCGGGCCCTCGATCGTGGCCAGCACCTGCTTGAGGTAGTTCGCGTCACCGGTGACGGACCTGAGCGGATTGGCGACCGCCACCACCGGATATCCCTTGCGCTGCAGGCGTTCGACGACACCGTTCCAGCTGGACCCGTCCGCGAACGCACCGTGCACCAGCACGACGGTCGGCTTCTTGGCGCCCTTCTTCCCGGCGTCCTCCGCGGCACCTGCGCCAGACGGGACAACGGCGGCCAGCGCCAGCAGCGTCCCCAGAACCGCGAACACCTTGCGAACTCGCATTGGTCTCTCACTCTCTCATCGGGCACCGTGGCGGTGGTGCATCGCGTTCGATTAGGTCGTGCACGATGTAAGTTACCCGACGAGTTACCTCGCACGCGATGTGTTTCAGGCCACTAGTCAGCGCCGGGAGGCGACGCCGCCGATCGATCGCTCCTTCGCGCTAGCCGCACCAAGGGTTTCCGGGGGCCGGTCACTCCATCAGGCGGCCTTGCCCAGGCGTCACGCCTCGCGCTCGGCCCCGTGCTTCACCCGCTGCAGCGCCTTGCGGAGGATGGCGATCTCCTCCAGCGTCATGCCCAGTGCCGCGCCGAGCTGGTTGAACATCTCAGCGCCGATCCACCGCAGGTCACGGCCCTTGTCGGTGAGCTGCACGAGCACGGACCGCTCGTCGTCGGGGTGCGTCACGCGCACCAGCAGACCACCCTTCTCCAGGCGCTTGATCAGCGGCGAGAGGGTGCTGTACTCCAGGTCGAGCTCGCGCACGAGCTCCCGGATCGGCCGCGAGTCCCGCTCCCACAGCAGCAACATCACCAGGAACTGCGGATAGGTGATGCCCGCCTTGTCGAGGATCGGGCGGTAGAAGCCGGTGACCGCCCGCGACGTCGTGTAGAGGTCGAAGCAGAGCAGGTCCGAGACCGTGGGGGTCACGGCGGACGGCGCATCGGGAGTAGTGCTCACGCGATTCAGGCTACTCGGCACGAACCGGCCGGGCGGCGTGATCGAGTGCGGCACGGCGAACCGGGCCGGCCCCGGTCTACGACCAGGGCTCGTCCAGTGCCGACGCCTCGGCTCCCTCGTTGCGCAGTTCGTCGCGCACCACGCGGTAGGCGAGACCTTCTGCGTAACCCTTGCGCGCCAACGCACCCACGAGCCGGCGGATCTTCGTCGTCTCGTCCACGCCGGACAGGGTGCGCAGGCGTTTGCGGACGAGCTCGCGGGCGCGCTCTTCCTCGGCCTCGCCGTCGACCGCGGCGACGGCCTCGGCCACCACCTCGTCCGCCACACCCTTGCGGCGCAGTTCCATGGCCAGGGCACGGCGGCCCAGACCGTTGTACGTGTGCCGGGAACGCACCCACATCTCGGCGAACTGCGCGTCGTCGATCAGGCCGGCGCGGTCGAACTTGCCGAGCACGACCTCGGCGGCACCGGCGCTGATCCCCTTGCGCAGCAGGGCGTCGTGCAGCTCCTGCCGTGAGCGGGCCCGAGCGGTGAGCAGCGCGTAGCAGATGTCCCGCGCCTTGCGCTGCTCCTCAGCCTCGTCCAAACCCCACTACCTCTTAGAACTCGACCGGCGCGGCGGGAGCCGCCTCTTCGGCGTCGAGGGTGGCGCCGATGCCGAGCTTGTCCTTGATGCGCTTCTCGATCTCGTTCGCGATGTCCGGGTTGTCCAGCAGGAACTTGCGGGCGTTCTCCTTGCCCTGGCCCAGCTGGTCGCCCTCGTAGGTGTACCAGGCACCGGACTTGCGCAGGATGCCCTGGTCGACACCCATGTCGATGAGCGAGCCCTCGCGGCTGACGCCCTTGCCGTAGAGGATGTCGAACTCGGCCTGCTTGAACGGCGGCGCGACCTTGTTCTTCACGACCTTGACCCTGGTGCGGTTGCCGACGGGCTCGCCGCCGTCCTTCAGGGTCTCGATGCGGCGCACGTCCAGGCGCACGGAGGCGTAGAACTTCAGCGCCTTACCACCGGTCGTGGTCTCCGGGGAGCCGAACATCACGCCGATCTTCTCGCGCAGCTGGTTGATGAAGATCGCGGTCGTGCCGGACGCGTTGAGCGCACCGGTGATCTTGCGCAGCGCCTGGCTCATGAGGCGGGCCTGCAGACCCACGTGGTTGTCGCCCATCTCGCCCTCGATCTCGGCGCGCGGCACGAGAGCGGCGACCGAGTCGATGACCAGGATGTCGAGCGCTCCGGAGCGGACCAGCATGTCCGCGATCTCCAGCGCCTGCTCACCGGTGTCGGGCTGCGACACCAGCAGCGCGTCGGTGTCGACGCCCAGCTTCTTCGCGTACTCCGGGTCGAGGGCGTGCTCCGCGTCGATGAACGCGGCGATGCCGCCGGCCTTCTGGGCGTTCGCGACGGCGTGCAGGGCGACGGTGGTCTTACCGGAGGACTCAGGACCGTAGATCTCGACGACGCGACCCCTCGGCAGGCCGCCGATGCCGAGCGCCACGTCCAGCGCGATCGCGCCGGTCGGGATCACCTCGATCGGGGCACGGCCCTCCTCGCCGAGGCGCATCACGGAGCCCTTGCCGAACTGCTTGTCGATCTGCGCCAGGGCCAGCTCGAGCGCTTTGTCCCGGTCGGGTGCTGCGGGTGCCATCTTGGGTCCACCTTTTGTCGTCTGCCGTTGCTTCGTCATGTTGGACCTGACGCTACTGGCGGGGTCTGACAATTCTGCGAAGCCGGGGGTAGCGGCCACTGTAGCCGAACACGTGTTCGAGCACACGTGACACTCCGAACCGCCATCTCAGCGGCGGTTCTCGGGAACTTCGAAGGCGTCGCAGACCGCGACCCAGACCTCCTTGGCGCCGATCCCGGCCTCCAGGGCCTGGTCGGCGGTGCGGCCGCCGAGCGACGACAGCACGTGGTCGTGGGCGATCATCTCGGCCCTGAGCTGGCCGAACTCCCCCGCCATGAGTTTGCGGAACATGGTGATGCGCACCGAACGACCCTAACGAACGGGCTTTCGCAGGGACGCGAAGAGGCACACCACGAGCAACGGCAGCGCGGTGAACCCGACGATCAGCCCGAGCGCCGCGTAGGACCACGCCGTGACGACGATCCCGGACACCGCTCCCCCGACCGCGCCACCGACGTTCATCACCAGGTCGGAGAGCCCCTGCGCGGCCGGCCGGTCGTCCACCGGCACGGACTCCGTCAGCAGCGCGGACCCGGCGACCAGCCCGGCCGACCAGCCGAACCCGAGCAGCGCCAGTCCCACGGCGAGCTGCGGGGCGTCGTGCGAGGGCGCCATCCCCGCGACCCCGGACGCCGCCACCACGAGCGACGCGCCGAGCGCGAGCACCGGCACGCGGCCCAGCCGGTCCGCCATCCACCCGAAAAGCGGGCTCGCGGCGTACATCGCGGCGACGTGCAGGCTGATCACCACGCCGACCACGCGCAACGACGACCCCGAGTGGTTCATGTGCACGGGCGTCATCGACATCAGCCCGACCATCGCCGTGTGGCACAACGTCACACCAACGAGTGCAAGCCTGGCCATCGGCCCGAGCGTTCCCCAGACCTTCAGACCACCGGGGGCCGCGCTCGAGCCGCCCGCGCAGTGCGCAGGTTCAACCGGTCGTGTGCTCTTCACGACGACCAGCGGGTCCGGCCGCAGCCCGAACTGGATCACCAGCACCGCGGCGCCGAGCACGACGGCCGCCAGCAGGAACGGCCCCGCGTCCGCCGGCAGGCCGAGGGAGCCTGCCACCCGCCCGGCGGGGTCGGCGAGGTTGGGACCGATGACGGCGCCGATCATGGCCGCCCACACCACGCGCGAGAGTTCACGCGCACGGCGGTGGGGATGCGCCAGGTCCGTTGCGGCATAGCGGGCCGCGTAGTTCGCGCTGGAGGCTCCTCCGAACAGGAGCAGCCCCACCAGCAGCAGCTGCCACAGGCCGAGGCCCACGGCGACGGCGGCGACCAGTGCGCCGAGCCCGCCCATGCCGTAGCCGAGGACGAGCGCGGGACGCCGTCCGCCGCGCTGGGCGAGGCGGGCACCGGGCAGGGCGAGCACCGCGGCACCGGCGACGGCCGCGGTCTGCGCGAGTCCGCCGACGGCCTCGGACCCGGACAGGGAGGCGGCGATCAGCGTGCTGAACGCGAGGCCGATCGTCACGGCCGCCGACCCGAGCACCTGGGTGCCGGTCAGGACGCGGACGACCTTGCGCTGCACGCGTTCGACCTGCGGCGCGACGGTCACCATGATCACGATCGTGGCACGGTCCGGCGGCGCGCCGACAGGTCCATCAGGGGCGGTTACTCACCCGGTTGCACGGACTTCTCGAAGAAATCGGCCATTTCGTCGGCCTTGAGCTCGTCCGCGTTCTCCTCGGCGGTCTTGGTGAGGATGCCGAACATGGGGCGGTCCTTGGCCGTGAACACCAGCACGCCGGTGCCGCTGGAGGTGGCCACGCGGTAGGCGCCCTGCAGGCCGTTGCCGGTCCAGTCGGCCTCGACGCGGTCGGTCTGGAACGACTTCGCGATGGCGTCGGCGTTGTTCTCGGCGCCGGTGACGCTGTCGGTGAGGATGTACTGCACCGCGTAGCCGTCGCGGATCGTGCAGCTCACGACCGTGCCCTTGATCTCCTCCATGCCGGTGATCTGCGCGGAGTCGGCCTTCTCGCAGCCGCCGCCGTCCGGCACGGTGCCCGCGAGCTGGCGCAGGCACTTCGTGAAGCCCTGGCCGTCCTGCGAGGTGTCGTCCTTGCACTCGTCGGCGCTGGGCAGGCCGGGACCGGACAGCGCGACGACCGCGCCGATGATGCCCGCGACCACGAGGACCGCCGCGCCGGCGCCGATGAGGACCTTCTTGTTGTCCTTCTTCGGCGGCTGCTGCTGCGGGAAGTTCGTCGGGTAGCTGCCGCTGACGTTCGGGTTCACCGGGTAGGTGCCGCTGCCCGAGTACGCGCCGCTCGGGTAGGAACCGCTCGGGTAGGACCCGCTCGGGTAGGAGCCGCTGATCACCGGGTTCGGGCCGCTGACGTTCGGGTTGACCGGGTGCGGGCCGCTCACGGCGGGGCTGACCGGCGCGGTCACGACCGTGGGCGGCTCGACGAACTTGGGCTTGTCGTCCTCGGGCTTGAGCGTGATCGTCGCGCGGTCCACGACCTGCGCGCCGGACGCGACGATCGTCTCCGGGTGGTCGGGGTTGGTCGGGACGATGCCGACCTTCTCCGCGATCATCTGCGCGACCAGCGGCATCCGGCAGGAGCCGCCGACGAGGTAGACGTGCTCGGGCGTGACACCGGCCTTGCGGACCGTGGAGATGAGCACCTCGGTGCTGCGGATCAGGCTCGGCCTGACCAGGGCCTCCAGCTCGGCGCGGGTGATGACGACCTTCTCGAACGGCTCCGGCATCAGCACCTCGACCTGGGGCAGCTCGGAGAGGTCCTCCTTCGCGAGCCGCAGTTCCTCGCGCAGGCCGAGGCGCGCGCGGTGGTCGTCGACGGTGGTGGGGCGCAGCAGCCGCTGCCAGCCGGCCGGGTCCTTGTGCGAGACCATGCGGCCGATGTGCTCCAGCAGCGCCTGGTCGATGTCGAGGCCGCCGACGTCGCTGAGGCTGCCGTCGGCGAGGATGCGGTGCTCGGAGTCGAGCACGGAGACGTCGAACGTGTCGGCGCCGAAGTCGTAGACGGCGAGGGGGCGGCCGCCGCCCAGGGAGGCCACCGCGATGGCCTCGGGCACGGGCACGAGCTCGCCGGTCATGCCCGCGAGCCTGGCCGAGGACAGCAGCTTGTTGCGCCTGCTCGGGCCCCATTCGGCCGGGTGCGTCAGGCGGATCTCGTCGAGGTGCTCGCCCTTGAGCAGCGCCGTCACGGCCTCCATGACACGCGCGTAGATGGCCGCGAGCGCGTCGTTGGTCGGCAGGTTCTGCTCGCCGAGCCTGATCGTCGCCTTGTCGATGTGGCGCTTGGGGTTCGCCTCGTAGCGCGACGGGTCCTGGCGCGAACGCCGCTCCGCCTCCCTGCCGACGCGCAGGGAGCCGTCCTCGTCGAGGTAGACGGACGAGGGCATCGTCGGCCCCCCGTCCACATCCACCACACCGTGGTCGGACAGCACCGCAACCGTGTTGGCGGTGCCCAGGTCGACGGACAGGACGCGCACCGTGCTCCCCTCGAAGGACGTACCCGGTGATCGTGCCACAGCGGGCTTCGGCGGGTGCTCGGACCTGCGTAATCAGAAATTGTCGGACCCCGGCGTCATGATGGTCGCCATGGACGTGATGGAGGCATTCTCACCGGCGACCAGGCAGTGGTTCGCCGGAGCCTTCGCCGCGCCCACGCAGGCCCAGACCGGGGCGTGGGCGGCCGCGGCGGCGGGCGAGCACGCGCTGGTCATCGCCCCGACGGGCTCGGGCAAGACGCTGGCCGCGTTCCTGTGGGCGCTCGACAGGCTGGCGTCGTCCTCCGTGCCGGAGGAGCCGAAGCGGCGCTGCCGGGTGCTGTACGTCTCGCCGCTGAAAGCCCTGGCGGTGGACGTCGAGCGCAACCTGCGCGCGCCTCTGACCGGCATCCGGCAGGCCTCGCAGCGGCTGGGGCTCGCGGAGCCGTCGATCGCGGTCGGCATGAGGACGGGCGACACGTCCCCGGAGGAGCGCAGGGCGTTCGGGCGCACGCCCCCCGACGTGCTGGTGACGACCCCGGAGTCGTTGTTCCTGCTGCTGACGTCGTCGGCGCGGGAGTCGCTGCGCGGCGTCGAGACGGTGATCGTCGACGAGGTGCACGCGGTGGCGGGCACCAAGCGCGGCGCGCACCTGGCGTTGTCACTCGAAAGGCTGGATTCGCTGCTGGACAGGCCGGCGCAGCGGATCGGGTTGTCGGCGACGGTGCGGCCGGTCGAGGAGATCAGCACGTTCCTGGCCGGTGGGCGGCCGGTGTCGGTCGTGCAGCCGAAGACCCCGAAGGTCATCGAGGTCGAGGTGGAGGTGCCGGTCGAGGACATGGCGCAGCTCGGCCAGCCGACCGGGGAGGTGTCGGGCTCGGCGGCCGGCGCCGAGCAGCGCACGTCGATCTGGCCGTCGGTCGAGGCGCGCGTGCTGGAACTGGTGCGGGCGCACCGGTCCACGATCGTCTTCGCGAACTCGCGGCGGCTGGCGGAACGGCTGACCGCGCGCCTGAACGAGCTCGCGGAAGAGGCTTCCGAGCTGGAGTCCGAGCCGGAGTCGTTCCCCGCCGAGGCGATCGGCCAGTCCGGCATGACGGTGCAGAAGACCGCGTCCGTGGCCCGTGCGCACCACGGCTCGATGTCGCGGGAACAGCGCACGTCGGTGGAAGAAGACCTGAAGTCGGGGCGCCTGCCCTGCGTCGTGGCCACGTCGTCGCTGGAGCTCGGCATCGACATGGGCTCGGTCGACCTGGTGGTGCAGGTGGAGGCGCCGCCGTCGGTCGCGTCCGGGTTGCAGCGCGTCGGCCGCGCCGGGCACCAGGTGGGCGCGGTGTCGCGGGGCGTGATGTTCCCGAAGTTCCGCGGTGACCTGGTGTCGTGCGCGGTGGTGGCGGAGCGGATGAGGGACGGCGCCATCGAGGCCGTGCGGTTCCCGCGCAACCCGCTCGACGTGCTGGCGCAGCACGTCGTCGCGATGGTGGCGATGGAGACGTGGACGGTCGAGGAGCTGACGGCGCTCGTGCGGCGGGCGGCGCCGTTCGCGGGGCTGCCCGACTCGGCGCTGAACGCGGTGCTGGACATGCTGTCCGGCCGGTACCCGTCCGAGGAGTTCGGCGAGCTGCGGCCGCGGATCACCTGGGACAGGGTCAACTCCGAGCTGCGCGGCCGTCCTGGTTCGCAGCGGCTGGCGGTCACGTCCGGCGGCACGATCCCCGACCGGGGGATGTACACCGTGATGACGCCACCGTCGGAGAACGGTCCGGGCTCGCGCGTCGGCGAGCTCGACGAGGAGATGGTCTACGAGTCGCGGGTCGGCGACACGTTCCTGCTGGGCACGTCGTCGTGGCGGGTCGAGGACATCACGCACGACCGGGTGATCGTGGTGCCCGCGCCGGGGCAGCCCGCGCGGATGCCGTTCTGGAAGGGCGACGCCCCCGGCCGTCCGCTGGAACTCGGCCGTGCGATGGGGAAGTTCCTGCGCGAAGTGTCCACGATGGAGGATTCGGCCGCGCGCGAACGGGCGGTGTCGGCCGGACTCGACGAGTGGGCGACGGACAACCTGCTGGCGTACCTGGGCGAGCAGCGGGAGGCCACGCGGCACGTGCCGAACGACAGGACCGTCCTGGTGGAACGGTTCCGCGACGAGCTGGGCGACTGGCGGCTCGTCGTGCACTCCCCGTTCGGCGCCCAGGTGAACGCGCCGTGGGCGTTGGCGATCGCGGCCCGGCTGCGCGAGAAGCGCGGTGTGGAGGTGCAGGCCGCGCACTCCGACGACGGCATCGTGCTGCGGCTGCCCGACGCGCTGGACCACGAGGGCGCGGAGGTGACGGCGGGCGCGGAGGACGTGCTGCTCGACCCCGACGAGGTCGAGCAGATCGTGGTCGCGGAGGTGGGCGGTTCGGCGTTGTTCGCGGCCCGGTTCCGCGAGTGCGCGGCCCGGTCGCTGCTGCTGCCCCGGCGTGATCCGAAGCGGCGCACCCCGTTGTGGCAGCAGCGTCAGCGGTCGGCCCAGCTGCTGTCGGTCGCCGCGAAGTACGAGAGCTTCCCGGTGGTCCTGGAGGCGATGCGCGAGTGCCTTCAGGACGTCTACGACGTGCCGGGCCTGAAGGAGCTGATGTCGGACGTCCGCGCGCGCAAGGTGCGCGTGGTCGAGGTCGAGACGCCGTCGCCGTCGCCGTTCGCCCGCAGCCTGCTCTTCGGGTACGTCGGCATGTTCCTCTACGAGGCGGACGCCCCGCTGGCGGAACGGCGGGCGGCGGCGCTGTCGCTCGACTCGACGCTGCTCGCGGAGCTGCTCGGCTCGGAGGCGATCCGGGAGCTGCTCGACCCGGAGGTCGTGGCCGAGGTCGAGCAGAGCCTGCAGCGCCTCTCCGAGGACCGCCGCCCGCGCCACGCCGAGGACGCCGCGGACCTGTTGCGGTTCCTGGGAGACCTGTCGGACGCGGAGGCGCTCGAACGCGGTGTGCCCCGCGAGTGGCTGGACGAGTTGCTGGCGCAGCGCCGGGTCATCCGGGTCCGGATCGCCGGCGAGGAACGCACGATCTCGATCGAGGACGCGGGCAAGGTCCGCGACGCGCTCGGCGTCGCCCTCCCGGTCGGCGTGCCGGAGGCGTTCACCGAACCGGTGGCGGATCCGCTGGGCGAGCTGCTGAGCCGTTACGCCCGCACGCACGGTCCGTTCCCCGCCTCGGAGCCCGCCGCGCGCTTCGGCCTGGGCGTGGCCGTGGTGACGGGCGTGCTCGAACGCATGGCGGCCACGGGCCGGTTGGCGCGCGGCGAGTTGCGTCCCGGCGGCACGCACACCGAGTACTGCGACGCCGACGTGCTGCGCCGCCTGCGCCGGGCGTCGCTCGCGCGGCTGCGGTCCGAGGTGGAGCCGGTCGAACCGGCCGCGCTGGGCAGGTTCCTGCCGCAGTGGCACGGGCTGGGCCGCCGGTTGCGCGCGGCGCCGACGCTCGACGACGTGTTCTCGGTGGTGGAACAGCTCGCCGGAGCACCACTTCCGGCCAGCGCGCTGGAGTCGCTGCTGCTGCCGTCGAGGTTGCCGGGCTACTACCCGGCGCTGCTGGACGAGCTGACGGCGTCCGGCGAGGTGACGTGGACGGGGTGCGGCGCGCTGGCGGGCGGCGACGGCTGGATCGCGCTCGCCCCGACCGACGTGGCCGACCTGCTGCTGCCGGACCTGGTGCCGGAGTCGATCCCGGAGTCACCGCTGCACACGGCGGTCCTGGAGGCGTTGTCCGGCGGAGCGTTGTTCTTCCGCCAGGTGGTGGACCGGGCGTCGGCGTCCGTGACGTGCACCGACGCCGAGGTCGTCGGCACGCTGTGGGACCTCGTCTGGGCGGGCCTGGTCACGAACGACACGCTGTCGCCCCTACGAGCCCTCGTGTCGGGCGGCGGCGCCGCCCACAAACCCCGCCGAGCCGCCCCCCGAGGCCGCTACGCCCGCCTGCGCTCCCGCCCGGACATGCCTTCGCGCACGGGCCCGCCCACCGCCGCCGGCCGCTGGTCGCTCGCGGTGACCCCGGCCGAAAGCCCGACCCGCCGGGCCCACGCGCGAGCCGAGGCCTTCCTGGAACGCCACGGCGTCCTCACCAGAGGCGCCCTAGACACCGAGCGCGTGACGGGCGGCTTCAGCGGCGTCTACAAGGTGCTGCGGGCCATGGAGGAGTCGGGCCAGGTCATCCGCGGCTACGTCGTGGAAGGCCTGGGCGCGGCCCAGTTCGCGGCCAGGGGCGCGGTCGACCGCCTGAGGGCGCTGTCCCGCCCACCGGGCCAGCAGTCCCAGGCCGACCAGACCGCGGTGGTCCTGGCAGCGGCCGACCCGGCCCAGCCCTACGGCGCCGCCCTGGCGTGGCCGGACCCGCTCGGCGAAGGCAAGCACAGGCCGGCCCGCAAGGCAGGCGCGCTGGCCGTCCTGGTGGACGGCATGCCCGCCCTGTACGTGGAACGAGGAGGCAAGTCCCTGCTCTCGTTCACCGACGACGACCCCACCCTCCGCACGGCCGCGAACGCCCTGAGCCGAGCAGTCCGCGACGGCTGGCTGGGCCAGCTCGCGGTCCAGCGGGCCGACGGCGAGGTGGCGCTGACCTCGCACCTGGCCACGGTCCTGCAGGAGGCGGGCTTCCGCGCAACCCCGAAGGGCCTGCGCCTGCGGGCCTGACCCAAGCCTCCGCCTGGCAGGGCAGGGCTGGGCTGGGTTGGCCGGGCGGCGGCTGGACGAGCCGGATCGGGCGAGCCGGGCTGGGCGAGCCGGGCTGGGTCCGGCGAGCCGAGCTGGGCTGGGTCCGGCGAGCCGAGCTGGGCTGGGTCCGGCGAGCCGAGCTGGGCTGGGTCCGGCGAGCCGAGCTGGGCTGGGCGAGCCGAGCTTGGCGGGGCTAGCCGAGCTTGGCGGGGCGAGTCAGGCAGGGCGTGGACGGGCAAGGCTGGGTAGGGCGAGCCGGGCCGGGCGGTTCGGGGCGGGCTGGGCTCGCACACCTCCGGCCGCAATGGACTCGGCGTGCTCCTCTCGCCCCGGCCGTGGCCCTCGCACTCCTCGCCCGGCGCGACAGTTCGCCGGTCACGCCCGAACCGCCACGCGTCCGGCCCGGCCCGGCTCGGTGCAACGCTCCCGCCCACCGCGGCACCCCCGGCACCCGCGCCACCCCCGTCAAGCCCGCGCGCGCCCCCTCCCCGAACTACTGCGGGAACAGCGAGCTGTAGGCGTTCAGCGCCGGCTGCCCGCCCAGGTGCGCGTACAGCACCGTGGAGTCGCGCCCGATCTCCCCCGACGACACGAGGTGGATGAGCCCCGCCAGCGACTTCCCCTCGTACACCGGGTCGGTGATCATGCCCTCGAGGCTCGCGCCCAGGCGCATGGCGTCCACTGTGGAGTCGTCGGCGATGCCGTAGGTGCCGGCGTGGAAGCGGTCGTCGAGGAGGATGTCCTCTTCGGACACCGTGACCTCGCGGAGCTTGGCGGTGTTGTGCGCGATGCGGGTGATCTGGGCGCGGGTCTCGGCGGGCTTGGCGGAGGCGTCGATGCCCAGCACGCGGCGGCCGGTGTCGTTCGCGAAGCCCGCGACCATGCCCGCCTGGGTGCTGCCGGTGACCGAGCAGACGACGATCGTGTCGAAGAAGACGCCGAGCTGCGCCTCCTGCTGGCGGACCTCGTCCGCCCAGTTCGCGAAGCCCATGCCGCCGAGCGGGTGGTCGGAGGCTCCGGCGGGGATCGGGTAGGGCTTGCCGCCGGCGGCGCGGACCTCCTCGATCGCCTGTTCCCAGGCCGGTTTGACGCCGATGCCGAACTCGGCGTCCACCAGGCGGACGTCGGCTCCCATCATGCGGCTGAGCAGGATGTTGCCGACGCGGTCGCTGCCCACGTCGGCCCAGTCGACCCAGCTCTCCTGCACCAGCACGGCCTTGAGGCCGGCGCGGGCCGCGGCGGCCGCTACCTGGCGGGTGTGGTTGGACTGGATGCCGCCGATCGACACGAGGGTGTCGCAACCGGTGGCCAGCGCGTCGGCGACGAGGTACTCGAGCTTGCGGGTCTTGTTGCCGCCGTAGGCGAGGCCGGAGTTGCAGTCCTCGCGCTTGGCCCAGACCGCGGCGCCGCCGAGGTGTGCGGTCAGGCGGTCGAGGCGGTGGACTGGCGACGGCCCGAAGAGCAGCGGGAATCTGGTCACAGTTCCTCCTCCAGGGTGCTCCAGTTCTCGTCGACCAGCGTGGCGACGAGCGCGGCGTCGCCCTTCTCGCACGCCTCGATGATCTGCTGGTGCTGGGTGACGGAGTGGCGGGCGTTCGGTGAGGAGAACCGGCTGTGCTCGGCCCTGCGCACCAGCGGGGTGAAGCGGTCGATGGTCGCGGCGATCGCGAAGTTGCCGCAGCGGCGGACGGCCACCGCGTGGAACTCGTCGTCGGCGGCCAGCGCGGCGACGGCGTCGTCGGCGTCGAGCGCCTTCTTGAAGGCCTTGTTCGCGGCGCGCATCGCGGCGATGTCCTCGTCCGACATCCTCGGCACCGCGATGCCGGCGGCGAGGGCGTGCATGGACTGCACGACGACGAGTGCGTCGCGCACGGGTTCGGCTTCCAGCGCGGTGACACGGGTGTAGGCGTGCGGCTTGGTCTCGACCAGGCCCTCGTCGGTCAGCGTCGCGAGCGCCTCGCGCACCGGGGTGCGGGACAGGCCGAGCCGCTCCGCCAGCTCGACGTCCTTGATGGGCGTGCCCGGCTCGAGGTCGCCGCGCACGATCGCTGACCGGATCTCGGCCGCCGCCCGCTCCTTCAGTGACCCATATCCAATATATTGCATATTGGTGAGCGTAGGGACGGGGTCAGGTGATCGCAACCCCTCGCCGGGCCGCGACAAGACGTCCGCGCACGAAAACGGCCTGCTCGACGACGTCGAGCAGGCCGGGAAGAGCCGGGAGGTCTAGGTGATCGGCAGCGTTCGGCCGAGGACCGCGAACGGACGCGGGTCGCCGGTGAACTGGTAGTGCCGCAGCACGTCCAGGAAGCCGACGCGGCGGTAGAGCTTCCACGCCTTGCTCGGGCCTTCGGGCGTGGACAGCAGCACGCGGGAGGACGGCACGCCCTCCATGAGCCTGCGGAGCAGGTCCTCGCCGAGGCCGCGGCCCTGCGCGCGCGGCAGCACGTGCAGTTCGGTGAGCTCGAAGTAGTCGGTGAGCCATTCGTCGACGACTGCCGGCGGCGACACCTGCATCAGGCCGCGCCGCACCTGCTCGTGCCACCACTGGCCGGCCGCGCCGCGGTAGCCGTAGCCGATGCCGACGAGTTCGTCCTGCTCCCCCAGCGCGACGACGCAGCGCCAGTCCTCGCGCATCATGTGCGCGAGCCACATCGGCGCGCGCTGTTCGACGGTGGCGGGCGGGTAGTTCATCGCCGTCACGTACAGCGCGAGCGCCTCGCCCAGCCGCTCGTTCAGCTCCGCGGCCGTCATCTCGACGATGCGCTCCAGGCGCGGCGAGGCCGTCATGACGCCACCGCCGCGACGCGTCCGCCCGTCAGCGCCACCAGGTCCGCGAAGGTCGTGGGGTACACGGCGTGCGGGTGGCCCGCGGCCGCCCAGATCTCCTCGTAGCCGGACAGCGACTCGTCCACCACGGTCTCGATCGGCGCCGGGTGCCCGACCGGGGACACACCGCCGATGACCTGGCCCGTGTGCTCGCGGACGAACTCGGGGTCGGCGCGCTTGACCGCGTCCGCGCCCACCAGGCCTGCGATCAGTGACGTGTCCGCGCGGTGCGCGCCCGACGTCAGGACGAGCAGCGGGGACGCCTTCCCGTCGCGCACGGCGGCGAAGACCAGGCTGTTCGCGATCGCGCCGACCTGCACGCCCACCGCCTGCGCCGCGGCCGCCGCGGTCCGCACGGCGTCCGGCAGCACGACGATGCGTGCGGCGGTGGCGGCCGGGAGGGCTTCCGCTACCTTGCGGATTCCGGGGTGTTCGAGCGAACTCACACCTCCATCAGACCACGACTCACGCCCACGTGGTGGGGCGGGTTGAGGAATCCATCGGCTGGGAGCTACGCTGGTGGGGACTCGAACATGTGTTCGAGTCTCACCATGCCTCGGAGGTGGGGTGGGGGAAGCACCCCACCTCCGAGAGCCGCCGGCTTCCCCTCGGCGGTGACGTCGTTCACCGACGCCACGAGGAGGCCGAGATGACAGCCGATCTTTCGAATCCGGCAGCCTTCCCCGTCCCCATCCCGATTCCGCTGCCACCCGCGTCCGCGCTGGCCCTGCTCCGGCAGGCCCGCGACTCGCTCGCCGAGTCGGAGCGCACGCCCGAGCCGTCGGAGCGGTTCGCGACCGCTTACCTGGCCGCGTTGCGCGCGGCCGCCGCAGTGCTCGCCTTGCGAGGACGGCCCCATCGCGGGCGGTCGAGGCCGACCAGCGCCTGGGTGCTGCTCGGCGCGATCGCGCCCGAGATGAGCGAGTGGGCCGCTTTCTTCGCGTCGTGGTCGTCCACGCGGGCCGCCGTGCTCGCGGGGATCACCAGGCACGTCAACGCACGCACGGCTGACGATCTGGTGCGCCAGACCCATCTGTTCGTGACGCTCGTCGACCGCGTGATGAGCGAGGCGAGGCGGTGAACCTGCTCGACGTGTTGCGCCATGAGGCGGACCTGCTCGCCATGTCCGCGATCGGTCAGCCACCGCACAAGGGCGTGCCCGCCTGCCCCGGGCTGAACCTCGGGGAGACCGTGAGGCACGTCGGCGGCGGCTATCGCGGCGCACTGACCTGGATCAGGCTCGGCCGCGAGCCCGAAGCCGGGGAGTGGCGCGACTACCCGGCGCCGGAAGAGGATCCGCTCGAGTTCATGCGGTCGGGCGCGGAGGCCGTGATCGCCGAACTCGAGGCGCACGGGGAGGACGAGCCGTGCGCGACGTGGTGGCCCGACCGGCAGGACTTCGGGTTCTGGCGGCGACGGCTGGCGCACGAGACGACGGTGCACCGCATGGACGTGCAGGGCGCCGCGGGCATGGACGTCGGTGCCGTCGACGACGAGGTCGCGGTCGACGGCGTCGACGAGGTGCTCACGTTGTGGCTGGGGCACAAGCTCGACGTGCTCGGGGTGCGCGGGTCGCGGGACAGCCTCGTCGCCATCCAGGTCGAGGACCACCTGTGGCTCACGCGGTGCGGCCCGCAGGGCGCGTCGGCGTGGCGCGTGGTCGACCCGGAGGACGCGCACGCCGCCGACGCGCAGGTGTCGGCGAGCCCGATGACGATGTACCGCTGGCTGTGGGGCCGGCTGCCCGACCGCATGGTCACGACCGTCGGCGACGACGACGCGATCGCGCAGCTGTGGGCGCTACTCCGTCTCGCGACCAAGTAGGACGGACGCGGTCTCCTCGCCCGTCGCCGACAGCAACCGGTAGCGGGCGAGGCGGCCGTCGACGTCCAGCAGCGCGATGGAGTTCCCGAAGTGCGGGCCACTGGTCTTGCGCCAGTGCACCAGGTCTTCCGGGACACCGGCCCACGTGGCCAGGCGGCGGAAGATCTTCGACGCCACGCGCGACCACGAGAACCGGAACGCCGGCCGCAGCACCTTCGGCGCCTCGTTGTGGATGGGCGAGCACACGAGCTGCGCGACCACGGCCTTGGTGGGACTGGGGAACTCGGCCTCGGCGACATAGCTGTGGTGGACGTCGCCGGACAGCACGCACACCGTCGCGGCGCCGTTGTTGCCGGCCTTCTCGATCATGCGCGAGAGCCGGTCGAACGACTCGCGGAACGCGGGCCAGTGCTCCAGGTCGACGACCTGCCTGATGCCCTCGGCCGCCTTGCCCTGCCAGCCCGGCTTGTTCGCGCCGATCTCGTTGAGGGACTGGAAGTGGCTGAGCGCGTGCGGCATCAGCCACGGCAGCGACGAGCCGATCAGCAGGTGGTCGTACTCGTCGGCCTGGTCGACGTTCTGCTCGATCCAGTCGAACTCGTCGTCGTTGATCATCTGCCGCTTGCCCTCTTCGAGGATGCGGCCGGAGCGCGTGTCGACCATGAGCAACCGGATGCGGCCGAACTCGCGGCGGAAGCTCCACCACGTCGACTTGCGGCCCTCGGTCTCCCTGTCGGCCGCCTCGGCGAACTCCAGCAGCATCGGCAGCACGTCCGTGCCCTGCGCCTTCACCTTGGCGTACAAGGAGTTCTTGGCGAGCTCGGCCGGGCTGAGGTTGCCCAGGTGCTGGTAGACCCAGTACGACGAGATGGCGCCGCGGATCCTGTCGCGCCACCACGGCTTCTCCGCCATCTGCGCGCGCCACACCGCGGAGGTGTTCCAGTCGTCGCGCACGTCGTGGTCGTCGAAGATCATCGCGGTCGGCACCACCGACAGCAGCCAGCGGATCTCCGGGTCGCCCCAGGTCTCGTGGTAGAGGCGGGCGTACTCACCGAAGTGGACGACCTCGCCGTCGGGTTCGTCGGTGTCCTTGCGGCGATCGCGCAGCCACTGCTTAGTGGAGTCGGTGGGCTCGTCGGCGTAGACCTGGTCCCCCAGCAGGATCATCGCCTGCGGCCACTCCTCCTCCGGGGCGGCCATGAGCCGTTGCGCGAACGCGTCGAGCGCGTCCGGGCCGAGCGGCTGGTCCGGCGCGGCGCGGCACGACCCGAAGGCGATCCGGCGGACCTGGCCCGTGCGGATGACCGGTTTCGGGAACCTGCTACCAGGTTCCGGCCAGACCTTCTCGCCGTCGAGTTCGACGTCGTACTCGGTGCGGGGACCCAGACCTTCGAGCCGGACGAGCGCGTAGTGCTGGTTGCCTGCCTGGAACGTGCGCGCCGTGCCGCCGGCGATCTTCACCTCGCACGAGGCGTCCGTTTCGACCCACAACGTCGCGGACGTGTCGTCGACATATCTGAGGAGCGGTCCGAGCACCAGCTTCGCCACGCGCGAGACAGTACCCTCGCACGCGTGGAAATCACGTTCGAGTCGGCGGATCCCCCGGCACTGGCCGCCTTCTGGTCCGAGTTCGCGGGCGACGAGATCGAGCTGACGTTCGTGTGGAGCGACGCGCCGAAGATCGAGAAGAACCGGATCCACATCGACCTGGCCTCGACCTCGCCCGAGCACCAGGCGGACATCGTCGCGCGGGCGCTCAAGCTCGGCGCCGAACACGCCGACGTCGGTCAGGCCGACGTGCCGTGGGTGGTGCTGCGCGATCCGCAGGGCAACGAGTTCTGCGTCCTCGAACCCCGGCCCGAGTACCCCGGTGTGATCGCGGCCGTCGTCGTCGACTCGCGCGACCCGCTGGCGTCCGCCGAGGCGACCGGGCACCCGGTGGCGCGCAGCGGTGACGGGTTCGCCTCGGTCCGCCCCGAGGCCGGGCCGTGGCTCGAGTTCGTGCGCACCGACGACCCGGAGCCGATCACGAACCGCGTGCGCGTCCGGTGGGCCGATCCGGCGTAAGGCCGGGCACCACTTCGGCCGGCCGTACATGACCACCTACCAGCTGGCGATCAAGGTCGACCGGGCGCACCCGGAGGTGGCCCGCGAGCTCAAGGCGAGGTGGGCGGCACGGGCAAGGGGTACAGCCTCGCGCAGTACTGTCCAACGACGACGTGCGCAGGCTGACTTGCACAGGACCGGACGGCGAACCGTTCGACAGCAGCCTGACCGGCACCGGTTCGACATCTCGCTGTTCCGCCTGTGCCACCCCGCTCGCTGATATCCGATATATCAGCAAGCCGATATATCGGATATCAGTTGAACGCTCGTCAGAGGGCGGCCAGTCGCTCGCGCAGGGTGTCGAGGCCCATCGCGCCCATCTCCAGGGCCTCCTTGTGGAAGCGCTTGAGGTCGAAGTCGGCACCCTTGCGGGCCCGCGCGTCCTCGCGCGCCGCGAGCCACAGGCGCTCGCCGAGCTTGTACGAGGGCGCCTGTCCCGGCCAGCCGAGGTAGCGGTCGAGCTCGTCGCGGGACGCGGCGGGCTCCTGCAGCGTGCGGGTCAGCATGAACTCGAGGCCGAGTTCGGGGGTCCAGCGCTCGCCGGGGTGGAAGCCGGTGCCGGCCGGGATCTCCAGTTCCAGGTGCATGCCGATGTCGATGATGACGCGGGCCGCGCGGAACAGGTGCGCGTCGAGCATGCCGAGCAGGTCGGCGTCGTCGTCGAGGTAGCCGAGCTCGCGCATGAGGCGTTCCGCGTAGAGCGCCCAGCCCTCGCCGTGTCCCGACACCCAGCACAGGAGGCGCTGGAAGTCGTTCAAGGTCGCCGACTGGTACACGGCCGTCGCGCACTGGAGGTGGTGGCCCGGCACGCCCTCGTGGTAGACCGTCGAGGTCTCGCGCCAGGTCGGGAACACCGACTTGCCCTCGGCGATCGACCACCACATGCGGCCGGGGCGGGAGAAGTCCGCGGTCGGCTGCGTGTAGTAGGCGCCGACGGAACCGCCGGGCGGGGCGATCCTGCACTCGAGGTTCATGAGCGCGTCCGGCAGGTCGAAGTGCACGTCGCGCAGGTCGAGCAGGGCCTTGTCGGACAGCTCCTGCATCCACGCCTGCAGGCCGTCCTGGCCGTGCACCTGGTAGCGCGGGTTCTCGTCGAGGAACGCCGCGGTCTCCGCCAGCGAGGCGCCCGGCTTGAGCCGCGCCGCGACCTCCTTCATCTCGGCCTCGATGCCGAGGAACTCCTCCCAGCCCCACGCGTAGGCCTCGGCCAGGTCGAGCTTCGACCCCGTGAAGTAGCGGGAGCCCAGGCGGTAGCGCTCCTCGCCCACCGCGTCCTTCTCCGGTGCCTTGGGGGCCAGTTCCGTGCGCAGGAACGAGGCGAAGTCCGCGTACGCGGCAGAAGCGGCGGAGGCACCGGTGTCGAGAGAGGAACGCACGGAACCGTCGACGTCGGCGGACGCGACGAACGGGCCGAAGAACGTCGTGGCGAACGTGTCGCACTGCTTGGCGACCTTGGTGACCTGACGCAGCGCTGAGACGTTGCCGCGCGAGGCGGCGTGCGAGAGAGAGGCGCGCAGACCGTCCAGGGCGGCGGGCACGGCGGCGAGGCGGCGGCCGATCGTGGCCCACTGCTCCGGGGTGTCGGTCGGCATCTGGTCGAAGATGTCGCGCACCGACTGGATCGGGCTCGCGATGACGTTCAGCGAGGACTCGGTCACCCCCGCCTCGTACAGCTCGTGTTCGAGGCCCACCCGTTCGAGGAACACGGCGCGGGCGGCCTCTTCCGAGGCATCCGCGGGCTGTGCGCCGGTGACGTCGGCGAGTGCGCGGACGGCGAGTTCGTCGCGCGCCGCGTGTCCTTCCGGGGAGAGGTCCGTCAGCTGGTCGTCGGATCCCGAGAAGCCGAGACTGGTGGCGGTGATGGGGTCCAGCGCCACGAGGTCGCGGACGAACTTGTTGCTGATGTCGTGCACGGATGCCATGTTCCGTGACGCTACCTCGCGCCTCTCGACGCCAAAAGGTAGTTAGTCAAGCTCACGACCTTCGGAGGGGACCTGCGTCGTTCGGGCCGTGCTGGCAGGATGTCGGCCGTGCGTCGTTCCCGGGCACTTCTGCTGCCGGTCTTCTTGCTGCTCACCCTGTTTTCGCTGAGTGGTTGCGTTCGCGTGTACGCCGCCATGGCCGTCTCGGAGGACGACCGCATCTCGGGTGAGATCGTCGCGGCGACACCGCCGACGCAGGACAACGACCCCGGCCCGCAGCTCAAGGTGCCGCCGGAGCTCGAGAGCCGCGTCACCACCAAGGAGTACCGGGTGGAGCAGTACGCGGGCACGCAGCTGTTCTTCAACGGCCTGACGTTCGACGAGATGCGGACGCTGTCGACGGCGACGAGTTCGTCGAACAGCCGCTACAGCCTCAACTTCCGCCGGTCGGGTGATCTTGTCACGCTGTCGGGGTCGGTCGACCTGACCCAGGTGCCCGTGGAACGCGCGGACATCCAGGTCAAGGTCAGCTTCCCCGGCAAGATCGTGAACACCAACGGCCGCGAGGAGGAGAACAACACGATCGCGTGGTCTCCGAAGCCCGGTCAGGCGTCGATGCTGCAGGCCACCGTGCAGTACGCGGGTGAGAACTCCCAGTCGTTCTTCGGCTGGGCGCTGCTGGTCGCGGGCCTCACCGGCGGCGCTGCGCTGATCGTGGTCGTGCTCGCGCTCATCGCTCACAAGCGCAGTGCGCTTGCTTAGGGCCCTCTCTCAGGCGCGGGTGACCAGACCCAGGCGCCCCAGCACCTCGCGCGTCGCCTTCGCCCTGTTCATCGTGTAGAAGTGCAGCGCGGGAACGCCCTCGTCGAGCAGGCGCTGGCACATCTCGGTCGCGATGTCGATGCCGGTCGCCCGGAACCCCGCCACGTCGTCGGCGTACGGCTCCAGCCGGCGCGACACGTCGAGCGGCAGGTCGGCACCGGACAGCTCCACGATCTTGGCGAGGCCGCGCGGCGACAGCATCGGCATGATCCCCGGCAGGATCGCGGCGGAACAGCCCGCCGCCGCCACCCGGTCGCGCATCCGCAGGAACGGCTCCGGCGCGTGGAACAGCTGGGCCACCGCGTAGTCCGCGCCCGCGTTGAGCTTGCGCAGCAGGTACTTCAGGTCGGTGTCGAGGTCGGTGGAGCGCGGATGCCCGTACGGGAACGCCGCCACACCCACGCAGAAGTCGCCGAGCTCGCGGACCAGTGCGACGAGTTCGTCGGCGTAGGACAGGCCCTCGGGGTGCGCGACCCACTCGCCCATCGGGTCGCCGGGAGGGTCGCCGCGCAGCGCCAGGATGTTCCGCACGCCGATCGCCGCGTACCAGCCGATGACGTTGCGCAGTTCGGCCACGGAGTGCTCGACGGCGGTGAGGTGCGCGACGGGGAGCAGCGTCGTCTCCTGCGCGATGCGGCCGGTGGCGCGGATCGTGCGGTCGCGGCGCGACCCGCCGGCGCCGTAGGTGATCGACACGAACGCCGGGTCGAGGCCTTCCAGCTCGCGGACGGCCTTCCACAGGACCTTCTCGTCCTCCGCGTCCCGGGGTGGCAGGAACTCCACCGAGAACTTGGGTGACTCCCCCTGGAGCCGCTCCACCACCGACGTCATGGCACCAACCCTAGTGGTACTTCCGCCAGGTGGGACACGGGCTCACCATGTGGAACGCATGCCCCGACATGCGGGTGTCCCCGGACACAGCGGACCATGGACGGGTGTCCCACCACCCAATCGATGTTGCCCTGCCCCAGCACGTGGACGAAGCGCTGACCGCTTATCTGGCCTCCCGGCGCGCGTCCGGCGAGGCGATGGACCCGAGTTTCGCGAGCGCGGTCGACGCGCTCTCCGACTTCGTGCTGGGCGGCGGCAAGCGCATCCGCCCGACCTACGCGTGGTGGGGCTGGCGCGCGGCCGGGGGCGACCCCGACGGCGAGCTCGCGGGCGAGGTGCTCACGGCCGTCAGCTCGCTGGAGCTGATCCAGGCGTGCGCGCTGATCCACGACGACCTGATGGACGCCTCGTCGGTGCGCCGGGGCAGGCCGACGGTGCACATCGCGTTCGGCGCGCGGCACCGCGAGCAGGGCTGGCTGGGCTCCTCGGAGCGGTTCGGCATGTCGGCGGCCGTGCTGATCGGCGACGTCGCCCTGGCGTGGGCGGACGACATGCTCTTCGCCGCCGGGCTGCCGCCGGAGGTGCTGCGGCGGATGAGCGAGCCGTGGCGGGACATGCGCACCGAGATGCTCGCGGGCCAGTACCTCGACGTGCTGACGCAGGCGCGGGGCGACTCGTCCCCGGACGCCGCGGTGCGCATCGACCGGCTCAAGACCGCCGCGTACACCGTCGAGCGGCCGCTGCACATGGGCGCGGCGATGGCGGGGGCGTCGCCCGAGCTGATCGGCGGGCTGCGCGCGTTCGGTGCCGACATCGGCGTCGCGTTCCAGCTGCGCGACGACCTGCTCGGCGTGTTCGGCGACCCCGAGGTCACCGGCAAGCCCGCGGGCGACGACCTCGCCGAGGGCAAGCGCACGCTGCTCGTCGCGCTGGGCATGCAGCACGGCGCCGATATATTGGATATCGCCCTCGGCAAGCCCGACCTCGACCTCGACACCGTCGAGGAGGTCCGGCGAGCGCTCGTGAAGGTCGGCGCCGTCGACGCCGTCGAGGAGCGCATCGAGGAGCTGACGAAGAGCGCGCTGGCCGCCCTCGACGCCGCACCCGTGGCCGAGCCGGCCGCCACCAAGCTCGCCGACCTCGCGATCAGCTCGACGAAGCGGACCTTCTGAAGTCGATCATCTCCACCGTTGCTCCACTCGGCTCTGCTTCCGGTTCCTGAGAGTTGGTTAACTCCTCGTCACCGTGTGGCCCGTTGCCTGCTGACGCTTCCGCGCCTTGTGCAACGATGTTCGGGCGATGGCAGCAACTCCGTCCCTCCCCCGCACGAGCTCCGAGGCGTCGATACAGGAGCTTCAACCAGTCGTGCGCGCGAACACCTACGCCATCCCCATCCGCACGACCATGCTCGGTCTGCTGGGCGTGGCGCTGATCGCGCTCGGGGGAATGGGTGCCGGCGCGATCCTCGAGCGCGACCCGCTGCTCGCCCAGGTCGGGCTGAGCTGGCTGCGCTACGGCCACGGCCGCGACCTGGCGAGCATGGTCCTGTACCTGGGCCTGGGTCTCGTCATCTGGGCGTGGATCCGGCTCGGCCGCCTCGTGCGGTGGGGTGAGATCGGCGACTTCGCGGTGCTGGTCGCGGTGACGGTCTGGACGTTGCCACTGCTGTTCGCGCCACCGCTGTTCAGCAAGGACATCTACAGCTACCTGGCGCAGGGCCAGCTCGCGCTGAGCGGGTACGACCCGTACACGGTCGGGCCCGCCGTCCTGCAGAGCACGCTGTCCGAAAACGTCAGCTGGGTGTGGCAGCACACGCCGGCGCCGTACGGGCCGTTGTTCATCCTGGTCGCGAAGGCGATCGTGTGGATCACGGACGCGAGCGTCATCCTCGGCGTCGTCGCCATGCGCTTCTCCCTCGCGGGCGGCCTGGTGCTGCTGTGCTGGGCGCTGCCGGGCCTGAGCAAGCACCTGGGCGGCAAGTCGGCGATCGCGCTGTGGCTGGTCGCGGCGAACCCGCTGACGCTGATCCACCTGATCGGCGGCGCGCACAACGACCTGCTCATGGTCGGCCTGATGGCCGCGGGCGTGCTGCTGGTGCTCGACCGCAGGCACGTGCTCGGGTTCGTGCTGCTCGCCCTCGCGTTCTCGGTGAAGGCGACGGCGGTCGTGGTCGTGCCGTTCCTCGTGTGGATCTGGGCCGCGCGCCTCGACGGCGACAAACGCGCCCAGTTCCGCAAGGCGCTGGTGCCCGGCCTGGTCGCGTTCCTCGGGACGTTCGCCGTGTGCACGCTCGTCGCCGGGGTGAACCTCGGCTGGATCCCGGCGCTGCGCAGCTCGTCGATGATCATCAACTGGCTGTCGGTGCCGAGCGCGGTCGGCGACTTCGTGCGCATGGTCGTGAACTGGTTCGTCTACGTCGACGGCGGCATCTTCATCGGCGTCGCGCGGGCCCTGGGCTCCGTGGTCCTGATCTGGATCGCGTACACGCAGTGGTGGGCGTCGCGCGACGGCGAGGTGCGCGACGCGATCCGCCGCGGCGCGCTGACGATGCTGGCCGTCGCGCTGCTGTCGCCCGCGACGCTGCCCTGGTACTTCAGCTGGCCGCTGGCGCTCGCCGCCGGGTTCGCGTGGAGCACGGCGGGCCTGGTCGCGGTGACGATCGCGTCGCTGTTCCTGCTGCTGGTGACGTTCCCGAACGGCGACACGGCGCTGTACTCGTGGGGCTACCTGTTCTTCGCGCTGCTGGTGTCGGCACTCGCGGCGCGGTCGCTGGTGAAGCCGGACCCGTTCGGCCTGTCCTCCCGCTACGAATGAGCCACGGCACCGTGGACCTGGGCGACGCCTATGCCGCGTGCCGCCGCATCAACGCGCGGTACGGCAGGACGTTCTTCCTGGCGACGACGCTGCTGCGGCCCGAACAGCGGCCCGCGGTGCACGCGCTCTACGCGTTCGCCCGGTGGGCCGACGAGATCGTCGACGCGGCCGGGGTGACCGACCGCGCGGGTGAGCTGGACCGCCTGGAACGCCTCCTGGAGAAGCCGCCGTCGAACCCGGTCCTGCACGCGCTGGCGGACACGAGGCGCCGCTACGACATCGACGGGTCGCTGTTCACCGACTTCCTCGCGTCGATGCGGATGGACCTCGACGTGACCGAGTACGCCGACCTCGACGCCCTCGGCGTCTACGTGCACGGCTCGGCGGAGGTCATCGGCCTGCAGATGCTGCCGGTGCTCGGCACCGTGGTGCCCCGCGAGGAGGCCGCACCGCACGCGGCCCGGCTCGGGGTGGCGTTCCAGCTCACCAACTTCCTGCGCGACGTCGGCGAGGACCTCGACCGCGGCCGCGTCTACCTGCCGCAGGACGTCCTCGGCGCGCACGGCGTCGACCGCGACCTCCTGCAGTGGTGCCGCTCGCACCGGCGCCCGGACGCTCGCGTGCGACGAGTGCTCGACGACCTCGTCGCGCACTCATATGCGATATATCGGTCGGCGGAGCCGGGGATCGAGATGGTGTCGCCGGCGTCGCGGCCCTGTGTGCGGACTGCACACACGTTGTATCGCGACATCCTCGGGCTCGTCGGCTGCGAGGTGTTGTGGCGGCGGGTGGCGGTGCCGAACGCGCGTCGGCTCGCGGTGGCACTGCCGGGCGCCGGTAGGGCCCTCGTCGCGCGGCTGAGGACGTCGGGGGTGGGTGGAGCGGCGGTGCCGGGGGTGGGGGCCGCGGTGAGTCCGGGAGTGGGCCCAGGAGCCGGGTCGGTGGTGGCGACGGAACTGGGCGCAGGAGTCGGCCCGGCGACGACCGCGAAGCCGGACGCAGGAGACGGCCCGGCGACGACCACGAAGCCGGACGCAGCAGTCAACTCAGTGGTGGCCACGGAACTGGGCACAGGTGTCGGCCCAGTGACGACCGCGAAGCCGGACGCAGCAGTCCGCCCGGCGACGGCCTCAGAGCTGACCCGAGAGGTCGGCCTCGTCGTCGCCACAGAGCTGGCCCCGGAAGCGAACCCAGAGGCCAGCCTGGCGCTGAACACGGACGACAGCCAGGTACCGGCCACGGCGGTGGCCCAAGAAGTCGGCGCGGTACCGACCGCGGCGGCGGACCCGCGGAAGGTCGCGAGGTCCGACACGGCGTCAGCCCTGAACGCACCGCCCGCGGTGACCCCGGATGTGAACCCCGGCGTCACCGCGGAAGCGTCACCGGGGACGTCGAGGTGAGCCCCGCTTTAGGGACGCGCGAAGGTTCAGCCCGGCGGGGTTCGGCCGGGTGTGATTCGGCGCAGCGGGGCTCCGGGCATCTCCCACCTGCGAAGACGCCCGGAACCGCTGCTGTCGGTGTCTCAGAAACCCATGGCCTGCGCGCGTCGCTTTACCTCGCGCCCACGGTCTCCGCGCAATGCTTCGATCGGAGTGCCAGGGAGGCTTTCGTCCTCCGTGAAGAGCCAGCGCAGGATCTCCTCGGTGGAGAAGTTCTGGTCGCGCAGCACCGTGATGGTGCCGGGCAGACCCTTCACCACGGTTCCGGCGGCGAGGAACGCCTCGGGAACGACGAGGACGCCGTTCCGCCGCTCGGCGAGCAGTTGCCCGTCGCGCAGCATTTGGTGGACCCGGGTGACCGGAAGTCCCATTCGGTCGGCCACCTCGGGGAGAGGAAGAACCTCCAGGTCGGCAGCCAGTACATCCGCAGCGGCAGGAATCGCACTCACGGGGGTCACGATGCCATAACCGAACTGGGAACGCCCTTCCGCCAACCGGGTCATCCTGAGCTTTACCATCTCGCACTGTGGAGAGGTCGGTTTCGAACGTGATGGGTGGACTGCTGGAGCAGCGCTACCGGGTGGACGCCGTGCTGGCGCGCGGCGGCATGTCCACCGTCTATCGAGGTCGTGACACCCGCCTCGATCGCGATGTCGCCATCAAGGTGATGGATCCTCACCTGACCGCGGACCCCGCGTTCGTGGCGCGCTTCGAGCGCGAGGCGCGGGCCGCGGCCCAGTTGCACCACCCGGCCGTGGTGTCCGTGCACGACCAGGGCGTCGACGGTGACCAGGTGTACCTGGTGATGGAGCTGATCGACGGCGGCAACCTCCGTGACCTGCTCAACCAGCGCGGCAAGCTCGCTCCCGCCGTCGCGTTGAGCATCCTCGGCCCCGTGCTGTCGGCGTTGGGCGCGGCTCACCGCGCCGGGCTCGTGCACCGGGACGTGAAGCCGGAGAACGTGCTGATCGGGCCCGGTGGCCAGGTCAAGGTGGCGGACTTCGGGCTGGCCCGCGCGATCGGCGGGAACGGTGTCACGAGCGACAGCGAGATCCTCGGCACCGTCGCCTATCTATCACCCGAACAGGTGGAGACCGGCACGGCGGACGCGCGCAGTGACGTCTACTCGGCCGGGATCGTGCTCTACGAGATGCTGGCCGGTCAGGCGCCCTACCGAGGCGAGACGCCCATCTCGGTGGCCTACCAGCACGTGAACTCGGACGTCCCGTCGGTCGCGGACGTCCCGCTGGCGCTCGACACGCTGGTGCGCAAGGCCACGCGGCGCGACCCGGTGCTGCGACCCGCGAACGCCGACGCGTTCCTGGCCGAGCTGGAGCGCGTGGGCACGGAGCTGGGCCTCACGCCGCAGCCGGTGCCCGTTCCCGGTTCGGCGCCCGAGAACGACAGGACGGTCATCATGCGGCCGGTGCCCGTCGCCGTCGGCGCCACTCCCCCGTCGGCCGCCGAGCTGACCAGGCCGGTCGTGCCGAAGCCGCCGCTCCACTCGGCGATGACGACGGTCAGCACCGGCCCGGCGACGCCTCCTCCCGGCATCCCGGCCTCGGCGACGCGCACGATGCAGCGGCCCGAGCAGCCGCGCCGCCGTCCCGCGCAGAAGCGGAAGTCGGAGGCCGAGAAGCTCGAGGAAGAGCGCAAGCGGCGCAAGCGGCTCTACACGATCTGGGGCGCCGTGGCCGGCGTCGTGGTGGTCGCGGTCGGGCTGTTCACCTGGTACGTCTCCGCCAACCGCTACACGGAGATGCCGTCGGTGGTGGGGCAGTCCGAGCAGAACGCGCAGGTGCTGCTCTCGCAGGCGGACCTCACCGGCCTGGTCGAGAAGGTGCCGTCCAACGACGTCCCCAACGGCACGGTCATCAGCGCCGACCCCGGTCCCGGCGCGGAGCTGCGCAAGAACCAGCAGGTCAAGCTGGTCGTGTCGCGCGGCAAGCCCGTGGTGCCGTTCATCACCGCCGGTACCGACGAGGCCGTGGCGACCAAGGAGATCCAGGCCGCGGGCCTGAAGGTCACCAAGGACGCCTCGAAGGACGCGTTCCACGACACCGTGCCCATCGGCAAGGTCGTGGGCATCGACCCGCGTCCCGGCACCGCGCTCAACCTCGACTCGCCGGTCACCCTCATCATGAGCAAGGGCCCGCCGCCGCGCCTGCCGGTGCCGAACGTCACCGGCAAGACGAAGACCGAGGCGGACGCCGAACTGCAGCGCGCCGGTCTGGAGCCGGTCGACGCGGGGGGCGACGAGGCCCCGGAGAACGGCAACTCGCGCGTGGTGCGGACGGACCCGCCCGCGGGCACGGTGCTGGACCCGACCCAGAACAAGAAGGTCACGGTCTTCTACCAGAACAACAGCGAGGTCGAGGTGCCCGACGTCTCCCGAAAGAAGGTGCGCGAGGCGAAGGAGGAGCTCGAACGGGCCGGCCTGAAGGTGAAGGTCGAGTTCAACAAGAGCGGCAACGCGACCGTCGTGAACCAGTCGATCCCGCCGCGCACGCGGGTGAGGCGGGGAACCGAGATCACGATCGTCGGCCTCTGACCGCAGCGAAGCGAAGGGCCCCGCGTTCTCGACGCGGGGCCCTTCGTTCTTCAGCTCGTCTTCAGCGAACCTGTCAGGAGCGCAGCATCTCGGCGACGAGGAACGCGAGCTCGAGCGACTGCTGCGTGTTCAGGCGCGGGTCGCACGCCGTTTCGTAGCGGCCGGCGAGGTCGTCGTCGGAGATCTCCTGGGCGCCGCCGAGGCATTCGGTGACGTCCTCACCGGTGAGCTCGATGTGGATGCCGCCGGGGTGCGTGCCGAGGCGGCGGTGCACCTCGAAGAAGCCCTGGACCTCGTCGACGATGCGGTCGAAGTGCCGGGTCTTGTAGCCGGTCGACGACTCGTGGGTGTTGCCGTGCATCGGGTCGCACTGCCAGATGACCTTGTGGCCGCTGGCCTCGACCTTCTCCACGATGGCGGGGAGCACGTCGCGCACCTTCTGGTTGCCCATGCGCGAGATGAGCGTCAGGCGGCCCGGCTGGTTGCGCGGGTCGAGGCGCTCGACGTACTCGACGGCCATCTCCGGCGTCGTCGTCGGGCCGATCTTGAGACCGATCGGGTTCGCCAGCATCTCGGCGAAGGCGATGTGCGCGCCGTCGAGCTGACGGGTGCGCTCGCCGATCCACACGAAGTGCGACGACAGGTCGTAGAGCTTCGGCTCGTCGCCGGTCGTGTCGAGGCGCAGCAGCGCGCGCTCGTAGTCGAGCAGCAGCGCCTCGTGCGAGGCGAAGATCTCCGTGCCGTGCAGCGACTGGTCGTTCACGCCGCACGCGGACATGAACTTGAGGCCGCGGTCGATCTCGCCGGCCAGGGCCTCGTAGCGCTCGCCGGCGGGCGAGGTGCGCACGAAGTCGCGGTTCCAGTCGTGCACGCGGTGCAGGTCGGCGAGACC
>NZ_FOFV01000029.1 GCF_900111005.1 Lentzea albida
CTAGGTGTGATGTCCAGGGACGTTGTTCCGGATGTGATGGCCTGTCGTGAAGACAGGTGAAGGCCTCCGGGTGTGAAGTGGAACTGCTGAGGAACCGCTTCACGGCCTGGAGGCCTTCGTGTCCCACCCTAACGCGACGCTGACCCCACGCACCCGGTTACGACTGGCACGTCTGATCGTCGAACAGAACTGGCGCCCGGCCGAGGCGGCGAAGATGTTCATGGTCGCCGAGAGAACCGCCCGGAAATGGGCCCAGCGCTACCGCGACGAAGGCCCGGCGGGCATGACCGACCGGAGTTCCCGCCCGCACCACAGCCCGGCCCGCACCACCGAACCTGTCGTGCGGCGAATCGTGACCCTGCGATGGAGGCATCGGCTGGGACCGGTCCAGATCGCGGGCCAGCCCGGAATCGCGGCCTCGACCGTGCACGCCGTCCTGGTCCGCTGCCGAATCAACCGCCTGTCCCACATCGACCGCGTCACCGCCGAACCGTTACGCCGCTACGAACACCCGCATCCCGGTTCGCTGATCCACGTCGACGTCACCAAGTTCGGCAACATCCCCGACGGCGGCGGACACCGCTTCGTCGGCCGCCAGCAAGGCAAACGCAACCGCGAGGCCACCGCCACCCGCACCGGCCGGCGCCACGCCCACTACCGGCCCGCCGTCGGCACCGCGGTCCTGCACACCGTGATCGACGACCACTCCCGCGTCGCCTACGCCGAAATCCACACCGACGAAACCGCGGCCACGGCCATCGCGGTCCTAAGACGAGCCGTCGCCTGGTTCACCGACCGCGGAGTGACCGTCGAGCGAGTCCTGTCCGACAACGGCGCCTGCTACAAGTCCCACGCCTGGCGAGACGCCTGCACCGAACTCGGCATCCGGCACAAACGCACGCGTCCTTACCGGCCCCAGACCAACGGCAAGATCGAACGCTTCCACCGCACACTCGCCGACGGCTGGGCCTACGCACGCCACTACACCTCAGAAACCCAACGCCGAACCGCCCTACCCGGCTGGATCCATTTCTACAATCACCACCGAGCCCACTCCGCCCCCGCAGGCCAGCCACCCATCACCCGGCTGACCAACCTCCCCGGACATCACACCTAGGCCGGGCAGCCGTTCGGCAACCTCGGCGAGTCCGGCCCGTACAGGTCACCGGTCAGGAACACGCACGTCGGCTGCTGGTCGAACTGGTAGATGTCGGCGATCTCCAGGATCGTGAAGTTCCGCGTCTCACCGACCCGCGACTCCTTGAAGTTCGTGCGCCCGGTGGCACCGAAGAACTCCAGCTCGCGCAGCTCACCACCGATCGCACCGCGGTGCGGGGTGTGCCCGGCGAGTCTCGCCTGGGCGTTGCGGACGGCGTCGAGGAAGAGCCCGGCCGCGTCGTAGGCGACGGCCATGTGCTCGCCAGGCCACGGCTTGGCGGGCTTGTCCTCCCTCGGCAGCGCGGAGTCCTGGACCTCACCCGCCAGCTTCTTGTACCCGGCGCAGAAGGCGTCGAGGGGCAGGCCGCCGCGCACCTTGTCGTCCGGCTTGCCGTCCACACAGGACTTCCCGGCGAGCACGACGAGCCCGGCCATGCTCACGTACGACACGCGCATGCCGGCCAGCGCGTCGCGCTTGCGGCTGGCCTCCTGCGCGATGAACCGGATGATCGCGTCGTCGGCGAGGATGCGCGGCAGGCGCTTCTTGTCGTAGCAGTTGCGGCCCACCGCCTGCAGGAACTCGCCGAAGTGCTCCTCGCGGCCCGCGAAGAACACCAGTTCGGTGGAGTGGTCCTCGACGCACTGCGACGGCACCTCCTGCGGGCCGCCCGACCACTCCCGCGCCTCGAACGGGACGCCCGACCTCGCGAGCTCCTGCCCCAGCACGGCGACGAGGTTGTCCAGGTAGACGTCGTCCTGCTGTAACTTCGGGTGGTGGATCGTCACCTTGGTCGCGGCGACGTGCTGCGCGTACCGCCGCACGAGGTCGGCCTGCCGGACGTTGCCGGGGATCAGCTGGAAGTACATCGTCGAGAGCTTCGGCAGCGACGCCTCGGTGAGCGTGGTGCCGATGGTCGGCACGCCCAGCGACCCGAGCGAGGTGATGACCATCTTGGTCTGCTCGACGCTGCGGTCGAGCCCGATCACCCCGATGATGCTCGGGTCCTTCTCCAGCAACGGGTTCAGCATGTCCGTCAGCACGTCGTGGGCGCGGATCATCTTCGCGCCGCCGTTGGCGATCACGATCCGCAGCAGCGGTCCCGAGCTCGACCTGTCGTTCTGCTGCCGTTGCTTGAGCAGCATGCCCTCCAGTTCCTCGGCCCGGGAGTGGTCGGCGTCGGGGTTGCTGTCCTTGTGGGTGAGGCTCGAGAAGTAGAGCAGCGACACGAGCGGGCGGGCGGGATCGGCGGCGTAGAGCCGTTCCGCCTCCTCGTTCTGCGCGAACACCGCCTGCTGGGTCCACCGCAGCCGTTCGTTCGAACCGAACACCTGGCTGCTGTTGTCGCTGTAGCCCAGGCACTCGACGTTGCCCTCGACGTCCATCAGCCGCGTCGAGATGCCCGGCGAGATCGCGGAGCCGAGGATCGAGCAGTTCGCCTCGACGTGGTTCTGCGCGGTGACGAACCCCGGGATGAGCAGCACCACGACCACCGCGGCAATGATCGCCTCCAGCCGCCGCGACTTCGCGAGCCAGCGCACCGGTGCCGCGCGGAAGGCGGGCGCCGCCTTCCACTTGTTCTTCACCGGGTCGGGGAACGGCAGCCTGATCATCAGGTAGCGGGCGTCCGGCGCGAGCATCTGCCGTTTGCGCGGCAGCTCCTCGCGCCACGTCGTGAGCGCCTCCGCGGTCTCGTCCGGCGCGACCGGTGTCGTCCCGAGCCGCTGCGAGAGCGCCGGCTGCACCGAGCTGGCGGCGATCACCAGCAACGGGTCCAGCTCCCCTGTCTCGTTGCGGACGTCGTTGATCAGCTCCAGCAGCTCCCAGCCGCCGTTGTCCTTCGTCACGCCGTCCAGCAGCACGGGGATGTACGCGGTGCGCCGCCAGCCCGCCCTGCGCGGCAGGAAGCGCGAGCGCCGCCGGTACGCGATCCGCAGGTCCTCCAGGAACGCGTGCACGAGCAGCAGCTTGACCTGCTCCTCGTTCTCCGACTCGCGCCTGCCCAGCGTGAGCCGCTCGGCGAACCCGAGGAACTCGATGGAGTGGTTGGGCAGCGCGAAGTTCTGCCCGCGCATGAACCACTTCGACTCCCGCGCGAGCCCCGGCACCCGCTTGCCGAGCCACCGGAACCCCGCCTTGCTGCCGACCCAGGCGACCAGCCCGAGCCCCAGCCGCGTCACGAGGTTCGGGATGAACGCGTCGACGGCCCGGTTGAGCTCCTCCCCGCTCCCGCCGGTCTTGCCGGTCCACTGCCGCAGCAGCTCGATGACGCTCGCCCGGTCGTCGCGCCCCGGTTTGCGCGGCAGCCGCTTGCTCGTGAGCCAGTCGACGAGCCGGTAGTGGTCGAACCGGGTGAGCCGCTCGGTGCCGACGTGGACCTCCGCGAGCCGATGGCTCAGCACGTCCAGCAACGGCAGCAGAGGCGGCGTCTCCCGCGCTTCCGGAGGCCATCTCTTGTTGACCTCCGCGCCTACCGCGGAGACGTCGACGTAGGCGTGCGGAATCGCCGGGCGGCCCTCGTCGAGCTTGTGCTCCAGCGCGTGCAGGAACGCCGTCGGACTGGCTTCGCTCTCCAGGTAGAGGATCGGCAGCGGCTGGTCGCCGACCACTTCCTCGGTCTTGCTCCGGTAGAAGAAGCCGGGCCGGTCGCAAAGGCCGTGGATGACCTCGAGCAGAACGTTCAAACCGGGGAAAACGGGCTCTGTCCGGCTACCTGTCATCTGCACCCTCACACTCGTGCGGAAGGCAGACGACGCTAGCCGGACAGACCGTCGGGAACTGGCGGTTTGAAGATTTTCAGCCGGAACGGACCAGTGCTTCTACAGACCCAGCTCGCGGGCGATCAGCATCTTCTGCACCTCGGAGGTGCCCTCGCCGATCTCCAGGATCTTCGCGTCGCGGTAGAACCGGCCGACCGGGTACTCGTTCATGAACCCGTAGCCGCCGAAGATCTGCGTGGCGTCACGGGCGTTGTCCATCGCGGCCTCGGACGACACGAGCTTGGCGATGGCGGCCTGCTTCTTGAACGGCTCGCCGCGCAGCATCCGCGACGCCGCCTCGTAGTAGGCGAGGCGCGCGGTGTGGACGCGGGCCTCCATCTCGGCGATCTTGAACTGGATCGCCTGGTACGTGCCGATCTTCCGGCCGAACGTCTCGCGCTCGTGGGCGTAGCGGACCGACTCGTCCACGCAGCCCTGGGCGAGACCGACCGACAGCGCGGCGATGGCGACGCGACCCTCGTCCAGCGTGCGCAGGAACTGGGCGAAGCCGCGGCCGCGGGTGCCGAGCAGGTTCGCGGCCGGCACGCGGCAGTCGGAGAAGGACAGCTCACGGGTGTCCGAGGCGTTCCAGCCGACCTTCGAGTACTTCTTCGACACCGTGAAGCCCGGGGTGCCGGACGGGACGATGATCGAGGAGATCTCCTTGCGGCCGTCCGGGAGGGTGCCCGTGACGGCGGCGACGGTGACGAGGCCGGTGATGTCCGTGCCGGAGTTCGTGATGAACGCCTTGGTGCCGTTGATGACCCACTCGTCGCCGTCGAGGCGCGCGGTGGTGGTCAGGCCGCCCGCGTCGGAGCCGGAGCCCGGCTCGGTGAGGCCGAACGCACCGAGCTTCTCACCGGAGGTCAGGGAGGGCAGCCACTGCGCCTTCTGCTCGTCGGTGCCGAAGCGGTAGATCGGCATCGCGCCGAGCGAGGTCGCCGCCTCGACCGTGATCGCGACGGACGAGTCGACGCGCGCGAGCTCCTCCAGCGTGACGCACAGGGCGAAGTAGTCGCCGCCCATGCCGCCGTGCTCCTCGGGGAACGGCAGGCCGAGCAGGCCCATCTGCCCCATCTTCGCGACGATCTCGTACGGGAACTCGCACCGCTCGTAGAAGTCGCCGATGACCGGGGCGACCTCGTCGCGGGCGAACTCCTCGACCGTCTTGCGCAGGTCCTCGTACTCGCTCGGGAGCCTGAAGTCCAACATTGCGGTCACTCCTCGTGAGAGACGACGAGGGCCAGCACCTGGTCGAGTGCGACCTGCTGGCCTGCTTGCACGTTCACTTCGGCGAGCACGCCGTCGACCGGTGCGGTCACGGTGTGCTCCATCTTCATGGCCTCGACCACGAACAACGCCTGACCGGCGGTCACCTCGTCGCCCTGCTGGGCGCGCACCACGAGCACGGTGCCGGGCATCGGCGACTTCACCGGGCCACCGGAAGCGGCGCCGCCGTCGGCCGCGCCCACCAGGAACTCGGCCTCGACCAGCGCCCAGGAGGCGCCGTCGTGGCCCAGCCACAGCACGTCCCCGTCGCGGGCCATCGCGTACCGGCGGGAGCCGACGAGCAGGTCGGCGCCTTCCCTGCGGGCGTGCGCCCTGACCGGTTCTCCCGCGCCCACAACGACTTCCTCGCCGCGCACGCGCACGTCGACGTCGTTGATCCGCCACGTCGTCCACGCGTGCTCGCCGACGCGCCAGCCGGAGAGCTGGTCCCACGGGTCGTCGCCGTGCGGCTGCAACGAACGTTCCAGACCGGCCGCCACGTACACGTCGTCCGGGATCTCGGCGGACGTCAGCGCGTCCAGCTTCCGTTCGACCAGACCGGTGTCCAGAGCGCCCGAACGCACGTCCTCGTCGCGCAGGAGCGCGCGCAGGAACGGGATGTTCGTCGTGACGCCGAGCAGCACCATCTTGCCGAGCGCGTGGTCGAGGCGGCGCAACGCTTCTTCGCGGGTGCGGCCGTGCGCGATCACCTTGGCGAGCATGGGGTCGTAGTCCGAACCGACGACGAGTCCCTCGTACAGACCGGAGTCCACGCGGACGTCCGCCGGCTCGCTGAGCGCCAGCACCCGCCCGCCGGTCGGCAGGAAGCCGCGTGCCGGGTCCTCGGCGTAGACGCGGGCCTCGACCGAGTGGCCGGTCAGCTCGACGTCGAGGTCCAGGGCCTCCCCGGACGCCACGCGGAGCTGCCACTCGACGAGGTCGACGCCCGTGACCATCTCGGTCACCGGGTGCTCGACCTGCAGCCGGGTGTTCATCTCCATGAAGAAGTAGTCGCCGGAGGCACCGTCCACGATGAACTCGACGGTGCCCGCACCGACGTAGCCGACGGACTTCGCCGCGTCGACGGCGGCCGACCCCATGGCCTCGCGCACCTCCGGGGTGAGGAACGGCGACGGCGCTTCCTCGATGATCTTCTGGTGGCGCCGCTGGAGGCTGCACTCGCGCTCACCGAGGTGGATCACGGTGCCGTGCGCGTCACCCAGGACCTGGATCTCGATGTGGCGCGGGTTCGTGATGAACCGCTCGATCAGCAGCGTGTCGTCACCGAACGAGCCGCGCGCCTCACGCCGCGCCGACTCGATGGCCTCGCGCAGCGCCGATTCCTCGTGCACCAGGCGCATGCCCTTGCCGCCACCGCCCGCGGAAGGCTTGAGCAGCACCGGGAAACCGATCTCCAGTGCGGCCTCGACGATCTCGTCGTCCGTCATGCCCGAGCGGGTGCGGCCCGGCACGACCGGGACACCCGCCGCCGACACCGTCAGCTTTGCGCGGATCTTGTCGCCCATCGCGTCGATCGCCGACGCGGGCGGGCCGACGAACACGATCCCGGCCTCGTCGCAGGCCGCAGCGAACGCCGTGTTCTCCGCGAGGAAGCCGTACCCGGGGTGGATCGCCTGCGCACCGGTGGACACGGCAGCCGCGACGATCTTTTCAATGGACAGGTAGCTCTCGCGGGCGGCCGCAGGGCCGATCCGCACGGCCTCGTCGGCCAGCTTGACGTGCAACGCCTCGGCGTCCGCGTCGGAGTACACGGCGACGGAACGGATCCCGAGCGACCGCAGCGCGCGGATCACCCTGACCGCGATCTCCCCGCGGTTCGCCACCAGAACGCTGTCGAACATGATCACATCCGGAAGACGCCGTAGGAAACATCGTCGATGGGGGCGTTCGCCGCGCTGGACAACGCGAGGCCGAGCACCGTGCGCGTGTCACGCGGGTCGATCACGCCGTCGTCCCACAGCCGCGCGGTCGAGTAGTACGGGTTGCCCTGGTCCTCGTACTGCTGGCGGATCGGCGCCTTGAACGCCTCCTCGTCCTCTGTGGACCACTCGTCGCCGAGCTGGTCGCGGCGCACCGTCGCCAGCACGGACGCGGCCTGCTCGCCGCCCATCACGGAGATGCGGGCGTTGGGCCACATCCACAGGAACCGCGGCGAGTACGCCCGGCCGCACATCGAGTAGTTGCCGGCGCCGAACGAGCCACCGATGATCACGGTGAACTTCGGGACGCGCGCGCACGCCACCGCCGTCACCATCTTGGCGCCGTGCTTGGCGATGCCGCCCGCCTCGTACTCGCGGCCGACCATGAAGCCGGTGATGTTCTGCAGGAACACCAGCGGGATGGACCGCTTGTCGCACAGCTGGATGAAGTGCGCGCCCTTCACGGCGGACTCGCCGAACAGGATGCCGTTGTTCGCGACGATGCCGACCGGGTGACCGTGGATGCGCGCGAAGCCCGTGACGAGCGTCTGCCCGTACTCCTTCTTGAACTCCTGGAACTTCGAGCCGTCGACGACCCGCGCGATCACCTCGCGCACGTCGTAGGGCGTCCGGGAGTCCGTGGGCACGACGCCGTAGAGGTCGTCGGGGTCGACCTTCGGCGCCTCTGGAGTCGTGACGTCCCAAGGCCTCTGCGCGCGTGGGCCGAGCGTGGAGATGATCGAGCGGACCATCCTGAGCGCGTGGGCGTCGTTCTCCGCCAGGTGGTCGGTCACGCCGGACGTGCGCGAGTGCAGGTCGCCGCCACCGAGGTCCTCCGCGCTGACGACCTCACCGGTCGCGGCCTTCACCAGCGGCGGGCCGCCGAGGAAGATCGTGCCCTGGTTGCGGACGATGATCGCCTCGTCGGACATCGCCGGCACGTACGCGCCACCCGCGGTGCACGAGCCCAGCACGGCGGCGATCTGCGGGATGCCCTTCGCGGACATGGTGGCCTGGTTGTAGAAGATCCGGCCGAAGTGCTCGCGGTCCGGGAACACGTCGTCCTGCTTCGGCAGGAACGCGCCGCCGCTGTCCACCAGGTAGATGCACGGCAAGTTGTTCTGCAGCGCCACTTCCTGCGCGCGCAGGTGCTTCTTGACCGTGATCGGGTAGTAGGTGCCGCCCTTGACCGTGGCGTCGTTCGCGACGATCACGCACTCACGGCCGGACACCCGCCCGACGCCGGTTATGATGCCCGCGGCCGGCGCGTCGTCGCCGTACATGCCGTTGGCGGCCAACGGTGACAGTTCGAGGAACGGCGAACCGGGGTCGACCAGCGTGTCGACGCGCTCGCGCGGCAGCAGCTTGCCGCGGTCGACGTGGCGCTGGCGTGCCTTCTCGGGACCGCCGCGCGCGGCGACGGCGAGCTTGCTCCGCAGCTCGTCGACGAGCGCGGCGTGCTCCTTGGCGTAGCGGTCCGACGGCTCGGCGGCGCTGCGCAGGACAGGTGCGTCCATGCTCCCCAGACCTCAGGTTAGCGGGCGTTAACAGAGCCATGTTAGCGCCCGCTAACCCAGCGGTCCACCAGAGCGGCTCGAGAGTGACCCGAACGCAGGTCAAGGCACCTTTCGAGCACTCTCACGTTCCGGAAAACGTCAGCCGATCACCGACCGCAGGGCGGGCAGGTAACCGCTGGCGTGACCGGCGCGGTTCGGGTGGTACGACTCCTCGACCGGCCAGCTCAGGCTGTTGAGCCACCAGCTGGACGAGCAGATCTCGTGCCCGGTGAACGCCCCGCGCACGTCGACGTACCCGAACCCGGCCGCCGCCGCCCGCGCGGCGATGGTGGTGTGCAGCGCGTCGCTGCCCGAGTTGATCGCGGCCCGCTTGGTGTCGCTCAGGCCGACGTTGCAGGAGCCCGGCACCTTGTAGATGCGCGGGTAGCCGAGCACGACGACGCGCGCCGACGGGGCCTTCGACTTGATCGCCGCGTAGACGTTGTTGAGCAGCCCGGGAAGCGTGTTCGCGGCGTAGGCCTTGGCCGTGTTCACCCGGTTGGTGCAGTCCTGGTCGGACCCGAACGTGCAGGTGGTGATGACGTCGGTGAAGCCGGCGTCGTTGCCGCCGACCTGCACGGTGACCAGGTTCGTGGCCGCGGTCAGGTTGCCGGTCTGCGTGATGACGTCGCCTGTTCGCGCACCGGAGCAGGCGACGGACTTGAAGCTCGCGGGCGCTGTCGCCGCCGCATACAGGGCCGGGTACGCGAGCGGTCCGCGCTTGCAGCTCCCGCTCGACCCGTCGTAGCTGCCGGTGCCGAGCCCGGAGGCGTACGAGTCGCCGAGCGCGACGTAGTTGATCGGGGCCGCGCTCGCGGGGTTGGCGAGGGCGATGACGGCCGCGGCGGCGGTGACCACCGAGGCGAGGAAGTGAGCAGGACGCATCGAAGACTCCCGAAGGGGCCGCAGGGTGTGATGCAAGGCACGCCAATCGTTACTCACGGGTAAGGCTCGTGTGAAGTATTGGTCAATAGTCAACATTTGGGCCCCGTACCTGCGGAAATTCCACCCATCGGAGGATCGCGCGGGCAGACCGGTTTGAGGCATGAAAAAAGCAGGAGCCCCCGGAGGGGACCCCTGCTTCGTCGTTCGCCGGCGAACCGGTCAGGTGCTGGTGTCGTTCTTGTAATGCACGCCTTCGTGCGACGCCTCGTAGTCGCCCGTCGTGGCGTAGACGTCGATCGAGTCGACGATGTACTGCTGGTTCGGGTCGGCGCGGGAGTACAACTCCGGCCACGCCTCACCCGGCACGACGAGATCGGGGTGGTGACAGTCGATTCCACCCTCGGTGTCCTCGCACGTCCAGCCGTCGCCCCACGACTGGACGTCCAGTTCGTCCGGCACGGAGAGGAACACGGTCACGCCCTGCTCGTCCTCGTCTCCCACATCGGTGAGCAGCACCGTGAAGTCGAACGCCGTCCTGCTGACCCAGTACGTCCTGCCCTCGAAGACGTGCGCGACGCCCTGGGACCCGTCCACCGACATCCGGATGTCGATCGGCGCCGGCTCGCCCTCGGCGGCGTTCGCGGCGGATCCGCCCGCGCAGGCGACCACCGCGGCGACAGCGGTGCACAGCAAAGCCTTGATCATGGAACTCCCCCAGAGTCCGGCATGGTCCAACCACTCTCAGGACGCCTGGCGGTCCACCGGGTTGCCCAAGCCCCCGATTCGCGGGACACGACGCCAGGTAAACGCCTGCTAACCTCCTTCCGTGGTCGACAAACCCTCACGTCGGGACCAGATCCTCAACGCCGCGGCGGAGCTCTTCGCGCGCCACGGCTTCCACGGCGTGGGCATCGACGACATCGGCGCCGCGGTCGGCATCTCGGGCCCCGCGCTCTACCGGCACTTCCGCAGCAAGGACGCGATGCTCGGCGAGATGCTGACGTCGATCTCCGAACGCCTGCTCGACGGCGGCCAGTCCCGCGTCGACGCCGCCTCGAACGCCGACGAGGCCCTGCGCGAACTGATCGGCTGGCACGTCGACTTCGCGCTGGACGACCCGGCGCTCATCACCGTGCAGATGCGCAACCTGGCCAACCTCACCGACCCGGACCGCAGGCGCGTGCGCGCTTTGCAACGGCGGTACGTCGAGGTGTGGGTCGAGACGATCCGGCGGACCGTGCCGGACTTCGACGAACCGACCGCGCGTGCCGCGGCGCACGCGGTGTTCGGGCTGATCAACTCGACGCCGCACAGCGCGCACCTGGACCGGGACCAGATGGCGGCGCTGCTGTCGCGCATGGCGCTGGCGTCGCTGACCCCCGCCGTCGTCGTCTCCTGACCGGCCGGAACCGCCTGCGGCGTGCGGCTGACCTGGCGAACTGGCGATCAGCCGAGACCCTTCCGTAACCTGACGCGACAATGGGCGCGCGCAAACTCCTCCTCCGGCTGCCGGCCTGGTTCCGGTTCACGGTCATCACGCTCGCGGTGTTCGTGTGCGGCGTGATCGCCTCCAGACCGGCCACCGGTGACAACGGAGTCCCACCGAGCGCCGACGTGGTCGCCGCGGCGAACGCCGTCACCGCGTTCGTGGAGCCGTCCGCGACGCACGACCCGTACTTCAACCTGCCGTCGGACTTCGCGCGCGAGATGGGCCGCGATCCCAAGACCGTGACGGCGCCGGACGGGACGCTGCGGGTGGTCGACGCGGGTGGCGGGTGCTCGGGGCCGGCCGGCGACACGGAGTGGGACTTCAGCACCGCGTGCCGCGCGCACGACCTCGGCTACGACCTGTTGCGCTACGCCGACCACAAGGGCGACCCGCTCGGACCGCAGGCGCGCAAGGCGTTGGACGACAGGCTCACGACCGACCTGCACACCCAGTGCCGGCTGAACCCGCGCGGCGCCGAGCAGACCTGTCACGCCGTGGCCGAGACCTACGCGCTGGGCCTGAAGTTCAACTCGTGGCGGCAGCGGTGGAGCGCGCCGGGCCACGAACCCGTCGTCGCGTGGGCGTTCGGCAGCGCGGTCGTGGTGTTCCTGCTGCTGGCACGGCTGCACGGGCGCCGCCGCGAGGACCCGTCCGCGAACTCGCTGCCGCTGGTGCTGGCCCACGCCGAACAGGACAGGTACGCGACGTTCCTGCGGCTCTTCAGCCTCGCGCTGCTCGTGGTCGGCGAGACCGTGGCGATGCTCGCGCACCTCAGGGGGTTCGGCACGTCGTGGTTGTGGGCGCTGCAGGCGGTGCCGTTGTTCTTCTTCGCCGGTGGGCACGCGAACCTGCGCAGCTGGCAGGCGCACCAGGGCGGCTTCGGGTGCTGGGTGTCGAGCCGCACGTCGTGGCTGCTGCGGCCGGTGCTCGCGTTCGTGCTGCTGTGGGTGGTGCTGTTCGCGGCGCTGAACCTGCTGGACGTGGAGGTCGACGCGTACAGCCGGCTGATCACGCACCCGTTGTGGTTCCTCGGGGTGTACCTGCTGGCGGTGGCCGCGACTCCGGCGGCCGCGTGGCTGCACGAGCACTTCCGCCGCACCGCGCCGTTCGTGCTGGTGCTGGTGACGCTGGGCGTGGAGGTCGCGCGCACGTCGACGGACTGGAAGACCGGCGGGTACGTGAACCTGATCGTCGGCGCGTTGCTGATGCAGCAGATCGGGTTCTTCTACGCGGACGGCACGCTGGCGACCCTCTCCCGCAGGCTGCTGGCCGCGCTCGGCGCCGTCACGCTGCCCGCGCTGGTGTTCTTCAGCAGCTACCCGCGGTCGATGATGGTGCTCGGCGTCGCGCAGATCTGCCTGGCGCTGCTGGCCCGCGGCCGGCTCACGGCGTGGCTCGACGGCCGGTTCTGGCACGTCGTGGACTTCACCCGGCGTTCGCCGATGACGGTGTACCTCGCGTACCTCGCCGGGGTCGGCGCGCTGGGCGGGCTGCTCGGGCTGACGCAGGCGCCGATCTGGCTGGTGCTCGGGCTGGTGCCGCTGATCCTGCTGTTCCACCGGTTCGAGCGGCGCCTGGTCAAGTCCACGAAGCTCGCGCACGAGTCGCACCGCACGCGGCTCGCGACGGCGATGGGCGTGTCGTTCGGGACGCTCGGCGTGCTCGGGTTCGTGGTCAGCGGGTTCCTCGGTGACGGGGTGCTGGTGCTGCTTCCGGTCGACCCGCTGCAGAACCTCATCCACCTGCTGCTCGGCTGGTACCTGATCCACACCGCCCGCCACGGCAGCTGCGACACCCGCTTGCCGTGGCTGCTCACGGCGTTGGCGTGCGTTCCGCCGATGCTGGCGCTGGACCCGACTCCCCCGGTGGTGGTGCTGCACGCCGTGGCGATCGGCCTTGCAGTGCTCGGAGCCATCCCCAGGTCACGACCGCGCACACCGGCAGCCACAGCAGGCGCTGCCACACCCAGTCCGGATGATCTGGTGGCTGCTGGAGCCCCGGCAACGGCCCCCACGCGCTGAACGCCAGCGTCACGGTCACGAGCGCGCTCTGGTGCGCGAGGAAGATCCCCAGCGCGCGCTTGTTCAGCCACACCACGGGTTTCGCCGTGCCGAGCCTGCTCAGCAACGGTGCGACCGTGAGCACCAGCCCGATCTGGGCGAACGCCAGCGCGAGCGTGGCGTAGTTCGGCGGATTGAGGTTCGAGACCGCCTCACCCGGAATGCCCACCGCCGACACCGGATACCCGCCGACCGTCGTCAGCAACGCGTACCCGAGCACGCCCGCGACCAGCAGCGGCGGGCCGGGGATCCGCCTGCGCGCCAGCGAGTGCCCGAGCTGCCAGGCGGCCCACCACACCGCGTACGGCAGCACCAGCACCAGCACGACCGGGACCAGCACACCCCACGAGTGCTCGTCCAGCCTGCGCACCAACGGTTTCATCGCCAGCAGCACCAGGTAGACGCCGAAGAACCACAGCGGTGTCGTGACCAGGAACCCGATGTTCCAGGCCGTCCCCTGGTCGACGCCGCGCAGCACCAGTCCGAACAGGACGGCCGCCCAGCAGCCGAGCATCAGCAGTGTGGGCACGGCGAGTTGCTTGAGCCGCAGAAGGAACGGCGTCTGCGAGTGAGCCGCCGCGTAGCCGCCGACGAAGAAGAAGAGGCCGAGTGTTTGCAGCACCCACGAGACCGGGGTGAGCGAGGTCAGGTGCTTGAGCGGGCTGTCGATGTACATGCCGGTCGGGGTGTCGACCAACGCGGTGACCAGCCAATGGCCGAGGACGACGGTGACCACGGCGAGCGCGCGCACGGCGTCGATGAACGGGTTCCTGGGCACCGCTGCATTCCCGGCGACGTCCACCCCGGCGCCCATCACGCCTGGTCCCCGTCCGCGATGCGGGCGAGGGCGGCCAGCGTGGCCGTGCCCGGCTCGTAGTAGCTGTCGTGCTTCCCGCCCTCGAACCGCAGCACCGTCGCCCCGAACCCCTCGCTCGCCGGGTCGGTCCCGTGCCCGAGGTCGAACAACCGCGCGTTCGGCACGAACCGCATCCAGTCCCCGCCGGACCGCAACGCCCACACGCGCGCCCGAGTCCCCAGCTCGGCCACCGATCCCGCCCGCACCCCGGGACTCCCGGTGAAGACGATGTCGTCCACGTCCAGCGAAGGTGCGGCCAGCCCGACCACCACCGACCCGTAGCTGTGGCCGAAGACGTGGACGCGTCCGGGCGTCCGCAACGCCCGCACGAAGTCGACCAGCGCGGCGGCGCCCTGACGGGCGAGCGACCCGGTCATCGCGTCCACCCCGAGCCCCTGCGGGGTCCGGTACCCGAGCCACGCCACCACGGCGAGGTCGTCGCGGTGCGCCTGCTCGTAGAGGTTGGACGCCATCCGCCCGAGCGTGCGGTCGAACCGGTCGACGTCCACGTCGGAACCGGGCACCACGACCACCACGTCACGGGCGGTCGCGAGGTCACCGACGACCGCGACCCGGCGGGCGACGTCGGAGCGCCATTGCGCGATCGACGGCGCGACCAACGGCAGGGCGATCAGCAGGAGGAACAGGACGGCTCGGCGCATGTCCCCGAAGCTAGGAAGACGACGGGCCCCGGATCGTCACCCCGCAGCGCCATTACCCCGGTACCACGAGCCCGCTCTCGTAGGCGGCGATGACGGCCTGCGCGCGGTCGCGGAGGCCGAGTTTCATGAGCACGCGGCTCACATGCGTCTTGACGGTCTGCTCGGCCAGCACCAGGTGCGCGGCGATCTCAGCGTTCGACATGCCCTGCGCGATCAGCACGAGGATCTCGGTCTCGCGCTCGGTGAGGACGCCCAGCTGCGCGGGCCTGACCCGTTCGGAACGGCGTGACCGCACGAAGTCCTCGATCAGGCGCTTGGTGATCGACGGCGCGAGCAACGCCTCGCCGGCCGCCACCACGCGCACGGCGTTGAGCAGCTCACGGGCGGGCGCGTGCTTCAGCAGGAACCCGCTCGCACCGGCCTGCAGCGCCTCGTAGACGTAGTCGTCGAGGTCGAACGTCGTCAGCACCAGCACCTTCGGGCCGTCGGTGCCGTCGAGCAGCAGCCGGGTGGCGGTGAGCCCGTCCATCTCCGGCATGCGGATGTCCATCAGCACGACGTCCGGTCTGACCGTACGCGCCAGCGCGACGCCCTGCACGCCGTTGCCCGCCGCGCCGACGACCTCGATGTCGTCCTGCGCGTCGAGCAGCGCGGAGAAGCCCTCGCGCACCATCTCCTGGTCGTCGACCACGACCACCCTGATCACTTGTCCCCCAACGGAATCCTCGCCCGCACCACGAAGCCGCCGTCCTCGGTCGACTTCACGGTCAGCGTGCCACCGTGCACCGCGACCCGTTCGCGCATTCCCACAAGACCCTGGCCGCTGCCCCCGCCCCGGGACGGTCCACCGGCGGTGTTGCGCACCAGCACGTCCAGCCGGTCGCCGTCGCGGCGCACGTGGACGGACGCCTTCGAGCCGGGCGCGTGCCTGGTGGCGTTCGTGAGCGCCTCCTGCACGATCCGGTACGCGGTGAGGCCGACCGCCTCCGGCACGTCGTCCACGTCGATCTCGGCGGAGTCCCCCGGCCTCGTCAGCTCCGGGATGCGGCTGATGCCGGGCTGCGGTTCGCGTTGCGGGGTCTCGCCGTTGGTCCGCAGCACGCCCAGCAGGCGTTGCATGTCGGTGATCGCCTCCCGCGCCGCCTCACCGACCTCCGCGAACTCCTTCTCCGCCTCCTCGTTGAGGCCTTTGAGGCGGTAGGGCGCGGTTTCGCACCTCACGACCACCAACGACATGTGGTGCGCCACGACGTCGTGCATCTCGCGCGCGATGCGAGCCCGTTCCTCGAGCGCGGCCTTGGCGTCCCGCTCGTGCTCGAGCTCCCGTTCCGCCCTGCCGCGGGCACCGAGCAGGTAGACCACCGCGCTCACGATCGGCACGAACAGCGCCAGGTCCGCGGCCTGCGGTTCGGAGGCGATGACCAGCGCCATGGTGATCAACGTCGCCGTGATGACGATCGCACGCGAGTAGAACGCGACGACCACGACGAACAGCGGCGCGGCGGTCCAGTACTGCATGGCCGCGGCGCCTTCGCCCGCTATGAGGATGCTCACGACGTAGAACCCCGGCACGGCCAGCCGCCAGGCGTAGAGCGGCGACCGGATCAGCAGGACGTACGGCCCGACCGTGGCCAGGAAGATGACGACCCACCAGCCGTCCGAGTCCGCCTGGCGCACGTAGCCGGCGCTCGCGACGATCCCCCACACCAGCGCGTAGATGATCAGCGCGGCGTGCACCGGGACGCGCAGGCGACCGAGCGGCCTCACGAGCACTCGGGTGCGGTCGGGGCCGAGAACGGTTCGGTACAACGCGCGGAACACCAGCCGATGCTAGGTGGATTCGCTCATCCGCACATTGACCTGCGGAGTGAGGTACCGAGGTATGACTCTGATCAAGATGGGGCATTGCGAATGCGTGACGCCGCGCGGTAGGCAGTACCTGTGAAACCACCACAGGATCCAGATCGCTGGTCGCGGCTCACCGCCGTGGCCGGTGAGGCGCTGGCTGCCGCCAGGGCCGGGGAAGACGCTGTGGCGGTGGACCTCGTGACCGGGTACCTCAGCGGGTCGCCCGAGGGCAACGAGGAGATCCGTGAGCTGGTGCTGCTGCTGTTCGCCGAGTGCAGCAGCATGGTCAGCGCGCTCGGGTCCGGCGGCGCCACGCCGGTGAAGATGCAGGTCTTCGACGAGGACGGCAACGAGGTCCAGATCGACGACGCGGACCCGCCCGTCCGCACCGCGATCCGCGCGTTGCTGGCCGAGGTGCACGGCGACCAGGACGCGGCGTCGGAGCAGATCGAGATCGCCCTGGCCAACGGCCAGCCGCAGGAGCTCGCGACCGTGGTCCTGCAAGCCCTGCGGTGGACGTTGAAGCTGGCCATAGAGTGCGAGACGCGCGATCTGCCCGTCGCGCCGTGGATCACCGCGTCACTGGACGACCAGCCCTGACGTGCAGCAGTGCGTCCACACCGTCCATGAGGTGCTGGTCGAGCGGGAAGTACCCCATCTCGAGCCGGGTGTCGGTGCGGGACGGTCCCCGCGGCTTGTCCTTCGTGATGCCCCAGGTCGTGAACCGGCTCTGCAGCTGCCCTTCCGGAGTCGCCCTGTCCGGTTCACCCAGTCCGAACGAGTCGTTGCGGCCGAGCGTGCCGCCGATGACGGTGTAGCGGTCACCGAGGATCGGGGCCACCAGCGCGCCCGCGGAGAACCACTCGACCCGTTCGCCGCCCATCTCCATCGAGGAGTTGGTGCGCTGCAGGTGGGCGTTGTGCGCGAACACGAACGTCGGGCCGTTCGCCGTCTCGGCGCGCCGGATCTCCAGCAGGTTCCGCGCCATCACGCCGTCGCGCATCTGGCACAGGCGGTTGAGGCGCACGCCCAGCGGGTTCGGCTCCGCGCACTCCCGGTGGTACTGGAGCAGGCTGAGGCCCGCCTGGAGGTGCGTCTCCGCGCGGGCCCACGCCTCGTCGGTGCCGCGGCGCTCGTAGAGCCGCCTGAGCATGCCCGTGCCGATCTCCCGGAGCCGGACGGCCTCCTCGGACCGCCCCGGTGACTGCTCGGCGTGCAGGACCGCCTCGTCGCGGCTCCAGGTCTCGTCGTCGATCGTGAGGTCCACGTCCTCGCCCAGGTGGTCGCGGGCGTGTTCGAGGTACGGGCGAGGACTGGGCGCGCTGGTCGTCTCGGTCTGGAAGTCGAAGCCGTGGAACGACAAGCGGTTCCGCGGCGCTCGGTCCGCGTTGTACTCGCGCATCCACTGCACGAGTTCGCGGTTGGCGGGCCAGTGCTCGCCGAACGAGTGGGAGAAGCCCTCCTTCACCACCACGTCCAGGTCGCCGGGGCCGCCGTGCACGTAGTCGTTGACGAGGAGCCCCCTGATCCGGCAGGTCTCCAGGGCGATCGAGCGGTAGCCCAGGCCCGCCAGCTGCTCGAACAGCTCGTTGCGGATCCAGGTGTGGGCGTGTTCGAGGTGGGTCGGCTCCCCGAACGCCAAGAGCTCGGTGAAGGGGCTGATGAACTCGCGGATGTCCTGGCTCATGTGGTTCAACCGTAACATTGAAAGCTCGCTTGAGACTTGGACGCGATCGCTGCTGATGAAGGTCGCTAAAGTCTCAACCGTGCGACCAGCTGACCTCGCCCGTGAACACGGCCTCTCGGCCCAGGCCGTGCGCAACTACGAGGAGGCCGGGTTCCTCCCGCCCGCCGGGCGCACGCCGTCCGGCTACCGCGTCTTCACCGAGGTCCACGCCGCCGCGCTGCGCACGTTCCTCGCGCTGGTCCCGGCCTTCGGGCACGCCCGCGCCGGCCAGATCATGAACGCGGTCCACGCCGGATCGCTCGACGACGCGCTGGAGTGGATCGACCGCGGCCACGAGCAGCTGCTGCGCGACCGCTCGACGCTCGACTCGGTCAGCCGCGCGGTGCAGGACCTGACCGACGTCGAGCCGGTGCTGGGGCCGCGCACGATCGGTGAGCTGGCCCGCCGCCTCGGCGTGACGCCGGCGACGCTGCGCGCGTGGGAGGAGGCCGGAATCCTCGTACCGGCAAGGGAGAGGACCGGCTACCGCGTGTTCCGGGCGGAGGACGTCCGCGACGCCGAGCTGGCGCACCTGCTGCGCCGCGGCGGCTATCCGTTGGCGCACATAGCCCTGGTGGTGGACCAGGTCCGCACGGCGGGCGGCACCGACACGCTGGGTGCCGCCCTCGCCGACTGGCGCCGCCGCCTCACCGCGCAGGGCCTCGCGATGCTGGCCGCGGCCGCACGGCTCAACGAGTACCTGAACGCACGGGCACCAGTTCCGTGACGAGCGCGCCGACCTGCTCGCTCTCGATCAGGAACGCGTCGTGCCCGTACGGCGACTCGATCACCCGCAGCCGGTCCGCTCCGGGGATGCCTGCCGCGAGTTCTTCCTGCTGTGCCAACGGGTACAGCCGGTCGGAGTCGACGCCCGCCACGATGGTGCGCGCGGTGACCTTCCGCAACGCGGCCCTGATCCCGCCGCGCTGGTGGCCGACGTCGTGCGAGTTCATCGCCTCGGTCAGCGTGACGTAGCTGGCAGCGTCGAACCTCCGCGTCAGCTTCGCCGCGTGGTGGTCCAGATAGGACTCCACCTCGAACCGCCCGTCGTCCTGGAGGTTCCTCCCGAACCGGGCCTGCAGCTCCTGCTCACTGCGGTAGCTGATGTGCGCGATCCGCCGCGCGATCCCCAGTCCCTCCACGGGATCGGCCCTGATCGCGTGCAGCTGCGCGGACGCCAGCGCGATCTGCTCGGCGGACGCCGCGGCCGTCGTCGCAAGCAGCAGCAACGATTCCACGCGTCCGGGCTCGCTCACCGCCCACTCGACGGCGCGCATACCGCCCATGGACCCGCCGAGCACCGCGGCCCACCGCTCGATCCCGAGGTGGTCCGCGAGGTGCACCTCGGCCGCGACCTGGTCCCGGATGGTGATCGCGGGGAAACCGGGGTGCTGCCAGGGACCGGTGCTGCCCTGGCAGCCGCCCAGCACGTTCGGCGCCACCACGAAGAACCCGTCGAGCGGCTTTCCCTTGCCCACCAGGGAGTCCCACCAGCCCGGCGTGGGGTGGCCCGGCTCCACGCCCCCGGCGACATGGCTGTCCCCGGTGAGGGCGTGGAGCACGAGCACCGCGTTGGAGGCCTCCGCGTTCAAGGTCCCCCACGTCTCGTACGCGAGCTGGAAACCCGGCAGTTCCCCGAACGGTGCGGCGTGGCTGAACCACTGCCGCCGCCCGTTCGGATCGCCGAACCGCCAGCCGCCCACTACAACTCGGACTTCGCCGCGGTGAAGCCCGCCTCGAGGTCCGCCTTGAGGTCCTCGAGGCCTTCGAGGCCGACCGACAGCCGCACCAGGCCGGGCGCGACGCCCGTGACGAGCTGCTCCTCTGGCGTGAGCTGGCTGTGCGTGGTCGAGGCGGGGTGCACGATCAGCGACCGCACGTCACCGATGTTCACCAGCTGGCTGAACAGGCTCGTGCCGTCGACGAACGCCCGTCCGGCCTCGACACCGCCGCGCAGCTCGAAGCTCACGACCGCGCCGGCGCCCTTGGGCAGGTACTTCTGCGCGTTGGCGTGGAACGGCGACGACGGCAGGCCCGCGTAGTGGACCTTCTCGACCTCGTCGCGCTGCTCCAGCCACTCGGCCAGCGCCTGCGCGTTCTGCACGTGCCGCTCGATGCGCAGCGACAACGTCTCGATGCCCTGGATCACCAGGAAGCTCGTCAGCGGCGCGATGGACGCACCCGTGTCCCGCAGCCCCTGCACGCGCAGCTTCGCCGCGAACGCCCCGTGCCCGAGCACCGGCCAGTACTGCAGGCCGTTGTAGCTGGGGTCGGGCTCGTGGAAGTCGGGGAACTTCTCGGCGCCGTACTCGAACTTGCCGCCGTCCACGACCACACCGGCGATGGCCGTGCCGTGACCGCCGAGGTACTTCGTCGCGGAGTGGATGACGATGTCCGCGCCGTGCTCCAACGGCCGCAGCAGGTACGGCGTGGGCACCGTGTTGTCGACGAGCAGCGGCACGTCGTTGGCGTGCGCGACGCCGGCAACACCCTCGATGTCGAGCACGTGCGACCGCGGGTTGGCCAGCGTCTCCGCGAAGAACAGCTTGGTGTTGGGCCGCACCGCCGCCTGCCACGCGTCGAGGTCGTCGGGGTCGTCCACGAAGGACACCTCGATGCCGAGCTTCGGCAGCGTGTAGTGGAACAGGTTGTACGTGCCGCCGTAGAGCGACGCGCTCGAGACCAGGTGGTCACCGGACCGCGCGAGGTTCAGGATCGCGGCCGTCTCCGCCGCGGACCCGGACGCGAAGGCGACGGCGGCGATGCCCCCTTCGAGAGCGGCGACGCGCTGCTCCAGCACGTCCTGCGTGGGGTTGTTGATGCGGGTGTAGATGTTCCCGGGCTCGGCCAGCGAGAACAGGTCCGCACCGTGCTGCGTGTCCCGGAAGACGTAGGAGGTGGTCTGGTAGATCGGCGTGGCGCGAGCGCCGGTGGCCGGGTCGGGCGCGGCACCCGCGTGGATCTGAGCAGTCTCGAAGGACCAGGACATGGCTGTGCTCCAGAACGTTCGTTGATGCGAGAGGGGGTTTGGGATCAACGAGAGCAACGACAGGCCATGCTGGTGACGCGCACGTAATCGACGTGGCGTCGGCTAACCAGCGGCATGGTCATAGTCGACGAATGTAAGGGGCCACACGGTCCCCTGGACACCCCGTCCAACAGGTGAGACCGCATAGGCTGATCGCATGCGCACAGCTCTGGTCGGCTACGGACTAGGTGGGGCGGCCTTCCACGCCCCGTTCATCGAGGCAACCCCGGGCCTGGACCTCTCCGCCGTGGTCACCTCGAACCCGAAGCGCCAGGCAGAGGTGGCCGAACGCTACCCGGCAGCCCGCCTGCTGTCCTCTCTGGACGAAGTCTGGGCAGGCGACTTCGACCTGGTCGTCATCACCACCCCGAACCGCTTCCACGCGACCCACGCCCGCCAGGTCCTGGAACACGGCCTCGACGTCGTCGTCGACAAACCCTTCGCGGGCTCCGCCATGGAAGCGAGGGCCCTGGCCTCCATCGCCTCCTCCCGAGGCCTCAGGCTCGTCCCGTTCCACAACCGCCGCTGGGACGGCGACTTCCTCACCGTCCAGCGCCTCCTGGCCTCGAACGCCCTGGGCAAGGTCCACAGGTTCGAGTCCCGCTTCGAGCGCTACCGCCCCGAGATCAAGTCGTCGTGGAAGGAATCAGGCGACCCGGCAGACCTCGGCAGCATCCTGTTCGACCTCGGCACACACCTCATTGACCAGTCGGTGGCCCTCTTCGGCCGCCCGGTGACGGTGCACGCCGAGATCGCCACAGTCCGCCCCGGCGCCCGAGCGGACGACGACGTCTTCCTCTCCCTGACCCACGAGGACGGCGTCCGCTCCCACCTCTGGATGAGCGCGCTGGCAGCAGACCTGGGCCCGCGCTTCCGCGTGCTGGGCCACGACGCCGCGTACGTGAAGCACGGCATGGACCCGCAGGAGGACCGCCTCAAGGCAGGCGACACCCCGGCGGGCCCGGGCTGGGGCGAGGACCCCGAACCCGCCTGGGGCACCCTCGGCGGCAAGCCCCTGCGCACCGAGCCGGGCGCCTACCAGGACTTCTACGCGGCGGTGGCCGCAGGCGAGGTGCCGGTGTCGCCGCAGGACGCGGTGACGGGCCTGGAGGTGATCGAGGCGGCGAAGCAGTCGGCCGCGACGGGAGGCGCGGTCCGCCTCTGACCGCACGGCAGCGCGGGGTGAGGCGGGGGCGGGCAGAACGGCAGGGCAGGCGGGGCGGCGGACGCGAGGGCGGGCACGCTTGATCGTCCGCGATGCCGAAGGCGAGCCGCGCGATCGGTGCGACGCCGCAGGCGAGCCGTGCGATCGGTGCGACGCCGCAGGCGAGCCGCGCGATCGGTGCGACGCCGCAGGCGAGCCGCGCGATCGGTGCGACGCCGCAGGCGAGCCGTCCTGAACAAAGAGGTACCGGCGGTGGGGTCCCATCACGAGTCGCGCCACAGCACTTGCTGCATGCCTGAGGGGGTGTCAACTCGACACGCTTTTCGTCGAGTTGACACCCCCTCAGGCATGTGGCCCGCTCCTGGTGCGGCTCGTGATGGGACCCCACCGCCAACGCGCCCAAACCAAGCAACCGGCAGCCGCCCTAAGCAGCAGGCGTGCCATCAGCCCACAGGCGGCGCTACCCCCTGATCAGATTGCCGGGGTCTGGGGCAGAGCCCCAGGGGAAGCACGCAAGGCGACCAGGCCGCCCGCAAAAGCAGCCACGCAAAAGCAGCCACCCGCAGAAGCCGCAAAGCCACACCCCTACGGCCGCACCAACGGCGGATACAACACCTCAGCCTCCCCCCGCCGAAACAAGGCAGCCGGCCGCCCCCCATCCCGCGAAGTAGTCCCCCCGGTAGCCACCAACAACCCATCCACCCCCGTGACCTTCCGGTGAAAGTTCCGGGGATCCAGCGAAACCCCCCAAACGATCTCGTAAACCCGCCTCAACTCGGCCACCGTGAACTCAGGACCACAAAACGCGGTCCCCAAAGCCGAGTACTCCAACTTGGCCCGAGCCCGCTCCACCCCGTCCCCCAAGATCCGCGCGTGGTCGAAGGCCAGCGAAGAAGCCTCCCCCACCGGCACCCAAGAAGCGGCGGCGGCATCGGTCCCGGCAACAGGCACCGGCAGATCAGGCGCCAACGCCAGATAGGCAACGGACACGACCCGCATCCGAGGGTCCCGCCGCGGCTCCCCGTACGTCCCCAACTGCTCGAGGTGCAGCCCGGACACCCCGGTCTCCTCGGCCAGTTCCCGCACGGCCGCGGCATCCACCGACTCGGTGACCTGCACGAACCCACCAGGCAACGCCCACCGCCCCCGATAGGGCGCCTCCCCGCGACGAACCAGCAGCGCGCACAGCGCATCGCCTCGCACGGTCAGCACCACGAGGTCGACCGTGACCGCGAAGGGAGGGAAATCACTTGGCGAGTACACCACCGAAGCATAGGCTTATCGTCAGATCGACGACAAGCCACCGAAGGAGCGTGCCCCCATGGCCGACATCAGCACCTACCCCGGACTCCGCCACCTCCGCGGAGCCCCGACCGTCCACGTCCGACACGTCAAGAACGGCAAGATCGCCCACGAGGGCACCGGCCTGAGCTTCTGGTTCCGCCCCAGAACCGCGGTCCTGAGCGAAGTCCCGGTGGACGACCGGGAGCTCCCGATGCTCTTCCACGCGAGAACGCAGGACTACCAGGACGTCACGGTCCAGCTCACGGTCACCTACCGCTGCACCAACCCGGAGACGGCGACGACCAGGATCGACTTCTCGATCGACCCCGACACCGGCACCTGGCGCCAGGACCCGCTGAGCCAGATCGCGAACACCCTCACCGAGAGCACCCAGCAGCACGCCCTCAAGATCCTCGGCACCCTCGACCTGGAGACCGCCATCCGGACCGGAGTCGAGAAGGTCAAGACCGCGGTCGCGACCAACCTCAAGGCCGACCACATCGGCCTGGAGATCATCGACGTGAGGGTCGTCGCGATCCGCCCGGACGCCGACATGGAGAAGGCCCTCCAGACCACCATCCGCGAGAAGGTCCAGCAGGAGGCCGACAAGGCGACCTACGAACGCCGTGCCATCGCGGTCGAGCGCGAGCGCGCGATCAGCGAGAACGAGCTGCAGAACCAGATCGAGCTCGCCAAACGAGAAGAGCTCCTGGTCGTGCAGCGCGGCGCGAACGCCCTCAAGAAGGCCGAGGACCACGCGAGGGCCAGCCGGGTCGCCGACGACGCCAAGGCCGAGGGCATCCGCAAGCTCGCGGAAGCCGAGGCCGCCGGCGAGAAGGCGCGACTGGACGCCTACAAGGAGGTCCCGCAGGCGACGCTGCTCGCCCTGGCGGCGAAGGAACTCGCCGGCAACCTCCCGGAGATCGGCAGCATCACGCTCACGCCGGACGTCATCCAGCCGATCCTGCAGCGGCTCGCGCGATGAGCCTCGCACCGAGAATCGTGCTGGTGCACAGGCGCACCGAGCTGACAGAGTTGTTGGCACGACACGGGACGAGGGGTCAGGTCGAGTTCTTCCTCAAGTCCCGCAACCGAACCCTGGACGAGGTGGTGGACCGTGACCAGCAGACCCGCAAAGCGCTGGGAGACGTCGGCGCCGCGATCCCGCTCGACTGGCGCCGCGGCGTCGTCGAGCGGGAAGACCTGTCGCGGTTCCTGTTCGCGCCCGAGGACGTAGTCGTCATCGTCGGGCAGGACGGGCTGGTCGCCAACGTCGCCAAGTACCTCGACGGCCAGCCCGTGATCGGCATCAACCCGGAACGGGGCGTGCTCGCCCGGCACGCCCCGCAGGACGCCGCGGAACTCCTGCACAGCACGAACGACACCGAGGACCGCACGATGGTCGAGGCCAGGGCGGACGACGGCCAGACCCTCTGCGCGCTCAACGAGATCTACGTCGGCCACCCGAGCCACCAGACCAGCCGCTACCGCATCGCGGACGAGCGCCAGGCGTCGTCCGGCGTCCTCGTCGGCAGCGGCACGGGAGCGACGGGCTGGTGCAATTCGGCCCACCGCGAGCGGAAGAGCCTTCTCACCCTCCCCACCCCGACCGAACGCAGGCTCGTCTGGTTCGTCCGGGAGGCCTGGCCGTCGCCGAGCACCGGCATCGAGCACACCGAGGGCGAGATCACCGGCGAAGCGCTGCAGATCGACGTCGAGTCGGACGGCCTCGTGGCGTTCGGCGACGGCATCGAGAGCGACGCGCTACGGCTGGGCTGGGGCCAGCGGCTGAGCATCGGACTCGCCGCCCGCAGACTCCGCCTCGTGCGCTGACCCGATCACGAGCAGACACACGCCGGACAGCACCGCGCCGGCGATCAGGTACAGCGCGATGGCCCAGGTCCCGGTGCGCAGCAACGACTGCGCGACCAGCGGGGCGAGCCCGCCGCCCAGCACCGCGCCCAACTGGAAGCTCAACGCCACCCCGCTGTACCGCACGCGGGTCCGGAACAGCTCGGCGAAGTAGGCGGCCGACGGGCCGAACAACGCGGCCGAGCCGACGAAGCCGAGCACCATCGCGAACGTGAACCAGCCCGAGTCCGTCAGCCAGAACAGCGGGAACGCGAACGCGGCCTGGAAGATCGCGCCGCCGAACATCACCGGCAACCGGCCGACGCGGTCCGACAGGAGCCCGAAGGCGGGCACCGCAACGACCTGCGCCAGCGATCCGACGACGGTCGCGACCAGCAGGTCGTCCGCGGAGATCTTCAGCGCCGTGCGCCCGTAGCCGATCATGAACACGCTCAGCACGTAGATGAAGATCGTGAACCCGAGGTTCACGCCGGCGCCCAGCAGCACCACGCGCCACCGGTCGCGCAGCACCTCCGCGATCGGCAGCCGCGCCTTCTCGACCCGCGCGAACTGCGGCGACTCCGACACGCGCAGCCGGATGTAGAGGCCGATGCCGACCAGCACGACCGAGAACAGGAACGGCAACCGCCAGCCCCAGCTCAGGAAGTCCGGCCCGGACGCGCGCGACGACACGTACATCGCGAGGTTCGCGAGCACGAGTCCGACCGGCGACCCGATGAACACCCAGCTGCCGTACCAGCCCCACCGCCCCGGCGGCGCGTGCTCGACGGCCATCAGCGACGCGCCGCCCTGCTCTCCGCCCATGAAGAAGCCCTGGACGAGCCGCAGCAACACGAGCGACAACGGCGCGAGGATCCCGACGTGGGCGTAGGTCGGCAGCAGACCGATCAACGCCGTCGACGCGCCCGTCACCGAAAGGGTGATCACGAGCATCGGCCGCCGCCCGATCCGGTCACCGAGGTGCCCGATGACCGCGCCGCCCAGCGGCCGGGCGAAGAAACCCGCGCCGAACGTGGCGAACGCGAGCAGCACGCCGACGCGCGAGTCGAACTGCGGGAAGAAGATCTTGTCGAACACGAGCGCCGACGCCGTGCCGTAGAGCAGGAAGTCGTACAACTCGATCGTGTTACCGACCGCTGAAGCCGTCGCTACTTTGCGTGCCCCCGTCATCGTTCCAGCCTGGTGGAGGGATTGACACTGCGCAATGGTCCGGTCACCCTTCGTCCTACGTTCCTACTCTTCAGTAACGAGGTAGCAATGACGCGCCGAGTGACTGTCGTTTCCCTGCTCACAGCCCTGTTCGCGGCCTTGCTGGCACCGCACGCCGCCGCCGCACCGACCTACCGGAACTACGTCTCGCTCGGAGATTCGTTCGTCTCGGGACCGTTCATCCCCCTGCAGCGGCTCGACCCGCTGAGCTGCTTCAAGTCCACGCAGAACTACCCGTCCGTGCTCGCGCGGAAGCTCGGCATCGCCAACTTCACCGACATCTCCTGCGGTGGCGCGCAGACCAAGGACATGGCGGGCGTCCAGTCCGGCGTCCCCGGCCAGTCGGTGCCGCAGTTCTCCGCCCTCAAAGCCGATACCGACCTCGTCACGGTGTCCATCGGCGGCAACGACATCGGCTTCTCCGACATCATCCTGACCTGCGCCGGCAAGAGCATCACCGATCCGAACGGCGCTCCCTGCAAGGCGAACTACGGCGACTCGCTCGGTCAGCGCGTCGACGCCACCGCCGCCAAGGTGGCCGCCGTCCTGCAGGGCATCAAGCAGCGCAGCCCGAAGGCGAAGGTCGTCGTGGTCGGCTACCTGCGGATCCTGCCGCCGTCCGGCGGCTGCTGGCCCGTCGTGCCGATCTCCAAGGGCGACGTGCCGTACCTCGACAACGTGCAGCAGCAGCTGAACGGAATGCTGGGCGCACAGGCGAAAGCGGCCGGTGCCACGTTCGTGAACCCCTACGACATCAGCCTCGGTCGCGACACGTGCGCGGCGCCGTGGGACAAGTGGGTCGAGGGCATCATCCCGACGAGCCTCGCGTTCCCCGTTCACCCGAACGCCAAGGGCATGGCTGCGGTGGGTGACCAGGTGGCGAAGGCGCTCGCCAGGACGGAGTCCACGCGCGTCTAGTTGCACGCAGTCAGGGCGGATTACACGATCTGGTGTTACCGCCCGGTTGAATGGAATCTCGGGTCTTTGCCGCGCCAGAGTGTTGGCATGGCAAGGACCCGACTTCTGTTTGCCTGTCTCGCGCTCGCCGCACCGCTCGTCCCCGCGACGGCCCAGGCGGCCCCCCTGACAGAGGCCCTCTTCCCCGCAGCCGGCGTGACGCTGTCGGTGCAGCCGGAGATGGGCACGCTCAGCACCACGCAGCTGACCTGCGAACCCACGGGTGGACTGCACCGCAACGCCCAGCAGGCGTGCGACCAGCTCACGCCCGTCGAGGGCGACTTCCGCAGACTGGACGCGGCGGAGGTGATGTGCACGATGGAGCTGAACCCGACCAAGGCGACGTTGCGCGGCAAGTGGCGCAACAAGAAGATCGATTTCCAGCAGGTGTACTCGAACCCGTGCGTGCTGCGCGCGCACACGGGCAAGGTCTTCGACTTCTGATCCCCTGATCGCGCCACCGGTTGTTCCAGCACACCGCCGTCGTGCTGGAACAACCGGTGGCCTTCAGCTCGCACGGCCTAGCATGCCGGGCATGGGGGACTTCCTGGTCTACACGATCGGCTTCCCGATCACGTTCCTGCTGCTCGTGCTGGGCATGGCCCTGGCCGCGCGGCGAATCCTCGGCCTGCGCATCGGCCTGATCCGCACCGCGCTGGCGTGCGCGCTGGCGATGTCGGTCGCACAAAGCACTTTCGGCGAGACGACAGCCGAACCGTCCGCGGGTCTCGTGACGCTCCAACTCGGACTGTCCATCCTCGCCGTGATCGCGGTGCTGGCGCTCGCGGAGATCATCGTCCCGACCGGCTCGATCCCGCCGCCCACCGAGTGGTGGGGCATGGCGCGGCGCCGGATCGCGCGGACCCGGCGGTACTCGCGGATCACCGCGATCGCGTTCCGCCACGGCCTGGGGCCCTACCTGCGCGGCCGCGAACGCACCTCCACCGGCCTCTCGCGGTCGCTGCGGCTCGCGTTGCAGGACGCGGGCGTGACGTTCGTGAAACTCGGGCAGGTGCTGTCGACGCGCGCCGACCTGCTGCCGCAGGACTTCGTCGACGAGCTGAGCCTGTTGCAGGACAAGGTGCCCGCGGCGAAGTGGGACCAGGTGCGCGAGGTGCTCGACGCCGAGGTCGGGCTCGACGCCTTCCGCGAGGTGGACCCCGAACCACTCGCGGCGGCCTCGATCGCGCAGGTGCACCGAGCCGTGCTGCGCTCCGGCGCCGAGGTCGTCGTGAAGGTGCAACGGCCAGACGTGCGGGCAACGGCCGAGGGGGATCTCGACATCGTCTCGCGCCTCGCCGAGACGCTGCAGCGCACCCGCTGGGGCTCCGCGCTGGGCATCCGGGACCTCGCGGCCGGGTTCGCGGCGGCGTTGCGCGAGGAACTCGACTTCAGGATCGAGGCGCGCAACATCACGGCCGTGGCGGCGGCGTCGGACTCGTCGGTCGGCCTGCCGCACGTCCACCTGTCGACCGCACGCGTCCTCGTCATGGACCGGCTCGACGGCGTGCCGCTGCGGGGCGCGTCCGAGGACGAGGGGCTCGCACGGACGTTGCTGCGGTTCGTGCTGCGTCAGGTCATGCTCGACGGCGTCTTCCACGCGGACCCGCACCCCGGCAACGTGCTGCTGCTGACGGACGGCCGCCTCGGCCTGCTCGACTTCGGCTCGGTCGGGCGGATCGACTCCGCGCTGCGCTCGGCGCTGCAACGGCTGCTCCTCGCGATCGACCGCAGCGACCCGGCGGGCCTCACCGACGCGCTGCTGGAGCTGACGTCCCATCCCGAGGACATCGACGAGCAACGGCTGGAGCGTGCCCTCGGCCAGTTCATGGCCCGCCACCTCGGCGCGGGCATGCGGCCGGACGTGGAGATGTTCGGCGACCTGTTCCTGATCGTGTCCCGGTTCGGCCTGAGCATCCCGCCGGAGGTCGCGGCGGTGTTCCGGGCCCTGGCGACGCTGGAGGGCACGCTCGCGGAGCTGGCGCCGGGCTTCAACATCGTGGTCGAGTCGCGGGCCTTCGCCGCCGAGCAGATCTCCGAACGGCTCACGGCCGAGTCGGTGAAACGCACGATGGCCGAGGAACTGCAGGCCGTGCTACCCATGCTGCGCCGGCTGCCGCGGCGGATCGACCGGATCACCGGGGCGGTGGAGCAGGGCCGCCTGAGCATGTCGGTGCGGCTGTTCGCGGACGAACGCGACAGGTCGTTCGTCACGGGCCTGCTGCACCAGGTGATGCTGACGGCCCTGGGCGCCACGGCGGGCGTGATGTCGGTCCTGCTGCTCGGCTCGTCCGGCGGGCCGCGGATCTCGCCGGACGTGGGTCTGCACCAGGTGTTCGGCTACAACCTGATGATCATCTCGGTGCTGCTGGGCCTGCGGGTCGTCGTCGCGGTGTTCCGGCCGCGCTCCTAGAACTGCCTGCGGTACACCGAAACGTCGTCGCGCCACACGCCGAACTGGTCCGGCGCCGACTGGACGACCGTCATCTCGTTGAGGTGGCCGAGCACCCGCCACGCCCGCGCAACCGCTTGCGCACCCGCGTAGGCGATGGTGCAGAACCGGCGCGGCTCGACGACCGTGCGCACGCGGTCGACGTGGCCGACGCTCATCGGCGTGTCCTGCCAGAGGTCCAATGTGTACCCGGTGCGGATGGGGTCGCCGGACCCGAGGACGCCCTCGATGCTGACCACCAGCCGGTCGTTCTCGAGCCTCAGGTCGTAGTGGCCGCTGCGCGGAGGGGTGCCGCCGGTGTATGCGGAGCGTGCCGGGTCGAGCACCCAGTGCCCCAGAAAAGGCACGAGATCGTCACTCATGTGTGTCCCTTCGCGGAACCTGCGCCACTGGCGGATTGTCCGGCGGATCGACGTGGGCGACCATCACCCGATGAGTTATGAGACGGGCGTCCGGTGGAAGTGGATACCGGCCGTCGTGCTCGGCTTCGTGTTGCTGAGCTGGATCGTGTTCGAGGCACTCGACCTCATCGACTTCGACGGTGTCGTGACGTGGGTGCGCGGCATCGACCCGGTGTGGGCGGCGGCGGCGATCTTCGCCCTGCTCGTCGTGGACGTGCTGCTGCCCGTGCCGTCCACGCCGCTCATCGTGCTGGCGGGAACGGCACTCGGCCTGCCCCTCGGGCTGGCACTCGCGGTCGTCGGATCCCTGGGTTCCTCTGCCGCAGGGTACGCCCTGGGGCGGTTCGCGGGCCCGGTCCTGGTGCGGCGGGTGGTGACCATCGAGGAGTTGACCGAGATGCGGCGCTGGGGCCGCCAGTTCGGGCCGTGGTTCTTCGGCGTGGCCCGCGGCATCCCGATGATGGCGGAGACCGTGTCCGTGTCCGCCGGGGTGTCCAGGGTGTCGTTCCGGACCTTCATGTCGTACACGCTCATCGGAACCCTGCCGATCTGCGCCGCCTACGTGTTCGCCGGGTCGAAGGCCGAGACCGTCGAGCAGATCGTGATGATCAGCGCGGCCGGATTCCTGTTGACGGTCGGCCTCTTCTACCTCCTGCGCCGGCTCGTGAAGGCGGCGCCTTAGAAAAACCCTTTGCGCGGCGTGGTTGTATGAATGAGCGCCCGGTGCGCAGCGGAGGGTTACTTCCGGTGATTCTCAGGTTCGATTCCTGAGGCCGGCTCCGGCCGGTCTCTGCTCACCTCGGTGAGCACGTCACCTTCCGTGATCTGATCTCGGGCGTCCAAACTCCACATCGGCTTCGAATTAATTCGCTGGCGCGGTGTGGTTGCATGTAAATAGCACCCGGTGCGAAAGTCCGCGGTTACTTCATTGGAGATGAAAACCCAACCGCGGGCGTGTTTGATCTCGGGAGCGCACAACTCCACACGTGTCCGGTGCGAAGCAGAGGGTTACTTCCACTCCTAATGGGCGGGTTGCGGGTTCGAGTCCCGTCAGTCGTTCGGCGGCTGTAGCTCAACTGGCAGAGCAGCACGTACCTTCCGCGACCTCGACCTCGGACACGTGTGGAGTTCGTGAGCTCCCTTTTGTCTGCCCAAAAGGGGGAAAGAGCCGATGGCGAAGTTCAACATCTTCCGCGCGCGTCCGGCGGGCACCAGCCCTGTCGCCACGGCGCCGGAACCGACGGGCCGCACCCACGAGCGCGGCGACGGCTACGCGCGCGACACGAAGTCCGAGCTGTTCCTGCTCGCCGTGTCGAACATGGGCGGCGAGGACACGTTCTACGAGTCCGGCCGCAAGCGCGACAACCGCTTCGCAGCGCTCGTGCACGCCGCGGCACTCGCGGATCCCGAATGGACCGCGCGCCTGCTCAAGTGGCTGCGCAGCGAGGCGAACATGCGCACCGCGTCGTTGGTCGGCGCGGCGGAGTTCGTGCTCGCCCGCCTGGTCGCCGAGTCCGACGCGGGCGTCACCAACCGCGCCGTCGTCGACTCCGTCCTCCAGCGGGCGGACGAGCCGGGCGAACTCCTCGCCTACTGGACCGCCCAGAACGGCCGGCGCGTCCCGAAGCCGATCAAGCGCGGCATCTCCGACGCCGTCCGGCGGCTGTACGACGAGCGCGCGGTCCTCAAGTGGGACAGCGACGCCCGCGGCTACCGGATGGCCGACGTGCTGAACCTCGCCCACCCGTCGCCCGCAGCACCGTGGCAGGGCGAGCTCTTCCAGTACGTGCTGGACCGCCGCCGCTCCCCCGACACCGAGGTGCCGGAGGCGCTGCGCGTGGTCGCGGCACGGTGTGAGCTGATGGCGTGGCCGCTGGAACAGCGCCGTGCGCTCTTCTCGCGTCCCGACGCGGCCGACGTGCTGCAGCGGGCCGGGATGACGTGGGAGGCCGTGGCGGGATGGCTGCAGGGACCGCTCACCCGCGAGGTGTGGGAGGCGCTGGCGCCGTCGATGGGGTACATGGCCCAGTTGAGGAACCTCAGGAACTTCGACGAGGCCGGCCTGTCCGACGAGGCGGCGGCGCTGGTCGCGGCACGTCTGGCCGACCCCGGCCAGGTCGCGCGCTCGCGCCAGTTCCCGTTCCGCTTCCTGTCCGCGTACGAGGCGGCGCCGAGCCTGCGCTGGGGCCACGCCCTGGACCAGGCGCTGCAGGCGTCGCTGGCGAACCTGCCCGCACTGCCGGGCCGGTCGCTCGTCCTCATCGACACCTCGGCGTCGATGTCGGGCGGCGCGATCTCGGCCCGTTCGAAGGTCACCCCGGCCAAGGCCGCGGCGGTCTTCGGCGTCGCGCTCGGCGCGAAGGGCGAGCAGGTCGACGTGGTCGGGTTCGCGGACGGCACGTTCCGCCACGACGTCCCACGAGGGGCGTCGGTGATCCGCGAGGTGGACCGGTTCCTCCGGCGGATCGGCGAGGTCGGGCACGGCACCGACATCGTCGGGTCGCTGCGGCGCTCGTACCGGCGGCACGACCGCGTGTTCATCATCTCGGACATGCAGACGATGTCCGGGTACTACGGCAAGGGCGTCTCGGACGTCGTGCCGGCGCACGTGCCGATCTACGGGTTCAACCTGGGCGGGTACGAGCACGCGGCGTACGCGACCGGCAAGGCCAACAGGCACGAATTCGGCGGCCTTACGGACGCAACATTTCGCATGGTCCCGTTGCTCGAGGCAGGTCAGAACGCCACCTGGCCGTTCTGACGGTGTGAGGGTTCTCTGACGCGGAGAACCCTCACACTTACTATCAGTTAGCGTTCTCACCAGCTATGATGCTGACATGGAGTACAACGTGTTCGCGAAGGCGTGCCCGTCACGTCCCTTGCTGGAGCACGTCACCGGCAGGTGGGGCGGCCTGACGATGGGCGTGCTCGTGGACGGCCCGCTGCGGTTCAACGAACTGCGCCGCCGCGTCGACGGGGTCAGCGAGAAGATGCTGTCCCAGACGTTGCAGGCGCTGGAGCGCGACGGGCTCGTGCACCGCGACGCGCAGCCCACGAACCCGCCGCGCGTCGACTACAGCCTCACGCCGCTGGGGCGCGAGACGGCGGAGCGGCTGCTCTCGTTGATCCACCTGCTGGAAGCGCGGATGCCCGAGGTGCTGGACGCGCAGAAGGCGTACGACGCCCGCTGACCTGGTGAATCCGCTTGGTGTGGCTGATTGGGCTGATCGTGTGAACGGATGCGGACGGTGCTGGCGGCAGGACGAGCTGGATCTGCTCGACGGGGATCCCGAGCTGCTGTCCGACAAGCTCGTGCACAAGTTCGCCTGGGAGAGCACGGACCACTTCGAGCGCGACGAGTACGAGCCTGCGTGGCGCCGGCTCGGGTACCGGGTGGTCGGGGTGCTGGAGAACGATCCGGACGGCAAGCTCACCGCGGGGCTGGCGTGGGCCCGGTTCGAGAGCTGGCCGGAGAGCGAGCAAGCCGCGCTGCGCGCGCTGGTCACCGATGTCGTCGTGCGTGCGGCGGCGGACCCGGAGCGCTGGTGGCGACTGGACGAACTGCTCCACGCGGCCGCTCAGCTGGACCGGGACATGGCTCCCTGGCTGCGGCTCGTCGACACCTTCGAGGACGACGTCGTCGCCCATGTCGCGCACGACTACTCGTGGCACTACGGACGCGACAACGGCCCGTTGCTCACCTGGATGTTGTGGGACGACCCCGGAAAGCCGATCCGCGACTGGCTGCACTCCCCCGCGCTGCGCGCCCGGCTGTCCAGGATCGACAGCCGGGACGCTCGTCAAGCGCTGGAGAACGTCGACCTGATGGCCGAGTTCAGCATTCGATGACGTTCACGGCGAGGCCGCCGCGTGCCGTCTCCTTGTACTTCACGGACATGTCCTTGCCGGTGTCCCGCATGGTCTTGATGACCTTGTCGAGCGACACGAAGTGCGAGCCGTCGCCCCGCAACGCCATGCGCACGGCCGTGATGGCCTTGATGGACGCGACGGCGTTGCGTTCGATGCAGGGAATCTGCACGAGGCCGCCGATCGGGTCGCAGGTCAGCCCCAGGTTGTGCTCCATCGCGATCTCGGCGGCGTTCTCGACCTGTTCGGGAGTGCCCCCGAGCACCTCGGCGAGCCCGCCCGCGGCCATCGAGCAGGCCGAGCCGACCTCGCCCTGGCAGCCGACCTCGGCGCCGGAGATCGACGCGTTCTCCTTGAACAGCACGCCGATCGCGCCCGCGGTCAGCAGGAAGCGGACGACGCCGTCGTCGGAGGCTCCCGGCACGAACTTCGTGTAGTAGTGCAGGACCGCCGGAACGATGCCGGCCGCGCCGTTGGTCGGTGCGGTGACGACGCGGCCGCCCGCCGCGTTCTCCTCGTTGACGGCGAGCGCGAAGAGCGTCACCCAGTCCATGACCCGCAGCGGGTCGGTGACGAAGTGCTCGCCCTCCAGGCGTTTGCGCATCTCGGCGGCGCGGCGGCGGACCTTCAGGCCGCCGGGCAGGACGCCGTGTTCGGTGCAGCCTCGTTCGACGCACTCCTGCATGACGTGCCAGATGTGCAGGAGTCCTTCGCGGACTTCGGTTTCCGTGCGCCACGACAGCTCGTTGGCCATCATGATCTCGCTGATCGACAGGCCGGTCTCGCGGCAGCGCGCGAGGAGTTGGTCGCCGGTCAGGAACGGGTGCGGCAACGGCGTGGTGTCCGGCTTGATCCGGTCGGTGCCGCTCGCGTTCTCGTCGACGACGAAGCCGCCGCCGATCGAGTAGTAGACGGCGTGCTCGACCGACTTGCCGTCCGCGAAGGCCTCGAAGCTCATCCCGTTGGGGTGCAACGGGAGTGACTTGCGGCGGTGCATGACGAGGTCGCGGTCGTGCACGAAGCCGATCTCGTGCGTGCCGCCGAGCTTGAGCCGTCCGCCGGAGATGATCTCCTCGACGCGGCCGGCCGCGACCGCGGGGTCGACCTCCTCGGGGAGGTTGCCCTCGAGGCCGAGGAACACGGCCTTCGGGCTGCCGTGGCCGTGCCCGGTCGCGCCGAGCGAGCCGAACAGCTCGACGTGCACGCGGTCCACTGTGGACGCGCGCTCGCCGAGCTTGTCGACGAACATGGCCGCCGCGCGCATCGGGCCGACCGTGTGGGAGCTGGACGGGCCGATGCCGACGGAGAACAGGTCGAAAACGCTGATCGCCACTGATCAGTCCTTCGTGGTGGTGGAGCGGTCAGTCAGGCCCATGTCAGTCGGTCTTGGTGAGCTCGGCGTACTTCGCCGCCGTGAGCAGGTTCTCGGCCGACTCGACGCGGACCTTGAACAGCCAGCCGGCGCCGTACGGGTCGTTGTTCACGATGGCCGGGTCTTCGACGACGGCGCTGTTGACCTCGATGACCTCGCCGGTGACGGGCGAGAACAGGTCGCTGACGGACTTGGTGGACTCGAGCTCACCGCAGACCTCGTTGGTGACGACCTTCGCGCCGACCTCGGGGAGCTGCACGTAGACGATGTCGCCCAGCGCGTCGGCCGCGTACTCGGTGATTCCGCAGGTCAGCGGGTCCTGGGTGCCCGGCGTCCAGTCGACCCACTCGTGCTCGACGGTGTAGAGCAGGTTCTCGGGGAACTCCACGGCGCGACTCCTCTGGCTGTGACGGGTCAGGACTGCTTGCGCCCCCTCCGCCGTGCAGAGTTGCCTACCCCGAGCGGTCTTGCTGCCTGAGAGTGTGCGGGAGCTTGCCCCTTCGGCGCCCCGACTCGGTCGTCGAGGTCTCTCCCACTCGGGTTGTGGCGCTTGCGCGCCGCGGCCGGTGTTCAGTTCTCGGCGCGCACGCTATGTGCGGTCCCGGTCGAGTGTCAACGCGGGGACGTCGACTGGAACGCGAGTCATGTTCAGGTCGCTCTGTCCCAAGTGAACAATCCAGCAGGTGCCGGATAGTGCGATCTGCACAGTGACATGACCTTGCGAGTGGCTCACATTGTGAGATGTCGGCCACCGAACGGAGGAGTCATCGTGCGGATCGCAGTTCCCCGCGAGATCAAGAACCACGAGTACCGCGTCGCTCTCACCCCTGCCGGTGCGCACGAGCTGACGAGCCGCGGGCACGACGTGTTCGTCGAGCAGGGCGCCGGTCTGGGCTCCGCGATCACCGACGAGGAGTACCTCGCCGCCGGTGCCAAGGTCCTCGCGACCGCCGACGACGTCTGGTCCGAGGGCGACCTGGTCCTGAAGGTCAAGGAGCCCATCGCCGAGGAGTACCCGCGCCTGCGCGCCGGCCAGACCCTCTTCACGTACCTGCACCTCGCCGCCGACAAGCCGCTGACCGAGGCGCTGCTGGCGTCCGGCACCACGGCCATCGCCTACGAGACCGTGCAGCTGCCGAACCGCGCGCTGCCGCTGCTCGCCCCGATGTCCGAGGTCGCGGGCCGGCTGGCCCCGCAGGTCGGCGCGTTCAGCCTGATGAAGCCCTCCGGCGGCCGCGGCGTGCTGCCCGGTGGCGTCCCCGGTGTCGCCCCGGCTCGCGTGGTCGTGATCGGCGGTGGTGTGGCCGGCATCAACGCCGCCACGATCGCCGTGGGCATGGGCGCGGACGTGCAGATCCTCGACACCAACGTCGACCGCCTGCGCCAGATCGACGCCCAGTTCCAGGGCCGCCTGCGCACGCTCGCCTCGAACTCGTTCGCCATCGAGCAGGCCGTCCGCGAGGCCGACCTGGTCATCGGCGCCGTGCTGGTCCCCGGTGCGGCCGCGCCGAAGCTCGTGTCGAACGCGCTGGTCGCCGACATGAAGCCGGGTTCGGTGCTCGTCGACATCGCCATCGACCAGGGCGGCTGCTTCGAGGACTCGCGCGCCACCACGCACGCCGAGCCGACCTACGAGGTCCACAACTCGGTGTTCTACTGCGTCGCGAACATGCCGGGCGCCGTCCCGCGCACCTCGACCTACGCGCTGACCAACGTGACGCTGCCGTACGCGGTCGCGCTGGCCGACAAGGGCTGGGAGAAGGCGCTGAAGGACGACCGTTCGCTGGCTCTGGGCCTGAACGCCCACGCCGGCAAGCTGACCAACGGCCCGGTGGCCGAGGCGACCGGCCTGCCGCACACGGCGCTGGAGAGCGTCGTCTGACGACCAACTGAATGAAAGAGGCCCCCGCACGCGTGAATCGCTGCGGGGGTTTCGCCTACCGGAGGGCGGCGACGCGCGCCTTGATGCCGTCGATCACGCAGTCCAGCCCGAACTCGAACTGGCCCTCGAGCGACCAGATCTCCGGCTGGTCCAGCATGGTGACGTAGGTCGGGTGCTGCTCCCGGTACATGTCGGCGATCTTCGCGAGGTCCGGCGGCGGTGAGTCCATCCCGCCGCGGGCGACGAAGTTGACCTCGGCGATCGCGTACCCGACCGCGAAGCTGGAGATCGTCGAGATCGACCGTGCCGCCCCGCCCAGCGACAGCCCTGCCCGCAGCATGGGTGCCAGCATCGCGTCGCTCATGGCGACGGCCTTCGGGCCGATGCTGTTGAACTCGCCGATGCCGCGGATCCACCACGGGTGTTTGTGCGCGAGACGACGCATCGAGTGCATCATCTCGCGCACGGCCGGCTCCCAGTCGTCGTCCGGTTCCGGCAACGGGAACTCACCGTAGATCTCGTCGAGGCACAGCTCGATCAGCGCGTCCTTCGTCGGCACGTGCCAGTAGAGCGACATGGGGGCCGCGCCGAGTTCGGCGGCGAGCTTGCGCATGGACAGCTTCTGCAGGCCGTGTTCGTCCAGCATCTCCATCGCCTTGCGGACGATGGCTTCCCGGCTCAGGCCGAGGGGCTGGTTGCTGCTCGGCCTGGGCTTGCTGAACCACACGCTCTCCACGTGGACGATCCTAAGCACGCCGCAGCAACACGCTGGCCACAACACCTCCCAGGAACACGGCGATCGCGCCGATCACGAGACTCACGCTCATGCCGTTGGAGAACGCCTCGCGCACGACGGTGATGTCCGCGCCGCTGTGCAACGCCTCGCTCAGCGAACGGCCCGGCACCCCGTCCGGCAGCGACGCGAGGAACCGCGCCGACAGCAACGCGCCCAGCACCGCGATGCCGAAGGAGGAGCCCAGCTCCGACAACGTGCCCGACAGCCCGGAGGCGACACCGGCGCGTTCCGGTGGGATCGACCCCATCAGCGCGTTGACCGCGACCGGTTGCGACACACCGACTCCGACGCCAATGAGGACCAGCCCGGCCAGTGTCGGCGGGTAGGTGGTGCCGATCGACAGCAGGGCCACGCCGGCCGCAACGATCGTCATGCCGAGCAGCATCGCCCGGCCCGCGCCGAGCCTGATCACGAGCTGTCCCAACGTGTTGCTGGTGACGAGCAGCGCGATCGCCATCGGCGCCACGCGCACGCCGGCCTCCAGCGGGCTGTAGCCGAGCACGCCCTGGAGGTGTTGCGTCAGCAGGAAGAGCGAGCCCGCCATGCCGAACGCCGCCAGCACGCCGGACGCCACGGCACCGGTGAAGCGGCGGTTCTTGAAGAATGTCAGGTCGAGCATCGGGTCGGTGGTGTGCCGTTCCCATAGGGCGAATCCGGCCATGGTCACGAGGCCGACCGCGATCGGCACGCCGAACTCCGCGGAGCCGAACCCGTGCTCCGGCACCTCGATCACCGCGTACACGACCGACACCATGCCGACGATCGACAGGATCGAGCCGATCACGTCCGGCCTGCGCACGGTCGGGTCCTTGGACTCCGGAACCAGGAACGCGACGGCCGCGAGCGCGAGGACCGCGACCGGCACGTTGATCAGGAACACCGAACCCCACCAGAAGTGCTTGATCAGCGCGCCACCGATCACCGGTCCGGCCGCGAAGCCGAGGCTCGTGACAGCGGCCCAGATGCCGATGGCCTTCGGGCGTTCCCTGTCGTCGAACAACTGCGTGAGCACGGCGAGCGTGCCCGGCATCAGCACGGCGGCACCGACGCCCATGAAGCCGCGTGCGGCGATCAACGCCTCGGACGTGCTCGCGTAGGCGGCGACCGCGCTTCCCGTGCCGAACAGGACGAGCCCCGTGAGCAGTGCGCGCTTGCGGCCGAACCTGTCGCTCAGCGAACCGGTCGTGAGCAGCAGGCCCGCCAGTGCGAGCGAGTAGGCGTTGATCATCCACTGGATGTCCGCGGTGCTCGCGCCGAGGCTCGTCGAGATCGACGGGATGGCCACGTTGAGCACGGTGTTGTCCAGCACCACCACCATCACGGACAGGCACAGCACGCCGAGCACGGCCCAGCGCTGCGGGTGCGGGCGCACCCCAACCTCTTCGGTCGTCGAAGTCATCTCCGGTCCCCCTTACGGTGTACGAGGACCTTACAGCGTACGAGAGCGCTGGGCGCAACAGATTTCTGGACAGGACGTGCCGGAAAAGTGGGAAAAATAAAGGGCGGCCGCGCTCAACCAGCCTGGGGGTCACTGGGAGCGGGGCCGCCGTCACCAAATATAGCGGGCTCTGTGGCAGCGCGCCCAGCACCCCCGCCGAAACGCGACCCGAAAGTTTCCCCGAGTGGACCACTGCACGTGTCCGGCCGGTCCAGCAAACGAGTGAATTCCCCGGTTCGCGGTGCGGCGAGCAGGGGGTTCGGCCGATGAAGACCAAGTCGGGTGTCCCTCGAAGGGAGATTCCATGGCTGAACCACAGGGATGGATCCACTGCCACGACCCGTTCGGTCGCGACAGGTCGATGACCGTTCTGGTGGAGAACGACCGCGTCCTGCTGGTCACGCCTCCTGGCGAGACCGCTGTGATGTCCGCCACCCAGACGCGCAGGCTGGGCTCGCTGCTCGACCAGGCCACGGCGAAGATGTGATGGACGCGAGCCTGCGCGACGCGGTGCTGCAACGCCTGGCACTGCTGGACAAGGTGGCCGAGCACGGAGAGGCCGAGGCGCTGGTTCCGTTGGCCCGCGCGGAGATCCACCGCCTCGCGGACGGCTGGCGCCTGCTGCTGACGGTGCACCAGCCGGACGAGGACGGCCGGTGCCGGGCGTGTCCCGGATGGCTGCGCCGGCGCCGGTGGCCCTGCCAGGTCTGGAACATGGCGCACCAGCACCTCATCGGAGAAGGGCTGCCGCACCGCGAACGGCGCAGGCCGTTGCGCAACCCCTTCACTCGATCAGGTGTTATCGAGATGCCGGAGGAAACCCCGGCCGAGATGACCACCGAGCTGCCGGTCCTGACCGACGAACCACCGGTGGTGCACCGCGCGCCCGTCGTGTCTCGTCCCAAGCACGCCTTGCCGGAGTGACCTTTCAGGCAGGATGGGCCGCATGCATGACGGCAGCGGCCTCATCGCGGTCCAGAACCTGACCAAGCAGTTCGGTCCGGTGACCGCGGTGCAGAACCTGAGCTTCACCGTGTCACCCGGCAGCGTGACGGGCTTCCTCGGTCCGAACGGCGCGGGCAAGACGACGACCCTGCGGATGTTGCTGGGCCTCGTCAAACCCACGGGCGGCACGGCGACGATCAACGGACGACCGTTCCACCAACTCGGCCAGCCCGGCCGCGTGGTGGGCGCGGTGCTGGAGGCGCAGGGGTTCCACCCCGCCCGCTCCGCCCGCAACCACCTGCGCGTGTACGCGTCGGCCATCGGCGTGCCGGACGCGCAGGCCGACCAGGTCCTCGGCCTGGTCGGCCTGGGCAGCGCCGCCGACCGCAAGGTGGGCGGGTTCTCGCTCGGCATGAAGCAAAGACTCGCGCTCGCCACCGCGTTGCTCGGCGACCCCCAGGTGCTCGTGCTGGACGAGCCGGCGAACGGCCTCGACCCGGAGGGCATCGCCTGGCTGCGCACGTTCCTGCAGTCGTACGCGCGCATGGGCCGCACGGTGCTGATCTCCAGCCACCTGCTGGCCGAGGTCGAGCAGACCGTCGACCAGGTCGTGATCATCTCGCGCGGCCAGACGATGTTCTACGGACCGCTGGACCAGTTGCGGCAGTCGCAGCAGCGGCGCGTTCTCGTGCAGCCGTCGGACATCAACGCCCTCGCGAACGCCCTGCGCGCCGCCGGCGTGCAGATGATCGAGCAGCTGCCGGACGGCAGGCTCGCGGTGTCCGGTGTGGACTCGCGGCAGGTCGCCGACCTCGCGCTGCAGGCCGGTGTGTCGATCTACGGCATCCAGGAGGAGCAGATCGACCTCGAGCGGCTGTTCTTCCAGCTCACCAGTGGCCAGTACGCCGGGTACGCGCCCGCGCAGGCCCCGTTCAAGCAGCAGGGTGGGTGGGCCTGATGGGCAACCTCGTAGGAGCGGAGCTCCGCAAGACCACGACGACCGGCCTGTGGTGGGGCCTGCTGATCCCGACCGCGGTGCTGGCGCTCGGCTGGGGCCTCGCGACCGGTCTGCTGGGCCAGTTCTTCGTGGACTTCGCGTCGAGCGGTGACGTCGACGAGGTGTCGGACTTCCTCGGGGTCACGCCGGACCAGTGGAAGGTCTCGCTGTTCGGCATGGCCCGGGCGATCAACATCTCGACGATCTTCCCGATGATCTTCGGCGCGATGGCGATCTCCGGCGAGATCAGCCGGCGCACGATCACCACGACGTTCCTGACGGCGCCGTCGCGGATGCACGCCCTGCTGGCGAAGATGCTGGTGTACGTGCTGTGGGGCGCGATCTACGGCCTCGCGATCATGCTGTTCCTCGGCATCGGCGTGGTCATCACCAGCGACTCGGGCCAGCTCCCGGACGCCGGCGGCTGGGCGATGCTGACGCTGGTCTGCGTGCTGTCGTCGATCCTGATGACGATGTTCGGCGTCGGCGTCGGCGCGCTGGTCCCGAACGTGGCCGGGGCGATCGTGCTCCTGCTGATCTACTTCGTGGTGATCGAGAACGTGGTGCACGGCGTGCTCGCGTACCTCCAGGTGCCGGCGGTGATCGGCTTCCTGCCGAACGGCTCGATCAACGGGCTCACCGGGTCGGTCGCGGTCGACCTGTTCCTGTCGTCGGCGGGTGTCGTGCCGACGGAGATCGAGGACGTGCTGCGGGCGATCGCGGGTGCGGCCGGGGCGCAGGACTGGTGGCTGTCGGGGATCGTGTTCCTCGGGTGGGCCGGGGTCGTGTTCGCGGGCGGATGGGCGGTCACGCAGTCCAAGGACATCACCTGATTCCTGCGGTGGTCGCGCTCCTGGGTTTGGCCGCGTTCCAGTGAGGTCGGTCGCGTTCCAGCGGGGTTGGTCGCGTTTGCTTGATTCGGTCGCCTTGCGAGGGTGGTCTCGCGGGTCTTGACGGACTTTGCGGGTTGCAATCGGGGCTTGACCTCGAGCCTCCGGCGGGGTGCTGTGACGGCCGGAAAAGGCCGGGCTGAAAAGCGCCCGGCCGTGCCCGAAGGGGTAGCACCCCGCCCCTCAAGGTCAAGCCCCGATCGCCGTGTACGGGCCCGAACCGCCTCCGAGAGCCCCACAGTTCAGACGGCTCGCTGCGCATCGCCACGCCAGGCTGCGTGCGTGGGTCGGCCTTGTGCGGGTGGGCGCCGGTTGGCACCGCGCGCCAGGCCAACGTGCGTGGTGCAGCGCGTGCGCGAATGCGGTCGGCACCGCGCGCCAGGCCAGCGTGCGTGGTCGCAGCGCGTGCGCGAATGCGGTCGGCACCGCGCGCCGGGCCAGCGTGCGTGGTCGCAGCGCGTGCGCGAGTGCGGTCGGCACCACTCGCCGGGCCAGCGTGCGTGGTCGCAGCGGGCGGGCGAGCGCGGTTGGCACCGCGCGCCAGGCCAGCGTGCGTGGTGCAGCGCGTGCGCGAGTGCGGTCGGCACCACGCGCCAGGCAGCGTGCGTGGCTGTAGCGCGAGTGCGGTTGCCACCGCGTGCCAGGCCTGCGTGCGCGGTCAGCTCGCGACGGCGACGTGCGCTCGGTACCACTCGCCAGGCCTGCGCGTGGCCGCCCCCAGGCCCGGCTGCGCGACCGGCACCGCCCGCCGGACCTGCGGGCCGATCGCCCCGCATTCGCGTGCGCGGCCCACACCACCCGCCTGACCTGGCGTTTCTGACGTCACACTTTTATGTCGGACCCCGAACGTACTGTGGGTCCCGTGACGAAGGGCTGGATCCGCCGACTTGCCGCGGCGTGCTGGCAGCACCCCCGCCTGGTGGTGCTGTCGGTGCTCGCCGCCGTCGTCGGCGTGGGGCTGCAGGCGGCGGGCCCGTTGCTGCTCAAGACCGCGATCGACGACTCGACGGGCGGCCGCACCGACAGGTTGTGGCCGCTCATGGTGGCGTTGGTCGTGCTCGAGCTGCTGACGTTCGGGTCGGCCTTCTTGCGCCGCTACCTGGGCGGGCGGCTGGCGCTGGGGGTGCAGCACGACCTGCGGCTCGGCGTGTTCTCGGCGGTGCAGCGGCTCGACGGCGCGAAGCAGGACGAGCTGCGGACCGGGCAGATCGTGTCGCGTTCGATCACCGACCTGCAGCTCGTGCAGTCGTTGCTGATGATGGCGCCGCTGGCCATCGGCACGGTGGTGTTCGCGCTGGCCGCGCTGGCCGCGATGATCTACCTGTCGGTGCCACTGACGATCATCGCGGTGATCGTGCTGCCGCTGGTGGCGTGGCTCGCCGGGCGCACCCGGCTGACGCTGTTCCCGGCCACGTGGTCGGCGCAGCAGCGGGCGGCCGACCTGGCGCAGCACGTCGAGGAGACCGTCACCGGCGTCCGCGTGGTGAAGGGCTTCGGTCAGGAGGCGCGTGAGGTCGCCCGGCTGGAGAAGCACGCCCGGTCGTTGTTCGCGGAACGGATGCGGGCGGCGCGGTTGTCGTCCAAGCCGCTCGCGACGGTGACGGCGCTGCCGTTGCTCGGGCAGGTCGCGGTGCTGGGGCTGGGCGGCTGGCTCGCGCTGCACGGACAGGTCACGCTGGGCACGTTCCTGGCGTTCACGACGTACGTGGCGAACCTCGTGGGGCCGACGCGGCTGCTGTCGAGCCTGATGGTGTCCGCCCAGCTGGCGCGCGCCGGTGTGGAGCGGGTCTACGAGCTGATCGACTCGCAGCCGGACGTGACGGACGGCCCCGGTGAGGTGCCGGACGGGCCGCTCGGGGTCTCGTTCTCCGGCGTGACGTTCGGGTACGCCCGCAGCGAGCCCGTCCTGAAGGACTTCTCGATCTCCGTCGAGCCGGGCGAGACGCTGGCGCTGGTGGGCACCGCGGGCTCCGGCAAGTCGACGGTGTCGTTGCTGCTGCCCCGGTTCTACGACGTGCACGAGGGCTCGGTCCGGGTCGGCGGTGCCGACGTGCGGACGGTGAAGCTCGAGTCGTTGCGCGGTTCGGTGGGCGTGGTGTTCGAGGAGGCGTTCCTCTTCTCCGACACGGTGTTCTCGAACATCGCGTACGGGCGTCCCGACGCCTCGCGCGAGGAGGTCGAGCGCGCCGCGAAGGCCGCCGAGGCCCACGACTTCATCAACGCGCTGCCGCTCGGCTACGACACGGTGGTCGGCGAGCGCGGCCTCACCCTGTCCGGCGGTCAGCGCCAGCGCGTGGCGCTGGCCCGCGCGCTGCTCTCCGACCCGCGGATCCTGGTGCTCGACGACGCGACGTCCGCCGTCGACAACGCGACCGAGGCCGCCATCCACGCGACGCTGGCGTCGGTCACGGCCCACCGCACCACTCTCCTGGTGGCGCACCGGCGGTCCACGCTGTCGCTGGCCGACCGCATCGCCGTCCTGGACGCGGGCCGAGTGGTCGACGTCGGCACGCACGCCGAGCTGATGTCCCGCTGCGCCCTCTACCGCGACCTGCTGGCGGGTCCCGGCGAGGCGATCGAGTCCGCCGCGCCCGTCCGGACCGGCGAGCTGTGGCCAAAGCTGTCGCAGGAGGCCCTGGACGAGCGCCTGATCGCCGAGGCCAAGCCCTCGGCGCCCGCCGCGTCCAGCAGGCGCGGAGGAGGGGGCGGAGGCCCCGGTGGCGGCAGCATGGCGGCCCTGGCGGGTGGCCCGCCCACCCCCGAGCTGCTGGCCCAGGTCCGTTCCCTCCCACCCGCCACCGAGGTCCCGGTCCTGCACGGGGAAGACCCGCGCGCGCCCGACCCGGCCTTCCGCCTGGCCCGTCTCCTGCGCCCGGTCCGCTGGGCCCTGGGCGGCGTGGCGGCCCTGGTGGTGCTCGACGCGCTGGTGGGCGTGGGCATGCCCTCGCTGGTGCGCCTGGGCATCGACGGCGGTGTGGTCGGCGGCGCCGAGTCGTCGCTGTGGCGGGCCGTGGGCCTGGGCGTCGGCCTGGTCGTGATCGGCTGGCTGACGACGGCGGGCAGCACCGTCTTCGCGGCCCGCCTGGGCGAGCGCCTGCTCTACCTGCTGCGCGTCCGCAGCTACGCCCACCTGCAACGCCTCGGCCTCGACTACTACGAGCGCGAGATGGCCGGCCGCATCATGACGAGGATGACGACGGACGTCGACGCCCTGTCGACGTTCTTGCAGACAGGCCTGGTCACCGCTGTGATCAGCCTGGTCACCGTCGTCGGCATCACCGCGGCCCTGGTCGTCACCGACACCTCGCTGGCGCTGATCGCCCTCTCGGTGCTCCCGGTCCTGATCGCGGCGACGGTGGTCTTCCAACGCCTCTCCTCCACCGCCTACGCGGAAGCCAGGGAACGGGTCAGCGCGGTCAACGCCGACCTCCAGGAGAACGTCTCGGGCCTGCGCACCTCCCAGGCCTACACGAGGGAACGCCGCTCGGCCGAGGCCTTCGCGGAACGCAGCGACGCCTACCGGCGCACCCGCCTGCGGGCCCAGCGCTACATCGCCACGTACTTCCCGTTCGTGGCCATGCTCTCCGGCGTGGCCCAAGCGGTGGTCCTCGCCGTGGGCGCCCACCGGGTGGCGACGGGAAGCCTGACTCCAGGCGTCCTGCTGGCGTTCCTGTTGTACCTGGGCCTGTTCTTCAGCCCGATCCAGCAACTCTCCGGCGTCTTCGACGGCTACCAGCAGGCGAGGGTCGGCCTCCGCCGCATCGGCGACCTGCTCCGCACCCCGAGCACCGTCGAACCCCCGGCCGAGCCCGTCCCGGTCCCGCCCCGCCTCCGCGGCGAGGTGGAGCTCCGCAACGTCACCTTCACCTACACGGGCGCGGAAACCCCGGCCCTGGACGACGTGAGCCTCCACGTGTCCCCGGGCGAAACAGTCGCGCTGGTAGGCGAAACGGGCGCGGGCAAGTCCACCCTCGTCAAACTGGTGGCCCGCTTCTACGACGCCACCGAGGGCACGGTCCTGGTGGACGGCACGGACATCCGCACCTACGAACTCTCCCAGTACCGCCAACGCCTCGGCGTGGTCCCCCAGGAAGCCCACCTCTTCGGTGGCGACATAGCCAGCAACGTCGCCTATGGCCGCCCGGAAGCCACACAAGACGAGATCGAGAAGGCGACGGCAGCGGTAGGCGCCCTCCCCACGATCGCCACCCTCCACAACGGCTTCCGCCAACCGGTGGGCGAACGGGGCAACAACCTCTCCGCCGGCCAGCGCCAACTGGTGGCCCTGGCCAGAGCGGAACTGGTCAACCCCGACCTGTTGCTCCTCGACGAGGCCACAGCCGCCCTCGACCCGGCCACGGAATCAGCGGTCCTGGCGGCGAGCGACCACCTGACCGGCGCCAGGACCACCTTCGTCGTGGCCCACCGCCTGGCCACAGCGGCAAAAGCAGATCGAATAGTCGTCCTGGCCAACGGCCGAATAATCGAACAGGGCACCCACGCCGACCTCTTAGGGGCCAACGGCACCTATGCCCGCCTGTGGCGTCACGGCGACACCCCGGAAGCCGCCTGAGAACAGCGGAAGGCACGGCGGCGAGCAGCGAGCTCGGCGCCGGTCCACCCGTGCCCGCCCACCGGTGCGCCAGGGGCGAGCAGCCCGGCCACAACCCGACTCCCCCGAACCGGAACCCCAGAGGAGCCCCATGCCGCCCCGCCCCTCGGTCCTCTACGTCTCCGACCTCTCCTACCAGGCCAGGGGGCGCCGCTACTGCGACGAGGACATCTACCTGACCTCACAGCTCAGACAGTCCTTCGACCTGGCCGTCTGCCACCCGCAGGACGTCACCGCCCTGATGGCGGGCTTCGACGCGGTCGTCGTCCGCAACAGCGGCCCGGTGATCGAGTACCCCACCGCCTACGCCCGTTTCCGCGAACAGGCCGCAGCCACGAACCAGCGCGTCTACAACCCGCTGACCGGCAAGGCCGACATGGCCGGCAAGCAGTACCTGATCGACCTGACCGCCCTCGGCTACCCGGTCATCCCGACGGCCGACCGGAACGACCTGGCCGGACTCCCCCAGGCCGACACCTACGTCGTGAAGCCCAAAGCCGGCGCCGATTCACACGGCCTGGAGTTCGTCGAAGCAGGCGATCTCCAGAACCACCTCGCGCGGAAAGCCGGAACCGAGGTCCTGGTCCAGCCGAAGATCGATTTTCGGTACGAGGTGTCGTTCTACTTCGTGGACCACGACTTCCAGTACGCGTTGAACGCGCCGGACCCGGCCCGGCGCTGGGAGCTCGCGAATTACACGCCGAGTCGCGAAGACCTGGAGTTCGCGCGGAGGTTCGTCGAGTGGAACGACCTCGGCCACGGCGTCCAGCGCGTCGACGCGTGCCGCACGCGGAGCGGTGAGCTGCTGCTCGTCGAACTGGAGGACCTGAACCCGTACCTCTCGCTGGACCGGACGAGCGACGACACCAGGGCCCGCTTCGTCGAGGCGATGACGGCCTCGATCCGCGGTTCACTGACCTGAACAAGATCAATCCACGAAGCGGCCTGCTTGTACCTATCGTGAACTGATCACTGCACTCGGTGCGTATGCCCGTCCAACGGCATAGCGCGCAATACCCGAAAGGAGGTGACGTGGTGAGACGCACCTCAAGAATTGCTCAACTGCGGGTGACGGCAGGCCCGTCCTGATCGATCCTGTGACAGAGCACTCCTTGCCAGGTGCCTCCAGCGTGTGAAGGCCCTCGCTGGGGGGACTAACCTGACTACCGCATGAGTCACCACCAAGAGCGAGATGGATAGAGGCGAGCGCCAGCCGTGTCCAGCAGCAGTCCTGCGTCACAATTCGGGCCGAACGAGTGGCTCGTCGAGGAGATGTACGAGCAGTTCCTCGCGGACCCGTCATCCGTAGACCCGGCATGGCATGACTTCTTTGCCGACTACAAGCGTGCGGGCGGCAACGGCAGTGCCGCCACGGCCAGCGCGGGTGGCTCCACGGCCACCACGACCGCGACCGTGACGCCGCCGGCTGCCGAGAGCAAGCCCGCGCCCGCCGCCGCACCCAAGCCTGCCGCGCAGCCGCAGCCGAAGCCGGCGGCCTCGTCGCTGCCCTCCACCGGCAAGCCCGCGCCGCAGCAGGCCGCCAAGGCCAAGCCGGTCACGCAGAGCGCGCAGCCCGAGCAGAAGCAGCTGCGCGGTGCTTCCGCCGCGATCGCGAAGAACATGGAGCTGTCGCTCACCGTTCCGACCGCGACCAGCGTGCGCGCCGTGCCCGCCAAGCTGCTGGCCGACAACCGCATCGTCATCAACAACCACCTGAAGCGGACGCGCGGCGGGAAGGTCTCCTTCACGCACGTCATCGGCTACGCGGTCGTCCGGGCGCTGCAGGCGTACCCGAACATGAACCGCCACTACGCCGAGGTCGACGGCAAGCCGTTCGTCGTCACGCCGGAGCACGTGAACTTCGGCCTCGCGATCGACCTGCCCGGCAAGGACGGCAGCCGCACGCTGGTCGTCGCGTCGGTCAAGGGCTGCGAGAACATGACGTTCACGCAGTTCTGGCAGGCCTACGAGGACCTGATCCGCAAGGCCCGCGCCGGGTCGCTGACGGCAGACGACTTCTCCGGCACCACGATCTCGCTGACCAACCCGGGCACGATCGGCACCAACCACTCGGTGCCGCGCCTGCAGGCCGGTCAGGGCGCGATCATCGGCGTCGGCGCGATGGAGTACCCCGCGCACTTCCAGGGCACCAGCGAGCAGGCGCTCACCGACATGGGCGTCAGCAAGATCATCACGCTGACCAGCACGTACGACCACCGCATCATCCAGGGTGCGGAGTCGGGCGAGTTCCTCAAGCGCGTGCACCAGCTGCTGCTCGGCGAGGACGGCTTCTACGACGAGATCTTCGCGTCGCTGCGCCTGCCCTACGAGCCGATCCGCTGGGTCGCCGACATCCCCGAGGGCGCCGTCGACAAGACGGCCCGCGTCATCGAGCTGATCGACGCGTTCCGCACCCGCGGCCACCTGATGGCCGACACGGACCCGCTGAACTACCGCCAGCGCTCCCACGCCGACCTGGACGTGCTGAGCCACGGCCTGACGCTGTGGGACCTGGACCGCGAGTTCCCGGTCGGCGGTTTCGCCGGCAAGGAGCGGATGAAGCTCCGCGACATCCTGGGCGTGCTGCGCAACTCGTACTGCCGCACCGTCGGCGTCGAGTACATGCACATCCTCGAGCCTGAAGAGCGCCAGTGGATCCAGGAGCGCGTCGAGGTCCCGCACGAGAAGCCGCCGGCCACCGTGCAGAAGTACATCCTCAGCAAGCTCAACGCGGCTGAGGCGTTCGAGACGTTCCTGCAGACGAAGTACGTCGGCCAGAAGCGCTTCTCGCTCGAGGGCGGCGAGACCGTCATCCCGCTGCTCGACGCGGTGCTCGACAAGGCCGCCGAGCACGAGCTCGACGAGGTCGTCATCGGCATGCCGCACCGCGGCCGCCTGAACGTGCTCGCGAACATCGTCGGCAAGCCGATCTCGCAGATCTTCCGCGAGTTCGAGGGCAACCTCGACCCAGGCCAGGCGCACGGCTCCGGCGACGTGAAGTACCACCTCGGCGCCGAGGGCAAGTACTTCCGCATGTTCGGCGACGGCGAGACCAAGGTGTCGCTGACCGCCAACCCGTCGCACCTCGAAGCGGTCGACCCGGTGCTCGAGGGCATCGTGCGCGCCAAGCAGGACCTGCTCGACAAGGGCGGCGACTTCTTCCCGGTGCTGCCGGTCGCCATGCACGGTGACGCGGCGTTCGCCGGTCAGGGTGTCGTCGCCGAGACGCTGAACCTGGCGCTCGTGCGCGGTTACCGCACCGGTGGCACGGTCCACATCGTCGTGAACAACCAGGTCGGCTTCACCACCGCGCCGGAGAACTCGCGGTCCTCGAAGTACTCGACCGACGTCGCGAAGATGATCGGCTCGCCGGTCTTCCACGTGAACGGCGACGACCCCGAGGCCTGCTACTGGGTCGCGAAGCTGGCCGTCGAGTACCGCCAGGCGTTCGCCAAGGACGTCGTGATCGACATGGTGTGCTACCGCCGCCGCGGCCACAACGAGGGCGACGACCCCTCGATGACGCAGCCGGCGATGTACGACGTGATCGACCAGAAGCGCTCGGTGCGCAAGACCTACACCGAGTCCCTGATCGGCCGCGGCGACATCACGGTCGAAGAGGCCGAGAAGGCGCTGCAGGACTTCTCGAGCCAGCTGGAGCACGTCTTCAACGAGGTGCGCGAGCTCGAGAAGCACCCGGTGAAGGCCAGCCCGTCCGTCGAGGCCGAGCAGCAGATCCCGGCGAAGCTGCCCACGGGCATCAGCCGCGAGACGCTGGAGCACATCGCGGACGCCCACGTGAACCTGCCGGAGGGCTTCACGCCGCACGCGCGCGTCAAGCCGGTGCTCGACCGCCGCGCCAAGATGGCGCGCGAGGGCGGCATCGACTGGGCGTTCGCCGAGCTGCTCGCCTTCGGTTCGCTCGCGCTGGAGGGCCGCAACGTCCGCCTGGCGGGCCAGGACTCGCGTCGTGGCACGTTCGTGCAGCGCCACGCGACCCTGATCGACCGCAAGACGGGCGACGACTACACGCCGCTGCAGAACCTGTCGCCGGACCAGGGCAAGTTCATGGTCTACGACTCGGTGCTGTCGGAGTTCGCCGCGCTCGGCTTCGAGTACGGCTACTCGGTCGCGAACCCGCAGGCACTGGTCCTGTGGGAGGCGCAGTTCGGTGACTTCGTCAACGGCGCGCAGCCGATCATCGACGAGTTCATCTCGTCCGGTGAGGCGAAGTGGGGTCAGCGTTCCGACGTCGTGATCCTGCTGCCGCACGGCCACGAGGGCCAGGGCCCCGACCACACGTCGGGCCGCATCGAGCGCTGGCTCCAGCTGTGCGCCGAGGGCTCCATGACCGTCGCGGTCCCGTCGACCCCGGCGAACTACTTCCACCTGCTGCGCCGCCACGCCCTCGACGGCGTCGACCGGCCGCTCGTGGTGTTCACGCCGAAGTCGATGCTGCGTCTCAAGGCCGCCGTGTCCGGCACGGACGAGTTCATCAACGACCGCTTCCACTCGGTGATGGACGACCCGACCATCAAGGACCCGAACGCGGTCACGAAGGTCCTGCTGTGCAGCGGCAAGATCTCCTACGAGCTGCACGCCGAGCGCGAGAAGCGCGGCGGCGGCGACGTGGCGATCGTGCGCGTCGAGCAGCTCTACCCGGTCCCGGCCCGCAAGCTGACCGAGACCCTGGAGCGCTACCCGAACGCGAAGGACGTCCGCTGGGTCCAGGAGGAGCCGGCGAACCAGGGTGCCTGGCCGTTCTACGGCCTCGCCCTCCCGGAGCTCCTGCCGGAGCACCTGGGCACCGTCCGCCGCGTGTCGCGCCGCCCGATGGCCGCCCCGTCGGCCGGTTCGAGCAAGGTGCACGAGGTCGAGCAGCGCGAGATCATCACCCGCGCGTTCGAGTAAGCCGGTACCGCAACGATCGAGCCGCCGGATCCCCCAGGGGTCCGGCGGCTCGTTTTTCAAGCCACCACAGGAGTTCTGCGCATGTACCACACCGATCGAGGCATCGAAGAGCTCGAGAAGCGGCGCGGCGAGGAGGAGGTCACCTTCGCGTGGCTCGCCGACAAGCTGCGTGAGTTCGTCGACGCCAACCCCGAGTTCGAGACGTCGATCGAGCGCTTCGCCACCTTCCTGGCGCGCGACGACGACGACTTCGAGGACTGACCTCCCCCGCTGTTCTGACCGCACGCCAGGGGGCACTTCGTGCCTTGTGTGCACACGAGAGGTCCCCGGCGTGCGACCAAGAAGGCGGGGAACGGCCTACCAGGCGTAGGCCTCCGGCGCGGGCTTCGACCCGTTCGGAGCCGGTGCCGGGAACAGCTCGTCGAGCTTGGCCAGCACGTCCGAGTCGAGCTTCAGCTCCGCCGCCCGCAACGAGTTGTCGAGCTGCTCGCCGGTACGCGGCCCGATGATCGGCGCGGTGACCCCGTCCTGGTGCAGCAACCAGGCGAGACCGACGTTGGCCGGGTCCTCGCCGATCTCCGCGCACAGCTTCTCGTACGCCTCGATCTGGTCGCGGCTCTTCTCCAGCGCATCGGCGGAACGCCCGGACGCGGACCGGGAAACCCCGCCCTCGCGCTGCTTGCGCAACACGCCGCCGAGCAATCCGCCGTGCAACGGCGACCACGGGATCACGCCGAGCCCGTAGTGCCTGGCGGCCGGCAGGACCTCCAGCTCGATCCACCTGGTCATCAGGTTGTAGATCGACTGCTCCGACACCAGCCCGAGGAAGCCGCGGGTGCGCGCGGCCTCGGCGGCCTGGGCGATGTGCCAGCCTGCGAAGTTCGACGAGCCGAAGTAGATGACCTTGCCCTGCTGGCGCAGGACGGAGAAGGCCTCCCAGATCTCGTCCCACGGCGTCAGGCGGTCCACGTGGTGCATCTGGTAGAGGTCGATGTAGTCGGTCTGCAGGCGCCGCAACGACTCGTCGCACGCGCGGCGGATGTTGAGGGCGGAGAGCTTGGTCTCGTTCGGCCAGTCACCCATGCTGCCGTAGAGCTTGGTGGCGATGACCGTCTTCTCGCGGCGCGTGCCGCCCTGGGCGAACCAGTTGCCGATGATGTTCTCGGTGACGCCCTCGCCCTTCTTCCAGCCGTAGACGTTGGCCGTGTCGAAGAAGTTCAGGCCGTGTTCGTGGGCGCGGTCCATGATCGCGTGGCTGTCGGCCTCGGAGGTCTCGGGACCGAAGTTCATCGTGCCGAGGCACAGGCGGGAGACGGACAGGCCGCTGCGACCGAGCTGGGTGTACTCCATGCCGTTCACCCTGCCCCCTAAGGACGTCGTGTGCCACGTGGAGCTGCTCCAGCTACTCCCACTCCCACCTGATGCCGTACACGTGGCCTGCCATGGCCTCGTGCACGACGATGTGCGCTGAGGCTGTTGTGCCGATCCAGAGTTCTCCGGTGTCCACGGCGGGGGCGTCGGGGGCGACGCGGTAGAAGCTGTTGCAGCGCACGGGAACCGCGTCGGGGTGGAATTCCACCTCCAGCACGTGCTCCCGCAACGCGCGGACGAACGTGCGGTCGGCGGACGAGCTGTCGGCGCCGGGGTCGGCGATCATGCGCAGGTCCACCAGAGCGGTGTCGCCGGCGCGCAGCACGCGGTCGAGGATCACCTCGGCGACGATCAGCTTGTTCACCTCGTCGCGGCGCACGCGGCCGATGCGGCACGACTTCGAGGCGACGATCTCGCCCGCCGAGCGGTCCGTCTCGTCGGCGGTCTTCGAGACGAGGATCCTGTCGACGCCGTCGTCGAACGCCTCGATCACCGCGCTCGACCGCATCTCGACCTCGCGGCGGTCCGGTCCGATGATCGCCAGGTCTCGCACGGCCAGGTACTTCGCGGGCGCGGCGGTCAGCCGGTCGACCCTGGCGATGGCGCGACCCAGGTCGAGGGCGGCCTCCTGCCAGATGCCCTCCAGGGCCGCGACGCGCTCGACCCACCTGCCGCGCGGGCGCTTGTCGCCCAGCTGACCGGTCAGCGTGCCGGGCGCGAGCCGCAGGACCTCTTCCAGCACCGCGACGGCGTGCAGCGACTCCGGGCGTTCGGGACGGCTGCGGCCGCGGCGCCAGTACGACAGCGTCGACAGGCTCACCTGCACGCCGCGCGCCTCCAGGTGGTGCTGGACCCGCTCCAGGCTGAGGCCGCTCGCCTCCACGGCCCGCGTCAACGCGTCAGCGAATCCCGCCACTCCCCGATGCTACGGCCAGTGATCGAATTCGGCCCGCCCGACCACGACGAGTGCCCGAAAACGGTTTACAACACAGTTTTGACAGTATTGAGGACCGAAGTTTCGAACCTGTTATCCGAAGCACATGCCGCGTTAGTTTCTTCGTGTTCCCCAGTTCATTCCCTGCCAGGAGGAACTCATGGCACTTCGGCGTCATGTCGCCATCGCGGCGGCATTGGGCATCGCTTCCACGGCGATGTGGACGCCCACCGCGATCGCCGAGGGAGCGGTGCTGCCCGGCGCGGGCGCCCAGGCGGTCGAGGGCAGCTACATCGTGGTCCTGAAGGACGGAGCGCGCACCCCTGCCAGCGCGTTGGCGTCCCGCTACCAGGGCAACGTCAAGCACACCTACAGCAGCGCGCTGAACGGGTTCTCGGTCACCGGGATGTCCGAACGACAGGCGCGGCGACTCGCGGCCGACCCCGACGTGGAATTCGTCGAGCGGAACACGTTCGCGACGATCCAGGCCACCCAGACGAACCCGGTGTGGGGCCTCGACCGGATCGACCAGGCGAACCTCCCGCTCAGCAACTCCTACACCTACCCGAACACCGCGTCGAACGTGACGGCGTACGTTCTCGACACCGGAATCAGGAAAACCCATTCCGAATTCGAGGGCCGCGCGACCGACGGTTACGACTTCATCGACAACGACTCCGTCGCGCAGGACTGCCAGGGCCACGGCACGCACGTCGCCGGCACGGTCGGCGGCAGGACCTACGGCGTCGCGAAGAAGGCCAAGCTCGTCGCCGTCCGCGTGCTCGACTGCAACGGCAGCGGCCCGTGGGACGGCATCATCCGCGGCATCGACTGGGTGACGGCCAACGGCAAGAAGCCCGCCGTCGTCAACATGAGCCTCGGTGGCAGCGGCACGAACGCCTCGCTGGAGAACGCCGTCCGGCGCTCGATCAACGCGGGCTTCACCTACGTGCTCGCGGGCGGCAACAGCGGCCAGGACGCCTGCAACTTCACCCCGGCCCGCACGGCGGAGGCGATCACCGTGGGCGCGTCCGACCGCAACGACAGGCGGTCGATCTGGAGCGCCGGCTCGTCGAACTGGGGCAGGTGCCTCGACATCTGGGCGCCGGGCAGCGACATCGTGTCCGCGTCGCACAGCAGCGACACCGGCACGCGGTCGATGGGCGGCACGTCGATGGCCTCCCCGCACGTCGCCGGAGCGGCCGCGCTCTACCTGAGCGCGAACCCGTCCGCGACGCCCGCCCAGGTGCGCAACGCCCTGGTCGGCGCCGCCACGCCGAACAAGCTGACCGACGTCAAGACGGGTTCTCCGAACCTGCTGCTGAAGGTCTAGGGACTTGCCGTCGCCGCCTCCCTGCGGCGGCGACGGCCATCCTGAGCGCCCTCGATGAGCAGGCCGATTGCGGCTCGGCCGGGCACATCGATCGACTGGGGGCGCTTGCGGTGGGAGTGGGAGTAGCGGCTACTCCCACTCCCACCGCACTCCATAGATCCCGGGCTTCGAGTTCCGCACGTGGATGTGCGTCGAGGCCGTGGTCCCGATCCACAGGTCGTTCAGAGCGGTCTCCGGCTCGTGCAGCGACGGCCGGGCGAACTGGAAGCACCGCGCGGGCACGGCGTCCGGGTGGAAGCCGATCTGCAGCGTGTAGTCGTTCACGGGGCGCAGGAACCGGCGGTCGCAGACCTCGCTGTCCGCGCCGGGCCTCATCCGGACCGTGTAGTCGACGAGAGCGGTCTCCCCCGCCCGCAGCATCCGGTCGAAGAGGATCTCCGCGACGAGGAACCCCGTCGAGTCCTCGCTGCGCACCCGCCCGAGCCGGCACGGCGGCCCCGCCTCGATGGACGGCACGCCGAGGTCCGTGGCGTCGGCCAGCTGGATCGCGAGGAACCGGTCGACACCGTCCTCCAGCGCCTGGATCACGCCGGTGCAGTGGTTCGACACCTCACGGCGGTCCGGCCCGATCACCTGCCGGTCCTGCACGCTCAGGTACGTCGTCGCCGTCGGCTGCAGCCGGTCGATCCGCGACATGACCTCACCGAGGTCGGTGGCCCGCGAGTCCCACATGTCCTCCAGGGACAGCGACTGGTCCACCCAGCGCCCGCGCGGCCGCTTGTCGCCCAGCCGGTCGGTCAGGAAGCCCTCGCCGAGCTCGAGCAGTTCCTCCAGCGCGGCGACGACCTTCAACGACTCGGGGCGCTCCGGGCGGCTGCGGCCGCGGCGCCAGTAGCTGAGCGTCGAGATGCTCACCTGCATGCCGCGGGCGGCGAGGTGGTGCTGGATGCGCTCGAGACTCAGGCCGCTGTTGTCGACGGCTTTCGTCAGCGCCTCCGCGAAATCCACCACGGGGACACCGTACGGCCCCGCACCTTCCGCCAACAGGCCCACACGAAGGGTGCCGAGGTCTGTCTCAATTGGCTCGCAGGCCTCGGCGCCACACCTGGTGCGTCAACGGGACACCCGGCCGGTACGCCAGGTGCGTGATCGACGGTGCGTCCAGAACGTGCAGGTCAGCCCATGCGCCAGGCCTGATGACGCCGACGTCGTCCCGGCGCAGCGCCTGGGCCCCGCCGGCCGTCGCCGCCCACACCGCCTCCTCGACGGTCATCCTCATCTGCAGGACGGCCGTCGTCACGCAGAACGCCATCGACGAGGTGTAGGACGAGCCCGGGTTGCAGTTGCTGGCCAGCGCGACCGTCGCCCCGGCGTCGAGGAGGGCGCGGGCGGGCGGCAGCGACTGGCGGGTCGAGAGGTCGCAGGCCGGGAGCAGCGTGGCGACGGTGTCCGACGACGCCAGTGCGTCGACGTCGTCCGCGGACAGGTACGTGCAGTGGTCGACGGACGCGGCGCCGAGCTCGACCGCCAGCCGCACGCCGGGGCCCTCGCCGAGCTGGTTGCCGTGGACGCGCAGGCCCAGGCCCTTCGCCTTGGCCGCCTCCAGCACCGCCTTCGACTGGTCGTAGTCGAAGGCGCCCTTCTCGCAGAACACGTCCGCCCAGCGCACGAGCGGCGCGACGGCGTCGAGCATCTCGCCGCGGACCAGGTCGACGTAGGTGTCCGCGTCCTCACCGGGCGGCACGAGGTGGGCGCCGAGGAACGTGACCTCGTCGGCGTGCTCGGCGGCGATGCGCGCGGAACGCACCTCGTCGGCCACGGTGAGGCCGTACCCGGTCTTGGTCTCGACGAACGTCGTGCCCTGCCTCAACGCCTCCGCGACGTGCTTGCGCACGACGGCGGCCAGTTCCTCGTCCGTCGCGGCACGGGTCGCGTTGACCGTCACGGCGATGCCGCCCGCGCTGTAGGGCTTGCCGGCCATGCGGGCGCCGAACTCGGCGGTGCGGTCGCCCGCGAACACCAGGTGGGTGTGGCTGTCGACCCACCCCGGCAGCACCGCGCGGCCCTCGACGTCCACGCGCTCGTCGGCGGCCGGGGCGGCGGAGGCCGATCCGACCCAGGCGATCTCCTCGCCGTCGACGACCAGCGCGTCCCCGGCGGACTCGCTGTTCGTGGTCAGCTCACCGATGCCGGTGATCAGCACGCTCATGCCCACAGCTCCCCGATCGCGTCCGCCAGCAGCCTGCCGACGTCTCCCAGCGTCTCGTGCGCCCCGCCCGACGCGACCACCCGGCCGCCGACGACCACGGTGTCCACATCGGACGCCGTCGCGGTCAGCAAGACCTGCTGCGGCAACGATCCCGCAGTGCGCGGGGTCGTGCAGCTGACCGCGACGAGGTCGCACGGCGCGCCGGCCTCGATGCGTCCGCCGTCCCAGCCGATCGCCGAGTGGCGGGTGGCGGCGCCCAGCAGTTCGGCCGGCGAGAAACGGCCGCGTTGACCGGTCCGCAACCGCTCGTTGTGCTCCAACGCGCGCGTTTCGAGCAGCGGGTCGATCACCGCGTGCTGGTCGCTGCCCAGGGACAGCAGGCTGCCCGCGTCGGCCAGTTCGCGCGCGGGGCCGATGCCGTCCGCGAGGTCCGCCTCGGTCGTCGGGCAGAAGCACGCACCGGTACCCGACGAGCCCAGCAGAGCGATGTCCTCGGGCGTCAGGTGCGTGGCGTGCACGGCCGTCGTCCGAGGTGACAACGCGCCTGCCTCGTGCAGCAGGCCCGTCGGCGTCATCCCGTACGCGGCCAGGCAGGCCTCGTTCTCGGCGGGCTGCTCGGACAGGTGCACGTGCAGCGGGGCGTCCGGGAACGCCTGCGCCACCGTCGCGAGCTCGGCTCGCGGGACGGCGCGGACCGAGTGGATCGCGGCACCGACGCGCATCACCTCGTCGGACTTCAGCTCGGCCACCCGGGACGCCCATGCCTCGGCGGTGCCGTCGGAGAAGCGTTGCTGCACCTCGTTGACGGGCTGGTCGATGCCGCCCGCGAGGTAACAGGTGTCGAGCAGCGTCAACCGGATCCCGGCGTCGGACGCCGCCTCGCGCAACGCGTACCCGAACTCGTTCGACCTGTCGTGCACGTAGTGGAACTCGCCCACGGCCGACACGCCCGCGAGCGCCATCTCGGCGTAGACCGCGCGGGCCAGCCGGTAGTACGACTGCGGGGTGAGGCGCGAGGCCAGCGCGTACATGCCTTCGCGCCACGTCCAGAACGTGCCGCCGCCGTCGTGCGTCCGCCCCCGCAGCGCGCGGTGGAACGCGTGCGAGTGCGCGTTCGCGAAGCCCGGCACCACGATGCCGTGCAACCGCCGCACACCCAGCGGAATGGTGTCCACAGTGGACACGGACGAGATCACGCCGTGCTCGACCCTGACGAGGACGCGCTCGGCGAGCCCGGAGGGCAACCAGGCCCGCTCGCACCAGAAGTTCATGACCCGAGGTGTTCGATCGTCGCGGCCAGGGCCTTCACGCCCTCGTCGACGTCGGCCTGCTCGGCGAACTCCTCCGGCGCGTGGCTCACACCGGTGGGGTTGCGCACGAACAGCATCGCGGTCGGCACGTGCGCCGCGAGGATGCCCGCGTCGTGCCCGGCACCGGTCGGCAGCGCCGGAACACCGCCGAGCGCTGAGGCGATGTCGTCCCGCAGCCCACTGTCGAAGTGCACTGTGTCGCCGTACGACTCCTCGGTGATCCGCAGCTCGCAGCCCTCCTCCTTGGCGGCCTGGTGGGCCGCCTCGGAGATCTCCGCGACCATTGCACGGGTACGTGCGTCGTCGCTGTCCCTGGCGTCCAGCCACACGTCCACAGTGGACGCGATGACGTTCGTGCCACCGGGGTTGGGGACGAGCCTCCCCACGGTCGCACGCCCGCCACCGCGAGCCGCTTTCCGCGCCGCCAGCACGAGTTGCGAGGCGGGCAGCATCGGGTCGCGGCGGTCCTCGATCAACGTCGCCCCGGCGTGGTTGCCCTCGCCGGAGAACGTGAAGCGCCACCGGCCGTGCGCGAGGATGCTGCTCGCCACACCGACCGGCACGGTGAGACCGCGGCCCTGTTCCACATGCAGTTCGACGAACTGACCGATGCGCCTCAACGCCCGCTCGTCACGGCCGACCAGATCGGGGTCGTAGCCCGCCGCCTTCATGGCCTCGGCCAGCGTCACGCCCTCGGGGTCCTTGAGCCCCAAGGCCTTCTCGGGCGAGATGGCGCCGGTCAGCAGGCGGCTGCCGAGGCAGGCGACGCCGAACCGGCCGCCTTCCTCCTCGGCGAAGACCGTGATCGCGAACGGTCGTGCGGGCTTGAAGCCGCGAGCCTGCAACAGGTCCACGGCTTCCAAAGCCGACGTCACGCCGAGCGGTCCGTCGAACGCGCCGCCACCCGGCACGGAGTCCAGGTGGCTGCCGGTGATGAGCGCGTCGTCGCCGCGCTCGCCCCACCACGCCCAGAGGTTGCCGTTCTGGTCGGTCTCCACGTTGAGACCGCGCCGGACCGCCTGTTCCACGAACCAGTGCCGCAGCTCCAGTTCGGGCTTGTCGTACCCGTGGCGCGAATAGCCTCCGCGCTTCGAGTCCCTGCCGACGTCCGCGATCTGGTCGAGCATCAGCCCTCCATCGGAATGCGGACGCCCTTGTCCGCGGCCACCGTCTTCGCCTCGTCGTACCCGGCGTCCACGTGCCGGATGACGCCCATGCCGGGGTCGTTCGTGAGCACGCGCTCGATCTTCTGCGCGGCCAGCTCGGTGCCGTCCGCGACCGTGACCTGACCGGCGTGGATCGAGCGGCCGATGCCGACGCCGCCACCGTGGTGGATCGACACCCAGGTCGCGCCCGAAGCCGTGTTGACCAGGGCGTTCAGCAACGGCCAGTCCGCGATCGCGTCGGAGCCGTCGGCCATCGCCTCGGTCTCGCGGTACGGGGAGGCCACCGAGCCGCAGTCGAGGTGATCACGGCCGATGACGATCGGCGCGGACAGCTCGCCCGACGCCACCATCTCGTTGAACTTGAGGCCCGCTAGGTGCCGTTCGCCGTAGCCGAGCCAGCAGATGCGGGCGGGCAGGCCCTGGAACTCGACGCGCTCGCCGGCCATCTTGATCCAGCGGTGCAGCTGCTCGTTCTCCGGGAAGAGCTCCAGGATCGCGGCGTCGGTCTTGGCGATGTCGGCGGGGTCGCCGGACAGCGCGGCCCAGCGGAACGGGCCCTTGCCCTCGCAGAACAGCGGGCGGATGTAGGCGGGCACGAAGCCGGGGAACGCGAACGCGCGGTCGTAGCCGCCGAGCTGCGCCTCACCGCGGATCGAGTTGCCGTAGTCGAACACCTCGGCGCCGCGGTCCAGGAACCCGACCATCGCCTCGACGTGCGCGGCCATCGACTGGCGGGCGCGCTCGGTGAACTCCTCCGGCTTCGCGGCCGCGTAGTCCTGCCACTCCTCCAGTGAAACGCCGACGGGCAGGTACGCCAACGGGTCGTGCGCCGACGTCTGGTCCGTGACGATGTCGACGGCGACCTCGCGGCGCAGCAGTTCGGGCAGGATCTCCGCCGCGTTGCCCACGACACCGACGGACACGGCCTCACCGGCGGTCTTGGCGGCCAGCACGCGCTCGATCGCGGAGTCCAGGTCCTCGGCGATCTCGTCGAGGTAGCGGGTCTCCAGACGGCGCTGGGCGCGGTGCGGGTCGACCTCGATGCACAGCGCGACGCCCTCGTTCATCGTCACGGCGAGAGGCTGCGCACCGCCCATGCCCCCCAGTCCGGCCGTGACGGTCAACGTGCCCTTGAGGGTGCCGTTGAAGCGCTTGGTGGCGACGGCGGCGAACGTCTCGAAGGTGCCCTGCAGGATGCCCTGGGTGCCGATGTAGATCCACGACCCGGCGGTCATCTGCCCGTACATCGTGAGGCCCTCGGCCTCCAGGCGGCGGAACTCGGGCCAGTTCGCCCAGTCCGGCACCAGGTTCGAGTTCGCGATGAGCACTCGCGGCGCCCACTCGTGCGTGCGCATGACACCGACCGGGCGACCGGACTGCACGAGCAGCGTCTCGTCGGCCTCGAGGTTCTTCAGCTCGCGGGAGATGGCGTCGAACGACGGCCAGTCGCGCGCGGCCTTGCCCGTGCCGCCGTAGACGACCAGGTCCTCGGGGCGCTCGGCGACATCCGGGTCGAGGTTGTTGTGGAACATCCGCAACGCGGCCTCGGTCGACCACTGCTTCGCGGACAGCTCGGTTCCTCGATCGGCACGAACGGTGGTCATCACAGGGCTCCACTTCGGATGAGGGCCTCGGCGGCGGCGATCTCGGGCGCGAGGTGGCGGTCGGGGCCGGGCCCCTGGACGGTCTCGCGCAGCTTCGCCACGGCGGCGGCCGTCGCGGGGGCGGGCTTGAGGGGCGCACGCAGGTCGAGTGCCCGTGCGGCGGTGAGCAGTTCGATGGCCAGCACGGTCGTCAGACCGTCCACGGCCTTGCGCAGCTTGCGAGCAGCAGACCAGCCCATCGACACGTGGTCCTCCTGCATCGCGGAGGACGGGATGGAGTCGACGGACGCCGGCACGGCCAGGCGCTTGAGCTCGGACACGATCGCGGCCTGCGTGTACTGGGCGATCATGTGGCCCGAGTCGACGCCGGGGTCGTCGGCGAGGAACGGCGGCAGCCCGTGCGAGCGCGAGACGTCGAGCATGCGGTCGGTGCGGCGCTCGGCGATCGAGGCCACGTCCGCGAGTGGGATGGCCAGGAAGTCGAGCGCGTACGCCACGGGCGCGCCGTGGAAGTTGCCGTTGGACTCGACCCGTCCGTCCGCCAGCACGACGGGGTTGTCGATCACGGACGCCAGCTCGCGGTCGGCCACCGTCGCCGCGTACGCCACGGTGTCGCGGGCCGCGCCGTGCACCTGCGGTGAGCAGCGCAGCGAGTACGCGTCCTGCACGCGCGTGCAGTCGGGGCCGCGGTGCGAGGCGACGATCTCGGAGTCCCGCAGGAACGCGAGCATCCGGGCGGCACTGAGGTTCTGGCCGGGGTGCGGGCGCAGCGCGTGCAGTTCGGGCTCGAACACCCGGTCGGTGCCGAGCAGCGCCTCGACGCTCATCGCGGCGGTGAGGTCGGCGATGTCCAGCAGCCTGGTCAGGTCGGCGATCGCCAGCGACAGCATGCCGAGCATGCCGTCGGTGCCGTTGATCAGCGCGAGGCCTTCCTTCTCGGCCAGCTGCACCGGTTCGATGCCGGCGGCTTCGAGGGCTGCCGCGGCGGTGACGAGTTCGCCGTCCGCGTTGCGGACCATGCCCTCGCCCATCAGCGCGAGCGCGTTGGCGGACAGCGGCGCGAGGTCACCGGAACAGCCCAGCGACCCGAACTCGTGCACGATCGGCGTGATGCCCGCGTTCAGCATCCCGGCCATCGCGTCCACAGTGGACAGGCGAACGCCGGTGTGGCCGGTGGCGAGCGTGCGCAGGCGCAGCAGCATCAGCGCCCGCACGACCTCGCGTTCGACCTCGGGCCCGGAACCGGCGGCGTGCGAGCGGATCAGCGACCGCTGCAGCTGGGCACGGCGGTCCGGCGGGATGTGCCGGACGGCGAGCGCGCCGAACCCGGTCGAGACGCCGTAGGTGGGGCGTTCGGCCGTGGCGAGCTGTTCGATGTGGCCACGGGCGGTGGTGACCGCCTCACGGGCCGCCGCGGTGATCTCCACCGGGGCGCCGTCGCGGGCGACGGCATGAACGTCCTCGAGGGTCAGAGGCTTCGGACCCAGCTCCACCGGTTGTCGCATGCAGACATCAGACCGCTCCGGGGCCGCCTCAGCGACCCCGGAGCGGGTGATGGTGTCTGGAATGCCAGACGGACCAGTGGTGTGGCGCAGAAGGTTGCCGGGGGAATTCGCGGTCAGACGGGTGCCACGAGGCGCCCTGCTGAGCGTGGATCACCTCGCCGGCCTTCTGGGACACACCACTAGATGCCCTTGCCGATCCAGCCGGTGTCCGGCCGGTCGACGATCTCGACCTTGTTCACCAGCTCGACCAGTTCGTCGGACCAGGCGCTGGCCGTCGCCGAGATCCACAGGCCGCCGTCCTGGACCGCCACGGTGTTGCCGTTGCGCACGCCCTGCTTGCCGCGCACGGTCACCGGCTCGTTCGGCGCGGGCAGCTCCGGCTTGGCCGTCGCCACCTGCACGGACACCGCGTTCCAGGCCAGCGACGAGTGCCAGCTGTCCGGCGCGGTGCCGCGCACGAGCTCGGCGTACCTGCCTTCGAGCTCGAACGGCGGCGTGTGCGTGATCTTGGCGTCGGCTCGCACCGACTCGGCCACGCGCAGGGCGACCTCCCGTGCGTCGGCCACCCCGTTCACGGACACGTCCAGGACGTCCTGCGCCTTCCAGACGACGCTGGCGGCGTCTCCCCTCACCTGGACCCACGCCTCCAGGCCGCGGACTCGGGCCGGGTCCCACCCGCGCACGTCCGGCATCTCGCCGTGCGCCCTGATCACGACACTCGGATTGCTGTACGGCGTGGCGCCCGCGGGACCCCACACCCTGGTGGGCGCCATGTTCGTGGCGCGGAGGCTCTCGACGAACCCGTCCGGCAGCCAGTGCGGTGCGTACTTGAACGGCACGCCCTTGCCGTCGCCCTGGACGAGCGCCGCGGCGGCGTCGTTCGGGTTCGGCGGCGCGTACCTGTTGCTGGCGACGACGCCCGCGAAGATCAGGACGACCACCGCGGCCATGCCGGCCGTGGCGATGAGGAAGACGTTGTTCCGCTGCCGCTTGCGCTTGCGCTTCAGCGCGTTCAGCGTCGGTCCCGGGTGAGGAGTGCGTTCGGCCAGCAGGCCGAGTGCCTCCTTGATCCGCTGTTCGGTGTCGTTCACGACAGGCCCTCCCCGAGCCGGGACCCGACACCAGCGGGTTCCAGCGTGTGTTCCATGCGGAGTGTGGCCAGCGCACGTGAGATGTGGCTGCGCACGGTTCCCTCGGCACAACCGAGCATCTGTGCGATCTCCGAGTCGTCGTAGTTCTCGTAGTAGCGGAGCACGACGGCCGCCCGCTGTTTGCGGGGCAGCTTCGCGATCCGCTGCAACATGGCTTCCCGCTCGTCGTAGTGGTGCGTCTTGTCCGCGACGGGCGGGGTGACGGACTCCAGGGTCGTCATGCACAGCGCGACGTCCTTGGCGGCCCTGCGTCTGCGCCACGAGAGGTACTCGTTGGTCACCATGCGCTTGACGTAGGCGTGAGGGAGGTCGACTGAACCGATGCGGTCCCACTTCTGCTGCGCGCGCAGCAGCACTTCCTGGACCACGTCCTGGGCCAGGTGCGGGTCGCACGTGAGCACGGTGGCATAGCGCAGCAACGGGGTCACCTGTTCTGCCACGAAGTCATCGAAACTCGGTGTCAATCCCGACCCCCTTCAAAACCGTCACACCCCTATGACGCAGCTCGAGGCTGTTCTGTTGAGTGTGCCCTGATGTCGTAACGGCGTGGGCTGGATCACATGGGAAAATCACGGTCGTGGGCAGCAGCAGTGACGTTCCCGCGCTGCGTCGAGGGCTCGCGGTCCTGCGGCTGCTGGCGGGCAGGCCTGGACCGGTCTCCGCGGCGTCGGTGGCGCGCGAGCTGAACCTGCCCAGGTCAACGACCTACCACCTGCTCTCGGAACTGACCGAGGCGGGCTTCGCGACGCACTTCCCGGAGGAGAAGCGCTACGGCCTGGGCGTCGCCGCGTTCGAACTCGGCTCCGCCTACCTGCGGCACGACCCGCTGGAACGGCTGGCCCGCCCGTTGCTGCGCAAGCTCGCCGACCGGATGGAGAAGGTCGCGCACCTGGGCGTCCTGCACGGCCCCGAGGCCCTGTACCTCGTGCGCGAGCAACCGAGGCAGCCGCAGTCGATCGTGTCCGACGTCGGCGTCCGCCTGCCGGCCCACCTGACCGCCTCCGGCCGCGCGATGCTGGCCCACCTGCCTCCGGCGCAGGTCAGGGCCCTGCTGCCGTCGGTGGCCTCGTTCGTCGACCGCACCGGCCGCGGCCCGCACAACCTGCCGGCGCTGCGCCGCCTGCTGACCCTCGAACGCCGCCAGGGCTGGTCGGTCGAGGACGGGTTCGTGACGGCGGGGTTCGCCTCGGTGGCGGCACCGGTGTTCGACCACGGCGAGCGGCCGATCGCGGCGATCACGCTGACGTTCCGGCACCTGTGCGACACCCCGTGCGGCGCTTCGTGGCCCGAGCTGGCCAAGGAGGTCCGCAAAGCGGCCGAGGAACTCACCGTCCGGATCGGTGGTCACGCCGCTCCAGGTTAGTGTCCATGTACATAGTAGCCATGTACCGTATCTGCCATGAGCAGTGCGGAACCGACGCCTGGGCACCTCGTGTGGCGTCTGGCGATGAAGTGGCGAACGGCCGTCGACCGTGCGTTGGGCCCTCTCGGGCTAACGCACGCGCAGTACGTCGTGCTCTCGTCGTTGGTCGCCCTCGACCGGCCTTCCCAACGCGAACTGGCCGACCACACCGGCCTTGAACCGCTGTACGTCTCGAAGCTGGCGCGCTCCCTGGAGGCCGCGGGCTTCATCACGCGCACACGGGACACGGTCGACACACGGACCATGCGGCTCCTTCTGACCCCGCACGGTCGTTCGACGGTCGAGCCCGCCATGGCCGTGGTCCGCGCGCTGCTGGACCGCCTGTTGGAGCCGCTGGGCGACCGCACGTCCGCCTTCTCCGACGAACTCCGTGAACTGCTCGCCGTCCCCCTCGACTAGGGAGCCTCCGATGGCAGTCGTCCCCGTCCTCGACTCGACCCTGCACCACCTGGAGCACGGCAGCGCGCCGTTCGTGTTCCTGCACGGCAACCCGGCCTCCTCGCACATCTGGCGCAACGTGCTGCCCGAGCTCGGTGGTCTCGCGCCCGACCTCATCGGCATGGGCAGATCGGGCAAGCCGGCCATCGGCTACTCGTTCGACGACCACTCCCGCTACCTCGACGCGTGGTTCGACGCCCTGGAACTGGACCGCGTCGTCCTGGTCGGCCACGACTGGGGCGCCGCGCTGGCGTTCGACTGGGCGGCCCGGCACCCGTCGCGCGTGGCGGGCCTCGCCTTCTTCGAGGCAATGCTGAAGCCGTTGCGCGGTGACGAACTCGCACCGGCTGCCCGCGAACGGACGCGTCGGCTCCGCACCCCCGGCTTGGCCGAGGAACTGGTGCTGGACCAGGACACGTTGGTGCGTCAGGCGTTCACCGGCGGTGTGCTGACTCCGGTCTCGGATGCGGACATGGCCGCGTACCTGGAGCCTTATCCCGACCGCGAGAGCCGCCGCCCGTTGCTGGCTTGGGTGCAGCAGCTCCCGGTCGACGGCGAACCGCCCGCCCTGGTGCCCCGCATGGAGGCGTACGGCGAGTGGCTCGCGGCCTCGCCCGTGCCGAAGCTGCTGCTGACCTTCGAGGGCTCTCCGACGTTGGCCATCACCCCTGAGCTGGCCGGGTGGTGCAGGGAGAACATCGCCTCGCTGGACGTCGTGGCGGTGGGCGAGGCCGGCCACCACGCGCCGGAGGACAAGCCGAAGGAGATCGCGGCGGCGATCGCCGACTGGGCGAACCGGCACGGGCTCGCGTGAACGACCCGCCCTGGAACGCACGGCGGGGCGGACACCGTTCGGTGTCCGCCCCGCCGTTGGTTCAGCTCCGGGTCAGATGCCCGCGGAGGCCAGCCACTCCTTGGCGACCTTCTCCGGCTCCGGCTTGTCCGGCGACGACAGCTTCTCGTTCAGCTCCAGCAGCGTCTTCGTGTCGAGCTTCTTCGAGATGGCGTTGAGGGTGTCGCGGACCTGCTGCGACGCCTTCTTCTCGTTGATGAGCGGCAACACGTTCTGGGCGGCGAAGACGTTCTTCGGGTCCTCGAGCACCACGAACTCGTTGGCTTTGATGGCCGCGTCCGTCGTGAAGAGGTCCGCCGCCTGGACGGTGTTGTCCTTCAGGCCGGCGACGGTCAGCGGGCCGCCGACGTCGAGGGCCTTGAACTCCTTGAACTCGCAGTTGTACTTCGCCTTGAGGCCCGGCAGGCCGTCGGGGCGGTTCTGGAACTCCGGCGGGCCGCCGAAGGAGAGGTCCTTGCAGTACGGCACGAGGTCGTCGATGGACTTCAGGCTGTACTGGGCCGCGATCTGCTTCGTGACGACGACCGCGTCCTTGTCCTCGGCGGCCGACTTGTCGAGCACGATGAGGCCCTTGGGCAGCGCCTTCTGCAGCGCGGCGTAGACCTCGTCGGCGCCGACCTCGGGGGCTTCCTTGTTGACGTGCTTGAGGAGCACGCCGGTGTACTCGGGGATCAGGTCGATCGAGCCGTCCTGCACACCCTTGAAGTACAGCTCGCGGTTGCCGATGTTCGGCTTCTTCGAGACCTTGACGCCCTTGGCGGACAACGCTTCCGCGTAGATCTCCGAGAGCAGGCGCGACTCGGGGAAGTTCGCGGAGCCCACGACGATGGTGTCCGTCGGGGCCGGCTCGTTCTTCCCGTCTCCGGTCAGCGGATCGCCACCGCACGCCGACAGAAGCATGACCGCAGCGACGGCTGTCGCGATGCGCTTCATCTCTTTCCTCCGGTTCCCACTGGACGCAGCCCTGGCGAGACCGTCAGCCGTTGCAGGCCGGCGAACCCCAGGTCGACGAGAACGGCGAGCAGTGCCACGAGCACCGCGCCGGCGAGCATCTGTCCGAAATCCTGCAGGGCGAGGCCGTCGAAGACGAGCCTGCCGAGACCACCGGCGCCCGTGTAGGCGGCGATGGTGGCGGTCGCGACCACTTGCAGTGCGGCGCCGCGGAAACCGCCGTAGATCAACGGGAGCGCGTTCGGGATCTCCACCTGGAGCAGCACTCCCGACTCGCGCATGCCGACGCCCCTCGCGGCGTCGACGGTCACGGGGTCCACGGCGCGGACGCCCGCGTACGTGCCCGCCATGATCGGCGGGATCGCCAGCAGCACCAGCGCGACGTAGACCGGGAAGTCGCCGAGACCCGCCCACAGCACCACGAGGATCAGCACCGCCGTGGTGGGCAGCGCCCTCAGGGCGTTGGAGAGCCCGACGATCACGAAGCCGCCCTTGCCGGTGTGCCCGACGAACGCGCCCAGCGGGATCGCGATCAGCGCGGCGATCAGCAGGGTCAGCAGGGTGTAGCCGAGGTGTTCCAGCAGCCGCACCGGGATCCCGGTCGTGCCGGACCAGTGCGCGGGGTCGAACAACCAGCCGAACATCAGCTCACCTCCCCGCCCTGGCCCACGGCGTCAGCAGCCGCCCGATCAGCAACAGCAGGCCGTCCGCGAGCACCGCCAGCACGACCGTCCCGATGAGACCCGCGAGGACCTTGCCGGTGTAGTCGGTCTGGTAGCCCTCGGTGAAGAGCTGGCCGTAACCGCCGAGGCCAACCAGCGCGCCGACGCTCACCATGCTGATGTTCGACACGGTCGCGACCCGCAGGCCCGCGATCGTGACCGGCAGCGCCAGCGGGAAGTCGACGGTGAGGAACCGGCGCAACGGCCGGTAGCCCATCGCGTTCGCGGCGGCGATCACGTTGCCCGGCACCGCGGACAGCGCGTCCGCGACCGATCTGATCATCAGCGCGACCGTGTAGACGGTCAGCGGCACGATGACGTTGATCTCGTCGAGGATCTTCACGCCGATCAGCACCGGCGTGATCACGATCAGCGCGATGGACGGGATGGTGAAGAGCACGTTGGCGAACGGGAAGAGCACCGCGCGCGCCGTCTGCGACCGGCTGGCCCACCACCCGAGCGGGACGGCGAGCACGAACCCGATCAGCACCGGCACGACGGAGAGCCGCAGGTGCACCGCGGTGACTTCCCAGAACCTTTCCCAGTTCTCGAAAATCCAGGTCACTTCGGGACCTCACCCGCCGCGCGGGCCTTCGCGAGCGCCTGGATCACGTCGTCCGCCCTGACGACGCCCGTGACCGCGCCGGCCTCGTCGACCACGACGCCGAGCGCCGACGGCGAGCTCAGGGCCGCGTCGAGCGCGCTGCGCAGCGTCGAGCCGTCGTACAGCGAACCGCCGGAGATCAGGTCGGACTCCCTGACCTCGACCTCACCGTCCACACCGGACAGCCAGCCCTTCGGCCGGTTCTGCTCGTCGACGGCCAGCGTCCAGTCCTCGACGGTGATGCGCTCGCCGATCTTCGCCGTCGCGACGGGGTGCACGGGCACCTCGGCGTGCAGGAACGTCAGCGTGCGGTAGCCGCGGTCACGGCCGACGAAGGAGGCGACGAAGTCGTTGGCGGGCGCGGCCAGCAGCTCGGTCGGCTTCGCGTACTGCGCGAGGTGCCCGCCCGTCTGGAACACCGCGACGCGGTCGCCGAGCTTCAGCGCCTCGTCGATGTCGTGCGTGACGAAGACGATCGTCTTGTCGAGTTCCGCTTGCAGGCGAAGGAGTTCGTTCTGCAGGTCCTCGCGGACCACCGGGTCCACGGCGCTGAACGGCTCGTCCATCAGCAGGACGGGCGGGTCCGCCGCGAGCGCGCGGGCGACACCCACGCGTTGCTGCTGACCGCCCGAGAGCTGGGCCGGGTACCGCTTGCCGAAGTTCGCGTCGAGACCGACGATCTCGAGCAGCTCCGCAGCCCTGGTGCGCGCCTTGCGTTTGTCCCAACCGGACAGAAGCGGCACGGTCGCGATGTTGTCCAGCACCGTGCGGTGCGGGAAGAGCCCCGCCTGCTGGATCACGTAGCCGATGCCGCGCCTCAACGTGGGCGGGTCGACGGTCAGGACGTCCTTGCCGTCCACCAGGATCGTGCCCGACGTGGGGTCGATCATGCGGTTGACCATGCGCAGCGACGTCGTCTTGCCACAGCCGGAAGGACCGACGAACACCGTGATGGTGCCCGCCTCGACCGCGAGGTCGAGCTCGTCGACAGCGATGGTCCCGTCCTCGAACCGCTTGGTTACGGCCCGGAACTCGATCACCCTTCGGATCCCTCCGGTCGTGACGGCCTCCCCGATTGGGCCGCCCTGGATGCGAATCCCAAAGACCTTAACTCGTTCGGCGTACCCCGGCACAACGTTCCACGATGTGACAGGCCGTATGGTTTACCGCTTGTGACAATCGATCAGGTCCGGCAGTTGGTGGCGGAGCGCGGAGTGCACGGCCGCAAGCTCCGCGAGGTGTTGTCCCTGCTCAGCGAGGACTGGCACCCGCTGGCCGAACTGGTGCGCCTGCCCGCGGTGCCCCGGCGCACCGTGCAGGACCTGCTCAGGGCCCTGGGCGACGACGCCGAATCTTCAGACGATCGTTACCGCATCGCGCCCGGTGTGGTCGCCTCCTACCGCGCGGAGTTCGGCGTCGCCGGTGTGCGCGACCACACCGACGTGTTGCGGCAGATCCTCGTGGACATCGCCGACGTGCCACCGCCGTTGTCCTCGCTGGACCACGTGCAGGCGACGGCCGAGACGGCGCTCAACCGCGCCGTGTGGCTGGACTCCACGTACGACCTGGCGGGCAAGCGGTTGCTGTGCCTGGGCGACCACGACCTGACGTCGCTGGCCGTCGCCGCCGTCAACCCGCACGTGTCGATCACGGTCGTGGACCTCGACGAGCGCCTGCTGGAGTTCATCGACTCACGGGCCGAGGCGCGCGGGCTCGACATCCGGACGTTGCACTGCGACATGCGTTTCGGGCTGCCGCAGGCCGTGCTCGAGTCCGCGGACCTCGTGTTCAGCGACCCGCCGTACACGGCCGAGGGCATGGGCCTGTTCGCCGGACGCGGCATCGAGGCGCTGGAGGACATCGCGGGAGGGCGGATCCTGCTCGCGTACGGGTTCTCCGACCGCACCCCCGCGCTGGGCCTGAAGGTGCAGCAGGAACTGCTGAAGCTCGGGCTGGTGTTCGAGGCGGTCCTGCCCGCGTTCCACCGCTTCGACGGCGCGCAGGCCATCGGGTCGGCCGCCGACCTGTACGTGTGCCGGCCCACGGGCAGGCGCGCGGTGTCCGGCGGCACGCGGATCTACACGCACGGCGCGCAGTCGGTCGAGTCGTCGGGGCCCTCCAAGGAAGCCCTGGCCGCGCTGTCGGAACTGGCTCCGCGTCCCGAGTCCTCGCCCCCGCCGAAGCCGCGCGGCGCCGGCTGGGCCGAGCCGGTCGGCAAGGGCGCGGCCTCACTGGCCGTCGACCTGTCCGCCGATCCGGGACCGTGGCTGCTGCGCACGTTGCTGGCGTCCTCGCCCGCACGGCTGGCGTGCCTCGTGCCGAACAACCACCCCGCGGTGTCGTCGGAAGCCGGGCAGAAGGAGCTGCAGGAACTGGTGCGGACCAGGTTCAAGCTGAAGTTCCTGCGCAACAACCCGGACGCCAAGACCACGATCGTCGTCGCCGACCAGGTCCTCACCGGCACGCTGTCGCTGGGCGAGCGCACGGTCCGCGAGGTCCTGATGAAGGCGCACGGCAAGCTCCGCAACGTGTGGCGCGAGGCGTTGATCACCGCGTCGCAGGGCGTGCTGACCAAGCGGCAGGCGGCCGAGATCGTCGACAACGCGTCGGTGCGGCAGGACGACCTCGATCTGAGGTTGATCGACCTGCCGAAGCACCGGATCGCGGCACTGCTGCCGGAGGTCTCAGCCAGCGCGGGGTATGTGGAGCGGACCGAGGGCTAGCACGGCGCGGAACTCCTTGGGCGGCACCGGACGCGAGAACAGCCACCCCTGGTAGGCGTCCACCCCGACGCCGCGCAGGACGTGGAACTGCGTCGCGGTCTCGACGCCTTCCGCGACGCACTTGCGCCCCATCGCCCGCGCCATGTCGACCACGGCGCGGGCGACGGCGAAGTCCGAGGAGTCGTTGCCCACGCCGGAGACGAAGCGCCGGTCCACCTTGATGATCTGCGCCGGCAGGTCCTTCAGGCGGGCGAGCGACGAGTAGCCCGTGCCGAAGTCGTCGACGGCGAACTGCACGCCGCGCTTCACGAGCTCGTCCATCGACTGGCGGACGCGCGAGGGCAGGTCGACGAACGCCGTCTCGACGAGCTCCAGCACCACGCGTTCCCACGGGACGCCGGACTCCATGATCGCGGTCGACACGATGTCGACGAACTCGGGATCACCCGGCACCAGGCCGGCGAGGTTGACCGCCACCGACACCGGGCGGCCGTCGGGCGCGGGCCAGGTCGCGGCCTCGCGCAGGGCCGTGCGCAGCACCCAGCGGTCGAGCTCGCGCATCAGGTCGCCCTGCTCGGCGACCGGCAGGAACACGTCCGGCGGCAGCAGACCCCGGTCGGGGTGCGGCCAGCGCACCAGCGCCTCGGCGGTCAGCACGGCGCCGTCGACGCCGACGACGGGCTGGTAGTGCAACGCGAGGCCGTCGTGCTGCAGGGCGTCGCGGAGCTGGCCTTCGAGGTGCACCTGGCGGTCGGCCGACGCGATCAGCGCGGCCGAGGCCAGGGAGACGCGGCCGGCGCCGGCGCGCTTCGCCTCGAACATCGCGGCGTCGGCGAACCGGAGCAGGTCCGCGCCGTTGGCGCGCGAGCCGTTCGGGACGGCGGCGCCGATCGAGGCGGAGACCCTGACCAGCTGGCCGTGCACCGGGACGGCGGTCCGCAGCAGCGACGCGACCCGCGTGGCCAGCGCGTCGACGCCGCCGACCGAGTCGATGTCCTCGGAGATGATCACGTACTCGTCGCCGGACAGGCGGGCGGCGGTGCAGCCGTCGGGCAGGCCGCCCTCGAGCCGGCGGGCCAGGGCGACCAGCAGTTCGTCGCCCGCGTCGTGGCCGAGGGAGTCGTTGACGCGCTTGAAGTTGTCGATGTCGCAGAACAGGACGGCGACCTTGGAGCGGGCGGGACCCTCCAGCGCCTTGCCGAGGATCTCCTTCACCAGCGCGCGGTTCGGCAGGCCGGTCAGCTCGTCGTGCGTGGCCTGGTGGCGCAACGCCTCGGCGGCGCGGCGGCGTTCGGTGATGTCGAGGAACACGATCAGCCAGAAGCGGCGGCCGTCGTCCTGCACGGACAGCGCGATGTGCAGCTCGCAGTAGACCTTCTCGCCGTCGGGGCGGACGAGGATGCGCTGCGGGATCTTCTGCGTGCGTTCGGCGGCCCACTGCAGGCCCGGCGACGTGTCCTCGGGGTGGGTGAGCTGCTCCGCCGTCATGCCGCGCAGCTGCTCCAGCTCCATGCCGAGCAGGTCGCACAACGCGTCGTTGGCGTCGACCAGGCGCTCGCCCTCGTCGAACAGGCCGATGCCCACGGGCGTCACGGACACGAGGTCGGTGAAGCGCTGCGACGACCGCTTCATGCGCGCCTCGGCGGCCCGTTGCTCGGTGACGTCCTGGGCGGTGCCGACGGCGAGCCGCTTGCCGCGCGGGTCGTGGACGATCATGCCGTGGCAGCGGAAGATGCGGGTCAGTCCGTCGGTGGGCCGCACCACGCGGTGCTCGCACTGGACGGCGACCTCGTCCACGGAGAGCTGGCGCCACAGGTCGTCGACCCAGCCGCGGTCCTCGGGGTGCACTAGGTCGAGGTAGTACTGGTAGCTGCCGCCGACGTCCGCAGGGATGCCGTAGAGCTCGCGCAGCATGTCCGACCAAACGACCACGCCGTTGGCCGGGTTCCACTCCCACATGCCGAGTCGGGCGGCCTGCTGCGCGTCCGCCAGTCTTCGGCGGTCCTCGCGCATCTGGCGTTCCAGCGCCCGCGCCTCGGTGATGTCCTGGATGGTGCCGTGGTAGCGCTCGATGCGGCCGGACGGCGCGATCTCCGCGCGGGCCCGGCACATGTAGACGCGCTCGCCGATCTCGCTGCGGACCTCGATCTCGACCGGGGCGTCGTCGGAGGTGTGCAGCAACCGGTGGCGCAGCTCCTTGACGGCCTCGCGGTCGTCCGGGTGCACGCCGCTGAGCAGGTCCTCGTCCGGCGTCATGCCGAGCTCGGCGAACATCTCCATCAGCACTTCGCTGCGGTGCACGGCGCGCGTGCCCGTCTCGTACGCCCAGCTGCCGATGCGGGCGATGCGCTGCGCCTCCAGCAGCCGCGCCCGTTCCTGGGCGAGCTCGCTGGCCGCGCGCTTGGCCTCGGTGATGTCGCGGATGTAGCCGGTGATCTTGTCGAGGGAGCCCCCGTCGTCGAGCTTCGCCTCGGCGACGCCGCGGATCCACCGCAGCTGGCCGTCCGGGCGGACGATGCGGTACTCGATGTCGATCGGGTCGCCGGTGATCTCGCGACCGTGCCAGTACGTCTCGACCATCCGGTAGTCGTCGGGGTGCACGACGTCGAGGACGGCCTGCGCGCCGGGCACGACCGTGCCGCGTTCGAGGCCGAGGAGCTCGTAGTGCGTGTCCGACCAGACGGTCAGGCCCGTGCCGGGGTCGAACTCCCAGGAGCCCAGTTCGGCGACCCGCTGCACCTTGCGCAGCCGGCGCTGTTCGTCGCGCAGCGCGTCCGCGGCGGCGGAGAGGTCGGAGACGTCGATCAGCAGGACGGCCTGCAGGCCCGTTCCCGGAACGGCGTGGCGGGCGACGCGCACCGGCAGCTCGGAACCGTCCGCGCGCAGCAGCCGCAGGTCGGAGGAGTTGCCGAGGAGCAGTTCACCGAGCGGGTGCCCCACGAGGTCGTCGGCCCCCTGCGCGGCCGCGAGCTCCACGGCGGCGGGGTTGGCCTGCATGACGACGCCCTTGACGTCGACGAGCAACGACGGAGCATCGGGCAACGTCAGCCCGTCGAGCGTCATCGGGGGTTTCGCAGCCGTCCGTGCACGGCCGTTCACCACCGTCGCCCGTCCCACCCACTTGGGCACCGACCCACCCTCTCCCGCATTCACCGCCCGCGGCAATTCGGGTGGGCAAGACAACGGCACCCGAACGGCGGCAAACACGAACCCTCTCCACGGGTGAACACCCGTGGAGAGGGACGGTAGCGCTTCAGAGCGTCATCGCCCACCCCTGCACGGGTTAACGAAAAGCCACGTTCGTGGTTCCGGTTCCCGTGAAGATGCAAATCGGTGGCGAATAGGAGAGCGGGATCAGGCGACTCCGTCGGCCTTCGCCGCCACGGCCACAGCCGCCGCGACCTCGGGTCCGACGCGCGGGTCCAGTGCCGAGGGAACAATTCGGTCTGGGCCCAAATCATCCTTCGCGACCGCGAGAATGGCATCCGCGGCGGCGAGTTTCATGCCTTCCGTGATCCGGCGCGCACCCGCGTCGAGAGCCCCGCGGAAAATGCCGGGGAACGCGAGCACGTTGTTGATCTGGTTCGGGAAGTCGCTGCGGCCGGTCGCCACGATCGCGGCGTGCCTGCCCGCGACCTCCGGGTGCACCTCCGGGTCCGGGTTCGACAGCGCGAAGACGACCGAGCCGGGCGCCATGCTCGCGATGAGGTCCTCGGACACCTTGGACGACGACACGCCGATGAAGACGTCGGCGCCGCGCAGGGCCACGTCGATGCCGCCGTCGAGGCCGCTCCGGTTCGTGACGGCCGCGATCTCTTCCTTGATCGGGTTGAGCCCGGCGCGGCCCGTGCGGACGATGCCGCGCGAGTCGAGCAGCGTGATGTCACCGGCGCCGGCGGCGATGAGGATCTTGGCGATCGCGATGCCCGCGGCACCCGCACCGGAGATGACCACCCGCTGGTCGCCGATGTTCCTGCCGAGGACCTCGTTCGCGCCGTTGAGCGCGGCCAGCGACACGACGGCCGTGCCGTGCTGGTCGTCGTGCATGACCGGGCAGTCGAGCGCTTCGATCAGCTTCTGCTCCAGCTCGAAGCAGCGCGGCGCGGAGACGTCCTCAAGGTTGACCGCGCCGAACGACGGGCGCAGCCGCACGAGCGTCTCGACGATCTCGTCCACGTCCGTCGTGTCGAGCACGAGCGGGATGGAGTCGAGGCCGCCGAACGTCTTGAACAGCGCCGACTTGCCCTCCATGACGGGCAGCGACGCGCGGGGGCCGATGTCACCGAGACCGAGCACCGCCGTGCCGTCGCTGACGACGGCGACGAGGCGGTGCGCCCACGTGTACTTCGCGGCCAGCGACGCGTCCTGCGCGATGGCCTTGCTCACTCGGGCGACACCGGGGGTGTAGGCGATGGACAACGCCTTCGGGTCAGCGAGCGAGGCGGTCGCACCGACCTCGAGCTTCCCGCCCAGGTGCGCGTTGAAGATCTCGTCATCCGTCAACTGCGTCGGATCCGAGTTCTCGGTACGGGCTTCGTTCACTGCTGTCACGGGGTCCCTCCTGCGGTGCGGGCGGCGTATTTGCCCCAACTTGGGCTCATCACCAAACGGCGCACCGGCCCAGCGTTGTCACGCCGGGTACACGGGGCCTTGAAACCCGGTCGACTTCATGGATGAGTTTTCCACCGTTGAAGCGCCCGAGTGCTGCGGGTGACGGAAGTGTGGCAGGGTCCGGCGCCGCTGTCTGCGGCGGGGATCACACTTTTTCCGCAGGTCAGAGGGCATGTAGCAAGACGTCCGTCCGGTTTTCTGCACCGACCGGTCAGTTTCTGCAGGCAGGAAGCACCCAATCGTTCAAGAAGAATGACGCCTTAGAGTGACGGCCATGCTGGCGAGTTCGCTGAAAATTGACGGCGCGTTCGAGTTCACCCCTCGGACATTTCCCGACGACCGCGGCGTGTTCGTCTCGCCGTACCAGGAGGCAGCCTTCGTCGAGGCGGTCGGGCACCCCCTGAAGGTCGCCCAGACCAACCACAGCGTCTCCCGCGCGGGCACCATCAGGGGCATCCACTACGCCGACGTCCCGCCGTCCCAGGCGAAGTACGTCTTCTGCCCGCGAGGCTCGTTCATCGACGTGGTCGTCGACATCCGCGTCGGCTCCCCGACCTTCGGCCAGTGGGACGCCGTCCTCGTGAACTCCACGAAGTGCAACGCCGTCTACCTCTCCGAGGGCCTCGGCCACGCGATGATCGCGCTGGAGGACGACACGACGATGAACTACCTCTGCTCCACCGTCTACAACCCGACCGGCGAACACGGCCTGACCCCGCTCGACCCGGCGCTCGACCTCCCGTGGCCGCGCGAGCTCGAGTTCCAGCTGTCGGAGAAGGACACCTCGGCCCCCACCCTCGCCGAGGCCTACGAGGCAGGCGTCCTCCCCCGCTACGAGGACTGCGTCGCGCTGTACGCGTCCCTCAAGGTCTGAGAGTCGGCCTCGGCCATAGTCGAGCTTTGACGACTCCGAGCACCTCCGCAGGTCCGAGGTGTTCGGAGTCCGTGCTCGCGAACGGGTTGTCGCCCACCACGTGCCACCCGCCGTCCACTTGATGAGAGACACGTTTGACCGACAGCTGACCGGGCCGACTCGCCCACCGCACGAGCGCGATCTGCCCCGGCACGGGCTCCACACCCCACCTGACCAGCACGATGTCGTCGTTCCTGAGGGCGGGGGCCATCGACGGCCCGCGCACGAGCACGGTGGACAGACGCGGTCTCAACGATCACCTTTCGCGTGGCCGGAGTAGGGTCCTACCTGTCGGAGCATCCACTGTTTTTTCATTCTGGGAGGAACGATGCGACTCGTGTCGCGCATTCTCCGCCCGCGCGTCGAAGCCACCGCGCACTGCGACCTGCCGTGCGGTGTTTACGACCCCGCGCAGGCCCGCATCGAGGCCGAGTCGGTCAAGGCGGTCCAGGAGAAGTACCAGGCCAACGAGGACCCGGAGTTCCGGGAGCGCGCCGTCCTGATCAAGGAGCAGCGCAGCGAGCTCGTCAAGCACCACCTGTGGGTGCTGTGGACGGACTACTTCAAGCCGCCGCACTTCGAGAAGTACCCCGAGCTGCACGACCTGTTCAACCGCGCCACCAAGGCGGCGGGCGCGTCGGGCACCAAGGGCTCGATGGACCCGGCTTCCGGCCAGGCGCTGCTCGACCTGATCGCCCAGATCGACAAGATCTTCTGGGAGACCAAGCAAGGCTGAGGTCAGAGCCTTGCAAACGACGCTGACCAGCGAAAACCTCTTCGTTGGTCAGCGTCGTTTTTCGTCCCTTGGCGTCGCCCAACGGCCCCCAGACGGCCCATATCAGTCCTCAATGGACCATTTGCGACAGGCTTCTGATCTGCTAGACCGTCTGGACACGACGCTGACGGGAAGCCGCAGCACATACAAGACTTCGCACGTTCGCACCCAAGTGTCGAACTACCCCTAGTCGCGGTGGTCGAGCGCCTCACGCAACTCAGTCAAGCTTGGAACATGTGCTGTTCATCCAGACCGGACAACGCCAACAGCCGCGCATCCCCTGCGTTGCACGGTGGCCCCAGTGCCTGGGTAGCCAGCTGGCTGGTAACGACCGACCCGAAGGCCGGCGCTCGCCTTGGGCACCACTGAAGCCTTTCCCGACAGGGCGCAGAGCGACCCGCATGCGCCCATGGTCGCAGCTACGCACCTGAACGCACATACCGAAGCACTGCCAGCATGAAGAGACACGCCCCACCAAGCGCTCCAAAGCCGGTAAGCACAGCCAGAGGCACGCTGACTCCACCCAGCCAAGACAAGACTCCCCCACCAATCCCAAGGATGAAGCCCAATACAAGGATCACGGCCACCTGGGTAGCACGACGACCTGCGTCCGATTCGGGCTCTTGGGTACACATGTGACCTCCAACATCCACGGGGAGGTTGCACACCTCACCCAAGCCTCAGGGAGGCGTTCAGGCCGGGACCGAGCCCGACCCGTACTTGCTCCCAACCGGCACAATATTGCTCCGAATCAGAGCACTAGCGCAAGCATGGCATACACTGAAGGAAGATCAAATTCGGGAGGCGGCATGACCTACGCGGCTGACAACCCCGCGCTTGCCGCCGAGGTGCGGCGCCTCCGTAAGGAGAAGGGCTGGTCGGCACAGCGCCTGGCTGACGAGTGCGCCAGGCAGGGCAGCCGTTCGCTAACACGAAGCACGATCGCGAAGATCGAATCTGGCGTTCGACGCTCCGTAACCGCGCCAGAACTTGCTGTACTCGCCAGGGCACTCGGAGTGTCTGCCGGATACCTGCTCGGCGAAACGACGGAAAGCAGCTTGACGACTGTCCGGCCAGACAGTTCTGAAATAGTCGAGTTCTTTAATGAACAGTCACGGCTTACTCCCCATGAAAGAATAAATTCCCCAGCAAGCCTGCTGTCCGCGCACCAGGAAATCGTCCCTTTTCAAGGAAGAGAAGAAGTATTCGCAGCATTGCATGAATGGAGCAGCAGGCCAGGATTTGGGATTTTTCTTATATACGGCTCCGGCGGTCAAGGGAAAACGCGACTCGCCCGCAGCTTCAGCCGCGATCTCGCCGACAAGGGATGGCTCACGGGCTGGCCCAACCGTACTTACGACGACAGCTCACTAACCGCGCTAACCAATATTGACCAACCGATGCTATTGGTTATCGACTATGCCGAAGCGCAAATTGATCTAACAACCTCCCTGATCGGTATTCTTGGGCGAAAGAAGCGCCCGAGCCCATCGGCGAAGGTTCTTTTGCTGGCACGTTCAGCGGGAGCATGGTGGGACAGCGTTGCCGAATATAATGAGTTGACGGGCGACTACGTTGATACTGCGGTAGTATTGCACTTGCAACCACTGGCCAAGAATGGGGCGGAACAGGCTGCATCCTATAAGAATGCAGCGCTAGCTTTCTCAAGTGCACTCGGACTACTCGGCGCGCTCCCTGATGATTCGGCTTCTGTTACCGCCAAGGTGATAGCTGAAGCACCATCTCCGCTCCGACCGGATTCCACCATCTTGGAGATACAGGCAGCCGCCCTGGCCGATCTATTGGATGCCGCAAGGAATCTTACCCCCGCTGTATCAGTCTACTCCGACGGACTGACGCGCGCTCCCGTGGACCGCCTGCTAGACCATGAGCGGAGATACTGGAACTCAACAGCGCAGGCTGAAAGTTTGCTCACAAACCTGAGCCTTGCCACCCTTACCGACGCGGTGGCCGCCGCAATGTTGCTTGGCCCAACTACTGCTGATGCGCTGACAAGCGCAATTGCACGTGTCCCAGGAATGGCTGATCAACCCTATGACCGCCTGGATGCAGTTGCTTCTTGGCTGGCCCAATTGTACCCGCCCGCTGCTGGCAGATTTGTAGACACATTGCCAGATAGTATCGTGGAACGACTTATCGGGCGATTGATTCTCGAACGCCCAGGCACCTTCGACAGGCTGGCGTCAACCGCGAATGGGGACGAGGCGGTACACTTTCTGACAGTCTGCGCACGCACGGCGAAGCAGGCTGAATTCAAAGATCAGATGACTCGTGAGATCACCACCTGGTGCCGTCAATACCCGAGCCGCCTATTGCTCGCGGCAATCACGGCAGCATCGCGCGTAGAATTCTCCACCCCTTTGGTTGAAGCCATAAATGAGGCAGTACTTCAGATAGAATTGCACGTCGATGATCTTCGAATTCTTTCAGCTGCGATTCCTTCACGAACACTAGCTCTTGCCGAGACTGCGGTTCTGCTGACACAAGCGGAAGCAGCGCTCCATCGCACTGAGGCGGCGCATGGTCATGATGAATTGCTTCCTTACTTGGCTGAGAGTCTGAATAATGTCGCCGTTCGACTAGGCAAACTCGGCCGTGCACAAGAAGCACTCACTGCCATCCACGAAGCAGTGCAGACCTACCGCAGCCTGGCCGAAGCCCAACCCGACGCATACCTGCCCGACCTCGCCAG
>NZ_FOFV01000021.1 GCF_900111005.1 Lentzea albida
AACAGTTCGTGCTGGTTGCGGTCGTTCTCCAGCAGCGGGGCGAGCCGTCGGCGGATGCCGATGTTCGCCTTCATCCGCGGGTCCTTGGCGTACTCGGAGTACATGTAGTCGCGCTCTTCGTCGCTGACCATCTCGAGCGTGAGCTCGTCGTGGTTGCGCAGGAAGATGCCCCACTGGGCGTTCTCCGGGATCGCCGGCGTCTGCGCCAGGATCTCCGAGATCGGGAACCGCGACTCCCGCCGCACCGCCATGAAGATCCGCGGCATCAACGGGAAGTGGAACGCCATGTGGCACTCGTCCCCGCCCACGGCCTGGTCACCGAAGTACTCGACCACGTCCGACGGCCACTGGTTCGCCTCCGCCAGCAGCACCCGGCCGGGATACTCGTCGTCGACGACCTTGCGGCACTTGCGCAGGAAGTCGTGCGTCTCGGGGAGGTTCTCGCAGTTCGTGCCCTCGCGCTCGAACAGGTACGGCACGGCGTCGAGGCGGAAGCCGTCGATGCCGATCTCCAGCCAGAACCGCAGGACGTCGAGCATCGCGTCCTGGACGGCCGGGTTGTCGTAGTTGAGGTCCGGCTGGTGGCTGAAGAAGCGGTGCCAGAAGAACTGCCCGCGCACCGGGTCGTAGGTCCAGTTCGACGTCTCGGTGTCGACGAAGATGATCCGGGCGTCGCTGTAGGCCGAGTCGTCGTCGCTCCACACGTAGAAGTCGCCGAACGGGCCGTCCGGGTCCTCCCTCGACTGCTGGAACCACGGGTGCGCGTCGGAGGTGTGGTTGAGCACCAGGTCCGTGATCACCCGGATCCCGCGCCGGTGCGCCTCGTCCAGCAGGTGCTGGAAGTCCTCGACCGTGCCGAACTCCGGCAGCACCGCGCGGAAGTCGCTGATGTCGTACCCGCCGTCGCGCAGCGGTGACCCGTAGAACGGCGGCAGCCAGAGGCAGTCGACGCCCAGCCACTGCAGGTAGTCCAGTTTGGACGCCAGGCCGCGGAGGTCGCCCGTGCCGTCACCGTTGGAGTCGCAGAAGGCGCGGACCAGCACCTCGTAGAAGACCGCGCCCTTGAACCAGTTCGCCTCGTGCTCCATGGCACCTCTCGCTCGCACCTCGTCGGATTGCGGCAGAGTGGGGCACAGCGGGGGCCAAGATCAAATCATTCACCTGACCGTGTGAACCCTTTGAGGCCAACGGGTTTCGCGCCAGGCGTGCGGCTCAGCGAACGCGCTCTCCGGCGATCCAGACGGCGGTGGTGTTCCGGGTGGCCGTGATGTCCTCCACCGGGTCGCCGCCGACCAGGACGAGGTCCGCGCGCCCGCCCTGCGCGACCACTCCCCTGTCGTCGAGGCCGAACGTCCGCGCCGGCAGCGACGTCGCCGCCGCCAGCGCCTCGGCCGGGGTCAGCCCGGCGGCGACCAGGAGCCCGAGCTCGTGGTGCAGCGACTCGCCGTGCTTCGGCGCGAACGGCGCTCCCGGCGCCGAGTTGGCGTCCGTCCCGGCCAGCACCCGGATACCGGCTTCGCGGAACCTCGTCACCGTGTCCCGCGCGTGCTCGTAGCGGAACCCCGCGCCCGTGAACACCCTGGCGGTGCCCTCCATCATCGTGAGCGTCGGCACCGACACCATCCCGGCCTCCCGCATCCGGGCGATCGTGTCGTCGTCGAGCACGGCGTCGAGCGGTGCGTGCGTGCTGACGTCCACCCCGGCCTCCACGGCGACGCGGAACGCACCCGTGGTCACCGCGTGCGCGACGACGAGCAGACCGTGGTCGTGCGCGGCTGTGACGAGGGCGTTCACCGTCGCCTGGTCCATGCCCTGCGGGGACGCGGCCTCCGTCACGACCTTGACGTAGTCGGCGCCGTCGGCCACCCGTCGCGCCACGAACGCCCGCGCCTCGTCCGGGCCGGTCACGATCCCCTCCGCCGGGAAGCCCGGCATCCGGGCGTGGTGCCCACCCGGTCCAACCGCCGGGACCGTGGCGCTCAGGACCTGCGCCACACCCTTCTGCCGTCGCATCCCGTCGACGAACCCGGCGGGCCACGCGGCCATGTCGAGACCGGTCGTCACGCCCGCGAGGGCGAGGTCCTCCAGGTCGGCCCGGCCGCGCACCACGTGGACGTGGGCGTCGATCAGGCCGGGTAGCAACACCTTCCCGGTCCCGTCGACCACCTCGTCGGCCACCGCTCCCGCGCCGCCGATGGTCTCCCCGAACACGACCCGGCGTGGCGCGCCCAGGGCCGAGCCGTCAAACACCCGCACGTTCTCGATCGCCGTCGTCACGAAGCCTCCCCGATTTACCTTTCGCGAAAGCTATCACGAAAGCAGTCGGGTAGGCTCCTCCCGTGCCGTCTCCCCGCGAGCTGTCCTCGCTCTCCCTCGCCCAGCACGCCGTGCGGCTCCAGACGCTGCTGGAGCGGGTGGTCGTCGACGTGCTCAAGGAACGCGGGCTGTCCCGCGGCGAGCTCGACGTGCTGGGCGCGTTGGCCGCGAACGGCGACGCACGCCCCCAAGAGCTCTCCTCGCAGCTGCTGCTGACCACGGGCGGCTTGAGCAACATCCTGCGCAGGCTCCAGACCGACGGGCACATCACCCGCGAGGCGAACACCGCCGACGCGAGGAGCAGCATCGTGCGCCTGACCGACCAGGGGAAGGCAATAGCGCTGGAGACCGGAGCGGCCGTCAGCGAGGCGATCGCCCGCGCGCTCGGCACCGTCGACGAGTCCGTGCTCGCCTCGGCGGCCGAGCACCTGCACCGCGTCCTCGTCGGCCTCGACGAGGACGCGCCCGTGCACCGCGACGTCCCGTGGTGAGGGCTCACGGGCCTTTCATGATGGTGTCGATCGCCTTGCCGAGCTGCGCGTACTTCTGCGTGTACAGCACGGGGAACACCCCGGGCGGGTCGGCCGGGCGGGCCACGTCGACGTAGTCCATGCCCAGGTTGCCGAAGACCACGACGACGTACGCCCGGTCCCCCTTGCCGGGCAACGACTTGACGATGCCGGCGTCCGAACCGGACGTGCTGGTCCAGCCGGTCTTGTGCGCGAACGCCACCTCCGCGGCCGCGTTGCACGGCCGCACGTCCCGGTCGTAGACGGCGTCGCCGACCGTCACGGTGCCGTCCGGCTCGATCCAGCGCGCCGGCACCTGCTGCGGGATGCCCTGCACGGGGTGCTCGCGCCCGCACCAGTTCGGCGTGGACAGCATCTCGTTGTGCCCCTGACCCGCCAGCGCCTCCAGGAAGAACGCCCGTGACGCGGGCGAGAGCTCGGCGGCGGTGACCGGCTTGCCCGCGTCAGTCGTCCACAGCACGTCCGCGCCGCCGTTGACCAGCAGCAGGAGCTTCGCGGTGTCGAGGGCGCTCATGTTCGCGCCGCCCCAGTTGCCGCCGTTGCCGGGCACCGACCCGGTGAGCATCAGCGTCGGCATCCCCAGGTCCGCGAACGTCCGGTTGACCTCGTCCCACGCGTTCAGGTCGTGCAGCAGCTTGACCAGCGCGCACGTGGACTCGTTCTGCGACTTGGTGATCATCTCGTCGAACAGCACGCGGACCGTCTTCACCACCGGCCCGCCGCACACCTCCCGGGCCGGCTCCGGGGCGTAGGAGTACTCGGCGTCGAGGCCGGTCCTGCCCTGGTCCGCCATCCGCAGCACGCCGAAGCCGACCATCAGCTTGAGCACCGACGCCGGGTACGGCGAGGAGAAGTCGATCGGCGCGCTCTCCCTGCCCGGCAGCACGTCGCGGGTGCCGACGCCACCGCCGGTGTCCCACTCGTGGTCGTTCCACCAGCGGTAGCGGACCTGGTCGGTGGACAGCGACGGCGTCTTGACCGGCACCACCACACCGGTCGGGTGCTGGGGGCTGAGCAGCACGTTCGCCACGGTCGCCGGCCGGCCCGCCGGGTCGAGCTCGATCACCGCCACGTCCAGGTTCGGCGTCTGGTGCAGCGGGGTGCCGCCGGTCCGCGCCAGGGCTCGTCCGGCCAGCTCGGCGGGCGAGGGATCGTGCTCGGCCCGCTGCTCCGCCGGTGGTTCGCCGGGTTGCGGTGGAGTCAGGTCGAGGACGTCCTTGAAGTTCTGCGCGACGACCGCCTCACGCAGGAGTTCCGCCAGCAACACGTCCTGCACGCCTGCCGCGGGCGTCGCGGAGGCCGCCACCACCGTGAGCGCCACGCACGACGCGCTGATCCACTTCATCCCAGCCCGGCTCATGCGGACCGGGTTCTCCCCGTCGTCGCCGATCCTGTGTGCTCACGCCGAAACCGCCGGATGGGGTGAGATTGACTTTGGTCAACACTGAAGAAATAGTGACAAGGGTGTTCAGCGCTGATGATCTGCCCGCCTTCGAGCCGCCCGAGTTCGACCAGCCCGAGGGCGAGGACGGCGAGGAGCGGCCGCCGTTGCGCGGCACCACGACACCCCCCGCGGGACTGCGCGACGTCGACTGGGCATCCCTCGAAGACGCCTACGACACGGCCGAGGACACGCCGCTGTTCATCGAGGCGCTCACCAGCGACGACGACGGCGACCAGATCTTCGGTGCCTACGGCCTGCATTCGGCGACCACGCACCAGGGTTCGGTGTACTCGGCGTCCGGGGCCGCGATCCCGTTCCTGGCGGACCTGGTGCGCCGGGACAACACGATGGCGTTGATGTTCCTGGCCAGGATCGCCGTCGGCGAGACGCACTTCGTGGCGCGGCCGGACGACGTCGCCAAGGCCACGAGCGAGTACGCGGGAGCCGTCGCGGAGTTCGCCGCCGACGTCGAGGAGATGTGGACCCGCACCGGCGACGACGAGGCGTTGCGGCTGCTCGTGCTGCTGGGCAGGGAACCGAAGGGGCTGCCCGCGCTCACCCAGGACGCGACCGCGGGCCTCTGCCTGGCCCACGGCTTCCTCGCCGCACGCGACAACGGCGTCGCACCGGGTCTGCCGAGGCGCACCGACACGAGAGTCGACCACGTCGCGGCTGCGCGGGATCTGATGACTGGAAGCCCATCGCTGCACGTGCGGTGCGCGGCCGCGGTGTGCCTGGTCCACTCCGGGTTCGGCGACGACGACTCGCTGGCGTTGCTGCACCACCTCGCCCAGGGCGAGTACCCGGTGCACGACGTGTGGACCGGCGACCTCGCCGATCTGGCCGCCTCGGCGTGGACGTTCGGCACGGACGACGACGGGCTGCTGACGGCGCCGGGGAACTCCCGGCCGAACCTGCACTCCCGCCTGCTCGAACGGATGGCGCGGCAGTTCCGCGCCAGCGGCAGGACCTACCGCCCGCTGGCGCCCGAGGAGCTGACCGCGGCCCAGCGCGCCACCCTGGAGACCGCGCTGCGCTCGTCGCCGTCGGCCATCACCGGCGCGGACGTCGACTACCTGTGGATCGACGTCCCGGGCACGGTGGAGGCCGCCCACCGGTTGCTCGGCACCGCCACCGGCGAACTCACCCGGCGCACGTCCCGCGGCCTGCTGTGGTTCGTGCTGGAGGACGACCTGCTCGCGCGCGACGACCGGGAGTCCGCACTCGCCGCGCTGGCCGAAGTGGACGCGTGGGCCGCACTCGGCGAGGTGTTCACCGCGCTGAAGCCGGGCGGCACGGAGGAGTCGATCAGCCTCACCACGCGCCACTTCCTCGGCGACGGCCGCGAGACCGCCCTGACGTTCGCGCTGTGCTCGGTCTTCGCCGACGCGCTCGCCGGCCACCGCGCGCAGGCCGAGGCGTTCCTGGACGGGTGGCTGCCGACGGTGTCCGAAGTGGACGGTTACGACCTCGCGTTCCGGGTGCCCGGTGAGCGCATCGGCACGGCGCTCGCGGCACTGGCGCGGTCGGGCGGGCTGCCGGAGCGCTTCCACCCGATGGTCAAGCCGTACCACCGGTTCCCCGAGTACTCCACCGTTCCGCTGCCGTTGCTGCGCGAACTGGCGGAGGCGCTGCCCGGCGGCGTCCCGGCCGAATGGCGGGACGACTGACGCCCGTCAGGGTCCGAAGCTCGCGGTGATCGCCTCGACGACCGCCGCGACGGCCGGGGTGGCGGCACCGGGCAGGTGGGCCACGAGGACGCGGCGGATCTCGGGTGGCGCGCCCTCGACCCGCAGGGACGTCACGCCCGCGGGGACGAGAGCCGAGAAGCGCGCGGGGATCGTCGTGACGCCGAAGCCGCCCGCGACCAGGTGCAGCTTGGTCAGCCAGTCCCGCGCGGCGTGGACGACGCGGGCCCGTCCCAGACCGGGCCAGACCCCGAGCAGCGGCTCCGCGCCCGACGAGGGACTCGCGATCCAGGGCACGTCGGCCAGCTCGTCGACGTGCACGGACGTGCGACCCGCGAACACCCCGGTGGCGGGCGCCGCCACGACGAGCTCGGTGTCCTCGACGGTCGTGACGTGCAAGCGGGGTGACTCCGCGTCGGGTGGGCGGTGCGGCGGACGGGAGACGAGCACGGCGACGTCGATCGCACCGCTGCGCAGCGCGCGGGCGAGGCTCGGCGTGGTGCCCTCGCGGGTGGTGACCCGGACGCGTGGAGCGGTCCTCGCGAGCCTGGTGAGCGCGGCGGACAGCACCACCGGCCCGGCGCTGGGGACGAGCCCGAGCCGCACCTGTTCCGTGCGGGGCGGCTCCCCGGTGAGGTCGCGTTCAGCCGCGTCGACCGACGCCAGGATCGCGCGGGCGTGGCGCAGCAGCGTCAGCCCGGACCGGGTGAGCCGCACCCCGTCGGTCCGCCGCTCGAACAGGGTGGTGCCGGCACTGCGTTCGAGTGCGATCGCCTGGCGCGACACCGCGGACTGCGTGTAGCCCAGCTCCGTGGCGGCCGCGGTGAAGCTGCCCGACTCGGCGATCTGGCAGAGCACCCGGAGGTTCGCGCTCGAGACGTCCATGCCTACCAGGCATACCAGGGATGCCGGATCATCGCTTCCCGCATGCCCCGGGCCGTCCCTAGCGTGAGGGAGAAGACCCGACCCGGAAAGGCTTTCCCATGCGTGCAGCGACGTTGACGGCGTTCGGCTCTCCCCTGGTGGTGGGCGACGTCCCCGACCCGGTGACCGGCGGCGGTGAGGTGCTGGTCGAGGTGCTGGCGACCTGCGTGCCGCCGTACGCGGCCGAGGTGTTCGGCGGCGAACGGCGCTACCCGCTCGAACCCCCCGTCGTGCCGGGGGTCGGCGGCATCGGCCGGGTGCTGCGCGTCGGACCGGACGCGACCAGGCTGGAGGCGGGTGACCTGGTGTGGTGCGACTCGACGGTCCGCGCCCGCGACGACGCCCTGACCCCGGACATCGCGTTGCAGGGCTGGAGCTCCCGCGGCGAGGGCGGCGCACGCCTCGCCCGCCACCTGCACGACGGCCCGTTCGCCGAACTCCTGCGCGTCCCCACCGAGAACGCCTACCACCTGCCCTCCACCGCCGATCCCGCGCGCTGGTCCGCACTGGCGGTGCACACGATCCCGTACGGCGGACTGCTGGCCGGCGGGCTCGCGGCCGGGGAGACGGTCCTGATCAGCGGCGCCACCGGCAACCTCGGCAGCAGCGCGGTAGCCGTGGCACTCGCCATGGGCGCCGGGCACGTGGTGGCCCCAGGACGCAACCGGGCGGCCCTCGACCTCCTGGCGAACCGCTTCGGCGCACGCGTGAGCCCGGTCGAGCTCACCGGGGACGAGGACACGGACCGCACCGCCATGACCAAGGCCGCCGGCGGCCCCGTGGACCTCGTGCTCGACCTCCTGCCGCCCAGTGCACCGAGTGCGGCGGCGCGCGCGGCGGCCATGGTGGTGCGCGAGCAGGGGCGGGTCGTGCTGATGGGCGGCGTCGGCATGCTGGGCGGCGCCGACCTGGCCCTGCCCTACCCGTGGATCATGCGCAACTCGGTGACGGTGCGCGGCCAGTGGATGTTCCCGCGCACGGCGAACACCGGCATGATCCGCCTCGTCGCGACGGGAGCCCTGGACCTCTCGCCCGAACGCGTCACCCGGTTCGGACTCGACCAGGTCAACGAGGCCGTCGCCCACGCGGCGAAGCACGGCGGGCCGTTCGACCGCACCGTGCTGGTCCCCGGCCTCTGAGGCCCGGCTACTCGCGGTGCGAGCGCCAGGTCTGGAACACCAGGCCCGCGAACACGCCCGCGCACACCACGGCACCGAGGGCGATCACCGCGACGGAAGACCAGCTCACGCCCGCGATCACCACCAGCAGGCCGCACAGGTAGACGAGCAGACCGCCGAGCAGGCGCACGGTCCGGCCGGACAGGAACGCCAGCACGGACGGTTTCGTCAGCTTGGCCGCGAACTTCGGGTCTTCGGCGAACAAGCGCTGCTCGATCTCTTCGAGCTCGCGCTTCTCGTGGTCTGCCAGCGCCATTGCGGGCCTCCTGGTCTGCCGTGCTGCCTCTCCACTATCGCTCCCGGTCCGGCGCCCCAGCAAGGGCGCCGGACCCGGAACGCGTCAGATCACTCCTCGCCGAAGGCGAAGTCGCCGCCGCCGTCGTCCTCGAAGACCTCTTCCAGGACCTCGCCGACGACCATGCCGCCGACCACGCCCGCCGCACCCGCGGCGACCACGCCACCGATGCCGGGACCGCTGCGGTGGCCGTGGTGGCCGTGCTGGTCGTAGCCGTGGTGACCACCGTAGCCGTGCTGCTGGTGGCCGTAGCCGGGCTGGCCGAACGCCGGGTTGTGACCGCCGAAGGCCGGGTTGTGGCCGCCGCCGAACGCCGGGTTCGCGTGGCCGCGCTGCGCGACCTGGGCGAGCCAGCCGTTGATCGCCGACGCCCAGTCGGTGCCCTGCGCCTCCTGGTGCGAGACGCGGAAGTGGCCGAACGCGTCACCGCCCGAGGAGAACATGCCGCCGCGCTTGTCGGCCTCGAGGATCACGTACAGCTCGTGCGGGTTGGCGACGAAGGTCAGCTCGACCTGGCTCACCGACCCGGCGAACTGCGCCGGCGGGAAGAACTCGATCTCCTGGTAGAAGCCGAGCTCCTGCGGCACGCCGTGCAGGCGGCCGGCCTCGACGTCCGCGCTGCGGAACTGGAAGCCGAGCTGCCCGAACGCGTTCAGGACGGCGTCCTGCGACGGCAGCGGGTGGACCAGGACGGGGTCGAGGTCGCCCTTGTCCGGGGCTCCCGCGATCACGAGCTCGGTCCGCACGCCCACGGTCATGCCCGGCAGCTGGCCGCCGCCGACCGCGGTGATCGGGGTCTCCCACGGGATCGGCAGCTGGAACGGGATCGCCTGCAGCTGACCGGCCGGCACGCGCACGCCCTGCTGCACGACCATCCGGAAGAACTCCGAGACACCGCCGTACTCGTGGTCGCCGTGCTCCACCTCGACACGTGTGACGAGCGACAGCACGACCTGGCCGATCTCAGCGTCCGCGCTGCCGCCCTGGATCCGCACCTGGCCCGTGACGAGCTGGCCGGGGGCGGCGTGCGGCGAGTCGAGCACGGTGTCGACGGACGGTCCGCCGACGCCGAACGCGCTGAGCATCCGCTTGAACAAGTCTCCTCCTGCGGGGACTGGGGTTGTCAGTTCCGCACCGCGGCGCGCGGTGCGTCGGTCTCGTCGTCGAAGTCGCCGATGAGCTCTTCGAGCAGGTCTTCCAGTGCCGCGATGCCGGCCACGCCGTCGTCGCCGGACACGAGCGCGAGCTGCGCCCTGTCCGCCTTCATCGCGGTGACGGCGGCGGCGACGGGCATCGAGGCGGGCAGCGTCAGCACGGGGGCCATCAGCTCCCGCGCACTCGGGTCGCCGCCCGCGGCGGTGGCGCGCATCGCCTCGCGGATGTGCACCAGGCCGACGAACCCGCCGCCCAGGTCCTTCACCGGGAAGCGCGAACGTCCACAGTGGAGGCTGTTGCGCTCGATCTCCCGCGCGGTGGTGTCCTCGGTGACCGTCGAGGTCTCCCCGATCGGCACCATCACCTCGCGCAGCGTCGTCTTCTGCACCTGGAGCATGCGGGTCAGCAGCCTCTGCTGGCCCTCGGGGATCAGGCCGTGTTCACCGGACTGGCGCACGAGCATGCGCAGGTCGTCCGGCCGGTGCGCCTGCGCCAGCTCGTCCTGCGGCTCGACCTTCATCAGGCGCAGCAGGCCGTTCGTCGTCGAGTTCAGGCCGCTGAGGATCCAGCGGACCGAGTGCGCGAACGCCCGGAACGGCAGCGCCAGCAGCAGGGCCGACTTCTCCGGGTGCGAGATCGCCCAGGACTTCGGCGCCATCTCACCGACGACCATGTGCAGGAACACGACCAGCACCAGGCTGAGCGTGAACGCGATGCCGTACGCCACCGCGTCCGGCAGACCGGCCAGCTGCAGCAGCGGGTCGAACAGGTCCGCCACCGCCGGCTTGGCCAGCGCGCCGAGACCCAGCGTGCACAGCGTGATGCCGAGCTGCGCACCCGCGAGCATGAGCGACAGCTCGCGCACGCCCGCCACGGCGGCCCGCGCCGCGCGGGAGTGTTCCGCGTCCTGCTCCAGGCGGTGCCGCTTGGCCGCGATCAGCGCGAACTCGGCCGCGACGAAGAAGGCGTTGAGCGCCAACAGGACCAGCGAGATCCCCAGTGCCGTTCCGATGCTCATCGAGCCTCCTCCCTGACCCGCACGGTCAGCACGACGGTCTCCGGGACGTTGCGCGTCACGGCACCCACGAGCAGCGTGACCCCGTCCAGCTGGATCTCGTCGCCCACCTCGGCGGTCCGGCCGAGCCGGTGCAGCACGAGGCCGGAGACGGTGTCGTACGCGTCGTCCTCGGGCAGCTCCACGCCGGTCGCGTCCTCGATCTCGTCGAGCCGCATCCGGCCGGGCACCTGCCACTTCGTGTCGTCGACGCGTTCGATCGCGTCCTCGACCAGGTCGTCCTCGTCGTGGATCTCCCCGACGAGCTCCTCCGCCAGGTCCTCCAGGGAGACGATCCCGGCGAACCCGCCGAACTCGTCGAGCACGCACGCGAGCTGGCGCCGTTCGGTGCGCAGGCGTTCCAGCACGGCGGGAAGCGGCAGCGTCGCGGGCACGACCAGCGCGGTCGAGGCGATTTGGCCGATCGGCGTGACCGGCCGCTGCTCGGGCGTGAGCGTCAGCACCTCGGCGAGGCCCACGACACCCTGGATGTCGTCGAGGTCCTTGCCCACCACGGGGAACCGCGAGTGACCGGTGTCGAGCAGCTCGACCACGCGGGACGCGGGCTCGTCGAACCGCACCGAGTGCACGTTCACGCGCGGCGTCATGGCCTGCTCCGCCACGAGCTCGCGGAAGTCGAGACCGCGGTCGAGCAGCTGGGCCAACTCGGGGTCCAGGTGACCCTGGTCCCCCGCGTCGCCCACGATCTGCTTGAGGTCCTCCGGCGTCGCACCCTGGGGAAGCTCCTCCACGGGCTCGATGCCGATCGAGCGCAGCAGCCTGTTGGCCGCGGCGTCGAACAGCCGGATGACCGGACCGGCGATCTTGAGGTAGACCAGCGTCGACGAGCTGAGCCACTTCGCGAGGGCCTCGGGCTTGGCGATCGCGAGGTTCTTCGGCAGCAGCTCACCGAGCACCATCTGCACGACGGTCGCGAAGATCAGCGCGACGGCCATCGCCAGCGGCACCCCGAACGACTCGGGCAGCCCGAGCAGGTTCGCGAGGCCCGTGCCGAGCAGCGGTTCGGCCACGTACCCGACCAGCAGCGCGGTCACGGTGATGCCGAACTGGGCACCGGAGAGCATGAACGACAGCTTCTGCGTCACCCGCAGAGCGCGGTCGGCGGCCTTGTCACCCGCTTCGCTCATCTGCTGCAGCCGACCGCGGTCGACCGCCATGTACGCGAACTCCTGGGCGACGAAATAGCCGGTGGCGGCGGTGAGCGCCACGATCGCCAGCAGGCCGGAGAGGATCAACATGCCGCACCCGCGGCACTCGAGACGGTTCGCCGGGCTCGCCCCGGCGTACTACTGCAGCCGTCAACGTCGGCTTCATCAGGCATGTTTCCAACAGTAGCACGTGGCACTGTATGGTTGCCGAAGAGGAGGTGCACGTGAGCGAAGCGTTGCTCAAGATCGGTGAACTCGCCGCACGAGCCGGCGTCAGCATCCGCACCGTCGACTACTACACGACGTTGGGCCTGATCAGCCCCGCCCAGCGCACCGCGTCCAACTACCGCCTCTACTCCCCCGCCGACATCGACAGGATCCACCTGGTTCAACGTCTGGAGGTCCACGGTGTTCCCCTGGACGAGATCTCCACGGCGCTGACGGCCCGCCAGGCCGACGTCGCGGCCATCCTGGACCGCATCGACGTCGACCTGCAGACCCTCCAGACGGCGGCGGACGGCGCGGCCCCCGAGATGCAGGGCCTGCTCGCGGTCATCGCGACGCGCGTGCACTCGTTGATCACGATCGCCCTGCAGATCCCGCCGGACACGTTGCTGCCGTAGCCGGGCGCCGGCGGGGACGCCGGGACGGCGCTGATCCGGGCCGGCCCGGATCTCGCCTTCCCACCCGACACCTCCGGTTCACCCTTCCGCGGCCCTCGCCCCGACTCCCCACCACCCGCGGCCCGCCACCCGGAGCCGACCCGGCCGTCCACCAGCAGCGGCCTGCCGCCGGCCGCGACGAACCAAGCGCCCGAGCGCAACCTTCCGCGACCCTGGAACACCCCCCGAACGCCCGGCACCCCCGCCGGGCGTTTTCGCATGCCCGAAATGACCCCACCGCACACAGAGGGTTGACGAACTTCTCATCTCACGGCAATAGTATCCGTCTAGCGAGAGCCATTACCACTGTATGAAAATCCTCGGGAGACGGCATGCGGGCGTCCGTACTGGGTTTGGGTGAGGCCGGAGCGCTGTACGCGGCCGGTCTGGTGGAGCAGGGGTGGACGGTCACGGGCTACGACCCGGTGGCCGGCACCACGCCGCCGGGGGTCGTGCGGGCGACGACCCCGCAGGCGGCGGTGCAGGGCGCGGGCCTCGTGGTGAGCCTGGTCGGCGGCAAGGCCGCCGAGGACGCCGCCGCGTCGGTGGCGCCGCACCTGGCCGCCGACGCGGTGTACGCGGACCTCAACACGGCGGCGCGCGAGGTCAAGCGCAGGATCGCGGACGTGGTCGGTGACACGAGGTTCGCCGACGTCGCGGTGGTCGGGTCGGTGCCCGCGCGCGGTGCCGCGACCTCGGTGGTCGTGAGCGGTGCGGCGTCGGCGCGGGCGGCGGAGGTGTTCGCGGCGCTCGGCGCGGAGGCGGAGGACATCGGCGGGGCCGCGGGGGACGCCTCGGCGCGGAAGTTGCTGCGCAGCACGTTCATGAAGGGGCTCGGCGCGTTGATCGTCGAGTCGGTCGCGGCGGGACGGGCGGCCGGCGAGGAGCGGTGGGTGCGCGAGCAGGTCGCCCGCGAACTGTCCGGCGGTGACACCGCGCTGGACCGGCTGCACGAGGGCACGGTCAAGCACGCGGCACGGCGCGCCGGCGAGTCGGCGGCCGCGGCCGAGTTGCTCGACACTCTGGGGGTGAGGCCCGTGATGACGCGAGCGGCCGCCGAGGTGCACCGGAGCGCCGCCGATGCCGCGCTCCGGCCCTCCGGCGACCTGCTGTCGGCGTTCGACGGACTCGCGGTGGCCAACATCGGCGACGCGCGGGACCGGATGGGCATGCTCGACGGCGCGGTGCGGGCGCTCTGGCGCGGCGCGCGGGTGGTCGGGCGGGCTCGCACGGTCTGGGTGCGCAACGGTGACAACCTGGCTCTGCACCGGGCGATCGCGGGTTCTCAGCCGGGCGACGTGCTCGTGGTCAACGGTGGTGGTGACGTGAGCCGCGCCCTGCTCGGCGAGTTGATGGCGGAGCGGGCCAAGCGGCGGGGCGTGCGCGGGATCGTGGTCGACGGCGCGGTCCGCGACGTGGTCGAACTGGAGAAGATCGGGTTCCCGGTCTGGGCGCGCGGCGTCTGCGCGGCGGGCCCGTACAAGCACGGTCCGGGGCAGGTGGACGTGCCCGTGGCCGTCGGCGGGGTGGTCGTGCACCCCGGTGACCTGGTCGTGGGCGACGACGACGGCGTGGTCGTCGTGCCCGCCGCTGAGGCCGCCGCGAGCCTGCTCGCCGGGCGCGCCGTCGAGGCCGACGAGGCCCGCCGCCGCACCGCGATCCTCGCCGGGACAGCCTGATGACGGGCGTGTGGGCGCTGCTGACGTTCGTCGGCGTGATCATCTTCTGGAACGCGGTGGTCAAGCGCAACATCGGTGAGGCGATGATCCTCGGGTTCGCCGCGGTGTGCGGCTTCGCGCTCGCAGGCGGGGTCGAGGGCGGTTCGGCGTGGCACTCGATCAGCGAGGCCGTGCTCGACGCGATGCAGGAGGAGGTCACGTTCGCGGGGCTCGCGTTCGTGTTCATGTCCTACCTGCTCGCGCGGACGCCCGTGCTCGACCGGCTGATCGACCTGCTGAACTCGGTGCTGGGACGGCTGCGCGGCGGTTCCGTCTACACCGCCACCGTCGCGGGCGGCGTGTTCGGCGCGATCGCCCACGTCGGCGCCGCCGTGACGGCCGCCGTCGGGTCGGTGACGGTGCCGTGGATGAAGAGGTCCGGGGTGAAGCCGGAGCTCGCCGCCACCGTCGTCGCCGGTGGTGCCGGCATGGGGGTGAGCTTCCCCTTCTCCGCCACCATGTTCATCCTCGTCGGCGGGCTCGCCGCGCAGGGGGTCATGCAACCTGACGAGATCGTGGCGCCGCTCGCGTTCGCCGGTCTGTGGTGCCTCGGCTACCGGATCGTGCTGGCGTGGTTCCTGGTGCGGCGCAACGGCATCGAGCCCATGTCGCCGTCGGACCTGTTGCCGTTGCGGCAGAGCCTGCGCACCGGGTGGACGTCGTTGTTGCTGTTCCTGCCGATCCTGGTGCCGCTGCTGCTCACGCGCGGTCCGCTCGCCGAGGCGCTCGGCACGTACTCCGGTGTCGGTGACCAGGTGAAGAAGCCCGTCCAGCTCGCCGACGGCACCAGCCTCGCCGCCCAGCCGTACGGGATGCCGGACGTGATCAGCCTGGTCACCTGGATCCCGGTGCTGATGATCGCGCTCGTCCTCGTGCTGGGTCGCCGGCACCTGCCCCGCACGGCGTCGGCCTGGCGCACGACGATCTCGGGCGCCGCACCGTCGTTCGGTGTCATCGGCGTGACGATCGTGGCCGCGTTCGCCGCGTCGAACGTGCTGGCAGACCTCGGTCTGGCCGGACAGCTCGAGTCGGTGCTGACCGGGCTCGACGCCCCGGCGTGGCTGATGGCCGTCGCGATCGGCGTGATCGTCGTGGCGACCGCCGTGCCGCTCACCGCCAGCGCCACCATGGCCGCCATCGGCCCGGTCGCCGTCGTCGCGCTCGCCGGGGTGGGCATCCCGGCTCCCGTCGCGGCCGCCGCTGTGCTGATCTTCGCCTCCACCGAGGGCGCGTCTCCCCCGTCCGGCGCGCCGATCTACGTGGCCGCCGGCATCGCACGGGTCGACCCCGTGAAGACCTTCCTGCCGCTGCTCAAGTACTACTGCCTGCCGATCCTCGGCCTCGGCGTGCTGATCGCCGTCGGCGCTCTCCCCGTCTGACCCGCTCACCGACAAGGAGAAACGATGGAAACCGCCTCCACCACCAAGAGCAGCGCCGTCACCATCCTCTTCGGAGTGTCCGTGGTGTTCTTCCTCCTGGCCGGACTGGCGATCGTGCTCGGGCAGGCCGCGACGCTGGTGGCGGGGGACGCCACCGCCGCGCGGCACTGGGCGACCGCGCTCGCCCCGTTCGCGTTCGGCGGCGCCTCCGTGGCGGGCCTGCTGTCGTTCGCCCTGTCCTACGGGGAGAACCACAAAAGTGAGTGACGACCACCCGACCTACGCGGAACTGCTCCACCGCGACCCTCCCGGCGCGAGCTGGGGGGTCTTCGCCCGCGACCCGGAACGCGGCACGGCGAACTTCGCGGGCCCGTCCGAGGTCGCCGGGGCGGCCGCGACCGTCACGCGGGGCGCGGTGTTCAGCCTCGACCACGCGCTCGACGCGTTCGACCCGCCGATGGCACGGGCCAGGTCCGCTCCCAGGCACGAGATCCTGTCCGCGCACGAGAACTCGCGCGACGACGTCCTGCGCGAGTTCTACCTCCAGGCCACCTCGCAGCTCGACGGCCTGCGCCACCGCCGCGCCACCGGGCACGGCTTCTACAACGGCGTGCCGGACGACCACGTACGGGCCGGACACCCCGCGCTCGGCGTGCAGCGGTGGGCGGAGAAGCCGATCGCGGGCCGCGCGGTGGTCGTGGACGTGGAGGGCCTGCTCGCGGCCGAGGGCACCCCGCTCGACCACCGCGCCGGCCCCGCGCTGGACGTCGACGTGCTGGACCGCGCCCTGCGCGCGCAGGGCGAGGAGGTCCGTCCCGGTGACCTGGTGCTCGTGCACACCGGGTGGGCGCGGTGGTTCCTCGACGCGGACCCGTCCGTGCGCGCCGAGGTCCGCGACGCCCGCCGCGCCACCGGTTTCCGCCAGACCCGCGACCTGCCGACCTGGTTGTGGGACCACCGGGTCGCGGTCTTCGCCACCGACACCTTCGCGGTCGAGGTGCTGCCGGTGGCCACGGACGTGTTCCTCGCGGACGCGCCAGACGACGCCGGAATGATGCACCAGGAGCTGATCGCCAAGCTCGGCGTTCCCCTGGGCGAGCTCTGGAACCTGACCGAGCTGGTGGCGGACAGCCGTCAGCACGGCCGCTGGGACGCGTTCGTCGTCGTCAAGCCGTTGCACCTCGTGGGTGGTGTCGGCTCGCCGCCCAATGCGACCGCGCTGCGCTAACCGTTCCTGGAAGCTCTTACCACTGTGTGGAAGGATGTGGCCGACAACGATCTTCTCGCAGGAGGCGTGATGCCGGAGCCGGCCAAATCCGCGACCAGCATGCGGTCACTCGAACGCGCCATCGACATCCTCGAGGTCATCGACAGCAGCCACCACGCCCTGCGCCTGACCGACGTGGCCCGTCAAGCGGGCCTGCCCATCCCCACCACGCAGCGGATCCTCGGCGTGCTGGAAGCCCGCGGGCGCGTCGAACGCGACGCGGGCGGCTACCGCCCCGGCGTGGGCCTCGTCTTCGGCGCGCACGCCTACCTGACCACCAACCCGCTGCTCAACGCCGCCCGCCCGGTGTTGCAGGACCTGGCCACCGCGACCGGCCTCACCGCCTCCCTGTTCAAGCGCATCGGCTGGTCCCGCGTCGTGCTGGCACGGGTGAGCGGTGCCGCTCCCCTGCGCTACGAACTGCCGATCGGCGAACGACTCCCGCTGCACCTGGGCGCCGGCAAGGCGCTCACCGCGCACATGCCGGACGACGAGCTGTCCGAGTTCCTCGACCAGCTCACCGACCACACCTACGCCGACGGCGCCACCGTCAGCCGCGACGACTTCCTGGCCGAGCTCGGCACCATCCGTTCCCTCGGCTACTCCCACGCACGCGGCGAACGCGAACCCGGCATGGCCTCGGTCGCCGCTGCGGTCCCCGTCCCGGACGGCGGGGCGACCGCCGCCGTGCAGGTGGCCGGGACGGCGGCCGACGTGCCGGAGGACCGGGTGGCGGAGCTGGGGGCGGAGCTGCGGCGCGCGGCCCTGGCCATCTCGCGCCGGCTCCCCTGATCCGGTGCCCGCGGTCAGATGCGTTGATCGCGCTGGACCGCACGTCCGGTGGCGCGCCCACGTCCGCCACGGCGTTCCTGGCCGGCACGCAGTGCGCGGACGGCGGGTTCCCGCAGGACTTCGGGCAGACACCGTGCGTGAGCGACGTCGACTCGACGTCCGTGGTGGTGCAGGCGTTGCACCCCACCGATGACACCACGAACGCCGCCGAGGGCACGACGTGGCTGGCGGGCACGCAGTGCGCGGACGGCGGGTTCCCGCTCGGGACGGCCGCCTCGAACGCCAACAGCACCGGGCTCGCGGCCCAGGCGCTGGCCGGGCACCGCCCGGTCGCGGCGGTGAAGGCCAAGAGGTTCCTCAGGTCGCTCCAGCAGGGGTGCTCCGCACCGGCCGCGAACCGCGGCACGATCTCCTACGACGCAACGGGTTTCGACGCCGCCACGGCACGGCGCGCCACGGCCCAGGCGGTCCTCGGGCTTACCGGGGTGAAGTCCGCGAACCTCCCCAGCGGCGGCAAGGCACAGGCCCCGACGCTCGCCTGCTGACACAGCCACAGCACAGCGATGCCCCCGGCCGGGTTCTCGGCCGGGGGCACCGCCTCCCCTTCCCACGCTGCCACGCCGCTCAGGCACGCGGGTAAGTGTGGAAACCCCTCCCGGACTTCTCGCCCAGCAGTCCGGCCTCGACCATCCGCAGCAGCAACGGCGGCGGCGAGTGCAGGGGCTCCTTGAACTCGGCGTACATCGACTCGGCGATCGCCTGGACCGTGTCGAGGCCGATCAGGTCGGCGAGCCGCAGCGGGCCCATCGGGTGCGCGCAGCCGAGCACCATGCCGTCGTCCACATCGGACGCCGAGGCGAACCCCGACTCCACCATCCTGATGGCGGACAACAGGTACGGCACCAGCAGGGAGTTGACGACGAAGCCCGCCCTGTCGGTCGAGCGGATGATCTGCTTGCCCAGCACGCGGGTCACGAACGCCTCGGCGCGGTCGCGCGTCCCGGTCCGGGTGAGCAGCGAGGTGACGACCTCGACCAGCGGCAGCACCGGCACCGGGTTGAAGAAGTGCAGGCCGATCACGTTGCCCGCGCGGCCGGTGGCCATGGCGAGCTTCATGATCGGGATGGACGAGGTGTTGGACGCGATGATCGCGTCCGGGTCCTCCACCACCTTGTCCAGCACCTCGAAGACGCCCATCTTGACGTCCTCGCGCTCCACCACGGCCTCGACGACGAGCTGCCGGTCGGCGAGGTCGTCCGCGTCGGAGGTGAAGCGGAGGCGCGACTCGGCCGCCTCCCGCTCCCGCGCCGTCAGCTTCCCCCTGCGGACACCGCGTTCCAGCGACGCCCGGATCCGCTCGCGGCCCACCCGTGCGGTCTCCGCGTCCTGCTCGCAGACCAGCACGTCCAGGTCCGCCCGCGCGCAGACCTCGGCGATGCCGGAGCCCATCAGACCGGCTCCGACGACGCCCACCCGCTCGATCTCGCTCATCCCACCGCGACCCTGGTGAGGTGGTGCGCGTAGGCGCGCGGGGTGATGAACGGGGGCAGGGCCTCCCCCAGTGCCACGTCGGTGAACAGCTCGCGCACCGCGTCGGCGTGGGTGAGCCCGAGGAGCTCCTCGTCCAGGATCTTCTCGACGAGCTCCAGGGTGAACAGGCCGCGCCGCAACCACTGCCACACCTGGCAGCGGGAGATCTCGGCGGTGGCGGCGTCCTCCATCAGCCCGAAGATCGCGACGGCGCCCGTGCCGTCGAGCCACGCGTCGAGGTACCGGACGGTGACCGCGATGTTGTTGCGCAGCCCCGGTTCCGTCACCTCGTCGCCCGCGCTGGAGAAGTCCAGCAGCTCGGCGGCCGTGACCCGCACGTCCTCACGCAGGCGGCCGAGCTGGTGAGGCCAGCCGCCGAGCACGTCGTCGAACACCTCGCGGCACACCGGGACCAGGCCGGGGTGCGCGACCCACGAGCCGTCGAACCCGTCCGCGGCCTCGCGTTCCTTGTCCTGCCTGACCTTGTCGAACGCGACGGCGTTGGCCTCGGGGTCCTTGCTGGGGATGAACGCCGCCATGCCCCCGATCGCGTGCGCGCCCCGGCGGTGGCAGGTGCTCACCAGCAGTTCGGTGTAGGCGCGCATGAACGGCACGGTCATCGTGAGCCGCGCGCGTTCGGGCAGCGGCTGGTCGGGGAAGTTCTTCAGGACGCTGAACAGGTAGTCCCAGCGGCCCGCGTTCAGCCCCGCGCAGTGCTCGCGCAGCTCGTAGAGGATCTCGTCCATCTCGAAGGCGGCGGTGATCGTCTCGATCAGCACGGTCGCGCGGATCGTGCCGCGCGGGATGCCGAGGATCTCCTGCGCCCGCACGAAGACGTCGTTCCACAGCCGGGCTTCGAGGTGGTTCTCGAGCTTCGGCAGGTAGAAGAACGGCTTCTCGCGGCCCGCGTGGAAGAGGAACAGGCCGAAGTCAACGAGCGCGGCGGCGATCGGGCGGCCGTCGGACACCAGGTGCTTCTCGACGAGGTGCCAGCCGCGCGGGCGGGCCACGATGGTCGCGGGCTCCTCCCCCACGGCGTAGCGCTTGCCGTTCTCGGTGAAGTCGAGCTTCCCGGTGACGGCGTCGAGCAGGTTGCGCTGCCCGCCGATCACGTTCTCCCACGTCGGCGCGGTCGCGTCCTCGAAGTCCGCGAGCCACACCTTGGCACCGGAGTTCAGCGCGTTGACCGTCATCTTGCGGGTGGGCGGGCCGGTGATCTCGACGCGGCGGTCCTCGAGGCCCGCCACGTGACCGGCGACGGACCAGTCCGCGTTGCGGATGTGCCTGGTCTCCTCGAGGAACCCGAGCGGCGCGGGGTCCTCCCTGCGGTGGCGGCGCGCGGCGAGCAGGTCGGCGCGGCGGCCGGCGAACTCGCGGTCGAGCTGGGCGAGGAAGTCGAGCGCCTCGGGCGTGAGGACGACCGGGTCGGCGTCTCCGACGACCTCGATGCGGTGGTTCAGCATCAGAACTGCTCCTCCTCCGTCGAGCCCTTCAGCGCGGTGGTGTCGCTGGCCGGGTTGATCGCGGTGCTGACCAGGTCGAAGTAGCCGGTGCCGACCTCGCGCTGGTGCCGGGTCGCGGTGTAGCCGTCCGCCTCGGACGCGAACTCGCGCTCCTGCAGGTCGACGTACGCGGTCATGCCGGTCTCGGCGTAGCCCTGGGCCAGCGTGAACATCGAGTGGTTGAGCGCGTGGAAGCCCGCGAGGGTGATGAACTGGAACTTGTAGCCCATGTGCCCGAGCTCGCGCTGGAACTTCGCGATCGTGGCGTCGTCGAGGTGCTTGCGCCAGTTGAACGACGGCGAGCAGTTGTAGGCCAGCAGCTGGTCCGGGTACTCGGCCTTGATCGCCTCGGCGAACTGGCGCGCGACCTCCAGGTCGGGCTTCGAGGTCTCCATCCACAGCAGCTCGGCGTGCGGTGCGTAGGCGAGACCGCGGGTGATGCACGGGTCGATGCCGTTGGTGACGCGGTAGAAGCCCTCGGCGGTGCGGTCGCCGGTGATGTACGGGCGGTCGCGCTCGTCGACGTCGCTGGTGATCAGCGTGGCGGCCTGGGCGTCGGTGCGGGCGACGATCACGGACGGCACGCCCGCGATGTCGGCGGCGAGGCGGGCGGCGTTGAGCGTGCGGACGTGCTGCTCGGTCGGGATGAGCACCTTGCCGCCGAGGTGGCCGCACTTCTTCTCGGACGCGAGCTGGTCCTCCCAGTGCACGCCCGCCGCGCCGGCCGCGATCATGGCCTTCATCAGCTCGAACGCGTTGAGGTTGCCGCCGAAGCCCGCCTCGGCGTCCGCGACGATCGGGGCCAGCCAGTCGACGCTGTGGTCGCCCTCGGCGTGCGTGATCTGGTCGGCGCGCAGCAGGGCGTTGTTGATGCGGCGCACGACCTGCGGCACCGAGTTCGCCGGGTAGAGCGACTGGTCCGGGTAGGTCTGGCCGGAGAGGTTCGCGTCGGCGGCGACCTGCCAGCCGGAGAGGTAGATGGCCTTGAGGCCGGCCTTGACCTGCTGCACGGCCTGGTTGCCGGTGAGGGCGCCGAGCGCGTGGACGTAGTCCTCGCTGTTGATGAGGTCCCACAGCTTCTCGGAACCGCGCCGGGCCAGCGTGTGCTCCTCGACGACGGTGCCGCGCAGCTTCACGACGTCCTCGGCGCTGTAGGTGCGCTCGATGCCGCGCCACCGCGGGTCGGTGGACCACTGCTGCGCCAGCTGCTGGGCCTGCTCGTTCGCCTCGGTCATCGTGGTTCTCCTTGCCAACACCGGTCGGTCCGTTGCGAATGAACCTAGGTCGGCGCTTCAACGCTGGTCGAGGGCCGAAATCAGCGAAGTTCTGCCAAGTTTCCGCACGCATTTGCGAACGTTGCGAAGCCATTCGTTGGCTATAGTCCGCCCATGGACAAGACCTTCGTCGGACCCCGGCTGAGGCAGCTGATCGCCGATCGCGCGCTCAGCCAGGTGGAGGTCGCGAGGTTGCTGGAGATCTCCCCCAGCTACCTCAACCAGCTGCTGCACAACGCTCGCCCGCTCACCGTGCCGGTGCTGCTGAAGATCACCGAGGCGTTCGGCGTCGACGCGAGCTTCTTCGCCCACGACGACGCCCACCGGCTGCTCGCCGAGCTGCGCGAGGTGTTCTCGGACCTGGGCGCGCCGGTCCCGACGGAGCTCGCCGCCTCCTCCCCCGACGCGGCGAGGGCGGTCATCGCGCTGCACCGCCGCTACCGCGAGGCGTCCGAGCAGCTCACGCTGCTCACCGGTGACCGCGAGGACGCCGTGTCGGTGACCATGCCGCACGAGGACGCCCGCGACTTCTTCTACGAGCGCCAGAACTACATCGCAGTGCTGGACGAACCGGCGGAGCTGCTCGCCCAGGAGTGCCGGCTGCGCCGCGGCGAGGTGCGCGCGGTGTTGACCGAACGCCTTGCGGCGCACGGGATCCGCGTCGCTCGCCTGGAGACGGCGGACGAGCGGCACCGGTACGACCCGGCCGCACGGGTGCTGCACCTGTCCACCGGGCTGCGGCCGGGCCAGCAGGCGTTCCGGATGGCCGTGCAGGTCGCCTACGCCGAACACGGCGACCTGCTCACGTCGCTGGCCGCCGAGGTGCGCAACCCGCAGTCGCGCACCCTGACGAGGATCGGCCTCGCGAACTACTTCGCCGCCGCGTTCATCCTGCCGTACAAGGACTTCCTGGCCACCGCCGAAAGCTTCCGCTACGACGTCGAACGCCTCACCGACCACTACGGCCTCGGCTTCGAGACCATCTGCCACCGGCTGTCGACCCTGCAACGACCGCGGTCGCGCGGCGTCCCGTTCTCGTTCATCCGCATCGACCGCGCCGGCAACATGTCGAAACGCCAGTCCGCCACGGGTTTCCACTTCTCCCGCACCGGCGGCACGTGTCCACTGTGGAACATCTACGAGGCCTTCAGCGCACCGGGCAGGGTGCTGCGCCAGATCGCGGTGATGCCGGACGGCCGCGGCTACTTCTGGATCGCCCGCACCGTCACGCGCAGGCCGAACCGCTGGGGCACCCCGACCAAGACCTACGCCGTCGGCCTCGGCTGCGAACTGCGGCACGCCTCGCGGCTGATCTACTCGGCCGGGCTGGACCTCGACGACCACGACGCCGCCGTGCCGATCGGTCCCGGCTGCAAGACCTGCCCGCGCATCGGCTGCGCCCAGCGCGCCTTCCCACAGGTCGGCCGCACGCTCGCGATCGACGAGAACCACAGCACGTTCTCGCCGTACCCGGTGCACGACTGAGCCCGGCGCGAACGCGCGGGCGGGCGCCGATGCCCATACGATCGAACCATCATGGGAGAACCCGCGGACGATCCCGACGCCTCCGTCAACGACCCGCTGCTCACCACCCCGGTGGCGAGGCTGATGGCGCTCGCGATGGAGACGAACGTCCGCGTGTTCGACGTGCCCGCCGCCCACAGCGCGGGCCTGGCGGGCCTGGTGGGCCTCGGCTCGGACGCGGCCGGCGAGCCGCGCTGCATGATCGGGCTCACCGACGACCTCGACGACGACCTGCGCGCGGACGTGCTGTCGTTCGGCCTCGCCGTGCTCGTCGGCACGCCCGACCTCCTCGACGAGAGCCCCGACGGCGTCCTCGGGATCAGCCGGGAACGGCTTCCCCAGCACGACAACGGCCCCGGCAACCTGGCCTGGCACATCCTGCAGACGTGCGGACGGGAGTCCCCGTCGACGACGTTCCGCCTGTTGATCATCCAGCCGGACCGGTAGTCGCGGCGGCGCTGTTCTGCACGCCGGCGGGCCGAGCACGTTCCGGGCCTGCTGCGCGAGACCGTCGAACGCGGGCTCGGGTGCAGCGGGCACACGAGGCCGGTCAATAGGCTGATCGACGCCCGACGGCGATTTAGGAGGAAGCGAACGAGCATGGCGAACTGGCCGGAACTCAGCCCGATCGAGCAGCAGGAGAAGCTCGCGGAGATCACCCAGGAGATCCTGCCGACCCTTCCGCAGGGGTGGTCGCGGCTGGTGGTGCGCGCCAAGATGATCGGCCCGCACAGCGAGGCCTACACGGGCGTGAGGATGGGCGACGGCTCCGTGCGCGGCTGGTCCTTCCCGCCGGAGGTGTGGCGGAAGTTCCAGCAGCTGCGCAAGGGCATGTACGCCGAGGGGCTCGGTTCGTGGATCGAGTTCGAGTACGTCCTGGACCCGCCGGGCAGGTTCAGCATCCGCTACAACCGCGACGAGGCCCCGGAGTTCGACGAGGCGCCGTCGCCGGAGAACTTCGCCACCGAGCAGAAGTGGTTCCCGCGCGCCGACGAGACGATGCCGGAGTGGTTCCGCAACGGGCTCGCCTCGACGGGCGCCTGACCCTCAGGCCTGGAGGCCGGCGGCCACCGTGCGCATGACCGCCTCCAGGTCGCGTTCGCCTTCCGGCGTCTGCACGCCGTGCTCCAAGGCGCGCGTCATGAGCTGCAGGGGCAGGGGCCCGCTCACCAGCTCGGCCCACGCGGCGTGCTCCGCCTTCAGGCCGTCCGCGAGGTCCGCCGGCGGCACCAGCCGCTTCGCCGCGGCGATGATCTCCGGTGAGAGCGCGGCGATCTTGCCCGCCACGTCGTCCACCACGGCGTCGAGCTCGGCCGCCGGCACCGTGCGGTTGATCCAGCCGTGGGCGGCGGCCGTGTCGGCGTCCACCAGGTCGGCGGTGAGCAGCAGTTCGAGGGCGCGGTTCCGCCCGACGCGTTCGCGCAGGTACTGGGTCCCGCCGCCGCCTGGGACGATGCCCATCAGCACCTCGGTCTGGCCGAGACCGGCCGTCTCCCGCGCCGCGTAGGTCAGGTCGGCCGCCGCGACGAACTCGGCTCCGCCGGCGCGAGCCTTGCCGGCCAGCTTGACGATCGTGACCTGCGGCTGGTGGCGCAGCAGTTCGCCGACGCCCTGGAACAGGTTGGCGCCGGGGTTGCGGTCGGCGATCTCCTGCAGTCCGTCCAACTCGTCGAGGATGTGGATGTCGACATGGGCGAGGAAGAACTCCGGGTTCGCGCTGGAGAACACGATGACGCGGACCGAGCGGTCGTCGCGCAGCGCGCCGAGCACGTCGTGCAGTTCGCGGATCAGGGTTCCGCTCAGCACGTTGACGGGCGGGTTGTCCAGCGCGATCCGCGCGATTCCGTCGTCGATGCCGACGCTCAGCGTTCGATACGGGTGCACGGGTGCTCCTAGGTGTTCGACGGGCCAGTAGGTTTGCGATGCATACCCACACTGGTCCGAGCCCCGCGAATGATCAATAACGCACTTTCCGAGCACTAAGGATCCCCATGGACACCACCGACGCCCCGCGGTTCAGCGTCGACTGCCCGAGCCGGCCGATCCTCGACCAGGTCGCCGACAAGTGGTCGATGATGGCGCTGGCGGTCCTCGAACGACCGACGCGGTTCAACGAGATCAAGCGGCAACTCGACGGCGTGACGCAGCGGGTGCTGACCCAGACGCTGCGCAGGCTGGAGCGCAACGGCCTGATCCGGCGCCGGGTGCTCGAGACCTCGCCGATCGGCGTGGAGTACTCCCTCACGCCGCTGGGCGAGTCGTTCCGCGCGCCCTTCGTCGCCCTGTACGAGTGGACGGTCGAGCACAGCGGCGAAGTCATGGCCGCGCAACGGGAGTACGACGACCGGGCGTCAGCCCGCTGACGCGGGGACGCCCACCGGCGACCGATGGGCGTCCCACGATCCTTGTGCCAGGTCAGAACGCGGCGGTGCCCGCGTAGACCGTGCTAAGACCCGCCTTGTCCGCCGTGGTCACCTCGACCAGCGTGCGGCCGTCCGCCGAGAACACCAGCGACGGGCTGTAGTTCTGCACCGGGCCGGGTGACCCGACCACGGGCCCGGCGACGGTGACGGGTGCGGCCCGCTGCGTCCACGTGCCGCCCAGCGTGCCCACCAGGATCGCCCCGCCGTTGCCGTTCTGGGCGGTGCCGCCGGCGTTCACCAGCACCTGTCCGATGAGGACGATCGTCGATCCTTTCAGGACGATGGTCGGGGTGTGGCGGAAGTGCGTGCCGTCGGCCGTGGCGGGCCGGGTGCCCGCCGCGGTGACCGCGCCCCAGCGCAGGCCGTCGGGGGACGTGCGCAGGAACGTCGCGCAGCTGTAGGTCGGGCCGCAGATCTCGTACGTCATCAGGAAGGTGCCGTCGGGCAGCTTGCGCACGCCGGGCATGCCCGGCCGGTCGGCGCGGTTCGACACGGCCACGACGTCGGCCGGGGCCGTCCAGTCGACGCCGTTCGCGGACGTCACCTGGACGAGCTTCTGGCTGTGGTCCGGGTCGGTCTCGTCGGCGTAGTGGGCGACGAGGCGCCCGTTCGCCGCGATGGAGAACTCGGGTTCCCAAAGGCCACCCGCGTTGCGCGCCGTGGCGAGGGTGCTGAGGAACTGCCAGGTCCTGCCCCGGTCGGTGCTGCGCCAGACGCGGATCACCATCGGCCGGCTCGCGCTGTGGTCGTCTCCGCCGAACGACGCCGACCACAGCAGGGTGCCCGCCGGGAGGGTGCCGACGGGAGCGGGCAGTTCGTACAGCGTGCCGCAGCAGATGCCGCGCGACGCGGTCGAGTCGGAGATGGTCGCGATGGTGCGGTAGTTGCGGCCGTCCGTGCTCGAGTAGATCCTCGCGACGCCGTGGGGCCGGTCGGCCGGAAACGCGACTGAACTGGACACGTAGGTCCCGTTCGCCGCGCCGGAGTGCTGCAACCGCACCACTCGCGGGTACATGCCCGCGCCGACCTCGGTCCCCGCGGCCGCCTGTGCCGGTGTGACGGCACCGGCCACCGACAACGCGCTGATCAGAACAACCAGAATCGCTCGCAGACGCATCGTTGTCGCCTCCTGGAATCGGTCATTCGCCGCCGGAGCGGCGCTTTGCCTGGTCGTACTCCTGCGCGACCTCCTCGACGGGGATCGCGGCTGCGGGGCGGCGGTTGATGCGGCGCACCTCGTCGACGGGCAGCTTCGGCTGCCGGTCGGCGGTGAGCAGACCGTTGGTCTCCTGCAGGGTGTCAGTGAGCTGCGTGTAGCAGAACCCGGCCACGGCAGGGCTTTCGAGCAGCGCGGAGGTGAGTTCGTCGTAGCGCTTGAGCAACGCGTCCGCGTCGGCGAGGGTGGCGTAGCCGTGCCACTCCTCCCCCGCCTGCGGGGTGAAGCTCAGGCCGCCGTACTCGGAGAGCATCACCGGTACGCCCGGGATGCGGCCTTCCAGCAGGAGCCTGCGCCCGGCCGGACCGGAACCGGCCAAAGTGGACTCGACGCGGGCGGTGTCGCCGTAGCGGGACAGCAACCCCGCGGCGGTCGGCGTGTAGTCGTGCAGGCCGTAGATGTCGCTGGTCGTGTGCTCCCAGCCGTCGTTCGAGATCACGGGCCGGGTCGGGTCGAGAGCCTTGGTCAGGTGGTACAGGGCCGTCGCCAGCGCGCGCTGCGCCGGATCGGTGGCGATGTGGTCGACGCCCCAGCTCTCGTTGATCGGCACCCACGCCACGACGCAGGGGTGGCTGACGTCGCGCAGGACGACCTCCGTCCACTCGCGACTGAGCCGGCCCGCCGACGTGGCCGAGAACGCGTACGCGCTCGGCAGTTCGCCCCACACGAGCAGGCCGAGCCGGTCGCAGTGGTGCAGGAACCGGGGGTCCTCGACCTTCTGGTGGATCCGCACGCCGTTGAACCCGAGCTCCTTGACCAGCCGCGCCTCGCGCAGCAGCTCGTCGTCCGACGCGGCCAGGTGGCTCTCCGGCCAGTAGTTCTGGGCCAGCACCATGCGCGGGAAGTACGGCGCGTCGTTGAGGGTGAAGCGGCCTTCGCGGACACCGGTCGTGCGCAGCCCGAGGTAGCTCCGCACGGCGTCGGTCCCGGTGGCGCCGGAGAGTTCCAGATCGGCGTCGATCAGCGTGGGCCGTTCCGGGGACCACAGCAGCCGGCCGAGCTCCTGGCGGTTCTCCGCCACCGGCAGGCTGATCGTGAGCCGCGCTCGCTCGCCCCGCACGTACACCGACTGCTCGGCGAGCACCTCATCGCCCAGCCGCAGCCGGACGTCGAGCCGGTGGCCGTCCGGCACGCCGCCGAACCCGGCCTCCAGCTCGACCACGCCGTCGAACGGCCTGGGAGTCCAGCGCACCGAGTCGATCCACACCAGTGGCACCAGTTCGAGCCACACGGGCTGCCAGATGCCGGTGGTGCGGTGGTACCAGATGTCGTGCGGTTCGGGCCGCCAGTCCTGCTTGCCGCGCGGCTGGTGGGGGTCGTTGCGGTCCTCCGCCCGCACGACCAGCACCTGCTCGGCGCCGTCGCGCAACGCCGCCGTGATGTCCGCAGAGAACGGCGTGTGGCCGCCCTCGTGCGTGGCGACCAGCTGCCCGTTGACCCAGACCGACGCCCGGTGGTCGACGGCGCCGAAGTGCAGCAGCACCCGGTTGCCGCCGGGCTCGACGGCGAACGTGCGGCGGTACCAGACGACCGGGTGCAGACCCTTGTCGCCGATGCCGCTCGCGGCGGACTCCGGCGGGTACGGCACGGTGATCGCGCGGTCGAACACCGCCCCGATCACGTGCCAGTTCTCGTCGAGGCCCGCCTCGGCGTCGTCGTGGGTGAACTCCCACTCGCCGCACAGGTCGGTCCAGTTCGCCCGCGTCAGCTGGGGACGGGGGTGGGTCATCGGTCAGCTCCTTCGGATCCCGGCTCAGCCCTTGAGGCCGGTGCTGGTGACGCCTTCGACGATGCGGCGCTGGAAGAACAGGAACAGCAGGACCAGCGGCAGCGCGCCGAGGATCGAGGATGCCATCACGTCGGCGTAGCGCTCGCCGAAGGAGCCCTGCACGGTCGCGAGTCCCACCGGGACGGTCATCAGCGCCGGGTTCGACACCGCGATCAACGGCCACAGCAGGTTGTTCCACGTCCAGACGAAGGTGAAGATCGCGACTGCGGAGATGGCCGGGCGGCTGAGCGGCAGCACGATCCGGCGGTAGAGCGTCCACGGCCCGGCGCCCTCGACCACTGCGGCCTCCTCGATCTCGCGCGGCAGACCGTCGAAGAACTGCTTGAAGACGAACACCGCGATCGCCGACGGCACCTGCGGGAGGATCACCGCCCAGTAGGTGTTGAGCAGCCCGAACGCGCCGAGCTCGCGGAACCACGGCACGATCAGCACCTGACCGGGGATCACGATCCCGGCGAGCACCACCAGGAACACCGCCCGCTTGCCGCGGAAGCGCAGCCGGGACAGGGCGAACGCCGCCATGCTCGCGGTGACGAGCGTCAGCACGACGGTGACGACCGAGGTGATCGCGCTGGACAGGGACCAGTTCAGGACGTCGCCCTGGGCGAACAGCGCCAGGTAGGAGTGCAGCGTCAGGTCACCGCTCCCGGCGATCGCCGTGGCGCCCTGGGCCGCCGTCGTGTTCTCCACCAACGAGGTCCGGACCGCGAACGCGGTCGGGAGCACCCACAGCACCGCGAAGATCACGACGACCACCAGGCACAGGGTGTCGAACACCCTGGTGGCGGAGACGGTGGAGGCCTGCCTGCGGCCGGGCGCCGCGGCGCTGAGCGCGGTCATCGGATCACCTCGCGGTCGCGGCGGCGGGTGGCGAGCAGCCAGAGCCCGGACACCAGCAGGATCAGCAGGAAGTAGAGCATCGACGCGGCGGACGCGGCGCCCACGCGGTAGTCGGTGAACCCGGTGTCGTAGACGTACTCCAGCACCGGCCGGGTGTCCGCGGCCCCCATGGTCATCAGGTAGATCTGGTCGAACACCTTCAGCGACGCGATCAGCTGCAACGCCGTCACGAGCGCCGTGGTGCGGTGCAGCAACGGGAACGTGATCCGGGCGGTCTGCTGCCACGGGCCGGCGCCGTCGATCGCGGCGGCCTCGTAGAGCTCGCGCGGGATGTCCTGCAGCGCGGCCAGGTACAGCACGAAGTTGAAGCCGAGCGTCCACCAGAGCGTGACGCCCGCGATCGCCTGCATCGCCCAGTCCGGGTCGCCGAGCCACGACGGCGCGTCGACGCCCACGGCGCCCAGCACGGTCGCGAGCCCGCCGCTGTCCGGGGTGAGGATGAACATCCAGATCAGCGCGACGGTCGCCGACGGCAGGACGTAGGGCAGGAAGAAGGCGAAGCGGAACACCCGGTTGCCGCGCCCGACCCGGTTCACCAGCACCGCGAGCACGAGGCTCAGCACCACCAGCACCGGTGTCGTGAAGAGCGTGAACCGGACGGTGTTCCCCAGCGAGGACCAGAAGTCCGCGCTGGCGAGGAGGGCGGTGAAGTTGCCGAAGCCGACGGCGTCGCCCAGTCCCGGCCGCACGAGGCTGGTGTCGAAGAAGGACAGCACGAACCCGTAGGCCGTGGGCCCGAGCACGAACAGCAGGTACAGCACGCCGAACGGCGCCAGGAACAGCCAGGGTGCGGCGTCGCCGCGGGTGCGCGGTGTGGTCGTCGTGTCGCTTGTGGATGGTGGTGTGCGCGGGGGCGCCACCGTGGCGGCGGTCATGGTGGTCCTCCGGTTCACAGGGGGCTGGGGGTGGCGGCGTACCCGGTGAGCGCGTCCCGGATGGCGCGGACCGCGTCCTCCGGACTCGCGAGTCCCTGCCGCGCCAGGGCCACCTGCGCGCCGACCGATGTCTGCATGGTCGAGCCGGCGCCCGAGTACCAGGCGGGCGGGTCGTAGATCGCGATGTCCTTGGTCGGCGCCGTGCTCGCCACCGGTTCGTAGTCGCGGAACCAGGAGCCCTCCAGCACCGGCCGGTAGACCGGGAGGCTGCCGCCCTGGGCCCAGACGTCCGTGTTCTCCAGGAAGAACTTCGCGAACCCGAGCGCACGGCCCGGACCGTCGCCCGAGTCGGTGCGCGGGAACACCAGCGCGTGGCTGTCGGCGAACACGGCCGGGCGCTCGAAGAGCTGCGGCACGGGAGCGAGCGAGAAGGGGACCTTCGAGTCGACGATCGTCGGCGTCTGCCAGGCGCCGTGGACGAGGAAGGCGCTCTGTCCCGCCGCGAAGAGCGACACGGACGTGACGTCGGTGGCGGTGTCCGGGCTCAACCCCGCCGTGGTCAGCTCCCGCAGCCAGCGCAGGCTCTCCGCGGCGGTCCGGTCGTCCATCGTGACCCGCGTGCCGTTGTCCCCCAGCACGTCCTGGCCGCCCATCTGCGTGTAGACGGTGTCGAAGATCCGCCAGTTCGACGACGGGTCCGCGATGACCGGGGACACGAGCCCCCACCGCGCACCGGCCTCGCGTGTGGCGGCCAGCGCGGCGCGGAAGGTGGCCTCGCCGGTGATCGGTTTCAGGCGCCCGGAGGCGTCCAGCAGTCCGGCGCGGCCGCAGATCTCGGTGTTGTAGTAGAGGACGAGCGCGCCGATGTCGACCGGCAGGCCGTACGCCCTGCCGTCGACCAGACCTGACCGCCACACCGAGGTGTCGAACTGCGCGCCGTCGATGCCCGCGCCCCGGAGCATCGCCGGGGTGAGTTCGGTGAGCAGGCCCGCGCGGGCGAAGTTGGACAGCCGCGACAGGTGGCAGACCGCCACGTCCGGCGGCCGTCCGCCGACGATCGAGAGCGAGAGTTTCGTGTAGTACGGGCTGCCCCACGCGAGGGTGGTCGCCTCCAGCGACCCGGCACCGCGGGCGGTCCGGTACCGCTCGAAGATCTGCTGCGCGCGAGCGCCGTCACCGCCGGACCAGAGGTTCCAGAACGCGACCTTCTCCGGTTCCAGCGGCGTCGCCACGAGCCCGCTCGCCAGTGGGCTGCCGCACGCGGCGGTGGCCAGAGCGGTCCCGCCGAGCGCCATCGCCTTGAGCGCCTGCCTCCTGTTGAGCGTCACCGTCGAACGCCTCCACGCTGAGGTCGGTAGGTGGTCCGCGGCTCACGCCATCTGGGCGACACACCCCGTTTGCCACGTGGCACATTCCTACCACGTGGCAAACTGGCTGGACAAGGACACGAGGGCTCTGGAGGAAACTGACCGTGGCGGCTACACAGCGCGACGTGGCGCTACGGGCGGGCGTCTCGACGCGGACCGTGTCGAACGTCGTCAACGACTACCGGCACATCAGCGAGGACGTCCGCCGCCGCGTGCTGGCCGCGATCGACGAGGTCGGCTACCGCCCCAACCGCGCGGCCCGCAGCCTGCGCACCGGCCGCAGCGGCCTGATCGCCCTGGCCTTCCCGGAGTTCGACGTCGGCTACTTCGCCGAACTGGCCCGCCTGGTCGTGCACGAGGCCGAACGCCGCGGCTACACCGTGCTGGTCATGCAAACTCTCGGCGAGCGCGGCCGCGAAGCCGCACTGCTGCAACGCATCGACCGCCAGCTCGTCGACGGCCTGCTGTTCAGCGCGTCCGCGTGCGAACCGGAGGACATCGAGAACAGCGACACCGGCCCCCTGGTCCTGCTGGGAGAGCACGACATCCCGGGCATCGACCGGATCGCGATCGACAACGTGGCCGCGGCCCGCGCCGCCACCCGGCACCTCGTCGAACAGGGCTGCCGCCGCATCGCGTTCATCGGCCGCGCCCGCGACTTCCGCTCCGACATGGCGGAGCAGCGCATCGAGGGCTACCAGCTCGAACTGACCGCGGCCGCCCTCCCGTTCCGCCAGGTGGTGGAGGTGGACGGGTACCACCGCGCGAACGGCTTCGCCGCCGTGACGGAACTGCTGGCGGCCAAGGGATCCGGCCCTGTCGACGGCCTTCTGTGCGCCAACGACCCGGTGGCGCTCGGGGCGATGCACGCGCTGAACCAGGCCGGGCTGCGGGTGCCGGACGACATCGCCGTGGTCGGGTTCGACGACATCGACGACAGCGCGTACGGACTGGTGCCGCTGACGTCGGTGTCACCGGACAAGCGGCAGATCGCCGAGCTGGCGGTGAGCCGGTTGATCGACCGGGTGCAGGGGGCGGACGTGCCGGGGCGGTTGCACGTGGCCGGGTTCGAGTTGGCGGTGCGGGCCAGCTCGGCGCGCACGGGGTGACGGACGCGCCCGGGGTTCGGCCCCGCCTGCCTTCGAACGCGGCGGGACGGCCCACGCCCGGCCGCCACGAACCCGCGACCCTCCACCACACCGAGGCCGCTAGTCGCCGCGGTTAGCGCGCAATGCCTCCCCTGCCACCAGCCGTACGCCGATCGGCCGTCGCCACCGAACCCCGGAGAGATCTAGGTTTGCGGGTGTGACAGGGCAGGGGGAACCTCACTCACACCGTTTGCTCGCACCCGGTGTCGCCGTGCTGCTGGGCTTCGTCGCGCTCGTCGGCAACCCGTGGCTCGACCTCGACCTCGCACTGGCCGACTCCGACTCGGCCCTGCGCGTCGCCACCGTCCTGCTCTCGTACCCGGCCTGGTTCGTCGACATCGACCAGGCGGGCCCGTTCTACTTCTGGTTCGGGAACCTGCGGACGGCGTTGTTCGTGGCGCTGGCCGTGGTGGGGCTGAACAAGGTGTCGGGCTGGGTCAGCGGGACGGCGGGCGGCAAGGCGCTGTTCGTCACCACCGCGGGGGCGACGACGCTCAGCGCGGTGGTCGCGGGGCTGGCGTCCGGGTTCGTCACGATGGTGCTGGTCGACGACCGCTCCACGCTCCCCTACCTGAACCCCGGTCGGCCCGAGGAGTTCTTCCTCGTCCAGCTCAGCTCGTCGGCGGCGTTCGGGGTGCTGTTCGGCTCGGTGCTCGGTGCCGTCGTGGCCGCCGCGAAACGTCGTGAACCCGAGAAGCGCGAACGTCCCGCGAACGCGCCGAAGTCTTTGTGGTGAAGGGGATTCGATGAGCCTGCCGTTCTCCCCCGACGACACGACCCGATACCTGTGCGTCGCGGCGCGGACCGACGAGGGCTTCGCCGAGCGGATGAGCAAGGCGCTGCTGCACGACGACCTGCACGCCACGGCGCCGTCGGTCGGGTTCTCGCTGCGGCCCGTGCTGCTGCACGCGCTGGCGGGAATCCGGCAACGCCGAGTGCGGGACTGGTTCCTGCTCGCCGCCACGGCGCTGGCGCTCGTGATCTCTCCACTGTGGACTGTCCTGGCCCTGCTGGTGGTGCTGCCGGTCGCCGGTGGCCTCGCCAGGCGCGCCGCCGAGTCCCGCCGGTTGCGCGACATCGTCTTCGCGCTGATCACGCTCGCGGGCCTGGTGCTCGTGACCGTGTCGATGGTGTCCGCGCTCGGTACGGCACCGGAACCGACGCGGAGCCGTCCCCGGCCCGAGCCGCCGGTCGACGACTGGCTGGTCGGCCTGCCGTGGGTCGCGCTGCTGGTCGGCCTCCTGATGTACGGGCTGGTGGTGTGGACCGAGTGGCGGATCCGCCGGACGTTGCTGAGCGAGCTCACGCGGTCCGCGTTCCGGCCGGAGGAGGCGCCGGAACTGCCCGCGAGCCAGGCCTGGTTGTCCGACCGGCTGGAGGCGATCGACGTCGCCGAAGGCGGCAACGTCACCGTCTACGACGGCTTCACCCCGTTCATCGGCCACGGCCCACTGGTGTCCACGTGGTCGTTCGCGCTGCCCTCGCTGCGCGAGGACTCCGACGCGGTGGTGCCGCTCGACGTGGCCGAGCTCGTGACCCACGTGCGCGCCCGGCTGGCGGGCATCGGCGTGGAGCCCGACGAACTGCCGGGCCTCGTCCTCACCGAGCGGGCGTTCGTCAGCGGCAACGCGCTCGTCCTGCACCCGGCCCTGCTGCCCGAGCGCGACCAGGCGCCCCTGCAGCACCTGGATGACGACGAACTGGCCCGGCTCGCCGCGCGGCCCCACGGCTCGGCGCGGCACTACCTCTGCGCCCAGGTCCCTTCCTGGGGCGGCGAGGTGGTCGCCAGCACGTTCCTGCACTTCTCCACCGACGGGCGGCTGCTCTACCTGCAGTGCGACCGGACGGTGCTGGGACCGTTGTGGCAGCAGTACCACGACGTCGACCGCATCAGCCCCGTGCTCACGGCCGGTGCGGTCGGCCGCCTGCTCGCCAGGGCGGCCAGCGGGCTCGCCGGCGCCGTGCCCCGCGCGCCGTTCCGCGTGCTGCGGGACGCGACCTTCCACTGGCGCTGGCAGCGGCATCGCACAATCGAGCGGGCGATCGCCGAGCAGGACCTCGGGTACAGCTACGGCGCCCGGTTCAGCGTCCGCGAGGAGGCCTCGGACGCCAACTACCACAACTACTTCCAGAAGACCGACGCCGCCAAGCACCTCAAGCTGATCGAACGGCACGTGCTCGCGGCGCTGCTGGACTTCCTCGACGAACGCGGGGTGGACACCACCGAGTTCCGCAACCGCCAGATGACGATCCTCAACCAGGGCATCATCCAGACCGGCGGCACCAGCAACGTGGGCAACCAGGCGGTCGGCAGTGAGGCCACCGCGACGGCCCACTTCGCCACGCCCGAACCCGCAGCCGGGAAACCGCAGTGACCGAAGGGGAAACCGTGCCGGACAACTCACCGAACTACGGCATCCAGCAGTCGGGCGGGGTGAGCAACGTCGGCAACCAGGCGGTCGGCCAGAACGCCCGCGCCACCAGCCACGGCCTCCAGTTCACCGCCTCACCGGCGACCAACGAACTGGTGGCGGAGCTGATGGCGTTGCTCGAACGCCACCGCGCCGAGCTCCCCGACGAGGCCACGGAGGTCGCCGAGGAGCTCCAGGACGAGCTCGAGTCGCCCGAACCCGACCGCGGTGTGATCGCGCGCGTCCTGGAGCGGCTCAACACCATGGTCAAGCCCGTCGCGCCGCTCGTGGAGACCGTGGGCGAGCTGACCAAGGCCGTCGAGTCGTTCGGCGGGTGACGCCTCAGGGCGCCCAGGGCGCGTCGAACGACCAGGCGATGTCGGGGACGAGGCTCGACGCCGTGTCGTCGGCACCGGACCCGCCCGGCGTGGCCAGCCCCAGTTCGCTGTTGATGTGCCGCAGGTAGGAACCGGGGAAGTTCCAGGAGCTCAGCCGCATCCCGGTCGGCGCGGACCGGCCGCACCACGTGGCGTCGGCGCGCATCAGCGCCGTGCCGTCGTCCGGGCTGATCTTCACCCGGCTGTCCTGGTGGCGCAGGTAGTAGCCGGGGAAGTTGCGCGACTCCAGGCTGTGGCAGCCGCCGGCGAGACCGGGGACGACCCGCCAGGTCGCGTCGGACTTGAGCAGTGCGGAACTGCCCGAGTCGACGTGTGCGGTGTACCCCAACGAGTTCTGGTGCCGTGCGTACCGGTCCGTGAAGCCGGGGGTCGTGACGCGCAGCGAACGCAGGCCGGAGGGCAGGGTGACGGGAGCGCCATCGTTCCCCGCCGATCCGGGCACGGCCGCGAGCGCGGAGGCCCACCGAGCGGCCATCTTGTCGTACCCCGTACGACTGGGGTGCACGCCGTCGGCCAGGTCCGCGGTGGTGAGGGCGACGTGCATGTCGACGAAGTGCACGCGGGATCCCTTGCTCCGCACCATGTCGGGGATGGTCGCGTTGTAGGCGTTCGCCCTGGACTCCAGGGCGGGGTCGGTCAGCGGGACGACCGAGGAGACGAACACATCGGCGTTGGGCGCCGCCGCACGGATGTGGTCGACCAGCGCGCTCAGCCGCACCGGAGCACCCGCGAGATCGTGGTTCTGCGCGATGTCGTTCGTGCCGAGGTGGAGCAGCACCGTGCGCGGTGTGCTCTCGCGCAGCACCGAGGTGACGATGGCGTCGATCTGGTCGATTCGCCAGCCGGGATGGCCCTCGTGGTCGTGGTCGGGCAGGTCGGCCGGTCCGTTGGACTGGGTGCCGACGAAGTCGACCAGGTGGCCCGCGGCGGCAAGGCTGCGCCACAGGTTGATGCGGTAGCCGCCGGGAACGTTGAACCCGTCGGTGATCGAGTCGCCGAGAGCGAGCACTCGCGTGCCGCCGTTGCTCTCCGCCGCCGTCGCCACACCCGCGGGCACGAGCACTCCCAGCGTCAGGAGGGCTGCCGCCAGGCCGGCCGTGCGTCGTCGCACCATGTCCAACTCCTTGCTGTGGGGAGAGGGGCCGGGGTGGTCGCGCGACCACCCCGGCCGGGGGGGGGGGGGGGGGGGGGAGCTACGGCGCCCAGGGCGCCGCGATGGTCCAGGTGCTGTCGGCGGTCAGCGTCTGAGGCCGGTCGAAACCGGTCTCCGCGTTGCCGGAGGCGACGTACACCTGCGACTCGAAGTGCCGCAGGTACGAGCCCGGCTTGTTGATCGACTCGAGCGTCACGCCCGTGCCGCTCAGGCCGGGGCGCGCGCAGAACGTGGCGTCGTCGCGGAACAGCGCCGAGCCGTCGTTCGGCGAGTTCCGCACCCGGCTGTCGGCGTGGCGCAGGAACTGGCCCGGGAAGTTCACCGACTCGAACGAGTAGCACGACGAGTCGGCGAGCCCGCGGCGGACCGTGTACGTGGCGTCGGCCTTCAGCGTGGCGCTGCTGCCGCCGTTCACGATCTCCGTGTACGCCAGGCTGTTCGAGTGCCGCAGGTAGCGGTCGGTGTGACCCCAGGTCGCGACCTGCAGCGACTGGCGGACGTCCGTGGTGAGCCGTGCCGAGCTGCGCCACAGCGCCGGATCCGCCGTGCCCCAGGTGGAGTCGGCGGCGAAGCCGGTCGCGGTGTCCCAGGCGTTGGTGCCACCGCTGCGGGCCAGGTAGACGTTGTCCGCGTAGTGGCGCAGGTAGGAGCCCGGGAAGTTCAGCGACTCGAACGACGTGCCGCCCGACGCCAGACCCGGCCGGGCGCACCACGTCGCGTCCGCCGCGAACGTCCCGCTGGTGGACGCCTCGACGCGCGCGGTGCTGTTGGCGTGCCTGAGGAAACGTCCCGGGAAGTTCACCGATTCGAACGAGTAGCAGCGCGCGTCGGCGAGACCCGCGACCGTGCGGAACGACGCGTCCTGGCGGGCGCCGTCGGCACTGGTGGCGCTGAGGACGTCCGTGCGGGCCACCGAGTTCGCGTGCCGCAGGTAGCGGTCGGTGAAGCCCGGCGTGGTCACGCGCAACGACCGGACGTGCCCGAGGGTGAAGTCGACCGGCGAGTTGGGGTTGCGCGACGCGGCGATCAGGTCGCCGTGCGCGGCCCGCAGCTGGTTCGTGTCGACCTTCTGCACGCGCCGGTCGTAGGTGAGCAGACCGTTGTACTCGCCCTCGACGTCCGTGATCTCCGTGTACACGTAGGCGGACAGGCCCTTCGTCGTCATCAGCTGCTTCACGTCGCGGACCATGCCGGTGTAGCGGTCGTTGAGCTGGGCTGCGCTGAAGACCTGTTCGTAGGCGAAGAAGTCGTTCTTCGGGCTGTACTCGTGGCCGGGTGTGCGCAGGCCGATGCCGCCGAACTCGCCGAGCACCGAGACGCGGGTCGACGACGGCCGCGGCGCGTCCGGTCCTGTGTAGACGTGCCAGTCGACGATGTCACCGGTGCCCGGATCACCCTTGGAAGCACAGCAGTTGTAGCCGCTGTGGGCGTTCACGAGCCGGGTCGGGTCGTAGTTCTTCAAGTCCGTGGTGACACGCCGGGTGTCGGCGAGGCTCCACTCGCCCCAGCCCTCGTTGAAGGGCACGTAGGTGACGACCGCGGGCGAGAACCGGTGCTCGTCGACGATCTCGCGCGCCTCGGTCTCGAACTGCGCGATCTGCGCCGCCGTGCGGTTCGCGTCGAACGCGGGCGTCGACGGAACGTCCTGCCACACCAGCAGTCCGAGGCGGTCGGCGTGGTAGTACCAGCGGGCCGGTTCGACCTTGATGTGCTTGCGCACCATGTTGAAGCCGAGGTCCTTGTGCTTCTGCAGGTCCGACGCGAGCGCCGCGTCCGTCGGCGCCGTGTAGAGGCCGTCGGGCCAGAAACCCTGGTCCAGCGTGCCGATCTGGAACACGAACTCGCCGTTGAGGGTCGGCCGGAGCACGCCGTCGACGAGCTTCGTGCCGACCTCCCGCATGCCGAAGTAGTTCACGACCTGGTCGACTGTGGCGCCGGAGGAGTTCCGCAGGGAGACCCGGAGGTTGTACAGGTACGGGTCGTCCGGCGACCACCGCCGCGCGTTCGGCACCGGCACGGAGAACTCGGTGAAGCCACCGGTCGCGCTGCCCACGACGGTCGTGCCGGCCATCGCCTCCGCGAGCACGGTGTGCCCGGTCGTGTTGCCGCGCGTGAAGACGCGGACCCTCGCGGTGTTGTTGGAGAGGTTCGGGTACACGTCGACGGAGAAGATCGACGTCGGCGCCGTGGGTTCGAGCCACACCGTCTGCCAGATGCCCGACGACGGCGTGTAGAAGATCCGGCTGGTGTCGTTGACCTGCTTGCCGACCGGCTGCTTCTCGCCGCGGCCGTCGGTCGGGTCGTACACGCGCACGACGATCTCGTTGGTGCCGCCGTTGAGCTGCGGCGTGACGTCGACCTCGAACCGGTCGTAGCCGCCCTTGTGCGTGGTGACCTGGGAGCCGTTGACCCAGACCGTCGCCTCGTAGTCGACCGCGCCGAAGTGCAGTTGCACGCGCCGGCCGTTCCACGCGGGCGGCACGGTGAAGGTGCGCCGGTAGAACATCAGGTCGCGGTTGTCGTTGCGCATGATCCCCGACAGCGCCGACTCGATCGGGTACGGCACCAGCACGCGCTCGGGCAGCGTCTGCCCCAGCGGCGGCGCGGCGTACCGGTTGACGTTCCCCGCCCCGTCGGTGGCGGGGTTGAGGAACTCCCACTCCCCGTTGAGGGACTGCCAGTCCGGCCGCGTCATCTGCGGGCGCGGGTACTCCGGCAGCGGGTTGGTGGTCGACACCTGGCTCGTCCACGGGGTGGTCAGCGGCGGTGTCTTCGGGACGACGGCGGCGGACGCCGGGCCGGACGCGGTGGCGACGATGCCACCGGCGAGGGCCAGCACGGCCGCCGCGCAGGCGACGAGGGAACGCATCGAACTCCTTCAGGCAGGGACCGGAGGTGGGCACGACGGCTCAGCGCCCTGACCGGAGCGCACGTGGGTGGGAAGAGGTGGCGACGACGCCCTGCTGGGCGTTCACGAGATCGTAACTCAATGGAGAGCGCCAAAAAACACCAAAAATCCGCGCTCTGAATCGACTAAGTCAACAAGCTGACTGTTCGAGTTTGTGACGGAGAACAGCTGCGCAGAACAGAAATCTGACCGGACAGAAGCATTGACGACCGAATCGCCCGAACTCTAGCCTCATCTTGAGAGCGCTCTCACCCATCACCGAGCCGCCCACCCTGCACCGGGAGGTTCTCATGCTGAGAGCTGCGTTTCTCGCGTCCCTGATGGTGTCCGGAGTCCTCGTGGCCGTCCCGCCGGCCGTGGCCGAGTCCGTTGTGGACTGCGGCTACTACTGCGACGACCGCGATCCCTCACTCCCCCTCGAAGCGCGGCGTTCCGCGTACCGTCCCGGCACCACCCCGCCGCCGACGGCCCCGCCCTCGACCGGCGGCGTCCCACCTGCCGCATCGGCCGTCGTCTGCAACAGGTACTGCGACGCCCGCGATCCCGCGCTCGCCCCCGCGGACCGCCTGGCCCAGACCGTCTCCGTCGGAGGCCGGCAGATCTCCCTGCGGTTCAACGACACCGACGCGATGGGCTGGGCGGTCGTGTCCAGCGCCCAGCAGGGCGACGAGGTCTGGCTGGACCGCTCGTTCGACGCCGGTGTCAGCTGGGGCTCCGGGTCGAGGCTAGGCAACACGGCGGCCCCGGCGGGCTTCGGCACCTGGCGCACGATGATGTTCAACGTCGACGACTGGACCGGTCTCGGCGTCGGTCTGCTGCGCGCCTGCGGTCGCCCGGCCGGTTCGTCCGCGATCGCGTGCACCAGCTGGTACCGCACGACGTGGAACGCGGGCGAGCGCCGCACCGCCGCCGCGACGGCGTTGATGCAGCGCTACAACCTCGGCACGGGCCTGTTCGACACGACCGGCTGGTGGAACTCCGCCAACGCCCTGACGGCGGTCATCGACAACATCCGGGTGACCGGGATGAACAGCTACCGCTACGCCATCGCCCGCACCTACGACCTCAACCGCGCGGCCTGGCAGGGCGACTTCATCAACGACTACAACGACGACGTCGCCTGGTGGGGCCTCGCGTGGCTGGCCGCCTACGACCTGACCGGCGACAGCAGGTACCTCACCACTGCCAGAGCGGGCGCGAACCACATCCACCGGTTCTGGGACTCGGTGTGCGGGGGTGGGATCTGGTGGAGCTCCAGCAAGAACTACAAGAACGCGATAGCCAACTCGCTCTACGTCCAGCTCAACGCCGCTCTGCACAACAGGATCCCGGGCGACACCACCTTCCTGCAACGCGCCAGGGCGGGCTGGACCTGGTTCCTCGGCAGCAAGATGATCAACAGCGCGAACCTCGTCAACGACGGCCTGAACTCCAGCTGCGCCAACAACAACCTCACGCCGTGGAGCTACAACCAGGGCGTCCCGCTCGCCGCGCTGGTCGAACTGCACCGGGCCACCGGCGACGCGAGCCTGCTCACCCGGGCCCGCGCCCTCGCCGACGCGTCGACCACCAGCACGTTCCTCAACCCCGGCGGCATCCTGTTCGACGACGGGGGCGGCGGGGACGTGCCGTCGTTCAAGGGCGTCTACGTGCGCGGGCTGGCGGCGCTGAACCGAGCGCTCGCGGACCGGCCGTACACCTCGTACCTGCGGCGGCAGGCCGACACGGCGCACGCGCGGGACCGGTCGAGCGCCGACTCCTACGACCAGCCCTGGGCGGGGCCGTTCCAGCGCAGCGACGCCGCCCGTCAGCACAGCGCGGTGGACCTGATGAACGCGGTGGGGTGAGCCGGCCTGGTCGCGGCAGGTCGCCGAACGGGCCGACACCACCGCGACCTTCCCGGTAGGGTCGGTCACGTGGACCTGGAGGACACCGCGGCCCGGCTCGGAGTTCCGCTTCCCGAAGTCGAACGAGTGCACCGCCTCGCGGGCGACCGGCCCCCGGTTCCCCTGCCCGCCAAGGCGGACGCGCCGGCGATGCTCGACCGGCTCGCCGTACCGCCCGACGACGCCGCCGAGGTCGTGGCGGCCTGGCCGGACCCGGACTCTCCACTGTGGACTCCGGAGCTGCGCTGGCTGCTGGACCGCTCCACGGCCCTGGTGCGGGCCGACCTCGGCGGCCACGGCTGGCTGTCGCCGGGCCCGGCGCTGCCGCGCGAGCGGGGTCCCGCCTGGCGCCACCTCTACGTGTACGCGTACCTGGCCCTGGTCGACGTGGCGCTGGAGTACCACCGGGCGCACGGCATCGCCGAGGCCGTCTCGTGGACGACGCTCGCGGACCTCGGTCGCAACCTCGCCGTCGACCGGCGGATGCGCGGCGAGGGCTGGCCCGTCATGCAGAGCTGGCTCACGCTGCACTCGCGCGGGGGCCTCTACGAGCTCGGCCGGTTGCAGCACCACCGGGGTGATTCCGCGCTCTCGCTGCACATCCCCGACTCCGGCCCGCTGACGCCGGAGTCCGTGTCGGCGTCACTGGACGAGGCGCGTTCGTTCTTCCCGCGGCACTTCCCCGACGAGCGGTACACGGCGTTCTCGTGCGGATCGTGGCTGCTCGACCCGCAACTGCGGGAGTACCTGCCCGACGAGTCGAACATCATCCGGTTCCAGCGGAGGTTCGAACTGGAACCGCACGAGGAGCAGGAGGGGATCAACGCGGACGTCGAGGTGCTGCGGTTCGTGTTCCGCACCCTCACGACCCCGCTCGACCGGTTGCCGCGCACGACGGTGCTGCAGCGCGCCATCGTGGACCACCTCCAGGCCGGGCGCCACTGGCAGTGGCGGCGCGGGCGGTTCCCGATCGCCGGTTAGGGCGTGTGTCGAAGTCCGGTTCGATGAGAGTCGCGCTTGAGGTGGTTCCTGGTGGTGCGGCCGGATCGGCCGCGTACCGGTGTTGTACGTGGCCGATCCGGCCGTGCCGCCAGGGGCCGCCTCGGGCCCGGCTGTCGCGGATCGGGCTTCGACACACGCCCTAGCGAAGCTGGTCGTCGCTGTAGTACCCCGACTCCACCAGAACCTTGTGGTAGTTCGACTTGTCGACGCTCACGGGGTTCAGCAGGAAGGCCGGGACGATCTTGACGCCGTTCTCGTAGTCGTTCAGGTTGTTGAGCTGCGGCGGGGTCCGGCCCTTCAGCACCGCCTCGGCCATCGACGCCGTGGCCGTCGCCAGCTCGCGGGTGTCCTTGTAGATCGTCGAGTACTGCTCCCCCGCGATGATGGACTTCACCGACCCCAGCTCGGCGTCCTGGCCGGTCACGACCGGGAACCCCTGGCCGGGGGCGTAGCCGTTGTTCTTCAACGCGGTCAGGATCCCGAGGGAGATGCCGTCGTAGGGCGAGAGCACGCCGTTGACCTTGGTGCGGCGGTACGCCGTCGTGACGATCTCCTCCATGCGCTTGCGGGCGGTCTCGCCGTCCCACCGGAGGGTCGTCACGGCCTGGAAGTCCGTCTGCCCGCTGCGCACGACCAGCTTGCCGTCGTCGATGAGCGGCTTGAGCACGGACATGGCGCCGTTGAAGAAGAACGCCGAGTTGTTGTCGTCCGCGGAGCCCGCGAACAGCTCGATGTTGAACGGTCCCGCCGCGGGGCCCGGACTGCCGTCGCCGTTGCGCAGGCCCAGCCCGGTCAGCAACGACTCGGCCTGGTAGATCCCGACGCGGAAGTTCTCGAACGTCGCGTAGTAGTCGACGTTGGGGCTGCCGCGCAGGAGCCGGTCGTAGGCGATCACCGGGATCCCGGCCTCCGCCGCCATCAGCAGCGGCTTGGTCAGCGCCGAGCCGTCCACCGAGGCGATGATCAGGAGCTTCGCGCCGGCGGCGATCTGGCTCTCGACCTGCTTCACCTGGGTCGGCACGTCGTTCTCCGCGTACTGCAGGTCGACCCGGTGGCCGCGCGATTCGAGGTTGTGCTTGATGTTCTCGCCGTCGCTCGTCCAGCGCTGCGACGTCGTCGTCGGCATCGTGACGCCCACGAGAGCGCTCTCAGGCGGTTTGGTCTCCCGGCCGGTCGCGGGCGCGCCGCACGCGGCGACGAGCAACACGATCACGGACACCACGAACTTCGATCGCATCCCGGCTCCTCGCGCGGATCAACAACGTTGTTGACGGTCGCCACGGTTCTCGAGGCAGGCCGAAGACGCGGTTCTCGTGTGACCCGCGCCACAAGCGGCTGTGCACGTTAACAACTGGACGCGAAGGGATCAAGCGACGAGGGCGGTTCGTCCATCGAAAGCACGAATGGGTGCCGTGTAGCGACATGCGGCGGTAGGGCGATGGGAAGGTCGACGACGATCGGGAGGTGAGCGCCTTGCCCGACCGGAAGCGGTCCCGGCGTGGCCTGGTGTCCGTCGCGGTGGGGATCCTCCTCGGCGTCGCGAGCATGGCGTTGCCGTCCGTCGACGCGCTGTGGGCCGCCCTGGGAGTGGCGCGCGACCTCCGCACCGGCCACAGCACCGGCCTCGCGATCCTGTTCCTGTGCCTGGGTTTCCTCGTCGCCCAGTACTTCCAGCAGGAGGAGTTCAAGGCGGAGCTGGAACGGTCGCTGCGGGCGGAGTCGGCGCGCCTGGAGGCGGGGCTGCCCGCGTTCGGCCTGCTCACCCGGCAGACCGGCGACGAGGCCATGGCCACGCTCACCGGCCTGGTCGCCACCGCTCGTTCGGTTGCGAACACCAGGATCTCACCGTCCAAGGTGGAGGTCGCCGCCCGCCACGGCGCCGGATCCGCGTGGGACCGGGCCCTGCTCGCCGCCCTGCAGGCGGGACTGGCCTACCGCGAGGTGGTCAGCCCGAACCACGCCGACCTCGCCCGCTCCCGCAGGGCCGCCATCGCCGGGTCCGCCGGGGTCTACGAGGCCGCGGTGGTCCGCCACCTCCCGTCGCCGTTCCTGAACTTCATCGTCGTCGAGCAGCGCGACGGCACCAAGGAGGTCTGGTTCGGCTGGCTCGCCTCCCGGACGTCGGGGTTCGACGGAACCGTAATGCGCACCGGCGAGACCCACGTGGTGAGCCTCTTCGAACGCTGGCACACCGAACTGCTGGGCGCGGGCACCCCGGTTCGCTGACGGCGGCGGGACCCGATCGACAAATGCCGTTCCCGCAGACCTCGCGACGCGACATTTGCCGACTGCCGCCACCTCGGCCCGTCGACCAGACTGGGCATCTGCCGGACGAGCGGAGGGCGAACGACTGTGCGTACGACCACCGGTCGCCCTCCTCCCCCGCGAGTGCGAGAGGACCAGCGGCCCCGACACCGTGGTGGGATGATCGCCACGCATCGGCAGAAGGGGAGCGTCGTGAGCGATGCCGATCTCCAGTCCATTGTGGATGAGCTCGCCGAACGCCTCCAGCGGTCCGTGGCGATCGACGACCCGTCGATCCGCCTGATCGCCGCGAGTCGCCACTTCGGCGACGAGGACGCGCTCCGCATCCGGTCGGTGCTGGACCGGGCCATCGAGCCCGCCGTCGTCGAACACCTCTTCGCCCAGGGCATCGCCCGCTGGACCGGTCCCGGCGTCGTCGCGGTCGAGAACGCCCTGCCCCGCCTCTGCGCTCCCGTGCGGTGCAACGGGATGCTGCTCGGCTACCTGTGGCTGATCGACGCCGGCGACGCGTTCACCGAGGCGGAGATCGCCGCGGCGGACGAGGCCGCGGCCACCGCGGGCACCGTGCTGTACCGGCGGTTGCTGCTGCACGAGCGTTCGAAGGCACGTCAGGAGGCCATCCTCCGCGAACTGGTCTCACCGGACGCCGCCGTGCGGGGGCTCGCGATCGCCGACCTGCACGCCGAGCAGCTCTTCGGGGACGACTTCGGCCACTTCACCGTGCTCTCCGTCCAGCGCCGCACGACGGAGGACGCCGCCGCGCACCAGGTCGCGTTCGAAGCCGCGCTGGAAGAAGGTGTCCGCGCGGTCACCGACGACGTCGCGCTCATGGTCGCGAACCGCGCTCGTGGCTGGATCCTGCTCGTCCAGCGGCACCCGCCCGCGAGGGCGCTCGTGGACACGATCGCCGACCGCGTCACCACGAGGCTGCGACGCCTCAGCGACCCCGCCGCCCGCCTCGCGTTCGGGCTCGGCAACACGGTCACGGACCTCAGGTCGGTCGCGCTGTCCTACGAGCACGCGACGCTGGCCGCCCGTGCCGCGCTGCTGCTGCCGGGCACGGGGGACCTCGCCCGCTGGGGCGAGCTGGGACCGTACGAGCTGCTGTTGAAGCTGCCGGCGGACGACCTGCTGACCACCGCGCTCACGCCCGCCGTGGCCGCGCTGGAGCAGGCGGACAACCACGCCGTCCTGATCGGCACGCTGACGACGTTCTTCGACCACGCGGGCAACATCCAGCGGACCGCCGACTCGCTGACCATCCACCGCGCCACGCTGTACCAGCGGCTCAAGCGGATCGAGCAGATCACCGGGTGCAGCCTCGACAACGGCGACGACCGCCTGGTGCTGCACCTCGGCCTCAAGCTGCGCACCCTGGCCGCGGCCTACCGCGGCCAGACCTACCCGAACTGACCGGAAACCCCGGCCGGGAGACGCGCGTCCGCCGGGGGAAGGGAGTGTCCAGGATGGCCTCGTCCAGGGAAACGGCGCACACCGAGCAGGGCGACTTCGTGCTGGGGCACCTGCTCGCCGTGCACGAGCCGGGCTTCGGCAAGCCGTCGAACCTGCGCGAACCGCACGTGACCCGCGACGGCACCCGCACGGTCGTGACCGCCGACGTCCTGGACGGCCTGCGAGGAAGGCCGCGCACCGCGCTCTACACCGCCACCGACGGCCGCTTCCGGCAGGTCTCGGCGCTCGGCGGCTCGGCGCGCTCCGGCCGGTTCTCCCCGGACGGGCGCACGCTGGCGTTCCTCGCGGACCGGGCCGTGCCCGGCGTGTTCCAGCTGCACCTGCGCGCCGACGGTGACCTCGGCGAGGCGGAGCCCGCGCCGGCCGTGCCCGGCACCGTCGAGTACCTGCACTGGTCCCCCGACGGCCGCCGGGTCCTGCTCGGCGTGGCGGGACTCGGCGCCGAACTCTCCGGCGGCCAGGGTTCCGGCACCAACCACGCCGCCGACCGGGCCGAGCCCTGGTTCCCGCACGTCGAGGACGAGGTGGGCGACGAGGCGTGGCGGAGCCTGTGGGTGTACACCCCGGCGACCGGCGTGCTGCACCGGCTGTCGCCGGAGGGCCTCAACTGCTGGGAGGCGGGTTGGAGCGGACCGGACCGCGTCGCGGCCATCAGTTCCACGGCCCCCGGCGAGGACGACTGGTACGACGCGGCCCTCACCCTGATCGACCTCGGCGGCGGCGTGCGGACCCTGCTGACGAGCGAGGTCCAGCTCGGTCTCCCGGCCGGCTCCCCCGACGGCCGGGTCGTCGCGGTCGTGGAGGCGGTGTGCAGCGACCGCTGGCTCGTCGCGGGCGACCTGCTGCTGCTCGACGTCGAGTCCGGCGAGACGCGCCGCATCGACACCCGCGGCGTCGACGTCACCCGCCTCGACTGGATCGACGACGTGCGGCTCGGTTACCTCGGGCAACGCCACCTGAACTCGGTCGCCGGGGTGCTCGACACCACGAGCGGCGGCGTGTCCGAGGTCTTCGACACGCCCGTCGCCTGCGGCGGGAGCACGGGCATGCACACCGACGGCGCCTTCACCGCGGACGGCCGCGTGTGCACGGTCCACGACTCCTACCGGCTCCCGCCGCAGCTGGTGCTGTCGGGCGAGGGCGGCGACCGGGTGCTCGCCTCCACGTCCCACCCCGGTACCGACCACCTGCTCTCGGTCGCCGGCACCTCCGCACCGGTGAGCTGGCGCGCGCCGGACGGCCTGGAGATCGAGGGAATCCTGTGCACCCCGGACGGCGACGGGCCGTTCCCGCTCGTCGTGAACATCCACGGCGGCCCGATCTGGCAGTTCCGCGACATGTGGTCGATGCGCTCCCAGTGGGTCCCGCTGCTGGTCGCGCGCGGCTACGCGGTGCTCAACCCGAACCCGCGCGGCAGTTCCGGCCGCGGCCAGGCCTTCGCCGGCATGGTCGCCGGTGACATGGGCGGCGCGGACACCCACGACATCCTGTCCGCGATCGACGCGCTGGTCGACCGCGGTGTCGCGGACCCCACCAGGATCGGCCTGATCGGCGGGAGCTACGGCGGTTTCATGTCGTCTTGGCTCGTCACGCAGGACGACAGGTTCGCCGCGGCCGTGCCGGTCGCCCCGGTGACCGACTGGCGCAGCCAGAACCTCACGAGCAACATCGCCGCCTGGGGCGCCCGCTTCCTCAGCCCGAGCCCGGACGACCGCGAGGCCCGCACCCTCGACCGCAGCCCGGTGGTGCACGCGGGCAAGGCACGCACCCCGTGCCTCAACGTGGCGGGCGCCCTGGACAACTGCACACCGCCCGGGCAGGCCCTGGAGTTCCACCGCGCCCTGCGCGCGAACGGCGTGCCGTCGGCGCTGGTCGTCTACCCGCAGGAGGGACACGGCGTGCGCGGCTACCCCGCGCAGATCGACTTCCTCACGAGGGTGCTGGCGTGGTTCGAACGCCACATGCCCGCCTGAGCCGCCGCGGGCGCGACAACACCTCCCGCAGACGAACGGCAGCGGCGGCACCGAAGTGCCGCCGCTGCCGCCGATCCCCCGCCGCGATCAAGCGCGGCCCCCGGTCACACCCGCTCGGCCTCGACCGTCGTCGCAGGCTGGTCGCCGGGCGCGGCGGGCTGCTCGCGGTTCTCGAGCGTGATCCCGCACTTGCCGACGAGCGCGACACCGGCACCGATCGTCGTGGCCACCGGAGCGGCCAGCGCCGCGACCAGCCCGATCGCGACCGGCACCTCCAGCACCACGTCGTCCTTGCTGTCGCGCACGACGACGCGACGGTTGATGCCCTCGCTGACCAGCCCGCGAACGGCGTCGACCACCGAGTCGACGGCGGTGCGGGCGGTCTCGGACCTGGATTCAGTCATTGCTCTCCTCGTACTGCGGATCTCCCCTGACAGACTCCAGCCTGCCCGTGTCCGGGCGCCCTGCCATCAGGGTTTCCCCCTGACCTCCACCTGAGATGTCCCCCGGTCGTCTCAGCAGGACGAGGTTCCGGGGCCGCACGTCTCGCCGACACCTCGGGCGCGAGACCCCGCTGAGGTCCCGCGCCCGAAGCCCTGCGGCACTACCCGCCGACCGGCGTCACTTCGTCGCGATCTTGTCGCCCGGCCTGATCAGGTCGGGGTTCGTCAGGAACTTGGCGTTCTTCGCCACCAGGGCCTGCCAGCCGCCCTCGATCCGCAGCTCCTCGGCGATGCGGCTGAGCGTGTCGCCGTCCTTCACCGTGTAGTCGCCGTCGGGGTTGCTGGTGGACGGCGCGGCCGCCGGTGCCACGGGAACCGCGCGCGGCACGGCTCGGCCGGAGACCGGCCGCTGCCCCTGGCGGACCGGCTGCGGGGCACCTGCGGAGGCACGCCGCCCGCACGTCCCCCAGGCCCCGATCCCCTGCGTGCGCAACACGTTCTCGGCGACTCGGATCTGTTCCTCGCGGGAGGCCTGGTCGGCCCGGCCCGCCCCGCCGTTGGCCTGCCAGGTCGACTGGCTGAACTGGAGTCCGCCGTAGTAGCCGTTGCCCGTGTTGGTGGACCAGTTGTTGCCGCTCTCGCACTGCGCGATCCGATCCCAGTCGACCGGCGCCGAGGCGGAGGCGGTGCCCGCCGCGGTGGCGAAGGCCGTCGCGGAGACGGCGACGAGAACGGCACGACCGGCGAAGTTGCCACGAAGATGACGCATGTCCCTTTTCGCACACCGCCTCGCTCTCGCCTGCAGCAGCGCCTGTCCGGCGGGGGCTTTCGTCCGTGACGTGGACAGGGCGCGCCGCTGGACAGGTGAGCGGGCGGCATGCCCTGGTGGTGCAGCGGCCTGACGACCGCAGGCTGGACCGTAAGGACGCTCCGGCGGATCCGCACGACCGGAGGCGGGCAAGATCACCCGATGGGTGCCGATCACGTGCGCGGCGTTTCAGCGGCGCACCGCGAACCGACGACCGGGTGTCGAAGATCTTGATCGTGGGCACCCTCCCCGCGTCACCACGATCCCCACCGGCGAGGAGGCCGCGATGAAGGGCGATGTCGAGACCTACCACGAGAACGGGACCTGGAAGAACAAGGTCGAAGGCAACTCCCAGGCGTCGAGCACGCACGACACCAAGGACGAGGCGAGCGCCAAGGGCCGCGAGATGGCCGCCGAACACGGTGTCGAGCACATCATCCGCAAGCAGGACGGCACGATCGGTGAGCGGAACACGTACCCGCGCGAGCGCGACCCGCGCAACATCCCGGGCTGAGCGGAACGGGTGCGGGGGAGGCGACTCCCCCGCACCGCAGCGGGACCGGCAGGGCACGCCCGATCACCGCGACGCCGAAGGCGAGCCGTGTGATCGGTGCGAAGCCGAAGGCGAGCCGTCCTGAGCAAAGAGGTACCGGCGGTGGGGTCCCATCACGAGTCGCGCCACAGCTCTTGCTGCATGCGAGGAGAGGTGTCAAGCGGACACGCTTTTCGTCCGCTTGACACCCCTCCTCGCATGTGGCTCGCTCCTGGTGCGGCTTGGGATGGGACCCCACCGCCACCGCAACCAAACTACGAAACAGGCAGCCGCTCTACGCAACAGGCGTGCCATCTACCTGCCCACAGCGCTAACCCCCTGATCAGATTGCCGGGGTCTGGGGCAGAGCCCCAGGGGAAGCACGCACCAGAAACAGGCCGCACGCAAAACAACCACCCGCACAAGCCGCGCCCGCACAAACAGCCCACCCTCACAACAACAAGCCCCACCCTCACCGCTGATGCAACTGGGTAACCGTCCCCTCCTCAGGCATGCGCACCAACGGCTGCAAAGGCAACTCCCCAGCACTGTCCACTGTGGTCTCCAAGTGCCGCAACATGATCCCCTCACGCAACGCCCAAGGACAAACCCGCAGCCGCTCCACCCCAATGGCGCTCATAGTGGCGTGCGCGACCACAGCACCGGCAAGGATCTGCCGAGCACGCGACTGCGAAACCCCGCGCAACCGCCCCCGCTGCGCCGCGGACATCGCAGCCAGCCGCGGGATCCAGCAGCGGACGTCGTCGGTGGTGAGGTGGCGCGGGACGAACGGGCCCTCGCGCTGCGGTGGCGCGCCCGCGAGCCGGGCGAGTTGCTTGAACGTCTTCGACGTGGCGACGACCCGGCGCGGCACGCTCTCCCACCGCAGCCGGTCCACCACCTCTCCCAGCGTCTCGCGCACGTGCCGGCGCAACGCCTTCAGCTCCCCGCGCCGGGGCGGGTCGTGGTGGAGGAACGCCCTCGTCAACCGGCCCGCGCCGAGCGGCAGCGACAGCGCGAGCTCGGGATCGGCGTCCCGTCCGAGTGCGATCTCCATCGACCCGCCGCCGATGTCCAGCACCAGCAACCGGCCGACGGACCACCCGTACCAGCGGTGCGCGGCGAGGTAGGTGAGGCGCGCCTCGTGTTCGCCCGACAGGAACTGCGGGCGCAGGCCCACCTCGGCCTCGATGCGGTCGACGATCTCGTCGCGGTTGGCCGCGTCGCGCACGGCCGAGGTCGCGAACGGGTACAGCTGGTCCACTCCGTGCCGGTAGGCGGCGGCCGCCGCGCCGCCCACGGCCCTGACCACCCGCTCGACCCCGGCCGGGCTGATCGACCCGTCCGGCTCGATCTCCTCGCCGAGAAGCGTCGGCTCCTTCACCGAGTGGGCGGGCAGGGGCGGCGCACCAGGGCGCACGTCGACGACCTGCAGCTGTGCGGAGTTCGACCCGATGTCCAGCACACCAAGACGCATGCGCTGCGCATACCCACGGCCGGGCGTCTCAACCGGCGGAGGGCTTGGAACCAGCCTCTCCGGGGTAATGACAGTGCAGCCGTACGATGCGGCTGACGCGCGTCGAGCAGCCGGCGCCGTGGCCTCCGGTCCGACGAACGAGGGAGCACCGCGGTATGGCTCAGAACTCCGGGAGCCGTGCTGGAGGCGGTGCGAGATGAACGAACCGGAACCCGGACTCGTGGACGACCTGCCGCTGGTCGTCTGGCGCGGCGACGCGGACAGCCGTGCCGTCACGTTCATGTCGGGCTCAGTCGAGCGCGTGCTCGGCCACCCGAGGCAGCGGTGGCTCGACCCCGGCTTCTGGACCGGCATCACCCACCCCGACGACCGCGAGGAGAGCGAGCGGCTGCGCTGGACCTCGGACGCCGACTACGAGTCGGTCTACCGGGTCCGCACGGCCGGCGGCGCCCTCGTGTGGCTGACGGAGACGGCACGGGTGCACGGCGCGTTGCGCAGCGGCGTGCTGATCGACGTGACGGCCCGGCGCGCCGCGGAGGAACGGCAGCGGTTCCTCGACGTGCTCGACCGCGAGTCGCAGCGGCTCGACGACGCGGAGGAGCTGATGGCGCTGGCCACCCGGTTGCTCGGTGAGCACATGGGTGTCGACAGGTGCGCTTATGCCCGCACGGAGGCCGACGAGGACCACTTCGTCATGAGCGGCGACCACGCCACGGGCCTGCCGCCGCTGCCCGGCCGGTTCGCGATGCGGGAGTTCGGCAACGGCGCGCTGGCGGCCATGCGCGCGGGCGAGCCGTGGGTGGTGGACGACGCCCTGCACGACCCGCGGCTCGACGCCGAGGACCACGCGGCCTACCGGGTGACGGGCATCCGCGCGGTGATCTGCCTGCCCCTGTTCCGCGCCGGCCGGTTCGTCGCGGCCATGGCGGTGCACCAGGCGACCCCGCGGCACTGGACCCCCGACGAGGTCGACCTGGTGTCGGTCGTGGTGAACCGCTGCTGGGAGTCGATGCAGCGGGTGCACGCCGACAGGGCGTTGCGCGACAGCGAGGAGCGCCTGCGCCTGCTCGTCGACCGCGCCACGGACGCGATCTGGCTGCTGGACCACGACCTGCGGTTCGTGGCCGCGAACCCGGCCACGGGCCACCTGCTCGGCTACCGCTCCGACGAGCTGATCGGCACCCCGATCGCCGACCTGCTGGTGGGCGGTCTGCCCGAGGACCTCTCGGTCTCCCAGGTCGTCGCGATGCGCCACGCCGACGGCACGGAGATCGCCCTGGAGCTCAGCGTCCAGTCGACGCCGACCGGCCTGCAGGCGATCGGCAGGGACGTCACCGAACGCCAGCGCGTCGAGGCCGAACGCGAGCTGCGGCTGCAGCGCGAGCACGAGATCGCGGCCGCGCTGCAGGAGAGCCTGCTGCCCCGCGAGCTCCCGGCCCTGCCCCGCCTCGCCACCGCCGCGCGCTACCTGCCGGCCGCCGAGCACTCCCAGATCGGCGGCGACTGGTACGAGGTGGTGCTGATCGGCAAGACCCGCGTCGCCCTCACGGTCGGCGACGTCGTCGGCAAGGGCCCCACCGCGGCCGCCGTGATGGGCCAGCTGCGCAGCGCGCTGACGAGCTACCTGCTCGACGGCCACTCCCCCGCGGAGTCGTTGCGGCGGCTCGACGCCTTCGCGGCGCGCGTGCACGGCGCGGCCGGCAGCACCTGCGCGTGCCTGGTGTTCGACTGGGACGACGGCGAGCTGTGCTGGGCGTCCGCCGGCCACCCGCCGCCCGTGGTCGTCGACGAGTCGGGCGCCCGCCTGCTGACGACCGCGACCGGGCCCGTGCTGGGCGCGGGAGGACGGGTGCCGCCCGGCCAGCACACGGCCGCCTTCCCACCCGGCGCCTCGGTCCTGCTCTACACCGATGGCCTCGTCGAACGCCGCGACGAGGTGCTCGACGACGGGCTGCGCAGGCTGACCGCCACGGCGGAGGGCACCTCCGACTTCGACCCGGCCTCCCTCACCCGGCGCGTCATCGACACGATGCTCGCGGACGGCCAGTCCGACGACGTGGCGCTCGTCGTGGCACGGCACCTGCCTCCCCCGCTGCGGGTGCGGCTCCCCGCCACGGCCGACCAGCTGGCACCGCTGCGCCGGGCCGCGACGGGCTGGGCCAGGCTCGCCGGGCTGTCGGAGGACGCCTCCTACGACCTGGAGCTCGCGCTCGGCGAGGCCGCCTCGAACGTCGTGGACCACGCCTACCCGGACGGGGCCGGCACGTTCGACGTGACGCTCGAGAGCACCGGCGTCGGCGTGCGGGTGACCGTGACCGACCAGGGCCGGTGGCGGCCGCCCCCGGAGGACAAGGGGCACCGCGGTCGCGGTCTGAGCATGATCCGCGCCGTCTCCGACGAGAACGACCTGCAGGCGGGCGAGGACGGCACCACCATCCGCTTCCACGTGCCCGCCTCGCCCGACACCCGCACCGAGCCCGCGTCGCCGCGACCGGCGGACGTCGCGAGTGGACTGTCCGAACGCGAGCACGCGCACCGGCAGGTGATCCTGCTGTCCGGCGACCTCGACGTCTCCACTGTGGACGACCTGCGCCCGCCACTGCTGGAACGGGTCCGCGCGCGGGACGACAAGCCCGTCGAGGTCGACCTCACGGGTGTCGGCTACCTGAGCAGCTCCGGCATCGCGTTGCTGTTGCAGGCGATCGTGTGCGCCAGGGAACACGGCCGGGCGCTGTCCCTGGTGGCGACCGGCGCTCCGGCGCGGGCGCTCGACCTGTCGGGGCTCACGCACACGACCGGGCGCTGACCCGGATCAGCGGTTCAGGTACGCGCCCAGCCCGCCGAGCTCCTCGCCCGCGATGAAGACCGACCGCACGTGGATGAGGGCCTCCTCGACGTGGACGGCGCAGCCCCAGGCCGAGTCGCCCCACGAGTCGGCGACCTTGATCTCGGCCGGCTCGGCGCACCCGGCCCTGCCGCCCAGCTGGCACAGTTCGGGATGCGGAGACCGCGCCTGCTCGGCCGCCGCGGTGCGCATCTGCGCGGCGAGCTCCGCGGCGGCGTCGGCACGGCGCTCGGCTTCGGCGCGCAGTTCCCGTTCCGCCTCCACGGCCAGGGCGAGCGCCTCCCGTGCGGCTTCCGCCCGCGCGTCGGCGGCCTGGCGCGCGACCTCGAGGTGGTGGCGCTCGATGGCCAGCGCCGCGGTGCCCGCGAAGAGCCGGATCAGCGCGAGGTCGGTGTCCTGCGGGACGCGGGCGGTTCGGTGGTACATGGCGAACGTGCCCAGCAGGCCGCCGTCGCGCGCGAGGATCGGCGTGGACCAGCAGGCGCCGAGACCGGCCCGCTGCGCCAGGTCGCGGAAGTCGTCCCAGAACGGGTCGGTGCCGATGTCGGTGACGATCACCGGTTCCCGGCGGTGGGCCGCCGTTCCGCAGGAGCCGACCCCTTCGCCGGTGGCGATCCCGTCGATGGCCTCGTTGTAGAAGGCGGGCAGGCTCGGCGCGGCGCCGTGCCGCAGGTGACGCCCGTCGGGGTCGGCGAGCAGCACCGACACCAGCAGTTCCTCCGGTGCCAGTTCCTCGATGCACCGGGCCATCCCGTCGAGGACCTCTGACAGCGGTGCCTGCCGGGCGATCTGCTCCAGCAGCGCGCGGTGCTCGGCCGTCAGCCGCTGGGCGTGCTTGACCTGGGTGGTCTCCACGCCGATCACCTGCACGCCGAGCAGGTCCCTGGCGGCCGTGCGGCGCGGCTCGCAGGTGAGGTCGAAGAACGCCTCGCGCTCGTGCGGGCCCGAGCCCCGCACGACCCGCACGTCCCGGCGGGTGCGGGTCTCACCGCTGCGGTAGGTCTCGTCGAGCAGGGCCGTGAAACCGTGCTCGCGCTCCTCACCGAAGGCGGCCAGGAAGGCCGGACTGGCCGCCTCCACCGCGTGCTCCGGTCCGGTGAAAGTCGCGAAAACAGCCGAGGACTGGCCGAACAGGGTCCTCAGGTCATCGTCAGGAGTCTGCTCCTGCACGCCGAACGCGCTCATGGCCACCTTCTTGCCATGCGTCGCAGGCGCGCTGTTTGGCCTCGGACGCTGTTCCTGTGCTCGCTCCCCGGCGAGTACAAGACATGGTACGCAACGGGAACGCGGGTCTCAGCAGGCAGTGGTCTCCTGTGGATCGGCGCGGTCCGCGTTGTCGACGTCGAGCAGGCCCAGCAACGACTCCACCCGGCCGCCCCGGAACGCCCGGCGCTGCCGTTCGGCGCCACCGCCCTCGCCGTCGAGCAGCCGCAGACCTCGTTGCACCGCAGGCAGATCACCGTTCGCCTCGAACACCGGGGTCAGCCGCCGCACCAGGTCGTCCAGCTGCTCGCGCACCGGCCGGGGCTCGCCCTTGAGCACGTCGAGGACGGTGCCGCGCGGTCCCTCGTTGGCCGCGCTCCAGCAGGCCTGCCGCAACGTCTCCTGGGGAACCGGCTCGGCGTGCACACCGCGCTCGACGTCCACGACCGCCTGCGCCACGAGTGCCCGGACGAGCGCCGCCAGCAGGGCCGCCTCGTCCACGGTCGCCGCGACGTCCGAGACCCGCACCTCCACGGTCGGCAGCTCGGTGGCCGGTCGCACGTCCCAGTAGACCATCGCCCTGTCCAGCGCCGTGCCGGCCGTGATCATGGTGTCGCAGAGTTCCTCGTAGTGCTCCCACGAGTCGAAGACCGGCGGTGGCCCGGAAACCGGCCAGCGCGACCACACGGTCGAACGCCAGCTCGCGAAGCCGGTGTCCTCACCACCGGCGAACGGCGAGTTGGCGGTCACGGCGGCCAGCACGGGCAGCCACGGCCGCACGTGGTTGCACACCTGCACCGCGGTCTCGCGGTCGGGCACCTCGACGTGGACGTGGCACCCGCAGATCAGCTGTTGTTCCGCCAGGGCACCGAATTCGCGGGCGATCCGCCGGTACCGCAGGCTGTCGGTGACCTCTCCGGTCGCCTCGCCCAGCGGAGGCGCCCCGACGGCGATGGCCCGGCACCCCGCGGCGCGCGCGGCCCTCGCCACCTTGCGGCGCAGCTCCAGCAGTTCACCACGAGCCTGGTCGACGTCGCGGCAGATCGTCGTGTTGATCTCCACCTGCGCCCCGGTCAGCTCGTGCTCCAGTTCGAGCCCGAGCTGTTCCCGCGCGATGGCAACGACTTCGTCCGCCAGGTTCACCGGAGCGCCGGTCTGCGGATCCACGAGGAGGAACTCCTCCTCCACACCGACCGTCGGACTCCACCGGTCCTTCGATGGCGTTGTTGCCACGTCTCACCGTCCTGCAGCTAGGGGAACCGCCGAATACCCGTTCGGGCGAAACGGAAACACCGTCCGCCACCCGACGTATATCGCTTGCGGCCCTTCGGAGGACCTCCCCACACTGGGCGGCCGACATCGGGGACCGAGGACGAGGTGGTTCGTTGTTCGACGTGGTGATCGCCGGGTGCGGGCCGACCGGCGCGGTGCTGGCGGCCGAGCTCAGGCTGCACGGCGTGCGGGTGCTCGTGCTGGAGGCGGAGACCGGACCCGTGCCGTCGTTCGCCAGGGTGGTGAGCCTGCACGTCCGCAGTCTCGAGATCCTGGCGATGCGCGGACTGCTCGACCGCTTCCTCGAACGCGGCAGGCGGCGTCCGGTCGGCGGTGTGTTCGCCGCCATCCCGAAACCGGCACCGCCGGGTCTCGAGTCCGCCGTCCTGCTGGGCATCCCGCAGCCGGTCGCCAACGGCCTGTTCGAGGACCACGCGGCCGAACTGGGCGCGCAGGTCCGCCGCGGCGCCGCCGTGACCGGTCTGGAACAGGACGACGAGGGCGTCACCGTCGTGATCTCCACCGGGGAACGGCTGCGGTCGCGGTACGTCGTCGGCTGCGACGGCGCGCGCAGCACCGTGCGCAAACTGCTCGGCGTCGGCTTCCCCGGCGAGCCTTCGCGCAACGACACGTTGATGGGCGAGATGGAGGCCACCGCGCCACCGGAGGAGATCGCCGCCGCGGTGGCCGAAGTCCAGCGGACGGTCCGGGTGTTCACCTTCGGGCCGTTCGGCGAGGGCGTCTACCGCGTCATCGTCCCCGCGACAGGAGTCAGGGAGCACCGCGCGGCACCGCCGCCCACTCTCGCCGACTTCTCGGGGGCGTTGCGCGCCGTCGCCGGAACCGACTTCGGCGTGCACTCGCCGCGCTGGCTCTCCCGCTTCGGCGACGCCACCCGGCTCGCCGAGCGCTACCGGGCCGGACGGGTGCTGCTGGCCGGTGACGCGGCGCACATCCACCCGCCCGCCGGCGGCCAGGGCCTGAACCTCGGCCTGCAGGACGCGGTCAACCTCGGCTAGAAGCTCGCGGCGGAGATCCGCGGCTGGGCGCCGGGAACGCTGCTCGACACCTACGAGGCCGAACGCCGTCCCGTCGCCGAGGACGTGCTGGACAACACCCGCGCCCAGGTGCTGCTCGCCTCCCCCGAGGCGGGCCCGCGCGCCGTCCGCCGGCTGCTCACCGAGTTGATGGACTTCGACGGGGTGAACCGGCACCTGATCGAGAAGATCACCGCGATCGGCGTCCGCTACGACTTCGGCGAGGGCCCGGACCTGCTCGGCCGCCGGCTGCCCGACGCCGCCCTCGGGCAGGGCCGCCTGTACGACCGGCTCCACCGCGGCCGCGGCCTGGTGCTCGACCGCACCGGGTCGCTGTCCGCCGGGGAGTGGTCGGACCGGGTCGACCTCGTCGCCGACCCGGCCGCGGAGGTGGACGCCCCCGCGCTCCTGCTGCGCCCCGACGGCCACGTCGCCTGGATCGGCGAGGACCAGCGGGACCTGGACGACCACCTGACTCGCTGGTTCGGCGCGCGGACGTGGGCGGCCGGCTCGCGCGAGGAACGTGGTGGGCTGGCACACGCGGATCGGTGAGGTCGGTGTTTCCGAGGTGCACATCGACACTCGCGTCCGGCGGTCGCGACCCGGACGGTTCCACTCCGGCTCACCGGCTCACGCCGGGCGGTGTGAGTTCTGCCTCGCCTGGGTACTGAGAGATCGCCGAACACGCGCGTGTGTTCGCACGGAGGACCTCCCTCGGGTGGTCCGGCCGGCGTCGGCACCGGGTTGTTGAGACATCGCAGCGGCCCGGCGCCGGCGTCGGTTCCTGCGCGGGATCCGACCGCGCTTTGCGGGTGGCCGTACGATCTGCTGCACGTGCGTCGAGCAGCCGGCGCCGTGGACTCCACAGCTGACGAAGGGGCACCGCGGCATGGCCGACTACGTGCAGGCAGGATCCGTGAGACCGGTCGACGAGGACCGCCCGGACGCGGTGGCACGCCTGGACGAGACCACCGAGGCGTTGACGGAGCTGCACGAGGCGTTCACCGGCGAGGAGTCGATCGAGGACGCGCTGCAGCGGGTCGCGCACACCGCGTCGAGGGCCGTGCCCGACGCCGACGTGGTGACCGTGTCCGTGGTCACGGACGAAAAGACATACACGGTGGCGGCGACGGACGAGACGCTCGTCGTCCTCGACCAGACGCAATACGACGCCGGCCGCGGGCCGTGCCTCGAGTCGGCGCACGAACTCACCCCGGTGCGCGCGGTGATCGGTGAGCACCGCGAGCAGTGGCCTGAGTTCGAAGCCGCGGCGGAGGCCGCCGGTGTCCGCGCCCACCTGTCGGTACCGGTCGTGCTGCCCGCGTCGAACAACGCCGAGGCGCGGCACATCGGCACGCTCAACATCTACAGCTACAGCGCCAAGGCCTTCGACCCGTTCGACGAAGGCCTCATGCGGCTCTTCACCACGGCGGCGTCCGCCACGATCACCAACGCGCAGCGGTGGAAGCGTTCGCAGCGCCAGGTCGAGAACCTCGAGCGGGCGCTCGAGTCGCGTGCCGTCATCGAGCAGGCCAAGGGAGTCCTGATGGCGGTGCACACGTGCAGCGCGGACGACGCGTTCGACATGCTCGTGGAGCAGTCGCAGCGCGCGAACACGAAGCTCCGCGACGTCGCCGCGAAGCTGCTCGCCTCGGCGACGCGTTCCTCGGGGTGAGGCGGCGCGGGCGGTGACCCGCGCCGGTCACGACCGTCCCACGCGAGCCAGCCTCAGCCCCGCCCAGATCAGCACGGCGAGCACTCCCACCAGCAGGTACTCGATCAACGGGATCCGCACCACCTCGTCGATCCTGCCGAGCCCGCGCCAGGAGTAGACCGCGAGCGCGGCCACCACGAACGTGCCGCCGATCCACCACCGCGTGGTGGTGCTCAGACCGACGCCGTGCATCTGGGTGAGCACGAAGATCGCGACGAACCCGAAGAAGAACATCGGCCACATGCCGTTCGGCCCGGAGTTCATCACGGCGACGAGCGTGCCGTGCACCGCCACGAGCAGTTCGAGGGTCAGCGTCCACCAGCGGTTCGTGTGGGATGTCGTGAACATCAGACTGCTCTGCACGAGCAGCAGGAACATGTAGAAGAACCCGATGAGGTGGCCACTCGAGGACTCCATCGGGTGGTACCAGAACGTGTAGATCGCGGCCCAGCTGAACAGGTAGCCGTGGTAGCGGCGCGCGAAGTCGACGACCTGCGCGGAGATCGGCGCGGACCAGGTCAGGACCAGGCCGCGGCGGCGGTTCTCCATCAGCAGGACGACGACCAGCAGCAGGACCACCGAGCCCTGCGAGCTGAAGATCGACACGTCCTGGGCCAGGCCGTCGTAGAAGAGCTGGGTCTGCAGGGCGTGCAGCGCGATGAACCCGCCGTTCGCGGCGAGCGCCACGACGTTGAGGCGGTGCAGGCCGGTGGTGTAGCGCCGGATCCGCGTCTGGGCGTAGTAGATCAGGCCCCACGACACGAGCTGGTGCGCGGCGTAGCCCACCCAGGCGGACGCCCTGGTCCAGAAGGTGGGGTCCGGCAGCTTCCAGTAGTACCAGGAGGCCCCCTGATCGGGCAGCAGCACTACGCCGTGCAGCCGCTGACCCAGCAGCCAGACCAGGCCGGTGAGCAGCGCGCTCGCGACCACACCCCAGACGACCACGCCGTGACGGGACCGCCTCAGTTCGTTCAGCATGCTGAGCATTATGCACGGTTCGTCGTGATACGTTCAGCGCACTGAACAAATCAGGAGGCATTGCGGTGGCCCGATATCTGTTGCGCGTCAACGGTGAACGGCACGAGGTCGACGTCGAGGGCGACACTCCCCTGCTGTGGGTGTTGCGCGACGAACTGGGGCTGACGGGGGTCAAGTACGGGTGCGGGGTCGGCCTGTGCGGCGCCTGCACGTCCCATGTGGACGGTCAGGCCGCACGCCCCTGCGTGCGTACGGCGGCCGACGGCGCGAAGACCCCGATCACGACGATCGAGGGGTTGTCCCGCGACGGGAACCACCCGGTGCAGCGGGCGTGGCGGGAGCTCGACGTGGCGCAGTGCGGCTACTGCCAGCCCGGCCAGGTCATGGCCGCGGCGGCGCTGCTCGCCCGCGACCCGGACCCCGACGACGCGGCGATCGAGGAGGCCCTGCGGGACAACGTGTGCCGGTGCGGCACCTATCCCCGCATCCGCGCGGCCGTGCGCCGGGCGAGCCGGATCATGAGGGAGGAACGGTGATCAGCAGGCGGACGTTGCTGCGCGGCGCGGGGATCGGAGCGCTGGTGGTCGCGGTGCCGGTGCCCGCGCTCGCCGCCGAGGGGTTCGTGCCGAACGTCTTCGTGCGGATGGACGCCGCGGGCCGGATCACGGCGACCGTGCCGCGTCCGGACACCGGCCAGGGCGTGCGCACGGTGGTCGCGCTGATGGTCGCCGAGGAGCTGGCCGTGGATCCCGGCGACGTCGCCCTGGAGCAGGCGCACGGCGACACCGAACGCTTCGGCGCGCAGGGCGTGGCCAACTCGACCTCGGTGCGGCAGCTCTCCACCCCGATCCGCACCGCCGCCGCGACCGCGCGCTGCCTGCTCGTGACGGCCGCCGCGGAGCGTTGGCGCGTGCCGGTCGCCGAGTGCACGGCGCGCGACGGCGCCGTCCACCACCCGCGCCGGGGACGGGCTCCCTACCGTTCGCTCGTGCGCGCCGCGGCCGCACTCGACCCCGCCACCGTGCCCGTCGAGCTCACCCCGCAGGACCGGTGGCGGCTGCTCGGCAAGACCCGCGGCGGACGAGTGGACGCCCGCGCGATCACGACCGGCCGCACGAGGTACGGCATCGACTCGCGACCGCCCGGCGGTCTGGTCGCGGTCGTCGCGCGGCCGCCGTGGATCGGCGCGGTGCCCGACACGATCGACGACGCGGCCACCCGTGCGCTGCCCGGAGTCGTCGACGTGCTGCCGCTGATCGCGCCCGCCGAGGGGCAGGGCGGTGTGGCGGTGATCGCGAGGTCGACCCACCAGGCGTTGCGCGGACGCGACGCGTTGCGGGTCACGTGGCGTGGCGGCACCCCCACCGCGGACAGCCGCGCCTGGCTCGCGGACCTGAGGGCGGCGTTGCCCGCGCAGAGCCCCGTCGACGGGCTGCAACGGGTGTTCGAGATGCCGTTGCTCGCGCACGCGCCGATGGAACCGATGAACGCCACCGCGCACGTCCGTCCAGATGGCGTGACCATCTGGGCTCCGACGCAGGACCCCGGTTCGCTGCGCACCCAGCTGGCCCGCCAGCTCGGCCTGCCCGCCAGCTCTGTGCGGGTGGAGACGACGGCGTCCGGCGGCGCGTTCGGGCGGCGCATCGAGCCCGACCCCGTGCTGGAGGCCGTGGCGTGCTCGCGGAGGGCCGGAGCGCCCGTGCAGGTGCTGTGGACCCGCGCCGACGACATGCGCAACGACTCCTACCGGCCGATGTCGGTGCACCGGCTGTCCGCGGAGATCGGTCCGGATGGTCTGCCCATCCGGAGGGCGCACGAGGTCGTCACCTGGCCGTTGACGGTCCTGCCGATCTTCTCGAACCCGGCCCTGATCAAGGCGAGCGGCGACCACTTCCCCTACTCCGTGCCCGGCGACGTCACGGTCGCGGTACGACCCGCTCCCCTGCGCACCGGGTTCTGGCGGTCCGTCTACGCGGGGCAGTTCGTGTACGCCGAGGAGAACTTCCTCAGCGAGATCGGCAGGCGGTCCGGCCTGGACCAGGTCGCGTTGCGCAGGTCCCTGCTGCCCGCGGGCTCGCGGCTGCACCAGGTGCTCGACAAAGTCGCCGAGCGCGCCCGGTGGAGCAGGCCACCGGCTCCCGGCACGGCCCGCGGCGTGGCCTGCCTGGAGGAGTACGGATCCGCGATCGCGGTGATCGCCGTCGCCGAGCCGTCGTCCCGCCGGGTGCTGCGCGTGCACGCGGCCGTGGACGTGGGCGTGGCGCTGCACCCGTCCGGCGTCCGCGCCCAGGTGGAGGGGTGCGTGGTCGACGCGCTGTCAACGGTGCTCGGCGCGCAGATCACCGTCCGGGAAGGACAGGTCGCGCAGTCCTCGTTCGGCGACTACCGGTGGGCGCGCATCGGCCAGACCCCGGACGTCGACGTGACGATCGTGCCGTCGACCGCCCCGCTCGGCGGCCTGGGCGAGCTGGCCTACCCGCCCGCGGCCGCGGCCATCGCGGCGGCGATCAGCGGCGACACGCCGGTGACCGGCATGCCCTTCGGTGCCGACGTGGGGTGACGGGGTGGGTCTGGGATGATGGGACCGTGGCCGAGGGAGACGAGCTGGCGGTGGCCGACCGCCCGGACCAGGTGGGCGCGGACGTCGCCTCCTGGCCCACGGGCAGGCTCCTCTCGGTCGCGGCCCGCGTCGTCGAGAAGCGCTTCGAGGACTTCCTGGCGACCCGCGGCCTCACCCACGCCGGCATGATCACCCTGCACCACCTGGCAGAGGGCCCGCGCTCGCAACGGGAACTGGCCGTGCTCAGCCGCGTCACCGACCAGACCATGAGCCGCACGATCGAGCACCTCGACCGCGGCGGCCACGTCGTGCGCAGCCAGGACCCCAAGGACCGCAGGCGCACCTCGGTGAAGATCACCCCGGCGGGCCGCCGCGCCCTCGCCGCCGCCCGCCGCGAGGAGCGCGAGTCCGACACGCTGCTGGGCGCCGTGGAGGACTACGACCACTTCCGGCGGCAGCTGATCGCGCTGATCGCGGCGGCGACGTCCACACGGGACTGATCGGACGGCGCCCCGGTCCGGCGGGAGCGTGCGGTGTGGTGGTGGCTGGGGGGTGAATGAGCGTCGTCGGCGGGGTTCAGTCGGGTTCGGCAAGACCCAGCGGGGTTCGGTGCTGTTCAGCGAGGCCCGGCGCCTTTCGGTGAGGCCCGGCGGGTTTCGGCGAGGCCCGGCGCGTTTCGGCGACAACGGGATCGACGGCGCGACGCCCGCCCGCGAGTTCGGATGACAGCTCGCCGCCGATGCCGTCGGGGCAGGGCCGGGAACGGCACGACAGAGCCCGGCGGACCTGCCCGCGCCGGCCGCGCCGCGGCCTCGCGTTCGGCGTAGTTTTCGGTCTCGTTACGTCGGGTATGTACGTTTTCGTGACCGACGTGACTGTTGACCCCGCGGACCTCTTAGTCGAGGGCTACACGGCGGAGTTCCCCGACGCCGACGAGCCCGTTCTCCGTGACGCCGACGGCCGCGAAGTGCTGACGTGGCAGGAGAACTACCCCTTCACCGAACGGATGGCGCGGCCCGAGTACGAGCGGCTCAAGCGGTTGCTGCAGATCGAGTTGCTCAAGCTGCAGCACTGGGTCGCCGAGACCGGGCAGCGGATCGTGATCCTCTTCGAGGGCCGGGACGCCGCCGGCAAGGGCGGCACCATCAAGCGGTTCACCGAGAACCTCGACCCCCGCGGCGCGCGCACGGTGGCGCTCGACAAGCCCACCGAGCGGGAGCGCGGCGAGTGGTACTTCCAGCGCTACGTCCGCGAGTTGCCGACGGCCGGGGAGATCGTGCTGTTCGACCGGTCCTGGTACAACCGGGCCGTGGTCGAGCACGTCATGGGCTACTGCACGCAGGCCGAGTACGACCTGTTCATGAAGCAGGCCCCGCAGTTCGAGCGCATGCTCGTCGAGGACGGCGTGCTGCTGGTGAAGCTGTGGTTCTCCGTGTCCCGCAACGAACAGCGCACCCGGTTCGTCATCCGGCAGATCGACCCGGTGCGCCAGTGGAAGCTCAGCCCCAACGACATCAAGTCGCTCGACCGCTGGGACGACTACACCGAGGCCAAGGTCGCGATGCTGCGTTCCACGGACACGGAGATCGCGCCGTGGACGGTCGTCAAGAGCAACGACAAGAAGCGAGCCCGCATCGAGGCCATGCGCAGTGTTCTGGCACGCTTCGACTACGACGACAAGGATCCCGACGTGGTCGGCACGCCGGACGTGCGCGTCGTCGGTGCCGCCGCCACGCTGCTCGAGGACGGTGAGGACGACACCGCGCTCAGCCCCACCCCCATCGCCCCGAGCGCCGAACCGGGACCGGGCCTGCACCCGGCGCCGTAGGGCGAGCCCCACCACGACGACTCCGGTCCGCCCCAGTGATCATCACGGCGATCACCGGTTGACTGCCCGCATGACCTCACCCCTGTCCCGGCGCACCGCCCTGCGCGGTGCCGCCCTCGCCGCCGCCGCGAGTGCGGTCGCCGTGCCCGCCCACGCCGCCGAAACGACCGCGAACCACCACTCGTTCACAGTGCGCGACAACAGGGGCAGGCAACGGCTGCTCGCAGACACGCGGCGGCCCCCGATCCTCATCGGCGGCAAGGTGATCCCCGCCGAGCAGCGCCAGGGACCTGAGCACGGCACGTACCTCGTCTTCAACGACGAGAACGGCTCCGAACGCGGCGGCATCGTCGCGGGCGCGTCGGAGGCCAGCCTCTCGCTGGACTACGCCAACGCGCAGGCGCTCACCCTCGCCACCCGCTGGCAGGGCGAGCACGGCGCGACCGCCCTGTTCTTCAAGCAGATGCCCGACCCGAGCCTGCCCGTCGAGCAGACGCCGCCGACGCCCACGAGGGTCGAGCTGGTCTGGTCGACGGCGGACGGCGCGGTGCTCGCGTTGAACGACTCGAAGGGCAGGCCGCGCATCGTGATCTCGGTGGACGCGCAGGACGTGCCGGGCATCCGCGTGCTCGACGAGCAGGGCAACGTCGTCTCCGACCTCGTTCAGGCGACCGGGAAGTCGAAGTAGGTGTCCGGGTACGGCTCGTCGACCAACGTGTAGTGCCACCACTCGCTGTCGTAGCGCTGGAACCCGCACGCCTCCATGATCGAGCAAAGGTGCTGCCGGTTCGCCGTCTCCGCCTCGCCGATCCCGGCGGCGCCGTGGTGCGAGAGCGGGTCCATCAGGTCGTGGCCGCCGCCCATCGGCACGAGCTCGTCAGTCGCCGAACAGTAGAGCGTGAGGTCGACGGTGCTGCCGCGGCTGTGCCCGGACCTGGCCGCCACGTACCCCAGTGAGAACATCTCGGCCCTGCTGATGCGCGGGTGGAACCGGGCCTTGGTCCGGGCGTCGTCGGGTTCCGCGGCCCAGCGCACGAAGCGGTCGACGGCGCGTTGCGGGCGGTAGCCGTCCCACAGCAGCAGGCCGAAGCCGAGCGACTCGGCCTTCTCCTGCGCCATTTCGAGGGCGTTCACCAGCGCGCGAGTGCCGGCGACGCGGTTGACCAGGTAGCCGTCGACGGGCTTGCCGGTGAAGTTGTCCCACGTGGCGTACTTGGCGTCCCAGCGGATCCCCGGCACGTCCACGAACGCGAAGTCGGCGTTCACCTGAGCTTTCCCGTCAGCGCCAACGACACCAGCCGGTCGATCACGTCGGCCAAGCGCAGCCCGGCGGCCGCCATCATCCTCGGGTAGCGGCTGTACGAGGTGAGGCCCGGCATGGTGTTCACCTCGTTCAGCACCACTTCCCCCCGCGGTGTCAGGAACAGGTCGACCCGCGCCAGGCCCGAGCACCCCAGCGCGCGGTAGACGGTCTTCGCGGTCTCCCGGACGAGGTCGCGCGACTCCGCCGGGATGTCCGCGGGCACGACGAAGGCCGAGTTCTCCGAACCGGTCTCGGGCGTCGCCTCCTGGTGGATCCGGAAGAACCCGTGGGTCAGCGCGACCCTGTCCAGCTCGCCGACGACGAGGTCGTCACCGTTGCCGAGCACCGCACAGCCGATCTCGCTGCCCACCACGGCTTCCTCGACCAGGACCTTCAAGTCGTACTGGCGGGCCACCTCCAGGGCGACGCCGAGCTCGTGCTCCGCGGACACCTTCGTCACGCCGAACGACGACCCCGACCGGGCCGGTTTCACGAAGACCGGGTACGCCGGGTCCGCGGGGACCTCGGTCCAGAAGTTCGGTGTCGCGACCCCGGCACCGCGCGCGACGACGTAGGTGAGTGCCTTGTCCATGCACAGCGCCGAGCTCTGCACGTCGCAACCGATGTACGGGATGCCGCACAGCTCCAGCAGTCCCTGCACCGCGCCGTCCTCGCCCAGCCTGCCGTGCAGGACCGGGAACACGACGTCCAGCTCGACCACCTCGAACCGGCCGCCGTCCAGGACGAGCAGCCCCTCCGGCGACAGCACGACCGGGCGGCCGTCCCCGGCGTCGGGCCCCGTGCACAGCCTCCAGTCGCCGCCGCGGGTGATCTTGATCCAGTACAGGTCGTACCTCGTGGTGTCGAGGTGCCGCGCGACCTCCCGCGCGGACTTCACCGACACGGGATGTTCCTCGAACGCCCCGCCGAAGATGATCCCGATCCTCACCTCGGTCATGCCGTCCCCCGGTTCTCGAAGCTCAAGCAGTCGATGAGCGTGTTCTCGACGACGTCGCTCAGCGCGTGGTCGGTGTAGTAGGCGGTGTGCGGGCTGACGACCACGTTCGGCATCTCCTGCAGCCGCCGCACCGGTTCGTCGTCGAATTTCCTTGCGCGGCAGTCGGTGTAGAAGATCCCTTCTTCACCTTCGAGCACGTCCAGCGCCGCACCGCCGAGCCTGCCGCCCTCCAGCGCCTCGACCAGCGCCGAGGTGTCGACGAGCGCACCACGACCGGTGTTGACGACGACCGCACCGCTCTTCATCGACCCGATGCGGGCGCGGTCGAGGAGGTGGTGCGTTCCCGAGTTCAACGGCGTGTGCAGCGTGACGACGTCGCTGACCCGCAGCAGTTCGTCCAGCGGTACGTGGTCCGCCGAGTCGCGCGGCCGGCTGTCGAACGCCAGCACGCCGCACCCGAAGCCGCGCAACCGGTCCAGGACCGCGACGCCGATCCGCCCGGTCCCGACCACGCCGATCGTCAGGTCGCGCAGCTCCCTGCCGCGCACCGGGTTCAGCCGGTAGTCGTACCGGTCGGCCCTCCGCAGCAACGACTTCATGCCGCGCACGGCCATGAGGATCAACATGACGGTGTAGTCGGCGACGCCGTCCGGCGAGTAGGCCGTGGTGCCGACGGTGATGCCGAGGCTCTCGGCGCACTCGACGTCGACGTGGTCGAAGCCCGCGCTGCGGGTCGAGAGGTACCGCACGCCGACCTGGCTGAGCCCGACGAGCGCCGAAGCGGTCACAGGGGTCCGGTGGCCGACGCTGACGCACCGGTTCCCGGACGCCAGGCCGACGTTCGCCTCGGACACCGCCGCGCCGGTGATCGTCGGCGTCACCCCGCAGCGGGGCGCCCTGTCCCGGAACAGCGCGGCCTCGTCCTGCCCGCACCCGTAGATCGTGATGCCTGTTGCCATGCGCCCAGTCAAGGGAACACGGCGTTGCCGTCGCGTATCCGCTTTCGGATACGCGAACGACAGGGCTCCTACTCGGCGACGGTGACCATGAGGCCGACCGCCTCGGGCAGCTCGGCCCGCAGCCGCGCCACGGTCTCGGCGTTGCCCGAGAGGTGGTGCAACAGAGCGCGCTGGAAGATGCCGTCGAGCGTCACGTAGATCATGGACGCCGAGGCCGCGGGCGTGCCGCCGAGCAGTTCGGCGTAGCGGTGGACCACGCGCCACACCATGGCCTCGCGGTGGCCGTCGATCTCCAGCACGGCGGCGCGGAACGACGCGTCGAACAGGCTCTGGTTGCGCAGGTCGTACCAGAGGCGGTGCAGCGTCGCGTCCTGTTCCAGGGTCTCGAAGAACATCGCGACGAACTCGTCGCGCAGCTGCTCGGCGGACTTCGCGCGGGCCACGACCTCGTCGTAGCGCGTCACGCAGACCACCTCGTACTGGCGGACCGCCTCGGTGATCAGGTCGCGCTTGTCCTCGAAGTAGTAGTGCAGGACGCCGTGGGAGAACTCGGAGTTCTGCGCGATCTCCCGCAGGCTCGTCCGCGCGTACCCGAGCTCGGCCAGCGTGTGCAGCGTCGCCACGGCGAGCTCGGTCCGCCGGGCGTCGAACTTGTCGACCTGCCGGCGGGCGATGCGGTCCTGCTTGCGCGAAGCGACTTCTGTCACGCCTCGCAGCCTACCGCTCACTGCGACAAAGCTTGACCACCCGTCCAAAAAATCTTGGACAGTCGTCAAGGAAAAACTTGACGACTGTCAAGGAATAGCTAGTGTGTGAGCCATCTCACCGAGGAGGCGACTCAATGACGAGTTATCAGCTGACAGGCCGAAAAGCGCTGGTCACCGGGGGTGCACGAGGTCTGGGCGCGGGCATGGCCGCGGCTCTCGCGGCCGCCGGGGCGTCGGTCCTGATCGGCGACGTCCTGGAGGACGAGGGCAAGCAGACCGCCCAAGCCCTGCGCGACTCGGGCGCCACGGCGGAGTTCGTGCCGCTGGACGTCACCGACGACGAGAGCTGGGCCTCCGCGGTGAGCACGGCGGTCGACGCGATCGGCGGGCTCGACATCCTCGTGAACAACGCGGGCATCGAGATCACCAGCCTGATCACCGAGCTCGTCCCCGCCGACGTCCGCAAGATGCTCGACGTCAACGTGCTGGGCACCGCGCTCGGCCTGAAGCACGGCCTGCGGGCGATGCGCCCCGGCGGTGCGGCGGGCAACGGCGGCTCGATCATCAGCATCGCGTCGGTCGCGGCGACCATCGCCTTCCCCGGCATCAGCGTCTACTCGGCGACCAAGTCCGCCATCGACCGGCTGACCAGGGTCGCGGCGGCGGAGTCGGGCAAGCTCGGCTACGGCGTGCGCGTCAACTGCATCTACCCCGGCCTCACGCCCACCACGATGGGCAACCAGCTGGCCGTCGACTGCGCCGAGCTGGGTCTGTTCCCCTCGGTCGAGGCCGCCGTCGGCGCCGTCGTGGAACTCACGCCGCTCGGCCGGCTCGGGCAGGTCGACGACATGGCGGACGCGGTGGTGTTCCTCGCGTCCGACGCCTCGAAGTTCATCTCCGGAGCGGGGCTTCCGGTCGACGGCGGAATGGGGATGTGACCGTGCCTACGGACAAGCCTGTCGTCGTATATGGAGCCTCCGGCTACACCGGACGCCTGATCTGCGAGTACCTGCGCGAGTACGGGATCGAGTTCCTCGCCGTCGGCCGTGACGGCAAGAGGGTCAAGGAAGCCGTCGACGCGGTGCCCGGCATCGAGACGGTCTCCTACGACGTCGCGGAGGTCGAGCACTCGGAGGAGGCGCTCACCGAGGCCTTCACCGGCGCGAAGGTCGTGCTCAACACCGTGGGCCCGTTCTCCCGCTACGGCCACGAGGCGGTGAAGGCGAGCCTGAACGTCGGCGCGCACTACACCGACACCAACGGCGAGCAGGACTGGATGATCGACGCCGACGCGCAGTACGGCGCCGCGTTCGCGAAGGAAGGCCTGCTGCTCTCCCCCGGCATCGCGCAGATGTACACGGTCGGCGAGATCGCGGCGCAGATCTGTCTGGAGCAGCCCGGACTGGACACCTTGGACATCGGGGTGTTCTGGAAGGGCTATCCGACGGTCGCCTCCACGAACACGATCCTCACGAACGCGGCGTTCGCGAAGGCGTACTACCTGGAGCAGAACGAGTACGTGGAATGGCCGCCGGACGCGGGCCTCTACGAGCTCGTCGTGCCCGGCCAGCACGAGCTGGGCCTCGCGCTGCCGTGGGGCGGGACGGCGCATCCCGTGTGGTTCAAGAGGGATCCGCGCGTCGCGTCGGTGCGGGCGCTCGGCGGCGTGTTCAACCGGCCGTTGATGCTCGGTGTGCCGCAGATCGTCACGGCCGCGCTCGCCGAGATGGAGGGCAAGACGGACGAGGAGAAGTACCAGATCGTCGACGCGTTCTCGGCCCAGGTGCGCAGCGAGATGCCGCCGCGCGAGAACCCGCGGATCAACATCTCCCTCGACTCCGTGCACGCGTCGGGCCCGCTGGGCCGTGCGTCCTGCGTGATCCACGGCAACTGCAACTACAAGCAGACGGCGTTGCTGAACGTGCACGCCGCCGTGCACCTGTTGCAGGACGCGCCCCGCCGCGTCGGGTTCGCCTCGGGCTGCCAGGCGTTCGGGCACCGGGAACTGCTGGGCGCGCTGCGCTCGTTCGGTCTGGTCCTCGACCCGATCGTCGAAGTGCACCGCTGATGCGTCTCAGCGACTACCTCGACAAGGGCGCGTCGCTCGGCGGCGACGCGCCCTGTCTCACCTTCGACGGCGTCTCCCACAGCTACGCCGAGGTCCAGCGGCGCTCCTCGCTCGTCGCGGGGGCGTTGCAGGACAGCGGGATCGCCGTGGGAGACCGGGTCGCGGTGCTGTCCGCGAACGACCCGCTGGCGCTCACCTGCGTGTTCGCCATCTCCCGCGCCGGGGCGGTGTGGTGCCCGGTCAACCCGCGCAACGAGGCGGCGGAGAACCGGGAGCTGCTCGACCTGTTCGGGTGCCGGTGCCTGTTCTTCCAGGCGAAGTTCGCGCCGCTGGTCGAGCGCATCCGCGGCGACCTGCCCGCGCTGACCACGCTGGTGTGCCTGGACGGCGAGGTGGAGGGCGCCGTCACCTTCACCGACTGGCTGTCGCGGCACGGACGCGAGCCGGAGCCGGTCGAGGTGTCCGACGACGACCTCTGCGTGCTGGCCGGAACCGGCGGCACGACCGGGCGCCCCAAGGGCGTGCGGCTGACCGGGCACAACCTGGAGACCGCGACCGCCCTGACCCTGATGGGGTACCCGATCAGCCACCGGCCCCGCTACCTGGCGCTGGCGCCGCTCACGCACACGGCGGGCGTGCTCACGTTCCCGATCATGTCGCGGGGCGGCGAGACGGTGATCATGCCGGCACCGGACCTCGGCGAGTTCCTGCGGCTGATCGAGCACCACCGGATCACGCACGCGTTCCTGCCGCCGACCGTGATCTACGGCCTGCTCGACCACCCCGCGCTCGACTCGACGGACCTGAGTTCGCTGCAATGCCTCTGGTACGGCGCCGCGCCGATGTCCCCGGTGCGGCTGACGGAGGCGTTGCAGCGGATCGGCCCGGTGATGGGCCAGCTGTTCGGGCAGACCGAGGCCCCGAACATGATCGCCACCCTGTCCCCCGCCGACCACTTCCGGCCCGACGGCTCGATCGCGACCGAACGCCTGTCCTCGGCGGGGCGGCCGACGCCGTTCACGCAGGTCGCGATCATGGCGCCGGACGGGGAGCTGCTGCCGGTGGGCGAACGCGGCGAGATCGTCGTGCGCGGGCCGCTGGTGATGGCCGGCTACCACGAGAACCCGGCGGCCACGGCCGAGGTGAGCGCGCACGGCTGGCACCACACCGGCGACATCGGGTACCTCGACGCGGACAACTTCCTGTTCATCGTCGACCGCGCCAAGGACATGATCATCACGGGCGGCTTCAACGTGTACTCGGCCGAGGTCGAGCAGGCGTTGCAGGCGCACCCGGCGGTGCAGGACAGCGCGGTGGTCGGCCTGCCGGACCCGAAGTGGGGCGAGCGGGTGACCGCCGTAGTCCAGCTGCGGGCCGCCGGGCACACCGACCCGGCCGCGTTGATCGCGTTCGTCAAGGAGAGGCTGGGCGGGGTGAAGGCGCCGAAGCAGGTGGAGATCTGGCCGGACCTGCCGCGGTCCAAGGTGGGCAAGGTGTTGAAGGCGGAGATCCGGGAACGGCTCAACGCCGGGAGCTGACGCGGGCCTCCAGGTCGGCGAGGTGCTCCTCGAACGTCCGAGGCGCCTCGCTGAACGGCCCCTGCGGCAGCAGAGCCCCACCGGTCATCGCCCTGCCGACCCGCCCGGGCAGCTGCACGGGGATCAGCACCTTCCGGTCCCCACGAGCCCGGGCGATCCGCTTCGCCATCTCCTCCATCCGCCACTCCGCGGGCCCGGCGATCGGCTGCACCAGACCGCCCGGCCGCTCCACCAGTTCCACGAGCCTCGCCGCCACGTCGAGGGTCGCGACCGGGCGGCACAGCATCTTCGGCACCACCACGAACGGCCCGCGCCCGTCGAGCAACGGCTCGGCGAACTCGTGGAACTGGGTGGCGCGCAGGATCGTCCACGGCAGCGGACCGCCGCCGACCAGCTCCTCCTGCTTCCGCTTGCCCTTGTAGTAGCCCGTGTCGACCTCGTCGAGGCCCACGATCGACAAGGCGACGAGGTGGCCGACGCCGGCCCGCACGCCCGCGTCCAGCAGGTTCCGCGTGACCGTGCCGAAGAACTCGACCGCGGCCTTCTCCCGCAACGCCACGCGGTTGCTGACGTCGATGATCGCGTCGCACCCCTTCAGCCGCTCTGCAAGACCGGCCCCGGTGGTGAGGTCCACGCCGGTCGACCGGGACAGGACCACGGCGTCCTGACCGGTCCGTTCCAGCTCCGCCACCACGTGCCTGCCGACGGCACCCGTTCCTCCGGCCACTGCCACGCGCATCGCTGCTCCTCCTCTGACGTCGTCACCAGGGGGACGAGGTGGCGCTGCGCTTTGTGACAGGCCCGGTAGCGTTCGGAGTCGTGGAACCTGTCGCGCTGCCGCTGGGCCGTCCTCGCGAGGAGCGGGCCGACGCCGCGCGCAACCGCGCCCACCTGATCGAGGTCGCGCGGGAGATGGTCGCGGAGCTCGGCGCCGACAAGGTCACGATGGACGGGCTGGCCGAACGCGCCGGGCTCGGCAAGGGCACGGTGTTCCGGCGGTTCCGCACCCGTGCGGGCATCTTCCTCGCGTTGCTCGACGAGGAGGAGACGCGCTTCCAGGAGCAGCTGATGAGCGGGCCACCGCCACTCGGGCCGGGAGCGCCCGCGGTCGAGCGGCTGGTCGCGTTCGGACGGGCGCGGATCGAGTTCCTCGTCCGGCACACCGTGCTGGCCCGTGCGTCCTTCGACCCCGGCCAGCCGGTTCCCGCCGGGGACAGCCCTTCGCGGTTCCACGTGCAGATGCTGCTGAGCGAGGCCTGCCCCGCCGACGCGGCGAGCGGCGCGCTGGCGGTGCAGCTGGTGGCGGCGCTGGAGGGTCCGATCCTGTTCTACCTGCGCAGCCAGGACGAGAACGCGCTCGACCAGCGGTCCGTGGTGACCGATCTGATCACCGGCTGGACCGTGCTGGTCGAGCGCGTCTGCGGTTAGTTCCTGGCGCGCACCGTGAAGCGGTCGATCGTCAGCGCGCCCGCGTCCAGGCGCAGGCCGAGACCCGGTGCCCAGCCCGCGACCACCGCCGGGTCCACGACAGCACCGATCGGCGCTGCCCGCAGCAGCGTCCACCGGTTGTCGTGCTGCTGCCAGCTGGTCAGCTGACCGCCCTCGACCACGACGGCGAGCCGGTCGCCCGCCGCCCAGTTCAGGGTCGCGCAGCAGCCGCCGGTGGCCTCGTCACCGCGCCGGACACCGCCCACCGTCACGTCGACCCCCGAGGCCTTGCCCGCGTTGTTGAACCAGGCCAGGGCGAAGTCCCGGTTGCCGGCGGTCTGGCCGAGGAACAGGCTGTCCTCGGGCGCCGACCCCGCGAACGACCGGGGTTCGACGACCACGGCGGTCCCGCGCGCGTCCCCGGCCACCGGCGCGGCCAGCACCGCGCCGGCACGCGACCCGGCGCTCGCGGTCAGCACCCCGTTCGCCACCCCCAACGCCGGTGCCGGCTCACCGAACGGGCCGTCCACCCGGTAGCCGCGGTCGGTGTCGAACGTGTCGTCCCAGAGCACCCTGCCGTAGTCGGCGGGATCGAACACGCTCTGCGCCGACCCCACCGCGGAGCTTGCACCGCTCTCACCGGAAGCCGTTGCCAGCAACCGGATCGGCGCCCGCTCACCCAGCCGCAGACCGGGTGCGGTGACGCGCCACCGGGTCACCAGGCTCTGGCCGGACGCGAGCTGTGCCGCGTACGCCGACGTGAGCGGCGTGGCCGTCCAGCCCGGCGGCACGGCGAGCGCGGCCTGGACCCCGCGCAGGAGTCGTTGTGCCGTCAGGGTCGTGGTCGTCTCGACGGCGCCGCCGCGGATCGCGAGGTCGTCCGGCACGACGGCGGTCAGTCCGGTGACGGGTGACCGCCACGACGAGAAGGCGGTGATGCCCACGGCCCCGCCGTCCGCCCGGCGCGGCAGGATCCGCACGCGGGACGTGGTCAGCGCTGGCTGCACCAGGACGCGGTTCACCTGGCGGGCCACCGGTTGCGCGGGACTTCGTTGCTGACCGGGAATGTCACGCCATTGGCCGTCCCAGTACTGGAGGTCGAACGTCGTCGGCACGCGCACACCTCCGCCGTCGTCGTAGAACGCCACGCGCAGATCGGAGATCGTCGTCGGCGCGCCGAGGTCGACCTCCAGCCAGTCGGCCGCGTTCGGGCTGCCGTACGACGTCCAGCGCGTGCCGGGCACGTCGAGGTGGAAGTCCTGGCCGTCGATCGCCTTGGTGGGCGGGTCGGCGCTGTAGCTGTACGAGGCGCGGGCCGTGGGGAACCCGGTGCGGCTGACGTTCGCGAAGTCGTCGACCTGCTCCTGCAGGTCCGCACCGGTCCGCGCGGGGATCGTCAGGTTCACGGCCGTGAGCCCGGTCTGGGTGTGCTTGAGCGTGCCGTCGACCCAGACGCGCAGGCCGGCGCCCTTGCCGTACTTGCTGCCGTCCCTGTCCCACAGCACCGTGAGGTTGTGACCGTGGTACGGCACGTTCTCGGCGGCGAAGTGGCTCCAGGAACTCGGGGCCAGCGGCGCGATCCGCACGGTGTTGCCGAGCTGCGGCCGGATGCCGAGGAGTCCGGACAGGACGTTGTCGTTGAACGTCGAGTGGTTGTAGTCCTCGCTGTGGCCCTTGCCGTCGTAGATCCAGCGGTTCTCGTCGGGGTGGTGGGCCTCCGCGACGTACGGCTGGCCGTTCTTGCGCTGGGTCAGCGCGTAGCCGCGCAGCACGGACAGGTAGTCGTCGCGGTCGACGTAGGACTGGGCCGGGTAGTCGATCAGCAGGTTCGCGAGCGCCGTCAGCGTCTGGCTGGTGGCGTACGGCCAGCTGGGACCGTTCCAGCGGCAACACCCGTTGAGCGCGTCCTTCATGAACCACGGGCTGCGCCGTTCCGCGGTGGTCGGGCCGTACACGGCCGCGAACCCCTGCGGGTCGGTGAGCTGCGCCCACGCCGCGCTGTTCGCCGCCGGGGGCATGTGGAAGTACCAAGGCACGAAACCGATCGACTCGCGGTCGGCGAGCTTCGCGCGGTTCGGGTTGTCGTCGCGCATGACGTGCTTGTAGAACTTGCCGGCGTCGTCCCAGAGCCACTTCTCCTGGTTGGCCTTGAGCGCGTCGGCGGCCTGGTCGTACTGACGTGCCGCGTTCGCGTCACCGCGGGCCCGGTAGAGCTCGGCGATGGTCCGTGCGTCGCCGTACTGGTAGGCGTTGAGGGTCGGCCGGAAGCCGTCGCCGCCGTGGTAGGGGTCCGGGCTCTGGTAGGAGCTGGCCGTGTACTCCATCGCGTCCCACACCGGGGTCTGCCAGTACAGGCCGAGGTCCTGGTTGAACTGCGGCGACCAGCGCTGCCACTGCCGCACGAGTTCGGGCAACCGGTCGGTGGCGAACCGCTGGCGGCCGTCGACCGCGGCGCGCGCGGCCACGGCGTCGGCGGCCCAGAACGAGTACTGGTGCGCCCAGTCCGTGGTGTTCTCGTTGAGGAAGTCGGTCGCGGGCTTGGGACCGGCGCCCGAGCCGCGCAGCCAGTAGTCGACGTAGTCGTCGAGGTAGCGGTGGTCGCGCAGCCAGCGGCCCTCGTAGACGTGGTGGCCCGCCGCGGCGACGATGCCGCCGTTCGGTGCCGAGTAGCCGACCGGGCCGAGGAACTCGGACACGATCCAGCCGTCCTTCGGGCCGGTGTACTTGAGCGCCTCGCGGTAAGTGCGCCAGCGGTAGTAGTAGGTGTCGCGGATCTCGCGGTCGGGCAGGTCCACGAACGGGATGTTGGCCTCGTACCAGGCCGACTCCGGGACGTTTCCGAGCAGCTCGGCGTGGTTGAGGAAGTTCGTGCCCGCGCCGACGGACGGGTAGAGGTCCGCCGCGAGCGCCTCCCGCTCCGTCACCGGGTCGAGGCCCGCCGTCGCAGGCAGGGTCGTTGAGATCGTCAACGCCGCCACCACGAGCATCGTCATTGACACGCGCATGTGCTCATTGAACTGAGAGCGCTCTCAACGCGCAATACCCAACAAAGTCCGACACACCTCGACAGGACATCGAACATCGGCGATCGTCGCGGCCGCCCGAGCCGCCGAGCGGGCGAACCCCGGCTCGTCGAGCACCCGCGTCACGGCGTTCCGCAGACCCTCCACAGTGGACGGCCGGACCACGAGGCCGCTCCCCTGCCGCGCGACCCGGCAGGCCATCTCCCACTGGTCCCCACCGCCGGGCACCACCACGACGGGAACGGCGGCGCGCAACGCCTTGACGAGCATCCCGTGCCCGCCACCGCACACCAGCACGGACGCCTGGCCGAGCAGCTCGTCCTGCTTGCCCGGCCCCGACCGCGCCCACCCGGGAAGCCCGGCCGGCGCGGGCGCGAAGGTCGACACCACGGCACGCAAGTCCCGTCCCTGCAACGCTTCCAGCGTCATCTCGGCCATCCCCCGCGCCCCGGTCCACGCCGTCGACGGGGCGATCACCACCAGTGGGGCGTCACCGGGCGGCGGCTCCAGGGCCTCCCGGCTCGCCTCCCACAGCAACGGCCCGACGACGTGCGCGTCGCGCGGCCAGTCCGGGCGCGGCACCTCCAGTGCGGGCAACGTGGCGATCAGCCGCGCCGCCGGGCCGGGCTCCTCGCCGGGAAGCCCGATCCGCCGCCGCACAACGGCACGCTGCCGTGCGCCCTGCCGCAACGACCGCGCCGTCAACGCCCGCAGCACCGCGTCCCGCAGCCTGCCGCGCACGCCGGTGCCGGGCTCCAGCCCGCTGCCCATCGGCGGCAGCCACCTCGACGGCTCGTAGAGCGGGTGCGGCGACAGCTGAACCCAAGGCACCCCGACGAGTTCGGCGGCCATGCCCGCCCCCAGCGCGAGGACGTCGCACACCACCAGGTCGGGTTCCAGCGCGGTGAGGTGCGGGACGAGCGCCATCGCCAGTTCGCCCGCCTGGTCGTGCAACGCGAGCCCGAGGTCCGGCGCGTCCTTCAGGTCCCCCAACGACAGACCCGTGACGCGCGAGGCCGCGATCCCCTCGGACCGGGCCGCCCCGACCCAGCGGTCCCCGGTCAGCAGGACCGGCGTGTCCCCGGCCTCCGCGAACCGCAGGCACAACGCGATGGCCGGCACCACATGGCCGGGGTCTCCCCCGGAGACAACGACGACTCGCACGCACCGGATCCTCGCGCACGGCCTGATGATCCGCGTGCTGCAACTGGGCGTGGCCCGCGACTTCCGCCGCCTGCCAGCCGATCAGCGACCAGGGCTGATCAAGGACGGACGCGGTCCGTCGCGCAGCCGACGATGAGCATCGCCATGACGGCTGCGAGCGCGTGGTCACCGCTCAGCGCACACGCGCCGGCGATTGTGATCCAGAGCACAAGCCTCATGGATCGAGGTTAGGGACCGTACGACGATCGCCGCATCTCATTTGGGGAAGGCTTGATGGTCTCTTAAGCGAAACTGGAAAATGGGACGTACTGGAACGGCTACTCGCGCTGTCGGCCAGGCACGGCCGCCCTTGCGGGACAGGTCACGTCGGCTGCCGGGAGCACGCCGGTGGCCAGGTAGGTGTTCGCGATCTCGGTCGCGCAGGTGTTGCCGGCCTTGTAGACACCGTGTTCAGGCGCGCCTTCGACCTTCACCAGGCGCGACGCCCGCAGTGCGCGGCGCATGCCCTCACCCGGCGCGAGCGGGGTCGATGCGTCCCACTCGTTCTGCAGGAGCAACGCCGGCACGTCGTTGCCCACGGTCAGGTCCGGCTCGGTCGGCGGAAGCGACCAGAAGGCGCATGCCCTGATGTTGGCGTCGAAGTCCCACGAGATCGGGTAGAGCTTCCTCAGCCGGGCGAGGTCGTCGAGGTACGGCTGCTCTCCTCGTGGCCAGGTCGTCGTGTCGTTGCACAGGACCGAGGTCAACGCCGAGGTGTAGCTGTCGTCCTCGCCGGCCCCGGTCGGGACGCTGAGCTGATGGGGTTCGCCCGCCAGGGCCCTCCTGAGGTCGAGGAGGAAGTTCGCACCCGTCGGCTCCCTCGCGGAGAGGAGGTTCATGGTGGAACGGGCGTGCTGCTCGGTGAACCTGGCCCCCTTCACGATGAGCGGGGTGCGCTCGAGTTGGTCCACCATGTCCCAGAAGGTGCGCTCGACGGCCGCCGGGGTGTCGCCGAGGCGGTAGGTCGTGTCGCGTGCCGCGGCCCACTCCGTGAAGTGGGTGAAGCGTTGGGCGGCCGCGGCGGTTCGCTCCTCGTAGACCTTCTTCCAGACCCTCGCGGGATCCACGTTGCTGTCCAACAGGAACCTGTCGGACCGCTGGGGGAAGAGCTGGGTGTAGACGGCGCCCAGGTACGTGCCGTAGGAGGTGCCGAAGTAGGAGATCCTGTCCTCTCCCAGCAACTCCCTGATCAGATCCATGTCCCTGGCGGTGGCACGGGTGGAGATGTGACCGGCGGTAGGACCGGCCGCGGCGCACTTGTCCGCGACGGATTTCGCGGCGGCCGCGTGCTGCGCGAACTTCGTCGCGTCGTAGGGGATGTCGGACACCGCCTCGGTCCCGACCAGCCCGCAGCTGATCGGTGAGCTGCGGCCGACGCCTCGGGGATCGAAGCCGATCAGGTCGTACTGGTCGAGAACGTCCCGGGGTAGGTTGCTGCTCCAGAACCACGGATTCTTCAGACCACTGAGTCCTGGCCCGCCCGGGTTGAAGAACAGCACACCGCGGCGCTTGGCCGCGACGGCCGTGGGGAACCGGGAGAACGTGATCTTCATCGAGCCCGACAGCGGGTGGAGGTGGTCGATCGGCGCATCGACGGTGGCGCACTGGAACCTGGGCTCGGCCGGATAGCACGTCGTCCACTCGACGGCCTGACCGGTGAACCGCTCGGGCAGTGGCGGCACAACGGCGGGCCCGCTCGGGTCCGCACCGCTCGCGGGGTTCGCCGGCGAGGCGGTCAGGCATGCGACGGTGAGAGCGGCGGTCAACGGCGCCACGACCCACCGCCTCCAACCTCGAAATGCGTTCACCGTGAGATCCCTTCACATGACTGACCTGACGTCGGTGTCCCGCTTGTGCACGTCGCCGGGGGACGCCGGCGTGGCGAAGCTTTCACGACGCGTTCAGCGCGAACCACGAGTACCGCGGGCAGGTGCGGTCGACCCTGCGGAACGCGCGCCGGAGCTCTCCGGTCAACAGTTCCGGCTGTTCCCATCCCGGGAAGTGACCACCGCGGTCCACCTCGTTCCACTGGATGAGGTTGCTGAAGCGCCGTTCCGCCCACTGCCGGGCGATCGGGTAGGGCTCGGCCGGGAACAGCGTGCAGGCCGTGGGAACCGTCACCTGGGACTCGGTCTCGTCGTCCTCGAGGCCGGGAGCCCACCGCTTCGTCTCGCGGTAGCAGCGGGCCGTGGAGGCGGCGGTGCCGGTGAGCCAGTACAGGGCGATGTTGTCGACCTGCTGCTCGACGCTCACGCCGCCGCCGGCCTCGGGCCGTGTGTCGGAGGACGCGACGAGCTTCTCGCCGAGCCACGAGGCCAGGCCCACCGGCGAGTCCTGCAGGGAGTAGGCGAGCGTCTGCGGCCGGATGCTCTGGATCGGCTCGAAACCGAAGCCGTCCACCAGGTGCCGCTGGTGGTGGTCGAACACGCGGCGGTCCGCGTCCCGGGGGTTGACGCGGTCCTCGGGGGTCGCGGAGGCCAGGGGCATCGTCAGGTGCAGGCCGATCACGCGTTCGGGGAAGAGACGGGCGAGCTCGATGCTGACGAACGCGCCCCAGTCGCCTCCGTGCGCGGCGAAGCGCTCGTAGCCGAGCGCGGTCATGAGCTCCGACCAGACCTGTGCGGTCCGGCAGGGACTCCAGTCCTGGCCCAGCGGCCGGTCGCTGAACCCGAAGCCCGGCAGGGAGGGGATCACGAGGTGGAACGCCTGGTCCGCGGAACCGCCGTGGGCCACCGGGTCGGTGAGCGGTCCGATGAGCGTTTCGAACTCGAGCGGGGAGCCCGGCCAGCCGTGCGTGAGGACCAGGGGAACGGCGGTGCGCTCCGGGGAGGGCACGTGCCAGAACGCGATGCCGAGCCCGTCGATGTGCGCGCGGTAGTGCGGAATCGCGTTCCACCGCTGCTCCAGGCTTCGCCAGTCGTGCTGCCTCCAGGCGTCCACGAGGATCTCGAGGCGGTCCAGATGCCGGTCGTGCACCGCTTCCACCGGCTCCGGGGTGGGGAGCCGGGCGAGATCGAGCCGGAGGCGCAGATCGGTCAGGTCCTGCTCCGGAACGCGGACGGGGAAAGGTTCGATTCGAGGCATTTCAGGTCCTCACCCTTGGGTGTCGCTGCGCCACTCAGCGTAGAGTGATCGATACATACAGATCATCCAGGGGGTTGTTCGGAGCAGTTGCGCGGTCGACTGCCGACTCGATCGGATCATGCGGTCACGGGCGTCGCGCCGCAGCCGGTGCCGCCCTCCACCTCTCAGACCTTCGGGGTCGCGCGGCCGCCCAGGTGGACGTACGGCTCCTTGGTGGGGAGCCGGTAGAACGTCACAGGCAGCCAGGAGGTGCCGGACCGCTGGCGCGCCAGGAAGTGGTCGTCCGGGCCGGGCAGCAGTTCGCCGTCGAAGATGGTGGGGTCGGGGTACAGGTCGGCCATCGCGCCGGTCGCCGTCATGCGCAGGCGGGGGCCGTCGTCGGTTCCGGTGACGTCGATGCGCACGCCTGCGCGCTCGTAGGCGCCCGCGTGTGGAGTCACGTCGAAGGGTGGCGCGGGCTCGACCGGGGCCACCCTGGGCGGCACGGTGACGCCGGCCTCCTCCGCGAAGATCTGTGTGAGCAGGTCCTGGTGGAGGGGCTCGGCGACCTCGCTGGCTCTCGGCCGAGATGGTCCGGTACTGGGGTTCGTTCGTCCGCCAGGGCACCCCGGACGCGCCGGGCCTCGCGGCCTGGCAGGGAATCCCGAAGGGGCAGGTGATGGTCCTGCGGACCGGTGGCAGTTCGGCGGTGAGCTCGGAGGAGTTCTCCGCCGCGCACCACTGCGATCTGTGGAGCAGCATCGACTACCGGTGGCTCGACCTGGATCCGGGCGAGTTGGCGCGCCAGGTCGGGGTGGGGCTGTGACGCCTTTCTGAGCGCCCCCGGAACGAGGCGGCTTCGGTGCCGGCGAGTGCGGCGGGAAGTCCGGGGTGGGTTCGATGCACACTCCATTTCGGACTTCCCGCCGCAGTGGCGCCCGAGTCACGTCGATCGGTCTGCTCGGTGGCTGACCAAGCTCGGTGACGTTCGCGGTCACCGCCTCCGCTGCAGGAGCTTCCACAGCAGCAGCACGACCGCTGCGGCACCGGCCGCGACCACCGCCGGGTGCCGGCGAGCCTGGTGCACGCGTTGCTGGACGGGCTCGGGCAGCGCATCGACCGCCTCGATCGCGGCCACACCGACCTGGGTCGCCACAACGCCCGCCTTCTCGCCGACCTGACCCGCGATGACGGTCGCCTTCTCGCTCACCTGGCCGGCGATCGTCTTCGCGTTCTGGCCGACCTGCGCGGCCTTCTCGGCGGCCTGGGAAGCGACGTCCGCCGCCTTCTGGACGGTCGAACCGGTAGCGGTCCCCTTTCCGGTGTCACCGAGATCCCGCCGCGTCCGGGCGCCTTCGGCGCGCAGGTCGTCCGCACCGGCGGGAACGTGCTTGTCGGTCATCGGTATGCCCTTTCGCTGACGGTGACAACGTCTTGCTCGATGTCCACCTCTACCCAAAAGGACGGCCGTGTACGCCTGCTGTTCGACGGACGCCGTCGCGCGCGCTCACTGGTCGACGGGCCACCGCCCGTGCGCCCCTTCTCCGGCCGGGTGCGGCTCGAACACGTTTCCCCGCGTGGGCGCGACAGCCTTCCTCGTCAGCGCCGCGATGCGGAAAAGGGGCCCGACGAGCAGGTCGTACAGGCCGGGCAGGAACCGGAATCCCGCGATGACGAGCGGATTTCCCGGACCGACCCGCACGGAGACGTTCCGCCGTGGACGGTCGGCCAGCCGGACGATCGCGGCGGCGACCCGTTCGGGACTCAGGACCGGGACCGGCGGCCGCGCCGCGTGACCGGTGTAGTTGGCGGCCTGGTAGTACACCGGCGTGTTGACGCTGCCGGGACTCACGATGCACACGTGCACCTGTGGCTCGTCGCGCGTTTCCTGCTGCAGCGTGCGCAGCACGGCGCGTTGTCCCCATTTCGCGGTGGAGTAGGCGCCCATCTGCGGCACGGTGATCGAGCCGAGCAGCGAGTTCACGCCGATGAAGACACCGGCGCGCTGGCGGCGCAGAACCGGCAGGACGGCCTGTGCGAGGTGCAGCGTTCCGTGGATCGCGGTGTCCACGACGGAGGTGAACACATCCGGTGGCATTCCTTCCACGCTGCCATAACCCATCGTCGTCGCACTGTGCACGACGACGTCGATCCGCCCGTGGCGCTCGAGGGTCTGACCGACGATCCGGCCGGCGCCGCCGGGATCGCCGATGTCGTCGACGATGACGTCCACCCCGGCGATTCCCGTCTCCCGGCACGCCTTCTCCGCGGCGTCGAGCGCCTCACCGCTGCGGGAGACCAGGACCACGGCATCACCGCGGGAGCTGAACGCCACCGCGGCGGCCAACCCGATCCCGCTGCTCGCTCCCACCACGAGGACCACCCGGCCGGTCATGGGCTCAGCACGACCTTGACGCAGCCGTCGCTCTTGGCGCGGAACATGTCGTAACCCCGCGCGGCCTCGGCGAGCGGGAGGCGGTGCGTGGTCAGGTCCAGCGTGCCGAGCGGATCGGCCGGATCCAGCACCAGCGGCAGGATCTCGTCGGTCCACCGGCGCACGTGGGCCTGCCCCATCCGCAGCTGGATCCCGCGGTCGAACATCTCCATCATCGGCATCGGGTCCTGCTCGCCGCCGTACACACCGGACACCGACACCGTGCCACCGCGGCGCACACCCTTCAGGGCGGTGTGCAGGGCGTCGAGGCGGTCCAGGGCGACTTTGTCGATCACCTTCTGGGCGAGGCGGTCGGGCAGCAGCCCGGCGGCTTTCTGCGCCGCGGCGACCAGACCTCCACCGTGGGCCTCCATCCCGACGGCGTCGATGGTGGCGTCCGGTCCACGTCCGTCGACCATGTCGATCAACGCCGCCGCCACCTCGTCGGAGCCGTCGAAGTCGTCGAGGTCGACGGGTTCGGCCCCGTGCCGCTCGGCCAGCGCCAGGCGTTCGGGAACCCGGTCCACGCCGATGACGCGGCCGGCGCCGAGCCGCCGGGCGATCCGGACGGCGAACTGCCCGACCGGACCGAGTCCGAGCACGGCGACGGTGCCGCCGGGTGGGACGTCGGCGTAGCGCACCGCCTGCCATGCCGTCGGCAGGATGTCCGACAGGAACAGGAACTGCTCGTCGGGTGTGCCGTCCGGGACCACGATCGGCCCGAACTGCGCCTGCGGTACGCGCAGGTACTCCGCTTGGCCGCCGGGAACCGAGCCGTAGAGCGAGGTGTAGCCGAACAGGCTCGCGCCCTTGCCCTCGGCGCGCACCTGCGTCGTCTCGCACTGCGCGAACAGCTCGCGCTCGCACATCCAGCAGTGACCGCACGAGATGTTGAACGGCACCACCACCCGGTCGCCCACCTTCAGGTGACCGCTCGCACCGGAGCCGACCTCCTCGACGACGCCCATCGCCTCGTGGCCGAGCACGTCACCCGGCTTCAAGTAGGGCCCGAGCACCCCGTACAGGTGGAGGTCGGATCCGCAGATCGCGGTCGAGGTCACCCTGATGATCGCGTCGGTGGGCTCCTCGATCCGGGGTTCCGGCACGTCGACGACCTCGACCTTCTCGTTGCCCTGCCAGGTCAGCGCCTTCATGACCGCGCCACCTCCCCCACCGGCGCGGTGGGACTTGCGAGCGTGGTCGGCGATGCGGACATGGCCGCCGTCGAGCAGGTGGTCCGGGGCATACGACTTCTCCTCCTGGCTGCTGGGTGACAAGACAGCGATACCCCCCGAAATCGACTCAAAACCGTTTCATGCTCCGCGGGACCCGGGCTACCGTTGATCTTGAGCCACACTGCAAGCGTGACAACGCGAGAGTTCTGGGACCGGCACGCCGCGACCTTCGACGACGAGCCGGACCACGGGCTGCGCGAACCGCGGGTGCGCGACGCCTGGGCGCGCCTGCTCCTGCCGCTGGTGCCCGCCGGCTCGTCCGCGCTGGACCTGGGGTGCGGCACCGGCAGCCTGTCGGTCCTGCTCGCCGAGGCGGGTCACGACGTGCACGGCGTGGACCTGTCCGAGGAGATGATCAAGGCCGCGCGGGCGAAGGCGTCGGCGGCAGGCCTGTCGATCGACTTCGCCGTCGGCGACGCCGCCCACCCGCGAGGCTCGTTCGACGTGGTGCTGGCGCGGCACCTGTTGTGGGCGTTGCCGGACCCGGCCGCGGCGCTCGGGAGGTGGGTGTCGGTGCTGAGGACCGGCGGCGTCCTCCTGCTGGTCGAGGGCCGGTGGTCGACCGGGGCCGGGCTGACCGCCGACGAGACCCGGAGGCTCGTCCTCGGGGTGCGCGCCGAGGCCGAGGTCACCCCTCTCACGGACGAGGACCTGTGGGGGCGGCCGATCGCGGACGAGCGCTACCTGGTCGTCAGCCGGCGCTGACCAGCATCGACCGGATCGCGAACTCGAACCGCTCGTGCCCCTCACCCGAGTTCAGCTCGTCCACGTGCGCGGAGATGCACGGGAAGTGGCTCGCCGGCAGCATCCGCAGCCGCTCCAGCACCTCCCCCCGATCCACCTCCCCGCGCAACGACGACTCGACCGTGTACGCGCTCACGTACAGCAGCACGGCGTCGATCGTCCACGCCGCCGCCCGCGGTGACACGCCGCCGGCCAGGAAGATCGCCAGCAGGCCCTCGGTGATCCGGAGGGTGTCGAGGTTCGCAGGCGGCGCGGACAGCGCCGCCCGCGCGATTCCCGGGTAGCGCAGGAACTGGTCGCGCAGCTGCCCGCACACGTCGAGGACCTGCTCCCGCCAGCGGGCGGCGTCGGGCTTCGGCGGGACGACGTTCCTGCTCAGCGCGCCGATCAGCAGGTCGTCGAGCTCGGCCTTGTTGCGCACGTGCGCGTAGAGGGAGGCCGGGCCGGTCTGCAGGGCGGCGGCGACGCGGCGCATGGTCAGCGCGTCGAACCCCTCCGCCTCGACCAGCGCCAGCGCCGTGGCGACGATGCGCCCGACCGTGATCGGTTCCTTGCGCGCCGGGGTCTGCTGGTCGAGCGAGGCGATCTGAGTCGCCCACTCCTCGCGGGACGAGGCCTTCCTGTTCATGTCACCACCCTACCAGTTGACCCGAACAGTGTTCGTGAGTAGAACAGTGTTCGTGACAACTCACGTCGTAACCCCACCGCGATCGCTGCGGGAGGCGTGGATCGCCCTCGCCGGCCTGTCCGCGGTGTTCCTCTTCGAGATGCTCGACAACTCGATCCTGAACGTCGCGCTGCCCACGATCGGCCGCGACCTGCACGCCTCGACGACCGCTCTGCAGTGGGTGTCGAACTCCTACGCGGTCGTGTTCGGCGGCCTGATGCTGGTGTTCGGGGCCGTGGCGGACCGTTTCGGGCGGCGCCGCGTGATGCTCGCCGGGCTCGCGCTGCTCGGTGCCGCGAGCCTCGCGACGCTGTTCGTGACGTCCGTGGGCGGGCTGATCGCCGTGCGGTCGGTGATGGGCGTCGCCGCCGCCATGACCACGCCGGGCTCGATCGCGCTGGCGTTCCGCCTGTTCCAGGGCGACGATCTGCGCGTCCGCGCGATGACGCTCATCTCCACCGTCGGCCTGGTCGGTCTGGCGATCGGTCCCCCGCTGGGCGGGTTCCTGCTGGCCGTCGCGCCCTGGCAGGCGTTGCTGCTGGTGAACGTGCCGATCGCGGTGCTCGCGTTCGCCGGCATCGGTCGTGGCGTCGGGCCTGACACCGACCTGCACCGCGAGCCCGCCGACTACCTCGGCGGAGTGCTCGGCACCGTGACGATCGTGCTCGCCCTCGCCGTCCCGACCCTCTTCGTCGAGGGGTCCTCGCTGGCGTGGGCCGCCGCCGCGCTCACTGTCGTCGCCGCGGTGGCGTACGTCGTTCGTGCACGCACGGCCAGCCATCCGCTGCTCGACCTCAAGCTTGTCGCGCATCCACTTGTTTCCGCAGGTCTCGCCTACAAGGCCGCGACCGGGCTGGCGGCGGCCGGCCTCACGTACCTGGTGACGCTCCAGTTGCAGCTCGACTGGGGCTGGTCCCCCGCGCTCGCCGCCGCCGGGATGCTGCCGCAGGTCGTGGTGCTGATCGCGGCCGGTCCGGTGGTCAACCGGTTCGTCGAGTGGGCCGGTCTGAACCGCGGCGTCCGGCTCGGGTCTCTCGCCGTCGTGGCCGGACTGGCCGTGTACGCGCTGTTCGGCCGCCTGGGCTACCTGCCGGTCGCCACCGCCCTGGTCCTGGTCGCGATCGGAATCCGCGTGGTCGGCGCCGTCGCGGGGGTCACCGTCCTCAAAGGCCTGCCGGAGAACCGGACGTCGATCGGCGCCGCCCTGGTCGACACGGCGTCGCAGGTCACGTCGGCGGCGGGAGTCGCCGTCAGCGGGACGGTGCTCGCCGTGCTGTTCGCCGGCGGCATCGCGCAACCGGGCTGGAGCGCCGGGCAAACGGCGCGGTTCGAGCAGGCGGTCACGGTCGGCGGACTGGCGCTGACGGCGATGGCGGCGGCACTCGCCGGATGGGCGTACGTCCGCTCGCGCCGCGCGCACTAGGCCGAATTGCGCCAGAAAGTTCTTGCAACGCTTTGCCCGGTGTGTCCGCGGGTGCTACCACATGGGTGAACCCTGCAAACAAGGAGACAACGTGGTTTCCTCGGCTTTGCGCACCATTCTGGCTGCGCTGCTGATCGTCGGACTGTCCGCACCGGTGCAAAGTCTTGCAGCGCCACCGGGCGCGAAGGACGTCACCGTCACACTGTTCCAATGGCCGTTCGCCCGCGTGGCTTCGGAGTGCACGAACGTGCTGGGCCCGAAGGGCTACGGCTACGTCGAGGTGTCACCCGCGACCGAGCACATCCAGGGTCCGCAGTGGTGGACCACCTACCAGCCCGTCAGCTACAAGATCGCCGGGCGCCTCGGTGACGAGAACGCCTTCCGGAACATGGTCACCACCTGCCACAACGCGGGCGTGAAGGTCATCGCGGACGCGGTGATCAACCACATGAGCGCCGGGTCGGGCACGGGCACCGGCGGCACGAACTACTCCAAGTACAACTACCCCGGCTACTACAGCGACTGGGACTTCCACTCGTGCCGGTCGGCCATCAGCAACTACCAGGACCGCTACAACGTCCAGAACTGCGAGCTGGTCAACCTGTCCGATCTGAACACGGGCAGCGACTACGTGCGTTCGACCATCGCCGCGTACCTGAACCGGTTGATCTCGATGGGGGTCGACGGTTTCCGAGTCGACGCGGCCAAGCACATGGCGGCGGCCGACCTCGCCGCGATCAAGGGGAAGCTGAGCAACCCCAACATCTTCTGGGTGCACGAGGTCATCTACGGCGCGGGTGAGGCCGTGCAGCCCGGCGAGTACACGGGCTCGGGCGACGTGGACGAGTTCCGCTACGCCTACGACGTCAAGCGGATCTTCCAGAACGAGAACCTGGCCTACCTGAAGACCTTCGGGCAGTCGTGGGGCTTCCTGCCCAGCGGCCAGGCGCGGCCGTTCGTGGACAACTGGGACACCGAGCGCAACGGTTCCACGTTGACCTACAAGGACGGTTCGACCTACACGCTCGCGAACGTCTTCATGCTGGCGTGGAACTACGGTGCGCCGCAGGTGTACTCGGGCTACGAGTTCAGCGACAAGGACGCCGGCCCGCCCGGCAACAACGTCTGCTACAGCGGCTGGAAGTGCCAGCACGCCTGGACGCAGATCGCGAACATGGTGCAGTTCCGCAACACCGTGGCGGGCACGGACGTGAACAACTGGCAGGACAACGGGTACGACCTGATCGCGTTCGGCCGCGGCAACAAGGGCTTCGTCGCGATCAACCGCGAGACGTTCGCGGTGACCCGCACGTTCCAGACCGCGCTGCCGGCCGGGAGTTACTGCAACGTCCAGGAAAACGGCTGCGTGCGCGTGACGATCGACTCGCAGGGCCGGTTCACCACAACGCTCGGCGCCGGAACCGCGCTCGCGTTGCACGTGAACGCCCGTTAATGGATCACCGGCTGTCCACCGCGCGAAGCGGTGGACAGCCGGGAGTTCCTCATCAGGCCGTGTGCAGCCTCAGGCCGTACACGTTCAGGATCTCGTTGATCGGCTGGAACCAGGTGCGGCCGCCGCTCGAGCAGTTGCCGTACCCGCCGGACGTGACGCCCTGGGCCTGGTCACCGGTGATGAACGAACCACCGGAGTCGCCGCCCTCGGCGCAGACCGACGTGCCGACCATCTGGTAGACGGCGCCCTGCGCGTAGTTCACGGTCTCGTTGCGGCCCTGGATCACGCCGCAGTGCCAGCGCGTCGTCGAGCCGGAGCGGCACACGGAGGTGCCCACGGGCGCCTCCCACGAGCCGCGGACCAGCGCGTCCGGCACGGTGCCCCAGCCGAGCACGACCGGCACGGTCCACCAGCCGCCGCCGGTGCGCACCCACGCGTAGTCGTTGCCGGGGAACGAGGAACCGGCGAAGTTGCCCTGGAACGAACGGTCCCAGCCGTAGACCGCCGCGCCGCCGCCACCGCAGTGGCCCGCCGTGACGTAGCCGCCGTGCACCGAGAAACCGATGGAGCAGCGGACGTTGCCGGTGTAGTACGGGTCGCCGCCGACGGTGCCGGCCGCGAAGGTCTGCGGCTGCTGCACGCCCTCGGTGTTCACGGTGATGGCACCGTACTGACGTGCCTTCTCCAGGAAGGAAGCCACTTCCGCGGTCTGCTTGCCCGCCTCGACGTTCACCACGACGGTCCCGGTGCGGGGGTCGGGGCGCCAGCCCGCCACCGCGGCCGGCACGGAGCCGGTCGCGGACAGCGCGTCGAGGCGGTTCTTGTGGGCCGCCATGGAGTTCGCCGAGCGGCTGACGACGACCGCGTCGGCGCCGGTGGCCTCCACCTTGCGGGCGGCGGCCTGGTCGGTGACGGCCACGACCAGGCGGTTGGTCGCCTCGTCGAACCAGCTGCCGGCCAGTGCGGCACCGGCCTCGCCTTCGGCGCGCGGCGCGAGCTGCGACGCGCGGTTCTCCTTGTCCAGGCGCAGCCGCGCCTGGGATTCGGTCAGCCCGAACGCCGAGCTCATCGCGGTGAGCAGGCCGGGTGACAGTTCCTTCTCCGACGCCTGGGCCGGAACGGTGAACGTCGTCCCGACCAGCACGAGCGCCAGCGCGGGCACGATTCTGGGCACGGTGAAGCGCATGCTCTTCTCCTTGTCCGTGCAGGGATCGCTTCCGCCCCGTTGCGAGAAGCGACGAACATGAGAGCGCTCTCACCGTGCAGCAGGAAAGCAGCGGTGGTCAACACCTGTTACCGGAGTTGTCCTGCCCGACAATTGACCGAATGGGCGAAAACGGGCATCACCGCATCACGACGACCTGGCGCACGGCCTCCCCGGACGCGAGCTTCGCGAACCCGTCGTTGATCTCGCCGAGCCCGAGCCGCCCGGACAGCAGGCCCTCGACCGGCAGCCGTCCCGCGCGATACAGGTCGACGAACCGCGGCACGTCCCGGCGCGGCACGCACGAGCCGAGGTAGCTGCCCTTGAGCGTGCGTTCCTCGGCCACCAGGTTCAGCGCGGGCAGGCTGACGGTCCGGTCGGGGTGCGGCAGGCCGACCGTGACGGTGGTGCCGCCGACGGCCGTCGCGGCGTAGGCCTGTTCGAGCACGGCCGCCACGCCCGTGGTGTCGATGACCTTGTCCGCGCCGCCGCCGGTCAGGTCCCTGACCTGCGCGACCACGTCGGGGCCGCCCGCCGCATCGTGCGTCGCGCCGAGGGTGAGGGCCAGCGCGCGCTTGTGCTCGACCACGTCGACCGCGACGACCTGGGTGGCGCCCGCCGTCACGGCGGCGAGCACGGCGGCCAGGCCGACACCGCCGAGCCCGAACACCGCGACCTTCTCGCCCGGCTTCACGTCGGCGCTGTAGAACGCCGCACCGGCACCGGTCAGCACCGCGCAGCCGAACAGCGCGGCGATGTCGAGGGGGAGGTCGTCCGGCACCTTCGTGGCGGACCGGTCGGAGATCACCGTGTACTCGGCGAACCCCGACACGCCGAGGTGGTGGTGCGGGCGCGTGCCGTCCGGAAGGGTCCATCGGCGGGCACCGCTCAGCAGGGTTCCGTCTCGATTGGCCGCGGCACCCGGCTCGCACAGGGCCTGGCGGCCCGACGCACAGCGGCGGCAGGCGCCGCACGCGGGGACGAACGACAGCACGACGTGGTCGCCCGGCGCGAACTCGGCGTTCGGACCGGCCTCCACGACCTCGCCCGCCGCCTCGTGGCCGAGCACCATGGGCAGCGGCCGGATGCGCGAGCCGTCAATCACGGACAGGTCGGAGTGGCACAGGCCGGTGGCGTGCACGCGCACCAGCAGCTCACCGGGTCCCGGCGGGTCGAGTTCGAGGTCGACGACCTCGAGCGGCCCGCCGACACCCGTCAGCACCGCGCCTCGGGTCTTCACGCCACCACCAGTCCTTCCATCGCCGTGCGCAGGGTCGCGGGGATCTCCACCGGCTTGCGGGTCGCGCGGTCCACGAACACGTGCACGAAGTGGCCCTCCGCCACGACGTCCTCGCGTCCGTCGAAGAAGAACCCGACCTCGTAGCGCACGCTCGATCGGCCGAGGTGCCCGACGCGCAGGCCAGCGTCGAGCGACTCCGGGAACGAGACCGAGGCGCGGTAGTTGCAGTGCGACTCCACGCACAGCCCGATCTCCTGCCCGGCCTGGATGTCCAGCCCGGCGCCGATCAGCCACGTGTTGATCACGGTGTCCATGAACGCGTAGTGGACGACGTTGTTCACGTGGCCGTAGACGTCGTTGTCCGCCCACCGGGTCGGAATCCGCTGCCAGTGCCGGTACTTCTCGCGCAAGCTTCCATCCTCTGCCGTAGGTCAGACGCTGTCGTCGAGTCTCCTGGTGAGCTCGACCCTCGACCGCACGCCGAGCCGCGCGAAGATGTTGCGCAGGTGGTGCTCGACGGTGCGGTGGCTCAGGAACAACCGCGCGGCGACCTCGCGGTTCGTGGCACCCTCGGCGACCAGCCGCGCGATCTGCGCCTGCTGCGGCGTCAGGCTCGGGTGGTCCTTCGGTTCGCCGGTGGAGTCACCGGCAGCGCGCAGCTCGGCGCGGGCGCGGTCGACCCAGTGGTCTGCCTGGTAGGACTGGAAGATGTGCACGGCGTCGCGCAGGTGTTCGCGCGCCGCCTTGGGCTTGCGCCCGCGCCGCAGCCGGTTCCCGTACAGCAGCTCGGTCTTGGCGAGCTCCAGCGCCGTGCCGCTGGCCCGGTGCAGCCGGATCGCCTCCTCGAAGTGCTCGTCCGCCGTGCCGCTCTCGAGCAGGCCGTGGCAGCGGTGCGACAACGCCAGGCGCGCGGTGCTCCCCGTCGACCCGGCCCACCTCTCGTACGGCTCCAGCGCCCTGTCCCCCGTGGACGGTCTGCCGCAGGCGACGGCGGCCTCCACGACGTGCGGCGCGGCCATCACCTTGATGCCCGCGTGCCCGGGGTTCAGCCGAAGCCGCTCCAGCGCGTCGGCGGGCCGGTCGCGGGCGAGGTCGACGCACGCGAAGGCCCACGCGCCGAACGTGCCGGGCCGCGTGAGCCCGCGCTGGGTGATCTGCTCGGTCGCGGTGTCGATGCGGTCGAGCGCCGTTTCCGAGTCGCCCCTCAGCGCCGCGAGCAGCGCGAGGATCGTCAGGTGGTCGACGACGGCGTTGTGCTGGCCGATCGCCGTCGCCGCGTGCACGCCCTCGGTCGCCGCCGTCAGCGCCGCCGCGTGCTGGTCCAGCAGCAACGCGGACAGCGCGCGGTACACCAGCGCCCACGGCACGAGGGCGGTGAAGCCGCTCTCCCGCGCCGCCGTGACCGCGCTGGTCGCCATCTCGAACGACCGGGTGGCGTCCCCCAGCACGTAGGCGGCCTGACTCCCCCAGATCCGCGCCTGCGGTCCCGGCACCTGGTCGGCGAGGCCGACCACCGAGCGCAGCGCGGGCAACGCCTCGTCGTGCCTGCCGTCGAACGTCGCCAGCATCCCGACGAGGTGGTCGAGCGTGAGCCGGGTCGCGGCCGGCTCGTCGTGCGCGCGGATCTCCCTCGCGAACTCGGCGACGGCGGTGTAGCGGCGGTGGTCCCCGGCGATGCTGGCCGCCTCACCGGCGAACCCGAGCGCGGCCACCGCGAGCTCGCGCCGGGTGCCAACCAGGCCCTTCGCCGCGCGGATCAGCCGGTCCGCGGCCACGTCCGGGAGGCTCTCGCCGAGGTCTATGCCGCCGACGACGAGGTCCATCAGCGCCCTGAGCTCCGGGGTGGCGGTCATCTTCGTGGCCGTGCGCAGGACGGCCCGCGACCGGTGCGGCGCGCCGTGCGCCCAGTGGTCGGCGGCGGCTCTGAGCAGGTGGTGCGCCTTCTGCTCGGGATCGGTCGTGAGGGTGGCCGCGCGGTCGTGGTCGCGGGCGGCCGTCGCGAAGTCGCCGCACCGGCGGGCGTGCTCGGCGTGGGCGGTGAGGACGTCCGCGAGCCCGGCGTCACGGGTCAGGACGGCCTGGTGCCAGGTGCGGCGGCTGCCCGGCGGCAGGGTCTCCGCGAGCTCGGCGTGAGCCCGTCGCCGCTGCGGGAGCGGCACGTCGAGCTGGAGGGCGGACCGGATGAGCCTGCGCCGGTCGAACAACGGCCCGGCCTCGGTCACCGCGTCCAGGTCGAGCGTCTCGGCGTCGACCTCCTCGTCGACCGCGGCCAGCGCCACGACGTGCTGCGCCTGCGGCGACAACGACTCGAACCGGGCCCGCCACCGCCGGCGCAGCGAGCTGTTCTCCGGCAGCACGTCCGGCGCCGGCGCGATGCCGCCGAGCTGCGCGGACGTGAGCGATCCCGCCAGCTCGACCAGCGCCAGCGGGTTGCCGCAGGCGAGGTCGGCCAGGTCCGCGGCGAGGGTGGAGGGCAGTCCGGGCCTCAGGTCGTGCAGCACCCGGACGCTCGTCTCGGCGTCCAGCGGGTCGAGCGTGACGCTCGGCAGCCCGCGTGGCTCCCCCTCGGTGGCGATGAGCAACACGGCCCGTGTGTCGACGACTTCCCGAGCGAGCGCGACCAGATCGTCGTCGACTTCGGCCACCTCTACGCACAACAACGCGTCGTAGGTGCCCCTCACGGCGTTGAGCAGCGACGTCTTGCCCGAGCCGGCCTCTCCGCGCAGCACGAGCACTCCGCCGCGCCCAACGCGCGCACGGTCCACCAACGCGTCCACGGCGACGCGTTGCGGCTCCCGGCCACGCAACATCGGCCCAGTCTTACGGCGGAAACCGCTCCACCGGAAGAGGGAACGGGCAAATTCACCTACCACCGTTAGTTTTTCGGTCGAAGCTGTTCACCGAGACCGGTGGTTGCACCGATGCGCACCCGGTGACCGGGGTTGCAGTGTCGAGGTCGTCCCCCCGTTCTCCCTGTCGAATGAGGTGTACAACGCCGTGCAACTCCGAACCCTGCTCCCCGTCGCACTGACCCTGACGCTCCTGGGCGGCACAGTCGCCCAGGCCGCCGACAACCCCTACGAACGCGGGCCCGCCCCCACCAACTCGAGCATCGAGGCACTGCGCGGGTCGTTCGCCGTGTCGGAGACCTCGGTGTCGTCACTGGTCGGCGGCTTCGGCGGCGGCACGATCTACTACCCGACGAGCACCTCCGCCGGCACGTTCGGCGCGGTCGCCATCTCCCCCGGCTACACGGGCACGCAGTCGAGCATCTCGTGGCTCGGCCCGCGCCTCGCGTCCCAGGGCTTCGTGGTCTTCACGATCGACACCAACACGATCTACGACCAGCCCGACAGCCGCGCGTCCCAGCTGCTGGCCGCGCTCGACTACCTCACCGGCCAGAGCAGCGTGCGCTCGAGGATCGACTCGTCGCGCCTCGGCGTGATGGGCCACTCGATGGGCGGCGGCGGCACCCTGCGCGCCGCGAGCCAGCGCCCGGCCCTGCAGGCGGCGATCCCGCTCACCGGCTGGCACACCACGAAGAACTGGTCCTCGGTCCGCGTCCCCACCCTGGTCGTGGGCGCCGAGGACGACTCCATCGCCCCGGTCGCCTCGCACTCCGAGCCGTTCTACACCTCGCTGCCGTCCACCCTGGACAAGGCGTACCTGGAGCTCAACAACGCGTCGCACTTCGCGCCGAACTCGAACAACACGACGATCGCGAAGTACAGCATCTCGTGGCTCAAGCGGTTCATCGACAACGACACCCGGTACGAGCAGTTCCTCTGCCCGGCGCCGGGGCGCAGCACCCTGATCGAGGAGTACCGGGACACGTGCCCGCACTCCTGATCCGCTGATCGGGGGTCGCGGCGCCGTCCGAGCGCGGGGCGCCGCGACCCTTTCCACGAACGCAACACCAACTGTCCGCGCACGACCCGAGTCGGCCCACGCGGTGGTCAATCGCATCCGGCCACCCGATCGGCTCAACGGAGTAACGGCGCGACCGTCCCGTCCTATGAAGCAGGGGTGACGCCGCCCCGCACACCGAAGTCCCGCCGCCGGACGACCACCTGGATCGCGCTGGCCGTGGTGCTCGCCTGCGCCACCACCGCCGTGGTCGCGATCAGGCAGGGGTGGTTCGCCTCGAGTTCGTCCGACGCGAACTCGGCCGCGGTCGGCAGGGACGGCGTCGACCTCACCGTCGGCGGTGTGCGCATCCACGGCCCGGCCGGCATCGCGCCGGAGGGCACGACCCTCACCGCCCACGCGACCACCGCCGCCGCGCCGGGCCTGAGTTCGACGATCACCGCGAACATCGGTACCGGCATCGAGATCTCGCTCGGCGGCCGGCAGCCCGAGAAGCCGTTGGAGCTGGAGTTCCCGGTCACCGGCACGCCGCCGGAGGGCCGACACGCGGTCCTCGTCACCACGCCGTCGGACGGGTCCGGTGCGCGCCTGGTGCCCGCCTCGTTCGACGCCGGCAGGAACACGATCACCGCCACAGCGGACCACCTCAGCTCCTTCTGGCCGGCCTTCCTCGACCTCCGCGCGGCGGGCAGGGTGGTCGACGAGGTCGTCGGCAACGCGCTGGGGATCACCTCCGCCCGCCCCGCGTGCGCCGGAACGCCCGCCACCGACCCGTCCGGCATGAAGATCACGATGGACGGCGACTACTCGGCGTCCGCGAAGCCCGTCGTGTGGCCGTGCGTGACCGTCCAGAACGGGCGGATGACCGTCGAGCTGACGAGCAACTCCCCGCTGCCGTGGCGGGTCCGCGCCGCCCCGTCCGCGACCCTGGAACCCCAGGGCGCCATCGATCCCGCCAAGGCCGCGGTACTGGGCGGGTACCACGCGCTGGCGACCAAGCGCCCCTACGCGGAGGGTCTGCTGATCCCCGGCAGCGGTCTGAAGCACACGTTCCCGGTGTCCTCGCTGCCCGCGACCGTCGAAGGTCAGGTCGACGTCGGCACGTGGCTCGTCATGGACCTCGTGTTCGCGGTGCAGGCGATCATGGCGCTGTTCCACGTCGACCTCGGTGCCGTGACGGACGACGCCGCCGCGCTCGGCTGCCTCGGGGACGCCGTCGAGGCGGCGAAGCTGGACGCCAAGCCCGGTGCCGACGCGGTGGCCGCGCTCGCCAAGGCGGCGCTGACGTGCCTCGAACCCGTGGCGAAGGCCTTGGGCGGTGGGCTTTCCGCCGTGGCGGGCTTCGTCCTGCTGGTCCTGTCGAGCGGAGTCGCCCTGGTGTTCGGCGGGCTGCAGGGCGCGCTGATGTCGTTGACGGGCACCGACAGGTTCAAGATCGCTCTCAACGGCACCGGCAGGCCCGTCAGCGCGGCCGATCTGCGCTCGGCGCCGGTGCCGGGCATGTGCCGGCACCCCGCCGGGAAGCTCGTCGACGGCAAGCTTCCCGGGATCCCGGAGAACGACGGCTTCGTCAGCCTCCAGAGCGAGACGATCCAACTGGGCGACCTCACCGGTGACGGCACGCGGGACGCGGCAGCGATTTTCGACTGCTCCCGGGGTGGGGTCGGCTGGCCCAACCACGTCGTGCTCTACGGACCGGGCCCGAAGGTCCTCGGCTCGATCGACCTGGGCGACGTCATCACCGACGCCGAGCACTCGGTCGTGAGCCGCATGAGCATCGCCGACGGCGACATCTCGCTCACCTGGAACTCCTACCAGGGCGCGTCCTTCTGCCTGCGCGAATGGACCGGCCGGATCCACTGGGACGGCTCGAAGGCGTCCCTGCTCGGTCTGAAACAGGTGTCCGGAGCCGCCAGGGGAACCTGCTAGCCGAGCACGGTCATCCGCACGTCCCCCGACAACCGGTAGGGCCGCGTCTCCACCAACGCCCCCAGCAGCCGCCGCAACCGGGACACCTCGGCCCGCACCGTCACGACGTGCTCCGCGTCCCCGTACAGAGCGTTGCTCAACGCCTCCGCGGACATCCCCGCCCGTCCGGCCCGGTGCAGCAGCACCAGGACCTCCGCGTGCCGCCGGGTGACCGTGCGGCGCCAGTCCGCGTCGCCGCCGGACAGCCGCACCTGCGGGGTGCGGGTCAGGTCGAGCTCCAGCGACACCGTCCGGTCCACAGAGGACGGACGAATCAGCCAGCCGCCCGCGAGGCGTTCCGGCACGCAGGCTCCCAGGCCGGGCACCGCGACGGGCCGGCCCGCCACGGGAACCGCGATCCTCGACCCCACCGCCACCCCGTGCGATGCGGCGACCCAGCCGTGGTCGTCCACGACGAGCGACGGGCCGGTGAGCAGGACCGCGGACCGCAGCCGCTCCAACCGCTCCTGGTGGTAGCGCCAGAGCCGCGACTCGGCCAGCATGCGGCCGGTCTCGACCAGGGCACCGATCGCGGGGTGCAGGGTCAGCGCCGGGCCGCTCACGTCGATCACGCCGAGCAACGAGCCGGTGCGCGGGTCGTGCACCGGTGTCGCGGTGCAGTACCAGGGGTGCTGGCCCTGCTCGAAGTGTTCGCCCGCGAGCAGTTCGACGGGGGCGGCCTCGGCGATCGCCGTGCCGATGGCGTTGGTGCCGACGCGGCGTTCGGTCCAGTCGGCGCCCTCGAAGAAGCCCAGCGCGTCGGCGCGGCGGCGGACGGCGGGGGTGCCGGAGCGCCACAGGATGACGCCCTCGGGGTCGGTCACGACCAGGAGCAGCTGGGAGGCGTCGGCGAGGGAGCCGACGACGGCGCGCAGGTCCGGGACGACCTCGCGCAGTGGTGAGGCCTCCTGGCGGCGGCCGATCTCGGCGTCACCGAGCCAGTTGCGGGTGTTGACGTCGTCGGCTCGCAGGCCCAGGCCGAGGACGCGGTTCCAGGAGCGCGACACCAGGGCCCGCGGTCGCAGCGCGGAGCGGCTGCCCGCGATGACCGCGTCGTGCATGCGCACGAGTTCACGGGCATACGTGGGAAGGTGCTGACCGGGCGGCACTGCCCTGGGCACGCTCACCGGACGAGCATGAACCAGGCGTGCAATCCGGTGCAACGGTTTCGCCGACCTGGAGCAAGGAGGTGAATGCGGGCAGGACGAGCGAGGAGGAGCGGCGATGACGCAGACCATGGACCGCACGGCGCAGGCGAGGGTCGACGCCTGGCTCGGGGAGTTCGAGGGCGCGCTCAGGGCACGGGACGTCGACGCGGCCGCCGGGCTGTTCGCCACGGACAGCTACTGGCGCGACCTGGTCGCCTTCACCTGGAACATCAAGACCGTCGAGGGGCGTGAGGGCGTCGCGGACCTGCTCAGCGCGTGCCTCGACGGCACCGACCCGGGACACTTCCGCACCACCGAGCCGCCGGCCGAGGCCGACGGGGTCGTGGAGGCGTGGCTCGAGTTCGAGACGGCGGCCGGGCGTTGCCGCGGGCACCTGCGCCTGAACGACGAGGGCGCGTGGACGTTGCTGACGAGCCTGCACGAGCTGAAGGGCTTCGAGGAGCGCAAGAAGGCGACGCGACCCAAGGGCGTGCGGCACGGCGTGGTCGAGGAACGCCTGTCGTGGGCCGAGGAACGCGAACGCGAGCAGGCCGAACTCGGGTACGCGCGACAGCCGTACGTCGTGGTCATCGGCGGTGGCCAGGGCGGGATCGCGCTCGGCGCCCGGTTGCGGCAGCTCGGGGTGCCCGCGCTGGTGCTGGAGCGCAACGACCGGCCGGGCGACTCGTGGCGCAAGCGGTACAAGAGCCTCTGCCTGCACGACCCGGTCTGGTACGACCACCTCCCGTACCTGCCGTTCCCGGACAACTGGCCGGTGTTCGCGCCCAAGGACAAGATCGCGGACTGGCTGGAGATGTACACGCGTGTGATGGAGGTGCCCTATTGGACCCGGTCGGAGGTCAGGTCGGCGACCTACGACGGTGCACAGTGGACGGTCACGGTCGACCGGGACGGTGAAACCGTGACGCTGCACCCGAAGCAGCTCGTGTTCGCGACGGGCATGTCCGGCAAGGCGAACGTGCCGAGCTTCCCCGGCGCGGACGTCTTCGAGGGCGACCAGCACCATTCGTCGAAGCACCCCGGCCCGGAGGCCTACGCCGGGCGCAGGGCCGTCGTGATCGGCTCCAACAACTCCGCCCACGACATCTGCGCGGCGCTCTGGGAGCACGGCGCCGACGTCACGATGGTCCAGCGTTCGTCGACGCACATCGTGCGCTCGGACTCGTTGATGGACATAGCCCTGGGCGACCTCTACTCGGAACGGGCCGTGGCCGCCGGCGTCACGACCGACAAGGCCGACACGATCTTCGCCTCCCTGCCCTACCGGATCCTGCCGCAGTTCCAGATCCCGGTGTACCAGCGGATCCGGGAGCGCGACGCCGACTTCTACGACCGCCTCGAGAAGGCGGGCTTCGACCTCGACTGGGGCGACGACGACTCCGGCCTGTTCCTCAAGTACCTGCGCCGCGGCTCCGGCTACTACATCGACGTGGGCGCCTCGGAACTGGTGGCGGACGGCAAGATCAAGCTCGTCCGCGGCCAGGTGGACCACCTCACGAGGAACGCCGTGGTGCTCGCCGACGGCACCGAACTGGAGGCCGACCTCGTCGTCTACGCCACCGGCTACGGCTCGATGAACGGCTGGGTCGCCGACCTCGCCGGGCAGGAGATGGCTGACCGCGTCGGCAAGTGCTGGGGCCTCGGGTCCGGCACCACCAAGGACCCCGGTCCGTGGGAGGGCGAGCAGCGCAACATGTGGAAGCCGACCCGGCAGCCGGGGTTGTGGTTCCACGGCGGCAACCTGCACCAGTCGCGGTACTACTCGCTGTTCCTGGCGCTGCAGCTGAAGGCGCGGTTCGAGGGGGTGCCGACACCGGTGTACGGGTTGCAGGAGGTGCACCACCTCAGCTGACGAGCAGTTCCTCGGTCGCCTCCCACAACTCGCGCTGCACGTCGCCGCGCCCCGGCCCAGGGCACTGGAGGGGCGCGGCGTTCCTCACGGAGAAGTAGCCGCCGGTGACGTCCGCGAAGGCCGGATCGGTCGCGAGCCGGGTGATGATCGAGGCACCACGAGCGGGGTCGCCGATGCGCAACGCGTGCAGCACCTTCTCCAGCAGTCCGACGAACGGCAGCTCCCGGCCGAGGCCCGTGGTGTTGAAACCGGGGTCGCAGCAGTTGGCCGTGACCCCGGTGCCCTCCAGCCGCCGCGCCAACTCCTGGCTGAACATGACGTTCATCAGCTTGGTCCGGCCGTAGTGGGCGGCGGACGCGAGCGCCGTCGCCGGGTCGAACTCACGGACCTGCCGTGCCGCCTCGGAGGCGACGATGACGACCCTGGCCGGCGCCGAGGCGACCAGCTTGTCGCGCAAGGCGTTCGTCAGCACCCACGGCGCGAGGTAGTTCACCGCGGTCATCTCGGGCATGCCCTCCGGGGTGACCCGAGGGCTGAAGGCGTGGATGCCGGCGTTGTTGACGAGCACGTCGATCCGGTCGTACCGGGCGTCGACCTCCTCGGCCACCCGGCGCACGTCCTCCAACGACGACAAGTCGGCCCTGAACGCCGTGACGCCCGAACCGATCTCGGCGCGCAGGTCGTCCACCTTCGCGGCGTCGCGGGCGATGACGGCCAGGTCGAAGCCCCGGCGGGCGAGGTCGAGCGCGACGAGCCTGCCGAGGCCGTGCGTCGCGCCGGTGATGACGGCGGTGGTCATGGTTCTCCTATATCGTGAGGTACCTCAGCATGACACAAAACTGAGGTACCTCACAAAGGAGGCTCATGGACGCCGGTGAGCTCGGCCTGCGCTACCTGACCACGTCCGCGAGGATCCGCCGGACGGTCGACGAACGCATGGCCGCGAGCGGGGTCTCGCTCGCGCGGACGAAGATCCTGCAGGTCCTCGCCGGACTGGGCCCGGTCAAGCAGACGCGGCTGGCCACCGAACTGGGGATGGCCGCGCGTTCGATCACCCAGGCCGTCGAGGCGATGGAACGGGACGGGCTCGTGAAGCGGTCCTCCGACGCCGCCGACAAACGGGCCAAGGTGGTCTCCGCCACCCCGGCGGGCTTGGCCGCGCTCACGGCCGGCGAGGCGTCCGGCGACGCGGTGCTGCGGTCGATCTTCGAACGGCTCGGTCCTGCTCGGCTGGAGGCGTTGGACGAGATCTTGGAGGTGCTCGGGGAGCACGACTGAGGAAGTGCCCGTCAGGCCGCACCGTCGGGAGGACAGCTCACGCCAGGTGCCCGTCCGGCCGCACCAACCCCGCCTCCGTCTCCACGTGCCCACCACCCCGCAGCCGCGCGAACAGCGTGCCCCCGTCCGGCAGCCGCTGCTCCGGCACCCGCCTACCTGTCGCATAGGCGACGTCCAGCCCCGACAACCGTTCGGCGAGCTCGCGGGACATGTCCGGCGCGGACGCGATCAGCCCGCTCACCACCGCGCGCAGCGCCTGCCCCTCCGGCGAGTAGGCCGTCATCAGCGCGGTCTGGGCCCTGGTGTGCCGCAGCAGGTCGGCGCCGACCGGGTGGCGTTCGGCGTGGTAGGTGTCGAGCAACGCGTCGTCGGCGCGGCCCGTCACGACGGCGGCGAGTTTCCAGCCGAGGTTGTGCGCGTCCTGGATGCCCACGTTCATGCCGACACCGCCGGTCGGGAAGTGCATGTGCGCGGCGTCGCCCGCCAGGAGCACGGTGCCGGACCGGTACACCGCCGCCTGCCTGGTGGCGTTGCCGAAGCGCGACAACCACCTCGGGTCGCGCATGCCGTAGTCGGTGCCCGCGATCGCCTGCACCGTCGTGCGCAGCTCGTCGAAGGTCAGCTCGCCAGGGCGGGTGCTCCCGGGATCACCTCCCACGATCCGGTGCACGCCACCGGGCAGCGGCACGACCATCAGGCCGCCGCGGGGTCCGGCGACGTTCGCGAAGCCCCGCCCGGGCGGGGAGTCCAGGACGACGTCGCCGAGCCAGCCCCAGGTGGTGGCGTCGGTGCCGGGGAAGTCGATGCCCGCGGCCTCCCGCACGGTGCTGCGCGTGCCGTCGCAGCCGACCACGTAGCGCCCGGCCACGACCTCGCCGTCGGCCAGTTCGACGCCTGACGGAGCCATGCCGGTCACACGGCAGCCCCGCCTGATCACGGCGCCCAACTCCACGGCGCGGCGTTGCAGGAGTTCCTCGGTGCGGGCCTGCGGCAGGGCCAGCGTGAACGGGTACGGCGTGTCCAGCACGGAGAAGTCCATGCGGTCGGGCAGTCCCCCGAAGTGCCCGTTCGGGATCCGGAGGCCTTCCGCCAGGAACGGCTCCACGACACCCCGGCAGTCGAGGACCTCGATCGTGCGCGGGTGGATCGTCAGCGCCTTCGAGTTCTCGTCGCGCGCCGGCCGCGTCTCCAGGACCACGACCGAAGCACCTCCCAGTCGCAGCTCCCCTGCCAGCCACAGCCCTGTCGGGCCCGCGCCCACGATGACGACGTCGAACATGACTCCACTCCCCTTGGTCACTGACCAATACGACTTCGTCGAGTAGACTAGGTCAGTGACCAAGAGTCAAGCGGACGTGGTGCGGACCGCCCTGGAGATCCTCGACGAGCGCGGCGCCGAGGCCGTGTCGATGCGGGCCATCGCGGAGAGGCTCGGCGTGCGGATGAACACCGTGCTCTGGCACGTGAAGACGAAGGCGCGGCTCGAAGAGCTGATGGCCGACGCGATCGTGGCCGGCGTGTCCCTCGACGGCCTGCCGGAGCACTGGCGCGAGCGGGCGGCGGAGGTCGTCCGCCGCTACCGGCGGGCGTTGCTGGCCCACCGCGACGGCGCCGCGCTCGTGGCGGGCACCTACGCCGCCGAACCGGCCACTTTGGACACCGCCGAGGCGCTTGTCGCCTCACTGCTCGAAGGCGGGCTCTCCGCCAAGGACGCGGCGTGGACGTGTTGGGGCGTCATCTACTTCGTTCTCGGCCTGGCGCAGGAGGAGCAGGCGCTGCCGAACGGGTCGTCCACGCTCGACGTGGGAGAACGGCCGGCACTGCGCCGCGCGCTGCCGTTCCTCGCCGAGGAGTCCTTCGACGAACGGTTCGAGTTCGGCGTCGCGAAGCTGCTCGGGAACTGAGTCGGTCGGTTCACTCGATCGGGGCCTCGGTGACGGCGTCGAGCGCCTGCTCGACCACCTCCGACAACGAGCGCATGAACGTCGCGCTCACGTGGTTGTCGTCGAAGTTGACCAGCAGGTCGCCCTTCACCGGCGGGCACTGGTCCTCGGTGCAGAGCTCGTCGCTGAAGTCGAGGAACGACACGTTGCCCGGCACGTCGAGGTGGGCGTAGGGAGGCACCGGCGAGAGCAGTTCGGACCGCGGTGCGCCGCACCGGGCCGCGGGGCCGTGCACCTGCACGCAGTCGAGCACCGAGAAGCTGTAGCGGGGGTTGTCCCGCACCGCCACGACCGGGATTCCCGCGTCGTCGAGCTGGCGCCAGCGCTCGACGAAGCCCGGCGGCGTCACCTCGGTCAGTCCTACCTGGACGTTGCGCGTGGCGAGGGTGAACACGAAGTCGGGGCGCAGGTCGAGGATCTCGGTGGTGGCGTCCTCGTTCCACCGCACGCACGACTGGTCGCCGGGGTTCTTCTCCGACCGCGTGGAGTACGGGCAGGCGCCCTTGAGCATCGCGACCAGCTGCCAGTTCCGGCGTTGCGCGATCGGCTCCAGCGCGGCGATGTACTGCTGGACGTGCGAGTCGCCGACGAGGACGACGCGTTTGGCCGGGGTGCCGCCGGCGGGGCCGTGGCAGATCTCCAGGTCCTGGTTGCGCGGTGACCTCTCGCAGTGCTGGCCGTCGATCGCCGCGAAGTCCGTGGCGGCGACCTGCGCGGCCACCTCGCGTGGGCCGGCCGGGTGCAGGAACGCGGTCGCCGCGAGCAGCGGGACGAGCAGCAGCGGGACGAGTGTGCGGGCCCTCCAGCGCGACTTGCGCACGGGTTCCTCGACGAGGTGGTGCGTGGCCGCCGCGAGCAGCAGCGACGCGCCGATGACGGCGAGTCCGCCGAGCATGCCGACCTCGCCGCGACCCTTGATCACGAGCCACCCCACCAGCACCGGCCAGTGCCAGAGGTAGAGGGAGTAGCTCAGGTTCCCCAGGTACCGCAACGGTTCGGCGGACAGGAAGCGGTCCGCGCCGAACCGGCTGCCGGTGGCCCCGGCGACGATCACCGCGGCGGCGCACGCCGTCGGCCACAGCGCCAGGTAGCCGGGGAAGGCCGCGCCGACGTCCAGGACCAGTCCGCAGACCAGCAAGCCCAGCAGCCCGGCCCAGCCCAGCACCGTCCTCAGTGGACGCGACAGGTCGATCCGCGACACCACCAGCGCCAGGAGCCCACCGAAGGCGAACTCCCAGATCCGGGTCGCCGTGTGGAAGTAGGCCAGCGGCTGGTCGAGGGCCGTGAGCCACACGGAGAAACCGAGCGACACAGCGAAAACCGCGAGCAGAACGCGTGAAAGCGAGCCCCGCAGCAGCGTGACCACCAGCACGAGCAAGGGCCACAGCAGGTAGAACTGCCCCTGGATCGACAGCGACCAGAAGTGCTGGACCACGCTCGCGTGCTCGTGCTGCGCGTAGTAGTCCGTCGAATCCGACGCCAGCTGCCAGTTCTCGACGAACAACGCGGAGGCGATCACCTCGCGCACGGTCTGCGACCAGCGGTTCTCCGGCAGCAGCAGCGCACCGGCCACGAGTGTCGTGCCGAGCACGACGACCGCCGCGGGCAACAGCCTCCTGGCCGTCCTGCTCCACGTCGCGCGCAGGTCGATCCGCCCGCGTCCGGCGGCGCGCACGAGCTGACCCGTCACCAGGAAACCGGAGATGAGGAAGAAGACGTCGACACCGCCGGAGACGCGGCCCAGCCACACGTGGTAGACGACCACGAGCAGTGCGGCCACCGCACGCAGGCCCTGCAGTTCCGCGCGATAGGTCCGGCCCGGCGCCCGCTCCGCCGCTCTGTGATCACTGCCCAGCACGCCTGCGAGGCTGGCGTGTCACGGCCGCGCGGTAAATCCGTGGCAACACCCAAATCCGCCCCGCGCCACCCCTGCCCACGGCGGGAGGTTGAGTGCCCGGACGGATCGTCCGCACAGCGTGCGACGGGCATCGTGGACGGCACAACCCCTCCGACCGCCGCTGGGAGGCGCCATGGTCCACACCGGCCACACCACCCGCACTCGACGGCAGCTGCCCTGGGTCCTGCTCGGGGTCGCACTGGCCCTGCTGATCGCTGGAATCGCCACGCCGCACGCACTTCTGATCGCCGCCGGGCTCATCCTGGCCGGTCTGATCGGCCTGCACCGCAAGCCCTGACTACATGTCCACGAAGTCCGAAATGGGTGTTGCACCCGATAGTTCCGGACGGCCGTCCCGCCCAGACTGGGAACCACGACCTGGCTGGAGACGGGAGGCGACATGTCCACAGCGGGACGACTGGCCGGACGCACCGAACGGGCTGATGCCATGCAGGCACGCGACATCGCCATCAACGTCCCGACCGTGACGGTCGACGACCCGATCACCAAGGCGGTGCGGGTGATGGCGGTCAACAGGCTGCCGGGGCTCATCGTGGTCGACGACCGCGCCCGGCCGTGGACGGTGCTGCCCGGCACCCAGGTGCTGCGGCTCGCGGTTCCCCAGTCCTACCAGGAGGACCCGGCGCTCGCCCGCGTCCTGGACGAGGGTTCCGCCGACCTGTTCTGGGTGGAGCTGAGCGACCGCACCGTCGGCGACGTGGCGCCGCACCAGCGCGCCAAACCCGCGACCGTCCGCGCCGACGCGACCCTGCTGGAGGTCGCGGCGCTGATGGCACGCCAGCACAGCCCGCTCGTCGCCGTCGTCGACGAGGCGGGAGTGCTCGTCGGGGCGATCACCCTCGACCGCCTCATCACCTCGCTCGCCGTCTACACCGGCGAGGACTGAGTTCACCGGACCATCTGTCCCCCGTCACCGCCGGCGTGCTGAACTCGCGCCGGCGGTGACAGCCATCGGGTTGGGAGATCCGTGAGCGCCGCACTCGCCCTGACGATCTTCCTCGTCGCGTTCTTCTTCATCGCCACCGAGAAGGCGAACAAGGTCAAGGTCGTCCTCGTCGCCGCCGGGCTGATGGCCGTGTTCGGGCTGGTCCCGGGCTCGGAGGTGTTCTTCTCCGAACACGCGGGCATCGACTGGAACGTCATCTTCCTGCTGTTCGGCATGATGATCATCGTCGGCATCGTCAAGCAGACCGGCGTGTTCGACTACCTGGCCATCTGGGCCGCCAAGAAGGCCCGCGGCCGCCCGTACCGGTTGATGGTCATGCTGATGATCATCACCGCGATCGCGTCGCCGTTCCTGGACAACGTCACCACGATCATGCTGGTCGCGCCGGTCACCATCGTGGTCTGCAACCGCCTGAAGATCGCCGCCCAGCCGTACCTGATCGCGGAGGTGCTGGCGTCCAACATCGGTGGCGCCGCGACGTTGATCGGTGATCCGCCGAACATCATCATCGGCAGCCGGGCCGGGCTGACGTTCATGGACTTCCTGGTGCACATGGCGCCGATCGTCGCCGTCGTGTTCGTGGTGTTCGTGCTGCTCACGAAAGTCCTGTTCCGCAGGTCGTTCCAGTACAACGCCGAGAACGTCGAAGCCGTGATGGCGTTGCAGGAACGGCGGGCGATCACCGATCCGGCGATGCTGCGCCGGTGCCTGATCGTGTTCACCGGCGTGGTGATCGGGTTCGGCCTGCACGCGGTGGTGCACGTCGATCCCGCGATCGTCGCCCTCGTCGGCGCGGGCGTGATGCTGCTCGTGACGCGGGCGGACGTGAACGACGTGCTCGCCGAGGTCGAGTGGCCGACGCTGACGTTCTTCATGGGCCTGTTCGTGATGGTCGCCGGTCTCGTCCACACAGGAGTGATCGAGACCGTGGGCACGTGGGCGGTCTCGGCGTTCGGCGACAACTACTTCGCCGCCGCCACCGCGTTGCTCTTCGGTTCGAGCGTGCTCGGAGCGTTCTTCGACAACATCCCGTACGTCGCCACGATGACCCCGGTGGTCGAGGGCATGGTCGCGGAGATCCCCGACGCCGCGACGGGTCAGTCGCTGTGGTGGGCGTTCGCCCTCGGCGCGGACTTCGGCGGCAACGGCACGGCGGTCGCCGCGAGCGCCAACGTCGTCGCGCTCGGCATCGCCGCCCGCGCCGGGCACCGGATCAGCTTCTGGCAGTTCACCCGGTACGGCATCGTCGTGACGCTGGTCAGCACCGCGATGGCGTGGGTCTACGTCTGGCTGCGGTACTTCTGACGCCGCAGCACGGGGGACACCCAGGCCGTCGTGACTCCCGCGAACAGCACCGCGAGCCCGCCGGCGAGTCCCGCCCGCGGATCACCGGCGGCGACCGACAGGACACCGGCCAGCCCCGCCCCCAGGGGCTGGCCGAGACCCCATGCGACCATCCGCGCCGTGGTGTTGACCCGCGACTGCAACTCCTCCGGGCAGACCTGCTGCCGGTAGGTGATCCCGTTGATCACGACGAGGGCGCCGGTGACGCCCCACAGCGTGGCCGTGACGCACAGGACGGTCCAGTGCCCGCTGACGAGCACCAGGCAGCCGCAGAGCAGGGACAGCGGCAGCGTCGCGAGCGACACCTTCGCGTTGCCCCAGCGCCGGGTCACCTTCGGGAACAACCGCGAGGCGACGACCGCGCCCACGCCCCAGCAGCTGAACAGCACGGCGAGCCGCGGATCGCCCTTCGGCGCCACCCCGAGCACCTTGTCGGCGAACGGCACGAGCACCGCCATCCACGCGCCGCTCGCCACCGAGTGCGTGGCGCCGACGAGGGTGAGGACCCGGATGACCGGCTCGCGCCAGAGGAACCGCAGCCCCTCCTTCACGTCCTCGGTGAGCTCACCCGCCCCGCGCACCGGCCGCGGAGTGCTCAGCACGCTGGTGATGGCGCGCAACAACAACGCGGACCCGACCGCCGTCAACGCGTTCACCGCCAGCAGTGCCGCCGGCGCGACGACCGCCACGAGCAGACCCGTCAGGCCGGGCACGACGAGTTCCACGACGGTCGTGCGCCCGTACAGGGTCGAGTAGGCGGCGGGCAGCTTCTCCTTGCCCACCAACGTGGGCAGCGCGCCGAAGTTCGCGGCGTCGAAGAACACGAACGCGGTCTGCGTCGCGAACGCCACCACCACGACGTGCGGCGCCGTCAGTCCGCCGAGCAACCAGGCCACCGGCACGCTGAACAACACCACGGCGACGGTGACGTCCATCGCGACCATCATCAGCCGGCGGTCCAGCCGATCCGCGAGAGCACCGGCAAGCAGCCCGAACACGAGGTACGGCAACGCTTCCGCGGCCGTGACGGCCGACGTCCAGCCCACCGAGCCCGTCAGCTGGTAGACGAGGACGGGCAGCGCCACCGCCGACACCACGGCACCTGTCACCGACAGCACCCGTGCGTTGAGGTACCGGCGGAAGTCGTGTTCGGTTCCTGTCACTGCGATCCCTCCCCGTACCGGCCGGCCACCGCCACCGCCCGGTCCCGCACCCTGTCGCGCAACCACTGCGGCTCCAGCGCTTCCGCCCCCGTCGACAGCTGCCACAACGCCCACTCCGCGTGCCGGGCGTCCTGGAACGTGACCTCCATCCGCAGCCGGTCGCCGTCGGGTCCCTCCACGAGCACGGCCAACGCGGTCCTCACCAGTTCCTCGCGCCGTGCCGGATCCACCCGCAACACCACCGCCACCTGGTCACCGCCGGTCCGGAACCGCGTGCTGCGTTCCTGCCAGAGCCGGTCGAGGTCGACCCGGTCCGGACGCTCCGCCGGTTCGTCCAGTTCCTCGGCGGCCAGGACCCGCGACAGCCGGTAGGTCCGGTCCTCCCCCGCCCTGCGCGCCAGCAGGTACCCCTGCCCCCGCGCGGTGACCAGGCCGATCGGGTCGACCGTGCGCCACCGCGCCGCGCTGCCCGAGGCCTCGTAGCGGATGCGCAGCCGACGTCCCGCGAACACCGCGCGCCGCACCTGCGCCACGACCGCGTCCGGCAGTTCCTCCTCGGCGGAACGGCGGGCGAGCAGATCGATCTCCGGGTCGACGAGCAGGCGCTCCGCCGCACCGGCCGCGGTCTGCCGGTAGCCCTCGGGCAGCGCGTCGACCACCTTCAGCATCGCCGAGGCGAGCGCCGAACCGAGACCGAACACCTGCGCCCCGCGGCGCGAGCCGGCGACCAGCAGGGCGAGCGCCTCGTCGTGGTTCAGGCCGGTCAGCTCGGTCCGGAAACCGGGCAGCAGCGCGAAACCGCCGTGCCGGCCGCGTTCGGCGTAGACCGGGACCCCGGCCGCGGACAACGCCTCGACGTCGCGCAGCACCGTCCGGGTGGACACCTCGAGCTCGCGGGCGAGCGAGGTGGCGGACAGCCGCCCGTGCCGCCGCAGCAACAGGACCAGCGAGACCAACCGGTCGGCACGCATGCGGAAACCCTACGGGAATACACGACAGAGGATGTCGCGTATTCGTTGGCAGGCTCACCAGCGACAACCTCGAGATTGGAGCTGCAGTGGCACTGGAACGAACGCCCGTCAACCCGTGGGCGTGGTCGGCAGAGCTGGGCTACCACCAGGGCGAGGTCGTGACCGGGCAGACCCGGACGCTGTACCTCGCCGGGCAGACCTCGACGAACGCCGACGGCAAGCCCGAGCACCCCGGCGACATGGCGGCGCAGGTCGCGCTGAGCCTCGACAACCTGGAGGCCGTGCTGGCGAAGGCCGGGATGACGCTGGCGAACCTCGTGCGGCTCAACGTCTACACCACTGACGTCGACCTGCTCTTCCAGCACTACGGCGTGCTGGCGGCACGGCTGGGCGCCGCGCGGGTCGCCCCGCCGACGACGATGCTCGGGGTCGACAGGCTGGCGCTCGCGGACCTGTTGGTGGAGTTGGAAGGGACGGCCGTGGCATGACGACCGCGGGGGCCGGGACCGCCCTCCGCCGGGGTCCCGGTCACCTCGCACGACCGCGAAGAGATCTGCAGGCGGATCACCCTCGCGAACCGGTTCTCCCGTTCGGTGCGGGAGTCGCCGAACGCCCGGCCGGCTGCGGCGGGCCGCTGAGGTCGGCCCCGGATCCGACACCCTGCTGGTCGGGCACGAGTGCGGCTCGCCGATCGGGTCCGTCGTCGTAGTGGTGTTCGACCGCGGAGGTGAGGAGGGCCAGTTGCCGGTCGAGCGCGGGATGCCGTTGCGGTGGCGCGACCGCCTTGAGGTCGTGCAGCGCGGCGAAGATCCGGCGCGGGACCTGCGGTGAGGCGACTCCGGCCAGCCGGAGCTCGTCGAAGGCGAGTCGCACGTAGCCGTCCCATCCGAGAACGCGCTCGGTGAGGCGGACGTCGCCGTGGGCGTCGTCGTGCCGGCCGGTCGGGAAGCTCCGGGTGGCGAGCTGGCGGAGGGCGTCGTGCAGGCGGTCGATGACCATGACGGTCGTGGTGGGGTCGGTGAAGGGCTGGGCGATGCCGCGTTCGGCGATGTCGACGAGCTTGCGGAAGCCGTAGGCCGGGTCGTCGCCGTGGGTGCGTTCGGCGGCGAGGACGACGAGCCCGGCCAGCTGCCCGTGGTCCAGGCGGGCGGCGTCGCCGCGGATCCGGAACAGCGGCGCGCCCGCGGGCACGAAGTCACCCATCATGGGAACCAGTTCGAGCACGCAGCCGGCGTCGTGGGCGGCGGCGACCAGGGCGGGGCGGTCGAGGTCGTCCACGATCCCGGATTCGGGGCAGACGACCACGTCACGCGCGGCCGGCGTCGAGTCGTCGGACGTGTAGAGCCGGTCGATCTGTTCGTGGAGGTGGTCGCCGACCAGGTCGATCAGGCCGGCGGCGCGCAGCGAGTTCCCGGAGTGGTGCATGTAGAGGAACAGGGTGACCATGGCCGACGCGATCGTGCTGAGGATCGTGGACACCGCGTCCGGCTTGCCGGTGATGCTGGTCGGGATCATGCGGTCGCCGAACGCCCGGTCGATCGCAACCGTGACGACGGACAGCGCGATCGCGGCGAGCACGCAGAGCAGGGGAACGATCCAGAGCTCGCCTCGCAGGCGGTGACGGGTGCGCAGGGACGGCATCGGCGACTTCCTCTCAGCGGGCGGACTGGACGTCTTCGTCACCGGGCGCGGGCCGGACTCCCCCTCTCCCGCGCACCCCCGGGTCCCGTCTCCGACCGGTGTCGCCGGGGAACACGTCGAAGACGCCGAACGTCGGCTCACCGACTCGCACCACGGCTCCTCCTCCGGTTCCTGCGCCTTCAACCGGACGGCCTACCCGTGCGAGGACGGGGCAAACGCCGTCGTCCCGCCACCACGATCAGAACGAGCCGGGCAGCACGAGAACCGCCCAGGCGGCGATCGGTCCGAGCGCGACGATGACGCAGGTGTAGGAGATCACCTGCCGGTAGAAGCGGGTCCGGTCGACACCGCGGGCGTTGGCGAGGACCAGTGCACCGTTGGTGGAGAACGGTGAGACGTCCACGATCGTCGTGGAGATGGCCATGGCGGCGATGACCCCCACAGCGGGCAGGGAGTCCGTGAGCAGCAACGGGATCGCCATCGGGATGGTCGCGGTGAGGATCGCCGTCGAGGAGGCGAAGGCCGAGGTGACGCCGACGATGACGCACAGCACCAGCGCCACGAGCAACGGCGCGCCCAGCCCGACCGCGCCGTGGGCGACCCAGTCGATGGTGCCCGAGTGCTCCAGCACCCCCACGTAGGTGACCATTCCCGCGACCAGGAGGATCGTCGGCCAGCTGATGCCCTCGACGGCCCTGCCGAGGTTCTCCCGGTCGAACAGGGCGAGCACGGCACCCGCGGCCAGCGCCAGGAACCCGATCTGCAGGTGGAAGGCGAGCGCCCCGACCACGAGCACGACCAGCGCCGCCAGCGTGGCGCGCTGGCGCCAGGCCACCGCGACCGCCTGCGGCTTGACCGCGGTGGCCACTCCGCCGCCACTCGGCTCAGGTGCGCCACCCGCGCTCCCCGCGGCACCACCGGTCGCGGCGTCGTCCGGGTGCTCGACGAAGCTCTCCTCGCCGCGCCGGCGCAGCAACGCGTAGGTGCCGGCGGCCAGCAACAGGTTGAAGCCGAGGCTCGCGAAGAACAACGTGGCGTGGGAGATCGTCAGACCGGACTTGACGACGATGCCGTAGACGAGCGCCCCGGACACGGCCATCGGGGAGAACGCCCCGGCGTGGGCGCCGCAGATCACCATCATGCCGATCATCAGCGGGCTGATGCGGTAGGCGAAGGCGAAGCTCATCCCGACCGGCACCAGCAGTGCGACGGCCGCCGGGGTGAAGGTGCCCAGCGCGGTCAGCGTGGCGGCGACGACGAACAGGACCCACGGCACCAGGATCGCGCGGCCTCGCACCAGCCGGATCCCACCCTGCACCAGCAGGTCGATCGTGCCGTTCAGCTTGGCGACGGAGAACAGGTAGGTCACCCCGACGACGGTGATGAACAGCGAGACCGGGAAGCCCTCGAAGATCTCCTTCTCGTCGAGACCGAACACGAACGTGCCGACCAGGAACGACGCGACCAGCGCGAGGATCCCGATGTTGATGGGCAGCACCGTGGCGACCACGAACATGCCGCCGAGAACCAGGATCGCGATCATCTGTGATGACATCATTGTCCTCTTCGGTCGTGCGCCCGCCCCGACGCTGCCGTCCGGGCGGGACGGTACGGGTCAGGAGGCCGCGGCGGCCAGTGTCGGGAGAGAGGGCTCCAGCGGCGCGTCGTCGGGGAGCACGAGGGTCGCGTCGCCGATGCGGCGGGTGGTTCGGGTGACCCCGATCGCGAGCAGTCCGTCGCGGGTGCCGGCACGCGTGGTCACGACTCCTGCCGGGGTGTCCAGGCGCAGCACCTCCAGCTCACCGGCGGTGAAGTCGGACAGGACGGTACCCGGCGTGTGCGCGGCGGCGGTGAGTGCGACGCTGCCGGTGATGGCCAGTGCGGGGTGCGTCCGTCCCATGGACAGCATCCGCACGGTCACGTCGGAACGGTCCGGACGGCCTGGGCTGACCAGGGCGAGCTTGGGGGTGGCGCGGGCGGCCCCGGCGGGATCGCCGGCGAGACCCATGCGGACCGCGGCGCCGCGCCGAATGCGGTCCAACCGGGCCAGCAGGTCCTCCTGGGCGTCCAGGTCGGCCGGGGACGCCTCGCCGTCCACCCCGACCTCGTCCGCGGGGACGAGGACCACGGGCGCTCCGGCGTCGAGCAGCGTGACGCGCACCCCGTCCACCACGTCGACCGCGTTGCCCGTGGGCAGCAACGCCCCGGTCGTGCGGCCGGCCGGGTCGACGAACCACAGCCGCACCCCGAGGCCGGGCTGGACCACCCCGGGAATGCGGTCTCCGCCCTCCTCGGTCACCCGGCCCGAGGGCGTCGGCACGTCCACGACGATCAGCTGGCCGGTATTGGTGTTGTTGATCCGCACCGTGGTCACCTCGCCGGTGGGCACCACCCAGCCGCGCCGCAGCGCGTAGGGCCCGACGACCGCCGAGCAGTTGCCGCAGTTGCTCGTCCAGTCCACCCGCCCGTCGGCGATCCCGATCTGGGCGAACGTGTACTCGACGTCGATGCCCGGCCGATCGCTCCTGGCGAGCACGACGGCCTTGCTGGTCGTGGACGTCGCCCCGCCGACACCGTCGACCTGGCGCGGGTCAGGGCTTCCGTACAACCGCAGCAGCACCTCGTCGAGGTCGCGACCGGGCACCGCGAGCACCTCGCGCTCGAACACCCAGCACTTGCTGGTACCACCGCGCATCCAGGTCGCCGGTATCTCTCGCACAGCCACTCCTTCGCGACGGTGCAACACCGCCGTAACAACCAGGGGACGACGGCAACGGTGACTCGCACGGACCTTGAACACAATCACGGAAAACTCGACACCCGTGAAGCTTTGCTTCACGCTCAGATGCCCCGAAACAAGCGCCTGCACAGGTCGACTCGGCGAACTTCCCAGATGCACGCCTCGCTTCAGCGTGAAGCTAAGCTGCACGGAAGGTGCATATGAGTGAAGTTTCGAACCTGAGTTTTCTCGCAGAGGAGCGGCCATGTTGGACGTCCGGCGTCTGGCACTGCTCGCGGCCGTGGTGGACACGGGTTCCATGACCGCCGCCGCGGACCAGCTGGGGTACACCCCGTCGGCGGTCTCCCAGCAGCTGCGCCGGCTCGAGGTGGAGGCCGGTCAGCCGCTTCTGCACCGGCAGGCCAGAGGGGTGCGTCCCACCGAGGCGGGCGCCCTGCTGGCAGGCCACGCCCGCCACGTCCTGCGCAGGCTCAGCGCCGCCGAGGCCGACCTCGCCGAACTCGCGGGACTGCGCCGCGGCACCGTCGCTATGGGCGTGTTCCCGACCATCGCGAGCGCCCTGCTCCCCCAGGCCGTCAGCCGGTTCCGCCGCCAGCACCCCGATCTCCGCCTGGACGTGCGCAGCACCCGCTTCGACGAACTCGTCGAGCTGCTGGAGGACGGCACCGTCGGCATCGCCCTGCTGTGGGACTACGCGTGGAACCGCGTCGACGTGCCCGACATCTCCCTCACCCCGCTGCTGGACGACCCGACCGTGCTCATCGTCGCCGCCGACCACCGCCTGGCCCGCAAGCGGTTCACCACCATGTCCGACCTCGCCCACGAGGACTGGATCGTCCGCGCCCACGAGCACCCGGTGGCCGAGGTCCTCGAACGCAGCTGCCGCGCGGCCGGGTTCACCCCGAAGATCGCGTTCGAGGCCAACGACTACCAGGAGGCGCAGGCCATGGTCAGCGTCGGAGTGGGAATCGCGTTGGCGCCCAGGACCGCGGTGCGCAACCCGCACCCGGACGTCCGCGTGCTCGCGCTCGGCACGGACGTGCCGGCCCGCCGCGTTCTGCTGGCACACCGCCAGGACCGGCTCCGCGCACCGGCCGAACTCGCCCTGCACCAGCTCGTGGTCGACGTCGCCCGCGAGTACCAGACCAAGCCCTGACCTGGTTCCGCGCTCGTGGTGTGACCGGCCCGCGCTGATGGGCGTTCAGGTGCCGACCACCTCGACGGACTCGATGGCGGCGGCCGCGAGCGGGGCCGCCGTCTTCACGTAGCGCGTGGCGAGGGACTGGAACACCTGCTCCGCCTCGATCGCGGGCCAGTCGCGGTCGAGCAACTCGGCCGGAAGGTGCGGGTCCTGCCGCACGAGGTCGAGCCAGTCGGCGTGCAGCACCAGCTGGCGGGCCAGGTCGTCGGGCAACCCGTCGTCCGGCTCCCGCCAGCGCGCCAGGAAGTCCTGGTAGCGCGCGGCGATGGCCGCCGTGTCGAACGCACGCCGCGCCAGGTCCGCCGCCTCCGTCGGCTTCGCGTGCTGCGCGGTGAACACCGTGACGTTGCCGGCGAGACCGAGGCTCTCGACCACCTCGGTGACGTCACGGGTGCCGGGCGCGATCCAGAGCCCGTTCTGCACCGGGCCGAAGCCCGCCCACTGCAGTTGCGAGCGCAGGTCGTGCCGTTCGCCGCGGCGGCCCTCCGGCAGCGAGAAGCCGACGAGGGTCCACGTGCCGTCCCAGTCCCTGTTCACGGCGCCGCGCTGCCAGATCCGGCGTTCACCGTCGCGCAGCACGTCCGTCGCGCGCGGCGTGAGTCCGAAGTAGACCTTGCGGCCGTTGCGGTGCTTGGTGAGCAGCCCGCGCGAGGTCATGCGAGTCAGCGTCGAGCGCACCGCCTCCTCCGAGACGTCCACGCGCCCGAACACGTCGATGAAGCTGCCCGAGTAGACCGCGATGCCGCGGTCGAACACGTACAGGCCCAGGAAGTTGAGCATCAAGGACTGGGGTGTCACCGGCACCACGATACATGTTGGGCAGCATCTAGACGAGCGTCATGAATGTGCCCTACTTTGGTGGCGAGCCCCCACCGAGAGGACTCGCCTGATGGAGCTGTCGGGAAAGGTCGCGATCGTCACCGGCGCCGGCCGCGGACTGGGACGGGCGTACGCGGAAGCGCTGGCGCGCAACGGGGCCCGGGTCGTCGTCAACGACGTGGACGACTCCGCCGAGGAGGTCGCGGCGGGCATCGGCGGCCGGGCGGTGATCGCGCCGGTCGGGTCCGCCGAGACCGCCGACCTGCTCGTCTCCGCGGCCGTCGAGGAGTTCGGGCGGCTCGACGTGCTGGTCACCAACGCGGGCATCCTGCGCGACCGCGTGCTGTGGAAGATGAGCGACGACGACTTCGACGCCGTGATCGACGTGCACCTGCGCGGCACGTTCACCTGCGCCCGCGCGGCGGCGGTGCGGCTGCGCGAGCAGGGCACCGGTGGCAGTCTCGTGCTGGTCTCGTCCCCCGCCGGGCAGCGCGGCAACTTCGGACAGACCAACTACTCCGCCGCCAAGGCCGGGATCGCGGCCATGGCGCGGACCTGGGCGCTGGAGCTCGCCAGGTCCGGCATCGCGGTCAACGCGGTCGTCCCGGTCGCGGCCACCGAGATGACGCGGACGATCCCCGTCTTCGCGCCGTTGATCGAGGAGTCGGAACGGACCGGCGCGCCGCTGCCGTCGTGGGTGCGGCACGACGAGGGCCTCGGCACGGTCGAGGACGTGGCCGAACTGATCGTCTACCTGGCGTCGGACGCGGCGAAAGGCGTGACGGGGCAGGCGATCGGCATCGGTGGCGACCGGCTCGCGCTCTGGTCGCACCCCGCCGAGAAGCAGGTCGAGTTCTCGGATGGCGGTTGGAAGGCCGGCCAGATCGCCGAGCGGTTCGCCGAGTTCGAGCCCGAGACCTACGGGATCCCGCAGCCGGTGGCGCCGTGAACGTCGACGAGATCGTGGCCATCGACGTCCACACCCACGCCGAGATCTCGCGCGACGGGCACAGTTCGCTGAGCCCCGCGTTGCTCGAGGCGTCGGCCAAGTACTTCAAGGCGGCCCACCGGCAGCCGACGATCGCCGAGACCGCCGCGCTCTACCGCGAGCGGAGGATGGCCGCGGTGATCTTCACGGTCGACGCCGAGCACGCGACCGGTCACCCGCGCATCTCCAACGAGGAGGTGGCCGCGTCCTGCGCCGAGCACGCCGACGTGCTGATCCCGTTCGCGAGCGTCGACCCCTGGAAGGGCAGGGCGGCTCTGAGGGAGGCGCGGAAGCTCGTCGAGGAGCACGGCGTGCGGGGCTTCAAGTTCCACCCGAGCCTGCAGGACTTCTCGCCGAACGACCGGATGGCGTACCCGCTGTACGAGGTGATCGAGGAGCTCGGCGTCCCCGCCCTCTTCCACAGTGGACAGACCGGGATCGGCGCGGGCGTCCCCGGAGGCGGCGGCATCCGGCTCAAGCACTCCAACCCCATGCTCGTGGACGACGTCGCCGTCGACTTCCCGCACCTGAAGATCGTGCTCGCCCACCCCTCGTTCCCCTGGCAGGACGAGGCGCTCGCGGTGGCGACGCACAAACCGTTCGTGCACATCGACCTGTCCGGCTGGTCGCCGAAGTACTTCCCGCCGAACCTCGTCCGCTACGCCAACACCCTGTTGCAGGACAAGGTGCTGTTCGGCTCGGACCACCCCGTGATCACCCCGGACCGCTGGCTGGCGGACTTCGCGAAGCTCGACATCTCCGACGAGGTCCGCCCGAAGATCCTCAAGCACAACGCCGCCCGTCTGCTCGGACTCGTGAAGGAGGACGCGTGACCACCACCGTGAACGGAATCGCAGAGCTGAGGGCCCTGGCGGGCAGGGATCTCGGGCACACCGACTGGCTCCAGGTCGACCAGGACCGGGTCGACACGTTCGCCTCCGCCACCGACGACCACCAGTGGATCCACGTCGACCCGGAACGCGCCGCCGCCGGGCCGTTCGGCGGCACGATCGCCCACGGCTACCTGACGCTGGCGCTGCTCATCCCGCTGATGACCGAACTGCTGGAGGTCTCCGGCGTGCGGATGAGCCTCAACTACGGGCTGGACAAGGTGCGGTTCCCCGCGCCCGTGCCGGTCGGCGCCAAGATCCGGCTCCGCGGAACCGTCGCGTCCGTCGAGGACGTGCCGGGCGACGGCGTGCAGCTCACCGTCGACTTCACGGTCGAGATCGAGGGCTCCGCGAAGCCCGCTTGCGTCGCACGTGCCGTCTACCGCCACTACACATGAGGTGAAGCCATGGCGCCAACAACGCAGTTACGCCGTGCCGTTACGTCCAGCTTCCTCGGCAGTGTGATCGAGTACTACGACTTCCTGCTCTACGCCACCGCGTCCGCGATCGTGTTCAACAAGGTCTTCTTCTCCTCGCTGGACCCGCTGGTCGGCACGATCGCGAGCTTCGGCACCTTCGCCACCGGCTACCTCGCCCGCCCGCTCGGCGGTGTCCTGTTCGGACACTACGGGGACCTGCTGGGACGCAAGAAGATGCTCGTGCTCACCATGAGCCTGATGGGCGTGGCGAGCTTCCTGATCGGCCTGCTGCCCACCTACGCCCAGGTCGGCTGGCTCGCTCCCGCCGGCCTGATCCTGCTGCGGGTGCTGCAGGGCATCTCCGTCGGCGGTGAGTGGGGCGGAGCCGTGCTGATGTCGGCCGAGCACGCCACCTCGCGGCGCGGGCTGTGGGCGAGCTTCACCAACGCCGGCGCGCCGTGCGGCATGGTGCTCTCGACCGCCGCCCTGACCGGAACCGCCGCGCTCGTCGGCGAGCAGGCGTTCCTCGAGTGGGGCTGGCGGGTGCCGTTCCTGCTCAGCGTCGTGCTGCTCGGCATCGGTCTGTTCGTGCGGTTGAAGGTCGAGGAGACCCCGGTCTTCCGGGCCGGGCGCAGGCCGGGCTCCATGCCGTTGCTCGACGTGCTGCGCAACCACCCGCGCACGCTGGCGCTCGGCATCGGCGTCGGTCTCGCCGCGTTCGTCGCGCAGTCGACCCTGACGACGTTCGTGCTGGCGTACGGAGTGCAGGCGGGGGAAAGCAGGCAGATGATCCTCAACGCGCTGACGCTCTCCTCGGCGCTCGCGGTGCTCGGCATCATCGGCTGGTCGGCGGCGTCGGACAGGTTCGGGCGCAGGCCGGTCGTCCTCGCGGGCGCCGTGCTCATGGCGGCGTTCGGCTTCGCGCTGTTCCCGCTGGTGGACAACGGGTACGTCGTCATCGCACTGGTGCTCGGCCAGGCCGTGATCCACCCGATGATGTACGGGCCGCTCGCCGCGCTGTACAGCGAGCTGTTCACCACCGGCAGCCGCTACACCGGCGCCTCGCTCGGTTACCAGCTCGCGGGTCTCGGCGCCGGGTTCGCGCCGCTGATCTTCGCGCAGGTGCAGAAGTCGTCGGGCACGGGCGCGATCCCGTTCATCCTCGCGGCCTTCTGCCTGCTCACCGTCGTGTGCACGGTGGTCCTCCGGGAGACCAGCCGGACCAGCCTGACAGGAGACAGGGATGCGGAACTCGGGACTGGGCAGCTGGCCGCACCGCCGCGCACGCATGGCGCCGAAGCGTAAGGCGTTCACCTACAACGGGGTCTCGACGACGTACGACGAGCTGGCCGTCCGCACGACCCGCCTCGCGTGGCGGTTGCGGGAGCTCGGCGTGCGGCACGGCGACCGGGTCGCGTACCTCGGCCCGAACCACCCGTCGTTCGCCGAGACCATGTTCGCCGCGCACCAGCTGGGCGCGATCTTCGTGCCGCTGAACTTCCGCCTCACGCCCGCGGAGGTGAACTACCAGCTGGCCGACTGCGGCGCGCACGTCCTCGTGCACGCGCCTTCCCACGCCGCCGAGCACCCGCGCGCCGTGTCGCTCGCGGAGTACGAGGACTGGCTGCTGGGCGGCTCCGACGAACCGGTCGACGAGCCCGTCGACATCGGCGAACCCGCGCTGATCCTCTACACCTCGGGCACGACCGGCAGGCCCAAGGGCGCGGTGCTGACCCACGCCAACCTGCTGTGGAACACCTTCAACCTGATGATCGGCGTCGACCTCGCCTCCGACGAGGTCGCGCTGGTCACCGCGCCGCTGTTCCACGTCGCCGCGCTGGCCCAGACGTTGCTGCCCACCTTCGTGAAGGGTGGGCACTGCGTCATCACCTCGGGCTGGGACGTCACGGCGTGCGTGTCGTTGATCGAAGAGCACGGCGTGACGTCGATGTTCGGCGTGTCGACCATGTTCGCGGACCTGGCGTCGTCGTCGTTGTGGCACACGGCGGACCTGTCGTCGTTGCGGGTGCTGCTGTGCGGCGGGGCGGCGGTGCCGGACGCGGTGATCCGCGCCTACCAGGACCGCGGCCTGGTGTTCTGCCAGGGCTACGGCCTCACCGAGACCGCGCCGGGCGCCACGTTCCTGGAGGCTTCCGACAGCGTTCAGCGCGCGGGTTCGGCCGGTCCGTGCGTGTTCTTCGGCGATCTGAGGCTCTCGGACGTCGGTGAGGTCGAGGTGCAGGGCCCGAACGTGACCCCGGGCTACTGGAACGACCCGGTCGCCACCGCGGCGGCGTTCACCGAGGACGGCTGGTTCCGCACCGGCGACCTCGGCCGGCTCGACGACGGCCACCTGTACGTCCTCGACCGCCTCAAGGACATGTACATCTCCGGCGGCGAGAACGTCTACCCGGCCGAGGTCGAGAACGCGATCACCTCACACCCGGACGTCGCCGAGGTGGCGGTCGTCGGGGTGCCGGACCAGCGCTGGGGCGAGGTGGGACGCGCGTTCGTGCGCCCGCGCGACGGCGCCGTCGTGGACGCCGCCGGGTTGCGGGAGTTCCTGGTGCCGCGCCTGGCGAAGTACAAGATCCCCGTGCACGTCGAGGTGGTCGCCGAACTGCCGCGCACGGGGTCCGGGAAGGTCCTCAAGCCCGCGCTGCGCCGGGTGCCGTTGTGACCGCGTGACGACACAGGAGCGTCTGGACCGCCTCGTCCACCGAGTGGGCCAAGGCCTTCTCGGTGGGCGCCCAGTTCACCAGCAGCATCCGCGGCCAGAACGCGAAGTTCGAGATCATGCCGAGGAACTGCGTCGCCGTGCCGACCGGGTCGTCGACCACCAGCGTGCCGGCGTCGCGCTCGGCCACCAGGTAGTCGCGGACGGAGTCGAAGAACGGCTGCTTGCCGAGCTTGAACTGCGTCTGGCCGAGCTCGGGGAAGCGTGGCGCCTCAGCGATGACGATGCGGAACAGCGCGACCATGCCCGGCCGCGTCAGCAGCGCCACGTACCGGTCGCCGAGCACTTTGAGCCCCTTCGCGGGGTCGCCCGGCGGCGGCGTGAGCGCGCCCTCCTCCGTGCGCCAGTAGTCGGTGACGATCGCGTCGAACAGCTCGGCCTTCGTCGGGAACTGCTTGAACAGCGTCGCCTTCGAGACCCCGGCCGCGTCGGCGATGCGCGCGAGTGACGTCTTGTCGTAGCCGGACTCCAGGAACAGCGTCGTCGCGGCGTCGACGATCGCCGTCCGCTTCTGCTCCGCCAGACGCTCGTGGTAGGTCGGCACGCCCCCAGTATGCCACGAGGTGAGTCACTTGACTCACCATCGGTGTCATGTCTACCGTTCCGAGGTGAGTCACTCAACTCACCACTGGAGGAATGGACGATGGGACGCTTCGACGGACGGACGGTGCTCGTCACCGGCGCGACGAGCGGGATGGGTGCGAGCCACGTGCGGGGCTTCCACGCCGAAGGGGCGCGGGTCGTGATCGGCGCGCGGGACCTGGCGGCAGGCGAGGCGTTCGCCGCGGAACTGGGCTCGCGGGCGGTCGCCGTGCGCCTCGACGTGACGTCCGAGGCGGACTGGACCGCCGCACTGGAGGCCGCCGGGCCGATCTCGGTGCTGGTCAACAACGCGGGCGCCCAGCACCCCGCCGCGCTGATCGAGGACACCGCGCTGCAGGTCTGGGAGCGGACGCTCGCGGTGAACCTGACCGGGCAGTTCCTGGGGATCAAGCACGCCGCGGCGTCGTTGCGACAGGCCGGTGGAGGATCGATCGTGAACATCGCCTCGACCATGGGCAACGTCGGTCAGGCCTACTACGCGCCTTACGTGGCGAGCAAGTGGGCGTTGCGCGGACTGACCCGCACGGCGGCGCTCGAACTCGGCCGCGACGGGATCCGGGTGAACTCGGTGCACCCCGGTGTGGTGGCGACGCCGTTCATCACCGAACCCGTGGCGGACGGGCAGCCAGCCATCGGCGACCTCTACTCCCCCGCCCCGTTCGCCGTGCCGCGACTCGGGACGCCGCAGGAGGTCACCGCGCTCGTCCTGCACCTCGCCTCGGACGACGGGGCGTTCGCGACCGGGGCGGAGTTCGTGCTGGACGGCGGTCTGCTGCTCGGACCGGCACTAGCCGCGTAGGTACTCCTCCACCGGGCCGAACGTGAACAGCCCGGTGCCCGCCACCAGTTCTCCCTTGGCGGGCAACAGAAGTCTGTGTGCGCGCTCACGCAGTTCGTAGTCGTTCAACCTGATCGCCGCCATCGCCAGCAGGCAGGCGCGGACCTCCGTCAGGAGGTCGGCCGGTCCGTCGGGAAGTGCCCGTGCGGCTGCGAGCGCTTCGTCCGGCGGCAAGGCCAGCGGCCTGACCCAGTCGAGGTGCGGGCCCCAGTCGTCGTCCAGGTCCACTGTGGACGGCCCGTGCAGGCTGAGCAGGGCGAGCGGCAGGAGTCCGCGTTCCATGCCCCACATGCCGGTTCCCCTGACGCGCTCGGCCGCGGCCCGATAGGCGCGGTCGGCTTCGGCCTTCCTGCCCGCCGCCGCGAGTTTGAGCGCGGTGTACCACTCCGTGAAGACGCTGACGAGCGGCAGGTCGTGTTCGTGGGCCAGTTCGTCGGCGGCGGCCGCGTGCCGGTCGGCGGTGGCGAAGTCGGCGAGCGCGGACGAGGCCTGCACGAGGATCAGGTGTCCCAGGACCTCGTGGGTGACCAGGCCGTCTGCCACCTCGACGAGTTCGCGCCCGATCTCGGCTCGTTCGCGGGCGAGGCCCGTGCGGTGGAAGGTGTGCATGAAGCGGGCGTTCAGCGCGAACGCGCGCAGTTCGGGTTCGCCGAGGTCGTTCGCGATGGCCTCGGCCTCCCGCGCTTCGGGCAGGCGGGCGCCGGTGCCGCGGTCCTCCATCGCGATGGTGGCGAGCAGGCGGGCACGGGTGGCGGTCGGGCCGGGGAACGCGGGCAGGACGCGTTCGGCGGCGGCGACGAGTTCGGCGGAGTGGGCCGGGTCGTCGTTGGTGGTCCAGATGCCGGGGACGTCGAACGACCCGATCGCCTCGGCCACCTCCCGCGCACCGCCGGCGAGCCGCAGCGCCACCGACCGCTGCCTCCGCGCCTCCTCCAGGTCCCCGCTCACCGCCAGCGCCCTGGCCAGCCCGATCACCAGGTCAGCACGCTCCGTCCCGGCCGCGATCGCCGCCCTCCACCACCGCACCGCCTCACGAGGCGAGCGCGTCCCCTCCGCGGCCTCGGCCAGCGCGTGCACCGCAGCCGGACTTCGAGTCCCCGCGAGGGCGTAGTGGTGCGCAAGCGTCCGCACGTCACCAGAGCCGAGCGCCTCCGCCACCACCGCGTGCCAGCGGGCGCGTCTGGTCAGCGACACGTCCTCGTACAGGGTGTCGCGCACCAGCACGTGCGCGAACCGGGCGTGGCCGGGCGCCACCTCCACCACGAACCCCGCGGCGATCGCGGCGTCCAGCGCGTCGAGCACGTCGTGACCCGCCAGTGCGGCCAGCAGATCGACGTCGACGTCCCGGCCGAGCACGGAGGCCTGGTGCAACACGGTCCGCGCTTCGGCCGGCAACCCCGAGAGCCGGTGGCGCAGGACGTCCCGCACACCGGCCGGGACCGCGCCGAGGTCACCGCCGGACTCGACCAGCCGCACGAGTTCCTTGACGTAGAACGGATTGCCTCCGCTGCGTTCGTGGATCGCCCGCGCGTCCAGCGATCCCACCAGCGCGGCGACCGCCTCCTCGTCGAGTCCGCGGAGCTCCACCCTGACCGGTTCGGCACGAGCCAGCGCTTCCAACGGCACTGCGGTGCGCGAGGTCACCACGATCAGCACCCTGCCCGACAACCGGGCCGTCGTGAAGGCGGCCAGCACCGCCAGTGTCTCCTCGTCGGCCTGGTGCAGGTCGTCCAGCACCACCAGGACCGGCGCCGCGGACTCCACTGTGGACACCACGGCGCGGCGCAGGTGGAACCGGTCGGCCACCGGGAGTGCCGAACCCAGCGCCTCCACGACCTGCTGCCACGGCCACGCCACCGGCGCGTCCTCGGGGCAGCGCGCCCACACCGTCCGCCAGCCCTTCGCGCCGAGCACGGCGCTGAACGCCTCGGCCAGCGCCGTCTTGCCGACACCGGCCTCGCCGGTCACCACCGCGATGCCGAGCCCGGCAGCAGGTGTCGCTGATTCCAGGGCCGCCAGTTCCGAAGACCGTCCCACCAGCGGAGACCGGGGTGCGGGCGTCAGGCGGGGCGACTGGGCGAGGATGTCCGACTCCAGCGCGCGGAGCTCGGGCCCGGGGTCCACGCCCAGGTTCTCGACGAGGGCGAGACGGGCGGAACGCACCGCCTCCAGCGCGTCTCCCTGACGGCCTTCGCGGTACAGGGCGAGCGCGAGCAGGCTCCACGCCTTCTCCCGCCACGGGTGGTCGGCCAGGTGTGCTCGCAGGTCGGCGACGACCCCGGCCGCCCGTCCGACGGCCAGCGCGGCCTCGGCACGGCGTTCGACCGCCACCAGCCGCAGTTCCTCCAGCCGGTCGATCTCCGCGCGCGCCCAGTGCTCGTCGGCGAACTCGGCGTAGGCGGGACCCCGCCACAGGCTCAAGGCGCTGTCCAGCACGGACAGGTCGCCGCCGAGCATCTCCTCGAACCGCCAGGCGTCCACGTCCTCCGCCAGCAACGCGTAGCCCGCGCCCTCGGTGACCAGCAGCGTCGACGGAGTCCGGGGTGGACGGCCGGGTTCGAGGGCCTTGCGCAACGCCCCGACGAACGTCTGCACCGTGCCGAGCGCGCCGTCCGGCGGGTCCTCCCACAGGTCGGCGACGAGCGTGCGCACGGGCACCACCCGGCGGCGCGCGACCAGCAGGCGGGCCAGCACGGCGCGTTGCCGCGGGCCGCCGAGCCGGGCCGACCCGGCGGTCAGGGGGCCCAGCACCCCGAACCTCATCCGGCGCTGATCCGTTGCTGATCGGGCGGCGCCACAGTGTGCTCGTGAACCACACCGCATTCGACTACCAGCGCGTTCAGGTCTCCGGCGGCATCGAGCTGAACGTGGCCACGACCGGCGGCGGAAGCCCCGTCGTGCTCCTGCACGGCTTCCCGCAGACCCACCTCATGTGGCGGCACGTCGCCGCCGGCCTGGCGTCCGACCACACCGTGATCATGCCCGACCTGCGCGGCTACGGCGACAGCGACAAGCCCGCCGACACCGGCTCGACCTACGCCAAGCGCACCATGGCCGCCGACGTGGTCGAGGTCGCGCGGCGGCTCGGCCACGACACGTTCGCCCTGGCGGGGCACGACCGGGGCGCGCTCGTGGCGTTCCGCACGGGCCTCGACCACCCGGAGCACGTCACGCACCTCGCGTCCCTCGACGTGCTGCCGACGCTCGACATGTGGGACGTGATGCGCGGGACGTCGGCCGCCGTCGGGTTCCACCTGTTCCTGATGGCCCAGCCACCCGGTCTCGCCGAGCAGATGATCAGCGCGGTCCCGGACGCGTTCTTCGGCCACTTCCTCGACATCTGGAGCCAGAAACCGTTCCCCGGCGACGTCCGCGCCGAGTACCTGCGCGCCTCGCGGGAGGCCGTGACGTCGATCGTCGCGGACTACCGGGCGTCGGCCACGATCGACGTCGAGCACGACACCGCCGACCGGGACGCGGGCACGCGGTTGAAGATGCCGGTCACCGTGCTGCAGCAGGACTGGGGTGCCGCTCTCGGCTTCGACGCGCGGCGGCTGTGGGAGGCCTGGGCGCCCGATCTCGACCACCGCACGGTCTCCTGCGGACACTTCATGGCCGAGGAGGCGCCGGACGTGGTCACGGCGGCGATCCGCGACCTGCTGAAGCGCTGATCCCGGCCCCCGTCAGGCCCTGACGCGGCCCTTGGTCGTCCACATCCGGTACCCCGCCGACTGGGCCTCCGCCTCCGACCCGAACGTCATGTCGCCCTTCGTCCGCCGGTAGTACGGCGAGTCCGGCGTGTGGTAGACCATGGTCTTCGAGTTCCCCTTGACCGGCAACGGTTCCTTGACCGGCTTCGGCGCGGCGGGCGGCTGCTCGGAGATCACCACCTGCTCGGTGGTGGAGCGGGGCGCGGGCAGCGCCAGGCGGGCCTTGGGGCGTTCGGGCTGGAGGCGGCCGCGAACCGACAGCCACGTCACCAGCACGCCCACGGCGAACGACGCCAGGCAGAGCAGGAACATCTGCGAGAACAACCAGAGCACAGCGAACTCCTAACGGACTACGACGTCGACCTGGCGCGTGGCCGGGTCGTACTCGCCGCCGGGGGCGGGACGGGTCTCGATGGCGATCAACGCGGGTGCCACGCCCTGGCCGACGAGGACGTCGCGGACCATTTCGCCGCGCTTCACCGCCATCGCCTGGTCGGTGCCGTGGGCCACCAGGGTGATCGAGGCTCGGGGAGCCACGAGCAGCATGCGGCCGACGCGCTGGATGAGCACCGGGCCGTGGCCCTCGTAGGCGGTGGTGCCCTGCACGAACCGGATGGCGCCGTTGCCGTTGACCAGGCGGGAGATCGAGTCGTGCAGCGCCTCGACGTTGAGATCGCCCGCCGTCGTGGACGGGCCGATCTCGATGCGGTCGGTGACCTGCAGGCCGTTCGCGGCCTGCTTGACGGCGTCGCGGACCGCGGTGGCCCTCACCTCGTCCGGCACGCGGGCGGCGACCACGACCTGTCCGTTGTGGATGGTCGTGGTCACGTCCGACACCTTGGCGGACAGCGCGGCGGTGACCACGCGGCCGATCACGGCCGGCGGGATCGGCAGCAGACCGCCCTGGCGCAGGGCGGCCGTGACGCGGTGGCCGTCGGCCTGCACGGCCTCGATGAGCGCACGGCGTTCCGCGTCGTCGGCGACCGCGCCGGACACCAGGATCTCGCCACCGCGCAACGCCACGAGCAACTGCTCGGGTTCCGCCGCGCGCACGTCGGCGGTGCCGACACCGGACACGTCCGACACCACGGCGCGCACCGCGTCCACCGAGCGGGGCGCGACCTCGGTGACCACGACCGTGCGGCCGTCGACCGACACGACACCGTGGTAACCGGCCTTGCCGAGCGCTGTCCGCACGTCCGCGTGCAGCGTCCGTTCGATGCCACCGCCGTGGACGACCACGCCGGTGGCGGCGAGCAACGCGGGCACCAACAGCCCGCCGATCCAAACCGCGTGAGGCAAACGCACGGCGCAGGGGTACCGAACCTCGCCACTCGAAATCCAGCCGCTCCAGCCTTTCGGGTCGGACTTCACCCGGTCAGGTGGCCGGGTGCAGTCCGCTGCCACCACGGGTCACGGCACCCCGGACCACGCGAGCCGGCGGACCTGGGCTGGACGGGGAGCTCCGATCCCGACGAATCGGCGTACGTTGAAGATCGTGACGACGAGCTCGACCGAGCAGCGGATCCCGCGCCGGGGCGGCCGCGTGACCTTGATCACCGACTCCGCGCGACACCTGAGGAAAATCCGCTGAGGAAGTCAGAACCGGTCGCCCCGCCGACAACACAGCTGAACGCACCACGCGGGCGCTCGAAGACCTGAACGGGCCACGAGGGGTGCCGCTGCTGGGAAACCTGCCCGAACTGGCCCGCGGCGAGGCCATGAACCAGGTGCTCGAACGGTGGTGCGACCGCTTCGGGCCGACCTACCGGGTCCGGCTGGGAGGAACACCCGCGGTGGTGACCGCCGATCCGGTGCTGGTGGACACCGTGCTGCGCCAACGACCTGACGCGTTCCGGCGGCCGAGCATCATGTCGGAGGTCATCGACGAGATCGGCGGGCACGGCGTGTTCACCGCGGAGGGCGCCGAGTGGCGGCGGCTGCGGAAGATCGCGACGCAGAGCCTCAACAGCTCGTACCTGCGGCAGTACTTCTCCACGATCGCCGAGGTGACCGCCCGGATGCGGAACTCGTGGGTGAGTGCGGCGGACGCGGGCGCGTCGGTCGACGTCCTCGCCGACATGCAGCGGTACACCCTCGACGTCACCACCTGGCTGGCCACGGGCCACGACCTCAACTCGGTGGACGGCAACGACGACAGCCTGCTCAGCCGCCTGGTCGAGTTGTTCCCCGCGTTCGCCCGGCGGATCAACGCTCCCTTCCCGTACTGGCGCCACGTCAAGTTGCCGCAGGACCGGCGTCTGGATGCGACCGTCGAGGAACTGGCGGCTCTCGTACGCTTCCAGTTCGTCAAGGCCCGTGAGCGGATGGCAGGCGGCGCGGAGCCCACGAACTTCCTGGAAGCGCTGGTCCGACCGTTGGAGGACGAGCCAGCGGCCTCGGACGACGAGGTCTTGGGCAACGTCGTGACGATGCTGCTCGCCGGTGAGGACACCACCTCCTCCACGCCGGCCTGGGCCGTGCACCGCCTCAGTGCGCACCCCGAGGTGCAGGAACGGGTGGCGGCAGAGGCCGAGGCGGTCCTGGCCGACGGTCTCGCGGACCCGGCCGCGGTCGGGAGGCTGACCTACGCGCGGGCGGTCATCGACGAAGCCATGCGGCTCAACCCGGTGACACCGTTCATCGTCGTGCAGCCGAACCACGACATCACCGTGGACACCGCCGAGGGGTCTCTCCGGCTGAAGCAGGGCACTCCGGTGTTCACGCTGCTGACGTACGGATCACGCCGCGACCGGAGCCGGTTCGCCGACCACGACGAGTTCCGCCCGGAACGCTGGCTCGACGAGTCGTCCGCCCCCGCGGAGCTGCCCTACGCGCCGTTCGGCGCGGGCCCGCGCTTCTGCCCCGGCCGCAACCTGGCCCTGCTCGAGGCGACCCTGCTCATCGCGACCCTGTGCCGCGCCGTCACCATCAGGGCGCACGACGCCGACGGCCCGGTCCGGGAACGCATGGGGTTCACCGCGTTCCCCACCGGTCTCGCGGTCACCCTGCACCGACGTGAAGCCCTTGGTTGATCGACCCTTCTCCGCGGACGGGGAAGACGACCGACCAAGGGCTTCGGGCTAGTCGACCGTCGCCCGCGTCCGCCGCCACGCGATCACGATCAACGCGATCAACCCGAACAGCGGGATCGTGCTGATCGCCCACGACAACCCCATCGGCGGCCCCGGCTGCTCCATCACGGCGAGGTTCTTCAGTTCACCGGTCCCGGTGCCCTCGGGTCCCTCGACGTCGAACTTCATCGTCCACGTGCCCTGCTCGGGCAGCGCGAAGATGTCGAGACCCCACACCTCGCGCTTGCGCGGGTGCCGCGCGAGCGGGCTGTCGTCGGCCTCCACGCCCTCGCGGTACAGGGTGAGCGTGCCCTTCTTGCCCTCGATGCCGTTCTCCGGCGCGAAGGTGAAGTCGAGCGACTGCATGGCCTTCACCGGCCACGTGCTGAAGCCGATCGTCAGGTCGTACGGTCCCGCCTGCACCTTCTCGGTGTGCACGACGTTCACCGGTTCGAAGGCCAGGGCGGGGGCCGTGAGGCCGAGCAGCAGGGCGGCCGTGCCCGCGAGTGCCAGCAGCGTCTTACGCATGGCGGTCTTCCTTTGCTGGTGCGAGGTGGCGGAGCATCTGGCCGAACCGCCTGCCGAGCATCCCGGCGAGGGCGCCGAGCACCGCGCCCGCCACGACGGTGGCCACGTAGCGCTGGAGCGCCGGGAAGTTGCTGCCGTAGGTGAGCATCCGCTGCAGGGGTGCGAGGGCCGTGATGATCACGCCGCCGAGCGCGCCCGCCACCCACGCGGGCAGGCCGCGCAGCAGTTCGACGGCGACGGCGACGAGGAGCAGGCTCATCGGGATCATGTTGGGCAGACCGGGGATTCCGTCGACGTAGTCGCGCAGCGGCAGGCCGGTCGCGTCCGCGTAGACCTCGGTGGCCCACGGCGAGAACCACCAGAACAGGGCCTGCAGGAAGGCGACGACGACTCCGACGGCGAGAGCGCCGCCGCGCCGGTTCAGCACGTACGCGCCCATGAACAGGATCATCACCGAGAAGAACGCGCTGCCGGCGTTGACCGTGTTGACGGGCCCGCCGGGCAGTGCGCTCAGGCCGAGCACGGTCACCATGCTGAACGCCAGCAGCGTGCCCGCGGCCACGGCGACGCCGTAGGTGCCCCAGCTCTGGTCGCGGGCGACCGCGAAGACCATCACCGCGCCGACCATGGTGATGGAGATCGACAGCAGCAGGCCGATGTGCGGCGGCGAGTCGATCACGGCGTCGAAGCCGTAGAGGCCGTGCCACCACTGGTCCCACAGCCCGTAGACCAGGAACAGCGCCGCGCCGATGCCGGAGACCAGGTAGCCGACGGGAGCGGAGAACGTGCGGCCGAAGACGCCGACCGCGCGCCCGCCGACCAGCGGGTCGACGGCCTTGTCGCGCTTGGCGTTCGCGGTGGTGAGCAGCACCACGGCGAGGCTCGCCAGGCCGGAGATCGCGCTGCCCGCGTACAGGAACAGGTGCGGCAGCGTGAAGAACGTGTCCGGCCCGACGTCGGAGTGCCACTGGATGTCCCAGGTCAGCCCGATCAACGAGATCAGGGTGCCGCCGAGCACGACGCCCGCCGGGACCAGCCCCCTCGGGACCGTCCCCACCGACGGCGTCGCCGCCGCCGTGATGTTCACAGTCATTCCTCCCCCTTCTCAGGTGAGCAGCAGCGGGATCACGACCCGCTCGCTGCGCAGTGACACGGTGATTTCCCATTGACCGGCCATGAACAGGTCGACGCCCATGACCCTGTACCGGCCGGGGGCCTGCGGCGCCGCGGTGATCGGGGCGAGCGCGTGGCCCATCTGCGGCATCGCCGGTTCGACCGTCACGTCGCCGTCGGCGGCGTTGCCGGAGCGGTCGGTGATCCGCAGGTCGAACTCGTTGCTGCCGGACCTCGTGCTGGTGGGCGTGAGCTCGAACCGGAGCCCGCCGCTCTCGGCGAGGTGCGGCCGGGCCTCGACCCCGCGCGGCCACAGCACGACGACGGCCGCCAGGACGGCGAGCACCCCGGCCACCACGGCCACGGCGGAACGCTTCACTTCGAAGCCACCCCCTTCGCGGCGGGCACGTCGACCACCTGCGGCACGGTGACGACCGAGTAGTCCCGTTCGACCTGGATCCACACGAGGTAGCGGCCCGGCAACGGGAACGAGTAGGTGAACGGCACGTCCGGCCCGTACGCGGCGACGCTCTCGTCGGGCTTGTCGGGCATCCCCGGCACCGGCGGGATCATCGAGTGCACGTGCGCCCAGATCGGTGCCTCGGCGGCACTTCCGGTCATCGGGCCGACGACGATCATGTGCCCGAGCATGCCGAGCCACGGTTGCAGGTCGCGCTCACCGAACTTCGCGGTGATCGTGCTCGGCCTTCCCGCCTCGCGGATCTCCACCGCCGTCTCGGCCTTCCCGTCGTGCGGCACGGCGACAGCGGATCCGGCAACGTCCACACCGGACCGCAACAGCTGCACTCCCCCGCCGCGCCGGGCGATCTCGGCGGCGACCGCGTGCACGCCCCGCTCGGGATCGCGCAGCCGGGCGCGGTACTCACCCGGTGCCGTGCGGACCGGGTGCAGGTGGCGGAGGTGCCCGGACGGCGACACCACGACGAGGTGGACGAACGCGCTGTCGTGCACCAGCAGGTCGTCCACCGGCCGCCCGGACGAGCCGTCGGTCAGGCTCAGCACGAGGTCCCCGTCCTCCATGCGGGGCACCATGTTCACCGGTGGCCGCGAGAAATCCGTGATGGACGTTCGCTCGTAGGGGTTCGTGACGTTGTCGAACGTCGGGTCGAGCTGCGTGCCGGGTGCCGCGACCGGCGGGATGCTCGGCGAGAGCAACGCCGCCGTCACCCCGACCGCCACGGCGGCGACCACACCCGCCGTAGGAACGAGCGCCAGCACGGGCTTGCCGAACACGGCCAGCACCAAGGCCGCCAGCAGCAACAGGCCCGCCGCGATGAACCCGCCGTAGGTCGCGTTCTCCCACGGCGACGGCACGAGCGCGGGCACGACGAACGGGATGGTGGCCTCGTCGACCGCGAGCTCCCACGGGCCGGGCCGGTCGACGTGCAGCTGCCCGGCGTGGAACCCCGGTGTGGCACCGAGGACCACCTTCGTCGTGCTGCTCGGCGCACCCGCCGCGCGCAGGGTCAGCGTCAGCTCACCCGGCGCCGTCCCGGCGTGCGTCACCACGTCGACGTGCACAGGCCCCGGCACCTCCGCGACCCGCCGGATGATCACCGTCAGGTCGCGGTCGCCGAGGCTCTGCGCGACGTGGATGTCGGCGCCGGACTGGGCGCCGTCGGCCAGTGCGGGGGCACCGATCCCCAGGACCGCCCCCAGCACCAGCAACAAGGTCACAACACGTCGTTTCATCGCGACCGAAGGTAGCGATCAGGCCGGGTCCGCCGCGTCACTGCGAAGTCTGAAACCCCGTCCCCCGCGCGGGGGACCCGCGACCCCTGTCCTGCGGGAGGACCCCGGGGTGGGCCGTGCGGCAAGATTCGACCCGATGGATTCGGTCAAGGTCCCCCTCAAGCACCAGTCGGCCCTGGTCGCCGTCGTGTGCATGGTCGTCGACGGCGGGTTCGTGCTGCTCGACCGCGAACCGCTCCCGCAGACGCTGGTCGTGCTCTTCCTGACGCTGGCCGTGGACGCGATGCTCGCCGGTCCCGCCCGGCTGTCGCTGTGGGTGGCGGCGGCGCAGGCGGCGGTCCCGGTGCTCGTCCTCGTCACGATCGGCAACGGGATCGACTCCAACGACGCCGGCCTGCTGATCGCGGGCTACCGGGCGGGGGCGTGGCTGCGCGGCGGACCGGCGTACGCGGCACTCGGGCTGCTCTCCGCCAGTCTCGTCACGAGCATGATCCTCTACGACTACGACGTGCTGTACGCGGTGCTGGTGGCGGGCAAGGGCGCGCTGCTGCCGTGGCTCGTCGGCCGCTACACCACGGCGCGGCGCGCGTACCTCGCCGAGCTGGAGAAGCGGTCGGCGATGGCGGAGAAGGACGCGAAGGCGGCGGTGACGAAGGCGATCACCGAGGAGCGCGGCGCGATAGCCCGCGACCTGCACGACGTGATCATCCACCACGTCAGCGCGATCAACCTGCACGCCGGCGCCGCCCGGCTCGGCAACCCCCACGGCGACCCGAAGCTGACGAACTCGTTGCGCGCGGTCGAGACCTCCAGCCGCGCGGCCATGGTGGACCTGCGGCACCTGCTCGACCTGCTGCACGGCGAAAAGCCGGAGGGAGCGCGGCAACCGGGTCTCGGCAACCTCGACGAACTGCTCGACGGCGTGCGCGCGGCGGGCATCCCCGCCCGGCTGGAGGTGCGCGGGCAGCACCGCGACCTGCCGGAGTCGTTGGACGTCACGGTCTACCGGATCATCCAGGAGATGCTGACCAACGCCCTGCGGCACGGCGACGCGTCCGGGGTGACGGTGACGCTGGACTACGCGCCGGACTCGCTGACCGTCGCGTCGGAGAACACGGCGGGCTCCGGCGACGACTCGGGATCGGTGCGCCGCGGCCTCGTCGGCATCCGCAACCGCGCCGGCATGTTCGACGGCAGGACGCGTTCCGGGCTCGACCCCGACGGCCGCACCTGGCGGACCACCGTCACGTTCCCCCTGGAGGCGTCATGACGTTGTCGGTGCTGCTCGCCGACGACCACGCGATGCTGCGCTCCGGCATGCGCGCGATCTTCGACACGCAGGAAGACCTCCGGTGCGTCGCGGAGGTCGCGGACGGCAGGGCCGCGGTGGCGGAGGTGGCGCGGCTGCGGCCGGACGTGGCCGTGCTCGACATCCGCATGCCCAAGCTCGACGGGCTCGGCGCGACGGAGATGATCCTCGCCGACCCCGCGAACCGCACGAAGGTCCTGCTGCTCACCACCTACGACACCGACGAGTACGTCTACCGGGCGCTCAAGGCGGGTGCCAGCGGGTTCCTGCTGAAGTCGCTGCCGCCCGAGGAACTGATCTCCGCGGTGCGCGTGGCGGCGCGCGGGGACGCGTTGATCGACCCGTCCGTCACGCAACGCCTGATCGCGCGGTTCGCCGTCAGCCTCGCGCCTCCCCCGACGCCGCCGGAGCTCGACCTGCTGACCGCGCGCGAACGGGAGGTGCTGCAGCTCGTCGCGGCGGCGTACAGCAACGCCGAGATCGCCGCGCGGCTGCACGTCGGGGACGAGACGGTGAAAACGCACGTCTCGCGGGTGCTGGCGAAGCTGGGGCTGCGGGACCGGGTGCACGCCGTGGCGTACGCGCACATCAACGGCCTGGTGCAACCTCGCCGCTGAGCCGTTCGTCGACGATCCAGGACCGCGTCCGCGAGCGGTCGAGGACACGAGCCTCGTCGGTGGGCGGCAGGTAGTTGCGCGCGTAGTAGAACGGGCCGGACGCGATGCTCTGGACCAGCGGGACGTGGTGGTTCTCGTAGTGGTCGACGAACTCGTCCCTGCTGGTCCCCGGCGACCCTGGTGCCGAGGACGAGCGGAAGCGGAGCCGCGAAGACCCCTCGGCTCAGCTCTGCCAGACCAGCGGCGTCTTCACGTAGTCGTCGCCGCGGTTGTACTCGGCGCCCGCGACCTTCGACCCGTCCTGCGCCGCGCTCAGCACGCACGTCTCGTAGGTCTCGCCGGCGGCCTTGAACGTCCTGGGCGCGCTGGTGGAGTCGCACTTCGGGGTGTCGCCGGAGATGATCACGCCGGTGCCCTTGCCGTCCTCGCCGAGGCCGCGCAGGCCGATCGAGGTGAAGCTGAGGTCGGTGCCGCTGAGGTTCTCGACCTTGGCCCGCAGGTAGAACGGCGTGATGTTCTTGGCCTTGTCGCCGAACTTCGCCAGGTCCTCCTTCGGCCCCGCCTCGATGGCCGTGACGGTGACGCCGATGGTGCCGCTCTTGTCGCCGACGGTGATGGGGATGACCGCGCGTTCGCCGACCTTGAGCTTCGAGCCGGGAGCGGTGATGTCGCCACCGGCGGGGACGACCGGCGCGGACTTCGACGCCGAGGTCTCCTTCGTGCTGGTGGCGGTGCTGGTGGTCTCGCTCGTCGGGTCCGCGGCGGGGACGGCCTGGCCACCGGTCTGCGAGCCGCACGCCGACAGGAGCAGCCCCGCGGTCGCGATCGAGGCGATGAACAGGGGGCCACGGGCGTGCGTCACTGCGGAACTCCTCGGACTGCGGAACCTGGGGGTGCCCAGCACGTTAGGCCGGATGCAGGAGCCGCGGTATCGGTCGTTCACACCACACGGGCGCTCAGAGGTCGTCGAGGCCGATCAGTCCGTCCTGGATCGCCCTCGCGACGAGCGCGGCCTTCGTGGGCGCCTGCCGGCCGATCGCCGCGTACTTGACCCTGATCCGCTCGAGGTGGGAGTTCACCGTGCTGAGCGTGATGTTCAGGCGTTGCGCCACGAACTCCTTCGACTCCGACTGGAACCACTCGACCAGGACCTCGGTCTCGCGCGGCGACAGCGCGGGCCGCGTCTCCGACCTGTCGCCCGCCAGCGCGCCCGCGAGCGCGGGCGGGGTGTACGACTGGCCCCGCGCCGCCGCCTTCACCGCCTGCACGAGGTGGTCGGCCCCCTCGGCCTTGGTCAGGTAGCTCAGCGCGCCGATCTCCAGGCACTGCAACGCGATCTCGTCGTCGGACCGCATCGAGTACACGATGACCCTGCGGCCGTCCTCCACGAGCCTGCGCAGCTCGGCCGTGGCGGGGGTGACGCTGTTCAGGTGCAGGTCGAGCACGACGACGTCCGCCGCGGCACCGGGACCGGTCCAGGCGACCTCCGGGTCCTCACCGCTCGCCACCAGGTGGACGTCCGCTGTGGACAGCCAGTGCGCGACTCCCGCGCGCACCACGGGGTGGTCGTCGACCAGGACCGCCGTCACGCCGTCCGCCATCGCGCCTCGCTCCTCACCAGTCCGCCGTGGACACTCGTCTCGACCGTGACCGCCACCGGTCTTCCCGGTGCCGGAAGGGTTTCCGGCGCGTCCGCCACCACGGCGACGCGCACCTCGTCGGCCGTGCGCAGCAGGCTCACCTTCGCACGTCCGTGCGCGACGGCGAGGGCCTGGGCCATGGGCGCGACCAGTTCGCGGCGCACCTCCGTCGGCACGGGGGTGGCCGTGCCGCTGACGGCGAGCGAGACGACGACACCACGTCGTTCGGCGACGTCCACGCAGGCGGTCAGTTCGTGCAGCAACGGGTCGGGCACGTCGTCGTTCTCCGCGAACAGCCTGCGCAGCTGCACGGCCGCGACCGAGCAGCGCAGCCTGGTCGTCGGGTCGGCCACGCTCACCTGCTCGTCGGCCAGGTCGGCGAGCAGCGGCAGCAACGCGCCCAGCTGCCCCTCGAAGCCCGCCTTGAGGTCCTGTTCCCGTTGGCGCGCCAGCTCTTCACGGGTGCGGGCGGCGTCGTGCTCGGCGGCGGCCTCCGCGGCGAGCCTCGCGTCCCGGTGCAGCACGCGGGTGATCACCAGGACGCCGACCTGGAAGCTCGTGCCGCTCAGGATGACGACACCGGCGGTGCCCACGTCCCCGTTCCCGGCGTGCGCGAACCACGCGATGCTCAGGCAGATGTGCACGCCCAGCGCCACCACCAGCGCTTTCGGCCTCTCCACCAGCACGAGCAGCAGGTACCAGCCGACCAGCCCGAACCCCCAGTCGGGATCGTCCAACGACGCTCCCGCGGGCAGCGCGGTCGTCACCAGCACCGACGCGGCGAGCGGCACGACGGCCAGCAGGGGTGGGGTCGGCGTGCCGGTCGCGACGTGTCCCGCCACGATCCCGAGCACCGCGGTGAGCAGGCAGTACGCGAACCACGCCGCCGGACCGTGCGGGTGCGCGACCAGCGAGGGCAGCATGAGCACGAGCTGGACGGCGAAGACGACGACCAGCAGCACCTGCCGGGTGGTGGTGGAGACGGCGTGGTCAGTCATCGGCGGGCCACACCAGACGCGCGGTGGTGCCGCGTCCCCGTGCCGACTCGACCACGGCGGAGCCACCGACGGCCTCGATGCGTTCGACCACCGATCCGCGCAGCCCGCGCCGGTGCCCGGGCACCTCCTCCGGCACGAACCCCCTGCCGTCGTCGCTGACCACGACCACGGCTCCGCGCCGCACCGTGAGCTCGGCCCGCGAGGTGCCCGAGTGGCGTTCGACGTTGGCGAGCAGCTCACGGGCCGCCCGCACGAACTGCAGCGCGACCCCGGCGGGCACGCGGACGACCTCGGCCTCCACCCGCACGTCCACGGCGCTGTCGCGCGCCACCGCCGTGAGCGCGGCCCCCAGGTCGACGGTCCCCTGCTCGTCGCCCCGTTCGGCCAGCACCACCAGGTCGCGGCGCGCCTGCGCGGCCACCTCCGCCGGATCGCCGCCGTGCGCGGCCATCAGGAACGTCGCGGCGGCCGTGTCGTGCAGCAGGGCGAGGTACTCCCGTTCCCGTCTGCCCTGGTCCAGGGTGACGGCCGCCGCCCGGCTCCGTTCGGCGGCGCGTTCCCGCAGCCGGTCGACCCGGCGGCTCGACCGGCGCAGCAGCTCGTAGGCGAGCCGCGCGAGCACCGACTCCAGCACCGCCCTCACCAGCACGCCGGGCCCGGTCGTCACGACCTGCACCGCGAGCAGCGCGGCCGTCGCGGGCACGGAGACCTTGAGCGGCCACTGCCACTGCCAGGTGATCAACGTCGTGGTGAGGACCGTCAGCACCCACTGGTCGGCGTCGGCGCCCAGCAGCACCGACAGCACCACGACCCGCAGGAACGCCACCGGCAGCGCCACTCCCGGCAGCCGGAAGTCGGCGACGGTGCTCACGGCGACCACCGCGAACAGGCTCCAGCCGAGGGGTGAGTTCAGCGAGAAGGCGCCGAAGAGGCTGATCAGGACGACGCCGGCGCCGCGGACGGGACCCGCGAGACGGGACACCGTCGCAAGCAGCCTCGCCTCCAGCACAGGTGCATTCTGCACATATCGTCCGCGTATCGGAAAACGCGTACGTCCCCGCAACGTCCGTTCGTCTTCAGTGGACGCGTGCTCAACACCTGGCAGGAGTGGGTCGGAACGGAGACAGGGGTCGTCATCGGGGGCGTGCTGGGGATACCGGTGGCCCTGCTGGTGGTGCTGCTCCTGGGGCTCCACCGGAAACTCGGGCAGCGCCCGGGCCCGTGGCGGACCGCTCTGGTCGACGTGGGGCTGGTCTACGGAACGCTGCCGTGGGTGTGGCTCCTGCTGCTGCCGGGCTCGTCGTCCGAGCTGAGCCTGGTGCCGTTCGCGGACATCGCCGACCTCCTCGCGCAGCGCGACCTCGGCCAGATCGTCGGCAACCTGCTGGTGTTCGCGGCACTCGGGTTCTTCGGCCCGCTGCGGTTCGCGGCGCTGCGGTCGGTGTGGCGGGTGCTGCTGGTCGCCGGGGCGTGCTCGGTGCTCATCGAGGTCGCGCAGTTCACCGCGCTGCACCGCGTGTCCTCTGTGGACGACGTGCTGCTCAACGCCGCCGGTGCGGCGCTGGCCTCGCTCCTGTCGTGGCGGTGGTGGCGGGTGAAGCCCGTCGTGGCACCGGAGCGCCGGCTGGTCACGGCCTAGGGTGGCGGTATGCGCGTGCTGATCGTGGAGGACGAGCTCCACCTGGCGGAGGCCGTGCGGGACGGGCTGCGGCTCGAGGCGATCGCCGCGGACATCGCCGGCGACGGCGACACCGCGCTGGAGATGCTGAGCGTCAACGCCTACGACATCGCGGTGCTCGACCGCGACATCCCCGGCCCGTCCGGGGACGAGGTGGCGCGGCGGATCGTCGCGTCCGGCAGCGGCATGCCGATCCTGATGCTCACCGCCGCCGACCGGATCGACGACAAGGCGTCCGGGTTCGGCCTCGGCGCCGACGACTACCTCACCAAACCGTTCGAGCTGCGGGAACTGGTGCTGCGCCTGCGCGCGCTGGCCCGCCGCCGCGCGTACGCGCGACCGCCCGTGAGCGAGATCGGCGGGCTGCGGCTCGACCCGTTCCGGCGCGAGGTGTTCCGCGACGGGCGGTACGTGGCGCTGACCCGCAAGCAGTTCGCGGTGCTGGAGGTGCTGGTCGGCGCGCAGGGCGGGGTCGTGAGCGCCGAGGAGCTGCTGGAACGGGCGTGGGACGAGAACGCCGACCCGTTCACCAATGCCGTGCGCATCACGGTCTCGGCGCTGCGCAAGCGGCTCGGCGAGCCGTGGCTCATCGCGACCGTGCCGGGCGTCGGCTACCGCATCGATGCCTAGGCAGCCCGGGCTCAGCGCCCGCCTGAAGCTCACGCTCAGCTACGCGGGCATCGTCGTGGTGGCGGGCGCGGTGCTGCTGGCCGTGGCGTGGTGGTACCTGCTGCGCTACCTGCCCGACAACGACAAGGGCCTGTTGTTCGTCAGCCCCAACCGCTACCTGCTCTCCCGCATCTTCGGCCGCGCGGCCGCCGTCGCCATGGCGGGCCTGGTGGCGTTCGGCCTGCTCGGCGGCTGGTTGCTGGCGGGCAGGATGCTCGCCCCGCTCGACAAGATCGCGGACGCGGCCCGCCTCGCCGCCCAGGGCTCCCTGTCGCACCGGATCCGCCTGCCCGGCAGGTCCGACGAGTTCCGCGAACTCTCCGACGTCTTCGACACCATGCTGGAGAAGCTCGAGTCCCACGTGGCCGAGCAACGCCGGTTCGCCGCCAACGCCTCACACGAACTCCGCACCCCGCTCGCGATCTCCCAGTCGCTGCTCGACGTGGCCCGCCAGGACCCGTTTAGCGTCAACGCGGACCTGATCGACCGCCTGCACACCGCGAGCCGCCGCGCGATCGACCTGACCGAGGCCCTGCTGCTCCTGAGCCGGGGCGAGCGCGGCACGTTCACGCGCGAGCCCGTCGACCTGTCGCTGGTCGCCGAGGAGGCCGCCGAAACCCTGCTGCCGCAAGCGGAGAAGCGCGGCATCACCCTCGACGTCACCGGCGTGCCGGCCACCACCACGGGCTCCCCGGAACTGCTGCTGCGGATGGTCACGAACCTCGTGCAGAACGCCGTCGTGCACAACGTGCCGGGCGGCACGGTCACCGTCCACATCGAACCGCAGCACCAGGCGTGCGTGGTGCGGGTGGAAAACACCGGGCGCCCGCTGCCGCCACACCTGGTGCCGACGCTCGTCGAGCCGTTCCAGCGGGGTGGGGACCGCGTGCGGTCCGAGGACCACGCGGGGGTCGGGCTCGGGCTGGCGATCGTGCACAGCGTCGTGCGCGCGCACGACGGGGCGCTCGACGTGGCGGCGCGTCCGGGTGGCGGGCTGCGGGTGACGATCCGGCTGCCTGGGGTGTAGGGGCGCGGCAGACAGCGGGCAGCTGCAAGCAGCGGGCAGCGGCCTGTGACGGGCGGTGGCAGGCAGGCCTGCGGCGTGGGGCGGCCGAACCCAACCACTCCGCCCGTGCTCCCCTACACCCGCCCCAGCAGGTGCCGGGCCGCCTCGAAGTCCCGCTCCCCCACCAGGAACTCCCGCAGCGCCAACTCCAACTCGTCCCCCCGAATGGTGCCGTCCCCGTCGTGGTCGAGCTCCCGCATGGCCGCGATGAGCTCGTGGCGCCGCGGACTGTGGTCGAGCAGCCGCGTGTACTCGTCCTGCCGCACCTCCCCGTTGCCGTCGCGGTCGATCAAGCCCCGCACCACCGCGGCGACAGCGCCGTAGCCGCGTTCCCGGCCGGCCGGCCCGGGGTAGGTGCGGTCGGCCAGGGCCACGGCGTACGCGGCGGCCGTCACCGAGCCGTCCGCGGGTGTGCCGGTGGCCGTGCAGAGCTGCTCCCACCAGGAGTGGAACGCGTCGTGGACGGCGTCCTCGTCCTTCTCGTCGAGGTCGAGGTGCGTGCTGATCTCGCGCGCCATCGCGAGGAAGTCGCTCCACCTCAGCACGCCGTCGCCGCTCTGGTCGAGGACCGTGCCGAAGAACGACTCGGGGACCAGCACCCGTGCCGGGGTCTCGGCGGCCCTGATCGACGCGGCGGCGAGCGGTAGGTAGCGCCAGGGTTTCGGCAGCAGGCCGGCGAGCACCCGGACGGCCTGGTGCAGGCCGCCGACCACGAGGTCGGTGCCCGGGACCACGGCGAGCCGCAGGCGTTCGCGGTAGGCGGCGGGCAGGGTGGCGGTGGTGGCCTGGACGGCGGCGGTGACCACCGCGAAGCGCAGCGGGGCCCACACCACGCCCGGAACGGGCAGGCCGGACGGCGGTGGGATGCGGTAGATGCTGCCGGACAGCAGGTCCCTGACGGTCGCGTTGTCCTCCAGCACCTCGGCGACGACGCGGTCGAAGTAGCCGCGGAACTCGTCCGGTGTCGCGGGCAGGTCGTCCTGCCCGAGGCCGAACCTGTGCCCGACCCGCCGCCACTCGTCGTAGAAGCGACCGGTCTCCTCCGCGGACAGGGGGTCGCCGCCCAGCCTCTGCATGGTCAGCACGGCCTCGAACAGGGTCAGGTGCACCCAGGCCCTGGCCGCGGTGTCGCCGGCGTCGAACGCCCTGCCGTAGCCGTCCTTGCCCTGCATGCGGCGGTGGAGTCGTTCCAGCCGTGCGAGCTCACGGCGTTGTTCGGCCGGGGTGCCGTAGACGTAGGTGTGCAGGCTTTCGATCGTGCGGAACAGCCTTCGCCACGGCCGTGCGTTGTACACGGAGAACTCGGCCACGGCGGCACCTACGGCCGGATGTGCGGCCTGCAGTACCAACGCCCGGTGCATCACCAGCAGGAAACGCCACTGGCCCAGGCGTTCCCACGTGCTCGAACCCGGTCCCAGCGCCACGTCGACGGTCATGGCGCCGAAGCTAGTCAGGGGCCGGGGCTCCCGTGAACGTCGTTCACCTCATCCGGTGGCGGAATGCACCCGCTTGCCGGAACTCGATCACGTGTTGCAGCGGGATGCGCGAGGGAGAGCGCTCTCACAACCCTGCCGCCGAACGGTACGACCCGGCGCCCGAAGTGTCAAAGAACCGGGCTTGACACCTCGCACGGACTGGCGGGACGCTAATTGGGAGAGCGCTCTCCAAGCCGGTTTCCCCACTCGGCAGGAGGACACAGGTGTCCCGAAAACTCATCGCACTGCTATCGACGGCTGCCCTGGTGGCGGCCGTGGTCGTGGTGGCGACGCAGTCGGCGCAGGCCGACGACCTCGTCACGCACCACGAGTTCCAGGCCAACTGCTCGGTCACGACGCACCTCCCGGACGACCCCATCGTCTTCCCGGGGCTCGCGGGCGCGTCCCACATGCACACGTTCCTCGGCAACCCGTCGACGAACGCCCGCAGCACCAACGACTCGCTCAAGGCGGCCGAGACCAACTGCAAGACGCCGGACGACAAGTCGGCGTACTGGTTCCCGTCGGTCTACAACGGCGACCAGATCGTGCCGCCGAACTTCCCGCAGGTCATCTACTACAAGTCCGGCATCCTGCGGTACCAGGACGTCGTGCCGTTCCCGCCGGGCATGCGGTTCGTGGTCGGCAGCCCGACGGCGACGCAGGAGGAGTTCCGCACGGCTCCGGGCGCGGTCGAGGGCTGGGAGTGCGGCGACAGCTTCCACAACTGGGACATCCCCCAGTACTGCGTGCCGGGCAGCCAGCTCAACGTCCGGTACCAGGCGCCGAGCTGCTGGAACGGCCGTGACCTCGACTCGGCGGACCACAAGTCGCACATGGCCTACCCGGACCGCGCGACCCTCGTCTGCCCGCCCAGCCACCCCGTGGCGGTGCCGATGATCGAGTTCAAGATGGCGTTCCCGGTGTCCGGCGACATGTCCCGCGTACGACTCGCCAGCGGCCGCGGGTACACCTGGCACTACGACTTCATGAACGCCTGGGACGCACCCACCCAGGCCGCGCTCGTCCGGCACTGCATCAACGGCGGGCTGCAGTGCGACCCGCGCGGGTACGACCTGTACAAGCCCCACCGGGGCGCCGCACTCGGACCGGACTACCGGTTGCCGCGGTGAGGTTCCCCGCCTCATGCACCCCAGGGCGGCGCGTGCCCTGGGGTGTTTCCGCCCTGGTGCTGCTGACGGCGTGCGCCGCGCCCGCTCCCCCGCCGCCGCAGCAGGTCTCGCCCTTCAACGCCACGGACACGGCGTGGGTCCAGCTGATGATCCCGATGAACGAGCAGCTGCTGCCCGCGCTGGAGGTCGCCCCGCCCGCGCTGTCCGGGTTCGCCGCGGAACTGAGGGCCTCGCACGAGAACGAGCTGGTCCACCTGCGACAGTTGCGGGACCGGGCGGGGCTGCCGAAAACCAACCTGCACGCGGGTCACCAGATGCCCGGCCTGGTCTCCGAGGCCGATCTGCTGGTCATCCGCGCGGATCCGTCGGCCCTGGCCGGGAAGCTGCACGAGCACCTGGACCAGACGGCCAAGCTCGCCCGCAGCGAACTGGAGAACGGAACGGACGCCGCGACCAAGGAGTTCGCGGCGTCCGTCGAGTCGTCCCGCAGGGAGCAGCTCGGCAGGCTGGGTCAGGGGTAGTCCACGGCGTGGCGGACCTGGTTCGCCAGGTCCGCCACACCTGCCCGTGCCGTTGACGACGGTGGCGGCAGGTCGATCAGGCGGAGGCCCGGACGACGAGTTCCGGTTCGAAGATGACCGATCTCGGCCGCTGCCCCGGCTTCTCCAGGTCGGAGAGCAGCAGGTCGGCCATCTGCGCGGCCATCTTCTCGACGGGCTGCCGGATCGTGGTGAGCTGCGGGCGGCAGGCCAGGGCGGGTGCGCTGTCGTCGAACCCGACCACGGCCACGGCGTCGGGGACGCGCAGTCCGTGTTCCAGCAACACGTCCACGGCCGCCTGCGCCATCAGGTCGTTGGCGGCGAACACGGCGTCGAGGTCGGGGCACTCGGTGAGCAGCCGGTGCATCGCGGCCGCGCCGCTCTCCGCGGTGAAGCCGCCCTCCGCGGTCGGCACGTACGGGAAACCGTGGCGGGCCATGGCGTCGCGGAAACCGGCGTGCCTGTCCTGGCTCGCGAGGACGTCCATCGGGCCGGAGATCGTGGTGATGTTGTAGCGGCCCGAGGCCACGAGGTGGTCGGCCGCCATCCTGCCGCCCGCGCGGTGGTCCATGTCGACGTAGCTGATCGGCATCGGCCGGCCGGGCCGCGCGTAGAGGACAGAGGGGACGCCCGCGTCCACCAGCCTGGCGGGCAGCGGGTCGTCGGGGTGGGTGGAGACCAGCAGCGCGCCGTCGGCGCTGCCCTGTCTGAGGAAGTCGACGACCTCGGTCCGCGCCGGGTCGGAGTCGGCGAGCATGAGCACGGGGTGGACGCTGTGGCCGCGCAGGTGGTCGACCACGCCCGCCGTGACGCGCCCGAAGAACGGGTCGGTGAAGACGTCCGATCCCCCGCCGGCGCCCGAGATCACCAGGGCGACCGTGCCGGTGCGGCGGGTGACGAGAGACCGGGCCGCCCGGTTGGGCGAGTACCCGGTCTGCTCGATCGCGTTGCGCACCGTCTCCTGGATGTCGGGATCGACGTTCCGCGTGCCGTTCACGACACGGGAGACCGTCGCGCGAGACACTCCCGCGACTCGCGCGACGTCCTCCAGCGTGGGCGCAACCTTGCTCATGCCACGGTTGTACCACGCCGGAGAGCGTTCTCCCGTGATCAGGAGGTGACGCGCACGTCCTTCACGGCACCCCGCCAGAAGTCGACGTTCTGGCCGTTGTACTTGGCACGTCCGACCGCGAGAGCACCGGTGCTCTCGATGGCCGGTCCGGCCGCCGCCGTGGCGACCAGCGCCCCGTCGACGTAAAGGCGGATCTCGCCGCCCTTGCGCTCACCCTTGATCTCGTACCAGCGGCCGATCTCCGGGGTGATCTCGAACCGGGCGCGGTTGCCGCCCGGCGTGCTGAACGCGAACGCGCCCTGGCCGTACTGCAGGTAGAACGGGTTCTCCGCCTGGCGGCCGTCCTGGCTCACCGCCGTGGCGTAGTTGCCGGGCAGTTCGTCCAGGCGCACCTTCGCGGACACGGAGTAGTCCTTGGTCGTGTCGACGACCGGACCGTAGGTCTCCGCCGAGCCGTTGCGGAACTCGAGCGCCCCGTCCTTCCAGGTGGCCCCGGTCGGGCTGAGCGTCAGCGGGTTCTTGCCCGTCGAGTCCTTCGCCGTGGCGCCCTTGGTCTCGTCGAGCTTCCACTCGCCGCTGCCCGCGTACGGGTACGGCTTGCCCGCGTTCGCCCCGGCCTCGATCACGCGCCGGTTGATCTCGCGGACGGGACCCGGATCGACCTTGATGCGCTTGCGGTCGTAGGTCCAGAGCCCGTTCAGCTCGCCTTCCAGGTCGGTGACCTGCGTGTAGACCGACGCGGACATCTCCGCGCGGGCCTGGCCGAGGTAGAACGTGCGGGTGTTGTCGACGTACTTCGCCGTCAGCGCCGCCTTGTCCGCCACACCGCTGTAGATCGCGATCGGCGCACCCGGCCACTGGTGGCCCGGCGTGCGCAGCGTGAAGCCGCCGTGCTCGCCGTCCATCACGACGCGCTTGCCGTCCGGACGGGCCGGGTCGGTGTTGTTGTAGTCGTGGTGGTCGATGACGTCGCCCTTGCCGCTGTCACCCTTGGAGGCGCAGCAGTTCACACCGCTGTGCGCGCTGACGACCCGCGTCGGGTCGAGCGCCTTGACCTCGTCGGTGATCTGACCGGTCACGGTGCGGTCCCACTCGCCCCAGCCCTCGTTGAACACGATCCAGGCGTAGATGGACGGGTAGTTCTGGAGCTGGTGCATCAGCTCCTTGCCCTCCTTGACGAACCGCTCCTGCGAGAGCGGGTTGTTGCCGTCTTCGAGGGCCACGAAGTCCTGCCACACCAGCAGTCCGAGCCGGTCCGCGTGGTAGTACCAGCGGGCGGGTTCGGCCTTGATGTGCTTGCGGACCGCGTTGAAGCCGAGGTCCTTCTGCGCCTGCAGGTCGAACACCAGCGCCTCGTCGCTCGGCGCCGTGTTCAGGCCGTCGGGGTAGAAGCCCTGGTCGAGCTGCATCAGGTTGAAGATCGGCTGGCCGTTGAGCGTGAGCTTGGGCGTGCCGCCGACGTTCGCGATGCCGGTGGAGCGCATGCCGAAGTAGCTCTTGACCTTGTCCTTGCCGAGCGTGATGTCGAGCTTGTAGAGGTACGGGTCGTCCGGCGTCCACAGGTGCGCGTTCGGCACCGGCAGCTTGAGGTTCGAGTTCGCCGGTCCGGTGACCGTGCCGACCTGCTTGCCCTTGGCGTCGCGGGCGACCGCGGTGACGTTCGCGGTCCCGGCGGACTTGACGTTGACCGTGAGCGAGCTGGAAGCGAGGTCCGGGGTCGTCTTGATCTCGTCGATGCCCTTGTCCGCCACCGGCTCCAGCCACACCGTCTGCCAGATGCCCGACGACGGCGTGTAGAAGATGCCGCTGGGGTTGGGCGACTGCTTGCCCTTGGGCTGGTTCGGGCCGGTGGTGTCGGTGACGCCGACGACGATCTCCTGCTCACCGCGCTTGAGCACGTCGGTGATGTCCGCGCTGAACGCCGTGTAGCCGCCGGTGTGCTCGGCCACGAGCTTGCCGTTCACCCAGACCTTGGCCTCGTAGTCCACCGCGCCGAAGTTGAGCTTCAACCGCTGGCCGTTGCCGATCTTCCAGTCGTGCGGCACCGACACGGTCCTGCGGTAGAACATGTGGTCCTCGTGCCGTTCGAGACCGGAGAGCTGCGACTCGATCGGGTACGGGACGATGACCTTCTCGCGCAGCTTCTTGCCGAACGCGGGCTGCTCGCCGGCCTTCGCGGCCGCGAACTCCCACGGGCCGTTCAGGTTGAGCCACTTGTCGCGTTCCAGCTGCGGCCTCGGGTACTCCGGCAGCGGGTTGCGCGTGTCGACCTTCTCGCCCCACGGCGTGCGGAGCCGTTCGGTCGAGACGTTGCCGGTCGTGCGGGCGGTCTTCCCGATCTTCTGGCCGTCGACCGCGAGCGCGCCCGCGCCGTCGTAGTAGATCCGGACCCGCTGGCCCTTCAGGACCCGCTCGCCCAGCCCGATCGTGGCGCGGTTGCGGCTGGTGGTGATGAACGAGATCGGGAACGGGGTGGCGTCGACCTCGACGCGCAGGTGGTCCTTCAGGTCGTTCGCACCGGTGATGCGACCGCCGAAGTCCGCGGTGAGGGTGCGACCGTCCTTGGAGACCTCCGCCGCGCGCGGCACGGCCTTGAAGTCCGCCGGCGGCGTGAACGCCGAGCTCGGGACGAGCTGCTTGGGCGTGTTCGCGCTGGACCAGCGCAGGAACATGTTGGCGCCGCCGACGTCCTGGAACATCTCCAGCTTGAAGGCGTACTGCTTGCCGGCGGTGAGCGTGACGGGCGCGCTGGTCTGCTCGCGGTCCCAGTCGGGCACCCAGTGGTCGATCACGGACTTGTCGTCGATCAGCAGGCGGAACCCGTTGTCGCCGATGGCGTGGAACGTGTAGTCGCCGGTCTGCGGAACCGCGATCTGGCCGGTCCACCGCGCGGTCGTGTGTTCGGTGCGACCGTTCAGGAAGCCGAAGACACCGGTCAGGTCACCCTGGTTGATGTCGGCGTCGAGCACGGTGCCGCCCAGGTTCGCGAAGTCCCGCGCGCCCGGTGCCGACATGCTGAAGTACTCGCCCTTCAGGCCGTGCACGGGCTCGGCGGCGACTGCCGACGGCGCGCTGGGCGCTATGCCCAACGCCATCAGCAGCGCGACGAGTACGGGGGCGGTTTTCTTCATCGGCGAAGATCCCCTTCGTTTTACAACGTTGTAAGTGCGCTCCCCCACATCAACGCACACGAATCAACAACGGGGCTACGGCCGTTCGGAGGTATCCGGCATGTCAAACCGGACAAGTTTCCGGGAAATGACGTTCTCGGGTCGGGAGAAGTGGAGGTGGTCCAGAAGCGGTGGGATCAAACGGGTCTGGGGAGGAGCGGGCGTTCGGGGTCAACCGAGGACGAGGCCCGCCAGTTCTCGTCCTCGACACGACCGTCCACAGTGCGGCAAGTGCGCCCCTCCGCAACGCCGCCCAGGATCCGCTCGAGGACGCCCCGGTTCAGGAAGGCCGGCGGAGCTCCCCGGACACCTCGATGCCACCACCGGTCCACCGGGCCGACCGCAGATCCCGCACGACAACCGGCGCAGGCGTCTCCAGCGCACCCTCGCCGACCCCCACCACGGTGCCGGCCTCGGCGGCAAGACCCGCCGCCACCCCGTTGCCGCTGTCCTCGAACACCACGCACTCCCCGATCGGCACGCCGAGCTTCTCCGCCGCCCGGAGGTAGCCCTCGGGGTCGGGCTTGCCGCGCGTCACCTCGTCGCCGTTGATGACCACCGCCGGCAACGGGATCCCCACCGCGGCCAGTCGCACGGTGAGCAGCTCGGGCGGGGCGGACGTGACCAGGGCCCAGTTGCCCGGCAGGGAGTCGACCAGCTCGCGGGCTCCGGGGATCGCGGTGGTGGAGCCGGCGTCGGCGACCTCGATGGCGTTGATCCGGCGCAGCGCCTCGGCGTGCACCGAATCGGGCACGTACATGCGGACCGTGTCCGTGGCGCGGCGGCCGTGCAGGCCCCGCAGGACCTGCTCCGGGTCGACGTCGTACTCGTGCGCCCACTGCGTCCACGCGTGTTCGGCGGCGACGGTCGAGTCGGTCAGCACGCCGTCCATGTCGAACAGCACCGCCTGGCAGGCCAGGTTCATCGTTCTCCTCAAGGCAGCGGGATCTCCAGGCTCACCGTGCCGCGCAGGTCCAGCCACGCCCGGTCGCGACCGCGCACCAGCCGCAGCACGACCTCCTCGCAGTGCGGGCAGCGCGCGACGACCCCCGGGGCGTTCTGGTAGACGCGCAGGCTCGCCACCGACCCTTTGTACCCGCAGCCCGAGCACTGCCCGGTCGCGGCGGTCAGGTCGACCGCGAAGATCTCGCGCAGGTCGCCCGCCAGCGCGTTGCCGTCCACGTGGCTCATCGGTGCTCTCCTGTCAGCCGAAGCGTTCCGTGCGGACGCGGCGGGGGTCGTGGCCCAGCGCCACGAGGATGTCGGACACCGTCTCGACGAAGCCGGTCGGTCCGCACACGAACACGTTCGGCGCGAAGTCGGCTGGCCACGCGTGGGTGTTGAGGGTGGCGAGGCCCAGTCGTCCCGGTGGAGGTGCGCCCTCCGGGGCCTCACGGGTGTGCACGAGATGCACGTCGAGCCCGTTGTCCTCGCGGGCGCGGCGGCGCAGCTCGTCGGCGTAGTAGACGTCCTCGGGCGTGCGCACCGAGTAGATCAGCCGGAACGGCACGCGGCTGCCCTCGGCGGCGCGCGTGCGGATCATCGCCATCAGCGGCGCGATGCCCGAGCCGCCCGCGACTAGCGTCACCGGCGCCTGATCGGCCGCGCGCCAGACGAACCAGCCGCCGACGGGTCCGCGCAGCTCGACCTGCTGCCCTGGTTCGAGGACGTCGCACAGGTACGGCGACACCTCGCCGTCGGCGACCCGCTGCACGCTCAGCTCGAACCGCTCCCCGTCCGGTGCGGAGGAGATCGAGTAGCTGCGCTGCACCGAGTAGCCGTCCTCGGCGGTGAGCCGCACGTCGACGTGCTGGCCGGGCAGGTGGCCCGGCCAGCCGGGCACGTCGAACACCAGGCTGCGCGCGCTCGACGTGATGTCGGTGGCCTCGGCCAGTTCGGCCACCCGCCAGGTCAGTCGCCCTGATACCGCTGCTCGCGCCATGGGTCTCCGTAGTCGTGGTAGCCCGCGCTCTCCCAGAAGCCGGGTTCGTCCTCCAGCAGCAACTGGATCCCGCGGACCCACTTCGCCGACTTCCAGAAGTACAGGTGCGGCACCAGCAACCGCGCCGGACCGCCGTGCTCGGGGGTGAGCTCCTCGCCGTCGTAGCGGTACGCGATCCACGCCTGGCCGTCGACCAGGTCCTCGAGCGGCAGGTTCGTGGTGTAGCTGCCGTAGGACTGCACGAGCGCAAAGTCGGCCGCGGTCTCGACGTCCTCCAGCAGGACGTCCAGCGAGACGCCCTTCCAGCGCGTGCCGAGCTTCGACCACTTGGTGACGCAGTGGATGTCCGTCGTGATCTTCTCCGCGGGCAGCTCGATCAGCTGCTGCCACGACCAGTCGTAGCGCTGACCGGCCTCGGTGTTGATCGTGAACTGCCACCGGTCGGTCGTCACGCGCGGCGTCGGGCCCGCCGTGAGGACCGGGAAGTCCTCTGCCAGGTACTGACCGGGCGGCAGCTGCACGTCCGGTGACTGGCGTCGCCCGGTGAAACCGGGAGAGACGATTGGCATCGTGTCAGTAGACGACAGTGGCGGCCCGAACGCCACTGGTGATCACGGAGGTCACAGTGGACGTGCTTGTCGAGACCCTCGGCGTGGTGACGGTGATCCGGATGAACCGCCCGGACCGGCGCAACGCGGTCGACGGGCCGATGGCGGCTGAGCTGCTGGAAGCCTTCGTGGCGTTCGAGGAAGACCCTGCGCAACGGGTCGCGGTGCTCACGGGCGAGGGCGGGACGTTCTGCGCGGGCGCGGACCTGACCTCCGTCGGCGACCCGGCCCGGCGCAACGCGCTGGACCCCACCGGCGGGGGTGCCGGGCCGATGGGGCCGACCCGGCTGGCGCTGAGCAAGCCGTTGATCGCCGCCGTCAGCGGGTACGCGGTCGCCGGTGGGCTGGAGCTCGCGCTGCTGGCGGACCTGCGGGTGGTGGAGAGCGACGCGGTGTTCGGGGTGTTCTGCCGGCGGTGGGGCGTGCCGTTGATCGACGGTGGGACCGTGCGGCTGCCCCGGGTCGTGGGGCTCGGGCGGGCGCTCGACCTGATCCTCACCGGACGGCCCGTGGCGGCGGACGAGGCGCTGGCGATCGGGCTGGCGAACCGGGTGGTGGAGCCGGGCCGGGCGCTGGCGGTGGCCGTGGAGCTGGCGGAGCAGATCGCCGGTTTCCCGTTCGAGTGCGTGCTGGCGGACCGGGCTTCGACGTACGCCGGGCTCGACCTGGGGGTGGCTGAGGCGTTGCGGGCCGAGGGGGCGGCGGGCGTCCCGATCGTGGCCCGCGAAGGGGTGGCGGGGGCGGCGCGGTTCGCGGGCGGGGCCGGTCGGCACGGCGAGTTCGGGGAGGACCGTTAGGCTCAGCGACCGTGCCCACCGGTGGTAGCAAACAGGTTCGCGCCGCGCGCAAGCGCAAGAAGCGCATGGCCCGCGTCGTCAACGACCTGACCGACGCGCAGTGGGACGCGATCAAGCTCGCGTGGGGCGGTTGTGCCTACTGCGCAACGCCTTCCGGTTCGTTGCAGAAGGACTGCGTGCAGGCGATCTCGCGCGGCGGCCGGTACACGCTGGCCAACGTCGTGCCCGCGTGCGGTTCCTGCAACGCCAGCAAGTGCAACGCCGAGGTGACGGGCTGGCTGCGTCGCAAGAAGCTCGACGAACGCACGTTCCTCGTGCGCCTCTACGAGATCTCCACCGAGCTGACCGCCCGCTTCACCCCACCGGCCGATGACGCCACTCCGGTGGCGTGACGGTGATCGCCTAAGCCGAGTTGCGCACCGCGCTGTACCCGCTGTAGAGCGCGTCCCACGCCTTCTTGCACCGCGCGTCCAGCTGCCCGTCCGGGCTCACCCCGCCCGCCGCGAACCACGGCTCGCAGGGCGCGATCTCGGCGAGCTGCCGGCGCACGTCCGTGACCGCCGCCTGACCGGCCGGCGGCAGCTTCGCGGACTGCTTCTCGACCTCGTCGATCACGCCCGTCACGTCGGGCATGACGTGCGCGCAGTTGTCGGCCGGGGCCACGGGTTCGCCGCGCAGGCGGGCGGCGCACTCCGTGAGCAGGACGCCGATCGCGTCCAGCCTGGGCTGCAGGTCGGGCAGCGGCGAGCCCGTGGCGGACGGGGCGCCCGGGGTGATGGTGGGCAGGGACGAGGTCCCGGTGCCGCACCCGAGCAGGAGGAAGGCCAGCGCAATGGCGGAGTAGCGCACGGGCAGCAGCGTAGCGAGGCGAAAAGGCCGCCTGAGCTGGGGTGCTCCGGCGGCCTTCGTCGTTCACCCGATCAGGTTCATGCCCGGATGTAGGACTTCACGCCGGCCGGGAAGCCGATCGGAGCGGCGGACGTGTCGTTGACGGGGCCGCTGACGACGGCCGACTTGCCCTTGCAGCCCGGCTCGGACCAGATCTTCACGGCGCCGTCCGGGGACAGCGACTGGAAGCCGCCGCGGAGGTCGGCGCACTTGTCGGAGACCTTGACGCCGACCGCGAAGCTGTCGCCGAAGTCCTTGAGGTTCTTCTCGCTGAAGAAGGTGACGGAGTTCGCGGGCTTGGTGCCGGGGGCCGGCTGCGCCGGGTTCGGGGCCTCGGCCTTCGGCACCGCGCGCTTGCCCTCGGGGTTGATCACGAACCACTTGCCGCCGACGTTCTGGCCGAGGATGTCACCGGCCTTCTTGTCCTTGCTGAACAGGTAGATCGGGCGACCGCCGATCGTCACCTGCAGCTGGCCGTCCTGCCGCTTGATGAAGCCGATGTTCTCCCTGCGGATGCCGGGGAAGAACAACCGCGTGCCCTTGGTCACCGTGATCGCGGGCCACGTCTTGGCGCAGTCACCGTTGCAGTTGGACACACCGCCGTTCACCGGGTCGTCGCTGAACCAGTAGACGGAGAGGCCTTTTCCGTTCACCACAGCGGGTTCGAGTCCACCGGCGTTGCCGGCGCGCAGCTCGACCCACTTCTGCTTCACCTCGGTGGGCGCGCTCTCCGGGGCGCGGTCACCGGAGTTCTGGTCCGCCTTGTTGGAGTTCGCGGTGCCGCGCAACAAGTCCACTCCGGACAGTCCATCGGTCTCGACCTCGTTCGCCGACGCGTCCTGCGCCACGTCCTGCGACTGGGCCTGGTCCGGGGAGGGAGCGGCGGAGCCGGACGTGGCGGCACCCTGGCCGCAGGCCGTCAACGCGAGGGCACCGACCGTGAAAAGGGCAGCAACGAGCCCAACTTGATTGCGACGCATTGGTTTCTTCTCATTCCTGAGTGGACTGATCAACCTGTTCACCACTGACACGTGCACGCCCTGGGAACGGTTCAACGGGTTCGAACTTGAGACCGCGGTCACACGCCTTCGCGGGAGCAACGGGTACCGTTGACCGCGTGAACATCAGCCTGAGCAGCGATTTCGCGACCGCGGTCCCCGAGATGGCGGTCTCGTGGGAGGCCGTCCCGGTCGAGGAACCGGAACTCCTCGTCCTCAACGAGCCCCTGGCGAGGGAAATCGGGCTGGACCCGGCCTGGCTGGCCGCGGACGGCCTGCCCTTCCTCACCGGAAATACCGCACCCGGATTCGCCCAGGCGTACGCCGGTCACCAGTTCGGCGGCTACTCCCCCCGGCTGGGCGACGGCCGCGCGTTGCTCCTCGGCGAGCTGACCGACGCCGAGGGCCGTCTGCGGGACCTGCACCTGAAGGGCTCCGGCCGCACGCCGTTCGCCCGCGGGGGCGACGGGCTCGCCGCGGTCGGCCCGATGCTGCGCGAATACGTCGTCAGCGAGGCGATGCACGCGCTCGGCATCCCCACGACCCGCGCGCTGGCCGTCGTCTCCACCGGGCACGTCGTGCAGCGCGAGGAACCGCTGGCCGGCGCGGTGCTGGCCAGGGTCGCCGCGTCGCACCTGCGGGTCGGCAGCTTCCAGTACGCGCGCAACACCGGTGACGTGGACCTGCTGCGCCGCCTCGCCGACCACGCGATCGCCCGTCATCACCCGGGCAGCACCCCGCTGGAGCTCTTCGGGCACGTCGTGGCCGCTCAGGCGTCGCTCGTGGCGCAGTGGATGCTCGTCGGCTTCATCCACGGCGTGATGAACACCGACAACATGACGATCTCCGGCGAGACGATCGATTACGGGCCGTGCGCGTTCATGGAGGCCTACGACCCGACGACGAAGTACAGCTCCATCGACCACCAGGGCCGGTACGCCTACGGCAACCAGCCGATCGTCGCCGAGTGGAACCTCGCCCGGCTCGCCGAGGCGCTGCTGCCGTTGTTCGCCGAGGACCAGGACGAGGCCGTGCGACTGGCCCTGGCGACGCTGCGGACGTTCGACTCCCGCTTCGAGGAGGCGTGGATCGGCGGCATGGCGGCGAAGCTCGGTGTGTCGGGTGACGTGAAGCCGCTGCTCAAGGACCTGCTGGCGTTGATGCAGGAGAACCACGTCGACTTCACGTCGTTCTTCCACCTGCTCGGCAAGGCGGCGCGCGGTGACGCGGAGCCCGCCCGTTCCCTGTTCCTGGACCTCGCCGCGATCGACGCCTGGATCGCGCGGTGGCGCGAGCTCGGGCCGGACGCGGATGTGATGGAGAAGGTCAATCCCGTCTACGTCCCGCGCAACCACCTCGTAGAGGAGGCGCTGGCCGCGGGGGCCGACGGTGACATGGGCCCGTTCGAGCGACTTCTGAAAGCGGTTACCTCCCCGTTCGGCGAACGACCCGGCCTGGAATACTTCGCGGCTCCTGCGCCGCAGGACTTCAGTGCCACCTACCGGACCTACTGCGGGACTTGATGAAGCTGCAGCCGATCGGCCACGTCGAATCGCCTCTCACCGACCGCTCCGCCGCGCCCAAGCAGGCCGACGAGGGCGCCCCGGAGGCCCTGCTCGTGTTCGCCCCGGAGTACGCGCGGGCGATGAGGGAACTGCGCGAGGGCCAGGACGTCCTGGTCCTCACCTGGCTCGATCGCGCCGACAGGTCGGTGCTGGCGGTGCACCCCCGCAGCGACCCGGCGAGGCCCGAGACGGGCGTGTTCTCCACCCGGTCGCCGGACCGGCCGAACCCCATCGGCCTGCACCACGTGCGGATCACCGCGGTCGACGGCCTCAAGCTGCGGGTCGCGCACCTGGAGGCCGTCGACGGCACGCCGATCGTCGACGTGAAGCCGGTGCTGGGCGCCGAGCGCTGACCTACTGCGGATCGCGCGGGCACCCGGCGTCCGGGGCCAGCCCCTGCGCCAGCTCCTCGCCGAACGGCAGCTCGCCGCACAACAACCTGGGCGTCGAGGTCGTGTCCGTGTTGCCCTGCAACACGAGCACGGCCTTGTCCGCCGGCAGCCGCGTGCTCGCCCCGAACCCGATCCTGCCGGTGGCGCCCTGGATGGCGTTGTCCGGCCGGATGCTGCCGATCCCGGCCAGCAGCCCCTCCCGCACGCGCGCGCCGGGGTCGGTCCGCCGCACCTGCCGCACCCCTTCGGCCAGCACCTGCATCGCGTCGTAGGCGGCGGCCGAACGACCGTCCCCCAGCGTCTGGCAGGTCCTGCGGAACACGTCGAGGTAGTTCTTGTAGAACGGCACCTTCGCGCAGTCGGCCCACGCGGCGGGGCTCGCGAACGACAGGTAGTCCAGGCGCACGTTGGGGAACTGGGCCATCGTGCCCTCGAGGATGAACCGCGTGGACGAGTCGCTCGCGAGCACCGGCGGTGTGGTGCCCTGGCACCTGCTGTTCATGCCGCGCAGGAACTCCGCCAGGTACTGGGCCCGGCCGGCGTAGAAGACCGCGTAACCGGGCTTGGCCTGCGCCGGGCACGCGCCCTGCCCGAGGCTCGCGGGCGCGAGGCCCTCGTCGTCGTTCGCGACCCGGTACGACCTGTACTGGCTGACCGCGATCCCGCGCTCGGCGAACGAGAGCCGGGCGTCCTCGGCGAGGTTCTGGCTGTAGCGGTCGCCGGGGTCACCGGAGAAGAAGATCGCCACGTCCGTGACGTTCAGGCGGCTCTGCGCGTAGTAGGCGGCGACCTTCGACTCGCGCAGGTTGTTGGGCCCGATCTGGTAGTAGTACTCGTTGATCGTCGCCATGTCGTCGGCCGAGGTCAGCGTGCCGATGACGGGCAAGGCGTTGCTGCCCAGCCGTTTCACCACGGACTTGGCGGTGTCCGTGCTGATCGACAGCCCGGTCACCGCGACGACGCTGCGGTCGCGGGCCGCCAGTTCGACGATCTTGTCCGCGGCCACGTCACCGGAGGCGAGCCCGCGCCCACCGGGTCCCTCGCCGCCGTTGGCCAGCAGCACCTTCATCGGCACGTCGCTGTTCTTCTGCGCCACCCACACGCCGCGCAGCTCCTCGACCAGGGCGTGGAAGCTGTTGGCGGTGCTCGGGGTCAGCACGCTGAGGAACACGACGGTGATCGCGTCCGGCCGCAGCGCCGCCCGGCGGTTCTCCGCCACGATCCTGCTGTAGGCGTCCTCCAGGGCGGGCCGGATGTCGGCGGGCACCGAGTCGGGGACGAAGTGCCGCAACGGGTCCGCCGACACCCCGATGCACTCGTCGCCGACGCGTTCCAGCGGAGAGCGCGGGGACGGCGACCACCACTCGTCGCACCTGGCGTGGTTGAGGAACGGCACGGCGACCAGCGACCCGGCCAGCAGCAGGAGCACGAGCGGCGCCGCCGCGGCCCGGCGCAGGCGCAAGGGCGGGAACTCCGACAGCGCGCCGGTGATCCCGCGCGCGGGTTCCGACGGATCGGTGTCGAGTTCCAGCACCCATGTCCGCGAGCTCGACGACAGCTGGCCGAGCCAGTCGCCGTACTCCGCCAGCGCGTCCGCCGCGTGCGTCCCGGGCGGTCCGCCGGACTCCACGGCGACGACCACGAGCAGCGGATCCGGTCGGTTCAACGGGTTGCCGCGCCACGACCGTCCACTCCGGACCGCGTTGCGGGCGTCGCCGATCGCACCGGTCAGCCACCGCCCCGCGCTGTCCGCGCCGTGGTCGTCCAGCAGCAGCCACGGGCACCCCGTGCGCCGCCGGCCGGTCCCCCACAGCGTCCAGCGCCGGTGCGAGCGCCGCAGGTCCTCCAGCAACGCACGGACGAGCAGGGCGTCGACCTCGTCCTGGTGCCGCACCGCCAGGCGTTCCTTCACGACGGCCCGGGCGAGCCGGTAGAACCCGCCGCGCGACCGCCCGCCCAGCCGCTGCTCGCCCACCCACGTGGCCGGGCGCCACAGCAGGGCCATCAGCGCGAGACCGATCCGCGGCACGAGCCCGATGGCCAGCCTGATCCACCAGGGGAAGTCCTGCGCGAGGTCCTGCACACCGTCCCGGGTCACCCGCGAACGGCCCTTGAGGTGCGCGCGGAACTCGCGGGCGATCTCGCGTTCCTCGTTCTCCGGCTTGACGTCCTCGGGCAACGTCAGGTCGAGCAGCCACTCGACGAGCGCGAACCGCGGGAACCGCAGCACCGGCACGCCTCGCACCTCACTCGCGAGCTGCCCCACCACGTCGTCGAGCAGCTTGCGCCGCGACGGAGCCTCGCCGTCGGCGAGCGCGTACGGGACCCGGCGCCCCCGTGCGTTGGCAGGCCGGTTCACCAGCGCGTCCAGCGGCCGTTCCGTGCCCGGTGGCCTGCGCAACCGCACGATCGGCAGCGGCACGTCGCGCGCGGGCCAGCGCGGCCGGGTGGTCAGGTGGTCGAGTAGCCGGAGCAGCTCGACCGCACCGCTGAACCTGAGTCCCCTCGTCTGCTCCGAACCGTCGAACCACCCCTGTGCCGCCGCTCTCCCCCGCATCACGCCCCCGTTCTGCCGGACCCAAACAGGATCTGGACGGATTGTCGGGTACGGCGCTCGACGTATTAGCGGGAACGGACTTAATTCGCGGCGGCCGAGAATGCGCGCCGGAAACGTGGCGGGAGGGTTTGACCGGCGGGTACCCCGGGACCATGAGCCAACCAGTACCGCCGGCGGAGCCCGTGCCGACCACTCCGGGACCGGACCAGCCGCGCCCCACAGGACCCGACCAGCCCCAGCCGCCTGGCCCCGACCCGGACCCGCTGCGCCCGCCCGGTCCGGACCCCGACCCGCTGCCACCGGAGCCCAGGCCGCTCTGACGCGGGACCGCGCGAGCCGCTCCACCGCCCCCGCCCGCTCCACCGCGGCCAGAGCCGGACCCGGTCCGGCAGTGCCACGTTTGAACCCCGAAACCCCTGGGTACAGACCTCGTGCCACTGCCGGACCGACTCTGGAGCGCCGATGCTCAGTCGAGAGGAACACCAGCGGCTCATCGACATCGAGGGCCGCCTCCGTGTCACCGACCCCGACCTGGCCCGCGCGCTCAGCGAGGGCCCGGCCTCACAACGGACCCTGCGTCAGCGCGCGGCGGCCGCTCTGGCGGCGGCCTTCAGGAAGCGACCGGGATCGCGCGGCTGACCACCGCGTTCGGTGGTGCCTCCGCGCGGTTCCAGTGCATCCGCGACCACGGCAGGTCCATGTCGCCCAGCGCGCTGATCTGGCGCGGGCTCAGGTCTTCCGGTGCCGGCGCCGTGGCGTGGCGGGAGTACGCCGCGTCGACGTAGCGGTGGCCGGTGTCCGGGGCCAGCACCACCACGTGCCGGTCCGGGTCGAGGCGCTGCTCCCACCTCGCCGCCAGGTACGCGGCGCCCGCCGACAGGCCCGCGAAGATCGCGTGCTCGCGCAGCAGGGCCACGCTGCCGGACAGGGCCGCGTCGAAGCCGAACCAGTGCACGGTGTCGTAGAGCGTGTGGTCGACGTTGCCGAACGGGATCGAGCTGCCGATGCCGGCGATGATGATCTCCGGGTCGTGCACGTGCTCGCTGCCGAACGTGACGCTGTCGAACGGCTGCACGCCCACGAGTTCGACGGAGGGTGACGTCTCGCGCAGGAACGTCGCCAGCGCGCCCGTGGACGCGCCGGTGCCCACGCCGCCGACCACGGACAACCGGGAGCAGTCGGCGTGCTCGCGGATGAGGTCCGCGATCGGCCGGTAGCCGCGGTAGTGGACGTCGTCGTGGTACTGGCGCATCCAGTGGTGGCGCGGGTGGTCGCGCAGGATCTCCCGCACCCGTGCGACGCGCCTGCTCTGGTCCAGCTTGAGGCTCGCGGACGGCGGCATGGGTTCCACCGTCGCGCCGAGGATCTCGAGCTGGGTGTGCAACGTCTTGTCCACGGTCGTGGAGGCGACGATGTGGCAGTGCAGGCCGTAGCGGTGGCAGGCCAGGGCGAGGGCGTGCGCGTAGATGCCGCTGGAGCTGTCGACCAGCGTGTCGCCGGCGGCGATGGCGCCGCGTTCGAGGAGGTGGCGGACGGCTTCGAGGGCCGAGGCGACCTTCATGGTCTCGAAGCGCAGGCAGAGGGTTCGGGAGTCGAGGCGTACCAGGGCGGGGCGGCTGAGCGCGTCAGCGATGTGGTGGTCCACGTCTTCTCTCAGGCTCGGTAGCGGTACAGCGCTGTCTCGTCGGCGCTGAACTGCGAGAAAGGGAACGGTTCCGCGGACACGGCGGTGACGCCGGAACCGAGGAAGTGGCGGGCGACGGCGCTCGCGGTCTGGGCGTAGACGATCAGCGGGATCTCGCGCGAGCGGCACACCCGCAGGATCTCGTCGAACGTGCCGTTGCCGATCGTCATGCCCGTCGCCACGACGGCGTCCGCGACGCCGAGGACGTCCCGCATGTCCGGGGTCACCGGGTCGCCCCACTGGGTCGTGCGCAACGAGAGGTCACACGGCAGGCACTCGGCCCCGCGTTCACGGATCGCCGCCACCAGCGGGTTCACCACGCCGATCAACGCGACCTTGGCGCCCGGCTCGACGTCGAGCAGGCCGGCCACCGCGGCGTCGCGGGCGCGTGCCCGTTCCTCCGGCGTGCCGGCCGGGAGCACGACCCGCTCGGCGTCCGAGGTCCGATGTGGACGGACGCTGCCGAGGTAGGCGTCCAGTGCCGCCACGCGCACCGGCGCCGGGGCCTCGGTGAGCAGTGACGCGACGGGAGCGCCGGAGTAGTTCGCGCACACCGCCGGGTCGGCGTCGCCTTCCGCGAACGCACAGGCGCCGAACGCGCTTCCGATGCGCGCCAGCACGTACTGGTTGCGGTAGGTGGTGTCGCCACCCGCCAGCCGCGTGCCGTGGTGGACCCAGAACACGCTGGTGGCCGGTATCTCCCGCGGATCGGGACCGTGCCGCCCCTCCAGCACTTCCGCTATCAGATCATCCACAGTGGACATGACTCCCCCTCGACTCGGCAGATCGGTTCATCGGCGGACCGGCTCGCGGTACCCGACGGCCAGGTGGCCCAGGTCGTCGCGGCCGATCTCGGCTTCCACGTCGAACACCTCGCGCAGCAACGGCGCCGTCAGCACGTCCACGGCCCGGCCGTCGGCGACGACCTCACCGCGGTGCATCAGGACCAGCCGGTCGCAGTACCGGGCGGCCAGCGCGAGGTCGTGCAGCGCCACCACGACGGTCTGCGGCGTGCTGCCGGCGAGTTCCATCAGTTCGAGCTGGTGGCGCACGTCCAGGTGGTTCGTCGGCTCGTCCAGCAGCAGGCCGGCCGTGCGTTGCGCGAGCGCCCGCGCCAGGTGGGTGCGCTGGCGTTCACCGCCCGACAGCTGCTTCCACGGCCGGTCCGCCAGCGCCGTGAGGTCGAGCCTCCGCAACGCGGCGGCGACGATCTCGTGGTCGGCGGCGTCCGGGCCGCGCCACCGCGACCGGTGTGGCGTGCGGCCGAGCATGACCACCTCGGCCACCCGCAGGTCGCTCTCGGTGTCGGCGGTCTGCTCGACGAACGCGAGCTTGCGCGCCCGGTCGCGGGCGGACCACGACCCGATCCCGGCGCCGTCGTAGAGCACGCGCCCGCCGGTCGGGGTGCGCAAACCGGCGACGCAGCGCAGCAGCGACGACTTGCCGGAGCCGTTCGGGCCGATCAGCCCGACGGTCTGCCCCGGCTCCACCGCCAGCGACACGTTCCGCACGATCGTCTTGCCGGGCACGCCCCAGCTCAGGTCCTCGACGTCGATCCTCACAGCTCACCCCGCTTGCGCAGGACCAGCAGGAAGAGCGGCACGCCGATCAGCGCGGTGAACACGCCCACCGGCACCTCGAGCGGCGCGAAGACCACGCGGGTCAGCGCGTCCGTCCAGACCAGGAACACCGCGCCGACCACGGCCGACATCGGCAACAGCTTGCGGTGCAACGGACCCACGAGGAACCGCACACCGTGCGGGATGATCAGTCCGACGAACCCGACCGCGCCCACGGCGGCGACGGCCACGGCGGTCAGCACCGACGTCGTCACCAGCAGCACAGCGCGGGTCGTGCGAACGTCGACGCCGAGCGAGGACGCGGTGTCGGTGCCGAACGCGAACCCGTCCAGCGCGGCCGAGCACAGCCACACCACGAGCAGCCCGGCGGCCAGCACCACCGCGCACACCACCACGGACGTCCACCGGGCCGAGGCCAGCGACCCCAGCAGCCAGTTGGTGACGGCACGGATGCTGTCCGCGTCACCGGACGACAGCAGGATCAACGACGTCAGCGCCGCGAACAGCTGCCCCACGACCACGCCGGTCAACACGATCCGCGAGGAGTCCAAACCGGTGCGCCGCAACAACACCATCAGCAACCCGAACGCCACCAGCGCGCCGATCAGCGCACCGCCGGTGATGCCGAGCTGCGATCCGGCGAACCCGAGCACCACCACGACCACCGCGCCGGTCGAGGCACCGGACGACACCCCGAGCAGGTACGGGTCGGCCAGCGAGTTGCGCGTGACGCTCTGCAGCACCGCGCCGCACACCGCGAGCGCGCCGCCGACGAGTGCCGCGAGCAGCACCCTGGGCAGCCTCAGGTCCCAGATCAGCGAGTCCAGCAGGCGCGGCAACGGGACCACCGGCAGTCCGAGGCGTCCGCCCGCGGCACGGCCGATCTCCGCCCAGCCCGCTCCCACACCGATGCGGACGGCGAGCGCCATCGACACCACGAGCACGACGAGGCTCAGGGCGACGACGAGCGTGTTCTTCCTGCGCTGAACGGGTTTCGGGCTCTTCTGGACGACGGGGTCGAGGACGGCCGCGTCAGCCACGGCCGGCGATCTCGTCGAGACCGGCGCCGAACGCCTTCAGGGCGTCGACCGTGCGCACGGACGGGTCCATCTCGATGCCGGGCAGCTCGATCACCCTGTTCTCGCGCACCGCCCTGAGCTGCGAGACGGCCGGGTGCTCCTTCATCATCGCGAGCTTCTCGCTGGCCTTGTCGCCGGGGTTGCCGCGCTCGGACAGGTCGCCGATCACGATCACGTCGGGGTCGCGGCGCGCGACCTCCTCCCAGGACGCCTCCGGCCACTCCTGGTCCAGGTCGTCGAAGACGTTCACCGCACCGGCGATCTTGCTCATCTGGCTGGGCATGCCGTCACGGCCCGCCACGTACGGGACGCCCTTGAAGACGGAGTAGACCCAGACGACCTTGACGGGCTCCCGCTTCACGGCCTGCACCTCGGCGACCGCGGCGCGCTGCTCGGCGGCGAGCTGGTTCGCCTTGTCCTGGATGCCGAAGATCCTGCCGAAGTTCTCGTAGTCGCGGAACAGCCGCTCGAACGGCGCGGTCGTGCCGTCGGAGCAGTTCACGGCGCTCACGAAGGTGGGCACGCCCAGGGATTCCAGCTCGTCGCGGGTGCCGGCGCGGTCGGGGGTGAAGAGCTCCTGGAACGACGCCACGACGACGTCGGGGTTGGCGGCTCTCAACGGCTCCGAGGTGAGGACCTTGGGCGACAGCACGGGGATCTTCGCGTAGGCCTCGGCGTACTTCGGCGCGACCTTGGTCTTGACGTTCGCGGTGCCAGCCATGCGGTCCTGCAAACCCAGCGCCAGCAACGTCTCCGTGGAGTTCTGGTCGAGCGTCACCACCCGCTGCGGCGTGCCGGTGAACGTGAGCTGCTTGCCGCAGCTGTCCACCACCACCGACTGGGCCGCCGGCGCTTCGGCGCCTCCCGGTGCGGCACAGCCCGCGGCGAGCACCGCGACCAACGCCAGGCCGATCCGGCCGGGGTGAGACATCAGATCCTCCAGAGATTCACTCGAACGGCTTGCGCTACTGTAACGACAATCATTTTCAATGCAACCCTGCCGGAAGGTCGATCGCGTGGTCCACGACACAGCACCCCGCAGCTCCTCGGTGCTGCGCAGCACTTCATTCCTCCGTCTCTGGACCGCCACCACGGCGTCCGGCATCGCGACCTGGGCGCTGCCGTTCGTGCTGGGCCTCGCGGTGCTCTCGCGGTCGATCACCGCCGTGGAGCTGGGTGTTCTGCTGGCCGCGCGCACCGCGGGCTTCCTCGCCGCCGTACCGGTCAGCGGTGTCCTGGCCGACCGCTACGCCCGCCGCCAGGTGGTCCTGTGGTCGGGCCTCACCTCCGCCGTCGCCGCACCCGTGCTCGCGGCGTTCGTGGGCGACTCGCTGGTGGTCGCGGCGATCGCGGCGGCGGCGATGGGAGCGGGCCAGGGTGCGTGCCGGCCGGCGTTCCAGGCGCTGACGGCCGAGGTGGTGGAGGGCGACCAGCGCCAGCAGGCCAACGCCGCCATGACGTTGTCGGTGCGGGTGACGACGCTGGTGGCGCCGGGCCTGACCGCGTTGCTCGCGCTGGTGGTGAACACGGAGGCGCTGCTGCTCGGCATCGGCGCGCTGTGGCTGGTCGCCGCACTGGTGCCGCCCGCCGGTACCGGACTCACGAGTCCCGGCGGCGGCAACGGTTTCGTCGCGGACTTCTGGGAGGGCGTCCGGGAGGCCCGCAGGCACCCGTGGTTCCTGGCCGGGCTCGGCGCGCTGACCGCGGTGATCGCCACCGGCTACTCGGCGACCGGCGTGGTGCTCCCCCTGGTCAGCCGCGACCGCTACGACACCGAGGCCGTGCTGGCGGGAGCGCTCACCGCCTACACGCTCGGTGCGCTGGCCGGTGCCCTGCTGATCGCACGCTGGCGGCCGAGGTACGCGGGCTGGACCGCGCTGGCCGGTTTGGCGCTGTACGGGTTCGCGCCGCTCAGCCTCCTGCTGCCGGTGCACCCGGTCGTCGTGGTCGCGGCCTACGCCGTCGCCGGACTGGGCATCGAGCTGTTCAACGTGCCGTGGTTCACCGCGACCCAGCGCGAGGTCGAGCCGTCCAAGCTGGCCCGCGTGTCCTCTTTGGACTTCCTGATGTCGTACGGCCTGGCGCCCGTGGGCCTCGCGCTCATCGCCCCGGCGATCTCGTCCTTCGGCGCGCCCGCCGTGCTGGCCGCGTGCGCGGTGATCTGCTTCGCCGCACCGGCCCTGGCCGCGCTCGTGCCGTCGTCCCGCGACTTCGGGCCGCGCCGGTGATCGTTCCCCGCCTACCGGCCCTGGACCCCGCCGCGCGCACCGCCCTGTCCGAGATCGGGGCCGTGGTCCTCACCGGCCTGCCGAACTCGGCGGACTCGCTGCCGGTCGCCGCGTCCCTGCTGTTCGGCACGGCGTTGCGGGAGCTGTTCCCCCACCGCACCAGGCGTTCCGTCGACGGCGGGGTCGTCGGCCTGCACGCGGACAGCTTCGACGTCGTCGTGGACGTCGGCGGGAAGGCCGTGCGGCGCAGGCACCCCGACGAGGACCACGTCCTGGTGCTGCTGGCTTCGCAGGCCCCGCGGGGAGGTGAGTCGTTCGTGCTCGACGCGCACGAGTTCACCGACTCGCTGGACGCGGAGCTGCGGGACTTCCTCAGGGGCGCGGACGTCGACCTGTACGGCCGCTGGGCGCAGACGCGCGGCCTACCCGCGACACCGCGGGTAGGCCGCCACATCGAGTTCACGCGCACCGGCAGGCGGATCACCCGCCGCACGGACGGGGTCGCGGCCCTGCACCGCGATCCCCGCACCGAGCACGTCACCGCGATGCTGTCCCGCTTCGACGCGGAGGTCGAGCGGGTGCAGCGGGACCTGCCGAGGCTCCGGCTGACCGAGGGCGATCTGCTGGTCCTCGACAACTACCGCTGCTGGCACGGCCGCGACGCCCACGAGGGCGCCAGGACCGTGCACATCCAGACGGTGCGAACCGACGACGCCTAGGTGTATTGACCACGAGCGTTGTTGACGGGCCTTGATCATGGGGAAGGCCTCCGTGTGTGGTGTAGGTGTCGAATCTGCACCGCACGGAGGCCTTCGTGTCCCACCGTAACGCCCGCCTGACCGTTCATGGCAGGCGGCTTCTGATCACTCGCGTCCTGACAGGTCGGCCGGTCGCCCACGTGGCCGCCGAGATGGGCATCTCCCGGGCAACGGCCCACAAGTGGATACGTCGCTGGCGCTGCGAAGGCGAGGCCGGCCTGGCCGACCGCTCCAGTCGTCCGCTCACCACCCCGCACCGCACACCCGCCGACCTCGAAGCCCAGGTGTGCAGTCT